>NZ_CP192513.1:660000-4090000 GCF_050613165.1 Streptomyces sp. P6-2-1 | reverse complement strand
CAGGGCTTGTCCCAGAGTGCAGGGCAGATTGCCCACGTGTTACTCACCCGTTCGCCACTAATCCCCGCCCGAAAGCGGTTCATCGTTCGACTTGCATGTGTTAAGCACGCCGCCAGCGTTCGTCCTGAGCCAGGATCAAACTCTCCGTGAATGTTTTCCCGTAATCGGGATACCACCACGAGAGCGGAACCGGGAGAGGAATAATCCCCCAGGTTCACAGCGTCCTCGCTGTGTGTGTTTCAAAGGAACCTCAACCTCAGGCCGTAATGGCCATCGGTCGGGGTATCAACATATCTGGCGTTGACTTTTGGCACGCTGTTGAGTTCTCAAGGAACGGACGCTTCCTTCGTACTCACCCTCTCGGGCTTTCCTCCGGGCGTTTTCCCTTCGGTATTTCGTGTTTCCGACTCTATCAGACTCTCTCGGGCCCGATTTCCTCGGTGCTTTCCGGTTCCCGGACCGGCCTCTCGGCCTTTCCGTTTCCCTTTCGGCGTGTCCGACTCTATCAGATCCTCGCGGTTCTGATTCCCTGTCAGTTGGGGTTGTCTTCCCGGCCGTTTCCGGTCCGTTCCGACGTCCTGAACAGTAGTGGATTCTCGCCCGGACTCATAATCGAGCCGGTTCGGAAACGAATTCGGGCAGCCGTGCAAACAAGCACGGCAGAGCCGAATACATTCCCGTGCGGGAAGTCGTACTGATCAAGGGGGTGTGCCGCTTTCGCGGCGAGAGTGTTGCCCCGGAGCCGGTCCGGCTCTGTGGCAACTCGAAGAACCTTAGGGACCGGAGCGCCGCGTGTCAAACCGGGTGCGCGTGGGGGCTCGCTCTGCTATCTGGAGCCCCCACCCGTCGGGCTCGTGCTCCCCGTACTCAGGCACCTGCGGCGAGTTCGCGGCTCCGGTCGCGGGCGGCTTCGAGGGCGGCGATCAGGGCGGCGCGGACACCGTGGTTCTCCAGCTCGCGGATCGCGCTGATCGTCGTACCCGCCGGGGACGTGACGCTCTCGCGGAGCTTGACCGGGTGCTCGCCGGAGTCTCGGAGCATGACGGCGGCACCGATCGCGGCCTGCACGATCAGCTCGTGCGCCTTGTCGCGCGGCAGGCCGAGCAGGATGCCCGCGTCCGTCATCGCCTCGACGAGGAAGTAGAAGTACGCGGGGCCCGAGCCCGAGAGCGCGGTCGCGGCGTCCTGCTGGCCCTCGGGGACCCGCAGCGTCTTGCCGACGCCGCCGAAGATCGTCTCGGCGTGGGCGAGGTGCTCCTCGGTGGCGTGCGTGCCCGCCGAGATCACGGACATCGCCTCGTCGACGAGCGCCGGGGTGTTCGTCATGACCCGCACCACCGGCGTACCGGGCGCGAGGCGCTCCTCGAAGAACGCCGTCGGGACGCCCGCCGCGCCGCTGATCACGAGGCGGTCGGCGGGCAGGTGGGGGGCCAGCTCGTCGAGCAGCGTCCCCATGTCCTGCGGTTTCACCGTGAGGATCAGGATGTCCGCGCTCTTCGCCGCCTCCGCGTTGCTCACCGGGCTCACGCCGTGGCGCGCGCGCAGCTCCTCGGCGCGCTCGGGGCGGCGCGCGGTCACGAGCAGGTCCCCCGGCGCCCAGCCGGCCCGCAGCATGCCGCTGAGCAGCGCCTCGCCGATCTTTCCGGTGCCGAGTACGGCGACTTTGAGCGTCATCGTGTTCACCCTCCGGGCGGGGTCGTCGTCCGGCGGTCAGTCTCGCACCGGGTGGCGGTCGCGGGCCGGGTTGTCCGGTGGGCGGTACGGGGCCGGTGGGCGGCCCGGACTCGTATGACGGGCGGCGCATCGGCTCGTACGACATTCGTACCGTCAGTATTCGTACCGTCAGTTCGTACGGCGGCGGAGTGTGGCCGCTCCCAGGGACAGGACCAGGAGGGCACAGCCCGCGACGACGAGGATGTCGCGGACGAAGTCGCCCGTGACGCCGGTGTGGCGCTGGATCTCGTTCATGCCGTCGACCGCGTAGGACATGGGGAGGACGTTCGAGACGGCCTCCAGGACGGGCTGCATGCGGGCCCGCGGGGTGAAGAGGCCGCACAGGAGGAGCTGCGGGAAGATCACCGCCGGCATGAACTGGACGGCCTGGAACTCGGAGGCGGCGAAGGCCGAGACGAAGAGACCGAGCGCCGTGCCGAGAAGGGCGTCGAGCAGCGCGACGAGGAGCAGGAGCCACGGGGAACCCGTCACGTCGAGGCCGAGTACCCAGACGGAGAGGGCTGTGGCGAGGGCTGCCTGGAGGACGGCGAGGGCGCCGAAGGCGAGGGCGTAGCCGCCGATGAGGTCGCCCTTCGCGAGGGGGAGGGCGAGGAGGCGTTCGAGGGTGCCCGAGGTCCGTTCGCGCAGGGTCGCGATCGAGGCGACCAGGAACATGGTGATGAGCGGGAAGATCCCGAGCAGAGACGCGCCGATCTGGTCGAAAGTGCGCGGGCTCGCGTCGAACACGTATCGCAGCAGGAAGATCATCAGACAGGGAACGACGAGGAGCAGCGCGACGGTGCGGGGGTCGTTGCGGAGCTGGCGCAGGACGCGCGCGGCGGTGGCGAAGGTGCGGGCGGGGCTCATCGGGTCTCCTCGGCCGCGGTGTCGACGAGGGCGAGGAAGGCGGCCTCGACGGAGTCGGCCGCTGTGCGGGTGCGCAGGTCCTCGGGGGTGCCCGCCGCGAGGAGCGTGCCTTCGCGGAGCAGGAGGAGATGGTCGCAGCGTTCCGCCTCGTCCATGACGTGCGAGGAGATGAGCAGGCTCGTGCCGCGCTCGCGGGCGAGGCGGTGGAAGAGGGCCCACAGGTCGCGGCGCAGCACGGGGTCGAGGCCGACCGTCGGTTCGTCCAGTACGAGGAGTTCGGGGCTGCCGAGGAGGGCGACGGCGAGCGAGACGCGGCTGCGCTGGCCGCCCGAGAGTGCGCCGGCGCGGGTCTCGGCGTACGGGGTGAGGTCGACCGCTTCGAGGGCGGCGTCGACCGCGTCGGCGCGGCGGTGTGCCGCGCGGCGGCCGGGATCGAGGACGGCGGCGAAGTAGGCGAGGTTCCTGCGCACGCTCAGGTCGTCGTAGACGGAGGGCGCCTGGGTCACGTAGCCGAGGCGGGAGCGCAGGGCCGGGGTTCCCGCCGGTGCGCCGAGGACGGTCAGCTCGCCCGTGACCGCGCGCTGGGTGCCGACGACGGCGCGCATGAGGGTGGATTTTCCGCAGCCTGAGGGGCCGAGCAGGCCGGTGACGCGACCGGTGGGGATGGTGAAGGCGAGGTCGTCCAGGACCGTGCGGCGGGCGCGGCGGACGGTGAGGTGGCAGGCGCTGACGGCCGAAGCCGCCGTTCGGCCGGGGTTCGTGGGACGACGGGGAGGCATGGGGTCTCCGTGCGGGAGCCGGTGGAGCGATTAATTAACCGCTTGGTTAATTGTTGGCGGCCCTGGCCGGGGCGTCAAGGGCTCGACGGGGTGCGGGGCGCGGGGGCGACCGGGAGACCCTTCGCCGTGTTGACGCGCGAAGGCCCCCGGGATGCGGGGGCCTTCGGTGGTACGGAGCGGTGCGACGTAGCAGGTCAGGGGCGAGATGGCGTCAGTTGGACTCAGTGCGCGGGGCGGCGCGCGAGCGTCAACTCGACAAGGTATTTCTCCTCGATCGTGGCATCCGGGAACACCGCGAGAAGCGCCGCGCGTTCGGCTGCCAAGAAGTTGTTCCGGGCGGTTTCGTCCTGCACGAGGAGGATGGAGTGGCTTGCGAGGTTCGCGAGGTGGTGGTCGACCGGAATGCGGCGGCTCCAGCGGACGGTGCGGAACGCCGAGTCGACCTGCTCGGCGAGCGAGCGGTTCCTCGGGGAGCCGTGGCGCGGGTCCTGGGCGGCCTCCGGCGTCTCCAGGAGTTCGCGCGGGCCCGGTGCTCCGGGCGCGCCGTGCGCCTGGGCCTTGGGGCCGAACCACTCGCGCAGGCGGGCGCCCTGGGCGGCGACCCACTCCACCTCGGGGTCGGAGATGTTCCACCAGGCGGCGAGCGATCCACCGGGGCGCAGGACGCGCAGCGCCTCGGGGAGCGCGCGCTCGGGGTCGGTCCAGTGCCAGGACTGGGCGTACGTGATGAAGTCGGCGCTGGCGTCGCGGAGCGGGAGCGCGTTCCCGTCGCCGCGGACGACGGGGAGTCCGGGGTGGTCGTGACGGTACTGGCCGGCCATGCCCGCGCCGGGTTCGACGCCGAGGACACGGGCGCCGCGGGCGGCGAGCCGGGCGCTCGCGATACCGGTGCCCGCCCCGACGTCGATGACGCGGGCGCCGCTCAGCGGGCGCCCGGCGAGTTCCTCGACGGCCTCGAAGAGGGCGTCCGGGTAGGAAGGGCGGTAGGCGGCGTAGGCGCCGGCGACGGCGTTGAACGAGTGTGCTCTGCGGGTGTGCGTGGCAGCGTCCATGAGGTCATCCTGCGCGGACCGCCGGGTGCCGGGTCAAGCGACCTGGGTCCCGGAGCCGTTCCTGGCGCCGCGCGTCACCTCCCGTCAGCGGCGTTTCGTCTTCCCGCGGCCCTTGGCGCCTGGCTTCGGGCCGCCCTTGGCCCGCCGCTTCTCGTACCGCGTCCGCGCCTGCTCGTACTCCTCACGGACGAGGGACTCGCCCGGGGCCTCGGTGAGGCAGCGCACCGCGTGGGCGAGGAGGGTGCCGAGGAAACCGATCGCCAGGAGGCCGCGCAGGGACTGCTGCGCGGCGGGGTCGGGGCGGCGCGTGAAGTTCTGCCACGTACGGGCGAAGGCCATCGCCGTGCACAGCGTGAACATCACGACGAGCAGGATGTTCACGAGGCCGCCCACGTCGGCGAGTGCGATGCCTTCGTAGGCGAACTTCAGCACGAGGGCCCCGGCCGCCGCGCAGAGCAGCGAGCCGAGGCCGACGGCGGCGCGGCGGGCGGCGTAGCCGCCGTCGTGGGCGAGCCACGTCGTGCCGAAGAAGCGCAGCGGTTCGGGGCGTGGGCCCGGCTCGCTCGGTGTCCTGGGGGACGGGGGGCCGGGGGTCTCGCGCGCGTTCTCGGTCACCCGGCGATTATCGCGGGCGCGGGGTACGGGGCGGGGGCAGCCCCCGGGAGGTCCGCCCCCGCGCCGTCACCTTTCGCGCGGTCAGCCGCCGAGAAGGGTCACGTCGCGCACGGCGCCCTTGTCGGCGCTGGTCGCCATCGCCGCGTACGCCCGCAGCGCGGCCGAGACGTGCCGTTCGCGCTGCTTCGGCGCGTACACCCCGCCGAGCGCCTCGCGGCGTGCCGCGAGGGTCGCCTCGTCGACGAGCAGTTCCATCGAGCGGTTCGGGATGTCGATGCGGATGCGGTCGCCGTCCTCGACGAGCGCGATCGTGCCGCCCGCGGCGGCCTCGGGCGAGGCGTGTCCGATGGAGAGGCCGGAGGTGCCGCCCGAGAAGCGGCCGTCGGTGACGAGCGCGCAGACCTTGCCGAGCCCGCGGCCCTTGAGGAAGGACGTCGGGTAGAGCATCTCCTGCATGCCGGGGCCGCCCTTGGGGCCCTCGTAGCGGATGACGACGACGTCGCCGGGCACGACCTTCTTCGCGAGGATCTTCTCGACGGCCTCTTCCTGCGATTCGCAGACGACGGCGGGGCCCTCGAAGGTCCAGATCGACTCGTCGACGCCCGCGGTCTTCACGACGGCGCCGTCCTCGGCGAGGTTGCCGCGCAGGACCGCGAGGCCGCCGTCGGCCGAGTAGGCGTGCGCGACGTCGCGGATGCAGCCGCCCGCCGCGTCCGTGTCGAGCGAGTCCCAGCGCTCCGACTGCGAGAACGCCTCCGCGCTGCGGCGGCAGCCCGGGGCCGCGTGCCACAGCTCGACGGCCTCGTCGCTCGCCGTGCCGCCGCGCACGTCCCACGTCTCCAGCCATTCCTTGACGGAGGCCGAGTGGATCGTGTGCACGTCCTCGTTGAGCAGCCCACCCCGGTACAGCTCGCCGAGGATCGCCGGGATGCCGCCCGCGCGGTGCACGTCCTCCATGTAGTACGTGGTCGAGCCGGCCACGTTCGGCGCGACCTTCGCGAGGCAGGGGACGCGGCGCGAGACGTCGTTGATGTCGTGCAGGTCGTAGTTCGCGCCCGCCTCCTGGGCGGCCGCGAGCAGGTGCAGGATCGTGTTCGTCGAGCCGCCCATCGCGATGTCGAGCGCCATCGCGTTCTCGAAGGCCGCGTGCGTGGCGATGTTGCGCGGCAGGACGCTGTCGTCGTCCTGCTCGTAGTAGCGGCGGGTCAGCTCGACGACCGTCTCACCGGCCTTCTCGTAGAGCGCGCGGCGGGCCGTGTGCGTCGCGAGGACCGAGCCGTTTCCGGGGAGCGAGAGACCGATCGCCTCGGTGAGGCAGTTCATCGAGTTGGCGGTGAACATGCCGGAGCAGGAGCCGCACGTGGGGCAGGCGTTCTCCTCGATGCGGAGGATGTCCTCGTCCGAGACCGACTCGTTGACCGCGTCGCTGATCGCGTTGATCAGGTCGAGCTTGCGGACCGTGCCGTCGACCAGCGTCGCCTTGCCGGCCTCCATCGGGCCGCCCGAGACGAAGACCGTCGGGATGTTGAGGCGCAGGGCGGCCATCAGCATGCCGGGCGTGATCTTGTCGCAGTTGGAGATGCAGATCAGCGCGTCGGCGCAGTGCGCCTCGACCATGTACTCGACGGAGTCGGCGATCAGGTCGCGCGAAGGCAGCGAGTAGAGCATCCCGCCGTGGCCCATCGCGATGCCGTCGTCGACGGCGATCGTGTTGAACTCGCGGGGCACGGCGCCCGCCGCCTTGACCGCTTCGGAGACGATCCGGCCGACCGGCTGGAGGTGGGTGTGCCCGGGCACGAACTCGGTGAACGAGTTCGCGATGGCGACGATCGGCTTGCCGATGTCCGCACTGGCTACGCCCGAAGCGCGCATAAGGGCGCGGGCGCCCGCCATGTTGCGGCCGTGGGTGACAGTGCGGGACCTCAGCTCGGGCATCGTCGCTCGCTCCTCGTCGTACGGGGTGGTGATGCGCGCCGGGCGCGGCCGCGGGGGCCGCCTTCGACGCGTAAGTCGTGCGGTCGAGCGTACGCCCGCGCTCCAAGATCTGGACAGGGTGTCCGGAATGCGGGACGTTTGTGCTCGGCGCCGCGTGGGCGCGGCGGTGTGGGCGCGCGTGCCCGGGGGTCGGCGCGCGTGCCCGGGGGCTACGACGGGTCGTTCGTCCGCTCTCCCGCGACGGCCGGGTCCGGGTCGGCGAGGTAGCGCTGGAGGGTGGGGGCGACGGCGGCGACGAGGCGGGAGGCCGGTTCGGAGGCGAGGGGCTCGACGCCGAGCACGTAGCGCAGCAGGGCGATGCCGACGAGGTGCGAGGCGGCGAGTTCGGCGCGCAGGCGGGGGTCGGGGACGTCGAGTTTCCCGGCGATGCGTTCCAGGAGGCGGCTGAGGACGAGTGAGCGCAGGACGCCCGCGGCGGCCTCGTGGGTGAGCGCGGAGCGGACGAGGGCGAGCAGCGGAGTGCGCGTAGCGGGGTCCTCCCATACGCCGAAGAAGTACGCGGCGAGGCGTTCGCCCACCCCTTCCGTGCCTGCGCCGATCACGTCGGCGAGGCCCTCGGTGGGAGCGAAGTGCGCCTCGACGGCGGCGGCGAACAGGGCGTCCTTCGTGCCGAAGTAGTGGTGCACGAGGGAGGCGTCGACTCCGGCGAGCCGGGCGACGGCGCGTACGGGGGTGCGGTCGTAGCCGTGCGCGGCGAAGGCGGTCCTGGCGGCGTCGAGGATGCGCTCCCTCGCGCCGGGGCCGCTCGCGGTGAGGGCCTTGGGGGGTCGGCCGCGGCGTCGGCGGGGTTCGCGCGCCGTCTCGTCGTCAGCCATCCGTACCGTCTCCTCCGTACCGGGCGTGTCCCACCGTGCCTGCCTGTGCCGCCGCCCGTTCTCGTCCGTTTTCCGCGCCCGCCCGCCGGGCCGCTCGCCCGCTTCGTGGTCAGGGGCGCGGGGACCTCGCGGGCGAGGGGGTGGTGGGGTCGGGCTCGGGGCGGAGGGCTTCGGTGGGCCGGGCGGAGAGGGGCGCCGCCAGGTGAAGCCGCGTGTAGGCGAGGGCTTCGGCGAGGTCCGCCTCGCGTTCGGCGTTGGACATCGCGCGTCGCGTGTTGACCTCGATGACCACGTGGCCCGTGAAGCCGCTCACGGCGAGGCGTTCCAGCGTCTCGGCGCACGGCTGGGTGCCCCGGCCAGGCACGAGGTGCTCGTCCTTGCCGGATCCCGAGCCGTCGGCGAGGTGGACGTGGGCGAGGCGGTCGCCCATGCGGTCGATCATCGCGGTCGCGTCGGTACGCGCGGTCGCGGTGTGCGAGAGGTCGACGGTGAAGTGCCGGTAGTCGTCGTGCGTCACGTCCCAGTCGGGCGCGTAGGCGAGGAGTTCCCGCTCGCGGTAGCGCCACGGGTACATGTTCTCGACGGCGAAGCGGACGTCCGTCTCGTTCGCCATGCGCCACACGCCGTCGACGAAGTCGCGTGCGTACTGGCGCTGCCAGCGGAAGGGCGGGTGGACGACGACGGTCGACGCGCCGAGGCGTTCGGCGGCGTGGCGGGCGCGCTGGAGCTTGGTCCAGGGGTCCGTTGTCCACACCCGTTGTGTGATGAGCAGACAGGGGGCGTGGACGGCGAGTACCGGTACGCGGTGGAAGTCGGAGAGCCTGCGCAGGGCGTCGATGTCCTGGCTGACCGGGTCGGTCCACACCATGACCTCGACGCCGTCGTAACCGAGGCGCGCGGCGATCTCGAAGGCCGTCGCCGTCGACTCCGGATAGACCGAGGCCGTCGACAGGGCGACCTTCGCACCCGGAACGCGGACCGCTGCATCAACCACCCCCACAGCCTACGGGGCGGTAGCGCGGGGGTGTCCGGGCGAGCGCCCCGCGGGACGCGCGGAGCGCGGTCGCGGCGGTCTCGACCTGCGCGGTGGCGGGGAGTGTGCGGTTCGCCACGAGGGGCAGGGGCGGGGGCGAAGGGGTGCGGGCGCGGAGCGGTGCGGGGCTTGGTGGCGGGCGTCGGGTGCGGGGGTGCGGGGCCCGGTGGCGGGCGTCGGCGCTCGTGCCGTCTCGTCACGCTGTGGCGCGTACCGCCGCACCGCCGCACCGCCGCACCGCCGCACCGCCGCACGGCCGCACGGCCCCGTACCGCCGCCCGTACCTCCCGGGCGGTCCCGTACGGCCCGTGCCGGCTGCCGCGGCGATCACGGCGCGTCCCGCGTCGCGGCGCGTCCCGCGCGTCCGCTCAGCCTCGGGGGGTGCGGGTCGCGACGGCCTCTGCCACCGTGCCGCGGCCGCCCTCGGCGCGGTCGAGGCGGTCGAGCCTGCGGAGGATGACGCCTTCGCGGAGCGCCCAGGGGCAGATCTCGGCGCGTTCGATGTCGAAGAGGTCGAACGCGCCCTCGGCGACGATGGCGCCGGCGAGGAGCTGGTCGGCGCGGTCCTCGGGGATGCCCGGGAGTTCGGCGCGTTCGGCCGCGGTCATCGCGGCGAGGCGCGGCACCCACTCCTCCAGGGAGCGGCGCTTGAGTTCGCGCGTCACGTACAGCCCCTCGGAGGAGCGTGCCGCGCCGCCGACGCGGGCGAGGCGGCGGAAGGTCTTGGACGTCGCGACGACGTGGTCCGGCGGGCCGAAGCGGCTGAATTCGCCGACGACGCGGGCTATGGCGGCCCGTACGTACTTGCGCAGTTCCCTGACGTCCTCGGGCAGCGGCGGATCGCCCGGCAGGCGGGCGTGTGTGAGGCGGCCCGCGCCGAGCGGGAGCGAGACGGCCGCGTCCGGCTCCTCGTCGAGGCCGTACGCGATCTCCAGCGAGCCACCGCCGATGTCGAGCAGCAGCAGGCGACCCGCCGACCAGCCGAACCAGCGGCGCGCGGCGAGGAACGTGAGCCGGGCCTCTTCCGGGCCGCTGAGCACGTCGAGCCGTACGCCCGTCTCCTCGCGGACGCGGCGCAGGACCTCGTCGGCGTTGACGGCGTCGCGCACGGCGGAGGTCGCGAAGGGGAGCAGTTCCTCGACGCCCTTGTCCTCGGCGGCCTGGAGCGCTTCGCGGAGCGTGGCGATGAGCGCGGTCACGCCGCGCTCGCCGATGGCGCCGTCCGCGTCGAGCAGCTGGGCCAGGCGCAGCTCGGCCTTGTGCGAGTGCGCGGGCAGCGGCCGCGCTCCGTGGTGGGCGTCGACGACGAGCAGGTGCACCGTGTTCGAGCCGACATCGAGTACTCCGAGCCTCATGGCCGCACACGCTACTGCGCCGCTCGGGGCGCGCGGACGGGGTACCGGATGGTGCACCGGGGCGTACGGGGGGCGAGTGGAGCGGACGGGCCCGAGCGGGGGCGGGCGCGGGCGGAGCGGGCGGGCGCGGGCGGAGCGGACGGGCGTCAACCGGGAGCGGTGCCCGTAAGCGGAAGCGGAAGCGAGTGGGAACGCGGGGCGAGGCGTGCGGGGGCGCGGGGGCGCGGGGTGACGTCGTACGCGGGACGCGCGCGCGACGTTCCCGGTCGGCCGGGTGACGCGCTTACGCTGGGCGCGTGCCGAAGACGAAAAAGGCGAAGTCCCCGGAAATGCCGCCGTCCGAAGAGGCCCCCGAGGTGCCGCAGCAGCAGAAGCAGGACAAGCGGAAGCGCAAGCAGAACGACAAGCAGGCGGACAAGCGGAGCGCGAAGCAGGACGTGAAGACGAGCGCGAAGCGGCACGCCAAGCAGAACGCGAAGCAGGCCGCGCTGCTCGCGCGGGAGCTGCGGACCGCGTCGGCGGAGGAGGGTTCCGGTGACGTGGTCGTCGCGGTGGCCGCCGACCCCGACGCGTATCCCGTCCCCCGTGACGACGAGAAGGGGCTCGATTTCGCGCGGGCGTGGGTGGAGTTCGTCGATCCGGACGACGAGGAGCAGGTGTTCCGCTGCGATCTGACGTGGCTCACCTCGCGCTGGACCTGCGTCTTCGGCAGCGGCTGCCAGGGCATTCAGGCGGGGCGAGCGGCGGACGGCTGCTGCACGCTGGGCGCGCACTTCTCCGACGAGGAGGACGAGGAGCGCGTCGCCGGGTTCGTCGAGCGGCTGACGCCGGACATCTGGCAGCACCACGACGTGGGCACGTCGACGGGCTGGGTGCAGCTCGACGAGAACGACGGCGAGCGGCAGACGCGGCGCTGGGAGGGCTCGTGCATCTTCCAGAACCGGCCCGGTTTCGCGGGCGGCGCGGGTTGCGCGCTGCACATCCTGGCGCTGCGCGAGGATCGCGAGCCGCTGGAGACGAAGCCGGACGTGTGCTGGCAGCTGCCGGTGCGCAGGACGTACGACTGGGTGGAACGGCCGGACGGTACGCAGATCCTCCAGGTGTCGATCGGCGAGTACGACCGCAGGGGCTGGGGCCCGGGGGGCCACGATCTGCACTGGTGGTGCACCTCGGCGGCGTCGGCGCACGGCGCGGGCGACCCGGTCTACGTCTCGTACCGGCCGGAGCTGACCGAGCTGATGGGCAAGAAGGCGTACGCGCAGCTGGTGGAGCTGTGCGAGGCACGGCTGGCTTCGCAGCTGCCGCTGGTGGCCCCGCATCCGGCGGACCCGGTGGGGTGACGGCGCGGGACGGCTCTGCGGGTTGTCGGCGGGAGTCGGGCGCGGGAGGCGGGGCGGGGGCCGGGGGCGGGTGGTGAGGAGTGTGCTGAGCGGGGGAGGCTGAGCGGCCGGGCCGGGGCGTACGGGGTCGGGGGGGCGGCTTGTTCGGTGGTACGGGAGTGGGGAGGGGCGCGCAGGAGTGGCCGCGCGCCCCTCTTTGCGTCGCGTGGGCGTCGAGTGTGCGTGGCGTGTTTGCCGTGTTCGTACGCCGAGCGGGGGCGCGAGGTCGTACGCCGAGCGGGGGCGCGGGCGGGGCGGGCGTCGAGCCGGGGCGCGGGCGGGGCGGGCGTCGAGGCGAGCGGCTGGCGCGGTGAGCGGGTGGCGGGCGTGAGGTGGGGCGGAGGGGGAGCGCGCGCTGCGGTGAGCACGTGGCCGGGGAGGGGGTGCACGCCCACCCGGCTCCCAGCCCCACCCAGCTCACCCAGTTCCCCGCCCGCCCCGACCCCCACCGCCTAATGCCTCCGCTGCTGCTCACCCTCCGCCCCCGGCTCCCCCGCCGGTGGTTCCTCCGGGCTCGTCGGGCCCGAGGTCGGCGGGGTGGTCTCCGGTGGTTCGGGTGGCTGGCTCGTCGGCGGCTCGCTCGGGCCGGGGTCGGAGGGCTGCTGCGGCTCCTCGCTCGGGCCGGGGTCGGCAGGGGGTTCCTGGCTGTGCGTCGGCCGGGTGGCCGGGCCCGACTCGGTGGGCGGCGCGGTGCTCTCCCTGTCGTCTCCGCCGCCCTTCTCGTGCGAACGGCCACGGGTGCCGCTGCCACTGAGCACGATCACCGCGTCGACCGGACTCACCCGGATCTCGGCCCGCCAGCCGTGCCCCGGCGTACGCCCGCGCACCACATGCGCCCGTACCGTCACCGACTCGTCAGGTTCGAGCCGCCCCGCGTGCTTGCTCAGCCACACCCAGTCGGCGTCGGAGGCGAGCCTCCAGTCGAGCGGCGCGCGACCCGTGGCGCGCAGGGTGATCAGGCTCGTGGCGCCCCGCGTGCGGACGGTGATGGCGAGCCCTGAGGCGCCCGCGCGGTGCTTGCCCTCCGGGTCGACGACGGTCGCCGAGAGCGGCTTGCCCGCGTCCTGGGCGCTGCCCGCGTTCTCGTACGGCTCCGCTCCCGTACCGCCCTTGCCCTCGCTCTCGCGCGCGCTCACCGCACGCCCGCCGTCCGCGCTGTCGTCGAAGAACGGCAGCCCGCCTCCGTACGAGGTCCACAGGGCGAGGAGCGGCGCGGCGACGACGGTCGCCACGACCGTCGATGTGACGGCGCGCGAGCGCAGCCTTTCGCGCCGGGCCGCGCGCTCCCGCGCGTCCATCGGGAAGCCCTTGCGGTCGAGGCGCAGCTGCGTGGCACCTTTGCGGTGCTTGGCCGGCAGGGCGGCGGCGCGCGCGAGGATCTCGGCGCGCGGGGCCGTGAGGACGGGCAGCGCGTCCGGGGTGACGGCCGTGCCGGGCCACGGCTCGGCCGCGCCGGCGCGTTCGGCGGTACGGCGGCAGCGCGGGCACTCGTCGACGTGGCGCACCAGCTCGCCGCGCAGTGCCGAGCCCAGCGGGATGCGGCGGTCCCCCGCGTACCGCGCGGCGACCGGGCAGCCCCCGCTCGCCGCGACGCCGAGCGCGACGCGCGTCCGCTCCACCTCGCACGCGGCCGCGGCGAGCAACTCCCGTGCCGCAGTGGCCTCCAGTCCGATCACCGCGGCCACCTGGAGCGGGCTCAGCCCGTGCCGTACCGCGAGTTCCAGGGCCTCGCGCTGCTCGGGACTCGTGCCCGCCGCCTCCGGCCAGGCGAGTCTCGCCAGCTCCCTGCGCCGCTCGCGCCCCTCCGCGGACTCCTCGCGCGCTTCGTCGTCGGAGCGCCCGCGCGCCTCGGTGAGCCGCCGCAGGCACACCCAGCGGGCCAGCGCGTAGAGCCAGGCCTGCTGGTCCGCCTCGTCCAGCGGCGCACGGCTCTGCTTGCGCGTGGCGAGATCGAGTACCTCGCGCACGACGCCGACCGCGGCCTCGTGCGCGCACAGCACCGAGAGGCAGTACGTGAAGAGGCCGTCGAGGTGCCTGTCGAAGCGCTCGTCGATACCGCCCCCGGGCCGCGCCGCGGCCTCGCCTGGCACGCCTGAGGAGCCCGTACCGTCCCGGGTGGTGGAGTGCTCGGTCCTGCTGCTCATCACCCGGCGACCGTAGGCGCCCCTGCGCGCGTACTCGCCCCTCCTTGAGCCGTTTTACTCCTTACGGGTGAATAGATCGCTCGAAAGGGGACACCGCAGAGCCCGTACGGGCCCGAAGGGGGGCGCATGCGGGCGCGAACCGGGGGCGCGTACAGGGCAAGCGCGGGGCGCGCAACACGGCGAGTGGGGGCGTACGGGTACGGCCCGGGGAGACGTACGAGCCGAGGGGTACGGCCCGCACGCGTACGAGCCGAAGGACGCCTGCCGCACACATGCGTACGGCAGGAGGCGTACCAGCCGAGGGACCCGAGCCGCACGCATGTGTGGTGCGGCCGGGGGCGTACGGGCCGGAGGCGTACGGCCCGCGGCAGAGCAGAGGCGTACGGGGCCCGGCCTGGGCGTACGGGACACGGCAGGCGCGTTCGGGACACAGCAGGCGCGTACAGCGCACGCCCGCGCAGTCACCACACACGCCACGCCCCGCCGAACCCTCCACGCTCCCCCTCCCGGTGCCCGCCCCCCGGAACTCCCCGCCCGCCCTCGCCCGTTGTGGCCCGTCGGGGGCCCACCCATCCCCTAGGGGACATCCCCGAGACCCCCCGCCCGCCCCCTCAGGGACATCCCCCAAAACCCGCTGAACTCCCCCCGTTCCTCCCCTGCCGCGCCTCTGTCTGTCAGCCCCTCCCGCTACGGTGGCCGCATGGCCACCCGCACCAAGTCCGCCAAAGACCGCCCCTCCTACCGCTGCACCGAGTGCGGCTGGCAGACGGCCAAGTGGCTGGGGCGCTGCCCGGAGTGCCAGGCGTGGGGGACGGTCGAGGAGTACGGGGCTCCCGCGGTGCGCACCACGGCGCCGGGCCGCGTCACCACCTCCGCCCTCCCCATCGCGCAGGTCGACGGGCGGCAGGCCGCCGCCCGTTCCACCGGGGTGCCCGAGCTGGACCGGGTGCTCGGCGGCGGGCTGGTGCCGGGCGCCGTCGTCCTTCTCGCGGGAGAGCCCGGTGTCGGCAAGTCCACGCTGCTCCTCGACGTCGCCGCGCAGGCCGCAGGCCCCGGGCACCGCACGCTGTACGTGACGGGTGAGGAGTCCGCCTCGCAGGTCAGGCTGCGCGCGGACCGTATCGGCGCGCTCGACGACGAGCTGTACCTGGCCGCCGAGACCGACCTCGCCGCCGTCCTCGGCCACCTCGACGCGGTGCGGCCCTCGCTGCTCGTCGTCGACTCCGTGCAGACCGTCGCCTCGCCCGAGATCGACGGCGCGCCCGGCGGCATGGCGCAGGTGCGCGAGGTCGCCGGTGCGCTCATCCGCGCGTCGAAGGAGCGCGGCATGGCGACCCTGCTCGTCGGCCACGTCACGAAGGACGGCGCCATCGCCGGGCCCCGTCTCCTCGAACACCTCGTAGACGTCGTGCTGAGTTTCGAGGGCGACCGGCACGCGCGGCTGCGTCTCGTGCGCGGCGTCAAGAACCGCTTCGGCGCGACCGACGAGGTCGGCTGCTTCGAGCTGCACGACGAGGGCATCACCGGGGTCACCGACCCTTCGGGCCTCTTCCTCACCCGCCGCGACGAGCCCGTCCCCGGCACCTGCCTCACCGTCACGCTGGAGGGCCGCCGTCCTCTCGTCGCCGAGGTGCAGGCCCTCACCGTCGACTCGCAGATCCCCTCGCCGCGCCGCACCACCTCGGGCCTGGAGACGTCCCGCGTCTCGATGATGCTCGCGGTGCTCGAACAGCGCGGCCGCATCAGCGCGCTCGGCAAGCGCGACATCTACAGCGCGACCGTCGGCGGTGTGAAGCTCTCCGAACCGGCCGCCGACCTCGCCATCGCCCTGGCCCTCGCGAGCGCCGCGAGCGACACCCCGCTCCCGAAGAACCTCGTCGCGATCGGCGAGGTCGGCCTCGCGGGCGAGGTCCGACGCGTCACGGGCGTGCAGCGCCGCCTCGCCGAGGCCCACCGCCTCGGCTTCACGCACGCGCTCGTCCCCGCCGACCCCGGCCGCGTCCCCGCCGGGATGCGCGTCACCGAGGTCGCCGACATCAGCGACGCCCTCCTTGTCCTGCCCCGCGGCCGCGGCGCGGGGCGCGGCGGCAGGGCCGAGGGCCCGTCCGCGGAAGGCGAAGGGCGTACGGGCGCGGGGAGGCGCGACGAGTCCCGTTCGGGCGGTGCGGGATCGCGCGGCGCCTCCCGTACGGGCGCGGGGCGCGGCGAAGCCCGTACGTCCGCCACGCGCCGTACCGCGGGAAGCGCCGCGGCGAAGAGCCCCGCCGCCGCTCCCGCGCCCCGCGAGGAAGAGGCGCCCGAGCTGTGGGAGGAGGACTCGGCAGCCCCGTTCTGAGCCGCTCGCGTCCGTCCTGGGCCTGCTCGCACGCCTCCCGGGTCCGCGTGTGTCCGCCTTCGCCCCGGCACGCCGGAGCGGCGCCGGTAGACTTTGCCCCGGTCTCGCCCGTCCGTACGGTGGGCCACGGGTCGCCTCGGCCCTGGGAGGACCGGGCGGCGCTGTGGCGGCGGCCGGGCACCGTAGATCTGCGACCGGAGGAATGCAGTGGCAGCAGGCGACCGGGGAGCGACACCCGGCAAGTCGGGCGGTGTTGCCCGTGCCGACGCGCTGATGCGCGCCTCACTGAGCGCGGTCGCGCCGGGCACGGCCCTGCGGGACGGACTCGAACGGGTCCTGCGCGGGAACACGGGCGGGCTCATCGTCCTCGGCTGGGACAAGACCGTCGAGTCCTTGTGCACGGGCGGGTTCAACCTCGACGTCGAGTTCAGCGCGACCCGGCTGCGGGAGCTGTGCAAGCTCGACGGCGGCATCGTGCTCGACAAGGACCTCACCAAGATCCTCCGGGCGGGCGTGCAGTTCGTGCCCGACCCGACGATCCCGACCGAGGAGACGGGCACGCGGCACCGCACCGCCGACCGCGTCTCCAAGCAGGTCGGTTTCCCCGTCGTCTCGGTGAGCCAGTCGATGCGGCTCATCGCGCTGTACGTGGACGGGCAGCGCCGTGTCATGGAGGACTCCGCCGCGATCCTCTCGCGCGCGAACCAGGCGCTCGCGACGCTTGAGCGGTACAAGCTGCGTCTCGACGAGGTCGCGGGGACGCTGTCCGCGCTGGAGATCGAGGACCTCGTCACGGTGCGGGACGTGTGCGCGGTGGCGCAGCGCCTGGAGATGGTGCGGCGGATCGCCACGGAGATCGCGGAGTACGTCGTCGAGCTGGGCACCGACGGGCGGCTCCTCGCGCTCCAGCTCGACGAGCTGATCGCCGGTGTCGAGCCGGAGCGGGAGCTGGTCGCGCGCGACTACGTGCCCGAGCCGACCGCGCGCCGGGCCCGCACCGTCGAGGAAGCCCTCACCGAGCTGAACGCGCTCACCCACACCGAACTGCTCGAACTTCCCGTCGTGGCCCGTGCGCTCGGGTACACGGGCTCGCCCGAGGCGCTCGACTCGGCCGTCTCGCCGCGCGGTTACCGGCTGCTCGCGAAGGTGCCGCGCCTGCCGGGCGCCATCATCGACCGTCTCGTGGAGCACTTCGGCGGCTTGCAGAAGCTCCTCGCCGCGAGCGTCGACGATCTCCAGACGGTCGACGGGGTGGGCGAGGCCCGCGCGCGCAGCGTCCGCGAGGGCCTGTCGCGGCTGGCCGAGTCGTCGATCCTGGAACGGTACGTCTGAGGCACGGCGAAGGGGCGGGCGCGGGTGACTCCGCGCGCCCGCCCCTTCGCCGCGGCCCGCCCCACCGGACGGACCGGCCACGCCCTCGGTGGCTCAGTCCTTGTCGAGGCGGAACGACGTACGGGCCTTCTCCAGCCCCGGCGCCTTCGCCTCCACGAGGTACGTTCCCGGCTTCGCCGAGCCGCTCGGCGGCTTCGCGCAGGCGGCGCGGCTCGCCTTGCGGTTCCAGTCGATCGCGTACCGGATCGTCTCCTTCGCCGGCACCCGCAGCCACAGGCTCTCGGTCGCGGGGCAGTCCTTGGAGGACCAGTACGGGGCGTCCTCGCCGGTCAGCGTGATCGTCACGACGGTGCGCGCCGCGCCGAGATTCACCTTGCACGCGGCGGCCGAGCTGTTCTTGACGGACAGTTCGAGCCTGGGTTTCTTGCCGGGCTCGTACGTGTTGTGCGCGCTGCGCAGCGAGAGTTCGGCGATGTCCGTGGTGCAGTCGGGCAGGCTCGATCCTGCGGGGACGCGCTGCGCCGCACTGCTTCCGGCCCCTGCGCCCTTGCCGGAGGTGCCCGAACCGCTGTCGCCGCCCGTCTCGTTGGAGCCGTCGGCGCCGTCCGACCCGTCTCCGGAGCCGTCCTTGCCCGAGCCGTCCTTGCCCGAGCCGTCCTTGCCCGAGCCGCTGCCCGCGTCGCCGTCCGAGGGCTCGTCACCCGGTGCGGCCGTGCCGTCGTCGTCCTTGTCGGCGCCGCCCGACTCGTCGCGGCCGCCCGGCTGTTGACTGATCGCCGGGCCCGAGCCGCTGGGGCCGGGGGTGATCGAGGGCGCGGGCCCCGAGGAGCTGCCGGAACCCTGCGCGCCGTCCTTCTTGCCGCCTCCGCCTCCGCCCGTGAGGTTCACCAGCCAGACGACGAGCAGGGCGACGAGCACCAGTACGGCGCCGAGAATCGCCCTCCGTCGCCAGTAGATGCTGGAGGGAAGCGGACCGACCGGATTGCGCATAGATCCCACGGCGCAACTCTACGAGAGATCCACGCCACTCCCGGCGCCACCCGCCGCCCCACCCTCAACTTTCCCGGATCATCATTCCGGCTGGTCTTCACACGAGCGCCAGTACCGTTTCGCGCTGCCGGTTTCGCGCCGGTACGGGCCGTTCCGGGCCACCCCCCGCACCCGTCGGCCGCCCCCTGATGTCACCTCTCCACCCCCCACCCGGGCCGTGATCACTCCGTTCCCCATTCGTGCCGCTTTCGTTTCCTTCTTCTTCCGGCGCGGGTGCAATCGCCACGCATACGTGCCGTCGCGCCCGCCTCGCGTCCCTGAATCGCCCGCACCCCGCCCGGCTTGTCCGCGCGTACCCCTTCCGCCCCCTCGCCGTCGCAGGACCGGCGCCGCGGCCGGTCCGGTTCACCTCTTCCTCATGCCGTGTCCTCCCCCGGTTCACCTCCCGCCCCTGCCGATCGGCAGGGGCGGCAACGGTCCCGCCGGGGGATGTGGTGGTCGGGAGCAGCCCGTAGCGTCCCCGACTATGGAAGGCATGACCAGCGTCGACTCTGACCTCTATCTCGACATCCTCGACTTCGGGCACAGCACGCCGGAGTGGTTCCAGAAGCTCGCCGAGATCTGGACGGAACTGGGGCTGCTGCTCTTCGCGGCGCTCTTCGTCGTCGCCTGGTGGCGTGCCCGGCGCGGCGACCCGAGCGCCCTCGCCGTCGCCGTCCTCGCCCCGCTCGGCACCGCTGTCGCCTACGTGATCAGCGAGGTCGCCAAGTCCTCGATCACCGAGGAGCGTCCCTGCCGGGCCGTCAAGGGCGCCCGCCCGCTCATCGACTGCCCCGCGCACGGCGACTGGTCCTTCCCCAGCAACCACGCGACCATCGCGGCGGGCGCTGCCGTGGGCCTCATGCTCGCCTGGCGCGTGATCGCCTGGCTCACCCTGCCGATGGCGCTCCTCATGGCGTTCTCACGGGTCTTCGTCGGCGTCCACTACCCGCACGATGTCGCGACAGGGCTCGTCCTCGGCACGCTCGCCTCGCTCGTCGTCGTGAAGCTCGGCACCCGGCCGCTCGCCGCGCTCGCCGCCACCATGCGGGCCTCCTCGATCGGTCTCCTCACCTGGTTCGCAGGCCCGGGCCAGCGCCGCGCCGCGCACGCCGCGCCCTACGTCCGCTGATCCGCTCCTCCCCACCCCTCCTCCCCCACCGGCAGCCCCGCCTCGTGCGCGAGCACGGCGGCGCGGACCCGGTTGGGGACCCCGAGCCGGTCGAGCACGACGCTCACGTAGGCCTTCACCGTCCCCTCGCTCAGGCCGAGCCCTGCCGCGATCCCCGCGTTGGACAGCCCGCCCGCGAGCAGGACGAGCACCTCCCGTTCCCGGGGCGTGAGCCGGGCCACGGCCCGCCGCGCCCCGGCCGCGCGTTCCAGGCGCCGCCCGCCGAGCCCGTCCAGTACGTGCCGGGTCACCCGTGGCGCGAGGAACGCGCCGCCTGCCGCCAGCGCTCTCACCCCTGCGATGAGTTCGCAGGGGTCACCGGACTTGAGCAGGAAGCCCGCCGCCCCGCCGGCGAGCGCCCGCTCCACGTACTCGCCCTCCGAGAACGTCGTGAGCATCCCGACCGCAGTGCCGGGCAGCACCCGGGCGAACTCCTCGGCCGCGCCGAGCCCGTCGAGCACCGGCATCCGCACATCGAGCAGCACCACGCCCGGGCGCAGCCGCAGGCCCTCGGCGAGCGCCTCACGCCCGTCGCCCGCCTGCCCGACGACCTCGATGCCCGGCGCGCTCGCCAGGATCGCAGCGACCCCCTCGCGCACGAGACGTTCGTCGTCCGCGAGCAGCACCCGCACCGGGGCACCGTCCCCCGGCCGCTCCGCTCCCACCCCGCCGTGCTTCCTCATCCGCCCAGCTCCCCGAGTTCCCTGCGCACGTCCCCTGCCGCGCCCGCTCCCGGCACGACGGCCTTGTCCACGAGACGCCCGCCCCTGAAGCACAGCCGGTAGTGGTCCACGCTCACGAAGAGTCCCGGCACCGCCCGGTAGTAACGGCACACGGCCCCCGCCGGCCGGGCGGGCTCCCGCTCGACAGGGACGTCACCGACCGTGCGCGCGGGAAGCCTCGGCGCGAGGTCCGCGTACGGCGTCCCCGGGCGCGCGCTCGCGTAGACCCGCGCGTCGAGCACGGAGTGGCCGCGGCTGTACGCGTACCAGCCGAAGCCTCCGCCGAGCAGCGCCGTCCCGGCCACGACCCCCGCGACGACCAGCGCCCGCAGCCGCCCGGGCCCGAGCACCGGCACCATCCCGGGCGCCGGCCGCGCCCCGGGCACCGGCCACGTCTCAGGCACCAACCCCGTCTCGGGCACCGGTCCGGACCCGAGCGCCTTTGCGGGCCCGAGCGCCTTTGCGGGCGGGCGGTCCCGCTCCCTCGCGGGCAGCCACGCCTCCACGAGGTAGCCGCCGTCCTCACGTGGTCCCGCGTCGAAGCGCCCGCCCACCGCGCGGACCGCCGCGGAGAGCGCCCGCAGCCCGGAACCGCCGCCCTTCGGCACGAGCGGGCGTGGCGGGGAGACCGCCGCGCGGTCGGGGCTGCCCGCCTGGCCCGCGTCCGGGCCGCCCGCCGCCCGGGGGCCGGGTCCGCCGGCGACGCGGAGGTGCGTGCCCCCGTCCCCGGGGACGCACGCGACCGTCACCTCGGCGCCCGGCGCGTACCGCGCGGCGTTGGTGAGCGCTTCGCGTACCACCCTGTGCCGCAGCCCGGTATGCGCATCGGGCCGCTCCGGCCAGGCCGTGACCCGTACCGCGAGCCCCGAGGCCACGGTGCGGCCGAGGAGGTGCGCCAGGTCAGGGGCGTCGGGCGGCCCGGGTGGGGGATCGCTCTCCGCCGGGGGGCCGCCCTCTTCCGCGCGCAGCACGCCCACGATCTCGTGCAGCCGGTCCACCGCGTCCGCCGTCGCCGCGCGCAGCCCCGCCGCCGCCTCGCGGTGGCGCTCCGGCAGGTCGGCGGCGACCTGGAGCGTTCCTGCCCGCAGCGCGATGAGGCTGAGTTCATGGCCCAGCGCGTCGTGCATCTCGCCCGCGATCCTGGCCCGCTCGCGCAGCGCCGCGCGCTCGGCGACGGCCCGCCGCTCCTCCTCGACGCGGGCCGCCCGGGCCCAGCCGGCCTCGGCGAGCGCCCGGCGCTGGAGTCCGTACCTGCCGGCGAGCCACGGGAAGACGACGAGGAAGAGGAGCACGGCGAGGAGGAGCAGCCACGCCGTGACCGGGTCCTCGGCACGCCACAGCACCCGTACGGAGCCCGCGAGAGCGAGTGCCGCGCACGCCGCGCCGGTCTGCCGTGCGCCGCCGCGCAGGCCGAGGAGGTACGTGAGGACGGGCAGCGCGGGCCCGTAGTCCGCGGTGAAGAGCGCCGTACCGAAGGCGAGGCCGGGGGCGGCGCCGAGCAGCAGGGCCGTCGCGGGAAGGCGCCGCGCGCAGGCGGCGGCGAGGGCGAGCGCGACGAGACCGAGCCCGGTGGCCACCCAGGGCACGTGTTCGACGAGGCGGAGGAGCCGCGCCAGGACGACGGGCACGGCGAGCACCGCCCAGAGCCCGAGGGCCCGGACGCCGCGCGAGAGCACCGTGACTGTCATGCCGTTCACGGTACGGGGCCCCACTGACAAGCTCTCCGTAATCATGCGAATACAGTGCGTAAGTGCAGGTCATGGGCATGTGGTCCCGACGGGCCGGCTGCGCACGGGCCGCACCGGCCGCTCCCGGCCACTGCCCCTCACGCACGACGCCCCCCCTCGTGGCACCCGCACCCCCTGCCTGCCCGGCCGCGCGTGCGCCGGGCGTGCGCCCCCTTTGTGCTCCGCCCTCCCCGTCGTCACCCTGGCGCGGGAGGCGCGCCGTGCGGTCAGGAGGTGTGTGCGTGGCAGGATCTGAACGCCATGACTTTGCCCACGCACTCCGCCGCGTCCGTTCCCTCCCCCTCACCCTCGGCGCCTCCCGCACGGGAGGGCGCATCGCTGCACGGCCCCGTGATCGCCTGGTACGAGGCGAACGCCAGGGATCTGCCGTGGCGGCGGCCCGAGGCCGGTGCCTGGGGGGTGATGGTCAGCGAGTTCATGCTCCAGCAGACCCCGGTGGCCCGGGTCCTGCCCGTCTACGAGGAATGGGTGCGGCGCTGGCCGCGCCCGGCCGACCTCGCCAAGGAGCCCTCGGGCGAGGCCGTCCGCGCCTGGGGCCGCCTCGGCTACCCGCGGCGCGCGCTGCGGCTGCACGGCGCGGCCGTCGCCATAACGGAACGACACGGCGGCGACGTGCCCGAGCACCACGCGCAACTCCTCGCCCTGCCCGGCATCGGCGAGTACACGGCGGCGGCCGTCGCCTCCTTCGCGTACGGGCAGCGGCACGCGGTGCTCGACACCAATGTGCGGCGGGTGCTCGCGCGTGCGGTGAGCGGCGAGCAGTTCCCGCCGAACGCGACCACTGCGGCGGAGCGACGCCTCGCGCGTTCGGTGCTGCCCGAGGACGAGGAGACGGCCGCGCGCTGGGCGGCCGCGTCGATGGAACTCGGCGCCCTCGTGTGCACGGCGAAGAACGAACAGTGCGGACCGTGCCCGCTCAGCGACCGCTGCGCCTGGCGGCTCGCGGGCAAGCCCGCGCACAGCGGCCCGCCGCGCCGCGCGCAGACGTACGCGGGCACCGATCGCCAGGTGCGCGGGAAGCTGCTCGCGGTACTGCGCGAGGCTCTGGAACCGGTGCCGCAGGCGACTCTCGACCGGGTGTGGCACGACCCGGCGCAGCGGGCGAGGGCGCTCGACGGGCTCGTCGCCGACGGACTCGTGGAGCCACTGGAGAACGGCCGCTACCGACTGCCGGGACACCGCGCCTTCCCTCCCCACCAGCCCCGCTGAGCACCTTGCTGCCCCACCGGCCCCGCTGACCCCGCGTCACCTCGCCCCTCCCCCCGCCCCTTCCCCCACCTGTCCGAATCCGACAAAAGCCACATGCGGGCGCTTCATTTCCGTCTTCGGCTGGGCTGTTACACAACCGATGGGTAGCTGTGCATCCATCGATCGCTCACTCGGAAGGCTCCGTTACACCTCCTCCGTAGCGTCAGCACCGTGCTTCGACCAGGGCACACGGGGACACGGGGACCACGGGGACACGGAGGCGGACGACATGGCGCAGGCGACAGTCGGCGACGGGGTGCGGGACGAGGCGGCGCGGGACGGGCTGCCGGAGGAGATCCTCGGCTTCGAGGACTACGTACGGGCGCGGCAGGACGCCCTGTTGCGCAGTGCCCGGCGTCTCGTGCCCGACCCGGTGGACGCACAGGACCTGCTCCAGACCGCGCTCGCGCGCACGTACCGCCGCTGGCAGGGCATCGCCGACAAGCGGCTGGCCGACGCCTACCTGCGCCGGGTCATGATCAACACGCGGACCGAGTGGTGGCGCGCGCGCCGTCTCGAAGAGGTGCCGAGCGCCCAGCTGCCCGAGGACGGTGCCGACACCGTGCCCGACCCAACCGAGCAGTACGCCGACCGCTCGCTGCTCGTGGACGTGCTCTCCGTGCTCGCTCCCAAGCAGCGCAGCGTCGTCGTGCTGCGACACTGGGAGCAGATGTCGACCGAGGAGACGGCGGCGGCGCTCGGTATGTCGCCCGGCACCGTCAAGAGCACCCTGCACCGTGCCCTGGCCCGGCTCCGCGAAGAGCTGGAGACCCGGGCGCGCGAGGCGCGGGCGCAGGAACGTGAGGAGCTGGAGCGGTGCGTGGCCTAGTGCCCCGGCAGTCGAGGCGTGCCCGGCCCCGCGTCGCCCCAGGCGAAGGAGCGGGGACGGGGGCGGCTCAGGAGGCGTCCGCCGGTGCGGACGACAGCCCGGAGCGGCCAGGTGGCGCGGCTGCCGCGGGGGCGGACGCCTCGGCAGGCGCGGCGGCCGGGCCGGGCGACCCAGCGCGGCCGGCCGTTCGGGAGCGTCAGGCGGTGCGTCCGCGCCGCGGGCCGCGCCCGGACCGTCGGCGCCGTGCGCCCCGTGCGCGGACCGCGGCGGCGCGCTGGCGGAGGCTCGGGGCAGGGGCCACCGCGTTGCTCGCGGCAGGCGGCTGCGCGGTCGGCGGCACCGGGACGAGGGACGAGGGTCCCGCCCGGCCGGAGGCCGCGGCCCAGGTCAGTCCCGCGTCGAGCCCCTCGGAGAGTGCCTCGGTACCTGTCATGGGCCAGCAGCGCGTCGTCCGGCTGCTCCTCGCCGACGCCGCGGTGAGCGCGGAGACCAAGAAGGACCTCAAGCCGTGCGGCGGGCACGACTACCCGGTGGACGTCTCCTCGGGGGACCTCACGGGAACCGGCACACCCGATCTCCTCGTCAATGTGATGACCTGCGGAGACGCGGTGGGCGTCGCGAGTTACGTCTACCGCAAGGAGAAGTCGCGGTACGTGAGCGTCTTCCGGGCCGAGGACCCCCCGGTCTACGCGGAGATCGACCGGGGTGATCTGGTGGTGACCAAGCAGCTGTACCAGAAGGGTGATCCGGTCTCGTACCCGTCGAGCGAGGAGGTCATCACGTACGGCTGGCACGGGGGCGAGTTCACGGAGTCGTACCGGATGCGGAACGACTACAGCAAGACGGTGGGCGGGGACAACGGCGGCGAGGAGACCGGGGAGGACGACGGCGAGGACGACGGCGCCGCCGCACCGACCAGTCCCCCCCGATGACGACCTGCCGCCGACGGGCCGCCGACAGGACCCGCGGGGCGGGCGGCGGACATGCCGGCCGCACAGGGCGGCGGCACAGGGCGGCGGCTGCGCACGGCGGCGTCTGTACGGGCGGGGCGCGAGGCTGCCGATGCCGCGCGGGGGCGCGGCGCCGCGCGCGTGCGGGGCGGGCGGTGAACGACGAGAAGACGAGCTGACGGACATGGAAGAGCAGACACAACGGCGGGCGGGGGCACACGTCCTCTTCGTGGAGGACGACGACGTGATCCGGGAGGCGACGCAGCTCGCCCTGGAGCGCGTGGGTTTCCGGGTGACGGCGGTACCTGACGGGCTTCAGGGCCTGGAGTCCTTCCGGACGGGGGCACCGGACATCGCGCTCCTGGACGTGATGGTGCCGGGGATGGACGGGGTGAGCCTGTGCCGCCGTATCCGGGACGAGTCCACCGTGCCGGTGATCATGCTGTCGGCGCGCGCGGACAGCATCGATGTCGTCCTCGGCCTGGAGGCCGGGGCGGACGACTACGTGACGAAGCCCTTCGACGTGTCCGTCCTGGTGGCGCGGCTGCGCGCGGTGATGCGGCGCTTCGGGCACGCCGGGGGCGCCGGGGGGCAGCCGGTGGAGCAGGAGGAGCCGGGTCCGCTGCGCTTCGGGGACCTGGAGGTGGACACCGAGGGCATGGAGGTGCGGCGCCGCGGTGAGCGGATCGCGCTCACACCCACAGAGATGCGGCTGCTGCTCGAATTCTCGGCCGCCCCCGGCACCGTGCTCAGCAGGGACCGGCTTCTGGAGCGGGTGTGGGACTACGGCTGGGGCGGGGACACGCGGGTCGTGGACGTCCACGTGCAGCGGCTGCGGGGCAAGATCGGCCAGGACCGGATCGAGACGGTCCGCGGTTTCGGCTACAAGCTGCGGGCCTAGCGTGGCGGAGACGGAGCGACACCCCGAGAGGGACAAGGGCCGGCGGCGGGAGGGGTCCGCCACCGGGCGGGCCAAGCCCCCGTGGCGGGAGCGGCTGCGCAGCCTGTTCCGTACGGGACTGCGCTGGAAGCTGAGCGCGGCGATCGCGCTCGTCGGGGCGCTCGTGGCGATCGCCCTGAGTCTCGTCGTGCACAACGCGGCGCAGCTCTCGATGCTCGACAGCGCCCGCGACGTGCAGGACCAGCGGGTGCAGTTCGCGCAGCGGATCTACGAGACGACGGGGCGGCTCCAGTTCGGCGCCACGCTCGACGACCCGGGGCTGCCGAAGGCGCTGCGTGAGCGGGTGGCGAAGAACCGGCGGGCGACGTACATCGCCTCCGGGCCCGAGGGACGGCCCGACATCTGGGCGGCGCTCCCGCTCAGCAACGGGCACGTCCTGTCCCTGCACACCCGCTGGTCGACGCGGAAGCAGCGGATCATGCAGGACCTCGACCAGGCGCTCGTGATCGGTTCGATCGCGGTGGTGCTCGGAGGCAGCGCGCTCGGGGTGCTCATCGGCGGGCAGCTCTCGCGGCGGCTGCGGAAGGCGGCGGCCGCGGCGCGGGAGGTGGCGCGCGGGCGGCGGGACGTGCAGGTCCGGCAGGCGATCGGGGGGATCGTACGGGACGAGACCGATGATCTGGCGCGGGCCGTGGACGCGATGGCGGATGCCCTGCGGCAGCGGCTTGAGGCGGAGCGGCGGGTCACTGCGGACATCGCGCACGAGCTGCGGACGCCGGTGACCGGCTTGCTGACGGCGGCGGAGCTGCTGCCCCCGGGGCGGCCTACGGAGCTGGTCAAGGACAGGGCGCAGTTGCTGCGCACGCTCGTCGAGGACGTGCTTGAGGTGGCGCGGCTGGACAGTGCGGCGGAGCGGGCCGAGCTTCAGGAGCTGATGCTCGGGGAGTTCGTGGAGCGGCGGGTCCGCGCGTTCGACGCGGGGATCTCCGTGCGAGTGCTGCGGGAGTCGGAGGTGGTGACCGATCCGCGAAGGCTTGAACGCATCCTCGGCAATCTGCTCGCCAATGCCGCGCGGCACGGGCAGGGCCCTGTCGAGGTGACGGTGGAGGGCCGGGTGGTGCGGGTGCGGGATCACGGCCCCGGGTTCCCCGCGGAGCTTCTGGCGCAGGGGCCGAGTCGCTTCCGTACCGGCAGCGCGGACCGCTCCGGGGGCGGGCACGGTCTCGGGCTGACGATCGCGGCGGGGCAGGCGCGGGTGCTCGGGGCGCGGCTCACGTTCCGCAATCTGCTGCCTCCCGGTGCCGACGAGTCCGGTGCCGCGGCCGAGGGGGCTGTGGCGGTGCTGTGGCTGCCGGAGCACGCGCCGACGGACGGCGGGGTGCCGGAGACGGGCTGAGGGCGCGCACGCGGAAGGGCCCCGGCCCGGTCGACAGGGTGTGTCGCCGGGCCGGGGCCCTGGGGAGCGGTCGTGCGGTGCTCCCGTTGTCCGTGGGTGCTGCTCAGGGGTCCGGGTCAGACCTTCACGCCCATCTTGTGGAGGAAGTTGACCGGGTTGACGGCCGAGCCGTAGTTCGGGGTGGTGCGGATCTCGAAGTGGAGGTGCGGGCCACTGGAGTTACCGGTGCTCCCGGACTCCGCGAGGTGCTGGCCGGTCTTGACGCTCTGGCCGACCTTCACGTCGATCTTCGAGAGGTGCGCGTACTGCGAGTACAGCTTGTTGCCGTGCTTGATGACGATGGCGTTGCCGTAGGCGGGGCCGTCACCGGCGCCGATGGGGCCGGCCTTGACGACGGTGCCGCTGTGGGCGGCCATCACGTTGGTGCCGGTCGGGACGGCGAAGTCCTGCCCGGAGTGCTTGTGCGCCCAGCGGGAGCCGTCGTTGCCGAAGCTCGCGGACAGCGTGTACTTCTTCACCGGGTCGATCCAGGACTTGGCGGTCTTGGCGGCGGACGCGGCCTTCGCGGCCTTGTCCTTGGCGGCGTGCTCGGCGGCCTTCGACTGCGCGTCGGCCTGAGCGGTGACACCGGCCGCGCTGACAGTCGGGATGACCTTGGTGGTCTGCGTGCCCGTGTCGGCGGCGACCGCGGCCCCCGCCCCGAGCACCGCGGTGGCGCCGACGCCGGCGGCCAGGAAGGCGGCGCGGTGACGGAGACGGGCGGTGGTGCGGGCGTTCGAGGACGTGGTGCTCTTCGGCATGGGGTGAGTACCTCCGAGTGGGGGGATTCCGGCGGATTGCCGGGGCGACAACCCCATTGGTAACAAGCCCCCCAGAGCATCCAAAACGGGGCATCTACTATCAAATTACGTAGCTCTCGCCCGCCTTTCCGGCTCGCCCAACCCCCTCCCTTTCGCCTGTGACGCGGCTTACGTGACGCCACCCACAGAGAGAAAGCGCAGGTGAAAGGGGGCGCGAACAGGAAAAGGCCGCCGGAGGCCGGATGGGCGCCCGGAATACACCCCGAACCAATTGATCCGCTTTGTCCCTATTTATCCCCTAATGTGGTTAGTACGTGACGCAGGTCCTGTGCCCCACGTCACCCGTAGCCCCTTTTCCGGGCCTTTCCGGACCCCTGGGGGAGTGACCGCGACCACGTGCAGGACGCCGGAAAGGGACTTGCCCGGCCCCGTGCGAGCGGCCGAGAGTGAAGGACCGGTCACGCCGCGAGGCCAGGAGGCTCCATGTCGACCGTCCGTATCGCCGTGCTCGGCGGTGGTTTCTCCACCGAGGGAGACACCGTGCTCGATCCCTGGCTGCTCGGGCACGCGCGGAGCCCTCGCCCCCGGGTCTGTTTCGTGCCGACGGCGAGCGGCGACGCCCGCACGTACGCGGACGCCTTCCGTACGGCCTTCGGGCGCCTCGACTGCGCGCCGAGCGTGCTCTCGCTCTTCACCCGGGACCGGGACGCGGCGGCTCTGCGCGAGCAGGTCCTCACCCAGGACGTCCTCTACGTCGGCGGCGGGAGCACGGCGAACCTACTCGCGGTGTGGCGGGCGCACGGCGTCGACCTGCTGCTGCGGGAGGCCGCCGCGCGCGGTGCGCTGCTCTGCGGGATCTCGGCGGGTGCGAACTGCTGGGCCGACGCTTGGCTCACCGACTCGTACGGACCGCTCGGCGTGCTCGCGGACGGACTCGGCCTGCTGCCGGGGTCCTTCTGCCCGCACTACGACTCCGAGCCGGGCCGCCGCCCCGCCTACCGTGCGGCCGTCGCCTCCGGCGCGCTGCCCGGGGGCTGGGCGCTGGACGACGGGGCGGCGGCGCTCTTCTCCATACGTCCCGGTACCACCGAGCCGCCGGAACCGGTCGAGATCGTCAGCCGCCTCCCCGGGGCCGCCCTCCACCGCGTCGCGCCCGACGGTCGCGGAGGCAGTACGGAGAGCACTCGGGAGGGGCGTCCCCTGGACTGAGCCGGGCCCAGGGCGCGGAGGCGTCGCCGCGGCGGCCCGGCGCGCCCCGGGAGCAGCCCCGCCCCGCCGCCGCCCGCACCCACGCAGCGCGAAGGCCCCGCCCTCTCCCGTACGGGAAAAGGCGGGGCCTTCGCGCTGTGGACCGGGTGGGACCGGGCTCCCTGAGGGGCTCAGCTCTCCTTGGTCAGGTTGGGGCCGCCACCGGTGGCGGACTCGACCGGGGGTGCGTCGGGAAGCGTGGACTTCTCCTCGCCGCGGAAGGTGAAGTTCTCGCTCTCGCCCTCACCCTCCGTGTCGACCACCACGATGTGACCGGGGCGCAGCTCGCCGAAGAGGATCTTCTCCGAGAGCACGTCCTCGATCTCGCGCTGGATCGTGCGACGCAGCGGACGGGCGCCGAGCACCGGGTCGTAACCGCGCTTGCCGAGGAGCTTGCGGGCCGGCTGGCTCAGCTCCAGGCCCATGTCGCGGTCCTTCAGCCGCTCGTCGACCTTGGTGATCATCAGGTCGACGATGCGGGTGATGTCCTTCTCGGTGAGCTGCGGGAAGACCACCGTGTCGTCGACACGGTTGAGGAACTCGGGGCGGAAGTGCTGCTTCAGCTCGTCGTTGACCTTGGCCTTCATGCGCTCGTAGCCGGTCTTCGTGTCGCCCTGGACCGCGAAGCCCAGGTTGAAGCCCTTGGAGATGTCGCGGGTCCCCAGGTTGGTGGTCATGATGATCACCGTGTTCTTGAAGTCCACGACACGGCCCTGGGAGTCGGTCAGACGACCGTCCTCCAGGATCTGGAGCAGCGAGTTGAAGATGTCCGGGTGCGCCTTCTCGACCTCGTCGAAGAGGACGACGGAGAACGGCTTGCGGCGCACCTTCTCGGTGAGCTGGCCGCCCTCCTCGTAGCCGACGTAGCCGGGGGGCGAGCCGAAGAGCCGCGAGACGGTGTGCTTCTCGCTGAACTCCGACATGTCGAGGGAGATCAGCGCGTCCTCGTCGCCGAAGAGGAACTCGGCGAGCGTCTTGGCCAGCTCCGTCTTACCGACACCCGAGGGGCCGGCGAAGATGAAGGAGCCACCGGGGCGCTTCGGGTCCTTGAGCCCGGCGCGCGTGCGGCGGATCGCCTGGGAGAGCGCCTTGACGGCGTCCTCCTGACCGATGACGCGCTTGTGCAGCTCGTCCTCCATGCGGAGCAGACGCGAGGACTCCTCCTCGGTGAGCTTGAAGACCGGGATGCCCGTGGCCGTGGCCAGGACCTCGGCGATCAGCTCCTCGTCGACCTCGGCGACGACGTCCATGTCGCCGGCCTTCCACTCCTTCTCCCGCTTCGCCTTCGCGGCGAGGAGCTGCTTCTCCTTGTCGCGGAGCGAGGCCGCCTTCTCGAAGTCCTGCGAGTCGATCGCGGACTCCTTGTCCCTGCGGACACCGGCGATCTTCTCGTCGAACTCGCGGAGGTCCGGCGGCGCGGTCATGCGGCGGATGCGCATCCGGGAGCCGGCCTCGTCGATGAGGTCGATCGCCTTGTCCGGGAGGAAGCGGTCGGAGATGTACCGGTCGGCGAGGGTCGCCGCGGCGACGAGCGCGGAGTCGGTGATGGAGACCCGGTGGTGCGCCTCGTAGCGGTCGCGGAGGCCCTTGAGGATCTCGATGGTGTGCGCGAGCGAGGGCTCGGCGACCTGGATCGGCTGGAAGCGGCGTTCGAGTGCCGCGTCCTTCTCCAGGTACTTGCGGTACTCCTCCAGGGTCGTCGCGCCGATCGTCTGCAGCTCACCGCGGGCGAGCATCGGCTTGAGGATCGAGGCGGCGTCGATCGCGCCCTCGGCGGCACCCGCGCCGACGAGCGTGTGCAGCTCGTCGATGAACAGGATGATGTCGCCGCGGGTGCGGATCTCCTTGAGGACCTTCTTCAGGCGCTCCTCGAAGTCACCGCGGTACCGGGAGCCGGCGACCAGGGCGCCGAGGTCCAGGGTGTAGAGGTGCTTGTCCTTGAGGGTCTCGGGCACCTCGCCCTTGACGATGGCCTGCGCGAGGCCCTCGACGACGGCGGTCTTGCCGACGCCGGGCTCGCCGATGAGGACCGGGTTGTTCTTGGTGCGGCGCGAGAGCACCTGCATGACCCGCTCGATCTCCTTCTCGCGCCCGATGACCGGGTCGAGTTTGGATTCGCGGGCGGCCTGCGTCAGGTTGCGGCCGAACTGGTCGAGGACCAGCGAGGTCGAGGGGGTGCCCTCGGCGGGGCCGCCGGCCGTCGCCGTCTCCTTGCCGGTCTGGTAACCGGAGAGGAGCTGGATGACCTGCTGACGCACCCTGTTCAGGTCGGCGCCGAGCTTCACGAGGACCTGGGCGGCGACGCCCTCGCCCTCGCGGATCAGGCCGAGCAGGATGTGCTCCGTGCCGATGTAGTTGTGGCCGAGCTGGAGGGCCTCGCGGAGCGACAGCTCCAGGACCTTCTTCGCCCGGGGGGTGAAGGGGATGTGCCCGGACGGGGCCTGCTGGCCCTGGCCGATGATCTCCTCCACCTGCTGGCGGACCGCCTCCAGAGAGATCCCGAGGCTCTCCAGGGCCTTAGCGGCGACACCCTCACCTTCGTGGATCAGCCCCAGAAGGATGTGCTCGGTGCCGATGTAGTTGTGGTTGAGCATCCGGGCTTCTTCCTGAGCCAGGACGACAACCCGCCGCGCGCGGTCGGTGAACCTCTCGAACATCGTTAATCGCTCCTCAGAGCGGTCAGGCAGTAAAGGGGTCGGTCCCCTCTCTGTCCTTCCGCAGCTTAGTCCCGCAAGCGGGGACCGCTCGGGTCCATCCCCGCCTCCGCGGGGACCAGCGTCCTTCCTGAACTGCTGAACGAACTCACTAACACTGATGGTGCGAGACGATGTTCCCCCAGGCCAAGCCGATACCCGCTCCATCGCTACGCCGATGGCGAACGCGGGGGGCCCGGGACGTCCGCGTCGCCCCTCCCTACTGGGAATGTCTTACCCCCGAGCAGGGACAGTCCATGCGACACGACCCCACCCCCTCCGCTACGGGCGAACAGCCTTGCGCGCCTCCGCCTCACGCCACCACCCCACCACTTCCACGTTCCGCGACCGTTCGCACACCCCTCGTAACTACGGGGGGCTCGGCGGAGTTCCCGCGAGCGGGAGAAAAGACGGGAGGAATCCTTCGCAGGAGGAATCCTTCGGAGGAAGAGGAGGCCGCGACCGCCACGGGGACGCGTTCGGCGCCACGGCAGGTAGCGCCACCGCGCACGGGCCTACGCGACGGAGCGGAGCGGCGCGTCCACCTGGCGAGCCGGCACGACGGTCACGTGGCGACCGGCAGAGCGGAGGCGTGGCGACCGGCAGGGCGGAGGCGTGGCGGCCCGGCAGGCTGGAGGACGCCTGTCCTTGCGCGGCGGACGCGTGGGGGCCGCGCAGCGGACGGGCCCGGCCCCCGCGCGGCGTCCGTCCCGGGCGCGGGCATACGCGTACGGGGGCGCCGCCGGGTCACGGGCGGACTGGCCCGCGGGGCCCCGTACCGCCGTGGGCCGCGCCCTGTCCCGTACCGCATCAGCGGGCTCAGCGGTGCGCGTCCTCGTACGCCTGGCGGACGGCCTGCGAGACGCGGCCGCGGTCGTTGACGTCCAGGCCCTGCTCCTTGGCCCAGGCGCGGATCGCGGCAGTCTGTTCGCCGCTGCCGGCGGAGGAACGCGCCTTCGCGCGGGCGGCGGAACCACGGCCGCCGGTGCGGCGCCCGCTCTTGATGTAGTCCTCAAGCAGCCCGCGGAGCTTGTCCGCGTTCGCCGTGGTGAGGTCGATTTCATAGCTCTTGCCGTCGAGCGCGAACGTCACCGTCTCATCGGCCTCGCCGCCGTCGAGATCGTCGACGAGAAGGACCTGAACCTTCTGGGCCACTGGTTTTCCTTTCATCCATAAATGCAGTACGCCGGAAAGCAAACCGCTTTTTCCGGGAAAACACAAACCCCCCGGAGATGCTGAGGAGAGACTGCGCAGAGCGGACCCGCGGGAAACATGCGCGTTTCGGACATAGGTCACAGCCGCTCTGCGGGCCGGGGAATGGCCCGGGATTGCCGTCGCCAAACAGCACGCGAACAGCGCCGGGAACGACACGGGGAAGGGAGCGGGAAGGAGGCGGGAAGGAGGCGGAAGCCTGCCAACCTTTGGCCAGCGCCCGGCTTTGACATACGTGCGGCCATACCGGCAGCCATAGGCACGGGCATAGCCGCACCCATAGGTGGGCTCATAGGCACGGGCATAGCCGCCGCCATAGGAGGGGTGATAGCCGTACCGATAGGCAGGGGCGAGGCGCGCGCAAAGCCGCTCAATCGCGCGCCCGCGCGATCCCGTGCGATCCCGCGCGAAGAGGGGGCGCGGGCACAGCCGTGCCCCCTTCCCCGCACGTCAGAGGCCAGAGCGGCTGCGCCGCGTTCCCGTGCGCGCACTGTTCGTACGGAAAACGTGGGGCCCGCGCCGGGAGCGGGGAACGGGAAGCGAAGCGGTGCGGGGAACGGGAAGCGAAGCGGTGCGGGGAAGGGGCAAGGCCGCGCGCGTTCAGAGATGCAGCAGCATCCGGCAGTTGCCCAAGGTGTTCGGTTTCACTCGTTCGAGGTCGAGGAACTCGGCGACGCCTTCGTCGGGGGAACGCAGCAGTTCGCTGTAGACCTCGGTGTCGACCGGGGTCTCACCGATCTCGACGAAGCCGTGCTTGGCGAAGAAGTTCACTTCGAAGGTGAGGCAGAAAACCCTCCGCACCCCGATCCAGCGCGCGGTGTGGAGGAGCTTCTCCAGCAGGAGATGCCCCACTCCCGAGCCCTTGAGTGCGGGGGCGACCGCGAGCGTGCGGACTTCGGCGAGGTCCTCCCACATGATGTGCAGCGCCCCGCAGCCGACGACCTCCGCGTTGTCGTCGCGTTCAGCGACCCAGAACTCCTGGATGTCCTCGTAAAGGGTCACGGTCGCTTTGTCGAGCAGGATGCCGCGCCGCGTGTACGGGTCGAGCAGCGCGCGCACGGCGGGCACGTCGGCGGTACGGGCGCGGCGCACCGAGACGGCGGGCGCGGGGAGGGGGCCGGGGGCGGGCGGTGCGGCTTCGCTGGACATGCTCGCGACGCTACCGCTCGCCATCGCCGTCGACGGGGGCGGGTGCGGAGGGCGCGGCGGGAGACTCGGGCCCGGCGGGGGCTTCCGGCTCGGCAGGGGGCGTGGCGGGGGCTTCCGGCTCGGCAGGGGGCGTGGCGGGGGCCCCGGGTCCCTGCACCATGCGGACCGCGTCGCGCAGGGCTTCCTGCTGGTCGGCGCTCATCATGCGGAAGAAGGCGACGAGGGCTGCGGCGCGGTTGTCGCTGCGGCCCCAGTCCTCATTCATGAGGGATGCCGCGTAGGCGTCGCGCGTGGAGACGGCCTCGTAGCGGTAGGCGCGGCCTTCCGACTCGCGGCGGACCCAGCCTTTCTGGTGGAGGTTGTCCATGACCGTCATGACGGTCGTATAAGCGATGGAGCGCTCCTGTTTCAGGTCCTCCAGGACTTCGCGGACCGTGACCGGACGGTTCCACTTCCATACGCGGGTCATCACCGCGTCTTCCAGTTCTCCCAAAGGACGGACCACGCGTGCACTGTACGTGCACAAAGCGACACCATCTATTCAATTCGCGGCAATTCCTTTCACTGCACGGCAAAAGGGGTGCGCGTCCCGGCGGGACCCGTGAACGGGTTCCGGGGACACGCACCCCTTGTGACAGCCGGCGCGCGGGGCGCGGCCGTCAGTCGCGCGCGGTGCCGTGCTCCGCGCGGGGGCCGCTCTCGGCACGGGCGAGCGCCGCGTCGACGGCGGCGTCCTCCTTGCTCTTGGCCGCGCCGCCCTGAGTCTTGACGATGACCCTGACGAGGCCGATGAAGAAGACGGCCATCACCACGGGGGGCACGAGGGCGGAGATGTAGTCCATGAGGCTCAGAGTAGACCGGGCTAACCGGCCGCGAGCTTCTGGGGTGCTGTGTCCGCCGTGCCCGCCGTGCCCGCATTCAGGGCGGCACGGCGGGCGCCCGGAGGCGAGGGGCGGCGCTTGGGCGGGAAGGCCTCGGCGGGGGTCGGGACGCCGGGCCGCCGGGTGGGCTGTGCGGGCTTACGGGCGGGGGTCGCCGGTTTCGCCGGGGCGGGCTTGGCGGGGGCGGGCTTCGCGGGCTCGTCGGCCGCACGGCCGCCCGGCAGGGCGCGCAAGGGGGTACGGGGCCCCGGGGCGAGGGCGCGACCCGCGAGGCGGGCCCGTACCGCCTGCTCGGCGAGGTCCTGGCAGCGCGCGAGGAGACGCGCGGCGCCCGGGTCGTGGCGCAGGGCGCGCAGCGCCGCGAGGTCGTCGGGCCCCGGCTGGTACCCGGCGTCGAGCGCCTCGGCCAGCAGGGGGAGGAAGCCGGGGAGGCTGCCGGGGAGGGCGGCGCGGTAGCGCGTGAGGTCGGCCACGAGGAAGGCCCGCAGTCGCGCGGCCTCGTCCACGGCGGCGTCGACCGCCTGCGAGAGGCGGAGGCAGTCGCGGACGTCGTCCGCACGAGCGGGTCCTGGCAGCAGGGCGAGGGCGAGGGCACGGCGCACGACGCGCACTTCGTCCGCGCCGAAGACCATGCCGCCCCGGGAAGATCCGTATGGCGTGGGCATGGAAGGACGATACGCACATAACGGACGAAAATGTGGTTATTGGGGTGGTGGCGTCTCGCGGCCGGGTGCGGGGCACCGGGGCAGGGGCGCGCCACGCGCGAGCCCGGGTTGGGCGCCACGCGCGAGCCCGGGTTGGGCGCCACGCGCGAGCCCGGGTTGGGCGCCACGCGCGAGCCCCGGTGGCGCCACGCGGGAGGCATGGTGCGGCACACGGCACCCGCTGGGCGCGGACGCGCCCCCGTACCGCGTCCGCGCGGGCCCCCTCCCCCGTACGTATTCGTGCGTACTCGCTCGGTTCACCCCCGTGCCCTCACCGGCCCCTCACCTGCGGCCCGTGTTCCTCTCGTACACCAGCCGCAGGCCGATCAGCGTGAGCCACGGTTCATGGTGGTCGATGACCGTGGCCTCGCCGAGGACCATCGGGGCGAGGCCGCCCGTGGCGATGACGGTGACTTCGGCGGGGTCGGCCGCGAGTTCGCGGGCCATGCGCTGGACGACGCCGTCGACCTGCCCCGCGAAGCCGTAGAGGATGCCGGACTGCATGGCCTCGACGGTGCTCTTGCCGATGACGCTGCGGGGCCGGGCCAGCTCGATCTTGCGGAGCTGGGCGCCACGCAGGCCGAGCGCCTCGACGGAGATCTCGATGCCGGGAGCGATCACGCCGCCCGCGTACTCGCCGCGCTCGGAGACCGCGTCGAACGTCGTCGCGGTGCCGAAGTCGACGACGATCGCGGGGCCCCCGTAGAGGTGCTGGGCGGCGACGGCGTTGATGATGCGGTCCGTGCCGACCTCCTTGGGGTTGTCCATGAGGATCGGCACGCCGGTCTTCACGCCCGGCTCCACGAGGATCGCGGGGACGTCCCCGTAGTACCTGCGGCTGACCTCGCGCAGTTCGTGGAGCACGGCGGGCACGGTGGAGCAGATCGCGATGCCGTCGATGCCCTCGCCGAGTTCCATGCCGAGCAGCGGGTGGGTGCCCATGAGGCCCTGGAGGAGGACCGCCAGTTCGTCGGCCGTGCGGCGGGAGTCGGTGGAGATCCGCCAGTGCTCGACGATCTCCTCGCCGTCGAAGAGACCGAGCACGGTATGGGTGTTCCCGACGTCGATGGTCAGCAGCATCGCGAGTGTCCTGAAGGGGAGACGGGGGCAGGCGGGGTCAGTCGTTGTCCGGGGCGCGCAGGTCGAGGCCGATGTCGAGGATCGGCGCGGAGTGCGTGAGCGCGCCGACGGCGAGGTAGTCGACGCCGGTCTCGGCGTAGGCGCGGGCGTTGTCGAGGGTGAGGCGGCCCGAGGATTCGAGCAGGGCGCGGCCCGCGTTGAGCGTCACGGCCTCCTCGGTCTCGGCGGGCGTGAAGTTGTCGAGCAGGACGAGGTCGGCGCCCGCGTCGAGCACCTCGCGGAGCTGGTGGATCGTGTCGACCTCGACCTCGACGGTCAGTCCGGGGAACATCGTCCGCACCGCCGCGAAGGCGGCGGCGACGCCCCCCGCCGCGATGACGTGGTTGTCCTTGACGAGCGCGGCGTCCGAGAGGGACATGCGGTGGTTGACGCCGCCTCCGCAGCGCACGGCGTACTTCTCCAGGGCGCGCAGCCCGGGCGTGGTCTTGCGGGTGTCGCGCACGCGCGCCTTCGTCCCTGCGAGCGCGTCGGCCCAGGCGCGGGTCGCCGTCGCGATGCCGGAGAGGCGGTTGAGCAGGTTGAGGGCGCTGCGCTCGGCCGTGAGCAGGTCGCGGGTGCGGGTCGTGACGCTGAGCAGCTTCTGCCCGGCGTGCACGGCGTCGCCGTCGGCGACGTGCCGCTCGACCTCGAACTCCTCGGTCGCGACGAGCGAGATGACGGCCTCGGCGATGTGCAGCCCGGCGACGACGCCGTTCTCGCGCGCGGTGAAGTCGGCGGTCGCGACGGCGTCGGCGGGGACGGTCGCGAGCGAGGTGACGTCCTCGCCGCCGTCGAGGTCCTCGGCGAGGGTCAGGTACGCGACGTCCTCGACGTGGACGGGGTCGAGACCACCCGCGGCGAGGAGCGCGGCGAGCGCGGGGTCGAGGCCGCAGACGTCCTCGTCGTCCTCGTGCTCGTGGTCGTCGGCGTCGTGGCCGCCACAGGCGCAGCCCGCGCCGCAGCCGCCGCTCGCGCCCGCGTCGTCGGCGGGCAGCAGCGGCAGCACGGCCCCTGGCGCGGCTGCGGGGGTGGGCTCGGTCGGCTCGGGCTGCTCGGGGCTGGTGCTCACGCTCTGGGCTCCTGGTGCGGTACGGGTGGTACGGGGTCGTGCGGGCGCCTTGGTCGCGCCCGCGGGTGGTGCGCGCGGGCCCGGGTGGTGCCCGCGGCGCGCGTCGTGCGGTACGTACGAGTGTGGCCGCGCGGACCGCCGGGCGCGGCGGGACCGCGGTCGCGGTACGTGCGTGTGTACGGACAGTACGCGGTCGCACGGACAGTCGGCTGCTCGTCCTGGCGTACGGACCGCCGCGTACGGCAGCCGTACGGAACGCGGGGCCGGGTACGGGTGGGCGGGGCCGCCCCGGTCGGGCGGGCGTCTCACCCGTACGAGTGAGCGGGGTCAGTCGTGCGGGCGGGTCGGCGGGAAGGTGGTGCCGCTCGTGGGGCGCAGGCGCGGGGTGTGCGTCGGGGCGTCCAGGGTGATGACGATATGCCGTGCGCCGGCGGGGTCGTCGCGCTCGGGGTGGTCCTCGCGCCAGTGGCAGCCGCGCGTCTCCTCGCGCGCGAGCGCGGCCTCGGTGAGGACGCGGGCGACGGTGAGGAGGTTGGTGGTCTGCCACGTGTCGACGCCGGGTTCGGCGGGCTTGGCGGCGACGGCGCGGGCGCGCAGCGCGTCGAGGGCTTCGGCGGCGGCCCGGAGCGAGGCGGCCGAGCGCAGCACGCCCGCGCCCTCGCTCATGACGCGCTGCACGGCGAAACGATCCTCCGGCGGCTGGAGCACCTCGGCGCGAACCGGTTCGCGAACCGGTTCGCGCGCGGTGCGGTGCCCGTCTCCGGCGGTGCCGGAACGTTCCGGCGACGCGGCGTGCCCCGTGATGAGGTGCGCGGCGATGCGTTCCGCGTACACGAGCCCTTCGAGGAGCGAGTTGGACGCGAGCCGGTTGGCGCCGTGGACGCCGGTGCAGGCGACTTCCCCGCAGGCGTAGAGCCCCGGCACGGTCGTCCGCCCGTCCGTGTCGGTGCGGACGCCGCCCGACGCGTAGTGCGCCGCGGGCGAGACGGGGACGGGCTCGGTGACCGGGTCGATGCCGTGGGCCCGGCAGGCGGCGAGGATCGTGGGGAAACGGTTCTCCCACATGTCGGCGCCGAAGTGCCTGGCGTCGAGGTACATGTGCGTCGCGCCCTGCTCGCGCATGCGCCGGGTGATGGCCTTGGCGACGATGTCGCGGGGGGCGAGTTCGCCGAGTTCGTGCTGCCCGGTCATGAAGCGGACGCCGTCCGCGTCGACGAGGTGGGCGCCCTCGCCCCGTACCGCCTCCGAGACGAGCGGCTGCTGGCCCTCGGCGCCGGGGCCGAGGAAGAGGACGGTGGGGTGGAACTGGACGAACTCCAGGTCGCTGACCTCGGCACCCGCACGCAGCGCGAGGGCGACGCCGTCGCCCGTCGAGACGGCCGGGTTCGTCGTCGCGGCGAAGACCTGCCCCATGCCGCCCGTCGCGAGGACCACGGCGGGCGCGAGCACGGCGCCGACGCCGTCGTGCTGGCCCTCGCCCATGACGTGCAGCGTGATACCGGCGGTGCGGCCGTCCGCGTCCTTGAGGAGGTCGAGGGCGAGGGCGTTCTCGATGGTCGGGATCGCCTCGGCGCGTACCGCTTCGACGAGCGCGCGCGAGACCTCGGCGCCGGTCGCGTCGCCACCCGCGTGGACGATGCGGCGGCGGTGGTGACCACCCTCACGGGTGAGGGAGATCTCCGTACCGCCCTCCTCGGTGCGCTCGGTGTCGAAGCGCGCGCCGGTCCCGATGAGGCGGCGCACGGCGCCCGGGCCCTCGGTGACGAGGAGGCGCACGGCGTCCGCGTCGCACAGCCCGACGCCGGCGACGAGCGTGTCGTCGAGGTGCTGCTCGGGCGTGTCGCCCTCGCCGAGCGCGGCGGCGATCCCGCCCTGCGCCCAGCGCGTCGAGCCGTCGTCCAGGCGTGCCTTCGTGACGACGACGGTGCGCAGTCCCGCGGCGCGGCAGCGCAGTGCGACGGTGAGCCCGGCGACGCCGGAGCCGACCACGACGACATCGGCCTCGCGGCGCCAGCCGGGTGCGGGGGCGGGCAGGCGAAGGCTCTCGCCGGGGGTCCCGGGGGGTATCGGGGTCTGTTCGGTGATCATGGTCGGGCTCCGGAGGCGGGAGGGTGTGCGGGCCCGGGGGCCGGGGCCAGCGGGAGGTTGTCGATGAGGCGGGTCGTGCCGACGCGGGCGGCGACGGCGAGGACCGCTTCGGCGGGGAATGCGCCGGTGACCTCGGTGAAGTCGGCGGGGTCGACGAGCGCGAGGTAGTCGAGCACGACGGGCGGTGCGGCGTGCGCGGCCTCGTCGAGCACGCGGCGCGCCGCGGCACGTACGGCCTCGGGGTCCTCGCCGCGCGCGGCGGCGTCCTGGCCCGCGCACAGCGCTCGCGACAGGGCGAGGGCGCTTCGGTGCTCGTCGTCGGAGAGGTAACGGTTGCGGCTGGAGCGGGCGAGTCCGTCGCTCTCGCGCGCGGTGGGCACGGCGACGATCTCGATGCCGAAGGCGAGGTCGCGGACCATGCGGCGCACGAGCGCGAGCTGCTGGGCGTCCTTCTGTCCGAAGAGGGCGACGTCGGGGCGTACGAGGTGGAACATCTTGCCGACGACGGTGAGCATCCCGTCGAAGTGGCCGGGGCGGCTCGCGCCTTCGAGCCGTTCGCCCATGCGGCCCGCGCTGATCCGCACCTCGGGCGCGCCGCCGGGGTAGACCTCGTCGGCGGAGGGCGCGAGGACGTGGTCGGCGCCCGCCGATCCCGCGAGGTCGAGGTCGGCTTCGAGGGTGCGCGGATAACGGTCGAGGTCCTCGCCGGCGCCGAATTGCAGCGGATTGACGAAGACGGTGACGACGACCTGGCCCTCGGGCCCCGCGAGCGTACGGGCCTCGCGGATGAGGCTCGCGTGGCCCTCGTGGAGCGCGCCCATCGTCATGACGAGGGCGCGGCGGCCCGTGGGACGCGGGAGGGCGTGGAGGGCGGCGGCGGTGGTGAGGAGGAAGGGGGGCTCTGTCTCTTCGGCGGGGGCCTCGGTCTTGGGGGCGGGGGCCTCGGTCCTTCCGGCGGCCTCGGTCGTTCCGGCGGGGGCCTCGGTCCTTCCGGCGGGGTCGGGGGTGCCGTGGCCGTGGGCGGGTGTGGGGGTGCCGGGGCCTTGGGCGGGCGCCCTGGTGCCGGTGGGGTGCTGCGGGGCGGTCACTCGGTGCCTCCGGTGGGGTCGGTGGGGCCGGGGCCTCCGGGGTCTTCGGCGGGGCCGGGGCGCGGGGGGTCGGCGAGGACGTCGAGGAGGTCCTCGGCGAGTTCCGGCTTGAGGAGGCCGTGGCTGAGGGCGCGGTCGGCGGTGGCGCGGGCCATCGCGAGGTAGCCCGCGAGGGTCTGCGGGGCATGCGTACGGAGCTGCTCGATGTGCGCGGCGACGGTGCCCGCGTCGCCGCGCGAGACGGGCCCGGTGAGCGCCGCGTCGCCGGAGCGCAGGGCGTTGTCGAGGCTCGCGCCGAGCAGCGGGCCGAGCATGCGGTCGGGCGCGTCGACCCCGGCGGTGCGGAGCAGGTCCATCGCCTGCGCGACGAGCGTGACGAGGTGGTTCGAGCCGAGCGCGAGTGCCGCGTGGTAGAGCGGGCGGGCCTCCTCGGCGATCCACTCGGGTTCGCCGCCCATCTCGATGACGAGCGCCTGAGCGGCGAGCCGCAGTTCCTCGGGCGCGGTGACGCCGAACGAGCATCCCGCGAGGCGCTGCACGTCGACGGGTGTCCCCGTGAAGGTCATGACGGGGTGCAGCGCGAGCGGCAGCCCTCCGGCGCGGACGACGGGGTCGAGGACCTTGGTCCCGTACCGCCCGGAGGTGTGCACGAGAAGCTGCCCGGGGCGGACCGCTCCCGTCTCGACGAGCCCGGCGACGAGGCCGGGGAGCGCGTCGTCGGGAACGGTCAGGAGGACGAGCCGGGCGCGCGCGAGGACCTCGTCGGGGGTGACGAGAGGCACGTCGGGCAGGAGCCTCGCGGCACGCCTGCGGGAGGCGTCGGAGACGCCGGAGACGGCGACGGGGCGATGCCCGGCGAGGGCGAGCGAGGCGGCGAGCGCGGGGCCGACACGGCCGGCGCCGACAACGCCGACATCGAGGCGGGCGGGGCGCGAGGCGGGGTCGGGGGGCGGGGTGTTCACCGGCGGGTCCCGGGGGGTGGGGTGAGGGGGGTCAGGGGGGTGGGGGGTGTGGGGGTCGCGGGGGGCGCGGCCATTGCGGTGAGCGCGTCGGGGGCGAGCGATGCGGTGCGGGCTTCGGGCGCGGGTGATACGGGTTGCGCGGGGGACGTAGCGGGCGCGCTTGATGCGGGGGACGCGGCGGGCGCGGCCAATGCGGTGCGGGCTTCGGGCGCGAGCGGCGCGGTGCGGGCGCTTGACGTGCCGGGGTGGTTCGGCGGGTTCGTATCGGTCACTGGGGGCCTTCCGTTCCAGTCCGCTGCGGGTACCGGACGATTTCTCGTCATGCTAACGCGAAGGCGGCTGAGTGGGGTGGCGGGGCGGTGTGAGGCGGGGAGCGGGCGGCGGATGGCAGGTGGCGGCGAGGGCTGCGGGGGTGGCAGGGAGCGAGCGGGAGGAGCGGAGGGCGGGAGGGGCAGGGGAAGGCCAGGTGGCGGTGGGCGAGGTGAGGAAGGGAGGGCGGCGGGCGGCGGGCGACGGGCGGCAGGCGGCGGAGGCAGGCGGCGGAGGCGGGCGGCGGAGGCGGGCGGCAAAGTTGCGGGCCGGGGGCGGAGGCGGGCGCGGGAAAGTTGCGGGCCGGGGGCGGCTTGTGGCGGGTGGCTGGAGGCGAAGTCGCGGGCGGGGGCAGCCGGAGGCGAGAAGCCCGGCGGGGCGAGCGGCACGCGGCCCGCTGCCCTCCGCCCGGGCGGAGGCGGGGAGGCAGGGAGGCGATTATCTGGTGGTACGACCATCAACGCCCGCTGTGGATAACTTTGGGCGCTCGTTTTGACGGCTTGCCATGATCTATCCAGCGACCGGCACGAACGAGCGGACGGACGAGAGGAGCGGCGGCGATGGCTGACGCGAAGAAGACGGCGGAGGGGCCCGCGGAGCGGGGCGAGGAGCGGAAAGGGGTGGTGGAGCAGGACGGGGGCGCGGCTTTCCGGCGGCGGCTGAGGGACGCGCAGCGATCGGCGCGGCGGGCGTTGAGCAGACCGCGGATGCGGGACTCGCTGGGGGAACGGATCGAGGAGCTGGCGCGGCTGGCGGGAACGGTCGCCGAGCTGGACGAGCCGGTGGACATCTACGGCGGCGGGATCGTCGCCGAGCTGGAGGAACGGGTCGCTGAGCTGCTCGGTACGGAGGCGGCCGCGTTCTTCCCGAGCGGGACGATGGCGCAGCAGGTGGCCTTGCGCGCCTGGGCGGGGCGCACGGGGAACCCGGTCGTGGCGCTGCATCCCCTGGCGCACCCGGAGGTGCACGAGCGGGACGCGTTCCGCACGGTGAGCGGGCTGCGCACGGTGCATCCGACGCGGGCGCCGCGGCTGCCGACGGCGACGGAGGTGGCGGCGCTGGAGGAGCCGTTCGGGACGCTGATGCTGGAGCTGCCGCTGCGGGACGCCGGTTTCGTCCTGCCGAGCTGGGAGGAGCTGGTCGACGTGGTGGCGGCGGCGCGCGAGCGGGACGCCGTCGTGCACTTCGACGGAGCGCGGCTGTGGGAGACGGAGACGCACTTCGGCAGGGACCTGCGCGAGATCGCGGCGCTCGCGGACAGCGTGTACGTGTCCTTCTACAAGTCGCTCGAAGGGCTGGGCGGGGCGGTGCTCGCCGGTCCGCAGCAGCTCATCGACGAGGCCCGGGCCTGGCGGCACCGGTACGGGGGGCAGATCTTCCAGCAGTTCCCGACCGCGCTGAGCGCCCTGATCGGCCTGGACCGCGAGCTGCCACGGCTGCCCGAGTACGTGGCGAGGGCGCGGGAGGTGTCGGCGGCGCTGCGGCGCGGCCTGGAGCGGTCCGGGGTGTCCTGGTACCGGCTCCATCCGGAGGTGCCGCACACGCACCAGTTCCAGTTGTGGCTGCCGTACTCGGCGGGGGAGCTGGACGAGGCGGGGATCGCGCAGGCGCGGGAGCGGAGCGAGAGCCTTTTCGGGGCCTGGCACGACCAACAGGTGCCGGGTATCGCGTTCACGGAGGTGACGGTCACGGCGGCGGCGCTGGAGTGGCCGGACGGGGACATCGAGGAGGCGGCCGCCGATTTCGTGGCGCGGCTGGCGAAGGGGAGCAGGGCGCGAAGGAAGGAGAAGGCCTGACAGGAGGGGGTGTGGGCGGGGCACCATAGTGCGGTGAGCGTCATCATCGACATAGCCGGGCTGCCCCACGACCGGGTCCGCGTGAAGCCCTCGCCGCTGGCGGAGCTGGGCATGGCGCTGCACGCGTTCACGGAGTCCCGGCACCATCCGCGGCTCGCGGCGTGGGTGACGGCGACCACGGCACGCCTCGACCCGCACCTGGCCGACCGGCTGGAGGAGGCGAGGTTTCTGTGGGGTACGACGTTCTCGGACGTCTTCACGGCCTTCGCGGGGCTGCCCGCGGAGGAGGAGGCACAGCCGGCCGGAACGCTCGCCGGGGACCTGGACCTCCTGGACCGGGTGACGGACGAGGAGTTCGTGGCGGCGCTCCTGGAGTTGGTGTGCGATCCCTCGTACGGGGCGTACGGAACACGGACAGCCAGTCCGCTGACGGATGCCGTGGTGCGGCGGCGCACGCTGACGCTGGCTGCGGCGCAGGGGCGGCCGCTGGTCGACTTCACGCAGCGGGTTCTCGCCGACCCGGAGTGGGCGAGGGAGTGGTTCCGGCGCTTGATGACGGAGTGCGAGGAGGCGTTCTTCGCCGCTACGTGGCGGCGGGTGGGTCCTGGCCTCGCGACCGACGCGCGGCACACGGAGGAGTTGCTGCGCCACAAGGGCCTCGGCGCGGCCCTCGCCCACGCCTCGCCGGCCATCACGTACGACGAGAAGACGGCCCGCATCACGGTGGACAAGCTCACCGCGGCGCGGACGGCGGCGGCGCGGCAGGGGCTGACACTCGTGCCGACGCGAATGGGCAGCCCGCACCTGATGGTGCTGCACCGGCACGGCTGGCAGCCGGTGCTGCACTACCCGGTCGCCGCGCAGGACCCGCCTCCGGGGCCGACCGTGGAGGAGCTGACGCTGAGGATGGAGGCGCTTTCGCACCCGGTGCGGATGCGGATGTGCCGGCTGCTCTCGCGCTCGGCGTACAGCACGATGGGGCTGGCCGAGGCGCACGGGCTGAGCGCCCCCGAGGTCTCCCGGCACCTCGCGGTGCTGAAGCGGGCGGGCCTGGTCACGTCGAGCAGGCGCGGCCGTTACGTCCTGCACCAGCTGGACCTCGAACTCGTGGCCCGGCTGGGGACGGACTTCGTGGGGCACCTGCTGAGGTGAGCGGGGCGCCGCCGGAAGGCCGGGACCGAGAAGGAAAGCCGAGAGAGAACGCGAACTGACGAAAGGAAAGGAGGTGGACGGGCCGACGGTTCAGGAGCCGGAGCCGCCGACGCGGACGATGCCGGTCTCGTACGCGAGGACGACGACCTGGACGCGGTCGCGCAGGCCGAGCTTGGTGAGGACCCGGCCGACGTGGGTCTTCACGGTGGCTTCGGAGAGGACGAGCCGGGCGGCGATCTCGCCGTTGGACAGGCCCTGCGCCACGAGCCGCATGACTTCCTGCTCGCGGCCGGTGAGCCGGTCGAGTTCGGGGTGGCCTGCGGGTCCGGTGCCAGGCAGCATCGGGGCGAAGCGGTCGAGCAGCCGACGCGTCGTGCTCGGCGCGACCACCGCGTCCCCGCTGTGCACGGCGCGGATCGCGGCGACCAGTTCGCTGGGGGGCACGTCCTTGAGCATGAAGCCACTGGCCCCGGCGCGCAGGGCGGAGAAGGCGTACTCGTCGAGGTCGAACGTGGTGAGGATGAGCACGCGCGGCGCGGCCGGCCGCTCGTGAATCCGACGCGTCGCCTCGACCCCGTCGAGCCGCGGCATCCGCACATCCATCAACACGACATCGGCGTCGACGCGTTCCAGCACCTCAAGCGCCTCCACCCCGTCGCCCGCCTCCCCGACCACCTCCAGATCCGCCTGCGAGGCCAGCACCATCCGGAATCCGGCCCGGAGCAGAGCTTGGTCGTCGACGAGGAGGATGCGGATGGGGGCGGAGGAAGCAGGGACACCGGGAGCGGCCGTCCCAGAGGCGGCGGGGACGGGGACCGGGGCGCCGGGGGCCGGGGCGCCGGAACCAGTGGCGGCGGGTGCGGCGGAGCCGGGGGTGGCGGGGCTCGGGGGCTCAGGGGCGGTCGCCCGGGCGGGGCCCGGAGCGCCGGGGGTGGCGGGCCGCTGAGCGACGCCGGGGGCGGGGGTACCGCCCGGACCCGGCGCGCCGGGAAGGGGGGCGCCCGAGCGGGAGGCGCGTCGGTCGGCGCCGAGCGGGCCGGGGGCGCTGGCGCCGCGGGCTGGGGTGCCTGGTCCGGGGGCTGGGGTGGGTGGCATGGGGTTCCTTCGGGGACGGGGCGAGGGTGGGCGGAGGGCGGGGACGGGCGGAGGGCGGGGTGCGGCCGAGGGTGGGGGTGGGGAGGGGTGGGGGCGGGGGAGGGGAGCCCCCCGGGGCTCAGGTTGTTCTCAGGGGGAGGAGCGCGCTGATCCGGAAGCCTCCTCCTGGGCGGGGGCCTGCGTCGAGGGTGCCGCCGACCATGCCGACGCGTTCGCGCATGCCGATGAGGCCGTGGCCGGCGCCGTCGGCGCCGCGGTCGGTGGCGAGTGCGGCGGGGGCGCCGCGGCCGTCGTCCTCGATGAGGAGGCCGAGGCCGTCGTCGAAGTAGACGAGGCGGACGCTGGCGCCCGCGTCGGGGCCCCCGTGTTTGCGGGTGTTGGTGAGGGCTTCCTGCACGATGCGGTAGGCGGTGAGTTCGACGCCGCGCGGGAGTTGCCGCACCGCACCCTCGATACGGAAGTCGACGGGGAGCCCGGTGCCTCTGACCTGCTCGATCAGCTCGTTCATCTGGTCGACGTCGGGTTGGGGCATGTACTCGCCCGCCTCGCGGGGTTCACCGGTGCGCAGGACGCCCAGCAGGCGGCGCATTTCGGCGAGCGCCTGTCTGCCGGTGGCGGAGATGGTCTCCAGCGCGGTACGGGCCTGTTCGGGCGAGCCGTCGAGGACGTAGGCGGCGCCGTCCGCTTGGACGACCATGACGGAGACGTTGTGGGCGACGACGTCGTGGAGTTCGCGGGCGATGCGGGCGCGTTCGGCGGCGACGGCGACTTTCGCCTGCGCCTCGCGTTCGCGTTCGAGGCGGGCGGCGCGTTCTTCGAGGTGGGCGAAGTAGGCGCGGCGAGTACGCAGGGAGTCGCCCATGACCCAGGCCAGCACGAAGGGCACCATCAGAATGCCGGTGAAGAAGACCGTTTCCGAGGTGCCTCCCGTCCGGGTGGGCCAGCGCAGTTCCGCGAGGGGGGCGGCGAGGAAGGCGCCGACGAGGGCGAGGCGTGAGGACCAGCGCGCGCCTTGGGACGCGGCCGTGTAGACCGCCACGAGCAACGCGAAGTCCCCGAGAAACACCTGTACGCCGAGGACGAGTTGCGCGACGCCGAGGGCGATGGCCAGCAGCAGGACGCGTTCGGGGCTGCGGCGGCGCAGGCCGACGACACAGCCGAGGCCGAGGAGAACGGCGACGGAGAGGGGGATGCTGCGTTGCCCGTGCTGTCCCGCGAAGGTGAGGAGCGTCACCGCGACGAGGAGCACGGCCCAGCATCCGTCGACCCACGAGGGGTGTCTGCGGATGAAGTCGTAGAGACGCTGCACGTTGCCCAGCGTAGGAACGGGGACGAGGGGGACGGGTCAGCCGAAGGGCCGATCCGGAAGCGATCACCGTACTCCCCAAGGTGGAGAAGCCCCCCTCCGCCCCGGTCACCGGCCCCCGCTCCACCCCTTGAACACCGGCCCGGCCCGCCCCGGCCCCAGATATCTCCAGCCGCCCGGCCACCGGGCCCCCGACCGCCCCACCGCCCCACATCCCCAGCGCCCCACCGCCCCACATCCCCACCGCACCACCGCCCCACATCCCCACCGCGCCACAGCCCCACCGCACCACCGCACCACCCCGGTCACCAACACCCGCGGGCCCCGCGCTTCACCCCCGCCCCCGCCCCGATCCGCACCCGCACCCGCACCGCGCACCCCGCGCCTCACCCCCGCCCGCCACACCCGCCCGTCGCCGCCCCGCACCCGCCCATCGCGAGAACCCACCGCCACCCCAACCCTCGGCATCTCCCGCACACCCCAGCCCAGCGCCCTCAGCAGCCACCCCAATCCCCCGGCACCCCGGCACCCCACCGTCCCCGCCCACCTCAGCCACCCCGCCCCCGGCCGTACCCCACCCCCGACCCCCACCCACTCACCCTTCCCCCGCCCCCTCCCCAAGCAGCCCCAGAAGCCCCCGCACACCCGGCACGTCCCGCGCCACCCCCGCCTCCCCCGCCACCCCAGCCGCTCCCGCCGCCCCGACAGCGCCAGCCACCCCGGCCGCCCCCGCGACCCCAGCCGCCCCGGCCCCCGTCCCGAGCCCCACCCCCTGAAGCAACCACCCGAAGCCCCCCAGCCCCGCCGGGTCGGTCAGCTCGGCCGCCTCCCCCGCTGCCGCCAGTGCCCGCACGTAAGCGGCCGGGTCCGAGTGCGCGAGGGACAGGGGCGGCCTGCCCCCTTCGACGCCGAGCGCGTGCAGCGCCTCGCGTTGGCGCGTGAGTGCGGCGGGGCCGTGGTGGGCGGTCGCGGCGGCGCAGGCGTCGAGTGCCACGTGGGCGGTGAGGTCCGTCGTGCCGTCCGGTACGGGGGTGACCTCGTGGCCCGCGCGGAAACCGGTGAGCGTGCCGAAGGGCGGGCGGGCGTCCGCCGCGTGCGCGTAGTCGACGGCGACGGCGAGGCCGCGCGCGAGGTGCGAGACGGCGGCGGCCCAGGCGGCATCACGCGGCGTACCGGGCTCCGCGCGCCTGCCCTGCTCGGTCCGCTCCTGGTCCCCCGGCTCGGCTCGCCTCCCCGCCTCGCCCCGCGCGCCCGTACCCGCCCGGTCTCCGCACGCGTCGTGGCCCGTCCCCTCCCCCAGCGGCCACCACCGTCCCAGCCACTCGGCGTCCGCCCCGCTCACGGCGTCGCCGAGCCGCTCGGTCCCGTCGGGCGCGACGAGGACGACCCGCGCCACACCCTCCGCGTCGGTCTCGACGACGTCGACGGGCACGTTGTCGAGCCACTCGTTGGCGAAGAGGAGACCGGTGAGCCCACCGCCGGGGATCTCCTCGCCCCAGCCGATACGCGGATCGAGCCCGTCGGGCCGGGGGGCTCGCTCGACTCCGTACGGGCGCAGCCGCGCGGCCGTCCCCGGCGGGAGCGCGGCGAGGACGCCGGTGAGGAGTTCCCCGCGTCCCGCGCCCATGTCGACGAAGTCGAGCACGGGCGGGGCGCCGAGCACGGTGTCCACCTCGGTGAGGAGGCGGGCGACGGCCCGCGCGTAGAGCGGGGAGGCGTGCACGGACGTGCGGAAGTGCGCGGCGGGGCCCGGACCCGCGGAACGGTAGAAGCCACCCGGCCCGTAAAGGGCGGTGGCCATCGCTTCACGCCACGGGAGCGGCCACGGGAGAGGCCCAGGGAGAGGCGGTACGGGGGCGGCGGGACGAGCGGTCACACGCGCACCCTAGCCAGGCCCACCCCCGGAACCCCACGCGAGCGCCCGCACCCACCTCCCGCACCACCCGCGAACAGCGCCCCACGCGTAACAGCACGCCGCACCCCCGAACAGCACCCCACCCCGTAGCGGCACCCCAGCGGCGCCCCCGCCCCTCCCCCCTCCCCCTCCTGGAGCGCTACTTGTCGATGTCACCCACCACGAAGAACAGCGAGCCCAGAATCGCCACCATGTCCGCGACCAGCGTCCCGGGCAGCAGCTCTGTGAGTGCCTGGATGTTGTTGAAGGACGCGGAGCGGAGCTTGAGGCGGTACGGGGTCTTCTCGCCCTTCGACACGAGGTAGTAGCCGTTGAGGCCGAGCGGGTTCTCGGTCCACGCGTACGTGTGGCCCTCGGGCGCCTTCAGGACCTTCGGGAGGCGCTGGTTGACGGGTCCTGGCGGCAGCTCGGCCAGGTGGTCGAGGCAGGCCTCGGCGAGGTCGAGGGAGTTGTGGGTCTGGTCGAGGAGGACCTCGAAGCGGGCGAGGCAGTCGCCTTCCTCGCGCGTGACGACGCGCAGCACGTCCTGGAGTTCCCCGTAGGCGAGGTACGGCTCGTCGCGCCGCAGGTCGAAGTCGACGCCGGAGGCGCGCGCGATGGGCCCGCTCACTCCGTACGCGTGCACGGCGCGCGCGGAGAGGACGCCGACGTCGCGCGTGCGTCCGCGGAAGATCTCGTTGCCGAGGATGAGCCCGTCGTAGTCGGGCATCCGCTCGCGGACGCGCGCGAGCGCGGTGCGGACGCGCTCCGGCCAGCCGAGCGGGATGTCCTCCTTGAGGCCGCCGACGCGGTTGAACATGTAGTGCATGCGTCCGCCGGAGACCTCCTCCATGACGGCCTGGAGTTCCTCGCGCTCGCGGAAGGCGTAGAACATCGGCGTGATGCCGCCGAGTTCGAGCGGGTACGAGCCGAGGAACATGAGGTGATTGAGGACGCGGTTGAGTTCGGCGAGGAGGGTGCGCAGCCATACGGCGCGCGCGGGGACCTCCATGCCGAGCATCCGCTCGACGGCCATGACGACGCCGAGTTCGTTGGAGAAGGCGGAGAGCCAGTCGTGCCGGTTCGCCAGCATGATGATCTGCCGGTAGTCGCGCGCCTCGAAGAGTTTCTCCGCGCCGCGGTGCATGTATCCGATGACCGGTTCGGCGCTCACGATCCGTTCGCCGTCGAGCACGAGCCGCAGTCGCAGCACGCCGTGCGTGGAGGGGTGCTGCGGGCCGATGTTCAGCACCATGTCGGTGCTCTCGGCCGCGCCGCCAATGCCGATCACGGTCTCCGTCATGGTTTCAGTCTCTCGCACCTACGCTGGACGGATGGAGACGGGGACGCGCCCGGGCGCGGACGACGGCACAACGGACGGCAGCGGCACGGGCCGAAGCGCCGCTACGGGCCTGCCCGGCGCCACGAGCCTGCCTGGCGCCATGAGCCTGCCCGGCGCCGCGAGCCTGGGCGGCGCCTCGGGCCGATCCGACGGTACGGGCCGATCCGACGGTACGGGCCGGGGCGGAGGTACGGGCCGGAGCGGCGGTACGGGCCGGAGCGGCGACGCACCCCCGCCCCCCGGCGCACCCACGCCCCCCGACGCGCCCACGCCCCCCGACGCACCTCCAGCCGATGCCCCCTGGCTCCGCCTCCCCCGCCAAGTCCTCTCGCTGCGCCGTCTCCTCCTGTCCCTCACCACGCTCCCCCTCGCCGCTCTCGTCGCCGGGCTCGTCGGCTGGCTCGCCGGCCCGGTGTGGGCGCTCTTCGCGCTGCTGCCGCTCGCCGTGCTCGCCTGCGGCTGGGTGCTGCTCGCGCGCAACTGGCGCTCGTGGGGCTACCGCGAGCGCGCCGACGACCTGCTCCTGGCGCGCGGGGTGCTGTGGCGGCGCGAGACGATCGTCCCGTACGGCCGGATGCAGCTCGTCGAGGTGACCTCGGGTCCTGTGGAGCGCCGTTTCGGTCTGGCGAGCGTGCAGTTGCACACCGCGGCGGCGGCGAGCGACGCGCGTGTCCCCGGTCTCGTCCCGGCGGAGGCCGAGCGCCTGCGGGACCGGCTCACCGCACTCGGCGAGGCCCGATCGGCGGGCCTGTGAGCGGCGCGGCGGGGCTGCCGACCGGCCCGTACGGGGAAACACCGCACGGGCCGTACGAAAATATGCCCGCCTCCTCCGCACCTGCCCCCGTATCTCCCCCCGTGTCCGCCCCCGCGGCCACTCCGCCCCACACGCCCGCGCCCTCACCCGCCCCCACGGCCCCCGCGCCCCCCGCTCCCGCCCCACCCCTCCCCCGCCCCGAACGCCGGCTCCATCCCCTCACCCCTCTCCGCCGCGCCTGGGCGCCCGTCGCCGTGGTCCTCGGCTGGGCGGTGCACGATCCGAACGGCACGTACCGGCAGCTGTCCGCGCTCGCGACCGGGACGCTCGTGCTCGCGAGCGTCGGCGTCGTCCTGGTCGCCTGCGTGTACGGCGTGCTGAGCTGGTGGGTGACGTGGTTCGCGGTGACGGAGAGCGAGTTGCGCATCCGTTCGGGGGTGCTGTTCCGGCGTACCGCGCACATCCGCCTCGACCGGCTCCAGGCCGTGGACGTGACGCGGCCCCTGCTCGGACGGCTCGCGGGGGTCGCGAAGCTGAAGCTCGACGTGGTGGGCGCGAAGTCGAAGGACGAGCTGGCGTACCTCGCGGAGGCGGAGGCGCGGACGCTGCGCGCCGAGCTGCTCGCGCGCGCGGCGGGGGGCACGGTGCGGGGCCCCGACGAGGCGGAGCGGCGGGTGCTGTGGCGCGTGGCGCCGGGGCAGCTCGCGGGCTCGGTGCTGCTGAGCGGGGGCCTGTTCGGTTCACTGTGCGTCACGGCGTTCGTGTCGTGGCTGCTGTGGACGGCTTCGCACAGCCTGTGGTCGATCGCCGTGACGGCGGTCCCGATCGTGGGCGGCGCGGCGACGAAGCTGTTCCGTACGTACGCGAACGCCTACGACTGGACGGTCGGCGAGTCCCCCGACGGGCTGCGCCTGGACCACGGGCTCCTGGAGACGGCGCACGAGACGGTGCCGCCCGGGCGGGTGCAGTCGGTGCGGCTCGTGGAGCCGCTGCTGTGGCGGGCCTTCGGGTGGGTACGGGTCGAGCTGCACGTGGCGGGCTCGCAGAATTCGGTGCTCGTGCCGGTGGCGCCGTACGCGACGGGCCGCGCGCTCGTGGCGCGGGTGCTGCCGGGTACGGGACTGCCCGAGCCGGTACGTCCGCCGCGCCGCGCGCGCTGGCGCCTCGCGTGGTGGTGGCGGGGCCAGGGCCTCGCGGTGGACGCGCACCTCTTCGTCGCGCGGCAGGGCGTGCTGCGCCGTACGACGTCGCTCGTTCCGCACGCGAAGGTGCAGAGCGTCCGCCTCACGCAGGGCCCCTGGGAACGCGCCATCGGCCTCGCCTCGCTGGCCGTCGACAACGGCGCGAACCGCACGATCCGCGTCCGCTCCCGCGCGGCCGACGAGGCCCGCGCCGTCTTCCACGCCCAGGCCACCCGCTCCCGCACGAGCCGCCGCACGGCCACCCGCGAGGAGTGGCTGCGCAAGCACCCCTGAAGCACGTCGCATGAGTCTGGGGGCGGGTTTTTCTCCTGCGTGGGTGGGGTGTCGGGGACTGCGGCGTTGTGGGGGGAGAGAGTTCACCGGGCTGTGGATGCGGCAGCTCGCGCCACTGTTCGGCGCCCTCGACCAGCTCGCCACAGCCCTCCGGGCGTTCGTCGTTCGTCGTTCGTCGTTCGTCGTTCGTCGTTCGTCGAGAGCACCGACGCCGGACACGGCGCGTAAGGGTGGTGTGTTGATCGCTGGAGGGCGTCGGCGAGGACGACCGTCCACAGGTGGGTCACGTGAGGCCGAACAGGGCTTCGGCGTTCGCGGAGGCGATCTTGGTGCGGTCCGCAGGGGCGGGGACGGCCTCGAAGAACTTCTGGACGGCCGCTGCGTCGGGCTGGTGGAAGGGGTAGTCGGTGGAGAACAGCACCTTGTCCGCACTGGTGAAGTCCAGGGTGTGGCGCAGGAGCCGTTCTTGGAGCATGCCGCTGCTGGTGATGTGGATGTTGGTTTTGATGTAGTCGGCCACGCGGCGTTCGAGGTGCGTGGCGACATGGGAGAGGCTGTCGACCCGGTCCATCCAGAACAGCAGCATCTCGCCCCAGTGCCCGAGGACGAGCTTCAGTTCGGGGTGGCGGTCGAAGGTGCCGCTCAGGATGAGGCGCAGGGCGGAAAGGCCGGTGTCCATGTGCCAGCCCCAGCCGAAGCTCGCCAGGCCGAGCTCGACCTGTGGGTCCAGGCCCCGGTACGAGGCGTCGCGCAGGTCGTTGGAGGTGATCTGCGGGTGGATGAAGAGGGGCCGGCGCAGGCGTGCCGCAGTGGCGAACAGGTCCTCGTAGGCGGGATCGTCGAGTGTGCGGCTGCCGCTGCGCCCGTGGATCATCGCGCCGACGTGCCCCCACTCGGTCGCGCACCGTTCGAGTTCGGCGGCTGCGGCCTGGGGGTCGCTGGTCGGCAGGGTGGCGAACGCCTGGAAGCGGTCCGGGTACGCGCGGACGGCGTCGGTGGCTTCGTCGTTCGCCTCCCGCGCCAGGGCGACGGCCTCGGCCGGGGGCAGGGGCTGGGTGGCGGGTGTGACGACCGACAGGATGGAGACGTCGATCCCGGCGGCGTCCATCGCCGCGATGCGGCCGGGGCCGATGTCCTCCAGGCGTGCCTGGTTGTCGCCCTGTGCGTTGAAGGCGACGCTTTCGTCCCGGGACGCGGCCGGCAGGCGCTCCAGCGCGTCCCGGATGCGGGCGCTGTTCCAGTGTTCTTCGACAGCGATGATCTTCACGTGGATGTCCCTCGGGTCGAACGGGCAGGGCGTGCTACCAGCGGACGGTCTGGCCCTCGCGGTCGAGGTAGTGCAGTCCGCCTTTGCCGGCCTGGGCCTCGATCGTGTCGACGACGCCGGGGATGCTCTCCTCGATGGTCAGGCGGGCGCTCGGGCCGCCCAGGTCGGTCTTGACCCAGCCCGGGGCCATGAGCAGGAGCGTGCGCGGGTCGTCGGCGTGCCGGGCGGCGAAGCTGCGCATCAACTGGTTCAGCGCGGACTTGCTCGCCCGGTAGACCTCGAAGCCGCCCCTGGTGTTGTCGGCGACGCTGCCCTGCCCCGATGACATCACCCCGATGGTTCCGCTCTCCGGGACCAGGTCCTGCAATGTCTCGACGGCGCGCATGGGGCTCAGCGCGTTGGTGACCATGACGCGACTGAAGTCGTCGGTGGACACATCGGTGAAGGTCGCCGCGGGGTCGGTAGTGTAGTTCGTTCCTGCGTTGACGAACAGCAGGTCGAGCGTCGTACCTGCAAGGCGCTGGTGCAGTGCGGCGATCTGCTCGGGCACCGTGATGTCGACGTTCTCCACCGTGAGGCGGCCCTCCGCCGAGTCGGCCAGGGCATGCAGGTCGGACTGCTTGCGTTCCGTCGCGGTGACCTGCCAGCCGCGGTCCAGGAGTTCGGCGGCCAGCGCATAGCCCAGCCCGCGAGACGCGCCGACGATCAGAGCGGTCTTGCCGTCAGGTGATGTCATCACTGTTCCTCATTCCAGGAGACGGTCGGGTGCCGAATCGGAATCTACGCAATTCGGACTCTTGCTACGCTACGAGACGCAGATTTACCTGTCAAATGATACCTATCATGCGACAGGGAAGTTAGGGTGGGGGAGTGGATGAGAACCAGCCCTCGCGGCTTTTCGAGCTGGCCGACCTGATCCTCGCGGTGGGCCGGCACATCGAGGCGTCCAAGGAGGCCGCGGCTGAGTCCGGGACCCCCTTGGAGGGAGCGGTGATGCGTTTCATCGACCGCCATCCCGGTACGACGGCACGCGAAGCGGCCGAGGCCACCCGGCTGATCTCCAGCAATTTCAGCAGGGCTGTCCGCGGCCTGGAGAAGAAGGGCCTGGTCCGGCGCGACGCCGACGAGCACGACGCCCGCCGGGTGCGCCTCTACCCCACCCGGAAAGCGCAGGAGAACCTGCAACGACTGCGTGACGTCTGGGCCCGCCTGCTCGATGGCACCGTCACCGACCCCGACGAGATCGACGCCGTGATCTCCACCCTTCAGCAGATCGAGAACCGGCTCGTCACGCAGCCTTCCCAGTAGTGCCCGCGGGCCGTCGCGTCAGATCCCTTCCAGGGCGCCCGGCACCGCCGGCACCACCGAAGTGTGCGGGGACGAGCGGTTCCCGTTCGTCCGCCGCCCGCCCAAGGATCAGATCCGACGGTGCCCCGCCACTGCTTGCTCCGGGCAAGCGCTGCTGTCGCAACACAGACCAAGGATTCGCACCGGGCCGCGCAACAGATCTCCGCCGAAGACCGCCCGATCACTCCCCGAGGCGAGACGCAACACGGACGAGCCCGCGGCGTGGCCGGGCGCGGACTGCGGAGTGAGGTGTTCGTCGATCCGGTGGAGGCCATCCCACGACGCAGCTGCCCGGCCTGATGGAAGGGCCCAAACCCGGCCGCGTCCGCCCGTTTTCCGCTCCGGCGTCGACCAGGCGCGTCCCCGTCCCGCGTGCGCAGCACCCCGCTCTGGACGGCCTCCGCACCCCCGCGCACCGGGCGCTGCACACACGCGCGTCCCCGTTCACCATGTGCGCGGCCTCAAGAAGGACCGCCGAGTGTTTCCACGCTCATCCAGCTCACTGACATACGTATCCGCCTCACGCCTCACGCCTCACGCCCCGCGCCTCACGTGGGAGATGGTCTGAAGGCACGGACGGGGGTGGGCGACGCGATCTCCCCCGTACACCTCGGACACCCCACGTCCCGCCGGGTACGGGCGAACGGGAGCTGATCCCCGCGCCTGGACCCGCACGACGGCGCGGGCTTCCACGTCATCCTTGAGGGCCGCTGCCGGCTCCTGACCGACGATGACACCCCGGTATCCCTCGGTGTGGGAGACACGGTGCTCCTGCCTCATGGCACAGGCCATGTCCTCGCCGATTCCTCGTCCGCTTTCCCCGCCGGACAGGCAGCCTCAGCGAGGTCCTCGGGCGAGAAGGCCACCGCCCGCGCAGCCTTCTCCGCCGAGCCGCAGCCCTCTTCGCCACCAGGGGCATCGACCGCGCCGAAGGGGACCTGACCGACAACGCCCGGCCCTCCCGCAAGAGCTTCGTCCGGCGCGTCGCCCTGGCCGATCTTGGCCCGACGGGCGAACTCGCCCGTGCCCGGGCGCGCTCCGTCTCCGCCTTCGCGCACGTCTTCTTCCGCCGCACACGCCGAAGGCGCGGGCCGCGCGGCCCGCGCCTTCGTTGTCCGGGGTGGCGCGAGGGCTCAGGCCCCCATCGCCTGGCGGAGTCCCCCGACGTCCAGTTGTTCCGTCTCGTCGTGCGCCGTGAGGTCGATGACCTGCTCGCTCGCGACCTGTCCGCTCGCCGCGGCCTCGGCCGCCTCCTCGCCCACGACGTCCGCGAGGTCCGCGTGCTGCACGGCCTCGCGCACGGCGGCGGGGATTTCGGCGGGGTGGCGGGCGGGGGCGCCCGCGCTGTGCGTGCCGAAGAAGTCGAAGCTTCCCTGCGGGATCGGGCGGCGCGGGGCGGGGGCGGGGGCGAAGGCCGAGGCGGCGGCGATCTGACGGCGGGCGGGCGGTGCGGCCGGTGCGGGGTGCGCCGGGGCGTGCTCCGCCGGGGGCTGCGCGGCGGCCGCCGCGGTACGGGCCCGGGCCGCGCGGTGCGCGAGCGCGTCCAGGGCGGCGTTGGCCCGCCCGTACAGCTCCGGTGTCGGGCGGGTGCCGTGCGGCGCGGCCTGTCGCGCGCTCGGCCGCTGGTCGGCGTCGGCCGGGGGCAGCGCGCGGGCCGGGGATGCGGCTTCGATGGCGAGCCTGCGGCGGCCTTCGAGCGCGTTGGCGCGGCCTGTCTCGGCGGCGGCGTAGCGGCGCAGGAGTGCGGCGTGCTCGTTGCGCAGGGCCGCGAGTTCGGCGCGCTTGGCGCGGACCTTGCGGGCCAGTTCGCGCCGCTGTTCGCGCGATTCCTCCAGCTCGGTCTCCAGCTCGGCCACGCGTTCCTCGTGGCGCCACTCGTCGGCGCCGCGCGCGCGGTCCAGTTCCGCGACGCGCAGTCCGGCGACGCTGTCCCAGCGGCGCATCACGACGGCGCCGGTGAGGGCGGCGACGGCGACGAGGAGCACGAGCACGCGCAGGACGAGTGCCTGGCCGCTGAACCAGGAGGCCCCGGCCCCGAGCACGGCCACCACGGCGATCGCGGTGGGCGGCAGCAGCCGGTGCAGTGGTGGGGAGTGACGGTGACGTCCGTGTGGCATGGCCAGAAACTTACCGCGCGTAGGCAATTTACGGAGCCCCGGCCGGAAACATGGCGGCCCGTCAGATAAGGAAAAGCCCGAACCCCGCACGAACGGACCGGGAAATTCCGTATGTATACGTCGGCGGGGCCGCTCCAGGACGTTCACGGACCCGCCGGGAAGCCACGCCGAAGCCACCGTGCCACACCTGTACGCCGTCCGCGCGGCGCTCGTACGGCATCGGCGCGGAGCCCGTACGCCCCCGCACGCCCCCGCACGGCCCCGCACGCCCCCGCACGGCCCCGCACGGCCCCGCACGGTGCCCGCGCGCCGCCCCGCACCGCGCCCGCGGGCAGGGGCCCCGCCGCCTCCGTACGACGGGGCCCCTGCCCTCCGGAATTCCGGCTCAGCCCTTCAGGAGTCCCTTCTCCTTCAGGTAATCCGCGGCGACGTCCTTCTCCTTCAGTCGTTCCGCGTCGACCTTCCGGTTGAGTTCCACAAGATCATCCGTGGTGAGGGTCTGGTTGAGCTTGTTGAGCGCACTGGCTATCGCGGAGTCACCGGCGTCCTTCGCGTTGACGACGGGAATGATGTTGTCGGCGTTCTGGAGCTTCTTGTCATCCTCCAGGACGACGAGTCCGTAGCTCTCCAGCGTGGCGTCGGTCGTGGTGGTGAGGGCGAGCTGGTCCTTGCCGTCCTTGACGGCCTGCTTGGACTGCGGCGTGCCGACGCCCTTGGGGTCGATTCCGGCCACATTGATGCCGTACGTCTTCTTCAGGCCCGGCGCGCAGAAGGGGCGGGTCGCGCACTCGTCGCCCGCGGCGATGGTGACCTTCTCCTTCGATCTGCCGAGGTCGGAGAGGGTCTTGAGCTGGTGCTTGGCGGCGTAGTCCTTGGTGACGACGAAGGCGTTCTGGTCGACGGCCTTGCCCGCGTCGAGGACCTTGAGGCCCTGCGGCTCGGCGAGCTTGCGCAGCTCCGCGACGGTCGCGTCGACGTCGCTGGAGGCGACCTCCTTGGCGTCCTCGCCGTTCTTGGCCTTGTTGAGCCACTCGGTGAGCGTCGCCGCGTACTCGGGGACGACGTCGATCGCGCCCTTGCGCAGCTCGGGCTCGTACACCTCGCGGTTCTGCACGGTCTTGACGGTCGTGCTGTACCCGGCGTCCTCCAGGACTCCCGCGTACAGCTCGGCGAGGACCTTCGCCTCGGTGAAGCGGGCAGCGCCGATGACGAGCGAGCCCTTCTTGCCGCCGCCGCTGCTCTCATCGCTCTTGGCGGTGGAGGAGTCCTTGCCGTTGTCCTCCAGGCTGTCGCCGCCGCAGGCGGTCAGGCCCGCGGCGAGTGCGGCGGTGGCGAGCACCGCTCCTGCCAGCCGCGCACGGCGCGTGTTGCTGCTCATGTCGGGGTCTCCGTTCATCGGTTCACGGTGCGAAGGGGGGTGTCGAATCGCGAGGTGTCGCAAGGGCGGGGGCGGGGGCGGGGCGCACGGCGCGGGGTACGTGGCTCAGGCGACGGCGGCGGGCTCCGCGCTCGCCCCCGTACCGCTCGCCCCCGTACCGCTCGTCCCCGTACCGCTCGTCCCCGGGCCCCTACCGTCGCCGCTCGTCCCGGTACCGCCGCTCGCCCCCGTACCGCCGCTCGGCACCGCGGCCTTGGCCCGCCGGTGCCGCATCGGGTCGGCCCAGCGGCCGAGGAGCACGAGGAGTCCTTCGACGAGCAGCGCGAGGAGGGCGACGAGGAGGGCTCCGGCGACGACCTGGGAGGTGTTCTGGAGGTTGAAGCCCGCGGTGATGACGCGGCCGAGGCCGCCGCCGCCGGGTATCGCCGCGAGCGTCGCTGTCGCGACGGTCTGCACGGCGGCGCTGCGTATCCCTGTCATGAGGAGCGGGAAGGCGAGGGGCAGTTCGACGCGCAGGAAGACCTGCCCGCCGCTCATGCCCATGCCGCGCGCGGCCTCGACGACGGCGCGGTCGGCCTCGCGCATGCCGATGTAGGCGTTGGTGAGGACGGGGGGTATCGCGAAGAGGACGAGCGCGATGAGCGTCGGTGTCTCGCCGTGCTGCCGCAGCGGGGTGAGCGAGAGCAGCGCGAGGAGGGCGAGGGTGGGGACGGCGCGGCCGATGTTGGAGATGTTGACAGCGAGGGCGCCGCCCTTGCCGAGGTGGCCGAGCCACAGCGCGACGGGCAGGGCGATGAGGCAGGCGAGGAGCATGCTCAGCCCGGTGAAGCCGAGGTGTTCCAGCAGGCGGTGCTGGATGCCCGCGTCGCCGTGCCAGTTCTTGCCGTCGCCGAGCCAGTCGAAGGCTCCGGTGAGCGCGTTCATATCGCCTCCGCCGGCTGCGTACGGGATCGGGGACGCCGGGGCGCGCGGCTCGCGCGGGTCCACGGGGTCAAAAGCCGCTGGAGGCCGAGGAGGAGCAGGTCGGCGGCGACGGCGAGGATCACGCACAGCACGGAGGCGGCGAGCACCTGCGCCTTGAAGGTGGTGTCGAGGCCGTCGAGGATGAGGGAGCCGAGGCCGCCGTAGTCGACGATCGCGCCGACGGTGGTGAGCGCGACGGTGGAGACCGTCGCGATGCGGACGCCACCGAGCACGGCGGGCAGCGCGAGGGGCAGTTCGACCTCCCACAGGAGGCGCCAGGACCCGTACCCCATGCCGCGCGCGGCTTCGCGGGCCTCTTCGGGGACCGCTTCGAGCCCGGCGAGGATGTTGCGCACGAGGATCGTCAGGGAGTACAGCACGAGGCCCGTCACGACGAGCGCGGGCGAGAGCCCGAAGACGGGGAGGAGCAGCGAGAACATCGCGAGCGAGGGGATCGTGTAGAGGATCGTGGTGATGCCGAGCACCGGCCCGGCGAGCGGCTTGAAGCGCCGGGCGAGTACGGCGAGCGGCAGCGCGACGGCGAGGCCGATCGCGACCGAGACGACGGTGATGAGCACGTGCTGCACCGTCGCGTCCGTCAGCTCCTGGCTGCGGGTTCGCAGATACTCGCCGCAGATCCACTCGTTCGTGACCAAGCAGTTCTGTCCGCTCATGCGCGAGCCCACCTCCTCAGGTCCCTTTCGCCCCCGGACCTCCCGAGAACAGCCGTCCGACTACCCACCGGCGTGGACGCCAACCCCGCCGCGTCCGTACCGTGACCGAGCCACGCGCGCCGCACCGCGCACGCCGTGCGCCGCGCCGTGTGGACGCCGTGCGGGACGCGCGCCGAGCCGGGCGCGAGCCGCCGTCACACGGACCCGCACCCACGCGCGTTCGCACACGTGGTCGATCTGCCGCGACCCTAACCCGGGCCACTGACAATCCCCCGAACTCTTCGCCGCCCCGTCGCATTCCGGCAACAGGGGGCAACACTGAAGACATACGACCGACCACAATGGGGACCCATGATCCGGTTCGAGCACGTCAGCAAACGGTACGAGGACGGCACCACGGCCGTCGACGACCTGTCCTTCGAGGTCACGGCCGGTGAACTCGTCACTCTCGTCGGCCCTTCCGGGTGCGGCAAGACGACGACGATGAAGATGGTCAACCGGCTCATCGAGCCGACGGACGGGCACATATTCCTCGACGGCGAGGACATATCCGGCATCGATCCGGTCGAACTGCGTCGCCGGATCGGCTATGTCATCCAGCAAGTCGGCCTTTTCCCGCATAAATCGATCCTCGACAACACGGCGACGGTGCCGCATCTGCTGGGCTGGAAGAAGGCGAAGGCCCGCGCCCGCGCCGCCGAACTCCTCGACCTCGTAGGGCTCGACCCCTCCGTCTACGGCGACCGCTACCCCGAGCAGCTCTCGGGCGGCCAGCGCCAGCGCGTCGGCGTGGCCCGCGCGCTCGCCGCCGATCCGCCCGTACTCCTCATGGACGAGCCGTTCGGCGCCGTCGACCCCGTCGTGCGCGAGCACCTCCAGTCCGAATTCCTGCGCCTCCAGGCCGCCGTGCACAAGACGGTCCTGTTCGTGACGCACGACATCGAGGAGGCGGTCAGGCTCGGCGACCGCATGGCCGTCTACGGAGCGGGCCGCATCGAGCAGTTCGACACGCCGAGCACCGTCCTCGGCGCCCCCGCGACCCCGTACGTCGCGGACTTCGTCGGCGCGGACCGCGGCCTCAAGCGCCTCTCCGTCACGCCGATCGAGCCGGGCGACCTCGAACAGCCGCCCGTCGTACGCCTCGACGACCCGCTCACCGAGGTCACCGCACGCCTGCGCGCCGAGGACGCCCGCTGGGCCGTCGTACTCGACGCGGCGGGCGCGCTGCGGGGCTGGATCGGCGGCACGGACGAGGAGCACGCGTCCGGGACCGTCGCCGACCGCGTGCGCCGCATGGAGGCGTGGCTGCCGGTCGGCGCGACGCTCAAGCAGGCGTTCGCGACGATGCTCCAGCACGACGCGGGGTGGATCGCCGTGACCGACCCGGACGAGGGCGACCGCTTCCTCGGCGTCCTCACCCCGGCCCGCCTCCACGAGGCCCTGCGCCGCTCGACGGCGGCCGACGCGCGCGCCGTCGCCCGCGCCGAGATCGCCCTGGAAACCGTCAGCTCGGCCTGAACGCACGGGCAGCGGACCGCAGGCACGGAGCGAGGCGGGGCAGCTGGGGCACGAGGCACGGAGGCGGTACGGGGGCGGGGCCGCGGCGTGGCGGGGGCGGGGCGGCGGTACGGGGCCGGGGGCCGCGGCGGGGCCGGGGGCGGTTCGGGGACGGGGCGTCCGGGCCCGTACCGGCGCGCGCGTCCCGTACCGCCGCGGCGCCCCGCCCCCGTACGCCCCCTGACCAGCGGCGCCGCGCGGACCCGCGTGGGCGCGCGCCCGCGCCCGTACCCGCCCAGCGCCTACCCTGGGCGGCATGAGTACGTTGCGTGGGCGCGGTCGCGTCGAGGGTCTGCCCGAGTGGGACCGGTGCGCGGTCATGGGGGTCGTCAACGTGACACCCGACTCCTTCTCGGACGGGGGACGCTGGTTCGACACCGAGGCCGCGGTCAAGCACGGTCTCGAACTCGTCGCGCAGGGCGCCGACCTGGTCGATGTCGGCGGCGAGTCGACCAGGCCCGGGGCCTCGCGGGTCGACGAGGCGGAGGAGCTGCGGCGGGTCGTACCCGTCGTGCGGGCGCTCGCCGCTGAGGGCGTCACGCTGTCGGTCGACACGATGCGCGCGCGGGTCGCCGAGGCGGCGCTCGACGCGGGGGCGCACCTGGTCAACGACGTGAGCGGGGGCCTCGCCGACGCCGCGATGGTCCCGATGGTCGCCGCGACGGGCGCGCCTTTCGTCGTGATGCACTGGCGCGGTTTCAGCGAGGACATGAACGCGCGCGCCGTCTACGCGGACGTGGTCGGCGAGGTGGTGGCCGAGCTGGAGCGGCGTATGGACGCGGTGGTCGAGGCGGGGGTCGCGCCCGAACGCGTCCTGCTCGACCCGGGGCTCGGCTTCGCGAAGACGACCGAGCACGATCTCGCGCTCCTCGCGCACATCGACCGGCTCCGCGCGCTCGGCCGTCCCCTGCTCGTCGCCGCGTCCCGCAAGCGGTTCCTCGGCCGTGTCCTCGCCGGTGGCGCGTCGGCGACCCCGCCGCCCGCGCGCGAGCGCGACGCGGCGACCGCCGCGGTCTCGGCGCTCTCGGCGGCGGCGGGCGCCTGGGGCGTGCGCGTGCACGAGGTACGGGCGAGCGCGGACGCGGTACGGGTCGCGCGTGCCGTGGAGGCCGCCCGGTGAGCGCGCGCACGGCGGCCGAGGAGGTCGAGCAGGCGAACGCCGCCTACTACGCGGCGATGGAGGCGGGCGACTTCGACGCGCTCGCCCGGCTGTGGCTGGACACGACGGACGACGTCAACGACGGGGACGGCTCCGACATCGCCTGCGTGCACCCGGGGTGGCCGGTGCTGAGCGGGCGCGGCGAGGTGCTGCGCAGTTACGCGGTGATCATGGCGAACACCGAGTACATCCAGTTCTTCCTGACCGATGTCGCGGTCACGGTGCACGGCCAGACGGCGCTGCTCACCTGCACCGAGAACATCCTCTCGGGCGCCCCGGCCCCCGAGGACGAGGAGGGCCCGGGCCCGCTCCTGGGGCAGCTCGTCGTGGCGACGAACCTCTTCCGCCGCACGGCAGCGGGCTGGCGCCTGTGGTCGCACCACGCCTCGCCCGTCCTGACCAGGGACGACGACGAGGAGGACGGTCCCGACGACGAGTCCAGGGGGCCGGGGGACGCGACGCCGGCCTGAACCGTACCCCGTCCCGGCCGCTGCCCGTCCGGAGCGAAAAATCCGCTCACTCCGAAGAGTGAGCGGATTTTTGACTTGCGCGGAGTTATCCACAGATTGCGGGGGGTGGCGGGGTGGGGGGCGGAAAGCCTGGAAGACTTGTTGCAGGGGTGCCCCCCTGGGAGGGCGGGGGCTGCGCCCACACAGGTTAAACGTGCGCCCGACGCCCCCCTGGGAGAGCCAGGGCTGCGCCCGCACAGGTAAACGCGCCCCCGACACCACCCCCGGGAGGGCCAGGGCTGCGCCCACACAGGTAAACGCGCCCCCGACACCACCCAGGGAGGGCGCGGGCTCCGCCCGCACAAGCACACGTACCCCCGGCGCCACCCCAGGAGGACGGAGGCTGCGCGCACACTGCGCGCACAAGCCCGCATCCCCCCCCCAGAAGAGCGGAACCTGTCCCCGCACGAGCACGCTTACCCCCGCCACCCCCGGGTAAGGGCCCCCAAACACCACCCCGCCCCGCCCATCCCTCGCACCCCGCACCCGCACCCGCACCCGCACCCGCACCCGCATCACCCCGCCACCCCCGCCCTCACCCACCCCGCGCCCCCACCTACCCCGCACCCCCATCTCCCTCCGCGCCCCACCTCCCCCGCCCCCGCACCCATCCCCACCCCCCCTTCCCCGCCCCCCGTCAGCCCGCGCGGGTAGATTCGAATACGCCAGAAGCATTCGAACGCGGCCCCGCCGTGCCGGACGACGCCGCTCGCGCCGTACGAGGAAGCCCTCGGGGACCGACGACCGCTGGAGTGAGTACGTGGATCGTGTCGCGCTGCGCGGCCTGCGCGCCCGGGGACACCACGGTGTCTTCCCCGAGGAACGCGAGCAGGGCCAGACCTTCGTGATCGACCTGAGCCTCGGCCTGGACACGCGTCCCGCCGCGGCCGGGGACGACCTGGAGCGGACGGTGCACTACGGAGTGGTCGCCGAGGAGGTCGTCGCCGTCGTCGAGGGCGAGCCCGTCGACCTCATCGAGACGCTCGCCGAGCGCATCGCGCGGACGTGCCTGCGGCACGCGGCCGTGCGCGAGGTCGAGGTCGTCGTCCACAAACCCCAAGCACCCATCACGGTCCCCTTCGACGACGTGACCGTCACCATCACCCGGAGCCGAGCATGACCGCACGCGACCAGGTCCACGGGGACCCCACCGTCCAGCCGGTGCCCGCATCCGTCGTCGCCCAGGTGGACGCCGCCGACACCACCCTGTCCAATCCCCGCCGCGCCGTCGTCGCCCTCGGCTCGAACCTCGGGAACCGCCTGGAGAACCTCCAGGGCGCGATCGACGCCCTGGAGGACACGCCCGGCCTGCGCGTCAAGGCCGTCTCGCCGGTCTACGAGACCGAGCCCTGGGGCGTCGATCCCGGCAGCCAGCCCTCGTACTTCAACGCCGTCGTGTCGATCCGTACGACGCTGCCGCCCTCCTCGCTCCTGGAGCGCGCGCACGCGGTCGAGGAGGCCTTCCACCGCGAGCGCGCCGAGCGCTGGGGGCCGCGCACGCTCGACGTGGACATCGTCACGTACGCGGATGTCGTCTCGGACGACCCGGTGCTCACGCTGCCGCACCCGCGCGCCCACGAACGCGCCTTCGTCCTCGCGCCCTGGGCCGACATCGAGCCGGACGCGAGCCTGCCGGGGCACGGCACGGTCGGTGACCTCCTCGCGGCGGTCGGCGACGAGGGCGTCACCCCGCGCCCGGATCTGGAACTGATCGTCCCCGATTAGCCGTTAGGGTCGACGAGGGGCGCTCGCGGACGGGCCACGGGGCCCGTGAGCGTACGAAGGGACGACAGTCAGGTGCAGAAGCTCCGCCTCCGGGTGCTCGCCGGGATCTTCCTCGTGGCCGGGGTGCTCTCCTGGGCCGGGGCCCGGCTGTGGGACGCGTACGGTCAGCTGCCCTCCGTGCCCGTCGCCGCGCCCGTCGTCTTCTTCGCGCTCGCCGCGCTGCTCCTCGCCACGGCCCTGTCGATGCGCTCCCGGCTCCGCGCCCAGCGCGAGCGCAGGCCCGAGGCCGAGGGCGTCAACCCGCTCCAGGCGGCGCGCGCCGTCGTCCTCGGGCAGGCGAGCGCTCTCGTCGCCGCGGTCGTCGCGGGTCTCTACGGCGGCATGGGCGTCTTCCTGCTCACGCGCCTCGACGAACCGGCCCGCCGCGACCAGGCGGTCTACGCCGCGCTCACGGTGCTCGCCGGAGCGGCCGTCATCGCCGTCGCCTTCTTCCTTGAGCACGTCTGCAAGCTCCCCGACGACCACGACGAGGACACCCCGCACCCGGCGAGCTGACAGAGACCTCGCGGGTACGGGGTGCGGCGCCCTTCACGACGGCGCCCTCCGCGGCGGTACGGGTTCCGTACGGCGCGCGCACGGCCGCTCCAGGCGCTCCGGCCGCTCCGGGCGCCCCGGCCGCTCCAGGCGGCCCGGCCGCTCCAGGCGCTCCGGCCGCTTCAGGCGCCCCGGCCCCTCCAGGCGCTCCGGCCGCTCAGCGCGCCATGATCAGGCTCATCGCCTCGGCCCGCGTCGCCGGGTCGCGCAGCTGTCCGCGTACCGCCGAGGTGAGCGTCTTCGCGCCGGGCTTGCGCACGCCCCGCATCGACATGCACAGGTGCTCGCACTCGATGACGACGATGACCCCGCGCGGTTCCAGTATCCGCATGAGCGCCTCGGCGACCTGCGTGGTGAGGCGTTCCTGCACCTGGGGGCGGCGGGCGTAGACGTCGACGAGGCGGGCGAGCTTGGACAGCCCGGTGATCTTGCCGTCGGCCGCGGGGATGTAGCCGACGTGGGCGACGCCGACGAAGGGCACGAGGTGGTGTTCGCAGGTGCTCTGCACCTCGATGTCCTTCACCAGGACCATCTCGTCGTGGCCGAGGTCGAAGGTCGTGGTCAGCACGTCCTCCGGCTCCTGCCAGAGCCCGGCGAAGATCTCCTTGTAGGCGCGGGCGACCCGGCCGGGCGTCTCGCGCAGCCCCTCGCGGTCGGGGTCCTCGCCCACGGCGAACAGGAGTTCGCGGACGGCGTTCTCGGCGCGCTTCTCGTCGAAGACACCGATCGTGCCCTCGCCGTCCAGGGCCACGTGGTCGGTCATGTCTGCCTCGTTCCGTTGCCGTGCCGCCGCCCGGGGCCGGTGCCCTGAGCTGGGGATACGGGAAAGCCCGTCCCCTCCAGGCTAAAACCTGGCGGGGACGGGCTTCATTCCGGGCTCGGCCCGCGCCGCGCTCCTCCGGGGAAGGGCTCAGCTGTCGCCGCGGTCCTCCGGGGAGGACTCGGGCTCGGCCTGCGGTGTCTTGTCGACGGAGACCTGGCTCGGCTGGGTGCCGTTGGCACCCGTGGTGCCATTGGCCCCGTGCGTGAGCTGGAGTTCCTTCGGCGAGAGCACCGGCGGCCTGGTGGAGGGCGTCCGGCGGGACGATCCGGTCCACGCCGGGCGGGCCGGGCGCTTCACGATCGGGGCGAAGATCTCGGCGATCTCCTCCTTGCCGAGCGTCTCCTTCTCCAGGAGCGCGAGGACCAGGTTGTCGAGGACGTCCCGGTTCTCGACGAGGATTTCCCACGCCTCGTTGTGCGCCGTCTCGATGAGCTTCTTGACCTCTTCGTCGACGAGCGCGGCGACCTCTTCCGAGTAGTCGCGCTGGTGGCCCATCTCGCGGCCCAGGAAGGGCTCCGAGTTGTCGCCGCCGAACTTGATCGCGCCGAGCCGCTCGGTCATCCCGTACTGGGTGACCATCGCGCGGGCGGTCCCTGTGGCCTTCTCGATGTCGTTCGCCGCGCCGGTCGTCGGGTCGTGGAAGACCAGTTCCTCCGCGGCCCGGCCGCCCAGCATGTAGGCGAGCTGGTCGAGCATCTCGTTGCGCGTGGTCGAGTACTTGTCCTCGTCCGGGAGCACCATCGTGTAGCCGAGGGCGCGACCCCGGGACAGGATGGTGATCTTGTGCACCGGGTCGGAGTTCGGGGAAGCCGCCGCGACCAGGGCGTGTCCGCCCTCGTGGTACGCGGTGATCTTCTTCTCCTTGTCCGACATGATGCGCGTGCGCTTCTGCGGCCCCGCGACGACGCGGTCGATGGCCTCGTCGAGCATCCCGTTGTCGATGAGCTTCTTGTCGCTGCGCGCGGTGAGGAGCGCGGCCTCGTTGAGCACGTTGGCGAGGTCGGCGCCGGTGAAGCCCGGGGTGCGCCTGGCGACGGCCGCGAGGTCGACGTTGGGGGCGACGGGCTTGCCCTGCACGTGCACCTTGAGGATTTCCAGGCGGCCCTGCATGTCGGGGCGGTCGACGGCGATCTGCCGGTCGAAGCGGCCCGGGCGCAGGAGCGCGGGGTCGAGGATGTCGGGCCGGTTCGTGGCGGCGATGAGGATCACGCCGCCCTTCACGTCGAAGCCGTCCATCTCGACGAGCAGCTGGTTGAGGGTCTGCTCGCGCTCGTCGTGGCCGCCGCCGAGGCCCGCGCCGCGGTGCCGGCCGACGGCGTCGATCTCGTCGACGAAGACGATCGCCGGGGCGTTCGCCTTGGCCTGCTCGAAGAGGTCGCGCACACGGGAGGCACCGACACCGACGAACATCTCGACGAAGTCGGAACCGGAGATCGAGTAGAACGGCACCCCGGCCTCGCCCGCCACCGCGCGGGCGAGGAGGGTCTTGCCCGTGCCGGGAGGCCCGTAGAGCAGGACGCCCTTGGGGATCTTGGCGCCGACGGCCTGGAACTTCGCCGGTTCCTGGAGGAACTCCTTGATCTCCTGGAGTTCCTCGACGGCCTCGTCGGAGCCGGCGACGTCCGCGAAGGTCGTCTTCGGGGTGTCCTTCGTCAGGAGCTTCGCCTTGGACTTCCCGAACTGCATGACGCGGGAGCCGCCGCCCTGCATCTGGTTCATGAGGAACAGGAAGATGAGGACGATGACGATGATCGGCAGCAGCGAGAAGAGGATGCTGAGGAACGGGCTCTGCTTCGACGGCTGGACCGTGTAGCCGTCGGGGATCTTGTTGTCCTGGTACTTCTTCTGGAGCGTGTCGGCGAGTGCGGTGCCCTGGTCACCGATGTAACTCGCCTGGATCTTGCTGCTCCCCTTGACCTTCTGGTCCTTCTTCAGCTCGACCTTGATGATGTGGTCATCGCCGGTGCTGAGCTTGACCGCCTTCGCCTTGTCCTGGTCGATCGCCTTGACGACCTGACCGGTGTCCACCGTCTTGTAGCCGCCGGAATTACCGACGAACTGCATCAACACGACCACGGCGAGGACGGCCAGCACGATCCACATGACCGGCCCACGGAAGTATCGCTTCACGTCCATCCACACGGAGCGGGATGCGCCCCGTCCCTCCTGCCATAGTGAGTGAGATAAAGACTGTTCTTCGGACGGTACCCCAGCATTGTCACCCGAAGTCGCAGGGGAGTGCTGGGGAACCTGGTTACGCCTCGTCCAACGGAGGGGGAGGCGTACGGGTTCCCGTGGCGGCCCGCGAAGTGTGACGCGGCCTCGGTCAGGCGCCCCCACGCGGGCCCCGGCGGCCCCCGCGAGCGGCGCCGCCGCGACGGGCGCGCGGTCCCCGCCCTCGTGAGCGCGCGGCCCCCGCCCCCGTCCTCGGCGTCTCAGCCGCCGTAGACGTGCGGCGCGAGGGTGCCGACGAACGGCAGGTTGCGGTACTTCTCCGCGTAGTCGAGTCCGTAGCCGACGACGAACTCGTTGGGGATGTCGAAGCCCGTCCACTTCACGTCGATCGCGACCTTCGCCGCGTCCGGCTTGCGCAGCAGCGTGCACACCTCCAGGGACGCGGGTTCGCGCGAGCCGAGGTTGGTGAGCAGCCACGACAGGGTCAGGCCCGAGTCGATGATGTCCTCGACGATCAGGACGTGACGGCCCTTGATGTCGGTGTCGAGGTCCTTGAGGATGCGCACCACGCCGGAGGACTGGGTGCCCGCCCCGTAGGACGAGACGGCCATCCAGTCCATCGTGACCGGTGTGGACAGGGTGCGCGCGAGGTCGGCCATGACCATCACCGCGCCCTTGAGGACTCCGACCAGGAGGAGGTCCTTGCCCGCGTACTCCGCGTCGATCTTGGCGGCCAGCTCGGCGAGCTTCGCGTCGATCTCTTCCTTCGTGAGGAGGACCGACTGAAGGTCGGAGCCCATGTCTTTCGCGTCCACGCGCATCACTTTCGTCTGTCGAACCGGGAGCGGCCGGGGGTGGTGCCGCGCCCGCCCGTGGGCGCGTGCCTCAGCCTTGCCGGATGACCAGTCTGCCACCTAGCCGCCTGGCCTCGACCTTCCCGGGGAGGTTGAGTGCCCGCTGTCCGCGCCAGGCGGTGATGAGCCGGTCGACCTCCTCGATGTGCGCGGCGAAGAGCGCCCCGCCGGGGGCGCCCGCTTCCAGGAGCGCGGCGCGCAGGACGCGGCGGCGGACGGCCGCGGGCAGCGCGTAGAGCCCGGCGCAGTCGAGTGCGCCGTGTTCGTCGCGTACGGTCGTCGCCGCGCGCGCGGCCCAGGCGTCGAGGGCGTCGGCGTCGTCGCGGGAGAGCTGGGCCGTACGGGCGAGTGCTTCGACGACACCCTTGCCGAGGGACTTCTCCAGGGCGGGCAGGCCTTCGTGGCGCAGCCGGGAGCGGGTGTAGGCGGGGTCGGTGTTGTGCGGGTCGTCCCAGACGGGCAGCGACTGCACCATGCAGGCCTTGCGGGCGGTCTGCCTGTCGATGCGCAGGAAGGGGCGGCGGTAGCGGCCGCCAGGCCCGGAGACCTCGGCCATGCCGGACAGGGAGCGGGTGCCCGAGCCGCGGGCGAGGCCGAGGAGGACGGTCTCGGCCTGGTCGTCGCGGGTGTGCCCGAGGAGGATCGCGGTGGCGCCGTGCTGTGCGGCGACGGCGTCGAGCGCCGCGTACCTGGCCTCGCGCGCGGCCGCTTCGGGGCCTCCGGCGCGGCCGACGTCGACGGCGACGGCGTCGACGGGGGTCAGGCGCAGGGCGGTGAGGCGGGCGGCGACCTCGGCGGCGCGGCGGCCCGAGCCTTCCTGGAGGCGGTGGTCGACGGTGACGCCGCCGGCGCGGATGCCGAGACGGGGGGCCTCGAAGGCGAGCGCGGAGGCGAGGGCCATCGAGTCGGCGCCGCCCGAGCAGGCGACGAGGACGAGGGGCGCGTCGGGGTCCGGGGCGGGGAAGGGACGGCGCGAGCGGAGGATTCCGGCGGCCCAGTCGGGGCCGGTGGCATCGGCGGGCTCCGCGGGTCCCGCGGGTGCGGTCGGGTGGGGGCCCGGCGGGGCTGCCGCGGCCAGGGCGGGGGGCTGCGGGTCGCGGGGCGCGGGGCGGGCGCCGGGGCCGGCGGGGCCTGCCGCGTGCTGACTGAGGATGTCGTGCAGGGCGCGGCGGACCGCCAGACGTATCGCCGCGACCGCGGGATGGGGACCCATGTCCGTGTTCCCTTCGTTGGAGCGCGTGTGCCCCCGGGGCCGGGGCGGGGAGGGGACGGCCGTACGGCGCCGGGGCGCGCGGGGGTCGTCCACCACCCCGGTTGTCACGCAGGGTGCGTAGATGGTGACAGAAGGGGGCCCTTCTTCGAGCATCGCACGCCCTCCGAGGGCTTACGGTCCCTCGGATGGGTGATTACCGGGGCGTTTCGCTGCCGCCGGGGCAGGTACGGGGCTCGTTCTCGGGTAACGGACGACGGGCGCCTGTGGTCACGCCCCGTCAGGTCCCTGGGCCCTCGCCCGTGTCCGAGCCGCGCTCGCCTTCCGCGCCGGTCCCCCCGTCCGCGCCACGGTCGCCGTCCACGCCGGTCCCTCCGTCCGCGCCGGTCCCTCCGTCCGCGCCGCGCCCTCCGTCCGCGCCGGTCTCGCCGCCGCCGTGGACGCGGGCGATCCATTCGGCGGGGTGGTGGATCTCGTGCTTCGTGGGGAGGGTGTTCGGCGAGGTCCAGACGCGGTTGAAGCCGTCCATGCCGGTCTCGTCGACGACGGCGCGGACGAAGCGTTCGCCGTCGCGGTACTGACGGAGCTTCGCGTCGAGGCCGAGGAGGCGGCGCAGGGCGAGGTCGATGCGGCTCGCGCCCTTGGCGCGGCGTTCCTGGAACTTCTCGCGGATCTCGCCGACGGAGGGCACGACGGCGGGTCCCACGCCGTCCATCACGTAGTCGGCGTGGCCTTCGAGGAGGGACATGACGGCGGTGAGGCGGCCGAGGATCTCGCGCTGGGCGGGGGTCTGGACGAGTTCGACGAGCGAGGCGCCGTCCTCGTCGCCCGCGCCGTCGGCGGGCCGCTTCTCGCGGCCCTCGCGGTCGAACAGGGAACGGACGGTCTCCCCCAGGCGGTCGGCGAAGTGGCCCGGGTCCAGTTCGGTCTCGTCGAGGAAACCGCGGATCTCGTTCTCCAGGTGGTCGCGCAGCCAGGGCACGCCGGTGAACTGGGTGCGGTGGGTCTCCTCGTGGAGGGTGACCCAGAGCCGGAAGTCATGCGGGTCGACGCCGAGTTCGCGCTCGACGTGCACGATGTTGGGCGCGACGAGGAGGAGGCGGCCGCCGCCCGTGCCGCCGGGGAGTTCGCGCGAGGGCGGCGCGAAGGTCTCGTACTGGCCGAGGACGCGCGAGGAGAGGAAGGAGAGGAGGACCCCGAGTTCGGCGCCGGTGACCTTGCCGCCGAGCGCCGTGACGATGCTGGAGGAGCCGCCCTCGTTCCTGCGGCCCTGCATCTTGTCGAGCAGCGGCGCGAGCAGCGAGCGGAACCCCGCGACGTTGGCGCGGACCCAGCCGGGCCTGTCGACGACGAGGACGGGTGTGTCGGCGGACGGCGGCGGGTTCATGCGGGTGTACGCGCGGACGTGTTCCTCGGCCGACTTCGCGTGCGTGCGCAGTTCGGCGACGATCGCGCGGGCTTCGTCGCGGCTCACCTCGGGCCCTGGGCGCAGGAGGCGGGTCGCGGTGGTGACCGCGAGATTCCAGTCGACCATCTGGGGACCACCGAGGCTCGTCATGTGTCAACGGTACGGGGTTTCCGGGGTGGGGAGGAGGGGGCGGGGCAGGGCGCGGGCGGTTTGCGGTGTCCGCGGCTCCCTTGTTGTGGTCAGCTCTCCGCGAGTGCCGTCGCCATCTTGTCGAGTGCCGCCTGGGCCGCTGTCGGGTCGGGCGCTTCGTGGCTCATGAAGGCGAAGCCGAGGAGGCGGCCCGAGCGCGTGACGACGGTTCCCGCGAGGGTGTTGACGCCGGTCAGGGTGCCGGTCTTGGCGCGGACGAGGCCGGTGCCCGCCTTGTTGAGGTCGGCGGTGTAGCGGCTCGCGAGGGTGCCCGTGAATCCGGCGACGGGGAGGCCGGTGAGGACGGGGCGCAGGCCCGGGTGGTCCTTGGCGGCGGCTTCGGCGAGGAGCGCGGTGAGGAGTTTCGGGGTGAGTCTGTCGGCGCGGTCGAGGCCGCTGCCGTCGTGGAAGGACGTGCCGCCGACGGGCAGGCCGAGCTTCGCGAGGCGGTCGTGGACGGCCCCCGCGCCGCCCTTGAAGTCGGGCTTCGCGCCGGTCGCGAGGGCGGTCTGGCGGGCGAGGTGCTCGGCGATGTCGTTGTCCGAGTAGGTGAGCATGCGCTCGACGATCGTGGCGAGCGGCGCGGAGGAGACGGCGGCGAGCTTCCCGTCATCGGCCCCCTTCTTGCCGTCGTCGTCCGGTCGCGGGGACCTCGACGGGTCCTGGGCGGGGAGCTTCTTGCCGTCGCCCGTCTCGACCTTGTCGCGCAGTTTCACGCCCGCTTCGGAGAGCAGGTCGTGGAAGCGGCGGGCCGTGTCGAGCGCGGGGTCGGCGCTGCGTGCGGCGGGTCCGTGGTCGGTGGAGTCGAGGCGGCCCTCATCGGCGATGAGCGGGGTGACGGGGGCGAGGTTCTCGTTGGGCCCTATGGGGTGCCGGGTGGTGCCCGCGTAGCGCGAGGTGTCGTAGACGAGGGTGTACGGGCCCCGGTCGGTGCCGAGTGCCTTCGCGGTGCGGGTGGCGAGGGTGCGCAGGCTCGCGTACGCGCCGGGGTGGGCGCGGGCGGTGAGGGTGGGGTCGCCGCCGCCGACGAGGACGAGGCGGTCGCCGTCCTTCTCGACGCGGGTCTCGATGCGGTGGCCGGGACCGAGCGCGTCGAGCGCGGCGACGGCGGTGGCGATCTTGGTGACGGACGCGGGGGTGGCCGCTGTGGCGGCGTGGTCGCCGTAGACCTGCTCGCCGTTCGTGAGGTCGACGACGGACGCGGAAGGGTCCTTGCCGAGCGCGCGGGCGCGCAGCAGCGGGTCGATGCGCCCGGCGAGTGCGTGGCCCCCGCCGCCCGCGGTGTCGCCGCCGCCGGTGCGCAGTCCGTCGAGCACGGGTCCCGCGCTCGGCGCGGGCGTGGGGAGTCCGGCGGAGGTGAGGGGGCGGTGTTTGCGTACGGCCTGCGGCCCGGCGGCGCCGGGGGCCGGGCTCGCCGCGCGGTGGGCTTCGGCGACGCGCTGCCCCGAGGAGTCGTACGGGCCCGCGAGGGCCGCGGTGCCGCCCGCGATCAGGAGGCCGGCGACGGCGGCGACGGCCGTGAGCTGGAGACTCGTGAGCGGACCGCGTGTCCGCACACGTGCGGGCAGCTTTGGCTCGGGCACGGCGGACCAGCCCCTTTCACGATCACTGAGCGGAGTGAGGGACACTTAACCACTGCGCCTTACCGCGAGCACGGCGCCCCGGTCCGTACGGGTCCCTCCCGGGGAACCGGAGCCGGACGGGGTCCCCCGGTCGGACGCAGTCACGAACAGCTCAGCAACGGGCGTGGCACGGCCACGTTCGGACACGTACCGACATGGAGGAGCCAGCGGTGGAGTTCGACGTCACGATCGAGATCCCGAAGGGTTCGCGCAACAAGTACGAGGTGGACCACGAGACCGGTCGGGTGCGCCTGGACCGCCGCCTGTACACGTCGATGGCGTACCCCACGGACTACGGCTTCGTGGAGAACACCCTCGGTGAGGACGGCGACCCGCTCGACGCGCTCGTCATCCTGGACGAGCCGCTCTTCCCGGGCGTCCTCGTCGAGGCGCGCACGATCGGCATGTTCAAGATGACCGACGAGGCGGGCGGCGACGACAAGCTGCTGTGCGTCCCGGCCGGGGACCCGCGCTTCGCGCACCTCCAGGACATCGAGGACGTCTCGCCGTTCCTGCGCGACGAGATCAAGCACTTCTTCGAGTCCTACAAGGACCTGGAGCCCGGCAAGGAGGTCCAGGGCGCCGACTGGGTCGGCCGCGCCGAGGCCGAGGCCGAGATCGAGGCGAGCCGCAAGCGCCTCAAGGAGCAGGGCGGCCACTGAGCCTCCGCCGCCCCAGCAGGTCGTCGCGAAGGGCCGTACGGGTTGCCGTGCGGCCCTTCGCCATGCCGTACGGGACTCGCCGGGCCCCCCGCCCGCGCGGCGTTTACGGTGCTGTCCAGTGGGTGAGCCGAAGCCGGGGGGCGAATCAGCGGCGGACGAGGAGCGAGGCGACAGGTGAGCGAGGCGGAGGACCGCGACGAGGCCGAGGACCGCGAAGCGGTCGAGCGCGGCCGCGCGGAGGCGGAGCGCCGCAGGGAGCTGCCCGGCCCCGACGAGAACGGCCCCCACCGGAACGGCCCCGACGACGACGGTCCCGACGACGACGGTCCCGACGACGACGGTCCGGAGGAGGGCGGGCCGGAGGAGGGCGCTCCCGGCGCGGCCGAGTCCGGTGAGGGCTCGGCGAAGCCCCAGTCCGACGAGGCCCGCAGCGCCTTCTCACCCCCCTCGGGCGTGCCCTCCGCACCGGGCAGGACCGAGCCGGAGGACGACCCGCAGGTCACCTCCGAGTTCGCCCTCCCCGAGGGCTTCGTGCCGCCCGAGCCCCCCGACACCGACACCTCCACGACCACCACCTCCGCCTTCTCGCTCCCCCACACCTACGACGCCCGCCACGCCCCGCCCGCCTTCACGCCCCCCGAGGGCGTACCGATCCTGCGCCTGACGAAGGAGGCCCCGTGGCAGGACCGGATGCGCACGATGCTGCGCATGCCGGTCGCCGAGCGGCCCACGCCCGAGACGGCGCAGAAGCACGACGCCGAGGAGGGCCCGGCCGTGCCGCGGGTCCTCGACCTGACGCTCCGTATCGGTGAGCTGCTGCTCGCGGGCGGTGAGGGCGCCGAGGACGTCGAGGCCGCGATGTTCGCCGTCTCGCGCTCGTACGGGCTCGACCGCGTCGAGCCGAACGTCACCTTCACGCTCCTCAACATCAGCTACCAGCCGAGCCTCGTCGAGGACCCCGTCACGGCCGCGCGCACCGTGCGGCGGCGCGGCACCGACTACACGCGTCTGTCGGCCGTCTTCCAGCTCGTCGACGACCTCACCTCGCCGGGCACGGACGTCTCGCTCGAAGAGGCGTACCGGCGCCTCGCGGTGATACGGCGCAACCGGCACCCCTACCCCGGCTGGGCGCTCACGGGGGCGAACGGGCTGCTGGCGGGCAGCGCGTCCGTGCTCGTGGGCGGTGGTCCCGCGGTGTTCTTCTGCGCGGCGATCGGCGCGATGCTCGGGGACCGGCTCGCGTGGCTCGCCGCCGGGCGCGGCCTGCCGGAGTTCTACCAGTTCCTCGTCGCGGCGACGCCGCCCGCCGCGATCGGCGTGACGCTCAACCTCGCCCACTCGGACCTGCGCGCCTCGGCCGTCATCACCGGTGGCCTGTTCGCGCTGCTGCCGGGGCGGGCGCTCGTCGCGGGGGTGCAGGACGGGCTGACCGGCTACTACATCACGGCGGCCGCGCGGCTCCTGGAGGTCCTGTACTTCTTCGTCGGGATCGTCATCGGGGTGCTCGTCGTGCTGTACGCGGGCGTGCAGCTGCACGCGAGCCTCGATCCGGACGTGGCGGTGAACGCCGTGAACAGGCCGGTCGCGCAGCTCCTCGCCTCGGTCGCGCTCTCGCTCGCCTTCGCCGTGCTGCTCCAGCAGGAGCGCTCGACGGTCATCCCCGTGGCGCTCAACGGGGGCGTCGCGTGGCTCATCTACGGCTCGATGCACTTCACGGGCAAGATCTCGCCCGTCGCCGCGACGGCGGTCGCCGCCGGGCTCGTCGGCCTCTTCGGGCAGCTGCTCTCGCGCTACCAGTTCGCCTCATCGCTGCCGTACGTGACGGCGGCGATCGGGCCGCTCCTGCCCGGTTCGGCCACGTACTACGGGCTGCTCGGCATCGCGCAGAACGAGCTGGACAACGGGCTCCTGTCGCTCTCGCGCGCGGTCGCGACGGCCCTCGCGATCGCGATCGGCGTCAACCTGGGCTCGGAGATCTCGCGGCTCTTCCTGCGCGTCCCTGGCACGATCACGCGCAAGGGAGCGAAACGGACCCGGGGCTTCTGACGCCCGCCCCGGGCCCGCCCGCCGCACCGGTCAGCGGCGCTGGTCCTCGTCCGGGTAGCCGTAGCCGCCGCGCGGGGGCTGCCGCTGCTCGTAGGTCTGCTCCTGGCCGTAGGCGGGGAAGGGCTGGGTGGCCTCGGGCTCCCCGTACGCCTGCTGCTGACCGCCGTACCCCTGCTGCTCACCGCCGTACGCCTGGTTCTGACCGTTGTACGGCGGCTGCTGACCGTTCCCGTACGGAGCCTGCTGGTCGTTCGCGTACGGGGCCTGCCGACCGTCTCCGTACGGAGCCTGCGGGGCGTTCCCGTACGGAGCCTGTGGGGCGTTCCCGTACGGGGCCTGCTGACCGTTCCCGTACGGGGCGGCCGGGGCCTGCCGGCCCTGCCCGTAGTCGTCGCCCTGCCGCTGTCCCTGCGCACCGGCGCCGTACGCGGGCGGGTACTGCTGCTGCCCGTACGCCTGCGGAGCCTCGGGGGCCTGCGGAGCCTGGGGGGCCTGGGGGGCCTGGGGGGCCTGGTACGGGGGCTGCTGCCCGTACGCGAGGCCCTGCTGGCCGCCGTACGTCCCGCCGCCGTAGGGCTGCGGGCCCGCGGGCGGCTGCTGCGGGGCGTACCCGCCGGGGGCCTGCGGGCCGCCGTAGGGCTGCCGGCCGCCGTACGGGGCGGGGGGCCGCTGGGCCTGGGTGCCCTCCGCGTACGGGGCGCTGTTCCACGCGGACTGCGGCGAGGCGCCCGGGTCCTGCGGGCCGTTCTCCCCGTCGCGGCGCGCGGGCTCGTCGGCGGCCGGGGACGAGGGCGCGGAGCCGCTGGACGTGGAGTCCTTGGCGCCCTTTCCGTCCTTGCCGCGCGCCCGCAGGTACTCGATCGCGATCGGTACGACGGAGACGAGAACGATCAGGATGAGGATCGCCTCGATGTTCGACTTGACGAAGTCGATCTTCCCGAGCCACGAACCGAGCAGCGTCACGCCCGCGCCCCACAGGACGCCGCCGATGACGTTGAAGGTGACGAAGGAGCGGTAGGCCATGCCGCTGACGCCCGCGATGATCGGCGTGAAGGTGCGGACGACGGGCACGAAGCGGGCGAGGACGAGCGACTTCGGCCCGTACTTCTCGAAGAACTCGTGCGCCTTCTGCACGTTCTCCTGTTTGAAGATCTTCGAGTCGGGCCGCTTGAAGAGCGAGGGCCCGACCTTCTTGCCGAAGAGGTATCCGGCCTGGTCACCGAGGATCGCGGCGACGCAGATGATCGCGATGGCCCCGGCGAGCGGGAAGTCGAGCTGATTGCTCGTGATGAGCAGTCCGCACGTGAAGAGCAGCGAGTCGCCGGGCAGGAAGAAGCCGATGAGCAGCCCCGACTCGGCGAAGACGATGAGTGCGAGTCCCCAGACGCCGAAGTTGTCGAGCATGGTGTTGGGATCGAGCCAGCTCGGTCCGAGAGCAAGCGAGTTCACGACGTTCGGGCTCCTGGGGGTCCTGGCCGGCGAGGGGACGACCGTTCGGCGGAGTGGGGGCGGAGAAGCGGCGGGCCGTCCCGCCGCGGAGGAAGAGTCATGCGGTAGCAAAGCTACCAACGTGGGCGGCTCCACCCGCGTTCCCGGCCCGCGCACGCCCCCGCCCGCCGGGAGGGGGTACTCGTGTCAGGGCGACGTGCGCGAGCGGCGGGGCGGTTCCGTGCCTGCCGCGGATGTGCCCGTCGTCACGGCGCACGACGTGCCCGCTTCCCTTACTTGGCCGCTTGCCCCGTTTTCTCCCGTTATCCGCCTACGCTGCCCGCGAGACCAGGCCCCGCACCCCCGAGGGAGCGCCATGCTGCACCACCCGCCCGAGGACCCGGAGGAGCGGGACAAGCCGCTCGCCGTGAACCCCTTCTTCGGCGAGGCCGACCCGCTCGGCGGGATGCGCGAGGCCCCGCCCAGGCACCGGCTGCCGCGCGAGCCGATGGCCCCGCACCCGGCGTACCAGCTCGTGCACGACGAGCTGATGCTCGACGGGAACGCGCGGCTCAATCTCGCGACGTTCGTCACGACGTGGATGGAGCCGCAGGCCGGGGTGCTCATGAGCGAGTGCCTCGACAAGAACATGATCGACAAGGACGAGTACCCGCGCACGGCCGAGCTGGAGCGGCGCTGCGTCGCGATGCTCGCCGACCTGTGGCACGCGCCGGACGCGCGGAACGCGGTGGGCTGCTCGACGACGGGATCGAGCGAGGCGTGCATGCTCGCGGGGATGGCCCTGAAGCGGCGGTGGACGCGGAAGAACAAGGACCGCTATCCGGGCAGTGCGCGGCCGAACCTCGTGATGGGGATCAACGTGCAGGTGTGCTGGGAGAAGTTCTGCGACTTCTGGGAGGTCGAGGCCCGGCAGGTGCCGATGGAGGGCGAGCGCTACCACCTCTCGCCCGAGGCGGCCGTGGAGCTGTGCGACGAGAACACGATCGGCGTCGTCGGCATCCTCGGCTCGACGTTCGACGGTTCCTACGAGCCGATCGCCGAGCTGTGCGCGGCACTCGACGCGCTCCAGGAGCGGACCGGGCTCGACATCCCCGTCCACGTCGACGGGGCATCGGGCGGGATGGTCGCGCCGTTCCTCGACCCGGACCTCGTGTGGGACTTCCGGCTGCCGCGCGTCGCCTCGATCAACACCTCGGGGCACAAGTACGGGCTCGTCTACCCGGGCGTCGGCTGGGCGCTGTGGCGGGACAAGGCGGCGCTGCCCGAGGAGCTGGTGTTCCGCGTCAACTACCTGGGCGGTGAACTGCCCACCTTCGCCCTGAACTTCTCCCGCCCCGGCGCCCAGGTCGCCGCCCAGTACTACACCTTCCTGCGCCTGGGCTTCGAGGGCTACCGGGCGGTGCAGCAGTCGAGCAGGGACGTGGCCGGTGGCCTGGCCGAACGCATCGAGGCGCTGGGCGACTTCAGGATGCTGACGCGGGGCGGGGAACTCCCCGTGCTCGCCTTCACGACGACGCCCGACGTCACCGCGTACGACGTCTTCGACGTCTCGCGCCGCCTGCGCGAACGCGGCTGGCTCGTCCCCGCGTACACCTTCCCGAAGAACCGCGAGGACCTGTCGGTACTGCGCGTCGTCTGCCGCAACGGCTTCTCGTCCGACCTGGCGGAACTGCTCCTGGGCGACCTGGACAGCCTGCTCCCCCAACTCCGTTCCCAGTCCGGCCCGGTGACGCGCAGCCGAGAGCGGGCGACGGCGTTCCACCACTGAAAGCGGCGGGGCGGCCAGGGGGCGGCGGGGACGGTACCGGGCGGGGACGGGGCGGGGAGACGGGACGCAGGCCGCGGGTACGAGGGCGCAGGGCGCCCCCCGCGCCCGCCTGCCGCACCCCGCGCCCCGTACCGCCTCCGCCCGGTACCGTGCCCCTCCGTCCGGCCCGGCGGTCGGCCGCTCAGCCCGCGGCCTCCTCCGCCTCGCGCGCCACCAGCGCGAAGGCCGTCTCGCCGTCGAGCTGTTCGCGCAGGATGTCGGCGTGGCCCGCGTGGCGGGCGTTCTCGCGGATGAGGTGGAGGAGGAGCCAGCGCAGCGAGACGGCCTCGGCGTCGGGGAACCACGGGGCGTCGGGGAGCGGGAAGGTCTCGTCGAGGCTCGGGCGGGACCTGATCCACTCCTCGGTCTCGCGCGCGACCTTCTCGGCGTACGCGCGGGTGCCCTCCAGTGTCTCGCCGTCGACGAGGACGTGGCTCTCGTGCCAGTTCTCGGGGGTGCGGGCGACCTCGGGCGCGATGCCCCGGGCGCGCGCGAGCCAGCCCTGCTCGTTCTCCGCGGTGTGCTTGAGGAGCCCGCCGAGGCTCAGTTCGCTCGCGCAGGGCCGCTGCCTGGCCTGCTCCTCGGTGAGCCCGAGCGTGGCGCGGCGGATGCCGCCGCGCTGCTCGTCGAGGAAGGCGAGCAGCGCGCCCGCCTCGTCGCCGGGCAGTTCGGGACCGATGTGCTTGACCATAGTGTTCTCCCTCTTCGGCGGTGGCTCTGCCGGTCTCTCGGGCCGGTGGGGCCTTGTCGAGCCGGTAAGAGGAAGGTAGAGGCGATAGCGGACAGGTTCGGTCCGCACGGCGACGGCCCGCTCGGAGCGCGCACGGCGACGGCCCGCTCGGAGCGCGCACGGCGACGGCCCGCTCGGAGCGCGCACGGCGACGGCCCGCTCGGAGCGCGCACGGCGACGGCCCGCTCGGAGCGCGTACGGTGGCGGCCCCGTTCAGAGCGCGTACGGCGACGGCCCGTTCAGAGCGCGTACGTCGCGGGCCCGTGCTGCACCGAGATCCACCGCTGCGTGGTGAACGCGTCGACCGAGGCGGCCCCGTTGAGCCGCCCGATGCCCGAGCGCTTGACACCGCCGAAGGCCGCCATCGGGTCGTCCTCCATCGTCGTGCCGTTGACGTGGATCATCCCGGCCTCGACGCGGCGCGCGAAGGCGACCCCGCGCTCGGCGTCCCCGGTGTGCACGGCGCTGCTGAGCCCGTACGGCGTGTCGTTGGTGAGGCGCAGGCCCTCCTCGTCGCCGTCGAAGGGGACGAGGAGCGCGACGGGCCCGAAGATCTCCTGGCGCAGGAGCGGCGAGTGCGGTGAGAGCCCGGTGAGGATCGTGGGCTCGACGAGGTTGCCGACGGTGCGGCCGTGCAGGAGCGGCTTCGCGCCCTCGGCGAGCGCGTCGTCGACGAGCGCGGTGAGGGCCTCGGCGTGGAACGAGTCGATGACGGGCCCGAGTTGGGTGGCCGGGTCGGCGGGGTCGCCAGTGCGCAGGGCAGCGACGCGCGCGGTGAAGCGGGCGCTGAACTCGGGTTCGAGCGCGCGGTCCACGAGGATGCGGTTCGCGGCCATGCACACCTGGCCCTGGTACACGTACCGGCTGAAGACGGCCGCGTCGACGGCGCGGTCGAGCGCCGCGCCCGTGAGGTCCCCGAGCGCCACGAAGGCGCCGTTGCCGGAGAGTTGGAGGACCGTGCGCTTGAGGGCGCGCGCGGCGACGGCCGCGACGTGGCGGCCGATGCGGTCGGAGCCGGAGAAGGAGATGACCTTCGGGACGGGGTGCTCGATGAGGTCGTCGCCGATCTCGGCGATGTCCGTGACGAGGACGTTGAGCACGCCTGCGGGCAGTCCGGCCAGCTCGAAGACGCGGGCGATGAGGCCGCCGCCGACGATCGGGGTGTTCTGATTGGGCTTGACGAGGACCGCGTTGCCGAGCGCGAGCGCGGGCGCGACGGACTTGAGCGTCACGAGCAGCGGGTAGTTGAACGGGCTGATGACGGTGACGACCCCGGCGGGCTCGCGGTAGACGCGGTTCTCCTTGCCGGGCGCGAGCGCGGGCAGGAGTTCGCCGTCGGGCATCACGGCGACCCCGGCGGCGTGGCGCAGGAACTCGGCGGCGAGGTCGATCTCGTAGTACGCCTTCGCGCGGGTCGCGCCGAGTTCGGCGATCATCGCGTCGGCGGTCTCCTCGCGTAGACCGACGAGCGCGGTGCGGGCGCGCTCCAGGACGTCACGGCGTGCGTGCGGCCCCGCCGCGGCCCAGCCGGGCTGCGCCCGCGCGGCGGCCTGGTACGCCTCGTCGACCTCGACGCCTGTCGCCGCGGTCACGGCGGCGAGCTTCTCGCCGTTGTACGGGTTGAAGTCGATGACGTCCCAGGAACCCCGCCCTGTTCGCCATTCGCCGTCGATGTACTGGTGGGACAGGTCGGTGAAGAACGACATGGTCCATTCCTTGCCGGTTGCGCGTGCCGCAAGGGTCCAATGACCCCTTCGCGACTCCCCGTTGGCGTGCATGGTACGCGCGCGGCGCCCGGCGGGGGCAGGGGCTGGGCCGTGCGGGGCCCCCTGTGGTACAGGAGCCGCCCCGCGCTTCGGCGTCGCTCACATCAGCTGGAGCAGCCCCCGCAGCAGGTCCCGGCTCTCCTCGGGGCCCGGGCAGTCCGCGGTCAGCCGCTCGAACGTGCTGCCGTACTGGGCGACTTCCTCGGGCTTGTCGAGGTAGAGCGCGCTCGTGAGCTGTTCGAGGTAGACGAGGTCGGAGAGGTCCGACTCGGGGAAGCCGAGCAGTGAGAAGGCGCCGCTCTCGCCCGAGTGCCCGCCGAAGCTGAAGGGCATCACCTGGAGAGTCACGTTCTCGTGCTGGGACATCTCGATGAGGTGCTCCAGCTGTTCGCGCATGACGCCCCTGTCGCCGTACGGGCGGCGCAGCGCGGCCTCATCGAGCACCGCGTGGAAGCGCGGGGCGCGCTCGGCGACGAGGACTTTCTGACGCTCCAGGCGCAGCGCGACGCGGCGTTCGATCTCGGAGGGGTCGCCGTCCGGCATGCCCTTGGCGACGACGGCCTGCGCGTACGCCTCGGTCTGGAGAAGTCCGTGCACGAACTGCACCTCGTAGACGCGGATCACCGAAGCGGCGCCCTCCAGGCCCACGTACGTGGGGAACCAGCTGGGCAGGACGTCCGAGTAACTGTGCCACCAGCCCGCGATGTTCGCCTCCTTCGCGAGGCCGAGCAGCTGACCGCGCTCCGCCGTGTCGTGCACGCCGTAGAGCGTGAGCAGATCCTCCACGTCCCGCGCCTTGAAGCTCACCCGTCCCAACTCCATGCGGCTGATCTTCGATTCCGAGGCCCTGATCGCGTAGCCGGCGCCTTCGCGAGTGATCCCGCGCGACTCCCGCAGCCGCCGCAGCTGCGAGCCGAGCAGGATGCGCCGTACGACCGAGCCTCCGCCTGCCCCTTCGGCCTGGGGTTGCCCCCAGTCCCCTGCGGTCACGACACCCAGCCTCCCTCCGTAGGACGTCAAGGGCGTTGCCTCCAAGCCCCGCAGTCTGCCACTAAAAGGCTCCGTGCCGTACTCGTTCGGTTACGGAGACGGAAAGCTTGGGTCATGTGCCGAGAAGGTGTGCCGCGAGTTGGCAGGAAGAAATGGGGGTGAAGTGGTAGGTGTGGCGGCAATTCCGGCGCGTGCACGTGCATCTGCCCTTGCATCCGCTGTGTGCGTTCCGCCACGATGGGGGCGCACCGCCGCGCAGCCATCGCGAATTCCGGGAGTGCCTCGCATGGGGACGAATGGATCGACCATGCTCGACCCGCAGAGGCAAGGGCTACCACCGCTCGACCCCGCGACGGTCAGCGACGCCGCCTCCTGCATCTTGAGCACCCGCCTCGAAGGCGTGCGCGAGGCACGGCAGTTCGCCCGCGTGACGCTCGACCGCTGGGAACTGACCGAACTCGCCGATGACATCGCCCTCGTCGTCTCCGAACTCGTCACCAACGCCCTGCGCCACGCCCTGCCCGCGCCGTCCCCCGACGAGGACGAGGGCCCGGTCCGCCTCCACCTCATGCGCTGGGCGGGCCGCCTGATGTGCGCGGTGCGCGACCCGAGCGACGCGAGCCCCGTCACGCGCGCGGAGGATTTCGGCGCGGAGTGCGGGCGCGGCCTCTTCCTCGTCGACTCCTTCAGCGAGAGCTGGGGCTGGCACCCGCTGGCGGGGGCGCTGCACGGGAAGATGGTGTGGGCGCTGTTCCGGTTGTGAGGACCGGGGGCGCGGGCTCCCGGACCCCCTGAGCACGCCCTTCGCGACGCCCGGGACCTCCCGGCGCGGGTCCGGACAGGACGACGAGCGGTGCCGCTGTCGGCGGACACCGCTCTTTTTCGTGTGGACGGGGAGAGAAGTCGCGCTCAGCCCGTGACGAGGTGGTCGAATTCCCCGTCCTTCACACCGAGGAGCATTGCCTCTATCTCGGCGCGCGTGTAGACGAGCGCGGGGCCCTCGGGGTGACGGGAGTTGCGCACAGCGACGTCGCCGCCCGGGAGTTTGGCGAACTCCACGCACGTGCCCTGGGAATTGCTGTGCCGGCTCTTCTGCCAGACGACCCGGTGAACCTTCTGGAGGTCGGTTGCCGCCATGCCGTTGTACGCCTGGTGCACTGGTTGCTCCCGGTGGTGCTGTGGCCAATGGTGCATCGGTCAACTGCGCGTGATCATAGCCGCGTTCACGTGCGGATGCATGAGCAGATGCACGTGCACGTGGGGTGTTCCCCTGACTACAGGCTTCCCAGGAGGCAGCGATTCCCCTCCTGAACACGCGAAAGCCGGCCCCGCAAGGGGGCCGGCTCATGGAGACGTGGCGCACATCACTCTGCGTAGAGCCCCTACGCAGGGTGCGGGGCGCGCCCGGGTGGAGGGTGCGGCGGATCAGCGCTCTTCGCGGAAGTCGACGTGCCGGCGGGCGGCGGGGTCGAACTTGCGCAGAACCATCCGGTCGGGGTCGTTGCGGCGGTTCTTGCGGGTCACGTAGGTGTAGCCGGTACCCGCGGTGGAGCGGAGTGTGACGAGGGGACGGAGTTCGTTGCGAGCCATGCCCCCAGTGTACGTACATGAAAACAATTTTCAATAAGATCCGGCGTGAGCCCCCTCACCCCGCCCGCGGCCGCCGCGCCTCCTCTTCCTCCACCGACGGCACCCGCACCGTCGTCTCCCGCTCCCGCGCTCCCCGTTCCCCGCGCGCCTCCTTCGGCCGCTTCGGCGGCGCGAGCGCGGCGGAGAAGCCCTCCAGCGCCTCGACGAGCATCCCCGCGCCCTTGCGCGCGACCCGGTCCGGCGCCTGCTCCCCGCTCCCCTGCGCGTCCCAGTTCCCGAGCGCGGCACGCACCGCGTCCCAGCGCGGCGCCGAGCGGTCGCGCAGATCGCGCGCGGCGCGGGTGCTCGCCGCGTCGAGCGCGTGCGCGAGCCGGTCCGCGGGCGGCAGGGGCGGGGCGCCGCGCCCGGGCAGGTGCGCCTCCATGAGCATCGCGACCCGCGCGATCTGCGCGAGCGCCTCGTCCGCGTCGTCGGCGGCCCCGCGCGAGAGCCCCCGCTGCCGTACGGGCTCGTCGCGCGCCTTCTCGACGGCCTCCTGCCACTCGGAGCGGGCGTCGCGCGCGGCGAGCAGGTCCTTGCGGACCTGGGCGCTGCGGTCCTCGGAGGGGTTGGCGTAGGCGCGGAAGACGGCGGCGGCGTAGGCGGTGTGCGCGAGGAGCGCGGTGGCGAGGCGGCCGCGCAGGCGCGGCGCCTCCCAGGCCGGGTACACCGCGTACGCGAGCATCGCGAGGAGCCCGCCGACGAGCGTGAGCCCGATGCGCTCCAGCGTGGTCTGTTCGAGGTCGGTGCCCGCCATGCCGAGGAGGAAGACGACGTACATCGAGACGCAGAACTGCCCGACGACGTACCCCGTGCGCATGAGGAGGTACATGAGCCCGCCGCACAGCACGGCGAACCAGGCGAGGAGTTCGGTGCCCGGGTGCGCGAGGCGGACGACGAGACTCGCGAGGGTCACGCCGAGGAGGGTCCCCGTGAAGCGGCCCGCGGCGCGCGCGTAGGTCTGCGAGAAGTCGGGGCGCATGACCATGACGGAGGTCAGCGGCGCCCAGTACGCGTGCCCGAGCGGCAGCAGGGAGCCGAGGAGGTACCCGGCGCCCGCGACGACGGAGATGCGCACACCGTGCCGGAAGACGGGCGAGTCGCGGCGCAGCTGGAGGCGGAGCAGGAGGGCGAGGCCCTGGAACTGCTGCGAGAGCGGCGCGCGGCGGCGGGTGTGGGTGACGGTGGGCATCCCGCCCGCGGCCTTCTCCCGCACGTCGTCCGGCACGCGGGAGGTGTTCCGCCCGCTGGGGTCGGCGGTGTCGCGTACGTCGTCGAGCAGGGCCCGCAGGCGGCGCGCGGCGCGCAGCGGGGGCCCGGAGAGCAGCTCCTCGGTGTCCGGCGTGCGCAGCACGGCCTTCGTCGCCGCCGGTACGCGGACGGGCTGCCCGCGGCGCACCGCGCGGGCGCACGCGTCCAGTACCGTCCCCGCCGCGTAGAGCAGTTCGCGGACCCGCTCGCGCGCGGGCCCCTCGGCGGGGACCCCGAAGCCGGGGTCGGCGAGCGAGGCGAGCACGGGCCTGATGCGCTCGGCGACACCGCGCGGGCCGCGCAGCTCGACGGGGCGGCGGCGGGCCTGCCCCGGCGTGAGCACCGCGGCCTTGCGGGCCTCCATGAGCGGCTCGGGGTCGAAGTCGGCGACCGGGTCCTGGCGCAGGCGGCGCGCGTAGTCGCCGACGGCGGCGAGCGCGTCGGCGAGCGCGTCGCGGTGCGCGCCCCAGCGCCTGATCGGTACGAGGACGACGAGCGCGGCCTGCACGCAGCCGCCGATCGCGATCGTCGCCGCGTGCCCGAGCGCGGAGAGGACGGACCCGGGCAGGGTCACGGTGACCATGACGATGGAGACGTTCGACGCGGCGATGATCCCCGCGGTGGGCCCGGCCGCCCACGCCATCCCCGCGGCGAAGGCCCACAGCATGAGGAGCGGCACGAAGAGCCACAGGTGGATGACGCACACGTACCCGAGGAAGGTGGAGACCGCGAGGCTGAACCCGGAGGCGAGCGCGAGCAGCGGCCGGGGCCGCCAGGACCGCTGGAAGGTGGCGACGGCGGCCGAGAAGGCGCCGAAGGCGGAGGAGGCGGCGACGTTGGGCCCGAAGAGGTTGAGGCTCAGCACGACGACGAGCCCGAGCCCGAAGGCGCCGCGCAGCGCGACGAGCGGCACGAGGCGCTTGCGCTCCACTTTGAGGCCGGACCGCGACGTCTCGGCCAGGGCATTGAGCCAGCTCACATCGTCACAATACGGACATTTCCTGGTATTGGGCGGGGAAACTAAGCCCCTTCCCCGGGTCCCCCGGGCCGAGGGCCGCGGGAGCGCGGGGAGCGGGAGTCCCGGGGCAGCTCCCCGGGCAGCACGCCGAGCCGCGCGCAGGAGGCGGCCTCGCGGCCCCGCAGCCACCCCGCCTCGTCACTCACGCCCCGCACCCGCGCCGCCTTCGTCTTCGGGAACATCCGCTCCGTGGCCTCCGTGACGGCCACGTCGCGCGCCGCGAGGACCGGCAGGACCTCGGGCTCCGCCGATTCCGTCACCGTGGACTCGGCCGTCTCCTCCAGCCGCGCCCCGATGTGCTCCGCGTAGGCGAGGAGGAAGGACTGCCGGAAGGTCTTCGTGCGCCGCCGCCCCGCGGCCCGCGCCTGCGCCTCGGCGCGCGTGAGCGCGCTCTGCGCCTGCACGAGCAGCGAGGTGTGCAGCAGTTCCACGGCGGCGAGGTCGCCCGCGTCCCCGACGACGGTCGAGAAGCCGTGCTCCTCGTTCCACACGGCCCGGCAGCCGCTCGCGCGGGCCACCGCGTCGAGGAGGATCGCCTGGGCCTCGCCGTACGGCGGCTCGACGCCGATCCGGCAGGCGGCGACGCCCTCGCCCGGCCCGGCGGGCACGCCCGCCAGGCGCGCGCTGTCGACGCGGTGCCGGGTCATCAGCTCCTGCGCCTTGGCGCTGAGCGCCTCGGCCTCGGCCGGGTACGCGGTCGCCTCGGCCTTGGCGAGGAGCGCGCGGATACGGGTCAGCTCGCGGTCGCCGGTGGGCAGCGGGACGCTCGGCGCCGTGCCGGGCGGGGGCCCGACGGGCTCGATCGCGGGGACCCGGAAGAGCAGCCGGTACAGCTCGACGGACGCGACCGCCGCGCCGAAACGGTCCCCGCGTATGCCGTCCCCGGCGCTCCCCGCGCCTCTCGCGTGCGCCGCGTTCCCCGCTTCGAGGCCGGCGAGCTGCGCCTTCCAGCGCGGGGCGAGGAGCGCGTACCGGCGGGTCTCCTCGCGTACGAGAGCGGCGTACCGCAGGCTGTGCGCGGGCCGCAGCGCGCGGCGGACGAGCCGGGCGAGGTCGGCGGGCTCCCAGCCGCGTCGCCAGGCGGCGCCGATCAGCGCGGTGCCGCGCTCGGTCAGCAGGGCGTGCGCGGTGGACGGCGGGAGCGCGGCGATGAGGGAGGCGGCGGTGTCGAGCGCGCGGTCGCTGTCGTCGCCGAGCGCGGCGCCGAGCGCGTCCCCGGCGGCCCGTACGGGATCGGGGCGGGTCCCGGCGCGGGGATCGCCGTGCGGATCGCCGTGGGGCGGCTCGCCCGAAGGGGTGTCGCGGGCGTTCCTGTGGGTCCTACCGGTCTCGCGGGGCACTCCCCCATTGTCCACACCCTGTGGAAACCCCCGCGCGGACGCCCGTTGTCGGACCCTCCTGCGAAACTCGCACACGTGACCGATTCCGCTCTCCGCTGGCTGCTCACCTCCGCCGACGCGGAGGGCCCGGGCGTGCGCGTCGCCCCGCTCACGCCGGAGGGCACGCTCGCCGCGCCCCCCGTCACCGAGCCGGACGCGGCGACGGCGGTGCGGACGCGCCCCGGCGTGGGCCGCTGGGTCTGGCGCGCGACCCCGCAGGTGTACCCGGCGCTGCTCGCCGCCGGGGCCCGCGTCGAGCGGTGCTACGACATCGAGGCGGCCGAGACGCTGCTGCTGGGCCACGAGGGCAGGTACGGGCAGCCGCGCTCGCTCGCCGCCGCGTGGGCCCGCCTGCGCGAGGAGCCCGTCCCCGAGGACCCGCCGGGTCCCTCGGCCGAGCCCGACGCGCAATCGTCCCTCTTCGACCCGCGCCCCGCGCCCCTCCCGCCGGAGGCGGTCGCCGAGGTCTACGCGGAGCAGCTGCGCCGCCACACGCGGACGGCGCACCCGGGGCGCTTCACCCTTCTCACCGGCACGGAGTCGGCGGCGACGCTGGTCGCCGCCGAGCTGAACGCGACGGGCCTGCCCTGGAGCGCGGACAGGCACAGGGAGATCCTGGCGGAGCTGCTCGGCGAGCGGTACGCGGGCGGGGGCGAGCCGCGCAGGCTCGCGGAGCTGGCGGAGGAGATCTCGCGCGCGTTCGGCAGGCGGGTCCGCCCCGACCTGCCCGCCGAAGTGCTGCGCGCCTTCGCCGGGGCGGGCGTGAAGCTCACCTCGACGCGGCGCTGGGAGCTGGAGAAGGTCGACCACCCGGCGGTGGCCCCGCTCCTCGCGTACAAGAAGCTCTACCGCGTGTGGACGGCACACGGCTGGGGCTGGCTCGCGGACTGGGTGCGCGCGGGCCGCTTCCGTCCCCGGTACGTGGTGGGCGGCGCGGTCTCGGGCCGGTGGACGACGGCGGGGGGCGGCGCGCTCCAGATCCCGAAGGTGGTGCGCGGCGCGGTCGTCGCGGACCCGGGCTGGCGGCTCGTGGTGGCGGACGCGGCCCAGATGGAGCCGCGCATCCTCGCCGCCGTCGCGGGCGACGCGGCGCTCCTGGACGTGGCGGCGAAGGCGGACGACCTCTACGCGGCGGTCTCCGACCGCGCCTTCGCCGGTGACCGCGACCGTGCCAAGATCGCCGTACTCGGCGCGATCTACGGCCAGACCTCGGGCGACGGCCTGAAGAACCTGGCGGCCCTGCGCCGCCGCTTCCCGAAGGCGGTCGCCTACGTCGACGAGGCGGCCCGCGCGGGCGAGGAGGGCCGTCTGGTCCGTACGTGGCTCGGGCGCACCTGCCCCCCGGTGGGCGGCGAGGACCTCGCCGAGGAGGCCGGCATTCCCCAGGAGGACACCCCCGCCCCCTCCGCTTCCGCGTCCCGCGCCCGGGGCCGCTTCACACGCAACTTCGTCGTCCAGGGCGCGGCGGCCGACTGGACCCTGCTGCTCCTGGCGTCCCTGCGCCGCGCGCTCCACGCCCGCGCGGCCGAACTCGTCTTCTTCCAGCACGACGAGGTCATCGTCCACGCCCCCGAAGCGGAGGCACAGGACATCCCCGCCCTGATCGCGGAAGCGGCGCGCGAGGCGACCCGTGTCTGCTTCGGCGGCATCCCCCTGCACGTCCCCTTCACCACGGCGATCGTGCGGTGCTACGCGGACGCGAAGTGAAGCGAGGGGTGCGACCCCGCCCCCGGGGCCCGGCGCCGGAGCCCGGCCTCACACCACCCCCGCCCCCCTCCACACCCCCACGACCGTCACCGCGGCGTTGAAGGAGGAGGCCGCCGAGACCAGCACGCCGCCGCCCGCCATGAGCGCCGCCCACCCCACCGGCGCCCAGTACGGGCCCGGCCAGCGCGCGGGCGGGGCGGGGGCCAGGAGTGCCGCGACCCGCAGGGGCACAGGTCCTGGGGAGGCGAACGCAGGGAGGAGACCCGCCGCCCCGCCGTGCCCCCGCGAGGAGAGCGCCGCGCGGCCCACCGCCCGCGCCGTCACCGTACGGTCCCCCACGACCCGCGCCGCCTCCTCGTCGGCCCAGCGCTCGGCACCGTACGCGAGCGCCCCGACCAGCGGCCGCAGCAGCGGATTCGCGCACGCGGCGAGGCGCGCCACGAGCAGCAGCCCGTGGTGGCGCCCCGCGAGGTGCGCCCGCTCGTGCGCGAGCAGCGCCCCGTACTCGCGGGCGGACAGGCACTCGCGCATCCCCCGCGAGACCACGACGAGCGCGGGCCTGCCCGGCAGGGCGTAGGCGTACGGCGAGGAGTCAGGGAGCACCGCCACGTCGCCCGGCCCCCGCTGAGGGGCCGCGGCGCGCCGCGCGGCGACCCGTACCGCCCGGTGCCGCAGGCCCGTCCGCACGCACGCGGTCAGGGCCGCGAGCAGCGCCCCCAGCGAGACGAGCCCCGTCACCTCGTCCCAGGGCACGACGGCCCGCACCTCCGGGTCCGCCCAGCCGTCCGGGAGGGGGTTGTGCGGGATGCGGGCCGTGCCGACGACGCCGAAGAGGCCGAGGCACACGGTGCTGCACAGGGCGAGGACGACGGCGAGCGCGGTGAGGAGGAGCGTCGCGGTACGGGGGTGGAGGTGGCGCACGGCGAGGCGGCCGACCGGCAGCGCGGTCAGCGGCACGACGAACGGCAGGAAGACGACGTACTCCACGTCCCTCAGCCCTCCTCGGGGCCCCCGCCCGCCAGCAGTTCCCGCACCAGCCGCTCGTCCTCGGCGGAGAGCGAGGTGACGAAGCTCGTGAGGACCGCGTCCCTGTCGTGCTCGCCGTCGAGCAGCCGCCGCATCCGCAGCGCGGCGAGCCCCGCTTCATCGGCGACCGCGCTCCACAGGAAGGAGCGGCCCCGGCGCTCGCGGGTCACGGCGTCCTTGGAACGCAGCCGCGTCAGGATCGTCATGACCGTCGTGTAGGCGAGTTCCCCGCCGACGTGTTCACGCACCCATCCCGCGGGTACGGGTCCGGGGGCGGAGTGGAGCACGGTGAGCACCCTGGCCTCCAGTTCGCCCTGCCCACGCCGACGGCCCCCGTTCCGCTCGGTCCCGCTCACGCACGCACCTCCTCGCACCCGCTCACACCGGGTCCCGATGGTACCGAGGCCGGAAGACCCGGACCCCGCCATCAATTTCTACAGTCCTGTAGTTTTTAGAACGAGTCGGTTTCAGAACGAGAACGAGTCACCTCCGGAAGCACCCCCGACATCAAGGAGCGAACAGCATGGGAGTCACGCTGGCCAAGGGCGGCAACGTCTCGCTGTCGAAGGAGGCCCCCGGGCTCACGTCGATCACGGTCGGCCTGGGCTGGGACGTCCGGACCACGACGGGCAGCGACTACGACCTCGACGCGAGCGCGCTGCTGTGCTCGGCGTCGGGCAAGGTCGTCTCGGACGCGCACTTCGTCTTCTACAACAACCTGACGAGCCCGGACGGTTCGGTCCGCCACACCGGCGACAACCTGACGGGCGAGGGCGAGGGCGACGACGAGTCGATCGAGATCGACCTCGCGCAGGTCCCCGCCGATGTCGACAAGATCGTCTTCCCGGTCTCGATCCACGAGGCGGAGTCGCGCGGCCAGAGCTTCGGCCAGGTCCGCAACGCCTTCATCCGCGTCGTGAACCGCGAGGGCGGCACCGAACTGGCGCGTTACGACCTCTCCGAGGACGCGTCGACCGAGACCGCGATGGTCTTCGGCGAGGTCTACCGGCACGGCACGGAGTGGAAGTTCCGCGCCGTCGGCCAGGGTTACGCCTCCGGCCTCGCGGGCATCGCCTCGGACTTCGGCGTCAACGTCTGAGCGGGGCGTACGGGGCAGGAACGGGCCAGGGGCCGGCTCGCCGTGACGGCGAGCCGGCCCCTGGCCCGTGTCCGGGGAGTCCCGCGGAGCGTCGAAGAGCCCCCGCGGAATCCTCGGGGGCCCCGCGGAGCCCCCGAGGATCTCAGAGGTCGAACTCGTGCGGCGGCAGGCCGAGCGCGAAGCAGGCCTCGCGCACGACGCCCTGCTCGTCCTTGTCGAAGTCGCCGTCGGCGCCGCCGATGACGATGCCGATCTGGATGACCGCGCGCGCCTCGGCGGGCTTCTTCTTGGCCTTGGCGATCTCCTGGAGGATGCCGACCTTGCCGAAGTCGAAGTCGCTCGTGAGCTTGTCGAGGTTGGCCTCGAAGCGGCGGCGCAGATCGTCGGCGGGGAAGTTCTGAAGGACCTCGTTGGTCATGATGAGCTGCGCGACCCGCTGCCGCTCGGAGGGGTCGACGCTGCCGTCGGCCGCCGCCACGAGCGCGCACATCGCCATGCTCGCGTCGCGGAAGGCGCCGCTCTTGAGGTCGTTCTTCTTCGCGACGAGCTGTCCCTGCATCGTCTGCGCGGAATCCTTGATGCGATCCCAGAGCGCCATGAGAACTCCGTCTCTCGTGTATCCCGGCCCGCCGGGCACGACGGACCGACCGCGGGCAGCCCCACTGGACCCCCGTACCTCTACAGTGCTGTAGAAGCTACCAGTCGCGCCCCGGCACCCTTCCCAACGGACGGCCCGGCGGAAAAGATCCCGCCAGTGCCCGGCGGGCGCGCGCGAGGGCCCGCCCTCCCCCGTGGCGGGGAAGGCGGGCCCTCGTCGATCCCGTCCGGGGAGGCGGTCAGCCGTTGGCGGCGCCGTTGCCCGAGAGGACCGGGATGTCGTCCAGGATGTGCGAGAGCGGCTCGTCGCCCTTGGCCTGGGTGGAGTTCTCGGTGCACTGCTGGTTCTGCGGCGAGGACAAGATGTTGACGTCCTGGACCGCGACGGGGATGAGGCCGACGATCGAACCGGCGTTGACCTTCGCCGGCAGGCCGATGCAGGGCTTGTTGAGCGAACCCTGCACGAGCGCCAGCTGCGGGCTCATGTTGCCGTACGTGGCCTGGTTGCCGTACGCCTGCTGGGCGCCGTTGCCGGAGAGCGAGGTCGTGCCACCGTCGTCGCCCAGCGCCATAGCGGGAGCGGCACCCGCACCCGCGACCGTGACGGCGACCGCGGCGGCGGCCCACAGCTTCTTCATGACTGTCCCCTTTCGGAAAGCGGACCCCGAGACAGGATCACCAGCCACCCCAACCGCCCCACACGACGCGGAGTTGCGCCGCAACCCCGCACGACACCCGATCGGCCCACACGAAGCCGCCCGCACGGGGCCACCGCGGGGCCGCCTCGGGGCCGCCTCGGGGCTGGCGAGCAGCTGGCGAGGGGCTGGCGTAGGGCTGTCCCCACGTGCTGGGTGGGGCCCGCCGGATAGCCGGTCCCGGCGCGGGCGGGGGATCGTCGGAGCGCGAAGGCCCGGAGGCCGCGGCCGCTCCGGCCGGGCACGGGCCCACGGAGGGAGCGACATGCGGGAACGGCAGGGGCCGCGGGAACGGCAGGGGCCGCGGGAACGGCAGGGGCCGCGGGAACGGCAGGGGCCGCGGGAACAGCGGGAAGCGGCGCGCGGGCGGCGGCGGGTACGGGCCAGGAGCGCCACCGCCGTCCTGCTCGCCCTCGCGAGCCTCGGCGCGAGCGCGGCGGCGGCGAGTGCCACGGCGGCGCAGGCGAGCCCGCCCCGCTCCGGCGTCTACGCGGTCGAGGGCTACGGCACCGTCCTCGCCCTGCGCGGCGCCACGCTGCGCTCGTACGAGACCACCGCGCTGAGCTGTCTGCCCGGCCCCACGGCACGGGCGACGGGACGGCCCGGCGTGTACGAGGTCGAGGACGACGACGCGCACCCGACCTCCACGGTGCGTCTCACGGGCCGTACGGGCACGCTGCACGACTGGGGCTCGGCGGGGGACAAGCGCCTGCGCCGCCTCACGCACCTGCCCGCCACGTGCGCGGACGGGGCGGGCAGCACGGACGCCTTGGTCAGTTTCGACATCTTCTGGCAGACCTTCGCCGAGAACTATCCCTTCTTCGCCCAGCACGGGATGGACTGGCAGGCGGTCAGGGACCGTTACCGACCGCGCGTGCACGCGGACATGACCCCCGACGCGCTCTTCGCGCTCCTCGGCGAGATGGTCCGCCCGCTGCGCGACGCGCACATCAGCCTCGAACGGGGCGACGGACAGCCCACCGCGTGGGTCCGCCCGGGGACGGTCGTGCCCGGGCCCGCTCTCGACGCGCGCGTACGGGAGCTGGTCGAGCGGCGTGATCTGCGCGGCACCCCGCTCACCCCGTACGCGAACGGCCGGATCGGCTACGCGGACCTGCCCGGTGACCTCGGTTACCTGCGGATCTCGGGCTTCGGCGGGTACGACGCCGCCGACCGCTCGTACCCGGGGCAACTGCGCGCGCTCGACGCGGCGCTCGACGGCGTGTTCACGAAGGAGCGAACGCGGCGGCTGCGCGGCCTCGTCCTCGACCTGCGGGTCAACGGGGGCGGTGCGGACGCGCTGGGCCTGCGGCTCGCCGGGCGGCTCACCAACACCCCGTACACCGCCTACCGCAAGCGCACCCGCGCCACACGGCCACAGCCCGTCCCCGTCACTCCGGCCGCCGGGGTGCCCCGCTTCACGGGCCCGGTCGCCGTGCTGACCGGCGGATCGACGTTCAGCGCGGGCGAGACGGCGACGCAGGCCCTCATCGAGCGGCCCGCGCGGACGGTGCGGATCGGCGAGGCGACGCAGGGCGTCTTCTCGGACGTCATGGAACGCACACTGCCGAACGGCCTCGCGTTCACGCTGCCGAACGAGGAGTTCCTGAACCGCGCGGGCAGAAGCTTCGACGTCACCGGCATCCCGCCCGAGCGCGCGACCCCCGTTTTCACCGAGGAGGAGTTCGCGCACGACCGCGACAGCGCCTTCGACGCGGCCCTGCGGGAGCTGGGGCGCGGCTGAGACCAGCTGGGGCGCGGCTGAGACCCGCTCCCCCTGCGGGCAGGTGTACGAGTCGCCGCGGACCGGGGGGTGGGCGTGTGCGCGTAAGGGGGAGCGCACGAGGGGGCGCAACGCGCGCGAATCCCTCATTCGCCCCCACACCGTGCGGTGAACGGGGGACCCTGGGGTGTGACGGCCTGAGCACGGGGCACGTCCGGCGACGATGAGGAAGCATGACGGAACCTGAACCCAGAGGCGGCGGCTGGAAGCGACAGGGCTTCATCCCCGTCAGCCGCCAGTCCTCCGAACAGCCCGCCACCCCCTATTCCCCGCCGCCCCCGCGCGGCACCGCCCCGACCGGGGACCCGGCTCCAGGCCCGGCCCCGGAGCCTCCCCCCGACCAGCGGGCCGCGGCCCCCGCCCCGGACCGGGCCGGCCCCGACCCCTCGTACGAACCCGTCTTCGCCCGGCTGTGGGAGCGCTGGACCACCGAGGGCCGTACGGTGCCGGGCGAGCCCGACCCGGAGTGGGCCGCGCTCGCCCGCCGCAGCCCCTGGCCGCGCTGAGCCCGTACACGGCGAGGGCCGCCGTCCCTGGCGGGGAAGGCGGCCCTCGGTACACCGCACCGGCGGCGTGCGGGTGCTCAGCTGTTGCCGGCGCCGTTGCCGGACAGGACCGGGATGTCGTCCAGGATGTGCGAGAGCGGCTCGTCACCCTTGGCCTGGGTGCTGTTCTCGGTGCACTGCTGGTTCTGCGGCGAGGACAGGACGTTGAGGTCCTGGACCGCGATCGGCACGAGGCCGACGATCGAACCGGCGTTGACCTTGGCGGGCAGGCCGACACAGGGCTTGTTGAGCGAACCCTGGATGAGCGCCAGCTGCGGGCTCATGTTGCCGTACGTGGCCTGGTTGCCGTACGCCTGCTGCGCGCCGTTGCCGGAGAGCGAGGTCGTGCCACCGTCGTCGCCGATCGCCATCGCGGGAGCCGCGACAGCGGCGGTCGCGCCGACGACCGAGGCGGCGACGGCCGCGACCGACATGACCTTCTTGATCATGAGTGATCCTTTCGAGTACGAGCCCCGTCCCGGAGCACGCTGGTCAACTGGCGTGCCGGGCCCGGGATGCGGGCGTTCACTCCAATGGCGCAGGGATTCATCACACCGCTGTCACCGGGCGAAACACCCGTACGGGCTTCGCACGGGGTCAGCCGCCGCGACTGTTGCGCGTGGGGCGGTTGGGGCGGCGGTGGAGGTGGAGGAAGGAGAGGCGGGTCAGGGTCTCGACGGAGCGCTCGCGGTCGCCTGCCGTGCCGACCGGCAGCGTCCGCGTGCGGCCGCGCGCCCGGACGGCGGCCTCCTGTTCCTGGAAGAGATCGGCGTCCTCGGGCGCGACCCGCCAGGTGAGCCGCCCGGCCGCCGTGTCCACGTGGACGGGGGACCAGCCGTCGGGGCCGGGGGCGCCGACGCTCCCGGCGTGCAGCCGCAGGACGTAGGCGATGAGCCCGGCGCGCTCGCGCTGGGCCGCGTCGAGTTCGGCGTGCACCTCGGCGAGCCGGTCGACGAGGCGCAGTTCGCGGGAGGTCCAGGCGCGGGAGCGGGAGCGGCGGGGGGTGCGGGCGGGGGTCGATGCCCCGGCGGCGGTGGCGAGGGGTGAGGCGGGCTTGGCAGCCTTGGCAGTCCTGGCGGGCTTGGCAGCCTTGGCAGTCCTGGCGGGCTTGGCAGCCTTGGCGGGCTTGGCAGTCCTGGCAGTCCTGGCGGGCTTGGCAGTCCTGGCGGGCTTGGCAGTCCTGGCGGGCTTGGCAGTCCTGGCTGCCTGGGCGGAGGGGGCCGCTTTGGCAGATTCGGCAGATTTGGCAGGCTTCTTCGCAGACCCGGCGGGCTTGGCGGGTTCGGCAGGCTTGGCGGGCTCGGCGGAATCGGCGGCTCCGGCGGGCTTGGCGGCTCCGGCGGACTTGGCGGCTCCGGCGGGTTTCGCGCTCTTCGCGGGCCTGGCGGGGCGGGCGACCTTGGGGGTCTTCGCGGCGGTACCGGCTCTGCCCCCGGCCCCCTTTCTCTCCACGGCGGTGCGCGTAGCCATCACGGATTCCTCCCTGGGCGGTGAACAGAAACGGGAACTGCCGTGAATTCGGCGGGCGGAGAACGCGGGCCACATCAAGGCAGTTGAGATGATAAACAGCGCTTCGCGGAAGAAATCGTTCCCACCACGCCGGTTCTTCTCAGAAATTCATGCGAAGCCGTACGAATCCGGGGCCCCGAGCACGCTGAACGGGTGAACGGGAGCGAGGGGGCGAAACCGATGGGCGGCAGGGCAGTTTGCCAGGAAGCAGCCGGTCGCCGCGTTCCGCACGGTGAGTCGCTGCGTACGCGCACGCTCCGTATCGCCCGCCGCCGCCCGCCCTTCCCGGGGCCGCCCCGAACGTCCCGGGGACAGCGTGCGGGGGCATCGAAAGGTTGGACATGATCAAGAAGTTCGCGGCCGCGGCCGCCCTGACCGCGGGTGTCGTCGGCCTCGGCGCCCCGCAGGCCCTCGCCCTCGCCGACGACGGCGGCACCACGTCGGTCTCCGGCAACGGCGCCCAGCAGGCCTTCGGCAACCAGGCCACCTTCGGCGACCAGAGCCCGCAGCTCAGCCTGGTCCAGGGCTCGCTCAACAAGCCCTGCATCGGCCTCCCCGTCAAGGGCAACGTCGGTTCGGTCGTCGGCCTCATCCCGGTCGCGGTCCAGGACATCAACGTCCTGTCCTCGCCGCAGAACCAGCAGTGCACCGAGAACAGCACCCAGGCCAAGGGCGACGAGCCGCTCTCGCACATCCTGGACGACATCCCGGTCCTCTCGGGCAACGGCGCCGCCAACGGCTGACCGCCTCCCCGCCGCCGCGCGCCCCGCCCGCGCCGTCCCACCCGGGGACGGAGGGGTGGGGCGCCGTCGGAGCGGGACGGAGCGGCGGGCGCCGTCGCGGGGAGCCGGGCGGCACGCAGCCGGGCTCCGAAGAGGGGCCGGGCCCCGAATTCCGCCCAGCCATTTCCCGCACGGAATACACGAACCTCTTTGCGAAATAACAGAGCGTCACCTTCCCCGCCGTCGGCGGGGTTTTTGTTCTTTTATCGGCGTCTCTCCGTTCGGGTGAAGTTGCGCGGCCTTCCAGCAGCGGGGGTTTCCTCCCGCTCCTCGCTTTCGTTCACAGAGCACGCCGGGCCCCATCCGGCGTGCTCTCCCTCTCCTCCCCCCTTCCGAAAGGAACGACATGCTCAAGAAGACCGCCGCCGTCTTCGCCGGGGCCGTCCTCGCGCTCGGTGCCGCCGCTCCCGCCTTCGCCGACTCGGGTGCGGAGGGTGCCGCCGTCGGTTCGCCCGGCGTCCTCTCCGGCAACGTCGTGCAGCTCCCGATCCACGTGCCGCTGAACGTCTGCGGCAACTCGATCAACGTCATCGGCCTGCTCAACCCGGCCTTCGGCAACGGCTGCGCCAACATCTGATCCCGCTTCACCCCCGGCCCGCTGAACGGGCCGGGGTCCACCGGCCCCGGGAGCGCGCCTCCCGGGGCCGGTTTCCGCTCCGAGCCGGGAAGAACCTCGCCATGCGCCACACCCTCGGCAAGGGGGTGCTCGTGACGGCCGCCGCGGCCTCCGGCATCCTCTCCCTGAACGGCGGCCCCGCCCTCGCGGCCGAGTCCGCGGCGGCGGGCTCGCCCGGCATCCTCTCCGGGAACAGCGCGCAGGCCCGGGTGGACGCCCCCGTGCACGTCTGCGGCGACAGCGTCGACGTGGCCGGTATCGGCAACCCGGTCTTCGGCGACGGTTGCGGCTCCGAGGACACGGACGCCTCGGCCGGGCCCGTGCCGCGGTACGGGGAGGACGCGCCGCGGCACCACGAGGAGGCGGGGCCCGAGCGCGCGAAGCCCGGGCGGCACGCGGCCCCCGGTCCCGTGTCCGAAGCGGCGGCGCGCGACCGCGGCGGACGGGAACGCGCCGGGCGGGAACGGACCGGGCGGGAACGCGCCGGGCACGCGGCGGGCGGGCAGGACGTGGCCGGGCGCGGACAGGACGTGGCCCCGCGCGGGCGGCACGCGGCCCCCGCGGGCGGCACGTCGTCGGTGGCGCGCGGCGAGGCGACGGGGTCCCCCGGGCTGCTCTCGGGGAACGCGGCGCAGGTGCCGCTCGACGTGCCGCTGAACCTGTGCGGGAACACGGTGGACGTCGTGGCGCTGCTCAACCCGGCCTTCGGCGACGGCTGCGGCGATGGGACCCCGGCCCCGGAGCACCCGGCACCGCGCCCGCCCCGCCCCGTACCGCCCGCGCGGCCCCACGTACCGCCGACGACGGACGAGGGGGACGGCGGGGGCGGGACCGAGCACGTCATGCCGCCGCGGGCGCGGCTCGCCGAGACCGGAGCGGATGCGGGGCTGCTCGGCGCCGCAGGGGCTTCGGCGTCGCTGCTCGTCGGGGGTGCGGTCCTCTACCGGCGCAGAGCGGCGCCCGCTCGCGGGTAAGGTCGCCCGACGTGGCCCGGACGGGTGAATCCCGCCCGGGTCTGTCGGCGAATCGAGCGAGGTGAGGGGCCCGGTGCTCACGAGCGAACGGACCGCGGGCGCGACGGCGGCGGGACACCGCACCCGTGGCCTGATCGGCCGCTCGCTGCTGCTCTTCGCCGGAGTGCGCGTGCTGTGCCTCGTGACGCTCGCGGTGTGGGCGGGCGTCGAGGGGCGCAGCGCGCACGAGGTGCTCGCCGAGCGGTGGGACTCGCTGTGGTACGTGCGGGTCGTCGAGCACGGCTACGACTTCACGCTGACGGCGCCCGACGGGCGCGTCCTCTCGGACCGGGCCTTCTTCCCGCTCCTGCCGTGGCTGGAAAAGGCCGGTCAGTGGCTCACGGGTCTCGCCCCGCAGGACGTGGGGCTCGGGGTGAGCGCGCTCGCCTCGCTCGCGGCGGCGTGGGCGATCCACCGGATCGCCGGACGGCTGTACGGGGAGCGCGCGGCGCTCTTCGCGGTGGCGCTGTGGGCGGTGCTGCCGGTCTCCGTCGTGCAGTCGATGGCGTACAGCGAGTCGCTCTTCACGGCGCTCGCGGCCTGGTCGCTGTGGTCGCTGCTGCGCGAACGCTGGCTTGCGGCGGGCCTGTTCGCGGCGGCTGCGGGCCTCACCAGGCCGGTCGGTCTCGCGGTGGCGCTCGCGGTGTGGGGGGCGGCCTGGGCGGGTCGGCGCTTCTCGTGGCGCGTGGTGGCGGGGTGTGTGCTCGCGCCGCTGGGGGCGGCGGGGTACGTGCTGTGGTCGGGGCTCAGTTCCGGCCACGGGGTCTTCGGGTATCTCGACGTGCAGGGCGACTGGGGCAACGGCTTCGACGGCGGCCTGGCCTTCGCCCGTTTCCTCGGCGACCTGCTGAGCGGCCCCGGCTTCGCGGGCGGCGTGGGCCTGATCGTCGGCGTGGCGGCCCTGATCTGGCTCTACGTGCGGGGCATCCGCCAGGGCCAGCCGCTCCCGCTCGTCCTCTACACGGGCGTGGTCCTCCTCCTCGCTCTGTGCACCTCGGGCTTCTTCGGCTCCAAGCCCCGTCTCCTCCTTCCCGCCTTCCCCCTCCTCCTCCCGATCGCCCTCGCCCTGTCCCGCCTCCGCCGCCGCTGGGCCGCATGGCTCGTGGTCGGCGCGGCGGCGGGGGTCGCCGCGGGGTACGGGGCGTTCTGGCTGCTGGGGTCGGGGCCGCCGTAGTCGCCCGGGGCCCGCGTCAGAAGGTGAAGTGGGTGCGGGCCCAGGTCGTGAAGGGGGTGGTGGGGATGTCGAGGGCGTGGGCGGCCTCGGGGTGGGCGGGCTGGGTGGCGGCGTTGTTCATGACGTGGCCGGCGCCCCAGGCGGGCATCCCGGCGGCGAGGGCTTCCTCGATGGTCATCGCGGGGGCGGTGACCGGGGTGTTCCACAGGGCGGAGAGCGTCTCGGCGATCCGCGTCATGGTGAGGCGGTCGCCCGCGAGGTCGAGTGCGACGGTGTGGAAGCGGTCGGGGTGCTGGACGGCACGGGTGGCCGCGGTGCCGATGTCCTCGGGGTCGATGAGCGCGAGGAGGGTGTCGGGGCGCAGGACGGTGGCGAAGCCGCCCTCGGGACCGCGGGGGAGGAGCGCCTTCAGGTTGTCCATGAAGAAGGCGGGCTTGACGATCGTCCAGCGGGGGAAGCCGGCCGCGCGGACCTTCTCGATGATGGCCGCCTTCGTCGCGTAGTAGCCCTCCATCGCGGCCCAGCGACCCTCGGCCCAGCCGGGGATCTCGGTGTGGGTCCCGACGCCGCTCGTCGATGACTGGATGAACTGCGGTACGTGCGCGGCACGGGCGGCCTCGATCAGGTGCGTCGCCTGGGCCAGTTCGCCGTCGAAGTCGACGCCCGCCCCGCTCATCGGCGGCATCTGCACGGAGAAGACGGCACGGACCCCGGCGACGGCGGGGCCGAGCGTGGCGGGGTCCGTGAGGTCGCCGGTGACGAGTGCGGCCCCGAGCGCGGCGACCGCGCGGGCGCGCTCGGTGCGCGGGTCCCGTACCAGCGCGCGGACGGGTATCCCCGCGGCGAGGAGAGCGCGGGCGGTCGCTCCGCCCTGGCGGCCGGTGGCGCCGGTGACGAGGACGGGGACGGAGGCGGCGGAGGCGGGGCTGGGGAGCTGGGTGGGCATGGGGCACCTTCGTTCGGGAGGGGGTGGCGGGTTCGTTCGGGAGGGGGGACGGGTTCGTTCGGGAGGGGTGGTGGGCGAGTGGCAGGCAGCGCGGACGGCAGCGCAGGGCGGCAGGGAGCGTTAAACGGCGGGCCCCGCCGTTTCCTGTTCCGGTACGATACGGCGGGGCCCACCACTTAGCAAAGGCGAGACGTCATGACCGGTCAGCGCGCTGACGCACGGCGCAACCACGCCCGCATCCTCGCTGTCGCCGAGGCGGAGGTCGCCGCGCGCGGCGCCGAGGCCTCGCTCGAACACATCGCCCGTACGGCAGGGGTCGGTTCGGCGACCGTGCGCCGCCACTTCCCGAACCGCCGGGCGCTCCTGGAGGCGGTCTTCCGGGAGCGGATCGAGGCGCTCCACGGACGGGCGCGGACGCTGGCGGAGGCCGAGGACAGCCGTGCGGCGCTGCTCACGTGGCTGCACGAGCTGATCGCGTACGCGGTGAGCGCGCGCGGCTTCGCCGACACGCTCACGTACGAGCCGCCGAGCGACACCCCCGGCGGCTGCGCGGCGACGCTGGAGGCCGCCTGCGCCCCGCTGCTGCGCCGCGCCCAGCGGGACGGGGCGGTGGCGACCGGGGTCACGGTGCACGATCTGGTGACGCTGGGCGTCGGGATCGCACTGGCGACGGAGCATCACGGGGACCCGGAGGCACAGGCGGAGCGGTTGTTCGGGGTCGTGGTGGAGGGGGTCAGCCCGGGGGGTGGATGAGGGGGAGGGGAGGCCAATCGGGACCGGGGAGGCGGTGGCTCTGCATGCGGGGGGCGTGGCATGCGGGGGGCATGGCATGCGGGGGGCCTCAGGCCCTGGCGCGCGGGTGGCCTCAGCGCCCTGGCACGCGGGAGTCCTGGCACGCGGGAGTCCTGGCACGCGGGTGCCCTGGCACGCGGGTGCCCTGGCACGCGGGTCGCCTCAGGCCCTGGCACGCGGGTCGCCTGGCACGCGGGAACCCTGGCACGCGGGTGCCCTGGCACGCGGCACCTCTGCACCCCTAGCCCTCCGGCACCCCGGCGCCCGGCCCGCCGACACCCCGGCCCGCCCGGCGCCCGGCCCGCCGACACCCCGGCGCCCGGCACCCGGCACCCCGGCCCGCCCCGCACCTCGGCACCCCGCCGCCCCAACGCCCCGCGCCTCGCCGCCCCACCCACGCAAACATGACTGCCCCGAGACAGCCCCCGCCCTCCCAGGGGGGCACCCCGTATACAAGTCTTCCGCACATCGCCCCCTCCCTCCACCCCCTCCCCCACATCTGTGGAGAACTCCGGGAAAGCCGCACACCGTCTCACTCTTTCCGGTGAGCCGACGCCCCAAAAAACGGCCACCGCACGCCGCATCACGGCGTGTCTGTGGATAACTCGGTGCGACTCGACCCCACTCGGCCCCTCTCAGCTCGACCCGCCTCCCCTCAAAACGCCTCCACTCGCCCCCACTCAACTCGCCCCGACCCCACCCAAATCGCCCCCACTCAGCTCGACCCGACCCCCCTCAACTCCCCCCTCAACTCCCCCCTCCGCCCACCCCGGCCCCTCAACTCCCCCCCCCTCAACTCCCCCCCACCACCCCCGCAACTCATCTCCCCCCCCGTGCGGAGTGGGTGAACCCTCACCCACCCCGCAGGCCCCCGTCTCAGCGGCGCTCGAACTGCGGCCGTTCGCCCACCGGGTGCGGGAGCGCGCCGGGCGCGACGGGTGCCGGGGTGGTGCGCAGGCGGGTGCGGACGCCGCGGACGAGGCGCGCTGCCGTGTAGTCCGCGCCCAGGACGAAGCGCATCGACGGCCCGTACGAGGCGGCCGTGAGCAGGCCCGCCATGAAGAGTCCGGGGAGCGAGGATTCGAAGCCCGCGTCGACCTCGGGGGACCCGTCCAGCGCCGCCGTGCGCAGCTGCCCGCGCGTCTCGGGGTCGAGTACGGTCAGCCGGGTCGCCGCCGGGGTGAAGCCCGTCGCCGCGATCACATGATCGGTGTGCAGGGTCTCCCCCGGCGCGGCGGGTCCCGCCGAGACCGCGAGGCGCAGTCCCCGGCCGGCGGGCGTCGCGTGGCGGACCTCGCGGCCGAGGAGGACGTCGACGCCGCGCGTCACGCGCTCACGCACCCACCAGGCGCCCGCGGGGCCGAGCGCGGCACGCGCCACGCGGGTGCGGTAGTCGGCGGGCAACTGGCGGTAGATGCCGGGCAGTTCCGCGTAGAACCAGTTCCGCCAGCCGCTGCCGAGGCCGCTGTGCGGGGCGCGCGCCGCCTGCCACCAGGGGCGCTTCCACGGCGGCGGCAGGGTGTTCCAGCACAGGCCGGGGGCGCGGACGAGGACGCGCGCGCGGGTGCCCTGTTCGGCGAGGAGCGCGGCCGTCTCCAGGGCCGCCTGCCCGCCGCCGACCACCGTCACGTCGCCGCCTGCGAAGCGGCTCAGGTCGTCGTGGTCGCTGCTGTGCGTCACGAGTCCTTCGGCACGCAGCGGGGCGAGCACGGGCGGCAGGTCCGTGAAGGGCATGACCCCGACGGCGAGCGCGACGGTACGGCTGAGCAGGACCTCGCCGTCCTCGGTCGTGAGCCTGAATCCGCCGCCCGGCAGCGGCCGCACGCGGCTGATCAGGCGTTCGTCGACGCCGCACGGGACGGCATGGCGCGCGAACCACAGGCCGTACGCGGCGAAGACCGGCACCGGCAGGGGGGTGCCGTGCCGTGCGTCGATGCCCTCGCCCGCGCAGTACGTGTCGAGGCCGAAGCGCCCGGCGGGGTCGGAGAGGTGCGAGGCCCAGGGCTCGGACTTGAGGAACATGCCGGGGGCCATGTGGTCGCGCCAGGAGGCCATCGGGCGGCCGAAGACACGCAGGTGGAGTCCGGCGGCGGCGGCGTGCGAGGCGATCGACAGGCCGTAGGGGCCCGCCCCCACCACTACGAGGTCGTACATGCGGTGCTGCTCGCTTTCTGCTGGTCGTCACCGGCCGCCGTGGGCGGTACGGGAGGGGTGGACGGGGGCGTCGCCACGGGCACGGGCGGTGCGGGTACGGGGACGGGCGGTACGGGTACGGGGGCGGGCCGCGCACGGGAGGTGAGGTGGCGCGCGGCGCGGGCCACGAGGTGGGCGCTCCACGCGACCGTCATCGCCGCGGCGGGCAGCGGGTCGTCGGCGGCCCACCAGGCGCCTTCGCGCGCGGCGCGGCTCCCGCCCGCACCCGCACCGCCGCCCGCACCCGCACCGCCGCCCGTACCCGTACCGCCGCCCGCCTCCGCACGCCCCCCGCGCTCCCCCCGCTCCCCCCGCTCCCCCCGCTCCCCGCGCTCCCCGCGCACCGCCGACAGCAGCGCGTACGTGCCGACCGTGAAGCGGCGGCCGGGGGCAGGGGCGCGGGCGGGGAGGGGACGGCCCGTCAGGTCGAGGTGCAGGGCGCGGACGACGTCGAGGCCGCCGTGGTCGGTGAAGAGGCGGAACTGGGCGCCCGCGCGGGGGTTGAAGTCGAGGAGGTACGGGGTCGTGCCGGTGGCGTCGTAGCGGAAGTCGAGGTCGAGTACACCGCGGTAGCCGAGCGTCGCGACGAGTCGGCGGGCGCAGTCGTCGATGCGCGGGTCGTGTTCCCAGCGTCCTACGGCGGTCAGCCCGGCCCCGGGCGGCCAGGCGCGCAGCTTGCGGCCCGTGCCGCCCGCGGCGAGGTGCCCGGTCCGGTCGGCGTAGGCGTGGCAGAACCAGTCGCGGCCCGGGGCGTACGGGAGGAGGCGCTGGATGAGGAGGGGGCTGCCGGCCTCGGCGGTACGGGCGTGGAGGGCCGCGGCGTCGGCGGGGGTGTGCAGGAGGGTCGTGGAGCGCAGGCCGCTCGCCGCGGGCAGGAGCCAGGGGCGGCTCCACTTGGCGATGACGGGGGCGCCGAGCGCGCGGACCGCGTCGGCGGCCTCGGCGGGGCTCGCGGGGTGCGCGGTCTCGGGGTGGGCGATCCCCGCGGCGGCGCAGACCTCGGCGAGGCGGGCCTTGTCGGCGACGCGGGCGGCGAGGCCGTGGGGCTGGGCGGGAAGGAGGAGGCGCGCGGCGAGCGCGGCCGGGAGGTGGTCGACGGCGACGGCGCTGTGGTCGTCGAGCGGGACGAGTACGGCCCGGCCGGGGAGGTCCCGTACGACCTCGGCGAGGACCGCGGCGATGCCGTCGGGGCCGGTCTCCTGCGGGGGCTGACGCCACGTCCGTACGACGTACCTGGAGCGTGCGAGGGGGCCGCGCGGGCCCTCGGTGACGGCGTGCACGGGGATGCCCGCGCGGCCCAGGGAGCGGGCGGCGCCGAGGGTGCCGTGGTGGAAGGGGTTGCGGTCGACGCGGAGGAGGACGGCGGGGACCGCCGCGTCGAGCGGCGCGGCGGTATCGCTCGCGTGGTGCCGCATTCCGGTGACCCGGGAATTCACTTTCCCGGACGAAGACGCCCGCGGTGGGGATTCGGCCGGATGGGGGGTGGATTTCGCGAACGGGTTACGCACCCGGTCGGCGTAAGAGAAATACATACGAGTGACATCCCACCACTTCCGTGCCGCGGCCGGGCCGGGCACCACAGCTCCAGGAGACGGGTATGACCAGGGAGAGATTCCGCCGCGACCGTAAGCGACTCGCGATCGGCGCCGCCGGAATTATCGGCGTTCTCGCTTTCGCTCCGGCCCCGGTGGGCGCGGTCACGATCGCGACGGTACCGGTAGCGGCGCTTTCGGCCGGGGAACACGGGGACACGAATGACGGGGAATCACCGGGCGTGCGGGGTGCGGAGGACGGGGCGCCTCCCGGAACGGGGCGCGACGTGAACGCGGTGGCGAGCCCGGGCGAGGTGGCCTCGGTCCCGCCGTCGCCCGCGCTCCCCGGCCCGGGGACGACGGTCCCTGCGGGCGCCCCGCCCCTCACCACGAGCCCCGCAGCGCGTCCCGCCACGAGCCCCGCAGCGAGCCCCTCGCCGGGCCCCGGCGCCGCCGCCCCCTCCCCCGGTTTCGGCGCGTACCTCCACTACGGCCCGCGCGGCATCGCGCGGATGACGGACTTCTCGCGCTGGCTCGGAGGGCGGGAGGTGACGGTGGGGCACACGTACCTGCCGGGGGACGTGTGGCAGAACATCGAGGGCGCGCCCGCGTGGCTCACGGACTGGGCGGACTGGTACAAGGCGAAGCCGGGCCGCACGCTCGTCCTCAACGTGCCGATGCTGGAGCACACGGAGAGCCGGGTGCCGGACGCGGTGGTGGCGCGCGAACTGCGGCGCGGGGCGGCGGGCCTGTACGACGGGCACTTCCAGCGGCTCGCGCGGCGGCTCGTGGGGCTCGGCGTGAAGGACGCGGTGCTCGTCGTCGGCTGGGAGATGAACGGCACGACGTACACGCACCGCTGCGGGCCCGACCCGCGCGCGTGGCGGACGTACTGGGCGCGCATCGCCCGGGTGATGAACGGGGTCGAGGGCGCGGGTTTCCGTTTCGATTTCACGCCGACGCGCGGACGGGACGCGACGCCGTGGACGGAGTGCTATCCGGGCGACCAGGCGGTGGACATCATCGGGATGGATTCCTACGACCAGCCGCACGGCACGGATTTCGACCGGCAGATCTCGGAACCGTACGGGCTCCAGGCTCAGGTGGATTTCGCCGCGAAGCACGGAAAGCCGATCTCGTACCCCGAGTGGGGGCTTTTCAAGAACGGTGACAACGCGGAGTACATGCGGCGGATGGTCCGCTGGATGGAGGCGCACCCGCCGCTTTACCAGACGCTTTCCGATTACTGCCCGCACGGGGTGTGGCAGTGCCGGATGAATCCGCGGGCAACGGCGGTCTACCGGCAGGCGTTCACGGAGGGCGGCGGCCTGCCCGCCGAGGAGGGCACCGGGGCGACGCAGGACATGGCGGGCTGCATGCCGGTGCGGCTCGGGTCGTGGCTGGAGGAGCGGCTCGGGGGGCGGGTGTGCGTGCGCTTCAACTGGTGACGGTCAGCGGCTGACGGCACGGCGGCGGGGGCGGTACGCACCCGGGGCGGTACGGAGGTGGGGGCGGTACGGAGGTGGGGGCGGTACGGAGGTGGGGGCGGCCCTGTGGGGAGGGGTCGCCCCCCGGGGGGTCAGGAGCGGCGGGCGTGGAGCCAGGTGGCCGCCTGGGTGCGGGCGGTGGCGTGGGCGGTGCGGAGCCACAGGAGGGGCGCGGTGCGGCGCGTGGAGAGCAGGAGGCGCTGGTTGACGACGGTGTCGGGGCGCCAGTGGCTCTTGTACGGTTCCGTGCCGCGCAGGAGGCTCAGGGTCTCGCGGCCGTCGTCGGCGGCGAGCGCGGAGGCGGTGCGCAGGAGCATCGTGGCGACGTCGGCCTTGCGTTCGCGCAGCGCCGGGTCGGCTCCGTAGAGGTAGCCGCCCGCGAGGCGCCGCGAGAGCAGGGTGAGGTCGACGGCGACGGTCTCGCCGTCGATGCGGTAGGCGGTGAGCTGGGCCTCCCCGGTGCGGACCATCGTCGTGACGGAGCGCACGAGGTGGTCGCGGAAGCGGGGGCGCAGGTGCTCGGGGGTGACTTTGCGGCCCTGCCACTGGCGGCGGTGGAGGGCCAGGAGGGTGCGGATCGCGGCGGGGACGTCTTCGGCGGGGACGGGGGTGGCCTCGATGCCGAGGGCGTCGATCTTGCGGAGTTTGGCGCGGAAGCGCTGGGCGCGCGAGGCGGGGAGCCGGGTGAGGAGTTCGGCGAGGGGCCGCGCGGGGAGTTCGAGGCAGGGCGAGTCGGGGCGGCGTACGACGAGGCCGCGCCAGTGCGCGAGGAGGAGTTCGGTGGCGGCCCCCGGGCGCAGTTCGCGCAGGTCGATGAGGGTGGTGCGGGCGGCGCGGCGCAGGGCGGCCGCGAGGGCGCGGGCGGCGGGGCCCGCGTGCGCGGCGTCGACGAGGACGTCGCCGAAGTCGGAGATTCCGCCGCCCAGGAGGACGAGCGCGGGCAGCGGCCCGGGGGCGCGCATGAGGGGGGCTGCGGCGACGAGCCGATCCCCGCTGCGGACGACGAGGACGCGGAGGGCGCCCGGTGTCCCGTACGACTGCCACCAGGAGCTGAGCCAGGCGTGGCTCTGGAAGGGGGTCGCGCTGGGGCAGGCGGCGGCGAGGCGGCGCCAGGCGGGGGCGAGGAGTGCGAAGGCGCCTGGCTCGGTGATCCATTCGGTGGTGCAGGGTGCCGGGTCGGCCTCGGTACGGGGCCCTTCGCCGGTACGGGGCGCCGCGGGCCCGGGGAGGGGGACGCGGCGGGCGAGGGTGTCGTGCTCGGTACTCATCGGTGCGGGCTTCCCCCGGTGCGCTTCGGAGTGGTTCATGGCGTGGGTGGAACGAGAGGGCGGGGCCTGAGGTGGCGGGGTGTCAGGTCGTGGTGCGCGTGGCGGTCTCGTGCGGCCGCTGCGGCTCCGCCGGGGCGGGGACGGAGCCCGCGGGCAGGGCGGCGGGCCCGGGCAGGGCGCGGCGGGGGCGGGCGAGGAGGGCGAGGGCGCCGACGAGGCCGCCCGCGCAGGCCCCGACGCCCGTCGTGAGGAGGGGGCCGGGGCTCGTGGGGGCGGTGGGGGCGAGGGCGCGGGAGAAGGAGACGAGCGAGACGCGGGTGTCGGTGGCGTTGTGCCCGGCGGCGGTGACGAGCGCGCCGGCGACGGCGTTGGCGGTGTCCGCGGCCTGTGCCGGGTCGCCCGAGCGCGCGCCGATGCTGATCATGGGGGCGTCCGGCGAGGTCTCGGCGGTGACGGACGAGCGGAGCGTGGCGAGCGGGACGCGGGCCTCGACCTGCGCGTCGCCGAGGACGCCGAGCTGGGTCGCGACGCGCCCGTAGGCCTGCGCGAAGCCGAGCGCGGAGGCGGGGTCGCCGCCCTTGCCGGGTACGGCGAGTACGTAGGCGGTCGCGGTGTACGTGACGGGGCTCGCGAGCCCGTACGCGGCGCCGCCGCCCGCGCCGATGAGCGCGCCCGCGCCGAGGAGGGCCCAGGCGGGCAGGGCGCGCAGGCGGGCGAGGCGGCGGCGGGCGGGGGTACCTTCGGTCCTGGTGGTGCCGGTGGGGCTGGTGGTGCCGGTGGGGCTGGTGGGGCTGGTGCTCACGGCGTCTTCGCTTTCGTACGGTGCTGGCGGGGCGCGCGGGGGCGCGGGGGGCGGGCGGCGGTGGTGGTCGCCGCCTGGGTGAGGGCGTGGCGGTAGACGGTGTCGATGAGCGCGGCGGAGCGCTCGACGGCGTAGTGGCGCACGGCCGCGGGTACGGGCAGCCGCGCGCCCGCCGGGAGTCCGCGCCCGTGCCCGGTGGCGCGGCCCCAGCGCACGGCTTCGGCGAGGGCCGCGGGTGAGCCGCCGACGCGCTGGGCGGGGGCGGACTCGGGGGGCAGGTCTTCGAGGGCCGGGCAGCGCACGTAGAGGACGGGGAGTCCCGCGGCGAGCGCTTCGACGCACGCGAGGCCGAAGGCTTCGTCGGCGGAGGGTGAGACGAAGACGTCGGCGGCGCAGAACAGGGCGCGCAGTCCGTGGGGGTCCTGTTCGCCGGTGAGGTGGACGCGGTCGCCGACGCGCAGGCGCGCGGTCAGGGCGCGGAGCGCCGCCTCCTCGGGGCCCGCTCCGGCGAGGACGAGGTGGTGGTCGGCGGGGAGGAGCGCGAGGGCTTCGACGAGGGCGGCGAAGCGTTTGCCCGGGACGAGGCGGCCGGCTCCGGCGAGGACGTGGGCGCCTTCGGGGATGCCGAGCGCGGTGCGGGCGGTGGTGCGCAGTTCGGGGTCGTGGGCGAAGGCGGTGGCGTCGATGCCGTTGGGGACGACGTGGACGCGCTCTTCGGGGACGCCCCAGCGGCCGAGGCGTTCGGCGACGGTGTCGGAGACGGCGACGGTCGCGGTGCCGAGGCGTTCGCCCGCGAGGTAGAGCGCGCGGACGCCGGGGGTGAGGGGGCGGCCCTCGATCCCGGTGTCGCCGAGGGAGTGCTCGGTGGCGACGAGGGCGCGCACCCCGGCGAGGCGCGCGGCGATGCGGCCGTAGAGGCAGGCGCGGTAGAGGTGCGTGTGCACGAGGTCGTAGCGGCCCGTGCGGATGTGGCGGGTGAGGCGGGGCAGCGCGGTGAGGTCGCGGTTGCCGCGCATGCCGAGGTGGTGGACGGGGACGCCGTCGGCGCGCAGCGCGGTGGCGAGCGGGCCGGGGTGGGTGAGGGTGAGGACTTCGCTGTCGGCGGTGAGGCGGGGGACGAGGAGGCGCAGCTGCTGCTCGGCGCCGCCGACGCCGAGGCCGGTGATGACGTGCAGGACGCGGGGCCGGTCGACCGGGTCCTGGTGGGGCGCGGTGCGCGGGGCGGGGGCGGCGGTGGTCATACGCGGGCCGCCTCGTCGGGCGCGGTGGGCGCGTACGGGAGGGTGGTGAGCGCGGTGGGGCGGCGGCGCGCGTGGAGGCGGCGCTTGAGTGCGAGGAACGGTGCGGTGTCGCGGCTGCCGACGTGGGCGCGCGGGAGGGCGTACGGGCCGGTGTGCGGGCCGGGGTCGATGGCGCAGGCGTACCGGTATCCGGCGGCGCGCACGGCGTGCATGGCGCGCGCGTCGAGGGTCCCGTACGGGTAGCAGAAGCCGTCCACGGGGGTGCCGGTGAGTGCGGTGAGGCGGGTGCGGGCGCCGGCGGTCTCGGCGTGCAGCGTGGTGTCGTCGGCGCGGGTGAGGTCGACGTGGGTGAGGCCGTGCGAGGCGAGTTCCATGCCTTCGGCGCGGACGCGGCGCAGTCCGGCGGCGGTGAGGAGGGGCTTGCGGGGGCCGAGCGGGTCCCAGGCGTTGTCGCCGCCGAGGCGGCCGGGGAGGGCGAAGACGGTGGCCGTGCAGCCGTAACGGTGCAGGAGGGGGACGGCGTGCGAGAGGAAGTCGGCGTAGCCGTCGTCGAAGGTGAGGCCGACGAGGTTGTCGCCGCGTCCTGCGGCGCGGGCGGTGAGGAGTTCGGCGACGGAGACGCCGCGCAGTCCGCGCCGCCGCAGCCAGCGGAGCTGCCGCTCCAGGCGGTGCGGCGTGACGGTGACGCGGTACGGGTCCTCGCGCACCGCGGAGACCGAGTGGTACATGAGCACCCACAGCGGGGTGGAGGCGGTGGTGCGCGCGGGAAAGGCGGGCGCGGGGGCGGCGGGCGGTTCAGCGGGCATCGCGGCGCTTTCTCGTACGGGGGGCGGGGGTGGATGACGTGTCGCGAACCGGTTCGCTCGTACGGGAGGTACGGCCGAACCGGTTCGCGAATCGGTTCGCGAATCGGTTCGCCACGGTCTGGCGGAGGACCTCGGCGGCCGGGAGGCGCAGGGCGAGCGCGGTGCCGAGGGAGACGGTGAGGAGGGCGAGGGTCCCTGCGGCGAGCCCGGCGGCGGGGGTGGTGAGGCGCTGTGCCGCGAGGTGCGCGGCGAGGCAGCCGAGTGCGGTGGCGAGGACGAGTCCCGCGAGGTCGCGCGTGACGGCGCCGGTGCGGAGCGGGAGGGTGCGGCGCAGGGGTCCCGCGAGCAGGAGGGCCGCGGTGGTGCTGATGCCGAGGGCGTTGGCGGCGGCGAGGCCGAGTACGCCGTGGGGCGGGGTGAGGAGGGCGGCGCCGGCGGCGGTGACGGTGAGTCCCACGAGCATGGCGGCCGCGGGGTACCAGGTCTTGCGCGCGGCGGAGAAGTAGGAGCGGATGAGGGCGCCGACGAGGGTGTGGCCGAGGAGGCCGAGCGCGTAGACGCGCATGACGGCCGCGGTCGCCGCCGTGTCGGACGCGGTGAAGGCGCCGCGCTGGAAGAGGAGTCCGGTGATCTGCTCGGCGCAGGCGATGACGGCGCCTGCGCCGAGGAGGACGACGCACCCGGCGAGCGAGAGGTCGCGCTCGACGCGGCGGCGGGCGTCCTCGGCGCGGCCTTCGGCGAGCGCCTTGGCGACGACGGGGAAGGTGACGGTCGCGAGCATGAGCGACATGACCATCGGGACCTGCGCGACCTTCTGCGCGTAGTTGAGGTGGGAGATCGCGCCGGGCGGGAGTTCGGAGCCGAACCAGCGCTCGATGAGCACCTGGGACTGGCGGAAGAGCGCGAAGCACAGGACGGGTCCGAGGAGCGCGGGATCGAAGAGGCGGGCACGGGCCTCCGGTGCGCCGCCGCTCCGGCCGCCGATGACGCGCCGCTCGCGCAACTCCCGTACGAGGAAGGGCGCCTGGACGAGGACCATGAGGCCGCCCCCGAGTGCGACGCCGAGCGCGGCCGCACGTACGCCCCAGCCGGCCCAGGCGCCGACGAGGGCCATCGCGGCGATGATGCCGGTGTTGTAGGCGACGTAGATGGAGGCGGGCGAGAGGTAGCGGCGGTGGACGCGCAGCGCGGCGCCGCAGTACCCGGCGAGGCCGAAGCTGAGGGCGCAGGTCGCGGTGAGCCGGGTGCAGTCCACGGCCAGCTGACGGCGCGGCAGTCCGGGGGCGAGGGATTCGACGATCCAGGGGGCGCCCGCGACGAGGAGCAGCGCGACGAGCGAGAGGATCGCGCAGAACTTCGGGAGCGTGGCGCGCACGAGGGCGCGCACGGGGTCGGTTTCGCCCGGCCGGTTCGTGGCGCGCAGGGCGAGCGCGAGCGAGAACGCGGGGACGAGGACGAGCGCGGTGCCGTCCTCGATGAGGAGCGTGGAGGCGAACTCGGGCAGGGTCCACGCCACGAGGAAGGCGTCGGTCTCCTGCCCGGCCCCGAAGAAGTGCGCGAGCGCCTGGTCGCGGACGAGCCCGAGCACGGACCCGGCGACGGTGAGCGCCGCGGTGATCCCGGCGGCGCGCGCGAGGAACCGGCCGGAGGGGTCGGGGTCTTCCGTGCGGGGGGCGGGGAAAGTCTTCGCGGGGTTCGAACTCTGAACGGCGTTCAGAGTTTTCGCGGCGTTCACAGGCGCGGGCGCGGGGCTCGTGGGCACGCGAGTTGGGGCCACGGGGCTCGGGGGCGCGGCGCTCGGGGGCGCGGGGGACGTGGGCCCGTCGTTCACGGGGTCCGCCTCTCGGTGGTCGGGGAGGCGGGGTACGGAGCGGCGGCGGGCGCCTCGCACGAGGGCGAGGGGGACGCCCCGTCCCCGTACCGCTGCGGCGCCCCTCCCCCGGACCGCCGCGCCGCCCCGCCCCCGTACCCCCGCGCCGTCCCAGTCCCGTGCGTGGAGGGCAGCGCCCCGAGTCCCCACCAGGCGGCGAGGCCGAGGGCGAGGGCGGTCAGGACGGTGGCCGGGCCGCCGATGTCGGCGTAGGCGAAGTCGACGAGCTGCCACAGGAGGAGGCCGCAGGCGACGAGTCCGCAGTCGAGGGGGCGGCCGCGCGGGGCGCGGGTGCGGTGGGTGCCGGTGAGGCGGAGCACTCCGGTGACGAGGAGCGCTGCCCAGCACCCGGCGAGCGCGGTGAGCCCGATGAGGCCCTGTTCGCTGAGGACGAGGAGGTACATGTTGTGCGGGGACAGGAGCGGCTGGACGCGGAAGTCCTGGCCCGCGCCCGCGGTGTCGCTGCCGGCCGAGAGGGCGAGCGAGGCGTGGCTGTCGCGGTGGGCGGGGAACTCCTTGAGGCCGACGCCGGTGACGGGGTGCTCGCGCCACATGCCGGTCGCCGCCGCCCACATGGTGTAGCGGTCGGTGACGGACTGGTCGGGTGCGTCGGTGATCTTGGTGATGCTGCTGAGGCGTTCGTGCAGCATCGCGGAGCCGATGCCGAGGCCACCGACGAGGACGACGGCGGCGGCGCTCGCCGCGGCGAGGACCTTGAGCGCGCGGCGGGGTCCCGCGGCGAGGAGCTGGAGGCCGAGCACCGCGGCGGTGGCGATCCAGGCGCCGCGGCTGAAGGAGAGCGCGAGCGGGACCACGAGGGCCGCGGCGCAGGCGGCGGCGAGGGGCCGTTGGAGGCGCGGCGCCTCGTGCGTACGGGCGAGGGCGAGGCCGCTCGCCGCGACGAGCCCGTAGGCGACGACGGTGGCCATGCCCATGATGTCGGCGGGACCGAAGGTGCCGACGGCGCGGATGTCCTCGCCCCTGTAGGAGGCGCCTGTGCCGGTGAGGTACTGGGCGAGCCCGATGCCGCCCTCGGCGAGGGCGAGGGCGACGAGCCCCCAGGCGAGGACGCGGAAGTCGCGCGGGTCGCGGAGGGAGAGGAGGAGGGCGGCGGGGACGAGGACGAAGATCTGGAGGTAGCGCCCGAGCCCGGCGATCCCGCTCGCGGCGTCGGCCGCGCCGAGCGCGGCGAGGGCGAGCGCGAGGACGGGCACGCCGAGGACGAGCACAGCGCGCGCGGTGAGGGGCCGCGCGCGGGTGCGCAGGAGGCCCAGGGCGACGCACACGACGAGGACGCCGGAGGCGGCGTCGGCGGGGGTCGCGCCCTCGGCGCCGGGGGACGCCGGGGAGGCGAGGAGGCCGAGGACGGCGAGCGCGGGGAGCAGGCGGGCGGGTACGTGGCGGCGCAGGGCGCGCGCGAGGACGGTGAGCGGGGCGGGGCGGTACGCGGGGGACGCGGGCGGCCCGGGGGCCGGGGGCGCGGGCGGTGCGGAGCGCGGGCCGGACGGCTCGGCGGTGAGCGGGCCGGAGGACTCGGCGGTGAGCGGGCCGGAGGGCTGGGCGGCGGCGCGGGCTGGGGTGTGGGCGGCGGCGTGGGTCAAGGGGGTCAGCTCCCCGAGGGGCGGACGAGCGAGAGGGCGGTGCGCACGAGGATGCGTACGTCGTGCCACAACGACCAGTGGTCGACGTAGTAGTTGTCGTGGCGGCAGCGGTCCTCGATGGAGGTGTCCCCGCGCAGGCCGCTGATCTGCGCGAGCCCTGTGAGACCGACGGGCGCGCGGTGCCGGTGCCGGTAGCCCGCGTACGTACGGCTGAACTCGGCGACGAAGAAGGGGCGTTCGGGGCGTGGGCCGACGAGGCTCATGTCGCCGCGCAGGATGTTCCACAGCTGGGGAAGCTCGTCGAGCGAGGAGCGGCGCAGGAAACGGCCGACGGGGCTCATGCGGTCGTCGTGGGCGACGTTCCAGCGCGTGGCGGCCTCGCGGTCGTCGTGGGGGCGCAGGCTGCGGAACTTGAGGAGCGTGAAGGTCTTGCCGTACCGGCCGACGCGTTCCTGGCGGAAGAGGACGCCGGGGCCGTCGCTGAGACGTACGGCGAGGGCGCAGGCGAGCAGGAGCGGCGAGAGGAGCACGAGGGCGGGCCCCGCGAGCGCGAGGTCGAGGGCGCGTTTGCCCGCGCCGGGGCGGCGGGGGCCGGGGGGCAGCGGAGTGAGCGGGTATCCGGCGAGGCTGGTGGTGCCGGGGGCCGCGCCGTGCCCGGGGCCGCGCGCGTCGAGGCGCCACAGGGCGCAGCCGTGGGCGCGCAGGAGCCGCAGGTACGCCGCGGAGGGCTCGCCGACGCAGAGCGCGAGCCGTACGTCGTACGCGCCGAGGGCGCGCCGCACCTCGTCGGCCGAACCGAGCACGGGCACGGTCCCCGGGGTCCCCGCCCGTGGCCCGACGATCCCGACGGGCCGCACGACGGGCCGCTCGCACCTGAGCAGTACCTCGGCGACGGTGTGCGTACGGGCGTCCCCGATGAGCAGCGCCGCCGCGGGCCGTGCCCGGCGCCGCGCCCGCCGCCGCCCGTGCACGAGCCCGCGCCCGCTCGCGGCGACGAGGCTCTGTACGGCCCAGGCGGTGCCGAGGGCGGGGAGGGGCAGCGCCTCGGCGGGCCGCACGGCGGCGAGCAGGGCGGCGAGGACGGCCCAGGCGAGGGCGGTACGGGCACACAGCCCCGGCACCTCGTCGAGCACCCCGGTCTCGGGGCCGGGCCGGTACAGACCGGCGGACCGCGTGACGAGCGCGAGCAACACCCCGACGAGGAGCCCCCATTCCCACCCCCGGCCCACCCCGGCGACCAGCCCGCCCGCGAGCACGCCGAGCAGATCGGCGGTGACGAGAGCGAGCGAGGGGTGCGGAGCCCGCCGAGGCCCGGGGCGCGGCTCAGCGAAGGCCGGGCGCGGCTCAGTGAGGGCGGGGCGCGGCTCCGCGAAGGCCGGGCGCGGCTCAGTGAGGGCGGGGCGCGGCTCAGTGCGGGCGGGGCGCGGCTCCGCGAAGGCCGGGCGCGGCTCAGTGAGGGCGGGGCGCGGCTCAGTGCGGGCGGGGCGCGGCTCCGCGAAGGCCGGGCGCGGCTCAGCGAGGGCGGGGCGCGGCTCAGTGCGGGCGGGGCGCGGCTCCGCGAAGGCGGCGCGCCCCTTCGCGAGGGAAGGGCGCGGCTCCGTCAAGGCAGGTCGCCCCTCCGCGAGCGCCGGGCGCGGCTCCGTAAGGGCCGGGCGCGCCTCCGTAAGGGCCGGGCCCCCCTCCGTGCGCGCCGGTCGCGTCTCCATAAGGGCCGGGCGCGTCTTCGTGAGGGTGATCGGCGAACTCGCGGTTGACGTGCGGGAACCCCTCCCGTCCGCCGCGCGTTGTGGCCCGTCGGGGGCCCACCCATCCCCTAGGGGAAAACCCGTAGACGCCCCCCTAGACACCCCCGAGCCCCCACCACTCCCCCCACCCTGCTCCACCACACGCTCCCCGACGCACTCCACCCCCCGCCACTCCGCACGCGCCGTCCCGCACTCCACCCCCCGCCGCTCCACACGCGCCGTCAAGCGCTCCGCCCCCGGCCACTCCGCACGCTGCGGCTCGGCCACCGGCCCACCCACCGGCCCACCCGCCGACTCGGCCACCGGACCACCCGCCGGCCCACCCCCGGACTCGCCCCTCGGCCCACCCCCGGACTCACCCCTCGGCTCGCCCCCGGCCGCTACCTCCTCCGACGGCGAAAGCTCCACGCGCACAAGGTCGTTCTCCACGCTCACGAGGTCATCGACTCCCTGGGAGGGCGGGTCCCGGCGATCGTGCCGCGCGGGCCCGGAGGGGTGGTCCTGGACGCCCGCGCGAGCAGGTCGCCGTAGAGCGCGGAGACGGCCCGCGCGGTGCGTCGTACGTCGTGGTGGGCGCGCACGTGCGCGAGTCCCGCTGCCGCGAGGTCCGCGCGAAGCTCCGGGGCGCGCAGCAGGTGCGTGAGCGCTGTGGCGAGCGCGCCGGGCGCCTCGGGTGGTACGAGGCTGTACGGGAGCGCCGCGGCGGGCAGGCTCTCGCGGGCGCCGCCCGTGTCCGTGAGGACGAGCGCGCGCCCGCAGGCCATCGCCTCCAGCGGCGCGAGCGCCATCCCCTCCCAGCGCGAGGGCAGGACCACGAGGTCCGCGGCCCGGTACCAGCGCGCGCAGTCCCGCGCGGCGCCCACGAACTCGACTCCCTCGCCCGCCTGTTGGTGCAACTCCGCCTCATCGGGCCCGTCCCCCACGAGCACGAGCCGAGCCCCCGGCGCGGCCGCGCGCACGGCGGGCCAGGCCCGCAGCAGCACGTCCTGCCCCTTCTGCCGGCACAGCCGCCCCACGCACACGACGAGCGGCGCGCCGTCCCCGTACGCGTACCTGCCGCCGTCGGGACGGAAGGCGGCGAGGTCGACGCCGTTCGGCAGTACGGTGAACTCGCCCCGCACGCCCGCCTGTTCGCCGGTACGTCGCTCGGCGTCGCTCACGCAGAGCAGCCGGTCGGCCCAGCGGGCCCCGTACCGCTCCCAGTGCCGCGCGAAGGCGCCGACGGGGCCGCCCACCGCCTCGAAGGACCAGGCGTGCGGCTGGAAGACGGTGGGCACCGCCCCGCGCGCCACGAGCCGTGCGGCGAGACCTGCCTTCGCGCTGTGCGCGTGCAGGAGTTGGGGCCGTACAGCCTCAAGCACCCTTCGCAGACCTGCGGTTTCGGCCCGCAGCGTCGGTCCGGGAACGCGTCCGGCATACCACTCGTGGACGAACGCGCCGTGCCGCAGGGCCTGTTCACCGAGCGCCCCACCGGGTGGGCAGGCGAGGTGCACGTCCAGGCCGTCCGCGCACTGCGCGCCCACGAGATCGGTGACGACGCGCGCGACGCCCCCGTCGACGGGCTGCGCGATATGCAGGACACGTGTACGGGACGGGAGTTCGCACTGCTCTGCTGACACTGACACGCGCGCTTACCCAACTGTGCGACGAGCGGACGGGGTTACGGGGCGAGAGGACGGATCAGCCGCGCGACCCGCCCGCTTCGGCACCGCCCCGCACACCACCGGCCGCCGCACCACCGCCGACCCTCGCGGCGCCACCGCCACCGCCACCGCCACCGGCCGCCGCACCACCGCCCGCGCCCGCCGCGCCACCACCACCGGCCCCCGCGCCACCGCCGACGGCCGCCGCGCGGCCGCCCTCGCTCCCGCCCCGCACCTCATCCGTCTCCGCCCAGAAGGCCCCCAGCCACACCGCGTCCCGCTGCGCCGACACGTCCACACGCAGCCCGGTCCCGCCGGGCTTCAGGGCCCCACGCAGATCGAGGACATCGGAGTCGTAACCGAAGGTGTGCGGCGGAACGGCATGTGCGCTGCTGCCGCTCTTCGTCGTGTTGTCGCTGATGGTGGAGTTGAAGACGTCGGCGGTCGGGTTGGCGGCGTCGCCGCCGAGCGGGACGGGCTTCGCCTCTCCTGTTCGTACCGTGACCGCGTCCCCGTCGATGCCCCGGTCGCCGTCGTAGGCGACGATCCCCGCACGGCCCGAAGCCCCGGCGGGGACATGGTGGTTCGGCAGTTCCAGGCGCAGCGTGCGGCGGTCGCGGTCGTCGGCGTGCAGCGACTCGAAACCGTCCCACAGGTCCAGCCGCCGCAGCGGCGCTCCCGGCTCCTCCCAGGCGGCGACAAGCGTCCAGCCGCCCCAACCACCGGTCTCCGAGTGCCCCTTGGCGATGGGGAGCTGGGCCACGGTCCACTCCCCCGGACCGCTCGCGCGTACGAGGTCCGTGACGTCGGCCGAGGCGTGCAGGGCCTCGGCGCCGCCCGCCACGCGGTGCCCGATGGTCGTATCGGCGCTCACCTTCCGGTAGGAACCGCCGGGCTCGGCGACGAGGACGGTCCCCGCGTCCGCGAGCGGCTTCTGCTCGCCGACCCGCAGATTGCCGCCCCAGTACAGGCGCGCGTAGCGGATGCGCGCGCCGTCGGGGAGATCGAGGCGGGCGCGGGTGGAGTTGTAGGTGTTCGGGTCGTCGTCGCTGTCCGCGTAGGAGAGCGCGTAGTCACCGTTGTTGGGGGCGGTACGTCCGGCGGCCGCGCTCTCGCCGCGCCGCGCCCCCGCGCACTCGGGCACCCCGGCGACGGCGGGCGCCTCACAGACGACGGCCGAGGCGGCGGCCCGCGCGAAGCCCCCGTGCACGGTGGCGCTCCAGCGCGGCGCGAAGGGAACGCGAGCGGCGACACCGGGAGCGGACGCCTCGGCAGCCTTGGCAGGGACAGACTTGGCAGGGGCAGCCTTGGCAGACTTGGCAGGCGCAGACTTGGCAGACTTGGCAGGCGCGGACTTGGCAGCCTTGGCAGGCGCGGACGTGCTCGGCGCGGGCTTGCCATGTGCCGCCTTGCCGGGCGCGGGCTTCCCGTCGCCCGTCCCGGTCGGCACGGGCTTCCCGTGTGCCGTCCCGGTCGGCGGTACGGGCTTCGCGTGCGCGGGCCCGGGCGAGGGTACGGGCTTCGCGGCCGTCGCCCCCTCGCCCCGCGCGGCGGCGCCCGCGAGGGGCCCCTGCGCGAGGGCGGCGAGGGCGAGCAGCGCGCACGCCGCACCACGGCGCACCACAGCGGACAGCGGGAGTCGGCTTCGCATGACGGCCCTCCGGGGCGGCGTACGGGGGGGACAGCCCGGACCCAGCGGTCCGGAACGGGACATTACGCCCAACACGCCGTTGAATTGCACACTGCGGGCAAGTCGTGACAACAAGGGCGGAACGTCGGGACTCTAACCCCGGCCCTCCGGAGAATGCGTCAGCATCGACGAGGCGGTTCGGGTGTACTTGTCGGATGGACTGCCGAACCCCCCGAACGGCCCACCCCGCGCCCCGCGACCAGTGACAACTCCGGGAACGTACAATCACACAGAGTGACTACGGGGGCGCGTCCGGCGTGTCCCGTGCCCCCCGCGAGGCGGCGTTTCACCTTTTCGGGGCACAACGCGCGATGCTCCCGCGGCGTTGTTGCAGACGCCGGGTCAGCTCCCGGCATCCCGGCCGACGACGCAGTCGGCGCCACCGGCCGGGCGCCCCGCACGATCTCTCGACCCGTTAAGGAGCGCTTCGCCATGTCGCGTACCGCCAGGGCCCTCGCCCTCTCCTCCGTCGCCGCCGCCGCGCTCGCCGGCTCGGCCGGCCTCGCCTCCGCCGACGCCGGCGCGCAGGGCGCCGCCGTCTCTTCGCCGGGCGTCCTCTCCGGCAACCTGGTGCAGATCCCGGTCCACGTGCCGGTGAACCTCTGCGGCAACACGATCAACGTCATCGGCCTGCTCAACCCGGCCTTCGGCAACACCTGCGTCAACGCCTGACGTCGCGAGACGGCCGCCCCCGGCCCGGGGGCGGCCCTTCGCATGGGGGCGCCCCCGAAATTCCAGCCCTCCCGCCGAGCCTCGGGCACCCAGCCCTCTCGCCGAGCCTCGGGCACCCAGCCCTCCGGCACCCAGCCACTCCGGCGCTCCAGCCCCTCCCGCACCCAGCCCCTCCGGTGCGCCCCTCTCCGGCCCGCCGTCCCTCCCGCCGCTTGAGCGCTTCAGGAACGGGGCCGGGTACGGAGCCCCTGCGGCGGGCCACGAAGAGCGCGCAACTCCCGAATCGAGGATCACCATGCCCGCCAAGCACGCGAAGCACCGCAAGCCCCGCACCTCGCCCTCCGTCGCGAAGGCGGCCGCCGTCGTCGTCGGGGGCCTCGCCGCGGCGACCGCGGCCGCCCCCGCCTTCGCCGCCCCCGCCGTGGACACCACCGCGCTCACGCCGAGCAGCCTCAACGGTGGCTACTACACCGCGGCGACCGAACTCCAGGGCGCCGTCGACACCGTCGCGAGCGACGCGCTCGACCCCTCGAAGCCCGACTCGCTCGGCACGACCGTCGACGCCGTCGCGCGCGAGGTGAAGCCGCTGCTGCCGCAGGAGAAGCTCGACCCCGCGTCGCTCGTACGGAGCGGCTCCCCGACCGCCGCCGTCACCGACCTCATCGGCGACGCCCCCACCACCGCCGTCACCGACCTCGTCGGCGGCCTCCCCGCCGCCACCGACCTCCCCACCGGCGACCTCGCCTCCGGCCTCCCCGGCGGTCTTCCCCTCGGCTGAACCGGCCACCGCGCCGACCGGAACGACCGTGCGAGCGCGCTCCCCTTTGGAGTGATGGCCGGTCCGGGCTCCCCCGGACAGGTGAAAGCGCGAGGGGTCGGTCGGCGCGGAGTCGCTAGGGTCCGGGGGTGACTTCGACCGACAGCGCGCAGCGCGTTTTCCGCCCCGCCGAACTCGGCACGCTCGTCGTCGTGGCGTGGAGCGGCAAGCACCCCGACGACGCCCACGACATGCCGTTCCTGCTCGCCTATCCGCTCGGCGACGGCACGGCGGGCCCCGCGGGAGCGACCGAGGCCGCCCTCGCCCTGCTCGCGGACACCAAACTCCCTGTCGGCGGCACACTCCTCGACGGTACGCAGACCTCCTCGCTCCCCCTCACGCTCCTCGTCGAGGCGGGCTCGGCCGCGCTCACCATGCCCCCGAACCTCAACGCCCAGTGCGAGGTGCCCCCGGAGTGGTTCGCCGCCGCCAAGCAGCGCGGCTACGCGTACTTCATCTTCGCCACCCGCCCCTGGCCGCAGGCCGTCCCCGGCAGGGAGATCACCGAGGAGGCCCTCGCCGCCTTCGTCGGCGACACGGAGATGCTCACCTCCTCCGCCCACGTCCTCCTCCCCGTCCGCAGCCTGCGCTGACCCCGGGGGCCGGGCCCACCGCCCGGCCCCACCCCCGCACCTCCCCGGTGCGGCCCCGCACGCCCGGAGGAGCCATGACCAGCACCCCGCCCCCGCAGCAGCACCCCACCACCCCATAGCGATCGTCGGCGGCGGCCTCAGCGGTCTCCTCACTCACGTCCCTCCCCCCGCACGCCGTGCGCCGGACGCGAGGGTCACCGGCGCGCGCCCGCTCGGCGCCGGGCGTCACGAGGTCACCCCCGCCGACGGCACCGCCTTCACGACCGGGCTCCTCGTCGGCGACGCGCACGACTTCCCGGACACCGAGCAGACCCGCGCGCTCCTCACCGACGCCTTCACCGACCGGGCCCCGCAGCTGCGCGGCCCGCTCGACGAGGCCGCGCACGGCTTCGTCCCGCGCCGCATCCACGCCCTCCCCGCGCGCCTCACCTGGGACCGCGTCCCCGGCGTCCCCCTCCTCGGCGACTCCGCGCACCTCATGTCCCCCTTCGCCGGCGAGGGCACCAACCTCGCGCTCGCCGACGCCGCCGACCCCGGCACCGCCCTCCTCGCGCCCCCCGGAGCCCCCGAGCCGGCGCTCGCCGCCTACGAGCCCGTCCGCTTCCCCCGCGCGCCCGAGACCGCCGCGATGTCCGCCGCCTCACTCGACATGCTCTTCGGCGAGGACCCGGCCCGCCGCCTCGTGGACCTCTTCACAGGCGCGTACGCCCCGCAGGCCTGACCGCGACGCGCACCGGCGGTACGGGGCGTACGGAGCGGACGCGGCGGTACGAGGCAGACGAGGCGGTACGCGTACGGGGGCACCCCCCACCGGCGGCCGACCCCGCGCCCGCGCCCGTACCCGCCCCGCGGCCCCTCAGCCCCACACCCCCGTCGCCACAGCGACCCCCGCGCACCCCGCCCCGAGCCCGGCCGCCATCGACAGGAGGGCGTTGCCGAGCGCGAGGCGGCCCGCCCCGGTCTCGGCGAGGCGCAGTGTCTCGTACGAGAGCGTCGAGTACGTGGAGAGCGCCCCGCACAGCCCCGTACCGAGGAGTGCGACGACGTGCGAGGACGCGGCGCCCGCGAGTGCGGCGCCCGTCACGAGGCCGAGGACGAGGCACGCGACGACGTTCACGCCCAGCGTCCCCCAGGGGAAGGGTCCCCCGCGCCGCGCCGTGATCCAGCGGTCGGCGGCGTAGCGCGCGGGCGCGCCGACGAGCGCTCCCGCCACCACGAGCAGCCAGTCCATCACGCCTCCTCCGTGCCGAGAGCCCCCGCGGGCCGCTCCCGCAGCACGTACCGCGCGAGCGAGGCGCTCCCCCACACCGTGAGCACGGCCGCCGCCATCGTCCCGAAGAGGCACCCGGCGGCCGCCACGTACCGCCCGGCGACGAGCAGCCCGCGCACGTCCAGCACGTACGTGGAGAACGTCGTGAAACCGCCGAGCACCCCCGTGCCGAGGAAGGGCCGCACCAAGCGGTGTGTGTGCGGGCGCAGTTCGGCGACGCTCGCCATGAGGACGCCGATCAGCGCGCAGCCGACGACGTTGACGAGGAAGGTCGTCCACGGGAAGGCGCCGCCCACTGTCGGCCACAACACGGCGGCCCCGTACCGCGCCACCGCCCCGAGCGCGCCCCCTGCCGCGACGACGGCGAACACGGGCCCCTGCCCGTCCCACAAGCCGCGCACGGGAACATCAGCACCGACATCCGGATCGACGGGATCGGGACCGGCGGGATCGGGACCGGCGGGATCGGGACCGGCGGGTCCGGGGGCCTGATCACGCGGCTTCATCGCTGTCACGCAGGGGTCTCCCACTCGCTCGGGCACGCGCGGCAGCGCACACCTCACCTCGCAAGCAGGGACCGTTGGCGGCTGATCCGCGGTTGGGAACGGTGGGCCCCACCACCGTGGTTCCTGCACGGCAGAAACCGCCGCCCATGCTACTCCGCGCCGCCGGGCCGCACCCTGTCGTACCCCGGCCACCGGCGCGCACGCGTACGCGACGCGCGGCGGGACGGTGAGGTGGACGGTGCGCACGAGGAGGCCCCGCGTTCGCGGTGGCCGCAGGCCGAGGGTGAGCGTGCGACGGCTGACGTCCTGGACGCGGCGCTCGAACTCGGCGCAGCGCACGGGGCCGTGGGCGGTTTCCCCGAGACTGCCGATCCCCCAGGGGCCCGCCACGCGGTCCAGGACCTCGGTGACGGAGGTTGAACTCCCAGGAGCCGCCGACCTCGGGTTCGGCGCTCGTGGAAACGGAGCACTCGACGGTCGTCGGCTCGTACGTCACGTCCAGGACCGGATGGAGGATGGAGGATGGAGGATGGACGAGTACACCGCCTTGTTCCCACTTGCTCACCGACAGCTTGGTGCCCGTGCCGGGGCCACCTTCCCAGGTGACGGTGGTGCGGCCGACGACGTCGTGGCTGGTGCTGGTGACGTCACCACGGCTGTCGGTGACGGAGACGGGCGGTCGAGGTCGTCGTACGGCGTGGTGGTCCTGCCCGTGCCGGGGTCGTTCGCCTCAGCCTGACGGCCACGCCGGTCGTAGCCGTACGTCCAGCGGTCGCCACTCCCGTCCTGCGCCACGGTGAGCCGGTCGGCCGCGTCGTAGCCATAGGTGGTGGAGAAGCAGTCGGCGGCCGTTCCGGTCGGGTTGGAGGCCGCGGACTTGTCGTACTCGCGCAGATCGACGGCGCGGCCGACCGGGATGCCGGTCCGCGGCCCTGTGGGGCTTCGCCGGGGTGGGCCGGACGTCGCGCGAGGCGGCGAAGCCGCCAGCCGAGTACGCCGTGAACGACGTCGGCGGTGTCGGAATCGCACATCGACGACTTGTCACAGGGCACCTCATGGTCGTGTCCTGCCTCTTCGGCGTGCGCGAGGCGTTGGTCTTCCCCGTCGTGCTTCCCGTCCGCGGACCCGACTCCGCGAGCACAGCGCAAAGCGCCGCCTTGTGCGACCGGCGCTGAGCTTCGGGCTTCGGGCTTCGGGCTTCGGGCTTCGGGCTTCGGGCTTCGGGCAGAACGTGGCCTTGGCCGCGCAGCCCGCGCATCGGTGTGGCGGCGGTCTACCGGCTGGCGCTGCGCAGGTGCGCGGTGCTCCGCCGGGGTACATCGGCCAACTGGGCGTGACCGAGGGCGGCGGGCATGGCGGGGGCGCGCTCAACGGCCTGTGCGGCGTGGACGTCGCTCCGGGTAGCGCGTTCGAAGGAGCGGGCGGCGGCGACATCATCGTCGGTCGGGCCGAGCAAGGTGGCCTGCTCGACAACGATGGTGACGCCCGTCGTACGCGGTCGGGCGGAGCGGTCGGTCGGGCAGCCGGGCAGTGACATTCCGCCTCCCCGCCTTCGTACGACGAAATCGAGGTCGGTTCCTGCTCGGGTTCGGTGCTGGTGAGCCGGTTGCGGATCCAGGGAAGGCAAAGGCAGGGGGCGAGCAGGACGAAGACGGAGGGCCGCCTGCCCTCATCGCCCATCGCAACGACAAAACCCCAGGTCACCTTCTACGTGACCTGGGGTTCGCTGGAGCCGCCTTCGGGATTCGAACCCGAGACCTACGCATTACGAGACCGTCAGGACTCGTGCCGCCTGGTGCGCAGTCGTGCTTCCGAATGCCATTTCCGCTGATCAGCGCGGGTGCGACGGGCTGGGGCTCGATGCCCCGTGCCACTCTGTCCGAAGGTGTCCGGCCACGGGATGGCCACGGAACTGGCCCCCATATGACGCACAGGGGTTCACCGAGCCCATTGTGGGCTTTCCACGATCGGCGATCAGCGTGCCGGGTACGCCACAGCGGCGGCTTGCGGTAAAAATCGAACATATGATCGGGTGGGTGCATGGAGTACGACCCCGTCCTACAGCTAGTGCTCTGACCGCATAGGTTCACCGGCTTGGGGTCACGCTGCGTCGGAGAGGGGGCGTCCGCCCCAGCGGATGCCCGCCGGCCGAGGCCAGCAGCAGCATCGCGCGCCGGTAGCGCACCGAGCTGGTGCTGCCCCGCCGCACGATCTGCTGCAGCCGCTGCCCCTCCTGATCGGTCAGTCTTCGCACGCGTACCGGCTCGGCCATCGCGACTCCCAGGGCAGTTGGGTCAGCCGGGCCCGGCCCGGGACTCGCGGCTGACCTAGCATCTCGTGCCGTGAACGAAGCCGAGAACGTCTTGGACTGGCTGCAGGGTTGGTACTCCGCCCAGTGCAACGAGGACTGGGAGCACGAGTGGGGCGTGAAGATCGACACGATCGACAACCCCGGCTGGTCCGTCCGCATCGACCTGGAGGACACCGACCTAGAAGGACACGACTTCCCCCGGCAGGACCTCAAGCGCAGTAAGGACGATTGGGTCATGGCCTGGACCTCCGAGATGACCTTCCACGCCGCGTGTGGACCAGGCAATCTCACTGAGGCACTCACCCTCTTCCGCAGGTGGGCGGCGGAGAGCACCCCCCCATGAAGGGTAAGACGACCCCAGCTGGATACCTCCGGCTTCCGACGCCGCCCCAAGCCGGTGAACCTATGCGGTCAAAGCACTAGCCGCTCGCCGGTGGAGCACCTACGGTGCTCTCGCGGAGGCGAGTGCCAGCGACGTCACCCGGTTGCGGCGCAGACTCATCCGCGAGTCAGCCGAGCTGCTGGGCGCGCCCGAGTCGGACGCACGACGGCGTGCACTGCTCTGCCGCTTCCCTCATCTATCGAAGAGTCGCTCGTGACCTCGGCGCCTGGGGCGAGCAGGGCCCTCGTTCTTGCGTCTATACGGTCGTGGATCAGGGAGTACGGCGAGGGCCCTTCCGTAAGGCATCTGAACCGTGTCACGGGTTGGCTCTCGCGCACCACCTCCAACGATTGGTGCGGGACGGCATTGTGGCCCGAGCATCGCCTAGTGCTGTGACCGCATACGTTGACCGGGTTGGGCGACCGTGAGGTGGTAGGGGCCAGCCTTGCGGCGGGAGCGTCCGCTCGTCCCGGAACTGCTCATGCCCAATCAGTGCGGCGAGCAGCCCTCTATCGTCCACCGACTCCGCGAAGAAGCGGAGCTGCTTGATGTCAACCCACCGATACCCGTGCGCCTTCGGATCCGGGGCGTAGCGTCGGAAGTTGATCAGGGCGTTTTCCTCGTGAGCGAGCCCGTTGTCCATAGCGCCAGCCTAGAAGCAGGCAAGGGGGCCCAGCCGATTCACCGGACACGCCCTAGATGGCGCTCGTGCCGCCTTCGGTGATTGGCGGGAAGGATATCTTCAGTTGCCGATGCCGGCCTGTGTACGCGATCTCCGCTCACGCCAGATGGTCCAGGTAACTACAGCTACGCCCAGCACAACCGCTACGGCGCGAACCACCTCCCACGTCAAAACTACTTCCGGTGCGGACGCGCCGCTTTCGACGCTAAGCCGCATCGTCATTTCGGCGAACACCACAACGGGCACAAGAGCCCGGAACGGGTAGGAAAATTGACCCCCCTTAGCCATCCACCCGGCGAGGCCAAATACCAGACCCGCGAGAAACCCAACCACGCACCACGCCGCCGTCATGGAGGCGAAGTCTCCCCATGAGAAGTACGTCGTTTGACCGGTCTTGTCAGAGAGATCGGTCCGTACGAAGTCGCCGAGGAATGCCTTCGTGACGTAGTAGACGAGGACTGCCGTGACCACGCTAAAGACCCCGAGCCCTGCCGCTTGAAATTTCGAGCGCCCGGCATAGCCCGCAAAAAAAGGTAGCGCAGCGTAACACCATCCGACGCTGAAAACCGCTCCTCCCACGCGTCCGATTCCGGCTCCACTCAGATCGGATAGTGGCCCCAGCGCCCCGATGAATGCGGCAGAGAGAAATGCGTAGGCGAACGAGCGAGTCAAGGGCATAGGAATCGTGCTTTCATAAAGGAACGGCTGTCAGTATGTCGCTTGGGTCTCCAACGAGAAGCCAAGACGCCGCACTCCATGGGGCCGCGCTCACTGCGCCCGACGTCTCGAACTCGAGCCAGCCCACATGTGCGACTTCAGTACAGTGACCAGTAGGCGCTGCACTTGTGTCCGAGGCCAGCCTTTGCGCTCGCCTTAGCCCACGCGTTGGGCTCCTTGACTACTTTGTCGACCGCTTCGGCAATCGAGACGGATGCCGAATGCGTCTTCTTCTGGTGGATGTAGTTCGAGAAGCACAGTTTCTTGCTTCCATCCAACGCCGTCCCGTAGTTCCAGTTACCACCGCCCCGGGAAACCCGCGTCTGCTTCTTACCGGACGACGCGACTTCCGGGTCCCAAGTGGCCGATCCCCATTCGGTGGGGGCCTCACCGTTCGGACCCTTCATCCAGGCGGGGGGCGGTACATCAGCCGACCTGTGCTCGGCGAGCACTACCTGCGCTTGACGCGAAGCGGACCCTTCTGCTGGTCCCGCCGCTGATGTGGCGTTGAGCGCCAGGGCTGCTGCGGCCGAAACCGCCGCAGCAGCGAGCGCCTTGGTGCCTCTCTTCAATTCACTACCCTCCAATTACTCAATGCATCCTCACGTTCACTCTAAATGAGGGCTCGCCGTAGAGGCACGCTTGCGCAGCGCGTCCGGGGCGCACCCGTGGGCAGTTGTTCGAGGGGCGTACATCCGAACCCAGACGGCACACCTCCGTTGTCCGGTGGGCTAGAGGAGACTTATAGCGTCACCTTTATGTGGGGAATACCCGCAGCTCGTCGTTGATTGGTCTTCTTGCGGATATCACGGGAGGAGCTGTTAAGTGGCCGAGCTGAAGGTGTTCCGGCGGGGTGCGGACGGGCGGGACGTTGAGCTGGTGGGTTCGGCGGTGGCGCTGGAGGTGGAGCTTCAGCGGCGGGTCGAGGCGGGCCTGGAGGCGATGCTCGGGGTTCGTTTCCTGGCGTCGGAGTACGCGACAGGGCCGTGGCACCGGGGACGGATCGACACGCTGGGGTTGGACGAGACCGGCGCTCCGGTCGTGATCGAATACAAGAAGGGCTCGGACAGCGGCGTGCTGTCGCAGGCCGTCTCATACATGACGTGGTTGCGCTCGGCGCGGCACGAATTCGCGGCGCTGGTGCGTGGCGTGCTCGGCGAGGAGGCAGCCGAGAGCATCGACTGGTCGCATCCCCGGATGATCTGTATCGCAGCGGCCTTCTCCCACCACGACCGCGTCGCCGTCGACACCGTTCCCGAGCGGATTGACCTCTTGCGCTACCGCGTCTTCGACGGGGACCTGTTGAGCCTGCTGGTGGAGCACTCATCGCCCGGCGTGCCGCACCCCAGTGGGGTTCGGGGCGGAAGAGAGCGAACCGCGGTAGCACCGATGCCGTCCACTGACTCGTTTCCGTCGGCGCGTTGCTCCGCTCCGGCGTGCCTGGAGGACCTGTACGGCGAGCTGGACGAGGCCCTCACGGCGTGGGGCGAGGTCGAGGTCACCCCGCTTCAGCACTACATCGCCTATCGGCGCCTCGTGAACATCGCCTCGGTCCTGTTCCGCCCGGGGCACAAGGTGATCCTCACGTACCTGCGCCTCGACCCCGACACGGTCGAACTGGAGGAGGGCTTCGCGCGCGACATGCGCGGGATCGGGCACCTCGGGACCGGGGACCTGGAGGTCCGCATCGGCTCGCCCGCCACCCTGGAGAAGGCGCAGCCCCTGATACGACGGGCCTTCGAAGCGGCCTGACCTACACGGAAGGGCGGCTGGAGCACCGAACTCCCGGTGCTCCAGTCGCCCTTCGCCGTCTCGGCTCTGCCGGCCCCGGACCGGTTCTCCGGCTCATTCTTCGGGCCCGGCGAGGGTGAAGTCGTCCTGGGTCAGCTCGGCGCGCAGGCGCTGCTCGGCGATGTCGGCGTAGTGGGTGGAGAGTTCGACGCCGAGGAAGTTGCGGCCTTCGCGCAAGGCGGCGACGCCGGTGGAGCCGCTGCCGGTGAAGGGGTCGAGGACCGTGCCGCCCTCGGGGCTGAGCGGGAGGACGAGCTCGCCGAACTGTGGCAGGAGTATGGAACCGGTGAGGTCGACGCGGCGGCCTTCGAGACCGGGCTCGCGGAAATCGTCGCATCCATGGAGCAGTGGTCCTCGGCCCCGGAGAAGCCTGTAGAGGACTTCTCAAGCTGCCTTCGCCGGGTACCGGGTCCAGGCACGGATAGGTGAGTCGGGGGCGAAGGCTGTCTTCGGTTCGGCGCGGGTGTCGCGCCAACGCATGTAGGCGGCGATCGTGGCATTCTGCTCACCGTGGCTGCGGTGGTCGGTGCCGTTGAGAGCGAAGTAGCGCAGAGCGGCGAAGTCGGCCTCGATCCAGTTCAGCCACGACCCGTAGGTTGGCAGGAAGACCAGTTCGATGTCGTTGGCTGTGGCCCAAGCGCGGACGTTCGGGTGCTTGTGCGGGGAGAAGTTGTTCAGCACGACATACAACTTCTCGCCGGGCCAGCGGGCGCGCAGCGCCTTGAGCAGGGACAGCAACTCACGCCACCGCTTGCGCGGCTGGATCCGGTAGTACATCTTGCCGGTGGCCAGGTCGAGGGCGGCGAGCATGTGCATCACCCCGTCGTAGCGGTTGTAGGTGGCCCGCAGGCAGCGCGGTGACCGGAGCGGACGCCATGCCTTGCCCTTGCGGGGCATCAGGTTCAGCGGGCCGAACTCGTCCACGCATACCACCCGGCCATCACTCGGCGGGGTGTCGTACAGGGCCAGGACCCGGCGCATCTTGGCGATGAAATCGCGGTCGTTCGAGGACTTCCAGATCGTGGTCGTCTGCCAGGAGACCTTGCCCTCGCGCAGTATTCGACGCAGCTTCTCGCGGCTGAGCGCAGGGACGACGGCCTGCCTGACCAGATGTTCGGCCAGCTTGGTCAGGCTCAAGGTAGAGAACCCGGTGATGCGCCAGTCGGCGGGGGACGTCAGGGCGATCAGGCAGATATGCTCGCGCACCCTGCTACCGATCGTCCTGGGGCGCCCCCCCGCTCCATTTTGGGTCGAGCGCGTCGAACCCCCGCTCGTTGAAAGCGTGGAGTAGTCGCGCACGTAGTCGGCACTGGCGTCCATCAACGAGGTGATGTCCGGCACCGACTGGCCCTGGGCAGACATCATGACGACGAGCGCCCGCCGTAGCTTCGCCGGGTCCTTGGCCGTTCGGCTGATCAGCTGCAGCCGGCGCCCTTCCTCCATGCTCACCGGCCGGACGAACATTCCAGGACGACGCCCCACCACCACCCTCGCGATCAAGACCTGGAAGCAGCCTGCCCTGCAGCGGACGAAAGATCAATACCCGGCCAGGGATCTGAGCCGAGCCACTAGCTGACATGCGCGTGGGCGGGTTGGTGACGCGATGTGGCCCGGCTGCTCCTTGCTGGGTGCGAGGACAGCCGGGCCCCTTTCGCCGAGTCGGCGTTGCCGTGTGACCTAGCTGATGGCGCGGAACGGCGCGAAGTCCGTAGGCATTTCCTCTGCGGTGCCCTTGCCGGTGGAGGGGTCTCGGTGGCCTATGAGTTTGGTGCTGGAGCCGGTCACCTGGGTGTACCAGAGGTCGAAGGCGCCGCTGTGGTCGGCGTCTCCGGGGGAGGTGAGTAGGGGATTGGCGGTGGTGGTGAGGGTGGTTGGGACCTTCACGCCGTGGGCGAGGTCGGGCAGTCCGTCGTCGCCCGTGCCGGGGTAGATGTAGACCGCGCCGGTGGTGCGGTCGCGGGCGCCGAGGTCGACGTGTCCGTCGCCGTTGGTGTCGCCGGGGGCGAAGAGGTCCGTGTCGGCCCAGGTATTGTCGCCGAGGAGGACGGGGTCGTACTCGGTGTCGAGGCGGTTGTCGTCGGTGGCGTAGTAGAGCCAGAGCTGGTCGCCCTGCTTGACGAGGAGATCGGGGTGCCCTGGCGTGTCCGGGGTTCCGTCGCCGTCGTAGTCGAGGGCGCCGTCGACATCGCCGATGGCGAGGATCTGGTCGGCGTCCTGCCAGTGGTTGTTGTTCTCGTCGTAGACGGTGAGTTCCTGGCGGGCTCCGCCGTCTTCCTCGGTGCAGTCGGTGCAGGCGAAGCCATATCCGTTGTTGGGGTGGATCCACAGACGGTCGGCATCGGCGGTGTCGTCGTGCCGGGCGGCGATGAGGTCTTCGTAGCCGTCGCCGGTCCAGTCACCACGGTGGGTGACGCGCACGCCCTTCCAGTTGGAGTGGGACGCCTCCTTGGCGACGTCCGCCACGGTGCCGTCACCGGCTCCGTACATGCGGTGCAGAACCTCGTCCTTGTCGATGGCCCAGAGGTCGGGGTTGCCGTCGCCGTTGATGTCGCCGGGCTGGTCCGCCTGTTCGAGGCCGAGGACGAAGAAAATGTACGTAGCCGCGTCCGAGACATTGCCAGCCTTGTCGATGCTCTGGGCGTACAGCGTGTGCGTCCCGGCGGCGGTGGGAGTGAGCTTGGCGCTGACCGAGCCCCCTGCGGCGGAGGGCGTCAGAGCGTGCTTCGTGGTGTCGGAGTCGGTCCAGTACTGGTACTTGGCGACGTCCTTCACGCCTCCGCTGGCGATCGTGAAGGTCCCAGGGGTACGGACGCGGCCGGTGGTGGTGGGAACGCCGTCGGAGCTGTCGGGGAAGTCCTTCGAGGAGACGGCGGGCGGTGTGCTGGGGCGGTTGGGGTCGAAGACGAAGCGGCAGCCGGCGGCCCCGAGGGTGGGCGTCCAGTCGGACTTGGCGGTGGCGTCGCTCGCCTGGGCCTTCCAGGAGAAATTGCCGTTCGCGTCGTTCAGGTACTTGCTGAGTGTGGCCTTGGGGACCTTGACCTTCGCGATGGTCCCAGAGGTCACCGAGACGGTCTGGTCGAAGAAGACCTTGCCCTTGTCGTCGTGGTGGCCGGTGGCCCAGAGGTGGAAGCGGGCAGTGACGGTACCGCCGTCCTTGTCGCTGACCTTGGCGGTCAGGGTGACGTCGGTGTTGCCGATGAGGCCGTAGGGCGCCGTGTCACCGCAGCCCTTGCTGTTCTTCGTCGAGGGGATGGTATCCAGTGCGGTGGGGGCGCTCGGCGGTGTGTTGTACGTGGTGGACATGACGGCGGACTTGGCGTCGAACTTCTTCCAGCCGTAGACGTCACTCTCGTTGTCCGCCGACAACTCCAGAGTGATCGAGTTCCACTTGCTGGAAGCCGCGTCCTTGGCGCCCTTGGTGACGTCGAACGCCAGGTTTCCGGCCGGGCAGCTCGAACCCCATCCCTTGGCGTCTGTGACGTCGTCCATCTTCTCCCGGCGCGTGGGACGGTTGTTCCAGGTCGTGGAGGCGCCGATGACGGCAGTGCGCCACAGGTTGACCTTGCGCGCGGTGCACGACCAAGACCACGTGTTCTTGATCCGGAACGTGGACTTGGTGACCTGCTTGTCCGTGCTCCACAGGTTCTTGGTGTTCATCCGGAAGTACGAGCGGGCCAGACCGTTGGTCTCGTCCTCGTAACCGGAGCGCGCCTCGTTGGTCGTCTTGCCCGAGCCGCCCCAGCCGGCGCCGTTGAAGAACGAGCTGTTGGGGTATTTCTTGTACGCGATGGTCCAGGAGTAGCGGGAGCCGTCGACATAGGGGTCGATGTACACCGGGTACTGGGTCTTCTCACCGGTCAGCAGGTCTTGGTCCGGGTGAAGTCGCAGGTTGTCGCCGTCGATGCTCACGGGCATCGCCGCCTCGTTGGCGCCGTGCGGCGGTTCAAACTCACTCGTGTCAGCGGCGGGGCCCGTCTCTTGGGCGGTGCGGGCGGCGAGGGGGGCCGACGCGGTGGTGCTGTCCCACATGCGGGGGGTGGGCGCAGTGAAGACGAGCTGCCCGGCGGGGTTGAGCGCCCTCATGTTGCCGTGCTCGTCGGCCTGGAGTGACACGCCGTCGGACTTGAGGGCGTAGGTGAGGTTCTTGAGTGCGGGGTCGGCGGCCGCCTCGGGCGTCTTGACGACAAGGAGCTGAGCGAAGCCGGTGGCTCCGGCCCGGAGCTTGAGGTCGACGTCGGGAAGTACGTCGGGGTATGTGGCGGTGTCGTCGGCGATCGTCGGCGACGGCAGAGCCGTAGGCCACGTAAAGGTGAGTGTGCGGCCGTCCCGTGTGATCGAGGCCAGCGTACGGTCGCCGCCGCCCCCGAAGCGCATGCCGACACTCGCCGCCTGCGGCTGGATCGCGCCGTCCGCCTCCCGGTGGAGCTGGGTGTCGATGTCGACGAACGCGCCATTCTGCCGTGTCCACCGGGCGACGGCGTACCGGTCCTCGGTGAACGTTCCGTCAGGGTTGGCGAACACCTGGGACGTCTCGGTCCTGCGCGCGAGCACCTCCACCGAGTCACCGCTGTCGGCTGCCTGCTGGGCCGCCTCGGCCTCCGGGCTGGCTGCGAGGCTCGACCCCGGAGGGGCGGCTGCGGCGGTCGCCGGAATGGCCGCCACGGTGAGGGCTGATGTTGCAACGAGGGGCAGGAGAAGGCGAGTTGCGCATCTGCTTCGCCTCCAAAGAATTCTCCTCATTACTTCTCCTATACACGGTCTTCACGAATGCGATCGCGGCGGACTTTACCTCTTTGGCGCGAGAGGGGTGCGACCTGGCCCGCCGCGTGGCAGAGCTTCTTACGCATTTCCGTCCACTTTATGCGGTTTTTCACTGTACATATCGCCCAAAATCCAGATGGACTTCCCGTGTTGCTATGCCGCGAGGAATAGCGGCATTTACGTCATTCCAAGTGTGGGTGGGCAAAATTGGATGAAGATACGGCTCCATCTTTCGCGAAGCCCTTTACTGTTGCTAAATTTTCCGACTGCATATTGTGAAGAGAAAGGGTGTGTTGTGCTCGAAAAGCGAAGAGCCGCGCGAGGCGGAGGGCGTCGCCATGAGGCGGCCTCGGGAAGGCGCCTACGCCGGGTCAGGTGGGTGGCCGGTGGCCTTGCTGGTCTGCTGGGAGCGGGGCTCATCGGAGGGCCGGTGGCTGAGGCGGCCGGACTAGATCTGGTGGACCTTGTGCGGCAGAAACCCGTACCGACCTCTGACGCGAAGAGGCAGGGTCTGCACGTCAAGGACGAGACGCAGGGGCGTGCGTGGAAGGCCCCGAAGGTTGCCTGGCCGAAGGCCGGTGTCGCGCCCGTGACGTTGCCCGAGACAGCACGGGCACGGGTGAAGGCCGATGGTCTGCCGGTCGGGATCCAACGCGCCACGGCGAAGGCGGGGCCGAGCAAAGCTGATGTCCAGCTCCTGGACCGCGAGACGTCGCGTCGCATGGGCATCGAGGGGATGGTCCTCGCCGTGCGCCCGACCGCGGGCACGGCGGGCAAGGCTGACGTGCAGGTGGATTACAGCGCGATCCGTGGAGCGTACGGAGCCGACTGGGCTTCCCGGCTGACGCTGAAGCGGCTGCCCGACTGCGCGCTCGACGCACCGGGTTCCGCCCACTGCGGCACGGGGGAAACACTCGCCTCGGTCGTGAACGACACTGCCGCCGGCACTGTCTCCGGCGTCGTCGCTCTGGGCAAAGCCAGTGCGCACGCGCAGTCCGACCCTGTCGAAGCCGCGCCGTCCACGGCGCGCTCGGCGACGGGTCTTTCGGCGGCGAGCGGTACGGTCCTGCTGGCCGCCACGGCGTCTGCGTCGGGTGCTTCCGGTGACTTCGGTGCCACGTCGCTGGCGCCTTCGTCGAACTGGTCTGCCGGTGGTTCCAACGGTGGTTTCTCGTGGTCGTACGACATTGACACCCCAGCGGTCCCGGGCGGGGTCGAGCCCGAACTTTCGCTCGGGTACAACTCGCAGTCGGTGGACGGGCGTACGGCGGCGACGAACAACCAGGCGAACTGGATCGGTGACGGCTGGTCGATGGAGCCGGGCTACATCGAGCGCCGGTACACCTCCTGCTCGGACGACGTGAAGGACGGCAACGGCACCGACAAGAGCGGTGACCAGTGCTGGAAGTCGGACAACGCGGTCCTGAACCTGGGTGGTCAGTCGAACGTGCTCGTCAAGGACGACGCGAGCGGTGAGTGGCACCTGGAGAGCGACGACGGCACGAAGGTCGTCAAGCTCAGCAGCACGGAGCGGGGCAACGGCGACAACGACGGCGAGTACTGGCGGGTGACCACGCCGGACGGTACGCGCTACTACTTCGGCTACAACCGCCTGCCCGGCTGGAGCACCGGCAAGCCCGAGACGAACTCGACGTGGAACGCGCCGGTGTTCGGCAACCAGAAGGGCGAGCCCTGCCACGCGGACGCGTACAAGGACTCGTGGTGCCAGCAGGCGTGGCGGTGGAACCTGGACTACGTCGTGGACCCGCACGACGACGCGATGGCCTACTACTGGCAGAAGGAGTCCAACTTCTACGGTCGTAACGTCAACCCGGACACGGGTGCCTCGACGGCGACGACGTACGACCGGGGCGGGTGGCTCGACCACGTCGACTACGGGCTGCGCTCCGACACGGTCTACAGCAAGAAGGCCGCGGCGAAGGTCGCGTTCACGATGTCGGAGCGGTGCCTGAGCGACTGCGGCACGTTCGATTCGGCGCATGCGAAGAACTGGCCGGACGTCCCGTTCGACCGGTACTGCAAGAGCGGAGAGGAGTGCAAGGACCGGTACTCGCCGTCCTTCTGGACCCGCAAGCGGCTCACGAAGATCGACACCTCGGTCCTCGTCGACGACGCCTACAAGCCGGTCGACTCCTGGGTGCTCACGCACCAGTTCCCCTCGACCGGGGACGGCTCGTCTCCCGCGCTGTGGCTCGCGTCGATCGAGCGCACCGGGCACACCGGTACGGGCGATGTGACATTGCCGAAGGTGACGTTCAAGGGGCAGCAGCTCGCCAACCGCGTCGAGGGCGCCACCACCGGCGGCCGCCCCGACCCCGTACCGCCGCTGGTGCGTTACCGCGTCTACGCGGTGAACACCGAGTCCGGTTCGACTCTCGGTGTCACGTACTCGGCCCCTGACTGCAAGCCGGGCGACATGCCCAAGCCGGAGTCGAACAATCGGCGCTGCTACCCGGTGATCTGGTCCCCGCCGGATTCTCCGGGCGCGGAGTACGAGCCGTACCTGGACTGGTTCCACTCCTATGTGGTCACCCAGGTCTTGGAGAGCGACAACACCGGTGGTGCTCCGGTCAAGGAGACGGACTACAGCTACCTGGACGGGATGGGCTGGGCGAAGGAGGAGGCCGACGAGTTCACGAAGGCCAAGCACCTCACCTACGGCGACCGCAAGGGCTACGGCCGTGTCCAGGTCCGTACCGGCGCGCCGGCCGAGGGCAAGCAGACCCTGACCGAGTACCGCTACTTCCGCGGCATCAAGGACGCCAAGGTCACCGACCACGAAGGCACCGCGATCACCGACCACCCGGCCTTCGCCGGCATGACCCGCGAGGAAGCCACCTACAGCCAGGACGGCGGCACCCTCGAATCCACCACAAGCTTCACCCCGTGGCACTCGGCGGCCACGGCCACCCACACGCGTGATGGGCTGCCCACGCAGTACGCCTACGCGACCGGCGGCGCCACCGAAATCGCCCGCACCTCGCTGGGCGAGGGCAAGTGGCGCACGACACGCACCGAGCGCACCTTCGACGACAACGGCCAGCCGCTGAGCGAGTCGGAGCTGGGCGACACCGCGAAGAGTGGCGACGAGGAGTGCACCACGACCTCGTACGCCAAGAACGCCGATGCGAACATCTTGACGCTGGTCAAGGAGATCAAGACCACCGCTAAGGCGTGCGGCGAGTTCACGTCCTTGCCCGACGACCTGATATCCGTCGAGCGGCACTACTACGACGGCGCCACCAGCCTCGACACCGCACCCACCAAGGGTGACGTGACGCGCCTGGACGAGCAGGACGACAAGGGCACCGGCTACCTCACCACCGCCACCCACACCTACGACCAGCACGGCCGCGAGCTGACCGAGACCGACGCGGACGGCAAGACCAGCAAGACCGCCTACACCCCGGCCACCGTCGCCGCCCCGGCCAAGGTCACCGAGACGAACGCGCTCGGACACGCCACCACGACCGAGTACGACCCCACCAGGGGCCTGGCCACCGGCATTGTGGACCCCAACGGCAAGCGCGCGGACGCCGAGTACGACGGCCTCGGCCGCACCCTGCGCACCTGGACCCCGGCCTGGCCCAAGAGCGCGCACGCCACCCAGCCGGCCCAGGAGTTCGCGTACACCGTCTCCACCACGGCCGCGAACACGGTCGCGACCAAGTCGCTCCAGTACGACGGCTCCTACGTCACCACCTACGAGATCCTCGACGGCCTGCTCCGTAGCCGCGAGACCCAAGTTCCCGCGTACGGGACGAAGAACCGACTGATCACCGAGACGCTCTACGACACCCGCGGCAACGCGTACAAGACCTACGACTCCTACTACGCGGACGGTGTCCCCTCGGCCACGCTGACCACCACGTCGGACAACAAGGTCCCGTCCATGACGGAGAACCTGTACGACGGGCAGAACCGCGTCACCGACTCCATCTCGCGCAAGTACGGCGACGAGACCTGGCGCACCCGCACCGAGTACGCCGGCGACCGCACAACGGTCATCCCGCCGGCGGGCGGCAAGGCGACCACGACGGTCACCGACGCGCTGGGGCGCACGAGTGAGCTGTACGAGTACACGAACGCGGCCCGTACGGCCTCGCAGAAGACCTCGTACACGTACGGCAAGTGGGACGAGCCGCTCAAGGTCACCGACCCAGCGGGCAACACCTGGACCCACACCTTCGACGCACGCGGCCAGGAGATCCGCACCGACGACCCCGACAAGGGCACGACGACGACCGGCTACGACAAGCTCGGCCGCGCCACGACGATCACCGACGCCCGCGGCGTCACACTGACCACCAGCTACGACGCCCTCGGCCGCGAGACATCGGTCAAGAAGGGCTCCACGACCCTGACCAGCCGCGTGTGGGACACGGTCGCCAAGGGCCAGCCCACCTCCAGCACCCGCATCGTGGACGGCAAGGAATACACGAACGCGACCACCGCGTACAACGACGACTACCAGCCCACCGCCAGCACCGTCACCATCCCCGAGCAGGCGGGAGCAGTCACGGGCACCTACGACTGGACGTTCGGGTACAACAAGTACACCGGACAGCAGGAATGGGTGAAGCAGCCCGCCGTCGGCAACCTGCCCAGCGAACGTGTCACCAGCGTCTACGGGGAGGGCAACCTGCCCTTCAAGACGACGGCGGGTTCCCTCGTTCTGGTGAACGACACCACACGCGACGCATGGGCCCGGCCAACCCGGCTCGAATTCGGGCCACTGGGCAAGAAGCTGTACCGGACCCGGGTCTACGACGAGCAGACCGGGCGCCTCACCCGTCAGATCACCGACCGCGACCTCGCCCCGCAGCGCGTGGACGACTCGTCGTGGACATATGACGACGCAGGGAACATCACCTCCCTCACGACCGCGTCCGGGCAGGACACGGCCCGCACGGTCGACACGCAGTGCTACACCCAGGACGCCCTCGGTCAACTGACCGAGGCGTGGACCGCCACAAAGGACTGCACTGCCAAGCCGTCGTCGACCACGGTCGGCGGTCCTTCCCCGTACTGGCAGAGCTTCACCTACGACGCCGTGGGCAACCGCACCGAGCAGGTGGACCACCAGCGCGGAGCCACCACCACCTACACCCAGCCCGAGCCGGGCAAGGCCCTGCCGCACGCCGTCCAGACCGCCACCGTCAAGGGCGGCACGGACGACGGCCACAAGGACACCTTCGAATACGACGACGCGGGCAACACCACCACCCGCAACCTCGGCACCCGCTCACAGTCCCTCGTCTGGGACGACGAGCAGCACCTGAAGTCCTTGACCGAGAACGGCAAGAGCACCGACTACGTCTACGACGCCGACGGCTCACGCCTTCTCACGCACCAGGCGGACGGCAGCACCACCCTGAGCCTGCCCGGCGGCAACGAACTCACCATCACCGCCACCGGTACCAAGGACGCCACCCGCTACTACACCCACGACGGCGAAACCATCGCCGTGCGGACCGGCAAGGGCTTCAGCTACCTCATCAACGACCACCAGGGCACCGCGCTGACCGCCGTCACCGCCGGAACCCTCCTCATCACCCGCCGCCGCCAACTCCCCTTCGGCCAGTCCCGCTCCGAGGACTCCGAAACCATCCCCGGCACCCGCGGCTTCGTCGGCGGCACCGACGACCCCACCGGACTCATCCACCTCGGCGCCCGCGAATACGACCCCACCCTCGGCCGCTTCCTCTCCGTCGACCCCATCATCGACGAAACCGACCCGGCCCAGATGAACGCCTACTCCTACGCCCACAACAACCCCATCACCCAAGCCGACCCCGACGGGCTGCGCCCCGACGGCCCCGCGGGCGGCGCCACCTACAACGACGACCGCTGGGCGGCCGACCGCGGCATGACCGCCGGCTACACCCAGAAAAACGGCAAATGGGTCTGGAACCAGACTCCCAAGAAGGACAAGGAATCCCGGAATAAGTACGCCGCCTACAAGGCAAGCCCCAGCACGTACAAGGTCTTCCACTATGACGCCAAGAAGGCGGCAAAGGCAGAGGCCCAGGCTAAGAAACGGGCAGAGAAAAGAAAAGCAGAAGCAAAGCGTCGCGACGCGATAGAGCGGCGACGCTCTATGAGTCGTGCAGATAAGATCGCAAACGGGATAGGGAAATACCTCTATAAAGCCATGGAGGTAGCGGACAGCATCGGGGGGGTTCGGAAAATTACAAAAATGACAGGATATGACCAAACTCGCGGATTCTGTGGAAATGGTGCAGCGAGCGCCGGGATTGCCGGGACGATGGGCCTATGTTTCTCCGTTATGCGAACACCCGACGGAATGTATCACCCCGCCATTTCGGGATCCTTCGGATTCGGCATCGGTTCACCCGGCGTCTCAGGTTCGGTAGACAATACGTACAGTAATGCCGATTCTTACGAGCAGGTTAAGGGGTGGGGAACCAACGTGGAAGTAAGCGCGGGTGCGCCGATCAGCGGCCACGCAGGATGGTCAACAGGCGGGGCCAGGAATTCAAAGGGGGATCTCGTGGGTGAGGTTTCCGCCGGTGTTGGCGCTGAAGTCCTACCCTTTGAGATCAACGGCGGCCCAAGCTATACCTGGGTGAAGAGCTGGTGAGTGGTTCAGGCACCGGACGAGAGGAATATTCGATATGAGCTCCCTGGCCGAAGGGACCGTGGTCGCCCTGATTGCAGGGCCCGTGGCAATGCTTTGCGGCCTTGGCCTACTTCGCTCCGCCAAGAGGAACACAAATACGCTCGCCAACTGGTCGCGTGAGCAGTATGGTCTCCAACCGACGAATCCTGCCGCAGCGCGTGCCATTACCTTCGCTGTTGGTGCGCTCTTCACGCTGGGCGGTGGGATAATCCTCCTAGTAGGGGTTCTCGGCCTGGTCCTCTGAGTTTCCGGGGAATCCGGACCCACCGAAGGGTGGCCAACCGCATCAGCTGCGATACGGTTGGCCACCGACGTGGGTGGCGGCTGTCCTCGCCGTGCTCGGCGCGGGGGTCGTCCGCAGCCCTGTGAGGTCGCGGACGATATCCTCGGCGCACACCCCCAGTGACCGGCCGGCGGCGCGCTCGCCGAGACGCTGGACCGAGGTGTCGAGGAGGCCCCGGCCTGGAGCAGCCACAGCTCGTCACCGAGCGGGGAAAGGGCCCGCCATCAGTACGGTCGCAGGTCAGCACAGCCGTGCCGGGCTCGGTGCGGGCGTGGTGCCCGCGCACGCTCATCGTGCTCCTCCGACCGCCTCCGGCTCCCACCAGGTCCTGCGGCGCGTGCGCATCGTGGACAGCTCAAGAACTTCCGGGCCGTCGCCACGCGCTTCGACAAGCGTGCGTGCGGGTCTGTCAATCGAGCGGTGTAACGAGCGTGGTTGGGGTTACTGGCGGGCTGCGGAGAGGCGGCCGTCGGAGGCGTTCAACGCGGTCTTCCAACGCAGAGTCCAGCAGTCTTCGTCAGCTGCTGGAGCAACCCGCCCTCACCCGTCAGCTGCAGTCCTTCGGCCTGGGCCCGGGACACCAGCTCTTCGATCAGCCGGTCATCCATCGCCTTCGCCGGCTGAGGCTCAGCCGCCTCGACGGTCTCGGCCTCGATCACACTCTTACTGGTCATCGGTGCATCCTCCATGATCGGAAGTGACGTCGAACGATGCACAGTCCCAGTCGACGAAGCCACGACGCGCCACGCCGGATTGCGGGCAGCGCCGTATCGGCTCAGCGCGCAGGGCGAAGCTTTGCTTCCCGTGCTGAGCACCGTGTCGCAGTGGTCCCGCGCACACCTGTCCCTGGGGCCGATGGCCGACGCCGAGCGAACCGAGGACGCACTGCATCGCCTTGCCCTCCGGCACACCACCGCCGTGATCCAGATGCTTGACGCGAACGACGGCCCGATGCGACTGGCGTACCTCGTTGCGGAGACGGGGATGGATCAGGCCGTTGGCACGCCAAGCTCCGTCGGCTCCAGGCCGACGGACTGGTCGCGCGATCGGGCTCACGGCACGGCGACCCGTACGTCCTCACCGATGCAGGTCAGGCTCTGGGGCCCGTCTACGCCGGTGTCGAAGACTGGAGCGAGCCCGGCGCCGTACGCCGCGATCCGCCTTCTGCTCGCCGCCCGGAGGCAGCGGCCACGCGCGCCCGCGCCGCCGACATGCCGCTGAGCGGGGCTGGCGAAGACATCCGCGTCACGGCAGCCCTCCAGCGGAGCACGCCGACCTCGACACCCCTCTTCAGCCACCCGTCCCAGCCTCAGCCGCGCGTCTCGGCGGCTGTGACCCTTCAGTCGACGCCGGGCCGAGGCCGGTGACCCACACGGTCGGGCCCAGAAGCGCCTCACCACCGCCTTGTCCGCGCGCTTCAGCATCGTCCTGTGAAGCGCGCGGACGCTCTTTCACGCCCCCGCCCTCGACTACGGGATGCTCACCGGCGCGGTGCACGTCGATCCTGGTCCGCGACAACCGGATGCGGCGACACGACGGGCGGCCAAGCCTTGGGCACACGGCTGGTGTGGCTGGTCGGGGTGAGAGCTGCGGCGTGCGGTGGGTAGACCACTCGGCCAAGGCACGCTCGCTCACCATCGCGACCCAGCTCGTACAGGATGGATGGGACGTTCACGAGGGTGCTCCGAAACCGATTCCGGTGTCCGTCTGATCGCCCTCGACGAAGAAACCAATCAGTACCTCTCAGCCCACAGGCTCCGCCAGCAACGAGAGCGAGAGGAATGGGGCGAGGGCTGGCTGGACACCGGACGCATCTTTACCCAGGAGGACGGCTCCCTCCTTCACCCCGGCAAGGTCAGCGACCTGTTCGAGCGCTTGGTGGAAGCCGCTGACCTGCCGCCGATCAGGCTGCACGATCTACGCCACGTCGCAGCGACCCTGATGCTCGCCGCCGGGGTCGATATCAAGGTGGTCTCCGAAACACTCGGCCACTCGGACACCCGGATCACGAGGGACATCTACCAGTCCGTCCTGGACGATCTCGCCCGCGACGCCGCCGAGAAGGTCGTCCAGCTCGTCCCGCACACACGCCGCTCAGTTACCACTGTCACCGACCGGCGCTCCGAGCAGTGGACGCTGCCCCTCGCCCGAGGATGAAGCCGCCCCACAAGGCCGACATCCCAAGGAAAAAACACCCCGCTTGACTCCCCCACGGAAGCCCCGACCGGTTTCACCGGTCGGGGCTTCTTGCCTACACGGGCGAAACCGCATCAGCACACCGGCACGTTTCGACCCCGGGCGGGCCCGACGTACTCTGATTTTCCGTCAGCTACGTACCTGAGCGCTCAATATGACCTCGCAGGCAAGGAGCCGAACGAGATCGATATCTGGCCAGAGCGCTTCGGCCTCGTCACTCTGGGGAAGAAGGGCGGGAGTATTCAGATATTTCGGGTCATCCTTTGCGTGAACGATCCGATTCCGAATTCTGTAGACCCGTTCAGCCACCTGATGAGAAAGGATGGTGTGCTGGTTATCCGGGTTGATATTGTCAGTAATCCCCCTGATTGGCCCCTGCTTCGTAAAATGCTTGCCCCATTGCCTCTTCGAAAAGAATTCCAGGAGCACGTCATGTCTTACGAAGTCCTTCAGGAGCGTTTTCAGATGCGCCGCCTCAGACGCCGTGGCGGATGTCTCGCCCACGTCGAGAAGGCGCATCAGGCTCTTGTCAGAGCGGCGATCGAATCGAGGATCCGCCAACTCAAGCTCGATCTTCTTGAGCGCGCCCCTCCTTCCGGCTACGGGGAAAAAATTCTCCAGGACTTGATAGTAGGACAAAAAAGCGAGCGGCGGGTTCCCCGTCGCGCTTCCCGCGAAGCGGAAGAGGACTGAAACTTCGGATTCGATCTTGATTTCCGGGAAGCGCACGATTCGCTCTGGCTGTTCACCTCTCGCCGGGTGCCGCCGTCGGTCCGTCTGACTGGGCCATTTAGCAAGGCGCAAGTTCAAGCGATTCCGTACGTCGAGTTCGTACAGCAGTGAATCAACGAGGGGAGCCGCAGCTGCTTCTAGTTCCTGAGCCCTCATCTCTCTGTCATAGAAAACGCGCAAGGAAGTGACGTAGCGGGGTGCCTCCCCAAATCCGACGTTGGCTAAGACGTGGCACGCCTGCGATGGGCCTCCCACTTCTAGGCAGACGCCGTCACCCGTGAGGTGGATTTTCGGCGCCCCTTCGTGCGTCAGGATTCGATCGAATCTCAAGGTCGCCGAATTATCCGGGTCATGACGGCGTGCACATTCATCCTCGGTTTGGTCTGCAACCAGCCCTAAAAGTCTTCGCAAAATGGACGGCCCCGGCAACTGGTTAGGGCCAAGGAGGAATTCAAGGTACCCATCGCTGGGGATTACTATCCCAGCCCACTGAGCAGAGTGCTGGGCGCCCTTCTCGAGCTGAGTAAGAAGGGTCGCATGATACCCCCTAGGGAGATGCACTTCTCTGTTACCAAGATGGTTCCATCTTGGGTGCGACGAAAATTTGAACGACCCAGCCTGGGTACCGACCAGGCCGATATCGTGCTCAGCCAGCAAGCGGATCATTCGAGTCTCTGAAGCAGTATTCGCTAAGGCTGTCGGGGCTGTCTTAGATCTACTCTCCTCCCGCAGCTCTCCATCAACCCACTCCTCTTCGTTTTCTTCTTGGACAGTCACATCTCCCCCTCGCGGCGATCTGAACAAAAGGATACCGAGACATCGAGGGCAGCGGGGTGGGTCTGGCCAGTTACATGCCCAGCCCGCAGGCTGAGCATGACCAGCACCCGTACGCCCTTTGGCAAAGCGGGCGGGAGCACCGCCCGCCGTGCGGGTCGATTGAGATCACTCCAGGCGGCCGGTATCGGCTCATTGTTGAAACAGCACAACGCTTGCTGTCAGGGTCCCGCTCCTGCCGCTCGTCCTCGGCCACGGCCGTTGCACTCCGCTTGCACGTTCGGCCACGGTCCGGCCACGGAGGCCCGGAAGGCGGCCACTCCCGTAGCGACTTCAGTCGCGAGAGTCGAGTCGAGAACGCAGAAAACCCCAGGTCACGGCGTATGTGACCTGGGGTTTCTCGGAGCCGCCTTCGGGATTCGAACCCGAGACCTACGCATTACGAGTGCGTTGCTCTGGCCAACTGAGCTAAGGCGGCTGGTGTGCTGTCCCGTCGGGGTGCAGCAGCCTCGGCAAGTCTACACAGTTCTCGGGGGTGCTTCCGACCGGGCGGGGGTGGGGTCAGTGGCAGGTGGTGTCGGGGGTGGGTGGGGTGCCGGTGAGGAGGTAGGTGGTGAGGGTGGTGTCGACGCAGGTGCTGCCCCTGTTGTACGCGGTGTGGCCGTCGCCCTCGTAGGTGAGGAGGCGGCCCGAGGTGAGCTGAGCGGCGAGGGAACGGGCCCAGCGGTAGGGGGTGGCGGGGTCGCGGGTGGTGCCGACGACGACGATCGGCGGGGCGCCCTCGGCCGTGATGCGGTGCGGGGTGCCCGTGGCGGGGTGGGGCCAGTCGGCGCAGATCAGGGCGGTCCAGGCCAGCGCGCGGCCGAAGACGGGGGAAGCCTTCTCGAAGTCCGGGAGTGCGGCACGTACCGCCGCGGGGCCGGTGAAGGCCGGGGGTGCGTCGAGGCAGTTCACGGCGGTGTTGGCGGCCATGAGGGACGAGTAGTGGCCGTTCGTGCCGCGCTCGTAGTACGCGTCGGACATGCTCAGCAGGGTCGTGCCGTCGCCGTCCATCGCCTCGCCGAGTGCCCGGCGCAGCGCGGGCCAGGCGGCTTCGGTGTAGAGCGCGGCGATGATGCCGGTGGTGGCCTGTGCCTCGGTGAGCGTGCGCGTGCCGTCGTCCGTGGGGAGCGGGGCGCGGTCGAGTGCGGCGAGGAAGGCGGCGAGTGTGCCGTTCGCGGCGGGCCCGGCGGCCGGGAGCGGGCAGTCCTCGCGGTGGGCGCAGTCGCGCTGGAAGGCGCGGAAGGCCGTCTCGAAGCCGGCTGCCTGGTCGAGATTCAGACGGCGCGCGTCGAGCGAGGGGTCCATCGCGCCGTCGAGGACCATGCGGCCGACGCGGCGCGGGAAGAGTTCCGCGTACGTGGCGCCGAGGAACGTGCCGTACGAGGCGCCGACGTAGTCGAGCCGGCGCTCGCCGAGCACCGCGCGCACGATGTCCAGGTCGCGTGCCGCCTCGGTCGTCGAGACGTGGCCGAGCAGCGTGCCCGTACGGCTGCGGCAGGCCTCGGCGAAGCCGTGGAACGAGCGGCGCAGCGCCGCCGTATCGGCCGCGTCGTCGGGCGTGACGTCGGTGGCTGCCCAGCGGTCCATGCCCGGTCCGTCGAGGCAGCGCACGGGAACGCTGTGGCCGACCCCGCGCGGGTCGACGCCCACGAGGTCGTACCGCGCCCGTACCGCCTCGGGGTAGTGCTCCCCCGCGTACCCGGTCAGGAAGTCCACCGCCGAACCGCCTGGCCCGCCGGGGTTGAGGAGGAGGGAACCGAGGCGCCCACCCGGGCCTGTCGCGGGCTTGCGCGCGACCGAAAGCGCGACGTCGGCGCCGCCGGGGTCGCTGTAGTCGAGCGGGACCCGGACGGTGGCGCAGGCGAGGCCGCGCTCACGCGCCACGGCCCGCCCGGCGGTGTGCGCGGCGGGCTTTCCGCAGGTGTGCCAGTCGACGTGCTGCTGGTAGTACGGGGCGAGGCGGGGCGCGTGCGAAGGCCCCCCTGTCTGCGCGGCAAGCGCCTTCCCGCCCGTCGTCGGCACGGTGGCGGCGAGGGCGAGTGCGAGGATCGCGGCGAGCCCGGCGGTCCACCGCGCGCGGGAGGGCAGATGCGGGCGGCGAGGCAGGAGGCTCATCCCGCGACTCTAACCCTGAGCGATTCCTTGACTACTATCCGCGCGTGTCGCCCTGGTGGAGCGGCCGGTCCCCCGCACTTCAGCCCGCTCGGAGTGCCATCGCCATCGACTCCACCGCGAGCAGCGGGGCCACGTTCCTGGCGAGCGCCTCGCGGCAGGCGCCGATGGCCTCCATGCGGCGCAGTGTCGACTCGGGGCGGCTCTCGCGCGCGATGCGCTCGATGGCGTCCCGTACGTCCTCGTTGGCGATCTCCGCGCCCGCGCCGAACTGGAGGGCGAGCACATCGCGGTAGAAGCCGGTGAGGTCGAGCAGCGCGAGATCGAGGCTGTCGCGCTGGGTGCGGGTCGAGCGGCGCTTCTGCCGGTCCTGCAATTCCTTCATCGCCCCCGCGGTGCCCCGGGGGAGACGGCCACCGGCCTGTGCGCCGAGCGCGGCCCGCAGTTCCTCCGTCTCCTTCTCGTCCGTGACCTCGGCGACCTCCTTGGCGTCGTCCCCCGCCGCGTCGATCAGCTCCTGCGCGGCGCGCAGCCCGGCGACGACGTCCCCGAGCCGTACCGGGAGCTTCAGCACAGCGGCCCGGCGGGCCCGCGCCCGCTCATCGGTCGCGAGCCGACGCGCGCGATCGATGTGCCCCTGCGTGGCGCGCGCGACGGAGGCGGCGAGCGCAGGGTCGACACCATCCCTGCGGACGAGGAGGTCAGCGACGGCATCGACGGGAGGCGTCCGCAGACTCAGGTGCCGGCAACGGGAGCGGATGGTGGGCAGCACGTCCTCCAGCGAGGGCGCGCACAGCAGCCAGACCGTACGGGGCGCGGGCTCCTCCACGGCCTTGAGCAGCACGTTCCCCGCACCCTCGGTGAGGCGGTCGGCGTCCTCCAGGACGATGACCTGCCAGCGCCCCGTGGCGGGCGAGAGCTGCGCGCGCCGCACCAGGTCGCGCGTCTCCTTCACACCGATCGACAGCAGGTCGGTCCGTACGAACTCGACATCGGCGTGGGTCCCGATGAGCGCCGTGTGGCAGCCCTCGCAGAAGCCGCACCCGGGCTCCCCACCCGCCGCCCGGTCCGGGCTGACGCACTGGAGCGCGGCGGCGAAGGCCCGCGCCGCCTCGGCCCGCCCGGAACCCGGCGGCCCGGTGAACAGCCAGGCATGGGTCATCCGCGAGCCCGCCGCCGCCTCCCCGCCCTCGGCGACGGTCGTGACCAGCGCGTCGGCGTCCTTCGCCGCCGCGGCGAGCTGAGCGCTCACCCGCTCCTGCCCCACCAGGTCGTCCCAGACCGCCATCGGTCACCGCACCTTTCGTCGTACCTCGCCCTCCATTGTGGGCGAAGGCGCTGACAAGAGCGGGAACTCCCGCAGGTCACCGGCCGTTGGAGGCCCTACAGGGGGCCCACCCATCCCCTAGGGAATCCGTTCGAGCGCCCCCTAAGGGTCGGCCGCCCCGCGGCGTTCAGTCCTTCCGCCCGCGCCCGCCCCACCCGCGACGCTTCCGCTCCTTGCCCTCGGGGCCCGACCCCGTTGCGGCACCCGAGCCGGAGCCACCGCCGGAGCCACCGCTGGTGCCGGGCCCGCTTCCGGCCTCGTCCCCCGGCCGCTCACGTGGCTCGTACCGCGCCCCGAGGAGTTCGTCCGCGAGGGTCGGCAGGTCGTCGAGCGGCGTCTCCTCGGCCCACGCGGGGCGGGGTCGGCGACGAGGCGCGCCGGTCTCGTCCACCTGGGGCAGCTCGCGCGTACGGTCGTCGGGGCCGAGCCCGCCGGGCGGCGGGCCGGGGCGCTCGTCGCGGAAGAACCCGGGCGGCACCCTGTCCGCCGGATCGTCCGCCGGTGCCTGCGGGGCTCCACCGGACGCGGGGGTGCCCGGCTCCCTGTACTGCGGCAGCACCGCGGTCTCGTCCTCGGCACCGCCCCGACCCGCGTCCGTCGGCTCCCGGTACTGCGGCAGCACGGTCGTGTCGTCCTCGACGCCGTCCCGCCCGGCGGGCGCCGACTCCCGGTACTGCGGCAGCACCGTCGTCTCGTCCTCGGCACCGGGACGTACGACCGGCGTGGACACCGTGGTGTCCTGGTCGCTCGCGGCGAAGCCGGGGCGCGGGGCCTCGTCCTCCACCTCTGGCTGCTCGTCCCGTACGGCCCCTGGCCGCTCATCCCTTACCGCATCGGACGTGTGGAAGCCGACGACCGGCGTCGGCACCGTCGTCTCGTTGTCGGGCACGGCGCCGGCGGAATCACGGGCCTCGCGCTCGGCCCGCTGAGCTTGCTGAGCCCGTTCGGCCCGCTCCGTCGCCGCCCGCTCGGCCGCCGCCCGCTCCGCGTCCTCGCGCGCCCTCCGCTCGGCCGCCGCCCGCTCCTCGGCCTCTCGGGCCGCCGCCCGCTCCTCCGCCTCGCGGGCCTCCCTGGCGGCCGCTTCCTGCTCCTCGGCGAGCTTCCGCGCCCGCTCCGCCCGCAGCAGTGCCTCCTCGGCCTTGCGCTGCTTCTCGATACGGCGCTGCTCGGCCTCCTCCCGCAACCGCTTCTCCTCAGCGGCCTGCTTGCGGAGTCGCTCCTGCTCGGCCTCACGGGCCGCTTCCTCCGCCTCGCGCTTGCGCTGCTCCTCCTCGGCGCGGCGGCGTTCCTCCTCCTCGCGCTGGCGGGCCTCCTCCTCGCGGCGCAGCTCCTCCTGCCGCCGGGCCTCCTCCAGCTCGCGGCGCTTGCGTTCCTCCTCCTCGGCGCGGAGCCGGGCGAGCTGTTCCTGCCGCTCGCGCTCCTGGCGCTCTTCCTCCGCCTTGCGCGCGGCCTCTTCCTCCGCCTTGCGCCTGGCCTCTTCCTCGGCGGCCTTGCGCGCCTCCTCCTGGGCCTTGATCTCGGCCTCGGAGAGGGGCAGGAGCTGGTCGAGACGGTGCCGCACGGTCTGGGTGACGGCCTCGGGCTCCTGCGCCCCGTCGACCACGAGGTACCGCTCGGGCGCCGCGGCGGCGAGAGTGAGGAACCCGGTGCGCACCCGCGCGTGGAACTCGGCCGGTTCGGACTCCAGGCGGTCCGGGGCCTCGGTGAACCGCTCGCGGGCGGCCTCGGGCGCCACGTCGAGCAGCACCGTCAGGTTCGGTACGAGACCGCCGGTCGCCCAGCGGGAGATCCGGGCCACCTCGACGGGCGAGAGGTCGCGGCCCGCGCCCTGGTAGGCGACGGAGGAGTCGATGTACCTGTCGGTGATGACGATCGCGCCGCGTTCGAGCGCGGGGCGGACGACGGTGTCGACGTGCTCGGCGCGGTCGGCCGCGTACAGCAGTGCCTCGGCCCGGTGCGAGAGCCCGGCGCTGGAGACGTCGAGAAGGATCGAGCGCAGCCGCTTGCCGACCGGGGTCGCGCCCGGCTCGCGGGTGAGGACTACCTCATGGCCCTTGGCCCTGATCCACTCGGCGAGCGCTTCGGCCTGCGTCGACTTGCCCGCGCCGTCGCCGCCCTCCAGAGCGATGAAGAAGCCGGTCGCCGAGGCCGCCTGCTCGGGCTCGCCACCGCGTACGGCCTCGCGCAGATCGCGCCGCAGCGGCACCCCGCTGCGGTCGTCGGTCTTGGCGAGGACGAGCGCGGCGACCGGCAGGAGCAGCGCGCCGACGAGCATCAGCGTGTAGGAGGCGCCGGCGTGGTCGAAGGTGAACTTGCCGTTCTCCACGCGGTGCGGGCCGATGAGAGCGGCGAGGACGGGAGCGGCGACGGCGGCGAGCGCGGCGGTCACGCGCGCCACGGTCTGGAGGTGCTCGCTCGTACGAACCCGGCGTGGCTCCTCGGTCTCCTGGTCGAGCAGCGCGTGCGCCGTGTTGGCGGAGACGCCCGCGGCGAGACCGGCGAGCAGCAGGAGCAGCAGGACCGTGGTGATGTCGGGCACGAGCCCGGCGATCAGCAGCGCGAGCCCGGCGAGCGCGAGCGCGAGCGCGAGCAGGCGACGGCGCGAGAGCGCGGGCAGGACGGCGCGCGCGCCGCGGATGCCGAGCGCGGTGCCGCCGGTGAGCGCGAGCACGAAGAGGCCGTACGCGACGGGACCGCCCCCGAGATCGGCGGCGTGCAGCACGGAGACGCCGACGGCGGCCGCGATGGCCCCGGCGACCGCGGCGCCCGCGCCGACGAGGGCGGGGACCGCGCCCGTACGCCCCTTGTCGTGCGCGCCGCCGCCGTCCGCACCACCGGTGCGCGGCCTGCGCAGGCCCTCCAGCGGGGAGCGCGGGCGTGGCGTGCGGCCGCCCGGCAGTTCGAGCGCGGAGACCACGGAGAGCGAGGCGGCGAAGAACCCGGCGGCGACGTACGAGGCGAGCGCGGCCTGGTGCAGCGCGAACCAGTCGAGGCCGGCGCCGAGCAGGTTCCCGACGAGGGTGACGGCGACGAGGGTCAGCGCGGCCGCGGGGATCGCGAGGAAGCTCGTACGGACCGACAACGTGCGCAGGGCGCGCAGGTGGTCGGGGAGCGGGCGCACCGCGTCACCCTCGACGGGTGGCGCGGGCAGCAGCGCGGGGGCCGCGCTCTCGCGGCACACCGTCCACAGCCGCTCGGCGAGACCGGCGACGAACACGGTGACGAGGAGGAGTGCGAGCGCGTTGTCCGGGGTCCAGTCGATCCACAGCGGGGCCACGATGAGCAGCGCGGCCCGTACGCCGTCCGCGCCGGTCATGGTCCAGCGCCGGTCGAGTGGGCCATCGGGCGCGGTGAGGGCGGTGAGCGGTCCGAGCAGCACCGCGCCGAAGAGCAGCGTCGCGACCAGGCGCGCGCCGACGACGGACGCGACCGCGAGGGCGGCGCCGCGGTACCCGCCGCCGAAGGAGTCCTGGAGCACGGCGGACTGGAGCACGAGCACGACGAGGACGAGCAGCGCCAGCGCGTCGCCCACGCCGCCCACGAACTGGGCGCTCCACAGCCGCTTGAGGGGCTGCGAGCGCAGCAGCGCACGGACGGCGCGCTCGCGGGAGTCCGCGACGAGGGCGCTGTCCGAGGTCGTGCTCTCCGAGGTCGCGCTGCCTGACGTCGTGTGGTCTGAGGTCCGGGCGGCGACCGCCTCCTGCTCGGCTCGCATCATTCGGCCAGCCTATCGGCCGGGCCGGACATTCCGTGCCCGTGCCCGAACATACGTCCCCTCTCCTGCACGCCTTCTTCTCCTTTCGCCGAGGGAGTCCCCGAGGCAACCGTCGACGGGTTCCCCGGGGATTCCCCGTGGGTTCCGTCGAGGGCCTTCGCCCGGGGACCGGGGCCTCGTGATCAGCCCCGCGTCGTGCCCGTACCCACCTCAGCGCCCCCAAACAACTGCCATCCACTGCCACACATCCGTCAGGAGGCTGCCAGGTCAGGGGACTGACCGTGCTTCCGCCGGGAGACCGCCCCGCCGGGAGGCCGCCCCCGCACACGCCGGCGCCTCCGCCCCCCGCTCCCGCTCCCGCTCCCGCCCAAGGGGCCACCCCGTCGACAGACCGCCCCCGCACACGCCGAGGGCCGGGCAGCACCTTCGCCGCCCGGCCCTCGCCGCGTCCGTCACCTCGCGAGGCTCACTCGCCGCCGTCGTCCCCACCGGCGCCCGAAGCCGCGCCCGACCGCGCCCCCGCAGCCGCCTTCTTGGCGGTCGTGGTCTTCTTCGCTGCCGTTTTCTTGGCAGTCGTCGTCTTCTTCGCCGCCGTCTTCTTGGCAGTCCCTGCCGCGGCTGTCTTCTTCGCTGCCGTTTTTTTGGCGGGCGCCTTCTTCGCGGCCTTCTTGGCGGTCTTCTTCGCCGGACCCTTCGCGCGCTTCTCGGCGAGCAGCTCGTACCCGCGCTCCGGCGTCAGGTCCTCGACGCTGTCGGAGGCCCGCAGTGTCGCGTTGGTCTCGCCGTCGGTGACGTACGCGCCGAAGCGCCCGTCCTTGACCACGACGGGCTTGCCGCTCACCGGGTCCTCGCCCAGCTCCTTGAGCGGCGGCTTCGCGGCGGCACGCCCGCGCTGCTTGGGCTGCGCGTAGATGGCGAGGGCCTCGTCGAGGGTGATGTCGAAGATCTGGTCCTCGGTCTGGAGCGACCTCGAGTCCGTGCCGCGCTTGAGGTACGGGCCGTAGCGGCCGTTCTGCGCGGTGATCTCGACGCCCTCGGGGTCGGTGCCGACGACGCGCGGCAGCGACATGAGCTTGAGCGCGTCCTGGAGCGTCACCGTGTCGAGGCTCATCGACTTGAAGAGCGAGGCGGTGCGCGGCTTGACCGCGTTCTTGCCGGTCTTCGGGGTGCCCTCGGGCAGGATCTCGGTCACGTACGGGCCGTAGCGGCCGTTCTTCGCGACGATCTCGCGGCCCGTCTCCGGGTCCGTGCCCAGCTCGAAGTCGCCGCTCGGCTTCGCGAGCTGCTCCTCGGCGAACTCGACGGTCAGCTCGTCCGGCGCGAGGTCGCTCGGGATGTCGGCGTGCTGGTACTCCTCGGTGCCCTTCTCGCCGCGCTCGACGTACGGCCCGTACCGCCCGACGCGCAGCACGATGCCGTCACCAACGGGGAAGGAGGAGATCTCGCGCGCGTCGATCGCGCCGAGGTCGGTCACGAGTTCCTTGAGCCCGCCGAGGTGGTCGCCGTCACCGTTGCCCGCCGCAGCGGCGGCCCCGCCGCCCGCGCCGTCCCCGTCGCCCTCGCCGAAGTAGAAGCGGCGCAGCCACGGCACGGCCTGCGCCTCGCCGCGTGCGATGCGGTCGAGGTCGTCCTCCATCTTCGCGGTGAAGTCGTAGTCCACGAGGCGGCCGAAGTGCCGCTCCAGGAGGTTGACGACGGCGAAGGAGAGGAAGGACGGGACGAGCGCGGTGCCCTTCTTGAAGACGTAGCCGCGGTCGAGGATCGTGCCGATGATCGAGGCGTACGTCGAAGGGCGGCCGATCTCGCGCTCTTCCAGCTCCTTGACGAGGCTGGCCTCGGTGTAGCGGGCGGGCGGCTTGGTCGCGTGCCCGTCGGCGGTGACCTCCTCGGCGCTCAGCGGATCGCCCTCGGCGACCTGCGGCAGCCGGCGCTCGCGGTCGTCCAGCTCCGCGTTCGGGTCGTCGGCGCCTTCCACGTACGCCTTGAGGAAGCCGTGGAAGGTGATCGTCTTGCCGGAGGCGGAGAACTCGGCGTCCCGGCCGTCGCTCGCCGTGCCACCGAGGCGGACGGTGACGCTGTTGCCGGTCGCGTCCTTCATCTGCGAGGCGACGGTGCGCTTCCAGATCAGCTCGTAGAGCCGGAACTGGTCGCCGGTCAGGCCGGTCTCCGCGGGCGTGCGGAAACGATCCCCCGAGGGACGGATCGCCTCGTGCGCCTCCTGCGCGTTCTTGACCTTCCCCGCGTACGTGCGCGGCTTCTCGGGGAGGTAGTCGGCGCCGTACAGCTGGGTGACCTGGGCGCGCGCGGCGGAGATCGCCGTGTCGGAGAGCGTCGTGGAGTCCGTACGCATGTAGGTGATGAAGCCGTTCTCGTACAGCTTCTGCGCGACCTGCATGGTCGCCTTCGCGCCGAAGCCGAGCTTGCGGCTCGCCTCCTGCTGGAGGGTCGTGGTGCGGAAGGGCGCGTACGGGGAGCGGCGGTACGGCTTCGACTCGACGGAGCGCACGGCGAAGCTCGCCTCGGCGAGGGCGCTCGCGAGGCTGCGCGCGGCCTGCTCGTCGAGGTGGAGCACGTCCGATTTGAGGCGGCCGCTCGCGTCGAAGTCCCTGCCCTGCGCGACGCGCTTGCCGTCCACGGTGTTCAGGCGCGCGACGACGGTGGAGGGGTCGCTCGCGTCGCCGGTGCGGCCGGTGCCGAAGGTGCCGGTCAGGTCCCAGTACTCGGCCGAGCGGAAGGCGATGCGCTCGCGTTCCCGCTCGACGACGAGCCGCGTGGCGACCGACTGGACACGCCCGGCCGACAGGCCCGACATGACCTTCTTCCACAGCACGGGGGAGACCTCGTAGCCGTAGAGCCGGTCGAGGATGCGGCGCGTCTCCTGGGCGTCGACGAGCTTCTTGTTCAGCTCGCGCGGATTGGCGACGGCAGCGCGGATCGCGTCCTTGGTGATCTCGTGGAAGACCATCCGGTGGACGGGGATCTTCGGCTTGAGCACCTCCTGGAGGTGCCAGGCGATCGCCTCGCCCTCCCGGTCCTCATCGGTGGCGAGGAAGAGTTCATCGGACTCGCGCAGCAGGTCCTTGAGCTTCTTGACCTGCGTCTTCTTGTCGGAGTTGACGACGTAGATCGGCTGGAAGTCGTGCTCGACGTCGACCCCGAGGCGGCGCGTCTCGCCGGTGTACTTGTCCGGGACCTCGGCGGCACCGCTGGGGAGGTCGCGGATGTGCCCGACGCTCGCTTCGACGATGTAGCCGGGGCCCAGGTAGCCCTTGATCGTCTTCGCCTTGGCGGGCGACTCGACGATGACGAGTCGGCGACCGCCGTTCGCGGTCTCGCTGGTCGGGGACAACGTGGCTCTTCTCTCCGGTCGAGGCTCAAGGTCCGCGGGACGTGAGGACGTGCCCGGGGCCGGGCCACAGGGGACCCGACGCCTCCCACACTCCTGCGGGTGGGTGACTGCTGACGCTGCGGAGTGTGACGGTACCTCCCGCCCCCGTGTCAAACGGGAAAAGCCCGCAACGGCCACTCGAACGGTAACCCGACTACCGCCATTCCTGCCGCCCGGACCAGCTATCCGCCGTTTCGCACGGAGTGCGGTGATGCGGTCCACCTCCGCTCCACCGCAGGTGGGAGGGGGTACGGGGCCTCTGGCGGTACGTGTTCGGGGCGCCCTCGCACGCGCGCCACCGCCCGGAGGCGCCCGGCCCGCCGCGCCCGCGCGGCCCGAGCCGGAGCCCCGCCGCGGCCCTCTCTACGGCAACAGCGGTACGCCCGTCCCCCGCCGCACCCGCTTCAGATCCGCCCGAAGCACCAGAGCCCGAGCCCGAGACTGCTCACCGAGAACAGCAGCGCGAGCACGGCGGCGGTTCCCGTCCTGGTCCCCTCGGCGACGGGCGCCCCGAGCGCCAGTCGCACACAGGTCCACACGAGCAGGCAGCTCCCGAAGAGCAGGAACACCGCTCCGGCGAAGACCGCCGGGAGGTTCTCCGTGACCGCATCGACCCTGTCCATCCGGCCCTCCGCCTCCCCCGGCACCGTCCCCGGCACCACCGCGGGCCGGTCCGACCTCCGGCCCTCTGTTGCGGGAAGGCTGGCAGCGGGCCGCTTCGTCCACACGAACCCCAGGTGAACTCAGGGACACCACGAGACGACGAGGACCGTGGCGGCGGGGACGCGGGACGGGCCAGCACGGACATGGCGGGGGACAGACGGACGCCGTGGGACCGGCAGACGCCGTGGGACAGGCGGACGCGGGACCGGCGGACGCAGGGCGTACGGGAGCGCTCAGGCCCCGCCTCGCCTCGGCCCCACTCCGCCGAGAACGCCGCCCGGCCCCGTACCGGCGCACACCGCCCCGTACTCAGAGCACGCTCGGCTGCTCCTCCCCCACCCCCTGCGACCCGTTCAGGCCCACCGGGTAGAGAAAACCCTGCTCGACCAGGAGACGGATCTGCTCGGGGGTCCGGTCCCGCAGCAGCACCGGGTCCTCGTCCACGAGCTGGGCGATCGCGTCGAGGATCGCGCCCGCGCTGAGCGTGCCGTCGCACACACCCGCGAAGCCCGCGCCGATCGTGTCGACCCTGGTCGCGCGCCGCATCCCACGGTGCTGGCGCAGCACCACGTACTCCGGGTTCTCCGCGCCCGGCTGCCCGATCTGCTCCTGCACCACCTCGGGAGCGAGCCGGAAGTGGTCGGCGAGAAGCGCCGCGTCGTCGTGCGCGCGGAGGTAGTCGATACGGGCGAAGTACGCGCGCACGGCGGGCCCGAGTGGCTGCTCGACCGGGTGCGGCCACTCCTCGATCGTCACGGATGGCTCGGCGGCGGTGGTACGGCGGAGCGTGATCCAGCCGAAGCCGATCGCTGTGGTCCCCCGGGCGGCGAAGGAGTCGAGCCACTGCGCGTACCGTCGTGCGTACTCCGCGCTCCCCTCCTTGTGGTCCCCGGCGTCCCGCAGCCACAGCTCCGCGTACTGCGTGACGTCCTGCACCTCGCGCTGCACGATCCAGGCATCGCAGCCCGCCGGCACCCACTCCCGCACACGCTCGGTCCACGTCTCGCCCTCGACGTGCTCCCAGTTGGCGAGGAACTGCGCGTACCCGCCCTCGTTGAGCCGCTCGCCCGCCGAGGAGACCAGCTCGCGGCAGAGGCCGTCCCCTTCCCTGCCGCCGTCGCGGTAGGTGAGCCGGGCGCCGGGCGAGATGACGAAGGGGGGATTGGAGACGACGAGGTCGAAGGTCTCCGCACCGACCGGTTCGAAGAGCGAGCCCGTGAGGAGGCGCGCGGGCTCGGCCCCGGAGAGGGCGAGGGTGAGCGCGGCGAAGACGAGCGCGCGCGGGTTGAGGTCGGTCGCGGTGAGGCGGGCGGTGTGCGGGGAGGCGTGCAGGGCCTGGATGCCGGAGCCCGTACCGAGGTCGAGAACGCTGTCGACAGGGGTGCGCACGGTGAGTCCGGCGAGGGTCGTCGACGCGCCGCCGACGCCGAGGACGACACCCTCCGCGCGCTTGCCGATCCCGCCTGCCCCGCCCACGGCGCAGCCCAGGTCGGAGACGACGTACCAGTCCTCGCCCTCGGGGCCGCCGTACGGGCGGACATCGACGGTGGCGCGCAGCTCACCCTCGCCGTCCTCGCGCAGCCAGCCGCACTCCGCGGCCGCCGCCACCAGTTCCTCGCCGAGCACCGCCACGAGCGCCGTACGCGTCACCGCGCGCTGGAGGAGGAAGAGCCGCACGAGCGCGGCGACGGGGCCGGCGGCGCGGGTGGCGCGCAGGGCGGGCACCGTCTCGCCGCGTGCGAGGGCCGCGTACGCGGGGGCGCCGAGCAGGTCGAGCAGTCCGTCGGCGGTGAACTCGGCCTTGAGCAGCGCTTCCCGCAGCAGGCTCGCGACCTCGGCGCCTCTGCCCTCGTGGGCGGGCAGGCTCTCGGCGCCGGGCAGCGGCTCGGCGGGGTCGTGGGGGCTCGCGTTCGTGGAAGTCGTGCTCACCCGTCCATTGTGACGGGCCCCACTGACAACGCGCGGCGCGGCCTCACCCCGGGCCCATCCGCGCGTCCGCCCGCACACCGATCCGGGCATCCACCCCCGCGTCGTTCCCCGCGTTCACCCGCGCGCGCCTCACGTGGAGGGCGAGGCGTTCGGCACCGAGGGCGAGGGCGACGCCTTCTGGCAGTTCTCCTGGTCCTTCATCGCCTTCGCGACGTCCCCGGACTGGAGCTTGTTGAGCGCGTCGTTGCTGCCCTGCGAGATCTTGGCGAGCTGCGCGGCCACGTTCTTGAGCCCATCGGCGAACTTCGCCTGATTGCTCGTGTCGAGACCGTCGACGGTCGTCCTGAGCTTCGCGTACGAGGCCGAGCTGGCGTTCAGCTCCTTGACCACGTCCTTCTTGGTGTCCTCACCGTTGTCCACCGGCGGCGCGCCCACCTTGTCGAGGGACTGGGCCAGGCCCTTGTACGCGGTCGAGAGGTCCTGGAACGCCTTCGAGTCGGTCTTCTGGACCTCGGCCGGCTTGCTCGTGTCGGCCGTCTGCTTGTCGATCGCGGCGGTAGCCGAGTTGATCTTGGCGACGTGGGGCTTGATGTCGCCACAGAAGGTCTTGGCCCAGTCGTTGACCTTGGCGTCGTTGTCGTCGCCGCACCCCGACAGGGTCAGCAGCAGCACCGCGCCACCGGACAACGCGCACAGGAATTTCTTGCTCACCGGATCGGTCCCTCCATGACTGTCGGCCCCGGAACTTACACGGGGCCGGGGAGGTGCCCGCGTGATCTTCGAGAAGTTCGCGGTTTTTGGGCCATTTGCCCCACAGGAGAGATGACTCACGGCATACTGCGCGACTCCGGGGGCTCCGGGGGCTCCGGGGGCTCCGGTAGCGGTGCGAGAGCGGGAAGGACGCGCGGCGCAACCTCTTGTACGGGCGCACGGGCAGGTACGGGAGCGGGCGAGCACCTGCCGTACGGAGACCCGGCGCGCCTCTGGCGCGGGCGGTGCTGGAGCGGAGGTACGTGAGCCCGGGCCGGGACCGCGGGGTCCGGCCCGGAGCCGGTACGAACAGGGAGAAACAGGCCGGCGGCACGCGGCGCCGTTAGGGCGCGGCGCGGCTTCAGAGGCGGGGTGTGCTCTCCGCGAGGACGTCCGGCTTGGCCGGCCAGGTCATCCGCAGCCTGCCGCCGTTCTCGCCCGTGGTGACTTCCACGTCGTCGACGAGCCCGCTGATCACCGCGAGGCCCATCTCGTCCTCGCCCTCGGTGTCCACCTCGTCGTCGCCGATCATCGCGCCGGGTGTGGCATCGGTCACCGAGGCGTGCGGGGCCTGGTCGACGACCTCGATGGAGAACTGGTCCTCCGCCTCGATGAGCCGTACGCTCACCGGCTCGGTCACCCCGTGGTTCTGGTGCAGGCCCACGGCACGCGTGCACGCCTCGCCCACGGCGAGCCGTACCTCGTCGAGCACGGCCTCGTCGACACCGGAGCGACGTGCCACCGATGCCGCCACCAGCCGGGCCGTCCTGACGTGCGCGGGCAGCGCGCTGAAGCGGAGTTCGACGGTGGCCATGCGGTCCCCCTCAGACGTACGAACGTGCCTGCGGACGCGCCGAGGGGAAGTCCCGGCGGCGACGCCCGCCTCCGGCCCCGGGCCCAGCGGCCCGGGGCGGAGCGGAACTCAGTCGGTGGCCGCGACGGCTTCCTCGACCGAGGTGTGAATGGGGAAGACCTTGGTCAGTCCGGTGATGCGGAAGATCTTGAGGATTCGCTCCTGATTGCACACCAGGCGCAGCGAGCCCTCATGGGCCCGGACACGCTTGAGGCCACCCACCAGGACGCCGAGACCGGTGGAGTCGAGGAAGTCGACCCCTTCCATGTCGACCACCAGGTGGAAATTGCCGTCGTTCACCAGCTCCACGAGCTGCTCACGCAGCTTGGGAGCGGTGTAAACGTCGATTTCGCCGCCAACCTCGACGACCGTACGGTCGCCACCGGGGCCGGACACATTGCGAGTCGACAGGGACAGGTCCACTGATCCTCCAGCACCTTGCTATCGAGCGGTCATCCCTCGGGACACCTCGGCCTGAGCCCCCGGGACGGTTCGCCAGCCGCCTTGGCATTCAATCACTTACTGGTAGGCGCGCACGACGCCTTCTGCGCATTGTCCGCCGCGCCAGTGACACACTCGATGCCGATGGCCACGTACTCCACGACCGGCCGCCCCCCTCGGGGCACGGCCGCACAGCACTCTCCCCGAGCGGTTCTGGACCGTCTCGCCGGGGGGTCGAGCCGCGCTGAGCGCATCACTCATACGGAGCACCTGCCCCCGCGCCCGGCGAGCTATGCCGTCTGGCCGCATCAGGTTCGGCCGGAAGTGATCGCCGCCGTGCAGGAGGCGGGCATCGCGCACCCCTGGTCCCACCAGGCCCAGGCCGCCGAGCACGCCCTGAACGGCGAGTCCGTCGTGGTCTCGACCGGCACCGCGTCCGGCAAGTCCCTCGGCTATCTCGTCCCGGTGCTCTCCACCCTTCTCGACGGCTCCGAGGCACCCAACGGGCGCGGCGCCACCGCTCTGTACCTGGCCCCGACGAAGGCGCTCGCCGCCGACCAGCGGCGCGCCGTGCGCGCGCTCGCCGCCCCGCTCGGCCGCGCCGTGCGCCCCGCCGTCTACGACGGGGACACCCCCGTCGAGGAACGCGAGTGGGTCCGTCAGTACGCGAACTACGTCCTGACCAACCCCGACATGCTCCACCGGGGCATCCTGCCCTCGCACCCGCGCTGGGCCTCCTTCCTGCGTGCGCTCCGGTACGTCGTCATCGACGAGTGCCACGTCTACCGCGGCGTCTTCGGCTCCCACGTGGCCCAGGTCCTGCGACGGCTGCGCAGGCTCTGCGCCCGGTACGGCTCCGAGCCCGTCTTCCTCCTCGCCTCCGCCACCGCCGCCGAACCGGCCCTCGCCGGCGAGCGGCTCACCGGGCTGCCGGTCGCCGAGGTCGCCGAGGACGGCTCCCCGCGCGGGGAGGTCGTCTTCGCCCTCTGGGAGCCCCCGCTCACCGAACTCCAGGGCGAGAAGGGCGCACCCGTACGCCGTACCGCGACGGCCGAGAGCGCCGATCTCCTCACCGACCTCACGCTCCAGGGTGTGAGATCCGTCGCTTTCGTCCGCTCCCGACGCGGCGCCGAGCTGATCTCCGTCATCGCCAAGGAGCGCCTCGGCGAGCGGGACCGGAGCCTGGCCTCCCGCGTCGCCGCCTACCGCGGCGGTTACCTCGCCGAGGAACGCCGCGCCCTCGAACGCGCCCTGCACTCCGGCGAACTGCTCGGCCTCGCCGCCACCACAGCGCTCGAACTGGGCGTCGACGTGGCCGGTCTCGACGCCGTCCTCATCGCCGGCTACCCCGGTACGCGCGCCTCGCTGTGGCAGCAGGCGGGCCGCGCGGGCCGTACCGGGCAGGGTGCCCTCGCCGTCCTCGTCGCCCGCGACGACCCGCTGGACACCTTCCTCGTCCACCACCCCGAGGCGATTTTCGACCAGCCCGTCGAGTCCACCGTCCTGGACCCGGACAACCCCTACGTCCTCGCCCCGCACCTGTGCGCGGCGGCCGCCGAGCTGCCCCTGACCGAGCAGGACCGCGCCCTGTTCGGCCCGGCGACCGCCGAGCTGCTCCCGCAGCTGGAGGCCGCCAAGCTGCTGCGCCGCCGCGGCCGGTCCTGGTACTGGACCCGCAAGGAACGCGCCGCCGACCTCACCGACATCCGCGGCGAGGGCGGTCCCCCGGTCCAGATCGTGGAGGACGGTACGGGCCGCCTGCTCGGTACCGTCGACGCCTCCGCCTCGCACACGACCGTCCACGACGGCGCCGTCCACCTCCACCAGGGCCGCACGTACCAGGTGCGCACCTTCGACCTGGACGCGAACGTCGCCCTGGTCGAGGAGGCGTCACCTCCGTACACGACCGTCGCCCGTGACACCACCTCCGTCTCCGTCCTGGAGACCGATCGCTCGATCCCCTGGGGTGAGGGCCGCCTCTGCTTCGGCTCGGTCGAGGTGACCCATCAGGTCGTTTCCTACCTGCGCCGCCGCCTCCTCACCGGCGAGGTACTCGGCGAGACGAAACTCGACCTTCCGCCGCGCCACCTGCGCACGCGCGCCGTGTGGTGGACGGTCACCGAGGACCAGCTCGACGCCGCTCTCGTCCATCCCCAGCAACTCGGCGGCGCCCTCCACGCCGCCGAACACGCCTCCATCGGTCTCCTTCCGCTCTTCGCCACGTGCGACCGCTGGGACATCGGCGGAGTCTCCGTGCCGCTCCACCCCGACACCCTGCTGCCGACGGTCTTCGTCTACGACGGCCACCCCGGCGGCGCCGGCTTCGCCGAACGCGCCTTCGCCACCGCCCGCGAGTGGCTCACGGCGACCCGCGAGGCCATCGCCGCTTGCGAGTGCGACTCCGGCTGCCCCTCCTGTGTCCAGTCGCCCAAGTGCGGCAACGGCAACGAGCCCCTCCACAAGCGCGCGGCCGTCCGCCTCCTCACCGAACTCCTCAAGGGCTCCCCGGAAGCGGCTTCTCCTCCGGAGGCGACCAGCCCGGCCCCTGTGCCGCGACCGGCGGCCCCGCCCGCGCCCTGACCCGCACCGTCCACGGCCCGACCGTTCCCACCGAGGTGACGTCGGCGTAGCGCCCCCGAAGCCCGCACTCGGCGAGCCGCCCGCCCTGCGCCCCGGCCACCCGCCGGGCGGCTCCGCAGGCCGCTTCCGTCCCGCGCGCCCACGTGTCCGCGGCGGCGAGTGCTCCCAGATCAGCTACCTGGGCCGCCCGGTGCCTGGCGAGCACCACCTGCCCGTAGGCGAGGACACCGGAGAAGAGGACTCCGAGCGTCGCGAGGACCGCGACGGCCCACACCGTCGCCGCCCCGCGGTCCCCCGCGTCCCGGCCGTCTCCCGCCCACGCCCTCCGCGCACGGCTCACGAAACTCATGAGGCGGCCACCTCGCCCGGGCGGGCCCGCTCCTCCGCGAGCGCCACGGCGGAGGAGCCGAGTCGCACCCCGAGCCCGCCGGGGCCCGGAGCCTCGGCCGTGACCGTGACCCGCACGACGTCGCCGTCCCTTTCGATCCTCACGCGTGCGCCCTCGGGCGCGACATCCCTCGCCGCTGCCACCGCCCGCGCCTCGGGGTCCTGGCGGGCCGCGGCCCGGGCGCCGACACTCGCGGCGTCCACGCACCGCACCTGCGCCGCCGCCGCGAACAGCGCCCAGACCAGGGCGAGCGTCACCATGACGAGCAGGGGCAGAACCACCGCGGACTCCGCCGTCACCGTGCCGTCATCGCCTCCCCGCGCGGGGCGGAGGCGGCGCGAGGGGCCCCACCGGGCGGCACCACGCCTCTCACGCATGGAACGCCTTCATCACAGCGGCCTGCAAGGCCGAGTGCACCGCGCCGCTCGTGACGACTTTGTAGAGCACCGTGGCGATCCCCACGGCGGCGAGCAGCGCGACGGCGTACTCGGCCGTCGCCATGCCGAGGTCCCCCCGCTCCCTCGTCTCCTTCGTCGCCTGCCGCAAGGTCCAGCGGATGCGCCGCCGCATCAGGTCCCGCCGCGCCGCCTCTCTGCGCTGATAGCGGGGGAAGGCGGGGCTCCCGTGCGCGCCGGGACGCTGACGGGCCAGTACTTCCGCCCGGCGCCGCGCCCGCTTCAGCTGCGCCCCGGCCCGTGCCACCCCCGCGTCGCGTTTCTCGTCCACCGGCGTGGGATCGGCCGTCGCCGTCCCGGTCCCGGCGGCTACGGGTGCCGGGCCGCTGTCCGGCCTCGTCCCCTCGGGCAGCGCCGCTCCCGTACGGACGGACGCGGCGCCGACCGCCGCGCCCCGCCGCACACGCCGCTTGCGGCGGCCGTCCTTCGCCTTCCCGTTCCGGCGAGCAGCATCCGCCACCACCCGCCCCGCCTCCGCCTTCGCCGGATCACGCGGCTCTCCCGAGTCGGTCACCCACACGGGGCCGTCGGCCTGTGTGGGAGCGGCCGGTCCTGCGGAACCCGGCGCCTTCCCGAGGGTGTTCGCCTCTCGCGGGCCGTTCGCTTTCGCAGGGATCGCAACACCGTTCCCCGTCAGGCGCCCCTCCCCCACGGCACCCCCCGCACGGCGCGGGCTCAGCGCCGCGCACCCGGGCGCCCGCTCGCCACCGGGCCTCGGCACCGCGTCTCCCCTCCGATGAGCGCCCGTCCGGTGACGCCCCGGAACGCCCCGCTCGGGCACGCTCGCGACGCCCCGCTCACGCGCACCGGCGGCGAGGGCGCGACAACCGCGGGCGATGACGAGACGCTCTTCCCCGAGGTCCCGGCGCGCCCTGCCCTTGGCGCCGGTTCCACCCCGCCTCCTGCCATGCACGCTGCCTCGTGCGGCTCCGCGCGCACCGGCGCCCTTGCCTCGCGTCTCGCGTGCGGACTTCACGTCGTTCCCCATCACGTACTCCTTCTGGTTTCTTCTCCGCCTCGGGGGCTTCTCCGCCCGCCGAGCTGTCCTTTCACCGCCGCTCCGCTCAGCGGCGTGTCAACTCCCCCGCCAACCCGAGCAGGACGGGTGCCACCCCGAGGATCAGGAAGGCCGGGAGGAAGCAGAGGCCGAGCGGTGCGGTCACGAGCACCCCGGCCCGTCGAGCCCGCGCGGTGGCGGCGCGCGCCCAGCGGGCGCGGCAGTCCGCCGCGAGCGCGAGGGCCGGCGCCGCGACCGGGGCTCCGGACGTCGTGGCGCGCTGGAGCAACCCCGCGAGGCCGCCCGCTCCGGGCAGAGAGCCGAAGAGTGCCCAGGCCCGCTCCGGTTCCCCGCCCAGGCGGATCTCCGCGGCCACGTGCCGCAGGCGCTCCCCGACCAGCCCGTCGAGGGAGCCGCCCACGGCCTCCGCCGCTTCCACGGGCCCCGCCCCCGCCGCCACGCAGGCGGCGAGCAGGTCCGCGGCGAGCGGCAGGTCGGCCGGCGTCCCCTCCTCCCGCCGGCGTGGTCGCCGAAAGCCCCTCAGCTCTCTGTTGCCCCCGGGCCGACTGTTCCGCCGACGCACGTCATCAGCGCGCATCCACCGGTGCACGAAGACGGCCGCCGCGATCCCACCGACCAGCCAGCTCGTACCGCCGCCCAGGGACCACACGGCGCACCCCGCCCCCACGACGGTCACCCACCGTCGCGCCGCAGCGGTCCCCGCCGGCAGGCGCGTACGGAGCGGGCGACCGGCCCCCGCCGCACCGAACAACCGACGCCCGCGGCCCCGAACCACCGCCCTTCGACGACGGGCGAGCAGCGTGCCGGGGAAGAGGAACAACGCCAGCGCCCACACCGCGATCCCCACCCTGTGGACCGCCTCCGCGCTCACCTCGCCACCCCCGCGCCGTGCTGCGCCTGCCGGACGAGCCACAGGCACCACCACACCCCGGCCGCCTCCAGGGCGCTCCCGAGCACAAGGCACACGAACCCCGGTACCGAGCCGAAGAGCACGCTCAGCGGTGCCGCGCCGACCGCCGAGCCGAGGAGCACTCCGAGGAGTGGCAGCGCGGCCAGGAGCCCCGCCGTCGCCCGCGCGCCGCTCAGCTGGGCGAGGAGGTCCGCGCGTTGGTCGCGGTCGGCGAGAAGCGCACGCTCCAGTCGCTCCAGGCCGACCGCGAGCCCGGCTCCCCGGTCGAGGGCCACCCGCCAGCAGGCCGCCAGGCCGACGAGGCCTTCGGCGCCCGGCACGCGTGCCGCCTCGCGCAGTGCCGCGGGGACATCCCCGCCGAAGCGGGCCGCGGCGAGGATGTCCGCCCGTCCCCGGCCGAGTTCGCCGCAGGCGTCCACCGCGTGGGCCAAGGCCTCGGCCGGCCTGCTCCCGGCCCGTACCTCGCCTGCCAGAAGTCCGCACAGCACCACCACCGCGTCCGCGCGTGCCGCCCGCGCCCCCGCCGCCGCACGGGTGCGGCACACTCCGCGCACGAGTGGCCAGGCGGGCAGCGCCAGCGCCAACGGGACGAGGGAGCCCGCCAGCAGCGCCACCGCCACCGCCCCGGGCGCACACCACCACTCCGGGCGCCACTGGGCCCGCAGCCGCGCGAGCGAGCGCCGCCACGCGGCGGGCGGTTCGTGTCCCGCGCCATCGGCCAGCAGTGCCCGGGCCCTCGCGGTCCCGGGCCGACCGCCCCACCGCACGACTGCCAGGCCCACCACCGCCAGCACGACCGCCCAGGCAGGTGATCCGAGCGCTCCGTGAAATCCGGGCGCTCCGTGAAATCCGGGCGCCGCTTCCGCGAGACGCCACCACGATCGCCCTGTCACGACGCGAACTCCTGACCCCGTTCGCGCAGCAGTTCCCTGAGCCGGAGCCATCCTTCCTCACGCACGAATGCCTTCTCACTCCAGCGCAAGGCGGGCACCGTCACGACGAACCCGGCCGTATCACGGGCGAACACCCGGATCTCGGCGATCCTGCGTCGGCCCGCGCTGTCCCTGGCCAGGTGAAGGACCACGGAGAGCGCGGCGGCCACCTGGCTGTGCAGCGCGGCCCGGTCGAGCCCAGCGGCGGTGCCGAGCGCCTCCAGGCGAGCAGGTACGTCGGAGGCGGTATTGGCGTGAACCGTGCAGCAGCCGCCCTCGTGCCCGGTGTTCAGAGCGGCGAGCAGGTGGACGACCTCGGCCCCGCGCACTTCGCCGACCACCAGCCGGTCGGGCCGCATCCGCAGCGCCTGACGGACGAGATCCTGGAGCGTGACGCGGCCCGCGCCCTCCTGGTTGGCGGGCCGCGTCTCCAGGCGTACGACGTGGGGGTGCGCGGGCCTCAGCTCGGCCGAGTCCTCGGCCAGTACGAGGCGTTCCGCCGGACCGGCGAGACCGAGCAGCGCGCTGAGCAGCGTCGTCTTGCCCGTCCCCGTGCCACCGCTGACCAGGAAGGAGAGGCGCCCGGCGACGAGGGCGCGCAGGACGGCGTCGCCACCGGGTGGGATCGTGCCTGCCGCTGTCAGCTCGGCCAGGGTGAAGGCGCGGGGGCGCACGACCCGCAGGGACAGGCAGGCGGAGCCGACCGCGACCGGCGGCAGCACGGCGTGCAGTCGTGTTCCGTCGGGCAAGCGCGCGTCCACCCAGGGGTGGGCGTCGTCGAGGCGGCGGCCCGCGACGGCGGCGAGTCGCTGCGCGAGTCGGCGCACCGCCGCGCCGTCGGCGAAGCGCACTCCGCTCAGTTCGAGGCCGCCGCCGCGCTCCACCCAGACCCGGTCGGGCGCGGAGACCAGGACGTCCGTCACGTCCGGGTCGGCGAGCAGCGGCTCCAGCGGTCCGGCGCCGATGAGTTCGCAGCGCAGCAGGTGTGTGAAGCGCAATACCTCGCTGTCGCCGAGCACGCCGCCCTGCTCCCGCACGGCGAGAGCGACCTTGGCAGGAGTGGGTTCGGCACCGTGCTCGGCGAGCCAGCGGCGCACTCCGTCGAGAAGCCCTTCGGCTGTGGGGATCACCGTAGTGCTCCCGCCTCGCGCACGGCGGCCCGGTAGGCGAGCGCGGCCTGCTCGTCCGCCGCGTACTCCCGCGCGCGCCGCGGGTCCGCGTCCGTGCGTACGGGCCGTACGGGCCCGGCCGGCCGACTGCCCTCGGGCCAGGCTCCGACGGGGCGGCGGCCGAGTACGCGTGTCCCGCTCCCGAATCCCCACGTTCCGGCCGAACGGTGCGCGGCACCGCTGTCACACGGTCCCGCCGTGGGAGCGGGGGGCGCGGTCTCCGGGTCGCCCGGTGGCATGGGATGTCCTCGGCGGGCGCTCCGCGCGTGGGTACCCCGTGCACCTTTCCTTCCTTGCGGGCGCCTGCCCCTTCCCTGCTGCGGGGGCGCGGCCTCGTCCCAGAAGTCCTGACAGAACTGGGCGAGCGGGCCCCGCGAGCCGGGCGGCCTTCCCGTGGCCTGCGCGCGCACCAGGCCGCCTTCCCAGGGCACTTCGCCGACGAAGGGCAGTCCGAGCAGGCGCACCACTTCGGCCGTGTCCAGCTCGGTGACCGCGGGGGCGGGCGGCGCGGAGACGAGGAGCCGGACATCTGGGGTCAGGGCGCCGACGCCGGCGGCGACCTTACGGGCCGAGGCCAGGGCACGCAGTTCCTTGGGGACGAGGAGCAGGACGAGGTCGAGCTGGCGCAGTACCTCCGCGACCTCGGCGTCGCAGCGGCGCGGCAGGTCGACGACGACGGCTCCGCCCCGGCGTCGCCCGGCCGCCAGGACCGCGCGCACCGCCTCGGGCGGGATGCCGTGGGTCTCCCCGCGGTCCCAGCTCAGGACGCGCAGGCCGTGCGAGGCGGGGAGGGATTCCTCCAGGGCGCTGCCGCTGACCCGTCCCCGTGAGCGAGCGAAATCGGGCCAGCGGAGGCCGTTCTGACGCTCGGCGCCGAGGACGACGTCGATGCCGCCGCCCCAGGGGTCGGCGTCGACGAGGAGGGTCTTCCTGTTGTCGGCCGCCGAGGACAGGGCCAGCGCGCAGGCGAGTGTCGAGGCACCGGCGCCGCCCCGGCCCCCGATGACACCGACGGTGAGGGCGGGCCCCGCGGTCCCGCCCTCGGCCACTTCGGCGACCTCGGCGAGCCGGTCGGTGAGCCATTCCTCGGCGTCGGGCAGCACGAGTACGTGCTCGGCACCGGTCTCCACCGCGTGCCGCCAGACACCCTGCCCGGTGACCGGGACGCGGCTCAGCACCAGCAGACCGGGCCTGCGCGCCAGTCCTGAGAGGTGGGGCAGTACGTCGGTGCCGAGCAGGACGAGAGGGGGTGTCTCCCACTCCCCGCGCCGCTCCGGCGCGGTATGGCGCACTTCGGGGATGACACCGGCCGCCGCACACAACCGCAGGACGTCATCGAGGAGTTCGGGGTCCTCGGTGATGACGAGCGGCCCGGGCGGCCGCCCCTCCCTCACCTCCGCACCGGAGACAGTCGCCATCGGCCTCCCGCGCGGTGCCGGGCCCGAGCTGCCCCGCGCGGAGCTTCCCGAGCCAGCGGTCCTTGCCTCGTCCCGCACCGCGCCGGTGCGGGCCTCTTCTCGCCTTCCCCCGTGCACACCCATCACTTCCGCTTCCTTTCGGTGTCGTCTTTCCAGGCCGTCGCTCGGTGTGATCCGCGCCGTTGGACCGGCCTGCCGCGCGTAAGCGCGCGCCGCGAAATGAAGCGTCCTGCCGCCGGGAAGACCCGGGAACGGCCCGCACGTTCTTCGCGAACGCATTCAGGCTTGCAGAGAGCGGGGAAGCATTGAGCACCCGAGAGCAAATCTGTGGATAACTCAGCGGAAGTAGATATTCGCGTCACTCATTCCGGTGACGAGAGTGAGAGAAGTACCGAAGTTATCCACAGATTTCAGCGCGATGCGCCCGAGCGACCACGGAACGTGACAGGCTGTGCATCACGAGCACTCGACCGCACCAGCGGCCGGGACGGGGGGCGCGTCATGCGCAGAGGAGGGGGAAACCTGATGGCGAGTCGGACAAACCGCATCAAACGACCGCAGACATGCGACGACCCCCGCCGGGGGGGAGAGCGGGGGTCGTCTCCACGGCCGACTCGGGGGGGGGGGGAGGAGTCGGGCCGTGTTAGACACGGTCGCGAACGATCCGTGACTTTCATGGTGTACCCGAGCGCCCTCTCAGGCAAACCCGCACGCGCCGCCTTACGCCGAATGGCGGGCGCCTATGCTCGGCCCCGTGGAAAACCACTCCTTGCCGCGCGCAGCCGCCTTCTTCGACCTCGACAAGACCGTCATTGCGAAGTCGAGCACACTCACGTTCAGCAAGTCCTTCTATCAAGGCGGACTGATCAGCCGCAGAGCCGCTCTGCGAACCGCGTACACGCAGTTCGTCTTCCTCGCGGGTGGCGCCGACCACGACCAGATGGAGCGGATGCGCTCCTACCTCTCCTCTCTGTGTCGCGGCTGGAACGTGCGGCAGGTCAAGGAGATCGTGGCGGAGACCCTGCACGATCTCATCGACCCGATCATCTACGACGAGGCGGCTTCCCTCATCGAGGAACATCACGCGGCGGGGCGCGACGTGGTGATCGTCTCCACTTCGGGCGCCGAAGTCGTCGAGCCGATCGGCGAGTTGCTGGGAGCGGACCGAGTGGTCGCGACGCGCATGGTGGTGGGTGAGGACGGTTGCTACACGGGTGAGGTGGAGTACTACGCCTACGGCCCCACCAAGGCCGAGGCAGTGAAGGAACTGGCCGCGACCGAGGGCTACGACCTGACCCGCTGCTACGCCTACAGCGACTCGGCGACCGACCTGCCGATGCTGGAGGCGGTGGGGCACCCGGCGGCGGTCAACCCCGACCGCGCCCTGCGGAAGGAGGCGCTCGCCCGCGAGTGGCCGGTACTGGACTTCCACCGTCCGGTACGGCTCAAGCAGCGCCTGCCGAGGTTCCGGCCGCCCACGCCGGTCCTCTTCGCCGCGGCGGCGTTCGGCGCTGCCGCCGCTGCGGGGCTGGTCTGGTACTCCAGCCGCCGCAGCCACACGAGTTGAGCCGCCCTCGCTCGTGATTCCCCCGAGCCCTCGCACCGACCGCAGGTGCCAGGAGGCCGTCGCCGACGGCTCACCCACTCGGGGAGGGCACTTCAAGCAGCCCCGCGCTGAAGTGCCTCACACACGGCGGTGGACTCGCGCGCGCCGAGTTCCACCGCCCGCGCACAGTGCCGGACCCAGCCGGCCACACCCGCCGGGGTGCCGGTGACGTATCCGGCCAGGGCTCGGGAGTACTCCTCGGCTCCCAGCTCCGCGTGCCCCACCTCGGCGGGACACACCGCCTTCGGGTCGAGACCCGAGCCGACCAGCACGATGCGCTCGGCGGCGCGCGCGACCAGCCCGTTGCGCGTCGTGAAAGGTCGCAGGGCGAGGAGTTCGCCGTGCACGATCGCCGCGACGACCAGGGCGGGCGCCGTGGAACCGGAGGCGAGCAGCGCGGTCAGCCCCTCCAGCCTGGCCGCGGTCTCGGCGGCGTCGGGCAGGGCGAGCCCGAGGTCGAGATCCTGGACGCTCTCGCCCGCCACCCGGGGTCGTCCCACCTCGGGGGCTTCCCTCGCCTCGGCCACCACGTGCAGGCGGGCCAGGACGCGCAACGGCGACTGGCCCCACACGGAAAGGAGTTGTCCCGCCTCGGCGCTCAGCCGCAGCGCCGCGCCCACCGTGCGCGCCTCGGGTTCCGAGCCGAAGTCGGTACGGCGTCGCACCTCCTCCAGCGCCCAGTCGGCCCCGTCGAGCGCGGCGGAGGCGCGGGCGCCTCGCAGGGCTGCCTCGGAGCTGATCTCGTTGCTGCGACGCCGCATGACGCGGTGGGCGTAGACGCGGTCCACGGCGGTGCGGACGGATTCGACCGCCTCCGGTACCCCCGGCAGGCCCGCGAGGGCGGCGAACGGGTCGGCGCCCGCTGCTGTCGTACTCATGAGTAAGACCCTACGCAGTCGAGGTGCCAGCCCCTCGAAGGAGTGGTGTTCTTCACGCGGGTTGGACACGAACCGCCACCGACTCTCTACGCTAGGTGAATATGAAGATCGCTTTCGTAGGGAAGGGCGGCAGTGGCAAGACGACCCTGGCCGCACTCTTCGTCCGCCACCTCGCGAGGACAGGTGCCCCCGTCCTCGCGATGGACGCCGATATCAACCAGCACCTCGGCGTGGCCCTCGGCCTGACCGAGGAGGAGGCGGCGCAGTTGCCCGCGATGGGCGTACGGCTCCCGCTCATCAAGGAGTACCTGCGGGGGAGCAATCCCCGCATCGCCTCGGTGGACACCATGATCAAGACGACCCCGCCGGGCGCGGGTTCGCGTCTGCTCCGGGTGGCGGAGGCGAACCCGGTGCACGATGCCTGCGCGCGCCGGGTGGAGCTGGACGAAGCGGACGCCAGGCTCATGGTGACCGGGGCGTTCACCGAGGCGGACCTCGGGGTGGCCTGCTACCACTCGAAGGTCGGGGCGGTGGAGCTGTACCTCAACCACCTGGTGGACGGGCGGGACGAGTACGTGGTGGTGGATATGACCGCCGGCGCGGACTCCTTCGCCTCCGGGTTGTTCACTCGCTTCGACATGACCTTCCTGGTGGCGGAGCCGACCCGGCGGGGGGTGTCGGTCTACCGCCAGTACAAGGAGTACGCCCAGGACTTCGGGGTGGCGCTCCGGGTCGTGGGCAACAAGGTGGACGAGCCGGAAGACCTCGCGTTCCTGAAGGACGAGGTGGGCGATGACCTGCTCGTGACAATCGGCAGGTCGCGGTGGGTGCGGGCGACGGAGAAGGGACACCCGGCGCCGTTCGGGGAACTGGAGGGGGAGAACAGAGCGGCGCTGGCCGACCTCCAGAGGTGCGTGGACGCCGCGTACCCACGGCGGGACTGGGAGCGGTACACGCGGCAGATGGTGCACTTCCACCTGAAGAACGCGCGGAGCTGGGGCAACGAGCGGACGGGGGCGAACCTCGCCTCGCAGGTCGACCCCGACTTCGTCCTCGACGAAAGCGGCCGGAAACGGAGCACGGGCGGCCTTCGGCACGTACTCGACCAGGACACGATGACGGACGCCATCTGACGAGGCCGATCGGTACCGGGCGATGCGGAGCGATGCGGTGCGGGGTGGGCAGAGCCGCACGAGGGGCGGCAGGGGCACCAGTACACGGGCGGGCGAACCGGGCGTCGCGCGTTGACTGCCGGGGACTCCCCGAAGGAGGGGTCCGGAAGGGGCGCGAGGTTGACGTCGGTGAGACGCGAAAGCAGGAGCCGGGCGGCGTTTGTTCGCAGGGGCCCGAGAGAGGCGCGAGTGCCTGAATCCCTTGTGCGGCAAGGGAACACCGGGGCCTCACTCGTGTGCGGCAGGTGCGCAGGGACGAGGTGGACGGGGCGGCGGGAGTGGGGCAGGGGCGGCTTCGGGAGAGGCGGGAAAAGGGTGAGGCGGGTGGCGGGCGAGGCTGATCCGTGTAGCGTCCGGACCACGGTCTGCGTCGTTCCTCCCGAACCGGCCCCTCCCCCGGCCAGGGACCCGTACGATCAGCCCAGACCCCGTGCCCTGGCCGGCACCCCGAATGCCGGTCCGGGCACGGAGTCGGTGGGGTCCGTCGCGACGGACCCCACCACACCTCAACAGTTGTCGGCCGTGCCGCTGTGCGCCAGCGGGACCGGCCGGGCGCTCCCGATCAGTTCGCGGGGGCGCTGAACAGCTCCGGGGACGCACTGCGCGAGGACGGTCCCGGAGGGGCGGGACCCTGTGGGACGCCGGCCCCGCAGGGACCTGCCTCGTTCGTCCTGTTCCGGCTCAGTTCTTCTTCTCCTCCTTCTTCTGCGGCTGGGCGCCCGCGGCGGCGTCGGCGGCGGCCGGGGTGGTGGAGTCGAGGGCGCCCCAGCCGTCCTTGGGGGCCTGGCCCACACCGAGCTTCTGGAGCTTGGCGAGGGTCGCGGGGTCCTGGGCGTCGAGCCAGTCGGCGAGTTCGCGGAAGGAGACGCAGCGGACGTCCTTCTTGTGGCAGACCGTCTTGACGACGTCCTCGACGGCGTGCATGTACGTGCCGCCGTTCCAGGACTCGAAGTGGTTGCCGATGATCACCGGGGCGCGGTTGCCCTGGTAGGAGCGGTCGAAGGACTGGAGGAGCCCGTCACGCATCTGGTTGCCCCAGAACGCGCGCTTGGCGGGGTCGCCCTGAGTCGTCCCGGACTGGTTGACCAGGAAGTTGTAGTCCATCGAGATGGTCTCGTACGTATGGCCCGGCATGGGGACCATGTGCATCGAGAGGTCCCACATGCCCTGCTTCTTGGTGGGCCAGACCTGTTCGCGGACACCACTGCTGTCGTAGCGGAAGCCCATCGGCCCGGCGGCGGCCATGAAGTTCTGCTGGCCTTCGAGGCAGGGGGTGCGGCCGCCGATCAGCTCCTTGTCGTAGTCGAAGGGGAGCGGGTCGGCCTTGCCGGTGGCGGTGTTGGTCTTCCAGGTCTTCACGAACTGCTTGGCCTGAGTGATCTCGCTGCGCCAGTCCGCGACGGACCACTCCCCCACACCGCCACCCTTGCCACAGAAGTGGCCGTTGAAGTGGGTGCCGATTTCGTGGCCCTCCAGCCAGGCCTGCCGGACCTGGTCGACGGTGTCACGGATGCCCTTGAGGTCGTTGAAGCCGATGTCGGAGCGGCCCGGGGAGTGCATGGGCGGGTGGTAAAGGTCCTTCTTCGCGCCGGGGAGCATGTAGACCCCGCTGAGGAAGAAGGTCATGGTCGCGTTGTTCTCCTTGGCGACCTTGCGGAAGTGCGAGAAGAGCTTCTGGCTGTCTTCCCCCGCACCGTCCCAGGAGAAGACGACGAACTGGGGAGGCTTTTGACCGGCCTTGAGCTTCTCGGGACGCAGCTGATGCGGCTGCACGCCGGTGAAGGCGGTCGACCCGTCACCGATGAGGCGGACTGCGTTCTTCGGGGCGGGGGCTGGTTCGGCCTTCTCCTTCTTTCCCTGGGCACTGGGGTGACCGGTGTCGTGCGAGGCGCCGCCTCCGCAGCCTGTCAGGGCGACGGCGCAGGCGGCGGCCACTGTGGCCACCGCCGTCATTCTTCTGGTGGCAGCCATGACGGCCCACCTTCTTCCTTGGTTCGCTCACGTGGGCCGCACCGCGTCCCGTCAGGCGGGAAGGGACCGGCCGAGGTCCGCGCCAAGGTCACATATCGGGCTATTCCGTCATGGACTGACAAGCCGTACAAAATGATTAATCACCCTTGCGGGTGAACTAAAGGCCTGTTTGCCCCGATAGACGGCAAGAATCCTTTACTCTCAATTACGGTTCGTTTACCAAGTGTTGAAGCAGTGTGCTCGGTGGCCCTACCGAGACCGGCGCGTCGCCTCCCCCACCCCCACCCCACGCGTACGTCCCCGGGCCGCCCCGGACTCGCCGCAGGCAGCCACCGACCCGCGCCCCAGCACCTCAAGCACCTCAGCAGCCCAGCACCCCAGCGCCCAGAAGCACCTCGGCAGCCGCCCACCGCAGACCACACAGACATCGCACGCCACGCACCCCGCACACCACGCATCCCGCCGCTGTACGCCGTGACCCACGGCCGCGCCTGACGCGACCGCGCAGCCCCGGAGGAGACGGGAACATGACCTCTCGCGTAAACACACACACCTCGCACGGGCCGCCGGAGCCCGAGAAGCCCGGAGCCGAAGATCACCCCGGGACCAGGCATCGCTCCGGACCCGGGCACGGCCCCGGACCCGGACACGGCCCCGGACCCGCCCCTGGTAAGGCCGACGCCACCGAGCCCACCCCGGCCCGTACGGCCGAACCCCCCGCCCACGACCACCCCCGCACCCCCCGGGGCCCCCGCACCTCCCAGGCCCCCCACAGCCCCCTTCGCCAGCCGTCCCCCCGCCCCGGCGCCCCGCGTCCGCGTCCTCGGCCCCGCTTCCGCCTCCCCGAGGCCGTTGATCTCTCCGCCTCGATCTCCGTGTTCCTCATCGCTCTGCCGCTCTCGCTCGGCATCGCACTGGCGACCGGGGCACCGCTTCAGTCGGGGCTCGTGGCGGCCGCCGTGGGCGGGCTGATCGCGGGACGGCTCGGCGGCTCGGCGCTCCAGGTGAGCGGGCCCGCTGCCGGGCTCACGGTCGTGACGGCCGACATCATCCAGCAGTACGGCTGGCGGGCGACCTGTGCGATCACCGTGTTCGCCGGGGTCTGCCAGCTCGGGCTCGGGGTGCTCCGCGTGGCACGTTCCGCGCTCGCGGTGAGCCCCGCGATCGTGCACGGGATGCTCGCCGGTATCGGCATCACGATCGCCGTGGCGCAGGTGCACATCGTGCTCGGCGGTACGCCGCAGAGCAGCGTGCTCGACAATCTGCGCGGGCTGCCCGCCCAGCTCGCGGACACACAGTGGGCGGCGCTCGCCATGAGCGTGGTGACGCTTGCCGTGCTCTTCCTGTGGCCCAAGCTTCCGGGTCGCGCCGCGCGGCTCGCGAAACTGCTGCCCGCCACGCTCGTCGCGGTCACTGCGGCGACACTCCTCGCGGCGCTCGCCGGGCTCTCGCTGCCCCGTGTCGACCTGCCCTCCTGGAGCAACCACGCCCTGCCCGCCCTGCCGGAGGGCCCCCTCGGCGGCATCGTCGCCGGGGTCGTGACGGTCACGCTTGTCACGAGTGTGCAGTCGCTGCTCGGCGCGGTCGCCGTGGACAAGCTCGTCGCAGGGCGGCCCGAACAGGCCGTACGGGTGCCGCGTTCGAACCTCGATCGCGAACTGCTCGGCCAGGGAGCGGCGAACATCGCCTCGGGCGCCCTCGGCGGCCTGCCCGTCGCCGGAGTCGCCGTCCGCAGCACCGCGAACATCAACGCGGGCGCGGTGAGCCGCGCGTCGACGATGCTGCACGGGGTGTGGGTACTGGTCGCCGCACTGCTCGCGGTGCCCCTGCTCCAGTACATCCCGCTCGCGGTGCTCGCCGCGCTCGTGATGTCCGTGGGCATCCAGATGGTCAATCTGCACCACATCAGGACCGTGTCACGGCACGGGGAGTTCCTCGTCTACGGCGTGACGACGTGCGGTGTCGTCTTCCTCGGCGTGCTCGAAGGGGTCGGCCTCGGCATCGCCGTCGCTGTCGGCCTGGCCCTGCACCGGCTGAGCCACACCCGGATCGTCCATCACGAGCGGGCGGGTCACCACCTCGTCCACGTACGCGGGCAGTTGACCTTCCTGGCGGTGCCGCGGCTGAGCCGCACGCTGCACCACGTGCCCGCGAAGGCCACCGTCGTCGTGGAACTCGACGGCTCGTTCATGGACCACGCCGCTTTCGAGACGCTCCAGGACTGGCGGACCTCGCACACCGCGCAGGGCGGCGCGGTCAGCATGACGGGACCTGTCGGCACCCGTGTCACCGAACCGGCGCCGAGGCCGCACAGCCACTGCCGCACCTGGACACCGTGGCGCAACCACAGCAGGCCGGCGACGATCGGCCCCGTGGCAGCGTCGACCGGGGCGGGCAGCGGGTCGCAGCGCCTCGTCTCCGGGATCAGCGCCTTCCAGCGCGACACCGCGCCCCACATGCGCGAGGAACTCGCCCGCCTCGCGCGGGAGGGGCAGCGGCCCTCGCAGCTCTTCCTCGCCTGCGCGGATTCACGCCTCGTCACGAGCATGATCACGGCGAGCGGCCCCGGCGACCTCTTCACCGTGCGCAACGTGGGCAATCTCGTCCCGCCGCCAGGCGCGGACAAGGGCTCGGGCTCGGGCTCGGGCTCGGGCTCGGGCTCGGGCTCGGGCTCGGGCTCGGGCTCGGTGGAGGGTGCAGGCGCGATGAGCGGGGACGATTCGGTGGGGGCCGCGATCGAGTACGCGGTCGACGTGCTGCGCGTCGAGTCGATCACCGTGTGCGGGCACTCCGGTTGCGGCGCGATGCAGGCGCTGTTGAGCGCGGACGAGCGGCGGAGCGGGGCCACGGGCGAGGAGGCGGAGGACGCGCCGTTGTCGCCGCTGTGGCGGTGGCTGCGGTACGGGGCACCGAGCCTCGACCGGCTGCGGGGCGACGCGAGCGCGCTGCCCGGCTTCGCACGGCGCGAGCCCGTGGACGTCGCCGAACAGCTCTGCCTCGTCAACATCGTGCAGCAGCTGGACCACTTGCGGGGGCATCCGGCGGTCGCCCGCAGGCTCGCCGAGGGCAGCCTCGCGCTGCATGGCATGTACTTCCACGTCGGCGAGGCGCAGGCGTACCTCCTCCGTGAGGACACCGCCGGGGCCGCGCCCGTCTTCGAGGAGGTGAGCGCCGCCCAGGAGCCGGAGCGGCCCGTACCCGCCTGACGAGCCGGAATCCCCGAAGATCCACCGCAGGGAGGACGGCTTTCCCGCACGGAGGACCCGGGCGCGCCCGTCCGCCGCCCGAACCTCCCCCCGGAGTCGCCCACGGCCCGTCCCGGGGCGTCCAACCTGAGGAGCCCCCCGGGCATCCATCCCGGGGCGTCCATCCCGGGGCGTCCGCCCTCGTACGTACGGCTGCGCCATCCCCGTACGTACGAGGGCGGAGTCACGCCCCCTGCGCCACGCCCCGCCGCCTCCGCGCGCCCTCCTTCTCGCCGCCCCCCGACGCGCGGCGGGGACACGCCGCCGGGTGGCGGGGAGTGAGTGGCGGGGCAGGTGGGCAGGAGCGAGGGGAACAGGGTCGTCGGGGTGCGCCGGGCGGGTGGGCTCCTGGGCGCTCGCGGTGCGTTTGCGCACCTCGCGGGCGTGACGGGTGAACCTCCGACGTGGGATGTCCGTGCCAGGGGTAGCGGGTCCGTGTGGTCCGCGTGCGCCCTGGCGGGTCCGCTTTGCGGGGGTTGACCTCATGTCTCCGCGAGCGTTGAATCCCCTTGGCAGGACAGAATTGGTCTACACCACGGGACGGTGGGTCAGTGAGCGAGCGTTCGTCAATCGCCAACATGCTCAAGGAAGAGCGGAAGTTCGCGCCGCCGGCTGAGCTGGCGGCGCACGCCAATGTGAAGGCGGACGCCTACGAGCGGGCGCGCGAGGACCGCCTCGGCTTCTGGGCCGAGCAGGCGCGCCGGCTGAGCTGGGAGACCGAGCCCACCGAGACCCTGGACTGGTCGAACCCGCCGTTCGCCAAGTGGTTCGCCGACGGCAAGCTGAACGTCGCGTACAACTGCGTGGACCGGCACGTCGAGGCGGGCAACGGGGACCGGGTCGCGATCCACTTCGAGGGCGAGCCCGGCGACAGCCGCAGCATCACGTACGCGCAGCTCAAGGACGAGGTCTCGCGCGCGGCGAACGGCCTCGTCGAGTTGGGCGTGGGCAAGGGCGACCGCGTCGCGGTGTACCTCCCGATGATCCCCGAGGCCGTCATCGCGATGCTCGCCTGTGCGCGCATCGGCGCCATGCACTCCGTCGTCTTCGGCGGTTTCTCGGCCGACGCGATCGCGGCGCGGATCGCCGACGCGGACGCGAAGGTGGTCATCACGGCCGACGGCGGCTACCGGCGTGGCAAGCCGAGCGCGCTGAAGCCCGCCGTGGACGCGGCGGTCTCGCGCTTCGACACGGTCGAGCATGTCGTCGTGGTCCGCCGTACGGGCGAGGACACGGCGTGGACCGAGGGCCGCGACGTGTGGTGGCACGAGCTGACCGAGCGCCAGTCCGCCGAGCACACCCCGGAGGCCTTCGAGGCGGAGCAGCCGCTCTTCATCCTCTACACCTCGGGTACGACGGGGAAGCCGAAGGGCATCCTGCACACCTCGGGCGGCTACCTCACCCAGGCCAGCTTCACCCACCACGCGGTCTTCGACCTCAAGCCGGAGACGGACGTCTACTGGTGCACGGCCGACATCGGCTGGGTCACCGGTCACTCGTACATCGTCTACGGGCCGCTCTCCAACGGCGCGACGCAGGTGATGTACGAGGGCACGCCCGACACTCCGCACCAGGGACGATTCTGGGAAATCATCCAGAAGTACGGGGTGACGATCCTGTACGCGGCGCCGACGGCGATCCGCACGTTCATGAAGTGGGGCGACGACATCCCCGCGAAGTTCGACCTCTCCTCGCTGCGGGTGCTCGGTTCGGTCGGTGAGCCGATCAACCCCGAGGCGTGGATGTGGTACCGCAAGAACATCGGCCACGACAAGGCACCCATCGTGGACACCTGGTGGCAGACCGAGACCGGTTCGATGATGATCTCGCCGCTTCCCGGTGTCACCGAGACGAAGCCGGGCTCGGCCCAGCGGCCGCTGCCCGGCATCTCGGCGACCGTCGTCGACGACGAGGGCAACGAGGTGGAGAACGGAGGCGGCGGCTACCTCGTGCTCACCGAGCCGTGGCCCTCGATGCTCCGCACCATCTGGGGCGACGACCAGCGCTTCATCGACACGTACTGGTCACGCTTCGAGGGCAAGTACTTCGCCGGTGACGGGGCGAAGAAGGACGAGGACGGCGACATCTGGCTGCTCGGCCGGGTCGATGACGTCATGCTCGTCTCGGGGCACAACATCTCCACGACCGAGGTCGAATCGGCGCTCGTCTCGCACCCGGCGGTGGCCGAGGCGGCGGTCGTCGGCGCGGCCGACCAGACCACGGGCCAGGCCATCGTCGCCTTCGTGATCCTGCGCGGCACCGCGACGGAGTCCGAGGACCTGGTTACCGAGCTGCGCAACCACGTGGGCGCCACGCTGGGGCCGATCGCCAAGCCGAAGCGGATCATGGCGGTCGCCGAGCTGCCGAAGACGCGCTCGGGGAAGATCATGCGGCGACTGCTGCGGGACGTCGCGGAGAACCGGGAGCTGGGCGACGTCACGACACTGACGGACTCCTCGGTCATGGACCTCATCCAGTCGAAGCTGCCTGCCTCCGGCGGCAGCGACGACTGACGGTCTCCGTCGATCGAGGGAGGGACGGGTCCTTCGGGGCTCGTCCCTCCGTCGTACGGGGGGACTTCCGCCGTGCGGGGGGACTTCCGTCGTACGGGGGCGACTTCCGCCGTGCGGGGGGGGACTTCCGTCGTACGGGGGCGACTTCCGCCGTACGGGGCCCTCGGCGGTACGGGCTTCGGCCGTACGCGGGTGGGGCGGCGCCCGGCGGGCGGGGCACGTGAGGGGGGTGGGCCCGGAGCGGGCCCGTGGGTAGGGTGGCCGCGTACGCCCTGCGTACCGATAACCGAAGAGGGGTGCCGGGAAGTCTGGTCGGCGTGTGATCACCTGACGCCGAACGGCGCCCGCACGGGCGCCGGACCTGGAGAGCCCCCGTGCCCAGCCCTCGCCGGACCCCTTCCGGCCGCCACTTTCCCGGCGGCCTCCCGCTCCCCGAGTACCGCCGCGGCTCCCGTCGCCTCGCCGACGCCCTGCGCGCCGAGACCCTCGGCGGGGTGCTCCTCCTCGTCGCCGCGGTGCTCGCCCTCGTCTGGGCGAACACCCCGCTTTCACACAGCTACGAGACGGTCCGCGACGCCCACTTCGGGCCAGCGGCGCTCGGTCTGCACCTCTCCGTCCAGCACTGGGCGGCCGACGGTCTGCTGGCCGTGTTCTTCTTCGTCGCCGGTGCCGAGCTGAAGCGCGAGCTGGTCGCGGGGGACCTGCGCGATCCCAAGGCCGCGCTGCTGCCCGTGGTCGCCGCGGCCTGCGGGATGATCGCGCCCGCGCTCGTGTACACGCTCGTCAACACGGTGGGCGGGGGTGACCTGGGCGGCTGGGCGGTGCCGACCGCGACGGACATCGCCTTCGCGCTCGCGGTGCTCGCCGTGCTGGGCCGGGCGCTGCCCTCACCCTTGCGCGCCTTCCTGCTCACCCTCGCGGTCGTCGACGACCTCTTCGCGATCCTGATCATCGCGGTCTTCTTCACGAGCGGCCTGAATCTGGCGGCGCTCGGCGGCGCGGTCGCCGGGCTGCTGCTCTTCTGGTTCCTGCTGCGGCACCTGCGAGTGCGGGGCTGGTACGTGTACGTGCCGCTCGCGCTCGTGATCTGGGGGCTCATGTACAACAGCGGCGTCCACGCGACGATCGCGGGCGTCGCGATGGGGCTCATGCTGCGCTGTCACCGCGAGGAGGGCGAGGCACTGTCGCCCGGGGAGCGGGTCGAGCACATCGTGCACCCCTTCTCCGCAGGACTCGCCGTGCCGTTGTTCGCGCTCTTCTCGGCGGGCGTTTCGGTCGGTGGCGGCGCGCTCGCCGACGTCTTCACCCGTCCCGAGACGCTGGGCGTGGTCCTGGGGCTCGTCGTCGGCAAGACGGTGGGCATCTTCGGCGGTACGTGGCTGACCACACGAGTGACCCGGGCATCCCTCAGTCCTTCCCTTGTATGGTCCGACCTTTTCGCGGTCTCCGTGCTCGCCGGGATCGGCTTCACGGTCTCGCTCCTCATCGGCGAACTCGCCTTCACGGACGATCCACACCTGACGGACGAGGTCAAGGCCGCGGTCCTGACGGGGTCCCTCATCGCGGTACTGCTCGCCACGGTGCTGCTGCGGCTACGGAACCGGGCATACGCGCGACGGCGGACGCAGGCGCAGGACTGACGTCCCGTTCGGCGCGGGAGTGCCACGTACGGCCGGAGACCATAGGTCCCAGGGCCGGGGGCCCGTACGTCCCGGGACGGGCCCGTACGCCGCGCGAAGGACCTCGTGCCGCACCCGCGCCGCGCCAGGACCGCACCCGTGCCGCGTCCGGACCGCGTCCGGACCGCCTCCAGGCCCCACCCGTACCCCACCCGACAGGAGTCAGGCGGGCGGGGCGGGGGAAGCGGCAAGGGCAAGGGTCCGGCATGATCTGAACCCTGACCGTGTTTCGGGCGGGTGCGCCGCCGCCCGGACGAGGCGGGGGCCGCGAGCCCGGGCCCCCCGCGCAGACCGGCGAAAGAGAAGAGGGAGTACGCGATGAGCGCACCCGACAGCGTGAGTCACCGCCCCGGCGAGCCCGAGGAGGCGGCGGCGGCCGCGGCGCTGAGTGCGGACCGCAGCCTCGGCCAGCTCGTGGCCACCGCGACCTCCGAACTGTCCGCGCTGGTCCACGACGAGATCGCGCTCGCCAAGATCCAGATCATGAAGGACGTGAAGAAGGGTGTGGCCGGGAGCGCGGCGTTCATCGTCGCGCTGACGCTGTTCCTCTTCTCGCTGCCGATGCTGAGCTTCGCGCTCGCGTACGGCATCCGCGCCTGGAGCGGCTGGCACATCTCCGTGTGCTTCCTGCTCTCCTTCGCTGCGAGCGTCATCGTGGCCGGTTTCTTCGGCCTCATCGGTCTCCTCCTCTTCAAGAAGGCGCAGAAGGGCAAGGGCCCGCAGAAGGCGGCGGCCGCGGCGAAGGCCGACGCCAACGTGCTCTCCAACGCGAAGCCGCACCCGCGTCCCGAGACGCCGGAGCTGGAGAAGTTCCCGCCGCTGGCGCGGAAGGGCGGCGAGGGAGCGGACGGCGCCTCGGCTGTGGCACGCTCCTCCTCATGACGGCTACCGACCCCCGTTCGGCGCAATCCGCCCCCGCGATCCGGATCGACGGTCCCTGGACCCACCGGGACGTGGCGGCGAACGGCGCGCGCTTCCACATCGCGGAGGCGGGCGAGGGGCCGCTCGTCATGCTCGTGCACGGCTTCCCGCAGTTCTGGTGGACGTGGCGCGAGCAGCTCACCGCGCTCGCCGCCGCCGGGTACCGGGCGGTCGCGATGGACCTGCGGGGGGTCGGCGGCAGCGACCGCACGCCGCGCGGTTACGACCCGGCGAACCTCGCGCTCGACATCACCGGCGTGATCCGCTCGCTCGGCGAGCCGGACGCGGCGCTCGTCGGGCACGACCTCGGCGGCTATCTCGCCTGGACGGCCGCGGTCATGCGGCCCAAGCTCGTGCGCCGCCTCGCCGTCTCCTCGATGCCGCACCCGCGCCGCTGGCGCGCGGCGATGCTCAGGGACCCGCGGCAGTCCGCCGCGGGCTCCTACGTATGGGGCTTCCAGCGCCCCTGGATTCCGGAACGGCAGCTCGTCGCCGACGAGGGCGCGCTCGTGGGAGAGCTGCTGCGGGACTGGTCGGGGCCGCGCCTCCCGGACGACAAGACGGTCGACGCCTACCGCAGGGCGATGTGCATCCCCTCGACGGCGCACTGCGCGGTGGAGCCGTACCGCTGGCTCGTACGCTCGCTCGCGCGCCCCGACGGCGTGCAGTTCTACCGGCGGATGAAGCGGCCGGTACGGGTCCCGACGCTGCACCTGCACGGGGCACTCGACCCGGTGCTGCGCACCCGCTCGGCGGCGGGGTCCGGTGAGTACGTCGAGGCGCCGTACCGCTGGCGGCTCTACGAGGGGCTCGGGCACTTCCCGCACGAGGAGGACCCGCTCGGCTTCAACCGCGAGCTGATCGACTGGCTGCGGGACCCGGAACCCGATCGCTGATCCTCTTTCCGGCCATCGGCATGTGGTCCGTGCGGAGTCGGTCGCTGACGCGCGCTCCGTGTCGTGGGCGTGTCGTCGGCGGCTGACGCGTGGTCCGGGGTGTGCGCGTGTGCGCCCCCCGCGCCGCCGTGCGCTTCCCCTCCCCGGCCCGTCGGGCCCCACCCGTACCGCTGAGCGGACGGGACCGTCTGACGATCGAACAGGTGTTGCCAGCCGCATAGGCCAATTAGGTGCCGGGGGTGCGATTACCGACCATGAGAGCCGGGCAGGGACGGGTTATGGGCTGGACGCACGACTACAGTGACGCAGCACGCGACCGCCGCTCAGTCTCCGCGCTGAGCAGCCACGAGGGGGCGGGTCCGTTGGGTTCCGGCGAACCGCACCCCTCCCCGGACGGGGTCAACATCCCCCTCATCCTCCGCCGCCGGGCCCGCTGGGTCTCGGCCCGTCTCCGGCACACGCGCGACTGAACGACCCCGGCGCCCACGCCAGGGCCCGGCCGGGGAGCACGGAGGCGCGGGGGCGCACAGCTCCGCGTACGAAATCCGCGCACGGCCGGCAGGACGCGTCGCCACCGCGAGCGCGGCTGCCTCTCTTCCCGGCCCGCACGACCACGTACGCACGACACTCCGGGCCCCGCGCCACGTGATCCGTGGCAGTCGGGGCCCGTGGTGGTGTCGGGCGCGGGACGACGGGCCGTACGGGCCTGGCGGCGCTCAAGCGGGGCCGTACGGGCCCTTGCTGCCGTACGGGCCCTTGACGCTGCACGGGGCCTGGTGCCGTACGGGCTGCTGGTGCCGTGCGGGGTGCTGGTGCCGTGTGGGCCTGGCGGCGAGGTCGGCTTGCGGTACGCGCCCGGCTGCCGCCTCCTGCCGGGTGGTGCTGTTCTGCCGCGCTGCCGTTCCACTGCCGACTTACTGCCACCTCGCTGCCACCGGGCACTGCCGCCTCGCTGCCGCCTCGCTGCCGACTTACTGACGACGTACTGCCATGCGGAACCTCTGCGCTCGCCGGGACGACGCTCGCCGGGGCCTGTGCGTGCCGCCTCGGCGTGGTCAGAGCGCGCAGCTCTCCGTGTCGACGCGCTGGGTCGCGGTGCGGCCCTGGTCGATGTCGTCGCGGACCTCGTCGGCGGTGAGGGCGTAGCCGGTGTCGGGGTCGTCGAGTGATTTGGCGAAGACCACGCCGTACACACGTCCGTCCGTGGTGAGGAGCGGGCCGCCCGAGTTGCCCTGGCGGACGGTGGCGTAGAGCGAGTAGACGTCACGGCTCACCGTGCCCCGGTGGTAGATGTCGGGGCCCGTCGGGGTGATGCGGCTGCGGACCCTGGCGGGGCGGACGTCGTAGTCGCCGTTCTCGGGGAAGCCCGCGACGATCGCGCCGTCGCCCGGCTTCGCGTCGCCGTCCGTGAAGCGCAGCGAGGGCGCGGGCAGGCCGGGGACGTCCAGGACCGCGATGTCGCGCCTCCAGTCGTAGAGCACGACCGTGCCGTCGTAGCGCCTGCCCTGGCCGCCGATCTGCACGGTCGGTTCGCCGACGCCGCCGACGACGTGCGCGTTGGTCATGACGCGGTCCTTGGCGAAGACGAAACCGGAGCCCTCAAGGACCTTGCCGCAGCCCGACGCGGTGCCGACGACCTTGACGATCGACTGCTTCGCCGTCCGCGCGACCTGACTGTTCGCCAGCGCGGGGTCGGGTGGGTCGACCGGCTTGATCGGCTCGTTGGAGAAGGGGCTGAAGACCTGCGGGAAGCCGTTCTGCGCGAGGACCGAGCGGAAGTCGGAGAACCAGTTGTCGGCCTCCTGCGGCATGGCCTGCGAGACGCCGAGAAGCACCTTGGAGGTGCGGACCTGCTTGCTGACCGTGGGCAGCGTCGTCTGCGCGAGCAAGGAGCCGAGCAGCCAGGCGACGAGGAGCATCGCGAGGACGTTGACGACGGCCCCGCCTGTCGCGTCGAGCGCGCGTGCCGGGCTCCACGTGATGTGGGTGCGCAGTTTGTTGCCGAGGTGCGTGGTGAACGCCTGACCCGTCGAGGCGCACACGATGACGATGATCACCCCGACCACGACGGCGGTCGTGCTCGCCTCCGAGTTGTCGGTCAGCGCGTCCCAGAGCACGGGCAGCACCCACACGGCGAGGAGCCCCCCACCGAGGAAGCCGATCACTGACAGGATGCCGACGACGAAACCCTGGCGGTAGCCCACGATCGCGAACCACACGGCGGCGGCCAGCAAGAAGAAGTCCAGCGCGTTCACCGGGACACCCTGTCATGCGTGCTGGTCGAGTGAGACCCGCTTCTCCCTGTCCCACGGTCGCTCCCAGCCCGCGAAGTGCAGCATCCGGTCGATGACTCCGGCGGTGAAACCCCAGACCAGAGCGCCGCGAACGAGAAAAGCGGGGCCTTCGTGGCCGCGTGGATGGACCGCGACGGCCCGGTGCGCGGGGTCAGTGAGTTCGCTCACCGGCACCGAGAAGACGCGCGCGGTCTCGCCGGGATCGACGGCCCGTACGGGGCTCGGCTCGCGCCACCAGCCGAGCACGGGCGTCACGACGAAGCGGGTCAGCGGGATGTAGAGGCGGGGCAGGACCCCGAAGAGCTGGACGCCCGCAGGGTCGAGCCCGGTCTCCTCCTCGGCCTCGCGGAGCGCCGCGCGCAGTGGCCCGGTGGTGAGCGGATCGCCGTCGGCGGGGTCGAGGGAACCGCCGGGGAAGGAGGGCTGGCCCGCGTGGGCGCGCAGCGAGGAGGAGCGCTCGGTGAGCAGCAGCTCGGGGCCTTCCTCGCCCTCACCGAGCAGGATGAGCACCGCCGACTGCCTGCCGCCGCCGTCCGCCGGTGGCAGGAAGGCGCTGAGCTGCTCGCCCCGTACCGTCCGCACCGCCCCGACGACCGGGTCCAGCCAGCCGGGCAGGCCCTCGGTGCTGAGGATGGGGGCCGGGGGCGCGGGTGGGCCGTGGAGGGGGGCGGGAGGGGGCTCCGGGAGGGGCGCGGGGGGACCGACGCGGTCCGGGCGCAGGGTGTCGTCCGGGCGGTCCGGGCGGTCCGGGCGCGGGGCGGCACGTGGGGGGAGGGCGCCATGCGGAGGGAGGACGCCTTCCGGACCGTCCTGGGGGAGGGCGCCTTCCTGGGGGCGGGCGGGCGCGGGGTGCGTACCGTTCGCGGCGCCGTCCTCGTACATGCCGCGCCCGGCCTCGTACGGACCACCGTCGCGTCCGGCCTCGTACGTGCCGCGTCCGGCCTCGTACGTGCCGGCGCTGTTGCCGGGGCCCGGGTTGTCGGTGCGGAACTCGCTCTCGGTGCTCAGGGTCGATTCACCACCAGGTTCTCCTTCCGGCAGGGCCGGTCGTCGTCTCGTCGTCTTCTCCTGCTCCAACGTCTGTGCGAAGCCGCAGTGTTCCGCGAACGGGGAGACGCGGGTGCACGGGGCGCGCGGGGGCGCGTGCGGCCCCCTAGGGGGCGCCCCTGAGACGTATCAGGGGCGCGCCCGGGTCAGGGGCGTTCGGGCTCCGTCAGGCGCCCAGGGGCGGCGCGGGGGGTCCGGGAAAGTCGGCGGGCGGCTTCAGGCGCTGCCCCGGCATGCCGCCCTTCTCGTACTTGAGGAGCTTCTTCGCCTTTTCCGGGTCGGTCTCGCCCTCGCCGTACGAGGGGCAGAGCGGGGCCACGGGGCAGGCGCCGCAGGCGGGGCGGCGGGAGTGGCAGATGCGGCGGCCGTGGAAGATCACGCGGTGCGAGAGCATCGTCCACTCACTGGGCTCGAAGATCGCGGCGACATCGGCCTCGACCTTCACCGGGTCCTCCGACGTCGTCCATTTCCAGCGGCGTGCGAGACGCCCGAAGTGGGTGTCGACGGTGATCCCCGGGACACCGAACGCGTTGCCGAGCACGACGAAAGCCGTTTTCCTCCCCACTCCGGGCAACTTCACGAGCGCGTCGAGAGTGGCGGGGACCTCGCCGTCGAAGTCGTCGCGGAGCGCCGCCGAGAGCCCGAGCAGCGAACGCGCCTTCGCCCGGAAGAAGCCGGTGGGCCGGATCAGCTCCTCCAGCTCCTCGGGGACCGCCGCCGCCATGTCCTCGGGGTTCGGGTACTTCGCGAAGAGCGCGGGGGTCGTCTGGTTCACCCGCAGGTCGGTGGTCTGCGCGGAGAGGACGGTGGCGACGAGGAGCTGGAAGGGGTCCTCGAAGTCCAGCTCGGGATGGGCGTAGGGGTAGGTCTCGGCGAGCACCTCGTTGATGGCGTGGGCGCGCTTGACCATGTCGGCGCGGGATTCGCGCTTGGCGAAGCCGGGAGGCTTGGGGGCGGTCTTCTTGGCGGAGGTCTTCTTGGGGGGAGCCTTCTTGACGGGGGCCTTCTTGACGGCGGCGGTTCTGGCGGAAGCGGTCTTCTTGGCTGAGGTCGCCTTCTTCGTGACCGCCTTTGTGACTGCCGTCTTCTTGGCAGGGGCTGCCTTGGCAGGGGCTGCCTTGCGTGCCGTTTTCTTGGCAGGCGCTGCCTTCTTCGCTGGCTTCTTCTCCGCCAGCTGTTCTGCCGTCGCGTTCTCGGCTGCCGTCTTCTTCGTCGTCACCCGGCTGACCTCCGTGCCCTCCGCCGACGCCGCGCGCCTGCTCGCGGCGGTCGCTCGTCCCGTTCCGTACCGGCCCGATCGTGCTCGTAGCCCTCTGACGGCCCTATCCCCGCCGCGTTCGCTCACAGCGGAACACGCTGGTCGGAGCCGTATCGCAGGTGCCTCAGCCTGCCCCGCACCGCCGGGCGTCGCGGACACCCGCTCAGCCTACGGCCGGGTACGGACATCTGCCGCCGAGCACGGGGTACGCCACTCCCACGGACCCCCTGGCGCACAGGACCGAGCGTCTGTGCGGCACACTTGTGACTGATCACACTGTTTGGCACGTCCGGCACAATGGGAGATGACCAGTCCCCCTGAGCAGCCGACAAGGAGAGAACTCGTGGATGACGTTCTGCGGCGCGCACCGCTGTTCGCGGCGCTCGATGACGAACAGGCGGCGGAGCTCCGCGCCTCCATGAGTGAGGTGACGCTTGCCCGCGGGGAGTCCCTCTTCCACGAGGGCGAGCCGGGCGACCGCCTCTACGTCGTGACGGAGGGCAAGGTCAAGCTGCACCGCACCTCGCCCGACGGCCGCGAGAACATGCTCGCGGTGCTCGGCCCCGGCGAGCTGATCGGTGAGCTGTCGCTCTTCGACCCGGGCCCGCGCACGGCGACCGCGTCCGCGCTCACCGAGGTCAAGCTTCTCGGCCTGGGGCACAACGATCTCCAGCCGTGGCTCAGCGGGCGCCCCGAGGTCGCCGCGGCGCTGCTGCGCGCGGTGGCGCGTCGACTGCGCAAGACCAACGACCAGATGTCGGACCTGGTTTTCTCCGATGTGCCGGGCCGTGTCGCCCGCGCGCTGCTCGACCTGTCGCGCCGCTTCGGCGTGCAGTCCGAGGAGGGCATTCACGTCGTCCACGACCTGACGCAGGAAGAACTCGCGCAGCTCGTCGGCGCCTCGCGCGAGACGGTCAACAAGGCGCTCGCGGACTTCGCCGGGCGTGGCTGGCTGCGGCTGGAGGCGCGCGCGGTGATCCTGCTGGACGTGGAGCGGCTGGCGAAGCGTTCGCGCTGAGGCGGTGGCCAGCGCGGTGAGGCCGTGGCCGAGGCTGGTGTGAGGACTTTCCGTACGGGGCCTGTTCCCGTGCACGGCCGTACGGACGAGAGGCGGCCGTCCCCCGGGTGGGGACGGCCGCCTTTTAGTGCGGGGTTTATCTGCCGGGGGGCGTCCGGCGGACGGGGCGGGCCTTCGGTGGGTGCGGCGGCCGACAGGGGGTGTCCGGCGGACGGGCCTTCCGGTGAGGGGGCTCCCGGTGAAGGGCTCTCCTGTGAGGGGGCTCCCGGTGAGGGGCTCCCTCCGGGACGTCTGCCCGGCGGGCGTACGTACGGATGATCAGGCTGGTCGGGGCGATGATCGGGCCGACCGTGGTGATCTTCTGTCCGGTCTTTCGGCGTTCGTATGACTGCGACTGTGGACAGCCACGGCGGAATCGCGACGCTGCTCACTCGCACGAGTGAGGCGGTGTGCGGGTTTCCCTGAGTTGTCCACAGATGCGGGCGGAGTGGTGGGGGCGGGGGTGCGGGCTACGGAAGAATTGATGTCGGGGAGCCCCCCCTTTGGGTGGGTGGGGGCTGTCTTTTGGTGGGTTGCGGGCCGCCTCCCCACCCCCACCCCACCCCCCCACCTCACCCCACCCCCCGCCCCCGCAAATACTCCAGCTGCGCCCCCACCGACCACTCCGCCGCCGGCCACAACGACCGGTCCACGTCCGCGTACACCCGTGCCACCACCTCCGGCGCCGTCGTCAGCCCCGCCCTGACCGCCTCCTCGACCTGCGCGAGGCGTGCCGCGCGGTGCGCGAGGTAGTACTCGATCGCGCCGCGCGCGTCGTCCAGGACCGGCCCGTGCCCCGGCAGCACGATGTCGACGCCGTCGTCGGTCGCCAGTGTCCGCAGCCGCCGCAGCGTGTCGAGGTAGTCCCCGAGCCGCCCGTCCGGGTGCGCCACCACCGTCGTCCCGCGCCCGAGCACCGTGTCCCCCGTGAGGACGGCACGGTCCGCGGGGAGGTGGAAGGAGAGCGAGTCCCCCGTATGCCCCGGGGTCGGCACGACCCGCAGTTCGAGGCCGCCCGTCGTGACGACGTCGCCCGCGGCGAGGCCCTCATCGCCGAGCCGCAGCGCCGGGTCGAGGGCGCGCACCGGGCTCCCGGTCAGCTCGGCGAAGCGCGCCGCGCCCTCCGCGTGGTCGGCGTGACCGTGCGTGAGCAGCGTCAGCGCGACGCGCTGCCCGGCGCGTTCGGCCGTGGCGACGACGTTCGCCAAGTGGCCCTCGTCGAGCGGCCCCGGGTCGATGACCACCGCGAGGTCCGAGCCGGGCTCGGCCACGATCCACGTGTTGGTGCCGTCGAGCGTCATCGCCGAGGGGTTCGGCGCGAGGACGTTGACCGCGCGCGCCGTCGCCGGGCCACTCGTCACGGCCCCGCGCGGGCTCCCCGGCAGCGGGGGTATCGCGCTCATGCCCCCTCACCCCCGCCGACCGAGCCCTCACCAGGCGCACCTTCGCCGGGCGCACCTTCGCCTGGCGCACCGCCACCCTGCAAGCCCCCGCCCGGCGAACCCTCACCGGACGACCCCCCGCCCGGCGACCCCCCGCCCGGCGAACCGCCCGACAGCCCCCCTGGCCCTCCACCCGGCACCCGGCGCGTGAACTCCTCGTGCCCCGGCCACGTCAGTACGACCTCGTCGCCGTCGAGCCGCGCCTCCGCCAGAACGGGCTTGAGCGCACGCCCCTCCAGGTCGGCCATGACCCCCGGCACGGACCCGTACGGGACGAGGTCGCGCAGGGTCGCGACGGTGGGCGGCATCATCTGGAGCGCCCCCTCCGCGTACCGGTGCAGGGCGTCCACCGGGCGCACCCACTCGGTGCGGTCGGCCTCCGTGGAGACCTCGCGCGTGCGCTGGCCCTCGGGGAGCGCGGCGACGAAGAACCACGTGTCGTAGCGCCGCGCCTCGAACTCCGGGGTGATCCAGCGGGCCCAGCCGCCGAGCAGGTCGCTGCGCAGCACCAGCGCGTGCCGGTTGAGGAACGCGGCGAACGAGGTCTCGTGCGCGACGAGCGCCGCGCGCTCCGCCTCCCACTCCGGCCCCGAGACGTCCGCGACGACCGTCTCCGCGTCCGGGCCCGCGAGCAGCACGCCGCACTCCTCGAAGGTCTCGCGCACCGCCGCGCACACGACGGCCCGCGCCGCGCCCTCTTCGTCGAGGCCGAGCCGCTCCGCCCACGCGGCGGGCGACGGTCCGGCCCAGCGCACGGCCGTCTCGCTGTCGCGCGGGTCCACGCCGCCGCCCGGGTACGCGTACGCGCCGGCCGCGAAGGCCATCGAGGCGCGCCGCCGCAGCATGTGCACGAGGAGCCCGCCGGGACCGTCGGGCGCCTCGCGCAGCAGCAGTACGGTCGCGGCGCGACGCGGCGGTACGGGGACGAGGTCACCGCGCGCGTGGGCACGGATGCGGTCCGGCCAGTCGGCGGGGAACCACTGTGCGCCGGTGCTCTTGCCTGCACGTTCGCTCATGCTCCGGAGGCTAACGCCTCTCGCGCGGGAGTTCGAAGGATCAGCCACCGCACGTACCCACCCGCCGCGGTCAGCGACCCCGACCGCCCCCCGGACACGCCCCCGGCCGACGCCGTCCGGCCCCGTCCCCCGTCCCCCGTCCCCCGTCCCCCGTCCCCCGTCCCCCGTCCCCCGTCCCCCGTCCCCCGAAGAGCTACGCCTCCAGCTCCACGATCAGCTCGATCTCCACCGGCGCGTCCAGCGGGAGGACGGCGACGCCCACGGCGCTGCGGGCGTGCACGCCCTTCTCGCCCAGGACCTCGCCGAGCAGTTCGCTCGCCCCGTTCACGACCCCCGGCTGTCCCGTGAAGTCGGTCGCCGAGGCGACGAAGCCGGTGACCTTCACCACGCGCGCGACGCGGTCCAGGTCGCCCGCCACCGAGCGCACCGCGGCGAGCGCGTTGAGCGCGCTGATCCGCGCGAGCGCCTTCGCCTCATCGGCGGTGACCTCGGCGCCGACCTTCCCGGTCGTCGGCAGCGTGCCCTCGACCATCGGCAGCTGCCCGGCGGTGTACACGTACACGCCGCTGCGCACGGCCGGCTGGTACGCGGCGAGCGGGGCCGCGACCTCCGGCAGCGTCAGGCCCAGCTCGGCGATGCGCGCCTCGACCGCGCTCACGCCTGCTTCTCGCGCTTCAGGTAGGCGACAGGGTTCTCCCAGCCGTTGGGCCCCGGAATCACGGTGACCAGCTCCCAGCCGTCCTGGCCCCAGTTGTCGAGGATGGCCTTCGTGTTGTGCGAGAGGAGTGGCACGGTGACGTATTCCCAAGTCTTCATGCGGCGACTTTAACGGGCGGTACGTGAGCGGCGGAAACCCACGCGGCGGGCGACGGCCCCGGCCCGTACGGCCACACCCCCGTCCCGTCACACCGCCACGCTCCCGGCCCGTACGGCAACGCCCCCCGGCCCGTCGTACCGCCACACCCCCGAGCCCGTACCGCCACACCCCCAGCCCGTACGGCCACACCCGCGCCCCCTCCGGCCGCGCCCCCACCCCCTCACCCCCACCCCCGCGCTCCCCCTTCGCGCCCCCACTTCGCGCCCGCCCGCCCGCCGCGCCCCGCGACGTTCTAGGCTCGCGCTGTGAGCAGGCTCCAAGTCGTCAGCGGGAAGGGCGGGACCGGCAAGACGACGGTCGCCGCCGCGCTCGCGCTCGCCCTCGCCACCGAGGGCAGGCGCACGCTCCTCGTCGAGGTCGAGGGCAGACAGGGCATCGCGCAGGTCTTCGACACGGAGCCGCTGCCGTACGGGGAGCACAAGATCGCCGTCGCGCCCGGGGGCGGCGAGGTCTTCGCGCTCGCGATCGATCCCGAGCTGGCCCTCCTCGACTACCTCCAGATGTTCTACCGGCTCGGCAGCGCGGGCCGCGCCCTGAAGAAGATGGGCGCGATCGACTTCGCGACCACCGTCGCCCCCGGCGTCCGCGACGTGCTCCTGACCGGCAAGGCCGCCGAGGCCGTCCGCCGCAAGGACAAGCAGGGGCGGCACGTGTACGACCACGTCGTGATGGATGCCCCGCCGACCGGCCGCATCACCCGTTTCCTCGGCGTCAACGACGAGGTCGCCGGGCTCGCCCGTATCGGGCCCGTGCACCACCAGGCGCAGTCCGTCATGCACCTGCTCAAGTCCTCGCGGACCGCCGTGCACCTCGTCACGCTCCTGGAGGAGATGCCGGTGCAGGAGACGGCGGACGGGATCGCCGAACTGCGCGCCGCGGGGCTGCCCGTGGGCCGGGTCCTCGTCAACATGGTCCGCCCCGCGCCGCTCGCCCCCGGCGCCCTCGCCGGGGACGTCCCGCGCGCCGCGCTCGAAGCGGCCCTCACCGCCGCCGGGCTGCCGCGCGCAGGGACGCTCGCCGGGCCGCTGCTTGCGCTCGGCGAGGAGTACGGGGAGCGCCACGCCCTGGAGGCGGCGCAGCGTGCCAGGCTCGCCGCGCTCGGCCGCCCCGTCCTCGAACTGCCGCTCGCCCCCGAGGGCATGGACCTCGCCGCCGTGTACCGCATGGCGAAGGACCTGCGCGGCCAGGGAGTCGCCGAGGAGCCACCCAGCCGCTCCGGCACGACGACCGGCCCAGGCACCACGACCGGCCCAGGCACGGTCGACCCCGGCACCCCCGACCCAGGCACCCCCGATCCCGGAACCCCCGACCCCGGGAGGACCCCGTGAGCCTCGACCCCGCTCCGGCCCTGGAGATCGACCCGCTCATCGACGACCCCGCGACCCGCATCGTCGTGTGCTGCGGCTCCGGCGGCGTCGGCAAGACGACGACGGCCGCTGCGCTCGGGCTGCGAGCCGCCGAGCGCGGCCGCAAGGCCGTCGTGCTCACGATCGACCCCGCCCGCCGCCTCGCCCAGTCGATGGGCATCGACGCGCTCGACAACACCCCGCGCCGCGTCCCCGGCACGCGGGGCGAGGGCGAACTCCACGCCATGATGCTCGACATGAAGCGCACCTTCGACGAGATCGTCGAGGCGCACGCCGATCCCGCGCGGGCCCGCGCGATCCTGGAGAACCCCTTCTACCAGTCGCTCTCTGCCGGTTTCGCCGGTACGCAGGAGTACATGGCGATGGAGAAGCTCGGCCAGCTCCGGGCCGGTGAGGAGTGGGACCTCATCGTCGTCGACACCCCGCCGTCCCGCTCCGCGCTCGACTTCCTCGACGCCCCGAAGAACCTCGGCTCCTTCCTCGACGGGAAGTTCCTGCGCGTCCTCATGGCCCCGGCGAAGGCGGGCGGGCGTGCGGGCATGAAGTTCCTCAACGCAGGGATGTCGCTCATGACCGGCACGCTCGGCAAGCTGCTCGGCGGTCAGTTCCTCGCCGACGTGCAGACCTTCGTCGCCGCGATGGACACGATGTTCGGCGGTTTCCGCGCCCGCGCCGACGCCACCTACCAGCTCCTCCAGGCCCCCGGCACCGCCTTCCTCGTCGTCGCCGCCCCCGAGCGCGACGCGCTGCGTGAGGCCGCCTACTTCGTCCGCAGGCTCGCCGACGACGGCATGCCGCTCGCCGGTCTCGTCCTCAACCGCGTCCACGGCGGCGGCCCGGCTTCCCTCACCGCCGAGCGCGCGCTGAGCGCCGCGGAAAATCTTGAGGACGGCGGCATTGTGGATCAGTGGGACGGGAAAGCTGGACTGCGTAGCACCCGGGACATCACCGGTGACACCCTCAACTCCCCCGAGGACCGAGCCGGTTCACCCGCCACAACCGAAGACCCGAGCGACGCGCCCGAAGCCGCGAGCCACGCGCCCGAAGCCGCGGTCACACCCGAAGCCGCGGCCCTCGCCGCCGGACTGTTGCGCCTGCACGCCGAGCGCGCCCGCCAGCGCGCCCGCGAGGCACGCACCCGCGACCGCTTCACCGCGCTCCACCCCGAGGTCCCGGTCGCCGAGGTCCCCGCGCTCGCGGGCGACGTCCACGACCTCACGGGCCTGCGCACAGTCGCCCGGCGCCTCGCGGGCGAGGACCGCGACTCCGGCTGAGGCTCCGGCCGTACGCCGGGAACGCGCCCACGGGCCGCACCCTCCACGCCGCTCGCGCCGGGGCCCGTACGCGGCACGGGCCAGGGCTCGGCGCGTACGGGGCGACGTGCCCGTACCGGAAAAGTCCCCGTGCCACCCGCACCCGTGCCACCCACCCGTGCCACCGGCCGGGACCGGCCCACGACCCGCACCCGGACCCGGACCCGATCCGCCCCGGACCCACCCGTACGCGGCCACCCGTACGCGGCCCGCCCGTACGCGGCCCGCCCCGGCCCAGTCTTCGCGGCCGCCCGGGCCCAGTCCTCCTGGACCGCGCCCGCGCCCGTACGCACAGCCCCCCGCGACCTGTACGCGTCCGCGCGCGCCCACCGGCAGCGCGTCAGCAGCACGTCAGCGCCCCGGCCCGGACACCCGCCCGGCCCGGCCCCACCGACCGCAGCACCCCGGCCCGACCGACCGCACCGCAGCACCCCGGCCCGACCGACCGACCGCACCGCACCGCCCCGGTCTAGCCGACCGCCGCGTACCGCCTGTTCCCCGGGCCCGCCGCGATGCCCCCGGCGTCACCGGTCTCCATCTCCTCGAAGTCCAGCTCGTCAGCGCCCGTACCGAGCGGCCCGCAGGACCTCTCGTACTCGCTGCGCGCCGTCTCCAACAGGCGGCGCCAGGAGGTGACGAGGGGGCGCCTGCGCAGCAGCGCACGCCTTTCCCGCTCCGTCATCCCTCCCCAGACGCCGAACTCGACGCGATTGTCGAGCGCGTCGGCCAGGCACTCCGTGCGCACCGGGCATCCCGTGCACACCGCCTTGGCCCTGTTCTGCGCTGCCCCTTGTACGAACAGTTCATCCGGATCAGTAGTGCGGCAGGCTGCCTGCGCACTCCAGTCGGTAACCCAGCCCATGCCGGCGCCGTCCTCTCCCGAATCGAGGCTCCCCCACGGCGGCAGCGGCATATTCACCGCCGCCAGTGCAGGACGTTACGGAAGGTGGGCACAGCGCAACACCCCCTTCGGGCCCAATCTTGGATGGCCCGAACGGACTATGCGCATGCGGCAGATCACCCAACGGAGTGAGCGAACGACATACGTCCCTTTAGGTACCTACGGGACAGTTCGCTCCCCTCGGAAGGGGCAGGAGAGGACGTACGGGGCGAAAACCGGCAGGGCGTACGGCAGTGCGGCGAGCGCACCCCGTCCACTCGGCCAGGAGAAGGGGCCGTCGTGACAGTCGGGAAGATCTTAGGCCAAGGGATGTGCCGTTGTCCGGGGAATCAGAACGTAGGGTGCCCTCATGGCAAAGAAGCGCGCGGGCGGTGGGCTCTCCCCGGTTCAGCTGGCCGCCAGGTTCCTCGGAGTCAGTGTTCTCGCGGGCGGAGTGCTCGCGGGCATCGCCCTGCCGGGCGTGGGGGCGCTCGGGCTCGCCACCAAGGGGACGGTGAAGGAGTTCGACGAGATCCCCGCCGATCTCAAGCGTCCGCCGCTCACCCAGCGCAGCAAGATCCTCGACGCCAAGGGCGGTGAGATCGCCACCGTCTACTACCGCGACCGCACCGTCGTCGACCGCAAGGACATGTCGCCGTACGTGCAGAAGGCGCTCGTCGCCATCGAGGACTCGCGGTTCTACGAGCACGGCGCGATCGACCTCAAGGGCGTGCTGCGCGCCGTCAACCAGAACGCGCAGAGCGGGGGCGTCGCGCAGGGCGCGTCGACCCTGACCCAGCAGTACGTCAAGAACGTCTTCATCGAGGAGGCGGGCGACGACCCCGACAAGGTCGCCCAGGCCACGCAGCAGACGATGGGCCGCAAGATCCAGGAACTGAAGTACGCGATCCAGATCGAGAAGGAACTGGGCAAGAAGAAGATCCTGGAGAACTACCTCAACATCACCTTCTTCGGCCAGGGCGCCTACGGGGTCGAGGCCGCGTCCCAGCGCTACTTCTCCCAGCACGCCAAGGACCTGACGGTCGACCAGGCCGCGCTCCTCGCGGGCATCGTGCAGTCCCCGACCCGCTACGACCCGATCAACGACCCGCAGGAAGCGACCAAGCGCCGCAACACCGTGCTGCGCCGCATGGCAGAGACGCACGCGATCACCGCCGCCGAGTCCAAGGCGGCGCAGGCCAAGCCGCTCGGCCTCAAGGTCACCCCGCAGCGCTCGGGCTGCATCACCGCCTCGCGCGGCGCCGCCTTCTTCTGCAACTACGTCGAACAGGTCTTCCTCAGCGACCCCGCCTTCGGCAAGACGAAGGACGACCGGCTCGCGCTGTGGAAGCGCGGCGGCCTCACGATCCAGACCACGCTGGACCCACAGGCGCAGGACTCGCTCCAGCAGTCCCTGAGCAAGCACGTCTACAAGACGGACCCGGTCACCGCCGCGGGCACCCTCGTCGAGCCCGGCACGGGCAAGATCCTCGCGATGGGCCAGGCGACCCCGTACGGCACCGGCAAGAACCAGACGACGATCAACTACAGCGTCGACCACGACATGGGCGGCTCGAACTACGGCTTCCAGACCGGTTCGACCTTCAAGCCCTTCGTCGCCGCGGCCGCCATCGAGAAGGGCATGCCGCCGACGAAGGAGTACCCCTCTCCGTACGAGATGGACTACCCGAGCCCGGTGACGACGTGCGAGGGCACGTACACCAACAACGACGGGGCCACGGTCCACAACGAGAACGAGTCCGAGAAGGGCCCGTACGTGATGAAGGAGGCGATGGCGAAGTCCATCAACACCTACTTCGTCTCGCTCATCTCCGAGATCGGCATCTGCCCCGTGACGCAGATGACGGACAAGCTGCACGTCGTCATGGGCAACGGCCAGAAGCTGCCGCAGCAGCCCTCCATCTCGCTGGGTTCCTCGACGCTCTCGCCGCTCACCCTCTCCGCCGCCTACGCGGCCTTCGCCTCGCGCGGCACCTACTGCACCCCGGTCGCGATCAACTCCGTGACCGGCATGGACGGCAAGCCGGTCCCGGTGCCGAAGTCGCAGTGCCAGCGCGCGATGTCCGAGAAGACGGCCGACTCGATCACGACGCTCCTCAACGGCGTGATCGACTCCGGTACGGGTAAGGAAGCCGGGCTCGGCGACCGCCCGAGCGCCGGTAAGACCGGTACGACGGACAAGCGGAAGAACGCCTGGTTCGCCGGCTACACGCCGAACCTCGCCGCCGCCGTCTGGGTCGGCAGCGCCTCGCAGGAGGTGGAGATGCACAACGTCACGATCGGCGGCGTCTTCCAGGAGTACGTGTACGGCGGCCAGGTCCCCGGACCCATCTGGCGTGACGCGATGACGGGCGCGCTCGCGGGCAAGCCGACGCAGAACTTCCACCTCATCGACATCCCCGACCCGAAGAAGAAGGACAAGAAGAAGCCCGGCGACCGCGACAAGCACGACGACAACGGCGACGACCAGGGCGACGACAAGCCGGACAACGGCGGCTTCGTCTTCGGCAACGGCGGCGACCAGGCCGGTGGCCAGCCCTCGAACCCGGGCCAGGGGAACGGGAACCGCGGCGGGAACGGCAACGGCGGCGGCAACGGCGGCGGACAGGGGGGCTGGTTCGGGTGACGGGTGCGGGTGACCCGCGCCGGTGACCGCGCCGGTACGGGTCCGGTACGCGTGACCGTGCCGGTACGGGTCCGGTACGCGTGACCGCTCCGGTACGGGGTGCCGGTACGCGTGACCGCGCCGTGCCCTGAGGGGCGCCTCCGCTCCGTACCCGGGCCGCCCTCGCGCGGCACGACGAAGGCCCCGCCCGGAGCACCCGGGCGGGGCCTTTCGGTGTCCGTACCGCTCAGCCCGCGGCGAGCGCCTTCTTCACCGCGGCCGCCACGCGACCGCCCTCGGCGAGGCCCTTCACCTTCGGGCCCACGAGCTTCATGACCTGCCCCATCGCCTTGGGACCCTCGGCCCCCGCGGCGCGCGCCTCGGCGACGGCCCCGGCGACGACCTGGTCCAGCTCGGCGTCGTCGAGCTGCTTGGGCAGGTAGTGCGCGAGCACCTCGCCCTCGGCCTGCTCGCGCTCGGCCTGCTCGGTGCGGCCCGCCTGCGCGAAGGCGTCGGCGGCCTCGCGGCGCTTCTTCGCCTCCTTGGCGAGCACCTGGAGCACCTCCTCGTCGGACAGCTCACGGGCCTTCGTACCGGAGACCTCTTCCTTGCTGATCGCGCTGAGCGTCAGCCGGAGCGTCGCGGAACGCAGCTCGTCGCGCGCCTTGATGGCGGTCTGGAGGTCGTCGCGCAGAGTGGACTTGAGGGTGGTCATGCGCCCAGTGTCTCAGGTGGCGTACGGGAAAGCCCTCCGGATTCTCACCCGCCCCGCGTCTGACACGATGAGGCCATGCGCGCGCGATTCAAGGTACCCCTGGGCATCACGGCGGGAATCGGGGCGACGGCGGCGGCCGGCCTCGTCTACGCGGCGGGTTTCGAGGTGAGGTCGTTCCGGCTGCGCCGGGTCACGATCCCCTGCCTGCCCGAGGGGATGCGCCCGCTGCGCGTCCTCCAGGTCTCCGACATCCACATGGTGTGCGGCCAGAAGAAGAAGCGCCGCTGGCTCCAGTCCCTCGCCGGGCTGCGCCCCGACTTCGTGATCAACACGGGCGACAACCTCTCGGACACGGAGGGTGTCCCCGAGGTCCTGGACGCGCTCGGGCCGCTCATGGAGTTCCCCGGCGCGTACGTGTTCGGCTCGAACGACTACTACGGGCCACGGCTGCGCAACCCGGGCCGCTACCTCCTGGAGAAGGCGCGCGGCGCCCACGGCCTCAACGGCAACGCGCCCGCCGAGAACGTGGTCCACAACCCGTGGGAGGAGCTGCGGGACGGCTTCGACGCGGCGGGCTGGCTCAACCTGACCAACACGCGCGACACCCTGAAGATCGACGGCTGCCGCATCGGCCTGACGGGCATCGACGACCCGCACATCAAGCGGGACCGCTACGCGGAGGTCGCCGGTGGCCCCGACCCGGACGCGGACGTCTCCTTCGGCATCGTGCACGCCCCGTATCTGCGCGCCCTCGACGCCTTCACGGCCGACGGCTACCCGCTGATCCTCGCCGGTCACACCCACGGCGGCCAGCTGTGCGTCCCCTTCTACGGGGCCCTCGTCACCAACTGCGACCTGGACACGGACCGCGTCAAGGGCCTCTCCACCCACACGACGGCCGGCCACACCGCCCACCTGCACGTCTCCGCGGGCTGCGGCACCAACCGCTACACCCCCGTCCGCTTCGCCTGCCCCCCCGAGGCCACCCTCCTCACCCTGACCCCGGCGGCCTGAGAACCGGATTTCGCCCTGAGCCCCGAGTCCGCTAAAGTATCGGTTGTCGCCACGACAAAATCACCAGCGAGTGACCAGTCGAAGCCGACACCGGGGTGTGGCGCAGCTTGGCAGCGCGCTTCGTTCGGGACGAAGAGGTCGTGGGTTCAAATCCCGCCACCCCGACAGCCGTAGTACCAGGTCAGGGGCCTGATCCGCAGTGCGGGTCAGGCCCCTGATTGGTTCCTGGAGATTGCTTGGGAGAAATCTGGGAGAAGATCTTGATCGGCCCCTCCCAGGAGCAGTCTCCAGTGCCGCAGGCTGAGCTAGCGCTCAAGCGCCCTCGGACCTGCGCGTTCGCGAATCCAGGGCTCGTAGCTGACCAGGAACACCGCGGCGGGCCGCCCCAACGGTCGTTAGGAACAACGCACATGGCAGGTCATCGCTCAGCGCCTCCCCACGACCATGCCCGTACGCTCGCCCGGCGGGTCCGGGCGTTGCGGGAGGAGCGCGGGTGGACGCGTGAACGGCTGGCCAAGGAGGCAGGCATCGCCGTCGGGACGCTGGGCCGTCTGGAGAGCGAGGGAGCGATCCAGCCGGGTTTCTTCACCGTCGGCGCGGTGGCCAAAGCTCTCTCGGTCTCCCTCGATGATCTCTTCCAGGCAGCCCAAGCCCCGCCCGTCCCGCCCGGTCTCTGGTCAGCCGGATACGAAGGGCGGGACATCGACTCGTTCGTCGCGTCGCTCGTCGACTGCCGCATCAGCGTCGTGGCGGACGTACGGCTCACCCCGATCAGCCGCAAGAAGGGCTTCAGCAAGACCCGTCTCGGGGCGGCTCTTGCCGAAGCCGGCATCGAGTACACGCACCTGCGTGGCCTGGGCAATCCAAAGGACAATCGCGAGCCCTTCTGGGACGGCCGCGTCGAAGTGGGTCGGGCGCGCTTCCGTGGCCTCCTGCGGTCCGAGGAAGCTCAGGCCGACCTTGGGAGACTCGCAGAGCGTGCCCGAGCGTCACGGGTAGCGGTGCTGTGCTTCGAGAAGGACGAAAGCCGCTGTCACCGGCAGGTCGTCTTGGAGACGGTCCGCAGCCGGATCCAGGTGCCAGTGAATCCCTTGGCCTAACTTCGTCACCGGTTTTCGCACGCACCCTTGCCAGCAGCGCATGCCTCTCGTCCAATCAGATCGGGGAGATCGATGGAGGGGGCATACCATGGCGTCGGCGACATTCGGGAAGCGGCAGCGCGCACGGATCATGATCACGGTCAAGACGTATCCGGAGCTGTCCAGTAAGTACCGCGAGACCAGCTGCGTGGCTGGCATACGCCTCGACCAAGGCAAGCCGCAGCACGTACGGCTCTTCCCTGTGCCTTTTCGGCTCCTGAGCGAGGAGGCCCAGTTCTCCAAGTACTCGATCATCGAAGTCGATGTCGAGCCACACCGCCTTGAGCGAGACTCCCGCCCAGAGAGTCTCCGGCCCTATCTCGACACGTTGGAGATAGTGGGTGAGGTACCGCCCGACGGCGGCTGGCAGAAGCGCTATCGGCACGTAGAGCCGCTGGTCGCCTCGTCCCTCTGCGCCATCAAGCGGGATCAGGAGAAACGAGGAACGTCCCTCGGCGTCTTCCGCCCCGCCGAGATCACCCGCTTCCGGCTGGAGGCCGCCGAGCCCTGGTCTGTCTCCAAAGCCGCGCTGGCCGACCAACTCGACTTGTTCGAGCAGGAGCTGAACCCGCTGGAGTGGGTGCCGCTCGACCTCCGCTACAGCTTTCGCTGCGCCGAAGCAGACTGCCCGACCCACGACATGGGGCTGAAGGATTGGGAGGCAGGACAGTCGTACCGCAAGTTCCTGCGCAAGTACGGTGAGCACGGGGTCCGTGATGCGCTCCGCGAGCGCTGGTACACGCGGATGTGCGCCCCAAGCCGGGCCGTCCACTTCTTCGTCGGCAACATCGCGGCCCATCCCAAGACGTTCATGCTGCTGGCCGTCTTCTACCCGGAGCGGAAGGTCGTCGAGTACATGCAGGACAGCCTGTTCGGCGAGTGAGTGAAACGCTCCTGCCAAAGACTCAGGCAGACTTGCTGTGCTGCTGCGCGTCGCTCGCTTCGGACGCTCCGAACTGCTTTGGAAACGGGGTGACCGTCTTCATGCGGGGCTCCCTACCAAAGAACGACCGGTACTTCTCAACGGTGCCGATCTCCCTGACGACCTTCTTCACCCAGGCGCGCGTATAGACGTACGCGCCGAACGCCTCGCTGTAGATGCAATACTTCGCGTTCGTGGCGTGCGGATCGGAAGCGCCAGTGGCAGGTCTGACCCCGAGCCGTCGCCACATCTTGGCGTGCTCGTTGTGGACGCTGAATTCGAAGGGCACCTGATCTTCTACGAGGCGAGCCACTCGTCCAGGGAGCAGTTTGTCCTTGTCTGCCACTTCGACGTGCTTGACCTTCTCGATCACCGTGCCGAGACGACCGGCCTCGACCATGGTCCTGCGCTCGCTCTCGCTCAGTTCGTCGAGCTTGACGAAATTGATCGCTAGGTCGGCGTCCGTCTTCGACCCGATAATGGGCACGAGCCGTACGCGGTAGTCGTATCGGAGGTCGTCGAGCAGTGCAGGATCGATGGCGGCCTCAAACTTCGCCACCAGGTCACGGGTGTGCTTCGGCAGCTTCTTGGCCGCTGCCTGGAGCTGCTCCCGCCCCTCAGCGGTGAGGGCCTGAAGCGAGATCGGGAATCGGAGCCGATCGGCAAGGCTGCACTCGGGGCCGAAGTGGGCGACCATTTCCTGCTCGTAGTTCACTACGAGCGCCTGGGCCCTGCCACCTGTGACGATCTTCAGGTTGTGCTCGTAGCGGTGCTCCACCTTGTTGCGAAGCGCCACAAAGAGTTCCCCATTCAAGCGCACGGGATCTTTGTTGTCGGGGAACCGCTCCCTCAAGCAGCGGTCCAGATCCCAAGCCTTGGGTTCACCGTCGATCAGCTGGTGATGACCAGTCTTGGGATCGCTGTAGTGGTAGTCGATCTTCGCCTTGTGGAACTCCGCATGGAGCAGGTAGTGCCACGCCTTGTGCATGTGCGTGAGGAAATCGCTGTAGTTACCAGTCGTGCAATTCCACTCATCCACCGCTTTGAGGGCGTGCCGCTGCGACTCCATGAGGATGTGGCGCCAGCGCGCGTATGCCATCTCGTACGTCCTTCTCGTCCACAAGAAGGGTCACACCAACGGCCGCATCAGCACAAGCACGATTCTCACAACCAGTCAGGAAGAGCAGTCGTTCACAACTTCACCGTACGGATACCGTCCCACCCCGCCTGATGCCCCACAACAGTGTTGTGGGGCATCAAATAGGGCTACCGAGGGGCTGCCATACGTGTGCGCAGGAGGTCGTCCAGCACGCGTACAGGGGAAGTTGGGCACATGACCAGGCGAGTGCAAAGAGCCGCCTCCCACTGCTCGGTCAGGCCGAGCATAAGGCGGGAGCGCATGCCACGGGTGACGTGCGCGTAGCGCGCCGAGACAGAACCGTCGATGTGGCCCATGCGTTCGTCCATGAGGACCTTCTCCGTACCGAGGTCCTCCATCATCGTGCGGTGGGTGTGGCGAAGGCCGTGGGGTGTGAGGCCCGTGGCGATCGGGAGCCAGCAGGCGTCCGCCCGAGCAGCAGCGCCCCGGCCTCGGGCCGGGACGCCGGGCCACGGTTCACCCAGGATCGGCACGGGGCGAGCCTCCTGCGGAGCCTTCTTGGGGTACCAGCCTGATGCTGCCGGGGTGAACAGCCAGGTGGCGAAGCCGTTTCGGCGCCAGTGAGCTGCGTGCTCCGACGTGGCGCCACCGCGTACGAACCTGAGCTCAGCGATGGCGAGTTCGACGCGTACGCGGGTGTCCTCGCTTACGCGGTCGGGGTGGTTGAGGACGTTCGAGACCGTGCCCGTGGAGACTTCGGCACGGCGGGCGACATCGACGAGCTTCGCGCCCTGGTGGCCTCCTGTGCGCGCCGCGCCTTGGCCTCGGAAGACGTACGTCCTGCCGTGACAAGGGCAGGGCGTCGGCTTCGTACGGGCGATGTGGTTGAAGACCAGGGCGGACAGCCAGTCCATCGAGTCGATGGTGCGGTAACTATCGTCCTTGGGCGGACAGCGCACCAGCTCGCCGGTGTCCAGCTCGTACAGCTGCCATTCGACGCGAAAAGCGGCAGGTCGGACGAACCCCGTTTCCAGGCCGACGATTTCGCCCCACCGCTTGCCGGTGTAGCCCTTGAGGACCGTGGCGACGAACTCGTCGTCGCGCCCGGAGAGCAGGGCCGCCCGCTCGGCAGTCAGCAGGATGCCGAGCGCGTCGGTGACGACCTTCTCCGGGCCGCGGTCGCGAGAGCGACCGGCGCGCTTGCCTCGTCCGCGCCGCCGGGCGGCCGGGTTGGACGTGAGCAGGCCCTCGTCGATCGCGTCCTCGAAGATCAGGTGGAGCGTGGAGCGCCAGGTCTTGACGCTCGATGCCGCGTAGGCCGCGCGCTCCTTCTTCTCCCACAGCTCGACGTCCGTGCGCAGGATGCTGGCGAGCGCCTTGTCCTCGAAGTCAGGGAGCAGGTGCTCCTCGATGTGGCGCTTGTAGTTCTGCATGGTCGAGGCAGCCAGGTCCTGGGAGGCGTACCAGCGGCTCGCGTACTCGCCGAAGGTTTCCTGGCCGAGGCCCGGATCGCGCCACTGGCCACGACGAACGGCCACCTCTTCGGCGTCTGCGGCCTGCTTGGCCTCGCGCTTGGTGGCGAACTTGACCACGGCGCCCGTGGAATCGGCGACGGTGCCGTACTTGCCGTCCTCGATCTTGTAACGGCCACGCCAGTAGCCACTGCGCTTCTCTGCGTACCCCACAGATCTCCCTCCCTTCTGTCGTATGGGGTGCGTTAAGCAGCTGCTTCGTACTGGGACTTGGTCATCCGTCGCGGTGGCCGGGCCTGGAGCCGGACGGTGGGTACAGCCACATCGGGCCGGTGCCGAGCGGGAGGCTTGCGCGTCGGCGCAGGAGCGCCGCCGGTGCGCTGCGCATTCACGGCCGGGCGCTCTTCGTGCATGCGGATGATCCCCGCGAGGTGCTCGTCCGAGAAGCGGTAAGCACGGCCGACGCGGGTGAACGGGATGAGCCGGCGGCGGGCACGGTCCTTGACCCACCAGGCGGAGCAGCCGAGGACGGCTGCGACTTCCTCGGGGACGTAGAGACGCGGCAGGCCGGCCTCGGCGGGCGAAGTCGGTGCCGAGGCAGGGGTTATCGCGGGTTGGCGCAAGGGGTGGGTCCTCTTCTGGCGGACATGGGGCGCGGCAACGCCGACCCGCCGGTCGATCGCTAGGGATGTGGGTGAGCTGCCCGGCCTGGGGGTTTGCGGCTCCAGGCCGGGAGGGGGTGCCGGAGGCTATGCCTCGCCGGTGGAGTGACCGTCACGGCCACCGGGCGGAGGGCCATGCATCTTCAGCATGTTCTTGCTGGCCTCCTCCGCGATGGCGCTCTGGACCATGAGGTCGGCTTCCTCGCGGATATCGGAGTGCTCGGTCAAATAGGCGTCGAGCGCGTCGCGCGCCTCGGTGAAGGCCATGTTGGCTCTCTGGGTGGCGCGGAACGCGTCCACGACCTCGTCGATGAGTTCCATGGCGCGGGCCTTGGCAGCCAGCTGCGGTGGCCCGACGAGGTTGCGCAGGTCGATGCCGAAGACTTCGGCGAAGCCGATGGCGTCGTCGAGGTTGATGCGGCGCTTGCCGTTTTCGATCCGCCAGACTGCGGACGGGTTCATCTCAAAGCCGGCCTCGTTGAGCCGGTCCGACAGGGCGTTGGTGCTCCAGCCGCGCGCCTCACGCTCCACCCTGATGCGAGTGGCAACGTTCGCCTCGCCGCTGAGCAGGACCCCCTCGGGCGGTTCTTCCTCCGCCACGGCACCCCCTTCCGTTCGTAGCGATGCACTGCGGTTTGCAGCACAGCCTAAACAGTAGCATCGCTACTGCGAGATGCAAAGCACTTATGCGATCTGCAATTCGTGTGGCATAGTGATGGCATCCCACCTCACTGCCCTCAGGAGTCCGCACGCCCGCAAGTCACATGAAAGAAGCCCCCGGCGATGCCGGGGGCTCAAGCGCAAACCTCTTAACCGCCATCCCTAGCGATCAACCTGCGAAGTCCGGGATTGCCGTCCCATATGGCCCGCAAGCAGAGCAGCTGATGCTCAGTATGACCGATGCCCAGCCGAATACGCCATCCCTTCCCGACGGCTCCGGTACGCCGTGGCCCCCAGTCGCCGTCCCTGGCCAGCCGTCCGGCGCTGGCGCGCCTCTAACAGAAGAGGACCCCGACGACACCGCCTCGCCTACGCCGCTGTCTCAGGGGGCGCAGATCCTGGACGACCTTCGGGCACAGCTGAAGCGGTACGTGGCGATGCCGAGCGAGGAGGCCGTGACGGCGGTGGCCTTGTGGGTCGCGGCGACGCATCTGCAGCGTGCGTGGCAGCACGCGCCGCGCCTGGCGATCGTCGCGCCGGAGAAGCGGTGCGGTAAGTCCCGCCTGCTGGACGTAGTGACCGAGACAGTGCACAACCGGCTGATCACGGTCAACGCCAGCGCGGCGGCGATCTTCCGGTCGATCGACGGGGAGGACCCGCCGACACTGCTGGTCGACGAGGCCGACACCATGTTCAGCTCCACCAAGGCCGCAGAGAAGAACGAGGAGGTCCGCGGACTCATCAACGCCGGACACCAGCGTGGCCGGCCGACTCTGCGAGTGTCCGGGCCGGAGCACCAGGTGCAGGAGTTCCCCACCTTCGCCATGGCAGCACTGGCTGGGATCGGCGACCTGCCGGACACGATCATGGACCGTGCGGTGGTCATCCGAATGCGCCGCCGAGCAGCGGGCGAGAAGGTAGCGTCCTTCCGCACTGGCCGGGACACACCCGCCCTGAACGCGATCCGCGATCGCCTCCGCGCGTGGCTCCAGCCCCTCTATGAGCTGGCCATGGAGATGGAGCCACCGATGCCGGTCGAGGACCGCGCGGCGGACACCTGGGAGCCGCTGATCATCGTCGCCGATCTCGCCGGTGGCGACTGGCCCGCGCTCGCTCGTACCGCTTGCCGCACCATGACCGACTACGAGGCCGGCCAGGACGAGGAGGGCGGCCTGCGCACCCGCCTCCTGACCGGCATCCGCCGCGCCTTCGCCGCCGTCGGCGACCCTGCCGTGCTGAGCACGAAGCACCTGCTGGAATCCCTGAACGCAGACAGGGAAGCACCGTGGGCGGAGTACGGCGCAAACGGCCTGACCCCGCGCGGCCTGCAACTGCTGCTCAAGCCGTACGGCATCGGCTCGGCCAACCGCCGCTTTCCCGACGGCACTCAGGCCAAGGGCTTCGCGCGCAACCAATTCCTCGACACCTGGGCGCGCTACTGCCCCGAGCCGAAGGCGACAGACGCGCCCGCCTCTTCAGCCGACGGACCGGCGCCCGGCACCGCAGCCTGACTCGACGCCACTCGCATCACTCGTCCCCGCGCAGGTCAGTGCGGGGACGAGTGAAGTACCCGCAACGAGTCGTCTCGACATCGCCACGCCACTCGTACCTGTGCTGACCAGGCACGCGACGAGTGGTACGAGTCCCCGCACCTCACGGCGGCCACGCCCTGCCCGCCTCTGCGCCGAGACCACCACCCCAAGCCCACCTGGAGCACCCCCGCTTGCTTGCACGCATCACCGCCCTGCTCAGCCGAACTGATTCGCATCAGCATCGCCCCGCTGCCGATCCTGGAAGTGGCCGCCGGGCGGGCGCACGCGCCACCCTCGTTCTCGGCCTGATTGCCGTCGTCCTCATGGCCTTCCGGGTCTCGTGGAACGCGCTGTCCGACGTAGCCCGCGCCATCGGCGCCGATCCCACCGCCGCCCTGCTCTACCCGATCGTGGTCGACGGGCTCATGGCCCTCGCACTCATCGCCACGCTTGTGCTGACCGGCTCCGACCGGGAGTTCGCGCTACGGGTACTGGCGACCTACACGATCGCCAGCCTCCTGCTGAACTACGTCCACGGGCTCATACCGACCCTGCGCACCGAGTCGACCCGGCTGGGTCGACTCACCAGCTGGGAGCCTGCGAACTGGGCCCTCGTACTGCTGGCCACATCACTCCCAGTCGGGTCGATCTACTTCGGCTCGGACCTCGTGGCAAAGGTGCTGCACCACAAGCACGAGGCGGCCGACTCGGCCCAGTCGGTCAGCCGGCAACGAGAAGAATCCGCTGGCCAGCGCGCCAGGGAGCAGGCCGCACCGTCGGTGACCGACCGAGCCGAATCGGTTCCCGAGGAGCCGTCCGAGTCGATTTCCACGAAGGTCGACGAGGCACACATGACGGGATCGACCGGAGCCGACGAGTCGGCCCTCACTGCCCGACCGCCCCGGTCGACCACCACGGCGAAGTCGACCAAAGCCGCCCCGCACGAGACGACCGGTCCGCGTCTCACCAACGCCGAGTCGACCACCGACCGCCACCGCACCGACGCCGAAGTGCTCGCTGAAGGCCGTCGCCTGACCGCCGACTGGAGCGACGACCTGTTGACCGCCAAGCGACTGCGCAGCGAACTGCGGATCGCCCAGACGCGCGCCCGCACCGTGCGCGACCAGCTGAGGGCCGAGCGCGCCAGTCGCCCCGAGCCTGTCGCGGACGATGGCTTCGGGGGCCAGCGTCTCGGCACGTACGACGACGCCAAGTTCCAGCAGCAAAGGGAAGCCGCCGCAGTCCCCTCCGCCACCGCCTGATCCAGCGCACGCCCTGGCCGCCCCCTCTATGCCGACAAGCACGAGGGGGCACCCACATACAGCTAACACTCGCCCCCAGCACTCCACGGAGAACCAGCCCATGCACGACCCGCACCACGAACTCGCCATCCCGCAGCAGGAGATGGCCACCGGCCTGAACAGCGCAGCAAGGTATCCCGCTGGACCGTCCAAGGGCCGGCCTCACGGGGAAGCCTCCGCCCCGGGGGTGGCGGAGGCACTCGGGCACCAGGGGGTGCCCGAGCAGGAACAGCCCACCGCCGTCGCCGACAGCACTGCTGCCGTCGAGATGCCATTGCCGCGTGCCGCAGAAGAAGCCGCCTTGCGCCGCGTCGCCCAACGTCGCAAGCCCGACCCCAACGGCCGTCGCGAGGGACGAGTCGACGTCCGCTACAGCGAAAAGGAAGAGGCCGACATACGCGCCAAGGCAGCGTCGCTGAACCTCAGCGGCGCCCACTACGTTGCCGCAGCCACTCTGGCCCACGTCCACGGCGACCTCACCCTGGTCGGCCAGCGCACCCAGCTCGACGACTACATCGACGAGATCAATGCCCTGCGCGAGCAGGTCACCGCCATCGGCCGCAACGTCAACCAGATCGCCAAGAAGCTCAACTCCGGCGGCCATCCACACCCTGGGGACAGCGCCCTCCTCGCCCAGACCGACCGGAGCCTGAACGCCGTGGGTGAGGCCGTGCGCCGCATCGCCACCGCCGCGAACCAGGCCGTCAGCCATAAGGCGGCCCGATGATCGCGAAGATCACTGGAGGCAAGGACACCGCCAACCTGATCCGCTACCTCTACGACACGAAGAAGAAGGGCCACACCAACCCGCACCTGGTCGCCTCCTGGGACGGCTTCGCCCCCGACCCTGGCCGCACCCCCGATTTCGACGCCACGAAGCGAGCTCTCGTCGCCGACCTCGACCTGCACGTCAAACAGGCCGCGCGGCTCGGCCGGGCACCCGAGAAGCACGTGTGGCACTGCTCGATCCGCGCCACCAAGACCGACCGCCACCTCAGCGACGAGGAATGGGGCGACATCGCCCGCCGGATCGTCGCCGCAACCGGCATCGCACCCGACGGCGATCCGGACGGCTGCCGCTGGGTCGCCGTCCGCCACGCCCCCGACCACATCCACATCGCCGCCAGCACAGTTCGCGCCGACCTGCGCACCGCCCGGCACTGGAACGACTACCTCACTGCCGACCGCGAACTCGCAGCCGTCGAAAAGGAGTACGGTCTCTTCCAGGTCATACGCGGGGATCGCACAGCCGCGAAACGGCCCACCCGTGCCGAGCAGGAGAAGGCCAAGCGCGCCGGCCAAGCCCGCACCGCCCGCGAACACCTGCGCACCACCGTGCGCACCGCCGTGGCCGCCGCCACCAGCACCGAGGAGTTCGTCCACCTGCTGGAGCGCACCGACGGCATCCTCGTGGACATCAAGCACTTCCCGTCCGGTGATGTACGCGGCTACACCGTCGCCCTCGACGGCGACGTCAACGCCCAGCAGAAGCTGATCTGGTACTCCGGCTCCGAACTCTCCCCCGACCTGTCCCTCCCCAAGATCCGCAAGCGTCTAGAAGCCACCGCCCCCCAGCACAGCCCCCGTCGGGTGAACCCGTGGCACCAGGCAACCGCCGCCGCGGAACGCATCCCCCACCACCTCGACGGCGATGACGATGCAGCCGCTCAGGCCCACCTGGCCGCCTTCGGTGAAGCCCTCGACGCCCTGCCGATGCGCGCACCCCAGGAGATTCGTCCCCAGCTATGGCAGGCAGCCGAGGCGTTCGAGCGCGCCACCCGCTCCCGCGTCCAGGCCGAGCACCACCACGCCCGCGCCCTGCGTATCGCCGTACGAGCCATGGTCCGCGAGCCCGCCCCCAAGGACGGCGCGCTGCTGGCGATGTTCCTCGACGCAGCGATCCTCGCCGTCATCGCCGCCGCCCGCTGGCACCAGCTCCGCCACCACGACCAACAGGTGGCCGCAGCCCACCAGACCCTGATCCACCTGCAAGCCGCCTACGAGCAGACAGCCACCGCACCCCTGACCGCCCTCGCCCAGCGCCGGCCACCCCAGCAGATCGTGGAACGGCACATCCTCCTCATCCGACAGGCCATGCCTGCCCACGCCGAGCAGGTGGTCGAGGACTTGGCCTTCGACGCCCTCACTGCCGCCCTCGCGACCGCCGAGAAGGCCGGGCATGATCCGAAGCAGCTACTGCAGCAGGCCACCGACGAACGGGCGCTCAACGACGCCCGCAGCCCTGCACGGGTACTGACCTGGCGCATCGAGCGGCTCAGCACCAGGCCGGTTCCGAGCGACCGTGCACGAGTGGCACGGATGCGGAGCGCGGCACGGCGGCAAGGCACATCGGTCAGCCCGGCAGCGGTCGCGGCCTCGCAGCCACAGCCGCCCCAGGCACGTCGACGCTGATCACACCCGTCTCCGTACCCGAAGCGGGTGTCAGGCCGCGCACCCCAGCGCATCGTGGGCGAACGCGAGAGCCCGGAACCGGGCGCCCACAGCGTCGGGGCCACGGAAGGCCAGCGCCCGCAGAGCACTGACCTGTCGCCCCGAGGCCCACAGACCAGTGGCCGGCGAGAGAAACGGGACGACGGCTACGCCCAGCTCGGTGAAGGGGGCATGGTCCAGGTAGGTCATGCCCCCGGTACCGCACAGATACGCCCGTGCGCCAGTGGCGTCGGCCAGGTCGGCCAGCCGCTCGGACCGACCTGTGCGTGCAGGCAGGGCGCTGCTGGTGAAGATCTGTCCCCGCCAGCCGAGCAGTTCGAGCAGGGCGCGGGTCGAGGCAGTGGCGACCGGCGCGACTCTTCCTGTGTCGAAGGCGTCCCAGACCGGCTGGAGGGCGCGGTCAAGCGCGGGCCAGTGTGGGCTGATCCCGTACTGCTGGCGCAGGATCGATAAGGCTCTGCGTCGGGCCGCGGCAGGGTCGGCGATCAGGGTGTCTCTGATGAGGGTGGCGCCCCCGGAGGGGCGGTGAGTGGGGATGGTCAGCCACCGGTTCGGGCCAAGGCCGTCGAGTGTGGCGATGCGAGCGCGATGCTGGTAGTCGCGGCGGGCGAACTGCACGTCGTCCAGGACGATCCAGTGGTCCGACGCGAACAGCTTGGCCAGCGTGGTCAGTCGGGGCATGAAGTTGGGCTGGTGGATGGCGCACAGGCTGCCCGGGAAGGTGAGTTCAGGAAGCGATGAGGCGGCTGGTGAAGCCGGCGTGGATGAGGGATTCGTACGCGGCATGCACGTCCTCCGGGACCTCCTGCTCGATGGCGAACCCGAGCTTCGGATACTCGATCACCCGCTGGAGGTCGCCGACGAGCATGTCCACCACGAGCTTCTCGTCGCCGATGGACTTGAGGTAGTCGTCGAACTCCAGGGTTTCCGAGGCGCACACCATCTCGGCCTCGGGCCACAGCTTGCGGGCGGTGGCGTACGACCGCCGTTCCATGTAGGGCTTGGAGACCAGCAGCACCTTCTCCGGGGTGATGCCGGCGTCGGCCAGGACCTCGCGGGCGAGGGTGATGTTCTGCCCGGTGTTCGCGGCGTGGGGCTCCAGCAGGATCGCTGAGGCTGGGACGTCGAGGTCGATGGCGTGCTCGCGGAAGTGGACCGCTTCGCCGCGAGGGAAGACCTTGGCGGTGGTCGGGCTGTTGCCACCGGTGAAGACCAGCGTGGGGAAGAGACCCGCGTGATACAGCTCGGCGGCGCGCGTGGCCACTCCCAGGTCGTGGCTGCCCAGGCCGATCGCCACGTCCACGGGGCGGGCCTGGTGGTGCATCTGGTGAAAGTCCCAGATCGCCTTGGCCTGGTGCCACTGGTCTTCGGCGATGCCCTGCTGGTTGTCACTCACGCGTTCGTCTCCCTGATCACCGTCGGCGAGGCCCCGGGCGGCCCCTCACTGCTGGCCTTGACGCTCTCGATACTGCGCAGTTGGTGCACGAGGCCGTACTGCGCGGCCGTCCGAGCGGCCTGGCCGAGAACGCGTAGCCCATCATCGCGGGTCGCCGTGTCGGAGAGCAGGATGTGGCCGTGAGCGGTGTCCAGTCGTACGCGTTGCATCGGTGAGTCGGTGCTCCCGCTGCTTCGGGCGATGTCGATGAAGTGCATGGCCTGGGTGAGGTCTCCGACGCCCCGGCGGGCCAGGGCTAGCTTCTGATGGGCCACCGACCAGTCGTCGGGTTCGGTGAGGTCTTCGAACTCACGGGTCGCGGCCTGCATCACGCGGGTCGCGTAGTCGTGGTTGCCGTCCTTGCTGAGTGCCGTGCCCACCCACAGGCGGGCTCTGGCCCGGTCACGGCGAGAGAGCCGGTCGTCGACAGCGAGCGTCTCGTACGTACGGGCCGACGCCTCCAGGTCACCGGACATCTCCGAGACGACCGCGAGGGACAGATCGAGCTGGGCGACGCGGCGGGGGATGTCGAGCTGGGTGAAGATCGAGCGCGCGCCCGCGTAGGAGTGGCGGGCGGACAGCGGTCCGAGCACGGCGCCCCGATCACGCTTGAGGTCTCCGAGTAACGCGGTGGAACGGGCGTAGAGGTACAGGCCCTTGTCGTCGAGTTCGGCGGCCGTGAAACGGTTGAGCCATCGGCCCAGCAGGCTGTCCGCGAAGGTGAAGTTCTGTCGGGACAAGGCGACAACGGCACGATCCAGGTCGTCGGTCCACGACTCGTACTCCCAGGCTCTGGGCCCGGCAGCCGTCACCCGGCGTCCGGCTGCCACCTGCCCGGGGCCGGCCATCTCCGACAGGAGCGTTTCGAAGCGCAGGTGCACGGAGGCATCGGCGCGGCCGAGCGCGGTGTCGAGAATGGCCTGCGTGTCAGGGCGGGGCTCGGTCGCGGACCGGAGCTTTTCCCACTTGGAGATGGTCGCGACGGCGAGACCGAGTCGCTCGGCGAAAGCCCGCACACTCAGGCGGAGGGCGAGCCGTAAGGCTCTGGCCTCCAGGCCGGTCCAATGGTGCACGGTCGCCACGCGTCGCTCCCTTCCACCAGCCATGGAAGCAGAAGCGTGCGGCCGGTGGGGCGGAAGTAGAGCGCAAGTGGAACAGCGGGCGATTCCCTGCGCGTTGGGGTACGGCGACGCTCAAGGGGTCACTCTTTCGCCGAGTCCCTGGACGGTCACCAGCATGGAACTCCTTACCGAGCACCGTCCGGTCAACGGGCCCGTCGTCTACGGCTTCCTGCGGCTGGTCGGCGTCTCCGTAGCCCGTCAAACGGCGTTACAGGCGTCACTGACGGAGTACTGCCGGATCCATGAGCTGCAGCTCTCCGGCGTCTTCAAGGACAGGCGCGCGACGACCGATCCGACCTCCACCGCCTTCACCGGTCTGCTGGACGCGCTGGCCCTTCCCGATGTCTACGGCGTCATCGTCCCCGCCCTGTCCCACCTGGGACCGAAGCACCTCGCCACCGAACGCACGCGCCGTATCGAGGCCACCGGCGCCCGCCTGCTGCTGGCCCGCCGTCCCCGCATCGGACCCGTCCACGTACCTCGCCACCCGATCGCCCACCGCCGCTTCCCCGCACCACTTCGCCCCCTGAGCACGGAGTCATGAGGCACCCCATGCCCGAGTCGCTTCAGCAGTTCTTCGACGCTCGACACCAGTCCGTCCGCAGGGCAAGGGAGTTCGCCACCCGGGCGCTGGACGGCTGGGGCCTGACGAGCCGCACCGAGGACATCCGCCTGTGCGTCTCCGAACTCGCCACGAACGCCGTCGTCCACGGCACCGCCCGCGGGCACGGCTTCCTCGTCCGGCTCGACATCGACGACAACTGCGTACGCCTGGAAGTGCACGACAGCCGTCGCCAGCAGCCCGTCGTACGCGAGCCGGCCGTCACAGACATCTCCGGGAGGGGCCTGATGTTGGTGGCCGCGCTCTCCGACGAGTGGGGAGTGAAGGACCGTACCCCGCTCGGAAAGGTCATCTGGTCCTGCTTCAAGACCGCGGGTGACGACGCAAACCCGATCAGCCCTCCCGGCTCAGACCGCGACGACCGCCCTTTGGAGGTCCGATGACCGCAACCGGCACACCGGATCGGGCTGCGCCTGCCGCATCAAGCACGCGTCTCGTGGCCAGCCCGTTCCTCGCCCAGCACCTCCTTCTTCAGCCAGGCCATGCGGTCGGTGTGCGCATTCCTGGGATCCGCTACGAGGAGCTGCGCGCCGCGAGCCACGAGGGAGACCCCCTGCCGGCCTGGCTTGCCGATGCCGCACGGCAGGCGTGGGGCATCGAACTGCCCGACGGGCCGGTCGGCGATTTCGTCCTCGTCCGTGAGCGTTCGCCGTACGGGTACGCGAAGGCATCCTGGGAGATCAACCTCGGCTGTGACTACGACTGCGAGTTCTGCTACCTCGGCGAGAAGCGCTTCGAGGGCCTGGACTGGGCGGGCAAGCAGCAGCTCCTGCGGACGATGCGCGACGCGGGCGTGCTCTGGCTGCAGATCACGGGTGGCGAGGCACTGATCGACCGCGAATTCGGCGCGGCCTACGAGTACGCCCACCAGCTCGGGATGATGGTGCAGGTCTCTTCGAACGGCTCGTCCCTGCGCAAGCCGCCGATCCGCGGGCTGTTCGCACGCCGTCGCCCCTACCGGCTTACCCTCAGCGTCTACGGCGCGACCGCGGGTACGTACGACAAGGTCACCCGCAACCGCGGCGCGTTCGACCGGTTCATCCAGGGCCTGGACGCCGCCCACCAGGACCGGCTGCCGGTCCGGCTGAACGTGATCGTGTCGGACGACAACGCTCACGAAGTCGACGCGATGGTGGCTCTGTGCGCGCGCTACGCCTTCCCGCACCAGGTCTTCACGAACATGTCGCCGACGATCGACGGCGAGGCGAACCCGCTGGCGACGCAGGCCGAGGGCCACATCAAGGCCCGGAGCGTCTTCACCGGCTGCAACGCGGGCCGGACCTTCTTCCACGTGAACCCGCACGGGATCGCGTCCGTCTGCAAGGTCGGCCGCGACCCGAGCGTGAACCTCGTGACCGAGGGCGTCGCCGCCCTCCCCCGGCTCGGCGCCATCGCCGAGTCCCTACAGCTCCGCACCGGTGGATGCTCCGGCTGCACGAAGGTCGGCACCTGCCGTACCTGCCGGCCGCTGGCCAAGCTCTACCAGGAGGCGGGGGACCGTCGAGAGCTCTACTGCCAACACGGAGGCTACGGATCATGACCCCACCCACCACAACCCTCACCCCGCCACGCGAACCGGTGCTGCTCACCATCGGACGGCGCCCCACCGATGGTGCAACCGGCGCCCTGGCCGTGCCACTTCCGGCCGCAGCCATCCGTGACGACGAGGTCCAGATCATCGCCGACCTGGACGAGGCCGCCGAAGGCGCCGAGTGCAGCTGCTCGGCCGGCGACGACCAGCCGTACTAGACACACCGCAGGCGGGCGCCGCACCGCTCGCGTACGCGCCCCATGAGTGCCGCCCCGGTCATACCCTGTCTGGGGCGGCACTCCCTTGTCTCCGAGCCCCATGAGGAACCGCGCGTGTCCATGTCTCGCATTCCCTTCGAGCAGCTCCCCGCCGACGTCCGCCAAGCTGTCACCGACAAGACCGGCCCCGTGCATCAGGCGGTGACCATGACCGGCGGCATGAACTCCGGCGTCGCCTCCGTCCTGGAGACCGAGAGCGGCAGCGTTTTCGTGAAGGGCATCGCGAGTGATCATCCGCAGGTCGCAGCACAGCGGCGCGAGGCGGAGATCGCCCCCCACCTGCCAACGTCCTGTCCCCGCCTTTACTGGCACCTGGAAGTCGGTGGATGGAGTCTCCTCGGATACGAGGTCCTCAGCGGTCGCCATGCCGACTACAGCCCCGGCTCGGCCGACTTGGTGCTCGTAGAAGCCGCGCTCACCGACCTGCAACGGATCACAGCTCCGGCCGACATCGAGATCAAGGACGCGGTGGACCGCTGGGCGGATTACGCTCCGCCCGGAACGCTCCAGCACTTCAGCGGCAACACCCTGCTGCACACCGACTTCGCACCACACAACGTCCTGATCGCCGACGGGCGTGCTCGCCTCATCGACTGGGCGTGGCCAACGCGCGGTGCGGCGTGGATCGATCCAGGCGCCTTGGCGCTGAGGCTCATGGACGCCGGCCACCCGGCGGAGGACGCGATCATGTTCGCAGGCCGCTTCCCGTCGTGGCGGAACACCGATCCGGAGGCACTCACGGCATTCGGTTCCGCATCTGCGGCGCTGTGGCGGGAGATCGCCCAGGAGGATCCAACGCCCTGGAAGCAGCGGATGGCCAAGCGAGCCGCTGCGTTCAGGCTCGTACTCCTCTAAGAGTCCATGCCCGCCATCGGATCTACCTCGTCATGAACTCGATCTTTCCGGTACTCATACGGAAGTTCCCACTCGAGTACAGCGTGGGTCGGGCCTCAACGTGGTTGCCGCTGTACTTCTCCACATGCCGGATCTCCACCCCGCCTGGAACATCGAAGTCGATCAAGGCAAGAGCGACGCAGTAGGACAGGTCTCGCCCGCCTCATCCGTCGCGAGATCGACCACCTCGATGGGGTGCTCTACACGGCCCGCATGAAGACCGGGGTCTTCCCGATCCCCGTCGAGGAGTACCGCCAGACCGGTCAGGCGTGGAACTACGAGCGATCCTGAGGTCCTACAACGACGCGGGCTTCTACCAGTTCAGCAGAGGCGGAACATGCGAACCGTGGCGCTGAGAGAACGCCGGGCGCAGGAGCGTCCAGCGCTACTGCGCGGGGTCGACAGGGACGGATGTTGCCAGGGCCATTTCGATGGCCGCTACGGCGTCAGTAAGCCTGCGGTAGATGGGCGTCGAACGCCCCATGCGCCTCAGGCCGTGCTGCAACGGATCGCGCATGTGCTTCTCGCAGACGACAAAGTCCGCGTATCCGGCCGCGCAGGAAAGGTAGATCATGTCAGTCAGGTCATTAGGGCGCCACCTCGTGCCCTTGTTGAGATGCCGACTCTGAAGCATCTCCCGGAAGAGGCCGACAGCAGGAGACTCGCCAATGGCCCGCACCCAGCCTTTGAAGCCCCAGCGCCGGAACAGTTCCTTCGAAACGTCTGCCGCAGCTGCCTCCTCGGCCAGTTCCCGCTGCAGATCCGTCACGAGATGGATGTCAATGGCCCTGCGCTTCTGTTGTGAGTCCTGGTCAAGCTCGTCCAGCCAGTCACTGAACCGCTGGCTTGCCGCGGTCCACCCGGTGTCCCGCCCCTCCCCAACCCTCTGGGTGTCGAGCATGGCATCGATGGAGCCGGAGGCAGCGACTAGCGCCTCGGGCTGGAAAACAAAGTGGTTCTGGAACGTAGACGGCATCTCAGCACCAGCCTCGGCCCGGCGGGTAGGGGAGTGAAGAGCATCCGGGTCGAGAGTGAAAACCGGGGCATTACGCACGTTGCCGGGTTGATCTAGTCGGTGGCAAAAGGCATCGTAAATCTCGTTTCGTCGGACCTGCAGCGGATCGCGCATCTGCCAGCCTCGGCTGTACTGAAGGATCGTCAACCCGAGGTCGTAGCGCTTATCCGTGCTGAACCGTTTGCCGGTCTCGTAGTAATGGCCGGCAGAAACAGGCAAGACGATCCGGCGTTGGTCCACCCATTCTTTGAGTCTCAGGGCAGCGGCTCGATCTGCCTCGCTGCTCGTCGGCGCACCGTGGGATGCGTTGCTCAGCAAGCTCCACTGGTTCTGGTCGAGGTACACGACGAGCCGTCCTGCCAACTGATCAGGGGCCCCCGCCAGTGGCATTTCGAAGAGGACCTGATCACCGCTCAGGGTGGTAGCGAGGAGGGCTGCCAAGGCTGGACTGAAGTCCAGTCTGGCTATGACGCTCGTGTCCTCGAACGGGGAGGGGTCCAGGGGGAACCGGGCCTCCTTCCCATCCGAGCGGGTGAAGATGGTGCACGATGCCGCGCGATCCATCGTGACGAGCTTGATGGAGAGGGTGCTTTCGTCTTCCACAGCACCTATCTTGCGGTGCTTCTCCCGAGAACGTGAAGGGGCTTAATTCCGCATACGCGGACCCCTGCGTTGTTTCCAGGGCCACTTTGGGCGCCAAGTGCGGAACACAGCTCCCCATAAGCTTCGAGCAGGCGCCCCCCCGGGGGGTTCAGCTCAGCAGCCCATTCACGGCATGCGCGAGAGCCTCTCCGCTCTGCTGGACAACCGTCCCGAGAACGAGTGCCGGCAGCGCCTGCGCGACCCCCCTCAACGTGGTCGCGCTCTCGGCCGGGGCCGTGAGCGAGCCGTCTACCGTGCCCGCCATGGCCCTCAGCGCCTCTACGTGCTGTAGACCAGCCGCGTTGCGGTCCAGATCCTCGCGGAACGTGATGAGGAGATCCCGAACGGCCTCGACGTCGGTGGTCCCGTCTGCCGATGCAGCTTGGTACACGCGTGAGATGTTCTGCCCGACGACATTCTGGAGTGGGGCGATGTTGTTGCCGCCGATACTGATGCCCGACCCGTGTCCCGGTTCGGATGTGGGGTCCGGTCGGCGTCGTCCGATGGCCATTTCTTTCCTCCCTATTTAGCGGGGCCTTGTCCAACGTTGCTGTTGCCGTTGCCGACGACGTTCTGGATGGGCGCGTTGTTGTCGCCATAGATCTGGATGTTGTTGGTCACGGCGGCTACCTGCTGGTCGTATGCGGTGGTGTCGATGCCCCGGTCGCGCAGGTAGGAGGCAACCGTGCGGAAGACGCAGGTCTCTATGAGGACGACGTGGCGCTTGGCATCGTCGCTCTGGTGCATATCAGTGACTTCCTCGGTCGAGTAACGGTCTCTGATGCTTACCGGGCCCTCTTCCTCGACGTGACTCTCGATGCTCTCGCCGAGACCGATACGGGCCACCCTTCGCCACAGAGTGAGTGGACCGACAACTGCATCCAGGAGAGCCTGGACCGTTACCCATCTCCACAGCCGTATGCCGTGCTGCCCGGCAGAGGCAGCCGTCACTTTCAGCTCGTTGTAGAGCGGGGTCATCACGTGCGGTCGCACGGTCAGCCTCAACTCACCCGCTTCCAAAGCAGCGTGCACGAAAACGCTGACCACGACCTGGCCGTTCCAGGTGATGCACTGCGCGCGCAGGTATAGGCGTTCCGGCTCACTGGAAGGCGACTTACGGCCCCTGCCCGCCAGGTCTGGGGCTTCCCCGTTTCCCTCCCGAGTCCGCTGTAGCCAGAGGTGGGACGGTAGCCCGAGCACCCGCTCCATGGAAAACCCTGGCAGCGGGTCCGTGATCTCCCTTACGCCACGGCCCAATTCGTCAAGTGCGGCACCTACACGCCGCAGTAGTTCGGCTTCACCGAAGGACTTGACCGGCTCCTCGGGGTCTTTAGGCTTTAGAGGGATGTTGATGTGGGCGGCTCCCCAATGATCACGGCCGGCACCGATGAAGTGCTGCGAAGCGTCGTAGGGCAGGAGACGCCCCTCCTGCTCCTCTCCGAGCACGGATACCCTCCGAGAGGCCCTCGGCGTCGCCCACGGCAATGCATCGCGGGAGACCTTCTCGCGGCTCAACACGGACAGCGCGGATCTCGCAAGGAGCCGGTCCCCGGCATACACCACCACCATCCCGGCGAGAAGGCCGAACGGCACTACGGCTAGGCCAAGACGAGTCGCCGACACCACGTCCCCACCCGAGTGGTAGGGCACCAGCGCAAGCAGCCATGGGATGACGAGAGGTAGGTATGCCAGACGTGGGCGACGGGCCAATCGACTGTTGCGCCTCTGTTTGCGCTGGGCTCGAAACGCTGCCCACCTCATGGTGAGGGCGATCGTGATTGCCCCCAGCCAGATCGCTGTCGCCCAAGGAGTGACGTACCCGACTCCTGCCAGAAGCAGCAGGAAGCACAGACGCCGTAGGCGTTTACCTCGGTGCGCACGCACACTGTGCCTCACCACAGGGACAAGATCGAACCCATAGGACGGCACGGGAGCCGGCGGGCCATTCAGTACGTGGTCGACAACCCACTGAGCCGTCGGTTCACCCAGCGGAGGGCAGTCGTCGCTGCCCTCCAGGTAGATGGGCCGACGCGTGCTACGACGCGGCCTCTTCGCGGGGGCGTTTTTGCCCCGGAACATGCGCCACCATGCCTTGATTTGCTTCGCTCGGTCCGGCCGCGCGTACACCGCTTGACACAGAAGCCTCGTCACCTCGGTGGCCGTCGGTTCCACCTCAGCAGGCCGAGGGGTATCAGCTAGGTGCGGTGCCCGCTGCGTGGGGACACCCGGCCATTGGCCGGGTCCTGACTCCCCGTGCCTCTTCCTCCCCCGGGCCTTGGTGCCCCAGGCAGCTCCCATACATTCCCCCGTTCTCACTTACGGCGGGCATTTTCACGGCGAATGACGGAGACCGCCAGACCACAAAAGCGACATTGTGCACAACAGGCCGCAGCGCGCGTAGGAATGGCCGAAATATGTTCAGCTTCGGCAGACCGAAGTCCTGCGAAGATCCACCAGTGAAGGAGGGGGAATGGAAGCGCAGCTCAGCCCACCGAACGGATCTCGCGGAAGGTCTGCATCCACTTACCCAGGAGATTGGGCTCTGCCAACAGATCGATTTCGAGGCACGACCTGAAGGTTTCCCCTGTCTAGCTGAACCGCTGGCGTCCGTCGCCGACCACCAGCGCGCAGCTGGCCACGGAGCAGACCGCGCTCACGAACTGGGGCTCACCTTGGGGCGCGCTCGTGAGCTGGGCTTCAGCTCCGCGATTGGATGACGCGTTGTCGGCCGCGCCGACCGCACATCCGGCTCGCAATGGAACATCTCATCGATACGTTCGAGATCATTTTCGGTAAAGTACACAAACTTGCCGATCTTCCCATGCGGCAGCTCCATGATGTGGGCCCGCAGCCAGTTCTCACTGACGCGCAATTCTCGGGCCGCCTCGGGGTATGTCATCCGCCCTTTGCGCTTAGGGTCGCAAGGCATCTTTTTTGAACGGCCGCCGATCAGGCAGCGACTGTAGGCCACCTTGGGTCCCTCAGAACTCATGCTTGCACCGCGCAATCTCAGAGCAGGCGGAGCCAATGCCGACGGGCTCAGCTCTCACCCGCCCAGTGTGACACCAGTTAGGCCGTCGCTAGGCAGCACCGTTCCGTCGAACCATCAACCTCGTCAGACAGGCAGAAGCTCGATGATGCGCGCAACGCGACCCCAGCCCGCTACCAGAGTCGCAGCGAGGACACTCGCTCCCAGAGTTAGCCACGGGCGCAGATCGTCGCCCACACCGATGACCGGCAGTACGCGTGCCGTGAGCACCGCCGCAACCATGGCTGCGACGATTGCCAGCGCGATATGAGCGGACTCGAGCCAGGTGTTGCGCAAGCGGGACACAGGCCGTACCTCCTGTAGCCGCTCGCTAGACAGAAGGGCTGCCTGCTGACCACACAAGTGATTCTCAGCGATGGCCAACTGCAGACGCGCAAGCTCGGTGAGCGCACGCGCCGGAGCCACATCCACTTGATGCAGCGCGACCCGTTGCGCACCGGCGACGAGCGCGGCATGCCGCTTGATCGGTCGAAGTCTGGAAGAACGCCGCGGGACCGAACGCGCGATGGTGTGCACCTGAAAGAGGCGCTGCTCGACAAGTCTGCAGCTTCGGTCTACATTCCGGAGCGCTTTGGCCTTCGCCCTTCCCCGAGGCGCTGCGCTTGCCTCGGCGCCAGCGATGACAGCATCGATCACCGCTCGAACCAATCGATATTGCGCAGTCGAACTCCACCGCATCGCATGCAATACAGGCACGAAAATCACCCCGAACATGATCACCAGAATGACCATCCAGTCACCAAAGCCCATGGCCACTTGGTTCTCCGGTTTACCCATCCACCGGTAGTGCTCCACTGCCTTGATGCCCCATGCCCAGTGCAGCCACGCAACTCCAGATTCCACTAGCGCGAGTGAGACTCGGACGGCTGCCCATACGGCGAACCAACCGCATATGACGGCCAGCGCACAAGCTCCATAACGAGGGCGCCAGGATCCGAGAACGCCGTGTACTCCCGGTGCCTCAGCAACCGGAATGCCCAACGACTCCATGGCCGCATCCAGCTCGCTCCTCCGAGTCCCGGCCCAGCCCCATCTCTGGCTGGATCTCCTCTGCCAGAGCCTGTGGCGAGCCCAGAGCCGGATGGCCCAATGCTCCAGTCGTAAGTCCCACGCCGCCATAGAAGTCCCCCAGCCCAGTCCGCTTTACATGGTGTGGAGCCGCATTATGGGGCATCCGATGCCCCCGCCACTGCGAGTTTCTACAGCACGGTCGAGCGCGCGCTTGGTTGCATCTCGGGTTGCGTTCACCGACGTACGACGCCGTTCGCGGACCACACCAGTCACGGTCGTACCGCAGGTCAGGACGCTCCCGCACACCCCAGAACCCCTAAACGGACATTTTGGAAAGCGCGCTGGGCCCCCACGAGGAGCCAGTGCATGCCGGACGTAACGTGCGCGAGATCAGGGCGGTGGGGCGCGAGTTCCGGTGGAACGGGACGACGACGCACTCCCGGCGCGCCCGCCGCAAGAGGCTCACCCGACACGCAAACTTGCTGCTGCAACCACAACGGTCCGCGCCGATCCTGCAGGTGGCCGCTCCCCATTGGGAGAAATCCGGGAGATGATCTTCCAGCCGAGGCCCACCGAGCCCACGCGAGGCCACTCCGCACCATGCGTCTGACCAGCACAGATACCTATCACTACCGGTCGTGATCCTGCCCGAACCTCATTCGGGACGAAGAGGTCGTGGGTTCAAATCCCGCCACCCCGACAGCCGTAGTAGTAGGTCAGAGGGCCTGGTCCGTTCAGCGGACCGGGCCCTTTGCGTGTGTGCGGTGATCTTCTGCGCGAAGCCCGGGAGTGGATTTACGGCAGGGCCCCCCAGCACCCGCGACCGCGCGCGGGGAGCCTCCCGTGCCCGCGAGCGGTACGGGGCCGACGCCGTTCCGTGGTGTGCCGCGGCCCGGTCCGCCATCGGTCGCCCGGCCGGACAGGCTCAGCGCTCGCGTGTCCCCGCGGCATGGTCCGGGAAGGGGGAGAGAGCAGCCGCCTCCCGGCCGAGTCGTGCGCCCATCGCGGCCCGGGCCCGTACCCGTACCCGTAACTCCGCAGGAACCGGAACCGCATGAGCGACTCCGCGCGCGCATCGGGAGATTCCGCTCACCGCGGGGACGGGGACGGGGACCGGTCCTTCGGGCGGCGGAGCGCATGACCCACCATCTGCCGGGAGTACCGAGCGTGGTGGAGTTCCGCTCCGAGCTGTGGACGCGGTCTCCTCTCCTCGCCCGAGTCCTCGGCAGCTTCGACCGGGGCGTCGTGGTGGGGCCCGTCCGCTCGCCGCCGGACGTTCCCGGCCGCCGGCTCAGCGTGGTCGACCCCGTTCCGGAGCGGCCGCGGCCTGATCCCGGTCGGGGCGGCGCACGGACAGGCGATGGCCGGGAAAAAAGGTGAGGTCCTCGGACCCATCGGCGCGAACCCGCCCTCGTCGCCGCCCCCGATCTTGCTCTAGTGTGGTCGTCCGCGTGCACCGGGTGACGCAGGTGGTGGTGGCCCGGCGGCGGGCAGGGTGAGAGAAGGGGCGGGGGCTGACGTGGATACGGAGTTCGTCGACCGGGTCGAGCCGATGCGGGAGCTTCGTTCGCTCGTGCGCGCCCTGAGCGAGGGGCACGGCGGGGCGTTGCTCGTCGAGGGCGTCTCCGGGATGGGGAAGACCTCGCTGCTCGGGAACTTCGTCCGGCAGGCGGCCGAGGACGCCGACGCCGCCGGGCGGTGCCGGCTCGTCCTCGCGCGCTGCCACCCGGGGATCGGTCCGGGGATGCGGTACGGGCCCGTGATCGACATCCTGAACGAGTTGTACACGCCCCCGCCGCCCCCGGGCCGCCTGCGGCGGATATTCGGTGGCGCGGCGCGCGGGGCGGACCTCTCGGTCCCCGAGCTGCTCTCCTCGCTCGTGCCGGGGGGCGGCGCCGTGTACACGATCGCCCGCGAGGCCGTCGTCTCGGCGATCAACTCCGGGACCATGCCCTCCGATTCACTGCTGCCCTTTCAGCAGGGTCTGGCCGCGCAACTCGTCGACGCGCTCCTCGGTCTGGCCGCGTCGGGGCCGCCCGTCGTCCTCGTCATCGACGACGTGCAGCACATCGACCCGAGCAGCCTCCTCGTCCTCGACCGGCTCCTTCGCCTGTTGCCCGGGGCCCCGATAAGCCTCGTGCTCAGCCACGCGACGGACGAGGCGCAGGACGCGGCCGGGGACAGCACGGAGGAGTTGCTGCGGCGGTGGGAGAGCGAGTCGCTCATCCGCTCGCACTCCCTCGACGGGCTCCCCGAGGACGCCGTCGCCGAACTCGTCCGCGGCCGCTACCCCGACGCGCCCTCGGGGCTCCCGGCGGCGCTGAGCAGGCTGACGGCCGGCTACCCGGTCTTCGTACAGCTGTGCCTGGACGAGTGGCTGCCGGACAACGGCGAGCGTCTCGCACTGCCCGAGAGCGTCGAGCGGGTCGTCGAGCACCGGATGCGGCGGCTCGGCGCCGAGGACCAGACGCTGCTGGAGGCGGCGGCCACGCAGGGGGCGGTGTTCCTGTCCCGTCCCGCGGCCGAGACCATCGGCGCTTCGCACGAGGAGGTCACCGAACGGCTGCGGCGCATAGAGAAGGACCACCGGCTCCTCGTGCGCGCGGAGTCCCCCGACTGGGCGGCGCGCGAGCCCTCCGACTGCTACGCCTTCCCGCACCAGGCCCTGTGGCAGGTGCTCTACCGGCGCCAGACACCGCAGCAGCGCCGGACACGGCACGCGCGGATCGCTCGTTCGCTCGCGGCGGGGAACGGTGCGGCGGGCAGCGGGAGCGAGCTGGGACGGCGTTTGGAGATCGCCAGGCACTTGGAGGAGGGCGGGCCCGAGTGCCTCGCCGATGCGGCGGAAGCGCACTACGCGCTGGCCCGCTCGGCGGCGATCGACGGCCTGTCGTTCGCGGAGGCGGAGCGGCACTGCGAGAAGGCGATCCAGGCCGTGCGCGGACTGGCCGAGGACACGCCCGGCCGCGACCTGCTCCTCGTACAGGCGATCGAGCTGTTGCTGTCGCTGACCGAGGTGCGGTGGCGCGGACTGCACGAGTCGGGAGACGGTCCGGGGATCGACGCGCTCGCCGCCGAGGCCGAACGGGCCGCCGCACGGCTCGGCGAGCCGCACCTTCTCGCACGTACGACGCTCCTGCGCGGCAAGACGCTGATGGCGACCCAGGGGCTCGTCCCCGGGCTCGGCAAACTGCGGTCCGCCGTCGAGATCGCCGGTCAGCAGGACGATCCTGTCGCGCTGTTCGTCGCGAAGGTCGAGTACGGACGGCAGGCGTCCAAGCGCGAGCTGGCCGAGGGGATCACCCAGCTCCGGGAGGCGGAGGAGCTGTACGCCTCGGAGCCACGCCTCGGCGGCGGCCACGACCCCGTGCTCCAGCACGCCCGCAACCTCAACGAGATGCAGCTCGGCATCGGTCTCTACGACAGCGGCAGGCTCGGTCCCGCCCTGACCCGCCTCCTGCGCTGCACCGAACGACTCCGCTCGGAACATCTCAACGCCGAACTGCCCATAGCGCTCAACTACTTGGCACAGGTGCGCATCGGCATCGGGCAGTACGAGGAGGCCGCGGCGGACCTCGCCGAGGCGCGTGCGCACGAGGCGGCCCGCGGTGGCGAGAGCGGCTGGCACGCCTACAACACCGCGCTGCTCGCCCTGTTGGCGGCCCGCGACCCCGAGCGGCGGAGCGAGGCGCTCACGCTCGCGGAGGACGCGTGGCTGGAGACGGAGGCGACGTGGCTCATCAACCTCGTGCCGATCGTGCGGAATCTGTACGCGGAGGTGCTGCTGGAGACCGTTTCCGGTGGCACGGCGAGGCATTCCGGCGGTGGCCCGGAGGCGCGCGGGGCGGCGGAGGCTCTGGAGAGGGCGCTGCGGCTCGCGACGGACACCGTGGTGGAGACGCGGCGCACCGGGATGGTGCGCAGCGAGATCGCCGCGCTCTCGCTGAGCGCGCGGATTCGTCTCGTACGGGGCGAGAGCGCGCGGGCGGCCGACCTCGCACGGCAGTCCGTGGAACTCCTGCGCCGTACGGGCGACATGCCCGCGCTGCGCACCGAGGAAGTGCTCCTGCACGCGGCGCGCGTCCTGCACGCGGCCGGAGCGGGGGACGAACCGGGGAGGGACGTCGCGGACGAGATCGCGGAGCTGCTCCGACAGGCACGGGCCAAGGTCATGGAGAAAGCCGACAGCCTTGAGGACCCCACGCTCCGGCACACCTTCCTCACCGGGGTCCCACTCAACCGAGCCGTCGTCCACGGCCGACTGGAGGATGACTGACGCGTCATGGACCACGCCACCGGAACACCACCAGGAAGGCCCGGGCCGGGCAGGGCCGGGATGCTCACGATCACCAAGGAGTTCCACTTCTCGGCGAGTCACGTCCTCGACAAGCTGCCCTCCTGGCACAAGTGCGCCCGGCATCACGGCCACAACTACGTGATCGTGCTGGAGCTTTCGGCCCGCCCCGACGAGCTGACGGAGGCCGGATTCGTACGGGACTACGCGGACCTCGACGCCTTCAAGACGTGGCTCGACGAAACCCTCGACCACCGGCACCTCAACGACGCCATGAGCGTCTCGCCGTCCGCGGAGAACTTGGCGCTGTGGGTCTTCAGCCGCTGGACCGAGCGGTACCCCGAGCTGGTGGCGGTCTGGGTCTCGGAGACGCCGAAGACCTGGGCCATCTATCGGGGAGAGCCGCGAGACAGGCGGACGGAGGGCTTGTAGAGGCCCTCTTTCCCCGGCGCGGGGCCCTTTGCCCGGCACGCGGCTCCTTTCCCCGGCGTGGGGCCCCTGTGCCGCGGGCTGCGTACGGGCCGGGCTGCGTACGGGGGCAGGATCGCGTACGGGCCGGGCTCGCGTACGGGCCGGGCTCGCGTACGGGGGCAGGCTCGCGTACGGGGGCAGGCTCGCGTACGGGCGGGTGGCAGGCTCCCGTACTCTCCGGCCATGAGCTTCCCGCCGCCCCGTGACCTCGCCCCCGCCGAGAAGACCATCGCCTCCAGGCGGCCGCCCGAGGGCGGCGCGGCCGTGCGGGGCTCGTACGACACCGTGGCGGAGAGCTACGCGGAGTTGATCGGGCGGGGGATGGAGCCCGAAGCCGTCTGGGAGCGCGGGGTGTTGGGGGTCTTCGCCGAGTCGCTCGCGCCCGGCGGGACCGTCGGGGACCTGGGGTGCGGCACCGGGCGCGTGGCGGGGTATCTACGGGGGCTCGGGGTGTCCGTGGTCGGCGTGGACCTCTCGCCGGGGATGCTGCGGGTCGCGGCGCGCGACCACCGCGAAGTGGCTTTCGCCGCAGGGGACATGACGCGGCTGCCGCTGGCGTCCGGTGTGCTCGCGGGGGCGCTCGCCTGGTACTCGACCGTGCACTCGTCCGATGATGACGTCGCGGCAATGGCCGGGGAGTTCGCGAGAGTACTGACCCCTGGAGGGGTGTTGTGCGTCGCGTTCAAGGTGGGACCGGACGGCTCGAAGCCGGCGGCCTGGCTCCAGCACGCGTACGGTCACACCGTCCGACTACCGGTCTACCGGCGGCCGGTGGACGACCTGTGCGCCCTCCTCGCCCGCCACGGTCTCGCGGAGACGGCGCGTGTCGTACGGCAGCCGGAGGACCGTGAGCCGACGCCGCAGGGTTTCCTCCTCCTCCGCAGAGCTGCCTGAATGGCAGGATTGGCCCCATGAGCGAGACGGAACGGAAGCGGCCGAACCTGACAGTGGTGCGCGGGGACCTCACCCGCCAGGACGTGGACGCGCTGGTGAACGCCGCGAACTCCTCCCTCCAGGGCGGCGGGGGCGTGGACGGCGCCCTCCACCGCGCCGCAGGCCCCGAACTCGCCCTCGCCGGGCGGGACCTCGCGCCGTGCCGCCCCGGGGACGCCAAGGCGACCCCGGCCTTCCGGCTGTCGCCGCCGGTCCGGCACGTGATCCACACCGTGGGTCCCGTCTGGCGCGGTGGCGACCACGGCGAACGCGAGACACTCGCCTCCTGCTACCGCCGCTGCCTGGAGGTCGCCGACGCGCTCGGCGACGTCACGAGCATCGCCTTCCCCGCCATCTCGACCGGCATCTACGGCTTCCCCGCCGCCGAGGCCGCCACGATCGCCGTCCGCACGCTGCGCGCCACCCCGACGCAGGTCACCGAGATCCGCCTGGTGGGCTTCGACGAGCAGGGGTACGAGGTGCTGCGCGAGGCGGTGGCGGGGGCGGGGGACTGAGCACGGAGGCGGGGGCGGAGCGGCTGGGGCAGAGCGTGGGGCTGAGGCGGGGACGGCGGCGCTGAGCTGGGGCGGGTCGGCGGAGGGGTGTTCCTTGGGTGAACAGGCTTCTTCGCAAGGCGAGTGGGCGGGCGCGCTCGTCGGCTTCGCTCCCACGGAACGTGTCCTGGTCGTCAACTGCGACGGCTTCGTCATGCTCCCCGTCATCCACGCGGCCGTCGTCGAGGCCCTCGCGTCGGGCGCCGCCCGGCGCCGGGCGGGAACGGGCCCGTTCGCTGACCGACGGCGACGGGCGGTTCCTCGCCGCGAGCCCGGAGGGGCGGCCCCGGAGGGACGGGCCAGGAGGGGCGGCCCGGGAAGGACGGGCCGCTCTGCTCGGACGCGCGCGACCGGAGGAGGTGGCGGTCGAGTTCCGGGCGCAGATCGAGGCGGTGCTCGCGGCCGGGCTCGTAACGACGCACTTGGAATTCCGCTTCCTCGTGGACGGCGGGCGAGCGGACCTGCTCGATGTGACGAAGGCGCTCGCCGCCGAATACGGGCTCGCGGTGCGGGTGTGGCTCGCGGAGGGGTGCGGGAAGGCGCGGACGCGGCAAGGCACGAGCCCGGCAAGGCGCGAGCGCGGCAAGGCACGAGCGCGGCAAGGCACGAGCGCGGCAAGGCACGAGCGCCGGAGGGCGCGAGCGCGGCAAGGCACGAGCGCCGGAGGGCGCGAGCGCGGCAAGGCACGAGCGCGGGTGGGCGCGAGCGCGGCAAGGCGCGAGCGCGGGGGGGGGCCGGTCGTCGATCACCCGTTCCTCGACAGTTTCTCGCTGCCGGTCGAGGGGCGCGAGGAGCGGTGCGCGGAGTTCCTGGCGGGGTTGCCCCCGGGGCCGAGCGAGTGGCCGTGCACCCGGGGCGCGGGGACGCCGCCCCGCGGGCCGTGGACGGAGGGTCGCGGATGCGGCCCGGGGACCTCGCCTTCCTCACCTCGGCGCGCGCGGCGGCGCTGGCGCGCGAGCACGGGGTGCGGCTCATCGAGCACCGGGGGGCGCGACGTGTGGCGACGGGTCACCTCGTACGCGTAGCGGTCTCGTCCAGGGGCGAGGTGCCCCGGTGCAGTACGTGGAGGCTCGTGACGGCGCGGGTCAGGGCGACATAGAGGAGCTGCTCGCCGCGCGGGGCGCTCGCGCGGATGGCGGCGGGGTCGAGGAGGACGACGTGGTCGAACTCCAGGCCCTTGGCGAGGTGCGCCGGGACGACGGTGAGGCGGTCGGTGGGCGCCGGGCCGTGCACGTCGAGCACGGCCCGTACGGGAGCCTCCTCCGCGCACAGCACCGCGACCGTTCCCGGTCTTTCGAGCGCGGCGTGAACCGCTTCGGTGAGAACCGCTACGTACGGGGTGTCGTCCGCGATGCGCGTCGTGGTCAGGGCGGTGGGCTCGGCGCGCAGGGAGCGGGGCGGGAGCAGCGTGGGAGCGATACGAGGAAGGAGCTGGTTCGCGAGCGCGAGGACGGAGCCGGGGACGCGGTATCCCGTGGCGAGTTCGGTGTACTCGGTGCCGGGGCGGCCGAGGTGGGCGAGGTGCGTGGGCCAGTCGCGGGCGGCCCACGGGGTCGTGCCCTGGGCGAGGTCGCCGAGGACGGTGAGGGAGCCTGCCGCGCCCAGGCGGCGGGCGATGGCACGGCACTCCATCGGGGAGAGGTCCTGGGCCTCGTCGACGACGATGTGCCCGAAGGCGGGCGGGTGCGCGAGCAGCCCGGCCACCTCGTCGAGCAGCACGAGGTCGGCGGCGGTACAGGCCCGGCTCGTGGCGGGGCGGCGCAGCGCCTCGCACTCGTCGGCGTCCAACACCCCTTCCGCGTACGCGGCCGGTGCGGCGAGGACCGCGCGCAGGACGTCCTCCGGGCGGGCCCGGGGCCACAGCGTGTCGAGGAGCGTGCGTACGGGGCGGCCGTGCGCGACGCGCCGCTCCCACGCGGCGGTACGGGGCCCGGCGCGGCGCTCGGCGCGGGCGCGGACGAGCGCGAGGAGGCGGGCGCGGAAGCGTTCGCGGCCCGCCCCGTAGGGGAGCGCGCCGGAACGGACGGCGGTGCGGACCGGGGCGAGCGCTTCGCGTACGGCTTCGGCGTCCACGCGCCAGAGCGCGGAGCCGTCGGGGACCGTGAGGGAGGCGTCGGCCTCGTCGGGAGAGGACGTGAGGGCGTGCAGGGCACGGTGCAGGACGGTGGCGAGGCGGGGGTCGTGCTTGAGGCGGGCGGCGTGCTCGGAGTCCGTGGTACGGGCGGGCCCGTGGTCGATGAGGGCGGTGAGGGTGGACTGGCGAACGCCTGATTCACCGAGAGCGGGGAGGACTTCGGCGATGTGGCGCAGGAAGGAGGGGTTGGGGCCGAGGACGAGGACGCCCGCGCGGCTCAGGCGGCGGGGGTGGGCGTAGAGGAGGTACGCGACGCGGTGCAGGCCGACGGCGGTCTTGCCCGTGCCCGGGGCGCCCTGCACACAGACCGAAACGTCGAGCGGAGCCCGTACGAGCGTGTCCTGCTCGGGCTGGAGCGTCGCGGCGATGTCGCGGAGCGGGCCGCTGCGGGGACGCTCGATCTCGGCGAGGAGGAGGGGGCTGGTGGGGGCGGGGGCGGAGGCGGAGGCAGTCGGGCCGGGGTCGGAGGCGGTGGGGCCGGGGTCGGCTGCGGCGAGGCCGGGGCCGGTGGCCGATGGGCCGGCTTCGGGGAACTCGTCTTCGTACGCGGTGAGTTGATCCTCCGCTCCGTCCGCTCCTGCGGCCCAGCCGAAACGGCGGCGGCGGGCGAGGCCGTAGGGCTCGGCGGGGCTCGCCCGGTAGAAGGCGCGGGCGACGGGGGCGCGCCAGTCGACGACGAGCGGGGGCACCGTGGGGTCCTCGGAGACGCGGCGGCGGCCGAGGTGGTAGCGCTGCCCGGCATGGTCCCCGGCGTGGGCGGACTCGGGAGCGAAGTCGATACGGGCGAAGAAGAGAGGGCCCGGGGGAAGCGCGTCCAGGTCTCGCGCGTGACCGCGCAGGGCACGGCCGAGCACTTCGGCGTCGGCACCCGACGCCGAAACGGTGGCGGCGGTGACGACGTGCTCACGGGCGGCCGCGCGTTCTGCCTCGACGGCGGCACGGCAACGGGCGTGGTGGGCGCGGGCGGCGTCGAGCGGGGCGGCGGGGACTTCTCGCCCGTCAGGGGGCGGGGAGGCGGGCGAGGGAGGTGGAGAGGAAGCGGCGGGCGGAGCAGGAGAGGCGGGCGAGGCAGGCGGCGCGGCTGGCGGGGCGGGCGCGGCAGGCGGCGGGGCTGGCGGGGCGGGCGTGGCAGGCGGCGGGGCGGGCGAGGCAGGCACGGCAGACGAGGCAGACGAGGCAGACGAGGCAGACGAGGCAGGCGAGGCGGACGGCGTGGCAGGCGCGGCAGGCGGCGAGGCGGGAGCGGCAGGCGGCGTGGCGGGCGCGGCAGGCACGGCGGGCACGGCGGGCACGGCGGGCGAGGCAGGCACAGCAGACGAGGCAGACGAGGCAGGCGAGACGGGCGGCGCGGCAGGCGGCGCGGCAGGCACGGCGGGCGCGGCAGGCGAAGCGGGCGGCGTGGCAGGCACGGCAGGCGGCGAGGCAGGAGCGCCAGGCACGGCGGGCACGGCGGGCACGGCGGGCGGCGTGGCGGGCGCGGCAGACGAGGCAGGCGTGGCGGGAGCGGCAGGCACTGCGGGCGAAGCGGGCGGCGCGGCAGGCACTGCGGGCGGCGTGGCAGGCGCGGCAGGCGGCGCGGCTGGCGGGGCGGGCGCGGCAGGCGGCGCGGCTGGCGGGGCGGGCGCGGCAGGCGAGGCAGGAGCGGCAGGCACGGCAGGCACGGCGGGAGCGGCAGGCGGGGCGTCGTTGGGGGGAGGCTTCGGTGTCATGACTCCGAAGCTTAAAGCAACTCAGTTAAATTTATTACTCGGTCACAAAAACTGCCCGGGCTCGCTCCGTGTTCGTTCAGCGTTCGCCCAGCGCCGCGGCGAGTCCGGCGAAGCCTTCCTCCGCCTCGCGGGCGGCCGCCGGGTAGAGGGCGTCGGCCGTCGCTCCGTCCGCGATGCGGCGCCAGTTCTCCGTGGCGAGGACACGCTGGACGGCGAGGATCTGGGCGGCGGCGAGGCGGTGCGCGAGGGGCGGGAGGTCAGCGCCGGGCGCGGGGGCCGGGTCCAGGGCTGGGGCCGGGTGCGGGGCTGGGGCGGGAGCAGGGGTTCCGGCGAGGGCGCGGGCGAGGGCGGTTTCGGCGCGGTGGGTGTAGGCGTGGAGACGGGCGAGGAGCGAGGGGGTGCCGTAGAGGAGTCGGTGATAGGCGAGGACGGCGGGCACGTCGTTGAGGCCGGTGACGGGATCGCGGTGGTCGAGGCCCGTACGGAAGTGCGCGGCGAGGGCGGCGACCGGGGGCCGGTGCTCGGCGCGGGCCCCGGTCACGACGCGGGCGGCTTCGTCCTCGTGGTCGGCGAAGCGGTGGAGGACGAGGTCCTCCTTGGTGGGGAAGTACCGGAAGAGGGTCGGCTTCGAGACACCGGCGGCGGCGGCGACCTCGGTGACGGGCACGGCGTCGAAACCGCGCGCGAGGAAGAGGGCGATAGCCGTCTCGGAGACGTGCCGGTAGGTGTGCAGCCGCTTGCGCTCACGAAGGCCGGGCTGCCGGACCGGGTCCGCGCCGTCCCGGACCGCGGGGGCGCCCCCGCCCCCCGTACGGCCGTCGCCACGACTCTCCATGCGCGCCCCTCACCCTTCACCACGAGCCGTCGATGCGCCGCGTTCCCGCCGGGCCGGGGCCGGGACGGGCCGGGTTCATCCTAGGCGGAGGGAGCGGGGGCGACGGGGGGCCGGGGGGCCGCGAGCGCGTGGGGCGCGGGTGCCACGTACGGCGCCGGGGCCCCCGGGCCTTCGGCCAGCGCCGCGAGCGAGGCGTGGGCGGCGGCCAGGGTGCGGCCGTAGCGGCGGACCGCGCGGGCGACATTGGGGGCGTCGAGGGCGGACCCCGTGACGATGCGGTCGAGGTCGAGGTAGGCGCTGCGGAGGCGTTCGATGTGGGCGTAGACGGGGGCGTCGCGCTTCCAGCCCGCCGTGCGGTCAGGGGGCAGGGCGCGGCTCCAGCGCTCCAGCATGCGCTTGCGCAGGGAGGGGCGGGCCGGGGCGAGGTGGAGGTGGCGGACGAGTTCGTGGAGCGGGTCGCCCGTGAGCGCCAGCTCCCAGTCGATCAGGGCGAGATCGTCGCCGGGGAGCCGGACGAGGTTCCACGGGTTGAGGTCGCCGTGGAGCAGTCCTGGCGTGCGGTGTGTGACGGTGAGCGGGGCGAGCAGCGCTTCGAGCCCGGCCGGGCCGGGCAGTCCGCTCGCGGTCGCGCGGGCGAGGACGGGGGCGGGCAGCGAGGCGACGAGGCGGACGAGTTCGGCACGCAACCAGGCGAAGAACTCCGGTCGCCCTGCGGCCGGTTCGAGATGGGCGCAGTCCACGCGGGTGAGGGCGGCGAGCTGGTCGACGAGGGCATCCGCTTCCCGGACGCGCAGCCCGTTGACGGGGTGACGGGGGGTGAGCCGCTCCGGCGTAACGCGCGCGGGGGCGGGCAGTGGGCCCTCGTAGGTGTGGAGCGAGAAGGAGCCGAGCGCGTCGCGGCCGAGGGCGAGGACGCGGGGGACGCGCGGGGCGTCGGGCGCCCCGTCCTCGTACGTGGTGCGGATCGCCTCCAGGACGCTGTGCTCACTGTAGAAGCCGCGCTCCCTGCGGACGGCGACCGCAGGAGCGAACCGCCGTACGACGACGGCACGTTGCCAGGCAGGGAGCCAGACGACGGCGTTGCGGTGCGCGGTACCGCTCAGGACGCGGACCCGCGCCGGGTCGGCGGTACGGGCAGCGGCGAGCGCCTCGGTGACGGCGGCGGCCGGGAACTCCGGCGCGAGCGGCACGCGTTCGTCGGGCGTCCAGCCGAACCGGCTCGTGGGCGTCGGCGGTACGGGGCGATGGCGCCCGGGGCCCGCGACGTGGGCGCCCGCCGCCTGCGCCCCGGCGGCGTGAGCGACCCCGCAGGCGATGGCGTGCAGGCGCGGAGCGGTGCCGTGGTGTGCGGCACGGAGGCCGTGCGGCTCGTAACTCCCGTGTGACGCACCGTGCGTGCCGCCGTGCGCGCCCTCACGTCCGCCGCCCTCGCCGCCACCCGGCTCCTTGCCCTGCCAACCGGACCTCACGGTGCGCACGTGCCACTCCCGAACCGGCCCCGCCCTCCGGGGCTCTGCTCGCTCACCGTAACGGGGCGGCAGAGGTTCCTCCGCTCGCGGGGCCGCGAAGAAACGATTCAGCGGACGGCAGTACGAGTCCCCGCACGGCGCGCCTCATTCCGCCACCCGCCCGCCACCCCCGCACGCAAGCCCGCGCCACCCATTGCGCCAGGTCAGGGGTGGGAGTGGAGGGTGGCTGGACGGGGGCGGGCGGACGGGGCGAATCGGGTTCCGGACAGGGGCGGTTCACGGGTGCGGGAGGGGTGGCAGGGCAGTGGCTGTGTTCGCACGGGACGTTGCGCGACGGCGACAGGACGTGACCGGGGCCGGTGCGGGGAACCGGGAGAGGCCGCGCGGGGGCGTGGGGACGGGAGCGAGCGGGGCGGGCGGGCAAGAAGGCGGGCGAGGGCGGGTGGGGTGGGGTGGCGGCGGGCTCGTTCGTCACAGGGGGCGACGGGTGTACCCGGCAGGCACCGCCTGCACCGGGTGCGTCCCGCTGTCGCAGCGGGCAGGCACTGCCGGCCTTCGGCTACGCCTCGCCGCACCCCCGGCCGCCCCCTCACTGCCCGACCGACGGGACGCGTCCGAGCGGCCCCGGCCAACCGTCCCTCCGCTCCCCTCCCCCTCCCCCTACAACACCTCCGCGTACGACGCCACCACGTGCTTCGCTCCCGCCGCACACAACTCCGCTCGCCGGGACGGGCGTTCGGCGTAGCCGAGGAAGGGGATTCCGGCGGCCCGGGCGGCCTTCGCGTCGCCCGGTTCGTCGCCGATCATCAGGGTCGCGCGGGGGTCGGCTTCGAGGGACTTCACCGCCTCGGTGAGGCAGTAGGGGTCGGGCTTGAGACGGAGGGGGAGGCCCCGGCCGTGGTAGTGGTCGGCGAAGTAGGCGTCCAGGCCGTGGAGTTCGAGGTAACGGCGGGCCGCGAGGGGGGAATTGTTGGTCGTCACGGCGAAGCGGCGGCCCGATGCGTACCAGGCGTGCAGGAGTTCGGCGAGGTACGGGGTCGGGCGGGCGCTCTCGATCGCCGTCAGCTCCTCGCCCGTCAGGAGGGCTTCGAGGGCGCGTACGGTGCCGCCCTCCGTGTCCCGCGTGTCCACGGCGCGGAGCAGGGCCTGCGGGTTCTTGCTGAGCGCCGCGCCCGCGGCGAGTGCGCGGCCGCCCGGGCGGGCGTCGAGCCAGCTCGCCATGCGGCGGGCGATGCCGCGCGCGGGATACCCGGCGAAGAGGCGGCATACGGGTCCGTCGAAGTCGAAGAGTATCCAGCGGGTGCGGTGGAGGAGTTCGGCGAGCGGCTCGGCGGGGGGCTCGTCACGGGCGGCCGCTCCGGACGGCCCGCGCCGCGCTCCCCCCGGCCCCCGCTCCGCTCCGGCGGCCGCCCCCGCGGCGGTACGGGCTTCCGCCTCCGGCCCGGGCCCCGCCCCCGGCCGCGAATCCGTACCCGGCCCCGCCCCCGTACCCGGCCCCGCTCCCGGTCGTGGACTCGACTCCGACTCCGACTCCGGTGCGGGATAAGCGTGTTCCGTTTCCGTGTGCGTCCTGGTTGTCGTCACCCGTCGAGTTTCAGCTCCTCGCTGATGGTCTGCCAGAGGCCCTCGAACCAGCGCGCCGACTGCGCGACGAAGACCTCGTCGCGCGGGCCGTGCGTGACGTCGTACGGAAAGAGCTGAGCGCGGGGTCCCCACGTGTCGATCATCTCGGGGACGTCCTCGCCGTTCTCGTCGGTCCGTCTCACGAGGTAGTACGCGAAGAGGGCTTCGCTGCCGTTGAGGACGTACAGCTTCACCGGCGGGGTGAAGGGGACCGTACGGAAGGCGACGGACACCTTCGTCCCGTGGGACTGGCGCAGCCCGGTGAGCGTCCGGCTCAGGACCCGTACCTGCGAATCGCGCATCTCCAGCCAGCGGCGGTGCACGGCCGCCGCCTCGACCGGTTCGCCCGATGCCGCGACGGGGAAGGCGAGGTCGATGCTGCGGCTGGGCAGCAGGATGCGCACATCGACGGATTCGGGCCGCAGGTTCCCGCTGTGGACCCCGATGACGGCCTCACTGACGGCCGGGATGAGCGATTCGGCGGTGAGGCAGAGCGCGTCGACACGTACCTCGGTCGCGGCGAAGGCCCGTACGAGACGGGGGCCGAGCGCGACGAGCGTGGGGCGCGGTTCGGGGGTGCCGCCCGCGCGCTCGCCGTCGTGGCCCGGCTGCGCGACGCGCGGCGGGACGCCCTTCGTGGAGTGGCTGAGCAGGCCCTCGGCGCGCAGCGCCTGGAGCGCCTGGCGCACCCGGCCGCGCTCGACACCGAACTCCTGCGACAACTCCGCCTGCGTGGGGATGCGGTCGCCCGCCTTGAGCACACCGCGCGCGATGCGGTCCCGCAGGGCCGCGGCGATGGCGGCGGGGGTGGGCGGGAGCGGGTGCGACGGGGAAGGCGGGGAAGGTACGGGCGGGTCGGGGGGGACTGCCGCGTCGGGCGGTACCGGCAGGTGGGGCGGTACGGGTACGGGCGCGGCCGAGGCGCCCTCGGCGGTCCGGCCGGGGCTCGGGGCAGGGCCCGGGGGCGCGACGGGGTTCTCCTCGCTCACCTCATCACCGTACAACTTCATGCCAGCTCACGGGAGTTGTCGGCAGATGAGCGGAAAGTACGGGCCAACCCGGCACAACCGGGCCACAACCAGCGCCTTCTTCCCGCCAACTACGACCCGCACGCTCTGCCCTGGGAGCCGCGCCCGGTGCCCCGTGCCCCCGCACCCCATGCCCCCGCGCCCCCGTGCCTCGCGCCCCGTGCATCGCGCCTTGCGCGGTCCGTCTCTCCCCGGACGCCGAGAAGCCCCGTCCGCCGAGAAGACCCATACGCCGAGAAGACCCCGGACTTCCTGTCCCTCACGTGAGCCGCAGCGGCGCGCTGATCGTGTTCCACAGCCCCTCGAACCAGGCGGCGGACTGCGTGACGAAGGCGGCGTCGCGCGGGCCGCCGTCCTGGCCGAAGGCGAAGAGCACCGCCTCCGTGCCCTCGGCGTCGAAGGTCTCGACGTGCGCGGGCCCGTAATCGGCACCGCGCCGGACCGGCGTGTAGTACGCGAAGAGCGCCTCCTCCGCGTTGAGGAGGTAGAGCTTCACGGGCGGTGTGAAGGGGATGGCACGGTACTCGACGTGGACGTCCATGCCGTGCGAGGAGCGCAGCGCGAGGAGGTTGTGGGCGAGCACCTTGCCCTGGGCGTTGCGCTGCGCGAGCCAGTGGCGGTGCACGACGTCGCGCTCGCGCGCGGCGGTTCCTGCCGGGCCGCCACCGCCCACGCCCCCGCGCACGGCCTCGCCCCCACGCTCGGCCCCGCTCCCGCCCACCGCCGCGGGGAAGGCGAGCCCTATGTCGCGGTCCGGGAGAAGGACCCGCAGGTCGATGCGGTCCGGTTTCAGCTCGCCCGCGTGGATCTGGCGCAGCGGCTCGCCCATCGCGAGGGTGAGCGAGACGGACGTGAGGCACAGGGCGCGGATCTCGACGTGCGGCTGTTCGAAGGCCGCGGCGATACGGGGGCCGAGCGCCGCGGTGGTGGAGCGCGGGACCTCGCCGGGGCCGCCCGGCCCGCGCCCCGCCTGAGCGGCGACGGCGGGGGGCGCGCCCTTGGTCGCGTGCGTGAGAAGGCGCTCCGCGCGCAGGATGCGCAGGGCCTCGCGGACGGTACCGCGCTCGACGCCGAACTCCGAGGCGAGCCGGGCCTGCGTGGGCATCCGGTCGCCGGGGCGCAGCGCCCCGGACCTGATCCGGGCGCGCAGTTCGTCGGCCACCTCACGGTGACTCCGCCGCGGCCGGGGGCTCTCGTGCGGAGCGCTCGCGCCGTGGGCACGGTCCGTACTCACAAGCTCACCCTACAACTTCACGCCAAGTTGAGGGACTTGCTGGTTCGCTGGTCGTTCCGCGCGACCAAGCGGGGACAAGTGGGTGGGCTTGGTCGCCAAGTGGAGGGTTGGTCGGAGAGACGACCGGCCGCCCACACCCGTACACGGGCCCGCCCGTAGCCTTACGCGCGCCTCACCCGCACCGCACCCGCACGCCGGGCCCCACCCGTACCCGCACCCGCACGCCGGGGCCCCACCCCGCACCCACACGCCGGGGCCCCACCCGCACCCACACGCCGGGCCCGACCCGCACCCGTACGCACGGACGACGCCCCGTCCCCCGAAGGCCGCCCCTCCGCCTCCGTCCCGCGGATGACTCGTACGCTCGCAGCATGAGCAGCGAAGCGAACACCCCCGGGCCCGACGACCCCACCGGCGGCCCCGCCGCCCCCGTCCCCGCGCGCCGTATCGAGGTCCTCGACGTCCTCGACGAGGCGCAGGCCGCCGCCGTCGGTGAGCTGATCGCCGCGGGCGCGCGCGAGGACGGGCAGTACGCCGTCTCCGAGCAGGGGCGCCTGCATCTGCGCGGTGGCGAGCGCCCCGGCGTACGGCACGTACTGCTGCGCCTGCCCGACGACACCCTCGCCGGGTACGCGCAGCTCGACGGCTCCGACCCGGTCGAGTCGCCCGCGGCCGAACTCCTCGTCGCGCCGGGCCTGCGCGCGCGGGGCCACGGCCGGGCGCTGGGCCAGGAGCTGTTGCGGCTCACCGGGCGCCGCCTGCGGATCTGGGCGCACGGCGGGCACCCGGCGGCGCGGCACCTCGCGCAGGTGCTCGGGCTGCACCTCTTCCGCGAACTGCGCCAGCTGCGCCGCCCGCTCACGGGGCTCGACCTGCCGGACCCGGTGTGGCCGGAGGGCATCGCGGTGCGGACCTTCGTACCGGGACAGGACGAGCAGGCGTGGCTGGAGCTGAACGCCGCCGCGTTCGCGCACCACCCCGAGCAGGGCGGTATGACGCTCCGCGACCTCGCCGACCGCGAGGCCGAGCCGTGGTTCGAGCCGGAGGGCTTCTTCCTCGCGGTACGGGAGGGAAGCGGCGAACTCGTCGGCTTCCACTGGACGAAGGTGCACGCGGCCGAGGAACTCGGCGAGGTGTACGTGGTCGGGGTCCGCCCGGGCGCGCAGGGCGGCGGTCTCGGCCGCGCCCTCACCACGACCGGCCTGCGCCACCTCGCGGCCCGCGGCCTCCCGACCGGAATGCTCTACGTGGACGCGGACAACGTCCCCGCGGTGACGGTCTACGAGCGCCTCGGCTTCACGACGTACGAGACGGACCTGATGTACCGCACGGAGAACTGAGGCGGGCACCGGCGGGGGTACGGTGCGGGCGCCGGACCGGGTACGGGTGCGGGTGTGCGGGCGGGAGTGCGGGTGCGGGTGCGCCTGCCCGGCCCGACGGGGCGGCGGCCCCGTCCCCGTACCGCCCCCATCCGCGTACCGCCCCCGTCCCCGTGCCGCCCCCGTCCGCGTACCGCCCCCGTCCCCGTACCGCCGCCACGAGGCCGTCGGCTAGGGGCGCAGGACCAGCTTTCCCACGTGTCCCCGCCGCTCCAGCTCCTGCTGTGCGCGTGCCGCGTCCTCCAGCCCGTACGAGGCCGCGATCACCGGGCGCACCGCGCCCTCGCGCGCCAGGTCCATGAGAAGCGCGAAGTGCGTGCGCGTGTGCATCGACGAGCCGACGACCTGCGCGTTGTGCAGGTACAGGCGGCGTACGTCGAGCGTGACGGCCCAGCCCGCGAGGGCCCCGGCGACGACCCAGCGGCCGCCTTCGCGCAGCAGCGGCAGGCCCTCGCCGAGCAGTTCGCCCGCGACGACGTCGAGCGCCACGTCGAAGCCGTCGGGCGCCGCCTCGCGCAGCCGCGCGACCACGTCCCCCGCGCGGTCCACGACGACGTCCGCCCCCGCCTCCCGTACCGCGGCGAGCTTCGCGCCGCTGCTCAGCGCGACCACCCGCGCGCCGCGCGCCCGCGCGAGCTGCACCGCCGCGAGGCCGACACCGCCCGATGCGCCCGTGACGAAGACCGTCCCGCCCCTGCCGAGCCGCCCGCGCTCGATCATGCCGAGCGCCGTGCCGTACGCGGTCGGCAGGCTCGCGAGCTGCGCGTCGTCGAGCGGCGAGTCCGTCACGTCGTGCACCTGAGCGGCCGGAGCCGTCACGTACTCGGCGTAACCGCCGTCCCGCTCGCTCCCCATGAGCCCCACCGGATGCGCGTCGGGCCCGTCGCCGTCGTAGAGCGCCGGGTCGACGACGACGCGCCGCCCGAGGAACCCCGCGTCCACGCCCGCGCCGAGCGCGGCGACCCGGCCGGCGACATCGGCGCCCTGGACGCGCGGGAAGTCGAGCGGCCCGCGCCAGCCCGAGAGCGCCTCGGGGTCGCCGGGCGTGCCGTACGCACCCTGGCGCGTCCACAGGTCGGTGTTGTTGAGCGCCACCGCGCTCACCTCCACGAGCACCTCGCCCGCCCCCGGCTCGGGCACGGGCACCTCGGCGAGCCGCATGACCTCAGGTCCGCCGTGCCCGGTGATCCGTACCGCGCGCATGGTCCTCGCCGCAGCCATCGTGCCGCCCTCCTCATAGATATACTGTTCTGTGTACTCACCTGTACCCGCGCCACCGTACACCGATCTGTGAAGGAGCGCCCGTGCCGCAGAACCGGCAGCACCCGGACCCCTCGCACACCCCGCGCGCCGCGCGCACCCCGGGCACCCCGCGCGCCGCGCGCACCCCCGGCACTCACGCGGACCCGGAGCGACCCCTCTCCCCCGCCGGGCGCCGCGTCGTCGAGACCGCCGAGGAGCTGTTCTACGCGCACGGCATCACGGCCGTCGGCGTGGACCTCATAGCCGAGCGCTCCGGCGTCACCAAGCGCACGCTGTACAACCAGTTCGGCTCGAAGGACCGCCTCGTCGCCGCGTACCTCTCCGCCCGCGACACCCGCTGGCGCGCGCTCGTACGCGCCGAGGTCGACGCCGTACGCGATACGGACCCCGTCGCCGCCGTCACCGCGCCCTTCACCGCGCTGCGCGAGTGGTGCGAGGCCGAAGCGGCCCGAGGCTGTGCCTTCATCAACGCCCTCGCCGAACTCCCGGACCCGGCGCACCCCGCGCACCGCGTCGCCGCCGCGCAGAAGCTGTGGCTGCGCGACCTCTTCGAGGAACTCGCCACCGCGGCCGGCCGCCGCACCCCCGCCGGCCTCGCGACCCGCCTCCTCGTCCTCCACGAGGGCGCCCTCGCCACCCGCCCCCTCCCCCTCGACGCCCTCACGGAGACGGCGGAACTCGCGAGGGAGCTGGTGCGGGCGGCGGGGGACTGAGGGGGACCGGGGGCACAGGGCACCCGGCGCGGCCGGACCTGGGGCCCGAGGGCGGCGGGCCGCAGGGGGGCGGGGACCGACCGGAGCGGCGGGGACCGACCGGAGGAGACGTGCGGCGGCCGGGGGCCGAGGGCGTTCGCGACCGACGTCGTGAGCACGGTGCCCGCGCCGTCGGCGAGCAGCGGAACGAGCTTCCGCACGGTGAGGCAGGGGCCGCGCGCGCTGATGGTGAGCAGCTTGTCGAACAGCTCCTCGCTCGACGCCTCGAACGGGGCGAAACCGTTGACGCCCGCGCTCACGTACCGCGCGTCCACGGTGCCGGACTCGGCCTTCACGCGGTCGGCGAGTGCCTCGACGCCGACGCGCGGGGACGCGTCGCCGCGCACGGCGACCGCCCGCCCTCTCCAGCTCCGCGCGCGCCGCGTCCAGCGCGGCCCGCGCGCCCGCTGATGAGCACGCGCGCCCCTCCGGCGACCAGCTCCCTCACCGTCGCCCCGCCCCTCCCCCGCCCCTCGCCCGCCCGTCCCCCGCCCGACCCCGGCAAACTCCGCGCCACGTGCACGTAACCCCTCATTCAGCAAACCTTGCGACGCTCGCCGAATGCAGCCGCCCGCCCCGGAGCCCGGCTCCTCCGGCACGCCCCCCACACCGCGACCCGCGCCGTCCGCGCCCGCCCCGGCCGAGAGCAACGAGGCCCGCGCGGGCACCGACGGCGCCCCCGGCACCCCCGGCCTCACCTCCCCCTCCGGCACCCCCGGCCTCACCGCCGTCCCCGGCCCCGGCGGCGCCCCCGCCACCCCCCGTACCCCCGCCGTCAACGGCCACGACGCGCGCCCCGGCCCAGAACCGGGCCCAGAACCGGGCCGGGAACCCGGCCCCGGCCCCCGCCGCCCCGCGCCCCCGCCCGCTCCCGGCGCACCCTCTTCCCCCGGAACATCCCCGCTCAACGCGCCACAACCGCCCTTCAGGCGGAAGAATGACCCCATGACGCAGCCGAGCAGCAGCAGTCCCAGCTCCCCGGTCCCCGGCCGGCCCGGTTCCGCCCCCTCCTCCACGCCGTCCCCCGCCACCGGCCGCGCCGAAACGGGCCGCCCCGCCGTCGCCTCGCTGCCCGGCCACCGCGCCCCCGCGGGGCAGTCCCGCCCCGGCGGCGCGCACGGCACTCCGCACGGCGGCACCGCCGGGGCGGGTTCCGCGCTCGAACCCGACCTCGACGCCGATCTCGACGCCTACGAGGACCCCGAGGGCGTGGAGCTTCCGGCCGACCGCTTCCTCGACCGTGAGCGCTCCTGGCTCGCCTTCAACGAGCGCGTGCTCGAACTCGCCGAGGACCCGCGCACACCGCTGCTCGAACGTGCCAACTTCCTGGCGATCTTCGCGAGCAATCTGGACGAGTTCTTCATGGTCCGGGTCGCGGGCCTGAAGCGGCGTATCGCGACGGGGGTCGCGACACGTTCGGCGTCCGGGCTGCTTCCGCGCGAGGTCCTGGAGCTGATCTGGACGCGCTCGCGCGAGTTGATGGCACGCCACGCGGCCTGCTTCCAGCAGGACGTACTGCCCGCGCTCGCCGACGAGGGCGTGCAGCTCGTGCGCTGGGCAGAGCTGAGCGAGACCGAGCAGGCGCGGCTCTTCACGCTCTTCCGGCAGCAGATCTTCCCCGTCCTCACCCCCCTCGCGGTGGACCCCGCGCACCCCTTCCCGTACATCTCGGGGCTGAGTCTCAATCTCGCGGTGGTGGTACGGAACCCGGTGAGCGGCCACCGGCACTTCGCGCGCGTCAAGGTCCCGCCGCTCCTGAGCCGCTTCCTGGAGGCGGCGCCCGACCGGTACGTGCCCATCGAGGACGTCATCGCGGCGCACCTGGAGGAGCTGTTCCCGGGCATGGAGGTGCTCGCGCACCACTCCTTCCGGCTCACCCGCAATGAGGACCTGGAGGTCGAGGAGGACGACGCGGAGAACCTGCTCAAGGCGCTGGAGAAGGAGCTGATGCGCCGCAGGTTCGGGCCGCCCGTCCGTCTTGAGGTGGAGGAGTCGATCGACCCGTACATCCTCGACCTGCTCGTGCGCGAGCTGAAGATCTCGGATGTCGAGGTGTACCCGCTGCCGGGGCCGCTCGACCTGACGGGCCTCTTCGGGATCGCCTCGCTCGACCGCCCCGAGCTGAAGTTCCCGAAGTTCATCGCGGGCACGCACCGCGATCTCGCCGAGGTCGAGTCCGCGTCCGCGCCGGACATCTTCGCCGCCGTGCGCGAGCGGGACGTGCTCCTGCACCACCCGTACGACTCCTTCTCGACCTCCGTGCAGGCCTTCCTCGAACAGGCCGCCGCCGACCCGGACGTGCTCGCCATCAAGCAGACGCTGTACCGGACTTCGGGCGATTCGCCGATAGTCGACGCGCTCATCGACGCGGCCGAGTCGGGCAAGCAGGTGCTCGTCCTCGTCGAGATCAAGGCGCGCTTCGACGAGCAGGCCAACATCAAGTGGGCGCGGAAGCTGGAGGAGGCCGGCTGCCACGTGGTCTACGGGCTCGTCGGTCTCAAGACCCACTGCAAGCTCTCGCTCGTCGTCCGTCAGGAGGGCGAGACGCTGCGCCGCTACTCCCATGTGGGGACGGGCAATTACCACCCGAAGACGGCCCGGCTCTACGAGGATCTCGGCCTCCTCACCGCCGATCCGCAGGTCGGCGCGGACCTCTCGGACCTCTTCAACCGGCTCTCGGGCTACTCGCGGCGCGAGACGTACCGGCGTCTCCTCGTCGCCCCGCGCTCGTTGCGCGACGGCCTCATCGAGCGCATCGAGAACGAGGTGCGCCACCACCGCGCGGGCCGCCCCGCGCACGTGCATTTCAAGGTCAACTCGATGGTGGACGAGGCGATCATCGACGCGTGCTACCGCGCCTCGATGGCGGGCGTGCCCGTCGACGTGTGGGTACGGGGCATCTGCGCGATCCGCCCGGGGGTGCCCGGGCTCTCCGAGAACATCCGCGTCCGCTCGGTGCTCGGCAGGTTCCTGGAGCACTCGCGGGTCTTCGCCTTCGGCAACGGCGGCGAGCCCGAGGTGTGGTTCGGCAGCGCGGACATGATGCACCGCAACCTGGACCGCCGCATCGAGGCCCTGGTCCGGGTCTCCGACCCGGCCCACCGCGCGGCGCTCGCGCGGGTCCTGGAGACCGGCATGTCGGACTCGACGGCCTCGTGGCACCTCGGCCCCGACGGCGAGTGGACCCGGCGGTCGACCGACCAGGACGGGCAGCAACTCCCCAATGTGCAAGAACTGTTGATCGACGCGCGGAGGCGGAGGCGTGGCACCTCGACCCCCTGAGCAGGCCCGGCCCCAGGCCCCGCCTCCGGCCGTACCCGTCCCGGCCCCCGAGACCCCGGGCAGTCCTGTCACCGCCTACCTCCAGGAGCAGGCGGCCGCCTTCCTGCGCGCCCTGCGCGCCCGTCGCGAATCGGGTACGTCGGCGGCCCAGACGGAGGAGGCCGTCCGCGCGCTGCGCGGTGCCGCGCACCGCGTGGAGGCGACCCTGCACACCTTCCGCCCGCTGCTCGACGCCGAGTGGGCGGAGCATCTGCAAGCCGAACTCAATTGGCTCTCCGTGGTGTTGGGGAACGAGTACGCGTGCGCGCACCGGCTCGGACGGCTTCTCGGCGCGCTGCGGAGGCTGCGGGACGACGAGGGGGTACGGGGCTCGGCCGTGCCCTCGCAGGGGCACCCGGAGGGTCCGCTCGCCACGGGCGCGGCACGCGCGGGGGCCCTTCTCGACCGGCAGTTGACGCTCGCCCGCAACCGCGCGCACTCGGCGGCGCTCGACGCCCTCGGCTCGGCGCGGTTCCACGCGGTCGCCGACGCGGTGGCCGTCCTGGCGAGCGAGGTCCCGTACCGGCGGGGCGCGGCCCCGCACGACCCCGAAGTCCTCGGCGCTCTCGCCTCGTTGACCTCGCATCGGCTCGCCGAAGCGGTCGCCGCGCTCCCGCTCGACCGCGCGGGCGCCCCGTACAACGCGGATGCCTCGGCGCTCGGCAGCGCGGCCCCCGGCGGGGAGCCGCAGGACGCGCCGTGGCACCGGGTGCGGGGCCTGCTGCGGGTGCGGGTGTACGCGGCGGAGGCACTCGGCGTCGTGCCGGAGGCCCGTACCGCCCCCGGCGCGCGCGCTCTGGACCGGCACCGGGAGGCGGCGGACGCGGCGACGGCGGCAGCGGCGGCGGCGCGCACGCCGCGCATCGCCCCGCCGACCGCGTACGCGCTCGGCGTCCTGCACGCGGTCCAGCGCCAGGAGGTGGAAGCCGCGCGCCACACCTTCCAGCGCGTGTGGCGGGAGGCGGTACGCGTATGAGCACCCCGGTCCGCGCGGCGGGCTGCGTCCTGTGGCGCCGCTCGCCCGCGCACGGCGTCGAGTTCTGCCTCGTACACCGGCCGAAGTGGAGCGACTGGTCCTGGCCGAAGGGCAAACTCAAGCACGGCGAGACGGAGTTGGCGGCGGCCCTGCGCGAGGTCGAGGAGGAGACGGGCCGTACGTGCCGCCCCGCGACCCGCCTCCCGCGCGTCCACTACCGGACCCACGACGGACGCCGCAAGACGGTCGACTACTGGCTCGCGGAGGAGACGGGAGGCGCGTTCGCGCCGAGCACGGAGATCGACGAGATCCGCTGGCTCCCGCGGGAGGCGGCGGCGGAACAGCTGACGGAGGAGCGGGACCGGGCCCTGTTGGCACAGGCGGTACGGGAGCTGGCGCAGGGCGGGCGCTGAAGATCCGGGAGCGCGTGCGCCGGTCCGTACCGGCACGGCAGACTGGCCGTGTACCACCCGGCGCGCGCCCTCCAGGAGACCCATGCCCCCGCTGACGTACGACGAGATCAGGACGGCGCGCGACAGGATCGCCGGGCACGTGCGACGGGCCGCCGTGGCACCCTTCGCGCCCGGGGTGTGGAACGCCCTGGAGTTCACGCAGCACACGGGGAGCTTCAAGGCGCGCGGGGCGTGGAACTTCGTCGCGGCGCACCGCGAGGCGGGCACGCTCCCGGAGGCCGGGGTGACGATCGCTTCGGGCGGGAACGCGGGGCTCGCGTGCGCGTGGGCGGCGCGCGAGGCGGGCGTACCGGCGACGGTGTTCCTGCCGCAGAACGCGCCGCGGGTGAAGGTGGACAGGCTCGCGGAGTACGGGGCGCGGGTGCGGCTCGTGGGCAGGGAGTACGCGGAGGCGGCGGCGTCCTGCGCGGAGTTCGCCGCCGGCTCCGGCGCGCTGCTCTCGCACGCGTACGACGACGCGCTGATCGCGGCGGGCGCGGGCACGCTGCTGGAGGAGATCCTGGAGCAGGTCCCCGGCCTGGACACGGTCGTGGTGGCGGTCGGCGGCGGCGGCCTGTTCGCTGGGGTCGCGACGGCGGCCCACCACCACGGCATCCGCACGGTGGGCGTGGAACCGACGCACTGCGCGGCGCTGTGGGAGGCGGCGCGGGTCGGCGAAGTGATCGACGTGGTGCCGGACTCGGTGGCGGCGGACTCCCTGGGAGCGCGCCGAGCGACGGAGTTGGCGCTGACGGCCGCCCAGCACCCGCTGTCCACGCTCCTGACCGTCCCGGACGAGGCGATCGTCCGCACCCGCCGCGACCTCTGGGACCACCACCGCCTGGCAGTGGAACACGCGGCGGCAACGGCCCTGTCGGCCCTGACGACCTCCGCCTTCATCCCCGCCCCGGAGGAACGCGTGGCAGTCATCCTCTGCGGAGCCAACACCGACCCGGCCACCCTCTCGGACAACCGCTGACGCGGAACCTGCCCCCGAGGGGCCCCGGGCCCATCACCCCTCCGGCAACCGCGCGGGCACCTCGCACTCGGCGTCCCTGTGCACCTGCCGGGCGAAGTCGACGGCGAGTTCCTTGAGCACCGACGTGGACTTGGCGTCGCTCGCTTCGAGCGGCGTCTGCGCGATGACGGTCACCACCATGCGATTCATTTCCGGCTTCGTCGTCACCTTCTTCCGACAAGTCGTCCCGACAAAAGCCATTCTCGGCCCCGCCCACGCCTTGTCCCCGGCTTCGAACGGCTCCAGCCCCACCCCGTACTCCCGATGGACGACCTCACCATCCCGCGCTTCGGTCCAGCCGAGCGCCGTCCGGTGCGCATAGAAGTTCAGCAGGTATTGCCGGTCCCTCAACTTGCCACCATAGACGTCACATCCGCTCGCGAAGATATCATCACCATGTTTCATCAGCGGCGCGAAAGAGTAAGAAGTATTCTCGGGCAACACGGATCGAAAAATTTCCGCCGCACGTTCCCGATGCGGAACGTTCGAGCAAACATCCCCGGCAGCGATATGGCCCCGCCCGTCAGCAAGGGCTCCTTGCCACGCCGCTATCCCCAATCCTCCGGCGAAAAACACAGCCGCGAGGGCCATGCTCAGTATAATTTTCGTTTTGGCGGTCATTGTCAGAAACCTCGCCACTCCCGCACTCCATCCCGGTCAGGAATTCTCCTCCAGAGAGGCGTTCTCGAACCCACTCACCAGAGTCTTCGCGTCAGCGAGCCCTTCTCCCGCCCTCGTACCTGCCCTCGACGCGGCTCCCGGGTCATGTGACGCAGCTTTAGCAGCCTCCTGCACAGTCGTGAGGACGGAGAAGTGCACTTTTGAATCCTTGGAAAAATCCTCGTACACTTGCGCCTTCTCCTTTCCGTCTTTCCCGAACCCATCAACAATCCCGTTGAACACTTCGTCTGCGGCGGTGCCTGCGAGGTCTCCGGCGAGATCACTCCCCGGACCGGTGAATCGAGAGGTCACGAGGCCGGTCGCAGTGCCCACGAGCGTCCCACCCCACGTGCTCACCCCCTCCTTCCAGCCGTCGCTTCTGGCCTGCTCCTCGGCATGCCCGTGCGCGATCTCGGCGTTCTTCCCCCCGATGATGATTCCTTGGAAGTATCCGGAGTCCCAGGCCAGTTGATCGATAGTTTGCTCGCGGTTTCTCGGATAGTGCCCCAAATCGGCCCCGCCGTCAAACGCCTGCATAAGCTGTGCTGAGTAGGCATGCTCGCCTATGTTCAGCCGGTCGAACCCCTCCTTATTTTTCCCCACCGTGTACAGAAAGAGGGCGGCATCGGGTTCATCCTGCTTGAGCGGAGCCCGCACGCCCGTCACGGCATAGAGTTCCTTGGCGAACTGCCGGTCGTGACTGATCGCTTCCTTGAGGTCCGGCATGTACTCAGCCGACATGTTTGCCATGCTGTCCGACAGGAAACCGCGTTTCAGCAGACGGTCTCGGTCGTACGCGACCGAGTGCACGATGTCCCGAAACAACTCCGCCTGTGCCTTCGAGTGCTTCAAGTCGTCCGCCGTTGCGACGTCACCCAGCCGATGCCCCGTCGTCGCCGCCTCCAGCGCGTGCCCCAGGGAGTTCAGGCCCGTCACGCTTTCCTTGCCGGGGGCGCTGTCGTCGGGCCATTTTCTGGTCTCGAAGAGGTACGTGAAATGGGACTGCTTCTTGCCCTTGGCGTCCTTGCCCTCTGCCGCGAAGAATGTCGTGGCCGCGTCGGGGCTGTTGGCAAGCGCCTTCATGAAGCCCGTCATGGGGTCGTTGCCCAGGTCGTTGCCGGCGTGGTGGGAGATGCCGCCGTCCATCGCGTCGCCGTGGTAGCCGACTCCCCGGCTGAACTGGTTCTCGCGGTCCTTCGTCACGAGCGCCGTTCCGTAGTCCGTCAGAAAGGCGTCGTCGAAATCCCCGTACCGCATGAGGTTGCTCATGACGACGAAGCCGTCCGGACCGGAGCCGGCCGCCGTGTCGCCCTCGCGTATCCGCTTGCCGCCCAGCGCGATCATGTCCCTTTTCCACGCCTTCATCGCAAGCGTGTCGGAGTTCGTGGCGGCGGCGAGGGTGAGGCTCAGGTTCCGCTGGAAGTCCCCCCACTGCTCCTGTCTCGCCGCGATCCCGCCGCCCCCGCCGCGTGGGGGCGACCCCGCAAGGGACAGCCCGTCCCAGAACAGCAGCGTCCCCTTCGCCCCCAGTGCCGCCGCGAATGTCTCCGCGAAGGGGTATTCGTCGCGGTTGTCCGCCAGCAGGGTGTTCAGTTCGTCGAATTCGGACGCGCTCAGGTCCTTCGGGTCCTTCTTCGCGAGGGCGACGGCGCGCTTGGCCGCCCGTCTTGCCTCCTTCACCGCCGCCGGGTTCACCAGCGCCTCGTTGATCCGCACCATGCCCTCGTGCCCCGCGAATCCGGGGGCGCCCTCCGCCAGGGAGAGGTGGTATCTCCGTTTCAGCATGGGCAGTTCGTCCCTCGCCCATGAGGCGCTGTGCACGATCCCCTGGAGTTCGCTCTGCCCGATTCCGTAGCTCGCGAGCTGGTTCTTGAAGTACAGGGCCCGGTCGCGAAGGGTCTCGTGACCGTGCTCGACCGAAGCGATGACCTTCTTGAACCTGTCCGGGTCGATCCCGGAGAAATTCCCCGAGGTGGCGTCCGGGTCCATGCGCTTTCCCTTCCCTCTCAGCGCCTCTTCAGAGCATCCGCCGGTTGCGGCTCATCGCCGCCGCCTCTTCCGGAGTCACCTGCGCGGGCATGGAGTTGATACGGCGCCGTACGTCTTCGAGTACGGCGTCGATGCGTTCGCGCACCTTCGTGCGGTGCCCCGCCACCTCGCCGTGCCACCGCTCGGCCGTATCGCCCACCCAGGCCAGCGCGGCGGTCGCGCTCCCCTTGCCGACCTCCGTCTCGGCCGGCTCGAAGGCGAGGACGAGGTCCGTCCGCTCGTTCACCAACGCCTGGCGCAGGCCCTCAAGCCGTGCGCGATCCGGATTGTCGACCTTGGGCTTCGCTTCCTCGGCGGCCATCGTTCCCCCCGGACTCCGACGTTCCTGGCACGCACCGAAACTAGTCCGGTACACCGCGTGCCCACCAGGGCCGGGGGCCCGCAGGCCCACACAACTCCCGTGCAATCGCCGGGAATCACGTCCGGAGCGCCTCCGCCACCGCTCGCGCGAATCCCTCCGGGCTGTCCAGCATGTTGTGGTGCCCGCACTCCGGTACGGCCCTCACCCGCACGCCCGCCGCGCGCAACGCCTCCGCCCCGGGGACCGAGCCGTCCACCTCGGGGTGGAGGTACGCACGGGGGACGGCGTGCCGCTCCCGTACGCCCCGTACCTCCGTACCGGCCGCCGCCACCTCGCTCCGCTGGAGCGCCACCCGCCCCACGAGGTGCGCGTACCGCGCGGCGAGGAGGACGGCGATGGCCCCGCCCATGCTGTGCCCGATGACGTCGGCACCCGCGTACGCCCGCCGACTCCGTCGCGAGGGCGAGGAAATCGGCGGCGTCCGCACCCGCCGCCTTCGGACCTCGACGGCGCCACCGCGTGACGGGGCGCGTGACGGGCCCGCGCACCGGCCCGTAAATCGGCTGGCCCCGCCCTTCCCTTCCCCTTACGGTGCTCCGGTGCCCGCGATCCGTGAAATCCAAGTGACCGTCGACTGTGCCGATCCCGTCCGCCTCGCCGCCTTCTGGTGCGAGGTCCTCGGCTACGTCCTTCCCGAAGCGTCCGAGGAGTACGGGAGTTGGGCGGAGTACGGACGCGCCGTCCCGCGCGAGGAGCAGCCGGGCTACTTCGCCTGCTCCGACCCGACGGGCGCGGGTCCGCGCCTGCTCTTCCAGCGCGTGCCCGAGGGCAAGACGGTCAAGAACCGCGTCCACATCGACGTACGGGCGGGCAAGGGCCTCGTCGGGGACGAGCGCCTCGCGACGCTCCAAGCGGAACAGGCCCGTCTCGAAGCCCTCGGCGCGGTCCACCTGTACACCCAACTCGCAGACGAGGAGAACGAGTCGTGCGTCACGATGCAGGACATCGAGGGCAACGAGTTCTGCCTGGACTGAGTCCCGGCCCCCGACCGCTCACCACCTGTCGGCGGCAGAGCCCCGCTCCGCCTGACAATCCCGGCACCGCCCCGGCCCGTCCCGCAAGGCCCGCTCGCAGACGTCGCAGCTGTGCCACCAGCGGGAGAGCCGTACGTCGGGAAGGTTCGCGGGCTCGACGGGCGCTGAATCGGCCCTGAAGGTGGTCGGCAGCTTCGCGGGCCGCGCGGGGAGGTCGCTGACGAGGCGGTGCGCGAGGAAGGCGGCGGGCCGGTGGATGTGCTGCGGCAGTTGCGCGAGCAGCGCGGCGCGCAACACGTCCCGGTCCAGGTCCCGCTCCAGCCACGCGGCGGCGAGCGGCGTGAGCCGCGCGAGGTCCCTCTCGGGGAGGACGAGCCGGGGGTCCTCCCGGTGAAGGGTCGAGAGGACGTGGGCGGCGACGACGTGCGTACGGGGCGGCGGGGCCGGGGCGGCAGGCGCCGCGACGGCGGACGCGGTGTCGCGTACGGGCGCGGGCACCCTCTCCGGCGCAGCACGCGCCTCCTCGCGTACGGGCGCCTCCTCCCGTACGGGCGCCTCCTCCCGTACGGGCGCCGGGTGCGTCTCCCGTACGGACGCGGAACGCTCCTCCCGTACGGCCGGGCGCGCCTCCTCCCGTACGGCCCCTGCGGGCTCCGCCACGACGGGCTCGACCAAGACCGCCTCCGGTCCGTCGTCCCGGACCGGGACGGTGTGGATGAAGGTGCGCGTGATGATCCTGCCGGTGGGAAGCCGGGAGGTCTCGCGGCGCAGGAAGCCGACCGCTTCGAGCCGCCGGAGGGCGCCGGAGATGGCGTGCTCGCCGTGGTGCGGATCGCGTTCCGTCAACGCCTTGATCGAGACCTTCGTCCCTTCGGGGACGGAAAGCATGTACGTGGCGATGCCGATCGCGAGGTAGTCGAGGTTCCTGTGCTGGGCCAATGCGTTGGAGACGACGCAGAACTCGCGGTCGAGGCGAGTCCGGACGTGCGTAACGCCCCGCGAGGCACGCCGACGGCGGATAAGCTGTGAGGCATCCATAGGGAAGGTCTGTTTCCTTGTGGTCATCCACGGGGAAGGTCTTCAGGCTTCCTTCGTGGTCGGCCCCCGCCTCGGGATCGCGACTCCCGACGGGGGCCATTTACATGGCCGTTGGCCGGAGCATATGCCCGCCAAACCCCAGTTCTCCCCGATATCCCGATCTATCACCCAACAGAGTGAAGCCTCCGCGCCCGCGCGGCTCCTCGCGCACCGGCGCACACGCGCACGCGAATCCCGGAGCCACAGGACGACGGCCGGAAGGCAGGTTGGTTCTTTCTGCCAGTTCTTTGGAAGAAGGCGCGAGCCGATCGAGGTCCCGGCTTCCCCGGCCCGTACGGCCGTACCGGGTCCCGACTTTCACGGCTGGTCCCACCTGCGGAAACACGGAAGAGCCCGGCCGTGCACATCCCGCAGGGACCAGGGCTCGCCGCCGCGTTCCGGCTCGCCGAAGCTCGTGCAGCCGAGGGGGACGGCCGGAAACGTCCAGTCCGGTCTTCCCGCGCTCGATGTATCGGCTGGTCCCGAAGCCAGGCGGCGGAGCGCACTCCCCCGCAAGCGCTGAGGCGGGTCCCTCCGGGCGGCGACCGCACCGGCCCCTGAGACCGGCCCCCGGCCACCCGCCGAGTCGTTCTCTCCTCAGAAGGTACGGTCCCAAGCCACGCCCACCGCAACTCCGCCCCGCCTCCGGCCCGATCCAGCCGGCCGGTGGGGCGCTGGGGCCGAAGACAAAGCGAGGCGAGTGGACCCGCCCACGCGGGCCGGTGGCTCAGAGCACGTCGGCGGCGAGAGCGGCGCAGAAGTCGGCCCACTGCGGGGCGGGGTAGCGGAGCGGGGTGAGCGCGGTGTCTTTCGAGTCGCGGATGGCGATGGCGTCGGGCAACGGCGCCGCTTCGACGCAGTTCTCCGCCCCGGTGCTGTAGGAGGACGTGAACCAGGCCGCCTCAATGCAGTTGTTGGCGGCGTTGCTGTACGAGGACTTGAACCAGGCGAGGTGTGGAGCGGGATCGGTCATGATGCGTCCCTCCTACTGAACGGGGCAGTCGAGCGCCGGTGGTGGCGACTGAGCCGTAGCGCCATGACAGCACCCGAACCGACCACCGGCAACAGTGCCTCGCATACGTGGGGCCGGGGCATGACAGCGGGCCCTCCCCGCTTGCTCCGAGGAGGGCCCCATCGTGAGGTGGTGCGGTGATCAGAGGGCGCCGGAGACGACCCCGTCGCAGAACGCGGTCCACTGGGCGGAGGTGTAGCGGAGAGGGGTGAGGGAGGTGTCCTTCGAGTCGCGGAGGGCGATGCCGCCGGGGAGCCGTGCTGCCTCGACACAGTTGTTGGCGCCAGCGCTGTAGGAGGACTTGAACCAGCCCGCCCCCATGAGATCGCGTGTGCGCAGGCCAGACGCCAGAAGAGTTGTCACGTGTCCATTCCGTTCATGATGTTTCTGATCTTCATGCGTGAAGCATCCACAGACAGGGCTGTGGCGACCACGCGAGCGAAGGCGTCCTCGAACACCTTCACGTCCTCGGCGCCTTCAACAAAGTGGCTGCCCTGGAGATTCTCCAGGTTGACCACTGTCGGCCACGGGTCCGGGAAGTGCACGATCTCGATCGGTCCGATCATGCTGGGGTGGGCCGTCCCCCGTAGATCAAGCACCTGAATGGTGACATTCGGCAGATCGGACATGTCGAGCAGGTGCCGCAACTGCTCGCGCATCATGTGGGGCTGCTCGGCCGAGGTCATGTGAAGCACTGCTTCGTGGATCACGGCCCACAGTTTGAGCGGGGCACGACCGCCCGGACGCGTAGTGAGTATGGCTTGCCGCGCCCGACGAAGTTCCGCGAGAGCGTGCACTTCCTCTTGGGTCTGGGTAATCCCCGTGGCCGCGATGATCTCGCGGGCGTAGGCGCTGGTTTGAAGCAGGCCAGGCATTACGGGGCCGGTCACCTGTTCGGCGTCAGCGTCCGCCTCCAGGTCGAGAAAGTCCCGGTACGAGTCGACCAGCACATCCCCGTACGGCCGCCACCACCCTCGCTTACCCGCATCCTTGGCCAGGTTCGTCAGCGCTGTCACGACCTGCGGGTCCTCCGCGCCGAAGAGCTTGAGCAGCGACTCGACCTCCTGGGGAGTCACCCTCCCCTTCGCGTTCTCGACGCGCGAGTACTTGCTCTCGGCCCAGCCCATCGCCTCGGCCGCCGCGCGGCTCTCCAGGCCGGCAGCGGTGCGACGCCTTCGCAGCTCATTGCCCAGTCGCCTGCGGCGCAGGGTGGGGACGGCCCTCTGGTTCGGCATGTGGTGCTGACACCTCCGGTGGGTGAGCGGGCACAGGTGAAGTCTGGCAGCTACGGGGTGTGTTGACGAACCGATAGGTGGCTCCGCACCCCCGCTGGTGCTGAATGTACCGCGCCGGGTGCCGCAATCGAGCAACCGAATATTCCATCGATTTTGAATTTAGGTGACTCACTTGCCGGTTACGGGTGCGGCACGTCACACTCTTCTTGCGGATTCCGTGACGGAGCGATCGCGCTCAGTGAGGGGATTCCGAGCGTCTCGGCCTTCTCACCTGTAAGTCGAGGTCCTCACATGCACCTGAACCCCATCCCCAGCACTCCGGCCGCCGGAGGCGGGCCCCCCGCCCGCCCACGCCCCTTCGTCCCGCTACCTCACCCGAACGGCGTACGGCTGACCGCCGAGGAGCGGAACGACGTGAACGAGTACGACGACCTCGCCCCCTGCGCGGACCGCGCCCCCGGCGCCTTCGCCTCCGGCGTCGGCGTGCCCGCTTACAACGAAGTGCTGCCCCGTATCGGCGAGTCGGCGGCTCCGGCGCGGCGGCTGGTCCGCCTGGCGCTCGCGGTGTGGGGGCTCGACGCGCTCGCGGACGCCGCCACGCTCGTCGTGTCGGAACTCGTCGCGAACGCGGTCACGCACGCGCGGGGCGAGACGATCCGGGTCGTGGTGGCGCGACTCGACGGGCGAGGCGCGGAGATCGCGGTCTCGGACTCCTCGCGCGCCCGCCCCGTGCTGCGCCCGGCAGGGCCCGAAGCCCTCCGTGGGCGGGGGCTGTTGCTCGTGGAGACGTACGCGACGCAATGGGGGACGGAGTCGAAGCCGTGGGGGAAGCGGGTCTGGGCGGAGGTACGGGGGTGAGTGCCGCCCCGGAGGAAGTGTGTGCGCGATGCGCCGAGTTGAGGCGCCAGGAGGTGGCCGCCGAGGCGGTCGGGGACTACTCCCGTGCCACCGACTGCCGCGTCCTCATCAAGCGGCACCCGCACGAAGGGGGTGGGCGAGCGCGGCCAGCAGGCCGCAGGTGACCAGGCGCATGCCTCCGGTCTGGTTCCGCTCGGAGAAGTCCGCGGACACCACGTGCCGGGTGAGGAGCCGGTGCAGGCGACACGAGACGGATGGTCGGCCCGGCGGGGGGATCAGCATCGAGCGGGAAAGGCTTACGAGGACCTTCTGCCGGTAGCTCCACAGGGCGGACTCATTGATCGCCCTGCCCGCGAACGCCATCGCGTCCAGCACCGTCGTCTTCCCGGAAGCGTTCGCCCCGAAGAGCCCCGCCACCCGGTTGGTGACCGCCCCCCCCAGTCGCCGTCCTTCGGGCGCACCGCGGCGAAGCCGGACTTCGTCAGCACGAGTTCCGTGGTGTCCCGGAGGGACTTGTGGTTCGTCGAGCGGAATCCCAGCAGCACCGGTGCACGCTCCTGGCTGTCGTTTCGGTCCGCTATCGGGCGATACTCGCCCTCTGCCCTGATCACATCGCGCATTGTCCGCCGCTTCACCGCCGGCGTTTCCCGACGCGCAAGGGCCCCGTTCCCCGCCGTCACGCGGCAGGTACGGGGCCCCGGTGGGGGTGGGATCAGGTGCTCACTTGAGGACCGTGATGCGGTCCGCCTTCGGTGGGGGCAGGGGGCTCGATGCCGAGGAGTTGGCCGTCAGGTAGTCGTTGAAGGCCGCCAGGTCGTCGCCGCCGACCAGGGGGTCGGTGCCCTGGCCCAGGGACGTGAAGCCGTCGCCTCCGCCGGAGAGGAAGCTGTTCATCGCGACGCGGTAGGAGGCCGCGGGGTCGATCGGCTCCCCGTTCAGGCGGATCGACGCGGTGTCGACCCTGGCGGCTCCGGACTTCGTCAGGTCGAGCCGGTACGTCAGGCCCTGCGAGACCTGGAGGATCTTCGGAGAGTTCTCGTTCGGGCCGCTCACCTGCTCCTCCAGCGCGCTCACGAGCTGCGCGCCCGTCAGCGTCACGAGGTTGACCGTGTTGCTGAAGGGCTGCACCGTGAACGCCTCGCCGTAGGTCACGACGCCGTCGCCCTCGCTGCCGCTCGCCGCGTGCACGAGGTCCGCGCGGATGCCGCCCGGGTTCATGAGCGCGAGCGACGTGCTCGGGTCCAGGGTCTTCGCGTGGGCGAGCTGCGCGTCCGCGATCAGGTCGCCGAGCGGCTGCTCGGGCTCCGTACCGCGCGGGACGTCACCGGAGATGTAGCCGACCGCCTGGTTCGCGACCGGGGCCGCCAGGGTGTTCCAGCGGCTGATGAGGGCCGTCATGTCGGCGGCCTTCGGCTGCGTACGGCTCACCACGTGGTTCGCCGACTCCACCTTCGTACGGACGATGTCGTGCGTGCGGCGGTCGTACGTGAGAGTGGTGTCCGTGTACAGGCGGCCGAAGGAGGACGCCGAGGTGACCAGGCGCGGATTGCCCGCCGGGTCCGGGATCGTGCACACGTACGCGTTGTGCGTGTGGCCCGTGACGAGCGCGTCCACCTTGGGGCTGATGCCCTTCGCGATGTCCACGATCGGGCCGGAGATCCCGCCGCCCGCCGTCGGCGCGTCGCAGTCGGCGTTGTACGCGCCGCTCGCGGGCAGTCCGCCTTCGTGGATGAGCGCCACGATCGACTTCACGCCCTGCTTGTCGAGTTCCTTCGCGTACGTGTTGATCGTCTCGACCTCGTCGTGGAACGTCAGGCCCTTGACGCCCTCCGCCGTGACGATGTCGGGCGTGCCTTCGAGCGTGACGCCGATGAAGCCGATCTTGACGCCGTTCTTCTTCCACACCCAGTACGGCTTCAGGAGCGGCTTGCCCGTCTTCTCCTTCGTCACGTTCGCCGTGAGGTAGGGGAAGTCGGCGCCCCGGAACTTCTTGCCCTTCTCGTAGCAGCCGTCGTCCGGGTGGCAACCGCCGTTCTGCATCCGGGACAGCTCGGTGGCACCCTCGTCGAACTCGTGGTTGCCGACGCTCGTGACATCGAGGTCGAGCTTGTTCATCGCCTCGATCGTCGGTTCGTCGTGGAAGAGCCCCGACAGAAGCGGGCTCGCGCCGATGAGGTCCCCCGCCGCCGCCGTCACCGAGTACGGGTGGCCCTTGCGCGCCGTACGGAGCGAGGAGGCCAGGTACTCGACGCCGCCCGCCTCGACCGTCTTCGTCGTCCCGTCCGGCTGGAGTTCGGTGAGGGCTCCGGAGGAGCCCGCCGGGGGTTCGAGATTGCCGTGGAAGTCGTTGAAGGAGAGCAACTGGACATCGACGGTACGGGAGTTCGGGGCGGGCTCGGGGCCGTTCCCGTGACCCGGGTGACCGTGGCCAGGGTGACCGTGCGACGGCTTGCCGTGCGCCGGCTGTCCGTGCCCCGGCTTGCCGTGCGACGGGTGGCCGGGTGCCGGGTGGCCGTGTGCCGCCGCCGGGCTCGCGGCCGTCAGCGCGGCCACGGTGGCCAGTCCTGCGGCAACGGTCAGGAGGCGGCGGCCTCTTCGGGGCGGGCGGGGTGGCGTGGCGGGCATAGGGGTCCCCTCGTGCGCTCGGGAGATTCGCTGTGCGGAGCCTGTACGGACACGGTGCCCGTACGGGCGGCAGGATACGGTCAACGCGCGTAGCACGGCGAGGTTTTGGGTGACGCGGGGCGGTACGGCTCAGAAACCGTCGGGGCACCAGGGGCGCCGGGCGGTGCGCAGCACCCGTTCGGCGCGGGCCGCCGCCCCCGCCGCGCGCTCGGCCACCAGCCCCGCTTCCGCGAGCGCGAGCGGGGAGCCGTCCCCCAGCCAGAGCCGCGCCAGGCAGGAGACGTCGAGCACGAGTTCGGGTTCCTCCTCGGTCCGCTCGACCTGCCCCTTGCCGTCCGCTCCCGCCGTCAGCCTGTACGTGCCCGCCGCCGGGCCGCTCGCGTCGGTGACGCCGAGCACGAGGCTGCCGGGTGCCTCGTACGTACGGGCCTCGAAGGCCGCGACGACGTCGAGCACCCGCACCCACAGGAAGTCGGTGAGGCGCGTGATCCTCGCCGCGCGCGGATCGGGCAGCAGCAGCGGGAGGACGTCGTCCGGGGCCCTGTGGTACGCCTCGACGTGCGTGACGTGGTCGATCGTGCACAGGTACGTCCACAGCGCGCGCCGGGCGGTCCGCGTCGTGGCCAGGAAATCGTGGACCCTGGCGGTACGGGAGGTGTCGTCCGCCTCGTAGCAGAGCAGGCCCGCCGGGGTGCCGTCCGCCTCCCTGTGCAGGACGTACACCGGCTCCTTCCAGCCCGGGGCGCGCCAGCCGGTCCCGGTGAGGGCGCGCCACCACGCGGCGTCCCTGCTGATCGCGCCCGGCTGGGTGGCGAGGAAGCGGGCGTGCAGCGCCGGGCCGTGCGCCAAGGCCGCCTCGGCGCCGACGAGTTCGAGCCGCCCGTCGGCCGCGGGGAGCGCGCGCTGCCGGTCGATGCCGGTGGCGGCGACATCGACGCGCCAGTCGAGCGAGTGCGTCGCGGGCCCGAAACCGAAGCGCCCGTAGATCGGGTACTCGGCCGAGATGAGCGTCGCGAGCGCCTCGCCCCTCGCCTGCGCCCCCGCCAGCTCGGCGGCCATCATGCGGCGCAGGACGCCGCGCCTGCGGTGCGTCGGCGCGACGGAGACCCCGCTGATGGCGTCGGCCTCGACCTGCCCGCCGCCGACCGCCGTGACGCGCTGCGGGAAGGAACGCAGCGTGCCCGCGCAACCGCCCTCGTCGAAGGCGCCCGTGTAGCGGGACTCGCCGAAGGCGGCGGCGAGTTCGGCGAGGCGCTCGGCGGGGACGGTGAGCGGTTCGAGGAAGGCGGTGCGCACCACCCCGAGCCAGGCGGGGAGTTCGTCGGGGCCGGTCAGGGGGCGTATGTCGAGGGGCATGGCGGCAGGTTAGGCGGCGCGGCCGCAGGGGGGCCATCCGGTTTCCCGCCGGTGCGGGAGGGGCGTGCCCGTCCCGCACCGGCGGCCCCTCAGAACGTCGACCGCACCTCCCCGACCACCGCCGCGCCACCCGTCAGCGGCACGTCCCCGACGCGGTCGATCACCGGGTCGTCCACGCCGAGGAGTTCCAGGCCCCGCGCGAGGACGGTCCGCAGGGCGCGGCCGCCGCCGTCGTCGATCTTGAAGGCGAGCGCGGAGCCGTCGGGGAGCGCGACGGCCTGCACGGCCTCGGCGCCCATCTTCGAGAGGACCCCGGGAACGGCCCGCATGAGCCACGTGTCCGGGCGGCGCGTGCCCGCCACGTACTCCGGGTGCGCGCGCATCGCCGCGGCGACGCGGCCCTCGGCGCTCGTCGGGTCGGCGAGGACGAAGGAGCGGAAGGCGCGGGCGAGGCCCGTGAGGGTCAGCGCCATGAGCGGCGCGCCGCAGCCGTCGATGCCGAGCGCGGAGATCTCCTCGCCCGCGGCCTCCTCGACGCAGTCGCGCACGAGGAGCTGGAGCGGGTGCCCCGGGTCGAGGTACGAGCCGGTCGGCCAGCCCGCGGCCTTGCAGGCGGCGAGCATCGCGGTGTGCTTGCCCGAGCAGTTCATGGTGAGCCGGGTCCTGACCTCGCCGGCCGCGAGGTACGTCTCGGCCTCCTCGGGATCGAGGGGCAGGTCGGGCGGGCACTGGAGCTGCGCGGGGTCAAGTCCGTGCTCCGCGAGCATCGTCCTTACGAGCGAACGGTGGAAGGGCTCACCGGAGTGACTCGCCGCGGCGAGGGCCAGTCTGGGGCCCTCCAGGTCGAGTCCCGCGCGCAGCACGGCGGCCGCCTGCATCGGCTTGTTCGCCGAGCGCGGGAAGACGGGTGCGGCCGGGTCACCGAGGACGGTGCGGACGGAGCCGTCGGGGGCGAGCAGGACGAGGCTGCCGCGGTGCCTGCTCTCGGGGAAGCCTGACCGTACGACCTCGGCGAGGACAGGGGCGACGGTCTGCGGCGAGATGGTGCTCATGGGGGGTGGTACGGCCTTCCGGGCGGGCGTCCCGCCCCCTCGGCCCCCGGTCCCGCACGCCCCCGCGGGGCGGCACGACCGGGGGCGGCGGGATCACCGCCTCGTCACAGGAGCAGGTCGTCTACTTGCGCTTCTCCCTCACGGTACCTGCGGGCGATCTCCGCGCTGCACCCGTCGGCGGTGCGCTGGAGGGCGAGACGGCGGCGCGAGACGTCCGCCTCGTACGCGAGCAGGCGGGCCCTGCCGCGCGACAACTCCTCGTCGGTACGGGCCGCGAGGTCCGAGAGGGCGACCTCCTGGAGCATCGTTCCCGCGAGCCGGTCCGCCTCCTCGCCGTCCGGCGTCACGACGCCGAGGTGCCGTGCCGACGACCGGTGCCGGGGCGGTCCGTCCCGCAGGATGCCCGCGAGGCGCGCGACGACGTCGGCGTCGCCCGGCCCCGCGACGGCGGGGGGCGCGGAGCGGGGGACGGGGGGTGCCGGGGGCGCGGGCGGCGCGTCCCGCGTGGACCGGGTGCCCCGTCCGGGCGGCGCGGGCGGCGTGGTGCGGCCGCGGATCTCGGCGGTGAGGATGTCGATCCGGCCGTGCAGCATCCTTCGTACGTAGCTGAGTTCGGCCTCCTCGCGGCCCGAGACCCGCCGCAGCTCGCGCAGTTCGGGCAGCGTGAGCCCCGCGAGGCGGGCCGCGGTCTCCGCGCTCCCCCCCTCGCGCGACCGCGGCGCGCAGGCCGTGGCCCAGGCGTGGGCGGTGCCCTCGGTGCGCGTGGTGGGGGCCGCGAGGGCCCCGGGGTGTCTCATGGCTGAGCTGTTCATGTGGTTCCGTCCCCTCGACCGCGCCTCGCGGCGCTGGATGCATTCTGCTCCCGCCGGACGGCCGTTGTGTCCAACTGGCCGCATTCGCGGGATGTTGAACCGTTAGCTACCGCTTTATGTGTGCACGTCCGGACCGGGATGGCGGGAGGCGGGGGCCCGGCAGGATGCAGCCATGCGGCGCAGCGCATGAGGGCGTACGGGGTGGAGCGAAGGGGGCGGAGGGGGGCGCCCCGGGGTGGGGGTGTGCGCCCCGGTGGGCGCCCCCCCTTTCGGCCTTCGTCGTGGGCGGCGCGGTTGAATGGGGCCCATGCGAGCGGTCGTGCAGAGAGTGGACGGGGCCAGTGTCGTCGTGGCCGACGAGGTGGTCGGGGAGATCACGGGCGAGGGCCTGTGCGTCCTCGTCGGGGTGACGCACGAGGACACCCCGGCGAAGGCCGCTCAACTGGCCAGGAAGCTGTGGTCCCTTCGGGTGCTGCACGACGAGAAGTCGTGCTCCGACACCGGCGCCCCGCTCCTCGTCGTCAGCCAGTTCACGCTGTACGGGGACGCGCGCAAGGGCCGCCGCCCCACGTGGAACGCGGCGGCCCCCGGCGAGGTCGCCGAGCCCCTCGTGGACGAGGTCGTACGGTGCCTGCGCGCGCTCGGGGCGCAGGTCGCCACGGGTCGCTTCGGCGCCTCGATGCGGGTCTCGCTGACGAACGACGGGCCGTTCACCGTCCTGCTGGAGATGTAGTCCCGCGGGCTAGGGGGCGACCACGACTTCCTGCGCCGCCGCCGTCTCCTCCGCCAGGAGCGGGGCGTCGGCGGGCACGTTCCGCTTGATGAGGCCGAGCGCGATCGGGCCGAGTTCGTGGTGGCGGGCCGAGGTCGTGACGAAGCCGAGTACGCGGCTCTCGGGGCCCTCGGCGGCGAGGCGGAGCGGGGCGCCGTGGGGCGGGAGGTGGACCTCGCTGCCGTCCAGGTGGAGGAAGACGAGGCGGCGCGGGGGCTTCCCCAGGTTGTGGACGCGCGCGACGGTCTCCTGGCCCCGGTAGCAGCCCTTGTCGAGGTGGACGGCGCTCGCGAGCCAGCCGACCTCGTGCGGGATGGTGCGGTGGTCGGTCTCGAAGCCGAGCCTGGGGCGGTGCGCCTCGACGCGCAGCGCCTCCAGGGCGAGCAGCCCGATCGCGGGCCCGGCGGCCTCGGCGAAGGCGGCAAGCTCCGCACGGGGCAGGAAGACGTCCCTGCCCGCCGGGGTCTCCCGCACCGCCGCGCCCTGCGGCGTCGGCGTGATCGACCCCGCGGGCAGGTGCACGACCGCGTACTCCTCGGTGCGGTCCACGACCTCGACGCGGTAGAAGAACTTCATGCTCTCCAGGTAGGCGGCGAGGGCCTCGCGCGTGCCGGGCTCGACGTGGAGCCACGTCGTGGTGCCGTCGTCGACGAGCGAGAGGTGGTGCTCGACGTGGCCGTTGGCGGAGAGGACCAGGGCCTCGGTGGCCTGCCCGGCGGGCAGCTCGCTGACGTGCTGCGTGAGCAGCAGGTGCAGCCAGGCGAGCCGCTCGGGCCCGGAGACGGCGAGCACCCCGCGGTGCGAGAGGTCGACGAAGCCGCGCCCGTCGGCGAGGGCGCGTTGCTCGCGGAAGAGATCGCCGTAGTGCGCGGCGACCCCGGCGTCCACGCCTTCGGCGGCGACGGCTCCGGGAAGGGTGAGGAGCGGGCTCTGCGACTCGGTCGTCTTCATATCCACGAAGGGTACGACCCCGCGGGAGCCGGGGTTATTCCGGCGGGGTACGGGGGTGCGCGGCGTCCGCGGCCGGGCGCTCGCGGTCCTCGCGGCAGTTGCGGCAGCGGCCGAAGATCGCGAAGTGCTTGAGGTCGGTCTCGAAGCCGAACTCCTCGCGGAGCTTGCGCGCGAAGGCGTCGGCGCTCGCGGCCTCGGTCTCGATGACGTCGGCGCAGTCGCGGCACACCAGGTGCAGGTGGTCGTGGCGGTCGGCGAGGTGGTACGTGGGGGCGCCGTGGCCGAGGTGCGCGTGGCTGACGAGGTTCAGTTCCTCCAGCAGCTCCAGGGTGCGGTAGACCGTCGAGATGTTGATGCCCGAGGCCGTCTTGCGCACCTCGCAGAGGATGTCGTCGGGGGTCGCGTGTTCGAGCGCGTCGACGGCCTCCAGAACGAGCTGGCGCTGCGGCGTCAGCCGGTAGCCGCGCTGCCTGAGGTCGCTCTTCCAGTCGGTGCTCACCACACGACCAGTGTAGGCGCGGGGCCGGAAAGCGGGACCGGACCGCGAAAGGCGGCCCCGGCCCCGTACGGCGGCGCCGGAGGCGGCCTACTTGAAGAACGCGATGCCGTCGTCGGGCATGTCCGGCAGGTTGCGGGCCATCTCGGCGACCTGCTCGGGGCTCACGACCTTCTTGAGCTGCGCGGACATGTACGGGCGCAGGCTGACCTCGGGGGTCTGCTTCTCGCCGACCCACAGCAGGTCGCTGTTGACGTACCCGTACAGGCGCTTGCCGCCGCTGTAGGGCTCGGCCGCCTCGACACGGGCCACGGCGTCCGTGACGAGGTCGATCTGCGGCTTGCCCTCGGCGAGCTGCCCGTACCAGACCTCGACGACACCGCTGTCCCGCGTCATGACGGTCTCGACCTGGCGGTCCTTGCCGATCCGCCAGAACCCGGACTCGGACTCCAGCGGGCCCACCTTCTCGCCGTCCTTGTCGAGGACCCAGGTGTGCGAGGTGTATTCCAGGAAGTCCCTGCCGTCGTGGCTGAAGGTGAGTTCCTGCCCGAAGTTGCACTTCTCGGCGCCGGGGAAGTCGAAGACGCCCGCGCCCGCCCAGTCGCCCAGGAGCCAGGCGAGGGGGACGAGGTCGCGGTGGAGGTCTGAGGGGATCTCGATCATGGCGTGCGTGCTCAGCGATCTCTCGGTGTACGGCGGTGGGGGCGGCGACGGCTTGCGGCGGCCACGCGGGACGGGCTCAGCGCTGGCCCTGGTACAGCTTCTTCAGCGAGAGGCCCGCGAAGGCGAGGACGCCGACGCAGACGAGCACGAGGAGAGTCGTGTAGATGGCCTCAAGCATGGACGTGCTCCTTGGGAGGGGCGGACCGCGTGGTCGCGGGACCCGGTGGTCGGGCGGCACTCAGCTTAAACGGAGGCGGCGCGCGGGGTGGGGGCGAGGGCGGCCGGGTGGGGGTACCGGGCGCCCTCGCCGGGCGGGCGGGGCCGGGTGGCCCGCCCAGGGGGTCAGGCCAGGGGGTCAGGCCAGGAGCTGGCCCTGGAGGATCAGCGTCTGGCGGAAGGGGACAGCGGGGGCGCGGCCCGCGTGGTCGGTGATCACGAAGGCGATCGTGTCCCCCATCCGCAGGTATCCGTACCGGACCTGCCGCGCCCCGAACGGCGCCTGCTCCACGTACGCGAACCCCGAGCCCGCCCCATACGCCGAAGGGAACGGTTCCCAGCCGGGATCACGCTCGCTGAGCGAGGAACCGAGCGGTTCCACGGTGGGCCGTGCGGGGCTCCCCGCGATGTTCTCGCCGAGAAAGGAGCCCGCGTATCCGGCGCCGGGGAACCGCAGCAGGTAGACCCGCGCGTGGGTGCCGTCCGGCATCGTCCAGCCGCGCGCGGTGACCTGGCGCAGCCCGGTCACGTCGAGGCCGTCGCGCAGCTTGGCGCGGTCCTCCTTGCCGTACTCGGCGAGGTAACGGTCCACGGGCACGATGCCGCCGGGCAGCGCCTTGTCCGGCTTCGCGCCCGCGGGGGCGGGGATCAGCAGGTCGCGCGGGTCGGCGAAGTGGGTCCCCGCCCTGTTGGCGCGGTCCCCCGGCTTGGGCTCACCTGCGCGCAGCGCGGGCAGCGACAGCTCGGGATAGTCCCAGCGGCCGTCGCTCTTCGTGGACAGCCCCGGCACGTCCGCGCGGTGCAGCGAGGTGATGTACGCGGCGGAGCCCCCGGCGAGCCCCGCGCACAGGACGACGGCGAGTCCCCAGCGCACGGCCGCGCGCAGCCCGCGCCGCTCGCGCGGCGCGGTGCGGGGCGCGGCGGGCGGTGCCCCGTCGGAACCGGACACAGTCTCGACGCCGGAGACCGCGGTCCCCGGCTCCGGGGGGACGGCCGGGGGTTCGGCAGGGGCGGGCGGGAGAAGCTGGTCGGTCATACGGCGGTCCCCGTGGACTTGAGGCGGTCGAGCTGGCGGGCGAAGAAACGGGTGGCGGCGCTCTTGTCGAGCGGTGTGGAGCCCGTGACGTCCAGGGCGGCGAGGAGATCGCCGTGCGTACCGAGGCACGTCAGCCCGCCGACGCCGCTCTTCTCGCCGTTCCGGTCCCGCTTCTCGGGTACCACGAAGCACTGGGCGTCCTTGGCGTGCCCCGGCACCGCGGGCCCCTTGGCCAGCACGCCCTTCAGGACCTTCACCGTCGCCTTCAGACTGGCGGAGGCCGACCTGCCCTCCTTGCTCCGCGAGAGCGTGACGTAGTAGACGGCGTCCGCCTCGGGCGTCGCGTAGCTGCGCATCGCGAGTGCGCGCGGCGCCGCTTCGCGCAGCAACTTCTCCAGGCGCTCGCCCTCGGGGTCGCCCCCGGCGCCGGCCGTGGAGAAGAGATCGCCGACCTGGCGGGAGTTCAGTTCGACATCGTTCCCGTCCTTGTTCACGTACGGGCCGAGCGAGTAGCCGTGCGGCACGGGCAGCAGCTGGCGCTGCAACTCGCCGCGCGTGCTGCCCTTGCCGTAGTCGCTCTCCGGCCTCGCCGGGCCGTCGACCTCGCGGTCCCACAGGCGGGTGGCGACGGTACGGTCCGCGCCCCCGGCACTCGACTTCGCGTAGGCGAAGGAACCGGTACCGGAACCGAGGAGGACGAGGAGGGGGAGCGCGTAGGCGAGGGCGGTGCGGAGACGGGGACGGCGGGGGGCGGAGGCGGCGAGGGGCTCGGGCTGGACAGGTGCGGCGGGCTCGGCGGGCTCGTCCTGAGCGGCGGGCTCGGCGGGCTCGCCCTGAGCGGCGGGCTCGGCGGGCTCGGCAGAAGCCGCGTGCTCGGCGGGTTCAGGGACGGGGGCCGGTGCGGGAGCGGTCACCGGTGCGGGAGCGGTCTCCGGTGCGGCGGTGCGCGCCGCGTTCCCTTCCGCGCTCCCGGGAGCGATGCCGGTCGTGCCGGTCGCGCCGTGGGCGCCGGTCTCGCCGTTCACGCCGGTCTCGCGGTTGGCGCCGGTCTCGCCGTTCACGCCGGTCTCGCGGTTGGCGCCGGTCTCGCCGGTCTTGTTCTTCTCGTCGCTCACAGGCGCTCCCACTGCTTCTTCGCGAGCCCCAGGAGCAGCTTTTCATCGAGCGGCTTGGTGTCCCAGAACGTCATGTCCATGAGAACGGAGCCCCGGGAGCCGATCACCCTGCCGGACCAGGAGGGGGCGTACCCCGCCTCGGCGGGCTCCTTCCAGGTGAGGACCCGGGTGCCGGGCGGGCCGTCCAGGGTCTTCATGTCCCGGTACGTCTCCTCCATCGTGATGCCCTTGCCCCAGTCCAGCGCGACGTTCGCCGCCTGCGCCCGGAGGCTGGGCGCGTACTCCAGCAGCCGTACCTGGCCCACGAGTTCGCCGGGTCCGCTCCAGTCGTCACCCGCGATGCGGGCGACCCCGTCGGCGATCTGTTCCTCCAGCATCTCGGCCGGGTACAGGTAGTCGTGGACGTACAGGGCAAGGTCGCCCGCGCGCGCGAAGCCCTCGCCGAACGTCCTGTGCCCCTCCTCCGCCTGCCGCCACCCCTTCGGCCTCGGTACCACGAGCCGGTCCAGGCCGCCGCGCAGGACGAGTTGGTGGTCCTCGTTCTCCTCCAGGGGCGGGCGGGAGCCCTTGGCGTCCGCCGGGAGCGTCTTCTTCGGGTAGCTCAGCTCCGCCTGGGCGAGCGGCGGGAGCTGCTTCGGGTGCCGGTCCGCCTGGACGCGGTAGCCGTAGGCCGTACCGCCCCCGAGCCCGAGCACGGCCGCGGCGACGAGCAACAGCGTCGTCGCCCCGCGGGGGCGCCGCGGCCGGGTACGGGCCACGGGCGCCGCCGCTTCCCCCTCCTCCCCTTGTTCCTCCCGCTTCCTGCGTTCGCGCAGGTTCACGCAATCCCCCCACTCGTGTCGGAAAAGTGACTTTTTGCCAAAATTTATGAATGCCCTATGCAACCGTCTGCACAGGAGACCCACAATCCCCGCAGGGAGTTGTACCCCGCACCGTTACGATTCGGCCATGTCGAAAAAGCTGGTGATCAAGGTGACGGCGGGCGCGGACGCGCCCGAGCGCTGCTCGCAGGCCTTCACGGTCGCCTCGGTGGCGGTGGCGAGCGGCGTCGAGGTCTCGCTGTGGCTCACGGGCGAGTCCGCGTGGTTCGCCCTCCCGGGCCGCGCGGCCACGTTCGAACTCCCGCACTCCGCACCGCTTCCTGACCTCATCGAGGCGATCCAGGCGGGCGGCACGATCACGCTGTGCACGCAGTGCGCGGCGCGCAGGGACATCGAGCGGAAAGACGTCCTGGAGGGCGTACGGATCGCGGGCGCGCAGGTCTTCGTGAGCGAGATCATGAAGGACGGCGTGCAGGCGCTCGTCTACTGACCCGGGCCGCCCCGCCCGGCCGCCCCGCCTTGCGCAGCATCGCGTCGCGGACCTCCTCGTACGGGACCGCCGGGTTCGGCCAGTACACCCAGGGCGCGGCGCCGATGTAGCCGTCGACCAGGCGGAACTGCTCCAGCGCCTCCGCGTACCGCCGCTGCCTGGCCAGGAAGAAGGCCGTGTAGTGGCGCAGGCGGCGGGCGGCAGGGGCCTCGGGTGCCGCGGCGAGCGCGGCGAGGGCCGCGTCGGTCGCCGCGCGCGCCTCCCGGCTCGTGAAGGGGCGCCTCAGTTCGTCCGCGTGCTCGTAGCGGGCGATGAGCGGCAGGAGCGTGAGCATCGAGGCGGGCGGCGCCGTCGCCGCCGCGTGCTCGGCGAACGTCATCGCGAGTTCCTTCGACCCCTGCCACTTCGCGCACCAGTACTGGAGCGCCGCGCAGTGGCCGTCGAAGTGGTACGGGTCGAGCGCGACGAGCCGCGCCCACAGTTCCCGCATCGCCTCGTGCGAGTCGGCCAGGCCGTAGCTGAGCGGGATGTGGAACGCGAGCGGGGTCGGGTCCTGCGGGTTCAGCTCGATGGCGCGCGCCATGTCGGCGCGGGCCTGGTGGAGCACCTGGTGGAAGCCGCGGAACTGCTCGCGCGTGGTCTCGTGCGCGCGGCGGGTGCCCCGGATGTTCCAGGCGAGACGGATCGTGGACTCCCCTCGTACGAGGGCCGCGTCGGGATCGTCGGGCCGTTCCTTCTCCCAGGCGGCGAGCCAGGCGTCGTCGTCCGCGGCGAGCCGCGCGAGCCGCGCGGTGTGCTGGTACCTCGCCCACCAGTCGGTTCCCGCCCCGCGCAGGAGCGCGGCCGCCGGTTCCCACGCGCCGCGCACGGCGGCTTCGCAGGCGGCGTCGGCGCGCGGGTCCGACGGCTCGCCCCGCTTGGTGTCGAGCCGGGCGCGCGGCACGAACCCGGCCGCCGCCGCCCTCTCGCGTGCACGGTCGCGCACCGTGGCTCCGGCGTCGCTCGGCAGCAGGATTCCTTCGCGCCTGTCCCGGCGCTGCTTGCGCCACGACAGGAGGAACGACACGGCCATGAAGGCGAGCGCTCCGACGACTGCGGTCATACGAGTCCGTCCTTCGGTGCTTGCGGGCCGTTCCCCAGCGCGCACAGCGCGCGCAGCGGCCCGGTGTCGGGGCGATCGGCGAGGGCGGCATCGATCGCGTCTTCGAGGGCGGGCGCGCCGTCCTCACGCCCTCCTTCGCCCGCCTCCAGCGGCGCCCCGCCCTCGCCCGTGAGCACCGCGGCGTGCGGGCCCTCCCAGGAGAACTCCCAGCGCAGCCGCCCCCGTACGGCGAAATCGGCGAGCACCATGCGGTGCAGCTGCGCGCGCAGGAGCGGCCGCAGCATCGCGCGGCGCGCGCGGCCCTTCGCCGCGCGGGTCCCGGCCGAGGCGGGCAGGTGGCGGGCGAGTTCCCACAGCTCGCCCGCCTCGATCACGGAGAGGAGCGTGGGCAGTCCGGCCGTGCCCTTCTCGCGCCGGAGGGCACGGGGCAGCGGGGCGTTCTGGTCGCCGAGCAGGGCGTTCATGGAGCGGGTGAGGAGGTCGGGCCAGTCGGCGGCGCGCGACCACGTACCGGAGGACGGCACCTTGAGCGCCGCGTCCTCCAGCGCGATGAGCACCGCCTCCGGCCCGTCGAGGAGCGCGAAGGCCGCCGCCCGGCCCTCGTCGGCGCGTCCGTCGTCCGCCGCCTCCTCGACGCGGCGCACGCGCGCGGCGAGCGGCGGGTGCGCGTCGTAGGGCGAGGCCGCCACCTCGGGCAACTCGGTGCGCATCGGCACGAGTTCGAGCTGCCTGGCGTCGAGCAGCCGCCCGTACCCGCCGAAGACCTCGCCGCGCGGGGGCAGGAGTCCCTGATCGGCCGCGGCGAGGGCGTAGCGGTCGAGGTAGAAGGCGAAGGAGGTCTCCAGCCCGGGGAGTTCGCGCAGCGCCGCGGCTGTCGCCGCACGGCCGGCGAGGCGCGCGGCGAGCCGATCGGCCGCGTACTCCCGGCGGTGCGCGTCCCGGAGCGTGACGCGCAGGGCGAAGGAGCCGTAGCCGATGTACGGCTTGGCGAGCCAACGACGCCAGGAAGCACGCCACCTGGCTCCTCCCCCGGCGTCCCCTGCCCGCAAGTGCGCGACGACACGGCTGATGTGGGTGCGCAGCCGCGAGGCGAGGGGGCTCACGCGCGTGTCCGCGGGCGCGTCGTGCCCCAGCTCGTGGGCGAGCACCGCACGCAACTGCGCCTCCGTGAGGCCCTGGAGGAGCGGGAAGCCGAGGTACAGCTCGCGCCGCCCGGGGACGAGCCCGAGGAGCCGGGTGCGTTCGCCGAGCGCCGCGCCGACGTCGGCGGTGAGCAGGAGGCGCGCCGGGACGCGGGTGCCCGCCGCTTCGGCGAGCGCGCGCACCAGCTCCCACAGCCTCGGCTGCGCTTCGGGCGTCAGCACGACGCCGTGCGGTTCCTCGCGGCGCGGGGCGCGCACGCGCGCGAGGCCGCACGCGAGCGGGACGGCGAGGACGGCGGACAGCGCGTAGAGCAGGATGGCGCCGCTCCCGTGCCGCCCGGAGGCCGCGAGGGCCCAGTCCCCGAGCGCGAGCAGCGCGAGCGGCACGGGGCCGACGAGAAAGAAACCGGCGAGCGGTACGAGAGCGCGCGGCGCGCGCGTGAATGCGCCCATCGGGCGTGGTCCCCCCACGGAACACGGAAAGTGGCATCGGGCCCGGGCCGTGGGGCGGTGCGCGGCCGGCGTGAACCGGGGGGCATCGGGCGCGAACGGCCAGGTGAGGGGAGTATTTCGCGCGAGTTGTGTGCGAGGCAAGAAGGATTCGTGAAGCTGCCACGTACGTCCTGTTTGGTACGTGAAGCGGGGTCCTCGTACGGGGCGGGCGGGCGCTCAGCTCCGAGGACGGCGGCGGCGCGGGCCCTCACCCTTCCTGCCGCCCGGCTCCCCCCGGCGCTCCCGGTCCGCCCCGTCCTTCTCGTCCCACCAGCGGTCCTCGGGACCGCGGCGGTTGGCGACGATGGCGGCGACGGGCGGGATGACGAGGGCGACGACGCACATGCCGATGGCCGCGGGGACGGACCAGATGCGGACGAAGGCCCAGGCGGAGACGAAGAGGACGAGGCAGATCCCCATCATGAGGAAATAGGCCCGCCTCCGTCGTGCGTACATCCCTCCACGGTAGGACGCCCACGCCCGTCCTGCGAACGGCGCGGAGTCACCCGGCCGTCCCGCGAACGGTACGGAGCCACCCGGCCGTCCCGCGAACGGCGCGGAGGGCCGTGCCCCGTTCGTCAGGAAGCGTCCAACCCCCTGGGGCACGGCCCTCCGGCCGACTCGATGACCCGCGCGCGTCACCCGGCGAGGGCCGTACCGCCCGCGCGGGACCGCTCAGACGGCGATGGCGACCTCGGCGAGTCCGCCCTGCTGCGCCACGACGGTGCGGTCGGCGGTGGCGCCGGGGACGAGGGCGCGTACGGTCCAGGTCCCCTCGGCCGCGTAGAAGCGGAACTGCCCGGTCGCGGAGGTCGGGACCTCGGCGGTGAACTCGCCGGTCGCGTCGAGGAGCCGCACGTATCCGGCGACGGGCTCGCCGTCGCGGGTCACCTGCCCCTGGATCGTGGTCTCACCGGGCTTGATCGTCGAGGCGTCGGGGCCGCCGGCCTTCGCTCCACACATGAACTACTCCTGTAGCGGGTCGGGGTGGGTGGTACGTGAGGACTACGCGCGGATGCGCAGCCCCCGGGGCCGCGCGCGGATGCGCGGCCCCTCGGGACTACTTCGCGGCGCCCAACTCGATCGGCACGCCGACGAGGCTGCCGTACTCGGTCCACGAACCGTCGTAGTTGCGGACGTTCGGGACCTCAAGCAGCTCGTGCAGGACGAACCACGTGAGGGCCGAGCGCTCGCCGATGCGGCAGTAGGCGATCGTGTCCTTGTCGAGGTCGACCTGCTCCTCGGCGTAGAGGGCCTTCAGCTCCTCGTCGGACTTGAAGGTGCCGTCGTCGTTGGCGTTCTTCGACCAGGGGATGTTGCGGGCGCTCGGCACGTGGCCCGGACGCTGCGACTGCTCCTGCGGCAGGTGCGCGGGGGCGAGCAGCTTGCCGCTGAACTCGTCGGGCGAGCGCACGTCGACGAGGTTCTCGGCGCCGATCGCGCTGACGACGTCCTCGCGGAAGGCGCGGATGGAGGTGTCCTGGGCCTTCGCCCGGTACGTCGTCGCCGGGCGGGCGGGGACCTCGGAGCCGTCGACGAGGTCGCGGGAGTCCAGCTCCCACTTCTTGCGGCCGCCGTCGAGGAGCTTGACGTCCTGGTGGCCGTAGAGCTTGAAGTACCAGTACGCGTAGCTCGCGAACCAGTTGTTGTTGCCGCCGTAGAGGACGACGGTGTCGTCGTTCGCGATGCCGCGCGCGGAGAGCAGCTTCTCGAAGCCCTCCTGGTCGACGAAGTCGCGGCGGACCGGGTCCTGGAGGTCGGTCTGCCAGTCGATCTTGACGGCGTTCTTGATGTGGTTCTTGTCGTAGGCCGAGGTGTCCTCGTCGACCTCGACGATGACCACCTTCGGGTCGTCGATGTGGGCCTCGACCCAGTCGGCGTCGACCAGGACGTCGCTGCGGCTCATACTCTTCTCCTCCGTCGTGCGGGATGCGGGCGGACTGTGGCCCGGCAGGGGTGCGCGAAGTGCGGGATGTACGGGGCGGTGCGGCCGTACGAGCGGGAGCGCGGATCACGCGCGAGTGGCGGGGCCGAAGGCGTCGCGCACCACTGTCGCGTACGGCTTCGGGGGCCCTCGGAACGGGATCGCGGCCCGCGCGGGCGTCAGGAAAGGCGACAGAGCATGGCGGCGACGCGGCACAGGTCCACTGCCCGCCGCTTCGTGAGGTCCGCCTGGTGCGTCATGGGTCCGATCGTAGGGACCGATTCCGGGACATGTCACCGTCCGTTCACATGGTGAGACGATGGCGTCCGCGATGCGGGCATCGCAGCTCAGCGCGTGTCCTCGTCCTCGCGTAGATCGAGGTCCTTCCCCGAGAACCCCACGCGTATGCCGTCTTCCCCGACCCGTACGGAGTCCAGACGCAGCCCTTCGGGCAGGTCCCCGGCCCGCTGTTCGATGTCGAGCGCCTGCCCGGACCCGCCCGGCAGCGGAATGCCGAGGTCGGGGAGGGCGTCGGCGTGGATGACGAAGCGGTCGCCGCCCTTGAGCGAGACGGAGCACAGCACGGTGAACGTGCCCGGCAGCGCGTGCCCGAAGACGGTCCCCCGCACGCCCACGGCGAGTCGCCCCTTGCCGCCGTCCTTGAGCGAGGCGACCTTCGCCGAGACGCCGGTGGCGACGGGGATCTCCTCCCGCCCGAGTGACGTGAGGAGGTCCTGGTACGTGATCCGCGCGGTCCCCGACGCCTTCTCGGCCCGCGCCCGCTCGTAGTCGTCGTCGAACCGCACCCCGCGGAGCGCGGCGTCCACGCGCGCGACCCTGACCCGCCCCCGCTCGGTCCGCGCCCGGTAGCCGTCCATGCGCACGTCGACGCGGTCCATCCGCCCGGAGGCGAGCTGCGTGAGGAAGGGGAAGCCCCGCATGCCCACGTCGGCGTTCTCGACGCCCTCCCGCTCCTCGACCCGCCTCGCGGCCTCCCCCTCGGCCCTGTGGTGCACCCACCGGTCGGCGACGAGCCCGCCCCCGCCGAGCAGCACCACGAGAACGACGACGATGCGCAGAGCACGCATGACGAACGGTCACCCCCCAAGAATCATCCGGGCCCCGCCACCACGTTCGGGCCCTTGGCGACTGAGCGGCGGGACGGGGGCCGAGCCCCGCGGCACCCGCCCGGCACGGGGCGGGCCTCACCCCACGAGCGAGCCCAGCCACCACACCACGGGAGCCGCAGCGGCGAGCGGCAGCGCGACCCCCGCCGTCATGTGCACGAACCGCGACGGGTAGTCGTACGAGGCCACCCGGTGCCCCACCACGGCGCAGAGCGCCGCGGCGAGCCCGAGGACAGCGCCCGCCCCGGCCCCCGGGCCGCCGACGGCTCCGCCCAGGACTCCCGCCACGATCCCCACGACGACCGCGGCGAGGAAGGAGGCGGGCAACGGCAGCCGTACGCTCCGCGCCACGATCGCCCCCGCCACCGCGAGCGCCCCCGCGACCACGGCCCCCGAGTCCGCGGCGAGGAACCCCGCCCCGCACACGGCGAGCGCCGACGAGACGACGGTCGCCATGAGCCCGTAGAGCCGCTCGTCCGGCGAGGCGTGGCTGCGCAGCTGGAGCACGACGCACAGCAGCACCCACACGCCGGCCGCGCCGATGATCGCCCCCGGCCCCGCGTCCCCGTCGGCGGCGAGCACGCCGATGTCGGCGACGACCCCGCCGAGGAAGGCGAGCGCGATGCCCTGCCTGGCGGGCCACATGCCGTTGAGCCTGAACCACCCGGCGGCGGTGACGGCCTGGAGCACGAGGAGCGGCAGGAGCAGCGCGTACGAGCCGAGCGCGGCGCCGCCCGCGAGGAGCAGCGCGAGCGCGGCGGTGAGCGCGGCGGGCTGCGTGCCCGGGTAGATGATCGGCGAGCGGCCCTCGGCGCGAGCGCGCTGGGCGTCGGAGATGCGGGTGTTCCCCGCGAGCGTCGCGGGCCCGAAGCCGGGCCCGGCGGCCTGCTCCCCCGGGGCGGCGGGCGCTGGTGTCACGGGGGCGGCGGGCGGCACGGGCGGCTCCGTCACGGGAGCGGCGGGCGGCACGGGCGAGGGCCCGGGGGGCGGCGTGTAGACGCCGTGGGCGTACCCGGGCACCTGCCCCTGGCCCTGCCCCTGCTGCCCGTACGTCCCTGGCTCCCCGTACGAGGGGAAGGCGGGTCCACCCTGCGAGAGGCCGGTCCCGTCCTGCGAGACGTAGGGGTCCGCCCCGTACGGGCCGGGAGCCTGACCCCCGTACGAGACGGGCGGGACGGGCGGACCCGGCTGGGCGGGCTGGGCGGGCGGGACCGGCGGCAGGTAGGCCGTCTCCTCGGCCGCCGCGTCGGGCGGGAGCGCCGGCTGCACGGAGGTCTCCCAGGTCGGCGCCTGCCACGTCTGGGTCTGCTGCATGTCGCCCTGCTGCTGCCCCTGTCCGGGCTGCTGACCGGTGGGCCACTGCTGCGGGGCCTGCCCGTAGGGGTCGTACGGCTGATTGCTCATGGTGTGCGGTTCACCCTCCTGCGAACGGCGGGAGCACCTCGACCGTGCCGCCCTCGGCCAGACGTACCGTCTCATGCGGACGGCTCCCGACGGGATTCCCGTCGACGAGGAAGGAGGAGCGGTCCAGGACCCGGACCAGCTCTCCCGGATGGCGGACACGCACGGCCTCCAGGGCCTCCGCGAGCGTCGCCGCCTCGTACGGCTCGTCGGCGGTCCCCGCGGCGGCCTTCGCCGCCGCCCAGTACCGCACCGTGCCCACTGCCACGCCGCGCTCCTCTCCGGTCCACCCCCGCACGCGCGGGGCGTCCATCATGCCCCCGCCGCCTCGCCCGTCCGCTCCGCCCACCGCCACAGCCGCCCGAGCAGCGCCTCATCGGTCGCGTTCTCCGCGTGCCCCATCCCGCGCTCGATCCACAGCTCGCCGTGCGTCCCCGCGGCCCGCTGGAGCGCGCGCGGGTGGTCGAGCGGGAAGTAGGGATCGCTGTCGCCGTGCACGAGGAGGAGCGGCACGGGGGCGATGTACGGGGCGAGCGCGGTCGGCGAGAGCGGTACGGGGTCCCAGTCGCCCGGCCTGATACGGGTACGGAAGCCGAACCGGCCGACCGTGCGCCCGAGCCGCCGGGTCACGAGCCAGTGCAGGCGGCGCATGGGGGCCGTTCCCCGGTAGTACCAGCGGGCGGGGGAGCTGACGGCGATGACGAGATCGGTGCGGTCGGCGCGGCCTCCGGCGACGACGAGGCGGTCGGCCTCGGAGAGGGGAGCGGGCGCGGAAGCCGGTGCGGGTGCCGGTACGGGGGCGGGCGGGGACGCGGGGGCGGGGTCGGGCGGGGACGCGGGGGCGGGCGGGGACGAGGGTGCGGGTGCCGGTACGGGATCGGGCGGGGTGTCCGGCACGGGGGCGCCGGGCCGGGTTCCCGCCCCCCGTGCCCCGCCCCGCGCTTCCGTGCGCCCCCCGTTCGTACCGGCCGCCCGCGGGGCGTCCTCCGCCCGCAGCCGTGCGAGCCCGTGCAGGCCCGCGTGGCGCAGGACGACGGAACCGCCCATCGAGAAACCGAGCGTGATGACACGGCTGTGTCCGAGGGAACGCGCCCAGGTGACGGCGGCCGCGAGGTCGAGCACCTCGCTGTCCCCGACGGTCGAGCGGCCTCCGGAGCGCCCGTGCCCCCGGAAGGAGAAGGTCACCACGGCCGCGTGCCGGGCGAGGACGTGCGCGGCGCGCCGTACGTGCGGCCGGTCCAGATCGCCCGTGAAGCCGTGCGCGAGGACCACCACGGGTCCCCCGACCGGCCCAGGACCGGGCTCGTACGCCGCGTCGATCCGTACCCCGTCCGCCGCCCGCAGCCGGGCGCGCGCCCGGCGCGGGCCGCGCGCCCCCGGCCCCTCCGTGACCGGCCCTACAGGTCCGGAACCTGCCGTCGTCGCGCTCATGTGGGCTATTCTCCTCGGCAGAGGACCTGGGCAGCGAAGCCCCCGGGTCCTTTCGTGCTTTCCGGCGCGTTGTATACGACCGGCCCCCACCGGGTGTGTACCGCGGGCCGCGAGGGCACGGGGCTCCCCGGGGACGCGGGGGCCCGCGGCTTCCCCGTACGAAGAAGTGCCGCATATCCCGGCCGCACACCGGCCGGGGACCCATCGGTACCGAGGAGGAACCTGTGATGGGCGAGCGAGACGCACACCATTCCAGCCGGCCCCGCACGACCACGGAGGCAGGTGACCTCCGATGAGTTCCCTGCTCCTCCTGACCAACGCCCTCCAGCCGTCCACGGAGGTCCTGCCCGCGCTGGGCCTGCTCCTGCACAACGTCCGCGTCGCACCGGCCGAGGGGCCCGCGCTCGTGGACACCCCCGGTGCCGACGTGATCCTGGTCGACGGCCGCCGCGACCTGCCGCAGGTGCGCTCCCTGTGTCAGCTCCTGCGCTCCACCGGGCCCGGCTGTCCCCTCCTGCTCGTCGTCACCGAGGGCGGCCTCGCCGCCGTCACCGCGGACTGGGGCGTCGACGACGTCCTCCTCGACACGGCGGGCCCCGCCGAGGTCGAGGCGCGGCTGCGGCTCGCGACGGGCCGCCGGCAGAACGCCGCCGACGACAGCCCGATGGAGATCCGCAACGGCGACCTCTCCGTCGACGAGGCCACCTACAGCGCGAAGCTCAAGGGCCGGGTCCTCGACCTGACCTTCAAGGAGTTCGAACTGCTCAAGTACCTCGCGCAGCACCCCGGCCGCGTCTTCACGCGCGCCCAGCTGCTGCAAGAGGTGTGGGGCTACGACTACTTCGGCGGCACCCGCACCGTCGACGTCCACGTACGGCGCCTGCGCGCCAAACTCGGCCCCGAGCACGAATCCCTCATCGGTACTGTCCGCAATGTGGGATACCGCTTCGTGACTCCTGAGAAGCCGGAGCGCGAACGGACGGAGAAGAGCGCCCCCGAGCCTTCCGCCGCGGGGGAGGGCGCGACGGGCGAGGACGCGGCCGCCGTCCCGGAGAAGAGCGAGGTCAGGGCCTCGGCTCCGGTCAAGGGCTGAACCGTCCGGCGGGGGCGGGCGCCCGGGCCTTTCCGGGCGGCCGCCCCCGCTGCGGGGTTTACGTCCTTTTTGCGCTCCCCGGCCCCCGGCTTCGGGCCTTCTCCGGGCCCTGGGCAGCGCTTTCACCCCGCGTAGACTGCCCGGCGTGGCCAAGGTGACGCGGGACGACGTGGCGCGGCGGGCGGGGACTTCGACCGCCGTCGTGAGCTACGTCATCAACAACGGACCCCGGCCGGTCGCCCCGGCCACGCGCGAGCGCGTGCTCGCCGCCATCAAGGAGCTGGGCTACCGGCCCGACCGGGTGGCGCAGGCGATGGCCTCGCGCCGCACCGATCTCATAGGGCTCATCGTGCCCGACGCGCGTCAGCCGTTCTTCGCGGAGATGGCGCACGCGGTCGAACAGGCCGCTTCCGAGCGCGGGAAGATGGTCCTGGTCGGGAACTCGGACTACGCGGACGCCCGCGAGGTCCACTATCTGAGAGCGTTTCTCGGTATGCGGGTCGCGGGGCTCATCCTCGTCTCGCAGGGCCCGAGCGAGACCGCGGCCGCCGAGATCGACGCGTGGGACGCGCGCATCGTGCTGCTGCACCGCCGCCCCTCCCCGATCGACGACGTCGCGGTCGTCACGGACGACGTGGGCGGCGCGCAGCTCGCGACCCGGCACCTCCTCGAACACGGCGCCCCGTACGTGGCCTGCCTGGGCGGCACGGAGCAGACCCCGGCCGAGGGCGACCCGGTCTCCGACCACATCGAGGGCTGGCGCCGCGCGATGACGGAGGCGGGGCTGCCGACCGAGGGCCGCCTCTTCCAGAGCCCGTACAACCGCTACGACGCCTACAAGGTCGGCCTGGAACTCCTCGCGGGCCCCGACAGGCCCCCGGCCCTCGTCTGCGCGACGGACGACCAGGCGATCGGCATCCTGCGCGCGGCCCGCGAACTGCGCATCGACGTCCCGGGGGAACTCGCCGTCGCGGGCTTCGACGACGTCAAGGAAGCGGCGCTCACCGATCCGCCCCTGACCACCGTCGCGTCGGACCGCACCGCGATGGCCCGGGCCGCCGTCGACCTCGTGCTCGACGACGCGCTCCGCGTCACCTCCCCCCGCCGCGAACGGCTGAAGGTGTACCCGTCACGGCTGGTGATCCGGCACTCGTGCGGGTGCGGCTGAGAGCTGCCGACGTCCCACGTGTCTCCTCACCCGTACCCGTCACGGCTGGTGATCCGGCACTCGTGCGGGTACGGCTGAGAGCTGGCGACGTCCCGCATGTCTCCTCACCCGATCGAGTTGCGGGATTTTCGACTTCGGGGAAGTTATCCACAGATTCGCGGGGATGGCGGGGGGAGGGGGCCGGTTTGCGGAAGACTGATAGCAGGGGAGCCCCCCAGGGCGGGTGGGGGCTGTCCCGCCGACCCCGCCGCGCGCCCTCCGCCCCCGCCCGCCACTCCCCCGCCACTCCCCCCACCCCCCGCCACTCCCCCCACCCCCACCCGACGGCCTTTATATCGGGCAAACACCCTTCTGCCGCCCTTCTCAGCCCCGTCTCAGGGACCTCTCATGATCCGCGGACACGCTGAGACACATGACCGAGAACTCGTATGGCCCCAGCACCCCATCCGCAGCGAACCCGGGCTCGTACCCGCCGCCGCCCGCCTACGAGCCCGACCCCTACGCCTACCCGGTCGAGGCCCCCGCCACCCAGGCCCCCGCCCGCGCCCGGCGGCGACTCCGGCTGCGCGGCCCCGCCGGTCTCCTCACGGCCGTCGCGGTCGCCGCCGCGGTCGCGGGCGGCGCCACCTCGTACGGGCTCCAGCAGCTCGGCGGGAACAACGGCGGGAACACCGTCACCACGGTGAGCGGTACGACGGTCTCCGAGTCGAGCAAGGGCACCGTCGCGGGCGTCGCCGCCGCCGTGAGCCCCGCCGTCGTCGAGATCAGCGCGACGTCGAACGCGGGCCAGTCGACCGGCGCGGGCGTCGTCATCACGTCGAACGGCGAGATCGTCACCAACAATCACGTGATCTCCGGCGCCCAGCAGATCAAGGTGACGCTCAAGAGCGGCAAGACCTACACGGCCGAGGTCGTCGGCACGGACAGTTCCAAGGACCTCGCGCTCATCAAGCTGAAGGACGCCTCCGGTCTCAAGACCGCGACGCTCGGCAACTCCGACAACCTCCAGGTCGGCGACAACGTCGTGGCGATCGGCTCCCCCGAGGGCCTCAGCGGCACCGTGACCAGCGGCATCGTCTCGGCGCTCGACCGCGATGTCACGGTCGCCAAGGAGAGCGGCGGCTCGGGGAGCCAGGAGGGGCAGAGCCAGCGCGGGCAGGGCTTCGGGAGCGGCGACGACTCGTGGCCCTTCCAGTTCGGCGGCGAGCAGTTCAACGGCGACACGGGCGACACGACGACCACGTACAAGGCGATCCAGACCGACGCCTCGCTCAACCCCGGCAACTCCGGTGGCGCCCTCATCGACATGAACGGCGCGATCATCGGCATCAACTCGGCGATGTACTCGGCCGCGTCGAGCGGCAGCCAGTCCTCCTCCTCGGACGCGGGCAGCGTCGGTCTCGGCTTCGCGATCCCCGTGAACACCGTGAAGGCCGACCTCGCCAAGCTCCGCTCCGGAGCACAGGACTGAACGGCCCGCACGGCCCCTGGCGTGGCAGGCTGGGCGAGGCCGTCACCGGCGCGTACACCGTGACGGCCGACCCGCGCACCTCCCCGCGCACAGGACCCGAGCAGACCGAGGAGCAGGAAGCGATGAGCCCGCAGGAAGGCGACCGCGAGCAGCGGCAGCAGCGCATCCTCGTCGTGGACGACGAACCCGCCGTGCGGGAGGCGCTGCGCCGCTCGCTCGCCTTCGAGGGATACGGCGTCGAGGTCGCGGCCGACGGGCACGAGGCCCTCCGGAAGGCCGCGGCGACGCCGCCCGACCTCGTCGTCCTGGACATCCAGATGCCCGGCATGGACGGCCTCACCGCGGCGCGGCGCCTGCGCGCGACCGGCTCGACCGTGCCCGTCCTCATGCTGACCGCGCGCGACACGGTCGGCGACCGCGTGACGGGGCTCGACGCGGGCGCCGACGACTACCTCGTCAAGCCCTTCGAGCTGGACGAGCTGTTCGCCCGTATCCGCGCCCTGCTGCGCCGTTCCTCGTACGCGGTCGCCCAGCAGGCCGCCGACGACGAGGAGACCCTGGCCTTCGGCGACCTGCGCATGAACCTCGCGACGCGCGAGGTCACGCGCGGCGACCGCCCGGTCGAGCTGACCCGTACCGAGTTCACCCTCCTGGAGATGTTCCTCGCCCACCCGCGCCAGGTCCTCACGCGTGAGCAGATCCTGAAGACGGTGTGGGGCTTCGACTTCGAGCCGTCCTCCAACTCCCTCGACGTCTACGTCATGTACCTGCGCCGCAAGACCGAGGCGGGCGGCGAGCCGCGCCTCGTCCACACCGTGCGCGGGGTCGGCTACGTGCTGCGCGGCGGCGGCGAGTGAACCGCGTCGTCCGCCGCTTCCGCGCGCTGCCGCTGCGCTCCAGGCTCTCCCTCCTCACGGCGGCCGCCGTGGCACTCGCGGTCGCCGTCGTCTCCGTCGTGTGCTGGTTCCTCGTGCAGGGCAAGCTCTACGACGAGCTGGACTCGCAGCTCACCGAGCAGTCGAAGAAGACGGAGGTGCGCTGGGTCGACACCGTGCGCGGCGACTGCCTCGCCGCGCCCGACGGGCCCGGCTCGGGCACCAACCCGCGCCCGCCCTCGGCCAACAGCTACCAGCAGCTCGTACGCAGCGAGGGCGACCCGTGCGTGTACTCGGGGTCGAGCGGCGTCGTACGGGTCACGTCGGGCGACAGGGACGTGGCGCGCCACCCCGAGGAGTACGTCAGCAGCGGCGGCCGGTTCCGCGACGGCGTCACCGCGGACGGCACCGACGTACGGGTCCTGAGCATCCCGCTCCAGAACTCCAGCGACCAGCTCCTGAGCGGCATCGCGCTCCAGCTCGCCGTGCCGCTGAGCGACACGCGCGACACGCTCAACGAACTCGCGCTGATCCTCCTCCTCGTCTCCGGTGTCGGCGTGATCGGCGCGGGCGGCGCGGGGCTGTGGGTGGCACGGACGGGGCTGCGGCCCGTGGACGACCTGAGCCGCGCGGCCGAGCACATCGCGCGCACGGAGGACCTGACCACCCGTATCCCGGTCGACGGCGACGACGAGATCGCGCGCCTGTCCCGTTCCTTCAACAGCATGACGGCCTCGCTCGCGGCCTCGCACGAGCTGCAACGCCAGCTCATCGCGGACGCGGGCCACGAGCTGCGCACCCCGCTGACCTCGCTCCGTACCAATATCGAGCTGCTGGTCCGCAGCGAGCAGACGGGGCGCGCGATCCCCCCGGAGGACCGCCGTGAGCTGCTCGAATCCGTCAAGGCGCAGATGACGGAACTGGCGGCGCTGATCGGCGATTTGCAGGAGCTTTCCCGCCCGGACGCGCGCCAGCAGGGGCCCTTGGAGATCGTCGGCCTGCACGAAGTCGCCGAGACGGCGCTGGCGCGCGCCCGGCTGCGCGGCCCGCACCTGACGATCGACGCCGCGCTGAGCCCGTGGTTCGTGCGCGCGCACCGGGCGCCGCTGGAGCGCGCCGTGGTCAACGTCCTGGACAACGCGGTGAAGTTCAGCCCGGACGGTGGCGAGATCCGGGTCCGCCTGGAGCGCGGGACGCTGACCGTGCGCGACCACGGCCCCGGCATCCCGCCCGAGGATCTGCCGTACGTCTTCGACCGCTTCTGGCGCTCGCCCTCGGCCCGTTCCCTCCCGGGCTCCGGTCTCGGCCTGTCCATCGTCGCCCGCACGGTGCGGGACATCGGCGGCACGGTCACCCTCGCCACGGCCCCGGACGGCGAGCCCGGCACCCTCGCGACGATCACCATCCCCGGGGCCCCGGTACGGCCGCCCGGGGACGCGGGGTAGCGGCGCGGCGGCGCGTGGGTTCCGCTCCCGTTCCGCACGCGCCGCGAAGACCTCGTGACGAGTCCGCGCACAAGCGCCCGGCATATGCGGACAACGCGGGAAGCGCGCTTGCGGCCCGCACCCGCCCCTGTGGTGGACTGCGCCGATGCGTTCCCCCCACCGCATGACCGACCGCACCACCGGCCACCCGGACGGGCCCGTGCCCGAGACCCCCGCACCGGACACGCGACAGCCGAACACCGTCCCCGGCCCGTACGCGCCCCCGCCCGCCCCCGCAACGCCCGAGACCGCACCCCCCGCAGCTCCGTACGCCGCACCGCGTCCGTACGACGCCGCCACGCCCCCGAACCCGTACGAGGAGCTGGGCGAACTCGCCGGGCCGCTCGACGGCTTCCTCCGCCCCGAGGAACCGCCGCTCGCGGACGCCTACGACGAGGACGACGACGGGGCGCCCTGGTCCGCGCCCGACCACCGGCGCAGGCCGCGCCTCTTCTTCCGCCTCGCCGGCGTTCCCTTCGCGCTCAAGGCGGCGCTCACGCTCGTCACGCTGCTCGCCTTCCTCGCGCTCGGCGACCGCTGGGCCGTGCTGTACGCGGAGCACACGGCGGCGGAGAAGCTGAAGGACGCGATGCACCTGGAGGCGACGCCCGAGGTGAGCATCGGCGGGTTCCCGTTCGTCACGCAGGTGCTCGGCAAGCACCTCGGCTCGGTCACCGTGACGGTCCCCGACGTGGCCGCCGACCGCGTCTCGCTGGCGAAGGTCAGCGCCACGGCCGACGACATCCGTCTCAGCGGCGACCTGCCGACGAAGCTGAAGGGCGCGCACGCGGGCCGGGTGCACGGTGAGGTACTGCTCTCCTTCGACGACCTCAATCGCGAACTCGGCGCCAGTCAGGTCACGTTCACGGGAACGGGCCGCGACCGGGTCCTCGCGCGCGGCACGCTGCCCGTCGGGGATCACGACGTACGGGTACGGGCCGACGCGCGCCTCACGCGCGAGGGCGCCCGGGGCATCCGCACCGAGATCGGCGGCATCCGCCTGAGCCTCGGCGAGCTGGCCACCTTCCGGCCCGGCACGGGTCCCGCGGACGGCCTGCACCTCACCGAGCACGGCGCGAAGGCGCTGCGCGAGCAGACCGCCAAGGTCAAGGCGCTCTTCGGGGTACGGGAGATCACCCGCCGCCTCGGCGTCCCGCGGGCAGCGGTACGTACCGCGCTGAGCAGCGACGCCAAGCTGCACGAGCTGACCGGCACGCCCCGCTTCGTCCACGACCTCATGGGGATCAACCTCATCGACGCCGCCCTCGACCACCCCGAGCTGCCGCGCCGCCTCGGCTTCGACCCCGGCCTGCTCACCTCGCTCTCCACGCTCACCCGCCCCCAGCTCGCCGACCGGCTCACCCTCGGCTTCCAGCTCCCCAGGCTGCCCACCCAGACGGGGGACGTCTCGCTCTCCGACGTCCGCGTGACGAAGGAGGGCATCCATGTCCGGCTCGCGGGAAACGGCGTCGGCGTGAACATGAGGTGAGAGGTCCTGGACCACTCCCTCACAGACCTCCCCCTCCTCCCGGCCCGGGCGGCCCGCGCCCGTACCCCAGGCGCCGCACCCCCGCCCACCTGCGCTTCCCTCCCCCCGCGCGCCGCCCCCGCCCCCCGCGCGCGCCCCGGGCGCCCCGCCCCGCCGGGGGCAACCCGCCATACCTTCACGGTTCAACTCCCGTTCACTCTTCCCGGAACGCCTGGTCACTTCCGCTGCCTACTTTCGGCCTCACGAGGTTCGCAAAGACCCCGACCAAGCCACCGCCGAGCCCCCCTCAGGGTCCCGGCTCCCGGAAGGAACACCCCAACAGTGAAGCTTCAGCGCAAGAACCGGCTGCGGGCGCTCTCCCTCGGCGTCGTCGCCGTGTCCGGCGCCCTGGCCCTGACGGCGTGCGGCTCGGACGACACGAGCGGCGGGCCCGGCAACGGCGACAAGAGCAAGGACAGCACGGCCGCCGCCGCCCCCTCCTCGTCCTCGGACATCGACTGCTCGGACGCCAAGGGCGAGCTGCTCGCCTCGGGGTCCAGCGCGCAGCAGAACGCGATCGACGCCTGGGTGAAGAGCTACACGGCCGCGTGCAAGGACGTGCGGATCAACTACTCGCCGGACGGTTCCGGCGCCGGTGTGACCGCGTTCCTCCAGGGCCGTACCGCCTTCGCGGGCTCGGACTCCGCGCTCAAGCCGGAGGAGATCACCAAGTCGGCCGACGTCTGCAAGAACTCGCAGGCCATCGACCTGCCGATGGTGGGCGGCCCGATCGCGATCGGCTACAACGTCCCGGGCGTCGACAGCCTCGTCCTGGACGCGAAGACCCTCGCGCACATCTTCGACGGCAAGATCTCCGCCTGGAACGACAAGGAGATCAAGGCCCTCAACCCGGACGCGAAGCTGCCGTCCACGAAGATCCAGGCGTTCCACCGCTCCGACGAGTCCGGCACGACGGACAACTTCACCAAGTACCTCAAGGCCGTCGCGCCCGGCGACTGGAAGTACGAGGGCGGCAAGGCCTGGCAGGCCAAGGGCGGCCAGTCCGCGCAGGGCTCCTCGGGGCTCGCCCAGCAGGTCAAGCAGACCGCGGGCGCGATCTCGTACTTCGAGCTGTCCTACGCGAGCGACGGCATCAAGACCGTCGACATCAAGACGAAGGCCGCCGAGCCGGTCAAGGCCACGACGGACAACGCCTCGAAGGCGATCGCCGCAGCGAAGGTCACCGGCAAGGGCAAGGACCTCGCCCTTGACCTGGACTACAACCCCTCGGCCGACGGTGCCTACCCGATCACCCTCGTGACGTACGAGATCGCCTGCGAGAAGGGCAACAAGGCGGACACCCTGCCCGCCACGAAGTCCTTCCTCAACTACATCGCGAGCGAGGACGGCCAGGGCCAGCTGGCCGACGCCGGTTACGCCCCGATCCCCGACGCGATCATCGCCAAGGTCCGCGAGACCATCACCTCCCTCAGCTGACCCGCGTGCGGGCGGCCCGCACCGGGCCGCCCGCACCGTCCGGTGCACCGCCGCCAGCAAGCCCGCACCCCCGGCCCACCCCACAGGCGCAGTCCCTGAGGGGGAGCCCTTGAAGGAGAGCGGGCCCGCAGACCGGAGAAACTCATGGACATACCCACGACCCCCGCCCCCGGCGGCCCACCCGCCGCCCCACCGACTTCCGCAGCCCCGCAGCCGGGCCCCGTCCCTCCCGGGGGCGGCGCCAGGAAGGCGGACCTCCAGAAGGCGCGCGGCTCCCGCCACCTCGGCGACCGCGTCTTCCTCGGCCTCTCGCGCGGCTCCGGCATCCTCCTCCTCGTCGTGATGGCGGCCATCGCCGTCTTCCTCGCCTACCGTTCCTCGCTGATCCTCACGAAGAACCACGGCAACTTCTTCACGACCTTCGAGTGGAACCCGACCGCGATGCCGCCGGTCTTCGGCATCGCCGTGCTCGCCTTCGGCACGGTCGTCTCCTCGGTCATCGCGATGGCCCTCGCCGTACCGGTCTCGGTCGGCATCGCGCTCTTCCTCACGCACTACGCGCCCCGCGCCGCGCGCGGCCCCATCAGCTACGTCATCGACCTGCTCGCCGCCGTGCCCTCGATCGTGTACGGGCTCTGGGGCGCCCTCGTCCTCGTGCCGCACCTCGACGGGCTCTACGGCTGGCTCGACCAGTTCTTCGGCTGGACCGGGATCTTCTCCTGGCAGGGCGGCGCGCCGCGTTCGCTCCTGACCGTCGGCATCCTGCTCGCGATCATGATCCTTCCGATCGTGACCAATGTGAGCCGCGAAGTCTTCCGGCAGGTCCCGCAGGCGCACGAGGAGGCGGCGCTCGCGCTCGGTGCGACCCGTTGGGAGGTCGTCCGTACCGCGGTCCTCCCCTTCGGCCGGTCCGGTGTGATCTCCGCGTCGATGCTCGGGCTTGGCCGCGCGCTCGGCGAAACGATGGCCGTCGCGACGGTCCTCTCGCCGAGCTTCGACATCCAGTCGAGCCTGCTCGACCCGGGCGGCGGCACGTTCGCGCAGAACATCGCGAGCAAGTTCAGCGAGGCCAGCATCGAGGGCCGCGACGCCCTCATCGCCTCCGGGCTCGTCCTCTTCGTCATCACGCTGCTCGTCAACGGAGCCGCGCGGGCCATCATCGCCCGCCGCAAGGAGTACTCGGGGGCCGACGCATGAGCCACGACCACCACCCCCAGCCGTCCACGCGGCAGCCCACGGGCGAGCGGCCCGCGGGCCGGCGCGGACGGGGCGAGCGCGCCGGTTCGCTGCGGGCCGCGCGCCTGCCCCGCTGGTCCAACCTCGCCGTCGCGGCCGCCTCGGTCCTCGTCGCCTGCCTCATCGGCCTGGCCGCAGGGCTCGAATCGAAGGTCCAGTGGGGCCTGATCGCCGCGCTCCTCTTCGTCTTCGGCGGCTACGCGCTCGCCGCCCGCGTCGAGGGCCGCAGGCAGGCCAAGGACCGCGTCGTCACGAGCACCGTGTGGGTCGCCTTCCTGGCCGCCTTCATCCCGCTCGCCTCGCTCGTGTGGGAGACCGTCAAGCGCGGAGTGAAGGTCCTCGACCCGTACTTCCTGACGCACTCGATGGTCAACATCGGCGCGAACGACGCGGGCGGCGGCATCTACCACGCGATCGTCGGCTCGGTGGAGCAGGTCGGTCTCGCGACGGTCATGGCCGCGCCCGTCGGGCTGCTCACCGCCGTCTACCTCGTCGAGTACGGGCGCGGGAAGCTGGCCAAGACCGTCACCTTCTTCGTCGACGTCATGACGGGCATCCCCTCGATCGTCGCCGGCCTGTTCATCCTGAGCCTGATGCTCCTCATCAAGGCGGAGCCCTTCGGCTTCGCCGGCTCCCTCGCGCTGGCGATCCTGATGATCCCGGTCGTCGTCCGCTCGACGGAGGAGATGCTCAAGCTCGTGCCCAACGAGCTGCGCGAGGCGTCCCTCGCGCTCGGCGTGCCGAAGTGGCGCACGATCCTGAAGGTCGTCCTGCCCACGTCGATCGGCGGCATCACGACCGGTGTCATGCTCGCGATCGCCCGCATCGCGGGCGAGACGGCACCCGTCCTGCTCCTGGTCTGGGGTTCCGCGTACATCAACACGGACCCCTTCCACGGCGGCCAGTCCTCGCTGCCGCTGTACATCTACCAGCAGTACGCGACGAGCGCCGGTTCCGGAGCGGCCTACGACCGCGCCTGGGCGGCGGCCCTGACGCTGATCGCCTTCGTGATGATCCTCAACCTGGCGGCCCGCGCGCTCGCCCGGTGGAAGGCCCCCAAGACCTCCGGTCGCTGAGGCGGCCTTTCGTACGAAAGAAGCAGTGATCTCATGGCCAAGCGCATCGATGTCAGCGGACTGACCGCGTACTACGGGGCACACAAGGCGATCGAGGACATCTCGATGACCGTCGAGCCCCGCTCGGTCACGGCCTTCATCGGCCCCTCGGGCTGCGGCAAGTCCACCTTCCTGCGGACCCTCAACCGCATGCACGAGGTGACGCCCGGCGGTCGCGTCGAGGGCAAGGTCCTCCTGGACGACGAGGACCTGTACGGCAACCAGGTCGACCCGGTCGCGGTACGCCGCACGATCGGCATGGTCTTCCAGCGCCCGAACCCCTTCCCGACGATGTCGATCTTCGACAACGTCGCCGCGGGCCTCAAGCTCAACGGTTCCTTCAAGAAGTCCGAGCTGAACGACGTCGTCGAGAAGTCGCTCCAGGGCGCCAACCTCTGGAACGAGGTCAAGGACCGCCTCAACAAGCCGGGCGCCGGCCTCTCCGGCGGCCAGCAGCAGCGCCTGTGCATCGCGCGGGCGATCGCGGTCGAGCCGCAGGTCCTCCTCATGGACGAGCCCTGCTCGGCGCTCGACCCGATCTCGACGCTCGCGATCGAGGACCTGATCGGTGAGCTGAAGGAACGCTTCACCATCGTGATCGTCACGCACAACATGCAGCAGGCGGCGCGCGTCTCGGACCGCACGGCCTTCTTCAACCTCTCCGCGGTGGGCCAGCCGGGCCGCCTCATCGAGATCGACGACACCCAGCGGATCTTCTCCAACCCCTCGGTCCAGGCGACGGAGGACTACATCTCGGGCCGCTTCGGCTGAGCCGCCGCCACCCCGACCCCTTCGCGGTGCTGCATGGCGGTGCCACCACGGAGGACACGAGGAGCCCGCCCCGACGACAGGCCGGGGCGGGCTCTTCCTTGCGTGCGGGGCGCGCGGGATGGGGCGCGCGGGATGGGGCGCGCGGGGGGGCTTGCGCGCTGGGCCTGCGTGCCGACCTGCGTACGGAGCCTGCGCGCTGGGCCTGCGTGCCGACCTGCGTACGGGGTCTGCGCGCTGGGCCTGCGTACGGGGTTTGCGTGCCGGGCCTGCGTACGGGGTTTGCGTGCCGGGCCTGCGTGCCGGGCCTGCGTGCCGACTGGACTGCCGGCACGAGCGCCCCGCGCGGGCTCAGAGGCCGAGCGTCTTCTCCGTCAGCTCCCACAGCCGCCGCGCCGCTTCCGGGTCGACCGAGTCGGGGTGGGCGTCGGCGGGGATGCTGTCGGCGGTGAGCGGCCGGTCCTCGCCGTCCACGACCGACACCTCGCTGTCCTTCAGGTAGACGCCGCCGATGCCGTCGAGCAGCGGGCTCGCGGCGGCGAAGACGACGGTGGCCGCACCCTGCGCGGGCGTCTTCTTGCCCGCCCCGGGGTCGATGACGGGCCTGCCCTCCTCGTCGAGCAGGCCCTGCTCCCGGTACGCCTCCCGGTCCTCGGGACGATTGTTGAGATTCGTCCCGATGACGACTCCCGGGTGCGGGGCGTAGCCCCGGATGCCCTCGTCGGCCCACCGCCGGTCGAGTTCGACGGCGAAGAGCACATTGGCGCGCTTGGCCTGCGCGTAGGCGGCACCGGGGCTGTAGCCCTCGGTGAAGTCCGGGTCGTCCCAGCGGATGGTTCCCATCCGCTGCGCGCCGGAGGACACGTTGACGACGCGCGCCCCGTGCGCCGCGCGCAGCAGGGGGCGCAGCCCGAGGGTGAGCCGGAAGGGCCCGAGGTGGCTCGTCGCGAACTGGATCTCGTGCCCGTACGCGTCGATGGTCCGCTCGGCGGGCGCGGCGACGGCGGCGCAGTTGACGAGCACGTCCACGGGCCGCCCCGCGGCGAGCCGCCGCCCGACGAACGCGTCCACGGACGCCGGATCGACAAGATCGAGCTGATCGGCCTCCACCCCCGCGATCCCCGCGACCTTCCCGGCGGCCCGCTCCGGACTCCGCGCCCCGACCAGGACCTCCGCCCCGGCCCCCGCGAGCGCCCGCGTCGCCTCGAACCCGATCCCCTGATGCCCCCCGGTGACGATCACGAACCTCCCCCGCAGATCCACCCCCGCCAGCACCTCATCCGCGGTGGCACCGGGACCGAAGGGGGAACCAAGGGGCTGCTGCGAGGACGACCACGCCATGAGAACACGCCTCCATCAAATCGGAACAACGTTCCGCCCACTGTACGGAACATCGCTCCGTTTCGCGACCGGAGACGGCACCCGGCGCCCCGCAAGCCACGAAACGGCACGGACACGGCGCCACGGGGCAGTACGGATACGGGGGCCACGGGGGCGGTACGGATACGGGACCACGGGACGGTACGCACACGGTGCCCCGCCCCCGACGAGCCCCGCCATCCGCCCCCTACCGCACGCCAAAAAGGCGCCCCCCCCCGAAGGGGAGACGCCTTGCCCAAGCCGGAGCAGAGGAGGAAACGTACGCCAGGCGGCGAGGCCGACCCACCACGCCCCTCGCCCAGGGCCACCCCACACGGAGCCACCCCCGCGCGAGCCCGCCCCCTCGCAGGAAGTCGCCCCCGCAAGGAGTCATCCCCCGCGCGACGGACGGACGACTCCCCCTTGCGTACCGTCTTCGCCCGCTCACGTACCGCCTTCACGCACCGCGGGAACTCCGCCGCCCCGCCGCTCGTCATGGCCTACTACAGGGGGCCCATCGAACCCTTAGGTGATCCGTTCGACCACCCCCTAAGGGTCCCCACCCCCGCCCGGCCACTCACCCGGTCGCCCACTCACCCAGCCACCCGGTCCCGAGCCACCCAACCACCCGGTCCTGAGCCGCCCGGTCACCCGGTCACCCGGCCCCGAGCCATCCAGCCACCCGGCCCCGAGCCACCCAGCCACCCGGTCACCCGGTCACCCGGTCACCTGGTCACCCGGTCACCCGGTCACCCGGTCACAAGAACAGGAAGTTCACGACCCAGAACACCACCGCCGCCACGATCGCCGCCGCGGGCATCGTGATGAACCAGCCGAGCACGATGTTCTTCGCGACGCCCCAGCGCACCGCGTTGACCCGCTTCGTCGCGCCGACGCCCATGATCGCCGAGGTGATCACGTGTGTCGTCGAGATGGGCGCGTGGAAGAGGAAGGCGGTCGTGAACATGATCGAGGCGCCGGTGGTCTCGGCGGCGAAGCCCTGCGGCGGGTCCAGCTCGATGATCTTGCGGCCGAGCGTGCGCATGATGCGCCAGCCACCCGCGTACGTACCGAGCGAGAGCATGAGCGCGCAGGCGATCTTCACCCACACGGGGATCGCGTCGCCCTGGTCCTCGACGTCCGCGATGACGAGCGCGAGCACGACGACGCCCATCGTCTTCTGCGCGTCCTGGAGCCCGTGCCCGAGCGCCATCGCGGCGGCCGAGACGGTCTGCGCGATACGGAAACCGCGTTTGGCCCGGTGCGGGTTCGACTTGCGGAAGAGCCACAGGATCGCGCACATGACGAGGTAGCCGACGACGAGACCGACGACCGGCGAGAGGAACATCGGGATGACGATCTTGTCGACCACCCCGGACCAGATGACCCCGATCCCGCCCGCGAGCGCCGCCCCGACCATCCCGCCGAACAACGCGTGCGAGGACGAGGAGGGAAGCCCGAAGTACCAGGTCACAAGGTTCCACACGACCGCCCCGACGAGCGCGGCGAAGAGAATCCACATCCCCTTGTCGCCGTGCGGCGTGTCGATGATGCCCTCGCTGACCGTCTTGGCGACGCCGTTGCCCAGAAAGGCACCGGCGAGGTTCATGACGGCGGCCATCGCGAGCGCCGCGCGCGGCGTGAGCGCCCGGGTCGAGACGGAGGTGGCGATCGCGTTCGCGGAGTCGTGGAAGCCGTTGGTGTACGTGAAGGCGAACGCGACCAGAACGGTCACGACCAAAGCAAAGGTGTCCACCGGGTCAGGACTCCTTGACCGCGATGGTCTCCACCGTGTTCGCGACGTGCTCGAACGCGTCGGCGGCCTCTTCGAGGACGTCGACGATCTGCTTGAGCTTCAGCACCTCGATGGCGTCGTACTTGCCGTTGAAGAGGTGTGCGAGGAGCTTGCGGTGGATCTGGTCCGCCTGGTTCTCCAGACGGTTCACCTCGATCCAGTACTCGGTGAGGTTGTCCATCGTCCGCAGATTGGGCATCGCCTCGGCGGTCAGCTCCGCCGCACGGTGAAGGACCTCGATCTGCTGCTCGACACCCTTGGGAAGCTGGTCGATCTGGTAGAGAACGACGAGATCGACCGCCTCCTCCATGAAATCCATGATGTCGTCGAGCGAACCGGCGAGGGTGTAGATGTCCTCACGGTCGAACGGCGTGATGAAGGAGGAGTTCAGCTGGTGGAAGATGGCATGCGTCGCGTCGTCCCCGGCGTGTTCCGCGGCCCGCATGCGTTCGGCGATCTCGGCCCGGGCGGAGGGGTCCGCCCCGAGCAGTTCCATGAGGAGCTTGGAGCCCGTGACGATGTTGTCCGCGGACGCGGCGAACATGTCGTAGAAACTCGTCTCCCGGGGGGTCAGACGAAAACGCACGTGGGGTCCTCGGTGTCCTCTGGGTTCGGTCAGGCTGATGCTAGGCGCATCATCCGGCCACGGCGAACCGGCTTTCACAGTGTCGCCCATGAAAGCGAGCGATCATCACAGGGCCCCAAGCGGCCTGAGAGGAACAGAACCGATCCCATCAGATCGGAAATATCGGTACGATATACCCATCCGGGGTATAGAGGGGCCGTTCAGCGCCCGTCTCGACGCTTCTGCGCAGCCTGCCCCACACTGGCCGTAACCCCGCGAGGCCCCGCGCTCCGCGAGGGGTGTCGGACAGCTCACATCTGCGCCGTGGTCCCCCACGGCCCCCGTACCGGGAGGACGCGATGACGACCACCGAGGCCGAAGGCACCGGAACGGCGACTCCCACCGGGGCGCCCGACCCGTCCGCCGCCGAGACTCCCGCGGCCGGACACGCCGTGCACGGCTACCACGACCACAAGCAGGAGCACCTCAAACGCCTGCGCCGCATCGAGGGCCAGATCCGCGGCCTCCAGCGGATGGTCGAGGAGGACCAGTACTGCATCGACATACTCACGCAGGTCTCCGCCTCCACGAAGGCTCTCCAGTCCTTCGCCCTCCAGCTCCTTGAGGAGCACCTGCGGCACTGCGTCGCCGACGCGGCGGTACGGGGCGGGGACGAGGTCGAAGAGAAGGTCGCCGAGGCCACGCGGGCCATCGCGCGGATGCTCCGTACGTGAGGACGCGGAGACGCCCCGTACGGGAACGGGCGCGCGCACCGCACCCCTAGGGGCGCCCTCCGTACGGGAACGGGCACGCGCTCCGTAGGGGAAGGAGTGCGTGCTCCGCACCTGAAGACGCGTGCTCCGTACGTGGTGGGCTGAGCGCGCGACCGGGGCGGGGCCGACGCCGGGGCCCGGCACCGGTACCCGGTCCGGCCTCGCCCGGATACCGGGCGGGCCGAGGACGACCACCCGCCCGGGCCCGCCGCCCCCGGCCCCCGGCCGCGCCCCCGGCCCCCGGCCTCATCCGCCGTAAGCGCTCACGTCACCGCGGCCCACCCCTCTCACCTGCAAGACCTCGTCGATCCGCTCCACGCTCAGCCGCTCCTCGCACGAGCAGACGGCCGCGATCATCAGCTCCCCGCAGAGCTCGATCTCCGCGAGGGCCACCGGGTCCTCGACCGCGAAAGCTGTCGTCACCGTGGCTCACCCCCTTCTCCCGGACCCTTCCCGGACCCCTTCTCGGGCACTGTCCCGGACGGCGCGCGGCCCAGCGTAAGGAGCCGCGTGCGCCCGGCGCATGACACGGACGGACCATTTACGGGTCATCCGCCCCGGCGCACGACGGGGCGCCCCACCGGGCGGCGTGTCCACCCGTCGCACCCAGTCGTCCACCCGGGCACTCATCGGGTCAACGAACAATACGTACGGCCGTCACGCTGCCCGCCCGGGAATCCACGAAATCCGCCCCAAGGACTACGGCTGGTCCCCCAGGACTACCGTGAAGACGTGACCTCCGAGGAGACCCCGGCCGACGCCCACCGCACCACGACCCAGGAACGCGGCCCCTTCTGCACCGCGACCTGCCTGTGCGGCTGGCGCGGCCCCGCCCGCCGGGCCCGTTCCAAGGCCCGCTCGGACGCGGCGGAACACCTGCGGGACACGGAGGCGGAACCCCGTACCCGCTCGTGACGCTCACGGAAGCGGACCCTCGTACGTGCTCGTGACGCTCACGTACGGACTCGCGTCCCCTCCGCGTACGGGTTCATGACGCCCCCGTACCCCCACCCCCGTGCCCCCGTACGCCCCCGCCGGCCGCCTCCGCTACGCCGCCAGGTCCCTGTCCCCGTCCGCCCGCGCCGGGCGCACCGCCCCGTCGGCCCCCTGCGGCTCCCGCTCCCCTGCGGCGCCGCGCCCGTCCCCCGTACCGCCGCCCGCCCACACCAGGCGGCCCGCACGGCTGCGCCCGACCGCGCGCAGCACCGGCGTGAACAGCGCGGTGAAGAGCGGCGAGAGCAGCAGCGCCACGGCGGTGCCGAGCGCGAAGCCACCGACGACGTCCGTCGGGTAGTGCACGCCCATCAGGACCCGGCAGAAGCCCTCCAGCGCCGCGAGCCCGATGCCGACCAGGCCGAGCTTGCGGTGGGCGAGGAAGAGCGAGACGCCGATCGCCATCGTCAGCGTCGAGTGATCACTCACGAAGGAGAAATCGGTCTTGCCCGGCTCCAGGACCTCCAGGCCCTTGTGGTCCACGAAGGGCCGTGGCCGCTCGACGAAACCGCGGATCGGGATGTTCACGCCCACCGCGAGCGCGGCGGCGAGCGGCGCCCAGACCACCGCGGCGACCGAGGAGGCCGCCGCGTCGAGGGAGCCGCGCCGCCTGACACCCCACCAGCACCACAGCACGAGCAGCACGGCGAGCACCGGCAGCCCGTACTCGCCGAGGAAGCGCACGGCCTGATCGCACCAGCCCGGGGTGTGCTCGGTGAGGCCGTTGATGTCGAAGAGCAGGCTGACATCGGGGTTCGACCCGGAAGTGTCGAGTCCAGCCATCGTGCCGCGGCCCCTTGTCTTTCGTACCGGGACGCACACGGCGTACGTCCCTCACCAACCCCCGTGGTCGGCACCGGCCGGCACCGCTCCGCTCGCGCACACACCCGTGGTCCTGAACAGAGAACGCCTGCTCCCTGCCCACGCGTTCCGCGCTCCACCGAATGATCACCCAGACGTTATCGAAGAGAGACGCGTCCACGCAGCTCAGGACCCCCACCGCGAGCGGGCCCGGACCGGGGCGCGCAGGGCGGGGCGGGGCGCGGCAACAGCCGGTCCCGGCGCCGGGACCCCGCCGTCCACGAGTCCACTCCCCGTCAGCCCGTTCCCCTCCAGCCCGCCCCTGTCAGCCCGCCCCTGTCAGCCCGTTCCCGCCAGTCCGTTCCCGCCAGTCCGTTCCCGCCAGTCCGTTCCCGCGAGTCAACCGCCGCCCGCCGCCACGCGCTCCCCGCCAGTCGCTCCCGTCAGTCCGCTCGTCGCGGTCCCTCACCCGCTCCGGCGGCCGGCGCGGAGACCTCGGGCGAGGGGGACGGGCCACCGGTCGGCTCACCGGACACGGCGGCTCCGTCACCCCCCGTCTGGCCTCCCCCCTTCGCCGCGGCGTCCTGCTCCTCGCCCTCGCCCTTGTCCTCGCCTCCGCCCCCGCCCCCGCCTTCGCCCTTCGCGTCAACGGCGGCCTCGTCCGCCGTCCCGCTCCCCGTCTCCGCCTCCCCCGCCCCGCCCGTCTCCTGGGCCTTCTCCGCCGCACGATCCTCGTCGACGGGCCGCAAGGACTTGCTCGCACCCGGTTCGGGGAGCGCGGCAGCGGCGGCCTGCGTGACACGGGTCGCACCGAAGTAGTCGGGGGTGTCGATCGGGTCGAAACGGATGACGGCGCCGGTACGCGGAGCGTCGATCATGTAGCCGCCACCGACGTAGATCCCCACGTGCCGGATGGCGCGCGAATCGCTCAGATCGTCGGAGAAGAAGACGAGATCACCGGGGAGCAGTTCGTCCCGCCCCGGGTGCGGTCCCGCGTTGTACTGATCGTTCGCGACGCGCGGCAGATCGATACCGACATTCTCGTACGCGGCCTGAGTGAGCCCCGAGCAGTCGAAGCGCCCGCGCTGCGCCGCCGTCCCCGTACCGCCCCAGAGGTACGGCGTGCCGAGCTTGCCCTGCGCGTAGGAGATCGCGGCCGCCGCCTGTTCGGAGGGCTGGAGCCGTCCGACCGGCGCGGAGAAACTCTCCTCCAGGCCGCGGATCGTCTTCACGTAGTTCCGCGTCTCGCTGTACGGCGGCACCCCGCCGTAGCGGATGACGGCGTCGGGCCCCGCGTTGTAGGCGGCGAGCATGTTGGCCGACTGATCGCCCGGCACATTCTTGACATACGAGGCGAGTTCGCAGTCGTACGAGGCGGCCGAGGGAATCGCGTCGGCCGGGTTCCACACGTCCCGTACGCCGTCCTTGTCGCCGTCGACGCCGTGCGCGGCCCACGTGCTCGGAATGAACTGCGCGATGCCCTCGGCCGCGGCCGCGCTGCGGGCGCGGGGGTTGAAACCGGACTCCTGGTAGAGCTGCGAGGCGAGCAGCGCGGGGCTGAGGGCGGGGCAGAGGTTCCCCCACTTCTGCACGAGCGCCTGGTACGCGGCGGGCACCGAGCCCTTCGCGAGCCCGGCCGTGCGCCCCGCGCCACCGCCGGTGAGGTTCCCCGCGACGACGAAGACACCGACGACGAGGAGCGCCACGAACCCCGTCCCGAGGGCGGCGAGCAGCGAGCCGATGAGCCAGAACTTGCGCACGCGTCAACTCTCCCCCATGAAGAAGCGCTTCGCCACGGTGTACGGGAGCACGGGGTGCGCGTACCAGCCATATGACCCGTTCATCGGAGCACGCGGGAGCGAACGAATGACCGGGGGCCCCGCGTCCCTGATGTCAGATCAGCTGACTGAGCGTCAAACGATCCGCACCCGCGTTCGCCTCCCCTTCACCCGTTGGGGCGACCCGCCGTGGACACGCCCACTTCGTTGCCCGCAGTCACATCGCATGATACACAGAGTAATCACGCGGGCGGCCGCGTCCCCTTCCACCCCTTCGGTCCGGTTCCGGCGGGTGGAAAGAAGGCAAAACTCGGCCAGGTTTGACGCCAAGTCGACATGCACAAGCGCCGGAGTCAGCGACAATGAGCGAGACCTCTGTGTCGAGCAGAGGACGGAACAACCCGTTAGGGGCGGTGAGTTACATGCTTATGGCGGCCGACAAGGGCGACATCAACACGATCATCGGCGGGATCGCCCCGGACTGGGGCCCCTTCGGGAGCCTCGGCAGCGAGGCCCGCGTCATGATCCAGGTGGTCATGGCCTTCGCGATCATCCTCTGCCTCGCCATCGCGATCTGGGGCGCGGCCAAGCAGCGCATCGGTGCCACGGCGCTGCGCGACACCTTCAGCGCCGAGCAGGGCAAGGGCCTCATCATCGCCGGACTCAGCGGAGTCTTCATCATCGGCTCTCTCGGCACCGTCTTCACGATCGTGTACGGCATGGCCGTCTAGCGACGCACACGGCTGCGCCGTCCAGTCGCGGGGCGGCACGACCGGGGCCACGGGGGTGCCCCGCACGCCACCCGCGTCACCCCTGTCCCCCGTGCCACCGGCTGAGGTTGCGTCCCCCTGATGTCCCTGATGTCCAGTCACCACACCCCGAGCGAACGGCCGTCCACCGGGCTACCTTCGTACTACGCGCACCGCACCGCGGGCCGCGTGAGGGTCCACCCAACGGCCGAGGGGGCGCAGGCGGCATGAGCACGGGCGACGACCACCGGTACGGGGTGCCCCCGCTCCCCGACGACTACGGCGGCACCGGGCAGACCCGCACCCGCCTCCCCGACCGCGCGGGCCCCCCGCACCCGCCCGCACCCCGCCGCCCCTCGCGCGGCCTCGTCGTCATCGGCGCCGTCGTCGCCCTCCTCATCGCGGCGATCGCCTTCGCGAACCAGAACTCCGACGACTCCCCCACCCGCCCCGACACCCCCACCCCCGCCAAGGCCGCCCCGGCCCCGGCCCCCACCACCCCCACCGGCACCAAACCCACCCAATCCCCAGGCCCCACCGGCATCCCAACGGGCTACCCCCGTACCCAGGACGGCGCTCAGAGCGCGGGCGCCAACTACGCCGTGGCACTCGCCTCCGAGGCCATGCTCACCAAGGACGCCCGCGAGCAGCTGCTCGGCCAGCTCCTCGTCGCGGACCAGCTCTCCCCCCTCGAAGAGCGCTTCGACTCCGTCTACTCGGCCGACTTCCTCGCGAAAATCGGTCTCGACCCGAAGGGCAGCCCCGTGGACGGCGGCACCTACGTGTCCCGCGCGATGCCGATCGGCACGAAGGCGACGGCCTACACCGACACCGAGGCCAAGGTCGAGGTCTGGTGCACAGGGCTCTCCGGCACCGCGTCGAAGTCGACCACGCACCCGGTCACGACCACCTGGTACACCACGGTCCTGACCCTGCGCTGGGAGAGAGACGACTGGCGGATCGCCGCCTTCACGCAGAAGGACGGGCCCACCCCCGTCAACGGGGACGGCACCGTGTCGACCTCCGAGGAGATCGAGAAGGCCGTCGAGGAGTACGGAGGGTTCACCTATGCCCGGTAACCGGCGCACGCTCGCCCGGGGTACCGCACTACTGCTCACGGCGACCCCAGCAACGGTCCTGCTGTGGGCCGGCCAGGCTCAGGCCGATCCTGACGAGCCCTGCGACATCGTCCCTGGCCCGGTCAAGTCGGCCTGTGAAGGCGACAGCGGCCCGAGCGGCCCCAAGGTCCCCGACGCCCTCGACCCCCTCGCCTCCCTCGCCAACGGCTGTGCCGACGCCGCCTCCTGGACCGTCGACAAACTCTCCGAGGCCGTCAAAAGCACCGCCAACGTCGACTTCACCAACCCCAAGTTCCTCCAGCAGTACGCCGTCGTCTTCGCCGCCTCCACCATCCTCACCCTCCTCCTCTGGCTCCTCGCCGTAGCCAAACGAGCCGTCCGCGGCGTCCCGATCACCACCGCCATCAGCGAAGCTGTCGGCTTCCTCTGGCTCACCGTCCTCGCCTCCGCCTTCACCCCCCTCATCCTCTACACCGTCGTCTCCGCCACCGACGGCATCACCGCGGTCCTCTCCCGCACCACCGGCAGCCAGACCGACGTCTTCTTCGGCTCCTTCTCCAAAGCCCTCGACAAGGGCGACGACATCGGCGGGGGCCCCATCATGCTCGTCGTCGTCTCCCTCGTCTCGATCCTCGCCGCCGGCGTCCTCTGGCTCGAACTCGTCATCCGCGCCGCCCTCCTCTACGTCGGCGCCCTCCTCGGCACCGTCGTCTACGCCGGACTCGTCGACAAGAACATGTGGGGTCACGTCCGCCGCTGGGCCGGCGTCATGATCGCGGTCATCCTCGTGAAACCCGTCATCGTCATCGTCCTCGGCCTCGCCGGCGCCCTCGCCGGCGACGAAGGCCCCTCCGCCTTCTCCGCCGTCGTCTCCGGCCTCGCGATCATCCTGCTCGCCATCTTCGCGAGCGCCATGATCTACCGCTTCGTCCCCGGCTTCGGCGACGAACTCGTCGCCTCCCGCTCCAACCGCATCCAGCAGGGCGCCGAGTCCCGCGCCGCCGCCGTCCTCTCCTCCCCCGCCTCCTTCGTCGCCCAGGGCATCAAGACCCACAGCACCCGCAACGACGGCGGCGGCAACTCCGGCGGCGGCCAGAACCAGGGCGGCTCCAAGGCCCCCCACTCGGTCGGCGAAGGCATCGCCGCCCACGGCACCCGCGGCGGCGGCGCCCAGCAGGCAGCGGCCCCCGCCCCCCGCTCCGCCACTCAGACCCCGCACGCGTCCAACCGAGGCACGAGCACCAACAGCACGGGAGGTGAAGGGCGTTGACGACCCCGCCACAGACCTACGCGCCCCGCCGCACCTATCTCATCGGCCGCGCACGGCCCAACGCCGTCATCGGCCGCAACCGCGAGAGCGGCGAACTCGCCCTCATCATCGCCGGGGCCTTCCTCGGCATGATGTGCGGCCTCCTCGTCCCCTTCCTCGCCCTGCGCCTCGTCCTCCTCATGGGCTTCCCGCTGATCGCCCTCGCCGCCGTCTACGTCCCGTACAAGCGCCGCACCTTCTACAAGTGGTACGAGATCAACCGCAGCTTCAAGCGGCTCAACCGCAGCGGCCAGGCCGCCTACCGCTCCGGCGCCGCCGAGGCCGGCACCCGTATCGACGGCCGCGAGATCGAAGTGGGCCCGCCCCCCGGCATCGGCCGTATCTCCTGGCTCTCCGCCCCCTTCGGCCCCGATGAGATCGCCGTCCTCCTCCACGCCGACCGCCGCACCGTCACCGCCGCCATCGAGATCGAGGGCCCCGGCGTCGGCCTGCGCGACTCCGAGGACCAGGAAGCCCTCGTCGACCGCTTCGGCACCCTCCTCAAGCACGTCGCCAACGGCGACGGCTTCGTCACCCGCCTGCAAATGCTCGCCCGCACCCTCCCCGCCGACCCCGACGCCCACGCCAAGGACGTCAGCCAGCGCGGCGACCAGCGCGCCCCGCTCTGGCTCCAGGACAGCTACGAGCAGCTCCTGTCGATGGTCTCCACCTCCAGCGAGCAGCACCGCGCCTACCTCGTCGCCTGCATGGACTACGGGCGCGAGCTGGCCGCCGAGGCGAACGCGATGGCCAAGGCCGCGCGCCCCAAGGGCGGCCGCAAACTCGACCGCGACGCGGGCCTCGCCATCGTCATGGCCCGCGAGCTGACGGATATCTGCTCCCGCCTCCAGGAAGCCGACATCCGCGTCCGCCAGCCCCTCGGCCAGGGCCGCCTCGCCTCCCTCATCCACTCCATGTACGACCCCGACCACCCCATCGACCACCTCCAGGCCATGACCCGCCGCAACGCCTGGCCCGCCGAGCTGGACGCCACCGAGCCCACCTACCTCCAGGCCAAGACCCGCGAGTCCGCGACCCGCGAGCCCTGGTGCCACGCCACCGCCTGGGTCAAGGAATGGCCCATGACCCCCGTGGGCGTGAACTTCCTCGCCCCGCTCCTCGTCCACACCCCCGATGTCATCCGCACCGTCGCCGTCACGATGGACCTCGAACCCACCGAGATCGCCATCGAGCGGATGCTCACCGAGAAGACCAACGACGCCGCCGACGCCAGCCGCGCCGCCAAACTCAACCGCACCGTCGACCCCCGCGACATGGCCGCGTCCGGCCGTATCGACCAGCGAGGCGACGACCTCGCGAGCGGCGCCGCCGGAGTCAACCTCGTCGGCTGGATCACCGTCTCGTCCCGCAACCCCGAAGCACTCGCCCGCGACAAGCGCACCATCCGCGCCTCCGCGGGCAAGTCCTACCTCAAGCTCGAATGGTGCGACCGCGAACACCACCGCGCCTTCGTCAACACCCTGCCCTTCGCCACCGGCATCCGCCGCTGACCGCCCCCGCTCGCCGACGACGCCCGCACCTGCACTCGCCGACCACCTGCCGCCCCCGCCCTCATCCGCTGCTGACCATCATCCACCGGCCACCCCCGCCCAGGCGTCCCCCGCCCGACGGATTTCTCTTCCTCCCTCTCACGAACGACGCCACGCCGCACCCTCCGTCCCACGACTGATTCGCCGCTCCAGCGGCATCCATCGCACGACCCGCCACCGCCCGGGAGCCAGAGATGAAGGACCCGCTGACCCTCCTCACCGACGCCTTCGCCGCATTCCTCTTCGGAAAGGTCGAGACCACCCGTCTCCCGGTCCGTACCTCGACAGGGCAGGCCCAGGCCGTCTACCTCCCGACCGCCGCCCCGGGCCTCGGCGACTCCGGTGTCATCATCGGCCGCGAGGTCTACAGCGGGAAGGGCTACATCTACGACCCCTTCCAGCTCTACGGTCAGCAGCTCCCCGCCCCGCACTGGCTCGTCCTCGGTGAGTCCGGCAACGGCAAATCGGCGCTGGAGAAGACGTACGTGATGCGCCAGCTGCGCTTCCGCGACCGCCAGGTCGTCGTCCTCGACGCGCAGGGCGAGGACGGCGTCGGCGAGTGGAACCTCATCGCCTCGCAGCTCGGCATAACCCCCATCCGCCTGGACCCGACCGCGGCCCTCGACATGGGCATCCGCCTCAACCCGCTCGACCCCGCGATCACCACGACGGGCCAGCTCGCCCTGCTCCGCACGATCATCGAAGTGGCGATGGGCCACAGCCTCGACGAGCGCTCCGGCTTCGCCCTCAAGGTCGCGCACTCCTACGTCAACGAGACAGTGACGGGCCGTCAACCCGTCCTGACCGACATCGTCGAACAGCTCCGTCACCCCGAGCAGAAATCCGCCGAGGCGATGAACGTCGCCCTGGAGGACGTCCGCGCCTGGGGCCTCGACGTCGCGCTCGTCCTCGACCGCCTCGTCGACGGCGACCTGCGGGGCATGTTCGACGGCCCCACCACGGTCGGCATCGATCTCGACGCGCCCCTCATCGTCTTCGACCTGTCCCACATCGACCGCAACTCGATCGCGATGCCGATCCTCATGGCAATCGTCGGTGTCTGGCTCGAACACACCTGGATCAGGCCCGATCGCAAAAAGCGCATCTTCCTCGTCGAAGAGGCCTGGCACATCATCAACAGCCCCTTCGTCGCGCAGCTCTTCCAGCGCCTCCTGAAGTTCGGCCGCCGCCTCGGTCTCTCCTTCGTCGCCGTCGTCCACCACCTCTCCGACGTCGTCGACGGCGCCGCGGCGAAGGAAGCCGCCGCGATCCTCAAAATGGCCTCGACACGCACGATCTACGCCCAGAAGGCCGACGAGGCCCGCGCCACGGGGGCCGTCCTCGGCCTCCCCCGCTGGGCCCAGGAGATCATCCCGACACTGACCCCGGGCATCGCCGTATGGGACGTCAACGGCAACGTGCAGGTCGTCAAACACCTCGTCACCGAGGCCGAACGCCCCCTCGTCTTCACCGACCGCGCCATGACGGAATCGTCCGAGCCCTACCCCGAGGAACTCCTCGCCGCGGAGCAGGAGACCGCCGAACGCGCGGCCCTCATGGAACAGCGCCACTCCGGAGTCGCCTGATCATGCGCGAGCGGCACGGAACCGGCCCGTACCCGCGTCAGTGGTACGGGAGACGGAGCGACACCGTACGAGAGGACGAGCCCCGATGAGCCCCCGCAGGCAGCCCACCCCGGGCCGCCCGGGCGGCGTCCCGGACGGCGTGCTCCTCGGCGTCCTCGTCCTGGCCCTCGGCATCACGCTGCTTCTGTGGCTCGCGAGCGGCCTCGCCGCCCTCCTCTCGCACGGCCACTGGCCCGCGGCGGTCAGCCTCCGCCACACGCCGCTCGCCCTGCGCTCGCTGCTCACCGACCCGAAGGACCTGCACGCCGCGTGGCCCGAAGCACCGGCCACGGCGCTCTCCGGCTACGGCCTCTTCTGGGGCCTCTTCTTCGGCCTCGCGATGGTCCTCGTCGCCCTCGTCCTCTTCGCCCTCTCCGCCTTCGCCCGCCGCAGCGCCCTCCGCGCAGCCCGCAAGAACCCGCCCCCGCCCGAGCCGACTCCCGGGCCCGCGCTCCTCCCCGGGGAGGAGTCCGTACGGATAAGGGAAGAAGCCCTGCGCCGCCGCGAGGCCGCCCTCCGCCGCGAGGAGGAGGAACTCGCCCGCCGGGAGGAGGAAGCCCTCAGCCGACGCGAGAAGGCCCTCGAAGACCGCCGCGAAGCCCTCGACCTGAGCAAGCGCGAAGATCCCCGCACGCCCCCGCCGGTCCTGGCCGCTCCGGCTGTCCCCGCCCCGCGCCGTCCCGCGCTCCGCCTCGCCGACGCCCCGGCCCGTCTCACCGAGGCGATCGAGGCGGTACGGGAAGCGGCAGGACCCGTCCTCGTCGTCACCTCCCAGCCCGCGCTGTGGCAGGAGACGAAGGACGCCCGCGCCAAGCTCGGCCCCGTCCTGGTCCACGACCCGCTGCTGCGCTGCGAGACCCCGGACCGCCTCCACTGGTCCCCGACCACCGGCTGCGCCGACCCGAAGACCGCGGCGGTACGTGCCGGAGCGCTCCTCGCCCCGGTCCGTCCCGCGTCCCGGCTCGACGCAGCGACCGCCGACACCGCCGAGACGCTCCTGCGCTGCTTCCTGCACGCCGCCGACACGGACGGCCGTCCGGTCTCCCACGTCCACCGCTGGGCCCAGGGCACGCGCGTCCACGAAGCGGTCCGCATCCTCCGTACCCACCCCACCGCGGCTCCCGGCGCCGCGGGCGAACTGGAGGCAGCACTCACCGCGTATCCGGAACGCCGGGACATGGCCCAGGAGCTGACGGCCCGGGCCCTCTCAGGACTCGCCGAGGTCCACCTGCGCGAGTCCTGCACCCCGCACCGCACCGACACAGCCCGGCTGGATTCCTTCCTCGCGGAGGAGGGAACGCTCTACCTCGTGGGTGTCTCCGTCGAGGACCCCAAGGCGCACCCCGGCGCCCTGCCCTTCACGACGGCGCTCGCCTCCGACGTGGTCGAGCACGGCCGCCGCGAGGCCGCGAGGTCTCCCGCCGGCCGGCTCGACCCACCACTGACGCTCGTCCTGGAGGACGTCGCCGCGGTGGCCCCCCTCCCCGAGCTTCCAGCCCTCCTCGCGACGGGCCAGGCCACCGGCCTGCACCCCTTGGCGCTCCTGCGCTCCCAGGAGCAGGCCCGCACCAGGTGGCCGGACACCGACCTCGTGGGCTGAGCCCCGACCCGTCCGCGGACACGCTACGGCGCCAGGGGCCCGTTCCACACGTATTCCAGTTCCTCACCCGTTCCCGCCTGGTCCGGAACCCGGTGCCCGGTGGCCACGAAGCCGAGCCTCTCGTACGCCGCGACCGCCCGACCGTTCTCGGCGTGCACGAACAGCCGCAGCCGCCCGGCCCCGACCTCACCGGCCCATTCGCGCACCGCCGCGACGAGCGGCCCCAGCACGCGCCCGCCTCCACGCTCTTCGGGCCGTACGTAGACCCCGACGAGCTGGGCCTGCCGCTCGTCGATGGGCAACCCGAAGTGGTCCTGCGCCCCGGGCTCCTCGACGATCCCCGCCGCCGACCCGATCCACCTGCCGTCCGGCGCGACAGCGGCGAACTGCCGACTCCTCACCCCGGCCCCGGAGTTCGCGGCCTGTTCCTTCCACAGCACGTCCGGCTTCCCCACCGCGTTCTCGTACGTGTCCAGAAAGGCCAGGTGCGCCACGGGGTCGCGCAGAGCGGCGAGCCGCAATTCCTTCGCCTGCGGCCAGTCGTCGGCAGTCACCACTCGTATGACGTTCATGCGGTCGAAGATACCTGTGAACGCAGAAAAGCCCCGCACCAAATGAATGGTGCGGGGCAATCCCACAATAATTGTTCGGCGGCGTCCTACTCTCCCACAAGGTCCCCCTTGCAGTACCATCGGCGCTTTGAGGCTTAGCTTCCGGGTTCGGAATGGGACCGGGCGTTTCCCTCACGCTATGACCACCGAAACCCTTTCAGACCCCCCGCACAAAGTACGGAGCTGAACAGGGTCAGCGAACAAGCACACTTTTCAATTAAGTGGTGTTCAAACCGACAACGCTGTTCGTTGTCTGGGAACAACACAGTGGACGCGAGCAACTGAGGACAAGCCCTCGGCCTATTAGTACCGGTCAACTCCACCCCTCACAGGGCTTCCATATCCGGCCTATCAACCCAGTCGTCTACTGGGAGCCTTACCCTCTCAAAGGAGGTGGGAACACTCATCTCGAAGCAGGCTTCCCGCTTAGATGCTTTCAGCGGTTATCCCTCCCGAACGTAGCCAACCAGCCATGCCCTTGGCAGAACAACTGGCACACCAGAGGTTCGTCCGTCCCGGTCCTCTCGTACTAGGGACAGCCCTTCTCAATATTCCTACGCGCACAGCGGATAGGGACCGAACTGTCTCACGACGTTCTAAACCCAGCTCGCGTACCGCTTTAATGGGCGAACAGCCCAACCCTTGGGACCGACTCCAGCCCCAGGATGCGACGAGCCGACATCGAGGTGCCAAACCATCCCGTCGATATGGACTCTTGGGGAAGATCAGCCTGTTATCCCCGGGGTACCTTTTATCCGTTGAGCGACGGCGCTTCCACAAGCCACCGCCGGATCACTAGTCCCGACTTTCGTCCCTGCTCGACCCGTCGGTCTCACAGTCAAGCTCCCTTGTGCACTTACACTCACCACCTGATTACCAACCAGGCTGAGGGAACCTTTGGGCGCCTCCGTTACTCTTTAGGAGGCAACCGCCCCAGTTAAACTACCCATCAGACACTGTCCCCGATCCGGATCACGGACCCGGGTTAGACATCCAGCACGACCAGAGTGGTATTTCAACAACGACTCCACAACCACTGGCGTGGCCGCTTCACAGTCTCCCACCTATCCTACACAAGCCGAACCGAACACCAATATCAAACTGTAGTAAAGGTCCCGGGGTCTTTCCGTCCTGCTGCGCGAAACGAGCATCTTTACTCGTAATGCAATTTCACCGGGCCTATGGTTGAGACAGTCGAGAAGTCGTTACGCCATTCGTGCAGGTCGGAACTTACCCGACAAGGAATTTCGCTACCTTAGGATGGTTATAGTTACCACCGCCGTTTACTGGCGCTTAAGTTCTCAGCTTCGCCAACCCGAAAGTCAGCTAACCGGTCCCCTTAACGTTCCAGCACCGGGCAGGCGTCAGTCCGTATACATCGCCTTACGGCTTCGCACGGACCTGTGTTTTTAGTAAACAGTCGCTTCTCGCTGGTCTCTGCGGCCACCCCCAGCTCACCGAGTAAATCGGATCACCAAGTGTGGCCCCCCTTCTCCCGAAGTTACGGGGGCATTTTGCCGAGTTCCTTAACCATAGTTCACCCGAACGCCTCGGTATTCTCTACCAGACCACCTGAGTCGGTTTAGGGTACGGGCCGCCATGAAACTCGCTAGAGGCTTTTCTCGACAGCATAGGATCATCCACTTCACCACAATCGGCTCGGCATCAGGTCTCAGGCACAAGCTACGCGGATTTACCTACGCAACGCCCTACACCCTTACCCCGGGACAACCACCGCCCGGGATGGACTACCTTCCTGCGTCACCCCATCACTCACCTACTACCAGCCTGGGTCACCGGCTCCACCACTCCCCTCAACTCCGAAGAGATCAGGGCGGCTTCACGGGCTTAGCATCACTGGATTCAATGTTTGACGCTTCACAGCGGGTACCGGAATATCAACCGGTTATCCATCGACTACGCCTGTCGGCCTCGCCTTAGGTCCCGACTTACCCTGGGCAGATCAGCTTGACCCAGGAACCCTTAGTCAATCGGCGCACACGTTTCTCACGTGTGAATCGCTACTCATGCCTGCATTCTCACTCGTGAACCGTCCACCACTCGCTTACACGGCAGCTTCACCCGGCACACGACGCTCCCCTACCCATCACAACACCCGTTAGGGCTTAACGCTGCAATGACACGACTTCGGCGGTACGCTTGAGCCCCGCTACATTGTCGGCGCGGAATCACTAGACCAGTGAGCTATTACGCACTCTTTCAAGGGTGGCTGCTTCTAAGCCAACCTCCTGGTTGTCTCTGCGACTCCACATCCTTTCCCACTTAGCGTACGCTTAGGGGCCTTAGTCGATGCTCTGGGCTGTTTCCCTCTCGACCATGGAGCTTATCCCCCACAGTCTCACTGCCGTGCTCTCACTTACCGGCATTCGGAGTTTGGCTAAGGTCAGTAACCCGGTAAGGCCCATCGCCTATCCAGTGCTCTACCTCCGGCAAGAAACACACGACGCTGCACCTAAATGCATTTCGGGGAGAACCAGCTATCACGGAGTTTGATTGGCCTTTCACCCCTAACCACAGGTCATCCCCCAGGTTTTCAACCCTGGTGGGTTCGGTCCTCCACGACCTCTTACAGCCGCTTCAACCTGCCCATGGCTAGATCACTCCGCTTCGGGTCTTGAGCGTGCTACTCAACCGCCCTATTCGGACTCGCTTTCGCTACGGCTTCCCCACACGGGTTAACCTCGCAACACACCGCAAACTCGCAGGCTCATTCTTCAAAAGGCACGCAGTCACGAGACACCAGCAAGCTGATGTCCGACGCTCCCACGGCTTGTAGGCACACGGTTTCAGGTACTATTTCACTCCGCTCCCGCGGTACTTTTCACCATTCCCTCACGGTACTATCCGCTATCGGTCACCAGGGAATATTTAGGCTTAGCGGGTGGTCCCGCCAGATTCACACAGGATTTCTCGGGCCCCGTGCTACTTGGGAATAATTCAAGTGAGCCGCCAGTGTTTCAGCTACGGGGGTCTTACCCTCTACGCCGGACCTTTCGCATGTCCTTCGCCTACACCAACGGTTTCTGACTCACCTCACGGCCGGCAGACCGCAAAAGAACAATCCCACAACCCCGCACATGCAACCCCTGCCGGGTATCACACACATACGGTTTGGCCTCATCCGGTTTCGCTCGCCACTACTCCCGGAATCACGGTTGTTTTCTCTTCCTGCGGGTACTGAGATGTTTCACTTCCCCGCGTTCCCTCCACACTGCCTATACATTCAGCAGCGGGTGACAGCCCATGACGACTGCCGGGTTTCCCCATTCGGACACCCCCGGATCAAAGCTCGGTTGACAGCTCCCCGGGGCCTATCGCGGCCTCCCACGTCCTTCATCGGTTCCTGGTACCAAGGCATCCACCGTGCGCCCTTAAAAACTTGGCCACAGATGCTCGCGTCCACTGTGCAGTTCTCAAACAACGACCAACCACCCATCACCCCGAGACCAAAAGCCTCAAGTTCACTGGGGTCGGCATGAGGAACAACCAAACGGCCGTACCCTCAGACACCCAACAACGTGCCCGACACCAGACCGGTGAGAAATCCCCGCGTTCCACGCCGAAGCAGTACTAGCAGTCCCTCACACACTCTGGTGCCGAATAGTCAACGTTCCACCCATGAGCAACCAGCATCGAACACTCGCCGATGTACTGGCCCCTTGACCCTCACTCCGAAGAGATCAGGTAAGAAGTGCTCCTTAGAAAGGAGGTGATCCAGCCGCACCTTCCGGTACGGCTACCTTGTTACGACTTCGTCCCAATCGCTGGTCCCACCTTCGACAGCTCCCTCCCACAAGGGGTTGGGCCACCGGCTTCGGGTGTTACCGACTTTCGTGACGTGACGGGCGGTGTGTACAAGGCCCGGGAACGTATTCACCGCAGCAATGCTGATCTGCGATTACTAGCAACTCCGACTTCATGGGGTCGAGTTGCAGACCCCAATCCGAACTGAGACCGGCTTTTTGAGATTCGCTCCACCTCGCGGTATCGCAGCTCATTGTACCGGCCATTGTAGCACGTGTGCAGCCCAAGACATAAGGGGCATGATGACTTGACGTCGTCCCCACCTTCCTCCGAGTTGACCCCGGCGGTCTCCCGTGAGTCCCCAACACCCCGAAGGGCTTGCTGGCAACACGGGACAAGGGTTGCGCTCGTTGCGGGACTTAACCCAACATCTCACGACACGAGCTGACGACAGCCATGCACCACCTGTACACCGACCACAAGGGGGCGACCATCTCTGGCCGTTTCCGGTGTATGTCAAGCCTTGGTAAGGTTCTTCGCGTTGCGTCGAATTAAGCCACATGCTCCGCTGCTTGTGCGGGCCCCCGTCAATTCCTTTGAGTTTTAGCCTTGCGGCCGTACTCCCCAGGCGGGGCACTTAATGCGTTAGCTGCGGCACGGACAACGTGGAATGTTGCCCACACCTAGTGCCCACCGTTTACGGCGTGGACTACCAGGGTATCTAATCCTGTTCGCTCCCCACGCTTTCGCTCCTCAGCGTCAGTATCGGCCCAGAGATCCGCCTTCGCCACCGGTGTTCCTCCTGATATCTGCGCATTTCACCGCTACACCAGGAATTCCGATCTCCCCTACCGAACTCTAGCCTGCCCGTATCGACTGCAGACCCGGGGTTAAGCCCCGGGCTTTCACAACCGACGTGACAAGCCGCCTACGAGCTCTTTACGCCCAATAATTCCGGACAACGCTTGCGCCCTACGTATTACCGCGGCTGCTGGCACGTAGTTAGCCGGCGCTTCTTCTGCAGGTACCGTCACTCTCGCTTCTTCCCTGCTGAAAGAGGTTTACAACCCGAAGGCCGTCATCCCTCACGCGGCGTCGCTGCATCAGGCTTTCGCCCATTGTGCAATATTCCCCACTGCTGCCTCCCGTAGGAGTCTGGGCCGTGTCTCAGTCCCAGTGTGGCCGGTCGCCCTCTCAGGCCGGCTACCCGTCGTCGCCTTGGTGAGCCATTACCTCACCAACTAGCTGATAGGCCGCGGGCTCATCCTGCACCGCCGGAGCTTTCCACCACCCTGGATGCCCAAGGCAGTGAGTATCCGGTATTAGACCCCGTTTCCAGGGCTTGTCCCAGAGTGCAGGGCAGATTGCCCACGTGTTACTCACCCGTTCGCCACTAATCCCCGCCCGAAAGCGGTTCATCGTTCGACTTGCATGTGTTAAGCACGCCGCCAGCGTTCGTCCTGAGCCAGGATCAAACTCTCCGTGAATGTTTTCCCGTAATCGGGATACCACCACGAGAGCGGAACCGGGAGAGGAATAATCCCCCAGGTTCACAGCGTCCTCGCTGTGTGTGTTTCAAAGGAACCTCAACCTCAGGCCGTAATGGCCATCGGTCGGGGTATCAACATATCTGGCGTTGACTTTTGGCACGCTGTTGAGTTCTCAAGGAACGGACGCTTCCTTCGTACTCACCCTCTCGGGCTTTCCTCCGGGCGTTTTCCCTTCGGTATTTCGTGTTTCCGACTCTATCAGACTCTCTCGGGCCCGATTTCCTCGGTGCTTTCCGGTTCCCGGACCGGCCTCTCGGCCTTTCCGTTTCCCTTTCGGCGTTTCCGACTCTATCAGATCCTCGCGGTTCTGATTCCCTGTCAGTTGGGGTTGTCTTCCCGGCCGTTTCCGGTCCGTTCCGACGTCCTGAACAGTAGTGGATTCTCGCCCGGACTCATAATCGAGCCGGTTCGGAAACGAATTCGGGCAGCGCGAAAAGAGACAACGCAGCCCGAAGACTTTCCCGCACGGGAAGTCGTACTGATCGAAGAGGGGGTGCCGCTCACGCGGCCAGATCGCCGTCACAGAGCTGTTACAACTCCGCGGCAACTCGTGGAACCTTACGGACCCGATCGGCCGATGTCAAACGTGAGCCGGGCCACAGGGACGGGCCCGGCGGAAGACACGTACCCCTGTCTGCGTTGGGCATGCCGTGCGAGAGATGGCGCGGAAGGGCGGCCGGGACAGGGCGCGGTTCGCGGGCACGCGACCGCTCAGTCGAGGTCGCTGAGCCGGCCGCCTGCGTCCGGCTGGGTCTCCTCGACCCTGCGCAGGAGCCGGGTCAGCATGCTGCCGAGGATGCTCCGCTCGCCGGAAGACAGGTCCTGGAGCAGGTCTTCCTCGAAGGCGGAGGCGAGGCTCATGGAGCGGAGCCACTTCTGCCGGCCCTCGTCGGTCAGCTCGACGATGACCCGCACCCTGTTCTGCTCGTCGCGGTCCCGGGTGACCAGACCCTCAGCGACCATCCGGTCGATGCGGTGGGTCATCGCGGCGGGAGTGAGGCCGAGCCGCTTCGCGAGATCCCCCGGGCCGAGCTGGTAGGGCGGCCCCGACAGGACGAGGGCCTTCACGACCTCCCAGTCCGCGTTGCTCATGTTCAGCTGCGCGCTCTGCCGCCCGTAGGCGACGTTCATGCGGCGGTTGAGGCGGCCGAGCGCCGAGACGATCTGCTCCACCTGCGGGTCGAGATCGCTGTACTCGCGCTGGTACGCGGCGATCTGCTCTTCGAGTGTCGGCTCCGGGGGGCCGGTCGTATCGCCCATGCCGCCGAGTATCGCATGCCCCGGCTTGGCATTGAAGTCCTTGAAGATGTACTCTTCAACACGAAACTTTAGCTTCGAAGTATTGAGACCTAAGGCAGGTGAAGGTGACCAGGGCAATGGGCATGGCCATGCGCAGGATTCAGGTGGGCAACGCGCTCAGCGCGTTCGGCATCGGGTTCACTGTCCCGTTCCTCTACGTCTACGTGGCGCAGACACGGGATCTCGGTGCCGGGGCAGCGGGGCTCGTGCTCGCCGTGTTCGCCGTAGCCGCGTTGGTCGTGCTGCCGTTCGTGGGCCGGGCCATCGACCGGCGCGGACCGCTTCCCGTACTCGTCGTCGCCTCGCTGCTCTCGGCCGCGGGCGCGATGGCGCTCGGCTTCTCCACGAACGAGGCCGCCGCGCTCGCCTCGGCCGCGCTGCTCGGTGCGGGTACGGCCGTGATGGCCCCCGCGCTCGCGACGATGGTCGTGTGGTGCTCGACGCCGCAGACCAGGACGCGCTCCTTCGCGACGCAGTTCTTCCTCCAGAACCTGGGCCTGGGCATAGGCGGGCTCGCCGGCGGCCAGCTCGTCGACGAGCACGACCCGTCCAGCTTCGTGCTGCTCTTCTCGATCGAGGCGGCCATGTTCCTCGTGCTCGCCGCGATCGCGGCGAGCACGCGCCTGCCGCGTGCGGTCGGGTTGAGCGAGAGCGTCCCCGCCGGTGACGGTGCCAAGCGCGGGATGCGGTCGCTGCTCAAGGACCGGGCGATGGTGCAGCTGTCCGTCCTCGGCTTCGTGATCTTCTTCGCCTGCTACGGGCAGTTCGACTCCGGCCTGGCGGCGTACGGCGTGGAGGCGGCCGGGGTCTCGGCATCGACCCTCGGTGTGGCGCTCGCGGCGAACACCGCGGTGATCGTCGTGGCGCAGTTCGCCGTGCTGAAGCTCGTGGAGCGGCGACGGCGCAGCCGTGTCATCGCGCTCGTGGGGCTCATCTGGGCCTTCGCCTGGGCCGTCGCCGGCTTCGCCGGCCTCGGCCACGGCAGTCAGGCGATGGCGACGGCGGCGTTCATCTCCACGTACGGACTCTTCGGGCTCGGCGAGTCGATGCTCTCGCCCACCGTGGCGCCGCTCGTCGCCGACCTCGCGCCCGGGGGCATGGTCGGTCAGTACAACTCGGCGTTCGCGCTGGTCAAACAGCTCGCGCTGGCCGTGGGCCCGGCGATCGGAGGTCCGATGGCGGCGTCCCTGCACACCCCGTACATCCTGACCTTCCTGTTGTTCTCGCTGGTCATCACGGTGCTCGCGCTGCGGATGGGGGCGCGGCTCACGGCGGTGCAGGACCGTCCGTACGGGGCGAAGTCGCGGGTTGTCGCGGTGAGCCCCGCGGCGGAGGGCGGACTGATACCCGCCGCCGAGGAGGCGCCGCTGCCACTCGACGCGCGCGAGTCCAGCACGACGGGCGAGAACCCCGCCCCCGCCGGGATCTGACGCACACCGGACGCGTCAGGACCCGAGAGAACGCGGTCGGGCCGGGACCGGAGCGGCCCCGGTTCCTGAGGGTTCAGGAACCGGGCGGCGTGCGCTTCGCCGGGAGGGCGAACTCGCACCAGACCGCCTTGCCGCCGCCGGGGATGCGGCGACAGCCCCAGGCCGAGGAGACGTGGGCGACGATCGCGATGCCGCGGCCCGCCTCGTCGACGGGTTCGGCGCGACGGCGGCGCGGGAGGTGGTCGTCCCCGTCGGTGACTTCGACGATGAGGCGGCGGTCGGTACGGCGCAGACGGAGGCGCATGGGCGGGGCACCGTGCTGGAGGGAGTTCGCGACGAGTTCGCTCGCGGCGAGGACACCCATGTCGTGAAGTTCCGGCGGGCAGCGCCAGCTGCTGAGGACGCCGGTGGCGAAGGCGCGGGCGCGCGGCGTGGCCTCGACGCCTCCGAGGAGTTCGAGAGTCGCGTTGCGGAAGAGGTCGGCGTCCGCGCCGTCGCGCGCCGGGTGCTCGACGACGAGGACGGCGACGTCGTCGTCGTGCGCGGCGGTGACGCCGAGGGCGCGCAGGAGGCGGTCGCAGATGACCTGGGGGGTGCCGCTCGCGCCGGCGAGGGCGTCGGCGAGTGCTGAGACGCCTTGGTCGATGTCCTGGTCACGGCGTTCGACGAGGCCGTCGGTGTAGAGCACGGCGGTGGAGCCGGGGGTGAGGGGTACGGAGCCTGAGGCGTGCAGCCAGCCGCCGGTGCCGAGCGGGGGTCCGGTGGGTTCCTCGGCCCGGTGGATGACGCCGTTCTCGTCGCGGACGAGGATCGGGAGGTGTCCGGCGGAGGCGTAGACGAGGCGCCCCTCGTTGGGGTCGTGGACGGCGTAGACGCACGTGGCGATCTGGGTCGCGTCGATCTCTGCCGCGAGTCCGTCGAGGAGTTGCAGGACCTCGTGCGGGGGCAGGTCGAGGCGGGCGTAGGCGCGGACGGCGGTGCGGAGCTGTCCCATGACGGCGGCGGCACGTACGCCGCGGCCCATCACGTCGCCGATGACGAGGGCGGTGCGGCCGCCACCGAGGGTGATCACGTCGTACCAGTCGCCGCCGACCGCGGCCTCGGTGCCGCCGGGCTGGTACGTCGCCGCGATGCGCAGGTCGTCGGGTTGTTCCAGCTCCTGCGGGAGCAGGGAGCGCTGGAGCGTGACGGCGGTCTCGCGCTGGCTGCGTTCGCTGGCGCGCAGGCGTTCGGCGGCCTCGGCGTGGTCGGTGACATCGGTGGCGAAGACGAGGATCGCGGTGTCCGGGGGACCGTTCGGGTCTTCGGACGGTACGGAGACGGGGGCGCACGTGAAGGTGTAGCTGTGGCCGTCGGGGGCCTTGCGGGACTTGACCGTGCGGGGGCGGCCCGAGCGGTGGACCTGGTCGAGCAGCGGGAGCAGGCCGAGGGCGGCGAGTTCGGGGAGTGCCTCCTGCGCCGGGGTGCCGGTGGCCTCGTCAGGGGGCGCGCCGAAGGCGGTGCGGTACGCCTCGTTGACGTGGAGGAGGCGGTGGTCCGCGCCGTGCAGGAGGGCGGTGAGGGCGGGGGCGTGCTCCAGGAGTTCGCGGGCGGGCAGCCGGTCGACGGTGGGGGCCGGGGATACCGGCTCCGGGGCGCTGTCGGCCGGGCTTTCGCCGTGCTCCCGCGCGCGGGCTGCGGGGACGGCGCCCCGGTCGGTCCGTGCGGCGGCGCGACGCTGCGTGCCGGGAAGCCGGGCGCTCCAGCGCGTGAAGTTCACCGAGTCTCGCCTCGTGGTGTCGGGGTCGTCGTACATCGTGCGGGTGCGGTGGGCGGCGGCCGTCGCCCCGGGTACGGGCGGCGGTACCGGTCCGGTGCGGGGCCGGTGGTGTCCGGAGCCTGTGAAGGTACCGAACGCCGGGGAGGGTGGGCAGGGCGCGGCGCGGGGAGCCGGGCGGGTCGGGCCTCCTCCGTCACCCCTCAGACGGACGGCGCTCGCGGGGAGTTCCGGTCTGGCGGGGTGGCGCCGCTTTCGGGTTGCGCGGGGCGCTCGGGGGGTGGTGCGTGACGCGGCGTGCGCGGGGGTGGCGCGCTTGTGCCGGGACGGTTTCGGACCGGTCGTGCCTCGTGGGCAACGGATGGCGTCCGGTTGGTGCGGGCGGTTCGTGGCAGGTCTGCCGTGCCGTGGTGGGCCCGGGGATCAGGGCGGTTCGCCCGGGTCGGCCTCGGGGGCTCCGAGGGCGACGGGCTCGCGCGGGAAGAGTGTGGTGAAGGCCCACTCGGTGAGGACGCGGCCCTTGCGCCGGGCGGTGGGCAACCGGCTGAGGTGGTGGGCGCGGAGCAGGATTGCGGCGGGGCGCCCGGTGAGGGTGCGGCCGTGGAGGCGGGCGAGGCCGTCGTGCGGGCCGAGTGCCACGTACGGGCCCTCGTTCTTCTCCTCGTACGGGCGTGTCGGCTCGCCGCGCAGGGTGGCGAGGAGATTGCCGGCGAGGGTGTGGGCCTGGCCGTGGGCGTGTCCGGCGTGCGGGGCACAGGTGGCGCCCGGGGTTCCGGGGTCGGGGACGGCCGCGGTGTCTCCCGCGGCCCAGGTGTGCGGGGTGCCGGTGACGGCGAGATCGGGGGCGCAGCGCAGGCGCCCTTCGGGGGTGAGTGGGAGCGCGGGGGTGGTGAGGAGGGGATGGGATGGTGCGCCGGGAGCGCGGAGGGCGCTCGGTGTGTGCGCGAGGGTGCGGGTGGCGAGGGAGTCGCCGTCGCCGAGGACGAGGAGCCCGGGGCGGTACGTACGGAGCGCGGTGCCGAGCCGGATCTCGGCGCCGGCGCGGCGCAGGGCGCGCGACGCGTACGTAGCGATGTCCGCAGGGGCCTCGGGAAGCAGCCGTTCGCCGGGCTCGGCGAGGACCCAGCGCAGGTCTGCCGGGCGCAGTCCCGGGTAGTGCGTGAGGGCGCGCTCGGCCATGTCGCGGAGCGCGGTGAGCGCGTCGACGCCCGCGTACCCGCCGCCGAGGAAGACGAAGCAGAGCGCGGCCTCGCGCACGGCCGGGTCGCGGGTCGACGAGGCGAGGTCGAGCTGGGCGAGGACGTGGGAGCGCAGCGCGAGGGCGTCGGCCAGGCTGTGCAGCGGGAGGGCGTGGGGCGGCGGTGGCGCGGGAGCGGTGCCGGGGGTGAGGACGAGTTCGTCGTACGGGACCGGCGCCGCCTCGGGTCCGGCCGGTGTACGTATGTACACCGTACGCGCGGCGAGGTCGAGGGATACGGCCTCGCCGAGGAGCAGCCGGGTCGTGCGCAGGACGCGGCGGAGCGGGACGAGGACGTGGCGCGGGGAGAGGGTGCCGGCCGCCGCGGCGGCGAGCAGGGGGCGGTAGGTGAGGTAGGGCTCGGGGGTGACGAGCCGGACCTCGGCGCGGGGCGCCCCGGCGGCGCGCAGCAGGCGCTCCAGGCGCAGCGCGGTGTACGTACCGGCGTGACCGCCACCGATCACGAGAATGCGCACGGGTTCCTTCACCACCCCATGAGGCAACGGCACTTCGGGTTTGTCCACAGGCCCCGCAATTCATATGACTGGCAATCAGAAGACTTATGAGCGGGGCGAAGAGCGGGGAAAAACGGTGTTCCCGCAGGTCGGCACGGGTGGTACGGGTGAGGTGGACAGGGGTGCGGGGTGGGGGGCCAGCAGGTGTGTGCCGTGGGGTGTTTTCTGTCCGGAACGGGACCCTTCTGAATTGCCCGGCACTCAACTATGTTCGTAAGTCGCCGGAGCGGCGTGGGTGCGCTCCCGGGGAAACGGACCGTTCCTCACGTTCCGGCCGCAGCTGAGGGAGTCTCCGGGGGGAGACCCCACGACCGGGGGAACAGCATGGAGATACGGGATGCGCAATGGCCGGCGGCACGGATCACTCCGGGGGCGGTGACGGCGGGAACGCCGGCGGGTTTCCGGGGCGGGCCACAGCCGCCGCGCGGGGTGCGGGCGGCTTCACGGACGGCACCGCTGCGCGTGGACGCGCAACGAAATCTGGAGCACGTGCTGCGCGCGGCGCGTGAGGTGTTCGGCGAGTCGGGCTACGGCGCGCCGATGGAGGACGTGGCCCGGCGCGCGCGGGTGGGTGTCGGGACGGTGTACCGGCGTTTCCCCAGCAAGGACGTGCTGGTGCGGCGAATCGCCGAGGAGGAGACGGCGCGGCTCACGGAGCAGGCGCGTTCCGCGCTCGGTCAGGAGGAGGAGCCGTGGTCGGCCCTCTCGCGGTTCCTGCGCATGTCGGTGGCCTCGGGCGCGGGGCGGCTGCTGCCGCCGCAGGTGCTGCGGGTCGTTCCGGCGACCGGCGCGGGGGCCTCGGCTGGTCTGGGTGCGGGTCCTGGGCCGGGCGGCGTTCCCGGTGGCGGTGGGGCGGCGGAGGCGCAGCGGGTGCCGCCGCAGCGCGGGGCGCTCGCCGACGGGGCGGCGACGGCGGGTGCCGCCGAGGAATCCGGGGCCGCCGTGCTGCTCGACGTCGTGGGCCGGCTCGTCGAACGGGCGCGCAAGGCAGGCGAGTTGCGCGAGGACGTGACGGTCTCGGACATCCTCCTCGTGATCGCCACGGCCGCGCCCGCGCTGCCCGATCCGGAGCAGCAGGCGGCCGCGTCGACACGGCTGCTCGACATCCTGCTCGAAGGACTGCGGAGCCGGCCGCTGGAGTGAAGGCGCCTCGCGCGACGGCGCGGTGAGCCCTGGGGCGGCTCGTACCGCCTCAAGAGTCACCGCGCCGCTTTGCGCGTTCATCCGTTCGGGTGAGAATTGCGGGGCGATGCGCATCGGTGTTCCCGCAGTTCAGACGCGACACGGGCCCGCCCGGAGGCCACTTCTGCGCCGCCCCGCGCCGTCGCCGACCGTGCGACTCTGTACCGAAGTCTGGATCTTCGCGTCGGTACGGGGGCGTTTTCGCGGTGAGCAAGAAGGACCGGTCCGAGCCACGGACCGGTGCGGGGGACGCGGGGACCGGCACGGGGGGCGTCGGGGGCCCGGCGCGCGAGACCGTGCCGGGGCAGGGGCGTGGGGGCCGCGAGAGCAGCAGCGGTACGGGGCAGGACGGAGTGCGGGCGCACGTGCCGCGGCAGGGCGGACACCCGGCGGTCGGGGACGGCGACCTGTTGCAACGGGCGCGCGGCGGGGACGAGGCGGCATACGGGGAGCTGTACCAGCGGCACGCGGAGGGGGTACGGCGTTACGCCCGTACCTGCTGCCGGGACAGGGACACGGCCGATGACCTGACGGCCGAGGTCTTCGCGCGCACGCTCGCTGCGCTGCGGCGGGGCGCGGGCCCCGAGTACGCGATGCGCGCGTACCTGCTGACGACGGTGCGCCGGGTCGCCGCCGACTGGACGAAGACGGCCAGGCGTGAGCACCTGGTCGACGACTTCGCGGTGTTCGCCGCGCAGGCGGCGCGCACCGCGAGCGCGGACGAGGACACCCTCGACCTCGGCGCCGACGTGCTCGCGATGCACGAGGCCGAGCAGTCGATGGCGGTCCGTGCCTTTCGCAGCCTGCCCGAGCGCTGGCAGGCGGTGCTGTGGCACACGGAGGTCGAGGACGAGTCTCCGAGCGAGGTCGCCGTGCTCTTCGGGCTCGACGCGAACGGCACCCGTGTGCTCGCGAGCCGGGCGCGCGAGGGCCTCAAGCAGGCGTACCTCCAGGCGCACGTGAGCGCGACGCGGACGGCGAGCGAGGGCTGCGCGGCATACGCGGACCGGCTCGGCGCCTACGCGCGAGGGGGCCTGCGCAGCCGCGCCGAGCGGGGGCTGCGCAAGCACCTGGAGGAGTGCGCGGAGTGCCGGCTCGCGGCCTCGCAGGTCAAAGAGGTCGCGAGGGGCATCCCCGGGCTCGTGCCTGTCGCGGTCATCGGCTGGTTCGGTGCGGCGGGGTACGGGAAGGCGCTCGCGCTCATCGGGGGAGCGGCGGGGGCCGGGGCGGCCGGTTCGGCGGCCGCCGCAGGTGGGGGCGGCGCGGCCTCGGAGGGAGTGGGCGCGCCGGTGAAGGCGGGGATCGCGGCGGGCGTGGTCGCCACGGCAGCGGTCGCGCTCGTACTCGTACTCACCGCGCAGGAACAGGACCGGAAACACCCCGAGCGGCCGCCCGTCCCCGACGCGAACCCACCGGCGGTGCAGCCGCTCGTGCCGAGCCCCACGCCGCCGTACCACCCGGCTCCCGTCGCTGCCGAGCCGAGTCCACCGCGGGTCTCCGCACCGCCGCGCGCCCCGGAACCGGCTCCCCCGACGCCCCGGCCCGCCCCCGCATCGCCGACCCCGACGCCACCGTCCCGGCCCTCCCCCAGCCCGGCACCCGCCTCGCCTACCCCGACGCCGCCGACGCCTCCGACGCCTCCCGTCGAGCCGGTCGAGTACCGGTGGAGCACGTTGCCGTACGGGCTCACGGGGGACGGCACGGGGCCGGAGATGCGGCTCAGCGGGAGTCCGGTGTGGCAGCGGCCCGACGGGATGTCGATCGGGGGGACGCGGTACGGGCACGGGGTGAGTGTGCGGGTCCCTTCCGAAACGACGATCGACCTCAACCGCACGTGCACGCGCTACGAGGCGTACGCGGGACTGGACGATATGACCCTGGGCATCGGCGCGGCCCGCTTCGCCGTCTGGGCCGACGGGGTCCGGCTGTGGCGCTCGGGCGTGCTGCGGGGCGGCGAGCCCGCGGTTCCCGTACGCGTGGGTATCGAGGGACGGCGAACGGTGCGGCTCGTCGTGGAGGCCGTCGACCCGGCCGAGGGGGGCTCGGCCGCGGGGCTCGCGGCTGGGGACGGCGAGGACGGCGGGGACGGCGGGGACGGCCCAGGGATCGGGGCCGCGCGCGAGACCTTGGGGCACTTGGGACGGCTGGGTGTGGCGGACTGGGCGGGGTCCCGGTTCGCCTGCGAGTGAGCGGGCGAGGGGCGAGGGTACGCGGCAGGGTGCGGGCGCCGCCGCCGGGCGAGGCGCGGGTCAGGCGATGAGGTCGGCCGGCGTGAGGGAGGTGGTCCCGCTGACGGCTGCGGCGTGGGCGTCGGGGCCGAGTGCGGTGCGGGTGGCCGTGGTGACGCGAGTGGCGAGGGCCGCTTCGTGGGGGCCGCGGGCGTGGGGGCCGCGTAGGCGGGTGGCGAGAGTGAGGGCGTGGACGGCGCGGGTGTGGTCGCCGGTGTCGGTAAGGAGGAGGGCGCCGGTTTCGAGGAGCGAGGCGGTGATGCTGCCGGAGAGGTGCGCGGAGACGGCGGCTGCAAGGGCTTCGCGCCACTGCGGGAGTGCCGCCGCGGGGCCGTCGAGCGCGGCCCGTACCCGTATCCGTGTGTCGGCGAAGGCGGCCATCCAGGTGGGCGGGCCGCCTGCCGTGCCGCCCACGGCCCGTAGTTCCTCGCACAGGGCCTCGGCCTCGTGTGGATTGCCGTCCTCCAGGGCCAGGCGGGCGCGGAGCAGGATGAGGAAGGCGTGCGCGTCGAGTGCGGCGGTCTCCTCGGCGACGGCGGCGGCGCGCGCCATGTGTTCCTCGGCGCGCGGGCGGTCGCCGGCGTGGTGGGCTATCTCGGCGAGGCGGGCGAGGAGGAAGGGGGTCTCGGCGAAGGCGCCGACCTCCTGGGCGAGGTGCAAGGCCTCCTCGCACTCGGCGCGCGCGTCCTCGTAGCGCCCCTGGGCCATCGCCAGCTCCGCGCGGGCGCTGGCGACCTGCGCGCCCAGCCAGCGGTCGCCGGTCCGGACGCAGAGGGACTGGAGTTCGGTCAGGTCGTCCTCGGCGTCGGCGTTCTCGCGCGGGGCGTCGACAGTGATGTGCGCGCGGAACATGAGGGCGACGGCCAGTTCCCAGTCGGCGCCGAGGCGACGGCAGCGGTCCACGGCCGCGTCGATGAGCGGGTAGGCGTCCTCGCTCGTGTCGAGGAAGAAGGGGGCGAAGGCCGCGAGCAGGCCCGGGAAGACGGTGGCCTCCGGCGCGTCGGCCTCGGCGAAGACGCCGCGCAGCTCGGTCACGTAAGCACGGGCCGACGGGCTGAGGCGCTCGTGCTCCTGGTCGGTCTCGGAGGCGAGGAAGAGGTGGAGCATGCGCAGGTGGAGTCGCGGCCAGTAACGCGGGTCGTCCGGAGGGACGCCGGGTCGCGCCCCGGTCGGGGCCGTCCGGCCCGTACCGTCTTCGGTGCGTCTGTGGCGGACGCGCAGTTCGGCGACGGCGGCGGGGACGCCACCGGCGACCACCATCGCGCGCTCGGCCCACTCGGCTCCCTCGATGCGGTGGTTGCGCAGCCACCAGAACCAGCCGCAGCCGAGCACGAGGGCGGCCGCGTCCTCCTCGTCGCCTGCGGCGAGGGTGCGGGCGAGAGCGGCACGAATGTTGTCGAGTTCGGTCTCCAGGCGTGCGATCCAGGGCAGTTGTTCACCCGAACGAATGAGGGGTTCGGCGGTGGTGACGAGCGCGCGGTAGTACGCGGTGTGGCGGCGCCCGGCCGCGGCGGCGCGGTCCGTGTCCTCGGCGGCGCGCTCGACCGCGTACTCGTGGATCGTCTCCAGCATGCGGAAGCGCATGCCCGTGCCGTCCGGCTCCGGACTCGCGACGACGAGTGACTTGTCGACGAGCGCGCCGACGAGGAGATCGGCGGGGCCCGTACAAACGGCCTCGGCGGCGGAGAGGTCCCAGCCCCCGGCGAAGACGGACAGTTCGCGCAGGGCGTCGTGCTCCTCCTCGTCGAGGAGTTCCCAGGACCAGTCGACGACGGCGCGCAGGGTCTGCTGGCGGGGCAGCACCGTGCGGCTGCCGCCGGTCAGGAGCCGGAAACGGTCGTCGAGCCGCTCGGCGAGCTGGCGGGGGCCGAGGAGGCGCAGGCGCGCGGCGGCGAGTTCGATCGCGAGCGGCAGCCCGTCGAGGCGGCGGCAGATCTCGGCGACCGCGTCGGGGTCCTCGGCGACGGTGAAGCCGGGGCGCACGGCGGCGCCGCGTTCACCGAAGAGCCGGACCGCTTCGGCGGCGGGCAGCGGGTCGACGGGCCGAACGGCCTCGCCGGGTACGCCGAGGGGTTCGCGGCTCGTGGCGAGCACGGTGAGTCCCGGGCAGCGCGTGAGGAGGGTCTCGGCGAGGCGCGCGGCGGCCTCGATGACGTGCTCGCAGTTGTCCAGGACGAGCAGCACTTCGCGGCCCGCGCAGTACTCGACGAGCAGCTCGACGGGATCGGCGGTGGCCACGGGCCGCTCGGGGGCGGTGCGCAGCACCGTCTCGCGCACACCGAGCGCGCTGACGACGGCGGCGGGGACGTCCTCGGGGCGGTCGAGGGGGGCGAGTTCCGCCATGCGGATGTGGGGGTGGGGGTGGGCGTGGGGGTGGGCGTGGGGTGCGGTGGCGCGCCGGGGGACGCCTGCGGGGGCGGGCCGTGGGGGTTCGCCGGGCGTGGGCCGAGACGGGTCGCCCGTGGTGGGCACATTTTCGGACGGGTAGCCGAGGGCGGCCTCTTCGGCGAGGCGGGTCTTCCCCGAGCCACCGGGACCCGTGAGCGTGACGAGCCGGGATGCGCGCAGTGCGGCGCGGATGCTCTCGATCTCTCGCGCGCGGCCGACGAAGGAGGTGAGCCTGCGGCGGATGCCGGTGGTGGGGACGGGGCTCTCGACGGGCGGGGGCGCGACGGGCGCCGGGTCGGGGGCTGTCGTCTCGCGGAGGAGTTCCGCGTGGAGGGTGCGGAGTTCGTGGCCGGGGTCGGTGCCGAGGTGTTCGGCGAGGGTGCGGCGGAGGTCTTCGTACGCGGCGAGGGCGTCGGCGGGCCGGCCGTCCGCGCGCAGGGCGCGGAGCAGGAGACCGTGGAGGCGTTCGTCGTACGGGTGGGCGGCGGTCAGCCCGCGCAGCTCGGGTACGAGCGCGGCGGCGCGCCCCGCGCCGAGGTCGGCCTCGACCCGACGGCGTACTGCGGTGTGCCGCAGGTCCTCCGCGTGCCGGGCCTCCGCCGCGGCCTCGGGCAAGTCCGCGAGGGCGGGGCCGCGCCACAGTCCGAGCGCCGCACGCAGGATCTCGGCCGCTTTCTCGTAGGAGTGCGCGTCGAGCGCGGCGGAGCCCTCGCCGAGCAGGTCGTCGAATCGGTACAGGTCGATGTCGCTCCGCTCAGCGACGAGCCGGTAGCCGCCTGGTCCCGAGACGAGTGCCTCGTGCCCGAGGACCCTGCGCAACCGGCCGACGAGCGCCTGGAGCGCGGCCCCCGCGTCACGTGGCGGCTCGCCGCCCCACACCTCGTCCATGAGCGTCCCCGCGGCCACTTCGCGTCCAGGTCGCAGCGCGAGCGCGGCGAGCAGCGCGCGCAGCCTGGCACCGCCGAGCGGCACGGGGGTGCCGTCGGGGGTGCGGGCCTCGGTGGCTCCGAGGATGTGGTATCTCACCCGGCCATTGTCCATGAGGGGTGGGGGATGGGAACGAATGTTCAGGTGGTGGGGGTGGGGAGGGCGGGGGGCTGTTGCGGGTGGGTCAGGGCATGCCCCCACCCACCCGGGGGGGCTCCCCTGCATCCATTCTTTCGCGCCCGCCGCCCTGCCCCCCGCCATCCGCCCACATCTGTGGATAACTCCGCCCGAAAAAATAATCGTCTCACTCCTCCGAGTGAGGAGCTGTGCAGCACGCAGCAGGCGCCACGGACATGTGCCTATGCTGCGGGCACCGGAGCGTCCGAGGCCGCTCCGGGTCTCCCGGGCCACTCGTGTGCCCGGAGGCCGTCCGCTGTTACGGGCCCGAAGTCGGGGGCCCCATCCGCGGGCGAGCTCAGTCGCTCATCGCCAGCCGGACCGCCAGGGCTGCGATGAGACCTCCTGTCGCCCTGTCCAAGAGCGCGCGTGCCCTGGGCCGACGGAGGTGGGCGCCGAGTACACCGGCGCAGCCGACCAGCGTGGCGGACCACACGAGTCCGAGCGTGATGTGCACACACGTGAGGGTCACGCCCATCGCGAGATGCGGCATTTCCTCCGGTATGAACTGGGGAAGGATGGCGACGTAGAACACGCCCATCTTGGGGTTGAGGAGGTTGGTCAGCAAGCCCTGGCGCCAGCCGGCGGCAAGGGAATCCTTCCCTGCCGGGGCCGTCTCGGGACCGGCCTCCTCATCCCCGCGCTTCGTGCGCGAGGTCGCGACGATCATCCGCGCGGCCATCCACAGCAGATACGCGGCGCCTGCCCAGCGCAGGATGTCGTAGGCGAGACGGGAGGCGGTGAGAAGGGCCGTAAGGCCCGCCGAGGTGAGTGTGCCCCACAGCAGGGTGCCGGTCTGGATTCCGAGCACCGTGCCCCAGGCGCGGGTGCGGTGACCAAGAAGGGCGGTACGGAGGATGAGGGCCGTGTCCAGGCCTGGAGTGAGGGTGAGGAGCCCGACGACGAGGGCGAATGACCACACAGCGGCAGTAAGTTCCACGGACCTCCATCCTAGGGCGTGCGCACCTCAGCCAGCCGGTGCCCCCTGAGCCCCGGGCGCACTCAGCCGCTGACAGCCCCGCGGCCCGCCCCCAGCGCGCCTGCCGCGCCTCGCGCAGGCGCCACCGAGCCGGTGGGTACCGCGCGCTGGCGTGTGGGGGTGCCTGTCCATGAGGTGCCCCGCCGTTCCAGAAGGCGGTGCAGCCACAGCTCGGTCGCGACGAGTTCGGCGAGGCCGTCGAGCGGTACGGGCGCGCCCTCGGCCGCCTGCCGCAGTGCTTTGCGCACCACGCGGGCCTCGATGAGGCCTGCCTCGGCGAGGAGCGGGGTGCGGAAGACGTCGAGGAGGGCGTCCAGGTGGTTGCGGAGGCCGATACGGAGGGGTGCGTACGGGTCCGCGGTCGACGGAGTACCCCAGCCAGAGGGCAGTTCGTGGACGCCGGCGCCTTCCAGGACAGCGCGCAACACTCCGGCCCGCGCACCGGGTCGTACGCGCAGCGCTTCGGGCAGTGCGCGGCAGGCCCGTACGACTTGGTTGTCGAGGAAGGGAGCGTGGAGGCGCTGGAAGCGGATCTCGGCGGCCTGTTCGAGTACGCGCAGGTCGGCGGCGTGCCGGGCGAGAGCGGCGCGGGCGCGGAAGTCGCCGGGCCGGCGGCCTGAGCCTGGGCCAGGGCGAGCGGCCGCCTCGTGGAGGCGAACCGATACTTCGGCGAGTGCCTCACCGGTGAGCCAACGCGCGGCGGGTCCCGGGCGGGCCCAGGCGAGCGCGGCGAGCGAGGCGCCTACGGCGCCGTCTGCCGTCTCGGGGAAGCGGCGGCGCAGCAGGAGGTTCGCTGCGTCCTCCAGCCCTTCGCGGTACGGGGTACGGGCGAGGCGGCGGGCTGCGCCGTAGACCTTGCCGGGGACCATGACGGAGCCCTCGGCCTTGGTGAGCGCGGCGACCGGCCGGACGAGGTGGCGTCTGCGCCGGTCCATGAGGAGGTCGGCGAGCCGGGCGGGGTGGGCATCGAGCACTTGGCGGGCGCCGTGCCCGGTGAAGTGGTCGGCGCTGCCCGCGAGGAGCCGGGCGCGATGGCGGCCTGCGGCGATGAGGGCGGGACCCGGTTCGTCGGTGAGCGGGACGCGGAGTTCGGCGAAGGGCAGGGTGTCGGGACCGCCCGCGACCACGACGTGGTGCAGGCGTGGGTTGGCGGCGAGGGCGGCGGCGCGTTCGGTCTCGGGTTCACGGCCAGGGACGACGAGGTCGTTGAAGGTGACGGCGACGAGGCGTTCACCCGCGCCCGTGCCCTGCCCGAGCAGTGTGCCGGGCATCCCCGGCAGGCCTGCGGCGAGGAGTGCGAGAGTGGCGGAGCCGCTGCCGCCGGAGAGGTCGGCGCCGATGCCGGGCTGCGGCATGCCGCGCGCGGCGCGGCGCTCGGCGGGGCCCATGCCGGGGACGGGACCCTGGTCGGTCTCGGTGCCGGGAACGTGGCGGGGGGCGGCGAGGCGGACCCGTACCGCCTCGACGAGTGCTTCGCGCACGGCCTCGACGGCGCTGTCGGCAGCGACGGGCGCGGCGGAGACGGCGAGCGAGGTCATTTGCTCGTAGCCGGCGATCTCGGGGACGCCCGCACGCATGATCAGCGCGTGTCCCGGGGGGACGCGGTGGACCCCGGCGTACGGGGTGGCGTCCTGGAGGGCCTCGGGGACGTCGGGGGCGGCGAGGAGCGCCGCGAGGTAGCCGATGTCGAGGTTGGCCTCGATGAGGTCGGCGAGCGGGAGTGCCGCGGTGGCGAAGGCGGTGCCACCGGCCCACGGGGTGTGGAAGACGGGCCGGGCGCCCGCGAGGTCGCCGACGACCATCGTGCGACGGCCGACCTGGACGACCGCCGTATAGCTGCCGGCCCAGGCGGTGAGGTGGCGCAACGCACCACCCTTCGCGGAGTAGAGCGCGGCGCGCAGTTGGGCGTCGGTGGCGGCGCAGGTGCCGAGGACGGCGATACGGGTCTCGGAGTCGGCACGTACGACGCGGAGTTCATCGGGGCGCCAGTCGCCGACGGCCCACAGCGGGTCGGGGTCGCCCCACAGGAGCTGGGCGCCGACGGGCTGGATGGTGTCCTCGGCGTAGTCGTCGGCGTGCCCGCCGCCGTAGCCGCTGGTGGAGGAGGTGTTGTAGGCGGGGGGTGGGTCCTGGGCACGGCCCTGGCCGTGCTCGGCGGCGCCGCCGCGGCTGCCGTACTGGTCGAAGCCGTAGGGGTCGCCGTAGCCGTGCTCAGGCCCCGTGGTGCCGAAGGCGGTGTCGTGCGCGGCGACGGAACCGGTGGGCGGGCTCGGTGGTGCGTACGCGGCAGGGCCGGTCGAGCGGCGCCGGGCCGCGGTGCTGCTCCACCCCACCAACCACCGCATCGCCGCCTCCACAGCCTGTGGACAACCCAGTCGCGCAGGGGAGTTCCGCCGGAAAGTCCCACCGCTTCCGCCCATGCTGCCACGAAGAAGCGGTACTCAGGGGGGTACGGGGCGCGCGTCGCGGCGGCCCTGCTCCTGCTGGACGGAGGTGGTGTGCACACCTGCGAAGGGGCACATGCGCCGGGTGAATGCGCCCCCGGCACACGCCACTTGGCCGCACGCCGACCCCAGGCCCGGAGCGCGTCCGGCGAACCGGCCTGCCGTGCCGATGAGTTCTGGCCAGGACTTGGGGCCCGGCTCCCCTCCGTGACCGGGCGCGTCGCCGGTTCGGCCACCGGAGCGGAGGCGTTGCCACAGGGATGCGGGGCGGTCGACGGGGCTTCCCACCCAGGCTGAGGGGTACGGGGCGGAGAACGCCCCGGTGGGCATCGTGCGCCACGGCGGGCGCGCGCGTCCCGCCCTTCACCCGTCGGCGGCAGGCCGGAGGGAGCGGACACGCTTCGGGGACCGAAGGAATCCGGCCAATTCCGAGGCGGGGCACGGCGGGTGCGGGGTGGGCGTGGCGCCTTCCCGCGAGGGCCTCCGGGCGGTCGTCGGGAGGGTCGGAACAGGGCACGTACTCCCTCTTCGTGCCTCTTCGTACGGCGTGGGGCGCGCCTTCTCCGGGGCGCGAGTGGCCCTCCTTCGGGGTCCCCCGCACCTGGGCGGCCACCGGAACCGGCCGTCACCGCACGCCCTCGCACGCGCCCGCCGCACGCCCCGAGGCGCCTGCGAGCCCTGGCGCTCCGCATCCGCCGCCCACCTGTCACCAAGCGGTCACCAGCCGGGGTAGGGAGGTTTCGGCGCGGGCCACCGGGCCGTCGCGAACCGCAAGCGGAATCCCCGCCTTCGGCCCGTAAGGACTCGGCCGGAATGCGGGCTTGGCGGATTCCTGGGTGAAGTTGGCGCCGGGAAGGCGAGGTTGGGGGAAGTTGGCGCGTTGCTGGCGAGTTGGTCGCGAGGGGGCGCGGGCCGGGCCGGGGAGGAGTTACGGCGCAGCGGGGGGTACGGCGTACCGCAGAGAGGGGAGGCGGGGTACGTCGGGCAGCGGGCGGGCGACCCCGAGCTGAGCGTTGCGCCGGGGGCGGGAACCGGTCGTCGGGGGCAGGCCAGAGGCATGTGCCGGTCCTGTCGCGAAGGCGGTACGGCGTCCGACGGCGCGAAGGCGGTACGGGGTGCGGCGTCGTCGGCGTGGGAACGGGGCAAGAGGCCGCGTCGCCCGGCGTGCGTCCCCGTCCCCTCCGCTCCGCGCGGCCCGCCCCGGCCGGCTCCGCGCGCCCCCGTTCCATGCGGCGCCGCTCCGCGCGACCGTCGCGGCGCGGCGACCACGGACTCGCGGGCCCGGGCCGTCACGGCCGCGCGCCCCTCATGCCGACCCGGGCTTCGCCGGGGCGAGGGCGCGGCCCCGTACCCCCGGGAACGCGCGCGGTCCGGGAGGCGCCGTTCGCCTCCCGGACCGGTCCGCCGTCCGCGGGGATGAGGACGGCGGTCTCCCCCGGCCCACTGCGTCACTTTCAGCGGGCCGACCCACGCCCCACCAATAAAGCCGCTGGTACGGGCCGCGTGGAGAGCGCACGGCCGGGCGCACGGTGCCATGCGCGGAGCGTGCGGGGCGGGGGCGGAGGCAGGGGGCGTCCGGCGAGCCGCCCCACGCCGGACGCCCCGCCCCTACCGCCAAAGGCCCGCCGAACCGACCCCGCCCCTGCGGACGGCCAGGCCCCGGCGGACGGAGGACCTACCCCGCGTGGAGGGCGGCTCCGCCCCGTACGGAGGGCTGCCCAGCCCCGTAGCGCGCCTCGGCCCCGTACCGGAGCCCTTCCCTCCCCCCCTCTGCAACCCGGCACTCGCGAACCGCCCGCCTCATGGATCGCTCCCCACTCGTCTCCGCCATCCGGCCCCGAACGCCCCGACCGCCCCGTCCCACCCCCACGTCTCGCCCCCATCTCCCCTCGCGCCATGCCCGCACGCCCCACTCCCGCGTTCCCCTCCTCCGCGGCAGGCCCCCGCCGCCTCCGGCTGGCGACCAACTCCGCCTCTGTGCCGCCAACCCGGCGCCACCCCGGGGCGAAGCCTCGCGTGGCGTGCGGCGGGGGCGCGGGGGATCGCCCTCCGGATGCGGCGGCGGGCGTCCGGGGGCAGGGCGTGGGCACGGCGACAGTGTCAACAGTCCGTGACCGCTATCGAACCGGTTCGCGAGGCATGGCGGTCGCGAGGGCGGGGCCCGACGCACTGACCGGAGTCCTGGGAAAGGCGCTGTCCGGCGCTTCCCACGACGTCGTGCGGGCCGCTTCGCCGGGCGGGTCGCGCGGGCGTCGCCGTACTCCGGCGGCGGGGCGCGCCCGGCCACAGGGAGCGGCAACAATCTCGCCATCCGGAACCGCCGCCCTTAACGCTTGGGATGCGGGGAACTACGCTGGGTTTACCAATGCCGCACGGTTATGCCGGAGCGGCGGGCGTCTGTGTCGAGGGGTGGCGCATGTCCAGGGAGCAACGCGGACCGAACGAGAAACTCGGTGCCGTCCTCGCCCTCGCGGGCATCAGCAACGCGGGGCTTGCGCGGCGTGTGAACGACCTCGGTCAGCAGCGGGGGCTGACCCTGCGTTATGACAAGACCTCGGTGGCGCGCTGGGTGTCGAAGGGGATGGTGCCGCAGGGCGCCGCCCCGCACCTCATCGCGGCGGCCATCGGGCAGAAGCTGGGCCGACCGGTCCCGCTGCACGAGATCGGCCTCGCCGACGCCGACCCGACGCCGGAGGTGGGCCTCACCTTCCCGCGCGACGTCGGCCGGGCCGTGAAATCGGCGACCGAGCTGTACCGGCTCGACCTCGCCGGGCGCCGCGCCGGGGGAGGCATCTGGCAGTCGCTCGCCGGGTCCTTCTCGGTGAGCGCCTACGCCACGCCGGCCTCGCGCTGGCTGATATCCCCGGCGGACGGTTCGGTGGCGCGCGAGCCCGCCGCGGCCGGGCCGGGAGAGGGAGGTGGCACGCCGTTCCGGGTCGGCCACAGCGATGTGCGCAAGCTGCGCGAGGCCGCGGAGGACGCGCGGCGCTGGGACTCCAAGTACGGGGGCGGCGACTGGCGGTCCTCGATGGTGCCCGAGTGCCTGCGGGTCGAGGCGGCACCACTCCTGCTCGGTGCGTACTCCGACGACGTCGGGCGCGCGCTCTTCGGCGCGACCGCGGAGCTGACGCGGCTCGCGGGCTGGATGGCCTTCGACACGGGGCAGCAGGAGGCGGCGCAGCGCTACTACATCCAGGCACTGCGGCTCGCACGCGCCGCGGCGGATGTGCCGCTGGGCGGGTACGTGCTCGCCACGATGTCGCTCCAGGCGACGTACCGGGGCTTCGGGGACGAGGGCGTCGACCTCGCACAGGCCGCCGCCGAGCGGAACCGGGGCCTGGCGACCGCGCGCACGATGAGCTTCTTCCGGCTCGTCGAGGCGCGGGCGCACGCGCGGGCCAAGGACGCCCCGGCGGCCTCGGCGGCGCTGCGGGCAGCGGAGAGCTGGCTGGAGCGGGCGCGGCCAGGGGACGAGGACCCGGCCTGGCTCGGCTTCTACGGCGAGGACCGTTTCGCCGCGGACGCCGCGGAGTGCTACCGCGACCTCAAGCACCCGCGCCAGGTGCGCCGCTTCACCGAGCAGGCGCTGTCGCGGCCGACGGAGGAGTACGTGCGCTCGCACGGCCTGCGGCTCGTGGTCTCGGCGGTCGCGGAGCTGGAGTCCGGGAATCTCGACGCGGCGTGCGAGCAGGGCTCGCGGGCGGTCGAGGTCGCCGGGCGGATCTCCTCGGCGCGGACGAAGGAGTACGTGAAGGACCTGCTGCGGAAGCTGGAGCCGTACGGGGACGAGCCGCGCGTCGCGGAACTGCGGGAGCGTGCGAAGCCGCTCCTTGTGGCGCCGGCGTAGAGGGGGCAGGGGGCAGGCGCGGCCACCCGTCCCGTAGGGACCCCGTACGGGACCTCCGTAGGGGACCTCCGTACCGGACGGGCGGCCGCGCGGCCGCGAGCGGAGCCACCGTTGTGTGGTCGGACCATTCCCCCGTACGGGCGCAAGCCGCCTGGAGTGCGGGAGGGATACTCGGCGTGTCGTTGTCCACAGCCTGTGGACAACGACACGCCCCTTTGCCGCTCACCCCTTCCGCCGCCTCGCTCGCCCCGCCCCGGCCCCCTCCGCCCGCCGTCATCCGCCGCCCCGGTTCCGTAGAATCGACGGCATTGTGTCCGAGCACCCCACCTCTCCCGCGCCGACCGCGAGCCCTACGGCCGCCGAGTCCGCCGCCCCCGCGTCCGCTCCCGTGAATCCCGCCGCCGTGAGTCCCGCCGCCGCGCGCCCCGAGCCGGAGGCGCTGCCGCCGCGCACCCGGGCGCAGGGACGGATGTTCGTCGAGGGAGTGGGCCCCGCCGCCGACCCCTCGCGGGCCCTCAACGAGCGACGCATCAAGAGCTTCACCCCGCGCCGCAGTCGCGTCACGACCGCGCAGGCCGAACACCTGCGGCAGCACTGGTCGCGCTGGGGCCTGGACGTGGACGGGCGCGAGATTCTCGACGTCAAGGCCCTCTTCGGCGGGCTTCCCGTGGTCCTGGAGATCGGTTTCGGCATGGGCGAGACGACCGCCAAGATGGCGGCCGCCGATCCCGCGACGGGCATCCTCGCCGTCGACGTGCACACTCCGGGACAGGGGCAACTGCTCGGTCTCACTGCGGGGGCAGGCCTGGAGAACGTACGGGTCGCGAACGGCGACGCGGTGGTCCTGCTCCGTGACATGCTGCCCGCTGCCTCGCTCGCCGGGATACGCGTCTACTTCCCCGACCCGTGGCCCAAGACCCGGCACCACAAGCGCCGCATCATCCAGCCGCACTTCCTCGACCTGGCCGCGAGCCGCATGGCAGAGGGCGCGGTGTTGCACTGCGCGACCGACTGGGAGCCGTACGCGGAGCACATGCTGGAGGTGCTGAGCGCGCACCCCGCCTTCGACAACACCGCCCCGGGTGGCGGCTTCGCCGCGCGCCCCGCCTTCCGGCCCGAGACGCGTTTCGAGGGTCAGGGGCTGCGGAAGGGGCACGTCGTGCACGATCTCCTCTTCCGCCGCAACGCGTACGAGGTGGCGGAGCCCGACCGGGTGGGGGCGGGGCCAGCGGTGAGGTGAACCTCGGCGCGGGGTGATCCCGAGGTTCGCCCAAGGGCAGCGGACCCGGACCCACTGCCCCCGGGCCGCCGAACAGGCGTTCCGGGTCCGGCTGTCGGTGCGAGTCGTTAAGGTCGGAGGCGTGAACTCTCCGCCTGCCCCGGCCGCACCGCAGGGGTTTCTGACGCCGCGACGGCCGCGCTGGTGGCGACGCCGTGGTGTCCGTCTCACCGGCCTCGCCGTGCTGCTCGCGCTGTGCGGCCTCGTGATGCTGGGGCTGGTACGGGAGGAGACCGGGACCGAGGCGTTCTTCGTGGGCCTCGGCCTCGCGGTACTGCCCGCGCCCGCGGTGGTGCTCGCCTTCCGCTGGCTGGGCCGCGCACATCCCCTCCCCTGGCGCACGCACGCCTTCGTCCTCGCCTGGGGTGCCTGCGCGGGGGCCCTCATCGCGCTCGTGACGAACAGCTTCGCGGCCGTGTGGCTCGCGGACATCTGGTCACGCCCGGTCGACCCGAACACCGTCGCCGCGCTCGCCGTCGCACCCGTCGTCGAAGAGAGCGTGAAGGCCACCGCGCTGCTGCTCGTCCTGGTCTTCCGCGGCCGCCTGATACGCGGGCCCGTCGACGCGGTGGTCCTCACGGGCCTCACGGCGACGGGCTTCGCCTTCACCGAGAACATCCTCTACCTCGCCAAAGCCTTCGGCTCGGACCGCGACGAGGGCACAGGCGCCGCCGTCACCGTCGCCACCTTCTTCGTCCGCGCGGTCTTCTCGCCCTTCGCGCACCCGCTCTTCACCTGCATGACAGGGCTCGGCGCGGGCCTCGCGCTGCTGAGCAGGCGCCGCGTGGGCCGTGTGCTGCTGCCGGTCGCGGGCCTGCTGCTCGCGATGGCCATGCACGCGGCGTGGAACGGCTCGACGGTCTTCGGCCCGCTCGGTTTCCTGGTCGTGTACGTGACGCTCATGATCCCGGCGCTCGGGTTCACCGTGTGGCTCGTGCTGTGGCACCGGCAGCGCGAACTGCGCACGGTGCGCGAGACACTGCCCCGGTACGCGCTCGCGGGCTGGCTCTCGCCGTACGAACCCCTCGCGCTCGGCTCGCTGCGTTCCCGCCGCGTCGCCGCCGAGTTCGCCTCGTACCACGGGGTACGTGCCGACGCGCGGCGCCTGCGTACGTACGCGGCCGCCGCGACGCGCCTCGCGCTGCTGCGCTCCGACGCCGAACGCGGCCGTCGTACGCCGGACTTCGCGCGCCGCGAGCGCGCACTCCTCGACCATCTGTGGCAGGACCGCGCGCTCGCCCGCCCGGCCTTCGCCCACTCCTGGCGGCTCGTCCCGCCCCGCGCCCCGCACCTCCTCCCCGCGCAACCTGCCCGCGCGGCGGCCCCCGGCGGCTGGTACGCGCCTCCGCAGTGGTGGCCGCGGACACCACCACCCGGGCAGGGCCACGGGTACGGGCAGGGAGCCGGACACGGGGCACCACCACCGTATGGTCGGACCTTTCCGCCGTACGGCCACAGCACGGCCACGTACGGTCCGACCGGCCCCATGTCTCACCCGCACGCCACCGCCCCCGCCGGGACTCCGACGGGGGCGGGAGGGACGGGGCAGCCCTCCGGGGGCGGCACATACCGCGACCCCTGGGTGCCACCACCGGCCCAGAGGCGGCAAGAGCCGCTCAGGCGGAGGCAGTGGTGAGCTTGTCCAGCTCGGCCTGGGTGAGGGTCAGGTCGGCGAGGGCGACGAGGGCCTTGAGCTGCTCGGGGGTACGGGCGCTGGCGATCGGCGCGACGACGGTCGGCCGTGAGGCGAGCCAGGCGAGCGCGACGGTGGCGATTTCAGCGCCGTGCGCCTCGGCGACCTCGTCGAGCGCCGCGAGCACCTTGCGGCCCCGCTCCGTTTCGAGGTGCTTGCCCGCGCCTTCGGCGCGGACGCTGTCGACGGTGGTGCCCGGACGGTACTTGCCCGTCAGGAAGCCCGCCGCCAGGCCGTAGTACGGCACTGCCGCGAGACCACCGCGGCCGGCGATGTCCTGGAGGGAGCCCTCGTAGGTGTCGCGCGAGACGAGGTTGTACTGCGGCTGAAGCGCGACGTACTTCGCGACGCCCTCGCGGTCGGAGAAGTCGAGCGCCTCCTGAAGCCGCTCCGGGGAGATGTTCGACGCGGCGATGGCCCGGATCTTGCCCGCCCGCACCAGCTCGTCGAGCGCCGTCAGGAACTCCCCGACCTCGACCGACTCGTCGTCGTAGTGCGTGTAGTAGAGGTCGATGTAGTCGCTCTGGAGGCGGCGCAGGGAGTCCTCCACGGCGGCCTTGACCGTCGCGGCACGCAGCCCCTTGTGCGCGGGCAGCGCGCCGCCCTTCGTCGCGATGACGACCTCGGAGCGGTTGCCGCGCGCCTTCATCCACTCGCCGATGATGCGCTCGGACTCGCCGCCCTCGTTGCCCGGCACCCAGTGGCTGTAGGCATCGGCGGTGTCGACGAAGTTGCCGCCGGCCTGCGTGTAGCCGTCGAGGACGGCGAAGGAGGTGTCACGGTCGGCCGACCAGCCGAAGACGTTGCCACCGAGGGAGAGGGGGAAGACCTCGATGTCGGAAGCACCGAGGGAGCGGAGAGAAGTCATGAGGCCATTCAACGCCTGAAGGCGCCAGGAAATTCCCGGCGCGACGGACGGTGCCCGCCGCGCCGGGAAATGTCAGCGAACTGCCGGTCGAGCGTCAGGGAACTGCCGGTCAGGCGGCAGTGAACTGCCATTCCCCTGCCAAGGAACTGCCAGTCGTACGTCAGGGGACTGCCGAGCGCCCTCGCGGCTCAGGGCTGCTGGCCGTGGTCCTGGAGCCACGGCAGCGGGTCGACCGCCGCGCCTCCCGCCGGGTGGACCTCCAGGTGGAGGTGGGGCCCTGTCACGTTGCCGGTCGCTCCGACGCGGCCGATGACCTCACCCGTCGTCACCTTCTGACCGACACTGACCGAGATCGACGACTGGTGGCAGTACCACAGCTCCGTACCGTCGTCGAGGACGAGCACGGTGCGGTAGCCGTACGCGCCCGACCAGCCCGCCTCCTGGACGGTCGCCGTGTGGATCGCCTTGAGCGGCGTACCGGTCGGCGCGGCGAAGTCGAGCCCCGTGTGGTGCCCGGACGACCACATCGAGCCGCCGTCGCCGAAGTGCGAGGTGAGGGTGTAGGAGGCGACCGGGAGGGTGTAGCTGCGGGCGAGTTCCGCGAGGCGCTCCGCCTCGGCCTTCGCCTTCGCCTCGGCCTTCGCCTCGGCCTCCGCCTTGGCCTTCGCCGCCGCTTCCTTCTTCGCCTGCTCGTCGGCTGCCTTCTTCTGTGCCTGCGCGGCGTTGTCGGCCGCGGTCTGCGCCGCGACCGCCTCGGCCTGCTCGCGGGCGGCACGGTCCGCGCTGTCGGCCTGGTTCTCGGCCTGCGCGAGGATACGGGCGCGCAGTGCCTCGCCCGCGTCGGTCGTGCCCTGCTCGCGGTCGGTGTCGGTGAGCCCGGCGTTGGTGAGTGGCGCCGCGGCCGGGTTCGCGGCGAGCTGCTCGGGGGTGTCGCCCTTGGCGTCCGCGACGAGCGAGCCGATTCCCGGAAGTGACTCGGCGTCGGGCAGAACCTGCTTGAGCTGCCCGGTCACCTCCGTGACCTTGTCCGGCAGCGAGAGCTTGACCGGCGGCTTCTCCTGCGCCGATGCGATACCCCCCGCGCCGACCGCGGCAAGCACACCGACCCCGAGGACCGTCGAGCTGCGGGCGAGTCCGCCCCGCTGCTTGGCGACACGGTGCCGACCACGCACGGACCCGAGTGAGTCCTCGGTCGGGTTCCACTCGCCGACCGGTTCCTCAGCACCCTCGCCGTACCCGCCGAAACCGGCCGAGCCCGGGTAGACGTCCGCCGGGGCGGGGTGGCCCGCGGGGTGCGCGTACGCGGCAGGGGCGGGGGCGGCGTCGGTCCCGTACGACGGAGCGGGAGCGGACCCGTACGACTGCGGGGGGACGGACCCGTACGACGGAGTGGGGACGGCGGCCCCGTACGGCGCGCCGGAAGTGTGTGCCGGGGGCTGGGCCGGCAGGGAACCGCCGGGAGTGAGCGTGCCGGTGGGGAAGGCGCTGGGGCCGGGGGCAGGCGGGTTGGACGCCACGAAGGCGACTCTCCTTTCCTTCCTTCTCGCCTACCGGGTTAGCTGACGGGTTCGGAGCAGGAAGGTCTCCTACGGGCACCCGAGCGGGCACCCGATTCACCCCGGAGGAGTGGTTCCCCGGTTCCCTCGCGGGATTCGGCGCACGCGCGCGGAGCCGACGCTCTCGCCGACTGGGACGACCGCGCTGCGTTATCGAACGTTAATAGACCGGCGGGGGTGATTCCAAGCCGTTCCCGATGATCCTTTACGGTCACCACCAGCGGCTAAACGGACATGTAGCGAGCGATCCGGACGAGTTGACCCGCTCATCCTCCAGGCTGTGAACCTGATGGTGCGTCAGTTGTTATCGAATGACTCACGCGGGGTGACAGGCCCCTGCCCCCCGCTCGCACCGCCCACTCCGCCCACTCCGCCCACTCCGCCCGCTCCGCCCGCGTCGCTCGCACTGGTCGCCCCGGCCGCGTCCGCCGCGCCAGGGGTCTGGGCCTCGGCCTCGGGGCGGCGGACGGCGAGCAGGGCCATGTCGTCCGTCGTGGCGCCACCGGTGTACCGCCTGACCTCCTCCGTGAGTGTGGTCAGGAGGGCGCGCGGGTGCGGGAAGACGCGGCCGCTGAGGCGCGCGACGGGGTCGTAGAAGCGACCGCGCGCGTCGCGGGCCTCGGAGAGACCATCGGTGTAGAGGAGGAGGGTCGCGCCGGGCGGGAAGTCGATGATCTCGGCGCGGTCGGGCCAGGCGCCGAGTTCGCCCATGCCGAGCGGGAGGGCGTGCTCGCCGGGGGTCAGGACGTGGAGCCGGCCGTCGCGTTCGAGGAGCAACGGTTCGGTGTGGCCGCGGTTGACGAGCCGCAGTTCGGCGGCGCCGCGCGGGACCTCGGCGAGTACGGCGGTCGTGAAGCCCTCGAAGGCGTCGAGCGCGCGGCGCCGCAGACCCTCGCGGGCGAGCGCGCGTTCGAGCCGCTGCGCGACGCCCTCGACCGTCGGCTCCTGCTCCGCGGCCTCGCGAAAGGCCCCGATGACGACGGAGACCGCCTCGACCGCGCCGAGCCCCTTGCCGCGCACGTCCCCGAGCACCATCCGGACGCCGTACGGGGTGTCCTGCACCGCGTAGAGGTCGCCGCCGATGAAGGCGTCGGCCTCGGCGGCCTCGTACTGCGCGGCGACGTCGAGCCCGCCGATCCGCTCGGCCGGGACGGGCAGCACGGCGCGTTGCGCGACGGCTGCGACGTTCTGCATCGAGGCGAGGCGACGGTCGCCGCGGCGGATGAGGGCATTGATCAGCACGGCGAGCGCGGCGACAGTGAGCACCGTGGTCAGCTCGATGAGGAAGGCCCCGGTGGGCAACCGGCCCCGAATGACCTCCAAGAGGATCTCCCCGAGCGCCGCGAGCCCGCCGACCCCCGCGGTGACCCGCGACGAGGCGAAGGGTGCGGCGACGAGCGGCCCGGCGGCGAAGAACGGCGCCCCGGTGAACGTCGCGGGCGCGAACAACCCGAAGACGAATCCGGAAGCCACCAGCACCAGCGGCAACACCCGTACCACCACGCGCACCCAGGCCTCCCGCCGCGCCCACGCGGCGGCGAGCTGAGCATGCTGCCGCGGACGACGCCGGGGCGGCGGCGGAACGGGCTTGTAGTCCTGGCGGGGCGGGGTGTCCCAGGAGGTGGGCGAGGTGGCGGGCGTGGGGTCGGTGGGGTCGGTGGGAGCTGGGGCTCCGGGGGGCGCGGGGTCGGCATCGGCGTCGGGAGAGGCATCGGGGGACGGCTGGGTGTCGGCGGCGTCGGCGGGGGCCGGCACGTCGGTGGGCGAGGGCCCGGGGCCGCGTGGTGCGGAGGGAGGCGAGTCGGAGCCGGTACGGGCGGGAGGCGCCCCCTCCGTACCGGTACGGGGCGAGGCCGCCGCCTTCGGGTCCGGGCGAGCGGGGTCCGTCCCCGGAGCCGTCTCGTCAGGCCCCGCGTGCTCCTGGGCGGTCCCGCCGGGGTCCGCGTGCTCCTGGGCGGTTCCGCCGGGCCCGGGCCCGGTGCGCTCCGGCGTACTCGGCTGGGGGCGGGCCGTCTGGGGCGAGCCAGGCGTGGGGTGTTCGGGGCGTGGCGGATTGTCGCCCTCGGCCGGCCCCGTTCCTCGCTGCCCCAAGGCTCGCCTCCCGCTGGCCGTGCGCGCGCCCGCGCCCCTTGTACGTACGTACTGCTTCCAGGGTCGCGCCGGGCGGGAGGTGCCGCGACTCGGGGACGGCCGGGCGGGGCGTCGTCCTACGGCATGCCGAAGGCCCCGGCGCCTTGGGGGCGCCGGGGCCTTCGTGCTGAGTAGCGGGGACAGGATTTGAACCTGCGACCTCTGGGTTATGAGCCCAGCGAGCTACCGAGCTGCTCCACCCCGCGTCGGTAAACACAACTCTACACCCTTCCCGGGGTGCTCCGCGCCACCGTTGTTCACAGGGGCACGAGGGTGATGTCCGTGGCCTTCACGCTCGCCCAGACGGGGGTCCCCTCGCGAAGGCCGAGGTCGGCGGCGGCCTCGGGGGTGATCTCGGCGATGAGCGCGGGGCAGTCGGGGCCGGAGAGCAGGACGCGGAGACGGCTGCCGAGGGCGGTGATCTCTGTGACGGCGCAGGCATAGGTATTACGGGGGCTGCCGGCCGGGCGGCTCGGGTGAAGGGCCACGGACTCGGGGGCGATGACGGCGAGCGCGGGGGTGCCGGGCGGTGGCGCCGGGGCGTCGACCGGGGGTGCGACGACGAGGTGGCCGCCGGCTTCGGGGGCGAGTCCGTCGGGGGTGAGGGTGCCGGGCCAGGCGTTGCGGCCGAGCATGCGGGCGACCCAGGCGGAACGGGGGCGGCGCGCGACCTCGGCGGGCGGCGCGTCCTGCACCGTACGGCCCGCGTCGAGCACGAGAACGCGATCGGCGAGCGAGACCGCCTCGACGGGATCGTGCGTGACGAGCAGGCAGACGCCGCCGAACCCGTCGAGGTGGCGGCGCAGCGCGTGCCGTACCTGCGCGCGGGTGGTCTGGTCGAGCGCGGCGAGGGGCTCGTCGAGGAGGAGCAGGCGGGGGCGGACGGCGAGGGCGCGCGCGAGCGCGACGCGTTGCGCCTGGCCGCCGGAGAGCTGGGCGGGGCGGCGGTGGGCGAGGTGCCCGACGCCGAGCCTGTCGAGGTGCGCGCGAGCCGTGCGGCGGGCCTCTGCGCGAGGGACACCGTGGGCGCGGAGTCCGTAGGCGGTGTTGGCGAGCGCGCTGAGGTGAGGGAAGAGCGCCCCGTCCTGCGGCACCCAGGCGACGCCGCGCCGGTGCGGGGGCAGGGCCGTGACGTCGTCGGCGCCGAGGCGGAGTTCGGCGTGGGCGCGCGGGGTGAGGCCGAGGAGGGCCCGTAGGAGCGTCGTCTTGCCGGCTCCGTTGCGGCCCACGACAGCGACGGTGGTCCCGGGGTCCGCGTCGAGGTCGAGGTTCGTGTAGCCGCTCAGGGTCGCGTGCAGCGCGTAAGTGGGGGTGGGGTCATGGGCCTCCTCTGTGGTGTCGCGGGCCTCGTCGGGTGCGAGGTCCTCGTCGTACGTGGGGGAAGCGGGTCCCTCGCCGGGCCGGGGGCGCGGCTGCTCGGCAAGGGATCGCTTGCCGGCACCTTTCCCACTGAGATCTCCCCGACCCCTTTCAGGCGTTTCTTCACTCCTACGGGTGAAGTCGCCGCTTTGTTCGGCTTTGCGGGCACCCAGGGAGGGGTCCGGGACGTCTTCTTCTGCGACGGCGGCGGAACGGGAGCGGGTGGTGCGGGTGTCGGGGGCGGCTCCGGTCCAGCGCCCGCGCAGGCCGACGAGGACGGCCATCGCGATGGCGAGGAGCAACAAGGAGACGGAGGTGGCGGCTTCCGGGGAGTCCTGGAGGAGGAGGTAGACCTGGAGCGGGAGCGTTTGGGTGGTGCCGGGGAGGTTTCCGGCGAAGGTGATGGTGGCGCCGAACTCGCCGAGGGCGCGGGCCCAGGTGAGGGCGGCTCCGGCGGCGAGGCCGGGAGCGACGAGGGGGAGGGTGACGGTACGGAAGACGCGCAGCGGGGAGGCGCCGAGCGAGGCGGCGGTCTCCTCGTAGCCGGGGCGGAGTCCGGCGAGGGTGCCTTCCAGGCTGATGACGAGGAAGGGCATGGAGACGAAGGCGGCGGCGAGCACGGCGCCGGAGGTGTGGAAGGGCAGGACGATCCCGAAGGTGTCCTCCAGCCACGGCCCGAGCAGCCCGCGCCGCCCGAAGCCGAGCAGCAGCGCGACACCGCCGACGGTGGGGGGCAGCACCATCGGCAGCAGCACGAGAGAGCGGACGAGCGCCTTGCCGGGGAAGTCGGTGCGGGCGAGGAGCCAGGCGAGGGGCACACCGAAGAGAAGGGAGAGTCCGAGGGCACCGAGCGAGACGAGGAGCGAGAGGCGGAGGGCGGTGAGCGTCTCGGGGCTGGTGAGGTGGGTACCGAGCTGACTCCACGACGTGCGGGCCAGCACGCCGAGGAGTGGGATCAGAAGGAGGGCGACACCAAGCAGAGCGGGTACGACGAGGGCGAGCGGGGCACGGCGACGAGGGTGCGCCAGGCGACGGCGGGGGTACGGGGCAAGGCCGTGCGGGGCGCGGGGGTGCGGGGCACGGCGACCGGGGCGCGGCGCGCGACCGGCGGGACGCGGGGCGGAGGTGAGGCGGGGGCGCGGGGGCGGAGTTCGGGGTGAGTCCTCGGAGGCGTCAGGGGCGTCGGTGGCGCCAGGGGCTGGGGACGCGATCGGGTCGCTGGGCGTGCTGGAGCCACTGGACGCGCCCGCACCGCCGGGCGCACCGGAGTAGGCGGGCGCGGCGGCGCTCCTGGCCTCGGCGTGCTCTCCGAAGGCGTCAGGGAGCCGGCACTCGGCTGGGGCACCGGAGCCACTGGCGCTCGGCCTGTCGGGGTCGGCGGAGCCGGGCCTGTCGGGGTCGGCGGAGCCGGGCCTGTCGGGGTCGGCGGAGCCGGGCTTGCCGAGGCGGCCGGACGTGCCGGAGTCCGTCCGAGCACCGGAGTCCGTCCGGGCGCCGGAGTTTCCGGCGGGCTGGGGGTCGGAGGGTTCCCGGTCGGCGGGGTTCCTGGGCGTTCCGGAGTCCCCCGGTACCCCGGGCCGCGCAGGCGCTGCTGGACCTTCCGACGCCCTCGGCGTCTCCGGCCCCCCAGAGCCTCCCGGCACCTCCTCCGGGCGTCCCTGCTGCCCGGGGCCACCCCCGTCTTCGCGGCCTCCAGCACCCCCCGCGCCCCCCAGACCCCCCAGACCTCCGGACAGCTTGGACGCTCCCGTCGAAGACTCCGGCTCCACCGCTCCGGTCGCGCCCGCCGGACCCGCCGCCTCGGCCGTGCCCACAGCCTCGGACGTACCGTCCCCGGGGGCCGTACCTTCCCCGGGGGCCGTACCCTCCCCGGCCTCTGAACCCGCTGCTCCCGCCGTCCCGGACCCGTCTGCGGGGCGGCCCGGCTCCGCGCGGTCGGCAGCAGGGTTTCCGGGCGCCTGGGCCGGGCGGCGGGGTGGGGTGGGTTCGTTCTGGCTGGGGTGGGAGGCGGGGGTTGTCACGGCTGCTGGAAGCCCGCCTTCTGGAGGATGTCCTGGGCCTCACTGCCGGAGAGCCAGGTGAGGAAGTCGGCGGTGGCCTCGGCGTGCTTGGAGCCCTTGAGGGCGGCGGCGGGGTAGGAGGCGACGGCGTTCTGGGCGTCGGGGATGTCGATGGCGTCGACCTTGTCGGGGACGGTCGCGGCGTCGGTCTTGTAGACGATGCCGGCGTCGGCCTCGCCGAGCTGGACCTTGCTCAGGACGGCGCGGACGTTCGGCTCCTCGGAGACGGCATTGACCTTGAGGTGCTGCTTGTCGAGGACCTGGCGGGAGTAGTTGCCCACCGGTACCTCCTTCGCTGCGAGCACGACCTTGAGCTTGGGGTCGGTGAGGTCCTTGAGGTTCTCGACCTTCTCCGGGTTGCCGTCGCCGACGGCAATGACGAGGCGGTTCTTGGCGATGACGGCGGGGGTGTCCGTCTCGCCCTTGAGGCCGTCCATCGTCTTGGTGTCGGCGGTGACGATGGCGTCGGCGGGAGCGCCCTGGCGGACCTGGGCGGCGAGTTCCTGGGACCCGGCGAAGGAGAACTTCAGGGTGATGCCGGGGTGTTCCTTCTCGTACGTCTTCTTCGCCTCGCCGAAGACGTCGGTGAGCGAGGAGGCGGCGAGGACGGTGAGGTCGGCCTTCTCGGACTCCTTGACGTCCTTGGCGCTGGAGGAGCTGGTGGAGCCGGGGTCGCGCTTCTCCGCGGTCTCGTGGTCGTCACCGCAGGCGGCGAGGGCGCCGACGAGGAGGGCGGAGGCGAAGACCCCGGTCGTGGCGCGCCGCAGGGTACGGGCGGTGGGCAGCGAGGACATGGCGATGGGCTCCTGACGGTGGGGGCGGAAGGGAGGGACGGAGGAAGGGAGGGAACGGGTGGTCCCTGGGCCGGGTCGCCCCGGCCCGGCCCAGGTGGGTCGGGTCAGGTCGGGCAACCGGATGGGCCGGATCGATCGGGGTCAGTGGCGGTCCACGTGCACGTTCGTGGACTTGACGCGCGCGGTGGCTTCCATGCCGACCTCCAGTCCCAGCTCCTCGACGGCCTCGCGGGTCAGCAGGGAGACCAGGCGGTGCGGTCCGGCCTGGATCTCGACCTGGGCGGCGACGTCCCCGAGGCGGACGGCGGTGACGATGCCGGGGAAGGCGTTGCGCACGGAGGTGTACGGTTCCTCGTCCTCCCCACCTCCTCCGCTCTGGCCGACCTCGACGCACAGTGCGGCGAGGTCCCGCCCCGCGATGAGCCGACGGCCGGAGTCGTCCCTGTGGGTGGCGACCCGCCCGGCATCGGCCCAGCGTCGTGCGGTGTCGGGGCTGACCCCGAGCAGCCGCGCCGCGCGGCCAATTGTGTAGGACTGCATGTGCGGAAAACTAGGGTGCCTGGGCTCGCAAGTGCAAGATCGAAGGGATTATCCCCTTGCACCTGCGGTTCTACGGGGCGAGACGGCGAGCGAGCCCCCAGCGGGCCGCGCGCCACGGCGGGGCCGCGCGCCACGGCGGGGCCGCGCGCCCGGCGGGGCCGCGAACCGCTGAGCCCCGGAGGACCAAGCGCACCCCCGACGGCCCACCCCCTGGGCAGCCCCGGCACCCCCACGGCGCAGCCCCCACCAGTCAGCGCCCCACGCGGCCGCACCCCCTACCGCCGCACCCCCACCCCCGCACCACCCCGCGCCTCGCACCCGCGTCCAGCCCGCCGCTCTCGCCCGCGTCCAGCCCCGCCCCCGCCCACACCCGCACCCAAGGCCCGCCCTCACCCCTGCACAGTCGGCCGGAGGGTGATGCTGCCGATTTCGGTGTCCTGGGGCTGTTCGACGGCGAAGGCGATGGCACGGGCCACCGCTTCGGGGTCGAGGGCGAAGGGGGGCATGGACGCGTGGGGGTCGTCGGTACCGGACGGGGGGCCGGTGAGTTCGGTGCGGACGTAGCCGGGGGAGATCGTGGTGGTGCGCAGAGTCCCGTCCGTGGATTCCTGGCGGAGGGCCTCCATGAAGGTGCGGACGGCGTTCTTGGTGGCGGCGTATACGGCCTGACCAGGAACGATCTTGAGTCCGGAGGTGGAGACGGTCGCGACGACGTGGCCTTCGCCCTGGGCGCGGAAGACGGGGAGGGCGGCGGCCACGCCGTGCAGGACGCCGCGCAGGTTGACGTCGATCATCGCGGTCCAGGCGGCCAGGTCGAGCGCGGCGACGGGGCTCACGGTCGCGACTCCGGCATTGGCGACGAGGACGTCGAGCCGCCCGTACTCCTCGACCGCGCGCGCCACCATCGCCTCCTGGTCGCCCGGCACGGTGACGTCGGTCGGCAGCGCGAGCGCGCGGCCACCCTCGGCGCGGATCTCGGCGGCGAGGGCGTCGAGGCGGTCGGCGCGGCGGGCGGCGAGGACGACGGCGGCTCCGCGCGCGGCGAGCAGCCGCGCCGTGGCCTCGCCGATACCGCTGCTCGCGCCGGTGAGGGCGACGACTTTCCCTGTGATGCCTGACATGGGGCAGCTCACTCTCGTACGGTGGGAACGAAACCAGAGACGGACACGTGTCCGCTTACCTTCGGACCGTACCGGACACGTGTCCGTTTGTCGACGAGCGCCCCTGCGCGCGTACGAGGGTGAGCGCGCCACGGACAGGAGCACCATGCCGAGCACCCCCGAACCCCCCGCCCAGCCCGCGCACCCCACGCGCCCCGCGTCTCCCGCCGACGACCTCCCCGCCGACCGCCGCCGCGCCGACGCCGTGCGCAATCGCGCGCGGATCGTGGCGGCAGCGCGGGACGCGCTGGCGGGGGCCGCGCCGGGCGAGGAGTTGCGGCTCAACGCGGTGGCCAAGGCGGCGGGGGTCGGTCAGGGCACGCTGTACCGGCACTTCGCGACGCGCGAGGAGCTGCTTGCCGAGGTGCACCGGCAGGATGTCGCCGAACTGGTCGACGAGGCGGACGCGTTGCTCGCGGCGCACCCGCCCGTGGAGGCGCTGGGCCGGTGGTTCGACCGGCTGACCGCGTACGCGCGGGTGAAACGCGGAGTGCTCGCCGCACTGGAGCCACGCGCGTGGAACGCCCTCACGGCGCGCAGCCACGGCACCCTGACCGAGGCGATCGAGCGCCTGCTCGCGGCGGGGCGAGCGGACGGCAGCATCCGCGCGGACGTGGACGCGCGCGACGTCATGATCCTCATCGCCTACCTCTCGCGCCTGGAGGAGTCGGAGTGGCCCACGCGGGCACGCCACCTCCTGGACGTGCTCCTGAACGGACTGCGTACGCGCCCGTAGCCACCCCGGCCCCGCACACGGCACCCCGAGGGCCCCCGCCCGGCCACTTCACAGGCCCCGCGCACCGCACGACAGCTGTACGTGACCGACGGCACCCCGGCGTCCGTACGGCACCACCCTCAGGCCCCGGTACGGCGGTGGGCGGACGGATAACCCGGGCACCGGGCACCGGGAAGCACTGAAAGCCGGGAACGGAACGGACGGCGCCAATACGGCCGCCACCGGAAAGCGGAACCGGCACCAGGCAGTGACAGGCAGTGGCAGGCAGTGGCAGGCAGTGGCAGGCAGTGGCAGGCAGTGGCAGGCAGTGGCAGGCAGTGGCAGGCAGTGGCAGGCAGTGGCAGGCAGTGGCAGGCAGTGGCAGACGCTGCCAGGCAGCGACAGGCAGTCCCATGCCCGGCACGCATACCCTCTCGCCCATGACGCAAGACGATGACGACCTGGACAGCCTCGTGCGCAAGCGGGTGCGCGCCCTGCGCGTGGCCCAGGGCTGGTCGCTCGACGATTTGGCCCGCCGTGCGAACCTCAGCCAGTCCACGCTGAGCCGGATCGAGAACGGTCAGCGGCGCCTCGCGCTCGACAGCCTCGTGGCGCTCGCCCACGCGCTCGACACGAGCCTCGACCAGCTCGTCGAGACCGCCTCGGACGACGTCGTGACCAGCCCGATGATCGACGGCGCGCGCGGTCAACTGCGCTGGCCTGTCAAGGCTGACCCGGGACTGACCGTCGTACGGCAGCGCATGACGGAACCGCCGCCGGACAAACCCTCCGGATTGCGCGCCCACCCGGGCCGCGAGTGGCTCGTCGTCCTCTCCGGCACGGCGACGCTGCTCCTGGGCCACCGCCGCTTCCGCGTCGAGACGAACCAGTCCGCCGAGTTCCCGACGATGCTCCCGCACGCGATCGGCGCGGAGTCGGGCCCGTGCGAGATCCTCGGCATCTTCGACCGCGACGCCCGCAGGGGCCACCAGCGGGGCGACGGCGGGAGTGGCGGGGGCGGCTAGACCCGTCTGACCATTCCCGCCTGCCGGCAATTCCCGTCTGCCGCGCGGTGCCGTGCGCGCCCTCTCGGCGCACCGCCCCCAGACCCCGGTACGCCCAATACGGGGCCTGCGGGCGGCACGCCGAGTGGGGGCACCCCCGGCCGAAGACTGAGGGACGCGCGTAACACCGCGCGACCGCCCTCCGGGCGACGACGGGCATTGTCGGACACGCCCCAGGGCGGCGGACGATGCGGCACCGAGCGGGGACCGGCCACCGCGCGGCCCCGCGCGCACGTGTCGGCTGCGGCACCGGTGACCGCATCGGCCTTGCGCGTACGGCGCCTGAGCGCCCCATCTTCTTGCGCGAGAGGCAAGGTGCCCGGCGTCGGGCGCATACCACCCGTACCGTAGCCCCATGTCGCACCCGCACCACGCCCACGAGCCCCACACCCACGACCCCGGACACGGCCACGCCCACTCCCCCACGGCCGCCGCCTCCGAGCCCCACCACGAGCCGTCCGCCGACCAGGCCGAGATCCTCGATCTCGACGCCGAGGTCCTCGCCTCGCACATCGCCTCGCTCACGGAGTGGCTGCCGCTCGCGGCGACGCCCCGCCACATCGTCGACCTCGGCTCCGGCACCGGCGCGGGGACCTTCGCGCTCCTCGACCGTTTCCCCGAGGCGCACGTCACAGCCGTCGATTCCTCTGCGCCGCACCTCCTGCGGCTGCGCGAGAAGGCGTGCGCGGCGGGCCTGGACCGGCGCGTACGGACCGTGCGGGCCGACCTCGACGCGGCCGGCTGGCCCGAGCTGGGCGACCCCGATCTGGTGTGGGCATCGGCCTCGTTGCACCACCTGGCCGACCCGGATCGTGCCCTGCGCCAGGTCCGCGAACTCCTCGCTCCTGACGGGATGTTCGCCCTCATCGAACTCTCCGGCTTCCCCCGTTTCATGCCTGCGGGGGATGAGGCCGCGCTCGAAGAGCGCGCGCACGCCGCGAGCGAGCGTTTCCACGCCGATCACGTGCCGCACCGGGGTGCCGACTGGGGTCCGAAACTGACGGCGGCGGGCTTCACGATCGCGGGCGAACGCACCCTGAACGTACGGATCGAGGCCCCCGGGAACCCGGCAGTCGCCCGCTACGCCCTGTCCGGCCTGACCCGGCTGCGCACAACGGTCGCCGAGGCCCTCCCCTCCGAGGACCTGAAGGCCCTGGACAGCCTCATCGCGCCCGAGAACCTCACCCCGCGCAGGGACTTGACCGTCCGCACCACACGTCGGATCTGGGCCGCCCGCCCCTGATACCGCAAACGCCGGGTCGCACGAGCCCTGCCGCAACGCCAGGCCCCCTGCCTCGTTGACCCCGTTGACCTCAACGGCCGACCGAGACAGGGGACTTGCTCATGCGACCGGAACAATTCCTGACATTCCTCAAGGAACTGCTCCCCGCCGCCCGCACCTTCGCGGAGACGGGCGAGAAGAAGTACCCCTTCGGCCTGGTGATCCCCCGCCCGTCGGGTGAGGACCGCTGGCACGTGATCGGCCAGCTCTCCCCCACCGAGAAACACGACGCCCCGGCCCCCGCCACGACGGGCACCCCCACCGAGGGCCCACCCCCGCCCGACACCGCCACGGGCACCGCTTGGCTCGCCGCCACGCTCACGGCGGCGGCCCATCCCGAGATCGCCACGGTCACCCCCTGGCCCACGACCCCCGGCCTGACGATCGACTACCACAACGGCGCGAAGACCTTCGTCCGCGCCCTCTGACCGGAGCCGCCCTGCCAGCCGACCTGACAGCCCTGCCACCGACCACCCGGCAGCCCTGCCAACCCGGCCACCCACCCCGGCAGCCCTGCCAGCCTGCCACCGACCACCTGACAGCACCGCCATTTCGCCTGCCACCCCTGCCATCCGGCCCGACAGCTCCGCCACGCCATCTGACAGCCCTGACACTCCACCTGATAGACCGCCACCAAGCACCTCGCAGCACCACCCCGCACCTGCCAGCCCTGCCACCCACCCCGGCAGCCCTGCCAGCCCCGCCAACAACCACCCGACAACACCGCCATCTCGCCTGCCACCCCTGCCATCCGGCCCGACAGCTCCGCCAGCCTGCCACCGACCACCTGACAACCCCGCCATCTCATCTGCCACCCCTGCCATCCGGCCCGACAGCTCCGCCACGCCATCTGACAGCCCTGACGGCCCACCTGACAGACCGCCACCAAGCACCTCGCAGCACCACCCCGCACCTGCCAGCCCTGCCACCCACCCCGGCAGCCCTGCCAGCCCCGCCAACAACCACCCGACAACACCGCCATCTCACCTGCCACCCCTGCCATCCGGCCCGACAGCTCCGCCACGCCATCTGACAGCCCTGACAGTCCACCCGGCAGCCCTGCCAACGGCCCCCGACAGTCCCGCCACCACCCACCCGTCAGCCCTGCCACCCCACCGTCAGCCCCCACCGCCCCCCGGCAGGCAGTGCCCGCAGTCAGTGCCCGCCGTCCCCCGGCAGGCACGGCCCGTCGTTCGTCCGACCTGCCACCTCCGCGTCGACGCGTCCCTCACGGTCGACCGAGCCGTTGACGCACACCAAGCCCCCGCCGCCCCCGACCGCGACACCCCGCAAGGGCGCGAATTCCGTCCCCTTCACCTCGACTTGGTCAGGCTCCAGCCCCAACACCCGGCCCACCGCGCCCCGTAGCCCTTCCTCGGTCGTCCCGTTCCGTACCAGCCGCCGCAACTCCACGGCCAGCGCCTCCGCCCGGGGCTCCGCCTCGTGCCGCTGCTCGGCGCTGATGGCCCTCGGCTGCCGGTAGGCGTGGTTCTCGCGCACCCGCGCCTCCCAGTCCGGCATGGCACACGCGGCCCCGCAGCCCGCCTCACCCACCCCGCCCGCCGAAGCCGAAGCCGAAGCCGAGGCAGAGGCCGACGCCGACGCCGCGACCCCCGTCTCGGGATACCCCCGTGGCGCCGCGCACCCCGCCGCCGCCCCGCAGACCACCAGGACGAGCCCCCACGCACCCGCGCCCCGCACCGACATCCCGGCCTCCCCCTGTCCCACCCGCTCCACCGCACGACGACGTGCCATCCGCAACGGCGTGCCACCGCCTTGGCGAGCGGTCCCCAAAACACCGCACGCCCCAGGCCGGGGAGAGTCCCTGACCTGGGGCGTATGCGCGTAGACCGTGTGGGACTCGAACCCACAACCAATGGATTAAAAGTCCACTGCTCTGCCAATTGAGCTAACGGTCCCAGTGGTGCTCCCCCGAGCATAGCCCCCCGGCCGCGCGAGGCCGATTCGGTACGCGGTTCGGGCTCGCCGGGTCCGCCCGGCAGAGCGCACCCGCCACAGCACACCCCGCACGGCGCACCCCACAGCGCACCCGCCGCCAGGGCGCACCCCACACAGCGCACCCCGCACCCCGCACCCCGCACGGCACACGGCACACGGCACACGGCACACGGCACACGGCACACGGCACACGGCGCACCCCACGCAGCGCACCCGCCAGGGCGCACGGCGCACCCCGCACGGCGCACCCCACAGCGCACCCGCCGCCAGGGCGCACCCCACACAGCGCACCCCGCACCCCGCACCCCGCACGGCGCACCCGGCAGGACGCACCCCACACCCCGCACGGCACACGGCGCACCCCACACGGCGCACCCGCCAGGGCGCACCCCACACGGCGCACCCGCCAGGGCGCCCCCCACACCCCCCACACCCCCCGCCCCCCGGCGCACCCGCCCCCTCCCGGGTCAGTCCTCCGCCGTCGGCCCCTTGCCCCGCAGGAACCACTTCCGCGCCGAGGCGAACCACCACGTCGCGGCGAAGCCCAGGACCACCAGGACCGCGACCGGCGCGTAGTTGAAGGTCTCGACCGTCACCGGGGACACCTGCGGGAGCATGAACAGGACCGTGATCACGAGGACCCACGTGACCGCCGCGATGCCGATCGGCCGGGACCAGCGGCCCAGGTGCCAGGGGCCGCGCCGGAAGGTGTCGCCCCTGCGCAGGCGGAGCAGGGTCGGGACGACGTAGGCGATGTAGAGGCCGATCACGGCGATCGAGGTCACGGCCGCGTACGCGGTCTCGTTGATCAGGTACGGGAGGCCGAGCACGAGCGCGCCGAGCGCCGCGAGCCAGACGGCCGCCACGGGCGTACGGGTGCGGGGGCTGACCGTGCGCCACAGGCGCGAGAACGGGAGCGCGTTGTCGCGCGAGAAGGCGTAGATCATGCGGCTGTTGGCGGTCACGGAGGCCATGCCGCAGAAGAGCTGCGCGCCGATCACGACGAGGAGCAGGAGCTTGCCGCCCGTCGCGCCGACCGCGTCGAGGAGGATCTGCGCGGGCGGTGCCCCGGTCGGCGAGTTCCTGGCGGCCTCGTACGACTGGATCGCGTACGTGAAGCCGAGGAGGAGCACGAAACCGGCGATCCACGAGGTCCAGATCGACCGCACGATGCCCTTCGGGCCCGCCGTCGCCGCGTCGTGCGTCTCCTCGGTCATGTGCGCGGAGGCGTCGTAGCCCGTGAAGGTGTACTGCGCCATGAGCAGCCCGATCAGGACAACGTACGCGCCGCTGCCGAAGCCCGTGTGGTTCTCGAAGTGCGTGAACACGTACGTCGTCGACTGATGGTGGTCGGGTACGAGCGCGAGCGCCCCGACGATGACGGCGACGCCCGCGACGTGCCACCACACGCTGATGTTGTTGAGCAGGCCGACGATGCGGACGCCGAAGGTGTTGAGGAGGCCGTGCAGGACGAGGATCGCCGCGAAGAGGAGGATCGTCCGGCCGGGGGTGACCCCGAAGCCGAACTCCAGGTTCAGGTACGCGGCCAGGAAGTTCGCCGCGCCGAAGTCGATGCCCGCGGTCACGGCGACCTGCCCGAGCACGTTGAACCAGCCCGTGAACCACGCCCAGGCGGCCGCCGAGCGCTCGGGGGCGAGCCGGTGCGCCCAGAAGTACAGCCCGGCCGATGTCGGGTACGCCGAACAGATCTCCGCCATCGCGAGCCCGACGAGCAGCGTCATCGCGCCGACGGCGACCCAGCCCCACGTGATGAGCGCGGGCCCGCCCGTGTTCATGCCGAAGAGGTAGAGGGTCAGGCAGCCGGAGAGTACGGAGATGATCGTGAAGGAGACCGCGTAGTTCGAGAAGGCGGACATGCGGCGCGCGAGGACCTGCGTGTAGCCGAGTTCGGCGAGGCGCGCCTCGTCGGACGTCGTACCGGAGGGGCCGGAGGGGCCGGAGGGGCCGGAGGGGCCGGAGGGGCCGGAGGGGCCGGAGGGGCCGGAGGGGCCGGAGGGCTCCGGGGGCGGTTTCTCGCCACTCGCTGCTGTATTTGTCATGTGCGCAGCGATGCCCCCCGCGAGCCCCGGTCAACCCCCCTGCGGGGGCCGGGAATTGCCGAGGGCCCGTACGGAAGTTCCGTACGGGCCCTCGGTCATGGGGTCACTCAGCCGTTGCGCTTCCAGCGCGGCTTGTCGTCGCGGCGCGGCGCGAAGGACGAACCGGCGCCACGGTCGTCACGACGCCCGTAGGGGCGGTCGCCCGAGCCGCGGTGGTCGCGGTTGAACGGGCGGTCGCCGCCACCGCGGTGCTGCGGGCGCCCGGCGTCGCGCTGGCCGCCGCGGTCGCGGTCGAAGCCGCGCCCGCCCCGGTCGTCACGGCGCTCGAAGCCACGGCCGCCACGGTCGTCACGACGGTCGTTGTCCCGGCGGAAACCGGGGCGGTCGTCGCGGCGGAACGCGGGACGGTCGCCGTCGCGGCGGTCGTCACGGCGGTCGCGGTCGAAGCCGCGCCCGCCCCGGTCGTCACGCCGCTCGAAGCCACGGCCGCCACGGTCGTCACGACGGTCGTAGGAGCGGTGCTCGCGCTCGCCGCCACGGCCGCCGAAGCCACCGCGGTCCCCGCCGCGGTCGCGGTCGAAGCCACGCCCGCCCCGGTCGTCACGGCGCTCGTCGCGACGGTCGTTGCCGCGGTACGAGGGACGGTCGTCGCGGTCGCGGCGGTCGTTGCCGCGGTACGAGGGCCGCTCCTCGCGGTCACGGTCGTACGAGCGGCGCTCGCTCGCCGGGGCGGGCTCGGCGGCGGCCACGGGGGCCGGCTCCGTACCGGCCACGGTCTGCTCCGTACCGGACTCGGCGCCTTCGGCGACGGCGGTCGGGGCCGGGGGCTCCTCGCCGCGCTCGCGGGCGGCGCGGGCCACGAGGCGGTCGGCCTCGGCGCGGTACTCGCTGGCGCGGCGCTTGGCGCGCTCCAGCTCGCGGGTCAGGTCCTCGACCTCGCGCTCGGCCTGCTTGGCGGACTGACCGGCGGACTCGGCCTGGACCTCGGTCATCGAGCGGGCCCCGGTGATCTCGGCCAGCTCGGCGTCGAAGACGGCGCTGCCGATCTGGTGGCGCGCGGCGTCGACGCCCGCGTCCTCCATGAGGCGGAAGATCTGGCGGCGCTGGTGCGGCAGCGAGAGCGAGACGACGGTGCCGGAGCGGCCCGCGCGGGCGGTGCGGCCCGAGCGGTGCAGGTAGTCCTTGTGGTCGCCCGCCGGGTCGACGTTGAGGACGAGGTCGATGCCGTCGACGTGGATGCCGCGCGCGGCGACGTCGGTCGCGACGAGGACGTTGACGTAGCCGTCCTTGAAGTCGGCGAGGACGCGGGTGCGCGCGCCCTGGGTCATGCCGCCGTGCAGCGCGTCGGCCTTCACCCCGGCGTCGCGCAGCTGCTCGGCGACGCGGTCGGCGCCGAGCTGGGTGCGGACGAAGACGATGGTGCGGCCCTTGCGGGACGCGATCGCCGCGGTGACGGGGGCCTTGTCGCGCGGCTTCACGATGAGGATGTGGTGGCTCATCGTGGTGACGGCGCCCTGGGCGGCGTCGACCTCGTGGGCGACCGGGTCGACGAGGTAGCGCTTGACGAGCGCGTCGATCTCGTTCTCCAGCGTCGCGGAGAAGAGCATGCGCTGACCGCCTGCGGGGACCTGGTCGAGCAGCTCGGTGACCTCGGGCATGAAGCCGAGGTCGGCCATCTGGTCGGCCTCGTCGAGGATCGCGATCTGCACCTTCTCCAGGGAGCAGGCGCCGCGGTTGATGAGGTCGCGCAGGCGGCCCGGGGTGGCGACGAGGATGTCGACGCCACGCTCCAGGGCGTAGATCTGGTTGCCCATCGACGTACCGCCGCAGACGACCTTCATGCGGAGGTCGAGGACGTCGCCGTAGGGCTGGAGGGCGTCGGCGACCTGCATCGCCAGCTCGCGGGTCGGCGTGAGGATGACGCCGCGGGGCTTCTTCTTGTCCGTGAAGCCGCCGGCGAGCTGCGCGAGGAGCGGCAGGCCGAAGGAGAGGGTCTTGCCGGAGCCGGTGCGGCCGCGGCCGAGGATGTCCTTGCCGGCGAGCGCGTCGGGGATCGTCGCGGCCTGGATCGGGAACGGGCTGGTGACACCGTTCTGCGCGAGCTTGCGGACGATGTTCTCGGGCAGGCCCAGCTCGGCGAAGCCGGGGACCTTCTCGGCGGGGGCCTCGGGGGCCTCGTCCGCCGCGGCGGCCGGAGCGCTCTCAGCGGGCTCGACCGCGTCGACGGCCTCGGCCGTCGGCTGCGCGGGAGCGGTCACCTGCGCGGCGGCCGTCGGCTGCTGCTCGGCAGCGGCCGGCTGGACGGGGGTGGTGTCGGCGGGCGTCTCTGCGGACGCGGGCACGACGGAGTGATCGGACGTGGAAACAGACATGTGAAACGCGAAACCTTCCGGAGTTTCGGCACGTGCCCCAGCTCCGTGTACGCGCAGACGACCGCCTCAGTGCGATCCAGCTACGGCAAGGAAGGTACGCGCCACACGCGGCGCTCTTAGATCAGCGCCGGGCACAGGGATGAAAAACGAACAGCGGATGAAACGATCTGCCACCATACGCACCGCGCTGACCCGCTGGCAAACCAGCCGGTCAGGAAGGCACGAGGACAGGGACTGCACTCGGTGACGAAGCGGCGAGGACAGGGCCTGCCCTCGGTGACGGAGCGGTGAGAGCAGGGGGCCTGCCCTCGGTGACAGGGCGCCGGGGGCAGGGGGCTGTCCTCGGCGACGGAGCTTTGCGGTACGCCTGTGCCCCCGGCTCGTACGGGTGAAGCGGAGGACCGCGGGGGCCTCGTCCGCCGTGTCGTACGGGACTGAGGGTCGCCTAGGGCGCGGGCGTGTACTGGTCCGAACGTACGGCATCACCGTCTTGTTCCCGCGCGGCGGACTGATCCGGGGCGCGTTGCCCACGCTCGTGGGTGCGGGCCGCGTCCCCGTCCTCCTCGGGGTCGCTCTCCCGCGGTTCCTCGGGCGTGTCGCCGGGTTCGGGGGTCGTGGGGCCCGTGGTGGGGGGCTCGGGGGTCTCGCCGGGCGTGGGGCCGACGGGGGTGCTCGGGGGAGCGGTGGGGGCGGGGCGGGTGCCGGGGCGGCGGTGGGGTCGGGGCGGGAGGGGGCGGGCTTGGTGGGGCGGTGGCTCGCCCGGTCCTCGCGCGGCGAGGCCGAGTCCTTCGCGGCGGAAGGGGTGGGGCGCGGGGAACTCCCGGAGGGCCCGGGCCGCGCGCTGTCCTCGGCCGCGCCGGGGGCCTCGCCCCCCTGCGGCACGGCGCGCAGCGTTCCCGTACCGCCGCCGCTGTCGGGCGACTCGTGGGCGACGCCCGCGGTGGCACCCGGGCTCGCGGAGCCGGCCGGGTCGTCACCGACGTTCATGCAGCCGGTCCCTGCCAGGGTCGCTGCGAGGACGGCGGCGAGCCGCAGGGGGACGGGGAAGTGGCGCACGGAAGGACCTCCGGTGGCGCGGGACGGCGGGTACGCCGTGCCCAACTCCCCTGGGGCCGCGCAGGACACGGCGGGCGCGCGTCGCGCACAATGGCGGCGTGCTGGAGATGAGCGAGGACCGCTTCGAGGAACTGGTCGCCGAGGCGCTCGACACGATCCCGCCCGAGCTGACCCGGGTCATGGACAACGTCGCCGTCTTCGTCGAGGACGAACCCCCCGCCGATGACCCCGGGCTCCTCGGCCTCTACGAGGGCACCCCCCTGACCGAGCGCGGCGAGTGGTACGCGGGCGTGCTCCCCGACCGGATCTCCATCTACCGGGGACCGACGCTGCGGTACTGCGCGACGGAGGACGAGGTCGTGGAGGAGGTCGCCGTGACGGTGGTGCACGAGGTGGCGCACCACTTCGGGATCGATGACGAGCGGCTGCACGAGCTGGGGTGGGGGTGAGGGGCTGAGAGGCCGGCGGGGGCTCCGCGTCGCCGGTACGGACGGCGGCACCGGCAGCCCCGCGCCCGGCCGATCCGCCCCCTCCGGGAAACCGTTTTGGCGAACCCTCCCCCCATCCCATATGCTTCTCACGTCCCCGACGCGCTGCGAAGCGCCCAGGCGGGCCAATTAGCCCTCATCGTCTAGTGGCCCAGGACGCCGCCCTTTCAAGGCGGTAGCACGGGTTCGAATCCCGTTGGGGGCACGCTTTGCCGTACGGAAACGTACGTCGAGGTCCTGTGGAGCAGTTTGGAGTGCTCGCCACCCTGTCAAGGTGGAGGCCGCGGGTTCAAATCCCGTCAGGACCGCTGCAACCGCGAGGTTGCGTGGCTGGGTAGCTCAGTTGGTACGAGCGATCGCCTGAAAAGCGATAGGTCGCCGGTTCGATCCCGGCCCCAGCCACCGCGTGAAGGGCCCCGGTCGGAGACGACCGGGGCCCTTTGTCGTGCCCGCGGGTCAGTGGAGGGCGGCGGCCCGCTCCCGGCGGCGGCCGGCCCCTGGTCGCCGTGTCCTTCCGGGCGGGCACACGTCCGCGACGTCAACGGAGACGGGCCCCGCGGCAGTACGCCCCACGGCGGGCCCCCGTGGCGCGAGGGGAACGAGCCGGATCAGTACCCGCCTCACGCACCGTGCCGCCCCCGCGCCGAGCACCGCGAGGAGCCCCTCGCCCCGATAACCGTTCGCCGCGCCGCTCCCCCGGGTGCGATACTGAACGTGGTATGTCCACTTCGCCTGCCCCCGCCCCCACCAGCGCGGATCTCGCGCCCCGTATCGCTCTTCTCCCGCCGCGCGACGCGCACCGGCTCGGGCGCAGGCTCGACGGCACCCGCCGGATGCGCAAGCCCGAGGCGAGGAGCGCCGTACTCGCCGAGATCACGGCGGAGATCACCAAGGCCGAGGAGCGCCTCGCCGAGCGCGCCGCCCGGGTGCCGGAGGTCGCTTATCCGCCGCAGCTCCCGGTCAGCGGCAAGAAGGACGAGATCGCGGAAGCGATCCGCGACCACCAGGTCGTGATCGTCGCGGGCGAGACCGGTTCGGGCAAGACGACGCAGATCCCGAAGATCTGCCTGGAGCTGGGGCGCGGTGTGCGCGGCATGATCGGGCACACGCAGCCGCGCAGGCTCGCGGCCCGTACGGTCGCCGAGCGCGTCGCGAGCGAGCTGGACACGCCGCTCGGCGAGGCGGTCGGCTGGAAGGTGCGGTTCACCGATCAGGTCAGCCGCGGGACGTACGTCAAGCTGATGACGGACGGCATCCTGCTCGCCGAGATCCAGACGGACCGCGAGCTGCGCGCGTACGACACGATCATCATCGACGAGGCGCACGAGCGCAGCCTCAACATCGACTTCCTCCTCGGCTACCTCGCCCAACTCCTGCCCCGGCGCCCTGATCTGAAGGTCATCATCACGTCGGCGACGATCGACCCCGAGCGCTTCTCGCGGCACTTCGGCGACGCCCCGATCGTCGAGGTCTCGGGCCGCACGTACCCGGTCGAGGTGAGGTACAGGCCGCTGCTCGCCGAGGACAGCGAGGAGCCGGACCGCGACCAGGTCACGGCGATCATCGACGCGGTCGAGGAGCTGCGGCGCGAGCCGAGCGGCGATGTCCTGGTGTTCCTCTCGGGGGAGCGCGAGATCAGGGACACGGCGGACGCGCTGGAGAAGAAGAAGTTCCCGTTCACCGAGGTCCTGCCGCTGTACGCGCGGCTCTCGCACGCGGAGCAGAACCGGGTCTTCAAGCGGTCCCCGGGCGACAGCGCGCGCCGTATCGTCCTCGCGACGAACGTCGCCGAGACGAGCCTCACGGTGCCCGGCATCAAGTACGTGATCGATCCGGGTACGGCGCGCGTCTCGCGCTACAGCGCCCGTACGAAGGTGCAGCGGCTGCCGATCGAGGCGATCTCGCAGGCGAGCGCGAACCAGCGCAAGGGCCGCTGCGGGCGTACCTCGGACGGCATCTGCATCCGGCTGTACTCGGAGGAGGACTTCGCGGCGCGCCCGGAGTTCACGGACGCGGAAATCCTCCGTACGAACCTGGCGTCGGTCATTCTCCAGATGACCTCGGCCGGGCTCGGCGAGATCGAGAAGTTCCCGTTCATCGACCCGCCGGACCACCGCAACATCCGTGACGGTGTGCAGCTCCTCCAGGAGCTGGGGGCGCTCGACCCGGAGCAGAAGGACCCGCGCAAGCGGCTCACGCAGACGGGCCGCAGGCTCGCGCAGCTGCCCGTGGACCCGCGGCTGGCGCGGATGGTCCTGGAGGCGGACCGCAACGGGTGCGTGCGCGAGGTCATGGTGGTGGCGGCGGCCCTCTCGCTCCAGGACCCGCGCGAGCGGCCGAGCGAGAAGCAGGCGCAGGCCGACCAGTTCCACGCGCGCTTCAAGGACGAGACGAGCGACTTCCTCGCCTTCCTCAACCTGTGGACGTACATCCGCGAGCAGCAGAAGGCGCTGTCGTCCTCGGCCTTCCGGCGGATGTGCAAGAACGAGTTCCTGAACTACCTGCGGATCAGGGAGTGGCAGGACATCTACGCGCAGGTCCGCTCGGTGGCGCAGCAGCTGGGCCTGAACATCAACACGGACGACGCGCCGCCGGAGCAGGTGCACGTCTCGCTGCTCGCGGGGCTGCTCTCGCACATCGGCATGAAGGACGTGAAGGAGTCCACGGCGAAGGACCCGGCGCAGAAGGACAAGCGGCGGGGCGGCGGGAACGAGTATCTCGGCGCGCGCGGCGCGAAGTTCGCGGTCTTCCCCGGCTCGGCGCTCTTCAGGAAGCCGCCGCGGTACGTGATGAGCGCGGAGCTGGTCGAGACCTCGCGGCTGTGGGCGCGCGTCAACGCGCGGATCGAGCCGGAGTGGGCCGAGCGCCTCGGCGCGCACCTCGTGAAGCGCACGTACAGCGAGCCGCACTGGGAGAAGGACCAGGCGGCCGTGATGGCGTACGAGAAGGTGACGCTGTACGGCGTCACGCTCGCCGCCCAGCGCAAGGTGAACTACGGGCGGATCGACCCGGAGACCTCGCGCGAGCTGTTCATCCGCAACGCGCTGGTGGAGGGCGACTGGCGTACGCACCACAAGTTCTTCGCCGACAACAGGCGGCTGCTCACCGAGGTCGAGGAGCTGGAGCACCGGGCGCGCAGGCGCGGCATCGTCGTGGACGACGAGGCGCTGTACGACTTCTACGACGAGCGGGTGCCCGCGCACGTCGTCTCGGGCGCGCACTTCGACTCGTGGTGGAAGCGCAAGCGCCAGGAGGAGCCCGAACTCCTCGACTTCGAGCGCTCGATGCTGCTCACGGACGCGGCGCGCGGCATCACGAAGGACGACTACCCGGACCGGTGGCGGCAGGGGCGGCTCGACTTCCGTGTGACGTACCAGTTCGAGCCGGGCGCGGACGCGGACGGGGTGACCGTGCACGTACCGCTCCAGGTGCTCAACCAGGTCACCGCGGAGGGCTTCGACTGGCAGATCCCCGGCTTGCGCGAGGACTTGGTGACGGAGCTGATCCGTTCGCTGCCGAAGCCCGTCCGCCGCAACTACGTGCCCGCGCCGAACTTCGCGCAGCGGTTCCTCGCGCAGGCGAGCCCGCTGAGCGCGCCGCTCACCACGGCGCTCGCGAAGGGCCTCCAGCAGATGGTCGGGGTACCGGTCACGGCGGAGGACTTCGACGTCGCGAAGGTCCCCGACCACCTCAAGATCACGTTCAGGATCGTCGACGAGCGGCGCAGGAAGCTCGCCGAGGACAAGGACCTCGACGCGCTGCGCGACCGGCTGCGGCCCAAGGCGCGGCAGGCGCTGTCGCGGGCGGCAGCGGCGAGCGCGGAGCGTACGGGGCAGGCGTCGATCGAGCGGAAGGGGCTCACCGACTGGGGTGACATCGGGACGCTGAGCAAGGTCTTCGAGACGCGGCGCGGCGGGCAGCCGGTGAAGGCGTACCCGGCGCTCGTGGACGAGGGCGACACGGTGGGCGTGCGGCTCTTCGACACCGAGGAGGAGCAGCGCGCGGCGATGTGGCGCGGGACGCGGCGGCTGATCCTGCGCAACATCCCCGTGAATCCCGCGAAGTTCGCGCAGGACAAGCTCACCAACCCGCAGAAGCTCGCGCTCTCGGCGAACCCGCACGGCTCGATGCAGGCGCTCTTCGCCGACTGCGCGACGGCGGCGGCCGACCGGCTCATGGAGCGCGCGGGCGGCCCGGCGTGGGACGAGGCGGGGTACCGGAAGCTGTACGAGTTCGTGCGGGCCGGGATCGTGGACACGACCGTCAACGCGGTCGCGGCCGTGCAGCAGGTCGTCGCGGCCTGGCAGGCGTGCGAAAGACGGCTGAAAAGCACCCGTTCCCCCGCGCTGCTCGCGAACCTGGCGGATGTGCGCGAACAGCTCGACGGGCTCGTCCACCCGGGTTTCGTGACGGAGGCGGGGCTCATGCGCCTGTCCGATCTGCTGCGCTACCTGCGGGCGGTGGACCGGCGCGTGCAGCAGATGCCGGCGAACGCGCAGCGGGACACGACGCGGATGGAGAAGGTCCGCGAGATGCGCGACGAGTACCTGTGGCTCCTGGAGCAGTTCCCGCAGGGGCGCCCGGTGCCGCAGGCGGCGCGGGACATCCGGTGGATGATCGAGGAGCTGCGGGTCAGCTACTTCGCGCACGCGCTGGGGACGGCGTACCCGGTCTCGGACAAGCGGATCGTGAAGGCGATCGACGCGGTGGCGCCGTGAGCGGGCACTCACGGACAGCGAGTTCGACCAGGGCCCCCGGGCTGCTGTAGAGTCCTTCTCGCAGCCCAGCGCGGTGCACCACCGCGAAGGCGCCGCTTCTGGTCCTGTGGAGCAGTTTGGAGTGCTCGCCACCCTGTCAAGGTGGAGGCCGCGGGTTCAAATCCCGTCAGGACCGCAGCAGAAGGCCCGTCACTTCGGTGGCGGGCCTTTTCCGTGCGCCCGCGCGCGCCCGCCCACGCCCGCTGTGCCCGCCCACGCCCGCTGTGCCGGTGCGCGCCCGCGCATGACGGCGTGCCCACGTATGCCCGCACGCCCGCCCGTGCCCGCGCGCCCGTGTGCGCCCAGCCGGACGCGGGTAGTTGACCGCTCCTTGCCCTCGGCTGACCAAGTCTTGCCTTGACCGGTCGCCTTACGCACGAGTAATCCGTAAGCGGTACCCCGGAGGCTCTGAGCGCCCCCTGGAGGGCCCGGGGGCGCACCGCACGCGAATTCCCCCCAACGAGTGATGTCGCAGCGGGAGAAGCCCCTTCAGGGCGCGCGGGCTGATAGGCCTTCTCCCCCACTGCGGAGAAGGTCCCGCGGGGCCCGAGAGGAGGGCTTCACCCCACTAACTCACCGTGCGCACAGGTGACAAGAAGTTCGCTGTGTGACGGGTGTCACGGAATTTCTTTGCGGACAGGTCGGACTTAACCCACGCCTACATGGGGTCAATTTAATATGTGCAATTGCACCGTCATGCAGAGAGGTGAATACTCCCCCGGCACGACCGCACACTTTGGCACGCCACCCCCCGCGGACCACCGGCCCGAGCACCCGGTCCGCACACTTCCGCACACCTGAAACCGGAACAGGGCATTCCCCGAAGCCGCGCCGGGGGCGGGGGCGCCCGCTCGCACACCCGCTCACACACCCGCGAGCGCAGCGGCACGCGCGTGCGGACGCACCCGCAGGCCCGCCCGCGACCGCGTACGGGCAGCAAAAAACCGCGCTGGACCCGGCGGAGTCCAGCGCGGCCAATGACGTACCCAAGACTTGCGGCAAGGACGCCTGTTGGGGCAGGCGGCCGACGTCGGATATGAAGCTGTGAAGCGGGGCGGAACGGGTTTGGGGACCCGAAACGCCCGGTAGAGCCCGTTTCGCCGCGCGATCAGGACTCGCTGCGCTGCTGGGGGATACCCGCCAGCAGGGCGCGAACCTCGGCCTCGCGGTAACGGCGGTGCCCGCCGAGCGTGCGGATCGACGTGAGCTTGCCGGCCTTCGCCCAGCGCGTGACCGTCTTGGGGTCGACGCGGAACATCGTGGCGACCTCAGCCGGGGTCAGCAGGGCCTCGGCATCAGGGGTGCGAGCGGTCATGAGCGGCCTCCTCGGGAGAACCGAACCTTCTCGGTTCATTCCTCTAAATTCTGCACCTTGACCCGCGTTGCCCGAAATGGGCGGACGAAGGTCGAGTCGGTTATAGGACGAACGGCTTGTCCTCGGCACTACAACTACACCATCCGTCCAGCCGCGTCGGCCAAACCGATGGAATTGCCCTCTCAGACGGCCATCAGCGACGGAAGCCGATGGACCGTGCCATAGCGGACAGTTACCCCTCCGTAACGATCAGTCACAGCAAGATCGCCGACCACGACGTCGCCCACGAAAGTACTTTCCCGGACGAGACACGACAAACCGCCCACAAGCGAACGGAAGGAGCCCGCGCAGGGCTCCTTGTCCTATTTTGGCACGAGGAGGGGGGAAGGCCGCAAGGGGCCCCCTACGTGCGATCCGTCACGGATCACCCCGCTTGCCCCGATCTGGCGCCGCGCCGGACGTGGCCGTCAACTCCCTTGCACGCGGATGGACTCGGAAGGGTTCACGGCGTACGCCGGAGTGAAGGCTACGCACGGGGACCGCGCCCCGGGGGAAGGGCTCAGTTCGCGAACTGTCGCTCGCGCACCGCGCGCCACCGGTCCACGAGCCGCCCGTAGGCCTCGGCCGCCGCCTCGGGGTCGTCGTCCCGCAGCCCCGCGAGGGCCCCCGCCATGTCGGCGGCCGAGTGGTCCTCGTCCAGACCGTCGGCCGTGAGCGCGTGGACGAGCCCGCCGTAGTCCAGCTCGACGAGCGAGCGCGGGTGGAAGTCCTCCAGCCAGCTGCCGACGTCGATGAGCCCGTCGATGAGCGCGCCCTCCTCGACCGCGTCCCGCAGCGCCTTGAGTCCGCGCGCGACGCGGCGGCGCGCCTCGACCATCGGCGTGCGGTAGCGGAGCCTGGGCAGCTCGGGGCGCCACTCGCGCTCGGCGTCGGCGACGAGCGCGAACCAGCTCAGCGGGACCTGCCAGCGGCCCGTACGAATCCACGGCCGCGCATCCGGATTCCGGGTGAGCCACCGATCAAAATCGGCCATCGCCTGCTTGCGCACGACCTCGGGCAGCGCGGCGTCGAGCACCGGCGCGGGCAGCTCCTCGGCGAGGGCGCCCAGCGCCTGCCAGCCGCGCAGCCGGGTCCGCCAGGGGCACACGCACACGACCCCGTCCACGTCGGCGACGAAGGCGTCCCCGCTCTCGTGGACGGGGACCACCACCGGCGGGGTGGGCAGCAGGTCGGCCAGCGAGCGGCGCAACTCGTCCTGACAGGACGGGAGTTCGGCGCTCTGCGCGTACTGTTCCCAGTAGTCGCGCTCGGGCCTGGGGAAGGCGGCGAGCGGCTCGTAGACACGGAGGTAGGCGGCGTACGGGACGCTCAGCGAGGACACCTTGGGCACCCTTCCTCCCTCCCCGGTCCCGCGCGGGGAAAACCCGCGGGGGCACCCCGGCGACAACGCCGTCCCGCCCATCGTGCCACGCGGGCCCCTCCCCCTCCCGGGTGATCCCCGCCACGTCCCGCGCGGGGCGGCCCCGTACGTCCTACGCTCATGCCGGACCGTCCCCACCACCCCTCGGGGGCGGGACGTTCGCCCCCGCACACACGCGGCGGCGCAAGCGACTTCACCATCGAGGAGTCACCACAGTGACCGACACGGACAACGGCGTTCTGCACGGCCTCTTCCACCCCGAAACCACCGCGGGCGACGCCGGCGGGCACGAGCAGGTCGTGCTCTGCCAGGACCGCGCCAGCGGCCTCAGGGCGATCATCGCCGTCCACTCCACCGCGCTCGGGCCCGCGCTCGGCGGCACCCGTTTCCACGCCTACGCGAACGAGGCCGACGCGCTCGCCGACGCGCTGCGGCTCTCGCGCGGCATGTCGTACAAGAACGCGATGGCCGGACTGCGGCAGGGCGGCGGCAAGGCCGTCATCATCGGCGACCCGGCGCGCGAGAAGACGGAGGAGCTGCTCCTCGCCTACGGGCGCGCGGTCGCCTCGCTCAGTGGCAGGTACGTGACGGCGTGCGACGTCGGCACGTACGTCGCGGACATGGACGTCGTGGCACGGACCAACCCGTGGACGACGGGCCGCTCCCCGGAGAACGGCGGCGCGGGCGACTCCTCGGTGCTCACGGCCTACGGCGTCTTCCAGGGGATGCGGGCGGGAGCGGCCGAGCTGTGGGGCGCCCCGACGCTCGCCGGGCGGACGGTCGGGGTCGCGGGCGTCGGCAAGGTCGGGCACCACCTCGTGGACCACCTCGTCGAGGACGGCGCCGAGGTCATCGTGACCGATGTGCGCGAGGCGGCGGTACGGGACGTGGCCGCGCGGCACGCGGGGCGGGTCAGGGTCGTCGCGGACACGGAGGCCCTGATCCGTACGGAGGGACTCGACGTCTACGCGCCGTGCGCCCTCGGCGGGGCGCTCGACGACGCGAGCCTGCCCGCCCTGACGGCGCGCCTCGTCTGCGGAGCGGCGAACAACCAGCTCGCCCACCCCGGCGTCGGAAAGGACCTCGCCGACCGGGGCATCCTCTACGCGCCCGACTACGTCGTGAACGCGGGAGGCGTCATCCAGGTGGCGGCGGAGCAGGGCGGGGGTTTCGACTTCGACGCGTGCAAGGCGAAGACGGCGAACATCTACGAAACGGTCCGCGAAGTCTTCGCGACCGCGAAGGAGGACGGCGTCCCGCCGGCCGTGGCGGCGGACCGCATCGCTGAGGAGCGGATGGCGAAGGGCGCGGCCAGGGTGCCGGGTCCCGCGACATCCAGCCTCTCCGGCGCGTGAGGAGCGAGGTCGGCGGCCAAGCCCCGGGAGACGGAACTCACCTCCCGGCGGGTCGCCTCGCGAGATAAGGCTAAAATCGCCGTTGACCAGCGACGACAGTCACCCGTACCGCCCTTTCGGCGGCCCCGCCGTACCAGGCGGCGTACCGGATGCCCGTCGGAGCAGGTACCGTGGAACCACTACGGGCACGGCCTCTCATCACGGAGTGCCGTCCCTGATACATGAACGCGTGTCAAGACTCTGGGGCCGTCGAGCCCCGTCACCGAGGGGGTCGAGCCATGGGGCGCGGCCGGGCCAAGGCCAAGCAGACGAAGGTCGCCCGCCAGCTGAAGTACAACAGCGGTGGGACTGATCTTGCACGTCTGGCCAACGAGCTGGGCGCTTCGACGTCGAGTCAGCCTCCGAACGGCAAGCCGTTCGAGGACGACGAGGAAGACGACCCGTACGCGCAGTACGCGGATCGTTACGACGCCGACGACGACGAGGATGAAGCGGACGGGCATTCTCCGTCCTCCTCCCGCCACCACGACGCTTGACCTCGCGGTCTCGCGGTACCCGGTCCGGGCATCGACCCGGACCGGGTTTACTGCTGTCCCCGAGCGGTAGCGGCGGCACTCCGATGTGGTCGGCGGAGTCGTCCCGTACGTCGTGGTGGTGAATCAACACCGAGAGCAGCACCGCGGGCGCGGCGGCGCGCGACGGTACCCGGTTTCCCGGGTCTGCCGTCGTGCGACCGCCGCGCCCGTGTGTCACTTCGCGTACTCCCCGACGAGGGCCGCGCCCTCGGTGTGCTCGCCCCTGGCCACGACCTCACCGGCGATCCAGGCGTCGACACCCCGGTCGGCGAGGGTCGCCAGCGCGGGCTCGACGGCCTCGGCGGGCACGGCGGCGATCATGCCGACGCCCATGTTGAGGGTCTTCTCCAGCTCCTCGCGGACCACGTCACCCGTACGGCCCACGAGGTCGAAGACGGGTGCGGGCGCCCAGGTGGCGCGGTCGAGCCGCGCGTGCAGGTGCTCGGGGATGACGCGCGCGAGATTCGCGGCGAGCCCGCCGCCCGTGATGTGCGAGAAGGCGTGGACCTCGCTCGTACGGAGCAGCGCGAGGCAGTCGAGCGAGTAGATCTTCGTCGGCTCCAGGAGTTCCTCGCCGAGCGTGCGGCCGAAGTCCTCGAAGCGGCGGTCGAGCGAGAGGCCGCCCCGGTCGAGCAGGACGTGCCGGACGAGCGAGTAGCCGTTCGAGTGCAGGCCCGAGGAGGCCATCGCGATCAGGACGTCGCCCTCGCGGACCCGGTCCGCGCCGAGGACGCGGTCGGCCTCGACCGCTCCCGTGCCCGCGCCCGCGACGTCGAAGTCGTCCGCGCCGAGCAGCCCGGGGTGCTCGGCGGTCTCGCCGCCGACGAGGGCGCAGCCCGCGAGGACGCAGCCCTCGGCGATGCCTTTGACGAGGGCGGCGATGCGCTCGGGGTGGACCTTGCCGACGCAGATGTAGTCGGTCATGAAGAGCGGCTCGGCCCCGCAGACGACGATGTCGTCCATGACCATCGCGACGAGGTCGTGGCCGATCGTGTCGTACACGCCGAGCCGGCGGGCGAGGTCGACCTTGGTGCCGACGCCGTCGGTCGCGGAGGCGAGCAGCGGGCGCTCGAAGCGCTTGAGCGCGGAGGCGTCGAAGAGCCCGGCGAAGCCGCCGAGGCCGCCGACGACCTCGGGGCGGGTGGCCTTGGCGACCCACTTCTTCATCAGCTCGACGGCGAGGTCACCGGCCTCGATGTCGACACCGGCCGACTTGTACGAGGCGCCGGTGGGCTGGGCGGGGGTGGGAGACATGCTCATTCAGGTCTTTCGTCTGCGGGGCGGCGGCGGTTCTCCGCGCGGGCTTGCGGTCACGGCTCACGCGTACGCGCGGCGTCGGGCCGCCGGGGTACGGGCGGGTGCGGGCGTACGGGGGTGGGTGGGGTGGGCCCGCGCCTTCGGTGCCGGGGGCCGTGCCATCGTCGGCCCGTACCCCGGCACCTCGCCCGGCTCAGGGCCGGCGCAGGGCCTCGGTCGCTGCGGGCTCGGCGACTCCGGCGGCCAGCTCGGTCTCCAGGAGCTGCTTGCCGAGCAGCTCGGGGTCGGGCAGCTCCATCGGGTACTCGCCGTCGAAGCAGGCGCGGCAGAGCCGGTCCTTCGGGATCGTCGTCGCCTCGATCATCGCGTCGGTCGAGATGTACGAGAGCGAGTCGGCGCCGAGCGAGGCGCCGATCTCGTCGGGGGTCATCCCGTTCGCGATCAGCTCGGCGCGGGTCGCGAAGTCGATGCCGAAGAAGCACGGCCACTTCACGGGCGGCGAGGAGATCCGCACGTGCACCTCGGCGGCCCCGGCCTCGCGCAGCATCCGGACGAGCGCGCGCTGCGTGTTGCCGCGCACGATCGAGTCGTCGACGACGACGAGGCGCTTGCCCCGGATGACTTCCTTGAGCGGGTTGAGCTTGAGGCGGATGCCGAGCTGGCGGATGGTCTGCGAGGGCTGGATGAAGGTGCGGCCCACGTAGGCGTTCTTCACCAGGCCGTTGCCGAAGGGGATGCCGCTCTCCTCGGCGTAGCCGATCGCGGCGGGCGTCCCGGACTCCGGCGTCGCTATCACCAGGTCGGCCTCGACGGGCGCCTCCCGCGCGAGGCGGCGGCCCATCTCGACGCGGCTGAGGTAGACGTTGCGCCCGGCGATGTCGGTGTCGGGGCGCGCCAGGTACACGTACTCGAAGACGCAGCCCTTGGGCCTGGCGTCCGCGAAGCGGCTCGTGCGCAGGCCGTTCTCGTCGATCGCGACCATTTCGCCCGGCTCGATCTCGCGGACGAAGCTCGCGCCGCAGATGTCGAGCGCGGCGGACTCGCTCGCGACGACCCAGCCGCGCTCCAGGCGGCCGAGCACGAGCGGGCGGATGCCCTGCGGGTCGCGGGCCGCGTACAGCGTGTGCTCGTCCATGAAGACGAGCGAGAAGGCGCCCTTGACGTGCGGGAGGACGCGCGGGGCGGCCTGCTCGACGGTGAGCGGGGTGCCGTCCTGCGCCGTCTGCCCGGCGAGGAGCGCGGTGACGAGGTCGGTGTCATTGGTCGCGGCGACCTGGGTCGCGCGGCCGTTCTCCTTGGGGAGCGCGGCGACCAGCTCGGCGAGCTGCGCCGTGTTCACGAGGTTGCCGTTGTGGCCCAGGGCGATCGAGCCGTGCGCGGTCGCGCGGAAGGTGGGCTGCGCGTTCTCCCACACGGAGGCACCGGTGGTCGAGTAGCGCGCGTGCCCCACGGCGATGTGGCCCTGGAGTGAGCTGAGGGAGGTCTCGTCGAAGACCTGGGAGACGAGTCCCATGTCCTTGAAGACGAGGATCTGGGAGCCGTTGCTGACCGCGATACCCGCGGATTCCTGGCCCCTGTGTTGGAGGGCGTACAGCCCGAAGTAGGTGAGCTTGGCGACCTCTTCGCCCGGAGCCCAGACACCGAAGACGCCGCAAGCGTCCTGGGGGCCCTTCTCGCCCGGGAGGAGATCGTGATTAAGGAGTCCGTCACCACGTACTGGCACGCCTTCGAGTGTAGGGGAGGTCGTGCACTGGTCCGAATTGGGGACGGGGTCACTCCGCTTCGCGCGAGCGGTTCGACCTGCGACGACGGCCGTTCCCCGCGCTGTGCGCGGGGCCGGGGCGGGCCGAGGCGGCCCGGTGATGCCGCAGGTGGGAGGGGGTCTACGCGCGAGGCTGCGGGGGTGGGCGCGGGGCCGGGGGCGCGGGGGGCCCGCGGGGGCGCGCGGGTGTGCGGTGTCTCACGTCGGGGCGGTGGCCGCGAGGTGCCGCGCCGGTCACGGGCGGACGTGGACCCGGTGGCGCAGGGCGCGGATCTCCTGGGTCAGCTCGGGCGCGGGTCTCCTCGGTCGGCTCGGGCGCGGGTCTCCTCGGTCGGCTCGGGCGCGGATCTCCTGGGTCAGCTCGGGCGCGGGTCTCCTCGGCGAGGGCGCCGGGGACGACGGCGGTGACGGGCAGCGGCGCCACGGGCGCGGCGGGCAGGCCCCATGCCGTGAGCCGGCCGGCGAGCCGCGCCGCCGAAGCGGGTGGACGATGCGACGTGGACGCTGCGGCCGAGACCGACCCGGCCGTGGGCGGCCGCGCACACGGGGCAGTGCTCGCCGCTCGTGTACACGGTGGCGCGGGAGCGTTCCGCGGGCGTGAGGTGGGAGCGTGGCGCGGGCGTGAGGTGGGCGGCCGACCAGCGCGCCAGGGCGAACTCGGGGTGCCGGGTGTGGTCGCCCCCCCGCGACCTCGTTGCGCCCCTCGGCGAGCACCTCGCCCCCGCCGGACACGAGGACGGACCCGAAGGGCTCGTCCCCCGCCGCGAGGGACCCCGGCGGCGAGGACGAGACAGCGGCGGAGTGCGTGAGGCCGGTGTCGGTGAGCGGCGTGGCGCGAGGGTACGAGGCGGGGCGGGCGTGGGGCGGCTCCGTACCGGCGTCCGGTCCCGGGGGCGCGCCGCCCGACGTCGTCAGCCCCGTTCCAGCAGCTCCCTGAGCACCTTCGTCACCTCGTCCGGTGCCTCCTCGGCCATGAAGTGCCCCGCGTCCGTCGTGCGGTGGACGAGGTCGGGGGCCCAGGCGCGCCACACGGCCTCGGCGTCGTAGCCGAGCACCGCGCCCCAGTCCTGCTGGAGGACGGTGACGGGCATCGCGAGGCGGCGGCCCGCCGCGCGGTCGGCGCGGTCGTGCTCCACGTCGATCCCTGCGGAGGCCCGGTAGTCGGCGACGATCGAGGGCACGGCGGCGCGGCTCGCCGCGAGGTACGCGGCGCGGACGTCGTCGGGGAGCGGGCTCTTCGCCCAGGCGTCGACGAAGTACCCGAAGAAGGCGTCCGCGCTCGCGGCGATCATGGTTTCGGGCAGGCCAGGGGGCTGCGCCATCAGGTACAGGTGGAAGCCGACGGCCGCGCTCGTGCCGCGCATCGCCTCCCAGGAGTCGAGGATCGGCAGGACGTCGAGGCAGAGCAGGTGGCTCACGGCCTCGGGGTGGTCGAGTCCGGCGCGGTAGGCGACGAGGGCGCCCCTGTCGTGGCCCGCGAGGGCGAAACGCTCGTGGCCGAGTTCCCGCGCAAGGCGGACGATGTCCTGCGCCATCGTCCGCTTGGCGTACGTCTCGGGGCCTGTTTCGGCGGGTTTGTCGCTCGCGCCGTAGCCGCGCAGATCGGGCACGATCACGGTGTGGTCGGCCGCGAGACCGGCGGCGACCTCGCGCCACATGAGGTGGGTCTGCGGGAAGCCGTGCAGGAGCACGACGGGGCTGCCGGAGCCGCCGACGGCGGTGTGCAGGCGGACGCCGTCGGCGACGGGCACGGTGTGGTGGGCGAAACCGGGGATGGCGGGGGGCATGGAGCGGGTCCCTTCGGGGCTCGGTGTCGGTCGGTGGTGTCAGCCTCGGAGGTGCGGATGAGCGCTGGATGAGTACGGGCGAGCGGGTGGGAGGTGGTCCTGGTGGTGGACTTCGCGGTGCTGGGTCCCCTCGCGGCGTACGACGGAGGGGGGACGGAGGTACGGCTCGGGGGGCCGCGTCAGCGGGCGGTGCTCGCGCGGCTCCTGGTCGCGCGCCGCCAGGTCGTCCCGCTGCCGCGCCTCGTCGCCGACCTGTGGGAGGGCGAGGCGCTGCCGGGCGATCCCGAGGGGGCGGTACGGACCTTCGTGGCGGCGCTGCGGCGCGTGCTCGAACCGGGGCGGCGGCCGAGGACGGCGGCGAAGGTGCTGGTCACGGAGGGTCCCGGGTACGCGCTGCGGGCCGCGGGTGAGGTGGACGCGTGGCGCTTCGAGCGGGCGGCGGGGGCGGACGAGGCCGCGCCCGGTCTCGTGGAGACGCTGGAAGGGGCGCTCGCGCTGTGGCGCGGCCCCGCGTACGCGGACGTGGCGGCAGCGCCGTGGGCGCGCGCGGAGGCCGCGCGGCTCGAAGGGCTGCGGCTGCACGTCGTGGAGCGCAGGGCGGCGGCGCTCCTCGCGCGGGGCGGCGCGGCGCGGGCCGTACCGGATCTGGAGGAGTTCGTCGCCGCCCACCCGGTGCGTGAGGAGGGCCTGCGGCTCCTCGCGCTCGCGCTGTACCGCTCGGGCCGTCAGGCGGAGGCACTGTCCGTCCTGCGGCGGGCACGGCGGATGTTCGGGGTCCGGCTGGGGATGGAGCCGGGGGCGCGTCTTGCCCGGCTTGAGGAGGACATCCTGCGGCAGGCCCCGCACCTGGACCCGGCCCCGGTGGGCGGCGGGCAGGTGTGGGCGCGGGCGGCAGAGGCGTACGCGCGGGCGCTCCCCGCGGCCGACCGCAGCCGTTTGCGGACGGCGGCCGGGCTCATGCGGGACGTGGCGGTGACGGGCGGCGAGGGGCTGAGCGCGGCGCGCGAGCACCGGCTCGCGACGGTGGCCGAGGCGCGGCGGTACGGGGACGCGGAGCTGACCGCGCGGGTCATCGGCGTCTACGACGTGCCCGCGCTGTGGACCCGTGCGGACGAACCCGCGCAGGCGGCGCGCCTCGTGGCGGCGGCGGAGGACGCGCTGCGGGAGCTGCCGGGGGAGCGCGAGGCGGAGCGGGCGCGGTTGCTCGCGACCGTGGCGGTGGAGTCGCGGGGCGCGGCCGCGGGGGCACGCTCGGTGCGCGCGGCGCGCGAGGCCGAGGCGCTGGCGCGGCGGCTGGGCGACCCGGGGCTGCTGGTCTTCGCGCTGAACGGGGTCTTCGTGCAGAGCTTCGCGGGGGCGAAGTTCGCGGGGACGACGGGGTTCGCGGGGACGACGGGGTTCGCGGGGGACGCGGTGCTCGCGCGGGGAAGGCGAAGGGGAGCGGGCGGGGACGCGGGGCGGGACGGGCTGGGGGCCGAGCTGGTCGCGGTGGCGCGGGCCGCCGGGCTCGTACCGCACGAGGTGCTCGGGCACCTCGTGCGGATGCAGGCGCGGTGCGGGCTCGGGGACTTCGCGGGCGCCGAGGAGTGCGCCGCGGCGGCGGACGCGCTGGCGGCACGGCACGCGTTGCCGCTCGTACGGGTCTTCACGACGTGGTTCCGCGCGCTGCGCGCCTCGCTCGCGGGCGGCGGCTGGGAGCCGTACGAGGAGGCGGTGGCGCTGCTCCCCGGCTGCGGGATGCCGGGCTTCGCCGCGGGCCTCCCGGCGCTCGCGCGGCTCACGGTCTCGCTGCGGACGGGCGAACAGCCCTCGGACGAAGGCGACTTCGGGCCGTACGAGCCGTGGGTGCGGCCGCTGCTCGGGGTGTACGGGGACGCGGGCGAGCGGGCGGCCGCGCGGCTCGCGCTCGTGAGGGCGCCGGAGCCGCCGGGGGACCACATGGCCGTGCTGGTACGGGAGTTGACGGCGGAAGCGGGGCGGCTCCTGCGGGGGGAGCCGGGGGGCGCGGGGTTCGTGGGGATCGTGGGGGCGGGGAGCGGGGTGGTGGCGGTGGCGGGGCGGGGGTGATGCCCGTGCGGGGGGGCGCCCATGCCGGAGGGGGCGGGGGGACTGCCGTGCCGTGGGGGCGGGGTGACTGCCGTGCCGTGGGGAGGGGGTGCCCGCCGTGCGGGGCGGGCGTCAGCCCATCAGGGGCAAGTACGGGGAGAGGTCGGCCCGTTCGCCGCTCGCGGCGATCCTGGCCGCGGCGCGTTCGCTCGCCCAGTCGGTGCGCCCGGTGGCGAGGCGAATCCAGGTGAGGGGGTCGGTCTCGACGACGTTGGGCGGGGTGCCGCGCGTGTGGCGGGGACCCTCGACGCACTGCACGACGGCGTACGGCGGGACCCGTACCTCCGTGGAGGCGCCGGGGACGCGGGCGGCGAGCGCGTCGGCGAGCAGGCGCGTGCAGGCGGCGAGCGCCTGCCGGTCGAGCGTCACCTCATGGCCCGTCGCGCGCGCCACGTCGTCGCTGTGCACGACGAGTTCGACGCACCGGGTGACGAGGAAGTCGGCGAGGGTCATGGGCCCGGCCGGGGCGGCGACGAGCCGACCAGGGAGCACGCCGTCGAGCACCTGGTCGGCGCGCGTCGCCGTCTCGGCGAGCCAGTCGTCGAGCGCGGCGCGCCCCGCGAACCCGGCGGCCTTCTCGCGTACCCGCTCCTCGTTGAGCGCGGCTCGCGAAGCGGTCGTGAACGGCCAGTCCGTGAGGGCCACTTGCGGGCCGACCGGCGGCGCGGCCTCGACGGCGCGCGTCACGGACTCCAGGGTGAGGCCGAGGTGCGTGACCAGCTCGGCGACGCTCCACTCGCCGAGGCCCGAGGGCAGCGCGAGGTCCTTCTCGCCGAGCCCGCGCACGGCCGCTCGGGCGAGCCCGTACTGGGCGAAGAGCGCGGTGCTCGTCTTCCGGAAGTCATAGGTGCGGGGGCGGCGCTTGGCGGGTGGCATGGGACGAGCGTAGGGGGTACGGGGAGCGTGCGGCGCCGTGCGAGCGGGGCCGGCTCCCCCGGCGGGCGCGCCGCCCAGGTCGGCTCCGGCGCGGGCGGGTCCGTCCGGGGTCCGCCCCGCCGCTCACCCGAACGGGGGTCACGCCCGTACCGCCCGTACGTGTCACAGGACCGGCGTGCGCACGGCGGCCGCGACACGGCTGCCACCATCCGGCGGCCGCCACCCGGCGACCACGGCACGGGGCCGCCACGCGGCACCCGCGACGGCACCCGCCACGCGGCACCCGCCGGTGCGCGCGGTCCGGCCGGGAGACCCGGCCCCCGGCCCCCCGTGCGCCGCGGCATGACCTCATCGGCGGGCAACTCCCGTATCAGCGCGCCCCGTTCGGCGCCCGTCAGCGGCTCTCCCGCTCGGCCAGCACGTCATACCCGACGAACGTGAACATGCGGCTGTCCGGGGGCGGCAGCGGGACCGGCGGGCCCGTGCGGCGGTGGGCCGCGACCGCCTGGCGGACGTCCGGGGTCGAGAGGCTGTCGCGCGTGAAGCCGCGCGCTTCGAGCCAGGCGCAGACGCGCGGGACGCGGTCGGGGTCCTTGCGGTTACGGGTCCACACGAGCGTGCCGCCGGGCGCGCAGAGCCGGGACACCCGGTCGACGGCCTCCTCCATGCCCGCGTCCGCCACGTTGCCGAGCACGCCGCACACCAGGACGAGCGCCGCGGGGGCCACGTCCCCGTAATTGCGTACGAGCGCGGCATCGCCCGTCACGACGTCGACGCGCCCGCCGAGCCCGAGCCCGGCCGCCGCCTCGCGCGCCACCGCCGCGTTGCGCGGGTCGAGTTCGACGAGGCGGGCGCGGACGTCCATGCGGCGCGGGTGCCCGGCGAGGACGCCGAGCAGGTCGTGGCCCTGCCCCGCGCACACGCTCACGGCCCTGATCTCACCGGGCGGCGCCGCGTCGAGCACGTCGGCGATCCGCGCGCGCACGGTCCGCAGTCGCCGCGCGAGCACGGAGTCGGGGTCGTCGTACACGCGGTGCCAGTCATGCCAGTCCATGCGCGGACGGTAGAACGCGGGGACCGCTCCTGTCCCGCGCTTCACGTACGCGGAACGTCGCCCTCCGTGTCGGTACGGAGCCCGAAGTCCCCGATCCCGGCCTCCAGTTGCCCGAACGCCCGCTCGGCGAGCGCGAGGCCCTCGGCGATGACGCGGTCCACCGCGATCCCGGCCAGCAGCCCGCGGAAGTTGCGTCCCACGAGCGTGTGCCACACCGCGAGGACCTGCGCGGCCACGAGCGAGGAGCCCGCTTCGTCCCCCGTCGCCGCCGTCAGCTCGGCGGCGAGCGCCCGCTCGGACCTGACCCGCAGCACGAGCACGCGCGCCAGGAGCGGGGGCGTCGAAGCGATGAGCCCCTGGAGGCGCAGCACGACCGGCAGGTCGTTGCCGCCGAGCGAGGCGTCGCCCGCCGCGAGCGCCGAGAGGTAGGTACGGCGCAGCGCGGCCACCGCCGACTCACCGGGCGCACGCTCGCGCACCGCCCGCGCGGCGTCCTCGACGTGCTCCTGGAGCGGCGAGAGGACCAGGTCCTCCTTGCTGCCGAAGTGGTTGAAGACGGTCATCTTCGAGAACCCGGCCGCCTCCGCGATCTCCGCGACCGACACCGCCTCGAAACCGCGCTCGGCGAAGAGGTCGAGCGCCACCTCGCGCAGCTTCCGCCGCGTCTCCGCCTTCTTCCGCTCCCGCAGGCTGCTCATGCCGCGCACGGTATCAGCGGCCCTCGCGGGGGCGGACCTGCCGTTTCCCTGCCGCGAGAGCCTCCGACTTTATATTGACCGAGATGAAATATTGACTCGGTACACGAACGTGAGTCATCCTCGGCTCATCGGCACCCGTCGACACCCATCGGCCCGTCCACGGCCGCCCGCACCCGTCCACGGCCGCCCGCACCGTCCACGCTCGCCCACGCCCGTCGCACCCGAGGAGCCCCCATGACGCCATCACCGCCACCCCCGCCATCCCTGCCACCCCGGCCATCTCCGCCATCCCTGCCATCTCCGCCAGCCCCGCCACCCCCGTCATCTCTGCCATCTCCGCCACCCCCGCCATCTCCGCCAGCCCCGCCACCCCCGTCATCTCTGCCACCCCTGCCATCCCCGTCATCCCTGCCAGCCCCGCCACCTCCGCCACCTCTGCCACCTCCGCCACCTCTGCCATCTCCGCCACCTCTGCCATCTCCGCCATCCCTGCCATCCCCGCCACCTCCGCCACCTCCGCCATCTCCGCCATCCCGCCACGGCCTCGTCACGGCGCTCTGCCTCGTCACGATCGTCCTGGCGGTCCTCGACTCGAACATCGTCTCGGCCGCCGCCGTCCCGCTCGTCCGCGATCTCGACCCCGAGGGCGGCCTCGCGAAGGTCCCCTGGCTCGTCACCGCCTTCCAGCTCGCCGCCACGGCCGCGCTCCCCCTCTACGGGAAGCTCTGCGACACGCTCGGCGCCAAGCGTGTCTTCCTGGGCGCGCTCAGCGTCTTCCTGCTCGGCTCCGCGCTGTGCGGCTGCGCCCAGTCGATGCCGCAGCTCCTCGCGTTCCGCGCCCTCCAGGGGGTCGGCGGGGGCGGGCTCATGAGCATCACGCTCGTCGTGATCCGGCTCTCGGCACGGGCCCGCCACGACGAGGAGAGCGGTGCCGCCCCCGGTGCCGCCCCCGGCTCCGCTCCCGCTCGGCCCGCCGGCCGGGGCGCCGGAGCCGGCGGGCTCGTCGCAGGGGCCGGGATGGCGCTCGGCCCCTGGGTCGGCGGGATGCTCACCGAACACCTCTCCTGGCGCTGGATCTTCTGGGTCAACCTGCCCCTCGGCCTCGCCGTGCTCCTCACCGCCGCCGCTGTCGTACGCCTGCCCGACCGCCCCGAGCGCCGCCGCGTCGACTACGCGGGTGCCGCGCTCGCCGCCGCCTTCGCGTCGGCACTCCTGCTCACGCTCGAATGGGGTGGCGGGCGCTGGCCCTGGCTCGCGCCGCAGACCCTCGCCCTCGCATCGACGGCTCTCGCCCTGCTCGCGCTGTTCCTGTGGCGGCAGGCGACCGCCCCCGAACCGGTGCTCCCGCTGGGCCTGTTCAGGCCCAGGGCCCTGCGTCTCGGCTTCGCCGTGCAGCTCCTCCTCGGTATCGGGCTGACCTCGGCGATCGTGCAGGTGATGCTGTACCTCCAGGTCGCGCGCGGGCTCGACTCCGCGAGCGCGGGGCTCTTCCTGCTCCCGATGGCTGCGGGAATGACGGTCTCGGGCCTGCTCTCGCAGCGGTACGTGAAGCAGCGCACCCGCTTCCCGCTCGCCCTCGGCACGACGGGCGCCGCCCTCGGCCTCGCGCTGCTCGCGACCTCGACCGCGCACACCGGCGCCTGGGCCACGCGGGGCGAACTCTTCGTCCTGGGCTGCGGTTTCGGCCTGCTGGTGGGTCAGCTCGTGCAGTACGCGCAGGACTCGGCGCCCGCCGGTCTCCTCGGCGTCACGACGACGGCCGCCCGCTTCTTCCAGACACTCGGCGGCGCGGCGGGCGCGGCCCTCAGCGGCGTCCTGCTCACCCGCCTCACCGGGCTCGACGGCGCCGCCGCGCGCGGTCACGACCCCTCAACGGCCGTCCCCGGAGCGGCGCTCGCCTTCACGGGCGGCATCGCCACGGTCTTCGCGTGCCTCGCGGCCCTCATGCTCCTCGCGACGGTCCTCGTCCTGCGCCTCCCGACGCCGCCCGCGCACCGGGCGGCCGCCCCGGCCCCGGACACGCCTGAGCCCCCACCCGGTCGCTCCGACCGGACAGGGGCTCAGACGCAGGAAGGCGTCGGCTGACCACGTACGGGGGGCCGTCGCACCGCCTCGGCGCGCGACTCCCCCCGTACGCACGGCACTCAGGCCAGCAGGCCCGGCACCGTACCCTCGTGGATCTCGCGCAGCTCGCGCAGCGAGAGCGCGAACTCGCCCTGCACCTCGACCGCTTCGCCGTCCACGACCCCGATCCGGGTCGCGGGCAGCCCGCGCGCGCCGCACATGTCGGTGAAGCGCAGTTCCTCGCTCCTCGGCACGGCGACGACCGCGCGGCCCGCCGACTCCGAGAAGAGGAACGTGAAGGCGTCCAGGCCGTCGGGCACGACGAGACGCGCGCCGTTGCCGCCGAGCAGCGCCGACTCGACGACGGAGGTGATGAGGCCACCGTCCGAGAGGTCGTGCGCCGCGTCGATCATGCCGTCGCGCGAGGCCGAGATCAGGATCTCGCCGAGCAGCCGCTCGCGCTCCAGGTCGACGGCCGGGGGCAGCCCGCCCAGGTGCTCGTGGATCACCTCGGACCACGCCGAGCCGCCGAACTCCTCCTTCGTGTCACCGAGGAGGTACAGCAGCTGACCCTGCTCCGTGAAGGCGACCGGGGTACGCCGCGCCACGTCGTCGATGACGCCGAGGACGGCGACGACGGGCGTCGGGTGGATCGCCACGTCACCTGTCTGGTTGTAGAGCGAGACGTTGCCGCCCGTCACCGGGGTGCCGAGCTGCTGGCAGCCGTCTGCCAGACCGCGCACGGCCTCCGAGAACTGCCACATCACTGCCGGGTCCTCGGGCGAACCGAAGTTGAGGCAGTCCGAGACGGCGAGCGGGCGCGCGCCCGTCGTCGCGACATTGCGGTACGCCTCGGCGAGCGCGAGCTGCGCGCCCGTGTACGGGTCGAGCTTCGCGTAGCGGCCGTTGCCGTCCGTCGCGAGCGCGACGCCGAGACCGCTCTCGTCGTCCACGCGGATCATGCCGGAGTCCTCCGGCTGCGCGAGGACGGTGTTGCCCTGCACGTACCGGTCGTACTGGTCCGTGATCCACGCCTTCGACGCCTGGTTCGGCGAACCGAGGACCTGCTTGACCTGCTCCTTGAGCGCGGCGGAGTCCGCCGGGCGGGGCAGCCTGTTCGCGTCGTCGGCCTGGAGCGCGTCCTGCCACGCGGGGCGCGCGAGGGGGCGCTCGTAGACCGGGCCGTCGTGGGCGACGGTGCGCGGGTCCACGTCCACGATCTTCTCGCCGTGCCAGAAGATCTCCAGGCGGTCGCCGTCGGTGACCTCGCCGACGACCGTCGCGATGACGTCCCACTTCTCGCAGATCGCGAGGAAGCGCTCGACCTTCTCCGGCTCCACGACGGCGCACATGCGCTCCTGCGACTCGCTCATGAGGATCTCCTCGGGCGAGAGCGTGGAGTCGCGCAGCGGTACGTCGTCGAGGACGACCGTCATGCCGCCCGAGCCGTTCGACGCCAGCTCGGACGTGGCGCAGGAGAGCCCGGCCGCGCCGAGGTCCTGGATGCCGACCACGAGCTTCTCGGCGAAGGCTTCGAGCGTGCACTCGATGAGCAGCTTCTCCTGGAAGGGGTCGCCCACCTGGACGGCCGGGCGCTTGCTCGGCTTCGTCGCGTCGAAGGTCTCCGAGGCGAGGATCGAGGCGCCGCCGATGCCGTCGCCGCCGGTGCGGGCCCCGTAGAGGATGACCTTGTTGCCCGCGCCGGACGCCTTCGCGAGGTGGATGTCCTCGTGCCGCATGACGCCGACCGCGCCCGCGTTGACGAGCGGGTTGCCCTGGTAGCAGGCGTCGAAGACGACCTCGCCGCCGATGTTCGGCAGGCCCAGGCAGTTCCCGTAGCCGCCGATCCCGGCGACGACGCCGGGCAGCACGCGCTTGGTGTCGGGGTGGTCGGCCGCGCCGAAGCGCAGCGGGTCCACGACCGCGACCGGGCGCGCGCCCATCGCGATGATGTCGCGGACGATGCCGCCGACGCCGGTCGCGGCGCCCTGGTAGGGCTCGACGTAGGAGGGGTGGTTGTGCGACTCGACCTTGAAGGTCACCGCGTACCCCTGGCCGACGTCGACGACCCCGGCGTTCTCGCCGATCCCGACGAGCATCGCGTCCGAGTGCGGGGCCTTGTCGCCGAACTGCTTGAGGTGGATCTTGCTGCTCTTGTACGAGCAGTGCTCCGACCACATCACCGAGTACATCGCCAGCTCGGCGCCCGTGGGCCTGCGGCCCAGGATCTCGCGGACCCTGAGGTACTCGTCCTCCTTGAGGCCGAGTTCCTTCCAGGGCAGCGGCGTGTCCGGGGTCGCTGCCGCGTTCTCGACGGTGTCCAGGCGGGGATTCGTGGGGCTCATGCGGACACCAGCTTCCTCAGGATCGAGGTGAAGAACCCGAGGCCGTCCGTGCCGCCGCTGCCGATGAGCGGTTCCACGGCGTGCTCGGGATGCGGCATGAGGCCCACGACGTTGCCGGCCTCGTTGGTCACGCCCGCGATGTCGCGCAGCGAGCCGTTCGGGTTCGTGCCGACGTACCGGAAGACGACCCGGCCCTCGGCCTCCAGGGCGTCCAGGGTGCGCTCGTCGGCCGTGTAGCGGCCGTCCATGTTCTTGAGCGGAATACGGATCTCCTGACCCGCGGTGAACTCGGTGGTCCACGCGGTGCCCGCGTTCTCCACGCGGAGCTTCTGCTCGCGGCAGACGAAACGCATACGGTCGTTCTGGAGCATCGCGCCGGGCAGCAGGTGCGCCTCGGTGAGGACCTGGAATCCGTTGCAGATACCGAGGACAGGCATTCCGGACTTCGCCTCGGCGATCACGGATTCCATGACCGGCGAGAACCGCGAGATCGCGCCCGCGCGCAGATAGTCGCCGTAGCTGAATCCCCCGGGCAGGACCACGGCGTCGACCTGCTTCAGGTCCTTGTCGCGGTGCCACAGCGGAACGGCTTCCGCGCCCGCGATCCGTACCGCGCGCTGCGTGTCACGGTCATCAAGGGTGCCGGGAAAAGTGACGACCCCAATACGTGCCGTCACGATTCCACCTTTACGACGAAGTCCTCGATGACGGTGTTGGCGAGGAAGGTCTCGGCCATCTCGTGGACCCGCGCGAGGACGGCGTCGTCCACCTCGCCGTCCACTTCGAGCTCGAATCGCTTTCCCTGACGCACGTCGGCGATCCCGTCGAAACCGAGGCGCGGCAGTGCACGCTGCACCGCCTGCCCCTGGGGGTCGAGGATCTCCGGCTTGAGCATGACGTCGACTACGACGCGTGCCACGGGCACTCCCGGTGTGTGGTGCTTCGTTGAGCTTGTCCGTTCAGCGTACCGGGCCGGAATTTCTACGCGGGTAGAACGGAAGTGGATCACTTACGGGGAGTAGCAGCCTCCACCACGGGTCCGGGGGCCCGCACCTGCGGATCTGTGGCGGTACTCACACGCGAAGTCGCCGGTCCCGGAAAATCCGCCCGCATATAGGGGGCGGCAATGCGTACGCGCGCGCCGGGAACAGCCGCCGGAACACGCGGCAGAACTCCTTAAGGACTTCCCCACTCCGCACCCCGGCCTGTAAAAAGGAATCGGCCGGGAAAAGACATTCGGTAAAAGTGTGTACGGGCACGCATGATCCCGTGCGCGCCACCGTGTGCACAGGGCCGCGCCCCGACCGGGAGCGCGGAACTCCGGCCGCGTACAGGTCGGGCGGCGGGAGCCGCCGACGAAAGGACCGATATTCGTGGCGCAGCGTGTCGTGGTCACGCTTTACGACGACACCGACGGCAAGGAAGCGGCGGAAACCGTCACTTTCGGGCTCGACGGCAAGTCGTACGAGATCGACCTCAGCCAGGCCAACGCGGAGAAACTGCGCAAGGCGCTGGAGCCCTTCGTGGCCGCAGGCCGCAAACGCTCCTCATCGGGCCGCGCCTACCGGCGCACCTCCGTGGCGGCCGACCCCGCCGCGGTCCGCGCCTGGGCCAGGTCCCACCAGATGGACGTGCCGCAGCGCGGGCGCATCCCGAAGAAGGTCCTTGAGGAGTTCGAGGCGGCCAACTGAGGCGAGCACGGGGGCGCGGGCCCTGACGGCCCGTCGCCCCCGATTTGCACTCCACCCCGGGTGATCGGCTAAAGTCTGGAGCACGCCGAAGGGAACGGGCCGAAAGGCCGGAACCCGGAGCCGCGCGGGTGTAGTTCAGTAGTAGAACACCCCCTTTCCAAGGGGGAGGCGCAGTGTGCGATTCCTGTCACCCGCTCTGTACCGCTCGACCGTGAGGTAGGGTGGTCACCGCCCCGCACGACGCGAGTCGTGGGAGCATCTGCGGACGTAGCTCAGTTGGTAGAGCGCAACCTTGCCAAGGTTGAGGTCGCCAGTTCGAACCTGGTCGTCCGCTCAGCGAAAGGCCCTCCGGAAACGGAGGGCCTTTTTCGTGTGCCCGTGCGGGATGACATCTGTCATCCGCCTTCGTGACACCGCGCACTGCCCCGGAGCCCCGGACCCGGGAAGACTCGAAGCATGAACAGCGCGAAAGACACCACGCGAGTCATCGACGTGACTGACCTGCGCCGGGTCTACGGGGGCGGGTTCGAAGCGGTCGGCGGGATCACCTTCCACGTGGACCGAGGCGAACTCTTCGCCCTGCTCGGGACGAACGGCGCGGGCAAGACGTCCACGGTCGAACTCCTCGAAGGACTGGCCAGGCCCACGAGCGGCAGCATCCGCGTCTTCGGCCACGACCCCTACCGCGAGCGGGCCGCGATCCGCCCCCGCACCGGCGTCATGCTCCAGGAGGGCGGCTTCCCCTCCGAACTGACCGTCGCCGAGACGGTACGGATGTGGGCGGCCTGCACGAGCGGGTCCCGCCCCGCCGACGAAGCGCTCGAACTCGTCGGGCTCCTGGGGCGCCGTGCCGTCCGCGTCAAGCAGCTCTCCGGCGGCGAACGGCGCCGCCTCGACCTCGCGAGCGCCCTCCTCGGCCGCCCCGAGATCCTCTTCCTCGACGAGCCGACGACCGGGCTCGACGCCGAGGGCCGCCGCGCCACCTGGGACCTCGTCCGCGCGCTGCGCGCCGAGGGCACCACCGTGCTCCTCACGACGCACTACCTGGAGGAGGCCGAGGAACTGGCCGACCGGCTCGCGATCCTCCACGCGGGCCGCATCAACGTGGCGGGGACCGTCGACGAGGTCCTCGCGAGCCAGCCCTCGCGGATCTCCTTCCGGCTCCCCGCGAGCCACCGCCCCGAGGACCTGCCCCCGCTCGCCCGCCTGTGGGCCGAGCCCGCCGGGGCCCGCGCGGACCGGCTCGCGCCGCCCGACGACGCCGCCTCGCTGCGCGCCGCCCTCCTCGACGCGGACGGCAGGACCGTGCGCCTGCGCACCCACCGGCTCCAGTACGCGGCGACGGAGCTGCTGCTGTGGGCGCGCGCCGAGAACATCGAGCTGGACGGGCTCGACATCCGCGCGGCCTCGCTCGAAGAGGCGTTCCTGCGGATCGCCGCGCAGGCCGGCTCCCGTACCGAAGCCCCTGCCGTCCCCGCCCCCGCCCCCGCGTTCGCAGAGGAGACCACCCGATGAGCACCCTCGCCCCCACCGGCCCCGCATCGACCGCGCGCAGCCGCATGGGCGCCCTCGCGCGTGCCGAGACGACGCTGCTCCTGCGCGGCAAGGGCACGCTCTTCGCCGCGCTCTTCGTACCGTTCGTCGTCCCGTTCAGCCTCAAGAACGCCGTCGACTCGATGGACCTGAGCGGCACGGGGCTCGACATCGGCACCGTGCTCCTCCCGGCCGCGCTGGGCCTCTCCCTCCTCTTCGCCGTCTACTCGACCCTCGTCGGTACGTACGTGACGCGGCGCGAGGAGCTGGTGCTCAAGCGGCTGCGCACGGGCGAGGTGCGCGACCACGAGATCCTCGTCGGCTCGGCACTGCCCGCCGTCGTGACGTGTCTCGTGCAGTGGGCCGTGGTCATCGTGGGGTTCACCGTGCTCGTGCAGCCCGGCATGCCCGCGAATCCGGCACTCGCGGTGCTCGGCGCGCTCATCGGCATCGTCGTGGCCATCGGGCTCGCGGCGCTCACCGCGACGCTCAGCCGCACGAGCGAGACCGCGGCCGTCACGGCCATGCCGCTCATCCTCCTCACCATGATCGGCTCGGGCGTCAGCGTCCCCCTCGACGTCATGCCCGACACCCTCGCGACCATCGCCCACTTCCTGCCCTTCACACCGACGCTCTCGCTCCTGCGCGGCGGCTGGGCGGGCAACATGGACGGCGGTGACACCCTCCTGGCCATCGTCACGGGTCTCGCCTGGGCCGCCTTCGCCGCCTACGGCGTCCGCCGCTGGTTCCGCTGGGAGCCGAGGCGCTGAGCGCGGGCCGACCCGCACCATAGAGAGAGCGACCGGAACAGCGACGGGACAGGGACAGGAAGGGGCGACCGTTGAGCGGCAGCCACGAGGAGACCACGACGGCGACAGCCGTGGTGCCCGCGCCGTCCGGTGAGGCGGTGCCCACCAGGGGCTCGGTTCCTGCCGGGCCGGGGGAGGCGGTGCCCGCGGAGGCAACCGGGGGCTCGGCACCCACCGGGGCGGACGGGGGCTCGGTGTCCGCCTGGGCGGACGGGGGTGTGGTGGTCGCGGCGGCCTCGGGGGGCGCGGTGCCCGCCGCGCCTGCCGGGAAGGCGGCGCCCGGTGCGGAGCCGGGGGCGGGGGAATCGGGGGCCGACGCCTCCGGGCCCGTTCCCGAGTCCCGTTTCGCGCGCCTGGAACGCTTCTCCTGGCGGCCCACGTCGTTGGCCAAGGGCCACCGCCCCGTCCAGCAGCTCGACTCCTACACGCGTGCCACGCTCAGCCGTTACGTCTGGGCGTTCTTCGCCGGCTGGGTCCTGCCCGATCTCCTCCAGCACTTCCCGAGCGGCGACGGCGGCGACATCGCGCTCCGCTCGATGCTGCTCCTCGCCTCGCTCGCCGTCTGCGCCGCCACCCGCTCCGCCCTCCTCGACGCCCTCGACCGCTATCTCGGCAGGACGGAGGCGCTGAACACTCCGGCCGCGTGGCGGCTCCTCGCCCTCACCGCGCTCACCGCGGGGCTCTACCTCGTCTGCCTCGGCACCGGCACGGTCGACACGCAGGCGCTCGTCACGGCGGTGATGTTCTTCGTCAACCCCGTCTACGCCGTCCTCGCCCTCCGCGTCCCCGTCCCTCGTTTCCTCCTCGCCGTCGTCGGCGGCACCGCGCTGCTCTCCGCCGCCGCGCTCCTCGCCGACTCCGAGGGCACCCCGAGCGCGGTCCTCGCGATCATCGTCCCGTGCTCGGCGCTCCTCGCCCTCGTCATCTGCCGTCCTTCCGGCTGGTCACTCGCCCGCACCTGGGACATCGAGTACGCGCGCCAGGAGATCGAGAAGGCGAAGGAGAAGGTCGAGCGCGCCAAGGAGACCGAGTCCCGGCTCGCCGTCGCCGAGGAACGCCTCCGCTTCGGCCGCGACCTCCACGACGTACTCGGTCGCAACCTCGCCACCATCGCCCTCAAGAGCGAACTCGCCGTCCAGCTCGCCCGCCGCGACCGCACCGAGGACGCCGCGGCGCAGATGGCGGAGGTCCAGGAGATCGCCCAGCGCTCCCAGCGCGAGGTGCGCGAAGTCGTACGCGGCTACCGGGGCATCGACCTCGGCGCGGAACTCCTCGGCGCGCGCAGCGTCCTGGAGGCCGCGGGGATCGACTGCGCGACCGCGGCGGGGGACATCCAGTCCCTCGCCCCGCCCGTGCAGGCCGCCCTCGCCTGGGTCGTCCGTGAGGCCGCGACGAACGTCCTGCGCCACGGGGACGCCCGCCACTGCTCCATCACGCTCGCCACGAGCCGTACCGGCACGAGCCTCACCGTCGAGAACGACGGCGCCCCCGAGACGCCGAGCCCCACGCGGGGCGGCTCCGGGCTCGCCGGGCTCCGCGAGCGCCTCGCGTCCGTCGACGGCACGCTCGAAGCGGGCCCCACGGCACCCGGTCGCTTCCGGCTCGCCGCCCACGTACCGCTCCCGCCCGTTCCCGACGCAGCTCCCGGAGGAAACCGCCCGTGACCACCGAGCCCGCACCCGCGCCCGCAGCCGCCCCCCGGGTCCGCGTGCTGCTCGCCGATGACGAACACCTCATCCGGGGCGCGCTCGCGGCCCTGCTCGCCCTGGAGGGCGATCTCGAAGTCGTGGCTGAGGCCGCCTCGGGCGCGGAGGCCCTCGCGATGGCCCGGGCTCGTACTCCCGACGTCGCCGTTCTCGATCTCCAGATGCCCGACGGGGACGGTGTGAGTGTGGCCACAGCCCTGCGGAGCGAACTGCCCGCCTGCCGCTGCCTCATCGTGACGAGCCACGGCAGACCCGGGCACCTCAAGCGGGCCCTGGAGGCGGGGGTGCGCGGCTTCGTGCCGAAGACCGTGAGCGCGCAGCGGCTCGCCGAGATCATCCGTACCGTCCATGCGGGAAGCCGTTACGTCGACCCGGAGTTGGCCGCCGACGCGATCGCCGCCGGGGACTCCCCGCTCAGCGCCCGTGAGGCCGAGGTCCTGGAGTACGCCGCCGACGGCGCCCCGGTCGCCGAGATCGCCCAGCGCGCGGGCCTCTCCCCCGGCACCGTCCGCAACTACCTCTCCTCCGCCGTGACCAAGCTCGGGGCGGAGAACCGTCACTCCGCCGTGCGTACGGCCCGCTCCCGGGGTTGGGTATAGTGGTCGCACGCGCTGAACACCGCGAAGGCGGCGAAGAAGCGCGGTGCGGACGTAGCTCAGTTGGTAGAGCGCAACCTTGCCAAGGTTGAGGTCGCCAGTTCGAACCTGGTCGTCCGCTCAGCGAAAGGCCCTCCGGAAACGGGGGGCCTTTTTCGTGTGCCGGTCCGGGAGCGGTGCCGGGTGATGTTTCACGTGAAACATCCCCAGAGGTGCGTACGGGCGCGGGGCGATGTTTCACGTGAAACATCACCCCGCCTCGTTCCGCCCGTCGGCTCAGCCCCAGCGGACGCCCGTCAGCTTCTCGTACGCCTCGATGTACTTCGCCCGGGTCCGCTCCACGACCTCGGCGGGCAGCTCCGGCGGCGGCTGCTCGCTCTTGCGGTCCCAGCCGGAGGCGGGAGAGGTGAGCCAGTCGCGGACGAACTGCTTGTCGAAGGAGGGCTGGGCGTGGCCGGGCTCCCAGGACTCGGCCGGCCAGAAGCGCGAGGAGTCGGGGGTCAGGACCTCGTCGGCGAGGACGAGTTCGCCACCGTCGAAACCGAACTCGAACTTCGTGTCGGCGAGGATGATCCCGCGCTCGCGGGCGATGTCCCGGCCCCGGGCGTAGACCGCGAGGGTCGTCTGCCGGAGCTGCGCGGCGGTCTCGGCGCCGATGCGGCGGGCGACCTCCTCGTAGCTCACGTTCTCGTCGTGCTCGCCGACCTCGGCCTTCGTCGCCGGGGTGAAGATCGGGCCGGGCAGCTCGGAGCCGTCCGCCAGGCCCTCGGGGAGCGCCAGCCCGCACACCGTGCGGGACTCGTTGTACTCGACGAGCCCCGAGCCTGTGAGGTAGCCGCGGGCGACGGCCTCGACCGGGATCATGTTGAGGGAGCGGCAGACCAGCGTGCGCCCGGCCCACGAGTCCGGAGCGCCCTCGGGCAGCTTCGTCGACAGGACATGGTTCGGGACGAGGTCGGCGAGCTGGTCGAACCACCACAGCGAGAGCTGCGTGAGTACGCGCCCCTTGTCAGGGATCTCGCTGGGCAGCACCCAGTCATAGGCGGACAGGCGGTCGCTCGCGACCATCACCAGCTCGCCGGCCTCGTTCTGGTAGAGGTCGCGCACCTTGCCGGTGTGCACATGCACCAGCCCCGGCACCTGTACGGGCTCGGGCTTTTCGACGAATCCGGACACGGTTCCTCCATGTGCTTCCGTCCAATGCACCCGATTGTCCCGTACGCGAGCACCACGCGACGCCGCAGGGTCCCGGGGGCGCAGCGAGGAGGCCACGGCCGCCACCCCAAAACGCACATTCCGGACAGGCCAGGCACCCCGCAAGGCGAGGCAGGGGGGCGGCGGGCAGGAGGCGCGGCGGGTCCGGAGCGCGGCAGGACGGGGCGCGGCAGGCGGGGAGCGCGGCTCGCCAGCGCGGCGGGACGAGGCGCGGCAGGACGAGGCGCGGCAGGACGAGGCGCGGGGGGACGAGGCGCGGGGGGACGAGGCGCGGGGGGACGGGGCGCGGCAGGCCCCGAGCGCCGCAGGACAGGGCGCCGCAGGCCCGGAGGGCGGGGAAGCCGCAGCGAGGGCAGCACGAGGCCGACAGCTGTGGGCATGGGGAGGCGCCAGGCCGAGAGCGCACGACCAGGCGGCGCACGACGGAGTGAGCGCGAAAGGCTCGACAGGGACGGCGCCAAGGCCCATCGGCCGAGGGTACGGAACACGCCGAGCCGGATGCGCACGGCGAAACGGGGACGCGGCCGACCGCGCGGGACGGACGGCACGCACGACGCAACGGGAGCGCGGCGGGCCGGGGGAGCGCGTGGCGGAACGGGGCACAGCAGGGTGAGCGCGCACGGCCCAGCCAGGGCCGACCAGCCGTGGGGCGCCGCGCGGCGCGGCCTCGCGCCGGAGGGGCCGGGGGGCCGGGGTTGCGGGAGCGGTACGGGGCCGGAGCGGAGCCCGTACCGGTAGCCGCGCCCCCGGGCGTCGGCCCACACGCGGGGGCTCCGCCGAGCCGACGAACGCCGCCCCCTTCCGCCCCGCCGAAGCCGGTCTCTCTCCCCCCGGCGAACGCCTGCCCCCGCGCACCCGTCCGTCCCCTCCGCACCCGCCCCGGCGAAGCCGGTCCCGCTGTCCCCGCCCCGGCGGAGCCGGTCAGTCGCGTTTGCAGATGCGGTCGAGGAGGTTCGCCGTGGCGCGTTGGATGCGGGTGTCGACGTGGCCGGGGCGGTCGAGTGCCGGGGACCAGGCGAAGGTGCCGGAGGCGAAGACGAGGGCGCCGCTGGGGGCGCGGTAGAGGGAGGTCTCCTGGTGGCGTACGGCGCCCTGGTCCTCGTACGGCGAGTGCGCGAGGAGCATCCGGTCCTCGTAGGGGGGCAGCTGCGTGCGCGGGAAGTAGCGGTCGGCCTCCCCGGCGACGAGGCCGGGGAGTTCGTCGCCCTCGTACGCCCCCGTCGCCTCCCACAGCCAGTGGTCCGCGTGCCGGACGACGAGCGGCGCCGGTTCCGGGACGCGGCCCGCGTACTGGATGCCCAGGAGTTCCTGCTCGGGCCTGTCCACCTCGCGCCACAGCGTCGCGCGCCCGGGACCGCGCCGCTTGCGGCAGGTCAGGAGCCGGTCGGGGACGCCGGACGCGGAGGCGCTCAGCTCGACCTGCCAGTACATCGTGTTCGCGGAGAGGAAGACGAGCGAGGTGCCCGCCTCCTTCGCGCGCACGGTCGTGCGGCGCATCGGGACCGACCAGTACTCGTCGTGGCCGGGGAAGACGAGGCCCCGGTAGCGGGTCGGGTCGACGCGGCCCGCGTGCAGGTCGCGGGCGTCGGCGTAGGCGAGGTCGTAGCCGTAGCGCTCCGCCCAGCGGATGAAGTCGTAGGCGTGGCCCACGTGCAGCGGGAGGCCCGCGCCCGCGTAGGGACGGTCGAAGGACACGGTGATCGCCGCGTCCTCCTCGTTCAGGAGCTTTCCGTCCTCGTCCCAGGCGTGATAGAGACTCGCGCCCGTGCGGCCGTCCTCCGGGTAGAGGTTGTACGCCTGCCAGGTCACGTCGGGGAGCAGCAGGAGCAGGTCGGCGGGCTCGCTGTCGCGCACCGTGAACGGGATGTGCGAGCGGTGCCCGTCATGCGTCGTGAGGACGGCGACGTACGCGCCCGGTTTCCAGTACGAGGGGATCTGCTGCCGCCACGTGCGCCACCAGTGGTGGCAGGAGATCGTGCGGTCGGCGAGGAGCGGGGCGGGCTGCGTGAGGCCCTGGAGCCGGGGCGTCGAGGCGATCTTGCTGGCACCTGCTCCGGCGTAGTGGCCGATGCGGTAGAAGTCGATGGAGTACGGCTGCGGCGGGTTGACCGTGACGTGGAAGTCGATCGACTCGCCAGGGGCGGCGGCGCCCGTCGAGGTGAAGCCCTTGATCTGCTGGTGCACGTCGTCCGACGAACGGGGCGAGCCCTCCTCGCGGCGCGGCCTCGGCATGCGCAGTTCGGCGCCGGGCGCCGGAGCGTGCTCGACGTACCAGGGGACGACCTTGCCCGTGTCGTCGAAGTACGTCTCGCTCGCGCGCAGCCAGGGCAACGGGCCCTGTCCGAAGGGGTCCGTGGCCGCGTGCGCGACCGCCCCCGACTCCCACCGGCCCTTCCCGCGTTCCGCCCCCATCGCCGCCCCTCCCTCGTCCCCCGAATCCCGGTCCCGTGCCCCCTGCTCGCGGGGGCGGAAGCCAGCACATCACACTAAGCACGCACACCGTCACTGTTCCCCCCGAATCCCCGCCAACGGCCCCTCGCCCGACACCGTGCAGAACCGCTTCTGCCTGGTAGCGACGGGGCCCGCGCGCGGAAACGGAGTTCCCCGTTCGGGTGAGCCCGCACACACGCCCAGCCGTTACCCGGCCCGGGGACGATCCCGCGCGGTCCCGCCGCGGGCCAGGAAAACGGCACCGCACCCGGCTCCGGCCGCCCTCTGCGGGACGCCCGTCCCCCCGGGCAACGGCACCCGCGTACCCCCGCCCGCCAGGAACCCGCACCCGCGCACCCGCGCACCCCGCGCCGCCGCCCCGTGCCCCGCCCGCGCCGCGCCGCCGCCCCCGTACCCCCGCCGCGCCGCTACCCGACCCGTACCCCCACCCGCGCCAGCCACCGGCGCAGCGGGATCGAGTCGCCGTCCTCCACGAGGCTCCGCACCCGCGCGCCCAGGTCCCGCACCCGCTCCCCGTCCACCAGGAGCACGGGCCCGTCGAGCCAGTCCAGGCCCGGCACGGCCCCGCCCGCGTCCACCGCCGCGCAGCTCACGAGCGACGCGACGTGCTCAGCGAGCACCTCGGCCCCGCTCCGTACCGGCGGCGGCGCGAAGAGCGGCAGTCCGCCGTCCCCCTCGTAGACCCCCTCCGATGTGCGCGTCGCTCCCGCGTCCCCCGTCTCCTCGCGCGCGAGGAGCGCGGCGAGCCCGGCGGCGAGCGCGGCGGCGCGCGGGTGCGCGAAGCGGTCGGCCTCCTCCTCGGGCGTCTCGGGGAAGATCTCGGGCTCGGTACGCGCCGCGTACTCGGTCGTACGGGGCACACTGCGCACCCCGCCCTCGCGCCCCGCGCGGCCCGCGAGCACCCCGACCCGCTCGGGCGGGCTGTCGCTCACCGTCAGGTGCTCCAGGACGCGCGCCACCGTGAGCGGCCGCCCCTCCTCGTCCAGCACCTCGCCGAGCCGCGCGGCGTCCGCGCGCCACAGCCGCTCGACGACCTCGTGCGGGTACGCGCGCCAGCTCACCGGCCGCCACGCGCCGCCCCGCTCCCCGTGGAAGAGCCGCGCGGCGAGCAACGAGGCCGCCTCGTCGGCCAGTTCGGGCTCCTCAAGCAGCTCGCTCGCCGGTGGCTCGGTCAGCCGCATCGCCTGCTCGTCCGCCGCGAGCCGGTCCCTGCGGGACAGCTCCGCGAGCGCGGCCGCCACGCCCGCGTCGAGCCGCGCGGGCCACAGCCCGAGCCGCCACGCGGGCACGGCGACCCGGCTCAGCAGCCGGTCCCAGCCCGCGTACGCGAGCCCCACCTGCTCCTGCGCGGCGATCCGCGGCCCGTAGTCGACCTTCCTGGCCCGCTCGGCGCACGCCGCCGCCACGTACTGCTCCATCTCCGCGGCCGCGCCCCTGCACCGGACGAGCAGCAGCCGGGCGAGGCGGGCGGGCACGGCGAGGAGCAGCCTGCGGGTCAGCGGCGCCCGTGGCCCCGCCGTCGCGAGCGCGGCGTCCAGGCCGCGTACGAACCTGCGCGCCTGCGCCGTCGTGGGCTCGGCGGCGGGCCCCGTACCCGCCACCACCGGCGCGAGCAGCGCCCGCAGTTCGGCGACGCGCAGCCACCACAGGAAGGGCGAGCCGATCACGAGGACCTGGGCGCGCGCCCCCGGCGCCGTGCCGCGCTCCTCCAGCCAGCTGTCGCAGTCGGGCGTGAGCGCTATCGCGGCGGGCGCGGGGACCCCGAGCCGCTCCGCCAGTTCGTGCACCAGGTGGTACAGCGCGGGCGCCGCGCGCTCCTCGACGGGGACGGCGGGGGACTCGGCGGGCGCGGCGCGCGCGATGAGCAGCGCGGTCGACCCGGCGACGCCGAGCGCGAGCACGGCGAGCACCGCGACCCACACCCTGGCCGCTTCCCACCCCGTACCGTCCAGCTGCCCGCCCGCCGCGCCCGCCCACAGCACGGCCGCGCACGCCGCGGGCAGCACCGCGAGCGCGGTCGCCGCCGACCTGACCCGCAGCACCGCGGCGGCCCTGGACCGCGCGGCGAGCGCGCCCACCTCCACACCCGTACCCGACGACACGACCTGCCGACCCCCTACCCCTGGTGCCCGCCGGACCCCCGCGGGCCCGGCCTGCACCGACGGGCCGCGCACCCGTGCTGGTGCCCGGTCCGTTTCTGCCTCGTCGCTTGCTTCCCGCGCTGATCTGCGACGGACCGCAGTCCGTCGCGCTTTCCGGCGTCGCTCACATCCCCCACTGTGACACCGGCCCCCGACATCGCAATGCCGGTGGGCCAAGTGCCGCAGCCCGCTCGTGCGGCCCGCTGTTCACGGGCACACCAGCGGTGGAGCACGTGCGCCGCACCCTAGTGGGGGCGCGCGCCGTCGTCAGCCGTATACGGCTTCGATCACTCGATGGAATGGCTCTGGGTAAAGGTGCTGACAAGCGGGCGCCCCGGGGTCCGCACGTGTGCGCGAGGACGGACGCGGACGGGCCCCCGGGGCGATGATCAGACCGCCGTACGGGCCCGCCCGACCGACGTACGAGAACTCGGCCGTCGTACGGGGCCCCGCTGTCGTACGGGCGACCGGCCGACCAGGTACGGGCGCGCAGCCGACCGGGTACGGGCGACCGGGTACGGGTGCTCAGCCGGCCGTCACCGCGTCCCGCGCCGCCCGCTCAGCGATGTCCCCGCGGTGCTGCGAGCCCGCGAGCCCGATCCGCGCCACCGCCGCGTACGCGCGCTCGCGCGCCACCGTCAGGTCGGCGCCCGTCGCCGTCACCGAGAGCACGCGGCCCCCGGCGCTCACGACGTCCTCACCCTCACGGCGCGTGCCCGCGTGCAGGACGTACGCGTCCGGGGCGTCCTTCGCCGCGACCTCGTCGAGCCCCGTGATCACATCGCCCGTACGGGGCGTGGCCGGGTAGTTCGCGGAGGCGACGACGACCGTGACGGCCGCGTCCTCACTCCACCGCAGCGGCTCCAGGGTCGCCAGCTCGCCGCGCGCCGAGGCGGCGAGGAGCCCCGAGAGCGGGGTGCGCAGGCGCGCGAGGACGACCTGCGTCTCGGGGTCGCCGAAGCGCGCGTTGAACTCGATGACGCGCACGCCGCGCGAGGTGAGCGCGAGCCCCGCGTACAGCAGCCCGCTGAACGGCGTGCCGCGGCGCCGCAGTTCGTCGACGGTCGGCTGGAGCACCGTGCGCAGCACCTCATCGACGAGGCCCGCTTCGGCCCACGGCAGCGGCGAGTACGCGCCCATGCCGCCCGTGTTGGGGCCTTCGTCGCCGTCGAGCGCGCGCTTGAAGTCCTGCGCGGGCTGGAGCGGCACGACGGTCGTGCCGTCCGTGACAGCGAAGAGCGAGACCTCGGGCCCGTCGAGGAACTCCTCGATGACGACCCGCCCGCAGGCGAGCGCGTGCGCGCGCGCCGCCGCCCTGTCCTCCGTGACGACGACGCCCTTTCCGGCGGCGAGCCCGTCGTCCTTCACGACGTACGGGGCGCCGAAGGCGTCGAGCGCGGCGTCGATCTCCTCCGGGGTCGTGCACACGTAGGCGCGCGCGGTCGGCACCTGCGCGGCGGCCATGACGTCCTTCGCGAACGCCTTCGAGCCCTCCAGCGCGGCGGCCTCGCGCCCGGGCCCGAAGCAGGCGACGCCCGCCTCGCGCACGGCGTCGGCGACCCCGGCGACAAGCGGGGCCTCGGGCCCCACGACGACGAGATCGGCCCCCGTCTCCTTGGCGAGGCGCACGACATCGGCCCCGTCCACGGCGTCGACGGGCCGCACCTCGGCGACCTCGGCGATCCCGGCGTTGCCGGGCGCGCAGTACAGGGCTTCGACGGCGGGGTCGAGCGAGAGAGACCGGCACAGGGCGTGTTCGCGGGCGCCGTTTCCGATGACGAGGACCTTCACACGGCTCACCCTAACGGGCGTTCGCACGGCCCCGGCCCGGCCGCCCCGTGCTCAGTGCGGCGCCGTGTCGTTGTCGTACTCGTCCAGGACCGTCGCCCCCAGCTCCCGCACGATCAGCTCGTACCCGCTGAGTGCGCTCTCGACGAGGTCGGGGTCGTCGGCGGCCGGCATGTCGTCCTCGGGCGCCACGGGCGGGCGCGCGGGAGCGGCGGCGGGGCGCGGCTCGGGTGCGGGGGCCGGTACGGAGGGGGCGGGCGCGGGGCGCGCCTGGGCCTGCGGCGGGGCGGGGCGGCCGCCGGGGGCCGCGGGGGCTCCGCCGGGGGACGGCGCGGGGGCCGGGCTCGGCGCGGGCGCGGCGGGGGCCCCGTAGCCCCCGTACCCGCCGCCGCCCGGCGACGGCGGTGCCTGGGGCGCTCCCCCGCCACCACCGCCCGGCGAGTCGACGACGGCCTCGATCTTCCAGCTGACCTGGAAGCGGCTCTGGAGCGCCTGCTTGAGCACGTCCTCATTGTTGCCGTTGAGGAAGTTGTCCCTGGCCCCGGCGTTGACGAAGCCGATCTGCAAGGTCGTCCCGTCGAAGCCGGCGACCTGCGCGTTCTGGCTCAGCAGCATCCAGGTGAAGCGGCGCGTGTTCTTCACCGTCTCCAGGATCTCGGGCCACAGCGCGCGCGGGTCGAGGCCGCTGCCGGGGGGCGGGGCGGCGGGGGCCTGCTGCGGGGCCGGTGCCGGTCCCGCGTGCGGGGCGCCGGGCGCGCTCGCACGCGTACCTCCGCCGCCCCCCGCGGCGGTGGGCCAGCCGCCGGGCCGTCGCGCGGGGGCGCCGGAGCCGGGCCCCGCGGCGGTGGGCCAGCCGCCGGGGGCGGGGGCCTGCTGCGGGGCGGGAGCGGACGCGGGAGCCTGGGGCTGCGCCTGTGCCTGGGGCTGTGCCTGGGGTTGTACAGGGGCGGGGGCCGCCTGCGGGAAGGGCGCGGCGGGGGCGGCAGCGGCGGCCGGTGGCCCGGACCGCTCCAGGCGGTCGAGCCTGGCCAGCACGGCGCGCTGGTCGTCGTACGCGGCGGGCAGGAGGACCCGCGCGCAGATGAGTTCGAGCTGGAGGCGGGGCGAGGTGGCGCCGCGCATCTCGGTGAGGCCCTCGTTGACGAGGTCGGCGGCGCGGCTCAGCTCGGCCGCCCCGAAGACGGACGCCTGCGCCTGCATCCGCTCGACGACGTCGGCGGGCGCGTCGATGAGTCCCTTCTCCCCCGCGTCGGGCACGGCGGCGAGGATCACGAGGTCGCGCAGCCGCTCCAGGAGGTCGGCGACGAAGCGGCGCGGGTCGTTGCCGCCCTCGATGACGCGGTCCACGACCTCGAAGGCGGCGGCCCCGTCCCCGGCGGCGAAGGCGTCGACGACCGAGTCGAGCAGCGAGCCGTCCGTGTACCCGAGCAGCGAGGTCGCCATCGCGTAGGTCACACCGTCGTCACCGGCCCCGGCGAGCAGCTGGTCCATGACGGACATCGAGTCGCGCACGGACCCGGCCCCGGCCCGTACGACGAGCGGCAGCACCCCGTCCTCGACGCGCACCTGTTCCTGCCCGCAGACCGCGCCGAGGTAGTCCCGCAGGGTCCCCGGCGGCACGAGCCGGAAGGGGTAGTGGTGCGTACGCGAGCGGATCGTCCCGATGACCTTCTCGGGCTCGGTCGTCGCGAAGATGAACTTGAGGTGCTCGGGCGGCTCCTCGACCACCTTCAGGAGGGCGTTGAAGCCCGCCGAGGTGACCATGTGCGCCTCGTCGATGATGTAGATCTTGTACCGGCTCGACGCAGGCCCGAAGAACGCCTTCTCGCGCAGGTCACGGGCGTCGTCCACGCCGCCGTGCGAAGCGGCGTCGATCTCGATGACGTCGATGGACCCGGGGCCGTTGCGCGCCAGGTCCTTGCAGGACTGGCACTCGCCGCAGGGCGTGGGCGTGGGCCCCTGCTCGCAGTTCAGGCAGCGGGCGAGGATGCGGGCGCTGGTCGTCTTGCCGCACCCGCGCGGCCCGCTGAACAGATACGCGTGATTGACCCTGTTGTTGCGCAGGGCCTGCGACAGGGGATCGGTGACATGCTCCTGCCCGATGACCTCGGCGAAGGTCTCGGGACGGTAGCGGCGGTACAGCGCGAGGGACGACACACCTACGAGGTTATAGGCGCCCACCGACAAACGGCCCCGCACACGACAACGCCCCCCACGCACCCGCCAGAGCCGACCTACCCTTGCTGCCTTCCGGCCCTGGGGGAGTTCAGTCAGATAGCGCCACGTGAGGGGCTGGCCGCCACCCTACCCGATCCCCGGGGCGCGGATCGAGTTCGCGAGCACTCCCCCGGCTCATGTAATGTCTCCTGCGGAGGATTCGCCTAGAGGCCTAGGGCGCACGCTTGGAAAGCGTGTTGGGGGCAACCCCTCACGAGTTCGAATCTCGTATCCTCCGCCATTGCTCTCACCGGGCAATACGTCGAAGGGCCCCACCGGTTTCGGTGGGGCCCTTCGACGTGGGGGGAGGTGGGTCAGCGGGCCGTTTTCCAGTCCGTGTCCAGGATCGCGGCGTGTACCGCCGCTGTGATCAGGGCGAGGAGGAGGACGCCTCCCGCCCAGTTGCCCCGGTTGCCGGCGGCATCGCTCAGGAAGGCCGTTCCGTAGATCACCGCCGCGTAGAGGGCCGGCACGGCCAGGGGGACGACTCTCTTCTTCGCCGCGATGAAGAAGAGGGGCGGGGCCAGCAGGCCCGCGGAAAGCACGACGGCGGCGACCCAGACCGGTTTGTGCCAGGTCTTCGCGTACATGCGTGCCCTGAGGGGCGCTTCGAGGTAGGGGTTGCTCATGGGGGCGGCCTCACTTCCTTCCGGCATCACAGTGTGAACCGGGTGGGGGCACGGCGGAGGGCGGACGCGGCTGTCGGTCGATATCGGTCGGAAAGGTGTCGTCTCCGGTCCGGGACAGTCGTCTCGTTTCCCTCACCACTCCTTGAGCAGTTCCTCCTCGCCCTTCTCCTTCGTCGCGTCGTCCTCCTCGGCCTCCTCCAGTTCGAACCAGACGGTCTTGCCCTCGGGTTCGGGGCGGACGCCCCAGGCGGAGGCGAGGAGGTCGAGGAGGATGAGGCCGCGGCCGGAGGAGGCGAGTTCGCCGGGGGCTTGTTGGTGGGGGAGTTCGTCGCCCTGGTCGGTGACCTCGACGCGGAGGTGGCGGGTGCCGGCGTGGCCGAGGAGGCGGGCGGCGAGTGCGGCGGACTGGTCGGTGTGGACGAGGACGTTGCCGAGGAGTTCGGAGGTGAGGAGGACCGCGGTGTCGACCTGCTCCTGGCGGGCCCAGTCGTGGAGGAGGAGGCGGAGTTCCTCGCGGGCCTCGGCGAGGCCCTCGGGGCGGTCCTGGCGCAGGGTGAGGACGAGGCGGCGTTCGGGGGCCACGCCGGTGCCCTGCTCGGCCTGGGCGTCGCGGCGGAGCAGGAGGAGGGCGACGTCGTCGCCGCCGTGCGCGGGGGCGGTCTCCGGGTCGGGGGTCTCGATGCTGCCGAGCATGCGGTCGGCCATGCCCTCCAGGTCGCCGGGGTCCGCCTCGGTCATCGCGTCGCGCAGCCGGACCCAGCCGGTGAACATGTCGTCGCCGCCGTTCTCGATGAGCCCGTCGGTGCAGAGCATCAGGATCTCGCCGGGGTCGAGTTCGATGAGGTCGACGGGGTAGTCGTTGGCGCCGCCGAGCAGGCCGAGGGGGAGTCCGCCCCGTACGTGCTTGATCAGGCACGTACCGTCCGGCAGCCGCAGGACGGGGTGCGGGTGGCCCGCGCGGGCGAGCATGAGGACGCCGGTGGCGGGGTCGGCCTCCACGTACAGGCAGGTCGCGAAGCGGTCCTCGTCGAGTGCGGCGAGGAAGCGCGAGGTGCGGGCGAGGATCGCGTCGGGGCCGTGGCCCTCGGCCGCGTACGCGTGGACCGCCGTGCGCAGTTGCGACATGAGGCCCGCCGCGTGCACGTCGTGGCCCTGCACGTCCCCGACGACGCAGGCGATCTTCCCGCCGGGCAGCTGGATCACGTCGTACCAGTCGCCGCCGACCATGAGCCCGCCGCCGGTCGGCACGTACCTGCTCGCGACGCTCAGGCCCGTACGGACGCCGCCCGCGGCGGCGCCCATGCTGGAGCGCAGTCCGCGCGAGAGGGCGAGTTCGGCGGCGCCCGTGCGGGAGCGTTCGAGTGCGGCGGTGAGGAGCGCGGCCGCGGTACGGAGCAGGGCGCGGTCGGCGGCGGAGAAGGTGCGCGGGGCGCCGAAGGCGGCGAGCCACACGCCCTCGACGTTGCCGCCCGTCACGAGTGGCAGGTACGCCCAGGCCTCGCGGCCGCGGCGTCCGGTGAGCCGCCACATCGCGGGGTAGCGCCGCGCGTACTCCTCGGGGGATTCGAGCCAGACGGCGCGGCCCGTGTGCGCGACCTCCGTCGCCGGGTGGCGGGTGCTCAGCGGCATCCGCAGCTGGCCCCCGTCCGTACTGCCCGGGGGGCGGTAGCCGGACTGGCCCTCGACCTCAAGGAAGTTCTCGCCGACGCCGAAGACGAGCTGGCCGTTGAGGTCGAAGCCGCGTTCGTCGCGCAGGCGCGCGGTGACGCGCAGGGCCTCGTCCATCGTGACCGTCTCGGCGAGTTCGTGGCCCGTGGCGAGGAGGGCGGCATCGCGCGAGGGGATGGGGTGGGGCGGGGGCGGGGGTTGCGGGAGGGGTTCTTCGAGGGGGCGGTCGGGGTCCTGGACGGAGGTGCTGTCGTTCTTGGCCCAGGTGGGGTCGGGGGCGCCCTTCTCCTTGCCCGGGGAGTGGCGGTGGGGGGGTTCGAGTGCGTTGAGGTGGGCGATCTGGGCGCGTTCGGCGGCGCTGTGGCCCGCGTCCGGGTCCTGGCGGTCGTCCGGGTCCGGGCGGTCCTCCGGGTCCTGCCCGTCGTTCGGGTCCGGGCGGTCCTCCGGGTCCTGCCCGTCGTCCGTGTCCTGGCCGCCGGGCGGCGTCGTTCCGCTTCCGGTCACCGTGCCCGCCTCTCGCCGTCCCGCTACGGGTCCGGGCGGCCATCGCCTGGGAGGCGTACCGGCCCGTTTTCCCCATCGTCGGGGGGATGCGGGCCGGGCGCAGTCCGGGAGGGGCCGAGGGGGCTAACCGGGGGTACGGGCAGGCGCGGGCCGTGCGCGCGGGGGCGCCGTCACTCCCCCGTACCGGCAGCGAACGGACCCACGCGCGGGACGCTCGCCTTGCCCGTGTTGCTCACCGGGCCGCCCTTCCAGGGGGCCTTGAGGTAGTCGCGCTCGTCGGGCGGGGTGAGGCGGATCGCCGCCGGGGTGATGGTCGTGACGCCCGTCATGCGCGGGTTGCTGAAGGTGAGGGGGGCCCAGGCGCTCTTGCCGGGAGCGACGGTGACCTTGGTCTTCTCCGCGTCGGTGCGCTGCGGGTCGACGGTGACCTGCTCGCCCGCCTCGTTGACGAAGGCGAGGCCCGGGTAGCCGTAGACCGTGCAGGTGCGCGACGAGGTGTTGGTGAGGACGAGCGCGAAGTTCTCCTGGCCCGCGCCGGGGTGGTTGTCGCCGACGCGCGCGGACAGTTCCGAGGTGTGGCACTGGCTGCTCGCGGCGGGCTTGGCGTCGCTGCCGTCGCTCGTGCCCGTACCGCCGCTCGGCTTCGTACCGCCGCCGCTCGTGCTCGTGGTCCCGCCCGGCGCGGAGGCGTCCTCGCCGGGGCTCGCGGGGGTGTCCGTGTCCTTGCCGTTCTCGTCGGCGGCGCTCGTGCCGTTCTGGTCGCCCGGGAGGGGGGCGGCCTCGCTGCCGACCTTCTGCGCGGCGTCCTTGCCGCCCCCGTCATTGTCGCCGCAGGCGGTGAGGAGCAGGGCCGCGGCGGCGAGCGCCGCAGCCGCTGTGCCTGCCCGGCGGGCCTTCGTGATCTTCCCGGTGGTCGTGCGCATGGTGGTCTCCGCGTCTCGTGGGGGCGTGGGGGGGGCTTCGCTGAGTACGGCCCGCTTACGTACTTCTTCGATGCGTGGTCACCGGGGAAAGTTCACGGCCGTTCGGTGCTTTTTCCCGCCGGGGCCAGTTCCAGCCCGCTCAGTACCTTCTTCGTCACTCCGTCGCAGTCGTCCCCGTCCTCCGCGCAGCGGATCTGCACGTAGGCGCCGCGTGTGCCCGCGGCCTTCGCGGTGCTCGTGTCCTCCGGGTCCCTGGAGCCCTGGGAGCCCTTCGGGTCCGGGGAGCCTTCGGAGTCCTTCGGGTCCCGGGAGCCCTCGGGGCCCTTCGGGTTCCTCGGGGTCAGGGCGATCTCGGCGAGGCGGTGGCCCGCGCAGCCCGTCCACGTGCGTACCACTCCTTTCCACTCGCCCTCGTCCCACTCCTCCTCGCTCGGCTCCCGGCAGCCGCTGTGGCGCAGGGCCTCGACGGCGGCCGTGAGGGAGGCGGCGTCCTTCGTGCCGAGGTCGACGGCTCCGGCGAAGACCCCGTTGACGCCGCTGTCCGGGTCGGACCAGTCCGAGACCTTCGTGGCGACGGTGAGGCCGGGCTCCTTCGCCGAGGGCAGGCCGATCGCCGCGGGGTCCCAGCCGCCGTCCGCGTACTCGCGGGCCCAGGCGGCGGGGACGCTGAGGCGGAGGGCGCCGGTGGCGTCGGCGATACGGCGCGTCGCCGCGCTCTTGCCGGAGCCCGCGTCGCCGCCGCTGCCGCCGCTCTCGCGGATCGCGAGCGCGGTGCCCGCCGCGGCGAGGGCGAGGACGGTGAGGGTGACGAGGAGGTGGCGGGGGCGGAGGCGGGTTCGGCGGGCGGGGGTTTCTTGGGCGGGGGCCCGCTCGGGCGGTACGGGGGTGGGGGTGGCGCCCGGGGAGGGGCTCGGCGTGGCACGTACCTCCCGTACGGGCCCGGTCTTCGGCTCCCGTACGGCCGCCTCGGTCACCTCGGCCACCTGCGACCGGACCGCCTCCAGCTCGCGGGCGAAGTCCGCGGCGTGCGGTGGGCGGTCGTCGGGGGCGGGGGCGAGGGCGCGGAGGGCGAGGGCCTCGACGGGGGCGGGAAGGCCGGGGATGAGCGCGGTGGGGGGCAGGACGCGGCCCGGCGGACCCGGGACCGTACCGGTGACCAGGTGGTAGAGCAGCGCGCCGAGGCCGTAGACGTCGACGCGCGCGTCGATGCCGCCGGGCGGGGGGTCGGACTGCTCGGGGGCCATGTATCCGGCGGACCCGGCGACGACCGTGAGGCCCGATGAGGCGGCGAGGTTCTTGGCGAGGCCGAGGTCGGCGACGAGGACGCGTTCGGTGCCCGCGCGTACGGGGCCGGGGCCGCCGGGGCTCTTGAGCAGGACGTTCGACGGCTTGATGTCGCGGTGGACGATGCCCGCGGCGTGCAGCGCGGCGACGCCCGTCGCCGCGCCCGCCACGAGGCGGAGGGCTTCGGCGAGCGGGGGCGGTCCGGCCGTGAGGAGGTCCTCCACGGTGCCCGCGTCCGCGTACTCCATGACGAAGTAGGGGCGGTCGTCCTCCAGTTCCCCGATGTCGTAGACCTGCACGACACCGCCGGAACCGGCCTGGCGCAGCAGCCGGGCCTCACTCAGGAAACGTTCCCTGATGTCGAGGCGGCCCGCCCAGTTGTCGGCGAGGACCTTGACGGCGACGGGGGCTTGCAGCCGCTCGTCCTGGGCGAGCCAGACGACGGCGAAGGCGCCGGAGCCGAGCCTGCGCTGCACCAGGTAACGACCGATCCGCTGAGGTGGGGACATGCCTTTTATGATGCCCAGATGGTCTCCGACGCTCCGCGGCCCCTCCGTACTTTTCGTTTCGGCACCGGATTTCCCGCGGGGGGCGGGGGGTGCGGGGGCCTGCGGGGCGGGGGCGCGGGCGGTGCTGCGCGGGGTGGGGGTGGGCGTGCCTGGTCCGGGGTAGGCGTGGGCCGGGCCGGTGCCGGCGTGGGCGGTATCGATGCGGGCGGTGCCGGCGTGCTGGGTGCGGGCGGGTTCTTCGGTGCGGGGGTGGGGCGATGAGTGAGGGCGGCTCGGGTTCGTACGGGGCGTACGGGACGTACGGGGAAGTGCCCGATACGGAGGCGCTCGCCGTGGCGGCCGCGGACGGGGACGCGGGGGCGCTGGACGCGCTGTTGCGCGCGGTGGAGCCGGAGGTGGTGCGGCGGTGCGGGCGGTTCCTCCTCTACCGCGAGGACGCGGAGGAGGCGGCGCAGGATGTGCTGCTCCAAGTGGCGCGGAACATCGGGCGGTTCGAGGGGCGCAGCAAGTTCAGTACGTGGCTGTACACGATCGTGGCGAACTGCGCGCGGCAGAAGTACCGCGAGCTGAAGCGGAGGGCGGCCGAGCAGCCGCTTCCCGCCGAGGAGCACCAGCGGCCCGACCCGCGTACGACGAGTGTGATCGCCGGCTCGCGGCTCGACCTCCTCGAAGCGCTCGACCGGCTCGAACGCGACAGCCCGCACCTGGTCGCGCCGCTGGTCTACCGGGACATCTGCGAGATGGACTACACGGAGATCTCGGAGCGGACGGGGATTCCGCTGGGGACGGTGAAGTCGCGGCTGCACCACGCGCGGCGGCAGGTACGGCCTTGGCTGGTGGTGGGGGAGGGGAACACCCGGGATACCTCCGCGCGGGGCGAGTGAGTACGGCACCGACTCACCCACCCCGCACCCTCCCTCTCTCTCCCCCCCCGCCCCGCCTCACCCGCCGCGCCCGCTCCCCTCAGCCACCCCCACCCGCACTCTCCAGCACCGCTCCCGCCAGGCGGGTCAGTTCCGCGCGGTCCTGGGGAGGGAGGCGGGACGTGAGGGCGTTGACGCGCTCCGTGATCTCCTCGGTTCCCTGCTCCGCCAGGCGGCGGCCCTCCGGGGTCAGGGTGACCAGGACGGCGCGGCCGTCGTGCGGGGAGGGGGAGCGGCGGACCAGGCCGCGTTTCTCGGCGCGGCTCACCAGGCCCGTCGTCGAGGACTTGTCCAGGCCGAGGTGGCGGCCGAGTGCGACCATGCCGGGCTGCCGGTCGCGCAGCACTCCCAGGAGGCGCAGCTGGATGACCGAGAGGTCGTGCGCGGCGCCGGTCGCGGACAGGGCGCCCTGCACGAGGAAAGAGAGCTGGACAAGCGCGTCGACCGTGTTCGTCGGGGCCTCGCCCCCGGGGGAGGACGCTTCGGCGGTGGGCATACGGCAGGGCTCCTTGCGCTAGTACGCGGCACAAACTACTCTCGAATGTAGTACGTGCCACGTACTAAATTAGCGTGCGCCGCCTCGTGCCGCACCCCCCTGCGCCCGTTTCGCGAGCAGGGCCCGGCGGCGCGTCTCGCCCGCCTCCCGTCCCTCCCGCCCCACCCCGGAGCCCCCTCATGCGCGCAGCCGTCGTCCACTCCTTCGGCACTCCTCCCCGCTGCGAGGAGGTCGATCCGCCGCGCGCCCCGCGTCCCGGCGAGGTGCTCGTCGACGTTCTCGCCGCAGGGCTGCATCCGCGCGTCCGCTCCACCGCCGACGGCAGCCACTACACCTCGCGCGACGCCCTCCCCCTCGTCCCCGGCATCGACGGCGTCGGGCGTACGGAGGACGGCGAACTCCTCTACTTCGTCGCCCCCGACACCGCCCTCGGCACCCTGGCGGAACGCGCCCTCGTCGACCGCCGCCGGGCCGTCCCGCTTCCCGCCGGTACGGACCCGCTCGCGGTCGCCGCCGGGATGAACCCGGCCATGTCCTCCTGGGTGGCCCTCCGCCGCCGCGTCGGCCTCGCGCCCGGCGGCTCCGTCCTCGTGCTCGGCGCCACAGGGAACGCCGGGCGGCTCGCCGTGCAGGTCGCCCGGCGGCTCGGGGCCGCGCGCGTCGTCGGCGCCGGGCGCGACCCGTACCGCCTCGGCCTCCTCGCCGCGCTCGGCGCCGAACCGCTCGACCTGCGCGGCGAGGAGAGCGAGGTCGCCGCCCGGCTCGGCGCCGCCGCCGCCGACGTCGATGTCGTGCTCGACTACCTGTGGGGCGCCCCCACCGAGCGCGCCGTGCCCGCCCTCCTCACCGCCCGCACCGACCGCTCCCGCCCGCTCGCCTGGGTCCAGCTCGGCTCCGTGGCGGGTCCCGAACTGACGCTCCCCTCGGCCTGGTTGCGCGCCGGAGCGCTCTCCTTCGTCGGGAGCGGGCAGGGCTCCGTCACGACGGCGGGGATCGTCGCCGAACTTCCCGCGCTCGCCGCGGAGATCGTCGGCGGGCGGCTCGATGTCCGGCCCGTCGCACGGCCGTTGGCGCGCGTCGACGAGGCGTGGGCCGAGGAGGTCGCCGCCGGGGAGCGCGTCGTACTCGTCCCGTAGCGGGAGCGCGGGCGCTCAGGCGCGGCCCCGGTGGCGTGCCACCGCGTCGTTGTTCGCGCAGCGGACCGTGCAGTACGTGCGGCGGCCCGCGCGCGAGGTGTCCACGTACGCGGCGCCGCAGCGGGCGCAACGGCCGAGGCGGTGCGCGCTCGACGCGCAGACGACGTACGCGAGCGCCGCCGCCGTCGAGGCCTTCACGTGTCCCACCGTCTCCTGGTCCTCGGGTCCGTAGTGCAGGTGCGGGGTGCCGTCGTGGAGGGAGACGCGGGGCAGCGAAGCCGCCTGTTCCAGGGCCGAGTTGACGTGCGCGCACCGCTCCGCCAGGGCCTCGGGGGCGAGGGGGCGGCCGCCCGAGGCGGTGAAGCAGGGGGCGAGGCGCTCCCTGACCCAGGCCCTCAACTCCCGTACGCCACGCGGGCCCGGTGGCGGGCGGTGGATGCCGTGGGCGCGCAGGAGCGGGCTCAGGTCGTCCGCCGGGCCCGCGTTGACCAGGGCCGCCGCCAGTCGGGCCGCCTCGCCGCCGTAATGGTTGAACTGCACAAGGGCATGACACCACGCTGGCGGCCATGCGTACAGGCATACGAAGCGGCACACCGCGTACGGGCCCCTCCTCCGCGCCCGCCGGGGGAGCGAAGGCGCCCCCTGGCTCCTCCCCCTCCCCCGCGACGCCCGCCCCCCTCGGCACTCTCGCCCGCCTCGCCCCCCTCCTCGTGCTCGGGCAGATGTGCAGCCTCCAGCTCGGGGCCGCCGTGGCCAAGTCCCTGTACGGGCGCGTCGATCCGGTCGTCGTGGCCGGGATGCGGCTCGGCTTCGCCGCCGTGCTGCTCGCGCTTCTCGTACGGCCCCGCCTCGCCACGTACAACCGGGCGCAGTGGCTCGGCGCCTGCGCGCTCGGGCTCGTCTTCGCGGGCAACAACCTCACCTTCTTCCTCGCCATCGACCGCCTCCCGCTCGGCGTCGCGGCGACCGTCGAACTCCTCGGCCCGCTCCTGCTCGCCGTCGCCCTCTCGCGCCGCCCCGCACACCTCGTGGCGGGGCTGCTCGGGCTCGGCGGAGTCCTGCTGCTCGGCGCGCCGGGCGGTGAACTGCCGCTCGCCGGGCTCGGGTTCGGGCTCGCGGCGGCGGGGTGCAGGACCGCGTACGTGCTGCTGAGCAAGCGCGTCGGAGCGCTCTTCCCCGACTTCGGCGGGCTCTCGCTCGCGCTGCTCGCGGGCGCGTGCGTGCTTGTGCCGCTCGCGGCCGTGCACGGCGGCGGCGACGTGCGGGCCGATCCGGGGGCCTTGCTGCCCGGGTGCGCGGTCGCGCTGCTCTCCTCGCTCGTCCCGTACGCGCTCGACATGACCGTCCTGCGCCGCATCGACTCGCGCGCCTTCGGCGTCCTGCTCGCCCTCACGCCCGCCGTGGGGGCGCTCGTCGGGCTCGCCTTCCTCGGGGAACCGCTCGGGGTGCGGGAGGTTCTCGCGAGCGCGCTCGTGGTGGTCGCCGCCGGATGGTCCGCGCGGGCGCGGGACGGCCGCCCGGAGCGCGAGGACGGCGGAGGAGAGGCTCCGGCGGAGGGCAAGAACGGCGGAGGAGAGGCTCCGGCGGAGGGGAAGAACCGCGAGAAGTGAATCGTGCCCTGCCCGCGCACGGGGACCCCGATGGTCGTGCCCCACGCGCGGGCCGGACACACCGGCCGTTCCGCGGCCGCTACTTCACCCAGCCGACCTTCGTGAAGTCGACGTCCCCGAGCCCGGGGGCGCCCCAGTTCGCCAGGCCCGCCCGCGTGGCGATGATCTGCGGGCGCTGGTACAGCTCGATGGAGTGGACCTCGGCCCAGATGGCCTTGTCCGCCTGGTTGTAGAGGGCGCGGGCCGCGTCCGGGTCGGTCTCGCGGCCCGCCTTCGTGAGGAGCGTGTCGATCTCCTTCGTGCCGACGCCGCCGAAGTTGAGGAAGCTCTGCTTCCCGCGCGGCAGCTGGAAGGTCGAGAAGAGCTGCGAGGGGAAGATGTTGTCGACGTTGCGGAAGCTCACGAGGTCGAAGTTGCCCCGGTTGACGTACGTGTCGAAGTAGTCGGCCTCGGTCACCTTGCGGATCTGGACGCCGATGCCGACGGCCCCGAGCTGCTGCTGCACGATCTGCGCCTGGTCGACGGCCGACGTGCTGGCGCCCGCGCTGATCAGGTACGTGAGCGTGAGCCGCTTGCCGCCCTTGGTGCGGGGCTCGCCCGCCGCGCCCTCCTTCCAGCCGGCCTCGTCGAGGAGCTTCGCCGCCGCCTTCGGGTCGTACGTGCCCCACACGCCCGCGTTGGCCTGGTAGCCCTTCTGGTTGGGCATGAAGAAGTGGTTGTCGAGCGGCTGGACGGCCACCGGCACGTCCTTCGCGAACGCCGTCGTGATGCCCTTGCGGTCGATCGCGCGGGCGACGGCCTGCCGCACCTTGAGGTCGGCGAGCGGCCCCCGCGCCCCGAGCGTGATGTGCACCTCGTCCCAGCGCGCGCCCTTCCTGATGTCCGTCTTCGGGGCCTTCACGAGCCGCTTGTAGTCCTCGGGGAGGATCGCGCTCGTCTCGTCGATCTCCTTGTTGAGGTACGCCTCCGTCTGTGCGGGCGTCTGGAGCGCCCGCCACGTGATGCTGTCCAGTTTCGGCTTCTCGCCCCACCACCGGGGGTCGGGCTCGGTCGTCACGGTCTGCGTCGTCTTATCGATCGACGCGATGCGCCAGGCCGCGGCAGTGACCGGGATCTTCTCCAGCCAGCCCTTGTTGAACTTCTCGGGGGTGTCGATGGAGTCCGCGGGGAGCAGGACGCGGAAGAGGCGCTGCCAGTCGGCGTACGGGGCGCGGAAGCGGACCACCGCCTCGCTGTCGGCGCTCCCGCGCGAGACCTTCGCGATCTGGTCGTAGCCGCTCGTGTCGGCGACGAGGTAGCGGCTGTCCGAGCCGTCGAGCGCCTTCGCGAGCGCCGCGAAGTCCCGGTAGGACAGCGGCTTGCCGTCCGACCAGCGGGCCTTCGGGTTGAGGCGGTACGTGATCTCCAGCGGGGACGTGGACGTCACTTCGGCCGAGAGCAGGTAGTGGGGGTCGGGGTGCGGGACGCCGTGGCTGTCGCGCGGCTGGAGGACCGGTTCGACCTGCTCCAGGATCGCGGTCGCGTCGCCGTTCGTGCCGTCCACCTGGTACGCGTTGTACTGGTGTATCCACTGCTGGACCGAGAGGTTGAGGGTGCCGCCCTGCCGGAGCTTCGTGACGGGCTGCGCGTTGATCGCCTGCGCCCCCGCCGCGGGAGCCTTGGCGCGTTTGTGCCCCGCGCCGTCGCCGCTCCCTTCCCTGTCCCCCGACCCTCCGCAGGCGGTGAGGACGAGGGCGGAAGCGAGCGCGACGGCGGTGAGGGCCGGGCCCGTGCGGGCCGTGTTCCTGGGCATGGGGGAGCCTCCGGGCGGGGGACGCGGGACGGGGCGACAGGGCGCGCGTCAGGACGGGACGCCCGGAGCGTAGGCCCGGGATTCGCCCTTCGTAAGCGTTTTCGTGTAGTTGCCATGCTCCCTTCATACGCCCGCAACACGACGTGACGAAGATCGACGCCGGACCCCAACTCGCCCGATTCCACGCCCCCTTGCGCCGCTCCCCCGGTCCCTGGCCCCGTCCCCGTCCCCGTCCCCGTCCCCGCCCTCCGCTCCGCCGCCCCCCACTCAGGAGACGTCCCGCATGACCACGTACCTCCTGCGCCGTCTCCTGCACTACCTCGTCCTGCTGCTCCTCGCCCTCGCCCTCGCCTACCTGCTCGCCGCATCGGCGCTCGACCCGCGCGCCTACTTCGAGGGCCGCCGCCCGCCCCCCGACCCGGCCGCCGTCAGCGCGCACCTGCGCACGCTCGGCCTCGACGACGGCACTCCGCTCCCCGAGCGCCTCGGGCACTGGTTCGGCGGGCTCCTCCACGGCGATCTGGGGCGCACCCTCGACGACACATCGGTGGCGGCCGAGCTGGGCCGCCGGATCGGCGTGAGCCTGCGTCTCCTCCTCGCGGGCACGATCCTCGGCACGCTCGGGGGTGTCCTCGCGGGCGCCTGGACGGCCGTACGGCAGTACCGGCTCTCCGACCGCGTCGTCACACTCGTCTCCTTCCTCCTCCTGTCGACGCCGACGTTCCTGCTCGCCGTCCTCCTCAAGATCGGCGCGATCAAGCTGAACTCCGTCCTCGGCACCGACCTCATCCGCTTCACGGGGGAGCGCGACCCCGGCCCCCACCCGGGCGTCCTCGCCACGCTCGGCGACCGGGGCGTGCACCTGCTCCTGCCGACGCTCTCGATGGGCCTCGTCACCGCGGCCGCGTACAGCAGGTACCAGCGCAACACGATGCTCGACGTGCTGGGTGCCGACTACCTGCGCACGGCCCGCGCGAAGGGCCTCGGGCGGCGCGCGACGCTGCTCAGGCACGGGCTGCGGACCGCGCTCATCCCGATGGCCACGTACTTCTCGTACGGGTTCCTCGCGCTGTTCACGGGAGCGACCTTCACCGAGATCGTCTTCGGCTGGCACGGCATGGGCGAGTGGCTCATCGACTCCGTCGCCGACAACGACGTGAACTCGGTCGTCGCGGTCTCGGGTTTCGCCGCCGTGATCGTGCTGTTCTCCGGCTTCCTCGCCGACGTCCTGCACGCCGCTCTCGACCCCCGGGTGCGCCGGTGACCGCGCTCCAGGCCGAACCGACGGCCCTCTCCACGCCGCGCTCCCCCACCCGCGCCCGCCTCGTCCTGCGCCGCTTCCTCGCGCGCCGGACCGCGCTCGCCGGACTCGCCGTCGTCGTCCTCCTCCTCGTCCTGGGCTTCGCCGGCCCCTTCCTGACCCACTGGTCGTACACCGACATCGACTACACCGCGCTGCGCGAACCCCCTTCCGCTCGGCACTGGTTCGGCACGAACCGCATCGGGCAGGACGTGTACGCGCAGACGGTGCGCGGCCTCCAGAAGTCGCTGCTCGTCGGGCTGCTCGTCGGGCTCGTGTCGACGGGGATCGCCGCGCTCGTGGGGGCCTGCGCGGGGTACTTCGGGGGCTGGGCCGACCGCGTCCTGATGTTCCTCGTCGACCTGCTGCTCGTCCTGCCCTCGTTCCTCGTCCTCGCGATCCTCGCGCCGCGACTGCGCGGCACCGGCTGGATCGGCTTCGTCGGGCTGCTCGCGCTCTTCGCGTGGATGGTCACCTCGCGGGTCGTACGGGCCATGACGCGCTCGCTGAAGGAACGCGAGTTCGTGCGCGCCGCACGGTCGTTGGGCGTGGGGCCCGCGCGGATCATCACGCGGCACGTGCTCCCCAACGTCGCCTCGTTCCTCGTCATCGACGCGACGCTCGCGGTCGGCGGCGCCGTCATGAGCGAGACCGCGCTGTCCTACTTCGGCTTCGGCATCCAGGCCCCCGACGTCTCGCTCGGCACGCTCATCGCCGACTACACGGGCTCGGCCGTCACCTACCCGTGGATGTTCTTCTTCCCCGCCGGGCTCCTCGTCGTCTTCGTCCTCGCCGTCAACCTCGTCGGCGACGGACTGCGCGACGCCTTCGACCCGACCAGTCGCCCAAAGGATCGGCACACCACGTGACTTCGCCCCTCCTCTCCGTCCGCGACCTCACCGTCTCCTTCCGTGGCGGCGCCGAGGAGGCCGTACGGGGCGTGTCCTTCGACCTCGCGCGCGGCGACGTGCTCGGCCTCGTCGGCGAGTCGGGCTCGGGCAAGTCCCTCACGGCGCTCGCCGTGCTCGGGCTGCCGCCGGGCGGCGCGCGCGTCTCGGGGTCCGTACGGCTCGACGGCACGGAGCTGGTCGGGGCGCCCTCGCGGGAGCTGGACCGGGTGCGGGGGCGCCGGATCGCGATGGTCTTCCAGGACCCCCTGTCGGCCTTCACGCCCGTCTACCGCATCGGGGAGCAACTCGCCGAAGCCGTACGGGTCCACACGCCCGTCCCGAAGGCGAAGGCGGCCGAGCGGGCCGTCGAGCTGCTCGACCTCGTGGGCATCCCCGAGCCCCGGCGGCGCGCCGAGGCGTTCCCGCACGAGTTCTCCGGCGGGATGCGGCAGCGCGCCATGATCGCGATGGCCATCGCGCACGACCCCGACGTGCTCCTCGCCGACGAGCCCACGACCGCGCTCGACGTCACCGTGCAGGCGCAGGTCCTCGACGTGCTGCGCACCGCGCGCGAGGCCACGGGGGCCGCGCTGCTCCTCGTGAGCCACGACCTCGGCGTCATCGCGGGCACGGCCGACCGCGTGGCGGTCATGTACGCGGGGCGGCTCGTCGAATCGGCGCCCGTGGACGCGCTGTTCGCGCGCCCCGCGATGCCGTACACGCTCGGCCTCCTCGGCGCGGTGCCCCGCCCCGGCGCCCCGCTCGTCCCGCTGCCCGGCACCCCGCCGGAGCCGGGCGCGCGCCCCGAGGGCTGCCCCTTCGCGCCCCGCTGCCCGCTCGCCACGGACGAGTGCCGCCGCCACGAACCGGAGTTGACGCCCTTCGCGGGCGGGGGGCCCGGGCGCGCGGTGGCGTGCTGGCGCGCGGAGGACGTGGTGGACCGTACCCCGGTGGAGATCTTCCGCCCGCCCGCCGCGCCCGCTCCCGCCGCCACGCCCGCCTCCGGGTCCCCGGCCGCTCCCACCGCCACGCCCGCCACCGGGTCCCCGGCCGCGCCCGCCGCCGCTTCGCCGTCCGCCCCCGAGGCCGTCCTCACCGTGCGCTCCCTCACCCGCACCTTCCCGCTGCGGGCCCCGGGGCTGCTGCGGCGGCGTACCGGGACCGTGTACGCGGTCGACGGCGTCGACCTCGACCTGCGTGCCGGGCGCACGCTCGGGCTCGTCGGCGAGTCCGGTGCGGGCAAGTCGACGACGCTCGACGCGATCCTCTCGCTCTCCGCGCCCGAGTCGGGGACCGTCGACGTACTCGGGCGGCGCACCGGCTCGCTCGACCGGGCCGGGCGGCGGGCGCTGCGCGGGGACGTGCAGATCGTCTTCCAGGACCCCATGTCCTCGCTCGACCCGCGCCTGCCCGTCGCGGACCTGATCGCGGAGGGGCCGCGCGCGCAGGGCCTGGGCGCCGCCGAAACCGATGCCCGGGTACGGGAGTTGACGGGCCTGGTCGGGCTCGATCCGGTGCGTGACCTGGGGCGGTTCCCGCACGAGTTCTCCGGCGGGCAGCGGCAGCGGATCGGGATCGCGCGGGCGCTCGCCGTGCGGCCCCGGTTGCTCCTGCTCGACGAGCCCGTATCGGCGCTCGACGTGTCCGTGAGGGCCGGGGTCCTCGATCTGCTCGGGCGCTTGCGGGACCGGTTCGGCTTCGCCTCGCTCCTCGTGTCGCACGATCTCGCCGTAGTCCGGCACATGGCGGACGACCTCGCCGTCATGTACCTCGGTGCGACCGTCGAACGCGGCCCGGCCGCCGAGGTCTTCGCCCGCCCCCGCCACCCGTACACCCGCGCCCTGCTCGCCGCCGCGCCCGTCCCCGACCCGCCCGCCGAGCGCGCCCGCGCGGCCCGCCGCGTCCTGCTCGCCGGGGACCCGCCGAGCCCGACCGGGCGCGTGGAGGGCTGCCGGTTCCGCTCCCGCTGCCCGCTGTACGCGGTGCTGCCCGCCGGGGACCGGCGGCGGTGCGCCGCGGAAGCCCCCTCGGGGGCCGACGGGGTGGCGTGCCATTACCCGGAGCGGCGCGAGGACTGACCCGCCCACCGGCTACCCTCCCGGCATGGACGGATTCCGCGTCACCTACACGGTGGAGTGCGCCGAGTCGGCCGCGCTGCTCTCACCGGACCGCAGGGAGACCCTCGAACGGGGCCTCGCGGTCCTCGCCCGCAACCCGTACCACCCGGCGACGGCCCCCATCGGCACGCACGAGGACAACCGGAAGGCGCAGGTGGCGCCGGGGGTCCTCATCGAATACGTGGTCGCGCACGCGGTGATGGTGGTCGTCGTCCTGACCGTCTTCGACGAGTCCCTGTACCTGCTGGCGGACGTACCGGGGCAGGTGGAGCGGGGAATGGAGGGGGACGCGGCGCTGGGCGGCGGGGGATGAAGCCGTCCCCGTCAACGCCTGGGACGCGCAAGACGAAAAGGGGTAGTTTCGCACTACTCTGACGCTCTCTGGTAGAACGTCCGCGAAAGGTGCGGCATGAGCGAGGCAACGTCCGACTACGGTCGGGGCATCGACGCGGAGCAGGCGCTCAAGTACGCCATCCAGCATGTGGCGGGGGATCGCGCCGAGATTGTCGAAGGGGTCATCACGCCGGTGTCTCCGACTTGGTCCCACGCGTCAGCCGCTGACGAGATCCGCGAGCAGATCTACGCCAAGGTGCGGGAGCTCAACTGCCGCGTCGGGTCGGGAGATGTCGATCTGCCGGGCTCCGCCAACTGGTACATCCCCGATCTCGCGGTCGTACCACGAGACGTCGCCAAGAGCGCTGACTCCCTCCTGCCCGACCAGACCCTCCTCGTCGTCGAAGTGACCTCCCCCTCCAACGCCGAGACCGACCGCGTGGTCAAGCGCCGTCGCTACGCCGAGTACGGCGCTCCCCTGTACCTCCTGGTCGACCGCCAGGAACGCAGCACCACGCTGTTCTCGGAACCGGGCCCGCTCGGCTACACGCGCGTCGAGGGCCCCCACCCCTTCGGTACGCCTCTTCCCCTCCCGGCTCCCTTCGACCTCGTGCTGGAGACCGGCGAGCTGTGAGGGGGCGGGCCCTCTCCGCCCGTACGACGGAACCGCCCGCGCCCCCTTGAGGGGGCGGGCGGTTCCGCGTCGTTCCGCGTCAGTCCTTCGGCGTCAGGATGAAGAGCGGGATGGGGCGGTCCGTCTTCTTCTGGTAGTCGGCGTAGTCGGGGAAGGCCTCGACGGCGCGGTCCCACCACGCGGCCTTCTCGGCTCCCGTGGCCTCGCGGGCCGTGTAGTCCTTGCGGACCGGGCCGTCCTGGAGTTCCACCTCGGGGTGGCTCTTGATGTTGTAGTACCAGACGGGGTGCTCGTCGGCGCCGCCCTTGGAGGCGACGACCGCGTACTCGCCCTCGTGCTCGACCCGCATCAGCGGGGTCTTGCGGATCTTGCCGCTCTTCGCGCCGAGCGTCGTCAGGACGATGACCGGCATACCGCGCATCGTCGTGCCGCGTGTCCCGCCGCTGCCCTCGTACTCGGCGACCTGGTTCCGCACCCATTCCGCGGGGCTCGGTTCGTACGCACCACTCAGAGGCATCGCGTCCACCCTTTCGTCTCGGTTCCGACAATCTCTCATCGGGCGCCCGGGCGCCAGGTCACCGCCGCTTGGCGAGTTCCCCGACGTCCCTGCGGAACGCCCACCGCATCTCGGGCTCCACCGCGAACTTGAAGAGCCGTTGCACGAGCGGCGTGCACAGCACCGTGATGACGCTCGCCGCGATGAGCGTCACCGCGATCTCGCCCGCCGGGCTGTGGAGCCAGTCGGCCGCGTACCAGTCGCCGAAGCGCGAGCCCTTCGCGAGGAAGCCGTGCAGCAGGTAGCCGTAGAGCGTCCCGGCGCCGAGTGCCGTGAACCACATGTGCCGGCGCGGCACCCACGCCAGGAAGCACGCCGTGAGCACGAGCGAGCAGCCGAAGAGCGCGAGCGTCATGACGACGCCCGCCCAGCCGGGCGCGCCGAGTTCCTGCGCGCTGTCGCGGTGGTAGAACCACGCGGAGTTCATGCGCGGCACCGCCCAGTACGCGAAGGCCGCCGCCCCCGCGAGCACCGGCAGGGACAGGATGCGGGCCTCGCGGCGGCGCACGAGCTGGAAGTGCTCGGGCTTGAGTTTGAGGCCGACGACGAAGAACGGCAGGAACTGGAGGACCCGCTGCATGTCGAGGTCGTCGCCGATGTCCGGTGAGATCGCGGCGAGGATCGCGATCGCGAGCGCGAGCGGCACGGGCCAGCGCACGACCTTCCAGATCGGCGTGGTCAGGCGCCACACGAAGAGCGCGATGAGGAACCAGGTCAGGTACCAGGGGTCGAGCAGGCTGAACGGGTAGTCCGGGTCGCCGCCGGCCGTGCGCTTCAGGAGCGTGTACGCGACTTCGAAGATCACGTACGGGACGGCGACGCCCGTGATGAGGCGGCGCAGCCGGTCCGGGCGCATGTCGAAACTGCGGGACATGTAGCCGGAGATGACGATGAACGCCGGCATGTGGAAGGTGTAGACGAAGATGTAGAGCGCGGAGGCGGCCCGGCTGTCCCCGCGCAGCGGTTCCCAGGCGTGGCCCATCGCGACGAGCAGGATCGCGAGGTACTTCGCGTTGTCGAAGAAGGGGTCGCGGCGTTTGGCGGCGGGCTTCGCACCGGCCTCGGCGGGTTTCGCCGCCGGTTCCCCCGGCGCCTGGACGCGCTTCAGTACGAGGGTGTCGCTGCCCGTACCCGTCGGCCGCGCGCCCCCCGTCCCGCTCTCCGGGGGCAGCGGTACGCGCTCCCTGGCGCCGGTCGGTGAGGACGGCTCCGTACCGCCCTCTGGTCCGTGTCCGCGCGCGGACTCGCTCACAATCCCTCCCCGATGGAACGCCGACGGGTCGGTACGCGTCTCACCAGAAATGCGGGAAGTATGTCGGTGGAAGGCATCAGCGGCAGCGTAGTCACCCTCACCGCCGTGGGCACAAGCCCGCCGGATGTGGCTTGTCCCACCCTGGAGGCGATGCGTCCGTTTTCGGCCGCGTCCTTCTCGTAGGGCCTTCTCAGGGCCCTCACAGAGTCGGTACGGGAACGCCGCGGCCGGTCCTGCGGCGCCCTGCCCCGGGCCGCTCAGCCCTCCGCCGCCGGGCCCACCAGTTCCGTCAGCACGTCCTCCATCGTCACGAAGCCGCGTACCCGGCCCTCCTCGCCCGTCACGGCCGCGAGGTGGCTGTCGTCGGTGCGCAGCGCGGTGAGCGTGTCGTCGAGCGGGGTGTCGATGCGGACGCGGGTGAGCGGGTGGTAGGCGGTGCGCGGAAATGGCTTGTCCCGCTCGGTGACGCCGAGTGTGTCCTTGATGTGGAGGTAGCCGAGGAGCGCGCCGCCCTCACCGGTCACGGGCAGCCGCGAGAAGCCGGATTCTGCGGCGACGCGTTCGAGGCGTGCGGGGGTCACGCTGCTGTCGACCGTGACGAGCGTCGCGCCGGGCTTGATGATCTCGCCGACGGGGCGGGTGCCGAGTTCGAGGGCGTCGCGCAGCCGGTCGCGGTCGTCGGCGCTCAGGAGCCCGGCCTCGCTGGAGTCCTCGACCATCCGGGCCAGCTGGTCGTCGGTGAAGACGGACTCCACCTCGTCCTTCGGCTCGACGCGCAGGAGCCGCAGGAGGTGGTTGGCGAGGCTGTTGATGCCGAACACGAGGGGCTTGAGCACGCGGGTGAGCGCGACGAGCGGCGGGCCGAGGAGCAGCGCGGTGCGCACGGGTTCGGCGAGCGCGATGTTCTTGGGGACCATCTCGCCGATGAGCATGTGGAGGTACGTGGCGAGGGTCAGCGCGATCGCGAAGGAGAGGGGGTGCACGAGGCCGTGCGGGATGCTGACCGCTTCGAAGACCGGCTCCAGCAGGTGCGCCATCGCGGGCTCGGCGACGGCGCCGAGCACCAACGACGAGACGGTGATGCCGAGTTGCGCGGTCGCGAGCATCGCGGAGATGTGTTCGAGTGCCTTGAGGGTGCCGGCGGCGCGCTTGTCCCCGGCCTGCGCGAGCGGCTCGATCTGGCTGCGGCGCACGGAGATGAGCGAGAACTCGCCGCCGACGAAGAAGGCGTTGGTGAAGAGCGTGAGCAGCCCGACGAGCAGCTGGACGGCGGTCATCGGGCGGCCTCGTCGACGTGGGCGGGTTCGTCGTCCGCGGGCTTCACGAGCCGCACGCGCTCGGCCCTGTGGTGTTCCACGGCGAGCACCGTGAACGCCCAGCCCCGCGCGCCCGCGTCCAGCTCGCCCAGCTCCACGGTGTCCCCCGCTTCGGGGATGCGGCCGAGGCGCGCGGCGAGGAGTCCAGCGACGGTCTCGTAGGGGCCTTCGGGGGCGCGCAGCCCGATGAGGCGGAGCTGGTCGAGGCGGAGCGAACCGTCCGCCTCCCACGTCTCGCGGCCCTCGGCGGTCGGCGGCCCGGGGACGAGGTCCTCGGTCTCCTCGGGGTCGTGCTCGTCGCGTACTTCGCCGACGACCTCCTCGACGATGTCCTCGACCGTGACGACGCCCGCGGTGCCGCCGTACTCGTCGATGACGACGCCCATCGTGCGGGCGGCGCGCATACGGGCCAGGAGCGTGTCGGCGGGGAGCGAGTCGGGGACGAGGAGCGGCGGCGTGGCGAGGTCGGTGACGCGGGTGCGGGAGCGGGTGGCCGGTTCGAGCGCGAGGACGTCGCGGATGTGGACCGTGCCGATGACGTCGTCCAGGTGCTCGCGGTAGACGGGGAAGCGGGAGAGCCCGGTGGCGTGGGCGAGGTTCGCGGCGTCGAGCGCGCTCGCCTCGGCGGCGAGTGCCTGGACTTCGACGCGGGGCGTCATGACGTTCTCCGCGGTGAGGTCGTTGAGGTGCAGGGTACGGATGAACAGCTCGGCCGAGTCCGGTTCGAGGGCTCCTTCGGCCGCCGAGTGCCGTGCGAGCGCGACGAGTTCCTCGGGGCCGCGTACGGAGGCGAGTTCCTCGGTGGGTTCGAGACCGATGCGGCGTACGAAGAAGTTCGCCGTGGCGTTGAGGCCGTGGATGAAGAAGCCGAAGAAGGCGGAGAAGCGGCGGTGCGGGCCCGCGACGGCGCGGGCGACGGGGACGGGCCGGGAGATCGCCCAGTTCTTCGGGACGAGTTCGCCGACGACCATGAGGACGACGGTGGAGAGCCCGACGCCGAGGATGGAGCCGATCGTCGACGTCGCCCCGCGCGGCAGGCCGAGCGCGGCGAGCGGGCCGTGGAGGAGTTCGGTGACGGCCGGTTCGGCGAGCATCCCGATGACGAGGGACGTCACGGTGATGCCGAGCTGGGCGCCGGAGAGCTGGAAGGTGAGGGAGCGCACCGCGGCGAGCGCGCCTTCCGCGCCGCGTTCGCCCGCGTCGACGGAGCGCTCCAGGTCGGAGCGTTCGACGGTCGTGAGGGAGAACTCGGCGGCGACGAAGAGCGCGCAGGCGAGGGTGAGGAGGGCGGCGACGAGGAGCTGGACGACGGCGATCACGCGGTCACCGCCGGGGGGTGCGCGGCCTTGGCTCGCGGGGGTTCGCCCATCGGTTCCTCGGGCTCCTTTCCTCGGGGCACACGGAGCGGGGTGCGGGGCCCGGCGCGCTGCCGGACCCCGCGGGGTTTCCGCGACTCTACGACTGTCCACGCGACGGCGCTCCGCGCGGGCGTCGCGGCGGCGGTCCCGCACCCAGCGGTTCCGCACCCAGCGGTTCCGCGGCACGCCCCGCGGCGAGCCGTGCGGCGGGACGGCCTGCCTGCGGCGGGACGGTGCGCGTGTCCATGCGGTCCGACGGTCCGCCCAGCCGTTCGGCGGGACCGTCCGCGCTCAGCCGTTCGGCGGGACCGTCCGCGCTCAGCCGTTCGGCAGGATGACCGCGCGCCCCTGGACCTTCCCTTCGTGCAGCCGCTCGTACGCCCGGGGGGCCTCGTCGATCGTGTACGTCTCGATGTGGACGTCCACGGCGCCCGCGCGCGCGAGGTCGAAGGTCTCGCCCATCTCGGAGCGGCTGCCCCAGTACGGCGAGGTGACGACGGTCTCGTACGCCTGGAGCCCGAAGCCGACCTCCAGGCTCCCGCCGCCGATGCCGACGATCGTGACGTCGCCCTCAATCATGGCGCAGGCGCCGGACGCCTTGACGGTGGGCGGGACACCGACGAAGTCGAAGACGGCTTCGGCGCCGCGGCCGCCGGGCGTGAGCCTGCGGACGTTCTCGACGGCGTTCTCGTCGGAGAGCACGGCCTCGTGCGCGCCGACCTCCTTGGCGAGGCGCAGCTTCTCGTCGTTGACGTCGAGCGCGATGACGCGGGCGGGGGTCAGGGCGCGCAGGAGCTGGATGCCGACGTGGCCGAGTCCGCCCGTGCCGAAGACGACGGCGGTCGAGCCGGGTACGAGCTTGGGCAGCGAGCGCTTGATGGCGTGGTACGGGGTGAGGCCGGCGTCGGTGAGTGGCACGGTCCTGACAGGGTCGAGGTCGCCGAGTGGCAGGAGGTGCCTGGCGTCGTCGACGATCATGTACTCGGCGATCGCGCCGGGGTTGCCGAGTCCCGGCGGGTAGATGCCGAGGCGGGCCGCTTCGAGGCAGTAGTTCTCCTTGCCCTGCTGGCACTTGGAGCAGCGCCCGCAGCCCCAGGGCCCGTACACCGCGACGGACTCGCCGACGGCGACGTTGCGCACGCCCTCGCCGAGCTTGTCGACGAGGCCCGCGCCCTCGTGGCCGAGGGTGAGTGGCAGTGGGAACGGCAGTTCCTCGGCAGACCAGCTCATGACGGCGATGTCGGAGTGGCAGACACCTGCCGCCGTGACCTTGAGCCGGATCTCGCCGGGCTTCGGCTCGGGCTTCTCGATCTCGACGACCTCGGGCGCCGCACCGACGGTGCGGTACTGGACTGCCTTCATCGTGTCTGCCATGAGGGGAACTCCCTTCACTGGGTCCGCGGGCGTTCGGTCCGCGGGCGTTCGGAGGTGCCGGCGGGGGTTCCCGGAGCGGGGACGCGTGCGGGCACCGGTACGGGCAGGGCGGGTTGGCCGGGCAGGGCGGGTTGGGGTCGGCGGGTCGCGGGCGCCCGGTGGGTCACGGGGGCGGGGCGCTCGGTGGGTCACGGGGGCGGGGCGCCCGGGGGGGCGCGGGGCGGGTCGCGCGGTCCCTCGCGGCCGGCGCCGCGGCGCACGGCGAGGATCGTGGTGTCGTCGGTGAGCCGCCCCCTCGTGTACCGCAGCACTTCGTCCCGTACCAGCTCGACGAGCCTGAGCGGCTGAGTGAGCCCCGGATCGGCGGCGACGCGCCCGCCGATCCGCTCCGCGAGCGGGAAGAACTCGCCCGCGCGGTCGCGCGCCTCGGTCACGCCGTCGGTCACGAGCAGCAGCGTCTCGTCGGCGGCGACGCGGAGGCGCTGCACGGCGAAGGGGGTGCTCAGGAGGCCGCTGAGCCCGAGCGGGAGCACGGGCTCGGTCGGGATCTCGCGCACTCCGCGCGGGCTCACGGCGAGCGGCACCTCATGGCCGAAATCGACCAGCTCGATCTCGTACGGGGTGGGGACGGGGAAGTTCGCCGGGTCGGCCTGGGCCGCCTGGTCGAGCGGGTCGGCGTCGGTGAACGGCGGGAAGCCGATGAGCGCGGCGGTCGCGAAGCGGTCCTCCTCGCCCGCCAGGCCCATGACGGTGCTGTACGCCTGGTAGCGGCGCATCCGGGTCTCCATACCGGCGGCGACGACGGCGAGATCGGCGGAGTGGTAGCCCCACTCGCGGAAGCTGCCGAGGACGGCGGCGGCGGCCGTGACGGCGTTGAGGCCCTTGCCCTGGACGTCGCCGAGGATCACCCGGGTGCCGTACCGGCTCGGCTGGATGTCGTAGAAGTCGCCGCCGACGCGCGCGATCGTGTCGGCGGCGAGGTAGATCGCGGCCTGTTCCATGCCCGCCCAGTGCGCGGGCAGCGGGCGCAGCACGGTGGAACGGGTCGCCTCGGCGATGTCCTGGAGGTGGCCCACGTACCGCCCGGCGCGCAGTCGCAGCGCGCAGGAGGCGACGGCGACGGCACCGCCGCCCACGACGAGGACGAAATCCGGCCAGCCGGTGCGGTACTGCGCGGACCAGGCGAGATTCATGAGCACGTACGCGGCGCAGGAGAGCACGGCGAAGAGCGCGGTCGTCCACACGCCGCACAGCGCGGCGGCGATGCCGGGCACGACGATGATCCACGTGATCATGCGGAAGCCGCCGCCGGTGTTCCAGTCCAGGCCGACGACCAGCACGAGCAGCACGGTGGGCACGAGCCAGGCGACGCGGTGCCCGCGCACCCGCAGCGGCTCCCCGCCCCACATGCGGGACGTGACGGAGCGCGGCACCGGGCGAGGACTCACCCGTCCACCCAAACACGGGCAGATGGGGGCCGCCACGGGAGCGGACTCCGGTTGCCGCACCGCACCGGAAGAGGACGGACTCCGGTTGCCGCACCGCACCAGAAGAGGACTCTTGGAAGAAAGCATCGCAAAGGGGACCGAAGGAGACAGTCATGGCCCATGCCGCCACCGCCACCGCCCCCAAGCCGCCGGCCAGGGCCCCGCACCAGCACAGGGGCCGCAGGATCACCGCGATCACGGCGAGCAACGTCTTCTGGCTCGCGGCCGGCTACGGGCTCTGGGCCTCGGTGACGACGCGCCACGAGCACAAGGTGACCGGTTACAACGTCCTCTACGGTTTCGTCGCGGGCATCGTCTTCGGCCTCGTGTACCTCGCGCTGCGGCAGATCACCCCGGCGATCCCGCGCATGCGCCGGGCGGTCGTGTGGGCGGTCTTCTGGGGCGGCTCGATCGGCTACCTGCACAGCCTGTCGAACCCGAGCATCATGTGGTCGGTCTTCCTCGGCCTGATCCTCGCGGCGAGCGCGTTCATCATGGCCTTCTACCACTTCTACACACGCGAGGTCCCGACGGACGCGCACCTGTGAGGGGGCGGGGGGAGCGAGGGGTGGGGGCGGAGCGGAGCGGGGGGGCCGGGCCGGAGCGGGGGGGCGGGCCGGAGCAGGGGGGCGGGCAAGCAGGGAGGTCGGAGCGGGGAGGGTACGGGGGAGGTCGGAGGGGCGGGGAGGCGTCGGAGGAGCGGGGGAGGCGGGGGACGGGGAGGCCGGAGCGGGCGGACGGGGGAGCAGGCCAGCACGGAGCGGGGCGGGAGTCTGGGAACGCTTGGCCGGCCTCGCGCGTTGAGGGCCCCAGGGGGGACAACTCGCATGTAAGGGACACCCCTAGGGGATCACCCCGACTCCCGGATCACCGCCCCGATCACCCGCCCCGGACACCGCCCCGCGATCACCCCGGCTCTCGTCCCCGCAGCCGCCTGCGTACGAGCAGGAAGCCGAAGCCGACGGCGCACAGCGCCCCGGAGACCACGGCGAGGAAGAGCCCCGCCCCCGGCGGCACGACTCCTCCGGCACCGGCGAGCTGACCCACCGCGTGGCCCGCCCCGCGCACGGGCCCGGGCGCGGGTGCGGGCGCACGGCTCCCCCCGGGTCCGGGCAGCCCCGCGCCCGTACCGGTCTCCGCACCCGCGCCCGCCGCGACCGGCCTGTTCGTCACCGCGCACCGCACCTCGTCGCCCGCCGCCACCGTGACACGTCCGTCCCCGGTCGGCAGCGGGCCCGCGCGGCCCGCGCAGTGCCACAGCGTGGACGCGTACCCGGGGTGGCCGCCGTACTCGGTGAGCCGGTAAGCGCCCGCCGGGACACGCGCCCCGGTCACCTCGGGCGCACCGCCGGCCCCCTCGATCTCCACGGGCCCGCGCGCGGCCACCGTCCACTCGTCCGGGCGCGCCGTACCGCCGGGCCCGTTGACGACATGCTCGACGAGGGTGAGGGAACCGGTCCCCGGGGAGCCTTCGGGCGACGGGCTCGCGCCCGTGGCGCTCGGCGCCGCGAGGCACAGCACGGCGAGGACGGCGAGGGCCGTCATGACGTGGACTCTCGCCACGTGATCTCTCGCCACGAGGGTTTTCGTGGTCGTACCGGCAAGACGGTGGCGCATGGGGGCATCCCGTCAGGGTCGGTTGAGGGGCGGTGAACGACCCCGGCAGCAGATCATGCGGCAATCGACCGATATGCCCATTAGCCCGAGCGGGGACGTGTCCCCGCCCTGTCCCCGTCGTGTCCCCGCTTCTCACCCGTACGCCCGTGGGACTGGCGCACGCGTGCGGGGGCGCGTTGCCTGGGTAGATGCGGGATGTGCACGACGTACGGACGCGGTGCGGACGGATACGGGCGGTGCGCGACGTACGGATTCACGAGGGCTTGCGGGAGGCGGCGCGGTGGCGGAGGGCGAGGCGCGGGGGCGCGGGCGCGGTGCGGGGTACGTGGTGCGGGCCGTGCTCGCGGTGGTGCTCGCCGTGGTGGCCTGTGTGTGCGTGCCCGCCGGGGCGCTCTCCGTGTGGGCGAAGTACGAGATCGGGGACACGGACACCTTCGTGGACTCCGTCTCGCCGCTCGCCTCGGACAGGGACGTGCGCGAGGCGGTCGCCGACGCGGTGACGGACGGGGTCATGCGGCAGGTCGACCTCGGCGCGCTCCAGGACCAGGCGCGGGAGTTCGTACGGGAGGCGGCGGTCTCCTTCACGGGCTCGCCCGCGTTCCGCGACGCGTGGGACGCGGCGGCGCGGGGCGCGCACAAGGCGGTGCTCGAAGCGCTGAGCGACCGCGAGTCGGGCAAGGACATCCGTATCGACCTGGGCCCGGTCACCAAGCAGGTCAAGCAGCAGCTGATCGACAACCACGTCCCGTACGCGGACCGCATCCCGGACACGGACACGTCGCTCACCTTCGTCGAGTCCCGTGAACTGGGCACGGCTCGCAAGGTCTTCCACGCCTTCGAGACGGCGGGGCCGTGGCCCGCCGTCGCCGCCTTCGTCCTCGGCGCGGCCTCGATCGCGCTCGCGCACCGCAGACTCCGCGCCCTCTCCCTGCTGGCCTTCGGCGTCGCACTGGCGGGTGTCGCCCTGCGCCTGACCCTGATGGCGGGCCGCGACGAGACCCTCGGCCGCATCCCCTCCGGCTTCTCCCGCCCGGCGGCGGGCGCGGGCTATGACGCCCTCACCCACGCCCTGACGACGGCATCGTGGTGGCTGGTGGGTATCGGCTGCGCGGCGGGCGTGGCAGGGGCGGTGGCCTCGGTGGTACGGGGCCGAGGCAGCCTGCCGAAGCGCCCACGCCCGGCCTGACAACCCACTGCCACACCACCTGCCACGCACTGCCACAACGCCTGCCAAAGCGCCCTGCCCGCCCTGCCAGCACCGCCAAAACGTCCGCCCGCCTGCCACGCACTGCCAAGACGTCCCGCCCCGCCTGCCACGCACTGCCAGGCGCCTGCCAAAGCGCCCCGCCCCGCCTGCCAGACAGCCCGCACGGGCAGGCACTGCCCGACGCCTGCCACGCCTGCCACGCCTGCCACGCCTGCCCCCGCCTGGCACACGCTGCCAAACCGCCCCCGCCCGGCCTGTCAGACTGCCAGCCGCCTGCCAGGACATCCCGCCACGCACTGCCAAAACGCCCCGCCACGCCTGCCACGCCTGCCGAAGCACCCCCCCCAGCCTGCCAGGCACTGCCAAGATGCCCGCCACGCCCGCCACGCCCGCCACGCACTGCCCGACGCCTGCCACGCCCGCCACGCACTGCCATGCCTGCCATGTCTGCCACGCACTGCCAAACACCCTGCCACGCCTGCCAGGCACTGCCAGTCGCCCAGCGTGACGCGCCTCCGCCCACGTCCCCCCGTCCCCCGCACCCACCCCCACCCCCACACCACCGGACGACACGCCGCCGCCCCTGACGCCGCATCCCCGTGCCCTCACACGTGCCGCATCCACACGTTCGCCTCGCGGTACACCGCCCGGTCTGCGGCGCGGTCGACCCTGAGCACGTCGAGCGCCCCCGGTACCACGTAACTCCCGTTCCCCGGCAGCGCCATCCCCGCCCACTTCTCCCAGTCGGCCACCGTCCCCTCGATGACCATCGAGTCCTCGGCGACCCCGAGCACCCGCGCCCCGAGCCGCTGATGCGTGCGCACCCACGGGTCGATGTGCAGTCCGTCCTCGCGCGTCCAGCCCACGAACTCGGTCATGGGCGTGAGCGGGTACCGCGCCTTGAGCGTCGGCCGCACCGGTACGACGACCCGCGCGAGCCCCGCCGCCGTGGCCTTCTCGCGCAGCGCGGCGAGCAGCGCCCCCGCGAGCCCCTTGGCCCTGAGCGCCGGGTCGACCACGGCGGCCATGACGACGAGCGTGTCGGGCGCCACTGCGCCCTCGTACCCGGCGACGGCCCGTTCCAGCGCGCCGTCGTACCCGCCCGGAAGGTCCTCGTACGAGCCGTCCCACCGCACCGGGACCCCCCAACCCCCGGCGACGACCCGCGCGTTGTCCCCACCCGCGTCCCCGCCCCCGCCCTCCACGAGCAGCAGGTCGAACGCGGGGAAGTACCTCTCCACGAGCGGGACGCACCGCTCCGAGACGGCGTCGTGAAAGATGAACTCGGGCCACACCCCGTGCAGTGCGGTCCGGGACGCCTCGTGCAGATCGGGCCGCTCGGCGAAGACGACGGCGCTCAGCTCACGGTTCATGAGCAGGGACCCTAAGCAGCGGGACGGCCCCCGAGCCACGCCTTTACGTCGCGTATTCACGTCGCGTACGCCCGCGAGCCGCCCCCCGAAGACCGCCCGGCCCCGCCGGAACCCGCCTCAGCCCCCTCCCGGCCCCGCTCCCGCTCCCGGCTCCCGCGCGAGTCCCCTCACCCCACCCGCGCCCCGCCGAACGCCCGCCGGTAGTGCTGCGGGCTCACGCCCGTCGTCCGCTTGAACCGCTCGCGGAACGCCCCCGCCGAACCGAACCCCACCTGCCCGGCGATCCGCTCCACCGAGTACCCGGTTGTCTCCAGCAGGTGCTGCCCCCTGCGCACCCGCGCCCGGTGCAGCCAGCGCAGCGGCGTCGTCCCGGTCTGCTCCTTGAAGTGCCGCATCAGCGTCCGCGTGCTCGTCCCCGCGCGCCGCGCCATCCGCTCGACGGTCACCTCCTCGTCGAGGTGCGTCTCCAGCCACGCGAGCAGTGGTTCCAGCCCGGCCCCCCTCGGCGTCACCGGCAACGGCGCGACGATGAACTGCGCCTGCCCGCCCTCTCGTTCGAGCGGCATGACGGAGAGCCGCGCCGCGTCGGCGGCGACGGCGGACCCGTAGTCGCGCCGTACGAGGTGCAGGCACAGGTCGAGTCCGGCCGCCGCCCCCGCAGAGGTCAGGAGCTGCCCGTTGTCGACATAGAGGACGTCGGGGTCGACGTCGACGGCCGGGTACGCCTCGGCGAGCAACGGGGCCGCGCTCCAGTGCGTGGTGGCGCGCAGTCCGTCGAGCAGCCCGGTCGCTGCGAGCGGGAAGGCGCCGGTGCAGATCGACGCGATGCGCGTCCCGCGCGCGGCCGCAGCGCGCAGCGCCTCCCGCACGGCGGGGGGCAGCGGGGCGAGCGGTGCCTCGGTCCCGGGCACGATGATCGTGTCGGCGGTACGGAGCGCGTCGAGCCCGTACGGGGCCCGCAGCGTGAACGCGCCCGCTGCCACCTCCTCGCCGGGCGACTCCGCGCAGATCACGACCCGGTACGCGTCCCGCCCGTCCGGCAGCCGCGTCCGCCCGAAGGCCTCGACGGGGACCGAGAGGTCGAAGGGGATCACCTGGTCGAGAGCGAGGACCGCGACGGCGTGCATGGCACGAATGTACTGCGCCGCGTCCCCCTGCGAGCCCTCCCGCGAGCCCCTTGCGCGCCCGTGGCAGCGGTGTGCCAGGCAGAATTCCGGCAGGTCAGACGCCTGCCACCTCTGCCCCGCCACCACGTGGCAGAAAGTCGGCGGAGCCTGTCACTTTTGCCACTGGGTACGGTCGGCTGCCCCCCGTACCGTCGACGTCCCGTGAAGACCTTTTTCCTCTCCCTGCACGTCGTCGCGGCGATCCTGGCGGTGGGCCCGGTGGCGGTCGCCGCGAGCATGTTCCCGGCCCTCCACCGCCGCGAGGCGGCCTCGCCCGGCGCCGCGCTTCTCCACCGCATCTGCCGCGTCTACGCGTCCGTGGCCCTCGCGGTCCCGCTCCTCGGTCTCGTGACGGGCGCGACGATGGGCGTCCTGGGCGATCCGTGGGTGGGCGCGTCGATCGCCCTGACGGCGCTCGCCGCCGTCCTCCTCGTCCTGGCGATCCTGCCGGGCCAGGAGCACGCGCTGAGCGGCGAGGGCCCGGCGACCGGAGCGTGGGCCGCCCCCCGGCTCGCCATGCTGACGGGTGTCTTCAACCTGCTGTGGGTCGCTGTGACGGTGCTGATGATCGCCCGCCCGGGCTCGACCGCCTGAAAACAGGCTGCGGAGCGCGTCCGGCGCGGGGAACGATGCCCCCATGCCTCACCTCGCCCCGCCCGCGCTGCCCCCCGGCACCCTCGCCCGCCACCCGCAGCCCGTTCTCCCCGTGGCCGGTACGGAGGCGGTGCTGCGGCCGTGGGAGGAGGGGGACGCGGAGGCGGTACGGGAGGCGTACGACGATCCGGCGATCCAGTACTGGAGCGCCCGCAGGGCCGACTCGACGGCGGAGGCCGCGGAGTGGATCTCCGGCTGGCGTGCGGCGTGGCGGGCCGAGGCCAGGGCCGAGTGGGCACTCACCCAGGGCCGTACGCTGCTGGGCCGTTGCTCCCTCAACCGGATCGAGGCGGACGACGGCGAGGGCGAGGTCGCCTACTGGGTCACGCCCGCTGCGCGCGGCCGGGGCCTCGCCCCGGCCGCGCTACGAGCCCTCACGGCCTGGGCCTTCGCGACGGGCTTCGCGCGGCTCGTCCTCCAGCACTCCACCGGCAACACCGCCTCGTGCCGCGTCGCGACGAAGGCGGGCTACCCCCTCGAAGCCACCCGCCACGCCGCGGCCCGCCACGCGGACGGCTGGCACGACATGCACGCCCACGTCCTGATCAACCCCCGTACGGCACGCGTGAGGTGACCCGCCCACCCCCGTACGCCTCCCGCACCCCCGGCCCGGCCACACGCCGCCCCGACATGGCCCCGTCCGTCCCGGTGGCCCCCAGGGCGAGGGGCGTCAGCCCTGGAGGCCGCCGGGACGGACGGAAAGGTAACCGGGCCCCGGCGCACGAACGGACGCGGTGCACGGCCGGACCGGCACACGACGGACCCGGCACACGACGGACCCGCGCGGACGCGCGCACACCGGAGCCACCCGCACCGCTCAGCCTCGCCCCCGCCCCCCACCCGCACCGCTCAGCCTCGCCCCCGCCCCGGAGTCCCCGCCCTCGGAGTCCCGCCTCGGAGCCACCCGCCCCGGAACCCCCGTCCCGCTCAGCCCTCGCTCCCCCGCACCGTCCTGCTCGCCAGGGCACGCGCCTCCGACTCCGGGGAGAAGACCTCGCGGGCGCGGTGGGCCCTCACCGCCCGGTCCGTGTCGGCCTCCACCAGCTCCATGTTCAGCTGCGCCGCGGCCATCACGCCCGCCGCCGCCGAGGAACCGACCTGCGCGGCGAGGTCGCAGGCGTTGCCCGCGATCCACAGGCCGGGGACCGTCGTACGGCCGGTCGGCTCGGCGGGGATGTGGGTGCCCATGCCGGAGGGGTGCGGTACGGGCGTGAGGCCGAGGCCCGCGAGGAAGGCGGTGCGGGACTCCAGACGGCTCGCGACGGCGAGCGCCTGCCGTGCGACGAACGTGCCGTCCGCCATCCGTACGCCGCTGAGCCGCCCCTGCGCGTCGCTCTCGACGCCCGCCACCTCGCCCGGCACGACGCGGATGCCGCGCGCCGCGATCCACTCCTCGTCGGGCACCGGCTGCCGGTCGGGGAAGTAGACGAGGTCGTCGGTCCACTGCCGGAACAGCTTCACCTGATGCAGCGACATCGGCCCCGTGCCGAGCACGCCGATCGCCCGCTCGCGCACCTCCCAGCCGTGGCAGTACGGGCAGTGCACGACATCACTGCCCCAGTGCTGCCACAGTCCTGCCACGTCTGGCAGCGTGTCGACGACGCCGCTCGCGACGAGCACGCCGCGCGCCCGTACGGTCGTCCCGTCCGCGCACGTGACGGCGAACCCGTCACGGTCCCGCGTGACGTCCCGCACCTCGCCCGCGACGACCTCGCCCCCGTACCCGCGCACCTCCGCGCGCCCGCGCCGCAGCAGCTCGGTCGGCCTGATCCCTTCCAGCCCGAGCAGCCCGTGCGCCCCTTCGGCGGGCGCGTTGCGCGGCTCACCCGCGTCCACGACGAGCACGGACCGTCGTGCCCGCGCCAGCGTGAGCGCGCCGGCCAGCCCTGCGGGCCCGCCGCCCACGACCACGACGTCGTACCGTTCGCGTACTCCTCCGGTCATCATGACCACCGCCTCTCGTTCCGGTGCCGCCACGGTGCGGCAGCACGGGAACGAGAGGCAAACACCTTTGCCGTTACGGCAAAGCCGCTCAGGCGTACGGGTCGAAGGGGATGCCCTCGGGCTTCGCCTTCTCCAGGTGGCTGCCGAAGGTGTCGTCGCGGATGCCGAGCAGCGCGGAGCCGAAGTCGGCGGAGGTCAGCTTGTCGCGAATCCCCTCCGGGTAGCCGTCCCAGCCGACGACCGGCGGGTACTGCCAGGTGCCCTTGTGGTTCTCGGGGGGCTCGTCGCCGCCGTCGTTCTTGGCGGCGCGGAAGCAGTGCGTGCTGATGCCGTCCTTGTGGTAGACGACCTTCGCGTGGGTGCCGTCGAAGGGGAGGCTGTCGGCGGAGTGGACGGCGAAGCCGCCGTGCTGCGAGGTCGACACGTAGGCGACGCGGTCCTCGTGCACCCACACCACGTTGTGCTCCCAGTCGTGGCGGTGCCCCGCGCTGCCGGGGCCGAGCGCGGCCTGGTCCTTCTCGAAGTACGAGGCGTAGACGATCGCGCACCAGTCGTTGTTGCACTTCGTCCGCGCGTAGACGTTGACGTTGTCGAGGTCGGAGGCGTCCCTGCACTGCCCGTTGACGTCGCCGCCGATCTTCAGGCCGCCGTTGAGCGTGCCGTCGGGGCCGATCGCGGTGCTCGCGTAGCAGCCGTCCTTGTCGTAGTCGTAGGCCGGTTCGTACGTCTTCTCCAGGGCACTCGCGTTCTCGGGCAGGGCACCGGGCGGGTCAGCGAGCGCGGTCCCGGCGGCGGCGAGGACCGTGACGGCGCTGAGCGCGGCGAGGGTGGCGAGGCGTCTCGTGAGGTGGGGCACGCGATACTCCCTTGGAAGAGCAGAAGTGGGGTGTCTGCAAGGGGAGTTATTCACGCGCGAGCGGCGCCCCAACCACCGTGCGGATACGGGAACATGACGGCCGCCCATCGGAACGGGTCCCGGCGTGGTGACGCCGCACCCCGGATCGGGCTCCCGCGACCGCCGCCGAAGCCGCCGCCGACCGGCGTACGGGGAGGGCGATTCGGGCTCGCGTACGGCAGCGACGCCACCGCCCCGCGCCCCCCGGCCCTCCGCCTGCGGCGGCCCCCAGCTCCCGCGTCCCGCGTACCGGGCGCCGAGCACCACCCGCTCGACTCCGAGGATCAGTGCCCGCGTCGTCGGCGCCTTCACGTCGCGCCGCACCATCGTCGTGTTGACCGCGAAGTGCGCCGCCGTCGACGCGAGGGTGCCCGCCCGCGCGAACGCGAAGCAGCACGGCATCGCCGTCGGGATGGTGCTCAGCGCGAAGACGAGCCCTGCTCGGCGTGAAGGCCCCGACTCCTTCCGCGCCGAGCCCTCGACGAAGAACAGTGACCGCCGGGGGGCGCGCCCTCTCCGCGCCGGTCGTGGCGCAGGCTCGCGCCCCCGGCGGCGGCGACCCCGGCGACGACCCCGGCGGCGGCGAACGCGGCGGCGGCAAGCGCGGCAAGCGGCGCGCCGAGGCCGAAGGGCAGCTTCGGGGTGTCGCCCTCGCGGTCCAAGGCCCGGAGCCGTGCTGGACGAGGACGTCGGGGTACGGTCCCGTTCCCGCCGGAAGCGCGAGGGTCCCCGCGCGAGGGCCCCCCGCGCGAGGGCCCCCCGCGCGCGGGACACCGTCGTCGGCGGTGACGCTGATGAGAGGGGCGCCCCTGGGGGCGGGCAGGCCGCTCCCGGGGCCGGACAACCCCTGGCCGGGTCAGAGGACTTGGCACCGTTTCGAGCGCTACCACGCGCACGAGGACACCGCACCGGCGCGCGAGTGCCTCCCGTACCGCCAGGCCGCCGACTGGCTCACGGACGAGGAATTCGCCCCACGGGTCGCCGACTTGGACGAGGGCACGGCCCGCTACGCCCACCGCGTGCCGGACGACAGGCGCGTCCCTCGCCTTTAGGGCCTCGTCGTCGCCCCGGACAAGGCACCCCGGAACCCGCCCTCGGGTGATTCCCTGCGCCCGTCCCCGGACGAGGCCGGCCCCCCCTGCGCCCGGCCCCGGGCGAGGTCAGCCCCCCCCGGAACCCGCCCTCGGGTGATTCCCCTGCGCCCGGCCCGGGAAAGGTGTCCGCTCACCCCACCACCCCCACCACCCCCGCCACGAACCTCGCGACGACCTCCTCCGTCGGCGGCCGTGCGTCGCGGTCGGCGAAGAGGAGGTGTCCGCCGCCGACGAGCGAGAGGGTGAGCGCGTCCACGTCCACCCCGGCGGCGAGACGGCCCCTGGCACGTTCGGCGGCCAGGTAGGCGGAGATCCCGGTGGTGGCCTGGGCGAGGATCGCGATGCCGCCCCGGGGGTCGGATTCCCTCAGCCGGGCCCGGAGTTCGTCGCGGAAGGTGAGGAGCGGGATGATCGCCACGGGCACGGGCCCGAAGAGGCCGCACAGCGCCCGCGTGAGGTTGCCCGCCACGGTCCCGGTCCCCACGGACGCGCCCAGCGCCCGCGTCTCCGCTTCGAGAGCGGCCGCGCGAGCGAGGACCAGCTCGGCGAGGAAGGCGTCGAAGTCGGCGAAGTGGCGGTGCAGGACACCCTTGGCGCAGCCCGCCTCGTCGGTCACGGCCCGGCTGGTCAGCGCGTTCGGCCCGTCCCGCAGCAGGACGCGCTCTGCGGCGTCGAACAACTGCTGCCGCGCGTCGCGCAGATGCACCCCTGTCGGCACGCTCAGCCCCTCTCCTCGTCCCGCACCCTTGGCGAGTGGGCGACCGCCCACTAATGTGGGCACATGCCCACTCTACCGCGCGAGCCCGCCGCCCAGCCCCCCGACGACCGTCGCCACCCCCACGGCGAAGCCGCCCGGGCCCGCCGGGAGGCGCCGCACGCGGCCTCGCACGCGCCCCCGGGGGCGGCCCCGGGGGCGGCCCGGCACACTTCCCCCCACCGAGCCCGCGGCGTGGCCGAGTCCTTCGGCACGGACGCGCGCCGCTACGACCACGCCCGCCCCGCCTACCCCGTCCCCCTGATCTCCCGCCTCACCGCCGCCCGCCCCGCCCCCGCTCCCCTCACCGTGCTCGACATCGGCACCGGCACGGGCATCGCGGCCCGCCAGTTCCAGGCGGCCGGCTGCTCCGTACTCGGTGTCGAGCCCGACGCGCGCATGGCGGACCTCGCCCGCGCGCGCGGCCTCGCGGTCGAGGTGGCCACCTTCGAGACCTGGCAGCCGCGGGGCAGGACCTTCGATCTGCTCGTCGCCGCGCAGTCCTGGCACTGGGTCGACCCGGCCGCCGGCGCGCCGAAGGCGGCGGAACTGCTGCGCCCCGGCGGGCGGTTCGCGATCTTCGGGCACGTCTACGAGCCTCCGGCCGCGCTCGCAGAACCGCTCGCTGCCGCGCTGCGCCGCGTGGCCCCCGACTCCCCGCTGAGCGGGCAACCGGCCCGCCGCCCGCTCAGCCTCTACGAGGAGGGTTACGAGGAGTACGCCGCCACGCTCCGCGCGACGGGACGCTTCGAGGCCCCCGAGCAGTGGCGCTTCGACTGGGAACAGCCCTATACGCGCGACGAATGGCTCGACCTCCTGCCCACCACGGGCGGCCTCACGCGCCTCGCCCCCGACCAGCTCTCCGAGGTCCTGCGCGCGGTCGGCGCGGCGATCGACGCGCTCGGCGGCCGCTTCACGATGCCGTACACCACCCTGGCCACGACAGCGACCCGCGCTCTCTGACCACCACCGCCCGCCCCTCTCGGCCCGCACCTGCCGCTCATCGCCTTCGTACGGGCTCCTCGCTCCGGCGACGGCCCCCTCGCGCTCCCGCACGACGGGGGCGTCCGCGCCCCCTCCGCACGCTCCCCCAGGAACCCGCTCCCGCCCCCTCCCCGAACCGGGATGCCCGCACCCCCTCCCGCCTGAAAAGCTGTCCCCATGAGCGCCACCGCCCGCCCCGTCACCCTCGCCCACGACGCCTTCGGCGATCCCGCCGATCCGGCTGTCCTCCTCGTCGCCGGTTTTGGTGCGCAGATGATCTCCTGGCATGAGGACTTCTGCCGGGAAGTGGCTGCTCAGGGCCGGTACGTGATCAGGTACGACAACCGGGACTGTGGTCTGTCGACGAAGTTCGACGCGTACCCGGTCGACCTCGGCGAGTTCGTCGCCGCGGTCAACGCGCGCGACATCGAGGCGGCGAAGGCGATGGTGCCGTACCGGCTGAGCGACATGGCCGAGGACGGGATGCGGCTGCTCACGGCCCTCGGCATCGAGCGGGCGCACGTGGTCGGCGCCTCGATGGGCGGCATGATCGCGCAGACGATGGCGATCCACCATCCCGGCCGCGTCCTGAGCCTCACCTCGATGATGTCCTCGACGGGCGAGCCCGGCTACGGCGACTCGACGCCGGAGGCGCAGGCGGCGCTCTTCGCGCCGAGGCCGTCCGACCGCGAGGGCTTCATCGCCTCGGCGGACCGCGAACTGGTGTGGGCCTCGCGCCGGTACGGGGACCTCGCGGCGCTGCGCGAGCTGGCGGCCCGCTCCTTCGACCGGGGCTACTTCCCCGCCGGTACGGCCCGGCAGCTCGGCGCGATGATCCTCAGCGGCGACCGCGCGGCGCAACTGCGCGCGCTCACGGTCCGTACGCTCGTGATCCACGGCCTGGACGACACCCTGATCGACCCGAGCGGCGGCCGCCGCACGGCCCAGCTCGTCCCCGGCGCGCGTCTGCTGCTCGTCCCGGACATGGGCCACGACCGCCCGCGCGAACTCTGGCCGACCCTCATCACGGCCCTGACCCGCCACACGGCGCCGCGCGCGGCCTAGGAACGCGAGGAGGCGCGAGGAGAGCGCGAGGGGGACCGGCGGCGGCGCGGATCGCGCACAATCACCGGGTCGCCGTCCTCCCCTCCTCCTCGCGCTCCCGCTCCTGTTCCCCGCCCTGTGGTTCTGGTCCGGTCCCTTGCGCGCGGGCACGTGGCACGACCGCCCCGGCCGGTACGCGGGTACCGCCGCGCTGCTCCTGGCCGGCGCGGGCCTCGCCTACCTCGCCGGGGCCCTCGCGGGCGCCTCGCTCGACCCGGAGGAGGCCTGACACCGGGCGGGGCAGGAGTACGACGGCGCCTACCGCAGGGCGCACTTCACCGCCTACGAGAGCTGGTTCCCGCTCCTCGCGCTGGCCCGCGCGGCCCGCCTCACCGCCCTTCGCACACCGCGCCGGGGCACCACCCGTACGGATGGCCGTGTCTAGGGGCGCGAGGTTGACGTGCGGACCGCTCCCAGGAAGCCCGTGAAGACGGCGGGATGGAGATGCAGCACCGGCACGGCGGCCTCACCGGCCCGCTTGCTGTCCCGCACGAGGACGTGCGGAGCGGACCGGCCGGCCGTCCCGACCTCGACGCAGTTGCCGCCATCGTTCTCGCTGTAGCTCGACTTGCGCCATTCGAAGCCGACTTCGACGCAGTTCCCGCCGTTGTTGCCGCTGTAGCTGCTCCGCTTCCAGGACATCACCATGCCGGAACTCCCCTCGGGTACGCAGAAGGCCACTCGGGCGCGCACCTACCCCAGCCGTACCAGCACTCGAACAAGCCCAGTTCACGGCCGGTTCCGGCACGTCGTTCAGGCGGTACGGGCCGCCGCGAGGAAGGCCGCGAAGGCGGCGGGAGCGAGGTGCAGAACCGGCGTGTCCGCCTCGGCGGCCCGCTTGTTGTCCCGCACGAGGACGTGCGGAGCGGACGGACCGGCGGTCCCGACCTCGACGCAGTCCCCGCCGTTGTTCCCGCTGTGACTGGACTTCTGCCACCGCGCCGCGACCTCGACGCAGTTGCCGCCGTCGTTGTCGCTGTAGCTCGACTTGCGCCATTCGAAGCCGACCTCGACGCAGTTCCCTCCGTCGTCGCCGCTGTAGCTGCTCCGCTTCCAGGACATCACCATGCCGGAACTCCCCTCGGGTACGCGGAAGGCCACCTCGGCGCGGATGTACCCGCGAGGAAGTGGCCCTCAAACAACGCCCGTCGGGTCAGCGGGACTTGACGACACCCTCAAGAAAGGCCGAAAACGACGCCGCGCCGACGGTCACGACAGGACCGTCCACGACCTTGCTGTCACGAACGGGGACGAGGCCGGGGGAGCCGAGTGCGATTTCCACGCAGTCGCCGCCGTTGGTTCCGCTGTAGCTGCTCTTGATCCAGTTCGCGTCGGACGAGCCGAGGTGCCTCATGCCGTTCGTACCTTTCCATCGCGTCCCTGATCAGGGCCGTCGAGTGCGCCGCGGACAGAGAATCCGCCCGCAGCACATCATAGGTACGGGCGTGTTGCGCAACGAGTTTCGGCTCAACGATGAAATGCCCACGGTCCAGCGACTCCGAGTACACCGTGGTCGTGCCATCGGGCAGCGCTATCAGTGACATTGAAGCGTCGGGCCTGTTGATGCGTGGGGAATCAGCGGGAACGACCTGGACGCGCACGTTCGGCAACTGGCCCATGTCGAGGAGGTACTTGCACTGCGCAGCCATGATTTCGCTGCTCTTGACCACGTTTCGGAGCACGCTCTCATCTAGAACGGCCACAAGAATGGGGCCGTTCGGCACCCGGAAGCGAGCCTGCCGACTCATACGAGCCTGCACACGCTCCCCCATCGGCTTGTCCTCCTCGAAACGTTCGAGCAACGCCTCGGCGTACTCAGGCGTCTGCATCAGTCCTGGCATCAACATCGCCTGATACAGATGAACGCTAGTGGCCTCCGCATCCATCCGTGCCCGGCGCTCGAACCAGTCGGGATGCTCGACCTGCGGATACCAGTCCGTCTCCTTCCACAGCTCCACCAGCGCCCCGCCCGCGTTGAGGAACGCGTCCGCGTCCTCCGCGTGCTTCAAGTCCGGGACGCGGTCGCCCGACTCGAACTTGGACACGAGCGACCGTTCCACGTTCAGCGCTCGTGCCAACTCGGCCTGTGTGACACCGGACTGCGTCCGGAAGTGGACCTCCATGCGGCCCCAGACCGCCGGTCCCGAGCGCCCCGAACCGGCTCCTTCGCCGTTCCTGAGCCGCTTCACCTTTGCCATGCGGGCCCTTTCTCGCTGCCCCGATGATCAGTGACGCCGCGCCGTGTCACGTGTCACCCATTGCGCTGCTACCTACCCCACGGAGACGCTGTACTCACCCTCAGTAGCAGAAGAAATTCTCTTATCAGGATGTACCACCGCACAAGGGATGCATGGTGATGACGGCAACATCGGAAACGCCCGCCCGGCCGGAGGCGACGGAGTGCGCCTCCTCGCTCCATCTCGCTCTGCTGGCACGGGGGTTCGACGTGCCCGTCAGTCTGGCGGAAGCGGAGGGGCGGCAGGTGGTGTTCTGCGGACCGCTGCGGCCGGAGGTGGCGGCGTACGTGGCGCTGCTGCTGGAGCCTCCCGCGCCGGTGACGACGTTCGGTGACCCGTGGGAGGAGGCGGAGCGGGCGGCGGGCCTGCTGCGGAGGGCGCTGTGGCTGGCGGGGGTGGAGACGGAGGTGACGCGGGCCGGGTCGCGGGTGGAGACGCCCGGGGTGCGGCTTGAGGCATTGGAGGCGCACGAGGCACTGAGGCTCGCGTCGGTGGTGAGCAGGGGCGCGCGGGCGCGGCAGCGGGACGTGGCGGCGCAAGGCGTGGGGGCGCCGGAGCGGGGGGCGCTGGTGGTGGACGTGGCGCGGGGCCAAGTGGCCGAGTTCCAGGGGGTGATGGGCGGGAGGTGGTGGCTCCGGCCGGTGCGGGGCGGGTGCGAGTGGAGCGCGGACCCGGGGGACGTACGGACGGCGACTCCGGAGGAGAGGTTGCGGGGCGGGACGGCGCGGGCGAACGCGCGGAGCAGGGGGGACAGGCTGTGAGAGAGCGGGAGGGCGATGTGTGCGGTGCGTGCGCGGAGTTGTCCGAGCGGGAGCGGAGGGCGGAGGCGGCGTACGACTACAGCGCGGCGACGGACTACCGCGTACTCCTCGTCCGCCACCGGGAAGCGGCCCACGGAGCGCCCCCGCACACGCGGTGAGACGGCGGGGGAGGGCTCGGGGAGGGCTCGGGGAGGGCAGGGGGCGGCCGCCCGTCAGGCAACGAGGAGCCGCAGGCCGAGTTCGGCGGATTCCGGGGTGGGGAGTTCGACGTTGCGGGTGGCCCGGCGCCCGGAGGCGAGGGCGGCGAGGCGGGCGGCCACCGCGCGGTGCTCGGCCGCGCCGGAGGGGTCAAGCGCAGACTTCCCGAACCTCCGGGGCCGCACCCACGGGGAGCGCCACCCCGCACGAGGGCGGGCGCCGACGTCGTTCCCCGGCCGCGTGCGCGGGCACCGCCGGGGGCACGTAGCCTGGGGCAGCGACGACAACGTTCATGACGATTCCGCTCTGGGTGAGGAGCAAGGCCCGTGCCGCTGGTTTCTGTGATCATGCCGGTCCACAACGCGGCGGCCACGCTCGGGCCCGCTGTGCGGTCGGTGCTCGGACAGACGCACACCGATGTCGAGCTGCTGATCACCGATGACGCGTCCACCGACGGGTCGATGGAACTGCTGAGGGAGATGGCCCGGCAGGACGGGCGGGTCCTGCCCGAGGCGGCGGCCCAGCAGGGCGGCGCGGCGAAGGCCCGCAACCTCGCGATCTCGCGGGCCAAGGGCGACTACGTGGCGTTCCTCGACAGCGACGACATGTGGCTCCCGACGAAGCTGGAGAAGCAGCTCGCCTTCGCCGCGACGGCCGGGACACCGCTCACGTTCACGTCCTACTACAAGATGGACGCCGACTACGCGGGCGAGGCGGCCGACTTCGCGCCCAACGGACGGGTGGTGTGGGCACCCGAGCACGTGGACTACCGCGCGATGCTCGTGCAGGACCACATCGGCGCCCTGACCGCCATGTACGACCGCAACGCGCTCGGCACACGGCTCATGCCGGACATGCCGAAGCGGCAGGACTACGGGTTGTGGCTGTCGATCATGCGCGACGGCGTCGACGCCCGCGCGGTGCGGGAGCCGCTGGCGGTGTACCGGGCCCACCAGGCGGGCTCGCTCTCCTCGAACAAGCTGGCTCTCATCCCCTTCAACTGGGCCCTGTACCGCGAGCACGAGCACCTCTCGGTGCCGAGGTCGGCGCGGGCGCTGGCGGGGGCGGCGTGGAACTCGGTGCGGAAGTCGCGCATCTGAGAGCGGCGGCGCGTGCTCAGCCGTGGTGCTGGTGCGCGTCCAGGCCCTCGCCCGCCTCCAGGAGGCCCGTCGCCGCGCCCGCCAGCTGGGCGGCGTACTCCTCGGAGCGGGGGCGCATCAGCGACTCGTAGGCCGTGACGGCTTCGGCGAGCGTGGCGGATTCGGCGATGGACAGGGCCAGTTCGGCCGCGTCCAGCATCGCCAGGTTGACGCCCACGCCCAGCGGCGGCATCAGATGGGCCGCGTCGCCCAGGAGCGTCGCGGTCGGCTGCGTCGTCCACGTGTGCGGGACCGGGAGCGCGTTGATCGGGCGGTCGGCGTACGGGCCGTCGTTCTCCGTGAGGACGCGGCGCAGGGCGGGGCTCCAGTCGGCGTACTCCTCCAGGAGCAGCGCGCGGACCGCCTCCGTGTCGGCGGCGGTGAGCCCGTGGGCGGCGAGCCAGTCGGCCCGTACCCGCCGGATCAGGTACACGCGGATGTGGTCGCCACCGCATCGCTGCGCGAACATCGCCCGCTCGCCGTCCGCCGCGTGCGCGCCGCCCTGCCCCACGAGCGCGGCGAGTTCCGGGTGGCGGGTCTCGACGTCGTCGAACCACGCCTCCAGGAACGTCACACCGGTGTACGCGGGCAGCGCGCCCGACAGGGCGCGGCGCACCTTCGACCACGCGCCGTCCGCGCCGATCACGAGGTCGGCCCCGGCGGTCGTGCCGTCGGCGAAGCGGAGCGTACGAGGACCGGTGGGCTGCCCGCCGACCTCGGCGAGGGCGTGGCCCCAGCGGACCGTGCCCGGCGCGAGTGAGCCGAGGAGCAGGTCGCGCAGCACGCCCCGGTCGATCTCGGGCTTGAACATCTCGTCGGGCTCGGGGACGTGGCGCCCGGTGAGCGCGGCGCTCCTCGGCTCGTAGGCGCGCATCTCCTGGCCCTCGGGGCGCGCCTTCGCGAGGAACGCGTCGAGCAGGCCGGCCGCCCGGAGGGCCAACTGGCCGTTGTCGGCGTGGAGGTCGAGGGTGCCGCCCTGATCGCGGGCCTCGGGGCCCGCGTCGCGGTCGTACACCGTGACGGGGATGCCGTGGCGCTGGAGGACGCGGGCGCAGGTGAGGCCGCCGGGTCCCGCTCCGATGACGGCGATGCGGGGGGCTGTCGCGGGGGTGGGTGCGGCTGTGGATGCGGCTGTGGGGGTGGGCATGGCGGGCTCCTTGAGGCGGTGGTGGGTGGGACACGGGGCGGGGAGCGTGGCGCGGTGGTGCCGCGCGGTCGTGCTCGACCCGGCCTGTGCCACCACCGTAGGCCGGAAAAGTGGTACGCGCAAACTTTTGGACGTGTACCGCTAATTTTCGTGTACCACTCGACGGGTAGCCTGGAGACATGACCGAGAACCCCGCCCGCCCCGCCGCAGGAAGCCCCGCGACGGAACACCCCGTGCCCGGCCGCCGTGAACGGAAGAAGGCCGCGACGCGGCAGTCCATCGCCGATGCCGCGCTGCGGCTCTTCCTGGAGCGCGGGTACGAGCACGTGAGCGTGCGCGAGGTCGCCGAGGAGGCGGACGTCTCGCCGACGACCGTGTTCAAGCACTATCCGGGCGGCAAGGAGGCGCTGGTCTTCGACCAGGAGGAGCACACGGACGCCTCGCTGGTCGCGGCGGTACGGGAGCGGGGCGCGGGCGAAGACGTCGTGGACGCGCTGCACCGGTACGTACGCGAGACGTGGCTCCCGCACACGGCGCACCCGCAGTACGCCGCGTTCCACGAACTCATCGACACGACCCCGGCGTTGCGCGCGTACGCGGAACGGATGTGGGTGCGGCACACGGACACGCTGAGCGCGGCGCTCGCGGAGGAGTTCGGGGTACGGGCGGGGGACCTGGCCTGTGACGCGCTGGCGCGCTTCGTCCTGGAGGTGCCCGTGCTCGCGCGCGGACGCGAGGACCAAGGAGCCGCCGTGGACGCGCTGTTCGGGATGCTGCGGGAGGGGTGGCGGGCACCGGGCCGCTGACCCAGGGCGAAGCGGGGCGGGGCACGCACTCCACACACCCAGGCACGAACCTCCCGCCCCCTCAGGCACGCACTCCCCGCCCCCAGGCACGAACTCCGGTAACGGGCCAGGGCCTCCGGGGGCGGCGCCCCGGGGGTGGTCGCCCGTCTCCGCCGCGCTCCGCAGGCGGTCGGCGAGGAGGGTCACGCCGTCCTCGCGCCGGGCCAAGCCCCCGTACCGCGCGGCCAAGCCCGCTATGCGGAAAGGTCGTTGACCAGGACCGCCGCTCCGTCGAAGCGGCCCGCCTTCAGGTCGGCCAGGGCCTCGGGGGCGCGGGACATCGGGTAGCCGTGGATGGTCGAGCGGACGCCGAAGCGCTCGGCCAGGCTCAGGAACTCCCGCCCGTTGGCACGGGTGTTGGAGGTGACGCTGCGCAACTCCTTCTCGTAGAACAGCTCGTGCTCGTAGTCGAGCGGCGGCGTGTCGCTGAGGTGGATGCCCGCGACGGCGAGGACGCCGCCGCGGTCCAGCGCGCGCAGGGCGGTGGGGACGAGGTCGCCGACGGGGGCGAAGAGGACCGCGCCGTCGAGTGGTTCGGCGGGGGCGTCGTAGGCGCCGCCGACCGACACCGCGCCGAGTTCCCGCGCGAGGGCCTGCGCCGCCTCGCCGCGCGTGAGGACGTGGACGCGGGCGCCCTGCGCGCGGGCGAGCTGGGCGCACAGGTGGGCGCTGCCCCCGTACCCGTACAGCCCGAGGCGGCCGCCCTCGGGCAGGTCCGTGCGGAGCAGCGCGCGGTAGCCGATGATCCCGGCGCACAGGAGCGGCGAGAGCGCCGCGTCCTCGACGGCGGGTGGGAGGCGGTACGCGAAGGGCGCGGGCACGGTCGTGTACTCGGCGTAACCGCCGTCCGCGTCCCAGCCGGTGTAGCGCGAGGCGGGGCACAGGTTCTCCGCGCCCCGGCGGCAGAAGCGGCACGTACCGTCCGTGGAGCGGAGCCAGGCGACGCCGACGCGGTCGCCCACGGCGAAGTCCGCGACCTCCGCGCCGAGCGCGGCCACCTCGCCGACGACCTCGTGGCCAGGGGTGACGTGCTCCTTGTGGGGCGGAAGGTCACCCTCGGTGACGTGCAGGTCGGTGCGGCAGACGCCGCAGGTGCGGACGTGCACGAGGAGTTCGCTGGGTCCGGGGTCGGGGACGGGCTTCTCGGTGAGGCGTAGCGGGTGCGTCTCGGCGGGGGCCGGGGCGGGGAGGGACCAGGCGCGCATCGTCGGCATGGGGTTCCCCTCGGGGCGGGGACGGGCGGCCTTTCCCAGCGTGCGCGGGGGCGGGAGGCGGCGCAAACGGAGGCGGAACGCCGGGGTGCGGGGCCGGTTCGGCGGTACGGGGGCCGGTTCCCCGGAGTCGGTTCCCCGGAGTCGGTTCCCCGGGATCAGGTTCCCCGGGGTCGGGCGGGAGGTGCGGCGGCCAGGGCCGCGAGGGTGCGCAGGGTCGTGCGGAGTGCCGGGACCGGGAGGGCCGCGAGGCCGAGACGGAGGGTGTGCGGGGCGGTGTACGGCGGTACGGCGAAGGTGGGCCCGGGCGTGACGGCGATACCTGCGGCGCGGGCGGCGGCGGCGAAGGGCTCGGCGCGCCAGGGGGCGGGGAGGTGCCACCAGGTGAAGTAGCTCGACGGGTGCGCCTCGGTGCCGGGCAGCTCCTCGGCGGCGATGCGCTGCCGCGCGGCCGCCTCCGCGCGCTTGTGCGCGGCGAGCCGGGCCGCCGTACCGTCCACGAGGACCCGCGCCGCCGCCTCCACGGCGAAGGCGCCCGCGGTCCAGCTCCCCTCCCGCAGCGCGTTCTCGGCCCACGCGACGCGCCCCTCGGGGACGAGCAGCACGCCCGCGGTGAGCCCGGGAGCGACCCGCTTGGACAGGCTCTCGACGACGTAGGTGCGTTCCGGCGCGAGCGCGGCGAAGACCTGCCCGGCCTCGGGGTCGGCGAGGAAGGACCACACCCGGTCCTCGACGACGGGGATGCGCAACCGCGCTGCCACGTCGGCCAGTTCGGCGCGCCGCTCCGGCGGGGTGGTGCGGCCCGTGGGGTTGTGCAGGGTGGGCTGGAAGTAGAGCGCGCCTGGCCGCTCCGCGGCGAGGGCGGCGGGCACGATCCCCTGCGCGTCGAGCGGCAGCGGTACGAGGACCCGCCCGAGCCGCTCCGCCATCTCCTTGACCAGCGGATACGTGAGCGCCTCGACGCCGATCCTGCCGCCGCGCGGTACGGCGCACGTGAACGCCGCGGCGAGCGCCTGGCGCCCGTTCCCCGCGAAGAGCACGCGCTCCTGCTCCCCGGCCGGGCCGAAGAGCCGTGCGGCCGCCTCGCGCGCGGGCCGCGTCCCGCGCGGGGACAGGGGCGCGGTCGCGCGGGCGAGCACGTCGGGGCGCAGGAGCGGGGCGAACGAGGCGGCGAGTTCCCTCGCCTGACCGGGCGTCGTCGGGTAGGTGAGTTCGAGGTCGGCGGGGGCGGCCCCCGGCGGCGCGGCGGTGAGCGCCGCCGCTCCCGCGCCGGGCGGCGCGGCCCGTACGTAGGTACCGCGCCCGACCTCCCCCACGACGAGCCCGCGCCGCCTCAGCTCCCCGTACACGCGGGCCGCCGTGGAGGCCGCGATGCCCTGTTCCCGCGCGAAGACGCGTTGCGGCGGGAGGCGGTCGCCGGGGCGGAGGCGGCCCGCGAGGATGCGGGTCGCGAGGACGTGGGCGTGCCGGAGGTAGTCGTCCACAGCCGTCCTTCCGGGCCGGGGCGGGCCCTCCCTCACGGCCCCGCGGCGCGGGATCGCACCGAGGGCAATCCGTATCATTGCACCGCGCCAGGGACCTTCCCTAGCGTCCTCGGCATGACGTCTCCGCAGCTCACGCCGCCCCCCGTGTCCCTCGCCTCCGACGAATCGGCGCCCGCCCGCGCGCGCGAGGCCCTCCCCCTCGTCCTCCTCCACGGCACCCCTTTCGACCGCACCCTGTGGACCCCGTTGCGCGAGCGCCTCGCGGAGCGCGGCCGTGTCATCGCCCCCGACCTGCGCGGTTACGGCGAGAGCGACGTCACCCCCGGCACGGTGGAGTTCGCGACCTTCGCCGCCGACATCGCCCGGCTGCTCGACGCGCGCGGGATCGGGGACTTCGTGCTCGGCGGGCTGTCGATGGGCGGACAGATCGCGATGGAGTGCGTGCGGCGATTCGGTCCGCGCGTACGGGGGCTGCTGCTCGTGGGGACGACTCCGGAGGCGGAGACCGCGGAGGGCGTACGGGCCCGCGCGGAGCTGGCGGCCCGCCTCGAACGCGAGGGCATGGTCCCTTACACGGACGAGGTGCTGCACCGCATGACCGCGACGCCGCCGGGCTCCCCCGTCACCGCCCACGTGCGCCGCATGATGCACGGCACCCCGCCCGCCGGCGCGGCCGCGGCGCTGCGCGGCCGCGCCCTGCGCCCCGACTACCGTGACGTCCTGCGGGAGTTCACCGGCCCGGCGCTGGTCGTGGTGGGCGCGCTCGACACCTACACCCCGGTCCCGGCCGCCCGCGCACTCGCCGCCCTGCTCCCCGACGCCCGCCTCGCGATCATCCCGGGCGCGGCGCACCTGCCGCCCCTGGAGGCGGAGGAGGAGTTCGGGCGCGTGGTGGCGGAGTGGCTGGACACCGCCCTCCCCGCCACCAGCGCCTGACGCCGCCGTCAGCCGGGAACGGCGGCGACGAGCCGGGAACGGCGGCGACGAGCCGGTGCCCGGGGACGTCGGTCGGCCAAGGACGGAACGGTGGCCCAGGGGCCGGCACGGGCTTGCGGTGGCCGGGAGCGGTGGTGCCGTCGCCGGGCCGTCCTGCCTCGCCCGCTCCCCGGGCCGCGAGAACGCGAGAACGGCCGAAAACCCCGCCGCGATCCCCCGAAGGGGTGAGCGGGGGGGGCGAACCGCCCGCGGGCAAAGCGGGCAGGCCGAGCCCGCGCGGACCGGTCACAGGGCAGTGATCCGCGCGGGCGGCCGGTGGCGTGCGCCCCGGGTGCGAGAGGGGCGGCTTCTACTGGAAGAACTTCCAGTTGCCGCGGATGGCCAGCGGGTAGCCGGAGTCGGCGCGGTCGGCGGCCAGGTCGTAACGCACGTACTGGTCGTCCTTGAACAGGTAGACCTTGTCGCGGTTGGTGGCGTGCGGGATCGCCGCGTCGATACGCCGGTTGAAGGAGTCGGGCAGGCCGTGCCAGTTGCCCGCGATCGTCTTCGGCCCGGCGAGGAGCTTGTTGTCGGCGACGTCGTACCGCACGTACTGGTCGTCCTTGAAGAACCAGACGATCTTCGGGTTGTCCTGGTGGTTCACGACGGCGTCGACACCGAGCTGGAACGCCTCGGGCAGCGCCGACCAGCCCTCCGCGATGCTCTTGGGGTAACCGGTGACGGCCGCGTCCGTCTCCAGGTTCCAGCGCACGTACTGGTCGTCCTTGAAGAGGTACCCGACGCCGGGCTGGTCCCTGCGGTTGAGGGCGGCGTCGACACCGCGGGTGAAGGAGTCGGCGAGACCGGACCAGTTGCCCTCGATCGCCTTCGCCGAAGAGACGCCCTTGTCGGCGTTCAGGTCGTACCGCAGGTAGTGCTTGTCCTTGAAGATCCAGACGATGTGACCGTCGTCCCTGGACCTGAGGGCGGCGTCGATACGGCGGTAGAAACTGTCCTGCACGTCGGTCGCCATGACCGTCTCCTTCATGTGGTGCGGTGGCAGCCGCCGACCGGGCCCCGGGTACGGCGAAGGGGCCCACTCCGGCGCGGGCGGCCGGAGAAACGGCCACCCGGCGGTACCCTCTCGCATCCATAACGGGCATATCGCCCGATCACGCGAAAGAGTGATCCACTTCCCGCCATTCCCCCCGCGCCTGCTCCCCGTGCGTGCCGTACGCGCGGCACTCGCCGCTCTGGCACAGTGAGCGCGTGCGAGGCGCGAGAGAGGTCTTCGGGCGAGGGCGGTCCGCGTACGGCGGCGGGGACACGGGCGGAAGACGCCCCCTCCGGCTCACCGCCCGCCTCCTCGGGGGGCTCCTCCTGCTCGGCCTCAGCCTCGTACTGCTCTGCCGCGCCGCCGGGCGCGACGGGCCGACCCCCGTACCCCAACTCCTCGCCTTCCTGCCCTGGTTGACGGCCCCCGCGCTGCTCGGACTGCTCCTCGCCGCATACGGGCGGTGGCGGGCCGGGACGGGGTGGGGGGTGCTCGTCGTGGCGGGGCTCTGCGGGGCGCTGCTGCCCGGGGCGACGCAGCGCGCCGACGACCCGGGGTCCGGCACGCCGCTCAGGGTGCTCAGCGCCAACGTCGAGTTCGGGCACGCGGCGCCCGCGCTCGTCGGCGAGGTCCGCCGCACGCGCCCCGACCTCGTCCTCGTACCCGAGTGCCCGGCCCGCTGCGTCGCGACCCTGCGGGCCGGGCTGCCCGCCTGGCGGTACGTGTCCCGCGCGGCGGGCGAGGGCTCGGCCGGCTCGCTCGTACTGTCCCGCCACCCGCTGCGCCCGACCCGCCCGGTACCCGCGCAGATGACCATGCCGGGCGCCGACATGACCTTCGCCGGCCGTACCCTGCGCGTCCAACTCGCCCACCCGAAGCCCCCGCTGCCCGGGCTCACCACGGTGTGGGAGACGGAACTCGCCCGCCTCGCCCGTACCGCGCCCGGCGTCGACGTCATGGCCGGGGACTTCAACGCGAGCCAGGACCACGCCGCCTTCCGCACCCTCCTCGCCGCGGGCCCCCTGCGCGACACCGCCCGCACGCTGCACCGCTCCCGCGTCCCCACCTGGCCCTCCCGCACCGCCCCCGTCATCGGCACCCAGATCGACCACGTGCTCTACGGGCGCCGCCTCGCGGCCCGCGCGGTGCGGTTCGTCCGGATCGAGGGGACCGACCACCTCGCCGTCGAAGCGGAGCTGGTCGTACGGGGGCACACCCCCCAGGGCGCCCCCGCGAGGTGACTGGGCCTCACCCCCACCTCGCGGGGCCCCCGGGCCGCCTCCTACTCGTACCGGCGCCGCCGCAGCCACGCCATCCGCAGCAGCACCCCGCCGCCGATCAGCAGCGCGAAGGCGATCCCCGCCGCGGGCGCGAGCCAGTACCTGTCCTCGCCCGTGTGCGGGAGCCGGGCGCCGCCGGGACCGCCGCCCGGCGGGAACGTGCCCGCGCCGTGCCCCGGCGCCGGGGACACCGGCACCGAGGGCGAGGGGTGCGGGCTCGGGCTCGGGCTCGGGCTCGGGCTCGGGCTCGGCGAGGGGGACGTGCCGGTGAAGACGTTCGCCACGCGGAACACCGTCCGCTCCCCCGGCCGTACCGCGAACGAGTCCCCGAGGCCCAGCGGGCGTTGCGTCCCGCCGTCGACCGCCACGCTCGCGCTCGTCGTCACCTTCGCGTCCGCGGCGGCGCCCGTGCGCGGTTCGGTCACCGTGCACGTCGTCGCCTCGTTGAAGGCGTGCTCCGGGATGCTGCCGCCCGTCGCGCCCGGGGCGATGTCGACGCCGTCGTCGACGCCGTCCGCGCAGCTCAGCGCGAGGCGCGCGGCGTCCGGGCGCAGCTTCTCGTCGTCGCTCGTCGTCTTGATGACGTCGAGCGTCCCCGCGGGGACGAAGCGGTTGGCGAACCGGCAGGTGGGCTTCGGGTGCGCGGGCGTCAGGCGCACCTCCACGCTGGAGCCGCCGGGCCTCGGCGGGCCCTCCTGCGCGCCCCCGCAGTCCACCGCGTCGAGCACCCAGCGGCCCGCCTCCGAGGCGGGCGGCAGGAACTCCTGCACGGTGTAGCGCACGCTGTCGTCCACGGTCAGTCCGCTCGCGACCGGTCCTGGACTGCCGTCCTCGCGCACCGCGGGGGTCACCGTGTTCTCCGCCTCGGTCGTCGCCGTACCCGTGTACTGCTCGCCGTCGGAGGGACCACCGGCGGCCGGGTGCGCGGTCACGGCGTAGCCGAAGGTGCCCGTGCCGCCCCGCGTGACCTTCTCGACGCCGATCGCGCCGCCGGGCGTGAAGGTGTCGGTGAGCCGGCAGTGCGGATTCTCTCCGGCCGTGACCTCGTGCGAGACCCGCCAGGTGTCGCCCGCGTCCGTGACCGGCTCCTCCTCGCCCCCGCAGACCGCGCGCGTCAGCTCCCAGGTGCCGCGCCCGTCCGGGGCGGGCTTGTGCTCGGTCACCGTGTACGTGCCGGTGACGACGCTGTCCGCGTCGGCGACCGTCACGGGCACGCCCTCGCGGCTCGTCGTCACGGGCGCGGTCCCGACGGGGGGCGCGCCGGGAGGGGTCTCCAGGTCGATGTCGAAGGTGCCGGTCGCGCCCAGGCTCTCCTTGCTGAGCAGCCCCGCACCGGCCGTACGGCGGTTGCTGTACCGGCACGTCACCGTCTCTCCCGCGACGAGCCCGATCCGCAGCGCACCGCCGGAGTCGGTGGAGACCTCGCTGCGGCCGGGATCTCCCGACCCGGTCCGCACGTCACAGCTCGGCGCGCCCTCCAGTTGCCAGCCGCTCCCCGAGGGCAGGGACTCCTTCAGCGTCCACGGGTTCGTGTCGATGTCCGAGGCGCCGCGCACGAAGGTCTGCGAGGCGTCGGCGCCGCTCGACGCGGAGAGCGTGAAGTCGTTGACGCCGTCGTGGTTCGCATCGGCGTAGGACAGGTTCCCTTCGTAGCGGAAATCGCCCTGCCCGGGCCCGTCGACGTGCTTGACGATCTTGATCGTGCCCGCGCCGGGCGGCGGTGTGACCGCGTAGTAGTAGCAGAAGATGTGGCGGGTCCCCGCCGGCAGCGTGAGGTGCTCGACGTTGTCCCCGTTGAAGGCGTCCTGCGCGCAGCGCAGCGCGCCGAAGCCGTACTGCTCCTGCTTGCCGTTGAGGGCCTGCGCCGGGGTGCCGCCCTGCGTCCACAGGGCGTGGGCGTTGAGCGCGGCGGTCTCGGCGTCGGTGAGCGGGACGGTGACGGCACCCTGGAGGGTGCGGCCCGTGGGGTCGCCCGCCGCGTCCAGCTCGGGGGTGCTCGCGGTCGTCGTGATGTCCTGCCGGAGGGGTCCCGTGAGGGTGCTCAGGTTCTGGGTGCCTGCCGTGGGGCCCGTGATCCCCCTGCCGGTGGAGAAGGTCCAGCCGGTCAGCGGCTCGCACGGCGGGAGCGGGGTGCCCGCCGCCTCCTTCGCCGCCGAAACCGCCTCGGAGCTGGAGTAGTTCGAGTCCGGGCCGAGGTCGCGCAGCGACTCCTGGATGTTGTTGCGCGCCTTGTTGGCCATGATGTCGGTGTACCGGGGGCAGGCGCGCGCCACGTACGTGACGGAGAGCGGGTTCTGCGCCGCCACCGCGCGCGTGCCGGGGCGCGGCGCACCGGAAGTCCCGCGCGGCGCCGCCTCGTACGCGGAGGCCGCCCCGTACGCGGGGATCGCCGCGCTCGCCGCGAGGAGCAGCAGGGCGCACCACAAGGTCCACCAGCGCCGCGGGCGCCCCGCTCGTACGTCGCTTCTCATGCGCACCCTCACCGCCGCGTGTCGACTCCCCGGACGAAATGCCGTGCCCGCCATGCGACAGGGCCGGGGAAGGACGGGGCGGTAAGCACACCGGCACACCGTCCGAAAATCACACAGATGCGGGCAGGGCGGTACCGGAGTGACGGTCTCCGAGGGGCCGGCGACCCTTCCGCCGACCGCCCCGGAGGGCGGCTAACCTTACGTATCCGCCCTGGCCACGGATCGCCGGGTAACCAAGCCGTGAACCAACTGACGCGAAGGGGTGCGCGCATGGGCATTCTGGATCTGCTGCGGAACGCTTTCGGACGCCGGAAGACGGAGCCTACGGAGACGGAGGCACAGGCGCAGGAATCACCCGAGACGCAGGACGCGGCCGAGCAGGCTCCCGCGCGGGAGCAGGCACAGACCGTCCCCGCCGCCCGCACGGGAGAGGCCGAGCCGCCCGCCGGGGCCCGGCCCGAGCCGGCCCCCGAGCCGGAGCCCGCGACCGAGCCCGAGCGCGCGACCGAGCCCGAGCCCGCGGCCGAGCCACTTCCCGCACAGCGCGGCGCCACCGACGCCACGCTCGCCGAGGACCTGGTGGCGGCCGCCTTCGACCGCGCCCAGGAAGAGGCCACGATCCCGCGCCCGGCGGAGCCGGTGGAGGAGGGGGCGGCGGAGCCCGTACGGGAGGCGGCGGAGCCGGAGGCGGTACGGGGCGCGGCCGAGGCGGAGCCGGAGGCGGCGCAGGCCGTCGCGCCGGAGGCGGCGCAGGCCGTCGAGCCGGAGGCGGCGCAGGCCGTCGAGCCGGAGCCCGCGCAGGCCGTCGAGCCGGAGCCCGCGCAGGCCGTCGAGCCGGAGCCCGTACCGGAACCGGAGGCGCGGACCGTCGCGCCGGAGACCGCACCCGAGCCCACTCCGGCGTCCGAGCCCGAGCCCGTCGCCGTCGCCATCCCGGAGCCCGAGCCCGAGGCCACCCCCGAGCCCGTACCGGCGGTGACCCCCGCCCCCGTGGCGGAAGCCGCCCCCGAGCCCGCCACCGCCGAGGCGGGCGCCGCCCCGCTCAAGGCCGTCCCCGCCACCCCTGCCACCCGTGTCAAGCGCCTCGCGCCCGACCTCGCGCCCGCCTACAAGAGCGCGGGCGCCGCGCTGCGCAAGGCCGGGCTCGCGGGGACGCGTGCCCGCGTGTACCTCGTGCTGGACCGCTCGGGCTCGATGCGCCCGTACTACAAGGACGGCAGCGCGCAGGCGCTCGGCGAGCAGGTGCTCGCGCTCGCGGCGCACCTCGACACCGACGCCGTCGTGCGGCTCGTCTTCTTCTCGACCGCGATCGACGCGACGGGCACGCTCGCGCTCGACGCGTACGAGGGCGTCGTCGACCGGCTCCACGAGGACGCGGGCCGCATGGGCCGCACCAACTACGCACTGGCGATCGAGGAGGTGCGCGTGCTGCACGCGAAGGAGGCGGCGGGCGAGCCCGGCCTCGTCGTCTTCCAGACGGACGGACCGCCGGACGCACGGACGGCCGCGACCCAGGCGCTCAAGGAGGCCGAGGCCGAACAGCCCGAGCTGCGCTGGCAGTTCGTGTCCTTCGGCGAGACCGATTCGAAGAACTTCGACTACCTGCGGCGGCTCAGGGCGGCCAACGCCGGCTGGTTCGCCGCGGGCCCCGTACCGAAGGAACTCACCGACGCGCAGGTGCTCGGCGGGGTGCTCGCCGACTGGCACCCGCAGGGCTGAGCGCCCCGGTACGACGTCCCCGTGGCCGCGCCTCCTCCGGGGGGCGCGGCCACGGTGCGTGACCGGTCGGCGCCCGCCCGTACGGCGGTGGCACCCCGGCCTGTCCACGGAGAGGAACCCCCGGAGCCCGTCCCGCCCGTTCGGCTACGATTTCCGGGATAACAGGTGACCGGCGCAGGCACCACATCCACTCCGCCCCTCACCTTCCGTAGCGACTTGGGAGCAGCCCCCGATGGCTCGACACCTCATCACCAGCGCCCTTCCGTACATCAACGGGATCAAGCACCTGGGCAACATGGTGGGGTCCATGCTCCCGGCCGACGTCTACGCGCGCTACCTGCGCCAGCGGGGCCACGAGGTGCTGTACATCTGCGCGACGGACGAGCACGGCACGCCCGCCGAACTGGCGGCGGCCGCGCAGGGCGTGCCCGTCGCGGAGTTCTGCGCCGAGGCGCACGAGGCGCAGAAGGCGGTCTACGACGGCTTCTCGCTCGCCTTCGACCACTTCGGCCGCTCCTCCTCGGCGCAGAACCGCGAGCTGACCCAGCACTACGCGCGCAAGCTGCACGAGAACGGATTCATCGAGGAGCGCGCGATCCGGCAGGTGTACTCGCCGGTCGACGGCCGCTTCCTGCCCGACCGCTACGTCGAGGGCACGTGCCCGCACTGCGGCTACGACAAGGCGCGCGGCGACCAGTGCGAGAACTGCACGCGCGTCCTCGACCCGACGGACCTCATCAACCCGCGTTCGGCGATCAGCGGTTCGACGGACCTGGAGGTGCGCGAGACGAAGCACCTCTTCCTGCTCCAGTCGAAGCTCCAGGGCGAGGTCGAGAAGTGGATCGACGCGACGGCGGACGCGTGGCCGCAGCTGTCGTCCTCGATCGCGCGCAAGTGGCTCACGGAGGGCCTGCACGACCGCGCGATCACGCGTGACCTGGACTGGGGCGTGCCCGTCCCTGCCGATGTGTGGCCCGAGCTGGCCGCCGACGGCAAGGTCTTCTACGTGTGGTTCGACGCGCCGATCGAGTACATCGGCGCGACGCGCGAGTGGGCCGAGTCGGCGCCCGAGGGCGCGGGCCGCGACTGGAAGTCGTGGTGGTACGAGGCCGACGACGTGCGCTACACGGAGTTCATGGGCAAGGACAACGTGCCCTTCCACTCCGTGATGTTCCCCGCGACGCAGATCGGGACGCGCGAGCCGTGGAAGCGCGTGGACTTCCTGAAGTCCTTCAACTGGCTCAACTACTACGGCGGGAAGTTCTCGACCTCGCAGCACCGCGGCATCTTCACGCACGACGCGCTCGAACTGCTCCCTGCCGACTACTGGCGCTACTTCATGATGGCGAACGCGCCCGAGTCCGACGACTCCTCCTTCACCTGGGAGCACTTCCAGGCGACGGTGAACAAGGACCTCGCGGACACGCTCGGCAACTTCGTGAACCGTGTCCTGTCCTTCTCGCGCAAGCGGTTCGGGGACGCGGTGCCCGAGGGCGGGGCGCCGGGCGAGGCGGAGGCGAAGCTCGGCGAGGAGATCGCCCGGCTGCTCGCCGAGTACGAGGAGCAGATGGAGGCGCTCCAGTTCCGCAAGGCCGCGGCGGCGCTGCGCGCGCTGTGGTCGGCGGGGAACTCGTACCTGGAGGAGAAGGCCCCCTGGCTGGAGATCAAGACGGACCAGGAGGCGGCGGCGCTGACCCTGCGCACCGCGATGAACCTGATCCACCTCTACGCGGTCGTCTCCGAGCCGTTCGTACCGACGACGGCCAAGGCGATGCGGACGGCCTTCCGGCTGGACGAGGACACGGCCACGTGGATCTCCCCCGAGGAGGCCCGCACCCTGCGCGCGATCCCCGCGGGCACCCCGTTCATCGTCCCGCCGGTCCTCTTCGCGAAGCTGACGGACGACGACCTGGAGGTCTTCAAGGAGCGGTTCGGAGGGGCGGAGGACTGACCCCTCCGGGAAGTACGGAGATGGGGCCGCTGCCCGGCGCGGGCAGCGGCCCCGGCTGCGTGACAGAGGTCAGCCGACCCAGCCGAGCAGCGGCGCCGTATCCAGCTCGAAGCCGACGGGCTCGGGCAGGGACACGCTCTTGCCGAAGGCCACCTCGTTCACCTTCGCGTACCGCCCGCCCTCGGGCTCGGAGTGCACCTTGACGGACTGGTTCCCGCGGTCCACGAGGAGGTAGACGGGGATCGCGGCGGCGGCGTAGGCGGCGGACTTGTCGACGCGGTCGCGCTGGTTGGTGTCACGGTCCCGAGAGGTGACCTCGACCACCATCTCCACGTCTTCGGTGCTCGCCCATTCACCGGCGCCCTCGAAGGCACCGGACCGTGCCAGGCAGCCATCCGGGCGGGCGTTTCCCCGTCGGTACGCCTCAACGTGCAGGCCCTGATCTCCGTACAGCCACAGCTCCGGCCTGGCCTGGAGGCAGACCTTGGTGAGCCATTCGATGATGCGTCCGTGGTAGCCGTCCGGCAGGGCCTTCTCCCTGATCTTCCCGTCGAGGAATTCCAGCCGGACCGACTCGTTCGTCCGCGCGGCGGCGCGGGCGATCTCCTCGAAGTCCTCCTGGCTCAGCGGACTCGCGCTCGTGTCCATGACGGAACACTCCTTCACAGCGGTGCTCACGGGGCCCTCCACACTCACGGCAAGCCTTGCCCGCAACGGTAGGGAGCGCCACCACCGGCAAAACCATTCTGCGAGGGACCCCCCCCCCGATCGGGTGAGGGTCGCGGGGGATACGGGAAAGGGCCGGAACCCGTTCCCGGGGTCCGGCCCTTCCTCGTGCTGCCGCTCCTACTTCTGCACCGGCTTCCTGAGCTGGATGTTCAGCTCGCGCAGCCGCGTCTCGTCCAGCTCCGTCGGGGCGCCCATCATGAGGTCCTGGGCGTTGCCGTTGAGCGGGAAGGCGATCGTCTCGCGGATGTTCGGCTCGTCGGCGAGGAGCATCACGATGCGGTCGATGCCGGGGGCGATGCCGCCGTGGGGCGGGGCGCCGAGGCGGAAGGCGCGGAGCATGCCCGCGAACTCGTGCTCGACGGTCTCGCGGTCGTAACCGGCGATCTCGAAGGCCTTGAGCATGATCGCGGGCTCGTGGTTGCGGATCGCGCCCGAGGACAGTTCGATGCCGTTGCACACGATGTCGTACTGCCAGGCCAGGATGTCCAGCGGGTCCTTGTGCTCCAGCGCGTCCATGCCGCCCTGCGGCATCGAGAACGGGTTGTGCGAGAAGTCGATCTTCCCGGTCTCCTCGTCCTTCTCGAACATCGGGAAGTCGACGACCCAGCAGAACCGGAAGACGCCCTCCTCGAAGTGCCCGGACCGCTTCGCCGCCTCGACGCGCACCGCCGACATGATCTTCGAGACCTCGTCGAACTCACCGGCGCCGAAGAAGACGGCGTACCCGGGGGCCAGCGAGAGCCGCTCGGTGAGCGCCTTGACGTCGTCCGCCGTGAGGAACTTCGCGATCGGGCCGGCGAGCTGCCCGTCCTCGCCCACGCGGACCCACGCGAGGCCCTTCGCGCCCTGCTCCACCGCGTAGTCGCCGAGCTGGTCGAAGAACTTGCGGGACTGCTTCGCGGTGTCGGGCACGGGCAGCGCGCGCACGTGCTTGCCCGCGAACGCCTTGAACTCCGAGTCCGCGAAGATGTCCGAGATGTCGTGCAGTTCGAGGCGCGCGCGCAGGTCCGGCTTGTCGTTGCCGTACTTGAGCATCGACTCGCGGAACGGGATGCGCGGGAACGGCGAGGTGACCTCGCGGCCGCCGCCGAACTCGGTGAACAGCTCGGTCATGAGCTTCTCGACCGGCTGGAAGACGTCCTCCTGCTCGACGAAGCTCATCTCGACGTCGAGCTGGTAGAACTCGCCGGGCGAGCGGTCGGCACGCGCGTCCTCGTCGCGGAAGCACGGCGCGATCTGGAAGTAGCGGTCGAAGCCGGAGACCATGAGCAGCTGCTTGAACTGCTGCGGGGCCTGCGGCAGCGCGTAGAACTTGCCGGGGTTCAGGCGCGAGGGGACGACGAAGTCGCGGGCGCCCTCGGGCGAGGTCGCGGTGAGGATGGGTGTCGCCATCTCGTTGAAGCCGAGCGCGACCATCTTCTGCCGTACGGCCGCGATCACGGCGGTGCGCAGCATGATGTTGCGGTGCATGCGCTCGCGACGCAGGTCGAGGAAGCGGTACTCCAGGCGACGTTCCTCGTTGACCCCGTCCTCGGCGTTGATCGTGAACGGCAGCGGCCCGGCCTCGCCGAGCACCTCGACCTCACCGGCCTCGACCTCGACCGCGCCCGTGGGCAGGTCGGGGTTGACGTTCTCCTCGCCGCGCGAGACGACCCTGCCGTCGACGCGCAGGACGGTCTCCTTGGAGAGCTTGTCGAGCGTCTCGAAGGCGGGCGTGCCGGGGCGGGCGACGAGCTGGGTGATGCCGTAGTGGTCACGCAGATCGATGAAGAGGATGCCGCCGAGGTCGCGCCGATTGTGCAGCCAGCCGCTCAGCCGGACGTCGGTGCCGACGTCGGAGGCGCGGAGCTGGCCGCAGGTGTGGGACCGGTACCGGTGCATCTCTATCCAGTCGCTCGGGTGTCAAGAATGTGGGCGTGTAAAACGTGCGCCTACAAGGTTACCGCCGCCCCCTCGGCCCCCGGGGCGGTGCCCCGAAGGCCCGGCGTCGACTGGCCACCGGACCAGAAATCTACGTAAAATCAGACAATGGGTAGCGAAAACGTCGCCCCCACCGCCGCCGAGGCACTCTCCGTGCTGCGCACGGGCCTGTGGCGCTGGGACGACGCGGCCGGGACCATCGCCGTGGACGCCGAGGCGGCACGGCTGCTCGGTCTGCCCGCGCACCCGGTGACGCTGACCGAGGCGGCGGTACGGGCCCGCTTCCACCCCTCCGACTGGAACGAGATCCAGAGCGTCATCACGCTCGCCGCCGCCGAGGACACCCTCGGCGAGGCCCGGCTGCGGGTCATGGACGAGCAGGGCAACGTCGTACGGGTCGTGCGCACCCGCTCGCGCCCCACCAGGCCGGTCGCCGCGCCGGAGCCCGCGGACGCCGACGAGGACGCGGACGACACCGCGGCGACCTGGCTCGGCAGCGACGCGAGCGCCCCCGCCGCGGGCCGCTCGGACCGTACGACGCCCGGGTTCGTCCTCGTCGGGACCCTCCAGGAGATCACCGAGCCCTCGCCGGGGACCGTCGCGCGCGCTCCCGTCACGGGCGACTGGCGCCGCTCGCGCGAGGCCTTCCTGCTCGACGCGGGCCGCGCGCTCGCCGAGGCGCGCTCCACGACGGAGGTCCTGCGCGTGGCCGCCGGGCTCTCGATGCCCGGCTTCTCGCCCGACGGCCTCGCCGTCTTCGGCGTCGAGAACGACCACCTCACCGTCATCGGCCACCACGGCCACCGCAGGGACGCGGCCGCGCCCTTCGCCGAGATCCCGCTCGACGCCGACTACCCCGCGGCGGAGGTCATCCGCACCGGGCGCGCCGTCTACCTGTCCTCGCCGAACGAGTACCGCGAGCGCTACCCGGCGACGTGGCCGCTCGTCACCGCGTTCAACCGCAAGTCCTGGGCCTTCCTGCCGCTCATCTCGGCCGGGCGCACGATGGGCGCCTGGCTCGCGGCTTTCACGTACCCCGTCGCCTTCACCGCCGACGAGCGCTCCGTGCTCGCGACCGTCGCGCGGATGCTCGCGCAGGCCCTGAGCCGCGCGGGGATCGCCGACTCGCAGCGCGAGCTGTCCGAGGACCTCCAGCGCTCCATGCTGCCGCGCCTCGGCCCCGCGATCCCCGGCATGAGCCTCGCGGCCCGCTACGTGCCGACGGGCGGCGGGCTGCGCGTCGGCGGCGACTGGTACGACATGATCCCGCTCCCCTCGGGCCGTACGGCGCTCGTCATCGGTGACGTGCAGGGCCACGACGTGCGCGCGGCGGGGCTCATGGGCCAACTGCGGATCGCGGTACGCGCCTACGCCGCCGAGGGCCACCGGGCCGACGCGGTCCTGGCGCGCGCCACGCGCTTCCTGCACGGCATCAGCGAGACGCGGGGCATGGGCTCGACGGCGGTGGACGACTCGGGCGGCGCCACCGAGGAGGAGGACGAGGCCGACGACGACCCGCGCTTCGCGACCTGCCTGTACGTCGAGGTCGACCCGGCCAACGGGGTCCTGGAGATCGCGCGCGCCGGACACCCCGAACCCGCGGTGAGGATGGCCGACGGCACGATGCTGCGCCGCTCCGTCGCGGGCGGGCTGCCCCTCGGCATCGACCCCGAGGCCGACTACCCGACGACGCGGCTCGTTCTCGAACCCGGCGAGACGATGATGATGTGCACGGACGGGCTCATCGAGACCGGCGGCCACGACCTCGACACCGGCTGGAAGCGGCTGCGGCGCGCGGTCGAGTCGTACGAGGGCAGCGACGTCGAGGGCCTCGCGGACGCGCTGCTCGGCGCGGTCCACGGGCCGGACGCCGAGCAGGACACGGGGCCGCTGCGGCCGCTCCACGAGGACGACATCGCCGTCCTCCTCCTGCGCCGCGCGCTCATCGGCTCGTCGAGCCGCCTGCGCCACCCGCGCGGGCGCCGCGCGATCCTCTCCGTCGCGCAGGCGGAACCGGAGCGGGTCGCGGGGGCGCGGCGGCAACTGCGCGACCTGCTCCACGACTGGCCGGAGCGGGAGCAGGTCGACTCGGCGGTCCTGATGTGCTCCGAGATGCTCACGAACGTGCTCGTGCACACCGAGGGCGACGCCCTCCTGATCGCCTCGGTGACCGGACCGCCCGGCGCCCGCCGGATGCGCGTCGAGGTCCTGGACGACGACGACACGCTGCCGCACCGCCGCGACCCGGGCGAACTGGCCTCGTCGGGCCGCGGCCTGGTGCTGATGGAACTCCTCGCGGACGACTGGGGGGTCTCGCCCAGGGGCGAGGGGAAGTCGATCTGGTTCGAGCTGCGGGAGGAGCCGGAGGAGGGGGAGGAGCCGGAGCCGGAGGAGGGGGGCGGGGCGTCGGCGGCCCCGCCCGCCGCAGGGGAGCTTTCGGCGGGCGGGGCCGCGGCGGGCGAGGGGCAGGGCGGGTGACGGCGGGAGCCCGGGACCCCCGTGCGGTCCCGGGCCCCACATCCTCACCGTAGAGCGTTACGGATGGTTTCGTGTGATTTAACGGTGAAATGTTCACCGAGTGTCGTCGGCCGCCCCGGCGCTCGCCCCGCCCGCGGCGGCGCCCCCTTCACCCCCGTACCGCTGCCGCAGCTCCCGGAAGATCCCGAACGCGGCGGCCGTGAGCGGGACGGCGAGGAGTAGCCCGAGGATGCCCGCGAGCGAGGCGCCCGCCGTGATCGTCACCATGACGACCGCCGGGTGCATCTGCACGGTGCGGCTCTGCACGACCGGCTGGAGCAGGTGCCCCTCCAGGACCTGCACCGCGAGGACGACCCCGAGCACCCACATCGCGATGACGAAGCCCCGGTCCGCGAGCGCCACGAGGATCGCGACGGCGCCGGAGAGGAAGGCGCCCAGGTACGGGATGTACGCGCCGAGGAAGACGAGCGCGCCCAGCCCGAGCGCGCCGGGCACGCGCAGCACGAGCAGCCCGACAGTGATGAACGTGGCGTCGATGAGCGCGATGATCGTCGTGCCGTGCATGAAACCGGCGACAGCCTGGTAAGCGCGCCGCGCCATCGCCTCCACGAGGTCGGGGCTGTCGCCGGGCGAGAGTTCGCGCAGGGCGCGCAGCGCGCGGCCCGCGTCGCGCAGGAAGAAGAACATCAGGAGCAGCGCGAGCACGGCGGTCGCGACGAAACTCCCCACGACGCTGAGCCCGTTGATGACGCCGGTCGCCGCCGTGCCACCGAACTTGTTGAGCAACTGCCGCGCGTTGTGCGTGATGTCGTCGAGCGAGGTGTCCTCGGCACCGACCCACGAGGCCACGTCGTCGAAGGCGCTGCGGATCGAGTCGAGGATCTGCTGCCCGTTGTCGACGATCGCGCTCGTCACGATGTACCCGGCCCCGCCGACCGCGGCGACGACAGCCGCGCACGTGATCCCCGCGGCCAGCGAACGCTGCACGTGCGCGCGCTCCACGAGCAGCGAGTACAGCGGCCGCAGCAGCGCGGTCCCGAGCACGGCGAGCAGGATCGGCGTGACCGCGGTCTTCAGCTCGACGCACAGCCACACCCCGACAGCGGCGACCCCGGCGACGAGCAAGGCGAGCACGCACCAGGCCCCGAGCCTGCGCAGGGGCTCGGGCAGCAGCTCGGCGGCGGACTTGGCGGGCGGCGGCGGTACGGGCATGGGGCCAGCGGACCACGGAGCGGGGGCGCGGTCGCGGCGCCATGCCGGGCGGGGGCGCCACGGGCGCCGCCGGGCGGGGCGGCGACCGGCGAAGCACCGTTCGGCCCCGCGGACGGCCGCGCCCTCACGCCCGTTCCGGATGCGCCCGGCCGGCCCCGGGCGGACCGGCCCCGGGCGGACCGGCCCCGGCGGCCGGGTAGCGGACGAGGAGGACCGCTTCGGCGTCGGCGTCCTCGGCCCGGTAGACGTGCGGGACGTCCGCCGCCCATGTGTGCGCTTCGCCGGGGGCGAGCCGGGCGGGCGCGGTCTCGGTGCCGACGAGGACGGTGCCCGCGAGGACGGTCAGGTACTCGCGCGTACCGGGCGCGTGGGCGGCCGAGAGCTGCGCGGCCCCGGCCCGCACCCGTACGCGGTACGTCTCGGTGACGGCCGCCCCGTCCTCGTACCTGTCGATGAGCCGCGCGTCGACGGCGGCGCCGGAGGCCGTGGCCGTACGGGGCCCGAGTACGGCGGTCAGCGGGAGGCCGAGCGCGGTCGTCACCGCGTACAGCGTCTCCAGGGTGGGGTTCCTCGTCCCCGCCTCAAGGCCCGAGAGCGTCGCCTTGCCGAGCCCGGAACGGCGCGCGAGCGCCGAGAGCGAGAGCCCCCGGGCCTCGCGCGACGCACGCACGCGCGCCCCTACTTCGACGGCCGGAACGGTCAAGGCGACTCCTCTGCGAGCGGTTTGATCCCCCGTACCCCGCCCCCTATCGTTCCATATACGGAACACCGCGCCACCACCGAAGGAGCCCCGCCCGTGGAGACCACCGAGCCCGCCACGACTCCTGCCCCCCTCCCCGCCCGCTGCGCCCCCGTCGTCGCCGCGCTCGCCGCGCACGGGATCGCGGGCGAGGTACGCGTCCTGAGCGAACCGGCCCCGACCGCGGCGGCCGCCGCCGCCGCGCTCGGCTGCGAGGTCGGGGCGATCGCGAACAGCCTGGTCTTCCTCTCGGACGGCGCACCTGTCCTCGTCCTGACGAGCGGCGCGCACCGCGTCGACACGAAGGCGCTCGCGGCCCGCTGGGGCCGGGGCAGGCTGCACCGCGCGAGCCCGGAGCAGGTCCGCGCGGCGACGGGCCAGGCGATCGGCGGCGTCGCCCCGACCGGGCACCCCGCCCCGCTCCCCACGGTCGTCGACACGGCGCTCACGGCGTACGGCGAGGTGTGGGCGGCGGGCGGCCACCCGCACACGGTCTTCCCGACGACGGCGGCTGAGCTGGTACGGCTGACGGGCGGAACGCTGCTCGACGTGACGGCCTGAAAGGCCGGGCGCCGGGCCCGCCCAACGGGGCAGGGGGCTCGTACGGGCCCGGCGCGCACGGGGCAGGGGGCTCGTGCCGCGGGCGGGTGGCACCGGAGCCCGAGGGGGGCGTGGCTCCGGTGCCACCCGGTCCTTGGGGCGGACGCGGGGCCGCTCGGGTCAGGAATCACCCCGGTCCACGTCTGAAGGCGTCAGCGGCGCAGGACGTCAACGACGCAGCACGTCAATGGCGCCGGGCGCAAGCGGCGCCGGGCGTCGGTGGTTCGCTGCGCCCTTCGCGCGCTCCGCGCGGGCCGTCGCCCCGCGGTCCGTACGGTGCGCGTGTCGTCCGTACGGTGCCGCGCGGTCCGTACGGTGCGCGTGCCTGCCGTGCTTCGCGGCCGTGATCGTGCTCCTTCGCTGCCGGGCTGTGAGCCGTATCGCTGACACCGGCCGGGTGCCCCGCCCCGCGCGCCCCACACCTCCCGCCCGCTGTCCATTTCGCGGACGCTTTCCCGGACGTACGCATCTTGTATCTATGCTGTGCGCATGTCCTCCGTCCCCACGGCCGCACCGCCCGCACAGCCCAAACCCCCCAAGCAGCCCCCCGCGGCGGAGCGCGTCTACGCGCACGTCAAGCACCGCATCCTCGACCGCAGCTACGCCGGCGGCACCCTCCTCACCGAGGGCGAGGTCGCCGAAGAGGTCGGCGTCTCGCGCACGCCCGTACGCGAGGCGATGCTGCGCCTGGAGGTCGAAGGGCTGCTCAAGCTCTACCCGAAGAAGGGCGTCCTCGTCCTGCCCGTGTCGGCGCAGGAGATCGAGGACGTCGTCGAGACACGGCTGCTCGTCGAGCAGCACGCCGCGCGCAAGGCCGTCCCCGCCTCGCCCGTCCTCCTCACGCGCCTCGAAGAACTGATCGCCGAGCACCAGCGGCTCGCCGAGTCGGGGGACTACGAGGGCGCGGCCGCGAGCGACCGCTGCTTCCACGCCGAGATCGTGCGCAGCGGCGGCAACGAGATCCTCTCGCGCCTGTACGACCAGCTCCGCGACCGCCAGCTGCGCATGGGCGTCGCGGTCATGTACTCGCACCCCGACCGCATCCAGAAGAGCCTGCACGAGCACCGCGAGATCCTCGCCGCGCTGCGCGCGGGGGACGCCGAAGCGGCCGTCGCCGTCGTCGACAGGCACGTCAGCTGGTTCCACACGCTCGCCCGCGGGGAGGTGCGATGACCGCGCAGTCCGTGCCCGCGCGCGCCACGCTCCCCGGTGATCCGCCCGGCGGCCGCCGCGCCGTCGCGATGTGGAGCGTCGGCGTCTCCGTCTACTTCGTCGCGATCATCTTCCGTACGTCCCTCGGTGTCGCCGGGCTCGACGCGGTCGACCGCTTCCACGTCGGCGCGTCCGCGCTCTCGACGTTCTCCATACTCCAGCTCCTCGTCTACGCGGGGATGCAGATACCCGTCGGCCTCATGGTCGACCGCATGGGCACGAAGAAGGTGCTGTGCCTCGGGGCCGTGCTCTTCACCCTCGGCCAGCTCGGTTTCGCCTTCTCGCCGAACTACGCGACGGGCCTGCTCTCGCGCGCGCTGCTCGGCTGCGGCGACGCGATGACGTTCATCAGCGTGCTGCGCCTGGGCAACCGGTGGTTCCCCGCCCGGCGCGGCCCCTTCGTCGGCCAGCTCGCCGGGCTCGTCGGCATGGCGGGCAACCTCGTCTCGACGCTCGTCATCGCGCGGCTCCTGCACGTCGGCTGGACCCTCGCCTTCGCGGGCAGCGCGGGACTCGGCGTCGTCGTCCTCGTCCTCGCGCTCCTCTTCCTCAAGGACCATCCCGAGGGCCACGAACCGCCGCCGCTGCCCGCGTCCCACCGCGGCGCCGCCTACGTCCGCGCGCAGATCGCCGCGACATGGCGCGAGCCGGGCAGCAGGCTGGGGATGTGGACGCACTTCACGACGCAGTTCCCCGCGATGGTCTTCCTGCTCCTGTGGGGGATGCCGTTCCTCGTCGAGCAGCAGGGCCTCTCGCGCGGCACGGCGGGCAACCTGCTGACGCTCGTCATCCTGTCGAACATCGTCATCGGGCTCGTGTACGGGCAGCTCATCGCCCGTCACCACGGCGCCCGCGTCCCGCTCGCGCTCGGCACGGTGGCGGCGACGGCGCTGCTGTGGGCGCTGGTACTGGGCTGGGGCGGCCACGCGCCGATGTGGCTCCTGGTCCTCCTGACCCTGGTACTCGGCGCCTGCGGTCCCGCCTCGATGATCGGCTTCGACTTCGCCCGCCCGGCCAACCCGCCCGAACGCCAGGGCACGGCCTCGGGCATCGTCAACATCGGCGGCTTCAGCGCGTGCATGATCCTGCTGCTCGCGATCGGCGTGCTGCTCGACGCGACGAACGACAACTACCGCGTCGCCTTCTGCGCGATCTTCGCGGTGGAGGCCCTGGGCGTCAGCCAGTTCCTCCGCCTGCGGGGCCGGGCGATCCGCAGGGAGCGGGAACGGCTGATGACGAGCAAGGTGGAGGCTGTGCACGTACCCGCATAAGGGCTGTGCGCGTACCCGCATAAGGGCTGAGCCCGAACCGCCGGACCGTCGGCCGAACCGCCGAACCGCCGGGTCGTCGGCGGAACCGCCGGGCCACCCGGCCGAACAGACGGGCCACCGGCCGAGACGCCCAGCCCCCGCGGCCACCGGTCCGGCCCCTTGGGCGGTCGGGGAGCGGCGTGCGGGGCGGCCCCCCAGGGCCCGCCCCGCTCAGAGGGTCACGGCGAAATGGGCCAGGATCGCGGAGACGATCTCCGCGTCCCCCTCCGCCTTGACCTCGTCCGCGGCCCGCTCCGCGGAAATCCGCCCGCACGCGAGCCGGAAGTACGTCTGCCACTCCATGCTCAGCGTGGCGACGGGCCCGAGCGACGGCGCCCCGTCCACGCTCCCCTTCCCCTCCGCGTCGACCCGTACCGTCCGCAGGAACTCGACCGGCCCGCTCACGTCGAAGACCACCGCACTGCCCGCGGGAGCGCCCGCCCGCCGCGCGACCACCTCCGGCAGCCCCCTCAGCAGCTCGTCCCGCGCCACATACGCCCCCGGCGAGTCCAGGTTCCCCGGCTTCCCGAGGGCGACGCGCAGGTCCTGCTCGTGCGCCCACACGTCGAAGGCGCGGCCCCGCATGGCGACTTCGAGGGTCTGCTCGGTCCCGAGCGGCCCCCGCAGCATCGTCTCCGGACCCCGGTTCTCGTTCCGGAGCTGGCGGTTGCGGCGGATGATCGTGTACTCCAGCTCGCCGAGCATCTCGGGAGCCGTGTGGTGGCGGCGGACGTCGACCTGCATCTCCATGTACCGCTGGTGCTCGGTACGTACGTGGTAGAGGTCGCGCGGCAGCGTGTGGATCGGGCGCGGGTCGCCCAGGATCTCGCAGTCCATGCCGATGACGTGCGAGATCAGGTCCCGCACCGACCAGCCGGGGCACGGTGTCGCCCGGTTCCAGTCCGCGTCCGCGAGTGGCTGCACCAGCGCGGATATCGCTTCCACGGAGTGGGACCAGGCGTCGGCATAGGTCTGAAGGCTGGGATGGAGGCTCACGGGACCCCTCGTGCGGTCGGTACGGCGCGGCGGTGGCCGCGGCAGGACATCAGGTCGTCAGGGACGGCTGGCGGGCGGTCAGGGCGGCGGCGGCAGTGCGGCGCCGGTCGGTGCGCGGGTGCTCGGGGGCCGGGGGGAGAGAGCCCCCGGGGAGCACAGTACGCCGCCGGGTGTCGCCCTGGCAGTGCTTTCGAGTGACGATGGTAGGCCGGAGTTGACGCCCGCCCCACCCGACGGTGGTACGGTTCGCCGCCGCACGGCGGCCCCGCGCCACGTATGCCCGGTACGCGCGCCCGCGTATGCCGGGTGGGGGCGCCCGCGTACGCCGGGTGGGGGCGCCGCTTCCACCTGTTCGCGTGCCCGCCTGTGCCGGGTGCGGGCGCCCGCGCCGCCACCCGGCTCCTGTCCGCCTCCCGGCGCCCAAGGCCCCGCTCCCCTACCCTCGGTGGGCATGGTGCAGGTACTGAGCAGCAGGATTCTGCTGCGCCCCACGGACCCCGACCGCTCCCGCGACTTCTACGGCCGCAGGCTCGGCCTCGCCATTCACAGGGAGTTCGGTACGGGCGAGACGCGCGGCACCGTCTACTTCCTCGGGAACGGCTTCCTGGAGGTCTCGGGCCGCTCCGCCGAACCCCCGTCCCCCGCGCTCGGCATCTGGCTCCAGGTTCCCGACGCGGCGGCAGCGCACGAGGAGTTGCGCCGCGCCGGGGTGGAGATCGAGCGCGCGCCGCGCGAGGAACCGTGGGGACTGATCGAGATGTGGATTCGCGACCCGGACGGGGTCCGGATCGCGGTCATCGAGGTCCCCGAGAAGCACCCCCTGCGCCGGCGCCCGTGAATCCCCTCAGCCAACGCCGGTCAATCCCCTCAGCCAAGGCCCGTGAATCCCTCAGCCGTCCTTCCCCTCGGCGAGCGTGATCACGCACACCGTCACCGCGATGAGCAGCGCCGGGTCCACGTCCTCGCGTACGACCTGGACCCCGTAGGCGTCGCGGAGCGAGAACCAGCGGCGCGAGATCTGCGCGAGCAGCTCGCCGTCGTACTCGATCGCGAACTCACGGTCGAGGATCTTGCCGCTCACGTCCAGCGCGGTCCCGTCCGCCATCTCCACGCGGAAGTGGTTGCGCAGGAGCGAGAGCCGCTTGCGCTTCACCTTGGCCAGGTGGGTGCCCTCACGCTCGATGACCATCTCGCCCATGAGGCTCAGCAGCTTCTGCCGGATGTCGACGAGCACCCTCCCCTGCTCGTCCTTCAGCTCGAAGGTCTGCCGGACCCGCATCGCCTTCCCGTCGACCAGGAAGACCTTCCGGCCCGACTCGTCCTCGATCCAGTAGTCGTCACCGATGGAGAACAGCCGCTCACGCACGAGATATCTCATGAAGCTACGGCTACCCGTTTTCCCCGCGAGAAGCGGACGCGACGGGCCATGTTTCACGTGAAACATCCCGTACGGGGCCGGAGCGATGTTTCACGTGAAACATCCCCTCGCGGCGCCCCGGCCCGCCGCCCGCCGAGAGTTGTTCCACGTGAAACATCCGGACCGTGGATCGCCGCAGGTGAAGTGGCACCCTGGAGACCATGAACGACGCAGCTCCCGCACCCCGCCGTGCCCGTGTCCGTGCCCCCGAACTGGTCGGCAAGGGCGGCTGGCTCAACACCGGCGGCACCTCGTACTCCCTCGCCGATCTGCGCGGGCGGATCGTGATCCTCGATTTCTGGACCTTCTGCTGCATCAACTGCCTCCACGTGCTCGACGAGCTGCGTGAGCTGGAGGAGAAGCACAGGGACACGGTCGTGATCATCGGCGTGCACTCGCCGAAATTCGTGCACGAGGCGGAGCACGCGGCCGTCGTGGACGCGGTGGAGCGGTACGGGGTCGAGCACCCGGTACTCGACGACCCGGAGCTGGCCACGTGGAAGCAGTACGCGGTACGGGCCTGGCCGACGCTCGTCGTGATCGACCCCGAGGGCTACGTCGTCGCGCAGCACGCGGGCGAGGGCCACGCGCACGCGCTCGCGGCCCTGGTCGACGAGCTGGAGGCGGAGCACGAGGCGAAGGGCACGCTGCGGCGCGGCGAGGGCCCGTACGTACCGCCGGAGCCGGTCGCGACCGACCTCCGCTTCCCGGGCAAGGCGCTGCGGCTCCCGGAAGGGACCTTCCTCGTCAGCGACACGACGCGGCACGCGCTCGTCGAGCTGGAGGCGGACGGCGAGACGGTGCGGCGGCGGATCGGCAGCGGGGAGCGGGGGCTCATCGACGGGGACGCGGCGCAGGCGCGGTTCAACGAGCCGCAGGGCCTCGCGCTGCTCCCGGACGGGGCTGTCGTCGTCGCGGACACGGTGAACCACGCCCTGCGCCGCGTGGACCTGGCGAGCGGGGAGGTCTCGACGCTCGCGGGCACGGGGCGGCAGTGGTGGCAGGGCGAGCCGGTCGCCGGCGCGGCGCGCGAAGTCTCGCTCTCCTCGCCGTGGGACGTGGCGTGGTTCGACGGCAAGGTGTGGATCGCGATGGCGGGCGTGCACCAGCTGTGGACGTACTCCCCCGAGGCCGGGACGGTCCGCGCGGCGGCGGGCACGACGAACGAGGGCCTGGTCGACGGCCCGGCCGAGCAGGCGTGGTTCGCGCAGCCCTCGGGGCTCGCGGTGAGCCCCGACGGCGAGCGGCTGTGGATCGCGGACGCGGAGACGAGCGCGGTGCGCTGGATCGACCGCGAGGGCACGGTCCGTACGGCGGTCGGCACGGGCCTCTTCGACTTCGGGCACCGCGACGGCACCGCAGGGCAGGCGCTCCTCCAGCACCCGCTCGGCGTCACGGCGCTCCCGGACGGCTCGGTGGCGGTCGCGGACACGTACAACCACGCGCTGCGCCGCTACGACCCGGCGAGCGACGAGGTCACGACGCTCGCGACCGACCTGCGCGAGCCCAGCGCGGCGGTCGTGGACGGCGAGGAGATCGTCGTGGTCGAGTCGGCGCGCCACCGCCTGACCCGGCTCCGGCTCCCCGAGGAGGCGGTACGCGTCGAGGCGGTCGCCCACCGCACGCGGCGCGCGGCGACGGAGGTGGCCCTCGGCAAGCTCGCCCTCGACGTCATCTTCCAGGCCCCGACGGGCCAGAAGCTCGACACGCGCTACGGCCCTTCGACGCGCCTCCTGGTCTCGTCGACGCCCCCCGAACTGCTGCTCTCCGGCGAGGGCGCGGGCACCGACCTGGCCCGCCCCCTGGAGCTGAACCCGGACATCCCGGAGGGCGTCCTGCACGTCTCCGCGATGGCGGCCTCGTGCGACGACGCCGAGGACAACGAGTACCCCGCGTGCCACGTGCACCAGCAGGACTGGGGCGTCCCCGTGAAGCTCGTCACCGAGGGCGGTGAGACGCGGCTCGCCCTGGTCCTCGCCGGGCTGGACGGCTGAGGGAGCCGTGCGGTGGCGGGGCCCCGGCGGGCGGCGCGCCACCGCACGCGGCGCGCCCGTGCCCCCGCACGCACCGCGGGACCCCTCGCACGCACCGCAGGAGACCCGCGCACGCACCGCCGCAGGCCCCCGCCCGCGCCGCCGCCGCTACTTCACGCTCCGCCCCAGGAAGTCCCGCACGAGCCTCGTCGTCTCCTCCGGCCGCTCGACGCTCGGGAGGTGACCGGTGTCGCGGAGGTCCACGTACTCCGTCTCGCGCGCGCCCGTGAGCCGGGCGGGGAGACCAGCGGCCAGCGCACGGAACTCCGGGAGGTCGTGGGCGGCCGTGGCGACGAGGGTGGGCGCGGTGACGGCGGAGAGGGGGACGGGGCCGCCCTCCTCCGTACGGCCGGAGCCCTCGGGGGCGGCGAGCTGGACCTCGTAGGCGCGGCGTTGCATGCGTACGACGTCGGCCCGTACGGACGCGTCGGCGTCGGGTCCCAGCCAGGTGTCCGCCATCAGCGCGCAGGCGCCGTCGAGGTCCCCGGAGGCGACCAGCTCCTCCTCGCGCGCCGCGAGCGCCGCCAGCGCCTCGGTCTCGACGAGCCCGGGGGCCGCGGGGCACAACAGCACGAGGGCCTGGACCCGCTCGGGCACGAGCCCGGCGATGCGGAGCGCGACCCGGCCCCCGTACGAGGAACCGACGAGGGCGAAGCGCTCGACGCCGATGCCGTCGAGGAGCCTGAGGACATCGCGCGCGTCGTCGTGCGGGATGTCCTCGTCGAGCGTGCTGTCGCCGAATCCGCGCAGGTCGGGGGCGAGACCGCGGTACGTGGGCGGCAGCGCGGCGAGCAGCGGCGCCCACATGCGGCGGTCGCAGACGCTGGAGTGGAGCAGGACGACGGTGGGGGCGCCGGAACGCGCGTTCCCCGTGTCGCTGAAGTAGAGCGGCAGAGCCGGGTAGGGCGGGGTCATGCCCCGGATGGTGCGCGAAGGGACCACGAGGCGCCACCCCTTATCGCCTCACGCCCCGCATACGCCACCGGCCGCCACCCGTGGACGGTGACGGCCGGTCAGGGAGCGGCGGAAGCTGCGTAACGGAGGGGCCCGTCAGTAGCCGCCGTGCTCACGACGGATGCGCTCCTCCTCGGTCATCGGCTGCGAGGTCATGATCGGCGCGCCACCGGTCGTCGTGATCATGCGCCGCTTGCGCGCGATGCTCGTGAAGGTCACGACGCCGATGATGCCGACGACCATGAGAATCACGCCGACGATGTCGAGATTGAGCCCACTGAGGTGCCAGTCGGTCGCGAAAGCGAGGATCGCGCCGACCGCGATCAGGATGATGCATCCACCAAGTCCCATGACGAGCCTCCTTGTTGCCGTCCGTTTCGCACGGGTACCCCCGGGGGCGCACCGCACACAGCCGTGCGCCCCGTACCGGAACCGGACGGCGGGAGCCTCAGCCCTCCAGGAACGCCACCAGCGTGTTCGCGAGGTAGTACGGGTCCTTGTCCCCGCACAGCTCCCGCACGCTGTGCATGGAGAGGATCGCGACGCCGATGTCGACGGTCTTGATGCCGTGGCGCGCGGCGGTGATGGGCCCGATGGTGGTCCCGCACGGCATCGCGTTGTTGGAGACGAAGCTCTGGTACGGGGTCCCGGCGCGCTCGGCGGCCGCGACGAAGACGGAGCGGCCCGCCCCGTCGGTGGCGTAGCGGTTGTTGACGTTGACCTTGAGGATCGGGCCGCCGTTGATGCGCGGGTGGTGGGTCGGGTCGTGCTTCTCCGCGTAGTTGGGGTGCACGGCGTGCCCCGTGTCCGAGGAGAGGCTCACCGAGGAGGCGAGCGCGCGGGCACGGTCCTCGTAGGAGCCGCCGCGCGAGGCGACGGAGCGCTTGATGACGTTGCCGAGGAGCGGCCCGTCGGCGCCCGTGTCGGACTGGGAGCCCGTCTCCTCGTGGTCGAAGGCGGCGAGGACGGGGATGGAGGACAGCTCGCCCGAGCGGGACGCGGCGATGAGCGCGGCGACACCGGAGTGGACGGAGAACAGGTTGTCCATGCGCGGGCCCGCGACGAACTCGTTCTCGCGGCCGAGGTACGCGGGCGCCTCGACGGGATAGGCGAGCAGGTCCCACCCGGTGACGCTGCCGGGTTCGAGGCCCGCCTCCCGCTCGGCGAAGGCGATCAGCTCGCCCTCATGGCCCTCGCCGAGGCCCCAAACGGGCTGGAGGTGGCGCTGCCTGTCGAGCTTGAGGCCGTCGTTGACGCCCCGGTCGAGGTGGACGGCGAGTTGCGGGACGCGCAGCAGGGGGCGGTCGACGGTGAGGAGCCTCGTCGAGCCGTCGCGCAGGCTCAGGCGCCCGGCGAGGCCGAGGTCGCGGTCGAGCCAGGAGTTGAGCAGCGGCCCCCCGTACAGCTCGACGGCGACCTGCCGGAAGCCGTGCGCCGAGAAGTCGGGTTGCGGCTTGACGCGCAGGCCCGGAGAGTCGGTGTGCGCGCCGACGATGCGGAACGGGGTGTGCGCCTCGACGCCCTCGGGGACGTACCAGGCCACGAGCGCCCCGCCGCGCAGCACGTACGTGCCACCGGGCGTGCCCTCCCACGCCGCCTCCTCGGCGACCTGCCGGAACCCGGCCTCTTCCAGGCGCCGCGCCGCCTCGGCGACGGCGTGGTACGGCGTCGGGGACGCCGCGAGGAAGGTCAGGAGGTCGTCGGTGTGTGCGCGATCGAAGGGCGCGGAGGCAGGGGCGGAGGTGCTGGTCGTCATGGGGAGAGCCTAACGAGGGGGGTCCGGCCGGGACCGGGAAGCCTCGGACACCCGCACGGGGCAGCCACCCGGACACCAGACCCGCGCCCAGGCGGGACAGGCGCCCGGACACCAGACCCGCGCCTACGTGGGACAGGCGCCCGGGCACCAAACCCGCGCCTACGTGGGACAGGCGCCCGGGCACCAAACCCCCGCACCCACGTGGGACAGGCCCGCGCCCACGCAGACCCGCACCCAGGCGCGGCAGGCCCCCGGCCCGCACAGGCAGACCCGCCTACGCAGGGCAGACCCGCCATCCCACGCAAGGCAGACCCGCCATCCCACGCAGGGCAGACCCGGCCCCGGCAGACCCGGCCCAGACGCCCGCCCACGCGGGGCAGACCCCCTGCCCATGCGCGGCAGACCCGGCCCCGGCAGACCCGGCCCCCGCAGCCCCGGCCCAGACGCCCGCCCACGCGGGGCAGACCCCCTGTCCATGCACGGCAGACCCCCGCTCACGCAGGACAGACCCACACCCATGCGCGGCAGCCCACGCCCACGCGGGGCAGACCCGCCCACGCGGGGCAAACCCCCCATCCACGCAGGGCAGACCCGACCCCGACGCCCGCCCACGCGGGGCAGACCCGCCTACGCAGGGCAGACCCTCGCTCACGCAAGACAGACCCCCACTCCCGCACGGGGGGGGCAGGCCCCACCCCCCGCAGCGCCGCCCCCCACCCACTCAGGGCAGACCCCCACCCACCCGGGGGGCTCCCCTGTAACCATCCTTCCGCACCCCCCACCCCCCAGCCCCTCCTCCCGCCCAATCTGTGGATAACTCCGCCGAAGTCGCAAAACGCCCCACTCCTTCGAGTGAGAACCGTCCCCGCGATGCAGCTACGAGCGAACGAAAGACATACGAACGGCCCGCCCCACACCAGTGGGACGGGCCGTTCGGGCCGAAGCCTCAGCGTTCTGCGAGCACCGGGCTCAGAACGCCTCCTCCGCGAGGTCCATCAGCTCCAGGTCCGTCGACTCGGCGAGCGCACGCTCGACCGCGACGCGCGGCAGGATGTTCGCCGCGAAGAACTTGGCGGCCGCGATCTTGCCCTCGTAGAAGGGCTTGTCCTTCGAGGAGGCCGAGGCGAGCTTCTCCTCCGCGACGGCCGCGCCGCGAAGCAGCAGGTAGCCGACGACGACGTCACCGGCGGCGAGCAGCAGGCGCGAGGTGTTGAGGCCGACCTTGTAGATCTCGCGGGCGTTCTCCTGCGTCGCCGCGAGCTGCGTGAGCATCGCGCCGACGAGCGCCTCCAGCTCACCGGCGGCCTTCGCCAGCTCCCCGCGCGCGGCGGCCAGCGTCTCGCCGCCGGAACCCACGGCGAGGAACTTCTTGATGTCCTCCGCGACCGAGTTCAGCGCCGCACCCTGGTTGCGGACGATCTTGCGGAAGAAGAAGTCCTGGCCCTGGATCGCCGTCGTGCCCTCGTAGAGGGTGTCGATCTTGGCGTCGCGGATGTACTGCTCGACCGGGTACTCCTGGAGGTAGCCGGAGCCGCCGAAGGTCTGGAGCGACTGCGCGAGCTGCTCGTAGGACTTCTCGGAGCCGTAGCCCTTGACGATCGGCAGGAGCAGGTCGTTGAGGGCGTGCAGCTCGGCGGCGTCCTCGCCGGCGGCCTCGGCCAGCGCGATCGAGTCCTGGACGGCGGCGGTGTGCATGACGAGCGCGCGCATGCCCTCCGCGTACGCCTTCTGCGTCATGAGCGAGCGGCGCACGTCGGGGTGGTGCGTGATGGTGACCTTGGGCGCGGTCTTGTCGGTGAAGTTGGCGAGGTCGGGACCCTGCACGCGCTCCTTGGCGTACTCCAGGGCGTTGAGGTAGCCGGTGGAGAGGGTCGCGATGGCCTTCGTGCCGACCATCATGCGGGCGAACTCGATGATGCGGAACATCTGGCGGATGCCGTCGTGCTTGTCGCCGATGAGCCAGCCCTTGGCGGGGTGGCGGTCGCCGAAGGTCATCTCGCACGTGTTGGAGGCCTTGAGGCCCATCTTGTGCTCGACGTTCGTCGCGTAGACGCCGTTGCGCTCGCCCAGCTCGCCGGTCTCCCAGTCGAACTCGTACTTCGGCACGAGGAAGAGCGAGAGGCCCTTGGTGCCGGGCTTGCCGCCCTCGGGACGCGCGAGGACGTAGTGGAGGATGTTCTCCGACATGTCGTGCTCGCCGGACGTGATGAACCGCTTCACGCCCTCGATGTGCCAGCTGCCGTCGGCCTGCTCGATGGCCTTGGTGCGCCCGGCGCCGACGTCCGAACCCGCGTCGGGCTCCGTGAGGACCATCGTGGAGCCCCACTGCTTCTCGACGGCGATCTCGGCGACCTTCTTCTGCGCCTCGTTGCCCTCATCGAAGAGGATGCCGGCGAAGGCCGGGCCCGAGGAGTACATCCAGATGGCCGGGTTCGCGCCGAGGATCAGTTCCGCGTACGCCCAGATGAGGGAACGCGGCGCGGTCGTGCCGCCGATCTCCTCGGGGAGGCCGAGGCGCCAGTACTCGGAGTCCATGAAGGCCTTGTAGGACTTCTTGAAGGTCTCGGGGACGGGCGCGGTGTTCGTCTCGGGGTCGAAGACGGGCGGGTTGCGGTCCGCGTCGGCGAAGGACTCGGCAAGCTCGTTCTCGGAGAGCCGGGCCAGCTCGGCGAGGATCGACTTGGCGGTGTCGGCGTCCATCTCGGCGAAGGGACCGGAACCGTAGACCTTGTCGCGGCCCAGGACCTCGAAGAGGTTGAACTCGATGTCTCGGAGATTCGACTTGTAGTGCCCCACGGCGACGGCTCCCTTACGCGGTACGGGGAGGCTGCCCTCCACCCGGACGTATCAGACATACAAGCCGATATCAGTACGGGACGCCCAAGCGTGCCCGAGCGTACCCAGCACACCCATACCTGTACCGGCCAGTAGCTACGATGATGCTACCCGTCAGTAATAAGGCGCAAGCCCTGAAGGCCCCCAGGGGTGAGGAAATCGTCACTCGCGAGGCCCTCGCCGGAGTGTCCGGAACGGCGCGACCCCCGTGGGGGGAGCGGTGCGGGCGGCTACCCTTTCCCCCATGTACGGCTACGACCCGAACGCGGGCGCACAGCAGCAGTACGCGCAGCCGCCGCAGCAGCCCCAGCCCGGCGCGTACGGCCAGCAGCAGCCGTCGGACGCGTACGGCCAGCAGCAGCCCCCGCTGTACCCCGAGCCGTCCCCGCCCTCGCTCGCGGAGGCGGTCCGCGCGTTCACGACGGGCCAGTTCACCTCGGACGACTTCCAGCAGATCTTCGCCGCGTCGAAGGTCTACTGCCCCCGGGGCGACACCCCCGGCTTCCTGGCCCTGCACAACACGCAGCAGCCGGTGATCCCGATGTTCACGTCCCTGAAGGAGCTGCGCCGCTACGCGGGCAAGGACTCCAAGTACTTCGTGATCACGGGCGCGGAAGTCCTGGACCTCCTCCCCACGGGCTACGGCTTCGTCCTCGACATGGAGGGCGAGCACCGCATCGTCTTCGACGCGAAGGCGGTCGAGGAGATGGTCGACTACGCGATGCGAAGGATGTACGGCTGACGCCTTCGCGTCGGCGCGGGGCGAGGTGCGGCCGCGCCGGGTACGGGGGGTACGAGGCCCGGGTGCGCCGGGCGGGGCGCGGGCCTCAGGCGGCGGCGGGCGCGAACACGCAGAACTCGTTCCCCTCGGGGTCCCGCATGACGTGCCACGGAATCCCCTTCGCGGCATCGGGCTCCTGAAGGACGACCGCCCCGAGCCCCCGCAACCGCTCGACATCCCCGTACACGTCCAGGTGCATCCGGTTCTTGACCACCTTGCCCTCGGGCACGGGAATCACCCAGATCAGGGGCCCTTCCCCCGCCGCGTCGACAATCGCCACGGGCTCGTCGACGGGCTCCCCGTCCTCCCGCCGCACATACCCCATCGCGGCGCACCACCAGTCGGCCAGCGCCTGATGATCCCGCGCGTCCAGACAAAGATCCTTGAACCGAGCCGGCGCACTCCCCGAACCAGATGTCATGCCCCCAGCCTGCCGCCCACCCCACCCGCCACGCCACCCTCCGCCCCTTCACTTCGGCGCAAGGAGCGCAACTAGGGGCACTTGGGGCACACAGGGGCGCATTCACGGATACCGGGAAGTAACTGGACGGAGAATGATTTAAGGCATTACGGGGCGCACAGAAAAGCCCTGACGGGCTGTTGGCGCAACCCGTCAGGGCCGCCGACTCAGCCTCTACCAAAGGCGGGTCGGCCAGCCGCTTCAGCCCCACAACGACTGGAACGACCGTGCTGCGCGATTCTATCGCCCGCGCCCTCTGCTGGGTGCTCTGTCTGCTTTTTCCCCGCCCCCGTCCGGGCCGTCGCACCGCCGCGTATCTCGCCTTCGTACAGGCCGAGTCGCGCGTCGCCGCACGGGCCGCGCTGCGGCAGTCGCCGTGGCGCAACCCCTGGACCGGTCCCACGAAAGCCGATGCCCTGGCGCACTTCGCGCGCCACAAGAACTGCGATTCCCCCGCCGCCCAGGCCGAGTTGCGCGCCATCCGCGAACGCCGCCGCGCCGCAGCCCTCGCCACGATGGGCATCGACTACCCGTACACCTATCCAGGGGCGCACGTTCCGCCCCCGACGTGACGCCGGAGGCGGCCGCTTCAAGGCCACGCCGCCGCCCTCTCCTCGCGGAGCGGGCGAAGGCGCCGCCCCGGGCCCGCGAGGCGGGCTCGTGCGCATCTCCGGCTTCAGCCCTCGCGGACCGCGCCGAGGAAAGCGGTGAAGGCGGGACGGGTGAACTCGATGACCGGACCGTCGTCGGCACGCTTGCTGTCGCGCACGGGGACGGCGGGCTCGCCCAGCGCGACCTCTACACAGTTCCCGCCGCTGGCGCCGCTGTAGCTCGACTTGGTCCACCGGCCGGGTCGTACCTGTGTCATGAATCATGCTCCTTCAACATCGCGCGGAAGATGTCCGCCGAGGCCTGTTCACTCGCGGCGGTCATGCGCAGACGGTCGCAGATCGAGACGGCGTGCGCCACCGCCGCAGGGCTGTAGTCCACTTGCCCGCCCGAGGGCGACTCGGAATAGACGATGTCGGGATTCCTGCCCCCCATCGCGAGCATCGTGAAGGGGACGTGGCTCGGTGGCGCCCCGGCCGAAAAGGGGAGAATTTGCAGGGTGACTCGCGGTCGTTCCGCCATCTCCAAGAGATGTTGGATCTGCTTGCGCATGACCTCCGGGCCACCGACAGGGGTGCGCAACACGCCCTCGTGGATGATCCCCCACAGACTCCGAAGCGTGGGCCTCCTCAGCTCCTCCGCACGTTTCATGCGCTCCGCCACGAGCGCGCGCACCTGTACGTCCTCTCTTCTCGGCAAGCCCGCGCGAAAGATGGCCTCCGCGTACTCCTCGACCTGGAGCATGCCCATCACAAAGCCATTGCAGTAGTCAGTGATCGCTACCGCTCGCCGCTCCAAGTCAAGGTATGGCCCGAACCACTCCGGCTGCGCTTCTTCCTCAAGCATTCGCTTCAATATGTCCTGGTAGACCTCACCCGTACCGGTAGCCGCGTCCATGCTCGCCGCGAAGGCCAGCGACGGCGGCGCCGTACCGTTCTCCACCTTGGCGACCTGGGCTTGTGAGTAGTGCAGCAGGTCTGCGAATGCCCGTTGCGAAAGCCCCAGGCGGTTGCGGAGCTTCTGCACCTCGATCCTGAAGGTCCAAGTGCCCCGTGAGGAATCGGGGTCCGGAACCAAGGAATCAGTCATGCGTTCCAACACCTCCCTCTTGCGTACGCGTTGAAGCGATGCGCCAGCGATTCAGAATCGAATTCGCTAAGGCGGAATCGGTAGATAAGTACGCGCTCCCCGCCCCTGGCGCAAGCTATGTCCATGCTCAAGGAATCCACGGATCAGGTGCCGCCCACGGATTGCGCGACGTGCGCCCAACTCGCCCGTGAGGAAAGGGAGGTGGAGGCGCGCGGGGATCTTTCCCGGGCGGTCGACTGCCGCGTACTGAGGGCCCGTCACCCGTACCACGGCGGTGCGGTGTGATCGTCGCTTCGTTGGGTGGTGACGCCCACCGGGCCGTGCTGCTCGGGCGGGCGCGGGTCGGGACGCCGGAGGCGGCCGCCGCGTGGTTGCGCGGGGAGGCATTGCGGCTCGCGGTGCGGCTCGATCCGGGGCCCCGTACGCGGTGGGCGGTGGCGCCCGGGGTCGTACGGCCCGCCTACGGGCCGGGGCCCGACGCGCCGACGGCGCTGCGGGAGTGGGCGGAGTGTTCCGAACAGAGCAGGTACGTGCGGATGTTGCTGGCCCAGGGCCACCCGTACGCACGGCGATTCCAGGACCCGGGCGGCTCCTGGTACGAACTGACCGCCGCCCTCATGGAGAACGCAGGTGAAGCGATGAGCAAGTCCCCCGACGACGTGGCGCGTTGTGAGGCGACCGGACACGTGACGCAGATCGTCGGGGAGTTGGCGAGTGAGGTGACGCGGACGCCAGGGGCGCCGCCCCGGTCCCGTATCCGCTGCGCGCTGGCCCCGCATCCGACGTACGAACACCAGGGGATCGTACGCGAGTTGAGCGGGGGCGGAGGGCATGTGTGGGGGACGTTCGGGGCGGCCGTGCCGGTGTGGCGGGTGCGCGTCGCGCCGCCGTGCCCGCACTGGGCGGGGGCGCTGCGGCGCGGCTTGTACGCCGACCATCCCGGCGGGTGCGTGCCCGCGCGGACGAGCGAGCCCGCGTAGGGGAGACCACGGCGGAGCCGCCAGGACATCGCACGTTCTCGGTCGGCGGGGTCCGGCCGAGCGGCCACCCTCCGGCGGCTTCGTGCGCCGTTCGCGGCGAGGACGGTGCCCGGCCCCGTGCGCCCGGCGTACGGCGGGGCCCGGACGCCCCGGCCCGCCACCGCCCCGGCGCGCGCGCCCGCGCGGACAGCCGGTCCGAGGCGACAGGTACGCCGGGGGCGGGGAGGGCCGGGGTCCGGTGCGGTACTGCGGTGACCTGGGCAGACGTCACGTCGTTGGTCGGGGCAGGGTCCGCCCGGGGCGATCCGGGCCGACAGGACTGCCTTCACAGGAGGAACGCCGTGACCACTCCCCGCACCGCCCCCTTGCACAGGATCACCGGTCAGGAGACCGGTCCGCCCCGGCTCGTCGAACTGCCGGACGGGACGCCGGTGTGGCTCGTCACCCGGTACGACGACGTGCACCAGGTCCTCAGCGACCAGCGTTTCGGCCGCGCGCCGGTCCAGGCACCCGGGGCACCGCCCGTCGCCGACAACCCCAGCGTGCTGAAGAGCCGCGACGCCATCGGGCGGCAGGACGGCGAGGCCCACCTGCGCCTGCGGCGAGCCGTCGGCAGGGCCTTCACGCCGCGCGCGGTCGCGCACCTGCGGCCGTGGGTCGCCGACGTCGTCGGCCAGTTGCTCGACGGCCTCGTCAAGCAGGGGCCGCCCGGCGACCTCGTCAGGGACTACGCCCTGCCGTTGCCCTCCCTGGTGATGCACCGGCTGCTCGCCGTGGACGACGTGCCCTTCGAAAAGCTGCTCCACTGGTCCAGGCACGCGATGGCGGGCGCCAGCGCCGCCCCGGAGGAGGGTGCCCGGGCCCGGGCCGAACTGGCCGATTTCGCCGGTGCGTTGATCACCGCGCGCCGTGCGGCACCCGGCGACGATCTCGTCAGCTCCGTCGTCCTGGCCACCGACGGGGAGGGCGGCATCCCGGAAGCCGCGCTGGTCAATCTGATCTCCACCATGATCATCGGTGGCCACGACACGACGATGACCATGCTCAGCAACTCCCTCCTCTACCTCCTGACCGAGCAGCCCGGCGCCTGGCAACGGCTGGGTACGGGCGAGGAGGCGGCGGCGGCGCTCACGGAGCGGCTGCTGTACCTGATCCCCATCGGCGATCCCGAGGAGCGCGCCGGGCACCTCGTCACCGCGCGCGCGGACATCGGCGTCGGCGGCGTGACGATCCCGGCCGGGGCGCTCGTCACGACGGACCGCATCGCCGCGCAGCGTGACCCAGGGGCCTTCCCCGGCGACCCGCACGACCCCGAGGCGCTGTTCGCCCCCCTGCCCCGGCCCACGCTCGCCTTCGGCGCGGGGCGGCACTACTGCCTGGGTACGTGGCTCGCCCGGGCCGAGCTGCAACTCGCCCTGCACCGGCTCGCCGAGCGCCTTCCCACGCTCCGGCTCGCCGTGGCCACCGAGGAGGTCGAGTGGCGGCACGGCACGATCACGCGCAGCCCCGTGCGGCTGCCCGCGAGCTGGTGAGGCGGCGCGGGTGAGCGGATGCGGGTGAGCGGATGCGGGTGAGCGGATGCGGTGCGGGTGGTTCGGTGGCGGGGTGATCCGGGGCGGGGTGGAAGGAGGCGGCGCGGCGGCCTGGGGCGCGGTGGCCTCGTAGTGCCGTGGACTCGTGACGCGGTGGCCTCGTAGCGCCGTGGCCTCGTAGCGCCGTGGCCTCGTAGCGCGGTTGATGGGGTGGCGCGCGGCGAACGGTGCGTCCTCGCGTGCGGGGAATGTCACGTCGCTGCGGGTCGTTCCCCCTGGCGAGAAGTTCGAGATTCAACTAATCTCGGGTTCAGAAAGTTCGAGTTTCAACGGCTCGGACCAGTCGAGCCGTGCAGACGAGGACGAGAAGGAGCGCGCCATGCCCGCCGTGACCGTGGAGAATCCGCTGACCCTGCCGAGGGTGACCGTGCCCGCAGGCGCCCAGGCCCGCCCCGTGCTCGGGGTCTCGACCGCGCCGAGCGGCTTCGAGGGGGAGGGCTTCCCGGTGCGCCGGGCCTTCGCAGGGATCGACTACCGGTACCTGGACCCGTTCATCATGATGGACCAGATGGGCGAGGTGGAGTACGGCGTCGGCGAGGCCAAGGGCACGCCCTGGCACCCGCACCGCGGCTTCGAGACCGTCACGTACATCATCGACGGCACCTTCATCCACCAGGACTCCCACGGTGGCGGCGGGACGATCACCAACGGTGACACGCAGTGGATGACGGCCGGGTCCGGGCTGCTGCACATCGAGGCGCCGCCGGAGCAGCTCGTCATGAGCGGCGGCGTCTTCCACGGCATCCAGCTGTGGGTGAACCTGCCCGCCAAGGACAAGATGAAGGACCCCGGCTACCAGGACATCCGCGGCGGGCAGGTCAAGCTCCTCACCACCCCCGACGGCGGCGCGCTGCTCCGCGTCATCGCCGGTGAGCTGGACGGGCACGAGGGCCCCGGCATCACGCACACGCCGATCAGCCTCGTGCACGCGACCGTACGGCCCGGCGCGGAGGCGACGCTGCCGTGGCGCGAGGACTTCAACGGCCTCGCGTACGTGCTCGCGGGGCGCGGTTCCGTCGGCACCGACCGGCGGCCCGTGCACACCGGACAGGCCGCCGTCTTCGGCTCGGGCGGCTCCGTGACCGTACGGGCCGACGAGTCGCAGGACAGCCACACGCCGGACCTGGAGGTGTTGCTCCTCGGCGGGCGGCCGATCCGCGAACCGATGGCGCAGTACGGGCCGTTCGTCATGAACACCCGCGAAGAACTCCAGCAGGCCTTCGAGGACTTCAGCGCCGGACGGCTCGGGACCGTCCCCGCCGTGCACGGCATGTGAGCCGACGCGTTAAGGTGGACAAACGGGTGCACAAGCGCCGGGCACGGACGGTACGGCCGACAGGCCGCCGATCCCCGTAGGCCCCGGCGCGGCGCCCCTCCGGTACGGAAGGCCGGGTGTCTCTCTCCCCCGTGGGCGCCCGGCCTTCCCCGTACCCGGACACCGTGGTGCGGGGGCTCCGGCCTTGACCGGCGGGCGGTACTGCGGTGGCTCGCGCAGGACACGTACCGCGAAGTGGGCCGTCACGCGGAGCACCGGAGCACGAGGGCGGCGAAGGGGCCCGCAGCGGGCACACCCGCCACAGCGGCCCGTGCGCGTCGCGCTGGACGATCGCGACCACGAGCCGGGAAAGCACAGCACCACCCCGTACGTGCCGACGACCGCCCGCAGCCCTCGCCTGCCGGCACCCGCGACGCGCGCACGGGTGCCGCACCGCCCGGGCCATCGCAGTGGCGAGGTGACCTGCCCGTCCTTCGTGCGCCCCGCCGTCTCGCGGCGTGTCTCCCCCGCGCTCAGCCCCCCCCAGGCGCCCATCGGCGAGCGCACTCCGTGCCGCGAGCGCCCCGCCCGCCTCCTCGCCGGATCGGACGAGGAGCCGCAGGACCGCACCGGATCGGACGAGGAGCCGCACGACCGCACCGGATCAGACGAGGAGCCGCACGACCGCCACCAGGCCGATCACGATGACCGTGGTCCGCAGCACGGTCGGCGAGAGGCGGCGTCCGATGCGGGCGCCGAGGAAGCCGCCGAGGATCGAGCCGACGGCGAGGATCGCGATGACCGCCCAGTCCACGGGGGCCACGACCGCGTAGATGACCCCGGCGACGAAGTTCACGACGGCGGAGAGGACGTTCTTGAAGGCGTTGACGCGCTGGAGCGGGTCGGCGAGGAGCAGACCCATCACGCCGACGAGCATGATGCCCTGGGCCGCCGTGAAGTAGCCGCCGTAGACGCCGATGAGGAAGATCAAGACGTAGAGGAGCGGCGTGAAGGGGGCGGCTTCGGTCCCCGCAGGGGTCGTGGGGGGCGTCGCAGGGGCAGCGGCAGGGGACGTGGGGGGCGTCGCAGGGCCGTCGGCGGGTGTCGCAGGGCCGTCGGCGGGTGTCGGCTCCGCGGGCGTGATCGTCGCTGCCGCCGCCTCCGCCTCCGCCTTCGCCGCCTTTCGTTCCCTCAACCGCCGTGTCGCGAGCGGCTGGAGGGCCACGAGGAGGACCGACATGCCGACGAGGACGGGGACGATGACCTCGAAGGCGTCCTTCGGGAGCGAGAGCAGCAGCACCGTGCCGCCGATCGCGCCGAAGAACGAGGCGACGGCGAGGCGGGCCACGCGGCGGCCCTGACCGGTGAGTTCGTGGCGGTAGCCGTACGCGCCCGTGATGGTGCCCGTGATGAGGCCGACCGCGTTCGATGTCGTCGCCGTCACCGGCGGGTAGCCGAGCGCGACGAGGACGGGGAACGTCACGAGCGTCCCCGAGCCCACCACGGTGTTGATCGCCCCGGCCCACACCCCGGCGATCCCGATCAGCAAGCCCTCCCACCACATCATGGCCACGACAGTAGAGGGCAGGGGCGAGGGATGCGGGGCGAGGGCCGGGTCCCGCACCCCTTAGCACCCCACGTCGCGAGAAAAGCGCACAACTCGTGTCCGCCCACGTGCAACTCCCCAGGCCGGCTCGTTGTCTGACTGGGGTAGGCGTGTGCTGTGCGCCACTCCGGTTTTCTTCTCTCCCGCCTCTTACGGAGCATCGTGTGAACCTCGGTCTTAGTCCGCGCCGTACCGTCACCGTCGCCCTCACCGCCGGTGCCGTCCTCGTCGCGCCGCTCGTCGGTACGGCGCAGGCCGCCTCGGCGCCCTCGGTGAGCGCCAAGGGCGCCTTCCTGCTCGACACGTCCTCGGGCAAGACGCTCTACAGCAAGGCCGCCGACACCAAGCGGCAGATGGCGAGCACCACCAAGGTCATGACCGCGGCCGTGGTCCTCGACACGAAGGGTGTCAATCTCGACAAGAAGGTCACGATCAAGCAGGCGTACCGCGACTACGTCGTCAAGAAGGGCGCGAGCACCGCGGATCTACGCACGGGCGACAAGGTCACGGTCCGTCAGCTCCTCTACGCGACACTCCTGCCGTCCGGCTGCGACGCCGCGTACGCCCTCGCCGACACCTTCGGCACCGGCAAGACCGCGTCGGCGCGCACCGCGAACTTCATCTCCAAGATGAACGCCAAGGCGAAGTCGCTGAAGATGAAGAACACGTCCTACGACTCCTTCGACGGCATCCCGACGAAGAGCAAGAACTACACGACACCGCGCGACGCCTCGCTCCTCGCCCGGCACGCGCTCAAGAACGCGACCTTCCGTACGGTGGTCAAGGCGAAGAGCACGAAGCAGAAGGCGACCGCGAGCAACGGCAAGGCGCGTACGTACACCTGGTACAACACGAACAAGCTGCTCGGCTCCTACAAGGGCGCGATCGGCATCAAGACCGGCACCGCGAGCGGCTCGGGCCCCTGCCTCGTCTTCGCCGCGACGCGCGACGGGAAGACCGTCGCGGGCGTGATCCTCAACGACAGCAACCGCTTTGAGGACGCCGCCAAGATCATGGACTACGCGTTCAAGTCGAACAGCGCGAAGTCGATGAAGCTCCAGCCGCTGCCGAAGGGCGCGCAGAAGGACTGATGGCGGGGCGCGTCGGGGAGCGGATGTTTCACGTGAAACATCCGCTCCCTGCGGGCCTGTTGATGTTTCACGTGAAACATCGGGAATGACACGGGGCCCGGCCCGCACGTCGTGTGCGGACCGGGCCCCGCTTCGTGCGGTGGGTGCGGTCCCTGCCCCTGCCTCGTGCGGCGGGTGCGGTCCCTGCCCCCGCTTCGTGCGGTGGGTGCGGATCAGCCCCAGGTCAGGAGGCGCTTGGGCTGCTCCAGGACCGCCGCGATGTCCGCGAGCACCTTCGAGCCGAGTTCGCCGTCGACGAGCCGGTGGTCGAAGGAGAGCGCGAGCGTGGTGACCTGCCGGGGCTTCACCTTGCCCTTGTGGACCCACGGTTGGGGCTTGATCGCGCCGACGGCGAGGATCGCGGACTCGCCGGGGTTGAGGATCGGCGTGCCCGTGTCGACGCCGAAGACGCCGACGTTGGTGATCGTCACCGTGCCGCCGCGCATCGCCGCCGGGCTCGTACGGCCCTCGCGGGCGGTCCCCACGAGGTCCGAGAGCGCGGTCGACAGCTCGGCGAGCGAGAGGTCTTCCGCGTTCTTGATGTTCGGCACGATGAGGCCGCGCGGGGTCGCCGCCGCGATACCGAGGTTCACGTAGTGCTTGACCACGATCTCCTGGTTCTCCTCGTCCCACGCCGCGTTGATCTCCGGGTTGCGGCGGATCGCGAGGAGCAGGGCGCGGGCGATGAGGAGCAGCGGGTTGACCCGCAACCCCGCCATGTCCGGGTCGGCCTTGAGCTTCTCGACGAGCTTCATCGTGCGCGTCACGTCGACGGTGACGAACTCCGTGACGTGCGGCGCCGTGAAGGCCGAGCCGATCATGGCCTGCGCGGTCGCCTTGCGGACGCCCTTGATGGGGATACGCGTCTCGCGGGAGGGCTGCGCGGGTCCTTCCGCGGCGGAGGCGTCCGCAGGGGCCGACGCGGGGGCCGGGGACACCTCCACGGGTGCCGCGTCCTGCTGCGCGGGCTGCGGAGCGGTCTGCGGTACGGGGGTTGCCGCCGCGTGCACGTCCTCGCGCGTGATGACACCGTCCGGGCCGCTCGGGACGACCGCGGCGAGGTCGACGCCGAGGTCCTTCGCGAGCTTGCGGACGGGCGGCTTGGCGAGGGGGCGGGCGGAGGAGGCCGCAGGCGCGGGGGCGGGTGCGGGGGCGGGTGCGGGGGCGGGCTCGGGTGCGGGGGCGGGCTCGGGTGCGGCGGCGGCCTCGGGGGCCGGGGCCGTACGTGCCGTGCCGTTGACCTGCGCGGGCCGGGCCGCCTGTGCCGCCTTGCGCGGGCGCCGCTTCGTCGAGGACTCGGCGACGCCGTAGCCGACCAGGACGGGCTGGCGGGCGGCCGCCGCCTTCTCCTCGGGTGCCGCGGGCGCCTCGGCGGTCGGCTCCGGTGCCGTGTCCGTACCCGTCTCGGCCGTCCCCGTGTCCCCGTCTCCTTCGCCGCCGCCCGTGTCCACCACGATGATCACCTGGCCGACATCGACCGTGGTGCCCTCGGGGAAGCGCAGTTCGCGGACCACGCCGTCGAAGGGGATGGGCAGTTCGACGGCGGCCTTCGCCGTCTCGACCTCGCACACGACCTGGCCGTCGGTCACGGTGTCGCCGGGCTGGACGTACCAGCCGAGGATCTCGGCCTCGGTGAGCCCCTCGCCCACGTCGGGCATCTTGAACTCGCGGAGGCCTGTGGTCTGTCGCGTCATCGTCGTCATGGCTCCTTCCCGCCGCTCAGTACGCGAGCGAGCGGTCGACGGCGTCGAGCACCCGGTCGAGGCCGGGGAGGTACTCGTCCTCCAGGCGCGCGGGCGGGTACGGGACGTGGTAGCCGCCGACCCGCAGGACGGGGGCCTCCAGGTGGTAGAAGGAGCGCTCGGTGACGCGCGCGGCGATCTCCGCGCCCGTACCGAGGAAGACGGGGGCCTCGTGCACGACGACGAGCCGCCCGGTCTTCTCCGTCGTGGCCTGCACGGTGTCGAAGTCGATCGGGGACATCGAGCGCAGGTCGACGACCTCGACGGACTTGCCCTCGGCCGCGGCGGCCTCGGCGGCCTCCAGGCACGTCTTCACCATCGGCCCGTACGCGACGAGCGAGACGTCCGTGCCCTCGCGCAGGACACGCGCCTTGTGGAGCGGACCGGGGATCGACTCGCGCTCGACCTCGGCGCGGTCCCAGTAGCGCCGCTTGGGCTCGAAGAAGATCACCGGGTCGTCGCTCTGGATGGCCTGCTGCATCATCCAGTACGCGTCGGACGCGTTCGACGGCGAGACGACCTTGAGACCGGCGACGTGCGCGAACAGCGTCTCCGGCGACTCGCTGTGGTGCTCGACGGCGCCGATGCCACCCCCGTAGGGGATGCGCACGACGACGGGCAGTTTGATCTTGCCGAGCGCGCGGGCGTGCATCTTCGCGAGCTGCGTGACGATCTGGTCGTACGCGGGGAAGACGAAGCCGTCGAACTGGATCTCCACGACGGGCCGGTAGCCGCGCAGCGCGAGGCCGATCGCGGTGCCGACGATGCCGGACTCGGCGAGCGGTGTGTCGATGACGCGGCGCTCGCCGAAGTCCTTCTGGAGCCCGTCGGTGACGCGGAAGACGCCGCCGAGCTTGCCGACGTCCTCCCCCATCACGATGACCTTGGGGTCGTTCTCCATAGCGGTGCGCAGCGACTCGTTGATCGCTTTCGCCAGTGCCAGTTTCTCCGCAGCCACGGTCACTCGCCCTCTCCGGCCGAGACGTCCGCGAAGGACGCCTGGTACTCCTCGAACTGCGCGCGCTCCTCGTCGACGAGGGAGCTTCCGTCCGCGTAGGCGTTCTCGAAGATCGCCAGGCGGTCGGGGTCCGGCATGGCGCGGATCGCCTCCCGCACGCTCCGCCCCATCGCCTCGCTCTCCTCCTCCAGCGAGGCGAAGAACGCCTCGTCGGCGAGGCCCTCGGCGAGCAGGTGGGCGCGCAGCCGCTCGATGGGGTCCTTCGCCTCCCACGCCTGCCGCTCGTCGTCGGTGCGGTAGCGGGTGGGGTCGTCGGAGGTCGTGTGAGCGCCCATGCGGTACGTGAACGCCTCGACGAGCATCGGGCCCTGGCCGGAGCGGATGTGCGCGAGGGCCGCGCGGGTCACGGCGAGGACGGCGAGGACGTCGTTGCCGTCGACGCGGACACCGGGGAAGCCGTAGCCGCGGGCGCGCTGGTAGAGCGGCACGCGCGTCTGGCGCTCGGTGGGCTCGGAGATGGCCCACTGGTTGTTCTGGCAGAAGAACAGCGTCGGCGCGTTGTACACGGCCGAGAAGGTGAACGCCTCGGCCACGTCGCCCTGGCTCGACGCGCCGTCGCCGAAGTAGGCGACGACGGCCGAGTCGGCGCCGTCGAGGCCGATGCCCATCGCGTAGCCGGTCGCGTGCAGGGCCTGGGAGCCGATCACGATCGTGTACAGGTGGAAGTTGTTGCTCGTGGGGTCCCAGCCACCGTTGTTCACGCCGCGGAACATGCCGAGGAGGAGGGTCGGGTCCACGCCCCTGCACCACGCGACGCCGTGCTCGCGGTAGGTCGGGAAGACGTAGTCGTCGGGGCGCAGCGCCCGGCCCGAGCCGATCTGCGCGGCCTCCTGGCCGAGCAGCGAGGGCCACAGGCCCAGCTCGCCCTGGCGCTGGAGGCTCGTGGCCTCCGCGTCGAAGCGACGTGTGAGGACCATGTCGCGGTAGAAACCGCGCAGCTCGTCCGCGGTGATGTCCTCGACCCAGCGGTCGTACTCCGGATGGGGGACGCGGACGCCCTCCGGGGTGAGGAGCTGGACCAGCTCGGGGTCACCGGCAGGGGTGGCGGGGGCGGGCGCGGCGGGGGCCTTCTTCGCGGGGGCCTTCTTCGCGGGGGTCGCCTTGGACTTGCGAGCCGTGGCGGGCGATGTGGCCGCCGAGCCGCGGCGGGCGGGGGCCTTGGCGGCGTTCTTGGCCGGGGCGGCGCCCCTCGATGTGGCGGCGCTCTTCGCCGGGGCGGGCGCTGCGGCTCGGGCCGGCGCCTTCTTGGCAGTCACGTGTGTTCCTCCGTCGGTCCGGCTCCCGGGATCTGCCGGAAGCTGGGTATCCCTCCGTCTCCTGGGACGGAGAGGGAAGGCGCCTGCTCCCCTCCCGCGCACGGGGTGGGTGCGGCTCGGCCGGGAACAGGCGTGACAAGTGCCCCGGTGAGCCCCTGCAACGTGCACGTTACCCAGTGCGGCAATACTCCGCGAACCCCCGCTGACCTGCAATTTTGCTTGGATTTCCAAGTAAATCGAGAAAGCCGGGGGAAGCTTCGCCTGCATCTCCTGGTCACAGCCTCGCAGGGGGCCGGAACACCGGCACGTTAACCCGCGCACCCCGGGCGCGGGAAGAGCCGAGGTGAGGCCCGCATCCCGGGCGCACGACGAAGGGGGACGGGAAACCGCCCGCGCGAGCGAGAACGGACAAATGGCCGCTTTCCTGCTCGATGATCACGAGGCGGTCCACCAAGACGCCCACGGACACGAAACCGTGTGGTATCTCGCGCTCATCTCTTTCCCCGATGTCTCCGGCGACGAGATCCTTTTGCGGACGATTGCTGCATGGCCTCGGGTTATGCCCTGAAAAGGACGCCCGCAGGGCGAGCAAAAAGCGGCGGAAAGGAGGCCGGCCACCTCGCGCACCCCGCTGACCAGGACCGGAGATCCGCGACCTCAGCGGCGGGGCTCCACCGATCACGCCACCGGGGGACTCTTTCTTCCCACCGAGAAAATCGATCAAGAACGGTGCCCCTGCCCTTCTCACGAAATGCGGCGGCGGGAACAACGCATTGGGGTGGGAGGGACGGCTATCGGGGTGAAGCGGCGGGGACGAGGGGGGCGGCGAGGACAGCAGGGGCAGCGAGGACGACGGGGGCGGCGAGGACGACGGGGGCAACGAGGACAGCGGGGGCAGCGCGGAGGGCCGGAGAGCGGCTTGGCGGAAATCCGGTGCTGCGTGTCGGCGACGGGTCTGGGAGCGGGCAGGGCGGCTGCCTAGCGTCGTAAGCGCGGACCGGACACCCGGACCCCACCCGACACCAGGGCCCGGGCCCCGAACCCGCATCCCCACCACACCCGAAAGGCGCCTCCGCATGTCCTCGCTCGCCCTCACCGTCGTCCCGCCCGTCCTCATCGGGCTCTGCTACGCGCTCCTGATGTCCCTCGTGCGTCCCCCGCACCGCAGGAAGCTCAACGCGGTGATGGTGGCCGGGGCGGGAGCGACGTACCTCGGCGGGGGCGACCTCGGCGGCTGGGAGTTCGCGTTCACGGCGGCGGCCACGTACGTGGCGTACCGGGCGCTGGACTCCTGGACGTTCGTGGGCATCGGCTGGCTGCTCCACACGGCCTGGGACATCGTCCACCACCTCAAGGGCTCTCCCCTGCTGCCCTTCGCGCACACGTCCTCGCTGGGCTGCGCCCTCTGCGACCCGGTCATCGCGCTGTGGTGCTTCGCCGGAGGACGAACGCCGCGTGAACTGGCGGACGTGGTACGGGAGAAGCGGGTGGCGCGGGCCAAAGGCGTGGTGGGAGTGGGCGGATGACGATGTTTCACGTGAAACATCGCGAGCCGCGCGGAAAGGGCGAGCCGGATGTTTCACGTGAAACATCATGTGGCCGACAGGGAGGGATGTTCCACGTGAAACATCGCGTGCCCGACGAGGGCGAAGGTTTCACGTGAAACATCGCCAAAGGGCCGGGCCGATCAGGGAGATCGGTCCGGCCCTTGTCGTCGTCGTGAGTGCGGCTCAGGTGCCCGAGCCCGCTGTCTCTCCGCCCTCGCCGGGGTCACCGCCGCCGGTGGCCGTACCGTCGCCCGGGTCCTCGCCACCCTGACCGCCGTCGTCGCCACCGGGATCGGTCGGCTGGGTCTGCCCGTCGCCCGGGTCCTTGGTGTTCTGGCCCGTGCCGGGGTCGGTGCCCCCGCTGCCCTCGGTGTTGCTGGGCTGCGGGTCGCCGCCACCGGCAGGAGCCTCGTCAGTCGTGCTCGGGCTCGGCTGGGACTGCTGGTTGCCGCCGCCGCTGGGCTGATCCTGGCCCCAGCCGTTCCCGTTGCCCGTACCGGTACCGGTCTCCGTGTCGCCGCCCTGCTGCTCCTCGGCGGTCTTGGAGGGCTCGGTGGTCTTCTTCTCCTTCTTCTCCGTCTGCGAGACGGTGGGCTGCGGCGACTTGTCGGTGTCCCCGGCGGTGCCATCGTTCCAGTTCTTCACCGCGAAGGCGGCTCCGACGACGATCGCGACGACGGCGAGCGCGGCAATGACGTACAGCCTGGTCCGGCTGCCCCCGCGCCGGGAGTCGCCCCCGCCCTCGTACCCACCGTCGTCCTCGCCGAGCGGACGGAGCATCGGCTGCTGCGGAATCTGCGCCGTGCCGCTGCCGAACGGCGTCGTCGCCGGTCCCGACTGGGGCGCAGCGAACGCGGTCACATCAACGTGCCCGGTGTTCCAGCTGCCCGTGAACGCGCCCTGATCGTGGAGCATTTGCAGCGCGTACTGGACGAGCCCGCTCATCTCCTCGGCGCTCTGGAAGCGGTCGTCCGGCTCCTTGGCGAGCGCGCGCAGGACGAGACCGTCCAGCTCGGGCGGGCAGTTCTCCGCCATCTGTGAGGGCGGTACGGGCGGGTCCTGCACGTGCTGGTAGACCACCGAGAGCGGGGTCTCACCGGTGAACGGCGGGCGCGAGGTGAGAAGTTCGTAGAGGAGGCAGCCGGTCGCGTAGAGGTCGCTGCGGTGGTCGACGGCCTTGCCGAGCGCCTGCTCGGGGGAGAGGTACTGCGGGGTGCCCATGACCATGCCGGTCTGCGTCATCGTGGACTGCGCGCCGTGCAGCGCGCGGGCGATGCCGAAGTCCATGACCTTGACGGCGCCCGAGTTCGTGATGATGACGTTGGCCGGCTTGATGTCGCGGTGCACGATGCCGTGCTGGTGCGAGTAGGCGAGCGCGTCGAGAACGCCGGCGACGATGATCAGCGCCTGATCGGCGGTGGGCGCCTCGGCGCTGAGCAGCAGGTCGCGGATCGTACGGCCCTCGACCAGCTCCATGACGATGTACGGGACGACGTTGCCGCCGACCGTGTCCTCGCCGGAGTCGTAGACCGCGACGACCGCGTGGTGGTTGAGCCCGGCGACGGACTGCGCCTCGCGCGTGAACCGGGCCTTGGAGACCGGGTCTTCGGCGAGATCGGCACGCAGCAGCTTGACCGCGACGGTGCGGCCGAGACGCACGTCCTCGGCGGCCCACACCTCCGCCATGCCGCCCCGCCCGAGCCGGTGGGTCAGCCGGTAGCGGCCGTCGCCGACCAGTCCTCCGTTACCGAAGGACTCGGGGGCGTCCGACAGGGGGCCGCCAGTCGCCTCCGGGTCGGACGGGCCCTGGGCGCGCTGCGTCTGTGCCATCGGTCCTCGCCGTCGTTTCTGTCCCGCGGTCCGTGCGGGGGTTGTTACGGTCCTCCATCGCCACGCTACAGCCTCACAGGGGGCGCGCGGTCCGGGACGGATCGGCCATCAGGCCCGCCACACGCCAGGCCGGGCATATTCCCTGGCCCTGCGGGTGTGCGCCGCGTCACGCCCGTCGCGTACTTCCGCTGCGTACGGTCACGACTCGGGCACCTCGCTTGACCTGACCGTGCCCTGGGGCAGACTTGGCCGGGACCGGTCAGGGATCATCGCACGCGGCCGGAGCACACAAGGACGGCCGGGAGGCCGGTACGCGCCCCGGGCGGCACGGGGACGGCGGGGACGGCGGGGGACATGAGCCAGAACGACGACGCGCGCGACCGGAACACCGGGTCCGACGAGGAGACGCGCGACCGGTACACGGGGTCCGGCGACGAGACACGCGACCGGTACATCGGCAAGACGGTGGCGGGTGGCCGGTACCGGCTTGAGGAGCTGCTCGGGGCCGGAGGCATGGCGTCCGTGCACCTCGCGTACGACTCCGCGCTCGACCGCCGGGTCGCGATCAAGACGCTCCACACCGATCTCGGCCGCGAACCCGCCTTCCGGGAACGCTTCCGCCGCGAGGCCCAGGCGGTCGCGAAACTCGCGCACCCGCACATCGTGTCGGTCTTCGACACGGGCGAGGACCAGCTCGACGGCGCGACGACCCCGTACATCGTCATGGAGTACATCGAGGGCGATCCGCTCGGCACACTCTTCGAGCAGGACGTACGGGCGTACGGGGCGATGCCCGCGCAGCGCGCGCTGAAGATCACCGGGGACGTGCTCGCGGCCCTGGAGCTGAGCCACGAGATGGGGCTCGTGCACCGCGACATCAAGCCGGGCAACGTCATGGTGAACCGGCGCGGTGTCGTGAAGGTGATGGACTTCGGCATCGCGCGCGCCATCCAGTCCGGGGTCACGTCGATGACGCAGACCGGAATGGTCGTCGGCACCCCGCAGTACCTCTCCCCCGAACAGGCGCTGGGCCGCCCCGTGGACGCGCGCAGCGACATCTACTCGGTCGGCGTCATGCTCTTCCAGCTGCTCACCGGGCGGCTCCCCTTCGACGCCGACTCGCCCTTCGCGATCGCGTACGCGCACGTCCAGGAGCCCCCGCCCGTCCCCTCGACGCTGAACAGCGCGCTGCCCCCGGCGATCGACGCGCTCATCGCCCGCGCCCTGCGCAAGAACCCCGCCGAACGCTTCCCGCACGCGGAGGCGATGCGGGAGGAGTGCGAACGGGTGGCGGGGGCGCTGACGGGAGCGCGGCCGAGCGTGGGAGGAGCGGGTGGCCAGGACGCCGGGCAGGGCGCGAGCGGGCAGGTAGGGCAGGCGGGGCAGGCGGTCTTCCCGCCGGTGCCGCAGCAGGGTTTCCCGCCCGCGCCGCAGCCGCAGCCACAGCCACAGCCACAGCCACAGGCGTACGGGACGCCCCCGCCCGCGTACGGCTCCCCGCAGGGCGGCTACCAGAGCCCGCCGCCGAACCCGTACGGACAGACGCAGCCGTACGGAAACGGGCCCGCCGCCGCGTACGGCGGTGCGCCCTCGTACGGACAGGACTCCGGCGCGTACGGCTACCCGCAGACCGGTGCGGCGCAGGCCGGGCGTGACGGGGGCGCGGGAGGCGGGGGCGCGGTCGGTGGAAGCACGCCGAAGCCGGGGAAGAAACGCCGGATCGTGCTCACGGTCGCGCTCACGGCGCTCGTCCTCGTGGCCGGATCGCTGTGGGTCGCGTTCGGGCCGGACGGCAAGAAGGACGGCCCTGATGACAAGCCCGTGGCCAAGGAGTCCAGCGTGCACCCGCCCGGCTACCGGAGCCCCGAGCCGGATCGGACGATGGACCCCGACAAGTGCGCCGACCGCACGCCGAGCGAATGGGACGACCCGAAGAAGGTGGACGTACCGGACGTCCAGTACAAGTACATGAAGTCCGTGGAGGCTTGTCTGCGCGCGGGCGGCTGGGAGTGGAAGGTCGAGAAGGTCGACAACAACACCTTCGGCGAGGGCACGGTCATCAGCCAGAAGCCCGAGCCGAACAAGCAGGTCGACAGGGCGGACCGCCCGTCGATCACCCTGCGCGTCTCGACGGGGAACCCGGCCTGAGGCGAGTCCCCCGGGGGCGCGGGTTCGACCGAACAGGGGCGGGAGCGGGGGTTCCGTCGGCGGGAGCGGTGGCTGGGTGGCGTCGCGTCGGCGAAAGCGGTGGCCGGGTGGCGTCGCGTCGGGGCGGTGGCCGGGCCCCGGCGGTGGCGGCCGGGCGGGGCTGTCGTGGGCGGGGGCGAGGGTTGTCCCCGTCGGCAGGGGTCAGTGCGGCCTCAGCGGGGACGGCGATGCGCCGGGGGCCGGTGCCCTGGGAAGGTTCTGGGCGCCGGGAGCGCCTGGCGTCCGGGAAGGGGTTCGGGGCTGAGGGCTCGGGGTTCGGGGTTCGTGCACGCGGGCCACGACATCGGCAGTTCGGACAGCGCGGACGGCGAAGGGCGGCGCCGGATTCTTTGTCCGGCTGCCGCCCTTCTTCGCTTCGCCGGTCCTGACGGTCCCGGTGTCCGCGTGCGTGGTCAGAGGTAGGGGCCACCCGTACGGCCGCCGCCGAGGTCGGCCTCGTCCCCGCCGCTGCCGGGCGGCAGCGCGCGGCGCATCTGCTCAAGCTGAGCGCGGGCGGCCATCTGCTGGGCGAAAAGGGTGGTCTGGATGCCGTGGAAGAGGCCCTCCAGCCAGCCCACCAGCTGAGCCTGCGCGATCCGCAGCTCCGCGTCGCTCGGCGTGACCTCGTCGGTGAAGGGGAGCGAGATCCGCTCCAGCTCCTCCACCAGCTCCGGCGCGAGCCCGTCCTCCAGCTCCTTCACGGAACTGGCGTGGATCTCCCGCAGCCGGGCCCGGCTCGCCTCGTCGAGAGGCGCCGCCCGCACCTCCTCCAGCAACTGCTTGATCATGCTGCCGATCCGCATGACCTTCGCGGGCTGGGCGACCATCTCGGTGATCGGGGTCTCGCCCGACTCGTCATCCACACCCCCACCGCCGAGCGCCATCCCCTCCTGCCCGACGACCAGGACCTGCGGCTGCTCCTGCGACCGTTCGTTCCTCGGGATCTCCATACGGCCATTCTCTCGCACGGGTGAGGTTTGCTTGAAGGGAGTGCGGGGGTGGGGGCACGGACGGGGCAGCGATACGGGGAAGGCGGGTGGGACGCCGGGCCCGGAGGCAGGCGCCCGGCGGGGTGGGCGCTGCGGCGCGGGGTGACGGTGGAGTCGCACCGGCCACCGCAGACGGCAGTCGCGGCGCGGAGTGACGATGGAGTCGCACCGGCCACCGCAGACGGCAGTCGCGGCGCAGAGCAGGAGGCGGCAGCAGGGCCCGCGCCGGGGGGCGACTGCCGGGCCGGACGCGAGGGGGCACGCGGGGCGGCGCGGCGAGGCGCCGGTCCAGGCGGGCGTCGGAGGGGCGTCAGGGCCACCGAGCGGAGGCGGTCGCGGCGTACAGCATGCGGCACCTCGGCCTCGTACGGGCTGCGGGCGACCTGCCGAGTCAGGCGCGGGCGCAGGCTGAAGCTGGAGAGCCGTGTGCGGCGTGCGGCGTGCAGCATGCGGCGTGCGCGCCGGGCAGGGCCGGGCAGTGCGCGTACGAGGCGGGGCCGCGGTGTGCGACGTGCGGGCGTGCGGAGTCAGGCGCGGCGGAGGCGCAGGGCGAGGAGGGCGGTGGCGAGGCCACAGCCCAGGCAGATGAGGCCGCCGCCGAGGACGAGACGGCCTCGCGCGTCGGTGAGAACCCCCGTACCGCTCGCTCCCACCCTGAAGGGGATCTCATCGGCGGAGGGCATCTCCTCGGCGAGCGCCTCCGCTCCCGCACGCTCCCCCTCGGGCGACTGCGCGAGCGGAGCGAGGGGCGCGCGACTGCGGCGCGGCGTGGAGGGGGTGAGCGGGAGCCGCGACGGGGGAGCTGGAACAACGAAGGGCGCGTGCGACGCGGCAGGGGGACGCGGCTCCTTCGGGGGCGCTCCGTGCCCCGTACGGGACGGCAGGACGCTCGCGTCGGCACCGGCCGTCCCGCCACTGGGCACGGCGGAGGCTACGGAGGGGCTCGGGCTCTCGGAACGGTGCGGAGTGTCGGAGGGGGAAGCTGCGGCCGGGGTGCTGCCCGGGGCTGTCGGGGAGGGCGCGGTGGGCAGGACGGGGAACCCGGTGCCGGGGAACGGCGGGAGCGCGGGGGCCGTGCTCGGGTCGGGGGCGAAGGGGGGCACGGCGGCGGGAGGCTGCGGGGTGTCGCTGGGGGAAGGGCCCGGGTGTTCGGGGGGTGGTGCGGGGGCCGGCAGGTGGCTCTGGGCAGCTTCGAGGCCGGTCAGAGGACGGGACGGCTCGGCGAAGGGGCGGAGGGGCGCGGGGGAAGCCGTGCCGTGCGGGAGTGCGCGCGGGGTCCGGCCCATCGCGTAGGCCAAGCCGTCCGGCAGCAGAAGGACCAGTACGAGGGCCAGAAGGAGCACCAGCGAAGCGGCAGGAGCCGTCACCGCACGCAGCCCAGCGGTCATGTCGTCCCTCCCACAGAGCCCCGGTCCACGTGACCAGACTCACACGCCGAAGCCCCCTCGGCGAGCGGGAACGCGGGGGCACATAGGTGAGGGGCGCAGGGGGTGCGAGGGCAAGCGCGGGTGAGGGGGTGGGGGGTGGGGTGAGGGGGGTGCTTGGGGGCGCGGAGGTGCCGAGGGGGGTATGGCCGGGGCTCGGTAGCGGGAGTAGGGGCGGAGGGCAACGGCTGAGCGGAGGGCCAAGGGCTGAGCGGAGGCGAAGGCAGGCGGGGGTGAGGGCGGAAGCGAGCGTGCAGGGCGGCGGCGAGAGCCTGGGCAAGAGCCAACGTGCAGGCGCGGCGGCGAGGGCCTGGGCGGGAAGCCAAGGACCCTGGGAGGCGGGGGCGGAGGGCAGGGGCAGCTCCAGGGAACGGGTCTCGGGGCCGGGGGCTGGCAAGCGGGAGCGGGAGCGGCAGGCGGGAGCGGGAGCGGCAGGCGGGAGCGGGAGCGGCAGGCGGGAGCGGGAGCGGGAGCGGGAGCGGCAGGCGGGAGCGGGAGCGGGAGCGGTAGGCGGGAGCGGGAGCGGTAGGCGGGAGCGGGAGCGGGCGCGGCAGGCGAAGGCCGGGGCGGCGCGCGGGGCCGGGGCGGCGCGATCGCGGCGCACTGCGTCAGGACAGCCCCCACCCACCCGGGGGGCTCCCCTGTAACCATCCTTTCAGGCCCATCAGCACCCCCACCCCCATCCACCCGAATCTGTGGATAACTCCGCGAAACCCGCAACGCCGCTCACTCCGAAGAGTGAGCGGCGTGATGACTTCACCGAAGTTATCCACAGATTCGCCGTTTTAGGCTTCTTCGCGCCCGAAGTGGCGGAATCACGGGCCAGACTGGTAGCACCGAGTCCCCCGTGTGCGGGAGGAGCCACGGGTGCCCGCCGACCCACCACGGCTGTGTGCCCGGGGAGTTCAGCCCGTCGTCAGCAGCACCTTGCCGATGTGGCTGCTCTCGTCGAGGACACGGTGTCCGGTCGCCGCTTCGCTCATGGGAATGCGGCGGTCGACGATCGGCTTGACCGCACCCGAGGAAAGGAGGGGCCACACATGTTCGCGTACCGCCGCCACCACCGCGGCCTTCTCCGCCGCCGGGCGGGCACGCAGCGACGTCGCGGTGACCGCCGCGCGCTTGCCCATCAAGGCGGACAGGTTCAGTTCGCCCTTGGCCCCGCCCTGCATTCCGATGATCGCGAGGCGGCCGCTCGTGGCCAAGGCCTGGATATTGCGGTCCAGGTACTTCGCGCCCATGTTGTCCAGGATCACGTCGGCGCCGTGCCCCTCCGTCGCCTTCCCCAGCTCGGCGACGAAGTCCTGCTCGCGGTAGTTGATGAGGATGTCGGCGCCGAGCTCGCGGCAGCGGTCCAGCTTCGCCGCCGTGCCCGCCGTCACCGCGACGCGGGCGTCCACCGCCTTCGCGAGCTGGATCGCCATCGTCCCGATTCCGCTCGAACCGCCGTGCACCAGAAGGGTTTCCCCCGGCCGCAGCCCAGCGACCATGAACACGTTCGACCAGACCGTGCACACCACCTCCGGCAGCGCCGCCGCATCCACCAGATCGACGCCGTCGGGCACAGGGAGGAGCTGGCCTGCCGGTACGGCGACCTTCTCGGCGTAGCCACCACCGCCGAGGAGCGCGCACACCTCGTCGCCCACCGCCCAGCCCGAGACGCCCGCGCCGAGCGCGGCGATCCGGCCGGAGACCTCCAGGCCCGGGTACGGGGAGGCACCGGGCGGCGGATCGTAGAAGCCCTGGCGCTGGAGGAGGTCGGCGCGGTTCACCGCGCTCGCCGCCACCTCGACCAGCACCTCTCCGGGCGCCGGACGGGGATCGTCGACCTCGGACCAGAGGAGCACGTCCGGTCCACCGGGTTCGGAAATCGTGATCGCATGCATGCTCGCGAGGCTACTCGCCAGTGCCGCTCCGTCCCGAGGACCCGCCGCCCGCTCCCGGACCGCGGCCCGGACCGGGGCCCGGACCGGGCCGCACCGTGCTCACTGGACCACCGCCCGGTCCCGGCGGCGGCCCGTCCCTGCACGGCGCACGCCTCTCCCGCGCACGCCCGGGGCCCTTCACCCGTACGTACGTCGGCATTCCGTACGCCGACGCCGACGGCCGGCCGATCCGGGCCGCGCGGACCACCATCCCGGCGCCGCACGACCTACCCGGCCGAGCGCGGCCGAATGCTCACCAGGCCACGGCCGCGCGACGCCGTCCACACCCGCGTACGGACCGACAGCCCCGTACGTCGGCCTCACCAGGCCCGCGGGAACGCCCACTCACGCAGCGACTCGGTCCTGGCTGTCGCCCCGGCCCATCGCGACAACCCCACCCAAGCCAGGGCTGCCCCGCCGGTTCCCCCAGGGCAGCCCCCACCGGTTCCGCAAGCCGGCCCGTCGGCCGGATGAGCCCCCCGTCCGGCCCGGTCCTCCGCGCCGCTCAGGACGGGTGGCCTCGCAGCGGACGGGCGTCACGGAGGGTTCGGGGGTCCGGGCCGGCGCGGACGATGGTGATGAGGCGGTCCGTGGCCTGGAGGGTGCCGACCGCCGGGTCGTCGTAGCCGAGGACCCGGTGACCGCGTACGACGCTGACCACGAGGTCGTCCGTCTCGCGCGGTCCGCGCCCGATCTCGGCCTTTATCACCGGCCGTTCGACGAGATCGAGGCCCGTGCCCTGCTGGATGAGGTCCTCCATCACGGTGCCCGCGCTGGGGCTGAGGACCGAGAGCCCGAGGAGGCGCCCCGCCGCGCTCGCGCTCGTGATGACCGCGTCCGCGCCGGACTGTCGCAGAAGCGGGGCGTTCTCCTCCTCACGCACGGCCGCGACGATGTGCGCGGCGCGGTTGAGTTGCCGTGCTGTCAGGGCCACCAGGACGGCGGTGTCGTCGCGCTGGGTGGCAATGATGATCTGCCGCGCCTTGCTCACCTCCGCACGCGCGAGGACATCGCTGCGCGTGGCATCGCCGACGACGCCCGCGAAGCCCTCGGCCGTGGCGAGTTCGATCACCTTCTCGCTGGGGTCGACGACGACGACCTGCTGCGGGGTCAGGGACCCGGCGGCCAGCACGGTCTTGATCGCCGAACGTCCCTTCGTACCGAAGCCGACGACGACGGTGTGTTCCCTCAAGGCATGCCTCCAGCGGTGCAGCCGCCATTCCTCACGGGTTCGTTCCGTGAGGACCTCCAAGGTGGTCCCGACCAGGATGATCAGGAAGAGCACGCGCAGGGGCGTGACGACGAGGATATTGATCAGCCGCGCCGTGTCGCTCACGGGGACGATGTCGCCGTACCCGGTCGTGGAGAGCGTCACGGTCGCGTAGTAGAAGGCGTCGAGCAGATCGACCCGGTGATCGGAGTTGTCTCCGTATCCGTCGCGGCCCGCGTAGACGAGGAGAGCGGTGCCGACCAGTACCGCGAGTGCCATCGCGATGCGTTTGGCGACCTGACGGAACGGCTGCTCGACGACGCGGCGAGGCAGTTTGATGCGCGTGGCGACCAGTTGCTCACCCGCCTGACGCGCGATCGCGTCCTGCCCGGGCAGTTTCACGTACATCCTCCATCAAGACCCTGGGGACGTTCCACGTGAAACATCCCCCTCACACCGCCCCACGATGTTTCACGTGAAACATCGTGCTCGTCCATCCGGGCCATGTTTCACGTGAAACATCCGCCCGGTCGTGGCAGGTCGAGTACCTCCACGGCGGTTCCGGCCTCTGCCCCGCCCGGAGGGACGACCGCGAGACTGTCGGCATTCGCGATTCCGCGCAACATCGCGGGGCCGTTGTAGCGCAGTGGACACAGCCTGCCCTCATGGATACGGGCCGGCAGGAGCCGGGTGTCCCGGGGATGGCCCTCCACTCGCTCGGCGAGCGGCAAGCGGGTGCGGGGGAGTTCGGCACGGCCCGCGAGGACGGCGATCAGCGGGGCGGCGAGCGTCAGCAGCCCGGCGACAGCCGCGAGGGGATTGCCCGGCAGGCCCACGAGGTGCTGGCCAGGGGCGGTCGCCGCGAGCAGCATCGGATGGCCCGGCCGGACCGCGACCCCGTCCACGAGGAGGCGCGCGCCGAGCCGGGAGAGGACAGGGCGGACGTGGTCGACGGGACCCGCCGCCGTACCGCCCGTCGTGAGGACGAGGTCCGCCTCCGACGCGGCGAGTGCTGCGGCGAGATCGTCTTCCTCGTCGCGCAGGCGGTGCACGCCGAGGACGCGGGTGCCGAGCGCTTCGAGCCAGGCGGGGAGCATCGGGCCGAGCGCATCGCGGATCAGGCCGTCCGCAGGGATTCCCCGGCCGAGCAGTTCGTCGCCGAGGACGAAGACTTCGGCGGTGGGGCGAGGGTGGGCGCGCACGGCGTCGTAGCCGGCTGCGGCCGCGAGGCCGAGCACCGGGGGCGTTACGACCGTTCCCTCGTCGACGAGGGCGTCGCCCGTGCGGCACTCCTGCCCGCGCGGGCGGATGTCCTCGCCCTGGGCGAGCGGGTGGAGCGCGTGCAGGCGCGTGCCCTCTGCTGTCACCTCGCCGTGCTCGCTGCGGAGCACGCCGGTCGCCCCGTCCGGCACCCGGGCGCCCGTGGCCACGGGCACGGCGGCGCCGTCGTCGAGTCGCCCGTCGGCATCCTTGAGTTGATGCCCGGCCAGCACCTGGGCGCCGGGAAGCAGGCGCCACGGTCCTGGGCCTGCGACGGCCCAGCCGTCCATCGCCGAGGTATCGAAGGACGGGAGGTCGGTGAGGGCGGTGAGCGGTTCCGCGAGGGCGAGCCCACGCGACTGCTCCAAGGGCAGGAGGGGTACCGGCTGTGCTGCCGTGCGCGCCACGGTCGCGCGCGCTGCCCGGAGCACCGCTTCGCGTGCGTCCTCCCAGGTCGCCACGGTGGCGGACCGCGCGCGGGAGGAAGCCGCAGGACGGTGGTGCGGCGAGTCCGGCGTCCCTGCGGCCGACCGGCCGCCCGCGAGCGGCGTTACGTGTGTGGCGTTCTGCGGCCCGTCGGCCACGTTCGCGCCGTCCTCCGGTCGCGCGTCGCCTTCCGGCCGCGCGCCGTCCGTCCTGGTCGCGGTCGTCCGTACGTCCCCCGCCCAGGCGTCCTCGATCGCGGTCCACGCGTCATCGGCGCCGGCCTGTGCTCCGCCGGTCACGGTCCCGCCGGACGCGTCCTCCGCGTCGTGGGCGGCCCAGTCGTAGGCCTCGCGCGGCTTCTCCGGATCGTCCTCCTGATCCGCGGTGGCAACGGCTCCGGCGACGTCAGCGGGCGCAGGACGAGGATGAGGCGTCGTCGTATGGGCGCGGGCCAGAGCGAGAGCCTGATCGAATGCGGCGTCGTAGGCGGCCTCGACGGCTGCCGCGGCCTCAGCTGCCTCAGCGGCTTCCGCGGCTTCAGCCGCCTCAGCGGTGCTCATCGGGGCATCGCCCTGCGCGGAACGCGCCTCGCCGGACGCGGCCCCCCGTACGACTCCCGGCGTGGTGTCCGGCGTCGCGGCTTTCGACCCCGGGTCCGGGTCCGTCCGGGAGTCGCGCGGGTTCGTACTACCGCCTGCGGCGCTCACTTCGCCTCAGCCGCCCAGCGCTTCGCGAGCGCCTCCGCCTTGCGCACCGCTTCGGCGACGGCCTCGGGGCCGCCCTCGGCCCTGCCCGCCGCGTAACCGACGAGGAAGGTCGTGAGCGGCGCCGCCGGGCGATCGACGCCGTGCGCCGCGTCGCGGGCGAGGTCGAGCAGCAGACGTACGTCCACGTCGAGGGTGATGCCGAGTTCGGCCTTGACCGCGGAAATCCATTCGTCCAACACGTGACCATGCTCCCTGATCCGGTCCTGGGCGACGGCGAGGTCCTCCCAGGTGTCGCAGTCGAAGGAGACGCGCTCCTCGTCGGGCACCCGGACGAGATCCAGCGGGCCGAGCAGCCGTCGCAGGGACAGCCCACCGGTTCTCGCCTGCCCGCTGTTCCCGCCCCGTAGTTCGCCTGGCGTGCTGTCCCCACCTTCTCGCAGGCGTTCCAGCCCCTCGCGCAGCGGCCCGGTGCGGTAGACGGCGGTGAGGTACTGCTCGCGGCCGTCCGCGTCGGTGTAGAGGGCGCCGTCCTTCGCCGGTTCCGCGTCGAGCGCGGCGTGCAGGCGGGTGAGTGCCGCGGGGGTGAGGAAGGGAAGGTCGGCGGAGAGCAGGCAGAGGCGTGGGGCGCTGACGTGGCGCAGTCCCGCGTCGAGCGCGGCGAGCGGCCCTCCGCCCGGCGGTTCCTCGCGCGCCCACATGACGGGCCGGGCGACGGAACGCGGCGCCGCGACGACGACAGTCGTCCGGGCTTCGGCGCACGCGGCGAGCACCCGGTCGATGAGTCTGAGGCCGCCGACCCGCAGCCCCGGCTTGTCCGCACCCCCGAGCCGCCGGGCCCCGCCCCCGGCGAGGACGACGGCGTCGTACGCCCCGGGAACACCGCCGGGCCCCCCGCCCGCCCCGGGATCGGGTGGACCCGCGTCCCAAGCGTCGTCAGCCCCGCCGCTCCGTCGCCCCACCACCGTCCGCATATCCGCAGTATGCGCGGGCGGGGTGGTGGGAGCGGGGAGCGGGCGTGCCGTGATGTTTCACGTGAAACATCACGGCACGCGAGGAGACCGGGTCGGGGTCAGAGGGTGCGGAGGAGGAGGGCGGGGTGTTCGACGCAGTCGGCGACGTAACGGAGGAATCCGCCTGCGACGCCACCGTCGCAGACGCGGTGGTCGAAGGTGAGGGAGAGCTGCACGACCTGACGGACGGCGAGTTCACCCTCGTGGACCCACGGCTTCGGCGTGATGCGGCCGATGCCGAGCATCGCGGCCTCGGGGTGGTTGATGATCGGGGTCGATCCGTCCACGCCGAAGACGCCGTAGTTGTTGAGAGTGAAGGTGCCGCCGGTGAGCTGGGCCGGGGTCAGGCGCCCCTCGCGTGCGGTGCGGGTCAGGGCCGCGAGCCCGGCCGAGAGCTGTTCGGCATTCTGATCCTGGACCTCGCGCAGCACCGGGACGACGAGCCCGCGTTCGGTCTGGGCCGCGAAGCCGAGGTGAACGGACTTCAGGCGCACGATCTCCTTGTTGACCGTGTCCACACGCGAGTTCAGCTCGGGGAAACGGGCCAGCGCCGCGCTCGTGATGCGGGCGAAGAACGCGAGGACGGAGATCTTCTCGCCGCCCGCCGCGTTCATCGCCGCGCGTGCGGCGAGGAGTTCGGTGGCGTCGGCGTCGACCCAGCAGGTCGCGTCGGGAATCTCGGTGCGGCTGCGGGAGAGCTTCTCGGCGGCCGCGCCGCGCATCCCGGTCAGGGGGACGCGCTCCTCGGCGGAGTCCGGCACGGCCTCGGCATCGGCCACGGCGGGGGTATGGGCCGAATCGGTGACCGCACGCTCGACGTCGGCGCGCACGATGAGGCCCTCAGGGCCGCTGCCGCTGAGGGAGCGCAGGTCGATGCCGTTGTCCCGGGCGAGCTTGCGCACGAGCGGCGAGATGACGGGCACGGGGCCCTCGGTCGCGGTGGCCTGCACGGCGACGGGCTCGGGGGCCGCAGGGGCGGGGGACTCGGCCTCACGGACCTGTACGGCCGGCGTGCCCGTCGTGCGCGTACGGACCCTGCGACGCCGCACGGCGGTCGCTGTGCCCGTGCCGTAGCCGACGAGCACGTTCCCGGAGCCGCCGTCGTCGGTGGCGGAGGCATCGGAGGAAGCGGAGCCCGCAGGCGCGGCACCCGCCGCCGTACCAGCACCGGCACCCGCACCGGCGGCGGCACCGCTGCCCGCGCCGGGGCCGGTCTCCTCCTCCACCGCGATGCTCACGAGCGGCGCGCCGACCGGCAGGGACTGGCCCTCGTCACCGTGGCGCGCGGTGACGACACCGCCGTGCGGGCACGGGACCTCGACCATCGCCTTGGCGGTCTCGACCTCCACGACGGGCTGGTCGATCGCGACGGTGTCGCCGACCTCCACGAGCCACGTCACGATCTGTGCTTCCGTCAGCCCCTCACCGAGATCCGGCAGGGCGAACTCCAGGACCTGCGGCATCAGCGTTCAGCCTCCCACTGCAAGCGCGCGACGGCGTCGAGAATGCGGTCCACACCAGGAAGATGGTGCCGCTCCAGCATGGGGGGCGGGAAGGGGATGTCGAAACCTGTCACGCGGAGCACGGGCGCCTCCAGGTGATGGAAGCAGCGCTCGGTGACGCGCGCGGCGATCTCGCCGCCGGGGCCCGCGAAACCCTGCGCCTCGTGGACGACGACGGCGCGACCCGTGCGGCGTACGGAGGCGGCGACGGTCTCGTCGTCGAAGGGGACGAGCGAGCGCAGGTCGACGACCTCCAGGTCCCAGCCCTCGGCGACGGCGGCCTCGGCGGCCTCCATGCAGACGGGCAGCGAGGGCCCGTACGTGAGGAGCGTCGCGCTGCGGCCCGGGCGGCGCACGACGGCGCGGCCGATGGGCTCGACGGGCTCGGGACTCTCCGGCGACCAGTCGGCCTTCGACCAGTACAGGCGCTTCGGCTCCATGAAGACGACCGGGTCGTCCGACGCGATCGCGGCGCGCAGCAGGCCATAGGCGTCGGCGACGGTCGCGGGTGTGACGACGTGCAGGCCCGGGGTCGCCATGTAGTAGATCTCGGAGGAGTCGCTGTGGTGCTCGACGCCGCCGATGCCGCCGCCGTACGGGATGCGGATCGTCAGCGGGAGCGGGAGGCGCCCGCCCGTGCGGTTGCGCATCTTCGCGACGTGGCTCGCGACCTGCTCGAAGGCCGGGTAGGCGAAGGCGTCGAACTGCATCTCGACGACGGGCCGCAGCCCGTACATCGCCATGCCGACCGCGGCACCGAGGATGCCCGCCTCGGCGAGCGGCGTGTCGAGGCAGCGCTGCTCGCCGAACTCGGCGGCGAGGCCGTCGGTGATGCGGAAGACGCCGCCGAGGGCGCCGACGTCCTCGCCGAGCACGTGCACGGCGGGGTCCTCGGTCATCGCGTCGCGCAGCGCGCGATTGAGCGCGGCGGCCATCGTGGTGGGCCGGGGCGCGTCCGTCGCGGGTGTGCTGGTGACCGTCGTGGCCGTCGTCATCGGCGGCTCTCCCGTTCCGTGTCGTGCGCGGCGTCGCGCGGGGTACTGGGCGCGGCGCCCGCTCCCTCGCCGTGGGCTTCGGCCTCCGCCTCGCGCTCCGCGCGCAGCTGCTCCGCCTGCTCGGCGAGCTGCGGGGTCGGCGTGGCGTAGACGTGGGCGAAGAGTTCCTCGGGGTGCAGCTCGGCGTCGGCGTTGAGGCGGGCGCGGAGCCCTGCGGCGAACTCCTCGGCGCGCTCGCGCTCCGCCTCGATCGCGTCCTCGTCCAGGAGACCGAGGGCGAGCAGTTCGCGCTCCAGGAGCCGCACGGGGTCGTGCGCGCGCCAGGTCTCGACCTCTTCGGCGTCGCGGTAGCGCGTGGCGTCGTCGGCGTTGGTGTGTGCGTCGAGGCGGTACGTGACGGCTTCGACGAGCGTCGGCCCGCCTCCCGTCCTGGCCCGCTGGACGGCCTCGCCGAGCACCTCGTGCAGGGCGAGTACGTCGTTGCCGTCCACGAGCCGGCCCGGCATCCCGTAGCCCACGGCCTTGTGGGCGAGCGAGGGGGCGGCGGTCTGCTTGTCGAGGGGCACGGAGATCGCGTAGCCGTTGTTCTGCACGAGGAAGACGACGGGTGCCTGCCAGACGGCGGCGAAGTTGAGGGCCTCGTGGAAGTCGCCCTCGCTCGTGCCGCCGTCGCCGCACATCGCGAGCGCCACGACGTCGTCGCCGCGCAGCCGGGCGGCGTGCGCGAGGCCGACCGCGTGCGGCAGGTGCGTGGCGAGCGGCGTGGACAGGGGCGCGACACGGGTCGCGTGCGGGTCGTAGCCGGTGTGCTTGTCGCCGCGCAGGAGCGTCAGGGTCTCCAGCGGGTCGACGCCGCGCGCGACGATCGCGAGGGTGTCGCGGTAGCTGGGGAAGAGCCAGTCCTGGTCCTGGAGCACGAGCGCCGCCGCGATCTCGGCGGCCTCCTGCCCGGTGGTCGAGGGGTAGACGGCGAGCCTGCCCTGCCGGGTGAGGGCCGTGGCCTGCGCGTTGTAGCGGCGGCCGCGGACCAGTTCGGCGTAGAGGCGGAGGAGGAGGTCGGGGTCGGCCGCGGCGGCCGGGGGCTTCTTCGGCCCGGCCTTGGCGCGGCGGGCGCCGGGCTTGGCGGGCGCCGCGGCCACGCCGAGGAGCCGGTAGGGCTCGGCGTCGGGCAGCAGGGGGGCCGGGTCGGTACGCGGCCGCCAGTGCGGGGGCGGGGCGGGGCGGGGCGTGTCCCTCTGCCCCTGATGCTCGACGACCGTCATGTCCGGCACCTCCTTGTGAGAACACCACGTCTGGGAAAGCTGGGCGAGGCGGGTCCGCGCGTGACCCACTTCACCTCCTGATGGTGCGAGGATCAGCGCATTTTGGCCACAGGCGACCCGGGCCTGTGGACAATCGGTGTCATTCGGCGTCTGATGTTGACCAGGCGTCCATGAGGGGCCGTTCGGTACCGGCCCCGCCTGAACGATTGGCCGCGACCCTCCCCTCCCGTCCAGCCTCCCGTCCTGCGGCAGGGCCGGGGGGCACGGATCGGCGGGGGAATGCGGGAGGGTAGGAACAAGGAAGCGGGAACGTCGTACGGGCCGCCCGCCGCACACGGCGGAGAGCGCCCGACGGAGCCGTCGGCACGGACGCCTCGGCACGGGCACCCGGCGGTACGGGTACGAGTGCGGCAGGGCGCCGGGTCCGGGCGGTACGGGTACGGAGCCGACGCGGACCCGGCGGTAGGGCCGCGAGGCCGCGGCCCGGCGCCGTACGCGGCGGTACGTGGGCACGGCAGCGATGACAGTGGCAGGACCGACAGGGCACGGGGCGGGACATGACACGACGGGAACGAACCGACGACAGCAGGCCCGGCGAGCAGGCCCGCGCGGCCGGGCACGCCCGCCCGCGCCACGAAGCGGCACCGCAGGCCGAGACGCGCCCCCGCGAAGTCCCGCCACCCCGGCTGCGCCCCCCGGCCCCCCGCACGAGCGCGGCCGGAGCGGCAGGCGCTCCAGGCACGGCAGGCGCGGCAGGAGCACCAGGCACGGCAGGCACCGCGGGCCCGGCAGCCCCGCCCGGCGCTCCCGGCACCTCCGGCACCCCTGGTGCGGCCGAGCGCGCCCCCGCCTCCCCACCCGCCTCACGCCCCCGCGAGCCGCGCCCGCTGGACGCGGTGGACCACGACATCCTGCGCATCCTCCAGGCGGACGGACGGGCCTCGATCCGCTCGGTCGCCGAGCAGGTGCACGTCTCGCGCGCGAACGCCTACGCCCGCATCAACCGCCTCGTCGAGGACGGCGTGATCCTCGGCTTCGGTGCCCGCGTGCACCATGAACGCGCAGGTCAGGGCGCCTCCGCCTACCTGACCCTGCGCATCGTGCAGAACTCCTGGCGCACCGTCCACCGCCAGTTGCGCGCGCTGCCCGGCGTCTCCCACATCGCGCTCGTCTCGGGCGACTTCGACGTCCTGGTCCTCGTGCACTCGCCGGACAACCGGGCCCTGCGCGAACTCGTCCTCACCCGCCTCCAGGCGATCCCCGAGATCCTCAGCACACGTACGCTGCTGGTGTTCGAGGAGGAAGAGGTCGGACAGGGCCCCGAGCCCTCGGGAGCGCCGGAACACCCGGCGGACCACCCGGCCCGCTGAGCACTCCCGTCGCGGACCTTCGCTCTGGGCAAGGCGGCGCGGCGGGCGTTAGAGTGACCGAACGATCGGTCGGCACAAAGGAGAGCCGCTGAGCCCTCCCCGGAACGGTGGTCCTGATCATGACGGCTGCGGTCAAGCGCGATGCCTACACGCCGGAATCCCTCCTCTCCGTCGCGGTGGGCGTCTTCAACGAACGCGGGTACGACGGCACCTCGATGGAGCACCTGGCGCGGGCCGCCGGGATCTCGAAGTCCTCGATCTACCACCACGTCTCCAGCAAGGAAGAGCTGCTGCGCAGGGCCGTGAGCCGCGCGCTCGACGGACTCTTCGGCGTGCTCGACGAGGAGGGCGCGCGCACGGGCACGGCGACGGAGCGCCTGGAGTACGTCGTACGGGGGACGGTCGCCGTCCTGGTCGCGGAGCTTCCGTACGTGACGCTGCTCCTGCGGGTACGCGGCAACACGGACGCGGAGCGCTGGGCGATGGAGCGCCGCCGCGACTTCGACCACCGCCTCGCCGACCTCGTCCAGGCGGCCGTCACGGAGGGCGGCCTGCGCGCGGACATCAGCCCGCGCCTCGCGACCCGCCTCCTCTACGGCATGATCAACTCGATCGTCGAGTGGTACCGCCCGGCCGACGGCGGGAACGCGGACGCGCGCGCACAGCAGCGGGACCGGGCCAAGGACCTCGCGGACGCCGTGCTCCACCTCGCCTTCGACGGACTGCGCCCGCGCTGACCTCTGAGGCACCGCCGACCGTCCGGAGGGCCAGGGGCGTGCCCGGAGCGCCCACGGCATCCGCGCCGCGTGCCGCCCGGCAGCGCCTCATGGTCGCCCGGCCCCCGAAGACCAGTGGTAGAGGGCCATCCCCACGCTCGTCGCGAGGTTGTAGCTGGAGACGTGGGGGCGCATGGGCAGCGCGACGAGGCGGTCTGCCCGTTCCCGTACCGACGCCGTGAGGCCGTGCCGCTCGGAGCCGAAGGCGAGCAGCGCGTCATCCGGGACGCGCAGGCCACGCAGGTCCTCGCCCTCCGCGTCGAAGGCCCACAGCGGCCCTGCGGGCAGCTCGGGAACGGTGCGGCGCGCCACCGGCGTCGCGAAGTGCAGCCCGGCGCCCGCGCGGACCACTGCGGGGTGCCAGGGGTCGAGGTCGCCCGTCGTCACGACGCCGCTCGCGCCGAAACCGGCGGCGAGCCTGATCACCGCGCCCGCGTTGCCGAGGTTGCGCGGCTCGTCGAGGACGAGGAGCGGGCTCGTACGGGGCCCGGCGAAGTCCGGCACGGGTGGTCGTCCCGCGAGCGCCGCGACGCCGGTCGGGTGCGGGCGTGGCACGAGCGAGCGGTAGAGGGCCGTGGGGACGGGGACGAGCAGTTCGGCGAGGCGTGGCGCGAGGTCGGGGGCCAGCTCATCGGCGAGGGCGAGCGCGGCCGCACGGTCCTCGGCGACAGCGAGCGGCACGTCCGCGCCGAAGCGCAGGGCGTGCTTGAGCGCGTGGAAACCGTCGATGAGTACGACGGCCATCCCCTCAAGACCCGCTGTGAGCGCGTGCCAGCGCCCGGCCGCCTCTCGGGCGGCGGCCTCCCGCACGGCCTCCCCGGCCGCCTCGTTCTCCCGCATGCCGTGCACCCTACGGGGCGGCACTGACACTCCCCGTCTCCGCACGCCCGGGAGCCTCGCGGTCGGCGGTGCGCACCGGGCGGCGCGCCCCGTACCGCGGCGCCCGGCGCGTCACCCTGCCCGCCCCGCGCTCCACCGCGCGCAGTAAACCGGTCGGCAGGAAGACCGCGTCGGCGGCGAGCATCGCGAGGGAGAAGAAGGGGAGTCCGAGGAGGACGGCGATCCCGAGGTGCTCGGCGGCCAGGACGATGATCAGAACATTCTTGGCCCGGCGATTCAGGAGCGAGAACGGGAACGCGACCTGCGCGAAGACCGTTGCGTAGGTCAGCAGGGTGATCAAGGTCCCGTGGGCGGCGAGGGCGTGGGAGAGCGCCGGCCAGGGGGAGAAGGAGTCGAGTTCGAGGGGGTAGTAGACAGCGGTGCCGTCCTGCCAGCGGCTGCCCTGGATCTTGTACCAGCCGGCCGTGGCGTAGACGAGGCAGGTCTCCGCCATGATGATCAGCGATCCGGCGTGGTGCAGGAGGTTGCCGAGGACATTGGCGAGCGCGCGCGTCTCGCCGAGCGGGTGGCGTTCGAGGAACCACCAGGCGCCGAGGGCGGCCCAGGTCGCCGCGAGGGTGAGGGTCCAGCCCGGGGTGAGGCGGTCGCTCAGGCGGGCGCTGAGCAGCGCCGCGCCGAGCGAGGCCCACAACCAGGGGCCCACCCGGTCGGGGCGCACACCTTCGGGGTCCCGGGCACGGCGGCGGGCGTCGAGCGACCACACCTGCCCGCAGCGGGTGAGGCACAGGTACAGGGCGAGCAGGTGGATGAGGTTGTCGCCGCCGTCGCCGACGAAGACCGAACGGTTCTGGAGCGAGAGCACGGTCAGCGCGAAGAGCACGGACATCGTCCGCGTGCGCCAGCCGAGCACGAGCAGGAAGGAGACGAGCAGGGCGAGCACGTACACGAAGGTGAACCACACCTCGCCGCGTGACCACAGCAGCGCGGTGAACGCCCCGTTGCCATCGACGAGTTGCCGCGCGAGGTCCCAGCCCCAGGCGCTGCCGGGGCCGTACAGCTCCGCGCGGTGCGGCCACTCGCGCAGCAGGTAGCCGCCCCACGTCGCGGCGACCCCGATCCGTACGGCGGCGAGCTGCCGCGTACCGAGCGTCGAGCCGGTGACCCGCGCGACGGCGGTACGGAGCAGCGCGCGCGGGGCGGCGAGGCGGGACGGGCGCGGTCGTGCGGAGCTTGCGGGGGACCGTGGCCGGGGGACGGCGGCGGGTCCCGGCGTGCCCTGCGAGGGGGACCCGGTCATCGGTGGGCCTCCGCCCAGTCGAGGGTGCGGTAGGCAGGGCGGGTGCCGAGCTTCTCGCCGCTCCAGGGCGGGGGCGGTACGGGGGTGAACCGGGCCCGTACCCGTACGCGGATCAGCTCGGCGCCCGGGCCGCCCGCGCCCGCACGCTCCAGGCGCTGCGTCGCGAGGCGGGTGAGGTAGGCGGCGGACAGCCGGCCCCGGGTGCCGAGGGGGCGGCCGTCGTTGTCGTGCGAGGAGGCGTAGAGGTCCCAGGCGCGGCGGAGGACGTTCTGCCGGGCGTGGCTCGGCAGCAGCTCACCGTGCAGCGCCGCGCCGTCGCGCGCCGACAGGTCGTACCAGCCCGTCATGAAGCTGGTGCCGTCCGCGTGCAGGCCGCTCGCGCGCGCCTGCACGGCGGTGTCCTGCTGTATCGGGTTGGGGGCGAAGAGCTTCCAGTTCTGTTCGAACTCCGGGTAGATCCAGGCGTTCACGGCCTTCGCCTGGCGTTTGCTGACCGTGTTCGCCGGGGCGACGTGGAGGAAGAGGAAGGAAAGGTGCAGGGCGGTGAGAACGAGCACGGCGGCGAGCGCGAGCGCGCCGACGGCGCGGAAGGGGAGGGAGAGCGCGGCCAGCCCGGCGGCGGGAGCGGGGTCCGGGGCGGGGACGGGGTCCGGGGCGGGGACGGGGGCGACTTCGGGCGTGGGGGGCGCGTCCGGCGTGGGGGTGACGTCCAGCGCGGGGGCGCGCACCGGTCGCGTACCGCAGGGGTCCTGTTCACCACCGGCCGGTCCGCCACCGGCCGGTCCGCCACCCGCCTCCGCGCCGTCGGGCACCGGAGCGTCGCGCGTTATGCCCTCGTCCGCGCTCATCCCATCCCGCTCCACCGCCGGCTCACATGACGAAACCGGCGGCGCCCTTGTCGTCGACGACAGGCTTGCCCGCCGACTCCCACGCCTGCATCCCGCCCTCGACGTTGACCGCGTCGATGCCCTGCTGGGCGAGGTACATCGTGACCTGGGCCGAACGGCCGCCGGAGCGGCAGATGACGTTGACCGTGCCGTCCTGCGGCGCGGCCTCGGTGAGTTCGCCGTACCGCGCGACGAAATCACTCATCGGGATGTGCAGGGCGCCCTCGATGTGACCCGCCTGCCATTCGTCGTCCTCACGGACGTCGAGGAGGAAGTCGTCGGCCTTCAGCTCGCCGACACCGACACTGGGCAGAGATCCGAAATGCATGCCTGAGACGCTACCCGACCCGCCCGCTCCCGGACGCCGGGTCGTCCCCGGAGCCGAGAGAATCGGCAGGCGAGGCAGGATTGGCGGCGGAATGGGCAGGATTGGCAGGGTCCGCTGCGGGTGCGGCAGGGTCCGCACCCGTCCCCGTATCCGTACCGGCGTTCGAGCCCGCGCCCGCCGTGCCCTCCCCCGTGCCGCCACCGGGCTGTGCCTCTCCCGAGGTCCAGCGGAGCAGTTCGTGCTCCTTCTCGGCGACCTGGGCGAGGAGTTGCTCGGCGACCTCCTCGATGAGGCGGTCGGGGTCGTCGGGGGCGAGGCGGAGCATCGAGCCGATCGCGCTCTCCTCCAGCTCGCGCGCCGTCGCCGCGATCATGTCCTTGCGCTGCGCGAGCCACTCCAGGCGCGCGTACAGCTCCTCGCTGCGGCTGGGGAAGGCGGGCTGCGGCGCCGGGCCCGACTCCCACTCGGTGGCGAGCGCGCGCAGCGCCGCCTCGTCCCCGCGCCCGTACGCCGTCGTGACACGGCTGATGAACTCGTCGCGCCGCGCACGTTCCTTCTCGTCCTGTACGAGGTCGGGGTGGGCCTTGCGGACGAGTTCGCGGTAGAGCGCGCGGGCCTCCTCGCTCGGCCGGACGCGCTCCGGGGGGCGGACGGGCTGCTCGGTGAGCATCGCGGCGGCCTCGGGCCACAGGCCTTCGGAGCCCATCCAGCCGTGGAACAGCTCCTCGACGGCGGGCATCGGCATGGCCTCGGCGCGCAGCCGCGCGGCGGTGAGCCGGTCCTCGTCGTCGCCGGTGCGCGCCGCGCGGGCCTCGGCGATGAGGGCGTCGAGTTCGTCGAGGCGGGCGTAGACCGGGCCGAGGCGCTGGTGGTGGAGGCGGGAGAAGTTGTCGACCTCGATACGGAAGGTCTCGACGGCGATCTCGTACTCGATGAGCGCCTGCTCGGCGGCGCGGACGGCCCGCTCCAGGCGCGCTTCGGGGCGGGCGGCCTCGTCGGCGGGAGGCGCGTCGGGGGCGGAGGTCGCGTCGGCGGCGCGGGGTGCGTCTGGGGAGGGGGGCGCGGCGGCGGGTGTTCCGCCGGGCGGTCCGGCGGCCGGGCCCGGCGCCGGAGCGGCGCCCTCGCCCTGCGGCGTCGGCGGGGCGGGCTGTGGGGACTCGTCTTCCGGGATCGTCACCAGGCCAGCCTAGGTCACGCGGCGGATGATATGAGGGTTTGGGGTTTCGGGCCGAAATCTGTGGATAACTCGACTGATTTCTCTGCCGCGTTCAGTCTCACGGGTGAGAGGTTTTATGGGTTTGCTGGAGTTGTCCACAGATGGGGGTGGAGGGGTGGGGTGGGGGTGGTGAGGGCTGAAAGAATGGTCACAGGGGAGCCCCCCGGGTGGGTGGGGGACTGTCTCGGGCCAGGCGCGCGCCACACCCCCGCCCGGGTGGGTGGGGGACTGTCTCAGGCCAGGCGCGCGCCACACCCCCTCCCCCCTCCCACCCCTCCCAGCACCCTCCCCCCACTCCCTCGCCTCCCCCTCACCTCACCTCCCCTCACCCCACCCCCCTCACCCCCTCACCCCACCCCCCGCCACAAACCGCGCATGATCCCCCTCCGTCACATCCGCGTACACCCGCGCGAATTCCCCCACCGCGGCCTCGAACTCCCCGCTCTTCCCGCAGTATCCGGCGATCACCCGGGGGTCGGCCGTGTGCGCGTGCGCCCGCGCCAGCAGCGCCCCCGTCATCCGCGCGTAGTCGTCCAGCTCCGCCGGAGCCAGCGACACCGGATCGACGCTCCCCTTCCGGTTCCGGAACTGCCGCACCTGGTAGGGAAGTTCATCGATCGTCGTCCACCCCAGCAGGTGATCGCTGACGACCTGCATCCGCCGCTGCCCGAGCACCACACGCCGCCCCTCGTGCGTCACAGGTTCGTGCGCGGGGAAACCGGCCGTCGCGAGGTGCGGCAGGAGCGCCGAGGGGCGCGCCTCCTTCACCTGGAGGACGAGCGCCTCGCCCCGGTGGTCGAGGAGCAGCACCACGTACGAGCGCGTCCCGACACTCCCCGTGCCGACGACGCGGAAGGCGACATCGTGCACGGCGTAACGGGCGAGGAGCGGCAGCCGGTCCTCGGCGATCGTCCCGAGCCAGTCGCCGAGCGCTCGCGCGACGCCTGCCGCCTCGGCGTCCCCGACGCGGCGCAGCACGGGCGGCGCGTCCACGAAGCGCCGCCCGCCCTCCGGCGTCGCCTCGGTCGAACGCGCCGCGAAACGCGCGCTCGTATTGCGCCTGGCCTTCGCGGCGACGCGCCCGAGCGTGCCCGCCAGGTCCTTCGCGTCCGCGTGCGAGACGAGGCTCTCGTCGGCGACCGCGTGCCAGGCGTCGAGCGCCGGGAGCTTCGCGAGGAGCCGCATCGTGTGCCGGTACGCGCCCGCCGCGTCGCGCGCCGCGTCCGCGCACACCTCCTCGCTCGCCCCCGCCTCACGCCCCGCGAGCACGAGTGAGGTCGCGAGCCGCTTGACGTCCCACTCCCAGGGGCCGTACACGGTCTCGTCGAAGTCGTTGAGGTCGATGACGAGTTCGCCGCGCGCGTCCCCGTAGAGCCCGAAGTTCGCGGCGTGCGCGTCGCCGCACAGCTGGGCGCCGACGCCGGTCACGGGCGTGCGCGCGAGGTCGTACGCCATGAGCCCGGCGGTGCCGCGCAGGAAGGCGAAGGGGCTCGCGGCCATGCGCTCCGCGCGCAGCGGCGTGAGCGCGGGCAGCCGTCCCCGGTTCGACTCCTCGACGGCGTCGACCGGATCGGGCCGCTCGGGATCGCGGACGAAATCCGCGTGCGCGGCCCGTGGCACCCGCTCGCGCAGCGCCTTCCCGTACGCCTTCCCGCCCCCGGCCCGCCCGCGCCGCGCGAAACCGGCCACCTCGGGAATCCGCCCCCGCCCCACTCCGGCGCCCGCTCCACCCCGTACGACCACCGCGCCTCCGGTACGCGCCACGTCGCCCACTCCCGCACCCGCCGACGCACCCACCCCCGTACCCGCCGACGCACCCGCCTCCGTGGGCGTCACAGCGTCCGCCCCCGCACGCGCCCCGGCATCCGCCCCCGCACGGATCACCGCCCCCGCCACCGTGTCCGCGTCCGTGCGCGCACCCGCGTCCGCGTCCGTGCCCGTGTCCGCACCCGTGTCCGTGCCCGTGTCCGTCATGCGCCGACCGCCCCCTCGTCCGCGCGCCCTCCCGTTCCCACGGCACGGGTGTACGGGGTCCAGGCGCTGTACGTGTGGCAGGCACCCTACGACGCGGCCCCCCGCCGTCCCTGGCGGCCCCGGCCCCTCAGCCAGAGGCTGGCCACGAGCCCAGGGCAGCCCTCCGGCCCCCGGAACCCGGTCTCGCCCGCGCCGCGCTCAGCAGTCCCCGCCGCCCGCACGCCCCTCCGTCGCCCGCATCGCCGCCGCGCGGGCCTCCGCGCAGGGGGTGCCCGCGTGGTCCAGGTAGCGCTCCGCCCACTCGCCGAGCGAGGCGAGGGAGGGGCCGAGGGCCTCACCGGCCTCGGTGAGGCGGTAGCTGACGCGCAGCGGCGGGCCCTCGTCGACCTCACGTACGACGAGCCGCGCGCCCGCGAGTTCGGTGAGGCGGTCCGAGAGCATCCGCTCGCTGATGCCGGGGATCGCCCGGCGCAGGTCGGCGAAGTGCGCGGGGCCGGGGATCAGCACGGCCACGATCAGCCCGGTCCAGCGTTTGCCCAGGAGGTTGAAGACGAGGGTCATCCCTCTGCCGACCTCGGTACACGCCGTGTCGCTCTCCGTCTTCTCCGCCATGCGTCCCAGGGTACTGCCCCTCCGGAACCCACTGCGAAAAAGTAAGTGCCTGTGTTATTACTAGTTGCAGAGGAAAGTTCACGACCTCCGCGTGCCGGCCCGTATCCCTGAGCCGCCGCCCTTCCCTTTCCACCCGCCCGGGCCGCGCCCGGGAGATATCCGGAGTTCCTCATGGCAACCCTGCTGCACATCGACTCGGCCGTTTCCCCCCAGCAGTCCTCCTCCCGCGAGGTCGGCGCGGCCTTCGTCAAGAACTGGCTGGAGGCACACCCCGGCGGCACCGTCGTCCACCGCGACCTCGCCACGCACCCCGTTCCGCACCTCGACTGGGAGACGCTGTCCGCCGACTTCGTGCCCGCCGAGCAGCAGACCGCTGAGCAGCGCGCCGCCGTCGCCGCGCGCGAGGAGCTGATCACCGAGCTGGAGGCCGCCGACGCGGTACTGCTCGCCGCGCCCATGTACAACTTCACGATCCCCTCGACGCTCAAGGCGTGGCTGGACCAGGTGATCGTCGTCGGGCGCACCGCGGGCGGCGGTGGCACCGTCAAGGGGACGCCGTTCACCGTGATCGCGAGCCGGGGTGGTTCCTACGCGCCCGGAACGCCGCGCGAGAGCTTCGAGTTCGTGACGAACTACGTCGAGAAGCTGCTCACCGGGATGCTGGAGGCCGAGGTCGACTTCATCGTGCCGGAGCTGACACTGGCGCCCGTGAAGGAGGAGATGGCCGAGCTGCGGCCGCTCGCCGAGGCGAGCCGCGAGAAGGCGTTCGAAGAGGCGGACGTCAAGGCGAAGGCGCTGGCCGCACGACTGGCCGCGTGAGGTTTCGCCCCTCGCCCGGGGTTCCGGGGCACCGCCCCGGGCCCCGGGCCAGGCCCCCGGCCCGGGGCGAATCGACCTCGTCGCCCCACCCGGATCGACCTCGTCGCCCCACCCGGATCGGCCTCGCCGTTCTCCGCCCCGATCGGCCTCGCCGTTCTCCGCGCGAATCGGCGTCCCCACCCCGTACGCATCGGCACCCACCCGAACCCACGCGTCGACGCCCACGCACCGGCACCCACGCAAAAAGAGGCGGCACCGCTTTCGCGATGCCGCCTCTTACTGTGTGCGCGAGGGGGGAGTTGAACCCCCACGCCCTTTCGGGCACTGGAACCTGAATCCAGCGCGTCTGCCTATTCCGCCACCCGCGCATATTGGGTGTCTGCCGCCGTGTTGCCGTGGCGACATCAGAAGATTAGCACGCTGACCGGGTCGGATTCATCTCGCTTCGGCAGCCCCCGGGGTGACTCCCACCACCCGTCGGCCACCCGTCGGCCACCCCGTCGGCCCCGGCCGAAACAGGCCGGCCACCCCGGCGGAAGCCGACCCTCGCCCCGTACGTGAACAGCCTCACCTCCCCACGAGAAGAGCCCCACGCCCGCACGAGGACAGCCCCACCCCGGCACGAGGACAGCCCCGCCCCCGTACGAGCCCCGTACGAGGACAGCCTCCCGCCCGTACGAGGACAGCCCCCACCCCCCGTACGACGACACCCCCCGCGCCCCCGTACGAAAGTCCCCGGCACGCGCCCCCGTCTCCGCCCGGAGCGCCGCCGGGGGCGCCCCCGTCCGCCCCCTTCGCCCCCGCTGCCGCCCCCGGCCCGACCCTGCCCCCGCGCACCTCGTGGCCGAGGTGGGGGACACTGGGCGGTGAGCGGCTTTACGATCCCTGTTCGAGGGGGCGGGGGCGGAAGCGGCTCGCGCTCCAACACCGCGCGTCTGTACCGGATTCGGGGCACTCGCGGCGCTGTCGGCGGGTACGTCTTGTGAGGGGCGACACTCGTGACCGGGGGCGACAGGGGGAACCACCCGTTTTCCCCGCGCGTGGATACGATCAGTAAGCAGTACCAGTAGCAGCGGTTCCGGCAGCCGTTCCGGCGGCAGGAGCGACACAGCTTCAGAGCGGCACAAGGCAAGAGCAGCACAAGGCAAGAGCGGCAGCAGTGGCAGTACCGGCAGCGGTACGGACGAAGTACAAGACGCGGTACAGACGCGGTACAGCGACGAGCACGGCTTGGGAGGTGCCCTCATGGGAGTCATGAAACGGTTCGAGCAGCGCCTCGAAGGTCTGGTCAACGGCACCTTCGCGAAGGTCTTCAAGTCGGAGGTGCAGCCCGTCGAGATCGCCGGAGCGCTTCAGCGCGAGTGCGACAACAACGCGACGATCTGGAACCGCGACAGGACCGTCGTGCCCAATGACTTCATCGTCGAGCTGAGCGCCCCCGACTTCGAGCGCCTGAGCCCCTACTCCGGGCAGCTCGGCGAGGAGCTGGCGGGCATGGTGCGCGACTACGCGGGCCAGCAGCGGTACACCTTCATGGGCCCCATCAAGGTCCACCTGGAACGCGCCGACGACCTCGACACAGGCCTCTACCGCGTCCGCAGCCGCACGCTCGCCTCCAGCAGCAGCGCCGAGCCGCAGCAGCAACAGCAGCCCCACGCCGCCCCGCCCGGCTACGGCTACCCTCCGCGCCCCGTGAGCGCGCCGCCGATGCCCCAGGGCCCGCCCCCCGGCCAGCCCCACGCCCAGCCGGTGCGCCCCGCGCCCGCGCCCGGCGGCGGTTTCGGCGGGCAGGACAGGACCAGGCGCTGGGTGGAGATCAACAACAACCGCCACCAGATCACCCGCTCGACGCTGGTGCTCGGCCGCAGCACCGAAGCCGATGTGCGGATCGACGACCCCGGCGTCTCCCGCCGGCACTGCGAGATCCGGACCGGAACGCCCTCGACGATCCAGGATCTCGGGTCCACCAACGGCATCGTGGTGGACGGGCAGCACACCACCCGCGCTACGCTCCGCGACGGCTCGCGGATCGTCGTGGGCAACACGACCATTATTTTCCGGCAAGCCGAAGGGTGAAGCGGGGGCAATGTCAGAGCTGACCCTGACGGTCATGCGGCTGGGTTTCCTGGCTGTTCTGTGGCTGTTCGTCATCGTGGCCGTCCAGGTCATCCGCAGCGACCTCTTCGGTACGCGCGTCACCCAGCGCGGTTCGCAGCGCAGGGCCCAGCGCGGGGGTGGCGACGGGGGCCGGGCACGCGCGGCGAGCAGCCCCCCGCCGCAGCGCCAGCAGCAGGGCGGCAGGCAGCGCAGGGGGGCGCCCACCAAGCTGATCATCAGCGAGGGCAGTCTTACGGGCACGACGGTCGCCCTCCAGGGGCAGACCATCACGCTCGGCCGCGCGCACGATTCCACGATCGTCCTCGACGACGACTACGCCTCCAGCCGCCATGCCAGGATCTACCCCGATCGCGACGGGCAGTGGATCGTCGAGGACCTCGGTTCCACCAACGGCACCTACCTGGACCGCAACCGGCTCACCACGCCGGTCCCCGTCCCGCTGGGCGCGCCGATCCGCATCGGCAAGACCGTGATCGAGCTGCGGAAGTAGTACGACAAATGAGCGAGCGGAGCGAGCGAACCCCGGCGGCCACGAAGGCGTCCGCCGGGGCGGTCCCCGCCGTGGAACCGGCGGCGGTCCCCGACGCGGAACCGACCGTGCTCCCGACCGGAGGGTGGGCAGTGTGGCTCGACAGGACCGGTTGTCCCCGGACCAGCCGAGAGGCGAGGTACGCATGAGTCTTTCCCTGCGCTTCGCCGCCGGCTCGCACAAGGGCATGATCCGTCAGGGCAACGAGGACTCCGGCTACGCCGGTCCCCGGCTGCTCGCCATCGCCGACGGCATGGGCGGCGCCGCCGCCGGCGAGGTCGCCAGCTCCGAGGTGATCTCCTCGCTCGTCGATCTCGACGACGAGATCCCCGGCTCCGACATCCTCACCTCGCTCGGCGTCGCCGTGCAGCGCGCCAACGAACGCCTGCGCCTCATGGTCGACGAGGACCCCCAGCTCGACGGCATGGGCACGACGCTCACCGCGCTGCTCTGGACCGGTCAGCGCCTCGGCCTCGTCCACGTCGGCGACTCCCGCGCCTACCTGCTGCGCGACGGGGTCCTCACCCAGATCACCCAGGACCACACCTGGGTCGCGCGCCTCGTCGACGAGGGCAGGATCACCGAGGAAGAGGCCACGACGCACCCGCAGCGCTCGCTGCTCATGCGCAACCTCGGCAGCGCCGACCAGGTCGAGCCCGACCTCTCGATCCGCGAGGTGCGCCCGGGCGACCGCTACCTGCTCTGCTCCGACGGGCTCTCCGGCGTCGTCAGCCACCAGACGATGGAGGAGACCCTCGCCAGCTACCAGGGCCCGCAGGAGACGGTCCAGGACCTGATCCAGCTCGCGCTGCGCGGCGGCGGCCCCGACAACGTGACGGTCATCGTCGCCGACGTCCTCGACGTCGACCACACGGACACGATGTCCGTCGCGCTCAACGACACCCCCGTCGTCGTCGGCGCCGTCGCGGAGAACCAGCACCAGTCCCACGACGACGGCGCCATGCAGACCCCCGCGGGACGCGCCTCCGGGCTCGGCCGCCAGGCCCCCGGCGGCTACGGCCCCGCGGGCGACGGCGCCGCGCCCGCGTACGCCCCCGACGACTGGGACGACGACGGCGAGTACGGGAAGCGGCGCGGCGGCAGGCGCTGGCTCAAGCGGAGCCTGTGGACCGTCGTCGCGCTCGCCGTGATCGGCGGCGGCCTCTACGGCGGCTACCGCTGGACGCAGAACCAGTACTACGTGGGCGTAGAGGACGACCACGTCGCCCTCTACCAGGGCATCAGCCAGGACCTCGCCTGGGTCGACCTCTCGAAGGTCGCCCGCTCCCACCCCGAGATCGAACTCAAGTACCTCCCGCCGTACCAGAAGAAGCAGGTCGAAAGCACGATCGTGGAGTCCTCGCGCGCCGAGGCCCAGAAGAAGATCGCCGAGCTGCACACGCAGGCGGGAGCGTGCAAGAAGGACGCCGAGCGCCGCAAGGCGGCGGCGAAGGCCCAGGCCGAGAAGGAGGCCAGGGACAAGCGCGCGAAGGAGCAGCGGGAGAAGGAGCAGCAGCAGGGCACCGCGGGGACCTCGCAGGGCACCACCCCGGGCACCACGCCCGGTGGTACGAGCACCGCGAACCCCGTCGCCTGGCACGCCACCACGACCGCAGCAAGCCCGTCGCCCGGCCCCAGCCTCTCGGAGGAAGAGCAGAAGCTGGTCCCGCTGTGCGGAAAGCAGTAAGCGCCACAGGGGGCCGGAGCACACCATGAGCAGCAGTACGACACAGACATCGACCATCGGTTCCATCGGCGCGCCCAGCCGCCGCAACACCGAACTCGCCCTTCTCGTCTTCGCCGTCGTGATCCCGGTCTTCGCCTACGCGAACGTCGGGCTCGCGATCGACGGCTCGCTCCCGGCGGGACTGCTCGGCTACGGAGTCGGCCTCGGCCTCCTCGCGGGCGTCGCGCACCTCGCGGTCCGCCGCTTCGCGCCGTACGCCGACCCGCTGCTCCTGCCGCTCGCGACGCTCCTCAACGGGCTCGGACTCGTCATCATCTGGCGCCTGGACCAGTCCGAGCGGCTCCAGCAGGTGAAGACGTTCTCACCCGCCGCGCCCAAGCAGCTCATGTACTCGGCGATCGGCATCGCGCTCTTCGCCGGGGTGCTCCTGGTCCTCAAGGACCACCGCATCCTCCAGCGGTACACGTACATCTCGATGGTCGGCGCGATCGTCCTGCTGCTGCTCCCGCTCGTGCCGGGGCTCGGCCTGAACATCTTCGGCGCGAGGATCTGGATCCGCGTCGGCGGATTCCAGATCCAGCCGGGGGAGTTCGCGAAGATCGTGATCGCGATCTTCTTCGCCGGGTACCTCATGGTGAAACGCGACGCGCTCGCGCTCGCGAGCCGCCGCGTCCTCGGCCTCTACCTGCCGCGCGGCCGGGACCTCGGCCCGATCATCGCCGTGTGGATCATGTCGATCCTCATCCTGATCTTCGAGACCGACCTCGGTACCTCGCTGCTCTTCTTCGGCATGTTCATCGTCATGCTGTACGTGGCGACCGAGCGGACGAGCTGGATCGTCTTCGGGCTGCTCATGTCGGCGGTGGGCGCGGTCGGCGTCGCCTCCTTCGAGCCGCACGTGCACAGCCGCGTGCAGGCGTGGCTCAACCCGGCACATGAGTTCGAACTCGCGAAGACCGTCGCCGGCCACTCGCAGCAGGCCATGCAGGCCCTGTGGTCCTTCGGCTCGGGTGGCACCCTCGGCAGCGGCCTCGGGCAGGGCAACTCCGACCTCATCGGCTTCGCGGCGAACTCCGACTTCATCCTCGCGACCTTCGGCGAGGAGCTGGGGCTCACCGGGCTCATGGCGATCCTGATCATCTACGCCCTCATCGTGGAGCGCGGGCTGCGCACCGCCCTCGCCGCGCGCGACCCCTTCGGCAAGCTCCTCGCCGCAGGGCTCGCCGGGTCCTTCGCGATCCAGGTGTTCGTGGTCGCCGGCGGCGTCATGAACCTCATCCCGCTCACCGGTATGACGATGCCGTTCCTCGCGTACGGCGGTTCCTCCGTCATCGCGAACTGGGCGCTCATCGCCATTCTGCTGCGCATCAGCGACACCGCCCGCAGGCCGGCCCCCGCACCCGCACAGAATTCCGACGCAGAGATGACGCAGGTGGTCCGCCCGTGAACAAGCCGCTCCGCCGTATCGCGATCTTCTGCGGGCTGCTCGTCCTGGCCCTGCTGCTGCGCGACAACTGGATTCAGTACGTCAAGGCGGACAGCCTCCAGAGCGACGAGGCCAACCCCCGCGTCACCATCGAGCGCTACGCCCAGCCGCGCGGCGACATCATCGCCGGCGGGAAGCCGGTGACCGGCTCGAAGAACACCGACGGCATCAGCTACAAGTACAAGCGGACGTGGAAGAACGGCCCCATGTGGGCCCCCGTGACCGGGTACTCCTCGCAGCTCATCGGCGCGACGCAGCTCGAAAAGATCAACGACGACATCCTCACCGGCAACGACGACCGGCTCTTCTTCCGCAACACGCTCGACATGCTCACCGGCAAGCCGAAGCAGGGCGGCAACGTCGTCACGACGATCAACCCGGACGCGCAGAAGGCGGCGTTCGACGGGCTCGGCTCCAAGAAGGGCGCGGCCGTCGCGATCGACCCGTCCACGGGCGCGATCCTCGCGCTGGCCTCGACGCCCTCGTACGACCCCTCGTCCTTCGCCGGGGTGTCCGCCAAGGACGGCGACACCTTCGCGAAGCTCGACAAGGACAAGGACAAGCCGCTCACGAACCGGGCGCTGCGCGAGACGTACCCGCCGGGTTCGACGTTCAAGGTCGTGACGGCCGCCGCGGCCCTGGAGAGCGGCAAGTACGAGCCGGACCAGAAGACGGACACACCGCTGCCGTGGATCATGCCCGGTACGAGGACGCCGCTGAACAACGAGGGGAACATCCCCTGCGAGGACGCGACGCTGCGGAACGCGCTCAAGTACTCGTGCAACACCGTCTTCGGCAAGATCGGCGCCGACCTCGGCCAGGACGCGATGCTGGAGGAGGCCGAGAAGTTCGGCTTCAACGTCAAGCACGACGTCCCTGTGCGCTCCGCCGCTTCGAACTTCTCGAAGGACATGTCGCCCGACGGTGTCGCGCAGTCCTCGATCGGCCAGTTCAACACGGCGGCGACCCCGCTCCAGATGGCGATGGTCGCCGCGGCGGTCGCCAATGACGGCAAGCTCATGAAGCCGTACATGGTGAGCGAGCTCCAGTCGCCGAGCGTCGACACGATCGAGAAGACCGAGCCGAAGGAGATGAGCCGCCCGCTGTCCGCGGAGAACGCGCAGAAGCTCCAGTCGATGATGGAGACCGTCGTCAACGAGGGCACGGGAACCAACGCGAAGATCCCCGGCGTCACCGTGGGCGGCAAGACGGGTACGGCGCAGCACGGTGTCGCCAACAGCGAGCTGCCCTACGCCTGGTTCGTCAGCTACGCCAAGACCGACCAGGGCTCGCCCGTCGCCGTCGCCGTCGTGGTCGAGGACGGCGCGGCCAACCACGACGACATCTCCGGCGGCGGTCTCGCCGCGCCGATCGCGAAGGCGGTCATGGAGGCGGTCATCAAGAAGTGACCGGCAGGGACCGAGTGACCGAAATCGCCCCTCACGGGTGAAGCCGGTCACGAGCCCGCGGCATCCGCGCACGTGGCGGTACCGGTCCGGTATCAGCTTCCCGGTCCGGGCCGGGAGGCATGGTACGGGGCGGGTACGGTAAGCCGGACAGCACACCGCCGGACCACACACGGGTGCGGTCGGGATCGACGGAGAGGGCTGGATCAGTTATGGAAGAGCCGCGTCGCCTCGGCGGCCGGTACGAGCTGGGCCACGTGCTCGGCCGCGGTGGCATGGCCGAGGTGTACCTCGCCCACGACACCCGTCTCGGCCGCACCGTCGCGGTCAAGACCCTGCGCGTCGATCTCGCCCGTGATCCCTCGTTCCAGGCCCGCTTCCGGCGTGAGGCCCAGTCCGCGGCCTCGCTCAACCACCCGGCGATCGTCGCGGTGTACGACACCGGCGAGGACTACGTCGACGGCGTCTCGATCCCGTACATCGTCATGGAGTACGTGGACGGCTCCACGCTGCGCGAGCTGCTGCACTCGGGGCGCAAGCTGCTGCCCGAGCGCTCGATGGAGATGACCATCGGCATCCTCCAGGCGCTGGAGTACTCGCACCGCGCCGGGATCGTCCACCGCGACATCAAGCCCGCGAACGTCATGCTGACGCGCACCGGGCAGGTCAAGGTCATGGACTTCGGCATCGCCCGCGCGATGGGCGACTCCGGGATGACGATGACGCAGACCGCGGCCGTCATCGGCACCGCGCAGTACCTCTCCCCCGAGCAGGCCCAGGGCGAGACCGTCGACGCGCGCTCCGACCTGTACTCGACGGGCTGCCTGCTCTACGAGCTGCTGACCGTGCGGCCCCCGTTCATCGGGGACTCGCCCGTCGCGGTCGCCTACCAGCACGTACGGGAGGAGCCGCAGCCGCCGAGCGTCTTCGACCCCGAGATCACGCCCGACATGGACGCGATCGTGCTCAAGGCGCTCGTGAAGGACCCGAACTACCGCTACCAGTCCGCCGACGACATGCGCGCCGACATCGAGGCGCTCCTCGAAGGCCGTCCGGTCGCGGCGAGCGCGGCGATGGGCATGGCGGGCGCGGGCGGCGGCTACGGCTACGGCGGCGAGCAGCCGACGCAGGCGTTCCACGCGCAGAACGGCGGCGCGGGACCCACCTCGATGCTGCCCCCGGTCAACCCGGACGACGGCGGCTACGGCTACGGCGAGGAGCCGCGCGGACGGCGCAGGCAGGCCCCGCCGAAGAAGAACCACACCTCGACGATCCTCCTCGTCGTCGCCGGTGTCCTCGTCCTCGTCGGCGCGATCCTCATCGGCAGCAAGTTCATCGGCAACGACGACAAGGGGCCCGACAAGATCGCCGCGCCGAGCTACGTCGGCAAGACCTTCGCCGAGGCCCAGCTCATGGCGAGGAACAACGGCGACTTCGACCTGAAGAGCGTCAGCGCGCCCTGCAAGAACCAGCCGGCGAAGAGGATCTGCAAGCAGGACCCGCCCGCGGGCACCGAGGTCGAGAAGGGCTCGGCGATCACCCTCACGGTCTCCACGGGCGCCCCCAAGGAGACCGTCCCCGACGTCACCGGGCTCACCTACGACACCGCGCAGGCCAAGCTCCAGAAGCTCGGCTTCGAGGTGAAGCAGGAGATGAAGGAGTCGGAGCAGAAGGAGGGCGTGGTCATCGAGCAGAGCCCGAACGGCGACACCGACCTCCAGATCGGCAAGACGATCACGCTCACCGTGGCCCGCGCGAAGCAGATGTCCACGGTCCCGAACGTCGTGGGCCAGAACTGCGACGACGCGACGGCCCAGCTGGAGGAGAACGACCTCAAGGCGAACTGTGTCGAGAAGGAGAACGACACGGTGCCCGAGGGAACCATCTTCGAGCAGAGCCTCCAGCCGAACACCCCGGCCGACCCGGGCTCCGTGGTGACCCTCTCGCAGGCCAAGAAGCCGGAGGAGCCGGAGAAGGTCAAGATCCCCGACGACATCAACGGCAAGTCCCTCCAGGAGGTCCAGGGCATCCTGGGCGGCCTCGGTCTCCAGGTGAACGTCCAGCCGGGGCTGCCGAGCGACCCCGACTCCAAGGTCATCAACTCCAACCCGGGACCGGGCTCGGAGGTCGACAAGGACACACCGGTGACGGTCTTCACGATGCCCTGAGCCGGCAGGGCGGTACGAGGAAGGGGCGCTCCCCGCGCGGGGGGGGCGCCCCTTCCTCGTACCGCCCGCGTCCGCCACCTCGGGCGGAGCCCCGCAGGCCACACGCGGGCCCACAGACCTGACGCGGGCCCACAGACCTGACGCGGGCCCCGCAGGCTCAGGCGGGCCCCGCAGGCTCGGGCGGAGGCCGCTACCTCAGCTCAGCGGGCAGCGTCCGCCGCGCGTTCACCGGATCGACCCGCTCCAGCCGGCCCCACACGATGTACCGGTACTTCGAGGTGTAGACCGGTGTGCACGTCGTGAGCGTGATGTACCTGCCGGGCTTCTTCACGCCCGCCTTCGCCGGGACCTGGTCGAGCACGTCGATGTCGTACTTCGATGTCTGCGGGAGGATCGCGAAGACGCGGTAGACGTACCAGCTGTCCTTCGACTCGAAGACGATCGGGTCGCCCTTCCTGAGCTTGTCGATGTTGTGGAACTTCGCGCCGTGCCCGTCGCGGTGCGCGGCGAGCGTGAAGTTCCCCTTCGCGTCCTGCGGCAGCGCGGACTTGACCGGGTCCGTGTAGTAACCGGCCACACCGTCGTTGAGGATGTCCGTCGATGTGCCCTTCTTGACCAGCACCTCGCCGTTCTTCATCGCGGGGACGTGCAGGAAGCCGATGCCGTCCTTCGTGTCGAGCGCCCCCGGGCCCCGCTGCGGCTGCTGCGCCCAGTGCTCGCGCACGCGGTCGCCCTGCTGGTCGGCGGCGCGGTCGGCGACGACGTTGGTCCACCACAGCGAGTAGACGACGAAGAGGGCGAGGACGAGCCCGGCCGTGATGAGCAGCTCACCGAGGAAGCCGACGAACCCGGCGGCCCTGCTCCGGCGCGGCCGTCCGGCGGGCGCGGACGGCCGGGCGTCCGTGCCGTCGTCCGGCACTGCCTCGTCCCTGGTTGCCGACACTGTGTACCGCCCCGTTCCTCGGCCCTCGCGCGCGCTCGCCGCGGCTTCGGGCTCGCTTCCGCCGCTCCTACAGCAGCGCGTCGGGCTTGCCTTCGGCGCGCGGCCGTTCCTCGACCATCTTGCCCCAGACGATCATCCGGTACGTACTGGTGAATTCGGGGGTGCAGGTCGTCAGGGTGAGGTAGCGCCCTGCCTTCGTGAATCCCGATCCGGCCGGTACGGGCCGCAGAACGGCGGTGTTCGCGGGGGACGTCTGCGGCAGGATGCTCGTCATCTTGTACACGAAATACGTATCGCGGGTCTCTACGACAATCGAGTCGCCCGGCGTGAGCCGATTGAGGTAACGGAAGGGTTCGCCGTGCGTGTTGCGGTGCCCCGCGAGCGCGAAGTTGCCGCTCTTCGCCTCGGGCATCGCGGTCTTGAGCGCGCCCTCCCCGTAGTGGCCGACCATCCCCTTGTCGAGGACCTTCGCCTTGCTGACGCCCTCGGCGATCGGGACGACGACGTCGAGCTTGGGGATCGTGAGGATCGCGAAGCCCTCGCCGGGCTGGAAGGTGCCGGGACTGCGCTTGCCGTCCTTCCAGTCGTCCTGGAGCTGGTGCGCGGCGCCGTTCGCCTCGCGGTGAGCGCGCACGTTCGTCCACCACAGCTGGTACGCGACGAAGAGGAGCATCACGAGGCCGAGCGTGATGAAGCCCTCGCCGAGCGCGGCGCTCACGCGCGTCCCCGCGCTGGGCCTGCGCGCCCGCTCCGCCCTGCGCGCCTCGACACGGCTCAGCGGCCGTCCGTCCTGGGGGGTGCCGGCGGCGGCGCTCGACACGGGGGCGGTGCCCGAGGCGGTGGTACGGCGGTGGCCTCCCGCGCGGCGGCGGCCCCGGCCCTTCGCCGCGGCACGGCGGCGCGCGGCGCGGCCCTCGCCGGGGGAGGCGGAGGGCTCCGAGGAGGCCGGTGCTCCCGGGGACGGCGCGGGGATGGCCCCGCGCGCGTCGGCGAGCCCTGCGGGGAGCCGCAGCGCCATCGTGGCGTCGTCCCGTACCGCCCGCTCCTGCGGGGCCTCCGGGACCGCGGAGGCCGGCGGGACCGCGGGGATCACCACGGTCTCCGCGGCCTCCGGGGGCTCAGGGGCCACCGGCGTGCCCATGACCGGCGTGTCCGTTAACCGTGTCCCCGGCTCGCGTCCCGTCTCGTGCTCGGGCCGCAGCGCGGTCACGCCGAGGCCCTGCCCACCACCGGCGCGAGTCCGGCCGAGCGGCCGACAGCGCCCGGGTCGCCGCAGGCGGTGAGCCAGTTGGCGAGCAGGAGGTGGCCGTGTTCGGTGAGCACCGATTCGGGGTGGAACTGCACGCCCTCGACCGCGAGTTCGCGGTGGCGCACGCCCATGATGATCCCGTCGGCCGTCCGCGCGGTGACCTCCAGGACCTCGGGCAGCGCGGCGGGCTCGGCGGCGAGCGAGTGGTAGCGCGTCGCCGTGAAGGGCGAGGGGAGTCCGGCGAAGACGCCCGCGCCCTCGTGCAGCACCTCCGACGTCCGCCCGTGCAGCAGCTCGGGGGCCCGGCCCACGACACCCCCGTACGCGACGGCCATCGACTGCATCCCGAGGCAGACCCCGAAGACCGGGAGGCCGGTGGCGCCGCAGTGGCGGACCATCTCGACGCACACCCCGGCCTCCTCGGGCGTGCCGGGTCCCGGCGAGAGCAGGACGCCGTCGTAGCGCGCGGGATCGGCGTCGGCCGTGCTCACCTCGTCGTTGCGCAGCACCTCGCAGACGGCGCCGAGCTGGTGGAGGTACTGGACGATGTTGAAGACGAAGCTGTCGTAGTTGTCGACGACGAGCACCCGGCTCGCGTGACGGGCGGGGGCCTCGGTGGTCATCGCGCTGCTCGCATTCCCTGGTCGACGGTGACGTCGTTGAAGGGGAGCAGGGGCTCCGCCCACGGGAAGACGTACTGGAAGAGGAGGAAGACCACGGCCAGGGCGAGGACGAGCGAGAGGAACGCCTTGATCCACGCGTTGCCCGGCAGATGCCGCCAGATCCACCCGTACATGTGCCGTGCCGCCCCTGCTGTCGCTCTTGTCGCCCTGTCGTTCTGTGCTGTCACCCCGGCCTTCCCGAAGACCTTGAGTGTGCGGCCCCAGCCTAAAGGGAGGGGGGCCCGCCCCGTGGGCGTGCTGCGGAAAGCCTTGGTACGGCGCGAGGTTGTTCTTTACCCTGCGGGGCCCGGCGGGCGCTTCGCGGGCGTCAGTCCACCGGCTCCGCGTAGTGCAGGTCCACCGTGCCCGTGTACCCCGGCAGGGTCTTCGTGCCCTCGTCGTCGGCCTTCCAGCCGAGCCCGTAGGCGTTGACGTAGAGCATGTAGTTCTGGATGGCCGGGGACTCCGAGAGGGCCGTGCGCAGCTTGTCGGGGTCACCGACAGCGGTGATCTTGTAGGGCGGCGAGTAGACGCGGCCCTGGAGGATCAGGGTGTTGCCGACGCAGCGCACCGCACTCGTGGAGATGAGCCGCTGGCCCATGACCTCGATGCCGCGCGCCCCGCCCTGCCACAGCGCGTTGACGACCGCCTGGAGGTCCTGCTGGTGGATGACGAGGTCGTTGGGCTGCGGTTCCGGGTAGCCCGGGAGCTTGGGCCCCGCGTCGGGCGGCGCGTCCTGGAGCGTGACGGACACGGCCTTGCCGCGTACGGGCCGGGTGCCCGCACGGTCCTCGATCCTGGTCAGCCGCTTGTCCTCGGCCTCGCTGCGCCCGTCGTCGCGCGCCGCGAGCGATTCGACGCGCTGGCGCAGCGCGGCGTTCTCGCGCTCGGCGTCGCCGTTCTTGTCGCTGCGCTCCTTGATGAGGTCGGAGAGCTTGAGGAGCGAGGCGTCGGTGCGGATGTTGGTGCCGCGCGCGGTGTGGAAACTCGTGAAGAAGATCAGCCCGGCGAGGGCGAAGACCGCGAGGGTGAGGATTCTCGCGGGACGGAAGCGGAACCCGTGGCCTCCGGGGCTGGATCGCTTCGGGGGGGAGTCGGCAGAATTGCTCAACGTACCCTGATCTCCTTCGGCGCCGTGGAAGCACTACGCTAACGGACGCCCGGAGGGCCCCGGGGTCCGCCCGAGCGCCCGAAGAGCGCCCGCCCCGTTCCTTGCGGCCGGCCTCGCACGGCTCCGCACCGAACAGCGCATCGACAGGAGAGCCCCCTCGTGCCGAAGTCCCGTATCCGCAAGAAGGCCGACTACACGCCGCCGCCCGCAGCGAAGCAGCAGGCGACGACGGTCAAGCTCAGCAACGGAAGCTGGGTCGCCCCGCTGATGCTGGCGATGTTCGCCCTCGGGCTCGCCTGGATCGTCGTCTTCTATGTGACGGACGGCAGTCTGCCGATCGACTCGCTCGACAACTGGAACATCCTCGTCGGCTTCGGCTTCATCGCCGCCGGCTTCGGCGTCTCGACCCGCTGGAAGTAACGCGCGGGCCGTACCGGCCGGGGTCCCGATCCACCGGGACCCCGGCCTTCGGCGCGCCCGCACACGGGCCTGGGCACCCCCGCGCGCAAGCCCTGCCCTGAGTTATCCACAGCGCTATCCACACTGGGGAAAAGTTCAGACGATCTGTGGATAACTCTCGGAGAGTTGACGCCGGTATGACCGGCACGGCTCGCGCGGTAGCCCCTTAGTGCGCATGTTCGAATCCGGGTCTACGCGGGAAGCTTCCCGTGAACCCGCAGGTCACAGCGGTACGGCGGTACGTGCCCGGCGCGGCCCGCACGCCACGCACACCCCGCGCCGCCTCCCGTGTACGAGCTGTGGACAACTCTGCCCGAACATTCGAACACCTGTGCATAAGCGGGGAGCGGCGGCGCGCTCAGGTGTGAGTTCAGGCGAGGTCCAGGCGCGACGTCCAGGCGCGAGGTGCGCAGGCGCCAGGTTCAGGCGCGAGGTGCACAGGCGCCAGGTTCAGGTGAGGGCGGCCGTACGGGCGAGGACGCAGACGACGAGCGCCGCGAGGACCACCGCGCACGTCCCCCACTGCACGAGCGCGCGGTGGCGGCGGGGCGCGTAGACGAGCCCGAGGGCGACGAGCGCGCCGACGACGAGTCCGCCGATGTGCGCCTGCCAGGCGATTCCGCTCCAGCCGAAGGTGAAGATCAGGTTGATGACGAGCAGTGCGACGAAGGGCCGGATGTCCGAGCGGGTGCGCAGCACGAGAACGCCGGTCGCGCCGAAGAGGCCGAAGATCGCGCCGGAGGCACCGAGCGAGGGGACGTTCGGGGCCGCGAAGAGGTAGGAGGCCACGCTGCCGCCCACTCCGGCGATCAGGTAGAGCGCGAGGAAGCGCGCGCGGCCGAGCATCGCCTCGATCGCCGGGCCGAGGAACCACAGGCTCAGCATGTTGACCGCGATGTGCCAGACCTGCTGGTGCAGAAAGGCGGCGGTGAGCAGCCGGTACCACTCGCCCTCGGCGACCCCCACGAGGTGATCGGCGCCGTAGAAGGGAAGGGCCCGCCCGATCATCTCCAGGTCGTCGAGCAGCCGCTGCTGGTCGGGGACCGCCTGCACGAGCAGGAAGACCGCGAGGTTGACCGCCAGGAGGATCTTGGTGACCAGCCGCGGATCGCCCTGCATCACGCCGCCCGCCAGGGTGCGCGGCCGGGCGTCCCCGCGGGGCGCGCGGCCGGTGCCGCCCTCGCCCCGCTGCCACGGCCGGGGCACGCGCGCGGCCGCGCTCGCCCCGCCGGGCGCTCCCGCCGGGGCCGGCACCGGGCCGCCGCCCTGCCGTACGCAGTCGGGGCACTGGAAGCCGACGGAGGCGCTGATCATGCAGTCGGTGCAGACGGGCCGCTTGCAACGGGTGCAGCTGATGCCCGTCTCGCGGCCGGGGTGGCGGTAGCAGGCCGGAGCCGTCGCCTCGGGATCGCCCGGCCGTTTCGCCTCCGGCCCGTCCGGTCCCTTCGGGTCCCCGCCCGGCCCACCGGCACCGCCGGGCTGGTCCTTCGGGTCCATGAGGCTCCTCCCTGAGCCGAGTGCGCCACCGCCGCTCGGCGGGGTCAGGACGTGGGTACGCCCCGTCCCCCTTGACGGATGGACGGGGCGTTTTGTTCCCGCCGCGCTTGGTTCCCGCTTGGTTCCCGCTTGATTCCTGCTTGGCGAGCGGGAACCAAGCGGCGCAGGGGAACGACCGCGGACGCGGAGGTCCTAGCGGCGCTCGATCTCGACGTGCTCGATGACGACGTCCTTGAGCGGGCGGTCGGTGCGCGGGTTGGTGTCGGTCGAGCCGATCGCGTCGACGACCTTCTGGCTCGCCTCGTCCTCGACCAGGCCGAAGATGGTGTGCTTGTTGTTGAGCCACTCCGGCTTGCTCGTGGTGATGAAGAACTGCGAGCCGTTGGTGCCGGGGCCCGCGTTCGCCATCGCGAGCTGGTACTTGCGGTCGAAGCGCAGGTCGGGGTGGAACTCGTCGGCGAACTCGTAGCCGGGGCCCCCGGTACCGTTGCCGAGCGGGTCGCCGCCCTGGAGCATGAAGCCCTCGATCACGCGGTGGAAGATCGTGCCGTCGTACAGGGGCGCGTTGGTCTTCTCACCGGTCGCCGGGTTGACCCACTCGCGCGTGCCCTCGGCCAGTTCGACGAAGTTCTTGACCGTCTTCGGCGCGTAGTCCGGCAGCAGGCGGATGACGATGTCGCCGGCGTTGGTCTTGAGGGTGGCGTAAAGCTGCTCAGCCACGATGTGCCTTCCGTTGTCCTTGAAGCTCTCGCCCCGATCCTCGCACGGACGACGCCGGGGGCCGCTCCCCGCCGAACCTCTGTACGAGGACGCGCGGGCCCGCGGGACGAGGACGCGCGGGCCCACGGGCCCCGCTCCCAGGGGTCCCGCTGACCCGGATGGCCCGCCACATGGCCCCCCTACGGCGATCCGGCGGGCATGATCGCGCTGGGGGTGGAAAGGTGAAATACCGTACGCCACCGAGGAGGAGGAACCCGTGACACGCATCGACAGCGTGCGCGCCGCGACGGGCTCGGCAAGGGAGAGCGTGCTGCACGCCGCGGAAGCGGTTGCTCCCTACGCCGACACCGCCCGCGAGCGCGCCACACTCTACGCGGGCGAGGCCCGCGCCCGGCTCGCGCCGAAGGTCTCCCAGGCCGCCGACCAGGCCAGGGTCCAGTACGACGCCTACCTGGCCCCGCGCCTGGAGCAGGCCCGTACCCATATCCCGCCGCGCTTCGACGAAGCGGCGCAGCAGGCCGCGGTCCACGCCCGCAAGGCCGCCAAGCACACCCGCAAGGCGGCCCACCAGGCCGCCGACTACTCGCGCCCCCGCATTGAGCAGGCCCGCGCCGCGGCGACCCCGGTCGCTGAGGAGGCGAGCGCGCGCAGCGCCGCGGCGCTCGCCGCGCTGCGCGGCCAGGTCTCGCCGAAGGACGTGCGGAAGCTCGCCAAGAAGCACCAGCGCCGTCGCGGCGGCCGCCTCGTCAAGGGCCTCGCTGTCGTCACCCTCCTCGCGGGCGGTGCCTACGCCGCCTGGAAGTGGTGGGACAAGCAGGCCAACCCGGACTGGCTCGTCGAGCCCCCGGCCCCCACCGAGGTGTCCGAGGGCGGCAACCACCTGAGCGCGGTCGACGGCACCGTCGACGCCGAGTCCCCGTCGAGCGCCGAGCCGAAGGGCTGACCCACCGGCCCTCCCGCACGCGTACGCCCCCGGACGGAGACCACTTCCGCCCGGGGGCTTTGCATGCGCCCGGCACCCCGCGCCCGGCGCCCGGCACCCGGCACCCGGCACCCGGCACCCGGCGTTGTTTCACGTGAAACATGCGCGAGCGGGGCGCCCGATGTTCCACGTGAAACATCGCTCCCGCCACCCGCTCAGCCGTCTCAGACCGGCAACTGGTCCACGTATCGCTTGGCCATCAGCAGCGAGACCCCCGGATGGCCGTCTCGTACCTCTCTGACGGCCGCGACCTTCCCCTGCTCCCGGGCGACCTCCCGTACGCGCCCCGCGTCCACCTGCCGCCGGAAGCCCTCGTAGGACCCGTACCGTTCCTGAAAGGCCCGCGCCCGCTTCCGCGCACCGCGCTCGCTCACGAGTCCGGCCACCAGCACCACGACCATCCCGCCGTACAGCGCCGCTTCCCCGATCATCGCCATCCCCCTGTCCGGAGCGGTTTTCCCGTCTCCTCCCCCGCCCTCGCGGCGGTGAACCCGCGCTTCCCCGGCCGGTGCGTCCCCCGGAGACGGCAGAGCCCCCCTCGCGCACGGCGAGGGGGGCTCTGATCTGCGGTGGACCCTAGGAGAGTCGAACTCCTGACATCCGCCATGCAAAGACGGCGCTCTACCAACTGAGCTAAGGGCCCTGGATGCCGTCCCGCCGCCGGAAGCGACGCTGACGCCTGGCACAGGATAGCGGTACACCCCCCGGCTTCCGCAAAAGCGATACGGGCGGACCGGCTGGGACAGCTTGGGTACTGCCCTCGGCGCGGGCCGCTCCGTAGGATGCGCTCAGGCACATGGGGCCCGAGCGGAACCGGGGAACGGAGCCGTCGGCACACGGCCGGTGGTCCGCCCGGACGCACCGCGTCGGTGGGGAAGCCAAGGGGAGACGCACCGTGGACGCAGCACACCAGGAAGCGGCGGCAAGAGCGGCGACGACGGAGAGCCCCCGGCTCCCGCTGCCCTCCACGGAGACCGCCCGCCTCCCGCAGGAGAACGTTCCGGAGCCACCCCGCGCGCACGAGGACCGGGGACGGCACCAGGAAACCGCCGCGAAATCACGGGAGTTGCAGCGCGTCTGGTACGGGGAGCCGCTCGGCACGCTCTTCCGCCGCCTCATCGACGACCTCGGCCTCAACCAGGCCCGCCTCGCCGCCGTCCTCGGTCTCTCCGCGCCGATGCTCTCGCAGCTCATGAGCGGCCAGCGCGCCAAGATCGGCAACCCGAGCGTCGTCCAGCGCGTCCAGCTCCTCCAGGAGCTGGCGGCCCAGGTCGCCGACGGCAGCATCCCCGCCGCGGAGGCCACCGTGCGCATGGACGAGATCCGCGCCTCGCGCGGCGGCTCCGTGCTCTCCACGGGACAGACGGCCTCGACGAGCGGCGGCGCCCCCACCGTGCGCCGCGTCGTCCGCGAGATGCAGGCCCTCCTGCGCTCCGTCGCCTCGGCACAGGACATCGTCGCCGCCGCCGCGCTCATCGCCGATGACCACCCCGAACTCGCCGAACTCCTCCGCGTGTACGGGGCCGGGCGCACCTCCGAGGCCATCGACCACTACGCCACCCACCAGGACTGAGCGCCCCGATGGCCGAGATCTTCGCGGGCCGCTACGTCCTCGCCGACCCCATCGGGCGCGGCGGCGCGGGCGCCGTCTGGCGCGCCTGGGACCGGCGCCGCCACAGCTACGTCGCCGCCAAGGTGCTGCACCGGCGCGACGCGCACACGCTGCTGCGCTTCGTCCGGGAGCAGGCCCTGCGCATCGACCACCCGCACGTCCTCGCCCCGCGCAGCTGGGCCGCCGACGACGAACAGGTCCTCTTCACGATGGACCTCGCGCGCGGCGGCAGCGTCGAACGCCTCGTCGGGGACTACGGGCCGCTGCCGCCCGCGTACGTGTGCCTCCTGCTCGACCAGCTCCTCGCCGGGCTCGGCGCGGTGCACGCCGAGGGCGTCGTCCACCGCGACGTGAAACCGGCGAACCTCCTCCTCGAAGCGACCGGGACCGGGCAACCCCACCTGTGGCTCTCCGATTTCGGCATCGCCGTGCACCGCGACGAACCGCGCCTGACCGAACCCGACCACGTCGTCGGCACCCCCGGCTGGATCGCGCCCGAACAGCTCCTCGGCGCAGAACCGGACGTGCCCGCCGACCTCTACGCGGCAGGTCTCGTCGCGATCCACCTCCTCACCGGGGGCCGCCCCGACTCGCAGGGCCTCGTCTCCGCCTACGCACGGGGCATCCCGCCCGCCCCGCGCGATGTCCCCGCGCCGCTGTGGGCGGTGCTCGGCCCGCTCCTCCACCCCGATCCGCAGCGCCGCTTCCGTACCGCGACGGCCGTGCGCAAGGCCCTCGCCGAGGCCGCGCGGCTCCTCCCCGGCCCCGGCACGTACGAGGAGCCGATCGAGGTCTTCGACCAACTCGGCCCGCCCCCACCCGGCTTCACGGAGCAGGGCCCGCTTCCGCGCCCCTTCGACCCCGAGGTCCCCTACGAGGAGAGCGCGCCCCCGCCCGCCTACGGGACGACGCGGCACCCGGTCACGGACTCGCTGTCGCACGCGGCCCCGACGACGACCGTGGCCCGCCCCGTCCCCCCACCGCCCGCGCATCCGCCCGCGCATCCGCCCGCGCATCCTCCCGCGCCGGGCCCCGCCGCCCCGTCCCCGGAGCCCGCCCCGGCGAAACCTGCCGCGGCGGAGCCGGGCAGCGGCGGACCACCGGCCAAGGTCGCCGTACCCGTGCTGCTCCTCGCGCTGCTGTGCTTCGCTGTGGGCTTCTGGGCGCTCACCCAAGCCCCGTGATGTGCCACGAGGCTTGACGGGACCTCAGGCGGTGCGCCGCCCGCGCAGCCGCCACACGCCGAGCCACCCCACCAGCGCGAGCCCCGCGGCGAAGCTCCCCACCGCGAGCCACCGCATCCCCTCGCCCCCGGACGCCGCCACCCGCCGCTCCCCGCGCGGACCGCTCGCCGCCGGGTCGCCGCCCACCTGGAAGATCCCCGGGTCCCCGGGGTACGTGACCCCCTTGCCCGCGCGCCCCTCGTCCCGCACGGCGACCCGCAGCACGACCCCGAGCGGCTCGTCCCCGTACGCCGCCGCGAGGTCCGGGCTCAGCGAGACGCGCAGCACATAGGTGCCGGGAAAGCGCAGGGCACGCAGGCCACCGCCCGCGTACCGGTTGGCGAAGGCGACAGGAGCACCCGTGTCGAGGTGCGCGGAGGAGGGCGCGCCCGTGTAGAAGGCGGTGTCCGAGACGACCTCGGCCCGTACGGGGCTGTCGAGCGCGGCACGCAGCGCCGACGCGACGGTCTTCTTGCCGGAACCACTCGCGACCGCGCTGCCCAACTCGACCTCCACGGAGGCGCGTCTGCCCCAGTCGAGCGGGAGCGCGTAGTAGCGGGTCGTGCCCGGGCGCAGCCGGTCGCGCCAGGTCCCCGCGCCGATCCGCGCCGTGTCGCCCAGGTCCGCGGGTCCCGCGCCGCCCTCGCGCTCGCGCGGTGTCCCGCCGGGCGGCGCGGGCGGCGTGCTCGTGGCACGGGGCGGCGCCGAGGCCGGGGGAGCGGTGCGGGGCGCGGGCTCGGTGAAGAGCCGCAGGTCGAGCGCCCAGGCGTCGAGCGAGGGCGCCACCGTGTCCGTACCGCGCCCGGTCGTGCGCTCCACGACGACGTAGTACGTGCCGGGCGCCGCGCACGCCCCAGCGGGCCTGGGCGTCTGCTCGACGACAGCGCCCATCGGGCGCGCCCAGAGCGTCCCGCCCGCGTTCGCGCTGTCGCAGTAGCCGCCGGCCGGGTTCCGCAGGGTGACCCGCACGCCGTCCCCGTAGGTCAGCCGTGTCCCCGCGGGCGGTACGGCGACGACGGAGGCGTAGGACTCGCCGCCGCCCGGGAGTTCGACGCGGTAGTACAGCGCGCCGTCGGCGGGCCGCACGCTGCTGCGGTACGGGGTGCCACCGGCGAGTACGGGCGCATCGGCGCTCGAAGCGACGCCGCGGACGGTGCGGGTGCCGGGGGCGAAGGCGTAGGCGCCGTAGGGGTCGTCGGCCGCGGGTACGGGTCCCGCTCCCGCGAGCACGAGGCCCAGCGCGAGTACCGCGCCCGCGCCCGCGCGCCACACCGTCCGTACGTGCCCGCCCCGCATCCGCAGCCCCCTGTCCCCCGGGGAGCCCGCGCCCCCCACGCCCGCCCATCCTGCCGCCCCGCCCGCCCGCTGTCCCGCACGTGCGCCGAATTCATGGGAGCTGGAGGCCCGTTGGAGAGAATCCCTGGCGCCCCGGACACGGCGACGGGCCCCGGCCGCCCTTGGCGACTGGAGCCCGTTCAGCAGGAGCGCGACTGCTCAGGAACCCGAGGGAACCGAGTCGGTCGCCTCCGTCCACAGATCCTGCTCGGCGCGATCCGCCTGGATCTGGCGGTACACGAGGAGCCCGCCGATGGCGGCCAGTGCGACCAGGAGAAGCTTCTTCACCGCGCGACCTCGTCCTTCTTTGACGTTCAGGGACCTCTGTGGCCCGACTATACACACCGCCCCATACCACTCGACGCCCCCTTCGGCGCCTCCGCGGCCGCCGTCCCCCGGTCTGTCACGAAGCCTCCGTCCGAGTGACGTTCATCAGAAGATCTGCGCGCCACGGGCGTCGCTCCTCCCCTACGCACCGCCGGTACACATCATGAGGAAGTACGCAAATCGCCCAAGCTGAAAGTGAGCACCCCGTGGCTGCCCAGACCTTCTCGACGCTGTGGAAGGCGCTCGTCGGCGCTTTCCTCGCGCTCTTCGCCTTCCTCGGCCTCACGGCATCCCCCGCGCAGGCCGTCGCCCCCGCGACCCCGGCGCCGCAGCCCCGCGACATCCCCTGCGAGGAGAACGGCCCGCAGGGCTTCGCCGTCGCGACGGCCCTCTTCGGGCCACCGCTCGTCCAGGGGCGTTCGCTGCCGCCCACGATGAAGCAGCGCATCAGGGCCGAGCGGCACGGCTCCTCGCCGTCCTGCCGCCAACTCCTGATCCCGCTGGACCACCCGTACGACACGGGAGCGGCACCCGCACGCTCCGCGCTCGGCACACCCCGTACGACAGCGGCCATCGGCACGCGGGCCACGTCACCGGACACCACGACGGAGCCCACCACGACCGGCACCGCCGAGCCCGCCGCCGGCACCGCCGCGCATCCGCTGCCCGCCGCCCGCCCCGCCGAGCCGCAGCCGACCGCTGATCCGGCCCCGCTCGCCCCCGGTATCCCCGGCATCCCCGGCCCCGCCGACGCCCTCGACGCCGTGCTGCCCAGCGCCGCCGAAGCCCCGCTCGCGCTCCCCGGTATCCCTGCTGCCCGCGAGCACCACGACCGCGCGCAGGGTCACCTGACGCCGGCAGGCCCTCGCGAGACGGCCCCGCTCGTCACCTCGGCCCCGTGAGCCGCCCCCACGCAGGCGCACACGCGCCGCCCCGCCCCGGCCCCGTATCGCCCGAGCACCACGAGCACCACGCCCCACCCCCCGCCGGCCGCGGACCGCAGCCACCACCGGGGCACTCCGCCCCGGACCCGTACCACTCACGCGGCGGCCCGCCCGAGCACCGGTGTCCGAGCCCCCCGCACCCCGCCCCCCCCGCAGGCCCCGGCGCCTCCCCTTGTCCCTCTTGCGTACCTCTTTGCCGTCCCCCTGCCCACCCGCACCCCCGCACGTCCCGCCCCCGGCCCCCGGCCGCAGGGGCCATTGGCCGTACCCCCGCACGCAGCCCCCGCACCCCGCGCACCCCGCGCATCCCCGGCCACCGAAGAACCCCGAACACGCCGAAAGACCCCGGAGACGCCGAAAGACCCCCGGTCCTGAGACCGGGGGTCTTTCGTGTCGGTGGGGCTAACAGGACTTGAACCTGTGGCCTCTTCCTTATCAGGGAAGCGCTCTAACCGTCTGAGCTATAGCCCCGCGCGCTCGCGCGCTGACCTCTGAAGATTAGCGCACGAGACGGCCAGTCCCAAAATCGGTACCGGGCCGCCCCCGCCGGGGCGGGGGAGCACCTCCGGGCCGTACGGCCCGGAGGGTCACTCGTCCTCGGCGAGCGTCAGCTCGACACCGCCGACGAAACCGGCGGAGAGGTTGTAGATGAAGGCCCCGAGCGTGGCCAGCGCCGTCATCAGGACGACGTCGATGACCGCGATCACCGAGGTGAACATGAGCACGCGCGGCAGCGAGAGGAAGGACTCCAGATCGAAGCCGCCCCCGTCGCTGGAGCTGGTGGCCTCGGCGACCGTGTCACCGACGGTGGAGAAGACGCCCATCGCGTCCATCACCATCCACAGCACGGCCGCGGCGACGACCGTGCAGATGCCGAGCGCGATGGAGAGCAGGAAGCTCACCTTCATGACCGACCACGGGTCGGCCTTCGCCACCCGCAGCCGCGCCTTGCGCGTGCGCGGCACCGTACGGGCGCCCGTACGCGGCTTGCGCACCCCGCGTCCGGCCGAGCCGCCGCCCGCCGTGGTGCCGCCCAGGCCGCCCACCGGCCCCTGGCCGCCCGTGGGCGGCTGGTACGCCTGCGGAGGCTGGTACGGGGCCGCGCCCGCGGACGGCGTGCTCGCCGCCGCGTGGCCGCCGTGACGGCCACCGGTGGCAGCACCCGGCTGGCCTGTCTGCCCCTGCGGCTGCGGGCCGGCCGGGCCACTGCCGTAGGGATCGGGCCCGCCGCCGTACTGCTGCGCCTGCGGGCCTCGGGTATCGGTCACAGTTCCCCCCTGGGAATCCGGTGCGCGCCGGCGTCTGCCGCTCCCGGAACCACGGGCGCCCTCCGGCGGGGTCCCGCTGGTGCCCGCACCCGTGGTTCCAGTCACGTCCTCACTCCTCGCGCTTATTCGGCCGAAGGCTCCGTGCCCTCGGCCGTGCCCTCGGCCGGGTCCGCCTGGGGTTCGTCCTCAGGACCGTCCGCGTCGACCTCTTCGGCCTCGCGTCCGGCCTCGGCGTTGCGCGCGACGGCCACGACGGCATCGCGCTTGCCCAGGTTGATCAGTTGGACGCCCATCGTGTCACGGCCCGTCTGCCTGATCTCATTGACTCGCGTACGAATCACACCGCCCCCGAGCGTGATGGCGAGGATCTCATCGGTCTCCTCGACCACCAGCGCACCGACGAGCGAACCCCGGTCCTCGACGATCTTGGCAGCCTTGATGCCGAGGCCGCCACGCCCCTGGACCCGGTACTCGTCGACGGGGCTGCGCTTCGCGTACCCGCCGTCGGTCGCGGTGAAGACGAAAGTACCCGGACGCACGACATTCATCGAGAGCAGTTCGTCCCCGTCACGGAAACTCATGCCCTTCACGCCCGAGGTGGCGCGGCCCATCGGGCGCAGTGTGTCGTCCGTCGCGGTGAACCTGATCGACTGCGCCTTCTTGCTGATGAGCAGCAGGTCGTCGTCGGCCGAGACCAGCTCGGCGCCGATCAGCTCGTCGTCGCTCCCGTCGTCGGTCTCGCGCAGGTTGATCGCGATGACACCGCCCGATCGGGGCGAGTCGTAGTCCTTGAGCGAGGTCTTCTTCACCAGGCCGCCCTTGGTCGCGAGGACCAGGTAGGGCGCCGCCTCGTAGTCCCTGATCGCGAGGATCTGGGCGATCGACTCGTCGGGCTGGAAGGCGAGCAGGTTCGCGACGTGCTGCCCGCGTGCGTCGCGGCCGGCGTCCGGAAGCTCGTACGCCTTCGCCCGGTAGACCCGGCCCTTGTTGGTGAAGAAGAGCAGCCAGTGGTGGGTCGTGGTGACGAAGAAGTGGTCGACGATGTCGTCTTCCTTCAGCTTCGCGCCGCGCACGCCCTTCCCGCCGCGCTTCTGCGAGCGGTAGTCGTCGGTACGGGTCCGCTTGACGTAGCCGCTGCGGCTGATCGTGACGACGATGTCCTCCTCGGCGATCAGGTCCTCCAGGGACATGTCGCCGTCGAAGGGCACCAGCTGGCTGCGCCGGTCGTCGCCGAACTTGTCGACGATCTGGCCGAGTTCGTCGCTGACGATCTCCCGCTGCCGTTCGGGCGAAGCGAGGATCGTCCGGTACTCGTCGATGCGCCGCTGAAGCTCGTCGTGCTCCTGCGTGAGCTTCTGCCGCTCCAGGGCCGCGAGGCGGCGGAGCTGCATCTCCAGGATCGCGTTCGCCTGGATCTCGTCGATCTCCAGGAGGCCCATCAGTCCGCCGCGCGCGTCCTCGACGGTGTCGCTGCGGCGGATGAGCGCGATGACCTCGTCGATCGCGTCGAGCGCCTTGAGGAGCCCACGCAGGATGTGGGCGCGTTCCTCGGCCTTGCGCAGCCGGAACCGCGTACGGCGGACGATGACCTCGATCTGGTGGGTGACCCAGTGCCGGATGAAGGCGTCGAGCGAGAGCGTGCGCGGCACACCGTCGACCAGCGCCAGCATGTTCGCGCTGAAGTTGGTCTGGAGGTCGGTGTGCTTGAAGAGGTTGTTGAGGACGACCTTCGCGACCGCGTCCCGCTTGAGGACCACGACGAGCCGCTGCCCGGTGCGCGAGGAGGTCTCGTCACGGACATCGGCGATACCGCCGATCTTGCCGTCCTTGACCAGGTCGGCGATCTTCTGGGCGAGGTTGTCGGGGTTGACCTGGTACGGCAGCTCGGTGACGACGAGGCACTGCCGGTTCTGGATCTCCTCGACCTCGACGACCGCGCGCATCGGGATGGAGCCGCGCCCGGTCCGGTAGGCCTCCTCGATGCCCTTGCGGCCGACCACGAGGGCACCGGTGGGGAAGTCGGGGCCCTTGATCCGCTCGATCAGCGCGTCGAGGAGTTCCTCGTTGTTCGCTTCGGGGTGGGCCAGGTACCACTGGGCACCGGCCGCGACCTCACGCAGGTTGTGCGGGGGAATGTTGGTGGCCATGCCGACCGCGATGCCCGCCGAGCCGTTGATCAGCAGGTTCGGGAAGCGCGCGGGCAGGACGTCCGGCTCCTGGGAGCGGCCGTCGTAGTTGTCCGAGAAGTCGACGGTCTCCTCGTCGATATCCCGCACCATCTCCATCGAGAGGGGGGCCATCTTGCACTCGGTGTACCGCATGGCGGCGGCCGGGTCGTTGCCCGGGGAGCCGAAGTTGCCGTTGGAGTCGACGAGCGGCATGCGCATCGCCCAGGTCTGGGCGAGACGGACGAGAGCGTCGTAGATCGAGGAGTCACCGTGCGGGTGGTAGTTGCCCATGACGTCGCCGACGACGCGGGCGCACTTGTAGAAGCCCTTCTCGGGCCGGTAGCCGCCGTCGTACATCGCGTAGAGCACGCGGCGGTGCACGGGCTTGAGCCCGTCCCGCACGTCGGGCAGCGCACGCGAGACGATGACCGACATCGCGTAGTCGAGATACGAGCGCTGCATCTCGGTTTCGAGCCCGACGGGTTCGACGCGCATCGCGAGTCCGGCGACGCCTTCGTCGGCTCCGGGGATCGGCCCGGTGGGTTCCTCGTCGGGGGTGGGGGTGTTCTCGTCGGCCATGTGCCGTACTGGTCCTTTCGGCCTGCTCGCTGTCCAGGGGCTGTCCGGCCCGGTGCTCCGGGCCCGGGCTCCGGTGTCCGGGAGCGCGCGGGCCGCCGGACACCGGAGGAGGCTGCCTAGATGTCGAGGAAGCGGACGTCCTTGGCGTTGCGCTGGATGAACTGGCGGCGCGCCTCGACGTCCTCGCCCATGAGGACGGAGAAGAGGTCGTCTGCCTGAGCGGCGTCGTCGAGGGTGACCTGGCCGAGGACGCGGTGGTCCTGGTCCATCGTCGTCACCCGCAGCTCCTCGGCGTCCATCTCGCCGAGGCCCTTGAAGCGCTGCACCGCGCCCTCGCGCAGCCGCTTGCCGTTCTCGCGGCCCAGGGCGATGAGCGCGTCGCGCTCGCGGTCGGAGTAGGCGTAGTCCACATCGTCCTTGCCCCACTTGATCTTGTAGAGCGGGGGACGCGAGAGGTAGACGTGCCCTGCCTCGACGAGCGGGCGCATGAAGCGGAAGAGGAAGGTCAGGAGCAGGGTGTTGATGTGCTGCCCGTCGACATCGGCGTCCGCCATCAAGATGATCTTGTGGTAGCGGAGCTTCTCGATGTCGAAGTCGTCGTGCACCCCGGCACCGAAGGCCGAGATGAGCGCCTGGATCTCCTGGTTGTGGAGGATCTTGTCGACGCGGGCCTTCTCGACGTTCAGGATCTTGCCGCGGATCGGCAGGATCGCCTGGTACATCGGGTCGCGGCCGGACTTCGCCGAACCGCCGGCGGAGTCACCCTCGACGATGAAGATCTCGCACTTGGTCGGGTCGTTCGACTGGCAGTCGGAGAGCTTCCCGGGAAGCGAGGCCGTCTCCAGGAGACCCTTGCGGCGGGTGAGGTCGCGGGCCTTGCGCGCGGCGACACGGGCGGTCGCCGCGGAGATGCCCTTGCGGATGATGTCCGAGGCCTCGTTCGGGTTCCGGTCGAACCAGTCGGCGAGGCGCTCGTAGACGATCTTCTGCACGAAGGTACGGGCCTCGGTGTTGCCGAGCTTCGTCTTCGTCTGGCCCTCGAACTGCGGCTCACCGAGCTTCACGGAGATGATCGCCGTCAGGCCCTCGCGGATGTCGTCACCCGTGAGGTTGCCGTCCTTCTCGCGGAGCAGCTTCTTGTCGCGCGCGTACTTGTTGACGATCGTCGTCAGCGCGCCGCGGAAGCCTTCCTCGTGCGTACCGCCCTCGTGCGTGTGGATCGTGTTCGCGAAGGAGTAGACCCCCTCCGTGTACCCGGCGTTCCACTGCATCGCGACCTCGACGGAGAGCAGCTTCTCCTTGTCCTCGGCCTCGACGTCGATGACCGAGGGGTGAATGACCTCGCCCTTGCGGGAGTTGAGGTACTTCACGAAGTCGACAATGCCGCCCTCGTAGTGGTACGTGACGGTACGGGCCTCCGGCGGCTCCTCCGCGTCCACGACCTCGGCGCTGTCCGCACCGACCGTGGCCTTCGCCGACTCGCGCTCGTCGGTGAGCTTGATGGTGAGGCCCTTGTTGAGGAAGGCCATCTCCTGGAAGCGCCGCGCGAGGGTCTCGAAGGAGTACTCGGTGGTCTCGAAGACGTCGCCGTCGGCCCAGAAGGTCACCGAGGTGCCGTGCTCCTGGGTCGCCTCGCCCTTGTGCAGGGGGGCGATGGGCACACCGCGCTCGTACTGCTGGGTCCAGACGTACCCGTCGGTCTTCACCTCGACCTCGACGCGTGTCGAGAGCGCGTTGACGACCGAGACACCCACGCCGTGCAGACCGCCGGAGACCGCGTAGCCGCCACCACCGAACTTGCCGCCCGCGTGCAGGACGGTGAGGACGACCTCGACGGCAGGCTTCCCCTCGGAGGGCACGATGCCCACCGGGATACCGCGCCCGTTGTCGACGACCCGGACGCCGCCGTCGGGAAGGATCGTGACGTCGATCGTGTCGGCGTGCCCGGCGAGGGCCTCGTCGACCGAGTTGTCCACGACCTCCTGAACGAGGTGGTGCAGGCCGCGCTCACCGGTCGAGCCGATGTACATGCCCGGGCGCTTGCGTACCGCGTCCAGTCCTTCCAGGACCGTGATCGCGCTGGCGTCGTAGGAGGGCTCGGGCAGGCTCGATGTTTCACGTGAAACATCGCCGCTCACCGCGTCCGCCTCCGACTCGGCCGCCGCCGATGTTTCACGTGAAACATCGCTCTGCCCCGGCTCGGGCACGGCGCTCTGGCCGTCCTCGTCCGGGGTCGACGGATTGTTCTCGTTGGGGTTGCCGGAATCGGCCACGAAGCGCCCTTTCTGGCACAGCACAGACCTGAACCCGAAGGGCGGGAGCGGCTGCGTCGTTCTACTCGGCGTTAGTCGGCGGTGCGGAGACTCGCGGTGTGCGAGGTGGTGCGGGTGGTGCGGTGTCGCTGAAGCGATGCTCACCGAGCGTCGATGTCTCGTCACTCGCCAAGCTCCCACTCCAAGAGCGGGATTACTGTTCAGTCTACCGGTAACGCCGACAGTGATGGGGGTTTGCAGGTAGCTGAGTACGCATGTGCCGCCCTCAACCGACCACTTCCGACTCCCCATATGCGGACCGGGGCTCCAGGGGGCTCACAGCGGCACTCAGCGCTTCGGACCGGTTCCGGGGTGTCAACCACCGGTGACGGCTCCGCACCACCCCGGCCGAGGCGGCGAAGATGCCCAGGTCAGAGGCGTGCCGACAGGGGTGGGCAAGCCCTTTCGTCGCGGCCGGAGGAGGCCCGCGACAGAGCGCGAGGAGGGGGCGGTGAAAGCGGGACCGAGGGGGCTCCTGTGCGCGGTGCGCACGCGAGGTGGGCAGGGACACATGAGCGGACACATGAGCGGATCGCAGCCGGGTGGGCGGTCGAGGTCCGCGGGGGAAACACGGCCCGGCCCGCGGTCGGCAGGACGGTGACCCTGGTGCGCGTCGCAGAGGGCGTACGCGTCCCTCACGGCGGGAGGCGGAGGCGGGCCCGTATCGCCGCGCCCTGCGGCCCTACCCCCAGGTGTCCCTGTCGCCCCGGCTGCCCGGTGCCCGCAGGGGGCCGTAGCGGCGGGCCGGGGCGGAAGGGCCCTCGATGCGCAGCAGGCGCACGGTGTCGGGGCCGAGGGCCTCGTTCAGGCGGGCGACGAGCTGGGGGGCGAGGAGGCGCAGCTCGGCGGCCCAGGTGCTGGAGTGGCAGCGGATGCGCAGTACCCGCTCGCCCTCGTCGTAGTGCTGGGGCTCGCAGTTGCGCGCCACGTTCTCGCCGACGATCTGCGGCCAGCGGTTCATGACCCCGCCGACCGCGGCGCGGGTCTCCCAGCCGCGGTCGGACATGAGCCGGTGGATGGCGGCCCCGAAGGAGAGCGGTTCGCGTCCCTCGCCGCGGGACCCGCGCCGGTTGCCCCGCCGCTCGGGGCCGCGCGCGTGGACTCCGAGGCCCTGTTCCCGGGCCTGCTTCTGGGCGGCGCGCAGTGCTTCGCGCGCGAGGTCGGCGCCGGAGCCCGCGGTCTTCGGCGCGGGCTTCGTGGAGGGGCGTGCGGGCTGTTCGGGCACGGCGGCGGCGTCGAGCGCGGGCTGGTGCGTCCCCGAGGACTGCCCGGATGCCTGCCCGCGCGGGCGCCCGCCCTTCGCGTTCTCCTCACTCATGCCCGCCGCACCGTCCCCTCGGAGACCGCGTACCTGGTGCCCTTGAGCGGCGCGGGCACGTCCTCGTCGACGGCCGCGGTGACGAGGACCTGTTCGCCGGGGGCGACGTGCTCGGCGAGGCGGTCGCGGCGGCGCGCGTCGAGTTCGGCGAAGACGTCGTCGAGGATCAGGACGGGTTCGCCGCTGCGCTGCCCCTCGGGCCCGGGCGCCGACTGCGGGGCCCAGGGCTCGGCGCGGAGCAGGTCGTACGAGGCGAGGCGGAGCGCGAGCGCGTACGACCAGGACTCGCCGTGGCTCGCGTACCCCTTGGCGGGGAGGTCGCCGAGCTTGAGGAGGAGGTCGTCGCGGTGCGGCCCGACGAGGGTGACGCCGCGCTCGATCTCCTGCTTGCGCACCTCGCCGAGCGCGGCGAGCAGCTGGCCGTAGAACTCCTCGCGGGTCTGTGCGCTGCCGGGCGCTGAGGGCCGGTACTCCAGGAGCGCGGGTCCGCCGCCGGGGGCGAGCTGCTCGTAGGACTTGTCGACGAGGGGGTGCAGCGCGGTGATGAGGTCGGTGCGCTGGGCGAGGAGTTCGGCGCCCGCGCGGGCGAGGTGCTGGTCCCAGATGTCGAGCGTGGACAGGTCGAGGGTGCGGCCGCCGTGGCGGCGGGCGAGCGCGGCGGACTTCAGCAGGGTGTTGCGCTGCTTGAGGACGCGCTCGTAGTCGGAGCGGACCCCGGCCATCCGGGGGTGGCGGGCGGTGAGGAGTTCGTCGAGGAAGCGGCGGCGCTCACCGGGGTCGCCCTTGACGAGGGCGAGGTCCTCGGGGGCGAAGAGCACGGTCCGTACGATGCCGAGCACGTCGCGCGGACGGACCTGCGAGGAGCGGTTGATCCGGGCCCGGTTGGCGCGGCCCGGGTTGATCTCCAGCTCGACGAGCTGGCTGCGCTCGCCCTGGGTGACGGCGGCGCGTACGAAGGCGCGCTCGGCTCCGGCGCGGACGAGCGGCGCGTCGGAGGCGACGCGGTGGCTGCCGAGGGTCGCGAGGTAGCCGACCGCTTCGACGAGGTTGGTCTTGCCCTGCCCGTTGGGCCCTACGAAGGCGGTGACGCCCGGTTCGAGGCTCACCTCTGCGCGCTCGTACGAGCGGAAATCGGCCAGCGACAGGTGCGTGACGTGCATGGGCTGAGCGGGCTCCTCGGCTCCCGGCGCGGGACTCGCCGGCGCGGGGCGGTGCGCGTCACGTCGTCCGTGCCGCTCGCCGCCCCGCGGGGTCCTACTTGCTGTTCTTCTCGACCGCGTGGCCGCCGAACTGATTGCGCAGCGCGGCGATCATCTTCATCTGCGGCGAGTCCTCCTGGCGCGAGGCGAAGCGCGCGAAGAGCGAGGCCGTGATGGCGGGCAGCGGCACGGCCTTGTCGATCGCGGCCTCGACCGTCCAGCGGCCCTCGCCCGAGTCGGCCGCGTAGCCGCGCAGCTGCTCCAGGTGCTCGTCCTCGTCGAGCGCGTTGACCGCGAGGTCGAGGAGCCAGGAGCGGATGACGGTCCCCTCCTGCCAGGAGCGGAAGATCTCCCGTACGTCGGTGACCGAGTCGGCCGCCTCCAGGAGCTCCCAGCCCTCGGCGTACGCCTGCATCATGGCGTACTCGATGCCGTTGTGGACCATCTTCGCGAAGTGGCCCGCGCCGACCTTCCCCGCGTGCACGGAGCCGAAGTCGCCCTCGGGCTTGAGGGCGTCGAAGACCGGCTGCACCTTGGCGACGTTCTCCTCGGTGCCGCCGTACATCAGCGCGTAGCCGTTCTTGAGGCCCCAGACCCCGCCGGAGACGCCGCAGTCGACGAAGCCGATGTCCTTGAGACCCAGCTCGACCGCGTGCTTCTCGTCGTCGGTCCAGCGGGAGTTCCCGCCGTCGACGACGACGTCGCCCGGCTCCAGGAGCGCGGCGAGTTCGTCGACCGTGGACTGGGTCGCGGCACCGGCCGGAACCATGACCCAGACGACGCGCGGGCCCTTGAGGCGGCTCACCAGCTCCTCAAGGCTGGCGACATCCGACACCTCCGGGTTCCGGTCGTATCCGATGACGGTGTGGCCGGCGCGGCGGATGCGCTCGCGCATGTTGCCGCCCATCTTGCCGAGGCCGACGAGACCGAGCTCCATCACTGTTCCTTAAGTAGCGTGCTGGCTTTCGTACCGGTGTCCGAGCCTACTGCCGGGGGGCCGCGCACACCTGTGGGCTCAGCCGCTCAGCCGTACCGGCATGATCAGGTACTTGTAGGCGTCATCGGCCTCGGCGTCGACGGCGGGCCGACCACTCAGCAGGGCGGGCTTCGTCGAGGTCGTGAAGGAGAGCTGCGCGACCGGGGAGTCGATGGCGCTGAGCCCGTCGAGCAGGAAGGTCGGGTTGAAGGCGATCGAGATGTCATCGCCTTCGAGCTGGGCGTCGACGCGCTCCACAGCCTGTGCGTCGTCGCTGGAGCCGGCCTCCAGGATCAGCACGCCCTGCTCGAAGCTCAGCCGCACCGGGGTGTTCCGCTCGGCGACGAGGGCGACGCGCTTGACGGCCTCGACGAAGGGGGCGGTCTCGATGACGGCGACCGAGTTGAACTCGGTGGGGAAGAGCGTGCGGTACTTCGGAAGGTCGCCCTCCAGGAGCCGCGTGGTGGTGCGGCGGCCCGCGCCCTCGAAGCCGATGAGGCCCTCGCCCGAGCCGGAGCCGGAGAGCGCGATCGTCACGTTGTCGCCGTTGGTGAGCGACTTGGCGGTGTCGAGGAGCGTCTTCGCCGGTACGAGCGCGACGGCCGAGATCTCGGCATCCTCGGGCTTCCACAGGAACTCGCGGACCGCGAAGCGGTAGCGGTCGGTGGAGGCGAGGGTGACGGTGTCGCCCTCGATCTCGATGCGCACACCGGTGAGGACGGGCAGCGTGTCGTCGCGGCCCGCGGCGATGGCGACCTGCTGGGCGGCGGAGGCGAAGACCTCACCGGGCACGGTGCCGGTCGCGGAGGGCATCTGCGGCAGGGCCGGGTACTCCTCGACGGGGAGTGTGTGCAGCGTGAAGCGGGACGATCCACAGCTGACCGTCGCCCGTACACCGTCTGTGGAAATCTCCACGGGCCTGTTCGGCAGGGCGCGGCAGATGTCGGCGAGGAGCCGCCCGGAGACGAGGACGGTGCCCTCCTCCTCGGTCTCCGCCTCGACGGAGACGCGCGCCGAGACCTCGTAGTCGAAGCCGGAGAGGCTCAGCGTCCCTTCCTCCGCCTTCAGCAGCAGGCCCGCCAGGACCGGAGCCGGCGGGCGAGCCGGGAGGCTGCGTGCCGCCCACGCCACTGCCTCCGCGAGTACGTCGCGTTCCACCCGGATCTTCACCTGAGCCCGCCTCCTGCGTGATTCCTGCTCGTCTGCCGCCGCTCGCCCGCTTCTCGCGGCAGCTGCGCTGTCTGGTGCCCGCTCCCCTCAGGGCCGGGACCGTGTCGCCCCGGCGTGGGAAGCGAGGTGTCCCTCGGCCCTCGGCGGGGAAGGACGTCGGTGTCCAGTCTGACGCACCGCACTGACAGCTGGTGCCCTTGGTCGTCAAATCGGCCTCCGGGCTCTTCGGGGCCCTCGAAGCGAGTTGTGCACAGGCCCCGCTTCGAAACGAATTCCCAGCTCTCTCTAGTCGTTAGTAGTAGTAGGGCCTGTGGATACCGTGGATAACCTCGTTTTCGCAGCTCAGGACCGGTTTTTTATCCCCAGGCCCTGGGGACTGAGCCTGGGGAGAACCGGGGGTAACTGTGGACAGCCGAAAGTTGTGCACAGGCCGTCCACAAGACAGGCCGACTTGTCCCCAGCTGCGTCCCCAGATTCGCGACCGTTTCCCACAGGGGCCCTGTCAGCTTCGGTGTGACGCCTTTCACTCGCGCCAGTGAGAGCGCGTGTTTTGTTGCCGAACAGTGGACAGCCCTGTGGAGAACCTGTGCACAACCACCCCTTGCCTGTGGGCAGCCTGCCGAACCCGGTGGACAAGCCCTCCGGGCGCCCTGTGGACAAAAAGTTCTCCACAGCCTGTGGATAACGGTTATCCACTAATCCCCAGCCACCTGACCAGCCAGGACCGTTCCCGCACAGCCTCCCCTGTGGACAGGATCTGGACAACTCCGCTGTCCCCACCATGTGGAGGAAAGAAAGTCGCCGAATCTGTGGACAACACCCGTAACCCCCTGGGGAATCGAACAGTGACGGGGCGGCAGGGGGGTGGGAGGAGTGACGGGGCGGCAGGGGGAGGCGGGGGCTGGGGATGCGGTGGCGGGGGCTTGGAAGGGATCGGGAGGGATCGGAGGGGATCGGGAGGGACTTGGAGGGGACGGAGTCTCTGGGTACCGGGGTAACGGGGGGCGGGGGCGCGGCGGGGGTGTGATGGGGGGACGGGGCGGGCGAGTAGCGGGGTAAGGGGGCCCAGGGGGAGCGGAGTTGCCGGGGCGGCGCAGGTGTTGCTGCGGCGGGGTGCTTCCGGGCCCATCGCAGCCGGTGGGGTGGCTTCGACGGGGAGTCAGTCGGTGGGACGTGGGGGCTGCTGGGACGTGCGGGGGGAGGGGAGGGGAGGGGAGAGAGACGGCGGCGCTGGGGGGCCGTCAGGGGGGGGCTGGTGCGGGGCGGTGCCGGGTGACTACGGGGCTGTCCGGCTGCGCGCCGCCGGACGCCAGCGGCGGCCGTATGGGGTCGTGGTCGGTCGAGGGGAGGCGAACACCTCGGTGATGCAGGCCTGTTCGCTGCTGGGGGTGCTGGGGGTGCTGGGGGTGCTGGGGGTGCGGGGGGTGCTGGGGGTGCTGGGGGTGCTGGGGGTGCGACCCCCTCGACCGTGCCCCCGGCATGGCCGCGCGCGGGACGAGACGTGCCGTCAGCTGCGGCGGTTCTCGGAGGCCCAGTGGTTTCGTATGGCTTCGTACGAGGCTTGTCCTCGTCGCCTGGGGGAGGTCGGGCCGGGGCGCGTGAACGGAGCGGGGGTGCCTGAGGAGAGCGGTGTCGCATACGGGGGCGCGTGCGTTCGGTGCGGTGATGCGTGCGCTTCTGTGCGGGGGTCCGGTGCGGTGATGCGTGCGCTTCTGTGCGGGGGTCCGGTGCGGTGATGCGTGCGCTTCTGCGTGGCGGTTCGCGCGGCGACGCGTGGCGTGGTGTTCCGTACGGCGACGCACGGCACTTTTTGCCCAGCGGCGCCGGCCACCCGTTTCGGACGGCACAGGCCACCGTCTGGCCGGCGGCGCAGGCAACCCGCTGTCGCGCGGGCGCGGGCGGCGCGGCGCAGGCCGCCTGTTGTCGAGTCGTGTCCCCACCGCGCAGCGGACAGCCCCCACCCGCCCTGGGGGGCTCCCCTGCATCCAGTATTTCGCGGATCGCAACCGGTTCCCCACCACTCCGCCCAATCTGTGGATAACCAGGCCCGAATAAAAAATGCCGTCACCCTTTCCGGTGACGGCATTTCAGCAGGCGGTGCTACGCACCGCGAACCCCCTACGGCTACTCACAGCGCGGCGGCACGAGCGCGGCCTCGGGCGAGAATCATGCCGGGCCGCGCCCCGGACTGATCATCGAATCGCACCGCCCCACACGTCGCACAGATCCGCGCCCCGCACGCCCCCGACCAGCGCCCCCGGATCGCGCACGTGACCGAACCACCCCGCCCCCCACTAAGAGACGGCTCTCCCCGCTGGGAGCTGCCTGGAGACGCCCCGGGGAGACGGGAGCCGCCCCCCCGGGAGACGCCCCCCGGGAGCCGACCCTCCCCGCCCCAACCAACCGCCAGCTAACCGTTCTTGATCCGGTTCGTCAGCTCCGTGACCTGGTTGTAGATCGAGCGTCGTTCCGCCATGAGCGCGCGGATCTTTCGGTCGGCGTGCATGACGGTCGTGTGGTCGCGGCCGCCGAACTGCGCGCCGATCTTCGGCAGCGAGAGATCGGTCAGTTCGCGGCACAGATACATCGCGATCTGCCGTGCCGTGACCAGAACCCGGCTGCGGGAGGAGCCGCAGAGGTCCTCGACGGTCTGCCCGAAGTAGTCGGCGGTCGCGGACATGATCGCGGATGCCGTGATCTCGGGCGAGGCGTCCTCGCCGCCCGGGATGAGGTCCTTGAGCACGATCTCGGTGAGGCCGAGATCAACGGGCTGCCTGTTCAGCGAGGCGAAGGCGGTCACCCGGATGAGCGCGCCCTCCAGCTCGCGGATGTTCCGCGAGATGCGCGAGGCGATGAACTCCAGCACCTCGGGCGGGGCGTTGAGCTGCTCCTGGACCGCCTTCTTGCGAAGGATCGCGATCCGGGTCTCCAGCTCCGGTGGCTGGACATCCGTGATCAGTCCCCACTCGAAACGGTTCCTGAGCCGGTCCTCAAGCGTCACCAACTGCTTCGGCGGACGATCGGAGGAGAGGACGATCTGCTTGTTCGCGTTGTGCAGCGTGTTGAAGGTGTGGAAGAACTCCTCCTGCGTCGACTCCTTGTCCGCGAGGAACTGGATGTCGTCGACCAGCAGAATGTCCATCTCGCGGTACCGCTTGCGGAAACTGTCGCCCTTGCCGTCGCGGATGGAGTTGATGAACTCGTTGGTGAATTCCTCCGAACTCACGTACCGCACCCGCGTCCCCGGATAGAGGCTGCGCGCGTAGTGACCGATCGCGTGCAACAGGTGCGTCTTGCCGAGACCGGATTCGCCGTAGATGAAGAGCGGGTTGTATGCCTTCGCCGGTGCCTCGGCGACCGCGACCGCGGCCGCGTGCGCGAAACGGTTCGACGCACCGATCACGAAGGTGTCGAAGAGGTACTTGGGGTTCAGCCGCGCCGTCGGCTCACCCGGTCCCGTGGCGGGCGCGGGCTGCGCGGCGAGTGGCCCGGGAGCCCCGCTCGGCGCCAGCGAAGGGCTGCCCTGCGCGGGCAGCGGCACCCCGCCGGGACCGCGCTGCCTTCCGGGCCCCGGCCGCGTCGGCTCCTCGCCGCGCTCCCGCTGCTCACCGGCGCCGTGCTCCTCGTACCCGCGCACCTCCTCGCGCGGCCGCTGCTCCTCGTAGCCACGCCCGTACCCACCCCGAGCGCCCTGCTTCTCATACGTGCCGCGCTGCTGCTCGTACGGGGAAGCCGGGCGCTCCTGCTCGTACCGCTCGCCGGATTCGTACCGGTCTCCGGACTCGTACCGCTCGCCCGACTCGTACCGGTCACCCGTGTCGAAGCGCTCGGCGCGGTCCGCGCGGTCGCCGCGCTCCGGCTGCTCGTACCGCTGCTCGTCCCGGCCCTCGCGTCCGTCGCGCCCCTCGCGTCCGTCCTGCTTCTCGTACGGGGAGCGCTCGGCCGGTGCCTGCCGGTAGTCGCCGCGGCCGCCCTGGCCGTACGCGTCGGACTCGGTGTAGCCGAGCCGCTGCTGCTGCCAGCCGTAGTCCTCGTGCACGCGCGGCCAGGACCCCGGCGCCTGGTACTCGTGGTAGACGGGGCGGACGTGCGCGCCGCGCTCGATCGGCGGCTCGTACAGGGTCTGGGCCTCGATCTCGTAGCGGCCCTGCTCGTCGTACCGCGGCTGTGCCGGTTCCTCGAAACGCGGCCGCGGTACCTGGACGGGCTCTTCGTAGCGAGGCGCCGCGGGCGCGTCGCCCATCGACTCGTCGACCGTGATCGCGATACGGATCGGACGCCCGCACTCGCGGCTGAGCGTCTCGCTCACGACCGGGGCGAGCCGGCCCTCCAGGACCGTCTTGGCGAACTCGTTCGGCACCGCGAGCAGCGCCGTGTCGGCGACGAGCGCGAGAGGCTGGCAGCGCCGTACCCAGTGCTCGTCCTTGCCCTCGACGCCCGGAGCCCTGCTGTCGGGGCCTTCACCGAGCAACTGGTCCACCACGCGCGGCCACACTGCGGCAAGATCGGCGGGTACATCAGCCACAGGGCACGCTCTCTCACACGGTTCCGGCGCACTCCGTGGAGTGGTTCCGGGGCGGGTTCACACAGGTCGGATCGGGGTGGATCAGTGGCTGGGGCTCGGCCGCGGCATCCGGAGAGGCTTTCCGGGCGGCGGCGCGGCACAAGGCACGGGGATTCCAGTCCAGCCACGGTAGTCATCGGGGCCTGTACGGTTCAAGTTGTTGTCCACAGCCTGTGCACAGTGTCGCGCACCCGACCTGGTTTGACCGGAAGAGGCCCGCCCGCGTACCGTGCACAGGTCGAGTTGTCGATGGCTGCTGCCGCCTGCCTCCGATGGGCATGGATCGCAACCGAACTTCACGATTCCGATGAGTCGCGGTCCGGGTGATCAATACAAAGCGGTGCACTCGGTGCGTTGAACGAGCTACTCGTGGGCGCACGGTGACAGCCAGGGCGACGCCCGCCACCTATCGATCTTTTCTGGAGCCCCCGAGTGAGCAAGCGCACCTTCCAGCCGAACAACCGTCGTCGCGCCAAGACCCACGGCTTCCGGCTGCGGATGCGTACCCGTGCCGGCCGCGCGATTCTCGCGTCCCGCCGCAGCAAGGGTCGCGCCCGTCTGTCCGCCTGATCCTGTACAGGTCATGACGCCGTGCTGCCTTCTGATAACAGGCTGAGGCGGCGCGAGGACTTCTCGACCGCAGTACGCCGAGGACGCCGCGCGGGTCGCCCGCTGCTGGTCGTCCATCTCAAAAGCGGTTCCACGGACCCGCACGCCACCGGGGAGAACACTCCCCCGGTGCGTGCGGGTTTCGTCGTGAGCAAGGCGGTCGGCAAGGCCGTGGTGCGCACCTCGGTGAAGCGGAAGCTTCGTCACCTCGTACGGGACCGCCTTTCGCTCTTTCCCCCCGGTAGCCTGGTGGTCGTACGCGCGTTGCCCGGGGCGGGCGACGCCGATCACGCCCAACTGGCCCGAGACCTCGACGCCGCCCTGAAGCGGCTGCTGGGAGGGGGCACCCGATGAAGTACCCACTGCTCGCGCTGATCAAGCTCTACCAGTGGACCATCAGCCCCTTGCTCGGGCCGGTGTGCAAGTACTACCCGTCGTGCTCCCACTACGGCTTCACGGCCATCGACCGCCACGGAGCGATCAAAGGGACGGCGTTGACCGCCTGGCGCATCCTGCGCTGCAATCCCTGGTCGCACGGTGGGGTCGATCACGTACCACCGCGCAAGCGCCCCCGATGGCACGAGGCGCTGCGTGCTGCCTGGCGGTCGCGGTCCCAGGGACCCGCCGCCACGCCTGTGTCTCCCGAGGGCGGTACGCCCCCCGAGGGTGGTGCCCCGGCCGGGGTCAGTGCCCCGGACTCATCCAGCCCGGTCGCCGAGACCCCGTCCCCCGCTCAAGGAGCCTGATTAGTGGACACGATTGCCAGTTGGTTCAGTTTCATCACGACACCCGTCTCCTGGGTGATCGTGCAGTTCCACACGCTCTACGGATGGATCTTCGGCCCTGACACCGGCTGGGCCTGGGGCCTGTCCATCGTGTCCCTCGTGATCATCATCCGGATCTGCCTGATCCCGCTCTTCGTGAAGCAGATCAAGGCGACCCGAGCGATGCAAACGCTGCAACCCGAGATGAAGCGCATCCAGGAGCGCTACAAGAGCGACAAGCAGCGCCAGAGCGAAGAGATGATGAAGCTGTACAAGGAGTCGGGTACCAACCCGCTCGCTTCGTGCCTTCCCATCCTCGTTCAGTCGCCCTTCTTCTTCGCGCTGTACCACGTGCTCGACGGCATCGCGTCGAACAAGAAGATCGGCGTCATCAACGACACGCTGCTGGAGTCGGCGCAGCACGCGCACATCTTCGGCGCCCCGCTCGCCGCGAAGTTCCTGCACGGTGACCCGCTCGGTGACGCCTCCCTCACCACGGTGCGCATCATCACCGCCTGCATGATCGTCCTGATGTCGGCCTCGCAGTTCTTCACGCAGCGCCAGCTGATGACGAAGAACGTCGACACCTCGGTGAAGACGCCGTTCATGCAGCAGCAGAAGATGCTCATGTACGTCTTCCCGCTGATGTTCGCGGTCTTCGGCATCAACTTCCCTGTCGGTGTCCTCCTCTACTGGCTGACCACCAACGTGTGGACGATGGGCCAGCAGATGTATGTCATCCGCCAGAACCCGACGCCCGGTTCCAAGGCCCAGGCCGCTTACCTGGAGCGCCAGCTCAAGCACCTCACCCACACCGGCAAGGTCCGCACCAAGCGCGACCGCACCGCGATCAAGGCGATCGTCGCGAAGGGCCGGGAGCGCAACGAGGCCGAGCGGAAGTTCATCAACGGGCTGAGCAAGGCGGGCTTCGCCGCCCAGACCGACGGCAACATCGAGAAGGGCGAGAGCGCGGTCGCGACCCTTGAGGGCGACGAGACCACCGGGGGTGGCACGCCGCGCCGTCAGCAGCCGAAGCGGCAGTCGAAGTCGCAGCGGCAGTCCGGTGCGGCAGGCTCCGGCACCGCCGCGAGCGGCGGCTCGGCATCCGGTACGGGTGCGGACTCCTCCGACACGGGCAAGGGCGCCGCAGCGGGCGGCTCCGGCACGAGCGGGGGCAAGCGGCAGGGCGGTGCCGCCAAGGGTGGCAACCAGCCCGCGCGGAAGAAGAGCGCGGGCAAGAACACGGGTGGCGGCTCCACCGCCGCGAAGCCCGCGGGGGGCGGCAAATCCGGTGCGTCCGGGTCCGGCTCCCAGGCCAAGCAGGGTCAGCGCAAGGGCGGCCAGCAGCGGCCCAAGCACCCGTCCTCCAAGAAGTAAGAAGGAGTCCAGCCCGTGACGGAAGGCACTACCTCCGCCGCTCCCGAGGAGTCCATCGACGGTGGCGACTCGCTCAGCCGCCTGGAGCAGGAAGGCGAGATCGCTGCGGACTACCTCGAAGGTCTGCTCGACATCGCCGACCTCGATGGTGACATCGACATGGACGTCGAGGCCGATCGTGCCGCGGTCTCCATCGTCAGCGACAACGGCCGTGACCTCCAGAAGCTCGTCGGCCGTGACGGCGAGGTCCTGGAAGCACTCCAGGAGCTGACCCGGCTCGCCGTGCACCGGGAGACCGGTGACCGCAGTCGGCTGATGCTGGACATCGCGGGCTACCGGGCGAAGAAGCGCCAGGAGCTGAGCGAGCTGGGCGCCGAGGCCGCCGCCGACGCGAAGAGCAGCGGTGAGCCGGTCCGGCTGCGGCCCATGACGCCCTTCGAGCGCAAGGTCGTGCACGACGCGGTCAAGGCGGCGGGGTTGCGCAGCGAGTCCGAAGGCGAGGAGCCGGAGCGGTTCGTCGTCGTCCTGCCTGCCTGAGTCGGCGGGCACGGCCGTATCCGGTACGTCCGTACCGGTCGCGCCCCCGAGGGGCCGGGCACCCCGGTCCCGGGCCGCCCCGGCCCCGCAGTTCCCGTGTCCGGCCCCGTCTGACCACAGGCGGGGCCGGTCTGCGTCGGGTGTCCCCGGCGTCCCAGTCCCTCTTCTTCCTTTTCCCTTTTCACGAAGCTGTTCCAGGAACGAGCCCCCGGCCACCGCGGCCGGGCGCGAGAGCGCGGTACGGAAGGACGGTCCCCGTGACGGAGGCAGCACAGCTCCCCCCGGCCCCGGAGGTAGCCAGGCAGGTCTTCGGCGAGAGCTTCGCCGACGCGGTCCGGTACGCGGAACTCCTCGCCGACGCGGGGGTACGCCGAGGGCTCATCGGCCCACGCGAGGTGCCCAGGCTCTGGGAGCGCCATCTCCTCAACTGCGCGGTGCTCTCGGAAGTCGTCCCCGAAGGGGTCACCGTCTGCGATGTGGGCTCGGGCGCCGGGCTTCCGGGCATCCCCCTCGCTCTGGTCCGCAAGGACCTCAAGATCACCCTTCTCGAGCCGCTTTTGCGGCGCACCAACTTCCTCACCGAGGTCGTGGAACTCCTCGGCCTCGACCACGTGACAGTTGTCCGCGGCCGGGCCGAGGAAGTGCTCGGCACTCTCCAGCCCGTCCACGTCGTGACCGCCCGTGCCGTGGCCCCCCTGGACCGGCTCGCCGGCTGGGGTGTTCCGCTCCTGAGGCCGTACGGGGAGATGCTGGCGCTCAAGGGCGATACCGCTGAGGAAGAGGTGCGCAACGCGGGCGCCGCACTGAGCAAGCTCGGCGCCGTACGCACATCTGTGGTGCACGTCGGCGAGGGTCTGGTGGACCCGCTCTCGACCGTTGTCCGTGTCGAGGTGGGAGAGAGCCCCGGCGGGGTGCGCTTCGCGGCGAAGCGGGCGAAGGCGGCGAGGACGGGAAGGACGACCCGGCGGCGACGCTGAGCGGCCATCTCCGAAGACGGAGGGCGGTCTCCGAGGAGGAGCTTTCCTCGCGAGGGTGCTCACTTCAGCGAAGGGCGGGGCGATGTTTCACGTGAAACATCGCCCCGCCCTTCGCGTCGGGTGGTGGGGGACAAGCGGGGTGCCCTCTGCACTCGCCCGTTCCGGCTCTCCGCTTGGGCCGACCGGTGGGGAGTACGCCCGGCGGGGTGTAGGCGGCGCGGGGAGGGCCTTGGTGACGGAGTGTCTGCCTCGCGCCGGGCGGGGGGCTCGGCATCGTGTTTCACGTGAAACATCGCTCGTTGCTTCAGGGCATCATCAGCCGGGGCCGCTCGGCAGCCGAACCGCGCGAACGCAGGCCCCTGGGGAAAACTTCGGGGAAGTCTGCACAGCGCTCACTCGGAAGAGTGGCGGGATTTTCGGAAAGGGCGAGTCTATCCACAGAAGACAGGACCTCACTGGTTGCAGGGCCTCCCGGCATGGGAGGCTCTGTTCAACGCGAGCCTGAAGTCGAGGAGGGTGAATCCTTGCGGTCCGATGCCCCTATCGCAGGACCGATGACCGAACCGGTCCCCGGTCCCCGTACCGAAGCAGAGGGCGATGTTTCACGTGAAACATTGCCGTCCGCTCAGAACATCCCGGCCGTTCCTGGTGGCCAACGCGCCGCCGCGGAGGCCCTCGGACGTAGCGCCGAGGGAATGCCCCGTCCGGAACAGACCCGGATCATGATCGTGGCGAACCAGAAGGGCGGGGTGGGGAAGACCACCACCACCGTCAACCTCGCCGCATCCCTCGCCCTGCTCGGCTCGCGTGTTCTTGTGATCGACCTCGATCCACAGGGGAACGCCTCGACCGCCCTGGGGATCGACCACCACGCCGAAGTCCCGTCCATCTACGACGTGCTGGTGGAGAGCAAGCCGCTCTCCGATGTGGTGCAGCCCGTACGTGATGTCGAAGGTCTCTTCTGCGCCCCCGCCACCATCGATCTCGCCGGCGCGGAGATCGAACTCGTCTCGCTGGTGGCTCGGGAGAGCCGCCTCCAGCGGGCGATCCAGTCATACGAGCAGCCGTTGGACTACGTGCTCATCGACTGCCCACCCAGCCTCGGCCTGCTCACCGTGAACGCACTGGTGGCCGGAGCCGAGGTACTCATCCCGATTCAGTGCGAGTACTACGCCCTGGAGGGCCTTGGGCAGTTGCTGCGCAACGTCGAGTTGGTGCGAGGGCATCTCAACCCCTCGCTCCACGTCTCGACGATCCTGCTGACGATGTACGACGGCAGGACGCGCCTCGCCTCACAGGTGGCCGATGAGGTACGCAGCCACTTCGGAGCGGAGGTACTACGGACGAGCATTCCTCGCTCGGTCCGCATCTCCGAAGCTCCCAGCTACGGCCAGACCGTACTGACGTATGACCCGGGTTCCAGTGGTGCCCTCTCCTACTTCGAAGCGGCTCGCGAGATCGCGCTTCGGGGAGCGGGCGTCTTCGAGGTCCCGGAGTCCGCCCCTGGCACGGGCGCAGAGACCGAACAACACAGCATGGTGGAGGGGACACAATGACAACACAGCGCAGGGGGCTCGGGCGTGGGCTTCAGGCCCTCATCCCGACGGCGGCGTCGGCGGAGAAGGCGGCCGCCGCTACGGCCACACGGCCGGACGGCCCGCGTGTACCGGCGGCCGGCGGCCCCGTACTGGGTGAGCGAGGTGTGGCAGCGGCCAAGCTGACGACACCCGTCGAGAGCGATGTTTCACGTGAAACATCGGAGAGGGAGCAGCGCGGCGGTCTGCCTCCGGCGCCGGAAGGGGCCTTCTTCGCCGAGCTTCCGCTCGACCAGATCATCCCGAACCGCGATCAGCCGCGAGCGATCTTCGATGAGGACGCCCTGCGCGAACTCATCGACTCGATCAAGGAAGTGGGGCTGCTTCAGCCCGTCGTCGTGCGCCAGCTCGACGAGAAGCAGTTCGAGCTCATCATGGGTGAGCGACGTATGCGGGCCAGTAAGGAGGCCGGCCTCACGACGATTCCTGCGATCGTCCGGGCCACGGAGGACGACCGGCTGTTGCTGGACGCGTTGCTGGAGAACCTGCACCGCTCCCAGCTCACGCCGCTCGAAGAGGCGCACGCCTATGAGCAGTTGCTCAAGGACTTCAACTGCACCCACGAGGAACTGGCCAAGCGGGTAGGCCGTTCGCGGCCGCAGGTGACAAATACGCTGCGCCTGTTGAAGCTCTCGCCTTCCGTGCAGAAGAAGGTGGACGCGGGAGTGCTCTCCGCCGGTCACGCGCGGGAGTTGCTGTCGGTGGAGGACTCGGCCGAGCAGGACAAGCTCGCCGAGCGGATCATCAGGGAAGGGCTCTCCGTCCGCGCAGTGGAGGAGATCACCCACCTCATGCGCTCGCATCCCGGCCCGGCAAAGAACGCGCCGAAGCCGCGGGCGGGCTCGGTGGTCTCGCCGGCACTCAGTGAGCTGGCCGGTCGGCTCTCGGACCGTTTCGAGACACGCGTGAAGGTGGACCTGGGTCAGAAGAAGGGGAAGATCGTCGTTGAGTTCGCCTCAGTGGACGACCTTCAGCGCATCCTCTCCCAGCTTGCCCCGGGCGAGGGTTCGGTCTTCTCTCCGCAGCCCGAGGCACAGGACGAGAAGAGCGAGAAGAACGAGGACGAAGGCTGATCCATCCCGGTCGGGGCCGATGTTTCACGTGAAACATCGGCCCCGACGTGTGCGGTGGGCCGGAAGTGGTGCTCTTTGCTCGCTCGCGGTGTCGACCCGGTGGTGTCGTGGATACGATGCGACCGGGTCCGGCGTTTCGGGCATCGGTGAGCACCCCCGCGACGGAGGGCGGTTGACCGGAGCGGTGGCCCAAGGAAGTGAGGAACTGCCTTCATGGGGCGTCGCCTGGTACCTCTCACCCTGGACAACCTCGCCGATCTGCCGACCCCGTGCCGGGAGTGCGTCTTCTGGGAACTCGACTCGGTACGAGGCGGGGAGGCTGTGGCACAGGGGATCGCCGCGCAGGAGAAGGAGTCCTGGCTCTCCAGCGTCCTCCTGGAGTGGGGCTCCTGCGGCCGCCTCGTCTATGTGGACGACGTCCCGGCGGGCTTCGTGCTCTACGCGCCTCCCGCTTACGTGCCCCGGTCCACGGCCTTCCCGACAAGCCCGGTCGGCCCGGACGCCGTCCAGCTCATGACCGCGCGCATCCACCCCGCCTACCAGGGACAGGGACTGGGACGCGTACTCGTGCAGACAGTCGCGAAGGATCTGCTGCGCCGCAACTTCAAGGCGGTGGAGGCGTTCGGGGATACGCAGGCTGCTTCCGCCACGTGTCTCCTGCCCGCAGAGCACTTGCTGGCGGTGGGCTTCAAGACCGTACGAGCGCACCCGACGCGGCCGCGGCTGCGCCTGGAGCTTCGCTCCACGGTCTCCTGGAAGGAAGACGTGGAACACGCGCTCGACCGGCTCCTCGGCGCGGTGCAGAAAGAGCCGACCCTGCGGCCGCTCTGAAGCCTCGATGCTGCGCGAGCCCCGTTGTTTCACGTGAAACAGCGGGGCCCATGTTTCACGTGAAACATGGGCCCCGCTGTGGACTATCCCCGCGCGCGGGCGCGCCGCGTGGGACTCAGGCAGTCGGCGTCACGAAGGCGTCCAGGTCGCGCAGGATCGCGGCCTTCGGCTTCGCACCGACGATCGTCTTCACGACCTCCCCGCCCTGGTAGACGTTGAGGGTCGGGATGGACATGACGCCGTACTTGGTCGCCGTCTCCTGGTTGGTGTCGATGTCGAGCTTCACGACCTCGATCTGCTCGCCGTACTCCTTGGCGATGGCCTCCAGGGACGGGGCGATCTGGCGGCAGGGACCGCACCACTCGGCCCAGAAGTCGACGAGAACGGGCTTGTCGCTCTTGAGCACGACCTCTTCGAAGTCGGCGTCGGTGACGCTCTTCAGATTGCCAGCCACAGTGGGCTCCTTCGTTCCAGCGGGGGGTGGGGTGGAGGGGTACCGGTTCAGACGGCTGCCGTCTGCTCCGGAGCCGGGGTCTTCTCGGGCTCGGCGGTCTGCTCCGAGTCCGAGAGGGCGGCGAGGTATCGCTCGGCGTCGAGGGCCGCGGAGCAGCCCGTGCCGGCAGCGGTGATCGCCTGCCGGTAGGTGTGGTCCACGACATCGCCCGCGCCGAAGACACCGGCCTGGTTGGTGTGGGTCGAGGGGGCCTGAACCTTCAGGTAGCCCTCGTCGTCGAGGTCGAGCTGACCACGGAAGAGATCGGTCCGCGGGTCGTGCCCGATCGCGATGAAGAGCCCGGTGACGCCGAGTTCGCTCTGCTCGCCGGTCTTGAGGTTGCGCAGGGTCAGGTGGGAGAGCTTCTGATCGCCGTGGATCTCTGCCACCTCGCTGTCCCAGACGAAGGAGATCTTCGGGTCGGCGAAGGCGCGCTCCTGCATCGCCTTCGAGGCGCGCAGGGTGTCCCGGCGGTGGACGATGGTGACGGACTTGGCGAAGCGCGAGAGGAAGGTCGCCTCCTCCATCGCGGTGTCGCCGCCGCCGATAACGGCGATGTCCTGGTCCTTGAAGAAGAAGCCATCGCACGTCGCGCACCAGGAGACACCGCGCCCGGACAGCTCGTCCTCGTGCGGCAGACCGAGCTTGCGGTGCTGCGAGCCGGTCGTGACGATGACGGCCTTGGCACGGTGCACGGTGCCCGTCGTGTCGGTCACGGTCTTGATCTCGCCCGTGAGGTCGACGGAGACGATGTCGTCCGGGATCAGCTCAGCACCGAAGCGCTCCGCCTGGGCCCGCATGTTGTCCATCAGCTCCGGACCCAGGATGCCTTCCTGGAAACCGGGGAAGTTCTCCACCTCGGTCGTGTTCATCAGCGCACCGCCAGCCGTGACCGCACCCTCGAAGACCAGCGGCTTGAGCGACGCGCGCGCGGTGTACAGGGCGGCCGTGTAACCGGCGGGGCCCGAGCCAATGATGATCACGTTTCGCACGTCACTCACGGCTTGATTCCTCGTCTCTGCCGACTGCGTCCACTACGGAGGGAAGGGCTCTCGGTGCCTTCATCCCACCCAACCGATCCTAAGGGCCGGGCATTCCCGCTCGGCCCACGCCGCCCCTCGGTACCGACGAAGGGGGCGCGGGCAGGGACTCAGCGCGGGTACGACGAGGTGAGAAGCACCTCGCCCTTCATCGCGGTGCGCAGGGTGGCGCATGCGGCATCCACGATGTACGCGGTGACCTGTGCGGCGTCGTGGGGGTGGGGGAGCACGACGAGGTACGCCTCCTGGCCCCGGTACGTCCCCTTCTCCACGCCGAGGGCTGTCTCCTCGCGTCCTATCCCCCACGTCACACATGGCGGCACCACGGGGGTGTCCGCACGCAGAGGCGTCTCGATGCCCGTCTCGCCCTGCGGCTGCCGAGTGCTCGCGGGGACGGTGCTCGCGCTCTTCGGAGAGTTCGGCGAGGTGCTCGCGCTGTCCTGGAGCAGCGCACTCACCTCCGATTTCAGCGGGCTGCCGGAAAAGACCAGGGACTGCTGCCTTTGCTGGGCGGAAGGCGCCTGCTCCTCTTCGCCGGGGCCGAGGGAGGAAAGCAGCAGCGATCCGGCTCCCAGGGCGAGCACCGTGGCCGTGCCGCCCCAGAACAAGCGACGCCTCGACCTCCCCCGCGTGCTGCTCCGCCCAGGGCCGGATGGAGCGGGGCGAGAGGGCGTGGGCCGGGTACGCCGCGATGTTTCACGTGAAACATGAGTGTCGAGCGGGGGCGCCGTACGTGATGTTTCACGTGAAACATCAGACGTGGCCTCGGCGTCTGCCTCAGTGGATGTTTCACGTGGAACATCCACCTCCTCCGCCACCGCGCGAAGCGCCGCGTCGATGCGCACGCTCACGTCCACGGGCAGGGGCGGCGGTGGAGGAAGGGCGCCGAGCAGCGTACGGATCTCCGCCAGCGAGGAGTACACCTCGGCGCAGTCGGGGCACCGCGTGAGGTGGCCCCGCAGCGCGGTGCTCTGCCCCGGCGGCAGAAGGTCCTCGGCGAGGTCGGCGAGTTCCTCCGGAGCGGGGTGTTCGGTCGGTTCCGCTCGCGTGGTCATGCTTGCCCACCTCCGTCCTGTGCCGTCGTGTGGTCCTGGGGATCTGCTTGCGGTGGGACGGGAGTGCCCGCTTCCTGGTTCCCCTCGCGGGGCTCCTTTCGAGCCGGCGGGGGAACGGATCTCGGGGTGGCCGTTCCGTTCGGCCTCTTGTGCCGTGCCGGGGGCGCTCCCTGCTCCGCGGACCCTGCCCGGAGATGCGCGAGCAGCGGGAGGAGACGGGCGCGGCCGCGGGCGCACCGGCTCTTGACCGTTCCTGGCGCCACATCGAGGATGCGGGCGGCCTCGGCGACGGGATAGCCCTGCATGTCGACGAGGACGAGGGCGGCGCGCTGTTCGGCCGGGAGAGTACGCAGGGCGGCGAGGAGTTCGCGGTGCAGATCGGCCCGTTCGGCCGGGGCCTCGGCGGATTCCTCGGGGCGGAGCAGGTGCTCCAGGCGGACGGTGTCCTCGACGGGCGAGGTGTGGCGGGCCTCCGCCTTGCGGGCGCGGTCGAGGCAGGCGTTGACGGTGATGCGGTGGAGCCACGTGGTCACCGCGGAGCGGCCGCCGAAGGTGTGGGCGGCGCGGTAGGCGGAGACGAAGGCGTCCTGTACGGCGTCGGCGGCGTCCTCGCGGTTGCCGAGGGTGCGCAGGGCGACGGCCCAGAGCCGTTCGCGGTGGCGCCGCACGAGCTCGCCGAAGGCTTCGTGCTCGCCCGCGACGTGCCGGGCGAGCAGGTCATGGTCGCTGAGTTCGCCGTACCGGCCTTCGTCCACGCTGCCCTCCCCCGGCGGACGCCGCCTCGAACCTAGCCCATGAACGTCACATCGGTAATGGCCTGCTTGTACCCGGCACCGCTGTAGCCGTCCTTGGCCGCGTACGGCATGGCCGTGATCCACATGACGACGTAGCGGGTCTTCACGGGCTTCTTGGCCTTGATCGCGAGCTTGGAGCCGGTAGTGGTGTCCTTCGCGATCTCCTTCATCCCGGAGAGCGGGGCGGAGGTGGAGAGCGAATCGGTGGCGTAGAGCGTCACGGTCGTGTGATCGCCCGGGTACAGCATGTCTATCGTCGCCCGGGAGAGGTTCTTCTCGGCTCCGAGGTCGTAGGTGATGCCCACGCCCTTCTTGAACGCCGGGTTCAGGTCCGGGCCGTCCGTGTAGAACTTGGTGCGCCAGTAGGTGTCGCTCTTGCCGTCGTAGGTGAGCCCCACCTGGTCGGTGTGCTGCGGGGTGCCGTCCGGGTAGTACTCGGCCGCGCCCTTGATGGGGAGCAGCTTGGGGGCCGGGGCGGCCTTCTTGCCGGAGCCCTTCTCGATCGCTGAATCGCTCTGCGGCTTCTCGGGCTTCTTGTCGAGGAAGGTGTCCGCGAGCTGCCAGCTGCCGAGGCCGAGAGCGACGATGAGCAGCGCGGAGACGCCCCACTTGAGCGCGCGCCCGGTACGCCCCTGGAGCGGGGGCGGTGGGGCTGCCGGTGCCTGCGGCGGGGTGGGGCCTGCGGGCGGGCGTCCGTACGGGTTCTGCGGGAAGGCGGGTGCCTGGTACTCGGGCGGCGCGGTGTACGCGGGCTCGGGCGGGCGGATGCGGGGCAGCTCGTCGACGGCTGCGGTCAGCTCGGCGGGCGTGGTGCAGGGCGGCTCCTGGCGCGAGGCTGTGGCGCCCTCGTTGGCGAGCGCGCGCACGGCCAGCTCCGACAGGCCCCGGTGGACACCCGCGCGTACCTGGTCCGGCGGGAGCAGCCCGACGCCCTTGGGCAGCCCGGAGAGGCCGTAGGCATCGTCCTCGTACGGCCAGCGTTGGGTGAGCGACGCGTACAGGAGCGCGCCGATGGCCTCGGTGTCGGCGCGGGCGGGGTCCTCGCTCGTGACGCCGCGCAGGGCGGCGTTGACCGCGAGCCCACGAACCCGGTACTGGCCGCTCGCGGTGCGGAGCACGGCGCCAGGGTTGAGCCGGAGGTGGGAGAGACCGGCCCGGTGGGCGGCCGCCATCGCTTGCGAGACGTGGCGGACCATCTCGTACGCCTCGTGCGCCTGGAGGGGCCCGGAGGCGAGCAGCGCGGTCAGCTCGGTGGCGTCGGGGAGCCACTCGTGGACGACGTAGACGAGATCGTTGTCCTCGACGGCGTCCAGGACCTGCACGAAGCGCGGGTCGGTGAGGAGCGCCGTGGAGCGGGCGGCCGCGAGGACCTCGCGGGCGCGGGGGTGATCGGCGGGCAGGAGGTGGACGCCGACGGCACGGCGGAGTTTCTCGTCGACGGCGCGCCAGCTGCTGAAGCCGTCGAGCCGGGTGAGGCACTCCTCCAGGCGGTAGCGTCTGGCCAGCTTGTGGCCGCTGTGCAGCTCGGGGGGCGTGGCGGCGGGCTCCGCCTCGCTCTTCTCTTCCTCGCTGTGCTCTGTGTCCTCGTGGCCGGTGTCCCGCTCGGGGGCACCGGCCTTCGCGTCGGCCGTGGCCTGCTCCGCCTGAGCGGTCTGCGGTTCCTCACCGCTTTCCCGGGCCACGTCGACGGCAGACGTGCTGCGTTCCGCCACCGTCGTCCCTGCCTCCCCATCCGTTGCGCGCCTGTGATGGCGCCGAACCAATTGTGCCCACGGACCGACGTAATGCACGACACGCGGCGAGTGCCGAGGGTTGTGCCCGTTTAGCGGCCGAGCCGTCCGCGCACCATACCGATCATGGAATTGAGCTCTGCGATGCGCATCCTCCGGGCCGCCACGTAGAAGACTCCGAGCAGGGCGATACCGCCCACGACGAGCGATACCAGCGCCCCGCCCGCTCCGTTGCCCAGCGCCTTGAGCAGGACGTAGGCGAGGCCGCCGCCGACGAGGGCTGCCGGGATCGAGGCGCCGATGAGCCGTGCGTAGGTCCGTACGACATGCGCGCCGTCCAGGTCGCCGCCGAGCCGCTTGCGCAGCCGTCGCCAGGCGATCCCGACGCCGACGAGGTAGGCGAGCCCGTAGGAGCCGGCCATCCCGGCGACCGCCCAGCGGGCGGGGAACACGAGGAAGCACAGCCCGGAGGCCGCCGCGTTGGTCACGGCGACGATCACGGTGTTGTAGAAGGGGGTGCGGGTGTCCTCGTACGCGTAGAAACCGCGCAGGACGACGTACTGCACCGAGTACGGGATGAGGCCGAGGCCGAAGGCCATCAGGACGAAGCCGATGCCGCGCGCGCCCTCACTGCCCGAGCCCGCGTAGAGAAGGAGCGTGGTCGGCACGCCGAGAGCGAGGAACGCGAAGGCGCACGGCACGATCGCGACGGCGGAGGTGCGCAGCCCGTAGGAGATGTCCTCGCGGACCGCGGCGGCGTCGCCGTCCGCCGCCGCGCGCGAGATGCGTGGCAGGACGGCGGTCATGACCGAGACCGTGATGATCGCCTGCGGCATCTGCCACAGGAGCAGCGCGTAGTTGTACGCGGTGATGCCGGTGCCGGTGACGCCGTTCTTCTCGGCGGCGTGCCCGGCGGCGGTCGCGAGCTGGGTGACGACGACCATGCCGAGCTGGTTGGCGAGGACGAAGAGGAAGGTCCACTTGGCGAGGCCGATCGCCTTGCCGAGGCCGTGGCCGCGCCAGTCGAAGCGCAGCCGCAGCTTGAAGCCGGCGTCCCGGAGGTACGGGATCATCGCGAGCGCCTGTACGAGGAGGCCGAGCAGCGTGCCGATGCCGAGGAGCCGGACGCCGTCCGGAGTGACGTTCCCCGCGTTCACGCCGGAGGAGGTGTAGCCGCCGAAGACCCAGATGAAGGCGCCGAACGTGGCGATGATGACGATGTTGTTGAGGACCGGGGTCCACATCATGGCGCCGAAGCGGCCGCGCGCGTTGAGGATCTGGCCGAGGACGACGTGGACGCCCATGAAGAACATCGTCGGCAGGCAGTAGCGGGCGAACTCGATCGCCACCGCGCGCTGCGACGGGTCGTTCGCGATCTCCGTCGACATGAGCCGGATGAAGAGGGGGGCGGCCAGGACGCAGACGAGCGTGACGGCGGCCATGAGCGTGACGACGAGGGTGAGCAGCCGGTTGGCGTACGCCTCGCCGCCGTCGTCGTCGTTCTTCATCGCGCGGACGAGCTGCGGGATGAAGACGGCGTTGAGGGCGCCGCCGCCGACGAGGACGTAGATCATCGTCGGCAGGGTGTTGGCGACCTGGTAGGTGTCGTTGAGCGTGCCGACGCCGATCGCTCCGGCGACGACGAGGGTGCGCAGGAAGCCGGTGATGCGGGAGACGATCGTGCCCGCGGCCATGAGCGCGCTGGACTTCAGCAGGCTCGCGGCGCGGTTGGCCTTCGCGGGCGCCGCGGCGGGAGCCTCGGGCTCGGGTTCCGGCGCCGGGGGTGGCGGAGCCGGGGCGCTGGTGCCCTGCTGGTCGCGGTAGAGGTGGGCGAAGGCGTTCTGCTCCTCACCGGGCCGCCCGCCGATGATGCGGTCGACGCCGACGAACTTCGTCGTGCGCGGGTCGTCCCCGTACGGCAGGTGCTGCGAGGGCCCCTCGGGCTCGGGGGCGGGGGTGTGCGCCCACAGCCGGGGGTCGGGGCCCTGGGGAGCGGCGGGCGGGGGGGAGTAGAGCGGGCCGTTCTCCTGGTAGGTGCCGGGAGGCGGCGGGGGGTGTGCCGCGCGGTCGTAGTACGCCTCGGTGACAGGGTCCTGGGCGTAGGGGTTCTGGCCGCGGTAGGGGTCCTGCTGGTAGGCGTCCTGGAGGTAGGCGTCCTGGGCGTGCGGAGGCTGGGCGGCCTGCTGGGGCGGCGGGTACTGCTGGGGGGCGGGCCCCGGGTACGGCTGTGCCGGGCCGGGCTGCGCGGCGGGGCCTTCCGGCCCTGGCGGCTGCTGCCCGTCCGGGGCCGGGCCGCTCGCGCCCTGCCCGCGGTCACCGTCGTACGGCGCGTTCATGGTCTACCCCACCTCATCGTCCCCTGGCCCGGGAGCCACGACATTGCTCAGCGGTCCACTCTCTCACCCGCACCGGAGCGCTCGATGTTTTCGCTTCCGGTGTCGGAGGGCGCCGCGGAGTCCTTCGGAAGGTTCTCCGCGGGGGTCTCCGGGGCGTCCGCGGCAGGGCCCTGCGGCGTGCCCTCGCCCGCGGGGGCGGGGCCGCCGTCCCCGGGTCCCTGCGGGCCGGGGGCGCTCTCGCCGCCTCCGGCGCCGCCTTCGCGGGCGCGGCGCTTGCGCTGGGTGTACATCCGCAGCCCGGCGAGGACGAGGAGCAGGACACCGCCCGCGATGATCAGCATGACGGTCGAGGTGACCTCGGTGGCGTCCACGCTGAACTCGACGGGCTGCCCGTAGGGCCGGTTGTCGTCCGTGACCAGTTGCGCCTTCACCAGTACGGGGCCGTTGGCGTTGATGGTCGTGTCGAACTTCACCGTCTGGCTGTGCCCGGCACCGATCTTGATCGTGCGCTCCTCCCAGGGGCCCTCTCCGATCTTGAGGCGGGTGGGCTTGGTAGAGGTCAGCCGCACTTTGAGGTGCTCCGCGTCCTGGAGCAGGTTGTTCTGGACCGTGACGGGGATGGTGGCGCTGTGCCCCGAGAGCTTCGCGTCCGTCTTCGGGATGAGCCGCACCTGCCGGACGAGGGAGTCGAGGTAGCTGCGTACGTCGGTGCGGTACGTCGCCGCCTCACCGGCCCGGCCACGCCACGACGTGGCGACGGCGCGGTCCATCGCGAGTCCGAACGGGGTGATGACGCGGTCGGGCCTCTGAAGGATCTCCTGGAAGCTGTCGAGCGCCTTCTGGGTGGTGAGCAGTGAGGTGAAGGCGGCGGTGGGAAGCTCTTGCTTGCGCAGCGACTTCGGGTAGGCGGAGCGCGGCGGTACCCGCGTGTTCGCCTGCGGGTCGGCCTTGGCGTCCGCCGTCTTGTCGAGTTCCTGGGAGAGCGACCAGCGGCCGCCCTGGAGGGCGCGCAGCGCGGTGGCCATCGCCTCGGCCTGGTCCGTCGTGGGGGTGCGCTGCGGGGCGATCACGACGGTGCGCTGCTTCTGCTCGTCCTGCCGGGTGAGGGCCAGGCTCTGGGCGAGGAAGCGCTGTACCGCGAGTGTGGCGCTCTGTGGCGACTTCATGGAGCCGTCGAAGGCGGTGGACAGGCGGGTGTCGCTGACGATCGCCGTGGTGCCGCCGCCGATGGGCCGGGCGGCCGAGGGGGTGTACAGGAGGCTGTCGGGCTCGCTCAGGCTGTCGCTGCGCGTGATGACCTTGGTCGCGCCTGCCGAGGTCGCCACATCGACGATCGAGCGGTCGATCGCTCCGTCCACGGGCCAGGCGTAGTCCGTGCTCAGCTTGAGGTCGAAGTCGGTGTCGGGGATCGACAGGGTGAGCCGGCCGACGTCGGTGGCGGTCTTGAGCCGGGCGAGCGTGGTGGGGATCTTGGCGCCGTTGTGCGCGATGGAGGCGAGATCGGGGTCGCCGTAGGGGAGGGCGACGACGGGGCGCCCCTTGAGGGCCTTGCCGAGGGCGTTGAGCCAGTTCGCCGCGGCGTCCCGGTTCTTCTTGGCCCCCGCGACGGTCTTGCCGTCCTTGCCCGCGAGGCGGTAGCCGTTGGCCATGTCGGAGACGGTGTTGATCAGGTCGGGGTCGATCACCCAGGTGACGTCGAGGCTCTTGCCGAGCGAGACCATGCGGTCGAGTCGGCCCCCGGGAAGGATCTCCTTCGCCAGGTCGTCGTTCTCGAAGACGTTGTTCTGGTTGTCGTCGCCACCGCCCACGGTGCGCGCTCCGATGTGGGCGGTCGAGATGAGCGGCCAGAGGGCCGTCGTCCGTGACTGGCGGGCGGTGGGTTCCGGCTGCCAGGGCAGATAGGTGCGCTTGATCCCGAGGACCTGCTCCTGCCAGGGGACGCTGCTGGTGCGGCCGTCGAAGGAGACACCGATCTGGTAGACACCGTCGGCACCGAGCTGGAGGTCCTTGACCGGCACGGAGAGGGTGAAGGACTCCTCCTGCTTCGGCTTCAGCTTGTCGACCTTGTGGTCGTACTTGTCGGCGATCTCGTTGCCGTCGAGTCCCGGGGTGTAGCCGGAGCGGCCGTCGGCGATGTCGATCGCGCTGCGGCTGCTGAGCAACTGCCCGACGCGCAGGGCGACGTGTGCCTCGGTGATGGTCTGCTTGCTGCGGTTGGTGAGAGTCCCGGTCACCGTGACGGTGTCCCCGGCCTCGGGCGCCTCCGGCGTCAGCCCGGTGAGCTGGATGTCGACCGTGCGGGAGCCGGTGGGCTCGGCGGCCGCGGGCAGTCGCGGGGTGTCGGCCTGGGCGGGGGTGAGGTGCGTGAGGAGCCCGAGAAGAGGGACCGCCGCCGTGACGGCCATCACTCGTCGCAGCCGTCGCCGGGCAGGGGAGGGGCAGGGGGTTCGATGGGTAACTGCCGCCTCGGCCACGCGCTCGCCCGTCCTCGTCGTCGTCAGTGGTCGGTGGTTGTCGCTTGATGCGTCCACGCATGGTAACGAGGCGAGCTGGGCCGAAGTGCCGCGGAGTGGGCTCGACGATCTTGTGAAGGCCGTGGGAAGCGCTCAGACAGGATTCGGAGGGTGCGGCGCGGCCACGTACCCTCTCCTGTTGTGCCGAATGCCAACCATGACCCCAGCAGTGCACTGAGCCAGGTGCAGCAGCGCGCGGTGAGCGAGCTGCTGCGCGTCTCGCCCGTCGCGGACGAACTCGCCCGCCGTTTTGAGGAGGCCGGTTTCACGCTGGCGCTCGTCGGGGGTTCGGTACGGGATGCCCTGCTCGGCAGGCTCGGCAACGACCTCGACTTCACCACGGATGCCCGTCCCGAGGATGTGCTCGCGCTCGTACGGCCCTGGGCGGACGCGGTGTGGGAGGTGGGCATCGCCTTCGGCACGGTCGGCTGCCAGAAGTCGGCACGCGTCGGGGATCAGGAGCAGAGCTTCCAGATCGAGGTCACGACTTACCGCTCCGAGGCGTACGACCGCAGCTCCCGCAAACCGCAGGTCTCCTACGGAGACTCGATCGAGGAAGACCTCGTACGGCGGGACTTCACCGTCAACGCGATGGCGGTGTTCCTGCCCGAGAAGCGCTTCGTGGACCCGCACGGCGGCCTGGACGATCTCGCCGGCAAGGTGCTGCGTACCCCGGGCACCCCCGAGGCGTCCTTCTCGGACGACCCGTTGCGGATGCTGCGGGCCGCGCGCTTCGCCGCTCAGCTCGACTTCGAGGTGGCTCCTGAGGTGGTCGCCGCGATGACGGCGATGGCCGAGCGCATCGACATCGTCTCGGCGGAACGGGTCCAGGGCGAGCTGAACAAGCTGCTGCTCTCCGCCCACCCCGTGAAGGGCCTGCGGCTCCTCGTCGAGACGGGGCTCGCCGAGCAGGTGCTTCCCGAGCTGCCCGCGCTGCGTCTGGAGAGCGACGAACACCATCGCCACAAGGACGTCTACGAACACTCGCTCACCGTCCTTGAGCAGGCGATCGACCTGGAGGATGAGGGTCCCGACCTCACTCTGCGCATCGCCGCTCTCCTCCACGACATCGGCAAGCCGAAGACACGGCGCTTCGAGGGCGACGGCCGGGTCTCCTTCCACCACCACGAGATCGTGGGCGCCAAGCTCGCCAAGAAGCGGCTCGCGGCGCTCAAGTACTCGAATGAGATGATCCGGGACGTCTCCCGGCTCATCGAACTGCACCTGCGCTTCCACGGCTACGGGACCGGTGAGTGGACCGATTCCGCGGTGCGGCGGTACGTGCGCGACGCGGGCCCGCTGCTCACGCGACTCCACAAACTCACCCGCTCCGATTGCACGACCCGCAATAAGCGCAAGGCCAACGCCCTGGCTCGGGCCTACGACGGTCTGGAACAGCGGATCGAGGAGTTGCAGGAGCAGGAGGAACTGGACGCGATCCGGCCCGACCTGGACGGCAACGAGATCATGGCGCTCCTCGATGTCAGCCCCGGTCCCGTGATCGGCAAGGCCTACGCCTTTCTCCTCGATCTGCGGATGGAGAAGGGGCCCCTCGGCAAGGAGGCGGCCGGCGAGGCGCTCAGGGAGTGGTGGGCCGAACAGTCGCGGTGAGGGGCTGTTGGATGTTTCACGTGAAACATCCAGCGATGTCCACCGGGATGTTTCACGTGAAACATCCGTCTCGGCCTCAGTTCGTCCGTGCCGGTACGCGGAGCGCACGCCCGGCGAGCGCGGCCACGCCCGCGTAGATCACCGCGACTCCCAGGACGAGGGGGACCGAGCGCCCGTCTCCCGGCAGCACGAGGGCCGAGGCTCCCGCGGCACCGACGAAGGCGACGTTGAAGAGCACGTCGTACACGGAGAAGACCCGGCCGCGGTAGGCGTCCTCGACCTCGGACTGGACCACGGTGTCGGTCGCGATCTTCGCGCCCTGGGTGATGACGCCGAGGAAGAAGGCGAGCGCCATCATCACCGCCTCGGCGAAGAAGGGACCGGCGAGCCCGACGAGCACCACCGCGAGGGCCGCGCAGCCCGCGATCCAGCCGAGCGGACCGAAGCGGCGGATCGCCCACGGGCTCAACAGTGCGGCGACGAAGAAGCCCGCCGCCGAGAGACCGAGGGCGAGTCCGAGCAGGGCGAGTCCGTCCTCCTCCGTCGTCGACCAGGCGTACCGGCAGAGCATCAGCACGGTCACGGTGAGGGCCCCGTAGCAGAAGCGCAGGAGGGTCATCGCGACGAGTGAGCGTGCCGCGGGACGGCGGGCGGGGGCTGCGAGGTGGCGCAGGCCTTGGAGGAGGCCCTGCGCGGCTGTGGCGAGCGCTGCGCGCACGTGGGCGCGGGGGAGTTCCTCGCGGCCCGGGCCCAGGGCGTCGACCGGGATACGGAGCGAGGTGGCCGCGGCGGCGAGGTAGAGCGCGGCGCCGAGCAGCAGGACGGCGGCGTCCGAGTCCCAGCCGAGTAGCCGGACGAGGAAGGCGAGACCGCCGCCCGCCGTGGCCGCGAGGGTCCCGGCGGTCGGGGAGAGCGCGTTGGCCACGACGAGTCGGGGGCCGTCGACGACCCGCGGCAGCGCGGCGGAGAGCCCGGCGAGGACGAAGCGGTTCACCGCGGTCACGCACAGGGCCGCCACGTAGAAGAGCCAGTCGGGGATGCGGGCGAGGATCAGGACGGCCGTGAGCGAGGCGAGCAGGACGCGCAGCAGGCTCCCGTAGAGGAAGACCTGGCGGCGCCGCCAGCGGTCGAGAAAGACGCCGGCGAAGGGGCCGACGAGGGAGTACGGGAGCAGCAGGACGGCCATCGCGGAGGCGATCTGACCCGGGGTCGCCTGCTTCTCGGGGGAGAAGACGACGTAGGTGGCGAGACCGACCTGGAAGACACCGTCAGCGGCCTGGGAGAGCAGCCGCACCGTGAGCAGGCGGCGGAAGCCTCCCAGCTTCAGCAGGAGACGGAGATCGGGGACGACAGCCATGCGGCACAGCTTCACATGCCTGGTAGGAAGCGCTGCGCGCGGTAGGGGGCGAAGAGTGGGCCCGAGGAGGGGGCCGGGAGAAGACCGGGAGACGATCGAGCGAAAGCGGGCTGGTCCCCCGGCGCCCGTGCTCGTCCACCCCTCCCCCGCACTATGGCGACGGACTACGGCGACGGACTACGGCGAAGGGGCCCGTACCAGCGCGGTACGGGCCCCTTCGCGGGCGCGGTCCCCGGTGCTCACCCCGGAGGGGAGGGCGGGCCGGAGGGAGCGTCAGTCGCTCAGCGCTCGACCTCGCCGCGGATGAACTTCTCGACGTTCTCGCGGGCCTGGTCGTCGAAGTACTGGACCGGCGGGCTCTTCATGAAGTAGCTGCTGGCCGAGAGGATGGGGCCGCCGATGCCGCGGTCCTTGGCGATCTTCGCGGCGCGGAGCGCGTCGATGATGACGCCGGCGGAGTTCGGGGAGTCCCAGACCTCCAGCTTGTACTCCAGGTTCAGCGGAACGTCGCCGAAGGCGCGGCCTTCGAGGCGCACGTAGGCCCACTTGCGGTCGTCGAGCCACTGCACGTAGTCGGACGGGCCGATGTGCACGTTCTTGGCGCCGAGGTCCCGGTCGGGGATCTGCGAGGTGACGGCCTGCGTCTTGGAGATCTTCTTGGACTCCAGGCGCTCGCGCTCCAGCATGTTCTTGAAGTCCATGTTGCCGCCGACGTTGAGCTGCATCGTGCGGTCGAGGACGACACCGCGGTCCTCGAAGAGCTTCGCCATCACGCGGTGCGTGATGGTGGCGCCGACCTGGGACTTGATGTCGTCGCCGACGATCGGGACACCGGCCTCGGTGAACTTGTCGGCCCACTCCTTGGTGCCCGCGATGAAGACGGGGAGGGCGTTGACGAAGGCGACCTTGGCGTCGATGGCGCACTGGGCGTAGAACTTCGCGGCGTCCTCGGAACCCACCGGCAGGTAGCAGACGAGGACGTCGACCTGACGGTCCTTGAGCACCTGGACGACGTCGACCGGCTGCTCGCCGGACTCCTCGATCGTCTCGCGGTAGTACTTGCCGAGACCGTCGAGAGTGTGGCCGCGCTGCACGGAGACACCGGTGCTGGGCACGTCGCAGATCTTGATGGTGTTGTTCTCGCTGGCGCCGATGGCGTCCGCGAGGTCGAGACCGACCTTCTTGGCGTCCACGTCGAAGGCGGCGACGAACTCGACGTCCTTGACGTGGTAGTCGCCGAACTGCACGTGCATGAGACCCGGGACCTTGCCCTCCGGGTCGGCGTCCTTGTAGTACTCGACGCCCTGCACCAGCGAGGCGGCGCAGTTGCCCACGCCGACAATGGCTACGCGAACCGAACTCATTCCGGTTGCTCCCTGTGTGATCTCTGAGTCCTATGAGAGCCGCGGTGCTGCGGTCTCAGGTGGGCGTGCCAGGCGAATCCGGCCGGGAGTCGCTCCCGGGCCGGGGCAGATCGCCCGGCGCTCCCTTCTGCCGCTCCGCGTCCCCCGGCCGGGAGGTCCGCAGGTCGCGGCCCACGCGCTCGCTCTCGATCAGCTCGTTGAGCCAGCGCACCTCGCGCTCCACGGATTCCATCCCATGACGCTGGAGTTCGAGGGTGTAGTCGTCAAGACGCTCCCGGGTGCGGGCGAGTGAGGCCCGCATCTTCTCCAGGCGCTCCTCCAGCCGGCTGCGACGGCCTTCCAGGACGCGCATGCGTACATCCCGGGAGGTCTGGCCGAAGAAAGCGAAGCGCGCGGCGAAGTGCTCGTCCTCGTAGGCGTCCGGGCCGGTCTGGGAGAGCAACTCCTCGAAGTGCTCCTTGCCGTCCGCGGTCAGCCGGTAGACGATCTTCGCGCGCCGCCCGGAGAGGGCAGTGGCGGGTTCGCCCGGGGCGGCAGCCGACTCCTCGGCCAGCCAGCCCCGCGCCACCAACGTCTTGAGGCAGGGATAAAGCGTTCCGTAGCTGAAGGCCCGGAACACCCCCAGTGAGGTGTTGAGGCGTTTCCGCAGCTCATAGCCGTGCATGGGGGATTCGCGCAGCAGACCGAGAACGGCGAACTCAAGGATGCCCGCACGTCGGCTCATCCTCTCCTCCTCCTTCTCCCGGACCGCCGTAGCGCGTCTTTATCTCGTGCTGATGTATCGACTCGATACATCAGCACGATAGAGCGGTGTCCTCGGGACGACAAGTGGGGGGCTCGTGACCGGCGTCACATCCCTGTGAGGATGGGAGCAAGTTGCCTGTTTTGGGGTGAACTTCGGAGTCTGTGCGTTGAGCCGATGCGTAGTCTGGGCGCCATGCTGTCCACCGGGAACCATGAGGCGCCCGGGAACGTCGTCGTCCCAGACGTAGTGCGCGCGAACCCGCTGAGGGCTCCGCGCCACGACGGGGGAACCGCTTCAGTCGCCGTTTCCAGGCGCGTAAGCCTGCGCCTGCCCGAGGAGTAGTCGTTCGATGAGCGAGCACCGTCGCAAACCGCCGCAGCCGGAAGGCGGCGGGCGGGCCGCGGCCCGACGCGCCCGTTCCGGGAATACGGGACGCCGCGCGACGCCCCGTGGTTCCGCCCCCTCTTCCTCTCACGGCTCACCCGGGGTGGAGCCGCCGTCGCACGGAGGTGGACGCGCCGAGGCCCGCCGCGCGGCCCAGCGCGGCAGCGGCGGCCGCCGGCGCGCGACCCCGGCGGCCGGCCAGGGCGGCGGCAGGCGCGGCGGCCCTCCGGCGAAGAAGCGGTTCATCGACTACCCGCGCGCGGGCAAGGACGGCTTCGGGCGCTGGCTTCCCTCGTGGAAGCTCGTCACCGGGCTCTTCGTCGCCTTCATAGGCGGGCTCATGGGCATCGCGGGCATCGCCTACGCGATGGTGGAGGTCCCCGACGAGGCATTGAGCGCCAGGGCCCAGAACAACGTCTACTACTGGTCCGACGGCAGCCAGATGGTCGCCACGGGCGGGGAGAGCCAGCGCAACCGGCAGATCGTCCCGCTCGACCAGATCGACAAGTCCATGCGCTACGCCGTCATCTCGGCGGAGAACAAGTCCTTCGAGACGGACAGCGGCGTCGACCCGATGGGCATCGGCCGCGCCCTCGTCAACATGGCCAAGGGCGGTCAGACGCAGGGTGGTTCGACCATCACCCAGCAGTACGTCAAGAACGCGGTGCTGGACGATCAGGAACAGACCCTGAGCCGTAAGTTCAAGGAACTGTTCATCTCGATCAAGGTGGGCACGACCAAGAGCAAAGACGAGATCATGGCGGGCTACCTGAACACCGCCTACTACGGGCGCGGTGCCTACGGGATTCAGGCCGCCTCGCGCGCGTACTTCGACAAGGACGCGGTCAAGCTCAATCCCAGTGAATCGGCGCTTCTGGCAGCCGTCCTCAAGGGCGCCACGTACTACGACCCGGCGGGCGTCGCCTCGGACAACCCGGCGAAGACGACCAAGGAAGCCAACACGATCCGCGCCACCCAGCGCTGGTCATGGATTCTCGACGAGGAGGTCAAGGACGGCCACCTCAGCAAGAGCGAGCGGGACAAGTACACCGAGCTGCCGAAGACGAAGCCCCCGCGGGCGAACAGCGCGCTCGGCGGCCAGGTCGGCTATCTCGTGGAACTCGCCAATTCCTGGGTGACGAGTCACAGCGAGGAAACGGGCATCACCCAGAACAAGCTGAATCAGGGTGGCTACCGGATCTACACGACCTTCAAGAAGGACCGGGTCAAGGAGCTGGAGAAGTCCGTCAGCAAGGTCTACAACGAGAACATCGACCCCAAGAAGCGGCCGAAGACGGATAAGCACGTCCAGTTCGGCGGTGCGTCGGTCAACGCCAAGACCGGAGCGATCGAGGCCATTTACGGCGGTACGGACGCCCTCAAGCACTGGTCCAACAACGCCGACGTCACCGGTGCCCAGGTCGGTTCGACCTTCAAGCCCTTCGTGCTCGCCGCCGCGATGGAACACGGGGTGCGCAATCCGAAGCTGGGACCCGACCAGGACGACTCGACGCGTCGGCCCGTCTCGCAGATGAGTATCTACAGCGCGAAGAACAAGCTGAAGATCAAGCAGTACAACGGGCAGATCTGGACCGACGAGAACGGCGACCAGTGGAACCAGTCGAACGACGGCAACGAGTCCTACAACGAGAAGGACAACTACCGCATCACTCTTCGTGAAGCGATGGAGCACTCCGTCAACTCCGCCTTCGTCCAGCTCGGTATGGATGTCGGTCTGGACAAGGTGAAGGACGCCGCCATCAAGGCCGGTATCCAGGACGGCCCCAACATCTTCGCGAGCAGCAACTACCCCTCGTTCTCCCTGGGTACCTCCTCACCCAGCGCGATCCGTATGGCGGGCGCCTACGCGACCTTCGCGAACGAGGGGGAGCAGAACGACCCGTACTCGGTGACCAAGGTGGAGAGCGAGAAGGGCACGCTCTTCCAGCACAAGAAGAAGAGCAAGTCCGCCTTCCCGAAGCCGGTCGCCGACAATGTCACCGACGTGCTCAAGAACGTCGTGGACAAGGGCACCGGTACCTCGGCCCGTCTTCCCGGCCGGGATGTCGCCGGCAAGACCGGTACGACCGACGGCAACAAGTCCGCCTGGTTCGTCGGGTACACCCCGCAGGTCTCCACCGCGATCGCCATGTTCCGCTTCGACGACAACGCGAAGAACAAGCAGCGCGAGTTCGAGAAGATGTACGGGACGGGTAACCAGACCTCGATCCACGGTGCCTCCTTCCCGGCCGAGATCTGGAAGGACTACATGACGCTGGCGCTCAAGGACGCGCCGGTCGAGAGCTTCCCGACGCCGGAGAAGATCGGCGAGGTCGTCGAGACGGTCGATGCGCCGCCTTCGCCGAGCACGAAGCCGTCGCCGAGCAACAGCCCGTCGCCTTCCGAGACGCCTTCGGAGTCCCCCTCCTCCGAGGCCCCGCCGAGTCCCTCGGTCACGGAGTCGGAGAACACCTGCGCCCCCTTCGACTTCAACTGCCAGCACGGCGGCGACAACCAGGGCGGCGGCGGTGACGACCAGGGTGGTGACAACCAAGGGCCGGGGCAGACCTCCGCGCCCCCCTCGCCCTCGCTGCCCGGTGAAGGAGATCCCGGGGACGGGGATGGGGACGGCGATGACAACGGCTGGTTCAAGCAATGACCCGGCCGCGAGGATGTTCCACGTGAAACATCGGTGACGTTCCACGGGGGACAGTGAAGGCGCGATGTTTCACGTGAAACATCGGAGAGCCGGATGTTCCACGTGAAACATGGGCAGCCCGCCCGACGCTCCACGAGGGCCGCGGTACCGACTTCCGGTACCGCGGCCCTCGCTGTCTTCCCGGCGCCCCTTCCCTGCCGTCAACCGCGGCTTCTGGTGGTCTGTGCGGCGTTCCCCGCTCTCGTCCGCCGCTTCCGGGCCGCCCCGCGGCGTTCCCCGCCACTGTCGCTCAGGGACGTACGGCAGGATGGCCGTCATGACGAGTACCCGCGTGCAGCAGTCCGGGCCGGTGCTACCCACCGAGGAGGACGCCGTCTCCGCTGAGGGCAGCGAACTGCTCGGCGGACCGGTGGGGCGCCATGCCCTGCTCGGCTCCACGTGGTGGACGCCCGTACGGGTCGTCGCGCTCGTTGCCCTGGGGCTCTTCGCGCTCGGCATGGTGCAGAAGATTCCCTGCTACAACGGCGGCTGGTTCTTCGGGGCGAACGCCCAGTACACGCACGCCTGCTACTCCGACATCCCCCACCTCTTCCAGGGGCGCGGCTTCGCGGACGGGCTGGTTCCCTACTTCGACCGGCTCGGCGGCGACATGGAGTACCTGGAGTACCCCGTGCTCACAGGCGTGTTCATGGAGGTGGCCTCCTGGCTCACCCCGGGCGGGGACGACCTCGTCCACCGTGAGCAGGTCTACTGGCTGGTGAACTCCGGGATGCTCATGATCTGCGCGGTGGTGCTCGCCGTGTGCGTCAGCCGCACCCACCGCCGACGGCCCTGGGACGGCCTGCTCGTCGCCCTCGCTCCCGCCGCCGCGCTCACCGCCACCATCAACTGGGACCTGCTCGCCGTCGCGCTCACGGCGGTCGCGATGCTCCTGTGGTCCCGCAAGCGCTCCTTCGGCTTCGGTGTCCTCCTGGGGCTCGCCACCGCCGCGAAGCTCTACCCCGTCCTGCTGCTCGGGCCCGTGCTGCTGCTGTGCTGGCGCACGGGCCGCTGGCGGGAGTTCGGCAAGGCACTGGCCGGTACGGCGGTCGCCTGGCTCCTGGTGAACCTCCCGGTGATCCTCCTGGCGCCCCAGGGCTGGGCGAAGTTCTACACCTTCAGCCAGGAACGCGGGGTCGACTTCGGGTCCTTCTGGCTCATCCTGTCCCAGCGGCTCAGCTCCCCGCCGAGCACCGACATGATCAACACGCTCGCGACGCTGCTCATGGTGCTCGCCTGCGCCCTCCTGGCCGTGCTGACACTGGCCGCTCCCCGCAGGCCGCGCTTCGCCCAGCTCGCCTTCCTCGTCGTCGCGGCCTTCATCCTCACGAACAAGGTCTACTCGCCGCAGTACGTCCTGTGGCTCGTGCCGCTCGCCGCGCTCGCCCGGCCGCGCTGGCGGGACTTCCTCATCTGGCAGGCCGGGGAGGTGCTGTACTTCCTCGGCATCTGGCTCTACCTCGCCTACACGAGCGGCGGGAAGGACGCGATGGGGCTCTCCCAGGAGGGCTACCACCTCGCCATCTGCTGTCACCTGCTCGCCACGCTCTACCTCTGCGCCGTCGTGGTGCGGGACATCCTGCTGCCCGAGCGCGACCCCGTACGCGCCTCCGGCGACGACGACCCCTCGGGCGGTGTCCTCGACGGAGCGCCGGACCTGCACGTGTACGGACGCGCCGCGAAGCCGGCGCACGACAGCGGCGGGACCTACACGGACTGGGGCAGAGAGCCGGAAGAGGGGTTCGTGGACGAGGAGCCGGGGCGCCGGGGCTGAGCGGCCGCCCCCAGGTACGGAGAAGGGCGCCCCCACCAGGGGGCGCCCTTCTCCGTACGCGAAGCCGTTCCGCGGACTTGTACCGACGAAGCCCACGCCCGAAGAGGGGCTCCGCGCCGCGCCGCCTCCGGGGAGCCGCGCGCTCAGTGCTCGACGAGCCGGTCGTACTGCGTCGTCGTGTGCCGCAGGTACGCCACCATCTCCTCGCCCACCTTCGGCTCGGGGGCGTCGGAGGGCACGAACAGTATCGAAACCTGCATGTGCGGCGGCTCGGCGAACCAGCGCTGCTTTCCGCCGTGGACGAACGGCGAGAGGTTCCGGTTGACCGTGGCAAGCCCGGCCCGTGCCACGCCCTTCGCGCGCGGCATCACGCCGTGCAGCGCCTTGGGCGCCTCCAGACCGACACCGTGCGAGGTGCCGCCGGCGGCGACGACGAGCCAGCCGTCCGAGGCCGTCTTCTGCTGCCGGTAGCCGAAGCGCTCGCCCTTCGCGACGCGGGTCACGTCCAGGATCGTGCCCCGGTACTGGGTCGCCTCGTGGTCACCCAGCCACAGCCGGGTCCCGATCCGCGCGCGGAAGTTCGTCTGCGGGAACTGCTGGCTCAGGCGGGCCAGCTCGTCCGCCGACACGTGGCTCACGTACATCGTGTGGAGCGGCAGCCGCGCGCCGCGCAACGCGTCCATCCACGCGATGACCTCCTCCACCGCGTCCGTGCCGTCGGTGCGGTCGAGCGGCAGGTGGATCGCGAAGCCCTCCAGGCGGACGTCGTCGATCGCGCTGCCGAGGGCCTGGAGGTCGCTCCGGGTCACGCCGTGCCGCTTCATCGAGGACATGACCTCGATCATCACGCGCGCGCCCACCAGAGCCCGGACGCCCTCCACGGAGGAGACCGAGCGGATCACCCGGTCGGGCAGCGGCACCGGCTCCTCGCCACGCCGGAACGGGGTGAGGACCAGGAGGTCACCGCTGAACCAGTCCTTGATCCTGGCCGCCTCGTACGTGGTGCCGACGGCGAGCATGTCGGAGCCGAACCGGGTCGCCTCCTCGGCGAGCCGCTCGTGGCCGAAACCGTAGCCGTTGCCCTTGCAGACCGGGACGATCCCGGGGAACTGTTCGAGGACGTGCTTGTGGTGTGCCCGCCAGCGCGTGGAGTCGACGTAGAGCGTGAGCGCCATTGGCCGGTCCCGGACCTTTCTTGTAGCTGTGTTGTGCAGGTGGGGGAAGTCGTGCCGCGTGGAACCCGGCGGGGGGACCGGCCGCGGCGGCGGACGGGGCGGTCAGCGCCGCGACATGTAGATGTCGAGGGCCTTGTGGAGCAGCTTGTTGAGCGGGAAGTCCCACTCCCCGAGGTACTCCGCCGCCTCTCCCCCGGTGCCCACCTTGAACTGGATGAGGCCGAAGAGGTGGTCGGTCTCGTCGAGCGAGTCGCTGATGCCGCGCAGGTCGTAGACGCTCGCGCCGAGCGCGTAGGCGTCGCGCAGCATCGCCCACTGCATCGCGTTCGACGGACGCACCTCGCGCCCGATGTTGTCCGAGGCGCCGTACGAGTACCAGACGTGCCCGCCGACGACGAGCATGGTGGCCGCGGAGAGGTTCACCCCGTTGTGGCGCGCGAAGTACAGGCGCATCCGATTGGGGTCCTCGCTGTTCAGTGCCTGCCACATGCGTTCGAAGTACGCCTGCGGGCGGGGCCGGAACTTGTCGCGGACCGCGGTGATCTCGTACAGACGCTGCCACTCGCCGAGGTCGTGGTAGCCGCCCTGGACGACCTCCACGCCGGCCTTCTCGGCCTTCTTGATGTTGCGCCGCCACAGCTGGTTGAAGCCCTTGTGGACCTCCTCCAGGGAGCGTCCCGCGAGCGGCACCTGGAAGACGTAGCGGGGCTGGACGTCGCCGAAGCCCGCGCCGCCGTCCTCGCCCTGCTGCCAGCCCATCCGGCGCAGCTTGTCGGCGACCTCGAAGGCGCGCGGCTCGATGACGTCCGCCTCGATGTCGCGCAGCCGCTTGACGTCCGGGTCCTGGATGCCCTGCTTGATCGTCGGCGCCTTCCAGCGGCGGATGACGACCGGCGGGCCCATCTTCACCGAGAAGGCGCCCTGCTTCTTGAGGTGCGCCAGCATCGGCTGGAGCCACTCGTCGAGATTCGGCGCGTACCAGTTGATGACCGGGCCCTCGGGCAGGTAGGCGAGGTAACGCTTGATCTTGGGGAGCTGGCGGTAGAGGACGAGTCCGGCGCCGACGAGCTGCCCGGTCTTCTCGTCGATCCAGCCGAGGCTCTCGGAGCGCCACTCCGACTTCACGTCTGCCCAGGCGGGGACCTGCATGTGGCTGGCCGCGGGCAGGCTCTGGATGAAGGCCAGATGGTGCTCGCGGCTGATGGTCCTCAGGGTCAGGCTCATTCGGGGCGCTCCTCGGGCTGGTGTGTCCCCATCGGTACAGGGCTCCGGCTCTCGCGCCGAAGCCTACTGCGCCTTTCCGGGGCGCTCGCTGGGCCGTGCCGCTCTCCGGTACGGGCCCGGAAGGGGTGACAGAGCCAGGCGGGGACTCCAGCGGGACGGCGTGCGCTGCTCCAGCCGGGCGACACAGGGACAAGGACGGGTCCATTCGTAGCGTGCCGATGAGGGCGCTTCGCGAGGCGACGGGGTGCCCCGCGTCGTACGACGAGCGGGGCGGGGGTACGGGGCAGGGGCCCGTCGTGGGTACGGCGGCGGTACGGGCGGGGGCCCGTCGTGCGTACGGGGATGGGGTGGACGTCCTTCGTACGGGCAGTCCGCGGCCCGTGGTGCCGGGGCTCCGCCGCTGGTGGACGGGCGGATTCCGGCGCCACGGGCCCTTCGGCTCGGGCGGACGGCGATGCTCAGCCGCCGATGACACCGCCGAAGAGACCGCCGTGGGCCATGCCGACGAGGAGCCCGATCCCCGCGGCGCCCATGCCGATGATCAACCCGAAGCGCTCCCGGGTGGTGGCGGAGATGTACTGCCCCCAGCCGCCGAGCGCGAGGCCGACGAGCCCAGCCCAGGAGCTGAGCAGGTGGAAGCTGTGGAAGAAGGACGAGATGAAGGCCAGGAACCCCAGCACGAGTGTGAGTGCGGTGAGGGTGTTCTGAAGGGGATGTGGCCGTCCGTCTCCGGAGACGAGCGAGTTCGCAGAGGGCTGATGTGCGGACGGGGGACGTATTGCCTGTGCCATCGGGCACCTCCTGACGGGACCGGCGCCCTGTAACGCCGGTCACATCCGTTCTGTACAGATTGCGTCCCCTCGGGGCCGGATTTCAACCGGAAGCCGGTGTGCGGGTACTGTGTACCGTCTGCGCCGGTGTCTGTCCGGCCACCCGGACGGCCCTCCTCTTCGGCGGAGGGCGTGTTGTCAGTGGGGCCCAGTACCGTCGCTACGCATGAACAACCCTCCTGCCACGGATTGTCCGTGGCCGCTGAGTCCGAAGGAGGTGGGTTACCTATGCGTCACTACGAGGTGATGGTGATCCTCGACCCCGATCTGGAAGAGCGCTCTGTCGCTCCCCTGATCGAGAGCTTCCTCTCCGTGGTCCGTGAGGCCAACGGGAAGGTCGAGAAGGTCGACACCTGGGGCCGTCGTCGTCTGTCCTACGAGATCAACAAGAAGCCCGAGGGGATCTACTCGGTCATCGACCTCCAGGCCGAGCCCGCGGTCATCAAGGAGCTCGACCGTCAGATGAATCTGAACGAGTCGGTCCTCCGGACCAAGGTCCTCCGTCCCGAGACCCACTGAGCGCTCTGGCTCAGGGACTCGCGGACGTCGAGTAGCCACGTACCCGCCAGAGCACATTCCGCCGAGAGGTACATCGCATGGCAGGCGAGACCGTCATCACGGTCGTCGGCAATCTTGTCGACGACCCGGAGCTGCGCTTCACCCAGTCCGGTGCGGCCGTCGCGAAGTTCCGCGTCGCGTCCACCCCGCGCACCTTCGACCGGCAGACCAACGAGTGGAAGGACGGCGAGAGCCTCTTCCTCACGTGCTCGGTCTGGCGGCAGGCCGCGGAGAACGTAGCGGAGTCGCTTCAGCGCGGCACCCGCGTCATCGTTCAGGGCCGGTTGAAGCAGCGGTCCTACGAGGACCGTGAAGGCATCAAGCGCACGGTCTACGAGCTGGACGTCGACGAGGTCGGCGCCAGCCTGCGCAATGCCACCGCCAAGGTCACCAAGACCAGCGGCGGGGGCGGACGCGGCGGCCAGGGCGGCTACGGCGGAGGCCCGCAGGACGGCGGCTGGGGCGGAAACCCCGGCGGCGGTCCGCAGCAGCCGCAGCAGGGCGGCGGCGGTGCACCCGCCGGCGACCCCTGGGCCACCGGCGCTCCCTCCGGCGGAGGGCAGCAGGGTGGCGGCGGCTGGGGTGGGAACTCCGGCGGCGGTGGCTACTCGGACGAGCCCCCCTTCTAGGACCCTCGGGTCCCGGGGTGGGCCTTCCCACTTCTTGATCACACAGGAGAAACACCAATGGCGAAGCCGCCTGTGCGCAAGCCTAAGAAGAAGGTCTGCGCATTCTGCAAGGACAAGGTCACGTACGTGGACTACAAGGACACGAACATGCTGCGGAAGTACATTTCCGACCGCGGCAAGATCCGTGCCCGCCGCGTGACCGGCAACTGCACCCAGCACCAGCGCGATGTCGCCACGGCCGTGAAGAACAGCCGTGAGATGGCGCTGCTGCCCTACACGTCCACCGCGCGCTGAGAGAGGGTGACCATCGCATGAAGATCATCCTCACGAACGAGGTCTCCGGTCTCGGTGGCCCCGGCGAGGTCGTCGACGTCAAGGACGGGTACGCCCGTAACTACCTGGTCCCGCGCGGTTTCGCGATCCGCTGGACCAAGGGTGGCGAGAAGGACGTCGCGCAGATTCGTCGCGCGCGCAAGATCCACGAGATCGCCACGATCGAGCAGGCCAACCAGATCAAGGCCGAGCTGGAGGGTGTCAAGGTCCGCCTTGCGACCCGTTCCGGCGAGGCCGGCCGTCTGTTCGGTTCCGTGACCCCGGCCGACATCGCCTCGGCGATCAAGGCCGCGGGTGGCCCGAACGTGGACAAGCGCCGCATCGAGCTGACGACGCCGATCAAGTCGCTCGGCGCCCACGAGGCGTCCGTGCGTCTGCACCCCGAGGTGGCCGCCAAGGTCAACATCGAGGTTGTCTCCGCCTGAGCGTCTCGCTGAAGCAGCGAAGGGGCCGCACCACTCGTGGGTGCGGCCCCTTCGGCGTGTAGGCGGCTGCGGCAGCCCGTACGAGCCCCGGGATGTTTCACGTGAAACATCCCGCGCTGCCGGGCTCGCGATGTTTCACGTGGAACATCCGCGCCGGTTCAGCGGCTCGCTCCGGTGACGACCCAGCGCCCCGAGCGGGAGCGCAGCCAGAGGGTGAGCATCCGGACTGCCATCATGAGCGCCATCGCTCCCCACAGCGCCGTGAGACCGCCGCCCCACACGGGGACGAGCAGCGCAACGGGTGTGAAGACCGCGAGGGTGAGGATCATCGCGACGGCGAGGTAGCGCCCGTCGCCCGCCCCCATCAGCACCCCGTCGAGGACGTAGACGATCCCGCAGACGGGCTGGACGAAGGCGACGACGAGCAGGGCCGGGAAGGCGGCGTCGTGGACGACGGAATCCCCGGAGAAGAGCGGGATGTACAGGGGGCGTCCGGCGATGACGAGCGCGCCGAGGACGATGCCGGAGGTGATGCCCCAGTGAACCATCCTGCGGCACACGGTTCTGGCGCCCTCGGCGTCGTCCGCTCCGAGGTAGCGCCCGATGATGGCCTGTCCCGCGATGGCGATCGCGTCGAGGGCGAAGGAGAGCAGGCTCCACAGCGACAGCACGATCTGGTGCGCGGCGATGTCGGCATCGCCCAGTCGCGCCGCGACGGCCGTCGCGATCATGAGGATCGCGCGGAGCGAGAGGGTGCGGACGAGGAGCGGGGCCCCGGCGCGGGCGCTGTTGTGTATCCCCGCGAGGTCGGGGCGGAGCGAGGCGCCGTGGCGGCGTGCGCCCCGTACGACCACGTAGAGGTAGACGAGGGCCATGCCGCACTGAGCGATGACCGTGCCCCAGGCGGAGCCGGCGATGCCGAGGCCCGCCCCGTACACGAGCACCGCGTTGAGCACCCCGTTGGTGAGGAAGCCGCCCACCGCGACGTAGAGCGGTGTCCGGGTGTCCTGGAGGCCGCGCAGGACGCCGGTCGCCGCGAGGACGATGAGCATGGCCGGGATGCCGAGGGCGGAGATGCGCAGGTAGGTCGTGGCGTACGGGGCCGCGGTGCCGGAGGCGCCGAAGATGTCGACGAGCCAGGGCGCGGCGGGTACGGCGAAGGCGACGACCAGGAGCCCCAGGAGCAGGGCGAGCCAGATACCGTCGATGCCCTGGCGCAGGGCGGCCGAGAGATGACCCGCGCCGACGCGTCGGGAGACGGCGGCCGTGGTCGCGTAGGCAAGGAAGACGAAGACGCTGACCGCCGTGGTGAGGAGTGCGGAGGCGACGCCGAGACCGGCGAGTTGCGGGGTGCCGAGGTGGCCGACGATGGCGCTGTCCACCATGACGAAGAGCGGTTCCGCGACGAGGGAGCCGAAGGCCGGGAGCGCGAGGGCGATGATTTCGCGGTCGTGTCGGCGCGCGGTGGCGCGGGACTGCTCGGGAGGGCGGGTCATGGATTCAATCTAATCTTCCACAGGTAAGAGACGCAAAGCTCTGCGACCCTTACGGAAGGCCGGGGAGGGCTCGCGCGAGGGTGTCCGTTTTCGTGATCTTGGGCCACTCGGGAAATTTTTTCTTCCCCACAGGCGGTGGATGAGGAAACACCAGGTCAGATCGGGTACTCGGGGAGGGGGTCGGGCTTGTTCACAGAGCTTTCCACCGGCTCATGCACAGGTTCGGGCGAGTTCTCCACAGCTCTGGGCTGGTTATCCACAGCGCCTGTGGATAACCAGATTGGCTGACGGTGCCGACGGGCCTAACGTTATGCGGCGCCCACCGTGCGGCGGCGCGTGGAACGGCACGGCAAGGGTCCGTTTCACGGACGTGAGGAGGAGGCCCGGTGAGCATTTCCGAGCCCTTGGACGATCCCTGGGCCGAGAGCGGGCCCGGTGACCGACTGCCCTCCTCGCGCAGGCGCCGCGAGGACGACGACCGAGGCGGCCGCGCGGACGGGCCGGGCGGGCGAGGGGATCAGGCTCGCGGCGGCCAGGGACGCGGCGAGCAGGGGCGGGGCGAGCGCCACGACCGGGGCCAGGAGGGCGGCGACTGGGACGGTCCTGCCGCCTTCGAGCGCGTCCCCCCACAGGACCTCGACGCCGAGCAGTCGGTGCTCGGCGGCATGCTGCTCTCCAAGGACGCCATCGCCGACGTCGTCGAGATCCTCAAGGGCTCCGACTTCTACCGCCCCGCGCACGAGGTCGTCTACCAGGCGATTCTCGACCTGTACGCGAAGGGCGAGCCCGCCGACCCGATCACGGTCGCCGCCGAGCTGACCCGGCGCGGCGAGATCACCAAGGTCGGTGGCGCCCCGTACCTGCACACCCTCGTGCAGACGGTGCCGACGGCGGCCAACGCGGAGTACTACGCCGAGATCGTCCACGAGCGCGCCGTGCTGCGCCGGCTCGTCGAGGCGGGCACGCGCATCACGCAGATGGGATACGCGGCGGACGGCGACGTCGACGACATCGTCAACAACGCGCAGGCCGAGGTCTTCAAGGTCACCGAGCAGCGCACGAGCGAGGACTACCTCCCCCTCGGCGACATCATGGAGGGCGCGCTCGACGAGATCGAAGCGATCGGCTCGCGCAGCGGCGAGATGACCGGCGTCCCGACCGGCTTCGCGGACTTCGACGCGCTGACCAACGGACTCCACCCCGGGCAGATGGTCGTCATCGCGGCCCGTCCCGCGATGGGCAAGTCCACGCTCGCGCTCGACTTCGCGCGAGCGGCATCGATCAAGAACAACCTCCCGAGCGTCATCTTCTCGCTGGAAATGGGCCGGAACGAGATCGCGATGCGTCTTCTCTCGGCCGAGGCGCGGGTGGCTCTCCACCACATGCGGTCCGGCACGATGACGGACGAGGACTGGACCCGCCTCGCGCGCCGGATGCCGGAGGTCTCGGCGGCACCGCTCTACATCGACGACTCGCCGAACCTGTCGATGATGGAGATCCGCGCGAAGTGCCGACGGCTCAAGCAGCGCAACGACCTCAAGCTCGTCGTGATCGACTACCTCCAGCTCATGCAGTCCGGTGGCAAGGGCCGCGCCGAGAGCCGCCAGCAGGAGGTCTCGGACATGTCCCGAAACCTCAAGCTGCTCGCGAAGGAGCTGGAGATCCCGGTGATCGCGCTCTCGCAGCTCAACCGTGGACCCGAGCAACGTACCGACAAGAAGCCGATGGTCTCGGACCTGCGTGAGTCGGGATCGATCGAACAGGACGCCGACATGGTCATCCTGCTGCACCGCGAGGACGCCTACGAAAAGGAGTCCCCCCGCGCCGGCGAGGCCGACCTCATCGTCGCCAAGCACCGCAACGGCCCGACCGCGACGATCACGGTCGGCTTCCAGGGCCACTACTCACGCTTCGTGGACATGGCGCAGGTGTGAGGGGAGGTCATGTAGGGTCTCAGATTTCGTGGCCAAATCTCAGGACCGATGGCCAAGTGATGGCAGATTGGCCACAGTCCTGAGACTGGCAGGTCAGGCCGCCTCGATGAGTACGACCACCGGTTCGGGATCACCGCTGAACTGCCTGTCTCGGAGTGGGAGGGCCACGACCCCGAGACTTTGACCTCCGAGCAGTTCGAAAAGGTCTGGGGCCCTGCCCGGCGGCAGATCGCATCCCGGCCCCGCTGATCTCTCGGACCTGTGGGGACTTCTTGGCATCATCGCGACATGACCCCGACCCTTCCCCGCACCGTCCGAGCCGTTGACACCGCTCAGCTCCTGGACCTGGCCCAGGAGGCCGCCATGCACGGCTTCAGCCAGCGGCTCCCGGTCGACTGGCTCCAAGAGCACCTTGCCGCAGAGGCGACGCACTACCTGGTCCCTACGATCGTGCAACACCTCAGGCACCGACCCGACATGCCGCAGCAGTGGAGGTGTCGGCAGCTACTGACCGTCAGGACCGGTGAACAGATCTGGGGTCTCCTCGACATCCTCCCCGACACCTTCGACAAGATCCCGGAGACCTTGGACGCGGCGTCCAAGAAGGACATCGTCACCCGCCTCGGGCAAGCCGTGACCCAGCGCGAATGGTCAGAGCGTATGAGTCCTGAGGAAATGCCACGGAACTGAGACTCCGGCACGCGGACAGGAGCTGAGACAGATCAGAGGCCCGCTGGTCAGAGCAGTGCTCTATGACACGAGCCGCGAGATCCTACAGGTCAGGACAGCCATGCCCAGTCGAGCACGGCGGCCAGGTTTTCTTCTGCGAAACGGAGAGCTTGTGGTGGTGCTCGGTCGCGCAGCCGTCCCTGAATTCGAGCGGGTACGTGGTGTCGTCAGGGCGCACGACCTGGATGTTCCCGTCGCTGTCCGCGTCCTCAGGGTGTGGCTGCCGTCGCGCCGGAGGGTGGTCGGCATCCTGCCGATCGTCGACTCGGCGGGCCTTTTCACCTTGGTGCCGAACTCGTCGCTCGCCCTCAGCAGGCGCGATTCTCCGGCACGGCTCTGGCACCGGCCTCGTACGCGGCCGGGGAGCCGGTTTTCGGGGATTGACCACGGTCTCGCAGCCGCTGGTGTCCACGACGATCCGGTGTCGCATGGCCGCTCGCTGCCGATGGGGATGCCGGGCCTCAGCCCGAGGGCGTTCATCGGCCGTTCGGCACTCGGACGGCGGGTTTCCGTGCCGTCAGGTGGCCGATGCGGTCTCCCGGTCTCCCGGTCTCCCGGTTTCTCGGGCTGAGGCCGCGACCGCCGCGAGGCGGCATCCCTCGGGCCTCCATGTGAGCGCTGACAGCGTCCTCGCAGCCTCGGGAACGCACCCCGCCATCGTTCAGGCGGTAGGGGCGCGCCACGCGATGAACGCCCCGGCGGTGCGGACCGGAACGGTGGTGGACGCGTCGCGTTCGGTGGCGAGGACGACGTCCTCCTCGTAGCCCGCGCTCCGGCCCACTGCCAGCCGGGCGTCGACCTCGTCGGCGAAGGCCCGGGCCGTCTCGTCCCGCCGGCGGTACGGGAAGACGTGTGTGCCCGCCTCCACCGCGGTCGTCACCGGCGTGGTGAACGACAGTCCGTCGACGATCACGAGGCACGCGGCTTCCCGCGCGACGCGGCCCCCGCCGACGGGGGCCTGCTCGAACCGCACCCAGACCCGCCTGCGTGAACCACCCGCTCATGAGCGGAGAACGTGCCAGATCGCGGCTGGAACGCGCCCGCGGACGGGAGCAGGCCGGACCGGCCCCTCGGACCGGCTCCGTAAAGCGCCGGAGGACCGGTGCCCGCGCTGTTGTGATCCGGACGGACGATGCGCGGAGGTTGCGGAGCGGGCGGTAGGAGGGCGTGGCGCCGCTCTGGCAGAGGCGGGGTGGCGGCGGGTGACCGTGCGCCGGGCCGAGTACGTGCTCGCGGCGAGGAGGCTGCGACAGTCGGGGTGGCGGACGGGTGCCGCCTGCTGCCGTGGCCGGTCCTCGTACGGCCGCCCGGAGTGGCCGGAGCAGTACTGGCGCAAGGCGAATCCGCCGGGGAGGGGCTTCGAGGGCGCGCTGGCGGTGGACCTCGGCTGCTGCGGGGCGCTGCCGCGGCGGCTGCGCGAGGTACTCGACCGGCTCGAAGCGAGCGACGGGCGGCGCCTGCGGAAGGAGGCCCTGCGGTGGTGCGCGGGGACACGGCGCACGTCGGCGCCGCACGTCGCGGGCCTCGCTTCGCCCGGTGTCCCCGTAGTGCCGACGAGAACACCGAGCGAGGTCTTCGAGGCCCTGTGGCCGCGTCGCCGACTGGGCAGGGTCACCTTCTTCGACGGAGCGCCGCGGTCGTCGCGCACCCTTTCGTGAGCTTCGTCGTCGCCGCGCAGACCACCGGCGAGTGGTACGGGCCCGCCGCACTGCCCCGCTGCGCGACGCCTGCCTCGAACCCTGGACCGGCGCGGGCACGAGCAGCGCCGGACCGCGTCGTGTTCTCGGCCTCGCCTCGCGACTCTGCGTGACCAGTCGGCCACGTCCCTGGGATATCTCTTTCCTGGAACACCGACGGGAGAGGGAAGTCGCAGGCACAGGGACGTTCGCTGGCCGGACTCGTTGGTGGGGCCCGGTTCTGACGACGCGGGGGAGAGACTTCCGGGATGAGTGAAGTCATTCTGATGGCTGATCCTCGCGTGGCGGCGATACCCGTGCGCGAGTGCGGTGAACCGCTCGTCGATGTGCGCGCGGGCGGTGAACTGCGCGTCGACACGCGGAAGGCGGCGGATGCGGCGGGGTCGTTCGCGTACCTGCGGGAAGGGGTGCTGGAGCGGCTGCTCGCGGCGCAGCGGAGCCTTCCGGAGGGCGTACGGCTGCTGCACGTCGAGGGATACCGGCCACCCGCTCTCCAGCGGAGCCACTTCGATGAGTATGCGGAGGAGTTGCGTGCCGAGCACCCGGAGTGGCCCGCCGACCGGATCAGGACGGCCGCGAGCCGGTACGTGTCGCCGCCCGAGATCGCCCCGCACAGCGCGGGCGCCGCCGTGGATGTCACGCTCGCGGACGCGGAGGGGCGGGAACTCGACCTCGGCACCCGCATGAACGCGAGCCCGGAGGAGAGCGACGGGGCCTGCTACACGGACGCGGGGAACGTCGGCGCGCAGGCGCGCGCCCACCGGGCGCTCCTGAGCGCCGCGCTGCGCGGCGCCGGGTTCGTCAACTACCCGACCGAGTGGTGGCATTGGTCCTACGGCGATCGCTACTGGGCCCTGATGACGGGTGCGGAGGCGGCGCTGTACACGGCGCTGGAGCGTGCGGGCACGGACTGAGCCTCCGGGAGGGGGGCCACCACGACGCGGTCGTGCGCGCGGCGTGCCCGGCGGGTCTCAGCCGAGGACGAGGGGCAGGCGGACCGGGGCGGACGCGCGTTCCTCGGGGGTCGGGGTGCGACGCCCCGTGCCGACGAGCAGTGCTTCCCGGTCGGAGAAGGAGGGCGGGAAGGGAGCGCCCGCGATCCGGTCGAGAAGGGTGCGCGCGCCGACGAGGCACGCGGCCGGGGGACCGGGAGCGTGGGCGAGGTGGGCTGTGAGGTCGAGGTGGTGCAGGGTCCACTCCAGGACGTACGCGGAGAGGTAGTCCGCCACGGTCAGGACCTGCCCCTGCGTGCCGACGTGTGCCCCGGGGACGGCGAGACGGGCCGCCCGACCCGCCGCCGAACCGACGTCGTCCAAGTGGAACTTCAGCAGGGCCGGGTCCTCGTAGGCTGCCGCGAGGCGGACGGTGAGTGCGTCGAGCGGGTCCGTGCCGTCCGGCGGCACCTCGCTCACCTGCCAGTACGTCACGGCGTCACGCGTTGGCGCGCCCTGCTCGGGGGTCGCGAGGGTGATGAGGACGTCCTGCGCGTCGATGACGAGGTGGCAGACGAGATCCCGTACGCGCCAGCCCGCGCAGCCACTGGGCCGGGCGAAGTCCTCGTCGCGCAGCCCCGCGACCGTGTCGAGCAGGGACGTGAGGGCCTGGGAGAAGAGATCCACCCCGGCAGGCTACGCGGCGCGTGCGGCGGTGTGGGGTTCTCTCAGGAGGCGAGGTCGCGGATGTGAGGGACCGCGCGAGTCAGCGCGAAGACGCCGGTGGCGATCAGCGCGACGCCGAACAGTTCGGGCAGGACGAGCCAGCCCAGGTGGAGTCGCTCCTGGAAGACGAGGACGCCGAGCAGGAGGCTGACCGTGGCGTCGCCGATCGTGAGCGCGGGCTGCGAGGCGGCGAGCGTGCCCGCTTGCAGGGCGTTCTCCAGGAGCAGCAGGGAGGCCATGCCGGTGAGCGCGAAACCGTAGGTCTGCCAGGAGGTGAAGAAGGCGCCCGGGCCGTGCTCGGCGAAAGCACGTGTCGCCGACTTCATCAGCGCGGCGGTCAGTGCGTTGCCCACGGCGGCCGCGAAACCGAGCACGGTGGCACGCAGCAGCGAGGAGCCGGAGCGGCGTGCGATGAGCACCATGAGGCCCATCGTCGCGAGGCACAGGGCCACGGCCGGAATCCAGCGCGTGGCCGAGGCCTGGCTGGTGCCGCCGTGCGGAGCCGCGCAGCCGAGCAGCAGCACGAGCCCGGCGACGACGCTCCCGATCGCATACCAGCCGGTCGTCGGCATCTTGCGGTGCAGCAACGGCAACCCGATGAGAAGCGCGAACGGCAGTTCCAGGATGAAGACGGGCTGGACGAGCGCGAGCGGTCCGTTCGTGAGCGCGAGCGCCTGGAAGAACGCGGCGCCGATGACGCCGCCGATGCCGAGGAGCCAGGCGGGCTGGTGGGCCAGGGCGAGGACGAGGCGCAGGCCGCCGCCCTGGGGCTGGTGGGCCGCGGCTTTGCGCTGGAAGGCGGTTCCCGTCGCGTTGCTCGCGGCGCCGAGTACGGCGAAGACGACGGCCAGGATGATCACGGCTGCTGACTCCCCGTTCCCCCGCCGCTTCTCACGCTCGCGGCGCGTGTGTCCGCCCTACGAAGGACGGGCGGATGGGGGAGCGGCTCCGGGCCGAGACCCGTTGGTGGCGCGTGTCGGCTGCCGATTAGCGTGCGGTGCATGACTTCCATCGATGAGGCCGGGACGCCCGGCGACGAGGCGGGCGGGGTGTCCGAGGCCCTTTTGGAGGGGACTCGGCGGGCATTGCTGCACAAGGTCGCCGTGGCGCAGGCCCGGCAGCGGGTCCCGTCGGTCGTGGCAGCGGTGACGCGGGGCGGGCGGCAGGTGTGGAGTGGGGTACGCGGTCGCGTCGACGAGCACGCCCCCGACGACCAGGTGCAGTACCGCATCGGCTCGATCACCAAGACCTTCACCGCGGTGCTCGTACTGCGGCTGCGCGAGGAGGGCCTGCTCGAACTGGGCCACCCGGTGGAGCGGTACGTACCGGAGGCCGGTCTCGGCCCTGAGGTGACGGTGCGCCAACTCCTCGCCCATACAGGCGGGCTGGCCGCGGAGGCGCCCCCGCCCTGGTGGGAGCGGACGCCGGGGCGCCTGCGGCCGCAGCTCGCCGATGTACTGGGGGCCGAGCCGTTCCGCCACGAGCCCGGGCTGCTGCACCACTACTCCAACCCCGGATTCACCGTCCTCGGGGCGCTCGTCGCCGGGGTGCGCGGGACCACGTGGGAGGAGGCACTGCGTACGGAGATCCTGGAGCCGCTCGGTCTGCGCCGGACCTCGGTAAGGGCCGAGGCGCCCAGCGCCGGCGGCTGGGCGGTGCACCCGTGGGCCGATCTGCTCCAGGAGGAGCAGGTCGAGGACCTGGGGCTCATGGCTCCAGCGGGACAGCTCTGGTCCACGGCGGCCGACCTCGCTCGTTTCGCCGGTTTCCTGCTGCACGGGGACGACGAGGTGCTGGGTATCGACGGGGTGCGTGAGCTGCGTACGCCCGCTGCCCCCGGGAACGGGGACAGCGGCTACGGCCTCGGGACCCAGCTCCTGTACCGCGGGGGCCGGAGCCTGGCCGGGCACACTGGTTCCGTGCCGGGGTTCACGGCCGGGCTGTGGATCTGCGAGGAGGAGGATCTCGGCGCCGTCGTCCTGGGCAATGCCACCTCCCAGCTCAGCTCCGGCACGCTCGCCGCCGAGTTGCTGGAACTCGTGGCGGAGGCCGAACCGCGCCTGCCCGAGCCGTGGAAGCCGTTGCCTCAGGGGGACAGGGAACTTCTGGCGCTGACCGGCCTCTGGTACTGGGGGAGCGATCCGGTCGCGGTACGTCTCCGGGAGGGTGGGGGCCTGGACCTCGGGCCGGTCAAGGGCGGGCGCGGCTCGCGCTTCGTGCCCTCCGACGACGGGAACTGGGTGGGGCTCGACGGCTACTACACCGGCGAGGTGCTGAGCGTGGTGCGGGCGCCGGGCGGCGAGGTGAGCCACCTCGACCTGGGCTCCTTCGTCTTCACGCGTGAGCCGTACGAGGAGGGCGGGCCGACGCCGGGTGGGGTCGTGGCGGGGGGCTGGCGCGGGCTGCCGGGCTGAAGCAGGCGATGTTTCACGTGAAACATGAGGGATCGCGCCTTTCGGGGCGATGTTTCACGTGGAACATCTCGCCGGGCGGTTCACCCCGCCGGTCCGTGGGGGGATGTTTCACGTGGAACATCCTCTGTGGGTGGCCCGTGATGTTTCACGTGGAACATCCGGCCCGGCGCTTGTCCTCAGAGGGTGAGCTTGAAGCCCACGTGCGAGTCGACGAAGCCGAGGCGCTTGTAGAAACGGTGGGCGTCGCTGCGGGTGGCGTCCGAGGTGAGCTGGACGAGGCTCGCGCCTTGGCGGCGGGACTCCTCGACGGCCCAGGTGATGAGTTGCGTGCCGAGCCCTCCGCCGCGGGCGGTGGCGGATACGCGTACCGCCTCGATGATCGTGCGGGTGGTGCCCTTGCGGGACAGCCCGTGCAGCACGCTGAGCTGGAGCGTGCCGACGATCTCGCCGTCGTTCTCGGCCACGACGAGGTGCTGGTTCTTGTCCTCGTCGATGCGGGCGAAGGCCTCGCGGTACGGGGTGAGGTCGTCCGGGGACTCGCGCTGGGCTCCGAGCGGGTCGTCCGCGAGCATCGCGACGATCGCGCTGATGTCGTCGCGCGTGGCCGGGCGTATCTGGAGGGTGCTCATGCCCGTGATCCTAGGCCCGCCTGCCCTGGGGCCTGCCGGTCCTGGACTTCGGGCGGGCGGCTGGCTCAGGCAGGCTGGCCGAGGAGGCGGGGCGAGGCGTCGAGCTGTTCCATAGCGGTGACGAGCGGGGCGAGCTGCGGGTCGAGAGCGGCCTCGTCGAGTGCCGCGCGCAGGGCAGCGTCGTTGGTCGGGCGAGCCTCTTCCAGAAGGGTTCGGCCCGAATCGCTCACGTCGGTGTAGATGCCGCGCCGGTCGGTGGGGCACAGGTAGCGGGCCAGCAGGCCCCGGTCCTCCAGGCGCGTCACGAGGCGTGTCGTCGCGGATTGGCTGAGTACGACGGCCTCAGCGACCTGCCGCATCTGGAGGTGCCCGCCCTCGCCGTCGTGCTGGCGGCTGAGGACATCGAGGAGGGAGTACTCCCGCACGCTGAGACCGTGTGCCGCCTGGAGTGCGCGTTCGATGCGCGCCTCGATGCGGCTGTGCAGCAGCGAGAGGGCGGACCAGCTGTGCGCGAGTGCTGTGAGAGCGGGGTCGGTCGCCGTCATCGTTCTCTCCTCCGTCCGTCCCGGATGTCCCAGCCTAGGCCAGGTATGAAATAACCGCTGGTTGCAACTATACGGCGCCTGCAAATATTCCAGTCGGGTTCGGGAAGTGCACGCACTCAGCCCGTCGCCGTGCTCAGCGGTGCGTACCGCTGGAGCCGGATTCCGGGCAGAGCAGGCGTGCCGCGCAGCATGAGGCGGCTGTGGAGGACGGGACGCAAACCGTGGTCCGTGAGCCAGTCGCGCAGTTCCTCCTGGTGGTGCTCCAGCACGATCCGTACCGGCGTGCGGACCTCGTGGACGAGATCGGCGACCAAGGCCTGGGCGAGGAGCGGCTCACGGGCGACGAGTGGTCCGAGCAGCGCGGCGTGCGGCTCGGTGCGGAGGGCGGCGAAGCCCAGCACCTGGCCTTCGGGGTCCTCGGCGAGGCTCATCCTGTCGGCGAAGGCCGGAAGCCGGGCCAGCAAGGGGGTGCGGTCGAGGCCGAAGATCTCCCGATCCACGTCGAGCAGGGCGCGCAGGTCCCCGGCGTTCGCCCGCCTGACCCGTACCCCCGGCACCGCACCGGTCCCGGTGAAGTGGCCCTCCAGTGTCTCCACGTCCCCTGCCGCTGCCCGGCGGAAGCCGAGTTCCTCGTAGAGCGGTACGCGCTCCTCACTCGCGTAGAGGGCCAGGGCTTCGACGGGCTCGTACGCGATGACCTCGCTGAGCAGGCGGCGGCCGAGTCCTTGGCCCGCGTGGTCGCGGCTCACGAGCAGCATGCTGAGCACGGTCAGGCCAGGGTGTTCCTCGGGGCCGTAGCGATGGCTGACGCAGACGGCGCGGAGCCCGCCCCGGGGGTCGTCGATGCCGTAACCGGTGCCTGCGGTGAGGAGCAGCGTCCACAATCGCCGGTCAGGGAACCAGCCTCTGTTTTGTGCCAGCTCCAGGCAGTACGGGAGATCGTGCAGGGTCAGCCTGCGAAGAGCCAGAGCGGCGGACGGCGGAGGAGTGGGCAGCACGCGCTCAGGCTTACCGACGTCAGGGGCGTGCGTCCACCCTCTTTTCGGACTACGGGCCTGATCCGAGGTGAGGGATGTTTCACGTGGAACATCGCGTGACGCGGGAACAACGTGCGGATGCTCGTCGGATGACCCGGGAGGGGCTGTGACCCGAGAGGGCCGTTCCGTGTCAGCCGAGATCCGCGTCGAGGAGGGCGAGGACCCCCTCGATATTGGCGTCAAGGTAGTGCCGCAGGGAGAGCGGGACGAGATGGACGGAGGCGATGCCGACGCGGGTGAAGGGGATACGGACGATCTCGTAGGTTCCACAGGGCTGTTCCATCTCAGGTCCGTGCCGCTGCTCCAGATCGAGGGACACGAGGCGGCAGACGAAGAAGTACTGGACCTTGACCCCGGTGGCGCCGCCGTCCGCCCCGATGTGTTCCACGGTGTCCACGAAACACGGGACGACATCGGTGATCTTCGCCCCCAGTTCCTCGTGGACTTCACGGTGCAGGGCATCGATGACGGTGGCGTCCTCCGGCTCCACGCCGCCGCCCGGGGTGACCCAATAGGGGTCGACGCCGGGCTTGACGCGCTTGATCAGGACAAGATCCTCGCCGTCCAGCAGGACAGCACGAGCGGTGCGCTTGACCACGGGGCGAACGGTCATGGAGGGAATGTGGCCCGAGTTGTTTCACGTGAAACATGCGCGGCCGGGCGCTTGGGAGGCGCGGTCCGTGGTGCGGAGCGTGCTCCGGAGCGCGCTCAGCCCCAGTCCGCCGCCGCGCGCAGCAAGCGGTCGTGGGTACGCGAGAGGTGGGGCAGGGCAAGGGTGCCGGTACGGGCGACGAGGAAGTACGTACGGAGCGGAGCCACCGCGGGGTTGAGCAGGAGCCGGAGCCGTCCCTCGGTGAGCGGGCCCGCGCAGAGGTAGCGCGGCAGGACCGCGAGGCCCGCACCGGCGAGGACGCAGCCGAGCACCGCTCGCAGATCGGGGACGATCACCGCCCCGGGGCCCGGGGGCAGGGCGTCGAAGACGGTGGTCCAGTAGCGCGCGACGAGTGGCAGCGATTCGTGGCAGTCGACGAAGGGAAGCGGCGGAGTACGCCCCGAGGCCGGCGTGGGGCCGCCGCCGCTGAGACGTTCGACGGGAAGCCGGTCCGCCCAGCTGGGTGCCGCGACGAGAACGAGTTCCTCGTCGCACAGCGCGGTGGCGGTGAGCAGGCCCCCACGCGGGCGGACCGTGCTGATCGCGAGGTCGTGGTGCCCGGCGGCGAGCCCTTCGAGGCTCTCCTGCGCGGTACCGAACGTGGCCCGGATGCCGAAGTCGGGTCCCTCGCCCTTGGCGAGGCCGCTCAGCGCGGGCAGGGCGCGCTCGGCCAGGAACTCCGGGGGCCCGGTGAGGTGGAGCGTACGGGCGTGCCCGTCGCCCGTGACGACGCCGCTCTCGGCGATCTCGACGAGGGCGTCGAGGTGTGGGGCCGCCTTGTGGGCAAGTTCCTCACCGAGGGACGTGGGGGTCACCCCGCGTGCCTGGCGGAGGAAGAGCGGACGGCCGACCTGGCGTTCCAGGGCTCTTATCTGCGAGGTCACCGCAGGTTGGGAGAGGCCGAGCAGAGCGGCGGCACGGGTGAAGGAACCGGCTCGGTGCACGGCGACGAAGGTGCGCAACAGGGCGAGATCCATCGCCACTGCCCCCTCGGGTGATCGCGGGCCTCCAGTGGACCCGGGCGGTCAACGATAAATCTGCCGATACCCAGCCGTCTCTACAGTGATTGGACATTGACAGACGGTCAACTAGCCTTGAGCGGGCGGTTCTTCGCGGGACCGCGGGTGGTCCGAGCCACGAGGGGGGAGGCTCGGACCACCGCGCGCCTTTCCGTCCGCTCAGCCGTGGCTCTCGTCGAGCGCCCGCAGTACGTCGGCCACGAGGTCCTCGGTGTCCTCGGCGCCCGCAGAGAAACGCACGAAGCCCTCGGCCACCGCGTCCCCGCCCCAGCGGCGGCGCCGCTCGGCGGTCGAGCGCACGCCGCCGAAGCTCGTGGCGTCCTCGACGAGTTGTGCGGCGGCAAGGAAACGCTCGGCGTGCTCGCGGGAGGCCAGCGTGAAGCCCAGGACGGTCCCGTACCGCAGCATCTGCGCCGTGGCGAGCTTGTGCGCCGGGTCCTCGGGGAGCCCGGGGTAGCGCAGACCGCTCACTTCGGGGCGGCCACGCAGGGCCTCGGCGACGGCGAGCGCGTTGGCGTTCTGCCGGTCGAGACGCAGCTGAAGCGTCGCGAGCGAGCGGTGCGCGAGCCAGGTCTCCATCGGTCCCGGAATCGCCCCGATGATCTTGCGCCAGCGTCGTACGTCCTCCAGGAGGGCCGGGTCGCGCGTCGTGACGTGGCCGAGGAGGAGATCGCCGTGGCCGGTGAGGGCCTTGGTGTCGGAGGCGACCGAGAAGTCCGCGCCGAGATCCAGGGGGCGCTGGCCGAGCGGCGTCGACAGGGTGTTGTCGACGCCGACGAGTACGCCCTTCTCGTGGGCGGCGGAGACGAGGCGCCGGATGTCGCAGATGTCGAGGCCGGGGTTCGACGGCGACTCGATCCACAGCAGCCGCGCCCCGTCGAGAACGTCGAGCTGGGCGTCCTCGCCCGTGGGGGAGGTACGCACGGTCACTCCGTACGCGGTGAGCTGTTCGCGGACCAGCGGCAGCACCTGGTACCCGTCCGAGGGGAGGACCACGGTGTCCCCGGCCCGCAGCTGCGAGAAGAGCACTGCGGAGATCGCGGCCATCCCGGAGGCGAAGAGCAGCGTCCCCGCCTCCTCGTCGGGCGATTCCAGTTCACTGACGGCGCTTTCGAGACGCGTCCAGGTCGGGTTGCTGTCGCGCCCGTACGTATAGGGCCCGGCGACCTCTCCCGGCAGGTGGAAGTGCGCGGCGAAGACCGGCCCGGGCAGGGTCGGTTCGTTCCGTGCCGCTTCCGGCAGCCCCGCGCGCACTGCCCTCGTTCCTTCGCCCGTCATGCTGTCCCTCTTCTCGTCCGCCGCCGCTCGTGGCCGCCCGTGGGGGGCCGTGACCGGGGCTGTTGTCACCTCGCCCGCACCGCGCTGTGCCGGGGTCCCCAGGATGGGGCACGTGGCGGGCGGTGCGTAAGGCGGCCCTGCCCGGGCGAGGTACGGCGTCTTCTCAGGCGCGGTCCGCCGGGCGGCCGTCGGGCAGGGCGAGCGAGACGGCCCAGGAGACGACGGCGACGATGAGCCCGCCGAGCACGGCGGTCCAGAAGCCGCTGACGTGGAAAGGGACGTCGATGACGTCACAGATCCATGAGGTGAGCAGCAGCATGAGGGCGTTCACGACGAGGGTGAGGAGCCCGAGGGTCAGGATCAGGAGCGGGAGGGTGACCAGCTGCACGAGGGGTTTCACCAGCACGTTCACGAGGCCGAAGACCAGTGCGACGATAATCAGCGTGAGCGCCCTGTGGCCGGTGTTGTGGCCGGTGAGGGTGATGCCGTCGAGCAGCCATACGGCCACCGCGAGGGCCGCCGCGTTGGCGAGGGTTCTGAACACGAAGGTCTTCATGAGCCGATCGTGACAGACGGGGCCGGGGCAGGCGGCACCGGAGCGGCGAAGGGGTGGAGGAAGTAGATGAAGGCATTCCGGCTGGACGAGCTGGACCTGGAACGATCCGCGAACGACGGCGCGTACTTGCAGTTCCTGCGCGAGCGGAACATGTCCGTCGGGCTGTACGCGCTCGACGCGGGGGCAGCCGACCCCCAGCAGCCGCACCGGCAGGACGAGGTCTACCTCGTGGTGAGCGGGCGGGCCGCGCTCACCGTGGGGCAGGAGACGACGGAGGTCGCGCGCGGCAGCGTCGTCTATGTCCCCGCAGGGACCCCGCATCGCTTCCACCACATCAGCGAGGACCTGCGGGTCCTGGTCGTCTTCTCTCCGCCGGAGGGATGAGGGACCGGGCCGTCCCGAGGGAAAGCCCCGCCGGGCCCAGGCCGCCGACCCTGAGACCAAAAGGCCAGCTCGGAGGGGGTGTTCTCAGGGTTCCTCGGAGAAAAGGGGCTCCAACCCCTAAGGGTGGGAATCAGGGGAAAGCCAGGGTTGCCGAGCGCCCAACCACGGGGATTTCCCGCCTAGCATCGAAGAAGGCCGGGCGGGAGACCCGGAACCGGTTGAAGCGAGGTAGCAACGATGGGCATGCGGGAGATAGTCACGGACTTGCCGTGGTGGGTGAAGTGGGTGGCCGTCCCGCTCATCGCGCTGGCGATCTTCGGCGGGGTGATCGTCTCGATCCTGAGCGTGGTGGTCGGCCTGCTCTTCAAGGCGCTCGTCTTCGTCGTCGTGGTCGCGGCGCTCGTCTTCGTCGTGCGCAAGTTCAAGGAGTCGGCGGGACCAGGGAACCGGCGCTGACCGGAGAGTCCTCTGCCGGTCGGCGCCGCGCCCGTCGCGCGGCCACCGGCGGGGGACTTCCGCGTCCCGGTGTTGACGGAGAACCCCCCGAATGGACGCGATCAGCCATCAACTCCCTTTCGGAAGCGCGTTCTTGCGCGCCGCTGATGTGTAGCTCTGTGTGACGCTTGGGCCGTCGGTGTCGCCGTCCGGGGCCGGTGTGTTCGTATGGTCCGTGCGGGCCGAAAGGGTGAACGTGGGGGAATCCCCGCGTGCCTTGCATGTGCGAACCGCCTGGGGGCAGCCGGAATACGGGTGATCGGTGGCGGGGATTCCACGAACCGCCCGACCGGAAACGGCTCGGACGGATTTTCCCGCACGTTTCTTCCCGCAATCAGCAACAGCGGGGTCACGCACTGTGATGTGATGTGTTCACTGAGCTAGGTATCAGGAGTGTCAGGGGATTTGCCCCTGGCAAGGTGACGGCAATCGACGGGGTTGGCGATGCGCGAGTCCGTACAGGCAGAGGTCATGATGAGCTTCCTCGTTTCCGAGGAGCTCTCGTTCCGTATCCCCGTCGAGCTTCGCTACGAGGCCGCCGATCCCTACGCGGTGCGGCTGACCTTCCACCTGCCCGGTGATGCCCCGGTCTCGTGGACGTTCGGGCGCGAACTGCTCGCGGACGGGATCGACGAGGCCTGCGGGGACGGGGACGTGCGGGTCTCGCCCGTGGAGCCGGAGCCCCTGCTCGACGTGGAGGGCCCCGGGGAGCTGCACATCAGGCTCCAGGTCGGCACGGACCAGGCCCTCTTCCGGGTGGGCATGGCGCCGATCGTCGCCTTCCTCGACCGGACCGACCGGCTCGTTCCGCTGGGTGAGGAGCGCGCCTGCGCCGACTTCGAGAGCCACCTCGACGACGCCCTGCACCGCATCCTCGCCGAGGAGCCGAGCGCGGGCTGAACCCCCCGAGGCTCTGAGGGCGCCCGCCTCTCGCGGCCCGCGACGGCGTCGGCCTCGCGGCCCGCGACGGCGCCCGCCGCTCGCTCGCGTGGCGGTCCCCCCCTCAGCGTTTCCTGCGGCGTCCGCCGCCCCCGAGCAGCCGTCCCGCGGATACGGGGCCGGGCACCTCGGGGTGGGGCGGACCGCCCGGAGCGCCGGAGGACCGCGGGCGCGGAGCGCGGTCCGCCGAGACCACGAGGGTCGCGAGCGCCGTCGTGACCGGGACCGAGGCGACCAGTCCGATCGAGCCGACGAGCGTCCGCACGATCTCCTCGGCGACGAGTTCGCTCGTCGCCACCGCGCCCACGTCGCTGCGCGCGAGCGAGAAGAGCAGCAGGAGCGGCAGCGCGGCCCCCGCGTAGGCGAGCACCAGGGTGTTGACCACCGAGGCGATGTGGTCGCGGCCGATCCTGATGCCCGCGCGGTAGAGGGCGCGTCGCGTCATCCCCGGATCGGCCTGATGCAGTTCCCACACGGCTGACGTCTGCGTGACCGTGACGTCGTCGAGCACCCCGAGCGAGCCGATGAGCACCCCCGCCAGGAGCAGCCCGCTCATGTCTATGTGCGGGTAGAGGCCGTGGATGAGGCCCGTGCTGTCGTCCGTGTTCCCCGTGAGCGCCGCCCAGCCGATGAAGAACGAGCCCAGCACCCCGATGAGCAGCAGCGAGGTGAGGGTGCCGAGCACCGCGACGGAGGTGCGCGCGCTGAGGCCGTGACACAGGTAGAGGGCGATCAGCATGATGGCGCTCGCCCCGACCACTGCCACGACGAGCGGATTCGACCCCTCCAGGATCGCGGGCAGGATGAAGAACGTCAGCACCAGGAAACTCACCGCGAGCGCCACGAGCGCCATGAGCCCCCGCAGCCTCCCCACCGCCACGACGACGAGTGCGAAGACCGCGGCGAGCAGCACCATCGGCGGCGTACGGCCCACATCCGTGACGGAGTACTGGAGTTCCCGCGGCGCGTCGGGTGCGTAGGCAAGGACGACCTTCTGCCCCGCGTGGAGCCGACGCGAGGCGTCGGGGCGGATCAGTTCGGGGTAGCGGTGCCCCTTGTCCTTCCCCTCGGTGACCTCGACCGTCGCCTGCTCGCAGACACCCGCCGCGTGCTCCCCCGAGGCCGCGCCAGATCCCGCGCCAGATCCCGCGCCAGATCCCGCGCCCGAAGCCGCGCCCGATGGCGCTGAGGCGCCTGTATCGCCGGATGACGGGTCCTGCGCGCCGTCTCCACCGCTCCCATCGTCTCCACCGCTGCTTTGCCCCGCGCCCCCGGCCCCGTCGTTGCAGCCGACATGCTTGATGCCGGTGACCTTGCCGCTGACGGTCTGCCGGTCGAAGCCGACCCCCGTCCGCTCGTGGGCACCGGGAGCCCCGGGCCACAGCAGGACGAGCCCGGCGACAACGGCCGCGGCGAAGGGCACCAGGACCGCCGCGATGACCCTGCGCAGCCGTCGTGAACCGGGGGTCGCCGGGCCGTGGTGGTGGCTGTGCTCGTGGCCCGGGTCATGGAGCCGGCCCTCCGGGGGCGAGGGCGGCGGTGGGGGCGCCTGAGGCGTGGGAGGTGGCGTCGTCACCGACCGATCATCGCAAGAACGGGGGCGCCCTCTGGCCAGCACGCCAGGACGGGCGCTAGCGTGGGTCGCGATTTGTCCCCGCGGGAGCTCGGAGCACCGGGCTGAGAGGGCGCTGATCTCCTCGTACGGCCGCACGCGCGGCCGGAGGACGAAACGCTGCGCCGACCGCTGAACCTGTTACCGGGTAATGCCGGCGTAGGGAGTAGGTCTCATGACCACATCGGACGCGCACACCCCTGCCTCCGCACCGTCGCACGAATCCCCCGCACCCGTCCGCGCCCTCGGTGCGCACAAGGCGTACGTCGAGGGCGAGCGGCCGGGTCTGCGGGTGCCCGTGCGGAAGGTGCACCTCAGCGACGGCCGCGCGCTGACGCTGTACGACACCTCGGGCCCGTACACCGACCCGTCCGTCACCACGGACGTACGGCGCGGGCTCGACACCCCTCGCGCACCGTGGATCGCGGCGCGCGGTGACACCGAGACGTACCGCGGCCGCGCCCCACGGCCCGAGGACGACGGGCCCCGGCACACCGTCCCCCGGGGCGGCGCTCGCGACCTCGACGCGGTCTTTCCCGGGCGCCCGCGCCGGCCGCGCCGCGCTCGCCAGGGGGCCGTGGTGACACAACTCGCCTACGCGCGGCGGGGCGAGATCACGCGGGAGATGGAGTACGCGGCGCTGCGCGAGGGCGTCGCCCCCGAGGTCGTACGCGAGGAACTGGCCGCCGGGCGGGCTGTACTGCCCGCGAACATCAACCACCCCGAGAGCGAGCCGATGGTCATCGGCAAGCGGTTCCTCGTGAAGATCAACGCGAACATCGGCAACTCGGCCGTCACCTCGTCGATCGAGGAGGAGGTCGAGAAGATGACGTGGGCGACGCGCTGGGGCGCCGACACGGTCATGGATCTCTCGACAGGGCGCGACATCCACACCACGCGCGAGTGGATTCTCCGCAACTCCCCCGTTCCCATCGGCACCGTGCCGCTCTACCAGGCGCTGGAGAAGGCCGGAGGGAAGGCGGAGGAGCTGAGCTGGGAGCTGTACCGCGACACGGTCGTGGAACAGGCCGAGCAGGGAGTCGACTACATGACCGTGCACGCGGGGGTGCGGCTCCCGTACGTGCCGCTCACCGCGCGCCGGACCACCGGCATCGTTTCGCGCGGCGGCTCGATCATGGCCGCGTGGTGCCTCGCGCACCATCAGGAGTCCTTCCTGTACGAGCACTTCGATGAGCTGTGCGAGATCCTCGCGGCGTACGACGTGACGTTCTCGCTCGGGGACGGCTTGCGGCCCGGCTCCGTCGCTGACGCCAACGACGAGGCGCAGTTCGCCGAGCTGCGCACGCTCGGGGAACTCACCGCGGTGGCTCGCAGGCACGGCGTCCAGACGATGGTCGAGGGGCCCGGGCACGTACCGATGCACAAGATCAAGGAGAACGTCGAGCTTCAGCAGGAGGTGTGCGACGGGGCGCCCTTCTACACCCTCGGTCCGCTCACCACGGACATCGCTCCGGGCTACGACCACATCACCTCCGGCATCGGCGCCGCGATGATCGCCTGGTGGGGCACCGCGATGCTCTGCTACGTGACGCCGAAGGAGCACCTCGGGCTCCCCGACAGGGACGACGTGAAGACCGGCGTCATCACGTACAAGATCGCCGCGCACGCCGCCGACCTCGCGAAGGGGCACCCCGGTGCGCAGGAGTGGGACGACGCGCTCTCGCAGGCGCGCTTCGACTTCCGGTGGGAGGACCAGTTCAACCTGGCGCTCGATCCGGAGACGGCGCGGGCCTTCCACGACGAGACGCTGCCCGCCGAACCCGCGAAGACCGCGCACTTCTGCTCCATGTGCGGGCCCAAGTTCTGCTCGATGCGGATCAGCAGGGACATCAGCGAGCGGTTCGGCGCGGAGGGCGACGCGGAACTGAGCCAGGAGGAGATCGTGACCGGGATGATGGAGAAATCACGGGAGTTCGCCGCGTCGGGGAACCGGGTGTATCTGCCGCTGGCGGAGTGAACGGAGGTCTGCGGGGGTACGGGGCCGGGCCACGGTAAGCCACGGGGCTCGGCGCCCGGGTGGGGCCAGGTGTGGCCGGGTCCTCGTCCGTCCGGGGTGTCCGGGGTGTCCGGGGCCGGTCGTAAGTCCTCTTCGGTGCGCGGTCGCGGGTTTTCTCCGGTGTGGAGCGGCAACCCGCAGGCCATGACTGGAGAGAACCCGCAGACCAAGCACTCCCGCGACGCCGTGGCCGCTTCGGCCTCCGCGCCGGGGACCGATGATGCCCCGGTGGCGGCGACGGCGTCGGAGAGGGCCGATGCGGCGCTCTCCGCGGCCGGGGCGAAGACGGAAGAGGCCGCCGAGGCGGCGCGGGCACGTGCCCGCGCCGCCGGAGCGGCGGGCAAACGAGTGGAAGCCAGGGCGAGGACAGGCGTGGACGCCGGGCGGCGCAAGGTCTCCGAGGTATCGGAGAAGGCCGTCGCCGCGACGGGCACGGCCTGGGGCACGGTCCGCGAGCACAAGGTGGCCGCGACGAGCGCGGGCGCCGGGCTGCTGACGGTGGCTACGGCCTCGTTCCTCGCGGGACGGAAGTCCGGGGCGAGGACCGTGGGACCGCTCACGCGGCTCACCGGCGGAAAGCTGTAGCAGGGGGCGTCCCCAGCTCTCGGGCCCGATGTTTCACGTGAAACACCGAAACGGATGTTTCACGTGAAACATCGGGCTCTTCTGGGTGCGGGTGCGCGTGCGGGGATCGGCTCGCGATGTTTCACGTGGAACATCGCTCACTCCGGGCGGTGCTCCGGGCCGCCGAAGTCGGGGCTGCTGAAGTCCGGGCTGGAGTAGTGCGGGCGGGAGGCCGCCTCGCCGTCCGCCTCCGGGCTGCTGAAGCCGGGGCGGTGGTAGCCGAGCCGGGGCATACGGGAGGAGCCGCCGGTGCGGCTGGGGACAGCGCCGTCCTGCGCAGGCCCCTCCTCGTCCGGTGCGACCTCCCCCGTACGTTCCTGCGCGCGTTCCTGAGAGTCCGTGTGCTCCTGGAAAAAGGGCAGGAAGCCCTTCTCCAGGAGAGCCTGACGCCAGTCGGCACGGGCCCGGTCCACGTTCTCGGCCTCCGGATCGGGCACGGCGGCGCGCGGGCGGCGCGGATCGGCGGAGAGTGCGGTGGCTCCGTTGCGCAGGGCGACGAGGAGCAGGGCGATCCCGGCGATGAGGATGGCGGCGGCCGCGAGGACGGCGAAGATCCAGCCCGCGGTGAGCAGGGCGTCGCCGATGACGTGCTCGCTGTCCACGAGCCGCAGCAGGTAGCCGATGAGCAGCAGCACGACGGCGGCGACCCCGGCGAGCACCGGGGTCAGCGCGGCGAGCACGGCGATCGCCCCGGCGCCCGAGGCCTCGGTCACCTCCCCGATCGCGGCGGCGAGTCCTCCGCCCTCCTGCGCCCGGGTCGGCGCCGCGGCGTTCTCGGTGTCCCCGGGGGTGCGTATCCGGAGTTCTTCGCGGACTCTGACGTAGTGCTGGTACTCGGGTGCGGCGGTGGCGGCGATGAGGCCCGCGGAGCCGAGAGCCAGGGTCTTCAGCCGCGTGGCGGAGAACTGCCCGTCGGGGTCCTGCGCCGCGGGCCGCGGGACGGCCTGGCGCAGAGCCTCGTCGAGGACTCGCTCGAACTCCGGGTGATCCTCGGGCAGCAAGTGCGGAGCGCTGTTCATGTGCATCCCCCGATGCTCCGTAGGGCAAAGGCGCCCGCTGGGTGCGGGCAGAGGGCGGAAGCGGAGGAGAGCCTGCTACGGATAAGGCGATGGTAGGCCGGGGGCGGCGCAGGGTAACAGGGTGTTTCCGGAAATTGACCGGTCGTACAGGGGGACGTGGCGGCACGCGCGCCCCCCGCACGCCGGGGCGCGGGCCCATCCGGGCAGGCAGGGAGGGGCGTCCGGACGGCGGGTGTGTTCCCGTCCGGGGCGGGACGGGGCCCTTCGCGCGCCGGAGCGGAGGCGGAGCGCGTGTGGGGGTGGTACGGGGGCGGGTGCCGCTCGTACTGCTGGTGGGGCCGTACGGGGTGGGGTGCTGCTACGGGGTGGGGCGCCGCTCGTACGGCTGGTGGCACCGTACGGGGTGGAGCGCCGCGCTCGTACGGGGCGCGGCGGCCCGTAGGCGCGGCGGCCCGTAGGGGGCGGTGCGCGCCGTACGAGGCTGTGCCGCGCCGTGCCGGCCGGGCGTGGTGGCCGGGTGGGGCGGAGTGTCCGGAGCGAAGCGTCAGGCCGGGAAGGGCACCTGACGTACCAGCAGCGTTCCTGCCATCGTCACGCCGCCGTCCATCGCGACGGCCAGCCGGTCCGCGTAGATGTGCGGGTCCTCGATCACCGGGCGCGGGGTCTCCTCGCCGTCCTCGGAGCCGACGTCGCCGAGCAGGTACGGGATGGGGCTGTGGCCGTGGACGATGCGGGAGCCGCCGAACGTGTCGAGCAGTTCACGTACGGCCTCGGGCCCGGTCCGCTCGTCACGGAAGGCGAAGCGCTTGGTGAACTTGCGGAAGAGGTCCCAGCATTCGTCGGGATCGTTGCGCGTGAGGACGTCGTGGATCGTGTCGTTGACGGCCTCGATCGTGGAGCCGTAGTCGAGGTAGGCGGTGGTGTCGGAGTGGACGAGCAGGTGCTCGTCCTCCTCCACGATCGCGTCGAGCCGGGACATCCACTGGAGGTGGACGTCCTGGAGTCGGTCCATGTCCGTCTTCTGACCGCCGTTGAGGAGCCAGGCCGCCTGGAAGGTGGCGGTGCCCGCTCCGGAGCTGACCGGGGTGTCGCCGAAGCGGCGGGCGCCGAGGAGGAGCAGCTCGTGGTTGCCCATGAGGGCCTTGCAGTAGCCACCGGCGGCGGCCGCCTCGGCCGAGAGGCGCATGACGAGATCGATGACCCCGATGCCGTCCGGACCCCGGTCGGTGAAGTCGCCGAGGAACCAGAGCCTGGCGTTGCCCGCGGCCCAGCGGGCTTCCTCGTCGAGGAGGCCCTGCTCCTGGAGAGCGGTGACGAGTTCGTCGAGATAGCCGTGCACGTCGCCGACGACGTAGAGCGGACCGGGGCCGTTCGCGGGCGGCTGGGGCGCGGACTCCGGCTGGGAGCCGATGACGGGCAGGTCGCGCTGGGTCGGGGTGTAGTCCTCGCCCACGGGAGACTCGGTCCCGGCGGGCGGGCTGGCCGCCTCGGGCGCCGCGGAGGCCTCGGTGGACTGCCGTTCCGCGTACGCCTGTGCGGCGTCCGCGTACCTGTCACCCTCGCCCGGGTAGGGCTCGCCCCCGTCCGCGAAGGCTTCGGGCTGGGGCATGTAGGCGGGGACGCGGAAGTCGCGCACCGTCGGTGTTCGTTCCGCGGGTCCCTGACCGGCCCCCTGAGTCATTGACCCCTCCACCACGATCGCGCCGCTCCCCACCGCCCGGACTGCTCGGTCGCAGCGGCCCTCGGTGTCGTGCGCCCATCATAGGAATGCGGTGCGGGGTGTGGGACGCATCAGGGTGGTGAATCCCGCCGCACTCCGCCCTCGCCCGGCGATTTGCGGCGAAATGGTGGGGCGCGGCGCCGTCTCCGGCGCCCGCAAACGCCGCGAGGGGGCGGGGGCCGGTCCCCCGTAGGGAGTACCCGCGAGGCCGGCTCGCGGGGGACGGCGCCGGTGGCGAGGGGGTACGGGTGCGGAGGAGCGGGGAGCGGGGTGGTGGCGACAAGGGGAGGGCGCGGGGGACGATGCCGGTGGGGAAGGGGTACGGGTGCGGGCGGAGAAAGGGGACAGGCGGGGCCCGGCGACGGGGAAGCGGGCGGGGCCTCGGGGCAGGAATCAGTACGGGGATCGAGCGGGCGGAGGCTCGCGAAGGTGCCGCGCGTGGCCCGGCCGGACGGGCGGCTCGCCCAGCACTCCGGTCCAGGCCCGCCTCTGCCGCCCTGCTGAGCACGAGCCCACCGCGCTCCTGAAGCGGGGTCGCGGGCCGTGGGTGCCGGGCTCGGGCTATGGGAGCCGCTCGTGAAACGGGGCTTCACTGCGGCCGGGGCGGCCGGGGCGGCCGGGGCGGCCGGGGCGGCGGGGCGGCAGTTGCCGGAGCCGCGCTCGTGAAGCCGGGCTTCGCCTCGTGGGCGCGGGGCTGTTGAAGCTGCGCTCGCGGAGCTGCGCTTCACCTTCTGGGCGCCGGGTCGCCGAAGCCGCGCGCACGACGCCGGGCGGTCCCCGCTGCCGTGTCACGCCCGGAGTGCGGTGTTCCTGGGGAGCGGCGTGGCAGCGGGCGCTCCTGTCCAGGGGCACAGCTTCGGGGCGTGGTGGTACTCCCGGGGCGCCGGGGCCCGACGGGTGCCTCCCCGCAGGGGCAGCGGGTGGATGAGGCCCCGAGGCACTTCGGTCCATGACCGGGACGCCGCCGACGGCGCAGCGGCTCCGTGAGGGGCATCGCTGACGGGGCGGTCGCGCCCTGCCGTGCGGCGGCCCCCCCGGCGCCCGTGCGGGCGTCAGGACGCTTGGCTCTTCTGGGAAAACGCCCCGAGGACAGGGCGCGCAGGCGGGGCCTGATCGTCCCGGCGCAAGGTGCCGGAGGGGCGACACCGCTTCGGAGCACGACGGTTTCCGTGACGCCTGACTTCGGACTGGGCCGCCCCGAAGGGCGGTGCTCGGAAGGCCGGTGCCCCGGAGCGGGGCCACGGTGGACGTTCAGAGGTGCGGACTTCGCGGACGCGGTGTCCTCGCCCAGGGCCCCGGCTTCGGGACGCTGCGGATACGGGGCGCTGGATAAGGGGGTGGCGTGCTTCGGGGTGCGGCAGCCGTGGACGCAGCGGCCCCCGCACCGGGGCCACTCCCAAGCGCCGTGGCCGACGACATCGTGCCCCGAAGCCTCGCCGCCTCGGAGCGCGGCAGGGCCCCACGGCGTTCCCTCTGGCCACTGGGGGAGCGATGCCCCAGCACCGCGCGCTCAGGCCGCAGCGACCCTCAGGGCGCGGGGACCTTCAGGCCGCAGCGACCCTCACGGCGCGGGGACCTTCAGGCCGCAGCGACCCTCACGGCGCAGCGACCCTCCGGGCGCATGACACTCCGCAAGCGACGCCCCCAGGACGCCGAGCCCTGGAGCGTCAGAATCCCGGAGCGCATGCCCCCGAGGCACGACGCCCCGGACACCGCACTCCTCCGGCCTACGCCACCCCGCCAGCACGGAGCCCCCGGAGTGCCGAGCCCTGGGGCATCAGCGGCCCCGGGACCCACACGGCACACGCCCTCAGGCACCACGCCGCCAGGCACCATGTCCCCGAGCGCGACGGCCCCAGGGGGCACCACGCTCAGAAGCATCGCGGCCTTGCCCCAGCGTCCTGGTGCCCCAGCGACCCGAGCTACACCCCCATAGCCAACCGGGGCACCTCCCAGGCACCATCCCGCCAGGCCCCGCGTCCCGACGGATGAGCGTCCCTGAGGCACCGTGCCCCCTCAGACACCGTGCCCCAGGCATGACGCCTCCAAGGCACCGTGCCCCGTGAGGCAGCCGCGCCCAGCGGCACTGTGCCCCGTGAGGCAGCCGGTCCCAGCGGCACCGGTCCCCAGCGGCACTGACCCCCACGGGCACCACGCCCCCCGGCACCACGCGCCGCGACGGTCAAGGCCGCCCCTTGCAGCCCCGAAACCCCTCGCCTCCCAGCCCCCTGAAACCGCGCCCGCGCCCCCGAAGCCCACGCTCCCCGATGAGGGCGTCACCGGCCCCGCGTCCGTGCGGCGCGGGGCCGGTGACCGCTGCGCTGTCCCCTCTCCCCGCTATCCGGCTCCCTCCCCCGACTCCCGTGGCGGGCTCACCGTGGTGCGGGGGGAGCGGCGTTGCGAGGAGGTGCGGATGATCAGTTCGGTGGGGATGACGCGTTCCAGCTGGTGGGGCGCTCCGATGCCCTCGATGGCGTCGATGAGGAGCTGGACGACGGCCGTGCCGATGCGGCGCGGTTTGAGCGAGAGCGTCGTGATGGGCGGCTCGGTCGACGCGTAGACCGTCGACTCGCTGCAACACACGAGGAGCAGGTCCTCGGGGACGCGGAGTCCGTAGCGGCGCGCGGCGGCGAGCAGGTCCGTGCCGTTGGGGTCGAAGAGACCGTAGACGGCGTCGGGCCGGTCGGGGCGGGCGAGGAGCCGGTCGGCGGCGACAGCGCCCGCGCAGGGGTCGTGTGCCGGGTACGACTCCAGGACGGGGTCCTGGCCCACACGGCGGCACCATTCGAGGTAGGCCGTCGTGGAGAGCCTCGTGTAGGAATCGGTCGTGGTCCCGGTGAGAAGGCCGATCCGGCGCGCCCCCGAGTCCGCGAGGTGGTCGAGTATGCCGAGGACCGCGGCCTCGTGGTCGTTGTCGACCCACGCCGTCACCGGGAGGGTGCCGTCCGGGCGCCCGTCGGAGACCACCGGCAGTCCCTGCCGTACGAGTTCGGCGACGACCGGGTCGTGGTCGGCCGGGTCGACGACGACGGTGCCGTCGAGCGCGACGTTCGACCACACGTCCACCGGGCTGAGACGCGAGGTCGCCGGGAGAATGACGAGGGCGTAGCCCCGGTCGAGTGCGGCCGAGGTCGCCGCTCTCGCCATCTCGGCGAAGTAGGCGAACTCGGTGAAGGTGAAAGGTTCTTCCCCGTACGTGGTCACGGTCAGGCCGATGAGGCCCGATTTGCCCGTACGGAGTGTGCGTGCCGCCGCCGAGGGGCGGTAGCCGAGCTGGTCGGCCACCTCCCGCACATGGTGGCGGGTGATGTCGGGGAGACGGCCCTTGCCGTTGAGGGCATCGGAGACGGTCGTGATTGAGACCCCCGCCGCCGCTGCCACATCTCTGATACCCGGCCGTCCGGACCGTTTGCCCCTGCGGGGAGTTTCCGCTCGGCTCACCTGCTGCTTCCCTGCTGCTGTCATGGGTTGCCGATAGTAGGGGTCTGTCAGGAGGGCACGGCGGGCGCATATGCACACCTGTGATGTCACGTTTCTGCAAGGTGACGCCCCGTCAAAAACCTTTTATTGCAAGGAACTTCGACGAATCGGAGATGATTACCCGACGGTTTGCCGGTTGTGTGGGTCTCTCTGTGGGGGCCGTCCCGGGGGTGCAGCTCACCTGTACGGGCGATGCGCGCCACGGCGCCAGCCAGCAGCGCACGCAGATGAGCGCGCGCCCCCCAGGGAGCGGCGGAGGGGAGCCGCGACGGGCGGCTCTGTTCCCGTCTCCCCAGGAAGACCTCTGGCGGCACCTGTCCCGGAAGGCGAGGTGAGGGCGTCCGCGTCAAGGTGGGGGCGCGTGGGTCTTTTCATGCGCCGGGCGTCTATCGGGTGCGCCCCTCCGCGGTGTCCAATATGCGGACGGGCGCGGTGCGGCGGCCCGCCGGTGTGGGTGATCCCCGAGCCGGCCGGGTGGCTCGCGAGCCCGTTTCCCGGGGCGGCACGGGCCGCGCGGGAATACCGGCACGTACAGAAGGAGGTCCCGCGGTGAGCGGTACGAACCCCAGACTGCGAGCGGTACTGGACGACATCCCGGCCTACGTGCCGGGCAAGGCGGCGGGCGGGAACGGTCCGGCGTTCAAGTTGTCATCGAACGAGAACCCGTATCCGCCGCTCCCCGGGGTGATGGAGAGCGCGCTCGCCGCCGCCGGTGCGCTCAACCGCTACCCGGACCTCGCGGCGACCGGCCTCGTGCAGGCGCTGGCGGAACGTTTCTCCGTGCCGGTCTCGCACATCGCCACGGGGACGGGTTCGGTCGGCGTGGCGCAGCAGCTGCTTCAGATCACCGCGCAGGCCGGTGACGAGGTGGTCTACGCCTGGCGCTCCTTCGAGGCGTACCCGATCATCACCAGGATCAGCGGCGCCAAGGCCGTCGAGGTCCCGCTCACGGGCGACGAGGAACACGACCTCGACGCGATGGCGGCGGCGATCACCGAACGGACCCGGCTCGTCTTCGTCTGCAACCCGAACAACCCGACCGGCACGGTGGTACGCAAGGCCGCGCTGGAACGTTTCCTCGACCGGGTGCCCTCCGATGTGCTCGTCGTACTGGACGAGGCGTACCGGGAGTTCATCCGTGACCCGGAGGTCCCGGACGGAGTCGAGCTGTACCGGGATCGGCCCAATGTGTGCGTGTTGCGGACCTTTTCGAAGGCATATGGTCTCGCGGGGCTCCGGATCGGGTTCGCGATCGCGCACGAGCCGGTGGCGGCCGCGCTCCGCAAGACCGCTGTGCCCTTCGGCGTGAGTCAGCTCGCGCAGGACGCCGCTGTCGCCTCACTCACCGCCGAGCCCGCGCTCCTGGAGCGCGTCGACGCCCTCGTCGTCGAACGCGCGCGCGTCGCGGGGGAGTTGCGCGCCCAGGGCTGGACCGTCCCCGAGACGCAGGCCAATTTCGTCTGGCTGCGCCTCGGGGACCGCACCCTCGACTTCGCCGCCGCCTGCGAGCGTGCGGGTGTTGTCGTGCGGCCCTTCGCGGGCGACGGTGTCCGCGTCACCGTGGCTGAGACCGAGGCGAACGACATCTTCCTGTCGGCAGCGGCGAGTTACCGCAAGGAACTGGACCGCTGACGGTCCCTTTCCCGCATACGTGACCGAGCCGCCGGGCGCTCGGGCCCGGGCCGATCCTGGGGGCGCGCGGCGGCTCCCGCGCGCCCGGCGGGCGCCACGCCCGCCCCACGGCGTCAAGCTTTCGAGGACGGTCACCCCGCTGCCGTCGGTCGCTCCCGCCGCCGCCGATCACTCACGAGGACGCCGGTCGCCCCCCGCGCGGCACCCGTCCCGGCGGGGTCGGCTCGTCACGTACGTGCGCGTCACGTACGCACCCGAGCGAGGCCGGCCGCACGGGCCCCGCCCCTCACCGGCCGGCCGCACGGGCCCGCCGCCTCACCGGCCTGCCGCCCCACCCCCGCCCGCCCCGTAAGCGAGCCGAGCCGCCGCCCCCCAGCGCACCCTTCGTCCGCCTCCGCTCCCTCCCCCCGCTCCCTCCTTCCCGCCTTCCCTCCCTCCAGAGGCCGCCCGTCCCGGCCCCGTGATGTCTTCGGGTGGGGCGGTCGGTGCACTCTCCGGCGCTGGTCCGGGTCTCTCGACCCCTGGCCGGGAGCGGAGGACTCCGTATCGCTGTAGTGGACGTCACAGGCACCTGTTTCGTGCGCTCAGCGATGTCTCAAATACCAGTAAAAGCCGCATATCAACACCAAGAAGAGCCGACAAACCCCGCATATCTCCTCGCGTGAGGCTCCCCGCTCAAGGGACCCCCTGTTCGTATGAAACGACCGTGGGCCATAATGCTTGTGAATGTGAACGCTTTCACAAGCGCGTCCCGGTTGGGGCTGCTTTGCCCTGGGCGAATGCGGATCAATCGGCCGCCGTGAGGGCGGGAACAGGCTGTGCCCACGGTGTCCGCCGCGTGCACAGAGATCAGCGAAGCGAGGAGGATTTCGTGGATCTCGCTCTGGCGCCCGAGACGCTGGCCCGTTGGCAGTTCGGCATCACGACCGTCTACCACTTTCTGTTCATACCCCTGACCATCTCGCTCGCCGCGCTCACGGCCGGGCTGGAGACGGCCTGGGTCCGTACCGGCAAGGAGAAGTACCTCAGCGCGACGAAGTTCTGGGGAAAGCTCTTCCTGATCAACATCGCGATGGGGGTCGTCACCGGGATCGTGCAGGAGTTCCAGTTCGGCATGAACTGGTCCGACTACTCGCGGTTCGTCGGTGACGTTTTCGGGGCGCCCCTCGCCTTCGAGGCGCTCATCGCCTTCTTCTTCGAGTCGACGTTCATCGGCCTGTGGATCTTCGGCTGGGACAAGCTGCCGAAGAAGCTGCACCTCGCGACGATCTGGCTGGTGTCGATCGGCACGATCCTCTCCGCGTACTTCATCCTCGCGGCGAACTCCTGGATGCAGCACCCCGTCGGCTATCGCCTGAACAAGGGCAGCGGACGGGCCGAACTCACGGATTTCTGGGCCGTGCTGACCCAGGAGATGACCCTCACCCAGATGTTCCACACGCTCGCCGCGTGCTTCCTCACCGGCGGCGCCTTCATGGTCGGCATCGCCGCCTGGCACCTGGGCCGCCGCAAGCACCGCGAGAAGAAGCACATCGCGACGATGCGGACCTCGCTGCGCCTCGGTCTCGTCACCGTCGTCGTCGCCGGTCTTCTCACCGCGGTGAGCGGCGACTCGCTCGGCAAGGTCATGTTCAAGCAGCAGCCCATGAAGATGGCCGCCGCCGAGGCGCTCTGGGAGGGCCAGAACACCGCACCGTTCTCGCTCTTCGCCTACGGAGACGTCGACAAGGGGCACAACAGCGTCGCCCTGGAGGTCCCCGGCGTCCTCTCCTTCCTCTCGGACAACAACTTCCGCTCGTACGTGCCCGGCGTCAACGACACGAACAAGGCGGAGCAGGAGAAGTACGGGCCAGGCGACTACCGCCCCAACATCCCGGTCGCCTTCTGGAGCTTCCGGTGGATGATCGGCTTCGGGATGGCCTCGTTCGGCCTCGGCATCGTCGGACTGTGGCTGACCAGGAAGAAGTTCCTCCTGCCGCAGCACCTGCGGACCGGCGAGGACGAGGTGCCGCACCTCGTGCTCTTCCGCGAGAAGCTGCTCAGCCCCCGTCTGACCCGCCTCTACTGGCTCACGGCCCTCGCCACGATGGGCTTCCCGCTCATCGCCAACTCCTGGGGCTGGATCTTCACCGAGACGGGACGTCAGCCCTGGGCGGTCTACGGGCTCTTCAAGACGGCCGACGCGGTCTCGCCCGGCGTCTCGCAGGCCGAGGTGATCATCTCGCTCAGCGCCTTCACGCTCCTGTACGGGGTGCTCGCGGTCATCGAGTTCAAGCTCATGGCCACGTACGCGAAGGCGGGCCCGCCCGAGCTGACCGAGGCCGACCTGCATCCGCCGACGCGCATCGGCGGGCGGCCCGGCCCGGCCCGTACGGGCGGGAACGACGGCGGCACGGCGGGCAGTTCGCCCGGGAGCACCCCTGACGGCGATCCCGACGACGTGCGCGACGACGACGATGACGACGCCGACCGGCCGATGGCCTTCTCCTACTGAGCCCGAAGGAGGGAAACGATCATGGAACTCCACGACGTCTGGTTCGTGCTGATCGCCGTCCTGTGGACCGGCTACTTCTTCCTGGAGGGCTTCGACTTCGGCGTCGGCGTCCTGACGAAACTGCTCGCCAGGGACCGCACCGAGAAGCGCGTCCTCATCAACACCATCGGCCCGGTCTGGGACGGCAACGAGGTCTGGCTGCTCGCCGCCGGCGGCGCCACCTTCGCCGCCTTCCCCGAGTGGTACGCGACGCTCTTCTCCGGCTTCTACCTGCCGCTCCTGCTCATCCTGCTGTGCCTCATCGTGCGCGGCGTCGCCTTCGAGTACCGCCACAAGCGGGACGAGGAGCGCTGGCAGCGCAACTGGGAACATGCCATCTTCTGGTGCTCCCTGCTGCCCGCCTTCCTCTGGGGCGTCGCCTTCGCGAACATCGTGCGCGGGGTGAAGATCGACCGCGATCTGGAGTACGTGGGCAGCCTCGGCGACCTCCTCAACCCGTACGCGCTGCTCGGCGGGCTCGTCACGCTGAGCCTCTTCACCTTCCACGGCACGGCGTTCACCGGGCTCAAGACCGCCGGTGACATCCGGCACCGGGCGCGCGCCCTGGCGCTGCGGCTCGGGCTCGTCACCGCGGTACTCGCGCTCGGCTTCCTCGGGTGGACCCAGGCGGACAGCGGCAACGGGAAGAGCCTTGTCGCGCTCGTGGTCGCGGTGCTCGCGCTCGTGCTCGCCCTCCTCGCCACACTGCGCGGGCGCGAGGGCTGGGCCTTCGCCCTCTCGGGCGTGACGATCGCCGTCACGATCGCGATGTTCTTCCTGACCCTCTTCCCCGCGGTCATGCCCTCCTCGCTCAACGGCGACTGGAGCCTCACCGTCGAGAACGCCTCGTCGAGCCCGTACACGCTGAAGATCATGACGTGGTGCGCGGGCATCGCGACCCCGCTCGTCATGCTCTACCAGGGCTGGACGTACTGGGTCTTCCGCAAGCGCATCGGGACGCAGCACATCGCCCGGGCGCACTGAGACCGGTGCGGGGCCGTCGGCCGGCGACCCGACGGCCCCGCACCCTCCCCCGTTCCGTCCTCAGCCGCCGCCCCGCCCCGTCCGCCTCGCTCGCGGAAGGATGTTTCACGTGAAACCTGTAGATCCCCGGCTCCTGCGGTACGCCCGCGCCACCCGCTTCTTCCTGGTGGCCGTCGTCGGACTCGGCGTGCTCGGTGCCCTGTTGGTGGTCGCCCAGGCGATGCTCATCGCCGAGGTCGTCGTGGGCGCCTTCCAGCACGGCGAGGACGCGGGCGACCTGCTGCGGCCGCTCCTGCTGCTCGTCGCGGTCGCGTGCGGGCGCGGGCTCGTCTCCTGGCTCACCGAGACGGCGGCGCACCGCGCGAGCGCGGCGGTGAAGTCCGAACTGCGGCAGCGCGTGCTCACCAAGGCGGCGGCCCTGGGCCCCGGCTGGCTCGAAGGGCGGCGGACCGGTTCGCTCGTGAACCTCGCGACGCGCGGCGTCGACGCGCTCGACGACTACTTCTCCCGCTACCTGCCACACCTGGGCCTCGCGGTCGTCGTCCCTGTCGCCGTGCTCGCCCGGATCGTCACGGAGGACTGGGTCTCTGCGGCGATCATCGTCGTCACGATCCCGCTCATCCCCGTTTTCATGATCCTCATCGGCTGGGCGACCCAGAAGCGGATGGACCGCCAGTGGCGTCTGCTCTCGCGCCTGTCCGGGCACTTCCTCGATGTCGTCGAGGGGCTGCCGACGCTCAAGGTCTTCGGCCGCGCGAAGGCGCAGGCGGAGTCGATCCGCCGGATCACGGGCGAGTACCGCCGTGCCACGATGCGCACCCTGCGGATCGCCTTCCTCTCCTCGTTCGCGCTCGAACTCCTCTCGACGCTCTCGGTCGCGCTCGTCGCTGTGACGATCGGGATGCGGCTCGTGCACGGCGACATGGATCTGTACGTGGCACTCGTCGTGCTCGTCCTGGCGCCCGAGGCGTACCTGCCGCTGCGCCAGGTCGGCACGCAGTACCACGCGGCCGCCGAGGGACTCGCCGCCGCCGAGGAGGTCTTCGAGGTCCTGGAGACGGAGGAACGGACGGCGGGAACGGCCGTGGCGCCGGAGGGCGAGCTGCGGGTCGAGGGGCTGGCCGTCCGCTACCCGGGCCGCGCCGCTCCGGCGCTCGACGGGATCTCGCTGCGGGTGCGTCCGGGGGAGACGGTCGCGCTCGTGGGGCCGAGCGGCGCGGGCAAGTCGACACTGCTCCAGGCCGTACTCGGCTTCGTGCGCCCGGACGCGGGCCGTATCACCGTCGGCGGTACGGACCTCGCGGAGATCGACCCCGCCCTGTGGCACGCCCGGATCGCCTGGGTCCCGCAGCACCCCGCGCTCTTCGCCGGCACGCTCGCCGAGAACGTCCTGCTCGCCCGGCCGGAGGCCACCGAGGCCGAGGTCGCCCGCGCGCTGCGCGACGCGGGGGCGTGGGAATTCGTACGGGAACTGCCGGACGGCGTGCGGACGGTGCTCGGCGAGGACGGTGCGGGGCTCTCGGCGGGACAGCGGCAGCGTCTCGCGCTCGCCCGCGCGTTCCTCGCCGACCGCCCCGTCCTCCTCCTCGACGAGCCGACCGCCGCGCTCGACGGCGCGACCGAGGCGGGCATCGTCGAGGCGGTGGGCCGCCTCGCGGCAGGCCGCACGGTCCTCCTCGTCGTCCACAGGCCCGCGCTGCTCGCGCTGGCGGACCGGGTGGTGCGGATCGAGGCGGCCGGGGGCGCGGAAGCGGCGGCCCCGCGTGCTGTTCCCGTTGGCCCCGCGGTCGCCACCGGTTCTGCTGCGGGTTCTTCCGTCGGTACGGGACCGGGGGCGCCGTCCGCGGGGGCCGCGAGCCCCGTACCGGCGGAGCCCGGAGCGCGTACCGGGCGCGCCCCGCTCGCCCGGGTGCGGGCACTCGGGGACGCGCATCGGCGGCGGCTCGCGCTCGCGCTGCTGCTCGGGGCGCTCGCGCTCGTCTCCGCCGTGGGGCTCATGGCGACATCGGGGTGGCTCATCTCGCGGGCCTCGCAGGAGCCGCCGGTGCTCTATCTCATGGTGGCCGTCACCGCGACGCGCGCTTTCGGCATCGGGCGCTCCGTCTTCCGGTACGCGGAGCGGCTCGTCTCGCACGAGGCGGTGCTGCGGATGCTCGCTGACACACGGGTCGCCGTCTTCCGGGGGCTCGCCCGCCTCTCCCCCGCCGGGCTGCGCGACCGCAGGCGCGGCGATCTGCTCTCGCGGCTCGTCGCCGACGTGGACGCCTTCCAGGACTACTGGTTGCGCTGGCTGCTCCCCGCGGGCGCCGCGTTCCTCGTGAGCGCGGGCGCGGTCGGCTTCACGGCGTGGCTGCTCCCCGAGGCGGGCGCGGTGCTCGCCGCCGGGCTGCTGCTGGCCGGGGTCGGCGTCCCGTGGCTCACCGGCGCGCGCGCCCGCGGCACCGAGCGGCGGCTCGCCCCCGCGCGCGGTGTCCTCGCCACGCGCGTCACCGAACTCCTCACAGGAACCGGCGAACTGACCGTCGCGGGCGCCCTGCCCGCTCGCCTGCGGGCCGCGGGGGCGGCGGATGCGGAGCTGACGGGGATCGCGGCGCGCGCCTCCGCGTTCACCGCGCTCGGTGACGGGCTCACCGCGCTCCTCACGGGCCTCACCGTCGCGGGCGCGGCGGCCTGCGGCGCGAGCGCCGTGGCGGACGGACGGCTCTCCGGGGTCGCCCTCGCCGTCGTCGTCCTCACCCCCCTCGCCGCCTTCGAGGCGGTGCTCGGCCTGCCGCTCGCCGTGCGACAGCGGCAGCGCGTGCGACAGAGCGCGGAGCGGGTGTACGAGGTCCTGGACGCGCCCGCGCCCGTACGGGAACCCGAGCTGCCTGCCGAGGTGCCCACCTCGGCGTTCCCGCTGCGGCTCGAAGGGCTCGTCGCGCGCCACCCCGGCGCGGCAAGGGCCGCGCTCGACGGTGTGGACCTGACGCTCGACGCGGGGCGGCGGATCGCCGTCGTTGGTGCCTCGGGCGCGGGCAAGACGACGCTCGCGCACGTCCTGCTCCGTTTCCTCGACGTGGAGAGCGGCGCGTATCGCTTCGGGGACACGTCGGCCACAGCGCTCGACGGGGACGCGGTGCGCCAACTCGTGGGCCTGTGTGCGCAGGACGCGCACGTCTTCGACAGCTCCGTACGCGAGAACCTGCTCCTCGCGCGCAAGGACGCCACCGAGGCGGAGTTGCGCTCGGCACTCGCGCGCGCACGGCTTCTCGACTGGGTGGACACGCTGCCGCACGGTCTCGGCACGCTCGTCGGCGAGCACGGGGCGCGGCTCTCGGGCGGCCAGCGGCAGCGGCTCGCGCTCGCGCGTGCCCTCCTCGCCGATTTCCCCGTCCTCGTACTCGACGAGCCGACCGAACACCTCGACCTGGAGACCGCCGACGCGCTCACGCGCGACCTGCTCGCCGCTACCGAGGGTCGCACGACGCTCCTCATCACTCACCGGCTCGCGGGCCTCGAAGGCGCGGTGGACGAGATCGTCGTCCTTGACGAGGGCCGCGTCGTCCAGCGCGGGAACATGACCACGCTGCTGGGCACCCCGGGTCCGCTCCACCGCATGTGGCGCCAGGAGCGGGCGACAGACGCGCTGCGGGGCGCGTCTGTGGAGAGGTCGACAGGGTCGCCTCTCGCGGAGGACGGGGTAGCGGCACGGGACACGATGGCTGTCGCGGGCTGACCCCGTAGATGTTTCACGTGAAACATCGGGCACCTTGGAGGGCCGCCCGAGCGATGTTTCACGTGAAACATCGTCAGCCCCTTCCTCCGTCCGGCCCACTGAGTCCCCCGGCTGTACGCGCTGCGGAGGCGCGCGGTCCCGTGGGCGCCCACGATCCGGGGCATGGCACCCCGTACCGGAATCCCCGCACCCCCGCGCGGCACTCTCGTGGCCTCGGCCCTGTGCCTGCTCCTGCTCGGCGCTTTCGGGCTCAGTGGTCCGGCGGCGGGGGCGGACCATTCCGAGGACGATGGCCCCGCGACGCCGAGCGGCGCCGTGGCCGCGCTCTACCGCGAGGCGGCCACGGCGACCGCCCAGTACGAAGAGGGCCGGAAGGCCGTCGCAGCCGAACGAGCGAAGGCGCGGGGTCTGGAAGCACGCCTTGCCACGGAACGGGGGCGGTTGCGGTTGCTCCGCAAGGATGTCGGGCGCCTCGCGCGGGCGCAGTACCGGGCCCACGACGACGGCCTCTCGCTCACCGCCAACCTTCTCTTCGCCGACGACGCCGAGGCCCTGCTGGAGAACGTGGGGCTCGCGAGCAACGCCGACCTCGCGGTGACCCACCTCGTGCAGCGTTCGGCCCGTGCGGAGAGCGCCCTCGCGAAGGCGGAGCAGAAGGTGCGGGCGAACCGCGAGGCCGTGGAGGCGCGCACCGCGCACCTGGCCGCGCTCAAGAAGCAGATCGACGCGAAGCTCCAGAACGCGCAGGCCCGACTCCAGGCCGAGGGCGAGAGCGCGGTGCTCGCGGGGCGCTGCCGGGGTGCGACCCGGATGGAGCAGGCCGCCTCCGAATACCCGAAGGGGCGTTGGGTGGCGCCGGTGGAGAACTACGTCCTGTCGGCGGGCTTCGGAGGCTCGGGCAGCCACTGGTCGCAGGGCCATACGGGGCAGGACTTCGCCGTCGGCATCGGCACCCCGGTCCGTGCCGTGGGCGGGGGACACGTGGTGCGGGTCTCCTGCGGCGGCCCCTTCGGGATCGAGGTGGTGCTCCAGCACCCCGGCGGCTACTACACGCAGTACGCGCACCTTTCCTCGGTCGCCGTGGACCAGGGTGAGACCGTGCGGACGGGGCAGTGGATCGCCCAGTCCGGCACGACGGGGAACTCGACGGGTCCGCACGTGCACTTCGAGGTGCGCCTGACCCCGGACTACGGCTCGGCCATCTCGCCGCTCCCGTGGCTGCGGGAGCACGGGGTACCGGTGGGGTAGCGCCTCCGCCGGGGGCGACAGGGGCGGGGCCCGCGGCGGGTGGCGCCGCGCCGCTCAGGTCAGCAGTCGTTCGATGACCGCGGCGACGCCGTCCTCCGTGTTGGGGTGGGTGACGGCGGAGGCGGCGAGGCGGACCTCGGGATGAGCGTTGCCCATCGCCCAGGAGCGCCCGGCCCAGGTCAGCATTTCGATGTCATTGGGCATGTCCCCGAAAGCGACGACCTCCTCGGGGGAGATGTCCCGCTCCGCGCAGCACTGCGCGAGTGTGCTCGCCTTGGACACCTCGCGTGCGCTGATCTCCAGGAGGGCGGTCGGGCTGGAGCGGGTGACGGCGACGAGGTCGCCGACCGTGTCCCTGGCGAGCCGGAGGAAGGCGTCCGGCGCGAGTGCGGGGTGGTGCGCGAGGAGCTTGAGCACGGGCTCCGACTCGTCGGGCTCGGGCAGAGACCCCGAGTCGAGCCCGAGGAGCTTCGTGATCGGGGCGATGCTCGACGCGGGGTCGAGGTGGAGGGGCGGGTAGGCCGGTTCGTGGTGGATGCCACCGGTGCGCTCGACCGCGTACTGCGTACCGGGTGCCGCACGGCGCAGGCGCTCGGCGACATCGAGCACCGTGGCCGGGGGGAGGGGCCGTACGCGTACGAAGCGGTAGGGCAGGCCGCGCTCCGGGTCGGGGGTGCGCAGGTCGACGACGGCCGCGCCGTTTCCGCAGATCGCGAGGCCGTGACCGTCCACGTGCCCGGCGACCACGTCCATCCAGCGGGCGGGCCTGCCGGTGACGAAGAAGACCGTGACGCCCGCGCGTTCCGCCGCGGCGAGGGCGGCGAGAGTGCGCGGTGAGACGGTCTTGTCCTCGCGCAACAGGGTGCCGTCGAGGTCGGTCGCGATGAGGCGGGGCCGGGGGCCCGGCGGGATCTCCGGCCACGCCTCGGCCGAGACCGAGGGCGGCGCGGGGTGGGCGGTGCCGCCCGCGAGCCGCAGCCGGGTGGTGACGGCGGCCTTCGCGGCGGCGGCTTCGTCGGCGGTGGCCTGCCCGGTCGGGGGCGTCTCGCCGGGGGTGTGCGGCTCGGGGGACGGCTCCGGTCCTGCGAGGGAGCACACCGGCGCGTGCTCGCCCTTCGCGCGGGCGCCGGACTGCGAGGACCGGGACGGGTGGGTCGTACCGGGCTGGACGGCCGCAGGCCCTGCGGTCGGAGAGGTCGCTGAGGTCACTTCGGCATTGTGGCGCATATGCCAGCACGGGCGTGCGACTTCCCGCACAGATGAGCCATTCGCGCCCCCTAAGAGCGCAATCCACAGCACGCCCCCGCTGAGCGGCGTGCCAAACCCCGTGTCCTGGACAGACCCCGCTTTCCGGTCAGCGGGCTCCTGGACGGGAGGGGGCGTACGGCCCGTATGCGCCCCTGCCCCGCGCCGCCACCGCTTCTCCCGCTCCCCCGTCCCCCGCGGCACCCCGCCGACCGCCCGCATCCCCTCACTCCGGATCGGCCCGCCGCACTCCCGCGCAACGCCCCCCGGCCTGCACACTCGCCTCCGGGCACGAGCCCCCCGCAGTGGCCCCTCGGCTCCGCCCACCACCGCACCCCGGCGCCTCGGACGACCGGGAACGCACCCCTCCTCGCGCGGCCTTCGGCCACGCGGAATCGGCTGAAAAAGACGAGGTGGTGTGGGGATGAGGTGCGGGAGCCGGGGAGTCGGGAACGGGTTCGCGCGGGCAAGCGCGGGAGACCGGGCCCCACGGAGGGCGGGAGGCGAGGGGGCGGGACGCACCGCGGGTGCCGGAGCCGGGCTCGTACCGCAGGAGCGGCACAGACCCGTCCGGACGGATGCGGCAGGGCGCGTACGTGCTGTCCCGGCCCCGTACCGGCGTGAGGCAGAGCAGGCAGAGGCGGGCGGGACCACTCCACGTGCTCCGCCGTGCCGACCGCCGCCCACACTCCCCACGTCCCGACCTGCACCGCCTCGGCCGCGGCTTCACCCCTCACGCCGACGGCGTCACCCCAGCTGCGCCAGTCCCTCCGTCGCGATGCGTTCGAAGACCGATTCGTCGGCGGCGAAGTCGGAGTCGGGGATCGGCCAGTGGAGCACCAGCTCGGTGAATCCGGCCTCGCGCTGGCGGCCGGCGAAGTCGACGAAGGCGTCGAGCGAGGAGAGCATCGCGGAGCGGTCGGGTGTGAAGGCGGTGAGGAGGATCTTGTCCAGCTCGGTGACGTCCCGCCCGATCGCCTCGCACGCCGTGCCGAGCTTGGCGATCTGTCCGCGCAACGCCGCGTCCGACTCGGCGGGCGTACCCGCCTCGAACAGCTTCGGATCACCCGTCGTCACCCACGCCTGCCCGTACCGCGCCGCGAGCCTGAACCCGCGCGGCCCGGTCGCCGCGACGGCGAAGGGCAGCCGGGGCCGCTGCACGCAGCCGGGAATGTTCCGCGCCTCGACAGCCGAGTAGAACATGCCCTCCTGCGTCACCGCGCCTTCGGTGAGCAGCCGGTCGAGCAGCGGCACGAATTCCGCGAGCCGGTCGGCGCGCTCGCGCGGCGTCCACTTCTCCTGCCCGAGCGCCGTCGCGTCGAAGCCGTCACCCCCGGCCCCGATCCCGAGCGTGACCCGCCCGCCGGAGATGTCGTCGAGCGAGATCAGCTCCTTCGCGAGCGTGACCGGATGCCGGAAGTTCGGCGAGGTGACCAGCGTTCCCAGGCGGAGTCGGGTGGTGGCGGTGGCGGCGGCGGTGAGGGTGGGGAGGGCGCCGAACCAGGGGCCGTCGCGGAAGGTGCGCCAGGAGAGGTGGTCGTAGGTGTACGCGGCGTGGAAGCCGAGTTCCTCGGCGCGTACCCACTGGGCGCGACCGCCTTCCGACCAGCGGTTCACGGGGAGAATGACAGTGCTCAGACGCATGCGACGACTCTACGAGGCGGCCCGGGTGGCGGGTGGCAGGCCCCGCGAGCAGCCGTCCCCGATACACGTCGGGAACTGGTCCGGGACCCTTCGCAGCGTCGGGATGTTTCACGTGAAACATCAGGTCTCCTCACGAGCCGGAATGTTTCACGTGAAACATCACCTCATGCCCCCGAGGAGGCCCGCCGCCTCACCCCCGCAAGCCCACCCCGATCCCCGCACCCTGGGCAGCCCGCACCACGTGTGCCAGCAGCACCGCCGTGGTCACCGGGCCCACTCCGCCGGGGACGGGGGTGAGGGCTCCCGCGAGGCGTGCCGCGCCGGGGTCGACGTCGCCGGTGAGGCCGCCCTCCGGGGTCGGGTTGGTGCCGACGTCGATCACGATCGCCCCGGGGCGGACGTGCTCCGCGGTGAGGAGCCCCGGCTGGCCTGCGGCGGCGACCAGGATGTCGGCCTCGCGGGTGACCTCCGGCAGGTCGCGCGTGCGTGAGTGGCACACCGTCACGGTCGCGTCGCGCGCGAGGAGCAGTTGCGCGAGCGGCTTGCCGACGACCGTGGAACGCCCCACGACGACCGCGCGCGCCCCGCGCAACGGCACCTCGTAGTGGTCGAGCAGCGTGATCACTGCCTCGGCGGTCGCGGGAGCGAAGGCGGCGAGCCCGGCCGTGAGGCGACCGAGCGAGAGCGGGTTCGCGCCGTCGACGTCCTTCGCCGTCGGCACCGCCTCGGCCAGCGCCCGCGCGTCGACCCCGGCAGGAAGCGGGGTCTGGAGGATCACGCCGTGCACGGACGTGTCCTCGCCGAGCCTGCGCAGCGCGTCCCGTACCTCCTCCGTGCTCGCCTTCGGGCCGAGGTGCACGACTTCGTGGAGCAGCCCCGACTTCTCGGCGGCGGAGACGAGGGATCGCACGTACCAGGCACTCGACTCGTCGTCGGTCGCGGTCACGATGGCGAGCTTCGGCGCCCTCCCCGCCTCGCGCGCGGCCTCGACGGCGGCACGCGTCCCTTCGCGCAGCGCGGCGGCGAGCGCTTTCCCCGGCAGCGGGCGCGCGCCTGCTCCGCTCTCGGCACCGGTGGTGATCTGGGGGTCGTTCATCAGGCTCCTCGATGAGGGGGGGGAGGGGAGGACGGTCGCCGGGCGGGGGCGTGGGAGACGTACGAGAAGCGGGCCGGCTCAGGACGTCAGCCGGGCCCGTACCGCCGCCGTGACCGCCTCGGCGCGGGCGAGAAGCGGGTCGGTGCGGCCGAGCGTCGCGGTGAGGCGCTCACGGGCCTCGGCGTCCTTGACGCCGCCGAGGTTGATCTCGACGTTGACGCGCGCGGTGCTCGCCGCGGCGCGCGCGGCCTCGGCAGCGGCGGCGACGTCGGTGACGACGTTCGGATTCCCGACCGGCAGCAACTCCTCCGCGAGGCTGACGATCCGCTCCGCGAGGGACAGGAGCGTGGCCGGGGGAGTCGCCGCGCCGAGCAACGCTGCCGCGAGGGCGCCGGAGCGCGCGGACATCTCCTCGGGCGTGCTCTTCGGGAGCCGGTAGGCGTCGGTCACCGCAGTGAAGGCGGCGGCATCCTCGTCGGCGAGGGTCAGCGCACGTTCCCGCAGGTCATCGGCCTCCGTGGTGATCTCGGCGATGCGCTCCGCGTGCGCCGCGTACCGCGGGCCCGTCGAGTAGCGCGCCACCATCGCGACGAGCGCCGCGCCCTGCGCCGCGTGGACGGCCGCCGCCGCGCCGCCGCCTGGGGCGGGCTCGCGTGCGGCGAGGCGGCCGAGGTAGGCGTCGAGAGGGGTGGTGCGCACGGCCGAGACGGGCGTGGGGGCGTGGGTTCCTGGCGACTCGCTCATGGGGCGATTCTTCCGTGAGGGCCGGTGACTTCGGGGGCTTTCGGTGCCTGTTTCAGGGTGTGGTGAGAGTGAAGGGTGGCCGCTCAGCCCTGCCGCTGCCCGGTCAGGTGCAGGTACTCCGGCGGTACGTGCGCGGTGAGCCAGACGCCGTTGCCCGAGCGCAGGAAGGTGGCCCCGTCCTCGTACCACTGTCCGGCGCGCACGGTGAGGACGACGGGCCTGCCCCGTCGTGCACCGACGCGTCGTGCCGTCTCGCGGTCGGCGGAGAGGTGGACGTGGTGCCGCGTCATGGGACGCAGCCCCTCCGCGTGGATCGCGGCGAGCGCGGCGGGCCGGGTGCCGTGGAAGAGGTACGGAGGAGGTGCGAGCGGGACGAGGCCGAGGTCGACGGCGACCGAGTGGCCCTGCTGGGCGCGGATGCGGTCGCCTTCGAGGGCGAAGCGGCGCTTGTCGTCGCCCGCGACGACGCGTGCGAGATCCGCGCGCGTCGCGGGCAGTCCGCTGCGTGCCGCGGCGTCCAGGAGCGGCCCCACGGCGGTCCAACCGGCCTCGTCGAGCGTGATGCCGACGCGGTCGGGCGTGTGGCGAAGATGGCGGGAGAGGAAGCGGGAGAGGGCGACGTGCCGGGGTCCGAGGGGCGCGGCGGGTGCCTTCGCGTGCGCCTGCACCGCTCCGTCCGCCGCCCCCTCCGTACGTGCCTCGGCCCGCCTGTCGGCCGACCTGCCCGCCGACCTGCCCGTCGGTCCGTCCACCGGTCCGTCCGTCGACCGGTCCGCCAGCCGGTCCGCGCGTGCGCCGCCACGTGGATTCGGCGTTTCGTTCGAGATGCGGCCGTCGCTCATGCGTATCAGCAGACCATCGGATCAGTAAGATCGCATCGCGTTTTTGCCTCACTCATATGGCTGAACAGGTTTGATCCACAAGCAACTCGACTTATCCACAGGCTAATTGGCTCGCCTGTGGATAAGTGGCGGGAGTTTTGCGGCACTTGCCCAAGTATCTCCCTGCGTCCCTCAGTTGCGGGGAGCATCGTCAACGGGTCTTGCACAGGCTCGTCTTGGCCCGCATGCCTGTGTCCCTTCAGCCCTTCCCCTCCCCCAACTCCTCCCGCTCCGCGACGAAGTCCGCGATCCACCCGGCGAGCAACCTGGGTCGCGAGCGCGGCAGCCAGTGCTTGGCGGGCACGGCCCGGCGGCGCAGTCCGCGCGGCGTCCAGTCGCCGACCCGGTCGTAGAGGTACGGAGAGAGGAAGGCGTCGCGCGTCGGGACGACGAGCTGCACGGGGGCGTGGGCGAAGGCGTCCTGGCGCGGCCTGCGCAGCCGGGGAAGGATGTTGTCGCGATAGAGCCAGGCGCCGTTGGCCGCGTCGGAGGGGAGCGAGGCGGTCGGGTACGTGGCCGACGTGAGCTTCTCGGTGCGGCGCAGCAGGCGCGGCCAGGCCCGGCCGAGCGGTCCCCGCCAGGCGAGTTCGGGCAGCCGGGGCACGTGGAGGGCTCCGATGTACCAGGACTTGATGCCCTGGTCGATGATCTGGAGCAGCCCCTCGGGGCTCGGGTGCCTGCCGCGCGTCGCGTACCAGTGGCCGAGGTGGTCGAGCGAGGGACCGGAGATCGACGTGAACGAGGCGATCCTGCCCTGTGTGCGGCCCACGGTGGCGAACTCCCAGCCCTGCACGGAGCCCCAGTCGTGGCCGACCAGGTGCACGGGCCGCGTGGGGCTCACCGCGTGCGCGACGGCGAGGAAGTCGTCGGTGAGCTTCGGCAGTGTGAAACCGCCGCGCAGGGGAAGCGGCGCGCTCGAACCGCCGTGGCCCCGCACGTCGTACGTGACGACGTGGAAGCGGTCGGCGAGGAATTCGGCGACCTCCTCCCACACCTCCTGCGAGTCCGGGTAGCCGTGCACGAGCAGCACGGTGGGACGCGACGCGTCCCCGCGTTCGAGGACCCGCAGCCGTACGCCGCCGGTCTCCACCCAGCTCTCGCGGACGCCGGCGAGGGGTGCGGACGGGTCGACCCCGTGGTCCGCGTCCGCGCTGGTGTGTGAATGGCCCGGGACGCCGGACGCGCCCGCACCGTCCGCGTCGCCCGCCGTGCTCGTACGGTCCGGGGCGTCGCCCGCCCCGCTCGTCCGGTCCGCGCCGCCGGTCGCGCCCGCACTGTCCGCGCTGTCGCCGTCCCGCTCCGTACCGTCTTCCGCCCGTCGCTCCGGCACCGTGCCCCCTGGTCCGTCCCGCGGGCCCGCGCGGGCCCGGCTCCGGTGACGACCGTCGCAATCCCGTGCCGTCCGCGTCAAGACCCAGGTGTTACCCAGGGAAACCCCGAGAGAGCTGCGGAAACCTTCCCGCACCTGTGGCGCAAGGGCGAAACCGCAGGCCGGAGGGGTCGCCTCCGGCCTGTCCCCGTGGAGACCCCTAGGGGTACCCGTAGTACCCGAGAGGGACTCGAAGACCAGTCCACAGGTTGACGACCGGTGTGGTCCGTGCCACTAGCGTCTTCTGTGTGACTGTGATCGCGACCGAAAGCCTGAGCAAGCGGTACCCCAAGGTGACCGCACTCGACCGGCTCACCGTGGAGGTCGGGCCCGGGGTGACCGGGCTCGTCGGCTCCAACGGGGCCGGCAAATCCACCCTGATCAAGATCCTCCTGGGCCTCTCCCCGGCCACCGAGGGTCGTGCCGCCGTGCTCGGACTCGACGTCGCGAGCCAGGGCGGCGAGATCCGCCGCCGCGTCGGCTACATGCCGGAGCACGACTGCCTGCCACCCGATGTCTCGGCGACCGAGTTCGTCGTCCACATGGCGCGCATGGCCGGGCTTCCCGCCACCGCCGCGCGCGAGCGCACGGCCGACACCCTGCGCCATGTCGGCCTCTACGAGGAGCGCTACCGCCCGATGGGCGGTTACTCGACGGGCATGAAGCAGCGCGTCAAGCTCGCGCAGGCCCTCGTGCACGACCCCGAGCTGGTGTTCCTCGACGAGCCGACCAACGGGCTCGACCCGGTCGGCAGGGACGACATGCTCGGCCTCATCCGCCGCGTGCACGCCGATTTCGGCATCTCCGTCCTCGTCACCTCGCACCTCCTCGGCGAGCTGGAGCGCACGTGCGACCACGTCGTCGTGATCGACGGCGGCACCCTGCTCCGCTCCAGCTCCACGAGCGACTTCACGCAGACCACGACGACCCTCGCCGTCGAGGTCACCGACTCCGAGCAGCACCCGGACGGCACCAAGGCCCTGCGCGAGGCCCTCGCCGCCGCCGGGGTCGCCCTCGACAAGGGGCCCGCTGAGCAGGGCCTGCCGGGCGCGGGCCACATCCTGCTCCTGGAGGCCGCGGGCGAGCAGACGTACGACCTCGTCCGTGACACCGTCGCCGATCTCGGCCTCGGCCTCGTCCGCATGGAACAGCGCCGCCACCACATCGCCGAGGTCTTCCGCTCCGAAGCCCCCGGCACCAGCGCCGGGCGCGGCCCCGCCCTGCCCCAGCCCGCCGGGGCACCCCAGTCCCCCGCCGCACCCGCCGGCCCGTCCCCGCAGGAGGTGCGGAACCGATGACAAGCCCCGCCGGGTCCTCGACGATCCACGACATCGGCTACCGCCACTACGACGGCCCGCGCCTGGGCCGCACCGCGATCCGCCGCGCGCTCTACGTGCAGTCCCTGCGCGGCAGTTTCGGCCTCGGCCGCGCCGCGAAGTCCAAGGTGCTGCCCGCCCTCCTCTTCGGCGTCATGGTCCTCGTCGCCGGCATCCTCGCGGCCGTCACCATCGCGGCGAAGCTCAAGGACCTGCCGCTCGACTACACGCGGTACGCGATCGTCATGCAGGCGGTCGTCGGCCTCTTCCTCGCCGCCCAGGCCCCCCAGGCCGTCTCGCACGACCTGCGGTTCAGGACGATGCCGCTCTACTTCTCCCGCCCCCTGGAAGCCGCGGACTACGTACGGGCGAAGTTCGCCGCGACGGCGACCGCGCTCTTCATCCTCACAGGCACCCCGCTGCTCGTGATGTACATCGGGGCGCTCCTTGCCAAATTCGACGTCGCGGAGCACACGAAGGGCTTCGCGCAGGGACTGGTCTCCGTGGCGCTGCTCTCGCTCCTCTTCGCCGGTATCGGACTCGTCGTCTCCGCCGTGACCCCACGCCGCGGCTTCGGCGTCGCCGCCGTCATCGCCGTCTTCACCATCAGCTACGGGGCGGTGAGCACCCTCCAGGGCATCGCCTACGTCCAGGACAGCACCAGCGCAGTCTCCTGGCTCGGGCTCTTCTCGCCCATCACGCTCATCGACGGGGTGCAGTCCGCCTTCCTCGGCGCGGCCCCGGCCTGGCCGGGCGGCCAGGACCTCTCGGTCGCGCAGGGACTCGTCTTCCTGCTCCTGGTGCTCGGCCTCATCGCCGGCTGCTACTCGCTCCTGCTGCGCCGCTACCGAAAGGCCGTGCTGTGACCACCCTCCACCTCGACCACGCCTCCCGCTGGTTCGGCAACGTGGTCGCCGTCAACGACGTCTCGATGACCATCGGCCCCGGCGTCACAGGACTGCTCGGGCCCAACGGTGCGGGCAAGTCGACGCTCATCAACATGATGGCGGGCTTCCTCGCCCCCTCCGGCGGCACCGTGACCCTCGACGGCGCGCCGATCTGGCGCAACGAGGAGAGCTACCGCGCGATCGGTCTCGTCCCCGAGCGCGAGGGCATGTACGACTTCCTCACGGGGCGCGAATTCGTGGTCGCCAACGCCGAGTTGCACGGACTCGACGACAGGGCAGCGGCGAAGGCGCTCGCCACGGTCGAGATGGAGTACGCGCAGGACCGCAAGATCTCCACGTACAGCAAGGGCATGCGCCAGCGCGTCAAGATGGCGTCCGCGCTCGTCCACGAGCCGTCGGTGCTGCTGCTCGACGAGCCGTTCAACGGCATGGACCCACGCCAGCGGATGCAGCTCATGGACCTGCTCCGGCGCATGGGCGACGAGGGCAGGACCGTCCTCTTCTCCTCGCACATCCTGGAGGAGGTCGAGCAACTCGCCTCGCACATCGAGGTGATCGTCGCGGGGCGGCACGCGGCGAGCGGTGACTTCCGCCGTATCCGGCGCCTCATGACCGACCGCCCGCACCGCTACCTCGTCCGCTCCAGCGACGACAGGGCGCTCGCCGCCGCGCTCATCGCCGACCCGTCGACCGCGGGTATCGAGGTCGACCTCAAGGAGGACGCGCTGCTCATCCAGGCAGTGGACTTCGCCCGCTTCACCGCGCTGCTGCCGCAGGTCGCCCGCGCGGGCAACATCCGCCTGCTCACCGTCTCGCCGTCCGACGAGTCGCTGGAATCCGTCTTCTCCTACCTCGTCGCGGCCTAGCGGGCCGGAAGGAGTCCGATGTACCACCCCACCGTCGCCCGGCTCACCTACCGGGCACTGCTCGGCCGCCGCCGCGCGCTCATCCTCTTCGCCCTGCCCGTCCTCCTCCTCGTCATCGCCGTCTTCACCCGCGTCATCGCGGGGGCCGACGACAACACGGCGGGCGAGGTACTCGGCGGCTTCGCGCTCGCCACGATGGTGCCGATCATCGGCGTCATCGCGGGTACGGGCGCGATCGGCCCCGAGATCGACGACGGCTCCGTGCTCTACCTGCTCGCCAAGCCGGTGAAGCGGCCGACGATCATCGTCACGAAGCTGATTGTCGCGATCGCCGTGACGATGGCCTTCGCCGCCGTTCCCACGCTCATCGCCGGCTTCATCCTCAACGGCAACGGACAGCAGATCGCCGTCGCCTACACCCTCGCCGCGCTTGTCGCCTCCATCGCGTACGCGGCGATCTTCCTCCTCCTCGGCGCGATCACGCGCCACGCGGTGATCGCCGGGCTCGTCTACGCGCTGGTCTGGGAGGCCCTCTTCGGCTCCTTCGTCGCGGGGGCCAGGACGCTCAGCGTGCAGCAGTGGGCGCTCGCGCTCGCCGAGAAGGTCGTGGGGCGACCAGAGCTGGTCAGCTCCGACGTGAGCCTGCCGGTGGGCATCGTGCTCCTCGTCGTCGTCACGGGACTCGCCACCTGGTACGCGGGGCAGAAGCTGCGCAGCCTCAAGCTCGCCGCGGGGGAGGAGTAAGGGCAGGCGGCGCGGGGCCTCCGGGCGGCCTCCGGGGGACTCACGCCGTTCTGATGCCGTCCGCGCGACACTGGAGAGTGCGGGACGGAACGGCACGAAACGTGCGCAATGCATCCATCGTGTCGGTCCGGTCCCGGCGAGCCGCCAGTTCCCGGACTCGTGAGGAGCGGAACGCATGACCGGACACGACACCCCACCCCCGGAAGAGCCCGAGCCCTCGGCCCGCCGCGAGGCGGAGAACGAAGAGGGCACGGGTGCGGATTCCGGCGCGGAGCCGGGGGCCGACTCCCGTACTGGCGCAGGTACGGGGGCGAGGGCCGACTCCCGCGCAGGTACAGGTACGGGCGCCGGCTCCGGAAAGGGCGCCCCGAGCGGGGAACCGGACGCCGGGGCGGACGGGGACTGGGACGCCGTGGAGTTCGACATGGACTTCATCCGTGCCGCCGACACCTCGGAGCCCTCGGCCAGGGCCCGGATGCTCGCCGCCCGCTGGCGTGAGGAGGGCGGGCCGCCGTCGCCGCAGCCCTGGCGCTCGGACGAGCCCCCGGCGGGCTGGTTCTTCAGCCGTTCCCGGCGGGCGCGGAAGCGAAGGAAGCGGCGCGGGGACGGCTGAGCGGCGACGGGGGACCGGGCGCGAAACCGGATGGGAAACCGCTCTCCCCCCGACAGGACCGCACGCTGTCCCCGGTGCCGTGGCCGGCGTTCCTCGATCGGCGCGTGAAGGCGGCCGAAACGTAATGAAAAAGACCTGGCGCGGGCGGGCGGGGGCGGGCAGAGTTGTGCGTGCCGGACCCCTCACCCGAGTCCGGTCTCCACGGGGAGTGGAACGTGGCGCGGACCTCCGCGTCCCCCACGCTCCCGAAAGGGCGGACCCTCGCGTCCGAGCAGCTCCGGAGTCGACCACCTCCGCTCCGTCGAGCTCCGCGCGACCCGCCCGGGGCGGTCTAAGGTGCGCTTGTCGCCCTGGGCCGCCCACCCCCTGGGGTTGACCCGTACGCCACACCCGCCCGCGGCGTACGGGTGTGCCCAAAATCGCTCCCGGCCCTCCGTCGCCGCACCGTCGAGCCCCCCCCCGCGCTCCCCTCACTCCCCCAGCAACCGCTCCAGTACCACCGCGATCCCGTCCGCGTCGTGCGACAGCGTGATCTCGTCCGCGACGGCCTTCAGGTTCTTGTGGGCGTCCGCCATCGCGACACCGTGGGCGGCCCAGCGGAACATCGGGATGTCGTTGGGCATGTCGCCGAAGGCGATCGTCTCGTGTGCCTTGACGCCGAGGCGGCGTGCGGCGATCGAGAGGCCCGTGGCCTTCGTGAGGCCGAGGGGGAGGAGTTCGACGACTCCCTCGCCCGCCATCACGACGCCCACGAGCTGCCCTGCGAGCGTTGTGGCGACCGTGGCGAGGGCGTCGGAGCTGAGCGCGGGGTGCTGGAGGTAGACCTTGTTGATCGGCCGCTCCCACAGCGCGGCGGCGCGGTCCGCGTCGTCGAGCGGGATCGAGGCGAGGCCATCGCTCAGGACCTGGTAGCCGGGCCCCGTGACGACGTCGCCTTCGAGACCGTCGCGGCTCACCGCGAGGGCGAGCGGCCCGGTGACGTCCTCGATCAGCTCGATCGCGCGTCGGGCGAGTCCGCGTTCCAGCGTCACCGAGGTGAGCAGGCGTCCGGCGGCCGCGTCGTAGACCTGCGCGCCCTGCGCGCACACGGCGAGCCCCTGGTAGTCCAGCTCTTCGAGCACCTTCTTCGTCCACGGCACGGCGCGGCCCGTCACGATGAGGTGCGGCGCACCCGCCTCCGCCGCCGCGACGAGCGCGGCGCGCGTACGCGGCGAGACGGTGTCGTCGGAGCGCAGGAGGGTCCCGTCGAGGTCGGTGGCGACGAGCCGGTACGGGAAGCGGCCGGAGCGCCGGGCCTGCCCGGGCACGGGGGCGGCCTCGGCGCCGGTGAGCGCCGCCGCACCCGTGGGTGCCGCCCCCGTACCCGTGAGCGCCGCCGTGGGCCTTGGCCCGTCCCCCGTGCGAACGGACTCGCCGCTCACTTGGCGGCGGCCGGAGCGACCGGCTCCAGCACCTCGCGACCGCCCAGGTACGGCCGCAGCACCTCCGGCACCCGCACCGAACCGTCGGCCTGCTGGTGGTTCTCCAGGAGCGCGACGATCGTGCGCGGGACGGCGCACAGCGTGCCGTTGAGGGTCGCGAGCGGGCGCGTCTTCTTGCCGTCGCGCATCCGGATGGACAGGCGCCGCGCCTGGAACTCGGTGCAGTCCGATGTCGAGGTCAGCTCGCGGTACTTGCCCTGCGTCGGAATCCACGCCTCGCAGTCGAACTTCCGCGCCGCCGAGGAGCCGAGGTCACCGGTCGCGACGTCGATCACGCGGAACGGCAGCCCGAGCGAGGTCAGCCACTGCTTCTCCCAGTCAAGGAGCCGCTGGTGCTCCGCCTCGGAGTCCTCCGGGGCGACGTACGAGAACATCTCGACCTTGTCGAACTGGTGGACGCGGAAGATGCCCCGCGTGTCCTTGCCGTGCGAGCCCGCCTCGCGCCGGAAGCACGGCGAGAAGCCCGCGTACCGCAGCGGCAGCCGGTCCGCCTCGATGATCTCGTCCATGTGGTAGCCGGCGAGGGCCACCTCGGAGGTGCCGACGAGATACAGGTCGTCGTCCTTGAGGTGGTAGACGTCCTGTCCCGCCTGGCCGAGGAAGCCGGTGCCGTCCATCGCCTGCGGACGGACGAGAGCGGGCGTGAGCATGGGCGTGAAGCCGGCCGCCGTGGCCTGTGCGATCGCGGCGTTGACGAGGGCGAGTTCGAGGAGCGCGCCGATGCCGGTGAGGTAGTAGAAGCGCGAGCCCGAGACCTTCGCCGCGCGCTCGACGTCGATCGCGCCGAGCAGGTTGCCCAGCTCCAGGTGGTCCTTGGGCGTGAAGCCCTCGGCCTCGAAGTCGCGGATCGTGCCGTGCGTCTCCAGGAGGGCGAAGTCCTCCTCGCCGCCGACGGGGACGTCCGGGTGGACGAGGTTGCCCAGGCGGCGCAGGAGGTCCTGGGTCTGCGCGGCGGCGTCGTTCTGCTCGGCGTCGGCGGCCTTGACCGCGGCGGCCAGCTCACCCGTCCGCCTCAGCAGCTCCTGCTTCTCGTCCCCCTGCGCCTTGGGGATGAGCTTGCCGAGCTGCTTCTGCTCGGCGCGCAGCTCGTCGAAGCGGACCCCGGAGGAGCGGCGGCGCTCGTCGGCGGAGAGGAGGGAGTCGACGAGCCCGACGTCCTCTCCTCGGGCGCGCTGCGAAGCACGCACACGGTCGGGGTCCTCACGAAGCAGGCGAAGGTCAATCACAGAGCCAGGCTACCGGGGCGATGGTCCTCGGCTCGACCGGGATTCGGCGGCGATCGCCTCGAGGCGGTGATCTTTTTCGCGACCCGCTTGCGCGTTAAGGGTGAAATGGGTGATTTGCCGGAATGTTCGCAGGGCTTATTCGGTATTCGCCTGAGTGGCTCGCGCTTCTCGGCGTACGGTCGCGGAGGCCGCGCGGAGGCTGCGCGAAGGCCGCGCGGACACCGTGTGGAGGCGGCGCGGGCGCGACGCGGGGCCGCTGTGCGGCGAAGTTGTCCACAGGGGTGGGCGTTCCCGAAAAGTTATCCACAGGCTGCGGATGTCCGCTGTGGATGTCGGAATGCAAAGTTCCGAATCCAGCCGTTCGTTCCGTAGATTTCCCATTCGAAACCTTGCGGGCGACCCCTTTCGGGTGGAAATTCTCGATCCCATAGAGTTGATCAAGGGAAAAGTGGCGTCGAATGGCGGCGAACCGGCCGGGGCGGCCAGGAAATGACTGTGGACGGACTTGGTGGCCGTGGGGGTCTCTAGGGCGATTTGTCGACCATGTCGGGCGCGTCTGTCGACTTGTCCCCAGCCCTGGGCGCCCGCCTGTGGATAACTCTGTGGACAACCTCTTCCTCTCGTACGACAGAAGGACGAGAGGAAGAGGTCGCCCCCGTCACCCCTCCAGCAGCCCCTGCCCCACGTACTCCCCCTTCCCCGCGCCTCCCGGTACGGCGTAGAGCCCGCTCGCCTCGTGGCGGATGTACTCGGAGAGCGCGTCCCCGCGGTCGAGCTTGCGCTGCACGGGGACGAAACCCCGCAGCGGGTCCGCCTGCCAGCACAGGAAGAGGAGTCCGGAGTCCGGTACGCCCTCCGCGTCGATGCCGTCGTGGTACGAGAACGGGCGGCGCAGCATCGCGGCCCCGCCGTTCTGGTCGGGTCGGGTGATGCGGGCATGGGCGTTGAGCGGAATGACGAGGTCGCCGTTCTTGTCGGTCGCGTCGAGTTTCGGTTCGGTGCGTTCCCCGCCGCCCGTGAGCGGGGCACCGGTGGATTTCCGGCGGCCGATGACCCTCTCCTGCTCCGCGAGCCCGAGGCCCTCCCAGTCGTCGAGCAGCATGCGGATACGGCGCATGACGACGTACGAGCCGTTCGCCATCCACTCCGGACCGTCCCCGGGAGCCACGAAGACACGGGCCGCGAAGTCTTCGTCGCTCTCCTGCGGATTGCCCGTCCCGTCGAGCTGCCCCATGAGATTCCGGGCGGTCCTGGGGCTCGCGGTGGCCCCGGGGGAACGGTTGAAGCCGTTCATCTGCCAGCGCACCCGCGCCGTCCCGCGCGCGTCCTTCTGGAGAGCCCGCAGTGCGTGAAAGGCGACGAGGGCGTCGTCGGCGCCGATCTGCACCCACAGATCGCCGTTGCTCCGCTTCGCGTCGAGGTGGTCGGAGGAGAACTGCGGGAGCGGCGCGAGAGCTTCGGGCCGCTGTTTCTCCAGTCCCGTACGGCTGAAGAAGCTGTGCCCGAACCCGAAGGTGACCGTGAGCGAGGAGGGCCCGGCGTCGAGCGCGATGCCGGTGTCGTGCCCGTCCGCCGCGACCGTCTCGCCTGCCATGAGCCGCTCGGCAGTCGCCGACCAGTGCCGCAGGAGATTCGCCGCCTCGCGCCTGCCCTTGCCCGCGAGCAGATCGAAGGCGAGGAGGTGGCCCTTGGCCTGGAGCGGGGTGGTGATCCCCGGCTGATGTTTCACGTGGAACATCGCGCGCCGGGCGCCGAGTGCGGTGAGCGCTTCGGCGTGCTCCTTGCTCGCGTCCGGCGCGAGGGCGTACCCCACCCCGCCCCCCGCGGCCCCGAGGGCGAGCCCGGTGGCCCCGGCCGTGCCGAGCAGCGCACGGCGGCTGACGCCCGCGGGGCCCGGCGGGTTCGCACGGTCCTCCGGGCCCGGCGGGTTCGTACGGTCCTCCGGGCCCGGCGGGTTCGTACGGTCCTCGGTGGTGCGAGGCGCGGAACCAGCCCTCCGGGGGCGGGCCTTGGTCCGGTCCTGGGGCGGGATGCGGTCTGTCATGGTGCTCTGTGCTTTCGGGTGCGGTCCGGCGCGCGCGGCTTCCGGGGCGGTCCGGCGCGTGCGCCGCTGAGGCGGCTGTCGGCTGCTTGTCCTCGCCGGGCTCAGCCGATACGGACGGTCTTGTCGACGGTGACCTGGTCGATGTCGGAGGTGCGGACGGTGACGCCGAGCTGCCAGCTGCCCGCCATCGGGATCTGCACCCCGGACGCGCTCCAGTGCCCGGCCGCGAGGTGCTGGGGCCGGACCGCGATCGGGCCGAGGTTCTTCTCGGGGAGCGTGAGCGAGAGGCGGACCTCAGGCACGTCGAAGGGCGCGCCTCCTGGGCGCTCGATGTAGACGTGCATGACGTTGGCGCCCGAGCGCCCTGGGTCGATATCGAGCTGGACGGTGCCCTTGCCGTTCTCGCCGCCGGTGTCGAAGGGGAGCTTCACGGAGACGGGCGCGCTGCTCGCGGACCCGCCCTTGGCCGCGGCGACCTGCTCCTCGGTGCGGCCGGGCTCGGTCGTGGTGAGGACGGTCGTGACGCCGAGCAGGACGACGGCGATCCCGGCCTCGATCAGGACGGAGCGGCGCAGCCCCGAGCGGACCGGGTCGGCGTCCCGCGTCCGCTTCTCCTGCGCGACCCGTACGGCCGCCTGCTGCCGCGCGAGCTGAGCGGCCCGTACGGGATCGGCGGCATCCCCTCCGTCGGCGGCGCCCTTCCCGCGGGCGTCGCCCCCGTCGCGTACGGCGGTCTTCTGCGTGCGCGCCGACCTCTCCGTACGCGCGGGCTCCGCCTTGCGCGCCTGTTCCCCCTTGCGCGCGGGCTCCGCCTTGCGCGTCCTCGGCACACCCGCCACCGTCGTCCCGCCCTCCGTGAGCCGGCTCGTCCAGCGGCGGGAGAAGAAGGCGACGGCGACGAGGACGACGACGAGGCCGACCTTCACGAGCAGGAGCTGCCCGTACGACGTGCCGGTGAGCGCCGACCAGGTGCCGACCTGGCGCCAGGACTGGTAGATCCCGGTGCCGACGAGCACGACGACGCTCGTGAAGGCGAGCCGTGAGAAGCGGTGGACGGTCGCCGCCTCGACGGCGGGATCGCGGTAGAGGGCGACGAGCAGTGCGGTGAGCCCGCCGAGCCACGCGGCGACAGCGAGCAGGTGCAGGATGTCGACGGGCATCGCGACGGCGGTCTGGAGCCCGGCGGACGCGTGCTCGGCCAGCGCCCAGGTCGAGGCGAGGCCGATCGCGACGACGGGACCGCCGATCGCGAGCCCGAAGCCGAGGTCGCGGCGTTCGGCCGGGTCCTCGCGCCGCGCGTAGGCACCGAAGAGCACGGCGATGAAGAGTGCGGCGACGGCGAGCAGGAGCAGTCGCGAGACGAGGGCGGCGCCGGGCTTCGTCTGGAGCACGTCGCCGAGCGCGCCGAGGTCGAAGACGTCGGAGAACTTCCCCGAGCCCGTGTACGCGCCGCGCAGCAGGAGCAGCGCGAGAGTCGCGGCCGTGAGCGCGCACCAGCCGCCGACGACGAGGCGTTGCAGGGCGCGCAGGCGGGTGCCGCGCGGCCAGCAGCCGAGCACGAAGGCGGCGCCGCCGACGAGGACGACGAAGCCCGCGTACGCGAGGTACCGCCCCACGTCGTAGAGGAAACCGACGAGACCGCCGCCCGCCTCGGTCTCGGGGACGACCGCGCTCGTCTTCGAAGGGGCGCCGATCGAGAAGGTGAAGGCGCCTGCGACGGGGTGGCTGTCGGCGGAGACGACCTGGTAGGCGACGGTGAAGGTGCCGTCGGGGAGCCCGGCGTGCAGGTTCACCGCGTAGCGGGCGCGGGAACCGCCGCTCAGCTCCGTGAGCTTGCCGGTGTCGACGCGCTCGCCCGAGGGGTCGAGTACGCGGACCGCGTTGTCGGAGACGCCGATCTTCTCGGAGAAGTCGAGCACGACGCGCGCGGGCGCGGTGTCGAGCACGGAGCCCTGCTGCGGGTCGCTGCCGACGAGCGCCGCGTGCGCCGAAGCGGGCGCGGCTCCCGCGAGTACGGCGAGGAGCGCCGCCGCGAGGCTCGCGAGGAGGAGAGCGAGCCTGCGGCCCCCGGGAGGAGTGCGGCGGCGCGCTGTGCCGGGGCGCGCGCCTCCCGGGGCGTCGGCGGTGCTCAGAGCGGGTGGTGCGGGGCTGCGCATCGGGTGCTCCTCACTGCTTGTCCTGCGTGTCTCCCGCCGAGGGCGGCTGGTAGGTCGTCTCCTTCACCGGCAGGACGGCCTTGACGGCCCCGGACTTCGCGAAGTGCAGGGTGACCGTGACGGTCTCCCCGCGCTTCGGTGTGTGCCGGAGCCGCTCGAACATGAGGTGATTACCGCCGCGCGCGAAGTCGAGCCGGCCGTGCGCCGGGACCGCGAAGGAGTCCTGCTCGCGCATCTGGCCGTCCTTCGTGCTGTGCAGGGTCACCTCCGCCGCGAGCGGGCTGGTCACGGAGGTGAGGCGGTCGGCCCCGCCCTTGTTGGTGACGACGAAGAAACCGGCGGCCATGTCGTCGCTGACGGGCTGCGGTACGTAGCCGGTGGTGACCTTGACGGCGGGCTTCGCGTCGTCGGCGCTGCCGCTGCCGCCCCCGCAGGCGGTGAGGGTGAGGGCGAGGCCCAGGCCGCCCGCGAGGAGCGCGAGCAGCCCCGTACCGCCGCGCACCCCCGTGCGGGCTCGCACGCTCCCTACGGCCGAGGCGCCGCGTATGCCGTGTGCGGCCGAGGCGCCGCGCCGGGTCCGCTCCGGTGCTCGCGCCGTCACGGCCGGCGTCCTTCGACGAGCTGGGGCAGGTCCTTCGTGTAGTCGTCGGCGGTCGCCTGCTCGCCGTACAGGACGTAGCCCTTGTCGGTCTTCGGGGAGAAGGCGATGACCTGCGTGCCGTGGGTCGAGACGGTCTTGCCGTTCTTGTCCTTGTGCGTGGGCTCGACGCTGATGCCGAGCTGGCGTGCGCCCGCCTGGATGGAGTCGAAGTCGCCCGTGAGGCCGATGAAGTCGGGGTCCTGGCCCTTGAGCCAGGAGCCGAGCGCCTTCGGGGTGTCGCGCTTCGGGTCGGTCGTGACGAAGACGACCTGGAGCTTCTCGCGCTCGGCCGCGGGCAGCTTCTTCGCGGCGATGGCGATGTTGCTCATGGTGAGCGGGCAGACGTCGGGGCAGTTCGTGTAGCCGAAGTAGACGAGCGTCGGCTTGCCCGCCGTGCGCTCCCGCAGGTCGAACTTCTTGCCCGCCGTGTCGGTGAGGACGAGGTCCGGCTTCGTGAAGGGCTGGTCGAGAACGGTCGCCGCCTTCCGCGTGTCCGGCGCGGCGGAGACGTCGACGACGGCGGCGTTGTCCTTCTTGTCGTCGTCGCTGCCGCCGCAGGCGCCGAGGGTGAGTGCGGCCGCGGTGGCGAACGAGGCGGCGAGCAGGGTCGAACGGCGGAGCCGGGTGGTGCTGGTGGTGCGCATGTGCGAAGTCCTGAGGTGAGAAGGGGGCGGAGGGGCGGGGCGCCGCGAAGGGCGCCCCGCCCCGGGTGGGTCAGTCGCTGGTGGCGGTACGGCGGCGCCCCGCGAGCACCCCGAAGGCCACCCCGGCGGCGCCGACGACGATGCCGACGACGGCGAGGACGCGGGCGGTGGTGTCGGACGAGCCGTTGTCGCTCTCGGAGGAGGCGCTGGCGGTCTTGTCGTGGCCGTTCTCGGCCCCGTCCTTGCCGTCGTCCCCTGCGGCGCTGTCGCTCGCCGAGCCGTTCGCCGCCGCGCCGTGCGCGTCGTCGGCTGCGGCGCTCAGGGCGAGCACGGGCGCGGGGTCGTCCGGCTCACTGCCGTCGCTCTTCGGCTCCTCGATCCACCGGACGACCTCCTTGTCGGAGTACGTCTGGAGGGCCTTGAAGACGAGCTGGTCCGCGTCCTCGGGCAGGGGCCCGAGCGAGAGCGGGAACTGCTGGAACTGGCCGGGCTCGACGCCCTTGCCCTCGGCGGTCCAGGTGATCTTCGAGGGCGCCTCGGTGACCTTCTCGCCGTGCATCTCGATCGGCTTGTCGAGCGTGGCCTGCGTGACCTTGACGGTCCAGCCGGGGACCGGCTGCGGCTGCACCGAGGCGAGCGGGTGGTCGGTGGGGAGGCTGACCTCCAGCTTCACGGTCGAGGCGTCGTCGCGCTCGTTGGGCACCTTGAAGTTGACGGTCGCGTAGCCGCCCTTGGCGGCGGTCCCCTGCGGGGCGACGCTGACGTGCGCGGCGGCGGGGCCCGCGAGGACGAGGACCCCGGAGGCGGCGAGCGCGCCGAGGACCGCGAGGCGGCGAACGCGTCGCGCGGGTGCGGCGGTGGGCGCGTACGTCTCGTCGTACGAAGCGTGCATGGCGAAACTCCACTTTCGGCAGTGGGGAACGGTGAGGTGGCCGCGCGGCCTGTTTCGGGGCGCGCGCGGCGGCACGACGCGGCGGCACCGGGGCACGGACAGGCCCGGGCCCGGCGGGTGTTGCCGGTCGTGGTCAGGCGGCGAGAGTCAGGCCCGCGCGCGGCGGGCCCCGCCTGATCACCGAGTGCCGGATGGCCGCCCCGTCCCCGGGCAGCCGTTCCTCGTCCCCGCGGGCCGCGCGCGGCTGCCGCAGCAGCGCGAGGGCCGCGAGCCGCAGCCGTACGAGAGCGAGCGCGCACCACAGCGCCCGCAGCCGTGCCCCCGCGGCGACCGCGGCGATGAGCTGCCCCGAGAGCCGTACGAGCCCGAAGAGAGCCCGCTCACCACGGCGCAGGAGCCAGCCGGCGACGAGCGCGGCCAGCAGGTGCAGGAGGAGCATCGGCAGCGAGGGCAGCGGCCCCATGCCGGAATGCGCGTGCGCCGCCGCCGGATCGTCGAGCCCGGCCGTCGCGAGGATGTGATGCGCCTCCAGGGGGCTCAGTGAGGAGGCCCCGGCGCCGCAGACGAGCCGCGCGGCGCGCTCGGCCGCGCTCTCCTGCGGGGGCCCCATCGCCATGCCCTGCTGACCGAGCCCGAAGAGGGCGTGGAGCCCGAGCTGCCCGGTGGCGAGGAGCGCCGCGATGCCGGGCAGGGAGCGTTCCCGGCCCGCGAGCGGGCAGACGACGAGGAGGACGAGGAGGAAACCGAGGCCCAGGCTCCACAGCGGAACACTCGCCCCCGAGGCCATCGAGTGCCCCAGCGCGGACAACGCGACGCAGACCGCGGTGAACACCGCGGCCCTCAGCAGCCGGAGTCCCGATCCGGCGCGCGGGAACACGTGGGGGGCAGTCATGGCGGGCCCATCATCCCATCGCGTCCCGCGGCGCGGGCGGGCAGGTCCGCAAGGTCCCGAAGGTCTGCTTGGGCGGGGATGGCGGCGGTACGGGGGAATGGGGGCGTCCGGCGCGGGACGAGTGTGACGCCTGGGGCACCCGGGGCGTCTGGCGGGTGGGGGCCGATGGCGTGAACTTCTCGCCGGATATGCACTATTAGCCCCGTATTGATCCGACTTCGCGGTGTCAAGAGGGCGGTTGAGGGACGGTGTCGGCGGCAATACGTACTTCTATGCCGAGCCGTGCACAGGAGGCTGGAACATGAGCATCTGGTGGTCACTCCATCTGCGGCGTGAGGCGGCGAGCGTGCCGCTCGCCCGCAAGCTGCTCGCCGGTGCTATGGACACGGCCGGCGTCGATCCCGACACCGCCTTCGATCTCTCCCTCGCGCTCACCGAGGCGTGCGCGAACGCCGTCGAGCACGGCGGCGCGAGCACGGCGAAGTACCGCGTCACCGTCCGCCTCGACGAGGAGCGCTGTCACGTCGAGGTGAGCGACTCGGGCCCGGGCTTCCCGGGGCGCCGCGGCGTCCCCCTGCGCCGCACCCGCCTGGAGGCGGAGAGCGGTCGTGGCCTCGGCATCATCAGCGAACTCTCCGACCATGCCCAGTTTCGCAATCGCGCGGGCCGCGGCGGCGCTGTCGTCCGCTTCGACAAGCTCGTGAAGTGGCGCGAAGGGGCTCCGCTGGCAGCGGCCTGACGGGGGGGTACGCCAACGGGCCGGGCCCCCGAGGGGAGCCCGGCCCGTCCACGTACCGCTGTCGTGCCTCAGCCCTGGAGGCGCGCCATCCACGCCTCGACCTCGTCCGCCGTGCGCGGCAGCGCGGCCGAGAGGTTCAGGTTGCCGTCCTCCGTGACGACGATGTCGTCCTCGATCCGCACGCCGATGCCCCGGTACTCCTCGGGCACGGTGAGGTCGTCGGCCTGGAAGTAGAGGCCCGGCTCGACCGTCAGGCACATGCCGGGCTCCAGGACGCCGTCCTTGTACGTCTCGGTGCGGGCCACCGCGCAGTCGTGCACGTCGAGGCCGAGCATGTGACCGGTGCCGTGCAGCGTGAAGCGGCGCTGGAGGCCCAGCTCGATGACGCGGTCGACGGGGCCTTCGATGATGCCCCACTCGACGAGCCGCGTGGCGAGCACGCGCTGCGCGGCCTCGTGGAAGTCCGCGTACTTGGCGCCCGGGCGCACCGCCGCGATGCCGGCCTCCTGCGCCTCGTACACCGCGTCGTAGATCGTCCGCTGGAGCGCGGTGAACGTGCCGTCGATCGGCAGCGTGCGCGTCACATCGGCGGTGTAGAGGGTGTGCGTCTCGACCCCGGCGTCGAGGAGCAGCAGCTCACCGGCGCGGACCGGACCGTCGTTGCGGACCCAGTGCAGCGTCGTGGCGTGCGGCCCCGCGGCGCAGATCGAGCCGTAGCCGATGTCGTTGCCCTCGACGCGGGCGCGCAGGAAGAACGTGCCCTCGATGTAGCGCTCGGAGGTGGCCTGCGCCTTGTCGAGGACCTTCACGACGTCCTCGAAGCCGCGCGTGGTCGAGTCGACGGCCTTCCGCAGCTCGCCGATCTCGAACGCGTCCTTGACGAGCCGTGCCTCGGAGAGGAAGACCCGCAGCTCCTCGTCCCGCTCGCCCGTCACCTTGTCGGTGAGCGCGGCCTCGATGCCCGCGTCGTACCCGCGCACGACCCGCACCGGGCCGCTCGCCTCGCGCAGCGCCTCGGGCAGCTCGCGCACGTCCTTCGCCGGGATGCCGAGCAACTGCTCGGACTCGGCGAGGGAGTTCCTGCGGCCCACCCACAGCTCGCCCTGGCCGTCGAGCCAGAATTCGCCGTTCTCGCGGTTCGAGCGGGGCAGCAGGTAGACAGTCGCCTCGTGGCCGCTCGCGGTGGGCTCCAGGACGAGTACGCCGTCCTGTGTCTGGTCGCCGGTGAGGTAGGCGTACTCGACCGAGGAGCGGAAGGGGTAGTCCGTGTCGTTCGAGCGGACCTTGAGGTTGCCCGCCGGGATCACGAGCCGCTCGCCGGGGAAGGCGGCGGACAGCTTGGCGCGACGCGCGGCGGTCTCGGCGGCCTGCGGGATCGGCTTCAGATCGTGCAGCTCCGTGTCGGCCCAGCCGGTCCGCATGCTCTCCGCCAGCTCGTCCGAGACATTGCGGTAGAGGCCGTTCTTGCGCTGCTTGATCGCCTCCTCCTCCGATCCGTCCTCGGTGCTCGGAACCTGCTGTCCGCCGTCCTGCATGGGCTGTCTCCTTCTACGAACGCCTGATGCGGCCATCGTACGGTTGTCCGCTTCGCCCGCCGGGGCGTACGAAGGAAGGCGTGAGCCAACTCCGGTACGGACTCGGCGCGTCCCGCGAGAACGGCCGGGCGGCTGTGAGCAGGGCCACAGGGCGGGCGCGGAGCGCGGCATGTTTCACGTGAAACCCCGCAAGGGGGTCATCGGCGATGTTTCACGTGAAACATGCCGCTCCCGGAGCCGGGATCGCCGGGCCGGGCTCCCGGCTCGCTGTTCCTGGCTCCGGGCCCGCCGTTCCTGGCTTCCGGCCCGCTGGTCCAGGCCCTTCGCTCCCGGATCGCCGGTCCAGGCCCTTCGCTCCCGGATCGCCGTTCCCGGCTTCCGGCCTCCGGCCCCCGCTTCGGCTCAGTCGAAGGTCAGCACCAGCAGCGCCAGGTCCTCCCCCGTCGGCAGGGCGCTCTCCGTCAGCACCCGCCCCAGAAGGTGGTCCGCGAGCGCCCCGGGGTCCCGCCGCAGCCGCTGCGGGCTGCTCGCCGCCGCCGCGTGCACGCGTGCGAAGGCGCGGTCGGCGGTGTCACCCGTGGCCCGGAGCAGCCCGTCGGTGTAGAAGACGAGCGACTCGCCGGGCTCCGGCCGCACCTCGACGCTCGGTGCCTCCCAGCAGCTCAGCATCGTGAGCGGCGCCGACACGGTGCTCTCCAGGTACTCGACCCTGCGCGGGCCGATCAGGAGCGGCGGCGCGTGCCCCGCCCCGGCGAAGCGCAGCCGCCTGCCGTCCTGGCCGAGATGTGCGTAGAGCGCGGTCGCGCTGCGGCCCGGCTCGCTGAGCCGGAGCACGAGTTCGAGGTCGGCGAGCACCGCCGCCGGGTCCTCGCCCTGGAGCATGGCGTACGCGCGCAGCGCCCCGCGCAGCCGTGCCGCGCCGGCGAGCGCCTCGGGACCGCCCCCGCTCGCGGTGCCCACGGCGAGCCCGCAACCCCCGTCGGGCAGCGTCACGGCCTCGTACCAGCTCCCCGCGCCGCCGGGCCCGGCGAGCCAGCGGCCGGCCAGGCGCGCCCCAGGGACGCGGGGCAGCGCCCCGGGGCCGAGGTGCGTGCGCAACGCCGCGGCCTCCCGTACCGCCGTGTCCTGCGCGCCGAGCAGCGCGAGGTGGCTCGCGGCCTCGCGCGCGTAGAGCGAGAGGAGGCGGCTCTGTCGCGGGGACGGCGCGGTCGGTTCGGGGAAGGACCAGAGCGCCGAGGCGAAGATCCGCCCGGCGTCGCAGAGCGGTACGGCGTACGTGGCGGCGCAGCCGAGGCTCCGGGCGGCCGCCGCGCAGCGCGGGTCGAGACCCGGTTCGGCGAGGAGGTCACGGCGCGTCAGGGGCGCGCCCGTGCCTGCGGCCAGCAGCGCGCCGTGCGAGGTGCACTCCTCGGGCAGTGCTTCCAGGCGGCCGAGTTCGCCCCGGTCCAGGCCGAGACCGTGGAGGCGCGCGGGCCGCGCAGCGGCGTGTGTGAAGCGGACCAGCCCGCGCTCCGCGCCGAGCAGTGCGGCGCCCGTGCGCAGGAGTTCGCCCAGCGCGTCCTCGGTGGTACGGGTGCGGTGCAGTCGTGCGCTCAGTTCGTGGAGCGTGCTGAGGTCGAACAGCCAGGAGGCGAGGCGCTCCTGAAGGGCGAGCGGTGCGCGTACCGGGGTGCCGCCCGCCCGGGAGTCCCCGGCGCCAGGAGCGCTCGCGGGGGAGGGGAGCGAGGCGTCCGCCGAGGGCTCCGCGGAGGCGTCCGCATTGTGGGTGGAGGAGGGATTCGGGGAGTGGGTTCCGGCCACTTTCGGGGCGGGTGGGGTGCTCATGGTGTCCGGCTCTCTGGCCGGTGCGGGTGGCGCGTCAGCATCGCAAACCCCCAAAGTGTGCTGCGGCTGGGCGAGAGGTTCACATCTACACGGGTACGTCACGGCATGTCCAGCATTGTCCGGGGCTGTTTCCCGGTGTCCGTGGGCGTGGCAACGGGCTGCGTGCGGGCCGGACGCGGGGTGTGCATCCCGTCGCGAGATGTCAGGTTGGCCGGAAATGGAGGTGCGGATGGGGGACTGGGGTCGACTGGAGGAGTTCGCCCTCCGGCGACGCCGGGAAGGCGAACGGCAGTCGGGGAGCGTCACCGAAGTCGCTCGGGGTACTTACGTGGTGGGGCTGCGGTCCAGTGGGGGCTGGACCGGAACCCGGTGACGCGCGGGAAGCGTCCTGAACGACAGCACAACGGGGCGGTACGGCACGGAGTCCGGCTCGACAGGGCCGGGGTCCAGGCCGACCGGGGCTGGGGCCCGCCGGGGCGGGCGGGCCCACCACCGGCCCGGACCACGACCGGCCTGTGCCACCACCGGTCCGCGGTGAGCCCGCGCACCGGCCACGGGCCCCCGCGCGGGGACCGCGTACGCATCCGCCCCGCGCGACCACGTACGACAGGACCACGTACGCGAGCGACACGTTACGGCTCCGCCCGACGCGCACGGCGCATCGCGCACCGCACGGGGCCGCCCTCGCGTCGGACCGCACCAGGCGCACGGACGACCGCACCAGACGCACGCTCCGCACCCGGGCCGCGCTCCCTCCGTCCGGGAGCCGCACCCGTACCGCACGCACCACCGGCACCGCAGGCAACACTCGCGCCGCAGGCACGTCCGGGCGCGGGCAACGGCAGGCAAGCGATCCGCACCGCAGTGGTGCGGCTCCTCGGCGTCCCACGGAAAGGAACGAGCGCGCATGCGTGAGATCCCCGGAAAGCACCGCAGCTCAGGGCCGGGCCGCACGGAGGGACCCGGCAACCCCGAGGCGGCCGCGCTCTTCGCGACGCGCTGGAAGTGGCCCGTCCTGCCCGGCGTGGGCACGCGCCCCGCGCGGCGCGCCCCGCACCCCGCGCTGCGCCCCGCCGACCACTGCGCCTGCCCCGATCCGCTGTGCGCCAGGCCGGGCGCGCACCCCTTCGAACCGGGGCTGCTCGCCGCGACGACCGATCCGCGCATGGTGGCCTGGTGGTGGCGGCAGCGCCCGCACGCCCCCGTCCTGCTCGCGACCGGCGAGGGCGAGGCGCCCTGCGCGCTGAGCCTGCCGGCCGCCGTGGGCCCGGCGACGCTCGCCGCGCTCGACCGCGCGGGGGCGCGCCTGGGCCCCGTCGTGGCGGGCCCCGAGCGGTGGGCGCTGCTCGTCGCCCCGTACGACCTCGCCCGCCTGGGCGCGCTGCTCTACGCGATGGACAGGGTCCCCGGCGCGCTGCGCTTCCACGGCACCGGCGGCTACCTCGTCCTGCCGCCCTCGCACACGGGGACGGGGGCGACGGGGTGGGTGCGGGGGCCGCTGCCGGAGCCGGAGCACGCGGCGGAGGCACCGGCGGGGAGGTCGCCTGCCGTGCGGGACGAGGAGGTGGCGCGCCCGTGGCTGCCGGAGGTGGGGACGGTGCTCGGGCCGATCGTCGAGACGCTCACCAGGCCGGGGGTCAACGCGCCGGAGTTCTGAGCGCGGAAGCCGGGGTGGGGCGGTCCGTGGGGGGCATGACGTGTGCGGCGCCCCGCGTCGTGACGCCCGTCGTGACCGGCGTCGTGACCTGCGTCCGGACATGGAAGGGCCCGGTTGCTGGCGACGGGGGATGCACCAGCAACCGGGCTAATTGAACGGTAACAAGAGATCGCCGGTTCGCAAATTCGGTCTCATCCGTTCGGGCCCGGTCTTAAGCGGACTTTGAGCTTCGGGTGTGACCGGATTCACGCGCGCCCGGCGCCGTGCGTCAGTTGAGCGTGACCTGGCGGTTGGTGAGACCCGCGCGGGCGCGGCGCTCCTCGGTGGTGAGCGGCGTCGTCGCGGCGAGGGCCGTCTCCAGACGCTCGGCGAAGGCGGCGGCGGGCTTCTCGGTGTCGGCCGCGCTCATCGTGCTCGGCAGGTCCCACACCGGCACGGTCAGTCCGTGCGCGCGGAAGGAACCGACGAGCCGCGTGCCTTCGCCGAGCGAGGACTCCCCGGCCGCGTGGAGCCGTGCGAGCGCGTCCAGGAGCCGCTCCTCGGGGAGGGTCGTGACCCACCGCAGGTGGTTCTTCTCCGGCACCTCGCACCAGTACGCGGCATCGACGCCGCTCAGCCGCACGGTCGGCACAGCGGCCGCGTCGGCACGCTCCAGCGAGGCCGTGACCTCGGCGGACGCGTTCTGCGCCTCGCCCTCGGGCAGCCAGAAGGCGAAACCCTCGTGCACCTCGGGGACGAACGGCGCGCCGAGATCCAGGAGGTCCTGGAGGCGGGGGCCGTCGACGGGCGCGCGGCGCGCCTCGACCGGGTTGCCCGGCTCGGCGTCGAGCGCGCGGCGCAGGGTGTCGGCGAGGTCGCGGCTCAGGTCGCCCGAAGCGGTGTCGTTCTGGAGGCCGAGCAGGACGCTGCCGTCCTCGCGGCGCAACGCGGGCCAGGCCATCGGCAGCACGGTCGCGAGCGTCACGGCCGGCACGCCGTCGGGCAGTCCGCCCGCGAGCTGGAGCGGAACCGTCGCGGCGGGCACGAGTTCGCGCAGCGCGACCCAGTCGGCCTCACCGGGCAGTCCCTCGAACGGGCGGCTGACGAGGGCGGTCGCCGCCTGCGCGGCCGCGCGTCCGTGGCACGCCTTGTACCGGCGGCCCGAACCGCACGGGCAGGGTTCCCTCGCCCCGACCACCGGCACCTCACCGCCCGCGAACGCGGTGCTCGCCTTGCCCTTGGACTGCGGGCGCTTCTTGGCCATCGTCGGTGTTCTCCCGTCACGGCTGGGCACGTACGGCGGCGAGCCTAACGCCTCGGGCCTTCCCGGCCCCACGCACTCGAACGGGTGAACGGGAGCGGATGCGGGAGCAGGGGGCGAGGGGTGCGCGTTGGGCCGGGTGAAGGGACCCGGAGGGGGTCTGTACGTCCGTGGGAGGGGGCGGTCGTGAGGCGGGGGTGGCGCGGCGCCGGGGGCTGGTGCGGCCGGGTGCTCGGGTGGCCCGTGAGGCGGGTGGCGCCGTGGCGCGCGAAGACGGTCGGAATTCGGGCAGGAAAAGGGGAGTGGGGTGCCCGAGCGGGCACGGGAGCGAAGTCAGGGAGAGCCTGCGGCCCCCGGGGCCCGCGCGGCGCCACGCCCGGCGGCGGTACGGGGCCTGCCGGGTGCGCGGGTGCGGGGCCTGCGGGGTGTACGGATGCGGGGCCCGCCCGGTCCGTCGGGTGTACGGGTGCGGCGTCCGTCGGGTGTACGGATGCGGGGCGGCCGCTTCGCGCGCGGGGGCCTGCCCGGCTCCAGCACGCGGTGTCGAAGGCCCGGCCCGCGTCCTCGGAGGCGCGGTCGGCTCCGTACGCGTAGGCCCGGCCGTCCCGGTCGGCGCGTCGCCCCCCGCCGGGGTGTCGGCTCGGGCCGACGGGTCAGCCCGCGCCGCCGAAGCGCGGTGTCCCGTACGGAGAGCCGCCGAAGCCGCCCCCGCCGAAGCCGCCGCCCCGGCCGAAGCCCTTGCCGCGTCCGAAGCCGCTGCGGCTGCCGCCGTTCCTCCGGTGGTCTCCGCCACCGCTCTCGGCCGGGCCCGGGTCCGGGTCCCCGAAGCCGGTCTCGTCGAGGCCCAGCTCCGCGAGGCCCGGGACGGCCGCAGCGCCGGTGACACGGCTCGCGAAGTCCTCGGCGCGGTGGTCGTCGGGCGAGAGCGTGGCCCACACCGTGACCTCGCCGTGCGGCTCGTCCCTGACTCCCCACTTCTCCGCGAGCGCGGTCACGATGCCGAGACCACGGCCGCCGTGCGCGCTCACCGAGGGCGTCGAGGGAACGGGCCGGGTGGGCCCGCCGCCGTCGGTGACCTCGACGGTCAGGCGGCCGCCGGGCGTCACCTCCCAGGCGGCGAGTACGTCACCTTCCTCGAACTCCTCCGCGCCCGGACGTGCCGTCTCCTCGGGCAGCGGTCTGCCGTGCCGACACGCGTTGCTGAGCAGTTCGGAGAGGACAAGGACCGCGTCGTCGATGACCGGGTCAGGCACTCCGTGCCCGGCCAGCTCGTCCCGCAGCCGATGCCGTGCCCTGCGTACGCCCGATGGACCGTGCGGTACGGCCATGCTCGACGACGCGGGCACCTCCTGTGCGACCACCGTTGCCACCCCCGGAACCTCCTTCACCCCCACGCCAGGGAGTCAATGCCCCCCTGGACTGCACCGGAAACCGGCCAGCGGCCGCCGTCCGGAGGCATTCATCCCGGACGACACGGAGCGCATGCGCCGGAGTACTCCGTGTGCATGACAGCCCGTTCGGGAAGACAGCGGTTACCACGAGCGGGCCGCGGTGATCGGTTCCGTGCCGGGTGCGTGGCCCGCGCCCGGCGCCCAGGCCACCCCTGGTGTCCTGCGACCATGCCCTCGGCATATGCACGGGGCCCTCACCTGCGAGACCCCGCCCAGGCCGTGCGAGCGCACCGCCCGCGTGCCCCGCGCCGCGCCCGTTCCTCCACCGGGCGCCCCCCTGCCGGGGACCCGCCCAAATCCCCCACCCGCCCCGACCGCAAGACGATTTCCAGCCGCCTGCCCGCTCGTGCCCGCCCCTGCGGTGAGGCGGCGGCGAAACACCGCCGCCGCCTCACCGTCCGAGCTGCTGGAGCACCGCCCGGGGCCGGTTCGTGATCACCGCGTCCACGCCGAGCCGTACGCACAGGTCGACGTCCGCCGGATTGTTGACGGTCCAGACGTGCACGGGGTGCCCCGCTTCCTGCATCCGCGCCACGTACGCGGGGTGGTTGCGCACGAGGCGGATGCTCGGGCCCGCGATCCGCACGCCCGGGGGCAAGCGCCCCTCGCGGTGCCGGGGGGAGGCGAACTGGGTGAGGTGCACGGTGGGCAGGAGGGGGGCGAGGGCCCGCACCCGGTGCAGGGAGCGCGCCGAGAAGCTCATGACCCGAACGGGTGAGGGTGCGGACCCGAACGGATCGTCCGCGTGCTCCCCGTCCTCGGCGAGGCCCGTCTTGCCGGTGAGCCCGAAGCGTTCGAGGAGGTGGATGAGGCGTTCCTCCACCTGCCCGGCCCAGCGGGTCGGGTGCTTCGTCTCGACGGCGAGTTCGAGTCGCCGCCCCGAGGCGTTCGTGTCGACGAGAAGTTCGAGCAGACGTTCGAGAGTGAGGACGGAGGTGGTCTCCGGGTCCCAGTCGGGCGACTCCTCGGCCTCGTCCCTGCCCTTCCAGGAGCCGAAGTCGAGCGCGGCGAGTTCGGCGAGTTCGAGCGCCGAGACGGCGCCGCGCCCGTTCGACGTGCGGTTGACCCGCCGGTCGTGGACGCACACGAGGTGTCCGTCCGCGGTGAGGCGGACATCGCACTCCAAGGCGTCGGCGCCTTCCTCGATGGCCCGCGCGTAGGCCGCGAGGGTGTGCTCGGGCGCGGCCTCGGAGGCGCCGCGATGGGCGACGACCTGGGGGGTGTGGTGTCGAGCGTCGGTCACGCCGCCATGCTCCCATCGCACCCCCCACTCCCGCGCGGCGCGCGAAGCGACCGGAGGGGGCGGATGGAGCGAGAGGGGGTGGCGGAAGGAGCGACCGGAGACGGTGCAGGGAGCGAGAGGGGGCGGTGCGAGGAGCGCCGGGGGGGCGGGGCCGTCCCCGCGGCCCGTACTGCCTGTGCGCGGTTCCCGCAGGGGCTGTACGGGGCGTGTACGGGCCCTGTGCGCGGCCTGGCAGGGGGCGCGCGCGGGGGGCGCGCGGGGGTGTTTGATGGGGGCGTACGGGTGCGCTTCCGGAGTTTTCCCAGGCGCACTCCAGTCGGGTTTCCGCAGGGAATTCGGTGGGCCGGAGGGTGTGCTCGCGGCGATGATCGACATGACGCGTACACACAGGGTCGGCTTACAGTGCCCTGACGTGCGGTGGGAAAAGCTGACCGCAGACGAATGACTGTGCACAACGCTCGTGCGCAACGAGCGAGAACCAGTACCGGCGCTCCGGCGCCGGGCGGGTGGACGGCTCGCCGCGAAGCGGCCGTGCACCCACTCGTGGGACCCGTAACGACCGTGGGACCGCCGTGACCGAGGAGACTGAGCCCGTGAGCACCGAGAACGAGGGCAACGAGGTACCCCCCGCCCCGTCCGCACCTCCCGCTTCGGCCGAGGGCTCGGAGCGGCGAGCGGGGACGGAGACCGACCCGAGCGACCGTACGGACCCCGGCGGGCCGAGCGACGCGGTGGCCCCCGCGCCGGCGGGCCCGGCCGAGGAATCCCCCCGTACGACAGCCTTCGAGAAGCCGGCCGCCCGGCCGGATTCGCCGCCCGAGCCGGGGACCCCCGTGGCCGCGACGGCTTCCGCGGGCCCCGCCGCCTCGGCGGGCGGCCCGCAGCCGCCCGCGATGCCCGGGCAGCCCCCGCAGGCCCCGTCCGCCGCCTGGCCCCCGCCCCCGCCGCCGGTCCCCGCCTACCAGTCCGGCGGCCCCCAGCAGCACCCGCAGCAGGTCTACCCCGGCGCCCCCGGCGAGGGACAGCCGACGGCGCAGCACGGCCAGGGCGGTTACGGCGGGTTCGGCCCGGGCGACGCGCAGGGCTACGGCGGGTACGGCTACGGCGGCGACCAGGGCGGCAACGGCGGCTGGGGCGGCGGCGCCTTCCAGCAGCCGCCGTCCCAGCCCCCCCACCGCAAGCGGGGGCGCGGTGTCTTCCTCGCCGCCGTGATCGTGGCCGCGCTCGTCGCCGGAGGCGTCGGCGGCGGCATCGGCTACTGGGCCGCCGACCGCGACGACAACGGCACGGGCTCCACGACGATCGCGGCGGCCGACAGCCCCGCCAGCACCAAGCGCGCCCCCGGCTCCGTCGCGGGCATCGCGCAGGCGGCGCTGCCGAGCGTCGTGACGATCGACGCGCAGGGCGGCGACGGCGAGGGCTCCACCGGCACCGGCTTCGTCTACGACAAGCAGGGCCACATCCTCACCAACAACCACGTCGTCGCCTCCGCCGCGTCGGGCGGCAAGCTCACCGCGACCTTCTCCAACGGCAAGAAGTACGCGGCCGAGGTGATCGGGCACGCGCAGGGCTACGACGTCGCGGTGATCAAGCTCAAGAACGCCTCGGGCCTCAAGCCGCTCGTGCTCGGCGACTCGGACCGTACGGCCGTCGGCGATTCGACGATCGCGATCGGCGCGCCCTTCGGCCTGTCCAACACGGTGACGACGGGCATCGTGAGCGCCAAGGACCGCCCGGTCGCCTCCAGCGACGGTGAGAGCGCGAAGAGTTCGTACATGAGCGCCCTCCAGACCGATGCCTCGATCAACCCGGGCAACTCGGGCGGCCCGCTCCTCAACGAGCGCGGCCAGGTCATCGGCATCAACTCGGCGATCCAGCCCGGCAACTCGGGCGGCGGCCTCGGCGGCGGCTCCAGCCAGGGCGGCTCGATCGGCCTCGGCTTCGCCATCCCGATCAACCAGGCGAAGCGGGTCGCCGAACAGCTCATCAAGACCGGCACTCCGGTCTACCCGGTGATCGGCGCGACGGTGTCCCTCGAAGAGGGCATGGACGGTGCCACGATCTCCGACCAGGGCGCCGGCAGCGACCCGGCCGTCACCCCCGGCGGTCCCGCCGCGAAGGCAGGTCTCAAGTCGGGCGACACGATCACCAAGTTCGACGACACGATCATCGACAGCGGCCCGACCCTCATCGGCGAGATCTGGACCCACCAGCCCGGCGACAAGGTGAAGATCACCTACAAGCGTGACGGCAGCGAGCGCACCACCGAAGTCACCCTCGGGCAGCGCAAGGGCGACGACTAGACCGGTACGCTGTACCCCGCCCCACCGGCCTCCGGCGGGGCGGGGAGGGTTGCCCGAGCGGCCTAAGGGAACGGTCTTGAAAACCGTCGTGGTGGCGACACCACCGTGGGTTCAAATCCCACACCCTCCGCCCGAGGTCACGAAGACCGCAGCTCAGAAGGGGCGCACCGCGTGAGCGGGGCGCCCCTTCGGCGTGTGCGGGGGCTCGGGTCGGGCGCGTGCATCCCGGTGTTGACCTGGGTGTGCGGGCCGTACCCGGGCCGGGTGCGCCGCGTCGGTGCCTCGGAGGAGGCGGGCCGCGCCCGTCGCTGCGCCTTCGGTGGGTTCCGGGCCCTGCGCGATCCACCCGGTTCCCGCGCGATCCGGTGGGGGCCGCGGGCCGTCGCTCGGGGACCTGCCGGGGGGGCCGCTCGAAGGCGGGGCGGCCTCCGCCGAAAACCGTGGGAGCGGGCCGGGGCGGCTCGTAGCCTTCGTGGCATGAGGGCTGACGGTGTGACCGGTGCGGTGGCGGGTACGGAGCGGGTGCTCGACTGGGTACGCGGGGTGTTGCCCGCGGGGGACCGAGTGGTGGGGGCCGAGCGGTTGCGCGGCGGGTGGAGCAGCGAGATGCGGCGGGTCGCGGTGCGCGGGGACTCGGGCCCGTACGCCGTGGTGGTGCGCAGCTTCGTGAAGGAGTTCTATCTGCCGCACGCCGCCGCGCTGCTCGGGCGGGAGGCCGACGTACTGCGGCTTCTGGAAGGCGAGACCGACGTTCCGGTCGCGCGGTGCCTCGGGGTCGAGCCGGGGTGGGAACCGCCCTCCCTGCTGATGACGCTGCTCCCGGGTGACGTACGGCTCGGCGAGGAAGGTGCCGATACGCGCGCCGAGTTGCTCGCACGGCAGCTTCGCGCCATTCACGAGGTCCGGCCTGCGGTGGCCCAGCGGCCCCGCGCCTACGAGGCGTGGACCTCGCCCGCGCGGGTGCGGGTCCCCGCGGGAACCCGCAGGCCCGGCGTGTGGGCGCGGGCCGTCGAGGTCATCGGCGCCGCCCCGCCCCCGTACGAGCCCCGTTTCCTGCACCGGGACTTCCACCCCGGCAATGTCCTCTTCACAGGGACGGGCGCGGAGACCGCCGTCAGCGGCGTCGTCGACTGGGTCGAGACCTCGTGGGGCCCCGCCGATCTCGATGTCGCGCACTGTTCGACCGCGCTCGCGCTGCTCCACGGCGTGCCCGCGGGGATGCGCTTCGCGGAGCGGTACGTCGCGGCGGGCGGGACGCTGAGTCCCGAACCCGCCGCGCACGTGTACTGGCGCCTGCTCGACGCCCTCGCCTTCGCGCCCGACGCGGAGAAGGTCGCCGTGCCGTGGCGCGAACTCGGCCGCGAGGACCTCACGCCTTCTCTGCTCGGCGAGCGCCTGGAGGAGTACGTGGCCGAGCTGCTGCGGCGGTACGACTGAGGCCCGGGCCCCACTCAGCCCTGGCCCCGAACCGCCTTGAACGCCTCGGTCTGACGGCGGATCGCCGTCTCGGTGGGCAGCCGCTCGATCGAACTGGCGCCGAAGAAACCGACGACGCCGTGCGTGCGCTCCAGCACGTACCGCGCGTCCTCGGGCTCGGCGATCGGCCCGCCGTGACACAGCACCAGGATGTCCGGGTTGACCGCGACGGCCGCGTCCCGCATCGCCTGCACGCGCTCCACGCACGCGTCGAGCGTCAGCGCCGTGCTCGCCCCGATCGTGCCCTTGGTCGTGAGTCCCAGGTGCGGCACGAGCACGTCGGCCCCGGCCCGCGCCATCGCCTTCGCCTGCGCGGGGTCGAAGACGTACGGCGCCGTGAGCAGCCCGCGCGCATGGGCCTCCGCGATCATCTCGACCTCCAGGTCGAAGCCCATCCCCGTCTCCTCCAGGTTCTGCCGGAAGACGCCGTCGATGAGGCCCACGGTCGGGAAGTTCTGCACCCCGGCGAAGCCGGTCGCCTTGATCTCGTCGAGGAAACGGCCCATCACCCGGAAGGGATCGGTGCCGTTGACGCCCGCGAGGACAGGCGTGTCCTTGACGACGGGCAGGACCTCGTTGGCCATGTCCATCACGATCGCGTTCGCGTCGCCGTAGGCGAGCAGCCCCGCGAGCGAGCCGCGCCCGGCCATCCGGTAGCGGCCCGAGTTGTAGATGATCAGCAGGTCGATGCCCCCGGCCTCGGCCGACTTCGCCGTGATGCCGGTGCCCGCGCCGCCGCCGATGACCGGCCGTCCCGCGGCCACGGTCGCCTTGAGCCGGTCGAGTGCGGTCTTCCTGTCCATGAGAGGTGCCTTTCGAGAGGGGATCGGGGTGAGGGCTTGGGGCGAGAGGGCCGGGTGAGGGGTTGGGGCGAGAGGGCGTCCTGCTTTCCGTACGGGCGCCCCCTCCTCCCGTACGGGTGCGAGGTGCCCGTCCTCGTACGGGAGTCAGGCCCCCGTCGCCGTGATGTGCGCGTGCAGCTTCCGCGCCGCTCGGGCGCCGAAGCCAGGGTCGTTGAGGTGCGCCTCCTCCTCCGTCACCTCGACGGCTGAGCCCGCCACGGCCTCGCGCACCGCCGCGAAGAGCGCCGCGTCCGCCGCCTCGTCGCGGAACGGGCCGCCGTCGGCGTCGATGCCGCTCACGCCGCGCAGCGGCAGCAGGAGCGTGACAGGGCCGCGGGCAGCGGTGAGCTTCGCGCCGATGCGGCGGCCGAGTTCCGCGTTCTCCTCCACCGTGGTCCGCATGAGCGTGACCGTCGGGTTGTGGACGAGGAAGCGGCGCTCGGCGAACTGCGCGGGAACGCTCTCGCGCGGGCCGAAGTTGACCATGTCGAGCGCGCCGAGCGAGACGACCTGCGGGATGCCGCGCGTGCCCGCCGCCTCCAGGCGGTGCGGACCCGCGCTCAGCACCCCGCCGACGAGGTCGTCCGCGAGTTCCGTCGTGGTGAGGTCGAGCACCCCCGCGAGGCGGCCGTCCCGGGCCAGCTTCTCCAGTGCCCGCCCGCCCGCGCCCGTGGCGTGGAAGACGAGCGGCTCGTAGCCGAGCGCGGTCAGCTCGGCGCGTGCCTCGTCGACCGCCGGAGTCGTGAGCCCGAACATCGACAGGCCGACCAGCGGCCGCTCAACGGCCGGGGGCGCTGCCCTGCGGGCCTCGTGCTCACTCGCCATCGCGCTCGCGGCGGCCGCGGCGTTGCCGAAGATCTGCGCGGAGACGGAGTTGACGCCCGCCACGTCGACGACCGCGTGCATGACGGTCACGTCCGCCTCCCCCACGTACGGCGAGACATCGCCCGACGCCATCGTCGACACAAGCAGCTTCGGGACGCCGACCGGCAGCGCGCGCATCGCCCGCGCGGCGACCGATGAGCCACCCGAGCCGCCCACCGCGAGCACCGCGTCGAGCCGTCCCTCCGCGTACAGACGCAGGGCCACCTCGGCCGCGCCCGAGGCCATCGCGGTCATCGCCGCACCCCGGTCGCCCGCCGCGCGCAGCGTCTCCTGCTCCGTACCGGCAGCGCGGGCCACCTCGGCCGCGTCGATCCAGGCCTCCCAGGGTCCTTCCGGCGCCTCGGCGGGCACCGAGAGCGGGCCGACATCGACCATCACCGTGCGCGCCCCGTGCCGCCGCACCCGCTCGGCGAGCCACGCGTACTCCTCGCCCTTGGTGTCCAGCGTGCCGATGAGAACGACCGTCGCCATCCTGTCCGCCTCCCGCTCCGCCCGTTTCCGGGACTCCGTTGTCCGCCGTACGGCTTCCGGGTCTGCCGGGCCCACACGGACCCCGCGACCCCTCCTGTGGTGGAGTCTGCGCCGCGCGCCCCGCTGCCGCGTGGTCCACTTGGCGCCGAGTGGTCCACAGCGCCACACCCGCCCGTCACGCCGGCCTCCGGAGCGAAAGCCATGTCCGCAACACCCCCCGAGCCGCCTGCGGACCCGGAGGGCTCCGGGGGCGTCCCGGAAGGTCCCGCAGGTCATGGGCCTCCCGCCACCCCGGGAGGTCGTGCGGGGGCCGGCACCGTCTCGCGGCTGCTCGGTGACTGGCGGTCCGAGGGCGTCGCCGTGCACGTGGCCCTGCGCGACGCGCTCGCCGAGCTGATCGACGGGGCCTATCTGCCCGCCGGGCAACGGATGCCCGGGCAGCGGGAGCTGGCCGCCGCGCTCGGCGTCGCGCGCGGCACGGTCGTACGGGCGTACGCGGAGCTGACCGAGGCCGGGCGGCTCGTGGCCCGGCACGGCTCGGGAACGTACGTGCGCGGAACGGCCGCGGCCGCCGGGCGGGCCGGGGAGGGACGCCTGCGTTCCTTCGACGACCGGCCCGTGGTCGCTGACCTGTCCTCGGGCGCGCTGCCCCGTTCCCCGCTCGTCGCCGACGTGATGCCGGACGTCGGGCGACTCCTCGCCGAGGGCTCCCCGGACGACACCGGCTACCACCCGGCCGGACTGCCCGCACTCCGTTCCGCGCTCGCCGACCGCTTCACCGCGCGAGGACTCCCCACCCGTGAGGACCAGATCCTCGTCACCGCGGGCTCCCAGCAGGCTGTATGGCTCGTCGCGACCGCCCTCACCGGGCCCGGCACCCTCGCTCTCGTCGAGGACCCGAGTTACCGGGGTGCCCTGGAGGCCCTCGCGGGAGCGGGCGCCCGGGTACGCGGCGTGCCCTTCGGCCCCTCGGGTCTCGACCTCGGCCTGCTCGAAGCCGCCGCGCCCGGCGCGCGCCTGCTCTACGTGCAGAGCGCGCTCCACAACCCGACGGGCGTGCACACGAGCGGGGAACGGCGGCAGGAGCTGGCCGCGCTCGCCGACCGGCACGGACTGCTCCTCGTGGACGACCAGTCGCAGGCGGAACTCGGCTGGTTCCGGTCCGAACCACTGCACGGACTGGAGCGGTACGCGGACCCCGAGCGGCTGCTCGTCCTCGGCACGCTCTCGAAGCTCTTCTGGGGAGGTCTGCGTATCGGCTGGGTCCGGGGACCCCGTGAACTCGTGGGCCGCCTTGCCGAACTGCGGCGCGGTATCGACCTCGGCGGACCCGTCGCCGAGCAGCTCGCGGCGCTTGTGCTCCTACCGCACGCGGCGCGCGAACGCGAGCGGCGCCGCGCCTTCCTCGCCACGCAGTACGAGGAGACGGCCGCCCTCCTGCACCGTCTGCTGCCCGCCTGGACCTGGCACACCCCGGCCGGCGGCTCCGGGCTCTGGGCGGATACGGGCGGCGAAGCGGTCGCGCTCGCCCGCCGCGCTCTCGCCCGTGGCATCAGGCTCACCCCGGGTCCGGCCTTCTCCCCGCACGGCGGGCACCGCGGCCACGTACGGCTCCCGGTGTGGCAGGAAGGGAGCCGTTTCGCGGAAGCGGCCGGCATTCTGGCCGAATGGGAAGGGGAGAAGTGACGCCAAGGGCGACGGCTGGTGGCGATGTTTCACGTGAAACATCGTGGTTCGTAGCGAGAGGAGCGAGATGTTTCACGTGAAACATGTGCCCTGCTCCGCGGAACTTGGGCGATGTTTCACGTGAAACATCCAGGGACGCCCCGCACTTGCGGGAATGTTCCACGTGAAACATCGAGGAAGGCGGGGTCTTCATGACGGAGGTGCGCAGGCTGGAGCCCTGGGGCGGCGCCCCGGAGGCCGCCATCGACCGCATCTGGTACGTCAGTTACGGGTCCAATATGCGGCTCTCCCGCTTCCTCGCCTACCTCCGGGGCGGCCGCGCCGAAGGCGGGGCGCTGGAACACCCGGGGTGCCGCGACCCCGAACCCCCGCGCGCCTGGGCGGCCCTGGAGCTGTCGGGGCGGCTGTACTTCGCGACGGAATCGCGGATCTGGGGCGGCGGTCGCGCATTCTTCGCGCCTGCTGAGGTCTCGGGAACGGAGCGGACTGACTCCGGTACGGGACCGGTGCTCGCGCGGGCGTACGACGTGAGCCGCGAGCAGTTCGCGGACGTCGCCGCACAGGAGATGTACCGGGCGCCCGGGGACGGGCCCGGACTGGCAACAGTGCTCGCGGGCGGAGAGCGTGCGGTGCGGTGCGGCCCCGGACGGTACGAGACGCTGCTCTGTCTCGGTGCGCTCGACGGACGTCCGGCGCTCACCTTCACCGCGCCGTGGCGCGCGGCCGACGTGCCGCGGAACCCCCCGTCGGAGCGGTATCTGGCTCAGCTGGCCGGGGGGCTGGGCGAGATGGAGGCGTGGAGCACGACCGCGGTCCGCGCGTATCTGACGGGGGCGATGGCTGCGTAGGGCGTCGGGGAGCGTCGTTTCCCGGCCTGGTGCGGGCGTTTCCCGGTCGCTGTACGTGGGGGGCCGTCGCTCCTCGGGCGCGTGCTCGTTGCTCTGGGCGAGGCCGCGTCGGCCAGGCGTCCGTCACCGCGTACCCACCGGGGGACAGCTTCCCCAGCGGGGACGGCACGACGGCACGACAGCGCACGGCGACAGAGCACGGACGACGGAGTGAGGTATACGGGCGTGGTTTCCGGCTGGGAGTGGGACGAGACGCTGTTCTCGGGGTCTGCCCCGTACTACGAGCGCGGACGCTTGCCGTACGCGCCGGGGCTCGCGAAGACGCTGGCGGGAGCGCTGCGTCCGGACGGGCGTGGACGACTGGTGGACGTGGGATGCGGTCCCGGCACGCTGACGCTGCGGCTCGCGCACCTCTTCCGCGAGGTCGTGGGCGTCGACCCGGACCGGGGCATGATCGCGGAGGCAGGGCGGCGCGCCGCGGGCGCGGGGCTGACGGGGAAGGTGCGGTGGGTACGGGCGCGGGCCGAGGAACTCCCGGTCGGGCTCGGCAGCTTCACGGTGGCGACCTTCGGCCACTCCTTCCACTGGATGGACCAGGAACGCGTGGCCCGCACGGTGCGCGCCGTGCTCAGGCCGGGGGGTTCGCTCGTGTACGTGGCGGATCTCAAGGACGAGGTGCGGACGCTCGCCGGGCTGCCCCACCCGGGCGTTCCGCACCAGGAGATCGAGGAGCTCGTCCGCCGCTACCTCGGGCCCGTGCGCCGGGCGGGACAGGGCGTGTTGCCGGAAGGGACCCCCGGCGGCGAGCGCGAGGTGCTCGCGCGTTCGGGCTTCTCGGGGCCCGAGCGCCATGTGGTGCCGGGCGGCCAGCCCCTGGAACGTACCGACGACGACCTCGTGGCCTGGGTCTTCTCGCACTCCTCGGCAGCCCCGCACCTCTTCGGCCCGCGCCGAGAGGACTTCGAGGACGAACTGCGCCGCCTGTTGCGCGAGATCTCCCCGCCGGGCCTCTTCTCCGAACGCCTGCCCAGCACCGAGGTATTCGTGTGGCGTCGCGAGGACACCTTCGCGGAGCCGGAATCGGCGCGGGTATGAGGGGGGACGAGCTTCTTGCGGGGCCGGGGCTTTCGCGGTACCGGGGCCCGCGGGGGCGCGGGAGTCTGGGACCGGGGAGCGCGAGCGATGCCGGGAGTCTCACGGGGCCCGTCCCGGCGCCGCCCCGCGCCTGGCGTTACCGGGTGCGGGGCGGGGTGCGGTGCGCGTGAAGGCCGAGGCGACCGTGCGGGCGGCCTCGTGCGCGGGGAGACCCGTGTCCTGCGCGGCGGCGACGAGGCGGGCCGCGAGCGCCCGGCTCGCGAGGCCGTGCTCGCCGACCCGGCACGCGGCCCAGTAGAGACGTGTGTCGCGTTCGCCAGGCAGCGAGGCGCGGACGAAGCGGAGCAGGGCCTGTGCGGCCCGCTCCGGCTCGACGGGGCTCCCGCGGTGGGCGTACGGCACGGGGCGACGCGGAGGCGCCAGGAGCCGGAGCAGCGCCTCGGGGGCGGGGGCCGGGCGGGGCGGGCCCGGCGGGGCCCCGGGCAGGAAGCGGTACACGCCGCGCGTGGTACGGGAGCCGGGCCCCACCACGTACCCGCCCGCGCCCCTGACATCGATCCCTGGCGCGACCCGGCCCGCCGAGTTGCGCACGGTCCGCCCCGCGGGCGCCGAGAACCACAGGTGAGCGCCGCCGCTCGGTGTCGCGACGCGGACGGTGGCGGGGAGGACGAAGCGGTGACGCGCGCCGAGCACCGCGAGGGCGCGCAAGGGATCGGCGCCGTGCTGCGTGTCGAGGTCGAGACCGAGCAGGTGGTACGGAGCGAGGCCGCACGCGATGCCGTAGCCGGAGGCCCAGGGCGCGCGGGCGAACAGGGCGCGGATCACCGCCGGTTCGGTACTCGCGTCGTACACGCCGTGCCCGGGGAGGCCGCAACCGCCCCGGCAGGGGGAGCCGGAGGGGGCGTGCGGAGCGGGGACGGGTGGTGCTCCGGGGCCGGGCAGTGCTCCGGACGCCGGGCGCTCTCCGGGGACAGGGGGCTTTCCGGGGACAGGAGGTGCCGGGGAGCGGTGTGGTGAGGGAAGCGCGGGGCGTTTCGTGCGGCCGAGTGGGAAGACGGCGTAGCCGTGGGAAGCGGCGGCGAGGGCGAGCGCGAGCGGGGCGGGATCGCGATCCATGCCCCCAGTTTCGTATGCCAGTTCGTGCACGGGCAGGGCGTGCGAGGGGTGCGGCGGTGCGTGCGCGGCGCACGACGGAGACGGCGGCGGAGGGGACCGCCACGGAGGCGGGGACCGTCACGGAGGCGGGGACCGTCACGCTCTCGTCTCAGGGGTGATCTCAGGGTTTACCCCGAGAAACCCTGATACTCCACGCGGGTGTGTTTCAGGGCCATATGGGGTTTATCCGGAGAGCATCACGCGTGCGGGCGAATAGTGGCCCGTGGGCTGGTTTTACGGCTGTCACCTGGGCAATTCTGGATGCACGACGTCGCACAGTTCACTCCGGAACGGTCGGCCAACCGTTCTGGCGTCATGAAGAGTTGACCGGCTCCCCACCCCGCTCCGAGCGGACCGGGGCAGTCGGCTACCGCACCGGTCATCCCGGTCAGTGGAGGAAAGACATGGCAAGCATCCGCACCGCCCGCACTCTCGCCGCCGTTGCCGCGCTGCCGCTCGCCGCCGCGCTGTTCACCGGCGTCGCGCAGGCCGACAACGGCGCCGTCGCGGGCGACGGATCGAACGCGGCCGTGTCGACGATCGGCGCCTCCGGCGTCGGCGGCGACAACTTCGGCAACTCGTCCACGACGCAGCAGCAGGCCGTAGGCGCCGGCGCCTCGAACCAGAGCAACACGGCCCAGGTGGAAGGCTCCGCCTTCACCGCCATCGACCAGCACAACTTCAACCTGGCGGTCGACTACAACCAGCTCTGGTAGTCGCGAGGACGTGGGACCAGGCGGTACGGCCAGGGTGCGCGCCCGCCAGGAGCGCGCCCGGGAGGGGCGGCTCCCTGGCCGAGTCCACGTCCGAAGGCGAGGAGGGCCCAAGGCCCGCCCGGTGCGGCGCAGTTCCTCACCGGGCGGGGGCCCCGAAGGACACGGGGGGCGAACAAGATGCGGGGCAGCGGCCCGGGGGAGGGGAACGGTGCAGGGGAACGGTGCAAGGGGGACGGCTCGCAGAGAGTGCTTGCCAGTGGCGTGAGTCCTTGAGGGAGTACGAGGACGCCTGAGCGGCACGGCGTGCGGGGGCACGCCGTGAGGCCGCAGGGCGAGAAGAACAGTGGGAACGGCGCGCAGCGCGCCGGGGGACGACAACGGCCCGAGGGGGAGAGGGGCCCGCAGGGGGAGACATGGGATTTCAGGGGGCGGAGACCCGAGCACCACGCCCGTGCCGGAAGGGAACGGCACGGGGAGGCGAGAACTCCGGGGAACCGAAAAGAGCTTCGTACGGGGCGACGAGGGGCGCCTCGTACGAGGAAGCGATAAGCACCGACGACGCGTCGACCGACGCACGCGGGAACGCCCACCGACCTGCCGTCGGCAGGCTCCGGCCGAAGGGAAGGCCCACGGCTCGGGCGACACCGCGCGGGACGGTGACGAGCGCGGTCGGCCGGAGCACGGTCGCGCCGGGGAGCACGGCCGACGACGGCCTGGGCACGGTGGCACGGGCCGGGGCGCGGACGGCCCGCGGCAGGGTGCGGGGCGCGGCGCGGACGGTCGGCGGCGGTGTGCGTGTTGTGGCACCGGCGGGCGGCGGTGGCGGGTGTGCCGTGGGACGGGCGGCTGCCGGTGGCGTGCGTGCGGTGGCGGGGAGGGGCTGCGGCCGCGTCGTGGGTGCCGTGGCGCGGATGGCCCGTGATGGCGGTCCCGCTCCGGCGCGAGCTGTCTTCGGCGGGCTGCGGGGGTGCCCGGGTGGGGCCGTCGGCGGGCAGAAGGGGGAGCCGGCCCGGGGCCGGGTGTGTCCGAGGCCGTTGCGGGGCGCGGGGCGCCTTGACTCGGGGCATGTGTATGCGACGACTCGCGGGATCGCTCCCGCTTCGGGCGGGCGCCCTGGGTTCCGTTCTCGTGCTTCTCTTCGGGGGGTCCTCTCCCGCCTCCGGGGCGGAGGAGCCCTCGTGGTCGGCGCGCGGGGTGGCGGCCTTCACCGGACGGGCCTTCGACACGTGCACCGCGCCACCGCTCGCGACGATGCGGGCGTGGCGGGCCTCGCCGTACGGGGCAGTGGGCGTCTACGTCGGTGGGCGGGCGCGGGCCTGTCGGCAGCCGGAGCTGACTGCGGGCTGGTTGCGCGAGGTGCGAGGGCTCGGCTGGTCGGTGCTGCCGCTCTACGTCGGCTCGCAGGCGCCCTGCGCACAGGCCGCGCACAAGAAGGAGTACCGCTTGGGCAAGGACCCGGCGGGCACCGGTACGGAGGAGGGGCACGACGCGGTGCGGGCGGCGCGGGCGCTGGGGATCGCGGCGCGCAGCCCGCTGTACCTGGACGTGGAGGCGTACGACGAGCGGCGGGCGGACTGCGCGCGTACGGTGCTCTCCTTCGTACGTGCCTGGGACCGGGCGGTCCGGGCGGAGGGATACGTCACGGGGTTCTACAGCAGTGCGGATTCCGGGGTGGCGCAGCTGGAGCGGGAGCGGCGGGCCGGTACCGCGGACCTTCCGGAGGTGATGTGGTTCGCGCACTGGACGGGGAGCCCCTCGCTCGAAGCGGCGGGCGTGCTGGCCCCGGAGGCGTGGCGGCCTCGGCGACGCATCCATCAGTACGCGGGGAACGTGACGGAGCGGTACGGAGGACACACGCTCTCGATCGACCGGAACCAGGTGGACGCGCCGGTGGCGCGCCTCGGCTGAGCCGTGCCGGGGCCCTGTTCCCCGGACAGGAGCAGGGCTCAACCCCGAGGGGGTCGGGGTGCGTCCTCCCCCTTCAGGAGGTGGTGCGAACCCCCGGTCCTACTCCCCAGGGGGGACGGGCGGTCGGGACCTGCGGGCGATCCCCGGCACGTTCCGCGCTTCTAGCGTGGGGGATATGACTGTGACCGAGGTCCCCAGGCGCCTTGCCGCGCCGGCCGCCGCACCGACCGCCCCCGCGCGCACCGCCTCGCGGTCCGCGCAGGCGTCCGTGCCCGCGTCCGCGGGTCCCCGGCCGACCGCCCCGGCCACCCCCGCACCCCCGCGCGGCCCCTCCGCGTCCCGCCCGCCCCGTACCTCCGCGGACCGTGCGGCCGCCCGCACGCTCACGGAGCGCACGACGACGGCCCGGGCGGTCCAGGCCACGCCGACGCAGGCCCGTACGCCAGACCCCCGTACGGGCTCGGTACCGGTCCCGGCCGATGTGGTGCCGGCCGCCCCGGCGGACACCACCGCACCTCGTGCCGCCTGCCCCCGCCCCCGTTCGCCGCGCACCTCCCCTGCCCTCCCTCTCACCTTCGAGTCCTATGTGCGGGCGCGGGGCGCGGGGTTGCTGCGGACCGCGCGATCGCTCACACCGAACCCGTACGACGCGGAGGACCTGCTCCAGACCGCGCTGGCGAAGACGTACACCGCGTGGGAGCGGATCGAGGACCACGGCGCCGTGGACGGCTATGTGCGCCGGGCGCTCGTGAACACGCGGACCTCGCAGTGGCGCAAGCGCAGGGTCGACGAGTACTCGTGCGCGGAGCTTCCCGAGCCCGAGCCGGTGCCCGTGACCGACCCGGCGGAGGCGCAGGCGGTGCGCGACGCGATGTGGCACGCGGTGCTCAGGCTCCCGGCGCGACAGCGGGCGATGGTCACGCTGCGGTACTACGAGGACCTGAGCGAGGCGCAGACGGCGGAGGTGCTCGGCGTCTCCGTGGGGACGGTCAAGAGCGCCGTCTCGCGCGCCCTCGCCAAGCTCCGTGAGGACCGCGAACTGGTCTTGATTCGCTGATTCGCCGAGCTGCCGAGCCGCCGAGCCGCCGCGTCACGGGTCCGCGCCCCGCTCTCGCGCACACCGCGCACGCGGCACGCGGCACACCGCACACCGCGCACACCGCGCACACCGCGCGCACCGCGCACCGCGCACATCGCGGTCACCGGCGCGGAGCCGTGGCCTCTCGGGCCGGTCCTTCCCGGGCCTGTGGTGGCGGCGCCGAGTTCGTGTGTTCCGTGAATCGATCGGTTGCCGCTAGTGACATACCGCGTGGTATGTGCGCAGAATCAGGCCACGACCCCCACGGACCGCCACACCCCCACGGGACCGTTGAGACGACAGAGCCGTTGCCTACAGGCGCGTAGCGCCCATCGGGAGGACGCCGTGCTGAGCACGATGCAAGAGACCCCGCTTCTGATCAGCAGGATTCTGGAGCACGGGCGGAGGATTCACGGACGATCCACCGTGACGACGTGGACGGGCGAGGCCGAGCCGCACCGCCGCACCTTCGCCGAGATCGGCGACCGCGCCGCCCAGCTCGCCCATGCCCTGCGTGAGGAACTCGGCGTCACCCGGGAGAGTGTCGTCGGAACGCTCATGTGGAACAACGCGGAGCACGTCGAGGCCTACTTCGCGCTCCCCTCGATGGGCGCGATCCTGCACACCCTGAACCTCCGCCTGCCCGCCGCGCAGCTCGCGTGGATCATCCGGCACGCCGAGGACAAGGTGATCATCGCGAACGGCACGGTGCTGCCGCTCCTGGCGCCGTTGCTGTCACAGCTGCCGAAGGTGGAGCACATCGTGGTGGCCGGAGCGGGAGACCGCTCGGTGCTCGACGGGGCCGGGGTGCGCGTCCACGAGTACGAGGAACTGCTCGCGGGCCGCCCCACCACGTACGACTGGCCGGAACTCGACGAACGCGAGGCCGCGGCGCTCTGCTACACCTCCGGCACGACGGGCGACCCCAAGGGTGTGCTCTACTCGCACCGTTCCGTCTACCTGCACTCGATGCAGGTCAACATGACGCAGTCGATGGGCCTGACCGACCGGGACACGAGCCTCGTGGTCGTGCCTCAATTTCATGTGAACGCATGGGGTTTGCCGCATGCGACGTTCATGACCGGCGTCAACATGCTCATGCCGGACCGCTTCCTCCAGCCCGCGCCGCTCGCCGAGATGATCGAGACCGAGCGCCCCACGCACGCGGCCGCCGTGCCGACGATCTGGCAGGGACTGCTCGCCGAGCTGACGGCGAAGCCGCGCGATGTCAGCTCGCTCGGGCAGGTGACGATCGGCGGTTCGGCGTGTCCGCCCGCCCTCATGGAGGCATTCGACCGGCTCGGGATGCGGGTCTGCCATGCCTGGGGCATGACCGAGACCTCGCCGCTCGGTACGGTGGCGCGTCCTCCGGCCACCGCCGAAACGCCGGAGGAGGAGTGGCGCTACCGGCTCACGCAGGGGCGCTTTCCGGCCGGGGTCGAACCGCGCCTCATCGGTCCGGGCGGCGACGTACTGCCGTGGGACGGCGAATCGGCCGGGGAGCTGGAGGTGCGCGGCTCGTGGATCGCGGGCGCGTACTACGGCGGTACGGGCAAGGAGCCGGTACGGCCCGAGGACAAGTTCAGCCCGGACGGCTGGTTGCGCACCGGTGACGTCGGCGTCATCTCGGAGGACGGCTTCCTCACTCTGACCGACCGCGCCAAGGACGTCGTGAAGTCCGGCGGCGAGTGGATCTCCAGCGTGGCTCTGGAGAACGAGATCATGGCGCACCCGGACGTTGCCGAAGCGGCGGTCATCGCGGTGCCGGACGAGAAGTGGGGCGAGCGGCCGCTCGCGACGGTCGTCCTCAAGGAGGGCGCCACAGCGGGCCCTGCCGAACTGCGGGCCTTCCTCGCCGAGCGGGTCGCGAAGTGGCAGCTGCCCGAGCGCTGGTCGGTGATCGAGTCGGTGCCGAAGACGAGCGTCGGCAAGTTCGACAAGAAGGTGCTGCGGGCGCGGTACGCGGAGGACGGGCTCGACGTCACGGTGCTGTGAGGCACGGGGCGGTGGCCCACGCGCCGGTGGTACGGGGGGCGAGAGGCAGCGGCCGAACGCGCCCCCTGGCCCCGCCTCCTGCCCACCGACGTGGCTCCCGCCCCTGACACGGCCCGGCCCCCGCCCCGTCGACGCGGCCGTACCGCGCCCCCGTACCGCCGAGAGGCAACCTTCCCCCGGACCCCCGGACCCCCGGACCCCCGGACCCCCGGGCCCGCTCTGCCCCCGCTCCGCTCAGCGATCCCGCCCCGCCCCTCGGTGCCGCACCTCACGCCCCAGGGGTCCGACCATTCCTCGCGCGTGACATAGATTGGAGACCTCACGTCGGTATCTGTCGGGGAGGTGCGCATGGCCGCAGAGTGGCGACCGGTGCGGCAGTCGCGTACCCATGAGCTGGTCCTGGAGACCATCGAGGAACAGGTGCTCGCCGGGCAGCTCAAGGCCGGCGACCGGCTGCCCCCCGAACGCGAACTCGCCCCTGCGCTCGGTGTCTCGCGTTCCGCGCTCCGTGAAGCGCTGCGGGTGCTGGAGACGATCGGGGTGCTCGTCGCCCACTCGGGTCGTGGTGCCGACGCCGGGGCCCGGATCGTACGGAACCCCGACGACGCCCTCGGCCGCCTCCTGCGCCTCCACTTCGGCCTCGGCAGCTACCGCCTGGAGGACGTTCTGGAGGCCCGCGTGGTCCTGGAGCGGTCGAGCTTCGAGGCGGCAGCGCGGCACGCGGCGCCGGAAGATCTCGACGAGGCCGCCGACATCCTCGGCCAGCTGCGCGAACCCGGCATCGAACCGGCCGAGTTCAACGAACTGGACACGGCCTTCCACGTCGCCATAGCGCGATCCTCCGGCAACCGCCTCGTCTCGACGCTCACCGCCGCCGTGCGCGAGTCCGTGCGTCCCCTCATCCTGCGTGCCCTCGAAGCGGCCGAGGACTGGCCCGCCACCGCCACGGCTCTCAACGCCGAGCACACCGAACTGCTCCGTCTCGTGCTCGCCGGAGAGGCCACGGCCGCCGCCGACCTCGCCGAACAACACATCCGCGGCTTCCACGGCACGCTGGTGAAGGACGAACCGGACGAGTAACGGTTTCACGTGAAACATGGGAAGAGGACCCGAGATCGGGTCCTCTTCCCATGTTTCACGTGAAACAACGCCGCTGACCCGGCGCATCACTACCTCACGGCAGCATCCACGACAGCACCGAAGTGGACTGGAGATACACCAGCACACACAGCACGAGCAGCATCGCGAGGCTGTACTTGGCGACCTTGCGGAGCAGGACGCGTTCGCTGCCCGGCTCCTCGACCGCCGTCGCCGCGATCGTGAGGTTCTGCGGGCTGACGAGCTTGCCGACGACGCCGCCGGAGGAGTTGGCGCCGACGAGCAGGGTCGGATCGATGCCCGCCTTGTGGCCCGCCGTCTGCTGGAGCGTCGCGAAGAGCGCGTTCGCCGAGGTGTCGGAGCCGGTGACGGCCGTGCCGAGCCAGCCGAGGATCGGCGAGAGGAAGGCGAACGCGCCGCCCGCCGCCGCGAGCCACGTACCGATCGCGACCGTCTGGCCCGACTGGTTCATGACGTAGCTGAGCATCAGGACGGTCGCGACCGTGGCGATCGCGCCGCGCATGTTGACGATCGTGCGCCCGGCGGTGAGCACGCTGAGCTTCGCCGACATCGGGTACTGGTCCTTGTCCTTGACCAGGCTGTAGACGATCGTCACGAGGATGCCCGAGATGATCAGCAGCGTGCCCGGGTTGGCGAGCACTTCGAGCGAGTAGATCGGGCTCGTCGACGGCTTGCCGTCCGAAGTGAGGATCTCGCCGTACAGCCCGGGCCACTCCCACTTGATGTTGGCGACACTCAGGATGTCGGGCATGTCGAGGCCGCCGACGTTGATCTTGGCGATCGCGAAGATCGCGATGACGAGGACGTACGGGAGCACGGCGAGCGTCACGCGGCGGGCGGGCAGCCGCTCCGCCTCCACCTGCGAGCGCTGGTCGTCCGGCGTGCGCGGCTTCCACCAGCGCAGCATCAGGACACCCGCGGCGAAACCGGCGAGCGAGGCGACGACGTCGGTGAGTTCGTAGGCGAAGTGCGCGGAGCACCAGTACTGGGCGAGGGCGAAGACGAGACCGACGACGACAGCGACGGGCCAGAGCTGACGGAGCCCGCGCTTGCCGTCGACGAGGGTGAGAAGCAGCAGCGGCACGAAGAGCGCGAGGATCGGGCTCTGCCGACCGATGACGGAGGCGATGTCCTCCGGCGGAATGCCGGTGAGGTTCCCCGCCGTCGTGACCGGGATCGCCATCGCGCCGAAGGCGACGGGTGCGGTGTTCGCGACGAGCACGGTGATCGCGGACTTGAGCTTGGGCAGGCCGAGCGCCATGAGCATCGCCGCGGTGATCGCGACGGGCGCCCCGAAACCGGCGAGCGCTTCGAGCAGGCCGCCGAAGCAGAAGGCGATGAGCATCGCCTGAATACGCAGGTCCCCGCGCCCGACCGCGTTGAAGCACCGCCGCAGGTCTTCGAAACGGCCGCTGACGACGGTCAGTTCGTAGAACCAGATGGCCGCGACCACGATGAGCATGATCGGGAACAGGCCGTTGAGCAGGCCCTGACTCGCGGAGAGCAGGCCCAGCTGGACCGGCATGCCCATCCCGAGAATGCCGACGAGCAGCGCGGTGACGAGCGCTCCGAGGGCCGCCTGGAAGGCGGAGCGGCGCACCACCATGAGGAGCACGAAGAAGACCGCGAGCGGGACGAGCGCGAGCAGCGCGGTCCCGGCGAGGTTGCCGCCGATGGCGTGCACGTCAGGGGTGTACGAGGCGAGCGAGAGGCCGGAGGCCGTGGTACCCGGAGCCGGGTGGCCGGACACGGCCGCCCCCGGATCAGGGACACCGGGAAGGGGTCCGGCACCCGCGGCCGCGAGGGCCGTCGGCAGGGAGGCCACAGGATGCTCCTCATCGAGTCTGTGCGCCGCCGCCCCTGAAGGACGTACCGTCCGGTCGGCATCTCGCGACCGGGAGGTGGCTCGAAGGGAGCGGGGCCGGTAGCGCACGCGTCGCGGGGGACAGGGGCGTCGGGTGTGGCTGAAATGAACTACCGAGTAGTAGCGCACTCCCTAGAGTCCCATGTCAATAAGGTCGGACCAAAGTGTTGTCGACCACTCATCCCGCTTCGCGACCGTCCCGCCCCTGCCTTTTGGGGTTCTACAGCGGTATGGTCGGACCGTAAATCGTCCATACTGCCCACGTACGGCACTGCTCGCGCACGGCTTCGCCCACGGCTCGCGCATGCCCCGCGTACGGGCCGCGTACGGGAAGGTCCTCATGCGCATCGGACTCTTCGCCACCTGCCTCGGCGACACGATGTTCCCCGACGCCGTCTCCGCGACGGCCGTGCTGCTCACCCGGCTCGGCCACGAGGTCGTCTTCCCGCCCGGGCAGACCTGCTGCGGGCAGATGCACGTCAACACCGGCTACCAGCGCGAACCGGTCCCGCTCGTGCGCAACTTCGCCGAGCAGTTCGGCGACTCCTCGCTCGACGCCGTCGTCATGCCCTCGGGCTCCTGCGCCGGCTCGGTCCGTCACCAGCACGAGATCATCGCCGAGCGCTACGGGGACGCCGCGCTGCGCCAAGGCGTCGCGACCGTCAAGGCGAAGACGTACGAGCTGTCCGAACTCCTCGTCGACGTGCTCGGCGTGACCGAGGTCGGCGCCTGGTTCCCCTACCGCGTCACGTACCACCCCACCTGCCACTCGCTGCGGATGCTGCGCGTCGGCGAGAAGCCGCTGAAGCTCCTGCGCGCCGTCGATGACCTGGACCTCGTCGAGCTGCCCGAGGCTGATTCCTGCTGCGGCTTCGGCGGCACCTTCGCGGTCAAGAACGCGGACACCTCCTCGGCGATGCTCAAGGACAAGGTCGGCAACGTCACCGCGACGGGCGCCGACATCTGCACGGCGGGCGACTCCTCCTGCCTCATGCACATAGGCGGTGGCCTCTCCCGCATCCAGGCCGGTACGCGCACCCTCCACCTCGCGCAGATCCTCGCGTCGACCCGTACGACCCCGTACGTCCTGCCGGGCGTCCCGGCCACCGCGGGCCTCGCAGGCACCGGCGCGACCCCCGCCACCGCTTCCGCCACCACCCCGGAGGTGACCCGATGAGCACGACGTTCCTCGGCCTGCCCAGTACCCCGCCCCGCGCCCCCTACGGCGCGGGCAACCTGCGCGGCGACAAGAAGTTCCCGAAGGCCGCGCACACCGAACTCCAGAACACCCAGCTGCGCGGCAACCTCCACAAGGCGACCCACACGATCCGCGCGAAGCGCCTCGCGGTGACCGCCGAACTCCCCGACTGGGAGCACCTGCGCGACGCGGGCTCCGCGATCAAGTCGGACACCCTCAACCGCCTCCCCGAACTCCTCGAACAGCTGGAGGAGCGGGTCACCGCGCGCGGCGGCACCGTCCACTGGGCGCGTGACGCCGTCGAGGCGAACGAGATCGTCACGCGCCTCGTGCGCGCCAAGGGCAGCGAGGAGGTGATCAAGGTCAAGTCGATGGCCACGCAGGAGATCGGGCTCAACGAGTACCTGGAGGCCGAGGGCATCACCGCCCACGAGACCGACCTCGCCGAGCTGATCGTCCAGCTCGCCCACGACAAGCCCTCGCACATCCTCGTCCCCGCGATCCACCGCAACCGCGAGGAGATCCGCGAGATCTTCCTCAAGGAGATACCGGGTGTCGACCCGGAGCTGACCTCCGTCCCCGCCGAACTCGCCGCCGCCGCACGCGCGTACCTGCGCGAGAAGTTCATGACGACGAAGGTCGCCGTCTCCGGCGCCAACTTCGGCATCGCGGAGACCGGCACGCTCGCCGTCGTCGAGTCCGAGGGCAACGGCCGCATGTGCCTGACGATGCCCGAGACGCTCATCACCGTCATGGGCATCGAGAAGGTCCTGCCCAGCCACCAGGACCTGGAGGTCTTCTTCCAGCTCCTGCCGCGCTCCTCGACCGGCGAGCGCATGAACCCGTACACCTCGCTGTGGACGGGCGTCACCGAGGGCGACGGGCCCCAGGAGTTCCACCTCGTGCTCCTCGACAACGGCCGCACCGCCGCGCTCGCCGACAAGATCGGCCGCGAGGCGCTGCACTGCATCCGCTGCTCGGCCTGTCTCAACGTCTGCCCCGTCTACGAGCGCGCGGGCGGCCACGCCTACGGCTCGACCTACCCGGGCCCCATCGGCGCGGTGCTCACGCCGCAGCTCGCGGGCATGGACGCGGCCAAGGACGACCCCAACGCCTCGCTGCCGTACGCGTCGAGCCTGTGCGGCGCGTGCTTCGACGCCTGCCCCGTGAAGATCGACATCCCCTCGCTGCTCGTCGAACTGCGCCACCAGAAGACCGAACAGGCCGGCACGACGGCGGAATCGCTCGCGATGAAGGCGGCGGCGGCCGTCATGGCACGGCCAGGGCTCTACACCAGCGCGCAGCGCGCCGCCGGGCTCGGCCGCGTCATCGCGGGTCGTGACGAGAAGATCAAGCACTTCCCCGCGCCGTTCAACGGCTGGAGCGACAGCCGCGACACCCCCGCCCCGCCCAGGCGCAGCTTCCGCCGCTGGCTCGACTCGGCCGAGGGCCGCGCCGCTCTGAGCGCGGCGAAGGCCGAGGGCGAGACGGCACGCGCGCAGACGGGCACCGAGACCGGCGACGACCAGAACAAGGGCGAGCAGGCATGAGCGAGACGACCACCGCCCGTACGGGCACCGCCCGCGAGACCGTCCTCTCGCGCGTCCGGGACGCCCTCGCCCTCGCACCGAAGGACCCGGTGACCGTCCCCCGCGCCTACCGCACGGGCCGCACCCTCCCGGACGCCGAGCTGCTCGGCCTGCTGACCGACAGGCTCCTCGACTACAAGGCATACGTGCACCCCTGCACCGCCGCCGAGACCGCGGCGACCGTCGCCGATGTGCTCCGCACCCGCGGCGCCCGCCTCGTCGGCGTCCCCGCCGGGCTCGACCGCGCCTGGCTCGCGGACTTCGAGGGCGAGGCGCGCACCGACAGCCCCGACGTCCCCGCGCCCGAACTCGGCGGTCTGGACGGCGTCGTGACCGCGTCGGCCGTGACCTGCGCCGAGACGGGGACGATCTTCCTCGACGGCGGCGCCGACCAGGGCCGCCGCGCCCTGAGCCTCGTCCCCGACCTGCACGTGTGCGTCGTGGACCTCTCCACCGTCACCGTCGGGGTCCCCGAGGCCATCGCGCGCCTCGTCCCCGGCCGTCCCACCACTCTCATCAGCGGCCCCTCCGCCACCTCGGACATCGAACTCGAACGCGTCGAGGGCGTGCACGGACCGCGCACGCTCGACGTCGTCATTCGCACAGACGTCTGAGATCGGGCCGGAGTGCCGGAAAGGGGCGAATCCGTTGCGGATTTGCCCCTTTCGTGTAAGTGAGCGGGCGGACGGTTGACGTCCGGGTGTGACGGTTGGCGTCAGGGCGGGGCGCTTGGCGTCAGGGCGGGGGGCTCGGCGTCGAGGGCGGGCGCGGGCTCGCCCCGTACCCGTACCCGCACCCGTGCCCATGCCCGTGCTCGTGCTCGTACCGAACTGCCCTAATTCGTCCCGATCTTCGCCAGGAGATCCACGATCCTCGTCTGTACTTCCTCGCTCGTCGAGCGTTCCGCGAGGAAGAGGACCGTCTCGCCGCTCGCGAGCCCTGCCAGCCCGGCGGGGTCCATGCCCGGTGCCGTGTAGACGACGAGCGGTGTGCGGTTGAGCTGGCCGTTCGCGCGCAGCCAGTCGATGATCCCGGCACGCCGCCTGCGGACCTGCATGAGGTCGAGCACGACGAGGTTCGGCGGCACCTGGCTCGCCATCGCGACCGCCTGCGTGTCGTCGGCGGCGCGGGTCACCTGCATCGCGCGCCGTTCGAGCGCGGCCGTCAGCGCGCCCGCCAGCTCGTCGCGCTCCTCGACCAGGAGGACACGCGGCGGGTGTTGTTCGCTGTCGCGCGGCGCGAGGGCCTTGAGGAGCACGGCGGGATCGGCCCCGTACGCCGCCTCGCGCGCCGCCGCCCCGAGCCCCGCCGTCACGAGGACGGGCACTTCGGCGGCGACGGCCGCCTGCCGCAGCGACTGGAGGGCCGTGCGCGTGATCGGCCCGGTGAGCGGGTCGACGAAGAGCGCGGCGGGGAAGGCCGCGATCTGCGCGTCCACCTCGTCGCGCGAGGAGACGACGACGGGACGGTAGCCCCGGTCGCTCAGCGCGGCCTGGGTGGAGGCGTCGGGCGCGGGCCACACGAGCAGTCGGCGCGGGTTGTCGAGCGGCTCGGGCGGCAGTTCGTCGTCCTGCGGACGCGGCGCGGGCCGGTTCGCGACCTCGACGGCGCCGTTCGGCCCGTCGAGCGGCTCGGGCCCCTCGGCCCCCGCGTCCGGCGCCCCGATCGCGTACGAGCGCCCGTGCTCCTGCCCCGCGAGCCGCTGCTGCGCCGCCGAGGGAGCGGGCGGCTGCACGGGGCGCGGCGGTACGGGCTGCGGCGGTACGGGCTGCGCGGGGGCGGCCTGTACGGGGGTGGCCTGCGCGGGGCCACTCGGCGCGGGGCCGCTCTGCGCGGGCACGGTGTGCGGGGGTACGGGGGGCTGCGGGGGAGCGGCGAGCGGTGGGTGCGGCGCGGAGTCACCCGCTGCCGGGTGCGGGCGTGCCCCGGTGCTCTCCTGGTCGCCGCTGGGGGACGCGGAGCGCGAGGCGCCCGCCGTGCTGGCACCGGCGGCCGCCGTCGTTCCTGTCGCCGCCGTCGTGCCCGTGGCGGCCTCGCGGTCCTGCGGTGTCGCGAGCTTGCGTCGCCTGCCCGAGCCGCCCGACCCGGTGCCGTGCGGGGGCGTGCCCGCCGCCGTGCCGGGCGCGGGCTGGCCCTGACGGCGCGCGAGCCGCGCCTGCCGCAACTGCTGTGCCGCCTGCGCGGGCAACTGCCCCGCCGCGGGGTGCGGTCCAGCGATGCCCTCGTCGAAGGGGACCCCGGCGCCGAGCGTGCGCACGCTGAACGCCCGCCCGCTCTGCGTCGTCGCACCCTCGTGCGCTTCTTCGTGCCCCGCCGCGGGCTCCTCGGCGGGCAGCGGCTGCGAGAGCGTCTTGGGCGATTCGGCGGCTGGTTCGGCAAGCGGGTCGGCTGGGGGTTCGGCAGGCGAATGGGCAGGCGGGTGGGCAGGGAATTCGGCAGACGGCGCGGCAGCACTGCCACCTTGCTGCCCGATTCCCGCCCTGTTCGTCATGGTCCCCTGCACGGAGGGCGCGACCTGCGACTGTGCCCCGGGCTGAGGCGCGGGCTGCGCGACCGGCTGGGGAGACGCGGGCTGCGCGACCGGCTGGGGCGGCGCCGCGAGCGGCGGCTGGATCACGGCGGGCGCGCCCCCCGGGACGGCGGGCGACGGCGCCTCGGACACGACACCGGCCACACCCCCCGCGGCCACGGACACGGGCTGTGACAGGGGGGCCGGAAGCGCGGGTACGGGCGACGGCGCGCCCCCTGCGGCCTCCGCGTCACCCGTGGCGGGCGGCAGCGCGAACGGTACGCGCGGCCCCGCGTCCGCCGCGGCGGCCTCCTCGGCGGCCCGTGCCGCCGCGCGCCGCGCCCTGCGCCCCTGCGGGGCCCCGGAGTGCACGGCGTTCTCGCCGTTCTGGGCGTTCTCGGCGTTCTGGGTCGGCGCGGCGGGAGCCGCCTCGACCGCGAGCGGCTGCGCGCCGCCCGCCCCGGGCCCGGCCGCGACCGGCAGCGCGGGCGCCTGCCCCGCCTGCGCGGCCCCGACCCGTACCGGCATTCCGCCCGGGGGCACGCTCACCGGGCCGAGCGAGGCGGAAGCGGCCGCGGTCCCCGCGGCGTGCTCGGCGGCGGTCACGACCGCGCCGTGCGGCAACGTGTGCCCCGTATCCCCGGAACCGCCGACGGCCACGGCCCCGCCGCCCGCGTCCGACGTCCCCGCGGGCAGCGCGAAAGGCGACCCGCCGGCCGCCCCCGCCTGCGCCCCGCCGGGCGCGGGCAGCGCGGCCGCCCCGGTGGCTCCACCGGCCGTGTCATCGGACTCCGCGCCTCCCGCGCCGTCCGGCGACGGCCTCCGCCGCCGCCCGGTCGGCCGCGCCTTCGCGGCGTCGACCTCGCTCTCCAGGAAGGCGTCGACGGAGGAGCGCCGCGCCCGCCGCCGCCCGTGCCCCGCCGTCGTGGAGTCGGGATCGCCCGCTCCGTCGGAGGCGCCCGCCCCCGTACCGACGCCGCCCCCCTCCGTACCGCTCTCCGCAGTCGTGTCGGCCTGCGCGGCCATCGGTGCCGCGACCGCGCCCGCGCCCTCGCCGAGCGGTACGTCGAGCACGTACGTCGCGCCGCCCATGCCGGGGACCGTGTGCGACTGGAGGACGCCGCCGTGCGCGCGCACGATGCCCGTGACGATCGGCCCGTGCACCGGGTCGCCGCCCGGGTAGGGGCCGCGCACCTCGATCCGTACGGCGTCACCGCGCTGCGCCGCGGCTACCACGATCGTGGAGTCCACCCAGCCCGTATTGACGAGCCCCTGGCGTGCGTTGCCCGTCGCGTCGATGCCCGCGACGTCGGCGACCAGGTGCGCGAGCGCCGTCGCGAGCCGCTCGGGATCGACCTGCGCCTCGATCGGCGGCGCGTGCACGGCGAACTGCGCGCGACCGGGCCCGATCAGCTCGACAGCGCCGTCGACGCCCGCCTGGACGACGGCGTCGAGCATGACGTTGCGGCGGTGCAGCGTGTCCGTACCGACATCGAGCCGCTGATAGCTGAGCACGTTGTCGACCAGCGTGGTCATCCGCGAATAACCGGCGGTCAGATGGTGAAGGATCTGGTTCGCTTCCGGCCACAACTGACCGGCCGGATCGGAGGCGAGGGTCCCCAGCTCGCGCCGCAGTTCGTCGAGCGGGCCGCGCAAAGAGGTCTCCAGAACGGCAAGCAACTGCTCGTGCCGGGCGGAAAGCGCCTCGAAACGGTCCTTCTCGCGCTCGGCGAGCGCCGCGTACCGGTCCTGCGCCTGCGCCACCGCCTCCTCGTGCCGCGCGTCGAGTCCGGCGATCCGCGCCTCGTACTCCTCGGTCAGCCCGGTGACCTCGGCGGCGTGCGCCTCACGCAGTGCGGCGACCTCGTTCGCGTGGCTCTCGCGCAGCTCCGCGCTCTCCGCGGCGTGCCGCTCGATCAGCTCCTCGTAGGCGCGCCTGTCGGTGAAGGTCATCACGGCGCCGACGAGTTGATCACCGTCGCGCACGGGCGCGGTCGTGAGGTCGACCGGGACCTTCTCGCCCTTCTTGTTCCACAGCACCTGCCCGCGCACCCGGTGCTTGCGCCCCGAGCGGAGCGTGTCGGCGAGCGGCGACTCGGCGTAGGGGAAGGGCGTGCCGTCGGCGCGCGAGTGCAGCACGAGCGGGTGCAGTTCGCGCCCGCCGAGGTCGCTCGCGCGGTGCCCGAGGATCTGCGCGGCCGCCGGATTGACGAGGACGACGTGGCCTTCGGTGTCCGTACCGACGACACCCTCGGCGGCCGCCCGCAGGATCATCTCCGTCTGCCGCTGCGAGCGGGCGAGTTCGGCCTCGGTATCGACAGTCCCGGTCAGATCGCGAATCACGATCATCAGCAACTCGTCGCCGGAATAACGCGAAACGTCCTCGTACGGACCCGCGTTCGCACCGGATGACTGCGCGGCGGTGTTGATGCTCGCGCTCGTGACCTCGACGGGGAACTCGCCACCGTCCGTACGCCGCGCCATCATCCGCAGCGGCTTGGTACGGCCCCGCTCGTCGGTCGCGTCGGGGCGGCGCATCGACCCGGGGATGAGCCGGGAGTCGAACTGCGGGAGGAGATCGAGCAATCCACGTCCGACGAGCGCCGTACCCGGGGACTCCAGAGCCTGGAGAGCGATGGTGTTCGCGTTGACGACCGTGCCGTTTGTGTTGACGAGCACGAGGGCGTCGGGGAGGGAGTCGAGTATGGCTGCGAGGCGAGCAGTGCCCCGGGATGGCCTGCTGCTCACGACGAACGTTCCTCCCTGCCGTTCCACGGGGACCGCGCCTGCGGCTCCCCGCTCTGCCCTCCCGGACCGTCCCGCCGTCGGCCCGCCCGGGCCATCGTGCCGCGCGGTCCGCGACGTGTCACGCCAGGGAGTCTACGGGCAGCCGCGCTCGCTCGTACGAGGGAGCCGCGAGCGGTCGTACGAGGAAGTCGTGAGCGTCCCGCGCCGAAGCGGCGAAGACCCGCGCGCGGGAGCTTCGCGAGGTGGGACGGCGGGTGCGGGCCCCGCGGGGGCCGGGCGCGGGCGGCGCGTCGGGCCGGGCGCGGGGTGGGGCGGAGGGCGTGTCGGACCGGGCGCGGAGGGGGAGGCCCTAGGCGGCGGCCGCTCCCGCCCCACCCTGCGCGGGCAGCAGCGGTACGAGCCCGTCCCAGCGCGCGATCTCGCACCCGTTCGTCCGCGAGAACGTGGCGTCGACGGGGCGCCCCGCCCACTCCCCGCTGACGTGCGCCGTCTGCGGCCCCCCGTACTGCATCGTGCAGATGGCTTCGGGCGGTACGGGCGCGAAGGTGTCGCGCCCCCACACGGTCACCTCGTCGAGCCGCGCGCAGGCCGCTGCGGCCTCGGGGTGATCGCCTCCGGCGGGGTGGCAGCGCAGCTCGTACCGCGTCACGGCCCCGTCGTCCTCCTTCACCTCCACGAGCAGCCGGTCCCCGCCGACGGGGCGGGGCGCGGTGACGCCGATGGGGCCGGGCGCGGTGACGGCGGCGGGGCCGGGCGCGGAGACGGCGGCGGCGGGCCAGGCCCCCGCGCCGATGCCGAGGAGGCAGCCGGCGAGGAGCAGGGCGGTACGGGAAGCACGCGGACGCAAGACGGACATGGACCCTCGCTCAGGGCGGCGCGCGGCACGGAGGCCCCGTCCCGCATCGGGGTGCACAACGGGAAAGGGAGGGGAGAGGACACGTGCGCGGGCCCGGGAAGGGGTACGACCTCCGGGGCGGCGCAGGCTCCCCGAGGGCGTGCGCGGACCGCTGGGAACGGGCGCCGAAAGCTCTTTGCCCCACCCGTTGCCGCCTAGTACCGTGGGTGCCGATTGGTGGCAGCCCGCACGGCTGTGTCATCATCTCCACGCACCCGCAGGCGCTTGCTCGCAGGCAGGTGTGGCTTTTGGAGGCGTCGCCTAGTCCGGTCTATGGCGCCGCACTGCTAATGCGGTTTGGGGCTTACCCCCCATCGAGGGTTCAAATCCCTCCGCCTCCGCAGCACCCGCAGGGCCCCGCTCGTCCCCAGGACGACGGGGCCCTGCGGCGTTTCCCTGGGAGCCGTGGCGGCGGGGGCCGGTGCGCTGTGGAGGGCGGGGGGCCGGTGCGTCCCGGGTGCGGGGCCGGGCACGTGCGCGGGCCCGGCCCGGGGGCGCGTGGCGGCCCGGCCCGGGAGGGCCGGGTGTGGCCCTCGAAAACAGCCGTACGCCCAGCTCAGGCCGGGTGCGCGATACGGATTTCGCGTCCGGGCGACCTTCATGTAATGTTGTTCTCGCAAGGCCGCCGGGGGACAAAAACCCAGGCGCTGAGCACAAGCACTCGTAGCTTAACGGATAGAGCATCTGACTACGGATCAGAAGGTTGCAGGTTCGAATCCTGCCGAGTGCACAGCACCGAAGAGGCCCCGGAGGAATCCGGGGCCTCTTCGCGTTGCCCGGACCGGTTCCGTGGCGTGCGCCGAGGGCCGCCGCCCCGGCGGCGGCCCTTCCTCCTCAGTACGTCCAGCGCCAGGCGTTAGTACGTCCAGCGCCAGGCGTTCGCGCGGTAGGAGCAGGTGATCGCGGTACCGGAGGCTGTCGTGGTGCGGGCGCCGTGGTCGCTGTTGCGGCAGTACTGGCCCGCCGCGTAGCAGTTGCCCGCGTTGGAGACGATCGAGCACGTACCGGTCCGGGTCGTGCCGGAGTCGTTGGCGGCGGTGGTGCCCGCGCGGGCGGTCCTGGTGACGGTGACTGTGACGGTGACGGTCGGTGCGGGTTCGGGCTTCAGCGTCTTCGTGACGGTGGGGGCGGGCGAAGATGTGGCAGTGGCAGTGGCAGTGGCAGTGGCAGTGGCGGTCGCGGTGACGGTTGCGCGCGCGGTCACGGTGGTCGCGGGTGCCGCCTTGGCCGCGACCGTCTCCTGGTCATCGTTCGCGGTGGCACCGATGAGTGTGCCCGTGAGCAGCAGTGCCGTCCCGCCCGCCCATACGAGGACGCGCTTGTGGAGCGGGCGCGGGCCGGTGGGGGCCGGAGCGGGTGGTGCCGGCGGGCCGTACGGGCGTGGGTTGGTCATCTCGTCCCCCCGGGGTCTCTTGGTGAAGTGGGACGACGGTAGTGACCTCGTGAGGGATGTGGGGGTGATGTGGAGGCGGCGTATTCATTTCGTGATCTCTGCCGCGTTCGGTGGTCGCACGGGGATGGCGCTGCCAGGCGCGGGCCCGGGCCGGGTGCGGCCTCGTTGTCAGTGGCCTCCGCTACGGTCGGCGCAATGGAGCGTGGTGCGGGCTGGTGGTGTGCCGGGGTGCGGTGGGAGGCGTCCGGGCGGGCGGGGTTGAGGTGGGTGGGGGAGCGGGTCAGCGGGCTCGGCGCGGGGGAGCGAATCGGGTTCCGGGTCGTGGGGGAGCGGCGGTGTCTCGGGGTGTGGCGGGGCGGCCGGTGGCGGGAGTGCGGCCGGGGGGCCGTGCTCGCGGGAGGGGGTGCGCGGGCGCAGTGCGAGGAGTGCGCTGCGCTGGACCGGGTGCGCTCGGTGGCGGCCGATACGTACGCGGACGATCCGCGCCCTTACCACGTGTACCTGGCGTGGTTCGGCCCGGGGCTCGTCAAGGTCGGGATCACGGGCGTGGCACGCGAGGGGGTGCGGCTCCTGGAGCAGGGGGCGCTCGCGTACTGCTGGCTCGGGCAGGGCCCGTTGATGGCGGCGCGGCGGGCCGAGGAGATGGCGCGGCACGGGCTCGGGGTGCCGGACCGGATCCCGTACGCGCGCAAGCGGGCGGCCCGCGTGGGTGGCGGTGACTGCCGGGCCGAGCTGGGGAGGGTGCACAGGGCGGCGCGGGAGCTGCCCGGGTGGCCGGAGACGCTGGAGCCGCTGGCAGGCGAGGTGCTGGAGCACGGCGGCGTCTTCGGGCTGCCGCTGCCGTACGGGGGTCTCGTGCGGGGGCTGCGGGACGGGGCGGTGCTCGTGGGGACGGTACGGGGCGTGGTGGGCCCGGACGTGCACCTCGACGTCGCGGGGGAGCCCGGGACCGTCGTGCTGGACACGCGGCGGCTCGCGGGGTGGCGGCTCGCGGGGGTGGGCGAGGACGCGGCGACGTCGGCAGGTCTTGTCGAGCGGGTGGAGGAAGGGGGAGAGCAGGGGGAGTTGTTCTGAGCGAGTCGGGGTAAGGCTCGGACGCGGCAGGGCCTGGGCGGCCGGGGCCTGGGCGCGTGGCGGGTGTGGTCGGGGTCGGGTGGGGCGGTGTTCGGGTTCGCCTGACGCCCGTGGCGCCGGTGTGCCATGTTCCCGGCACGGCTTGTTCCGGGCGCGTCGTGGCGGCAGGGTGGCCGGCATGGTGAGCGAGGAACTGGGCGAGGCACACGGGGAACGGTCGGCGCGGATCGCGGGGATCGAACCGGGCGGCGAGCGGGAGGCGACGGCGGTACGGGAGTTCGCGCGGCGGATCGGCGCGCGGCACGGGCTCGTCGACGTGCACACGCACTTCATGCCGGATCGGGTGCTGCGCAAGGTGTGGGCGTACTTCGACGCGGCCGGGCCGCTGGTCGGGCGGCCGTGGCCGATCACGTACCGCAGTGCCGAGGACGAACGCATCGCTGTGCTGCGGTCCTTCGGCGTGCGTGCCTTCACGTCGATGCTCTATCCGCACAAGCCGGGGATGGCCGCGTGGCTCAACGGGTGGGCCGCCGACTTCGCGGCGCGCGTGCCGGAGTGCCTGCGTACGGCGACGTTCTTCCCCGAGCCCGGCGTCGAGGCGTATGTGCGGGCCGCGCTGGAGGGTGGGGCGCGGGTCTTCAAGGCGCACGTGCAGGTGGGGGCGTACGACCCGACGGAGCCGGTGCTCGACCCGGCGTGGGGGCTGCTCGCCGAGGCCGGGGTGCCGGTCGTGGCGCACTGCGGCTCGGGGCCTGTGCCGGGGAAGTACACGGGTCCTGGACCGATGCGGGAGGTGCTCGCGAGGCACCCGCGGCTGAGGCTGGTCGTCGCGCACCTCGGCATGCCCGAGTACGGCGAGTTCCTCGACCTCGTCGCCGACTACCCGGAGGTGCGGCTCGACACGACGATGGCGTGGACGGGCTTCGCCGAGGAGTTCGCGCCGTTCCCGCGCGCGGAACTGCCCCGGCTCGCGGCGTACGGGGATCGGGTGCTGCTCGGCACGGACTTCCCCAACACCCCGTACCCGTACGCGCATCAGCTGGAGGTCATGGCGGACCTCGGCCTCGGCGATGAGTGGCTGCGGGCGGTCTGTCACGACAACGCGGCGAGGCTCTTCGGTCTGGAGCACAACGGTAGTTGAGAGATGGGGGTGCGATGCCCCGTTCGTTCCCACCTGTGGACAACTCGGGCCGAGGGGGAAATCCGCTCACTCTTGAGGGTGAGCCGTTGCGTGGGTTCGGCGGAGTTGTCCACAGATTTGGGCGGAGGGGGCGGGGTGGGGGGTGGGGTGGGGAAGACTTGGTGTTGGGGTCGCCCCCCAGGGCGGGTGGGGGCTGTCCGCCGGGCGAGCTGTGCGTGTGCGTCCAGGCCTTCGCTGAGAAGCGGGACGAGGCGGCCGCCCGCTGAACAGGCGCGTGAGCGAGGCCCGCTGACAGTACGGAGGCAGCCTCCCGCTGAGGCGGATCAGGTTCGGACCCGAGCCCATGCGGCTGGGGCTCGCGCCCGAGCCTGTGCGACTGGGGCTCGCTCCCACAACCGTGTGACTGGGGTCTGTCCCTGCCTCCGTGTGGTTGCGGTCTGCCTTCGCCCCCCCGTGTGGCTGGGGTCTGTTCCCGCCCGTGTGGCTGCGGTCTGCCTTGGCCCCCCCCGTGTGGCTGGGGTCTGTTCCCGCCCGTGTGGCTGCGGTCTGCCTTGGCCCCCCCCGTGTGGCTGGGGTCTGTTCCCGCCCGTGTGGCTGCGGTCTGCCTTGGCCCCCCCCGTGTGGCTGGGGTCTGTTCCCGCCCGTGTGGCTGCGGTCCGCCTTCGCCCCCCGTACGACTGGGGTCCGTCCCCTCCGTGTGGTTGCGGTCTGCCTCCGCCCCCCCCGTACGACTGGGGTCCGTTCCCCCCCGTGTGGTTGCGGTCCGCCTTCGCCCCCGTGTAGCCGGGCCCGCCCCCCCTTTTTGCCTCCCCCCACCCTCCCTTTGCCACCCCCGAACGGATTTCTCAGCGAAATCACAGATTCGCGCAAGGGGCCTCTCAGAGGGAGTGCACAGGATGGGCCGCATGACCACGATTCCGCCCCAGGGGCACACCGAAGCGAGCGTGGACGGGCGTCCCGTCCGGGTGCTCGTCGTGGACGACGAGACCAATCTGACCGAGCTGCTCTCGATGGCTCTGCGCTACGAGGGCTGGGAGATCCGGACGGCGACGGACGGCGCGGGCGCCGTGCGCGAGGTGCGCGGGTTCCGGCCCGATGCCGTCGTGCTCGACATGGTGCTGCCGGACATGGACGGCCTGAGCGTGCTGCACCTCATGCGCCGTGAACGGCCCGAGACGCCCGTGCTCTTCCTCACCGAGAAGGACGCGGCCGCCGACCGCGTCGCCGGGCTGACCGCCGGTGGCGACGAGTACGTGAGCAAGCCGTTCAGCCTGGAGGAGGTCGTGGCGCGGCTGCGCGGCCTCATCCGGCGCTCCGGCGCGGGGCGGCGGTCCACCTCCGTGCTCACGGTCGGCGATCTCGTACTCGACGAGGACAGCCACGAGGTGTCCAGGGGCGGTAAGGACATCCATCTCACCGCGACCGAGTTCGAGTTGCTCCGCTACCTCATGCGCAATCCGCGACGCGTGCTCAGCAAGGCGCAGATCCTCGACCGCGTGTGGAGTTACGACTTCGGTGGCCAGGCGAACGTCGTCGAGCTGTACATCTCGTACCTCCGCCGCAAGATCGACCGGGGCCGTGAGCCGATGATCCACACGCGGCGCGGCGCCGGATACCTCATCAAGCCCGCCGAACTCCCCGCCACCTCCCCCGCCCTCCCCGCCGGCCGCCGCTGAACCCGGCAGGTCACCGCGCGCCCGGCAGGCCACCGCGCGCCCGGCAGGTCACCGCGCGCCCGGGCACGTCACCGTGCCGGGCAGGTCACCGTGGGACACGTCACCGCGCGAGGCACGTCACCGCGCCTGGCACGCACCCCACGCGCACGTCACCCCGTCCGCCACGTGCACCACACGCCAACTGCCCACCGCACGTGTCCACACGCCCCGCACCCCGCACACGCCCCGCACCCCGCACGCCCCGCACACGCCGCGTACCTCGCCCCGCACACGCCCCCGCACGACACGCCGCCGCCCCCTCCGCCCTCCCCGAACGTCCCGCACCCGTCCACCACTTCACCCCGATCACATCACCCGACCACCGCACCCCCACCACTTCACCCGCAGGGATGAAAGCGCGCGCGGGCCGGTTTCGGGGCGTCCCGTGCCGTACAGGCTCCGTGCGACACCCGCTCACCCGCGGTTCACCGCCCGGCGTCCGTCCCGCCGTCGCCCGCGCCCCGTCCACCCCACCCCTCTCGTCCACATTCCCCGCCCCGCCGAACGAACCCCCTGCCGGGGGCCGTTCGGCCCGGTCCGTGCAGGTGGCGGGGGCGCGGTGGCAGACGCGGGCGGGGACAGGGCGCATCATGGGGTACGCGGTCCGCAGCGGTCCGCACACCCGTGCGGGGCGTGGGTGGGGCCGGCAGGAGCCGCTCCGGCGGCGGAGGTGAGGGCAGCGTGGTGAGGTGGGCATGGTGAAGGGGCGCGCGGTGGGTGCCGCACGGGCGAGCGTGTGGCTCACGGACGCCGCCGCCCGGACACGTACCCGCAGGAGCGAGCAGCCCTCCGGGCTCGACCGCGAGCGCATCACGGCGGCCACCGTGCGGCTTCTCGACCGCGAGGGGCTCGCGCGGTTCTCCATGCGGCGCCTCGCCGGGGAGCTGAAGGTCACGGCGATGTCCGTCTACTGGTACGTGGACACCAAGGAGGACCTGCTCGAACTCGCCCTCGACGCCGTGGTCGGCGAGCTGACCGGGGGACCCGAGGGCCTGGAGGGCGACTGGCGGCAGCGGCTGCGGGAACTCGCGCGCGCCTATCGCGCGATGATGGTCCGCCACCCCTGGGTGGCCCCGCTCATGGGCAGCTACCTCAACATTGGCCCGTGCTCGCAGGCGTTCTCGCGGCGGATGCGCGCCGTGCTGCACGACTCGGGCCTCAGCCCCAGGCAGCAACTCGGCGCGCTCTCCGCCGTCTTCCGCTTCGTCTACGGATTCGGCGCGATCGAGGGCAACGTGATCCGCCGCTGCCGCGCGGCGGGCCACACGCAGGACGAGTACTACCGCGAGGCGATGAGTTCGCTCGCGCGCCGCCCCGAGTTCGTCGAGTCCTTCGGTGACACCGAGGAGCTGTTCGGCCCCGAGGGCATGGGCGGCGGCGTCGCCGAGATGCGCGAGCGCGATTTCGCCTTCGCCCTCGACCTCCTCGTCACCGGCATCGAGGCGATGGCACGGGAGACGGCCGCCACCTGAGCGCAGGAGACGGCCGCCACCCGAGTACGGGAGACGGCCGTCGCCGGTGCGGAGGAAGGACCGCCGTCGTTCCAGCCCCGGCGGCCGCCACCCGGGGTGACGGGAGCCCCCCGTGGAAAGCCGCTCCCGTCACCCCGCACGGCTCAGTCCTCCTCGACGAGCCTTGCCGGGAAGCCGCCCGTGGCGACCGGGCCCCAGCGGGTCGGCGTGACGCGGATGATCGACTTGCCCTGCTTGATCATCGCCGCCCGGTACTCGTCCCAGTCCGGGTGCTCGCCGGAGATGTTGCGGAAGTACTCGACGAGCGGCTCGACGGAGTCCGGGGCGTCGATGACCTCGGCGGTGCCGTCGACCTGGACCCAGGGGCCGCCGAAGTCGTCGCTCAGCACGAGGACGCTGACGCGCGGGTCGCGGCGGGCGTTACGAGTCTTCGCGCGCTCCGGGTAGGTCGAGACGACGATGCGCCCCGAGTCGTCGACGCCGCACGTCAGCGGCGAGCCCTGGGGGGAGCCGTCGGCGCGGCGGGTGAGGAGGATCGCGTGGTGCCTGGGCCGTACGAAGTCGAGCAGTCCGGCCAGGTCCACGGTGGTGTTGGTCGCGACGGAAGGTGCCATGCCGGGGAGCCTACGCCCGCCACCCGGACCTCCGCCGGGACCTCCGCCGGGACCTCCGCCGGGACCTCCGCCGGGACGTCCGGCCGGACTCCCGCTCGAACCTCCGCCCGGCCTCGGCCCGGACGCCACCGGGACCGCCCCCGACTTCCGCCGGGACCTCCGTCCGTTCCGGCCGTCCGCTCCGGCCGCCCGTTCCGGCCGTCCGGCTCCGCCCCCTCACTCCCCGCGTGCCGTTCCCCCCAGCATCCGCGCGTAGTTCGCCATCGAGCGCTGATAGCGGGGCAGGTGCGGGGCGAGCGCGGCGACGGCCTCGGCGACGCCCTCGCGTGCGCGGCCCGCGTCGGCGAGCGCGAGGGCGAGAACGGCCGTGAGCGCGTCGCTCAAGTGGTCGTCGCCGTGGGCGCGTTCGGCGGTCAGCAGGCGGATGGACTCCTCCGGGTGGCCGAGCGCCCGCTGCGAGCTGGCGAGCTGGATGACCGCGCGGCGCCGCCGCTCGCCCGGCAACTCGCCGCGCAGCGCCTCGCGGTAGAGCGGTACCGCCTCGGAGGTGCGGCCGAACGAGTCGCGGGCCGCCGCGCGCTCGAAGAGCGCGACGGGGTGCTCCGCGCCGAGTTCGGCGGCGAGCGCGTCGGTGCGGGCGATGAAGTCCTCGGGGCCGAGCGAGTCGATGCGGGACCACAGCGCGGCGCTGCGGTCCTCCCAGCCCTGGGCTGTGGTGGCGGTCATGGAGGTGCGTCCTTCCGGAGAGGCGGTACGGGTACGGGGCGCCCGGCCGCGTACCGGCGGTCGCGGACCCGGCCGCGTACCGGCGGTCGCGGACCGGGCCGCGTACCGGCGCGGCCGTCACCGTACCGGGGTGGTCCGCCACCGCGCGCGTGAAAAAAGCGCGCCCCCGCCACTGCGGAAGCGCGCCCTTTCCGGCGGAAAGCCGTCACATCCGGGGCAGTTCAGCCCCCTGGACCGCCTGGATGTCCAGCTCGACCCGCAGCGTCGTGCCGATCGCGGCGATGCCCGCCTGGACGACCTGGTTGTAGTTCATCCTGAAGTCCTCGCGGTGCAGCTCCGTCGTCGCGCGGAAGGCCGCGCGGGTGCCGCCCCAGGGGTCCGCGCCGGTGCCGAGGTAGCTGAGGTCGAGGGCGACGGGGCGGGCCACGCCGCGCATCGTCAGCTCGCCCTCGACGGTCCAGCGGTCCTGCCCGGCGGGGACGACGGCGGTGGAGCGGTAGGTCAGCTCCGGGTACGTCTCGACGTCGAGGAAGTCGGCGGAGCGCAGGTGCCCGTCGCGCGTCTCGTTGCCCGTGTCGATCGACGCTGCCTCGATCGTCGCGCTGACCTGTGAGCGTGCGACGTCGTCGGAGATGTCGATCCGGCCGCCGAAGCGGGTGAAGCGCCCGCGCACGCTGGAGATGCCGAGGTGCTGGGCGACCGCGGCGACCGAGGAGTGCACCGGGTCGATCGACCAGGGGCCCGGTGGTGGCAGTTCGGTGCCACCCTGCCGGGCGAGGACGACAGTCCCTGCCTCGGCGCGGCCCGAGACGGTGACGAGGGCGGTCGAGGCGGCCGGGGCGTAGCCCACGGCCGTGACGATCACCGTGTACGGTCCCGGCTTGAGGTCGGTGGCGTCCTGGACGTCGCCGTCGGTGTCGGCCTGTGCGCGCAGGACCTGCGTGCCGGTCATATCGGTCATCGTGACGACCGCGTGCGGTACCGCCCACCCGTCACGGGTGCGGATACGAGCGCTGAGTCCCATCCGGTTTCCTTCTCCTTGCCCCCCGGGAGCACGCCCCCGGCGTCCGTGCGACGAAATGCGGGCCCCGGTGCGCGGAGGTGGCCGGCCGTCCCCTGCCGGCCGCCGCACACCGGGGCCCTTCCCGCGAAGGTCCCGCGCACGCCTCCGCTCCGGGCGTGCGCGGGACCACCGGGGTTCTCTACTCGCCCGGGTGGGCGAGCTCGATGTCGTGGCCCTCGGCCCCGGCACCGTTGACTGTCAGGCCGGTGGCCACCGGCGGGTAACCGGTCGCGATGACCGTGTACTCGCCGCTGTCCAGGTCGGCGAAGCCGTAGGCCCCGTCGTCCCCGGTCGTGGTGGTCCCGACCACGTTGCCCGCCGCGTCCACGAGCGTGACGCGTGCGTCGCGCAGAGGTCCGCCCGCGGCGCGGACGACGCCCTGCACCTGGGCACCCGACTGGAGCGCGACCTCGATCCGAGTGATCCCGGTGGCGGCGACCTCGACGGGGAGGGCCGCCGGGCGGTGGCCGCTCGCGTTGACCGCGACCGTCACCTGTCCGGGGACCAGCTCGCCGAAGGAGAACTCGCCCTGCGCGGCCGTCTTGCCCGTGGCGAGGACGTCCCCGCGCACGTCGGTCACGATGACCATCGCGTCCGGCACCGGCTCACCGGCGTCGGCGCTGCGGACGACACCGGCGAGGCCGCTCGTCCCGCTCAGCACGATGTCGTACGTCACCGGCTCCTCGCCGACGACGATCGTCGTGGCCTGCGGCTGGAAGCCGTCGGCCGAGGCGATCAGGACGTACGAGCCCGCGCCGGGCGCCTCGGTGGCGTAGGCGCCGTCCGGGCTGGCCACGGAGCGGCCGAGCTGGCTGCCGCCGAGCGAGATGAGCGTGACGCTCGCCTGCGCCAGCGGGGCGTTCTCCGCGCCGCGCACGTAACCGCTGACCGGGATGCCCCCGGTCGGCGCGGAGTCCTCGGGCTCCGCGGCCGTCGCCTGGGCGACGGGGGCGGTGGCGAGGGCCGTCGCCGTGCCGGTGCCCTCCGTGGCGAGCGGCGGCGTCTCGCTGACGGCGGTGGCGGCCTGCGGGGCCGGGACCTGGGCGGCGGCCTGGGCGGGCGCCTCCGAGGTGACCGCGCCCGCGGTGGCCGGCTCCTGGCTCATCGAGGTGCGCAGCGGCACCTCCTTGATGAACCACGTGACGATGAACGCGATCAGCGCGCACGGGGCGGCGAAGAGGAACACGTCGGCGACACCGGAGCCGTAGGCGCTCTCGACGACCGTCTTGAACGGTTCCGGGATGAGCTTCACGTCGGGGATGCCCCCGCCGTTGCCCAGCGCGCCTCCGGCGGCCTTGGCCGCCTTCGGGCCGAGCGCGGCGATGCCGTCCTTGATGTTGTCGCTGACCCGGTTGCCGAGCACCGCGCCGAGCGCCGAGACACCGACCGCACCACCGAGGGAGCGGAAGAAGGTGACGACGGAGCTGGCGGAGCCGAGGTCCTGCGGCTTGACCTGGTTCTGCGTGCAGAGCACGAGGTTCTGCATCATCATGCCGATGCCGAGGCCCATGAGCGCCATGAAGATCGCGATGTGCCAGTACGCGGTGTCGTACTCGATCGTGCCGAGCAGGCCGAGGCCCGCCGTCACGAGCGCGCCACCGGAGACCAGCCACGCCTTCCAGCGCCCGGTCTTGGTGATGATCTGCCCGGAGACCGTCGAGGAGATGAAGAGGCCCGCGATCATCGGGATGGTGAGAACACCCGACATCGTCGGCGACTTGCCGCGCGCCAGCTGGAAGTACTGGCTGAAGAAGACGGTGCCGGCGAACATCGCGATACCGACGAAGAGCGAGGCGAGCGAGGCGAGCGTGATCGTCCGGTTGCGGAAGAGCCGCAGCGGGACGATCGGCTCGGCCGCCTTCGACTCGACGAAGACGAAGACGAGCGCGAGGACGACGGCGCCCGCGAGCATCGCGCCGGTCTGCCACGACAGCCAGTCGTACTTGTCACCGGCGAAGGTGACCCAGAGCAGGAGCAGCGAGACCGCCGCCGAGATGAAGAAGGCGCCGGCCCAGTCGACCTTGACCTTCCGCTTCACGACGGGCAGGTGCAGCGTCTTCTGGAGCACGACGAGCGCGATGATCGCGAACGGCACTCCGACGTAGAAGCACCAGCGCCAGCCGAGCCAGGAGGTGTCGGTGATGACACCGCCGAGCAGCGGGCCGCCGACGGTGGCCACGGCGAAGGTCGCGCCGATGTAGCCGGAGTACTTGCCGCGCTCGCGCGGCGGGATCATGGCCGCCATGACGATCTGGGCCAGGGCGGAGAGACCGCCCACGCCTATGCCCTGGAAGACGCGGCAGATGATCAGCATGCCGGCGCTCTGCGAGAGCCCGGCGGCGGCGGAGGCCAGCACATAGATGACCAGGGCGACCTGGACCAGCAGCTTCTTGCTGAACAGGTCGGAGAGCTTGCCCCACAGCGGCGTCGTCGCGGTCATCGCGAGGAGCGAGGCCGTGACCACCCAGGTGTAGGCGCTCTGGCCGCCACCGAGGTCGCCGATGATCTCCGGCAGCGCGTTGGAGACGATCGTGGACGACAGGATCGCCACGAACATGCCGAGCAGCAGCCCGGAGAGCGCCTCCATGATCTGCCGGTGGCTCATCTGCACCTGGCCGTTTTCGCCAGGTGCCGAGGACCCATGCTTGGCATGGCTGCCCCGCACACCGGATGGTGTGGTCGTTGCCATGAACTTCCTTCTTCTACGAGGGTGAACCGGTGGTCTGTTCGATGGAGTCCGGGAGCTTGGACCAGGCGGTCCGGCAGTCCCCGAAGCTGTCGCGCAAGCGCCCGAGCAGCGAATTGAGCTGGTCGACGTCCTCGTCGGACCAGTCCTCCAGGTAGTACGAGAGCGCCGTGACGTGGCGCTCGGCGAGCTGAGCCAGCAGGTCCGTGCCCTCGGGCGTGAGCCGCAGGATGCGGGACCGCTTGTCGTGCGGGTCCGCGACGCGTTCCACCCACCCCCGATCGGCCACGTGTGCCACGTGCCGGCTGGTCACGGACATGTCCACCGCGAGCAGCTCTGCCAGTCTGCTCATCCGCATCTCTCCGTACCTGCTCAGCAGGTGGAGGACGGCGGCGGAACCACCGGGGCAGTCAGGGGGGAGGATGCGGCCGAGGCTGCGTTTCACGACGCCGAAGGCACTGAGCTGACGGGCCAGCTCCTCGTATCGAGGCTGCTTGGCCATCTCGATCTCCCGTTTTGTTGCTTAAGGCAAACATAAAACCGATGGTTGCCCCAGGCAAACGAAATCGGACCAAGCGAGTCAAAGGTTCGGCAAAGGGTCCGCAAAGGTCACGTGTGAGCTACGGGGAGTGGTCACTGCGCATGGTGGGTCTCACGGGGTCTCGCGCGGCCTCGCGGGGTCTCGCGCCCCCTCGCGAGGGAGGTTCGTCCCCGGTTCCGTGCCGGGCCCCGCCTCTCGCGCGCCGGAGGGGCGGTACGTGGGGCGGTACGTGGGGCGGCAGGGCGGGGCGCGGACCGGGGGGAGGGGGTGCCGGGCGGCTCGCCGGGCTGACTGCCTGTCACCGAACTCAAAACCCGGGCGAAACGGGCTTGTTCGGGGGGAGGGTTGGGGGGAGGGGGCGGGATTCGCTAGGGTCCCGCCCTATGGCACACAACCAGGGCCCCGAGCAGACCCCCGACCCGGCCGGCAACACGCAGATGTTCCGCGCCTTCGTGGACGAGGAGGCGCCGCGCCAGGGCGGCGTTCAGCAGCCCGCGACGTCGTCCGGACCGCGCGTCGGCGTGATCGTCGGCGTCGTCGTGGCGATCGTCGTCATCGCCGCGGTGGTGTGGCTGGCCGTCGGCTGACCAGCGCTTCTTCTTGCTGTACGCGTCCGGGGCGGGCCTCCTTCGAGGAGGCCCGCCCCGGATATCGCGCATGTGCGGCCACGTGCGGCCATGTGCGGCCGCCTGTGGTCAGTCCGCGATCAGCCCTTCCCGCAGCTGCGCCAGCGTCCGCGTGAGCAGCCGCGACACGTGCATCTGCGAGATCCCGACCTCCTCGCCGATCTGCGACTGGGTCATGTTCGCGAAGAAGCGGAGCATGATGATCCGCCGTTCGCGGGGCGGGAGCTTCGCGAGCAGGGGCTTGAGCGACTCGCGGTACTCGACACCCTCAAGGGCGGTGTCCTCGTAGCCGAGGCGGTCCGCCAGCGAGCCCTCGCCGCCGTCGTCCTCGGGCGCGGGGGAGTCGAGCGAGGAGGCGGTGTAGGCGTTGCCGACGGCGAGACCGTCGACGACGTCGTCCTCGGAGACGCCGAGCGCCTTCGCCAGCTCGGGCACGGTCGGCGAGCGGTCGAGCTTCTGTGCCAGTTCGTCGCTCGTCTTGGTGAGCGCGAGGCGCAGCTCCTGGAGCCGCCTCGGCACCCGTACCGACCACGAGGTGTCGCGGAAGAACCGCTTGATCTCGCCGACGACGGTCGGCATCGCGAAGGTCGGGAACTCGACCCCGCGCTCGCAGTCGAAGCGGTCGATCGCCTTGATCAGGCCGATCGTGCCGACCTGGACGATGTCCTCCATCGGCTCGTTGCGGCTGCGGAAGCGGGCCGCCGCGTACCGCACGAGCGGGAGGTTCAGCTCGATGAGGGTGTCGCGGACGTAGGCGCGCTCGGGGCTGTCCTGGGCGAGGGTCGCCAGGCGCAGGAAGAGGGCGCGCGAGAGGGTGCGGGTGTCGAGGCTCCCGGAACCCGCGGGGGCGGCGGCGCCCGTCTCCGGCGCCGCTGCCGAGGAGTCGGCGGACGGGGCGTCGACCGGCGGGATGCCCGCCGGTGGCGCGTCGATCAACGGGACGTCAGCCGCGAGGAGCGGCAGGGCGTCTGACGGGATGTCGGGCGCGCGCTCGGCGAGGCGGTCCGTGACGGCCTCGGTACGGGGCTGCGGGAGCGCCGTATCGAGTGTGCTGCGGCCCGCGAAGGGCCTGGCGGGAGGCGTGGCGGCCACCCGGTCGAGCCCGTCGGGGGTGCCCTTGCTGAGCGTGAGCACCTTCGAGCTGCCCTGTTCTGCGGACATGGCGGACATGGAGGACATGCCACCCCCTTGAGGTCGCGGACGGTCGCGGCGGGCGCTCCCGTCTGAGGAACGCAGCCTTCCCCCTGAATACCGGAGGCCGGGCTGCGGCAAACGCCGTTCCAGCAGAATGTCACATGTCGGCAACACGCTGTAGCGGTATGTCGACAAACGGCAGCCGGGCAGACCCGGGAAAAGGGGCTTCGGGGGCTATTTCAGGCGGGTCACGGCCTGGTGGGAAGGAAAAGCGAAAGTACCCGTTCCGGTTAGGCGTCGATCCTGTTTGCGGATCTGAGACGCGCGAAGCTGCGCGCGAGCAAACGTGACACGTGCATTTGCGAGACGCCGAGTTCGGCGCTGATCTGGCTCTGCGTCAGGTTGTTGTAGTAGCGCAGCAGGAGGATGCGCTGCTCGCGCTCGGGGAGCTGGACGAGCAGGTGGCGTACGAGGTCGCGGTGTTCGACGCCGTCGAGCGCGGGGTCCTCGTACCCGAGCCTGTCGAGCAGCCCGGGGAGCCCGTCGCCCTCCTGCGCGGCCTCCAGCGAGGTCGCGTGGTACGAGCGGCCCGCCTCGATGCAGGCGAGGACCTCGTCCTCGCCGATGCGCAGCCGCTCGGCGATCTCGGCGGTGGTGGGGGAGCGCCCGTGGGCGGTCGTGAGGTCCTCGGCCGCGCTGTTGACCTGGACCCACAACTCGTGGAGTCTGCGCGGTACGTGGACGGTGCGGACGTTGTCGCGGAAGTACCGCTTGATCTCGCCGACCACGGTGGGCATCGCGAAGGTCGGGAACTGCACGCCCCGGTCGGGGTCGAAGCGGTCGATCGCGTTGATCAGGCCGATCGTGCCGACCTGGACGACGTCCTCCATCGGCTCGTTGCGGCTGCGGAAACGTGCCGCCGCGTACCGCACGAGGGGCAGGTTCGCCTCGATGAGCGCGGCCCGCACCCGCCCGTGCTCGGGGCTCCCCGGGGTGAGGTTCTTGAGCCGGGCGAAGAGCACCTGGGTCAGGGCCCGGGTATCGGCCCCCCGGCTCCGGGGTGCCGTCGGCGCCGTGGGCGGCGGTGTCACGGGCGTCGTACTGGCCGGCACGGTCATCGCCATCCCTTTTCCGCCTCGGTCTGTCCCTGACCCGACCTGTTCACTCTTCCGTCAAAAGCGGTCATAGCATCACAAGACATGCGCATCGTGCGCAAGCACCGGTGAAGGTCGTGTTGGGGGCGCGCGAAGGCGGCGCGAGGGCGGTGCGAGGGGGCGCGTGCGGTGGTACGGGCTTCGCGCGGCGGCCTGGAGGCGAGGCGTGGGACGGGGGTGGTACGTGGGCGTCACGCGGTGGCGTCACGCGGTGGCGGGGCTCACTTGCCCCCGTTGGCCACCCATGTCATGAAGTCGCCGACGGCGCTCGCGCCGTCCGAGACGCCCTCGAAGCCCATCTGGACGTAGTCGGCGGCCTTGGCGGGATCGGTGATGATCACGTACAGCACGAAGACGATCACTGCGAACAGTGCGATCTTCTTGGCCTGCGGCACCCCGGTCCCCTCCCCTGCGCATGACGTCCTGTCATCCCGCCCGTGACGTGCTGACCGTGCGAGGTCATCGCGTGCGTGGCGTCCCGACGTCCAATCGTACGGTCGTACGGTACGCGCGGGGAGTCTAGCCTGTCGCCCTCTCGCCGCCCGGGGGCCTCGCGGCCCCGGATCGCAGGTCGTGGGGAGCCGGGTTACGTTGGTCGGAGTCCGTCGAAGGGGTTTTTGCCATGCGTGACTCGCAGCAGGAGAAGAACCTGGAGAAGGCCATCGAGGCGGCCCGTGACGAGCTGCACTTCATGCGGCGGCGCGAGCAGGAGAAGGCGAACACGCGGGACCACGGCCACGACTACAAGGCGATGGAAGAGGCCCGCGACAAGTTCGACGACTACGCGGTGCGCGTGCGTGAGGACCACGAGAAGGAACGCGGGACGAACCGCCACGGCGCGCGCGACTGACCGCGCGACCGGCCGCGGGCGACTGAACCGCGGGCGACTGAACCGCGGGCGGCCGACCGCGCGCGCCTGACCGAGGGCGCCTGATCGCGGGCGCCTGCCGAGGGCGGGGAGCGGCGGCACGGTCGCCGCGGGACCGGCGTACCGGAAAACCTCCCGCCGCCCCTGTAAGAACACTCCCTCTCCCGACATCTACCGGGGTGGAGGGGATGTGGACAGAACCGATGGCAGTCAGGACGAGCGGCGCTTCACCGAGCTGTACCGGCGCCACTGCGTCGCGGTCGAGGCGTACGTGCGGCGGCGGGCCAGGGCCGAGGACGTCGACGACGTCGTCTCGGAGGTGTTCCTGACCGCGTGGCGGCGGTTCGGTGAGCTGCCCGGCGCGTACGAACTCCCGTGGCTGTACGGCGTCGCGCGGCGCACACTCGCCAACTCCCGGCGAGCCGCCGAGCGCCGCGGCGCGCTCATCGGGCTGCTCGCCGAGCGGTACGCGCGCCACGAGAGCTACGAGGACGAGGCGGCCGATCCCGCCGACCTCCTCGGCCTGCGCCTGCCGCTCGTGCGGGCCTTCGACGCGCTCGCCGAGCCCGACAGGGAGGTCCTGCGGCTCACGCTGTGGGAGGAGCTGCCCGCGCGCGATGCCGCGCGGGTGCTCGGCTGCTCCACGGCGACGTTCCACGTACGGCTGCACCGCGCCCGCAAGCGGTTGCGCGGCGCGGTGGAACGCGCATGCGGGGAGCCGCGCGCGGCCGTACTCCCCTCCGAGAAGGTGCTGGTGGGACATCGAGGGGGACGTCATGGGTGAACTGGAAGCCGGACTGCGGGACTTGGACCCCGCGCGAGGGACGGTACCGGACGCGCGCAGGCGCGAGGAGCGTCTCGACCGTGTGCTCGCCGCGCCGAGGCCGGCGCCGCTCACCGTACGGGGACGCAGGCCCGTGCTGGGCTGGGGGCTCGCCGCCGGGGTCGTCGTCGCGGTGACCGCGACGGTGCTCGCGCTGCAACTGACCCGTACCGCGGCGCAGCCCGCGACAGCCGTGACCCCGCCGCCGCTCGGGCTGCGCGCGGCGGCGCCCGCGGCCCCCGTCCTGACGGCGCTCGCCGACAAGGTCGGGAAGCTGCCCGAGCCCGCCAGGGCGGCGGGCCCCGAGCGGTTCGTGCGCGACTCGTGGTCGCTCAGCACCCGCGTCGACGGTGTCCAGGTCACCTCCGCCGTGATCCCCGAGCACCGCGTGACGGTCAAGCAGCCCGACGGGAGCACGAGGTGGACGGTACGGACCCTGAAGCCCCGGTTCGGGAGCGAGGCGGAGCGTGCGCGGTGGGAGAAGTCGGGCTCGGTGGGCGCGGAGGCGGAGACGTACACCGGCGCGGGCGGCCCCTCGTACCGGGTGCCGCGTGCGGTGCCCACGAGCACGGCCGGGATGCGTGACTACATCCTCCCAGGGAAGGCCGGTCGCTCCACGGCCCAGTTCTACGAGTCGCTGACGGACCTCGCCACCGACCACCACTTCACCCCCGCCCAGCGCGCGGCGGTCCTGCGCGTGCTCGCGGAGTCCAAGGGCGTCGAGTACCGGGGCGAGGTCAAGGACCGCGCGGGGCGTACGGGACTCGCCTTCTCGCACACGTCGCGCGCGTTCGGCCTCAGGGAGACGCGGACGTTCGTCTTCGACCCGGCGGACGGACGGCTGCTCTCGGCCGATGAACTGCTCCTCGAAGCGGGCAGGCTGAACGTCAGGACGCCGGCGATCGTGCAGTACACGACGTACCTGGAGTGACCTCGTCCCGGTCCCCGCGGCACGGATGCCGGCGCCGCGGGGGCCGGCCCGTTCAGGACGTGGCGAAGCAGTCCGCGCGGTTGTCGAGCGAGGCGGGCAGGGAGGCCGAGCGCGTGTGCGCCGCCTCGCGCCACAGCGGGCTGCTCGGGCGGCAGGAGGCGTCGGAGCCGGTGACGGTGCGCCCGCCGACGGAGATCGTCATGCCGCCCCTGTTCGACCAGGACGACGTGGCGTTGACGAAGGCGTAGTCGCTGAAGTACATCGTGGTGGTGTGCCGGGCGTTCCACTGGAGACGGCGGCCCTCGTAGTTCTTGAACTGGTAGAAGCAGTACCAGTCGTTCCCGATCGTCTGGGTCGGGCAGCTGTCCGAAGAGGCCGCGGCGAGCGGGCCGAGCGGGCCCTCCCTCTCCTCGGTGGCGACCGGCTCGTCGGCAGCGGTGGCGGCCCCGGGACCGGCCTCCGTGACGACATCGCCGACCGGTTCCGCGGCGGCGAGGGACGCCTGGAGCCGCTCGGCGGCCGGGCTGCTCAGGCGCGCGCTCGCCTCGCCGGGCAGCGGGAACGCCTCGATGACCTCGCCGCCGTTCCAGGCGATCTCGTACGGGCTGATCTGCACCCCGCCCTCGGTCGCGGCGAGCACCGCGTCGATCTGCCGCTGCACGACGTCCCCCGAGGTGCCGGCGGCGGCCACACCGCTCGCCGCGGTGAGCGCGAGCAGTGCGCCCGCGCAGGACAGGGCGTACCTCTTCCGCATCACGAAATCCCCCCAACTTGTCTACCTGTATTGCTCGTTGGCCTCAACCTTTACACGAGGAACACGTATGACAAGGGCACTTTCGAGCCCGGTACGCGGCCACCGCCCACGCCACGTCACCCGTGGCCGTGCCGGCGTGTACCTCGACCGTCGTGGCCCCGGTCTCGCGCAGCCGGGCGAGTGCTCCCTCGCAGCGCCGTACGGGGGCGCCGAGCGCCCGCGCGGGCTCCGTGCCGATGCCGAGCGCGCCCGCGCCCCGGCACAGCAGGACGAGTTCCTCGCCGCCTGCCCGCGCGCCGTCGAGGGCGATACGGGTGCGGGTTCCGGCGCGCGCGACGCCGCTGCGCAGGACGTGCTCCCCGGGCAGCCGCTCCCGCTCCAGGGTGCGCAGCAGCGTCGCGCGCGGCCCGTCCGCCTCGCCCCGGGCGCGGCCCGTACCGTCCGCGCCGCCCGCGCTCGCGAGAGCGACGAGCACCAGGGCGCAGCCCGCGCCGACCGCGACGGCCCTGCGCCTGTGCGGCTTCGGATAGGGCGTCCGCAGTCCGCGCGGCCGGGGGAAATCGAGGCGGCCGGCCCGCGCTCGGCGCCACGAGCGGTACGTACGGGCGGGGGAGAACGGGGGGAACAACGGGCCTCCAGCCGTGCGGTGTGCGCGGCGGCCCGTCGTCGTGGGACCGCTACTCGCGCGGGTCCTTCGGGAGGGCCGCCATGATCAGGGGAAAGGCGTCGCTGCCGTGCAGCGCGAGCTGGTGCAGACGCGTGAACGCGTCCTGATACAGCGAGACTTCGGTGCGTTGCTTGAGGGTCAGGAGAGCGGAGACGGTCTCGACGCTCGCCTCGCGGTCGTCGAAGAGCCAGAAGTCCTCGACGGGCCACATGCAGGACCGGCCGGCGGTGCGGGGGATGATGCCGAGGCTCACGTTGGAGTACGCCGAGATCGTGATGAGGCGGCTCAACTGCTCGACCATGACCTGGCGGTCGCCGAGCCGGTAGTGCAGGGCGGCCTCCTCCAGGACGATCGCGAAGCTCTTGCTGCGGTCGTTGAGGATCTGCTGGCGTTCCATGCGTGCCCGTACGGTCGCCTCCAGGTCGTCGGGGACGGCGCGCCTGGCCCGGATCGCCGTGAGGACGGCGCGGGTGTAGGCCTCGGTCTGGAGGATGCCGGGCAGCAGGCACTGGCTGTAGCTCTTGAAGCGCTGCGTGCTGATCCACAGGGGGCGGGTCTGGTCGTGCGCGCGGCGCAGTCCGTTGCGCTCCAGGTGGCGCCACTCGACGTACAGAAGCTCGATGTTCTGCGCCATGACGACGAGTTCGTCGGCGGTGCCGGGGGCGGCGCCGCAGGCCTCCGTCCACTTCGCGAGGTCCTGGACGGAGGGGAGTGCCTTGCCGTTCTCGATCCTGCTGATCTTCGACTCGTGCCAGCCGCAGGTCGCTGCCAGGGACCGTGCGGTGAGGCCTTGTTGCCTGCGGAGAGCCCGTAAGCGGTTCCCCAGGGCGATCCGTGCGGCGTCGAAATCGGAGGAGGAAGACATGCCGTTCAGTCTGGCGTGCGCAAAGCCTCGCCCCAAGTCCTGGCCGCCCGGATCACCCTGCTTGTCCGCAACAGCGCCTGAATTACCGCTAGTTCTTGCGGTCTCGTTCGAGGGCCAGCACCTCGCCGGCGGTCGGGAAGAGCGCGAAGAGCCGCTTCGGGAACTCGACCACGGTCTCGTGGTCCGGCACGGCGAGGGAGTCCAGACGGCTGGAGTCCTGAACGATCCAGGACTGGAGCAGGAAGGTGTCCGTCTCGTCGTCGTAGTACAGCGTCGGACTGTTGTTGTTCGGGCTCGCGGGGTCCTTGCACACCAGGTGAATGGACACGGGTTGTCACTCCTTCGCAGCTGGCGGTGACCGACTCCTGGAAGGATTGTCGCGACGCAGGGTCACCGGATAGTTACTTGCGCATATTTGCGGGAGCTGTTCGGAGGGAGGGGGGTTTTGCGCGAACTTGCGGCGTGGGCGGGAGGGGGAGGGGGCGGATGGGGCGGGTTGTCCGCGGCGGGCGGGGTGGGGCCTGGCGGCGGTGAAGGGGTGCGCCGCGGTAGTAACCGGGCTCCGGGGCAAGGGGGTTGAGGCTCCGGGGCGGCGGCCCGCGAAAGGGCGGGGGCGTCGCCCGTGCTGTCGGCGGGTGGGGTCGGAGGGCCGGGGGCCGGAGGGTCGGGGGAGGGGGTCGGGGGATCGCGCGGCCGCGGTCGGTGGCGCGGAGGGCCGGGGGCGTGGCCGCGGTCGGTGCGGAGGGCCCCGGGGGCGTGGGCGCGGTCGGCGTGGAGCGGCGCATACCGGTGCAAGGGCGCGTGGCGGGAGGAGCCACCGGAGCGGCCCCGTACGGTCCGCTGCCCTGCCACCGGCGGCCTGCCACCGGCGGCCTGTCCCGCTGCCCTGCCACCGGCGCCCTGCCACCGGCGGCCTGTCCCGCTGCCCTGCCACCGGCCGCGCACGGGGTCGCGCGGAGGCGGTGAGCGCGAGCACCGCTGCGACGGCCCGCACGCTCACCGCTCCCGGTCTGCCGCTGGCCGGTCTCCGTCGCCCGCTGACCGGTCTTCCGGCTCACCTCACCGGTTCACCGTGGCCATCCCCGCCTCGTCGTACCGCTCCCCCGCCGCCTCCGGCACCTCCGCGTCGATGCGGGCGAGGTCGTCCGCCGTCAGCTCGACGTCCAGCGCCCCGACGTTCTGTTCGAGGTACGTGCGGCGCTTGGTGCCGGGGATCGGCACCAGGTCCTCGCCCTGGGCGAGGACCCAGGCGAGGGCGAGTTGCGCGGGGGTGACGTCCTTCTCCGCGGCGATCTCCTTCACCTTGGCCGCGAGGCGCTGGTTCGCGGTGAGGTTGTCGCCGGTGAACCGGGGCCCGTTGCGGCGGAAGTCGCCCTCGTCGAGTTCCTCGGGCGAGGAGAACCTGCCCGCGAGGAAACCGCGCCCGAGCGGTGAGTACGGCACGAAGCCGATGCCCAGCTCGCGGCACGCCGGCAGGATCTCCGCCTCGGGGTCGCGGGTCCACAGCGAGTACTCGGTCTGCACGGCGGCGATCGGGTGCACCGCGTGCGCGCGGCGGATCGTCCGCGCGCTCGCCTCGCTCAGGCCGATGTGGCGGATCTTCCCCTCGGCGACGAGTTCCGCGAGCGCCCCGACCGTCTCCTCGATCGGCACGGCGGGGTCGACCCTGTGCTGGTAGTAGAGGTCCAGGTAGTCGGTCCCGAGGCGCTTCAGCGAGCCCTCGACCGACGTCCTCACGTGCTCCGCCGAACCGTCCTGCCGCCCGACCGTGCTCGGGTCGCCGGGGACGGCGTCGTCCATCCGCAGGTTGAACTTCGTGGCGATCACGTACTCGTCGCGGTGGCCCTTGACCGCGCGCCCGACCAGCGACTCGTTCGTGAGCGGGCCGTACATCTGTGCCGTGTCGAGGAAGTCGACGCCCAGTTCGCGTGCCCGCTGAATCGTCCTGATGCCCTCCGCCTCGTCGGCGGTGCCGTAGAAGGCGGACATCCCCATGCAGCCGAGGCCGAGTGACGAGACCTCCAGGCTTCCGAGTGTGCGCTTCTCCATGTGCGTACGTGCCTTTCGTCGTCCTCTTCGTCCGGTTTCGGACAGCCGGTACCGGGACATGACGCTAGGAGTTCGAGCGCGCTCCAAGTCAAGAGGCGCCCCGTCGGCGCGCCCCGGCGGCACCCGCCGAGCAGATCCGCGCCACCGCACCGGGCTGCGCCGTATCCGGCGAGGCCCCCACGAGCAGCCCAAGGGCCACTCGTGGCCGGTGCTCCGTCCGGCCCGCGCCCAAGGGCCCCCGCCCCTCGCCCCCGGCGCGCCTCACGCCTCCGGGAACTCCCCGCCCGCCGCCTCCGCCACAGCCGGGCCGAAGGCCGTGGTCGGGTACCGGGGCAGCCGTCGGCGCCGTCGCCGAGGCCACGCTCACCTCCCCGGCCCCGCTCGCCGCCCACGCCGCGGAGAGAGCGCCCGCGGCGACCGTCGCGGCCCGCACCGGTTCGGCGCCGGGCGGCGGCACTTCGCGAAGCCTGCCCGGTGAGCAGGGGGGCGCTCGGCTTGGCGCGGCTGCGAACGCCTCCGAGTACCGGCTTCCCGGAGGCGCGTACGCGCCCTCCGCGGTCGACAGTGTGCGCCGCGCGCGCACGCGTGGTTCAGGCCGAGGGTGTCCCCTCCGTTCTCTCGGCCGGCTCTCCGGGGACCTGCGGCTTCGCCGGTGTCGGCGTCGCCGCGCCGGGCTTGCCGCGCAGCGGGATCTCCTCGACGAAGACGGCGGCCACGAGCGCGGCCAGCGCGATGAGCGTGGCGGTGAGGAAGACGAGGTGCGTCGCGTGGGCAACGTCGGAGGCGTACGCGGCGCGCGCGGCAGCCGGGACGTGCCCCACTCCCGAGCCGCTCGCGACCCCGCCGCCCACGGCGCCCGCGAAGAGCGAGGCGAAGACGGCGATACCGAGGGAGCCGCCGAGGTTGCGGAAGAGGTTGGTGGCGGCGGAGGCCGAGCCCATATCACGCGGTGCGACGGCGTTCTGCGCGATGGTGTTGGACATGTGCAGCGTGAAGCCGGTGCCGATCCCGACGAGCGCCATGTAGGTGGAGGTCGCGAAGCGCGAGGTGCCGGTGTTCATGGTGGACAGCAGGGCGAGGCCGGCGACGAGGAAGAGGGAGCCGAGGACGGGGAAGACCTTGTACCGGCCGGTGGCCGTCATGACCTTGCCCGCGATGTGCGAAGTGATGAGCGTGGCGATCATCATCGGCAGCAGGAGCAGCCCCGAATGGGACGCGGAGGCCGACTGGACGACCTGCTGGTAGAGCGGCAGGTAGAGGGTCGCGCCGAACATCGACACGCCGCTGACGGTGAGCAGCACGGCGGCGAGCGGGAAGTTGCGGTGCCCCTGGTAGATCCGCAGCGGCATGAGCGGTTCGGCGACGCGGCGCTCGGTCGCGATGAACCCGGCGAGCAGGCTGAGCGCGAGGACGGCGAGAGCGATGATCTGCCACGAGCCCCAGGCGTAGGTGCTTCCCGCCCAGGTGGCGGACATGGTGAACGCGGAGATCGCGCCGGTGAGCAGGGCGATGCCCCACCAGTCGATGACGGCCTTGCCCTGCCGCCCGGGCGGGGGGACGCGCAGCATGATCCAGCACCACGTGACGCAGATCAGCCCGAGGGGCACATTGATGTAGAAGGCCCAGCGCCAGCCGAGGTGCGCGGTGACGAAACCGCCGATGAGCGGCCCGCCGAGCTGGCCGATCGCCATGACGGCGGCGACCAGGCCCTGGTAGCGGCCGCGTTCGCGCGGCGGCAGCAGTACGCCGATGAGCGCGAAGGCACCGGCCCCCATCCCACCGGCGCCGAGGCCCTGGAGTACGCGGAAGACGATGAGCCAGTTCATCGAGGGGGCCAGGCCGCAGAGCACGGAAGCCACCAGGAACAGCACGATCGAGGCGAGGAACATCAGCTTGCGGTGGAAGAGGTCACCGAGCTTGCCCCATACGGGTGTGGAACAGGCGGTGGCGAGTGTGTAGCCCGTGACGACCCACGACATGTGGTCGAGGCCGCCCAGGTCGGCGACGACGGTGGGCATCGCGGTGCCGACGATCAGCCCGTCCAGCATGGACAGGAGCAGGGCCAGCAGGATGCCGAGCAGGACCCGGCGGACGTTCCTGGGCACCTCGGTGCTGTCCGCCGCGGTCACGGACCCGGAGGCGGGCTCCGGTGCGGGAGCGGAGCGGGAGGGCATGGCGGATCACCCCTTTCAGGGGGCGGGGGCGGGTTCCCCGCCAGCGTAACGAACGTGTTCGCAACGAACAAGTTCGCCCGTACGTCTGGCGAACGCGTTCGTTACGATGCGGTCATGACCACCAGAAGAGCGCCCCTGAGTCGCCGGGAGCGCCCGGCGAAGCCCCCGCTGTCCCGACGGTGGATCGTGGAGGCCGCCCTTCGTGTCCTGCGCGACGAAGGGCTGGAGAAGGTCACCATGCGTCGCCTCGCCCAAGAGCTGGACACCGGCCCGGCCTCGCTCTACGTGTACGTGGCCAACACGGCGGCCCTGCATGCGGCGGTCTTGGACGCCCTGCTCGGCGAGGTCGACCTGTCGGGGGGTGAGGGGGCCGAGGGGGAGAGGGACTGGCGCGAGCAGCTCCGTGCGGTGATGCGCTCGTACACCCTCGTGCTGTTCGCGTACCCGCAGCTCGCGCGCTCCGCGCTCGTCGCCCGCCCGAGCGGCGAGAACTACCTGAATCTGGTGGAGCGCGTTCTCGGCCTGCTCGCCCGGGGCGGGGCCAGTCGTGAGCAGGCGGCCTGGGGGGTCGACAAGTTGCTCCAGAGTGCGACGGCCACCGCCGCCGAGCAGTCGACCCGCGAGAGTGACCCCGCCGCCACGGAGGAATGGAACGCCGCCGTGCACGCGCTGGACGCGGCGAGTGAGGTCGCCTATCCGGCGATCGCCGCGCACATGCCCGCGCTGGTCGGCGGCACCCCGGAGGAGCGGTTCCGCTGGGGCTTCGATTCGCTGGTCAACGGCATCATCGCCACGCCCGCCCCGGCTGTGGAGGAGTAGCCCGCGGGCGTCGCGTTCCCCTCGGCCACGAGGGCCGCCCGCCGATCCTCGTGCGGACGAGGTGAGGGGGGTGGGACCTCGGCGCTCCTGGTAGAACTTGTTCGTGACGAACGTGTTCGTTACGGTGGGGGTGTCGACGCTCCCGTCGGCCGAACGGCACCCGGCGTCGCCTGCCCGGACGCGCGGAGCGCCTGTGCGCCCGGGCCGGAGCACGCGGCGAACCTGTAGCCCCTACTTCTCCCCGGAGGCATCCATGAGCACCAGCCACTTCCCCGTCGCGATCACCGGCGGCGGCCTCGGCGGACTGACCGCGGCCCGTGTCCTGCACGTCCACGGCATCGCCTCGGCGGTCTTCGAACGGGAGGCGTCACCCGAGGCCCGTACCCAGGGCGGAATGCTCGACATCCACGAGGCGAGCGGCCAGCGGGCGGTGCGCGCCGCCGGCCTGTACGAGGAGTTCCGGGCGCTCGTCCACAAGGGCGGCGAGGAGATGCGCCTGTACGGCCCGGACGGTGTGGTGCGGGTGGCCGAGGAGGACGACGGCACCGGCGAGCGCCCCGAGGTCGACCGCGGACAGCTGCGGGACATGCTGCGTGACTCCCTCCCCGAGGGCACGATCCACTGGGGCCGGAAGGCCACCGGCGCGCGCGCCCTGGGGAGCGGGCGGCACGAGGTGACGTTCTCCGACGGTTCGGTCATCACCACCGACCTGCTGATCGGCGCGGACGGGGCCTGGTCCCGCGTCCGGCAGCTCGTCTCGGAGGCCCGGCCCGCCTACACCGGCGTCTCCCTCGCCGAGACCGACCTCTTCGATGCCGACGCCCGGCACCCGCGCGGCGCCGCGCTCGTCGGCAACGGGTTCTTCATGGCGCTCGGCGACGAGCGGGGAATCCTCGCCCACCGGGAGAGCGACGGCAGCCTGCACGCGTACACCGCGCTGAAGGCCGACGAGGGCTGGATCGACACCGTCGACTTCACGGACCCCGCCGCCGCGAAGGCCGCAGTCCTCGCCCGTTTCGAGGGCTGGGACGAGGGGCTGCGCGGGCTCGTCGCCGACGCGGACGAGATCACCCCCCGCCGTATCCACGCGCTGCCCGTGGGACACCGCTGGGAGCGCGTGCCCGGCGTGACGCTGCTCGGCGACGCCGCCCACGTGATGCCGCCCTTCGCGGGCGAGGGCGCCAACCTCGCCATGCTCGACGGCGCCCAGCTCGCGCAGGCCGTCGCCGCCCACCCCGGCGACACCGAGGCCGCGCTCCTCGCGTACGAGAAGGAACTCTTCCCGCGCAGCGAGGAAACCGCCCGGGATTCCGCCGAGAGCCTCACCACGATGTTCGGCCCGCGAGGGCTCGAAGAGATGGTCACCTTCTTCACCTCGGTCGCGAACAACCATGACCACTCCTGACGCGGACCGCCCCGGCACTCTCGAAGGAGCCGCGAGCCCATGCCCACACCCCGCTCACTCACGCTGCGCCCCGGCCTTGACGTCTCCGTGCGCGAGACAGGCCACGGCAGCCCGGTCCTCGTCCTGCACGGCGGCCCGGGGCCCGGCAGCGTCGGCCCCCTGGTCGGCCACCTCGCCCGTGAGCACGCGGTGGTCGCGCCCACCCACCCGGGCTGGGAGGACACCGTACGGCCCGAGGAGCTGGATTCCGTCCCCGCGCTCGCCGCCGCCTATCTGGACCTGCTCCGCCGGCTCGACCTGAAGGACGTGACGGTCCTCGGCACCTCCTTCGGAGGCTGGGTCGCGACCCAGACCGCCCTCGACGACCGCGAGAGGCGCGTCTCCCGGCTCGTCCTCATCGACGCCGTCGGGCCCGTCGTCGCCGGTCACCCGGTCACCGCGCCCACCGGGCCACCGCCGGGAGTCCCGGCCTCCCCCGCTCCGGCGGGTGAACCGGCGGCGCCCCACCGCGGGCCGTCCCCGGCCTCGATGGCCGCTCTGCGCGCGTACGCCGGACCGACGATGGGGGACCCCGGTCTGCTCTCGCGGCTGCCGGACCTCACCGTGCCGGTCCTCGTGCTCTGGGGCGAGGAGGACACCGTCGCCACGCCCGCCTTCGGCCGCGCCTACGCCGCCGCCTTCCCGGACGCGCGCTTCGCGCTGATCCCCGGGGCCGGACACCTGCCCCTGCGGGAGAAGCCCGAGGAGGTCTTCGCCGCACTCGACGCCTTCCTCGGACCGAAGGACCCGCCACCCGCCACCGACCTGATCCTCTGACCTGATTTTCGACGTACTTCCCACCTGGGGGCGACATGACGAAGATTGCCATCATCCTCGGCACCACCCGCACCGGACGGGCCGGTGAACGCGTCGCGCGATGGGTCCTCGCATCGGCCCGGCGACGCGAGGACGCGGAGTACGAACTGATCGACCTCGCCGAGGTCGACCTCCCGCAGATCGACGAACCCTTCCCGCCCGCGATGGGCCGCTACACGCACCCCTGCACCCAGCAGTGGGCCCGTACGGTGGCCGCCTACGACGGCTACGTGATCGTGACCCCCGAGTACAACCACTCCTTCCCCGGCGTGCTCAAGAACGCGCTCGACCGCGTCCACGCCGAGTGGAACAACAAGGCCGTCGGCCTCGTCTCCTACGGCATCGACGGCGGCGTCCGCGCGGTCGAGGCCCTGCGCCCGGTCCTGGCCGCCCTCCAACTCGCCGACGTGGCCGCCCAGGTCACCCTGAACTTGCGCACCGACTTCGCCGGCTTCGGCGCCGGGTTCACCCCCGGCGAGCACCAGGCCCCCGCCCTCGCCACCCTGCTCGACCAAGTCCTCACCTGGACCGACGCCCTCGCCCCGGTGCGGGCCGGAGCGGAGCACGGGACGGTGTGAAGCGTGAGGAGCGGTCCGGGGCTGCCCGCCGCGCACCGGCCACGGAACGGCGTCGTCCCGCGCTGGCGGGAGCCGTCCCCCTGCTGCCGACCGTACGGCTGCCGCCCGTGTCCGCCGTCCTGCGCACGCCGTCCCGCCCTGGGCCCGCACCGGGATGCGGGCGGCGCACGCCCAGCCCGGGGCGCGCTCGCGACGCACGCGTCTCTGCTCGCGGGCCGGACGGCCGTGGGTGCTGACGCGACGTCACGGACGGGGTGTGCTCCTCGTGGCTCCTGCGGCCGGCCGGGCGGCGCTCAGCACGACCGACGGCTCCGAGACGCTTCCTCCGCACGCCCCACAGGCTGAGCGGGCGCCCCTCCGCGATCGCGTCGGCGATACGGCCGTCGACGCTCGCGCTGCTCGCGTGGGTCCTCAGACCGGCACAATCGTGTCGGCGATGGCCCGCGACCGTCGGGACCTGACGAATGTCATGACCACCGGCCCTGAGAGAGCCCTGAGAGAGGGCCCTGAGAGGGGGCGGAGTGCGGAACGATCGGGCCGAAAGTGCGGAACGAAAAAACCGCCCCCGGCCTGTTTCCCAGGTCGGGGGCGGTTCTCGCTGGCGGTAGCGGTGGGATTTGAACCCACGGTGACGGGTTACGCCACACTCGCTTTCGAGGCGAGCTCCTTCGGCCGCTCGGACACGCTACCGAGACAGACTCTAGCCCATGAAGGGCCGTGGTTTGAAATCGGTTCGGGGAGCGGTCAGCGGGTGGCCGTGAAGAAGGCGTCCAGGAGGGCCGTGGACTCGGGGGCGAGGACGTCGTCGATCACCTCGGCACGGTGGTTGAGGCGGCGGTCGCGGAGCAGGTCCCACTGTGAGCCGGCCGCGCCCGCCTTCGGGTCGCGGGCCCCGTAGACGACGCGGTCCAGGCGCGACTGCGCGAGGGCGCCCGCGCACATCGGGCAGGGCTCCAGCGTCACGACGAGCGTGCAGCCGGTCAGCCGCCAGGCACCGCGCACGGCGGCGGCGCGGCGCAGGGCGAGGACCTCGGCGTGCGCGGTCGGGTCGTGCGTCGCCTCGCGCTCGTTGCGGGCCCGCGCCAGCTCCGTACCGGAGGCGTCGAGCACGAGCGCCCCCACCGGGATCTCCCCGGCGCGCGCCGCGTCCGCCGCCTCGGCGAGCGCGGCGCGCATCGCCGGGCGCCAGGGGTCTCGTACGGGATCGGGGTGCATGGCACGTACCGTAGCGCCGCCGTACGGGGGGTCCCGTACGGCGGCGCCACGGGCGGGGTCAGCGCACGGCGTCCGCCAGTTCGCCGATGCCGAGAGCCTCGCCGATCGCGGCGAGCGGATCGGACTCGTCGACCGTGAGCAGGTCGGCGGGGGCCATGCCCAGATCGGCGAGGATCTCCGCGTCGCCCACGGGGCCCGGCGGTACGGAGTCGGTGGACGCGGAGGCGTAGTCCTCGCGGTCCGCGTCCGCCTCCTCCTGGTCGGGGTCGCCCTCCTCGGTGCCGTCGAGGTCCAGGGCGTCCAGGTCGGTCGAGGGGTCGGCGGCGGCCGGTTCGCGGCCGAGCAGTTCGTCGGTGAGCAGGATCTCGCCGTACGAGCTGCGCGCCGCCGCCTGCGCGGCGGAGACGTAGACGCGGGGATCGTCCTCCCCGTCGACCCGGACGAGGCCGAACCAGGCCCCTTCCTCCTGCTCCACGTAGACGAGCACGGTGTCGTCCTCGGCACCGGTCCTCTCCGCGTACTCCCTGGCCAGATCGGTCAGGTCGGACAGGGTCTCCACATCGTCCAGCTCCGTGTCGCTCGCTTCCCACCCGTCTTCGGTGCGCGCGAGCAGTGCGGTGAAGTACACCGTGACTCTCCCACTGGTTCTGAGGGTGCCGGTCGCCCGGCTGAGGCCGGGGGCGGAGGGCGGTGCGAAGTCCCCGTCCCCTTCATCGGAATCGTGGCAGAAGCGAGGTCGCCGGGTGAAGTGTTCCCGCCTCTGTGTCCGCGCCCCGCCTCGACTCCGTCACCGAGTCTGCGCCGCCCGCCCGCTCCAGGAACAGGGGCCGCGCCGAAACGGAGGGCGGCATTGGGGTGGTCCGGGGGAGGGAAGCGAGGGGAGGGGTACGGGGTTCCGGCCGCCTCCTCACCACCGGAAGCTGCGCATCCGCAGTTGCTGGCGGCGCATCCGTGCCGCCCTGGCCCGCCGGGGCTGGACGCGTTCCCGCAGCTCCCTGGCCTCCTTCAGGTCGCGCAGGAACTCGGCCCTGCGGCGGAGCCGCTCCAGGTCCTGCGGGGGTACGGGGGGTACGGGGGGTACGGGGGCGTCATCGGCGGGTGGCGGGGGCGTCGGGGACGCTGAGGGTGCCGTGGGCGGCGCGGACGGCGCGGACGGCGTGGACGGCGCGGACGGCGTGGACGGCGCGGACGGCGTGGGTGGCGGGGGCGGCTGCGTGCCGCCGTCGGGCGGCGCGCCGTCCCCGTTACGTATCGTCGCCTTCTTCATGCCGTCCGTCACCGTCCTCCGCCCCGGTGGGCACCCCGCGCCCTTGTGCCCCTTCGGTTCCCCGGCCCCGGGGCTTTGATGCCGGTCCGGGGGCTGCGGGGTGTCCGGTTACTGTGGTGAGATGCGGATTCACGTCGTCGACCACCCCCTGGTGGCGCACAAGCTCACCACGCTGCGCGACAAGCGCACCGACTCGGCCACCTTCCGGCGCCTCGCCGACGAGCTGGTCACCCTGCTCGCCTACGAGGCCACGCGGGACGTGCGCACGGACCAGGTCGACCTGGACACCCCGGTGGCCCGTACGACCGGCGTGAAGCTCTCGTACCCGCGTCCGATGGTCGTCCCGATCCTGCGTGCCGGGCTCGGCATGCTCGACGGCATGGTCCGCCTGCTGCCCACCGCGGAGGTCGGCTTCCTCGGCATGGTCCGCAACGAGGAGACGCTCCAGGCGTCGACGTACGCGACCCGGATGCCCGAGGACCTCTCGGGCCGCCAGGTCTACGTGCTCGACCCGATGCTCGCCACCGGCGGCACGCTCGTCGCGGCGATCAAGGAACTCATCGCGCGCGGCGCCGACGACGTGACGGCCGTCGTCCTGCTCGCCGCCCCCGAGGGCGTCGAGGTCATGGAGCGTGAACTCGCCGGTACGCCGGTCACCGTCGTCACCGCCTCGGTGGACCAGCACCTCAACGAGAACGGCTACATCGTCCCGGGCCTGGGCGACGCGGGCGACCGCATGTACGGGGCGGCCGAGTAGCGGGACACCCGCCGGTCCCGCGCCGGACGGGGGCCGCCCGCACGCCGCCCCCGCTCCCGGCCGGGCCCCGCCCCCGCGCTCAGCGGCCCGGCCCCGTCGGCCCGAAGGGCCGCCCGGCCGGGGCGAGGGGCCGCCGGGGCCCCGACGGCCCGGTCGGCCCGCCCCGCGCGCCGCCGTCCCTCAGCACTTCGGCTTCGCCGCGTCGGCGGGCCCCTGTCGCAGGGCGGCCAGCGACTTCTCCGCCACCCGTGGAGCGGTCAGCTTCGTGAAGCCGTCCCCGATCACGAGATCCACCGCGGCGCCCTTGCGCGCGTCGGTCCGCGTCCCCGCTCCCGCGAAATGCGTTCCGAGGACCTTCAGCGAGCTGTCTGCCGCGCTCTTCGGCCCGATCAGCAGCCCCGCGGTCTTCACCTTCTTGTCGTACGCGGCCGGCGCGTTGCCGACCTCGCCGATCGTGAAGCCCCGCTTCTTCAGCTCGTCGGCCGTCTCCTTGGCGAGCCCCGCGCGGGTCGTCGCGTTGAGTACGTTGACCTTGACGGTCTTCGGCGCGGGCAGCTTCGTCACGTGCGCGGGCGCCGCCGAGGGGCGGGCGCAGTGCTTGGGACCGGCCGCGGCCGTCGCCGTACCGCCGCCCGAGAAGACGTCGAAGAGCTGGAGCGAACCCCAGCCGAGCAGACCGAGGACGGCGGCCGAGGCGGCGATCACCGCCACGAGCCTGCCGCGTCTGCGGGGGCGCCGCATATGGGGGTACTTGTCCCCCGTGATGCGGTATTTGCCGCCCATGCCGGGAGGTGTGAGCATGCTCATACACGCAGCGTAGTGCGGCCCGCGAGCCATGCCTACTTAATGATCATCCACTTGGGTGCAGATCACGTGGAGCGACCCGAACGGCCGAGCGAACTCCGGGTGCGGAGCCGAGTCGCCGGACGCGGGGGCGGAGCCGCAGCCCGACCGCCGGTCCCCCTGTCATCCCGCCGGTCCCCCCGGCCCGTCCCTCCGGGCCCCTCAGTCCATCTCCAGCACGCGGGCGTGCAGGACTTGCCGCTGCTGGAGTGCCGCCCGGACGGCGCGGTGGAGCCCGTCCTCCAGGTAGAGGTCACCGTGCCACTTCACGACGTGCGCGAAGAGGTCGCCGTAGAAGGTCGAGTCCTCGGCGAGCAGGGTCTCCAGGTCCAGCTGTCCCTTGGTCGTGACGAGCTGGTCGAGGCGGACCGGACGCGGTGCGACGTCCGCCCACTGCCGGGTGCTTTCCCGGCCGTGATCGGGGTACGGCCGGCCGTTTCCGATGCGCTTGAAGATCACACGGAAAGCCTACCGGGCCGCGTCGCCGAGGCGCAGCCGAGCGGGCGGTTTACGGCCCGCCACGACCGATTCCCCTACGTTTCGCGTCCGTATCCCGTACGGGCCGAGTTGTCACCCCACGTGCTCACATCTCCTTCACAGGCTCTCCGTCAGAAAAGCGCGCAGCTCGCGCGGTTCGCGCCCGAGCAGTTCGCCCAGCGCGGGTCCACGCCTCCGGGATCGGCACGGTCGTCATGGCGCTCGCCACGGGCCGCGGCGACAGGGCACTGCTCACCGCCTCGCGCGAGACCCTCGTCGCCGCCGTGACGACCGAGGTCCCGCCTTCGCGGGCCTGGTGGGAGCGGGGGTGCGGTGGGCACGGTGGGAGCGGTGCGGGCGGGCTCGACGGGCGGGGAGTGGCTGGAGCGAGTCGCGGGCTGAGCGAAGAGGGGGCGGGGCGGAGAGGGGCGGGGCGGAGGATGAGGCGAGGCCGGGAGGGGCGAGCCGAGGCGGCGGCCCCGACGGGCTTGGCGCCCTCACCTGCCTGGCGCCCCGCGGCCGCCCCCGCGCTCTGCGGCCGCCCCCGCGCCCCCCGGTCGCCCCGCGCCCCGTGGAGCCCCCCAGCCCTGACAAAACGCTGCCGCCCCGTGGTCCCCCCCGACCCGTCGCCCCCGGCGCCCCCGCCCGGCGAACTCACCCCGCCAAGTGCTCCACCCCGCCCCACTCCACGAGGCCGAGCCGCCCCGCCTCCGTGACCCAGCGGGAGACCGAGGCGTTCGGCACGGGCGGGAGCCGGTCCGGGGTCGGGTGGCCGATGCCGCCGAAGTACTGCCGTACCGCCACCACGACCGCGTCGTGCGCCACGAGGAGCACCCGCCGTCCCGTCGCCGCGCGCGACAGCTCGGCGAGGAACTGCCCCACGCGGACCGTCACATCGGCGAGCGCCTCGCCGCCCGGCGGCCGGTAGTACCAGGCACCGACGCGCTCACGGCGCTCCGCCTCGCGCGGGTCGCTCGCGCGGAGCGCGGCGGGCGGGTGGAGCTCGAAGACGCCCTGTTCGCGGTCGCGCAGCCGGTCGTCGACGAGGGCGTCGTCGGCGGGGAGCCCCGCGGCCTCGGCCATGAGCCGCCATGTCTCGCGGGCGCGCAGGTACGGGGAGCAGACGACGAGCAGCCCCGGGTCGCGCTCCGCGAGCCAGCCGCCGAGCGCCCCCGCCTGCGCGATGCCCCGCTCCGAGAGCGGCACGTCCCTGTCGAGCCCGGGCAGCGGCTCGGTGCGGCCGGCCGTCGCGGGGTCGGCGTACACGGCGTTCGCCGTGCTCTCCCCGTGGCGTACGGCCCACAGTTCGACGAGTGCGCACGGCGGGGTCAGGGCGGGAACCGACACGAGTACCTCCCGGGGCTGGGAATCGTCCTCGCACAGCTCTACCCCTCCGCGTCCACCCGCACCACGTACTTGCCGCGAACGCCTCCCGCCTCCAGCGCCCGGTGGGCGTCCCCGGTCCTCTCCAGCGGGAAGACTTTCTCCACCTCGGGGTGGAGAGCCCCGGTGGAGACGAGCCGCGCGACCTCGTCGAGCAGGGCACGGCGGGGGTTTCCGCTGAAGAAGCGGACGCGGCCGCGCCCGTGCACGGCGCTCGCGGCCACGTACCCGAGCGAGCGGCCGATGCGTTCGAGGTCGAAGGCGATCGTGACCATGCGGCCACCGGGTGCCAACAGGCCCCGGTACGTGCGCAGTTCGGTGCCCACCGTGTCGAGCACGACGTCGTACGTGCCCAGCTCGCGCGGGGCCGAGGACCGGTGGTCGTACGCGTGGGCCGCGCCCAGTCCCCGGACGAAGTCCAGGTTCGTGGCGCGCGCGAGCGCCGTCACCTCGGCGCCGAGCGCGGCCCCGAGCTGGACGGCGACGTTCCCGACACCACCCGCCGCGCCCCGTACGAGCAGGCGTTCGCCCGGCTTGAGCCTGGCCTTGTCGCGCAGCGCGGTCACGGCGGTCGTGCCGACGGGCAGCGCGGCCGCGGCCACGAGGTCGAGCCCGTCGGGGACCTTGCCGAGCCGCTCGGGCTTCGTCTTCACGTACTCCGCCGCGCTGCCGAAACCGGAGGTGCGGCCGACGACGCCCCACACCCTGTCCCCGACCGCGAAGCCGCTCGCGCCCGGGCCCAGCGCGGCGACCTCGCCGCTGAAGTCGAGCCCGACGCGCTGCGGGAACTTCCGCCCCGTGACGAACCGCACGCGCCCCGCACGCGCCGACAGCTCGCCGCCGTTGATGCTGAAAGCCCGTACGCGTACGAGTACTTCGCCGTCCTTGAGCAGGGGGCGCGGCACGTCGCCGACGTACAGCACCTCGGGTCCGCCGTACCGGTCGTAGAGCACAGCCTTCATGGTCACGCGCACCTTTCCTCGTCAGGCCCCCCGCCGGGGCCGAGCGTAGGCTGGCAAACGGACGGAGTCGTCCACTTGAGGCGGAGGTGAGAGACAGTGCGGGCGGAATCCTCTCGGATGCGGGCGGGGGACGGGGCGGTGCCTGAGGCGACCGCAGGGCCGTCCCCCGCGGAGCCCGCCCCGCCGCCCGGCTCCGCAGCGCCGCCCCTGCGCGCGGACGCCCTCCGCAACCGCGCCCGTCTCCTGGACGCCGCGCGCGAGGTCTTCGCCGAGCGGGGGCTCGACGCGCCGATGGCGACGGTCGCGCGGCGCGCCGGGGTGGGGGTGGCCACGCTCTACCGGCGGTTCCCGACGCGCGACGACCTCGTACGGGCGGCCTTCGCCGAGCAGATGAACACGTGTGCGCGGGTGCTCGACGAGGCGGTGGCGGATCCGGACCCCTGGCGCGGCTTCCAGCGGCTCGTCGAGACGGTGTGCGCGCTCCAGGCGGAGGAGCGCGGCTTCCCCGAAGCGTTCGTACGGGCCTTCCCGGACGACGCGCGGGCGCACACCGACGCGGCCCGCGTCCGGGCGGCCCAGGACTTCGGCCGCCTCGTGGCCCGCGCGCAGGCGGCCGGAGCCCTGCGTCCGGACTTCCACCCGGCCGACTTCTCGATGCTGCTGCTCGCCCACGGCGGCCTCGTCGCCGCGACCCCCGGCGACCGCGCCGCCTCCCGCCGCCTCGTCGCCTACCTCCTGGACTCCTTCCGCACCCGCCCGGTACGGGGGGCGCTGCCGGAGCCGGGCGACACGGACCTCATCAAGTGGCCGGTGCCCAACCCGGAGGCGTCCCGCGGCAGCCAGGGCGCATGACGCAGGACACAGGGGCGCGTGGAACGGGACGGGCGTGCTCGATGGCGTGCTCGCCGTTCCCCCGGCACGGTCGCGAGCGCCGTCTTCCCGATGCCGCCCATGCCGGTCAGGGCGAGGACGAGGGGGCTGCCGTCGTTGCCGGTGTGGGCGTCCGCGTCCGCGGCGGTGAGGGTATGGGCGGGCTGCTCGCTGCGGTCCTCGAAGTGGCCGTCGTGGCGGGCAACCGGCACGGGGCGTTCGGGGCGTGCCGGACGCGTGCACGTGCGGGACCCCGGGGTCTCTCGCCCGCTCCGCTGTCCCGGCCCGTCCGTCGAGGCTGCTGTGCGTCGCCTCGCCCATGAGGTCGCACTCGGGCCCGGTGGGCGCGGGCGGGGTGCCACGGCCCCGTACCGCGAGAGGCAGCGCGTCCGTACGGCGGCAGTCCTTGCGCGGGTACGGCGGCGGCCCCTCACCCCGGGAGTGCCATCAGCGCCACCGGCTTCGACGTGGGGGCCGGGGAGCCGCCGTCCGGTTCCACCGTGACGCCCATCGCCGTGGCCGCGCGCGGGGAGCCGTTCATCAGGACCGTCCCCGACGAGCCGGGAAGCAGGCCCGCCGGGCGCATCGTGCCGTTCACGTCGAACCAGAGCTGGTAGACCTTGCCCGCCGGGGGAGCGGGCAGCCCCGCCGCGGCGAAGACGGCGCCGTCGCGGGCGCGCGAGACGACGACCGTGGCGCGGCCTCCCGCGTCGAGCGGCGCGCTCGCGACCTTCACGTCGGGGGCCGAGAGCACCGCGTCGAGCCGCGCCGCGCGGTCCTGCGCGGCGCGCGCCTGCGTCCGCGCCTCGTCCGCGCGCTGCCCCTGCCACACCGCGGTGCCGCCGAGCGCCGCCGCGAGCGCGACGCAGGCGGCGAGCGCCCAGTGGACGGCGCGCGGGCGGCGGCGCGGCGGCGTGGCCCGTACGGGGCGCGGGGGCTCCTGCCGTACGTCGGCGATACGGGCCATGACCGCGTCCTTGAAGCCGGGCGGCGGCGCCACGGCTGCGGCGAGGCCCAGTTTCGCCGCCGTCTCGGTGAACTCGCGCACCTCCCGCGCGCACGCGGCGCAGTGCGCCATGTGCCGCTCGAAGGCGGCCCGTTCGGCCGGTTCGATGGCGTGGAGCGCGTACGCGCCGGTGAGGAGGTGGCTGTCGGCCGAGGTGCTCATGTGCCCACTCCCAGGCAGTCGCGGAGCCGGATGAGGCCGTCGCGCAGACGGGTCTTGACGGTGCCGAGGGGCAGCGCGAGGAGTTCGGCGACCTCGCGGTAGGTGAGGCCCCGGTAGTAGGCGAGCGTGACGGATTCGCGCTGGCGCTCGGTGAGGCCGGCCAGGCAGCGCCGTACCTGCTCCTGTTCGAGCCGGGTCTCGACCTGCTCGGCGACCTCGTCATACGCGGGCGTGTTCTGTTCGAGCAGGCCCGCGCGGCGCTCGCGCGCGGCGGATGCCTCGACGGACCGTACGCGGTCGACGGCGCGGCGGTGCGCGAGCGTGAGCACCCAGTTCGTGACCGAGCCGAGGTCGGGGCGGTAGCGGCCCGCCGTGCGCCACACCTCGACAAGGACCTCCTGCGCGACCTCCTCGGACTGCGCGCGGTCGCGCAGCACGCGCCGTACGACACCGAGCAGCGGGCCGGCGACGGCGTCGTGCACCGCCGAGAAGGCGTCGCGGTCGCCGCGCGCGACCCTGGCCACCAGCTCTTCCAGCGGGGGCGCGGCGGCCGGGTTCCCCACGATGTAGACGGGCTCTTTCACACGTACCTCGCTCGCTCCCACTGCCTCGGCCCCGGTGCCGGTGCCTTGTCGCCCCGGCGGCCCTTGCCCCGTATGCCCCGAACGAGGGGCGGGGCTCCGGCGTCACGGGGTGATCCGGAGCGGGGGGCGGGGCGGATGGGTGCGGGATTCCGGGAGGCGGGGTGGAACGGGTGGGGGATGTCGGGAGGCGGGGTGGAACGGGTGCGGGATTCCGGGAGGCCGGGGGTACGAGAAGGGGCGCCCGGGTGCGCGTCGCCCTTGTCCGCGGGTGGTCTGCCTGCGGTCCGGGCGCGCGCCCCGTACGCCACGGCGCGATCCACCGCCGGAAATGTTCCTTCCGTCGGGGGCAATCCCCGCGAAACGGACACAAGCGGCTGGTGGACGCGCGTAGTCACATCGTCAGGGGACTCCCCTCGCGGCCCCCTGGCGTATGTTTTTTCGAGTTAACAGTGACGTAGAGTGTTTGCGCAAGCCTGATTTCGCGTTCGGGGTCGCGGAATCCCGCGATCCGGTCGGGCGGAGGGGGGACGGGGGTGGCCGTGGAGGAGCCTGCGCCGCAGCTCAGCACCTTGCGGGCCAAGGTCGAATACATGATCGAAAAGACGTTCCCGGGGCAGCGGGTCTCGGGCCGTTTCTTCGCCGAGCACGTCCGGCGCAAGGGCGGCTCCCTCTCCCACAGCTACTTCTCCAACATCCTCGCCGGGAAGGTCACGCACCCCTCCGAGGACATCCTCAAGGCGCTCGGGCTCGGCTTCGGGGTCGACTGGCGGTTCTTCAAGGACGAGTCGGAGGTCGTCGAGGACGTGCTCTCGGGGCTGCGCTTCCTCGCCAGGCACCGCACGGGCGAGGTGAGCGGTGTCGCGGCGCGCGGGCCCGTACGGGACGGGCTGCCGCCCGAACTGCTGGACTTCGCGCTGAGCCTGCTCGCCGAGGAGGACGGGGCGGCGGCACGGGACGGGGGCGGGACGGCGGCGGGGGCGTCCGGCAGCCCTGCCGGGGGGCCGGCGGGGGCGTTCGGCGGGGTGTCGGGCGGGATGTCCGCCGAGGCGTCCGCAGGGACGCCCGTCGAGCCGGAGGGCTGAGCCGTGTCGCTGCGTGCGCTGCGCAAGGAGTGCGAGGAGCGGCTGGAGGGGCTGCCGGTGCCGAGCCCGTTCACGGTCGAGGGGCTCGTCGCCGCGATGGAGGCCGCGCGCGGGCGCCGTATCGTGCTGCGCGAACTCCCCGAGCACCTGGCCCGCCCCGGCGGCGCCTGCGGCCTCCGGCTCGCGACGCCGCGCGTGAGCCTCGTCCTGTACCGGCGCCGCCCGACCCCGTACCAGACCCAGCACGTCGTGCTCCACGAGCTGTGTCACGAGTGGTTCGACCACGGCGCCTCGCCGGACGCGGACCAACTCGCGCGCCTGCTCCCGGTCTTCGACTCCGACCTGGTCCGCAGGGTGCTCGGCGCGGGCGGCTCGGTGCAGGCGCGGGCCGGGTACGGGACCCACGACGAGCGCATGGCGGAGCTGGGCGCCTCGCTCATCCCCCGCATGGCCCGCGACACGGTCAGCGACGACATGGTGGGCCGCCTCACCAGCTCCCTCGCGCGCCCGGTCGCGCACCGCAGGCGGGGTCTGTTCGGCCGGCGCGGACCGGGGGCGGAGTAGCGCGCGGACACCGGGACGCGGGCGTGTCACGCGCCGGGCCGAAGGCCTGTCACGTGCCGGGGCGGGGGCGTGCCGGGTGAGGGTGGGCGTTCCGGGGGGGGGGCGGCCGTGGGGATTCGGCGGAAGGACGGCTGGACCCCGTCCCGTACCTCGCTCCGCCACGGCCGCCCTGCCTCTACTCCCTTGCGCTGGAGTCGAGTTGGCCCTCGCGGCTGCCCCGCAGGCGGCGTAGGGCCGGGCCGAGGGCCGCGCTGCCGGGACCGGCGAAGACGAGCAGCAGCATCGCCCAGCAGAAGAGCGCGGCGGGCTCGCCGCCGTTGTCCAGCGGGAGCAGGGCTTGCGGCTGGTGCACGTGGAAGTACGCGTACGCCATCGAGCCGGAGGAGATGAAGGCGGCGGCCCTGGTGCCGAGCCCGAGCAGCACGAGCAGGCCGCCGGCGAACTGGATCACGGCCGCGTACCAGCCCGGCCAGGTGCCGGGCGCGACCGTGCGCCCCATCCCCTCGGGGAAGCCGAAGAGGGAGGCACTGCCGTGGCAGACGAAGAGCAGGCCGACCACGACGCGGAAGGCGCCGAGGGCGTGGGGGTGGGCCCGCTCGGCGCGCGAGGCGAGACCGGGAGCGGGCGGGCTCGTGGCCGGGGCGACCGGGGAGGTGGTCGAGGACGAGGAGGGCATGGGGGGCCCTTTCTGTGGGGAGGAAGGGGGCCTCTCTCCCGGCGACGCTGCGCGCGAGGAGACCCGCCGGGGAGCACCGGGCGTACGGCTGCGGCGGAACCGTGGGGCGTCGTTGGCCCGGGCGTGGGGCGGGACGCGAGGGAACGACGAAGACGCACGCCGCCTCGTGCCGCGCGCGGTCGCAGCTCCGGCGCGTGGTTCCCAAGGTTAGGTATACCTTAGTTGACGCTTCAAGGGTTGTTCCGGCCAGATCCGCGCGTCACCCCGGCCGGTCATGTCCGCCCGCACCCCCGCAAAGCGAAACCGACGCACACCAGTTCACCGAGTACGCCTAGGATTCCGGTCCGTGTCCCCCACCCCGCTCGATCTCGCCGGGTACGCCGTCGCGTGCCTCATGACCGCCGTCGCCCTGTGGCGCATGCCCGCCGCCCTGTGGGGGGACGAGGAGGACCGAAGACGGCGGGCCCTGTGGGGGTGTTACGCGGGCTTCGCCGCCGCGCTGTGGACGAAGACGCAGTACGTGCGCGTGCGGCTCAACGACAGCCCCGTCATCGATCTCGCCGTGCTCGTGAAGCACTACACGGCGACCGTCGCGATCCTCGCCATCCTCAGCTACATCGTCGCGATCTACGGGCGGTACGAGAGCGACGTCGACGTGCCGCGCCACGTCCGTTTCGCCCGGACCGTCCAACGCGTCGCCGCCCGCGCCGCGTTGGCCACGCTCGTCCTCCTGACCGTCCTCTTCTTCACCGTCGTCGACCGCTCGCACCCCTCGGACCGTTTCGTCGCCGACCACGCGGGCGAGTGGGGCGCGACGCTCTACTACACCGTGTTCTACGTGTACTTGGGCGCCGCCTCCGCCGTGTGCGCCGTGCAGTGGTGGCTCGCGGTGCGGTCCGCGCCGCGCCGCCACCTGCGGATCGGGCTCGGGATGATGGCCGTCGCGATGCTCATCGGCGTCGCCTACACGCTGAGCCGCAGCCTCTTCCTGTGGATCAGCGTCGTCGACCGCCCGAGCGAGAGCTTCGCGCTGTCCTTCGACAAGTGGACCGAGGCGGGGCAGGTCGTCCTCTTCACGCTCTTCGCGATCGGCGCGTCGATCCCCGCCTTCGCCACAGGGGCGCGGCGGCTGCGGCTGTGGCGGGCGCAGGCCGCGCTGCACCCCTTGTGGCGCGACCTCATGACGGCCTTCCCCGAGCAGCCCTTCGCCCCGCCCGCGCCACTCGCCCGCGAACTGCTGCGGCTCGGCACCCCCGCCGATGTGCGCATCGACCGGTGGGCGGCCGATATCGCGGACGCGGTCGAGCAGTTGCGGCACTGGGCGCCCGAAGGACCGGAGGCGGGCGGCGGGCCCGAGGGCTCGGCGCGCTGGATCAGGGAGGCCCTGGCCGCGCACGCGTCGGGCGCGCCCGCAGGACCGCCCGGCCCCGCCCTCGTACCCCCGCAAGCGGCCGACCAGGACGACGAGGTCGCGTGGCTCCTGCGCGTGTCGGCCGCGTACAGCGACGCCGCGCGGCAGCCCCTGAGGTCCGGCCCCGCCCCCGTACCGACCCCGAAAGGCACCCCCTCGTGAGCACGACGACCGCCCCCGACCACCGTGTGGCCCGTACCGTCACCGACGTCTTCCAGCCGCGCAACCTCCTCCTCGGCGGCATGGCGGCGGTCGGGCTCGCGGCGGCGGGGGAGTGGACGGGTCTGCTGTGGGGGCTGCTCGGCGCGCTGTGCGCGGGCATCGTGCCCGCCGCGTACATCGAGTGGGAACGCGGGCGCGGCACGTGGGGCGACCGGCACGTCGTCGACCGCAAGCAGCGCGCGCCGATCTTCTTCGTCATCCTCGCGTCGATCGGCGCGGGCGCCGTGATCATGACCCTGGGGCACGCCCCGAACGGCATCCTGCGCGCGATGCTCGCGCTGTGGCTCATGACGATCATCCTGCTCACGGTCAACACGGCCTGGAAGATCAGCGTCGACGCCTCCGTTGCCTCGGCGGTCGTCGCCCTCCTCGCCTGTGTGCACTCGCCGTGGTGGCTGTGCGCGTACGCCCTCACGGCGGCGGTGTGCTGGTCCCGCGTGGCCCTCGGCTACCACACGGTCGCCCAGGTGTGCGCGGGCGCGGCGCTGGGGGCGGCGACGGCGGTGGCGTACGTGGGGGCGTGACGCGGCGCCGTGCGCGCACCCGGCCCCGGCGGCCCGCGAGGGCGGCCGGGGCGAGTACGGCGGCCGCCGCCTGCGCGAGCGGCTGCCCCGCCCCCCCATGACGGGTCTCCGCCCTCACGACGGGTCTCCGCCCCCCCCATGACGGGTCTCCGCCCCCCCCATGACGGGTCTCCGCCCCCACGACGGGCCTCCCCCCCGCACGCACGCTCGTCACGACCCTCGCGACGGTCACGGAATCCGCCGCACTCCGCGCGGCGCTGGAGGCGGGGGAACGAGCCCGCGCGGACGGGTGGTCGGCGGTCAGGTCTGGTCGTGGGCCCAGGCGGAGAGGCGATCAGCGTGGACTCCGTGCTGTCGCGCGTCGCTTCGCGGAGGGCGGCCAGTTCTTCGCCCGTGCTGCCCAATACCGGGTCAGGGGCGAGCAGTTGTCAGGTCTGGGTGAGGGTCGTGCCGGGCCCGTGCGCGGTGAGGGTCCCGGTCCAGCGGACGATGGGGGCCCCTCCGGAACCCAGCACCGTGCAGGCGAACTCCTTCTCGGGCAGCGCCGCGTGGACTTGCGAGCGGCTGTCCCGCTCCGCTCCGTCGCGCTTGTTGCGGCCGTGGAACCAGGCGCCCTCGTGGGGCCCGCTCCGGGCTCGTGGGCGGCGTGGACGGCGTGGGGGCTCCACGCGGCGATGTTCCCGACCTCGCTGAGGAGTGGGTAGGCGCGGGGTGGCGGCAGGGGTGTCCGGGCGCGGCGGGTGACGTGGCAGGCCGTGACGTCGAGGGGCATGAGGGCGTGTGCTCCGGGTGGGTCAGGTGCGGGAGAAGGGGGCCCAGGCGGCGATGTCGAAACCCCCTGCCGTACGGCGGAGTTCGAAGGCTCCGTGGCCGGGGACGTGGGCGGGGAGGACGAGGGCCCCGGTGTCGGCGGCCCGCGCGAACATGCGGGCCCGGCTCGCGCGCGCCGCCTCCTCGTCCTCCTCGAAGCAGCTGTTGATGTGCGGTTCGCGTACCTGGATCGCGCCGTGCAGCAGGTCCCCGGCGAAGATCGCCCGGTCGCCTCCCGACTCCAGGTGGATCACCGAGGCGCCGGGTGTGTGCCCGGGGGCCGCTTCCAGGCGCAGGTGCGCGTCGATCACGTACGACTCGTCCCACAGCTCGACGAGTCCCGCCCGGGCGACCGGCTCGACGCTGTCCTCGAAGACGTTCTGGTTGCCCCGCCCGAACATCGTGCGGTGCAGGTTCTCCGGCTGCCAGTACGCGAAGTCGGCGCGGGGCATGAGGTAGGTGGCGTGGGGGAAGGTGGGGACCCAGTCGCGGCCCTCCAGGCGCGTGTTCCAGCCCACGTGGTCGTCGTGGAGGTGGGTGTTGACGACGAGGTCGACGTCCTCGGGCGCGATGCCCACGGCGGCCAGGTTCGCGAGGTAGCCGGTCTTCAGGTACGACCAGATCGGTTGCAGGGGGCGGTACTTGTCGTTGCCCGCGCCCGTGTCCACGACGATCGTGCGGCCCTCGCTGCGCAGTACCCATGACTGCGTGGCCGCGCGGGTCAGGTCCGTCTCGGGATCCCAGTGGTGCGGGCTGAGGAGTTCGCGGTGGCGGTGCCACTCCTCGGGTGTGCTGCCGGGGAAGAACACGCCGGTCGTCATGGGGGTCGTGTCGGAGAACTCCATGACGCGGTGGACGGTGACGTCGCCCAGCTCGATGGTGGTGACGGGGGGAGTGGGGGGCACGGTGGCGCTCCTGCCGGGGCGGGGTGGGTGGTGGTACGCGTCCCAGCCTCGTCCGGGCGGAAGGGCGGCGGTATCCGTCAGGCGACTGCACCCGCCCGTCCGCGCCCCGGCCCGTACCGGCGAAAGCGCGGCGCGTACCGGCGAAAGCGCGGCGCGTACCGGTGGAAACCGGGCGCCCGCCAGGCCCCGGACAGCAGAAAAGGGAGCGTCGCCGCTCCCTGCCACTCTCAAGCTATAGCGCAAGGGGGGTCTTGCCGCAAGACCCCCCTTTTCGCGCAGAATCTCCCGCCCGGGGCCCGAACGGTGCCCCGGGACGTGCGAGAACGCTGGGAGAACACGGACATGAGCGACGTCGTCATCGCGGGTGCCGGGCCGACCGGACTGCTGCTCGCGGCGGAGTTGCGGCTGCACGGCGCCGACGTGCTCGTCCTCGACAAGGACCCCGCGCCGTACGCGTGGTCGCGGGCGCTGGGGCTGCACGTGCGGAGCATCGAGATCATGGCGCAGCGGGGGCTGCTGGAGAAGTTCCTCGCGCGGGGCAGGACCTTCCGCGTGGGCGGCTTCTTCGCCGCGCTCGGCGACCGGTGGCCCGAGGGGCTCGACTCGGCGCACGCGTACGTGCTCGGCATCCCGCAGACCGTGACGGAGGAGCTGCTGACCGCGCACGCCACGGGGCTCGGCGCGCGGATCGTGCGGGGCGCCGAGGTGACCGGGTTCGCGCAGGACGCGGAGGGCGTCGACGTCCGGCTCGCGGACGGGAGCGTGCGGCGCGCGGGCTGGCTCGTGGGGTGCGACGGGGGGCGGAGCACGGTGCGTTCGCTGCTCGGCGTGGGCTTTCCCGGCGAGCCGACGCGCACCGAGACGCTGCTCGCCGAGGCACGGGTGACCCTGCCCGCCGACGAGGTCACCGCCGTCGTCACGGAGGTACGCGAGACGCAGAAGCGGTTCGGGCTCGGGCCGATGGGCGACGGGTACTGGCGGATCGTGGTGCCCGCGCGGGGGGTCTCCGGGGACGTCGCGCCCACGGTGGAGGAGCTGCGCGCGTGCCTGCGGGCCGTCGCGGGCACGGACTTCGGGGTACGGGAGCCGCGCCGCCTCACGCGTTTCGGCGACGCGACGCGGCTCGCCGAGCGGTACCGCGTGGGCCGGGTCCTGCTCGCGGGTGACGCCGCGCACATCCACCCGCCGACCGGCGGCCAGGGCCTCAACCTCGGCATCCAGGACGCCTTCAACCTCGGCTGGAAGCTCGCCGCGCGGATCACGGGACGGGCGGCAGACGGCCTGCTCGACACGTACGAGAGCGAGCGGCGGCCCGTGGCGGCCGAGGTGCTGGAGAACACGCGCGCGCAGATGGAGCTGCTGTCCACGACACCGGGCGCGCGGGCGGTGCGGCGGCTCCTCGGGGAGCTGGTGGGCTCGTACGAGGCCGTCAACCAGCACCTCGTCGAGAAGCTGACCGCGATCGGGGTGCGGTACGAGGTGGGCGGGGGCGACCACCCGCTGCTGGGGCGGAGGCTGAGGGACCTCGGCGGCGGGCGGGTCTACGAGGCCATGCACGGGGGGCGCGGGGTGCTCGTGGAGAGCGGCGCGGGCCGGTGCTCCGTGGCGGGGTGGGAGGACCGCGTGGCGCACGTCGTGGGGGTGACGGGGGGCGGGGACGAGGGCCCTGCGGGGGAGGTGCTGCGGGGCGGGGGCGCGATCCTCGCCCGGCCCGACGGGCACGTGGTGTGGACGGGCGGGGCCCCCGGGCGGGCCGAGGGGCTGCGGGAGGCGCTGGAACGGTGGTTCGGGACGGCGGGGGAGCGGTAGGCGGGCGCGGCGGGGGAGCGGCAGGCGGGCCGGGCGGGGAGCGGTGGGCGGGCGCGGCGGGACCGGGTGTCAGGCCCGGTCCCGCCCCGCTCAGGGGCGGATGAGGGCCTTGAGCACCTCGCGCGCGGACATGGCGCGGTAGGCGGCGGGGGCGTCGGCGAGGGGGTAGGCCCTGTCGAAGACGCGGCCGGGGGCGAGCGTGCCGTCGAGCACGTCGGGGAGCAGCTCCTCGATGTAGGCACGGGCGGGGCTGACCCCGCCGGTCAGGGTGATGTTCCGCCTGAACCCCGCCGGGCCGATCGGGCCCAGCTCGTACTGCGGGAGGCCGAGGCGGCTGATGGTGCCGCCGTCCAGGACCGCGCCGAGCGCGATGTCCAGGGCCGCGCGGGTGCCGACCGCCTCGATGACCTTGTCCACGCCGCCGGTCAGCTCACGGACCCTGGCGATGCCCTCCTCGCCGCGCTCCGCGACGACGTCGGTCGCGCCGAACTCGCGCCCGAGGTCCGTACGCGCCGCGTGGCGGCCCGCGAGCACGATCCGCTCGGCGCCGAGCCGCCGCGCCGCGAGCACGGCGCACAGGCCGACGGCCCCGTCCCCGACGACAAGGACCGTGTCCCCGCGCCCGACACGCGCGGTGACGGCGCCGTGGTGGCCCGTGGTCATGACGTCCGAGAGGGAGAGGAGCGAGGGGATCAGCGTGGAATCGGCGGCCACGGGGAGCTTCACGAGCGTGCCGTCCGCGTACGGGACGCGCACGGCCTCGCCCTGCCCGCCGTCGACGCCGTCGAGCCCGTACCTGCCGCCGTTGCGGCACGAGGTGTGCAGGCCCTTCGCGCAGTAGTCGCACGTGTTGTCGCTGTACATGAACGGCGCCACGACCAGGTCACCGGCCTTCAGGCCGCTCACGTCGGCGCCCGTCTCCTCGATCACGCCCAGGAACTCGTGGCCCATCGGACGCCCCGTACCCGTGGCGGGCATCGCCCCGTACGGCCACAGGTCGCTGCCGCACACGCAGGCGGCGAGGGTGCGGACGACGGCGTCCGCGGGGTGGACGGGCCGGGGGTCGGGCCGGTGCTCGACGCGGACGTCTCCGGCTCCGTACATGAGGGTGGCGCGCATGAGGGGTCTCCCAGGGGGCGGTGTCCGGCGGGGGTGCCGGTGGGGGCGGGTGCGTGGTGTGACGCACCCGGGTGTGTCCTCCACCTTCGCCGGGAGGCGCGCGGAGTGGCAGGCCGGGCTCTTCGGGGGTACTGACAGAGCCCCCCACGGCCGTGCGGCCACGCGGCCCGCCGGGTGACACTGGAACCATGCCCACCGAGAGCGCGCGCAGTGAGAGCGCCGAGCTGGGGCGCTACCTGCGCGCCCGCCGCACCCAGACCACCCCGGCCCGCGTCGGCCTCGCCGTCGGCGGGGGACTGCGGCGCACCCCGGGGCTGCGCAGGGAGGAACTGGCGACACTCGCGGGCATCAGCATCGACTACTACGTACGCCTGGAACGCGGCAAGGAGACCCGGCCCAGCCCCGCCGTGCTCGACTCGCTGGCCCGCGCCCTGCGCATGGACGAGCGCGAGCACCAGCACCTGCGCGCGCTCGCCGCCAGGGCCGCCCGCTACGCCCCCGAGCCGCCCCCCGCGCCGAGCCGCTCCGTGCACCCGCACCAGAGACTGCTGCTCGACTCGCTGCGCCCGAACCCGGCGTATGTCATCAGCCGCAGCATGGAGCTGCTCGCCTGGAACCCCGGCGGCCTCGCCCTGTACGCGGGCATGGACGGCTGGCCCGCCAAGCAGCGCAACCTGGCCCGCTACCTCTTCCTGCACCCGGCCGCGCGCGAGCTGCTGCCCGACTGGGAACGGCAGGTCGCCGCGTGCGCGGCGCGGCTGCGGGCCATCGCGGGAACCGTGCCCGACGCCCCCGACTTCGCCCAGCTCGTCGGCGAACTCCTCCTGAAGAGCCCGGACTTCGCCAGGCTGTGGGAGCGGTACGAGGTCGCGGGGCGCAAGGTGGGCCGCAAGACCTTCCAGCACCCCCTGGTCGGCACCATGACCCTCACCTCGCACTCCCTCCAGATCGAGGGCACGCCGGGCCAGCGCATCGGCGTCTACACGGCGGAGCCGGGCACCCCGGAGCACGACGCGCTCGTCCTCCTCGACAACGCGGGCTCCCGGCAGGCCGCGGTACGGAGCTGACGCGGCCGGGGGCGCGGGGCCCGGCGGGGCGGCGGAGCGGGGTGGTCTTCCCGCGCGCGTGCGGAAGTGGTGGGATCGGGCGCATGCAGACGACCGCGTCCACGCGTCCCGTTCCGCCGCCGCCCGTGTACGACCGTATTGGTGCCGGGTACCGGGAGGTGCGCAGGGCCGATCCGCGGCTCGCCGCGGTGATCCGGGAGGGGCTGGGCGGGGCGCGGCGGGTGGTCAACGTGGGGGCCGGGACCGGGTCCTACGAACCGGAGGGCGCCGAGGTCGTCGCCGTCGACCCCTCGCAGGTCATGCTCGCTCAGCACCGGGGGCGGCGGAAGGTGCGGGCCGTGGCGTCCGAGCTGCCGTTCGCGGACGGCGGGTTCGATGCGGCGATGGCGGTCATGACCGTGCACCACTGGCCCGATCTCCGGCGCGGGCTCGCCGAGTTGCGGCGCGTGGCGCGCCGGCAGGCCGTCTTCACGTGGGACCCCGCGCACGCGACCGAACTGTGGGTCGTCGGGGAGTACTTCCCGGAGATCCGGGAAATGGAGCACGCGCGGTTCAGGCCCGTGGCGGAGGTCGCCGAGGCGATGGGCGCGCACACGGTGGTGCCGTTCCCCATCCCGCACGACTTCACGGACGGTTTCCAGACCGCGTACTGGCGGCGCCCCGAGATGTTCCTCGATCCGGCGGTACGGGCGGCGAGTTCGACGTTCGCGCAGCTCCCCGATTCCGTGGTCGGGCCCGCCGTCGAGCGGTTGCGGGGCGACCTGGAGTCGGGCGAGTGGCACCGGCGGCACGCCGCGCTGCTGGCGCGTGAGTCCGTGGACTACGGGTACCGGCTGCTCATCGCGGGGGAGTGACCCGGGGGACGGCGGGGGCGCCCGGGGCGCCCGGGGTGCCGGGTGCGCCGTACCGTGCCACGTAGTGCCAGACCTTCTTCAGGTCCTGGGGGTCCGCCCGTCCGGCCCGTACCGCGTCGCCGATCATCCGCGGGTCGATACGGCCGTCCTCGGCCACCTCCAGGGCCAGGGCCACGATCCGGGCACCCCTGAACTCCGGGTACGCGCGCAGGAGTTCCGCTTCGACCGTGAAACCCGGGTGCCACTCCACCGCGCACGGCAGGCGGTGCGCCGCCGCCTCCACGGGGGTGCCGCGGTAGGCGGCGTCCAGGACGACGGCCGCCACGTCGTCGGCGAGGCGGACCCCGCCGTGGACGTGGGTCTCGACGTACGCGTCCAGCGGGTCCCTTCCCCCGGCGCGGCACAGGCCGAGGAGGTCGCAGCGCTCGCGCACTCCGAAGTCCTCGGGCTCGGCGGCGCTGTCCGGGTAGCAGAAGGTGGCGCGGTGCAGGGCCTCGGGGCGCAGCCGGAGGTACGAGGAGCCGAAGCGCGGCGCCGCGCCGAAGGGGCCGCGCGTGCCGTCGTCGAGCGCGCCGTAGACGGGGCGCTCGGCCGGGGGCGCGGAGTCGTAGGCGCCGCCGAAGATGCGGCTCTCCCAGCGGTGGCGGTCGCCGCCCGGGTACGCGGTGAGGCCGCCGTTGCTCGTGCCCGTCACGTACTGCGAGCGGTACGAGCCGTCGGCGGCGAGGCGCTCGAGGAGCGGGGTGCCGTCGCGGGTGAGGCGGTCGGGGTGGAACTGGAGCGTGACGCGCACGTGCGCGGGGAGCGCGGCGCCGCGGGCGCGGGCGGCGACGTGGGCGAGGGCCGTGCGGGCGGGGCCCGTGAGGGGCGGGGCCTGGGTCACCGGGGCTCCCCCTGGGCGCGCGTCACGGGCGCGAGGACGGCTGCGGCGAGGGCGGCTCCGGCCGCGTACCAGAAGAGGTCGGGGGCGTTGAACGTGCTGCCGATCGCGTAGCGGGCGAGAGTGTGGCGGGCGGACAGGTCCGCGAGGGACGGCCAGAGTTGCAGCAGTTCGACGGCCCAGCTCAGGGCGAGGGCGAGGGGGGCGGCGCGGCGGGCCGTGAGGGCGGGCGCGAGCGCGAGGCACAGGCAGGCGATGAGGACGGTGTAGAGCGCGTCCCCGGCGTACTTCGCGAAGTCCGTGGCGGGCCACAGCGCCCGTAGGCAGAGCGCGAGACCGATCGTGCCGAGCGCGGCCAGGGCGGCGAGGAGGCGCGGGCGGGCCCGAACCCCGGCCCGTACGGGCTCGGCCCGGCCGTCCTCGTCCGGGGGCGCGGCGTCGGCGTCGCCCCGTACCCGTACCGCGTCCCCTGCCCCGTCCGCCCGCACCCCCACCGCCAACTCCTGTCACCCGCGCGCGAAGTGTCCCGACACACTATCCGCCTTCGCGGCTCACCCGCCGTTCACCCGGGCGCCCCCTGCCGTCCCTAGCGTCCTCGGCGCGACGGTCGCCGCCCGGCCGGAGCCCGCACTGCCCGTGCCGCCCCACCGGCGGCGCGGTCCACTACGAGCACCGGGGAGCAGTCCCGTGGACCGAGTCACCCGCAAGCCCCGCCACCTCGGCACGACCCTCGCGGCCGTCGCTGCCACCGCCGTCGTGACGATGGTGGTGAGCCCCACCATCGGTGCCTCGGCGCAGGCGCCGCACTCGGCCGCCGAGAAGGCGCCGAAGGCGAGGAACGTCATCTTCGTCAACGGCGACGGCATGGGCCCCGCCGCCCGCGAGGCGGCCCGGCTCTACCTCGCCGGTCTCGACGGCGAGCTGACGATGGACAAGCTGCCGGTCGCCGGTCAGCTCACGACGAGCCCGCACGACCCGAAGGCCGTCGTCACCGACTCGGCGGCCGCCGCCTCGGCATGGGCGACGGGCGAGAAGACGTACAACGGCGCGATCAGCGTCGACGTGGACGGCAACAGGCTCGCCACGCTCGGGCAGCAGGCGAAGGCCGCGGGCAGGCGTACCGGGCTCGTCACGACCGCGCAGGTCACCGACGCCTCCCCGGCCGCCTTCTTCTCGAACACCCCCGACCGGGGCCAGCAGGACGAGATCGCCCGCCAGTACCTCGACGTCTCGAAGCCGGACGTGATCCTCGGCGGCGGCGAGGACTGGTGGCTGCCGGAGGGCCACCCCGGCGCCTTCCCCGACCAGCCCGCCGAGGACCCGGGTGAGGCGAGCAGGGGAACGAAGGGGAACCTCGTCGCCAAGGCGAAGAAGAAGGGCTACACGTACGTCTCCGGCGCGAAGCAGCTGAGCAAGGCCCGGCCGAAGAACGGGAAGCTGCTCGGCCTCTTCGCCAACGAGGAGATGTTCCAGCAGAAGCCCGAGGGCCAGGGCGATGTCTACAAGCCGGTCGTCGACCTCGCGACGATGACGGCGAAGGCGCTCGACACGCTCGACGGCAAGGGCAAGAACAAGAAGGGCTTCTTCCTCATGGTCGAGGAGGAGGGCGTCGACGAGTTCGCGCACGCCAACAACGCCGAGAAGACCCTGGAATCCATGCGGCAGCTGGAGCGCGCGGTGGCGGTCGCGCGGCAGTACGTGGCGACCCACCCCGACACGCTCCTCGTCGTGACCGCCGACCACGAGACGGGCGGCCTCGCCGTCGAGGAGAACGACCCCGACGACGAGTCCGGCTCGGGCCAGTCCACCGAGGACGGCCCCTTCCCCGTCCGCGACTCGGCGAAGTCCTTCACGATCGACTGGACCACGGGCCAGCACACCTCGGTCGCCGTACCGGTCACGGCGGAGGGCCCGTCGGCCGAGCGCTTCAACGGCAAGCACGCGAACACGTACGTGCACACGGTGCTGAGCGACATCCTCACGCGACGCTGAGCCGCCTTCCGTCGGCCACGCGACGCCGAGCCGCCTCCCGCGGGCCGGGCACGGTCGCGTGTGCTCGCCCCGGGGAACCTCCCGCTCCGCTTGTAGCCTGGCGGAGCAGGGCCCGAGGAGATCCCCGGGGCGGAGCCGCGACCCGGGAGTACGCGTGGATGGGCACTCGGAAGGGCTGGTGGGCAGGGAAGCGGAGCTGGGGCGGCTTCGCGCGGTGGTGGACGGCGTGGCGGCAGTGCCTCCCGCGGGCGCGGTCCCGCCCCCTACCGCAGGAGGCACGGGGGACCCCGCTCCCCGTACCGCCACCCCCGCCGTCCCCTGTACCGCCGTGCTCGCCGGGCCGCTCGGGGTCGGGAAGACCGCGCTCCTGGAGCGGGCCGTGGCCCGGGCCGGAGGGGCCGGGGTGCGGGTGCTGCGCGCGGAGGGGAGCGAGACGGAGGCGGGGCTGGCCTACGCCACCCTGCACCAGCTGCTGCGGCCCGTCGCCGACGAGACGCGAGCGCTCCCCGCGCGCTCGCGCGCCGCGCTGGACCGGGCGCTCGGCCTTCCCGCGCGGGGGCCGGCCGACCCGCTGCGCACAGGCACCGCCCTCCTCACCCTCCTCTCCGCGCTCGCCGCCACCCGCCCGCTGCTCCTGGCCGTCGACGACGCCCAGTGGTGCGACCCCGCCTCGCTCGACGCGCTCGCCTTCGCCGTGCGCCGTCTCGCCCCGGACCCGGACCCGGACGCGCCGGGTCCGGAGCCCGTCGCCCTCCTCCTCGCGACCCGCGCCCCCGCCCGCCTCCCCTCCTTCGGCCGGGCCGCCACGACCCTCGGCATCGGCCCCCTCGCCCCCGACGCCGCCGCGCGTCTGCTCGCCGCGGGCCCGCCGCTCCCCGCGCCCACTCGCGCCCGGCTCCTCTCCGAGGCCGCGGGCAACCCCCTCGCTCTCACCGAACTCGCCCGCGCCGCAGGGGAAGCGCCGCCCGGCGCGCCCGGCCCCCTCCCGCTCCCCGCGCTCGTCGAAGAACTCCTCGCCGCCCGCGCGCTCGCCCTGCCCGCCGCCACACGTGAGGCCCTGCTCCTCCTCGCCGCGGCCGACAGCGCGGACGCGGCGCTCGCCGCGGGGCTTCCCGGGCCGGGGGAGCCGGTGTGGCGGCCCGCCGCCGAGGCCGGGCTGCTCGACGCGGCGACGGCACGTTTCCGCCACCCGCTCGCGCGCGCCGCCGTCTACCACGCCGCCCCCGCGCGGGAGCGCCACGCCGCCCACCGCACCCTCGCCGGGCTCCTCGCCGACGCCCCGGACCGCCGCGCCTGGCACCTCGCCGCGGCGTGCACGGGCCCGGATGCCGCCGTGTCGGCCGCGCTCGTACGGACGGCGGCGCGCGCCAGGCGGCGCGGTGGCCACGCCGCCGCCGCGCGCGCCCTGCACCGCGCCGCCGCGCTCGCCCCCGGGCGCGAGGAATCGGCGCGGCTCCTGGCCAGGGCCGTGGGCGCGGCGGCGGCCGCGGGCGACCTGGCGTGGGCGCAGGAGCTGGCGGACGCGGTCGGCGCCCGTACCGAGGACCCCGTGCCGCGCGCGGCGGCCGCCGTGCACACCGGGCGCCTCGCCGCCCTCACCGCGCGCCACGGCACGGCCCTGGCCCGGCTCGGGGAGAGCGCCGCACGTCTCGCCCCGAGCAGTCCCGTGGCAGCGCTCGACCTCCTGGCGAGCGCGGCGACGGTCGCCTACTACACGGGCGAGAGCGGCGGGCTCGCGGACCGCCTTCCCGCCGGGACCTCGCTCCCGCACACGTGGGTCCGCGTCGTCACCGACCCGCACGGCGCGCGCACGGCGGCCGTCGCGCACCTCGGCTCCCTCGTGGAGCGGGCAGGTACGAGGGAACTCCCCACCCTCGCGGTCCTCGCCTGGCTGCTCGACGAGACGCCGCTCGCCGTGCGGCTCGTCGACCGGGGCGCCGAGGCGTGGGCGGGGCGCGGGGGGCTGCCCGAGGGTCTCGCCGGGGCGGTGGCGTGGGCGTACCTGGAGCGGGGGCGCCGGGCGGACGCGGGCGAGGCGGCGCGGCGGCTCGCCGAGGTGGGGCGCGGCGCGGGACTCGCGCACGCGGTCGCCTGCGCGCTCGCCGTGGGCGCGACGCTGCGCGCGTACCGGGGTGACGCGGAAGGGGCGCGGCGGGACGCGGAGGAGGCGCTCGCGCGCGTCGATCCGCTGGAGAGCCGTGCGGTGGCGGTCGCCGCGCGGCGGGCGCTCGGCGCGGCGGCGGCCGCGGAGGGCGCGCACGAGCGCGCGTACGAGCACCTGCGGGCGGTGTTCACCGCGGAGGGCGCGCCCGTGCACGCGCACGCCGCCTACCCGGCGCTCGCGGATCTCGCTGCCGCCGCGGTACGTACGGGACACGGCGCCGAGGCGGCGGCGATCGTGGCGCGCGCGGAACGCGCACTCGGGGCCGAGGTCTCCCCGCGGTCGCGCGCGGTCCTCGCGCGGGCGCGGGGGCTGCTCGCGGAGCCGGGGGAGGCGGAGCCGTGGTTCCTGGCGGCGCTCGCGGACCCGTACCTCGCGCACTGGCCCTTCGAACGCGCCCTGACGCTCCTGGACTTCGCCGAGTGGCTGCGGCGGCGGCGCAGGATCGCCGAGGCGCGGGCGCCGCTCGCCGAGGCCCTGGAGACGTTCCTGCGGCTCGGCGCGCGGCCGTGGGCCGAGCGGGCGCGCGCCGAGTCCCGGGCGGCGGGCGTGGCCGCGGACCCTACCGCCGCGGACCGTACCGGGCCAGCGGCGCTCGCCGGGCTCTCGCCGCAGCAAAGGGAGATCGTCGTGCTCGCGGCGCGCGGGCTGACCAACCGTGAGATCGGCGAGAAGCTGTTCCTCTCGCCGCGCACGGTCGGTTCGCACCTCTACCGCACGTTCCCGAAACTGGGCGTCACGGCCCGCGGCCAGCTCAGGGACCTGGTGGACGAGGCGGCCTGAGGGCGCCCACGGGGAACACGCCCTGCACACCTCCCGCGCCAACTCCGCCGCGCCCGCCGCGCGTACACGTTCGCGGACGGTCGACGGACCGATCTCGCGGAGCAGTTCGGCGGGGATGCGTGGGGCCTGTGTCTGCGCCTGTGCCAAGTGCCTGTGCCTGTGTCTGCGCCTGCGCCTGTGTCTGTGCTTGGGCCCCCGGCGGGGGCGGTCGCGCGCGGCCCCGCGCCCGGCCCGCGCGCCCGGCTCGTGGGTGTTGTCAGTGGTGGCGGGTACGGTCGCCGTCATGACGACGCACACGGGACCGGTCGGCCGGCTCATGGAGTTCACGGCGCTGCCGGGAAGGGGCGCGGACCTCGCGGGGCTGCTGCTCCGCGTCGCCGACGCGCTCGACGGCTTCCCCGGCTGCCTGCTGTACGCGATCGGCAGGGACACACAGCGCCCCGACGTCGTGCACGTCACGGAGGTGTGGCGCACGGCGGCGGACGCGGACGCCGCCCTCGCGTCCCCCGCCGAAGAGGCGGGGACCCCGGCGCCCTCCGACGTGCTCGCGCTCGTGGCGGGACCACCGCGGCGCACGGAGCTGGCGGTGCTCGGCGGGAGGCTGCCGGGGGCGACGGGCTGAGGGCAGCGGGCGAGCCGCGGCGGGCCGCCCCGCGCCGCCCCCGCGACCCGCGCCTCAGGCACGCCCCTTCGGCCACACGCCCGGTGGCCACGGCAGGAAGCCGCTCGTGCGGGCCGCGTACCTGTCCCAGCCCGCGCGCTTGGCCATGCCTTCCTCGGTGAGCCGCTTCCCGCTGCCGAGAACGAGCAGGTACGTCATGAGCAGCGGCGAGACGAGGGTCGCCGCCGCGGGTCCCCAGGCGGCGGCAGGGGCCCCCGCGGCCGGGAGGGTGAGGAGCCACAGGCCCCACCACACGGCGAAGTCCCCGAAGTAGTTCGGGTGCCTGGTCCAGCGCCACAGCCCCACGTCGATGAGCTTGCCCCGGTGCGCGGGATCGGCCTTGAAGCGGGCCATCTGCGCGTCGCCGACCGCCTCGAAGAACAGCCCGAGCGCCCACAGGCCCACGCCGAGCCACGTCGCCCACCAGGGCCCGTACGGTACGAGCACGGCGGCCTGCACCGGCACGGAGACGAGCCACACGAGGGCGGCCTGCGGGAGCGTGACGACGCGCAGCGCCGCGCGGGGGCGCGAGCCGTGCGCGGACGCCTTGGCGAGCATCCGCTCGTAGCGCGGGTCCTCGCCCTTGCCGCGGCCCCTGCGGGCGATGTGGGTGCCCAGGCGCAGGCCCCACACCGCCGTGAGCGCGGCGGCGAGCCCCGCCCGTACGGGATCGCCGAGCCCCCGCGCGCCGTACGTGCCGTCCGTGCCGTACGCGAAGAGCCAGGCGCCTCCCGCGAGGACCGCGAAGGCGAAGCCCCATGCGCTGTCCACGTACCGGTAGATCCCGCGCCGCCGCGAGAGCAGCCACGTGCAGCCGAGGACGAGCGCGGAGGCTCCCGCCGCGGGCGCGAGACCGAGCGCGAAGGCGCCCCAGGGGAAGCTCACGTCGTGCCCCCGGCGCGCCCGTCCTTCGTGAACCGGTACTGCCGCACGTCCAGGTACCCGGACCTGAATCCCGCCTCGGAGTAGGCGAGATAGAAGGTCCACAGGCGGCGGAAGACGGCGTCGAAGCCGAGCGCCCCGACCTCGTCGGCGCGGGCGGTGAAGCGCTCGCGCCACAGCCGCAACGTTTCCGCATAGTGCGCGCCGAAGGAGTCGGCGCGGGTCGTGCGGAGCGCGGTGCGGCTCGTGGTGACGGCCTCGATCGACTCGGCGGAGGGGATGAGGCCGCCGGGGAAGACGTACTTGCCTATCCAGGTGTGCGTGTCACGGCTCGCGCGCATGCGGTCGTCGGGCATCGTGATCGCCTGGAGCGCGGCGTGGCCGCCGGGGCGCAGGCGCGCGTCGATCGTCTCGAAGTAGACGGGCAGGAACTCGTGCCCGACGGCCTCGATCATCTCGACGCTGACGACGGCGTCGTAACTCCCCTCCGCCTCGCGGTAGTCGCACAGCTCGACGCGCACGCGGTCGGCGAGCCCCGCGGCGGCGACACGCTCCAGGGCGAGGGCGCGCTGCTCGGCCGACAGCGTGAGCGAGGTGACGTGCGCGCCGCGCGCAGCGGCCCGCAGGGCCAGCTCGCCCCACCCCGTACCGATCTCCAACAGCCGCGTACCGGACTGTACTTCGGCCAGGTCGAGGAGGCGGTCGATCTTGTGGCGCTGGGCTTCCGCGAGGTTCTCCCAGCGTGCGGGGAGGGCGCGGAAGACGGCCGACGAGTAGGTGAGCGTGTCGTCGAGGAAGACGCCGAAGAGGTCGTTGGAGAGGTCGTAGTGCGCGCCGATGTTGTCGCGCGCGTTCGTCGGCGTGCCCCGGTGGGCCTCCGGGCGGCGCGGGGCCCACAGGCCGCGCAGGCGCTGGAGCGGCTTGGGGATCAGCGCGGCGGCGTTGCCCGCGAGCACGGTCAGCGCGGCGACCGGGTCGGGGGCGTCCCATTCGCCAGCCATGTACGACTCGCCGAAGCCGATGAGGCCGAAGCGGCCCACGCGCGCGTGGAAGGCCTCCGGGTCGCGGATGTCGATGAGCGGGCCGCCGATTCCGAGCGAGGACCCGTCGGGGAAGCGGACGAGCAGCGGCAGCCGGTGCAGCGCGTGCCGTACGACGCGCCGCGTGATCGCGGAGCGGGCCGCCGAACTCGCGGGCACGGAAGCGACGTCGGGCCAGCGCTCGGCGTCGATCGGGGGCCGTCCCGATGTCCTGGCGCTCGGGGTCTTCGTGGTCGGCGCTGTCACCGCATTCCCTCCTGGAGCGGGTGGCGCGGCCGCCGTACGACGGGGAGGCCGCGCAGGTAGAGACGGATGCCGTGGGCGCGGATCGCGGCCGACACGACGAGGGTCGAGAGCGGGTGCCGCAGCGAGGCGCGCAGCACGGTCGCGGGACGGGCGGGGACGCGGTGCCCGCGCACGGTCGCCGTGAAGGGGCGGGCCCCCTCGCGCTCCAGATGCACGGCGAGCGAGAGGCGCGCGCCCGGCTCGGGCAGCCGCATCCGGTAGGAGCCGTCCACGGGGAAGAAGGGCGAGACGTAGAACTCCTTGTCCGTACGGAACTCGTCCGGCCGGTCCGGGAGCCGCTCGTCCCCGGGCCGCAGCAGGTAGGCGTGGCGCTCGCCGTACGTGTTGTGCACCTCGGCGACGACGCACACGAGCGCGCCCGAGGGGTCGTGGCACCACCACAGGCTGAGCGGATTGAACACGTACCCGCACACGCGCGCGTTCGCGAGGAGCCGCACGCGCCCGCCCCGCAGGTCGATGCCGTGCGCGGCGAGGAAGCGGTCGAGCCCGGCGCGGAGCGTGGGCGCGGTCCCGCCGAAGTGGTCACGCGGGTCGAAACGGGCCAGGGGGCCGAGCGGGCCCGGCAGCCGCGGTGGCCGGTCGGCGTCGACGTACCACAGGTACGTGCGGTGGCGGACGCGCTGGCGCACGGGCTTGCTGCGGAGGTGGAAGACCTCGCAGGGGTAGAGCGCCGCGCCCGTCGGGGTGTTCACCAGCGACCCCCCAGCGCCTCGGCGGCGCGGGCCCCCGCGAGCGCGCCGTCCTCGTGGAAGCCCCAGCCGAAATAGGCGCCAGCGAAGGCCGTGCGGCCCCGGTTGAGCGCGGGGAGCAGGCGCTGCGCGGTGACCGATTCCGGGGTGTAGACGGGGTGTTCGTACACCATGCGGGCGAGCACGGAGCCCGGGTCGACGCGGTCGTCGCCGTTGAGGGTCACGAGGTAGTGGTCCGGTGTCCGCAGCCCTTGCAGCCGGTTCATGTCGTACGAGATCCGCACGTGGTCGGCGGGCGCGCCGCAGCCGGGCAGCAGATAGTTCCAGGAGGCGCGGGCGCGCGGCGCGCGCGGGAGCACGGAGGTGTCGGTGTGCAGGAGCGTCGGGTTGCGCGCGTAGCGGAAGGCGCCGAGCGCGGCGCGTTCGGCCTCGCCCGCGTCGGCGAGCAGCGCGAGCGCCTGGCCGGGGTGGGTCGCGATCACGACGGAGTCGTACGTACGGGTCGTGCCGCCGCCGTCCGTGACGTCCACGCCGTCCGCGTGCCGCCGCACCGCGCGCACCGGCGTGCCCGTACGGACGCGGTGCAGGCGCTTGGCGAGGAGTTCCACGTACGTGCGCGAGCCGCCGCACACCGTGCGCCAGGTCGGCGAGCCGCCGACCGAGAGGAGGCCGTGGTGGTCCAGGAAGCGGAAGAGGTACCGGGCCGGGTAGCGCAGCGCCGTGCGCGCGTCGCAGGACCAGACGGAGGCGACGAGCGGCGTCATGAAGTGCGTGACGAAGTAGCGCGAGAAGCGGTGCGCGGTGAGGAAGCGGGACAGGGTCTCCGGCGCGGTCTCGTCCGGCTCGGGCGCGGCGAGCGCCGCGCGCGCGGCGCGGTGGAAGCGGGGCACCTCGCGCAGGAGCCGCCGGTAGGGGGCGCTGAGCAGGTGCCGGGGCGCGGCGAGCAGCCCGCCGGGGCCGCGCGCGCCCGCGTACTCCAGGCCGCAGCCCTCGCAACGCACCGACATGCTCATCTCCGACTCGCGCGTCTCGACGCCGAGTTCCTCGAAGAGCCGCAGCAGCGTCGGGTACGTGCGCCGGTTGTGGACGATGAAGCCCGAGTCGACGTGCACGGGCAGACCGCGGCTGTCGAGCACCTCGTGCGTGTGCGCGTGCCCGCCGAGCCGCTCGTCCGCCTCGTACAGGTCGACGGGCCGCGTCCCCGTGAGGACGTGCGCGGCGGTGAGCCCCGCGACACCCGAGCCGATGACGGCCGTGTGCGGGGCGGCTCCCGTGTGCCCGGGGCCGCCGTGGTCGTCGTGGGTGCGCATCCGAAGTTCCTCCCGCCGTGCCTGTCAGGGCAACTCTCGTGGGGGATACGGAGTCGTGCGCGCAGGGGATGGGTGTGAGGTGCGCTCTTCTTCCTCTCTCCTCCCAGAATTCCCACGAACGGGTGAACCGGCAACTCGGCACCCATCCGCACGGCCCGGCGGCTCCGAATGCCTCACATGACCCGGGAAACCGCAAGGCGCCGTGCGCCCCGCCCCCTCGCCCGCTGGGCGGTGGGCGGGCTCTCCGGGCTGCTCGCCGGGTACGCGGCGCTCGCGGTCGGCCAGCTCGCTGCCGGTCTCGGGCGGGCCGAGGCGGGCCCTGTCGCCGTCGTCGGCGGCGTCGCGATCGACCTGGTACCGACGCCGCTCAAGACGTGGGCGATCCGCGAGTTCGGCAGCGACGACAAGCGCGTGCTGGAACTGGGCATCCTCGGGGTGCTCGCCCTGCTCGCCCTCGTACTCGGCGCGCTCGCCACCCGGTGGCGCCTGAGCGGCGCTGCCGGGGTCCTCGCGATCGGCGCCGTGGGCGCCGCCGCGGCCCTGAGCCGCCCCGACAGCGCGGGTCTCACGGACACGCTGCCCTCTCTGGTGGGAGCGGCGGCGGGAGCGGTCCTGCTCTACCTGCTGGTCGGGCCCGTGTACGCCGGTGCGTACCTGCCCCCGTGGGTATGGCAGGGGCCGCAGGCGACGTGGCGCGTTCGGGGCGCCACGGCGCCCGGCGGCCCCTGGGCGACCGAGGGGAACCCTGGGGCCGTACGAGTGAGGACGTGGGGGACGGCGGGGACGGCGGAGGCGAGGGCGCGGGGCCGGGCGGTGCGGACCGTACGGGTGCGGGTGAGGTGGGCCGTGCGGGTGCGGGTGGCGCGGGCCGTACGGGTGCGGGTGGCGCGGGCCGTACGGGTGCGGATGCCGGCGACGACGCGGGTGGGGCGACCGGCCGCGCGCGAACCCGTCCCTGCCGCCTCCGTGCCGTGGGACCGGCGCCGCTTCGTGCTCCTCGCGGCGGCCACGGCCGCCGGAGCGACGGGGGCGGGGGCGGCAGGGCGGGCGCTCGCGGGCGGGGACATCGCGGGCGCGGTGGCCTCGCGCGAGGCGATCAGGCTCCCGCGCCCGGACTCCCCGGCCCGCCCCGTACCGGCGGGAGCGCGCCTCCACGTGCCGGGGCTGTCCCCCTTCACGACCCCGAACAAGGACTTCTACCGCGTCGACACGGCCCTCGTCGTGCCGCACGTCGACGCGGACTCGTGGCGGCTGCGCATCCACGGCGAGGGCGTGCGCGAGGGCATCGAGCTGAGCTTCGCCGACCTCGTCCGGCGCGAGACGGTCGAGCGCGACATCACGCTGACGTGCGTGTCGAACGAGGTCGGCGGCCCGTACGTGGGCAACGCGCGCTGGCTCGGCGTGCCGCTCGCGCCGCTGCTCCGCGAGGCGGGCGTACGGCCCCCTTCGCGCGGCGGCAGGGCCGATCAGCTCGTGGCCCGCTCGGTCGACGGGATGACGCTCGGGACACCGGTCGAGGACGTCATGGACGGGCGCGACGCGCTCCTCGCCTTCGGCATGAACGGCGAACCGCTCCCGTTCACGCACGGCTTCCCCGTGCGGATGGTCGTGCCGGGGCTGTACGGGTACGTGTCGGCGTGCAAGTGGATCGAGAGCATCGAGCTGACGACCTTCGCCGCGTACGACCCGTACTGGGTCAGGCGCGACTGGGCCCGCGAGGGCCCGATCAAGACCTCGGCCCGTATCGACACACCGAAGCCGTTCGCGCGCCCGAAGGCGGGCACGGTGACGATCGCGGGCGTCGCGTGGGCGCAGCACCGGGGTATCGAGAAGGTCGAGGTACGGGTCGACGACGGGCGCTGGCGCCCCGCCGACCTGGCCGCGCAGGACACCCGCGACACGTGGCGGCAGTGGTCGCTCCCGTGGCGCGCCACCCCCGGCACCCACACCCTCACCGTCCGCGCGACGGACGGCGAGGGCCACCGCCAGACGGCGAAACGGGCCGGGACGGTGCCGGACGGGGCGAGCGGGTGGCACGCGGTGGTGATCACCGTGGACTGAGCCCGACGGGTGGGGGCCTTGCGGGGGTGCGGGCCTTGCGGGGGTGCGGGTGTGGCGGCGCACGGGCGTCCGGGCGTGGCGGCGGGCGGGTGCGGCGGCCTGCGGGTGCAGCGGCCTGCGGGGGTGCGGCGGCGGGAGACGCGCTCCGTCGTGCGTGAGGGTGTGACGCGTACATGCCACGTCATTCCCGTAGTGGCCCACTGACCCGCACTTTCACGAACGCGCATTCTCCCGCTCACTTCCTCACTCACCCACCCATCCACTGACCCACCTGACCCACCTGACCCACCTGACCCACCCACTGACCCACATCCCATCCGGACTTGGAGAACCTCATGAACCTCACCCTCCGCCGCACCGCTCTCGCGCTCGCCGTCGCGGTCCTTCCCGTCGCGCTCACCGCGTGTTCGGGCGACGGCGACAACAACGCCTCGGGCGGTACGTCGAACGAGACGTCGAAGCGGCCGAGTTCGAGCGCGCCGCAGGCCGGGAAGGATCAGGCGATGGACGAGGCGGGTCCCTTCGGGCCCGCGTGCGCGGGGGTGCCGAAGAGCGGCGCGGGGTCGTTCGACGGCATGGCGCAGGACCCGGTGGCCACGGCGGCCTCGCACAACCCCGCGCTCTCGACGCTCGTGACGGCGGTGAAGAAGGCGGGACTCGTCGACACGCTCAACAACGCGAAGGACGTCACGGTGTTCGCGCCGACGAACGACGCGTTCGCGAAGATCCCGAAGGCCGATCTCGACAAGGTGCTCGCCGACAAGGCGCAGTTGACGAAGATCCTGACGTACCACGTCGTCGGCGAGAAGCTCACGCCGAAGGACCTGGAGAAGGGCACCTTCGAGACGCTGGAGAAGAGCACGCTCATGACGTCCGGCTCGGGTACGTCGTACAAGGTCAACGACAGCGCGAAGGTCGTGTGCGGGAACGTGCGGACGGCGAACGCGAACGTGTACCTCATCGACTCGGTGCTGATGCCGAAGATGTGAATGTGAGGACGCCGAGGGGGCGTTGCGTCCTCGGTGACTGGCCGGTCGGTCGGCAGGCCGACTGATCGTCGCGGGGCCGGCTGGCTGCCCGGCTGCCCGTCCGTCCGGCTGGCCGGTCGGTCGGCTGGCTGGCTGGTCGGTTGGTCGGCTGGCTGGTCGGTCGGCTGGTGACGGGGCCCGGGAGCATGTCCAACTCCCGGGCCCCTCGTGTGCCACCGTGTGGTCCCCCCGGCCCTTGGGAGGTCACCGGATCAGTCTCTCCCCGCGCGCTCTGCCTTTGAGCTACCGAGCCAAGTGCCCTCCACAGGGAGGGGTGTGGAGGCTCGGAGAGGAGTTGAACCTCCATCTCGCGGAAATGTCCGGTGCCGGTCGGGCGGGGTGGGGCGGCCGATGCTGAGCTTGGAGCGAGAGTCTGAGCTTGAGGGCGCACCGCGTGGCGGGTGGGCCCGTTCAGTTTCACGGTCTGAGCTTCAGCGTGGCGCGCACCGTGCGGTGCGCGCGCCCTCCGCGCTCGTCGGAGGGCGATCGTGGGACGGCCGCCGGGGTGTGGGACGGCCGCCGAGGTGTAGGGCGGCTGCCGGGGTGTGGGGCGGGTGCCGGGGTGTTCGGGGGCAGGGGCCGCTGCCCCGGGTGGTTCCGGGCCCCGGCGCCCGGACGGGGTCAGCCGCCGAAGAGGTAGCCGAGTACGGCGGCGCCCGCGTGCCGGTCGTCGACCTCCGTGGCGTTGGCCTCCTCGCGGGCGAACCGAACGGCCTGGAGCAGGCGTTCGGCGCGGTCGAGGAGTTCGTTGACGCGGCGGGCGGGGAGGGCGCCGGAGAACTTCACGGTGGTCCAGTAGCCGACCGGGATGTCCTCGTAGTACACCTCGACCTGCGCCGGGTGGTGCTCGGTCGCCTCGGCCTTGACGTGGTTGCGCGGGACCTTGCGGGTCCGCACGGTACGTACCGGATCGGTCCGCCACGTGTCGGTGGAGGGGTCCTGCGACCAGGTCTCGGCGGCGTCGAGCACGGGAAGCCTGCGCAAGAAGCCGTCGAGCGCGGTGAGTTGCTTCTCCAGGAAGAGCAGGTACGGGACCGGGGCGGCGGCGAGCAGCGTCCTGCCGTCCACGACGACATCGGCGCGCGCGTCGAGATTCGCCCAGTCCTTCGTGGCGGTCACGTCGAAGAGCCTGGTCAGCGCTTCGGACGCGGCCTTGAGGAGGTCCTCGGCCTTGACCTGGACGCGGGTCGACTCGGGCGGCAGCTGCTCGCCCTCCTCGTCCTTCGGCTGGTAGGTACGGGACAGCCCGGCCAGGAGGGCGGGCTTCTGGAGTTCCTGGTGCGCGCGGGCAAGCTCCTGGGCGGACCTGGCCTTGACGCCCTTCTCCACTGCGATGATCTGATTGAGCTTGGGCACGGGCCGAAGCTAGCAGCGGGGCGTGCGGCGGGGCACGTGAATTTGGGGGCGGGAGCGGGAGCGGGAGCGGGAGCGGGAGCGGGAGCGGGGCCTGGGGCCTGGGGCCGGGCGGTCGGCTGCGGGTGCGGCTGCTGGGGGTGCGGCTGGGGTGCCGGGTAGGGCGTGCGGCTGTCGGGTGAGCGGCTGTCGGGCGTGCGGTTGGGCCGTCGGGTGAGTGGCCGGACTTCCGGGTGCGCGGTTGGGCTGCTGGGCGGCGCGGCCAGGGGTGTGCGGTCGCCTTCTCGCGGTACGGACGCGGGTGTTGGCGGGGCGCGGGCGGGTGGGGGCGCACCGGCGGGGCCGGGACGGCCGGGGCGGCCGACGGGTCCTGCCGACGGGTCCTGGCGACGGTGCCTTTCGGTGGTGGTTTCCGGTGGCGCCGTTCGGCGGGGCCGGGGGCGGACGGCCGCCTCGGTGCGTGGACGTGAGCGGTTTCGCTCCGCCGGGCCCGCGCACCGCAGGCGGCATCCCCCGTACCCCCGTGGTCCCGAAGGCTCCCCCGGCTCCTTCGGCTTCCCCCGTGTTCCCCCGTGTTCCCCCGTGGTCCCCCCAAGGGGTTCTCGTACCGGCCCCGGCGGCCCCTCGTACTCCCCCGAGTCCCCCGTGAGAGGCCGTCCCCCGTGGGGCCGGTGCGATGGATTGATGATGCACGGGTCCGGGGGTGAGGTGCATTGCCAGATTCCGGCAGCGTTCGCGGGCGCGGGAGTGCCCGGGTGGTGCCGCGAGAGGCGCGGGGGCGAGGGCGGGGGAGGGAGCCGGGGGTTGGGGGAGGTCGGGGGCGAGGTGGGCGGCGGGGCGGTGAAGCGAGGGATGAGGCGGGCGGCGGGTTGGGGGTGGGGCGAACGGGATGAGGTGGGGCGACTGGGCGACTGGGCCGGGGGCGACTGGGCGAGGGGGTGGCTGGGCGAGGGGGGCGACGGTGGGGCGGTCGAGGCTCGGGTGAGGTGAACGGGTGGAGTCGAAGGTCTGTACGTATGTCGCGGAGTCTGTTAGGAAAGCTTCCTAACAGGCCGCACAGCGGTCTGCGGCACGTCCCAGCACCTCTCAACTCTGCGATGGAGGAAGGGCGTTGAACTCTCAAACCCCCCACACCCCGAGCACCACCACCCCCCACCACCACTCCCGCTCCACCCGTGCCCGCCGGATGGCGCGGCTCGCGCCGTTCGCCGTGGCGCTCGCGCTGGCGGTCCCCGCCGCCTCGTACGCGCTCGCCTCGCCCGCCCCGGAACAGGGCGGGAGCGCGACGGTCGCGGCCCGGGCGGAGCAGGCCCGTACGAGGGCCGCGACGGGGCTCGACGACCCGGCGAAGAAGGAGATCGCGATGCAGCTGGTCTCCAGTGCCGAGAACTCCTCGCTCGACTGGAAGGACCAGTACCGCTACATCGAGGACATCGGCGACGGACGCGGCTACACCGCAGGGATCATCGGCTTCTGCTCGGGGACCGGTGACATGCTGGAGCTGGTCGAGCGGTACGCGCGGACGACGCCGGGCAACGTACTCGCCCCGTACCTCCCCGCGCTGCGGAAGGTGAACGGCACCGACTCGCACGAGGGGCTCGGCTCCGCGTTCGAGGACGCGTGGCGCACGGCGGCCGAGGACCCGGCCTTCCAGCAGGCGCAGAACGACGAGCGCGACCGCGTGTACTTCGACCCGGCGGTGGCGCAGGGCAAGCAGGACGGGGTCGGCACGCTCGGCCAGTTCATCTACTACGACGCGATCGTCATGCACGGTCCGGGCAACGGCGGCACCAGCTTCGGCGGCATCCGCGCCCGCGCCCTGCGCGAGGCCCAGCCCCCGGCCCAGGGCGGCGACGAGACGGCGTGGCTCAACGCCTTCCTCGACGCGCGGGTGTGGGCGATGAAGCAGGAGGAGGCTCACTCGGACACGAGCCGCGTGGACACGGCGCAGCGGGTGTTCCTGGACGCGGGCAACCTGGAGCTGGACCCACCGCTGGAGTGGAAGGTGTACGGGGACAGTTACCGGATCGGGTAGGGGGCGAGGTGAGGTGAGGCGAGGCCAGGCGGGTGAGGCGGCGGGGCTGGGTGCGGTGGAGCGGGGCTGGACGCGGGGCCGTTGGCTCGGGTCCGGTCCGGCTTTGGGCCCGCTTGACCTGCTCCACTTCGGGTCGCTTGGCCCGCCTGGCCCGCCTGGCCCGCTTGGCTCGCTTGGCCTCGGGTCGCTTGGCCCGCTTGGCCTCGGGTCAGCTGGCCCGTTTCACCTCGGCCCTTCTGGTTCGCAGGGTCTCGGGTCGTCCGGCGTGCTTGGTCTTGGGTGGGGCCGTTCCGTTTCGGCCTTGGGGCGACCTTGGGTCGGCCTGTTCTGGCCGGGGTCGGGCTGCCTGGTCTGCTTGATCTCGGGTCAGTTGGCCCGTTTCACCTCGGCCCTTCTGGTTCGCACGGTCTCGGGTCGTCCGGCGTGCTTGGCCTCGGGCGGGGCCGTTCCGTTTCGTTCTCGGAGCGGCCCTGGCCCGGCCCGGCTCTGGCCTGGGCTCGGCCAGCTCTGGCACAGGTCCGGCCCGTTCGGGCCCGTGGGCCGGGCCTGTTCGGGCCCGTGGGCCAGGCCCGTTCCAGCTTGGGTTTGCCCTTTTCCGGCTTGGGCCCGGCCTCCTCTGGTCCCGCCGGGTTCGGCCGCCCCGGTTCTGGCGCGGGTTCGCTACGTTCCGGCACAGGTGCTCGGCCGACTCCGGGCTCGCCGTTCCGGCCCGGGTTCCTTGCTTCCGGCACAGGTGCCCGGGCAGCTTCGGGCTCGCCGTTCGGCCGGGGGGCGTCCCACTTCCGCCCGCCTCTGCCCTCTGCGGCTCGCCTGAGGACAGCCCCCACCCGCCCTGGGGGGCGACCCCAATACCAGTCTTTCGCAAGTCGCAACCCCCTCCCCGCCAACCACCGCAATCTGTGGATAACTTCGGGGAACCCGTCACGCGGCTCACCCGTAAGGGTGGCGGGTGTCCTGTGGATAACGAGAACCCTGGGCAGAGGTAGGCGAGCACTCACCCACCTCACGGCCTCACAAACCTGCCCCGCGTCGCCCCCAACTCCCGCGCCTCGCGTCGCCCCCAACTCCCGCGCCTGCCTCACCCCCAACCTCTGCGCCCAGCCTCACTCCCCCCAGCCTCACTCCCCCCAACCTCACCCCAACCCCCACGCCCCGTGTCACCCCTCACCCAGCCCCCCTCCCCCTCACCCAGCACCCCCCCTCACCTCCCCCGTCACCCCTCACCGCGTCACGAACTGCGTCAGGATCGCCTGGACCTCGTAAATGTCGACGCCCTTCGTGAAGGTCTTCGTCACAGGCGTCTCCGTTCCGGAGAGCCAGATCTTCAACTCCGCGTCCAGGTCCAGGTGCCCGGCCGTCTCGACCGCGAAGTGCGTGATGCTGCGGTACGGAATCGAGTGGTACTCGATCTTCTTGCCGGTCAGCCCCTGCTTGTCGACGAGCAGCAGACGCCGGTCGGTGAACAGGATCGTGTCGCGGATCAGCAGGTAAGCGGCATGCACCTGCTCGCCGGGGCCGAGCAACCGTGCGTAGTCGTGCGCGGCCCTGGCCGGATCGATGGTGTGGGCGTTCCCGAACAGTGCCATGCAGGGCTCCTTGCCGGTGCGCTTCGCGTACCGCGCGCGGCACGCGTTCGTACCGCCGAGGGTACGGGTGCCGGGCCGGGTATCGGGCATACGTACGGAAGAAAGTAAGGTATGCCTAATGTCCACGCTCACCGGCCCCGCAGGCCCCGCCACCCCCACCGGTTCCGCCGCCCCGGCTGCCCCCAGCGCCCCGGCTGCCCCCACCAGTCAGGCCCCCGCCAGCCCGTCCCCCTCCCCCACCGCCGAGATCCCGACCGCCGAGATCCCCGCAACCGAGATCCCCACCACCGAGATCCACAGCGCCGAGGAGTTGTCCGCGCTGCTCGGTGAGCCCTGGCCGATCGTGATCGAGAAGGTGCACGACCGCCTCGCACCCGAGGACCTGGACATCCTCGCCCGCGCCCCCTTCTGCGTCCTGTCCACCTCGGACGAGGCCGGCAACTGCGACGCCTCGCCGCGCGGAGACCTCCCCGGCTTCACGCACGTCGTCGACGCCTCGACGATCGCGCTCCCCGAACGGCCCGGGAACCGCAGGGGCGACAGCCTCCACAACATCCTGCGCAACCCGCACGTCGGTCTCCTCTACCTCATCCCCGGCGGCAAGGAGGTCCTCCGCGTCAACGGCCGTGCCCGCGTGCTGAGCGAGGCGCCCTACTTCGACGCGATGACCGCGACGGCGGCGGGGAAGGCGCTGCGCCCCGCGCTCGCCATCGAGATAGCGATCGACGAGATCTACCTGCACTGCCCCCAGTCGCTGCGCCGTGCGGCCCTGTGGAAGTGAGTGCGACTCCCCTATAGTCCTGCGCCGTAAGGGAGTTGGTGGGGCTGGAGCAGGGGGAGCGGGCGGATGGCAGGGGAAGCGGAACATCCTTCGAGCGTGGAGCGGCGCTTTCGGAGCGGCGTCGAAAGGCGTATCGGCTGGGGGATCGGCCTGCTGATCCTCGCCGGACTGTGCTGGGCCTGGTCGGCCTGGCACACCTTCACCCCGTACGACAGCCGGGTCGCGCCCGGGGTCCGCTGCGCCGCGCCGTTCCACCGCGAGGAGGAGGACGTCTACCACTACGGAGACCGGGACGACTGGAACTCCCTCGTCGTGGGCTGCGCCGTCACGCGCAACTGGCAGTCCACCACCGTCCCCCTCGTCATCTCCTTCCCCCTCGCCGTCACCGGCGTCGGTCTCCTCGCGAGCGCGCTCGCGGCCCGGCGGATGCTCCGTCTCCAGGCGGAGGTGGAACACGCCCAGCGCGAGTGGGCCCGCACCAAGGGCGGCCGGGCTTGAGCCCGCAGGGTCTCGTACGGAGCCGGGGCGCCAGGCGTCGTACGGAGCCGGGGCGCCGGGTGCCGTACGGAGACGGGCACCCGACCCCGTACAGTCGCGCGGCCCGTACGCAGCCGGGCCCCCGCCCCGTACGAACTCGGCCCCCGGCCCCGTACGAACCCGCCTCCCCCGGCCCCGCACGCGCCGCGCGTCAGCGACGTACCGCCGCGCCGCCCCCGTCGGTCAGTCCCGCACCTCCGCCGCCTCCACGACCGCCGCCGCACCCCCCGTCCCAGCCGTCGCCGCCGTCGCCGCCTCAGCCGTCGCCGTCGCGCTCGTCGCCACGACCTTCGTGCGGCCGCGCAGCGATACGCCGCCGTCCATCCGGCCCGCGACGAGCGCGAGCGCGAGGCCGGCGACCGCGAGGGCCGTGCCGACGAGCGCCGGGGCCGTCCAGCCCAGGCCCGCCGAGATCACGAGGCCGCCGAGCCAGGCGCCGCCCGCGTTGGCGAGGTTGAAGGCGGAGTGGTTCGAGGCGGCCGCCATCGTCGGGGCCTCCTCGGCCTTCGCCATGAGGAGCATCTGCACAGGCGTCGTGATGAGCGAGCCCACCGCGCCGATCAGCAGGACGCACAGGAGCGCCGTCGCGAGCACGTGGATCGCGAAGTAGAACGCGGCGAGCGTCAGCGCGAGGATGATCAGACCGCCGTAGAGCGTGGGGCGCGGGGCGCGGTCGGTGAGCGGGCCCGCGACGAGCGTGCCGAGCGTCATGCCGACCCCGTACAGCGCGAGGACGAACGTCGTCGAGGACTCGGCCATGCCCGTGACCTCGGTGAGCATCGGCACGAGGTAGCTGTAGACGGCGAAGCAGCCGCCGAAGCCGACGACGGCCGTGGCGAGCATGATCGCGACGTGGCGGTTGCCCATCGCGCGCAGTTCGCGGCCGATGCCCGCGCCCTCGCCGCGCGGCTGGTGGGGTACGAGCTTGACGAGCGCGGCGAGTGCGACGAGGCCGATCGCGGCGACGGCCAGGTACGCGGCGCGCCAGCCGAGCGCCTGCCCGAGCGCCGTACCGGCCGGGACGCCGACGATGTTCGCGACGGTGAGGCCGAGGAACATCATCGAGACCGCGCGCGCGGCCCGTTCGGGCGCGACGAGCCGTGAGGCGACGACCGCGCCGACGCCGAAGAGCGCGCCGTGCGGCAGGCCCGCGAGGACGCGCGCGGCGAAGAGCGTGCCGAAGCCGGGCGCGAAGGCCGAGGCGGTGTTGCCGATGACGAAGAGGCCGGTCAGCCAGAGCAGCAGCTTCTTGTGCGGGATGCGGGCGCCGAGCCCGGTGAGGAGCGGCGCGCCGATGACGACGCCGAGCGCGTACGCCGAGACGATGTTGCCCGCCTGCGGCACGGAGACGCCGACGCCGTCGGCTATCTGCGGCAGCAGACCCATCGAGACGAACTCCGTCGTGCCGATGCCGAAGGCGACGACGGCGAGCGCGAGCAGGGCCAAGGGCATGGCGGGGGTACCTCCGGAAGGGGGCCACTCAAGGGGTGGGGGACGGCCACGTGGAGAAGGGGGACGGGTGTGGCCGCGCCGGGCCTCCTTGCCCGCGCGCACGCCGAAGCGAGGACCGGTGCGCGGTCCCCGCCACAGGTGCCAGCGACGGGGGCGTCCTTCGCATTCCGCCCGCACCCGCCGAATCGACGTGAGCCGTGTCACATCGGTGCACGAATCCACCGGAGCCGCCGAACCTGCCGGAGCCGCCGAACCTGCCGGAGTCGCCGAACCTGCCGGGGCCGCCGGAACTGGCGAATCCGCCGTAGTCACCGGAGCCGCCGTAGTCGCCGGAGCCGCCGGAGCCGCCGGAACCCTCCGAACCCGGAAGGCCCACCCCGCTTGCGGAGCGGAACACCGTTCCGTATCGTCGGACTGAACGTTGTTCCGTTTTCTGTCAGGAGCTTCAGCATGCACTACCGACCTCTCGGCCGGACCGGAATCAAGGTCAGCCCCTACGCCCTCGGCACGATGATGTTCGGGGCGCACGGGAACACGGACCACGCGGACTCCGTGCGGATCATCCACCAGGCGCTCGACGCCGGGATCAACTTCGTCGACACCGCCGACTTCTACGCGCGCGGCGAGACGGAGGAGATCGTCGGCAAGGCGCTCAAGGGCCGCAGGGACGGCATCGTGCTCGCCACGAAGGCGCACCTGCCGATGGGCGAGGACCCGAACATGCAGGGCAACTCGCGTCGCTGGCTGGTGCGCGCCCTGGAGGACTCGCTGCGGCGGCTCGGCACCGACCACGTGGACCTCTTCCAGATCCACCGCCCGGACCTGGACACCGACATCGAGGAGACGCTCTCGGCGCTCACCGACCTCGTGCGCGCGGGCAAGGTGCGCGCGATCGGCACCTCGTCGTTCCCGGCCTCGTACCTCGTCGAGGCGCAGTGGGTCGCCGAGCGGCGCGGCCTCCAGCGCTTCCGCACCGAGCAGCCCAACTACTCGATCCTCGACCGGGGCATCGAGAGCGAGATCCTGCCGGTCGTCGAGAAGTACGGGATGGGGGCGCTCGTCTTCAGCCCGCTCGCAGGCGGCCAGCTCACCGGGCGCTACCGCAAGGGGCAGGCATCGGACGGGCGGCGCGGCGAGCTGTTTTCGTACTTCGGCGACGAGCGGCGTCTTGACGCGGTCGAGCGGCTCGTCGCGCTCGCCGAGAAGACCGGCATCTCGCTCACGCACATGGCGATGGCCTTCGTCCTCGCCCACCCGGGCGTGACCTCGGCGATCATCGGCCCCCGCACGAAGGCGCACCTGGACGACCTCCTCGCGGGCGCGGACATCTCGCTGAGCGACGACGTGCTCGACGAGATCGACGCGATCGTGCCCCCGGGGACGGACGTCGGGCGCATGGACATGGTCTTCCAGCCCCCGGCCCTCACGAACCCGGCTCTGCGCAGGCGCTCGGCGGCCGAGCGCTCGGCGGCGGACGGGGCGGCAGCGGACGGCGCGGCGGCGAGCGGTGCGGCGGCGAGCGGTTCGACGGCCTGAGGGAGCGGCGGCGGAAGGCGGCTCCGTACGGACCGGTACGGGTACGGGGCCGCCCCGGCCCTCCTGACGTGCGCCGCCCGATAGGGTGCCCCGGCGTCCCGGACGACGATCCGCCCGGCACGCGACACGCGTTGACGCACGCGGGAAGGGAGGGGCGCGTGGGGGCGGGGGGCCGCGAGATACGGGTGCCGGTCGGGGCGGGCGCGGCGCGCTGGACGAGCCGGTCGGTGGAGCGCCGCGTGCTCCTCGTCGTGCACAACGTCACGTCGGCGGGCCGGCTGCTCGATGTCCTGCCGCTCTTTCACGACGACCTCCGGGTGCAGATCCTCGTGAGCAACACCGGCTCCTCGCCCTTCCAGGCCGGTATCGGGGAAGTGCTGCACGCGCTGGATCTGCCGGTACTGCCCTGGGAGCAGGCGGTACGGGAGCCTGTCGATCTCGCGCTCTCGGCGAGTTTCGGCGGGGGCCTCGACGCGTTGCCCGGGCGCCTGAGCGTGCTCTCGCACGGCGTCGGCTACACCAAACGCCTCGCGCGCCCCGGCGGCAGCGGCCCCGGTGAGCGAGCCCCCGGCCCTGGTGAGCGAGCCCCCGGCCCCGGTGGCCGCCCCGGAGTGCACAGCCCGGAGCCGATCTTCGGGCTCTCTCCCGACTGGCTGCTCGTCGACGGGAAGCCGTACGTGGACGGGCTCGTCCTCTCCCACCCCGAGCAGCGCGAACGGCTCGCGCGTGTCTGTCCCGAGGCCCTGGACGCGGCGGTCCTCGCCGGTGACCCCTGCTACGACCGGATGCTCGCCGCACGCCCCTACCGCGAGCGCTTCCGCCGCGCGCTCGGCGTCCGGCGCGGACAGCGGCTCCTCGTCCTCAACTCCACCTGGAACCCCGAGGGCCTCTTCGGCAGCGGGGGCACCGACCTGCTGCCCACGCTGCTGCCCCGCCTCGCGGCCGAACTCCCCGCCGATTCCTACCGGCTCGCCGCCGTGCTCCACCCGAACATCTGGTATGGGCACGGTCCCGGCCAGATCCGGGCCTGGCTCGACCGCGCCCGCCGCTCCGGTCTCGCGCTCATCGACCCCGTACGGCACTGGCGGCAGGCGCTGCTCGCCGCCGACGCGGTGCTCGGCGACTTCGGCGCCGTCAGCTACTACGCGGCGGCGCTCGGCCTGCCCGTTCTGCTCGCGGCGCGGGGTACGGAGCGGCTGGACCCGGAAGCCCCGCTCGCCCGCTTCGTCGCCGGGGCGCGGCGCCTCGATCCCGAGGGCGCACTCATACGCCAGGTGGACGACCTCATCGCCGGCCACAGGGCGCCCCCCGAACCCGCGGCCTTCGTCACCTCGGCGCCCGGGCGGGCAGCGGCGCTCCTGCGCACGCACTTCTACACGCTCCTCGACCTCCCTGAGCCGCCCTGGCCCGCGCTCCTCGAACCGCTCCCGCTCCCGCCGTACGAGCCCGTCCACCGCACCGCCCCGCTGCGCGTCCGGACGCTCGCGCGCGGGCGGCGCGTCCGCGTGGAGCGCAGCGCCGACGTGCCGTACGGGGCACAGGAGGAGACACACCTGTGCGTGTACGAGGAGACCCGCGACCCCGGCGAACTTGACCTCGCCGACGTCATCGTGCGCGAGGGCCTGCCCGATGACCCGCGCACAGGAGGCCCCGCCCGCTGGACGGCGGACATCCTGCGCGCCCACCCGCACTGCGCCCTCGCGGTCTACGTGGACGGTGCGCACTCCTGCACCGTCCGCTCGCGCCACGCGGGCCTGCTCCGGCTCACCGCAGGCCCTGGCGCGGACGCCGACCCGGCGGCGTACGCGGGAGCGGTCCACGCCTGGCTGGGCGGGGGACGCCGGGTCCCGCCGCGCGGCATGAGCCTGCGGGTGGAGGCGGGAGGGGGCGAGCACGTGGTGCGGGTGGCGCGGGCGGGGGATGTTTCACGTGAAACATCGATGCACCGGCCGTAGTTGGATGTTCCACGTGAAACATCGGGATGCGGCCCCTCGCGGATGTTCCACGTGAAACATTCACCCAGACCGGTCACCACCGCTGCCCGCTGTCGCCTCGCCACCACCGCCGCTGCCCGCTGCCCGCAAGCGCCACCACCGCCGCTGCCCGGCGCTCGCCACCGCCACTGCTGCCGTTGCTGCCCGCCACCCGCCGCGAGTCATCCGCCGTGAGCCGTCCGCCTCGCCCGCCGCCTGCCGTGAGCCCCCCGCTCGCTCCGGCCGCCCCCTCGGCCGCCCGCCGCCTGAGCCCGCGCCCTCAGGTGCCCGCCCCCGTCACCCGCTCCCGCAGTGTGACGAGGAAGGCCCGGCGTGCGTGTTCCTCGCCCCCCAGCAGTTCCTCGGCCGCCTCGATGTGCGTGAGCGCGTCCTCGGCGCGGCCCATCGTGTGCAGGGTCTCGGCCAGTTCCGAGAGGGTCTTCGCCCGGTTGGCGTCGTCCTCCAGTTCCTCGAAGCGCCCGACAGCCGTCTCCTGGTGGGCCCGGGCCTCGGTGAGCCGACCGCGCAACCACAGGGCGCGACCCTGATGACGGGTCAGGAGTGCCCGGGCGCGGGGGAGATCGCCGAAGCCCCGGTCGTCCGGGCCGATACGGCCGTACAGGGCGTCCGCTGCGGCCAGGCACTCCTGGGCGGGCTCCGGCTGCGCCTCGTAGAGGTGGAGGAGGCCCACGTACTCGACGGCGGAGGCCTGCCCGCGCAGGTGGCCCGCCGCCTCCTCGTGGGCGCGCGCGGCCCCGGCCGCCGTCCGGGCCTCCTCGTACCGCCCCAGCTGGCCGAGGCAGTGGGCGAGCTGGAAGTGGGCGGCCGCCGCCTCCTCGGTCCCCGGGCGGTACTCGTCGGCGAGCGTGACGAGGAGGCGCATGGCGGGCAGGGTCTCGTCCCAGTACCCGGACTTGAGTTGCACCGGCCACAGCGCCCGGCCCAGGGCGAGGGCCACGTCGGGGTGGCCGAAGTCGCGGGCGAGGGTGACGGCGGCGACGATGTTGGGCGTCTCGGCGCACAAGTGCGCGAGCGCGGTGTGCGGATCGGGCGAGGCGGGCTCGCCGGGGGCGGGTCCGGCGAGCCCGGCGGGCGGTGCGGTGCGCCAGCTCTGCGGCAGCGCCGCGCGGGCCGTGCGCAGCGCGCGGTCGCGCAGGGCCTCGGCCCCCCTCCGTACGGCCAACGCGCAGTCCGAGAGCCCGTCCAGCCGCCCCGCCGCGTCCGCGAGGTGGTCGCGGACGCGCGGGCTGAAGCGGTGACGGCCGTCCGGCCGCGGGTCGAGCAGCCCGTGCTCGACCGCGTCGGCGAGCGCGGTCACGGCCTCCTCGTACGGGACGGCGGCGAGGGAGGCCGCGAGTCCGGCGTCGAGGAGCGGCCAGCCGCACACCGCGGAGAGCCGCAGTACGCGGGCGCTCGCCGGAGGCAGGCTCGCGTGCGCGTGGCGGGCGGCCTCGCGCACGGGGTCGCCGGAGTGGGCGCTCTCCTCGCGGTGCGGGGCCGCCTCGTGCTCGGCGATGAGGCGGCGCACGGCGGTGAGCAGCGCTTGCGCGTTGCCCTCCGACGCGGCGATCACGTCGGCCTCGGCGGGGGTCTTGCGGCGGCGCTTGGGCGCCTCCTCCGCCGCGAGGCTCCGCAGCAGCGCGAGCGCGTGCCGATCGGACAGGGGCGGTACGTCGACCCGCGTCGCCTCCAGCGCGGTGCGCGGCAGCGGGGGGCCGGAGACGACGACGAGGAGGAAGGCATCGGAGGTCGTGGGCACGAGGTGCCGTACCTGCGCGGCCGCCGTGACGTGGTCGATCACGACGAGCGCGGGCTGCCCCGCGATCCGGCGCCGGAACTCCTCGATGCGCCCCTGCTCCGTCGGCGGCAGGGCGTCGGGGGCGAGCCCGGTGCGGGCGAGGAGCGCGGCGAGCACGGCCGCCGGGGTGGGGGCAGGGACACCGGGGACGTCCCGCAGGTCGAGGTGGATGCGGTGCTCGCCGAAAGTGTCCTCGCGGCGCGCCATCCAGTGCAGCGCCGTCGCGCTCGTGCCGATGCCGGCCGGCCCGTACAACTGGACCGCGCGGGGCGCGCCTTGGTACGGGCGCTTGAGTTCCTCGTCCAGCCGGTCCAGGACCTTCTCGCGGTTCTGGAAGCCGCGGGGCGGGATCGGCATGGGCGGCCAGGGCGCACCCGTCGTGGCGGTACGGAGCCGGGGGACCACGGCCATCGCGGAGCGCCACTCCCCGGCGAGGGCCGGTCGCTCGCGCAGCAGCACGCTCAGCCTGGCGGCGAGGTCGTCGCGGGCAGCGGGCTCGGTGAGGGTGGGCGCGATGGTCCTGCGGCCGAGCGTGCGGTGGACGAGTTCGTGCGTGCTGACGAGGAGTTGCTTGCCGACCTCTCCGGCCGCGCCGTTGTACACCGCGCCGAGGAACGCGCTCAGCGCCCCGGCTGTCACCACTTCGAGCACGCCGGCCCCTCCCCGCTTCACATGGTCCCGCTCGGCACGGGGGACCGTATCCACCCCGGCGGCCCGGGAAACCGTATCCGCAGCGGGTGGTCCGGGACACGGTAGCGGCCGCAGCCCCCCGGAGGACCTGGGGAGAGCAACTCCCGGCCGGGGCCGCGCTCCCGCCACACCCCCGGCCCCCGCCATCCCTCCCCCCCCGCGCGCCGCCTCCCCCCCTCCTGCGCCTCCTCCCGAGCCCCCTCCCTCCCCTCCCGTCCCGCTCCCTCCCGTCCCACCCGCCTCCCTTCCGCCCCGGCGCTCACCCCGGCATTCACCTCGCACGGAACATTGCCGGAACCAAGCAGTGCGTCAGAAGCGTGTAAAGGGCAGGATCGGGGGAGCGGCCCGGCGCCAGGGCCGTGAGAACGGGGGTGGGTGACCGTGGGGGGTCGGAAGCCTTGGGCGCGTTTCGCGGGGGACGAGGGTCCCTCGTTGCGGGCGTTCGTCGGCGCCTTGTGCGTCATCCGCACCGGCTGGGTCGATGTCCGCTTCGGGCAGGCCGAGGTCCGCGCGACGGACGGCTCGACCGCGCTGGTGCAGGTACGGCAGTACGAGGGCGAGGAGTTGGCGCTCGGGAGCACGGGGCTGCTCTACGCCTACGAGGAGGACCAGGGGTTCTTCTGGGTCACGCCCTTCGATCCCGGCCTCGACCCCGCTCCTCCTGAACCGGGCCGCTGAGACGGCGGTACGGCTGACACGGCGGTACGGCTGAGACGGCGGTACGGCTGAGACGGCGGACGGCTGACACCACGGTCACGGCCCGCGCCGCCCGCCCCGCGCCGCGCCACATGGGGCCGCCCGGGCACGTACGCCCGCAGGAGCCCCGCCCCCGTACCGCCCGGCCGCCCCGTCCACCGCGCCCCCACCGCGCCGCACCCCGTACCCGCCACGTCACGCCGCAGCCCATTCATCCGCATACGCACTGATTCGTCACACCCGCCGATCCGGCACACCCGCTCTTGCGTCACACCCGCTCGTCGTCATCCGCTCCGCTTCGTCCCGCACCGTTTCGTCACCCGCACCGCTTCTTTCCTGACCGGGGGTCATTCATGAATCTGCTTCTGGGGGTCGGAATTCCGGCCGTCGTCCTGCTCCTGCTCATCGCCGTCGGGCTGTTGCTCGTCAGCAAGCTCTTCCGGAAGGTCGAGCAGGGACGGGCGCTCATCGTCTCCAAGTACCGCAAGGTCAGCGTCACGTTCACCGGGCAGGTCGTGCTGCCGGTGTTCCACAAGGCCGAGGTCATGGACATCTCGGTGAAGACCATCGAGATCTCCCGCACCGGCGCCGACGGCCTCATCTGCCGCGACAACATCCGCGCGGACATCCGCATCTCCTTCTTCGTCCGGGTCAACAAGACCGTCGAGGACGTCATCAAGGTCGCCCAGGCGATCGGCACCGCGCGCGCCAGCGACCGCGCCACGCTCCAGGAACTCTTCAACGCCAAGTTCTCCGAGGCGCTCAAGACGGTCGGCAAGCAGCTCGACTTCACCGACCTCTACACGATGCGCGAGGAGCTGCGCGACCGGATCATCCAGGTCATCGGCACGGACCTCAACGGCTACAGCCTGGAGGACGCGGCGATCGACTACCTGGAGCAGACGCCGCTCGCCCAGCTCGACCCGGCGAACGTCCTCGACGCGCAGGGCATCCGCAAGATCACCGAGCTGACGGCCGTCGAGCACGTGCGCACCAACGAGTTCCAGCGCACGGAGGAGAAGGAGATCACGCGCCAGAACGTCGACGCGCGCGAGGCGATCCTGGAGCTGGAGCGCCGTCAGTCGGAGGCGGAGAGCAAGCAGAAGCGCGAGGTCGAGACCGTGCGGGCGCGTGAGGACGCCGAGACGGCGCGGGTCGTCGAGGAGGAACGGCTGCGCGCGCAGGCCGCGTTCCTGCGTACGGAGGAGCAGCTCGGCGTCCAGCGCGAGAACCAGGCGCGCGAGATCGCCGTGGCGCAGAAGAACCGCGAGCGGGTCATCGCGATCGAGAACGAGCGCATCGAGAAGGACCGCCTCCTGGAGGTCATCGGGCGCGACCGCGAGACCGAGCTGACGAGGATCGCCGCCGAGAAGGAGGTCGAGGGCGAGCGCCGCGCGATCGCCGAGGTCATCCGCGAGCGCGTCGCCGTGGACCGCACCGTCGCCGAGCAGGAGGAGGCGATCAAGCGGCTGCGCGCCGTCGAGGAGGCCGAGCGGCTGCGGCAGTCGGCGGTCATCGCCGCCGAGGCGGAGGCGCAGGAGCAGCTCGTCAAGGACATCAAGGCCGCCGAGGCCGCGGAGCAGGCGGCCGTGCACCGCGCAGCCGAGCAGCTCACGCTCGCCGAGGCGCGCGACAAGGCGGCCACGCTCGACGCGCAGGCGAAGGTGCGGCTCGCCGAGGGCATCCAGGCCGAGGCTGCGGCGGAAGGGCTCGCCGCCGTGCGCGTACGCGAGCAGGAGGCGGACGTCACCGAGAAGGCCGGGCTCGCCGAGGCCCGTGCGACGGAGGCGCGGCTGCGCGCCGAGGCGGCGGGCGCCCGCGCACTCGCGCTCGCCGAGGCCGAGGGCACGCGGGAGAAGGCACTCGCCGAGGCGGCCGGCGCGCAGGAGAAGGCGAGCGCGGAGGCCGCGGCGGTGGAGAAGAAGCTCAAGGCGGAGGCCGCGGGGCTCACCGACAAGGCGGCCGCGATGGCGGCGCTCGACGAGGCCTCGCGCGGGCACGAGGAGTACCGGCTCCGCCTGGAGGCGGAGAAGGACATCCGCCTCGCGGGCCTGGACGCGCAGCGGCACGTCGCGGAGTCGCAGGCCACGGTCCTCGCGACCGGCCTGGAGCACGCGAACGTCAGCATCGTCGGCGGCGAGGACGTGTTCTTCGACCGGCTCGTGCGCTCGGTCTCGCTCGGCAAGGGGCTCGACGGCTTCGTGCAGGGCTCCGAGACGGCCCGTACGCTCGCGGGCCCGTGGCTCGACGGCACCTCCTCCTTCACGGACGACCTGACGAGCGTCCTCGGCTCGGTCACGACGGGCGACATCAAGAACCTGACGGTCTCCGCTCTCCTCACCTCGCTCATGGCGCGGGGCGGTGACCCGCGCCTGGCCGAACTGACCGCGACGGCACGGAGCCTGGGCCTCGCCGACCTGCCCCTCGCGGGCCTGCTCGGCGGCGTCGGCGGCAGCGGCGGTACGGGCGCGAACGGCGGCGGTACGGGTACGGCGGCGGCGCCCGCCGCGGTGCCCGCCCCCGCCTCGGCCCTCAACGGCGCCCCGGCCCCCGGGAGCGCGGAGTGAGCCTCGACCCCGGGGCGAGCCTCGTCGCCGACCACTCCCGCCTCCGCGAGCGCACCGGCGTCCTCGCCTCCCGGCTCGCCGCGCTCGACGCGGCGCGCCGCGAGGCGTTCGGCGGCACGGACGTCGTCCCCGACCGGCACGGCGAGATCACCGTGCCGCGCCCCGCGCACCCCCGCGACCTGCTCGCGGTCGCTCCCGGCACGCTGCTCATCGGGCAGGTGCCGGGCCCGGGGACCGTGCGCGGGGAGCCGGAGGCCGGCGACGTCCTGCGCCTGTACGACGGGAAGCTGCGGCCGCTCGCGGACGACGCGGTGCCCGGGCTGCTCGACGACCCGGCGTTCCGGCAGGAGTTCGCCGCGCTGCACCGCTACTTCAGGCGCGCCGCGCTCGTGCGGCTGCGCAGGGTCCCCGGCAGGCTCCTCGCGGTCTTCCGCACGGGCGAGCGCGAGGGCGACCTCAAGGTCCTCCGCTGGGAGGACAAGGGCGACGGCACGTACCGCTTCATCGACGCGGCGGGCGAGCGCGAGCACGCGGCGGCCGGGCGCTACGACGTGTCCTGGCACGAGGCGGGCCGCGCCGACCACGTTCCGGGGCGGCACCCGCACGTCCGCCTCGCGGGCGGCGCGCTCTACGTGTCGACCGTGGGCGGACGCCTCGGCATCAAGACGGAGAACGACACCGAGACCAAGGACGTACTCCACGAGGAGCCCGTCGACGAGCCGTTCCAGTCCCTCGGCGACGCGGAGTTCGCGCACGCGGAGGCCGGGTCGCTCGTCCTGCTCCGCGTACGCCCGTACAAGGAGGAGGCGCGCTACTTCGTCTTCCACCCGCTGACGCGGCGCGTGACGCGGCTCGACGCGCTCGGCCGCTCGTTCCGGCGGCTGCCGGGCGGCGAGGGACTCGTCTACCCGGGCGGGTACGTGCTCGCGACGGGCGAGGTGCGGCGCTTCGACCTCACCGGGCGCGAGGAGGAGGGGCCACGGTTCGAGCAGGAGGTCGCCTCGCCCGACGGCGAGCAGGTCCTGTACGTCTTCCGGGCAACGGAGGGCGGCCCCGCCCTCCTCCTCCCGTACCACAGGGTCCGCAAGGAGGTCGCGACACCGCTGACGACCCACGGCCACGCGCTCCTCGACGACGGCACGCTGTACGCGCTCGAAGCGCCCGGCACCGAGGCCACGACCGCGCACGCGGTCCGCGCCTGGCGCACCCCGTTCGCCGCCCGCTCGCGCGAGGCACGCGCGGCGGGACCGCTGGCCCGGATCGGCGCGGCCGCGCTCGTACGGGGCATCGCCGACTGCCTGGACGCGGTACGGCTCGCGCGCGCCGCGGTGGGGGACGCGCGGGTGCCGGTACGGGACGCGGGGCCCGGGGCCGAACACCCCGCGGAGCCCGGGGCCACCGGCGACCCCGCCGGGACCGGGACCGAGGAAGGGGCTGAAACCGCGGCAGGGGCAGGGGCAGGGGCAGGGGCAGGGGCAGGGACAGGGGCAGGGACAGGGACAGGGGACGGGGCCACCGGGATCGAGGCCGCCGCCACGCCCGCGGAAGCCACCACCGAACCCGCCCACCAGGCCCTCCTCACCGCGTGCGACCGCGCGCTCGACCGCCACCCCTGGCTCGCCGCCGACGACCTGCCCGTCGACCTGCGGACCCCGCTGCGCGAGGTGCGGGACGCGGCGCGGCGGACGCTGGAGTCGTACGCGACGGTGCGGGCGCTCGCCGCCGAGTCGGCCGCCGAGGTCACGCGCGCCGCCGAGGAGGTACGGGGCCTGCTCCGCCGCGTCGCGGGCGAGCCGGCGTCCGGCGTCTTCACGTGGGTCGAGCGCCTCACCGAGCTGCGGCGCGCGCAGGGCGCCGTGCTCGCGCTCGCCGGGCTGCGCCACGTGGACACGGCGGCCGTCGACGCGCTCGCCGCCGAGACCGAGCAGGGCCTCGACACGACCGCCCGCCGCGCCCTCACCGCTCTGGAGGACACGGCCGCCTTCACGGCCCAGGAGGAACAGCTCGCCGCGTACGAGGACGAGGCCCGCGCCCTCGCCCAGGCATCAGCGGCCGTCGAGCTGACCGCACGCATCGACGACCTCGCCGCCGGACTGCGTTCCCTCACCGAGACCCTGACCTCGCTCGAAGGCACCGAGGCCACCGCGCGCACCCGCGTCCTGCACCGCGTGACCGGGCTCCTCGGCGGCCTCAACCGGGCCCGCGCGCTCGCCGCGGGACGCGCGGACGAACTGGGCGAGGCCGAGCAACAGGACGCGTTCGCAGCGGAGTTCGCGCTCTTCGGGCAGGCCGTGACAGGTGCGCTCGCCGCCGCGAGCACCCCCGAGGACTGCGAGAGCGGACTCACCGCGCTGCTCACACGTCTCGACGGCCTGGAGGCCAGGTTCGCCGGGCAGGACGCCTTCCTCACCGCGCTCGCCGAGAAGCGCGCCGAGGTGAGCGACGCCTTCGCCGGGCGCGGTCAGAGCCTGCGCGACGCCCGCGCCCGCCGCGCCGAACGCCTCGCCGACTCGGCCCGCGCCCTCCTCGCCACGGTCGCCAGGCGCGCCGCCGCGGCCGCCGAACCGGCCGCGCTCGCCGCGTACTTCGCCTCCGACCCGATGCCGCTCAAGGTGCGGGACGTGGTGCGGAGCCTGCGTGAACTCGGCGACCCCGTACGGGCCGACGAGCTGGAGGCCCGCCTCGCCGCCGCGCACGAGGAGGCGCGCCGCGCGCTGCGCGACCGGGGCGATCTGTACGAGGACGACGGGGCGACCGTCCGCCTCGGCCGCCACCGCTTCGCCGTGACCCGCGAGGCCCCGGTCCTGACGCTCGTCCCTGCGCCCGACGGCGGCGGCCTCGTCCTCGCCCTGACGGGCACCGACCACCGCACCCCCGTCACCGACCCCACCCTCGTCTCGCAACCCGCCTTCTGGTCCCAGGAGTTGCCGAGCGAGAACGCCGAGGTCTACCGCGCCGAGCACCTCGCGGCGCGCCTCTTCGCCGCGCACGGTCCGGCGGCGCTCGCCGCGCGTACCGCCGAGGAGCGCGCCGCGCTCGTACGGAGCGAGGCGGCCGCCGCGTACGACGAGGGCCACGAGCCCGGCGTGCACGACCACGACGCGGCGCTGATCCTCGAAGCGCTCCTCGCACTCGCCGCCACGGCCGGGCTCTCGCGGTTCCCCGCGGCCGCCCGCGCGGCCGCGCGCCTGTACTGGACGTACGGCCCCGAGGACCGCGCGGCGCTCGCCCGCACCTGCGCGTCCCTGACCCGCGCCCGCGACACCTTCGGCATCGAGCCGGGCGCCCTCACGGCACTCCGCACCCGGCTCCACGAGGACACCGGAAGCGGGGTGTGGGGAGCGGGTCTGAGCGAGGAGGCGGCCGCCTACCTCGTCGAGCAAGTGGCCGCCGACGCCGGGCACTTCGTCGCCGGACAGGGTGCCCTGACGCTCCTCGCCGACTTCCGCGCGCACGTCGGCACCGCCCCGTACGCGGAAGAGGCGCGCGAACGCCTCGCGGCCGACGACCCCCTGGGCGCCGGCGCCCTCGTACGCGGGTGGCTGGAGGCGTACGTCCGCGGCGGCTCCGGCCGCGCGCCCGGCCCCGAGACGGAAGGCGACCTGGCGGAGGCGGTGGCACTCGAACTGTGCGGTGGTGGTGGGGACGTGGCCTCAAGCGCACCCGAGGCCCCCCAGTCCGCCACCGTCACGGGCCTCATCGGCACCCATCCCCGCCTGACCCCCAGCCCCGCCGGAGGACGCGAACTCACCCTCCGCATCGACGAGTTCCTGCCCCGCACCCACGCCTTCCGCACCACCACGGCCCCCGCCTTCCGCGCCTACCAGCGCGCACGCACCCGCTACCTCGCCGCGGCCCGCGCGGAACTCGGGCTCGACGGCTATGTCCCGCGCGTCGCGGGCTCGTTCGTACGCGGACGGCTCGTCGACGAGGTGTACCTGCCGCTCGTCGGCGACAACCTCGCCAAGCAGCTCGGCACCGCGGGCGCGAGCCGCCGCACCGACCGCGGCGGCCTCCTCCTGCTCCTCTCGCCGCCCGGCTACGGCAAGACGACCCTCACCGGCTACGTCGCCGCCCGCCTCGGCCTCCTCCACGTCCGCGTCGACGGCCCCGCGCTCGGCAGCGCGACCACCTCGCTCGACCCGGACCGCGCCCCGGACGAGGGCGCACGCCGCGAACTGGAGAAGCTGCGCTTCGCGCTCACCGCGGGCAACAACGTGCTGCTCCACATCGACGACATCCAGCACCTCTCGCCGCGCCTGCTCCAGCAGTTCATCCCGCTGTGCGACACGAGCCGCACGCTCGACGGGCACGACCTGCGCGGCAAGCGCTTCGCCGTCGTCATGACCGGCAACCCGTACACGGAGTCGGGGGACTCCTTCCACGTCCCCGACATGCTCGCGAGCCGCGCCGACGTGTGGAACCTCGGCGACGTCCTGCACGGCAAGGAGGACGCCTTCGCGCTCAGCTTCCTGGAGAACGCCCTCACCGCACACCCCGCGCTCGCCCCGCTCGCCTCCCGCGCTCCCGCCGACATCCCCGCGCTCCTCGCGGACACCGCGACGGAACATGCCTACGCACCGGCCGAACGCGCGGAGATCCGGGCGGTGTTGGGCCACCTGGTACGGGCCCGCACGACCCTCCTGCGCGCGAACGCCGCGTACATCGCCTCGGCCGCCCGCACGGGCGCCTCGCGCACCGAACCCCGCTTCCAGCTCCAGGGCTCCTACCGCGACATGAACAAGATCGCCGCGCGCGTCACCGCCGACATGACCCCCGAGGAAGTGGAAGCGCTCGTCACCGACCACTACCGTGCGGAGGCCCAGACCCTCGGCCCGGAAGCGGAGGCGTCCCTCCTCGCACTGGCCCTGCTGCGCGGCACCTCGACCCCGGAGGAGAAGGCCCGCTGGGAAGCCCTGTGCGAGGCGGAACGCAGGGAACGCGCGCTCGCGGGAACGGGCGAGGACCCGGTGGGCCGCGCGGTGGCCCTCCTCGCCGACCGCCTCGCGGACGGCTTCGCCGGGGTGGAGCGGGCGATCGGGGGAAGTCCCCGTACGTGAGCACGCCTGCGCGCGCGGAGGCGTGGCCCCTCTGTCGCCGTGCTCTCCCGTATGTCGCCGCCCCCTCGCAGCTTTGTCCTGGCTCGGTAACCGGGGTATCTCCGCAGGCCAGACGTGTGGCTGGATGGACGCACGGCAACGGCGGAGACACCGAGGGGCGGGCGGCACGGATGGCACGGCACAGGGAAAAGGTCTGGCGCGGGAAGTACGGCGCCGCGGTACTCGGCGTGGCGGCGCTCGCCGCCGTGACCTCCCTGTGGACGGCGCAGGCCGACACGCTCTCGGGCCCCGCGCCGCGGCCGAGCGCCACCGCGACACCGACCGCACAGCCGAAGAAGGTGGCCGCCGCCATCGCGCACGCCTCGGACAAGGGCGCGCGCGGCGTCAACATCACGATCGACGACGGCCCCGACCCCACCTGGACGCCGCAGGTCCTCGCGGTCCTCAAGGAGTACGGGGTCAAGGCGACGTTCTGCATGGTCGGCACCCAGGCCCAGGCGCACCCGGACCTCGTCAAGCAGGTCGTGGCGGACGGCCACAGGCTCTGCGACCACACCATCTCGCACGACACCGGCATGGACCACAAGTCCGAGGCGTACCAGGCGCGGGAGATCCTCGACGCCGCCCGCATGATCACCAAGGCATCCGGCGGCGTCCGTCCCCAGTACTACCGCGCCCCCGGCGGCGCCTTCACCCCGTACAGCCGCCACCTCGCCGCCGCGCACGGGATGCGCCCCCTCGGCTGGAACGTCGACACGAAGGACTACGAACACCCGGGCCTCGCCACGATCGTCTCCACGGTGAAGGCGGAACTCCCCAACGGCCCGACGATCCTCTTCCACGACGCGGGCGGCGACCGCGCCGAAACCCTCTCCGCCCTCCGCGAGATCCTCCCCTGGCTCAACAGCCAGGGCTACACCTTCGGCTTCCCGGTGAGGTGAGGCGGCCAGCCCGGCCGCTCACCCCCCCCGGGGGCACCCCGGAGCCTTCGGGAGCCCGGGGCGGGGCAGCCAGGGCCGCCCCGCCCCCGGGCGATGGGGAAGGTGAGTGGGACGAGGGGCGGAGGCGGCTCTTCCCGCGCGGTGGCCGGGGTGCCGCGCTCCAAGACGGTTCGGAGCGCTGTCTGAGCGAGGACGGGGGCATAGAGATCCTTGCGTTCCTTCACCGGCCGGGCCACCGGCGTGATCTCGTCACGCGTCTTCACATACCTGTACGCGCGGGTGGCCGGCACCACCTCTTCCAGCGGAAGGTCGATCCGGATCGCCTGCCGCTGCCAAACGCCGCGCCGTCGCAGTATTCCCCAACTGCCCGAGCCCGTCGGCGCATCGCTCTGGCCGGGGCGATCACCAACGGGGCCGGCGGCGCCGCGCGATGGCGTTGGCCGAGACGGCCTGGGAGGGACTGGCGCAGGCTCAGCGCAGCCCGGCGAAGAGGTCGTTCTCGGGGAGGGGCGCGCCGGAGGCGTCCTTGACGCGGAGGAAGGTCTCCGTGCCCATGAGCTCGCCGAACCTCTCCTTGCCCATCCTGAGGAAGAAGATGTTGTCGCCCTGACTGGCGTGCGCGGCGAGGGCGTCGAACTTCTGGCCGCTGAAGGCCGTCGTGTCCACCCACGTCGTGATCTCGTCGTCGGGAAGCCCGATCTCGGCCATCGCGGCGGCCTCCGCGGGGTCCGGCTCCGGCATCTCCGGCTGGAACTCGCGCATGATCTCGCCGAACCGCCCCATCGCCGAGCGGGGTGATGTCGTCCAGTACACCTTCGGCGTCAGCCCGCTCAGCTCCACCGCGGCCATCGTGACGCGGTGCGCCTGGATGTGGTCGGGGTGCCCGTAGAACCCGTTCTCGTCGTACGTGACGACGACGTCGGGCTCGTACTGCCGCATGAGCGCGGCGAGCCGCTCCGCGCCCTGCGCCACCGGGGTCTGCCAGAACGCGCCGGGCGCCTCGTTGCTCGGCCACCCCATCATCCCGGAGTCGGCGTAGCCCAGCATCTCCAGGTCGCTGATCTTCAACACCTCACAGCTCGCGAGGAGTTCTTCGCGACGCATCTCGGCCACGGCCAGCGGATCGTGCCCGTCGTCGCCGGGCTTGACCCCGCCGGGCCCGTCCCCGCAGCGGCCGTCGGTACAGGTGACGAGCACCGTACGCACGCCCTCGGCCGCGTACCGCGCGAGCACCCCACCGGTGCTCGTGGCCTCGTCGTCGGGATGCGCGTGCACTGCCATGAGGGTCAGGGGCCGGTCGGTCATGGGGAACAGTCCTCCAGGGGAAACGGGCGCAGTACGTGGTGCCCCGCGTACGCCCGTACAAATATGCCCCAGGTCGCGCAGGCGGGGCCCGGGCCGAGTACGGGGCGCCGTCGCACGGGTGCACAGGCGTGCGGACCGGCCTCGCGGCGGCGTACGAGGCCGAACGCGCCCCCGCCCGCCGCCGGGGCCACGCCGCACACGAGGGCGCGTCGCGGCAGGCCCGAGGAGGAGCCGGTGGAGGCGCCCCCGGCCCCGGCGGGCTGGCTGCCCGCGGCGCCGATCGCCAACTCGTGGTCTTCGAGGCACGGGCTGCCGCCGCAGGAGCCGCTGTCGCTGAAGCAGTCGCATCTTGTCGGTCGCATGGACAGAGGCCAGGGCAGCACCTCGTCCATCGCCTTGTCGGTCCCGTGGGTGACCCGGAGCGTGAAGGCGACCCACGACGGCAGCCCGCCCACGCCGACGGCGAGCCCGGCCCCCGACACACACGCGGCATCGCCGCGCCGACCATGCGGCAGGGGATGAGCCGCCTGCTATCCAGGCTCCTTTCCCGGAGGCCGGGAAGTGGCCGGCCTCATTGACGCCCTACGCCCGCTGAACAGGTCAGTGGCAGCGAGAAAAACGGATCAGGCACGGCGCGACCAGTCCGGTCCGGACAACAACAAAGCCCCAGGCCATCGACCTGGGGCTTTTTCATGGAGCGGGTGACGAGAATCGAACTCGCGCTCTGAGCTTGGGAAGCTCATGTTCTACCATTAAACTACACCCGCACAAAAATACCTCCGCAGCTTACCAGACCCTGGGGTCGGTGGGGCGGGGTGTTTTGCTGTGGGGGAGTCTACCGTATGGCGGCGGGGGGTTGGGTGCGGGGTGGGGGTGGGCGGGGCGTAATGTGGCGTTCGTCCTGGCTCGTCGGCTTGTGGAAGGGGCCTGTTGGTTGATGGGGGACACCGTCGTGCGATGTGCTGAGGGGCATGTGTTTGCCACGTCCTTGTTTCCGATGCGGCGGCTCGGGGCCGCGCGGATCGGGCCCGGGCGGTTGGTGCGGTGCCCGAGGTGTGCGCGGTTGAGGTACGCGGTTCCGGTGGAGGCCGGGGCGCGCTGACCGGGGTGGGGCCCGTCCCGGTGCGGGGCGGGCCGTATCCTCGACGGGTGCTTCTCTCAGACAAGGACATCCGGGCCGAGATCGATGCCGGTCGGGTGCGGATCGATCCGTTCGACGAATCGATGATCCAGCCCTCCAGTGTCGATGTGCGTCTCGACCGGTATTTCCGGGTGTTCGAGAACCATCGGTACCCCCATATCGACCCCGCCGTCGAGCAGGTGGATCTCACGCGGCAGGTCTCGCCCGAGGGCGACGAGCCGTTCATCCTGCATCCCGGGGAATTCGTGCTCGCCTCGACGTACGAGGTCATCACGCTGCCCGATAATCTCGCCTCGCGTCTTGAGGGAAAGAGTTCGCTCGGCAGGCTCGGGCTCGTCACGCATTCCACGGCCGGTTTCATCGACCCGGGTTTCTCCGGGCACGTCACCCTTGAGCTGTCGAATCTGGCGACCCTGCCGATCAAGCTCTGGCCCGGCATGAAGATCGGGCAGCTGTGCCTGTTCCAGCTGAGTTCGCCCGCCGAGTTCCCCTACGGCTCGGAGCGGTACGGCTCGCGCTACCAGGACCAGCGGGGGCCCACCGCCTCCCGCTCCTACCTGAATTTCCATCGGACCGAGGTGTGAGCCCCGTGAACAGCGGCAAGCGCGAAGAGCTTTCGTACGAGGACTTCGGCGGCGCCGTCCGGGCGCTCGCGCAGACCATCGCCGACGACGGCTACGAGCCCGACATCGTGCTCTCCATCGCCCGTGGCGGTGTCTTTGTCGCCGGTGGTCTCGCCTATGCCCTCGACGTCAAGAACATTCACCTGGTCAACGTCGAGTTCTACACCGGTGTCGGGACGACGCTCGACATGCCCGTGATGCTCGCGCCCGTTCCCAACGCCATTGACTTCAGCAATAAGAAAGTCCTTATCGCTGACGATGTCGCCGATACCGGGAAGACCCTCAAGCTCGTGCACGACTTCTGCGTCGAGCACGTCGCCGAGGTCCGCAGCGCCGTCATCTACGAGAAGTCCCAGTCGCTCGTGAAGTGCGAATACGTGTGGAAGCGCACCGACGACTGGATCAATTTCCCGTGGAGCGTCCAGCCCCCCGTCGTACGCCGCGACGACCAGGTGCTCGACGCCTGAGGCAGGTGCTCGACGCCTGAGCAGGGTGACGAGAGGGGAGGGCCCGCCGGGGTGTCCGGCGGGCCCTCCCCTCGCGTGCCCGGAAGGCGTGTGCGGCTCGTGCTCAGAACGTGCCGAGCTTGATCAGCGAGAGCAGTGCCACCAGCTGGATCGCGCTCGCGCCGAGGGCGCGGGGCCAGGCGAGGTCGTGGGAGCGGCTCACCATCGAGGTGAAGAGGAAGCCCGCGGCGATCCACGTGATCCAGCCGACGACCTGCACGAACGAGGCGTCGCCGCCCGCGAACATCGCGATGACCAGGCGGGGCGCGTCCGTCAGCGTCATGATCAGCATCGAGAGGCCGACCGTCGGCTGCCAGGAGCCGTCTCCGCCGAGCTGGCGGGCCAGGGTGTGCGTGACGACGCCGAGGACGAAGGCGCTCACCGTGATCATGACGGCGGCGGTGAGCACGTAAGGGACCGCTGTGCCCAGGGTCGCGTGGATGACGTCGTCGCGTGCCTCGTCGAAGCCGAAGATCGCGAGCAGCCCGTAGATCAGCGTGACGACGAGGGCCGGTCCCCAGACCGGGTAGTCGCGCATCCGCTGGAAGGTCTGCTGCGGGCGCAGGACGATGCCGCTGAGCAGCTGCTGCCAGCGCAGCCGGGGGCCCGTGGGCGCCGCGGGGGGCGGGGGCACGTCGTGGCCGTACGGGTCCTCGCCGAGGGCGAAGGCCTGGGTGTGGCCCGGGTTGTCGTGCTGGGCCGCGGAGGGGTACGGGGCCTGCGCGGAGGGGCCCGGATAGCCGTAGCCACCGCCCTGGGGACCCGGGTTGTTCGGGTAGCCGTAACCGCCGCTCCGCGGCTGCGGCTGCGGGGGCCCGCCGAAGTACTCGGGCTCGCCCGGGCCCGAGGGCACGCCGTGCGGTCCCGGCCTCCCCTGCGGTCCCGGCCTCCCCTGCGGTCCCGGCCGGCTCTGCGGACCCGGCCCGCCCTGGGGCGTGGGCCAGCCGTTGCCCTGGGGCGCCGCGGGCCAGCCGTTGCCGCCGCCCTGCGCAGGGCGCGGGGCCGCGCCGTACGGCTGCGGCTGCTGCCGCTGCCCGGGCGCGGGGTACTGGCCCTGCGGGGGCCTGCCCTGAGGGTTCTGCTGCTGCCCACTCGTGCGGTTGTCCCGGCCGCGTCCGATCCTGAATCCAGCCACGCCCCGAACGTACCCGCATATCCGGGCCGGTAAGGAGCGGTCCCGGCCGGGCGGGGGCTTTGCGGCCGAGCTGTGACATCTCCCGGCGGCGTGTCGCGGGGTGCGACGCGGACCTTGCGTCACTCCCGTACCGGCTTATAGGTTCGAACGTTCTGCCGAAGGCGGACCCGCGCGCCCCACCTCGCGGCCTTGTTCGCGTTCCTGGGGGGAACGGATGCGTCATCGCTCGACGGTCTTGTCGGCCGCGCTCGGGGGGATGTCCCTCGTCGCCGCGCTCGTCGGTACGGTCGCGGTCCTGGTGGGGGATGCCGTGCGGTACGGCTCCGACGACGACGGGCCGATGTGGACCGCGCTCGTGCTGTGCGGGCTCGCCGTCCTCTGCGGCGCCGGGTGGCTGATCGCCGTGCGGGCCGCGCCGCGGGTCGAGAGGCTGCCGGAAGGGCCCGTACGCGCCGGGATTCCGCGGCGGGTCGCGCCGATCCGCCGCAACTGGCCCCGTACCGGCCATGTCCTGCTGTTCCTGATCGCCCCGTACGTCCTCGTGCGCACCGCCGCCCTTCCCCTGGGCGGCTTCTTCGGCGAGTTGCTGCCCTTCCTGGTGCTGATCGCCACACTCGGCGCCCTGGTGCGGCTGCCGTTCCTGCTGAGCGATCAACTGCCGCCCGCGCAGCGCGGCTTCCGCAGGCGTGTCGCCGCAGGGGGACCCGTGCTCGCGACGCGGGCGCGGCTCGGGAGCCCGCTGCGGTTCGACGTCCGTACGGCTTCGGCGACCGGGAGCGGGGACATCGTCACGAGCGTCGCCTACGGGATCGCCGTCACTCCCGACGGCGCGCGCGAGGTGTCCTCGCCCGTGGACGAGGGCTTCTTCGGGATCGAGGCCGTCGAGGAGCGCAGGATGTTCCGGCTCGCGATCGGGGAGCGGCACCTCTCGCACTCGGTCGCGCAACTCGCGGGGCACCGGGGGTGGTTCTGCGTGCCGCGCGAGTGGCGGGCGTACACCGGGGCGCGCGGGGAGCGGCCGCTGGTACCGGTCTTCTTCGCGACGGACTCGGGGCACGTGGTGTGGGCGGCGATCGAGCCCGGGTTCGTCGCGAGCGCGCTCGCGGAGGGGCACCTGGCGCAGCACGGGACGGATATCGCGCTGAGCGCCGTACCGGTGCGGAGGCCCTCCTTCTACGTGGCGCGGGCGCATGACCGGGTGCTCGCGCTCGCTCTCGGCGTCGTCCTCGCGACCGTCCCCGCGATGGCCGGGCCCGTGCCGGGGTGGGTGACGGTGCTGTGCGGGTTCGCCGGGGTGGCGCTGCTCGGCAGGGCCGCGTACGTGGCGCTCACGGCGCCGTACCGCTATCAGGTCCAGGACGAAGGGCTCTGGAAGCACGTCGAGTTCACGGACCCGGCGCTGCGCTGAGCGCCGCGCCTCACGGACGTCCCCCGGGGCCGTGACCGGCCGCCGGGGGATCGGGGGGACGCCGGGCGTCAGGGAATCCGGGGGGATTCCCTGACGCCCGGCGTACGGGAAGGCCGAGGGCCGGGCGGGGTGGTGCGGGGCGTACGGAGGGGCAGGGGTACGGGGCTCAGTCGGCCATGTTGTGGCCGAAGACCGGCGTGCCCGCGGTGGAGATGCCCACCGTGGAGACGTACACACCCGCCTTGCCCTTGAAGCTCTTGCCGTTCGGCTGCGTGAGCAGCGGGTAGACCGCGCCGTTGCCGTTCTCCCACGGCGCGGCGATGATCAGGTCGCCCTTCTTGTCGCCGTTGAGGTCGTCGATGTGGACCTCGGAGCCGAAGCCGTCGTTCGCCTCGTCGTCGTTGGGCACGCCGGCGGTGTTCTGGCTGAGGAAGAGCGATCCCGTGCCGGTGATGCCGGAGCCGTCCGCCTTGTTGAAGAGGACGGTCACGGCGCCGGTGCCCTTCTTGCCGTCGACCGTCTCGCCGGGGGCGCCGACGATCAGGTCGAGCTTGCCGTCGCCGTTGACGTCGCCGAGGTCCAGTTCGCTGCCGAAGCAGTCGTTCTTCTCGCCCGCCCCCGGCACGCCCGCGGTGTCCTGCGTGAAGGTCTGGATCTTCCCCGAGGCGGGGCCGTTCCTGGTGCCGTGGATGATGAGCGCGGTGCCGCCCTTGTGGGCGTGGCCGATGCCGCTGTCCCATTCGAGCCCGGTGACGATGTCGGCGTAGCCGTCGTTGTCGGTCTTGCCGATGTCGGTGATGAACCCGGCGGGGAGCCGCTGGGCGCCCTTGGTGGTGGCGCCCGATGCGGAGCCGGGGAGCCAGTAGTTGGCGTCGAGGTCGTCGCTCTTGGCGTAGCCGTTGACGATGAGGTCCTCCTTGCCGTCGCCGTTGACGTCCCCCGAGTGCAGGTTCTTGACGCCCGCGCCCTTGCCGCTCCAGACCGCGGGCGTGACGGTGTACGCGCGGGGGCCGCCGGAGCCGTTCGTACGGCTGAAGCTGCCGCGCAGGATGTCGACCACGGCGGAGCCCGAGGTGGTGCCGGCCGCGATGTCGTCCCGCCCGTCGCCGTCGAAGTCGCCGGCCTCCAGCGGGGCACCGTAGTTGTCGTGCTGGGTGGGGCGCGGGTCCTTGAGCGTCGTACCGCCGCTGAGGCCCGTCTTCGAGCCCCACAGGATCACGGCGGTGCCGCCGTCCTTGTCCTTGCCGACGTCCTCGCCCGGCACGCCGACGACGAGGTCGTCGAAGCCGTCCCTGTTGAAGTCGCCGAAGGCGGTGTCGGCGCCGAAGTAGTCGTCCGCCTCGGCGCCGCCGGGGACGCCCGCCGAGTTCTGCGTGTACGTGGCGGTGCGCGTACCGCTCTTCCCGCCGTAGAGAACGGCGACGGCGCCCGCGTTCTTGTGGCCGGCGACGGTGGCGTGCGAGGCGCTGACCGCGACATCGGCGTAGCCGTCGCTGTTGAAGTCGGCGTCGACGCGGCCGGGGACCTTGGCGCTCGCGGCGGTGGCCGCGCCCGCGGTGAGGGTCAGCAGTCCGCCGGTGAGGGCGAAGGCGGCCGTCGCGGCGAGGGCGGTACGAAGGTGAGAGGGCATGGGTGTCTCCTGCGCGAAACGCGGGGGCACCGTATGCCGCCCGCGGCCTTGTGGCGCTGGGGAGACCTGTGGGGCGGTCGAATGGTTGTACGGAGCGTGGAGGGGGAGTGACGGGGTGGTGAAGGGGGGTGCGCCGGTGAGGGGGTACGGGGGAAGGCGCGCGTACGGCGAGGGGGTGCGGGGGGAAGGCGCGCGTACGGCGAGGGGGTGCGGGGGGAAGGCGCGCGTACGGCGAGGGGGTGCGGGGGGAAGGCGCGCGTACGGCGAGGGGGTGCGGGGGGAAGGCGCGCGTACGGCGAGGGGGCGCGCGGACGTGGGTCTCCGCGCCCCCTCGGGCGGTCGTCGTGCGGCCTGTCAGCCCGCCGCGGGGGCCGGTTCGGGCTCAGGGGCGTCCGCGGCGGCGGCCGGGGGCTCGGGGTCGGCGGGGGTCTTGACCGAGTCGAGGAGGAGCTGGGCGACGTCCACGACCTGCACCGACTCCTTCGCCTGGCCCTCGTTCTTCTTGCCGTTGACCGAGTCGGTCAGCATGACGAGGCAGAAGGGGCAGGCCGTCGAGATGATGTCGGGGTCGAGCGAGAGGGCCTCGTCGACGCGCTCGTTGTTGACGCGCTTGCCGATCCGCTCCTCCATCCACATGCGCGCGCCGCCCGCGCCGCAGCAGAAGCCGCGCTCCTTGTGGCGGTGCATCTCCTCGCTGCGGACGCCGGGGACCTTCGCGATGATCTCGCGCGGCGGCGTGTAGATCTTGTTGTGGCGGCCCAGGTAGCAGGGGTCGTGGTACGTGATGAGGCCCTCGACCGGCGTGACGGGGACGAGCTTGCCCTCGTCGACCAGGTGCTGGAGCAGCTGGGTGTGGTGGATGACCTCGTACTCGCCGCCGAGCTGCGGGTACTCGTTCGCGATCGTGTTGAAGCAGTGCGGGCAGGTCGCGATGATCTTCTTCGCGGACTTCGGCTTCCTGGTCTCCGGGTCGTCGTCGTCCTCGCCGAAGGCCATGTTGAGCATCGCGACGTTCTCGGCGCCGAGCTGCTGGAAGAGGGGCTCGTTGCCGAGGCGGCGGGGCGAGTCACCGGTGCACTTCTCGTCGCCGCCCATGATCGCGAACTTGACGCCCGCGATGTTCAGCAGCTCGGCGAAGGCCTTCGTCGTCTTCTTCGCGCGGTCCTCCAGAGCGCCCGCGCAGCCGACCCAGTAGAGGTAGTCGACCTCGGTCAGGTCCTCGACGTCCTCGCCCACGACGGGGACGTCGAAGTCGACCTCCTTGGTCCACTCCAGGCGCTTCTTCTTCGCGAGGCCCCAGGGGTTGCCCTTCTTCTCCAGGTTCTTGAGCATCGTCCCGGCCTCGGAGGGGAACGAGGACTCGATCATGACCTGGTAGCGGCGCATGTCGACGATGTGGTCGATGTGCTCGATGTCCACGGGGCACTGCTCGACGCAGGCGCCGCAGGTGGTGCAGGACCACAGGACGTCGGGGTCGATGACGCCGCCCTCTTCGAGGGTGCCGATGAGGGGGCGCTCGGCCTCGGCGAGTGCCGCGGCGGGGACGTCCTTGAGCTGCTCCTCGCTCGCCTTCTCCTCGCCCTCCATCGTCTTGCCGCCACCGGCGAGCAGGTACGGGGCCTTCGCGTGCGCGTGGTCGCGCAGCGACATGATGAGGAGCTTCGGCGAGAGGGGCTTGCCGGTGTTCCAGGCGGGGCACTGCGACTGGCAGCGGCCGCACTCGGTGCAGGTGGAGAAGTCGAGCAGGCCCTTCCAGGAGAAGTGCTCGACCTGCGAGACGCCGAAGACGTCGTCCTCGCCCGGGTCCTCCCAGTCGATCGGCTTGCCGCCGGTCGTCATGGGCTGGAGCGCGCCGAGCGAGACCGCGCCGTCCGCGTTCCGCTTGAACCAGATGTTGGGGAAGGCGAGGAAGCGGTGCCAGGCGACACCCATGTTGGTGTTGAGGCCGACGGTGATCGCCCAGATCATCGTGGCGCCCAGCTTGATCATCGCCGTGAGGTAGATGAGGTTCTGGAGCGTGGAGACATCCAGGTCGCGCAGGCCCGCGACGAGGGGGTACGAGACCCAGTAGCTCGCCTCGTAGCCGTCGACGTGGTGGATCGCGCCTTCGAGGCCGCGGAGCATGAGGACCGCGAGCCCGATGATCAGGATGACGTACTCGACGAAGTACGCCTGGCCGAGCTTCGAGCCCGTGAAGCGGGACTTGCGCCCGGCGCGCGAGGGCAGGCTCAGCAGGCGGATGCCCATGAGGGTGAGGATGCCGAGCGTCGTGAAGAGCGCGATGAACTCGATGTAGACCTCGTACGGGGGCCAGGTGCCGATCCAGGGGATGATCCAGTCCGCCTGGAAGAGCTGCCCGTACGCGTTGATGATCGTCAGGCCGAGGGTGAGGAAGCCGACCGCGACGAACCAGTGGGCGACACCGACGATGCCCCAGCGGTTCATCCGGGTGTGGCCGACGAATTCCCTCGCGAGAGTGAGGGAACGCTGTTTCCAGCGGTCGGTGCGACTGCCTGCCGGGACCGGCTGGCCGAGCCGTACGTGCTGGATGATCTGCGCGATCGCTCGGGAGATGAGCGCCACGCCGACCACGGTCAGGAGCAGCGACACGATGATCGCGGCGAGCTGCATGGAGGGCTCCTCGAACCTGCGCGGAAGTGCGGGGTACTGGGGTGGGTGCGGGCTGCTGGTGGTGCGGTGGTGCGGGTCTGCTGGTCGTGCGGTGGTGCGGTGGTGCGGTGGTGCGGGTCTGCTGGTCGTGCGGTGGTGCGGTGGTGCTGGTCGTGCGGTGGTGCCGGGCGCGGACGGCCCGCAGGGCCATCCTACTAAGCAGTAACTTATTTGGTTCTGTAGGGAGGGTATCGACTCCCTGTCGTCGTGGCTCCGCTGTGCCGCGTGATCTGGCGCACGGCGCGCCGCGGGTGTCGCGGGCGGGGTGTCGCGGATCGGTGGGCGGGTGTTGCGCGTAAGGGCTGAATAAGAGTTGAGTGCGAGCGGCTCAGGTCTGTTGACAGGGGGTGGGGGGCTGTTGCATGGTTGAGCCAGTTCCACTCAAGTCATCTGGAGGACCCGAAATGGCACGTGCGGTCGGCATCGACCTGGGCACGACTAACTCCGTCGTCAGCGTTCTGGAGGGCGGCGAGCCCACCGTCATCACCAACGCCGAGGGCGCCAGGACCACGCCGTCCGTCGTCGCCTTCGCGAAGAACGGTGAGGTGCTGGTCGGCGAGGTCGCCAAGCGTCAGGCGGTCACGAACGTCGACAGGACCATCCGGTCGGTCAAGCGCCACATGGGCACCGACTGGAAGATCAACCTCGACGGCAAGGACTTCAACCCGCAGCAGATCTCGGCGTTCGTCCTCCAGAAGCTCAAGCGCGACGCGGAGGCGTACCTCGGCGAGAAGGTGACCGACGCGGTCATCACCGTCCCGGCGTACTTCAACGACTCCGAGCGCCAGGCGACGAAGGAGGCCGGCGAGATCGCGGGCCTCAACGTGCTGCGCATCGTCAACGAGCCGACGGCCGCCGCGCTCGCGTACGGCCTCGACAAGGACGACCAGACGATCCTCGTCTTCGACCTCGGTGGCGGCACCTTCGACGTGTCGCTCCTGGAGATCGGCGACGGCGTCGTCGAGGTGAAGGCCACCAACGGTGACAACCAGCTCGGTGGTGACGACTGGGACCAGCGCGTCGTCGACTACCTGGTCAAGCAGTTCAACAACGGTCACGGTGTGGACCTGAGCAAGGACAAGATGGCGCTCCAGCGCCTGCGCGAGGCCGCCGAGAAGGCGAAGATCGAGCTGTCCTCGTCCACCGAGACCACGATCAACCTGCCCTACATCACGGCCTCGGCCGAGGGCCCGCTGCACCTGGACGAGAAGCTCACGCGCGCTCAGTTCCAGCAGCTCACCGCGGACCTCCTGGACCGGACGAAGACCCCGTTCCACAACGTGATCAAGGACGCGGGCATCGCGCTCGCCGACATCGACCACGTCGTGCTCGTCGGTGGCTCGACCCGTATGCCCGCCGTCGCCGAGCTGGTCAAGGAGCTGACCGGCGGCAAGGAGGCGAACAAGGGCGTCAACCCGGACGAGGTCGTCGCGATCGGCGCCTCGCTCCAGGCCGGTGTCCTCAAGGGCGAGGTCAAGGACGTCCTGCTCCTCGACGTCACCCCGCTGTCCCTCGGCATCGAGACCAAGGGCGGCATCATGACGAAGCTCATCGAGCGCAACACGACGATCCCGACGAAGCGCTCCGAGATCTTCACGACGGCCGAGGACAACCAGCCGTCGGTGCAGATCCAGGTGTACCAGGGCGAGCGCGAGATCGCCGCGTACAACAAGAAGCTCGGGATGTTCGAGCTGACCGGTCTGCCCCCGGCCCCGCGCTCGGTGCCGCAGATCGAGGTCTCCTTCGACATCGACGCCAACGGCATCATGCACGTCACCGCGAAGGACCTCGGTACGGGCAAGGAGCAGAAGATGACCGTCACCGGCGGCTCCTCGCTGCCGAAGGACGAGGTCGACCGGATGCGCCAGGAGGCCGAGCAGTACGCGGACGAGGACCACCGCCGCCGCGAGTCCGCCGAGGTGCGCAACCAGGGCGAGCAGCTCACGTACCAGACGGAGAAGTTCCTCAAGGACAACGAGGACAAGGTCCCCGGCGAGATCAAGACCGAGGTCGAGGCCGCGCTCACCGAGCTGAAGGAGAAGCTCAAGGGCGAGGACACCGCCGAGATCAAGACGGCCACCGAGAAGGTCGCCGCCGTCTCGCAGAAGCTCGGCCAGGCGATGTACGCCGACGCGCAGGCCTCGGCCGGTGCCGAGGGCGCCGCTCCGGGTGCCGACGCCGGTGCCAAGGCCGCTGACGACGACGTCGTCGACGCCGAGATCGTCGACGAGGACAAGAAGGACGGTGCGGCGTGAGCGAGGAGACTCCGGGGGGCTTCGACGAGAAGAACGAGCCCGCTGACGTCTCCGACGGCGCCGCCCCCGACGCCGCCGAGGAGGGTCGCTCCGAGCAGGAGCGGCCCGCCCCGGGCGGGGACGCTCAGCAGGCCGCTCTGACGGCCCAGCTGGACCAGGTGCGCACCGCGCTCGGCGAGCGCACCGCGGACCTCCAGCGGCTCCAGGCCGAGTACCAGAACTACCGCCGCAGGGTCGAGCGCGACCGGGTCGCCGTGAAGGAGCTGGCGGTGGCGAACCTCCTGAGCGAGGTCCTGCCCGTGCTCGACGACATCGGCCGGGCGCGGGAGCACGAGGAGCTGACGGGCGGCTTCAAGTCGGTCGCCGACTCGCTGGAGTCCATCACCGCCAAGATGGGCCTGGAGCAGTTCGGCGAGGAGGGCGAGCCCTTCGACCCGACGATCCACGAGGCGCTCATGCACTCGTACGCGCCCGACGTCACCGAGACGACGTGCGTCGCGATCCTCCAGCCGGGGTATCGCTTCGGCGAGCGCACGATCCGCCCCGCGCGGGTCGCGGTCGCCGAGCCCCAGCCGGGCGCGGCGCCGGCGAAGGAGCAGGCGGCCTCGGGCTCGGCCCCGGCCGAGGACGAGAAGGCCGCCGCGGCGGACGAGGAGAACGGTGGCCCCGACAAGGGCTGACCACAGCGGGAGACGCCCGGCCGGATCGTATGATCCGGCCGGGCGGCCGGGAGCGGTACAACAGGAGATGGCCGGGCGGGCCGAGCGGGGGCCGTGGCCCGGGGCCGTGCCGCCACGGAAGGAGGGACGTCGGGGATGAGCACGAAGGACTTCGTCGAGAAGGACTACTACAAGGTCCTCGGCGTGCCGAAGGACGCCACCGAGGCGGAGATCAAGAAGGCGTACCGCAAGCTCGCCCGCGAGAACCACCCGGACGCCAACAAGGGCAACACCAAGGCGGAGGACCGCTTCAAGGAGATCTCCGAGGCGCACGACGTCCTCGGCGACCCGAAGAAGCGCAAGGAGTACGACGAGGCGCGCGCCCTCTTCGCGGGCGGCGGCTTCCGTCCCGGCGGCGCGGGCGCGGGCGGCGCGGGCGGCAATTTCAACTTCGACCTGGGCGACCTCTTCGGGGGCGGCCCTGGGGGCAGCGGCGGCGGCGGTTTCGGCGGCGGCCTCGGCGACGTCTTCGGCGGGCTCTTCAACCGGGGCGGTACGGCAGGTACGGGCACGCAGGGCGGCCCGACGCGCAACAGGGCCAGGCGCGGCCAGGACATCGAGTCCGAGGTGACGCTCACCTTCACCGAGGCGGTGGACGGGGCGACGGTCCCGCTACGGATGTCCAGCCAGGAGCCGTGCAAGGCGTGCTCGGGCACGGGCGACAAGAACGGCACCCCGCGGGTCTGCCCGACCTGCGTGGGCACGGGGCAGGTCTCGCGCGGCGGCAGCGGCGGGTTCTCGCTCACCGACCCGTGCGTGGACTGCAAGGGGCGCGGGCTCATCGCCCAGGACCCCTGCGAGGTGTGCAAGGGCAGCGGGCGCGCGAAGTCGTCCCGCTCGATCCAGGTGCGCATCCCCGCGGGCGTGCACGACGGGCAGCGCATCCGGCTGCGCGGCAAGGGCGCCCCGGGCGAGCGCGGCGGCCCGGCGGGCGACCTGTACGTGGCGGTGCACGTCAAGGAGCACCCGGTCTTCGCCCGCAAGGGCGACAACCTGACGGTCACCGTGCCCGTCACCTTCAGCGAGGCGGCGCTCGGCGGCACGGTGCGGGTGCCGACGCTCGGCGGGCCGCCCGTCACCCTCAAACTCCCGGCGGGTACCCCCAACGGCCGGACGATGCGCGCCCGCGGCAAGGGCGCGGTCCGCAAGGACGGTACGCGCGGGGACCTCCTGGTGACCGTGGAGGTCGCGGTGCCCGCGCACCTCGACGACCGCGCCAGGGAGGCCCTGGAGTCCTACCGCGACGCGAGTGCCGGGGAGGACCCGCGGGCGGCGTTGTTCGAGGCGGCGAAGGGAGCATGACCGTGGAAGGCCGAGGCAGGAACCCGTACGAGCTGACCGACGAGACACCGGTGTACGTCATTTCGGTCGCCGCGCAGCTCTCCGGGCTCCACCCCCAGACCCTGCGTCAGTACGACCGGCTCGGGCTGGTCTCCCCGGACCGCGCCGCGGGCCGGGGCCGCCGCTACTCGGCCCGCGACATCCAGCTCCTGCGCCAGGTGCAGCAGCTCTCGCAGGACGAGGGCGTGAACCTGGCCGGGATCAAGCGGATCATCGAGCTGCAATCCCAGGTCAGCGCGATGGAGCAGCGCATCGCCGAGCTGAGCGCGGCCCTGGACGGGGCCGCGGCCACGATGCGGCAGCGCGAGGCGCAGGTGCACGCCTCGTACCGGCGCGACCTCGTCCCGTACCAGGAGGTGCAGCAGGCGAGCGCGCTCGTCGTGTGGCGCCCGAAGAACAAGCGCGGGCAGGGCGCGGGAGAGTAGCGCGGCCCGGCGGGGTGGCGCGGGGGCGGTGCCGAAGGGGCGCGGGGCGCGCCGTACGCGTGTGGGCCCCCGGCCCCGTACCCGCCGCTCCTTACCCGCGCCGCCCGCCCCGGACCACCGCCGGGGTCCTCCCGTAACCCCGTACCGCCGCCGGGGTCCCGTACCCCCGGACCACCGCCGGGGTCCCCTGCTCCTGCCGTCCTCAGCTGCCCGGCGTATCCAGTAAGCCCGACTGGGCGATCAGGTAGCCGAGCTGGGCGCGGCTGCCGCTGCCGAGAGTGGTGGCGAGCTTGGCGATGTGGGCGCGGCAGGTGCGGACGTTCATGCCGAGGCGGCGGGCTATGGCCTCGTCGACGTGGCCCTCGACGAGCAGCCGGGCGATGGAGAGCTGCGTACTCGTGATGCCGCTCGGCACGGGGGCCGGCGTCGCCTCGGACCAGGGGCGTGCGAGGCTCCAGAACTGGTCGAAGACGCCCGCGAGGTAGCCGACGAGACCGGGGTGCTCGATCTGGAGGGCGATCTTGCGGTCGTCGCTGATCGGGATGAACGCGGCACGCCTGTCCACGATGATGAGCCGCTCGGGCAGCTGCTCCATCGTGCGGAACTCGATGCCCTCCGGCATCGTCCGCTCCACGTAGGCGAGTGTGGAGGGATGGTGACGAGCCGTGTGGTGGTACAGCGTGCGCATCCGGACCGAGGTGCCGAAGAACGGTTCCACGCGCCGCAGCGCGTCCTCCAGGAGGTAGGGGGCGCGTCCGCTGCCCGGCTGGAGCGTGAGGAGTTCCTCGCGGCACTCCATGACGGTCTGGTCGAGCGTGGAGTTTATGCGGTCGAGGCCGTCGAGCACGGTGACCGCCTGACTGGCCGGATCGTGCCCGCTCAGAGCCATGAAGGGCTCCAGGGTCTCGGTGAGCGCGATCGCCGCCTTGCGGTTGTGCAGGATGCGGTTCTCCAGCGGCTGGAGCAGCCTGCCGAGCGCCGTCGAGGGCTGTACCGGGAGCAGGGTCGCCGGCTCGGCCGGGTCGGGGGCCAGCAGCCCCAGGTCGAGAACGCAAGGGGCGTCGACGAGTTCCTCACGTTTGAGCCGCCCGGAGCGCAGCGCGGCCGCGTACAGCTCACGGCCGGTGACGCAGAGCGGTTCCTGAGGATGGGAATGAGACTTTTCGAGGGGCCTCCTCCGCATATGTCCCCCCCTCAGGCTCATGTAATACAGGAACATGATGCATGGGTTTCCTAGTGAAAGCGCCCTGCCTGGGCCATCGTTGCAGGGCGGGGGTCGTTCACATACCAATCACAGAGGTGGGAGCCCGTCATGTCCATGAAGCTTCGTACGCTCTGCGTTTCCGCGATGGCGGCGCTCGCCATTGGTGCGGTGGCTCTGGGTGAGCCGTCGTGGGGAAGCCAGCCGTCGGGGTCCGTGAGTGCCTCCGCCCGCCCGGGGGAGCCCTCTTGGGGCGTGGTCCCGGCCTCTGTGCAGGGAGAGCCTTCCTGGGGAGTCGTTCCCGCGGGTGAGCCTTCCTGGGGTGTCGCTCCTGCGGGTGAGCCGTCTTGGGGTGTTGTCCCCGCCGGTGAGCCCTCGTGGGGTGTCGCTCCCGCCGGTGAGCCGTCTTGGGGTGTTGTCCACGCGACCGCCAAGAAGGGCGAGCCCTCGTGGGGAGTCGTTCCCGCGGGTGAGCCTTCCTGGGGTGTCGCTCCTGCGGGTGAGCCTTCCTGGGGTGTTGTCCCGGCCGGTGAGCCGTCGTGGGGTGTCGCTCCCGCCGGTGAGCCCTCCTGGGGCACGGTCCAGGCATGACGACCCCGCCCGACGACCACACCTTCCGGCGTGAGATGGCCACCGCCTATCGCTCCGGCTGGCATTTCATCGATCTCGTCACGGCGATCCCCCACGACGGTGACTCGCTGATGGTCACGCTCTTCGGCGAACCGATCGTCGTCGTGCGGGACGGGGCCGAGGACGTACGGGCGTACCGCTGTCTCCGCCGTCCGCGTGGTGCCCCGCAGCCAGTACGGTGCGTGGTGCGCTACGGGATGCTCTTCGTGAACCTCGACCAGCGCGATCACCAGCAGGTCGCCGACTGGTCGGACTCCTACGTCACCCCCCGCAGCGCCTGAGCGATTCCCCCGTTGCAAAAGATCGCCAGGCGCTTTCCCCCAGCAGCGGCGCCGCCGAGGACCTGAACCCGGCGGCGCCGCTGCCCCTTTGTGTGCGGCCGGGGCCGGCCTGCGGAACGTGCCGGGGGCGCTCAGGCGTTGCCGAGGAGGCGCGTGAGGGTGATCTCGATGACGGAGCGCTCGGGGTTGGGGGCCGGGGTCCGCCCGTAGCGCTCCGCGTAGCGCCGTACCGCCTCCTCGATCTCCTCCTCGCCGGTGAGCAGCCGGGCCCTGCCCTCCAGCGTGGCCCAGCGCGGTCCCTCGGCCTGGCAGACGGCGACAGGGGCGCCTTCGGGGCCCGCGGCGAGGACGTTGCGGGCCTTGCGGCTGTTGCGGTTGGTGGTGACGCGCGCGAGCCCGGCGACGGGGTCGAGCGTGGCGCCGACCGCGACGACGTGCGGGGTGCCGTCGGGGCGGAGCGTGGTGAGCGTGCAGATGTGCCGCTCGCGCCAGAAGGCGAGGTAGGAGGCGGGCGGGTCGGTCAGGGAGACGGGCATGGGGGGAGAGTAGCGGCGCGCGGGGGGCCCGGGGCGGCGCGGGGAGGGGCGCGAGGCGCGGGGGAGGGGGGTGGAAGTGCGGTGGGCGCGCCTGCGGGGGGCCAGAGCCGGGCTGTCGCGGGTCGCGCGGGTCGCGCGGGTCGTGCGGATCGCGCTGGGCGGGCTGTTCCGGGCCTTCGGCTGTACGGGCTGTCCGGGCCCTCCGGTCGTACGGGCTCCGGGCGTCCGCCTCCTCCGCGGCCCCCGCCTGCCCCGCGTCCTCGCGTCCCTGCGGGCCCGCGCCCGCCAGGCCGTTCGCGCCTCCGGTGCCGTGAGGGGGGCGTCCGCGCCTCCGGGCGGGCTGTCCGCGTCCGTCGTCCCGCGCCCGGGGTACGTGCCCCGTCCGGGCCGCCGCCCGCGCCGCCTGCGCCGCCCGCGCCGCCCGCGCCGCCTGAGCCCGCCCGGGGTGCGTGCCCCGTCCGGGCCTGCGCCGCCCGCGCCGCCTCAACGTCGGTCCCGGCCGCTCAGGGCCCGGCGGAGTGCCGCCCCTTGGGCTGTCGACGCCCCGCGCCCCGCCGCGCAGGCGGTCCTTGGCGTGGTCGTGCAGGGGGGCCGCCGCCCCCGTGACCGAACGTCAGCGCGAGATCCCGGTGATTCCCTCGAAAGAGTGCTCGAAGATTGCTCGCTCCACTTCCTTGAGTGGAATAGACTCAACTTCATCGAGGCTGTAGGAGTCATCGAGGAGTTGTCGCGGCCGTAGGAAGCGGCCGGGCAGTCGACGTGGCGAGGAGGGCGTGCGCAGTGGACGTGGAACTGACGAACAGGAGCCGGGAGGCGATCCAGGCGGCCGGGGAGCGGGCCGTGGCCGGGGGGCACCCTGATCTGACGCCCGCCCACCTGCTGCTCGCGCTCCTCGCGGGCCAGGACAACGAGAATGTGACGGACCTGCTGGCCGCCGTCGGCGCCGACCAGTCGGCGGTACGTGCCGGGGCGGAGCGGTTGCTCGGCGCGCTGCCCAGCGTCTCGGGCTCCACGGTCGCGCCCCCGCAGCCCGACCGTGAGACGCTCGCCGCGGTCCAGGACGCGGGAACCCGCGCCAAGGAGCTGGGCGACGCGTACCTGTCGACGGAGCACCTGCTCCTCGGCATCGCCGCCAAGGGCGGTCAGGCGGGCGAGGTGCTGGCGGGGCAGGGCGCCGACGCGCGGAAGCTTCAGGAAGCGTTTCAGAAGGCCAGGGGAGGACGCCGGGTGACCACTCCCGATCCCGAGGGGCAGTACAAGGCCCTGGAGAAGTTCGGCACCGATTTCACCGAGGCGGCCCGCGAGGGTCGGCTCGACCCCGTGATCGGCAGGGACCAGGAGATCCGCAGGGTCGTCCAGGTCCTCTCACGCCGCACGAAGAACAACCCGGTGCTCATCGGCGAGCCCGGCGTCGGCAAGACCGCCGTCGTCGAGGGGCTCGCCCAGCGCATCGTCAAGGGCGATGTGCCCGAGTCCCTCAAGGACAAGCGGCTCGTCTCGCTCGACCTCGGCGCGATGCTCGCCGGCGCCAAGTACCGCGGCGAGTTCGAGGAGCGCCTCAAGACGGTGCTCAACGAGATCAAGGAGAGCGACGGCCAGGTCATCACCTTCATCGACGAGCTGCACACCGTCGTGGGCGCGGGGGCGGGCGGCGACTCCGCGATGGACGCGGGGAACATGCTCAAGCCGATGCTCGCGCGCGGTGAGCTGCGCATGGTCGGCGCGACGACGCTCGACGAGTACCGCGAGCGGATCGAGAAGGACCCGGCCCTGGAGCGCCGTTTCCAGCAGGTCCTGGTCGCCGAGCCCACCGTCGAGGACACGGTGGCGATCCTGCGCGGCCTCAAGGGCAGGTACGAGGCGCACCACAAGGTGCAGATCAACGACAGCGCCCTCGTCGCGGCGGCGACCCTCTCGGACCGGTACATCACCTCGCGCTTCCTGCCCGACAAGGCGATCGACCTCGTCGACGAGGCCGCGTCCAGGCTCCGCATGGAGATCGACTCCTCGCCCGTCGAGATCGACGAACTCCAGCGCTCCGTGGACCGGCTGCGCATGGAGGAGCTGGCGCTGCGCTCCGAGACCGACCCGGCCTCCGTGCAGCGCCTGGAGAAGCTCCACAAGGACCTCGCCGACCGCGAGGAGGAGCTGCGCGGGCTCACGGCGCGCTGGGAGAAGGAGAAGCGCTCCCTCAACCGGGTCGGTGAGCTGAAGGAGAAGCTCGACGAGCTGCGCGGCCAGGCCGAACGAGCGCAGCGCGACGGCGACTTCGACTCCGCGTCCAAGCTGCTCTACGGGGAGATCCCGGCCCTGGAGCGGGACCTGGAGGAGGCGAGCCGCGCCGAGGAGGAGGCGGCCAGGGACACGATGGTCAAGGAGGAGGTCGGCCCCGACGACATCGCCGACGTCGTCGGCTCCTGGACGGGCATCCCCGCGGGCCGGCTCCTGGAGGGCGAGACGCGCAAGCTGCTGCGCATGGAGGAGGAGCTGGGGCGGCGGCTCATCGGGCAGAGGGAGGCCGTCGCCGCCGTCTCGGACGCGGTACGCAGGACGCGTGCCGGGATCGCCGACCCCGACAGGCCCACCGGCTCGTTCCTGTTCCTCGGCCCCACCGGGGTCGGCAAGACCGAGCTGGCCAAGGCGCTCGCCGACTTCCTCTTCGACGACGAGCGGGCCATGATCCGCATCGACATGAGCGAGTACGGCGAGAAGCACTCCGTCGCGCGGCTCGTCGGTGCCCCGCCCGGATACGTCGGCTACGAGGAGGGCGGGCAGCTCACCGAGGCGGTGCGCCGCCGCCCGTACAGCGTCGTGCTGCTCGACGAGGTCGAGAAGGCGCACCCGGAGGTCTTCGACGTGCTCCTCCAGGTGCTCGACGACGGCCGCCTCACCGACGGCCAGGGCCGCACGGTCGACTTCCGCAACACGATCCTCGTCCTCACGTCGAACCTCGGCAGCCAGTTCCTCGTGGACCCGCTGACGCCCGAGGCGCAGAAGCGGGAGCAGGTGCTCGAAGTCGTCCGGGCCTCGTTCAAGCCGGAGTTCCTCAACCGGCTCGACGACGTCGTCGTCTTCACCGCGCTCGGCGCCGACGAGCTGGCGCACATCGCGCGGCTCCAGGTGGACCGGCTCGCGAAGCGGCTCGCCGACCGCAGGCTCCGCCTCGACGTCACCCCCGAGGCGCTCGCCTGGCTCGCCTCCGAGGGCAACGACCCGGCGTACGGGGCGCGCCCGCTGCGGCGTCTCATCCAGACGGCGATCGGTGACCGGCTCGCCCGGGAGATCCTCGCGGGCGAGGTCACGGACGGGGACACGGTCCGCGTCGAGCGCTTCGGCGACGAACTCCTCGTCGGACCGGTGGAGGCGGCGGCGGAGCGGGAGCAGGAGGGCCCAGCGAAAACGCTCTGACCTGCGCGGGAACGCGGAGTCGCGGTCCCCGGTGATTGCCGGGGGCCGTGGCGGGCACCCGGCCCGGGGAGCCTCCCCCTGCGGGGAGCCCCCGTCCCGTACGCTCCCCGCGCCCGTCCCCCGCCCGCCCCGTACCCCGCGCCCCGACCCGCCCGCGCCCCGCCCGTGGGGCGAGGGCTTGCCAGCCCCCACCGCACATGGGGGAGGATGGCCCTCATCCGTACGAAGGGAAATACACGGTGAGCATCGACCCGTCCTCCATTCCGAACTTCGGGGGCAACCAGCCAGAGCCCCAAGGACCGGCGGGCCCCGTCGTCCCCGACCAGGATTTGGTGAAGCAGCTCCTCGAACAGATGGAGCTGAAGTACGTCGTGGACGACGAGGGCGACCTCGCCGCCCCGTGGGAGGAATTCCGCACGTACTTCATGTTCCGCGGCGAGAACGAGCAGCAGGTCTTCTCGGTGCGGACGTTCTACGACCGCGAGCACCGCATCGAGGACAAGCCCCAGCTCCTCGAAGCCATCGACGACTGGAACCGCCGCACCCTGTGGCCGAAGGTCTACACGCACACCCACGACGACGGCTCGGTCCGCCTCATCGGCGAGGCGCAGATGCTCATCGGCACCGGCGTGAGCCTGGAGCACTTCGTCTCCTCGACCGTCAGCTGGGTGCGCGCCGCGATCGAGTTCGACCGCTGGCTCGTCGAACAGCTCGGCCTGGAGCAGGACATCGCCGAGGGCGGCGAGGAGCGGCCTGGCGACAGCGAGGGCTGAGCGGCCCCGGGGCCGTACGGTCCGCGGGGCCTGCCGTCCGCGGGAGTCCTGCGGCACGGCGGAGGCCCGCCGTCACAGTGCCGTAGGCGCCGCCATGACGAGGTAGGCCCCGTAGAGCAGGGCCGGTCCGGCCAGGGACGCGAGGAGGACCAGCGCGCGCCCCGGCCGGGCCGTCAGCGCCGCGGCGAGGCGGTCCGCGAGCGGGAAGAGCAGCGGGAAGGCCGGGAGCAGGAAGCGCGGCTTGCAGCTCAGGTAGGCGGAACCGCCGACCGCGATGAGCAGCAGCACCCCCGCGTACACGAGCAGGGCCCCGGGCAGCGGGCGCCGCGCCTCACTGAGCAGCACGAGGAAGAGCAGCAGCGCCCCCGAGACGAGCAGCACGGCGACGACACGCTCGGGTCGGCTCGCACCGATCGCGAGATGGTCGGTGTAGCGCAGCATCGCCTGCCCGAAGTCGAAGGTGGAGCCCCAGTCCCGCTGCACGGCGAAGTACCCGCCGAGCAGGTCGCCCCGCTCCCAGCCCACGTAGAGCACGTATCCGCACCAGCCGAGCGGTGCGAGTGCCATGCCCGCGAGGACGCGCGGGGCGGGCACGGCGCGCGTGGTCCACGCGAGCCACAGCCCGGCGAGGATCACGGCGGCAGCGAGGGCGGCGCCGTTCGGGCGCGCGAGCCCGGCGAGCGCCGCGCACGTCCCCGCCCACACCCACCGCCCGTCGAGCAGCGCCCACAGCCCCCAGGCCGCGCAGGCGGTGAGCAGCGATTCGCTGTACGGGACAGAGAGCACGATCGCGTGCGGCAGCAGCGCCCACAGCAGCACGAGGACGGTCGCGGTACGGCGGTCGCGCAGCCGCTCGGCGACCGCGTGGATGCCCCAGGCGGCGAGCAGCGCGGAACCCCACGAGACGGCGAGCGCGAGCACGGGCACCGAGAAGGGGATGAGGAGGCGCAGCGTGCGGACGAGTCCCGGATAGAGCGGGAAGAAGGCGATGTCGCGGTAGTAGAGGTCCGGCTGCTTGCCGTGCCGGGCGAAGCCGTAGCCGTACGCCGCGATGTGCTCGTACCACTGCGCGTCCCAGGGCCGCAGCAGCCGTTCGTACGGGGAATCGCCGGTCAGCAGGCAGGCGCACACGACGAGGAGACTCCCCGCGAGCCGGATCGCGAGGAACCCGGCGAGCGCGGGCGCGGCACGGCGGAACGAGGAGTACAGGGCCGACCCGGCCGCGGAGCCCGGCGAGCGCCGGGACCGCGGCGGTACGCAGGCGCCCCCGCCGGTGGCCGCGGGAAGGCACGGCCCCCCGCCCCGCCCCCCGGGCGTCCCCCGGCGACTGCGCGGAACCTCGCCCTCGCCCTGCCGCCCGCCGTCGCCGCGCGGGCCGTCGCCCTCGCCCGGGCCCTTCGGTTCCGTCCGTCCGCCGCCGGGCTCCAGGAGTTCGCTCACATCGTGCACTGTGCAGGGGCCGGACCGCCCCTTGGCCCTGACAAGCCGTTTGCCGCGCCCAAGCCCCCCGATCGGGTGGTGCTGTGCGGTTCAGTGCGCGAGTCGCTTGAGCCGGGCCACCGCCTCGCGCAACACGTCCTCGCGTTTGCAGAAGGCGAAGCGGACGAGGGAGCGGCCCGCTTCGGGGTCGTCGTAGAAGACGGCGTTGGGGACGGCGACGACTCCGCAGCGCTCGGGGAGGGCGAGGCAGAACTCCGTGCCGTCGTCGCCGAGGCCGAGCGGGGTGATGTCGGTCGTCACGAAGTACGTGCCCTGCGGGCGGTGCACGGCGAAGCCCGCCTCGGCGAGCCCTTCGCAGAGCAGGTCGCGCTTGCGGCGCAGGTCCTCGCGGAAGGCGTCGTAGTACGCGTCGGGCAGGTTCAGCGCCGCGGCGATCGCGTACTGGAAGGGGCCCGCGCTGACGAAGGTGAGGTACTGCTTCACCGTGCGCACGGCGCCGACGAGCGCCGCGGAACCGGTCACCCAGCCGACACCTCGTTCGTACACTCATTCCCATGTCGCGTACCAGGCCCGCCAGGGGCACCACCAGCCACGACGTCGCCGGGGAGCCGGCGGCTGTCTACTGCCGCATATCCCGAGCGGACGACGACGATCAGACCGGAGTGGACCGGCAGGAGCGCATCTGCCGGGAGATCGCCGAGCGGCGCGGCCTCGTGATCGACCCGGGGCACGTCTTCGTCGACAACAGCCGTTCGGCGTGGAGCCGGAAGCGGAAGCGGCCCGGGTGGGAGCAACTGCTCGACGGCGCCCGGGACCGGAGCTTCCGGCACATCATCGCCTACCACCCCGACCGGCTCATGAGGCAGCCTCGGGACTTGGAGGAACTGCTCCAGGTGTCCGACGACCACGCCATCACGCTCCACGGCGAGGCCAACCGGAGGGACCTCGCCGATCCCGACGACCGCTTCATCCTCCGTATCGAGGTCGCGCACGCCTGCCGCTCCTCGGACGACACCTCGCGGCGGTTGAAGTCGGCGATGGAGGACCGGGCCAGGGAGGGGAAGCCGCAGGGCGGTGTGCGGCGGTTCGGCTACGCCAAGGGCGGCATGACCGTCATCGAGGACGAGGCCGAGATCGTCCGGGAAGTCTTCGACCGCTACCTGAAGGGCGAGGGCGCGGCGCCGCTCGCCAAGGACCTGCACCGCCGGGGCATTCGCACGGCCAACGGCAAGGCGTGGACCAGCGGCACCATCCGAGCCCTGCTCGACTCCCGGCACGTCGCCGGAATCCGCATGCACCGGGGCGAGGAGATCGGCCCCGGGACCTGGCCGGCGATCATCGACGCGGGTGTCTGGGCGGAGGTCCGGGCCCGGCGCGAGTACCGCTCCGCGGTGCACCGTGAGGCGCGCGGCAAGCCCGCGCAGCGGTACTACCTGCTGCGCGGCCTCGTGATGTGCGGACGGTGCGGGACGCTGATGTCGGGCACGGCCAAGGGCCCTGGACCCGTCTACCAGTGCAACCGGCGCGGGCGCAATGACGAGAAGAGGTGCGCCCGTTCGGTGATGGCGGAGACGCTGGAGCACTTCGTCACGGACGCGGCGGTCGAGCTGCTGGGCAGGCTCAGGGTGGACGGACGGCTCGCGAGCAGCAATCTCTCGGAGAAGGTGAGGGAGGACCTGGAGGGCGATCAGCGGCAGCTCGACGAGCTGAATCAGATGTGGACCGCGAAGGAGATCTCGACGGCGGAGTACCGCACGATGCGCAAGGAGATCACCGACCGCATCGGCAAGGCTCAACGGAAGGTCGTCGTCCGCCCGATGGTGCTCCTGGACGGCCTCACGGGCGAGGGCGCGCGGGCCGCTTGGGAGGCAGGCGACATGACGGATGAGCGGCGCAACGCGGTGCTCCGGTTCCTGTTCTCCGGCGTCGTCATCGACGAGCCGAAGAAGTTCGGACAGCAGATGGACTGGGGCCGCATCAGCATCGAGCAGAACCCGCTGTAGCGGGGACGGGGCGGCACGAAGCGGGCTGACGATCGGGAAATGCGCGGCGGAATATAGCCGAGGATCGCCGCTTAGCCAAACCGGCGTTTCTCCGGAACATAGATCCCCCAACACGCCCGTCGGGTCGCCTGCGCGGACCGGCGGGCGGATGACCCCACGTGTCCGGAGGATGCCTGTGTTCCGTCGCCCTGACCAAGCCTCTCCCGCCCTTTCCAACGCGGCAACCGATCCCGCCGACTCCCCGCCGACGGTCTCCGAGAGGGAGGCCGCCCTCCAGCGCGTGTGTGCCGGGTTCGAGACGGAGATCAGCCCGCGCAGCGCCGCGAGGCTGGCGAGCCTGCTCTCTGCCTCCGGTTATGTCCGCGCCGCCTGACGCCGCCTCGGATGGCCTGTGGCCTCCTGCGAGCGTTTCACCGCGAAGGTCGGCCGCTGCTAAGGGGACTCGGCAGACGGGCGTGCTGAGGCGACGTCCCGAATCGCGGCACGTCAGCCGGGGCCCCGAGACCTGTTCGCCGTGAGCTGTGGGGTTTTCTCGGCGTAGTAGTGGATCTTCGCGCGAGGGTGTGGCTGTGTTGGTGCGGGGCTCGGGACGCCGGGCGCTGACAGTCCGCTGGTCTGCGGATACGTAGCCGCCGCCATCCCTTGGGCGATGCCGCCCCCACCCTCTGATCTTCGCGTGAGCCCGTATGCGGGCCGCCGCGCCTGCCTGCCCTGCCGAAGGAGCCGCCCCGATGAGCCACGACGCCCGCGAGTGGGTGTGGGAGCACAGCACCAGCAAGGGGACCGCCCGCCTGGTCCTCGCCCTGATCGCCGACCGCTGCTGCGACGGCCGGTGCGTCGCGTACGCGTCCGTGCCGAGCCTCATGAAGCGCGCCAACGCCTCACGTACGGCCGTGCGCGAAGCCCTAGCGAAGCTCATCGCCGCCGGTGAGCTGGAGCAGATCGCGGGGCGCAAGGGGCCGCGCGGCGAGACGTACTACCGCCTGCCGCTGGCCGCGACCGGACCCGACCAGCCGTCGGGGTCCAGGGAATCGGCCCCGCCCTCGACCGGTCCGGAACACGAACCGGTCGAGGGACCGGGTCGCGACCCGGGGGCACGGATAACGGCCCCCTCGGGGACCGGATTCCGGCCCGCTGGGGGTGCGGTTTCCGGCCCCCAGAACCGTAGTGAACCGAAGGTGAACGGTAGGTACAGCAGCAGTCCCGCCCCGATCCCGGCCGCTCAGTGGGAGACCGACGCCGCCTCCTGGGAGTGGTCGCGCCGGGCCGGGCACCTCGCCCGCCTCGGTGAGGCGGGGCTGCGCGCCGCCGACGACAAATGGCGCGCCTACCGGTCGACCAGCACGCCCCGCCCGGCCGCCGCCTGGGCTGCCGACTGGCGCGCGTGGATCGCCCGAGAACACACCCCCGCCCCGCCGCAGCCCACCCCGGCCCTCGGTGGCGCACGGCCCGCCACCGGCATGACCCGAGCCGATGCCCACCTGCACGCCCTCCTCGACGCCGTCGCCGAAGCGACAGGAACGGAGTGAACGCCACCATGGAACGCAACGAGATCGCCGCAGTTCTCGCCTACCTCGGCCGCCTCGACCCCCGCACCATCCGCACGGACCCGGGTGAGACCCGCGACCAGCTCGCCCAGTGGCATGAGCTGCTGCACGACATACCCTTCACTACCGGCCAGGGCTGGGACGTCCGCGAGACGGTGCGCGCGCAGGTGCTCGCCTCGCCGTACCCGCCGCTGCCCGTGGACATCGCCCGCGCCTGGCGGGCGCACCGCCGCGACCGCCTCGACCGGCACACCGACCCGACCCCGGCCGCCGACCCCGACGACACGGCCGCGTGGCAGGCCGAACTGGCCCGTACGCGGCGGGCCGTGGCGGCCGGTGAGGCCGCCCCCGCGTCGCATCGCCAGCTCACGAGCGGGGGCCCGCATCGCGACGTCGCGGCTCGTCTCGGCTCCGTCGGGTCCCGCATCCCGGCCGAGGCGCGGGCCGCGCTCGCTCCGTACCGCCCGGCCCGTACCGCGCGGGAGGCGGCCGTACGGGAGGGGCTCCCGGACGCGCTCGGCGTCCCGTGCCCGTGGTGCCGGGCGCGGGCGGGCGAGGCGTGCCGCAGCCGCCGGGTCAGCCCGGACGGGCGGGCGCGGGGCAACGCACGCCGGGCCACCCCGCACCCGACGCGCCGCGACCTCGCCGTGGCGCGCGGCGAGCGGGAGGCGGCGTGACCAACCCGCTCGGAACCGCGCCGCTCGCGGTCGGCGGAGTGCTCGTCGCGGTCGCCCTCCTCGCCGCCGGCCGTCTCCGGCGAGTCCGTACGGGCGGGCGCGGCACGGTCGCGGTGAAGGTCGCCGCGCTCGCCGCCGCGTGCTGCACCGCGTACAGCGCGGACACGAGCTGGCGGTTCGCGGCGCACCACCTCGACATGCGGGACGGTGTTGAGCGGACGGTGATGTTCGGCGCCGCCGAGCTCGCGCTGTTCGCGATGGCGCTGCTGGCGCGGCAGAACCTGCACGGGCCGAGGCGGGCGGCCGGGCTGCCCGGGGTCCTGGTGTGGGTGATCACCGCCGTGCAGACCCTTCCCGCGTACGCCGAGTCCGGGCCTGTCGGGGGAACGGTGCGGGCCTTCGTCGGACCCGTGATGGCCGCCGTGCTCTGGCACTCGGCGATGGGCATCGAGCTCCGGCACCGTACGCCCGACGCCGCGTCGCGCGGGCTGGGCGCGGTGCTCGTACGGCAGGGGCGTGAGCGGCTGCTGGCCCGGCTCGGGATCGTCGAGCAGGACCGGGGAGCCGCGCAGATCGCCCGGGACCGGGCGTCGCGGCGGGCCGTCGCCCTGGCCGCCCGGCTCTCGGAGATGCCGCCCGGGCGGCGGGCGAGGCGGTCCGGGCGGCGCGTGATCCGCCGCTTGTCGCGGGCGCTCGCACGGGCGGGGATCGACGCCGATCCCACCCGCGACGGGCAGTTCCTCCGGCAGCTCGCGACCCGGCGTCAGGCCGCTGACCTGGCGACCATCGACCTGCCCGCGCGCTGGGCGGGGACGGGCGGGCGGCCCGTTCCCGGGCATGTGAGCACAGCCGGGGGAGCAGCGGACGGAGCTCGGGAGCACCCGGGCGGAGCGCCCTTTCAGCCCGTCGCCCGCCCGGAAGCAGTCCGGCCCGACGACACCGCCCGCCTGGAAACAGCCCGGCCCGGCGCTCCCGCCCGCCCGGACAGGCCGGGCGGGCATGGCGGGACGCTTCCGCCCGCCACCGGAACGGCTCCCGAGCCTCACCGCTCCCCGGGCCGCAAGCCCCGCGCTTCCGACGACCACCTGCGCCGCGTCGCGCGCGAGATCCACGCCTCGCAGGGCCGCCTGTCCCGCGACCTCCTGGAGAAGGCCGTGCGGGAGGCCGGATACAGCGTCGCCAGCGACCACGCGGGCGAGATCGTCCGCGAGCTCAAGGCCGAACTGAACCGCCCCACCGGCTGAGCCCCTCGAAGGAGAGCCATGCACCAGCAGCACCGCGACACCTCCGTACCGTCCCAGCAGCCGCAGTCGTCCACCGACCGTTCAGGCGGAGCAAGTTGTAGGTTCGGACACTCCCCCGTCGGGGGCGCGTCCGAACCAGAGGCCGCCCCAGGGGTGGCGGGCCCGCTCCCGCGCCAGGGGGCACGGGAGGCGGCGACCGAGGGCGGTGCGCAGCGGGGAGGGCGCCCCGCCAAGGCCCGTATCCGTGAGCGCGAGCAGCGCCGTGCGCACAGCGTCCGCCTCAGCGAGTCCGAACTCGCCCATGTCAGCACGGCGGCAGAGGCGGTCGGGATGAGCGTGGCTGGATTCCTCGCGCACAGCGGCCTCGCCGCCGCCAGCGACCTCGACCGCACCGCCGCCTCCATCGCCGACCGACGCGACACCCTGACCGCACTCTTCAGCCTGCAACGCCAGCTCGGTCACATCGGCAACAACCTCAACCAGGTGGCCCACGCCCTGAACAGCGGCGTTTACCCGACCGGTTTGGAGGCCACCCCCACCGCCGTCCGCCAGGCCGCTGATGGGATTCGGCGGCTGACCGCCCGCATGACCGGCCCGGACGCGGGCGGGCCGGCCCGATGATCCCGTCCCTCCACAAGCAGGGCCGCGACACGGCCCGCCTCCTCGCCTACCTCTACGGGCCGGGCCGCCGCGAGGAGCACACCGACCCGCACCTCGTCGCCTCCTTCGACCACCAAGCCCCCGACCCCGGCCGTGACCCGGACACCACCCGCGCCGACCTCGCCCGCCTCCTCGACGAGCCGCTGCACCTCCTGCCCGCCGATGCCCGCCCCGCCGGCCACGTCTGGCACGCCTCCGTACGCGCCGCCCCCGAGGACCGGACCCTCACGGACGCCGAGTGGGCCGACATCGCGCGCCGCGTCGTCGCCGCCACCGGCATCGACCCCGGCGACGGGGCGGGCTGCCGGTGGGCAGCCGTCCGCCACGCCGACGACCACATCCACCTCGTCGCGACACTCGTACGCGAGGACGGCCGCCGCCCCCGCCACCACCTCTCCGCCAAGCGCGCGCAGACCGAATGCCGCGCCATCGAGAAGGACTACGGGCTGCGCCGCGTGAGGACGGGCGACGGCACCGCCGCGAAGCGCCCCACCCCCGCCGAGCAGCACAAGGCAGCCCGCAGGAACCGTGACCGCACACCCCGCGAAGAGCTCCGCCAAGCCGTCCGGAGCGCCGTCGCGGGCGCGTCCAGCGACGCGGAGTTCTTCCGCCGCCTCTCCGAGGCCGGCCTGCGCGTCCGCACACGCGTCGCACCCTCGGGCGACGTCATCGGCTACACCGTCGCCCAGCCCGGCGACCGCAACGGCAAGAACGAGCCCGTCTGGTTCTCCGGCTCCAAGCTCGCCCCCGACCTCTCCCTCCCGCGCGTCCGCGCCCGTTGGGCCGCGCCGGAGAGTACGCGGCGGACGGATCTCCCCGTGACCAACGGCCCCGCGCTCGCACGCCGCCGCACCATGACCGCCGCCTGGGAAGCGCTCCTCGTCATCGACCACGGCGAGGACACCATCGTCGCCGCGCACGTCGCCGCCGCCGGAGAAGTCCTCGACGCCCTCGCCCAGACCTCCGCCGCGCACACCCGCCAGGAACTACGCGCCGCCGCGACCGCCTACGAACGCGCCTCCCGCTCCCACATCCGCGCCGCCCACGGCCACAGCCAAGCGCTGCGCCGAGCGGCCCGCGACCTCGTCCACAGCGGCCCGGCCTTCGGCCGGGGCGAGGAGGGAGCCGCCACAGCGATGGCGCTGGACATGCTCGTCTTCCTGGTCACCGCCGCAGCCCGCTGGCACGCGGCCAAGCACCACGAGCAGCAGGCCGAAGCGGCTCACCAGGCCGCCGCACACCTGCGCGCCGCCTACCGAACGGCCGCCGCCGCACCGCTTGCCCGCCTCCACAAGCACGGCACGGCGCTCACGCCCACCCAGCGCCGCCACCACGCCACCACCCTCCACAACGCCCTCCCCGACCTCGCCGACCGCGTCCTCGCCGAGCCGGGGTGGCCCGCGCTTGCGGCGACCCTCGACGAGGTACGACGCGGGGGCGCCGACCCCCGTGTACTCCTCCGCAGGGCGGCGGCGCGACGCGAGCTGGACTCGGCCGAGGACGTCAGTGACGTCCTGGTCTGGCGCATAAGGCAGTTGGGCGCATTGTCAGCCGACGTGCCCAAGGCTCCCGCCCGTGAGGCTCGTCGCGCCGCCAGCTCCACCCCACCCGAGGGAGCCCCGGCCCTGGCGCCCGCGCCCAGCCGCACGCGGCACCGCTGAAACCACCGGCTGGAGTCATCACCGACACGGAGCCCCAGAGAGATCACGGCGCCCCACGCCCACGCCTCACCAAGTCGAGCGCCTCACCAGCGCACCCCCACGACAACGTCACCCCCGCACCCCCATGTCCATAGTTGTGCACGACCCGCGCCCCGCCCGCCGCCCGCTCCTCCTCCACGCGCACGGCGGCGCGGGTCGGCCGGGCTCCCACTCGGTGCTCCAGAACGCGCACCCCCGCCAGTCGCGGCTCGACCTCCGCGCACCGGGTCAGAATCCCGGCCGCCTCGTCGTCCCGCGCGAGGCCGCCTTCGCCCTCGACCGCCGTACCGCCCAACACGACCGTCTGCCCGTGCGGGTAGAAGCACAACAGCTCCGACGAGGTCCCCGTGTCCTCCGAGAAGAACTCCGTCAGGCCCGGGTTCTCGACCACGACGTGCTGACCGCGAATCGGCCGTAGCTCAGTGTCCGGGGCCAGCTCCCGCGCTCCCAGCCCCGAGCAGTTCACGAGCACGTCAGCCGGTCCCGCCTGCGCGAGCGAGGGCACGCGCCGCTCCTCGACCGTCCCTCCGGCCGCCTCCAGCCAGCGCAGCAAGTACCCCAGGTAGACGGGCATGTCGATCAGCGGGACGGTGAACCGGTACCCGACCGTGAACCCCGGCGGCAGCTCGGCCGCCTCGCACGGGCGGTAGTCCGGTAGCGTCGTCGCCCACTCCGGTGGAGCCTCCGCCGTACGGGATGCCTCGACGCCGCTCGTCAGACGTACGCCCGTCGCCGAATCGCCCGCCAGCTTGTGGAAGACCTCCAATGACCATCGGCTCCACTCGTCCACCTTGGCCTTCGGCTCGACCAGGTACGGCCCCCACATCGCCCCCGCCGCCAGCGACGTGACCCCCGGGATCTCCTCGGCCACCACGTGCACCGGCAGCCCCGCCTCCGCGAGAACGACTGCGGTGGTGAGCCCGGCGACGCCCGCTCCGACAACGACGACGCGCCTGCGTGGTGTCACGTCTACGGCTCCCTAAGCTCTGCGGATTCCGGCCCGGCGCCGCATCGCACGCCCCCTCGAAGTACACCGGGTTGAATCCATTCTCCGCCCGGTCTGCCCGGCCTGGGTGTTCTCCCACAGCCGTGCCGGCCTCCGCAACGCCACCGCCGACCGCATCGTCGAGCGAGTCCACGCTGCCCGAGTTCACTACACCAGCCCGACCACGCAGGCCACGCCCCCACACCCGCCGTGCCGTCCGGCGCCATGGACCGCCAGCGACCCCGCACGTCGACGCTGACACCCAACGGAGGACCGACTGAATCTCCGAGTGTGAGCCTGGCGAGAGGACTTGATGGGGCCCGCGCCCGCCTACTGCGCGGTGACCGGCCATCCGTGGCGTGAGAAAAAGGGACCTCCATCGTGGTAGGCGCCCAGTGCCCGCGCGGAGGTCGGGAACGCGGGTTCGGGGAAGCGATCTGCCGCCACCCACCGGGCGGCCAAGTGCTTGTCCGGCTCGGTGTTGGTCAGTTCGCCGGTCCACTTGTCGGTGGCGAAGACGAAGAGGACGAACTGCCCGGCCTGATCAAAGCCCTCTTCTACGTGGATGACCTGGACGAGTACGAGATCGGCCAGATCGACGAGCAGGCCGGTCTCCTCCTCAAGTTCGCGGGCGGCAGCCCCGTCCAGGGCTTCACCGGGCTCGGCCTTGCCGCCCGGGAGGGTCCAGGCCGGCTGGGGGGACCAGTTGCGGGCGGCGTAGAGCACGGCGGCGATCGTGTGGGTGTTCCGGTCGTGGACGATCACACTGACCACGTTGCGGCTGTTCATGACGTTGGTGTTGGTCACGGTGCCACTCCTTGTTGAAGTGCCGGAGGATTCCGGTGGTCCGGGCCTGAGACTGGTCTCCGCAGCTAGGACAGCCGGGCTGCTCGGCGCCCGAGCGTGAGCCGGGCGGCGTCGGTGCGCGAGAAGACGAGGTCGGTCATGTGCTTCGGGGGCTCGGTGCACCGGACGGGCGACTTCGGTCGGCGCATGGCTCGGGGGTACGTGGCAGGGTCGTAGTCGTTGGTGAGCGTGTACGGGTGGAAACCGTGCTCGCGCAGGGCGTCGATGATGCCGGTGGCGCTCTCGCCCTGCTTGGCCAAGACCTTGGGGGTGACTTCCACGACCAGCTCCACGTCCTCACGCAGATGGGGCAGTGCGGGCCGCAGTCCCCTGATCGCCGCTGCCTCGGCGCCCTCGACGTCGATCTTGATGACTCGGGCGGTGGCGAGTTCGGTCTGGTCGAGGAGTTCGGTGAGCGGTGCGGCCGGTACGTCGAAGGTGGCGTGGAAGTGGCGGGGCCGGGTGGCGGTGGTGTGGCCGAGGTTGGCCGGGTCCTCCAGGTACAGGGCCAGCGTGCCGGTGTGGTCGGTGGCGGCGGCGCGGACGGGGCGGATGTTGGTCCGGTGGTTGGCGGTGGCCGCGCTGGTGAGGTCGTCGTAGAACTGCGGGGTGGGCTCGATGGCGACGACTCGGCCGGTCGGTCCGACCGCGTGGGAGGCCAGGAGGCTGAACGCGCCGCGGTGAGCCCCGACATCGATGAAGGTGTCCCCGGCCCGCAGGCGGTCGCGCAGGAATGCGCTCAGGTTCGGCTCCCACTCGCCGAAGAGGTACTGGTAGCGCTGGATGACGTCGCTGGTGGTGACGGTGACCAGGTCACCCGAGCGCAACCGGGCCTTGGTGTCGAGCGGACGGGTTCGCAGGTGGTCGTCGAGGAAGCGGTCGACGAGCTGGGCCTTACCGATCGTTCCGGGAGTGTGGCGGACGTAGGCCCGCAGCAGGCGGGCGAGTGCGGAGGAAGGCACGCGTGTACTCCTTCAGGTGGCGGAGAGGGCGGAAGGCGGTTCCTGAGTAGGCCGTGGTGGCAGACTTGCTGGTGACCATGTGTGGTGGTGAAGGGAGTTGTCGGTGACCGAGAGTGCTCCGGTGGTGTTCCTGCTGGTGGGGATCACCGGTTCGGGGAAGACGACCTACGCCCGGCGGGAGCTGGAGCCGCAGGGGGCGGTACGGCTGTCGGTGGACGAGGTCGTCCACGAGCGGCACGGCCGGTACGGCGTGGACTACCCGGAGAACACCTACTTCGAGAAGGAGGCCCCGGTCGTCGCCGAACTACACTCCCGGCTGGTCGAGTTGGTCTCCGAGGGCCGGGACGTGGTGTGGGACCACGGGCTGTGGCCGCGCAAGGACCGCGACACGATGAAGGAGTTGGTGAAGTCGGCCGGCGGTCGGTGGCGCCTGCTGTATTTCCCCGTCGAGCGGGACGAGCTGCTGCGCAGGCTGGCCGCGCGCAATCAGCGGGGGGACGCGAACGCGCTGATCGTGACCCCCGAGGCGCTGGACGACTTCTTCGCCCGCTTCGAGGTGCCTCACGGCGAGGGCGAGGAGATCGTGGAGCCGGGCCGGCTCTGACGGGGCGGTCGCCAGGCGGTGGCGATGCGGGCGGCTTCGGCGGCCCAGCCGTGGGGCATCCGCTCCAGGGTGACGTGGCGGAAGCCGAGGCGGGGGTCGGAGACGTCGATGCGCCTGTTGTGGCGGTCGACGTGCTCCAGCAGGCGGCCGGCCTCGTCCCGGACGGCGGGGCTCTGCTCGCTCCAAGCGCCGGAGGCGAAGCGGTCGACGCGGCGGCGGAGGTCGTCCAGAACACCGGAGCGCCACTTGAAGTGGTGGACGCAGGCGAGGGCCTGCGGGTCGGGCTTGCGGCCGGGGGCGCGGTGGTTGCCGGAGGCGACGGTGACGTCCGAGAGGGCGAGGACGATCTTGCGGGGGTCGCCTCGCAGGAGACGGTGGGTGAGGTGGCCGCCGAGCGGAAAGGTCCTGTCAAGCCCACTCTCGGGCCGCCAGAGCACGAGTCTGCCGTCCGCGCTGACTCGGTCGAGCATCAGGCCGCCCACAACCGCCCGACCGTTCTCCTCGGCCTCGGCCGCCACGTCGCCCAGCGCGGCCGGGTAGGTCTGGAACTCGTCGGAGTCGGCGAGCAGGTGCCAGCCGGGGCCTGCCTGCTCGCGCAGGGCGTCGCGCAGTTCGGTGTTGGTGTGCTCGTGCCACGGCCCGGTGCTGACCTGGCTTGTGGGTAGCCCGAGCTCCCGGGCGGCGTCCAGCAGTTGGCGACGCCAGGCGTCCGGGACGTGCTCGGCGAAGTGGAAGGCGAGGTGGAAGCGCTCGACGCCGAGCCGACGGTAGTGGGCGGTCCAGGCGGTCAGCAGGGCCGGTTCGACCGCGCCGATCACGGCGACCAGCGCGGGGGCGGCGGGCATCATCGGTGCTCCTTGATCAGCTCGGTGTAGGTGTCGATGAGGTAGGCGGCCTGCTCGGTTGCCGACGGCATGTCCACTGCCGTGGGGGCCTTCAGTCCCGGCCGCTCCGGCGGCCCGTCCGCCAGAGCGTCGAGCGCGGCGGCAAGGGCACACGGGTCGCTGGCCGGGACCACCCGGGCCCAGCGCTGCCCGGCCAGCCGCTCGGTCAGGTCCGGGTCGTGGTCGGAGACGATCAGCGGGACACGGAGCCGGGCGGCGTCCATGACCAGGCCGGACTCCTTGCCCGTACCGGGACACCGGGCCACTACGGCGGCGTCGGCGGCGGCGTAGACCAGCCGGAGTGCGTCTTCGCCGACCGGGCCGGGCACGGTGTGCACCCGTACGCGGGGCAGGCGGTGCCACCGTTCGAGTACCGCGTCGTCCAGCGGAGTGCCGCAGACAAGGACGTGCAGCGGCTCGGTGAGACGGGCCAGGGCCGCGTCGATGGTGGCGATGTCCTTGTAGGGCCACCAGCCGCCGATCAGGCAGACCGCCGCTGCCGAGGAGGAGATGGTGAAGGCGGCGCGGGCTCCGTCGCGTTCGGCGGCGGTGAGGGGCTGGCCGTCGTCGACCGCGAACGCCCGTACCCGCCCGGGGAGGTGGGGGAAGATCGGGGAGAGCCGGTCGCGTACGGCGGTGGTCGGGTAGAGGGCGACCACGCGCTTCTCGCTCCGCCGGGCGAGCCGACCGAGCAGCCGGACCGGCGCGTCTTCGGTGGTCACCAACTCGTGCACGAACCGCAGGTGCGGGGTGCCACCGAGCAGAGCGGCCATGCCGTGCAGGGCTTCGCTCGCGCTGAGGATCACCACGGCCGTCGGCTGATAAGCGAGGCGGCGTGCGGTACGCAGGCATCCGGCTTCGGTGAGGCAGCGCGCGACCAGGGTGATTTGGTGCGGGAGTCGGCGGAGCGGCAACGGCCAGCGCCGTGAGCGGAAGGCGCGCTTGCCGACGGTTGCAAGGCGTTCCGCCACGCGCGCTGCGGCCAGCAGAGTCTTCGCCGCCGGGCCCACCGGCCGTGTGGCGACGCGGGCGCCGGACCGCAGCAGCGGTCCGGGTCCGTCTGCGATCCCCTGCGGGGTGATGACCACGGCACCTGGGCGGGCGGTGGCGAGCGCCGTCAGCGTGCGCTGGTGGTGCCCGCCGCCGAGGTGCGCCTGCGGCTCGATCAGGACCAGTGGGCCCGTACTCATCCGGCGACCGCCTGCTCGCCGTGCAGCGTGATGAAGTGCCGGTGGAGCGTGGGCGGGTCGTTGAGCGCACCGAAGCGCTCGGGGTCGCGGGCGGCAGTACGGGCGAAGTCGACACCGTCGCGGGCCCCGGCTGCGGCGTAGTCGGCGAAGTCGCCGTCATTGCTGGCCGTCCAGGCGTCGATACGTTTCTGGGCGGAGGCTTCGGTCATGCCGTACTCGCTGCCGCGCGCGAGCATCGCGCACTCCCGGAAGCCCGCCTTCCAGGCGTGGAACGGGGTCTGGTTGAAGAGGGTGACCCCGGCGGTGTCCGGGCTGAACTCGACCCGGCCGGGCAACGCCGCCAGCACGTCGACAGCCTGGCCCATCTCCCGCAGTGCGCTGGTGCGGATCAGCTTGAGACCGCCGTAGCCGTAGGTGAGGCCGTTGACCGGGTTCACGGCCTGCCAGACCCGCATCGACACGCCCGCTGCCAGCGGCTCGACCGCACTGGCGGGGAAGGCGGGGTCGATGGCGAAGTCGCCGTCGGCGAGGAAGAACTGCTCGGTGTCGACGAGTTCGGCGGTGAGCCGGTAGGCGCGGCGCATCCCGCGTACCCCGTGCAGGCGCTTGACGGTTCCGCCCAGCACGCGGGCCAGGCGGGTGTGCAGGGAGTCGGCCAGCGGCTCGTCGTAGGAGAGCATGACCGCGTCGAAGCCGGTCACTTGATCGCCTCCAGGTAGCGGGCGGCCACCGCATCGGGCGTCAGGTCACTGGTGGAGGCGTGCGCGCGCTTGGCTTGCGCCAGGTAGAAGTCCGGGTCAGTAGCGAGGCGTTCGGCGATGCGGACGGCCTGGTCGTCGGTGTCGAACACCAGCTCCGGGTCGAGGTGCTCGGCCAGCCAGCCGATGCGAGGGCCGATCACGGGCAGGCCCATCGCCTGGCAGTCGATGACCGACATGGACCAGGGGCAGCCGGGCCGGAACGGCGCGATGCCGAAGTGGGCGCCGGCCAGCAGGTTGCGGTAACGGATGCGGTCGCCGCGGTCGGAGGCGGTGGCAACGCCGTCCATCGAGGCAAGCTCCTCCAGGTTCCGCTCGGGGCTGGGGTCCAGCCGGATCCGCTTGGCGCTACGGGTGCCGAACAGGTCCATCACGGTGAGCCGCACCGGGGCCTCGGCGACGAGGTGGCGGGCGAGCCGGGTGAAGCGGGCGGTGCCGTAGTGGGCGTACAGACGGTGGTTGTAGATGCCGACAGCTCGGCTGTCCGGCGGGGTGATCTCTGCGGGCTCGCGGACCAGGCGTACGTCCCTGGGTGCGGGGACCACGTGCAACTTGTCGCTGATCTCGATGCCGGTGCGGGTGGCGGCAGCGGCAGTCCAGGAGGCGGCGGTGCCGCTGTGGACCAGGACGCGGTCGCAGGCCGCGAGACCGGCGGCGAAGGCCAGCAGCACGCTGCGGCCCAGCCCGCCGTCGTCCATCGCGGGGTCCGGTTCCAGCTGGCCGATGTCGCTGAAGGAGAACGGCAGATAGTGGCAGTAACCGGCGATCCGTGCGTCCACTCCGGCTTCCAGGAGCGCGGCACGGATAGCGGGGGCGGCCTCGATCTGGTTGGCCACGACCACCTCAGGCTGCTCGCGACGGAACAGCCGGACCCAGGCGCCGACGCTCGGGTCGAAGCGGGCCCGGTACTTGGTCGACGGCGACGTGGTCTGCACGAACTCCACGCGGCCGTCCCCGGCCGGGACGGGAGCGGCCACGGTGACCTCGACCCCGGCGTCGGCCAGAGCCGGGGTGAGCATGTCGGCGAAGGTGTAGCCGGAATCGGCAGTCAGCTGACTGGAGTTGGAGACGTTGAGCAGGTACAGCAGGCGCATCGCTTGAGCCCTCCCTCTCTCGGCCCGGGTGGAGACCCGGGCTGGCAGAAGAAGGAAACCCGCGACCAGGAGCGTGACAGAATGATGAATCGAGATCACTCACGGTTCATTCATCTCATCCAGCAGCCGGGGCGGGGGCCTTGATGGACGAGCGCGACGACAGCCCGACCGTCGAACAAGCCGCCGAGGCGTTCGCAGCGGAGCTCGCGTACTGGCGCGAGGTGCGCGGTCTGTCCAAGCGGGGGCTCGCCCTCAAGATGGGCTTCGACCCGTCGTACGTGAGCCACGTGGAATCCGGCCGGCACAAGCCGACCGGGGACTTCGCACGTCGCTCGGAGGAGACCCTCAACGCGGGCAAGGCGATCTGGAAGCGCTGGCTGGACTACGAGACCGCCAAGAACCGAACGGCCCCGGCGGCGGCTCCACCCGCCCCGCGCCGCCCCGAGCAGCCTTACGCGACAGGCTCATCGATCATCGTGGCGCACGACGGCGCCCGCCTGGACTTCGACGGCACCCACTACCGGCTGACGATGCGCCGACTGTTGCGGAACACCGGCAGCGAGCCGATCACCCGCTACCTGATCCGCATCAGCGTCGACCGCTACCCCGGTGAGCCCGAGCGCTCCAACGCCCATTACCGCGAACACCCGCTCACCTGGGACGAACTCGCACTGACCGCGACATGCCACGGCGAGACGATGACGTGGCAGACGAAGCACGATCGCGACGCGTTCAAGGAAGTGTGGCTGCTGTTCGAGAACGAGCAGGGCCGCTTCCCGCTCTACCCGGGCGAGGAGGTCTGGATCGAGTACGCCTACTCGGTCGGCGAGGAGAAGTGGGGCCGCTGGTTCCAGCGCGCGGTCCGCCTGCCCACCGAGCGCCTTGAAGTCGAACTCGCCTTCCCCGCCGACCTCGACCCAGCCGTATGGGGAACGGAGACGTCGATGACGGCCGAGGCGGCGCCGCTGCGGACCGCCCCGATCCGGCGGGAGGAGGAGGGGATGCGCGTCTTCTCCTGGAGCACCTCCACGCCGGCCCTCCACGCTCGGTACCGTCTGGAATGGCGCTTCCGGGCCGGACCCGAACGCCCAACGACACAAGGAGAGATCAGGTGATCCAGGTGCGGCCCAGCCGGCAGATGCGTGACCTCGGCGTCGTCCAAGAGGGCGCCCCCATCCTCGCCGAGCCCGCCCGAGCGTTCGACCTCCCCGCCGAGCGCGAGGCCGCCGAGGAGGTCGTCGAGAAGCTGTTCACCGCGATGGAGCGCATCGGCCGGGTCCACCCCTTCGCCAAGGGCATGGGGCTCGCGGCACCGCAGATCGGCATCGGCCGGGCCGCCGCCATCGTCCAGCCCACTGTTCCGGACGCTCCGGCGATCGTCCTGCTCAATCCGCGGATCACCGACCGTTCCGACGAGACGGACGAGAAGTTCGAGGGCTGCCTGTCCTTCTTCGACGTGCGGGGTATGGTCCCCCGCCCGCTGTGGATCACCGTGGAGGCCAGCACCCTGGACGGCCAAGTGGCCACCACCACCTACGAACGCGGGATCGCCCGCCTTATCCACCACGAGATCGACCACCTTGATGGCCTGCTCTACACCGCCCGTATGGCAGCGGGCGTCGAGCCCATCCCTGTCGGGCAGTACCGGCAGACGGGCCGGGCGTGGTCCTACGAGCAGTGAGCGCCAACCCGACAACCCCAAGGACCCGTTCGCGTTAACCGGGCTCCTGATCACCCCGGCTCTGAGTGCCGTCGGGTTCGTCCGGCTCAGAGGACGCGGCCAGGGCCTCACACGGGACGCGGAGCCGGACGGGGAGCCGAGTCCAACCCCCTTCGGCGGCAGGGATTCCGGAGCAGCCCCGCGATAGTCTCTCGACGCGGGGGTGCCCGACGGAGGGGGAGCATGTCAGTGAGCATCGGCAACGGCGAAGCGGACCTCAGTACCACCGCCGCCAGCGGCACTGCACTGAGCACCGACCGGATCAAACACCTGGAGTTCGTCCAGGCCGTCATCATCAGGCTGGGGAACAACTCGTTCCTACTCAAGGGCTGGGTGATGACGCTCACCGCCGCTGTCCTGGCGCTCTCAGCAGGGCGGCTCAGCTGGCAGATCGCCCTGAGCGGGATCGTCCCCCTGCTGGGCTTCTGGTATCTCGACTCGTACTTCCTGCGCCAGGAAAGGCTCTTCCGGGCCCTGTACGAGGAGGCCCGGACGCCCGACAGCACCGTGGAGATGCTGTCGATGAACGTCGGGCCGTACCTGGCGAGGGTGACGCTAGCAAAGGCCGCCTTCTCTCAGACACTGGTGCTGTTCTACGGCGCCCTGCTGATCGCCCATCTCACGGTCATACTCGTGGCCCGCTGAATCACGCCCCGGGGGCGCAGGCGGCCGCAGCAGGGCGGCCACTTCATCGGCCAGCGCGTCGAGCAAGGCCGCGTCCCGGACGCCCTCCCCGTCTTCCGGCCACAGGGGGCCGATCGCATCGCCCCGCCACCGGGGGACGAGATGGACATGAGCGTGGAACACCGTCTGGGAGGCAGCGGAGCCGGCGGAGTGGATGACGTTCATGCCCTCGGGGGTGAGGTGGCCGCGCAGGACGGCTCCGACGCGGAGCGCGGTCGCGAGTAGCTGTTCTGCCTCCGTCGGCGCCATAGCCCAGAGGTCCGGCACATGTGCCCGGGGCACTACTAGCGTATGGCCAGGGGTCGCCGGGACCAATGGGAAGAACACCATGGAGTGGTCGTCCTCGAAGATCATTCGTGCCGGGCCCCGGTGGACCGCGATGGAACAGAACGGACACGGGTGCATGGACGTCCTCGCCTTCGAGGTCGAAAGTTCTTCGGGGCATTCCCCGGTCACCACCCTGACAGAAGGAACGGACGAGGAGGGGCGACACCGCCGTGGGGGGCATATTCATCAACTACCGCAGGGGTCCACGTGCCACGGACTCGGTGCATCGGCTGCATGAGCGGCTCAGCCGTCACTTCGGTGACGCCCAGGTGTTCCTCGACACGTCGTCGATGCTGCCGGGCAACCGTTATCCAGACAACCTCAGAGACCGGGTGCACGACTGCGAGGTGCTGATCGTCACCATTCCGGAGGGCTGGCTGGAAGCGCACGACCCATCGGGCGAGCGGTGCCTCGACCGCGCGGGCGACTGGGTGCGGCACGAGATCGAGCTCGCGCTCGTTGCGGGGAAGACCGTGATCCCCTTGCTCCTTGACGTCGCAGAGCCACCGCCGCGCGCGCTGCTTCCCGCATCGATCCGGGAACTCGCCCTCAGGCAGGTGCATCGCGTCACCTCAGACGATTGGGACACGGCCGTCGAGGAGCTGATTGCCACGTTGGAAACCCTGGTGGCGCCGACATGGGTGCCCATCCCCTCCGACGAGCGGCCGCCACGGCAGCCCGGTCGGCTGCTCGGCTGGGCCACCGGCGTCCTCGCCGCCGCGCTCTGCGTCCTCGTGCCGTGGTCCGCGGCGGCCGAGGAGCCTCCCCCGGAACCGGGCGATGCCCCGGCCTCCCTGCTGCTGGCCGTGGCGTCCCTCGGGCTGATGGGTGCCGTCATGATCGCCGTACTGCTGTCCTGTGGCCTCATGCGCCGCCCCGTCCAGGCGTGGGAACGTGACCTGCAGGACGCCACGCAGGAGAACTACCTCCGGGCGACCTATCCGGTGCCGGTCTTCCTCCTGCTGTTCGCGGCGCTCCTCGTGATCCAGGTGTGGGGTCGGAGTCCTGGGTTCGCCGTCGTACTGATGCTGGGCATGTGCGTCGCCGTCGGCCCGATGGCAGCCAGCTTCGTGCGCTCCCTCAAGAAGGACCGCGAACGGTGGGTGCGGTGGCCTGAGTCGATGCCCGCGACAGCTCCAGTGGCGGTGGTGCGGCGGGAGATCGCTCGGCTCGACGCGCGTACGCAGGGGTGGGTCGCGCCGATCCGGCGAGAGCAGCGGGACCGGGCACGGTTCGCGCTCGGAGAGCTGTCCGGGGTGGTGGCGGCCCAAAAGCGGGCGGCGGAACGTGGGCGGTTGCTGTGGCTGCGTGAGGCGCAGCCCTGGATGTTCAGCGGGTACGTCCTGTGGTTGGTGCTCACCATCGCCCTCACCCTCACCTGGGCCCTGCCCCTTGGAAGCGGATTCACGAGTGCCGGCGGGGCACGGTTGCACGTGGCACCCGTGGCCGCTGGGGTCGTGGGGTTCGGGTTGTCCATGGCGACCATGGAGTGCGCGTACCGCTACCAGCGGTCGCAGCGCCGGGTGTTCCGCACCGAGGCGGTGCGCCGGCTCGCGCTGGTGGAGGCGCGGATCGACATGCTGAGTGCACCATCCCGTACACGGCTGGCGACCACGTGAACGTCCAGGCCAGTGCGGCGGCCAGCGAGCCGACCCCAGCGCCGGGATCCAGGATGTGCACGGTATTGCTCAGCTCGTCTAAGCGAGGCATCGAGGCGATCAGGTCGGCGGCTGGTGCAGGAATAAAGAACTGCCTCAGGGCAGCCTGGGTCCGAGGGGCGAGCATAGTGACTCCACCCCCGCGCCTCGGTGTTCTCAACCTCCCTCAGCCGCTAACGTCGCCGTGACCAGGACGGATGATCTCGGCGACTCTCCTACCCTTAGTCCACCGCGAGCTGGTCGTCTTCGACGGCCACCAGCTCTGCGATCTTCATGGCAACAACTGCCATCGAATCCTCAGCGGTGTCCAACCCGTTCCGGGATGCAAGTAGGGGGCTGATGTCCCGGAGCTCGCCGTAGGTCGTCTCGTGTATGACGGGGAGCAGCAGGTCACGTGCAAGGAGCTCCGAGAGCTCCTTGTCAGAGACGCCACCGGCCTCGAGGCGTGTCAGTAGCGCAGGGGTGACCAGAACGAGACCTGTACGCGACCTCGCCAGCCCCCTGTCAATTTCTCGCATGAACGGTTGGCCAAGCGCGATGTTCTTCTCGCTGAACCATACCGACACGCCCTCTGCTTCCAGCAGGTTGCACAACTCCGCGGCAGCACCGCGCCGGTCATCCCACGCGTGGCAGAGAAACACATCGCACAGGTCGGGCTGTTGACGCGCACGCAACACGGTGGCGTCGCGAACAGGGGTCAGACCCTTCACCTCGCCAGGCGTGTAGATCACGGTAGAGGTGCTCGGCGACCAAGGCGCCCGCACTTTGCCGCTACCGGAGCTGCGGCTGCTGGTCGCACCGCCCCCGCCGCTGCTGCGCGGGGTGTAGACCGGCGACGGGTAGTAGGTCCGGGACGACGAGTACCCGTAGCCTCCGCTGCTGCACGCGGGGCACGCCGCCCGGCCACTGGCGGTCCGATGACCCTGAACTGGGGCTGTACAGCGGCTCATGACTACATGGTATTCGTGTGGCTACCGCTAGGTTGCGATATCGCAAGGGCGGACCGCCCGTCTCGTCTGCGCCTCGCCCCGACACCCCAAAGTCACGGACAGCTGACCAGGAACGAGACGGGCGATCCGGCCGTGGGTGCCGGGCGGCGTGGTCTCAGTTCTGGTCTCATTCACCCCCATCCAGGCGGGTTCAGCCGCTGTTCAGCGGTTCGCTCCACCGCAGGTCAGGACGGGTTTGAACCCCGGCGGACCCTGTTCGGGAGAATTGGAAAGCGTGATGCTGGCGGGAAGAGCGCCGTTCGGCCAGTAGTCGATGTTGTTCGATTGGGCTACTGGAGGAGAGCGCGGCCGACCTGGAGTATGGGTGGTAGCCGTGGTTGGGATGAAGGGCGTGGAGACGGTCGTGTACGGGGGATCAGACTCCGGCCATACACGGAGCGAGCATCGCGCCCTCAGATCGGGCTGAGATCCGTCAGCCCAGGCTGCCCCGGCTCGCCGTCGGAAGCGGAAGGGGCCGCCCCATGGAGCTCCAGGTGAGCGACTATTGCTTCCTGCAGCGGCTTTGGTCCCCCAGGCTGCGCGGGCATGCCATCCGCCCAGTCGATACCGCGGTGCACTTCGTGCCACTTCGGCCGAAGCTGCTTGTCCTCGCGCCCTGCCCCCTGCTGGTTCACCCCGAACCCTTCCAGCACCACGTTCCATACGGGTTGCAGGTCGCTGATCATCAGTCGTTCAGCCATGGGCGTGAAGAGATCGTCGGCGGGAAGATATCGCGCGAAGAAGTCGCCGAGTTCGAGGTCTAGAGCAGTGCCGATCTTGCGGGCGTGCTGCCGGAGCCGGTCCCGCAGTTTCGTACCTTCCCACGCCGCGCCCACTTTCTGGCCCTTGCGGCTACCCGCTGGATCGGCCTTGCCCACGTAGATGGGTATGTCGCACTTCGCGGAGGAGATACGCGCGTACAGCTTGTTGGGTCCCGCGTAGTAGATGGCGTAAATGCCGGAGCCGCGGAAGTCGGGGATGTCACCGAGGGGCACTGGCTTCGACGACACCAGGGCCCAGAGCACGCTCCGCCCGAGGTTCTCACGTCGGAGCGGGTCGTAGATGCGGTCGCGCCCGGACTCAGCGGATGGAACCCGAAGACCGCGCTCGCTGGACTCGGTCACGGGATGGCTCCTTCGCCGGGCTCGGTCTCCCTATGTCTCGGCCCGCGACGGTCGGGGAGACGTGGGTCATCAAAGGAACTGTAGTCGCCACATGGTGAAGATTTTGGCCAGAGTGACGGCGTGATCACTTACTCCGCGGTATGGTTTTACCTGCACTGATCTGCTGGGAGCGTGAAACATGGCACGGACGTCGGTCGAACTGTTCGCCGGAGGCGGTGGGCTGGTGCAGGCTGGCACGAACGCCGGCTTCCGCCATCTCCTCGTGAATGAGTACGCGAAGTGGGCGTGCGAGACGTTGAAGGCGAACGACTTCGTGGCTTACCCGGAAGGATCGTGCCCTCCCGTCCCCGAGGAGCTGAGGGATGGGGAGGAGAGGAGCGACAAGCACAAGACGCCGCTGGTCCTGGGCGATGTTCGCAAGCTGAACATGACCTACCTGGGGGAGTATGAGGTCGATCTCCTCGCCGGTGGCCCGCCGTGTCAGCCGTTCAGTCTCGGCGGCGTCGCCAAGGGGGACGAGGACGAACGGAACATGTTCCCCGAGATGTTCCGGGCCGTCCGTGAGATCAGGCCGAAAGCGGTCCTCTGCGAGAACGTCCGAGGCTTGTTGCGTCAGTCCTTCTCCCCGTATTTCCAGTACATCAAGCGTGAGCTTGAACTGCCCTTCGTGGAGCGCGCCGACACGACGTGGCAAGAGCACGATCGGGAGCTGCGGAAGCGGCTGAAGGCGAAGGACACGGACCCGACACAGCGGTACGACGTTCTCGAGTTCCCCGTGAACGCCGCCGATTACGGGGTGCCGCAGATCCGGAACCGCGTCATCCTTGTAGCCTTCCGGGCCGACCTCGGCGTGGATCGGGAGCAGTTCCGAGAGGCGGTCAAGGAGACACACTCCAGGCGGTCCCTGATCCAGTCCTTCCGCGATCACACCTACTGGGACCGGCACCGAACGGTCGAGAAGCATGTGCGTGAAGATGTCGAGCGCCGCTACCGGCAGGAAGAGTTCCAGCTCGACGAAGGGGAGCCCCTGGCCTCGTGGCTGACGTTGAGGGACGCGTTGGTCGGGCTGCCTGAGATCAACTTGGAGCAGTTGGACAAGAAGACGCCTCAGGGCTTCCCCGATCACATCGGGTGGCCGGGCGCGAGGATCTATCAGGGTCACACACCGAATATGCTTGATTACCCGGCCAAGACCGTGAAGGCCGGCGTGCACGGCGTCCCAGGCGGCGAGTCCGTGATGCTCCTGGACAAGCGTGTGCGAAACCAGGAGACCGGGCGCTTGGACTATATCCACCGATACATGACCGTCCGGGAGACCGCGCGCGTCATGACCTTCGGCGACAAGTGGAATCTGATGGGACCGCGCGGGGAGCGGATGCGTCAGCTGGGCAACGCCGTGCCGGTACGCCTGGGAGAGGTCTTCGCGAAGGCCATTTACGCGGCACTGGACAACGTGGAATCGCGATCGTGACCGATGCGCGGCGCGGCGGGCAGAGCGGTTGGAACGATCAGCCACCGTCGGCGCGAGCCTGGAAGGGGCGCGCCGGCCGAAGCCGAGAAGCGCTGGCGGCCGAGCAGGACCGCGCGGCCGGCGGCCGCCAAGGGCGCTACGTCCGTCTGGACGACGATCGCTACGCTCTCGCCTCCGTCGAACTCAAGGTGCTGCCCCACACTCGACGCATTCGTGCCTACCTGCGGTGGTCCGACAAGGGCCGTTCGCCCGCCAAGTACCTTGGGCAAGTCGACAACGACACCCGAGCGGCGAACCTCGTCGCCGGGTGGGAGGCGGCGGTGGAGAAGGGGCTCGTGGGTGCCCGACCTGTGCCGCGGGACTCGTGGGCCTCATCGGACGCGGTTCGCGCGTCGATGCGTGGAAACCGGGGCAAAGACACCGGCCCCGAGCTCAGGCTCCGCTCCCTCATCCATCGTGAGGGGCTGCGGTACCGAGTATCGTCGCGGCCGCTGCCCGACTTGCGCCGCACCGCGGACCTCGTGTTCACGAAGGCCCGTGTGGCGGTGTTCGTCGATGGCTGCTTCTGGCACGGATGCCCGGAACATCACAGGCCGGCGACGGCTCGAAATCGTGAGTTCTGGCGCGACAAGATCGAGGTCAACCGCTCGCGGGACGAGGAGACGAACCGTCGCCTCTCCGAAGCCGGGTGGACGGTTGTCCGGGTCTGGGAGCACGAGGACCCCGTCGACGCCGCTCAGCGCGTCATCGTGGTGGTGCGTGGTCAGTGACGCGGCTACAGGGTCCCGTCGCGGAGCAGGTCCTCGACCGCGTCTGTATCGCGCCGCAGGGCGATCTGGCCGTCACCGTCGCTGTATGCCAGCAGCTATTCGCCGATGTGCAGGCCGGCCTCGACCAAGACATCCATCGGGATTTAGACGGTTCCGTCTTCCGTCACGGTCACTTCAGAGGGCTCTCGAATCATGTATCTCAGGATGCCGCGGGTGCGCGACAGAGTCGGTATGTGGTCCCACGGCGGAAGCCCTTGCCGGGGAGGACTGAGCTATCCCGCGGTTCGGACATGGACCTCGGGGGCCGCGGCGGTGCACGTCGCGTGAGGAGGCCGGCGGCCGCAGGCTATCCCCTCGTCAGCCTCGACCGGATCGCCTCCATTCATGCGGGTTCGTTACCTTCTGGCTCATCCTCATTGGCCACATGATTCGCCGGGGTTCGCAAACTCCGGCCGGATTGGCAGTGGCGTCTTCTACTCTCAGGATCGAATGCTCGACTCACGAGAGTCGGGCGGCTTCGCCGTGCCCACGTACGCTGCGGCCGCCATGACAGCGTCCCGATCCTTCAGGAGGGTTCCACCGGAGTGAAGATCACCCCTTCTGCCCGCGTGCTGAGCATGCTGGGCGAGATCGATTTCGACGAGTGGCAGTGCCTGGCCGAGCTCGTCGACAACTCCTTCGACGACTTTCTCGACATCCTTCGCTCGAGGGTGGAGTGGCACGACGGCTTCACGGTCAGCGTGACCCTGCCGTCGTCCCCGAAGGGGGTTCTGGAGGTCCGCGACACCGGTCGTGGCATGTCACAGGACCGTCTCGCGCGGGCGGTCCGGGCCGGCTGGTCCGGGAACGACATGCACGACAAGCTCGGTCTCTTCGGCATGGGCTTCAACATCTCGACCGCACGTCTCGGCCGGCGGACCAGAATCCTGACGACTCGAGCGGGCGACGCGGAGTGGATCGGTGTCGAGATCGACCTCGACCAGATCAAGGACGATTTCGAGGCGAAGGACATCGTCGAACCGAAGAGCGACCCGTCCCAGCACGGCACCAGGATCATCGTTGACCGTCTGCACGTGACGCGGGCCGACTGGCTGCGGCGCAATGGAGCCTCACTTCGCAACATCCTGGGCTCGGTGTACTCGTGGATCCTCACGGAGCACCCCTTCGAGCTCTACGTCGGCGGGACCCGGGTCAAGCCAGTCCGTCACTGCCGCTGGGGCGATGACCGCTACGTGCTTTACAACGGCAAGGAACGGATCCCCGCGTACATTCCGATCGATGAGAAGCTTCAGGACGGGATCGCCTGCCGGGACTGTGGAGAATGGCAGATCGGGTCGGGCGAGGTTTGCTCCGTCTGTGGCGGCGGCGACTTGGCGGTGCGCGAGCGGCGAATCCACGGCTGGCTGGGCGTCCAGCGTTACCTCGACAAGAGTGAGTACGGGGTCGACTTCCTGCGCAACGGCCGGAAGATCTTGCGCTGGGACAAGCAGCTCTTCACCTGGAACAACCCTGACGGAATCGCTGGGAACGAGGAGCCGGAGTACCCGGTCGAGCTCGCTCACCAGGGCGGCCGTCTTATCGGTGAAATTCACCTCGACCACGTTCCCGTCACCTATCAGAAGGACGCTTTCGAGTACGGGGACCGCAGCTGGCTCACCGCCGTGGAGGTTTTGCGCGGCCTGGCGCCACTCCAGCCTCAGCGGGCCCAGAAGCTCGGCTACACGGAGAACGAGAGCCCGCTGGCCCTGCTGTTCAAGGGCTTTCGCCGAAACGACGCGGGCCTGCGCTACCTCGTCCCGGGAGACGGCAGCAAGCCGGTCCATGCGGATACCCGAGACTGGGGCCGGAAGTTTCAGGCAGGCGTCGCCGAGTTCCAGACCGACGATCACTGGTGGCAGGCGGTCCTGCGGCACGAGGAGATCAAGAAGCAGGGCAAGGAAGCGAAGACGGCCGCCAGCGTGCCAGCCCAGCCCGACGAGCAGGCGGTTCTGGGCGCGCTCGGCATGCCCGCCAACATCCCCGCGTCCGGTGCCGCCAAGCCCGAGCCCGAGCCCGAGGCTGTCTCCACCGTGCCGGCCCAGGCTGTGGCGATCAAGGAGAGGGCGGAGACCCGTAGTGAGCGCCTGGCCCGGTACGAGGGCGCGGCGTCGCCACACGCCTACCTGAGTCGATCGTTCGGGCACCCCGAGCTCGGTTACGTGAAGGTGCGGACCTTGCTGGTGAAGCCGGGCGAGCGGCTTCTCGACGATAACGGGCTGCACGTTCCGGTCCTCCTCGACCAGCGGTCGGGTAACGAGCTCACCGCCCTCGTAGACCCCGAGCACACTGCGTTCCGTCGGTTCGGTACGGACTACGCCGATCTCCTCCTGGTTGAACTGGCCGCAGTCCTGAAGGTGCGGGCTCGCTCCGACTGGAGCCCGTCTCAACTCGTCGCCGCGATCCGTTCCGAGTCCCTGCAGGACAGCGCACTCGACGGCACCACCGTCGGCGCGGAGGCCCGCGACCTCCTCGCGGAGATCCGCGAGCGTGTGGTCGAGGCCCTTGACCGCAGCGGCGGCCACACCGCCGCCTATGGTCACCTCTCGAAGGAGGAGAAGACCGCGACCGAGGAGGCGATGATCGCCGCCGGACGTGTCGGTCTCATCGGCCGTCTCGGCCTGGATTCCGGGTTTGTTCACCACGTTCCCGCGCTGGCTCTGGTCCGACTCGTCGAGACGATGCCAGCGGCGTTCATGGACGGCGCCGTCTTCCGTGGCCCGTACACCGGGGTGTCCTCGCCGTCGGGGAAGGCCCTGAGCCTGGCCCGGGTTACGGGCTGCCTCGCGGATGTCGCGACGCTCGGCACCTTCGCGCGTGAGGCCACCGCGCCGCAGCTGCGACGCGCCCGCCTGAGTATCGCCCTCCTCCGTGACGAGCTGGCGGGTGAGGAGTGAGCGCCGCGTTCCTGACGGCCGCCGAACTCCGCGACGGCGGCCCTGAGGGACTGACCAAGGCGCTCGAACGAACCTTGTGGCACCTCGGATTTCAGGATGTCCGCGTCATCGACGGCGCACACGACCACGGCGCCGACCTGCTCGCGGTCCGCGACCATGAACAGTGGGTGTTCCAGAGCAAGTGGAAGGCGCACGGTACCGCCGACCACGCTGGCGTCGACGACCTTGAGCGCGCGCGCACTCACTACCGCGCCGACAAGGCCGTCCTAGTCACCAATACGGACATCACCGCGTCGGCTCAGGCGCGACGCCGGGCACTCGCGGGGATCGGCGTCGACATCACTCTGTGGCACGGGGCCACCCTGACCGCCATCGGTGAGAGGATGTCCGACCGCGTACCCACCCCCTACGCCTTGCGGCCGTACCAGGAACGGGCCGTGGCCGCGATTGAGCGGGACCTCGATGCGGAGGGGACGGCGCTGCTCGTCCTGGCGACGGGTCTGGGTAAGACCGTCGTCGGCGGCGAGGTCATCGGGAATGTCCTCGCCTCGCGTCCAGGCGCGCGTGTCCTGGTCGTCGCGCACATGCGTGACCTGGTGGGTCAGCTGGAAAAGGCACTGTGGCGACACATCCCAAAGGGTGTGCCGACGCGCCTCCTCACCGGCGGGAACAAGCCAAGGGCTCTCGACGGCGTCGTCGTCGCGACCGTTGAGTCCGCGCTGTCCGCCGTACGAGTGGGCTACGAACCCGACCTCATCATGATCGACGAGACCCATCACGTCGCCGAGACCGGCAGGTTTGCGGAACTCCTCGATCTGTGTGGGACTGCGGGGCGGTTCGGAGTCACCGCCACTCCCTGGCGCGGCGACAAGTTCGACATCACCGCCCGCTTCGGCCGGCCCAGCTTCAAGATGGGCATCGCCGAGGGCATGGCGGCGGGCTACCTGTCGGCCGTCGACTACAAGCTGTACGCGGACGGCGTCGACTGGGACGCCGTCCAGGACATCAGTCGCCACGGCTACTCGATCAAGGATCTGAACCGGCGGCTGTTCCTCCCCCAGCGGGATGAGGAGATCATCGAGCACTTGCGGGCGGCCTGGCGAGAGACCGTCGAACCCCGCGCCATTGTGTTCTGCCAGACCATCGAGCACGCCGAGCACATGGCGGACCTCCTCGCTACCTCGGACCCCGCGTGGATCAACGCCTCCTACCTTCACAGTGGACTGTCGAAGCGTCACCGTGACGTTTTGCTCAATGAGTTCCGTCTCGGCCGCGTCCCTGTGATCACCTGCGTGGACGTGTTCAACGAGGGCGTCGACGTGCCCGATGTGAATCTGATCGCGTTCCTTCGTGTCACTCACAGCCGCAGGATCTTCGTGCAGCAGCTAGGCCGGGGGTTGCGCCTGAGCCCCGGCAAGAAGGCTCTGAAGGTCCTCGACTTCGTCACCGACATCCGCCGCGCCGCAGCGGTGCTGAACCTGCGCCGGACGCTGGATGCCGAGGAGACCGAGCACTTGGAACTCCCTCACGTCTCCCGCATCGAGTTCCAGGACGAGACGGTCGGCTCCCTCATGGACATGTGGATCCAGGATGCCGCCGACCTTGAGACCGCGGCGGACGAGGTCCGCCTCCAGTTCCCCTTGCCGAAAGGAATCCTGTGACCGACTACAAGATCCCGACCGCCGTCGAGAAGGCCGTGGTCACGCGAATCTACACCCAAGCCGACGAGGCTCAGTGGCCGCACCTCCAGGACGCGGATCGTACGCGTCTGTACCAGGAATGGACAGAGGATCCAGAGATCGGTGGCCGTCTCCTCGGCTTCGTGGGGCAGCAGGCCAACGTTCGTCCATGGTTGAAGGACTGCCCCATGAAGGAGTACGAGCGGGCACGGCGCGGCGAGGGCAAGTACGCCAAGTATGTGACTCGGCCGGCGGCGACGCTCGAGCGGATGGTCGTGGCGACGTACGGACCCGGCTGGGAGGTCATCCCGGACACCACGCGACAGAAGCCGATGCGTGCGAGGGTCCGCGAAATCGGGACTGAGGACCATGAGGAGCACTTCGTGGCCGGCACTGCGGCGAACCTCAAGCACCTCGTATGGCCCGCCATCCTCGATCGGTCCACCGGCGAGACCTGGCCTTGGACGATCTGCGTCGTCGATCCGTTCCGCGACCCTGTGTCGCCCGAGAAGAAAGAGGAACACCGGCGCATGGCCGAATTCCTCGGCGTGCGGGTCGTCTATTTCAGCGAGATGTAAGGAATTTCGATGGTGGTCGAGCGGTCGATGGATGAATGGCTGATCACGGCGTGGGAAGTCTTCGACGAGCGTGAGCGAGCCGTCGTCGCGGGCCGATCCAAAGGCCGCACTCTGGACGAGGTCGGGGCGCCGCTGGGGCTGAGCCGCGAGCGCGTGCGTCAGATCCAGAGCGGGACGCGGAAACGACTCGTGGTGATGGCGGACATGGCCCAAGACAGCTGGCGGGAGAAGCTGCTCACCGCGGGCGCGGGCATGGCCTCCCCGCGAGGGGCCTTCGCCGCCGCGCTTGGGGTCGTCGACCATGTGTTGCTGGACGAGCTGCTGACAGCGGCGGGGCTGGCTGCGCCGCGGACATGGGCGGGGCCGCTGCGGGGCTGGTGGAGCGCCGACCCGGGAGCACTGGGCGACGCCCTACGCCATCTTGTCGAAGCCGCGCCCTTCCGTGGCGACGACCTCGGCCAGGCGGCCTTCGAGGCGGGATTGCCCGTAGGGCTCCCTCTGCGCCGGCTGCTGAGCCACTCCGAATCGCGGCTCGCCCTCAGCCCCGACGGGCACTGGGTTCGCCGCAAGGCGCGGGGACGCGACGCGGCGTACCTATGGCTTCTGGAGACCGGGCGCCCGTGCCGAGCTGACGAGTTGCTCGCCCCGATGGCCTCGACGACCGCCGCGGCTGTACGGGAGGCGCTGCGCCGTGATGACCGCTTCCGGCAGATCCGCCCCGAGGGCACCTGGGCCCTGGCCGAGTGGACGCACCTCCGTGCGTCCACGTACGCCAGTGCTGTGGAGGCGATGGTCTCGGTGGTCACCGAGTCGGGCCCTCTCTCCCGGACGCAGCTCTTCGCCAAGGTCACGGAACTGTACCCGGTCACCGCTTGGCGCCTGAAGCAGTGCCTGCTCAGTGACCAGCTTGGCGAGACCCTAGACGGCTTGGTCGATCTCGTTTCCCGCGGTGCTCGCCCCTTCGAGGAGGAAGAACCAGTTCAGCCGGACACGATGGCCGTTGAAGGCGAGGTCCTCGGCATGCGAATCCCTGTCAACGGGGACATTCTGCGCGGCAGCGGAGTCAACGTAAACACGTGGCTGACCTGGCGACTCGGGTTGCGTAGGGCCCCGATGAGCCGCACATTCACGACTCCTGGCGACCACTCGCCGCTCGTCGTCCGTCGCGGCACCAGTAGCGCCCAGATCTCCAGCCTGCGCCGCCACGCGCTCGAACTCGAGGTGGTCGATGGTTGCGTGCTCGCCGTCCTCCTCCGCCTCGACGACGGCACCGCGCGCGTCGGGCACGGCTGCGTGCCGGAGACTTGCCCGGCGCGGCGGCCGCAGGCCGCCGCGCCGCCGGGGCTGAACGCCTTCGAGACGCAGGAGGCGTGAGTTCAGGAAGCCAAGCTCTGCAGGCGGGTGGTGGCCTCGTAGAGGACATCGTCCTTCTTGCAGAAGGTGAAGCGGACCTGGGTGCGGCCGGCGTCGGGGTCGTCGTAGAAGACAGAGACGGGGACCGCGACGACGCCGCAGCGGGTGGGGAGGGATCGGCAGAAGTTGTAGGCGTCCTTTTTGCCGAGGGGGGTGATGTCGGTGGTGAGGAAGTAGGTGCCCTGGGGGGTGTAGACCTCGAAGCCCGCGGTGCGGAGACCGTCGGCGAGGAGGTCTCGCTTGCGGTGGAGGTCCTCGCGGAAGGTGTCGAAGTACGTGTCCGGGAGGCGGAGGGCCTCCGCGATCGCGTACTGGAGGGGGCCCGCGCTGACGAAGGTCAGGTACTGCTTTGCGGTGCGGACGGCGGCGATCAGGGGCGGGCTCGCCGTAGCCCAGCCAACCTTCCAGCCCGTGAAGGAGAAGGTTTTGCCCGCGGAGGAGATCGAGACCGTGCGCTCGCGCATGCCCGGGAGGGCAGCGATGGGATGGTGTGCCCCCTCGAAGACCAGGTGTTCGTAGACCTCGTCCGTCACGACCAGCAGGTTGTGCTCCACAGCGAGGCCGGCGATGGCGCTCAGCTCTTCGAGAGTGAGGACCATCCCCGTGGGGTTGTGCGGGGTGTTCAGGAGGAGCAGACGCGTCTTCGGAGTGATCTTCGCTCGCAGCTCGTCCAGGTCCGGGCGGAAGGACGGGGCACGCAAGGTGAGCGGGACGCGCTTCGCGCCGGCCACCGCGATGCAGGCGGCGTACGAGTCGTAATACGGCTCGAAGGCGATGACCTCGTCGCCGGGTTCCAGGAGGGCCAGCATGGTCGCGGCGATCGCCTCGGTCGCGCCTGCGGTGACGAGCACCTCGGTGTCGGGGTCCAGGTCGATGCCGTAGAAGCGTCGCTGATGGCCGGCGATCGCCTCGCGGAGTTCGGGGATGCCGGGGCCGGGCGGGTACTGGTTGCCGCGGCCGTCGCGCAGGGCCCGTACCGCAGCCTCGCGTACGGACTCGGGGCCGTCCGTGTCCGGGAAGCCCTGGCCCAGGTTGATCGCGCCGGTCTCCATCGCCAGCGCCGACATCTCCGCGAAGATCGTCGTCCCGAGTCCTTCCAGCCTGCGGTTCAGCAGCGGCCTGCCGCCCATGTCTCCACCGTCCTCACCGGGGTAGCTGCCATTGAGCTTTCGAAGCTCATCCTTGCTCATATCCTGTTCCGCTTCCGCGTGGTCCGGGGACCGCGACGGGGGCTTGCTGCGCATCTGCCTTCGGCTCGCGCAGAATGCCGGCTTTCGCGGCGATGTCCCGCAGGAGCGCATCCCTCAGGGTGTGCAGGGTGGCGACCTTCGAGACGAGGAGCTGTGCGGTGGCGTGCAAGGGCTCGGCGGCTCTGTGGAAAACCGCGCGGGATGACCGGTCGGGCCAGGTGATGTTCAGGCGCTTGAGTGCGAGGGCGGAGATCTCGCGGCGCTTCTCGCCCTGCGCGCGTTCCACGATTTCCTGGCTTCGGGCCCTGAGCTCGTGCAGCAGCCACCAGGCGTCGTCCTCCTCACGGGGGCCCAGGGCCACGACGCTTCTCAATGCCCTGACGGGTTGGTTCGCCACGGCGATGTGTGTGCCTTCGGCGCGCGTACCCAGCAGGAAGGTGCCGGTGGGAAACACCTCGCCGGGGCCAGCGGATGTGTGCAACCGGAACCGCTGAACGTAGGGCACGGAGAGCTGATACAAGTCCCGTGGTGCGATCGCCCCGACGCCGGTCTCGGCGGGCACGAGCGTGAGAGAGCGTTCCGAGCCCTTCCCCGTCTTGAGGTGGGCGACCTTCGCGAGTGGTCGCGAGTCCCACCCCGGATTTGCGACGACCTCGTCTTCGTGGAGCGCGTCGACCAGCTCCACCGCCGTGCGCGCCGTCCGCTCGTAAAGAGAGGCCGTCTCCTCGATGAGGCGGAATACCCGGTGGTAGCGGCTGATGACGTCGAGCGGCGGCAGCGGAAACGGCATACGCCGGAGGGCTTCGAGGCTGGTGGTCGGCTCGACGTGTGCCGTCACGTCTTCTTCGATCCGGGCTCGGGCGGTGCTTGTTTGCAGCCAGATATGCAGCCACTCCAGGATGTGGGCCTCCGTTCGGATGATGCCGATCGACCTGCTCGCGGGCCATCCGGCATGCGCGGGGGTGACAAGCGCCGAATCCCCCACCCGTCGGACGAGTACGACAGCGAGATCGCCCTGTCGGAGCGTTGCCCGGGGCCGCGCGGGTTGGCGCGTGGCGCTCTCGTTGGTGCGGGGCGCGAAGATCCGGCCTCCATGGACGAAAGTCGAACTGACCACCCCTGGAGTCGTGTCCGCGATCTCCTCGTCCACGAAGCCACATGCGGTGAAGACATTTCTGCTGAGGCGCTGTTGCCTGTCGAGAGAGGTCGTTGGCCAAGCACCGTCTTCCGAATTGACCAAGCGGGCATCGGGTTCCATCAGAGTTCCTCCAACGCGTCAAGCAGTCGTGGCTCCAGGTCGCGCATCTCCTCCAGGCGCTCCATCAGCTCGCGCTTGAGCCGTTCCACCCTGCCGCGAGTGTCCTGCTCCCGGCTCAGCGGCTCGACGGCGTACGAGGTCGGCATCAGGCTGTACTCGTGGGCGGCGATCTCGGTGACCGTGCAGCTCCGCGACCAGCCGGGCTCGTCCTGGTACGGCGGTGGCGCGGAACCGGCTTCGGCCAGGCCGCGCCAAGCCGCGAGCGTGGTCGAGATCGAGGCGCTGTTCTTCTCGCCCAGCCTGCGGGCCCGCGAATTCGGCAACTGCTCATAGGCGTTCCGTGCGTTGATGAAGAGCACCTGACCCCGGCGGTCGTGGGTGCCCCACCCGGGGCGGGCGCTCTTGTCCTTGTTGAAAACCCACAGGCATGGAGTGGTATCCCGGGACGGCCCGGACACACGCGCGGGGAGGGCGATGACGCTTTCCACGAGGTCATCGCGCAGCAGACGCTCGCGTAGCCGCGGGATCGGCCCCGCCTTTCGCGTGGAGGCCATGGTGTCCACCATGAGGAAGACGGCTCGTCCCTTCGGTGCCAGCGCGTGTGCGATGTGCTGGATCCATGCTGCGTTGGCGTTGCCGGGGCTCGGGGGCTCCTCGGGCCAGCGAGGATCAAGTGGCGCTGCGCTGGCCGGCCGGGAGGGGCCGCCCTGCGTTTCCTCCTCCCGTGCCCACCCCGACTGGTTGAAGGGGAGATTGGCCAGGATGATGTCGTGCTGCTCGGGTTCGGGCACTGCGAGGCTGTCACCGGGCGGAAGGATCTGAGCGGCGATCCCTCGCACCGCCAGGTTCATGCGAGCCACCTGTGAGGAGAGCATGTGCCGCTCCTTGCCCACCAGGGACATGGTCGGATGGAGCCCGACTCGATCGTGGACGTAGCGGTGGCTTTCGACCAGCAGGCCCCCCGAACCGCAGACCGGATCTAGCACACGGTTCCCGTCGCGGGGGACGGCTGCGCTGACCATGAGACGTGCCAGGTCAACCGGGGTGAAGTACTTGTCGCCGTCCGCATGAGCAGCTGAGAGATCGCTCAGACACTGGTCGAGCAGGGGGGCGACCTGCTGGGCGGATGCGATGGCACGGACGAGAGCGCGTACGAGCCTGTCGGAGCCAGAAGGCACCGTGGGCACGAGACTTGTGGCCCCGGCGTCCCGATCTTCGACGGCGGGAAGCCAGTGGGCGAGGCACTTGGACACGTCGGCCCGAATACTCGCGTCGCGCGGGTCGGTGGTCCGATTCAGCAACCACGCCCATGTGGGTACTCCGGGCGTGGTGGCGGCCGCGCGTGGGACCCGGCTCAGATACAGGAGACCTAGGACGAGCCGATTGGCGTCCGAGACGGGCATATGTCGCGACAGCTGCGTCAAGAGGTGGCGCACCTCGATGAGGGCTCGGTCCGAGGAACGAGAGACGGCCGACGACGCGGACACTCGGTACGCTTCCCCGCCGCTCACGAGCCCACCACACCCAAGGCGATCATGACGGCGAAGAGGAGTGTCAGCGCGCCGGCGAAGGTCTTCGCTCCCGCCTTGAGAGCGGCCACTCCACGCCCTCCTTCAAGCACGGCCACCAGGCTGCCGGTCAGCGCTGCGACGAGGGCTCCGAGGAGCGCGACGATCACGTACATCAGTCTCAGCTGCACGTGGAGTCCTTTCTGAGGGTGAGGGTTCCGTCAGCGAGTGACGAGCCGTACGATCCCGGCCACGAGAAGGACAGTAGAAGAAGAACGCCATGCGCTGCTGCAAGCACGCTGTTTGGGATTTCTTAGGAAAGATCCGTGCCACCAAGCTTTTTCGGTGTTCGCACGCTTTTTGGGATTCTGGAGGCATGCCTGGCCGCTCCCATCGGAGACAGCTGTGCGACGGTCGGCAATGGGTGGGTCAACAAGCCTTGACCCAGCCGACCTTCCAGCCCGTCAGGGAGAAGGTCTTCCCGCTGGAGGAGATGGAGACGGTGCGGTCGCGCATGCCGGGGAGGGTGGCGAGGGGGATGTGTTCGCCCTCGTACACGAGGTGTTCGTAGACCTCGTCGGTGACGACGAGGAGGTCGTGGGCGACGGCGAGGCGGGCGATCTCGGTGGCCTCCTCGCGGGTGAGGACCATGCCGGTGGGGTTGTGCGGGGAGTTGAGGAGGAGCAGGCGGGTGCGGGGCGTGATGAGCGACGCGAGGCGGTCGAGGTCGGGACGGAAGCCGGGGGCGCGCAGGGTGAGCGGGACCCGGCGGCCGCCCGCGAGCGCGATCCCGGCCGCGTAGGAGTCGTAGTACGGCTCGAAGGCGATGACCTCGTCGCCCGGCTCGACGAGCGCGAGGAGCGTCGCCGCGATGGCCTCGGTCGCGCCCGCCGTGACGAGCACCTCGGTGCCGGGGTCCAGGGCGATGCCGTGGAAGCGGTGCTGGTGGGCCGCGACCGCCTCGCGCAGTTCGGGGACGCCGGGGCCCGGCGGGTACTGGTTGCCGCGGCCCTCGCGGATCGCGCGGACCGCCGCCTCGCGCACCTCCTCGGGGCCGTCCGTGTCGGGGAATCCCTGGCCCAGGTTGATCGCGCCCGTACGGGCCGCGAGCGCGGACATCTCGGCGAAGACCGTCGTGCCGAAGACGGCGAGACGCGGGGCGAGCAGGGGGCGGCCGGAGGGCGGGGGCTTGGGGGTCATGGCGTCATCCTGCGCCGAAGCTCTGGTCTTGCTCAAGCGTGCTTTGAGCACCGAGCCCACCGGGCAATCCCGCTGCAACACAGCAACGGGGGCCGCCAGGGGGCGGCGGAACACGGAACACAGGGGGGCAGCACGTGGCGGTGACGATCGCGGTTCTCTGCATCTTCGGGCTCGTCGTGGTGGGGCTCGTCGTACGGATCGTGACGGCGGTACGGGGCGCGGTCGCCGGGGTCCCGGCACGCTCGGCCGCGCGGCGGCGCGGACGCGGCTCGCGGTCGTCCTCCGGGGGCGACTCGGGGAGCTGGTGGGTCGCCGGGGACTCCTCGGGCGCGAACGACTCCTCCGGTTCCTCCGACTCGGGAGGGGGACACCACTCCGGCGGTCATTCCTGCGGGGGACACTCCTGCGGCGGTGGTTCTTCCTGCGGGGGCGGTTCCTCCTGCGGGGGCGGCGGAGGCGACTGACACGGGGGTGTGGGGATGAGGGTGTTCTTGATCGTGCTCGTCCTGGTGGCGGTGGCCGCCGCCTGGGAGCTGCTCAGGGCCCGGCGGGCCAGGGCCCGCGGCCGCGGCCCGTTCCGGGACCGGAAGCCGGTGCGCGGGCGGCGGGCGCCCGCGCCGCCGCACGGCGCGGCCTCCGCGACGAACGTCGCGGCGGTCCAGGACTCCGGGCAGAGCTGGTGGGCCGACGACGGCTCGTCCTCGGGCGGGACGGGTCACCACCACGGGGGACACGGCCACCACGACGCGGGAGGGAGCACGTCCTCCTGCGGGGGCGATTCCTCGTGCGGCGGCGGGTCCTCGTGCGGCGGCGGTGGTTCTTCCTGCGGGGGTGGCTCCTCCTGCGGGGGCGGCGGAGGCGACTGACACGGGGCAGCCCGGTCCGCCGACGGCCCGGGGCCCCACGAGGAGACTCGTGGGGCCCCGGGCGCGCGCTCCCTCCCGGGAAGTACGACACGGGCGGGACAGCTGTCCGCCGCGAGAACCACGCACGGCGCGGCCTGGATCTGTCGGGGGACGGGGGATGTCCGCGGCGAGGGTGAGGGCGGACCGTACCTCCGTAGGTCAGGAGGCGGAGGAGGCCACCGGGCCGTTCCCGCCGGCGATGCCCTTCGGCACCACCGAGAGTCCGCGACCGCGCGTCGCGCGCGCCCTGTTCGGGTGCCCGGGCGCGCCGACCCCTGCCGGGACGTTGCTGCCGAGGCCCGCCGTGCCGGGCGCGAGCGGCACACCGGCGAGGCGCTTGCCGCGCCGCGCCCGGTCCCTGCGCGTGCCGCTGAGCGCGGCGGGGCGCGGGGCGAGGCGGGTACGCGTGACGACGAGCTGGCCGTCCTCGGGGTAGGCGTGCCACGTGCGCCACTGCGTCTCGCCGTCGCGGCGCTGCACGAGCATCGCGGTGAACGCGTCGGGGCTGCCGGGGAAGACGCCCGCGAGGCCGTGCGGGTGCTCGGTGACGAGCGCGAGGAGTTCCTGCGCGCGCCCCGCGAAGGCGCCGGGCGGCAGTTCCTCGACGCGCGCGGCGAAGTGGTAGTCGAAGCCGTCGAATTCCTCGACGACGCCCACCGGGAGCGGCGCGCCGCCGCCCGGCAGACAGGCGACGGTCTCCGAACACTCCCCGTACTCGTCCTCAAGGAGGACCTGATGGGAGGCACCGAGCAGCCGCAACTGCACCGTCGCCCCCTCCAGCGTCAGATCGAGTGCGGAGAGACAGGGGAGGGGTTCGCGGCCGAGCGCCCACGCGAGATCGCTCGCGCGCGTGTCGGTGTAGGTGGTTTTCAGGGTCGTGAGCATGGTTCGGCTCCACAGGCGCGCAAGGACGAGGAGGGGCGGGCTGTCTCCCACGGGCGGCCGCGAGGTGACCGGCCGGTCGGGACCCGGGTTCCGCGGTACGGGCCGGGTGCGGGAGCAGCCGGCTCGTGCCCACCGGGGCCGTGCCCGTGAGCTGAGTGGGACGGGAACGGCGGCGGAGGGGCGGCGACGTTTTAGAGGGAATCATGAACTCTCGTGCCCTGACCGCCTTTTCGCCCAACTCCGGGTGGTTTCCATCCCCCAGAGGGCGGGTCAGTTCACATGTTCAACCAGGGGAGAGCTTGCGCCGGGCGGGGGTGCGGTCCGTGTGCGGGCGGTGCGCGGGTGGTGCGCGGCCGGTGGTCCGGTCCGTGGTGTCGCGGCTCTTGTCCAGTCTTTTCCCGTTCTTGGGGAGAAAAGCACTCGTGTGGGTGACATGGAGTGCTCCATCTGTCACGTAGCGTGGCTCGTGTGATCGAACCGCGTTCCGCCGTCCCCCGCGCCCAGCCCCCGCCCCGCCCGGGGGCGGAGGGCTCCGGCGGGGTGCTCGTGGGCGGGGAGCGGAGGGTCGGCCGAGGCGCTGTCGCCGATGCCGATGCCGATGCCGATGCCGATGTCGGTGGCGGCTTCGGCGGTGCGGGGGGCGGTGCGGCGGGGGGCGCGGGTGCTCCGGATGGTGCCGGCGCTCCGGGTGGTGCCGTGGTGGGGGACGGTGCCCGGGCCGTGGACGGTGCCGGGGTCGTGGCGGGTACCGGGGCCGTGGACGGCGCCGGGGCGGGTGCCGGGGCCGTGGTGGGGGGCGCGTCGGAGGCGCCTTCGCTGTCGCTGCCGGTACGGCCCGGGGTCGGCCGCTTCCTCGTGCTGCTCGCCGTCTTCGTCTGTGCGGCCTGCGGACTCGTGTACGAACTCGAACTCGTCGCCCTCGCCTCGTACCTGCTCGGCGACTCGGTCACGCAGGCGTCCCTCGTCCTCTCCGTCATGGTCTTCGCGATGGGTATCGGCTCGTTGCTCGCGAAACGGCTGTGCGCGCGGGCCGCCGCGGCCTTCGGCGTGATCGAGGCGGGGCTCGCGCTCGTCGGAGGGTGCAGCGCGCTCGCGCTCTACGGGGCCTTCGCCTGGTCGGGCCGCTTCCCCGGCGCGTGGGCGAGCGGGGCGAGTGCGCTGCTCCTGGGCTTCACCTTCGTCATCGGGGTGCTGATCGGCGGTGAGGTGCCGCTGCTCATGGAGATGATCCAGCGCATCAGGCGGCAGGAGGCAGGGGGCGCGGTCGCCGATCTCTTCGCAGCCGACTACGTGGGCGCGCTCGTCGGCGGGCTCGCCTTCCCCTTTCTGCTGCTCCCCTTCCTCGGCCAGCTCACGGGCGCTCTGCTCACCGGCGCGATCAACGCCTGCGCGGGCGCGGCGCTCGTCCTCGGCCTCTTCCACCGGGGCCTGAGCCGCCGTGCCCGCTGGACCCTGCTCGTGCTCAACGCCTTCGTCCTCGGCCTCCTCGCGATGGCGGCGACCCACGTCGGCGACTTCGAACGCGCCGCGCGCCGTGCCGTCTTCGGCGACGACGTACGCGTCGCGCTCCACAGCGACGTGCAGGACATCGTCCTGACGGGCCGACCGGGGCAGCCGCTGACGCTGCACCTCGGCTACGGGCAGCGCGTCAGCTCCGCCGACGAGGGCGCCTACCACCAGGCCCTCGTCCGCCCCGCGCTGGCGGGCCCGGCTCCGCACCGCCGCGTGCTCGTCCTCGGCGGCGGCGACGGGCTCGCGGTGCGCGAGGTGCTGCGCGTGCCCGGCGTGCGCGCGGTGGACGTCGTGGAGGTGGACCGCGCGCTGCTGCGGCTCGCGCGCGGGGACCCCCAGCTCGCCGGGCTCAACCGGCACGCGTTCGACGACCCGCGCGTCCACGCCGTCTCCGCCGACGCCTTCACCTGGCTGCGCGCCAACCGGCGGCGCTTCGACGTCGTCGTCGCCGACCTGCCCGACCCGCGCCAGACGGCGGCCACGAAGCTCTATTCGCAGGAGTTCTACGGGCTCCTGAAGCGGGCCCTCGCGCCCGGCGGCCGCGCGGCCGTGCACGTCGGGTCGCCGGGGAACGACGCGCGCGACTACTGGCGCGCCGAACGCACCCTGCGTGCGGCCGGACTGCGTACGGCGCCGTACGCGGCGCGCAAGGGCAGGACGGAGTGGGGCTTCCTGCTGGCGGCAGGGGAGCGACCACGTCTCACCGTTCCCGCCCGCCCGCGGGGCGGCTTCGGCGCGGAGGAGCTGCGGGAGGGCGCGCGCCGGGTGGCGGAGACACGGGTGCGGGGGCTTGAGCCGTCGACGCTGGTGTCGCCCCGGTACGGCTTGTGAGGGGGGAGGGGCGAGGGGCGAGGGGGGAAGGGGGAAGGCGAGAGGCTGTGCGGGGGCGTCGTCCGGCATGGGTGCGGGGCGGCTGGCGGCGAGGGTGGTGGGGTGATGCCCGGGGGGTGCCTGCGGGTGGGTCCGGCGAGGCGTTCGGGACGAGGGGGGTACGGAAGGGGCGGGCGTGGGTAGGCTCGCCCGGCATGGAGCATGAGGTCTTCGTCCCGGTTCCCCCCACCGCGCTGCGGCGCGCGCTCGGCGACCCCACGCGGGTCCCCGACTGCGTCCCCGGGCTGCGGGCAGAGCCCGGACCCGAGCCCCGCACGGCCCCCGGCGGCGACGGCATCGCGGTGCACGGGCGGCTGCGGCTGCGCGCGGGCGGTCACACGATCACGTATCGGGGCGGGCTGCGCCTGGCCGCCCGCCCCGACGACAGCTGGGCACTGCACGTCTCGGCGACCGAGTCCCGAGGCGAGGGCTCGGTGCGGGCCCGGCTGAGCCTGACGCTCGCGGAGACCGAGGGCGGTACGCGCGTCCGGTACACCGGGAGCGGCGAGGTCGCGGGCCGACTGCTCGACGAGGCGGGGCCCCAGGCTGCCGAATCCGCCCTCCACCGTCTCCTCAACCGCTTCGCCGCGAACGTGGGGCGAGCGGGCGAGGCGCTGGTGGGGGAGGAAGCGGGGCGGGCGGGGGCGGGGGAGCCGGGGGCTGCCGGGGAGCCGGGTGCCGTCGGGAAGGTGGGTGCGAAGGGGGCCGGTGCGGGGGCCGTGGCTGCCGGTGCGGGGTCCGATGCGGAAGAAGAAGAGCTGAGCGCGGCGTTCGGGGAGGACACGATGACGGACGGGACGGACAGGACGAGCGGGACGGGCGAACGGCCGGAGGGGGAAGGACCTCAGGGCGAGGAGCCGGCGGAACCGTCGGCGGCGGGACCGGAGGACGCGGTCACGGCGGGGGACGCGGTCACGATGGGGGACGCCGGGGGTGCGGAGGCGGAGGCGGACGCGGCTGAGGCGGAGGCGGAATCGGGGCGCACAGAGGTGGGCCAGGACGCGGACGCGGAGGTGGCGGAGGCAGCCGGTGAGGAGACGGCCGTGGCCGAACCCGGCGACACCGCCGAACCCGGCGACGACGCCGATCCAGGAGGTGCCCCCGAGCCCGCTGAGGCTTCCGGCCCCGGCGAGCCCGCCGAGGCTTCCGGCCCCACCGAGCCCGCCGATGCCCCCGAGCCCGCCGATGCCTCCGGCCCCGGCGACGCCTCCGAGTCCGCCGATGACGACCTGCTCGGCATCGTGCCGGACACTCCCGCTTCCGTCTTCGACACCGAGATCCCGCCCTCCTCGCTCGGCCGTGAGGAGGAACCGTCAGGACCGGAGGAGGCCGAGCCACCGGCCGAGGCCGCCCACGCGCGCAGGACGATGATCGGCCGCAGCGCCGAGGAGGTCGACCACGCCCCGCCCCGGGGCCGGTACGCGCCCGAGGCGGTCGGCGGCGCGGCTTCCTCCGCGAACACGCTGCGTTGGGCGGCCCCCGTGGCGGCGCTCGTCGTGGCCTCGGCGGTGGTCGCGGGTCGCGCGTTGCGCCGCAGGCACTGAGCCGCCCCCGCAGGCACCGACAGGCGGACGCGGGGTGCGGGCAGGCGTGCCGGGGACCTCCTCGACGCCCCGCCTCCCGCGTAAGGTCACCCCGTGACCACCGCACATGAGACGACGCTGACCACCCGCACTTCCTCCCTCACCGTGCGCCCGGACCTCGGCGCCCGGCTCAGTTCGCTGAGGGTGGGGGAGTACGAGCTGCTGCGGCCCGGCGATCACTACGGCTCGTTCCCGATGGCCCCGTTCTGCGGGCGTACCAGGGACGGGCGTTTCACCAACGGCGGGACGATCCACCAGCTCCCGCTCAACGACGACCCCAACGCCATCCACGGCACCGCCCGCGACCACGGCTGGAAGGCGGCGCCGATCACGGACACCGAGGACGGCAGGCCGACGGCCGCGTTCACGTACGACCTGGCCGAGCCGTGGCCGTACACCGGGCGGGTCACGCAGACGATGGAGCTGGGCGAGGACGCCCTGACCCTGCGCATGGGGATCGAGACCTACGGGGACTCGTTCCCGGGCCAGGTCGGCTGGCACCCGTGGTTCCGGCGCAACCTCGGGCACGGCGGCGAGGACGTGAAGATCGAGTTCCAGCCCGGCTGGCAGGAGGAACGCGGCGCCGACCACCTGCCGACGGGCCGCCGCATCGACCCGCTGCCGGGCCCGTGGGACGACTGCTTCGGGATGCCGGACGGCGTGACGGTCCTGCTCACCTGGCCGGGTGAACTGGAACTGACCGTCACCAGCCGGGAGAAGTGGGTCGTGGTCTACGACGAACAGGCCGACTGGGTCTGCGTCGAGCCGCAGACCGGGCCCCCGAACGGACTCAACACGCAGCCGCGTCTCATCACCCCGATCGACCCCCTGGAGGCGTCGACGACGTGGAGCTGGCGACTGCTCTGAGGCGGTCCGGGGGCGGAAGGGGCCGGTGTCACGGCGGAAGGGGCCGGTGTCACAGCGGGAGTGTGCCGTGGCCCGGAAGAGCGTGACCACCGGCCCCTCTAAGCTCGTGCCCATGACTGACGCACGTTCCGAGCTGCTCCAGCAGATCAAGGACAAGGCCGTGGTGCACGGCAAGGTGACGCTCTCCTCGGGCATCGAGGCCGATTACTACGTCGATCTGCGCCGGATCACGCTCGACGGGGCCGCGGCGCCGCTTGTCGGCGAGGTCATGCTCGACCTTGTCGACAACCTCGACTTCGAAGCGGTGGGCGGTCTCACCCTCGGCGCCGACCCCGTCGCGGACGCGATGCTGCACGCCGCGCACGCGCGCGGGAAGCGCGTCGACGCCTTCGTGGTACGGAAGGCCGCGAAGACGCACGGGATGCAGCGCCGTATCGAGGGCCCGGACATCAAGGGGCGGCGGGTGCTCGTCGTCGAGGACACCTCCACCACCGGCGGCTCGCCGCTCACCGCCGTCGAGGCCGTGCGCGAGGCGGGCGGTCACGTCGTCGCCGTCGCCACGATCGTGGACCGCGACACCGGCGCGGGCGAGAAGATCGCGGGCGAGGCAGGGGTCCCTTACGTCTACGCCTACGCGCTCAACGAGCTGGGCCTCTGACCTCAACTGTTCGCTCATTGGCGATGTTTCACGTGAAACACCGGGCTTCTGATGTTTCACGTGAAACATGGCATTGAGCGCTCCCCACGATGTTTCACGTGAAACATCGCTTTCGTCGTCTCACGCCACCGCTCCTCGCTGGGAGCAAAACGGTACGTCTGGAAAGATGGACCCGGCCGACACCGGCGTCGCCCCCAGGTCAGGGTCACTGCACACACCCGCACATCACAAGGAGCGGACACATGCCCATCGCAACCCCCGAGGTCTACAACGAGATGCTCGACCGGGCGAAGGCAGGCAAGTTCGCCTACCCGGCCATCAACGTGACCTCCACGCAGACCCTGCACGCGGCCCTGCGCGGCTTCGCCGAGGCCGAGAGCGACGGCATCATCCAGATCTCCACCGGGGGTGCGGAGTTCCTGGGCGGTCAGTACAACAAGGACATGGTCACCGGCGCGGTCGGTCTCGCGGAGTTCGCGCACGTCGTCGCCGAGAAGTACCCCGTCACGGTGGCCCTGCACACCGACCACTGCCCCAAGGACAAGCTCGACGGCTACGTCCGCCCGCTCCTCGCGATCTCCGCCGAGCGCGTCAAGGCCGGTCAGAACCCGCTCTTCCAGTCGCACATGTGGGACGGTTCCGCCGAGACCCTCGACGACAACCTGGCCATCGGGGAGGAGCTGCTCGCGCTCGCGAAGGCCGCGAAGATCATCCTTGAGGTCGAGATCACCCCGACCGGTGGCGAGGAGGACGGCGTCTCGCACGAGATCAACGACAACCTCTACACCACCGTCGACGACGCGATCCGCACGGTCGAGGCGCTCGGCCTCGGCGAGAAGGGCCGCTACCTGCTCGCCGCCTCCTTCGGCAACGTGCACGGCGTCTACAAGCCGGGCAACGTCGTGCTCCGCCCCGAGCTGCTCAAGGACCTGAGCGAGGGCGTCGCCGCCAAGTACGGCAAGCCGCAGCCCTTCGACTTCGTCTTCCACGGCGGTTCCGGCTCCACCAAGGAGGAGATCGAGACCGCGCTGGAGAACGGCGTCGTCAAGATGAACCTCGACACCGACACGCAGTACGCCTTCACGCGCCCCGTCGCGGACCACATGTTCCGCAACTACGACGGTGTGCTGAAGGTCGACGGCGAGGTCGGCAACAAGAAGACGTACGACCCCCGCACCTGGGGCAAGCTCGCCGAGGCCGGTATGGCCGAGCGCGTCACCGAGGCGGCCCGCACGCTGCGCTCGGCGGGGCACAGCCTCAGCGCCTGACCCGACGGGCTCCCGGGCCCCCGTCCCGTGCGGCTTCGGCCGTGCGGGACGGGGGCCCGCGTGCGTACGGGGGTGGCGGGCCGGGAGCGCGTACGGGGCCGGGGCCGCGTGCGTGCGGGGCCGGTGGCGTGCGGACGAGCCGGGGTGGTCCGAGTCCCGGCGGGGGCCGCGTGTCCGTGGGGGCTCGTCGTGCCCGTACGCGGGGTCCCTCGTGTGCGGGAGCGGGCCGAGCGGGCCGGGCCGCTCCGGCTGTCAGGCAGACTGGAAACTATGGCCATTCATCAGAACCTGCTCGGGGACGTGCCCCCGACCCACCTGCCCGAGGAGCCGGAGCCGCGTGAGCTGCTCGCCTCCGGAACCCCCGCCACCGAGGTCGCCGCGAAGTTCCCCGCCTCCTCGCTCCCCTGGGCCCTGCTCGCGGACGAGGCCTTCGACGCGGGCGACCCCGTGGCCTCGTACGCCTACGCCCGTACCGGCTACCACCGCGGCCTCGACGCGCTGCGCCGCAACGGCTGGAAGGGCCACGGGCCGGTGCCGTGGGAGCACGAGCCGAACCGCGGCTTCCTGCGCGCCCTGCACGCGCTCGCCCGCGCCGCCCAGGCCATTGGCGAGACGGAGGAGTACGAGCGCTGCACGGACTTCCTGCGCGACTCCTCGCCCACCGCGGCGCAGACCCTCGGCTGACCCCCGGCAGCGGTTTTCTTTCCGGTACGGGCCCTCTCGCCTTGCCGTCCCCCGTCCCGGGGACGGAGGATGCGGGTGGGCCCGTCCGCGTGCCGGACGCGCGCGCACCGGACAGCCGGAGCACGGGCCCGAGGGGACCGGAGCCCTCCGCCGGGACGCCGTAGACGGCGGGCGCGCAGCGCGGGCGGGGGCGGACCGCTACCCGGCAGCCGTCTCCACCGGAGAGATCGATGTCGTACGACCCCTTGAACAGCCCGGACACCCCGGACACCTTGAACAGCCCGGACATCCCGGATACCCCGGACGCCTTGAACGCCGAGGACGCCCCGCACCCCCCGGACGGCGCCGCTCCCGAGGCTCCGCACCTCGACTTCGCCGGAAGCACCCCGTACGAGGACTACGTGCACGCCGATGTGCTCACGCATCTCCAGGAGCTGCGCTCCGAGGACCCCGGTGAGATGGTCTTCCTCGTGACGACGCAGGTCATGGAGTTGTGGTTCACCGTGCTCGTGCACGAGTGGGAGACCGCCGCGCGGGCGCTGCGCGAGGACGAGCTGCCCCCCGCGCTCGACGCGCTGCGCCGCTCGCGCCGTGAGCTGGAGGCGCTCAACGCCTCCTGGCTCCCGCTCGCCGGGCTCACTCCCGCCCAGTTCAACAGCTACCGGGGCGCCCTCGGGGAGGGCTCGGGGTTCCAGTCGGCGATGTACCGGCGCCTGGAGTTCCTGCTCGGCGAGAAGTCCGCGGCGATGCTCGTCCCGCACAAGGGCACGCCGCGCGCGCACGCCGAGCTGGAGAAGGCGCTTCAGGAGCCGGGCCTCTACGACGAGGCCCTGCGCTTCCTCGCACGGCGCGGCCACCCCGTGCCGCGCTCCGTGCTCGACCGCGACCTGAGCCGCCGCTACGAGCCGTCCGAGCAGGTCGAGGCGGTGTGGGCGGAGATCTACCGGGGCGATCAGCACGGCGAGGAGGTGCGGCTCGGCGAGGCGCTCACGGACGTGGGCGAGCTGGTGTGGCGATGGCGCAACGACCACCTGACGGCGACCCGCCGCGCGATGGGCTCCAAGCAGGGGACGGGTGGCTCGGCGGGCGTGGCCTGGCTGGAGAAACGCGCCACGAAGAGCGTGTTCCCCGAGCTGTGGACGGCGCGTGGCCGTGTCTGAGCGCAGCGAAGCGGGCGGGCACACGCGCCCCGCACACGGGAACGACGTCGCCACCGACCTCCGTGCCACCGCGCACCGGCTCGACGCCGGGGACGCGCTGCGGCCGGTGAGGGACCGGTTCACGCTGCCCGACGGCGTCGTCTATCTCGACGGGAACTCGCTCGGCGCGCTCCCCAGGGCGGTGCCCGAGCGCCTCGCCCACGTCGTCGGCCACGAGTGGGGCGCGCTCGGCATCCGCTCGTGGACGGAGAGCGGCTGGTGGGAGGCGCCCGAGCGGGTCGGCGAGCTGATCGCGCCGCTCGTCGGCGCTGCGCCCGGTCAGGTCGTCGTCGGCGACTCGACGAGCGTCAACCTCTTCAAGGCCCTCGTCGCCGCCGTGCGGCTCGCGGGACCGGAGCGCGAGGAGGTGCTTGTCGACTCCTCGGCCTTCCCGACGGACGGCTACATCGCCGAGGCGGCCGTACGCCTGACGGGCCACCGCCTCGTCCCCGTACTGCCCGCCGAGGTGCCGGGCCGCCTCGGTCCCCGTACCGCCGCGGTCCTCCTCAACCACGTCGACTACCGCACGGGGCGCCTGCACGACCTGCCCGGGCTCACCGCCGCCGCGCACGAGGCGGGCGCCTTCGCCGTCTGGGACCTGTGCCACAGCGCGGGCGCGCTGCCCGTCGGGCTCGACGCGCACGGCGTCGACCTGGCCGTCGGCTGCACGTACAAGTACCTCAACGGCGGGCCGGGTTCCCCGGCCTTCCTGTACGTGCGCGCCGCGCACCAGACGGCCTTCGACTCGCCGCTGCCCGGCTGGAACTCGCACGCCGAGCCCTTCGGGATGCGGCCCGTGTACGCGCGCGCGGACGGGGCGACGGCCGGGCGCGTGGGGACGCCCGACATCCTGTCGCTGCTCGCCCTGGAGGCCGCGCTCGGCGTCTGGGAGGGCGTGGATCTCGCGGCCGTACGGGCCAAGTCGCTCGCGCTCACGGACTTCTTCCTGGAGTGCGTCGACCGCTACGTACCGCCCGGGCTCCTGGAGTCCGTCACGCCGGCCGCGCACGAGGAGCGCGGCAGCCAGCTCGCGCTGCGCACCCCGCGCGCCGCCGAGCTGATGCCCCGCCTCATCGCGCGCGGCGTCGTCGGCGACTTCCGGCCGCCTGACATCCTCCGCTTCGGCTTCACCCCGTTGTACGTGGGGTACGCCGACGCGGAACGTGCGGCGCGCGTACTGGCGGAGGAACTGGGCGCGGCGGGCTGAACCCCGCGGGACTCGGCGCGGCGGGCCGCCCCGGGGAAGACGGCGCGGCGGGCCTCCCCCGGAGGGAATCGCTGCGGCCCGCCCGCCGGTTCCCCCCTTTCGGGTGGATTGCCGCAAGCCCGAGGTTTGCCCCGCTCTCGTCCGGTCAAACGGTCTCGTGCCGTTCCCGCCCGTGCACGGTGCGTGCGCGAGGCCGCCGTGCGCGGCGGGAACGACACCACGGCGGGCGCGGGGTCCGCAACGATCACCTCACAGCTGTATCCGCGCACGTCACCCGCCTGATAGCGTCCCGGCCGGTCGGAGGAGGCCGCCCGTGCGGCCCCCGCGGGACCCACGGGGTCCGCCTGACGCGCAGGGCCCGCGTGTGGCGCGGGACCCGTAGGACCGCGAACGCTGAGAGGTCGCAGATGCCGGACGACGCCGTTGCCCGCGAGGCCGCCGAGGCCGATTCGCTCTTCGCGCACCCCCCGGTGGCGCCCGAGGCGACGCTCTCCTACGGCGAGCACCCGGACCAGCTCGTCGACTTCTACGCCCCGCACGGCCCCGAGCGCCCCGGCGGCCACCCCCTCGTCCTCGTCCTGCACGGCGGCGCCTGGCGGGCCACGTACGACAGGGCGCACCTGACGCCGTTCGCCGGGCTGCTCGCGCGGCGCGGTTTCGCCGTCGCGCTCGCCGAGTACCGCAGGGGGGCGGGGCTGCCCGGCCAGGGCGCGAAGGCACGTCCCGGGCGCTGGCCGGAGACCTTCGACGACATCGCGACGGTGCTCGACACGCTGCCCGCGCTCGCCCGCGAGGCGCTGCCGCAGGCCGATCCCGCGCGCACGGTGCTGTGCGGGCACTCCTCGGGCGGGCACCTCGCGCTGTGGGCGGCGGCGCGCCACGTCCTCCCCGCGGACGCGCCGTGGCACCGTGCCGAACCTCCCGCGCTGCGCGGCGTCGTGGCCCTCGCGCCGCTCGCCGACCTGGCGCTCGCGCGCGAGCGGGGCGTGTGCGAGGGCGCGGCCGAGCCCTTCCTCGGTGGCCCGGCGACCTTCGACGCGCGCCTGCCGTACGCCGATCCGGCCCGCCTGCTGCCGACCGGTATCGCGACGACGCTCGTGCAGGGCCGCGACGACACCGAAGTCCCCTGCGCCGTCGCCGAGTCCTTCGCCGACGCCGCTTCGGCCGCGGGCGAACCGGCGGGCGTGACCCTGCTCGAAGGCATCGGCCACTACGCACTCGTCGACCCGGCGGCCGACGCGTCGGCGGTCGTGGCGGAGGAGATCGCCCAACTCGCCTGGTGAGGAGCGAAGGTGAGGGGGTACGGTCCGAGCCGCGCCGCTCGTACGGGTCCGTCCCCGCGACGGCGGCGCTCGTGCCGCCCGGGTCCGTCCTGAGGGGGACGGACGGCGTGTCGTGACCGGCTCCGTCCCTCTGAAGTCGGGCCCGTCCTCCTTGAGATGGACGGCCGAAGTGGGTACGTACGAGGGACGCCCGGAGACGTTCGGCAGCCTAGCGTGGTGTGCATGAATGAGACTTCGGCTTCGGGCGGCAAGGCGGCGGCTCCCGCCGGTTCCGCACCCGCCGGCCCCGCGCCTGCCCGCTCCGCTCCCGGGCTCGTGACGGAGCGGCGGATCGCGGAGTTCGTGGCGCGTGTCATGCGCGAGGACCTGATCGCTGATGCCTTCGCGTTCCGGCCACTGCCCGTGCGTGCGGTGTCGGAGCGCTGGGCGTGGACGCGCTGGCTGCCCCAGGCGTTGGTGATCGGCGCGGCGCTCGTGTGCTTCGCCGTCTCGGTGGCCGGTCCGTACGGGTACGTGCTGGGCTTCCTGGGCGGGTTCCTCGTCCTGCTCGCGATGTTCCGGCCGATCGGTGCCTGGTGGCTGTCCCTGCCCGTGTGCCTGCTGCCCGCTTCCGGGGGGTACTCCGCCCATGCCTTCGGCAGCGCCTTCGTCGTCCTGGTGGTGGGCGCCTGGCACGCGAGGCCCCGGACGGCGGTGAGCATGTGGGTGGTGAGCGCGGTCCTCGCCCTCGGGTGCAACGCGGCGCTGAACGCGGGCGTCGAGGGAAACATCGGCGTGTATCTCTTCCTGAGCGCCCTCGCCCTTCTCATCTCGGCCTCGCTGCGGGGCTGGTGGCAGGCACGGCAGCAGGTCGCCGTGAAGGAGGCCGAGGTGGCCGAGAAGGAGGCGGAGGTCGCCCGCAAGGAGGAGGTGACCCTTGTGGAGCGCTCGCGCCGCACCCTCCTGGAGGAGCGCACCACGATCGCCCGCGAGCTGCACGACGTGGTCGCGCACCACATGTCGGTCGTCGCGATCCAGGCCGAGGCCGCGCCCTACCGGGTCGTCGACCCGCCGCCCCAGTTGGTCGCCGCCTTCGCCACGATCCGCGAGAACGCGGTGGTCGCGCTCACCGAGCTGCGGCGCGTGCTCGGTGTCGTTCGGGCCGAGGACGCCGAACTGCCGAACGCCCCGCAGCCCACGCTCGCCGACCTCGACGCGCTGCTCGACAACCTGCGCGGGGCCCTGGAGGTGACGAAGGTGGTCACGGGCCGGGTGCGAGAACTGCCGCAGGGCGTCGAGCTGTCGGCGTACCGCATCGTGCAGGAGGCGCTCAGCAACACGCTGCGGCACGCGCCCGGCGCGGACGCGGTGGTCGAGTTGTCGTACGTGCTCGGTGGCTTCGGGCTCCGGGTCTTGAACTGGGCGCCGCCCGTGCCCTGGGACGAGGGGACTCCGTGGGCGGAGGCCGAGCTGGCCGCGCGTGACGAGCCACTGCCCATCCAGCCGCTCACCGGCAGCGGGCACGGGCTCACCGGGATGCGGGAGCGCGTCGCGATGCTGGAGGGCGAACTGACGGCCGGGCCCACGGAGTCGGGGGGCTTCGAGGTCTCGGTCTGGATTCCGGTCCCGGCGGCGGAACCGGAGACGGAGCACGGGCCGGAGAGGGAGCACGGGCCGGATGCGGAGTACGGGTCGGAGGTGGCGCCCGTCGGCTCGCAGAGCCCACCACCTCCGCCGGCCGACCGGTCCACCCCCGCGTCGTCCGTGGGAGTGGTGCCGCCTCGGTCGGCGGTGTCCACGATGTCGTTGCGCAAGGACTCGGCCCCCAGGGAAGGCAGTGGATGAGTATCACCGTGCTGATCGCCGACGACCAGGTGATGGTCCGTGAGGGCTTTTCGGTCCTGCTCGGGGCGATGCCGGGGATCGAGGTCGTCGGCGAGGCGGTCGACGGGCGCGAGGCGGTCGAGCTGACCGCGCGCCTCGCCCCCGATGTCGTCCTCATGGACATCCGGATGCCACGGCTCGACGGCATCGGGGCGACCCGCGAGATCGTCGCGGGCCCCGCGGGGACGAAGGTGCTCGTCCTGACGACGTTCGACCTCGACGAGTACGTGTACCAGGCGCTGCGGGCCGGGGCCTCCGGCTTCCTCCTCAAAGACGCCTCGGCACGGCAGCTCGCCGAGGCCGTGGAGATCGTCGCGCGGGGCGAGGCACTGCTCGCGCCGAGCGTGACGCGAAGGCTGATCACCGAGTTCGCGCGGGTCCCCGAGACGGTGCTGCGCGGCCCCGCGACGCTGTACGCGGGGGGCTCGTACGGGGAGTTGACCGAGCGTGAGACGGAGGTCCTTGTCCATGTCGCGCGCGGGCTGTCGAACCAGGAGATCGCCGGGAAGCTCCACGTGGCGGAATCGACGGTGAAGACGCACGTGAGCCGGGTCCTGGTGAAGCTGGGCCTGCGGGACCGGACCCAGGCGGCGGTGTTCGCGTACGAGAACAGGCTTGTGGAACCGGGTTAGGGGAGGCGGCCCCCGCACGGGGCGCGGGCGCGGGGCGCGAAGGGGACGAAGATCGTCGCGCGCTCCGAGCTGTAGTTGTACACCTGCACCTGGTGGTTGAGCGCCGCGACGAGCGTCGCGGGATCGTTCAGCGCCTCCGCCTCGGTGAGCGACACCTCGGCGCGGGCGTTGCGCGCCGGGGCGCGCAAGGGCGGCGGGACTGGTCCGGGGAGCGGGTGTCCAGGCCGAGCGAGACGGGTGGGGAGCTGAGCGGGGCGCGGCGGGGCTGCGGGTTGCGGGGGACGGGAAGCGGGATCGCGGGGGAGGCGTGGTTGCCGCATGACGGGGCGGTGGCAGGGGGGCGCGGGCGTGGGGTGCGGCCGGGCGGCGCGGACTGCTCGTGCGGCTCGCGTATGCGTACGGCGGCGGCCGGGCGCTGCGGGGCCCCGGGGGAGGCTCCGGGGACTGCCTCCGAGCCGCCCCGCCTCGCGGGGCCTCGCCCCGAGCCGCCCCGCAGGCGCCGCGCCGCGCCGCCCCGCCCCGCCTCGCGCGGCCGCGCCCAGCACCACCCCGCGCTACCCCGTGCCGTGCGGGGGGCGGCCCCGTCCCGGCGTCGCGGGGTCCTCAGGCCACCACGATGCTCCAGATGCCCCGCCTTACCGTCCAGGTGCGGCTGCGGACGGGGCCGGCCGGGGAGCCGTCGACGAGGTAGTGGAAGTCGGGTCCTGAGACGGTGACGGTACGGGCGTGGGCGAGGACCGGTTCGGCGGTGCGGGCCGCGGGGACGAGCCGGAGGCCGGCGAAGCCCGAGGTGTCGGTGCGGGGGAGCGCGGTGGTGGCGCCGACCGGGCCGAGCGGGGCGCGGACGGGTGACGGGGTGAGGGTGAGGGAGTGCAGGGGGGTGGCGAGGTCGGCGAGGAGTTCCCCGTCCGCCTCGATCCGCAGTCCGGGCCGTACGCCACTGCCGCCCGGCACCTGGAGCGGGTCCGTGCGCAGCCCCCGTATCCGCCGCCACCAGCCGGGCCGCTCGGGCGCCGCCCCTCGCGGGGTCGCTTCGCCCGCTTCCGCGCGCCCTGCGCCGCCCTCAGGCCCGCCGGTGGCCCGTACCCCGAGCCGCCGCAGCGCGCCACCGCCCTTGCCGCGCGTTCCGGGCACGGGCAGTACGAGGGCCCCGAGCACGACGCCGTCGCTGTCGTCGACCAGGAGGTCACGCGCCACGGGCCGCCCGTCCAGCACGGCCCGCGCCGCCGCCACGGGATCAACGGGTACCCCCAGAGCCCGGGCCAGTGCGGCCCCGGCCCCCAGCCCGCCGTTCTCGAAAACAGGCACCCACCCCACCACCCGCTCCCCGCCCCACGCCCCGCCGACCCGCGAGCCCTCGCCCCACGGCCCCGCTTCCCCCGAGTCACCGGCCCCGGCCGCACCCCCGGCCCCCCCGCCCGCGCCAACCGTCCCCCGACCGCCACCTGCGCCACGCGCGGCACCCGCAGCGCCCCCGGCACCTGCGCCACCCGTCCCCCGACCGGCACCCCCAGCACGCGCGGCACCCCCAGCACGCGCGGCACCCGTGGCGTCCCCGGCACTCGTGGCGTCCCCGGCACCCGCAGCGCCCCCGGCACCACCCCTGGAGCCCGTGGCGCCCGTGGCACCCCCGGCACCTGCCCCACCCGTCCCCCGACCGGCACCCCCAGCACGCGCTGCACCCGTGGCGCCCGCAGCGCCCCCGGCACCCGTGGCGCCCCTGGCACCCGCAGCGTCCCCGGCACCCGCAGCGCCCCCGGCACTTATGGCGTCCCCGGCACTCGTGGAGCCCGTGGCACCCGCGCCACCTCCAGCACCCTCCTCGTCAGCGCCCCCCGCCCCTACCGGCTTTCCGGCCCCCACCGGCTTCCCGGCCCCCACCGGCTTCCCGGCCCCCACGGGCCCCGCCCCCACGGGCCCCGCCCCCACGGGCCCCGCCCCCGCAGGCTCCGCCTGCACCCGTTCCGCCTGTACCCGTTCCGCCTCCGCAGGCTCCGCCTGTACCCGTTCCGCCTCCGCAGGCTCCGCCTGCACCCGCTCCGCCTCCGCAGGCTCCGCCTGCACCCGCTCCGCCTGCACCCGTTCCGCTCGCAGCAGGCGGCCGCGGTAGAGGGCCCCCACCGCTTGGACCAGTGCGGTGTCGTCGCCCACGATGACCACGCGCCTTCGGCCCGCGCGGCGGATCGCGGTGGCGTATTCGTCGGGGGTTTCGGGGAGGCAGAGTTTGACGTCCGCTCCCGCGGCGAGGACGTCGCGGGCGATGCGTACGGACTCGCCGTCCGTGCGGCGGGCCGTGGGGTCGATCACGAGCAGCAGGGAGGGTGCTGCGTACACCGAGGGCTCTGGAGCCGACACCGCTGTCCTTCCTCGGGTCGTCGGGTAGCATCTTTGTGCAAGAGCCCCTTGCGCTATTGCGCCAGGGGCTTCGTCTATTCCGGGGCACCGGTCCGACGGCTCGCGGCCGATGACGGCCGCCGGTACACGCGTGCGCACGACGCGGCGCGGCACGTACCGGAAGACGGTGTACGTCGTAACCACGTACGCCCCGACCTTGGACATGCCCCACCCGGAAGGGGTGTACGCCTGTGCCCGCACTTGTGCTGCTCGGTGCTCAGTGGGGTGACGAGGGCAAGGGGAAGGCGACCGATCTGCTCGGCGGCTCGGTCGATTACGTGGTGCGCTACCAGGGCGGCAACAACGCCGGCCACACGGTCGTCGTCGGCGACCAGAAATACGCGCTCCACCTGCTCCCCTCCGGCATTCTCTCGCCCACCTGCGTGCCGGTCATCGGCAACGGTGTCGTCGTCGACCCGGCGGTCCTGCTCTCCGAGCTGAGCGGGCTGAACGAGCGCGGCGTCGACACGTCGAAGCTCCTGATCAGCGGGAACGCCCATTTGATCACGCCGTACAACGTGACGATGGACAAGGTCTCCGAGCGCTTCCTCGGCAAGCGCAAGATCGGGACGACGGGGCGCGGCATCGGTCCGACGTACGCGGACAAGATCAACCGCACCGGTATCCGCGTGCAGGACCTGTACGACGAGTCGATCCTGCTCCAGAAGGTCGAGGCGGCCCTCGACATAAAGAACCAGATGCTCGTCAAGCTCTACAACCGCCGCGCGATCGACGCGCGGCAGATCGTGGCGGAGCTGCTGGAGTACGCGGAGAAGCTGCGCCCGTACGTCACGGATACCTCGCTCGTGCTCAACAAGGCGCTCGACGAGGACAAGGTCGTGCTCATGGAGGGCGGCCAGGGCACGCTCCTGGACGTGGACCACGGCACGTACCCCTTCGTGACCTCGTCGAACCCGACCGCGGGCGGTGCCTGCACCGGGTCCGGGGTCGGGCCGACGAAGATCAGCCGCGTCATCGGCATCCTGAAGGCGTACACGACGCGCGTCGGCGCGGGCCCCTTCCCGACGGAGCTGTTCGACGAGGACGGCGAGGCGCTGCGCCGTATCGGCGGCGAGCGCGGTGTGACGACAGGGCGCGACCGGCGCTGCGGCTGGTTCGACGCGCCGATCGCCCGCTACGCGACCCGCGTCAACGGCCTCACCGACTTCTTCCTCACGAAGCTCGACGTCCTCACGGGCTGGGAGCGCATCCCGGTCTGTGTCGCGTACGACATCGACGGCGAGCGCGTCGAGGAGGTCCCGTACAACCAGACGGACTTCCACCACGCGAAGCCGGTCTACGAGTACCTGCCGGGCTGGAGCGAGGACATCACGAAGGCGAAGTCCTTCGCCGAGCTGCCGAAGAACGCGCAGGCGTACGTGAAGGCGCTGGAGGAGATGTCCGGCGCCCCGATCTCGGCGATCGGGGTCGGTCCCGGCCGCGACGAGACGATCGAGATCAACTCGTTCCTGTAGGGGTTCCTTCAGGGGCCGCTGTCCCTTCGGGGGCCGCGATTCCTTCGCGGGTGGTGCGGGGGGCCGTTCCCGGCTGGTGTCCGGGGCGGCCCCCGGCCGTTCCCGCGGTCGCGCCGGTCGTCTCGTGCCCGGTCGCCTCCTGTCCGGTCGTCTCCTGTCCGGTCGTCTCGTGCCCTGTCGTCTCCCGTCCGGTCGTCTCCGGTCCGGCCGCTTCCTTCTCGCGGGCGGGGAGTACGAAGGACAGCGCGACCGCCAGGGCCGTGAAGCCCGTCGCCCACCAGAACACCGTGGCGAAGGCGTCCGCGAGGGAGCCGGAGCCGTGGGCGGCGCGGGCCAGGATGACGGCGAAGAGCGCGACGCCGACCGAGCCGCCGACCTGCTGGGCGATGCGGGTCACGATGCTGGCGTGTGGGACCTGGTCGTGGGCGAGGCCCTTGAAGGCGACCGTCATGAGCGGGATGACGACGATCCCGAGGCCCAGGCCGCGGACGAGCAGCGCGCTCATGAGCGGCCACGTCGTCGAGTGCGCGTCCGCGAGGGCGAAGGGGACGGTGGCCACGCCGACGAGTACGAAGCCGAGCACCGTGACCCAGCGTTCGCCGACGCGCTCGGTGAGCCCGGGCGCGAGCGCGCGGCTCAGGAGCGAGCCGACGCCCTGCGGGATGAGGTAGAGCCCGGCGGCGAGCGCGCTCGCGCCGCGCAGCTGCTGCCAGTAGAGCGGCAGCAGGAGCATCGCGCCGTATAGCGAGGCGCCGGTGAGGAAGAACAGCGCCGTCGCCGCCCAGGTCGGGCGCGAGCGCAGCACCCGGAGATCGACGAGCGCGGTGCCGCCCTGCCGCAGGGCCCGTACGGAGAAGACAGCGAGCAGCACCGCGCCGACGGCGACGGGCGCCATCACCTCCGGCTGCCCGAAGCCGCCGTCGCCCGTCACGTTCGACAGGCCCCACAGGAGCGCGACGAGCGCGGGTGCGAGGAGCAGGAAGCCGGGCAGGTCGAGGCGCGTGCGGCGCGCCGCGGGTGCGGGGGCGTCGGCGGGGACGAGGCGCTGGGCGAGTACGAGCCCGGCGAGGCACAGCGGCACGTTGACCAGGAAGAGCCAGCGCCACGAGGCGGCGCCCAGGATCAGGCCGCCGAGCACGGGGCCGAGGATGGGGCCGACGGCCGCGGGCAGGGCGATGGTCGCCATGAGCTTGCGGGCCTGCGCGGCCGGGGCGGACTGCATGACCATCGTCGTCATGAGCGGCAGCATCGCGCCGCCGCCGAGGCCCTGGAGCACGCGGAAGGCGATGAGGCTCGGCACGTCCCAGGCCGCGGCGCACAGCACCGAGCCGAGCAGGAAGACGGCGAGCGACCAGAGCCAGAGCCGTTTGGCGCCGAGCCGCGACTGGAGCCAGCCGACCGTGGGGATGACGACGCCGAGCGCCAGGAGGTAGCCCGTGCTGACCCACTGGATCGTGTCGACGCCCGAGTGGAGATCGCGGGCGAGGTCGTCGAGCGCGACGCTGACGATCGTCGAGTCGAGGATCACCGCGATCCCGCCGACGAGCACGGCGATCGCGGTGCGCAGGGCGGTGGGGTCGAGGGGCGGGGACGAGGCGGAGGGCGCGGGGGCGGTACGGGGGGACATGCGGGACGGCCACCTTAAGGTACGTGCGTGCATCTTATGGCGGCTGAGGGTACGGCGGCTCGATAAGGTACGCAAGCGCATCTCATGGGTTCCGGCCCGGTCCCGTGCGGCGAGGGAGGATGAGCGGAGGGCGCGCGGGCGTGGCCCGGGGACGTGAGCGAGCGGAGGAGAGCCGAGTGACGGAGAAGGCCGAAGCACCCGGGAAGGCCGAAGCACCCGGGAAGGCCGAAGCACCCGGGAAGGCGGAGGAACCTGGGAAGGCGGAGGAACCTGGGAAGGCCGAGGGGTCGGGGGAGGCCGAGGGGCCCGGGAAGGCCGAGCGGCCCGGGAAGGTCAAGGCGACGCGCAGGCGGGGGGCCGAGCTGGAGCGTGCGATCCTCGACGCCGCGTGGGAGGTGCTCCTCGCGCACGGGTACGGGGGCTTCACGTACGAGGCGATCGCGGCCCGCGCGGGGACGAGCCGGCCCGTCCTCTACCGGCGGTGGGCGAAGCGCGAGGACATGCTGCACGCGACCCTCGTCCGGCACCTGCGCCGCATCGACGTGCCCGACACGGGCAGCCTGCGCGGGGACGCGCTCGCCTTCCTGCGCGAGGTCAACGAGGACCGCGCGGCGACGGCCGCGCTCATGCTCGTCCAGCTCGCCGACTACTTCCGCGACACGGGCACCAACTTCGTCCAGCTCCGCGCCGCCCTGAGCCCCCCGGTCCCCGGCCCCGGCGCGATCCTCGTCGCCCGCGCGGTCGCGCGCGGCGAACTCCCCGACGTCCCCCTCCCCGCGCGCGTCCTCGACCTCCCGATGGAGCTGATGCGGCACGACCTCCTCATGGGGCTGAGCGCCCTGCCCGACGAGAAGATCGTCGAGATCGTGGACGTCGTCTGGCTGCCGCTGCTCGGGGTGACGGGGGAGGGGGCGGGATAGCGCGGGCTACGCGGATTCCAGCAGCTTCTTCAGGCGGGCCAGGTCAGCGCCGACCATCTCGGCGTCGCGCTCGACGTCCGCGTCCTTCGCTCCGTCAGGAACGCGGAGCGTGAAGACGACGAGGCTCCCCGCGCCGTCGGTGATCACGCGGACCGGGTTGTTGACGACCTGGCCGTCCGGAAGGGTCACGTCGTGGTCGAGCACCCCGAGGTCGTTGGGCGGCACGAAAGCGAGGGTGACGCGGCCCATCGGGGCGTCGGGCGCGACCCACTCGTCCCCCTCGCGCGTGAGGGAGCCGCCGAGGCCGAGGGCCCAGGCGGGCAGGTTCTCCGGGTTCGACGCATAGGCGTAGACGTCGTCGCGGGTACGGTCGATGTGGATGCTCACGTGGCGGGTGCTGTGCGTCATGGCGGCGACGGTAGCCGGGTACGGGGGCGGGGTCTTGAACGTATCGGACGCGCGGCGGGGCGGGGACGGGCGCGGGCGGCAGCACGTACCCCGTGGCCCGCATCGACGGCGTGCCGGTGGGCGACGGCGAAGTGCGCCGGGGTGGCTGCGCGGGCAACCCGGGCGCGGCCCGCCTGCCCGCCCGCCTCGGCCACCGGCCCGTCGTCCCGTAGCCCGCCTGCCCGCCCGCCTCGGCCACCGGCCCGTCGTCCCGTACCTGGACCGCTGGTCGTACGTGGACCACGAAGGGATCGCGCACCAGTGGGCGGACCCGGCGGTCTTCCGGGTCGGAGAACTCGGTGGCGGGGTCGCCCGAGGGCTGCCCGAGGGGGCCTGAGGATCGCCCGAGCGGGCGGGCCTGTGGGGGTGGTCCCGAAAGGGCGAGGACGCGTCCGCTCGGGCGGCCCCGGTCGCTCAGCTCACGAACTCCCGCGCCCCGTAACGGACTTCCGTCGTGTTCCAGTCGATCCCGAGATCCTTCGTGAACTTCCTTGCCAGTGGCAGCTCTTCGAGCGGCGATACGAGGACGAGGTGGCCGTCCTCGGTGACCGAGCCGCCGCCCAGCTCCTCCCGCGCCTCGGGGTTCGCACCCAGTGCCTCGCGGAGCGCGGCCGCGCTCACGTCCGGGGCCTCGATCCGCACCGCGTCCGTCGCGGGGGCGTGGCGGGGCAGGCAGCGGAAGGTGAGGACGGACTCCTGGTGGTACTGCTTGGCGAGGACGCCCGCGAGGTGGTGCAGGCCCTCCGGGTTCGTCCCCTCGACCTCGAACTCGCGCGAGCGCTCGAAGGTCGTCCGGCGCAGCTCGGTGGACCAGAAGACGCCGTCGAGGAGCGTCGAGGCGCCGGGGTGGGCGCCCTGGGCGCGGATGATGCCCCGTACCTCGCGGTCGAAGCGGGTGAGGCGGGTCCGCAGGCGCGGGTCGGCGGGGTCGGTGATGACCTCGGTGTTGTTCGTGGCGAAGACCTCGCCGGAGGGGCAGCCGGAGCGGGGGGCCTCCCGGCCGGGGGCGGCGGCGCCGTGCGCTCCCACGGCGGTGGGGGCGGCGGCCCCCAGCGTGGCCGCGAGGGCGGAGAGGGCGAGGAGGAGGCGGAGACCGCGAGGGGCGGTGGGTGCGTTCACGCGGTGCCCAACGAGGGGGTGGCGGGGGCGGTTGCGCGTCCCTCGCGCGTACGGGTCAGGCGGGCGCGGCCTCGGTGACCGTGCCCGTCCACGAACCGCTGTCGGCGTCCGCCTCCCAGCGCACGGTGAGCCGCAGCCGCGTGACCGCCTCCGTGGTACGCGTCCACGCCGCCCGCGCCTCGGCCGGGGTGGACACGTCCGGCACCCCGCCGCAGAGGATGCCGCCCCCGGCGAAGAAGACGCTCGACCGCCACCCGGTGGCCTCGCGGTACACGCGGAGCGTGGCGGGGGTGCCGGGGAGGCGGGGTCCGCCACGCCGTTCGCGTGCCATGCGGGGAGCGTACGCGGGCGGGGCAGTGCGCGTCACCCCGGTTGCGGCGGCCCCCTCACCCCGCCCTCTGCACCCCGCCCCCCTCACCCCGCCCCCTGGGCCCCGCACCTCCCGCCCGACTCCGGCTCTGCGCAGGGAAGTTGGCGCTGGCGCAGGATCGCGTTCGTGCCCGGGCCCGTCGTCAGGTAGTCGAGGAAGCCGGCCGCAGGGGAGGTCTCGGGCGGGGTGCCGTACGTGTACGCGTACTCGACGGCCGTGAAGGGGTAGTCCCGGGTACCGGCCGTGGGAGCCGTGCCCCCGATCGTCAGGGCGCGGACCTCGCGCGGGAGGGTGTCCGTGCGGCGCTCCGCGTAGCCGATCGCGCCGGGCGTCTCCGCGACCGTGCGCAACAGGGCCTCCGTGGAAGGGCGTTCGCAGCGCAGCAGGCGGACGCGGGGGTTGGTGCGGGTCCGGCAGTCGGGGGCCGTGACCGCCGGTTCCCCCTCGCCCTTGTGGAGCAGCGTGTGCTCGAAGGTGGCGCGGGTGCCCGAGCCCGAGGTGCGCGAGACGACCGTGATGGGGAGGTCGGGCGCTCTGGTTCCGGGCTTCCAGCCCTTGAGCTGCTTCCAGTTGGTGACGTCGCCGCGGAAGATCGCGCGGATCTCGTCCGGGGTCAGGTCACGGCGGCCGAGCTTCGCGTTGACGACGAGCGTGAAGGCCGTGAGCGCGACGGGGCGGCGGCTCAGCTCCGGCGCGGCGTCGATCGCCGGGCCGTCCGAGAAGGCGATCACCGAGGGGAAACGCCCCTTCGCCGCGAGGCCCCGTTCGGTCAGCGTCTCGATGCCCTCGCCGCTCCCGGCCGCCACCACGTCCACCTCGGCCCCGGGGCACTCCTTCTCGTACGCGCGCGCCGCGCCCCGTACCGCCGGGGCGAAGGCCGTCGAGCCGGTGACCGTCAGGCGGCCCGTCGCGCAGCCGATCGGGAGACGCTCGTCGGGGAGCAGGATGAGCGTCGCGAGGACGCACACGAAGGCCGTGAGCGCGCTGATGATCACCCAGGCCCAGCGCGAGAGGAGCGGCGGCGTGTCGTCGGGGCTCAGCGCGCGGTTCGGCGTGACCCGGCCTTCGAGGAGGCCGCCGCGGACCGTGACGGGGTCGCCGGGCGAGCCGCCGTCGAGGAGCACGAGGAGCTTGTAGTACTCGCCGCGGCCGAGCGGGACGCGCGGGATCTTGAGGGTGCCCTCGCTCCACGCGAGCCCGGCGCCCGGCGTGAAGTGGGTGGCGAGGTGGTCCGATCCCGGGCGCTGCGTGACGTCGAGCCCGCGGACCCGGCGCCCTGTGAACTCGGCGGTGAGTCCGTGGAGTTCGTGCCCGGTGTAGTGGGAACTGTCGAGGAACTGGGCGCCGTCGTTCTCGACGCGGAGGAGGACGAGACTGAGCGCGCGCCCGTGCGCGGCACGCCCGTCCCCGTCCTCGCCGAGGCCGTCCTCGCCGAGCCCGTCGAGGAGGCCGAGGCTGCCGGGCGTGACGCGACCGCCCGTGCCCGAGCCCGCCCGGGCCCGGATGGGCATGTCCACCTGGACGCGGTAGCCGATGTGGCGGCGGCGCGGCACCCTGCGCTCGTACCAGAGCAGGACGACCGAGGCCCCGACCCCGAGCACGGCGGTGCCGATCGCGACGACGTTCTCCGCGCTGAACCAGTCCACGGCACGCTCCCCCCGGAGGCCAGGCCCGGGCGCCGGTTCCCCCGTCCCCGGCGCCTCGGGGCGTACAACGTAAGCGGGGCGGGGGGAGCGGGGGGCCGGGGGAACGGAGTGCTCGGCCAGTGTTCGCCCGGTGTTCGCCGGGTGGGGGGAACGTTCAGTTCCGTATGCGCGCCCGCGTGCGCGCCGCTCCGGCGCGGAAGGGGGTGCGCCGCGCGCCTGTACGGGAGGCCGCGCGCCCGGCTCGCGTACGGGATCGGCGTGCGCCCCGCGCCCGTACCGGACGCCCCTACCGGTGGGCGTGCGCCCCGCGCCCGTACGACACTGTGTCGCCCTCGTCGCCCGCCTCGGCGACGAACCGCCCGTACCGGCAGCCCTTTCCCGTCTCCTAGCCTGGCGGCATGACCGCATCGCAGCCTCAGCAGGCCCCGCACGCCCCCCAGCCCGATCCCGTCCGCGGCGCCGCCGTCAAGGCCGCCGACCGCGCGCACGTCTTCCACTCCTGGTCCGCGCAGGAGCTGATCGACCCGCTCGCCGTCGCGGGCGCCGAAGGCGCGTACTTCTGGGACTACGAGGGCCGCCGCTACCTCGACTTCACGAGCGGTCTCGTCTTCACGAACATCGGCTACCAGCACCCCAAGGTCGTCGCGGCGATCCAGGAGCAGGCGGCGACGCTGACGACGTTCGCGCCCGCCTTCGCGATCGAGGCGCGCTCGGAGGCGGCGCGGCTCGTCGCGGAGCGCACGCCCGGCGATCTCGACAAGATCTTCTTCACCAACGGCGGTGCGGAGGCGGTCGAGAACGCGGTGCGGATGGCGCGCGTGCACACGAAGCGGCCGAAGGTCCTGAGCGCGTACCGCTCCTACCACGGTGCGACCGCCGCGGCGATCAACCTGACCGGAGATCCCCGGCGTTGGGCGAACGACCAGGGCTCGGCGGGGACGGTCCACTTCTGGGCGCCGTTCCTCTACCGCACCGCGTTCTACGCGACGAACGAGGCCGAGGAGTGCGAGCGCGCGCTCCAGCACCTGGCCGACACGATCGCGTACGAGGGCCCCTCGACGATCGCGGCGATCGTGCTCGAAACCGTCCCGGGAACGGCGGGGATCATGACGCCGCCCGCCGGATACCTGCGCGGGGTACGGGAGTTGTGCGACCAGTACGGGATCGTGTTCGTGCTCGACGAGGTGATGGCGGGCTTCGGGCGTACGGGCAGGTGGTTCGCCGCCGAGCACTTCGGCGTCGTGCCGGACCTCATGACCTTCGCGAAGGGCGTGAACTCGGGGTACGTGCCGCTCGGCGGCGTCGCGATCGGCGCGAAGATCGCGGAGACGTTCGCACGCACGCCGTACCCGGGCGGCCTCACGTACTCCGGGCACCCGCTCGCGTGCGCGGCGGCGGTCGCGACGATCAACGTCATGGCGGAAGAGGGGATCGTCGAGGGCGCCGAGCGCCTGGGCCGCGAGGTCGTCGGGCCCGCGCTGGCGGACCTCGCCGAGCGGCACCCGAGCGTGGGCGAGGTGCGGGGCCTCGGGATGTTCTGGGCGCTCGAACTCGTACGGGACCGCGAGACGCGCGAGCCGCTGACCCCGTACAACGCGAGCGGCGAGGCGGCGGCCCCGATGGCGGCCTTCGCCGCGGAGGCGAAGAAGCACGGCCTGTGGCCCTTCGTGAACATGAACAGGACGCACGTGGTGCCGCCGCTGAACGTGACGGAGGAGGAGCTGAAGGAGGGCTTCGCGGCGCTGGACGCGGCGTTGACGGTGGCGGACGGGTTCACGGGCTGAGGGACGGGGCGGGGGCGGAGGGGAAGGGGGCCGACGGGAAAGGGGCGGAAGGAAAGGGGGCCGACGGAAGGGGGCCGGCGGGAGGGGGCCGGCGGGAGTCCGTCCGTCCGGGCTTGCGCGTGGGCTCCGGCCCCTCGCCCGTAGCGCTCCGCCCCGCCCCCCGTCCCGCCGTCCTGCGTCCTCCCGTCCCGCGTCCGCCCGTCCAGCCCGTCCTCCTCCGTCACCTTCACCCCCCTGACCTCACTCGTTCCCATGTGAAATCCTGCTGCCCCGGGACCCCCGGGTAGGGTGGCCGGCGTTGTCATGGGCAGGCTCCGGCAAGGGGGGCCGGGTGGGAGGACGTGGGATGCGCGGTGGTGAGGGCGGGGGGACGGTCACACGGAGCACGTTGCGGCAGCAGATCGCGGACGCGCTGCGTGACGAGGTCCTCTCGGGGCGGCTCGCCCCCGGGCAGGAGTTCACCGTCAAGGAGATCGCCGAGGGCTTCGGGGTCTCGGCGACGCCCGTGCGCGAAGCGCTCGTGGACCTCTCGGCGCAGGGTCTGCTCGACTCCGTGCAGCACCGCGGTTTCCGCGTGCACACCTTCTCGCTCGACGACTTCCGCACCATGATCGAGGCCCGCTGCCTCGTCTCGGACGCCGTCTTCGGCGGGATAGCCGCCGAGGCGCTGCTCGCGGGCGCGCCCGGCGTGCTCGCCTCCGTGCGGCGCAGGGGCGAGGAGGCGCAGCGCGCGGCGGCCGCCGGGGACCTCAACGTCCTCATCGGCTACGACCTCCGCTTCTGGCGCGAACTGAGCGCCGTCTTCGGCAACCCGTACCTCACCGACTTCCTGCACCGCCTGCGCGTGCAGTCCTGGGTCAGCACCGTGCCCTTCCTGCGCCGCCAGGACGACCTGCGCGGGCTGCTGTGGACCGGGCACGGGCACCTCGTCGAGACGCTGCTCGGCGGGGACGCCCAAGCGGCCCGCGAGATCATCACCGCGTACAACCGGGAGTCGCTGCGGCTCGTCGAGTCGCTCGCGAACGGCGGGACGGGCAACGGGGTGCGGGCCCAGGGGTTCTGAGGGCGGGTCGCGGCGGGTACGGGACCGGTACGGGGGTCGGTACGGGGGTCGGTACGGGGTCCGCGCGGGCCGGTACGTCGCGGGTACGTCGCGCCGGGGCCCGGTACGGGCCGATCGCGGGACCCAGGGCACGGGGCGCCGCCCACCGCACTACGCTTGCGGGACCCGCCCGCCCGTGGAGAGCGAGGAGACGTCTCTTGGCCTGTGACCTGTGGCTCGTCCCCCTGGTCGACGTGCTGTGCCACAGCCCCGACAACCCCTTCGCCGAGGAGATCGCGAGTTACGACAAGGCGCTCGGCGAGGCGGGGCTCCCGCCGGTGCCCGTGTACGCGTACATGCCGGGCCTGAGCGGGGACGTCGCCCCCGTCGCGGGCTTCGACTACGAGGCGCTGCACTTCCTGCGCCGGGCCTACCTGCTCAAGCTGTGCGGGCTCGAAGTGACGCCGGTCGACGAACTCGGCGGCGACTACGAGCAGTTGCTGGAGATGTTCGAGGAGGCGGCGCAGCAGTCGCACCTCGTGTGGCACTACGACCACGCGGGCTCCTACGTGCCGCTCGACTTCCCCGCCCCGCTGGCGGACGACGAACTCCTCGCGAGTGGCGGTCCCTTGGGCTCGTCCCACGGTCTGCTCCGCGAACTGGAGCTAGTCGCGCCCGACTTGGGTATCGATCCGGCCAACCCCCCGTCGCCGCCCCCGCCTCCGCCCGGCCCGACGGACCTGGAGGAACCGGCCGCGCCCCCGCCCCCGGACGACAGCCCCTTCGCACGGGAGCGGCACGTGTGGCTGGGGCTGCACGCGGCGGCGACGAGGAGCCTGGCGCAGGGGGCGATGATCGTCTTCAGCTGACCCCTCGCAGGGGCGGCGGGAGTGGGCCCCCACCTCCGGGGGCCTCCGCCCCCGGGCCCCGGCCCCCCCCGGGGGGTCTCTGCCCCCGGGTCTCCGCCTCCGGGGGGCTCTGCCCACGGGTCCCCGCGTCCGGGGGTCTCTGCTCATGGGTCCCCGCCTGCGGGCCCTGCTTTCGGGGCTGCGCCCCGGGCCTGCTGGGGGCTGTGCCCCGGCCCCCCGCTTTCGGGGCTGTGCCCCGGCCCCCCGCTTTCGGGCTGCGCCCCGGGTCCCCTGTTGCCGGAGCCCGCTCGGGGCTGCGCCTTGGGTCCATCGGGGCTGCGGTCACGGTCCCCAGCTTCTGGGGCTGTGCTTCCGGGGGCCTGACCTGAGGATGCGCTGTGGGCCTTGGCTTTCGGGGGCGTGTCCCGGGCCCGCTTGGGGGCTGTGACCCGGGCCCGCTTGGGCTGCCTGCCCGGGCCCCCTGGGGTCAGCCCGCGCTTTCGGGGTGTGCTCCGGGTGGGGGTGCGTGCGTACTGTCCCGGGGCTGCTACCTCGGTTCCGGGGGGCGCTGCCTCGGCATGTTCGGCCTCGCTCCCGGTGGAAGGGGGAAGCGGCCCTGCGGCAGGGGGTCCGGGCGGCCCGGCAGGGGACCCGCGCCCGACGCGGACTGCGTGGCGAGCGGCGTGGGGCCCGTACCGAACTCCACCATCCAGTCCGCCGTCTCCGCCCGCACCAGCTCCGTCACGTCCTCCGTGAAGCGCCGCAGGACCAGCAGGCAGCGCTCGGTCGCCTCCGACGCCGTCCCCTCCGCAGGCCCCAGGACCTCCCGCACGCTCTCCGACGCCCAGTCGAACTGGAGGATCTGGAGCCTGCGCTGCACCGCCTGCGCCGTCGCCACATCCCGCATCCACCCCGAGCCGAGCCCGAGATACCGGTCGAGCCCCACGCACCCCGCGGCGAGCAGCAGCGCCAGGTACCCCCACGGCGCGAGCCCCGTCAGCGCCCCCGCGAGGTCGAGGATCGGCAGCGCTGCTCCCGCCACGACCCCGAGCGCGGCGGCGAGCCGCAGGAGCCGGGCCAGGCGCCGCTTCCAGTAGCGGTCGTGCAGGTACCACTCGGCCGTCGCGAGCGCCCCCGCCTCCACCCACTGGTACAGCTCGTCGAGCCGCTCGGCGGGCTCGCCCCAGTCCCCGAGCGGGAAGGGCCGCCCGGTCAGGTCGGGGCGGGCGGCCGTGGGGCCCCCTCGCCCGGCCCGCCGCGCTCGGGGGTCCTGGGGGGGACCCTCGGGCTGCATGTCCGGCTGACTCACCCGTCCACTCCCTCTGCCTGCGGTACCGCTCCGCGCTCCGCGGGCGATTGGTGCGCTTGGTGCGCGTGGTGCTCTGCTCGTTTGCTGCGGCGCGTGGTGCCGCGCTTGGTGCAAGGCTCCTTCCTACCGCCGGGCGAGTGGCGAGGAGCGCCGATTCAAACCTTTTCCGCCCGGACGAGCGGTCTGGTCAGGTATAGGACCGTGTCCGGGATCACTCGAAAGAGTGCCGGGGCATGGGGCACGCTGCTCACGTAGGCTCGATGCGGGTGGAATCGACGGCGGTACGCGGACCAGAGCGGAGCGCCGTACCGCGAGGACCGCCCTGCCAGCCGTACGACCCGTACGGGCCCGCGACCGCGTGGCCCGACCCAGCAGCCAGGAGAGCTGATCGTGATTCCCGGTGGTGGCCAGCCCAATATGCAGCAGCTGCTCCAGCAGGCCCAGAAGATGCAGCAGGACCTCGCCCGCGCCCAGGAGGAGCTGGCGGCGACCGAGGTCGACGGGCAGGCGGGTGGCGGCCTCGTGAAGGCCACGGTCAACGGCTCCGGCGAGCTGAAGGGCCTGGTCATCGACCCCAAGGCGGTCGACCCCGAGGACACCGAGACCCTCGCGGACCTCGTCGTCGCCGCCGTCCAGGCAGCGAACGAGAACGCGCAGCAGCTCCAGCAGCAGAAGCTCGGCCCGCTGGCCCAGGGCCTCGGCGGCGGCGGCCTCCCCGGCCTGCCCTTCTGACCCGCGGGGAACCGACCCGCGGGCCGTCGCGGAGAAGCGCGGGCCGTCGCGGAGAAGCGAAGGCGTGCGTGGGGAAGCGAAGGCGTGCGCGGGGAAGCGAAGGCGTGCGCGGGGAAGCGGGGCGCGCGGGGAACGAGCGCGGGGGAAACATCGGGGGAAAATCAGGGGTGCCCCTGAGATCCCCTCAGGGACGTACCCCGAAGGAACCCGGATCTTCCCCGAAGCGGGTTCCGCGGGCCTCGCCCGCCCCCTACCGTGAGACATGACCGTCCGCCCGGATCACGCACGCGACCGCGTGCCCGGCGGACACAGGAAAGGCGATCCGTTGTACGAAGGCGTGGTCCAGGACCTCATCGACGAACTGGGCAGGCTCCCAGGGGTCGGTCCCAAGAGTGCGCAGCGGATCGCCTTCCACATCCTCCAGACCGAGCCCGCCGACGTGCGGCGGCTCGCGAACGCGCTGATGGAGGTGAAGGCGAAGGTCCGCTTCTGCGCGGTCTGCGGGAACGTGGCCCAGGAGGAGCACTGCAACATCTGCCGCGACCCGCGCCGCGACCCCGCCGTCATCTGCGTCGTGGAGGAGCCGAAGGACGTCGTCGCGATCGAGCGCACGCGCGAGTTCCGGGGCAGGTACCACGTGCTCGGCGGGGCGATCAGTCCCATCGAGGGTGTGGGCCCCGACGACCTGCGCGTCAGGGAACTGCTCGCCCGTCTCGCCGACGGCACGGTGACCGAGCTGATCCTCGCGACCGACCCGAACCTGGAGGGCGAGGCCACGGCGACGTACCTCGCCCGCATGATCAAGCCAATGGGCCTGCGCGTGACACGCCTCGCGAGCGGACTCCCGGTCGGCGGCGACCTGGAGTACGCGGACGAGGTCACGCTCGGCCGGGCCTTCGAAGGGAGACGACTCCTCGATGTCTGAGACCACGAGCAGGCCGGCACCGCAAGCGCCCACGGCGGGGACCCCGCACGCGGACGGTTCCGACCCCGCCGACTTCTCCACGCAGATCGCCGACCAGATCGAGAGCTTCCTCCTCGCGGTCACCGAGATCGCCAAGGGGGACGACCCCGACAGCGCCGTCCCGTACCTCCTCCTGGAGGTCTCGCAGCTGCTCCTCGCGGGCGGTCGCCTCGGCGCGTACGAGGACATCCTTCCCGACGAGCGGTACGAGCCCGACCTGGGAGACGAGCCGGACACCGATCCGCTCCGCGAGGGCCTGGCCGCCCTCCTCGACCCGGTCGACGTGTACTCCGAGGTCTTCGACCCGTACGAGCCACGCAAGGCCCCCGTCGCGCACCGCCTGTCCGACGACCTCTCCGGCATCGTCACCGAGCTGCGCCACGGCCTCGCGCACTACCGCGCGGGCCGTGTCTCCGAGGCGCTGTGGTGGTGGCAGTTCTCGTACTTCACCAACTGGGGCCCGAACGCCTCGGCGGCCCTGCGCGCGCTTCAGTCCCTCGTCGCCCACGTCCGCCTCGACCAGCCCCTCACCCCGCTCGACGGTCTCGACACGGATCAGGAGCTGGACGGCGAGGAAGAGCTGGCGGAGGAGGCGGGCCGCGTGATGCGCGCGGAAATCCTGGGACGCGAGCCCCGCTGACGCCGCGTCGCCCCCACAGGGCGCGAGCCGCACACCCCCGGCCCCGCAACCCCGGTACGCCCGTCCGCGTCCCGCACGCGGGCGCTGGGCGCTGTCGCTGTACGGGAGGGTGAGGCTCGCGGGTCCGGGCCCGGTGCGCGCGTCCGCGTTCCGCGCGCCTCGCCCGTTCCCGTCCGCGTGCCGTGCCGCCGTCCCTGCCTCGCCGCTGTCTGTCCGTGCCCCGCCGCCGCCCGTGCCCCGTTGCCGTTCGCGTTTCGGGGCTGTCCGTGCGGTGGCCCGCGCCTTGCGCCGTGGCTGTTCCGCTCTGTGCGGGGTGTCCCCGGCCGTTGCTGCGGGGTGGTGCCGGTCAGGGGGGTGGTGGCGAGCCGGTGGGCCGGTCGCTGTTCACGATCGCCTGTACGGCCGCTCCGTAGTGCCGTACGACGGACTCCGTGTCCGCCGAGGCGAGCGGTTCGAGCAGCATCACGTACCGCATGAGCGACAGGCCGATGAGCTGGGTCGCGATGAGTGAGGTGCGCAGGCGTACGTCGGGGCCGTCGATCGCCGGTACGAGGACCCGTCCGAGCGTGTTCCCCGCGACCTCGCGCAGCCGCGCGCCCGCGTCGCCGTGGACGGCGGCCGAGCGGACCATCGCCATGAGCGGGGGACGCGAGGCCGCGTCGTCCCACACCGAGAGGTGCGCGCGGACGAGGCGTTCGCCGACGTCCTCGCGCGGGCCCACGGCGGCTTCGCCGAGCGCGGTCCACAGGCGTTCGGGCAGTTCGAGCGCCTTGACGAAGAGGTTCGCCTTCGAGCCGTAGAAGTGGTGCACGAGCGCCTGGTCGACGCCCGCCGTCTCGGCGATCCACCGCATGCTCGTGCCGTCGAAACCGCGCGCGGCGAAGCAGGCGCGGGCGGCGTCGAGGATGGCCACGCGCGTACGCGTCTCGCCCGGCCTGCGCCCCCCGGCGTGCTTGCCCTGCCCCGCACCGGTCCGCCCCGCACCGGTCCGCCCCGCACCGGTCCCCGCGTCCTCGTCCTCAGCCATGCCCCCCATCATCCCCCGCACCGCACGCCTCCGCCCTCGTAACTCATCTCACGCTGAACTCAGCGCGCGATGAGTTGTACAGTGAAGGCGACCCACCACGTCCGAGAGAGGAGGGTTGCCGTGTCGACGACCGACGCCACCGCCGCCCCCAACGGGACCACCGGTACCGCCGCCGCCCCCGGGAGCACGGCAGCGACCCCGCCACCCGCGCCCGGCGGCCCGAAGGCCGCCCGCAAGCTCGCCGCCGTCGTCGTCGGCCTCGCCGCCGCGATCACGCTCATGCTGTGCGCCTTCGGGCTGCCCTCCGCCCACGGCGGCCCGCACCACGCGCCGCTCGGCGTCACGGGGCCGCGGCAGGCGGTGACGGCCGTGCAGAAGCAGCTCCCGGACGCGCAGTGGGACGTGAAGACCTACGAGAACGCGCACGCGCTCACGCAGGCGATCCACGACCGCGACGTGGTCGGCGGCCTCGCCCTCGGCGCGCAGGGCGTCGACGTGTACACGGCCTCGGCGGGCGGCCAGCAGATCAGCACCGCGATCAGCGGCCTCGGCACGGGCCTCGCGGCTCAGCAGCACGTGCGGGCGACGACGCACGAGGTCGTCGGTTACGGCGCGGACGACCCGCACGGCACGGGCCTCGCCTCGCTCGCGCTGCCGCTGATGTTCAGCGGCATCCTGCCGGTGCTGATCCTCACGCCTCTGGCCCCAGGACCGGCGAGGCTGCGCGCCCGGTTCGGGGGGATCGTCGCCTTCGCCTTCGTGGCGGCGGCGGGGGTGACGGGGATGCTGCACTTCGGCACGGGCACCGTCGACGGCGGTTACGGGACGACGTGGCTGGGCCTCGCTCTCGGGATGCTCGCGCTCGGCCTGCCCTTCCTGGGCCTCCAGTCCCTCTTCGGGCAGCGCGGATTCCTCTGCCTGACGGTCGTGATGATGTTCTTCGGCAACCCGCTCTCGGCCCTCGCCACGGGCCCGTACTGGCTCCCCGACGGCTGGTCGGCGTTCGGCCAGCTCCTCCCGATCGGGGCCTCGGGGTCCCTCCTGCGCGCGAACGCCTTCTTCGGCGGTACGGGAGCGGGCGGCCCCCTCGTCGTGCTCGGCGTCTGGGCGGCGGCGGGCCTCGCGATGGTGCTGGTGGCGCTGCGCCGGAGGCCGCCCGTACGGGGGTGACCGGGGCGCGGGGCCGCGTGGGGAGTGACCCGCGCGGCCCCGTCGCGTCGCTGCGGGCCCGCGTCGGAGGTGTGCGGGGGAACCCGATGCCGCTCTGGCGCGTGGGGGCTCCGGAGGCGGGTGGCCGTACCGGGTCCTCGGGCCGGGGGGCGTACGTATCCGGTCGGGTGTCCCGTCGGCGCCGCCGTCCCGAATGTCCTGGGCCCAGGGGTCCTCCCCCCGGGGGTCAGTACCCCGCCGGGTCCGCGAGCCGCTGTCGTTGCTGCGGGCACCTCTCCGCGTGGCGGCGCAGCACCCGTACGTCGCTCTGCCTGCTCCAGTCGTACGCCGCCTCCGCGACGCGCGCCGCCTCGTCGAGCCGCTCGCACACCGGACAGGGCCTTCCCCCGGGCGCATGTGACTGCCGCGTCATCCCGCTCACCTCTCGGATTTCAGTGCGACACCCGCCAGGCGCCGGTCCAGCAGCGGGAGCTGCCGCACCGGGTGGACGGTCCAGGTCCAGTACGTGCCGGAGCCGCCCAGCCGGTACGTGTACGGCAGCCCCGCCCGCAGCGAACGGCGGTCCGTCTCGGTACGCCGCCAGTGGTCGCCGAGCCAGGACCACGCCCGCTCGAACTCGTCCGCCCCCAGCTCCGTGACGACATCCCGCACGCCCTCCCGCACCCACTCCAGCGCCTCTCCCGGCGTCAGCGCGAGAATTCCGCGCGGCACCGAGCGGCGAGGCTCCCGCTCGTACCGGCACCAGTACCGGAGCGGAAGAGAGGCAGTAGGCATGAACCCTCCAGCGATGGGGGCGACTTGACGGGCCAAGGGCGGCTCCCGCCCCACGAGAGTGGACCGTACCCAATCCTGGAGGCAAGTTATTCCAGAGAACTCATCACTCAAAAGGATGAGTTGGCCGGAGAACCTTGTGGCCCTGTGAAAGACGGCCCCATCATGACGTCATGGCTCACACCGACATGCCCACGATGCGGAGCCGTCGCCTCGGCGCCGAACTCCGCCGTCTCCGCCTGGAGGCGGGACTCAAGGTCAACGACGTCGCCATCGCCCTGGAGTGCGGGCAGCCGAAGATCAGTCAGATCGAGAACGGCAAGCGGGGAATACGGCCGCTGGACCTGACGACGTTCTTCAACCTCGTGGGGGTGGAGGACGAGCAGTATCGGAACAATATTCGGAGGCTGGCGAAACAGATCCACAAGCAGGATTGGTGGTCGGGCCAGGGTCCGATGCTCCACGACTCCTTGAAGGACTTCCTCACGCTGGAGGCGGACTCGGAGCAGGTCCGTTCCTACGAGAGGAGCGTCCTGCCGGGCCTGTTGCAGACCGAGTCCTACATGCGGCAGATCTTCGAACGGAACAACCGCCCTCTGAAGGCGGAGGACTTGGTGAGGGTCCGCCTGAAACGCCAGGAACGGCTGGACGAGGAGCTGGACTTCCGCCTTCGCACGGTCATCGATGCGAGCGCGCTCCATCGCATCGCGGGCGATCGCAAGCTTGTGATCGGACAGCTGGCGCGACTCATCGAGGAGGGCGAGCGGCCCAACGTGACCATCCAGGTCCTCCCGCTCGAAGTGACCCTCCCGATGAACCAGCACGTTCCGTACAACATCTTCAGCCAGCGCGGCGAACCACCCATTGACGTCGTGTGGTTGGAGCACATGACCGGTGGTAGCTTGCTCGAACGGCGGTCTGACGTCGACGTATACCGTTCCCTGTGGGACGAGCTGACTGCGGCGGCTCTGTCGCCGTCGGCGTCGCGGCGCTACTTGCAGGACATGATCGAGGAACGTGAGTAATGAGGCAGGAACACCGCCCAACGGCCGGCGTGACCGAACTGGGCGGCCTTGCGTGGCGCAAGAGCACGTACAGCGGCGCCGACAACGGCTGCGTCGAATACGCCGCCACCCCCACGGGCTTCGCCGCCGTTCGGGACACCAAGGACCGCGCGCGGGGCGCGCTCCTCTTCTCCGGTGCCAGTTGGGCCCGTTTTCTTCGCGCCACCGTCTGACCGTTCAGCCCACGGCCCTCGCGGCCGCCTCCGTTCCGTCCGTCGGCGGGCGGTCCAGCAGGGCCGCCAGGTCCGGGGTCGGCTCCGCCAGGAACCCGTGCCGGATCGCCGTCGCGATCGAGGCCGACATCGGGGGCTGGAAGGGGAGCAGGTCCGGGGCTGCCAGGAGGCGGGCGCGGTAGGCGGCGAGTGACAGGGGCCGGAGGGTGGTGCCCAGGCGCTCGGCGATCATCGCCGCCGTCAGGGGCGGGCCCGTGAGGTCGTACGTGCGGCCCGCGTGCCGCGCGGGGTCCGCCGCCACGACCGCCGCCGCCTCCGCCAGGTCCGCGCGCGCCACCGCCGCCAGGGCGCCTTCGCCGAAGGGGGAAGCGAGCGCGTCGCCGCTCCGCAGGAGCAGGGACCCGAAGAGTTCCGCGTACAGGCCGTTGCGGAGGATCGTCCACGGGATGCCGCTCGCGCGGACCAGGCGCTCGGTGGCGCGGTGGGCGAGGGCGAAGGCGAGGTGGTCGCCCGCGCCGGTGAGGCTCGTGTAGACGAGGTGGCCGACGCCGTCCCGTACCGCCGCGTCGATCGCGGCCGCGTGACGGGCCAGGACCACGTCGTCCTCCGCGTAGCCCGCCGAGACCAGGACGAGCGTCGAGACACCGCCCAATTGGAGGCTCGCCGGGTCGTCGAAGTCGGTACGGCGCAGGCCGGGGCCCGCCGTGCGGCTGCCGCCCTCGGCGGCACGGCCCTTCGCGCGGAGCGCGGCGAGCGTGGCCGCGCCGAGACGGCCGTGGGCGCCGGTCACGAGGATCGGGGGCATGGACGGGGCTCCTTCGTTGTTGGCCGGGGTGGTCACAGCGATCCTTCGCCGCCGCCCGTACGGGCCACAAGGAGGCACTTCGATGTCCGTCACGCACACCGGGGGAACCACCCAGCGCCCCGCCGCACTCGAACCCTGCGGCCGCGCGGACCATCCCGACTGCGGCATCCGAGACGTCCTGGACCGGCTCGGCGACCGCTGGTCGGTCCTTGTCGTCGTCGAACTGGCCAACGGCACGCGGCGGTTCAGGGAGTTGCAGCGGGCGGTGGAGGGCATCTCGCAGCGCATGCTCACGCTCACCGTGCGGCGCCTGGAGCGCGACGGCCTCGTCCTCCGTACCGTCCACCCGACCGTGCCCCCGCAGGTCGACTACCGCCTCAGCGCGACGGGCGCGGGGCTGAGCCACCTCGTGAAGGCGGTCGCCGACTGGTCCCTCGCGCACCGTCCGGTCATCGCCGAGGCGCGCGCCGCGTACGACGAGGCGCACCCGGGGAACGGCATTCGCTGAGCGGTCCGGCGAGCGGGCGGGGCGGGTGTGCGGGCGCGGCTCAGGCGGCGGTCGACGCCTTCCCGACGGCGCACGGGCCCGCTGCCGCGCCCTGCGCCGCGCCCGCTGTCACGCCCCCTGCCGCGCCCCCTTCCCCGTCCGCGACGTGGTCCCCCTCCTCCGTGATGCCCGCGCGCCGCACCTGTTCCATCACGTCGTCGAGCTGGTCGCGGGCGCGGGTCAGTTCGTCGATGCGCTCCTGGATGGAGGCGCGTTCGCGGCGGACCTTCTCGTACATGCCGCGCGTCGCGTGGCCCGTGGTGACGCAGGGGAGGAGGGCGAGGATCGTGCGGGAGGGGAGCCCGGCCGCGTAGAGGAGCTGGATGAGCCGGACACGGCCGACGGCGTCCTCGGCGTAGACGCGCTGTCCGCCCGGGGTGCGGTCCGAGTCCAGGAGGCCCTGCTGCTCGTAGTAGCGCAGCGAGCGCACACTCACCCCGGCGCGCTTCGCCAGTTCCCCGATCTTCATGGCGTGGCTCCAGTCACATCGGCCCGCTCCGGGCTTGTCTCTGACATTGGTGTCAGGTTCTAGCGTAGTCGGTGGCCCCCGGAAGGGGGGTTCGTACCGATATGCGCCAGGAGCGTGCCATGAACATCGCCGGACAGACCGCCTTCGTCTCGGGTGCCAACCGCGGCATCGGCCGCCGCTTCGTCGACGAACTGCTCGCCCGCGACGTCCGCGAGGTCTACGCGGGCGTACGCGAGCCCGAGCGCGCCGACGAGGCGCTGCGCGCGGACCCGCGCGTCACGCTCGTACGTCTCGACATCACCGACCACGCGTCGGTCGAGGCGGCGGCGCGCCAGGCCGCCGACGTGGCGCTGCTCGTCAACAACGCCGGGGTCACCGCGCCCGGGTCCCTCCTCGACGGTTCGCTCGACGACATCCGGCACGTCGTCGACACGAACCTCTACGGGGCGCTCGACATGACCCGCGCCTTCGCCCCCGCGCTCCGCGCGCACCGGGGCGCGCTGGTCAACGTCCTGTCGGCGCTCTCCTGGTTCACGGTCCCCGGGTCCGGTGCGTACGCGATCTCGAAGGCCGGGGCCTGGGCCATGACCAACACCCTGCGCATCGAACTCGCCCCCGACGGCGTCCTCGTCCAGGGCGTCCACCTCGGCGCCGCCGACACCGACATGATGGGCGACTACGACGGCGCCAAGATCGACCCCGCCGACGTCGCGCGCCAGAGCATCGACGGGGTCGAGAAGGGTGAGATCGAGGTCCTGGCCGACGACTGGAGCCGCACGGTGAAGGCCGCGCTGCCGGGCGCGCCGAACGCGGTGCTCAGCCAGCTGCCGAGCTGAGCGGCAGGCGTGCCCGACCACCCGTCAGGAGGCCGCGCGGCCGCGCCGCATAGCCTGTCGGCATGCGGCTTCGACGGGGACGGGTGCGGGCGGACGGACGTGTGGCGGGGGCGGCGGCCGTGGCGGCCGTGCTGGTGCTCGCGGGCTGCGGTACGGGCGGGACGGGCGGCGGGGGCACGACGGCGCACGAGCCCCTGGCGCTCGTGCCGCGCGCGGAGCGCAAGGCCCTGCCGGAGCTGGCGGGCAAGGGACTCGACGGGAAGCCCGTCGCGCTCTCGCGGTTCGCGGGGAAGGTCGTGCTCGTCAACGGGTGGCAGTCCTCGTGCGGGCCCTGCCGGGCCGAGATGCCGGGGCTCGTCCGGGTGCAGAAGCGGTACGGGGACCGGGGCCTGCGGGTCGTGGGCTACAACGCGGAGGCCAACGAGGGCTCCGCGCGCGCCTTCGTCGACCGGTACGGGGTGACGTACCCGGTGCTGTACGACCCCTCGGGCCACGAGCTGCTGCGGGTGCCGAAGGGCGTGGTCAACCCGCAGTTCGTGCCGTTCACCTTCCTGGTGGACAAGAAGGGCAGGGTGGCGGCGGCCATGTCCGGGCCGGTCTCCGAGCGGAGGGCGGGAGCCGTGGTGGGCAAGCTGCTCGCCGAGAAGTGAGCCGGAGACCGGCCGGGGGGCCGGTGGGGCCGGGGACGGTCAGCCCTCCGGTTCCTCGTCCAGGAGGGCGATGCGTTCCGTGACGTCGTTCGCGAGGCGGGTCAGGAGACGGGCCAGCTCGGCGCGGTCCTGCTCGGGCCAGTCGGCGAGCACGTCGGTGAACCAGGAGAAGAGGGAGGCGCCGTAGCGCTCCACGCCCTCGCTGCCCGCCGGGGTCAGCTCGATGAGGCTCGCCCGGCGGTCCTCGGGATCGCTGACGCGGTGCACGAGGCCGCGCTTCTCCAGGACCTGCACGTGTCGCGTGACGTGCGGGCCCACGACCGACATGCGCTCGGCGATCTCGCCGATGCGCAGCGGGCGCCCCGAGGTGCGGAGGTTCAGGAGCACGCTGATCGCGGGCTTGTCGAGGTGCAGCCCGGACGCCTGCGCGGCCCGTTCGGGGAGCCTGCCCTTCGTGAAGGCCGTGCTGAGCTGGGTGAACCTCGGCAGGGCGGCGAGGAAGCCGGCGAGCCCTTCGGGGTGGGCGGCGGGTGCGCCGGGCCCGGACTCGGGCGCGTGGGGCTGGGGAGACCCCTCGTGTCGCTCCGGCTCGGGTGCGGCGGGTACCCCGGGGGACTCGGGGGTCATGGTGTCGCCTCCATTTGCATACCTGACTTACGTATCTATATGGTGGGGAGTGCCGAAGGGGCTGAGCGGTCCCGTGCGGCCGAAATAAAGATACCTAACGTACGTATCTTCTGTCGAAAGGGTTCCTCATGACCACCCTCTCCCACCCCACGCCTCCCGGTTCCTCCCCCACCGCCCGCCGGGTCCTCGTCTCCGGCGCGAGCATCGCGGGCCCCGCGCTGGCCTACTGGCTCGACAGGTACGGCTTCGACGTGACCGTGGTCGAGAAGGCCCCCACCGTGCGCGGCGGCGGGTACGCGATCGACATCAGGGGCGTGGCGCGGGAGGTCGCCGCGCGGATGGGGATGATGCCCGCGCTGCGCGCCGCGCACGTGAACTCGCGGCGGCTGAGCTTCGTGGACGCGGCAGGCGAGCCGGTCGGCTCCGTACAGCCCGAGCAGGTGACGGGCGGCAGCGCCGGGCTCGACCTGGAGGTGCGGCGCGGGGACCTCGCGACCGCGCTCACGGCCCCGCTCGAAGGGCGCGTCGAATTCGTCTTCAACGACTCGATAGCGACACTCGACGACGACGGCGACGCCGTGCACGTCGAGTTCGACAGCGGGACGCTGCGCACCTTCGACCTCGTCATCGGCGCCGACGGACTGCACTCGAACACGCGGCGGCTCGTCTTCGGCCCCGAGGAGCCCTTCCACCGCTACCTCGGCCACGTCTTCGCCGGCTTCACGCTCCCCAACGAGTTCGGGCTCGTGCGCGAGGCCGCCGTCTGGAGCGAGCCGGGCCGCAGCGCCGCCCTCTACGCGCACGAGCCCGACGAGGACCTGCACGGCTTCCTGATCTTCCGGAACGAGGACGTGCCGTTCACCGCCTTCCGGAACCCCGAGGCGCAGCGGGCGCTCGTGCGGGAGCGGTTCCCCGAGCGGAGCTGGCACCTGCCGCGCATGGTCGAGGGGATGGAGAAGGCCGACGACCTCTTCTTCGACATCGTGAGCCAGATCCACATGAACACGTGGTCGCACGGGCGCGTCGCGCTCGTCGGGGACGCGGCGCACGCGACCTCGTTCCTCTCCGGCCAGGGGTCGAGCGTCTCGCTCGTGGGGGCGTACGTGCTCGCGGGGGAGCTGGCCAGGCACAGCGACCACGAGGTGGCCTTCGCCGCGTACGAGCGGCTCGTGCGGCCGTTCGCGGAGCGCAACCAGGCCCTGGCGACCAGCGGGGGCACGGTGCTGATCCCGGGGACCAGGCAGGAGCTGGACGCGCGCAACGCGATGCTGCGCGAGGCGGCGGCGGGCGGCGGCATGGAGGGCGGCGGCGCGACGCACGCCGCGCATTCGGCGATCGACCTCCCGCGGTACGAGTGAGCGGGACGTGGCGGCGGGGCGGGGGCCGGGCGCGGGCGGGCGGGCGCGGGAACGGCGCGGGAACGGTGCGGGCTCGGGCAGGCGCGGGGCCGCCGGTGTGGGCTCGGGCAGGCGCGGGGCCGCCGGTGCGGGCTCGGGCAGGCGCGGGGCCGCCGGTGCGGGCTCAGGCGGGCGCGGGGTCCGTACGGCCGGCGGGTCCCGCCGCCACGATCGTGCCCTGCGCCACCGCCACCAGCTTCTCGGTCCCGTCCTCGGCCACCGACCACACCTCGCAGCGGCACACCGCCTGCCTGCGGGTCGTCGCCACCGCCTCCGCCCGGGCCGTGATCACCGAACCCGTCGCCGGGCGGACGTAGTTCATCTTGTACTCGGCCGTCAGGGCGTCGCCGCCGAGCGCGAGGCCGCCCGCGAAGGTGAGCGCGTTGTCGGCGAGGTAGCTGAGCACCCCGCCGTGCACGAAGCCGTGCTGCTGCCGGAGTTCGGGGCGGTTGGCGAGGCGGATCTCGGCCGCGCCCGGCGCGGCGGAGACGAGTTCGGCGCCGAGCACGCGCGTGAAGGGCTGCGCGGCGAACACCCGGCGGGCGAACTCCGCCGGGTCCTGGGCGAACTCCTCGCGTTCCCGGGCGACTTCGGGGGAACCCGTGGTGCGGGCGGCGTCGTCGGTCATGGGGTCAACCTATCCGCGCGCCGCGTCCTTGCCGCCCGGTTCCGTACCGTCCCCGGCGAACGGACGGCGGAGGGTGAAGGCGTGCGGCGCGGGGCCGTGGGTGTGGAGGTGGTCCAGCCGCCGGACGCCGTCCCGCCAGGTGGGGGTCACGGCGTCGGGGACCCACCAGCAGACGTGGCCCGGGTGACCCGTCCGCTCGAACCAGTCGGCGCGCCTGCGCAGCGCCTCGCGGTGCAGGCCGGTGTGGACGGCGTCGAAGGCGGGGCGCGGCCCTGTCCAGAGGGAGAGGGTCGCGGCCAGGGCGGTGGTGTCCGCGGTACGGCCCTTGGCGTACCAGGCGGGTACGGCGAACTCGCCCCACGCGCCCCAGTCCGCAGCGAAGAGCCCGCCCCGCTCGACGTCCGCCGCCTCGGCGCGGGCCAGGTACCCGGGGTGCCGGCCGATCTCCGGGTAGACGGCCTCGCCGCTGTCGTGGAGGGCGCGCGTGAGCGGACCGGGGTCGGTGAGGGCTGATTTCAGGACGCCGAAGGTGTACAGCGCAAGACGGGGCATGCGGCTCTCCCTGCTCGGGATGGGGCGCGGACGGGGGGCGATCGTCGGGGGAGGAGAGGGTGAAGGTAGCCGCCCCGGCGAGCCTTGTCGACGTTGCGTTTTCCCGCTCCGCGTGGCCTCCCTGTTCCGCTAAGTGCACCCGTCCCGCAGGTTTGGGTGGACACTTTGTCCGCGTCGGGCCCCCGGTGACTGGTCAAGGTGAACAGGGTGCCCACCCGTGGGCGCGCCCTCTTGCCGCCGGGCGGGGGCGGGGGCTGTCCTGACGCGTATGAGCATCCAGGACACCCTCACCGACCAGGAACGCCTGGCCGAACTCGACCTTCCGCAGCTGCGCAAGCTCGTCGGGCTCGTGGAGTACGACGACAACGCCGACCCGTTCCCGGTCACCGGCTGGGACGCGATCGTGTGGGCCGTCGGGAACGCGAGCCAGGCCGCGCACTACTACCAGTCCGCGTACGGCATGGAGCTGGAGGCGTACTCGGGTCCCGAGACCGGCAACCGCGACCACCACTCGTACGTGCTGCGCAGCGGCGCCATCCGCTTCGTGTTCAACGGGGCCGTCGACCCCGCGAGCCCCGTGGCCGACCACCAGCGTGCGCACGGCGACGGCGTCACCGACATCGCGCTCGAAGTCCCCGACGTCGACCGTTGCGTCGCCCACGCCCGCGCGCAGGGCGCCCGCGTGCTCGAAGAGCCGCACGACGTCACCGACGAGCACGGGACCGTACGGATCGCCGCCATCGCCGCGTACGGCGACACCCGGCACAGCCTCGTCGACCGCTCCCGCTACCACGGCCCGTACCTGCCCGGGTACGTGGCCCGCACCTCCACGCACGTGCGGCGGCCCGGCGCGCCCAAGCGGGTCTTCCAGGCACTCGACCACGTCGTCGGCAACGTCGAACTCGGCCACATGGACGAGTGGGTGGACTTCTACAACCGCATCATGGGCTTCACCAACATGGCCGAGTTCATCGGCGACGACATCGCCACCGAGTACTCCGCGCTCATGAGCAAGGTCGTCGCCAACGGCAACCACCGCGTGAAGTTCCCGCTCAACGAGCCCGCGCCCGGCAAGAAGAAGTCGCAGATCGACGAGTACCTGGAGTTCTACGGGGGCGCGGGCGCCCAGCACCTCGCACTCGCGACCAACGACATCATCGCCTCCGTCGACGCGATGCGGGCCGAGGGCGTCGAGTTCCTGGCCACGCCCGACTCGTACTACGAGGACCCGGAGTTGCGGGCGCGGATCGGTGAAGTGCGGGTGCCGATCGAGGAGTTGCAGAAGCGCGGGATTCTCGTCGACCGGGACGAGGACGGGTACCTGCTCCAGATCTTCACCAAGCCGCTCGGGGACCGGCCGACGCTGTTCTTCGAGATGATCGAGCGGCACGGGTCCCTGGGGTTCGGGAAGGGGAACTTCCAGGCGCTTTTCGAGGCGATCGAGCGGGAGCAGGAGAAGCGCGGGAACTTTTAGCACGGGTCGGGGCGGGGAGCGGGTCGGGTCGGGGAGCGGGTCGGGGCGGGGCGCGAGGCTCCGCCCCGCTCTCCGCGTCGCGGGGCTCCGCCCCGCTCCCCGCCTCTTCGTGACCTGGCCCACAATCCGAGTGCGCCGCGTGGTCCTGGGCAAGGTCGGTAAAGAGTGGCACCGGGTGCCGTGTGCGGTGCGGGGGCTGGGCAGGGCGTCTCAGCAGCCGATACGTACCGGGCGAAAACCGGCCGCTCGTTAAACTGAGCCGATCGCAGGACTGACTATCGAGGAGCGCGCACGTGGGCCTTGTCGTGCAGAAGTACGGAGGCTCATCCGTTGCCGATGCCGAAGGCATCAAGCGGGTCGCCAAGCGGATCGTGGAAGCCAAGAAGAACGGCCACCAGGTCGTTGTCGTGGTGTCCGCGATGGGTGACACGACGGACGAGTTGATCGATCTCGCGGAACAGGTGTCGCCGATGCCTCCCGGCCGCGAGATGGACATGCTGCTGACCGCGGGAGAGCGGATCTCTATGGCGTTGCTCGCTATGGCGATCAAAAACCTGGGGCACGAGGCGCAGTCCTTCACGGGCAGCCAGGCCGGGGTGATCACCGACAGCTCCCACGGCAAGGCGCGCATCATCGACGTCACGCCCGGCCGTATCCGTACGGCCGTGGACGAGGGCAACATCGCCATCGTGGCCGGTTTCCAGGGCGTGTCCCAGGAGAAGAAGGACATCACGACGCTCGGCCGCGGCGGCTCGGACACGACGGCCGTCGCGCTCGCCGCGGCGCTCGACGCCGAGGTCTGCGAGATCTACACCGACGTCGACGGCGTCTTCACGGCCGACCCGCGCGTCGTGAAGAAGGCCCGCAAGATCGACCACATCGGCTACGAGGACATGCTGGAGCTGGCAAGCTCCGGGTCGAAGGTGCTGCTCCACCGCTGCGTGGAGTACGCCCGCCGGTACGACATCCCGATCCACGTCCGCTCCTCCTTCTCGGGGCTCCAGGGCACGTGGGTCGGCCGAACGCAGGGGAACGAAGCGATGGAGCAGGCACTCATCTCCGGGGTGGCGCACGACACCTCCGAGGCGAAGATCACCGTCGTCGGGGTGCCGGACAAGCCGGGCGAGGCCGCCGCGATCTTCCGCGCCATCGCGGGCGCCGAGGTCAACATCGACATGGTGGTGCAGAACGTCTCCGCCGCGTCCACCGGCCTCACCGACATCTCCTTCACGCTCCCCAAGTCCGAGGGCCGCAAGGCGATCGACGCCCTGGAGAAGCTCAAGGCCACCGTCGCCTTCGAGTCGCTGCGCTACGACGACCAGATCGCGAAGATCTCCCTCGTCGGCGCGGGCATGAAGACCAACCCGGGCGTCACCGCGACCTTCTTCGAGGCGCTGAGCCGCGCGAACGTGAACATCGAGCTGATCTCGACCTCCGAGATCCGCATCTCGGTCGTGACGCGCGCCGACGACGTCAACGAGGCGGTGCGCGCCGTGCACTCCGCCTTCGGTCTCGACAGCGACAGCGACGAGGCAGTGGTCTACGGGGGCACCGGGCGATGACCCACCCGCACGGGTCGTACGGCGCTCGCGGGCAGGTGCCGTGACCGGGCGGCCCGTGCTCGCCGTGGTCGGCGCCACCGGACTGGCCGGTGGCGCCGTTCTCGGCATCCTCAGCCAGCACGCCGACATCTGGGGCGAGATCCGGCTGATCGCCTCCGCCCGCTCCGCCGGGCGCGTCCTGAGCGTGCGCGGCACGCCGAACCGGGTCCACGCGCTGGAGCCCGGCGTCTTCGACGGCGTCGACCTCGCCCTGTTCCTCGTACCCGACGACGTCGCGGAGAAGTGGGCGCCGCGCGCGGTGGATGCCGGAGCCGTCGTCGTCGACACGTCCGCGGCCTTCCGCGCCGACCCCGATGTGCCGCTCGTCGTCCCCGAGGTCAATCCGCACGCGGTACGGGCCAGGCCGCGCGGCATCGTCGCGGGGCCCCAGTGCACGACCCTCGCCATGATCGTCGCGCTCGGCGCGCTGCACGGCGAGTTCGGCCTCACGGGGCTCGTCGTCTCCACGTACGAGGCCGTCAGCGCGGCCGGGCGCGCGGGCCCCGAGGCCCTGTGGGGGCAGCTCGGGACGCTCGTCGCCGAGGAGCGGCGCGCGAACGGCGCGGGCACCCCGGCGCCCGGTACGGCGCCGGGCGACGTACGGCGCGTGCTCGGCAGGGACACCGGGCCCTTCCCCGACCCTGTCGCGCTCAACGTCGTGCCCTGGACGGGCGCGTACGCCGCCGACGGCTGGACCACGACCGAGCGGATGCTCCGCGACGAGCCCCGCCGTGTCCTCGGCCTCCCGGCGCTGCCCGTCTCGGCGACGTGCGTGCGCGTCCCCGTCGTCACGACCCACTCGCTCACCGTCCACGCCCGCTTCGAGCACGTCGTCTCCGCGGGGCGCGCCCGCGAGATCCTCGCCACGGCACCCGGTGTCGTCCTCATCGACGACCCCGAGCACGGCGAGTACCCGACGCCCGTCGACGCGGCGGGCACCGATCCCGCGTGGGTCGGGCGCGTGCGCGCGGACGCCGACGACCCGCACGCGCTCGACTTCTTCGTGTGCGCCGACAATGTGCGCAAGGGAAGAGCGCTCAACGCGGTACAGATCGCTGAGCTGGTCGTGGGGGCCCGCTGACGGGGTGTACGCCCGCGGGCGCGTACGGCGTACGTCACCATCCTCCCGAAATAGGGGGCCGCTGTGACGAAGTTGTGATGTTTCCGTGTGCAACTACTCCCCGGTCGCCCTTGTGCCGCCTTGCGCCGACAACGGACGATGCGAGTCCGTCCCCCCGCAACCGCGCACGGTGGACCCGACGTCTCCCCCCACACCAGGAACGCCGCACGGTCCCCACGACGCGACCGGGGGGCGCACGGGGGTGCGAGCACGGGGGTGTTCCGAGACGGGGAGGAAGAAGCGGGTGCGGGTGAGCGTGAGGGGGGCGGAGGGGGCCGGCCGGCGGCGAATCGGATCGCCGTACAACCCCGAGGGGGGTGGCGGTGTCAAACAACCGTGGCTGAGGTTCTCGAATTCACGACGGTGCGCGTGCCGCCCCTCCCGCTGCGTCCCCCGGGACGCCGCAGGCCGGGTCGCGCCCCCGGCACCATGCCGGTGATCGCGCCGATGCCCCTGACCAGGCCCTCCGTTCCGCGGCAGCGGGCCGCGGGTGAGACGGACACGGAGGCGGCCGCTGTCGGTACGACCGTCGACCACCTCACCGAGACGTACCGCGCCCACTACCGTTCGCTGCTCGGCCTCGCCGCGCTGCTCCTGGACGACACCGCCTCGTGCGAGGACGTCGTGCAGGAGGCGTTCATCCGCGTGCACTCGGCGCGCAAGCGCGTCCGCGATCCCGAGAAGACCCTCGCCTACCTGCGCCAGACCGTCGTGAACCTCTCGCGGTCCACGCTGCGCCGCCGCATCCTCGGCCTCAAGCTGCTCTCGAAGCCCATGCCGGACATGGCGAGCGCGGAGGAGGGCGCCTACGACCTCCTGGAGCGCGACGACCTCATCAAGGCGATGCGCGGGCTCCAGCGCAGGCAGCGCGAGGTGCTCGTACTGCGGTACTTCGCCGATATGACGGAGGCCCAGGTCGCCGAGACGCTCGGGGTCTCGGTCGGCTCCGTGAAGGCGTACGGCTCGCGCGGGATCGCCGCGCTGCGCGTCGCGATGGGAGCCGTGACGTGACGGCGGGCGACAGTGCGCGGCGGGACGGGACGAAGGACGAGGAGAGCGCGGCGGTGAGCGGCGACAGGACGACACCGGGGGCGACGGGGGCTTCGGGACTTTCGGGGGAGGGGGAGACGCGAGAACTGTCCGCGGTTCCCGGGGAGTCCGCGGGGCCCGCGTCCCCGGAAGGGGCCGCGTCCCCGCAAGGGCCCGCACCGGCTGATTCCGCCTCGCCCGGTTCCGGCTCGCCCGATTCCTCCTTCGGCGAGGACGAGTTGCGCGCCTTGTTCCACGGCGCCGTGGACGGGCTGGCGCCGGGCCCCGGGGTGCTCGACAGGCTCCAGGCCGCCGTGCCCGCCCGCAGGGCCCGTAAGCGGCAGACGCTCGTCGGCGCCGCCGCCGCAGTGATCCTCCTCGGCACGGCGATCCCCGCCGCCGTCCACGTCGCCGCCGCGCCCGGCCACGAGGCGGACCCGGCGATGGCGGGCAGCAGCCAGGACGCGCACGCGTCCACGTCCCCCGAGGCGCGACGGCACGAGGACGCGCGGCGCCCCGCCGACAGGAGCGGCGGCACGGCGCCGCACCCCTCGGCGAGCGGCGAGCACCGCGGCGGCGCGAGCACGCCGCCGGGCCCGGACCCGCACCCTTCCGCGGACACGGTCCTCGCCGACGCCCCCCGCTGCGCCGCCGCGCAACTCGGCGACGCGGCCGCCGATCGGAGCGCCCCCGCCGCCGACGGCACCGTCTACGGCAGTTTCCGCGTCGCGAACGTCTCCGGCGAGAAGTGCGCGGTCACCTCCCCCGGCAAGGTCAGGGTCGCGGTCGTCGGCGGCATGTCCCGTACGGCCGTGCCGGTCGTCGAGCACCAGGACGGCGACGCGGCGGCGGGACTCCCCGGCACCTCGCAGCCCGCGCTGCTGCTCGGCCCGGGGCAGTCGTACGAGGTGCGCTTCGCGTTCGTACCCGACAGCCCGTGCCCGAGCGGCGGCCCGACGAAGGGCGCCGACGACCCCGGCCCTTCGGCCCCGCCCTCCGGCGACCCCTCGTCCCAGCCCCCCGCCGAGGGCGGCGGTTCGGGCGCGGGCGCGGGCCCGGGCGCGAGCCCCGACGCCGCGGTGCTCGACCAGACGACGACCCAGTTCACCCGGAGCGTCCCCGTCGACGACGCCCCCGTCACCACCACCGTCGAGGTCACCCACAACGCGGCCCCGGGCGGTCCCGTCACCAACACGACCATCCCCGAGTCCTGTCCGGGCACGGTCTACCGCACGGGCCTGCTTCCCGCGGACGGGGGCTGAGGAGGGCGAGGGCCGGGGGGTGTGCGGGGCCTCGTGTCAAGAGCGTAAGGTAAGCCTTACTTACGTAGTTGACAGTTGAACCACAGCGAGGACCCCCCGTGATGTCTCTTCGGCGCCGTTCCACGGCCGCGGCCGCTCTTGCCGTCGCCGCCGCCCTGTCCCTGACAGCGTGCGGCGGCAACGACTCCGGTGACGGCAAGAGCGCGAGCAGCAGCTCCTCGGCCGCCGCGGGCAAGAAGGATTCCAAGTCCGTCGCCCAGGGCGGCAAGGACTTCGGCGACGCCGCGGCGCAGACCGCGGCGCTCGGCACCGACGCGAAGCCCGGACAGTTCCCGCGCACCATCAAGCACGCGATGGGCAGCACCGAGATCAAGTCCGCGCCCAAGCGCGTCGTCGTCCTCGACGTCGGCGAGCTGGACAACGTCGTCTCGCTCGGCATCAAGCCGGTCGGCCTCGCGCCCACCGAGGGCTCGCCCGAGCTGCCCTCGTACCTCAAGGGCAAGGCCGGGAAGCCGAAGAACATCGGCACCATCAACAGCCTCAACCTGGAGGCCATCGCCGCGCTCAAGCCCGACCTGATCCTGGGCAGCCAGCTGCGCGCCGCGAACTCCTACGACGAACTGTCGAAGATCGCCCCGACCGTGTTCTCGATCCGCCCCGGCTTCACGTGGAAGGAGAACTACCTCCTCAACGCGGCCGCGCTCGACAAGACCGCCGAGGCGAAGGCCAAGCTCGCCGCCTACGACAAGCGCGCGAAGGCCCTCGGCGACAAGCTCGGCGCCGACAAGCCCAGCGTGTCGATGGTCCGGTACATGCCCGACGGCGTCATCCGCCTCTACGCCAACGACTCCTTCATCGGCACGATCCTCAAGGACGTCGGCATCCCGCGCCCGAAGAACCAGGACATCGCCGACCTCGCCGCCGAGATCAGCGCCGAGAACATCGACAAGGCCGACGCGGACTGGATCTTCACGGGCGTCTACGGCGACCCGAAGGCCACCGACAAGTCCAAGGCCCAGGGCAACCCGCTGTGGAAGAACCTCAAGGCCGTCAAGGACGGGCACGCCTTCGACGTCGCCGACGAGACCTGGTACCTGGGCCTCGGTGTCACGGCGGCGAACGCCGTGCTCGACGACCTCGAAGCACACCTGACGGCCTGACCGGCGGGCGGCGAGCGGCGAGCGGGAGGGGAAGTACGTCATGGGGTCACCTGCCCCACAGGCCGGACGGCCCGGGGTGCCCGGGCCCCGTACGGGCACCCCGGGGACGGGGGGCCAGGACGGCCGGACGCCACAGGACCCGGAGGACAAGGCCGGTACGGGTGACCCCGGGTCCCGTGCGGGTGCCGTCGAGTCCCGTGCGGGTGCCCCGGGCTCCCGTGCGGGTGCCGTCGAGTCCCGTGCGGGTGCCCCGGGCTCCCGTGCGGGTGCCCCGGGCTCCCGTACAGGACCGGCGCCGCGCGCCGTCCCCGCCACCCGCCGCCGTCTCGCCTGGCTGCTCGCGAGCGCGCTGATCCTGCTGCTCGCCGTGCTCCTCAGTCTCGCCGTGGGCAGCCGTCAGGTCGCCCCAGGCGAGGTCTTCTCCGCACTCCTGCACGGCGGTACGAGCGACGACGCGCAGGTCGTACGGGCCTTCCGCGTGCCCCGCACCGTCCTCGGCGTACTCGCCGGGGCCGCCCTCGCCCTCGCCGGGACCGTCATGCAGGGCGTCACCCGCAACCCCATCGCCGAGCCGGGCGTACTCGGCGTGAGCCAGGGCGCCTCGATGGGCGTCGTGTGCGCGATCGCCTTCGCGGGGGTGCACACCCTGACCGGGTACGTGTGGTTCGCCTTCGCGGGCGCGGCACTCGCCTCGGTCGGCGTGTACGCGATCGCGAGCGGCGGCCGCGGCGGCGCCTCGCCCGTACGGCTCGCGCTCGCGGGCGCCGCGATGAACGCGCTGCTCGCCTCCGTCGTCTCCGGGATCGTCACGACGAACGCCCGCGCGCTCGACGAGTTCCGCTACTGGCAGGTCGGCTCGCTCAACGGGCGCGGCAGCGAGATCATCGGCCAGATCTGGCCCTTCCTGCTCGCCGGGGCCGTCCTCGTCCTCGCGATGGCACGCGGCCTCGACGCGCTCGCGCTCGGCGACGACGCGGCCAAGAACCTCGGCCACAACGTCGGCCTCCTGCGCGTACTCGGCGCGCTCGGCGCGACCGTCCTCACCGGGGCCGCCGTCGCGGCCGTCGGGCCCATCGCCTTCACCGGCCTCGCCGTGCCGCACATCGCACGCGCGCTCGTCGGCACCGCGCACCGCTGGGTCCTGCCGCTCGCCGCGCTCCTCGGGCCCGCGATGATCCTGCTCTCGGACGTCATCGGGCGCGTCCTCTTCCCGCCATCGGAGGTCCCCGTGGCCGTCATGACCGCGCTCATCGGCGTGCCCTTCCTCATCGTCCTGGTCCGCCGCAAGGGGGCGGTCTCGTCATGAGCGCGAGCCCCGTGCCCGGGCTGCGCCCCGTCGGCCACCTCCTCGTGCGGCGCCGCCGCGCGAGCTTCCTCGTCCACCGCCGCACCGTCCTCGTCGCGAGCGCCATCGCCGTGCTCCTCGCTGCCGCCGTCGTGCTCTCGCTGTGCTGGGGCGAGTCCTGGGTCCCGCCGCGCGAGGTCGTACGCGTGATCTTCGGGCAGCCGAGCCAGGCCGAACTGGTCGTCGGCACGCTGCGCCTGCCCCGGCTCGTGCTCGGGCTGCTCGCGGGCGCCGCCTTCGCGATCGCGGGCGCGCTCGTGCAGACCGTCGCGCGCAACCCGCTCGCGAGCCCCGACGTCATCGGCGTCACGCACGGCGCGGGCGCGGCGACCGTCGCCGCGATGAGCTTCGGCCTCGTACCGACCGAGCAGCTCCCCTACGTGTCCATCGTGGGCGGCCTCGCCGCCGCGCTCCTCGTCTACGTGTGCGCGTGGCGCGGCGGGCTGCACTCCGGGCGCTTCGTGCTCATCGGGATCGGCGTCTCCGTGGCGCTCGGCTCGGTCATCCAGCTCCTGCTCACCAAGGGCGACTTCCTCGTCGCCCAGCAGTCCAAAGTGTGGCTGACCGGCTCGCTCAACGGGCGCGGCTACCAGGAGGCGTGGCCGCTGATCATCACGCTGCTCCTCGCGATCCCCGCGACCGTGTGGGCCGCGCGCGCCCAGCGCGGCGCCTCCTTCGACGACGACACGGCCACCGCGCTCGGCATCCGCCTGAACCGCACGCGCCTCGGCCTCACCGTGATCGGCGTCGTCCTCGCCTCGGTCGCGACGGGCGCGGCCGGGCCGGTCGACTTCGTCGCGCTGCTCGCCCCGCAGATCGCGCGGCGGCTGACCCGTACCGCGCAGATCCCGCTGCTCACCGCGGCGTTCACGGGCGCGTTCGTCGTCACCGTCGCCGACCTGCTCGCCCGCCGCCTCTTCTCGCCGGTCGAACTCCCCGTCGGCGTGCTCACCGCGGCCGTGGGCGCCCCGTACCTGATGTGGCTGATCATCCGCACCCGCGGCGGCCGTACCGGAGGTGTTTCCTCGTGAGCCGACCCACCGTCGCTCCCCCCACCACGCGTCTCGCCGCTCAGGGCCTGAGCCTCGGCTACGACACGGGCCGCGTCATCGTCGACGACCTCGACGTCGAGATCCCCGACGGCAAGGTCACCGTCGTCGTGGGCCCCAACGCCTGCGGCAAGTCCACGCTCCTGCGCGCGCTCGGCCGCCTCCTCAAGCCGCGCGCGGGCACGGTCCTGCTCGACGGCGCCGACCTCGCACGCGCCCCGGGCAAGGAGACGGCCCGCACGATCGGCGTGCTGCCGCAGACCCCGCAGCCCCCGGACGGCATCACCGTCGCCGACCTCGTCGCGCGCGGCCGCCAGCCGCACCAGAAGTGGTGGCAGCAGTGGTCCGAGGACGATGAGCGCGCGGTGACGGAGGCCCTGGAGCGCACCGACACCGCCCAGCTCGCCGAGCGCCTCGTCGACGAGCTGTCCGGCGGGCAGCGGCAGCGCGTGTGGATCGCGATGGCGCTCGCGCAGGAGACGGACCTGCTCCTGCTCGACGAGCCGACGACGTACCTCGACATGGCCCACCAGGTCGAGGTACTGGACCTGGTCCGCCGCCTCAACCACGAGCGCGGCCGCACCATCGTCGCCGTCCTCCACGACCTCAACCAGGCGGTCCGCTACGGCGACCACCTCATCGCGATGAAGGGCGGCCGGATCATCGCGCAGGGCGATCCGGCCGAGATCATCACGGCGGAGCTGGTCCACGAGGTCTTCGGCCTGGAGTCGGTCGTGGTCCCCGACCCGGTGACGGGCGGCCCGCTCGTGGTGCCGGGGATGGGGTGGCGCGCGGGGGCGTAGGGGCGCGCGGCCTCGGGGGCTGGGCGTATACGGGGGCTGTGGGCTGTGGGCTGTGGGCTGTGGGCTGTGGAGCCGTGGGCTGCGGGAGCCGGTGCGGCCGGTGCGGGGAGGGGCGAGGGGCGCCCGTCACGACTCCTCGCGGATCTCCGGGGCGGCGGTACGGGCCGTCCGGGCTTCCCGTCACCGGGCTTCACGGGCTTCACGTCCCCAGGCTTCACGGGCTTCACGTGCTTGCGGGGCATCTCGCCGTACGAGTCCGGGGCGCCCGCACCGGCGCACCTCAGGCCCGCGCCGGTTCCGCCTCCGTCGCCGCTTCCTCCGTGTCCTCGCCCTCCGCCGCGATCCCCAGCTCCGCGTCCCTGCGGGCCTCCGCCTCGCGGCGCACGAGCCGGTACCACATGAAGACCACGAACCCGGCGAAGACGAACCACTCGCCCGTGTAGCCGAGGTTCTGGAACGCCTTGAGATCGAGGCCGCCGCCGTCCGGCGTCTTCGCGGGCACGGGCGTGAGCCCCGCCTCCGCGCGGTCGAGCGTGATCCAGCCGTCGTACACGTCGTACGAGGTGAGGTTGACGAGCGAGGCAGCGCCGATGATCCCGACCTGCCCGGCCGGGAGCCCGCCCGCCGCGTTGACGCCCGTGCTGCGCGCGTCCTCCGAGGGCTGGAGCGCCCCCGTCACGGTGACGGTCCCCGCGGGAGCGGCCGGCGCCTTCGCCGGGGCGGAGCCCGCGTGCCAGCCCCGTACGACGGGCAGGACCTTGTCCTCGCCGGTCCGCAGGAGCCCGAGCACGTAGTAGCCGTCCCGCCCGTCGAGCCCGCGGTCGGGCACGAGGAACTGCTCGACGTACCTGCCCGTGGCGCGCGTGCGCTGCCCCGAGGTCTCGGTCGTGACGGGCAGGACCTTCGCGAGCGGCCGCGCCGCCCCGTCCGCGTGCGCCTCGGCCGTGGCCTCGGCGCTCTTGTGCGTGTCCACCCGGTCCTCGAAGCGGCTCAGCTGCCAGGACCCCATGAAGACGCAGAAGGGGATCGCCAGGAGGACGAAGACGTGGATTCCCCACCACCGGGGAGTCAGCAGGAACCGGTACACACCCCCACGGTACGGGGCGGGCCAGGCCACCCGGCGCCCGCCCCCGTACCACAGGGGTTCACGCCGTCGGCACGTACCGCCGCACGAAGTCCAGTTCCATCCGCACCTGCTTCACGCGCTCGTCCACGACGAGCGAGCCGTGGCCCGCGTCGTAGCGGTAGACCTCGTGCGGGTGCGCGCGGGCGGCGAGCCTGTCGACGTAGTTCTCGACCTGCTTGATCGGGCAGCGCGGGTCGTTGACCCCGGCGGAGATGTAGACGGGCGCGCGCACCTCGTCCACGTACGTGAGCGGGCTCGACGCCGCCCAGCGCTCGGGCAGCTCCTCGGGCGTACCCCCGAAGAGGGTGCGGTCCATCGCCTTCAGCGCCTCCATCTCGTCGTGGTACGCGGTCACGTAGTCCGCCACGGGCACGGCGGCGACGCCCGCCGCCCACGCCCCCGGCTGCGTGCCGACCCCGAGCAGCGTGAGGTACCCGCCCCAGGAGCCGCCCGACAGGATCAGCCGCTCGGGGTCGGCGAGCCCCGAGCCCACCGCCCACTCCCGCACCGCGGCGATGTCCTCCAGCTCGATGAGCCCGACCCGGTGCTTGAGCGCGTCGGTCCAGGCGCGCCCGTACCCCGTCGAGCCCCGGTAGTTGACGCGGACGACCGCGTACCCGTGGTCCACCCAGGCCGCGGGCCCGGCGGCGAAGGCGTCGCTGTCGTGCCACGTCGGGCCGCCGTGGATCTCGAACACGGTCGGGAAGGGGCCGTCCCCGGCGGGGGTCTGCACGAGCGCGTGCACGCGCCCGCCGGGGCCCTCCACCCACGCGTCCGTGACCGGCACGGACGCCGGGGCCTTCATGCCGGGCGGGTCGAGCACGACGCCGCTCGTCGTGGAGCGCACGACAGGCGGCTCGGCCGCCGACGACCACAGGTACTCGACGCTGCCGTCCGGGCGCGCGCCCGCGCCCGACACGGTGCCGCGCGGCGTCTCGATCCGCTCCAGACGCTGCGTCGCGAGGTCGTAGCGGTACAGCTCGCCGCGCGCCTCGTGGCTGTGCGCGACGAGCAGCGCGGAGGCGTCCTCGTACCAGTCGGCGCTCACGTCGCCGGGCAGGTCGATGGCGAGCGCGGTCTCCGTACCGGCCACCGGGTCCCAGATCATCGGCAGCCAGCGGCCCGCGCGCTGCGTGCCGACGAGGAGCCGCGAGTCCCCGGCGACCGGCGCGAAGCCCATGACGGAGAGGCCGAGTTCCTTCGTACCGCCCTCGGTGTCGTCGAGTTCGGCGACGGTGTCCTCGACCTCGCCCGCGCCGCCGATCCTCAGCACCCGCAGCGCGGAGTGCATCGCGTCCCCGTGCTCGGTGTGCTCGACGACGAGCAGGGTGCCGTCGTACGAGAGGTCACCGACGCCCGCCGACTCGCGGTGCCTGTACACCTCGACGGGCGCGCCCCCGTCCCGTACGACGTGCACGAGCGAACCGTGCTCGTCGCTCGAACTCCCCACCGCGACGGTCCGCCCGTCCCGCCCGAGCGCGAGCCCCGCCGAGTACGCGGCGGCGACCCCGGGCAGCGCCTCGACGTCCTCGCCCCCGGCGAACGGCTGGCGCTGCCACACCCCGAACTCGTCCCCGTCGTGGTCGTCGAACCACCAGATCCACTCACCGTCGGGACTCAGCGTCCCGTCCGTCGTCCCGTTCTCGCGGTCGGTGACCTGCCGCTGCGCCCCATTGGCCCGGTCCCAGGCGTACAGCTCGTACGTCCCGGTCGCGTTCGACACGAAGAGGGAACGGTCGGGGGCGTCATCGGCCCACTCGGGAAGGGAGACCCGGGGAGCGCGGAACCGCTTCTCCCAGTCGGGCATGGTCATGTCTGCGTCGGTCGTCATGGGGCCATACAACCGGATGGGAGGGGGAGGGTGCGTGGGGTGGGCGTGGGGTGGGTGTGGGGTGGTGAGCGGGTGCTGGTGTGAGGTGGGCGTGGGGGCGTGGGGGCGTGGGGGCGTGGGGGCGTGGGGGCGGGGGCCGGCGTGGGGTGGGGGTGGGTAGGTGGCCACGGGGGGTGGGTTCGTCCGTGGGGGCGGGCGTGCTTGGCGGGGTGTGGAGGTGGCCGCGTGGGGCGGGCTCGTGGGGCGGGCTCGTGGGGGTGGTGCGTGTGGGGTGGGGTGGTGGGGTGGTGCGTGTGGGGCGGGGTGGCGGGGTGGTGGAGCGGGGCCGTGGGGGTTGGGTGTGTGGGCGTGTGGGGGGCGTCGGTGCGGGCCTGCGGGGCGGGTTCGCGGGGCGGTTCGTGGGGGTGGCCAGGCGGAGGGGGTTCGTCCGGGTGGTGTTGCGCCTGTGTCACAGGGGCGTCCCCGGTGGGGCGCGGCGGGAACGGGGGCGGGGGCGTACGGGGTCCTGTGGGGCAGTGGCGCTTCGCGGACGGTCCGCGAGAACGGCGTCACGAAGCCTCACACCCCCACGGAGGAAGAACGATGCGCGTGTTCAAGCTCGGCGGCCTCGCCGCTCTTGCCGTTGTCGCGGGACTCTCGCTCACGGCCTGCCAGAGCGACGACGGCGGTGACGAAGCGGCCGGTACGGGGAAGGGGTCGGCCTCCTCGCAAACGGCGGGCGACTCGGGCTCCTCCGGCGACTCGGGCTCCTCCGGGGACTCGGGGGCCACCGCCTCCGCCGGGGCGTCGGTGTCCGGGGCGTCGGGCGGGCCGTCCTCCGAAGGGGACGGGAAGGACGGGGCGCAGGGCGCGGACGGCGGCGTCGCCGCGTGCCGTACGGACGGTTTGAAGGTCACCGCCGCGAACACCACCATCGACGGGGACGACAGGGCCACCGTCGCGGTGACGCTGAAGAACGCGGGCGGAACCTCGTGCGCGCTCGGCGGCGCCTACGCGGGGGTCGACCTGAAGACCAACGCGGGCGCGCTCTCGGCGACCCGCGCGAACAAGGAGTCCATCCCCGACCTGCCCGTGGTCCTCAAGGCGGGCGAATCGACCTCCTTCGGCGTCTGGTACCCGTTCAACAAGACGGGCGGCTCCGGCGTCCGCGTGACGGGCCTGGTCGTGACCCCGCCCAACGAGACGAAGCCCGTGACCCTCGCCTGGCCGGGCGAGGCCTCGCTGCCCGTCACGGAGGACGGCGGGGGCGCGGGCGTCGAGGTCGGGCCGCTCGGCAGCGAGGGACAGGGCGGGTGAGGGCCGGGCGGCAGGCGGGTGGCAGCCGGTGGCAGGCGGGTGCCGGCCGGGTGGCAGGCGGCGGATTGACTGCCAAGGCAGACAGATGACTGCCCGAGGGTGGCAGGAGACTGCCCGAGGGTGGCAGGCGGCAGACTGCCAGGGGGCAGACAGGTGACTGTCGGCGGGGTGGCGGGCTGGCAGGTGACTGCCGGGAAGTGGCGGGCAGGCAGGTGGCTGTCGGCGGGGTGGCAGGCGGCGGATTGACTGCCAAGGCAGACAGATGACTGCCCGAGGGTGGCAGGCTGGCAGGTGACTGCCGGGAAGCGGCGGGCAGGCAGCTGACTGCCGGGAAGTGACAGGTAGGCAGGTGACTGTCGGCGGGGTGGCAGGCTGGCAGCTGACTGCCGGCAAGTGGCAGGCAGACAGGTGACCGTCGGCGGGGTGGCAGGCGGCAGACTGCCAGGGGCAGACAGCTGACTTTCGGAGGGTGGCAGGTGGCGGACATCGGACCTGCCTGCCATCCTCCCGGCGCGCCGCCCGTACGAGGGCACTCGCCTCACGTGGCCCACAGCTTGTGGACGACGTGAGGCGGGGAGAGGCGGGGAGAAGCGGGGAGAAGCGGCCCGGTGCGTACGCTCCGCACGGTCAGCACGCGGAGTTCGCCACCAGCCCAGCCCCCTGCACGGACCTCGACGCACTCGCGGACGAGATCCGCCACCTGCGTGCCGACACCGACCGGCACGTGCGCCGTGCCGACACCGAACGGCACGTGCGCGCCGTACCGACGCACGCATCGCCGCCGCCACGTCCCCGCCCCTGGCTCCCCCAGCTCCCCCAACTCCCCGTCCTGAGCGCCAACCCCCTTTCTGGCAAGGCCGGGCCACCGGTTGCGTCGGCTACCGCGCCTGTCCCGGGAGACGCTGGCCGTCGGCGGGCCCGTACAGGATCTTCGGCTCGGCGAAGGAGCACCACGCGCAGGCTCGTGCGACGGTCGCGACGGGCGTGCTCCACGACGAGGGGATGATCTCTTCGACGCGCGCCTCTCGCGCCACTGGCCGACGGTCGAGATCCGCGTCGCTGACGCCTGCCCGGACCCGCGCACCCCGTTCCCCCCTCGCCGCCGCCCGGTCCCGCGCGCTCGTGGAGACGGCGGCCCGGGCGGTGGCGGACGACGTCGCGCCCAGCGCCGTTCCCGCCCGCCGTTCCCGCCCGCCCTTCCCGCTCCCGTTCCCGCCTCCGTGCCGTGCCCGGCCTCCTGGCAGACCGCCCGTTCCGGCCTCGACGGAGACCTCCTCCACCCCCTCCACCCCCTGCGCCACACCTCGGCCACACCTCGGCCACACCCGCCGAGACCCGAGAGCCTGGACGCCCGCCTCGCGCCCGTGCGCACGGGGCCCTCGAAGGGGAAGGCGATCTCGCCTACGTACAGGCCGAGTTGACGTGCCCCCTCGGCAGGGGCAACGGGGCTCGGCTCCAGGGGACCCGCGTGGCGAACGGTGAGGGCCCGGGGTCTGGGCGAAGTGGTACGGGAGTGCGTGCGGCGCACGGCGGGGGAGTGAGGCGCGGAAGCCCCGGGCCGGGCCCGGCTCAGGCCGGTACGTCCGCGACGGCGCAGCTCACGTTGTCGGGGCCGCCCGCCGACCTGGCCAGCGAGACGAGCGCGCGGGCCGCGCGGGCGGGGTCCTCCGGGGTCTCGCGCAGGGTGCGGCGCAGTGCGGGTTCGGGAACGGTCGTGGTGAGGCCGTCGGAGCACAGGAGGTAGCGGTCGCCGGGGCGGGGGGTCCGGAGGTGAAGATCGGGGCGGGGTGCCGGGGGAGCCAAGGCCCGTACGAGCTGGGCGCGTTGGGGGTGCACGGCCGCCTCGCGCGCGGTGATGCGGCCCTCGTCGGCGAGGGCCTGGACGAGGGTGTGGTCGCGCGTGAGAAGCGAGAGCGCGCCGTCGCGCAGGAGGTACGCGCGCGTGTCGCCGACGTGCACGAGGGCGAGGCGCCGACCGGCCGGGAGCAGCGCGGTGAGCGTGGTCCCTGCCCGCGCGGGTACCCTGCGGGCCGCTTCGCCGACGACGTCGGCGAGCGCGTTGAGGAGCGTGCCGGGAGCGGGCTCGGGCCCCTCGGCGAAGCGGCGCAGGGCGTCGACGGCTCCCGCGCTCGCCCGCGCCCCGCCCACCCCGAACCCGTCGGCGACCGCGAGGAGCCGTTCACCGGCGTGCACGGCGTCCTGGTTCTCGCCCCGTACGAGCCCCCTGTCGCTCACCGCCGCGCACCGCAAGACGCTCACGGGCCCTCGGGGCAGCCCCGCGAGCGTATCGGCGACGAACGCCGCCAGCTCCCCCCGTACCGCCGTCTCGGCGGCGACCCCGCCCCACCACCCGCGCACGGCCTCCGCAGCCGCCCCCGGCTCCATCGCGACGACCTCCCCGACCCGCGCGAGCGGCATCCCGAGCCGCCTCAACCACCCGATCAGCAGACCCCGTTCGACCTGCTCGGGACCGTAGTACCGGTACCCGGTCACAGGATCGACCCGCGCGGGCACGAGCAGCCCCTTGCCGTCGTACAACCGCAAAGCCTTCGCGGAAAGCCGCGTGGCCCGCGCGAATTCCCCTATCCCGAGCAGCGTCATGGGGGCCATCCTGCCGGGTGGCACGCTCACGGGGCGTACGGTCCTGCCGTGGAGGCCGGACCCGCGACGTGCCGCCGCCCCTATGCCGCGCCCGCGCCCGCCGAGAGGTCGGCCCGCCAGACGTTGGAGCGCATGAAGTGGCCCTTCGGGTACTCGAATTCGGATGCGCCGCTCAGCTCGAATCCCGCCTTGCGGCACACCGCGTTGGAAGCGACGTGGTCCACGGAGGGGAACGCGTACAGGTAGCGGTGCCTGCCGTCCGCGCGGGCCGCGTCCACGACCGCGCGCGTCGCGGCGACCGCGAGGCCCCGCCCCTGGAACTCCGGCAGGATCGCGTACCCCGTCTCGTACGCGGCCTCCCCGCCCCACTCGTGCTCCCAGAACCCCGTGGACCCGACGGTCTCCCCGCCCGGCGGCAGCACGATGCGGAACATCGTCCCGTTGGCCTCCGGGTCGAGATAGCGCCGATGCCGCGCGAGCAACTGCGCCTCGCTCTCGGGCCCGCCGAGATGCGCGGTCATGGCGGGGGTGTTGCTCGCCCGGAGGAGCGCCAAGTCGGCGTCGGACCAGGGTTCGAGGCGGAGGGGCGGGGGAGGAGTGGTCGACATGCGGAGAGCGTACGGGCGGGGTCCGACAAGCGCGCCGGGACGCCTGCGAGCGGGACTCGTCTCAGCCCCGCGCTCCGCCGACCCCGGCGACGCTGTCCCCAGTGACGCTGTCCCCAGTGACGCCGTCCCTGGCGGCGGCGTCCCCGGCGGCGGCGTCCGCGAGGACGTTCCGCAGCCTCGTCACGCTCTCCGTGGCGAAGTCCGGCAACGTCTCCCAGTAGTACGGGACCGCCATCGCCGCGACAGCGAGCGCCCAGCCCCGGGCGCGGGCCCACGTCGGCCCGTCCAGGGCGAGGGCTTCGCGGTAGGCGGTACGAGCCTCGGGCGGCAGGTCGAAGACGGGGGCGTGCTCGGCGTCGGGGAGGCCGGGGGAGAGGGTGCCGAAGTCGATGACGGCGCTGAGCCGCCCGTCCCTGACCAGCAGGTTCGCCGGGCGCAGGTCACCGTGGAGCCACCCCTCCGGCCCCTCGGGCTCGGGCAGCGCGAGCGCGGCCTCCCACACCTCGCGCAGCGCCACGAGGTCCAGTCCGAGTACGCCGTCGCCCAGCGCCGCGCACCCGTCGAGCCCCGCCCCTGCCTCCCGCGCGATGCCCCGCAGGGGCCCGCCCCGGTACCAGCCCAGCCCGTCCGCACGCCGTTCCCCCATGAGCGGCGCCGCACGCAACTCCCGTACGAAACCAGCCAGATCAGCCCCGAAGGCACTCCAGTCCCGCACGGTCCCCGGCCCCGGCTCCACCCCCTCGATCCACCGCAACACGGCCCACGGCGCGGGGAACCGCACGCTGGGACGCCCCAAGTACAGGACTTCGGGCACCTGTTGACTCAGCAGTGGGGCGATCCGGGGAAGCCAGACCGACTCCCGTTCCATCGACCCCGCCCGCGTACGCGGCAACCGCACGACGTACTCGTCCCCGACCCGGTACATCGTGTTGTCGGTCCCCGCTCCCACGTACCGCACCGGCAACCCGGCCCACTCCGGCGCCTGCGCGGCGAGCAACTCACGCACGAGGTCCGGGGTCGTCGGGATCTCGTGCGGATGGAGAGGAGGCATGGGGCGAGTCTGCGGAAGCGGGGGAGCGGGTGCCAGCGGTTTTCGCGCGTGGGCGTGGGAGCGAGTGAGCGCGGGAGTGAGCGTGAGCGCGCCGCCTGCGAGCAGCGACACGCGGTCGAGTGCGGGGTCAACCGCCTCCCGTGCCATCGAAGCGTCGCCACGTCCGATACGAGGAACTCGCCGGCCGCCACGAAGCAAGCAACCGTGCTGGTCGCAGCCCTCAACGAATGGCTCTGGCCAGCACCTTCCCGCGCCCCACGGACGATCCCGAATTCGTTTCCCTCGGGGTCCTGCACGGCTGCGACGGGAAGCCCCGTGTCCGGGTCGTCCTTGACCCGCAGCACGGTGGCGCCGACCTTGACCAACCGTTCCACCGTAGCCTTGACCCGCTGTGAGCGGACGTCGAGAGGGACGACACGGTCCCCACCGCCTTCAGGCCGAAGTACCGCCGGTATCTGGCGCCTTCGGCTCCGGAATTTCCTGGAACCACACCCGTGGCCCGCGTCCCTCGGGATCGATGAGCGGCGTCGGGGATGTCCCCGGCACCGGTCGGCAGCTCTCTCCCGGGCACCCCCGGCGCCGCCCAACGAGCACGTCGGACGGCAAGCCCGTCCGGCGCGGGCCCACGCACATGGCCCAGGACCTCGGCCCGAACCACAGGCCGCACCCGAACCCGCCCCGCACCCGCCCCGCACCCGCCCCTCGACCAGCCGGACGCGGCCCCGGCCGGAAAGCCGGTCCTGCCGGAGGGGGGTCTCGCACATGGTCTCCGGGTCGCCTCGGGCATGGCCGGCGGCCGTGTGGCCCGTTGATCCAGCAGGTGAGGGCGGGTCGTGCATCCGGGCGATGCCGAGCACGGCGTGGCGGACTCCGGCACCCTTGAGCCCGACGCGGCGCGGACCCGCTTGTGGGACTGGTCGCGCTCCTCTCTCCAAGCCGGTGGTTCGCGGTGGCCGCGCTCGCGGCAGTACGGGGGGCCGGTCCGCCGCCCGGGCAGCCATCGTCGGCGATGGTGCGCGCGGCCGGGGACCAAAGCGCCGTCGACCACGAGCACGACGCTCTCGGCGAACCGCTTGCGGGCCGGAGGGCAGGCATCGGCCCAAGCTGGTCGAGGCCCCGTTCCGCCGCCGATGTGAACACCCCGAACGGTGCCACGAGCTGCCGTGGCCTGGTCGGCGTGAGGACGCGTGGTTCTCGGGCGCACGGGTGTGCGTGGTCCGGTCTGGCAGTCAGGGTGCCATCCGGGACGGGTGCCGCCGCCGCGATGTGCACGGTTGGCAGTGCCCCGGGGCAGGGCTGACGGTCTGCCACGTCTGCCACGTCTGCCATGTCTGCCACGTTTGCCATGTCTGCCAGCCCGTTGGCGGGGTTGCGCCAGCAGAGTCGGTAGCCCGGGAGTGCGTATGCCTTGATCGCCAACAGTGTGATGAGGCAGGGGGTGTTGGACTGCCCGGGAACGGTCGTGTGAGCGATCGAGTGACGTCGTGTCCTGTCACGGGCGCGTTCCGGAGGCGGGGCGGAGTGGCAGGTGTCAGGCGGTTCGTCGCGGGGTGACGAGTGCCAGCAGGCGGCTCGGGCCTGTGCCGGTGGTCGTTGTGGCCGAGGTGGCGGAGGTGGCGGAGGTGCCGACAGGACGCAGGGCGACATTCTCCGGGTAGAGGCGGCCGAGGAGGGCCAGGACGGTGAGGCCGTCGCGGCCGTCGGCGTCGAACGCCACCTCGCCCGACCGCGTCCACACGAGTCCCGGCGCGCGCAGCGCGGACCAGACGGAGGCGGTACGGGGACCGGTACCGCCCGGGGCCGGGGCGGTGGCGGGGGCGGCTGCCGGGGCCTGACGGTCGGCGTAGCGGTGGCCGCGCAGTGCCTGGCCGAGGTCGACGCGGGTGGTGGTGCCTCCGTCGGTGACCTCGATGCGGGCGGTACGGGTTCCGTCGCGGACCGGCCCCTCGACGAGGCGGGCGGTGAGCGGACCGGGCGCGGTGCCGTCGCTCGGCAGGTCCTCGACGAGAGTGCGCGGGGCGGCGTAATAGTCGCTCACCTCCGCGACGTACGTGACGACTCCGTCGACGGCCGGGTCGGTGGCCGGGCGCCAGGTCAGCAGGTGGCGGGGCGCGGTGAGGGGCGGCTGGTCGAGTACGGCGGGCAGGGCGCTGCCCCCGCCGGTCGCGAAGCCGTAACCGGTTACCGTCCCCGAGGCCCCCGGGCCGATACTGCCACTGCCACTGCCACTGCCACTGCCACTGCCACTGCCACTGCCACTGCCACTGCCACTGCCACTGCCAGTGACGGCGTGGCGGGCGTAGTCCACGATGGCAGAGTGCCTGATCCGGCGGACGAGGAGTTCCGTGAGGAACGCGTCGCGGGCCGCCTCGGTGTGCCGCAGTCCGGCCGGGGTGACCAGGAGCGGCACGTCCTGCCAGTTGGTGAAGGGGAGCAAGGCGTCGCGGAGCAGGACGACTTGGTGCACCCACTCGTTGTAGAGCTGCATCGTGACGGGCCCGCCGCGCCGGTACAGGAGCAGGTCGGCCGCAGGCGGGGTGAGGAGATGGCCGTAGCAGTGGCTGCGGACGACCAGCGGCCCGGCGGGCAGCGGTAGCGGTTCGCCGAGCAGCCGGTCCAGGGAGGCGATGGACCAGTTGGCGAGTTCGCGCCCGATCGTCTCGGCCTGCGCGGCCAGTTCGCGCGCCCCCTCGTCGCTGTCCGGGCCCACGGTCAGCGGCAGTGTGGTCTCCCTGGTACCGAGCGCGAGGGTCGCGCGGATCTGGTCGGCGAGTATGTCGGCGTCGGCGGCGGTGAGGTGGTTGTCGTCGATGACCCCTTGGAGCAGCGGTTCGATGGCGGTGAGGAACTCGTGGGCGGTGAGGGCGGTACCGGCAGCGGGGAAGGTGTTCCAGCGGCTGCCGCCGAGAGCGGGGGTGGCCGGTGCGGGCATGGGTGGTGTCCTTTTCGTTTTTCGGTCCGTTTTCTGGATCGAGCGTTACATTTTCAGGCCATGAAAAACTCAGCCGAGGGCGGTCAGGGCGACCTCCACGAGCGGATCGAGCGCGCGGGCGTCCGGGGTGACCTTGGCGGAGACCAAGAGGCCGTTGAGGAACGTGACGAGGTAGCCGGCCAGGGTGTGGGGGTCGTGCCGAGGCGCGATCTCGCCCCGCTCGGCCGCGACGCGCAGCACCTCGGCGAGCGCGTCCCTGCTGGCGTCCAGCATGTCCCGTACGATCCGCCGGATCTCCGGGCTCTCCGGGAGACGTTCGCACGCGGCGTTGACCGCCAGGCAGCCCCGGCCGTCGTACTCGACGGCGATACGGACCCGCTCGACCAGCATCGAACGGATCGCCGCGCGGGCGCCGGGCCCCCCCTCCAGCGTGCGGAGAGCGGCTGCGGCGAGGGTGTCGCGGTAGTGCGCGAGCGCGGCGCGGTACAGCCCCTCCTTGTCACCGAAGGCGGCGTACAAGGAGCCCTGCCCGATCCCGAGTTCCTGGGTGAGGTCGCGCACCGAGGTGGCCTCGTACCCACGCGTCCAGAACAGGCGCATGGCGCGACCCACCGCCGCTTCGGTGTCGAACTCGCGTGTCCTTGCCATGCCCCCACCGTAGAGCATCTGGATCGGACGTTCAAGAAAACCTCCCGAGCACGGTCCGGTGCCCGAGCGCGTTCGGTTCTCGGGTGCGGTCCGGTTCTCGGGTGCGGTCCGATCCCTGGAGGACAGTCCGACTCCCGCGCGCCGCCCGGCTGCTGAGGGTGTGGTCCGGCTTCCGAGCGCGGTCCGGTTCCTGGGGACGGTCCGGCTCCCGAGCGCTGCTGGACTTCTGAGGGTGGCCCGACTCCTGGGCGCCGTCCGGCTCCTGGGCGATGCCCCGCTCCTGGGGGGCCCGGCCTTTGAGGGTGGTGCGGCTTCCGAGCGGGGTCCGGCTCCTGAGCGCGGCGCGGCTCGTGAGGCGCCTGGGGGTGGCCCGGCTCCCGAGCGTGGCTGGACTCCTGGGGGTGGCCCGACTCCTGAACGGCGCCCGACTCCCGGGCACGGCCCAGCCTCTGAGGATGGTGGCCCGGCTCCCAAGGGCGGTGCGGCACCTGAGCGCTGCTGGACTTCTGGGGGTGGCCCCACTCCTGAACGGCGCGCGACCTCTGGGCATGGCCCGGCCCTTGAGGGTGGCCAAGCCCCTGAGGATGGTCCGGCCCTTGCGGGTGGTCCGGCTCCCAAGGGCGGTGCGACACCTGAGCGCTGCTGGACTTCTGGGGTGGCCCGGCTCCTGAAGGGCGCCCGGCTCCCGGGCACGGCCCAGCCCCTGAGGGTGGTCCGGCCCTTGAGGGTGGTCAGACACCTGAGCGCTGCTGGACTTCTGAGGGTGGCCCGACTCCAGAACGCCGCCCGGCTCCCGCGCGCGGCCCGGCCCCTGAGCGCCGTCTGGCCCCCCGGGCGCGGCTCAGTCCCTGACGGCGGTCCGGCTCCTGGGCGCGGCCCGGCTCCTGAGGCTCCCGGACACGGCCCGGCTCCTGGGCGCGGCCCGGCTCACAAGGGCGGTCCGGCTTCCGAGCGCCGCTGGATTCCAAGCGTGGCCCGGCTCCCGGGCGCGGCCGGACTTCTGTGGCTCCCGGGCGCGGCCGGACGTCTGAGGGTTGCCCGACTCCTGAGCGCCGTCCGACTCCTGGGCACGGCACGGCTCCTGAGGGCGGTCCGGTCCGACTCCAGGGCGCGGCCCGGCTCCGGGGCGCGGCTGGACCCTGAGCGTCGCCCGGCTCCTGAGCGTCGCCCGGGGTTCGAGCGAGCCCGGTCCTCGCTAGCCGTGCAGCAGCAGCTCCGCCAGCTCCCGTACGCGGTCCGTCCCGATGCCCTTCCGCTGCTCCACCGCGAGCGGATGCGCGGTCGGTTGCAGCTCGACGCGGGGGCGTTCGCCGATGGGGCGGGTGTGCACGTACGTCTTGAGGTTGAGGGTGGTGGGGGCGTACACCGGCAGTTCGGTGCTGAGCCACCCGAAGTACGGAGCCTCGTGCTCGCGCCCCGGTGTGTCCCAACGGTCGCTCATCCGGCCGAAGTTCTCCCGACTCAACGAGACCCACACGCCCCAAGAGAACACCTCGTCCGTTCCCCGCACGGGTATCTCGACCGTCCCCCGCGCGAAGTAGTGCTCCGCGTGGATGACGCACTGGTCCGGCGAGAGCAGGCAGTCCGGCTCCGATTCCATCTCGGGGGTCCAGTACGAGGGCGCGGGGGCGGCGTAGTGCATCGGCGGCTCGTCGTGCCGCGCGCCGCAGGAGGAACAGGTGTGGCCCGGGACGGAGGGTGTGGAGGGCGTGAGGGTCATGAGCGGGAGGGTAGGCGCGGCGAGTGACAGTGCGGGTGAGCGGGGGGAGAGAGTCGGCGGGTGCGAGCGGCCGTTGACGGCGGTGGTCGGTAGGTTCGTCGGCAGCGAGGCGGCAGCGAGGCGGCAGCGAGGCGGCAGCGAGGCGGCAGCGAGGCGGCAGCGAGGCGGCAGCGAGGCGGCAGCGAGGCGGCAGCGAGGCGGCAGCGAGGCGGCAGCGAGGCGGCTGGCGCGGGGGGACGCGCATGGCGTACGGGCGGGTCGCGATCGAGCTGACCGGTGACGAGGCGCTCGTGCTGTCGCAGGGGCTTGAGCGGCTCCAGACGACGGATCTCGGGCGACTGGCGGACGATTCGGCCGTGTGGGCGCCGATCCACCGCATCGCGGGAACGCTCGACAAGGCGCTGCCCGAGTTGTTCGCGCCCGACTACGACCAGCGGCTTGAGGACGCCCGCCGACGGCTCCGGCCGCAGGACTGACCGAGCGGGCCCGGTTCGTGGGTCCGGGCGGCGGGGTGCGAGGTGCAGAGGGCGAGGGCGGGGCCGCCGAGGCCTCGTCCGTGGGGGCCTCGTGACGGGTGACGGCGGGAACCGTGTGCGGTTCGTGTGCGGTACGTATGCGACCTGTGCCGGGGCGGTGGGGCAATCCCTGGGGCGTCACGGAACCGTCTCGGCGGAGCGGGCCCGGGGGGTGCGGGGTCCCGGGTGGCCGGAACCGGTCGCTCGTCCGGGGCGGGCCCGTGTTCTGCGGGCGGACCGCTCGGCTCGTACCGCCGTACCGTCCCCGACCGCCCGTGCCGTCCTCCCGTGCGTGTCACAGGCATGTATGAGACGGGGGAGGGGCGGAACGGCGGAGGGGTGGCGCGTGGTCCTCTTGATCAGGAAGGCGCACCGAACGAACGAAGGAAGTCCCATGCCTGTCAAGAAGCTCACCCTCGCCGCCGTCGCGCTCCTCGCGGGGCTCTCGCTCACCGCCTGCGGGGGCGGCTCCGACGACAAGTCCTCCGGCGGCGACTCCTCGTCCGCCGCCACGGGGCAGTCCGGGGACGCGGGCAACGGCGGGGCTTCGGAGAGCGGCAGCGGCGGCGGTACGGGCGGCGCCAAGGCGGCCGGGACCTCGAACGGTTCCTCCTCCGGCTCCGCCGACTCAGGCTCCGAATCAGGCTCCGCCTCGGGCTCCGGCTCCTCCGCCGACGCCGACGACTCCGAGGGCAGTGGCGGCGGCCAGATCACCGCCGGGGCCTGCAAGACCGAGAACCTCGCCTTCGACACCGCGCACGGCATGGGCGAGGGCACTCTTGTCGTCAGTATGCGCAACACGAGCGGCGACGCCTGCTCGCTCAAGGGCTTCCCGGGCATCGACATCCGCTCCGACGAGGCCGGTGCCCCGCTCAGCGCCGAGCGCAGCGACGTGACCCCGCCCGCCGTCAACCTCAAGTCCGGTGACACGACGCGCTTCACGCTCCACTACCCGCCGAGCAAGAGCGGCAGCTCCGGCGTCTTCATCAACGCCGTCGACGTCACCCCGCCCAACGAGACCCACACGCAGCGCCTCTCGGTCGGCTTCAGCGTCGAGGCGGGCGCCGACAAGCCGGGGCTCCTCGTCGTGGACCCGGTGGGCGCGGGCAAGCAGTGAACGGGCCGTCCGGGGCGGCACCCGCGCGGGGGCGGCGCGGGTGTGCGGTACGCCCGGTGCCCCGCGTGCGCCTCGTCCCGCGTGTGCCTTGTCCCGCGTGTGCCTCGTCCGGCGTGTGCCTCGTCCCGCGTGTGACTCATACGGTGAGCGCTCCGCCCCCGCCCCACTCCAGCACGCGAAGCTCGGGCCAGGTCCCACGCCACCGCGCCGCCTTCGCCTCGTACACCTCGCGCGGCGCGAGCACCGGGTGCGGGCGGAGTACGAGGCCGAAGGCGTCCGCGAGACCGTGCGGCGCGTACACGCGCCACGGGCCCCCGCCGTCCTCGGCCCGCACGCCCACGCGACACGTCGTCGCCGCGAAGGAGCCGATCGCCGCCTCGCTCGACGGGTACGGGGCGCACGGCAGGCCGAACTTCGCCTCGTACCAGCGGTGGACGCGCGCCTCGTTGCGGATCTCGACCTCGGCCGGGAGCCCCGCGAAGACCTCGCGGCCACGCCTGATCACGGCGTCCTCGGCGTCCCAGGAGAGGTCGGAGGCGTCGTGGTGGAAGAGGTCGTAGTCCCGGATTCCGTGCGTGGGCGGGCGGCCGGTGACGACGTTCCACACCGTCTGGAAGACGCATCCCGCCGCCACGTACCAGCCGGGCAGCCCGAGCCCGGCCACGCGCCGCACGACTTCGGCCAGAACCTCGTTGCGCGCCAGGATCTCGCACAGGGCGGCGAGTTGGGCGTCCAGGGGCAGGCGGGCGAGGGTGGCCGTCTCGGGAGCGTCGGTCGTACGGGGCAGCCTCGCACGTACCGCTGACAGCGCCCCGGCACCCATCTCGGCCCCTCACTGCGGATACGCCTCCGTCTCCCGGCCTGTGCGCAGTGTCCGGGCCCACCAGGCCAGCCTGTCCAGGAGGCCCTTCGCGAGAGGGGCCGTCTCGGGGGCGAGCGGCTGGCCGTCCTGCCAGGCCGTGTAGTAGTTCACGAAGGCGAGGCGGTCGCGCAGGGGGACCGCGTGGAGTTCGGTGAGGACGTTCTCCAGGTGGAGGGCCGCGTGGGCGCCGCCCGCCGCGCCGCCGTAGCTCACGAAAGCGACGGGCTTCGCCGCCCACTGCGTGAAGTGCCAGTCGATCGCGGCCTTGAGCGAGGCCGGGAAGCTGTGGTTGTACTCGGGCGTGACGAAGGCGAACGCGTCCGCCTCGGCCAGCGCCTCCGTCAGCGGGGCCATACCGGCCGGGCGCGGGTAGGAGTCACCCGCGTACTTGGGTGAGGAGGCGGGCAGGGCGAGCGGCAGCTCGATGCCCGCGAGATCCACGACCCGTACGGTGAAACCCCCGTGCGTACGGGCCTGTTCGGCGAACCACGCCGCCGCCACGGGGCCGAAACGGCCCTCGCGGACGCTCGCGACGAGGACGGTGAGGACGGGAAGGCGTTCGGGGGTGCGGTCCGGTGTCTGTGTCATGCGCTCCACGGTCGGCCCGCGCCACGTCCTCGACCAGACCGGGACGGGGCTGGCCCCCGCAGGGCCACCCAGAGGTCTGCCCCCGTCGGGTCGCCGCTGTCTACAGTGACCGTATGGGCACGCCATTGGGTGATTTCGTCCGGGCCAAGCGCGACAGCATCCGTCCCGAGTCCCTCGGCCTCGCCGCGCGGCCGCGCGGCCGGGCGCCGGGGCTGCGCCGTATCGACCTCGCGGGGCGCGCGGGCATCAGCGTCGAGTACCTGACCCGCATCGAGCAGGGCAGGGACCGCAATCCGTCCCCCGCCGTCGTCAACGCCCTCGCGGACGGCCTGAGTCTGGACCCCGCCGAGCGCGTGCACCTGCGCTACCTGGCGAAGGTCACCACCGCGAACTGCCCGGGCGGCAGACGCCCGGCGCCGCCCCCGCGCGAGGTCGGCCCCACGGTCCTCGCCACGCTCCGGCTCCTCGCCCCGGCACCGGCGTACGTCACGAACCCCCTCGGCGACGTCCTCGCCCACACGCCCGGTTTCGCGGCGCTCTTCGGCCCGAGCGGACTGCTCGACGTCCCCCAACCGAACCTGACCCGCTACGTGTTCACCGACCCGCGCGCCCGCGCGACCTTCCCCGACTGGGAGCACCTCGCCGACGAACTCGCCTTCGATGTCGGACTCGGCCCTTCCGCGAGCGCGTCCGCCTGGTTCACGAGCGTCCTGGCGGAGGAGGCGGGCCCCGAGTTCACCCGCCGCGCCCACCGCCACCTCCCCCCGCCCCGCCCTCCCCTCCACCTCGCCCACCCCGAGCAAGGCCCCCTGCGCTGGGAGCGGCAACGCCTCGAACTGCCCCCGCCGGACACGCAGTCGCTCGTCGTCCTCCTCCCCGCTGACGAACCGACGGAACGCGCGGCGGAGCGCTGGGAACGCCCGGAGCGACGCGGCCGGGGCCGCCCGCCGCTGCGCGCCCTGGCATAACACGTCACGCCATACCTCAGGCCCCCCGCGCAAGGCCCCCTACTCCTGCTCCGGCACCGAGCCCGTACGCGGAAACTCGCGAACCCCCGCGCCCGAACCCGCGCCCGCACCCGCACGGAGTTCGCTCGCCACGGCTGGGGCATCGACGCGCTGCCCGGCGAGCAGTCCCGTACGCAGCGGGCCGTCGGCCTCGCCTGCCGCCGCGAGGACGGGCCGCCGTCGTGGCCGCGCGTGGCCGATCCGCACCCGCTCGCCTTCGCCGCGGAGTCTTCTTCCCCACCGGGTGCGCGCGGAGGTCGCCCGGCGTGGCGGGCAGGGCGCGCCCGCGCGCGGCCTCCCGCGTACGGACGCCGTACCGAGGGAATCCCCGCGGGGTGCGCGTACACCCCGCGGGGCCGTGCCTCAGCCCTCGGTGGACCGGATCAGCGCGAAGACGCCGCCCTGCGGGTCTGCCACGACTGCCATGCGGCCTGCCACCATGTCGAAGGGCGGGGCGAGCACCGTGCCACCGCGACGGACGAGCGCCTCGACGGTCGAGTCGGTGTCGTCGACCGAGAAGTACGTCAGCCAGTGCGCCGGTGTGCCGGGCGGGTCGTTGCTCAGCGAGGTCGCACCGCCGACCGTACGGCCCGCGATCTTCACCTCCCAGTAGGAGTCCGCGCCCTCCGCCAGCTGGAAGTTCATGCCGAACACCTCGCCGTAGAAGGAGGCGGCGGTGGGCACGTCGGAGGTGTGCAGCTCGTTCCAGACGAGCGCGCCCGGCTCGTTGACGAGCTGCGCGCCGAGGAACGAACCCGGCTGCCAGACGCCGAAGACCGCTCCCTGCGGGTCGCTCGCGATGAGCATCCTGCCGAGGTCGCCGACGTCCGTCGTCGGCGCGATGAGCGAGCCGCCCGCCTGGACGATCGCGTCCTGCGTCGCCGGGGCGTCGGTCGTGGCGAGGTACGTGGTCCAGACGGTCGGCGGCTCCGGCGTTCCCTCGCCCGCCTGCGCCCTGCCGATCCCCGCGACGGCCTTCCCGCGCAGCTCGCAGACCGCGTAGTCGCCGTACTCGGCGGAGCCCGCCCGCCGCTGCCAGCCGAGCAGATCGCCGTAGAAGTCGATCGCGTTCTGCTGGTCCTTCGCCATCAGGTCGACCCAGCACGGTGTGCCGGTCGCGTACGGGCTGGTGATTTCAGGCACCTTGCGCCCCTTTCATGGGATTCGTCCCACACCTTGGCGGTACGGGCGAGTCCACTGCCACCTGACACGCCGCCGCCCGCGGGCACGTCTGTACGGTGGGGGCCCCGCCGACCGAGGAGCCACCCCCGTGCCCGCGTATCTGCGCCCCGCCGCCGTCACGCTCGACTGTCCCGACCCGCTCGCCCTCGCGGCCTTCTACCAGGAGGCGACGGGGCTCACCCGGCATCCGGGGTCGGACGCCGAGTTCGCCGCGCTCACGGCCCCGGACGGGTTCACGCTCGGTTTCCAGCGCGTCGAGGACTACCGGCCGCCGCGGTGGCCGGGGCAGGATGCCCCGCAGCAACTCCACCTCTGCTACGACGTCGACGAGGACCTGACGGCGACGGAGGCCCGCCTGGTCGCCCTCGGCGCGGCCGTACCGGACCACCAGCCCCACGACCCGGCCCACGCCCGCGTGCTGACGGACCCGGCGGGGCACCCGTTCTGCGTCGTACGGGAGAAGAAGGCGAACGGGAAGGGCTGAGCCCCGCCGGTCTCTCGCCGTCTGCTGCTGGTCTCACGCTGTCTGCTGCCGCTCTCGCCGCCCGCTGCCGCGCTCGCCGCCCGCTGCCGTGCTCACGCCACCCGTCGCGCGAGCACGCAGAACTCGTTCCCCTCGATGTCCGCGAGCGTCACCCACGACACGTCGTCGCCCTGCCCCACGTCCACGTGCCGCGCCCCGAGCGCGAGCAGCCGACCGACCTCCGCGGCCTGCTCGCGATCGCTCGGATTCACGTCGATGTGCAGCCGGTTCTTGACCGTTTTGCCCTCGGGAACGCGCGCGAACCCGATCGAGGGCGGCGCGTAGCCGGGCCGGGCCGCCTCCGTCCCCGGCGCCCCGATCGACACGAAGTCGCCGTCGTCCTCGTCCTCGTACACCACGTAGTCCAGCACCGCGCACCAGAACCGCGCGAGCGCGCGCGGATCGGCACAGTCGACGGCGAGTTCGGTGAAGCGGCTGGTCATGGGGGGTCCTTTCGACGACGGAGGGTCAGTCCCACCCGAACCCGACGATCACACCCCGCTCCGCCGCGCGGCGAGAGAACTCGCGCGGGACAGGGGCGTGGGGCCGAGCAGCGGCGTGGAGGGCCGGCCGGGGGGGCGGGATCACGGAGGGCCACGGAGGGCCACGGAGGGAGGCGAGGTGAGGCCGGGAGCGGCGTCCCGTTCGACCGCGCGCGCCGTCGCGCCCCGAGCCCCCCGCCGCCCCCCCGCCACCTCACCGCGCCGCACCAGCGGGCAGGCGCTCCGTCCGTATCGAGCGTGCCCGCATCGGCCGGGTCCCCGCCTCGCTCACCTCCGGACGTCGCTTGGGCCGCCCGGCGACAGGCGTCGAGGTACGCGGAGGGAACACGGGCGAGCTGCTGGGCGTCGGCCACGCGGGCAGTATCGCCGGGCGGTCCGCCGGACGGCGAGGTGTTTGCCGCTGAACCCGTCGGCGCGTCAGGATCGGGCCGCCCGGAACGCGAGGTACCGCTCGAAGACGTCGTGACTGTCCGGGGTGAAGGGCCACTCCCGCAGGGCCGACCGCAGTTCGGGCCCGGTCAGCCAGTCGTGCCCGGCGACCTCGTCGGGGTCGGGGACCACGGTGCCCGGTACGACGGCTTCGTGGACACCGAGCCAGTGCGGGCTCAGGCCGCCGCGGTTGAGGAACGTGAACAGCGGGCGCGGCCGCGCGCTGATGCCCAGCTCCTCGGCCAGCTCGCGCGCGGCGGCCCTGGCGTAGGACTCGCCGGCCCGCACGGCGCCCCCGACCACGACCTCGTGGAGCCCGGGGAAGCGCGACAGACGCGACGACCGCCGATGGACGAGAAACCGGCCGCGCTCATCGCGGCACACGGTCACGGCGATCCGGTGCAGCCACCCCTCGCGGGTGGCCTCCCGACGGCCGACCACCGTCCCCAGCGCACGATCCCGCTCATCGACCCGCTCCACCAGCTCGTCCATGCCGCACACCCTGACAGGACCCACTGACACCCTGTCGGGCGAGAGCCGGCCACGGGGCCGGGCGCGGGGGCGGGCGGTCGGGGGGCACGAGGTCCCGCAGTGCGGCAGCGTCGCCGAGCCGGGTTCCAGGGCCTTCCCGCGGGTGGTGAAGGTGAGGACGGCGACCGCGGTGGCGGCGAACCCCGTGCGGTTCAGGCGCACCATCGCCCCACCATCCGAGCAAGCGCACCTTCCGAGCAAGCGCACCTTCGAGCAAGCGCACCTTCCGAGTAAGCGATGAGGGTGCCGGTGAGGCCGCGGACGCCCCTGGTCGGCCGCACCGCGACGTGGCAGTCGCCGGGCGGTCCGGGTTTCCAGCCGGTTCTCCGGGTTTCCAGCCGGTTCAAGGAACTGCTCGACGGCCCGGCCGCGCTTGAGGGCACCCAAGGCGAATGGTTCCGGCAAGCAGCGCACGACGAAGCCCTGCGGCTTTCCCGCGGTGGCGTCGGGGGCGAGGCACGGTGGGTCCCACCGTTCCTGTGGGTGGACGGCGTGACGTCAAAAGAGCTGGCCGATCGCACCTCAGCGGGCCAGGATCATCCTGTGATGCGCCGCACTCATGAGGATGCCGAACTGCTGGCCCTGGCGCGCCGATACGTCATGCCTGAGCGCCGCTATCGGAAGCTCGGTGGCAGCGTGCTGCGCTTGCGCGGCCCTGAGTACGACCGCTTCGTGCGCGCTCTCGGCGAAGACGCCCGACTCATCACCCCGGATGAGATCACCACGCTTCTTGAAGGCGGGTGGCGTGAGCGGAGGACCGCCGCATGGCTCCTCGCCGTCGGCCGCCGGACTAAGTTCCGGGAGCGACTCGGGTGGGCTGCTGCTGGCCGGTGAAGTCTGCTGCGTGGGGTTGGCGTACTGCGTGGCCTTGGCAGGCTTCGGTACTCCCCGCGACGCCGATCTGCTGGCCGCCTATCTTGACCGCTGCCTTCGCCGTCCCGGCTTCGACCACGACCAGGCCGTGGTCATGGGAGCCCTCGTGTTCACCGCCCTGAACCTCAGGGGCGACCAAGCCGCTCGTTTTCTGGGCCCGGACGGCATGTGGGAACGGTGGCTCCACGAGGCACCCCACAGGCGACACACACCCGAGCCCACCACGTACCTGAGCCTGATCCGCCGACTCTGCGCCTTCGTCGACGCCTGCGCGGAAGCGCGATGACCGCAGCCTCTTGGCTGCACGTCGTGACGGGGTTGCTTGCCTCTGTTAGCGGGACGCTTGCAATAGTTAGCAAGGTGGGGCAGCATCGGGGCATGGTTTCGCTTGATGTGGGGGGACTTGGGGAGTTTCTGCGGGAGCAGCGGCGGGCGGCGCGGTTGTCGCTCAGGCAGCTCGCCGACGCGGCCGGGGTGTCGAATCCGTATCTCAGCCAGATCGAGCGCGGGCTGCGCAAGCCCAGTGCCGAGATTCTCCAGCAGCTCGCCAAGGCCCTGCGGATCTCCGCGGAGACGCTCTACGTCCAGGCGGGGATTCTCGACGAGCGGGAACGGGCCGAGGCCGAGACCCGGGCCGTGCTGCTCGCCGACCCCACGCTGACGGCGCGCCAGAAGGAGGTACTGCTCCAGATCTACGACTCCTTCCGCAGGGAGAACGGCATTCCCGTGGAAGACAGCTGAAGACAGCTGAAGACGGTCGGAGACGGCTGAAGGAGGCCGAGGCCGACCGAAGCCGACCGAGGCCGACCGAGGCCGACAGACCCGCACCCGCCGCCGCATACGTACTGCCAGGTATTCACCTCACTCGTGTTCCGGGAGGACCGCGCCGTGGCCATCACCGACGATCTGCGCAAGACACTCACCGACCCGACCCCCCTCTACTTCGCCGCGGGCACCGCCGAACTGGCGGTCCAGCAGGCGCTGCGGCTGCCCGCGCTCATCGACCAGCTCCGCGCCGAGGCGCCCGCCCGTATCCAGGCGGTGCGCGAGAGCGACCCCAAGGAGTTCCAGGACCGCGCCGTCGCCCGTGCCCGCGAGGCGCAGTCCTTCGCGCGCGCCGCCGTCACCGAGGTCGTCACCGCCTTCTCCTCGCGCGAGGGCCGCGAGGCCGAGCTGAAGCGGCTCCAGGAGAACGCGCAGGGCTTCGCGCTGCGCGGCGTCGGGCTCGCCGCCGAGTACGCGGTGCGCGCGCGGGAGACGTACGAGAAGGTCGCCGAGCGGGGCGAGGAGGCGGTACGCGGCTGGCGCGGCGAGGACGGGGACGGCTACGGCTACGGGCACGAGGGCGGTACGGGTACGGGGACGAGGCCGGGGGACGCCGGTGAGGCCCCCGCGCCCGGTGCCCCGCGCGTCGCCGTCGACCCGGAGCCGGACGAGCCCGTCGAGCACCCCGAGCCCGTCGAGCACCCCGAGCCCGTCGAGCACCCCGAGCCCGTCGGGGTGACGAAGACGGAGGCTCCCGCCGCCGAGGCCGAAACTGCCCCGGCCGCCGAGACGGCCCCCGCGGCCGAGTCCCCCGCCCCGCGCAAGCCCGCGCCCCGGCGTGCCGCCCGGCCCGCGGCGAAGAAGCCGGCGGCCAAGAAGCCCGCCGCCACTCCGCCCGCGAAGAAGACCCCCGAGGAGACCTCCGCGAAGACCCCCGCGGAGCGCGCGGCGGAGGGGAGCGAGGGCGGCGCCCAGGAGTAGCGGGGGCGCGCCCCGCGGGGCGCATTTCCTCGCGCACGGGTGTCCTGTCGGTGGCAGCCGGTACGGTGGAGAGTCACACGCCGTACCGGCCGGTCGCGGCGGACCCCAGTCACGTACGTACGAGAACGACCGAACCGGGCGGTGGCCATCGTGTTGATGCAGGGCTTCAGCAACTTCCTGTCCCTGCTGTCCCTGGCGTTGACTCTCTTCTGCGCCTTCGCGTTCTTCGACAGCCTCTTCCGCCGCGAGGACGCCTTTCGCGCGGCCGACAAGAAGACCAAGCCGTTCTGGGCGATCATCCTCGGGCTCGCGCTCGTGGTCGCGCTCATCTTCGGCTTCATGTCGTTCCTGCCGATCATCGGGCTCATCGCCGCGATCGTGTACGTCGTGGACGTACGCCCCGCGCTCAAGCAGGTCGCCGGCGGCGGCCGCCGCCGCGGCGGGTCGAGCAGCGACGGCCCGTACGGCCCGTACAACGGCGGCCGCTGAGGCGGCCGGGCGGGCAGGGCGCGCGGGCTTCAGCGCGCGAGCAGGATCGCCGCGACGTCGTCGGTGAGTTCGCCGCCGTTGAGGTCGCGGGCCGCGTGCACCGTGGACTCCAGGAGTTCCGCGCCGCGCAGCCCCGCGCCCCGGTGCTCGCGGACGAGCGCGAGCATGCCCTCCTGGCCGAGGCGCAGGCTGCCGGTGCCGATCCGGCCCTCGATGAGGCCGTCCGTGTAGAGCATGAGCGACCACTCGGGGCCGAGCCCGATCTGCGCGCGCGGCCAGCGTCCGCGCGGGAGCAGGCCGAGCGCGGGCCCGCTCGGCTCCTGGGGCAGGAGTTCGGCGCGGGCGCCGCCGCGCGTCACGACCGGGGCCGGGTGCCCGGCCAGGCACATCGCGGCGCTGCGGCCGTCCGGTGCGATGTCGACGGTGCAGAGCGTCGCGAAGATCTCCTCGTCCTCGCGCTCGTGTTCCAGGACCTCCTGGAGCGTCGCGAGGAGCCGGTCGCCGCTGAGCCCGGCGAGCGTCAGCGCACGCCAGGCGATGCGCAGTTCGACGCCGAGCGCCGCCTCATCGGGCCCGTGCCCGCTCACGTCGCCGATCATCGCGTGGACGGTGCCGTCCGGGGTGCGCACGGTGTCGTAGAAGTCTCCGCCGAGCAGCGCGCGCGAGCGCCCGGGGCGGTAGTGGGCGTCGAAGCGGAGCGGGGCGCCGTCGAGGAGCGGGGTGGGGAGGAGGCCGCGCTCCAGGCGGGCGTTCTCCTGGGCGCGCAGGCGGCCCTCGGTGAGCTGGCGCTGCGCGGTGTCGGCGCGTTTGCGCTCGACGGCGTAGCGGACGGCGCGGCTCAGGACGCGGCCGTCGAGTTCGTCCCGTACGAGGAAGTCCTGCGCCCCGACGCGGACCGCCTCCGTGCCGCCCTCGACGTCCTCGGACCCGGTGAGCGCGAGGACGGCGTGGTGCGGGGCGAGGTCGAGGAGGCGGCGCAGGACGGCGAGCGGGTCGTCATCGTCCGTCGCGGAGAGGTTCAGGTCGAGCAGGACGCAGTGCACGTCGTCGGTGAGCAGCCGGGCGGCCTCGGTGAGGTTGCGGGCGGTGCGCACCCGGATCGGTTTGCCGGAGGCGTCGAGCATCTCGGGGATGCTGAGCGCGCCCGCAGGGTCGTCCTCGACGAGCAGGAGCGTGAGGTGGCCCGCGCCGGTGGCGGGGGTCGCGGACGGCCGCGCCTGCGGGGCCTCGTGGTGCGGCTCCGGTTTTCCGGCGCCGTCGCCTTCGGCGTCGCCCGGCTCGGGCGGGGTGTCCCCGGCGGGCGGTACGGGGGTGACGGCGAGGCCCGTGCCGTGGGCGAGCAGCCCGGCGCCGCGCAGCCCCGCGCGGGGCTGGTCACCCAGGGTGACCGGGGCGGGGTGCGTGCGGGGGGCCGTGGACGACGGCGCCTCGGCCGGTCCTGGCCGGTTTCCGTTCCCGGGTGCGGGCATCAGCTTCCTTCGCCTCCCTCCGAGGCCGCGACGGGACGCCGAACGGCGCCCCACCGACGGGGACCCTAGCGGGCGGCGCGCGGCGAACGGAATGCCGGGAGAACGCGTGGCGGTGTCATATGCCGCCCCCAGCAGGCCATTTGTGGACGAGCCGACCGGGGGCGGGATGACGAAGGTCACGCCGGGAGCGTGCAACCGGAGGGGCGTTCGTGGCGTGGGTCACGCGGGAAGCGAGTCAGCCCTTGTGGGCGTTTTTGTCCGATTTTGAGTCCTTCTTCGCCTCGGAACCGGTCCCGTCCTTGGCCTTGTCCCCGGTCGTGGCCTTGTCCCCGGTCTTCGCCTTGTCCCCGGTCGTGGCCTTGCTCCCGGCCCGGGTCTTTTTCTCGGTCTTGTCGTCGGTCTTGTCGTCGGTCGTGGCCTCGGCCTCCGGGTCCGGGCGGACCGCGCCCAGGATCTGCATGGAGCCGACGCCCGCGGTGGTGACCGAGCGCCCGGGCCGGGGCGCGTGGATGATGGTGCCCTTGCCGATGTAGATGCCGACGTGGCTCGCGTCGGAGTGGTAGATGACCAGGTCGCCCGGGCGGATCTGGCTGAGCGGCACGTGCTGGAGCTGCCGCCACTGCTCCTGTGAGGTGCGCGGGATGATGCGGCCCGCGGCGGCCCACGCCTGCGAGGTGAGACCCGAGCAGTCGAAGGCGTCGGGGCCCTCGGCGGCCCAGACGTATGGCTTGCCGAGCTGGGCCGCGGCGTAGGCGAGGGCCTTCGCGCCCTGTTCGCTCGCCCCCGTACCCGTACCGGCCTGCGCGCCCGCGCCCGCGCCCGCACCCGCGCCCGCGTCGGGCAGGACGCCCGTGTCGAGCAGGCGGGCCTGTGCCCGCGCGGCCGCCGCCTCCTCCAGGGCGCGCAGCCGCTTCCGCTCCTTCTCCTCCAGCCGCGATTCGAGGAGCTTGGCGGCCTTGATCTCCCCGCGGACCTCCTCGCGCGCTTCGTCCTTGGCCTTCTCGGCCTTTTCGAGGCGGTGGAGCGAGGTGGTGGCGTCCTTCTTGTTCCGCGTCAGCGTGCGCTGGGTGTCGCGGACCTGGCCGAGGAGGATGGCGCTGCCCTTGTTGCCCTCCTTGGCGAGTTCGGCGGCGCGGAGGAAGTCGTCGGGGTCGTCGCTGAGGAGGAGGCGCTCTTGCACGGAGAGGCCGCCGCCCTGATCGCGGTACTGGGCGATCGCCGCGGCGGTGAGGCGTTCCCGGAGGTCGGCGAGGCGCTGTTCGCCCCGGACGACCTGGGTGTTGAGCGCCTCGACCTTGTCGGCCTGCTCGGAGCGCTTCTCCTCGGCGGCGTTGTACGCGTCGGTGGCCTTGCCCGCCTCGGCGTAGAGGGCGTCGATACGGGTCCGTACGGCCTCCAGCTCGGCGTTGCTCAGCTCCTTGCCGGGGGACTTGCTCGTGACCCCGGCCGAGCCGGGCTCGGGGAGCGGGGCGGCGAAGGCGGAGCCGGGCGCGGAGAAGGCGAGCGTGGCGCACACGACGGCGAGCGCGCTGAGCAGCAGCCGCCGCCCCGTCCCGCGGGGGCGCGCCGCGCCGGCTCCCGTCCGCGCGGACCCGGCAGCTCCGGTCCGTACGGCCCCGGCCGCTCCCGTACGCGCGGCTCCGGCTGCTCCCGTACGGTCGGACGTGTCCGCTTCCGTACGGACGGACCCGGTCCGCGCCTCGTCCCGCACCCGGTCCTGTGCCGCGCTCACGCCACGGTTCAACGTCCCCGCCCCCTGATCCCTCAGCTCCGTCTGTCCGCATATCCGGCCGTCACGGGTCCCTTACCGCAGGTAACCCACACGGATGGTGCCATGCCGCCCCCGCGTGGCGACAGAGGCGAGGAGGACCGGTTTGCTGTGAATCCCTCCGCCCGTCCCCCCGTCCCCACCTCTCACTTCCCCGCCCACGGGCCCCTCGAACTCTCGGACGAACAAGCGGACCGCATCGTTCCCGCGCGCCACGCCCCTCACCCTCAGGCGACCGGGATCTGCCGTCCCGTCAGGCGATCGTTCCCGCGCGCCGCGCCGCTCGCCCCCTGGGCGCCACCGCCTCCCACTCCACCGTCAGCTCCCCCTCCCGCCACGTCTCCTGGCGTCCCACCAGTGGCCACCCCGCGGCGCGCAGCGTCCGCGCCGTCTCGGTCCAGCGCTGCCGGGCGCCGTAGGCCGCGTACGGGGCGGCCGTCGCCCAGGCGCGGTCGGCGTCGCGGAGGAAGGCGTGGACGGGCTCGCCGGGCACGTTGCGGTGGATGAGGGCCTTCGGAAGGCGTTCGGCGAGGTCGGAGGGGCGGTCCAGGCTCGCGAGGCGGGCCGCGAAGGTGACCGTACGGGGGCCCTCGGGGCCGAGCGCGACCCACACGTGGCGGCGCCCGATCTCGTCGCACGTCCCCTCGACGAGCAGCCCGTCGGGCGCGAGTCGCGCGCACATCCGCTCCCACACGTCGGCGACCTCGTCCTCGGCGTACTGCCGCAGCACGTTCGCCGCGCGGATCAGGAGCGGCCGCCCGCCCCCGGGGAGCGGCACCTCGAAGCCGCCGTGCAGGAAGTCGAGCCCTTCGCGCCGGTACGGGGCGGCCGCCGCCACGCGCGCGGGCTCGATCTCGACCCCGTACACGCGCACCCCGGGGGCCGCGGCGCGCAGCCGCCCGAGCAGTTCGACCGCCGTCCACGGCGCCGCCCCGTAGCCGAGGTCGACCGCGACGGGCGAGGCGGCGCGGCGCAGCGCGGGGCCGTGCGTGCGGGCGATCCAGCGGTCCATGCGCCGCAGCCGGTTCGGGTTGGTCGTCCCGCGCGTCACCGTCCCCACCGGGCGGGCGGGGGAGGGGCGCGGATTCATGGGTACGAGGGTACGGGCGCGCGGGGAAGGCGGGAGCGGGCAAAGGTGCCCGGATGATCACTGTCCGTCAGGGTTGATCACCGAGTGGTCAGGGTTAAGTAAAGAAACGGCCGCTCTCGCGACGGCGGAAATGGACTCCCCGCCTCCGGTGTTCCCGCTTCAGGGCCGTTCTCCGCCCGTACCGCGTGGGACGCGCGGGCCGGACCGGAGCACGGGCCCGCAGGGCGGCCCCTACGGCGTGGGGTCACGCCCCGCTCCCGTACGTACCAGGCGTACGCGTACGAAGACGTACGGCGAAGACCCGCAGCCGACCGCACGCCGCAAGGAGGACCGCCCCGTGAGCCAGTACGTGTCGAGGCTCGGGCTCCGGCCGACCGCTCCCGGCGGGAGGGCCGGCGCCGGCCGGCTCGCCGCGCAGGCCGGCCGCCTGCGTCTGCCGGGCCCCGGCCGCAGGGCCCCGCGCCGCGTCGCCATGCTCAGCGTGCACACCTCGCCCCTGCACCAGCCGGGGACGGGCGACGCGGGCGGCATGAACGTGTACATCGTCGAGCTGGCTCGTCGCCTCGCCGCGCACGACATCGAGGTGGAGATCTTCACGCGCGCCACCGAGGGCGGCCTCGACCCGTGCGTCGAGCTGACCCCGGGTGTCCTCGTGCGGCACGTCGACGCGGGTCCGTACGAGGGCCTCAACAAGGAGGACCTGCCCGCGCAGCTGTGCGCCTTCACGCACGGCGTCATGAGCGCCTGGGCCGGGCACCGCCCCGGCTACTACGACCTCGTGCACTCGCACTACTGGCTGTCCGGGCACGTCGGCTGGCTCGCCGCCGAGCGCTGGGGCGTCCCGCTCGTGCACGCCATGCACACGATGGCCAAGGTCAAGAACGCGGCGCTCGCCGAGGGCGACACGCCGGAGCCCGCCGCGCGCGTCATCGGCGAGACGCAGGTCGTCGAGGCCGCCGACCGCCTCATCGCGAACACGGAGGAGGAGGCGGAGGAACTGGTCAGGTACTACGCCGCCGACCCCGCGCGTATCGCGGTCGTGCACCCCGGCGTCAACCTCGACCGCTTCTGCCCGCACGACGGCCGCGCCGCGGCGCGCGCCCGCCTCGGCCTCCCGCAGGACGCCCTCATCCCGCTCTTCGCCGGCCGTATCCAGCCGCTCAAGGCCCCCGACGTCCTCCTCCGCGCCGTCGCCCACCTCCTCGCCGAGCGACCGGAGTTGCGCCGCAGGCTTCTCGTCCCCGTCGTCGGCGGGCCGTCGGGCAGCGGGCTCGCGAAGCCCGAGCGGCTCCAGAAGCTCGCCGCGCGGCTCGGCATCAGCGACGTCGTACGTTTTCAGCCACCTGTGGGGCAGGAGCAGCTCGCCGACTGGTTCCGCGCCGCCTCCGTCCTCGTCATGCCCTCGTACAGCGAGTCCTTCGGGCTCGTCGCGATCGAGGCGCAGGCGGCGGGTACGCCGGTGATCGCGGCCTCGGTCGGCGGGCTCCCGGTGGCGGTACGGGACGGGGTGACCGGTTTCCTCGTACAGGGCCACGACCCCGCCGACTACGCGGCGCGCCTCGCCCGCTTCGTGGACGCGCCGGAGCTGACCGCGCGTATGGGCGAGGCGGCGGCGCGGCACGCGCTGTCCTTCGGCTGGGACACGGCGGCGTCCGCGACGGCGGACGTCTACGCCGCCGCCGTGCAGGAACGGAGGCGTCGCGTACGCTCGCAGCACGTCTGACCTGGGAGGCAGGAGCACCATGACCGCAACGGAGAGCCCCGACGCCGTCCTGACCGCCTTCCTGGAGGAAGCGGAACTCGACTGGGAGAGCCCCGAGCCGGGCAACTACGTGGTCAAGCTCCCCGGGACCCGCAAGCTGTCGACGACGCTCTCGCTCCTGGTCGGGAAGCACACCCTCTCGCTGCAAGCCTTCGTCGTGCGCCACCCCGACGCCAACGAGCCCGCCGTCCACCGCTGGCTTTTGGAGCACAACCTCAAGCTCTACGGCGTGAGTTACGCGATCGACCACCTCGGCGACATCTACCTCACGGGCCGCCTCCCGCTCTCCGCCGTCACCCCCGAGGAACTCGACCGCCTCCTCGGCTCCGTGCTCGAAGCGGCTGACGGCAGCTTCAACACGCTCCTCGAACTCGGCTTCGCCGACGCGATCCGCAAGGAGTACGCGTGGCGCGTGTCGAGGGGCGAGTCGACGCGCAACCTGGACGCGTTCGGGAGGGTGACGGGGGAAGGGAAGAGCTGACGTCCGGAACTCCCGCGCCCGGCCGCCCGTTGTGGCCCGTCGGGGGGCCTTTCACCCCTTAGGGGAAGCGTTCGAGCGCCCCCTAAGGGTTTCCCCTGACAAACCCCGAGGCCCGGTCGAACGGATTCCCTAGGGGACGGGTGGCCCCCCTACGGGGCCCAACGCGCGAACCCGCACGCGGAGTTCCCCGCCGTTCGCCGCACCCCCTGCCCCATCCCCCCGCCCGTCTCCTTGCGGAAAGCGGCACGCGGAGTTCCCCGCCGTTCGCCGCACCCCCTGCCCCATCCCCCGCCCGTCTCCCCGCGGAAAGCCGCACGCGGACTTCCCCACCATCCGCCGCTTTCCCCACCCCGCCACCCCCGCATCCCCACGCCCGCCACCCCCGCGTCTCCGCGCCCGCCACCCCCGCGTCCCCGCGCCCGCCATCCCCGCGTCCCCACGCCCGCCACCCCCGCATCCCCGCGCTCGTCTCCCCGCAGAATGCCCCCTTGCCGGGCACTCGCCCCCGCTCCCGCGCGAGTTGACCCCGCCACCGGTCTCCCGGGTCCGCCGCCCCCGCGTCCGTACGACACAGGGCGACGTACGCCCGCGAGCGGCAGCGCCCCCGCTCCGCTCCCCGCGCGCGAAAGCCCCCACCCACCTAAGCTCACCGCACCCCCCGCACCCCCCCCGCAACAGTCCTCCTCCCTCCCCCCTCCTCCCCTCCCCCTCCTCCCCCTCCCGAAGGGTCCTGCCGTCGTGCGTCATATCCGTACCACCGAAGACGTCCTCGCCCTCCTCGACGACCTCTTCCCTCCCGCCGCCGACCGCTGGAGCGAGGACGGTTCCGCCTGGTGGGACGCCTTCTACGGCGATGCGGGCCGGGAGGTCCCGTTCCGCGACGCCGGTCCGGACGAGCACCTCGCCGCGTACCTCGCCGCCGGTCGTCTCGGCGGCCCGGGCCGCGCGCTCGACCTCGGCTGCGGTACGGGGCGCAACGCCGCCCACCTCGCGGCGCAGGGCTGGGAGGTGGACGCCGTGGACCTCTCCGCGACCGCCCTCGCCACGGCCCGTACCCGTGTCCCCGGCACGGTCCGCCTGCACCACGGCGACGCCTTCACGCTGCCCGCCCTGACCGGCCCCTACGACCTCGTCCACGACGGCGGCTGCTTCCACCACCTGCCCCCGCACCGCCGCCTGAGCCATCTCGCGCTCCTCGCCCGCGTCCTCAGGCCCGGCGGCCACCTCACCCTCACGTGCTTCGCGAGCGGCCGCCCCGGCTCCGGCTCCGCGCTCCCCGACACGGCCTTCTACCGGGGCGAGCACGCGGGCTCCCTGCACGGCGGGCTCGCCTACCCCGCCGACGCGCTCCGCGACATCTTCGCGACCGCCCCCGCCTCCCTCACCTGCGAGGAGCTGCGCCCGATGCGCGTCCCCGCCCCGGACGACGGCCTGTTCGGCATGGACTGCCTGTGGGCGGGGCTGTTCACACGGGGCGATCAGCCGACGTTCAGCCCCTCCTGAGGGTCCCCGCTGTCGACGACCTGGGGAGCCCGGGGAGCGGGGGCCGGGGCGGCGCCCCGCGGGTCCGCCCCGGACGCGTCCGTGCCCTTCGCCGTACGCAGCACCACCGCGTACCCCGCCCCCGCCACCGTCCCCAGCACCGCGCAGGAGCCCCACAGCCACCCGGCACCCAGGTGGTCGATCATCGCGCCCGCCATGAGCGGGGCGACCAGCGCCGCCGCCGACCACGACAGCCCGTACACGCCCTGGTAGCGGCCGCGCCCCCGCACCGGCGAGAGCTGCACGACCAGGCCCGTCTGGGTCGGCGCGTTGACCATCTCCGCGAGCGTCCACACCGTGATCGTCATGAGCAGCACGGCCATCGAGTCCGCGAACGCGGTCAGCCCGAGCCCGTACCCGGCGAGGAGCGAGGAGATCACGAGCAGCCGCCCGGGGGAACGGTGCTGGATGAAGCGGGTCAGCGGGATCTGGAGGACGACGATGAGGACGCCGTTGAGGGCGATCGCGCTGCCGTAGTCGGCGGGCGAGAACCCGGCGCGGCCCATCGTGATCGGCAGCCCGACCGAGGCCTCCTGGAAGACGAGCGCGACGAGGAACGACAGCCCGACGACCGCCATGAACCGCCCGTCCCGCGCGACCGTCCGCAGCCCCACCTCGTCCTCGCGCGGGCCCTTCGTCACGGGGCGTTCGGGGCGGGTCTCGGGGAGCTTGAGGAAGACGACGACCGCACAGGCCATCGTGAGCGCCGCGTCCCCGAGGAACCCGGCGAGATAGCTGTACTCGGCGACGAAACCGGCGAGGACGGAGGAGACGGCGAAACCGAGGTTGATCGCCCAGTAGTTGAGCGCGAAGGCGCGGACGCGGTCCTCGGGCGGTACGAGGTCGGCGAGCATCGCCTGCACGGCGGGGCGCGCCGCGCTGTTGACGAAGCCGACGACGGCGGCGACGCACGCGATCGCGACCGGGTGCGTGACGAAGCCGAGCACCGCGACGGACAGCGCGGTGGCCGCCTGCGCCGTGAACATCGTGGGCCGCCGCCCCCACCGGTCCGTGAGCACCCCGCCGACGAGCGAGGCCAGCACGCCGCCGAGCCCGAAGAGAGCCGCGACGAGACCCGCGTACGAGGCGGAGTAGCCGCGCTCGACGGTCAGGTAGATCGCCATGAAGGTGTAGACGAAACCGCCGAGCCGGTTGATGAGCGTGCTCGTCCACAGCCACCAGAAGGCGCGCGGAAGCCCCGACACGCTCTCGTGCAGGGCGCTGCGCACCCGCGCGACGGACGACATGGGACCCCCAGGGAACGGTGCTGCGGTAAGCGGCCGAACGGCCAGCGACACCTTACGAAGGAGGGCCGTTGCCGAGCCACTGGATTGACGCCGCCCGTCAATCGTCGCGGGCGGCGGGAAGACCCCTCGCACGAGCCGCCCCGCGCCCGTACGAGCGTGCCGTTCCAGGCTCCGGGCAGGCGCGGCACGGCTCGTACCCGTGGATTACGCTCGGGAGCATGGCCGACGCACCGTACAAGCTGATCCTCCTCCGCCACGGCGAGAGCGAGTGGAACGCGACGAACCAGTTCACCGGGTGGGTGGACGTCAACCTGACCGAGAAGGGCGAGAAGGAGGCCCTGCGTGGTGGTGAGCTGCTGAAGGACTCCGGGCTGCTGCCCGACGTGGTCCACACCTCGCTCCTCAAGCGCGCGATCCGCACCGCGCAGATCGGCCTGGAGGCCGCCGAGCGCCACTGGATTCCGGTCCGCCGCTCCTGGCGCCTCAACGAGCGGCACTACGGTGCGCTCCAGGGCAAGGACAAGGCGCAGACGCTCGCCGAGTTCGGCGAGGAGCAGTTCATGCAGTGGCGCCGCTCCTACGACGTGCCGCCGCCCCCGCTCGCCGCCGACGCCGAGTACTCGCAGGCGCACGACGCGCGGTACCAGACGATCCCCTCGGACGCCCGCCCCGACACGGAGTGCCTGAAGGACGTCGTCGTCCGCATGCTCCCGTACTGGTACGACGCGATCGTCCCCGACCTCCAGGCGGGCCACACGGTCCTCGTCGCCGCCCACGGCAACAGCCTCCGCGCCCTGGTCAAGCACCTCGACCAGATCTCCGACGAGGACATCGCGGGCCTCAACATCCCCACCGGCATCCCCCTCGCCTACGACCTCGACGCCGACTTCCAGCCGGTCAAGAGGGGCGGCACCTACCTCGACCCCGAGGCGGCCAAGGCCAGCATCGAAGCGGTCAAGAACCAGGGCCGCAAGTAGCCCCGGCTTTTTCGTGGCCCCTGCTGACGCCCTGCGCGCGGCGGGGGCCACGCTTTTCGCTGCGTGACGGGCGGGGTGCGTGCAGGAAGCCCCGACCCGGTCGGCCTTCTCTGCCACGGGCCCGGCCCGAGGGGAGGCGGAGGCGGGCGGTTGAGGCAGGGGGGAGGCCGGCGCGTCCGGCTCCTCAAAGAGTCGGGTGTGTCTCGCGGAGGAGTTCCGACAGCCCGGTCCCCAATGCCGCGAGCGTGCGCGGCGATTGCCATGCCGCCTCCGCGTCGAGACATGCCCAGGCCCTGACGGCGGGCGGCGAAAGACGCGACTCGATCCGCCGCGCCAGAACATCTGCGGCTGGAGGCAGAAACGGGTGTGGTGGAAGCCGGTCGAGGAGGTCTTCCCAGCCGAGACGGGTGCGCTGGTAGCGGTCGTGGACGATCTCCGGGGGCGGATGCGCTCGGCGCCGCGTGATGCTCTGGAGCAGCAGGGTGAAGTTGTCGAGGGTGGTGTCGTTCGGGCGCGGTGAGAACGGAGCCTCACTCATGGTCGGTACTCCTGGCCAGGTGCGCGGCCACACACTTGCCCGCGCCGTCCGGGAGAGCGGACCAGGTCAGGACTGCGCCCAGTCCCCTGATCAGCAACAGCCCCGGCCGGACTCCGACTCCGGATGTGTTCGCGGCGCTGGGGCGAAGTCTCGGCTGCCGTCGCGGACTTCGACGAGCAGGCCGTCGTCTGCGCCCACCTCCATCCGTAGCACGAGGGGCCGTCGCTGCTCCCCTCCCGTCGACGTGTGACGTACCGCGTTGGCCACCAGTTCTGTCGTGATCAGGAGGGCCGCGTCCAGACCGCCCTCCCAGCCCCACCGGTGCAGCAGAGGTTTCACCGTGTTTCTGGCTTCCGGGGCTGAGATCTCTGCCGGACGGAACTCACCTCCGCCTTCGTCACGTACTGGCAGTCCACGCCCGACCTCGCGCTGTACTGGTAGGACCCGCGGCCTCGTCCCGGTCCGGCAACAGCCTCGCCACCGGTGCCCTTCCGCGCCCCGGCCCATGTTGAGGTGGAGTCATGGAACGCTCCCGGATCGCCCTCGCCCTCACCGGTGTCGTCGTGCTCGGCGCCGTCGGCACCGCCTCCGCCAACGACGGGATCGCGCGGACCGTCGACGCGAGCGCGTGCCGCGCGGACGCGAGACAGCCGCTGCGGGAGCCCGATGTCGACGGGGACGGGCGGGGGGATCTCGTCCTGGAGACCGGCGGGGACGGGCGGACCGGGGTCGAGGTGGGGCGGATACGGGTGCGGTACGGGGGGAAGGACGCCCGTACCGCCTATCTCCGGCAGGAGGACTTCGGCCTGCACGGGCAGCAGGAGCCGGTCGGCGGCTCCGCGACGAACGTCCCCGCCGTCGCCGACCTCGACGGGGACGGCGCCGCCGACATCGTGACCGGCGAGCTGCCCGCCGTCCGCTGGGGCGGCCCGCACGCCGCTCCCCCCACCCGCCTCGACTTTCCCTACACGGCGGACGCCGAGGTCGAACGCCCGCCCGTGACAGGGGACTTCGACGGCGACGGCCACCCGGACCTCGCTTCGCTCCGCAGCGAAGGGAACCGCGCCGAACTCCTCGTGCTGCACGGCCCGTTCACGCGCGAGGGCCGCCCGGCCCGTACGGAGGTACGGCGGACCCCCGCCGAAGCCCGCCCCGGCCTCGCGCTCCTCGCCGCCGAGGCGACGGGCGACCGCGCCGACGACCTCCTCGTGTACGAGCCGGGCGCCCACGCGACCCCGTACCTGCTCCCCGGCGGACGCCACGGCTTCGCCGCGCGGCCCCTCCCGCTCCCGCAGGGCGACGCCCTCGCCGTCGGCGACTACGACGGCGACGGCATCCCCGACGTCGCGATCGGCGACAGCGGCGTGCCCGACGACGACGGCGAGTCGCCCGTGGCCGACCGGCGCGGACGCGTCCTCGTCGTGTACGGGAGCGATCGCGCCCACCCCGTCGTCCTGGAGGGCGGCGCCCCGCGCGGCGGCTTCGGGCTCGGCGTGCTCACCGTCGACCTCGACGGCGACGGCTGCGACGACCTCGCCGTGCGCACCGCGCCCGACCGCTGGCTGGAGACCGACACGCTCACCGTGCTGCACGGCGGCTCGGCGCACGGCCTCGGCTCCGCGCCGTGGCGGCGGATCGGGGGCAGCCCCGTCCTCGCGGAGCGGGCGGTGGAGGCGGGTGACGGGCGGCAGGAACTGCTCGTGACGGAGGGCGACGGGGACGGCGGGAGCGGGAAGCGGCGGCTCGTGGGCCTGCGGGGCTCAGCCTCGTAGGCGGTACGAGTCCGGCAGGTCGCGCACCTCGACGGACGTCACGACGTGCGGCCCGTCCGCCGTGTACCGGCCGAGGAGCGCGAGCACCGCGTCCGACAGGCGCGCCTTCTGCGCGGGCGTGCGGTTCGGCAGCAGCGCGACCGTCACGTGCACGTACGGGTGCTCCTCGCCGGAGACGAAGGTGAGCGGCGCCGGGCGGAAGAAGATCTTGCCGACCCCGGCGGAGTGCGATTCCGCGACGACGAGCGGGTCCAGTTCCTTCGCGAAGGCACGCCGGTCGAAGAGGGTGTCGTCGAGCCGTTCCGTGTAGTCGACGGTGATGTGTGGCATGAACGGCTCCGCTCCGGCTCGCCCCGGTCGTGGCTCGATGGGCGTTGCACCCATTTTCGCGCGGGGGTGGGGGGCGGGGGCACGGGGGCGTGGTGACGCCGGTCACGCCCCGCCGTAGGCTCGGCCGCCATGAGAGCACTGGTGCTGGGCGGGACGGCTTTCGTGGGGCGGGCGATCGTGGACGCGCTCCTGCGGGACGGGGCCGACGTGACGCTCTTCGGGCGCGGCAGGACGGGCCCGGAGCTCTTCCCCGGGGTGCGCAGGCTCGTCGGGGACAGGGACACGGGGGACTACGCGGCGCTCACGGCGGCCGCGCGGGAGCGGCCCTTCGACGCGGTCGTGGACGTGAGCGGGTACGTGGCGCGGCAGGTGAGGGGGGCGCTCGCCGCGCTGGAGGGACACGAGGGGCGGTACGTCTTCGTCTCCACGCAGGCCGTGTACGCGGGCCCGGGCTCCGGCGAGGACACCCCGCGCAAGGCGCCCCGGCCCGATGTCGACGACGTCGCACTGCTCGACAACAGCACGTACGGGCCCGCGAAAGTGGCCTGCGAGGACGAGGTGACCGCGCGCTTCGGCGAGCGCGCCACGGTCGTACGCCCCGGGCAGGTCACGGGCCCGTACGACACGTCCGACGCCTTCCTGTACTGGCTGCGGCGCGCCGGGCGCGGCGGCCCGGTGGCGGTGCCCGCCGATCCCGCGCAGCCCGTGCAACTCCTCGACGCGCGCGACCTCGGGCGCCTCGTCGCGGCGCTCGTGCGGGCGGACCTGGGCGGCGCCTTCAACGCGGTCGGGCCCGCCGAGCCGCTCACGCTCGCGGGACTGCTCGCGGTGTGCGCGCGGGTGGCGGGCACGCGGGCACGGCTCGTGCCCGTACGGGACGAGCCCGGGTACTTCCCGCTCGTACGCGAGGACTGGGCGAGCCAGCGGCGCGATGCCGCGCGGGCGCGGGCCGCCGGGCTCACCGCGACACCGTTCGCCGAGACGGTCGCCGCGGTACGCGAGTGGGACGCCGCCCGCGGGCGGCCCGCGCCGGAGGCGGGGCTCGGGTACACGGCGCGACGGGAGGCGGAACTCCTCGCGGAGGCGGAACTCCTCGCGGAGAGGGGGGAGCCCCCGCGAGGCGCGTGACCTCGCGGGGGCGGGCGGCGGTCCGCCGGGCGGCTCAGCCGGTGCAGCCCCCGCACTGGCACGGCGCCCCCGACTGGCACCCGCAACCGCAGCCGGAGCCGCAGCCGCAGGCGCCGAGGAGGGGGAGGCGGGTGCCTTCGGCGGGGGTGGGTGTTTCGTCGGGTGTCTCGGGCATGGGTCCTCCTCGGTCGCGGGCGTACCTCGTATCCAGGGGACCGGGGGAGGGGCGGGGGCGTCAACGGCGTACGGGGAGCAGGGCGGCGCGGGCGCGTACCCCCGTGCGCCCTTGCGATCCGGCCCCGCCCGGGGTCCGGACGTCAGGCCGCCGGGGGCGTCACGCCGGTTCGACGGGCCCCGCCGCCTGGATGTCGTCCGCGTGCTCCCCCGTCACCAGGTACACGACCCGCTTCGCCACGGACACCGCGTGGTCGGCGAAGCGCTCGTAGTAGCGGCCGAGGAGCGTCACGTCCACCGCCGTCTCGATGCCGTGCTTCCACCGCTCGTCGATGAGGTGCTGGAAGAGGGTGCGGTGCAGGAGGTCCATCTCGTCGTCGTCCTGCTCCAGCTGGAGGGCGAGGTCGATGTCCTTCGTGATGATGACCTCCGCCGCCTTCGCCATGAGCCGCTGGGCGAGCTGTCCCATCTCCAGGAGGGTCGCCTGGAGATCGCGCGGCACGGGCGACTCGGGGTAGCGCAGCCTGGCCTGCTTGGCGACGTGCTGGGCGAGGTCGCCCGAGCGCTCCAGGTCCGCGCTCATCCGCAGGCTCGTGACGACGACCCGCAGGTCCGTCGCGACGGGCTGCTGCCTGGCGAGCAGCTCGATCGCCTTCGCCTCCAGGTCGTGCTGCAGCTCGTCCACGCGCGCGTCGGCCGCGATGACGTTCTCGGCGAGCTGGAGATCGGCGTCCAGCATCGCCGTCGTGGCCCGGCCGATCGCCGAGCCGACGAGCCGGGCCATCTCGACCAGGTCGTCGCTGATCGAGTCGAGTTCCTCGTGGTACGCGTCGCGCATGGCGTTCCTCACTCCAAGACGGAGAAGTTCAAGACCTTCAGGACCGAAAAGAGGGCCGGACGGGAGTCTGCCCGCCGCCGGACGGGGGAGTCCTCCCGCGCCCACGCCGCCACGGTCCGTCCCGTACGCGACGGAATCCGGCCGCCCAAGTGAACCGCCACCGTCACCAAGGTGAACTCTGGGCGACGAGTGTTCGAGGTGACCCCCGAACGACTGGGAGGTACCCGACGCGCCGACCTACCCTTGCGGCATGGACGTGAACGCGGCGGTGGCCGCAGCCGCCGCTCTCGCCGGGCTCTGCACCGGCGTGATCGCCGCGCTCGCCTTCCGCTGGAGCGAGCGCGAACTCAAGCGCCCGACCAGGACTTCTCTGCACACCGACGCGGTACTGCCGCCCGGCGTCGACACGGTCCTGTCGGTCCTCTCGTCCTCCGCCGTCGTGCTCGACGAGGAGGACAACGTCGTCAAGGCCAGCTCGGCCGCGTACGCGCTCGGTCTCGTACGGGGCGGCCGCCTCGCCGTCGAGCCGATGCTCAAGCTGGCCCGCGAGACCCGCCGCGACGGCGAGATACGCCAGACCGAACTGGACCTCCCGCGCCGTACCGGCCGCGGCGGACCGCTCGCGGTCTCCGCGCGCGTCGCCCCGCTCGGCTCCCGGCTCGTCCTCCTCCTCGTGGAGGACCTGACCCGCGCCCGCCGCATCGAGGCGGTACGGCGCGACTTCGTCGCGAACGTGAGCCACGAGCTGAAGACCCCCGTCGGCGCGCTCTCGCTCCTCTCCGAGGCCGTCATGGACGCCTCGGACGACCCCGAGGCCGTCGAACGCTTCGCGGGGCGCATGCAGAAGGAGGCGACGCGCCTGACGACGCTCGTGCAGGAACTGATCGACCTCTCGCGCGTGCAGAACGACGACCCGCTGGAGGACGCGGAGCCCGTGCTCGTACGGGACCTCGTCGCGGAGGCCGTCGACCGCTGCCGCCAGACCGCGGGCACGAAGCACATCACGATCGTGCCCGGCGGGATGGGCGAGGACCTGTCCGTGTGGGGCAACAGGGGCCAGCTCGCCGCCGCGCTCGGCAACCTCGTCGAGAACGCCGTGAACTACAGCCCCGAGCACACCCGCGTCGGCATCGCCGCGCGCCGCGCCCCCGCGGGCGGCGGCGACCTCGTCGAGATCGCCGTCACGGACCAGGGCATCGGGATCTCCGAGAAGGACCGCGAGCGCGTCTTCGAACGCTTCTACCGCGTCGACCCCGCCCGCTCCCGCATGACGGGCGGGACCGGCATCGGTCTCGCGATCGTCAAGCACGTCGCCGCCTCGCACGGCGGCGAGGTCACGGTCTGGAGCACGGAGGGCGAGGGCTCGACCTTCACCCTCCGGCTGCCCGAGGCCGGTACCGCGCGCACCTTCGGCAGCCCGGGCGACACCTCGCGCACCACCCCCCGCTCCGCCCACGGCGCCACGCGCGCCGCGTCCCGCCGCACCCAGCGCGGCGGCACCGGCGGCGGCACGGGCCAGGGCGAGGCGCCCCGTACCAACGGGACCGCGCCCCGTACCCGTACCACCGCCCCCGACGACCCCAGGCCGCGCGCGTCCCGTACCCGCGCCGCATCACCCTCTTCTCCCACCGGTACGTCCGACGAGACCGCTTCGTTCGAACCCCTTCCCGCCCCGGAGGTCCTTCCGTGACCCGAGTGCTCGTCGTTGAGGACGAGGAATCCTTCAGCGACGCCCTTTCCTACATGCTCCGCAAGGAGGGCTTCGAGGTGGCGATCGCCGCCACCGGGCCCGACGGCCTCGACGAGTTCGAGCGCAACGGAGCCGATCTGGTCCTCCTCGACCTCATGCTCCCCGGCCTGCCGGGGACCGAGGTCTGCCGCCAGCTGCGCGGCCGTTCCAATGTCCCCGTGATCATGGTGACCGCGAAGGACAGCGAGATCGACAAGGTCGTCGGCCTGGAGATAGGGGCCGACGACTACGTGACGAAGCCCTTCTCCTCGCGCGAGCTGGTCGCCCGCATCCGCGCCGTCCTGCGCCGCAGGGGCGAGCCCGAGGAGGTCACGCCGACCGCCCTGGAGGCGGGTCCCGTCCGCATGGACGTGGACCGGCACGTCGTCACGGTGGGCGGCGGCAAGGTCGACCTGCCGCTCAAGGAGTTCGACCTCCTGGAGATGCTGCTGCGCAACGCGGGCCGCGTGCTGACCCGTATGCAGCTCATCGACCGCGTGTGGGGGGCCGACTACGTCGGCGACACGAAGACGCTCGACGTCCACGTCAAGCGCCTGCGCGCCAAGATCGAGCCGGACCCCTCCGCGCCGCGCTACCTGGTCACGGTGCGGGGCCTGGGGTACAAGTTCGAGCCGTAGAGAGTACGTACGGAGAGTAGGTACGGAGAGTACGTACGGAGAAGGGGCCGGTCACCGTGTCGACGGTGGCCGGCCCCTTCTCCGTACCCGGTTCTACTCGGCCGTGTCGCCGCTCGCCGAGGAGGCCGTGTCGCCGCTCGCGGAGGAGGAGGCGTCGGGCGACTCGCTCCCCGTCGCCGCCTCGCCGGTGGCACCCGACTCCGGGGACTCCGAGGAGGACGCGGACGGCGAGCCCGAGGCGGACTCGCTCGCGGACGCGGTGGCGCTCGGCGTCTCGCTCGGGCCCCAGCCCTTGAAGTAGTGGTTCGCGGGGAGGACGTACGCCTGGATCTTGACGGTGCCCGTCTCGCTGAAGCCGAAGGTGACCTGCTCGACGTCGCCGTCCTTGAGGGCCTCGCGGCCGCTGGGCAGCTTCGCCGAGGCGTTGCCGTCGCCGCCGATGACGATCTTGCCGTGCGCGGGCACGGAGAGCGAGCCCGCGCCCTTGGCGGGCTTCAGGTCGGCCTGCTCGCCGCCGACGCTGAGCGAGTCGAGGGTCTGGGCCTTGGCGCTGTTGTTGAAGACGGTCGCGAGGATCGCTGCGGGACCGCTCGCGTCGCGCTCCGGCTGGGTGACGACGGTGACGTTCTGGACCTTGACGTCGCCGACCGATGTGGCGGCGTTGTCCGGCTTGACTTCCAGCGTCTGGGCGTTGTTACCGGCGCCGCAGGCGGCGAGCGTGGCGATCGAGAACGCGAGGGCGGAGGCGGCGAGGGCGCCGCGTCGAAGGCTGCTGCTCACGGCGGCGGCTACTCCTTGAACGAGGGCTTGAAGAGTGCACGGAACGGAACGGGCGGTACGGCGGTACGGGTGCGGACGCCCCGAGCACGTACGGACAGCGGTAAAGCCGCCCTAAACGGGGTGTCAGCGCGCTCAGGTTACCGAGCCGTCTCCGCGCCGCCGCACCCGACCCGCCCTTGGGGGCGGATGGCGCTGCGGCGACCCCCGGTGGGGGTGCGGGGGCGGGCGCGGCGGCGGCGCCCGGCGTTAACAGCCGCCGAATTTCTCTCGTGATTGTCCTGTGATCAGGGAAAACAACCCTTAGTTCAAGACGCCGACGAGGCGGGCCGAGGCCACCGGGGCGGGAGCGAAGATCATATTGCGTGTGCCCCTCACGGACACGATTTTCCGCCACATCGGAAGATCGCCTTCCGGGGTGGCCGGAGTGCCGGCCGGGTAATTCGGGATTTGCTCGAAACGGCTTCCGCCCCCCGAACGGAGTAGCGAAAGACACCGTCGGCGGTGGGGACAAATCGGGACGTATGCCCCCTTGGAGGGGTCTCGTGATGCGTGTAACTTACGCGTTTCCCTTTGTGCGGACAGCCGCTCCGACCTGCGAATACCTGCTCCGGGAAGCCTCCGGATGCACGTTTCCGGCACCCTTGTCAAGCCCTGAGATATGCCCTGACCTGCGAAAACGCCATCCAAAGGGCGGCGTTCTCGTGTTACCCTGGATAGCCACGGAAGGGGTACCTGTCACATGACGTTCAAGGTTGGCGACACCGTGGTCTATCCCCATCACGGGGCCGCGCTGATCGAGGCAATCGAAACTCGCCAGATCAAAGGTGTGGACAAGACCTACTTGGTGCTCAAGGTCGCCCAGGGCGACTTGACGGTGCGTGTACCGGCGGACAATGCGGAGTTCGTGGGTGTGCGCGATGTGGTCGGTCAGGATGGACTGGACCGGGTCTTCGAGGTGCTGCGCGCGCCTTACGCCGAGGAGCCCACGAACTGGTCCCGTCGTTACAAGGCGAACCTGGAGAAGCTCGCCTCCGGCGATGTCATCAAGGTCGCGGAGGTGGTCCGCGACCTGTGGCGCCGGGAGCGCGAGCGCGGTCTCTCCGCCGGCGAGAAGCGCATGCTCGCCAAGGCCCGCCAGATCCTCGTGAGCGAACTCGCGCTCGCCGAGAACACCAACGAGGACAAGGCCGAGGCGCTGCTCGACGAGGTACTCGCCTCCTGAGCCGCGGCCACTGAGTTGTTGGCCTGGACACCTGTGCCGTGGTGCCCGTGGACCCCCGCCGGGGTGCCGGGCACCACGGCATACGTGTCTGTGGGGCATACGCCCTTGGCGCCGCGCCCTGCCGGGGTCGCGCGCCGTGTCTCCCCCCTCGTACCCCTCCCCGCGTGACATACGGCACGCTGTTGCCGTGCGTCGGCTTCGCGCCCGGGATGACCTGACCGGTACGTCACGGAAGGGACCGGTCTGGGCGCATCGCCCGGCACGGTGTGGGCCTACCCACCCCGCCCGCGCACACAAACCTGTCTCCCGTATGCCCTGAGAGCCGAACGGAAGCGATGACTGAGCAAGCCAGCCCGGCCCCGGACGCCGCGGCCCCGCCGTCCCCCACCGTCCCGGTCCGTACCGCCGCCGTGATCCCCGCCGCGGGGCGCGGGGTACGTCTCGGCCCCGGCGCCCCGAAGGCGCTGCGCGCGCTGAGCGGCACGCCGATGCTCGTGCACGCGGTGCGCGCGATGGCCCGCAGCAGGGCGGTGACGCTCGTCGTCGTCGTCGCACCCGCCGACGAGGTCGCCGCCGTAGGCGCCCTGCTCCAGGACCACGCGCTCCCCGAGCGCACGGACTTCCGCGTGGTGGCGGGCGGCGGGACGCGCCAGGAATCGGTACGGGCCGGACTCGACGCCCTGCCCGACGACGTCACCACCGTCCTGGTGCACGACGCGGCGCGCCCGCTCGTCCCCGCGGACACCGTGGACGCGGTCATCGAGGCGGTGCACGCGGGAGCTCCCGCCGTGGTCCCCGCGCTTCCCCTCGCCGACACGGTGAAGGAAGTGGACCCCCGCCCGGCCGGTGAACCCGAACCGGTCGTCGCGACCCCCGTCCGCGCCCGCCTGCGCGCGGTCCAGACCCCGCAGGGCTTCGACCGCGCGGCCCTGCGCCGCGCGCACGAGGAGGTCGCGGTCTCGGGCGAGGGCGCGACGGACGACGCGGGCATGTGCGAGGCGCTGGGGCTGCCGGTCGTGGTCGTCCCCGGCCACGCGGAGGCGTTCAAGGTGACACGGCCGCTGGACCTGGTCCTGGCGGAGGCGGTACTGGCCCGGAGGAGGGCGAACGATGCGTTCTGAGATCCCCCGCGTCGGCATCGGCACGGATGTCCACGCCTTCGAGGCGGGCCGCGAGCTGTGGTGCGCGGGCCTGCTCTGGGAGGGCGACGGACTCGCGGGCCACTCGGACGGCGACGTGGCGGCCCACGCCGCCTGCGACGCCCTCTTCTCGGCGGCGGGCATCGGCGACCTCGGCGCCCACTTCGGCACGGACCGCCCCGAGTGGGCCGGAGCGGCGGGCGTGCGACTCCTCGGCGAGGCGGCCCGCCTGGTCCGCGAGGCGGGCTTCGCGATCGGCAACGTCTCGATCCAGGTGATCGGCGTCCGCCCGAAGATCGGCAAGCGGAGGGCCGAGGCCCAACGCGTCCTGTCGGAGGCCGTGGGGGCACCCGTATCGGTCTCGGGCACGACGACGGACGGCCTGGGCCTCACGGGGCGGGCCGAGGGACTGGCGGGACTGGCGACGGCGGTGGTGTGGCAGGTGGGGTGAGGGGCGCGGGGGCGCTCCGGCGAAGGGGGGGCCGCCTTCGCCGGGAGCGGCGCGTGCCGGGCCCCGCGTGCGCGGGGATGAGCCGGTGCGCGTCCTGGCGGCCTGGCTGACGTGAGTGCGCCCCGCCCCTGCGGGGAGGGGGCGGCCGGACATACGCGTGTGCGTACGCGTCCGCGACGGGCCGGGTGCGTCCCGGGCGGATCGGTTGGCCCCGTCGGTTCCTCCACGGACAGCGGTTCCGGACGTTCGCCCGCACCGCCACGTCCGAACGGACCCGGCGTGCCGCCTCGACGGAGGACCCGGCCGTCGCCCGGTCCTCCTGGGCGAGGCCGTGGCAGCGTGCCCGGCTCACCGGCGGCCCTCCCGGTCCAGCTCGGCCCACACGTGCTTGCCCGGCGGCGTGGGCGTAGTGCCCGTCGAACATGCGAGTACGTCGACGAGGAAGAGGCCGCGCCCGGACTCGTCGCAGGGGTGGGGCGCCGACCGGAACGGGACCTCGGCACTCTCGTCCGTGACGGCGACCCGTACGTGCGTGGCGCTCAGCCGGTCCACCGTCACGCGGATCTCCTCGCCCCGCGTGTGGAGTACCGCGTTCGTCGCCGGCTCCGAGACGACAGCGTCGCGTCGTCCGCGAGCCGTGAGAGCCCCCACACAGCGAGCGCCGGCGCCACGAGGCGTCGCGCCTGCCCGGGGGCCGCTGCGGCACGGGGGAGCGTCTCGCCGTACGAAGGCAATCCGGCCGTGGCCGCCTCGGCACACGACTCCTTCTCCGGGCTGGACTCCTGGGCGTGGCTCATCACCGAAGTGCCCTCCTTGCGTGCTCGGTTGAGGTGTGCACGACGGTGGAGATCCCGTACCGGCACAAAAAGTGACTGCCAGTACCGGTGTCCGGCCGTGAACGGAGGCGTGGCGGGCGGGAAGCCGTGGGAAACCCGTACGCGGGGTACGAGCCGGGGCGCGCCGTCGGTCGGGGATCGTCTCCGGGCACGTCCTGCGGATGATCCGGGAACAGAACGGCCGCACGAGGGACGAGCCGGCGGAACTGCTGGAGGTCTCGGTCGACACCGTCGCAGGATGGGAAAGCGGCCGACGCCCGCTCACCTCCGTGCCGGTCGCGCATCTGCTGGGGCTCCGGCACCGGATGCCCCTTTGGCAGCATGGTGCTCCGAAGGGAACTCGTCGAACTGCTGGCCTGGCCGCTCGGCGGGCCCGCCCCGGAAGCGCTGAGCGGTTCGCCCGCTCCCGTCAAAGCCCGGCGGGGCCCCGTCCCGGCTTCTCCCGAGCTGTCCACCACGGAGCGGTCACTCTTCTTGCTGCGGATGCGCGAGACAGCCGAACGGGCGCGAGGGCCACGGGGGTTCCTGCTCCGTCGGCAAGCCCTGTACCTGTCCGGCTACGACAGGCGGCGGACACCGGCGCCTGGCTCGCCGGGCAGGGGTGCGCGGAACGGCCGGGGGACTGGCTCGGCCTGTGGCTCAACGGCCGCTCGCTCGCCACGGGCGGCGCGCGGCACGGGGACCGGGACCGTATGACGTACTTCATCGACACCGCGCTCGCCGATGACCGGGGAGAGGCGGCGAACCTCAACTACGGGGCGTACTGGATCGGTGAGACGCGGACGACCGAACTGTCCGACGACTTCATCGCCTCGCCGGTCCCCCTGGCTGGTCCGGAGAAAGACTGCTCCGGCATCTGTCTCAGGGATTCGTGCCCCGGCACGTCCACATGGACCTCAACGTCCACAGCGTGTGGACGTTGCTGCGGGCGCGCCCTGATCTGCTCCGCAGCGGGGCGGCAGGACGAGTCCTGGGCCACAGGATCGCGGTACTGCTGGACGACGATGATCTTCCGGCGCGGGTGAAACGGGATCTGGCGGGGAGCGTGTACGCGATGGGGCTCGCGGCAGGCTGAGGGGGACGGCGAAGGGCGGTGGAACGGCAGCGGGACTCCCGCGTGTGCGGGTATGGTCCGGTCTGCTTCTCGGGCTGGGCGGCGATCCGGCCGTACTGTCATGCCTGTTCCCCCGCGCCCGAGGGGGTGGGGCCTTAAGTGAAGTGACGCATTCGCGGTCACGGCCGCCGCTCCCCGCGCGTGCGGGGATGAGCCCGGCGCTCGCGCTGCCTTCGGGAGGAGGCGAGGACGGAGCCCCCCTGCGCGGGGGCGGTCCCGCCGAGCCGGATTTCCTTCGAGGGGCGCTGTGCGCCGGGGCCATGACTCCGAGAGGAACCGAAGTGCCCCCTGAAGACCTCACGCCCCTCGCGCATCTCGCCTTCGAGGCCGGGACACTGAAGCACGCCCGCCGTACTGGCTGGTGGATGGCGGGGGTGCGTGACCCCGAGTCCGTGGCCGAGCACTCGTGGCGTACGGCGTTGCTCGCCTCCGTGCTCGCCGGTATGGAAGGGGCCGATCCGGCGCGGGCCGCGTTGCTCGCCGTATGGCATGACTCGCAGGAGTCGCGGACCGGGGACGTCAACCACCTCGGCCGGAAGTACGCGGAACGGGCCGATCCACAGGCCGTTACGGCGGACCAGGTGGCGGGGCTGCCGGAGGCGGTGGCCGCGACGGTGCGGGGTGTGGTGGCGGAGTTCGAGGGGCAGGATTCGGCGGAGGCGGTGTGCGCCAGGGACGCCGACAAGCTGGAGTGCCTTGTGCAGGGGGTCGAGTACCGGGCGCGGGGGTACGTGGACGCGCAGCGTTGGATCGACAACTCGTACGGGCGGCTCACGACACCGTCCGGGCGCGCGCTCGCCGATGCGGTGTTGCGGACCGGGACGCTGGAGTGGTTGCGGGAGGCACTGGGGGAGAGATGAGGCAAAAGTCGCAATCGCCGGAGTCGCCACTTCTTGCAGTAGAGCCAAGGGGCGATGGGTAAACGGGCTGGTCACGGAGCCTGCTCCCCGCGCGTGCGGGGATGGACCCTGGGATCACCGCGCCCGCGTCGCCATCTACCCCTGCTCCCCGCGCGTGCGGGGATGGACCGCCCGCCCTCACCCCCAGCGCGCCAGCGTGGGGCTGCTCCCCGCGCGTGCGGGGATGGACCCCCAGGGAACTGACGCCGTGGGCGTCTCCCCTGCTGCTCCCCGCGCGTGCGGGGATGGACCCCTGGCGTCGATCTGGGTGGCGGAGCTGGGCCGCTGCTCCCCGCGCGTGCGGGGATGGACCCACCCCCCATCACCGCATCGCCGACACCGACCACTGCTCCCCGCGCGTGCGGGGATGGACCCGAGGGGGACATCGAGTTCGGCCAAGAGCGCGACTGCTCCCCGCGCGTGCGGGGATGGACCTTCCTCCAGGCCCTCGGTGTCGACGTAGAAGATCTGCTCCCCGCGCGTGCGGGGATGGACCCTGCGGCGTGAAGACCGCCAACTCGACGGCGCGCTGCTCCCCGCGCGTGCGGGGATGGACCCTCAACGGTCCGGTCGATCTTGCGGACCGCCGGCTGCTCCCCGCGCGTGCGGGGATGGACCCGCGATGATGCTCGCGTCGACGCCGACCGGGAACTGCTCCCCGCGCGTGCGGGGATGGACCCCATATGACCCCGTACAGCCACGCGTCGATGGTCTGCTCCCCGCGCGTGCGGGGATGGACCCAGGGCGCGAGCGAGGACGCACTCCGGCAGATCCTGCTCCCCGCGCGTGCGGGGATGGACCCCTGGGTCGCGCACATCGAGCGATAGACAGGCGCTGCTCCCCGCGCGTGCGGGGATGGACCCCTCACCGGCCGGGGGCAGCTCGGGAAGTCGACCTGCTCCCCGCGCGTGCGGGGATGGACCCCAGAAATCCACGTACAAGCGCCTCACGGCCTACTGCTCCCCGCGCGTGCGGGGATGGACCCCACCTTGTAGTCACTCCCCCGCCCCCCCCAGCCTGCTCCCCGCGCGTGCGGGGATGGACCCGCCGAGGGCATCCAGCAGTGGGCGACGAAGCTCTGCTCCCCGCGCGTGCGGGGATGGACCCGAGTAGTGCGCGTAGACGAAAGTGTGATCAGGCTGCTCCCCGCGCGTGCGGGGATGGACCCTCGCGGGCGGGCTCGGGACGGCGGGTGAAGAACTGCTCCCCGCGCGTGCGGGGATGGACCCCACGAGCTGTCTCCAGGCTCTCCGGGCCTGTCCTGCTCCCCGCGCGTGCGGGGATGGACCCGTAGATCTCCGCACGCATTGCGGTGGCTATCTCTGCTCCCCGCGCGTGCGGGGATGGACCCGTAGATCTCCGCACGCATTGCGGTGGCTATCTCTGCTCCCCGCGCGTGCGGGGATGGACCCTCGGGGAGCTGGGAGTTCGTCAAGGTACTCCACTGCTCCCCGCGCGTGCGGGGATGGACCCGCCGATTCACGTGCACTCGTGCGCGCTGCCGGCTGCTCCCCGCGCGTGCGGGGATGGACCCTTCGCGACGCGCGCCGAGCTGCGTGCGTGGGCCTGCTCCCCGCGCGTGCGGGGATGGACCCGCCCCGCCCGCGTGCGGGGCTTCGCCATGTCTGCTGCTCCCCGCGCGTGCGGGGATGGACCCTTCAACATGCGCACCGCCGTGTTGCCGACCGGCTGCTCCCCGCGCGTGCGGGGATGGACCCACCTTCGCGCACGGCCAGGTCGGCGAGTTCATCTGCTCCCCGCGCGTGCGGGGATGGACCCCGGCCCGGCAGGGGACCGAGCAGGAGTCGAAGCTGCTCCCCGCGCGTGCGGGGATGGACCTGAGCCCCGGCTCCCCCTTGAGGGTCGGAAGGGCTGCTCCCCGCGCGTGCGGGGATGGACCCGTCGACATCTGGGGCGTGCCCACCTCGATGAGCTGCTCCCCGCGCGTGCGGGGATGGACCCATCCAGATCACCCCACCCGCACCCGAGAGCGACTGCTCCCCGCGCGTGCGGGGATGGACTCTTCGGGGACATTGCGCAGGCCGCCGTCCTTGACTGCTCCCCGCGCGTGCGGGGATGGACCCCCGCCTGCGGGCGAGTGCCGCCAGTGCTGGTACTGCTCCCCGCGCGTGCGGGGATGGACCCCTCTCTCCCATCGAAGTTCCCCCGCTTCGTCCCTGCTCCCCGCGCGTGCGGGGATGGACCCCGGCTGATCTGGCACCGGCTGGAGCGCGACGACTGCTCCCCGCGCGTGCGGGGATGGACCCTCGAAGGTCTCGCACGAGCGGTCCACACGGACCTGCTCCCCGCGCGTGCGGGGATGGACCCCCCTTCACCATCCAGGACGCCATCGAAGCCGACTGCTCCCCGCGCGTGCGGGGATGGACCCACGACGCTTCGGGCGCTGCCCGCCACCGAGCACTGCTCCCCGCGCGTGCGGGGATGGACCCTGGGCGGGGCATCCCGGGGCGAGGAGCGCGCGCTGCTCCCCGCGCGTGCGGGGATGGACCCCACCCGCCCGCGCCCACGGCCTGGAGCTGGAGCTGCTCCCCGCGCGTGCGGGGATGGACCCTTCGTGCCGTACTTCGCGACCGACGCGGCCTTCTGCTCCCCGCGCGTGCGGGGATGGACCTCGTCGTCTCGGCGATCAAGGCCACGGCCAAGGCTGCTCCCCGCGCGTGCGGGGATGGACCCCCGGCGCGGACCCGGGTTGTGCGGTCGCTGAGCTGCTCCCCGCGCATGCGGGGATGGACCCTCGCTCCCCTCACCTCCACCCCCGCCGGGGGCCTGCTCCCCGCGCCTGCGGAGACGGCCCCCGGTGCGGGCCGTTTTCTGATTGATCAGAATCCTGCTCCTCGCCCACGCATGGCCCCCGCCCCCACACATCACGTCCCGCCCCCCCACTACCCCCCCATGCCCATCACCCTTCTCAGCGGCCCCTCCGGCGCCGGTAAAGCCACCGTCGCCCGCATCGTCGCCGATCGCGGGCCCGCGCCCAGCGTGCATCCGCACACCGATGACTTCTACGCGGCGATCGAGCAGGGGGCCGTCGCCCCGTACCTGCCGGAGGCGGCGGCGCAGAACCGAATCGTCACCGGGGTCATCGCGCGGGCCGCCGCCGGGTATGCCGCCGGGGGTCGGGCTCGTGTACGTCGTGCCGCGGCCCGTACGGGAGAGCGTGCTCGACCGGGGGACCTCCCGCGCCGCGCACCCGCCCACCGAGCGCCGCGTGCTCGGCGAGATGTACGAGGGCTTCGCCGGCCTCGGCCCGTACGAGGCGCCTGGACTCGACTCCACGGGCCTCACCCCCGACGAGACGGCCGACGCCGTTCTCGGAGGGCGCGCCTGAGTCCCGTACCCCCACCGGCGGCCCGACCGCCTCCCCTCGGCCCGCGCCCAAGGAACCCCCCGCCGCCCGCGCCCCAGCACCGCCCCGCTCCGACTACCCTGGACCCCGTGACTATTCGGCTGTACGACACCCGCGCCCGGCAGATCCGTGACTTCTCCCCGCTCGTGCCGGGCTGTGTCTCGATCTACCTCTGTGGTGCGACCGTGCAGGGCGCTCCGCACATCGGGCACATCCGGTCCGGGCTCGATTTCGACATCATGCGGCGGTGGTTCGCTTACCGCGGCTACGAGGTCACTTTCGTGCGGAACGTGACCGATATCGATGACAAGATCATCAAGAAGGCCGCCGAGCAGGGCCGGCCCTGGTGGGCGATCGGGTACGAGAACGAGCGCGCGTTCAACGCCGCGTACGACGCGCTCGGCTGCCTGCCGCCCACGTACGAGCCCCGCGCGACCGGGCACATCACCGAGATGATCGAGATGATGCGCACCCTGATCGCGCGCGGGCACGCGTACGAGTCGGGCGGCAACGTCTACTTCGACGTGCGGTCCTTTCCCGGTTACCTGGAGCTGTCGCACCAGGAGCTGGACAACCTGCTCCAGCCCTCCGGCGAGGGCGAGACCGGCAAGCGGGACGCGCGTGACTTCGCCATGTGGAAGGCCGCCAAGCCCGGGGAGCCCAGCTGGGAGACCCCCTGGGGCCGCGGCCGCCCCGGCTGGCACCTGGAGTGCTCCGCGATGGCGCACAAGTACCTCGGCCCCGGCTTCGACGTGCACGGCGGCGGGCTCGACCTGATCTTCCCGCACCACGAGAACGAGATCGCCCAGTCGAAGGCGTACGGCGACGAGTTCGCCGAGTACTGGGTGCACAACGCCTGGGTCACCATGAGCGGCGAGAAGATGTCGAAGTCGCTCGGCAACTCGGTCCTCGTGGGCGAGATGGTCAAGCGGTGGCGCCCGGTCGTGCTGCGCTACTACCTGGCGACCCCGCACTACCGCTCGATGATCGAGTACAGCGAGGAGGCCGTCGCCGAGGCCGAGTCCGCCTTCGGCCGGATCGAGGGCTTCGTGCAGCGCGTCACCGAGCTGGCCGGGGGCGAGGTCGCGCCCGCCGCCGAGGTGCCGCCCGCCTTCGCCGAGGCGATGGACGACGACCTCGGTGTGCCGCAGGCCGTCGCCGTGCTGCACACGACGGTGCGGCAGGGCAACAGTGCGCTGGCCGCCGACGACAAGGAGGCGGCCGTCGCACGGCTCGCGGAGGTACGGGCCATGCTCGGCGTCCTCGGGCTCGACCCGCGGAGCCCGCAGTGGGCCACGGCGGGCGGCGAACAGGCCGAGGACCTGCACGGCGTCGTCGACACGCTCGTACGGCTCGTGCTCCAGCAGCGCGAGGACGCGCGTGCCCGCAAGGACTGGCCGGCCGCAGACGCGATCCGCGACCGGCTCGCGCAGTCCGGGCTCGCGATCGAGGACAGTCCGCAGGGACCGCGCTGGACGCTCGGCCCCCGCTGACCCCCTGCCGGGCCCGCGATTCGGGGCGGGCCCGGCACTTTCCGTACCCTGGACGGTGCGCCCCCGTACGCACACGGGCGCGCACCGCCCCAGGGACCCCCGCAGCACCAGCAGAAACAGGTAGAACGATGGCCGCGAACAACCGACGCATGTCCGGCAAGAAGGGCGCGCAGATCGGCAGCGGCGGCAAGCGCCGGCGCGGCCTCGAAGGCAAGGGCCCGACGCCGCCCGCCGAGGCGCGCAAGGGGCACGTGAAGAACCGCCTCGCCAACGCGAAGGCGAAGCAGACGCAGCGCCGTACCGCCGCGAAGAGCCGCGGCAAGTCGAGCAGCGAGCTGGTCGTGGGCCGCAACCCGGTCTTCGAGGCGCTGCGCGACGGTGTCCCCGCGACCGCGCTGTACGTGCAGCAGTTCATCGACAACGACGAGCGCGTGCGCGACGCGCTCAAGCTCGCGGCCGACCGCGGCGGCATCCACCTCATGGAGGCCCCGCGCCCCGAGCTGGACCGCATGACGAACGGGCTCAACCACCAGGGGCTCGTGCTCCAGGTCCCGCCGTACGAGTACGCGCACCCGGAGGACCTTCCCGCCGCGGCGTACGACGAGGGCGACGAGCCGCTGATCGTCGCGCTCGACGGCGTGACCGACCCGCGCAACCTCGGCGCGATCGTCCGCTCCGTCTCGGCCTTCGGCGGCCACGGCGTCGTCGTCCCGGAGCGCCGCGCGGCGGGCATGACGGCGGGCGCGTGGAAGTCCTCGGCGGGCACCGCGGCGCGTACGCCGGTCGCGCGGGTCACGAACCTGACGCGCGCCCTGGAGGCGTACAAGAAGGCGGGGATCACGGTCGTCGGCCTCGCGGCGGACGGCGAGCACACGGTCGGCGAACTCGCCGCGCTCGAAGGCCCGGTCGTGATCGTCATCGGCTCCGAGGGCAAGGGCCTCTCCCGCCTCGTCGGCGAGACGTGCGACTACCGCGTCTCGATCCCGATGCCGGGCGGCGCGGAATCCCTCAACGCGGGCGTCGCCGCGGGCATCGTGATGTACGAGGCGGCCGCCCGGCGGGCCCGGCGGTAGACCGGGCCCCGGGGCGGGGTCCCGCGGGAAGCGCGGCGGGCCGCGCGCCCGCGGCCTCGGCCGTGGTGCGGGCTTGACGGGGTCCGGACAGATCGGCGGTGTCAAGGCAGTGTCCAAAGCGGGCATCACTCGGTTAGATGAGTGTGGACACAAGAACACCCCGCAATCCCACCGGGGGAACCTCGACGGGATTCGATGAGACACCCGTGCTCGCGATGGTCAAGGTGGCCAGCGATCCGGCGCAGGTGATCGTCAATCACGCGAGTTTCCGTGTGCAGCTCCCCTCCACCGCCAGGGCCTCTTCGCGCGTGGCCGCCGCGCGGTCCGCCGTCCCGCGGCGCGAGCCCGTCGTGGGGACGGGGGCGGCGGCGCGGCGCAAGCCCGTGGTGTGGAACGGCAGTTCAGGGCCAGGGGACAGCGCGGCGACGGGTCTGCTCGAAGCCGTGCGGACGAGCGGCATCCGGCACGGTGAGGCGCCGCGCGGGCCCGAGGAGACCGGCGAGGCGACGCAGGCGATCCCCGCGTACGGCGCGGACGAGACGCGGGCCTTCGGCGCGCCGGGGCTCGCCGAGACGCAGGCGCTCTCCGCGGCCGGGGGGCCGGGCGCGCCGCTGCTGCCCAGGATGCGTGGCTCCGGGAGCGCGTTCGACGAGGAGGGGGCGCGGTACGGGGGCGTGCCGACGGGGGAGCTGCCGCTGGTCGGTGACCGGCCACGTACCGGCGGCCGCAAGGACAACGCGCGGCACGGGTACTACCCGGGCCGCCGTCTGAACCTCGGCGTCGTCCTCCTTCCGCTGCGTGTCTTCCTCGGGCTCATCTCCGTCTACGCGGGCATGGGGAAGCTGTGCGATCCCGTGTACTTCGACGGGGGCGAGCGCGGCTCGATGGTGAAGTGGCTGACGTCGCTGCACCCTTGGGCGCTCGCCGAGCCGCTGCGCGACTTCGCGCTCTCGCACCCGGTCGGGGCCGGGCTCTCCGTCGCGTTCCTCCAGATCATCGCCGGGGTGCTCACGATCCTCGGCCTGTGGCAGCGGCTCGCGGCCGCGACCGGTGTCGCGCTCTCGGCGGCGCTGCTCGTCACGGTGACCTGGCGGACCGTACCGGCGTACGACGCGCCCGACTTCATCTACCTCGCCGCCTGGAGCCCGCTCGTCATCGCGGGCGCTCCCGTCTACTCGGTCGACGCGCGGCTCGCCTCGGGTGCCTGGCGGGCGCTCGGGCCGCGCGCGACACTCGCGGCGCTGCGGGGGCGGGTGTTGCGGCGCGGCTCCGTGCTCGCCTTCGTCGTGATCGGGTGCACGCTGCTCGTCGGGGCGATGCTCGGCGCTGCCGTACGGGACGCGGATCGCATCACGGCCCCCGGGCCGGGCGAGCAGCCCCGTAACGAGCTGCCCGGTTCGCCGTTCCCGCGCGATTCCGCGAGCCGCGGGCCGAGCCCCTCGCCCTCGGCGAAGCCGTCGTCGCCCGCCGCGGCTGCCACCACGGAGCCGGGCGCGCCCGCCTCGGCGCCCGCGCGGTCGACCGACGGTGAGCAGGGCGGTACGGCGGAGCGGACGCCGGAGCAGAGCGAGGGCGGTACGAGTCCGGGGGACACCCCGCAGGCCCCGCCCGCGCCTCCGCAGCAGGCGCCGCAGCAGGAGGCCCCCTCGTCCACGGGAGGCGGCGGCCCGGCTTCGGGCTCCGGCGGCGGCACCCAGGGTTCGGCCCCGGCCGACTCGGCCCCGCAGAGCGGTGGTTCGGGCGAGGGCGACGGCGGCGACGACGGGAGCGGGGGTGGTCAGGGACTCGGCGGCCTCTTCGGCTAGCGGCGGGCCGGCGACGTACCGGCCCGCCCGAACGAGACCCGGCCACCTCCACCTCCGGTGGGTGCGGCAGACGAGAGGGACCCACCCCGAGCGGGGGTGGGTCCCTCTCGCGATTCCCCGGCGCGGGTCGCCGCGCGGTCATGGACGCGCGGAGCGGCGAAGGGCCGGGGCTGCGGCCCACCGCTCCGCAGGGCCGCCACCGCGATGTGGGGGAAGCCGTGTCCTGAGGCTGCCGAGGCCGCTGGGCTGGAAGGCGATCTTCTTCGGCTTCCTCGGAGGAGCGATGAGGGACGGGCGGTGGGCTGCCAGGATGCGCCGAGTCGCGGTCCGGCTCGTGCGCGGTGCGGTGGCGGAGACGGTGGCCACGCTCGGCGGGATCACCCGCCTCCGCCGCGACCGAGAACTTCCACGTCAGGTACGAGAGCCGGTCCTGCGGTGACGCCTGCGGGATCGCGCAGGAAACCGTCGAGGAGACGGGGCCCCTGACTGAGTTCCGACGGCCGCGTGTGCGTCCAGGCGGGGGCCTACGGCGGTGACTCTTCGGCAGTTGGGGAGGGGGACCCCCGGCAGAGCGTCTGGGTGCGAGACCTGTGGCGCCGCCCGGGAACGGGCGGCGCCGTACCCCGGCCCGGCCGCTCCGTAAGCCGCTCACAGCTCGCGGCGCATCGCCACGCGCGGCCGGCGGTTCAGGCCCGCGGCTGCCTCGCGGGCGCGGATCTGGCGCAGGTCGGGGGTGAGCTGGGGGTCCGGGACCGGCGCGAAGCCCAGGCGGGTGTAGTACGGGGCGTTCCAGGGGACCTCGGTGAAGGTGGTCAGGGTGAGGGCCGGGAGGCGTTCCGTACGGGCTTGGGCCGCCGCGTGGTCGATCAGGTGGCGGCCGAGGCCTCGGCGGGCGTGGGCGGGGTGGACCGAGACCTGGTCGAGGTGGAGGCCCGCGTCGATGCGGGACGCCAGGAGGTAGGCGGCCAGGGTCCCCTTCGGGGTGGTGGACACCCAGGCCAGGCCCGCTTGTTGGTGGCGGGCGAGGTCCGGCAGCGACGGTGGGGCGTCGTCGGCGATCTCCGGCATGCCGAGGGCGCGGAAGGGCTCGCCCGCCGCGACTTCGATGTCCTGGAGGAGGGGGAGGTCGGCCTCGGTCGCGGGGCGGATCGTCATGCCTCGTAGCCCCGTTCCTCCGCGAGTTCCTTCGCCGCCTCCTTGAGGTCCTTCGCCGTGTCGATCGCGCGCCAGTAGGCGCCCTGCGGGATCGGGTACCCGGCGAGCCGGCGTTCGCGGGCGAGGCGGGGGAACGCGGTGCGCTCGTGGTCGCCGCGCTCGGGGAGCAGGCTCGTGAAGGCGGGGGAGAGGACGTAGACGCCCGCGTTGACCGAGTACGGGGACGGCGGGGCCTCGATGAAGTCGCTGATGTGGCCGAAGGTGTCCGTCTCGACGACGCCCCACGGCAGGCGCGGGCGCGCGAGTGCCAGCGTGGCGACGGCGGCGCGTTCGGCGTGGAAAGCGGCCATCGCGCGCAGGCCGAAGCGGGTCCAGATGTCGCCGTTCGTCGCGTACCAGGGCTCGTCCGGGTGCGGCAGGTGCGCGGCGGCGAACTTGAGCCCGCCGCCCCTGCCGAGCGGCTCGGGCTCGATCACGGTCTCGACCCGCAGGGGGAGTTCGGTCTGCCGGAGCCAGGTGATCAGCACGTCGGCGAGGTGGCCGCAGGAGATCACGGCATCCGTCACGCCCTCGCGCGCGAGCCAGTCCAGCTGGTGGCCGATGATCGGCACGCCCGTACCGGGGATCTCGACCATCGGCTTGGGCCGGTCGTCGGTGTACGGGCGCAGCCGGGAGCCCTGGCCCCCGGCGAGGATCACGGCCTGGCGGGGCGCCCCGGCCGGCCAGGCGGGCGCGGTGCCCTCGTCCGTGCCCGGGCGCGCGTGCGATTCGCTCATGGCGGCACTTTACGGGGGAGGGGCGGCGCGGGGCCGGGGGCGGTCTCCGGGCCCGGGTGCGCCCCTGCGCCCGTACGGCAGCCGCCGGGGCCCGTGCGGCCGTCGTCGGTCCTCGTAGGACCGTGAGCGGGCCACCCGTCGTCCGGCCCGCCCGTGCCGCTCGCTGTCGCGCGTGCGCCCGGCGCTCAGCCCTGCATCGTCGCGACGCCCGTGGCGTAGGACGTGTCGCAGACCGGGCGGGCGAAGGACTGGGCGCGGTTCGCACCGTAGACGCGGACGGCCGCCTCACCGAGCGAACGCGCCAGCGAGACGCAGTGCTCGGCGAGCGAGGGGCGCTCGTGGATCGCCTGCTGGAGGTGGGTGAGCGCGATGCCGGGGTCCTTCTCCTGGAGTTCGGAGAGGAGCTTGGTGCGCAGCACCTCCTCCGGGGCGCGGTGCTTCTTCTTCGCGTCGGGGCCTGCGGGCGAGGAGGCGTCGGACGCGGAGGCGGTGAGCGTGGACGCGCTCGTCCCCTGGGTCGTCCAGCTGACGTGCGTCACGGCGAGCGTCCCGGAGAGCACCAGGACGACGGGCAGGACGAGGGCGAGCGTTCGGCCGATGCGGCGGGCGGTGTAATTCACGCGGGGAAGCGTAGCGCTCCGTGCTGATATAGCGACATTTAGTCACTCTATCGAGTGAGGTAAATCGGTGTTTCGTGGGTATGGAAGTTGACTTCGCAGGTGGGGGGCGCGTGTTGGCGGACACGGCAGGGCCCCGCCCTCCCGCTGCTGGGGAGGACGGGGCCCGGTGGCGCGTGGTTGCCTCTTCGGCTCGTACGGGCCCGTAATGCACCCGTAGGAGTGAAGGCGGCCGCGTCGGTCGCTCAGGCGTCCGGCGTCAGTCGCTCAGGCGCTCGCCCGTCGAGGTCGCGAAGACGTGGCTCTCACCGGCGCGCGGGACGACGTGGAGGACCTCGCCCTTGGCCGGGACCGCGCGGGAGTTGCCGCGGATGACCAGGTCCTTCGTCTCGCCGCCGATCTCGATCGTGCCGAAGATGAACGCGTCGGCGCCCGTCTCCTCGACGACGTTGACGGTGACGGCGAGGCCGGCCGGGGCGTCCTTCGACAGGCCGCCGCCGGAGCCCTCGGTCTGCACGTCGAAGTGCTCGGGGCGGACACCGACGGTGACGGTCTTGTCACCCTTGTCGGAAGCGGCCTTGAGCGCCTCGCGGTTGACCGGGACGACCGAGTTGCCGAACTTCACGCCGCCGTCCGCGATGGGGACCTCGATGAGGTTCATCGCGGGGGAGCCGATGAAGCCGGCGACGAAGAGGTTCGCGGGCTTGTCGTACATGTTGCGCGGCGAGTCGACCTGCTGGAGCAGACCGTCCTTGAGGACGGCGACGCGGTCGCCCATCGTCATGGCCTCGACCTGGTCGTGCGTGACGTACACGGTCGTGATGCCCAGGCGGCGCTGGAGCGAGGCGATCTGCGTACGGGTCGAGACGCGGAGCTTGGCGTCGAGGTTCGACAGCGGCTCGTCCATGAGGAAGACCTGCGGCTCGCGGACGATGGCGCGGCCCATCGCGACACGCTGGCGCTGACCACCGGAGAGCGCCTTCGGCTTGCGGTCGAGGTACTCGCTCAGGTCGAGGATCTTCGCGGCCTCCTCGACCTTCTTGCGGATGTCCGCCTTGTTGACGCCGGCGATCTTGAGCGCGAAGCCCATGTTGTCGGCGACGGTCATGTGCGGGTACAGCGCGTAGTTCTGGAACACCATCGCGATGTCCCGGTCCTTCGGGGGCAGGTGGGTCACGTCGCGGTCGCCGATGCGGATGGCGCCGCCGTTGACGTCCTCCAGGCCCGCGAGCATGCGCAGCGAGGTGGACTTACCACAGCCGGAGGGGCCGACGAGGACGAGGAATTCGCCGTCCTCGATGGCGATGTCGAGCTGGTCGACAGCGGGCTTCGTACCGCCGGGGTAGATGCGGGTCGCCTTGTCGAACGTCACAGTGGCCATTGCGGGCCCCCTTCACCGGCAGGAACGTGCCGGACGATCCGAGTAAAGAGAGAAGAAGTGGTGTAGTCCACACGGGTGAACTGCGGGTGACGCTACCCCGGCGTGTGCGGATTGTCAGTAGTCCAGGTCATGTGATGTTCATCCGTTGCTCCACCTCCCTCCTCCCCCCGGCGTTCCGCTGCCGGGCCGGTCACCGGTCGCCGGGTGCGCGTGCACGCTCCGGAAGGCCGGCGCCACGTTGTGGCCGCCGCAACCGGCCGCGTTCTTCGCCGCGGCGCCGAGTCCGTCCCCGTCATCGAGAGCGGGGATCGGGCGAGGAAGGGGGGAGCGCGCGTGGGGGAGGGGGTGGGCCGGGCGCGCAGGGCCGGGCGGGTACGCCCCGACGACGAGGCCGGGGTGACCGCCGGGGCCTGACCCACGCGGGGCGCGGGGCCCTCCTCGTACGCCGGTGCCCGTGGCTCCGCGCCGGTACCTCCGCGCCCGCGTTTCCTCTCCGGTACCTCCCCTCTCGTCCCCCCCCCGCGCGGCTGAAAAGGCGTTCTGGTGGGCTCGGCGCACCGCACCTACCATCGGTCCGGTCGGGTCGGACGGGGGACGTCGGGGGGACCATGTGGTTGCCGGACCGGGGGAGCAGGGGCGCCTGGAGAGGCTGCTCAACTGGATCGCGCGGAACTTCGAACTGCTCCTCGCGGTGGGTGGCGCCCTCGCCGTCGGCATCATGGACCTCTTCGGGGACTCGATAGGCGAGGACGCCACGGCGAGCGTCACCGTCCTCGTGCTCGGCGCGATGGCAGCGGGCTCACTGCGCCAGCGCCGCCGCGACGAGAACCTCGCCGACGCCGTCCACGACATCCAGCGCGCCTTCGAGGGCATGCAGATGGTCCGCTCCCTCACGGGCAGCGAGATCGGCGCGGAGCTGCGCAAGGCGCGCGAGCGCAGCGACTTCTGGGCCTTCAAGGGCGGTACGGGCACGTATCTGCGTGCCGTGACGCTCCCCGAGTGCGTGGCACGGGCCCGGGGCAACCGCTCCAACCTCACCTTCACGATCGACATCGTCGACCCCGCCCACACGGAGGCCTGCCGCGCCTACGCCCGCTTCCGCCGCTCGTACGCGACGACGGAGGCCGCGTACGACCCGGAGGCGTGGACCGAGGAGCGGACGAGCAAGGAGTCGTACGCCACCGTCCTCGCGGCGGGCTGGCACCTCCAGCGCCTGCCGGGCATGACCGTGCACCTCTATCTCTCGTCCACCGCGCCGACCCTGCGGTTCGACGTCTCGCAGTCCCGGCTGATCATCACGCAGGACGACCGCGCCCGCCCGGGGCTCCTGGTCACCGAGAACCACCCGCTGCACCGCTACTACAGCGTCGAACTCCAGCAGAGCCGCAACCAGGCCCGCAAGATCGAACTCGGCCCGGCGCGCGCGCTCGACAACGACCCGACCAACGACCAGGCGCGGGCCTTCTTCGACGACCTCGGCCTGCCGCTCCCCTCGACCTTCTCGGACCCGGACGTACGGCAGATCGTCGAGAAGGCCCTGCACGCCGAGAACCCGTACCCGATCTGACCCGTACCCGAGCCGATCCGTACCCGACCTGATCCGTACCCGAGCCGACCGTTCCGATCCGCGAGACCCGAGCCGCACCCGATCCGAGAGGCGAGGCCGCACGACGTCATGGACGTGCCCCACGGGATAGACATCGACTACGACGCCCTGCACGCGCTGCTCGACCCGGGTCCGGGCGCGGGGCCGCCCCCGGACCGTACCGCCGCGCGCGCACTCGCCGTCGCCGCGCTGCGGGCCGTCGCCGAGGGGCGCTGGGAGCTGCCGGCGATCCGGCACCCGCTCGGCTTCCTGTGCCTGCCGGTGCTCAGGGACGGTGCGAAGGGGGTGTGCGTGCACCTCTTCGAGAGCGAGGCCGACGAGGGCGGCGGCGGGCCGCTCGTCCACGCCCACAGCTGGGCGCTCATCAGCCTCGTCCTGTTCGGGCGCGTCACGAACCGCTCCGTGCGGGTCGTCGACGATCCGGTGGCGCCGACGCACCGCGTGTACGAGGTGCACAGCGGCCCCGACGGGACGGACGAGGTGCGGCGCACCGGGCGGCTCGTGCGCGGGGAGCCCGACGGCTTCGCGCGCAGCACGAGCGGTGACGTGTACGTCGTCCGGCCCGGCGAGTTCCACGCGACGGTGGTGAGCGAAGGGCGGTCGGCGGCGACGCTCGTGCTCGGCGAGACGCTTCCCGGGCGCAGGGACATGTCCCTGGGGCCCTTGTACGGCGAGGGGCACCGCTCGGTGCGCGAAGTCTGCGACCGGGGAGAGACCGTCTCCGCGGTGCGGGCGGCTCTGAGGAGGATCGATGAAGCGGACGACTGAGGAACAGAGCCCCTACGCGGCCGAGTTGCAGGTCGCCCTCGCGGCGGCCGAGGAGGCCGGGCGGATGCTGCGCGCCCGCTTCGGCGACACGTGGCAGATCGGCGTCAAGGGCGAGGACGGCGACGTCGTCACGGAACTCGACCTCGCGGCGGAGCGGATCGTGCTCGGCAGGCTGCGCGAGGCGTTCCCCGACGACCGGGTGTGGTCGGAGGAGGCGGGGGTGCTCGCGGGCGCGGCGGAGCGTACGTGGCTCGTCGACCCGCTCGACGGGAGCAACAACGTCGCGATCGGGCTGCCGACCTACGCGGTCGGGATCGGCCTGTGCGTCGCGGGGGCGCCCGTGCTGGGCGTCGTCCACGAGCCGCACACGGGGGCCTTGTGGCACGCGGTCCGGGGCGGCGGGGCGTACGGGCGCGGGGGGCGGCTCGGCGAGGGACGGTCCGCGCGGGGCGGCGGGGACCCCGTACCCGCGGCGCGGCCCGCGGCGGCCGCCGAGGCGCTGCCGCCCGACACGCCGGTGCCCGCTTCGGCGCCGCGCCTCGTCGTGGCCTGGACGCAGGGGCACTCGGTGCGGAAGGACGACGTGCTCGCCGAGGCGCTGCGGGTCGCGCTGGAGCGGCGCACGCGCCGCGTGCTCGCGCTGTGGGCGCCGTTGCTCGGGTGGTCGATGCTGGCGCGCGGGACGATCGACGGCTTCGTGGGGTACTGCGCGGAGGCGGTGGACTTCCCGCCGGGCGCGCTGCTCGCGGTCGAGGCGGGCTGCGAGTTCCGTACGCTCGAAGGCGGCCCGTTCCGTATCGGCTTCACCGGGCCCGACACGACGCGCTGCTTCGTCGCGGGGCGCCCCGAGGTCATCGACCGGCTCGTGGCGCTCACGCGGGACGCCGTGGGGGCCTCGGTGGGGTGAGGCGCGTGCGTGCGGGGCGGGTTCGCCCGCGTGCGAAGGGGGCGCCCGCGTACGAGGGGGGTTCGCCTGCGGGCGGGGTGGGTTCAGCTCGTCAGGACGAGGGCGCCCGTGGCCGCCGCCGTGCCGGTGACCGCGAGGACGAACCCCGTCCCGACGAACCGCGCGAGGGGGACCTTGACGCCCGCCGTGCGGCAGCGCTCGAACCACAGGAGCGTCGCGAGCGAGGCCCAAGGGGTCACGAGGGGACCGACGTTGGTGCCGACGAGGAGGGCGAGGAGCTGGTCGCGGTTGCCGTCGGGGACCGCTGCCTCGCCCGCGAGGTAGACCGGCAGGTTGTTGAGCACGTTGGAGAGCCCGGCCCCGACCGAAGCGGACCTGAAGAGGCCGCCGACGCCCTCGCCCGTGCCCATCGCGTGCGTCAACAGGCTGTGCAGGCCGTGGACGTTGACCGTCTCCACGACGAGGAACATGCCCGGCACCATGATCAGCAGGCGCCAGGGCACGAGGGACAGGCGCAGCTCCCCGGGCCTGCGCAGCGCGAAGGCGACGACCACGACGAGCGCGGCGGCGAGCGAGTCCGCCCACAGCGGTACGGGGGCGACCAGGATCGCGACGAGGAGGCCCGCGCAGGCGAGGGCGCACGTGCGGAAGAGCACGGGGTCGGCGGGGCGGGGAGCGGCCGTCGGCACGTAGACGTCGGCGCCGCGCCGCCCCCGCCTCCAGTACATCGCCCACAGGCACACCGCCGTCGCCGCGATCACCGCCGCCTGCGGGGCCCACATCCGGGCCGCGAGGCCGCCCGCTGAGAGGCCCACGCGGTCGGCCGCGAGGAGGTTCGTGAGGTTCGACACCGGGAGCAGGAGGCTCGCGGTGTTGGCCAGCCACACCGTCGTCATCGCGAGCGGCAGGGGGGCGATGCCGACCCGGGCCGCCATCGCGAGCATGACGGGGGTGAGCAGTACGGCCGTCGTGTCGAGGTTGAGGACGAGCGCGGTCGCCGAGGCGAAGAGCACGCAGAGGCCGAACAGGCGTGCGTAACTGCCTCTGCCGACACGGGAGATCCCCCCGGCCAACACGTCGAACACCTGTGCCCTGCCGGTGAGTTCGGCCATGACGATGACGGTCGCGAGGAAGGCCAGGAGCGGTGCCGTGCGCCGTGCGACGTCCCCCGCCGCGTGCGCGGGGAGCGCGCCGGTCGCGAGGAGGACCAGGCCGCACACGAGCAGGGCACAGGCCAGCAGGTCCAAGGGGTGCGGGCGGCGGCGCGGGGGTCTGGGTGTCGGCACGGCGACAGGTTCGCACACGGGCGCGGGGGCGAAGAAGGGTGCGGGGTGCGGGGTGCGGGGGTCGGGTGCGGGGCGGCGCCTCGGCCCGTACGGTCGCGAGTGGTGCGTCTCGGCTCGTACGGTCGCGGGGGTGCGCCCGTGGCTCGTACGGTCGCGGGGGTGCGCCTGCGGTTCTCGTACGGCTGTGCGGATCGGCCCGGCGGTGCGGGGCTCCGTCCCCGTCCGTACCGTGCCCGGCGTCAACTCGTCCCCGTAATCGGGACTTTTGGCCGGTTGTCTACCGGTGGGGGGATACCCGGGTTCCTAGGATGGGCGGATGGTGACGGGCAGCACGGACGCGGCGCAGCGGCAGGCCACTTTCTTCATCAGCTACTCCCCGGCGGACGAGGCCTGGGCCTCGTGGATCGCGTGGACGCTGGAGGAGGCCGGATTCCGCACGGTGATCCAGGCCTGGGACTTCGTCGCCGGCAGCAACTTCATCGACTACATGGACCGTGGCGTGAGCGAGTCCGTCGCGGTCATCGCGGTCCTCTCGCGGAACTACCAGGGCTCGCGGTACGGGCGCATGGAGTGGCAGGCGGCGCTGCGCTCCGAGCCGGACCAGCCCGATCGCAGACTGCTCACGGTGCGCGTGGACGAGGCGCCCGTCGAGGGGCTGCTCGCGACGATCACGTACGTCGACCTCGTCGGCGTCCCGGACGCGCGGACCGCGCGCGGGCTGCTCCTCACGCGGGTCGAACAGGCGCTCGACGGGCATGCGCGCCCAGGGAGCAGCCCGGCCTACCCGGGCGGCGGCACCGTCTCCGCGCCCGTACCCGCCACCGCGCCTGCCACCGTGCCCCCCGCCGTGCCCGCGCAGTCGTGGCGGCAGCCGCTGACCGGGGGCGGGGAGCGGGGCGGGCGGCGGCGGCCGGGCACCGCGCCGCACTACCCGCCCGCCGTGCCGGGCGGCGCGCGCCAGGACGCCGTGAACATCCTGCACCTCGCGGGGCCCGAGTTCGGGCGCGGGCGCGAGCCCGAGGACCTGCTCAGGGACATCCAGGGCGACCTGATCGAGCTGCGCGACACCGGCGCGCCCGCACCCGAACTCGTCCTCGTTTCCGGAGACTTGACCGCCTCCGGCTCCCCGCGCAACTGCGCGCAGGCGCTCGACTTCCTCACCGGGCTGCGTGCTCAGCTGGGCCTGGCCCCAGGCCGCGTGCTCGTCGTCCCCGGCAACCAGGACGTCAGCGACGCCGCCTGCCAGGCGTACTTCCACACCTGCGAGGCCGACGAGATCCGCCCGCAGCCGCCCTACTGGCCCAAGTGGCGCCACTTCAGCAGGCTGTTCGGCGAGCTGTACCAGGGGCTCGACGTCGTCTTCGGCGCCGACCAGCCGTGGACGCTCTTCCCCGTGCCCGAACTGCGCACCGTCGTCGCCGGGTTCAACTCGTCGATCGCGCGCACGCACCGCCTGGAGGACAGGTACGGGATGGTGGGGCGGGCGCAGGCCGCGTGGTTCGCGGAGGCGCTGCGCAGGTACGAGGACGAGGGCTGGCTCAGGGTCGGGCTCGTCCGGCACCCGCTCCTCGCCCCCGCCCGCGCGGGCGCCGACGGGCCCGGACCGCTCCGCGACACCGAGGTCTTCCAGCGGCTCCTCGCGCCGCGGCTCCACGTGCTCCTGCACGGGCCCGGCGGGGACGGGCGGGGCCAGGGGGCCGCCCCCACGCACGGCGAACTCCCTGTCGCCGCACGCTCGCTGCCGCTCTTCGGCGCCGCCGGGCCGGCGCGATTCAGCCTCCTGCGCATCGGCGCGCAGGGCGTCGAGCGGTGGGCACCGCGCACCGACGGCGGCGAGCCGGCCGCCTTCCCCGTGGACTGGCGTGCCGCGCCCCGTTTCCCCGGCACCGCGGAGAACGAGGAGAGCCCCGAGCGGGCCGCGGCGCACTCCGACAACCGCGCCGTCAACGACCCGGGCGCCCAGCTCGCCGAGCGGGTCAAGGACGTCCTGCGCGCCCGCCGCCCCGGGGTGCGCCTGCGCGACGTACGGCCCGTCGCCCCCGAGGACCTGACGCAGATCGTCGCCGCCTGGGACGAGGACGGCGTGGTACGGCTCCTGCGCGTCGCCGTCCAGCCGGGCACCCTCACCGAAGCCGACCTCGACCGCTTCCTCTCCCAGGCGCACGCCGACGACGCGGGCACCGAGGCCGAGATGGTGTACGCGGGCGAGCGGCCCGCGGCGGGGCTGCGCGAGCGCGCCGCGCGCGGCGGGGTGCGGGTGCGCAGCTTCCTGGAGCTGCAAGGGCTCATCGACCTGCGCGAGTACGTCGCCGCACAGACCGCCGAACTCGCCAACGACGGCGCCTACGCACCGGAGTTGTACCTCCCGCAGCGCTACCGCGACGAGATCCGCCCGGGCGACGAGGAAGGCGACGACCTCGTCGAGGAGATGCTCAGGCTGCTGGAGACCGACCAGGGTCGCGTACTCCTCCTCCTCGGCAACTTCGGGCACGGAAAGACGTTCGCCCTACGAGAGTTGGCCCGCCGCATCCCCGAACGCCTCCCGCATCTCGCCCCGTTGCTCATCCCGCTGCGTTCGCTCGACCGCTCGCACAGCCTCGACGGGCTCGTCGCCGCGCACCTCGCCAACCACGGCGTCGACGTCATCGACCTGCGCGCCCTGCGCTACATGCTCCGCCAGGGCCGTGTTGTCCTCCTCTTCGACGGCTTCGACGAACTCGTCAACCGCGTCAGCTACGAGCGCGCCGCCGACCACCTGCACACCCTCCTCAACGCGGCCGTCGACCGCGCCAAGATCGTCATCAGCGGCCGCACCCAGCACTTCCGCTCCCGCGAGCAGGTCCTCACGCCGCTCGGCGAGCAGGTCGGGCTCCTCCCGCAGCGGCGCCTGCTGTCGGTCGAGGGCTTCACGCCCCACCAGATCCGCCGCTACCTCACCAATTACTACGGCGACGACACGATCGCCGCCCGCCGCTACGAACTCCTCCTCAGCATCCAGCAGTTGCTCGACCTGTGCGCCAACCCCCGGCTGCTCAGCTTCGTCGCCGCGCTCGACGAGGAGCAGGTACGGGCCGTGGCACGCTCGGAGGGGACGCTCAGCGCGGCCCGTCTCTACGAGGACGTGTTCAGCACGTGGCTCGGCTTCGAGGAGGAGCGCGGGCAGGGCGGCCCAGGGGCCGCACCCGGCCTGGAGGTGGACCAGCTGTGGGCGGCCGTGACGGCGGTGGCGCTGCGGCTGTGGGAGAGCGGGCGCGGGAGCCTGCGGCTCGACGAGCTGACGGACATCGTCGCCGAGACCTTCGGGCGCGGCAGCGACGGCGTCCTGGGGAGCGGCGCGGACAGCGTGTTCTTCGCGCAGGAGGCGCAGGCCGTGGGCGCGGGCACACTCCTCATCCGCGTCGACGACGGCATCTTCCACTTCATCCACGAATCGGTCATCGAGTGGCTCGTGGCGCGGGAGGCGGCGCGCCGGCTCGGCGAGGGCGACGACGCGCTCCTGAGCAGGCGCGAACTCTCGCCGCTCGCCGTCGAGTTCTTCTGCGACCTGGCCGACTCGGAACGGGTCGCCGCGTGGGTGCGGCGGACGCTGGAGAGCCCGGGGCAAGGAGCGGCGGGGGGCGCCGCGGGCGGGGCGGGCCCCGAGGCGGCGCGGGACACGCCCAGGGACGTGGCCCAGGACGGCGCGCGGGGCGCGGCCCGGGACGGCGCGGGCGCGTCCCGGGGCGCGTCGCCGATCTCCTCGCAGGCCTCGTCGCGGACCGTCCGGCGCGGCTCCCGCCAGGGCACGGGCGCGGCTCGCTCCGGCTCGGGCGCGGGCGCGGCGCGCGGTGCCGGTGCGGGGTCCACCGACGCGGCCCGTACCAACGCCTACCGGATCACGCGCCGCCTCCGCGTCCCCACCGACGCCGACCTGCGCGGCGTGGCCTTCCCCGGCGAGGACCTGTCCGGGCGCGATCTGTCCGGGCTCGACCTCACCGGCGCCAACCTCACCGACGCCCAGCTCACCGGCGCCAACCTGTCCCACGCCGTCCTCCACGGCGCCCGCCTCAGCGGCGCCAGGCTCGACGGCACCGACCTGCGCGAGGCCGACCTCCGGCACGCCGACCTGCGCCGCGCCCGGCTCATCAACGCCGACCTGCGCGGCGCCGGGCTCGCCGAGAGCCGCTGGCGCCGCGCCGTCCTCATCGGCACCGAGGTCGACGAGGAGGCGCGCGGGTCCGTGGAGCTGGCGACCGCGACGATCGCCCCCGGGATGCCCCTGGAGACGGTGTTCCGCCCGGCGGCCGTGAGCGTCCCGTACGGCTTCAGCAGGCAGCAGGGGCGGCTGCCCGAGCCCGTCGCGTACAGCCCCGACGGGGAACTCCTCGCGGCGGGCAGCCAGGACGGCAGCGTCCTGATCTGCGCGCCCGAGAACGGCGAGGCGCTGCGGGTCCTGCACGGCCACACCGACCGCGTCTACGCGATCAAGTTCAGGGACTCCGTCCTCGCGACGGGCAGCGCGGACGGCACCGTACGCCTGTGGGACCCCGTGTCAGGGCGCTGCCGGGCCACGCTCGCCGTGCACGGGGACGGTGTGTGGCCGATCACGCTCAACGCCTCGGGCACGGTGCTCGCCACCGGTGACGGCGACGGCGTGGTACGGCTGTGGGACACCGCGAGCGGCGAGCAACTGCACGCGCTCCCCGGGCACATGGCCCTCATCTACACCACCGTCTTCAGCCCCGACGGGCGCCGGCTCGCCACCGGCGACAAAAGCGGCACCGTACGCGTGTGGGACACGGCGACGGGTCGGCTCCTCGCGAGCCTCGGCCCGCACCAGGGACCGGTGTTCCGCGTCCGGTTCAGCCCGGACGGGGCACTCCTCGCGAGCGCCGACGCGGGCCTCCACGACCACGGGACCGTACGGATCTGGCGCGCGTCCGACCACCGGCTCCTGCACGAGATGCACGGCCACACGGGCCGCGTGTACACGCTCGACTTCCACCCCGAAGGCGACCTCCTCGTGAGCGGGGACACGGCAGGCGGGGTACGCCTGTGGGACCCGCGCACCGGGCTGCCCGGGCCGCCGCTCGAACAGGGCGACGGCGGCGTCTACCAGGTCGTCTTCAACGACGACGGGCGGCACCTCGCCGCCTGCCACGCCACCGGGGCCGTCCGGCTGTGGCAGCTCTCGGTGGGCCACGAGGGGTACGAGGCCGTCGCCGAGCGCTTCCAGCCCACCCCGCACCAGGGCTCCGCCTGGGCCTGCCGCTTCCGCCCCGACGACACGCAGCTCGTCACCGCGGGGGACGACGGCGTCGTACAGATCTGGGACGCGGCGACGGGCCAGGGCAAGCCGATCCTGCGCGGGCACGGGCGCCGCGTCAACGCCGTCGCCTTCGACGCGACGGGCACCCGCCTCGCGAGCGCGAGCAGCGACGGGACGGTCCGCCTGTGGGACGTGCGCACAGGGCAACGCCTGCACGAACTCGTCGGCCGCGGCGACCGGTTGATCTCGGCGGCCTTCAGCCCCGTGGGCACGGTCCTCGCGACGGCGGGCAGCGCGGGGCACGTCTACCTGTGGGACGCGGACGGCGGCACCTTCCTGCGCGAGCTGGACGTCGAGACCGACCGTACGTGGGCGGAGGCCTTCAGCGCGGACGGCGACGACATCGCCACCGCCAACGACGACGACTCGGTGCGCCTGTGGCGCCGTACGACCGGCTCCCACGGCCTCCAGCTCGACGGCCACCAGGGCCGCGTACGGTCCGTCGCCTTCGCGAAGGACGGCGCGTCGATCGCGACGGGCTGCGACGACGGCCACGTACGGCTGTGGGAGACGCGGGGTGGCGCCCTCACCGGGACCCTGGCCGCCCACACCGACCGCGTCTACGCCGTGGCCTTCGGCCCCGACCTCTCCTGGCTCGCGAGCGCGTCGTGGGACGGCACGGCCGTGATCTGGCGCGACGGCGTCGCGCGGCACGTCCTGCGGGAGCACACGGGCAAACTGTGGACGGCGGCCGTGCACCCCTCGCTCCCGCTCCTCGCGACGGCGGGCGACGACCGCGTCATCCGCCTGTGGGACCCCGAAACGGGCACGATGCGGGCCGCCCTGACCGGCCACAGCGGACGCATCTACTCCCTCTCCTTCAGCCCGGACGGGGGCCACTTGGCGAGCGCGGGCGACGACGGCACCGTGCGGCTGTGGCGCGTGGAGGCGGCCGCGACCGGCGAGGCCGCCGTCACGGCGAAGGCCACGCTCGTCGGCGTACAGGGCGGCTGGGCCGCCTTCACGCCCGACGGCGGCTACAAGGCGGAGGGTGAGGTGGGCGGCGAGTTCTGGCACGTGGTCGGCATGACGAGGTTCGCCCCGGGCGAGCTGGACCGGCACTTGCCGGGGGCGCGGAGGCTGGCGCGGGGGGAGGAGCTGTGAGGGGGAGCTGTGACGGGGGTTTCGGGGGAGCTGCGAAGGGGAGCTGTGACGGGGGTTTCGGGGGAGCTGCGACGGGGGCCGGGCGGTCCGAGTGACGGGCCCGCCGTCTTCCGCGGTGCCGGGCCCGAGGATGAGAGGCTGGGGGCATGAGCGAGCCCGCACGCCACGCGACCTGCACCCGGCCCCGGCGCACCACATGCCGGCCGGCGATCCGCCCGAGCACACCCGGCTGCGGAAGCTCGTGACCCGGGCCTTCACCACGGGGGCCGTCGCCGCACTCCGCCCCGCCACCGCCCGGACCACGGACGAACTGCTCGACCAGTGCGGCTCGACCACTGCGCGGCTCGACCACTGCGCGGCTCGACCAGTGCGTGCTGCCGATAAACAGGCTCGACCAGTGCGTGCTGCCGGCAAACAATTCCGTAAGAGGAATGAGGTCTTCGGTGGCGTCGCGAGAGAAAAATGGAACGCCGTCGACGATTTCGATCAGATTCGAGGAGAATCCGCAGGCGCGGGGGTGGCCGCAGGGGACGTTCTCATGGTTTCCCTCAGGCGCCGCGGTGCCTTCGCTGCCGGGAATTCTCGGGATGACGTCGTACGTACTGGAGAGGTTGGATTCGGCCTTGGAGCAGGAGTCGGTGGAAGTGTCGGGTCCGGTACCACAGGGGTTCACCGGATAGGTGCCTGGTAGAAGCGGCGTTAGTAGAAGCAGCGTTATGGGGGCCGATGCGGCGTGCTCGGTGCAGTCGCCGTTGGCCCCCCCGTTCCGGATCGAAAGAGGATGGCGTGCCCCAATTCATCTGGGCAGCGGTGGTGTTTTTCCTGGGGTCGGCAATCGCTCTTGATTACCGTAATCTAGCGATCCGATTCCATGACGTGATCTCTGCCGTTTCGCCCGGCGGTGGTGCGAGTCCGCGTTTCACGCCGGATCATGTGCGAATAATTTTCGCGGTGATCGCGATTGCCTCGGCCGGTACGGCAATCGCCAGGGGGGTTTCGGTGTTCTCGTGATCCCTTGGTCAGGTGATCGTCGTCGCGCCCTGCGGCAGCTTGAGGGTCTGTTCAAGCCAGAGAATCGAAGCAGGGCCGAGCGCCGTGAGAACCGCCGCCGAGCCCGAATCCGGCCGCACTGAGACGGCGACGGAGACCAGGGACACCCGGGCTGCCCGCACGCGGAAGCGGCGGCGCCTCGTCTGAATGACGAAAGCCCAGGTCAGGCGCTGTCTGCCCTGGGCTTTCCGCTGAGCCCCCTGTCGGATTCGAACCGACGACCCACGCTTTACAAGAGCGTTGCTCTGGCCATCTGAGCTAAGGAGGCGGGTGCCAGCAGTGTAACGGAGGGAGGGGGTGGGGTGCGGGGCGGGCGGGCGTCCGGAAGGGGTCGGGGGGCGTTGCGAGGGGGAGGGGGAGAGAGGACGATGGCCGGTGAAGACGTGACGGGGCACGGGGGTGCCGGGCGTGAGCGTGGGCCGTCGTGACGGGCCGGGGCCGGGGGCGCCGGGACAGGGGGAAGCGTGAAGTTCGACATGGGTTCGACGACGCTGGCGTCGCTCATCAAGAGCACGGGCGGCTCAAGTGACGACCTCGGCGCGCTGATTCAGCAGCTCATCGCCGCGGCGCAGCCGCTGGAGGGCAAGTTCAACGGCAACGGCAAGGCGGTCTTCGACGCCTTCAAACAGCACGCCGACGAGATCACCGCCGAGCTGAACGGCTCGCTCTCCTCGATCCTCGGCGGGCAGTCCGGCATGGACTCCGCCTTCGGCACGGGTGACCAGGAGCAGGGGGACAACGCGCACCGGAACATGGGCGCGGCGAACTTCGACGCGGCGCGGTTCCGGGGCTGAGCCCCGCAGTACCGGTCATTTTCGGCCAAGACACCGCACAGGGGGAGCATCGCATGGCAACGCAGGATCGCCGCTCGTACGACACCGGCGCCTCGGGCGAGGTGCAGGGCGGTTTGCAGGGGATCATCGGGCGGCTGGAGACCGTACTCGCCGACCGCGACGGGGCCGTCAAGGCGGCCATGACGGACTACCAGGCCGACGGCGTCTCCGACGAGTACCACGGCAAGGAACTGCGCTGGAACAAGGCGGCGAACGAGGTGCGGGAGATCATCCGCCTCGTGCGCTCCACGCTGGAGGACAACGACGCGACCGCGCACTCCACGCTCGCCAAGGCGCGCTCGGCGGTGGAGAACATCGGCTGACACGAGCGGTCGCCGGCAACTGAGGTCACTGCAACGGGGGTTCGTGGTGAACGGGTGGGACATCGACGTCGACGGCGTCGAGTTCGTGACGGGGCTGGTCGGCCTCGCCATGCAGGACATGTCGAAGGACGTCGAGGCGTACGGCACCGACGTGCAGAGCGCGGCGGCCTCGGCCGGGACCGTCTCGGGCTTCTACTGCGGGCCGGCGCCCACGGGAGCCGTCGGCGCCGCGCTCGCGCTCTTCGCCGAGGGCACCGCGCAGGACGTGGCAATGCTCGCCGCGCGCGCCGCGAAATCGGTCAACGGGGCGCACGAGGCGACGGGTTACTACATCCTCGGCGACGAGGAGATGGCCGCCCGGGCGCAGCACCGCGCCCTCGCGGCCCCGAAGGTCGAGCTGCCGGGACGCGGTGACGGCGGGGGCCGCAAGTGATCTCACCCGGCGCCATCCCGCAGTTCACGGGGGACTTCGAGCAACTCGACAAGGACGCCTCCGCACTTCAGAGCGACGCGATCGGCATCCGCGACGGCGGCGCGGACGTCCACTCCCGCTTCCAGGCGCTCGCCGCCTTCTACGAGGCCCCCGAGGCCGAGGAGTTGTTCGCCACCACCCGGCCGGTGATGGACGGCGCCGACACCTTCGCGACGAAGCTGGAGACCGTCGCGGGCGCGCTCCAGACGTACGCCGCCGAGGCACGCCCGCAGGCCGATCGCCTGGAGCAGCTCAAGACGCAGGCGTTCGCCTTCGTCGAGAGCGTCGAGGACGACGACGACTGGACCGAGGACGAGGGCAAGGTCGCGCGGCACAAGGCGCTCATGGACGGCGTCGCCGCGGCCCAGGCCGCCTTCCAGGAGGCGGAGCGGCGCGCCGCGAACACCATCAGCGCGCTCGTGGGCGGCCCCCGGTTCGTCGAGGACAACGGCGACCACACCGTCGACGACAAGACGGTGATGTACGGCTACGGACTCGACCAGCTCCAGCACGCCGAGGAGTTGCCGTGGGGAACGCCCGAGGAGCGCACCTACGAGCGCTGGAGCCTGGGGTGGTGGGGCCACGGGGTGAAGAGCTTCGTGTGGGACGGCCTCATCATCGACAACATCGGGGGCGCGCTCGACGGCCTGTGGACGCTCGTCGGCGGTCACGGCTGGGACAAGGCCGGGGACGCGTGGAGCGGGCTCGGCGACATCTTCGGCGGCATCTCCGCGTACCTCATGACGCCCTACGACTGGGCCCTGGACCAGGTCTTCGGACCCGCGCCGCCGGATGCCACGACCGAGCGGCAGAAGAAGGCGCTGCGCGAGTTCGGCAAGGGACTCGTCGCCTGGGACCAGTGGGGGGACGACCCGGCGCGCGCCTCGGCCACGGTCGTCTTCAACTTCGGGACGCTCCTCCTGGGCCCGGCCGCCGCGGCCTCGAAGGCGGGGAAGGGGGGCGCGGCGGCGAAGACGGCGGCGAACGTCGCGAAGGTGATCGACCACCTCGACCCCGTCGCCGCGGGCATCAAGGCCGCCGGAAAGGTCGCGAGCCACCTCCCGAAGCTCTCCGAACTCCCCTCCCGCCTCCTGCCCGCCTCGCGGCTCGCGGAGGACGGGACCCCGGCCGTCCACACGGTGGTGGAGGCGTCGGACGGTTCGTACGTACGCATCGAGGACGGCGAGTTCGTCCAGTACGACAAGAACGGCCATCGCGTCGAGTCCGAAGTCCCGCAGGAGCGGTCCCCGGGGCAGCACCCGGCCACGACACCGGCGCCCCACCGCGAGCCCGCGATGGCGGGCGCGCGGCCCCGTACGCCCGAGGTCCACGCGCACGCAGCCGACGACGCCGGGACCGCGCCGGGCCGCACGGAACCGGTGGGGCACGCGCGCGGACACGGGACCGAGGGCACCGGTACGGGCCCGGCGCGGACCGGGGACGGCCCCGCCGTGCCCCCGGCGCGGTCGGGCGGTGGCGGAGGCGGGCACGGTGAGGGGCCGTCGGGCGGCAGCCACGGTGAGGGGCCGTCGGGCGGCAGCCACGGGGAGAACTCCTCCGGCGGCCGGGGAGACGGCTCCGCTGCCGACGGCCCACAGGGTTCCCACGCCGGTGACGACTCCACCGCGAGGACGCACGAAGGGCCCGGCGGCACTGTCCAGAACGGCCCCGGGACCGAGGGCGTCTCCGAGGCCGGCGGTCACGGCAGCGGCACCGCTGCCGACTGGACCGATCGCTTCAGCGAAGGGGAACGCACCTCTCAACGTCCCTCCGGGCCCATGCTCCCCGCGCAAGAAGCAGCGGTGAGCGACGCGCTCAAGCGCGCGAAGATGCCACCGCAGGATCTTGAACGTGCCCTCGTGCAACTGCGGAAGAACGAATACGGCAGAAGCGTCGCCGAGTACATTGCGCAGGGAAAATTCGACGGCCTTCCTGGCTATGGCGGCAAAAACGGTCTCTTGTTCCAGAGCAAGCAGGCGGGAATGCTTCCCGCTGTACACCAGGCGATGGAGCTTGCCGCGGAACTCCAGAAACGTGGCGTCGAGGACCTGGCTTTCGAGTACAAAGCGCCGGGGGAAGGTCTGGACCTCGATGTCCTGGTCAAATCGGGGGACGACATCAAGTACGGGGTCCAGCTCAAGGACGTGAGTCATGAGGGGGGCATCGGCTCGGCGGCGAAGAAGATCGCGAAGAAGGGGCTGCGAGGCGCCATTGCGGGCCCCAAGGTGGCCATTTTGGATGTCCACGACACCAAGGCCGCCCTCACGGAAGCCACTGTCCGGGAAGTGGAGCACTATGCGGAGAGGACTGGGGCAACATACGAGCTACGCTTCGAGGATGGTTCGGTCACCATTCCGCCAGCCGGTCAGATCTATCCGTGAAGGATTTTTGTGTCTTTCCTGATGCGTGCGCCTGAAGAGTGTGGTTCGTGGGAGTGGGAGTTGGGCGGTGTCGCGCCGGGGCTGGCCTCGGGCCTGGAGGTGGCCGCGCGGATGGCGGCGGTGTTGCGTGGGCACGGTCTTCTGGAGCCGGAGCAGGTGGAGTGGTTCTGGTTCGTCTACGGGGTGGGCGGTGTCGGGATCAAGACGGTGCTCCCGGTGCGGGGCCGCCTCGATCCGGCCGACCTTCGCGACCGTGTCGAGGCCAGCAGGCCCTCCGGGTATCCGGATGCCCGGGTCGGGGACCTGTCGGTCTCGGGGCGGGGTGTGTGGATCGATGCCGACGGGGAGGAGCGAAGCGAGGAGAGGCTCGTGGTGTTGAGTGTCGATCCGGATGAGCGTGAACTCTCCGCGGATGTGGCGGTCTTCCACGATGTCTGGGGGTATTTCGATTTTCGGGGAGTCCCGCATCCGGAGATTCACCGGCGCAATGCTCCGAGGCTCGCGGCGGCCCTCGGAGACCTCGACGCGCTTCTCGGTGTGAAGGCGGAGGAGGGGGAGACGACGTACTTCGGGCGCGCCGAGGGGTACGGCATTGCCATGCCCGACGTGATCGACGGCCGGGGTCCCGATCTCACCGACCGTCTGTGAGGCGGAAAGGAACGTGTGTCCCTGCCTGATGGCGGAGAGGGGCGGCTTCCGGTGAGGATCGCGCGGCATGGCGTGCGCGCCGTACACCGCTGAACTGGCGGGGGATTCGGAGAAGGAAGTGGCGGAGGACGCGGAGTCTCCGAAGGACACGGCAGGGTTCTTTTCCCTTCGTCTTCTGGTGAGGGGCCGTCCCGCCCGCCACGCGGGTTTCCCGATCGAGGCGGGAATCGCCGTGCATTCCTCATTTCCTTCTGCGCGGGGAGTGGGCGGGGAAGTTTCCCGCGTGAACCGACGGGTGCGCCGACAGGCCCCGCCGAGCACGCCCGTGCGGTACTCACTTGCCCCCGTGGGGTGTGGTGGGGGATTTTCTTGGGGACGAAGGGGGAGGGGGCCGTTGTGGGTGCGCAGGATTATGACGGGCAGTTGCTGGAGTCGGTCGCCGTGCGGCGGCGGAGATTGCGCGATGCCGTGGTGTTCGGGGCGCGCCGGAGCAGGCGGGCCTGGGACGAGCGGGTGGGGAAGGCCGTCGTGGGGGTGGTGATCGCCGCGGTGCTGTGCGCGGGGTGCGTCGGGTGGTCGTTCCTCTCGCACCGGGTGATCGGCAAGAGCACGTACGGGGTGTCGACGCGGTGAGCGGTACGGGTGCGCTGAGCAGGGTGACGCTGGTCGGGGAGCGGCGGCGGGCCGACCTGGTGCTTCCGGCCGGGGAGCCGGTCGGGGTGCTGCTGCCGGAGATCCTGCGGGTGCTCGACGACCGGGTCGGGGAACGGCCCGAGGTGCGGCAGTTGATCACCGTGGAGGGTGAGGCGCTGGCGCAGGACGTGACGCTGGAGGGCGCCGGGATCGCTGACGGCGCGGTGCTGCGCCTCGTACGCGCCGAGGACGCGCCCTCGGCGCCGGTCGTGCACGACGTGAGCGATGAGGCCGCCGCCGACCTGGAGGTACGGGCCTGGCGCTGGGGGCCGGGGGCGCGGCGCTTCGCGGCCGGGCTCGCGGGGACCGGCTGGGCGCTCGCCGCCGGGATCGTCGCGCGCGGGGAGGCCGCGCTCGGCACCGTGGCAGGCGTCCTCCTCGTGGCCACCGTCCTGTGCCTCGCGGCGGCCCCGCTCCTGCGGAGCAGGGCCGCGCCCGCCGCCGCGCTGACCGGCGCGGGCGGGGCGCTCGCCGTGCTCGCCGCGTGGACGTACGCGGACGCCGGGGGCTGGGGAGGCGCCGCGCGCCTCGCCGGGGTCGCCGGGGCGGTGGGGCTCGCGCTGCTGCTCGCCGCCTGGTGCACGCCGCTCGGGCGCGGCGCCCTGTTCGGGGCCGGTGCGCTCGGCGCCTCGTTGCTCGTGTGGGAGGCGGTGCTCGCCGCCGGGGGCACGGTACGGGCCGGGGCGCTCGCCGCCGTGGTGGGTGTCGTCCTGCTCGGGGTGCTGCCCCGCCTCGCGCTCATGGCCTCCGGGCTCACCGCGCTCGACGACCGGCGCGCCGCCGGGTCCTCGGTGAGCCGGCACCGGGTGGGCGCGGCGCTCGCGGCGACCCACCGGGGGCTGAGCCTCGCGACGGGTGTCCTCGCGGTCTCGACCGCGGGGGCGGGGATCGTGCTGCTGCGCGAGGTCTCGGTGTGGACGGTGTCGCTCGCGGCGGCGACCGCGCTCGCCCTCGCGCTGCGCGCCCGCGCCTTCCCGCTCGCCGCCCAGGTCACCGTGCTCCTCGCCGGGTCCGCCGCCGTCGTCCTCGCGCTGCTCCTCACCTGGCGCCAACACGGGCAGGCACAGGGGGCGTTGGCGGTGCTCGTGGTGCTCGCGGCGGCGTGCCTCGCGGTGCTCTTCGTGGAGCCCGCCGAGCATGTGCGGGTGCGTGTGCGGCAGGCGGGTGACAGCCTGGAGTCCTTGGCGGTCGTCGCGCTGTTGCCCCTGCTCCTGGGAGAGTTCGGGGTGTACGCGCGGCTCCTGGACACTTTCTCGTAAGCGGCGGACACGGAGCGGGGGACGGGATGACGGCGCCGAGCGACTGGCAGCGGGACCTGATGCGGGAGGTGGGGGCCGCGGAGGCCGGAGAGGAACGCCCCCGCCCCGCGACCCCGCCCGCCCCGGCCCGTACGCCCGACCCCGTGCGGCCCGCCGCCGCGCCCGCCCCGGCCCGTACCCCCGACCCCGCCGCGCCCACCCGCCCCCGTACCCCCGCGCCCGCCCCCGGCCGCGATCTCGCCCCCCGTACCCCCGGCGAGGTCCAGCGCCACGCCTCCGCCCCCGAGGCCGCGCCCGTCGCCGATCCCCGCCTGCTGCTCGCCCTCGGCTCGCCCCGTCACGGCGACCCGCTCGCGCGCCGGGCCGGGGCCGGGCTGCGCAGGCTCGCGGCGCCCGCGGCGAAGGAGGCCGGGGACGCGGCGCGTCTCGCGGAGGCCGTGCAGCAGCCGGTCACGACGGGGCGGGTCCTCGCCGTGACGTCGTTGCGCGGCGGCGCGGGCAAGTCGACCGTGGCGGCGCTGCTCACCCGTACCTACGCGCACTACCGGCACGACCCCGTGCTCGGCCTGGAGGCCGACGCGGCGCTCGGCACGCTCCCGCTGCGCCTCGGCGCCCGCACCGTCCGGTGGACGGTCGGGGACCTCGCCGACGTGCTCACGCCGGAGACGCGCCTCACCGACGTGACCGGCTACCTCGTGCGACTGGAGGAGGGAGGCTGGCTGCTGCCCGCGAGCCGGGGCCAGGTCGGCAATCCGCTCGCCGGGCGCACGTACTACTCGGTCGCCCTCGCGCTGCGCCGCCACTTCGGCGTGACGGTCGTCGACTGCGACTCGCTGCCGGGCCAGGTCGCGCGCACGGCGCTCGGCACCGCGCACGCGCGTGTGCTCGTCGCCCCGGCGACCGCCGAGGGCGTGCACGGCACCCGCCAGGTCCTCGACTGGCTCCTCGGCCTGCTCCCCGCCGCGCGGGAGAACACCGTCGTCGTCCTCAACGCGACCTCGCCCGACGCGACACTCGACCCCGCCACGGCGCGCGCACACCTCGGCGAGCCCGGCGTCCCCGTCGTACTCCTGCCGTACGACCGGCACTTGGGGCAGGGCGGACCCGTGCACACGGACCATCTCGGCGAGGCCGCGCGCGGGACCGCGCTGCGGCTCGCGGCCGAGGCGCTCGGGCGGGCGGTGCGCACGCGATGACGCAGCGGCTCGTCCACCGTCCCGCGCGCTCCACGCGGCCCCTGCCGCCGCCCGCGCCGCGCGCGATCGAACCCCCGCCGAACCTGCCCGAGGGCAAGGTCGGCAGCGCGGCGACGGCGCTGCTGCCGCTCGCCGGGGTCATGAGTTCCGTCGTCATGATGACGATCGTCCGCAACAGCCAGTACGCCGTGCTCGGCGCGCTCGTCCTCGTCCTCGCGCTGTGCGGCGCGCTCGTGCTGTTCCTCTCGCAGCGCGGCAGGGCGGGGCGCACCCGGCGCGTGCAGCGCGAGCGGTACCTGGAGTACCTGGAACGCCTGCGCGAGGAGCTGGCGGAGGAGGAACGGGCCAGCAGGGAGGCGGCGTCGCTCCTCGACCCGGCGCCCGCCGCGCTGCTCGACCTCGTCCGCGACCCGGCCCGCCGCTGGGAACGGCGGCGCACCGACGCCGACTTCCTGCGCGTACGGGCCGGGACGGGCGACGTCGTGGTGCGGGACCTCGGCATCGCCGAGCACGCGGCGGGCTCGGGGGCGCTGACGCCGCCCGATCCCTTCATGCTCAATGAGGCGAGGGCGCTGCGGCAGCGCTTCACGAGCGCCGCCGGGTTCCCGCTCACCGTGCCGCTCGACGGCGTCGGCAACGTCAGCGTCGTCGGCCCGCGCGAGTCCGTCCTGCGCGTCGCGCGCGCCCTGCTCGCGCAGGTCGCGGCGACGCACGCGCCCGACGACGTGGCCCTCGCCGTCGCGAGCCCCGACGAGGTGGAGTGGGAGTGGGCGAAGTGGCTGCCGCACGTCCTCGACCCGCAGCGCTTCGACGGGCCGCTGCCCGCGCGGCGCCTCGCGGCCTCGCCCGCGGAACTCGCCGCGCTGATCGCGGGCGACCTCGGGCGCCGGGCCGGGTACGCGGCCGAGGTGCGGCGCGGGCTCGCGTCCAGGGAGGCGCTGCGGCTCGGCGGCCGGCTGCTCGTCGTCAGCGACACGTACGGGGACGTCGCGGCGGAACTGCGGCGCCCCGACGAGGCGATCGGCCTCGCCGACATGGGGGTCACGGTGCTGCACCTGCTCGGCGAGCGGGTGCACGAACCTGACCACGTGGCGGTACGCGTCACGGTCGACGGGGAGCGGCTGCTCGTGGAGGACCTGCGGGCGCCCGAGGCGGGCGCCGCGTCCCCCGCCCCCGTGCCGGGACTCGCCGACGAGGTGAGCGCGCCCGCCGCCGAGGGCCTCGCCCGCGCCCTCGCCCCGCTGCGGCTCTCCGCCGAGTCGGCCGCCGAGGGGACGCCCGTCGCCGGGCCCGTCGACTTCCCCGCGCTCCTCGGCATCGAGGACGCGGCCCGGCTCGACCTCGCCGAGCTGTGGCGCCCGCGCTCCGCGCGCGAGCTGCTGCGGGTACCGATCGGCCTCACCGACCGGCACGAGCCCGTGCTCCTCGACCTCAAGGAGTCCGCGCAGCTCGGCATGGGACCGCACGGGCTGTGCGTCGGCGCCACCGGCTCCGGCAAGAGCGAACTCCTGCGCACCCTCGTCCTCGCCCTCGCGACGACCCACACCCCGGAGCAACTCGCCCTCGTCCTCGTCGACTACAAGGGCGGCGCCACCTTCGCGCCCTTCACGCGCCTCCCGCACGTCGCGGGGATGATCACCAACCTGGAGAACCAGGCGGGGCTCGTGGAACGCGTGCACGCCTCGCTCGCGGGCGAGGTCAAGCGCAGACAACAAGTGCTCAAGGACGCCGGGAACTTCGCCGACATCGGCGCCTACGCCCACGAGCGCGCCACGCGCCGCCCGGACCTCGAAGCGCTCCCGCACCTCTTCGTCGTCATCGACGAGTTCGGGGAACTCCTCACCGCCAAACCCGACTTCATCGACCTGTTCCTCTCCATCGGGCGCATCGGCCGCTCCATCGGCGTGCACCTGCTCCTCGCCAGCCAGCGCATCGAGGGCGGGCGCCTGAAGGGACTCGACACCTACCTCTCCTACCGCCTCGGCCTGCGCACCTTCTCCGCCGAGGAGTCCCGCACCGTCCTCGACACCACCGACGCCTTCCACCTCCCGCCGCTCCCGGGCTTCGGCTACCTGAAGGTCGACACCTCCACGTACGAACGCTTCAAAGCGGCCTATGTGTCGGGTAGTTACGAGAGCCCGGTGCGCGAGCGCGAGGAGGACGCCGGACCGCGCGTACTGCCGTACGGGACGCGCGCGCTCCCGAGCGCGGAGGAGCCCGAGGCCGGGCCCGCCGCCACCCCGCCGGCGACCGGGACCGGGCTGCTCGGCGTCATGGTCGACCAGCTCGCCGCCGCACCGCCCGTCCGCCGCATCTGGCTGCCGCCCCTGCCGGACGCGATCACGCTCGACCAGGCGGCCGGACCCCTGGAGGCCACGCCCGAAGGGCTGCGCCTGCCGCGCCCCAAGGGTCCGCTCCGGGTGCCCGTCGGCGTCCTCGACGACCCCGCGCGGCAGCGGCAGGAGCCCTGGTACGTGGACCTGACCCGCGCGGGCGGGCACCTCGCGGTCATCGGCGGGCCGCAGTCCGGCAAGACGACCCTGCTGCGCACCCTCGCCCTCTCCCTCGCCCTCGTCCACACCCCGTACGACGTCGCGCTCTACGGCCTCGACCTCGCAGGCGGCGGCCTCGCCGCGCTCTCCCGCCTGCCGCACGTCGGCGGCGTCGCGGGCCGCGCCGACCAGGAGCGCGCGGCCCGCACCGTCGCCGAGGTGCGCGCCGCGCTCGCCGCGCGCGAGGAGGCCTTCCGCCGCCACGGCATCGACTCGCTCGACGAGCTGCGCCACCTGCGCGCCCAGGGCAGGGCGGACGAACTCGGCTCCACCGACGTGGTGTTGCTCATCGACGGATACGGCGCCCTGCGCGAGGAGTTCGCCGCGCTCGACGAGGACGTCACCGACCTGCTCAAGCGGGGCGGCGCCTACGGCGTGCACGTCGTCGCCGGGATGCTGCGCTGGAACGACGTCCGCATCGCGGCCCAGTCGCTCTTCGGCACCCGCGTCGAACTCCACCTCAACGACCCGGGCGACTCCACCGTCGACCGCAAGCTCTCCGCGACACTCGACGCGGCGACCCCGGGCCGCGCCCTGACCGACGACCGGCTCTTCGCCCAGGTCGCCCTGCCCCGCATCGACCGCGAGGCGGCGACCGGCGACCTCGGCGGCGCCGTCGAGCAGGCCGCCCGCACCCTGCGCGCCGCCTGGCCCGGCGAACTCGCCCCGCAGGTGAGGATGCTCCCCGCCGAACTGCCCGCGCACCGGCTGCCGGGTCCCGCCGCAGTGCCGGACCGCGTCCCGCTCGGCGTCGAGCAGGACACCCTCGGCCCCGTGCTCCTCGATCTCTTCGGTCAGGAACAGCACTTGCTCGTCCTCGGCGACAACGAGTGCGGCAAGACGAACCTGTTGAAGCTCGTCGTCTCCCAACTCGTCGCCCGGCACAGCTCCGAGGAACTCGTCTTCGGCGTCTTCGACCCGCGGCGGGGCCTGCGCGGCGTCGTCCCCGAGCCGTACCGGGGCGGCTACGCGCACAACGCGCAGCTCGCCGACGCCCTCGCCACCGGCATCGCCAAGGAACTCGCCCGCCGCCTGCCCGAGAGCGCCGACCCGGACGCCGCCGAGAGCGGCCCCGCCTTCACCGGGCCGCGCATCGTGATCCTCGTCGACGACTACGACATCCTCGCCACCGCCGGGCAGCAACCCCTGGCCGCCTTCCTCCCGTTCCTCTCCTCGGCCCAGGATCTCGGCCTGCACTTCGTCCTCGCCCGCCGGGCCGCGGGCGCCGGGCGCGCGCTCTACGAGCCGCTGCTCACCGCGCTGCGCGAGACCGGCGCGACCGCGCTCGTCATGGACGGCGAACGCGCCGAGGGCCAGCTCTTCCCCGGCGTCCGCGCGAGCCACCAGCCCCCGGGGCGCGGCATGCTCGTACGGCGCGGGCAGCGGCCCCGCCTCGTCCAGCTCGCCCTCACCGGGGAGCCCGCTCCGTGACCCGCGACGTCATCGTGCTGACCCCCGCGCCGCCGGACCGCGCGACGCTCCTCGCGGGCCTCTTCGCGGGCGGTCCCGACCTGCGCCTGGACACCGTGGCGGAGAGCGCCGTCACCCAGCTCTGCGCCCCGGACGGCCGCCCGCTCGTCGCGGTCGAGGCGTCCGCGCTCGTACGGGTGCCCGCCGAGGTGCGCAGACTGCTCGGCGTCGATGCGGAGGGCCCCGTGTGGTGGACCGAGGCGCGCGCCTCGACGGCGGTGCCCGAGGCGTACGCGCTCGCCCGCTCCTTCGCCGGGCGGCTCGCGACCGTCCTCGGCGGCACCGTGTGGCCCGGCGGTGCCGTCACGACCGACGTCGTCCCGCTCCGTACCGACATCGCGGCGGTGCCCGTGCCCGACAGCGGTGTTCCCGCCGTGGACGTGCTCACGCCGCGCGCCCTGGTCGTCATGCAGGACAGGCCCGTCGTCCCGCTCAGTACGTGGCTCGCCGACGCCCTGCGGCACGCGGCCGACGGGGACCGCGCCCTCCAGCTCGTCACCCCGCCCGCGAGCCGCCTGACGCTCCCGCTGCGCACCGCGCTGCGCGGACTGCCGCACCGCTGGGTGGTGCGCGACGAGCGGCAGGGCCTGTACGACGGCCTCTCGGGCGTCCGGCTGCGCTGGAGCGGCGGGATCTTCGGCCCTGACCTCGACGAGCGCGGCGCGGCGACCCTCGTGGAGCCTTTCCGCGAGCCGGTCGCGGGGGCGGTGCGGCAGCTCGTCCTCCAGGCGCGCACCCGCCACCGTCCGGACGCGGAGTTGTTGCTCGGCGGCGCGCTCGAAGCGGTGTTCCGGCGGCTCACGGGCGCGGCACCGCAGGGCTGGGGCACCGCCGAACCCGCCGGGAACCCCTGGTCGCGGCGGCAGCTCACCGAACTTGCCCGCGCCCGCGCGCCCCGGCCGACCCTGCTCACCGTCGTCGGCGCGGGGGCGCTCGCGACGGTGCGGGTGCTGCGGACGCGGGAGGGGGTGGAGGAGGACGTGACGGTGGTGGTGGGGGATACGACTGCGGCGGGGGACGGGGCCGGGGACGGGGACGGGGACGGGGCCGGGGGCGGGCACGGGGGCCGGGGCGGGGCGGGCGCGGGTTCGGACGCCGTGGGCCCGGGCGCTGTGGGCCCGGACGCCGTGGGCCCGGGCGCTGTGGAGGGTGTCGCCCGTGAGCTGCACGCGCGGCACGGGCTGGTGAGCCTGCTCGCCTCGTACCGCTCCGGGCGCGCGGATCTCACCGTGCCGGCGCGCTTCGAGGCGCCACCCGTACCGGTGCGCCTGCTCGTGCCGGAGGACTCCGCGCGGGGCGGTGCCGGGGTTCCGGCGTCCGTCCGCCTGGGGGCGGGGGCGGGGGCGGCGCGGCTGTACCGGCTGGGGGACGGGAACGACGCCGTTGCGGCCTGGCGGGCGCTGGAGCGGCTGACGGGCGAGGGCGCGGCGGGCGGCGGCGCGGTGACGGGGCCGGGGCGCTCGCAGGGGTGAGGCGGTCGCCCGCCGATGGCGGCCGCGTCCGGTCTCGTACAATGTGGAACGACGATCCGAATCGATGGAGGAGCCGCCGTGGCCACCGACGAGACCCCCGGCGCCGCGCCGGAGGCGCCCCGGGCCATGCGGCGGGACGTGCGGCGGAACCTGGACGCCCTGCTCGCCGCCGCCGCCGAGGTGTTCCGCGCGGAGGGGGTGGACGCGCCCGTGCGGCACATCACGGAGCGGGCCGGGGTCGGCGTCGGCACGCTCTACCGGCACTTTCCCTTGCGTTCGGACCTCATCGTCGCCGTCTTCCGCAACGAGGTCGACGCGCTCATGGCCGCGGCGGAGCCGCTTTCCGCCGCGCACCCGCCCGTCGAGGCGCTCGTCCGCTGGCTCGAACGGCTCGCCGGGTTCGTCGCCACCAAGCGCGGGCTCAGCGGCGCGCTGCACTCGGGCGATCCGGCGTACGAGGGGCTGCGCGAGTACTTCGAAAGCCGCTTCGTGCCCGTCATCGAAGGTCTCATGGACGCGGCCGCCGCCACCGGCGAGATCCGTGCGGGGCTCTCTCCGTACGACCTCCTCGTGACACTCTCGAACGTCGTCGACCCGAACGACCCCGCCTACACGGGCCGGGTCGTCGGGCTGCTCATGGACGGGCTGCGCTACCGGGCGGGGTGAGGGCGGGGCGTGCGCCCACCGGGGACGGCGTGGCAGTCGCTGGCAGTGCGTGGCAGTCGCTGGCAGGCGTCGGTCAGCACGTGGCAGTCGATCGGCAGCGTGGCAGGCGTTGGCAGTGCGTGGCAGGCGTCGGGCGGTGCGTGGCAGTCGTTGGCCAGCAGGTGGCAGTCGATCGGCAGCGTGGCAGGCGTCGGCAGTGCGTGGCAGGCGTTGGCAGTGCGTGGCAGTCGTCGGGCGGTGCGTGGCAGTCGTTGGCCAGCAGGTGGCAGTCGATCGGCAGCGTGGCAGGCGTCGGCAGTGCGTGGCAGTCGTTGGCAGTGCGCGGCAGTCGTTGGCAGTGCGTGGCAGGTGTATTGCCGTCGCGTGGCAGTACGTTGCGGAACGTGGCGGGGTCGTGACAGTTGCTTCCGCGCCCCTCCCGGTTCCCCGCCCCCGCGTGCTTCGCTCGTCGGACGTCCGCCCGTCGTTCCGTGCGCCGCGTCGGGCGTCCGCCGCCGTCCCGTGCGCCGCGCCGGACGTCCGCCCGCCGTCCCGTGCGCCGCGCCGGACGTCCGCCCGCCGTCCCGTACGAGGAGCGCCATGAGTACGCAGCCCGCCGAGTCCGCCGCCGAGTCCTGGTCCTTCGAGACGAAGCAGGTGCACGCGGGCGCCGTGCCCGATCCCGCCACCGGGGCGCGCGCCACGCCCATCTACCAGACCTCCTCCTTCGTCTTCCGCGACACGCGGCACGCCGCCGACCTCTTCTCGCTCGCCGAGCCGGGCAACATCTACACCCGTATCCACAACCCGACGCAGGACGTCTTCGAGCAGCGGATCGCCGCGCTGGAAGGGGGAGTCGCCGCCGTCGCCGTGGCCTCCGGGCAGGCCGCCGAGACCCTCGCGCTGCTCACGCTCGCGGGCGCGGGCGACCACGTCGTCTCCAGCGCCTCGCTCTACGGCGGTACGTACAACCTCTTCCGCCACACCCTCCCGCGCCTCGGCGTCGACGTCTCCTTCGTGGACGACCCCGACGACCCCGAGGCGTGGCGCGCGGCGGCCCGGCCGCACACCAAGGCGTTCTTCGCCGAGACGCTCGGCAACCCGCGCGGCAACGTCCTCGACATCCGCGCGGTCTCCGAGGTCGCGCACGCGGCCGGTGTCCCGCTCGTCGTCGACAACACCGTGCCGACTCCCTATCTCCTGCGGCCGCTTGAGCACGGCGCGGACATCGTCGTGCACTCGGCGACGAAGTTCATCGGCGGGCACGGCACGGCGATCGCCGGTGTCGTCGTGGACGGCGGCACCTTCGACTTCGGCGAACACGCCGAGCGCTTCCCGGACTTCAGCGCGCCCGACCCGAGCTATCACGGCCTGCGGTACTGGCCCGCGCTCGGTCCGGGCGCGTACGCGGTCAAGCTCCGCGTCCAGTTGCTCCGCGATCTCGGCCCCGCGCTCTCGCCGCACTCCGCCTTCCTGCTGCTCCAGGGCGTCGAGACGCTGAGCCTGCGCATCGAGCGGCACACCGCGAACGCCGCCGCGCTCGCCACCTGGCTCGAAGGGCGCGACGAGGTATCCGCCGTGCACTACCCGGGACTTGAGTCCAGCCCCTGGTACGAGCAGGCGCGCACGTACCTGCCGCGCGGGGCCGGGGCCATCGTGTCCTTCGAGCTGCGCGGCGGGGTGGACGCGGGTAAACGCTTCGTGGACGCCGTGGAGTTGTTCAGCCACCTCGCCAACATCGGCGATGTCCGCAGCCTCATCATCCACCCCGCCTCGACGACCCACAGCCAGCTCGGCGAGGAGGAGTTGCGTGCGACGGGCACGGCTCCCGGACTCGTCCGCCTGTCGGTCGGCATCGAGAACCTGGCCGACCTGAAGGCGGACCTGGAGGCGGGCTTCCGCGCGGCGAAGGGTGCCGCGTAGGTGCGGGAGGCCGCAGCGGAGGGGGAGAGGGAGCGGTGTGAGCCCTGGCGGGTCTCCGGGGCCTGGCGGCCGGGGGACCCGCAGGGGCGGCGGCGCTGGTACGTGGCCGGCAAGCCGCTCGCGCTGGAGGCGGGCGGTGAACTCCCGGGTGTCCGGCTCGCGTTCGAGACGTGGGGAACGCTCGCCCCCGACGCGTCGAACGCCGTGCTCGTCCTCCACGCGCTCACGGGGGACAGCCACGTGCGCGGACCCGCCGGGCCCGGGCATCCGGCGCCCGGGTGGTGGGACGGGCTCGTGGGGCCGGGCCTCGCGCTCGACACCGACCGGTACTTCGTCGTCGCGCCCAACGTGCTCGGCGGCTGCCAGGGCAGTACGGGCCCGGCCTCCGCGCGGCCCGGCGGGGGCCGGGCCTTCGGCGGCTCCTTCCCCTTCCTCACCCCGCGCGACCAGGTCGCCGCCGAGGCGGGCCTCGCCGACGCGCTCGGCATCGGCCGCTGGGCGCTCGTCGTCGGCGGCTCGATGGGCGGTATGCGGGCCGTCGAGTGGGCCGTGACGCACCCGGCCCGTACCGGGACGCTGCTCCTGCTCGCCACGACCGCGGCGGCGAGCGCCGAGCAGATCGCCTGGTCGGGGCTCCAGGTCGCGGCGATCCGCGCCGATCCGCACTGGCACCGCGGCGACTACCACGGCACGGGCCGGGGACCCGTGGCCGGGCTCGCGCACGCCAGGCGCCTCGCGCACGTCACGTACCGTACGGCCGCCGAACTCCAGGACCGCTTCGGGCGGACGAGCGGCGCCGACGGACGCTTCGAGGTCGACGCGTACCTCGACTACCACGCGGCCAAGCTCGTGCGCCGCTTCGACGCGGCGAGTTACGTCGTCCTGAGCGAGGCCATGAACGCCCACGACGTGGGCCGCGAGCGGGGTGGCGTCCGGGCGGCCCTCGCCCGCGTGAGGGCTCCCGCGCTCGTCGCGGGGGTCGACTCGGACCGGCTCTATCCCCTGTGCCAGCAGCGGGAGTTGGCGGCGCTCATCCCGGGGGCGGACGCCGCGCGCGTGATCGAGTCGGCGCACGGGCACGATGGCTTCCTCACGGAGACGGAACAGGTCGGGGCGCTGGTGGCGGAGCTGCTGGCGCACGCCTGAGGAGAGGGGGCCGGGGCGGCGTACGTGGTGGTGCCGGGGATCGACGGCTCGGACGAGGCGCACTGGCAGAGCCTGCGGGAGGCGGAGCGGGGTGCGGACGCGGTGCGGATCGCGCCCGGCTCGTGGCAGACGCCGGACCCGGGGCGGACTGGGGGGGCGGCCGTCGGGAAGGCGTACGAGGCCGTGGCGGGGCGGGGCCCGGTCGTGCTCGTGGCGCACGGTCCGGGGTGCTGGGCGGTAGCCGAGTGGCTGCGGCGGGCGCGGCCCGAAGGGGCCACCGCCTTCCTCGTCGCCGCGCCCGACCCGCACGGCCCCGCCTTCCCGGCCCAGGCCGCCCCCGGTTTCCTCCTCCTGCGTGCCGAGCCGCTGCCGTGCCGGGCGCTGGTCGTCGCGAGCACGGACGACCCGTACCGCACGGCGGGGAAGTCCGCCGAGATCGCGGCGGGTTGGGGCGCCCGGTGGCGTGACGTGGGGCCTCGTGGACACCTCGACACGGCCAGTGGCGTGGGCGAGTGGACGGAGGGGAGGGAACTCCTGCGGGGGTTCGACGCGGTGGGCGAGGCCGGACCCGTAGGCACGCGTCGGTGAAGGCCCTGTTGCGCGCGCTCGACGACCCGGAGCACGTGGAACGCCCGCGCGGCTTCGATACGAACGCGGAAGCGTACAGGGCGCGGCTCCTCGCCGAGCGGCTCGGTTCCGCCTTCGGCACGTCCTGCGCGGCCGACCTGGACGAGCAGGACTCCAGCGCGTTCGGCCGCGTCACCGTCCCCGCCGCGGCGACGCGCGCGGGCGAGCGGATCGTGCTCTGCCTGAGCGCCTTCGGGCGGCTCGCGCTCGTGTGCGCGGACAACCCGGGCGCCTACTGCGGCACGGAGGACGCACGGCGGTCGGGGGCACTCGACCCGGCGGACCTGCGGGCGGTGGCGGGGGTGCTCGGCGGGCTGGGGTACGTGGTCGTGCCGGAGGAACTGGTGGAGGAGGCGTACAGGGGGCAGGTCCGGTGCCTGAGCGAACGGCCCACGTGGCGGGACCGGTATTTCGGGACCTTCTGAGCGGCGGGCGCGGCTCCCGCTCCCGCACGCCCCGCGCCCGTGCCCGCGGGTGCCTTGCGCGTCCGTGTCCGCGGGTGCCTTGCGCGCCCGTGCCCGCAGGCGCCCCCCCCCGCCCGGGCCTGCGGGCGCCCCTCCGCCCGTGCCCTGCGCCCCCTGCCGATCCCGTCCGGCGGGGAGCACAATTCCCCCATGACCACACCTTCTTCCGCTCCTGCCCCCGTTCCTCCCGCCCGCTGGACCGCCTCCTACGAAGCCGGGAAGGACTTCCGTCGGCTCGGGGACGAGGAGAAGGCGCTGCTGCGGCAGGTCGCGGCCGACGTCGGGGGCGGGCGGGCCCTTGATGTCTGCTGCGGGGCAGGGGAGTTGGCCGACTACCTGCACGGGCGGCTCGGCTACGCCACCGAAGCGGTCGATTTCGCCGAGGGGGCTGTCGCACGCGCGCGGGAGCGGTGCGGGAAGGCGGTGACGGTGCGGGTGTGCGACGTGGAGCGGGAGCGAGCGGGCGAGCACGGGAGCTACGCGCTGGTGACGGTCCGGGTGGCTGCCGCCTCTTGGGCCGACCGGGCGCGCGTCGTAAGGGAGTTGGGGGCGCTCCTGCGCCCGGACGGCGCGCTCGTCGTGCTCAGCCCCGTACCGGGGCGTACGCCGGACTCGCAGCGGGGCGTGGCTCTCGGCGAGGACGAACTTCGCGTGCTGGCCGACGCGTTCGACGAGGTGGAGCGGTACGACGTGGACGGCCTGGCCGCGCTGGTGCTGCGTCGGCCCGGTGGCTCGTACTCCGCCGCCGAGATGGCCCGGGAGCCCGTCGCACAGGCGGTGCTCGGGGCGGGGGTCGTGGTCACGGACCCCAACGGGCGGGTGCTGCTGGGGCGTTCGGTGCAGGGGATGTGGAGTCTGCCGGGCGGGAAGGTGGACGCCGGGGAGTCCGTGACCGAGGCCGCTGTGCGCGAACTCGCCGAGGAGACGGGGCTCACCGCGACGGCGACCCGCCTCCTCGCCCTTCTCCACGACGACAGCGCGGGCCTCCGCCGTGTCACCGCCGCCGTGCGCGCCACCGCCTGGCACGGCACCCCACTCGTCACCGAACCCCACCTCTTCACCCGCTGGGAGTGGCACGAGCGCGACCAACTCGCCACGTTGGGACGGCTCTTCACGCCCTCGGCGCACGTCATCGACATCGCCTTCCCCGGCACCCTGCCGGGTCTCGCGCTCCCGCACGTCTACCGGCTCCCCTGAACCGGCCGGCGGGACGGGCTGCGCGGCCCCGCCCGACTCCGAGGCTGTGCTGCCCCCTCCCCCCGTACCCCCGCTCAGGCCGCACGCGCCGTGGGCGCCCATGCCGCCCGAGACCGTCAGGTTGTCGCTCCTGAGGGATGGGGCGGCGTCCGGTGCGCGGGCCCGTGCCCGAACGGGGGCAGCCGCCGCCGTGAAGACCGGTCGGGAGTCGACGGGGAGCGAGGCGTGGCGCTCGGCGGAGCCGTGGCCGTACGGGCAGGGGCGGGGGCAGGGGCAGGGCGGGGGAAGAGCAGAGGCAGGGAGCCGCGCCGTGCCTGACCGGGCCGTCCCCCAGGGCGCCCCGGTCCCCGCCCTCAACCACCGCCCTCGGCCTCCGCCCTCCGCCTCCGCCCTCAACCACCGCCCCTCACCTCTTGCCCCTCACCCCCCGCTCGGCGTCGAGCCCACTCTCGCCGACGGCGCGGATTCCGGTCCGTTCGACGTCTCCTCCGGGGTCGGCCGCGCACCCGGCTCGCTCGGCTCCGCCGCCGGGCCGCTCGGCGGTTCGGCAGGCACGGTCGTGGGGCCCGAGGGAACGGGCGCGGGGGTCTGCTCCGGCGAGTGGCTCGACCCGCTCGGGTCGCCCGTCGTGGCCGGGGCGCCGCTCGCCGAGGGGCCAGGACCGAGGGGGAGCTGGTCCTGTTCCTGCCGGTCGGCCGTGTGCGGCGGCAGGGCGAACAGGGCGGCGCAGGCCGCCGCCGTCGCGAGCGCCGCGCCCGCTCCCGTACGGACCGCTCTGCGGCGGCGCGCCCGGCGGCGTACCGTCGCGAACTGCCCGGCAGGGGCGGCGAGATGAGCCGGGTCCTCGTCGCCGCGCAGGAGGACGAAGAGCGGGTCGTCCGCCGGGTCCTCGTCATCGAACCGGGTGGTCAACGGTCCTCCTCAGGTGAGCCCGGAGCAGTTCGCGGGCGGCGTGCAGATCGGCCTTCACTGTGCCCTCCTTGCGTCCGGTGAACGCGGCGACCTCGCGGACCGGCATATCGGCGTAGTAGTGGAGCAGGATCGGCACGCGCAACCGCTCGGGCAGCGACTGGACGAGCAACCGCACGGTGGGATCGGGGAGTTGTTCCGGCTCGCGGAGTGCCGTCTCGGTGCCGGCCCGGCGCACGGCGGTGCGTTCGCGGTCGAGGGCGCGCCAGTGGTCCCGTACGAGATTGGCTGCCGTCACGTACAGGAAGCCGCGCGGCTCGTCGACCGAACTCCAGCGCGCCCAGAGGCGGGTGAACGCCTCCGAGGCGACCTCGTGGGCCGTTCCGTCGTCGTCGACGAGCCGCCGTACCCACCCCGCGAGCCGGGGGTAGAGCACGGCGAACAGCTCGGCGGCCTCCCGCTCGCGGCGCCTCACGAGGCTCCCGCGCGGTGCGCGAAGACGATGACGTTGGCCGAGTAACCGGCCGCACTCCGTTGTCCGCCACAGGTGATGAGCCGCAGTTCCGCGCCCGGCACGTCCCCGTACACCTCCTGCGTCGGGAACTCGCTCTTGTCCACCGTACGCACCCGGTCCACGACGAAACGCACCGAGGCCCCGTCCGCCCGCCGTACGACCACCCGGTCCCCGGGCCGCACGCGCCCGAGCCGCCGGAACACGCCGTCCCTGTGCGGCCCCGTCGTCACGTGCCCGAGCACGACGGCAGGCCCGCGCTCGCCGGGCGGCGGCCCGTACGTGTACCAGCCGGCGACATCGTGCGCGACGAGCGGCGGCACCTCGATCGTCCGGTCCGGCGCGAGGCCGAGCGGCGTGAGCGAGGTGTCCACACCGGCGGCGGGCACGAGGAGCCGGGTGGGGCGCGCGGCGGCGGGGGACGTGCGGGAGGGGCCGGGCCGCGGCGCCGTGGTGGTACGGGACGGGGTCGGCGGGGCGGTGGCACGGGCCGTGCCCGCCGCCGCCCCCGCGCCGCCCGTGTCCTCCGTACGGGCCGGGCCGGGCCCGCAGCCGGTGCCGAGGAGCGACACCAGCGCGAGCCCGGCCACGAGCAACCCGGGGCGCCGGTGCCTCACGCCCCCGCGCCCTGACGGCGGCGGCGCAGCACCACGACGCCACCGGCGAGCAGGACGGACGCGGAGGCGACCCCGCCGATGAGGGCGGTGTTGTCGCCGCCGGTCGTGCCGGAGCCGGAGCCCGTGTCGGGGGCGCCGGCGGGAACGGTGCCGACCTGCCCGGAGGCGGGCGCGGCGGAGGGGACGGGGGTGGCCTCGGCGGGGGCAGCCTCGGCCGGGGCGGCGGACGGGGCTTCGGAGGAGGGCTCGGACGGGACGGCGCTCGGCGGGGGCGTCGGCTCGGCCGAGGCGCCGCTGTCGCTGGCGGACGCCGGCGCGGGCTTCGCGGCGGCGCTGGGGGACTGCTTCGGCGCGGCCCCGTCCGCGAAGGCGGGCGAGGCGGCGGTCGTGAGGGCGGCGGCGAGTACGGCGGCGGCGAGGAATGAACTGCGGCGCAAGATGCGGGTCCTTCGTCTCTGGGGGGTGGCGAGCCGCGCGGTGTCGCGCGGACGGCAACAGAGACGGGGGGAGGGTGAGGCGGGTTGTAAAGAACCGGCAAAGTCGCGTGGGGGGTGATGGGGCGGGGTGGGCGGGCGCGGCGCGGGCGCGGGCGGCCGGGAGCGGGGGCGGGCGGCGGGGAGGGGACGGGTGCGGCGGGGGTGTACGGGTGCGGACGGGCGCGGCTGGGCGCGGCTGGGCGCGGCGGGCCGTGTACGGGTGCGGCGGGCGTGTACGGGTGCGGGGCGGGCCGCGTACGGGCGCGGCTGGGCGCCTACGGATGCGGCGGGCGTGTACGGGTGCCCCTGGCCCGTACCCCACGGCACGCGCCCCACCGCCCGCGCCTCCCGCCCTCACCCTCACCCTCACCCTCGCCCTCACCCCCGTCCCTCCGCCTCCCGCTCCCCGCACTCCCCGCACGCGCGCGGCCACCACGTCGCGATGTGCGTGGCGCGGGGGTCCTGGCGCTGGCCGAGGTCCACGACGGTTTCGGCGCGGAGCGGGGAGCCGCACCACACGCAGTGGGCGCCGCGGACCTGGTCGGGGGTGAGAGTGGCGGGGTGGGGAAGTGCGGTGTTGTCACCCTGTGTCGTCCTCATGGCGGGCTCCATGTCGATACGCGTCCTCGTCATGACATGGTGGGACAAGCGCAAGGCCCGGACTGTCAGTTGTTTACTGACAGTCCGGGCCACGGTTTTACGGAACGGAACGGAACGGAGCGGGGGTGGAACGGGGCGAGGCGGGGCGAGGCGGAGCGTGGCGGGCGTCGTCAGGCACCCAGCCACGAGCCGTACGACAGGAACGAGTCAGGCAGCTGCCGCTTCGCCGCTTCCAGCGCCGCGTACGTCTCCCGCACCGTCGCGTGATAACGCGCCTGCTGTGGCGCGGCCTTGCGCGCGGCGAGGAGATGTGTGAAGGCGCCCGAGAGGTCACCGGTCCACACCTGGGCGCGCGCGAGTTCGGCGTAGTGGTGGCTGCGGCGCGAGGCGGGCCAGTCCGCGGGGAAGGTGATCCGTACGCCGTCGCGCGCGGCGCGCCCGTAGTCGTCGAGTTCGGCGGCGACCGAGACGCGGTGCACGGCGACGTTCGTGGGGCCGAAGGAGAGCCAGTGCACGCGCGTCGCCTCCCCCGTCCCGCGCGCGATGCGCTCGGCCTCGTCCAGGTGCGCCCCCGCGGCTTCGGCGTCGCGCGCACGCCCCGCCATGACGGCGGAGCCAAGGTGCAACTGCCCTGTCACGACCTCGCGTTCGCGTCCCGGCTCCGCCTGTTCGAGGGTGCGGAGCCCGAGCCCCATGAGGCGCTCCCCGGTGCGGTACTGGCCCTCGCGGAGGTAGGTGAGCGCGCGCATGTAGCGGTGCATGGAGCTGACGACGGCGCTGCTCGCGCGCTGAGCGGCCCAGTCCATGCGGGCGAGCGAGAGCGCGGCGAGGTCGCCGAAGCCGAGCTTCGAACTGACGTCGTAGGCGGTCCGGTACGTACGGGCGAGCAGCGACCAGCCCTCCGTCGAGCCGATGCGATGAGCGAGCGTCGTCACCTCCTGCACGAGCCCGGCGACGCGCCCCGCGACCCGCTTGATCTCCCCGGCCCGCACGAGCCCCAGCAACTCCTCCGTCTCGGCGTCGAGTTGCTCGTAGGGACGCGGGTGCACGTCCGGGTCCGCCCCGAGGTCGTACACATCGAGCGCCTCGCGGATCGGCCGGATGAGCACGTCGAGTTCGTCCTGCCGCAGTTCGGTGTAGTACGGCTGCCCGGTGATCGCCGCGACATCGACCCGCAGTGCCCGCGCGATGCACGCGGTGACGTGCGGCGTGAGCGGGATGAGCGACTTCTCCGTCTTCGTGACGGTCGAGTACGAGAGCCCGGCGAGGTCGGCGAGGGCCTTCTGCGTGAGATGCCGCTCCTGCCGCAGCCGCTTGATGCGGGTGCCGGTGGGAGTGCTGAGACGGTCGTCGACGGGGGCGGTGTCGTGCATGGGGTGCTCCGTTGGGAGGGGCGGCGCGGCGTGAGCACGGTAGTGGGGCTTGACGGCGCGGCGCGCGGGGGGAAGCGTCGTTCACCCTCGCGAGGACGGGATTTCGGGCGGCGCGGTGGTGGCGTTCGGTGGCGAGGGGTGGCGGACCCGCTCCGCTGCGGTTCCCGCCTCGGCCGTACGGCCTTCGCCCGGGGAATACCCGCAGGGCCGTACGGTACGGGGGGCGCGCCCAGGGCTCTGCGAGGCGCGCACCGGAGCCCACCGCACCCGCGTACCCCGGCCACTGCGCCGCCGTGCTCCCGATCATGCGCACCGAGCGCCCCCCATGTGCCGGGATTCCGGGGCGGGTCCGGGGCTCGGGCCCGGCGGTGGCGCCCACGGTACGGTGAATGCGCGGCCCGCGCCGTGGGGCCGACGGTCTCGGCGCCCCGGACACGACCTGCCGCGTGCCGGCGCGAGCGGGGGCCATGCCGACTGCGGGTGGCGCGGTGACGCGGGAACGGGCGCTTGGGCGCGGGCCGCGCGATCACGTGGGGCTGGGCGCCGCGCTGCGGGTGGCGTGGTCACGTGAGGGGGCGGGCACTAGGCTACGGGCGGTCCGCAGGCCCCTGCGTGCCAAACCGCCTTGCCCGAAAGGTCGGACTCTCCACTTCTTGCTGAATGGGCACTGCCTCGGAGACAAAAGCGCTGCTCAGACAGTCTGCTCCCCGCACGGGCGGGGATGGTCCCTCCGTGAACCCTCCGCTGTCGAGCGCCCACTCCTGCTCCCCGCACGGGCGGGGATGGTCCCGAGCCTCACGGCAGACGCCGCCCGGGTTCTGCCTGCTCCCCGCACGGGCGGGGATGGTCCCACGCGTTCACTCGAACGAGCGAATGACCGAGCCTGCTCCCCGCACGGGCGGGGATGGTCCCCTCAACGACGCGACCGTCCGCCAGGGTCACCGCTGCTCCCCGCACGGGCGGGGATGGTCCCCCTGGCGTGACGGGCCCGGCGACAGCACCCGTCTGCTCCCCGCACGGGCGGGGATGGTCCCGCCGCCCAGCAGCTCCTCAACCGCCTCGCCGCCTGCTCCCCGCATGCGCAGGGATGGCCCCCGGTACCCGGTTGCCTCCGTTCGCCACGAGCCCGACTTCGGGTTTGCGGTGTACGGAATGCGTACGGGCCCAGGCCAGGTGTCAGCCGCACCGTGCTGTGGAGGTTGTGAACAAGTCGCAGCCCGAACGCACGCGGACCCGCGACGAGTTCTGGGGTGGCTCGGGCGGCGCGTACGAGGCGAGGTCAGACGCGTGCGCTGTCGAGGAAGCGGTGCCACGCTGCCGGGCTGAATCCGAGGTGCGGGGAGGCGGGGTCCTTCGAGTCGCGAACGGCTAGTGAACTCCAGACCGTGGCCACCTCGACGCAGTTGCCTTCGGGGCGGAGCAGGAGGACTTGATCCACACGGGTGCTTGTTGCAGATCGACATGCTGGTGGTTCACTCGGCTGCCGTTTCCTTCAGGACTCTTCGGATGAGAGCCCGCGACGTCGAAGGGTCGAGCGCGGCCATGTTGAGGCGGCGGAAGAGTGCCGCGAAGCGCTCCGCATCGCCCGGCTCCGCGTAGTGGACCGTGCCGTTGTCCAGCTCCCCGTGGACGAGATCCTCGGCGGAGGACGGTGCGAAACTCATGATGACGAACGGCCCGACGAGGGCCGCGTTCATAGGGCTTTCCTTCGGCAGGATTTGCAACTCGACCTTGGGCAGGTCGCTGTCAGTGAGCAGCGACTCAAGCTGCTCACGCATCACGTCGATGCCTCCGACCTCGTGGTAGAGAGCCGATTCGCACACGACGACCCAAAGCTGCAACGGGTCGGCTCGCGTGAGTACCTTGCGACGGTCCTGCCGAACCGTTGCCTGCATGTCGGTGCGCTCTTCGTCCGCTCCGGGGAAGTGGATTCGGGCCAGGGCTCTTGTGTACGCCGGTGTCTGGAGGAGTCCGGGGATGAGGACGGGTTCCACGTCGTACATCTCGACGGCGTCCCATTCCACCGCTATGTACGCCGCGTACGACGGGGTGACGCTGCCCGCGTACTGCGTCCACCACCCCTTCTTCCGGGCGTCCTTGGCGAGCTGCTCGATCTGCGCAGGCCCGGTGGGTCCGTCAGGCCGTAAGCGTCGAGCAGGGTTCGCAGGTCCACGAGGCGGATGCCGGACTTGGCGTTCTCGATTTGGGGCGTGCGGGACGAGGTGGTCGGCAGGACGGTGTGGGCACTGCTCTCCCTGGAGCCGGACATCTCGAACGTATTCACCAGTGGGAGGGGGGGCTGGGCCGTGCGCCCCCCTCGCCCGTGACGCCGAACGCCTCCTCTGTGAAGACACGGCGGTCCCGGGCGTCCACGTACGGAGCTGGTGCCTGATGTGCGGGACGTACTCGCCGGAGGGTGTGAACGCGGACTCGGTGCGGGGGTGGTGCCTGGAGCGCAACCGAGCCACAGGGCACGCGAGTTACCGGGTCGCGGAGACGCGGTACGTGGTGGTGACCCGGGAGGAGGTCGCGCCGGGGCGGTGCCGCTGTCGGCGGAGGAAGCGGGAGGTGTGAGTGGGTGGGGTGACGCGGGGGCTGTGTTGGCGACGGCTGAGGCCGGGTGGGCGACGAGGAGGCGCGACGGGGGCTAGGCTGCGGGCGACTCGCGGAGACCGCTCACCGTGCCGATATGTCCGAAAGGTCGGACTCGTTGTTCCTTGCTGAAACAACGCCGCCGTGACGCGGAATCCGCAGGTCGGGAAGAGTGCTCCCCGCGCGTGCGGGGGTGGTCCCTGCCCTCGGCGCGCTCTCCGTCGTCGTCGGCGGTGCTCCCCGCGCGTGCGGGGGTGGTCCCAGCGGCGCCGAACGATTGCCCTACGCGATTGCGTGCTCCCCGCGCGTGCGGGGGTGGTCCCTGCTCGTAGCCGACACAGTCGTCAACGAACAAGTGCTCCCCGCGCGTGCGGGGGTGGTCCCAGCCCCGAGCGCCAGGCCGAGGCCCGGATGCAGTGCTCCCCGCGCGTGCGGGGGTGGTCCCCCGATACCGACACCGACGACGCGTCCCGGACGGAGCCCCAGCCGTGCTCCCCGCGCGTGCGGGGGTGGTCCCGGGCCGAGATCGCGGGCTACTACAGCGAGTACGTGCTCCCCGCGCGTGCGGGGGTGGTCCCGCCTGCATCGTGAGGGTGTTGCACCCCATGTAGTGCTCCCCGCGTGTGCGGGGTGGCCCCCCGCGTCCCCCACCCCACCACTCGCGGGCGTGGTTCCCGGTTTGTCAACTTCTCGACCGGAGCGTCGACGAGATCACCGCGTCGTGCTGGGTCGGTGCTGCGGCTTGGGTTGGCCCTGGCGGGATTGCGCCTTGGGGTCCGTCGTCGGGGAGGCGTAGCTCCGGTTTCCTCCGGGTGGGGTGGCCCCCTCAGTGGTTGTCCGTCCTCGGGGTGCTGCGTTGTTCGCCTCTGGTGTTCCCGTTGGGGTCTCGGGGTCGGGGTCGGCCGTCGGGCGCCTCTCTTGTTCATCCGTCTGGGGTGTCTGGGCTTGGGGCGGGGGTTGTGGTGGTGGTCCGGTGGGCGGCGGACGAAACCCCGGGGGTGGCGGGCAGGCTCCCGTGCTGGTGGGGCGGTTGTCCGGGTCCCTGAACTCAGCTTATTCGTACGGGAGTCGGGGTCGGCGGTATGTCGCGCTCGGGCTGGGGGCTTCCGGCGGTCCGGGAGGCTTTCGCCGGTCGCCGATGCGGGGTGGGTCATCCGGTCACTGAAGTCGGCTGCATGGATCGGGAGTTCGGTTTAGACGGTCACCTCGTCCGTTACCTGCGAATGCCTCCTCGGTGACGCCGTGGTCAGCGGTCCTCACGTACCGTCCGACGGGCTCGTCGAAGCCGTACCTCCGTCGGCTCCCTCGTCTCTTCCGTCGCGCGGACCGGCGTGCGGTGTCCGTTCGGGGCCGAGGTGGCGGGCGTCGCGGCGGACGGGCCCGCGTGGCTCGCGTCCGGGGAGGTGCTGCGGGGCGAGCGGGGCGCCGTCGCGCTCCGGGTCTGGGGGCCTCGCTGGCGCGGTCGCACGGTGGCACCTTTTTGCTCGTACCCGGTGAACATCCGTACGTGTCCACCGACACGCAGCCGGGGAACGGCCCCCGGCGACGTTCCCTGCCTGCGGTCCTCCCGGGAGCGCGTACGTGCGGCGGTACGGGCTCGGGACGTACGACTCAGAGGCGGTTCGCTCGGCGCGGGCCGGTTCGGTCTCCGTGACGGCGAAGTCGAACTGCCCTTCGACGCGGGTGCCTTCGGGGTCGCCATCGACGACCTCGGTCGCTCGTGGCCGCGTTGCCCGGATAGCGGATTGGGTGGTGCCGGGACGACGGGGTCTTCGTCTCACTCCCTGCGCCCTTCCACTCGCGTGGTCGTCCCAGCGTCTGGGTTGCCGAAGGCTGTCGGGTTGCGCGGGCGCAGGGGGGTCGGTACGCGGCTCGCGTGGCAGGTCGGTGAGGAGCGGGAGCCGCTCGTCGAGCCGGGGCGGCTCGATCCGGGGGGCGGGCGGTGGGGCGCCGACCGGGTACGTACCGTCGCGCTACGGCGGCACCGGCCGTGTGGCCGCGTACTACCGGAGGTGCACCGCGCGGGCCGCTGCCTTCGCAGGCCGTCCCGCTATGCTCCACCGCATGTCCACCAGCACCCCCGAGCCCGCGCGGCGCGGGCTCCTCACCGAGCGCATCGCCCGCGAACTTGAGCACGGGATTCGCACGGGGGAGTACGAGCCGGGGGACAAGCTGCCCTCCGAGCGGGAACTTTCCGTACGGTTCGGGGCGAGCCGGAATGTCGTACGGGAGGTGCTGCGGCGGCTTGAGGCGCAGCAGCTCATCGAGGTGGCGCCGGGGCGGGGCTCCTTCGTACGGGAACAGAATTCCGCGCAGGCGCGGGGTTACGACGCGCTCTACCGGGCCGGGCGGCCCACCGTGCGGCAGCTCATCGAGGCGCGGCTCCCCCTGGAGACGGAGATGGTCCGTCTCGCGACGGAGCTGGCGACGGAGGAGGACATCGCGGTGATGCGGGCCGCCGTCGTCGCGTTGGAGACCGCCGACGAACCGGTGAGCAAGGCGCGGGCGGACCTGGAGTTCCACGAGGCGATCGCGGTCGCGGCCGGGAATCCCGTACTGCGGATCATGCTTTCGTCCATCAGCGGGATGATGTTCGAGATGATGCTGCGGTCGAACTCGGACCCGAGCATCGCGGAACCGGGGGTCCCGCACCACCCGGAGATCTTCGAGGCCATCGAGCGGCGCGACCCGGAGCTGGCGGTGGAACGGATGCGGGCGCACCTGCGGTTGGGACTGCGGACGTACGGCCGGGACCTGGACGTGCAGGTGGACGTGATGGCGAAGCAGCACATCGAGATGTTGTTGGGGGAGGGGCGGAGGTGAGGGGCTGCGCGGCGGGGATGAGATGAGGGGTGCGGGGCGGGGTAGGCAGAGCGGAGTGTGGGAGGTGGGGGCTGTGTGGAGGGATGGGGTTTATGGCTGAAATGCCGGAATCCGCGCTTGTTGCTGAAAGCCGCCTGGGGCGGAACTGAAACCGCAGGTCAGAAAGACTGCTCCCCGCGCGTGCGGGGATGGACCCCGCACGTCGTTCGGCGTCGACACGGTGACGGGCTGCTCCCCGCGCGTGCGGGGATGGACCCAGCAAGGACAGCTCCTCGCTGGAGAACGTCAGCTGCTCCCCGCGCGTGCGGGGATGGACCCTCCTGTTGCGGCATCTGTTGCGGCATCTACCGCTGCTCCCCGCGCGTGCGGGGATGGACCCACCGGCGCCTCGGTGGAGCAGGACTTCCACATCTGCTCCCCGCGCGTGCGGGGATGGACCCCGGTAGCGGGGCACGGTGCTCCTAGAGGGCTACTGCTCCCCGCGCGTGCGGGGATGGACCCTACGGCGCCTACGACCACGTTGCGCTCGCGCACTGCTCCCCGCGCGTGCGGGGATGGACCCGTCGGCTTTACCGCCCCACTCCAGAGGCCGCGCTGCTCCCCGCGCGTGCGGGGATGGACCCGTGGTGTCGGTGTCCCACTCGGTGACGATGTCCTGCTCCCCGCGCGTGCGGGGATGGACCTGCGCCGCTGGTTTCGGGCCGGGCATCCTTCGACTGCTCCCCGCGCGTGCGGGGATGGACCTGCGGGCCATGCATCCGGGCATCAGGCACAGATCTGCTCCCCGCGCGTGCGGGGATGGACCCGCCCTGGCCTGGCTGTTCCCTGACGACAGTGACTGCTCCCCGCGCGTGCGGGGATGGACCCATCACCGCCGCCCCGAAGATCAGCTATAGCGGCTGCTCCCCGCGCGTGCGGGGATGGACCCGTCATCGAGCTGTCGCCCACGCTGTCCTGGCCCTGCTCCCCGCGCGTGCGGGGATGGACCCTCGGCTACGGCGGGGGCAAGTGATGGCAGTAGCTGCTCCCCGCGCGTGCGGGGATGGACCTCCGATGAGGAGCATGGCGCGGTCACGGAGGCCCTGCTCCCCGCGCGTGCGGGGATGGACCCTGCCATGCTCCGTGTCATCCACTCCACCGTCCCTGCTCCCCGCGCGTGCGGGGATGGACCCCACCCACCGTGCCCAGGCAGACGATTTCCGTCCTGCTCCCCGCGCGTGCGGGGATGGACCTGCCCTCTGCCGCAGCATGCAGTCCTGGGGGCACTGCTCCCCGCGCGTGCGGGGATGGACCCCCCCACACCGCCAGGGAGGGCACCTGCTACGCCTGCTCCCCGCGCGTGCGGGGATGGACCCCTCCGCCTCCTCCAGGCGCGCACCCCGAACTACTGCTCCCCGCCCGTGCCGGGATGGCCCCCTGGCCCCAGGGACACCCCCGCCTGTCCCTCCGGCTCCGCCCCTGGCCCCCGTTCCCCGCCTCCCCCTCGTCACCCGCAAGCCTCCCCTCCCCTCCCCGCCCCTCCCCTCTCGCCAATCCCTTCCGCCCCCTACCCCCTGCCCGCACCTCCTGCTAGCCTCCCTCTCGCTCGGCCCAACTGGTACTACCAGTCCGACCGCTATTCGCTCCGCCCCAGGAAGCCCCCGCATCCGGCCCCACGCCCTCCGTCCCCCGCCCCAGAGAGGTGGCACAACGATGTCCACCCCCCGGCCCCCGATCGGCCCCCGCACGAGCAGCCGGCCACCGGCCGCCGCCGCGAGTGCCCACCAGACGGCGCCCCGCCTCGGAACCCCCGACTTCTCGGCCGAGCCCCCGGCCGCGAACGACCGGCCCGCGACTGTCGCCCCCGCGAGCCTCGCCCCCACGGCGCCCCCTCTCGCCCCTCCCGGGCTCCCGACCACCCCCACGGCGCCGCGCCTCGCCACCCCCGCCCCCTCGGCCGAGCCCCCGGCCGCGAACGACCGCCCCGCGACTGCCGCCCTCGCGAGCCTCGCCCCCACGGCGCCCCCTCTCGCCCCTCCCAAGCCCCCGGCCCCCCACCTCGCTACCCCCGCCCCCCGGTCCGCCACGCCCCCGTCACCCCACCCCCCAGCCGAACGAGGCCCCTCACCGCACCCCCCAGCCGAGCGGGTCCTCCCCGCCTCCACCCCGCGCCTTCGCCCCCCAGCCGAGCGGGTCCTCTCCCTCCCCCGTCGTGCCTTCGCTCGTCTCGCCCTCGCCGTGCCCGGCGCTGCCCTCGCCGTGCCCGCTCTCGCCGCTTGCGGTGCTCCCTCCGGTGCTCCGTCCAAGGGCACTCCGCTTCGGATCATGGCCATCAACCATGTGTGGTCGCAGGCCATCAAGAAGAAGTTGCCCGAGTTCGAGGAGCGGATCGGGCGGAAGGTCAGCATGCAGATGCTCACCGCCGATCAGCTCGCGTCCAGTTACAACGTCAAGCTCAATGCCTCCGGGACCGACGTCGACGTCATGATGGTCCGGGCTCTTCAGGAGCAGCTCGTCTTCGGGCACAACCGGTGGCTCGTCGATCTCAGTGGCCGGGTCCGGGAGGACGCCGGGTTCGCGTGGGGGGACTTCCAGCAGTCCGCCCGCGACGTCTCGCTCACCGACGGGAAGATCCTCAGCGTCCCCGTCGTCACCGAGCGGCCCGCGCTCTACTACCGCAAGGATCTCGTCGGCGGGCGGCCCCCGGCCACCCTCGACGACCTCTACGCCACCGCCCGCGAACTCACCCGCAAGGGCGGGAACTTCTTCGGCTACGTCGGGCGCGGGCAGCGCAACGGGGCCGTCTCGCAGTGGTCGAGTTTCCTGTACTCGCACGGCGGGGACTTCCTCAAGGGCGGCCGCTCCGCGATCGGTTCGCCCCAGGCGCTCGCCGCGTACCGCTTCTACGGGAAGCTCCTCCACGACGCGGGGCCGCCCGGCGCGACCAACATGAGCCTGGAGCAGGCCATGCCGATCTTCGCGCAGGGCAAGGCCGCCTTCTACATCGACGCCGACGCGATCTACAGCAGCTTCCTCGACCCGAAGGTCTCCACCGTCCGCGACAAGGTCGGCTTCGCGCCCTTCCCCGCCGGGCCCGCCGGGGCGCGTCCGCACAACATCCCCTCGTGGAGTCTGGGCATCAACGCCTTCTCCCGACTCCAGGACGACGCCTGGGAGTTCATCCTCTGGGCGGCGAGCAAGGAGATGGTCGCCGAGGTGCAGAAGGCGGGGATACCCGGGGCCCGTACGTCCGCGTGGCAGGACCCCCGTACCCTCGCCGCCTTCCCCGACGACCTCGCCGAGGCCATGCGCGTCAACGCCGAGCGCGGGATCGGCTACGACCGGCCCCGCGTGCTCCAGGTCGGCCGCGCCCGCGACATCGTGGGCCGCCCCCTCGTCGCCGGGATACTCGGCCGTCCCGTCGATCCCGTCGTACGGGACGCCGACGCCGAGTTCGCCGACTTCCTCGTCCGCGACAACCGCCACAAGGAGGCGTGATGGCCGCCGACGTCCTGGCCCCGGCCCGTACGAAGGCCGAACGGCCGCGCAAACAACGGACGTTCGAGCAGAGCAACCGGCGACTGCGGTGGATGATGCTCGCCCCGGCGCTCGTCTTCGTCGCCGCGATGATCATTTTTCCCTTGCTCTACACGCTCAACCTGAGCTTCACCGACGCCTTTGGCGCGGTCAACGCGCCCAGCAAACACGTGGGTTGGCAGAACTTCGTGGACGCGCTCGGGGACACCCGCCGCTTCTGGCCGGCCGCCGGGCGTACCGCCGTCTTCACCGTCGGCGCCGTCGTCCTGGAGACCGTCTTCGGGCTCGCGGTCGCGATGCTTCTGCGCAAGCCGTTCCGCGGGCAACGCTGGGTCCGTACCGTCCTGTTGATCCCGCTGCTCACGACCCCCGTCGCGATCGGCATCCTGTGGCTGCTCATCCTCGACCCGACCAACGGCATCGCGAACCACCTGCTCACCCAAGTCGGCATTCCCCGGCAGGAGTTCCTCGGTTCCGTCGGTCAGTCGCTGCCGACGCTCATGCTCATCGACGTGTGGCAGTGGACCCCGATGATGACGCTGCTCCTGCTCGCCGGGCTCAGCACGCTGCCCGAGGAGCCCGAGGAGGCCGCGCTTGTGGACGGCGCGACGGGCCCGCAGCGCTTCCGGCTCGTCATCCTGCCGATGCTCCTGCCCACCCTCGGTACCGCACTCGTCCTGCGCGCGGTGGACGCGCTGAAGACCTTCGACCTGCTGTACGCGACGAAGGGCCCCGGCGGCGGCTCCGACTTCGAGGCCGAGACCCTCAACGTCTACGCCTACGGGCTGACCTTCGACTACCAGGAGTACGGGCTCGCCGCCGCCGTCCTCGTCCTGTTCACGCTCTTCATCATCGGCGTCGTCGTGCTGCTGCGCCGCTCAGGGAAGGAGTCCGCCGTATGAGCGCCCCCCTCGCGGCCCCCACGCCCCCTACGGCCCCCACACCCCCCACGGCACCCGCCTCCGCCCCGCCGACGGACCCCGTCCTCGCCCGCCGCCTGCGCCGTGCCCGCACCGCCAAGGTGCTCAAAGCCGTCGCCATCGTCGTCGTCATGCTCGTCTTCCTGCTGCCGATGGTGTGGATGTTCGCCGCGGCCTTCAAGACGAACGTGCAGGTCACCGACCCTTCGGTGGGCCTGTGGTTCAAGCCGACGCTGGAGAACTTCCGCAGCGTCGTCGAAGCGGGGACCCTGCTGCGCTCGATGGGGAACTCGGTCCTCGTCGGGGTCGTGTCCACGCTGCTCTCCGCGCTCCTCGCCGTCCCCGCCGCGTGGGCCGTGGGCCGCTTCGGCATGCGGCGTACGGGCTCGCTCGTGCTCGTCGCGCGCATCGTGCCCGCCGTCTCGCTCCTCGTCCCCTGGTACTACCTCTTCGCGCGGGCCGGGCTCGTCGGCAGCTACACCGTGCTCGTCCTGAGCCACATGTTCGCCGCCGTGCCGCTCATCCTGTGGATCATGACCGGCTTCTTCGCCGGGCTGCCCGTCGAACTGGAGGAAGCGGCGCGTACGGACGGGCTCTCGGCCTTCGGCGCCTTCTGGCGCATCAGCCTCCCGCTCGCGGCCCCCGGCACCGCGACGGCGTGCCTGCTCGCGTTCGTCTTCAGCTGGAACAACTTCATGTTCTCGCTGGTCTTCGCGGACGAGAACACGCAGACCGTGCCGGTGACCCTCTACAACTTCATCTCCTACGCCAGCACCGACTGGGGCGGGCTCATGGCGGCGGCGACCCTCATCACCGTGCCCGTGCTGCTCGCCGCGATACTCGGCCAGAAGTACCTCGTCGCGGGGCTGACCTCCGGCGCCACCAAGGGCTGAGCCGCCCGCCGTACGCACGCCCGCCCCCAGCCAGAAAGAGAAGCACCCATGAAGATCGTCTCCGCCGAGGTCGTCGTCACCTCACCGGGCCGCAACTTCGTCACCCTGAGGATCACCACCGACGAGGGCCTGACGGGACTCGGCGACGCGACGCTCAACGGCCGTGAGCTGGCGGTGGTCTCGTACCTGCGCGACCACGTCGCCCCGCTCCTCGTCGGCCGCGACCCGCACCGCATCGAGGACACCTGGCAGTACCTCTACCGGGGCGCCTACTGGCGGCGCGGGCCCGTCACGATGGCAGCGATCGCCGCCGTCGACATGGCGCTGTGGGACATCAAGGGCAAGGCCGCCGGACTGCCGCTCTACCAGCTGCTCGGCGGCGCGAGCCGCGAGAAGGTCATGACCTACGGGCACGCGAGCGGCCGCGACATCCCCGAACTCCTCGACTCCGTACGGGAGAAGCTCGCGCTCGGCTACCCAGCGATCCGGGTGCAGACCGGCGTGCCCGGGCTCAAGGCGGTGTACGGGGTCGGCGGCGCGGAGGCGGGTACGGGCCCCGACGGGCACCCGCGCCCCCTCGTCGAGGACTGGGACACCGCCGCGTACCTGCGCCACCTGCCGAGCGTCGTCGAGGCCGTACGGGCCGAGTTCGGCCCCGAACTGCCGCTCCTGCACGACGCCCACCACCGGCTCACGCCCCTCCAGGCGGCGCGGCTGGGGAAGGACCTGGAGCCGTACCGGATGTTCTGGCTGGAGGACTGCACCCCGGCCGAGAACCAGGAGGCACTCACGCTCGTACGGCAGCACACGACGACGCCGCTCGCCATCGGCGAGGTCTTCAACTCCCTGCACGACTACCAGTACCTCCTCACCCACCAGCTGATCGACTACGTCCGTTCGGCCGTGACGCACTTCGGGGGCGTGACCCCGCTGCGCCGCCTCTTCGACCTCGCGGGCCAGTACCAGATCAAGTCGGCCGTCCACGGGCCCGAGGACATCTCCCCGGTCGGCATGGCGGCGGGCATCCATCTCGACCTGGCCATCCACAACTTCGGCATCCAGGAGTACAGCGGCTACACGGAGACGACCCACCGCGTCTTCCGCCACGCGTACACCTTCACGGACGGCTGTCTCCACCCGGGCGAGGCCCCGGGGCTGGGCGTCGAGCTGGATGAGGAGCTGGCCGCGGCCCACCCGTACGACCCGGCGTACCTGCCGGTCAACCGTTTGCAGGACGGAACCGTCCACGACTGGTGAGCCCCGGCTGCGGGCGGGCGTGGCAGGCTGGGTGAGTGGTGCGTACGGGGTGATCGCCCGCACCGGAACCGTGTGCGACCTCCATCGGCGGCCGCCCCGTACGGCCCCCGCGCCCCGGGCGCGCGGAAGGGGCGGCGCACGGCGTGCAGGCCGTGCGCCGCCCCCAAGTCATCGCGAGGTGTGCGGTGTTCAGCTCACCATCGGTACCACCGGCCCCGCTTTCCACCGGTCCCCGCGGACCGGAACAGGAAGCCGAGCAGCCAGACGACGAGCACGGCGATCGCGATCCACCAGAGGATCTTGACCGCGAAACCGGCGCCGAAGAGGATCAGCGCGAGCAGAAGAACGAGCAGCAGGGGAACCATGATTATCAACCTCCGCCGCTCCGGGTGCCCGCCCTTTCGGCATGCACACCACAGTTTCCGCCCGTGATCGTTCCGAGACCTCCGGCGAGGTGAACGCGGCGTGACGCGGGGCGTGTGCGTACGCGGCCGATCCGCCGCCGTCCGGGCCGCCGGTCACGCGCGAGGAGGACGGACTCACCCGGCGGGTGAGCGCGGCGGGTGCGCGCGGCGGGTGGGCGCGGCGGGTGCGCGCGGCGGGTGCGCGCGGCGGTCGTACAAGTTCCTCCCTCCCCAGCCGGACGGGAACCGGAGGGGTGGGTGCCGGGAATTGGTCCAGACGAATGTATTGACGGACTCCCGGGGCGCTTCTTAAATCAACAGCGTCAACAGGTGAAGGGAGCAAGCCCTTTCTCCGCAGGGCGAGTTCATGTTGTGTTCACTGACATGAACGCGACACATTTCGGACCCGGTACGGGCACACCGTGCCGCAACGCCTGCCCCACCCGCTCCGTCCACGACAACCGGCACGATCCGCACGACCCGCGCCACCTGTTCCACCCGCGTCACCCGTTCCACCCGCGCCACCTGCTCCACCCCGCACGACCCGCACCACCCGCACCACCCGCACCACCTGCACCATCGCGCGACCCCCACCCCCACCGCCCCCACGGAAGCGATGTGATGCCCCATGCGTGTTTCCCGCACCCCCGCCCGGCGCCGCAGATCCCTCTCCCGGCGCCCCCGCCCCCTCGCGCTCCTCGCCGCCGCCGCGTGTCTCGGCTTCGCCGCCCTGACGCCCGCCGCCGCGCAGGCCGCCGCGCCCGCCCCCGTACCCGCCTCCGCCGAAGCCCCCGCCCCCGCCGCCGCGGCGGCGACCTTCACGGACGACTTCGACGGACCGGCCGGAGCCGGGGTCGACGGCTCGAAGTGGCTCCTGGAGACCGGCGACAACGTCAACAACCACGAGCGCCAGTACTACACATCGGGCACCAACAACGCGGCGCTCGACGGCCAGGGCCACCTCGTCATCACCGCGAAGAAGGAGAACCCGGGGAACTACAACTGCTGGTACGGGCGGTGCGAGTACACCTCCGCCCGGCTCAACACCTCGGGCCGTTTCACGTCCCAGTACGGTCACGTCGAGGCCCGGATGAAGCTGCCGCGCGGGCAGGGCATGTGGCCCGCGTTCTGGATGCTCGGCAACGACATCGGCTCGGTCGGGTGGCCCAACTCGGGCGAGATCGACATCATGGAGAACGTGGGCTTCGAGCCGAACACGGTGCACGGCACGATCCACGGGCCCGGCTACTCCGGCGCCGACGGGATCGGCGCGGGGTACTCGCTGCCCGGCGGCGCCGCTTTCGCGGACGGTTTCCACACCTTCGCGATCGACTGGAGCCCGGACGCGATCACGTGGTCCGTGGACGGGAACGTCTACCAGACCCGTACCCCCGCCGACCTCGGCGGACGGCAATGGGCCTTCAACAAGCCGTTCTTCCTCATCCTCAACCTCGCGGTCGGCGGCTACTGGCCCGGGGACCCGGACGGCGGCACGCAGTTCCCGCAGCAGCTCGTCGTCGACTACGTGCACGTGAGCGACGGCGGCGGCACGACTCCGCCGCCCACCGGCACGAAGACGATCAGGGGCATCGGCGGCAAGTGCCTCGACGCCGCCGCGGCGAGCAGCGCGAACGGGACGGCGGTCCAGCTCTACGACTGCAACGGCACGAGTGCGCAGGCGTGGACGGTCGGCGGCGACGGCACCCTCCGCGTCCTCGGCAAGTGCCTTGACGTGCCGAGCGGTTCGACGGCGAACGGGGCGAAGCTCCAGCTGTGGGACTGCAACGGCTCCGGCGCCCAGCAGTGGGTCGTCACCGGCGCGAACGACATCGTCAATCCCCAGGCGGACAAGTGCGTGGACGCCACCGACAACTCCTCGGCCAACGGAACCCGCGCCCAGCTGTGGACCTGCTCGGGCACCGCCAACCAGAAGTGGACCGTCTCATGACCCCGACCTCCCTGCGCGGCGCCCTCACCTCGCGCCGCGCCCGCCTCCTCCCCGTCCTCATCGCCCCGCTCCTCGCGCTCGGCGTCGTCCAGGCCCCGCACGCGGCCGCCGACACCGGCACGATCACCGGGCTCGGCGGCAAGTGCCTCGACGTCGCGGCGGCGAGCAGCGCGAACGGGACGGCCGTGCAGATGTACGACTGCAACGGGACCACCGCGCAGCAGTGGAACGTCGGCGCGGACGGCACGATCCGCGCGCTCGGCAAGTGTCTCGACGTCGCGAGCGGTTCGACGGCGAACGGGGCGAAGCTCCAGCTGTGGGACTGCAACGGCTCCGGCGCCCAGCAGTGGACCGTCACCGCGGCGAAGGACCTCGTCAACCCGCAGGCGGACAAGTGCGCCGACGTCACCGACAAGAGCACGGCGAACGGGGCGCGCGTCCAGCTGTGGACCTGCACGGGCACGTCCAACCAGAAGTGGAACGCGCCCTCGGCCGGAGGGGGGACCACTCCGCCTGTCGGGGAAGCGCCGGCCGCCGTGGCTCCGTACCTCTACAACGGCTGGGGCAACCCGCCGAGCCCGACGACGGTCACGAACGCGACCGGCGTGAAGTGGTTCACGCTCGCGTTCGTCCTCTCCAACGGCACGTGCGACCCGCAGTGGGACGGCGGCCGTCCGCTCACCGGCGGGGTCGACCAGCAGACGATCTCGACGGTCCGCGCGAACGGCGGTGACGTCGTACCGCCCTTCGGCGGATGGAGCGGCAACAAGCTCGAACAGTCCTGCACGAGTGCGAGCGCACTCGCGGGGGCGTACCAGAAGGTCATCAGCGCGTACGGCCTGAAGGCGATCGACATCGACATCGAGGCGGAGGCGTACGACAGCGCGACCGTCCAGCAGCGCACGGTCGACGCGCTCAAGACCGTCAAGGCCAACAACCCGGGCCTGAAGGTCTTCGTCACGATGGGGACGGGCCAGAACGGGCCCGACACGAGCCTCATCAACAGGGCCGCGCAGTCCGGGCTCACGGTCGACGCCTGGACGATCATGCCGTTCAACTTCGGCGGCAACGGCCAGAACATGGGCGCGCTGACCACGCAGGCGTCCGAGGGCCTGAAGAACTCGCTGAAATCCGCCTACGGGTACAGCGACGACCAGGCGTACCGGCTCATGGGCATCTCCTCCATGAACGGCACGACGGACGTCGGCGAGACGATCACGGTCGCGGACTTCCGCACCATGACCGCCTACGCCCAGCAGCACCACCTCGCGCGCCTCACCTTCTGGTCGGTCAACCGCGACCGCCCCTGCACGGGCGGCGGCGCCGACACGTGCTCCGGAGTCCCGCAGACGGACTGGGAGTTCACGAAGGCACTGGCGGCCTACACGGGCTGAGTCCCGGGACGCCCCACGGAGCACGTGGGGTACGGGTACACCAGTGCGGGTACGGGGCGGGGCACCGCGAGAGGGAGACGCGGCGCCCCGTCCCGTGCCGCCCCGCCCCGTGCCGTCCCGCCCCGTGTCCGCAGTCGCCGCCGAGCGGCAGGGCCACGTGCGCTCCAGGCGGTCCCGCCGTACCGCGTGGGCTGGTTGCCGAGGGGGCCGCATCTGTCGGGAATGCCCCGCCTCCTCCCTGTCCGGGTCTCGTACGGCCGGCGGCCTGCCCCTCGGCGATTTCGCACCTCGCGTGCCTGTCATGCCGTGGCGGCCGGCGGCCGGGCTTCACGGCAGTCGCGGCAGTGGCCCGGGGCGGGGGCGCGGAAGACGCGGTCGCAGGTGTCGCAGGTCTGGAAGGGGTGGATGACGGGGCGGGGGCTGTGGGGATCGGGGGCGCGGCGGCGGGGGGCCGGGAGCGGGGTGTCCTTGAGGCGGTGGGCGAGGAGGGCTGCCGGGCGGCCGAGGAAGTGGTCGGGGAGGTTGGCCGTCAGGGTGTCGGCGAGACGTACCGCGTCGATTCCCGTCGCCAGCCAGCGGCCGATGCCCGGGGCCAGCGCGGCCGCTTCCCGCTCGGAGAGGACCAGGCGCGGGTCCAGGCGGCGGAGGGAGATGAGGACCGCGAGGGCGGCCGGGGGGATCTCGGAGAGAGGGACGGGGGCGCGGTCCGTTCCCGGCGCGGCCGGGGGGCGGTCGGCGGCCGCAGGGGGAGGGTGCGGTTCAGGGTGCCGCCGGGTTTCGGTACGGGGGCGAGGCGGTCCTTCCGCACGGGCTCGCCTCGGCGTTTCCGTACGGGCTCGGCCGGGCGTTTCCGTACGGGCTCGCCTCGGCGTCTCCGTACGAGCCCGGCCCGGCGTCTCCGTACGGGCTCGCCTCGGCGTCTCCGTACGGGCTCGGCCCGGCGTTTCCGTACGGGCGTGCCCATGCCCTTCCGCGCGGGCTCGGCCCGCCCCGTCCGTACGGGCTCGGGGCGCCGCCTCCTTCGCGCGGGGCCGTCGGCCGCGTGGCTCTGTCGTGCCGCGGGGGACGTCGTGCACGTAGGTGCAGGTCCGGAAGCGGCCGGTGGGGAGTCGGACCCGGCGGCGTTCCAGGTAGCCCTCCGCCTCCAGTTCCGCCAGCGCGCGCGAGATCAGGATCTCGCCCTCCGTGAAGTGCGCGCACAGGGCGGTGATCGAGGCGCGGGCGCCCTCGGGGAGCGAGAGGATGTAGACGGCGACCCCCAACGTGACCGCGCTGCCCTTGCGTTGCAACAGGGCGTTGGCCAGGACCGTGAAGTTGGCGGTCAGCCGGGTGCGGACGTGGATCACTCCGGAGGGCGCCGCCGGGGTGCCGGGCGGGCCGTAGGAAGTGCCGGAAACGTCATGGTTCGCGCGCGAGGGCGCGTTAGACTGCGTGTCAGTCATCGGGAAGGTCTTGTCTTCCTGGTGTCAGCCATCGGGAAGGTCTTGTCTTCCTGATCGGTCAGGCCCTCGGCCGGGATGCCAGTCCCGGTCGGGGGCCGAAGTGTTGAGGTGCTCGTTGCGGTGAACGTAGCGGGCTGTGTACGGAGCGTGCAAGCGCCTCACTCGGACGAGTGAGAGGTGTGGGGTGGTTGACCCTCGGGGGGTGCCGCAGGGCGTCGCCGCCCTGCTCAGCCGCCCGCCGCGAGCGCTCACGCGCCCGCTCACGAGGAGGGTGGGCGGGTGGGAGTCCTTTCCTGCCGTTTCTTTTCGGGGTAGGGCCGTGGCCCACCGCACCCCGGTCCACCGGGTCCCGGTGCGCGAGGGGTGACCGCCGTCGGCCGGGTGCCGGTGGGGTGGGGGGGGCGGCAGAATGCTCGGACAGGTGTCAGGCGCTGAGTGGAGTGAATATGCGTACACGAGTGCCCGGGGGTGCCGGGGTGGCGGGGGTGGTCATCGGAGCGCTGCTCCTCGCGGGGTGCGGTACGGGAGGGGCGGGCGAGGGGACGCCCGACGCGCGCGGCACGGGTGCCGCGCCCCCGGCCACCGCGCTCCCGTCCGCCCCCACCGCCTCCCGCGCGCCCTCGCCCGGCAAGGGCTCCAAGGACCCCGACGACCTCAACGGGGACGGCCGCACCGATCTCTCCCTCGTGCTCCCCGCCGAGCGGCCGCGGCCCAACGCCTTCACGCCGCTGCGCTTCGCCACGCTCTACGGGGGCGCGCACGGGCCCGACCCCGCGATCCGCACCGCATGGGGCCGCGAGGCGCTCGGACTGCGGGCCGGGGGCGGGCGGAACGAGCCGCCGGACTCCGTGCCCGCCGCGCTCGTCACCGCGGACCTCGACGGGGACGGCTTCCCGGATCTCGTCTCCACCGACGCGCTCAAGGAGGGGACCGAAGCGGGCCTCTCCACCGACGACTTCGCGGATCGGCGCGGCGTCCCCTTCGTCACCTGGGGCGGGCCGGAAGGGCCGCACGGGAAGGCCGAACCGCTGCGGACCGATGCGAAGCTCAGCGTGGACGAGGTGCGGCGCGGGGACTTCGACGGGGACGGGCACCCCGATCTCGCCGTGTACGGGGAGGACGCGAGCCTGCTGCACGGGGTGGTCGGCGTCCTCTACGGGCCCTTCACGCGCGACGGCGGCTTCGCCCGTACGGAGACGACCACGCTCGACGACAGCGTGGGCGGCATCGCGGTCGCCCCGCTCGACCCTGCGGGCGCGCACACCCCGACGCCCCTCTTCGTCCACGACCAGGACGACGGCGAGCAGACCGCGGGGACGCTCTACCGGGGCGGCCCCGGCAAGGCGCTCTTCGCGGGCGGCGGCGAACGGACCCGCAAGGGGAACGCGTACACCTTCGGCGACTTCGACGGTGATCATGTCTGGGACCTCGCTATCGGCGACGACGGCAGCCGCAACGACGAGCCCGGCTACGAGACGGAAGCCCCCGGGACGGAAGGCTCGTACGCGATCTACCCGGGCAGGGGGCCCAAAACCACTCATCAACTGCCAAAGAATGGCACCAACCTGACAGCAACCCTCCGCACCTTCCTCGCCGCCGACCCCGACGGAGACGGCAAGGACGCCCTCCTCCTCGACACCCGCGAGGGTCCCGCCCTGGCCGACCCCGCGACGGACCGGCCGCACGCCCTCACCCCCCGCACCGGCCCCGCCGCCTACAACGGCGAGAAGACCCCCAAGGACGCGCGCGCCGCCCGCCCCCTCGCCGCCCGCGACCTCGACGGCGACGGCAAGGACGAAGTCCTCCTCGGCTGGGGCCCGCAGGTGGCGATCAGCGGCGACCGGGACTTCGTGTACCTGTGGGTCGTACGCCCCGGAACCGGCGAGGACGTGGCGACGTTCACGGCGCTGGGGGTCACCGCGCGGAGCGGCAAGGGCTCGTAGCCCTGCGGGGTTCCCTGCGGGGTTCCCTGCGGGGTTCCCCGTGGGATTCCATGCGGGGTTCCCCGGGGGACTCCCCGCGGGCAGGTTCGCAGGTGGCGGCTGTGTGTATACGTCAGGTATCGATTCGGGGAAGTGCTTGTGGCGCGGGGCGCAATGCGCGTAGACAAGCGGCCGAAAGCATCGCTCTCGCGAAAGGCGCCCCCCATGCGGAAGTCCCTCAAAGCGGCCGGCCTCACCGCCGCCTGTGCCCTCGCCGGCAGCCTCGTCTACGGGGTCGGCGCCGCCGGTGCGCAGGGCAACGCACCGCACGCCGGTCACGAGCCGCAGAACATCGGCCTCCTGACGCAGCAGATCGACGCCTACTACGGTGCCGAGCAGCAGGCCGACGGCACCTGGACCGCCTCGGCGGACAGCGACTACGCCAAGGACCTCGCGCGCGTCGAGAAGGGGGCCAAGGCCGACATCAAGAAGGCGGCCCAGCGGTACGGGCACGGCCACCACAAGGGCGGCAAGCCCGCCATCGTCCTCGACATCGATGACACCGCGCTCCTCAGCTTCGACTACGAGCGCCGCACCAACTACGTCTACAACGACGCCACCTGGAACGCCTACGTCGACGAGGCCAACCGTCCCGCCGTCTTCGGGATGCCCGGCCTCGTCACCTACGCGCACCAGCAGGGCGTCGAGGTGTTCTTCCTGACCGGGCTCAGCGAGCCGCAGCGCGCGGGCGCCGAGAAGAACCTGACGAAGACCGGCTACGACGTGCCGCTCGACGCGAAGCACCTCTTCCTGAAGAACAAGACCAACCCGCCGTCCTACCTCAAGAACTGTGCCACGGCCACGAGTTGGACCTGCACGACCGTCCAGTACAAGGCCGGTACGCGCAAGTACATCGAGTCCCGCGGCTACCACATCGTCGGCAACTTCGGCGACCAGCAGTCCGACCTCACGGGCGGCTACGCGGACAAGGGCTACAAGCTGCCCAACCCCACGTACTTCGTGGAGTAGCCGAGGGACGGGAGACCGGTCGCTGCGGGGGCGGGTGCCGTGCGGCCGGGTGCGGCGGGGCCGGGTGCCGTGGGCCCGGGCGCCGTGCGGCCGGGTGCGGCGGGTGTCACTGCCCCGCCTCGCCCGGCTCCCAGCCCCGGGCCCGCAGCACCGCCGCGATGTCGGGGGCGCGGTAGTGCGGGCCCTTCATGACCTTGCCGTCCGCGCGGCGCACCGGAGCGCCGTCGGGCCCCAGCTTCGACATGTTCGCGCGGTGCACCTCGGCGAGCACGGCGTCGAGGTCGATGCCGTGGGTCAGGGCGGTGCCGTACGTGACGTAGACGAGGTCCGCGAGTTCCTGCGCGAAGTGCGCGAGCGCCCCCGCGTCCCCGGCCACCTCGCCCGCGGCCTCGTCCGCCTCGGCGAACTCCTCGGCGAGCAGCGTCCGCCGCAGCGCCGCAGTCCGCGCGTCCGCCCGGCCAGGCGTCTCGCGCACGGGCAGGCCGAAGGCCGAGTGGAAGGCGCGGAGGTACGCGGCGGGGGAGGGCGCCTCGCCGACGGGGGCCGTGCCGACGGGGGCCGTGCTGGTGGGGGCGGTGCTGGTGGGGGCGGTGTCCGTCATGAGGGCGAGCCTATCGGCCGTACGGGGGAGGCGCGGGGGCGCGCGTACGGGGCCCCGGGGGCGCGGTCCGGGGGCGCGGGACCGTGGTCCGGGGGCGCGGGGCCGTGGCGGCGCGCCCGTAATGTCGCCCGTATGCACAGCAGCCAGTCCAGTGGGACCGCATTCGACCTCCCCGGCTACCTCGACCGCGTCGGCATCGGCGCCACGCCGTCCGCGCCGCCGCCCACGCTCGCGACCCTCCGCACGGTGCAGCGGGCCCAGCTCCTGGCCGTCCCCTTCGAGAACCTCGACCCCGTGCGCGGGATCGTGCCCGCGCTCGACCTGCCCGCGCTGGAGGACAAGCTCCTCCGGCGGCGGCGCGGCGGCTACTGCTTCGAGCTGAACGGGCTGCTCTCCGCCGCGCTCACCGCGCTCGGCTTCACCGTGCGCCCGCTCGCGGGGCGCGTCGTGCTCGGCGTCGGGGACGAGGGCTGGGCGAGCAGGCCGGCGACCCACCTCGCGCTCGCCGTCGACACGGAGGAGGGCACCCACCTCGCCGACGCCGGTTTCGGCGCGCTCGGCGCCCTGCCCGAACCCCTGCCGCTGCGCGAGGGCGCCGAGCGCGCGGCGCACGGCCGCCGCCACCGCGTCGGCCGCCACGAGGACCGCTGGAGCCTCGCCGCCCTGACGCCGGACGGCTGGGAGACGCAGTACGTCCTGTCGACGACGCCCACGCCGCCCGTCGACCGCGAGGTCGCCAACTGGTACGTCGCGACCCACCCCCGCTCCCCCTTCACGCGCCGCCTCGTCGCCAACCGCACCACGCCCGACGCCCACCACGCCCTCCTCGGCGAGCCGCCCGTCAACGGCACGACGGAGCGGGCCGAGCTGACGACGACGTACGCGGACGGGCGGCGCGAGCGGCGGACGGTCACGGGGTGGGCGGACGTGGCGGCGGTGCTGCGGGAGGTGATGGGCGTGGGGGACGTGGCGGACGCGGGGTGAGGAGCGCGGGTACGGGCCCGGCGGGCCGGTGGGGGCGGGGCGGCGTCAGCTCCCCGTACCCACGTACCGCGCGTGGGTGAACGGCGAGACGTCGCGCCAGCCGACCGCGGTGTAGAGGGCGCGGCCCTCGGGGGTGCAGGCGAGGACCGCGCGCTCGGCGCCCGCCGCGCGTGCGGCCGCGTGCAGGTGGCGCATGACGTAGGAGCCGAGGCCCCGCCGCTGGTGCGCCACGACGGTCTCGATCTGGTCGACCGCGGCCGAGGGGCCGCACACGCCGACCTGGCCGTGCGCGGCGAAGTCGCCCCCCGCCGTGGTGACGACGACGCGCGTGACGCCCGCACGGGTCCACAGGGCGAGGCGGTAGCCGGGCGGCGGGGAGCCGGGCGCGGTGTCCCGCGCGTCGAGGTCCCTGACCATGAACCAGTCGTCCCCGGCGAAGCACTCCCAGCCCGGCGCGAACCAGGGCACGACGCGCGCCGGGTCGGCGACGAGCTTGATCTGCGTGCCGAGGCCCTGCGGAGCTGCCGTCACGGCCCGTACGTCCTCCTCGCGGACCTCCTCGCCGATCCCGCCGAACACGTGGCGGCCGACGTGCCGCTCCAGGCCGACCGTGACCCACCAGCCCCAGGGACGCCGCTCGGGCGGCGCGGCGGCGCGCGAGACGACCCAGCCGTGGACCCACTCCCGCACGTACGCGTGCCCGGTGAGCCGGTCGGTGCTGGTGCTGGTGCTGGTGCTGGTGCCCGGGCCTGTGCCGGTGCCGGTGCCGGTGCCGGTGCCCGGGCTCGTGCTCCGGCTCGTGCTCGTGCTCGTCATGACGCCTCCTCACCCCTCGCGGTAATGACCCCGGCACGCTAGCACCTCTTACTTATGGGTGTCCGTGGATTCTCCGCGACCCGTGTCCGTCACGGTCGCAGGCATGAACTCCGCCATTCGGCGCACCCGTACAGGCGGAAGTGATCAGAAGTGGATGTACTCCTCGGAAGGGGACGTCCGTGCGCCGCCGCGGCAGCGGCGGGTGCCCGGCCGACATCCCGGGGTCCGAGTGGAAGGTGCGTGCGGATGGCGACGAGCCCCGAACCGGCAACGGCGGCCGGTGGTCACAAGGGGAAGGCGCTCGGTGTCTCGATCGCGGCCGCGGTCGGCGGCTTCCTTTTCGGCTTCGACTCCTCGGTCATCAACGGCGCGGTCGACGCGCTCGGTGACCACTTCCATCTCGGCGACTTCCTGAGCGGTTTTGTCGTCTCGATCGCGCTGCTCGGCTGTGCGGTGGGTGCCTGGTACGCGGGGCGGCTCGCGGACAGCTGGGGGCGGCGGCGCGTCATGCTGCTCGGCTCGGTCATGTTCATCATCAGCTCGGTCGGTTCCGGTCTCGCGTTCTCCGTACCGGACCTGTTGGTGTGGCGAGTGATCGGCGGGCTCGGCATCGGGATCGCCTCCGTGATCGCGCCCGCGTACATCGCGGAGGTCGCGCCCGCCGCCGAGCGCGGCATTCTCGGCTCGCTCCAGCAGCTCGCGATCACGATCGGTCAGCTCGTCGTGCTCAGCTCGAACAAGGGACTCGCGGGCGCCGCGGGCGGCTCCTCGCAGGACCTGTGGTTCGGGCTCCAGGCGTGGCGGTGGATGTTCCTCGTCGGCGTGATCCCGGCCGCGGTGTACGGGATTCTCGCGCTGACCATCCCCGAATCGCCCCGCTACCTCGTGCTCAAGGGCAAGGACAAGGAGGCGGCGGGCGTCCTGGAACGCGTCTCGGGCGCGGCGAACGGGCGGACGAAGGTCCAGGAGATCCGCGACACGCTCCGCAAGGAGCCGAAGGCGACCTTCAAGGACGTGCGCGGCCCGCGCTTCGGGCTCCAGTCGCTCGTCTGGGTCGGCATCGCGCTCGCCGCGTTCCAGCAACTCGTCGGTATCAACGCGATCTTCTACTACTCGACGACGCTGTGGAAGTCGGTCGGTTTCTCGGAGTCCAGCTCGTTCACGACCTCGGTCATCACGGCCGGGATCAACGTCGTCATGACGGTCGTGTCGATGTTCTTCGTCGACAAGGTCGGCCGCCGCAGGCTGCTCATGATCGGGTCGATCGGCATGTTCTGCGCGCTGCTCCTGACGTCGATCGCCTTCTCGCAGCAGCAGGGCTCCGGCAAGGACGTCAGCCTCCCCGACCCCTACGGGCCGCTCGCGCTGATCGGCGCCAACGCGTTCGTCGTCTTCTTCGCGCTGTCGTGGGGCCCTGTCATGTGGGTCATGCTCGGCGAGATGTTCCCGAACCGGATGCGCGCGATGGCGCTGGCGCTCTCGACTGCGGCGAACTGGATCTTCAACTTCATCGTGACGTTCTCGTTCGAGCCGCTCACCCGGAACGTGGGCCTGTCGTGGCTGTACGGGGCCTTCGCCTTCTTCGCGATCGTCAGCTTCTTCTTCGTCCTGGGGAAGGTCCCGGAGACGAAGAACCGCGAGCTGGAGGACATGACAGGGGAGACGCACCAGCGGGTGGCGAGGGAGCCGCGGCGGGGCCGGGGGGCCTGAGGGGTTCCGCGGGGGCGGGGTGCGAGGGCCCTCGGGGCCCGGCGCCCGGCCCGGCCTCCGGCGCCCGGCCCCGTGGCCCCGGCCCTCGGGCCCCGCCCCCCGGCTCCCCCGGGGTCAGGCGGTGGCGGTGGCGGTGAGGCCGTATTTCGCCTTCGCGGCGTCCGTGACCGGCGTGAAGAAGTTGACGAGGTTGCCGTCGGGGTCGCGGGTCAGGCAGGAGCGGTTGCCCCACGGCATCGTGGTGGGCTCGGCGACGATCTCGGCGCCGGACAGGGTGGTGCGGAGCCGGTCCACGTCCGGGACGCGGAACTCGATGATCACGCTCTCGTTCGCCGCCGGGCGGCAGGCGTCCGGGGCGAAGAGCGCGAGGGTGCGGGCGTGGGCGAGCGCGAGGGTCCCGTGCGGGGTGGGGACCTCGGCGAAGTCCTCGGTGGCCCAGACGGGCCGTACGCCGGTGGCCTTCTCGTAGAAGGCGGCGAGGCGGGCCACGTCGGTCGTGACGATGCGGAGCGAGACGAAGTCCATGACGGTCCTTGGGGTCCTGAGACGGTACGGGTACGAGCGGCCGCGCCGCGCCGGTGGTGAGCGGCGCCGCGCGACACCCCGGACAGTAGGAGCGGAAGCGGACAGGATCGGTCCGCTATCGCGGGCGCACGAAAAGGGCGCCGTATGGCCCGCCGGGGCACCGTTCAAACCACTCGTACGCGTGGGGTTCATCACGACGTACGGGCGGTAGTCATGTGGGTGCGGGGAGTTACTACCGTCCCCCTGCTCCCCGCACCGCGTACCGTCCGTCCCGCCCCCGAGCCCGCTCTCCTCCACCGTCCGCCCTCCCGCTCCGCCGGCCACCCCCCAGGCTCGGCGCGGCGGAGGCGGGCGCAGGGCTCGCGGGGCCGGGGCGGGCGGTGCGGCGGGAACGCGACCGGAGCGCGACGGGGACGCGGCGTGAGAGCGGCGGGGCGTACGCCGTACGGGGCCCGTGCCGCCTCAGGCCCGTACCGCTGCGAAAGCTCCGTCCTCGCCGAAGGCTGTCGCGGCGAAGCGGTCGGCGATGCGGAGGTGGGTCTCGGGTGAGGGGTGGAGTTCGTCGGGGAGGGGACTGGCCGCGTAGTCCTCGAGCCCGTACAGCTCCGTGCCGTCCAGGTAGTGCAGGTGAGGGTCGCTCGCGGCGCGGCTCGCGACCACGCGGGCCATCTCCTCGCGGATGGTCCGCAGGGTCAGGCGCCCGGCAGGGACCTCGGCGGGGTCGCCGCTCGCGCGGAAGGCGAGGCGGCCCTCGGCCAGGGCACTCGTGTCGAAGGCGGCCGGGCCCGGGGTGTCCTCGTGGATGCGGCAGTAGAGCGCCGAGACCACGAGGAGCGGCGTCTCGGGGTGGCCCTCGCGGACCGTGTCGAGGAAGCCGTGGAGTGCGGGCCCCAGCGCGCGCAGCCGCATGAGGTCCGTGTTGACGAGATTGATGCCGAATTTGAGACTGAGGAGGTCGGCAGGGGTGTCCCTGAGCGCACGGGCGGTGAACGGGTCGAGCAGGGCGCCGCCGCCGAAACCGAGGTTGACGAGGTCCACGCCCGCGAGCGCGGCGGCCCGCGCGGGCCACGTCGTGCTGGGGCTCGCCGCGTCCGAACCGTGGCTCACCGAACTCCCGTGGTGCACCCACACCCTGCGCCCCCGTGCGGGCACGGGCGCCACAGGGGCGTCCGCGCGCAGCGCGAGCAGCTCGGTCGTCTCCTGGTGCGGCAGCCAGATCTCGACGTCCTTCTCGCGTGCGTCCAGCCCGTCGAAGCGGAGCGTGCCCGGGGTGGCGCCGGGCTGGGGTTCGCCGTGCCCCGTCGCGAGGTCCATGACGAGCGTCCGCCCGCCGGGCACCGTGCCGCGACCGGCCAACTCGCCGTCCACGAGCAGGTCGTAGACGCCGTCGGGGCGCGGTGGCGCGCCCGGGTAGCTGCGCTTGGTCGGGAGGGTGTCCAGCTCGACGACGGTCGCGGCGGTCCGCAGCGCGAGCCGCACGCCCGAGGGCTGGCTCTCGGTCATCGCGAGCTGGGGGTCCGTGTTCCTGGCGCGCGCGGCGGCGGGCAGCCGGTGCGGGAGCAGGCCGTGCGCGGTCGGCTCCAGTTCGAGCGCGCCGCGGATCAGGGCGGGGGTGAGGGCAATGGTGGTGAGCATGGGAGTCCGGGGTTCCTCGGGAGGGGGCGGTACGGGTACGGGCGGCGGCGGCGGTACGGGGGCGGGGCGCCCGGCGGGCCCTCAGGGCGTCGCGCGCGCCGGGGGCCACGTGCGGAGGAGGTGGTCGAGCGCGTCGAGCGTGCGGTGCCAGCTCTCCTCGGCGGAGGGCTCGCTGTGCGCGAAGTTGCCGCTCAGCTCCAGGTCGACGAAGCCGTGGAAGACGCTGCCGAGCAGCCGTACGGCGTGCGAGGCTTCGGGCTCGTCGAGCGCGTAGCCGCGCAGGAGCGCGCGGGACATCCTGGCGTGCCGGGGGCCCGCGCTCGCGAGGGCGGTTTCGTGGTCGAGGGGGTGCCGGGTCGCCGCGTACCTGCCGGGATGCTCGCGCGCGTACGAGCGGTACGTCTCGGCGAAGGCGAACAGCGCGTCCTTGCCCGCCCGGCCCGCGAGCGCCTCGGCGGCGCGGTCGGCGAGTTCGCCGAGCGCGAGGAGCGCGATGCCGGTACGGAGGTCGTCCGAGCTCTTCACGTGCGCGTACAGGCTCGCGGGCTTCACGCCGAAGCGGCGGGCCAGCGCCGAGAGCGTGACCTGCGCGAAGCCCTCCTCATCGGCCAGCTCGGCCCCGGCCCGTACGAGCCGTTCCGTACTCAGTCCCACTCGTCCCATCGCGCTGCCCTGTCCCTTCACCCGCCCTGGCGCTTCCTGCTCCAGTTAACCATTTGCCTACAGGGTATAGGCAATTTAGCCTGGCGTGTATGAAGCCGCTGACTGACTCCGAGATCCGGGCCGCCTTCGTGAACTGCTCGAAGGGCGAGGCCAAGCGCCTCCACGTCCCCCGGGACCTGGCGCAACGCCCCTGGGACGACCTCGACTACTTCGGCTGGCGCGACCCGCAGGCCCCGGACCGCGCCTACCTCGTCACCGTCATCGACGACCGCACGTACGCCCTCGTGCTGCGCCGCCCGTCGACCGCCTCGTGGCAGACGCGGCGCGGCATGTGCTCGATCTGCCTCACGCCGCACTCCGGCGGCGTCGCCCTCATGGTCGCGCCGCGCGCGGGCAAGGCGGGCAAGGTGGGGAACTCGGTCGGCACGTACCTGTGCGAGGACCTGGCGTGCCCGCTCTACGTGCGCGGCAAGAAGGACCTCGGCTCGGACGTGGGCCGGATGCGCGAGTCGCTGACGGTGGAGGAGAAGGTCGCGCGGATGAGGGCCAACCTGGAGGAGTTCGTGGGGCGGGTGCTGACCGGCGAGGCGTGAGCCGTCAGCGCGCGGCGGCGTCCAGGAGCAGCCGCGCCAGCTCCCGCGGCCGCGAGAACATCGGCCAGTGGCCGGTGTCCTTGCCGACGAGTTCCCCGTTCCCGCGACCGCCGTCGAGCAGCGTGGTCACGTCCTCCTCGGGCGCGGACGCGCCGTCCGGGAGGCGGCACAGGAGGGAGGTGCCGGGGAGCCCGGCGAGCGGGCGGGCCAGGACGGCGGGCTCGGTCAGCGAAGGGCCGGGGTGCGGCGCCGAACCGGCCACGATCCGGGCGACCTGCTCCGGACCGAGGCCATGCCCGGCGAAGTGCTCGGGCCCGCCGGGCGGCCACCACCCGCCGTGCGCGTCCAGCACCGCCCGCGGCCCGCACCGCCGTCCGGCCACGTATCGGCGAACGACACCCCGTCGGCCGGAACACTCGCGTCGACCAGGACGAGCCGCCGCGACCGCGCCCCGATCAGCGCGGCCGCCTGCCCACGGGGACGCCCGCGTAGCTGTGTCCGACCAACACGAGGTCCCGCAGGTCCCGCCGCTCCACCTCGGCGACGACGTCCCGCACGTGATCCCGCAGCCCGGCCGGGGGCGCCTCCGCCCCCGCGCCCTCGCGCGCGCCGAGACCGGACAGGGTCAGCGCGTGGACGCCGTGCCCGCCCGCGCGCAGGAGCGGCACCACGTCGTCCCAGGCCCACGCGCCGAGCCGGGCGCCCGCGACGAGCACGAAGGCCGTCATGGGGGGGGGAATCTGGCGCGTCCAGGCGCCGGGCGTACGGGAGTTCAGGGGGGAGGCGGCGGTGCGCTTCGCCGTGGTGGTGGCGGCGCTGCCCGTGTCGACCTGTCGGAGGCCCCGCTGGAGGTGTTCTCCCGGGCGGGCGCCGGGACGGGGCCGCCACGAACGTGACGGCGGCAAGCCCCCGAGATGATCGTCCGGACGCCGCGCACCACAGCGGCGTCGTCTTCGGGCCGCTCACCCCGGCGCGATTCGCGTACCCGCCGCGGCTCGCCGACCTGCCGGATCAGCCGACGCGGCGTATCGAGCGCGCCACCGACCGCGGCGCCTTCGAGAACGCCGCCCGCGGCCGCGGTCCGCGTCGTCAGGATCGAGCGCCATTGAGAGGGCGTCTTCCGGATCACCGGCTCCCTCCACACCGGCGCCGTCCGCGCGTACGGCGTGATCCTCCTGATGCCGGGGGGCGGGCGCCCCACCCCGCGCCGCGACGCGGTCGCCCGCTACGGGCGGATCGCCAGGACCCCGCACCTCCTGTGCCTGGCCGTCGCGCCCGGCCACCGGCGGCAGACCATGAGCCAGGGGGACCTCCGTGAAGGCCGCCACTCCCTCGCCCGGAGATCTTCCACGGCCGGTCCGGGCGGCTCCACCGGCGCCACCAGGACAGGAGGGAGGACCGGGTCGGCGCCCTGGGCGCCTTGTCCTCCCCGCACTCGCGCTGGTCACCGCGCGGTACGCGAACGCCGCGGTGAACCGGCCCGGCCGCGGGCGGACGGCCTCGGCGGCCGCGACAAGGACGCCGCCCGCCTCGCCCCGTTCGGGCGGCACCGCATCGACACGTTGGGCCGGTGTTCCTTCCCGCCCCCGGCCCGCCCCCCGACCCGGCCGACGGCCTGCGGCCCGTGCGCGCCCCGGACGCCGCCGACGACGGGGGGACGACGAACCGGCCCATGCCGGGTGGCCGATGTCGCGTACCTGCGGGGGCCGCGCGACCGGAAGCTCGTCGAGTCCGGCCGCGGAGTGCCACGTCAGCTCGACGCTTCCTCGCGTCGCCGGTCGTCGTCGGCCGCGGCGGGGATGGCGTTGTCGATGAGGACGGCGGCGATGGCGGCGGCGGTGGGGAAGGTGTCGGCGTTGAGGACCCGGGTGCGGGCGGCGGCGCCGTCGATGAGCAGCGCGAGCTGCTCGCCGAGTTGTTCGGGGTCGGCGGCGCCGGCTTCGCGGGCGGTGTCGGCGAGCCGGGCGGCAACGGCCTTCTTGTAGTCGCGCGCGTACTGGGATGCGGGGTGGCCGGGGTCGTGGAGTTCGACGGCGGCGCTGATGTACGGGCACAAGGGCGTGGTGGCAGGGACATCGAAGACGGCGAGGAGCCGTTCACGGGGTGTGAGGTCGGTGCGGTCGAACACGGCGGACAGAACCGAGGGGTCGAACCGGCGCAGGTATTCGGCGACGAGTTCGTCCTTGCCGCCGAAGTGCTGGTAGGCCGTGCGCTTGGACACCTCGGCCGCCGCGCAGAGCTGGTCCATGCCGGTGCGGTTGATGCCCTGCTCGCGGAACAGCTTCTGAGACGCGCCGAGGATGCGCTCGCGGGCGCCCCGGCCGCGGCGGCGGCCCGTGGGGCCCTTCTCCAACTCCGTCATGACCCCATGCTACCCCGGCAGGGTAACGATCGGTGTACATAGTTTGCGCCGCAGCGAGCCGCCCCATACGCTACATACACAGGGCGGTGTACATAACGCTGCCGCTTCAGGTGCGCCCGGCACCATCGACCCGAGGGAACGACAATGGGAAAGCTCGACGGCAAGGTCGCGGTCATCACCGGCGGCACCACCGGCATGGCGCTGGCCGGCGCGAAACTCTTCGTCGAAGAGGGAGCGCACGTCTTCCTCACCGGCCGCCGCCAGGACGCCCTGGACGAGGCTGTGAAGCAGATCGGCCGCAACGTCACCGGCGTGCGGGGCGACGCCGCCGACCTGGACGACCTGGACCGCCTGTACGCCACCGTCAAGCGGGAGAAGGGCAGCCTCGACGTGCTGTGGGCCAGCGCCGGCGGCGGCGAGCCCGCCCCGCTCGGCGAGATCACCGAGGCCCAGTTCGACACGTGGTTCGGGCTCAACGCCCGCGGCACCCTGTTCACCGTCCAGAAGGCCCTCCCGCTCTTCAACGACGGCGGCTCCATCCTCATGACCGGCTCCAACGCCTCCCTCGGCGCCTTCCCCGGCTGGAGCGTCTACGCCGGCAGCAAGGCCGTCCAGCAGGCCTGGGCCCGTATCTGGCTCAACGAGCTCAAGGACCGCCGCATCCGCGTCAACGTCCTGACTCCCGGCCAGGTCGCCACCGCCAAACAGGAAGAACTCTTCGACGAGGCCACCAAGCGCCACTTCGAGTCCCTCATCCCCCGCGGCCGGATGGGCAGGCCCGACGAAATCGCCACCGCCGCGCTCTTCCTCGCCTCCGACGACTCCAGCTACGTCAACGGCATGGAACTCGTCGCCGACGGCGGCACCACCGCCCTCTGAACCCACCCCCCACACCCAGGGCAGGACGACTCATGAGCACCATCAGCATCATCGGCACCGGGAACATGGCCCGCACCATCGGCGCGCGGGCGATAGCGGGCGGCAACACCGTCGAGATTACGGGCCGGGACCGGTCCAAGGCCGCTGACCTGGCCAAGGCTCTCGGTGACGGCGCCACGACCGCGGAATGGGGCACCGCCCCGACCGGGGACATCGTCATCGTGGCCCTGTTGCACGACGGTGTCGTACCGGCCATCACCCGGTACGGAGACGCACTCGCGGGCAAGGTCATCGTCGACATCAGCAACCCCTTCAACGCCACCTTCGACGGGCTGGCCCACCGCGCGGAGACCTCGATCGCGCAGGAAGCCGCCAAGGCGGCCCCGGCCGGCGCCAGCGTGGTCAAGGCGTTCAACACCATCTTCCGGCACGTCCTGGAGAAGGGCCGTCCCGACGTCTTCCTCGCCGGCGACAACGAGCGGGCCAAGGCAAGCGTGGAGGCGTTCGTCGAGAGCCTCGGGCTGCGCCCGCTGGACGTCGGCGGCCTCGCGATGGCGCACTGGCTGGAAGGAGCCGGCGTGGTCACGGTGGGCCTCGCCAACCACGGGGTGGGGAACGCGGACTTCGCCCTCGGCATCACCGAACTCACCGCCTGAGCACATGGTGGACGGGTGCCCGCCGCTGCACACTGCGACGGGCACCGGGCGGCACCCGGGCCGCGCGAGGCAGGTCTGCCCGTACGACGCCTGGACCCGGCCGGTGTCCGGGCGGACGCGGCAGGGGCCGAGGACCTTCCCGGCCCCGGTTCGCGGTGGTGACGAACACCGTCCCGCAGGTGTGGCGCGGCTCCCGGAGGCGGACGTCGCGGCGGGGTGATCAGCCGGTCAACGGCCATCTTCGAGCGCCGGGGTCCACGAGTCCGGCGGAGGCTTGCGCTTCGCCCACGGCCAAACTGCCGGGCCGGCGTGGCCGTGCGCGGCACACCAGCGCAGTCACGACGACACCGCCGCCCGGAGGGCGTTCACCCCGAGGGCGTGCCGCGTGGGCGGGGGCTCGTGTGCGTGTGCTGGACGCGTGTGTGACCGGGCGTCGGCGCCGCGCTCGGGGGTGTCCGGGCGGGGTGGGTCTCGTACCGCCGTCGTGGGGCGCGCGAGGGGGCGGCCCCGGAGCGTGGGCCGCGCGGGACCGGCGGGGTCAGGGAGTGCCGGGCGGGGGCGGGGAGACCGGGCGGCGGGCCTGGTGCTCGTACTCCCGCGGTGGGTGCAGGAGTTCGGGGCGGTCGTGCCAGTAGCGCGCGCCGTGGAGGTGGAGCATGGCCCAGTGCCACGCCTCGTCGTGGAAGACCAGCTCGCGGTACGGGGCCGACGCGGGTTCGTACGGGTAGCGGGCGAGTGCCCGCGCGTGCGCCTCGGCCGGGGTGCGGGAGCCGTGGTGTTCGAGCACCCAGGCGAAGGCGGCACGCTCCTCGCCCAGGTACGTCCGGTACTCCTCCTCGTTCATACTCCGCCCCAGCTCGCGCGCAGCCACGCGAGGGCCGCCTCGCCCTGCGCGCGCTGGAAGGGGCGCAGGGTGGGGAGGCCAGGCGGCGCGGGGCGGGCCGCGTCCGTGAGGAAGAGGCCCGCCAGGCCGACGAGGACCGTGGCGACCGCGGTGGGGTCCGCGCCGCGCGCGGTGAGGTGCGCGTCGAGCAGAGGGCGCAGTCCCGGGGCGCCCATGAGGACGCTCGGGCCCATCCCCACGACGTCGAACCACGCGGCACCCGTCGCGGCGTGCGGCCAGTCGACGAAGACGACGGGGCGCCCGGGGTCCCGCGTGAGGAGGAGGTTGTCCGCGCGCAGGTCGCAGTGGAGCAGCGTCGCCCCTGCCACCGCTTCCGGCCACCCGGCCTCGCGCTCCGCGAGGGCGGCGAGCCGGTCGCCGGCCCAGGCGGGCAGTACGGCGACGGTCGCCGCCGCCTCGGCTTCGCCCGCCTCGTACGCCTCCAGGAGGAGGCGCCAGCGCCGGAATCCGGCGTCCTCGGCCAGCGAGGGCGCGCCGATCGGCGGCGCGGGAGTGAGCCGCTCGGCAAGGGCCTCCGTCGCGCGCAGGACACGCGCGAGGTCCCGCGCCGACCAGGGTTCGCGCGGCTGACGGCCCGCGATCTCCTCGTACGCGAGGACGACCCAGCCCGCCACCTCCAGGCTGTCGACGAGGCGCGGGACGGGAACGGAGGCGGGGAGCGCGGCAGTGAGCGTGGCCTCCCTGCGGTGGAAGCCGGGCGAGCGCGGGTTCGGCTCCGGGCCCACGGCCTTGACGAACAGCCTTCTGCTGTCGCTGAGTTGGACCCGCGCGGCGACTCCGGGCGAGAAGCCCCCGGACTGTGTCACCGCCGATACGACCGCCGCGCCCCACCGCTCCTCGGCGCGCGTCCGTACGGGCGCGGGGACCCCCTCCCAGGGCAGACGGACCCCGGTGGCGGCGGGCGCGGACGGCGGCGGCACGGCGAGGGGCGGGGCGGCGAGGGGCGGGGCGGCGAGGGGCGCGGCGGGCTGGGGCTCCGGGGGCATGGGCCAAGGGTCCGGTGGGGGAGCGGGGGTGCGCAAGGTGATTTGCGGGTGGCGAGGGGGCCGGGGGCGCGGGGGCGGGTGCGCGGGGCCGGGGGCGCGGGTCGGGGTGCGGGGTCGGGGCTCGCGTCCCGGGTGATCGGGGGCAGGGGGTGCGGGGTCGGGGCCCGCGTACTGATTGCGCGGGGCCGGGGTGGGGGCTCGGGCCCGGCGTCATTCCTCGCCCGCCGCCCGTCGCGGCGCTGCCCCCGTCACCCGACTCCCTCATCGCCTGGGCCGTCGACCGTGCCGCCTTCCCGCCGGGCGGCGAGGGCGGGCCTGGCAGCCGACCGGGCGGCGGCCCGGGCGGCCCCGCGCCTCACTGCGGGGCAGCAACCCGAGGACGTACAGGCGGAGGTGGAGTGCGCTCTCCTGGCCGGAGTGGCGCGCCGCGCGGTGCGCCCACCCGGACGTGGCGCCCTCGCCCCCGGACGCGCCCGCATCGCCGTCGCCTCGGGCATCCGGTGAGCGGCCCTGCGGGTGAGGGGCGTGAGGGGGAGCGGGGGGGGCGTGCGGAGGCTCAGTTGCCCGCGAGCCAGCGCAGGCCGTCCAGGAGGAAACCGTTCTGAAGGGGCTCGGCGAACGTCGACGAGAGACGCTGGTTCGTGTCGTAGTTCATCGCGTTGTGGCCGAAGTTCGCATACAGCATGCGGTAGTCGGTGTTCGTCCACAGGATCGGGTAGTCGCCGTCGTACCAGGACTGATCGGGGTCGGTGCCGAGCGGGAAGCTCGACGGGTCGACGGAGGCGAGGACGTCGATGTCCGGGTTGGAACGGAGGTTGTTCGACCAGCTGTACCACTCGCTGACCGAGGACGTGAACGTCTCGGGGAGCCCCGTGGTCGCGGGATGGCCGCGGTCCTCGACACGGAGGGTCGCCGAGGTGGGGCCCCACGTGTTGGAGCGGAAGTCGCCGCTGCCGAGGAACTGGTCGTAGTACCAGGGCCATTCCCCCGCGTCCGTCGTGAACGCCGAGACGTGGAAGCCGAGCCAGCCGCCACCGTTTTCCATGTACGTCTGGAATCCCGCCCGTTGGGCGGCGTCGTGCGGCGCGTCGTCGAGGAAGACCACCACGTCGTACGCGGCGAGCGCGCCCGCGTCCGCGAGGCGGCCCCAGTCGTTCGTCGCCGTGTACGTGAAGCCGTTCTCGGCGCCCGCCTGCGGGAACCACTCGTTGGCCTCGTGCACGAAGTCGATGTGGGCGGCGTCCCACGTGCCGTTGTAGAAGGCGAGCACTTTGACGTCGGCGGCGGGGGCGGGGGCGGCGAGCGCGGGCGAGGCGGCGCCCAGGCCGAGGAGGAGGGCGAGCGGGAGGAGGAGGCGAAGGAGGGAGCGGGTCAGGGGGTGGCGGCGGCCGGGGCGTGGGGGGTGCGGTGCGGGCACAGGGGGTCCTTCCGGGTGGGGCCGGACGGGCGGGATGGGCATGTCATGGCTATGACAACTGAAGGCGTGGCGTGGGGGCCGTGCCTTGAGCGTTCACCCTGTGATTGAAGGGCCGGTAGAAAGCGCTGTCAAGGAGTCGCGCACGTAAAGGAGTTGAGGGTGACGAGCGAGGGCGGGGGCGGTGGGCCGCACCTTGGAAGCCGCCTCCCTCGTCGTCCGTCCCCCCTCGCGTGGCGGGGCCTACCTCCCCGCCACCCGGTCCGCCCACCGGGCCAGGCGCGCCGTCCCCGGCGCGTACGTGCGGGCTTCGCCCCGGTCCGCGGCCCGGTACGCCGCGTACATCGTGCGGACACCGAGCCAGCGCAGCGGCTCCGGCTCCCACTTGCGGACGCGGTGGTCGACCCAGGGGAGCGCCGTGAGCGCGGTCGGGCCGCCCTGGCCCGAGTCCTGGCACACCAGGTCGCGCAGCGTGCGCGCGGCGAGGTTGCTCGTCGCGACGCCCGAACCGACGTACCCGCCCGCCCAGCCGAGCCCCGTCGACCTGTCCAGGCACACCGTCGCGCACCAGTCGCGCGGCACACCGAGCACCCCCGACCACGCGTGCGCCACCCGCGCCCCCGCGAGCTGCGGGAACAGCTTCACGAGGAGTTCCCGCAGGTTCGTGACGGTGGCGGGCCGCGTACGGCCGTCGTTGTCCGTCCGCGAGCCGTAGCGGTAGGGGACGCCCCTGCCGCCCAGCGCGATGCGGTCGTCCGCCGTGCGCTGCGCGTACAGGTACGCGTGCGCGAAGTCCCCCAGCGTCTCGCGCCCCTCCCAGCCCGCCTGTTCCCAGAAGGCGGCGGGCAGCGGCTCCGTCACGATCATCGAGGAGTTCATCGGCAGCCACGTGCGCCGCTGCCCCTTGAGCCCCGCGGTGAAGCCCTCGGTGCAGCGCAGCACGTACGGGGCGCGCACGGTCCCGTAGGGCGTCACCGCGTGCTGCGGCCGTATCTCCGTGACCGGCGTCGACTCGTGAATCCGTACGCCGATTTCCTCGGCCTTCGCCGCCAACCCCCGTACCAGCTTCGCCGGTTGCAGCCGGGCCCCGTGCGGCGTCCACGTCGAGGCGACCGCGCCCGCGACCCGTATCCGCGCCGCCGTGTCCCGCGCCCCGTACAGCTCCCTGTCGGCCTGGCCGTACGCCAACTCCTCGTCGTGGAAGGCCCGCAGGCGCGCCGCCTGCGCGGGTGTCGTCGCGACTTCGAGCACCCCGCCGCGCACGAGATCGGCGTCGATGCCCTCCGCCTCCGTCGTCCGCACGACCTCGGCGACCGTGTCGTTCATCGCCCGCTGGAGCCGCACGGCGGCGTCCCTGCCGTGCAGCCGCGCGTACCGCTCCCGCCCCGCGATCCCGTTGTACAGCCAGCCGCCGTTGCGGCCCGACGCCCCGTAGCCGCAGAAGGAGCGTTCGAGCACGGCGACGTCGAGGTACGGGAGCGCGCGCTTGAGGTAGTACGCCGTCCACAGCCCCGTGTACCCGCCCCCGACCACGCACACATCGGCGCGCGTGTCCCCGGCGAGCGGCTCGCGCGGCGCGGGCAGCCCCTCGCGCGCCCACCAGTACGAGATCCCGCCGTTCACGACGCCCTCGCCGTCCATCCCGATCCGCCTTCCTCGGTGCGGCACGGCCTCACCGTGCCGCCGCGCAGGTGGGGGACGGTATCCGGTCCGGGGGGCCGGGGGTAGTGCGGCGCCCGTACCCTTCCCCTATGGCCGCTTCCGTCCCCTTCGCCGTCCCCGCCCGCTTCGCCGAGTACCAGCGGCGGCACGAGGGCGCGGCGGGCACCGCCTTCGTGGCGGCCGCTCCCGCGATGGCCGCACGGCGCCTGGAACGGTGGTCCCTGCGCCCCGAAGGACGGGTGCGGCACGGGGTCGCCGCGCTCGTCCTGCCCGTACGCACGACGGACGGCGAACGGGCCGTGCTCAAAGTGCAGTTGAGGAACGAGGAGACGGTGGGGGAGGGCGCGGCACTGCGCGCGTGGGACGGGGACGGGGCGGTGCGCGTCCTCGGGGAGGACGCGGAACGGCTGGGCGAGGGCCCCGGCGCGCCCGAAGTCTCCTGGCTGCTGCTCGAACGACTCGACACGGTACGGGACTTGAACGACATCCAGGAGGCGCGTGCGGCGCTGCGCCCGCTCGCCGCGCTCCTCGCGCGCCTGACCGCCGTACGGGCCCCGGCCGGGCTGCGGCGGCTCGACGACGTGGCCGACGCCCTCCTCGTCCGCGCGGCGAAGGCCACCCCGCAGGACGCGGCGACGCGCGCCCTGATCGCGGACTGCGCCGCCGCGTTGCGCGCCGTACGGAGTGAAGGCCCCTCCGGCGACCGGCTGTTGCACTGGGACCTGCACTACGGCAACGTCCTCGCAGCCCGCCGCGAACCCTGGCTCGCCATCGACCCCAAACCCCTCGCGGGCGACCCCGCCTTCGACCTCCTCCCCGCCCTCACCAACCGCTACGACCCCGCCGACACCGCCCGCCGTTTCGCCGCGCTCACCGAGGCGATCGGCGCGGACCGCGAGCGGGCGGCGGCATGGACGCGGGGGCGCGTACTCCAGGCGGTGGTGTGGGAGGTGGAGGAGGGGCGCGAAGTGGGGCGGATGTGGGGGGAGTTGGCGGGAGCGGTACGGGGGTGAGTGAGCGCGGCGGCGGGCGGGAGTGATACGGGGGTGTGTCGGCGGGGGGGCGGGCGGGCGCGCCGCGTGGCGGGGCGGGGATCGTTGGTTGGGGCGGAAGGCGTCGGGGCCGGGCGGGGGCGGTCGGGGCCGGGTGGGGCCGGGCGGGGGTGGTCGGGGCCGGGTGGGGCCGGGTGGGGCCGGGTGGCGGCGGGGTGTCCGTACCGTACGCGCGCCGCGCCCCGTACCCGTATGCGCCCTGTATACCCGTACCCCGCCCCGCGCCCGTGGGCGCCCGCGTTGGTCAGGCCGCTGTGGCCGGGTCAGGCCGCTGTGGCCGCCGTGGTGCCCGGCTCCGCCCGCAAGTGCCGTCCCAGGAAACGTGCCGCGCTGTCCGCCTCCACGGAGCGCGGGAAGTCGGCGTGCCCGCCCGCGTGGGCGTGCAGGCTCTTCTCCCGCGAGCCGAAGGCGTCGAAGAGGGCGAGGGCCGCCTCGCGCGGGATGCGCTCGTCGTCCCACTGCACCGCGTACTCGACGGGCACGGTGATCCGCCGGGCCGCGTCACCGAGCGCGTCGGGCCAGTGGAGGCCGAGGACGGCGGCGCGGATGCGCGGCTCGGCGGCGACGAGCGGCACACCGATCGCGGTACCGAGGCCCACGCCGACGTATCCCACGGGCCCGTCGATTTCCGGAAGTTGGACGAGTGCGTCGATGAGCGCGCGGTACTCGGGCACGGCGATCTCGGCGAGCCGGGCGTTGTACGGGACGACGACGGGGCCTTCGGGTGCGCCCGCCGCTTGCGCCTCGCGCAGCGCGGCCACGTCCCGCTCGTCCCGCGCGTCGCGCGGCCGCTCGCCGTGGCCCGGCGCGTCGAGCACCGCGACGTGGAAGCCGAAGCCCGTCACGAGCCCGTGCGCGCGGCCCGTCATCGCGCGGTGCTTCTTGTGGGCGCCGCCACCGTGGCCCATGAGGACGAGGGGGGCGGGGGAGGGGACGGTCGCGGGGGCGGATGAGGAGAGGGCGGTGGGGGTGGTCGTGGAGACGGACGCGGGCGCGGGCGTCGGGGCGGGCGTCGGGGTGGACGCGGGCGCGGGCGTGGAGGCGGACGCGGGGGCGGGCGTGGAGGCGGAGGCGGGCGCGGTCGTGGGGGTGGCCGCGAGGGGCGACCAGAGGACGCCGGGGATGTCGCCGAGGGTGAAATCGCGGGTGAGCACGCCGTCCGTGGAGGACGCGGCGGTGAACGCGAGAGGGTACGAAGAGTGCACGGTGGTGCCTTTCGGGAGTGCCAGGTGTTCAGGCGCTCCCGGCGGGCCTACCTCGGCCGCCGGCCGTGACGCGAAAAGGGGAGCACCCACGTCGGAAAAGCGTTCATGGGTCCCTCACCTCCTCGGGCGGTGTCACGGTCGACCGCAAAATATCAGCCACCCTCGCCGTCCTCCACCCCTTTTCCCGCGCGCTCGCGGCGCCCCGCCCGCCTTGCGGGAATGTCCGCTTCCGGGCGGTTAGCCTGCGCGAATGAGTGAGAAAAGCGGCGGGTACGAGGGTGAGATCAGGACCGCGCGCCCCGAGGACCTGGTCGAGATCTACGCGATGGTCACGGAACTCGCGGCGTACCACGAAGCCCTGCACGAGCTGCGGGCCACCGAGGAGGAGATCGGCGACGCGCTCTTCGGCGAGGACGCGATGGCGTGCGCGTACCTCGCGCGGACTCCGCAAGGCGCGACAGCGGGTTTCGCGCTCTGGTACCGCAACTTCTCGACCTGGCGCGGCCGCCCCGGCATCTACCTGGAGGACCTCTACGTGCGGCCCGCGTTCCGGGGCGGCGGCCACGGCAAGGCGCTGCTCGCCGCGCTCGCCCGCACCTGCGTGGAACGGGGCTACGAACGCCTCGAATGGTCCGTACTCGACTCGAACACGTCGACCGTCGCCTTCTACGAGTCGATGGGCGCCCACCCGCACACCGGCTGGACCGAGTTCCGGCTCACGGGCGAGAGCCTGCGACAGCTGGGAAGTTGAGGACGCGGGGGAGCGTGGGGGGCGGGTGAGGCGGGGTGCGCGGAGGCGGGAGCGTGCGGCCGGGCGGGGGCGTGTGGCCGGGCGGGGGCGTGTGGTGGCCGTGCGGAGGCGGGGGGGGGGTGTGTGGAGGCCGGGGGCGCGCGGAGGCGGGGGCGGGAGCGTGCGGAGGCGGGGGGTGTGCGGGCGTGGGGAGTGTCCGGGTGCGGGATGCCGGGAGGTGTCAGCGTGCGCCGTCCTCCCACGGGTTCGCCCAGTCGCACACGGGGCAGGCGTAGCGCCCGTTGAGCCCGGCGACGAGGGTGCCGCAGCGCTGGCAGGGGGTCTGTGTGAGTCGGCGCAGGACGGCGCGGGCGGGGGCCGGGGCGTCCTGCGCGGGATCGGCTGGAGACTCGGGCGAGGGGGCGGCCGTCAAAGGGGCGGTCGCCAAGGGGGCGGTGGCCAAGGGGGCTGTGGCCGGTAAGGGGGCGGTGGCCGGTATGGGGGTCTCCGGGGCGGGGCTGTCCTGCGCCGGGGTGTCCTGGGCGGGTATGCCCGGCGCGGAGGGCCCCGGGGTGGGGAGTTCCTGGGCGGAATCCGTCATGTGGGCACATTAACCGGGCGCGGGCGCGGTAGATACGCCTCCGTTTGTACGGACCGTACGGTTCCCCCGGCGGGGCCGGGTCCCTCACGGCTCCAGGACGACCTTCCCCACCGTCCCCCGCTCCTCCAGCGCCCGGTGCGCGGCTGCCGCCTCGCGCAGCGGGAAGCGGTGCACGACGGGGCGGAGCCGGCCCGCCGCCGCCTCGGCGAAGGCGCGGCGCTGGAGCGCGCCGAGGGGGTCGGGACCGCCCTCGCGTGCCGCCATCGCGGGCCCCACGGTCCGCTCGTACGACTGCGAGCGCGCCTTCAACTCCTCGTCCTCCGGGACGAATCCGGGCCCCGTGGCCTCGGCGCCCCGGCTCGACCAGCCGTGCACGAGGTAGCGGCCGCCGTCCGCGAGGAGCCCGTACGCCTCCCGTGCCACCTCACCGCCGACGCCGTCGACGACGACCGTGACGGGCCGTTCGGCGCCCAGTGCCTCACGGACGCGCGCGGGCCAGTCGGGGCGGGTGTAGTCGAGGGCGTGCGCCGCGCCGTTCTCCCGTACGACACGAGTCTTCGCAGGACCGCCCGCGAGGCCGACGACGGTCGCCCCCGCGCCGCTCGCGTACTGCGTGAGCAGGATGCCGAGGCCCCCGGCCGCCGCCGGGATCAGCACGGTGTCGGCGGGTGAGAGGGGCGCGAAGTTGAGGATGCCGAGCGCGGTACGGCCCGTGCCGACGAGGGCGACGGCGGCGCCGAGGTCCAGTTCATCGGGGACCGGCAGCAGGGCGGCTGCGGGCACGAGGGCGCGCGCGGCGTAGCCGCCGGGGGCGTCGCCGAGGTGCGCGGCGACTCTCGCCCCGTACAGCGCAGGGTTCGTACCGTCCCCGCGTCCGCTCACGATCCCGGCCACCTCGCGCCCCGGCACGGTGGGCAGTGCGGGAAGCGCGGGCATCGGGCCCCGTACGCCGGAGCGCAGCCGCGTGTCGATGAGATGCACCCCGGCGGCCCGCACGTCGACCACGACCTCGCCCGGCCCCGGCACGGGATCGGGCACCTCTTCGGGGACGAGGACACCGGGCGGGCCGAAGCGGTGCATACGGACGGCGAGCATGGCGGGCGACTCCCCTACGGGCGTGACGGTCCGGTCCCCGGCCCCAACAACGCCCGCCGCGAAGGTATTTCGGGCCCGCATTGTCCGTGGCGTGCGGCAGGGCGGCGGACACGGTGAGGGAGAAGCGGGGGAGGGCCCTGCTGACGGGCGCGGCGGGGCGGATCGGCGCGGGGGTGCGCGCGGGGCTGCGGGAGCGGGCCTCGCGGGTGGTGCTCGTGGACCGGGTCGCGCCGGACTACGTGGCGGAGGGGAGGAGTTCGTACGGGCCGACCTGCGTGATGCCGGGTATTGGTGGGGCGGGGGAAGGGGCGGAGGGGAGGGGAGGGGGCGGAGGTGGGGGTCGGGGGAGGGGCGGTGCGGGCGTTGGGGGGCGGGGTGCGGGGAGGGGAGGTGCAGGGTGGGGCCGACGTTGGGGGAGGGGTGTGGGGCGGTGTGGGGCGGTTCGGTGTGGTTGTCAGGGAAGGTAGCGCATATCCCTGGGGCGGTGCGTTGGCGGGGAGATGGTCGCCACTCGGACGAGTGAGAGGATTTTCGGGTTCGGCGAAGTTATCCACAGATTGCGGGGATTGGTGGGGGTGGGGGCGGGGGGTGCGGAAGGATTGGTATTGGGGTCGCCCCCCTGGGAGGGCGGGGGCTGCCCGGAGGCAGGCGCGGTCGTCCCGTGGCGTGCGTGGCCTGCCCGGAGGCAGGTAGGGGCTGCGCCGGGGCAACGCGGAGGGCGCTCTGGCGGGTAGGGGCTCTCGGAGGCGGGCGGTGGGGGCTGCGCCGGGTAGGCGGGGCCGTTCCGTGGCGGGCGTGTACTGCCCGGAGGTGGTGGGGGCTACTCGGAGGCGGCTGGGGGCCGTCCCGGGGCAGGCGCCGTCGTCCCGTGGCGTGCGGGGGCTGTCCGGAGGCGGGTGAGGGCTGCGCCGGGTAGGCGGGGCGGCCGTGCCGGTGCGAGTGCGGACTTCCCGGAGGGGGGCACGGGCCGTGCCCGAGCCGGGCAGGGGCCGCCCCAAGACAGCCAGGCGTCCTCGCAAGAGGGGCAGGACCGCCCGAAACCGGCGTCGTGAACGGTCTCCCGCGCCCGCCTCCCTCCCCTCCCCCTGCGGGCGACATACGCGCCTGTCAGTGGCGTACGGCACAGTGACCCCATGACCTCACGCCCCGCCCGTCGTCCCCCCTCCACCGCCCCGCGCGCCGCGCGGCGGACGCCTGCCGTACGGCCGCCGCGCAGGCCGGAGTTGCGGTTGCCCCCGCTCGTCGAGCCGCCCGGCTGGGGGCTCGTGCCGGACGGGGACTACGACGGGGTCGAATGGCGCGGGGACGCGCTCGACGACGGGGACGCGGGCGGCGCCTCGTTCCTCGACTGCCTCCTGAGCGAGTGCGGGCTCGGCGGTACGCGCCTGACGCGCGCGCGGTTCGTCGACTCGCGCCTCGAAGCGGTACGGGGCGTGGGAACGCAGCTCGCCGAGGCGACGCTGCGTGATGTCGAAGTGATCGACGCGCGGCTCGGCGGGACGCAGGCGCACGGGGCGGTTCTGGAACGCGTCGTCGTACGTGGCGGGAAGCTGGACTACCTCAATCTGCGCGGCGCGAAGCTCAAGGACGTCGTGTTCGAGGCGTGCGTGCTCGTCGAACCCGACTTCGGCGGGGCGAGCCTGGAGCGGGTCGCGTTCGTGGACTGCGTCGTGAAGGGCGCGGATCTCAACAAGGTGAGCCTCAGGGACGTGGACCTGCGGCAGGCCGCCGAGCTGAGCGTGGCCTCGGGGATCGGCGGGCTGCGCGGCGCCGCGATCAGCCCCGACCAGCTCATCGACCTCGCCCCCGCGCTCGCGGCCGAGCTGGGGATGCGGGTTCTGGACCTGGGGGAGTGATCTTTGGGAGACCCGGGAGAGTGACGGCTCAGGACACGCGCGGGAAGCGGGCCCGCAGGTCCCACACCAGCGGGTTCTCGTCCAGCTCCTCGTGCATCTCGGTGAGGTCGGCGAGCAGGTCGTGGAGGAAGTCGCGTGCCTCCCTGCGCAGTTCGGCGTGCGCGAAGCTCAGCGGGCGCTCGCTCTCGGGCCGCCACTCCGCCTCGATGTCGACCCAGCCGAAGCGGCGCGCGAAGAGCAGCCGGTCCGACGACTCGGTGAAGTCCAGCTCCGCGTACTGCGGCTTGCTCGCCCTGCTCCCCATCGGGTCCTGGTCGAGCAGCTCGGCGATGTCGCACAGCGCCCACGCGAAGTCGAGCACCGGCACCCACCCCCAGGACGTCTCCACCTCCCGGTCCTCCTCCGTGTCCGCGAGATACACGTCCCCGAGAAACAGGTCGTGCCGCAGCGCGTACCGGTCGGCGCGCCGGTAGTCGGTCTGCGGCGAGTCGGGATGGCGACGGGAGAGGGCGTAACCGATGTCGAGCACGGGGGAATGGTGTCACGGAGGCGCGAGGCGCGGCCGAGCGGCAGGACGGACGGGGCGTTCACCGCCCCGGACGGCTTCGCCCCGTCGGGCCGCCGGGCCGAACCCCCAGCCCAGCCGGGCCCACTCCACCCCAGCCCAGCCCAGGCGCGACGACCGCCCGGCCCAGCCCAGCCGCCCCGCCCGGCCGAGCCCCGCCCGGCCGCGCCCCGCCCCGCCCAGGTCCGCCAGCCGAGCCCGCCCCGGGTCACCCCACCCCCGCCGGGTCGAGCCGAGCCCGCCCCGCCCGGCCGCCCAACCCCGTCAGCCGATGTCCGCCCGCCCCGCCCCGCCCCACCCCGCCCCGTCAGCCGACGTCCGCCCGCCCTCACCCCAGCAGCCGCTGCTCCTTCGCCACCGCCACCGCTCCGGCTCGCGTGTCCACGCCCAGTTTCTGGTAGACGCGGCCCAGGTGGGTCTTCACCGTGGCCTCGCTGATGTGCAGGGCACGGGCGATGTCGCGGTTGCCGAGGCCCTGGGAGAGCTGGGCGAGGATGTCGCGCTCGCGGGGGGTCAGCTCGGGCCGGGGCGCGCGCAGGTGGGCGAGGACCCGGTGGGCGACCGGGGGCGACAGGGCGGTGCGGCCCTGGGCCGCCGCGTGGATCGCCGCGAAGAGTTCCTCGGGGCGCTCCGCCTTGAGGAGGTAGCCCGTCGCGCCCGCGTTCACCGCGCGGGTGACGTCCGCGTCCGTGTCGTACGTCGTGAGGACGAGGACGCGCGGCGGGGCGGGCAGCGCGAGGAGTCGGCGGGTCGCCTCGACGCCGTCGATGCCGGGGCCGAGCTGGAGGTCCATGAGGACGAGGTCCGGGCGGAGCTTCGCCGCGAGCGCGACCGCCTCCTCACCGCTCCCCGCCTCCCCGCTCACCTCGATCCCCGCCGCGCTCGCGAGCAGCGCGCGCAGCCCCGCCCGTACGACGGCGTGGTCGTCGCAGAGGAGGAGCCGGACGAGAGGCCCAGCGGGGGCACCGGCAGGGGAACCTGCGGGGGAACCTGCGGGGGCACCGGCAGGGGAATCCGCGAGGGCGCCGGTCGGGGCATCGCTCGGGGCATCGGTGGGGTCGTCACCGGTGGGGTCGGGAGGTACGGCGGCGGCGGTGCTCATGGGGCGCATCCTTCCGGTGGTGCGGTGGAGAAGCTGCGTTCCTGCTCCCCCTCGGACAGCGGGACCCGCGCCGTCAGGACCGTCCCCTCGCCCGGCGCCGAGTCGACCACGAGCGTGCCGCCCAGCTGCTGGAGCCTGGCCCGCGTCGCGGGCAGCCCGTGCCCCCGCGCGCCGCGCGAAGCGCCTGGCCCCGCCCCCGTGCCGGGGACGAAGCCCCTCCCGTCGTCAGCGACGTCCAGGACCGCGAGGTCGTCGAGCAGGGTCAGCGTGAGCGTCGCGGTACGGGCACGGGCGTGCTCCCGTACGTTCGCGAGCGCGCCCTGCGCCGTACGCAGCAGCGCCGAAGCCACCCGGTCCGGCAGGACGGCCGGGCCCGCCCCCGTCTCGTCGTGGACCTCGGCCCGCACCGCGAGCCCCCCGCGCGAGGCCCCGGCGGCGAGCGCGGTGAGCGCCGCCCCCAGGTCCGTACCGCCCGCGAGCCCCGCAGGACCCAGGTCGTGCACGAGCCGCCGCGCCTCGGCGAGCCCCTCCGCCGCGATCCCCGCCGCCGTACGGACGTGCGCGCGGGCCGCTTCGGGGTCCCTGTCCCACTGGCGTTCGGCGGCCTGGAGCAGCATCCGCTGACTCGACAGGCCCTGCGCGAGCGTGTCGTGGATCTCCCCGGAGAGCCGCTGCCGCTCGGCGAGGGTGCCCTCGCGGCGCTCCGTCGCCGCCAGCTCCCTGCGCGTGCGCACGAGGTCGTCGATGAGCGCGCCGCGCCGCGCCGACTCGCGGCTCAGGTGCAGGAACACGCCGGTCGCGAGCGCCGCGACGACCGGCGGGAGGAGGACGAGGTTCGGGTCGAAACCGTCGGCGAGCCGCAGTTCGGCGACCACCACGAGCGCCGTGAGCACGGTGATCGCGGCGAGCGCGGCCCGTACCGGCAGCACCCGCAGCGCCGTGTGCACGAGCGGGATCGCGCACCACGCGAAACTCGGCGCGAGCAGCACCACGACCGCCCAGCACACCGCGACCACGCCCAGCCGCCCCCGCCGCGCCCGCGCGGACCCGCCCCGTACGAGCTGCGTCCCCGCGAGCACGACGCTCAGCGCCACGACCCACGGCAGCCGCCCGCTGTCGCCGTGCCGCAGGACGTAGCGGAGCAGCGCGCCCGCGAGCAGCGCGAGGAAGGCGACGGTGAGGAGCGCGGTGAGCCGCCGCTCATCGGCCTCGGCGGCCTCGTCGGCCCGGGAGGAGGGAAGGAGGACGGTCTGCGGTGGGGGCATGGGCGGGGGTCCTGTGAGGTGCGGGCACGGGTACGGGCGGCGGGTACGGGTGCGCGGGTGCGCCGGGCGGGGGCGGTGGTACGGGGCAGGGGCGGCGGTACGGGGCAGGGCGGGCCCTTCGATCATCGCGCCAGGCGCGGGGCCCCGCATCAACCGATCGGCCGACCCGGGAGCCCACCGGTCGGGGCGCGGGGAATGGCCGGGCGGGCGACGGGAGAGGCGGGCCCGGGCGGCCAGGCTGGAGAAGCGGGAGCCGCCCCGAAGACCAAGGCGCGCCCCGTACCCGTAAGGCCGATTCCGGGCCGTAGCCGTAAGGCGTCCCGGCCCGGCACCCGTAAGGCCGCGTCCGGCCGGTCCCGGCCCCGCGCACACCGTTCACCCGGACACCGACACCCGTTCACCCGGACACCCGGACCCGCACACCCACAGGAGCGAAGCCATGTCCCTCAGCCGCCGCACCCTCCGCACCCTCCGTACCCGCCGTGCCCGCCTCCTCGCCGGAGGCACCCTCGTCGCCGCGCTCGGCACCGCTGGGGTCCTCGGCACCGTGTCGGCGAACGCCGACGCGCCCCGGTCCCGTCCGGCCGCCGCCACCGCCGTGCCCGCCGACGCCGCGCACCGCGCGACGACCACCACGACGCACCTCACGACCGCCGCGGCGACCCGCGCCGCGCAGGCCGCGCTCGACGCCGCCCACCGCGCCCACCAGAACGTCTCGGTCGCCGTCGTCGACCGCGACGGGCGCACGCTCGTCACGCTGCGCGGCGACGGCGCGGGCCCGCAGTCCTACGAGTCCGCCGTGAAGAAGGCGTACACCGCCGTCTCCTGGAACGCCCCGACCTCCGAACTCGTCACGCGCCTCGACTCCGCGCCGACCCTCAAGGACATCCCCGGCACGCTCTTCCTCGCGGGCGGCGCCCCGGTCACCGCGAAGGGCGCGCCCGTCGCGGCGGTCGGGGTCGCGGGCGCGCCGAGCGGGGACCAGGACGAGACGTTCGCGGAGGCGGGCGTCGCCGCGCTGGGCAGGTGAGGTGAAGTAGTCCGGTAGCCCAGGTCCGCGTCTCGCGACCGTACTCGCAGGAGGTCCCACCCATGTCCGGATCGAAGTCCCCCGCCGCCGCTCTTCTCCTCGCCGCGGCCCGCACGGGCGACGCCGCGACCGTGCGCCGCGCGCTCGCGGACGGCGCGGACACGGAGGTACGGGACGAGGCGCGGCGCACGCCGCTGCTGCTCGCCGCGCAGGGCGACCACGTCGCCGCTGCCGAGGTGCTCGTCGCGGCGGGCGCCGACCCGAACGCGCAGGACACGCGTCTGGAGAGCGCGTGGCTCGCGACCGGGGTCACCGGCAGTGTCGCGATGATGCGCGCGCTGCTCCCCGCGGGCCCTGACTTCGCGCTGCGCAATCGTTTCGGCGGGATCGCGCTCATCCCGGCGAGCGAGCGCGGGCACGTCGCGTACGTGGCCGCGGCGCTGCGCGAGACGGACATGGACGTCAACCACGTCAACAGGCTCGGCTGGACCGCGCTCCTGGAGGCCGTGATCCTCGGCGACGGCGGGGCCGCGCACGAGGAGATCGTGCGGCTCCTGCTCGCGGCCGGCGCCCGGCCCGGTCTCGCGGACGGCGAGGGCGTGACGGCACGGGAGCACGCGGAGCGGCGCGGCTTCGCGGGGCTGGCGGCGATGCTCGCCGCGGCGGAGGCCGGGGCGGGCGGGGCGGCCGATGAGCCCGGCCGGAGCGGGGAGGGTGAGGCGGGGTGAGGCGGGTCCTGGCAGGGGCGGCGCTGCTGGTGGCGCTCGCCGGGTGCGCGGGGCCGCCGTCCGGCGGGGAGCCGGGGCCCTCCCGTACGGGCGCGGAGGGCGCGGGGCCGTCCCGTACGGGAGTGGTGGACGCCGGACCGTCCGGTACCGCCGGCCCTGGTCCTGGCCCCGGTCCGGGGCCGTCCCGTACCTCGCCCGCTTCCCGCACCCTCCTCCTCGCCGACTTCGGCGCGGACACCGTGACCTTCCTGCCCGTCGCCGGGCGGGGCCGGGCCGCGTCCGTGAAGGTGGGCACGGCTCCGTACGGGATCGCGCTCGGGGACGACGGCCGCGCGTGGGTGGCGACCGCAGAAGGGCTCGCGGTCGTGGACACGCGGACGCGCGAGCGCGTCGCACGCGTGCCGTACCTGACCAGGACGGGGCCCGTCGCACGCGGCGAGTACCGGGGCGGCGGGATGGGCGTCGCGCTCGCGCCCGACGGGCGGTACGCGTACGTCGGCGTGAACGTGCCGGACGGACGCGGCACGCTGGAGGTCGTCGACACGCGCACGTTGCGCACGACGGCCGTGCTGCCGGTGGGGCGGCGGCCCTTCGACGTGGACGTGGCGCCCGATGGCGGCCGCGTGTACGTCACGGCGCACGACTCCTTCGACGTGACGGTCGTCGACCCCGGAAGCCCGGGAAGCCCGGGAGGTCCCAGCAGTCCCAGCGGTTCCAGCAGTCCCAGCGGTTCCCGTGGTCCCAGCCGTTCCGGCGGCGGCGAGGCGCCGCGCGTCGTGCGGCGCGTCGAGGTCGCGCCGTACGGGACGGAGGGCGGCCTCGGGAGCTGGCTCAAGCCGCACTACGCGGCCGTACGCCCGTCGGACGGCCACCTCCTCCTCCCCTTCGAGGGCAGACGCCTCGTCGACCTCGACCCGCGGACGGGGCGCTCGCGCGTCCTGCCGATGACGGCCCGCACCCACCAGCACGGCACCGCGCTCACGCCGGACGGCCATCAGCTCGTCGTCGGTACGGGCCCGATCGACCCCGCGCGCGACGCGGGCCCGTCCCTGACGATCCGCGCCCCGGACGGCACGGAACGCCTCGTGCCGCTCGACGGGCCGCACGAGGACGTGGTCGCCTCCCCGGACGGGCGCACCGCGTACGTGACGGGCGGCCACACACGGGAGGGCTGGCGGGACGGGGTCACCGCGGTGGACCTGCGGACGGGGAAGACGCGGTGGATCGGGGGCGGGGCGCGGCCGGTGGGCGCGGTGGTGCTGGGGTGAGGGGCACCAGCCCCCGGGGACGCCCCTCGGGGACGCCTCTCGGGGACGCCCCCGGGGACGACCGCCGCCTGTCTAGGCCAGCAGGTCCTTGCGGAGCACGTACGCCGGTCGGCGGCGTCGCAGGTCGGGGCGTTCGTCGATGACCTCGTAGCCGAGCGAGGTCCAGAAGGACATCGCCGTGGCGTTGCCGCGCAGGACCGCGAGGCGGACGCCCGTGCGGCCCTCCTCGCGGAAGCGGTCCTCGACGGCGCGGGTCAGGCGGCGGCCGTGGCCCTCGCGGCGGGCGCGGCCGTCGATCATCAGGAGGCCGATCCACGGGTCGGGGTCGTCGGCGCGCGAGGGGTGGTGGCGCAGGGTCGCCGCGAGGCCCACGAGCTTGCCGCGCGAGCGGGCGAGCAGCACCTCCGCGTCGGGGTGCGACAGCTCCTCGGCGAGCGAGGCGGCGACCTGTTCGGGGCTGATGTTCTCCGGGTCGGGGAAGTCGCCGCTGAGCTGCTGGAACTCCTTGTCCGACGCGTACAGCTCGGTCAGTTCGAGCAGGACCGGCGCGGGGAGCGCGAGCGGGTCGTCGGCGGCCGGGAGAAGCGTTTCGATGAGCATGAGGCGGAGCGTAGGTCCCTGACCCGCCCCGCCCGTGCCGCCTCACCAGGTGAACCCGCCCGTGCCGCCGCACCCCCGTGGACAGCGCCGCGCCGCCTCCCCACGCGAACCCCGCCGTGCCGCCTCACCCCGTGGACAGCGCCGCGCCGCGCCACCCGCTTTCGGTACGTTGGCACCATGAGCAGCGCTTCCGCCGTCGCGTACCAAGGTGAACCAGGGTCCAACTCCGCCGCCGTGAGCGCGGCCATGTTTCCGGGCGAGCCCACGCTGCCCTGCGCGACCTTCGCCGACGTGCTGCACGCGGTGAACGAGGGCGAGGCGCGCGTCGCGCTCATCCCGATCGAGAACTCATCGGCGGGCCGCGTCGCCGACGTGCACCAGCTGCTCGCCTCCTCGGGCCTGCGGATGTTCGCCGAGTACTTCCAGCCGATCCACTTCGATCTCGTAGGGCCGCGCGGCGCGACGATCGAGGGCATCAAGACCGTCCGCAGCCACGTGCACGCCCTCGGCCAGTGCCGGAAGATCACCCGCGAGCACGGCTGGACCGCGCGCGTCGCCGAGGACACGGCGGGCGCCGCCCGCGAGGTCGCCGAGCTGGGCGATCCCACGCACGCGGCCTTCGCGCCCCCCGCCGCCGCCGACCTCTACGGCCTTGAGGTCCTCGCCGGGCAGGTCGAGGACGAGCACCACAACACGACCCGCTTCCTCGCCCTCGCGCGCGCCGAGGAGGCCCCGCGCCCGGAGCGCGCCGACGGCGTCGCGTACGTCACGAGCCTCCTCTTCCGCACCCGCAACATCCCCGCCTCGCTCTACAAGGCGCTCGGCGCCTTCGCGAGCAACGGCGTCAACCTGACGAAGATCGAGTCCTACCAGCTCGGCGGCAGCTTCTACGCCAGCCAGTTCTACGTGGACGTCGAGGGCCACCCCGACGACCCGGGCTTCGTGCGGGCCCTGGAGGAGCTGTCGTTCTTCTCGGCCGAGCTGCGGGAACTCGGCGTGTACCCGGCGCACACGTTCCGCGAGGAGCTGCACCGCCCGGCGGAGGAGCGGGAGTAGCAGGCGGGCGGGGTACGCGCACGGAGCCGGGTACGCGGGCAGGGAGGTACGGGGGCACGGGGCGAGCGGCCCCGTACCCCCCGTACCCCCGTACCCCCGTAGCCCCCTTCAGCCGTCTCAGACGTTGACGCCGAAGTCCTGCGCGATGCCGACGAGGCCCGAGGCGTAGCCCTGGCCGACGGCGCGGAACTTCCACTCCGCGCCGTTGCGGTACAGCTCGCCGAAGACCATCGCGGTCTCGGTCGCCGCGTCCTCGGAGAGGTCGTAGCGGGCGATCTCGGTGCCGCCGTCCTGGTTGACGATGCGGATGTAGGCGTTGCGGACCTGGCCGAAGTTCTGGTTGCGGGTCTCGGCGTCGTAGATCGACACGGGGAAGACGATCTTGTCGATGTCGGCGGGCAGTCCCGCGAGGTTGACGTTGATCGCCTCGTCGTCGCCCGCGCCCTCGCCCGTGCGGTTGTCGCCGGTGTGGACGATGGTCTGGTCCGGGGTCTGCTTGTTGTTGAAGAAGACGAAGTGGGCGTCGGAGTAGACCTTGCCCTCCGCGTTCACCGCGATCGCGGAAGCGTCGAGGTCGAAGTCCGTACCGGTCGTGGTGCGCACGTCCCAACCGAGGCCGACTGTCACGGCGGTCAGGCCCGGGGCCTCCTTCGTCAGCGAGACATTGCCGCCCTTGGACAGGCTTACAGCCATGCGAGGTGTCCTTTTCGTCTGAGTCGAACGATCGCGACCCCGCGCCGTTCGGCGGGACCGTCGTCATTTCTATGAACGCCGGGGCACGTTGCCAAGGTTCCTTGCTTCTTTGCTTTCTTTACGAATCTCCACGGACCGGTGCGCGCGGGGGCCTCGCGCGCCCCCTCCCGTACCCCCCGGCGCGAAAAGCGCGTGCCGCACTCCCCGGGACGCGCGACGATGGAGTCATGTCCGGTCCCCATGTCATCCGTGGCTCGGTCGTCCTGCCCGAGGCGGAGCTGAAGTGGCGCTTCTCGCGCTCCTCCGGGCCCGGCGGCCAGCACGTCAACACCTCCGACACGCAGGTCGAGGTCCTCTTCGACCTCGCCGCGACCGAGGCGCTCCCCGAGGTCTGGAAGAGCCGCGCCCTCGACCGCCTCGCCCCGCGCCTGCGCGACGGCGTCCTCGCTGTCCGCGCCTCCGAGCACCGCTCCCAGTGGCGCAACCGCGAACTCGCCGCCGCCCGCCTCACCTCGCTCCTCGCCGAGGCCACCGCCCCACCCCCGGCGGCCCGCCGCAAGCGCAAGATCCCCAAGGGCATCAACGAACGCCGCCTGCGCGAGAAGAAACAGCAGGCCGAACGGAAACGGGGACGATCGGGGAAGGACTGGGGATAGGGGCGGTACGGGGCGGGAGCGGCAGCCCGCGCGCGGCGTGCCGACGGCGAGACCGAACGTTTCTGTCCCGCCCGGGTGCGCCCCGGGGCCGCCCTGGGATCGCTTGCGTCGGGTGCGCGGCCACCCTGCGCCCCGGCATCGACGACATCGACCTCGGCCCCCGCCCCGCCGCCGGGTTCGGCGTCGCCTGGTTCCCGCGCGCGTGCGCGCCTTGTGGCGCGGGGGAGGCCCGGTGACCGCCCCGCGCGAGCCCGCCCGGACCCTCGCCCGGTGCCACTGGCACCGCGGGCTCGCCGAGGGCGCGGTCCTCGTCCACGTCGTGGAGCAGGCGTCGGGGCCAGGGGCGGGCGGGCACCTGTACGCGTGCGGGCGGTGCCGGGAGTCGTACCGGCTCACGCCGTACGCGGAGAAGCGGTGACCGGCGGCGGCACGGGGGCGGGGGGTGCCTTCGCGGGGCGGCCGCCCGGCCCCGTACCGCCGTTCCTGCCGGGTCTACCCCAGCGCCCGGTACTTCCCCTTGAAGTACACCAGCGGTTCCCCGTCCCCGCTCGGCAGCTCGGCGCTCAGGACGCGGCCTATGACGAGCGTGTGGTCGCCCGCATCGACCCGTTGTTCCGTGCGGCATTCCAGGGTGGCGAGGGCGCCGCCCATCAGGGGGGCGCCCGTGTGCGTGCCTCTGCGGTAGGGGAGGTCCTCGAAGAGGAGGCGGTCGCTGACGCGGCCGCGCATCGCGAAGCGCCCGGCGATGTGGCGCTGTTCGCGGGCGAGGAGGGAGACGCCCCACAGGGGCTGCTCGGTGAGGAGGTCGTCCATGCGGGAGCCCGCGCGCAGGCTCACCATGACGAGCGGCGGGTCGAGCGAGACGGAGAGGAAGGCCGTCGCCGTCATCCCCGCGTCGTCGCCGCGCGGTGCCTCCGGGTCGGTCTGCGGTTCGTGGGCCGTCACAAGGACGACTCCGGCCGCGAGCCGGCCGAGCGCGGCCTTGAACTCCTCGTCACTCACCCCCACAGCATGAGGGGTGACGGGGGCGGCGGGCGATGGGGCGTCGGTCCTGAACACGTCATGCACGCTAACTCGCCAGTAGCACCCACCGCATCGGACCAGCGGCCGAAGCGGACGAAGCGGAAGTCCTAAGACCGGCGCGGCCGGTGAGGGCGCACCGATGGGCAGGGTGGTGCTCAAGCGGTCGAAAACGCACAGGCGACGTACAGAGAGTGCGCATGAGGCCACAGATTTCGCTGTGACTTGAGTCACAGCACTCACATTTAGTTGACCGTGAGTACCGGGCGCACAGCTCACTGTGATTCAGTGGGGGAGTGGCCAATGTGCTGATGTGATCGGATGATCAGCGGTCCGGATCGGTGTTGACGAGATCCGTACCGCGGGTGGTCCGGGGGAGGCGCGCGTCCTGGAGTCGCTGTCGAGGTCTCGGGGAGTAGACGAGCATGGAGACCGAGTCGGAGCCCTACGTCCGTCTTGCGACCATGCGGCAGCTCCACCAGGCGGTCGCCGACCTCGCGACGGCCCGCAGCCTCGCCGACACCCTCCAGGCCGTCGTCGACGGCGTCGTCAACGGCATCGGCTGGGAACTCGCCGCCGTCAACATCGTCCAGCCCGACGGTGACCTCGTCGTCGCCGCGCTCTCCGGGAGCGAAGCGGCCGACTCCCTCATGACCGGCCGTGTCGGCTCCCGAACCGCCTGGGAACGCCGCCTCGCCGCCGCCGAGCAGTGGGGCGCGCTGCGCTTCCTGCGCCACGACGTCGCCCGCCAGCTGGAGACCGACGGCATACCCGCCTGGTACACCCCGGGCCCCGAGCCGCGCTTCGCCGACGAATGGCACCCCGAAGACCAGCTCCTCGCGCCGATGTACGAGCCGGGACAGGCCGGGGAACTCGTCGGCGTCCTCGCCGTCGACCGCCCGCGCGACGGCCGCCGCCCCGGCGCCTGGGGCTGCGAAGCGCTCCAGATGTACGCGGCCCAGGCTGCCACCGCCATCGCCAACGCCCGCCTCCGCTCGAACATGCAACGCGCGCTCGTGCGCCTGGAACGCGAGCAGCAGGCGCTGCGCGCGAGCGAGGAATCCTTCCGGCAGGCCTTCGAGTACGCGCCGAGCGGCATGGCCATCGCCGAACTCGGCGGCGAGCACGCCGGCCGCGTTCTGCGCGCCAACGACGCCCTGTGCCGCCTCCTGGGCCGCTCCGCGTCCGCGCTGCGCCGCTGGACCTTCGCCGACCTCGCCCACCCCGAGGACGTCGGCGTCCTGCTGCGCACCTCCGCCGAGGGCGGCCGCGCCGAACTGCGGCTGCGCCGCCGCGAGAAGAGCGGCGAGAGCTACGTATGGGTCAGCCTGCGCAACTCGGTCGTCGCCGACGCCGCCGACGGCCCCCGCTTCCTCCTCACGCACGTCGAGGACATAGAGGACCGCAAGCGCCGCGAACTCCACCTCGCCCACCGCGCCAGCCACGACGCCCTCACCGGGCTCCCCAACAGTGCCGAACTGCGCACCCGCCTCGCCGCCCGCCTCTGCGAACGCCCCTCGGCCCGCCCCCCGACCCCCGTCGAGAGCCTCGACGCCGCCTACGGCGACCACCGCCCCGACCCCTCCGCGCGCCACCAGAACTACGAGAGCTACGAGGAGTACGCGGCCGCGCACTACGCGGGCGAGCCGTACCCGGCGGGCGGCCTCACGCCGTACGGGCCCTACGGGGGCGAGGGCGCCTACGGGCCCGAGGCGCAGCGCCCCTACGAGGCACCGCAGCCGTACGCGCCGCACCCCGTGACCGACTCGGGCGGCCACACGTACGACCTCGCCCAGGACCCCGCCGGGCGCTTCCCCGCCCCCGGCTACGAGACGCACACGCACGCCGTCGCGCCGCCGCCCGAGGGGATGCCGGACAACGGTGTCAAAGGTCTCGCCGTGCTCTTCTGCGACCTCGACGGCTTCAAGCCGATCAACGACCGCTACGGCCACCACGTCGGGGACGCGGTCCTCATCGAGGTCGCGCGGCGGCTCAGCCGCGGCGTACGGGACGGGGACACCGTGGCGCGGCTCGGCGGGGACGAGTTCGTCGTGCTCGCCGACGGCGTGGGACGCAGCGACGCGGAGGACCTCGCCGTACGCCTGCGGACCGCGATCACGCAACCGATCAGGGCCGATGGGCGTTCCGTACGGGTGGGGGCGAGCTTCGGCATCGGCTGGGCACGCTGCGGCGAGAGCCCGGAGGAGGTCCTCCAGTCGGCGGACCAGCGCATGTACGTGGAGAAGCGCGCGCGGTCGCGGCAGCACCGGCGCGCGATCTGAGCCGCGCGCCCCCCGGATGCTGTGTGGTCCCGGCCACGCGGTGGGTTCGTCCGGAGCGGGTAGGCTCGCCGGGACCGGCCGGTGCCGCTCGCGCCCCCGGTTCCGTCTGCCTGTACGCGACCAGCACGTCTCAGCACGTCCCAGTACGTCACGTCCCCAGCACGTCAAGGAGTGAGCCAGCGATGACCCCCGGCCCCCCCGGCAACAACGGTGCGAACCCGCCCGAGGGCGAGAACCCGGGGGCAGCGGGCACCGAGGAGGACGACCCCTTCGGCTACCTCTACGCCGACGGCCAGTCCGCCGGGGCCAAGCCGCCCACGGGCGGCGGCTACGGCTACCCGGGTCCGCGCTCGTATCACCAGGTCAGGCCGGTCGGCGAGCGCCAGTACGGGTACGGGTACCCGCCCAAGGAGGGCGCGCAGGGCGCGCCGCAGCAGGGCGGCCCCGCGGCCGCGTACCCCGCGCAGCAGAACGCGCACTACGCCGCGCCCGAGAACCTCCCCGGCGGGCCCCCCGCCGGTGGCCGGCGCGCCGCGGCTGCCCAGGGCGGCGGTGGCCGGGGCCGCGGGCCGAACAACAAGGGGCTGCTCATCGGCGCGGTCGCCGTCGTGTGCGCGGTCGCCGTGGGTATCACCATCGCGGTGGTCACGGGCGGCTCGGGCGACGACAAGCAGGCCGCGAAGGACCCGGCACCCAGCGCGACGGCCTCGCAGGGGCAGGTCGACGAGGACGACGACAAGCCGTCCGGCGACGAGGCGTCGAAGGAGGCCGAGGAAGAACTCCCGAAGGCCGACGCGAAGACGCTTCAGCTCTCGGGCGGCCCCTCGGTCGCCTCGGACATCAAGGGCGCGAAGGCGGACGGGGGCAGCTACGTCGCCGGCTTCAACAAGCCGGGCGCCAAGCTCACCTGGAACGTCAGCGTCCCGAAGGCCGGCGAGTACACGGTCTTCCTCGACTACGGCGTCCCCGGCAAGGACCAGCAGGCCAGCCTCTACATCAACGGCGGCGACCGCCGCGACCTCTCCCTGAAGAACTGGGCCCAGGCCTCCGAGGGCGACTGGGAGAAGGGCTGGACCACCTCCTACGTCTTCACCGACCTGACGAAGGGCACGAACGCCATCTCCTTCTCGTGCGACGAGGGAGACAGCTGCGACGCCAACTTCGACCGGGTGTGGCTGAAGGCGGGACACGTGACGAAGTAGGCGGGCGGGGACGGGGCGGCGGTACCCGGCGGGGCGCCGGGACCGGGGCGCGCGTCTGGGCCCGCGTGGGGCGGCGGGACCGTGTGCGGCGGTGGGACCGTGTGGGGCGGTGGGACCGTGTGGGGCGGCGGTTCGCTCACCCCACCTCGCCCACCTTCACCTCCCCCTGGAGGTCCGCGTACACGCGCGCGTCGAACTCGCCCGCCACCGGCGAGGTGACCGCCGCCGCCGCGAGGGCGGTCGCGTGGGTGAGCCGCGTGGGCCAGGTCTGCGCCTCGGCGAGGCCCGCGAGGAGGGCGGCGACGACCGCGTCGCCCGCGCCGGTCGGGTTGCCAGGCAGGGGACGGGGGAGAGCCGCGCGCCACGTGGTCGTGGGCGTCGCTGCGAGCAGACCGCGCTCGCCGAGCGAGGCGACGACCGCGCCCGCGCCCCTGCGGCGGGCGTCACGGGCCGCGCGGGCCGGTTCGCGTGAGCCGGTGAGCTGGGCGAGTTCGTCCTCATTGGGCTTCAGGATGTCGGGGCGCGCGGCGACGCCCCTGCGCAGCGCCTCCCCGCTCGTGTCCAGGACCACAGGGACCCCTGCCGCCCGCGCCTCCCGTACGAGCGTCGCGTACGCCCCCACCGGCACCCCGGGCGGCAGGCTCCCGCACAGCGCGACCGCCGTCGCCGCGGGCAGCAGCCCCGCGTACACGTGCCGGAACGCGCCCCACTCCGCCGCCGACACGAGCGGCCCCGGCTCGCGCAGCACCGTCGCCGCGGCCCGCGCCGCCGCCCGCGACACCACCCGCCCGCGCTGGTCCGCGGTCACCGTGACCGTGCGCCTGGCCGGTTCCGCCGTCTCGACGAGTGCGTCGGTGACCCGGTCGGCCCCGGCCAGCAACTCCCGTATGCGCGCTCCCGTAGGCCCTCCGCACAAGCCCGTCACCGTGACGTGCCGCCCGAGCGCCCCGAGCACCCGGGCCACGTTGAGCCCCTTGCCGCCCGCGCGTTCACTCACCTCGCGCACCTGGTGACTCGCCCCCGGCACGAGCGCGGGGACGCGGTACGTCAGGTCGAGCGCGGTATTGAGCGTGACGGTCAGCAGCATCCGCGCACCCCCTCCCCCTCGCGGTCCGGTGCGTCCCGGCACCGGCACGAGGTCCGATCATGCCAAAGCCGCACCCCGCGCGCCCAGAGCCCGGAGCGGAGCGGACCACTGCGAACGGGACCGAACGTTTCCCGCCGCCACTTCGTCATAAAGGCGTGAACGGGGGAGCGGTACGGGGAGAGCCGCCCGCGCAGGGGGCGGGCGGCTCTCCCCGGTCCGGACGGTACGGCTCGGTCCGGGCGGCACGGCGGCACGGCGGCACGGCAGTCCGGGCAGTCCGGGCGGTACGGCGGTCCGGGCGGTACGGGAGGCTTCGGCGCCGTCCCTACGGGGCGCTTCGGCGCCGCGGGAACGGGAGCCGCTTCGCTCCGGCGCGGCCCCGCTCCGTTCTGGTCAGCCCCGCGTCCCCGCGCTCACCGGTTCCGGCGCCACGATCCACCGTCCCTTGCGCAGCACCCCCGCGACCTCGAAGCCCGCGTCGAGCACCACGACGTCCGCGTCCTTGCCCGGCTCCAGGGAGCCCACACGGTCCGCGAGGCCGAGCAGGCGGGCCGGGTTCGCGCTCAGCGCCCGTACCGCCGCGTCGATACCGAGGCCGTCGACCGTCACCGCGCGCGTGAGCGCACGGTCCATCGTGAGCGTCGAGCCCGCGATCGAACCGCCCTCCGTGAGCCGCGCGACCCCGTCCACGACATCGACCTCCAGCGGCCCGAGCAGGTACCGCCCGTCGCCGAAGCCCGCCGCGTCCATCGCGTCCGTCACGAACGCGACCCGGTCCGCCCCCTTGTGACGGAAGGCCAGCTCCAGCGCGGCAGGGTGCAGGTGCGTGCCGTCGTTGATCAGCTCGACCGTGACCCGCTCGTCCTCCAGGAGCGCCGCGACGGGCCCCGGCTCGCGGTGCCCCAGCGGCGGCATCGCGTTGAACAGGTGCGTCGCCACCGTCGCGCCCGCTTCGATCGCCTCGACGGTCTGCTCGTACGTCGCGTCCGTGTGCCCGATCGCCGCGATCACGCCCTGCTCGACGAGCAGCCGCACCGAGTCCAGCCCACCGGGCAGCTCCGTCGCGAGCGTCATCATCCGCGCCTGCCCGCGCGCGGCGGCGAGCAGCTTCGCGACCTCCGAGGGGTCCGGATTCCGAAGAAGCGCCTCGCTGTGCGCGCCCTTGCGGCACGGCGAGATGAACGGCCCCTCGAAGTGGATGCCCGCCAGCTCACCGTCCTCCGAAAGCTCCGAGAGCAGCCCGGCCCGCTCCGCGAGCGTGTCCAGCTCGCCGGTCACGGTCGAGGCGACGACCGTCGTCGAGCCGTGCGCGCGGTGCGTGGCGAGCGCGGTGCGTACGTCCTCGACGCCCCCCGCGCCGAACGCGGCCCCGCCGCCCCCGTGGTTGTGGATGTCGACGAAACCGGGCACGAGCCAGTGCCCGCGCAGGTCGATCTCGGGCGCGCCTTCGGGAGCGCGCTCCGCGATCCGCTCCCCGGCCACGACGAGCCTGCCGTCCGGCACCTGCCCCGAGGGCAGGACCACGGTGGCGCCGGTCAGGACGGTGTACTCGGTGCTGGCAGCCATCAGGCGCTTACCTCCGTGGCGAGTAGGTCCCAGGCGAGCAGGCCCGCGCCGAGGCAGCCCGCCGTGTCCCCGAGCGCGGCGGGCACGATCTCGGGAAGCGCCTGGAAGGTGACGCGCTCGGCGACGGCCGCGCGCAGCGGTGTGAACAAGGTTTCCCCGGCCTCGGCGAGCCCGCCACCGATGATCAGCGTCCGGGGGTCGAGCAGGGTGACGGCGATGAGCAGTCCGTCGGCGAGCGCGGCGACGGCCTCCTCCCACACGGCCACCGCACGCGGGTCCCCGGCGACGACGGCCCGCGCGCAGTCCGCCGCGGTCGCCTCCGGGTCCCCGCTCGCCTCCGCCCACGCGGCGGTGACGGCCGAGGCCGAGGCGAGCCGCTCCAGGCAGCCGCGCTGCCCGCAGCCGCACGGCGGCCCCTGCGGGCGCACCACGACGTGCCCCAGCTCACCGGCCGAACCGTGCGCGCCCGGTTCGATGACCCCGTTGATGCCGTACGCGCCCGCGATGCCCGTACCGAGGGCGAGGAAGAAGAACCGGTCGGCCCCGTGGCCCGCGCCCAGCCGCCCCTCGGCGATCCCGCCGGTCCGTACGTCGTGGCCGAGCGCGACCGGTACGCCGCCGAGCCGCTCGCTCAGCAGGGCGCGCAGCGGCACGTTCTCCCAGCCGAGATTGGCCGAGAAGACGGCGACGCCCTTCTCGGTGTCCACCACGCCCGGGATCGCTATCCCGACCGCGCTCGCCCCCTCGCCGAACCGCTCGCTGCCGTACGCGAACAACTCGGCGGCGAAGGCGAGGATGCCCTCGACCACCGCCCCGGGCCCCTGCTCGCGCCCGGTGCGCCGCCGCTCCTCGTGCAGCAGCTCACCCGCCGCCCCGACCAGGGCGGCCTTGATCCCGGTGCCGCCCACATCGAGGGCGATGACATGTTTCACGTGAAACAGTTTGGCGCCTCAACTGGAAGAGGTCTAGTCCATTCGCGTGGCGAAGTTGCCGGAGACGAGGCTTCACCCACGTCCGAGCCACAGCTGGCCCCGCCCCGAGCCGCACTCGGCCCTGGGCCGCAGTCGGCCCTGGGCCGCAGTCGGCCCTGGGCCGCAGTCGGTCCTGGGCCGTGGTTGGTCCCGAGCCGCAGTCGGTCCTGGGCCGTGGTTGGTCCCGAGCCGCAGTCGGTCCTGGGCCGCAGTCGGTCCTGGGCCGCAGTCGGTCCTGGGCCGTGGTTGGCCCTGGGCCGCAGTTGTCCCCGCCCCGAGCCGCAGTTGGCCCCGAGCCGCAGTTGGCCCTGGGCCGCAGTCGGTCCTGGGCCGGGGCAGAGCTGGTCCTGGGCCGGGGCAGCCCTGGGCCGTGGTTGGCCCTGGGCCGCAGTCGGTCCTGGGCCGGGGCAGCCCCGAGCCGCAGTCGGACCTGAGCCGCCCCGGCCCGTCCACGCCGGCCCCCCCACGCTGGCCTACGCTTGCGGGGATGAGCACCGCACCTCAGGACGACGACCCTGAACGGGAGCCCCCCACCGCCCCCCTCGCCCCGTCGGTCCCGCCCGCCCTCTCCGCGCGCGACCGCGACGTCCTCGCCCTCGAAGGCGAGAGCTTCACCGGGCCCGGCGCCAAGGAGCGGGCCGTGCGTGAGCGCCTCGGCATGTCACCGACCCGCTACTACCAGCTCCTCAACGCCCTTCTCGACGACCCCGCGGCCGAGGCGCACGCCCCCGTCACCGTCCACCGCCTGCGCCGCGTACGGGAGGCACGCCGGGCGGAGCGGTGAGGCGAGCGCACACCCGGCGGCCTAGAGTGCGGCCCATGACCGCAGCGCGTGACTCGCACTCCTCCCGTTCCCCGCTCCCCGAGCCCGTGACCGAGGCCGGGCGGACCGGGCTGCGGGCCGTACTCGACGAGCCAGCGACGGCCGTCGTGGCGCTCGACTTCGACGGCACGCTCGCCGACATCGTCCCCGACCCCGACTCCGCGCGCGCCCGCCCCGGCGCCGTCGAAGCGCTCGCACGCCTCGCCCCGCACGTCCGCTCCCTCGCCGTCGTCACCGGGCGCCCCGCCGAGACCGCCGTCCGCTACGGCGGCTTCGCGCACGTCCCGGGGCTCGACCGCCTCGTCGTCCTCGGCCTGTACGGCGCCGAGCGCTGGGAAGCCGCGAGCGGCGAACTCACCGCCCCGCCCCCGCCCCCAGGACTCACCGCGGCGCGCGCCGAACTCCCCGCCGTGCTGGAGGCGAACGGGGACTTCGCCGGGCTGTGGACCGAGGACAAGGGCCAGGCCGTCGCCGTGCACACGCGCCGCGCCGAGGACCCGCAGGCCGCGTACGAAGCACTGCTCGCCCCGCTCACCGCCCTCGCCGAACGGCACGGCCTGATCGTCGAACCGGGCCGTATGGTCCTGGAGTTGCGCCCGCCGGGCATGGACAAGGGCAAGGCGCTCACGAGCTACCTCGACGAGGTCGGCGCCGCCTCCGTGCTCTACGCGGGCGACGACCTCGGCGACCTCGCGGCCTACGCCGCCGTCGAAGCGGGCCGCCCCGCCCGCCCCGGCCTCCTCATCGCCTCCGGCACCGAGGTCACCGAACTCACCGTCCGCGCCGACCTGCCCCTCGCCGGCGGCCCCGAAGAGGTCGTCGCCTTCCTGTCCACCCTCGCCGACACCCTGTCCTGAGCCCGGCACACCCGCTCACCCACGGCCTACGCCCCGCCCAGCGCCTCCAGTTGCTCCATGAACCACCTCCCCGGTGGCAGTGCCGTCGCCGTCTCCGCCAGGCGCTTCGTGTGCGCCGTCCGGGACTCCGGGTCCTGGGTGAGCGCCGTGTGCAGGGCCTCGGCCGTCGCCGAGACGTCGTACGGGTTCACCACCACCGCGTCGGCGCCCAACTCCTCGTACGCGCCCGCCTCCCGCGACAGCACGAGCGCCACGCCCGCGTCCGAGACGACAGGGACCTCCTTCGCCACGAGGTTCATGCCGTCCCGGATCGGGTTGACCAACGCCACGTCCGCGAGGCGGTACGCCGCGAGCGAGCGCGGGAAATCGTCGTCCACCTTGAGCAGGACAGGCGTCCAGTCCGCCGTACCGAACTCGTCGTTGATGTCCTGCGCGACCCGCTCCACCTCCGCCGTGTACGCCCGGTACACCTCCAGGTCCTGCCGGGACGGGTACGCGAAGGCCAGGTGCACGACCCGCCCGCGCCAGTCGGGACGGTCCGTCAGCAGCCGCCGGTAGGCGTACAGCCCGCGCACGATGTTCTTCGACAGCTCCGTACGGTCCACCCGCACGATCGTGCGCCGCCCCTCGCCGCCGATCTCCGAGCGCAGCGCGGCGATCCGCTCGTCCACGTCCGCCTGATGCGCCCGCCCCCGCAGGAAGTCGGCGTCCGCGCCGAGCCCGTGCACCGCGACCTCGGTCCGGCCCGTACCGCCGACGAGCGCGTCCGCGCAGGCCGTGAAGGCGTCCGCCCAGCGACGCGTGAGGAAACCCGCGTGATCCGCGCCGAGAATCCCGCGCAGCACCTGCTCGGCGACGTCGTCGGGCAACAGCCGGTAGTAGTCGAGCGGCGCCCAGGGCGTGTGCGAGAAGTGCGCGATGCGCAGATCGGGACGCAACGCGCGCAACATCCCCGGCACGAGCACGAGGTGGTAGTCCTGCACGAGCACCGCCGCTCCCTCGGCGGCCTGCGCCGCGAGCGCTTCGGCGAAGGCGCGGTTGTACGACTCGAACGAGGCCCAGCGCGCACGGAACTCCGGGCCGAAAGCGGGCTCCAAGGGGGTCTGCCACAGCATGTGATGGGCGAACCACAGCACGGAGTTGGCGATGTCGTTGTACGCCTCGTGCTGCGTACGCGGATCGATCCCCAGCATGTGGACACGACGGCCGCCCGTGTCCGCCGGGTCCAGCTCGCCGCCCGAGCGGCGGGCCGCCTCGCGGTCCGCGTCGCTCAGCGCCGCGCACACCCACACGGCGTCGACCTCGGGCCCGATCGCCGACAGCCCCGAGACGAGCCCGCCACCGCCGCGCTTGGCCGTCAGCTCCCCGTGCGCGCCGAACGCGTACGAGACGGGCCCGCGGTTGGAGGCGAGGAGGACGGCGGCGCCGGTGCCGGTGCCGGTGCCGGTGGTGGCGGGGCGGGTGGGGTCGTCAGTAGGCATGCTGGATTCCTCGCCTCGGGATCATGGGCTCAAACGTGCGAGCCCGTATACCGGCAGACAACTGCCACAACTGCCATTTCTGTCACCCTTCCCGCGGAAACGGCCCGGCGTCGCAGGCGCCCCGCGCCCGGGCCGCCCGGCGGGCGCCCCCACCGCCGCCCCGCCGCCCCTCAGGCCGCCGCCCTGCGCTCCGTGTACTCGGGGATCTCCCGCATCGGCGGCCGCTCCTCCGTGTCCACGCGGTGCGTGTGCGCCTCGAAACCGCCCTCGGGCGCACGCTCGAACTGCGTCAGCTCCGGCCGTACGAGATGACCGCGCGCGAGCCGCACCTGCGCCGTGCGGTAGATCGTCGCCGCCATGCGGCCCAGGGCGTGTCCGTCCTGGTGGCGGTGCACCCGCACCCCCACGTCCACCTGCGCGAGCGCGTCCAGCCCCACCGTGTGCAGCGCGTCCACGAGGAGACCCAGCTCGACCCCGTACCCCACGGGGAACGGCAGCTGTTCGAGGAGCGAGCGCCGCGCCGCGTACTCCCCGCCCAGCGGCTGCACGAAACCCGAGAGCCGCGGCCAGTGCATATTGAGCAGCGGGCGCGCCATCATCTCCGTCACGCGGCCGCCCTGGCCCGGCTCGGAGCCCAGCGGGCGGTCGTACATCGCCTTCACGAAGTGCACGTCCTGCTCGGCGAGGAGCGGACCGAGGATGCCGGTCACGAAAGCGGACCTGAAGTCCTTGAGATCCGCGTCGACGAAACAGATCAGGTCGCTCTCGGTCGCGAGCAGCGAGCGCCACAGCACCTCGCCCTTGCCCGGCACGGTCGGCAGCCGCGGCAGCACCGCGTCCCTGTGCACGACCCGCGCCCCGGCCGCGCGCGCGACCTCCGCGGTGCGGTCCGTGGAGCCCGAGTCGAGGACGACGAGTTCGTCGACGAGAGGGACGGCGTCGACGAGTTCACGCCGGATGACGTCGACGATCGCGCCGACGGTCGCCTCCTCGTTCAGGGCGGGGAGGACGACGGCCACCGAGGTCCCCGCGGCACGTTTGAGCGCGGCGAGCCGCTCCACGGGCCAGTCGTTCGCGGTCCAGGAGCGGCGCTCCAGCCAGCGTTCCACCTCTTCGATCACGGCGTCTGTCCCCTCGTGCGTGCGGACCCGGTGCCGGGTCCCCGGACTGCCGCCCCTGCGGAGGGCGCCGGTGAGACCTTCATCTCGGCGTGCGGACGGCTCTCTCCACGATCCAGGGCTTCGGTTACAGTCTTGAACAACGCGGGTGACCATCCCATGTCGGGGTGCGCTGTCACCTTGTGTCACAAACGCTCCGGGCCCGAAGCCCGGGTGCCACAACGCTCATCCAGAGGGGCAGAGGGATACGGCCCGTTGAAGCCCCGGCAACCCTCCAGCCAGTCTCCGCGCGGTTCGTCGATACCGCCACCGAAGGCCCTGGCTCGGGAAGGTGCCAATTCCGTCTCGCGGCGAGATGCGCCGCGGGGAAGATGAGGAGAGAGGGCCTCCCCACATGGCTGTGCAAGCCGCCGAAATCCCGCAGAACACCACCTCCGCCGTCGACCTCGGCCCCGCTGTCGCGCTCTCCTGCCGCGAGTGCGGCGAGCGCTTCCCGCTCGGCCCGATCTTCGCCTGCGAGAGCTGCTTCGGTCCTCTTGAGGTCGCCTACGAGCTTCCCTCCGGCGACGTCGAAGAACTGCGCCGCGCGATCGAGGCGGGCCCCAAGAACATCTGGCGTTACGCCCCGTTGCTCCCCGTGCCCGCCGACGTGGCGAGCCACCCCAGCACCAACCCCGGACTCACGCAACTCGTGAAGGCGGACCGGCTCGCCAAGGAACTCGGCGTCACCGGCGGCCTCTACGTCAAGGACGACTCCGGCAACCCCACGCACTCCTTCAAGGACCGCGTCGTCGCGATCGCCGTCGAAGCCGCGCGCGCCTTCGGTTTCACGACCCTGTCCTGCTCGTCGACGGGCAACCTCGCCGGAGCCGTCGGCGCCGCCGCCGCGCGCGCGGGCTTCCGCTCCTGCGTCTTCATCCCGCACGACCTGGAGCAGGGCAAGGTCGTCATGGCGGCCGTCTACGGCGGCGACCTCGTCGGCATCGAGGGCACGTACGACGACGTGAACCGTTTCTGCTCCGAGCTGATCGGCGACCCGCTCGGCGAGGGCTGGGGCTTCGTCAACGTCAATCTGCGCCCGTACTACGGCGAGGGCTCGAAGACGCTCGCGTACGAGATCTGCGAGCAGCTCGGCTGGGAGATCCCCGACCAGATCGTCATTCCGGTCGCTTCCGGCTCGCAGCTGACGAAGATCGACAAGGGGCTGAAGGAACTGATCAAACTCGGCCTCGTCGCGGACAAGCCGTACAAGATCTTCGGCGCCCAGGCCGAGGGCTGCTCGCCGGTGTCGACCGCGTACAAGGCCGGGCACGACGTCGTGCGCCCGCAGAAGCCGAAGACGATCGCGAAGTCCCTCGCGATCGGCAACCCGGCCGACGGCCCCTACGTGCTCGACATCGCCCGCCGCACCGGCGGCGCCGTCGAGGACGTGGACGACGAGCAGGTCGTGGACGCGATCAAGCTCCTCGCGCGCACCGAGGGCATCTTCGCCGAGACGGCGGGCGGCGTCACGGTCGGTGTCACGCGCAAGCTCATCGAGAACGGGCAGCTCGACCCCGCCCTGACCACCGTCGTGCTCAACACGGGCGACGGCCTCAAGACCCTCGACGCGGTCGCCCCGACCACGGGACCCACCGCGACGATCCGCCCCGACCTGGACGCCTTCCGCGCCGCCGGTCTCGCGGGCTGATCCCCCTCCCCCTGAACTTCCCCCTCCCGCGCTGACCTCGTTGACCGAGAAAGGCCACGCCATGAGCGTTTCCGTTCGTATTCCGACCATCCTGCGCACCTACACCGGCGGCCAGGCCGAGGTGCCCGCCGAGGGCACCACCGTCGCCGAGGTCCTCGCCGACCTGGAGCGCAACCACACGGGCATCTCCGCCCGCGTCCTCGACGACGGCGGCAAGCTCCGCCGCTTCGTCAACCTCTACGTCAACGACGACGACATCCGCTTCGAGCAGGGCCTCGACACGGCCACGCCGGACGGCGCGGGGATCTCGATCATCCCGGCGGTCGCCGGCGGCTGCTGAACCGGCCGTACGGGGCTACGGGGCGGGGCGGCCGCGCGGCCACGGGTCGCGGCGCCCCGCGCCGCCCGCCGGACGGCCGCCGTCCGCCCCCGTACCCCTCGCTCCACTCCTGCCCCCTCCGCACCACAAGCGGAGGGGGCAATTCCATGAGATTCGCAGGAGTAGAGTCGGGGTATTGCTCTGCCCCTTTCTTCACGGCGGCTCCCGGAATCCCTCGCGCCGCATGCGCACCTGTCGGAGATCTGGCGAGCAATTCCGCTTTTCGCGCCGCCTCTTTGCGGCTTTACGTTCCTTTTGCCTGGCCCGACGTGTCCTGAACTCCCGTGAATTCTCCAGCCATGTCGGGATGCGATCCGGGCTGAATTCTCGTCCGACTGACCTGTTGCGGACGGCAGTTGGGCAGATACATTCAGCGGCGGTCGACGCGTTCCGGCGCAGCCCCAGGCGATTCCCGCAGGGGTGAGGTCTGACCCGGGTGCGCGAAGTGCGTTCCTGTGCAAGGGCCAGTAATAGGGGAGTTAGGCATGGCTCAGGGCACCGTCAAGTGGTTCAACGCGGAGAAGGGCTACGGCTTCATCGCGGTCGACGGTGGTGCGGATGTATTCGTCCACTACAGCGCGATCCAGATGGACGGTTACCGCACCCTGGAGGAGGGTCAGCGGGTCGAGTTCGAGATCTCGCAGGGCCAGAAGGGCCCGCAGGCGGACATGGTCCGCGCTGCCGCCTGAACAGCGCTCCGACCGGTACGCGACCGCGCGGCCGCGTACGGCACGACATGACGAGCACGGGCGAGGGCCCGCACCCGGCGACGGGGGCGGGCCCTCGCCGCGCGTACCCGCACGTAGTCGCGCGTACCCGCACGTACGGGGTCGCGCGTACCCGCACGGGTGGCGTCGCGCGTACCCGCACGGGTGGCATGGGGCGGGCCGGGGGCGGGTAGGGCCCACGCAAGTGGCTTGCACTCGATGGGGCCGAGTGCTAATCATTAGCGTTAGCACTCTGACGTTGAGAGTGACAGAGAGACCGGGTCGGTGAGGCCCGGAGGCCCCGCCGTGGCAAGGAATTCGGCGCGGGTCCCAGGCCGTCCGTCGCGGGCGCCACACGGTCCCTCAGCCCACCCCGTGTCCTGGGAGGACCACTTCACATGGCCAAGATCATCGCGTTCGACGAGGAGGCGCGGCGCGGCCTTGAGCGCGGTATGAACCAGCTCGCCGACGCCGTCAAGGTGACCCTCGGCCCCAAGGGCCGCAACGTCGTCCTGGAGAAGAAGTGGGGCGCCCCCACGATCACCAACGATGGTGTTTCCATCGCCAAGGAGATCGAGCTGGAGGACCCGTACGAGAAGATCGGCGCCGAGCTGGTCAAGGAGGTCGCGAAGAAGACGGACGACGTCGCCGGTGACGGCACGACGACCGCGACCGTCCTGGCCCAGGCCCTGGTCCGCGAGGGCCTGCGCAACGTGGCCGCCGGCGCCAACCCGATGGCCCTGAAGCGCGGCATCGAGCAGGCCGTCGAGGCCGTCTCCGGCGCGCTCCTGGAGCAGGCCAAGGACGTGGAGACCAAGGAGCAGATCGCCTCCACGGCCTCCATCTCCGCCGCCGACACCCAGATCGGCGAGCTGATCGCCGAGGCGATGGACAAGGTGGGCAAGGAAGGCGTCATCACCGTCGAGGAGTCCCAGACCTTCGGTCTGGAGCTGGAACTCACCGAGGGCATGCGCTTCGACAAGGGCTACATCTCGGCGTACTTCGCCACCGACATGGAGCGGATGGAGGCGTCGCTCGACGACCCGTACATCCTCATCGCGAACTCCAAGATCAGCAACGTGAAGGACCTCCTTCCGCTGCTGGAGAAGGTCATGCAGTCCGGCAAGCCGCTGCTGATCATCGCCGAGGACGTCGAGGGCGAGGCGCTCTCCACCCTGGTCGTCAACAAGATCCGCGGCACCTTCAAGTCCGTCGCGGTCAAGGCGCCCGGCTTCGGTGACCGCCGCAAGGCCATGCTCGGCGACATCGCCATCCTCACGGGTGGCCAGGTCATCTCCGAGGAGGTCGGCCTCAAGCTGGAGAACGCCGGCATCGAGCTGCTCGGCCGCGCCCGCAAGGTCGTCATCACCAAGGACGAGACGACCATCGTGGACGGCGCCGGCGACAGCGAGCAGGTCGCGGGCCGCGTCAACCAGATCCGCGCCGAGATCGAGAACAGCGACTCGGACTACGACCGCGAGAAGCTCCAGGAGCGCCTGGCGAAGCTCGCCGGTGGCGTCGCCGTCATCAAGGCCGGTGCCGCGACCGAGGTCGAGCTGAAGGAGCGCAAGCACCGCATCGAGGACGCCGTGCGCAACGCCAAGGCGGCCGTCGAGGAGGGCATCGTCGCCGGTGGTGGCGTGGCCCTGCTCCAGGCCTCCTCGGTCTTCGACAAGCTGGAGCTGGAGGGCGACGAGGCGACCGGTGCGGCCGCCGTCAAGACCGCCCTGGAGGCCCCGCTCAAGCAGATCGCCGTCAACGCCGGCCTCGAAGGCGGCGTCGTGGTGGAGAAGGTCCGCAACCTTGAGGTCGGCTACGGCCTCAACGCCGCGACCGGCGAGTACGTGAACATGATCGCCGAGGGCATCCTCGACCCGGCCAAGGTCACGCGCTCCGCCCTCCAGAACGCGGCCTCCATCGCCGCGCTCTTCCTCACCACCGAGGCCGTCATCGCCGACAAGCCGGAGAAGGCCGCTCCGGCCGCTCCGGGCGGCATGCCGGGCGGTGACATGGACTTCTGATCCGGCACACCCCTGCCACCGCGGTGGCAGGGACCGGATGAGGGTTCCCCGGGGCCCGTACGTCTGCGGACGTACGGGCCCCGGCCGCGTGCGGACGTACGGGCCCCGGCCGCGTGCGGGCACGGAGTACGGGGCGGGGGGCGTGGCCGCGGGCACGGGCACGGGGGGCGGGTGTGGGCACGGGGGGCGGGCGTGGGGCCGTGTCGGCTCGTACTCGTACGGCTTCGGGGCGGCCCGCGCCCGTACGGCCCCCGGCTCGCCCGCCCCGTACCCGTACCCGCCCCGTACCCGTACGAGGTACGAGGTACGAGAAGAAGCGGCACCTCCCGGTCCAGGAGATGCCGCTTCGTCGTGTGGCCGACCGTCCGCGTTCCCCCGGGGGCCGCGGGTGTGCCGGGTGCGGCCCGCGTCGCTTCCCCCGAATCCGGCGCGGGCGGGCGGCCCGGTACCACCGCCCCGTTCCGGACGGTCGTCACCGGGACAGAATGCCGTGAACGGGCGCGGCAGGGTATGAGTACTTCTACCCACAGCTCGGCCGCGGCCGGTACGGACACCGCGGCCGGTGGGCCACGCCGGTCGGACACCGCGGCCGGTGGGCCCATGCCGGTACGGACTTCACGGAGGGAGCGGGACGATGGACGGCGCCGACGCGGACCCGGTCGCGCTCGCCCGGCTGCTCGCACTCGCCGTCGCCGCGCTCCACGAGACCCGCCCCGAACAGCTGTGGTCCCTCGCCTTCACCGAACTCCTCGACGCGCTCGACGCCGACCTCGCCGTCCGCAAGGCGGAGGAATGGAACCCCGGCGAGGGCACCGTCAGGCTCTGGACCCCCGAGGGCCCCGCCCACCACCTGCTCGGCCCCGAGCAACTCGACGTGATCCGTACCGGCTACCCCTTCGCCGACCGCTACACCGCGGGCCACCCACTCGAACCCCTCACCGCGCGCGCCACCGCCGGAGCCCACGCGTGGCGCCACGCCGCCCCCGCGGGGCAGCTGCGCGACGCGCTCGGCTCGACGGACATCCTCGCCCTGCCGCTCCCGCGGCCCGAGCGCGGCGCCATCAACGGCTGCCTCCTGCACCGCACCGGCCGCCGCCCCTTCACCTCCGCCCATCTCGCCTACGCCCGCCGCGCCCAGCCCGTATTCGCCGCGGTCGAGGCACACGCCCGCCACCTGCGCGCCTGGCGCACACCCCCCGACGCGCCGGACGCGGCGGCGGTACGGGAGGAACGCGCCGCCGCACTCGGCCTCACCCCACGCGAGATCACCGTCCTCGTGCTGCTCGCCGAGGCCCGCACCGCGAGCGCCATCGCGCAACGGCTCGGCATCTCGCCCCGTACCGTCCACCGCCACCTCGCCCACCTCTACCGCAAGTTCGGCACGAGGGACCGGCTCGCGACAGTGCTGCGGGCGCGCGAGACCGGGGTGCTGTGAGCGCCGGTTCCTTTGGAGGACCGGGGAGGGGCCGCCTCTCGCCGGGGCCTCAGACGCCCGGCGCGCGGGCCGGGAGGGAGTTGAGGAGCCGGAGCTTCTCGTGGCTCTCGGTGCCGGGCGTCGCGGTGTAGACGAGGAGCGCCTGCGACTGGGCGGGATCGATGAGCACCTGGCAGTACAGATCGAGCACCCCGAGGTCGGGATGGCGCACCCGCTTCGACTCTGTCTGCGGCAGGCCGACCTCGTGCGCCGCCCACAGCGCGGCGAACTCCTCGCTGCGCGCGAGCAGCGCCTCGGCGATCTCCTCGGCGCGCCCGCCCTTCCCCTCCCGCGCGTACGCCGCGCGCAACTCGGAGACGAAGAACCGCCCGCGCAGCGTGTGATCCTCCACCGGGTAGAGCGGCCGCACCGTGCCGGGCGCGGCGAACCAGCGGTACGTGATGCTGCGCTCCAGACCGGTGAAGAGGGTCTGGTCACCGAGCAGCGCGGTCGCCGCGTGGGTCTGCTTGAGCGTCTCGCCGACGCCCGAGAGGACCTGCGCCGGGGTGTCCTCAAGCCGGTCGAGGATGCGCATGAGACCCGGCGTGATGTGGTCCGTACGGCTGGTGCGGGCGGGGGCGTTGTGCCCGGCGAGGAGGAAGAGGTGGTCGCGTTCGGCGAGCGTGAGGCGCAGCCCGCGCGCCATCGCGGCAAGCATCTGCTCCGAGGGCTGCGGGCCGCGCTCCTGCTCGATGCGCGTGTAGTAGTCGGCGGACATCTCGCACAGCGCCGCCACCTCCTCACGCCGCAGCCCGCCGGTGCGGCGGCGCGGGCCGCGCGGCAGCCCGACATCCTCGGGTTGCAGCGCGGCCCGTCGGGTGCGCAGGAAGTCGGCGAGCTGAGCCCGGTCCACGGCGGTCCTCCTCGGGGGCGTCCCTGACGGTCTTGAGATCGATGATGCCGCGCGGAGCGGGGTACCGGTGGCCGGTGGGCGGGGTGGGGCGCGGTGCGGGGTGCGGCGGGGTGGGGCCGGGTGTGGGGTGCGGCGGGGTGGGGTGTCGGTGGGGCGGGGTGTCGGTGGGGCGAGACCCGACCGGGTGGGCGACCGGGGGGCGCGGGGTGCCGGTGGGGTGGTGCGGGGGCTCGGCCTGGTGAGGCGGGGTGCGGGTGGGCCGGGCTGCGGGTCCGGTGGGGTGGTGCGGGGGTTCCGCCGGGTGGGGCGGGGGGTGTCCGGCCGGGTCCTGCCCGGGGTTCACAGGAGCATGCCGCCGCTCGCCTCGATGCGCTGCCCGGTGATCCAGCGGGTGCCGTCGGCGAGGAGCGCGGCGACGGCCGCGCCGATGTCGACCGGGTCGCCGACGTGCCCCATCGCGGTGACACTCGCGAGACCTGCCCGTACGGCCTCGTTGTCCCGCAGGTCACCGCCGCCGAAGTCGGTCGCCGTGGCACCGGGGGCGAGCGCGTTGACGGCGATACCGCGCGGGCCGAGTTCCTTCGCGAGGTAGCGCGTGAAGACCTCCACGGCGCCCTTCATCGAGGCGTAGGGGGCGGCGTCCACCTGTGTGAAACGCGTCAGCCCCGTCGAGACGTTGAGCACCCGGCCGCCGTCGGCGAGCAGCGGGAGGAGGGCCTTGGTGAGCAGGTACGGGCCCTTGAAGTGGACCTCGTACATGCTGTCGAGCTGCGCCTCCGTGGTCTCGGCGACGGGTGCCAGCGCGGAGGAACCGGCGTTGTTGAAGAGGTGGTCGAAGGTGTCACGGCCCCAGTGCTCGTCCAGCGCGGCCCGCACATCGGCGGCGAAGTCCGGGAACGTGCCGAACTCGGTCGTGTCGAGCCGGAAGGCCACGGCGGTACGTCCCAGAGCACGCACCTCGGCGAGTACCGCCTCCGCCTCCTCGGCGTGCGAACGGTAGGTGAGGAGCAGGTCCTGCCCGGCCGCGGCGAGGTGCAGGGCGGCCTGCTTGCCGAGACCGCGGTTGGCGCCGGTGACGAGGGTGATCTTGGGGGTGGGAGTGGGGCTGGGGGTGGTGGCGCCGGTGGGGGCGGCGCTGGTGGGGGTGGCGCCGGTGGGGGTGGTGGTGTCGCGGGGGTCGCTCATGGGGGTGCTCCGTAGACGGTCGCGTGGATTTCGCTGACGTCATCGAGAGTGCTCCGTGGGGCGAGGGGGATGAAGGCCGCACTTATCCGGGGACGGGGAGTCCCCCTTTGGGTGGTGTGGGGTGAGGTGGCGCTTGGCGTCTGGGGCCCTGGCGTCTGGGGTCTGGTGCCCTGGGGGCGGGGTGTGGGTGGGGAGTGGGGAGTGGGAGGTGAGGGTGAGCGGCGGGGTGGGGCCGGTCTGGAGGGGAGGGCGCGGGGTGGGGTGGGGCGCGGGAGGGGCACGCGGGAAGATCTGCGCGGGGCGGGGCCGGAGGCGTCGCGGAGAGGCGTCAGTGGCGCCGTTGGGTGCGGAGGTAGAGGCCGCCCAGGACGAGCGTGGGCACGGCGAAGCCGAGGGCGAGGTTGGCCTGCCGGTGATGATCCGCGTTGCACGCGCTGGCGGTCGGCCCCCCGGACTCCCCGGTCCCCAGCACGCTCCCGCAACCACTCCCGCCTACCGGCCACATGAGCAGCGCGAGAACGACAAGGACCCCGAGCACCGCGAGGCCGCCGTAGAGACGGTGGGCGGTAATACGCATATCGAAGACGCTACGGCACCGGGGGATTCACTGGAAGGGGGAGCGGAGGGGTGGGGTCCGGATGACCGGATGACCGGATGAAGGGTGAGGCGGGAGAGGGGGGTGGGTGAAGCGTGTGGTGGGGCGGTGGGGGCGTGGGCGATGGGCGGGTGGGGCTATGGGGTGGGGGAATGGGGTGGGTGGGGTCGGGTGCTGGTGGGTTCGGGGGCTTGTGTTTGTTGCGCCGCGCCTGGGCATACCTCCACCGCCCCGGGCATACCTCCCCCCACCCTGGGCACACCCCCACCCACCCGGGGGGCGACCCCACTACCAGTCTTTCGCAAACCGAAGCCCCCCAGGCACCCCCAGCGGAAATCTGTGGATAAAGTCCGCGAACTCAAAAAAGTTCTCACTCTTCCGTGTGAGAGGAATTCGCCCTCCACAGGGCTGATTTGCCCTGCGTGGCCACGCGTGATCAAGTTCCGCTGAATCCAGGTGCCGCCGCCCCGGCACCGCCGCTACGGTCGGGAGATGCCACGACTGGAGCGGCTCACCGCCGCACACGCACCGGCGGTACTGGAGTTCGAACGGGCCGAGCGGGAGTGGTTCGCCCAGTGGGTACCCGACCGCGGGGAGCCGTACTTCACCGCTGAGGGCTTCGCCGAGCGGCACGCCGCGCTGCTCGCCGAACAGGACGCGGGCGTCTGCCGCTTCCACGTTCTGCTCGACGAGGACGCGCGCACCGTGCTCGGCCGCTTCAACCTCCTGGACATCGTCACCGGCGGCGACGCGGAGCTGGGATACCGCCTCGCGCGCCGGGCCACGGGGCGCGGGCTGGCGACCGCGGCGGTACGGGAGTTGTGCACCGTCGCCGACGCGTCGCTCGGCCTGGCCAGAGTGTGGGCCGACACGAACGTCCGCAACACCGCCTCCCGCGCCGTCCTCTCACGCGCGGGATTCGGTCCCGGCGTGCCGGTCGACCGGGAGGGGCAGCCGGTGCTGCGGCACGTCCGCGTGCTGCGATGAGCCGGTACGGCCGCGGGGACGGGCGGGAACTGCCGGGTGACGCCCGACGCGAGCGGACCCAGGCCGGTGAGGAGCACCACAACCCGCACTGCGCCGCAGGTCAGGCGGCTAGGCTCGCCGGACATGGACATATCAGTCGACGACCTGGCCGGCCCTGCCATCGCCGCCTTCCTGGAGGCACACGTCTCCCAGCTCCGCGCTCTCTCCCCGCCCGAGAGCACCCACGCACTCGACCTCGAAGGGCTGCGCGTGCCGGAAGTGACCTTCTGGACCGCGCGGGAGGGCGGCGAGATCGTCGGCTGCTGTGCCGTCAAACGCATCGCCCCCGCACACGGCGAACTCAAGTCCATGCGCACCGACCCGAACCGCACCCGCTCCGGCATCGCCTCCGCACTGCTGCGGCACGCCCTCGACGAGTCGCGCCGCGCCGGACTGGACCGCGTCAGCCTGGAGACCGGAGCGGACGACTTCTTCCTGCCCGCCCGCACGCTCTACGGCAAGTTCGGCTTCCGCCCCTGCCCGCCCTTCGGTGCTTACCGAGAGGACCCGCTCAGCGTCTTCCTGACCCGCACGCTCTGAGACACGGGCCCCGCCCTGCACGGCGCGGCAGGCTAACCGCTCCCTCCGCGACGCGCCGGGGAATCTCCCGAAGCCACGCCGAAATGGTGAATCGCCCGGTGGCGCCGTGGCGGCACGCCCGGGCGAGGTGATGAACTCCTGACCAGCCTCGCCTCCGCGGGGAGCCTCCCGCTCCTGGGAGCCCCGTCGTCCGGCCGCCCCGCCACTCCGGGCACCGGACGGCGGGCAGGCGGGCGGCCAACCGGGAGCGCACGGCTGCGGCCGCCCGCGGCACGAGGCGGGCAGCACGAGTGACGACCAACGGGAGCGTGGACGAATGACCGAGCAGGGCACGCGGGAACTGACCGGCATGTACGAGGCACAGGACCACCTGGAGCGACTCCGCGCCGCCCTCATCGCCGCCGGCATCAAGCTGCCATCGCTCCGTCTCGACCTCCCCTCCTGCTCCGGAGAGGCCCAGACCCCCCTCCTCGACCTCGGCCGCGTCAACCTCGACACCGCCCGCGCCCTCACCGCCCTCGCCGAACGCGCCGCCCTCACCGCCCCCGCCGACACGAAGAGCCCCTGACACGAGGACCCGACGCGGCCGCCCGCCGACACCGAGGACTGCGGAGACACGGAGGACCACTGGCGGGGAGGACGCTGACGGGGAAAGCCGCCGACGCCCGGGGGAGGGGGGTGTTGGCGGCGGCTCGGAGCGCCACGTGGCCGCCCGGACCCGGCCCGGCCGGTCCGTATCCCACACGCCCCGGTGCCCGTGGACCGTACCCGTGAACTGGCCCTCCCCCGGCACCCTGCCACCGGCAGCCCCTCTTCCGCATCGCCTCCCCTCACGTCGTAGCGTCGGTGAGTACGGCACACAGCCGTCACCACGTCAGCAGTCCCCGCGCGGGCATGATCCGCGGCGGGGGGAGGAGCGTCCATGCCCGCGTCCGAACCGTCCCCTTCCGCGTCCGCCGTCCCGGCCCCGCGCCCGGCCGGTGACCCGCAGCAGAACGTCAGCTTCCCGAGCGCGGGAGGCACCGCCCACGGCTACCTCGCCCTGCCGCCCGCCGGGCGCGGCCCCGGGGTGCTCGTCATCCAGGAGTGGTGGGGGCTCACCGCCCACATCGCCGACGTGACGCGCCGCCTCGCCGCCGAAGGCTTCGTCGCCCTCGCCCCGGACCTCTACGGTGGCGCGGTCGCTCACGACGCCGCCGAAGCCGGCCGCATGATGGGCGCGCTGCCGGTGGACCGCGGTGTGGAACTGTTGTCCGGGGCCGTCGACTACCTGCTCGGTCTTCCCGAGGTCACCTCCTCATCCGTGGGCTCGGTCGGATTCTGCATGGGCGGGGGCTTCGTCCTGCAACTGGCCGCGACCGACCCCAGGGTCAGTGCCGCCGTCCCCTTCTACGGAGTGGTCCAGGGCGAACTCCCGGACTTCTCGGGGGCGCGCGCCGAGGTGCTCGGGCACTACGGCGAACAGGACGGCTCCGTCCCTCCCGAGTCCCTCGACGCCCTGCGCGCCGCGCTGGAGAAGCAGGCCGGGATCACCGCCGACCTGCGCCTCTACCCGGCGGGTCACGCCTTCTTCAACGACCACCGGGAGACGTACCACGCCGAGGCGGCCGCCCAGGCATGGCAGTCCACCCTCCGCTTCCTGCACGGCCGCCTTGAGGAGGCGCCCGCGAGGTGAGCCACCGGAAGGCGCGGGACCGTCGGCACCCGATCGTGGGACGTCGGCACCCGATCGTGGGACGGGGGCGTCAGTAGGCGCGGCGCGTGGCGTTGGCGAGGGCCTGTGGGCTGTACCCGGCGAAGAGGTTCGCCTCGGCCTCCCGTACCTCCACGATGGCTTCGAAGAGGGGATCGCCGAGCGCCGCGCGCAGCACCTCCGACTGCCGGAACCGGGCCACCGCTTCCGGCAGTGTGCTGGGCAGCCTCGGTGGCCTCTCCCCCTCGGCCAGGTCCGCCGGGTCCCCCTCTGTGGCCGCAGGGAGGCGTTCGCCGCGCTCCAGACCGCCGAGGCCCGCGGCGAGCACCGCACCCGCGACGAGGTACGGGCTCGCCGCCGCGTCGAGGCACTTGACTTCGGCGTTCGCCGTCTCCACCCGGCCGGGCGCACCTGGGATCAGGCGCAATGCCGCCTCCCTGTTCTCCGGCCCCCAGCACTGGAAGGCGCCCGTCCAGCGCGAGGGGGCCAGGCGCAGATAGCTCGCCGGGCTGGGGGCGCCGATCGCCAGCAGCGCGGGAAGCTCGCCGAGGATTCCGGCGAGGAACGACTCGGCCTCGGGCCGCAGTCCGCTCGGCCCGTCGCCGCCACCGCACAGATTGACGCCGTCGCGCCACAGGCTCAGATGCAGGTGCCTGCCGTTGCCCACGTGCCCGGCGAGGACGCTGGGCCCGAAGTTGGTCTCCCAGCCGTACTGGACGGTGACGGCGCGAATGGTCTCCTGGACGAGGACCACCAGATCGGCGGCGCGGACGGGTGCGGCGGGTGCGACGGACAGCTCGAACTGCCCCGGCGAGTACTCCGGGTGGATCTGGAGCACGTCGACGCCCTGCCGGTCCAGCGCGACGAGGATGTCCCGCAGGTAGTCGCCGTGCGGAGCCAGGCGCGTCATGCCGTACGCGCCGCCTGCCGCGGGTGGGCGTGGCTCCGCCTCCGCGTCGGCGGCACTCCCCGCACCTGTGCCGTCGGAGGGGAGGGTGACGATCCACTCGGTCTCGAAACCCATGAGCGGTGACAGTCCGGCCGCTTCCGCGCGGGCGGTGACCCGGCGCAGGAAGGTGCGGTGGCAGGCGGCCGCGGGGGCGCCTGACTGCTCGTACCGGTCACCCGGTGCCCACGCCCAACCAGGCTGGCCCGCGAGGACCGTGAGCGCGCTGAGATCGGGGACGACGCGGAGGTCGCCTTCCGGGCCGCCGATGTGCGTACTGCTGGTGAAGGAGTCGTCGACGAGGGCCACGTCGAAGACCGGTGAGAGCCCGACGCCGTCCTGTCCCGCCCGGGCCAGGCGCGCCGCGGGCACGGCCTTGACCCGGGTGATGCCGGCCGTGTCCACCGTCGTGATCGCCACTCCGGCCACCTCTGGTGGCAGCGCCGACACCTGTCCGGCCCCCGGGGAGGAGGGAACGGCAGGGGTGGGGGCACCGGGCGCGGGCGGTGCCGCGGGCGCGATCCGAGGGTGGGGGGACTGGGTGTGCATGGCGAGGCTTCTCCTCCTGTCACGGGGTGGTGCCGTCGTACCGGAACCACCGCCGTGACAGGAAGGTACCCCTCAACTACTCTGTGTGAAAACTCTCGCGAGGAAGTGTGACCATCACACTGTGTAAACGTGATGATCGGGCCGGAGGTCGCTCGTGGCACGAGGGCTGCTCGTGCCACGGAGGTCGCGCGTGTCGCCAGGGCTCTCGTGCCGGGTCGGCATTGGCCGGCGTCCTCGGGTCCCTCAGACCCGTACCGGCCAGGTCGGTATCACTTCGCGCCGCCACGTGCTGTTGGCGACGTGGGCGAAGGACCCGTACCAGGCCACCACCGCCGTCACCAGTCCGAGCCAGCCGCCGACGTGGTCGACGCCGCTGGAGCCCGCGAAGGCGCCCGCCGAGAGGAAGGCGAAGGTCAGTGTGAGGAAGACGAAGACGCCGATGACGACACCGTTGGTGTGCAGCGCCGCGACCGTCATGTACGCGGTGAAGATCGCCCAGGCCAGGAGGAAGAGGCCCGTCGCCTTGTCCGCGTAGGCGGGGTCGAGGCCGGGTGCGATCTTCCCGACGTAGAGCGCGAAGGCGAGCCAGAAGCCGCCGTAGGAGACGAACGCCGTCGCCGAGAAGGTGTTGTTCCTGCGGAACTCCCACAGCCCCGCGAGCAACTGCGCGAGACCCCCGTAGAAGAGTGCGAGGGGCAGGACGACTTTCTCGACGGAGCCGTTGAGCAGGCCCGCGTTGAAGACGCTGAGGACGAAGGTCGTCAGGGCGAAGGCGCCGAGGCCGAGACCTCCGGGATCGGCCACCTGTGAAGGGGCGGCGGGGGCTTCGGGGGTGGTCGCGGGGCGGGTGGTGGCCGCCGCCGGCCGGGGCTTGCTGGGGGACACGAGCTGCTCTCCTCTCCTTGGGGAACCGCACAGGAGCGGGGCGAGCGGAAGCCGCGCGAGACGGCCCCGGGGCACGTCCCGCAGGTGCGGAGAGTCGGAGCGCGGGCCGGGATGCGAGGGTGAGCGCCCGCGTACGGGCAGCGCGAAACGTCCTCGTCCGCAGGTCAGCTGCCCCTTCGCAGTGGCCCGTTGCTTCGGCGAAGCCATCCTCAGCCCGTGGCATGGCCGGGTCAAGATCCCCGCCCAATAATTCATGTACGAGGCAACTAGCCTTCTCGCGCCTGGGGGAGGTGGGCGTGGGCGGGGCCTGTGAGGCGACCGTGGGGGATTCGACGTATGCCTGTGCGGCGGCTGTGATCTTTCCGATGGAAAACGCTGCGAGGATACGAACCTGAGCCGGAGGCACTCCGGAACCTCCCGGCTCAAGGCCCTGTCGCGTCACAGCGGTGCGGGTACGTCATGAGTGCGGGCGTGCCACAGCGTTCAGGCGCGTCACAACGGTTCAGGCTTCGTCGGCCAGGGCGCGCCGACGCGTCGGAACCCGGTGACTCAGGGCTCCGAGGGCTGGGCCGGGCCCGGCTGCGTGACCCCCGTGGCGGCAGGCGCGGCTGCCGGCGTGGAGGCCGACGCGGCGAGGGGCTCCGCGTTCAGCTCGCTCAGGGTCGCGGCGTCGAAACCGAAGAGGTACGTAGCGGCGAAGCCCACGCCATATCCGGCCAGCAGGCCGAGACCGTAGACCGCGGCGATCGTGCCGAGGCCGCGGTTCCCCGCGAGCAGCGGGAACAGGGCCCACCCGGAGGGCCCGATGGCGGTCGCGCCCACCTTCGTGCCGAGCATGGAGAAGAGCCCCACGAGGCCGCCCCCCGCCGCGCCCCCCACGCACGCCGTGATGAACGGCCGGCCCAACGGCAGCGAGACACCGTAGATCAGCGGTTCGCCGACACCCAGCACTCCGGCGGGCAACGCTGATCTGACGGTCTTACGAAGGGAGGTGTTGCGCTTCAGCCGCAGCGCGACCGCGACCGCGCAGCCCACCTGCCCCGCCCCGGCCATCGCCAGCACCGGAAGGAGAACGGTATAGCCCTGGGACTCGATGAGCGTCGTGTGAATCGGGATGAGCGCCTGATGCAGGCCCAGCATCACGAGAGGAAGGAAGAGACCCCCGAGCACGAAGCCCGCGAACGCGCCCGTGTGCGTGAGGAGCCAGTCCGCCGCCGTACCGATCCCCTCGGCGACCTCGCCCGCCACGTACATCAGGCCGTACAGCGTCACCAGGCCCGAGACGAGCACCGTGAGAGTGGGAGTGACGAGCACATCCACGGCCTCGGGCACCCGGCGACGGCACCAGCGCTCCACGTAGGCCGCGAGAGCGGCGGCGCCGAGCGCGCCCAGCACCCCGCCCTGACCGGGCACGAGCGGGGTGCCGAACACCTCCACCTTCGCCACACCGGGGAAGACGATGATCGCCGCGACCGCACCGCCGAGCACAGGCGTGCCCCCGAACTCCTTGGCCGTGTTGTAGCCGACGAACACCGCGATGAGCGCCATGAAACCGGAGGAGATCGCGGTCAGCGCCGCCGTGAGACCGCCGGCCCACCCCAGGTTGACGAGGAGTCCGCCCAGGCCCGCGATGATCCCGCAGCCGATCAGTGCGGGGATGAGGGGAACGAAGATGTCCGCGATGCGGCGCAGGAAGAGTTTGAGGGGGGTGCGGTTGCGCGAACGGCGCTCGGCGCGGATCTCGGCTCCGCGCGTGGCGAGGACGTCGGAGGTGGAGGAGGGGGTGTCGGAGGGGGCGGCGGCTGCGGCGGTTCCGGCGGCGGGTACGGGGGCGGCCTCCGCGCTCTCGTCCACCAGGCGGGCGAACTCCGGGGTCACGCGGGCGACCTTTCCCGGCCCCAGCACGATCTGGTACGAGTCGCCGTCCTCGACCACGCCCAGGACGGCGGGCAGTGCACGCAGTGCGGCATCGTCGACCCGTGAGCGGTCCGCGAGCCCGAGCCGCAGCCGGGTCATGCAGTGGGTGACCGAGGTGACGTTGGCGGCGCCACCCACCAGCGGCAGGATCGCCGCCGCCGTCGCACGGTGCTCGTTCCCGGCCATCGCCCAGCCGCCTTCCGCTGCCGCCACCGACGCCCCTGGCGCGGGGCGCGCCGGGGCCGTGGTCCGAGGGTGCGGGAGCGGGTGGGAGAGGGGGCGGAGGCTCGCGGGGGCGGGGGAGTGAAAGGGGGCGGGGTGGGCGGGGAGGGGGCACCCCGGCTGTGGCTACTGCCGGTGCCGGGGCGGGAGAAGCCCCGGCCGAAATGTCCGGCCCGGCCGGTGCCCGCTCGGCCGGGACTCCCCCGCGCTGCCCCCCGGCCCGCTTCCGCCCCGGGCCTCATCGCTCCGTGTCGCGGCTCGCCCCGCTCCCGTGCGCCGCGCGGGCGCCGCCCCGCCGCCCCCGCCCCCGCTTCAGGCCTTCGCCGCCTCTCCCAGAGCCGCGCGCAGGTGGCCGCCGTGGGCCTGGAGGAGGCGGGCGGACTCGGCGCCGTCGACGCGGCCCAGGACGACGAGGATCGCGTTCTTCACCTCGCCACCGGTCGCGGCGAGCGCCGCTTCGATCTCGGTGTCGTCCGCGCCGGTGGCGAGGGCGACGATGCGGCGGGAACGGGCCCGGAGTTTCTCGTTGGAGGCGCGGACGTCGACCATGAGGTTTCCGTAGGTCTTCCCGAGCCGGATCATGCTGATCGTCGAGAGCATGTTGAGGACGAGCTTTTGCGCCGTGCCGGCCTTGAGGCGGGTCGAGCCGGTGATCAGTTCCGGGCCGACGACGACCTCGATGCCGTGATCGGCCGCGGCGGCGAGGGGGCTGTCGGCGTTGCAGGAGAGGCCGATGGTCAGCGCGCCGCGGACCCTGCGCGCGTGGTGCACGGCGCCGACCGCGTAGGGGGTGCGGCCCGAGGCGGAGATGCCGACGACGACGTCGTCCGGGCCCAGGCCGAGGGCGTCGAGGTCGGCGGCGGCCTGCTCGGTGTCGTCCTCGGCGCCCTCGACAGCGGTGATGATCGCGGAGGGGCCGCCGGCGATGAGGCCGATGACCTCGTCGGGCGCGGTGTTGAAGGTCGGCGGGCACTCACTCGCGTCGAGGATGCCGAGCCGCCCCGCGGTTCCGGCACCCACGTAGACGAGGCGGCCGCCCCGTGCCATGCGGGCGGCCGCGGCGTCGATCGCGGCAGCGATACGGGGGAGTTCACGGGCGACGGCGGCGGGGACGGTCGCGTCCTCACCGTTCATCGTCCGCGCGATCTCCTCGGTCGTCATCCGGTCGATCTCGGCCAGTTCCGGGCGGAACTGTTCAGTTGTGAGGTGGGCGAGTTCCGCCCGCAGCTCTTCGTACGGGGCGGCTCCCTGGGCGGGCGCGTGGCCCCCCGAAGGGATCGGGTTCCGGCCGTGCGGGGCGTCGGGGTGCGCGGCCCGGTCGGTGGGCCCGGTGGTCGTCATGTGCGGCTCTCCGCTGTGCTGAGGGACAGGTGGTGCGGGTGATGTCGGCGTTGCGGTCCGGCCAGGGGGCCGGAGGTCTGCGGGGGCGCCCGTACGAGGTACGGGGTACAGGGCGCCGGCGTACGGGGCGGGGTGGCCGTCGCGGCCCGAACGGGCGGCCTGACAGCGTTGTCGCCGGGTGGGCGGACGGTGGGGCGGGAGGCGGGCTGCGGTTCGGCCGGGCCCCGGGTCAGGCGTGGTCGCCGAGGCTGTGCCGGGGCCGGTGACGGTGTGCCAGGGCCTCGTAGGAGGCGGCGAGGGCGGGGGCGGCGTGCTCGTAGGTGCGCTGGGCGACGCCGACGAAGAGACAGTCCACCACGAGGTGCTGGCTGGCACGGGACGACATGGCCGCCGGGCGCAGTTCGCTCTCGCGGGCCGCGACGGTGGTGAGGACGTGGTCGGCGTACTGCGCGGCCGAGCCGTCCGGGCGCCCGGTGATGGCGATCGTCGTGGCGCCGCGTTCGAAGGCCGCGCGCAGCGGTTCGACGACGTCGCTCGTGGAACCGGAGTGCGTGATGGCGACGGCGACGTCCTTGCCGCGCAGCTGCACCGCGTTGGTGATGGCGAGGTGCGGGTCCGCGTGGGCCTGCGCGAAGAGGCCGATGCGCAGCAGTTTCTGTCCGAGGTCCTGGGCGACGAGGTGCGAGGCGCCGACCCCGTAGATGTCGATGCGGCGGGCCTGCGCGAGCGCGGTGACGGCGGCGCCGAGGGCGGCCGTGTCGAGGTTCGCGGCAGTGTCGGCGAGGGTCTGCCGCTCGTCGTGCGCGAGCTTGGTGACGACGTCGGCTATCGGGTCGTCGAGCGCGATGTCGGCGGTCACGGAGGGCGCGGCCCCCGATTCCTGGTGCGCGGCGAGTCCGGCGAGGGCGAGGCGCAGATCGCGGTAGCCGGGGTAGCCGAGGAGGCGCGCGGTGCGGACGACGGTGGCCTCACTCGTACCGGTGCGCGTGGCGAGGCCGGTCACGGTCAGCGCCGAGCAGCCGGCCGGGTCGGCGGCCACGGCCTCGGCGACGCGCTGCATGGAGCGCGTCATGGAGGGCGCGAGCGTGCGCACCTTCGCGGCGAGCGCGGCGGGGGCCGGGGGCGCCGGTGAGGAGGCGCCGGGGTGGGGGCGCGCGGGAACGGGGACGGCACGGCCCGGGGTGCGGTGCGGGACGGGCGCGGCGGGGGTGGAGGCGGCGGCCGGGCGCGCGGCGCGGCCGGGCCCGGCGGCGGGGCGGCTCAGCGCGGAGGCGCCGTTGGCAAAATCCTTCACGTCCTTGGTCACGGGTGAAATTTACTTTCAGTAGGGTGTGGGGGTCAAGAACGCGGCCCCACGTGGGCCCGGAACCGGGGCCCGGCCGGTCCGGCGAGGGGCGTCCCAGGGTTCTTTCAGGGTCCTGTTCGAAGGTGTCTACGGGGTGTCTCAGGGTTCGTCTACGGGGCGCCTACGGGTCATTTCCGGTCCCGGCGCCGCTGCCGCACAATGGCCTCATGACCACTCCCGACTCCTCCGGCCCGTCCGGGGCGGCCCCTGAGCCCGGCCCCCTGGAGCAGACGCTGCACGCCGCGCGCGCCCGGGTGCTCGCGGACCTCGCCGCGAGTCAGGTGAGCGACGCGCGCGTGGTCTCGCTCGTCGAGGAGGCGGTGGTACAGCGCCGCTGGTGGGTGGAGCAATGGCCGGACGGTGCCGAGTTCGTCGCTGGACTCGTCGCGCAGGACGTGCAGGACGGACTCCTGGAGCGGCACGGCCGCTGGCCGTTGTGCCCCGTGTGCACCGACGGCGAGCCGCACCCGCTCGCCGTCGAACCGGAGCTCGGCCCCGACCCGCACTGGGTGTGCTCCGAGGCGGGCGTCCTCGTCGCGCCCGTCGGAGCCCTCGACTCGGTTCCGGGCATCCGGTGACCCTCTACATCGACCCGCCGAACTGGCCGGGGCACGGCCGTATGTGGTCGCACCTCGTCAGCGACGACTCGTACGAGGAACTGCACCGCTTCGCACAAGCGCTCGGCGTGCCGCGCCGCGCCTTCGACCGCGACCACTACGACCTCCCCGCGGGGCGGTACGCGGACGCCCTCGCCGCCGGAGCCACCGGGGTCGGCAGCAAAGAACTCGTGGCGCGTCTCACGGCTGCGGGGCTGCGCCGCCGCAAGACGCGAAGCGAGCGGGGGGAGGCGGGGCGACACCTGTAGAACCCGTGCTCCACAGGGCCCGCAGAGGCAGGGGACAGCGCACGCCCGGCGGAGGTGCGGGGACCGGACCGCCTCGCCCGGTCCGCGAGACCGCGGCCCTCGCCCGTCGCGCCGGGCCGAGGCCCTCACTCGCCCAGTAGCGCCAGTTCCGTCGTCAGGTTCTCGCGCGCCCGCTGCTCCCAGTGGCGGCTGCCGTACGGGGTGCGGAAGAGGCGGGGCAGGGCGAGCAGGTGGCGCAGGACCTCGGCGCGACCGTGCCGGAACCGCTCCTCGGGGAGGAAGCCGTACTCCTCGCGGACGGCGGCCGCGTACGCCGCGTACTCCTCCGGTGGTCCTGCGAGCACCGCCAGGTCGGCGTCGCACAGCAGCTCGCCGTCCCCGTCGCCCTCGGCCGTCTCGTGGTCGGTGGTGAGCCGTACGAGGCGGGCCACCTCGGCGACGGGCCCGGGCGCGAGCCCCGCCTCGCGCAGGGCACGTTCGGCGAGTGTCGCGCTGCGCTCCTCGTTCTCGGAGCGGTCGGGCCGGTAGACCGCGTCGTGGAACCAGGCCGCGAGCCGCACCGTGTCGGGGTCGCGCACCGTCCCCGCCCAGGCGCGCTCGGCCGCCGTGCCGTGCGCGGCGGCGCGCGCGGTCTCGGCAGCGAGCGTGTCGAGGTGCCGCAGTACGGCACCCAGGTGGTCGAGCGTGTGGTACTTGCGCTGGGGTTCCGCCCAGCGGGCGATCAGCTCGTCGGCGTACGGCTCCGGGGCGGGCCCGGGTGCCTCACCCCGTACGCGCAACAGCGTCACCGCGAAGGCGGCACGCAGCTCCTCGTACGCCGTCGCCCGCCCGGATTCCGCGAGTTCCCGCTCACCGTCCATGCGCCCATTCTCTCCCCGCCTCCGTGCGCCCGCGCCCTTCGCGGTACAAGGACGGCTCCCGCGTACGGCGTCCGGTACGGGGCCGGCCCCGCCCGTATCGCCGCGCCCGCCCGTGCCGCCGCGCCCGCCCGTGCCGCCGCGCCCGTCCGTATCGCAGCGCCCGTCCATGCCGCCGCGCGCCCGTGCCTGCGAGGCGCGCGCCCCGGTCCGCCGTCCGTACGCCCCGGGACGGTGCTGCCCAGGGGCCCGGGCGCCGCGTAGGCTGCCCTCCAGCGCGATTGGACTAGACCGCTTCTCCCTCCTGGCGGGACGCCCGGGGGTCTCGCGACGGGGCGAGGTCCGGGAGGAGCGGCCGTGCCTGCCCTGACGCGCGCGACGGCGGGCCCGCGACGCGGCGGGCCCGGCAGACGGGGCCCCATGACGGGTGCCCGGACACGGGACGGACGGGAAGAGGGGCCATGACCATGCCCGAAGGCACAGCCGCACTCCTGGAGGTGATCGCCCTCGACGCGGCGGACGCCAGAGCCGCGCGGGACGGCGGGGCCGACCGCCTGGAACTCGTCAGTGACATGGCAGCCGACGGGCTCACGCCCACTGTCGAGACCTTCCGCGAGATCCGCGCCGCCGTCGCCCTCCCGCTCCGTGTGATGCTGCGCCTCAGCGACGGCTTCTCGGCGGGCGGCGCGAGTGGCGTGAGCGCGCTCGTGGACCGCGCGACGCGGTTGCGCGCGGCGGGCGCGCGGGAGTTCGTGCTCGGCTTCCTCGATCCCGAAGGCCACCCGGACCTCGACACGCTGAAACGTCTCGCCGATGTCCTCGACGGTTGCGCCTGGACCTTTCACCGCGCCGTTGACCGCAGCCGCGACCGCGAGGCGCTGCGCACGGAACTCGACGGACTGCCAGGTCTTGACACCTACCTGACGGCAGGTGCGGCAGGCGGCGTCGACGACGGGCTGGCCGTGCTGTGCGAAGAGGCCGCACGCGAGGGCAGCCCCGGCTACACGCAACGCCTCCTCGTGGGCGGCGGCCTGCGCCTCGACCACCTCCCCGCGCTGCGTGCCGCCGGTATCTCCGCCTTCCACATCGGTGGCGCGGCCCGTCCCGGTGGCTGGAACGGGCCGGTCGACGCGGCAGCCGTGGGGCGCTGGCGCGAGGCGCTGGGCTGAGCGGGCGCGGCGCGGCGCGGGTCGGTGCGGGCGGGCGCGGGGCTGGCGGCGGCGGGCCCGTACGGACGAGGAGCCCGCTGTGGTCCCGTACGGGACACGCCGCCCTGTATCTCGTACGTACCAAAGCGCCGCCGTCCCCGCCACCCGCGCCGGAGCCGACCGGTCACCCCGTGATGAGCGCCCCCGGCAGTTCCTCCGCGTGGATCACCGTGAGTCCGGAGACCGCTCGGGTGAGTGCCACGTACAGGCGGCGCAGCCCGGTCGGTTCGTCGGCCTCGCCGGCGACGACCGCGGCCGGTTCGTCGAGTACGACGTAGTCGTACTCCAGGCCCTTGGCGAGCGAGGCGGGGACGAGGGTGAGGCGGGATTCGCGCGTGGTCTCGGTGCCGGGTTCGAGGTGCGCGAGCCCGGCGTCGGCGAGCGCCTCGGCGAGGGCGGGGACGCGCGCGTCGGCGGCGATGAGGCCGATCGAGCCCTCGTGGCCGAGCGCCTCACGGCAGGCGGTGAGGACGGCGGCGTCGCGCGCGTCCGCGTCGACGCGGCGGACGAGGAGCGAACCGGGCGACTCGCGCACCGAGCGCACCTCGGCGAGCCCCGGCGCGATCGCGGGCAGCAGCTTCGACGCGTACGCGATGACCTCGCGCGGCACGCGGAAACCGGCCGTCAGCTCCTCGATGTGCGCCTCCTCCTTTCCGAGGTGGCGCAGCGCCTCGGCCCAGGTGCGCGTGGCCCAGGGCGTCGTGCCCTGCGCGAGGTCGCCGAGGACCGTCGCCGAGCCCGTACTGCACCTGCGGCCCACCGCGCGGTACTGCATCGGCGAGAGGTCCTGCGCCTCGTCGAGCACGACGTGGCCGAGCGAGTGGGTGCGTTCGACGAGGTCGCGGGCCTCGTCGACGAGTACGGCGTCGGCTGCCGACCACTTCGCGCTCTTCACGGAGCGTGCCGGTTTCGGCCACAGGATCGCGGCCTGCTCCTCGGCGTCGAGCAGTCCCTCGGCGTGCTCCGCGAGGAACTCGGCGTCGCTCAGCAGCCGCAGGACGAGCTTCGCGGGCTCGACTTTCGGCCAGACGGCGTTGACCGTCGCCTTCACGGCCGCATTGCGCGCGACGGTGGCCTGCACGCGGTCGTCGGGCGCCTCCCCGGCCCGCTCCATCTGGACCAGTACGGCGTGCGCGAGCCGCTGCGGCAGGGCCTCGCGCGCAGCCCCGTACCGCATGTCGCGGGCGAGCAGCTCACGTACCAGCTCCTCGACCTCGTACACCGCGAGGCGCCAGCGCCGCGAACCGCGCACCACGACCGTGCCCTCGGTCGGCATCGACACGTGCGCGCGCAGCGCCCGCCGCAGCACTTCGGCCATGCGCGCGTCGCCCTTGATGGTCGCGGCGCGTGCGTCGTCCTCGCCGCGCACCTCCACGCCGGGCACGGTCACCAGATCGGCGACGGTCGCCTGCCGCACCTCCATCTCACCGAGTGCAGGGAGCACCTGCTCGATGTAGTTCAGGAATGACCGGTTCGGACCGATCACGAGCGTTCCGGTACGGGCGAGCCGGTCACGGTGGGCGTAGAGGAGGTACGCGACACGGTGGAGGCCGACCGCGGTCTTCCCGGTGCCGGGGCCGCCCTGCACGCAGACGGTGCCGCTGAGGTCGCTGCGGACGATGCCGTCCTGCTCGGGCTGGATCGTCGCGACGATGTCGCGCATCGGACCGACGCGCGGGCGCTCGATCTCGCGTTGCAGGAGCTTGCTCGTCCCCGGATCGGCCCCGTCGGCACCGGGCCCGGAGAGCGCCTCGTCCTCGTACGCGGTCAGCTCGCCGCCCGTGTAGCCGAAGCGCCGCCGCCGCTCGACGTCCATCGGCCGCTGCCGCGAGGCCTGGTAGTACGCGGTCGACACGGGTGCGCGCCAGTCGATGACGAGCGGGTCGCCGTCCGCGTCGTGGACGTGCCGCCGCCCGATGTAGAAGCGCTCCCCCTCCGCGCCCTCGGCGTCCTTGACCCCCGGAGGGCGCGTGAAGTCGAGCCGCCCGAAGAACAGCGGCGTGTCGGCGAGATCCGCGAGCGCTTTGACGCGCTCCTCGATCTGCGCCTGGAGCACGGCGGCGTTGACCCAGTTCGCGGTCACGTCGCGGATGTCGAGGTTCTCGGTCTCCTCGCGCATCACACGCAGCGCGGCCCGGGAGACGGAGAGGTGCGCGCGCTCGCGGGCGAGGGGATCGTCGGGATCGGTGCCGGGTGGGGGACCGGCGGGCGTGGTGGAAGGTGACGACGCGGACGGGTGACTCACGGTACGGCCTCCTGACGGAAGGGCGCGCGCGGACGAGCACCACCCCACGGGCGGGCACGGTGTGTGCGGGCGGGGCGGTGGCTGGTGGCGCCGCGCGAACGGCGAACGAATGAGACGAACGGCCCGGCCGCCGGGAACCGGCCAGGGGCCGGGGCGGTCGCGGTCGCCGAGTTGCCGCCGGTTTCCGTCCGGCAGGCGGCACTCCACAGGAGGGAGGCGGACAGACGCGCGATTGTAGGGGAGAGGAGGGTGGGGGCCCAAATGAAGGGGGTGGGGGAGCCAGGGGGGCGGTGGCGTCGCTTCAGAGGGGGAGGGGCGCAGGGGCTCAGGACTCCCCGGGGCTCAGGGGTTCAGGGGTTCAAGACTCCGGGTGCCGGGCTCCGGGCTGCTCCGGGGGGGGCTGGTCCCTGTGGCGGCTTCCGGGACATGGATTCCCTAAGCGGCAGGGACCTCAGGAAGTGCAGAGACCTTGGGAAGTGGCAGGAACTCTCGGGAAGTGGCAGCGATGCCGGGAACTCGCTGACGTGACACCCTCGTTGTGGCCCACCGGGGGGCCATCCATCCCCTAGGGAATCCGTTCGATCCGCCTCAGGGTTCTCTCCGGGTCCCTCTCAGGGATTGCTTCCGGGTTGCGCTCCCTCTCCGGGGGGAGGCGACGAACGGGATATTTCCACCCGTGGGTTGATCCGCTCGGGGTGGTGTCGCGGGCACGCTGGAGGACATGAGCAGCGTGAGCTACACCACATCGTCCCTGTCCGCTTCGTCCCTCGCTTCCCCCCTCTCGCCCTCGCGCCTCGCCGCGCCCGCCGTCGCGGCCGGGCGGCGTGGCCTCGGTGGTTCGCTGCGAGCGCTGCGCGCCCTCGCCACGGCCGCCTGCGAGGTCGCCCTGCTCGGTACGTACGACGAGCGGGCAGGCGTCGCGCCACGGCTGCGGCACCTCGCGGAGGGTGCGCCGGGGAAGGATCACCGCACATGAGGGCACAGCTGCGAGGGCTGTTCCGCCGCCGATGGTCCCGGCACGACGACCCTCGCGCGGGTGTGGGGCACGGAGGTGCCGACGCCGGGACGAGTCCGGTCCCTGCCCGGTCCTGCCCCTCGCCGTACGGGAGCGGCCGGGCGGTCGCCCCTGGGCTGCCGCCCGGCCTGTCGCGGGCCGGCTCAGCTCTCCTTCGACAGCTCGTCCGCGTCCACGATGCGGTACGCGTAGCCCTGTTCGGCGAGGAAGCGCTGCCGGTGCGCGGCGAAGTCCTGGTCGATCGTGTCGCGGGCGACGACCGAGTAGAAGCGCGCCTCGTGCCCGTCCGCCTTCGGCCGCAGCACCCGGCCGAGCCGCTGCGCCTCCTCCTGCCGGGAGCCGAAGGTGCCGGATACCTGGATGGCCACCGTCGCCTCGGGCAGGTCGATGGAGAAGTTCGCGACCTTGGAGACCACGAGGACGGAGATCTCGCCCTCGCGGAAGGCGTTGAACAGCTTCTCGCGCTGCGCGTTGCTCGTCTCGCCCTTGATCACGGGCGCGTCCAGCTCGGTGCCCAGCTCGTCCAGCTGGTCGATGTACTGGCCGATCACCAGGGTCTGCTCCCCCTGGTGCTGCTTCACCAGCTCCCGCGTGACCCGCTGCTTGCTCGGCGTCGTGGCACAGAAGCGGTACTTCTCCTCGGTCTCGGCCGTCGCGTAGGCGAGGCGTTCCGACTCGGTGAGATTGACCCGTACCTCGACGCAGTCCGCCGGGGCGATGTAGCCCTGTGCCTCGATCTCCTTCCACGGAGCGTCGAAGCGCTTGGGGCCGATGAGCGAGAAGACGTCCGACTCGCGGCCGTCCTCCCGCACCAGCGTCGCCGTGAGCCCGAGCCGCCGCCGGGCCTGGAGGTCGGCGGTGAACTTGAAGACGGGCGCGGGCAGCAGGTGCACCTCGTCGTAGACGATGAGGCCCCAGTCCCGCGAGTCGAACAGCTCCAGGTGCGGGTAGACACCCTTCCGCTTCGTCGTCAGCACCTGGTACGTGGCGATGGTGACGGGCCGGATCTCCTTCTTCGTCCCGCTGTACTCGCCGATCTCGTCCTCGGTGAGCGAGGTGCGCTTGACCAGCTCGTGCTTCCACTGCCGGGCGGAGACGGTGTTCGTGACGAGGATCAGCGTCGTGGCCTTCGCCTCGGCCATCGCGCCCGCGCCCACGAGCGTCTTGCCTGCCCCGCAGGGCAGGACGACGACGCCGGAGCCGCCGTGCCAGAAGTTGTCCACGGCCTGCTTCTGGTACGGGCGCAGGGACCAGCCGTCCTGCGCGAGATCGATGGCGTGCGCCTCCCCGTCGACGTAGCCGGCGAGGTCTTCGGCGGGCCAGCCGAGCTTCAGCAGGGTCTGCTTGATCTGCCCGCGCTCGGAGGGATGCACGGCGACGGTGTCCGCGTCGATGCGCTGCCCCACGAGCGGCTGGACCCGCTTGGAGCGCAGCACCTCTTCGAGGACCGGGCGGTCGGTGCTGCTCAGCACCAGGCCGTGCGTGGGGTGCTTGTGGAGGCTGAGCCGCCCGTAGCGGGCCATCGTCTCGGCGATGTCCACGAGCAGCGCGTGGGGGACGGGGTAGCGGGAGTACTCGACGAGCGCGTCCACGACCTGCTCGGCGTCGTGACCTGCGGCGCGGGCGTTCCACAGGCCGAGAGGGGTGATCCGGTAGGTGTGGATGTGCTCCGGGGCACGTTCGAGTTCGGCGAAGGGGGCGATGGCCCGGCGGCACGCGTCCGCGCGCTCATGGTCGACTTCGAGCAGCAGAGTCTTGTCGCTCTGCACGATCAGGCAGGACACGCATACCTCCGTGGGCGGGATCGTCCCTCCGTGGGCGGGGATCGTCCGATGACTTGGCCGGGAGTCCGGCGCGCGACGAGCGCCGCACCGCGCACAGCGCCGCCGCAGGCCGGTCGTGGGACCCCCTTGGAGCCCTGTCCCTGCCGTGGCCGCGTCTGCGCGCGAAACAAGGAAGTCTACCTCCGCACGCTTCCCGCCCGCCGGGCATCGGGGCGCGGAGGTGGGCGGGATCACGCGGCGTGGTCACTGGGCGGTGCCGGCGAGGAGCCAGCGCACAGTGCGCACCTCCAGAAGGACGCGGGCGCCCGCGCCGGGGCGCGATGCGGAGACGTCCCATCCGTACTTCTCGCGGAAGGCCGCGACGATCTCCGGCGGGAACGGTGTCGTCAGGACGCGTGTCGTGCCCTCGGCGACGAGGGGGTGGTCGCCGTCCTCCAGAGCGAGGGACACCGTGGGCGAGCTCCGTATGTTGCGGATCTTGACCGCTCGCTCGTCGCTGCCGATCCACCAGCGGCCGAGGTGGTGGACGAACCACACGGGAGTCACGTGCGGGGTGCCGTTGGCGCGCGAGGTGCACAGCCACACGTTGCGTTCACGGGCGAGCCGGGTCGCGGCCCCGGAGTCCGGCGCCGGGGAGGCGTGCGGTGCTGGCGAGGTGTTCGGTGCCGGCGAGGCGTGCGGGGCGCCGAAGGGCTGGGATGCCTCCGGTTGCGGTGGGCGGGGCTCCGATGCGGCGGACGCCGGTGCGCCCGGCAGCGTCGGGTCTGGCTCCGGTCGGCCTGCCGGCGGGGCGCCCGGCCGCGGTGGACCGGGCCGCGGTACCGCCTCGGTGCTCTGCTGCGGGAGGCCGTCGGCGGGGTCTGCGGCGGGGTGTGTTCCGGGTGTGTCCTGGTGGGCGTTCACCGACTCATCCCAGCACTCCTGTCCCTTCCCGCACATCGGTCGCGGGGCGGGGACGCGCCTCGGCCCCGGGACGGAGCGGCGGCCGGGCGTGCGGGAGCAACGGCCGTGTGTGGGGCAGGCGTTGGGGTAAGCGGCCGGTATGACGAGGGCTGGGCGGGACGAGCGGGCGAAGCCGGACGCGGGGTCCGGTACGGCGGTACGGCACGGGCGGTGGCGCGAGGCGTGGGCGTGGCCGAGGCGGGACGGGACCTCCCCGCCCCCGGTGAAACAGCCCACTGGAGCCGCTGCGGATCGGGCTGCTACGGACCGGGCCGCCGCAGACAGTGCCGCTGCGGAAGGTGCCGCGGTGGTGCGCAGGTCCTGGGGCCGGGCACTGCTGCTCGGTTTGACGATGGTGGTCGCGTTCCTGCTGCTCGTGGCGTTCTCGGCGGTGCTCGCGAAGCTGACGCTCACCCCCTCGCCCGCCTCGGACGGCCTCGCGGGCTCGAACCTGCATCCGGGGCACTCGCTGCGGCAGTACGCGGAGGACTACACGTTTCTCGCGGCCTGCAAGCAGGTCGGTGGGAACCTGCTGCTCGGTGCCCCCTTCGGGGTTCTGTTGCCGCTCCTCGTACCGCGCAGGATGCGCCTGGTGCGGGTGTTCGTCGTGACCCTGCTCGTCATGTCGCTCGTCGAGCTGGCGCAGGGAGCGGTGATCGAGGGCCGGGCCTTCGACGTGGACGACGTCATCCTGAACACGGCGGGGGCGCTGCTCGGCTACGCCTTCATCGGCCGCCGTCTGTCCCGCTCGCTGCGGCGCCGCACGGACCCCCGCCCCGCTCGCGTCCGCCCCGCCCGCGTCCGCCGCGTCCGGAAGGCGGCCGCTCCGCGACCGGAGACCGTCCCGGCGTCACCAGCCCCGCCGAAGCCTGCGGCGACCCGCGCCGCATCCGGCCGCCTCGCCCGCCTGCGCGTGTCGACGGCCCGTTTCCTTCGCGCCCGCCGTGCGGCCGCCGTACCGGAACCGGAGGCGAAACCGAAGACGGGACTCTCCGGCCCGGCGGCCTGAGCGGACCGCGAGGGACGCGGAGCAGACGAGGAGCGGCGGACCCGCAGGGACACCGCACCCCGATGCGGACCGGACCTGTGGCGCGGCCCGAGCGGTCCGGGCGCGGGCTCGGGTGCCTCCGTCCGTTCTCCGTCCCGGTCTCAGCCGTCCCCGCCCTGTCCCGAAGCGGGTGTCGGTTCGCCCTCCGCCGGGGTGGGGATTTCGGCGACCCCGGTGATGCGGTGCAGCGGATAGGTGCGGAGTTCCTCGGCCGTGTGGTCGTAGGCGGTGACGAAGCCGCCCTCGACGCGGACCGGCGCGATGAGGCGGCGGTCGGCAGCGCCTTCCGCGTCGATGTAGCCGATCCAGACGGACTCTCCGGTGAGGACCGCGTTCTGGAGCGTGACGAGGGTTTCGGAGGCGGAGGTGCGAGGCGGCTCGGAGGGAGCGACGAGCCCGGCCGGGGGCGCGGGCGGCGCGGTGGTCACCGCCGTGTCACCGGCCCGGATGGCCCGTACCGCCGCGGCGAGCAGCGTCTGCCGCGGGCGCGTACCGCCCTCGCCGACCGGCTCGGGGGCGCGGCGCGGCGGGGTGCGGTGCCGCGCGCTGGAGCGTACGAGGACGTCGCCGCCAGGGCCTTCGGCGGCCGGGGCGAAGCCGAGGCCGCGCAACCCGTCGAGGAGTACGGCGGGTTCCGAGGGCGAGGCGGCGACGGTCGGCGCGAGCCGGCGCAGACGCAGCGTCTCCGAGCGCCGGTCGGCGAGGATCTCGTCGAGCACGGTGGCCTCTTCGCACCGTACGTACGAGGAGGCGGCGCCGACCCGGAGATGGCCGTGGCGGCGGGCCACGTCGTCGACGAGGTAGGCGAGGGGCTGCGGGACGGGAGTGAGCGAGTGCGTGGCGAGGAACTCGTGGATCGCCTCGGCCGAGTAGCCCGCGTCGAGGGAACGCCGTACCGAGCCCGGCGTGAAGCGGTAGACCGTCGCGCCGCCCTTGGACTCGATATCGGCGAGCAGCGCGAGGCGCTCCGCGAGGGGCCGCTGGAGCGGGCCCGGCGCCACGGCCGTCAGGTCGGCCTGGAGCAGGACGTGGTCGAGCGGCGGGGGCAGCAGCTCGGCGAGCATGTCGACGAGCGCCGTGTCCTGCCCGGCGAGGAGCGCGCGCCCCTGCCGGGTGAGGGCGCCGCGCCCGGTGACACCGAGGAGTTCGGCCTCGGTGAGCGTCCAGCCCGCGATACGGGTCCGCAGGTCGTTCTCGTGCGCGGCGCCGCGCAGCGGGCGTTCCCAGCGCAGCCGGGCGAGCAGCGAGTCCGGCTCAGGCACGCTGCCGGGGCCGAGTTCCGCCAGGAGAGCGAGGACGCGGTGCCGTACCTCGGGGGCCGCCGTACGGTCGAGGTGCGGGCCGAGCGCGGAGAGCGTGCGGTCCTTGCTGTCGCTGCCGCCGACGAGCCCTGCCGTGCGGGTCGCGGCGAGCCACGCGGTGGCGAGCACGGCCCAGCGGCGGGCGGGCGGCAGATCGAGCCAGTCGTCGAAGTACGGGGTCGGCGCGTAGTGCTCGTCGGCTTCGCCGTCGGCGGCGACGAGCCCGGACGCGTAGGCGAGTTCGAGCCAGAAGGCGGCGGTGTCCTCGGAGGTCTCCAGGTATCCGGCGGTGCGCTTGAGGTCGCGCTGGCTCAGGCCGCCCGCGCGGAGCACGGCCGGGCCGAGGTCCTTGGTCCGCGACCACGACTGACGCGGCGAGCCCCACTCCTTGAGCAGGTCCTCAAGGGTCTGGAGCGCGGCGTACGCCTGCCCGGCGGCCGCCGCGTCGGCCTCACGTTCCTCGCGCGTGGCGCGGACGGCGACGGCGGGCGGCTCGGGCTCGACGGCGCGGTGGGCGCGCCCGCCGCGCAGATGGAGCGCGACCTCGCGCGGCAGGACGACGGTCCCCGGCGCGGTCGGTACGAGCAGCCCCCGGTCCAGGAGCCAGCGCAGGTGCGCCGCCGGGTGCGCCGTCACCTGCCCGTACGGCGGTCCCCAGACGAGCCGGCCGAGCACCTCGACGGCGTCGGCGGGAGCCTCGTCGAGGAGCGCGCCGAGCCGCGCGGGGTCGGTGAAGAGCGCGGTGAGCGCCTGGACGGCGGTCACCGAGTCGTGCGTCGAGGCCAGTCCGGCCTCGGTCAGGATGGTCTGGAGCCGGCCGGGGGACATGCCCGCGGTGGCCTCGGCGAGACTCGGGCCGAGGCCCGTGGGAGAGGGGTGGGCCGCGCTCGGGGCGAGGAGTTCCCGCGCGGTGCGTACGAGGCGCAGCCGTTCGTCGGGGCCCCAGACGAGGGCGCGTTCGCGCAGCAGGGCCAGGGTCCGCGGCAGCGTCTCCTTGGTGGCCGGGTCGCCCTCGTCGCCGGTCAGAAGCCCTTCGAGCAGGTCGTAGGGGGCGGGGTCGGGGGCGACGGCGAGTGCCTCGGCGGTCTGGAGGGCGAAACGGTCGAGCCGTTCCAGCGCGCGCAGTACGGAGGCACGGGTCGCGGCACGAGTGGCGAGCTGTGTCAGGTCGACAGGTACCGGGTTGAGCAGATCGGGCCGCGCGCGCAGCAGCGCGACGAGCGAGGCGTCGTCACGTACCCGCAGGGCTTCGGCGAGCGAACGCGGTCCCGGCCGCGTGGCCGGTCCGTCCTCGGTTGGTGCAGGGCTGCTCATCCCGCCCACGGTAGCGGGTGCGAGGGGCGGCGGGTGGGTGCGAGACGGCTTGGGTGTCGCGGACCCGCCCCCTGCCGGGCTCAGGGACGGCTCCGGTACGGGGTGTTTCCCGGCACGGCCGGAGGGGGCGCGCCGCCTGTACGGGCCCGGACTGCCCGCGCGCCCCCGGCCCGTACGGGCCGTGTCCCCGCCCGCCCGGTCGCGCGCGTCACCTGCGAGGGGAGCCCCCGTATCCCCGTGCGAGGCGACGGCCGGGAGCCGATTCCCCCTCCGCTGGGGCCGAGTTCGGTACCGTCTTCGCAGCAGGTGTGCGGGCTGTCGGACGTGGTGGAGGGGCAGCGGTGGGGATCGAGACTGATCAGCTCGTCTTCGATTACCTGAGCCGGGTCGGGGACCTGGCGCAGCAGCAACAGCTGTCGGCCGGGGAGCGGATGCGGCTCGTGGCGGGGCTGCGCGGGGAGATCGACCGCAGCAGAGCCAGGCCCACGACTCCGGATTCGCCTGCGGCCGTGCGCCGTATCCTCTCGCGGCTCGGCAGCCCGGAGGACGTCGTGGCGGGCGCGGGCGGGGCGGGTGCCGGAATCGCGCCGGGACCTGACGAGACCTCGTACGGCCCGGACCGGGTGGCCCGTCCCTCGCGTTTCCGGGGCTTCTCGAAGGACACCTCCTTCGTGAAGGACACCGGCGCCCCTGCGGACGCGGGTTCCGATGGGGCCGCGCCGGGTGTGCCCCGGCCCCGTGCGGCGGGGACCGGCGGCCTGGAGGACTACGACGACGGTGGGTCGGCGGGGGCCCGCGCGGGGAGCAGCGCCGAGTGGTGGCGCACCGAGGCGGGTGGTCCGGAGCCGCACGGCTTCTTCGGGGGCGGTGACCAGGTCGCCGGCTTCGTCGGCGGGATCGAGGCGCCGGAAATGCTCGGGCTGCGGCCGCGGGTCCCCGCGCAGCGCCCGGGGGACGCGGAGGAGAAGGCGCCGCCCGAGACGGTGGTCGTGGAGGAACCGGCGGGGAAGCCCCGGCGGCGCCTGCGGGTGCCCAGGCCCGGGACGTTGGGCAATCCGCTGCTGCTCCTCGCGGCCGCCGCGCTCGTCGTCGGCGCGGTGCTCGGCTCCTGGCTGCCGCTCGCGGCCGGCTGGCTCCTGGCCTGGGCCTCGCGCAGGCTCAGTACGAACGAGTCGAAGGTCGCGGTCATCGGCATCCCGGCACTCTCGCTGGCCGCCGGGGCCGTCTGGCTGTGGGGACGGAGCGAGGGCCGCTGGGGCGCGCCGCTCGCGCGGGGCGAGATGAGCGCGGCGATCGCCGACACGTGGCCGTGGGTGGTCCGTATCGCCGCGATCGCCTCGGCGCTCTTCCTCGTCTGGCGCGCGCAGCGCGTGGCGAAGGCGAAGGGCTGAGGGGGCGAAGGGCTGAGGGGGCGGGCGGGAAGGAGGCCGGTGCCGAGGCCCGGGGCCGTCGCCGTCACTCCCGCCGCAGGTCCACCCACGGGATCGTGCTCCCCGGCAGCACGTACCGCTCGATCTCCGTGAAGCCGTGGGCCCGCGCGAACCGCAGTCCCGCCTCGTTCGACGCGAGGACGCACGTCTCGATCGCGGTCGCGCCGAGCGCGTGCGCCCGGCGCAGCGCGCTCGCGTACAACTCCTCGCCGTAGCCGCGCCGACGGTGGGCCGGCAGGACACGTGCGATGACCGTGGCGACGCCGTCGCGCGGCGGCCGCACGGTCGTGGAGCCGACGAGGACGCCGTCCGCGACGGCGAGGTCCAGGTGGTTGCGCCCCGCCCGCTCCCGTACCTCCGCGAGGCTCAGGGGCTGCACGGGGATGACCGCGTTGTGGACGTACCGCCAGTCACCGAGGGCGTCGTCACCGCGTGGCTGCGCGATACGAAGGCCATGAGGGCTGCTCATCGGGCCATCAGATCATGTGACGGCCACTCATTCACCGTCGTAGCAGAGACAGAAGGGATAGCCCGCCGGGTCGAGCAGGGTGCGGACGTGCGGGTGGAGCGGGTCAGGTACGGGCACGGCGCCCCGTTCGACGGCCTCGGCGACCGCCGCTTCGAGGTCGCCGACCTGGAAGTCGAAGTGCATCATGGGCCGTTGCCCGCCGGGCACGGGTGGCCACACGGGGCGTACGTGGTCCTCGGCGTACTGGAAGACGAGGAACGGCCCGGAGGGGCTCGCGGCCACGATCGTCGTGCCCGGTTCCTCATGGCCGACGTGCCAGTCGAGCAGCCCGGCGTAGAACCGCCCGAGCGCCCCGGGATCGGGCGCCTCCACCGCCGTAGCCCACCACATGCCGCCGTCACGCGCCTTCATGCGTACGCCCCCCGCTCGTCCTGCCGCCGTCCGCGCCGTCCGCGCCGTCCGCGCTCCGGGCTCAAATCCTGCTCGCCGCACCGCACTCGTCGGAGTCCTTCATGGTGTCCAGGCTCTCGCTGCGGTCGTACGGGTCCTTCTCGGGACCGCTTCCCTCGACGCTCCCGGCGGCCCGGTCGGAGTCGAAGGTGGGCGCGAAGACAGGGTTCTTCTGGTCGCAACCACCGTTCGTCGACGTGGACTTGAACGAAACGAGTGAGAACGTGCCTGGTTCGGTGATGACTTTGCTCGGATCGTCCCAGTTCACGACGAGTTCGCGGCGCACGATCGTACGGGTCACCTCGCCGCCGCCGGCCCGCTCCAGCGCGTAGACGAACGTCACGTCGCTCGTCACCCGGAGTGCGCCGTTCGTCCCCTCGCGGAAGTCGAGGCGGCCGCGCGTCTTGACGACCTTCGTCGCGGGCTGGACGAGGCTCGTGTCGAAGCGGCTGAAGAGGCGGAGCGGGTTGTGCTCACGGGTCGGTGTCCTGCCGAACGCGGTCTTCAGGAACTCCTGTATGTCCTTCTGGCGCGGGTTGATCAGGTCGATCGCCTCGCGTGGGCGTTCGCCGCGCAGTACGGCGGGGTCCAGGTTCGACGCGGCGAGGAAGTCCACGGTGTCGGCGAGGGCGTCGGCGACCTGCTTCCTGCTCATCCAGCCCGTGGCGCGCGCGGCGGGCACGGTGATGCCCGCGCGGCCGTCCGCCCAGCGCGCCGCCGGGGAACCGCGGAAGGGGTGCGCTCCGGTGGGCTTCATAGCGGGTGGCGTCGCCGGGGCGTTCTCGGGACGGCTCGTCTCGGCGGGGAGCGCGGAGGTGTCCTCGGCGCCGAACCACGCCGAGACCCTGCCCGGGCCCACCGCGACCACGAGCACGGCCGCGAGGGCGAGCAGCCCCAGCGCGTACCACCAGCCCTGGCCGCCGCGCCGGCCGCGCGCCTGGTAGCTCCCCCAAGCGTCGGGCGACGCCTTCCGATCCCTCATGCCCCCGCACCTCTCCCGTCGTGGCCCCCTGGGCCGTGGATTGCCGCCGATCATGGCACCTGCCACTGACAACGGTCCCTTCCGGTGCGGCGCGGGATCCTCCGGGGGCGCTGGGCGGGCGGCGTCCCCGTACCTCCTGAGAGACTGGGACCATGCCCCACGACATAACCCCCAGTGACCCCGTGACCAGCCGAAACCGCGCGGCCGATGCCGCCGCCGATGCCGCCATCGATGCCTCTGCCGATGCCTGTGCCGCAGTCGTCGACGCCTCCGCCGTACCGCTCTCGGAGACGACCGATGGTGGTCCGGTCGTCGGGTTCGACCTCGACATGACGCTCGTGGACTCGCGGCGCGGGATCGGCGCGGTCTACCGGGCGCTCGCGGCGGAGACGGGCGCGGACATCGACGTGGACCTCGTGACGAGCCGGCTCGGGCCGCCGCTGGAGCACGAGATGGCGAACTGGTTCCCGCCGGAGCAGGTCATCGCCATGAGCGACCGATACCGCGTGCTCTACCCCGAGCACGCGATCGCCGACACGACAGCGATGCCGGGCGCGCGGGAGGCGCTCGCGGCGGTACGGGCCGCGGGCGGGCGCGTGCTGGTCGTCACGGCGAAGAACCGCGCGCACGCCGCGCTGCACCTCAATCACCTCGGCCTGGAGCCCGACCTGCTGATCGGCGGGCTGTGGGCGGAGGCGAAGGGGACGGCGCTGCGGGCGCAGGGCGCTTCGGTGTACGTGGGGGACCACATCGGTGACGTGCGGGGCGCCCGTACGGCGGACGCGGTGGCGGTCGCGGTGGCGACGGGGCCGTGCGACGCGGAGGAGCTGCGGGGGGCGGGGGCGGACGCGGTGCTCGGGACGCTCGGTGAGTTTCCGGGGTGGCTGGGGGAGTACGTGGCGGGGGCGGCGGGCCGTGCGGGGGGCGTGGGTGGTGGTGCGGCGGCCGGCTAGGCCGGTGTGGGGGGTGCGGAGGTCGGCCAGGCGGATGCGGGTGGTGCGGAGGTCGGCCAGGCGGGGATGCGGGTGGTGCGGCGGCGGCCGGGTCGGCGGGCTCGGGCGGCGTTGCGGGGTGATTGTCGGGTCGGGGGGTGTGGATAACTCGGGTTTCGCGGGGACGGTTCTCACTCGGGGGAGTGAGACGTTGTGCGGCTTTCCCTGAGTTGTCCACAGATGTGGCGAGAGGGGGCGGGGGGCGGGGGCGGTTTTGGAAGGATGGTATTGGGGCCGCCCCCTGGGAGGGCGGGGGCTGTCCTGCGAAGGGCGGAGGCTGTCCCGCGGAGGTCGGAAGCCGCCCCGCCCCCCCAAGCCGAAGGCCCCCCGCCCCGGAGGACAGCAGGCGCCAGCTGCCCTGAAGCCGGAAGACACCCCACGGGAAGGCCGCCCGCACCCGCCTCCCTACACCCCGCCCCCTACATCCCCCGCCCCCTGCCCCCCCCTACACCCCCCGCCCTACCCCCCCGCCTCCCCGCGAGCCCCCGCACGCGCCCCCGCACGCGCCGCGGCACGCGCCGCCTCCCCCCGCCCCGCCACAATCCCCCGCACCACTCCCGCCCCCGCGAGCAGCAGCCCCACCCCCATCAACATGCACACCGCGTAGGCGACCGTCGGGAACGGGTCGGTGTGCAGGAAGAGGGGCGCGAGGGTGACGAGGGTCGCGACGGCGCCGATGGTGAAGACGATGCCGCCGGCGACGACCAGACGGTCGCCGGGGCCGGGCTCCTGGGCGGGGGTTTTGTCAGGCACCGCACCAGGGTAGTTCCAAGGCCCGGGGGAAGAACCCGGGACGTCGTGCCGGGCGCCCGCGCCCTGAGGGGGTGTCCGGCGATTCCGTGCGGGCGGGGGCCCTGTCCCGTGCAGTACTCAGCGGACCACGCGGAATCGCCGGACACCGCCTAGCCTGGACGGCGGCGGGTCCCGATGGCCCGCTGCTGTGCTCTCCAGGGGCCCGCAAGGCCGCTGACGGGGCCTCGGACGGGCCCTCGGGCCGCTGCCCGGCGGTCCGTTCGCGGTGCCGGGGGCCCGCCCCGCGGACCACGTGCGGCTCCCGCCGGTCCCGGTCCGGGGCGCGCGGGCTCACCGGCGGCGGGCGAAGGCGGAGACAGGGGCGGCTCCCGCTGTGGGCAGCCGCCGTGGACAAGCGAGGACGAGGACGAGCAGGTGCCTACCGGCAAGGTCAAGTGGTTCAACAGCGAGAAGGGCTTCGGCTTCCTCTCCCGCGACGACGGCGGTGACGTCTTCGTGCATTCCTCGGCGTTGCCACAGGACGTGGAGACGCTCAAGCCGGGCCAGCGCGTCGAGTTCGGGGTCGTGGCAGGCCAGCGCGGTGATCAGGCGCTCACGGTGACGGTCCTCGACCCGACCCCGTCGGTCGCCGCAGCGCAGCGCCGCAAACCCGACGAGCTGGCCTCGATCGTCCAGGACCTGACGACCCTCCTGGAAGGCGTCGCCCAGCAGCTCGAACGCGGCCGCTACCCCGATCGCGCGAGCGGCGCCAAGACCGCCAACCTCCTCCGCGCGGTCGCCGACCAGCTCGACGTCTGAGCGGACCCACGCCGGGGCGGTACGGAACCGGGGCCCGCGCCCCGCACACGTACCGCCCCCGCACGGGCCGCCCCGCCCCCGCACGTACCGCCCCGTACACGTACCGCCTTGCACACGGGCTCCCGCACACGGGCCCCCGCACACGGGCTCCCGCACACGTACCGCCTCAGCCGAAGTCCAGCGCCTCCGCCGCCACCTCCGGCACCAGCCCCTGCTCCGCCGCGCGTCCGAGCAGCCCCCGCACCGCCCCGTAGCCGTCCTCGCCCAGGTCGGCGGTGAACTCGTTGACGTAGAGACCGATGTGCTGCTCCGCCACCGCCGGGTCCATCTCCTGCGCGTGCGCGGCCACGTACGGGCGGGACGCCTCCGGGTCCGCCCACGCCATGCGCACCGACGTACGGATCGTGTCGGCCAGGGCGCGCAGCCGCTCCTCGCCCAGGGAGCGCTTCGCGACGATCGCGCCGAGCGGGATCGGCAGGCCCGTCGTGGACTCCCAGTGCTCGCCCATGTCGGCGGCCTTGTGCAGCCCGTAGTTCTGGTACGTGAAGCGCGCCTCGTGGATCACGAGCCCGGCGTCCACGCGGCCGTCCCGCACCGCGGGCATGATCTGGTCGAAGGGCATGACGACGATCTCGCCGACCCCGCCGGGCACCGTGTCCGCCGCCCACAGCCGGAACAGCAGGTACGCCGTCGAGCGCTCGCTCGGCACGGCGACCTTCGCGCCGCTCAGGTCCTGCCCCGCCGCGCGCGTCAGCACGAGCGGCCCGCAGCCGCGTCCCAGGGCGCCGCCGCACGGCAGCAGCGTGTACTCGTCGAGAATCCACGGCAGCACCGCGTACGAGACCTTCAGGACCTCCGGCGAGGCGTCCCCGCCGCGCTCGGCGATCCCGTTCGTGATGTCGATGTCCGCGAACGTCACCTCGGGCGCGGCGGCGCCCGGGACCCGGCCGTGCGCCCACGCGTCGAAGACGAAGGTGTCGTTGGGGCACGGTGAGAACGCGATACGCAGTGTCTCCGGCGATCCGCCCCCGGGCGCCGTCCCGTCCGCGCCCGTGCCCGTCTCCGTCACCGTCATCCCGCGGCCTCCTGATCATCCGCCCCCGTCGCGTACCCCTTCATGGTGCACCCACCGGGCCGCGCCCAGGGCGCCGGGCCACCCCGCGTCCCGCGCCCGCGGTCTCTCACACGTACCGCCGTGCCTCCTGGAGCACCGGGGCCAGCGCCACGAAAGCCGAGGTCAGGACCGCGAGCGCCTCCGGGACGCGCCATGCCTCGCGGTCGCGGGGGCCGACCGGGTTCGATACCGCGCGCAGTTCGAGCGCGGGGATGCCGTACCCGTACGCCGCCTCGGCGACGGCGAAGCCCTCCATGCCCTCGCTCGCCGCGCGCGGCCGCAGCGCCCGCAGTTCGGCGGCCCGCTCCGCGGTCCCGGTCACCGTCGAGACGGTCAGCGCCTCGCCCACCACGACGGGCGGCAGCTCGGGCGCGCCCTCGGCGTCCCCGGCGTCCGCCGCCTCGTCCGGGCTCAGCGCGCGCGTCACCTCGCGCAGCAGCGCCGTCGGCGGTACGTGCACGGCGCGCCCGAAGCCGAGGTCCGTGACAGGGACGAAGCCCTCAGCCGTCTGCGCCCCGAGGTCCGCCGCGACCATCGCCTCGGCCACCACGAGCGTCCCGAGCGGCGCCTGCGGCGCGAAGCCGCCGCCGATCCCCGCCGACAGCACGAGGTCGTACGGGTGCTCGTCGAGCGCGGCGACCGCGAGCGCCGCGGCCGTGCCCGCCGCCGCCGCTGCCGGGCCCGCGCCCGTCGCGAGGAGATGCACGGCCTGCGCCGCCCCCGGCGCCTCCGCGCCGCGCTCGGGAAGCGGCGGCGCGACGGGCAGCGGGCCCGCGAGCAGCGGGTCGACGAAGAGGTGATCGCTCGGCAGCGGATCGGGTACGGCGAGCAGTTCGAGGCCGCCCGGCAGCACGCGCGGCACGGGACGGCCGGGGAACGCGCGTGCCACCGCGTCCCGTTCGGCGGGGACTGCGGTGGCGATCAGAACGCGCATGGGGTGGCTCAGTCGTCCTTCTTCTTCACCTTGAACGTCCACAGGCCGTACGCCTTCTTGCCGTCGCCCTCGACGATCGTGACGGTGCCGGTGGACGACTGGCCGCCGTACTGCTCGTTGAAGAAGACGTTGCCCGGGATGGTCGTGTAGGTCTTCTTGCTGGTCCCGGTGATCTGCTGACCGTTCAGCAGGAACGTCCAGCCCTTGTCGGCGATGGCCGGGTCGACGCCGAAGCGGACCGTCGCGTCAGGGTCCACCTTCACCGTCTTGGCGTCGCTCGTCTCCTTGAGGCACTTCTGGAGCGCCGCCGTGTCGAGGGCGTGCCCGTCGTCGTAGCAGGTGGCCTCCGAGTTCACCGAGGTCGTACCGATCGTCACGGTGGCCAGCGGGGTCGGCTTGTCGCAGGCCGACAGGGCGAGGAGACCGGCGGACACGGCGCCGATGGCGGCCACGGCGCGGCGGCGGTTGGCCGGGAAACGCGGGGAGGTCATGGGGGGCAGGCTATATGGCTCCCGCCGTGCGCACCTGCGCGGGGGTACGGCGTGCCGTACGCGCCGACGCGCCGTCAGGGGGCCGCGCGAGCCCTGGCGGTACGGGGGGCACGGGCCCCTCGCGCCCGCAACCGCCGTGCGCCCCGTTCCGCACACGTACCGAACCCGTACAGATCACCCGCCTGCCGTTCACCCGTCCCACGCCCCACCCGCCGCGCGACCTCACCCGTCCCACGCCTCACCCGCCCGCGCGACCAGCCCACAACCGCCACCGGCCCACAACCGCCACCGGCCCACAACCGCCACCGGCCCTGCCCGCGCGACCGGCCCACAACCGCCACCGGCCCTGCCCGCGCGACCGGCCCACAACCGCCACCGGCCCCGCTCACGCCACCGGCCCCGCTCACACCACCCGCGCGCCCCCGTGCCTGCGCCTGCCCGAGCGCAGCAGGCCGCGCAGCGTGCCGAGCCAGCCCGTCGCGACGATCGCCGCGGCGACCGAGAGGCCCAGCACGCCGTTCAGCGGCAGCGCGATGCCGATCGCGCCGCCGAGCACCCATGCCATTTGCAGCATCGTCTCCGAGCGCGCGAACGCGGACGTACGGACCTGCTCGGGCACCTCGCGCTGGATGAGCGCGTCCAGCGAGAGCTTCGCGAGCGCCTGCGCGCACCCCGCGCACGCCGCGAGCAGCGCCACCGAGAACTGGCCGAACAGGCACGCCGCCGTGATCGCGACCCCGAGAACGCCGCCCACGACCGTCACGATGATCAGCTCGGGCGTACGGGTGCGCAGCCACGCCCCCACCGCCGTGCCCAGCGCGTTCCCCGCGCCCGCCGCGACCCCGACCATCCCGAGCGAGACCGCCGCGCTCCGCCCGCCGAGCGGCTGGTCGCGCAGGAGGAAGGCGAGGAAGAAGATCAGGAAGCCCGAGAGGCCGCGCAGCGCCGCGTTCGCGCCGAGCGCGAAGAGCACCGTGGCACCGACCGCACGCAGCCCCTTCACCCGCTCGGACCCGCTCCCCCGCGCGCCCGCCGCCGCCTCGTACCGCACGTCCCCCCGGGCACCCTTCTCCAGCCGTACGGGCTCCCCCTCGCCGTGCCGCACCGGCTCCTCGGGGACCAGCCGGGCCCGCCGCTCCCCCTTCGCCGAGTCCACCTTCGGCGGCAGCCGGAACGACAGGAAGGCGCCCAGCACGAACAGCGCGCACGCCCCGTACAGCGGCCACCGCGGCCCGAGCAGTTGCAGCCCCGCGCCCACCGGGGCCGCCGCTCCCGTCGCCAGGAGGCCCCCGAGCGTGACCCGCGAATTCGCCTTGACCAGTGAGAACCGCGGCGGGAGCAGTCTCGGCACGACCGCGCTGCGCACCACCCCGTACGCCTTCGACGCGACCAGCACCCCGAGCGCCGCCGGGTACAGCTCCAGGCTCCCGCCCACCACCGCGTGCGACAGGACCAGCGCGAGCACCGCGCGCGCGAGCATCGACGTCGCCATCGCCGCGCGCCGCCCGTGCGGCAGCCGGTCCAGGAGCGGCCCGATCACCGGGGCGAGCACCGTGAACGGCGCCATCGTGATCGCCAGGTAGAGCGCGACGCGCCCGCGCGCCTCGTCCGTCGGCACCGCGAAGAACACCGTCGAAGCGAGCGACACCGTGATCATCACGTCGCCCGCGCCGTTGACCCCGTGCAATTCGATGAGCTTGCCGAGCCCCGACTCACCGGCGCCATGCGCGTGCGTCACGCGCCGCACCAGACGGCCCGTCGACGCGAACGGCGCAGCGGCGACCCGTCCGGCGGCACGCGTCCGCCGGAGCCGGGGACCCCCGCGCTCCGTACGCTGCTCGCCCGATGACGTGGAAGCGGTCACGTCGTCATCCTGCCCCGAAGTGCGCCGCCTAGTGCGGCTCCTGTGCGGCGAGTGGACCGACGGGCGGGGGCGGAGAGGCCCTTGTGACCCGTGCGGCGGAGGCCAGGCCCCGGGGGTGGCGCGGGGGCGCGAACGGGGGAGTGGGGGACGTCCGTGTGGGCCCCGGGGCGCGGAGAGGGTAGCGTGCACAGCGCGCCCACGGCGGTTACTCCTGGCCGCGCGCCCTTTCGCGATCCTTCAGAATGGATGGCGGAGAGCGCGCCCGGGACCCGAACCGACCGGGTACGGACGTCGACGCGGCCCCCAGGTCCGCTCCGTCCGCGCCCCCGACCGTGTCCGGGCCCCGCCGGAGCGGGCGCACTCGTGAGACGGCGTAGGAGAGAAGCGATACCTGTGAGCGCAGCGACAACGCGAAGCCGCACCCCTGACCGACTGTGTGTCGAGGCGGTCGACCTGGCGCGCGCCGCCGCGGCGGAGACCGCCGCGCCGGGTGTCGTCGGCGCGTACGTCGGCGCCGTCGCCGAGGGCGAGCGGGTCGTCACCCACTACTTCGCCTGCGAGGACCTCGGCTACCGGGGCTGGCGCTGGGCCGTCACCGTCGCCCGCGCCTCGCGCGCCAAGGTCGTCACGCTCGATGAGACGGTGCTCCTGCCCGGCCCCGAGTCGGTCCTCGCGCCCGAGTGGCTGCCGTGGAGCGAGCGCCTGCGGCCCGGGGACATGGGCCCGGGGGACCTCCTGCCCACCGAGGCCGAGGACCCGCGCCTGGAGCCCGGCCTGTACGACGGTGACGACGACACCCCGCCCCCGGACTCCGCCCTGAGCCCGGAGCTGGCCGAGCGCGCCGACGCCGAGGACGCCCGGCTCACCGACGGCCCCCCCGCCGACCTGCCCACCGCCCCCTCGCGCGGCTCGATCGCCGAGGTTGGCCGCGAGCTGGGCCTCGGCCGCCCCCGCGTGCTGTCCCGGTACGGCCTGGAGACGGCCGCCGAGCGCTGGGACGAGCAGTACGGGCCACGGACCCAGATGGCGCAGGCGGCCCCCGCCCCCTGCCACACCTGCGCCTTCCTCATCCCCCTGGCGGGATCGCTCCGCCAGTCCTTCGGCCTGTGCGCCAACGAGTTCGGCCCCGCCGACGGCCACGCGGTCTCCCTCTCCTACGGCTGCGGCGGCCACTCGGAGGCGGCGATCATGCCGAAGACCCCGGAGGCCCCGCCTCTCCGCCTGGACGAGGTCACAGAGCCACTGGCGGAGTGACCCTCTCCGGTCAGGAACGGAACCTTTCCGCTGGAACGCAATGTTCAGCCCGTCTGGGGGTCCCCCCGGCCGAAGGCTGGGGGAGCGTGAGGACAAAAGCCCCACCCGCGAACAGATCGACCCCTCGCAGGCGGGCCCACCCCGATTCCCCGCTACGTTCATGGGCACACGTACGCCAAGGAGTGAGCCCGTGACCCAAGCAGCCGAAGAACCCCGCCCCTCATCCACCGCGGACGACGTCTTCGGCACCTCCCGCCTCCGCGACGCCGTCCTCGCCACCTGGTCCGCTTCCCCCGCGCGCCTGCGCGAGGACGCCAATGCCGAGGAGGACCTCGCCCTCGGCGGCTACCGCGACCGCGTCGTCGTCGAGCTGGCGCAGAACGCCGCCGACGCCGCGGCCCGCGCCGGAGTGCCCGGCAGGCTCCGTATCGCCCTGCGCGACCGCGAGGGCGACAACCCGCCGGTCCTCGCCGTCGCGAACTCCGGCGCCCCCCTGGACGCGAGCGGCGTCGCCTCGCTCGCGACCCTGCGCGCCTCCGCGAAGCGCGAGGACGGTACGGGCACGGTCGGCCGTTTCGGCGTCGGCTTCGCCGCGGTGCTCGCGGTGAGCGACGAGCCCGCCGTGCTCGGCCGCACCGGGGGCGTCCGCTGGTCGCTCACCGAGGCCCGCGAGGCCGTCGCCGCGCTCGGCGTGCCCGCGCTCGACGAGGAGGTACGGCGCCGCGAGGGCCACGTACCGCTGCTCCGCCTCCCCTTTCCCGCCGAGGGCTCCGCGCCCGCGGGCTACGACACCGTCGTCGTCCTCCCGCTGCGCGACGCCGTCGCCGAGGACCTCGTCGAACGCCTCCTCACCGGCATCGACGACGCGCTCCTGCTCTCCCTGCCGGGCCTCGCCGAGATCGTCGTCGAGACCCCCGAGGGCACGCGCGTCCTGCGCCGCCGCGCCGAGGACCCGTACACCGTCATCGAGGACGACGGCGTCGTACGCCGCTGGCGCACCGTGAGCCACGGCGGCCCCCTCGACACCGCGCTCCTCGCCGGGCGTCCCGTCGAAGAACGCCTGCGCCCCTGGTGGGCCGTGACCTGGGCCGTCCCCGTCGACACCGAAGGCGCCCCCGAAGCGCCCCGCACCGTGCCCGTCGTGCACGCCCCGACGCCCAGCGAGGAACCGCTCGGCGTGCCCGCGCTGCTCATCGCGACGCTCCCGCTCGACACGAGCCGCCGCCACGTCGCGCCCGGGCCACTCACCGACTTCCTCGTCACGCGCGCCGCCGAGGCGTACGCGGAACTCCTCGCGAGCTGGCAGCCCGTCACGCCCGCCCTCCTCGACCTCGTGCCGGGCCCGCTCGGGCGCGCCCCGCTCGACGGCGCCGTGCGCGCGGCGATCCTCGCGCTCCTGCCCCGCACCGCCTTCCTCGCGCCCGCCGTGCCGCACGAGGGCGAGGAGCCGGGCAGCTGCACGGCGCTGCGCCCCGTCGAAGCCGAGGTCGTCGCGGGCGCCGGCCGCGAGACCGTCGACGTGCTCGCCGAGGTCCTCCCGAGCCTGCTCCCCGCCGGACTGGAGAGCCACCCCGCGCTGCGCACGCTCGACATCGCGCGCGTCCCGCTCACCGAGGCCGTCGACCGCCTCGCCGGGCTCGAACGCGCCCCCGGCTGGTGGCACCGCCTGTACGAGTCCCTCGCGGGCGTCGACCCCGACCGCCTCACCGGGCTCCCCGTGCCGCTCGCCTCGGGACGCACCGCGCTGGGCCCCCGGCACATCCTCCTGCCGCTCCCCGACGGCGGACCCGCCGCCGAAGCACTCGCCCGCCTCGGCCTCAAGGTCGCGCACCCCGAGGCCGCGCACCCGCTCCTCGAAAAGCTCGGCGCGCTCCCCGCGACCCCGCGCGCCGTCCTCACCACCCCGCAGGTCCGCGCCGCCGTCGCCGCCTCGCTCGACGAGGAGCCCTGGGACGGCGGCCTGGACACGGAAGCGGGGCTGCCCGACCCCGACGAGCTGGCGGACCTCGTCCTCGGGCTCGTCCGCGACGCGCACATCGAGGCGGGAGACGAGCCCTGGCTCGGCGCGCTCGCCCTCCCCGACGAGGACGGCGAACTCGCCCCCGCCTGCGAACTCGTGCTCCCCGGCGGGGACTTCGCCTCCGTCATGCGCGAGGACGCCCTCGCGGCCGTCGACGCGGACCTCGCCGCGCGCTGGGGCGGGAAACCCCTCGCCGCCTGCGGCGTGCTCAGCTCCTTCGCGCTCGTCCGCGCCCACGACACCGTCCTCGACCCCGACGAGCTGGAACCCCGCGAGGGCGACTGGCCCGAGCCCGACGACGCGGGGCTCCTCGACGCCGTCGACGTGTGGAGCGAGGACGTGCTCGACCGCTTCCCCGACACGCCCGTGCCGCCCGTAGCGACCGAACTCCTCGCCGTGCGCGACCTCGACCTCGTCGCCGACGACCGCTGGCCCCAGGCCCTCGCCCTCCTCGCCAGGCCCCCCTACCGCGAGGCCCTCACCGCGCCCGTGCGCGTCCTGCTCCCCGACGGCACGACCGAGTCCGTCCGCTCGTACACCGCCTGGTGGCTGCGCGGCCACCCCGTACTCGACGGGCGCCGCCCCGCCGGGCTCCTCGCCGCCGGCGGCGACCCGCTCCTGCGCGGCCTCTACGAGGAGGCCGACGCGAGCGGCTTCGAGGACGCCGAGGTCCTGCGCGCCCTCGGGGTCCGTACGAGCACGACCGCGCTCCTGGACGAGCCAGGCGGCGCCGCCGAACTCCTCGACCGCCTCGCCGACCCCGCGCGGGAGGTCACGGCCGCCCAGCTCCACGGCCTCTACTCCGCGCTCGCGACGCTCGACCCCGAGGACGTCACGCTCCCCGAGGACCTGCGCGCGGTCCGCGCCGAGCCCGACGCGTCCCCGTACGTCGTCGACGCCACCGAGGCGTACGTGGCCGACGCCCCCGACCTGCTGCCCCTCGCCGGGGAGCGCCCCCTCCTGCCCGTACGGCCGGGGCTCGCCGCCGCGCTCGCCGAACTCCTCCAGGTCAGCAGGCTCAGCGAGGCCGTGCCCGAGACCGTCGAGGGCGAGGGCACCGTGCACGAGGTCCCCGCCGCCGTCCGCACGCTCCTCGGCCCGCGCACCCCCGCCACGTACACCGAGTACGAGGAACTGACCGCCGGGGGTGTCGAGGTCGACTGGCGGCGCACCCCGGACGGCACCGTGCACGCCGCGACCCTGGAGGGCGTCGCCGCCGGGCTCGCGTGGGCCGCGGGACAGTGGCCCCGGCGCTTCGAGGTCGCCGCGCTCCTGGAGGACGACTCGCGGACGGCGGAACTGGCCCGCGACCGCTGGTTCGACTGAGGCCGGGCGACGCCCCCGGGCGCGCGCCCCGCTTGCCGGAACGGCAAGCGCGTTTGGCGCGCGCCCCCGGCCGCCCGCACCCTGGCAGCGATCCCCAGGGCGAGAGGCAGGTACGGGCATGAGCGGACACCCCCGGCACACGGTCGGCGAGGACTTCGGCGACGGGAGCGCCTTCTGGGAGGAGCGGTACGCGGCGAGCGACCGCGTCTGGAGCGGCGAGCCCAACACGGCGCTCGTCCGCGAGGTCGCCGCCCTCCCGCCGGGCCGCGCGCTCGACCTCGGCTGCGGCGAGGGCGCCGACGTCGTGTGGCTCGCCCGGCAGGGCTGGACCGTCACGGGCACCGACATCGCCGGGACAGCCCTCGCCCGCGCCCGCGCGCACGCCGCCGAAGCGGGCGTCGCCGCGCGCACCCGCTTCGAGCGGCACGTCCTCGGCACGAGCTTCCCCGAGGGCACCTACGACCTCGTCACCGCGTCCTTCCTGCACTCGCCCGACGCCTCCTTCCCGCGCGAGGCGATCCTGCGCCGCGCGGCCGCCGCCGTCGCCCCCGGCGGCACCCTCCTCGTCATCGGGCACGCGGGCCTCGCGCCCTGGGAGACCTACGAGGAGGGCGACCCGCACCTCGCCCTCCACCTGCCCTCGCCGCAGGAGGTCCTGGCGAGCCTGCGGCTCCCCGACGGCGAGTGGGACGTCCTCCTCGCCGCCGAGCACGACCGCGTGCAACACGCCCCCGACGGCGAGGCCCACCACCGCAGGGACAACGCGCTGAAGGTCCGCAGGCACGCGCACCGCACCGGCGAGGCCCCCAAGGCCACGTGACGCCCCTGTGGAACGCACGGGAGCGAAAAGTCTGGCCGGACGAGGGCAACCGGGGCGGGTCCTGGCCTGTCTCCTCGTACGAGCCATGAGGCTCCTCGCTCACATGTGCCCCGCGCCCCCGTGCGTCCCGCGCGCCGCGTCCCGTACGCGGGCGCCGGGACCGGCGCGGCGCGGGCACCTTCTCCCTCAGGGGAACACATGCGCATTCGTGCCACAGCGTCTGTCGTCGCGCTCGCGGGCTCCCTCGCTCTCGGCGCCCTCGCGGCCCCCGCCGCCCAGGCGGCGACCAAGCCCCCGGCACTCGACCTGAGCTTCGGCAAGGCGACCGTGAACGGCGGCAAGCCCGTCGTCGTGTCCACGGGCACGGCCAAGACCACCGTCAAGGTCACCTTCACCGCCCGGCACGGCAAGAAGGCCGACGTCTTCGGCAAGGACATCGACCTCGCCGTCGGCCTCTACCGGGGCACCGATGTCGACCACGCCGCCCGGACGTTCTGGAGCGGCGGCATCACCTGCGACGAGCCCAGCACCACGTCGCTCTCCTGCTCGACGAAGATCACCGTGCCCGCGGCGAAGCTCTCCGCCGCGGACGCGGGCACGAGCTGGAAGCTCTTCCTCGGCGCCGTGGACTGGAACGGCCACGACCCGGCGAAGGCCACCGACGCGCAGATCAGCACCGTCGAGCGGCAGAAAGCCGCGACCGCCTCGTTCCGCCGCGCCACCAAGCTCACCGCCGATGCCACGCCCGAGCCGGTGAAGAAGAACAGGACGCTCACCGTCAAGGGCACCCTGAGCCTCGCCAACTGGGACACGGACACGTACGCGGGCTTCGCCAAACAGCCCGTCGCGCTCCAGTTCAAGAAGAAGGGCACGAGCACCTACAAGACCCTCAAGACCGTCAGGACGGACAGCAAGGGCAGGCTCAGCACCACGACCAAGGCCACGGCGGACGGCTCCTACCGCTACTCCTTCGCGGGGACGTCCACGAGCGCGGCGCTCTCCTCGGCGGCCGACTACGTCGACGTGAAGTGAGCGCGTACGGCCGAAGCGCGCGGCGCTGAGGAAGAAGGGGGCCCCGTACGGCCGGTACGGGGCCCCCTTCCCGCACCGGCCGTACGGAACCCGTACCCCGCGCCTACGCGTCCTTCCCCGCCTTCCGCGCCTCCTCCGCCCTCCCCGCCTTCCGCGACCCCGCCCGCGTCGCCCCGCCGCGCCGCGCCAGCTTCCGCTTCCGCGCCGGGGTCTGCGCCGCCGGTTCGCTCGGGAAGCGGCGGCCCGCCCAGCGCCACACGAACTCCAAGACCACCGAGGCGATCACCGCGATCAGCACGCCCGTCCACGGCATCGTCGTCCCGACGAGCTTGAGCGCGAAGAACTTCTGCAACCACGGCACCGTGAGCACCAGCAGGAAGCCGAGCCCCATCGCCACGACGAGCAGAATCCGCCACCACGTGTACGGGCGGGCGACGATCGCGAGGACCCACAGCGAGATGAGGAAGAGCGTCAGCGTCGCGACGCTCGTCTCCGCGTCGAGCGCCCCGTGCCCCGAGTAGTGCGCCCGGGCGATGAGGTACGCGAGGAACGTCGCGGCGCCCGCGACGACACCGCAGGGGATCGCGTACCGCATGACGCGCCGCACGAAGTGGGGCCGGGCCCGCTCCTTGTTCGGCGCGAGCGCGAGGAAGAAGGCCGGGACGCCGATCGTCAGTGTCGACAGGAGCGTCAGGTGGCGGGGCAGGAAGGGGTACTCGACCTGCGAGCAGACCACGAGGATCGCGAGCAGCACCGAGTAGACCGTCTTGATGAGGAAGAGCGTCGCGACCCGCGTGATGTTGCCGATGACACGGCGGCCCTCGGCGACGACCGAGGGAAGCGTCGCGAAGCTGTTGTTGAGCAGCACGATCTGCGCGACCGCGCGCGTCGCCTCCGAGCCCGAGCCCATCGAGACGCCGATCTCCGCGTCCTTGAGCGCGAGGACGTCGTTGACACCGTCGCCCGTCATCGCGACCGTGTGCCCGCGCGACTGGAGCGCGGCGACCATCTCGCGCTTCTGCTGCGGTGTCACCCGCCCGAAGACGGTGTGCTCCTCGATCGCCGAGGCCAGCTCCGCGGGGTCCTTCGGCAGCTCGCGCGCGTCCACCGCGCTGTCCGCGCCGGGCAGCCCGAGCTTCGCCGCGACCGCGCCGACAGCGACCGCGTTGTCCCCCGAGATGACCTTCGCGGCGACGTGCTGCTCCTCGAAGTACCTGAGTGTCTCGGCCGCGTCCGGGCGCAGCCGCTGCTCCAGGACGACGAGCGCCGCGGGATCGGCCCCGTCGGCGGCCCCCTGCGCGTCGGGCGCGGCGCCTTCGCGCGCCTTGGCGAGGAGCAGCACGCGCAGCCCCTGCCGGTTCAGCTCCTCGGTCTCCGCGAGCGCCGGGTGCCCGGCGGGCAGCAGGACGTCGGGGGCGCCGAGCAGCCAGCCGCCGTGCCCGGCGAAGACCGCGCCCGAGTACTTGCGCGCCGAGGAGAAGGGCTGCGCCTGCTCGACCCGCCAGCCGCTCGTGTCGGGGTACGCGTCGATGACGGCCTGGAGACTCGCGTTGGGCCGCGGGTCGGAGGCGCCGAGCGCGCCGAGCACGGTCGCGGCCCGCTCCTCGTCGTACGTGCCGAGCGGGGTGAGCCGGGAGACGTCCATCCCGCCCTCGGTGAGCGTCCCCGTCTTGTCGAGGCACACCGTGTCGACGCGCGCGAGCCCCTCGATCGCGGGCAGCTCCTGCACGAGGCACTGCTTGCGCCCGAGCCGGATCACACCGATCGCGAAAGCGACCGACGTGAGCAGCACGAGGCCCTCGGGGACCATCGGCACGATGCCGCCGACCGTGCGGGCCACGGCGTCCTTGAAGCTGTTCTCCTTGACGACGAGCTGGCTGACGACGAGACCGATCGCCGCCGGCACCATCGCCCACGTGACGTACTTCAGGATGGTGGAGATACCGGAGCGCAGCTCGGAGCTGACGAGCGTGAACCGCGAGGCCTCCTCGGCGAGCCGCGCCGCGTACGCCTCGCGTCCCACCTTCGTCGCGGTGAAGGCCCCGCCGCCCGCGACGACGAAGCTCCCCGACATCACCGGGTCGCCCGGGTGCTTGACGACGGGATCGGCCTCGCCCGTCAGCAGCGATTCGTCGATCTCCAGGCTCTCGGCCTCCGCGACCTCCCCGTCGACCGGGATCTTGTCCCCCGGCCCGATCTCGACGAGATCCCCGAGCACCAGCTCACTCGCCGAGATCTCCCGGGACCGCCCGTCCCTGCGCACGGTCGGCTTCGCCTCGCTGATCACCGCGAGCGAGTCGAGCGTCCGCTTGGCGCGCCACTCCTGGAAGATCCCGATCGCGGTGTTCGCGACGATCACGTACCCGAAGAGGCTGTCCTGAAAGGGCGCCACGGCCAGCATGATCAGCCACAGCACCCCGATGATCGCGTTGAAGCGCGTGAAGACGTTCGCCCGCACGATCTCCGTGAGCGACCGCGAACTGCGCACGGGAACGTCATTGACCTCCCCCCGCCCGACCCGCTCCGCGACCTCGGCGGCACTGAGCCCGGCAGCGACCCCGCCCCCGGCCCCCACCCCGCCCCCAGGCCCCTCGTCGGCCTTCACCCCATCCGTCATGCAACCGACCGTATGCGCTGATCAGCCCCACCACCTGTCGAGAAGGGTGAAAACCTGCGTACCGCGCAAGATTTCCACCTGAGGGCGGAGGCGCTCGGCGCACGGGTCCATCTTCCGCAGTAGGGCCTGAGGGGGACCCGGACGGCGGTACGGGCATGCCTCCGGGGAAAGGAGGGCCGAGTGGCCCGGGCCGAGCGGGCGGGCGGCTGGGCCCGCCGATCCCGCTCGGGCCCTGCCGGACTCCCTCAGCCCTGCCGCTCCGTCAGGTCGAGCGCGTCGACGCCGTCCGTCCGCGCCGCGCTCACCGCCCCCCGCACCGTCGTCACCACCCCCGGTCCGCCCCGGCGCAGTGCCGGGGCCGTCGACAGGTCGTCGAGGAGGTCGCACAGGTGGTGGAGGGGGAGGAGGGCGCGCGGGGGGCGGGTGCTCTCGGTGCGGGCCGCTTCCTCGGCGGCCGCGAGGGAGGCGCGGGCCGCTGCCAGAGCGGTGCGGACCTCGTCCGTCGCGACGAGTGCGCGGTCCGGGTGCGTCGTGAGGTCGCGCGTCGCCGCGGCGAGGGCGCGGGCCGCCGTCGCGAGGTGGGCGCGCAGCGGGGTCGGGGTCTCCGTGCTCGTCGCGGCGCTCGCGAGGGGCACGAGGACGCGGGCCCTGCGCGCCGCCGCCGCGTAGACGCGCAGGCGTTCGCGCAGGTACGAGGGGTTGTTGCGCCAGACCAGCGGCCGCGTCAGGGGGCGCGCGACGAGCGCGAGGGCGCGCAGCCTGTGGTCCACCTCGCGGGCGAGCGCGTCCGGGTCGGCCTCCTCGACGGCCGCCCCTTCGAAGCGCAGCGCCACCCCTTCGAGCAGCTCGGTGAGCGCCCCGAAGAGTTCCGCCCGCGCCGAGTTCACGGTGTCGCGGGTGCCGGTCGGCAGGAACACGAGGCTGACGACGATGCCGACGAGCGCCCCGGCGGCCGTCTCCTCAAGCCGCAACAGCAACAGCTCCGCGGAGAACTCGTGGAGCAGTGTGTACATCTGCGCCACCATGATCGTGACGAAGAAGATCATGTACGCGTACGAGACCTTCACCAGGTAGAAGCCGACGCTCATGCTCACGACGATGAGCGTCAGCGCGAGCAGGCTGTGCCCGGTGGTGAGGTGCGCGAGGCCGATGCCCGCGATGATGCCGAGCAGCGTGCCGAGGACGCGGTGACCCGCCTTGATGACGGTCTCGGAGCGCGTCGCCGTCCCGGTGAAGGCGACAAAGGCGGCGATGACGGCCCAGTAGTACCGCTGCTCGGAGATCGCCTTGCCGACGATGATCGCGAGCCCTCCCGCGATCGCGGCCTGGAAGGCCTGCCGCGTCGAGAGCCGCACGCTGCGCAGTGGATTCCAGCCACGCCCGCGCGCGTGCACGTCCTTGGCGACGGCGGGCGAGCCCGGCAGATTGCCGAGGCTCAGCGCGACGGCCGGTTCGAAGCCGGTGTCGGCGGGGCCCGCCGTACCGGGCGCGGGCACACGGCCGACGAGCCCCGTGTACGTCGCCGCGGCAGCGGCGAGCTGCCGCGCGGCGGGCAACGCGCCCCGTACGAAGCCCTCGGAGCGGCGCGACTCCAGGAGCGTCGTGGCGAGCCGCCCCGCCTGCGCGTAGCGGTGGCGGCCGAGCGCCTGGGCGATGGCGTGCGCGGCGGCGCGCGGCCCCTCGGGCTCGTACGGCTGCCGCGCGAGCGTGTCGGCGGCCTGGGCGACGGCCTCGATGGCGAGCTGCGCCTCCAGGAGGCGGCGGCGCAGCGCGCGCGCCGACCAGCCCTCGGGCAGCGCGCCCGGCTCGGTGGACCAGCCCTCGATGAGGAGCGCGGTCTCGGCGAGACCGAGCTGGCGGCTGTGCAGTTCGCGGCGCAGGCGCTCGCGGCGGCGCGGCGACTCGGCGGCGAGCAGCGCGGCGGCGGTACGGGAGACGGCGCGTGCCCTGGCGCCGAAGGCGGCGCGCGCGTGGCGCAGCGCGTTGCCCGCGCGGTTGCGCAGCAGGGCGAGGCACAGGGCCGTGACCCAGACGGTGGCGAGGAGCACGGCGACGAGCAGCCCGGGGAGCTGGGACAGCTGAGGGTGGAGGAAGGCGGCGAAGAAGTAGCCCATCCAGCCCATGAAGCCGTAGAAGAAGTAGGCGAGACCGAAGCGGCGCACGTACACGGCGGCGAACATCACGAGGACGAAACCGGCCAGCATCGGTACGTCGTGCTCGGCGACGGCGATGCCCGGCAGGAGCCCCGCGAAGAGCGCGACGGGGAAGAACACGGCGATCCGCAGGTTCGCCACGGGCGAGGGCCCGGCGAGCGCGTTCGAGCCCAGCATCGCCACGACCGTGCCGATGATCATGTAAACGATCATGTCCTGCGGCGCGGCACCGTCGAGCCTGGCGTAGAGGTACTCGATCCCGAGGGCACCGGCCATCGCGAGGCCCGCGATGAGGGCGGTCCGCAGGCGTCCGAGGCCGGGGTCCGAGCCGAGGTGGAAATCACGGATGCCGTGGACGGCGGCGCGGAGCGCGGACGCTCGGGGTGCGGCGGCGTGCGGTGCGGTGGTACGGGGTGCCCACGTACGGGCGGCCGGTGCGGGGGCGGCCTGCGTGCGGGCCGCCTTCCGGCGCGGTGCGCCGGAAGGGGGTGCCGCGGTGGGGGAGGTCGCGGGGTGCGGCGCCGTGGGGTCGGCGTGCGGTGCTTCGGAACGTATGCCCTCTGCCATCTGGTCCTTGTCGCTCGGGGAAGGGAGCCCCGGGCGGGTCGCGGAGGCAAGGCGTCCGGAGCCTGTACGTTACATATAATAACAAGTATCGTACCGATATTCCTCACGGGGAGTGCGCGCAGGATGACCGCCGAGCCACAGCCGGACGGGGCCGAGCCGCCCCGCGCGGACCTCATCGACCGCATCGAGCGGCAGGCAGCCTTCCTGAACCGCAACTTCGAACTGCTCCACCGCAGGTCGGAGACGCACACCGAGATGGACCGCTCCGAATACCTCATGCTCCGCACGCTCGGCGCCGCGCCCGAACCCCCGGACATCAACGCGCTCGCCACGATGCTCGGCCTCAACCCCTCGACGGCGGGCCGGCAGGTCGCCGCACTGCGCCGCAAGGGCTTCGCCACCACGACCCCCGACCCGGCCGACCGCCGCCGCAGCCTCATCACACCCACGCGGGCGGGCCTCCGCCTGGCCGCGCAGGTGCGCGAACGCCGCCGCGAGGGCTTCGCGGACCTCCTGGACGGCTGGGACGAGGAGGACCTGCGCCTCCTCGGCGAGATGTTCCGCAAGTACAACGTGGCGGTCGCACGGAAGCACTTCACCCGCGAACCCTGAGAGCCGTCGGCGGACGGCGCGGGGCGGCGATGCGGGGGTGCGACCGCGCGGGGGTGCGACGGCGCGGGGCGGCGATGCGGGGGTGCGACGGCGCGGGGGCGGCGGTGCGTGTGCGGCCGTGCGGGGAACGGCGGGCGTCCCGCGCGCATGCGGGCTCCCGGCTCGCCTTCCGGCGTGACTCCCGGCTCGGGCGCCCGGCTCAGGCCCCCGGTTCCGCCGTCGCCCGCTGCGCCGCGTGGCGCTTGATCGCCTGGTCGCGGCGGCGCACGTACCACGTACCGAAGAGGCCGAGACCGGCCCCCGCCGCGCAGGTCCACAGCCACCACAGGTGGCCGTGGTCGTCGAACCATCCGTAGAACGGGAGCTGCACGAGGAAGAGCAGGAACCAGATCCCCGTGCCGGTCGCGATCGTGGCCACGACGGGGCCTTCGAGCGGTTCCGGTGCCTCGTGCCGCGGCGTCCACTTCTCCATGCGGCCAGCTTACGCGGCGGACGCGCCCGGTTCCGGGCCGACTCCGCTGCGCCCATAGCCCGAGGTCACCGCTTGATCCACGCGACACGCCGTCTCCGCCCGACTTGCGTTCTACGCGCGGAGATAGCTATTTCGCGTTCATGTCTTCATACTGAACCCGCTCGGGTGTGGCTGAGTTCTTTCGTAAGAATCGACAAAGCGACCGAATTGCTCGACGGAGAGCGACCGGAAGCTCACGCGACCTCACCCGTCGTCCCCGTTGCCTTCGCTCTCCTGACCAGAGGTTCCTGTCATGCCCACCTCGGCTCTCGCCGACACCTCCGGGTCCGGCGGCCCGTCCGGCACCCCGCCCCGGAACGCCGTGGACCGTTTCTTCAAGATCTCCGAGCGCGGCTCGAACTTCGGCCGGGAGATCAGGGGCGGCTTCGCCACCTTCTTCGCGATGGCGTACATCGTCGTGCTGAACCCGATCATTCTTGGCAGCGCCAAGGACATGAACGGTCACCATCTCGACAACGCGCAGCTCGTCACCGCGACGGCCGTCACCGCCGCCTTCACGACGCTCCTCATGGGTGTCATCGGCAACGTCCCGATCGCGCTCGCGGCGGGCCTCGGCGTCAACACGGTCGTCGCGCTCCAGCTCGCGCCCCGTATGACGTGGCCGGACGCGATGGGCATGGTGGTCCTCGCCGGTCTCGTCGTGATGCTGCTCGTCGCGACCGGGTTGCGCGAACGCGTCATGAGCGCGGTGCCCAACGGGCTGCGCAAGGGCATCTCGATCGGTATCGGCCTCTTCGTGCTCCTGGTCGGCCTCGTCGACTCGGGCTTCGTCTCGCGTATCCCGGACGTCGCACAGACCACGGTGCCGCTCCAGCTCGGCGCCGACGGTCACCTCAACGGCTGGCCCGTGCTCGTCTTCGTCCTCGGCGTGCTGCTCACCGTCGCCCTGCTCGTCCGCAAGGTCTCGGGCGCGATCCTCATCAGCATCGTCGCCATGACGATCCTCGCCGTGATCATCAACGCGGCCGCCGACATCAAGCCGGGCTCCTGGGGCCTGACCGAGCCGAAGTGGCCCGGCAACCCCGTCTCGACGCCGGACTTCGGGCTGATCGGTGACGTGAGCCTCTTCGGCGGCTTCCACCACGTCGGCATCCTCACCGGCATCCTGTTCGTCTTCACCGTGCTGCTCTCGTGCTTCTTCGACGCGATGGGCACGATCATGGGCGTCGGCGACGAGGCGCACCTCACGCGCGAGGACGGCTCCATGCCGGGCATGAACAAGATCCTCTTCGTCGACGGCATCGCCGTCGCGGCCGGTGGCGCCTCGTCCTCTTCGGCGACGACCTGCTTCGTCGAGTCCACGGCGGGAGTCGGCGAGGGCGCCCGTACCGGCTTCTCGAACATCATCACCGGCGCGCTCTTCGCCGTGGCCCTCTTCCTGACCCCGGTCGCCACGATGGTGCCTTCGCAGGCGGCGACGCCCGCGCTCGTCGCGGTCGGCTTCCTGATCCTGTCGGGATCGATCACGAAGATCGACTGGGCCGATTTCACGATCGCCATCCCGGCGTTCCTCACGATGGTGATGATGCCGTTCACCTACTCGATCACGAACGGCATCGGGATCGGCTTCATCACCTTCACTGTGCTGCGCATCGCCGTGGGCCGCTGGCGCGAGGTGCCGATCGCGATGTACATCGTGTCGGCGGTGTTCGCCTTCTACTACCTGATGCCGGCCCTGCAACTGACGTGAACCGGCCGGATCGCCGGTGACCCCCGGGGCGTGTGGTGCGCGCCCCGGGGGTCACGTGTTTTCCGGGCCGCCCCCCAGGCGCCCCAGGCCCGGCTCCTCACTCTCCGCCTGCCTTCGGACGGGAGGCGGCCCCGGAGTGGCTGGACGGTGGCGGGGCGGAGCGGCCCGGGAGCGGGACTGTGGGCCTCACGCGGAGACGAACCGCAGGGACAGCCTCACCGTGGTGTCGCCCTTGATCATTCCGGACTTCTCCTTCAGGACGCCGAAACGGCGGGGGTCTATCACCGTCTCCGCCTCGACGCGGACCGCACGTGCGGCGGTCTCGGTCCGGCGGGCCGTGAGGGTGAGGGGCTCCGTGGTGCCGCGGACGGTCAGGGTGCCGTCGATCGCGAGGGCGCCGCCCGTGGGGCGGATCTCGCGGGCCTCGAAGCGCAGCTCCGGGTGGTTCGCCGCGTCGAAGAAGTCCGCCGAGCGCAGGTGCTCGTCGCGCTTCTTGTTCCCCGTGTCCAGCGAGTCGGCCGCGAGCGACAGGGTGCCGCGCGCCGAACCGTCCGCCGCCAGTTCGCCGCCGCCGGTGACCGCGCGGAACTCGCCCTTCACCGTCACCAGCCCCCAGAAGGTCTTGTGGCCGAGGGACACGGTGGAGGACCCGGCGTCGAGCTGCCAGGTACCGGGGACGGGGGTCTCGTTGCTGCTCATATCACTGCTCGCGCTCTCTGTGGAGGGAAGGACGGGTGGAGGGATGAAGGGCGAAGGCGTGAAGGGGCGGCCGGGGAGTGGTCGCGCTTCTGATGAAAGTTAAACACATAGCGAGCGATTAGGTAGCCAGAAAGATATTCGCTCGCGGCGGTATCGTCGAAAGCGGTCGCGCGGGGGGGAGCGGAGCGCGGCGGGCTGGCGGAAAGGGCGAGGAGAAACGTGGAGACGTCGCGGGAGCCGGTCGTCGGGTGCGGTGCGGGCGTCATGCCCGCTCCGGGGGACGGGTGTACGGCGGCGGTACGGCCCGAGGGGGCGGCGGTGCCGCCCGAGGGCGCGGTGGCCGGGGGCGAGGGCTGCCCCAGTGCCACGGACGTCGCCCTCCTGGAGGGCTGGCACGGGATCGCGCGCGGGCTCGGCGGCGTGCAGGAGGGACTCTCGGCGGAGGTGGCCCGGGGCTCGCGCGTCGACCCCGCGGCGGTTCAGGTGCTGTGGTTCCTGCTCACCCGCCCCGGTGGCGCCGTTCCCATGAACCAGGTCTCACGCCTGCTCGGCTTCTCCACCGCGGGCACCACGAAGGTCGTCGACCGCCTGGCCGAACTCGGCCTCATCCAACGCCGCCCGTCCCCGGAGGACCGCCGCGTCACCTTCGCGGCCCTGACCCCGCACGGCCGCGAGACCGCCGGGGACCTCGCCTCCGACCTGGCCCGCGCCCTGCGCGAACGCGTCGTCGGCGTCATCGGTGAAGAGGGATTCGCGACGCTCGTGACTTTGACGGGGCAGCTGTCGCAGGGGGCGGGGCCCTGCGGGGCGTGAGGCGGCGGGCGCTGCGGGGCGCGGGAAGGCGGGCCCCGTGGTGCGTGAGGGGGTGGGTCGGCGGGGCGTGAGGGCGTGAAGGGGCGCGGCGGGGGCGCGAGGCGCGGCCGGGGGCGGCGGGGCGGCGGTGCGCGCGGTGCGGCGGGGCGTGAGGCGCGGCGGGGCGTGAGGCGCGGCGGGGCGTGAGGGTGTGGGCGCGGGGTGGCGCGTCCCTGCTCGTACCCGCTGGCCCCCGTGCTCCCCGGCCCCGGCTCTGTGCCCCGGCCCCGGCTCCGCGCCCCGGCCCCGGCTCTGTGCCCCGGCCGTGCCTCCCTGCGCACGCGCCTCCGGCCCCGGGCCCCCGGTGGTGCGCGGCGGGCGCGCTCCGTGGGGCCGCGCCGCTCACCCGTAGAACTTCTCCGTCTTCTCCACCGCCGTCTTGAAGCGCTCGTCGAAGTCCTCGCGCACGAGCGTCCTGATCACGTAGTCCTGCACGGTCATGCCGCGTCGCGCGGCATGCGTGCGCATCCGGTCGAGCAGTTCGCCGTCGATCCGCAGGCTGAGCACATCGGTCCCCATACGCCCAGAATCACCGCAGCGGGGGCCTGATCGATATTTTCCGGCCGCGACTCACTCGTACGGGTGAGTGCGGTCTTGCGTGCGAGTGTCCGGGAGGTGGCGGGCGGGTGTGGGCCAGGTCATGTCGGGGCAGGCTCCACGCAGTCTCTTTAGTCAGAGTAATGAGTTACGCTAACTACCATGCTTGACCTCAGTCAGGGTGAGGACGCCGCCGCCGTCAGCGCACTCCGTTCCTCCGTGATGCGGCTCTCCCGCCGTATCAAGCACCAGCGCGTCGACGAGTCGCTGAGCCCCACGGAGATGTCGGTGCTCGGCACCCTCGCCCGGTGCGGTTCCGCGACCCCCGGTGAGCTGGCGCGCAAGGAGCACGTGCAGCCGCCGTCGATGACGCGGATCGTGGCGCTCCTGGAGGCGAAGGGCCTCGTCCGGCTCGAACCGCACCCGGAGGACAGGCGGCAGAAGGTCGTCAGCCCCACCGAGCGGGCCGAGACGATGCTCGCCGAGAGCCGCCGCAAGCGGAACGTGTGGCTGGCCCAGCTCGCCGCCGAACTCGACGAGGACGAGTGGGAGAAGCTCCGGGCGGCCGCCCCGGTGATGGAGAAGCTCGCGCACCTGTGAGCGAAAGGAAGGCGAAACCCTTTGAGTACGGGACCCGGAGCAGACTCCGCCCCCGCACCTGACCACCACGACACCCCCGCCCGCCCCGCTCCCGGCTCCGCCGAGGACGCCGCCCGCCGTACGGCGGAGCGCGAAGCCCTCGCGGCGGACGCCGCGCAGGAGGACCCGGACGAACTCCCGGTCCGCCCCACCGAAGACGAAGACCCCGCCGCCGGGCACCCCGCCGCGCGCACCGCGCGCGAGACCCGTACCCCCGCGACGCCCCCGACGCCCGGAAAGCCCCCCACGAACGCGAACCCCGTCGGCCCGACGCCTCCCGCCGGTCCCACGTCCCCCGCCGGTCCCGCTTCTCCCGAAGATCCCGAGCCCCCGGCCGATCCCGAGCCGCCGCACCGGACCTCGATGTTCAGCTCGCTGCGCATCCGCAACTACCGGCTGTTCTTCACCGGCCAGGTCGTCTCCAACATCGGCACCTGGATGCAGCGCATCGCCCAGGACTGGCTGGTCCTCAGCCTCACCGGGTCCTCGGCCGCCGTCGGCATCACGACCGCGCTCCAGTTCCTGCCGATGCTGCTCTTCGGCCTCTACGGCGGCGTGCTCGTCGACCGGCTGCCGAAGCGGCAGACGCTCCTCGTCACGCAGGCCGTCATGGGCCTCACCGGGCTCGCGCTCGCCGTGCTGACCCTCAGCGACAGCGTCGAGGTCTGGCACGTCTATCTCACCGCCTTCGTCCTCGGCCTCGTCACGGTCGTCGACAACCCGGCCCGGCAGACCTTCGTCTCCGAGATGGTCGGCCCCGGCATGATGCGCAACGCGGTCTCGCTCAACGCGGCGAACTTCCAGTCCGCGCGCCTCGTGGGCCCCGCCGTCGGCGGCGCGCTCATCACGGCGGTCGGCAGCGGTTACGCCTTCCTCCTCAACGGGCTCTCCTTCGTCGCGCCGATCGTCGGCCTGCTCCTCATGCGCTCCGGCGAGCTGCACGAGAGCCACCGCACCCCGCGCGGCAAGGGCCAGCTCCGCGAGGGCCTGCACTACGTCGCGAAGCGCCCCGAGCTGATCTGGCCGATCGTCCTCGTCGGCTTCGTCGGCACCTTCGGCTTCAACTTCCCCGTCTGGCTCTCGGCCTTCGCCGACGACGTCTTCGACGCGGGCGCGGGAACGTACGCGGTCTTCAACATCCTCATGGCGGTCGGCTCCCTCGCAGGGGCCCTGCTCGCCGCGCGCCGCGCGCGCACCAGGCTGCGGCTCCTCGTCGGGGCGGCCATCGCCTTCGGCGTCCTGGAGATCGTCGCCTCCGTCGTGCCCTCGTACTGGGTCTTCGCGGCGCTGCTCGTACCGATCGGCATGTTCGGCCTGACGTCCAACACGACCGCCAACCAGACCGTCCAGATGGCCGCCGAACCGGAGATGCGCGGCCGCGTGATGAGCCTCTACATGATGGTCTTCACCGGCGGTACGCCCATCGGCGGGCCGCTCTTCGGCTGGCTCACCGACACCTACGGCGCCCGGATCGGCTTCGCGGCCGGTGGCGTGATCACCGCGCTCGCCGCCGTCGCCGTGGGCCTCGTCCTGGCCCGTATCGGCGGCCTCCGCATGGAGCTGGGCTGGAACCACGGCCACCCACGCGTGCGCTTCGTCCCCCGCAGGGGCGACCGGGCGAAGGAGCTGGCGGCAGTGGCGTGAGCGGCTGGCGGCCGACTGCGGCGTGAGCGCGCCGCAGCGGCCTAACGAGCGGGAAGACAGCCGTCCGTACGGCCGTATGAAACGGCTGTACATACGCATGGAGACGCCCGTACATGCGCATGGAGACGCCCGTTCCGGCGCGTCCGCCGGTGCGCTCAGCCGGCCAGCAGCCCCAGCGTGTCCACGACGCGGTTCGAGAAGCCCCACTCGTTGTCGTACCAGGCCACGACCTTGACGTGCTTGCCGTCGACGCGGGTGAGGGCCGCGTCGAAGATCGAGGAGGCGGGGTCGCCGACGATGTCGGCGGAGACCAGCGGCTCGTCGGCGTATTCGAGAACGCCCGCGAGCGGCCCCGCTGCGGCCTCGCGGTACGCGGCGAGCACCTCGTCACGGCTCACCTCGCGCGCCACCGTCGTGTTCAGCTCGACGATCGAGCCGACGGGTACAGGTACGCGGATCGAGTCGCCGGAGAGCTTGCCGTCGAGCGCCGGGAGGACGAGCCCGATCGCCTTCGCCGCACCCGTCGTGGTCGGCACGATGTTGACGGCGGCGGCCCGGGCACGGCGGGCGTCACGGTGCGGGCCGTCCTGGAGGTTCTGCTCCTGCGTGTAGGCGTGCACGGTCGTCATGAAGCCGTGCTCGATGCCCGCGAGTCCGTGCAGGACCGAGGCGAGCGGGGCGAGGGCGTTCGTCGTGCAGGAGGCGTTCGAGACGATGTGGTGCGTCTGCGGGTCGTACGCCTCGGTGTTGACGCCGTACGCGAGCGTCACGTCCGCTCCTGCGGACGGGGCGCCCACGAGCACCTTGCGGGCGCCCGCGTCGATGTGGGCGCGCGCGGCCTCGGCGGAGGTGAAACGACCGGTCGCCTCCAGCACGATGTCGACGTCGAGGTCCGCCCACGGAAGGCGGGCGGGCTCGCGCTCGGCGAGCACCCTGATCCGGCGCCCGTCCACGACGAGGGTGTCGCCCTCGACGGTCACGGGCCGCCCGAAGCGCCCCGCCGTCGTGTCGTACCGCAGCAGCCGCCCGAGCGTGTCCGGGTCGCCGAGGTCGTTGATCGCGACGACCTCCAGCTTGCTGTCGCGCTCGACGAGGGCGCGGAGGACATTGCGGCCGATGCGGCCGAATCCGTTGATGGCGATACGGGTCATGACGTGGCCTTTCCTGCTGCGGCTCGTGCTTCCACCACCAGACTGGCGCCGCGCGCGGGACGGTGGCCGAGGCGGAAGCGCCAGGGTCCGCAAGGATCACGCCAGCCCCTGGCTCAGTCCGCCCGCCCGTCTCCCGCGCCCCCGCCGCCGCGCGAGAACGTGCGCCGGTACTCGCTCGGGCTCGTGCCGAGCACCCGCTGGAAGTGCAGCCGCAGATTCGCGCCCGTACCGAGCCCCACCTCGACGGCGATCTGCTCGACGCCGCGCTCCGAGCGCTCCAGGAGCGCGCGCGCCGCGTCGATGCGCACGCGCGTGACCCACTCCATCGGCGTGTACCCGGTGTCGTCGGCGAATCGGCGCGAGAAGGTGCGCGCGGAGACGGCCGCGTGCCGGGCGAGTACGTCCAGGCTCAGCGGCTCGCCGAGGTGGCGCAGGGCCCACTCGCGGGTCGCGGCGAAACGTTCGCCGAGCGGTTCGGGAACGGCGCGCGGCACGTACTGCGCCTGGCCGCCGCTGCGGTACGGGGCCGCGACGAGGCGGCGCGCGGTGTGGTGCGAGGCGGCGACGCCGAGGTCGCGGCGCAGGATGTGCAGGCACAGGTCGATGCCGGACGCGGCGCCCGCCGAGGTGAGCACGGTGCCCTCGTCGACGAAGAGGACGTTCTCGTCGACCCGGACGCGCGGGTGGCGTTCGGCGAGGGCGCGCGTGTAGTGCCAGTGCGTCGTGGCGCGGCGCCCGTCGAGCAGCCCGGTCGCCGCGAGCGCGAAGGCGCCGGTGGAGATCGCGGCGAGCCGGGCGCCGCGCGTGTGCGCCGCGCGCAGCGCCGTGACGACCTCGGCGGGCGGGTCCTCGCGGTCGGGGTGGCGGTAGCCGGGCAGGAAGACGGTCTCGGCCCACTCCAGCGCTTCGAGGCCGTGCGCGACACCGTAGGAGAGGCCGTCCCCGCCGGTCACGAGCCCCGGCGCCGCGCCGCACACGCGTACCTCGTACGGCATGCTCGCGCGCGTCGAGAAGACCTGCGCGGGAATGCCGACGTCGAGCGGCTTGGCGCCTTCGAGCACGAGGACGGCGACGCGGCGGAGACGACGGGGACGACGGGGCGGGCGGGGACTGCGGTCGGTCACGCGGGTCAGGTTACGGAAGCGGGAAGGGGCGGGGCGGGGCCTTCGGGGCGGGGCGGGACCTTCGGGTGAGGCGGGCGCTTCGGGCGGGTGGTGACGTGGGGGTGGGGCGGGCGCTTCGGGCGGGTGGTGACGTGGGGGTGGGGGCCGGGTGGTGTGGCGCGGGGCCTTCGGCTCGCGGGCGGGTCGGCGGCTCGGGGCGGGGCGCGGCTCGGGGCGGGGTACGGCTTGGGGCGGGGTGCGGGGGCCGCGCGGGCGGCTGCGGTCTACCCGCGCGGGGCGTCGTCGATGCGGATCGCGAGGACCTGGCCCGGCCACCCGTTCTGGTCGAAGCGCTCCGTACGGCGGAATCCGCACGACACGTAGTAGTCGACGAGCCGTCCGTCGTCGCCCGCGTAGCAGTCGACGCGGAGCAGCCCGACGCCCGCGCGTCGCGCCTCGGCCACGGCGTGCGCGACGAGCGCGGCGCCGATGCCGTGCCCCGCGAGATTCCGGTCGCTCACGAGGAAGTGCAGGTAGCGCTCGGGCTCGGGCGCCGGGGCGAGGTACGGGCCCGGGCCGTCCGTCAGCGTCATCGAGCCGACGAGGCGCCCGTCCAGCTCCGCCACCCAGGGCTCACCCTTCGCGAAGTACCCCTCGACGCGTTCGACGGTGCGCGGGCTGTCGGTGAAGTGCCGCGTGCCCCACTGCCCCGTCCGCCCCTGCGCGGTCAGCCAGTCCACCGCCCCGTCCAGGAGCGCCAGGACGCCGGGGATGTCGCTTGCCTTGCCGGGTCTGAGCGTCAGCGCTCGCGAGGTGTCCATGTCCGCGAGGTTAGGGGAGCGGGGCGCCGGACGCGGGCCGCGCGTCGAGACTGTGAAACATGAGACGTTCGGCGGGACTTCCCGGGCGCCGCGTTGTCCACAGCCGAGGCCGTTCATCGGATCGTCCTCTCGTCCACCTGGTTGTCCACAGGCGCGGAAGCACCTCGCCGGGAGATGTGGAATCGTTCCCGGCATGAGCAGACTCTTCGCCGCGCTCCTGCCTCCGCCCGAGGTGCTCGACGAACTGGCCGCCACAGTGAGCCCTTTGCGCCGCCTCCCCGGCGCCGAGGAACTGCGCTGGACCCGCCCCGAGGGCCGGCACGTGACGCTCGCGTTCTACGGGGACGCCGAACCGGGCCGACGGGCCCAGGACTTGACCGCGCTGGCCGCCGCGCACGCGCCGCTGCGGCTGTCCCTCGCCGGCGCGGGCAGCTTCCCGGGCGGGACGCTGTGGACGGGGGTACGCGGCGACATCGGCGCCCTGCGCGCGCTCGCCCGGGCAGCGCGCTCCCTGGGCGGCGAGACGGAGCACGCGTACCGGCCGCACGTGTCGCTGGCGCGGGTGCGAGCGGGCGGACCTGCGCGGGGGAGCGGGCGGCGCCGGGAGCGTGGGCCGGGGCGTGAGGGCGGGCTGGGGCGTGGGGGCGGGCCCGGGGATGGGGGTGCGCTGGGGCGTGACGGCGGGCCCGGGTGTGGGGGTGCGCTGGGGCGTGACGGCGGGCCCGGGTGTGGGGGTGCGCTGGGGCGTGGGGGCGGGGGGAGTCGCGGGGGTCCGTCGATGGGCGCGTGTCGGTTGCTGGGCGCGTGTCGGTTGCTGGGCGGGGGTCGGTCGATGGGCGGGGGTCCCCCGCTGGGCGGGGGTCGGTCCTGGGGTGGGGGGGAGGTCCCTGGGCGGGGGCCGGGAGGAGGAGGGGGTGGGGAGGGGGCCCCGGGGGAGGGGGGCCCTGGAAAGGGCCTGTCGTCACGTGCCTACGAGGAGCTGCTCGCCCCCTACCTGGAGCTGCTCGGCCCCTTCGTCGGCCGGACCTGGACCGCCGACCGCGTACACCTCCTGCGGAGCGTGCCGGGCGGGCACGGGATCGCGAACCAGTACGTGACGGAGGCGACGTACCCCTTGGCAGGGCAGGCCGGGCGGGACGGTTAGGCTCGAAGCGTGGACCCGAAGACCCGGAACCGGATCATGGCCGGTGTGCTTGTACTGATGTTCGTCGTCGTGGCGGTGGCGGCGGCCGTGGGCCAGTAGCCCCGTACCGCCGCCACCGTCGCGTGCGTCCGCTACCGGACGCCCGCCGTCACCAGGCGAACGCCTCCGGGGAGGGGCCCGGGCCGGGGAAGATCTCGTCGAGGCCGCTGAGGACCTCTTCCGAGAGTTCGACGTCCACCGCGCGGAGCGCCGAGTCGAGCTGTTCCTGCGTACGCGGTCCGACGATCGGGCCCGTCACACCGGGGCGGGTGAGGAGCCAGGCGAGGGCGGTGTCGCCGGGGAGCAGCCCGTGCTTGTCGACCAGCGCCTCGTACCGCTCGATCTGGTCCCGTACGGCCGAGTTCTTGAGCGCGTCGGCGCTGCGGCCGCTCGCGCTCCGGCCGCTCGCCGCACCCTCGCGCTCGCGCTTGAGCGCGCCGCCGAGCAGCCCGCCGTGCAGCGGCGACCAGGGAATGACCCCGAGGCCGTACTCCTGCGCGGCCGGGATGACCTCCATCTCGGCGCGGCGCTCGGCCAGGTTGTACAGGCACTGCTCGCTGACGAGGCCGACCATGCCGCGCCGGGCGGCCTGCTCGTTGCCCTGGGCGATCTTGTAGCCGGGGAAGTTCGAGGACCCCGCGTAGAGGATCTTGCCCTGCTGGATCAGGACGTCGATCGCCTGCCAGATCTCCTCGAAGGGCGTGTTCCGGTCCACGTGGTGGAACTGGTAGAGGTCGATGTGGTCGGTCTGGAGCCGCTTGAGGCTCGCGTCGACCGCGCGGCGGATATTGGCGGCGGAGAGCTTGTGGTGGTTCGGCCAGGGGTCGCCGGCCCCCATGTAGCCGTTGACCTTCGTGGCGAGCACGACCTTCTCGCGCCGGTCGCCGCCCTGCGCGAACCAGGTCCCGAGGATCTCCTCGGTCCGGCCCTTGTTCTCGCCCCAGCCGTAGACGTTGGCCGTGTCGAAGAAGTTGATTCCCGCGTCGAGCGCGGCGTCCATGATGGCGTGACTGTCGGCCTCGTTGGTCTGCGGCCCGAAGTTCATCGTCCCCAGGACGAGCCTGCTGACCTCAAGTCCCGTACGTCCGAGTTGCGTGTACCTCATGCCGTCCAGCCAACGCCTTGGAGTGGACTCCAGGCAAGTGGGGGAGCGGAGGGAGAGAGCGACGGGTGCGGAGCCGCCGACCGGTACCGCCTGCGGGCCGCTCACACACCGTCTTCTTCCCGCTCGCGCACCGCCTCCTTGCCTCTCGCGCAGCGTCTGCGGGCTGCTCCGGAACTGCCTGTGCGCTCTGTGCGCTGCTCTCGAACGGGCGGCGGCTGTTCGCGCACGGGCGGCGGGCTGCTCGCGTACCGCTTGCGTGGCGCCGCTCGCGCACTGCGGGAACCGTCCCCGCACGCCCGGGCTTTACGGGCGTCGCAGAGGGCCATCGACGGGCAGGGGACGGAGCGCACGGGTCGCACGGCGCGTACGGGAGTGAACGGGGCGTGCGGGAGCGAACGGGGCGTGCGGGCGGTGCCGGGGCGTACGCCGGGCTAGCGTGCCTCGTATGAGTGACGACGTACATCCGGACCCACAAGCCCGCGTCCACGAGACGCCCGTCGAGCCGTCGCGGTCGCTCGCCGATCCGGCCGAGCTGCTCGCCGGGTATCTCGACTACTACCGCGCCACCGTGCTCGCCAAGCTCGACGGGCTCTCGGAGGCGGAATTGCGCGGAAGCAGGCTGCCCTCGGGCTGGTCGCCGCTCGAACTGCTCAAGCACCTCGCGTACGTCGAACGGCGTTGGCTGCGCTGGGGTTTCCTCGGCGAGGAGATGGACGACCGCGCGGCGTGGGGCGACGCAGACCCCGAATCGGGGCGGTGGCGCGTCGGCGAGGACGAGTCCCCGGCGCGGGTCCGGGCGCTCTTCGCGCAGGAGTGCGCGCACTCACGGCGGATCATCGCGGCGGCGGGCCTCCAGGACCGCGCGGCGACCACCGGCCGCTTCCCGCCCCCGGCCGAGCCGCCGACACTGTCGTGGATTCTCTTCCACGTACTCCAGGAGTACGCGCGGCACGCAGGACACCTCGACGTGGTACGGGAGTTGACGGACGGGCGCGTGGGGAAGTGAGCGGAGCCGCCGTGGCGGACCGGGGCCGCCACCACTCCGGTTGAGGGGTGCGCTGTTCCGGCTGGGGGCGTGCCGTTCCGGCTGAGGGGCGCTGCCCCCTCCGTGGTCTCCCGGCCCTCGGTGGTCTCCCGGCGCGTCCGTGGTCTTCCGGCGCGTCGTCAGGCCACCCCGCGTTTCTCCAGGGCGCCGAGTGTCACGACGAGCAGGACGAGGGCACCGGCCGCCCCGGCGAGCAGCATCTCCCACCACACGTCGATCGCACCCAGGAACCGTAGCGCGAGGCGGAACGGCACCACCGGCAGTACGTCGAGCAACCACCGGGCCAGGGGCCCGAGCCCCCACGCCCCGACCGCCGCTCCCACGACAGCGGCTCCGAGCAGCAGGGTGAGGACCAGTCCGTCCGACAGGCCGGTCACGTGCGCGTCCGATGATCCGGTCACGTGTGCGTCCGACGGTCTGGTCATGTGCGCGTTCGGCTTGTCGGCCACGGGTCCCACCTCCGCACCGGTTGCGTGTCCCTCTGCCGGTCCGGTCGCCCGCGCTTCCGGCAGTCCGGTGCCGGGCGGCGGCGTCTCGCGCGGTTTCCCCACGTCCTTCGTCATGCTCCGAGCCTCCCGGCTCCCCGTGCGGCGGCGCGAGGTGCGGGGGTCTACGGGGCTACGACTTTGGTAGGGGAGTGGCCGGGCGCGGTCCGACGGAGGACGGAGTACACCGTCCGAAGGCCGACCGGGGGGCAGCTGTCAGCTGTCAGCTGTCAGTCGTCAGCTGTCAGTCGTCAGCTGTCAGTCGTCAGTCGTCAGCTGTCAGCTGTCAGCTGTCTGCCGTCAGTCGTGAGACGGATCGTCCGAGGGCACCGGGGTGTGCTTGATGCCGTGGAGCAGGGCGCGGAAGGCCCACGTGAAGCGGGCGTCCGGGGTACCGGAGAGGAGGCGCGAGGAGGCCACGTGGATGTGGGGGTGGCGGCCGGGGTCGACGCCGTGGACGGCGCGCCGGACGGCCTGCCACTCCTCGTCGGCGACCGGCGATTCGTCGCGGTCGGTCTGTTCGGCGGCCGTCGCCGTGGCGTGCTGGAGGAGCAGGTCCACGCCCCAGGCCGCCCGGTCGGGCGCCACGCCGCCCTCGGCGAGGAGGGCGAGCACGCGCTCGATGAGGTCGAGGTAGTGCGGGCCGCTGGGGCGGGCGACGAGCGCGGAGCGGGCGAGACCGGGGTAGCGGAAGAGGAGGAGGGTGTACGAGCCGAGGGGGCCGATCAGCCGCCGTTCCCAGCCTGCGGCGTCCTCCTCGTCCTCCTCGTCGTCCTCACAGCGGACGTCGGCTGAGGCGGGGACCTCCACCTCGCCGAGGAGTTCGTCCAGGATCGCCGCGTGCAGTTCCGTCGTCCCCGCGACGTACACGTAGAGCGAGGCGGGGCCGGTGCCGAGTTCCTTCGCGAGGCGCCGCATCGTGACCTTGCCGAGGCCTTCGGCTGCCATCACGCGGATCGCCGCCGCGACGATTCCCGAGCGGCTCAGGGCCGGTTTCGCGGGGCGCTCGCGGCGGCTGCGGGGGGCGGCGGAACGGGGGCGGTACGGGGCGTGGCAGTACGGGGCGAGGCGGCGCGGCGTGGCGGCGTGGCGGCCTGGCGGCCTGGCGGCGCGGGGTCCGTGGTCTCGTCGCCGTGCATGTCCCTCGCTCGTCTCACCTCGCCGTCACTGGCCCGGGTCGGCCCCGGGCCCGCTCCCTGTAACGAACAGGTTCGTCGCGCGAACCCGCGCGAGGGCGGGCCGGGGGCCGGACGGCCACAGGGGCGTGCGCTCCGCTGCGGGCTCACGGGAACACGTAGGACGCGGAGCGCGACGGCCGGTACGGCGTCACGCGAGCGCGTACGGCGCGAGGCGCGTCAGGCCGTACGGCGCGGGAAGCGCCACCTGTACGGCGTCTCGCGCGCGCCCGCACCGCGCCGCCGGCGCCGCGCGCCCCACCGTGCCGCCCCTCCTCACACCGTGAGGACCATCCGGAACCGCGCCTCACCGCTCCGCATCCGGCCGAATGCCTCGTCCGCCTCCGCGAGCGGGCGTTCCTCCGTCCACGGGCGGACGCCGGTGTCCGCCGCGAAGCGGAGCGTGTCCTGCGTGTCGACGGCGATGCCGGAGGCGTGGCCGTAGACACGGCGGGCCTTGTCCACGAACTGCGCGGCGGTCAGGTCGAGGTGCTCGGGGGCGACACCGACGATGATGAGTTCGCCGCGACGGCCGAGCCCCTCGAAGGCGTCGGCCATCGCCTGGGCCTGGGTGACGGTCGCGAGGACGACCTTCGCGCCGCCGAGCGCCTGGAGTTCGGCCGCGACATTCTGCGCGGTGCTGTCGATGTACTGCGCGGCCCCCAACTCCGTCGCGAGAGAGCCCTTCTCCGCCCCGCGGGCGATGGCGACCGTGCGGAATCCCATCTTCGCTGCGAACTGCACGCCGAGGTGCCCGAGCCCGCCGAGCCCCAGGATCGCGACCGTGTCCCCGGCTCGCGCCGCGCTCCGCCGCAGCGCGTTGTACACGGTGACCCCGGCGCAGGCGAGCGGCGCGGCGTCGACCGCGCTCAGCCCGTCGGGGATCGCCGCCAGCGCGACGGCGGGCACGATCACCGACTCGGCGTACCCGCCCGGATAGGCGAGCCCGGGGATCTGCACCTGGGGACAGAGCACTCCGTCTCCGGTACGACAGGCGTCGCAGTGCCCGCAACTTCCGCCGTACCACCCGACCGCGACCCGGTCCCCGACCGCCCAGCCGTCGACCTCCGAGCCGAGCGCGTCGATCCGCCCGGCGATCTCGTGCCCGGTCGTGACAGGGAAGGGATTGCCCATGACACCGCTCACGACGGCCGTGTCGGAGTGGCACACCCCGCACGCCTCCACGGCGATCCGCACCTGCTCGGGCCCCGGCTCGCCGGTCTCGACCCGCGCCTCGGTGAAGGCCCCGTCGGGCGCCTCGACCCGCATCGCGCGGTGCGTGCGCTGCTCCTGGCTCATCTCGTACATCCTTGTGGCTCGGCTGTGCTGTCCCTCTCACGTCTACCGCGTCGTCCCCGCGACCTACCACCGAGGGGTGCCCCGTCCGCCGACCGGCCCCCGCGCCCCCTCCACCGCACGGCCGTTTCCCTCGGGCCTCGCCTCCAGCGAAAGACGGCCTCCACGGCGCGTCGCTTCCACGGCACGTCGCTTCCGTCGCGCGTCGCTTCCACAGCGCGTCCCTTCCACCGCGCGGGCGCCTCGCCTGCTCCTTCGGCCTTGCTGCCCGCCCGACCTCAGCGTTCGGCCGCGCTCCGTTCCACGCACACCTCGTTCCCCTCGGGGTCCCGCAGCGTCACCCAGCCGCCGCCGTCCGTGCGCCGGTGGTCCTCGTGGAGCGTGGCGCCGATGGCGAGCAGCCGCTCCACCTCCTCGTCGCGCGTGCGGTCCTGCGGCTGGAGATCGACGTGCCAGCGGTTCTTGGTGGTCTTGGGCTCGTCGACGCGTACGAAGAGCATCGCCGTGCCCGCCGAGGTCACCGTCGCCTCGGGGTCGCCGGGGAAGTCGTCCTCGGCGAGCGAGGCGTCGAGCACTGCGGCCCAGAAGGTGGCGAGCGTGTGGGGGTCGGCGCAGTCGACGGTCACGTGCCTGATGAGAGAAGCCATGCGGGGAGGGGAACACGGATGGGAGGGTGGCGGCCACCGAATTCGGGGGTTTACGCGGCGGGTTGGCGGTGCCAGGAGGCCGGTCCGCAGGGTGTTCGGGGGCGGGCCGGAGGCCGCTGCGCGGGCGGGTGAGAGGCCGTTCGGCGGCAGGCCGACGGGGTGTTCGGAGGCGGGTCGGGGCGGTCGGCGGGTCGGGGCGGTCGGCGGAGCGCGGGCAGCTGGCCGGTGGGAATGCCGCCCCAAGGGGCTGTTTCCGCGCGAGCGGCATAGTTCCCGTTCGCTGATGTTTCACCCGATCGGGGGCTTGTGCGTGGCTTGTGGGTTTGGTGATGCGGGAGCGGGCATGACGTCTCGCGAGAGGCCGGGGCGGCCGGTCGGAGGGGGGGCTCGCGTGAGGGAGTGGGCGAAAAGGGTTCGCGGTGGCGAGGAGCGGGTCCGTAACCTCGCGGCCTATGCATACGAGGAAGTACGGACCCGGGCCCGACGGCCCGGATGGCGGGGCGGGTGACAGCGGGCGGCCGCAGGTCGGCGAGCTGCGCGTGCCGGGCGCACGGCTGCACTACGAAGTACGGGGCAGGGGGCCGTTGTTGGTGCTGCTCCCCGGGGGCGGGGGAGACGCCGGGGTGTACGACGGCTTCGCGCCGCTGCTGGCCGACGCGTACACCGTCGTCGCGCTCGACCCGCGCGGGTACTCGCGCAGCGTGCTCGACGGGCCGCCCGGCACGCAGACCGTGGAGCGGCAGGCGGACGACGTGGCGGCACTCGTCGCGCACCTCGGGGGCGGGCCCGCGGACGTGATCGGGGGCAGCGACGGGGCGCTCGTCGGCCTTGACCTGCTCGCCAGGCGCCCCGGCCTCGTGCGTCGCGTCCTCGCCCAAGAACCCCCGGCTTTCGGCTTGTTGCCGCGCGCCGAGGAGCACAAGGCGTTCATCGCCTCGGTGCACGAGACGTTCGTACGGGAGGGGCTGGGCCCCGCCGGGGCGCGGTTCGCCGCCTGGGCCGGGGCGGGCGGCGACCGGTGGGAGCCCGAACCAGCGCTCGCGGCACGCCTGTTCGCGAACGGCCCGCACTTCCTGGAGCACGAATTGCGCTCCTTCACATCGTGGCTGCCCGATGTCGAAGCGCTGCGCGGACCGGCGGCCGAAGGCCGGCTCGTGCTCGCCGTCGGGCGGGAGACGCGGGGTGCGCTCTGTCGCGAACCGGCGCTCGTGCTCGCCTCCCTGCTCGGCCTGGACCCCGTACCGCTGCCGGGCGGGCACGGGGGCTGGCTCGCCGAGGCGGAGAAATCAGCGGTTCTCGTCAGGGAGTTGATGAAGTGAGAGAGAGTGCCGCCGTGGCGGAGGGGGCCCGGTGGGCCGACGACGTACGGGAGACGGTCGCGCGTGCCCTCGCGGCGCTCGCGCCCGCCACCGTGACCGGGAGCGCCGCGTCCTGGTCGGTCCCCGCGGGACCGCTGACCTGGAGCTGCTGGGAGACGGGCGAGCACCTCGCCGACGACCTCTTCGCCTACGCGGCCCAGCTCACCCCCGCTGCCCCGCCCGCCGCCGACGACGTGCCCTTCCGCTGGGAGAGCACGACGCCCGGCGGACCCGCGAACACGATTCGCGCGGATCCCGCGCACGGCCCCGCCGGGCTGCTGCGCGTGATCGACGCGTGCGGCGGGCTGCTCGCGGCGGCTGTCCGCGTCGCGCCGCCCGACGTCCGCGCCCACCACACCTTCGGCCGGGCGGACGCGGCGGGATTCGCGGCGATGGGCATCGTGGAGACCCTCGTGCACACCGACGACCTCGCACGCGGCCTGGGCCTGGAGTGGACCCCGCCCGAGACCCTCGCCGCCCGGGCACTCGACCGCCTCTTCCCCGACGTGCCGCGCGACATCGCCCCACCGTGGCCCACCCTGCGCTGGGCCACGGGCCGCACCTCCCTGCCCGGGCTGCCGATCCGCGCGAACGGCTGGCGCTGGGACGGGAGACCAGAGGGAGAGCGAGGCTAACGCGCGGGGCACCTCGGAACACGCCCGGGCGGACCGGTCCTCTGCCCGGGGCTCCGCCCCCGGCCCGTGCGGGGTGTTCGGGGCATGCGGGGCAGGGGGCCGGTTCCCTGCCCGGGACTTCCCCCGACGCCCCCGCCTCGCGCGCCGCCCGCCGCCGCGCCGCTCGCAGCCCGACGCACGCGGAGTCCGTCGACCGACGCACCGCAGGTTGCGGTAGCCCGACGCATCGCCGGACCCCGCGGCCCGCCCTGCCGCAGGACACTCGCACGCCCAGGCCGTCCCGCGACATCGACTCCCGCTCGCCGTGCTCGCTGTGCTCGCTGTGCTCGCTGTGCTCGCCGTGCTCGCCGTGCGGCGCTCGTCCCCCCCCCCGGGGCCGTCCGCGCTGCCGCGTATGCCCGGAGGAGCGCCCGCCTCCCGTCCACAGTCCTGCGCGGAGGACGGGCGGCCCGGCTCGCTCCGGACCGCTGGCACCTCGGGAGCCCGTCCTGCCCGAACTACCGCTCGTTCCCTGCGCCTTCGCTTCGGGGCCCCGGCGGCGCGGATATGGTCGGCTTGCGGTGTTTCGGGCGGCGTGCTGTCGGGCGGTTCCTGGGGGCCGCGGTCCCGGCCCGTCCGGGTCGCCGTATCCGCGACCGTTCACTCGGCGGCCTTCGTGTCGGCTTCCGCTACGACCGTCCGTGTGCCGCTCCTGGGTGCCATCGCCCCGGCTCGACCGGGTGGGGCGCACGCGCGACCGCTCACGCCCCTGTCTTCGTGTTCGTTTCTCCTGAGGGCACCCGTGCCGCTCTCCTGAGAGCGCTCGTGCCGCGCCAGGAGGCTGTCGCTTGCCCCGGCTCGACCGGGTGGTGCGGCACATTCGCCACCGCTCGCGCCCCGGGTCTCGTGCTCGCCGCCCCTGACGGCGCTCGTGCCGCCCCCGGGGGGCTGTCGCGTGTCCCTGCTCGACCGGGTGCGGCGCGCCCGCCACCGCTCGCGCCCCGGGTCTCGTGCCTGCCGCTGCCGAGGCTGTCGCGCCTACCTGGGCGCCGCGCCTCGGCCTCGGCCCCGGTCACCTCACCGTGCTCGCCCCTACTGCCAAGGGGCCACGTCCTGTCGGCCGCTCGTGGAGGAGGCACCGCCCCGGCTCGATCGACTCGCCGCATTCGCCACCGCTCACGCCCCTGTCTTCGTGCTCGCCGCCCCTGACGGCGCCCGTGCCGCCCCAGGGGGCTGTCGCGTGTCCCCGCTCGACCGGGTGCGGCGCGCCCGCCACCGCTCGCGCCCCTGTCTTCGTGCTTGCCGCTGCCGAGGACGTCGTGCCGACCTGGGCGGCCTCGCCCTGGCCCGCTCCGATGCGGCGCCTTCGCGATCGCTCGCCCTGCCTCTTTCGTGCCGCTGCTCCCAGGACCGCCCGTGCCCCGACCGTGTCGGCTCCGGGAGCCGTCGGGACGCGGGCCCTTCGGCGCGGGGCAGGCGCTCTGCGCGCGGTCGCGGGGGAGTGGCGGTGCCCGGGCGTCAGGGGTGGATGACGAGGCGGTTGCGTACGCCGTCGAACGTCGCGGCCAGCGCGCGTGCCTTCGGGGCGTCGGCGTCGGCGAAGAGGCCCCGGCGGTCGACGTGGACGGTGAGCGTGTCGTGGCGGTCGATCACCTCGGAGATACCGCGCGCGTCGATCGTGTCCGCCCAGGCGTCGAGGTTGCGGCCGAACCAGGTGGGCAGGCCGCAGGGTTCCCGTACCGCGTCCCAGAAGTCGTCCAGTGACGCGACCACTTGCCCGCGCAGGTCGACGACCAGCTCGGCGGCCGTCACGGGGAGGGCTCGCCGCCGGTCTCCGGCAGGTGCCGCAGGGCCGCCTCCACGCTGTCGCCGCCGCTCGTGTTGAAGGCGATCGCCGCTTGCGGGGCATGTCGGCGCACGAGGTTGACGGCGGCTTCGAAGAGGGGCAGCAGCGGTTCCGCCTTGCGCAGCCCGCCGCCGATGACCACGACGTCCCACGCGCGGCTCGCGAGCGCCTTCGTGAGAGTCGCCTCGGCGTGCTCGTCGTACTCCACGAGGACCATGTCGGCGGTGATGCCGTACGTGGCGAAGCGGGCGAGTTCGGCGTCGAGGGCCGCTCGCAGGGCGGGACCGTCCGCGCCGGGAATCCCCTCGGGGTCGTAACCGACGACAAGTGTGTGAGGCATGCAGGCACATTAACGACGTCCGCGTGCCAGGCCAAGGCCCCCACGATCGACGCAGCTCACGGCCGTGGCCCTCCGCACGGAGGTGCCACACTGGCCGCATGGAATCGCGTGAATTCAGCAAACTCGGCCGTTCCGTCTCCGTCGTCGGCCTCGGGACGTGGCAGCTCGGCGCCGACTGGGGCGACGTGGACGAGAAGGACGCGCATGCCGTCCTGGAGGCCGCCGCCGACTCCGGCGTCACCTTCTTCGACACCGCCGACGTGTACGGGGACGGTCGCAGCGAGCAGACCATCGCCGCCTTCCTCAAGGACCACCCGGGCTCCGGGATCATGGTCGCGACGAAGATGGGCCGCCGCGTCGACCAGATCCCCGAGAACTACGTACTCGACAACTTCCGTGCGTGGAACGACCGTTCGCGCCGCAACCTCGGCGTCGACCGCCTCGACCTCGTCCAGCTGCACTGCCCGCCGACGTCCGTCTACTCCTCCGACGAGGTGTACGACGCCCTTGACACGCTCGTCGCCGAGGACCGCGTCGCGGGGTACGGCGTGAGCGTCGAGACGTGCGCGGAGGCGCTCACCGCGATCCAGCGGCCCGGCATCGCGAGCGTGCAGATCATCCTCAACCCCTTCCGGATGAAGCCGCTCGACGAGGTGCTGCCCGCCGCGCGCGCCGCCGGGGTCGGGATCATCGCCCGCGTGCCGCTCGCTTCGGGGCTGCTGAGCGGCAAGTACACCGAGAACACGACCTTCGCGGCCAACGACCACCGCACCTTCAACCGCCACGGCGAGGCGTTCGACCAGGGCGAGACCTTCGCCGGGGTCGACTTCGCGACCGGTGTCGCCGCCGCGCGCGAGTTCGCGGCGCTCGCCCCGGAGGGCGCGACCGCCGCGCAGACCGCGCTGCGCTGGATCATCCAGCAGCCCGGTGTCACGACGGTCATCCCCGGCGCGCGCAACACGGAGCAGGCCCGTGCCAACTCGGCGGCGGGCGAACTGCCGCCGCTGAGCGAGGAGAGGCTGACGGCGATCCGCGAGCTGTACGCGCGGGAGATCGCGCCGCAGGTGGAGGGGCGCTGGTAGACGGCCAGACGCCGGCTCTCCGCGCGCGGCGGGTGCGGAGAGCGGGGGCGCGGGACGGGGCCGGGCGCGGGGCCGGGGGAGGGGGGGCGGCCGCCGGGCTCGCGAGGGGATGTGGGCCGGTGCGGGGCGCGGCCGTCGCGTCGGTGCGGGGCGGCGCGGCCGTGGCGCCGGTGCGGGGCGGCGCGGCCGTGGCGCCGGTGCGGGACGACGCGGCCGTGGCGCCGGTGCGGGCGCGGCAGGTGGGCAGACGACGGGTACGGGCAGGTTGGCGGCCTGGCACCCGCCGTCCGGCCTGGCACCCGCCGTCCGGCCTGGCACCCGCCGTCCGGCCTGGCACCCCCCGTCCGGTCTGGCACCCCGCCGTCCGGCGGGGCATCCCCGCCGGACGGCGCCTGCGCGAGGGTGCTCCTGCCCCGGCACTCTGGCGCACGTCCGGAACGGGTTCCGGCCGCCCGCGCGGGACAGAAGGCGGTCGGGCCCCCTCGCCGGCCCCACGCGCCGCGCCGAGCACCGCGCGCCGACGCTTCCGCTGTCGCAAGTCGTAGGGAGAGCCGTTCGTATGACCGCACACTCCGAGGTCCCTTCGGCCGCCGGGCCCGGGGCCACCCCGCCCGCCGAGCCCGCCGCCACGTCCTCGCCGCTCACCGCTCCCGCCCCGCTGGGCCCTCCGCCGCCCTTCGACCCGGAACTCGCCGCGGCCCTGGAAGCCCTCGGCCCGGTGCGGATTCCGCCCCTGGAGGAGATCGCGCACGCGCGTGCGTCTGTCCTCGGTTTCCCCTCGCCCACGCTCGAAGAACTGCGCGCGGACGGCGCTTTCGAGGTCGAGAAGCGGAGCGTGCCCGGACCCTCCGGCGCCCCCGACGTCACCCTCTACATCTGCCGCCCCGCCGGGCTCACCGGCGCGATCCCCGTGCTCTACCACACGCACGGCGGCGGCATGATCCTCGGCGACGCGCTCATCGGTCTGCCGCAACTGCTCGACGAGTGGGGCAGCGGCCTCGGCATCGGCGTCGTGTCGGTGGAGTACCGGCTCGCCCCCGAACACCCCGACCCCGCACCGGTCGAGGACTGCTACGCGGGCCTCGTGTGGACCGCCGCACACGCCGCGGAACTGGGCTTCGACCCCGAGCGGATCATCATCGGCGGCGGCAGCGCGGGCGGCGGTCTCGCGGCCGGGGTCGCACTCCTCGCCAGGGACAGGGGCGGCCCGGCGCTCCTCGGCCAGCTCCTCATGTGCCCGATGCTGGACGACCGCAACGACACGCCGTCCGCCGTGCAGCTGGCCGGGAGCGGGGTGTGGGACCGCGAGGCGAACCACACCGGCTGGACGGCGCTGCTCGGCGAGCGGCGCGGTGGCCCCGACGTCTCGCCGTACGCGGCCCCCGCCCGTGCCGTCGACCTCTCCGGGCTCCCGCCCGCGTTCGTCGACGTCGGTTCGGCGGAGACCTTCCGCGACGAGGACGTCGCCTACGCGAGCCGCCTGTGGGCCTGCGGCGTACAGGCCGAACTCCACGTCTGGCCCGGCGGTTTCCACGGCTTCGACGGCATGGCACCCCAGGCCGCCCTCTCCCAGTCGGCCCGCGCGGCCCGCACGGACTGGCTGCGGAGGCTGCTGGGAACGTGAGGGGCTGACACCGGCCGGTGGGGGATGGGCCCCTCCGGCGGCCGGCTCGCGGCGCGGACCGCGAGTGCGGGCGGCCGTCGCGGGCCACGGACGGCGTGCGGCGTGCGGTGGGCGGCGTGCGGCGAGGGCTTACGGGAACGGACCCACGCCCGTCCGCCGAGAGGACCCGCCGCCACCCGCACCTCGCTCTCCTCCCCGGCCCCGCCCCGCAGGGCGAGGGCTTCCCCAAGACCGGCCAAACGGGGACGATGTCCGCATGAGAGAACTCGCCGGGCGGCTCGCCGCTCTCGATCCGGACGCCGGCGAAGCCGTCCGGGTCATCGCCTATTTCGACCGGCTCACCGCCGAGCGCGCCGGTCTTGAGGCGCTCGTGCGCGGCGCCGCCGTACTCGCGGGCAGCGCGGCGCGGCTCGCCGACCCCGCGCACGGCGTACGGATACGGGTCGAGCCGGACGGCCGCCGCGTCGACGGCCCCGCCCGGACCCCCGTACCGCCCGGCACCGACTGGCCCGGGGTCCCGCTCGGCCCCGGCGGGCCGCGCGTCCTGTGGCTGGAACGGCCGGGGGAGCCGGGGCCGGTCGGCGCGATGGTCCTCGAACGCGCGGCGACCGCCGTACGCGCCGCACTCGACCGCACCCGCGGCCGCGTCCCCGTCATCCCCGGGCCGCCCGAGCGCGACTCCGCCTCCGTCGAGGTACTGCTCGACGCGGACGCCCCGGCCCCCGCCCGCGAACTCGCCGCCCGCCGCCTGGGCCTCGGCCCCCTGGCCCGCGCCTTCGCCCGCGCGGACGGCACCGCCGACGTCGCCGACGCCACGCACGACAGCGGGGCGCACGACAGCGCGGCGCACGACAGCGCGGCGCACGAGGGAGCTGGGCGCGAGGGCCACGCCCCCGAAGGCGTCCCGCACACGCCCCGTACAGGGATAGGGCCAGCCGTCGCCCCGCTCGACCTCCCGTACTCCTACGCGCAGGCCCGCATCGCCCTGCGGTTCACGGCCGAGGGCACGCCCGCCGACCCGGGCAGCCGCTGGATACGGGCCGAGGAACTGGGCGGCCTGAGCGTCCTCGCGGCCGCCGTCGGCCCCCGTACCGCACCCGTCCCCGACGTGACCGCACTGCGCCGCGCCCACGAAGCCGCGCCCTGGGCACTCCTCACCCTGCACGCCGTCGCCGCGCACACGAGCCTGCGCACGGCCGCCGCCGCGCTCACCGTGCACCACTCGACGCTTCAGGAACGCCTCGCCCACGCCGAGCGCCTCCTCGGCTGGAACGTCCGCGAGCCCGCGGGCCGCCTGCGCCTCCAACTCGCCCTGGCCCTCGACCGACTGCACCGCTCCACGCCCTCGGCCTGACGGCGCCCTCGGCTTGGCGGCGCCTCCGGCTCGGGGCGCCTCCGGCCCGGCGGCGCCCCGACAGCGCCCGTACCCTCCGGTCCCCCGCAGGCCCCTTCACTCCCCCGTATACGGTCCCCCGATGCCCCAGCCCTGATGGAGCGCCGTGGCGAAGGCGGCGGCGAGCTTGTGCTCGCCCGCCGGGCCCGGGTGCGTCCCGTCGTACGTGTCGCGCGCCAGGTCCCAGTCCGCCGGTGCCGTCGCGAGGAGCAGCGGCGAAGCGGGCGAGTCGAGGTCGGCGACGAGCTTGGCGAGCAGCTCGTTGAACCGCTCCACCTGCGCACCGAACGCGGGCTCCCGCAGCGCCCGTACGTTCGCCACGACGGGCAGCACCACGGCCCGTACCCCGGGCCGTGCCTCGCGCGCCGCCGTGAGGAAACGGCGGGCGTTGTCCGCCGTCTGCTCGGGGTTGGTGTAGAAGCCGAGGTCGATGAGGCCGAGCGCGACGAGCAGCACGTCCGCGCCGCTCTCGCGCACCGCGTCCCCGACGAGGGGCGCCATGTGCTGCCAGCCCTCACCCCACCCCGCGAGGTGCCGCCGGGCGTGCGACGGGAAGTCCTCGTCCGGGTACGCGTACGAGACGGCCGCGTCGGCTTCGGCCTCGTACAGGGCCTCGCGCGGGCCGACGAAGGCGAAACCGTCCTCGCCCAGGCAGCGGCGCAGGTGCCGCCACAGCCGGTACCGCCAGGTGTGGTCACCGGCCTTGCCGATGGTCTGGCTGTCGCCGACGAGGAGGAAACGCGGGGGAACCGAGTCACGCATGGCTCCCATCATCGGGGAGCCGCGCGCGAGCCGTGCCCGGTGGTGGCCGCCCGGTGACCCCGGGCCCGCGTGACACGTACCACGTACAGGTGGCCCTGGGGCGGCCCGGCCTCCGCCCGCCACGACTCTTGCGAGACTGGCCCCATGACAGGTCCCCGGCGACGCCGTCCGCTCCCGCCCGTCCGCCGCCCCCGCGCGCGCTCCCTCGCCCCGCTCGCGGCGGTCACCGCGCTGTGCGGCGGGCTGCTCGTCGGCCCCGGAGCGCCCGCGCACGCGGCCGACGACCACCCGGCCTTCACGATCCAGGACACGCGTGTCACGGAGTCCTCCGGCCTCGCGGCGAGCCGCCTGCACCCGGGCGTCTACTGGACGCACAACGACAGCGACGACGGCCCCTACCTCTACGCGATCGACGGCCGCTCCGGCCGCACCCTGGCCCGGATCACGCTCAGCGGCATCGGCTCGCCCCGGGACGTCGAGGCGATCTCGCTCGGCCCCGACGGCCGCCTCTACGTCGGCGACATCGGCGACAACCTGGACGGCACCTGGCCCCACGTGTGGATCTACGCGCTGCCGGAGCCGAAGCAGTTGCGGGACCAGACGGTGCGCGCGACGCAGTACACCGTTCAGTACGAGGGCGGCCCGCGCAACGCGGAGGCGCTCATGGTGCACCCGAAGACCGGGCGTGTGTACATCGCGTCGAAGCGGGAGAGCGGCGGGAACCTCTACGCGGGCCCGGCGAAGCTCTCCGCGACGGGCACCAACGTCTTCCGCGAGATCGCCCCCGTCGACCTGTGGGTCACGGACGGTGCCTTCTCGCCGGACGGCCGCACCCTCGCCCTGCGCGGCTACTTCTCCGGCACGTACTACGACTGGAACGACGGGCACCCCAAGGCGGCCGGGCGGCTCGCCGTGCCGCTCCAGCGCCAGGGCGAATCGCTCACGTGGACCACGGACGGGACGACGCTCATGTACGGCTCGGAGGGCGTCCGCAGCCAGGTACGCCCCGAAGAGGCCCCCGTACAGCCCTCGCCGAGCCCGGGCGCCACGACGAAGCCCTCGCCGGGAGGCGGCAAGGAGGCGGGGAAGCAGGGCGAGGGCGCGGATTCCGGCCGGTCCGGCGCGGGCCAGAAGAACGGCGACGAGGAAGGCGCGGGCAAGGAAGGCGGCGGCACGACGGGCAAGGCCGTCCTGGTCGTGGTGCTCGCCGGGGCGGCCCTCTACGGGGTGCGGCGAGTGCGTGGGAAGCGGGCCGGGAAATGACGCGATGACTGCATGTGTCTTCATGGTGACGAACAGTAGTCGACGCCACTGACAATTAGTCATCCGCTCCCCGGGGGCGGGGGGCACGGGTACGTGCGAAGGGGCGCCCCGGCAAGGCAGGGCGCCCCTTCGCACGTACCGCCGATGCGGCCGCCGCCGCAGTCATCGGCCGTGGCCACCACCGCGGCGGCCATTGGGGCCACCACCGCGGCGGTCATCGTGGCCGCCACGGCGGCCGCCGCGGTCAATCGGTCGCGCGGGCGACGGCGACGATCACAGGTGCTCGATGACGTAGTCCACGCAGGCAGTCAGTGCCTCGACGTCCGCCGGGTCGACGGCGGGGAACATCGCGACGCGGAGCTGGTTGCGGCCCAGCTTGCGGTACGGCTCGGTGTCGACGATGCCGTTGGCGCGCAGCACCTTCGCGACGGCCGCCGCGTCGATCGCGTCGTCGAAGTCGATCGTGCCGATCACGGCGGAGCGCTGCGCGGGGTCCGCGACGAAGGGGCTCGCGTACGAGGCCTTCTCGGCCCAGCCGTAAAGCGCCTGCGCCGAGGCGGCGGTGCGGCCCGTGGTCCACGCGAGGCCGCCCTGGCCGTTGAACCAGTCGAGCTGCTCGGCGAGGAGGAACAGCGTCGCGAGCGCCGGGGTGTTGTACGTCTGGTTCTTGCGCGAGTTGTCGATCGCGGTCGGAAGGCTGAAGAACTCGGGCACGTGCCTGCCGGAAGCGTGCACGCGCTCGGCGCGCTCCAGCGCCGCGGGCGAGAAAAGGCCGATCCACAGACCGCCGTCGGAACCGAAGTTCTTCTGCGGCGCGAAGTAGTAGACGTCCGTCTCGGCGACGTCGACAGGGAGCCCACCCGCACCCGATGTGGCGTCCACGAGGACGAGCGCGCCCTCGTCGGCACCGTCGACACGGCGCACGGGGGCGGCGACACCGGTGGAGGTCTCGTTGTGGGTGAGGGCGTAGACGTCGACGCCGGGCTCGCTCTTCGGCTCGGGGTGCGTACCGGGCTCGGAGGAGATCACGGTCGGCTCGGCGAGCCACGGCGCGAGCTTCGACGCCTTCGCGAACTTCGAGGAGAACTCGCCGAAGCTCAGGTGCTGGGACTTGTTCTCGATGAGTCCGTGGGTCGCGATGTCCCAGAAGGCGGTGGAGCCGCCGTTGCCGAGGACGACTTCGTACCCCTCGGGGAGGGAGAAGAGCGAGGAAAGCCCGTCACGGACCCTGCCCACGAGGTTCTTCACGGGAGCCTGGCGGTGCGAGGTCCCGAGGAGCGAGGTGCCGGTCGCGGCCAGCGCGTCCAGCGCCTCCTTCCGCACCTTGGAGGGACCCGCGCCGAACCGGCCGTCGGCGGGCTTGATGTCAGCGGGAATCTGGATATCGGCCACGGGCCGAGCGTATCCCGGGCGGGAGCGGGGCGGGGCGGAGGTTCGTTGGATGAGACGGGAGGGGGTGGGGCGGGGGGTAGGGGGGGGTGAGCGTGGAGTAGGCGCGGGTAAGCGTGGGGTAGTCGGCGGGGGCGGGTGGGGGGCGGGCGCCGGTGGTACGGATTCTTGGCGTGCCCCTGGTCAGACCCCTCCCGCCCGGGGGGCTCCCCTTCTAACATTCTTCCGCAAATCCCCCACCCCCCACCCCCACCCCAGCAAATCTGTGGATAACTCCCGTAAATAAAAAATCCGCTCACTCATTCCGGTGAACTCAAGCCCCCACCTGTGGACAGTGCTCGCCCCACCCCCGGCGTACTCCTCACCCCACCCGGGAAAGATGACACCCCATGAGCCCGCACTCCCGCCCCGCCCCCGACACGCTCACCGCTCTCCACCGCGCCCTGAGCCGCACCGTGCGCGGCACCGTCGACTTCTCGCCCGGGGCCCGCGCGCTCACCACGATGGACGCCTCCAACTACCGCCGCGTCCCACTCGGCGTCGTCGCCCCGTACGACAGCGACGACGTCGCCGCGACCCTCGCCGCCTGCCGCGAACACGGCGTCCCGCTCGTGCCGCGCGGCGGCGGCACTTCGATCGCGGGACAGGCCACGGGCACCGGCGTCGTCCTCGACTTCACGCGCCACATGAACCGGCTGATCGCCCTCGACCCGGACACGCGCACCGCCCGCGTCCAGCCCGGCCTCGTCCTCGACACGCTCCGCGCCGCCGCCGCCCCGCACGGCCTCACCTTCGGCCCCGACCCCTCCACGCACGCCCGCTGCACCCTCGGCGGCATGATCGGCAACAACTCCTGCGGCGCCCACTCCGTCGCCTGGGGCACGACCGCCGACAACACCGACACCCTCGACGTCCTCGCCGCCGACGGCACCCCCCACCACCTCGCCCGCGGCTGGGACACGAGCGCGCCACCCCGGCCGGCACCCGCGCCCGCCGCACTCCGCTCCCTCGTCGACACCCACCTCGCTCTCCTGCGCACCGGCTACCCCACCCTCCCGCGCCGCATCTCGGGATACGCGCTCGACGCACTCCTCCCCGAACACGGCACGGACCTCGCCCGCGCCTGGTGCGGCAGCGAGGGCACGCTCGGAGTGCTCACCGAGGCGCGCGTACGACTCGTCGAAGCGCCCCCGGCGCGCGCCCTCGCGGTCCTCGGGTACGCGGACGAGAGCGAGGCCGCCGAGGCAGCCGCCGGGCTCCTGCCCTTCGGCCCGCTCACGGTCGAGGGCATGGCCGCCGACCTCGTACCGGACAGCGCGGTCCTGCCGCGCGGCGGCGCGTGGCTCTTCGCCGAGACCGGCGGCGCGGAACCGGCCGAGGCCGCCCACCACGCCCGCCTCCTCGCCGGCGCGGCGGGCGCGCTCGACGCCCGCGTCGTCACCGACCCCGCCGCCCAACGCGCCCTGTGGCGGGTACGCGAGGACGCGGCGGGCACCGCGACACGCGGCCCGGACGGCGCCGAGGCGTGGCCCGGCTGGGAGGACGTGGCCGTGCCGCCCGCCCGGCTCGGCCCGTACCTCCGCGAGTTCCGCGCACTCCTCGCCGCGCACGGCCTCAACGGCACGCCCTACGGGCACTTCGGCGAGGGCTGCGTCCACGTCCGCATCGACTTCGACCTGCTCAGCGCCCCCGGCATCGCCGTCTTCCGGCGCTTCTCCGAAGAACTCGCGCACCTCGTCGTCGCGCACGGCGGCTCCCTCTCCGGCGAGCACGGCGACGGCCAGGCGCGTGCCGAACTCCTCCCGGTCATGTACGGGCCCGAGCTGACCGAGCTGTTCGCGCAGGTCAAAGCCGTGTGGGACCCCGACGACCTCCTCAACCCCGGCATCCTCGTCCGCCCCGCCGAACTCGACGAGAACCTCCGCTTCGCCGCCCTGCCCCGCGAACCCGTCGACGTCGCCTTCGGATACCCGCACGACGGAGGCGACTTCTCCGCCGCCGTACGCCGCTGCGTCGGCGTCGCCAAGTGCCGTGAACCCGGCGGCACCCGAGTCAGCTCCGTCATGTGCCCCTCCTTCCGCGCCACGGGCGCCGAGGAGCACTCCACGCGCGGCCGCGCCCGCCTCCTCCACGAGATGCTCGCGGGAGAGGTCGTCACCGGAGGCTGGCACGCGCCCGAGGTCCGCGACGCCCTCGACCTGTGCCTTTCGTGCAAGGGCTGCCGCAGTGACTGCCCGGTCGGCGTCGACATGGCCACGTACAAAGCCGAATTCCTCCACCACCACTACGCCGGACGCCTCCGCCCCACGAGCCACTACGCCCTCGGCCGGCTGCCCGCCTGGCTCCGCGCCGCCGCGCCCCTCGCCCGCCCCCTCAACGCCGCCTCGCGCCTGCGCCCCCTCGCCTCACTCGCCCTCCGCCTCGCGGGCCTCACCCCCGAGCGCCCCCTCCCCGCCCTTACCACACGCCCCCTGCGCCCCGGTGAAGAAGGCACGCCACCGCCCGGCTCCCGACCCGTCCTCCTCTGGCCGGACACCTTCGGCCGCCACCTCGCCCCGCACATCCCCCGCGCCGCCCGCCATGTCCTCGCCGACGCGGGACTCCACGCCACGACCCCACCCGCCTGGCTCCACGGCGCAGGCGTCTGCTGCGGCCTCACCTACGTCTCCACGGGCCAACTCGACGCGGCACGCCGGGTGATGCGACGAACACTGGACGCGGTGGACGCGGTGGACGAAGCGGCAGGCACGGGTACGGGCGCGGACGCCGGTACGGGTACGAAGCCGAGTGCGACGTCGAGCGACGCCCCTGTGCCCCTCCCCGTCCTCGTCCTCGAACCCAGTTGCGCCGCCGCCCTCCGTACCGACCTGCCCGAGCTGCTCGCCGACGACCCGCGCGCCGCCCGGCTCGCCGCCCGCGTCCGCACCTTCGCCCAGGTTCTGGAGGAGGAGGCGCCCGACTGGGAGCCACCCCGCGTCGCGGCCCCCGTCGTCGGCCAGACGCACTGCCACCAGCACGCCGTGCTCGGTGACGCCGCGGAACGGCGCCTGCGGGCACGCGCCGGGCTCACCGGCGAACTCAGCGGCGGCTGCTGTGGACTCGCGGGCAACTTCGGTTTCGAACGTGGCCACTACGCCACCTCCGTGGCCTGCGCCGAGGACCAGCTGCTGCCGGCCGTCCGGGCGGCGGGCCCCGATGCCGTGGTCCTCGCCGACGGGTACTCCTGCCGCACCCAGCTCTCCCACCTCGCCCCGCGCCCCGGCCGCCACCTGGCCGAAGTCCTGGCGGAGGCGCTCCCCGCCCGTACCCCGTAGGCCACGGCTGCTGCCCGGCGGAGGGCAGGCGAGGGAGCCGGGCGGCTCCCCTCGCCCGACGGACACAGGGGAGGCGACGAGGCTGATGGCAAGCACCACGGAACGGGCTGGGACGATGGGGCCGACGGGGCGACCGAGCCACCCGACCCCGCAACCCCCCTCCTCCAGCCCGCCCCCCACGCCGAAAACACCTCTGCCAACTGGCGGGCCGGCCTCACCACTCCCGTCTGCCCGACCGTCGAGTCGACGCCTGGCAGTACCAGCCGACGACGCTGCGCACCAAGATCCCCACCGTCGACCGCACCGCCGCCTCGTGGGCTCCACCCACTTCAACCGCCGCTCGATGGAGCATGACGAAGAGGGCAATACTCGCCGTCCTGGCCCCCTCCTTCGCCGCCGGTCTCGACACCGACCACGACCTGATCCGGGCGCCGCACGGGTTCGGAGCGGCGCACGGGTTCGGAGCGGCGTACGGGTTCGGAGCGGCGTACGGGGGAGGGTGCCCCCGAATCCGTACGCTCGCGCCATGACGCAGAGCCCCGAGCCCCCCGAGCAGCGCGCGGGTGTCTTCGACCGCATGCGCGCAGGTGAGCCGTACCGTGCCGAGGACCCCGAGATCGAACGCCGCCAGCGCGCGGCCCGCCGTCTCGCCGCCCGCTGGGTGACGGCCTGTGCAGAGGACCCGGACACGGCCCGCTCCCTCCTCGCCGAACTCCTCGGCTCGCTCGGCGAGGGCACCGAACTCCGCCCTCCCCTCTTCGTCGACTACGGCACTCACCTCCACATCGGCCCCCGCACCTTCGTCAACTACGGCCTCACCGCCCTGGACGTCGCCGACATCACCATCGGCGCCGACTGCCAACTCGGCCCCCACGTCCAACTCCTCACCCCCACTCACCCCTTGGAGCCGGAGCCCCGCCGGGAGAAATGGGAGTCCGCGAGTCCCATCACCATCGGCGACAACGTCTGGCTCGGCGGCGGTGCCCTCGTCCTCGCGGGCGTCACCATTGGCGACAACTCTGTCGTCGGCGCCGGCAGCGTCGTCACCAAAAACATCCCCCCGAACGTCGTCGCCGTCGGCAACCCGGCCCGTGTCACCCGCCCGCTGTAGTCCGGCGCCCCCTCAACCGCCCTCCTCACCCCGTGCGGCCGCTGTCACCTCCCGCGCGAGCTGGGTGAATTCCCGCACCTCCTCCCGTTCTCGCCCCGCGCGCCGCACGAGCGAGACCGACAGGGGTGGAGCATCGCTCAATGGGACGAAGTCCACGCCCGGATAGGCATGCATCGCCGCTGTCGCCCGGGCGGTCACCCCGAAGGCGAGCCCCGCAGCGATCGCCGCGAGCCAGTCGTCCGTATTGCCCACGGTCAGCGTCGACACAGGCCGCGACCCGGCGGGCCACAGCTCCGGGGTCGTCGAGCCCGAGACGGTGTTGAGCGCGAGTGTCTCCCCGGCCAGCTCCCTCAGCCCGATCCGCGCCCGCCCCGCCCACATACTGTCCGTCGGCACGGCCGCCACCCTCGGCTCCGTGTACAGCTCAACGGCCACAAGCCCCGGCTCCGTGACCGGCCCGCGCAACAACGCGAGATCCACCACCCCGCGCAGCAACCCCGCCGTCCGGTCGTCCACCCGCAACAGCTCCAGCGGCAAATCGGGTCGCCGCTCGCGCCAACTCCGCAGCAGCGGCGTCGTGAAGCGCCCGGCCGCAGACCAGGCATGCCCGAGCCGCAAGGCCCTCGGAGCCCCGGCGAGGGACACAGCCTCGTCGAAGGCGGCGACAGCCGCCCGCGCCCGCACCCGGAAAGCGGCCCCCTCCGCGGTGAGGGCGAGGTGATGCGTGGACCGGTCCACGAGCCGGACCCCGAGCCCTCGCTCCAGCGCCGCCAGCGTCCGCGAAACAGCCGGCTGCCCCAGCCGCAACCGCGCCGCCGCAGCCGTCACCGACCCCTCCTCGGCCACCGCGAGGAAGCACCGCAGGTGCCGCACCTCCAGCCCCCCACGCGCCCCGGCGACTTCGGAGCCGACGTCTCGCGAGCCTCCGGAACCGGGACCCGACTCCGAGGAACGACCCCGCCCGGAAGCGGAGGCGGAGCGCCCGGAGGCGGAGCGCCCGGAGGCGGAGCGCCCGGAGGCGGAGCGCCCGGAGGCGGAGACGGACCCGGAATCGCCCCCGTTACCGGAGCCCGCCACCCCGGGATGCCCGGCTCCGGGGCCGGTCCGCGAGCCGGAGTCGTGGACCGACATGGACGCCTCCCTCTCCTGCCTTGTTCGGTGTGCTTGTCCCCCGTGCGACAGGGCACCTCGTTCCGTGCGGGTCTGCCACGGGCCGGACCGGCCGGGGCAGAGCCGGGCACTCGGCCTGCCGGGAGCCGTGGTCCGCCGGGAGCCGTGGTCTGCTCCGCCGCAAGGCGGGCACGGCGCCTGCGGTCCGGTCCCCTCGTGGCCGGGACGACGTGGCGGCGATCCACAGGCTCTGCTTATGCGCGCCGAGCATAAGCCCCGCCCTCCTCGCATTTCACGGCTGCCACCGCCAGGCCTACCGTGGGCAGGAGCGTGCCGACGGCAGCTTCGGCGCAACCGCGCCGCGTCAGCCGACGCCGGCCGCGCAGCTCCTCGTACGCCTCCCGGCGCACGGACGCACCTGTTCGCGCTCGCGCGCGGCGATCGGTGTGCGCGTGGTGAGGAGAGCTGCCGCCCCTGGGCTTTCTCAGCGTCCGTCGTCTTCCGAGGGCTCCCGGTGGTGTGCACCTCCGTCGCCGGGCAATGGTCGGCGGCCGGGAAGTTCATTTGAGTGCACGCTCTGGTACGACAGGCTGATCGGTGCGGCGGGTTCGATCCTTAGGGGCTGACCTCCTGGGTGGACGTGGACTGAAGGAGCGGGTTGACGGTGGCTGAGTGGGGCGAAGCGGGAGCGGTATCGAGTGCGGGGCGATCGGCCGGGCCCGGACTCCCTGTTCCGCAGGGGCCCGTCGGTGCGGCGGTCCCCTCGCTCTCCGCCTCCTCGGTCCCCGTGACCGAGGGAGGCACCCCTGCCGGGGACACCGACCGCATCGGCCCGCGCGGCGGCGCGCTGGGTCCGGTCGGCCTGGTGCTGGCCGGGTGTGTGTCGGTGCAGTTCGGCGGGGCGCTCGCCGTGAGCATCATGGGACGCACCGGGCCCCTCGGCGTGGTGGCGATCCGGCTCGCCGTTGCCGCGCTCGTGCTGCTGCTCTTCTGCCGGCCGAGGCTGCGGGGGCACTCCCGGACGGACTGGGGCACCGTGATCGCCTTCGGGGTCGCCATGTCCGCCATGAACGCCCTCTTCTACCAGGCCGCAGACCGTATCCCGCTGGGTCTCGCCGTGACCTTCGAGGTGCTGGGTCCGCTGGTCCTGTCGGTTGTCGCCTCCCGTCGTCTCGTGAATTTCCTGTGGGCGCTCCTGGCGCTGCTCGGTGTCTTTCTGCTCAGCGGCACCGGGCTGAGCGACATCGATCCCGTGGGCGTCGCCTTCGCCCTCGGCGCGGGCGCCATGTGGGCCGCGTACATCGTCTTCAGTGCCCGGACCGGTCGCCGCTTCCCGCAGGCCGACGGCCTCGCCCTCGCTATGGCCGTGGGAGCCGTCCTCATCCTGCCGTTCGGTATCGCGCAGGGCGGCGCGACGCTCGTCGTGCCCTCCACGCTCGCTCTCGGTGCCGGTGTCGCTCTCCTCTCCTCGGTGCTTCCCTACACCCTGGAACTCATCGCACTGCGCCGTATCCCCGCCGCCGCCTTCGCGGTGCTGATGAGCCTGGAACCGGCCATCGCGGCGCTCGCCGGTTTCCTCGTACTGCACCAGGACCTGAGCTGGGTCGAAGGGCTGGCCGTCGCCCTCGTCATCGCCGCCAGCATGGGTGCGGTGCGTACGACGAGTGAACAGCACGACTGACGCCCAAAATGCCCAATCGGCGAGATCTTCACTCGCAGGAGTGAAGATAGGGCCGTTCGGGTGTGAACGCCCGTTCTGTTGGCCACGCTCCGTCATGAAATCAATGACTGTGTGTCACCAACGGGGGTTTTCATGTACGAGCAGCCGCTACGGTCCGTGTCCGTTTCCGTGTTCGTGCCCTTGAACGCGACGACATGTGCCAGGCGCCTTCGTGCCGCTCTTCGCAGTGTTCGGGAGGCTGTTCGCCGAGGTCTCACGTGCGGCACCGGGGCCGTGGGCGCCGGACCCCCGCCCGAGCCCGAGTTCCGGGCCGAGCCCGGAAGCCCGCCCCCGTCCGTGCGACGTGCGCGACGGACGGGGGCCGACGGTCCGGCAGGGGCGGCGCGGTCCTCAGACGACGCGCAGGGTCGTGTGCGCCGTGGCGGTCGCGTCGGTGCCGGCGTAGACGTCGAAGGCGCCGGTCTCGACGCGGTAGTTCCCGGCCGGGTCGTTGTCCCAGAAGCCGAGGTCCTCCGAGTCCAGCCGCAGTACGACTTCCTGGCTCTGTCCCGGTGCCAGCTCGACCCGGGCGAAGCCGCGAAGCCGCCGTACCGGTTGCACGATGGAGGCGGCCCGGTCGTGCACGTAGACCTGCACGACCTCCTCGCCCGCCACGTCTCCCGCGTTCCTGACCGGAACGGTCACCTCGACCGATCCGCCCTCGCCGAGTTCCCGCAGCGAGATCTCGGTGCGGCTCAGGACAGGGGCGCCCGTCTCGAAACGGGTGTAGCTCAGCCCGTGGCCGAAGGCGAAGCGAGGGCCGTGGTCCACGTCGAGGTAGAAGGAGCGGAAAGGCACCTTCGGGTCGGCCGGGTCGGCGGGACGGCCGGTGTTCTCGTGGTTGTAGTAGAGCGGGATCTGCCCGACCGAGCGGGGGAAGGTAACCGGGAGCTTGGCACTCGGGTTGACCTTCCCCGTGAGGACGTCCGCGACGGCATGACCGCCCTCCAGACCCGGGTGCCAGGCGAAGAGAACGGCGGGCGCCTCGTCGATCCACTCCTCCAGGGTGAGCGGCCGGCCGCCGAAGACCACGACGGCGAAAGGCTTGCCCACGGCGGCCACCTGGCGGATCAGCTCGGCCTGCCCCTCGGGCAGCGAGATGTCGGCGCGTGTCGACGCCTCGCCACTGATCTCGCCCGGCTCACCCACCGCGACCACGGTCACGTCGGCCTCGCGTACCGCCGCGACGGCCTCCACCTCGCCCTCCGCGTACAGTACTTCGGCATCCGGGAGCGCCTCGCGCAGCCCCTCCAGGACCGTGGTGGCGGCGAACCGGGCCGCGCCAGGACCGGCCCATGTCCCGTGCAGGTCCGTCGAGTGCGCGAACGGCCCCACGACGGCCACCGACCCGGCCGAGGCGGCCAGGGGCAGCACGGAGTTTCCGTCCGCGTCCGTTTCGTTCTTGAGGAGCACGAGCGTGCGTGCAGCGGTCTCCCGAGCGGCGCGCCGCGCCTCGGCTCCGGGCTCGGTGATCTCCGCGGACTCCTCCGTGTACGGGGTGGTGAAGAGGCCGAGACGTGCCTTGAGGAGCAGGACGCGGGTGACGGCCTCGTCCAGCCGCGCCGGGTCGATCGCCCCGGAGGCGAGGAGCTTCTCACCGTGCTCGGTGATGTGGGTGCTCACCATTTCCATGTCCACGCCCGCACCGAGGGCCTGCCGGATGGCGTCGGCGCCGTCCTCGGCGAGACCGTGCGCGATGAGTTCCTGTACGCCGGTCCAGTCGCTCACGACCATCCCGTCGTACTGCCACTCCTCGCGCAGCACCTCGGTGAGCAGGTGCGAGTTGGCGTGCGCGGGGACACCCGAGACCGTGTTGAAAGAGGCCATCACCGTGGCCACGCCGGCGTCCAGCGCTGCTTTGAAAGGCGGCAGGTAGACATTGCGCAGGCGCTGTTCGGAGACGTCCACGGTGTTGTAGTCGCGCCCGCCCTCGGCGCCCCCGTAGGCGGCGAAGTGCTTGGCGCACGCGGCCACCTTGCGCGGGTCGGCCGACAGCGACGGGCCCTGGTAACCGCGCACCTTGGCGGCGGTGAGTACGGAAGTGAGGTACGGGTCCTCGCCGGCGCTCTCCGCGATGCGGCCCCAGCGCGGCTCGTGGCACACGTCCATCATCGGGTTGAACGTCCAGTGCACCCCGGCCGAGCGTGCTTCCTCGGCGGACACCTCGCCGTCGCGCTCGGCGACCGAGGGGTCCCAGGAGGCGGCCTGGGCCAGCGGGATCGGAAAAGTCGTCCAGTAGCCGTGAATGACGTCGAGGCCGAAGATCAGCGGGATGCCGAGCCGAGACTCCTCGACGGCGAGCCGCTGGAGAGCGTTGGTGTGCGCGGCGCCCGTGATGTTCAGGACCGAGCCCAGCCGTCCCTCGCGGGCCGCGTTCTCGATTTCCGCGGTCTCGCCGCCGCCCGGGCCGGTGGCGCTGTTCCAGGAGAGTTGCTGGAGTTGGCCCAGCTTTTCGGCCACGGTCATCCGGGAGAGGAGGTCCCGGACGAATTCCAGGTGGTCATCGGCGGTGTGTTCGACTGTCATGGCGGTACACGCTAGGCGTTGTGCCCAGGGTTTTCCATATCGTCCCCTCGCTCCGGGTGTGACAGCAAGCACGGACGACGGAAGGGACGGACGGCCACAGGCGGCGAAACGACCGGAACGGCCGTCCCACGAAGGCGGCGCGGGGCGGCCGACCTAGGGAGGAACGACCGAGTGCGGGCGCCCTGTGGAGCCCCGAGTCCGCGGGCTCGGGGATGACACACCCCGCAGCCCCCGGGGCTCCGGAACTCCCGGGCCTGCGGCTGGGGACGTCAGCTGTCGACGCGTACTGCGTCCGCGTACCCCTCGATGTCCTCGGGCGCGCGGCTGCCGGGGCCGGTGTAGAGGGCGGAGGGGCGGACCAGGCGGCCGGTGCGCTTCTGCTCCAGGATGTGCGCGGACCAGCCGGCCGTGCGGGCGCAGGTGAACATGGAGGTGAAGAGCGGGGCGGGGACTTCGGCGAAGTCGAGCATGATCGCGGCCCAGAACTCGACGTTGGTCGCGAGCACTCGGTCCGGACGACGGGAGTGCAGCTCGTCGAGGGCGGCCTTCTCCAGGGCCTCGGCGACCTCGAAGCGGGGGGCGCCGAGCTCCTTGGCCGTACGACGCAGCACACGGGCGCGTGGGTCCTCGGCGCGGTAGACGCGGTGGCCGAAGCCCATGAGGCGCTCGCCGGAGTCGAGGATTCGGCGGACGTAGGCTGTCGCGTCGCCGGTGCGCTCGACCTCCTCCAGCATGCCGAGTACGCGGGACGGGGCGCCACCGTGGAGCGGTCCCGACATCGCGCCGACCGCTCCCGAGAGCGCCGCAGCGACGTCGGCGCCTGTGGAGGCGATGACGCGGGCCGTGAAGGTCGAGGCGTTCATGCCGTGCTCGGCCGCCGAGGTCCAGTAGGCGTCCACTGCCTTCACATGGCGGGGGTCGGGTTCGCCGCGCCAGCGGATCATGAAGCGTTCGACGATCGAGCGGCCTTTGTCGATCTCGCTTTGCGGGACCATCGGCGACTGCTGCCCGCGCGCCGCCTGGGCGACGTACGAGAGCGCGGTGACGGCTGAGCGTGCGAGGTCGGTACGGGCCTGCGCGGCGTCGATGTCGAGGAGCGGCCGCAGACCCCAGATGGGGGCGAGCTGGGCGAGCGCGGACTGGACATCGACGCGGATGTCACCTGTGTGGACCGGCAGCGGGAAGGGCTCGGCCGGTGGCAGACCGGGAGTGAAGGAGCCGTCGACGAGGAGTCCCCACACGTTGCCGAAGGAGACCTTGCCGACCAGGTCCTCGATGTCGACGCCGCGATACCGCAGGGCGCCGCCTTCCTTGTCGGGTTCGGCGATCTCCGTCTCGAAGGCGATGACCCCTTCGAGGCCGGGCACGAAATCAGACATCTCGCTGCTCCTCGTCTCACAGTGATCTCGCGGCGACCGTGATTCCGGCCGGGACGACCCGGCCCTCGCGGCCCCGACGCTCCTGGTGGCCCTCGTGACCGTACGCTCCAGCCGGGAGGGCCGCGCCGTGAGGACGGACTCGCCGCCGGCGGCCCTCGCCCACCGGGTGCGTTTCTGCGTCATGCCCGGTAAAAGGGCGGGTCACCCCTCCCGGTGAGGGCGGTTGTCGTGACGTGGGCGACACGTGGGGTGAGGCCGGTGCGGCAGGATGGCGTTGTGAGCGAGGAGAAGAGCGCGCCGGAGGCGCGAGGCGGGGACGCGGAGCGGGAGCCCGACGGGAGTGTGCGGCGGGCGCACGTACTCGATCCCGCGAAGATGCGGGAGCAGTACCGGGCCGGGGGAATCGAGGCCGAGGACTTCGCGGCCGAGCCGATGGAGCAGTTCGGACGCTGGTTCGCTGACGCGGTCGCCGCGGGGATCTTCGAGCCGAACGCTATGGTCCTCTCGACCGCGGACAACGGTGGCAGGCCCAGTTCAAGGACGGTGCTGCTGAAGCGGTACGCGGCGCGTGGATTCGTCTTCTACTCCAACCACACCTCCCGCAAGGGCCGCGAGATCGCGGAGAACCCGCATGTCGCGCTCCTCTTTCCCTGGCATCCGATGGCTCGCCAGGTCCTCGTCACCGGTACGGCGGCGCACCTGGACAGGGCGGAGACGGCGGCGTACTTCCACAGCCGTCCGCACGGTTCGCAGCTCGGGGCCTGGGCGAGCGAGCAATCGCGGACGGTCGCCTCGCGTGAGGTGCTCGACGAGCGGTACGCACGGCTCGCCGCCCGGTATCCGGAGGGCAGCGAGGTGCCCGTACCGCCGCACTGGGGTGGTTATCTGGTGACGCCGGAGACGGTCGAGTTCTGGCAGGGACGGGAGAACCGTCTTCACGACCGTTTGCGCTATCGCCGTACGGGAGAGGCGGCGCCGGCCTCGGCGTCGGAGTGGAAGCTCGAACGACTGAGCCCCTGACGGGCGCGCGGAATCCCCCGAACGGCTGTGGAAAACTCCTGCTCAGCCCGCGTACGGAAAACGCGCCTCACCCTGATGAGTGAGGCGTTGAAAGACTTCCGCCGAGTTATCCACAGATGTGGCGGGACGGGGCTGGGCGGGGGCGGACTTGCGGAAGACTGGTATTGGGGCCGCCCCCTGGGAGGGCGGGGGCTGTCTTGTGGGCGAGGCCAAGGGCAGCCCCCCAGAAACACAGTCGACAAAAGCAGTCGACCCGCAAGCCGTGGTCTCCCTTGCGGGAGAGCCGGCCGGACATACCGGCGGCTTGCGGGTCGGGTGTACTGCTGGGATTGGGCCGGCGGCGACGTGAACCAGTCCGGTTTCCCGGTCCGGTTCTTCCACACGCTTCCGGCCACCGCACAAGAGTGCGGGGACAGGGGCCGCTAGCCCGCAGTCACCTCACGTGTCCGGTAGTCATACATTCTCCGAACCACCTCCCTTCTCATGTGCTTACCACTGTAAGAACGCTCCGGGTGAGAGGCAAAGGGTTTTCGCCGGAAACGAAAACCGGCGTTCGGCGCCCCGCGCCGGGAATGAATTGCGGCCCTCGCGACATCGCCCGCCGCCTCCCCCTTCCTCAAACACTCACGCCGCAGATCCCCCCACACCACCCCGCCTGCGCCCCGTCCCCCCACTACAGGCCCGCCCGACACCGCTCCCGCACCCGCGCACCCCAGCCCACCCCACCCGAACAACTCCCCACCCCCCGCCCTCGCCCAGACGCACCACCCCGCTGCCCGCCCGCCCCTCGCCTCCCCCCCCCCGCACCGCACCGCCCGTCCCGCACCACCCTCGCCGGCCACCGCCCACCCCCCCGGCGCGCAATCCCGCGGCTCACCCGCACCACCCGCCGCTCCCCCCGGTTGCCCCCCCACCTCGGCCCACCTCCCCCCGGTCCTCCCCCCGGTCCTCCCCCCGGTCCTCCCCCCGGTCCTCCCCCCGGTCCTCCCCCCTCGTCCTCCCTCCCCTCGACCCCCCTCCGTGGCGACCCCACCCCATACCGTGAACGCGCCCCCGAACACGCCCCCCACGTGCACCCCGCCGCCCCTCACCCGCATCACTGCCGCGCAACGATTTACGCGAAGCCGCTGTGTGCTGTGTCACGGTGGAGTTCAATTCAGCGCAGGCAAGGCAGACGTACGAATGACGTACGTACGGCAGGGGGTGCCAGGGTGAGTGTTTCCCGGCGCGGTGGGACCACGGACGATCCAGGTGCTCGCGGTGGGACCACGGACGGGCAGCAGGGTGCCGCGGAGCCAGTGCACGGCGCTCCCGGGCGGGACGACTCGGAGTTGCTCGCCGCACTGCTCGACGGCATGGACGCGGCCCTGTGCGCGCTCGACACGGACGGTGTCGTCACGCACTGGAACCGCGAGGCGGAACGCATCCTCGGCTGGACCCCGGAGGAGGCCGTCGGCCGGCAGGGCTTCGGCGGCTGGGCTGCGCGCGAGGCCGACGCGGGCGAGATGTGGCGTTCGCTCGCCACCGCGATGCGCGCCCCTGGGCGTCAGGTCCACGAGTTCGCGCTGCTCACCAAGGACGGCGGCCGTGTCCTCGTCCGCGTCCAGTCCGCCGCCGTACGGGACACCGACGGCCGTCCGGCCGGGGTGTACTGCGCCTTCAGCGAGGTCCACACCCAGATAGACCTGGAGCGTTCCATAGCCCTCGGCGAGGCGCTCTTCGACGACGCCGCCTGGGGGGTCGTGCTCGTCGACGCCGATCTGCGGCCCGCCGCGGTCAACGCCTACGCGGCGCGCGCGCTCGGCACCGGGCGCACGGCGCTGCTCGGCCGGCCGCTCGCCGACCTCCTCGGCCAGGGTGTCGAGGAGCTGGAGAGCGCGCTCACGCACGTACTCGCCGAAGGTGCCCCGCCCGCCCCCGCCGAGCTGTGGGTCACGGTCCGCGAGGAGACGGAACGCGCGACGCGCCGCTGCTGGCGCTCCGGATTCGTACGGCTCTCCTCGCCGCTCAGCGAGGAGCCGGTGCCGCTCGGCGTCGGCTGGTTCTTCCAGGACGTGACCGAGGCGCGGCTCGCCGAGCAGGAGAGCGCGCAGCTGCGCTTCCGCTCCGGTCAGTCGCAGCGTGCCTGCCGCGCCGCGGCCGAGTGCGAGGACCCCGGCGAGGCGGTCATGGTCCACCTCGATTTCGCCCTCGCCGGTTTCGCCGACCACGCCCTCGTCGACCTGCTCGACACCCCCGCCGCCCACCACGAGCCCGAGGGCAACGGCGGCACGCCGCGTCTCGTACGGGGCGCGATGACGCCAGGGGGCGGTCCGGGACCCCTCCGTACCGCGCTCGCCGGAGTCGGACTGCCGGTCGGCTACGGCGAGGCGCACCCCGCCGTACGGGCGGTGCGCCGCTCGGGCGCGGTACGTACGAGCTGGCACGGCGGCGTCGACGACGAGGAGCGCGAGGACTGGTCGCACCGCCACCGCTGGCCTCGCGAGACCGAGCACGCGCTGTGCGCCGTCCTGCGCAGCCGCGGCCTCACGCTTGGTGTCGTGACGTTTCTGCGCGGCCCCGGGCGCCACGCCTTCGACCGCTCGGACGCCCAGTACGCCGAATCCATCGCCCTGCGCGTCGCGGGCGCCGTCGACCTCGCCCGCCTCCTCGCCCCCGCCCCGCGCGCCGACCAGGAGCCGTACGCGAGCCACGAGCCGTACGGGGAGTGAGACCGGCCGCTACGTGGGACGAGCGCCCGACACCCGAGACGCCCCACCCCCCACCGCCCCCACTGTCCCCGGCGCCCCCGCTCGTCCTGGTCGCGTCCGCCCGTCCCTACCGCCCCCGCCCGTCCCGGTCGCGCCCGCACGAGCCCGTCGCACCCGTCCCCGCCCCCGCCCCCGCCCCCGCCCCGCGAGAATCCCCCGGCCGTCAGTGCTGGTAGTAGATCCGTTCCCGGTGTCGCGCGAAGACCTCGCCGTTCCACTCCCGTCCGCCCGGCACGTTCCCCGAGCGCAACAGGGGCGGCTCGGTGCCTTCGGCGGCGAGGAGTGCCGCCGCCGTCGCGGTCGTTGCCTGGAGAAGAGCGCTGGTCACGGCGGTCGATGCCGGGCCGAAGGGGGCGGCGATGCCGTCGCCGCTCAGCTCCGCGTCGCCCACGGTGATCTTGTTGTCGAGCACGACGTCGCAGTGCTCGGCGAGGAAGGAGTTCCACGGGTTGTCCGGGGCGCTGTGCCCCGCGTACGCGGCGGAGGTGACGCCGATGACCTTCAGCCCCTTCTCCCGCGCCCGTACCGCCATCTCGACCGGCAGGACGTTGCGTCCGGAGAGCGAGATGATCACGAGCAGGTCGCCGGCCGCCGCGGGCGACTGGTCGAGCACGGTCCCCGCGAGACCCTCGACGCGCTCAAGGGCCGACCCGAGCGTCGCGGGCCGTACGTCCACGCCGAGCGTGCCCGGCACCGTGAGCAGGTTCACGAGCGCGAGCCCGCCCGCCTTGTAGACGAGGTCCTGTGCGAGGAGCGAGGAGTGCCCGGCCCCGAAGGCGAAGATCCGCCCGCCCGCCGTCACGGTCGCCGCGAGCAGCCGTGCGGCACGCTCGACGGGACCGCCGGGCACCGCCTCCTCGTCCCGCACGCGCGCGAGCAGCGCCGTCACCGCGTCGAGGTAGCGGCGAGCCGTGTCGGGGACGGGCCCCGCAGGCACGAGCACGGGCCCCTCGGAAGCGGTTCCGGGCCTTGCGGGAGCGGTCCCGGGTCCCGTCGGCGCGGCGTCCTCGGGGGAAGTGGTCTCGGCGGCGCTCATCCGTGCCTCGTGCCTCCTGCTCGGGCGCCCGTGCCCCGGGCGAGGGCGGCGCGGTGGGTGGCACGGCGGTGTGCCGTCGCTCACGGTGCGGCCCCGGCACCTGGGCTGTCAACAGGGCCCGGGTGGGGCGCGGGGGAGAGGCGGGAGGGGTGGGAAAGGCCGGTGGAAGACCCCCGCCGTTCGGCCCGGGCCGGTTGTCGGTGGGATGCGTCAGAATTGACGGCAGGGCCAGCGCACACCGATCGCCGGGACCCCTCGGCGGTCACAGCATCAAGGGGCACGGATGTCCGGACTGATCGACACCACGGAGATGTATCTCCGCACCATCCTCGAACTGGAGGAGGAAGGTGTGGTGCCCATGCGCGCCCGCATCGCGGAGCGGCTCGACCAGAGCGGCCCCACCGTCAGCCAGACGGTGGCGCGCATGGAAAGGGACGGCCTCGTCGCCGTCGCCAGTGACCGCCACCTGGAGTTGACCGAGGAGGGCCGCCGCCTCGCCACGCGGGTCATGCGCAAGCACCGGCTCGCCGAGTGCCTCCTCGTCGACGTCATCGGCCTGGAGTGGGAGCAGGTCCACGCCGAGGCCTGTCGCTGGGAGCACGTCATGAGCGAGGCGGTCGAGCGCCGCGTCCTCGACCTCCTGCGTCACCCCACCGAGTCCCCCTACGGGAACCCGATCCCGGGCCTGGAGGAGCTGGGCGAGCAGTCCGAGGCCGATCCCTTCCTCGACGCGGGGATGGTCTCGCTCGCCGATCTGGAGCCGGGCGGCGAGGGCAAGAACGTGATCGTGCGCCGCATCGGCGAGCCCATCCAGACCGATGCGCAGCTCATGTACACGCTCCGCCGCGCGGGCGTCCAGCCGGGCGCCGTGGTGAGCGTGACGCGCGCGGCGGGCGGCGTCCTGGTCGGCAGCGGCGGCGAGGCCGCCGAGCTGGACTCGGAGATCGCCTCGCACGTCTTCGTCGCGAAGGGCTGAGGCGGGCGGCGGGCGCGGCCGGGCGGGGGAGCGCACGCGCCACCGCGCGGGCGCACCGCGGCCCGCGCGCGGCGACCGCCAGGCGTGCCTTCGCCATGCCTGCACGCCGCTGCGCGCGGTAGGGGCACGACTACGGGGCGGTCCGCGACGATGCACGGGTCCGGAGCGGCGGTACACGGCCGGGGCGGCGGTTCGTGGCGGTACGGGGCGGAGCCGTGCGGGCCGGTACGGAGGTAGGGCCGCTGCGGTACGGGCACGGTGCCGCGCCGGTACGGGGACGGGGCGGCCCGCAGCTCGCGAGGGAGTCAGCCGTGGCCTCTCGCGCGCCGGGCCCCGGGTGCGCGGCGCTCCGTACCGGAAGCGTGGGGCCCGTACCGGACGGGATGCGGTCCCCCTTCTTCGGGCGGGTGGTGGCCCCGAGCGACGCGGAGCGGGGGCGGGACGGCGGGGCGGCGGGAATGGGCGGGTGGTCGGGGGCGGATGGCCGGGGTGGCCGGATCTCTTCCCCGCGCGTCGGGGGACCGGGCGCGGGTTCCCCAGGTTTTGCGCCGTTTCGGGTGGATTGGAAGCGGATCGGAGGCGTCCGGTGTGCGGGGAGTGTTCCCGGTTTTGGTTTTTTCTGGGCCGGATGGGCAGCGCTGACCGGCTTGCCGTGTCAGTCTGACGCGATGGGACGGTCGAGACCGGCGCTGGCCCCTCGGGGAGGCTCCGTACGTGCGCCGGGTCCCGGCGCCTTGCGACGCCGGGACCCGATCCCCCCTGCGCTGACCCGGAGCCCCGAGCTCTCAGGGTCACCCCCGGGCGGGTCCGTTCCGCGAGGAACCCGCCCCTCGGCTGAGATCTCCCCCGCGCCACGAGCGTCAACCTTCCTCGGCTGTCACTCGTACGAGGGGTCTTGGGTGGAAAACCGTTGTTTTCCGCCGGAAATCGAATGATGTTTCGATAGCGTGCGGTTCGCGGGGCTCGGGGGCACCGCGCGGAGTGTGGACAGGAACGACTGGGGGTGCCGGAACCGATGGTGCGCCGGATCGATGTGACAGGGGCGGGCGGAGTGCGGCTCGCGGCGTGGGAGCACGCGGGGGCGGGGCCGGGGAGCGGGGATTCGCGCCCCGGTGTGCTCCTGCTGCACGGGCTGCTGGGACGGGCCTCGCACTGGGCGGGGAGCGCGGGCTGGCTCGCGGAACGGCACCGCGTGATCGCGCTCGATCAGCGCGGCCACGGGGCGAGCGAGCGTCCGGTGGGGCCGTACTCGCGTGCGGCGTACGTGGGGGACGTGCGTGCCGTGGTGGAGGGGCTGGGGCTCGGGCCCGCTGTGCTGATAGGGCATGGGCTCGGTGCGCTGACGGCCTGGCAGTTCGCGGCGCAGCACCCGGAGTCGGTGCGGGCGCTGGTGATCTCGGACATGCGCGCTTCGGCGCTCGGTATCGCGGCACAGCGGGAGTGGGTGGACTGGCTGCGCGGCTGGCCGCTGCCGTTCGCCTCGTACGCCGAGGCGGAGAAGTGGTTCGCGGCGGGCGATCCCTGGCTGGAACGGCCGAACGCGGCGCGCGGTGCCTACTACGCGGAGGTCATGGAACGGGTGGGGGACGGCTGGCGGCCCGCCTTCGAACCGGAGCACATGATCACCTCGCGCGAGGCATGGGTGCATGACTCGCACTGGGACGAACTGGCCCAGGTGGCCTGCCCGACGCTGGTGCTGAGGGGAACGGAAGGGGAATTGGGGCGGGCCGAGGCGCAGGAGATGGTCCGCGTGCTGCCGCGCGGACAGTACGCGGAGCTGAGGGGAGTGGGTCATCTGGCCCACTACGAGCGGCAGGAGGCGTGGCGGGAGGCGGTCGAGCCCTTCCTCGCGGGCGCGCTGACCGCCTGACCGGCGCGCGGCGGCCCGAACCGCCCCCCGGGCCGGGTTCGGCCCGGCCCCGGCCGGTGCGCGTCGGCGCCCCGCGCCGGAGACGGGTGTCGACCTGTCACGGCCGTGCCGACCTGTCACGGCCGACCGGGGGAAGCGCCTGCTGTGGCGGGGGCGCGGCCGCTGTGACCGGGGTGCGACCGCCGCGACCGGGGGCGCGGTGGCCGGGGGTGACCACGATGGCAGGGGCAGCGGCCGCAGTGGTCTGGGGTGACCGCTGTGATGGGGGGCGCCGCCGTGATCGGGTGCGGCTGTTGTGCTCGGCGGTCGGTGGGTGGGGGGAGGGAGAAGGGCTCCGCCGGGATCGTCGCGAGCGGGGTGATGGGTGGTGGGTCGTTGTGGGCTGAGCTTGCCATGTCGGCGGGCGTGTTGCCCCGTGAACGGCTCCGCTGGGCGAACAGGCGCGGCGTGAGGGCGGGTTCGGTTCTGGCTCCGGCCGGGCATCCGCCGACTCCCCGTAGCGGCGGCTGCTGTGCCCGGGGGTGACCGCAGCGACCGGGGGGGGGGGAGTGGCTAGCGGCGGCCAGGGGTGACCGCCGCGATGGGGCGCGGCCGCTGTGGTTGGGGGGGCGGTGGCTGGCTGGGGGAGGCATTCGGCGGGTCGTGGTGAAGTGGGGTGGTGGAGGGTCGGCCGTTGTGGGTGAGGTCGTTTTGCTGGCGGTCGAGTTGACCTTGTGCGTGGTGACCGGTGGACGAACCAGCCATGTATGGGGCCGGGTTCAGCCCTGGTCTTGGACAGAGGGTCTGTCGAGACCTGTATCGGCGGTGATGTCGGCCGATCGTGGCCGGGGGCGACGCAGGCGCGATGGGGTGGGGCCGCTGCGATTGGTGGTCGGCGGCGGCTGGCTGGCTGGTTGGCTGGGTTCAGGGTCGCGGCGGGTCGGGTGGTGGGCGGTTGGCCGTCGTGGCTGAGCTTGGGTGCCTTGGCCTCTTGAGTGGTGCCGAGGGGGCGAAGCGGTGGTTCCTGGGGCTGATTTCGGTTCCATGCCCCGGACGGGGGGCCGTCGGCTGCCCGCGTCGGGGCGAGCGTCGGCCTGTCGAGGAGGGGCGGCCGTTGTGGTCGGCGGTCGGCGGTCGGCGGGCGATGGTCGGTGGCTGGTGGCTGGTGGCTGGTGGCTGGTGGCTCGTGGGGGGAGGGGCTCGTCGGGGCTGACGCGAGCGGGGCGGTGCGTAGGTGGTCGTTGTGGCTGAGGTTGTCCTGCTGGTGGGCACGGCGCCCCCTTGGGCGGTGACCAGGTGGGCTGAAACGGGTTGCTGCGAAGGCGGGTTCGGGCTCGTTCCCGGCCGTTCGTTGACGCCCCGCCCCGGCGGCGGGTGCCGACCTGCCGTGGTCGGGGGTGCCGTGGCGGGCACCCGGCTGCCTGCTCGGGGGTGTGATGCCTGCTCGGGAGTGTGAGCGGGCGGTGATGGGCGAGCGGTGGATGTTGTGGCTGAGGTCGGGGCCCGGTCGGGTGGCGCGGGTACGTGGTGAGCAACGACCCTGCGCCGCAGGACTGGTGGGCCGCCGCGCGCCCCCGCGCACAATCGGCGTGCGGGGGCGCACAGGCCCCTTGCCGAGCACCCCCACGCCCTGCCCGCAAGCCCCGTGGGCAGGCCCGCGTGAGGCGTCCGCCCCCTTCCCCCCGCTCCGAAGGTCTCCCCGGACAACCGGCGGGCCTCCCCCCCCGCCTCGCCCCACGCCTCTCGCCCGCGCCTCACGACCTCCCGCCCTCGCCCGCCTGCTCCTCGGGATGGCGAGTGACGCGTCCCCCCCGCCTGCCCGTCCCTCGCGCCTCACGACCTCGCCTCACGACCTCCCACCCCGCCTGCCGCGCCCCAACGCCTCCGCCCAGCCGGCCCCGTTCGGCCACCGTCCGCCTCGCCCGCGCCCGCAGCTGCCGCGCCCGCAGCTGCCGCGCTCGCCTCGGCCCGCCCGCCTCGTTAAGGCCCGTCTCTCCTACGCCGACCTCGCGAACACCTGCCCCGCCCAGGCAGGCAGGGTCGCCCCCCCGGCGCCGTCCACGCCGCAGCGGTCCCGCCCGCTCCGCCAACGACCGGTCTGCCAACGCCGACCCGTTCGAGGTCCGCTCCGCCTGCAGCAGCAGCGGTCGCGCCCCGCTCAACGTCCGCCCCACTCTGGCCCGCCCCGCCACGACCGGCCCCGCTCACGTCTGTCCCGCCAGTGTCCGTAGCGGTCCCGTATTGCCTCGCCCGCTGGGTTGAGGCCCGCCCGGCCGACGCTGGTTTCGTCATACCCGCCCCGTCTACGCCCGCTCCCTCAATATCCCCCGCGTCAACGGCTGGCCCGGTCGGCGTTCGTCCTGCCTGTGCCTGTAGTGGTCGCGCCTCGCCGGGCTCACTACGCCCGTCTCGTCGATGTCTGCCCTGTCTGCGCACGTAGCGGTCGCCGTCTTGCCTCGTCCGCCCGCTTGAGGCCCGTCCAGTCAACGCTGGCTCCGCCGATATCTACCGCGTCAACGGCTGGCCTGGTCGGCGTTCGCTCCGCGCGTGCCTGTAGTGGTCGCGCCGGGTCCGGCCCGGCTACGTCCGTCTCGTTGACGTTCGCCCTGCCGGTGCCTGGGGGCCGCGTCTCGCCCTTGCCCGCCTCGTTGGGGCCCGTCCGGCCGACGCCGGCTTCGCCGACGCCCGCTCCGCCAACGTCCGCCCTGTCAATGCCAGCTCCGCTGACGCCTACCCCACCAGGGCTCGCGGTGGCGCGCTCTGCCCCCAGTGCGCGCCTCCCGTCCCGTCAACGCCCGCCCCCCAACAACCATCCGCCCCCCAGTCCCCCCGCCCCGCCAACGCCGGCCTCGCAACGCTCGTTCCGCCAATGGCCGGCCCGCCTATGTCCGCTCCCCCCGGCGCTCGCAGCGGTCGTGTTCCGCCTTGCCCCGCCAACAACCGGCTCCGCCCTCTGCCCGCCCTGCCGGTGTCCGCAGCGGTCGCGCTCCTTCCCGCCCCCTCAACGCCGACCTCGCCTGCGCCCGCAGCGGTCCCGTCCCGCCCTGCCGATATCCGCCTCGCCCGTGCCCGTAGCTCCCCGCCTCCGTCAGGAACTCGGTGCTGTGTCTCGGCCGCAGGCGTATGCCAGCGGGCTGATCAGTTCTTGGGTGTCGGGGAGCCAGCGGTTCGCGGAAGTGGGGCGGCGGGCCCATTGGACGGCGCCCTGGCCGCCGAAGCGGGTGGGTGGGGCGGCGATCCAGGCGCCCTCGCCGAGGGCGGTGAGGCCCAGTGCCCGGGGGGACCAGCCGAGAGCGCGGACCAGGTCGCCCGCCTTCGCCGCGCCGCCCGGCAGGACGAAGAACCGCATGCGGCGGTCGGGCGCCCGGGTGACAGGGCCCGGCGTCACACCCATGCGTTCCATCCGGGCCAGCGCGAGGAAACCGGCCGTCTCGGGCACCTCGATCGCGTCGAAGGTACGGCCCGTGGGCAGCAGGACCGCCGCGGTCGGCCGCTCCGTCCACAGCTTGCGGGCCACGGTCGCGCTGCCGGTCGCCTGGGACGCCCAGTTCTCGTCCGCCGGGTGGGCTCCGGGGGCCGGGCAGCCGCGTTCCCCGCAGGAGCAGCGCTCCACGCCCTTGGCCGTCTCCAGCCAGACGCCGGGGACGACGTCCCAGTGCCGGTCCTCGGCGTACCGCACCGCGCTATGGAGCGGTGGCTCACCGCGCTGCTGCGAGGGGATCTTGCCTGCTCCGGTCACGCCGAGGGTCTCTTCCACGCACAGCACAACTCCCGCCGCGAGTCCGGGTTACGGGGTGGGCGCGACCCCGCGTGAGCGGCCGCGCGCGGGGAGGGGCACCGGCCCGGGGTGCGGGGCGCACGGGGGCATCGCCGGGGGCGCGCGGGAGCCGCCGGAGCCCGGGGAGGGTACCCAGGAGGGAGTGGCTTTCCGGAATTCCGGGAGATGAACTCGGCCGGGCATATGCGGACCCCGGCGGGGGGTCCGGCAGGGAGGAGAGGAGGAAGCGGAACGCCGCCATACGCACGCACCGCCCGTAAGCCCGTAAGCCCGTAAGCCCGCGAGCCGACCGGCCCGCAGGCGGACAAGAAGGGGGCTCGCCCCGTACGGACCGGGCCGCACGGTACGGACCGGGCCGCACGGTACGGACCGGGCCGCACCGTACGACGGCCCCGCGCCGCCCCGCGCACCGCACAACGGCCCCCGCACCGCACAACGGCCCCGCACCACGCACCTGCCACCCCACCCACCACGCACCGTACGACCGCGCCCCGCACCGCCCCACCGCGACCCGTACGCCCGCACCGCCACCCGCCCGACCGCCCTGCGGACCCGCCCGACCGCACCGCGCGCCCCGTACCACCCGACGCCGCCCCACGCCCCGCCGCCCCGCCCCGCCTCACCCCAGGCCACCTCACCCCGTCCCGGAGCCGCCCCCGCCCCACCCCGACGCGTCCCGCCCGCCTCCAGCTCGTCCCGCCGCTCCGTGCGACACGCCGGGAGGGGAGAAGTAATACCGGATAGGTCCCCTTTGGGGCGCATCTTCGCTTTGTCCGCAGGGCAGTGATCAGCCAGGTGGCGCAGCGCACGCCGCCCAGCAGGTCAGATACACGGCCCGGACCGGCCAGGTGCCCGCCCCAGCGGGTCGCCCGCCGGGGCGGGCCCAGGTCAGCAAGCCAGTCCAGTACCCAGTCCACGACCACGCCTTTCGGCTCCGTGACCGGGACAGCGACCGCGACCACGACCGCACGACCGACCCCGTGAGCCGAGCGCGAGCGCGCTCGCGAGCCACGGAGGAGGCCGCGGGCCGTACCGCGGGCGCGTACCGGCGCGGGTTCCAGGCGTACTTATTGGGGGTTTCATCATGGCCGCGAGGCCGCTAGTCGCACGCCAGCCGAACGAACGGCTCCAGGCGCTCATCCAGGAGGCCGGTTGCTCCAACGCCGGTCTCGCCCGCAGGGTCAATCTCTGCGGGGCCGAGCACGGACTCGATCTGCGGTACGACAAGACGTCCGTGGCCCGTTGGCTGCGGGGTCAGCAGCCGCGGGGCCGTGCGCCCGCCGTCATCGCCGAGGCCCTCGGGCGCAAGCTCGGGCGGACCGTGACGATCGACGAGATCGGCATGGCCAACGGAAAGAACCTTTCTTCCGGCGTCGGCCTCCAGTTCTCGCCGACGGTGCCGGGGGCGATCGAGCAGGTCTGCGAGCTGTGGCGCAGCGACGTGGGGCGCAGGGACTTCCTGACGGGTTCGTCGGTCGCCTCGTCCGCGCTCGTCGAGCCCAGCAGGGACTGGCTCATCTCGATGCCCGACAGCCAGGTCGCGCGCAGTGGCGGGCCGCGGGTCGGGGCCTCGGACGTCGCCGCGGTACGGGCCATGACGACGGCGCTCGACCGGCTCGACCACCAGTACGGCAGCGGGCATGTGCGCCCCGTCGTCGTGCACTACCTCAACAGCGTCGTCTCCGGGCTGCTCTCGGGGTCCTACCGGGAGCCGGTGGGACGGGAGTTGTTCGCCGCCGTGTCGCGGCTGACCGAACTCGCCGGCTACATGGCCGTCGACACCGGGCAGGCGGGGCTCGCGCAGCGCTACTACATCCAGGCGCTGCGGCTCGCGCAGGCCGCCGGGGACCGGGCCTACGGCGGGTACGTGCTCGCCGCCTCGATGAGCCACCTCGCGGCGCAGCTCGGCAACCCGCGCGAGATCGCGCAGCTCGCGCGGGCCGCGCAGGAGGGCACGCGGGGGCAGGCCACGCCTCGCGCCCGGTCGATGTTCCACGCGGCCGAGGCGCGCGGGCACGCGCTGCTCGGCGACCGGCGCGCGGCACACGAGGCGATCGACCGCGCCGAGAACGAACTCGCGCACTGCGACAGGGACAGGGACGGCGATCCGCAGTGGATCGCGCACTTCGACGAGGCGTACCTCGCCGACGAACTCGCCCACTGCCACCGTGATCTCGGCGAGCCCGAGCAGGCGGAGCGCGCGGCGGGCCGTGCGCTCGCGGGCCACCCGGAGAGCCGCACGCGGCGCCGCGCGATCGGGTACGTGCTGCTCGCGACGGCGCAGGTCCAGCAGCGGGAGATCGAGGAGGGCTGCCGCACCGCGCTGCACGCGGCCGAACTCCTCGCCTCGCTCCGCTCCGACCGCGGCGCGGAGTACCTGGAGGACTTCCGGCAGCGGCTCGACCCCTATCGGGAGGAGTCGGTGGTACGGGAGTTCGGGGCCCGTCTCGATCTGCGCGCGGCGGCCTGAACGGCTCGCGGGCCGAGCGGGTGGCGGCCCGGGCGGTGGCCCGGATGGGGGGCGACCCGGCGGTGGCCCGGATGGGGGGCGACCCGGCGGTGGCCCGGATGGGGGGCGGCCCGGGCGGGTGGCAGTCCGGGTGTGCGGCGGCCCGGGCGGGTGGCGGTCGTCCTCCACGGTGCGGGAGGGCGGCCGCCCTGACCCGCGCGGGCCGGTCCGCTTCCGGGGTACGGAGCGGGACCCCGTGCGACGTACGGTGACCGCCCCGCCGGGCCCGGCCGGCGCCGGGGCGGACGCCGCGTACGGGCCCGTCGTGCGGGAGCCGTACGGCGTCGCACGGGGCGCCACGTACGGGTGTCGTGCGGCGCCCCGTACCGGAGTCCTGCGGAAGCCGCACGGGAGTCGCACGGCAGCCTCACAGCTGGTTCGTCAGCTTGTCGGACCGGGAGGGGTGTTGACGGCCGGGCGCCGCCCGCCGGACATCATCCGTTCCTCCGCTGTTCGCGTGCTGCGTCCACGGTGACCTGCGGCGACGGCCCGGGCCGGGTGCGCGCGTGGCCGGGGCACTGAGAGACCGGGTAGCGTGACCCGACGATTCCCAGGGTCCCCCATTCGTAGGAGTTCCGGTGGCGCAGAGCGGTCATGGCGGGCAGCCGCATCCCTCCGAGGGCGAAGGTGTCCCGTACCCCGGCACCTCGGGGACGCCCGCCGACGGCACCCCCTGGGCACCGCAGCCCGGCTACGACCCGTACGGGAACCCGCAGCCCCCCGCACACTCCGGTGGCTACGGCTACCCGCACACCCCGGCCCCCACCGGCGGCTACGGTTACCCGCCGCCCTTCGAGTCCCCGCACGGCCCCCAGGGCGGCGGCGACGCGGAGGCGACGCAGTTCATCCAGCCCCTCGCACCCGGCGGCGCCGACAACCAGGCGACGCAGTACATCGCGCCCGTGCCGGGGGGTGGCCCGCTGCCGCCCGAGGCGGCGGGGCAGGACAACCCGTACTACGCGCAGCCCCAGCCCCCCGTGCCGGACGCAGGGCCCGACGCGCAGGCGACGCAGTACATCCCGCCCGTTCCCGGAGGCGGCGCCCCGCAGTTCCCCGGCGGGCCCGCCCAGCCCCCGGCCCCTTCCCCGTACGAGGAAGCGCCCACGCAGCCGCCCGCCGAGTTCGACAGCCTCTTCCGGGCCGAGGGCGAGGGCGCGACGACGCAGATGCCGGCCATCACGCCGCAAGCGCCCCCGCCCCCCGCCTACGGCTACCCGCAGCAGCCGGGCGGGTACGGCTACCCGCAGCAGCCGGGCGGCCCCGGGCAGGCGCCGCCGTCCGCCGCGTACGGCAACGGCTACGGCGCGGGTGGCTACGACAACGGCTACGAGGAGCCCGCGCGCGGGGGCGGCGGCAACCGCAACAAGGGGCTGCTCATCGCGATAGGCGGGGTCTGTGTCGTGGCGCTCGGCCTCGGTGTCGGCGCGCTCGTCGGGGGCGGCGGGAGCGACGACGAGGCGAAGACCTCGCCGGTCTCCGCGACCGCTTCCGCCGGACAGCAGGACGGCGACGACGCGCAGGGCGAGGGCGAGAGCACGAAGCCCTCACCTTCGGCCGACCCGGTCAAGGAACAGGCCGTCGGCCTCGACAAACTCCTCGCCGACTCGAACAACAGCCGTGACGCCGTGGTCCGTTCGGTCGGCAACATCGGTTCCTGCAAGGACCTCGGCAAGGCGGCGTCGGACCTGCGCGACGCGGCACGGCAGCGCAACGACCTCGTCAAGCGGCTCGGCGAGCTGCCGCTCGACAAGCTCCCGCAGCACGGCCAGCTCACGAGCGCGCTCACCCGTGCCTGGCACGCCTCTGCCACGGCTGACAACCACTACGCCGCCTGGGCCGACCAGACCGCGAAGCACGGCGGCTGCCGAGGCGGCCACGCCCGCTCGACGAACCAGCGCAACGCGGGCGACCGGGCGAGCGGCCAGGCGACGAGCGCGAAGGAGCAGGCCTCGGGGCTGTGGAACGCGATCGCGTCGAAGTACCAGCTGACGCAGCGGGACAAGAGCCAGCTGTAGGGGCGAGTTGTGGGGGCCGCTGTCGGGGCTGAGCCGGGGCCCGGAGTCGGGGCTGAGCCGGATGGGCCGGGGCTGAGCCGGATGGGCGGGCCGGGGCCGGGGCGCCCGGAGTCGGGGTTCGGGCTGGACCGGGTGCAGGGCCAGGCCGTGGGGCGTCGTGGGGGGCGCCCGGGGTGCCCGGGGTGCCCGGGATGCCCGGGCCGGGTGTAGGGGGCGCGGGCTTGTGAAGGGCAGGGAGCCTCAGGGTTTTCTCAGGGGGGTGTCAGGGAGGGGGTGAGGGTTTTCCCCTAGGGGATGCGTGTCCCCCCGACGGGCCACAACGGACGCCAACCCACGGAAGTTCCCGTCTGCCGTCTGCCGTCTGCCGTCTGCCGTCTGCCGTCTGCCGTCTGCCGTCTGCCGTCTGCCGTCTGCCGTCTGCCGTCTGCCGTCTGCCGTCTGCCGTCTGCCGTCTGCCAGCGGCTGCCTGTCGCCTGCCAGCTGCCGCCTGCCGCTTGCCAGCTGCCGCTTGCCAGCTGCCAGCTGCCGTCTGCCAGCTGCCGTCTGCCGTCTGCCAGCTGCCGTCTGCCAGCTGCTGTCTGTCGGCCTCGGCCCGTCACCCCCGTCCTGCCCGCGCCGGTTCGCGTTCCAGTGCCGCTCTGGCGTCGCCCGTCGCTCCCGGGCCGTCCCCCGTGCCCTTCGTGGCGACCAGCTGGCCGTCGCGGATCTCCAGGTGGGTCACGCGGGTGTTCGCCGTGCGGGGGTAGCCGATGACGGAGCGGGCGTAGTCGTTGCCCCAGCTCAGGGTGGGAGTGAGGCCGCCCGTCGTGACCTTCGTGCCCTTGTCGAGCGCGTCGCGCACGGTCTTCGCGGTCACGGGGCCCTTGCCGAGCGACTCCACGATCCGGCGCAGCGCGGTGTACGCGATCCACGTCGTCTGCACCCCGGCGTCCGCCGGGTCGATCGCGTTGTCGCCGAAGGCGTGCTTCGTGATGACCTTCTTCATCGTGGCCCAGCGCGGGTCGGACGCCGGGGGGTACCACCCCGTCACCGCCGCCCCCTCGTACGGTCCCGAGGCGCCCCCGGACCTGTCGACGAGCCGCTGGCTCACGCTCCCGAGCACCGAGCCGACCCGCACGGCGGGCGTCGCATCGGCCCCCGTACCCGCCTCCGCCCCCGTACCCGTACCCGCCTCCGCCCCCGTGCCGCCCGAAGGCGCCACGCGGCGGAAGGAGTCGATGAACGCCGCCGTGCTGTCGCCGAGCGCCACGCTCACGCAGCGCCGCGCCGCCGGGGCAGGGGCGAGCCGGTCGAGGACCTGCCCGGCCTGCGGCGTGTAGTCGCTGGAGGCGGTGGGCACGGGCAGGTCCACGACCTCGCCCGCGCCGCCCGCGTCCCGCAGCCCGGCGCGCAGCAGCTCGGGCCATGTGTCCCCGGTGATGCCCTCCGGGCGGACGAGCACCACGCGGTCGCAGTCCGGGGCGAGCTGCGCGCCCTGCGCGGCGATCAGCGCGGGCAGCCCGCCGTTGACCGGGTACGAGTCCGGATTGACGAACTCCTCCTGCGTGATCCCGTACCCGCCGAGGTAGGGGATGCCCGCGAGCGAGATCGGCGAGAAGATCGCCGCGTCCTGCTCGCTGTACGAGCCGACGACGGCGACCGCCTTCTCGCGCACCGCGCGCCGGGCGCACTCCGCCGCGGCGACCGACTCGTTCCCTTCGTCGCACACGAGCACCCGCAGCTTCCGCCCCCCGATGCCGCCCTCCGCGTTCACCCACCGCTCGTAGGCGCGCGCCATCGCGGTCATCCCGGGCGCGTTGGTCCCCGTGGTGTGCAGTGGCGCCCACGTCATGACGGTCACGGGACCGTCCTTGTCCCCGCCGCCGGGCAGCAGTCCGCAGCCGCTCAGGAGCAGGAGCCCGCACAGCGTCCCGGCGAGCGGGGCGCGGAAACGGCTACGGGCCCCGCGCCACCGGCCGGGCGCGGGGCGGGATCCGAGCCGGGTACGTCGGATATGCCGGGGATGTATCGGGAGCGGGCCGCTGGTCATGGCGCCGCAGCCTTGTCGTCGCGCGCCAACCGGCGCGCTACCCACGGTCAACACCCGGTGACGGGCGGGTGAACAGCGGGGGACCGGTACGGCGCGTTCCGGGCGGAACGTACGATCACTGACCGTGCAAAGCCCGGAGAACCCTTCACACCGCAGCCGCCGCTCCTCCAGCATGGGGGGCATGCCACTCAACGACATGCCGTGGTGGCGCTGGCGCAGCACCGTGCGTTCCGCGCTGCACATGCTCTCCGACCCGGCGTTCCAGCAGGAGTACTGGCTCGCGGGCCGCGAGGAGTACGGGGACGTGACCGACGCCGTGTACCGCCTCGTCGAGGACACCTGGCTCGACAACTGGCCCGCCGAGCGCTACCTGGGCTCGGTCTTCCGCGACAGCGAGGAGACGACGCTCGTCGACGCCGCCGTGCTGCGCGTGCTGCGCATCCTGCACCAGGTCGGCCCCGACGCCCCCGCCGCCACCTACCTCCAGCACCCCGACTGGCCCGAGGCCCTCGCCGCCTGCCGCGCCGCCCACGTCCGCCTCGCCCTCGCCGACGGCGACGACCCCGACCAGCCCCCGCGCACCCTGAGCGAACTGCGCACCCTCCTGCGGACCGCCTGAGGCGACGGGCGGCCCGCGAGGCCGGTGGGGGGCGAGCGGTGAGCGGGGCGCGCGGTACGGGGCCGCCGCCCCCCGGCCCTACGGGCCCGCCGCCCCGTCCGTACGGACGCGCCTCGGCCGTGCGGACGCGTACGGCCTTTAACGGCCTTTAACGGCCCGTACGAAGCTCCCGCCCGCTCCCGGTCCCGCGTGCCGGACAGCGCGCCCCCGTACCCCCTCCGGTGTGGGACCCTGGCGGGCATGACTGAGCAGCCCGCACCGGTCGCCGGCTCCGCCGCCCCGGCCGCACCCACCTCCAGTTACGTGCTGACGCTGTCCTGCCCCGACAAGCAGGGGATCGTGCACGCCGTCTCCAGCTTCCTCTTCATGACCGGCGGGAACATCGAGGACAGTCAGCAGTTCGGGGACGCGGACACGGGGCTGTTCTTCATGCGCGTCGGCTTCTCGGTGGACGCGGCGGGGCAGGACGGTGAGGCGGCCGGGCTCGACAAGCTGCGCGCGAGCTTCGCCGCGATCGGCGAGGCGTTCCGGATGGACTGGCAGATCCACCGGGCGGGGGAGCGGATGCGGGTCGCGATCCTGGTGAGCAGGTTCGGCCACTGCCTCAACGACCTGCTCTTCCGCTCCCGCAGCGGCGCGCTCCCCGTCGAGATCGCCGCCGTCGTCTCGAACCACACCGACTTCCGCGGGCTGACCGCGAGTTACGGCGTGCCCTTCCACCACATCCCCGTCCCCAAGGACGGCAAGGCGGAGGCGGAGCGGCGCTTCCTTGACCTCGTCGCCGAGGAGGACATCGAACTCGTCGTGCTCGCCCGCTACATGCAGGTGCTCTCGGACGACCTGTGCAAGCGGCTGAGCGGCCGGATCATCAACATCCACCACTCCTTCCTGCCGAGCTTCAAGGGTGCCAAGCCCTACCACCAGGCGCATGCCAGGGGCGTGAAGCTCATCGGCGCGACAGCGCACTACGTGACCGCCGACCTCGACGAGGGCCCGATCATCGAGCAGGAGGTCGAGCGCGTCACGCACGCGGCGACCCCCGCCCAGCTCGTCGCCACGGGCCGCGACGTCGAGTGCCAGGCGCTCGCGCGCGCGGTCAAGTGGCACGCCGAGCACCGCATCCTGCTCAACGGGCGCCGCACAGTCGTCTTCGCCTGAGTGGAGCCCGACGGGACCGGGCCCGCCGGGGGCGGATCGGGCCCGGGCGGGGCGGATCGGGCCCGGGCGGGGCGAGGCGGGGCCGATGCGGGAGATGCGTGCCGCGCCCGGCGGCCGGGTTGCTCCGCCCGGCGGCCGGGTTGCTCCGCCCGGCGGCCGGGCCGCTCCGCCCGGCGGCCGGGCCGCTCCGCCGGTCCTACAGCCTGCTCAGCGCCGCCGTCGCCCGCAGCACGCGCAGGATCGTCCCCCGGTCCCCCTCCTGCCCGAGCGCCGCGCTCTCCGGGGCCAGGCGCCCGGCGGCCAGCTCGCAGAACTCGACGCCGTCGAGCCGCACTTCGGCCACGTCCTCGTACGGGCCCGCCGCGTCGTCCGCCTTCGGATCGACGCCGATCCGCCAGACCCCGCCGCCGGGTCCCTCTATCTCCAGGCGGAGCGTCCCGCGTACGCCGGAGGGGGTGTCCGCTTCCTGCGGCGGAAACGCGGCGAGTGTCTGCGGGACCAGGCGGGTCGCGAGGTCGATGAGCCGCCGCAGGTGCGGGCCCACGGGGGCCTCGTACGGGTACGAGACCGCGGTCGCGATGTCCCAGGCGTGCATCCACGTCTCGAAGGCCCGCTCCAGGAGGGCATCGCGCAACGGGAGCGAGAAGCCGCCGTACGGGACGGGGGAGCGGCCCGAGCCGAGGCCCTCGCCGTCCGTGAAGCCGACCGTGCGCACGAGCGCGTGCGTCTGCTCGCGCCACGGCACGTGCGCGGCACGGGTCGGCGGGGCGCCGAGCGCGGCCCAGTACCGCTCGGTGCGTTCCTCCGGCGGGACGGGCATCCCCGGCGCGTGCGCGCCGAGCGGCTCCGGCAGGCCGATCGCCGTGGCGACCAGACCGTCGACGGCGAGCAGGTGCGCGATGACCCCGGCGACGGTCGTCCGCCGCCCCGCAGGCCCTTCGGGCGTCCACCAGCGCAGCCGGACAGGGGCGTGCCAGTCGGCGTCCCCGAGGCTCTGGAGCAGGGCGTCGAGCCGGGCCGTCTCGGTGTCGTACGGCTCCGCCCAGACCGGGAGGGGGACGCGCGCGGGCCGCCGCTCCAGGCAGCGCGCGAGCACGCGGGCGCGCAGCGAGGGATCGAGGTCGAGCGGTTCCTGCGGGTGCAGCAGCCCCACCGCGTCCCGCAGCCGCAGCGCCTCGTCGGCACAGGACCCGCACACCCCGAGATGCGTCTCGACGGCGAGCGCCTCCTTCGCCGAGCACGCGGCGAGCGCCCACGCCCCGAGCAGCGACCGCAACAGCCGGTGATCCCCGAGCAGCGGATCGATCCCGGAGACCCCGAAGGAGGTGTACGTGACGAAGGCGGGCCCCGCACCGCCGTCCCCTTCCCTTTCCGCGCCCATGTCCCGGTCCTCACCCATACCGCCCGCCTGCCCACCGTCGCCGGCGTCCACGCCGGGCGCGGCGGACCCGGACCCCGCGGCGGCCCCAGCGGCCCGCGAGCCGGTCAGGGGCGCGCGGGCCGCGCCCAGGGGAGCGGCGGCCGTACGGGGGCCGCCGCCCTCGGCCGGAGCGCCGGGAGCGGCGCATTCGCCGGCGCATTCGCCCCGGCCCGCGCCGGTCGCCCCGCCTCCCGTGGCCCCGCCTCCCGTCGCCCCGCCTCCCGTGGCCCCGCCTCCCGTCGCCTCGCCGTCCCGTCGTCCGCCCGCGCGGTCCCGTTGCCCGCCCGCGCGCTCCCTTCGCCCGGCCCCCCGGTCCCGCGCGCTCCCGCCCTGCCGCTTCGCCGCGCGCCCGGTCACCTGGGGGGCTCCCCCGCGTCCGGGAGGGGGAGGTCGTGGGCGGTGGAGAGGAGCTGGAGGCCCAGGCGGAGCCGACGGCGGGCCTCCTCCTCGGTGATGCCGAGGTCGGCGGCGGTCTGGCGGTAGTTCCTGCGGTGGGCGTACGCCTGGTCGATCGCCTCGCGCAGCGGGCGCGGCATCGCGCGTGCGATGTAGTCGGCGCGCGCGGCGGCCGCGGCACGGTGGATACGGGTCTCGGCCGCCTCCGCGCGGGCCAGCCCCTCCCGCGTACCGGCCTCCGCGCCGAGCAGCGCCTCCGACTCGGACTGCCGCAGCCGCCGTACGGCCTCGACGCGGGCCAGCGCCGCGAGGTGCGAGCGGAGCGGCTCGCGCGCCGGCTCGTACCGCTCGGGCGCCTCCCACACCCGGGCGAAGACGTCATGCGTGACCTGCGCGGCCGCCTGGTCGTCACCGAGGACGCGGCGGGCGAGGCCGTGCACGAGCGGCGCGAAGCGGTCGTACAGCTCGCCGAGCGCCGCCGCCTCCCCGCGTTCGAGCCGCTGCCGCAGTCGCGCGTCGCGGCGGCGTGCCTCCTCCATCGGCCGAAGACCCCCTGGCTGTCCGGGCGCGCCCCCGCTCGCACCGCTGTTCAGGCCATCATCCCCTCCCGCGCCCCGAATGTAAGGGCCCCCCGTGCTTCCCTGCGCTTCTTTACGGCAATGTGCGCCCTCTGCGAGCCTGGAGGTGGTAAAGGGCGGACGAATTGCCCGGTTCACCCCCGCACGTGACAGAAGCGGGGAAGTCCGATGAACCAGGCCCCCGCTCCGTGCGTCCTTCACAGGGGGTGCGGGGGCGCAGGGGGGCGCGTGGCGGAAGTGTGACGGCGTACACGGCGGTTTCGGGGAAGGTCCTCGGGGTAGCGGCGGGTTCACCGAAGAGCAGAAGCGGAACGGGAGCTTCCGGAGCGCGGAGGCGGAAGTCGAGCGGAAGGCGTAGGACGTGGAATTCCAGGTCACCGACGAGGAGCGGGACGGCTGGGCCGTGCTGCGCGTCGCGGGAGAGATGGATCTCGTCTCCTCGCCGGCCGTCAGGCAGCGGGTGCACGAGGCGGTGGCGCGGGGACGGCACAGTGTCGTGCTCGACCTGTCCGAGGTGCACTTCTGCGATTCGAGCGGGGTGGGTGTGCTCATCGCCGCGCGGCGGCTCATGCGCTCCTGTCACGGGCGGTTGCGGATCGTGCTGCCCGCGCGAGGCGCGGAGGAGGGGTCGCACGTGAACCGGGTCCTCTCCGCGCTGGGCGTGCGCCGGCTCTTCGAGGTGTACCCGGACGTGGGCTCGGCGCTCCTGGAGGACATGAGCCCGCTCTCGGCGTGAACCCGCGGGGCTCCGTGCCGGGGCCTCGCGGGCCCGTGCGCGAGAGGGGCCGCGTCACCTGGTGAACACGTGCGCGCTTCGGGGCGCTGTCCTGCGGGGATGGCCCCGGGGTGCTCACCGTGTGTTGTCGCGGGGTGGCTTCGGGTGGCCGCTCCGGTACCTTCTGTGCAATGCGAGTGGTACGGGGTTCCCTGGGGGGCCGAGCAGGGCGGATGGATACGCCGGGCTGTTCGACTCCCCGCGCAGTGCGTCGCACAGTATGCCTCAGACGTACTCCTTCGCGCGGGAATATGCCCGAAGCGCTTGTTGGGGTGACAGAACGTCAACCATGCTGTCTCTCCCCGGGATCACGGTCGGTGATCCACAGTGCACAGCGGCGGCGGACCCCGCGTCCGCCGGTTCGGATGGTGTGAGCGGTGCAGGTGCTACAGGTGCAGCTCGAAATCGGTCCCGATCCCGCCGAGGTGGGCCGTGCCCGCAGGTGGGTGCGCTCCCGGCTCGCCGGCTCGGGCATAGGAGCGGACGAGCCGGTCGCCGAGACCCTCGTACTGCTCGTCTCCGAACTCGTCACGAACGCCGTCGTGCACACAGGGCGGCCCGCGCTGCTCCGCATGTGCCTGCCGGACATCCCGCGGCCCGCGGTCAGTACGGTACGGGTCGAGGTCTGCGACGAGTCGACGCGCGCCCCGCAGCCGCGGCACGCCGCCGAGGCGGACACCCACGGCCGCGGCCTGGAACTCGTCGAGTGCCTCGCCGACCGCTGGGGCTGGAGCCCGGCGCGGGCCGGGAAGAGCATCTGGTGCGAGGTGGACCGTCAGGCCCCCGCCGCCTGTCTGCTCGCGGCCCGCGCGCTGTCCACAGGCTGTGGGCGCTCCTCGGCCTGAGCGGCACCGCGCCCGCCGCCCGGCCCCCTGCGGCCCGCGCTCCCGGGGCCGCCGCTCCCGGGGCCGCCGCCTCTGCCGCCCGGGCCTCTGCCGCCCGCGCCCCCGGCGTTCCCGCCCCCGGCAGCCCCGCCCCCCGCGTGCCCGGTCCCGGTGCTCCCGCCCCCGCCGCCCCGGAAGGTGCGGCGGTACGCGGTCGGGGTGACGCCGAGCGTGGCACGCAGGTGCTGGCGCAGTGACTGCGCACTGCCGAACCCGCAGGTCTCCGCGACCCGTTCCATCGGCAGCGCGGTCGTCTCCAGGAGGTAGCGGGCCTGCTCGACGCGCTGCCTGGTCAGCCACGCGCCCGGGCTCTCGCCCGTCTCCTCGCGGAAACGGCGCGTGAAGGTGCGTACCGACATCGCGGCCTCGGCGGCGAGCCGGTGCAGGGGCAGCGGTTCGTGCAGCCGCTCCAGGGCCCAGGCGCGGGCCGGGGCCGTCGAATCGCCGTGCTCGGCGGGCACGGGCCGCTCGATGAACTGCGCCTGCCCGCCCTCGCGGTAGGGCGGTACGACGGTGTGCCTGGCGACTTCGGCGGCGACGGCGGCGCCGTGGTCGCGGCGTACGACGTGCAGGCACAGGTCGATCCCCGCGGCCACGCCCGCCGAGGTGAGCACGTCCCCGTCGTCGACGAAGAGGACGTCCGGGTCGACGGCGACGCGCGGGAAAAGGCGCTGGAAGCGCGCCACCGACGTCCAGTGGGTGGCGGCGGGACGGCCGTCGAGCACCCCGGCGGCCGCGAGCACGAAGCTGCCCGTGCAGATCGACATGAGACGCGTCCCCGGACGTATCAGCCCGAGCACGGTGGCGAGTTCGGGCGTGAGGCGGCCCTCCTCGTGGACCGGGCCCAGCTCGTAGCTCGCGGGGATCAGCACGGTGTCGGCGCTCGCGAGGACCTCGGGCCCGTTCGCGACCATGATCGCGAAGTCGGCCTCGGCCCGCACCGGGCCCGGCGGGCGCGCCGAACACGTCACGACCTCGTAGAGCGGGGCACCGCTCCTGTCCTTCGCGCGCCCGAAGATCCGCTGCGGGATGCCGAGTTCGAAGGGAAGGACGCCGTCCAGGGCGAGGACGACGACACGGTGGGGGCGGGGGCTCCCCGCGGTCCTGCGCATGGCCCGATCCTAGCGAAGCGTGTCCTTCGGGCCAATGGTGGCGGGTGCGCGCGCACGCGAGGCTGACCGCATGACGCAGACAGAGGACCTCGCGCCGCCCCCGTCGCCCGCCACGTCGCCGCGGATGCACCGCGCGTGGTGGGTCGCCGTGGTCACCTTCGTGACGATCGTCGGCGCGGGCGCCTTCATGTCGGTCCCCGGGCTGCTCATCGACCCGCTGCACGGCGAGTTCGGGTGGTCGCGCGGGACGATCGGCTTCGCCGTCTCGGTCAACCTCGCGCTGTACGGGCTGACGGCGCCGTTCGCCGCCGCGCTCATGGACCGCTTCGGCATCCGCAGGGTCGTGGCGCTCGCGCTGCTCGTCATCGCGGCCGGTTCGGCGCTCACCGTCACGATGACGACCTCGTGGCAGCTCATCCTGTACTGGGGCGTGCTGGTCGGTCTCGGCAGCGGCTCGATGGCGCTCGCCTTCGCGGCGACCGTCACCAACCGCTGGTTCGTCGCGCGGCGCGGCCTCGTCACGGGCATCCTCACGGCGGCGGGGGCATCGGGCCAGCTCGTCTTCCTGCCCCTCCTCTCCTGGATGATCGAGCACCACGGCTGGCGCCCGGCCTCGATCACGGTGGCGCTCACGGCGGCCGCCGTCGTCCCGCTCGTGTGGCTCCTGCTGCGCGACCACCCGGCGGACGTGGGGCTCTCGCCGTACGGGGCCGGGACGTTCGTACCGAAGCCGCCGCCCGCGACGGGAGCGGCGCGGCGCGCCGTGACAATCCTCGTACGGGCCGCCCGCACGGGCCCGTTCTGGCTGCTCGCGGGGTCCTTCGCGATCTGCGGCGCCTCGACGAACGGCCTCGTCAAGACCCACTTCGTCCCCGCCGCGCACGATCACGGGATGCCGGTGACGGGCGCCGCCTCGCTCCTCGCCGTGATCGGCGTCTTCGACGTCGTCGGCACGGTGGCGTCCGGCTGGCTCAGCGACCGCTTCCCCGCCCGCCGCCTCCTCGCCGTCTACTACGCGCTGCGCGGACTGTCCCTCCTGTTCCTCCCGCTCCTGCTGCGCGCCTGGGACGAACCGCCGATGCTCCTCTTCATCGTCTTCTACGGCCTCGACTGGGTCGCCACGGTCCCCCCGACGGTCGCCCTGTGCCGTGAGTACTACGGCGAGGACAGCGCCATCGTCTTCGGCTGGGTGCTGGCCGCGCACCAGCTGGGGGCGGCGCTGGTGGCGTGGCTGGGCGGAGTCGCGCGCGACACGTTCGGCTCGTACGACGTGGTGTGGCTCGCGTCGGGGGGCCTGTGCGCGGGGGCGGCGCTGATGGTCCTGGCCCTGCGCGCGACCGCACGGGAGTGATCCCGCGCGGGGGTGGCCCCGCGCGGGGGTGGCCGCGCGCGAGGGTGGCCGCGCACGGGAGTGATCCCGCACGGGAGTGACCGCCCCCGCGCCTGCGCGGAGCCGCCCCGAGGCCCTGCCCAGGGGGCTCCGCGCAGGCGTGGGCGACCGTCAAAGGGCGGCGGTCACTTCCCGCGCCGCCCGCTCCCCGGAGCGCACCGCCCCGTCCATGTAACCGTGCCAGTACGTCGAGGTCTCCGTGCCCGCCCAGTGGATGCCGTCCACCGGCTTCCGGATGGCCGCTCCGTGCTGGGTGAGGACGCCGGGCCCGGCGACAGCGACCGGGCCGCCGCGGCTGAACTCCTCGTTGTTCCAGCGCTGGACGACGAAGGCGGTCGGCTCGGCGGCCTTGTCGCCGAAGTAGTTGACGTAGTCCTTCAGGACCGCCGTGCGGATCGCGTCCTCGCCCGCCGCGTCGAGCGCCCGCATCTCGTCGGACTCGATGAAGCCCATGAGCGCCCCGTACGAGGCGTCCTCGGGCGAGTTGTCGAAGGTCGAGCGGACCGTGCCCGCGTCCGAGACGACCTGGCCGTTGAGGCCGTCCGCGCGCCAGAACGGCGTGTCGTAGACCGCGATGGCCTTGCCGATCGAGCCCATCGGGAGCTTCTGCGTGAGCTGGTCGCGCACGGCGGGGAGCAGCGGGCTGAAGCGGATGCGGCCGGCGAGCGCGGGCGGCACCGCGACGATCACGCGCTTCGCGTTCACCGTCACGCCGTCCGCCGTCACGACGTACCCGGAGCCCGCGCGCGCGATCTCCCGTACGGGCGCGGAGAGCACGACCCGGTCGCCGAGCGCCTCCGCGACCTTCAGCGGCACCTGCTGCGAACCGCCCGTGAACCGCGTCGCCTGCGCGCCGTCCGCCGTCTCGGTGAGCCGCTCCAGCGTGCCCGGGTGCGATTCGTCACCGGCGGCGGCGATGTAGAAGAGCACGAACAGGAGCGAGAGGTCCCGGGGTTGGGCCGAGAAGATGCTCGTGCACGCCACGTCCATGAGGAACTTCGCCGACGGGATCACCGCGTTGAGCCTGAGCCACGACTCGAAGGTCTGCGCGTCCCACTCCGCCGCCTTCGGCGCGGTCCACGGCGCGTCGACCGGGACCTTCTTCGCCATGTCGTTCAACAGGGCTTGTACGGCGGCGGCGTTGGCGAGCCCGGCCACATCGATCGGCGGGACCGCGCCGAGCAGCCCGTCCGTCGCGTACGGGGTGCGCCTGCCGCCCTTGTAGAGCAGGTTCTTGCCCGAGTTGTACGTGGCGAAGGTGCCGACGCCGACCTCGTCCGCGAGCGCCTTGACGCGGTTCTGCGTCGGCCCGATGAACTCCGCGCCGCCCTCGGACATCCCGCCGTTCGGCAGCTTCAGGTTCAGTACGCGCCCACCGACCCGGTCCCGCGCCTCCAGCACCACGACGCTCCTGCCCGCGGCGACGAGCCGCCGCGCCGCCGTCAGGCCCGCGAGCCCCGCGCCGACCACGACGACATCCGCGTCGCGGGCCGCCTTCCCCGCCGCGTCCGCCGCCCGCCGTGGCGCCGCCTGCGCAGCCCCCGGAACCGCGAGCAGTGCCCCGCCCGCGCCGAGCGCCGCCGCGCCCCCGAAGAGCGCGCGCCGCCGCGACAGCCCGCGCCCCTCCACGTCCACGTCCTTGCCGTTTCCGCCGTTCCTGCTGCGGTCCACTGCCACGTGCCTCGTCCTCCGTCGTTCTTACGGGAATACGTACGAACTGGTGGTGCGGTGGTGCGGTCGTGCCGTGGTCGGTCGTGCGGTGGTGCGGTGGTGCCGTGGTGCCGTGGTGGTGTTTTGCGGCGGTGCTGTGCGGTGGTGCTGTGCGGTGGGGCGTGGGGGTGCCGCGGTGTCCGAACGGCCCGGACGACAGCCGTCGGCTCAGCGGGATGTGGCGATCCTCGACGCGATGCGCTCGGCATCCAGGGCCATTTCGCGGAACATGCCGCTGATCGGGTTGGTGTAGCCGGTGAAGTAGAGCCCGGGCGCGTGCTTCGCCGCGCGGGAACCGTGCGTGCGGGGACGCCCGTTGTCGTCGAGCACCCCGAGGTGGCCGACGAGCGGTTCGAGGCCGCGCCGGTAGCCGGTCGCCGCGACGACAGCGTCGGGGCGTACCCGCGAGCCGTCCGCGAGCACGACGTCCCCGTCCGCGAACTCCTCGACGGCGGCGACGGGTTCGACCCTGCCCGCGCGCACCGCGGCGACGAGCCCGACATCCTGCACGGGGATCGCGCCCTGGCGCGCCCGCGTGTAGAGCCCTCCGCTGGGGCGCGCGAGCCCCTTGTCGCTCAGATCGGGCACGGAGAGCCTGCACACCGGGTCGGCGAGCAGGTCGACGAGCTTGACGGGCAGGCGACGGATCAGGATGCCGGTCCGCTGCGCCGGCCAGCCGAGCGTCGAACGGCGCAGGATGTACGGGGGAGTCCGGATCGCGAGCCGTACGCGCGAGGCCCCGCCTTCGGCGAGGTCGACGGCTATCTCGGCCCCCGTGTTGCCGACCCCGACGACGAGGACGTCCTTGCCCCTGAACGGTTCGGCGTCGCGGTACGTACCGGCGTGCAGCAGCTCGCCCCCGTACGTGTCGAGACCGGCCCAGTCCGGTACGTACGGCGTGTGGTTGAAGCCCGTCGCGACGACGACCGCCCGGCCTTCGAGCACGCGCCCGCCCCCGGCGCGCAGCCGCCAGCCGCCGCCGTCGGGCAGCGCGTCGACGCGCTCGACCGCGACCCCGGTCAACACGTCCAGCTCGTGGAACTCGGCGTATTTCTCCAGGTACTTGACGACGTCGTCCCTGCCCACCCAGCGCCCGAAGCGGCGCGGCATGCGCAGCCCGGGGAGCGAGGAGAGCTTGCGGGTCGTGTGCAGGTGCAGGCGGTCGTAGTGCCCGCGCCAGGAGTTGCCGACCTTGTCGGCCTTCTCGACCACGACGGCGGGCACCCCGCGCCCGCGCAGCGCCGCGGCCACGGCGAGCCCGCCGGGCCCGGCCCCGACGACGTAGACGGGGGCGTGCGCTGCGGCGGTCGAGGCTTCGGGCATGTACCGGAGAGTAGTGTCCTGTGAGGCGGTTGTGACCCGTGATGCCACAAAACTGATTGCGAAAGGATCACGGCGGCCCGGACGATGAGCCATGACGACCGAGACCACCACCGCCTGGCGTCTTGTCCCTGACGCCGCCGCTTTCCTCGACCGCGCGGCGCCGCTGCTCCGCCGCATGTCCGCGGCACACACCGTGGTGCGGAGCGTGGCCTGCGACGTCCGCCGCGATCCGGCCCGTTACGGCACGCAGGCCCCGTGCTTCGCGACATACGAGGAAGCGGACGGCACCGTGCGCGGCCTCGCGCTGTGGACCCCGCCGTACGCCGTCCTCGCCGGGCCGCTGCCCGAGGGCGCGGGCGCGGAACTCGCCGAGACGTTCCACGGGGCGGGACTGCGGCCCGAGGGCGTTCTCACGAGCCCGGAGGCGGCGCAGGCGTACGCGCGACGCTGGCAGTCCCTCACCGGCACCCCTTTGCACCCGCGCCGCACCAACCGCCTCCACGCCCTCGGCACCCTCGCCCCGCACCGGCTCCCCGGCCGCGCGCGCCCGGCGACGGAGGCCGACTCCGGGCTTCTGACCGCGTGGTTCAGGTGCTTCACCACCGACATCGACGAGCGCCCGCCCTCGGACCCGGCGGCCTGGACGGCGGACATCCTCGCCAAGGGCACGTGCCTGCTGTGGGAGACCCCCGCGGGCACCCCCGTCGCGATGGCCGCGCGGACCCCGGCCGCCGACGGCAGCACCCGCGTCACGACGGTCTACACCCCGCCCGAGCACCGCCGCCACGGCTATGCGGCGGCCGTCACGACGGCGGTGACGGAGGACGCCCTCGCGGCCGGCTGCACGGAGATCCTCCTCAACACGGACGCCGCCAACCCGACGAGCAACGCGCTGTACCGGCGCCTGGGTTACGTGCCAGTGCGGGACTTCCAGTCGTACGTGGCATGACCAGGGCGGGGTGGGGCGTGGCAGGGCGGGGCCGGGCATGACAGGGCGTGGCCGGGCTGGGCCGGGCGTGGCAGGGCGTGGCAGGGCTGGGCCGGGCGTGGCAGGGCGTGGTTCCGGGCGTGAGGCGAGCGGCGTGCGGCCGTCACGGCCACAGCAGTTCCCGCACCCACCCGTCCGCCACCCGCGCGTACCGCACCCGTACGTGCCGCCGGGCCTGCTCGCCCTGGAAGAACTCGATCTCCTCCGGGTCGAGGTGGTACAGCGTCCAGTCGGGGGCGTCCGCGCGCGGCTCGTGCTGGGCGCGGGCCCAGGCGGCGTCGGCGGCCGTGCGGAGGGTCTCGGGGGAGGGGAGCGGCTCGCTCTGGTGGGCCGTGAGGGCGGCGGCGAGGGCGCCGGGGGAGTGGGCGTGGAGGTCGGCGAGGGCCTCGGCGTGCGGGGCGGGGGCGACACGGCCGCGGACGCGGACCTGGCGGCCGAGCACGGGCCAGTAGAGGCACAGGGCCGCGTGCGGGCGCTCGGCGAGCTGGCGGCCCTTGCGGCTGTGCGCGTGCGTCGCGAAGGAGAAGCCCGCTTCCTCGTCGGCGTCGTGGAGCATGACGATCCGGACGTCGGGGATGCCGTCGGCTCCTGCGGTCGCGAGCGACACCGTGTGCGGTTCGACGGCGCCCGCGTCGGCCGCCTCGGCGAACCACTGCCGGAAGAGCGGCAGCGGACGGCCGGGGACCTCGTCCGGGTCGAGCGCGGGGAGGGTGGTGCGGCGGGGGTCCCACACGCGCTGCTCGCGGAGCAGGGCGCGGAACGCTTCGGGGCCTGGGTCGACGGCGTCGTCGTGTGCGCTGGCGGACATGGCCCCGATTGTGCGGTACGACGGGCGGGATCGGCGGGGCGGGGGCGGGGCGGGGACGGGGGCAGGGGTGGCTGCGGGCGGGTGTGCTGTCCCGCTGCCGATGAGCCTGGCACGCGGGGGTGCGCGGGCGAGCCGTTTCGGCGTATCTGTGGATAACTTCGCGCAAGTCGTCACGGCGCTCACTCGCAAGGGTGAGCGGTTGTACGGGAACCCTGGAGTTGTCCACAGATGTGGGCGGGGAGGGGGGTGGGGGTGAGGGGGTGCGAAAGAATGGTGTTGGGGCCGCCCCCTGGGAGGGCGGGGGTGTGTCCGGAGTGGCTGTGCGGGTGCGGGAGCGCCGGAATGGTTGCGCCCGAAGCCGTATTCCCTGGAGCCGCTGCGTGCGGCCACCGCTGTGCCCGGTCACCGCCGCATGGGGCCCTGTGCCCGGAGCCGCTGTGCCCGGTCACCGCCGCGTCCGGCCACCGCTGTGCCCGGAGCCGTAGTGCCCGCAACCGGAAGTGTCCGGAACCGGAAGTGCCCGCAACGGGAAGGGCCCGGACCCGGAAGCGCCCGGAACCGGAGCGCCCGCAACGGGAAGGGCCCGGACCCGGAAGCGCCCGGAACCGGAGCGCCCGCAACGGGAAGGGCCCGCAACCGGCAGTGCTCGGAACCGCTGTGTCCCGCCGTCGAGCCCATAGCCGGAGTCTCCGCAGCCGCCGTCCCCGCAGTCGCCGAGCCCGTAGTCCGAGTCCCCGCAGCCCGCCGATCCCGCAGCCGCCCAGCTCCCGACGCACCCCGACCCCCGCACCCGAACCCGCTCTGTCGGCGGCCCTGCCACGGAGCCCTGACACGGTGCCCTGCCACGCGGCCCTGCATGCGGCCCTGTCACGGTGCCCTGCCGTGCGGCCCTGTCACGCGGCCCTGCCACGGAGCCCCGCCATGCCGCCCTGCCCTGCGGCCCGGCCGGTGGGTGTCGGCCGGTGGGTGTCGCGCGGCCGGTCAGGGTGGCCGTCTAGTACGGCCCGGCCGGGCGAGTCGCCCCGTGCGGTCGGTCGGCGTCAGCGGGTCGGCTTGCGGCCCGTGACGCCGAGGTAGACGAGTTGCGAGAGCGCGGGCCGGATCTCGGCCTGCTTGGCGCCCCAGGAGGTGAAGCCCTTCTGGTGCGAGGCGACACCGGCGAGCATCGTGACGAGCGCGCCCGCTGTCGCCGCCGGGCTCACGTCCTTGTCGACGCGGCCCTTCGCCTGGAGATCCTTGATCGCCGCCGCGAGCGAGGAATGCACGGAACCGAGGATCTTGACGCGCAGTTTGCTGAACCGCTTGTCGCCCTCGGCGGCGCCGAGATCGACGACGCGCAGCAGCGCCTCGTTCTTGCGCCACAGGTCCATGAAGGAGTCCACGAGGTCCTGTGCGGTCTGCCAACCCGTCTTTCCTGCCCAGCTGCGGCCCTCCAGGGAAACCGACAGTCCGGAACTCTCGCTCGCCAATTCATCGGCGAGTTCCAGGACAGCGCCTTCCACGTCGGGAAAGTACTGGTAGAAGGTGGCGGGAGAGGTGCCGGCCTTGCGGGCCACATCGATGACCTTCACATCGCGGTAGGGCGATGAGCTGAGCATCTCGCTGAGGCAGTCGAGCAGCTTCTGACGCGTCGCCTGCCCGCGCTCTCCGGCCACGCGGCCGTCGACGGTGCGTACGTGTGCTGTCATACCGTCAGCTTACCGAGAGCGGCGTGTCGCGCTATTCGGCCGAGTGCAAATGGGGAGCGGGCCCTGAATTGCGCGTCCTGCGCCCTCTCAATTCCCTTGCGGGATACGGGAGAAGGGCGGGTGACGTGATTTCCGGGGATCTTGGGCCGGAAATTCCTGCCAGCATTCGGAAGGCGTTTTGTCAGGGTCCACCAATCGGGTTCTCCCGGTCGGGATGCGGGATTCGGGAAAGGCGAATAGCGTGGACAGGAAGTGTGCCGGGAGGTGGTCGTCATGCCGGATTTCGCCGAGGGCGTGCCCTGCTGGGTGGACTGCGCGCTGCCGGACGCGGCCGCCGGGCGCCGCTTCTACGCGGCCCTGTTCGGCTGGACGTTCCGCGAGCCGCCGGGGGCCGGCGAGTCGTACGCGTACGTGGGCCCGCACCCCGTCGCCGGGCTCTACCGCAAGCCGGACGGGCGGCTGCCCACCGCCTGGACGGTCCACTTCGCGACCCCGGACGCCGCCCGGCTCACGGACCGGGCTGTCGCCGCGGGCGGTACGGGGATCAGCGGGCCCCAGGCCGTGGGGGAGCTGGGCGTGCGGGCGCTCGTCGCCGACCCGGACGGGGCGGTGTTCGGGCTGTGGCAGCCCGGCACGGACAAGGGCTTCAGGGAACTGACCGCGCCGGGCTCGTACGCGTGGAGCGAGGTGCGCACGCGCGACAGCGCGGCCGTCGACCCGTTCTACGAGCACGTCTTCCGGTACGTGGGGTACGACGTGCCGGGGACGAGCGGGGAGCGGCTGTGGTCGCCCGAGGAGGCCGGGCCCGGAGTCGACACGGCAGTTCTCGGCCGCGCCGTCCTGGAGGCAGGCGAGGTGCCCGACGAGCTGCCCGCGCACGTGCTGGTGCAGTTCAGGGTGGGCGACTGCGGGAAGGCTGTGGAGGCCGCGCGGGGGCTCGGGGGGAGGCTGCGCAGGGGGCCGCGGGAGACGGCGTACGGGGACTTCGCCGAGCTGGAGGACGACCAGGGAGCGGTCTTCGGGGTGGTGGCCGAGTAGCCCGTACCGCCGCGGCCGCATAGCCGAGGACACTCCGGGACGCCACCCCGGTTAGCCAGGGCGGGTTTCGGAAGGAACAATCAGGGGGCACCGTGTGGCGGTGCACCGGGGCGGGCGCTGCGCAGGTGCCGCGCTCGTGGTCCCGGACGGGGAGGCGGCTGAGGAAGAGATGGACCAGCTCACACAGCACGATCCGCGACGCATCGGGCAGTTCGAGGTCCTCGGAAGGCTCGGCGCGGGCGGCATGGGCCTCGTGTACATGGCGCGGTCCGCCTCGGGGCGGCGGGTCGCGATCAAGACGGTGCGCGCCGAACTCGCACAGGACCAGCTCTTCCGTGTGCGCTTCACGCGCGAGGTCGAGGCGGCCCGCGCCGTGTCCGGCTTCTACACGGCCGCCGTCGTCGACGCCGACCCGCGCGCCGCCGTGCCCTGGCTCGCGACCGCCTACGTACCCGCGCCCTCGCTCGAGGAGATCGTGAACGAGTGCGGACCGCTGCCCGCGAACGCGGTGCGCTGGCTCGCCGCGGGCATCGCCGAGGCCCTGGAATCGATCCACGGCGCCGGGCTCGTGCACCGCGACCTCAAACCGTCGAACGTCCTCGTCATGCACGACGGCCCCCGCGTCATCGACTTCGGCATCGCGTCCGGCGTCTCCAACACGCGCCTGACCATGACGAACGTCGCCGTCGGCACCCCCGCCTACATGTCACCGGAGCAGGCGAAGGACTCCCGCAGCGTCACGGGCGCGAGCGACATCTTCTCGCTCGGCTCCACGCTCGTCTTCGCCGCGACGGGCCACGCGCCCTTCCACGGCGCCAACCCCGTCGAGACGGTCTTCATGCTGCTGCGCGAAGGCCCGGACACCGAGGGCATGCCCGAGGAGCTGCAACCGCTCATCGAGTCGTGCATGGGCATGGAGGCGGCCATGCGCCCGAGCCCCGCGGACCTCCAGGCCTCCCTCTCGCCGCACCTCTTCGCCGCGGGCGCCGACGACAGCGGCACGGCATCGGCGTGGCTGCCGCGCCGCGCCGTCGAACTCATCGAGTCGAAGAGCAGGACGGGCATGGTCCCCGCGCCGCAGCCCGCACCGCCGCGCCGTCCTCCCGTACCGCCCCGGCCGCCCGTCGAGCCCGCGGTGCCGAACCAGCCCGGCAGGCACGCCGCCGAACCCGAGGTCATGCTGCCGGGCGCGCGCGTCCCCGTCCGCGAGGGCCCGCGCGTCGCCGAGGCGCGCGCGGCGGGCCAGGCGGAGCGCGAGGCGGGGCACGTCGCGCTCGCCTCGCGGTGGACACGCGAGTCCAATCGCCGCGCCCCGGTGGCCGCGCCGCCCACGACGGCCGCGACGGAACCGCGCCCCGGGGGCCCCGGGCAGCCGTGGCGGCCCTGGCGGTTCCGCATGTCCAACGACGTGTGGGGCACGCCCGTGCTCGCCGAGGACCTGGTCTACGTGACGTCCTTCGAGGTGCACGCGCTCGACGTCGCGACGGGCCGCCGCCGCTTCAAGACGCGCGACGTCGCCCTCGTCATGGCCGTCGACCAGGGCCGTATCCACGCCTCGGACGGCCCCGGCGTGCACGCGCTCGACGCGCGCACGGGCGCCGAGATCTGGCGCGCCGCCGCACCCGGCTGGGTCTACGGGCTCGCCGCGGGCCGCGGCACCGTGCTCACCGCGAGCCGGGGCGGCACCGTGCGCGGCTGGGACGCGGCGACAGGGGAGCGGCTGTGGGAGACCGCGGGGCTCCAGACCGACTTCGAGACGGCGGAGGCGGCGCCCATCCTGCACGAGGGCACCGCCTACCTGTGGCAGGACGCCAGGCTGCGCGCCGTCGACGCGCGCTCGGGCGCCGAACGCTGGTCGTACCCGGTCGGCGACGTCAGCGCCTGCGGCGGCGTGCCGCTGCGCATCACCCCGGCCGCCGACGGCAGCGTGTACGTGTGCGCGGGGACCCGCGTCCTGGCGATCGAGGCGCACGGTGGCAGGGTGCGCTGGCAGTTCGAGGCACCCGCCGTCTTCCTCAGCCCGCCCGCGTTCGCGCCCGGTCCCGCGGTCACGGGCGGCGGCGTGTACGTGGCGGACTACCACGGCGCGGTGTGGGCGCTCGACGCGGAGGACGGCCGCGACCGCTGGCGCATCGCGACCGAGGCCCGTTCCTCGGTCGACCCGGTACTCGTCGCCGGCGGCCTCGTCCACGTGGCATCGGGCAACGGCATGTACACCCTCAACGCCGTGCACGGCACGCCCGCGTGGCGTTTCCAGGCGGGCGGCGACATCGTCGGGGCCCCGGTCGCCTCGGGCGACCTGCTGCACTTCGGCTCGGCGGACAACTGCCTCTACACGCTGAGCGCTTCGGGCGGCCAGCTGCGCTGGAAGCTCCTCACGGGCGGCGCGGTGACCGGCTCCCCCGTCGTGCGCGGCGGCGTCGTCTACGCGTGCAGTGGCGACCGGTGCGTGTACGCGCTCGACGCGAAGGAGGGCACCGGGACGCAGTCCGCGCAGGGGCGCGGCTGAACCATGCCCCGGTCAGTCCTTCCCCGGCGCGGGGCGGATCGTCGGCAGGGGAGTGGTCGGCTCGGGCCCGGGGTCCCCGTACGGGCCGGGACGGCGCGCCCCGTACGGACCGCCCGCGCCGCCCTGGTCGTACGGACCGCTCGCGCCGCCCTGGCCGTACGAGGTGGGCGCGCCGCCCTGGCCGTACGAGGCGGGGGTGCGCCAGTCGTCCTCGTCGGGGCCGTCCTCGTACGCGGGCGGCGGCGGGGGCGGTACGGGAACGGGGGGCGGTGCGGGGACGTGGCGGGGGCGGCCGCTCATGACGGCGGCCGCGAGCAGCAGCAGGACACCGCCGGCCGCCGCGCCGCCCGCGCCGGTGCGCACCCCGGAGCCGTCGGCGGCGAGCGTGAGCGAGTCCCCGTTTGCCTGAGCGGCCCGTACCGCCCACAGCACCGTGCAGCCGAGCACGAGCACCCCGGCGAGCAGGACCGGGGTGCGCAGGCGCGCGAAGAGGCCGACGAGGGTCAGCACGGCCGCGAGGAGGAACGGCAGGAAGAGCGACCACAGCAGATTCGGGTGCGCCGCCGTGATGCCGCCGGGGACGAAGAGGTCGGGGAGCCGGTACTCGCGCCCGAGGCGCGAGGTGTACCAGGGCCGGAAGGGGCTCGCGACGGCGCCCGCGGCGCCGAGCACGGCGAGTACGCCACCGAGGACATTGCGGACCATGCCACGCCTCCCTGCCGGCCTTGGGGCTGGACAACTGCCCAGCTGTTCAGCCGTCTACCCGCGAGAGCGGGCGGCAGACGCGGGTTCCGGCCAACAGGGAAGAGCCGTAGGGGGTGCGCGTGGCGAGGTGGGGCGGGTGGGCATACGAGTGCACCGGCCGTGACGGTCTCCCCCGGTGGCCGTCACGGCCGGTGCGTTTCCCCCTTTTTCTTTCCCCCGGGCCCGCGACGACCCCCCAGCCGTCGCGGACCCCTGGTCCCCCTGTGCGTGGCGCACGTCCCCCGTACGCCCCCGTGGTCAGCGGGGACCCGCTCACCCGGCGTCCGTGCTCCCCCGCGTCCCCCGTGGGGACGGACGCCGGATGAAGATCACTTCTTCTCGTCGCCCTCGGGGCGGTCGAGTATCTTCGCCTCCGGGTCGGCGGGGCTGCCGGTGGCGTACGAGTCGCCGAGCGTGGTGACGTCGCCGTCCGTGGCGGGCTTCTTCGCCGCGGCGTCGGGGTCGGCGGGGCTGCCGGTCGCGTACGAGTCCTTGAGCGGCTTGATCGTGGGGCCCTTGGCCTGGTCGGCGGTCTCGGGCTGCTGGCTCTCTGCCATCGTGTCTGCTCTCCCTCTTCGACGGGGACGGTGGGTGCTTCCGCCCGCCCGGCCACTCCCCCGGTCGGAGGCCGAGCGGGCGGAAAACCGGGCGGCTCACCATACTCACGAGTCGTGCACGAGTGAGGAGCTGCCCGGAGCCGTGCCGTCTGCCCCCCGACGCGACGGAACGGTTGGAAGAAGCATGGCGCGCGGCGATAAACGAACGATGAACGCCTGACAGTCGCCGTGGCAGCTGCCACGACAGGGTGGCTGAGAGGCAGTCAGAATTTCCGCCACGCGTCTGCCACGGCCTGCCACAGCCTGCCACGGCCTGACACAGGCGTCTGCCGCGTCCTGCCGCGTGCTGCCACTGCCTCTGCCACGGCCTGCCACCGCTTCTGCCGCGTCCTGCCACGCGTCTGCCACGGCCTGCCACGGCCCGTCACGCCTCTGCCGCGATCCGCCATATGTCTGCCACGGCCCGCCGCGCGTCTGCCACCGCCCGTACTCCGCGGGCTCAGGCCGTGGGCGTCTGGGCGCGCAGGGCGCGTACGGCGGCTGCCTCGGTCGCGGCGTCCTGCTCCTCGTAGACCCGTTCCGCCTCCGCCCAGCACACCTGCGCGCGGCCTTCCTGACCGGTCCTGGCGAGGGCGCGGCCGAGGACGGTGAGGACCTGCGCCCGGCGCCACTCGCCGCCCACTCCGTTGAGCGCGGTGAGCGCGCCCTCGGCGTCGGCGGCTGCCTGCGCCGCCTCGGACTGCGCGAGCCGCGCCTCGGCGAGCCGGCACAGCGTCATGCCCACCCACAGCTGCTGCCGGTTGGCACGGAAGACCGTGAGCGCCTCGTCGAGCCGCTCCACCGCCTCGGCGGGCCGTCCGGCCGCGGTGAGGACGAGGGCCTGCGTGTAGCGGCCGTTGGCGCCGCGCAGGGCACTGCCCGCCGTGTCGTTGAGGCGGGTGCCGCGCTCGGCGAGGGCGAGGGCGCTGTCCAGGCGCCCGGTGGCGAGGTGGATACGGGACAGGTTGCACAGCGCCGCCGCCTGCCCCGCCTGGTCGTCGAGCCCCCTGAAGTGCTCGACGGCGGCGCTCAGGTGCCGCTCACCCGCCTCGTGCTCGCCCTGGTAGAGCGAACCGATGCCGAGGAGGTTGTGCGCCCAGCACTCCACCACGGCGTCGGCGGCCTCGTCCGTCCGCGCGAGGACGCGCTCGGCCCGCTCGCGCATGGTGTCGAGCCGTCCGGCCGCGTTGTCCGAGTCGGCGAGGACGAGGAGCGCGCGCCGGGCGACGGAGGCGAGCCCGAAGCCCTCCGCCCGCTCGACCGCGCCCAGCGCCACCTCGCGGTACTGCCGCGCGTTGGCGCCCGACTCGCTCAAGTCCTTCGCGACCCACAGCAGATCCACGGCGGCCGCGAGCGAACCGGCCCGCTCGGTGGCCCGCCGGGCGGTCGCGAGGAGGCTCTGCGCCTCCGCGTAGAGCCAGTCCTGCGCCTCGTCGGGCGAGGTCAGCGTGAGGCCCGGGTAGCGGGTCGGCGCGAGGTGGTCGACGAGCCGGTCCCCCGGCCGCTCCAGCGCGTACACGCGGGCCGTCGTCGTGAGGTAGAAGTCGAGGAGCCGCCCGAGCGCCTCGGCGCGCACCGACTCGGGCTGTTCGTCGCGCTCGGCGCACGAGCGCGCGTAGAGGCGGACGAGGTCGTGGTAGCGGTAGCGGCCCGGCGCGGCCGATTCGAGGAACGAGGTGTCGACGAGCGATTCGAGGAGGTCCTCGGCCTCGTACGGGTCCAGGTCGAGGAGGGCCGCGGCGGCGGCGAGCGAGATGTCGGGGCCCTCGACGAGCCCGAGCAGCCGGAAGGCGCGCGCCTGGTCGGCTTCGAGCTGCCCGTACCCCAGCTCGAAGGTCGCAGCGACGGCGAGGTCCCCGGCCTGCAACTCGTCGAGCCTGCGCCGCTCGTCGGCGAGCTTCGCGGCGAGTACGGACACGGTCCAGGTGCGGCGCGCGGCGAGCCGCGAGGCGGCGACGCGGATCGCGAGCGGCAGGAAACCGCAGGAGGCGACGACGTCGAGCGCCGCTTCCCGCTCGGCCTGTACGCGCTCGGCGCCGACGATGCGCGTGAAGAGCGTGAGGGCTTCCTCGGGGGACATGACATCGAGGTCGACGAGGTGCGCCCCGGCGAGGCCGACCATGCGCTGGCGGCTCGTCACGAGCGTCGCACAGCCCTCCGTACCCGGCAGCAGCGGGCGGATCTGCGCGGGGTCCTTGGCGTTGTCGAGCAGGACGAGGACGCGGCGGCCGTCGAGCGCCGAGCGGTAGAGCGCGGCGCGTTCGTCGAGCGAGGCGGGCAGCGCGGTGTCGCGCACGCCGAGGGCGCGCAGGAAGCCACCGAGGACGGTCTCGGGGTCGACGGGGTGCGCTCCGGCGCCCTGGAGGTTGGCGTAGAGCTGGCCGTCGGGGAAGGCGGCGCGGGCGTCGTGCGCGACGTGCACGGCGAGCGTGGTCTTGCCGACACCGCCGATCCCCGCGACGGCGGAGACCGCCATGACCTGGGAGCCCGCGCCCGCGAGGGTCTCGCTCAGCTCCTTGACGAGGTTCTCGCGGCCCGTGAAGTCCGGTACGGAGGCGGGCAGCTGCGCGGGCTTCAGCGGAGGCGGGCCGCCGTGCGGGGCGGGCTGGGGGGAGCGGGCCAGCTCCTCGTCCCCGGCGAGGATGCGCTGCTGGAGGCGGGCGAGCGCGGGGCCAGGGTCGACGCCCAGCTCCTCGGCGAGCAGGCGCCGGGTGTCCGTGTACACGGCGAGTGCCTCGGCCTGGCGCCCGGAGCGGTAGAGGGCGAGCATGAGCAGCTCGCGGGGGCGCTCGCGGAGCGGGTGGGCCGTGGTGAGGGCGGTCAGCTCCGAGACGGCCTCGGCGTGGCAGCCCTGCTCCAGGTCCATCGCGAAGCGGGACTCCAGGACCTGGAGGCGCCACTCGGCGAGTCTGGCCCGCTGATTGGCGGCATGGGGGCCGGGGACCTGGGCGAGCGGCTCGCCCTCCCACAGCGCGAGGGCCTCGTCGCTGAGGGTTCTCGCCCGGCACAGGTCCCCCTCCTCGCGGGCGGCGTCGGCCGCGGCGACGAGTTCCTCGGCCCGGCTGAGATCGAGCGCGTCGGCGCCGAGCGCGTCGGGGCGCAGCGCGTAGCCACCGGCCTCGCTGCGCAGAACGTCCCCGCCGAAGACCTTGCGCAGCCGGGACGCGTACGTACGGAGCGCGGCGAGCGCCTGGGCGGGCGGCTCCTCGCCCCAGACGGCATCGATCAGCTCGGGCGCGGTGGCGGTACGGCCCGCGCGGAGCAGCAGCACGGCGAGGAGGGCGCGCTGCTGCGGTGAGCCGGTGGTGAGCTGCTCATCCCCGCGCCAGGCCCGGACGGGACCGAGGACGGCGAAGCGGAGGGGGGCGGGTGGGGTGGGGGCAGCGGGGTCGGGGATGTCGCTGGGGGGGGGGCTCGCCGGGGGTGTGGCGCCTGCGGGGGGTGTGGCGGCTGGGGTGGTGCCTGCGGGGGGTGCGGGGGCTGGGGTGGTGTCGCTTGGCGTCGCGTCGCCTGGGGTGGTGCCTGCGGGGGGTGTGGCGGCTGGGGTGGTGTCGCTGGGCGTCGCGTCGCCTGGGGTGGCCTCCGCCCGGGGCGTGGAGGCCGCGATGGTGTCGCGCGGGGAGGCGTCGGGGTGTGGGGTGGGGTGGGGCGCGGCGGTGTGTGGCGTGGTGCCGACGGGGTGCGGCGCGGTGGGGTTCTGCGTGGTGGCGTCGGGGTGCGGCGCGGTGGCGGCGGGTCCCGCGTCCGGGGCGCCCCGCCCCGGTATCCCGGGTCCGTCGTTCATTCTTGTCTCCCCTTTGCCGGCCTCCCGGGCCGACCGTAGGCGGTCACAGAGGCCAGTTTGCCTGCCGGGGGCGGAAACGTCAGCCTCGGGAGGGGGGTGAGGGGTGGTCAATCGACGCCCCCGGGACAGCCCCCTCCCTCCCGGGGGGGCGACCCCGATAACCAGTCTTCCAGCTTCCGCAACCGCCCAGCCCCCAACCGCCCGCATCTGTGGACAACCTCCCCAAACACGCGCAACGGCCCACACTTTGGAGTGAGCGGCGACATCCGGCGCGGCCTGACAAGCCGACAATTCCCCGCCCCTGTGGACAAAGGCGATGGCCTGTCCGCACAAGACGTGCACACTGGGACGACGGCCGTCATCACCTCACGCCACCGCCCCTGCGGGGAACGCACACCGACTCGACAGTGAGCCACTCGCGGACGACGTGTCGGAGGATTCGGCGGGGCGCGCCCCGCCGCGTTCTCTGCCCCGCGCGTTCTCTGCCCCGCGCGTTCTCTGCCCCGCGCGGTCCCTGCTCGTCCGCGCGGTCCCTGCTCGCGTGCGGTCCTTGCTCCTCCGCGCGGTCCCTGCCCCTCCGTGCGATCCCGGCCTCGCTGCGCGGTCCCGCTTCCTCCGTGCGGCCTTCGCGCTTTGCGCCGCTTACGTCCCCGGGCTCCTCCGCACGGCCTCCGCTCCTCGTGCCGCTTCGTCCCCGCCGTGCGAGCCCCCACCTCGCCTCACTCCCGCTCACCCGATTCCTCCCCGCCTCGCCTCACCTCGCCCCGCCCGCGCTCGCCCACCTCCTCCCCCTCCCGCCCTCTCCCGCACCGCCGCCCGTCGCGCCCTCCCCCTCTCCCCCTTCCTGGAGGAGCCGCGAAGAATTTCCAGCAGTGCTAGACATCCGAGCGCTGCTAGCTCTACGCTTTCGAGGGAAGGCGACTAGCGTCGCTCCAATTTCTAGCGCTGCTATATTTTTTGGGGGAGAAAGAAATGACCACTCAGGTACTCGCCGTCATCACGATCGTCGCGGCCGGGATGCTCGTCGGGGTCGAGTTCTCGGTGGCGTTCTTCGTCAACGCGATCCTCAACTCCCTCCCCGGCGACATGGGTCTGCGCGGACGGATGAGCGGTGCGAAGCTGCTCGGCCGCGTGATGCCCTTCTGGTACATCGGGACGACGGCACTCGGCGCCGTGTGGGCCGGGCTCGGCGGCGGCGCACTCGTCCTCACCGGCGTGCTCCTGCTCGCTGCGAGCGTCGTGATGTCGATCGTCCTCCTCGTCCCCATCAACTCGCGGGTGGCGAAGTGGGACGAGACGGGCGTCCCCGAGGACTGGCGCACGCAGCTCGGCGCCTGGGACCGCTACCACTACGCCCGGGTCGCGGTCCTCGTCGCCGCGCTCGCCGTCATGGTGACGGCGGTGGCGTGACACGTACGGCGAGGCGGCAGCCCGCCGCCGGGGACGGCACCCCTGCCACCCCGGCGGCAATCGGCTGCCCAATCACGGCAGACAACCTGCCACCCCTGCCACTGGCAGACAACCTGCCACCTGCCACCCCTGCCACTGGCAGACAACCTGCCACCTGCCACCCCTGCCACTGGCAGGCAGCTGCCGCCGCCTGGCCACGGCAGACGCCCTGCCATCTCGTCGCCGGCAGGCGACCCGCCACCTGCTCCACTGGTAGACGCCCTGCCACCACCCCTGCCACTGACAGACGCCCTGCCATCACCCCTGCCGTGGCAGGCAGCTGCCGCCGCCTTGCCACGGAGACATCCCCCCGCCACAGGGCAGCGCCCCGCCTGCCCCGCGCCCCCACCCCTCGCCCGCCCCGAAGCCGCCTCCCCCCACCGCGCCGCCACCCACTGGCCCGCCCTCACCCCGCACCCCACCCCTGAGCCCCACCCCCGCACCCCACCCCCAAGCCGCCTCCACCCCCCTCACCGGCAGGCCCCCCTCCGCCCGCCCCGCCCCCGTCCTATGCTCGACGTCATGACTGCTCCGCACCCCTCCCGGCCCACCGAATCCGCCATGCGCCGCGCGCTGCGGCGGGCGCGGGACGGGGTCGCGCTCGACATGACCGAGGCCGCCGTCCTGCTCCAGGCCCGTGGCGACGACCTGAAGGACCTCTCCGCCTCGGCGGCGCGCGTCCGCGACGCAGGACTCGAAGCGGCCGGCAGGCCCGGCGTGCTGACGTACTCCAAGAAGGTCTTCATCCCGCTCACCCGCCTGTGCCGGGACACGTGTCACTACTGCACCTTCGTCACCGTCCCCGGCAAGCTCCGCCGCGAGGGGCACGGCATGTTCATGTCGCCGGACGAGATCCTGGAGGTCGCCCGGCAGGGCGCCGCGCTCGGCTGCAAGGAAGCGCTCTTCACGCTCGGCGACAAGCCCGAGGACCGCTGGCCCGAGGCCCGCGAGTGGCTCGACGCGCACGGCTACGACGACACGCTCGCGTACGTACGGGCGATGGCGATCCGCGTCCTGGAGGAGACCGGTCTCCTCCCGCACCTCAATCCGGGCGTCATGTCCTGGTCCGACCTCCAGCGCCTCAAGCCCGTCGCGCCCTCGCTCGGCATGATGCTGGAGACGACGGCGACGCGCCTGTGGTCCGAGAAGGGCGGCCCGCACTACGGCTCCCCCGACAAGGAACCTGCCGTGCGCCTGCGCGTCCTGGAGGACGCGGGCCGCAGCAACGTCCCCTTCACGAGCGGTGTCCTCATCGGCATCGGCGAGTCGTACGAGGAACGCGCCGACTCCCTCTTCCAGCTCCGCCGCGTCCAGCGCGCCCACCACGGCCTCCAGGAAGTCATCGTCCAGAACTTCCGCGCCAAGCCGGACACGGCCATGCGCGCGATGCCGGACGCGGAACTCGAAGAGCTGGCCGCGTGCGTCGCCGTCGCCCGGCTCCTCCTCGGCCCCGAGGCACGTATTCAGGCCCCGCCGAACCTCGTTGACCGCGAGTACGCCCTCATCATCGGCGCGGGCATCGACGACTGGGGCGGCGTCTCACCGCTCACGCCTGACCACGTCAACCCCGAACGCCCCTGGCCGCACATCGACGAACTCGCCTCACGCACCGCCGAGTCGGGCTTCGAGCTGCGCGAACGCCTCACGATCTACCCGGAGTTCCTGAAGCGCGGCGAACCCTGGCTCGACCCTCGCCTGCTCCCGCACGTCCGCGCCCTCGCCGACCCCGAGACGGGCCTCGCGCGCCCCGACGCGCGCCCCGAGGGCCTGCCCTGGCAGGAGCCCGACGAGGGCTTCACGGCGAGCGGTCGCACCGACCTGCACACGGCGATCGACACCGAGGGCCGTACGAGCGACAGGCGCGGCGACTTCGACGCGGTGTACGGGGACTGGGCGGCCCTGCGCGAGCAGGCGGCGCCCGGCATGGTGCCGCAGCGCATCGACACCGACGTGCGCCAGGCCCTCGCCGTCGCCGCCGACGACCCGACGAAGCTCACCGACGACGAGGCCCTCGCCCTCCTGCACGCCGACGGGCCCGCGCTCGACGCCGTGTGCCGGATCGCGGACGACATCCGCAAGAGCGTCGTCGGCGAGGACGTCACCTACATCGTCACGCGCAACATCAACTTCACCAACGTCTGCTACACCGGCTGCCGTTTCTGCGCCTTCGCGCAGCGCCGCACCGACGCCGACGCCTACACGCTCTCCCTCGACCAGGTCGCCGATCGCGCCCAACAGGCGTGGGACGTCGGGGCCGTCGAGGTCTGCATGCAGGGCGGTATCCACCCCGATCTGCCCGGCACCGCGTACTTCGACATCGCGCGCGCGGTCAAGGAACGCGTCCCGGGGATGCACGTGCACGCCTTCTCTCCGATGGAGGTCGTCAACGGCGCAGCCCGCACCGGCCTTTCGGTACGGGAATGGCTCACCGCCGCGAAGGAGGCCGGCCTCGACACGATCCCCGGCACGGCCGCCGAGATCCTCGACGACGAGGTCCGCTGGGTCCTCACCAAGGGCAAACTCCCCGCGGCCGACTGGATCGACGTCGTCACGACCGCGCACGAACTCGGCATCCGCTCCAGCTCCACAATGATGTACGGACACGTCGACCAGCCCCGCCACTGGCTCGGCCACTTCCGCACCCTCGCCGCGATCCAGCAACGCACCGGCGGCTTCACGGAGTTCGTGACCCTCCCCTTCATCCACACCAACGCCCCCGTCTACCTCGCCGGCATCGCCCGCCCGGGCCCGACCGCCCGCGACAACCGCGCGGTCACCGCGATGGCGCGCATCCTCCTGCACCCCTACATCCCCCACATCCAGACGAGTTGGGTCAAGCTCGGCGCGGAGGGTGCGGCGGAGATGCTCCGCTCCGGCGCCAACGACCTCGGCGGCACGCTGATGGAGGAGACCATCTCCCGCATGGCGGGCTCGCGTTACGGCTCCTACCGCTCGATCCGCGACCTCGAAGCCATCGCCGAGGCAGCGGGCCGCCCCCACCGCCCCCGCACCACCACCTACGGCGAGGTTCCCCCGGAACGCGTCACCGCCGCCCGCGCCTCCGACGGCCACCTCCCCGAACTCCTCCCGGTCCTGGACTGACCCGGCCGAGGAGGCCGACCGTCCAGGTGTACGGGTACGGGGCGCCGCCTCGCGCGGGCGGCGCCCCGTACCCGTACACCTGTCGCCCCGCCCCGCCCCCGCGTCCCCCGTGACACCGCGTCGCTCCACCGGCTAGCGTGCGAGATCCCCGCAGCGGCGAAGGAGACGGCAGTCATGGGCAGCGCGACACCCGGGACATCGGACCGCGCCCACAACGCCGCACCCGGAGCACGCCCCCCGGCCGGAGCACAGCCCGCACCTGGAGCACAGTCCCCACCTGGAGCGCAGGCCCAGCCGGCAGCGGGGGCTCCGCCCGCCGCACAGACCGTCCCCGGCGCCGATCCGAGGCCCCCCGCGCGGCCCGCCGGGCGAGCTCCCGCGGCCCAGCCCGTCTGGGGCCGCCCCGAGCAGCAGGACTACCGGGCCCGTATTCGTGGCACCCTGCTCGGGGCCGCGCTCGGGGACGCGCTCGGGGCGCCGCTCGATGTGGCCGGGGGAGAGGCGTTCTGGGCGAGCGGGCCCGGGGACCTGCTCGCCGTGCCGGGGGGCGGGCGCGCGGGGACGGTCACCGCGCACACCCAGCTCGCGCTCTTCACCACCGAGGGGCTCATCCGCGCCCAGGTGCGCCGGGACACCGGCGCCTGGCACCCGCCCACCGACCTGCACGCCGCCTACCGCCGCTGGTACGCGACGCAGCACGAGTGGGGCCCCGACGAGCGCCGTACGGCCGACGGCTGGCTCGCCCGCGAGGAGTGGCTCTACGCCCGCCGCGCCCCCGACCGCGACTGCCTCACCGCGCTCGGCGACGCCGGTGCCGGCACCCTCGACCGCCCCCGCAACCCGCGCGCCCTCAGCCTCGCCCCCGCGACCCGTTCCACGCCGCTCGGCCTGCTCACCGGCTGGGACCCCGCGCTCGTCCTCCAACTCGCGCTGGAATGTGCCGTGCAGACCCACGGCCACCCCGTCTCGCGGCTCACCGCGGGCGCGCACGCCCTCCTCGTCCACGCCCTCACCCGGGGCGCGGGTCCCGAGGAGGCCGTACGTGCCGCGCTCCCGCTCCTCGCCGCCCAGCCCGGCCACGAGCCCGTCACCGAAGCTCTCGCCGCCGCGCTCGACGCCGTACGCGCCGGGGCACCCGACCGCCCCCGCGCCGCCGCGCTGCACGGCGACGGCTCACCCGCCCGCGGCCTCGCGGTCGCCCTCTGGGCCGCCACCGTCGCCCCCGACATCCGTACCGGCCTGCTCCTCGCCGTCGGCCACGGCCCGCACTCGGCCGCGCGCGGCGCCCTGTGCGGCGCGCTCCTCGGCGCCGCGCACGGCGACACCGCGCTGCCCCCCGACTGGCTCCCCGCGCTCGAAGGCCGCGCGAGCCTCCTCGCCCTCGCCGAGGACTTCGCCCTGGAGATGACCCAGGGCCCCGCGTTGCACGCCCCGGACCGTGCCGCCTTCGCCTGGCTGGAGCGCTACCCGCGCGAACTGTGACCCGGGCGGGGCGGCCGCGGACATGCGTGAGCCCCCTCGGCCAGGACGGCGGACCGGTCGAGAGGGCTCGTGCCACCGCACCCACCCGGGCACGGGGCGGGAAGCGGGCGTACGTGACGTGCGGGCGCTGTGCGGGAGGAGGGGGTCAGACTCCGGCGACGCGGGTGACGGCGGTGACGAAGGCGCCCCAGGAGGCGGCCGGGAAACCCAGCTCGGGCCCTTCGGAGACCTTCGAGTCCCGTACCGAGATCGCGGCGGAGACAGGGGACTTGACCTCGACGCAGGCGCCATTACCCGTCGAGTACGAGGACTTGACCCATTCGATGGTGCGACCGTGCTGAATAGCCATGAGAATTGCTCCGGTTGTACGAGGTGATGGCGACGAACCCGCCGGACCGGCCGACGGGCGCCGATACGCCCCCTGACGTGCCGGTTCGGGCCGCATCAGGTGGCGTGAACGACGCTACCCGCCACCTGCCGCACCGGAAGCGATCGTTCACCCGACCGGATGGCATATTCCAGAGGTCCCTTCCGCGAGGGCGGGAAAAGGTGTACCTTCCCGCTCCGCGCGGTCAACTCGCCTCGTGGATACGCTCATTCCCCCCTGGCCCCGTACAACTCCCTGGCCACTTCGGTGATGAAGTCGCGGCTCACGTCGGGGTTGAGTGCCATCGCCCGCAGGTGCTCGTACATGACGCTGTACTGCTCCACCTCGGCCGCCTTCTCCAGGTAGAGGTCGCTCACGACGCCCTCGATGTAGACGACGCTGGAGTCCGCCGTGTCGGGGAACTCCAGTACCGCGTACTGCCCGTTGAGCCCCGGGTGCGCGCCCACCTCGAAGGGGATCACCTGCACCGTGACGTGCGGCAGGTGGGACATCTTGACGAGGTGCTCCAGCTGCCCCCGCATGATGTCCTCGTCACCGACCTTGCGGCGCAGCGTCGCCTCGTCGATGACGGCCCAAAGGCGCAGCGGCTTCTCGGCGTTGACGTCCCGCACACGGTCCTGGCGCGCCATCCGCACCCGTACCCGCTTCTCGATGTCGGCCGCGGCGGTCTCGGGCAGCGCCCCGGTGACGAGCGCGTGCGCGTACTCGGGGGTCTGGAGCAGCCCCGGCACCACCTGCGGGTCGTAGATCCGCAGACTCGCCGCGTCCGTCTCCAGGCCGATGTAGATGGAGTAGGGGATGTCGCCGAAGGTGTGCCACCAGCCCTGCTGACGCGAGTCCTTCGCCATCTGCATGAGCGAGTCGACGATGCGCAGGTCCTCGACCTCGTAGACCCCGCACAGGTCGCGGACATCGCGCTGGCTGATGCTGCGCCGCCCGTTCTCCAGGCGGCTGATCTTCGACTGCGAGACGAGCAGGCGCTCGGCGACCTCCTCGGCCGTCATGTTCCGGGCCTCACGCAGTTTGCGCAGCTCCTGACCCAGTCGCCGACGCCTGACGGTGGGGTTGACATTGGACGCCACGGGCGGGCACCTCCGGCTCGCGTTCTTCACCGCCCCGCACGAGGCGGCGCGTGTCTGCTGCTCAGCAGGGTGCCACCGACACGCCGTACCCGGGCGGGAAACAGTCGAGTTGAGCCAAATATGCGGAAGGGCACGACGGAGCGGCGCCCGATGGTGTAAAGGGGCGCTGGGGGTGGTACGGGCCGGTCCGGCAGCGGTACGGACACGGCTCTCGCGGTGGTACGGACACGGCCCCGCGGCGGTGCGGGCGCGGGCCCCGCGGTGGTGCGGGCGCGGGCCCCGCGGTGGTGCGGGCGCGGGCCCTGCGGCGGTGCGGAGCCGGGACGCGGCGGTGTGGCCGGTACGGGCCGGGGCGGCCCTGAGCCGTCGACCACCCGGCCCGGTCCGCCCCGTACGAGCCCGTACCACCGTGTCGCGTGGTGGCGCACGGTGCCACGCCGTGTCTGTCATGCCCCGCCGAAGGCGTCAGCGCACTGCCGTGCTCACCGTCGCCGCGCGCTGCGGCTGGGACGGGACACGGCCGGGTGTCTGCCCGCGCCGTGCGGGCGCGGCGACGCCGTTCTGCACGTCCATGACCGCGTGGGCCACGAGTCCGCCCATCGGGTCGTGCCGGATCAGGTCCCGCAGCCGGGAGCGCGAGGAGCGCCCCTCGTTGCCGGGATAGAGGTGCTTGCCGAGGCCCACCGCGTGCGCGAGGGCCGCGAGCGCGGCCGTGCGCGGGTCCGGTGGCACGCCGGTGCGGATCGCCGTGTCGAGCCGGGACCTGATCTCCCTGCTCGTCGACGTCTCCGCGGCCTGGTAGCGCGTCGTCGGCAGCACCCCGCACATCTGACCCGCGACGGCGGTGACCATGCCGATGCGTTCCAGGTGCGAGAGATACGTCTGACGCAGCCCGAGACGTGGCCCACCGATCCAGTGGACCGCGCGCACCGGTGCGCCACGCCTGCGCAACAGCTCAAGCGCGTGGTCCAGGGTCGGATCACCGGTCGGCCGTGGTACGACCACGGCGATCCGGTCCCCGTCCGGGGCTATCCGTCCGGCCAGCGCCAGCTCCACTAGCTGTGCTCCGGCCAGACCGAGGTCGAGCGACTGCGGCTGCGCTGTGGTACCCGTGGCCGGGTCCAGAGCGAGCAGCAGAAGCTCCTCCGGAAGTGTTCTGCGGCTCTTGCCCATCCATGCCTCCCCGCGTGGATGTCTGACAGGGTGACCCCTCTCACATTGGTCTGTCGAGGGTGCGTGACCGTTATGGGTGGTAATGCGGCTACATGTCGTTCTCGTCCCATGCGTGGCTCGCGCCCATGCCAAGGACACTGGTAGTGGTTCGGCAGCACGACCGGTTCGCGTGCGTGCGCGCACGGCTTACGGAGGAGGCATCGGTGGCGGGCGAGTCCCCCGACAGGGCACAGGAGCACAACTCACCGGAGGGAAGTGCCCGGACACGTACGACGGGAACGGGGGGAGGCATCCCCGTCTCGCGCCCGGCCGACGACCGGCTGCGCCAGGCGGTGGCGCAGTGGGTGCGGTCGGCCGAGGAGGCGGAGGAGCCCGCGGCAGGGGCCGGGGCGCCCGCCGTACGGGACGAGGAGCCGACGGCAGGAGCCGCGAAGCCGGCCGTACGGGACGAGGAGCCCGCCGCCGCGCCCGCGCGCCCCTCGTGGGCGCGGGAGGCGGCTGAGCCGGGCGGTACGGGCCCCGGGGAGCCCCCCGTGCCGGAGGAGCCCGCCGAGCCCGCCGAGGAGCCGGAGCAGCCCGCCGAGCCGGAGGCGGAGGCGGAACCCGAGCCGAAGGCGAAGCCGAAGCCCGCGCCCGAGCGGAAGCCCGTCCCCGAGCCGAAGCCCGCGCCGAAGCCCGTCCCCGAGCCGAAGCGCGAGCCCGCGCCGAAGCACGAGCCCGGGTCCGGGCCGAAGCCCGCGCCCGCGACCCGTGGGCTCTCGTTCCACAAGGTCGACACCCCCACCACGACCCTCTCCGTCTCGGATCTCGTGCGCCCCGTGGCCGACAACACCACGACCGTCCTGAAGCTCCCCGAGACCGAGGCCCCCAGCTCGAAGCTCAGCGACGCCCCGAAGCCGAGTGGTGCCCCGAAGGACGCCGCCCCGAAGGACGCCGCTCCCAAGGAGGCTCCGAAAGCCGAGTCCACCAAGGCCGCCGAGTCCACCGCAGCCGCCGAGCCCGCCGCACCCGCGAAGCCCGCCGCGCCCCTCAGGCCCGCCGGTCCGCTCCCCGAGGAGGAGCCCCCCGCGGCACGTACGAGCACGTTCGTCCCGCTGCGCCCGCTCGACGACGCGCGCCCCGCCGCGCTGCGCCCGAAGGACCCCCGCGTCCCTGCCGGAACCCCCGCGGAGCCCCGTACCGCCGACAAGGCCGCGGACAAGACCCCCGCCGGGGACAGGAAGAACCCGAAGACGCCCGCCCAGGACGCGAAGCCCACCGGCAACCCCGCCGACAAGCCCACCGGCAACCCCGCCGACAAGCCCACCGGCAACCCCGCCGACGAGCCCGGCGCGAAGCCCTCCGACGTGGCCGCCGGCAAGCCCTCCGAGGCGGCCTCCGACGCCTCCACCGGCAAGTCCTCCACCTTCGGCGCCGGTTACACCGCGTCCCAGCCCGACAACACCACGACCGGCTCCACGCCGACGTCGAGCAGCCCCACGACCCCCGCGTCGATCACCGCCGAGATCCCGGTCGGGACGGCCCTCGGTGCCGAGGAGACGCGGCAGCAGCCGCTGCCGCCCAAGGCGCCGCTCGACCTGCTCGCCGAGCTGACCAACACGCCCCCGCCGCCCGAGACCCCGATGCGCACGGTCGTGCGCAGGCTCAAGATCTGGACGCCGCTCGTCCTGCTCGTGGTCATCGTCCTCGGCATCGTGCAGGCGGTCCGCCCGCTCCCGCGGCCCACGCTCGCGCTCACCGCCGCGACCACGTACCAGTTCTCCGGCAAGGCGGCGGCGATGCCGTGGCCGAAGAGCGGGCAGGCCGCGATGGACGTCGACGGGCTCGGCAGCTTCGGCAGTTCGGGCGCGCAGAAGCCGGTGCCGATCGCGTCTGTCGCGAAGGTCATGACCGCGTACCTCGTGCTGCGCGACCACCCGGTCAAGAAGGGCACCGACGGGGCGAGCATCACGATGGACCAGAAGGCCGAGGACGACGCGGGCCTGTCCGCGCAGAACGAGTCCACGGTCCCCGTGCACGCGGGCCAGAAGCTCTCGCAGAAGGAAGCCATCGAGGCGATCATGCTCGCGTCGGCGAACAACATCGCCCGCCAGCTCGCCCGCTGGGACGCCGGTTCCGAGAAGGACTTCGTCGCGAAGATGAACGAGGCCGCCGACGAGCTGGGCATGAAGAACACGACGTACACCGACCCCTCGGGCCTGGACAAGACGACCGTCTCGACCGCCGAGGACCAGGTCAAGCTCGGCAAGGTCGCGATGAAGGACCCGCTCTTCCGCGAGGTCGTGCGGATGCCCTCGTACGTGGACAGCAACGGCACGACGCAGACGAACTGGAACCGGCTCGTCCCGATGAACAACACGGTCGGCATCAAGACCGGTACGACGACGGCCGCGGGCGGCAACCTGCTCTACGCGGCGACGAAGGAGGTCGGCGGTACGACGCGGACCATCGTCGGCGCCGTGCTCGCCCAGCCCCCCGCGCCCGAGGACAACTCGATCCTCACCGGCGCGCTCAACGCGGGCAAGGCGCTCATCGAAGCCGCGCAGGGCACCCTCGTCGCCGAAAAGGTCGTGAAGAAGGGGGACGTCGTCGGTAGTGTCGACGACGGTCTCGGCGGCACGACACCGGTCGTCGCCGCCAAGGACCTCACGGCGGTCGGCTGGCCGGGGCTGACCGTACGGCTCAAGCTCGTCGACGACGGCAAGGCCCTGCCGCACGAGGCGGCGGCGGGCACGAAGGTCGGCGTACTGCGGGCCGGGGACGGCACGAGCAGCGCCGTCGAGGTCCCTGTCGAACTCCGGTCGGCACTGACGGAACCCGGTCTCGGCACGAAGCTCACCCGGCTGGGGTGAGCCGGACCTGCCGGGAGCGAACCGTCCGGAAGCGAACCGGGCGGGAGCGAACCATCCGGAAGCTGACCGGCCGGGAGCGAACCGGCTCCGGCCGGTGAGGAAGGGCGGCGGCCGGAGGGAACGGGCGGCGGCCCGGGGGAAGGGCGGTGGCCGGGTGCGGCGGTTCACTCGACGGAGTGGCCGTCCACGGCCCGTAAGCCGCCCACCCGCGAGGGGTTACGTGGATGACCGGGGGTGAGGGCCTCCTCGCCCCCGGTCACGAGGCGCGTGCTAGCGTCACCGGATCGGGGCAGAACGGACAGGCGGTCGCGGAGTCCACCCGGCAGGACCGGGAGCGGCCGGCACGGGGTTGGGAGGGCCTTCGGTGGCCACTGCGGAGCCGACGCGAGCGGACGGCGTGGACGGGTCGCGCCGCGTGCGCGCGCCCCGGGGAGCGGAGCGGGTGCCGGCGCCCGCCCAGGACCGGTCAGCCGTACCCGAGCGGCCCCGCACCCCCGTACCCGACAAGGCCGCGGTCCCGCGCCAGGGCGGCGCCCCCGGCACCGCGCCCTCCTCGCCACCCCCGCCACCGGTATCGCCCCCGCCCTCGTCGCGTTCCCGCTGGCGTCGCTTCGCCTTCCACCCCGTCACCGTCGCCACGACCCTCTCCGCCGTCCTCCAGCTCGTCTGGTTCTTCACGTTCGCGAACAGTGGCGGGGACCTCGCGGCGCAGGACGCGTGGGCGGAGTTCGTGGGCCGCCACCCCGACTCGGCGTACAACCTCGCCTGGTACGGGGGCATGCACCCCGTCTCCTACAGCATCGTGTCGCCGTACCTCATGCACGTGCTCGGCGTGCGGACGACGCTGATGCTCGCGAGCACGGTCTCGGCCGGGCTCATCGCGTACTGCGCGACCCGCGTCCGCGCCGTCCGCAACCCGCACCTGGTGGGCCTCGCGGGCGTCTACGCGCTGCTGTGCAACACCGGTTCCGGGCGCGTCACCTTCGGCCTGGGCCTGATGTTCGGGATCGCCGCCGTGGCGGCCGTCTTCTGCTGGCCGGAGGCGTGGCGCGGGGCGCGCAGGACGCGCGCGGTCACGGCGGCGCTGTGCGCGGCGCTCGCGACGGCGGGCTCCCCTGTCGCCGGCCTGTACGTGGGGCTCGTGGCCGTCGCGATGTTCTTGTGCAAACGCCGCAAAGGCGCGTACGTCCTCGGTATCACGCCGATCCTCGTCGTCGGCGCCTCGACGCTCCTCTTCCCCTTCTCCGGCACGCAGCCGATGGGCTTCGGCTCGGCCTCGCTGCCGCTCCTCTTCGCGCTCTTCTGCTTCGTCCTGGTGCCGAAGGGCTGGTGGACGGTACGGATCACGGCGGCCGTCTACTTCGTCGTGATCCTCGGCGTGTGGATCATCAGCTCGCAGATCGGCAGCAACATCACACGGCTCGCGATGCTCTTCGCGGGCGTCGTGCTCGTCGCGGCGCTGCCGCACCTGCGGGCGCGCGGCTGGCGCTGGTGGACGGCGATCATCGGGATCTGCGGCTTCACCTTCTGGATCGGCTTCAAGACGGCCGACGACATCGTCCACACGACGCCCGCCGCCTCCTGGGGCCGCGAACTCGCCCCGCTGATCCACCAGCTCCAGCACCACGACGCTGAGAAGGGCCGCGTCGAGGTCGTCCCGACCGGCGGCCACCGCGAGGCCTCGGCGCTCGCCCCGTACTTCAACCTGGCCCGCGGCTGGACCCGCCAGGCCGACATGGAGCGCAACCCGCTCTTCTACGACTCCACGCTCAACTCGGCCAACTACCACGAGTGGCTCAAGCGCTGGGCCGTCCACTACGTCGTCCTCCCGACGAGCGACGACAAGCCCGACGGCGACGGCGCGACCCGCGAACGCGCGCTCATCACCGGGGGCCAGCCCTACCTCAGCCTGCTGTGGGCCGACGCCAACTGGCAGGTGTACGAGGTCGAACGCCCCGTCCAGCTCGCCGAACCCCCCGCGACGGTCACGAGTACGGGCCAGTCCGAGCTGGTCATCAAGGTCACCACCCCGGGCCGCGTCCTGATCCGCATCCCGTACTCGCCGTGGCTGAGCGTCGTCGACAAGAACGGCAAGAGCTACCACGCCCCCAAGGAGACCGAGGCGTCCAAGAACCGCGAGGACGACTCGACCCCCAAGACCTTCACCAACCTCCACGGCTGCCTCTACGAGACCCCCGAGGACAAGTCCGGCGACAAATGGACCGAACTCCTCGCCCCCCACCCCGGCACCTACCACATCGCCGGCCCCTACCAGATCCCCCGCGGCACCCCCTGCCCGGAGGAACTCCGCCCCCCGGAGCCCGAACCGGAGAACTGACCCCACCCCCCCCGCACGCCTCACACGGGGCGGGCGGGGGTGCACGGCCGGGCGGAGAAGCTGGCCGGTGCGGGATGTGTGGCCGGGCCGGATGGGGCTGCGGTACGGGTACGGGGCCGGGCTCGGTGGGCTGGCGGCGCGGAGCGTGTGGCCGGGCCGGACGGGCTCGCGACGCGGGGTGCGAGGACGGGCCGGGTGGACCGGTGGCGTGGCGGGACTGTGGCCGATGCGGGGAGGCGTCGGTGGCGCGGAGCTTGCGAGCGCGAGGCGGAGGGGCCGGTGGCGCGGGGTGTGAGGACGGGCCGGGTGGACCGGTGGCGCTGCGGGACTGTGGCCGATGCGGGGAGGCGTCGGTGGCGCGGAGCTTGCGAGCGAGGGGGACGGGCCGGTGGCGCGGGGTGTGAGGACGGGCCGGGTGGACCGGTGGCGCTGCGGGACTGTGGCCGATGCGGGGAGGCGTCGGTGGCGCGGAGCTTGCGAGCGAGGCGGAGGGGCCGATGGCGCGGGGTGCGCGTGCCAGCGGCCCCTCCGCCCGCCCGGGCTCAGCGCTTCTTGCGGATCGCGCGCTTCTTCGCCCTGGCTTCCTTCTCCTTGCGCTGTGCCACGCCGTAGGCGGACCAGGCCCCTTGATGCGAGGCGCACCTGGAAGTCCCGGTTACGACCTCCCGCCGGCACCGCCCCCCTGCCTTCGTAGGAGCACCACACTTCGCCACGCCGACTCCCCCTCCGGTCCCGTCACATTCCCCCCACCGTGGCCCGCCCGGCCCCGGCAGGGAAGGCGCGCACGCGGCACCGCGGATGCACACGGGCGCGCGTCGAGGAGCACGGCGACCGAGCCCGGCCGCGAACGCCGAAAGGGGGCCACCCCCGGAATTCCGGAGGTGGCCCCCTCGAAGTGGTGCCCCCGGCAGGATTCGAACCTGCGACACCCGCTTTAGGAGAGCGGTGCTCTATCCCCTGAGCTACGAAGGCGGGGCGGTATCTGCGCTGCTGAGCCCGTGCGAGGCCGGGCCGGGGCACAGCTTAGCCGATGCGGCTGCGGCGATGGCGGCTGCGGCGGCCCGCCGGGGCGGGTGGCGTTGCCGCGGCCTGCCTGAGCTGCGTGTTCGTAGTCCGCGGGGAGGTGAGGCATTGATCGGGAGCGAGACGACCCCACGGGTGTGCGGCGTTTCTCGTCCGGTCGGACACCGGTGGCGGTCTCAGCCATTCGGATGAGCCGTCGGCCGGTCCGGGTCTCGGGGTATCTCCACATCGTCGGTGACTGACCCTCGCGGAGCGACGTGCGAGGGGCGCCGAGGACGGCCAAGGGGACGCGCCTCAGCGCCACAGCCCCCAGCCCTACAGGCCCCCGGCTCCACAGACCCCTCAGCGCCTCAGCCCCTCAGTCCCTGTGGACCCGCACGCGGTACTCCCCGTCCTCCGTCTTCCCCAGGACCTCCACGCGCGTGCGCGAGCCGTCGTCGCGGTAGGTCTCGCCGACGCCGAAGGGGGCGTCCGAGAGTTCGGCGTGGACGTTGGGGCTGCGGGTGCAGCCGCCGCTCTCCTTCTCCGAGTCGGCGACCGTGATGGGGCCCTGGCCGGTGTCCACGTCCGCGTCGACGCGGTAGACGAGCACGCCGGGCTTGCAGACGGTCTCGTCGTTGCCGCCGCGCGTACGGACCTCGGCGGCGATGCCGGCCGTGTGCGAGAGGGGGACGAAGAGGAGCTTCCTGCCGTGGCCGGGCGCGGCCAGCGGTGCCACGGTGAAGTCGTGCGTGCCGGGCGAGGTGACGCAGCCGACCTGCTCGTCGTCGAGCCAGCCCAGCTTCCACTTGTGCCAGCCGAGCAGGTCGTTGTCGGCCCCCCAGTCCTCGCTCATGATGTCCCAGTGCCCGACCGCGCCGCCCCCGTCCTGCGTGTAGAGGTCGGGCAGGCCGAAGACGTGGCCGTTCTCGTGCGGGAGCACGCGGTAGCCCGTACGCGAGTAGGAGCCCGAGCCGTCGTCCTGGCGGCTGTAGAGGAAGCTCGTATTGGCGAGCGGGACGCCGTCGGCGACGGGCGCCTCGCGGTTGCCCGCGAAGGTCACCGAGAGGACCGTGTCGAGCGCGGACGGTCCGGCGTTCGGGGTCACGAGCACGTTCACGAGGTCGTACGAGGCGAAGTCCACGAGCGGGTCGGAGATCTTCACGAGGTCCCGTACGAGCTTGCGGTAGCCCGGCTCGAAGGGCGCTCCGCGCTCTATCCCGTACGCGGAGAACGGCTTCGGCATCCGCAGCCAGCGCTTCACCGGGGTCTCGGGGCGGTAGTCGATGCGCCCGTACGAACTCCGTTCGAACCACCGCGTCGTCTGCGGGAAGAACTCGCCCAGCCGGTCGTCGACGGTGCCCTCGCCCCGCGCGTCGGGGAAGTCGACGAGGAGGTTGAGGGCGCGCACCCGCCCGGTCGAGCGCGCGTACCCGGCGGTGGTCGGCAGCCCCTCGGACATCTGCGTGCCGAGCGGCCCGGATATGCGGCACGCGTCCACGCCGTCCCCGCCCCCGGCGGCGACAGGCCCTGCGGCCGAGTGCCCGGAGGTGTCGGGGGAGCCCGAGCCCGTCGTACTGAGCGTGACGGCGACGGCGAGCGGGGCGAGCGAGGCGAGCGCGATGCCACGGCGCAGGCGGGCGGCGCGGCGGAGGCGGGAGGCGGTGCGGAGGGAGGGGGAGGCGGTGCGGGGGAAGGGGGAGGCGGTGCGGAGGGTGGCGGCGGTCGGTTCGGTTCGGCCTGTTCGGCCGCTACGGGGCGGGGCCGCGTCCGGCGGGGGCTTACGGCGGGTCCGGCGGCCCTGGTCGCCCTGGTCGCCCTGGCCGGTCCTGCCGCTTCGGCCGTCCCTGCCGTTCCGGCCGGGTATCGGGCCCGAGGGGGAAGGCGCCCCGTTGGTCGGCTGCTCCATGCGTACCGGCCCTCCGTTCGCGGCAGCCGCCGTCCTGACCTGCGAGGCTGCCCCCTGTGCGGCCAGCCTCCGGGCGGCTCGGGCGGTGCGCGCGCCGGGTGCGGCCGTTCGGTGGTTTTTGTGTGACTCAGGTCACAGGGTGGGGCGGAAATTTCCGGGGAGGGCGTCCCCGTTTAGGAAGGTGTCGTCACGAGGCGGGGAGTGGGTCCCCGTTTCGGGCACGCAGGACCCGGGGCGCCGCAGCGGCGGTCGCCCCGCACGGCACGTACGTACGAGTGGGCAGCGGCCCGCGCGCGAGGACCCCAACCGGGGTCCGGAAGGGAGGTGGCGGTGCTCGCCACGACCGAGGGCATGACCCACGGTGCGACCGACGGCATGACCGAAGGCGCGACCGATGACGCGGCCCGTTCCCGTACCGGGAGCGCGGGGGCCTCGTGCGGCACGCGGTGCGCGGGGGAGCCGGGCAAGAAGACCGGGCGCCCACGTGCCGACGCGGTGCGCAATCGCGAGCGGATCATCGAGGCCGCGCGCGAGATGGCCGCCGAGTACGGTGCGGAGGTCTCGATCGACGAGGTCGCCCGCCGTGCCGGGGTCGGCAACGCCACGGTCTACCGGCACTTCCACGACCGCTCCGCCCTCATCCGGGAGGCGATCAGGTCCGTCATGGACCGGACCGCCGAACGGGCCGAGGAGGCCATCGCCCTCTCGGGGCCCTTCGACGCGCTCTGTGTCTTCGCGCACGGGGCGGTCGAGGAGCGTGTCGGCGCCATGTGCGGGCTGCTCAGCGCGAACGCCGACGAGGCCGAGCGCGAACACCCGGACCTGTGCGCCGCCCGCACCCGCGTGGACGCGGGCGTGGGGGCGCTCATCGACCGGGCCCGCGAGGCCGGTGAACTGCGCCCCGACATCGGCGCGGGCGACCTGATGTTCGTCCTGTCCCAGCTCGCCCGGCCACTCCCGGGCTGCACCGCGGCCCTCAACGACCGCTATGTCCATCGCCATCTTCAGCTCTACCTGGAGGGACTGCGGGCCCCGGCCCGTTCGCCCCTGCCGGGCAGCGCCGCCACCCTGGAGGCTCTCCGCACCCCCTGACGGCTCATCCCTGACGCCCCGAAGGCCCGAAGCCCGAAGCCCGACCGGCGGCCCGAAGTCCGACCGGCGGCCCGAAGGTCCGAAGGCCCGAAGGTCCCAAGCCCTGACTGACGGTCCGAGACCTGACGGCCCGCAGACCTGACGGCCCCTCACCGGGACGAGCGCGACCGGCCGCGCCCCGTACCGCGGGTACGGGCCGGACGGTGCGGCCCCGCGCGGCCGCGCGAGCCTCGCGCGTGCCCGCAGGCCCCGTACGACCGCGTGCCATGCGGCCCCGGGGCCCGTACCGCCCGCGCACCACCGCCAGCTCCCTGAACACCTTGCACACCCGACCGGTCAAGGTGTCGGTCCCGTCCGGGCCGATATCTGCCGACTTCTCGTCTTAACCCGGTCGCAACCACCCGCTCGGTGCGGCGTACGACGATGTCGCCCACCGGCTCTCCGTCCTTCCCGCCCTTCCTGTCACCCTCCACGGCGCCGCGCCGAGCGATGGCGCGCCGCCCGCGTCCCGAGGTGGATCTCTCCATGTCAGAAACCGTCCGTACCGGCCCCACGGCCGCTTCGCACGCCGACCCGGCCGCGCCCGACCCGCGCCGCTGGAAGGCTCTCGTCTTCATCGCGCTCGCCCAGCTGATGGTCGTGCTCGACGGGACGATCGTGAACATCGCGCTGCCGAGCGCGCAGCGGGACCTCGGCATCTCCGACGGCAACAGGCAGTGGGTCATCACGGCCTACGCCCTCGCCTTCGGCGGACTGCTCCTCTTCGGCGGCCGCATAGCCGACATGTGGGGCCGCAAGCGCACCTTCATCACCGGCCTCATCGGCTTCGCCGCGGCCTCCGCGCTCGGTGGCGCGGCGAACGGGCAGGCCATGCTGCTCGGTTCGCGTGCCCTCCAGGGCGTCTTCGGCGCCCTGCTCGCCCCCGCGGCGCTCTCGCTGCTCGCGGTGACCTTCACGCAGGCGAAGGAGCGCGCGAAGGCCTTCGGCATCTACGGCGCCATCGCCGGTGGTGGCGGTGCCGTCGGGCTCATCCTCGGCGGCTTCCTCACCGAGTACCTCAACTGGCGCTGGACCTTCTTCGTCAACGTGCCGTTCGCCATCGTCGCCGCGCTCGGCGCGATCTTCGTCGTCACCGAACCGAAGGGGCAGCGCAACCGCGCCTCGCTCGACATCCCCGGCGTGCTGCTCTCGACGCTCGGCCTCGTCTCGCTCGTCTACGGCTTCACGCGCGCCGAGTCGGACGGCTGGAGCGACACCGTGACGATCGGCAGCTTCGTGGCCGCCGTCGTGCTGCTCGCCTCGTTCCTCCTGGTCGAGGGGCGCGTCAAGGCCCCGCTGCTGCCGCTGCGCGTCGTCACCGACCGCACCCGTGGCGGGATCTACCTCTCGCTGGGCCTCGCGATCATCGCGATGTTCGGTCTCTTCCTCTTCCTGACCTTCTACCTCCAGGTCGTGAAGGGTTACTCGCCGGTCAAGACCGGTTTCGCCTTCCTGCCGATGATGGCGGGCATGATCACGGGCTCGACGCAGATCGGCGCCCGCCTCATGACGAGGGTCCCCGCGCGGCTGCTCATGGGCCCGGGCTTCCTGCTCGCCGCGGTCGGCATGCTGCTCCTGACGCAGATGGAGGTCGGCTCCGGCTACGCGAGCCTCGTGCTCCCGGCCGAGCTGATGCTGGGCCTCGGCATGGGTACGGCGTTCATGCCGGCCATGTCGCTCGCCACGCACGGCATCCAGCCGCGTGACGCGGGCGTCGCCTCTGCGATGGTCAACACCTCGCAGCAGGTCGGCGGCGCGATCGGCACCGCGCTTCTCAACACGATCGCGGCCTCGGCCACGACCGCGTACCTCACCTCGCACGCGGGCCAGGGCGGCAACCCCCGCCTCCTCCAGGCCGAGGCGCTCGTCCACGGCTACAGCAACGCCATCTGGTGGGCGGTCGGCATCCTCGTGGTCGCCGCTCTCCTCGCCTTCACGCTCGTCACCACCGGCAACCGCAAGGGCGGCCCGGCGGCGACCAGCGGGAACGGCGAGTCGGCGGACGCCACGGTGTCGGACGGCAAGGCCACCGACACGGAGATCGCGGACATCCCGGTCATCGCCCACTGAGAGCGGGACCGGTACGGGGCGGGCTCGCCGAGCCGGGCCCGCCCGTGAGGTGACAGCGACCACGCGAACGGCCCGGCGGCCGGGGACCACGATCCCCCGACCGCCGGGCCGTTGGCGTTGGGCGTTGGGCGTTGGGCGTTGGTTGGTGGCCGGGGGCCGGGGGCCGGGGGCCGGGTGGCTGGGGCCGGTGGCTGGGGGTGGGGGTGAAGGGGCAGGGAGGCGCCGGGCGGGGAGGGTAGTCGCCGGGGCGCATGGCTTTCGGGTACGGGGCAAGGAGGGCTCTGCGGGTACGGGCAGGGGGCGCTGCGGGTACGGGCGCCGCCGGCCGTGAGCCTCGCGCAGCTGGCTGGCTGGCTGGCCAGCCAGCCCGGAACCCTTGGTCGTTCGGCCCGTTCGGCCCGTTCGGCCCGTTCGGCCCGTTCGGCCGTCCAGTCGCTCAGCGGAGCCAGGGCAGGTCGCTGTCCGGGGCCGTGGGCTGGAGCCCGTCGGCGATCGTCCGCATGATCTTGCCCAGGGCCCGTTGCTGATCCGCGTCCAGCCGGTCGAAGAGTGCCTTCCGTACGGCCGCGACGTGCCCGGGTGCGCTGCGCCGCAACATCTCCGCCCCCTCCTCGGTGAGTACCGCGAGCTGCCCCCGCTTGTCGGAAGGGCAGTCCTCCCGCCGTACCCACCCGTTCCGCTCCAGGCGTGCGATCGCGTGCGAGAGCCGTGAGCGCGTGATCTTCGCGGCGCAGGCCAGTTCCGTCATCCGCAGGCGCCCCTGCGGCGCCTCGGAGAGCGTGACGAGCAGCCCGTAGTACACGTGCGGCATCCCGGCGTCGCGCTGCAACTGCCGGTCGAGGTGATCGTCCAGCAAGGTCGTCGCCTGCCGGAACGCCTGCCAGACCTCCTGCTCGGCGTCCCCCAGCCACACGGGCCCGGGGGCGGGGGCGCAGGCGGGATCAGCGGCGGGCGCGGGCGTCTTCCCCTCGCTCATTCTTGCCTCCTCCTCACGGTGGGCCCTGTCGACCCGACGACCTTATTGAAGCTTAAACAATATTGTCGTACTCTCGTCCTGTGAGAAGCGCTTGATGTTTCAAGCATCATGACTTGCCTCGCGCGGGTCGCGCCGACCCCAGGCCGAGGACACGAGAAGGAAGCAGGTCCACGGATGTCGACTCCGGCCCCCGCCGCAAGCCGTATGCCGGCGCTCTACCTCAGCCACGGCGCCCCGCCGCTCGCCGACGACCCGGTCTGGCCCGGCCAGCTCGCCGCCTGGTCGGCCGAACTGCCCCGCCCCACCGCGATCCTGATGATCTCCGCGCACTGGGAGGACGCCCCGCTCGCCCTCGGCGCCACCCGCCCGCTCCCGCTCGTCTACGACTTCTGGGGCTTCCCCGAGCACTACTACACCGTCCAGTACGCGGCCCCAGGCGCCCCGCGGCTGGCCGAGTCGGTCCGCAAACTGATCGGCGGCCCCGGCACCCCGGTGCAGCACGTCGAGGACCGCGGCCTCGACCACGGCGCCTACGTCCCGCTCGTCGAGATGTACCCGGACGCCGACATCCCCGTGCTCCAGATCTCCCTGCCCACGCTCGACCCCGAGCGCCTCATGGGCCTGGGACGCAAGCTCGCCCCGCTGCGCGACGAGGGCGTACTCATCGTGGGCAGCGGCTTCTTCACCCACAACCTCGCGGCACTGCGCCACGCCGGCGGCGTCCCGAGCTGGTCGACGGAGTTCGACGACTGGGGCAGGCGGGCCCTGGAGGGCGGCGACATCGACTCCCTCCTGGACTTCCGCCACACCTCCCCCGCCGGACAGCTCGCCCACCCCAGGACAGAGCACTTCGCCCCCCTCTTCGTCACCCTCGGCGCCGCCGACGCCACCGGCGAACTCGACACCCGCCGCAGCGTCATCGACGGCTTCTGGATGGGCCTCGCCAAACGCTCCATCCAATTCGGCTGACGAAAACGGGAGGCCGGGAGCGGCGGCGGGGCGGGCCGGGGCACGAGGAAGGCCCCGCGCGCCGGGGCCGGTGTGCGGCGACGGGGCCGGGTCCGGGGCGGCCCGGGGCCGGGGCCCCACCGGGGGGCCGGCTCGGTCCGGGACAGCCGGGTCCGGGCGTCAGCGGGCTGCATCCGGCTGCGGCGTCGGGCCCGATAACCGGGCCGCGACGGATCGTTGTGTGTGGGGGCCGGGCTCGGACAGGGCAGGGGGATCGGGTCCGGTCGTGGGGCTGGGCAGGCCCCGGGCACGGGGGGTACGGGACCGGCGCGTGTAAGGGACACGGGAACGGCGGCGGGCCGGGGCGCGAAGTCGGGCCCGCACGTGGGATTCAGCCAGGGTGCAGGGCCTGGCCGGAGTGCGGGGCGGCCGGAGTGCGGGGCGGCCGGGGTGCGGAGTGGCCGGGAGTCGGGTGGCCGCCGGGCCGGGGGCCAGCGGGTTGCATCCGGCTGCGGCGTGGGCCCGTCAACCGGGGCCGCGACGGATCGATTGTGCGGCCGGGCTCGGACGGGGCAGGGCGGATCGGGTCCGGTTACGGGGTCGGGCAGGTCCCGGGCACGGGCGTACGGGACCTGCCCGCGTACGGGCTCACGGGACCGGCCCCCCGTACGGGCTCACAGGACCGGCCCACGTACCGGCTCACGGGAGCGCCCCCGCCCCCGTACCCCTCACCACGCCGGTTCGATCAGCTCCACCGCGCGCAGCACGGCCGCCCGGGCCCACGCCTCGTCAGGGCCCAGGGCGGGGTCGAGGGCCGTGTCCGCGAACTTCACCGCGTGCTCGTCCCCGTGCGCCGCCGCGCGCTCGAACACCTCCGCCTCGTCCATGACTTCGGCCCGCGCCCCCAGCCCCTGCCACGACGTACCCCGCGCAGGGCCGTAGGCAGCCGTCACCGCCGCGCTCGCCGACCAGGCCGCCGACAGGCTCGGCGCCCAGAGCCCGGAGGGCAGTGCGGGCAGCACGCGCAGCACCGCGTTGGGCGCCGTCGCCGCGTGCACGAGCATCACCGGCTCCCCGTGCGCATGGCTCGCGTACCGCCGTACCGCCGCCGCGACCAGCTCACGCAGCCGCTCCGCCGCCTCTTCGGGACTGCGGACCTCGGTGGCAGGCCACACGGGGAAGGCCGCCAGCCGCGCCAGCCGCTCCCGGATGCCCCCGCTCTGCCCCGCGACGGCCGGTACCGCGTCGAGCGCCTCGCCGGCCTTCGCGTACCGCTCCAACGCGCGCACCGGCGGCAGTACCTGACTCCGCGCCGCCCAGTACCCGAGCGCGTGCGCCAGCTCAGCGAGCCGCGGCCCGCCCGGGTCCCGTACCCGCGCGGACGCCTCACCCCCGTCCGCCGCAGCCGCCGCCTCCGTCGCGAGCAGCGTCCGCACCGCGTGGCCGGTCCGGATCACCGGGTGCGTCGCCCCGGCCGCGATCCCCGGCAGCAGGCGCGGCCACCACGTGGCGAGCACCGTGCGCCACGGCGCCTCGGCGAGCCGTACGCCGAAGTACGTCGTCCAGTCGGCGATCCTGCGCGGATCGCCCATCGCCTCCTTCCAGTTCTCCTCGGTGACGCGCGCGTACGGGGACGGAGCCTGCTCCAGCTTGTGCCGGTAGTGGTCGACCCAGCGATGCACCGTGCCGCCGTGCCCGCCGCGTACCAGCGCCTCGACCGCCATCGGCGCGTGGTTGCTCAGCCAGCCGTTCCGCTCAGGGCCCGAGGAGTGCAAGCGCTCCAGGGCCTCGTCGAGCACTCCGTCCTCCGCCCCGCGGGGACCGTGCACGGTGTCCCGTGCGTTTCCTTTCTTCCCTGTGCCTCCTTCCGTCCGCGTCCCGGCCGGTCCCGCCTCCGGCCGCTCACGGATTCGTCGCTCATCGATGTCCCGCCGGCCATCGGTTTCCTGTCGCTGGTGAAAGGCCCCGCGTGGGGTGTCATCGGGAGTCATGACGCCGCACGCTAGGCCGTTCAGTAGAGGAACGTAACGGACCGTAGTCCTAGTTCCCACGTCCGGTGACTTTTTTCGGGTAGACCGGAGGGACTGGGGCCAAAGGCGGGGGACCCGCCAGGACCCGTACCGAAACCCCTGGTCGGCGGCCCGAGACCGATGGGGAACACGCAGCCGGACCAATCGAAGGAGTCTTCATGGCACTCAGCCCGGAGGAGCGCCGCGCCTTTCTCGACGAGCCGCTCGTCGCGACCCTCGCCGTCGCGAGGGAGGGCGAGCGCGCGCCGCTCGCCGTGCCCGTCTGGTTCTGGCAGGAGGACAACGGCGATCTGCTCTTCTTCACGGAGGCCGACTCGCTGAAGTCCCGCCTCGTCGAGGCCGCGGGCCGCTTCAGCCTGCTCGTGCAGCGCACCGAGCCCACCGCCCGCTACGTCTCCGCCGAGGGCCCGGTGGTCTCCGCGACACCCACCACCCCCGACGAGTCGTACACCGACGCCGCCCGCTACCTCGCCCCCGACAAGGTCGACGCCTACGTCGCGAACGTCGGGGCCACCGGCGACCCGACCGCCGGACTCGTCACCTACCGCATGCGCCCCGAGCACTGGTTCTCCGCGGACCTCGGCTCGCTCTGACGGGCACCCCCGCCCGGGCGGGGGCGCGCGGTCGGCCACGCCCCGCCCCCGCCCCCGCCCCCGCCCGCGGAACGCGCTACGGCGCAAGCTCCTTCTCGTACCACGCCACGTCCCAGTACCGCCCGAACTTCCTCCCCACCTCGCCGTACGTGCCCAGATGCCGGAAACCGAAGCGCTCGTGGAGCGCCAGCGAGGCCGGATTCGGCAGCGCTATCCCCGCGTAGGCGCGGTGGACGTCCTCGCCCGCCAGGCTCGCGAACAACGCCGTGTACAACAGCGTGCCCAGCCCGTGGCCGCCCTCGCCCGGGCGGCAGTAGACGCTGACCTCCACGGACGTCGCGTACGCCGGCTTGGCGCGGAAGGCGCCGCTCGTCGCGTAGCCGAGCACCTGCGACCCCGCCGGGCGGGCGGGCGCGTGGGCGACGAGGAGTCGGTGCGGGCCACCGGTCGGGTGAGCGCGGAACCACTCCAGGCGCTGATCGGGGGTGAACGGAACCGTGTCGAACGTGATCGGCGTCTCTGTCACATAGTGGTTGTAGAGCGCTGTGAGCTGCGGAAGATCCTCCTCCCGGCCCGCCCTGACCTGCACCTTTTCGGTGGATTCCGGCATGTTCCCTCCCCTGTGGCGCGACAGGGTACTGCATGATCCCGAAGATTGATGCGCGCCAGGGGAATTCTGTCCTGTTTCCGGTCGTTGTTTCCTACAGATGCCGGGCACCCGCGAGGGTGAAGTACTCCCGCGCGAGAGCGTGCGGAGTGCGGCATCCGACAGGGAGCACGTCCACCCACCACCGCAAGGGAGCACGCATGGCCACCCGTGCCGTCGCCCGTCGTCAGTCCGCCACAGGGAGCGGCGCCTCCCAGGCTTCGGGCTCCGGGGAGACCCGGGGTTCCAGGGGTGCCCGTTCCGTGGGCGGGGAGATAGCCGACCGCGACCTGGTCGGCATGTACCTCGACGAGATAGCCCGTACGCCGCTGCTGGACGCCGCCAAGGAGGTCGAGCTGTCGCAGACCATCGAGGCGGGCGTCTTCGCCCGCCAGATACTCGACGGCGAGACCGACACCAAGAACGAGGCCTCCCGCGAGGAGCTGGAAGCGCTCGTGGAGGCGAGCGAGCGGGCCAAGGATGTCTTCATCCGTTCCAACCTGCGGCTCGTCGTCGCCGTGGCCCGGCGCTATCCGCGCGCCGGACTGCCGCTCCTCGACCTGATCCAGGAAGGGAACGCGGGCCTCGTGCGCGCGGTCGAGAAGTTCGACTACCGCAAGGGCTTCAAGTTCTCCACGTACGCGACCTGGTGGATTCGGCAGGCCATCACGCGGTCCATCGCCGACCAGTCGCGCACCATCCGGCTGCCCGTCCACCTCGTGGAGGAGCTGGGCCGCATCCGTCGTGTACAGCGCGAGTTCAATCGCGAGCACGGCCGCGACCCGGAGCACACCGAGATCGCCGCCGAGCTGGGCTCGACGCCCGAGCGCGTCTCCGACGTGCTCGACTGGGCGCGCGACCCCGTCTCGCTCAACATGTCCGTGGACGACGAGGGCGACACCCAGTTCGGTGACCTCCTGGAGGACACCTCCGCGGTTTCCCCCGAGCAGTCCGTGATGACGTTGCTGCGCAGCGAGGAGCTGGACGAGCTGATCGGCCGGCTCGACGAGCGCACCGCGTCGATCATCAAGATGCGCTACGGCATCGAGGACGGCCGTGAGCGCACCCTGACCGAGGTCGGCAAGCAGCACGGCCTCACCAGGGAGCGCATCCGCCAGATCGAGAAGCACGCCCTGCTCGAACTGAAGAAGCTGGCGCACGACACCGGCTTCGACGCGGCGGCGTGACGGAGCGGATCGCCGCGAACCCGCCCGCGCCACCCCGGCGCACCGGAAGGGCCCGAGCCGCGAGGCGCGGGCCCTTCGGCGTGCCCGTGCACGGGCGCACGCGCGAGAAGGCGCCGAAAAGTCGAGAAGTCGAGAAGGCGTGCGGACGCGTGCATCGGGGCGAACCTGGGCAGAAGTGGCATAGGAGATGCGTCACTTCGGGAGTAAGAACCCGATTTTTCCTCCCATTGGTCCAGTGGAGTGAGGTCTACTGAAGCCATGCCTCAGCACGTCTCAGTCATGCAGCAGGTCGGGGTGGCCGCCCTCGTGACGGCAGCGGTCGCCTGGGCCGTTGGACTCGTCCGCGGGGGTCGCGGGGTACGAGGGATGCGCGGCGCCGAGCCCGCGGCGACCGCTGGCCCGGGCGCCGCTCCGACGTCGGCGCCCGCCGGAGCGCGACGCCCGCGGATACCGCGCCAGTGCGTCCCCGCCTCGGAGAGCGTCGAACTCACCCCCGCCGAACGCGCGGCCTTCGCGGGCCTCGTCCGGCGCCTCGAAGGGCGCGGCTGACTCGCGTACGGCAGCGCTGGGCGGGGGCGGTGGGCGGTTGGTGCGACGCGGGGCATCGAGTGCGGCATCGGACGCGTCACGAGGGCGCGGGCGCGGGCCGGGTGCGGTGAGCGGGCCGAGGTGAATGCGCTGGTCGGCCGGGCCAGGCATGCCGAGGGCCCGGTTGAGCGTGCTCGCTCAGCTTCCCTGCCGGGCGCACGGCTCTCGGCGAGGTCGTGTTCGTGAGCGCCCCGTTCGTGAGCAGCCCGTTCGAGAGTGTCCGTTCATGCGGGCCGCTCGTGGCCGTTCGTGCGCGCTCGCCTTCTCGGCGAGGGTCGCCGCCGGTCGGGCGTCTTCGATACGAGGGCCGGGGGGTCGGATGACGGGCGGCCTTCCCACTGCCGCGCGCCGCCCCCTCCTCTTCCTGTGCCGACGGCCTCTTCTTGTGCCGGCGGGTCCCGCCGCTGCCGCGGGTCCCGTTCTCCGCTCAGAGCACGCGGGAGCGACGTTCCATCGCCTCGTGCGCCTCTCCTTCCGTCTCGTAGACCTCGCACATGTGGCGCCGGTCGGGCGTCGCCGTGTGCTCGACCTCCCACAGCGACATCTCGGTCCCGTCCAGGAGAAGGAAGGCATGCTCGTACAGCGCGAAGCCGATGCCCGCGATGGCCCGCAGGCCCGGGCGTGTGAACGCCTGGGTGATCTCGTGCGCGAAGGCGTTGCGCAGGAGGTCGGCGATGTCCTCCCGGGGGCAGTCCTCGTTCTCGGCCCGGCGCAACAGCCGACGGGCATGGTCGGCGGAGTTGTCCGGGACGTATTCGCGGTGCGGGACCGACTCCTCGGCGATCAGGTCGGCGGCGGACACCTCGTCGTCATCGGCCGGCAGCGTGGTCCACTCCGTCGGCCCGAACGGAGCGCGCGAGGCGGCGATCCTGGCCTCCTCGGCGTCGGCGTAGACCTCGTGGAGCGTCTCGTTCCCCGGGACGCTGCGCCGCCTGATCTCCCACAGGGGGAGAGCGCTGCCGTCGGGCAGCAACCAGCAGTGGCGGTGGGTCTCCTGGTGCAGCGTCGCGCTGTGGTGCGCCGAGTGCAGGGAGGTGTCGTAGGCGAGTGCGGAGTCGAGCCGAGAGAGGATCTCGTCGGGCAGTTCGAATGAGTTGAGGGCGCGTCCAAGCAGTCGCATGAGGGGGTTCTCCGGCGACTCAGGTGTCTCGTACGGAACGCTCAAGGCATCTCCCGGCGTTGCTGCATGTCACCTCGTGGGTGCATACCGTAGCCCTACGGTTGGACATCATGTCCGGGATTCGTGAAAACGAACGAAGGCTGCGGGAAGTTCCCGCACATGCCGTCGTCGTATGCGCCGAATCCGGAAGCGACGCTCGGAAGGTAGCGCCAAGTGCCGCCAACGCGGAAGACGGCACGCTTGTACGGAAACTGACGCCTCGTCCACCCAAAGGGTTGCCTTCCGTCGCTCAAACCCGGGGCGGCAACGTCGAGTGCGGCGGGCCCCGCTGCCGCCGTGCCCCTGGCGGCACAGGGACTCCGGGCCCGGGAGCCGTGCGGCACCGGGGCGGACGCCCCCCGGCGTGCGGCCCTGGAGCCCTCCGCGACGGCGGTGGCCACGGGTGCCGGGGTTGTACGGCGTCCGCGGTGGTGCGGTTGCGCGTGAGGGGCGCCGGGCCGGACGCGAGCGCCCCCACGAGGCCCGGCACGCCTCCGTACCGTTTCCCCGGAGCCCGGAGCCCGGAGCCCGGAGCCCGGAGCCCGGAGCCCGGAGCCCGGAGCCCGGAGCCCGGAGCCCGGAGCCCGGAGCCCGGAGCCCGGAGCCCGGAGCCCGGAGCCCGGAGCCCGGAGCCCGGAGCCCGGAGCCCGGAGCCCGGAGCCCGCTGGGGCGTGCCGCGCCCTGCCGCCCGCTCCGTTCCGGTCCCGTGCGGCTCGCCCCGCAGGGAAGCGGCGGAGCGGACGTACGCTGGAGGAATGAGCGAGACCCCCGAGCCGACGGCCAGCCCTTCCCCGCAGCCCCCGCCGGGCCCGGCGGAGAGCGAGACGCCCGGCCCGGCGGAGGCCGAGGCGCCTCAGGGCGCCCCGCTCGCGGGCGAAGCGTCCACAGCCCCGGCGGGCGAGGCCGGCCGGGCGGACAAGGCGGAGGCTGAGCGCCTGCGACGGGCCAAGGCGCGCCTGGTCTTCGACGATCCTCTCTACGGGCGCGGCCGTGACGACTCCGACCGGGGCTGGGGCGACCGCCCGGTCCCCCGTGGTGGCTCGGCGGCGGACCTGGCCCGCTTCCTCGACGAGAAGCCCCCGCACCACATCTGACCGGGAGCGGCCCCGAGGCCGCCCGGGCGGACGCCGCGAGAAGCGGATCAGCCCTTCGTGGGCCCCTGTCCTCCCGCCGGTCCTTCCGGTGGCGTACCCGGCCCCTCCGGAGGCGCGCCGTCCGCGGTCGCGCCCGGTGCCGCCGGGCCGTTCGGCGCGGACTCGCCGCGCGCGATCCGGGCGGCGACGAGCTCGTCCCTGATGTCCTTCAGCACGTCCAGCTCCGACACCGGCACCTCCGGGGTGCCGTACTTCGCCTCGCGGCGGGCCGCCAGCCTGGACAGGTAGCGGGACATCGGCAGGACCATCAGGAAGTACACGACGGCCGCCGTGATGAGGAAGGTGAGGGCCGAGCTGAGGACCGTGCCCCACATGATCTGGATGCCCTCGGCCTCCTTGCCCCCGTGCGCGGGGGTGCAGGGACTTTGCAGGCAGTAGCTGTACTTGTCCAGGTCCTGTGTACCGAAAGCACCGACCACCGGGTTGATGACGCCCTTGACCACCGCGTTGACGATGTTCGTGAAGGCGGCCCCGATGACCACCGCGACCGCCAGGTCGATGACGTTGCCACGCATGAGGAAGGACTTGAAGCCTTCCCACACACCAGGCTTGCTGTTCTCGCTCACTCAAGGGCCTTTCCGTATGCGCATGTTGTGCGATGCAAACAGTCTCGCAACCTACGACATCCGTCCCGGCCCCTGTCCAATTGCCTCCCACTATCGAGCGACTTGACACGGCGCGATCCGCTGCCATCCGTGCGGCTCCTGGCCCCCGGGACGGCTTCCCGCCGTCCCGCCGGAGCAACATCCCGGTCACTTTCCGGAGCAGGCCCCTCAGCACGCGACCACCGCCAGGGCCGATGAGGCGGACGCCGCCGCGAGGTCCACGGCCGAGGCGCGCGGCACCGTGAGCACGACGACGGCGCCGGAATCCGTCGCGTCCCAGCGCATTTCCGCGTCACCCTCCGGCCAAACCTCGGCCTCGGTGACCCTCGAAGCCGCCGGGTCGGTGAGGGGTGCCGTCGTACCCCGCGGTGGCGAGGGAGAGGAGACGGTCGGCCCCGGAAGGGCGACGACCCGCGCCCCCGCCACGACGACGCGCGCCGCACGGGGACCGGTACCGCTGACCGCGATCACGTCCACCCGGTCCCCGGGCCGTACCAGGCGCAGACCTGCGGGCTCCGCGATACGGACCGCGGTGCGCACGGTCCGCCTGTCGGGTGCCGGCCGTGTCCGGGCGGTATGTGCCCCGGCGCCGCCAGGCCCGGAGGAGGGCGAAGCCTTCGTCGGCGGAACACCGGCCCCCGTCGACGGCACGGCGATGAGGAGACCCCCGCAGACCGCCAGGAGCGCGAGCGTCAGACCCCGGCCCGCGCGGTGCCGGGGCCACAACCGTCCCATTCCCTTCCGGCGCACGGGCAGCGGCGGGAAGAGCGGAACGGTGCCGGGCGGGGGCACTTCACGCCCCGGCGGCCCCGTCCCCGCACCGGCAAGGGCCCCCGGCCCGCCCCACTCCCGCCCCAACGACTCCTGCTCCGGGGACTCGTGTTCCAACGACTCCCGCCCCAACGACTCCCGCTCCAACGACTCCCGCTCCAACGACTCCTGCCCCGGGGACTCGTGCCCCGACACCCCCTGGCCGGGGCCGTGGACCCCGTGCCCGGAGGGCTCGCGCCCGGGGAACTCGCGCCCGAGCGGAGCCGGTTCGTAGGGCGCTCGCGCGGGTTCGCGCGACAGGCGGGAGAGGGAGCCGGGAGGCGTGTGCGTCATGACGGGCTGTCCGTTCGTGCGGAGGGATGGGCCCGGTGGCGTCACAGGTCGTGCCACCACCGCGTCCGTCCCGCGACCGCCTGAGCGCCGGTACGAAACGGACAAGCACAGCCTGCCCGACAGCACTGACACGCGAGGAACGCCTGTGGATAACTCGGGGCTTGCGGAGATATCCACAACCCGAACGAGTGATCGCTTTCTTTCCGGCTCGACACGGACCGCCCGAGGTGTTCTACGGTTACGGCAACGCGAACCCGGGGTCCCATCCCCCGAGGGCCTTCGTGCACAGGCAGTCCCGGTCCTCCGCGGCCGGAAGATCCGCCACGACGTCGAAAAGGACCGTCCGCAGTCGGTCGACGTTCGCCGCGAAGACCTCCAGCACATCCTGGTGCGAGACACCCTCCCCTGTCTCGGTGCCCGCGTCCAGGTCGGTGACCAGCGTCAACGAGGTGTAGCAGAGCTCCAGTTCACGAGCGAGCATCGCCTCCGGATGCCCGGTCATCCCGACCACCGACCAGCCCTGCGCCGCGTGCCAGCGTGATTCGGCACGGGTGGAGAACCGCGGACCCTCCACCACGACGAGCGTGCCGCCGTCCACCGCGTCCCAGCCGTGCCGCCTGGCCGTGGTGAGTGCGACGGCCCGGCCCGTCGGGCAGTACGGATCGGCGGGGGAGACGTGCACGACGTTCGGCACGGCGCCGTCCGGACGTTCGTCGCCGTCGAAGTAGGTCTGGGCCCGGCCCTTCGTACGGTCGACGAACTGGTCGGGAACGAGCAGGGTGCCAGGACCGTACTCGGGCCGGAGCCCGCCCACCGCACACGGCCCGAGTACCTGCCGCACGCCGACCGAGCGCAGGGCCCAGAGGTTGGCGCGGTAGTTGATGCGGTGGGGCGGCAGGTGGTGGTCGCGCCCGTGCCGGGGCAGGAACGCGACCTGCCTGCCGGCCACCTCGCCGAGGAAGAGGGAGTCACTCGGCGGCCCGTACGGGGTCTCGACCGAGACCTCCGTGACATCTTCGAGAAAGGAGTAGAAGCCTGAACCGCCGATGACCCCGATATCGGCCCGGGGTCCCGAGGGGCCCGCGGCACCGGGCACAGCGGGGCTGGTGGAGGTGGTGTTGGACATGGCGGCACAGTATCGGGACCACCACCGACAACACGTCCGGGCCCCGCCCCTCCGGCGGAGCGGAGGAACGGGGCCCCGACGAGGAAGCGGCAGGTCCGTCACTCACACTGCGGAGCCGACTCACGGATGGGACGAGTCGGCGATCCCGGCCGAGGCCGGAGGCCGCGCACACGCGCGAGCTACGAGTGACGGGTCCGTCCGCGACAGAAAGGACCGGCCCACCCGCGGCACGGGGGGTGGGCCCGTCCTGGCACGGGACCGCGGGCAGCTCTCAGGCCGCGGGAGCCGGCGAGCTGCTGCTGGAGGAGCTGCTGCTCGACGAGCTGGAACCGGAGTCCGACTTCTTCTCGGCCGCGGGCTTGGCGGCGGTGTCCGAACCGGCCGAGGTCGAGGGCTTGGCCGCGGGGGAGCTGCTGCTCGACGCGCCCCTGCTGTCGTTGCGGTAGAAGCCCGAGCCCTTGAAGACGATGCCGACGGCGGAGAAGACCTTCTTCAGGCGGCCCCCGCAGTTCGGGCACTCGGTGAGCGAGTCGTCCGTGAACTTCTGGACGGCCTCCAGGCCCTCACCGCACTCGGTGCACTGGTACTGGTACGTCGGCACTTGCTTCCTCCTGGCACTCTGACTCGATGAGTGCTAACGACACTCCATAGTGACGTATTCCGCGCCGTCAGTCCACTGCCGACGGGCCCCGGTGACCGATCACACGCCGGACGCGGCCCCTTCGGCAGCCCTGGCCTGGGGTTTCGTCGCAGCCGGTACGAGCCGCTCGCGCAGCAGGGCCAGGGTGAGCAGGGCGGCCAGCGTGCCGAGGGCAGGTACCAGGAAACCGGCCCGGGAACCGTGCGCGTCCGCGAGTCTCCCCGCGGCCGTCACGGCCGCCGCCTGCCCCAGCGCCACCGCCCCGGTGAGCCACGTGAAGGCCTCGGTCCTGGCCCGGGCCGGTACGAGCGCGTCGACCAGGGTGTACCCGGTCACCAGGGCGGGCGCGACGCAGAGCCCGGTCAGGAAACCGACCACGGCGAAGAGAGGAACGGAGTGCACGGCCCACAGGGTCGAGGCCACGACGGCGAGCGCCGTGTAGCCGATGAGCAGCCTGCCGTGCGCGGGCCGCTTCCAGGCGATCGCGCCCACGGCGGCGCCCGAGAGCATGTTCCCGCAAGCGAAGATCCCGTAAAGGAGGCCGTTGACACCGGAGTGACCCGACTCCTCGGCGAAGGCCGTGAGCGACACCTGCATTCCGCCGAAGACCACCCCGATCCCGAGGAAGGCCACGACCAGCACCCGGACACCCGGCACCCGCAGTGCCGAGGACGAGCCCGCCGTCCCCCTCCGGGTCCCCGGGACGCCCTCGTCCGCTTCCACGCCCCTGCCCGGTCCCGCGCCCCTGCCCGCTTCCACGCCCCTGCCCGGTCCCGCGCCCCTGTCCAGCCCCGTGCCGTTGTCCGGCAGTCCCGTGCGCTGGGCGGCGAAGAGCAGGCCGCCGACGAGGGTGAGCGTCGCCTCGGCGGCGAGACCCGCGACCGGGTGCACCCCGGTGCACAGCGCGGTGGCGAGGACGGGGCCGATGACGAACGTGAATTCGTCGGTGACCGACTCGAAGGCGGCGGCCGTGGGGAGAAGCGGGCTGCCCGCGAGCTTGCCGGCCCAGCGGGCCCGCACCATCGGGCCGACCTGCGGTACCGAGGCGCCCGCGGGGACGGCCAGCAGGAACAGCGCCCACAGCGGGGCCCCGGCGAGGGCGAGGGTGGCCAGGGCCGCGACCGAGACGGCGTGGAGGAGGACGCCGGGTACGAGGACGGCGCGTTGGCCGTGCCGGTCCGCGAGCCGCCCGTTCTGCGGGGCGCAGAGGGCCATCGAGACGCCGGTGACCGCGGCGACAGCGCCCGCGTTGCCGTAGGACCCGGTGGTGTGTTCCACGAGCATGACCATGCTCATGGTCAGCATGCCGAAGGGCTGCCGGGCGGCGAAGCCGGAGAGGAGGAAACCGGCGACGCCGGGGGTGCGCAGGAGCTGTCCGTACCCGGGGCGGCGCGGGGGCGCGCTCTTCGGGGAGCCGGTGCCGGACGAGGAGGCGACCGTGGTTGCCACGGCGCACACCTTTCTGCCGCCTGGTAGCGCCTCAGCGGGGAGGCACCGAGAGCTGTCCACTCGCGCGGGACTGCGGTAGATACCAGCGCCCGGGAGGGCGTCACGGCCGCCATACGGTCGCGCCAGCTCTGCGTCAGGCAGAGTTGGTCGGTCAGTGATGCGGAGCCATCGTATGACGGGCGCGGGCGTCGGCGCGCCCCCGCTCGCGGTGGCGGGCCGCCGCGAGCGAGGGACGAGAGGGGCAGCTCAGGCCGGGTCCCGTTCCTCGCCGAGTTCCCCGACCCCGGCCCCCTCGGCCTGGCGTTCCTCCGCCGGGCGGTGGCTCTCGGGCGCGGCATCCGCGGGATCGGCCGGGCCGCGGGCCGCCTGTTCGCGCGCCTTCTCGCGTACGGAGGAGGCGGGCGGCAGCGGCGGTACGGAGCCGAGGCCGCGCCGCTCCGCAGCGGGCGCCTCCCGCTCCTCGGGCACGAAGGCGCCACTCACACCGCCCGTACCGCCGCCCGCGCCCGTAGCGCCCGAGGCGCTCTCGCCCGGGCCGCCCGGCCCACCCGGCGCGCCGGACCCCGGCCGCACCTTCCCGTTCTCGCCGCGCCCGCTCACGTCCGTGGACCTGGTGAATCGCAGGCGGCCCAGCGAGCGGCCCCCCGCCTGTCCGGCTCCCTGCTTCTGGGCGGCCGCCCCACGCCCGGTCGCCTCGGACGGCCGGGTACCGGCGCCCGCGCGCCCCGTACCGGCGCTCGCACGCCCCGTACCCGCGTCCGCGCGCCCCGTACCCGCACCGGCCCGCCCCGTGCCCGCGCTCCCGCGCATGGAAGCGGCGCCCGCGCGCCCGGAACCGGCACTCGCCCGTCCCGAGCCCGCACCGGCACGCCCCGCACCTGTCCGCCCCGCACCGGCACGCCCCGCACCGGCTCCGGCGCCTCCGTCCTCCTCGGCCTGCCCGAGCCAGCCGGCGAGCTTGCCGCCGTGGGCGACGGCGTGGAGGCGGGCCTCGGCCGCCTCGCGGACGGGGTCGGTGGCGACGACGAGGAGTTCGTCGCCGCGCCGCAGGGTCGTGGTCGGTGTCGGGACGAAGCTCGTACCCTCGCGGACGACGAGCGTGACGGCGGAGCCCTTGGGCAGGCGCAGCTCGCTCACCTCCACGCCGTGCATACGCGAATCGCCGGGGACGGCGACCGACAGGAGGTGGCCGCGCAGGCGTTCCAGCGGCGCGGACTCGACGCCGAGGTCCGCCGTCTCGGCGCGGTTGCCCAGGCCCAGGCGGCGGGCGAGCCAGGGCAGGGTCGGGCCCTGGACGAGGGTGTAGACGACGACGAGTACGAAGACGATGTTGAAGATGTGCTGGCTGTCCTTGATCCCTCCCACCATCGGGATCGTCGCCAGGATGATCGGCACGGCGCCGCGCAGGCCCGCCCACGACATGAGCGCCTGTTCCCGCCAGGGCAGCCGGAAGGGCAACAGGCTCAGCAGGACCGACGCGGGCCGGGCGAGCGCCGTGAGGATCAGGCCGATGAGGAGCGCGGGCACCATGTCCGAGGCGAGTTCGTGCGGCGTGACGAGCAGCCCGAGCAGGACGAACATGCCGATCTGCGCGAGCCAGCCGAGGCCCTCGGCGAAGCCCCTGGTCGCGGGCCAGTGCGGCAGCTTCGCGTTGCCGAGCACCATCGAGGCGAGGTACACCGCGAGGAAGCCGCTGCCGTGGACGAGGGCGCCCGAGGCGTAGGCGGTGACGGCGATCGCCATGACCGCGATCGGGTAGAGCCCCGACGCGGGCAGCGCGACATGGCGCAGCCCGTACGCGCCGAGCCAGCCCACCGCGAGCCCCACCGCGGCGCCGATGGCCAGTTCGAGCGCGATCTCGCCGAGCAGTACGTACCAGTGCTCGACGGGGCCCGCTGTCGAGAAGGCCACGACGAGGATGACGACAGGCGCGTCGTTGAAGCCCGACTCCGCCTCCAGCGTGCCCGTGATGCGCGAGGGCAGCGGCACCTTGCGCAGTACGGAGAAGACCGCCGCCGCGTCCGTCGACGAGACAACCGCGCCGATGATCAGCGCGGGCCGCCAGTCGAGACCCACCACGTAGTGCGCCCCGAGCGCCGTGATCCCCACGCTGATCCCGACGCCCACCGTGGAGAGCGCGGCCGCCGCAGGCAGCGCCGGGCGGACCTCCTTCCACTTCGTGCCGAGCCCGCCCTCGGTGAGGATCACCACGAGGGCCGCGTAGCCGATGACCTGGGTCAGCCGGACATCGTCGAAGGACACGTTGCCGAGTCCGTCGGTGCCCATGACGACGCCGATGCCGAGATAGACGAGCAGGCTCGGCAGACCGCTGCGCGAGGAGAGGCGCACGGCCGCGACGGCGACGAGGAGGACGACGGCGGAGACGAGCAGGAGCTGGTTGAGGTGGTCGACAGTCAGGGGCCGGTTCCTTTCCGCGGGGGCGGGAGTCCCCACCACCGGGGGCGGATGGGGAGGAGGTGCCGGCAAGGGTACGAGCCGGGCGGAGGGGGCGACTCCGGAACAGAGACGACCCGGTTACTTCGTTACCTTACCTAATCGTTAACGGTTTCTTGATGCGTCTTCGCGAACCGGCTCCCCCGCGGGAGTGCGTCTGACCCTGCGGAGATACGACCGCCTTGCACCGGAGAAGTCGGCACACAAAGGACAAGCCGGTTGTGCGGGGGAGTGCTCAAGTGCCGTACGGGGCGGGGCGAGCGGCCCCCGGGGCCCGGCCTACGGGCCCGTACCGCGTCCTTGGCCTACAGGCGCTGCGCCTATGGTTGCTCCAGCGTTGGGGTGACTCTCCGCCCGGACGATTCCGCCCGCTCGGCCGCTCGAAGGACAGCAAGGACAGCGATGCCCGCGAATACAACCCCCTCTTCCGGTCATAAGTCCGGCAAGAAGAAAGGGCGTCGAGCCCGCCTCCTCGTGATTCTCCTGGTTCTCGTCGTCGTGGCGGGAGTCGGGTACGGCGGCTGGTGGGGAGTGAGCACCGTGCGAGCCTCGTACCCGCAGACGAACGGGACGCTCCGGCTCAAGGGCCTCAGTGGCAAGGTCGAGGTCCGCCGCGACGCGTACGGGATTCCGCAGATCTACGCGGACAGCGACGCCGATCTCTTCATGGCGCAGGGCTACGTCCAGGCTCAGGACCGCTTCTACGAGATGGACGTGCGCCGCCACACGACCTCGGGCCGCCTCTCCGAGATGTTCGGCGACGGCCAGGTGGACACCGATGCCTTCCTGCGCACGCTGGGCTGGCGGGACGTGGCGCAGAAGGAGTACGACACGAAGCTGTCGGACGCCACGAAGCGCTCCCTCGACGCCTACACCAAGGGCGTCAACGCCTACCTCGCGGGCAAGGACGGCAAGGACATCTCGCTGGAGTACGCGGCGCTCGGCTTCACCAACGACTACAAGCCGCAGAAGTGGGACGCGGTCGACTCGGTGGCCTGGCTCAAGGCGATGGCCTGGGACCTGCGCGGCAACATGCAGGACGAGATCGACCGCTCGCTCATGAGCAGCCGCCTCAGCGCGAAGCAGATCAAGGACCTCTACCCCGAGTACCCGTACAAGAAGAACGCGCCGATCATCCAGGGCGGCGGCGTCGACCCGGTCACGGGCAAGTACGACCCTGACTACAAGGGGTCCCCTGGCGGGATGGGCACGGGCGTCGGCGACGGCACCTCCACCGGTACGGGTACGGGCGCCGACGGCACGGGTACGAGTACCGACGGCACGGGCACCGGCACCACCGAAACCGGCACCGAAACCGGAACCGCCACGGGCACCGAAACCGGAACCGCCACGGGCACCGGCACCGCCACGGGCACCGAGTCCTCCGCCGGTACCACCCCGCAGGGCGGTTTCGGCTCCGCCGACGCCCAGGCCATCAGCGACCAGCTCACCGGCGTCTACGACGCCCTCGACCGCGTACCCGACCTGCTCGGTCCGAGCGGCAACGGCATCGGCTCGAACTCCTGGGTCGTCTCCGGCAAGTACACGACGACGAACAAGCCGCTCCTCGCCAACGACCCGCACCTGGCCCCGCAGCTCCCCTCGGTCTGGTACCAGATGGGTCTGCACTGCCGCACGGTCTCGGCGAAGTGCCAGTACGACGTCTCCGGCTACACCTTCTCCGGAATGCCCGGCGTGATCATCGGCCACAACGGCGACATCTCCTGGGGCATGACGAACCTCGGCGCCGACGTCACCGACCTCTACCTGGAGAAGGTCACGAGCGACGGCTACCAGGTCGACGGCAAGATCAAGAAGTTCAAGACCCGCAAGGAGACGATCAAGGTCGCCGGCGGCACGTCGAAGGTCATCACCGTCCGCGAGACCGACAACGGCCCGCTCATCTCCGACCGCGACGACGAACTCACCAAGGTCGGCAAGAAGGCGCCCGTCGCGAGCGCGGCGCCCGACCGCGGCGACGGCTACGGCGTCGCGCTGCGCTGGACCGCGCTCGACCCGGGCCGCTCGATGGACGCGGTCTTCGCGCTCGACAAGGCGAAGGACTTCAAGGAGTTCCGCTCCGCCGCCGCGCTCTTCGAGGTCCCCTCGCAGAACCTCATCTACGCCGACACCAAGGGCCACATCGGCTACCAGGCGCCCGGGAAGCTCCCGGTCCGCGCCAAGGGCGACGACGGTTCGCTGCCCGCGCCCGGCTGGGACTCCGGCTACCACTGGCAGGGCTGGATCAAGCAGGACGAACTCCCCTGGGAGTACGACCCCGCGCGCGGCTACATCGTCACCGCCAACCAGGCCGTCGTCGACAAGGACAACTACCCCTACGAGCTGACGACCGACTGGGGATACGGCACCCGCAGCCAGCGCATCACCGACCTGATCAAGTCCAAGATCAAGGACGGCGGCAAGATCTCCACCGACGACATGACCTCCATGCAGATGGACAACAGCAGCGAGATCGCCCGCCTGCTCACGCCCTACCTGCTGAAGATCGACGTCAAGGACCCCTACGTCCGCGAGGCGCAGAAGCTCCTGGAGGGCTGGGACTACACGCAGGAGCCGGACTCGGCAGCCGCCGCGTACTTCAACGGTGTGTGGCGCAACATCCTGACGCTCGCCTTCGGCCAGAAGCTGCCGAAGGAGGTGCGGGTGAAGGACGAGTGCCTCAACGTCGAACCGGCCGGCACCACGGGCCCGATCGACGAGGACACCCGGGTGCGCGAGTGCGGGCAGCGCGACCCGGACAGCGCGCAGCCGGACGGCGGCGACCGCTGGTACGAGGTCGTCCGCAAGCTCGTCAAGGACCCGAAGAACGAGTGGTGGAAGGCCCCCGGCACGCGCAAGGACAAGGCGGTCGCCACCAGGGACGGGCTCTTCGCGCGCGCCATGAAGGACGCCCGCTGGGAGCTGACGGCGAAGCTCGGCAAGGACATCGACACCTGGAGCTGGGGCCGCCTGCACCAGCTCACGCTGAAGAACCAGACGCTCGGCACCGAGGGTCCGGGCTTCCTCCAGCGGATGCTCAACCGCGGCCCCTACAAGCTGGGCGGCGGCGAGGCGGCGGTCGACGCGACGGGCTGGAACGCGGCCGGCGGCTACGACGTCGTCTGGGTCCCGTCGATGCGGATGATCGTCAACCTCGCCGACCTCGACAAGTCCCGCTGGATCAACCTCACGGGCGCGTCGGGCCACGCCTACAGCGCCCACTACACCGACCAGACGAAGAAGTGGACCGAGGGCGAGACCTTGCCCTGGGCCTACAGCGAGTCGGCGGTGAAGAAGGGGACCAAGGACACGCTCATCCTGCGGCCCTGAGCCGCGTCCGGCGGTACGGGTCCGCACAGCGCCGCGGATGATCCGCACAGCGCCGCGGATGAGGGGCGCCCCCACGGCCGGGGGCGCCCCTCGCCCGTACCCGCCCTCGCCCGCCCCTCGCCGCGTAGCCGCCGTCGCCCGTGCCTCGCCGCGTAGCCGCCGTCGCCCGTGCCTCGCCGCGCACCCGCGCACCACCCGCGCACGCCGCCCCCGTCCCCGTGCCGCTCAGAACCTCCGTACCCCCGCCGGAGTCACCGCCGCGTGCACCGGCCTGTCGTGCGGTTCCGCCGGGACGCTCGCGCGCACCTCCTCCTCGTAGAGAAGGACCAGCAGGAGCGGGTCGGCGCCCGCTGCGGCCAGCCGCGCCAGGACCCGGTCGTACGAGCCGCCGCCGCGCCCGAGCCTGCGGCCCGCGCCGTCCACGGCGAGCCCGGGGAGCAGTACGGCGTCCGCCTCCGTGACCGCCGCGGGCCCGAGCCGCGGTCCTGCGGGCTCACGCAGCGTCATCCGGCCCGCGTGGCGCACCTCGCGCAGGGAGGCGGGGCCCTCGTAGGCGGCCCAGTCGAGGTCGTCGTCGGGCAGCAGCACGGGCAGCAGGACCCGTACGCCGCGCGCGTGCCACAGGTCGATGAGCGGCCCCGTGTCCGGCTCGCCGCCGAGCGACACGTACGCGGCGACCGTCCGTACTCCATTCAGCTCCGGGAGCCGCGCCGCGATCGCGGCCAGCGCGTGCCCCAGCCGCCGCACCTCCGACGCCGGCCTGGCCCGTCGTTCCGCCAGGAGGGAGCGGCGCAGGACCCTCTTCGCCTCTTTCGCATCACCTGGCGTACGGCTCACAGCAAACTCCTTGTCGCGTCATATCGGTCAATATGACTGATACCTGTGGACAACTCCGCGGTCATTGGCAAAGCCCTGGCTATGGTGGCGTCATGACTTCCGCACACACGAGGATCACCAAGGTCGTGATCCCCGCCGCCGGCCTCGGTACCAGGTTCCTTCCCGCGACCAAGGCCACACCGAAGGAAATGCTGCCGGTCGTGGACAAACCGGCGATCCAGTACGTCGTCGAGGAGGCCGTCTCGGCAGGCCTCAGTGACGTCCTCATGGTGACAGGCCGTAACAAGCGCCCCGTCGAGGACCACTTCGACCGGAACTACGAGCTGGAGGAGGCGCTCCGTCGCAAGGGCGACGGCGACCGCCTCGCCAAGGTGCAGGAGTCCTCCGACCTCGCCGACATCCACTACGTGCGCCAGGGCGACCCCAAGGGCCTCGGCCACGCCGTGCTCTGCGCGGCCCCGCACGTCGGCAGGGAAGCCTTCGCCGTCCTCCTCGGCGACGACCTCATCGACCCGCGCGACCCGCTCCTCGCCCGGATGATCGAGGTCCAGGCCCGTGAGGGCGGCAGCGTCGTCGCGCTCATGGAGGTCCCGCCCGCGCAGATCCACCTCTACGGCAGCGCGGCCGTCGAGACGACCGCCGACGCCGACGTCGTCCGCATCACCGGGCTCGTCGAGAAGCCCAACCCGGCCGACGCGCCCAGCAACTACGCGATCATCGGCCGCTACGTACTCGACCCGCGCATCTTCGACATACTGCGCACGACCGAGCCGGGCCGCGGCGGCGAGATCCAGCTCACCGACGCGCTCCAGCAGCTCGCCGACGACGAGAAGGCAGGCGGCCCCGTGCACGGCGTCGTCTTCCGCGGCCGCCGCTACGACACCGGTGACCGCGGCGACTACCTGCGCGCCATCGTCCGCCTCGCGTGCGAACGTGAGGACCTGGGCCCGGACTTCCGCGCCTGGCTCCGCAGTTACGTCGACGAGGAGATGCAGCCGTAGTGAGCACGACGACGCAGCCCCAGGGCCCCGACGCCACCTGGACGGTGACCGCGCACCTGGACGACATCCTGGCCACGGTGCGCCCGCTGGAGCCGATCCAGCTCCAGCTGCTCGACGCCCAGGGCTGCGTCCTCGTCGAGGACGTCACCGTGCCGCTCTCGCTGCCCCCCTTCGCCAACAGCTCGATGGACGGGTACGCGGTCAGGGCGGCCGATCTCGCGGGCGCCGACGCGGAGGCGCCCGTCGCGCTCCGCGTCGTCGGGGACGCGGCCGCGGGCCCGTCCCCCGAGCTGACGGCGCGAGCCGGCGAGGCGGTCCGCATCATGACGGGGGCCCCACTGCCCGAGGGCGCGGACACCGTCGTGCCCGTCGAGTGGACCGACGGCGGCATCGGCGGCGGTCCCGTCGACCGCATGACCCCGCACAGCACGGCGCCCGAGGGCGCGTCGGGCACGGTCCGCGTCTTCCGCCCCGCCGAGCCGGGCGCGCACGTACGGGACGCGGGCAGCGACGTACGCGAGGGCGACCTCGCGCTCGCCGCGGGCACCGTCCTCGGCCCGCCCCAGCTCGGCCTGCTCGCCGCCGTCGGCCGCGACACCGTGCGCGTACGCCCCCGCCCCCGCGTCGTCGTCCTCGCCACCGGCAGCGAACTCGTCCAGCCCGGCGAGACCCTGGCCCCCGGTCAGATCCACGACTCCAACAGCTTCACCCTCACCGCGGCGGCCCGTGAAGCGGGCGCGCTCGCCTTCCGCGTCGGCGCCATCGGGGACGACGCCGAGACCCTGCGCGCCACGATCGAGGACCAGCTCATCCGCGCCGACCTCGTCGTGACCTCCGGCGGCGTGAGCGTGGGCGCGTACGACGTGGTCAAGGAGGCCCTGACCGGCTGGAAGGGCCTGCCCGACGCGGAGGCCGACGGCGAGGGCGGGCGCGCGACGGCGGGTACGGGCGAGGCCACGGGTACGGAGGAGGACGCGCCGGTGGCCGAGGACGCCGTGGCGCCCCGCGGGGTCACCTTCCGCAAGCTCGCGATGCAGCCGGGCAAACCCCAGGGTTTCGGCACGATCGGCCGCGACGCCACGCCCGTCCTCGCGCTTCCCGGCAACCCGGTCTCGGCGTACGTGTCCTTCGAGCTGTTCGTCCGCCCCGCCCTCCGCGCCCTCGCCGGTCTCCCCGACCTGCACCGTCCCACCGTCCGCGCCCTCGTCGACGCGCCCAAGGCCCTCACCTCGCCCGCCGGCCGCCGCCAGTACCTGCGCGCCCGCCACGCGGAAGGGCGTGTCACCCCCGTCGGCGGCGCCTCCTCGCACCTGGTCGGTGCCCTCGCGCAGGCGGACGCCCTCCTCGTCGTCCCCGAGGACCGCACCTCGGTGGAGCCGGGCGAGGAAGTGGAGGTCGTCCTGCTCGGGTGAACGGCTCCGGTACGGGGCGGGCCCGCGCGGCGTTCCCGCACCGGTGCTGCCCTGATTCCGCCGGGCCCGGGCGAGTACCGTGGCTGCCCGACACCGGCCCGCGCGGGACGCCCGCGAGCCCACAACGGGAGCACCTTCGCCTCATGACCGCCACGCCCGCGGGGGCCGCAGCCCCCGAGCCAGCGGACCCGCCGCCCGGCGGGCTCACGCACCTCGACTCCTCGGGCGCGGCCCGCATGGTCGACGTGACCCACAAGAACGTCACCGCACGCACCGCGCGCGCCACCGGACGCGTCCTCGTCACCCCCGAGGTCGTCGCCCTGCTGCGCGGCGAAGGACTGCCCAAGGGTGACGCCCTCGCGACCGCCCGCCTCGCGGGGATCATGGGCGCCAAACGCACGCCCGACCTCGTCCCGCTGTGCCATCCCCTCGCCCTCTCCGGCGTGAACGTGGACCTGGAGGTCACCGACGAGGCCGTCGTGATCACCGCCACCGTCCGCACGACGGACCGCACGGGCGTCGAGATGGAGGCCCTCACCGCCGTCTCGGTCGCGGCGCTCACGGTCGTCGACATGGTCAAGGCCGTCGACAAGGCCGCGATCATCACCGATATCCGCGTCGAGACCAAGACGGGCGGCACGTCGGGGGACTGGCACCGCGACAGTGCCCCGGCCGAGGCCCCCCGCGCCCGCGCGGCCTCGCCCCGTACGCCGCTCGGTCCGCGTACCGCCCTCGTCGTGACCGCGTCGAACCGGGCGGCGGCCGGGGTCTACCCGGACCGCGGCGGGCCGCTGATCGCCGAGGCGCTGCGGGCCTGGGGCTTCGCGACCGAGGGCCCGCAGGTCGTACCGGACGGGGCGCCCGTGGAGGCGGCGCTGCGCGCAGCTGTCGAGACCGGCTACGGCGTCGTCGTGACGACGGGCGGCACCGGGCTCACGCCCAACGACCTCACCCCGGAGGCCACCCGGGCCGTCCTGGACCGCGAGATCCCCGGCGTCGCCGAGGCGATCCGGGCCGAGGGGCTCGGCAAGGTCCCGAGCGCCGCGCTCTCGCGCGGGCTCGCCGGGGTCGCTGGGCAGACGCTCGTGGTGAACCTGCCGGGCTCCACGGGCGGGGTACGCGACGGACTCGCGGTCCTGGAGCGCTGGCTGCCGCACGCCGTCGACCAGATCCACGGCGGCGACCACCGCCCGGCACCGGAGCAGACCGGTGCCGGAACCGACCCGGGGCCGGGCACCTCCGGCCCCGCCGAGAATGCTGGGAGCCCGAGCTGAACGGGTATCTGTCCACGTGGCCCGTCGTGCTGACGGAGGGCGACGTGACCCTGCGCCCGATAAGACAGCGCGACCAGAGCGCCTGGCGCGAGGTCAACCGGCGCAACCGTGACTGGCTGCGCCCCTGGGAGGCGACGATCCCGCCGCCGACCCCCTCGGGCCCCATCACGCACCGCCCGACCTACCGTCAGATGGTGCGGCACCTGCGCGGGGAGGCGAAGGCGGGCCGCATGCTGCCCTTCGTCATCGAGTACCAGGGGCGCCTGGTCGGTCAGCTGACGGTCGCCGGGGTCACCTGGGGGTCGATGTGCTCGGCGCACATCGGTTACTGGGTCGACCAGGACATCGCCGGACGGGGCGTCATGCCGACCGCCGTGGCGCTCGCCGTCGACCACTGTTTCTTCCGGATGGGCCTGCACCGTATCGAGGTCTGCATCCGTCCCGAGAACGGCCCGAGCCGCCGCGTCGTGGAGAAACTCGGCTTTCGCGAGGAGGGATTGCGCCCCCGTTATCTGCACATCGACGGCGGCTGGCGCGACCACCTCGTCTTCGCCCTGACGGCGGAGGACGTCCCGCAAGGACTGCTGACGCGGTGGCGCTCGCGGCGCAGCTCACCGGGGGAGCGGAAAAGCCCTTCCCCGTAATTCGAAAAGATATTCGAATAGAAGGGTGATCTGATCCTTAGATACCCTTCGTGCCTTTCTGCTGATCAGATCGTTCCTAAAAATGCCCGTGTTATCAGTCGGTTCGTGCGACACACCGACTCAATTGGCGGATCGCCTGGCGAAAACCCCTCTACCGTGTGAGAGGTGAGCAGCAGTGGCCTCATTTACGCAGTCATCGTCGGGGCCTGGGCGGCCTACCTGGTGCCGATGTGGCTCCGCAGGCAGGACGAGCTGAACGAGGCTCGTCCGACGGAACGTTTCAGTACCGCCATCCGGTTGCTGTCCGGACGGGCGGGAATGGAACGCCGTTACGCCAAGGAGCTGCGGGAGCGCGCCCCGGGAGAACCGGCGCAGGCCCTCGCGGAGGACGCGGAGCCGACCGAATCGGTCGACGTCCGCGCCTTCGCCGTGGCCAGGACCGCGGTCCGCGGGACGCCGGAGCGGCAGCCCGCCTCCCCGCCCCCGCCGCCGTCGCCCGCGGAGTCGCCGCGCGCGCAGGTCGCCGAGGAGCAGGACGGGCGGGAGCGGCCCCGGCCCGCCGAACGGGCACAGGCCGGGCCGGGCGAGGGGGCGCGGGCCCCGGTGGAGACCGAGACCGTACGGAACGAGCGGCCCCGTACCGTGTGGAGCCCCGGCGCCGCCGAGGTGCAGGCGCGCGCCCGCCGCACCCGTGTGCTCGCCCGCCGCAGGCGCACCACGGTGCTGCTCTTCCTCGTCTTCACGCTCGGCTCGGTCGCCGCCGCCGTGTGGGGCCTCGGCTTCCTGTGGGCGCCCGCGATCCCGGCCGTGCTGCTCAGCGCGTACATCGCCTACCTGCGCGGCCAGGAACGCCGCCGCTTCGCGTACACGATGGACCGCCGCCGCGCCGAGGACGCCGCCGCCCGCCTGCGCGACCACGGCCGCGGCGAGCGGGCCGATGACCACGCCCAGGCGCCCGAACGCCGCCCGGCCCAGGAACGGCGCCCCGCTCCCGACCGGCATCCCGCTCCCGAGCGCCGCCCCGCCGCGCCCGAGCGTCGGCCCGTCGCCGAGGAGCGTCCCGCCGAACCGGTCGCCCCGCAGGCCGATGCGCCCGCGCACCACGCCCCGGCCGGGGAGGAGGCGGGGCGTCCCGATCATGACGCGCACCCCGACGCCTCCGCGCTCGCCGCGGGCCGCCGGGCCCTGGTCGAGCAGACCGACCACGCGGAGTGGGTCGACCAGCAACGCGCCCCGCGCAGGGAGCCGCGCGGCGCGGGCTGGGACCCGGTCCCCGTCCCCCTGCCGACGTACGTGACCGCGCCCGTCGCCCCGCGCGCCACCCAGGACGTCGACCTGGGCGCCCCCGACGTCTGGTCCTCGGCCCGCTCCACCTCCGCGGAGCCCACCCCGCGGCCCGAGCCGGAGCGGCCCGAGGAGTCCCGCCCCTCGCGCCGCACCCGCGGCCGCCGCCGCAACACCCCGCTCTTCGACCAGTACGAGGACAAGCCCCCGCGCCGCGCGGCGGGCGAGTGAGACCGGTGACCGCGCCGGGCGCCTGACCTGTGCGGAACGGATTACCGAGCACCCCTTCGGGGGTGCTAGAGTTTCACTCGTCGCAAGGGCCTGTGGCGCAGTCCGGTAGCGCACCTCGTTCGCATCGAGGGGGTCAGGGGTTCGAATCCCCTCAGGTCCACAGACGATAGTTCTTGAGTTGGCTCAGGAATGGTGACGAGATCCCGTCCGATCGCAAGATCGGGCGGGATCTTCGTCGTTTCGGGGGGCGTTCGATGCCTGCTCGGGGTGGCGGGCGGCAGGTGGCGCTGACGGCCGGCCCGGCTGTCCGGTGGCGGCCCGGGGGTCGGGCGGTTCTGGCGGCGGGGGCCTCGCGGGGGTCAGTCCTCGCCGGGGCCCGGGTCCTCGTCCTTGCCGGGGCGGCGGGGGGACAGGCCGGAGAGGCGGGAGCGGGCCTTGGTGGTGAGGCTGCCCGCCTCGCCAGCGAGGTCGGTGACGAGGCGCATGAGGGGGTCCTTGCTGGTGCGCACGTCATGGGCGTAGGCGCTCGCGGACTGGCGGAAGGACTCGCCGACCTTGGTGTCCGCGTCCTCGTCGCGCCGGGGGTAATGGCCGTCCATGAGGCGCTGGTAGTCGCGGGTCGTCGCCCAGCGGTGCAGTTCGGCCGCGCGGACCGTGGTGAAGGGGTGCGAGCGGGGGAGCACGTTGAGGATCTTGAGCACCGAGTCGCGCAGGTCGCCCCCCGCCTCGTACTCCTCGGCCTGGCGCAGGAAGGCGGCGGTGTTCATCTCGGACAGGTGCTTGCCGCCCGCGAGCTTCATGAGGCCGCGCAGCGAGGCGTCGATGTCCTGGCCGACGAGCAGGCCCGCGCGGTCGGCGGACAGCTCGGACTTGCGGAACCACTCGCGCAGGGCGACGACGAGCGCGTTGACCGCGACGCCGCCCAGCGGTATCCACGCGACCTTGACGGCCATCGTGGTCAGGAACAGCAGGATCGTGCGGTACACGGAGTGTCCCGAGAGCGCGTGCCCCACCTCGTGACCGATGACGGCCCGCATCTCCTCCTCGTCGAGCAGTTCGACGAGCCCCGTCGTCAGCACGATGACCGGCTCGTCCATCCCCACGCACATCGCCTGCGGCCGCGGGTCCTGCGTCACGAAGAGCGGCGGGACCCGCTCGACGTCGAGGACGCGGCAGGCGTCGACGGCCATGCGGTGCAGGGAGCGGAACTGGTCCTCGTCGGCCCGCACCGAGTCGGAGAGGTAGAGCAGGCGCAGGCTGCGTTCGGGCAGCATGCCGCTGAGGGCCTTGAAGACCGTGTCGAAGCCGGTGAGGCGGCGCAGGGCGACGAGCGCCGAGCGGTCCGCCGGGTGTTCGTACGCCCGTGGTGAGATCCCGGGGAAGGTGCGGCGCACACGCGCGGGCGCGCTCTCCTCCTCGTACCGGCCGTCGTCCATCGTGCTCCCCCGTGTCGCGCTCCGGCCGCCGAGGACCCCGCGTCCCCGGCGTGCCCACACCCTAGGCGACGGCACCGACACAGGGGTACGGGTCGGACAGGGCCCCGTGGGGGGCGCGGACCGGGTCCGGGGGCTCGCTGAGGGGGCTGCCGACCGCCCCCGACGATGCCCGGGTGGTGCTTCTCTGCCCGTTGACGTGCGGGTTTCTCCCGTTCAGGCGCCTTTGTCGGTGGGGGACTTTATGGTGGGAGGCACTTCGGGCGGCCCGGGTGCGCTGCCCGCGGGGCGGGAGGGCTTGGCGCGCGTCGGTCTGTCCAAGGTCTGCCGTTCTCTCTACGGTGGGAGGAGTACGTGCGCCGGTCCCGGCAGGGGATTCCGGCACGGGGGAAGAGGAAACGATGGACGTGAGCCTGCTGGCCGGTGAAGGGGCGACCGCGCTCGTGGGACTGATGGTCGCCGACGGGTGGGCGGCCGTCAGGGAGCGTGTGGCGCGGTTCCTGACGCGCGGGGACGACGGCGCGGAGGACGTGGAACGGGTGGAGGCCGAGCTGGAGGAGGCGCGGCGCGATGTCGTGGAGGCGGGCGAGGACCGCGAGGTCGCCGAGGACGTCGCGGCGGCATGGCGGCTGCGGTTCCGGCGGGCGCTGCGGGAGCACCCGGAGGCGGCGGCCGAGCTGCGCGCCCTGCTCGACGAGCTGGCGCCCGGTCAGGGCGGCACGGGAAGCGGGGACACGTACAACTCGGTGAGCGGCACGGTGAACGGTGGGGCGGTGGTGCAGGGGCGGGACTTCGGGGCGTTGACCATCGGTCTGCCGCGGCCCGGCGCGAGTGCGGACGGGCGGTCAGGCACATGACGGCGCCGGAGGACGAGCCGGGCGCCGAGGCGGCGGCGCCCTGGGGCAACGGCGTCTCGGGGACCGTGAACGGCACGGTCATCCAGGCGGGCCGGGTCCACGGAGGCATCACCGTCGTTACAGGGGCGTCCGCCCCCGAGCGCGTCGTCCCTGACCAGATCCCGCCGCTGACGGTGCCGTTCGTCAACCGCCGCGCCGAACTCGCCCTCCTGGCGGCGGACTCGGCGCCACGCCCGCACGAGGGCGAGCCACCCGGCGAGGGGAACGAGCCGCACGGCGAGGAGGACGACCTGGTCGGCGACCGTGACGCGGTGGAGGTCGGTTACCGGGTGTTCTTCGGGCTGCCCGGGGTCGGCAAGACCGCGCTCGTGCGCAAGTGGGGGCGGGCGCGGGGCACGCGGGACCGCTTCCCGGACGGGCAACTGTTCGTGGACTACGCCGGTTTGCGCGGTGTGGACGGGGACAGCGCCATCGCCCTCGCGCGCTGCCTGCGCGAGCTGGGGGTGAAGGAAGAGTTCATCCCGCACACGCTGGAGGACCGGGCCGCGCTCTACAGGCATCACACGGCGGGCAGGCGGCTGCTCGTGGTGGTCGACGACGCACTCAAGGCGGCGCAGGTCAGGCCGCTGCTCCCGCAGGGGGCCGGAAGCATGCTCCTCGTCACCAGCACCCGTCGGCTGGGCGAACTGACGCTCGACGGGGCACGGTTGACGCCGATGGCGCCGCTGGACGCCGATGCGGCGCTGCGGCTGCTCGCGGACCGCCTGGGGCCGGAGACCGTACACGCGCACCGCGAGGCCGCGCTGAGCGTCGTCGCCGCCTGCGGTGGGCTGCCCAAGGCACTGGACCTGGCGGCGGTCCGGCTGCTCCAGCGTCCGCATCTGACCTTGCCCGCGCTGGCCCGTGAGCTGGCGAGAGAATCGAACCGGCTGCGCGGTCTCGCGCTCCGAGGGGGACCTGCCATGTCCACGGTGCTCGAACTGACCTACGGCGAGCTGTCGCAGGAGGAGGCCGGGTTGTACCGGCTGCTCGGGGTGTTGCCGGGGCGGACGTGCGAGCCCGTGACCGTCGCCGCCGGGCTCGGCCTGGCGGCGCAGGGCGGTGAGGGGGAGGCGGCGGAGCTGCTGGAACGGCTCTTCGACGCGGGCCTCCTCGACGCGGCCGAGGGCGGGCACTACCGGATGCACGACCTGGTCCGGGCCCACGCGCGTGAGAAGGCCGGCGAGGTGGAGGGCGCGCGGTGGGCGGACGGCGTCGTGGAGCGGGTGACGCGCGCTCTGCTGTTGCGCACCGCGCAGGCCGACCGGGCGCTGCGTGAGGACCGGCTGCGGGTCGCCGTACTGGACGAACTGCTCGCGCAGGCGCCCGATCCCTTCGCCGACGGGGCGGAGAGGGAGCGGGCGAAGCGGGCGCTGGCGTGGCTGGAGGCAGGGAAGTACAACACCCTCGCCGTCCTCGCCGCGGCCGAGGCCCTGGGGCTGCACGGTCTCGTGTGGCCGCTCGCCGAGGCGCAGACGGCGCTCTTCCTGCACCACCGTCACGTGCGCGAGTGGCTCACCAGCCTGGAGACGGGGGCGCGCGCCGCGGCCGCCGACCTCGCCCCGGCCGGGGAGGCACGCCTGCGGAGCCTGCTGTCGCGGCCGCTGCTCGACCTCGGTGAGGACGAGCGGGCGCGGGCCGAGCTGGAGCGGGCCGCGGCGTGCGCGGAGGTCGCGGCGAGTCCCGTACTGAGCGCTTCCGTCCTGGAGTTCTCCGGGCGCTACTGGGACCGGGCGGACCCGGAGCGTGCGGTCGGGGTGTACGCGCGGGCGGTCGAGCTGAACGCGGAGGCGGGGGAGGAACGCGGCGGCGCGCTCGCGGAGTTCTTCCTCGGCAGGGCGCTCGTGGCGACGGGCCGCGCCGCCGAGGCGCTGCCGGTCCTGGAACGGGCGCGCGATGTGCTCAGGGGCCTGGGCGAGGACGACCGGAGGATGGCGGCGCGCGCGGGAGCGGCGCTCGGCGATGCGCGCGAGGCGCTGGGCGACCTGGCCGGGGCGGAGCGGGAACTTCGGGAAGCGGCCGGTGAGTTGCGGGCGGTGGATGCCACGTACTACGAGGCGCAGGCGCGCGAGCGGCTCGCCGGGCTGATGGTGCGCGAGGGGCACCTGACGGCGGCGCGGGCGGAGGCGCTGCGCGCGTACACGATCTACGAGGAGGGCGGGAGCCCCGAGGCCGGGCGGCTGCGGGTGCGGATGGCGGCCTTGCTGGGGGAGGACGTGGTGGCGGGGGAGTAGACAGGACAGGACGGGCCCGGTGGCCTCGGCTTCGGGGGTTCCACCCGGGTGCCGTGCCTTCGGGGGCGGGACTCGCGCGCCGCGCCTTCGCCTCGCGGGGGCCCGGTGCGGTGTGGTCAGTGGCCGGGCTTGGGGAGACGGCGCAGGGTGAGGGCGGTCGCGGGGCGGTCGCCGGAGGCGGTGTGCAGGCGCGCGTCGAGCGGGGCGGGCGCCGGACCGGATGCGGTGGGGGCTTCGAGGTCGCCGGGGTACAGCCGCGCGAGCGTCGTGGCGTACGAGACGGCGGCGAGCAGCTGCGGATCGGGGGGTTCCCCGGGGCTCGTGGGTGCGACCTCGACGAGCCGGCCGTCCCGCCAGTGAGCGAGGCAGCCGCCGTCGTGCAGCGGGACGACGGCGAGGATCGCGCCGGGCAGCCGGTCGAGGAGCCGCGTCGTGCGCAGGCAGGCTTCCGCGGCGTGCGCGGCCGGTTCGCGCTCGGCGACGACGGAGGCGTGTTCGAGGCGGCCGAGGTCGGGCTCCGCGGAGTCGCAGGCGAGGTAGACGCAGCGGAGCGGGGCGCGGGCGCCCGTACGGTCCCGGGGGATTTCGTCCTCGTACCCGTCCTCGTCCCCGTACGGGTCCTCGGTGGTGTCCGCCGACCGCGCGGGCTGCCCGGACTCCTCGGCGTACCCGGCCTCTTCGGTCTCCTCGGCGTCCCGGGGAAGGGCGGCTGCGGGGGTGCGGTGGACGTGGACGGCGGGGGGCTGGTGGGCGGGTGTGTGGAGGGTCGCCGTGACGTGCCAGGAGGTGGCGGCGGTGTCCTCGGTGGGCGGCGCGGGGTCGGGGAGGGCGAGGACGGGGGCGCGTTCGCGGGGCGGGGGCAGGCGCAGGAGGCGGTAGACGATCGCGCGGAGGCGGTCGGCGGCTTCGCCGGGGTCGGTGAACGCGGCCTCGGCGACGGCCGCGTACCGGTCCGGGGTGTGGTTCTCGCGTGCCGCTGCGATGAGGTCGCGGAGCCTGCGGCCCGTGGCGTCGGGCGGCAGGTGCGGGGCGGTACGGGAGAGGAGGGCCCCCGCGGTGCCGGGCACCGCCTCGCTCCCGTACGCGCCGAGCAGGACGGGTTTGCCGAGCGCGGCACCGAGCAGGGTCACCGAGCCGTGGTCGCCGACGACGAGCGAGGCGCCGACGAGGGCGCTGCGCCAGGCGTGCGCGGCGGGGACGAGGAGGAGCCCTGCCGCGCGGGCGGGGGCGAGGACGTGGCGGAGTTGCCAGGCGCCGTGCGCGGACCACACGTTCGGGTGGACGACCGCGGCGACGCGGTACTCGTCGTAGGGGAGCGCGGCGAGGAGTTCGGCGGCGAGACGGGGGCGGCGGCCGAGGAGGGAGGTGGGGCCCCAGGTGGAGCTGATGAGGAGGAGGTCGCGCTCGGGGGAGCCGGTGAGTATCCGCCGGTAGTGCGCGGCGTGCGGAAGGTTGCGGCGGAGTTCGTCGTAGCAGGGGTCGCCGACGAGGAGGGTGCGGCCTGCCGTGCCGGGGTGGGCGGCGCGCAGTTGGGCGGCCTGGTCGGGGTGCGAGACGGTGAGCCAGGCACGGCCGGAGGCGAGGAGGGCGTCGGGGACGAGGCCGGAGAGGCGGCGGCCGGGGGCGCGTGCGTCGGGGACGAGCTTCTGGAAGCCGACACCGTGCGGGAGGACGAGGACGGGGCAGTCCCCAGCCGGGACCTCGATGTTCTCGCTCGCGGAGAGGATGAGGTCGGGGGCGCACTCGGCGAGCTGGGACCAGGGCATGACGCGGCAGCCGTGGTGGTGGAGCAGGTCGAGCACGCCGTCGCCGAAGGCGGAGCCGGGGTCGTGGGCGAAGACGACGGAGACGCGGGGGTCGCCGTGCAGGATCGCGGGGAGTGCTTCGAGTGCCCGGGTGGTGGAGGTCACGGTGCGGGCGGCGACGACGAGGGTGCGCTCGGTGGGGAGGGTCGCCCAGCGGTCGGCGTCCGGGCCGACGGGGACCCGCAGGTGCTGCGGCGCGGGGACGGCGCTCACGCCGTCTCCCCGGGGCGGCCGTGTGCGGCTCGGTGGGACCCGGCCGGGGCTGTCAGGGTGGACACCTGTTGCTCCGCCTTCGCACGGTGGTGATCTCCCGTACGGGATACGAGGTGTGGACGTCGTCCACAGTACCCGGCGGGGCGGGGGGCGCGGGGGCTCGCTCGGGACTCGCAGGGGACTCGCTGGGGAACGGGGCGGCGGGGCTGGCCCGCGACTCGATCGCGCGGGGGCCGGTGGCGGGGGGCGTGCGGCGCGTCAGTGGTGGAGGGGCTTCACGTAGCAGAGGCTCGTGTCGTACGCGCGGTAGAGGCCGAACTTGGCGGGGGCGGGCGTGTAGCCGCTGGAGAGGTAGAGGGCGACGGCCTCGGGCTGCATCGTGCCGGTCTCCAGGACCATGCGGGTGCGACCGGCCTGGCGGGCGTCGTCCTCCAGGAGCGCGAGGATGCGGCGCGCGAGGCCGAGGCCGCGGGCCTCGCGGACCACGTACATGCGCTTCAGCTCGGCGTCGCCGTCCGCGTACCCCTCCTCGTTGGTGTCCTGCCGGCGCCAGCCGCCGGTCGCGACGGGGCGTTCGCGCTCGTCGTAGGCGAGGAGGTAGAGGCCGCGGGGCGGGGTGAACATCGCGGCGTCGAGCGGGGTCATGTCGCCGTCGTCACCGTAACGCTCGGCGTATTCGAGCTGGACCTGGTCGTTGAGCTTGACGGCGTCCGGGTGGTCGTACGGGACGGGGCGGATCTGCATGAGGATGATCGTACCGCCGGTCCCAACTGTGGATAACTCCGGACGAATGTCCGAGCGTGTGCTCTAGGGTTTCGAGTGTGCTGATCGTGACGAGTGTGAATGTGAACGGGCTGCGTGCCGCGGCCAAGAAGGGCTTCACCGAGTGGCTGGCGGGCACCTCGGCGGACGTGCTGTGCCTCCAGGAGGTACGGGCCGAGGCCCACCAGCTGCCGGAGGAGGTGGCCCGCCCCGAGGGCTGGTTCAGCCTGCACGCCCCGGCGGCCGACAAGGGGCGGGCCGGGGTCTCGCTGTACACGCGGCGGGAGCCGGACCGCGTGCGGACGGGCTTCGGGAGTGCGGAGTTCGACGGGTCCGGGCGGTACGTGGAGGCGGATCTGCCGGGTGTGACGGTGGCGAGCCTGTATCTGCCGAGCGGTGAGGTGGGGACCGAGCGGCAGGAGCAGAAATACCGCTTCATGGACGAGTTCCTCGCCTACCTCAAGGAGCTGCGCGCGCGGGCGGCGGCGGAGGGGCGCGAGGTGCTGGTCTGCGGGGACTGGAACATCGCGCACACCGAGGCCGACCTGAAGAACTGGCGGGGGAACCGCAAGAACGCGGGCTTCCTGCCGGAGGAACGGGAGTGGCTGTCGCGGGTGCTCGACCCGGCGGACGGCGGGTACGTGGACGTGGTGCGCGCGCAGCACCCGGGCGTGGAGGGGCCGTACTCGTGGTGGTCGTACCGCGGGCGGGCCTTCGACAACGACACGGGGTGGCGGATCGACTACCACATGGCGAGCCCGCGGCTCGCCGGGCGGGCGGTGAAGGCGGAGGTGGAACGGGCGGCGACGCACGAGGAGCGGTGGAGCGACCACGCGCCGGTGACGGTGACGTACGAGATGTGACGGGTGCGGGGAGGGGTGGCACCGGAGGCTGAGGTGGTGAGGGTGGAGACGGGGGCGGGGTGTAGTTCGGGGCCTGGCAGATGCGGGGTCCGGTGCGGGTGCGGGTGCGGGTGCGGGTTCGGCTTCGGGGGCGGTGAGGTCAGGCGGGCGGGTTCGGCGGCGTCTTGGGGGCGGGTTCGGGGCTGGGCGCGGGGGCCGGAGCGGTGAGGCGGCGGTCGAGGGCGAGGGAGAGTTCGGCGTCCACGACGGCCTTGGCGAGCGGGCGGAGCTTGTCGATGTCGGTGGCGAGCGCGTGGGGGCGGAGGGTCTCCAGGAAGAGGGTGGCGAGTGCCTCGGCGTGGACGCGGACCTGGCGGGCCGCGTCCAGGACGGTGGCCAGCGGGACGCCCTCGCGGACCAGCGTCGTGGAAACGTCAAGAAGGCGCCGGCTGATGTGGACGATCGTGTCCCCGTCGACGGCGAGGTAGCCGAGGTCGAGCGCGGCGGCGAGGTTCTCCGGGGTGACCTCGCCCGCGAAGTGGTCGGCCAGTTCCTCGGGGGAGAGGCGGACCGGGGTCTCCTCCGTCGGGGTCTCGCCGACGCCGAGGACGTCGGCGACGTTCCTGCCGTGCTCGAAGGCCTCGGCGAGTTCGGCGATGCCGTTGAGGGTGTGGCCGCGTTCCAGGAGCGCGGCGATGGTGCGCAGGCGGGCGAGGTGGTGCTCGTTGTACCAGGCGATCCTGCCCTCGCGGCGGGGCGCGTCGAGCAGCTTGCGCTCGCGGTAGAAGCGCAGGGTGCGCGTGGTGATGCCGGCGGCCTCGGCCAGCTCGGCGGTGCGGTACTCGGTGGGTGGGGCGGGGGCGGTCGCGGGGGGCGGGGTGGCTGGGGTGGTCGCCCGGGTGGGGTCGGGGGCCGGGGTGGGCCCGGTCGTCGGGGTCGGCTCGGTCGTCGGGGTGGGCTCGGTCGTCGGGTGCTCGTCCACGTGGCGCACCCTATGCGGGGCGGAGGGGTGGTGGGGGTGGGGTGGGGGAGGGGGGGAGGGGGCCCCGCCCCGCGCTGGCACAATGCGGGGATTGTTCTGGTTGTACCGACGGGTCGAAGGAGAGCCGTATGACGCAGGTGAAGCTGACCACGAATCGCGGGGACATCGTGCTGGAGCTGGATGAGGCGAAGGCGCCCCAGACGGTGGCGAACTTCGTCCAGTACGTCAAGGACGGGCACTACGACGGGACGATCTTCCACCGGATCATCAACGACTTCATGGTCCAGGGCGGTGGCTTCGACACCGCGATGAAGCAGCGGCCGACGCGGGCCGCCGTGCAGAACGAGGCGGACAACGGGCTGAAGAACGGCACGTACACCGTGGCGATGGCGCGCACGAGCGACCCGCACTCGGCCACGGCGCAGTTCTTCATCAACGTCAAGGACAACGGCTTCCTCGACCACAGCGGCAAGAACCCGCAGGGCTGGGGGTACGCGGTCTTCGGCAAGGTCGTCGAGGGGCAGGCCGTGGTCGACGAGATCAAGGCGGTGCCGACCGGCATCAGGAACGGCATGCGGGATGTGCCCAAGGACGATGTCGTCATCGAGCGGGCGGAGATCGTCGGCTGACGGCGATTCACCTCGCGCCGGACGGCGCGGTGGCGGGCGGGTGGGCTTGGGTGCCTGCCCGCCCGTCGCGGTTTCGGGCCCATGCGGTGGCAACGGGTCGCGTCTAACGCCGCACCGTGTTCCCGGGCGTCTCCGTCTCGCCGCCGGTGTGCCCCGGCCCTCCTCGCCCCAGGGCGGGGTCTCGCTCGCGGCCCCGCCACACGGCACTCACGGCGGACGCGCCCTCGGTCCCAGGGCTCCAGCCTCCCGGTCGCCTGCCGCCTTGCGGCGCGAACCGCCCCCGTGTCCTTAGTCGTGCGGCCGGGCCCCGGGAGGCTGTAGCCGTGCGGCCGGGCCCCGGGAGGCTGTCTCACGGCAGGGAGCCCCGATGTCACCCGGCGCTCTACGGCTTCAGCTTCCGCTGGTCTCCCCCCTGCGCGGCGAGGCCGGCTGCGTGGCGAGGCCGGCTGCGTGGCGAGGCCCGCTCGGTGGAGGGGCCCGCTCTGCGGCGCGGCCTGCGGTGTGGCGGGGCGGGCCCGTTCTGTGGCGCGGCCCCTATGCGGCGAGGTCCCCTCCGTGCCCCGGCTCTGTGGCGGGGCCTCGCGGCCGCTCGCCGCACGGAAGCGGCCCCGGGGCGCCGCGCCTCACAGCCTTCGCCGCTCCCGGGCCCCCTCTCCCGGCAGCGCGAGCCCCGTGCGTCCGCCCCGGCCCCCACGGCACGGGGTCCGGCGGCTCCCCCTCGCGGCTCCGTCTCCGCGCGCCCGTTCCTGCGTATCCGGCCGCGTGTGCCCGGCCCCGCGCCCCAGTTCCTGTGCGCCCGTCCCCGTGCGCCAGTCCCAGCGCATCCGTCCCCCTGGGCTCGCCCGTGCCGCCTTGTGCCCGACTGCGCGCGCCCGACTGCGCGCGCCCGCCTCCGCGCGCCCGACCGGGCGCACTCGTGCGCGCGTCCGTCCCCGCGCACCCGCTCCCCGTGCACCCGCTCCCCGCGCGCTCGACCGCGCCCACCGCCCGGCCCCGCCCGTCCCCGCGCGGCCGATCGCGCCCCCGCCCGCCCCGGCGCGCCCACCCCCGTGCACCGACCCACCCGTGTCCGTCCCCCTCCAGCCCTCTCCAGGGGCTTCCGTACCGGCGGTAACAAAGTCTCGTTCGACCCCTACCCATGAGTACAGGTCTGTTCTACGCTCCGATCGTGCCAGTGATTGCTGGCAACATCGTCGGGAGAGTGCGGGAGGCGGCTCGATGGCGAAGACAAGCAGCAGCACCCACGTGCGGGTGGCCGTGGTCGGTTCGGGGTTCGGGGGGCTCGGCGCCGCCGTGCGGCTGCGGCGCGAGGGGGTGACCGACTTCGTCGTGCTGGAGCGGTCGGGGTCCGTCGGCGGGACGTGGCGCGACAACACGTATCCGGGGTGCGCCTGCGACGTGCCCTCGCACCTGTACTCCTTCTCCTTCGCGCCCAACCCCGAGTGGCCGCGCACCTTCTCGGGCCAGCCGCACATCCGCGCCTACCTGGAGCGTGTCGCCGACACCTTCGGCCTCCGCCCGCACCTGCGCTTCGACAGCGAGGTGCGGCACATGCGCTGGGACGGCGAGCGGATGCGCTGGGAGCTGGACACGGCCTCGGGCCCGTACACCGCCGACGTCGTCGTCTCGGCGACCGGGCCGCTCTCGGACCCGAAGATCCCGGACATCCCCGGGCTCGACACCTTCCCCGGCAAGGTCTTCCACTCGGCGCGCTGGGACCACGACTACGAGCTGCGCGGCAAGCGCGTCGCGATGATCGGTACGGGCGCCTCGGCCATCCAGATCGTTCCCGCGATCCAGCCCGAGGTCGCGCGGCTCACGCTCTTCCAGCGCACGCCCGCCTGGGTCATGCCCCGGATGGACCGCGAGGTGAGCGGCCTGGAGCGGCGGCTGCACCGCGCGCTGCCCTTCACGACCGTCGCGCGCCGCGCGGCGCTGTGGGGCATCCGCGAACTCCAGGTGCAGGCGTTCACGAAGCGGCCCGACGAACTCGGCCTCGTGGAACGCCTCGCGAAGGCGAACATGCACCGGTCCATCAAGGATCCCGCGCTGCGCGCCAAGCTGACGCCCTCGTACCGCATCGGGTGCAAGCGCATCCTGCTCTCCAGCACCTACTACCCCGCCCTCGCGCGGCCCAATGTGGACCTCGTCGCCTCCGGGCTCAGCGAGATCAGGGGCAACACCCTTGTCGCCGCCGACGGTTCGACCGCCGAGGTCGACGCGATCGTCTTCGGTACGGGCTTCCACGTGACCGATATGCCGATCGCCGAGCGCGTCGTGGGCGCCGAGGGGCACACGCTCGCCGAGAACTGGAAGGACGGCATGGCCGCGCTGCGCGGCGCGACGGCGAGCGGCTTCCCGAACTTCATGACCGTCATCGGGCCCAACACCGGGCTCGGCAACTCCTCGATGATCCTCATGATCGAGGCCCAGCTGAACTACCTCGCCGACTACCTCCGCCAGCTCGACGTACTCGGCCCCGGCACCGCCCTTGACCCGCGCCCCGCCTCGGTCGACGCCTGGAACGAGCGCGTCCAGACCCGGATGGAACGCACGGTGTGGAACACCGGCGGGTGCACGAGCTGGTACCTCGACGCCTCGGGACGCAATACGACGATCTGGCCGGGCACGACGGCCGATTTCCGCGCCGCGACACGGCGCGTGGACCTCCTGGAGTACGACGTGCTGCGGCCCCCTCGGGCGGCCATCGCGCCGGACCAGGCCCGTACCGCCCGCACCGCGACGAAGGAGGTGGCGGCCGCGTGAGTCCGCTGCTCAGGAATCCGGGGCACGCCGTGCGCGGTACGTACGTACCGCCCGTGCCCGTCAGCGAACCGCGTGTCGTCTCTGCGGACGGCTCGCCCGTGCACGTCGAGGTCTTCGGGCCCGGCGACGCGCCCGCCGTCGTGCTCGCGCACGGCTGGACATGCTCGATCGCCTTCTGGGCCGCGCAGATACGCGCGCTCGCCCCCGACCACCGCGTCATCGCCTACGACCAGCGTGGCCACGGCCGCAGCCCCGCACCGCTCGGCCCCCTCGGCTACAGCCCGAAGGCGCTCGCCGACGACCTCGAAGCGGTGCTCGAAGCGACCCTCGCCCCCGGCGAGCCCGCCGTACTCGCCGGACACTCGATGGGCGGCATGACCTTCATGGCGGCCGCCGAGCGCCCGGCCTTCCGCGAGCACGCCGCCGCCGTGCTGCTCTGCTCGACCGGGCCCGCGCGGCTCGTCGGCGAGGCGACGGTCCTGCCGCTGCCGAAGAGCCCGGTCCGCAGGCGGCTCACCGGTGCGGTGCTCGGGGCGCGGGCACCGCTCGGGCCGGTCACGCCGGCCGGCAAGAAGGTACTCAAGTACGGGGTGATGGGGCCGGGCGCGAGCCCGGAGCAGGTCGACGCCTGCGCGCGGATCGTGCACGCCTGCCCGACTCCGGTGCGGTACGGGTGGTCGCGCGTGCTCGACGCCTTCGACGAGGAGGCGGGGCTGCGCGCGATCGAGGCACCCACGGCCGTCGTCGTCGGCTCGGCCGACAAGCTCACGCCGCCCGTGCACGCCCGCCTCATGGACGAGTCGCTGCCGCACTCGCTCGGGCTCACGACCCTGCCGGGCCTCGGCCACATGACGCCGGTCGAGGACCCTGCGGCGGTGACGGGGCTCATACGGGAACTGGTGACGACGTACGTGGTGACGGAGGAGGCGGCACCGGCGGGCGCTTCGGAGGCGGCAGCGTCTGACACTGCCACGACTGCCATGTCTGACGCTGCCGCGTCTGCCGCGTCTGCTGTGTCTGACGCTGCCGCGTCTGCCGCGTCTGCCGCTGCCACGACTGCCACGGCTGCCCCGTCTGACGCTGCCACGACTGCCACATCTGCCACGCCCGGCACCGCCACGTCCTCTGCCAAGCGCGCTGCCAAAACCGCCAAGGAGTCCGCATGAGTTCCCAGCCGCACGGCACCGGCCGCACGCTCACCTCGCGCTCCGAACGCCGTCGCCGCTCTGGCCCCCTGGAGGGTCAGGTCGCCGTCGTCACCGGTGCCGCGCGCGGGGTCGGTGAACTGCTCGCGCGCAAGCTCTCCGCGCACGGGGTCCGTGTCGCGCTCGTAGGACTGGAGCCCGAGGCGCTCAAGGACCTGTCCACGCGGCTGTACGCGGACAGCGACCACTGGTACGCGGACGTGACCGACCAGGCCGCGATGACCCAGGTCGCCGCCGAGGTGAAGGAACGTTTCGGGAAGGTCGACATCGTCGTGGCGAACGCCGGGGTCGCGACCGGGGGGCCCTTCATGGACTCCGACCCCGACTCCTGGCGTCGCGTGATCGAGGTGAACCTGCTCGGCGCGGCCGCGACCGCGCGCGCCTTCCTGCCGCTGCTCGCCGAGAGCCGTGGCTACCTGCTCCAGGTCGCCTCGCTCGCCGCCGTGACCCCGGCCCCGATGATGAGCGCGTACTGCGCGTCGAAGTCCGGCGTCGAGGCGTACGCGCACTGCCTGCGCGCCGAGGTCGGGCACCTCGGCGTGAAGGTCGGCGTCGCGTACCTGAGCTGGACCGACACCGACATGGTGCGCGGCGCGGACCAGGACGACGTCATGCGCGAACTGCGCTCCCGGCTGCCGTGGCCGGCCAACAAGACGTACCCGCTGAGCCCGGCCGTCGACCGCATCCTGCACGGTATCGAGCGACGTTCGGCGCACGTGTACGGGCAGTGGTGGCTGCGGCACATGCAGTCGGTGCGGGGTGCGCTGCCGATGCTCATCGGGACGGTCGGCGCGCACGAGGTCGCGCGGTACGGGGAGCGGCTCACGCAGGTGCCGAAGGGGCTGGTCGGGGCCGGTGGCGCGGCCGACGAGCGGAGCAGGGCCGGCGCCTGATCGACATGCGGGGCGGGCCGGCCCGTGCCAGGCTGGGACGGGGCGTTCGTCAGGGGCGCCCCCTTCTCTTCCCCCCACCCCTCTTGAGGAGTGAGAGCTACATGGGCATCAAGGACCAGTTCCAGGACAAGGCCGAGCAGCTCAAGCAGAAGGCGAAGGACGCGAAGGACCAGGCGTCCGAGAAGTCGTCCGACGGCTCGGACCGGGCCCGTGACACGGCCCAGGACAAGGCCGGTGACCTGCGGGGGAAGATGGGTCACGACGACGACAAGTGACAGCGGTCCCGCGCGGGGCACGCGCGCGCGGGCAGCGGAGGGCGGCGGCGGGCCGGAGAAGGCCCGCCGCCGCCCTCGTGCGTGCCCCGTGCGTGCCTCGTGTGTGCCTCGTGCGTGCCTCGTGCGTGCCGGGCTCCCGTACGGGTCCTTCGCCGCGCGTGACGAACGTTCCGCCGTCCTCCTCCGTCCTGGGGCAAAGGCCCGCGCGACCGCGCGACCGCGCAGCCGCTCGGCCCGCGTGGCCCGCGTGAGGAGGACACCCGTGACCGACAAACCACGCTCGTCCCGTCCACCCCGTCCACCCCGTCTACCCCGTCCGTCTCATCCCCTCCGCCGGAACCTCGGTGTTCTCCTCGCCCTCGCCGCCCCCGTCGTGCTGGTCGTGCTGGTCGTGCTCGCCGTGCGCGCGGCGCCCGGCGCGGAGCCGGACCGGGGGCTGACGCGTACGCAGGCGCTCGCCTGCTCCCCGTACATCGTCGAGGGCGAGGTCACGCGGACCCGGGCGGCGAAGGACGGCGGCATGTCTGTATGGCTGACCGTGCGGGTGACGCGCTGGTACAAGCCCGCCGTGCCGGGGGCCGCGCTGCGGGGCGCGCCGCTGCGGGTGCTCGCCCCGTCCGCGCGCGAGTCGGGGGACGAGCCCGTCGAGGCCGGTGAACACGTGCTCGTGCACACCTCGGACCGGCCGGAGGCCGACTGGGCCGTGCTCCACCGCGCCGAAGCGGCCGCCGGGCGCGGCCTCGGCAGCGACCTCGCGCGGGCCCGCGCCGACCTGCGCCGCGATCTGCCCGCCTCGGCCGCCGTGAGGTGCCCGGACTGGTGGCACACGCGCGGACCGGCCGGGCTGGGCGACCCCGAAGGGGTACGGGGCACCCCCTAGGCCGGCTCCGACGCCCCCTCGCCCCGTTCCGCGGAGGCCTCCCGCCCCGCCGGGCCATCCCGCCCCGCCGAGTCGCCCCGTACCGCCGGGTTTCCGCGATCCGGCAGCTCCGGGCGTGCGCGGTCCGGCACGGTCGCCACTGTCGGGGGCTCGGCGGGTGGCTGGGCGCGCAGCAGTTCCAGCGCGAGCGAGACCGCGTCGTCCAGCTGGACGTGGCGGCCCTCGGCCCAGTCGAGCGGGGTGCGCAGGGCGGGGACGTCGGGGTCGACGCCGTGGTTCTCGACGCCCCAGCCGTACGCGTCGAACCATGCCGCATTCATCGGGACCGTCACCACCGTGCCGTCCACGAGCCGGTGGCGGCCCGTCATCCCGACGACGCCGCCCCATGTGCGCTGCCCCACGACGGGCCCGAGACCGAGGAGTTTGAAGGCGGCAGTGATCATGTCACCGTCGGACGAGGTGGCCTCGTCGGCGAGTGCGACGAGCGGCCCCCGCGGGGCGTTCGACGCGTACGAGACGGGCATGGCGTCGCGTGTGAGGTCCCAGCCGATGATGCGGCGGGTCAGCTTTTCGAGGACGAGTTCGCTGATGTTGCCGCCCGCGTTGCCGCGCACGTCGACGATGAGCGCGGGCATCGACATCTCCAGGCGCAGATCGCGGTTGAACTGCGCCCAGCCGGAGCCGCCGAGGTCGGGGATGTGCAGGTAGCCGCACTGCCCGTCGCTCAACTCCCGTACCACGGCGCGCCGTTTGGCGACCCAGTCGTGGTAGCGCAGGGCGCGTTCGTCGACGAGCGGGAGCACGGCGACGCGGCGCGGCCTGCCCCCTCCCGCAGCGGCGAAGGTCAGCTCGACGCTCGTGCCCGCGGCGCCCGCGAGGAGCGGTGCGGGCCCGGTGACGGGGTCCACGGGCCGCCCGTCGACGTGCGTGAGCACCGCGCCCTCGCGGATGCCCGTACCGGCGAGCGGGGAACGGGCGCGGGGGTCGGACGACTCGCCCGGCAGGATGCGGCACAGCTCCCAGGCCCCGTCCCGGCAGGCGAAGTCGGCGCCGAGGAGGCCCTGCGCGCGCTGGTAGTGGGGCGGGCCCTCGTTGCGGCGCGCCGCGGTGACGTACGCGTGCGAGGTGCCGAGTTCGCCGTAGGCCTCGCGGAGGAGGTCGGCGAACTCGTCGGGTGAGGCGACGCGGTCGAGGAGCGGGCGGTACTGGTCGAGCACGGCGTCCCAGTCGATGTTGCTCAGGCCGGGGTCCCAGAAGTAGGCGCGGATGATGCGCCCCGCCTCGTCGTACGCCTGCCGCCACTCGGCGGGCGGGTCGACCTCGTGCAGGACGCGGCGCAGGTCGATGTACGAGGTGCTCGCGTCGTCGGGCAGGTCGTTGGCGGGCACCGCGCGCAGCTCGCCGTCGTCCACGACGACGAGACGGCTGCCGTCGCCGCTGACCGCGAAGGCGTCCATGTGGTCGACGAGCTGGGTGCGGCGGGCCCGGGCGAGGTCGAAGTGTTCGAGCGTGGGGCGGCTCGACGTATCGGCCGGGTTGACGAAGGTCTGCCCGAGCGCGCCGGAGATGGGCCAGCGCAGCCACACGAGGCCGCCGCCCGCCACGGGCGAGAGCGAGGAGTACTTCGACGCCGGTACGGGGAACGGCGTGACGCGGCTCGCCAGGCCCTCCGCCTCGACGATGACGACACCCTCGTACCCCGAGGCACGCTCGTCGGGGTCGAGGCCGCCCGCCGCCGGGCGGCCGTCGGCGCTGAGTGCGAAGGGCGAGGGGGTCGCGGAGGAGAGCGTGACGAGGTGGGGGCGGCAGCCGAGCGGGAAGGAGAGGTCGCCGGTGTGCACGTCGTAGACGGGGTCGAAGCCGCGCCAGGAGAGGAAGGCGAGGTAGCGACCGTCGCGCGTGAAGACGGGGTTCTCGTCCTCGAAGCGCCCGTCGGTCACGTCGATGAGGGTGAACGGTCCTTCCCCCTCGCTGATCCGCGCGAGCCTGATCTGCCGCAGACTCCGCCCGACCCCCGGGTGCGACCACGCGAGCCACGCTCCGTCGGGCGAGAAGGCGAGATCGCGCACGGGCCCGTTGAACGACCGCACGACCTCGACGACGCGGGCATCGGCCGGTTCGGCGGGTTCGGCGGGCGTGGCAGGTGTGGCAGGTTCGGCGGGCGTGGCAGGTGTGGCGGATTCGGCAGGTGTGGCAGACGTGGCGGATTCGGCAGGTGTGGCAGGTTCGGCGGGCGTGGCAGGTGTGGCGGATTCGGCAGGTGTGGCAGACGTGGCGGATTCGGCAGGTGTGGCGGATTCGGCAGGTGTGGCAGACGTGGCGGATTCGGCAGGTGTGGCGGATTCGGCAGGTGTGGCAGACGTGGCGGATTCGGCAGGTGTGGCGGATTCGGCAGGTGTGGCAGACGTGGCGGATTCGGCAGGTGTGGCGGATTCGGCGGGCGTGGCAGACGTGGCGGATTCGGCGGGCGTGGCGGCCCCTGCTGCCTCCGCGCCCCCGGCGGCCACGGATTCGGCCACGGATTCGGCTACGGGTCCCGCGCCGCCGCCTTCCCGCGCGGGTTCGCCTTCCTCGCCGCCCCGGTCCCCCACGTCCGCGTCCGCCGCGCCGCCGTCCTGCGCCGCGCCGCCGTCCTGCGCCGCGCCGCCGTCCTGCGCCGCGCCGCCGTCCTGCGCCGCGTCCTGCGCCGCGTCCTGCGTCGTGCTCTCCGGGGCGGACGGGTCGACGAGGAGCAGTCGCCCGTCGTGCGTCGCGACCGCGAGCCGGTCGCCCTTCGGCGAGGCGACCAGTTCCTCGACGAGGCCGAGCCGCCCGTGGGCGCAGCGCCGTACCGGGCCCGGGGTGCCCGCGCGGGGCAGGGGCGCGATCTCGATGCCGTCCGCGCCGCCCGCGTCGCTCACGTAGGCGACCGAGCCCCCGCCCCCGTACAGGACCGGCATCCGCACCCGGACCCCCGGCGTGTCCGCGAGGGTGCGCGCGGGGCCGTCGCGGTGCGTGAGCCAGTACAGGCTGCCGCGCACGGCGACGGCGCTCGCGCGGCCCGTCTCGTCGGGGCACACGGCGTCGAGGTGGCGCGCGGCGGGGACCTGGTGGGGGCGACGCCCGGAGCGCGGCCCGCCGAGGCGGATGTCGATGCGGCGCGGGAGTGCCTCGGGCGCGAGGTCGTCGACGAGCCACAGTTCGCCCGCGCACTGGTAGACGATCCGCTCGCCGTCGCTCGAAGCGTTGCGGGCGTAGAAGGCGTCGTGGTCGGTGTGGCGGCGCAGGTCGGAGCCGTCGGGGAGGCAGGAGTAGACGTTGCCGACGCCCTCGTGGTCGGAGAGGAAGGCGACGCGTTCGCCGACGAACATCGGGCAGTCGATGTGCCCTTCGAGGTCGGCGAGGAGGCGTTCGCCGTGCAGCCACAGGCGTCCGGTGGCGCCGCCCCGGTACCGCTTCCAGGCGGCCGGTTCGTGCGGGGGCGTGCCGGTGAGGAGGAGGGTGCGCTCCTCGCCGTCGTGGCCGCGCTGCGCGAGCGCGGAGACCGGGCCCCAGGGGAGGGGACCGCCGGGGGAGCCGTCGGTGGGGACCTTGTAGGCCCAGGAGAAGTACGAGAACGGCTGCGCCTGCGAGGAGACGGCGAGGACGTCGCTGCGGCCCCGCTCGTCGGGCGGCGACCAGCCGCACACGCGCGTGTCGCGCCCGGCCCAGTAGGTGAGCTGGCGCACGGGGGTGTCGCCCGCGACCTCGGCGAGGTGGATCTCGGGGTCGAGGCTGCGCCAGGAGACGAAGGCGAGGTGCGCGCCGTCGGGCGAGAAGCGGGGGTGGCCCAGCTTCGTGCGGTCGGCCGTGAGGCGCCGGGCGAGGGAGGGTTCCGTCGCGCCCGGGGCGGGGAGCGGGGCGAGCCACAGGTCGTCCTCGGCGACGAAGCAGAGGAGGTCGGCGTGCAGGGCGGGGTGGCGGAGGTAGGCCGTTCCGCCCCGCGAGTACGGGTCCCTCGGGTGCGCGGTCACCTCTCCCATGCTCTACGCGCGGCGGAGCGCGGCAACTCGGGAGCGGGGAGCCGGGCAGGCGGGCGGAAGCGCGCACGGGGGCAGCGGGCGCCCGGGGGCGTGGGTACGGGTACGGGCGGGGGCGGGCCCTCCGGCTACGGGACGCCCCGCCCGCGTGCTCCCACGCCCGTGTCGCCGCCCGCGTGCTCCCACGCCGGTGCCCCCGCCCCCGTGCCCCCGCCCCCGGCCTCACTCCTCGCGCCGCGTCACCGCCCACCAGCCGTACCGCCGTGCGAGGAGCGTCAGGCAGGTGCCGCACACGACGCCGATCGCGAGATTGTGGGTCGCGACGACGACGGCGACCGTCAGGAGCATGACGCCGATCTCGCCGACCGGTGCGCGGCGCAGCGTCTTCGGGGCGATCGAGCGCCAGTCGAAGGTCGTGAGGGAGACCATCACCATGATCGCGACGAGCGCCGCCATCGGGATCTCCGAGACGACGGACCCGAGCGCGAGGCACAGCGCCATGAGGAAGGAGCCCGCGAGGAAGGTCGAGACGCGGGTGCGGGCCCCGGAGACCTTCACGTTGATCATCGTCTGGCCGATCATCGCGCAGCCGCCCATGCCGCCGAGGAAACCGGAGACGACGTTGGCGACGCCCTGGCCGACCGACTCGCGCGTCTTGGACGAGGACGTACCTGTCAGCTCGTCCACGAGGCGCGCGGTCATGAGCGATTCCATGAGCCCGACGAGCGCGATGGCGAGCGCGTACGGGGCGACGATCCACAGCGTCTCGGCGGTGAACGGCACATCGGGCAGCCCCGGCGTCGGCAGCGAGGACGGCAGCGCGCCCTTGTCGCCGACCGTCGGCACGGCGATCCCCGCGCCCACCGTCAGTGCGGTGAGCACCGCGATCGACACGAGTGGCGCGGGGACGACGCGGCTCAGCCTGGGCAGCAGCACCATGAGCGCGAGCCCGCCGCCGAAGAGCGGGTAGACCGCCCAGGGCACGTGCCGCAGCTCGGGCAGTTGCGCCAGGAAGATGAGGATCGCGAGCGCGTTCACGAAGCCGGTCATCACCGGGCGCGGGACGAACCGCATGAGCTTCGCGACGCCGAGCGCGCCCAGCACGACCTGGAAGACCCCGGCGAGTATCACGCCGGCGACGAGGTAGCCGAAGCCGTGCTCGCGGTTGAGCGGGGCGGCGACGAGGGCGACGGCGCCGGTCGCCGCGGAGATCATCGCGCGCCGCCCGCCGACGAAGGCGAGCGTCACGGCCATCGTGAAGGACGTGCACAGGCCCACGGCGGGGTCGACGCCCGCGATGACAGAGAACGAGATCGCCTCGGGGATGAGCGCGAGCGCCACGACGAGCCCGGCGAGCACCTCGGTGCGCCACACGCGCGGGTCGGAGCACCAGGCGGGGAGGAGCGGGAGGCGGGGGCGCGGGCCGGGGCCCGCTGGGGCGGCGGTGGGGGCGGCGGGCGCGGTGGGCGCGGTGGGCGCGGTGTCGTCGGGGAGCGGGTCCGCGAGGCCGGGCGATGAGGTCACGAGGGGGAGGTACCTGTCGGGGGCGAGGAGGCGGTGAGCGCTCACACCCTACCCTTACGTAAGGGTAGGGATGGGGGCCGGGCGGACGCCGGTGCGACAATGCCCGCGTGACGGGCGAGCACATGCAGATCGGCGAGGTGGCGGAGCGCACGGAGTTGTCGCTGCGCACGATCAGGCACTACGAGGAGACGGGCCTCGTCATCCCCTCGGCCCGCTCCCAGGGCGGTTTCCGGCTCTACACCGAGGCGGACGTCGCCCGGCTGATGGTCGTCCGGCGCATGAAGCCGCTCGGATTCACCCTGGAACAGATGCGCGAGCTGCTCGCCGCGACCGACCGCCTCGACGCGGACACCGGGGCCCTGCCGCCGGAGGAGCGCGAGGAGCTGCTCGCGCGCGTACGGGCTTACGAGCGCGAGGCGGGCGAACAGGTCGAGAGGCTGCGGGTGCAGCTGGCCCGGGCGGAGGAGTTCGCCGAGACGCTGCGGAGCAGGCTGCCGGGCGAGGGGGCCTGAGGGCGCGGCGGCGGGCACCGGACGCGGGGCGTACCGGACGCGGGGCGTGTCGGACGCGGGGCGTGTCGGACGCGGGGCGTACCGGACGCGGGGTGCCGGGCGCGCACGGCCGCGTCGCTGCCGTACTGCCTTGTGGCTGCCGTACCGCCTGTCGCTTCCGTACCGCCTGCGGCACCGCCGCGTCGTTCCCGTACCGCCCTGTCGCTCCCGTAACGCCGCAGCGTGTACGTACCGGATAAATAAGGCCCGCGCAGCACGCGTGGTCCACCTCACGTACGAAACCGTTTCGTTTCGCTTGGGGGGCGGGTAGGCTCACAGCGTGCGAGAGCGCACCCCACTCCTCACCTGGAGCTAGGGTGCGTGGACCGACGTGTGTCGCTCGCCCGTCCCTCCCTGGGACGGGACAGGCGCACGGGAGCGAGCAGGAGGTGGGCCGGGTGGCTGGAGCAGTGGGCGCGACGACGCGTCGCAGCCGTCTGACGCCGGAGCGCGAGGCCGAGTTGTACGGCGCCGTGCTCGACCTGCTCCGCGAGGTCGGCTACGAGGCGCTCACGATGGACGCCGTGGCTTCCCGTACCCGGTCCAGCAAGGCCACCCTCTACCGCCAGTGGGGGAGCAAGCCCGAGCTGGTCGTGAAGGCGCTGCGCCATCACAAACCGCACTCGATCGCCGATATCGACACCGGCAGCCTGCGTGGGGACTTCCACGCGATGGTGGGCAGTCAGGACGATTGCCGCATGGCGGAGGAAGCCGCGCTGATGCGCGGGATCGCCATGGAGATGAAGAGCAACCCCGATCTGCACCGCGCCTTCCGCGAACTGCTGATCGAGCCCGAGATCACGGGGCTCGGCCAGGTGCTGCGGCGCGCGGTGGAGCGCGGCGAGGTCGACGCGGACAGACCCGCGATCGACTACGTCGTGCACATGATGGTCGGTGCCTTCGTCGCCCGGCAGATGATCGACGCGCGGCCCTTGGACCGGGACTTCCTCACCCGATACATCGACGCCGTGGTGCTCCCCGCCCTCGGCGTCTGACCCCGAAGCACCTCCGAAACACACCCCGCGCGGACTTCGCGCGCCCCTCGATTCCCCTTCCCCACCGGGCCAGGACGCCCCGCGACGCGCACCCCGCGCCGCCATGCCGTCCTGCCGGGAGCGGGGAGACCTGGGCGCGCCGGCCCGCGCACCGCGCCCCCGTATCCGCAGGGTGCCGACACGTACCGCTGACCGCGCGCGCCGCGGTCCGTGGCCACCGCTGTCCGCAGCCGCGCCTACGGGCCGCCGCGACCCGTACCACCTGACGTGACCGCCTCCCGTCAGGGCCGGACGCACTCCGCAAAGCCTTGTCCCTTTTCCGCCCCTGATCGAACGGGAGTTCCACCCCCGTGGCCACATTCCTCTACCGGCTCGGCCGGTTCGCCTTCAGGCGGCGACGTGCCGTCGCCCTCGTCTGGGTCGCCCTGCTCGCGCTCGTCGGCTTCGGTGCCGCCACCGCCAGCAGCCCCGGCCCGACCCAGTTCTCCATACCCGGTGTCGAGGCCCAGAAGGCCTTCGACCTCCTCGACCAGCGGATGCCGGCGAACAACGCGGACGGCGCGAGCGCCCGTGTCGTCTTCAAGGCGCCCGAGGGCCAGAAGATCACCGACCCGGCGAACAAGGCCGAGGTCACCAGGACGATCTCCGCGATCGAGCACGGCTCGAAGGAGGTCGCGAGCGCGGCCAACCCCTTCGAGGACGGTGCGGCCGTCTCCAAGAACGGTGAGGTCGCCTACTCCACCGTGAGCTACAAGGTCAGCTCGATGGAGCTGAAGGACGCGAGCAAGGACTCGCTCGAACACGCCGCCGAGCAGGCCCAGGACAAGGGGCTGACGGTCGAGATCGGCGGGGACGCGCTCCAGGCCGAGGCCGAGACGGGCTCCACGGAGGTCGTCGGCATCGTCGTCGCCGCCGTCGTCCTCGCCATCACCTTCGGCGCGATCGTCGCCGCCGGGCTCCCGCTGCTCACCGCGCTCATCGGCGTCGGCGTGGGCGTCGGCTCGATCACCGCGCTCGCGGCGACCCTCCACCTCGACTCGACGACCTCGATCCTCGCGATGATGATCGGCCTCGCCGTCGGTATCGACTACGCGCTCTTCATCGTCTCCCGGTACCGGGCCGAACGCGCCGAGGGCAAACTGCCCGAGGAAGCCGCCGGGCGGGCGACAGGCACGGCGGGCTCCGCCGTCGTCTTCGCCGGGCTGACCGTGATCATCGCGCTGTGCGGTCTCGCGGTCGTCAACATCCCGATGCTCACCAAGATGGGCGTCGCCGCCGCCGGTACGGTCGCTGTCGCCGTGATCGTCGCGCTCAGCCTCATCCCCGCGCTGCTCGGTTTCGCGGGCGACAAGGTGCTCGGGCGCAAGGCCCGCAAGGCGGCGAAGGCCGTCAAGGACCAGGGCCCCGAGGCCCGGGCCCGCGCCGTCGCCGCGGCGCACCGCGACGCCGACGGCGAGCACAAGGTCAACGGCGGCACCCGCTGGGCCCGCTTCGTCCTGCGCCGCCCCGTGCGCGTCCTCCTCCTCGGCGTGATCGGCCTCGGCGTCATCGCCGTGCCCGCGACGCAGCTCGAACTCGGCCTGCCCGACGACGGCTCGCAGCCGACGTCCACGACGCAGCGCCGCGCCTACGACCTGCTCTCGGACGGCTTCGGGCCCGGCTTCAACGGCCCGCTCATGATGGTCTACGACGGCAAGGGCGTCGCCGACCCGCAGGCCGAGGCCGCGCACGTCGTCGCCGAAATCAAGAAGCTCCCCGACGTGAAGGTGGTCTCCGCCGCCGCCTTCAACCCGGCGGGCGACACCGCGACGATCACCGTCGTCCCGGGCTCCAAGCCCTCCTCGCACGCGACCGAGACGCTCGTCCACTCCATCCGCGACGTCGGCAAGGACGTCAAGGCGGCGAACGACGGCGAAGTGCTCGTCACGGGCCAGACGGCCATGAACATCGACGTCTCGCAGAAGATGAACGACGCGCTGCTGCCGTACCTGGTGCTCGTCGTCGGCCTCGCCTTCCTGCTCCTGATGCTCGTCTTCCGCTCGATCCTCGTGCCCCTCAAGGCGGCGCTCGGCTTCCTCCTGTCGGTGGTCGCCGCGCTCGGCTCCGTCGTCGCGGTCTACCAGTGGGGCTGGCTCGGCTCGCTCTTCGGGGTCGAGCAGACCGGGCCGATCATGAGCATGATGCCGATCTTCATGGTGGGCGTGGTCTTCGGTCTCGCGATGGACTACGAGGTGTTCCTCGTGACCCGCATGCGCGAGGCGCACGTCCACGGCGAGAGCCCGGCCCAGGCCATCGAGACCGGGTTCCGGCACGGGGCCCGCGTCGTCTCGGCCGCTGCGGTCATCATGATCGCCGTCTTCGCCGGCTTCATCGGCTCCAGTGAGCAGATGGTCAAGATGATCGGCTTCAGCCTCGCGATCGCCGTCGCCTTCGACGCCTTCGTGGTGCGCATGACGATCGTGCCCGCCGTACTCGCGCTCCTCGGCCGCCGCGCGTGGTGGCTGCCCACGTGGCTCGACCGGATTCTGCCGAACGTCGACGTCGAGGGCGAGAAGCTCCACAAGGCGCTGGGGGAGTCCGACTCCTCCGGCTCCGGTGAAGGACCCCAGGACCCGGACGCGGAACGGGAGTTGACCCGCGTCTGAGCAGTCCTGGCCCCGGGCGGGGCACGCGGCCCCAGGGTCGCCCCCGCCCGGTGACCGGGTGCGGTGAGCGGCTGGGCGCCGCCTCCCACCCGGCGACCGTGCCGAGGTCCGTGGGGACGGGGCCGGCACGGCGGGCCCGGCGAGAGGGCAAGGCTCTCGCCGGGCCTTTCCCGTGCCCGGGGAGCGGCGTGGGGTGGGCGGGGGGTGCTCTCGGCGGTGGGGTCTTCGCTTCGCCGGAAGGGGGGCGTTCGGGGCGGTGGGTTTTCGATGGGTTTTCGCTGGGGGAAGGGGATGGCGTTCGGGGCGGTGGGTTTTCGCTGGGAGACGGTGGCGTTCGGGGCGATGAGTTTTCGCCGTCGCGAGGGTCCACCTCACGGGAGGGCCGCCGAGTCCGGGGGGACACGGCGGCCCTCCCGCCCCGGCCGCCCGGGCCGAGGACCAGCACGAGCACGAGCACGAGCACGAGCGCCGACACCAGCACCAGGAGACCGCCCCGATGCGCACCCTCATCAGCACCGCCTTCGTCTCGCTCGACGGCGTCATGGAGGCCCCCGGCGGGGAGAGCGGCTACCGCAACGCCGGCTGGACCTTCAAGGACGTGGAGTTCCTCCCCGAGGCGTACGCGATCAAGGGCCGTGAGCAGGAGGAGGCCGGGGCCCTGCTCCTCGGCCGCCGCAGCTACGAGGCGTTCAGCGCCGTGTGGCCGGACATGGCGGAGTTCGCCACGTACAACGCGCTGCCCAAGTACGTCGTCTCGACCACCCTCACCGAGGACGATCTCGTCCCCGGCTGGGGCCCGACGACGCTCCTGCGCTCGCTCGACGAGGTCGCCGCCCTCAAGGAGGGCGAGGGGGCGCCGCTGCTCGTCCAGGGCAGCGCCCGCCTCCACCACGCGCTCGCCGACGCGGGGCTCGTGGACCGCTACCACCTGCTCGTCTTCCCCCTGCTGCTCGGCGCGGGCCTGCGGCTCTTCCCCGCCACCGACGCGGACACCCGCAAGCTCCGCCTCGTCGAGCACGCGGCGTACGCGAACGGCATCCAGCTCAACGTCTTCGACGTGGTGCGCTGAGCGGGAGCGGGAGCGGGAGCGGGGGCGGGGGCAGGGGTGGGGCGAGGGCGGGGGCTCGCCGCGCGGAACCGGCCCCACCTGCGAGAATCGCCGCGTGACCAGCGCGCCGCCCCTGCCCCCCGCCGCCCGCGACCAGCTCCGCGCCGCCGTCGCCCTGCGCGAGGCCGGGGACGCCGAGGGCGCGCGTACCGCGCTGCTCGCGCTGAGTGCCGCGTACCCCCACGACCCCGAGGTCGCCTACCAGACCGCCTGGGCGCACGACGTGCTCGGGCGCGAGGCCGCCGCCGTGCCCTTCTACGAGACCGCGCTCGCGGGCGTCGGCGCGCTCGGCGCCGATGACCGGCACGGCGTCCACCTCGGGCTCGGCAGCACGTACCGGATTCTCGGGCGGTACGAGGAGGCCGTCGCGACCCTGGAGGCGGGCCTCGCCGCCCACCCCGGCGACGGCGCGCTCACCGTCTTCCTCGCGATGGCCCGCCACAACACCGGCGCCCACCACGAGGCCCTGAGCGCCCTGCTCACCCTCCTCACCGACACGAGCACCGACCCCGGCGTCCGCGCCTTCCGCAAGGCCATCGCGTACTACGCCGAGGACCTCGACCGCGTCGAGACCGGCGGCTGACCCCCGCCTCCCGCAGGCGCGACCGTCGGTGTCCCAGGCGCGGGCCGATGAGTTCCGCCGTCGGCCGGAGTCACCACGAGGGGACGAACACCGGACCCGAGCGGGACACGACGAACGGCGGGCGGGGCGGCGCGGCCCGCGCACCCGCCCCCGGAGAGGACGCGGCATGGACACCGAACCGGGCGTGGAACTGGGAGCCTTCTCGGACCCGGGCGCGCGGGCGACCCCGTGGGCCTCGGCACGGGCGATCCTGGACGAGGCGGAGATCTTCTGGCTCTCCACGGTGCGGCCCGACGGGCGCCCGCACGTGACGCCGCTGCTGGCCGCGCGGGCGCTGGGCGCCCTGTGCTTCGTCACGGGCGGCCAGGAGCGCAAGGCGCTCAATCTCGACAACAATTCCCACTGCGCGCTGACGACCGGCACGGGCACGCTGAACGGAGTGGACCTCGTCGTCGAGGGCCTCGCGTCCGCGGTGGGGGAACGCTCCGAGCGGGAGCGCGCGATGGCGGACTTCGCGCGCAAGTACGGCACGCACCTGACCGACCCCGAGGGCACCTGGTACGGCATGGACGAGGCCGTCGTCGCGGGCGACATCCGGCTGTACCGGATCGAGCCCACCCGGGGATTCGCCTTCGCCAAGCTGCCGGTGTTCAGCCAGACGCGCTACGTGTGGCAGGGACGCTGACACGCGGAGCGGGAGGCCGGAGCGAGGGCGCGCCCGCTCGTATCGGGCCGCCGTTCCCGAGGGACGGCGGCCCGTACTACGCCGAGGACCGCGACCGTGTCGAGACCGGCGGCACCGGCCCGGCGGGCGCTGCCGGCGACCGGCGGCCCGGCGCCCTCGGCGCCTCGCGCACCGGTCCCGTGAGCCTCGCCTCGTAGTGGGCCGCCGCCGTGTACGTACGGCGCAGGAAGCGGATCAGGTCCGAGCTGTCGAACTGGAGGACCAGCAGGAGCCCCGCAGCGCGCCGCAGTTCGAGGACCGTCTGCGCGCGACCGCACGGCCAGATCCGCAGGGCCGCCGTCTCGGCCGGGCTGCGCAGCCCCTCCTCCAGGAGGGCGCGCGCGAAGACGTGGTCGTGCGCCCCCTCCGTGCCGGGGAAGCCGAGGCCGACGCGCGTGGGATCGGCGGCGGGGTCGTACCGCAGGAGCACGGGAAGCGTCTCGGCCTCGTCGGGGCCGCTCGCGCACACCCGCACCCGTACGTACTGCTCGATGCCTGTCACAGTCGCAGAGTCGCACGAATACGGGCGATTCGCCCGGCGGGGGCGCCCTCGGGGAGTAGCTGCGGCGCACGCACTCTTGCAAGTCACTCGCAATTGAGCACTATGATCGTACGGTTTTGCGCGTCCCCGCCCCCGCAGGAAGCGAAGTCCCGCCATGCATGTCCCTGACGGATTCATCAACGCCCCCGTCTCCGCCGCGACCGGCGTCCTCGCCGCCGCGGCCGTCGCCGTCTCGCTGCGCGGCGCCCGCCGCGAACTCGGCGCCGCCGGTGCCGAGCGCACCGCCCCACTCGCCGGCCTCGTCGCCGCGTTCATCTTCGCCGTGCAGATGCTCAACTTCCCGGTGGCAGCGGGGACCAGCGGGCACCTGCTCGGCGGGGCGCTCGCGGCGATACTCGTCGGCCCCTACACAGGCGTTTTGTGCGTGTCCGTCGTCCTGCTCATGCAGGGCGTCCTCTTCGCCGACGGCGGCCTCACCGCGCTCGGCGTCAACATCACCGACATGGCGATCGTGACCGTCGTCGTCTCGTACGCGCTCTTCCGCGGCCTCGTGAAGGTCCTCCCGCGCCGCCGCTCCTCCGTGACCGCGGCCTCCTTCGTCGCCGCGCTGATCTCCGTGCCCGGCGCCGCCGTCGCCTTCACGCTCATGTACTGGATCGGCGGCACGACGGACATCTCGATCGGCAAGGTCGCGAGCGCCATGATCGGCGTGCACGTGCTCATCGGTATCGGCGAGGCGGCCATCACCGCCCTGACGGTCGGCGCCGTCATCGCCGTGCGCCCCGACCTCGTGCACGGCGCGCGCGGCCTCGAAGCGCCGCTCAAGCTGCGCGTCAACGGGGAACTGGTCGACGCGGCCCCCAAGGCCCCGGTCCCGGCCCCCGTCGCCGCCCGCGGCCGCTCCACGCGCAAGATCTGGATCACCGGCATCGCCGCGTCCGTCATTCTCGCCGGTTTCGTCAGCTTCTACGCCTCGTCGAACCCCGACGGCCTGGAGAAGGTCGCCCACGACAAGGGCATCGACCGCTCGGAGAAGGACCACGCCGCGAAGGACTCCCCGCTCGCCGACTACGGTGTCAAGGACATCGCCAACGCCCGGATCTCCGGCGGCCTCGCCGGCGTGATCGGTGTCGGCGCGACGATCGTCGTCGGCTCGGGCGTCTTCTGGGCCGTACGCAAGCGCCGCACCGACGACGAGAGCGGGGACCGGGGCGGGCACAGCGCCACCACCTCAGCAGGGACCGTATAGAACATGGGAGCGGGCCACGCGCATCGCCTGTACCGGCACGGGCACTCCGTCGTGCACGGGCTGCCGCCGCACACGAAACTCGCCGCCGCCTTCGCGTTCGTCGTGGTCGTCGTCTCGACGCCGCGCGAGGCGGTGTGGGCCTTCGGCGTGTACGCGGTGCTGCTCGCCGCCGTCGCCGCCGCGGCCCGCGTCCCCGCGGGCTACCTGCTGAAACGGTTGCTCATCGAGGTGCCCTTCGTGGCCTTCGCCGTGCTCATGCCGTTCGTCGCCGAGGGCCCGCACACCGAGTTCCTCGGCCTGTCCCTCTCGGTCAACGGGCTGTGGGGCGCCTTCAACGTCCTCGCGAAGGGCACGCTCGGCGTCGCCGCCTCCGTCCTGCTCGCCTCGACGACCGAACTGCGCGCCCTGCTCCTGGGCCTGCAACGGCTCCGGCTGCCTTCGATGCTCGTCCAGATCGCCTCGTTCATGATCCGCTACGGGGACGTCATCACCGACGAGATGCGACGCATGAAGATCGCGCGCGAATCGCGCGGCTTCGAGGCGAGGGGCGTACGGCAGTGGGGCGTCCTCGCGAAATCCGCCGGCGCCCTCTTCATCCGCTCCTACGAACGCGGCGAGCGCGTCCACCTCGCGATGCTCAGCCGCGGCTACACGGGCAGCATGCCCGTCATCGACGAGATCACCGCGACGGGCACGCAGTGGGCGCACGCCCTGACCCTGCCCGTCGCGGCGCTCGTGATCTGCCTGTTGGGATGGACCCTGTGACGAACCCTGCCACTTCTGCCACGCCTGCCACTTCTGCCAGCTCCTCTGCCACGCCTGCCGCCGCTGCCACGCCTGCCGCCGCTGCCACTTCTGGCGTCGCTGCCACTTCTGCCGTCTCCGCCGCTTCTGCCGCTGCCACTTCTGCCACTGCCTCGGTGCGTGCCGCCGAGGGTGCCGAAGTGCCGCCGCCCTCGCTCGACGTGCGCGGCCTCGCGTACGCGTACCCGGACGGCCACCAGGCGCTCTTCGGCGTCGATCTCCGTATCGAGAAGGGCGAGCGCGTCGCGCTCCTCGGGCCCAACGGGGCCGGCAAGACGACCCTCGTGCTCCACCTGAACGGCATCCTCGAAGCGGGCGCGGGCAGCGTCTCCGTCGCGGGACTGCCGGTCGGCAAGAAGCACATGGCAGAGATCCGCCGCCGTGTCGGGCTCGTCTTCCAGGACCCCGACGACCAGCTGTTCATGCCGACCGTCCGCGAGGACGTCGCCTTCGGCCCGGCGGCCGCGGGGCTGCGCGGCGCGGAGCTGGAGACGCGGGTGCGCGAGGCGCTCGACGAGGTCGGCATGGGCGAGTACCTCGACCGACCCCCGCACCACCTCTCCTTCGGGCAGCGCCGCCGCGTCGCCGTCGCCACGGTCCTCGCGATGAAGCCCGAGATCCTCGTACTCGACGAGCCCTCGTCGAACCTCGACCCCGCCTCGCGCCGCGAACTCGCCGACATCCTCCAGCGCCTCGACGTCACGGTCCTGATGGTCACGCACGACCTCCCCTACGCCCTGGAGCTGTGCCCGCGCGCCGCCATCCTGAGCGACGGCGTCATCGCCGCGGACGGCCCGACCGGGACGCTCCTGAGTGACGCCGGCCTCATGCGCGCCCACCGCCTCGAACTGCCCTTCGGCTTCGACCCGCGGTCTGTGAACATGGAGAGGTGAACGAGAGTGTGCGCGCACCCGGTGACGTGACGGTCGAAGGACTCGTCGCCCCGGGATACGAACAGGTCAGGGACGCCTTCGTCGGCAATTTCACCCGGCTCGGGGAGCGGGGCGCCGCCGTCGCCGTCTACCACGACGGGCGCAAGGTCGTGGACCTGTGGGGCGGCACGAGGGACGGGGACGGTGGTACGGGGGACGGCGCCGCGGGGGAGGGCGGCGCCGGTGCGGGGCCGGGCGGCGAGCCCTGGCGCCGGGGCACCGCGCAGATCGTGCGCTCGGCGACGAAGGGCGTCGCCGCGACCGTACTTCTCCTGCTCCACCAGCGCGGCAGCCTCGACCTGGAGGCGCCCGTCGCCACGTACTGGCCCGAGTACAAGGCGCACGGCAAGGACGCCACGCGCGTACGTCACCTCCTCGGCCACCGCGCGGGCGTGCCCGCGCTCGACACCCCGCTGACGCCCGAGGCCGCCAGGGACCTCGACCGCGCCGCGGCGGCCGTCGCCGCGCAGGCCCCGTTCTGGGAGCCGGGCACCGACCACGGCTATCACGCGCAGACGTACGGCTTCCTCACCGGCGAACTCGTGCGGCGTCTCACCGGGCGCACGCTCGGCTCCTGGGTCGCCGAGCACATGGAGCGGCCGCTCGGCCTGGACCTGTGGATAGGACTGCCCGAGGACGAGGAGTGGCGCGTCGGCCGGATCACGCCGCTCGCCCCGCCGCCCGCGGCGAACGGACTGCGACTGCGCCCCCGCAGGGACATCGCCGCCGCGTACGCCGACCCGCACTCGCTCACGAGCCGCGCCTTCGCCGCCGTCAGCCCCGAGGCGGACGAGAACACCCGCGCCCACCGCGCCGCCGAACTCCCCGCGGCGAACGGCATCGCGACCGCCCGCGGCCTCGCGCGCTTCTACGCGGCGCTCATCGGCGACGTCGACGGCGGCCGCCGCCTCCTCACCCCCGCGACGCTCGCGATGGCCCGCACCCAGGAATCCGAGGGCCCCGACCGCGTCCTCGTCGCCCGCACCCGCTTCGGCGCCGGCTTCATGCTCCACGGCCCCGCGAGCCCCCTGCTCGCCGAGGGCTCCTTCGGCCACCCCGGGCGAGGCGGTTCCCTCGGCTTCGCCGACCCGGAGTCGGGGATCGGGTTCGGGTACGTGACGAACGGGCTCCGGAAGGGCGTGACGGCCGATCCGCGGGCGCAGGCGTTGGTGCGGGCGGTCCGGGGGGTGGTGGGGGGATAGGGGGAGGGGGTGTGGGGAGGGGGAGCGGGGGTGGTGGGGGGGGGGCTGCGTCGCCCGGTGGCTGCGTGGCCGGGGTGGGGGAGTGGGGACGCGGGGGTGGGGTTTCGTGGAGGGGCGGGCGTGTTGCTGCTTTCGCGGGGCGCCGGACATGCCCCCGCCCTCCCAGGGGGCACCCCTGCAAACAGTCTTTCACCCGCCACCCCCGCCCCCCGACCATCCCGGCGAATCTGTGGATAACTTCGCCGAACCCACCACGCGCCTCACCCGAAAGAGTGGGAGCCGTTCTCGCGGAAAACCCTCGCCGCGCCACATCGGCTACAGTCGCGCACACCCTGCCCGGCAGCCGCCCGCCCCGGCGGCCTCCGTCCCCGCCGCACGCGCCCACGCCCCCACGCGAACGACCCTGTACGCGCGCCCGAACTCCCCGGTACCTTCCGCGCCATGACGAATCGATTCGATGGCCACGTCGCTTTGATCACCGGCGCGGCGCGCGGGATCGGTGCGGCGACCGCCCGCCGGCTCGCCGCCGAGGGCGCGCGGGTGCTGCTCACCGACGCCGACGAGGTGGCGGCCCGCGCGACAGCCGCGGCGATCCCCGGCGCGGAACCGTACCGGCTCGACGTCCGGATACGGGCCGAGGCCGAGGCCGCCGTCGCGCACGCGGTACGGCGCTTCGGGCGTCTCGACGTCCTCGTCAACAACGCCTACGCGGCGGGCGTCGACGCCGACCTCTTCGAGAACGAGAGCGACGAGGTCTGGGAGCGGGACATCGACGTGTGTCTCGGCGGAGCCTTCCGCTGTTCGCGCGCCGCGCTCCCGCACCTGGTCGCCTCCGGCAGGGGCGCGATCGTGACGATCGGCTCGGTCAACGCGGAGGCCGATTTCGGCGGCCACGCCTACAGCGCGGCGAAGGCCGGGCTCACCTCGCTGACCCGTACCCTCGCGGGCCACGCGGGCCCGCGCGGTGTGCGCGTCAACCTCGTCGAGCCCGGCACGATCCGTACGACCGCGTGGGCCGACCGGCCCGCCCACCTCGAAGCGTTCGCCGGCCTCTACCCGCTCGGTCGCGTCGGCGAACCCGAGGACATCGCCGCCGCCGTCGCCTACCTCGCCTCGGCCGACGCGGCCTGGGTCACGGGCACGACCCTGCGAGTGGATGGCGGCATCTTGGCAGTCCAGTCAGGATTCCGGCAGCGAGCGGCAGAGGCCGACGCTGCGGCGGTACGGGGGGACGCGAGCCCGGGCGCGCCGGGGCGGGCGGCCTCCGAACCGGGCGCCGACTGAGCCCCCTACCGCAGGCCCGGCCGTCCCCGACCGGCCCCGGAACGGCCCCGATCACCCCGCCGTCCAGCCCTGCTCCGCCCCTCCTCCCGCGTTACAGCTCCAGCAGGTCCAGGGCCTGGTCCATGTTGCGGCGGGCAAGCGCCTGGTGCGTCGGGTCAAGGCTCGGGTCGGCGAAACGGGTCGCGGACTGTTCGAGGTACCACTCGACGCGCCAGACCCGCAGCCACGCGAGCGCCCAGCGCTCGGCGGACAGGCCCGCGCGACGATTGAGCGTCGACGCGGGCCCGCCCAGGTCCACGTACTTCTCCAGGAACGCCCGCGCCTCGCGCGGCCGCGCGCGGTCGAGCCCGTCTCCCCAGGAGACGAGGTCGAGGAGGACGGGACCGACGTAGGAGCGCGCGAAGTCGAGGAGACGAATGCCCTTCGGCCCGACGTGCACGCCGTTCCCCGCGATCTCGGTGTGCACCCAGCCGAAGGGCTCCTGATCGGCGCCCGCACAGCGCTCCTCGGAGACCTTCCGCACCTTGTCGAGGTCGTCGAGAAGACGGCCCGCGAGCGCGGTCCAGCGCCCCGCCTCCTGGAGCCGGTCCAGGTGCCAGCGCGCCCGGTCGGGCAGTGTGATCATCGTGTACTCGGAGAGCGAGGGGCTGCCGGGCGGCGAAGGCGCCTGATGGAGGACGAGGAGGAGTGCGAGCACCTCGTCCTCGGTGGCGGGGCGTTCGGCCTCGCCCAGGTCCTCCATGACGATCGTCATGTGCTTGTTGCGGACCTCGCTGGAGTGCAGCGTCGCCACGGGCACCCCAGCGGCCTGGAGCACCCGGTGCGTCGCGGCCTCCTGGGCGAGCGGCGCGTGCCCGTACTTGTGGATGAGCGTCAGGCCGTCCGCGAAGACAAGCCGCTCGATGCCGCCGTGATTCCGGGAGCGCACCTCCTCGCGCCGTGGCTCCGGGTCGAGCCCCAGCCGGTCGAGGTGCTCCGCGAGGACCGTATTCAGGAGAGCGAAGTCGAGCACGGGACGTCCCGGGGGAAGGCGGTACGGGGTACGGACCGGCACATCGTGGCCCACACCCCCGCACCACCCCAAGCCCGCGACCGATCACGACCGTTACCGATCTGGCGAGTCCGATGGTCGGCGATTTGTGGACAGAAATGGCGGTACGGGCCGAGCCGCCGATCGACAACGATCGGCGTTCCCGCTCTCCTCACTCCGGCCCCAACGTGGGCCGCGATCGGCAAGGGCGCCGCGTCTCAGCCCGTCGCGCGCAGCACCGCCGCCACGATCGGGCCCGCCACATCGCCACCGTGACCCCCCTGTTCCGCGTACGCGGCGGCCGTGAAATCGCCGCGGTAGCCCGCGAACCAACTGTTCGACTGCGTCTGCCCGTCGACCTCCGCAGAGCCGGTCTTCGCACCGATATCGGGGCCGAGCCCGCTCATCGCGGCCGCGCCCGTACCGCTCGTCGCGGTGAGATTCATCAGCTGCCGCAGCTGCGCCGCCGTACTGGGACTCAGCCCGGCGGCGGTGGCCAGCGGCCGCTTGTCGAACGACGCCGGCACGAGAACGGGCTGGTGGAAGGCACCGTTGCGGATCGTCGCGACGACAGAGGCCAGGTTGAGCGGATTGAGCTGAACCTTGCCCTGCCCAATGAGGGAGACACCCTTGTCGTCCCCCTCGGCGACCGGCACCTTCCCGTCCGCCGAGGCGATGCCCGTCTTCCAGTTGTCCTTGCCGAGCCCGAACTTCTCGCTCGCCTCGGCACCGAGGTCACCGGCCCCGAGCCGGGGCGCGAAGGAGACGAAGGAGGTGTTGCAGGAGATCGCGAAAGCCCGCGCGAGCGTCGCGCCCGGATCGGCCTTCATGCCCGTGAGGTTGTGCACCGCCTGCCCGCCGGAAAGGGCCGTGTCGGGGCAGGGAGCGGGCCCGTTCGCACTGGTCAGGCCCTTGTCGATGAGCATCGCCGCCGTGATCATCTTCATCGTGGAACCGGGCGCGACAGTGCCCTGGAAAGCGGCGTTGAACTGGTCGTCGCGGTGATTCGCGACAGCGAGGATCTCCCCCGTACCGGCCCGCTCGACGACGACGGACGCGTTCGCATACGACGCCACGGCCTTCTCGGCGGCGGCCTGCACCCCCGCGCTCAGCGTTGTCGGCACCCGTCCCGGCTTGCCCTTCTCCAACGTCAGCAGCGTCGTGTTCGGCGTGTCGTCGGGGTGCTTGATCATCAGCTCGACGGCCCCGGAGCCGCCCGACTGCTCCCCGTACCGCTCCCTGAGCTGGGCGAGTATCGGCGTGAGCGAGGAAAAGGCCTCGGCGTCGAGCGCCTTGCCGTCGCGGTCGACGAGTTCGACGGGCGGTGCGTCGGCGTCCCCGGTGACGAGCAGATCACCGTCCCGCATCCGCGGATGCACGAGCGCGGGCGTCCACTTGACGACCGGGTGCCCGGTCGCTTCCGAGCGGACGACGGTCAGCTTCGTGTCGTACGCGAGCGACTTGCCGCGGACGGCGAGCTTGACGTGGTACGGCAGTTGCTTGGCCGTCGCGGTGCCCGGTGTCAGCGTCACTTTGCTGACGTGCGCCTGGTCCCGTACGCCCTGGAGCGCCACGCCGGCGGGCGCGGGCTGGCTGGTGAGCGCCGCCGCCGCGGTGACGCGCCCCTCGCTCCACGTGCTGAGGAACTTCCGCCCCGTCTCCCGTACGTCCTTCGCCGTCAGCGGCGTCTCCAGACGCTTCGCCACCGCCTCGGCCGAATTCTCGTCCGCCGTGCCCGAGGTGACGGCATGCACGAGGTTGTACGCCCCGTACCCGCCACCGCCGAGCAGCACGACGAGTGCCCCCGATACCACTGACACCTTCACCCCGGTGCGCATGACAGCACTCCCCCTCCCCGTATGTGGCCGTGGGGGAGCTTATGGGGCGGGCGTGACCTGTGGAGATCTCGTTACGGTATTGCGACGATCACGCGACCGATTAGCCCCGGCCGGCGATCCGCCCCGGCACCCGCATTTCTCGACGGCAGCCCCGCCAAGCCGCCGTCCCCGCCCGCCTACAGCCCCTCCGGGCAGACGCCGATCGCCTCGCGGCTGAGGGCGAGCGAGTCGATACGCGCCGACATGTTCCTGGGGCTCGCGCCCCCGGGGGAGCATCGCGTCCGTCTTGGACGGCGCGACCCGCGGCGGCGGGCACGGGCAGCCCCGCGTACGTGCCACACGGCGTCCGGCCGACGTCGTCTGCGGGGACGGCCAACACGCCGGAGCGAGGCCGGACCGGCGCGGCACCGCCAGCAACGCGGCCGACGGTGTCCACGCGGGCGCGGTCACCCGCGGCCTGTCCCCGCCTTGCGGGGCGGCGTGGCCAAGGCGGTCGGGGTGGTGCGGGCGGCTGGGGTCGCTGCGGTGGTTCCCTTGTCGTCGCCGGCCGCGACCGTCGCGCGACCATCCCGTACGTGACGCACCAGACGAGCCCGGTGTCCTGGTCCCGGAAGAGGCGCTCGGGTACGTGCAGACCATTCACGCGGACCCAAGCTGCGGAAGGCGTGGCGGGGCTGAGGCGAAGGCGAGCCAGGCTTGGGCCGGGGTAGTGCGGTGGCCAGGGCGTGGTGGGGGCGGGACAGGGTCTTGACGGGTGGCTCTTCGCGAGGAGACCGGGTGCGGTGGGCCGGGCGGGTCAGTCCAGTGGGCTTTCCACTCGCGCTTGTTCGAGAAGTTCGGGGTACGCCTCCTCCGCCTCCTGAGTCGACAGGCCGAGAAGCATGGCGGACCAGGGGACGGGGCAAGGCGGGGCGTGCTCCGGGTCGGGGCACAACAGGTGCTCGACCTTTCGCTTGATCTCCTCGGCCTGGGCCGGAGTGGCGTAGAGGCCCAGACGCAACTCCTGGACGCTTCGCGCTTCGGTCATCGCTCACCTTTCCCGCGGCGTGGCACGAAGGGGGCGAGACGGACTGCCCCCGCGTGTTTGCCGACGGTACCGGTGCGCGGGGGCGGGCTCCACTTCTTACGGCTCCTCGTCCCGCCCTCTGCGGCGGAACGACCTCACCACACACGCTTCGCGTCGCAGTGCCGCTTGTAGTGACCTGCGGGGACATGCACATTGCGCTTCGCGTCATTGATGGCGGCCTCCTTGCTGTTGCCGGTGCCGTCCGCCCGTTCGTAGTGCGTGACGTTGTTGTCGCGGATTCGCACGATCTGGCACTGCACCGTCGCGTGCCACGTGCGCGGTACGGGGGCCGCCGCCACGCCCACTGCCGCTGGGCTCGTGGTCGGAGTCGCGGCGGCGGCCGGGGCGAGCAGGCCGGTGAGCGCGAGGGCGAGCGCGAGGACGGCGGTGGGGGCGGTGGCGCGCAGCTTGTTGTTCATGGAGCCCTCCTGGGAGCGATAAGCAGCGATATACGCGTGATGTGGCGATACGCACGTGATGTGGTGATGCGGGGTGGTGCGCGGTGTTACGGATCTACCGACTCTGGCGCCGCCGGAAACCCTCACCGCTATCCCTGGCAGATCACCTGGCAGCCCTTGGCAAAAATGGCAGTCGACTGCCAGCACGGCGGAATCGCGAACCAAACCGGCCGGGACGGCTACGTACCACCTGTACGACAGCGATCCCGAGGAGATTCCATGCCGCTCAGCACCGCCCCCCCACCCCTCGCCGGACAGCGTGACACCCCCTCGCTCGCCACCGTGACCGGTACCGAGCTGGCGCGTTCCCGGCGTGGATTCGTGTTCTGGTACCACCTCCTCGCCCCCGTCGTCATCACCGTCCCGCTCTTCCTCGGCGCCCTCGGCTCCTCCGAGGCGAAGGCCGGACAGACCTTCGAGGTCTTCCGCAACGTGACGCTGGAGTTCTGGGGCGTCCTGGTGCCGATGACGGCGGGTCTCGCGGCCGCGCTTACGGTCCGTGCCGATCAGGACGCCTGGCGGCTGCTTCTCTCCTACGGCGTACCGCGCTGGCGCTACTTCGTCGGCAAGGTCGCCGCGCTCGGTGTCCTCGGCTTCCTCTCCGCCACCGTGCTCCTCGTGATGCTCTCGCTGGGCGCGGTCATCAGCGGCCGTTTTCCCCAGGCGATGGGCATCGTCGTGGCAGCCGTGTACCTGCCCTGGCTCGTCGGCCTCTCGATGACGGCCCTCGCGGTGCTGGTCGCCATCAAGTGGGGCACCGGTCCGAGCATCGGAGTCGGCGTCGCCGGACTGCTCTGCGGAGCGCTCGTCTCCGACAAAGTCTTCTGGTTCGCCGTGCCCTTCGCCTGGCCCATGCGCGTCGTCCTGCCCCTCGCCGGAATCGGCCCCAACGGCGTCCCCCTTCCCAAGGGCAGTCCCGTGACCGCCATGTCGGCGATCCCTCTCGCCCTCGCCCTCGCCGCCGTCCTCACCGCGCTCCTGCTCCTCGCGGGCAGCGCCCACATGCGCCGCAAGGAGATCTGATGACGACCACTACCGCCCCCGCCCTGTCCATCCGCCAGTTGCACAAGCACTACGGCGCCCACCGCGCTCTCGACGGCGTGGACCTCACCGTCGTCCCCGGCGAGGTGCACGGTCTGCTCGGCCCCAACGGCGCAGGCAAGACCACGTTGATGAAAACGGTCCTGGGCCTCCAGCGCCCCACCTCCGGCAGCATCGACCTCTTCGGCCGCCCCGTGGACCGTGAGACGCTCGCCCAGGTCGGCGCCCTGATCGAGGTCCCCGGCCTCTGGCCGGGACTCACCGCCGACGAGACGCTCCGCCTCCACGCCAAACTCCGTTGCGTCCCCGAGGAGTGGATCGACCCCGCCCTGGAACTCGTCGGCATGAAGGAGGCCCGCAGCCGTCGAGTCGGTGCGTACTCCCTCGGCATGCGCTGGCGCCTCGGTATCGCCGTGGCGCTGCTCGCCCGGCCGCGTCTGATCATCCTCGACGAGCCGACCAACGGACTCGATCCTGTCGGCATCCGCGAGATGCGCGGCATCATCCGTTCCCTGGCCACCGAGGGCGTCGCTGTCCTCATCGCGAGCCACCAACTCGCCGAGGTGGCTCAGATCTGTGACCGTATCCAGGTCCTCGTGGCCGGTCGTACCCGTTACGCGGGACCGCTGGAAGGGCTCGCTCTCAACGGCGATCTGGAGGCAGGCTTCTTCCACCTCCTCGAAAACTTCCAGTCGGGCATCCGCTGATGCCCGGCCGGGGAACCCGGACGCCGCGCCGGTATCCCGGGCGGGGCCCCATCGCGGGGTGGGGCCCCGCCGCGCGTCGCGGTGCCGCGCCGGGCCGCTTGTCGGCCAGCCAGTTTTGGGAGGCTCAGGACGCCTGGCGGTGCGGTACTTCTTGGATCTCCCGCGCCTGCCGGGTCGGCAGCAGCTCTGACCGGAAAGAAACGAGAGTCATCAACTCCGCGCGGCCGCGCACGCCGAGGAGGTCGTACAGTCTGCGGATTCGGCGATACATCGAGCGCTCGGAGCAGTAGTGACGCCGGGCGATCTCCGAGACAGTCGTGGCCGTGCACAGGTCCCGTACGAGCTGCCGGTCCGGCTCCGGCAGCCGAGGCATGGGGATGGAACGCGGTAGCGGCCCCTTGGCGTCGGCGCGCGCCGACGCGGCGGCGTTCGCGGCGGCGTGGGCCCGCAACTGCGCCTGCACCATGCTGATCTGGCTCTCATCAGCGATGGCAAGGTTGAACACGCAGTTGGCGCCGGACCGGATCGCGTAGTAGGTGTGATGCCCCGAGACATCCTGGGTGACGGCGATGAGCAGTGCCAGCGGGTGCCGCACCCGCAGCGTGCGCAGCTCCTCGGCTTGGAACTCGCTGGTCACCGGGTACAGCACCGGAAGATTGAGCACACCCCCGGGCGCCGCCAGGTCCTCGTGGTGGACGAAGTCGATCCGGTCGAAGCCTCGGCGCAGGGCATCGAGCGGCGATTCGGCCGGTGCGTCGGGATGAAAGCGGTCTTTGAGACCGGAGTGGATGAGTACATGGAACTGGTCGTGCACAGTCTTGTTCCCCCGTGTGTGATGGCTTCGCTTTCCCCGCGTCAGGTCGCGGGGCCGGTGGTCAGCCGGCCCGGCAGAGCTTCATGGTGCGGCTGAGCAGCACCCCGAGGCTCACCTTGCCGCCTCCGTCGCCGGAGGCGCGGATGGCGCTGATGTCGGCATAGCCCGCTTCCTTGGCCCGCTCGTTGAGCGCGTACGTCGTGCCGTCGGGGGCCTGGAAGACGGCCTGTTCGCCCTTGCGGCACTCGGCGGTTCCGTGGTCGACGGTGAGTGGCCACATGTAGCCGAGGTTCTTCTCGTTCAGCGCCTGCTTGGTGCTGGTCGGACTCGGCAGCGGCACGGGCGCGCTGCTGCCGCCGTGGGGTTCGCTGCCGGAGCCTCCACCACCACAGGAGGTGAGCATCAGGAGCAGGAACCCGACGAGGGCCGCAGTGACAGTGCGGGCGCGGCCGTGGTGGTGCATGGTCATGGGTAGGTCACCTCAGGAATCATGTGTCCGTCCTCTCCGTGGCCGGGAGGAGCTTGGTGCTCGACGCGCTGTCAGCGGCGAGCAGGGCGGCGTATCCGTCGTCGAGCGAGGGCTCGACCGGTCGGCCGCCGGGTGGTGGCGTAGGGGAGACGAGCCGGTATTCGGTCTCCCCGGCATGCGTGACCGCGCCCACGATCTGGGTCCCGGGCATGGTGGCCTCGCCGATGCTGCGGGCATCGACCACGTACGTGTATCCGGCCGCCTGGCTGACCAGGGCGGCGGTGCTGTCGTGGAAGATGAGTCGGCCCGAGGCGAGAACGGCCACGTGCGGGCAGGTCTGGGCGACATCGTCGAGGATGTGCGTGGAGAGCAGGACAGTGCGTCCACGGCCGAGACCGGCGAGCAGCGTACGGAAACGCATACGTTCGTGCGGGTCGAGCCCCGTCGTCGGCTCGTCCACGATGAGCACCGTGGGCCTGCCGAGAAGTGCTTGGGCAATGCCGACCCGCCGCTTCATCCCGCCGGAGAACCCGGCGAGACGTTCGCGGGCGAACTCTTCCAGGCCGACTTCGGAGAGCCGTTCCTCCACCTGACGGCGCCGCTCGCGCTTCTCGTGGATGCCTTTGAGCACGGCCACGTAGTCGAGGAATTCGCGGGCCGTCAGGTCCGGATAGAGCGAAAGCTCCTGGGGCAGATAGCCGAGGCTCCGTTTCGCCTCGGTGAGCCCGTGGCTCGTCGCGAGGTCGTGACCCGCGACGATTACGCGTCCGGAGCTGGGGCGCAGCACCCCGGTAAGAATGCGCAACAGGGTTGTCTTCCCTGCCCCGTTGGCGCCCAGGAGGCCTGCGGTACCGCCCTGGATGTGCAGATCGACAGAGTCCAGCGCTCGACGCCCGCCGCGGTGAATCTTGGTCAGTTGCTCTGTGATGATGTTCATGAGGCTCCTAGCCGTCTGATGCGGGCGACGAGGTACCCGAGCGCGAAACAGGCCAGGGCGGTGGTGAGGACAAGAGCGAGATTCACCAGCGCGGCCGTGTCTGTCACTGCCGGGCGCAATGTGCCGCCGCCCTGGCGCGCTGCCCAGATCTTCGGGGCGCCCGCCCAGGCGGCCAGGGGGTATCCGCCGAGGGGCGACAGGACTGTGCCCGTCGCGGTCGGGATGGGGGAGAAGGCCGGAGGGAAGTGGCAGGCCCACAGCCAGACCACCGTGAGGACGGCGCGCGCCGCGGCGAGGGGCAGGAGAACACCGAGTAGTCCGGCGAGCGCGGTGGCGAGGAACGCTGCGGGCACCACCGCCACGAACAACGCGACGACCGCCGCGCTCAGCGGTGCCCCCGTGCCTTCCGACACCGCGAGTACCAGTGCGTAGAGCAGGAAGAGCGAGGCCACAGGGAAAAGGGCGGTGAGCAGCGGCCCGCCGAGGCTCCCGGCGGCACGGGACAGCGCGGTGGAAGGGGTCGCGGAGAGCAGCTCCGGCATTCCGTGTGCGTCCGTGCTCCGCCGCAGGCGATCCGCGACGGCGAGCCCGACTCCGAGCGAACCGAACGTCGTGACGAGTACTCCGGCAGCCGCAGTGATCGTGCCCGGGTCTCCCAGCCCCGTCACCGCGGGGGAGGAGACGGCGAGCAGGAGGCTGAGCAGCGTCAGCGGGAGTACGGCGCCCCACACGATCTTCCGTCGGGCCGCCATCAACGCCTCGTATCGCAGGCTCCACAACAGGACACTCACGGGGCCTCCCCGGCAGCGTGATGCGGGCGTGCGGGAGAAGGGCGGCTGAGGAGCCTGCCCGGCGGCCCGTGGTGGCGGGGCGGCGCGGGCGTGAGAGGCGGTACCGGGCGGCGGGAAGGCCGGGGCGGGAGGACTCGTGCTCGCGAGGTGTGGTGCGAGGGCCGGAGACTTGCGTGGCTCTCGCGGAGGGGGAGAGCCCGGAGCAGCTGGGACAGGGGCATCATGCGGCACCCCCGGCGGGGTGGCGGAGACGGCTGAGGTGGCTGCGTGACAGGGCGAGAAGCAGAGCGCCGGCCAAGAACTCGGGGAGGGCCGTGGCGAGGCCTCGGGGGGCAAGCTGGTCGAGAAGGAGCACTTTGACCAGTACGGCGGAGAGGACGAGGCCGGCTGCGGGGGTGGCGGAGCCGGCGCGGGCGGTGGCCCAGACAGCAAGGCCGCACAGCAGCGTGGTGAGGCCCGCCAGCTCCGGAAGGAGCAGCACCGGCCCGCCGAAGCGGGCCGCACCCGGGAGCAGGCTGAGAGCGGTGGCGCCGAGGACCGCGATGGACGCGGGCCAGCACAAGCGACGCAGCACTGTGCGGGGGTACGGGGTGGGGAGCGAGAGGTGCAACTCCGGCATGGGCTCGCGGGCCGTCACCGAGGCGCAGGCCAGAGCGGTAGCGACCGGGAGCGCGCAGACGAGCAGTGTCCGGGCGAGGAGCGTGCCCGCTCCGGAGTGGGCGAATGCCGCCGTGGCGGCGAGCAGCGCGGCCAGGACGGGCAGGACAAAGGCCTGGCGTCCGCAGTGGCGTGCCTCATGAGTCCACCAGGTCGCGGTGGCCATCGGGCCCCTCCTTTCTCCGCGGGGGTTCTCTTTCCGGGGTTCTTGTTTCGTTGCGTACGTGCGGGTTCGTGCCCGCACGCCCTTGTGGTGCACCGCCCCTCGTTACCTGCGACGGGGGGAGAGCGCGGGAACGAGCGGCGGCTCGACAAGTACGTAGCGCCGGAGGCGGCCGAGGTTCATGGCCGGGGCGAGGAATTGTGATCGAGGTGTCGGCGCATCGTGGCGACCGCCCAACCGAGGAGGACGGCGGCAAGGGCGAACGTCCACGGGGTCGTGGAGAGCAGCGGGGCGAGCAGGGCACCGAACGGGGCGCCGAGGGTCGTCTCGGGACCGCCCAGTACTCCGAGGAGCCAGACCGCGCCCCCCGCGGCCGCACCCGCGGTCGGGGAGAAACGGACCGAGAGGGCGAGCGCGCAGGAGGCGGCGAGCAGGGACTCGCCCAGCCAGCCCGAGACGACCGGCCACCAGCCCGGTGGACCCTCGACGAAGGCGGAGCATGCCGTGGCCAGTGCCACGTCCACCCCGAACACCACGGTGAGACGGGCCAGGAAGACGGCGACGGGCGGAACCGGGAGGGTGAAGAGCAATTCGCGCCGTGGGTCACGGCGAGGTGAGGCCGCCGTCAGCGCGCCCACCATGATCAGGAGGGCCACGACCGCGCTGAACAGCCGGGGGCCGCCGAAACGGTCCTCCGCGCGGGAGGCGGCGAACAGCGCCGCGAGGACGAAGGCGGCGGCGGTCAGCGGAGCCCAGCTCCGCGGCATCAGCACCGCCTGACGGGCGACGAGATTCCACACGGTGTGCCAGGCACCGCGCACGGGCACAGCGGGCGCGGGCTTGGGCGCGGACGGAGGCACCGGCCCTGCGGCGCCGACGGGCGCTCGGCCGGCCACGACGCCGTCTCCGGCGGGGGTCGACCGCCCTGGCAGCGAAGCGACCGGCGCGTAGACGGTCCGCGGCCGCCTGCCGACGGGCGCTTCAGGCACGTCGGGGGATGCGTCGGGAGCCTCGGGGAGCGTCCCTGGATTCCCTTCGTCCCGTACCTGTTGGAGACGGCCGAGAGCGGGGCCGACGAAAGTCTCGAAGGGGGGCGGCGCGGGGGAGTTCCGCTCCGCTTCCTCCCGCAGAGCACCACGCAGCGTCTGCCACAGCGTCAGCGTGGCCCGGCAACCCGGGCAGGTGGCGAGGTGGTCCCCGGGCAGCGGCACGGGTGCCTCGGGACCGGAGAGCCGGGCCAGGTCCGCATCCGTCAGGTGTTCGTCAATCATCGTCGTTCCACCTCTTCCAGCCGCCGGGCCGACAGCATGGCGCCGAGCCGCCGTCGTGCCTGGGACATCCTGCTTTTCACCGTGCCCACGGGGATGTTGAGCAACGAGGCCACCTCCGGGTAGGAGAGGTCATCGACGAGGACGAGCAGGAGCACCTCCCGCAGGTGCGCGGGAAGCGCCTCGATCGCGGTCATCAGCTCCTCGCGCTCGGCGCTCCGCACGATCTGGTCCTCGACACTCGGCGCCGGATCGGCCACGTCCCACGCCTCGCCGAGGTCCGTCAGCTGCGGCCGTGCCCGGCGCAGCTGGTTGTGCGCCTGGCGTTTCGCCACGCCCATCACCCAGCCCTTCACCGTGCAGTCGCCGCGGAAGGAGCCCGCCGATCGCCACACGGCGAGCCAGGTCTCCTGAAGGATCTCCTCGGCAGTCCCCCGGTCGGGGGTGAGTCTGCCGAGGAGACGCAGCACGGCGACGGCATGCCTGTCGTACAGGTCGCGCAAGGCGGAGTGATCGCCGGCGGCGACGGCGGCGAGCAGAGCTTGATCCGGACACACGCCATGTACGTATCCATCTGTCACGATCCGGTTCACGTGCGCAGGGGATGAAGCGGAAATTCTGTCTGGAAAGTGCGAGCTGAAGGAAATGGTCGTCACTGAGCGTGGCGGAGACTGCCAGGCATCTGCCACGGCTGCCACTCTCGCTCGGATCGCTTGGTGCGTCGCCGATCGCTGTGCTTCGGTTGATTGCGGATCGCGATTCACGCACAAAAGCCCGGAATCGAAGGAGTTGCGATGGGGACCAGTGCGCCTTCCACGGCGAACAAGGAAACAGACCTGTTCGATCTCGACCTGGAGATCGGCATCGAGAAGTCGGTCGCCGGCCCCGCCATCACGAGCGTCTCGTGGTGCACCCCCGGGTGCACCAGTGAGGGTGGCGGCTCTGGTTGCAGCCACTGCTGCTGACCGGACGTAGGACAGCGGTCCCGGGGCCGGCGCTCGACCCGGCCCCGGGACCGCGCACACCACACGACACCAGACGAATCCGCAGACGAATTCCGTGTACGGAATGGGACGGGAGAACAAGGGGGAACGCATGGGGGAAGCGGCAGCAGAGCCCCGCAGTGGGGACGAGAGGAAGCCCGTCGCCGGGCTGCCCAGGCAGCCCGCGTCGACGGACCGGGCAACGGTCGACACGACAACGGACGGGCTGACGAGCGCACCCGTACGGGAGCAGCGCGCCCAAGCACCAGAGGCCGGACAGGTCCCTCTGGACGACCGGCGACCCGAGCCGGTGCGGTCTGAAGCCGCGCGGCCTGAACCCCTGCGGCCTGAGGCGGCGCAGGCCAGGCCGCCCAAGCAGTCCGCGCAGCTCAGCCATCCCACACCCCCCGAGCAGCCGTCCGGGGCAGCGCGGCCGCACCAGGCACACTCCGCGAGCACCCCGTCGGCACACCGTCCGCTCCCGCCCGGCGGGCCGGTGACGAAGCAGCTCGTGACGCGGCCGCCTGTGGCAGAGCCCGCCATGAGGCGAGCCCCCGCCCTCTTCACGGCGGGAGCCCACTTCCTCTACCGCGCCCCGCTCACTCTCCCCACCTCCGACGCCTGCGCGCTGCCGCTCCCGCCGGCCGGTCCGCAGGACCTCAGCGCCTGCGCCGGGCTCCTCGCCGCCGTGCCCGCCTGCGCCGCTCTCAGCGAGGCACTGGAGCTGGCGACGCCGAGCCTCACCGCCCTCGTCCGCCGGGTTGTCGCACAGGGCGCCGAGGGGGTCAGACCCGGACAGCTGCGCCGGGCGGCGCTCGCTGTCCTGCGCTACGACATCCGGATGCGGAGCAGGCCCACACCCTTCGGCCTCTTCGCCGGCGTGACGACGGGCGACTTCGGCGCGGACACCCTGGTGCGGCGCGGCCCGGCGCACCGCACGCGGACGCACGCCGACATGCAGTGGCTCACCCGGATCGTCCACCGCCTCGAAGAAGACCCCGCAGTACTCCGTACCCTCCCGCTCCAGGCGCACCAGGCCCTGACCCTGCGTGGGGACCGGATCGTGCTCACCGCATCCTCCGCCCGCGGCGCCCGCCTCGTCGAGGGCGAGGAGACCCGGGCGACCGTCTCCGTACGCCACACCCCCGTGGTGTCCCGGGCACTCGCCGAGAGCGCCGGGCCGCTGCCGTACGGGGAATTGGCGCGGCGCCTCACCCGGGCGTTCCCCACTGCCCCGGCCACCCGCGTCCACGACCTCCTCGCCCAACTGGTGCGACAGGAGATCCTCCTGACGGGGCTGCGCCCGCCCCTGGACGGCGGCGATCCCCTCGGTCACGTCCTCGGCCTCCTCGCGCGCGTCACGGAGCCGTCCCCGCGGTCGCGTCGGCTCCACGACGGGCTGCGAGCGGTGGACCGCGAGCGGAGGGCGTACGACGCGGCCGCGTACGCCACCGGCCAGGAGCGGCTCCGCGCTCTTCTCGCGACGGCCCGCGCGACCGAGCCGGACGAGACACCCCTGCACATCGACACCCGTATCGACGCGGCAGTCCGGCTGCCGAGGGCGGTGGCCGAGGAGGTCGAGCGGGCCACCGAGGCCATGTGGCGGCTGTCCCGTCCGAAGCTCGGCCTCAGCGCGCTGCGCGGCTACCACCAGCGCTTCCTCGACGTCTACGGTGCCGACCGCCTCGTACCGCTCCTCGACCTCCTTGACGAGTCCACCGGGCTCGGTGCCCCGGCCGGTTACGGCTGGCCCAACGGCGACCTTCCGCCCGCGCCGCCCCCTGAACCGCCGCGCACCGCGCGCAGGGATCGCGCGATGGCCCGCATCGTCGCCGCGGCTCAGCGCTCTCGTTGCCGCGAATTCGTCCTGGACGACGCGGATCTGGCAGACCTCTGCCACGATCTGGCAGAGCCCGCTGAGCTGCCGACGTCCGCCGAAGTGACGGTGCACGTCGTTGCTCCCTCCGCGGAGGCGCTGGACAAGGGGGAGTTCCGGGTCTTCCTCTCCCCCTCACCGGGCTCGCACCGGGCGGGAGCGACCTTCGCCCGTTTCGCCGACCTGCCGCCCGGCCACCCCCCGCAGGCAGCGGATTCCGGCGAACAACAGCCGGCGGAGTGCGTTCCCGTGCCCGCCGTGCACATCGAGGGGGCCGTCCCTGTCGATCTCGCCTTCCGTACCCGCTCCGGGCGCGCGGCCAATCTCGCCCACACCGTCCCGGCCACGGGCCGCCGTATCAGCGTCGGTGTGCCGGAGGCGCCGGGTGTCGAGGAACTGCGACTCGCGGACATCGGTATCGGGGCGACGCTCGACCGGCTGACCGCCGTTCACCTTCCGACGGGACGCGAACTCGTCCCCGTGCTCGGCAATATGGTGAGTGCCGCGGCCCAGGCGCCGAACGCCGTGCGACTGCTGTGGGAGATCGGCCTCGAAGGGCAACGGCTCTGGGAGCCGTGGAACTGGGGGGCGCTCGCGGACGCGCCCTTCGTCCCGCGTGTACGGTACGGGCGCTTCGTGCTCGCCCCGGCGGTGTGGCGCCTCGACACGTTGCGGGCGGCGGCGACCGTACGGACCGAGGACCGGGCGGAGAACGTACGGACCCGGCCGGGGAGCCCTCTCCCCGCGCAGCCCGGCCCCGCCGACCTCGAACCGGCGCCCCCGGGCACCCCGGAGACCGCTCTCTCCCCCGAGCAGGTCTGGGACCTGGAGGTGGCTCGTTGGCGGGAGAGCTGGGACGTACCGCGCCAGGTGCTCGTCGTCACGACGGATCAGCGCCTGCTCCTGGACCTCGAAGAACCGTGGCACCGCGCCCTGCTGCGGGACGAGGTGCGCCGGCACTCCGAGCTGGTCGCCCAGGAGGTGCCGGGGGAGTACGAAAGCTGGCTCGCGAGCCCGCTCGCCGGCCACACGGCTGAGTTGGTCGTCCCCCTCACCCGCCGCTCCGCTGCCGCCCCGCTCCGCAAGCCCTATCAGGGGCACCATCAGCCCACCCGCACGGTGCACGGCCTCGGTGGCGAGTGGCTGTACCTCAAATTGCGCGGTGCGGCGCGCGCCCAGGACGACCTGCTGCGCACCCACGTGCCCGCCCTTGTCCGATGCGCGGCCGAGCACGGCGCGGACGGCTGGTTCTTCCTCCGCTACACCGACGAAGCGGGCCACCACCTGCGGCTCCGCCTGCACGGACCGCCCGGGGAACTGTGGGGTGCCGTCGCGGCCCCGCTCGGGCGGCTCCTGGAGGACTGGCGTGCGCGCGGCCTCGTCCGGGGCCACTCGCTCGCCGCGTACGATCCCGAGACCGAACGGTACGGGGGTGCGGCGGCCCAGCGGCTCGCCGAACGGGTCTTCCAGTACGACAGCGAGGCAGCCGTTGCCCTGCTGCATCTGGCCAAGGACCCGGCGAACGACTACGGCGTGGACGACCTCGCCGCCCTCTCCTGCTCCGCACTCGCCCACGCCTTCGGCCGGCCCTCGCCACACCACCCCGCACGCGCCGGGGAGTTCGGGGAGGAAGCGGCGTCGGCCTGGCTCTCCCTGACCGGCACCCGACGTGAACTGCCGTCCGCCTACCGTCGTCGCGCCGCTCATTGGCGTCGCCTCATCGACCCCGCCGACGACGGTCCGCCTCCCCCCGGGGACCCGGCCCGCGCCGCGGCCCTCGCGGCACTCGCTCCCCGGGACGCGGCGGTACGGGAGCTGGCCGCGCACGTCCGGGCGGTGGGCGAGACACCGGAGGGCCGGGTGGTGGGCAGCCTCCTCCACATGACCTGCAACCGCCTCTTCGGCGGGCAGAGCGCGCGCGAACTGACGGTCCTCGGCATCGCACGCGGCGCCACCCAGGACAACTGCCGCGCGCGTCGGCACCGCGAGGAGCGGCGACAGACGGCCGCTGGGCGGGAAGCCACCGAGGCGCCGGGCAGTGCGGGCAGTGCGGGCACGGAGCCGGGGACCGCGAACGCGTGGGCGAAGGGCGCGAAGGACGAGTCGCCAGGGCCCCCGGTGCGAGCCGGGCGGGTGTCTGCGGACCGAGGGCGAGGGCCGGTGCGTTCAGACTCCGGGAGTCCCGCGTCCGCGCGTTCGGCGTCCGCCGACCCTGTACCCGCCGGCCCTGTACCCGCTAGCCCCGTGTCCACGAGCCCTGGGTCCGCCATTCCCGTAGCCGTGAGGCCCGAGTCAGCCGGCCACACCCGGCCCACGCCGGACGCCCCTCGCTCGCCCTCGTCCAGGAGGTCGCCGTGACCGTTGTGTCTGTCTCTTCGCGTGACGCGATCTCCCTCGTTGCCGAGCGGCTGGCCGATCCCGCACAGGTCGCGGCGGTCGCCGGGCGGGAGGAGAACAGGGACCCGGTGTACGGGGCGGTGATGTGGGGGCCGCTCACGCTGGCCAACGGGTTGCCCGGCGTCGCCCTGATGTACAGCGAACTCGCCAGGAACGACGAGAGCTTGCGGCGGATCGCGCACCGGCACCTGCGTGCGGCCGGTGAGGAGATGGGCCGGGCACCGAGCCGGGGCCTGTACTCCGGACCGGCCGCGCTGCTCGCCGCCGCGCAGACCTGTGCGGGGGACGGCGGACACTACGGGGTGCTTCGCCGGCGACTGGCCGACTGGGTCGCCGAGGACCAGGCCGAGCGGCTGCGGGTCTTCCGGGCGCGGGCGGCGCGCGGCGGCGTAGGGGTTGACTGGGCCGCGTACGACCTGGTCAACGGGATCGCCGGCACGACACGACTGCTCATCGACGCGGCCGACGACCCGGCGGAGTCGGGGCCGAAGGTCAAGGCCGCGCTCGTCGACTCGTTGCGGCATCTCGTTCACCTCACCGAGCCCGTCGTGGTGGCGGGACGCGAGGTGCCGGGCTGGTGGGTCCCGCCGGAACTCCAGCTCTCCGAACGGGACCGCGAGAGCTATCCGCGCGGCGATTTCAACGCCGGCATGGCACACGGGATCGCGGGCGTGCTCGCGGTACTGAGCACGGCGTACGAGGCGGGGCACGAAGTGGCGGGGCTGCGGGACGCCGTGGAGCGCATCGCGGACTGGCTGCTGCGGCGGACGGCACGGGACGAAGCGGGGCCGTACTGGCCGGCGCGGATCGGCTGGGACGAGGAGGTCGCGCCGCGGCTGCCGGAGGGCCTCTTCACCCGAACCGCCTGGTGCTACGGCACGCCGGGCACGGCTGCCGCACTCTTCCGGGCCGGTACGGTCCTCGGCCGCGCGCGGTGGCGTACGGCGGCCGTCGACGCGGTCCGTGTCGCGCTGCGGCGCGACGAGTCCCTGTGGGCGATCGAGGGGCCGACCGTGTGCCACGGCTACGCGGGCCTGCTCCAGGTCGTTTCCCGGCTCGCCCGGACCACCGGTGACCCGGAACTGCTCGCCGGGCGGGACCGTTTGGTCACGAAAGTCCTGGCGTGCGCGGACGAGGCGGCACCCTTCGTCTTCCCGCACCTCATGCGGTATCCGGCGGCCGCGCGGTCTCCCGAGCCGCACCGCGCGGTGAACACGGCGGGCATGTTGGAAGGCGCGGCGGGGGTGGCGCTGTCCCTGCTGCCGGCGGTATCGGGCCCGCTGCCCTGGGACCGCACGCTGGGGCTGGCCTGAGATGGCGACAAGCTCGCCCGTGGAGGGCCCGACCGTGAAAGGAACGCACGTGGCCACCGAAGCCGCCGCCTTCGAACTGACCGACCTCGTCGTGCGGTACGGGAGCGTGCCCGCCGTGGACGGAGTCTCCCTCAGCTCCCCGCCGGGCCGGGTCACCGCGCTGCTCGGCCCGAACGGAGCGGGCAAGTCGACGCTGCTCGGAGTGCTCTCGACGGTGGTGCGCCCTGACGCGGGCCGAGTCCGCGTCTTCGGGCACGACGTACGCCGGGCACCGATGGCGGCGCGGCGCAGGCTCGGCCTCGTCTTCCAGGAACGCACCCTCGACAAGGAACTGTCCGTCGAGCGCAACCTCTGGTTCCACGCCCGTCTGTTCGGGATGCGCCGGGCCGACGCCCGGGCCCGTATCACCCTCCTCCTTGGCCTCTTCGGGCTCGTGGAGCGGCGCGGGCAGCCCGTCGAACAGCTTTCCGGCGGGCTCGCGCGGCGCGTCGAGATGGCCCGTGCCCTCCTGCACCGCCCGGGACTCCTCATCCTCGACGAGCCGACCAACGGTCTCGACCCCGTGGTGCGCGCGAGCGTGTGGGCCGACCTCCTGCGCTTGCGCGACGAACTGGGGGTGACCGTCCTCTTCGCGACGCACTACATGGACGAGGCGGAGTTCGCGGACGAGATCGTCATCCTCCAGGAAGGCCGCATCGTCCAGCAGGGGAGTGTCGCCCGGCTCAAGAGCGGGCTCGAATCCTCGCGGCTCGTGGTGAGTTGCGGGGACGAGGAGGAGGCTGCCCGGCAGTTGCGTGCTGCCGGTTTGGCGCCCTTGCGCGAGCCGGGCGGACTCGCCGTGCACTGTGCGGAGCCGGAGGCGCGGATCGCGGAGGTGGTGCGTGCCTTGGACGTCCCCGGCCTCACGGTGACGGTCCGCCACCCGTCGATGAACGACGTCTACCTCGCGGCGGCGGGCCCCCGCGAGCGGCCCGCCGCGCAGGACGCGCCGAGCGAGCCACGCGCGCCGAGCAGCCCCAACGCGCCGAGCGGGCCGGGCGAGCCGGGCGAGCTGGGCGGGCCGAGCGCGTTGGCTTACGTGCGCCAGGCCCCGTACGAGGAACAGACCGCCCGCACGGACATGTGCACGCACGAGGAGGTGAACCCCCGATGACAACGACTCCGGGAAAGCCCGCCGCTCCCGCCCACGCCACGCCTCGCGGGGTTCTTGAGCCTCACGAATCTCGTGGAATCCACGACCCTCGTGAGCCCCGCGACTTCCCCAGCCCCCCCAAACCTCACGCCCCCCACGACCACCCCGACTCACACGATTCCCAGGACTCCCACGACTCCCAGGCACACGAGCACCCCTTCGCCGTCGCCCTCCGTGCCGTCGCCGTCATCGCGCACCGGGATCTGTTGCGGCTGGTCAAGAGGCCCGGGACGCTGGCGAGTCAGGCCGTGCAGATCGTGTTCTTCGTCCTCGTGTACGCGGTCGGTTTCGACGGGATGATCAGCTCGGTCGGATCGGTGCCGTTCAGCGCGTACGTATTTCCCGGGATCATCGCGATCCAGGTGGTGTCGATCGGGATCGCCTCGGGACAGACGTACGCCTGGGACCGGGAGTACGGGGTGCTGCGCGAGCTGCTTGTCGCGCCCGTGCCACGAATCTGCCTGCCGCTCGGCAAGGTTGCCGCCGGAGCGGGGACGGTGAGTGTGCAGAGCCTGGTGATGCTGGCCTTCTCGCCGCTGACGGGTGTGGAGCTGACTCCGGGCAGGTTCGCCGGAGCAGCGGGGAGCTACGTGCTCACCGCGGTCGTCTTCAGCGTCATCGGGCTCTTCCTCGCCACCGTGATCACACGGGTGCAGACCCTTCAGGCGACGGTTCAGCTCGCGATGTTCCCGATGTTGTTCCTTTCGGGCTCGGTCTTCAGCACGGCGGACGCACCCGCGTGGCTCAGCGCGCTCATGCACCTCAATCCCATGACCTACGCCGTCGACCTGAGTCGGCAGACGCTCCTGGGCGGGGGTGGCCTGCTGCCGTGGTGGGCCGATCTCGCGGTCCTGACCGGCCTGCTCGCCGCGCTCCTGGCGCTGCTCGGCCTGCGGAGCAAACGATGAACCCGCACCCCACGCCCGCCCACGCTCCGGCGAACACCCCGGCGCACACCATCCCCAGGGCGGCCGGGGACGCCGCCACCACCTCATCCACCGGCGCAATCCGCGTCGGCACGGCGTCCACCGACACGGTTGCCGCCCATGTCCTCGCCGGAGCCCTCCGCTGGATCGAGGCGTGTCTCGGCTGGTTCGCCCCCGCGCGGTGGGAGGAGTACCTGCCGGCCCGTCCCTTCCGCGCGGGCCCGCTGCTCGAACTCCTCGGGCTGCTGCGCGTACTGCGGCGCGCTGACCTCCTCCCCGCCGACGCCCCGCTCGCCACGGGCGCGCTCGATCTCGCCGAGGAGGTGGTGCACGGCGCGGACTTCGCGGGGGGCCTGCGGCGAGGCGACGCCTACTTCCCGTACCACCTCAACCTCATCGGACTGCTCGCCGCACACGGCCGTCCGCAGCCGGACCTGCATGCGTTCGGCACGGCGCTTCTCGCCGCCGACGCGGGCGGCCACGCCCAGCCCTGCGCACCCGCGTTGAACCGTTTGGAGTTGCGGTACTTCGCCGACCGGGGCGGCTTCGCGGCACCTCCCTACCTTCCCGGGCTCCGCGCGCTGCTCGCGCGGACGTGCGCCTGCCGCGCGCCGGACCCGCTGCACCTGGGCGAGAGCGAGACGTACGCGCTGACGCACGCCGTCTTCTACGGAACGGACTTCGGCGCCGAGCCCTTCCTCCCGGACTCCGGTCCCGAGCCTTTCGCTCCGGACGCCGGAGCCGCGTTCGACCTCCCGGACGGCGGGGCCGGTGCGCGTCTGCGGGAGACGATTCGGGTGCTGCTCGGTGTCCACCTGGCGCGCGGCAGTCTCGATCTCCTCGCCGAGCTGCTCCTGTGCGAGACGGTGCTCGGCGTGGCGCCCGGCCCGTACACGGCGGCTGCCTGGCAGGCGCTCGCGGGGGCCTTGCACGCGGACGGCGCGGTGCCGAGCCCCGTGCACCGCCCGGAGGTGCGCGCCCGGCTCAGCGGCACGAAGGCCACCGCGTACGACGTGGGCACGTGCTACCACACGACGACGGTCGCGGCCCTCGCGGCGGCGATCCACATCGAGAGGAACCGCGAGCGCGGCGATGACCCGGGGCAGGGCCCCCACCACTCCCGTACCGCGGACCCGCACGCGGCGGCCCCGCTCACCGCAGGCCCGCTCACCGCAGCTCCACGCACCGCGCTTCCCCGTGCCGCACCGGTGGCGGTACGGGAGTGGGCGGAAGCGACCGTCGAGGCGCTCTGCGCGAACCCGCCGCCGCCTGCCGGACTCCGGGCAGCCTGGGCCGACAACCTCGACCCGCTCCTCGTGATCGCCGTACGGGACAGGGACGAGGAGACCGTGTCCGCGCTCCTGCGTACGGCGGCCCGGCTCGGCGTCTCCGCTCGCCCCACGGCCCGCTCGGCTCGCGCACTCCTCGGCGCCTGGACCTCGTGCCCGCCGGGGGAGCCACCGTGAGCGTCACTCGCGTGCGCCCCGCGCTCGCCGCCGCGAGCCTCCGGGGGTCCTCAGATCCAGGAGTTGAGCCACATCCGGTCGTGCCAGGACCCGTACGGGATCGCTGTGCCCGTATAGATCGGCCAGAAGTACACGAAGTTCCACGCGATGAGGAGGAAGAGCACCCCAGCCGCTGTCGCCCCGATCGTCCTGCGGCGCTCCGAAGCACCGGCCGGGCCGAGGAGGGCGCCGACCAGCATGGTCAGCGCGAGGCACAGGAAGGGCACGAAGACGACCGCGTAGAAGTAGAAGATCGTGCGCTCCTGGTAGTGGAGCCACGGCAGCCAGCCGATGGCGACCGCGCCGAGGATCGCGCCCGCGCGCCAGTCGCGGCGGAAGACCCAGCGCCACAGCACGTAGACGAGCGCGGCGCACGCCGCCCACCACAGTGCGGGGGTACCGAGCGCGAGGACCTCGCGCGCGCAGTCGCCCGTGGTGCCGCTCGGGCAGCCGTCGCTGCCCGGGGGCGGGGACTCGTAGAAGTACGAGACGGGGCGGCCGTCGACCATCCAGCTCCACGCGTTGGACTGGTAGCGGTGGCCGTCGGTCAGGCCGACGTGAAAGCGGTAGACCTCGTGCTCGTAGTGCCACAGGCTCCGCAGCCAGTCGGGCAGCCACGTGAAGTGCCCGCCCTGCCCTGCCGTCTTCGCCCAGTCGCGCAGGTAGCCGCCCTTGCCGTTGTCGGGCGAGACGATCCAGGCGGTCCACGAGGCGAGGTAGACGGCGATGGCGACCGGGACGATCGCGAGGAAGGCGACGGGCGAGTCGCGGCGCAGCATGCCGGTCCAGGCGCGACCGGACCGCGCGCCGGCGGTCTTGCGCGCGCCGACGTCCCACAGGACTGTCATGACGCCGAACGCGGCGAGCACGAAGAGGCCGTTCCACTTCGTGCCGAAGGCGAGGCCGAGGCAGATCCCCGCGGCCCAGCGCCAGGGCCGCCAGCCGAGGAAAGCGGTCTCGGCGACCGTCGCGTCCGCCCGTACCACCCCGTCCGCGTCGACGGGGAGCTTCGCGAGGAGCCGGGCGCGGGCACGGTCGCGGTCCAGGAGCAGGCAGCCGAAGGCGGCGAGCACGAAGAACATCAGGACGAGATCGAGGAGCGCGGTGCGGCTCATCACGAGGTGCAGGCCGTCGATGGTGAGCAGCGCGCCCGCGAGGCAGCCGAGGAACGTCGAGCGGAACATGCGCCGCCCGATCCGGCACAGCATCCACACGGAGGCCGTGCCGAGCACGGCCGTCATGAAACGCCAGCCGAACGGCGTGAGGCCGAAGAGCCACTCGCCGATCCCGATGACGTACTTGCCGACGGGCGGGTGCACGACGTACGCGGCCTGCGTCGGGATGTCGACCGAGGAGGGGTCGGCGAGGATCTGTTTGTTGGCCTCGTCGCCCCAGCTCACCTCGTAGCCGCGGTGGATGAGCGCCCAGGCGTCCTTCGCGTAGTACGTCTCGTCGAATATCACCGCCTTGGGCGAGCCGAGGTGCCAGAAGCGGGTGATCCCGGCGACGAGGGTGATGAGCAGCGGCCCGAGCCAGCTCGCCGAGCGGACGAGGAAGGCGGAGAGGCGGAACGGGAGACCGACCGCTGTCCACAGCCCGGGGTCGGCGGGCCCGGCCCACGGCGGAGCGAGGCGTTCGGCGACGCTCGCCTCACGGCGCCGGGGGACATAGCCGAAGCGGCGCAGGCGCCGCTGCCAGGGAGGCGGGGCCTGGGGATCGGCGGCCTGCCCCTGGCGGGCCTCGGTCGAGGACGCGGTACTGGTCACCGGGTCATCGTAGGGAACGAGCCTGGGGGAGTCCCGGAGACGCCCGGGGTGGAGGTGGGGCGGGGGTGTGCGGGGGCGGGGGAGCCGTGGTGCGCGGCGGTGGGGGAGCCGTGGTGTGCGGCGGGTCGGGCGGGTGCGGGCGGGGCGTCATCATGGAGGGGTGACTTCCGAGACCTCCCCCGCCCCGTCCGATGCCCCTGCCGATGTCCCCGCCGGCGCGCCGTCCGACGCCTCCGCCGGGCTGCTCGTCCTGGCCGGCACCCCCATCGGGGACGTGGCCGACGCGCCGCCCCGGCTCGCGCGCGAGCTGGAGACGGCCGACATCGTGGCGGCCGAGGACACGCGGCGGCTGCGGCGGCTCACGCAGGCGCTCGGCGTGCAGGTGGGGGGCCGCGTCGTCTCGTACTTCGAGGGGAACGAGTCGGCCCGTACGCCCGAACTCGCCGAGGCGCTCGCGGGCGGTGCGCGCGTGCTGCTCGTGACGGACGCCGGGATGCCCTCGGTCTCCGACCCGGGCTACCGGCTCGTCGCCGCGGCGGTGGAGCGCGACGTACGTGTCACCGCCGTGCCGGGTCCCTCGGCCGTGCTCACCGCGCTCGCGGTCTCGGGGCTCCCGGTCGACCGCTTCTGCTTCGAGGGCTTCCTGCCGCGCAAGGCGGGCGAGCGCCGCGCGCGCCTCGCCGATGTCGCCGCCGAGCGCCGCACACTCGTCTACTTCGAGGCCCCGCACCGTATCGACGACACGCTCGCCGCGATGGCGGAGGTCTTCGGACCCGAGCGCCGCGCTGCCGTGTGCCGCGAACTGACGAAAACGTACGAGGAGGTCAGGCGCGGGCCGCTCGCGGAGCTGGCCGCGTGGGCGGCGGAGGGGGTACGGGGCGAGATCACGGTCGTCGTCGAAGGCGCCCCTGAGCCGGGCCCGGCCGACCTCGACGCGGGCGAGCTGGTGCGCAGGGTGCGGGTGCGGGAGGAAGCGGGGGAGCGGCGCAAGGAGGCCATCGCGGCGGTGGCGGCGGAGGCGGGGGTGCCGAAGCGGGAGGTGTTCGACGCGGTGGTGGCGGCGAAGAACGCGGAGAAGAAGGACGCGGAGAAGAAGGACGCAGGCCGGAACGCGGCTCGGTAACGCGGCTCGGTAACGCGGCTCGGTAACGCGGGCGGAAACGAGGAGGAGGCTGCGGCCGGGGGGCGAGGCGGGCCCGGGGCGGATCGGGGCGAGCCCGGGGCGGTGGCGGGCGGGGCCCTGGAATCGTGGCTGGGCGCGTAATCGTTTCCCCGCGCCAAACATGGGCAAAGCGTCCCGGGCTTTCGGCAAAGTCCGGGTCGCGGCGAAGGGCCCGAAGTGCACGGGTTCGCCAAATCCGATCCAACGTTCGGCAGGTCCCCTGGTGCGGGTCTGCGGGCGGGAGTGCACTGGTCGTGCGGGGCGGTGCGCCGCTCCGGGGCCGGCGGTTCGCAGTCGGCCGGGCACGACATGAGGAGCTGGCATGAGCGACTTCGCAGGCCGCATCCACCCCGCCACAGCGAGCGGCCCCACCGCGATCGCGGGGACGCCCGAGACGACCGGGGCGACCGTCGGGACGACCGGAACGACCGTCGGGACAACCGGGCTCTCCGGAGGCACCGGGCCCGCCAGGAGTGCGGGGCCCGCCGGGACCGTCCAGGAGTCCTACTCCTTCGCCTGCATGCGCTGCGGGCACGGCTGGGAGCAGGCCTACGAGATAGAACGGCACGCCGACCAGGACGGCCACCCCTACGTGGTCTACCTGGCGGCGGGCGAGCGCGTCCCGTCCCCGCTCAGCAGCCCGGCCTGCCTCAATTGCGGCGGCAACGTCGTGCGGATCATGCGTGCGGGCCGCGTGACGTCGGCGGCCTCGCAGGCGCACACGTACGGGCAGGGCGCGGCCCCCGCGAAGCCGGCGCGGCCCCGTACCCGTACCGCCGATACCGGTGCGGAGGCGGCGGAGCCTGCCCCCGGGGCCGCCGCCCCGCACCACTGGCACGTACTCGCCGACCTCCTGCACGTCTTCCACCGCCGGCCTCCGCAGGACCGCTAGCCGGCCCGGGGCCGCCCGCCCTGCCGCCTCGTCCGCCGGTCCTTCGTAGGATCGTTCCCATGAAGGCCAAGGACGACAAGACCGCGCCGCCACCGCTGCCCGAGCCCCTGCGGGTCGCGGTGGCGGACGCGCACACCCACCTCGACATGCAGGCGGGCACCGTCGACGAGGCGTTGGCCAAGGCCGCTTCGGTCGGGGTGACGCGGCTCGTCCAGGTCGGCTGCGACGTGGCGGGTTCGCGCTGGGCCGCGGAGACGGCGGGCGCGTACGAGCACATCCTGGCGACCGTGGCGCTGCACCCGAACGAGGCGCCGCGCATCGTGCACGGTGATCCTGATGGCTGGTCGCGGCAGGGCGAGCGGGCCGGGGGCGGCGAGGCGGCGCTCGACGAGGCGCTCGCCGAGATCGAGCGGCTCGCGGCGCTCCCGCAGGTGGTCGGGGTCGGCGAGACGGGCCTGGACTATCTTCGTACGGGCCCGGAGGGCAAGGACGCTCAGGAACGTTCGTTCCGCGCGCACATCGAGATCGCCAAGCGCCATGACCGGACGCTCGTGATCCACGACCGCGAGGCGCACGCCGATGTGCTGCGCGTCCTGAAGGAGGAGGGCGCGCCCGAGCGGACCGTTTTCCACTGCTACTCCGGCGACGCGGAGATGGCGGAGATCTGCGCGCGCGAGGGCTACTACCTGTCCTTCGCGGGCAACATGACCTTCAAGAACGCCCAGAACCTCCGCGACGCCCTCGCCGTCGCGCCGCTCGACCTCGTACTCGTCGAGACGGACGCTCCCTTCCTCACCCCGGCGCCGTACCGCGGACGCCCCAACGCCCCGTACCTGATCCCGGTCACGCTGCGTGCGATGGCGCGGGTCAGGGGCCTCGCGGAGGAGGAGATGGCGGAGGCCGTGGCGCGGAACACGGAGCGGGCGTTCGGCGTGCGGGGGCTGTTCGAGGGGTGAGGGGAGGACCGGGGCCGTGGGCGGTGCTCGACGCGGGCGGCGTCGTGGCCCTGCCCGAGGGGAGCGACTGGGACTGGGAGGTCGTGCGCTGGACACCGGCGGAGCTGCGGCTGCGCGCCGGGGTACGGCCTGACGTACCACCACGAGCTGGAGCTGATCCTCGCGCCGGGCCGACGCTCGTTCGCCGACCCGACATGTTCCACGATCCGGTCTTCTTCCGTGCCCACCCCGGCCGAACGGGCGGACGTGGTGCGGTGGCTGGGCGGCGTGCCGCCGGTGCTCCTCGCGTTCGACGCGGACGCGGGCGGCGCGGAGCCGATGCCGTGCCTCGTGGCGGCGGAGGGGTGCGGGGGCTCCTCGTCGGAAGTGGGTGAATGCTCAGTCATCCGCAGAGCTTCACGCACAATTACTCACTCTTTGGGGTGAGAGGTGTGGGGAGTTTCACGGAGTTATCCACAGATTGGTCGTTCTGGGGTGGGGGGATGGTGCGGGGGCGGAAGAATTGATGGCAGCGGGTGGCCCACCTCCCCTTTGGGAGGGTGGGGTCTGGGCTGGGGCAGGCGACGGCTTCGAGTTGGGACGGGACGGGGCGGGCTGCGGGGTGCGGGAGGCGACGGCTCCGGGGCTGGACGACGTGACAGCTCCGGGGCTGGGCTGGGCGACGCGACAGCTTCGAGATTCCAGCGCCCCACGCCCCCTCACGCAGCACTCCCCACCTACCCCCCACCTCCCCTTCCCCCGCACCACCCCACCCCCACCCCGCCAAAAACCCCCTGGCCCCCCACCCTCCCCGCACCACACTGCTCTCCTGTGACCTCCCACCCCAGCGCTCCCGCCCCGGACGACGCCCGCGCACCGCTGTGGCGCACCCCCGTCGAGGATGACGAACTGCGGGCGCTGCTCGCCGAGGCGTTCGGCGGCGCCCCCGCCGCCGGACTCGTCGCACGACTCGCGCGGCACAGCCTCGGCTGGGCCGGTGCGCGGGACGTGACGGGCCGGCTCGTGGGCTTCGTCAACGTCGCCTGGGACGGCGGAGCGCACGCCTTCCTCCTCGACACGGCGGTCGCGAGGAGTCACCGGCGCCGTGGTCTCGGCAGCGCACTGGTCGCCACGGCGGTCGCGGGCGCACGCGCTGCGGGCTGCGACTGGCTCCACGTGGACTACGAGCAGCGCCTGCGGAGCTTCTACGAGAACGCCTGCGGCTTCCGCCCCACGGCAGCGGGCCTGCTCCGCCTGCGGGAGCACTGAAACGGAAGGTACGGGCCAGAGGCACCGCCCCCCATGCCGAGGACCGGCCCCCGCCCGCACCACCCCCCCGTCACCACGGCCCCCCGCCCGCTCCACCGCCGAGCCCCCGACCCCATCCACCGCACCGCCGACCGCCCCACCGCCGACCGCCCCACCCCCGACCACTCACCGCCGAGCCCCCACCCCCACCACCGCACCCTCCCTCCCCACCCCCACCCCGTACCCTTGCCGAGTGACTCGCACCGACCCCCTGCTCGGCCCGGCCGACATCCGTGAGCTGGCCGCCGCGCTCGACGTACGTCCCACCAAGCAGCGGGGGCAGAACTTCGTCATCGACGCCAACACCGTGCGCCGCATCGTCCGCACCGCCGAGGTGCGCGAGACGGACACCGTCGTCGAGGTCGGGCCCGGGCTCGGTTCGCTCACGCTCGCCCTGCTCGAAGTCGCCGCCGACGTCACCGCCGTCGAGATCGACGACACCCTCGCCGCAGCGCTCCCCGCGACCGTCGCCGCCCGGCTGCCCGAGAAGGCCGCGCACTTCCGGCTCGTGCACTCCGACGCGCTGCGCGTACGCGAGCTGCCCGGCCCCGCGCCCACGGCGCTCGTCGCGAACCTCCCGTACAACGTGGCGGTCCCCGTCCTCCTCCACATGCTGGAGCACTTCCCGAGCGTCGAGCGGACCCTCGTGATGGTGCAGGCCGAGGTCGCCGACCGGCTCGCGGCCCCGCCCGGCTCGCGCGTGTACGGGGTGCCCTCGGTCAAGGCGGCCTGGTACGCGCACGTCAAGCGGGCCGGGTCGATCGGGCGCAACGTCTTCTGGCCGGCGCCGAACGTCGACTCCGGGCTCGTTTCGCTCGTACGGCGCGAGGAGCCGCTGACCACGAGCGCGAGCCGCCGCGAGGTCTTCGCCGTCGTCGACGCGGCCTTCGCGCAGCGCCGCAAGGGGCTGCGGGCCGCGCTCGCGGGCTGGGCGGGTTCGGCGGCGGCGGCCGAGGAGGCCCTGCGCGCGGCCGGGGTGTCCCCGCAGGCACGCGGCGAGTCGCTCACGGTCGAGGAATTCGCCCGTATCGCCGAGAACAAGCCGCAGCCCGAGCAGCCCGAGCGGCCCGAGAAGTCGTAGCGGACCGAGCGGCCCGAGAAGTCCGAGCGGGCCGGACAGCCTGCGCAGTCCGAGCGGCCCGAGCACTGATCCAGAAGGAGCCCCCCGCGTGAGTGCGAGCCCCGTCACCGTCCGCGTTCCCGCCAAGGTCAACGTGCAGCTCGCGGTCGGCCCCGCCCGCCCCGACGGCTTCCACGACCTGGCGAACATCTTCCTCGCCGTCGGCCTGTACGACGAGGTGACCGCGACCCCCGCCGAGAGCCTGCGCCTCACCTGCGAGGGCCCCGGCGCGGAGGAGGTACCCCTGGACGCGAGCAACCTCGCCGCGCGCGCCGCGCTCGCCCTCGCCGCGCGCGCGGGCCGCGCCGCCGACGTCCACCTCCACATCGCCAAGGACATCCCCGTCGCCGGCGGCATGGCGGGCGGCAGCGCCGACGCGGCGGGCGCGCTGCTCGCCTGCGAGACGCTGTGGCGCACGGGCGCGAGCCGGGACGAACTCCTCGCGATCTGCGCTGAGCTGGGCAGCGATGTGCCGTTCAGTTACGTGGGCGGCGCGGCGCTCGGCACCGGGCGCGGCGAGCGGCTGACCCCGCTCGCTGTCGGCGGCACGTTCCACTGGGTCTTCGCGCAGGCGGACGGGGGCCTTTCGACCCCGGCCGTCTACCGCGCGTACGACCGCCTCGCGGAGGCGGAGGGACGTACGGTCCCGGAGCCCGAGGCCGACCCGGCGGTGATCGACGCGCTCGCGACCGGCGACGCGAAGGCTCTCGCGGACGCTCTCCACAACGACCTCCAGGCGGCCGCGCTCGACCTCTTCCCCGCGCTGCGCCGCACGCTGGACGCGGGTACGGAGGCGGGCGCCCTCGCCGCCCTCGTCTCGGGATCGGGCCCGACGACGGCCTTCCTCGCGGCGGACGCGGACAGCGCCCGCGCGATCGCCCGGGCCCTCAGGCCGCACTGCCGCACGGCCCGCACCACGACGGCCCCGGCACAGGGCGCGACAGTCATCGGCTGATCAGGGGGTCGCCGGGGGCCGGGGCTTCTGGGACCCGGGGCGCAGGGGCGGGGGCGTGAGCCAGGAGGCACGGCAAAAGCCACGGGCCAGGGGCCACGGGCCGTGGCGGGGCAAGCGCGCGGTCTCAAGAAATGGGCACGAGGTCTCAAAAACCGAACGAGACCCTTAGGGGTTGCTCGAACGGATCACCTAAGGGTCCGATGGGCCCCCTGTAGTGGGCCATGACGACCGGCGCCCCGCCCAAAGTTCCCACCTTCGCCCTCATCACCCCAAAGAGCCAAACCCAGCGGTCCCAGCGGTCCCAGCGGTCCCGGCAGTCCGCGCCCATGCCCCCCGACAGTCCTCACCCCCACGCCCGCCCCCTCACCGCCGCGAGCCCCCCCCCGCACCCCCCCACACCCCGCACCCCGCACCCCCCCACACCCCGCACCGCCTCCCCCAACCCTCACCCCGCCCCTCCCCTCCCCTCACCCCTCATCCCTCCCCCTCCCCCCAACCCCCGCCCCACCGTCCCCCTCCCCCCGGGCGACTACCCTGGAACACCTGTCCCCGTGGCCCGTGCCGAGGTGTGGGGAGCGCGCGCGAGGTGGAGTGTGGATGGCGGTCAATCTGGTCAACGTCGAGGCGGTCAGCAAGGTCTACGGGACCAGGGCGCTGCTCGACGGGGTCTCTCTCGGGGTCAATGAGGGGGACCGTATCGGCGTCGTGGGGCGCAACGGGGACGGCAAGACCACTCTCATCCGGATGCTCGCCAAGCTGGAGGAGGCCGATACGGGGCGTGTCACGCACAGTGGCGGGCTGCGGCTCGGCGTCCTCACGCAGCACGACTCGCTCGATCCCGCGGCGACTGTGCGGCACGAGGTGATCGGGGATCTCGCCGATCACGAGTGGGCGGGGAACGCGAAGATCCGCGATGTCCTGACGGGTCTCTTCGGCGGTCTCGACCTGCCCGGTTTCGCCGAGGGGCTCGACACCGTGATCGGGCCGCTCTCCGGTGGAGAGCGGCGCAGGATCGCGCTCGCCAAGCTCCTCATCGATGAGCAGGACCTCCTCGTGCTCGACGAGCCCACCAACCACCTCGACGTCGAGGGCATCGCCTGGCTCGCCGCGCACCTCGCGGGCCGCCGCTCCGCGCTCGTCTGCGTGACGCACGACCGCTGGTTCCTCGACCAGGTCTGCACCCGTATGTGGGACGTGCAGCGCGGCGACGTCTACGAGTACGAGGGCGGCTACAGCGACTACGTCTTCGCGCGCGCCGAGCGCGAGCGCAGGGCGGCGACCGAGGAGACGAAGCGGCAGAACCTCGTCCGCAAGGAGCTGGCCTGGCTGCGGCGCGGCGCCCCGGCCCGTACGAGCAAGCCCCGCTTCCGTATCGAGGCCGCCAACGAGCTGATCGCCGACGTCCCGCCGCCCCGCGACAACTCCGAGCTGATGCGCTTCGCGTCGGCGCGGCTCGGCAAGACCGTCTTCGACCTGGAGGACGTGACCGTCTCCGCCGGGCCCAAGACGCTCATCGAGCACCTCACCTGGCAGCTGGGCCCCGGCGACCGGGTCGGTCTCGTCGGTGTCAACGGCGCAGGCAAGACGACCCTCCTGCGGGCGATGGCCGCCGCCTCGCGCGGCGACGGCGAGGAGCAGCCCGAGAAGGGCCGTATCAAGGTCGGCAAGACCGTCAAGCTCGCCTACCTCTCCCAGGAGGTCGCCGAACTCGACCCGGATCTGCGCGTGTTGGAGGCGGTGCAGCAGGTCAGGGAGCGTGTCGACCTCGGCAAGGGGCGCGAGCTGACCGCGGGGCAGCTCTGCGAGACCTTCGGTTTCGGCAAGGAGAAGCAGTGGACGCCCGTCGGCGACCTCTCCGGCGGTGAGCGCCGCCGTCTCCAGATCCTGCGCCTGCTCATGGACGAGCCCAACGTCCTCTTCCTCGACGAGCCGACCAACGACCTCGACATCGAGACCCTCACCCAGCTCGAAGACCTCCTCGACGGCTGGCCGGGATCGATGGTCGTCATCAGCCACGACCGCTTCTTCGTCGAGCGGACCACCGACCGTGTCTTCGCGCTCCTCGGAGACCGTGCGCTGCGCATGCTGCCGCGCGGTATCGACGAGTACGTGGAACGCCGCCGCGCCCGCGAGCAGCAGCAGGCCCAGGCGGCTCCCGCGAGCGCCGCCGCCAAACCGGCCGCCACCTCGGCGAAGGAGGACCGCGAGCGGCAGAAGGAACTCCAGCGCATCGAACGGCGCCTCGACCGCATCGCGACCGAGGAGGCGAAGCTCCACGAGCAGATCGCCACGCACGCCACGGACTTCGAGAAGGTCGCCGGTCTCGATGCCGAACTCCGCGCCCTCGTGGGCGAGAAGGACGAGCTGGAGCTGCGCTGGCTCGAACTGGCCGAGTAGGAGTTGCGCTGGCTCGAACTGGCCGAGTAGGAGTGTCGCCGGTGCGTGACGGTCACGGGAGCATCACGCGCCGGTTCTTCCTTGGGCACGGGAAAGCGGGCGCCGCGTGCGCGGCGCGCGGTCGATGGTAGAAAGAGTTCCCCGCCCGACCGACCAAGGACCGCGGGGGAGCGCGTCCCGATCCGCTCCGTTCCGCGGGGTGATCACTCACGGAACGGCGGGGGAGCCGGACGGGGGGCGCGAGCCCGCCACGAGGTAGCGCTGATGACTCAGCCGCCCCAGCCACCGCCCCGGCCCCCGCACGAGCCGCCCGGCGGCGAGCCCCCGCGCGACACCCCGCCCGGTTTCGGCCCGCCCGAGGCGAGCGAAGGCTTCGGCCCGCCCCCGTCCCCTGCGGACCCGGACCCCGGCACCCCTGCCGACCCCGGCACCCCGGCGGCCCCCGGCACCCCGGCAGGCCCGAAGCCCCCGGCGCCCCCGGCGGGCCCCGGCACACCCCCGCCCGCGCCGTCCCCGGACGCCGCCGCGGACACGGGCCCGGGTACCAGCACGCCGCCCCCGGACGCCGCCGCGCCGCCCGCGGGCTTCGGCGCCCCGCCCGCCACACCCCCCGGCGGCTACGGCACCCCGCCGCCCCCGCCCCCGTCCACGCCCTCCGCCGGCTTCGGCCCGCCCGCCACGCCCCCCGCACCCGCGTACGGGACCCCGCAGCCGCCCCCCGCACCCGCGTACGGCGCTCCGCAGCCGGGCCCCGCTCCCGCCTACGGGACGCCGCAGCCGGGGCCCGTGCAGGGGGGCCAGGCCGCGTACGGCTACCCGCACCCCGCGCCGCCGTACGCCACCGCCCCGTACACCCAGCAGGGCTTCGGCGCGGGGCAGCCGCCCGCGGCGCCCGCGAGCCGCCGTCCCGGGCCGGTGTTCTGGATCATCGGGGCGACCGTCCTCGTCATCGCGCTCATCGTCGGCGGCGGCGTCTGGTACGCGAACTCCGGTCAGGACGAGACGCCCGTCGCGAAGGACAAGGACGACAAGAAGGACAAGGACGGGAAGGACGGCGCCACCGGCGAGGACCCCGCCGCGGGCCCCGCGAAGGAGAAGGCACCCGCCAACCCCGCGGCCACGCAGCTCTTCACGGTGCCGATGGTCTACGCGGGCGAGGACGAGCACATCTACGACCTGCCCGGGGCGTGGCTCACCGACAAGGTGTTCGCGAAGACAGGGAAGTCCGAGATCAACGGGTACGACGCCGTCGCGGGCGACCGCGTGTGGAACCTGAAGCTGCCCGGCCCCGTGTGCTCGGCGAGCGAGTTCCAGAGCGAGGACGATCTCACCGCCGTCCTGCACAAGAGCGTGCGGCCCACCAAGGACGAGCTGGGCCAGTGCGACAAGATCACCGTGTTCGACCTGAACACGGGCAAGGCCCTGTGGACGAAGGGCGTCGGCACGGGCGAGGGCGCGGCGTACTTCGAGGAGGTGACCGTCGGCGGCGGCACCGTCGCGGCGGGCGGCACCCGCGGCGGCTACGGCTGGGACCTGAAGTCGGGCGACCAGGTGTGGTCCCCGAAGCCCGGCGACGAGTGCTTCGACATGGGCTACCAGGGCGGCAGCGGTGGACTCGCCGTGGTCCGCAAGTGCACGATCAACACCGACCAGGACCAGATCTACGTGCAGAAGCTGGACCCCAAGGACGGTTCGGTCAGCTCCGAGTACAAGATGCCGGCCGGCATCGACTTCGCGCACATCCTCTCGGTCAGCCCGCTCCTCGTCGGCGCCGACGTCAATGACGCGGCCGAGGACGGCTCCGCCCTCTCGGACTTCTTCTCGATCGACGGGAACACGGGCAAGCTCCGCGCGCGGTGGGCGGCCGACGCGCGGACCTACGGCGCCTCCTGCGAGGCGACGGACGTCTCGGGGTGCAGGGACTTCGCCGTCGGCGGCGACAAGGTCTACCTGCCGACCGAGGAGCACCAGGGCACGAAGGACACGTACGCCCAGACCAACGAGATCGTGGCCTTCGACCTCGCCACGGGCAAGCTGACCGGGCAGCGCGTCGACGCGGGGGACAACGCGGAGCTGCGGGTGCTGCGCATGGACGGCCCCCGGCTGCTCGCCCACCGCTCGGGTTCGGGGAACGAGATCCTCTCGATCGACACGAAGACGATGAAGACCGAGACGCTCCTGAAGACCCCGTCCGACGAGAAGACGGACAACAGCATCAGCCGCTTCAGCGGCGACTACTCCGACACCCTCTTCGGGAACGGCCGCCTGTACTTCGGACAGGACATGCCCAGGGAGAAGAAGGAATCGATCGCTCCGGCCGACGGCATCCCCTACCTGGCGATGGGCTTCGGCGGCACGCACTGAGAACACCGGTACGGGACGGTACGGACGGTACGGGCCGGGCTGGGCGGGGACGGGGGCGCGCGAAAGGGCGCCCCCGTCCCCGCCCGCGCTCCTCCTCCGCGCCCGCACAACATTCCCGTGCGCACGCAACACCCCCGAAAAGCGGGGGATTTCAGCATTACGGGGCACTTCTTCACGGGAGGGGGCGCGCGACGTCGAACATCCGTGTAGCTTCCGGTGCACGACGGCCCGGCCGGGGGACAGTCCCGGCGGGGCGGGGTGGGTCGCGGGGACACGGGGGGACGCGGGGGATGCCGATGGGAGTCCGGCTCATGGTGGTCGACGACCACCGCTTGCTCGCGGAGGCGCTCGCCTCCGCGCTGAAACTGCGCGGGCACCGCGTGCTCGCCGCCGCGGCCCCCGCGGCGGGCGCGGCCGACCTCGTGGTGAGCAGGGCGCCCGAGGTGTGCCTGCTCGGCACGGCGGCCCCTGCCGAACCGGGTGCCTTCGACCCGGTCGTGAAGATCCGCAGGGAGCGCCCGCAGACGGCGGTGCTCGTCCTCGGCCCGGTCCCGAGCCCGCGCGGCATCGCGGCGGCCTTCGCCGCGGGGGCCTGCGGCTACGTACGGCACGACGAGCGCATCGAGGGCGTCGAGCGCGCCATCATGAAGGCCCGCGCGGGCGAGGCGGCGGTGGCCCCCGGGCTGCTCCAGGGCGCTTTCGACGCCCTGCTCCACCCCGAGGCCGAGCCCGACGACGAGGGCAGACGCCTCCTGCACCTTCTGACCCGCCGGGAGGTCGAGGTCCTCGCCCGTGTCGCGGAGGGCGAGGACACGCGCCTCATCGCGGCCGGCATGAACATCGCCCCTTCCACGGCCCGTACGCACGTCCAGCGCGTCCTGATGAAACTCGGCGTCGGCTCCCGCCTCGAAGCCGCAGCGCTCGCCGCCCGCACCGGCCTCCTCGACCACGCCCTGCCCCTCCTCGGCCGCCCCCAGGACACCCCTTAGCGGCACGGTCACGGGCACGGGCACGGGCACGGGCACGGTACGGGTACGGGTACGGGTACGGGGCCAGGGCCGGGGTGCACGCGAAAGGGGGCCGCCCCGCCGGGTGGGCACCCGGCCGGGACGGCCCCCGGGTCCGTACGGCCCCTGCCGCTCGGTCCGTACGGCCTCGCTCCTCGTTACTCGTTGCGGTGGAGGTCCTCGACGATGTCCTCGACCGGTGGTGGGGTCTGCGGGCGCCAGAGCATCCAGGCCAGGAACAGCAGGCCAAGGACGAGCATGCCGAGGCCCGTCCACAGGTTGATGTTGATGTTCTGGGCCTTGTCGATGTCGGCGTCCGAGGCGGTGATGCCGCTGATCGTGACGATGATGCCGTAGACCGTGAAGAGGCCGCCGATGATGAGCCGCACGTCGAAGAGGCGGCTCGCCGTGGCGGATTCGCGTTCCAGCCGCTCGACGGCCTTGATGTCTTCGAGGTTCGCCGGCTGCGCGGTCCCGTCCGGGTCGTTGTGGTCTCTGGGGTTGCTGTGATCGCTCATGGTCGTGTCGTCCTTGGCGGGTCAGGCGGAGGGTGGCTCGGCGGGGCTCACAGGGAGAACGGGATGTAGCACAGGGCCGCGAGGATCAGCGCGCCCCAGCCCAGCAGCGCCGGCTTGCGGTACCAGGCGTCGTCGCCCTCGGCGGGCGGCTCCTGGACTCCGGGCGACTTCGTCCCGTACACGAGCCCTTGCAGCTCCACGGCGGGCTTCGGCCGCGTCACCATCGTCACGACGACCATGACGACCGCGCCGACGACGAAGGCGACGATGGAGGAGACGAAGTTGGCGCCCTGATCGGTCGGGATGCCGATGACGTCCTGCTTGTAGAGCCAGAAGTAGTTGACCATCGCGGCGACGGTGCCCGAGAGCAGCCCCCAGAACCCGGCGGCGCCGGTCGTCCGCTTCCAGAACATCCCGATGATGAAGACGACGAACAGCGGGACGTTGAAGAAGGAGAAGAGCGTCTGGAGGTAGTTCATGATGTTGCTGAAGCTGGACGCGATGAACGCCGTCCCGATGCCGATCACGACCCCGACGGCAGTGATGACCCTGCCGACCTTCAGGTAGTGCGTGTCCGGCATGTTCGGCTTGATGTACGGCTGCCAGATGTCCGTCGTGAACACCGTGTTGAACGAGGAGATGTTGGCGGCCATACCGGCCATGAACGCGGCGAGCAGCCCGGTCACCGCGACGCCGAGCACCCCGTTGGGCAGCAGGTCGCGCATGAGCAGCGGGATCGCGTCGTTGAACTGGAAGTCGCCGCCCTCCTTGCCGATGGACGGCTCCAGGATGAGCGCGATGAGGCCAGGGATGACGACGATCGCGGGGATGAAGATCTTCGGGAAGGCCGCGATCAGCGGGGTGCGCTTGGCGGCGGAGAGGTTCTTCGCGGAGAGCGCGCGCTGCACCTCGGCGAAGTTCGTCGTCCAGTAGCCGAAGCTCATCACGAAGCCGAGACCGAGCACGATCGTCAGCCAGTTGGCACCGAGCGGGTTGTCCGACCCGATCCCGGTGCCTTGCCAGGCCGTGAGGAAACTGTCCCCCTTCGACGCGCTCAGCGAGTCCGAGATGCCGTCCCAGCCGCCGACCCGCTTGAGGCCCACGATCGTGAGCGGGATGAGCGCGGCGAGGATCACGAAGAACTGGAGCACCTCGTTGTAGATCGCCGAGGAGAGCCCGCCGACCGTGATGTAGATGAGCACGAACGCGGCGGCGACGACGATCGCCACCCACTTCGGCCAGCCGAGGAGCGCTTCGAGCACGATCGCCATCGCGTACAGGTTGACGCCCGCGATGAGCACCGAGGACACGGCGAAGATGATCGAGGACAGCAGGTGCGAGGACTTGCCGTAGCGGTGCAGCAGGAACTCGGGGACCGAGCGGACCTTCGAGTTGTAGTAGAAGGGCATCATCACGAGGCCCAGGAAGACCATCGCGGGAATGGCCCCGATCCAGTACCAGTGCACGGTGTAGACGCCGTACTGCGCGCCGTTGGCCGCCATGCCGAGGATCTCCGTGGCGCCGAGGTTCGCGGCGACGAAGGCGAGACCGGTCACCCACGCGGGCAGTGAGCGGCCGGAGAGGAAGAAGTCGAGGCTCGTCTTGACGCTGCGCCGCGCGGCGAAACCGATGCCGAGGACCACGACGAAGTACAGCCCGAGGATCGTGTAGTCCAGCCAGTTGGTCGGGAGTCTGAGCCCGTCCGCAAGGTACATGGGGGGAACTCGCTTCGTGCGTTGGGGGGATGAGGGGGGAGGGAGGGACGAGGGGGATGGGGGGTCGGGAAGTCGTGAGTGGTGGTGCTTCGTGCGGGGGTCCGCGTGCCCGCGCTCGCGCGCGGCGAACTCCTCCTGTGGTGTTCTTTGTTCGATCGTGATGTTCTCTTGGCGACGGTTGACCCCTGTATGGCGCAGGTGAGGTCGTCCGTGGCGTCGTGCCTCCCCGTAGACGTGGTTTGTTATGTTGAATTATGTTCGTTACGAGGTGACGGTGCGACGGACGACGCGGCGGCGCCCCACCCGCGTGCGGCGATTCGCCAGAAAGAACGGTTGCCTTGAAGAAGACCCCGACCCGGCTCGCCGACGGCCGCGAGCTGATCTACTACGACCTCGACTCGACCGACGCCGTCCGCGACGCCGTCGACAAGCGCCCGCTCGACCCGATCAGCACCGCGTCCGAGGTACGCCGCGACCCGCTGCTCGGCGACGCCGTCGCGATCGCCTCGCACCGCCAGGGCCGTACGTACCATCCCCCGGCGGAGCTGTGCCCGCTCGATCCGACGCGCGGTGGCGACCACCTCACCGAGATCCCCGCGGCCGACTACGACGTCGTCGTCTTCGAGAACCGCTTCCCCTCGCTCTCCGGACCCACCGGGCGCTGCGAGGTCGTGTGCTTCACCTCCGACCACCACGCCTCCTTCGCCGACCTCGACGAGGAACGGGCCCGCCTCGTGCTCGACGTGTGGGCCGACCGCACCGCCGAGCTGTCCCGCCACCCGGCCGTGCGGCAGGTCTTCCCCTTCGAGAACAGGGGCGAGGAGATCGGCGTGACGCTCGCCCACCCGCACGGGCAGATCTACGGGTACCCCTTCGCCACCCCCCGTACCGCCCTGATGCTCCGTTCGGCGGCCGCGCACAAGGCCGCCACCGGCGGCGGGAACCTCTTCGACCACGTACTCGCCGAGGAACGCGCCGCCACCGAGCGGGTCGTGATCGAGGGCGCGCACTGGACCGCCTTCGTCCCGTACGCCGCGCACTGGCCGTACGAGGTGCACCTCTACCCGCACCGCCGCGTCGCCGACCTCACCGAACTCGACGAGGCGCAGCGCGCCGAATGGCCCGTCATCTACCTGGACCTGCTGCGCCGCTTCGACCACCTCTTCGGGCCCGACGCCGGGCGCACCCCGTATATTTCCGGTTGGCATCAGGCCCCGTTCCTCACTCCCGAGGAGTACGCGGCCTACAGCACGGGCGCGGGCGACCCTCTTGAGCGGGCGGACTTCGGGCTGCACCTGGAGCTGTTCACGATCCGCAGGACCGTGGACAAGCTGAAGTACCTCGCCGGTTCCGAGTCCGGCATGAGTGTCTTCATCAACGACGTGCCGCCGGAGAAGGCGGCCGAGCGACTGCGAGAGGCGGCGCGCGCGTGAGCGCCGCCCACGGACTGCGGAAGGACGGGCGCGCATGAGCGGCCACTACCTCGTCACGGGCGGGGCCGGCTACGTCGGCAGTGTCGTCACGGCGCACCTGCTGGGCGCGGGGCACCGGGTCACGGTGCTCGACGACCTGTCGACGGGCTTCCGCGCCGCGGTCCCCGAGGGCGCCGCTTTCATCGAGGGCCGCATCCAGGACGCGGCCTCGCTCCTGCCGGACGGCATCGACGGCGTCCTGCACTTCGCGGCCTCCTCGCAGGTCGGCGAGAGCGTCGAGAAGCCCGGCACGTACTGGGGCAACAACGTCGGCGGCACCCGCGCGCTCCTCGACGCGATGCGCGAGAAGGGCATCGGCCGCCTCGTCTTCTCCTCGACGGCGGCGACGTACGGCGAACCCGTCAGCACCCCGATCGTCGAGACCGACCCGACGATCCCCACGAGCCCCTACGGCAACACGAAGCTCGCCGTCGACCACATGATCGCCGACGAGTGCCGCGCCCACGGCCTCGCTGCCGTCTCGCTGCGCTACTTCAACGTCGCGGGCGCGTACGGCGACTTCGGCGAGCGCCACGACCCGGAGTCGCACCTCATCCCGATCGTCCTCCAGGTCGCGCAGGGCCGCCGCGCCGCGGTCTCCGTCTTCGGCGAGGACTACCCGACGCCGGACGGCACGTGCGTACGCGACTACATCCACGTCGCCGACCTCGCCGAGGCGCACCTCCTCGCCCTCCAGGCGGCCGCCGGGGGCACGCACCTCGTCTGCAACCTCGGCAACGGCACCGGCTTCTCGGTACGGGAGGTCATCGAGGCGGCCCGCAAGGTCACCGGGCACGCGATCCCCGCCGAGACCGCGCCGCGCCGCGCGGGCGACCCCGCCGTCCTCGTCGCCTCGGCGGAACGGGCCAGGCAGGAACTCGGCTGGCAGCCGTCCCGTACCGACCTGACCGGCATCGTCGCCGACGCCTGGGCCTTCGCGCGGCGCCTCGCGGAGGAGAGCCGATGAGCGACCTCATCCCCGGTCAGGGCAACGGGCCCACGAGCCCGCAGGACACCGCCCTCGCGCACGCCGACGAGGTCGCGGCGGGCTTCCGCGAGCTGTACGGGACGGACCCCGAGGGCGTCTGGGCGGCCCCGGGCCGCGTCAACCTCATCGGCGAGTACACCGACTTCAACGGCGGCTTCGTCATGCCGCTCGCGCTCCCGCACACGGCGGTCGCCGCGGTCGCCGCCCGTACGGACGGGGTGCTGCGGGTCCACTCGGCCGACGTCGAAGGGCCCGCGCTCCGCCTCGACCTCGCGACGCTCGCGCCCGGCGCCGACACCGGCTGGGCGGGTTACCTGACCGGTGTCGTCTGGGTCCTGCGCAACTCCGGGTACGACGTCGGGGGCGCCGACATCCACCTCGCGTCGACCGTGCCCACGGGCGCCGGGCTCTCCTCCTCGGCGGCCCTCGAAGTCGTCACGGCGCTCGCGCTCGACGACCTGTTCTCCTTCGGCATCGACCGGGCCGAACTCGCCAGGATCGGGCAGCGCGCGGAGAACGACTTCGTCGGCGTGCCGACCGGGATCATGGACCAGACGGCCTCGGCGCGCTGCGAGGCCGGGCACGTACTCCACCTCGACACGCGCGACCTGAGCGCCCGGCAGGTCCCCTTCGACCTGCCCGCGCACGGCCTGGACCTGCTCGTCTTCGACACCCGGGTCAAGCACGCGCTCGGCGACGGCGCCTACGCGGAGCGCCGCGCGGGCTGCGAGGAGGGGGCGCGGCTGCTCGGTGTGGAGGAGCTGCGGGACGTGCCCTTCGCGAGCCTGCCGCAGGCGCTGGAGAAGATCGACGACGAGTGCGTGCGCCGGTACGTGCGGCACGTCGTGACGGAGGACGAGCGCGTCGAGACGGTCGCGCGGCTCCTGGACGCGGGCGAGATCCGCGCGGTGGGCCAGGTCCTGACGGAGGGGCACCGCTCGCTCCGCGACGACCTGCGCGTCTCGGCCGCGGAGCTGGACCTGGTCGTGGAGACGGCGGTACGGGCCGGGGCGCTCGGCGCCCGCATGACGGGCGGCGGTTTCGGCGGCTCGGCGATCGTCCTGGTCGACGCGGGTCTCGCCGGTCCGGTGAAGGCGGAGGTCCTGCGGGCCTTCGCCGAGGCCGGCCACCGGGAGCCGAGGGTGTTCTCGGCGGTACCGAGCGAGGGGGCCCGCCGGGTGCGGTGAGCCGCGGGGGCGGGGGGCGGGGGGCGGGGGTTTCGGGGCTCTCGCCCCCTCGGGGGCCCGGGGTTCCCACTCCCCCCAGCCCGGGGCCCGGGGGTTCTTCCCCCGAGTGGGGCCCAGGGGCACCGCCCCGGACTCCGTACTCCTCGGATGCCCCGGCCTTCGGCCGGGAAGTGCCTTCGGACGTGCTGTGTTCCGGTCGCGAGGGCGGGGCCCGCCCCACCCCCCTGCTGGGATGGGTGTTTCGGGCGGGAATCGGGGAAATCCTCTCCTGGGAAGAGCCCACGTCCGTACTCTGAGGCGGGGTCACCTCCGTCAAGGGACGGAGGGAGGGGGAGGCCGTGATGCGTACGAGGGTGCTGGTCGTCGACGACCACCGGATCTTCGCGGAGTCGCTCGCCGCCGCGCTGGCGGCCGAGCCGGACGTCGACGTGGGCGCGGCGGGCAGCGGCCCGGCGGCGCTGCGCAGCCTGGAACGCGCCGCGACCGAGAAACGCCCCTTCGACGTCGTCCTCGTCGACGCGGACCTCGGCGTCGGCGCCGTCCCCCGTCAGCCCCGTCCCGGGGTCCCCGCCGCCGAGGAACCGCTGGACGGGATCTCCCTGGTGGGGGGCCTGCGCGCGACGCAGCCCGGCGTGCGCACGGTGGTACTCGCCGAGCGCGACGACCCGCGCCGCGCGGCCCTGGCTCTCCAGGCGGGCGCGAGCGGCTGGGTCGCGAAGGACTGCTCGCTCTCGCGGCTGCTCACGGTCGTACGGGGCGTACTGCGCGACGAGACGCACCTTCCGCCCGCCCTGCTCACCGGCGTCCTGCGCGAACTGACGGCCGCTCGCCGCCACCGCACCGAGTCGGAGCGCCTCGTCGAGTCCCTGACCCCACGCGAACGCGAGGTCCTGCGCTGCATGGTCGCCGGCCTGGGCCGCAAAGCGGTCGCCGACCGCCTCTACCTCTCCCCCCACACGGTCCGCACCCACATGCAGAACGTCCTCGGAAAGCTGGGCGTCCACTCGACTCTGGCGGCGGTGGCACTGGCCCGGAGAGCGGGAGTGGGGCCGGTGGACCAGCGGGCGGGGTGAGGGGGGAGGGGCGGGGGATCAGCGGATGGGGTGAGGCGGGGGCGGCGGATCAGGGGCGTGAGGGGGGAAGGGGGGAAGGGGGAGGGGGGATTCCTGGTGGCTTCTCGGTATGCCCGCACAGCAGACCGTCGGACAGCCCCCTCCCGCCCGGGGGGCGACCCCAACACCAGTATTTCGCGTCCGCAAGCCACATCCCGCCCCCTCCGCCACATCTGTGGATAACTTCGGGGAACCCGGCAAACCTCTCACGCTTTCGAGTGAGGGCCGTTCCCTGAGCCGTGGCCAGAGGTTGTCAGTTCGGGGTGTTGTCGAACGGGGCCGTGAGCTGGCGGAGGAGGTCGGCGAGGTCCCGGCGCTGGGTGGTGGTGAGTTCGGAGAGGAGGGCGCGTTCCTGGGTCAGGAGGCCGGCCAGGGCGGCATCGGCGCGTTCGCGGCCCGCGGGGGTGAGTCGGACCAGGACGCCGCGGCGGTCGTTCGGGTCCGGGAGGCGTTCGACGAGGTTCTTCTTCGTGAGCCGGTCGATGCGGTTCGTCATCGTGCCCGAGGTCACGAGTGTCTGCGTGAGCAGCTGTCCCGGCGAGAGCTGGTACGGCTGCCCGGCCCGCCGCAGCGCGGTGAGCACGTCGAACTCCCACGTCTCCAGGTGCAGCTCCGCGAAGACCAGCCTGCGGGCGCGGTCCAGATGACGCGCCAGCCTGCTGACGCGGCTGAGCACCTCCAGCGGCTCCACGTCGAGGTCCGGGCGCTCCCGGCGCCAGGCCGCGACCAGCCGGTCGACCTCGTCCTCCATGCCCCCAGTGTAGTGGGTCGCTCGACGTGAAGTCTCTTGACGTCGAGATAACTCGCGTTCATGATGACAGCGCACGATCCGCCACCGAGGAGGTACCGCCGTGCCGCGCGACCACGTACGTCCCCCGGGGTCCCCGCCCGTCAACGGCTACAGCCACGCCGTCGCCGTCCCGGGCCCGCTCGTCGTCGTCTCCGGCCAGGTGCCCCTGGACGCCGAGGGCCGCCTCGTCGGCGAGGACGACACCGAGGCCCAGGTCCGGCAGGTGCACGCGAACCTCGCCACCGCACGCGAAGCGGCAGGCTCCGACCTCGCGCACGTCGTCAAGTACACGTTCCTCCTCACCGACCTCGCCCGCGACGACCTCGCCCGCGACCTCCCCGCCCCGCGCGCCGTACGCGACGGGCACCAGGACCCCGCACGCCCGCCCGCCTCCAGCCTCGTCCAGGTCGCCGCCCTCGTGCGCCCCGCCTTCCGCGGGGAGATCGAAGCCCTCGCCGTCCCCGCCGTCTGACCGGCCCGCGCCAGGAGTACGCCATGCCACTCGCCCCCACCTGGGACCCCGCCCAGTACCTGCGCCACGCCGGCCACCGGACCCGCCCCTTCGCCGAGCTGCTCGCCCGCGTGCCCGACCCGGCCACCGAGCACCCCCGCGTCGTGGACCTCGGCTGCGGCGCCGGGAACGTCACCGCGCTGCTCGCCGCCCGCTGGCCCGGCGCCCGCATCACCGGGCTCGACAACTCGCCCGCCATGCTGGAGCGCGCCCGCGCCGAACACGCCGGGCCCCTCGCCGACGGCGGCTCCCTGGACTTCGCCGAGGCCGACCTCGCCGACTGGCACCCGGACCGCGGCTACGACCTCATCGTCTCCAACGCCGCCCTCCAGTGGGTCCCCGGCCACCTCGACCTGCTCCCCGCCTGGGCCGAGGCCCTCCACCCCGGCGGCACCCTCGCCTTCCAGGTCCCCGGCAACTTCGGCGCCCCGAGCCACGTCCTCATGCGCGAGACCGCCGCCCTGCCCCGCTTCCGCCCGCTCCTCGACGGCGTCCTGCGCCACGACGACGCCGTCGCCGAGCCCGCCGAGTACCTCGACCGCCTCACCGCGCTCGGCCTCGCCGCCGACGTCTGGGAGACCACCTACCTCCACCTCCTCACCGGCGAGGACCCCGTACTCGACTGGGTCAAGGGCACCGGCCTGCGCCCCGTGCTCGACGCCCTCGCCCCCCACCCCGAGGCCCACGCCGACTTCCTCACCACCTACCGCGACGCCCTCCGCGCCGCCTACCCGGCAGGGCCGCACGGCACCGCCTTCCCCTTCCGCCGCCTCTTCGCCGTCGCCCACGCCGCCTGACCCGACACGGAGGTACGAGAATGATCACCGCGCTCGACCACGTCCAGCTCGCCGCCCCGCCCGGCAGCGAGGAGCGCCTGCGCGCCTTCTACGCCGACGCCCTCGGCCTCGGCGAACTCCCCAAGCCGCCCGTCCTCGCCGCGCGCGGCGGCTGCTGGTTCGGCAGCGGGTCCGTACAGCTCCACCTCGGCATCGAGACCGACTTCCGCCCCGCGCGCAAGGCCCACCCCGGCCTCCGCGTCACCGGCATCGACGCCTTCGCCACCCGCCTCAGCGACCACGGCATCACCGTCACCTGGGACGACAACCTCCCCGGCCACCGCCGCTTCTACGCCGATGACCCGGTGGGCAACAGGCTGGAGTTCCTGGAGCCGGTCAGCGACGGACTTTCCTGAGCGCTTCGCCGGGGATGTCGATGTCCCTGTCGAAGGGCGACGACAGCCTCAGCCGCTCGTGGTGGATGCCCGTCAGGCCGTAGGCGTTCGTCAGGGGGTCCGGTTCGTCCGTACGGACCACCGGGTGCATGGCGTCGGTGGTCCTCTCGACGAGCCGGAAGTGCGGGATACCGGCTTCGGCGTACTCAAGGGGCTCGTACCGGGTGTCGCGCCGACGGGACTCCGGGGACACGACCTCGCTCACGAGCGTGAGGCCGGCCGCCGTGCGGCGGACCCGGTCCATGTCGTCCCCGGTCTCGTCGCAGGCCACGAGCACGTCGGGTTCCGGCGCGTTCTCGGGATCGAGGACCACCGTCATCCCGCGCTCCACCACAGGCCCGGCGGGAACGCGCGCGCTCAGCGGCCCGAGGCCCCCCAGCCTGCGGCCACCGCCCCAAGCCCCCACCCCCCGACGGCCGCACCCGGAGGGGCCTCACTGCCGACGATGCCCTATCAGCCGCGGCTTCTGCTCCAGCCCGTCCAGGCCGTGCCACGCCAGATTCACCAGGTGCGCAGCGACCTCCGCCTTCTTCGGCTTGCGGACGTCCAGCCACCACTGGCCCGTCAGCGCGACCATCCCCACCAGCGCCTGCGCGTACAGCGGCGCCAGCTTCTGGTCGAAACCCCGGCTCTTGAACTCGCTGCCCAGGATGTCCTCGACCTGCGTCGCGATATCGCTGATCAGCGAAGCGAACGTACCCGTCGACTGGGCCACCGGGGAATCACGGACGAGGATGCGGAACCCGTCCGTGTACGTCTCGATGTAGTCCAGAAGCGCGAAAGCCGCCTGTTCCAGCAGCTCCCTCGGGTGCCCCGCCGTCAGGGCACCCGTCACCATGTCCAGGAGCTGCCGCATCTCACGGTCCACCACGACCGCGTACAGCCCCTCCTTGCCGCCGAAGTGCTCGTAGACCACCGGCTTGGAGACCCCGGCCTTCGCCGCGATCTCCTCCACCGACGTCCCCTCGAAGCCCTTCGCCGCGAACAGCGTGCGCCCGATGTCGAGCAGCTGCTCCCTGCGCTGCGCACCCGTCATCCGGGTACGGCGCGTCCGCCGGGACTTCTCCCCGCCCGCGACACCCTTGCCGGGGACACCCTTGCCGGGAACACCTGAGACACCTGAGACCGCATCCGTCGCCACGGTCCCATCATGCCGGTTCGGCCGCCTTGTCCCTGCGGCGGGAGCGAATGCGCTCCGCCGACGGCCAGCGCACATCGTGCACCCAGCCCGCCAGCTCCATCCAGCGGATGATGCGCGCCGAGGAGTCGATCTGACCCCGCTCCACACCGTGCCGCGCCGAGGTCGGGTCCGCGTGGTGCAGGTTGTGCCAGGACTCCCCGCAGGACAGCACGGCGAGCCACCACACATTGCCCGAACGGTCCCGCGAACGGAACGGCCGCTTGCCCACCGCGTGGCAGATCGAGTTGATCGACCACGTCACGTGGTGCAGCAGCGCGACCCGGACGAGGGACCCCCAGAAGAACGCCGTGAACGCCCCCCACCACGACCACGTCACCAGGCCCCCGACCAGCGGCGGCGTCAGCAGCGACACCAGCGTCCACAGCGCGAACTGCCGCGAGACCCGCCGAATCGCCGGGTCCTTCACCAGATCGGGCGCGTACTTGTGCTGCGGCGTCTGCTCCTCGTCGAACATCCACCCCAGGTGCGCCCACCACAGCCCCTTCATCAGGGCAGGCAGCGTCTCCCCGTACCGCCACGGCGAATGCGGGTCGCCCTCCGCGTCCGAGAACTTGTGGTGCTTGCGGTGATCCGCCACCCAGCGCACCACAGGCCCCTCCACCGCCATCGAGCCCGCGATCGCGAGCGTCACCCGCACCCACCGTTTCGCCTTGAACGAACCGTGCGTGAAGTACCTGTGGAACCCGATCGTGATCCCGTGGCAGCCCAGGAAGTAGAAGAAGACCATGAGGCCCACGTCGAGCCAGCTCAGTCCCCAGCCCCAGGCCAGCGGCACCGCGGTGAGCAGCGCCACGAACGGCACCACGATGAAGGCCAGCAGCGCGAACTGCTCCACCCCACCCTTGCGGTCACCCCCCAGCGTCGCCGCCGCCGGAGCACCCGGCTGTTGCTCTTCCGTCCCCGCCTCGGCGGGCGATGCGGTCGAGGTCATATGAGCCCCTTGCGTCTGTCGAGGATTGTGTGTCGTCGAAGGTCGTATGTCGAGGGTCGGGCGCGCGGCCCGTTCCCTCCCCGTACGTACGGCGGAAACCGTGTGACGAGGTCGTGCGTGTGGGAACCCGTGCGACCGGGAAGATCCCGTTCCGTAGACCCGTACACGTAGATACGCCCGAGCGACGGCAGACTCGCGGCACCACGCCACGGCGCGGCCACACACAGCTCCGCTCCTACGGATACGTAACCTACGGTGACGTAAGTATGGCAGCGCGCAGCGCTCCGGCAAGAGGCCGAACGTCCGTGCTGCCCCTGCGCCACATATTGTGGGAACGGTCGGACAGCGCGGTCCGCTCGGAAACCCGCCCGGGCCCCACCGCCCGGGTTCCCTCCTCTTCAGCCACCACACTGCAAGGAGCCGCACCTGTGAGCAGTGCCGACGACCACCGTCTTCCCGCTCCGGCCGCAGCGCCGGAACTGCGCGCCGACATCCGCAGGCTCGGCGACCTCCTCGGCGAGACCCTCGTCCGCCAGGAGGGCCCCGAACTCCTCGAACTCGTCGAACGCGTGCGCCACCTCACCCGCAGCGACGGCGAGGCCGCCGCCCGTCTGCTCGGGGAAACCGAACTGGAGACCGCGGCGCAGCTCGTGCGCGCCTTCTCCACGTACTTCCACCTCGCCAACATCGCCGAGCAGGTCCACCGCGGCCGCGAACTGCGCGAACGGCGCGCCGAGGAAGGCAGCCTCCTCGCCCGCACCGCCGACCGCCTCAAGGACGCTGACCCCGAGCACCTGCGCGAGACCGTCGAGCACCTCAACGTCCGCCCCGTCTTCACCGCGCACCCCACCGAGGCCGCCCGCCGCAGCGTCCTCAACAAGCTGCGCCGCATCGCCGAACTCCTCGACCTCCCCGTCGCGCAGGCCGACCGCCGCCGCGCCGACGCCCGCCTCGCCGAGAACATCGACCTCGTGTGGCAGACCGACGAACTCCGCGTCGTGCGCCCCGAACCCGCCGACGAGGCCCGCAACGCCATCTACTACCTCGACGAACTCCACGCCGACGCCGTCGGCGACGTCCTCGAAGACCTCAGCGCCGAACTCGAACGCGTCGGCGTCAAGATCCCCGACGACACCCGCCCCCTCACCTTCGGCACCTGGATCGGCGGCGACCGCGACGGCAACCCCAACGTCACCCCGCAGGTCACCTGGGACGTCCTGATCCTCCAGCACGAGCACGGCATAAACGACGCGCTCGAACAGATCGACTACCTGCGCGGACTCCTCTCCAACTCCATCCGCTACACCGGCGTCACCGAGGAACTCACCACATCCCTGGAGAAGGACCTCGCGCACCTGCCCGAGATCAGCCCCCGCTACAAGCGCCTCAACGCCGAGGAGCCCTACCGGCTCAAGGTCACCTGCGTCCGCCAGAAGCTGGAGAACACCAAGAACCGCCTCGCCAAGGGCACCCCCCACGAGCCCGGCCGCGACTACCTCGGCACCAGCGAACTCCTCACCGACCTCGCCCTCGTCCAGGACTCCCTGCGCGCCCACCGCGGCGGCCTCTTCGCCGACGGCCGCCTCAGCCGCATCATCCGCACCCTCGCCGCCTTCGGCCTCCAGCTCGCCACGATGGACGTCCGCGAACACGCCGACGCCCACCACCACGCGCTCGGCCAGCTCTTCGACCGCCTCGGCGAGGAATCCTGGCGCTACGCCGACATGCCCCGCGAGTACCGCGCCAAGCTCCTCGCCAAGGAACTCCGCTCCCGCCGCCCCCTCGCACCCACCCCCGCCCCCCTCGACGCGGCCGGCGAGAAGACCCTCGGCGTCTTCCACACCATCCACCGCGCCCTCGACGTCTTCGGACCCGAAGTCATCGAGTCCTACATCATCTCCATGTGCCAGGGCGCCGACGACGTCTTCGCCGCCGCCGTCCTCGCCCGCGAGGCCGGACTCATGGACCTCCACTCCGGCTGGGCCAAGATCGGCATCGTCCCGCTCCTGGAAACCACCGACGAGCTGCGCGCCGCCGACACCATCCTCGACGACATGCTCTCCGACCCCTCCTACCGCCGCCTCGTCTCCCTCCGCGGCGACGTCCAGGAGGTCATGCTCGGCTACTCGGACTCCTCCAAGTTCGGCGGCATCACCACCAGCCAGTGGGAGATCCACCGCGCCCAGCGCCGCCTGCGCGACGTCGCCCACCGCCACGGCGTACGGCTGCGCCTCTTCCACGGCCGCGGCGGCACCGTGGGCCGCGGCGGCGGCCCCAGCCACGACGCGATCCTCGCCCAGCCCTGGGGCACCCTCGAAGGCGAGATCAAGGTCACCGAACAGGGCGAGGTCATCTCCGACAAGTACCTCGTCCCCTCCCTCGCCCGCGAGAACCTCGAACTCACCGTCGCCGCCACCCTCCAGGCCAGCGCCCTGCACACCGCGCCGCGCCAGTCCGACGAGGCACTCGCCCGCTGGGACGCGGCGATGGACCTCGTCTCCGAGGCCGCCCACACCACCTACCGCAACCTCGTCTCCGACCCCGACCTCCCCGCCTACTTCCTCGCCTCCACCCCCGTCGACCAGCTCGGCGACCTCCACCTCGGCTCCCGTCCCTCGCGCCGCCCCGACTCCAGCGGCGGCCTCGACGGACTCCGCGCCATCCCCTGGGTCTTCGGCTGGACCCAGTCCCGCCAGATCGTCCCCGGCTGGTACGGCGTCGGCTCAGGCCTCAAGGCCCTGCGCGAAGCCGGGCTCGACGGCGTACTCGACGAGATGCACGAGCACTGGCACTTCTTCCGCAACTTCCTCTCCAACGTCGAGATGACCCTCGCCAAGACGGACCTGCGGATCGCCCAGCACTACGTCGACACCCTCGTCCCCGACGAGCTGAAGCACGTCTTCGACCTCATCAAGGCCGAACACGACCTCACCGTCGCCGAAGTCCTCAAGATCACCGGCGGCGAACAGCTCCTCGACTCCCACAAGCCCCTCCAGCAGACCTTCAGCATCCGCGACGCCTACCTCGACCCCATCTCCTACCTCCAGGTCACCCTCCTCGCCCGCCAGCGCGCCGCCGCCGAAGCCGGCGAGGAACCCGACCCGCTCCTCGCCCGCGCCCTCCTCCTCACCGTCAACGGCGTGGCGGCAGGCCTCAAGAACACCGGCTGAGCGGACACCCCCGCGGCCGTACGGAACGGGGCCGGCCCCGGCGACACCTCACGCGTCGCCGGGGCCGGCCCCGTACCCGTACGGGCCCTCAGGAGTGGTACGAGCCCTGCGCCCGCTCCAGCCCCCGCGTCACCAGCGCCTCCACCGCGTCCGCCGCACGGTCCACGAAGTACTCCAGCTCCTTGCGCTCGCCCGAGGAGAAGTCCTTCAGCACGAAGTCGGCGACCTGCATCCGCCCCGGCGGCCGCCCGATCCCGAACCGCACCCGGTGATACGCCGGACCCATCGCCTTCGTCATCGACTTCAGCCCGTTGTGCCCGTTGTCCCCGCCGCCCAGCTTCAGCCGCAGCACCCCGTAGTCGATGTCCAGCTCGTCGTGCACCGCCACGACCCGCTCCAGCGGCACCTTGTAGAAATCGCGCAGCGCCGACACCGGGCCGCCCGAGAGATTCATGTACGAGAGCGGCTTCGCGATCACCACCCGCGTACTCGAAACGCCCGGCACCCCGAGCCGCCCCTCCACGACCTGCGCCTGCGCCCGCGCCGCACGCTTGAAGCGCCCGCCCACGCGCGCCGCGAGCAGATCGGCGACCATGAACCCCACGTTGTGCCGATTGCCCGCGTACTCGGGGCCCGGATTGCCGAGCCCCGCCACCAGCCACGGCGCGTTTCCGCCCGCGCCCTCGCTCGCTGCCATTGCGTCCTCCACCGCTGCCCGCTCGTGCCGATCCGTACGTACGACGGCGGGGTGGCACGCCCACCGGACGCACCACCCCGCCACCACGCTCCGCGGGAGACCTCAGCCCCCCGGCGAGGGCTCAGCCCTCCTCGGACGCGCCCTCGTCGGCGCCACCCTCGGCCGGGGCCTCCTCGGCCTGCGCGGCCAGGACCTGGATGACGACCGCGTCGGGCTCGACGGCGAGCGAGACACCCTCGGGAAGCGTGATGTCCTTCGCCTCGATCGAGGCACCCGCCTCCAGACCGGCGACCGAGACGGTCAGCTGCTCGGGGATGTGGGTCGCCTCGGCCTCGACGGGCAGCGAGTTGAGGACGTACTCCAGGAGGAACTGGCCCGGGGCCAGGTCGCCCTCGGCGAGCACGGGGATCTCGACCTGGACCTTCTCGCCGCGCTTCACGAGGAGGAGGTCGACGTGCTCCAGGAAGCCCTTCAGCGGGTCGCGCTGCACGGCCTTCGGGATGACCAGCTCGTTCTTGCCGTCCAGCTCGACCGCGAGCAGCACGTTCGAGGTCTTCAGGGCCATCATCAGCTCGTGACCGGGAACGGTCACGTGGACGGGCTCGGTGCCGTGGCCGTAGATCACGGCGGGCACCTTGCTCTCGCGGCGGATGCGGCGCGCCGCACCCTTGCCGAACTCGGTACGGGTCTCGACGGCGAGCTTGACCTCGGCCATGACGCTTCTCCTCAACAGACGGTTCACAGGGGTGGTCACCCGGCCACGAACGGCCTGCTACGAAGAGCGCGTCGATAACGGAGCGCCGGACCCGTGTCCGTAAACGGACGGGGCGGCCTCCCTCGCCGAGCAACTCTCGCGAGTCTACCCGGCGGGGAGACCGCCCAGGAAATCGATCAAGAGCGGCCGCGCCCGCTGTGCAGAACCGTTCCTGCAACAGCAGTCGCCCCCGCACCGGCCACGGGCCTCAGCCCACCGGCTCCTCCTCGAACAGGCTCGTCACCGAACCGTCCTCGAAGACCTCACGCACCGCACGTGCGATCGTCGGCGCGATCGAAAGCACCGTGATCTTGTCCAGCTCCAGCTCACTCGGCGTCGGCAGCGTGTTCGTCAGCACGAACTCACTCACCTTCGAGTTCTTCAGCCGGTCCGCGGCGGGACCCGACAGCACCCCGTGCGTCGCCGTCACGATCACGTCCGCCGCACCGTGCGCGAACAGCGCGTCCGCCGCCGCACAGATCGTGCCACCCGTGTCGATCATGTCGTCCACCAGGACACACACACGATCCTTCACGTCACCCACGACCTCGTGCACCGTCACCTGGTTCGCGACATCCTTGTCACGCCGCTTGTGCACGATCGCCAGCGGCGCGCCCAGCCGGTCGCACCAGCGGTCGGCGACCCGCACGCGCCCGGCGTCCGGCGACACGATCGTCAGCTTCGAACGGTCCACCTTCGCACCCACGTAGTCCGCCAGGATCGGCAGCGCGAACAGGTGGTCCACCGGACCGTCGAAGAAGCCCTGGATCTGGTCCGTGTGCAGGTCGACCGTGAGAATCCGCGTCGCACCCGCCGTCTTCAGCAGATCCGCCATCAGACGCGCCGAGATGGGTTCACGTCCGCGGTGCTTCTTGTCCTGCCGCGCGTAACCGTAGAACGGCACGATCACAGTGATCGAACGCGCGGAAGCCCGCTTCAGCGCGTCCACCATGATCAGCTGCTCCATGATCCACTTGTTGATCGGAGCCGTGTGGCTCTGGATCACGAAGCAGTCCGCCCCGCGCGCGGACTCACGGAACCGCACGTAGATCTCGCCGTTGGCGAAATCGAAGGCCTTGGTCGGAACTATGCCGACACCCAGCTGGTGCGCCACTTCCTCCGCCAGCTCCGGGTGGGCGCGGCCGGAGAAGAACATCAGCTTCTTCTCGCCGGTCGTCTTGATTCCGGTCACAGCACTTGTCTCCTCGGACGAGTTCTTTCGCTGCTGCACCCGTCGGGCATCCCGGACCCCATCACGACACCCAGAACCAACGAGCCAGCCGAATCGCGTGCATCTATCACGGTACGCCGTGAAGGACGCACCTGTTTTCGGTCAGCTTTCGCCTTCCGACCCCCGGGAAGAATCCTCAGCGGCCTTCGCCGCCGCGCTCCCGGGACGCTTACGGGCCACCCAGCCCTCGATATTCCTTTGCTGGCCGCGGGCCACGGCGAGCGCACCGGCCGGCACGTCCTTCGTGATCACCGAGCCCGCCGCCGTGTACACGCCGTCCCCGATCGTGACCGGTGCCACAAACATATTGTCCGAACCGGTACGGCAGTGAGAGCCGATCGTCGTGTGGTGCTTGTTCACACCGTCGTAGTTCACGAAGACACTCGCCGCCCCGATGTTCGTGTGGTCGCCGATCGTCGCGTCGCCCACGTACGACAGGTGCGGCACCTTCGTCCCCGCGCCCACCGTCGCGTTCTTCATCTCCACGTACGTGCCCGCCTTCGCGCCCGTCCCGAGCCGCGTCCCCGGACGCAGGTACGCGAACGGGCCCACGCTCGCCTCGGCACCGATCTCGGCCCCGACCGCCACCGTGTTGTCCACCCGCGCGCCCGCGCCCACGACCGTGTCCGTGAGCCGCGAGTTCGGGCCCACCTCGGCACCGTCATCGACCCGCGTCGCACCGAGCAGCTGCGTACCCGGGTGCAGGACCACGTCACGACCGAAACCGACCGTCACGTCCACGAAGACGCTCGCCGGGTCGATCACCGTCACCCCCGCCAGCATCGCGGCCTCAAGAAGCCTCTCGTTGAGCACCCGGCCCGCCTGCGCGAGCTGCACCCGGTTGTTGATCCCCGCGATCTCCCTGTGGTCGCCCGCGAGCGCGGCCCCGACGCGGTGGCCCGCCCCGCGCAGAATGCCCAGGACGTCGGTCAGGTACTCCTCGCCCTGCGCGTTGTCCGTACGGACCTGGCCCAGCGCCTCGGCGAGCAGGCGCCCGTCGAAGGCGAAGACCCCCGAGTTGATCTCGCGGATCGCCAGCTCGTCGGGGTTCGCGTCCTTGTGCTCCACGATCGCGGTCACGGCGCCCGAGCCGTCGCGCACGATGCGGCCGTAGCCGCTCGCGTCGGGCACCTCGGCGGTGAGGACGGTGACGGCGTTGCCGTCGGCGGAGTGCGTACGGCACAGGGCATCCAGCGTCGCGCCGGTCAGGAGGGGGGTGTCGCCGCACAGCACGACGACCGTGCCGTCGACCGTGCCGCCCAGCTCCGCGAGGGCGGTGCGGACGGCGTGGCCGGTGCCGCGCTGCTCCTCCTGGACGGCGGTGCGGACGGCCGCGGAGCGCTCCGCGAGGTGGGCGGTGACCTGTTCGCGGCCGTGCCCGACGACGACGACGACTTCCTTGGGCTCCAGCTCGCTCGCGGCCTGGAGGACGTGTCCGACGAGGGTGCGGCCCGCGAGGCTGTGCAGGACCTTGGGCGTGGCGGACTTCATGCGGGTGCCCTCACCCGCTGCGAGGACGACGACGGCTGCCGGGCGGTTGGTGGCACTCACGAGCGGGCCCTTCGGCTTCGGTGCGGATGACACGCGAACAATACCGGGGGGTGTGCGGCGGAACGCGGGAAAGGCCCTGACCTGGGGGGTCAGGGCCTTGTGGGGTGGTTCGGGGAGGCGGTCGAAAGGGGGCTCCCCTGCCAGGACTCGAACCCGGAACTAGCGGACCAAAACCGCCGGTGTTGCCTATTACACCACAGGGGACTATAAAGCGAGCTAATCGGACATTTCGACTACCCGCCTTTGTGCGCCCCCTACTATGCCGTACCAAGCTCCCTCCACGCGACGGTACAAGTCAGCGCTCTTGGCAACTTTTACGACAAGGCAGCCGTGATAGCCGGTGCCGGTGTTCTTGCGGACCGTGAGCGGGTTGTGGCGCTTGAGTGTGGTCTTGAGGAAGGCCGAGCGCGGGATGCCCGTGACCTCCGCCCAGAACTCCTCGGCTCCTTCGACGTCGGCCGACTCGTGGATGAGCAGGGACAGGCGACGGTCCGAGCGGGGGACGTCGAGCAGGTCGAGCCACTTCATGAAGAGGTCGATCATGTCCGGATCGCTGTTGACGAAGACGAGCCGCTCGCGCCGGGCGTGGGCCTTGTCCTTCGTCCCCTCCGCCCAGTAGAGCCCCACCCCCACCAGGAACAGCTCCCGCTCGCTGAGCCGTCCGATCTCCGTCCGGGCCTCCTCCTTCACTCGCTTCCTGTGTTCCTCGCGCTCCGCGAGCACCGGCTCCCAGCGGGTCCGGGCGGCCTCGCGGGCGCGATCCGCGGACGCGAAGTTCGGCGCCGGTTTCGGCAAGTCCCTCACCCAGAGGGATACCGAGCTTTTCGCGCAGCCCACTTCCTTCGCGATGCGGTCGTACGTCCATCCCTTCAGGCGGAGTTCCCGGGCTCTGTCCCGTGCGTCTGTGCGTGCCGCGACCATGAGGGCGATCTTCACGGCGGAATCACAGGTTCCGGGAGGGTTCGGGCGTGTTTCGCCTGATCGGGTGAGGGGTGGGGGGTGTGCGCGGCGCGCGTGGGGTGCGTTGTGGGGTGGCGCACTCCCCCGGGATTCGGGACGGAACGCCCGTACGCTGGGGGTCATGACCACGACGGGGGAAGAGCGCCGGGCGGCCGGGGGGCCGTGGTGGTGGCGGCGGCGGCGCAGTGCCGTGCTTGATGTGGCGCTGGCGGGGGTCTCGGCGCTGGAGTGCGGGGTCGAGGGGGCGGTGTTCACCGACCGGGTGGGGCTCGGTGCCCTGCTCGGGGTGCTGCTGGGGCTGCTGGTCGGCTCCGTGCTGGTGCTGCGGCGGCGGTGGCCCGTCGCCGTCGTGCTCGTGGCACTCGCCGTGTCGCCCGCCGAGATGGGGATGGTCCTCGGTTTCGTGGGCCTCTACACGCTGGCCGCGTCCGAGGTGCCGCGCCGGATCACGGCGGTGCTCGCCTCGATGTCGGGGCTGGGTTCGCTCCTCGTGGCGCTCGTGCGCATGGGGCAGCACGTGGACGAGAACGGTTCGGCGATGACGCCGTGGTTCACGCCGTCGATGGCGGTGCTCATGGCGCTTGGGATGACGGCGCCGCCGGTGCTGCTCGGTCTGTACGTGGGGGCGCGGCGGCGGCTCATGGAGAGTCTGCGGGAGCGTGCGGATTCGCTGGAGCGGGAGTTGCAGCTGCTCGCCGAGCGTGCCGAGGAGCGTGCGGAGTGGGCGCGGGGTGAGGAGCGGCGGCGTATCGCGCGGGAGATGCACGACGTGGTGGCGCACCGGGTGAGTCTGATGGTGGTGCATTCGACGGCGTTGCAGGCGGTGGCGCTGAAGGACCCGGAGAAGGCGGCGAGGAACGCGGCGCTGGTGGGGGACATGGGGCGGCAGGCGTTGACGGAGTTGCGCGAGATGCTCGGGGTGATGCGGGCGTCGTCGGGGGTGCCTGTGGCGCGTGCGGCGGAGCCGGAGCCGGTGGTGGCGGAGGTGCCCGAGCCGCGTGCGGTGCTGGTGGAGGAGGAGCAGGGGCCTTCGCTGGCGGAGCTGGACGAGCTGGTGGGGCAGTCGCGTGCGGCGGGGATGGCGGTGGAGTTCTCGGTGGAGGGGGAGGGTGCGGGGTACGGGGCGCGGGTGGAGCGTACGGCGTACCGGGTGGTGCAGGAGGCGTTGACGAACGCGCACAAGCATGCGGCGGGTGCGGCGACGCGGGTGCGGCTGGCGCGGCGGGCTGCCGAGATAGCGATGCAGGTGGAGAACGGTCCGCCGCCTGAGGGTGGGGTGGACGCGAAGTTGCCGAGTGGCGGGAACGGTCTGGTGGGGATGCGGGAGCGGGTGCTGGCGCTCGGTGGGGTGTTCGTGGCGGGGCCGACGGACTCGGGGGGTTTCCGGGTGTCCGCGGTGCTGCCTGTGGAGGAGTAGAGGGCGGGTTCCGTACGGGTTTCTCCGTGGGGGTTTCTCCGTGCGGGGTTCTCTGTGGGGGCTTCTCCGTGGGGGTTTCTCAGGCGTCCTCCTGTTCCTCCACGCTCAGTCGTGTGGGGGCGCCGCCGGTGAGGAGGGTGCTGAGGCCCTGGTCGATGTCGGCGCCGAGGTACCAGTCGCCGGTGTGGTCGAGGGCGTAGACGCGGCCTTCGTCGTCGATGGCGAGGGCGGCGTGGGTGGTGGTGTCGAGGCCGAGGGGGCACAGGTGGGTGCCGAGGGCGTGGCCGAGGTCGCCGAGGGTGCGGGCGAGGTGGAGGCCGTGGAGGGGGTCGAGGTCGAGGCTCGCGGGGGCGAGGTGGCGGCCTTTGGTGGTGGGGTGGGGGCGGAGGCCGCCGAATTCGGCCCAGGCCTCGACGGCGGCGGGGGAGACGTGGTGCTGGTGTCCGGCGGGTGAGGTGTGGGCGCGCAGGGTGTCGGCCCAGATCTCGGCCTGGGCGATGTCCCAGCGTCCTGGGGTCCATCCGGCGGTGCGCAGGGCGGTGTCGGCGGCTTCGGGGAAGCGTCCTGTGGGGGCTTCGGCGAGGGCGTCGAGTCCTTCGAGGCGGGTGAGTTCTTCGAGGGGGTGGGGCGGGGTCTTCATGTGGTTCGCCGGTCCGGTGTCAGTCCTGGAGGGTGGGGTCGATGACGCGGACGCCGAAGTGTTCGGCGAGTGCGGTGCAGGAGCGGCAGGGCGGGGCGAAGGCGCCGTGGAGGGGGTCGCCGTCCTCGCGGATGTGCCGGGTGGTGAGTTTGGCGCCTTTGAGGGCTTTGCGTGCTTCGCCGGGGGTCATGGGGCGGCGGGCGGCGCGTTTGGAGCGGGCGGTGCGGGCGGTGTCGGCCTCGGCGAGGTGGCGGGAGAGGAGGACGGCTTCGGCGCAGCGTCCTGTGAAGCGTTCGCGTCTCTCGCTCGTGAGGGTGTCGAGGAAGTCTTGTACGAGGGGGTGCAGGGCGGGTGGCTGGTCGCCGCGTGCGCCGGTTCCTGTGAGGGTGGTGCCGCGTACGGAGAGGGCGGCGGCGACGGCGGGGAGGATGCCGTCGCGGCGGTGGCGCAGGGTGGGGGGCCTGGTGCCGTCGTGGCTCCAGTCGACGCGGGGGTCGTGGGCCGGGAGGAGGGAGGAGGGGCGCGGTGCGCGGGGGCCGGGGGTCGCCGGGGCCTCGGGGGCGGTGTGCGTGGTGGCCTCGGGGCCTGGTTGTGCGGTGTGCATGGTGGTGCTTTCCCCTCCGTACCTTCCCCCGTGTCGTTCTCCCGGGCAAACCGTGACGAGCCCTGTCGTGCCCTGGAGAGCCCTGACAGCCTGCCAAACGATCGCTTCCGGGTGGTGGTGGGGGTGTCCTGCCGGGGTTACAGCTTCGCACGGGGTGGGTGCGGGGGCGGTTCGGCGCGGGTGGCGGGTGAGGGGTGGTGTCGCTGCTCGCGGCGCTGTACCACTGCTGTTCCGCGGCGGGTAGCGCTGTCGGCCCTGTGACCCTTCGGGGCCCACCGCATAGGCTGTGGCGACCGCTTCCGGCGCGGTGTCCGGTTGGTGTCCATTGGTGTCAGTGTTGGTGTCAGCGAGGGTGCAGGGGGCTTCCGCCATGACGACAGGTCGGCTCGGTGAGGGGGTGCCCGTGCAGGGTTCTCCGGTGCGGGGTGCGCCGCCGAACGCCGCGTACGCGGGGCAGTCGGTGCGTTTCCCGGACCCGGTGCGGGCGGCGCGGTATCCGGCGGGGGTCGCGGTGGACGGCGGGGGGCGCCCGGTGTTCACGCCGTACGCGCGGGCCGCTGTGGAGATCGCGGAGCCGCCGACGGGTTTTGGTGTGGACGAGTTGCGCCTGACGGATTACGTGTCGGCGAACGCGGCGATGGCGGCTTCGGGTGACGCGTTGTGGGAGGGCTTGCCCTCGGTGGCGACTCCGCACGGCTGGACGTGGCATCACGTGGCGGATTCGCGGCGGCTTGAGCTGGTGCCCGTGGAGGTGAAGGCGTTGCTGCGGCACCACGGGGGTCTGGCGACGGCGCGGGTGGAGCACGGGCGGCGTGGGACGCGGCCGCTTCAGCAGACGAAGCCGGCGCATTTCGGGTTGCCGCGTGAGCTGGTGGCGGTGGAGGAGCGGCAGGTCCTGGCGCTGGAGGAGGACTTGGGGTACCGGTTGCCGGGCGCGTACCGCTCGTTCCTGAAGGCGGGCGGCGGGTGCGCGCCTGTGGGGGTGGCGCTCGACGCGGAGCTGGGGCTGCTCGTGGATCAGCCGTTCTTCACGGTGCGGGAGGAGGCGGCGGTCAATGATCTCGCGTATGTCAACAAGTGCTTGCGCGACCATGTGACGAAGGACTTCCTGGGTGTCGCCTTCGTGCAGGGCGGGCTCCTGGTGGTCAAGGTGCGGGGTGAGGCGGCGGGTTCGGTGTGGTTCTGCCCGTACGACGACGCGCGGGACCGGGACGGGCTCGATGTGGCGGCGCGGGTGCGGGAGTTGTTGCTGCCGTGCGGGGAGGACTTCGACGCGTTCCTGTCGCGGCTCGCGGGGAGTCCGCCGGAGCTGGAGACGGTGGCGCAGTTGATGGTGGACGGCGGGTTCGCGCGGGTGGTCCCGGTGAACCCGGTGGGGAGTGAGTGACGTGGTGACGTTCGCGCAGGCGCAGGAGCGCGGGGAGCGCTGGATCAACGGGGACGTGCCGCGTTATCAGCACCGTGAGGTGCGGGTGCGGGAGTTCGGGCTCGGGTTCGTGGTGTGGGCGGAGGACCGTGCGGAGGCGGGGCCTTCGGACGGTGGCGGGCAGCGGGTCGTGATCGCGCGGGACGGCCGTGCGGTGACGTTGTGGCCGGATCTGCCGGTGGCGGAGGTGATCCGGCGGTACGAGGAGGAGTACGGGGTGCCGGCGGCGGGGGAGGAGGTGGCGCCTGAGCCGCCGGAGCGGATCGACCTGAATCAGACGTCGTTCCTGTTGTCGCCGCCGGAGTGGTTGCAGGAGGCGGCGGATCAGCTGGGTATCCCGGGTGGGCGCGGGGACGCGTCGCGGGCGGGTGCGGTGCAGGGTGCGGGTGAGGCGTCGCGGCAGGGCGAGCCGGTCGCGGGCGCGGGTTCGTGGGAGGCGGCGGACACGACGGGTGCGTCGCAGGGCCGGCTGGTCGTGCCTCCGGACACGGTGTACACGCAGGGTGACGAGGAGTCGCCGGGGGGCGCGGGGGGGCCGGGTGCTGGGGGTGTCCCGGCGTCGGAGGCGCGTACGCGGTTGCTGGACGGGGCGGGGCAGGTGCCGCCGCCGGGCTTCCCGCAGGCGCGGGACGAGCAGGGGGCGCAGGGCGTTCCCGGTGCTCCTGGCGCGCCTGGGGTCCCCGGTGCTCCTGGTGTCCCCGGTGCTCCTGGTGTGCCCGGTGTGCCGCCGCGTCCGGCGCCGGGTGCCGATGACCTGAGCGAGGTCGCGACGAGCAAGGCGACGCCGCGGCGGCCCGAGCGGGGCCCCGTGCCGCCTCCCGGTCCGGCGCCCGCGGGTCCCGGCGGTACGGGGCAGGGCGGCGCGGGTACGGGGCAGGGCGGCCCCGGTGCCGGGGTGCACCATGCGCCCACCGTCTTCGCGACCCCGCCCCCGGGCCCCGGCGCGGGTTCTCCCGCGACGCCGCCGCCCCCGCCCGCGCCCCCCGCGAGCGGCGGCACCCCGGCGGGCGGGGTCGCGCACGCGGCCACGGTCCTGTCGCGCCCCTCGGGCCCGGCCACGCCCCCGCCGCCTCCCGCTCCCGCCCCGCAGGCGCCCGTACCCCCGCACAACGCGAGCCCCGCCCCCGTACCGCAGACGCCGCCGGGCCCCGTGGCGCCGCCGGGGCCCGCGCAGGGCTACGGGTACCCGCGTCCGGGGGTGCCGACGGTCGGCCCCGGCTATCAGGCGGTGCTGCGCTACCGGGCGCCCGACGGTTCGGAGCAGCAGGTGATCCGCCGGTCGGCGCCCGGGCTGCCGCACCCGGAGTGGCAGATCCTGCACGAGTTGCGCGCGCTGAACGTGCCGCCGCAGCAGGTGCTCGAACTCCACACGGAGCTGGAGTCCTGCGAGCTGCCGGGCGCGTACTGCGCGCGGATGATAAGGGAGACGTTCCCGCAGGCCCGGATCACGTCGATCGCGCCGTACGGGACCGATCACGCGAGCAGGCAGCGCGGGATGGCGCAGTTGCTCGCGCACCAGGGCGAGCTGCACCAGGTCGCCGACGGTCCGGCGCGTCCCGCGCCTGTGCGGGTGCCGTTGCCGCAGGTGCCGCAGGCGCCCGCGGTGCCGCTCGACGAGGTGGCGCGGGAGCTGGCCGGGGCCTTCGGGCCGCAGGGTGTCTTCCGTTTCGAGCCGCAGGCGGTCGCGCGGGCGGGGGTGCCCGAGGTGGTCGCTGCCTCGCTGACGACGGCGGGGCTGCCCTTCGACATGGGCCCGTTCTTCTGGGCGCAGGCGCAGCAGGGGCGTCCGGTGCCGACGCTCGCCGAGCTGGCGCAGGAGCGGGGAGTGGCTGCGGCCTCGGACGCGGGCACGTATCTCGTCGTGGGCAGTGACTTCGGCAAGGCGCTGTGCGTGCAGTACGGGACGGGGCACATCGTCGCCGTGCCGGTGGAGGCGGGTCCCGGCGGGGCCCCGGTGGCGCCGCAGTTCGTGAACTCGGGTCTCGTCGAGTTCACGCGCTGCCTGGCGATGCTGGGCCGCATGTGGCGCTTGCGCTACGGGCTCACGCAGGAGCAGGCGGGGCGTTGGACGGTCGACTTCCAGGCGGAGCTGGCGACGCTGGACGCGGCGGCGCTGGCCTCGGCCGAGTCGTGGTGGTCGGTGGTCCTGGAGCAGCTGTGGGACGGGCTGCTGTAGCGGGTTCGCTCGGGGCGGTCCGCCGGGCGGGGCGTCGCGCGGGGGCGGTCTGCCGCCTGGTCCTGCCGTGGTCCTGCCGCCCCCGCGGCCGGCCCGCGTGCCCGTCCGCGGGCCCGCCCTGCCCTCGTCTCCGTTCTTGTCCTGGAAGTGATTGTCCGATTCCGGATACGAGCACGAAGTGGCGCATCCTTGAACAAGCCGGTATCGGGCCGGTCGTGGATGAGCCGTGTACGTGTCGCGTATGAGGCACCTTGTGAGCGGGCAGTGATCGCTCGGTGACGTGCGCGGGGTGCCTGGATGGAGGTTCCGAGGGTGAACGGTGACGAATACGGCTTCGGTCCCGCGCATCCTTCGGTACGCCCCCGCGCCTACCGTCCGGCCGAGGTCGATCCGTACGTGGCGCGGCTCGCGGAGGAGTACGCGCTCGCGCGGGCGCGGGTCGAGGAGCTGGAGGCCGAGGCGGCGCGGCTCGGCGCGGAGGCGGAGGCGCTGCGCGAGACGGTCGCCGCGCTCCCGCCCGCCGATTACGCGGTGCTCGGCGGCGGCGCCGTCGACCTGCTCGGTCTCGTCGAGGACGAGGCGGCGGAACTGGCGGCCACCGTGCGCGCCGATGCCGACGCGCTGGACGAGCGGGCCCGGACGGAGGCGGCGGGGCTCGCCGCTGCGGCGCACGAGGCGGCGATGGCGCTGCGTACCCGGGCGGACGTGGACGCGCAGGCCCGGCTGGCCGCCGCAGCGGCCGAGGCGGAGGCGGTGCGCGCGGCGGCGCGCGAGGAGGCGGAACGGGTGCGCGGCGCGGCCCGTACGGCCTTGCGCGAGGTGCGGGAGGCGACGGCGGCGCACCTCGCGGCCGTCGACGAGGACCACGAAGCGCGTGCGGCGGCGTTCGCGCGCGAGGCGGAGGCGGCCCGTGCGGAGGCCGCGGAGGCGGAGGCGGCGCGCCTGAACACGGCGGAGGCGGCGCTCGCCGCCGCGCGCAGGGCTCGCGCCGAGGCGGAGGAGGCGGCGAGGCACCGGCAGGAGGACAGCGAGGCGCGCGGGGACGCGATGCGCGCGGAGGCCGCGGCGCGCGCGGCGAAGGTCCTGCGCGAGGCGGAGCGGTACGCGGCGGCGCAGGCGGAGCGCAGCGCGCAGGTGCGGGCGCACCTGCGCCACATCAAGGGCGCGCTGGCGGGGCTGACGGGACGGGGCGGCACGACGGCGGACGCGGCGGACGCGGCGGACCCGGCGGACCCGGCGGACCCGGCGGCGCACACGGCCGCGGAAGGGACGGAGGCGGACGCGCGCGGGTGAGCGGGGAACCGGGCGCCGACCGCACGCGTGCTTGCTCGTGACAGCGGGTCTCGTGACAGCGCGTCTCGTGACAGCGGGTCTCGTGGCGGTGGGTGAGGGCCGGGTGCGGGTGGGGGTGCGGGTGCGGGTGCCGGGGTGGTTGCGGACACGGCGGGGGCGGCGCCGGGTGCTGTGGGCCGTGATGGGGCTGTGCGTGCTCGCGCTGCTGCCCTCGGCGTGGATACGGGTGGCGAGCGACGGCGGCGTACGGGCCGAGGCGGACGTGGACCGGGCCCCGGTCGCCGTGGTCTTCGGCGCGGGGCTGTGGGAGGGGAAGCCGTCGCCGTACCTGGCGCACCGCCTGGACGCGGCGGCGCGGCTCTACGCGGCGGGGCGCGTGTCGGCGGTCCTGGTGACCGGGGACAACAGCCGCACGTCGTACGACGAACCGACGGCGATGCGGGACTACTTGGCGCGCGCGGGCGTCCCGGGACGCCAAGTGGTGCGGGATTACGCGGGGTTCGACACGTGGGACTCGTGCGTGCGGGCGCGCAGGGTCTTCGGTGTGGGCAAGGCGGTGCTGATCAGCCAGGGCTTCCACATCCGCAGGGCGGTGGCGCTGTGCCGCGCGGCGGGCATCGACGCGCAGGGCGTCGCGGCTCGCGACCCGCGCGACGTCACCTGGTACTACGGCGCCTCCCGCGAGATCCTGGCCGCCCCGAAGGCGGCCCTGGACGCGCTCGTCCACCGCACCCCGACGCTCGGTCCCCGGGAGCAGGGTGTGCGGGACGCGGTGGCGCGGGGGCGGGCGAACGGACAGCGGTCGGCAGAGGGGGCCGGAGGGCCCGGGTCTCGCGCCGTCATGCCGGGGCCTTCGTCGTGAAGACGGGCCAGCCGATCTCCGTGCGCCAGCGGGACGGGTCCGGGGTGTCGTGGAAGCAGACCGGGTAGAACTCGTGGATCGGGCCCGCCACGGCGAGGGCGTGGCGGGTGACGTACGCGGCGAGGGCGCCGTAGGCGCGGTCGATGCCCGATTCCGGGCCCTCGTGGGTGATCACGGCCAGTTCGGCCGGGGGCAGCTCGGTCCAGCGGACCCGTCCGGTGGCGCGCGGTTCCGCCGAGGCCGGTACGTACACCGTGGCGCGGCCGTGTTCGAGGGTGAAGAGCGCGTCGTCGTAGACGCCGCCCGCGGGGCCTTCGGCCCGTACGTCCTGGCGCGCGAGCGTCGCGAAGAGTTCGCCGATGGCTCCGTGGTACCAGGCGCCGATGTCGGCGACGGCGAGGTCGTCCTCGGTGATCGCGGCGACCCGGCGCGCGGGCAGGCGGCGGTGGGTGATCGGGGCGGCGGGCTCGGGGTGCTCGACGAGGTCGCGGAGCGAGGCGACGGCCTCGCGGGTCCGTGTGAGGCGGTCTTCGAGGCGGCGCAGGTGCCGGGCGATGAGGGCGCCCCGTGCGGCCGGGTCGGGGGTGCGCAGGATCTCGCGGATGTCGGCGAGCGGCATGTCGAGGGCGCGGAGGCGGTGGATGATCTGCGCGGTGGGGATCTGGGCGAGGTCGTAGCGCCGGTACCCGGACATCTCGTCGGTCTCGGCGGGCTCCAGGAGGCCCTGTTCCTGGTAGTGGCGCAGCGCCTTCACGCTCAGGTGCGTGGCGCGCGCGAAATCCCCGATCGACAGCAATGCGGACATACGGCCAGTGTGGACCCTCCCCCGGGGGGAGACACCAGGACCGCGGCGCGCTTGCCCCTGCCCCGGGGGGAGGACCGACGGTGGAGCCCGTGCCCGGAAGGACCGGGACGACGAGAGGAACGGGAGCGGCCATGCCCACCACCGAGATCCCCCTGAGCGGCGTCGTCGCCGCCCATGTCCGCGCGGTCAACGCCTTCGACGTCGACGCGGTCATGGCGACGTTCGCGCCGGACGCGTACGTCATCGACGCGAGCCGCGAGATCCGGGGCGCCGCGGCGATCCGCCGCTGGGTGGAGAAGGAGATGACGGGCGAGCATGTCACCATCGACCCCGTGGAGGTCGTCGACCACTACGGCGACGTCGTCGTCAGGGGCCGCTACGACGGCGACTTCGACAGGACGGGACTGCCCGAGGAGCTGATCATGAGCAATTACTTCTCGGTCAGGGAAGGCAGGATCGTGTCGCTCGCCGTCGTCCTCACCCGGCCGAGCCCGTACGGGGACATGGCCTAGCCCAGCTCGCTCTCCACGCGGCTCAGGTAGGCGTACGGGTGGTGCTCCGCGTGCTGCCGCAGGGGCCGCACCTCGCGGGTCGCGATGTTGAACCCGATGTTCCCCGCGATCGAGGCGAGCCACTCCAGGCCGGGGAGTAGCAGCGCGCCCGCCGCGGTGCCCGCGACGGCGACCGTCGCGGAGAGGGAGCGCGAGACCCACGCGGTGCGGCTCGCGCGGGCGGCGGCGTGGTAGTCCTCGCGTGCCTGCCGCAGCTCGGGTTCGATGCGGCGCAGGACGTCGGCGGGGTGCTCCCAGTCCTGACGCAGGCGGCGGAGCAGCGTCTGCGTCGCACCCATCAGGCGCTCGCGCTCGTCCGCGTACTTCTCGCGGAAGGCGAGGACCCGCGCGGTCGGCGTGCCGGGCGCGGGCGTCGGGAGCAGCCGCCCGAGCTGCACGCGCCACGCCCCGACGCCCTGGCCCCGGCCGCCGGACCGCACGGCCGACTCGTGCGCCCCCTCGTGCTCGGTGTACGGCGTGTACGCGCGGGTCTCGTCCGTACGGGCGATCTGGTGGGCGAGTGCCCCGACGAGCAGCTGTCGCACCTCGCGGGAGACGAGCACGCTGTACCGGGGGCGGCGGGGATCGGGGGAGGGGCCGACCGCGCGTCCCAGGCCGCTCCTGACGATCCGCCGTTCCAGCGCGACACCGACCTTCGTGGCGAACAGGCCCGCGTCCATCGGCTCGGTCACCGGCCCGTGCGGTGTCCGCGCGAGCGCCACCAGGTCCTCGCAGAGCATGACGAAGTCCCGGTGGTCCCTCAGGGGTTCGGTGAGGCGCTCGGACAGGGTGAGGGGGTGGTAGAGCCCCCGGTCGGCGAGTTCGCGCAGCTCGTCCGTGACCGCGTGGGCGGCTGTGCCGGGGTCCGAGGGGACGATGGAGGCGAGAGCGTCCCAGTACAGCAGTCCCTGGTGCAGGACCGCGGCCGGGGGGTTGACCAGGGGGTAGTAGAGAAGCGTGGGCACGGGCGTCCCTCCTCGCGAACGGCCCCTGACTGAGGGGGAGTCATACGGTAGCCCCGCCCTTCTCCGTACTCCCTTGGGCCCCGCGTCCGGCCTCGCGCCCCTTCCCCGCGTCCGGCCCCGCGCCCCTTCCCCGCGTTCGGCCTCGCGCCCCGGCCCCGCGTTCGGCCCGCGCCCCCCTCGCGCCCCCTCGCGCCCCGCCCCGTGCCCTCGCCCCCCGGCCTCTCCCGCGGTTCCGTCCGTTACGACCCGTCCCCCGGGACCCGCGACAGGAGTTCGTGGAGGATCGGGCCCGCCGAGCCGCTGCCCGTGACGCCGCCCTCGACGACGCAGGCGATGGCCACGTTGCCGCGCCGGGCGACCATCCAGCCGTTGTTGGGGGCGTCGTCGGAGACCTCGGCCGTGCCGGTCTTGCCGCCGATCTCGCCGGGGAGGTCGGCGAGGACGCGGGCCGTGCCCTCGGTGACCGTGGCGCGGGTGAGGGTGCGGAGGTCGGAACTGACCCGGGCGGGGAGGGGAGTTGTCTTCGTCGTGTCCTTGGGGTCGGGGACGAGGTGGGGCATGCGGAAGCGGCCGGTCGTGGCGGTCGCGGTGACCGAGGCCATGATCAGCGGGTTGGCCTGGATGCGGGCCTGGCCGATCATCGAGGCCGCCTTCTCCGTCTCGTCCTTCGGGGCGGGCACCGATCCGTCGTACGAGGGAATGCCGATGTGCCACTCCTGGCCGATGCCGTAGTACTCGCGGGCGACGTCGCCGAGGGCCGTGGGGGCGAGTGTGCCGCGCAGGCTGATGAAGGCCGTGTTGCAGGACTCCGTGAAGTCCTTGCGGAAGGTCGCGTCAGGGAAGGACGAGGTCTCGACGTTGTGGAACTCCTTGCCCACGACGAGCTGCTTCGGGCAGTCCACGATCGTGTCCGGGCGAACGGCGTCCTTCATCAACAGGGCGCTGCTCGTGACGATTTTGAACGTCGAGCCGGGCGCGTACGTACCGGAGACGGCCCGGTTGAAGCCGCCGGCGGGGGAGTTGGCGACGGCGAGGATCTCGCCGGTGTCACTGCGGAGGGCGACGAGCGAGGCGTTGCGGTGCTTCGGCTCGGCCGCGAGAGCGTGTTCGGCGGCGGACTGCCAGTCGCTGTCGAGCGTCGTCCTTACGGGTTCCTCGCTCACCTCCTTCGCGCCGAACCGGGCCTCTGTGCGCAGGACGTCACCGCTCGTACGGTCCACGAGGCGGATCGCGCCGCGCGGGCCAGCGCCCCCGTCGGCGAGCTGCGCGAGCACGGGTGCGAGGGACGGGGTCGCGGCCGAGGTGAGGGTCTTGCCGTGGCGGTCCCGCGCCTTCGGCTCGCTCGTGTCCTCGCGCTCCAGGCGGAACTTCGCCACGTTGCTCAGGCGCGGGTGGACGAGGGAGAGTTTCCAGTCGACGAGCCAGGCGTCCTTCGCCTGTCTGAGGGTCAGTCGTGAGGTGTACGTCCACGTGCCGAGGTCCTTGACCGGCATCCGGGCCGTGAACGGGACCTCCACCGCGCCGCCCTCCGCCGCCCGGGGGACCCCGGCGGTGAGGCGCGGGCGCGTGATCTCCAGGCCGGAGGTGAAGCTGCCGAGGACGCGGCTCGCCTCGGCGGGGTGCGTCGTCCGTGCTCCGGCGGCGTCCAGGCGGTCCTGCGACCAGTCGGCGAGGAATCCGCGCGCCTGCGCGGCCGCCGCGGGGTCGGGGCCGTTCGCGCCCGCCCGTGCGAAGGGGCCCGCCTTCGCCACGTACAGCCCGAGCGCGGTCAGCGCGAGGACGAGGAGCACGGCGAGGACCGCCTTGAGCGCGGTACGGGAGCGGCGCCCGGGCCCCTGCGGCGGGTCCCAGGGGGCGAGCGGCGGGCCGGGGGTGCTGTGGTGGGTCGTCATGCGCCGAGGAGACCAGCGCGGCACCCACCTTGTCCAAGTTCGCTATCAGTCATTCATCCATATGGATGTGCGTATCATTCCTGCTCGTGGACCTGATCCGGCACCTGGAGTGCTTCGTGGCCGTTGCCGAAGAGTCACACTTCGGCCGGGCCGCGCGCCGGCTCGGCATGGCGCAGCCGCCGCTCTCGCAGCGCGTGCAGCGGCTGGAGAAGGAGCTGGGGGTACGGCTCTTCGCGCGCACGAGCCGCCGCGTCGCGCTCACCCGCGCGGGGCAGCTCCTGCTGCCCGAGGCGCGCGCGCTCCTCGACAGGCACGAGGCGTTGCGCGCCGTCGCGCGCCGCGTGCGCGAGGGCGGGAGCGGCCTGCTGCGGGCGGGCCTGCCGCCGGATCTCGCGGGCCCCACGGTCGCCGCGCTCCTCGAAGGCTTCCGGCGGGCGGGCACGGGCGTCGAGCTGGAGGTACGGGAGCTGACGACGGCCGAGCAGCTCGCCGCGCTGCGGGCGCGGGAACTCGACGTCGGCCTCGTCCACCACCCCTGTGCCCTCCAGGGCTTGGCGCTCGGCCCCGTGCTCCGCCGCGAACTGGGCGTACTGCTCGACGAGTCGGCGCAGGCGGCGCACGGCGAGACGGTGCCGCTGCGGGCGCTCGGGGACCGCGAACTCGTCCTCTTCCCGCGCGCGGAGGCGCCCGCGCTCTACGACGAACTCCTCAACTCCTGTGCCCGCGAGGGCTGGACGCCACGCGCCGTGCGGCATGGGCGGGGTGAGAACTTCGTCCGCGGCCTCGTGCTCTCCGGGCAGGCCGTCGCCTTCGTCCCGCGCACGGAGGCCGCGGACGTGCCGGGCCTCGCGTGGCGCCCGCTCGCGGGGGCGCCCCTCGCCCGCCGCCACTCGGCGGCGTGGCCCGCCGGTCGCGAGGACGCGGCCGTCGCGGCGTTCGCCGAGGCCGTCACCGTGGCCCTGCGCGAGCGGGAGGGGGCGGTGCCCGACGGGGGCGGGCTCCCGGCAGGGGACGCGGGCGCCGCCCCGGACGGCGACCCCGCGGCCCCGGGCCCCGTCACCCCCGTACGACCTTTGCACCTACGTCCAGCTGCGGAGTACTGGCTGTGAACGACGCACCCGAGGAACGCGCCAGGCAGGCCCGTCCGACCGCCGCGGGCGGTGCCGGGCGGCCGCGTACGGCCGTCGCGGACCGTATCGCCGCCGCGTTCGCCGACGCCGGGGTGGACGGCGTCGCGCACGCCGTGGACATCGACCGGGGGACGGAGGTGGGGTACGGGGCGGACCGGCTCGTGTGCACGGCGAGTGTCCACAAGCTGTGTCTGCTGCTCGCGCTGCACCGGCTCGCCGCGGCGGGGCGGCTCGACCTGACGGAGCAGGTCGAGTGCGCGGTCGAGGGGCGCACGCCGGGGGGTACGGGGCTCGCCGCGATGCTCGACGCGCCGCGCATGTCGCTGCGCGACCTCGCGTACCTCATGATCGCCGTGAGCGACAACGCGGCGGCCGATCTGCTCCTCGCGCGGGTCGGCCTGGAGGAGGTCAACCACACGACGGAGGCGCTGGGGCTGCGCCTCACCCGCGCGGTGGAGAGCTTCGGCGCGACGCAGGAGGGGATGCGCGAGGACGCGGGCCCCGCGGGCGCGCGGGCGCTCACCGACCCGCTCGTGCTCGCGCGCCTGCGGGCCCTCGACCCCACGCACGGCAACCGCTCCACCCCTCGCGAACTCACCTCCCTGTTGCGGGCGTTGTGGCGGGACGAGTTCCTGCCCGCGGCGCACGGGGCCGCGGTGCGCAGGCTGCTCGGCCTCCAGGTCTGGCCGCACCGGCTCGCCTCGGGTTTCCCCTTCGACGACGTCCAGGTCTTCGGCAAGACGGGCACGCTCCCGACGCTGCGGGCCGAGGCGGGGGTGGTGGCGTACCCCGACGGGGGCCGCTACGCGGTGGCGGTCTTCACGCGCTCCGCCGACACGGGGCTCGTCGTCCCCGCGGCGGATGCGGTGATCGGCGTGGTGGGGCGGACGGCGGTGGACGGGCTGCGCGGGATCGCGTAGCGGCGCGCTCTTGCGCGCCCGCGCCCGGCACGGACCTTGTGGAACCGCCACCGGACCTCGTGGAACCGGGGCCGGGCGACGCACTTGCGGGGAGAGGGAACGGACGCACGGGCGGTGAGGGCGGGCGCAGGCAGCCGTTGACGGCGTCCGGGGCAGGGCGGGGGGGACGCGCCGCCGATGCCGACGTGACGCCGGGCGCGCACACCCTGAGGTCAGCGGGGTCGCCCCGGGGCGACCCCGAGGCGTCCCCTAGGGGATTCCCCTGAGGGGGGCTCCGGGACGGTGGTACCGGCGGAGGAGGCAGGGGCGTCCCGCGGGCGCATAGCCTGGCGGAGCGAGGTTGACCGCAGGCGCGCAGGGGGGTTAACCCCCCTGCGGATTGTGCGCTCAGCCGCACTGCGCGGGGGCACGGGGGCAGGGAAGTATGGAACACGTAAGACAGCGGGAACGGAACGGGGACTGAGCGGGCCGGGCGCCGCGTAACGACACGTACAGCCGTCACGTACGACAGGTACAGCCGTCACGTACGGCACGTACGGCCGTCACGCGCGCCCCCCGTACCCGCTCCGCAGGACCACCGCTCCGCAGGACTTCGCAGCACAGGACTTCGCAGCACCGGATTCTCGCTCCGCGAGCCGCCCCCGGGGGGAACGGCGGGCGGCGCGGGGCGCGCTCACGCGCCTTGATGACCGATATAGGAGACATGACGTGACAACGGCACTGACCACACACCTGCGCCGGGCAGGCGAGGGCGGGCAGGCGGCAGTGGCCGCGCGGGCCCGGGGGCTCGTCAAGGCGTACGGCTCGGGGGAGACGCGTGTACGGGCACTCGACGGTGTCGACGTGGACATCGCGAAGGGGCGCTTCACCGCGATCATGGGGCCCTCGGGCTCGGGCAAGTCCACGCTGATGCACTGCCTCGCCGGGCTCGACACGGTCAGCGAAGGGCGCGTGTACCTCGGCGACGAGGAGATCACGGGGCTCAAGGACAAGCGGCTCACGCGCCTGCGCAGGGACCGTATCGGCTTCATCTTCCAGGCGTTCAACCTCATCCCGACGCTCAACGCCCTGGAGAACATCACGCTTCCTATGGACATCGCGGGCCGCAAGCCCGAGCGCGCCTGGCTCGACCAGGTCGTCGAGACCGTCGGTCTCGCGGGCCGCCTCAAGCACCGCCCCAACCAGCTCTCCGGCGGTCAGCAGCAGCGCGTCGCCGTGGCCCGCGCGCTCGCCGCGCGCCCCGAGATCATCTTCGGCGACGAGCCGACAGGGAACCTCGACTCGCGGGCCGGTGCCGAGGTGCTCGGCTTCCTGCGCACCTCCGTCGACCAGCTCGGGCAGACCATCGTCATGGTCACGCACGACCCGGTCGCCGCCTCGTACGCGGACCGGGTCCTCTACCTCGCCGACGGCAGGATCGTCGACGAGATGTACGAGCCGACCGCCGAGCAGGTCCTCGACCGCATGAAGGACTTCGACGCGCGGGGGCGGACCTCGTGACCGTCTTCCGTACCTCCCTGCGCAACTTCTGGGCGCACAAGGGCCGTATGGCGCTCTCCGCCGTGGCCGTGCTGCTCTCCGTCGCCTTCGTGTGCGGCACCCTCGTCTTCACGGACACGATGTCCACGACCTTCGACAAGCTCTTCGCGAAGACGGCCGCCGACGTCACCGTCAGCCCGAGCAAGGCCGCGCAGGACCGCGCGCAGTCCGAGAACGGGGCCACGCTGCCCGCCGCCGAGGTCGCGAAGCTCGCCCGCGTGGACGGGGTCGCGCACGCCGAGGGCGCGGTCAGCACCGAGTCCGTCACCGTCGTCGGCGCGGACAACAAGAGCCTCGGCGCCTCGACGGGTGCCCCGACGCTCGCGGGCAACTGGACCCGTGCCGACGACCAGTACATGCGGCTCACCTCGGGGCACCTGCCCCGCTCGCGCGCCGACGTCGTCGTGGACGCGGACACGGCCGAGGCGCACCACCTGAAGGCCGGGGACGAGGTCCGTACGATCACCGCGCACGGCGACTTCACCTCGCGCGTCAGCGGTATCGCTGCCTTCACCGTGACCAACCCCGGCGCGGCCGTCTTCTACTACGACACGGCCACCGCGCAGCGCGAACTCCTCGCCGCTCCGGGCCGGTTCTCGGCGATCAACCTCACCGCGGCGAAGGGCGTGAGCGACACCGCGCTGAAGGCGAGCGCGGCCGCCGTGCTCGACAAGGCGGGCCACAAACTGCTCACGCAGCAGGAGTCGGCCGACGAGAACAACAAGGACACCGCGTCCTTCCTCGACGTCATGAAGTACGCGCTGCTCGGCTTCGCCGGGATCGCCTTCCTCGTCGGGATCTTCCTCATCGTCAACACCTTCTCCATGCTCGTCGCCCAGCGCACCCGTGAACTGGGCCTGTTGCGCGCGGTCGGTTCCTCGCGGCGGCAGGTCAACCGCTCGGTGCTCGTCGAGGCGCTGCTGCTCGGCGTCGTCGGCTCGGTGCTGGGGGTGGCCGCCGGGGTCGGGCTCGCCGTCGGGCTCATGAAGCTCATGAGCGCGGTCGGGATGAACCTGTCCACGAACGACCTCACGATCGCCTGGACCACGCCCGTCATCGGGCTCGTCCTCGGCATCGCGGTGACCGTGCTCGCCGCGTACCTCCCGGCCAGGCGCGCGGGACGCGTCTCGCCGATGGCGGCGCTGCGCGAGACCGGCAGCCCGACCGATCGCCGTGCGGGAGCGGTGCGTTCGGTGTGCGGCGCGCTCCTCACGCTCGGTGGCGCGGCCGCGCTCTACCAGGTGACGACCGTCGAGAAGGCGGGGGACGGGGCGCCGTGGCTCGGCGGCGGGATCTTCCTGAGCCTGCTCGGTCTCGTCCTCGTCGGGCCGCTGCTGTCCGGGCTCGTGGTCCGCGTCATCGGCGCGGTCGTGCTGCGGGTCTTCGGCCCGATGGGGCGGCTCGCCGAGCGCAACGCGCTGCGCAACCCGCGCCGTACGGGTGCCACGGGTGCCGCGCTGATGATCGGGCTCGCGCTCGTCGCCTGCCTCTCCGTCGTCGGCTCCTCGATGGTCACGTCGGCGGGCGAGCAGCTCGACGAGTCGGTCGGCGCGGACTTCATCGTGGACACGATGAGCCAGCCGCTCGTGCCGAAGGCCGAGAAGGCGATCGCTGGGATCGACGGCATCGCGCACGTCTCGCACCTCAAGCGGGTCGGCGCGACGGTGACCTTCCCCGACGGGACGAAGAAGCGCAACGACGTCTCGGCGACCGAGCCGACGTACATGGAGGACGTCCACCAGAAGACCGTCTCCGGCAGCCTCTCGGCCGCGTACGAGAAGGACGGCATCGCGCTCAACGAGGGCTCCGCCGAGAAGTACGGCGTAAAGGTCGGCGACAAGCTGACCGTCGCCTTCCACGAGGGCGAGACCGTGCCGCTCACGGTCCGCGCGATCACCTCGGACGAGACGGTGTTCGACAAGGGCGCCTGGTACGTGTCGCTCGACACCGCCCGCGCGCACCTGCCCGCGGGGAAGGTCCCCGCGTCCGTCGCGCTCTTCGCGAAGGCCGACGACGGCCAGGAGAAGGCGGCGTACGCGCAGCTCAAGAAGGTCATGGACCCGTACCCGCAGTACGAGGTCGCCAACCAGGCCGACTACAAGCAGCTCCTGAAGGACCAGGTCGGCCAGCTCCTCAACATGATCTACGGGCTCCTCGCGCTCGCGATCGTCGTGGCTGTCCTGGGCGTCGTGAACACGCTCGCCCTGTCGGTCGTCGAACGCACCAGGGAGATCGGCCTCATGCGGGCCATCGGCCTCTCGCGCCGTCAGCTGCGCCGCATGATCCGCCTCGAATCGGTCGTGATCGCGCTGTTCGGCGCGGCGCTGGGCCTCGGCCTGGGCCTCGCCTGGGGAGCGAGCGCGCAATCGCTGCTCGCGCTGGAGGGCCTGAAGGTCCTGGACATCCCGTGGGGCACGATCGGCGGCGTCTTCGCGGGCTCGGCCCTGGTGGGTCTCCTCGCCGCGCTCGTACCGGCGTTCAGGGCGGGGCGGATGAACGTGCTGGGGGCGATCGCGACGGAGTGAGCGGGTGAGATCCCCGGTGGGTGTGGCGGAACGGGGGGCCACGCCGACGGGGGAGACACCCGGTGTCGGCCCGGCGGGGGGAACCGCCGGGCCGACCGGCGTTCGCGGCGCGAGGGCGAGGGCGGGGGCGGAGGGCGGGGCGGCGGAAGGGGGGCGGGGGCTGTGTGTGCTGGAGGTCCGCGCCGGGGCGCGTCCGGCCGGGGAGCGACGCGGCCGGGGCGACGGGGCGGGGGGCGACGCGGCCGGGGTCGGCGGGGCGGGGGCCTCCGGCTCCTGGGGGCCTCGGCTTGCGGCCACGGGTTCCCCGGACGCCCGGGGAGCCGTCCGTCCGCCGACCGGCCGGGCGCTCCGGGGCGAACGGGTGGCGCAGCGGGTGGCTCACCAAAGGGGCCGACGTCCCCGCGCCCGCCCCCGCCCACCGCCCACCGCCCCCGCCCACCGCCACCGCCATCGCCCCCGCCCGCGTCGCGGCGCAGGGGCCGGGGCCGCTTCGGGTGTCAGTCGAGGGGGGCTTCGTATGCGGGGTTGTCGGGGTTGAGCGCCCACGGGAAGTTGCACTGGACGCCGGGCAGGTCGACGTCGAAGACGGTGCCTTCCGGACACGTGAAGTCGGCACGCTGCAACCCGCCGCCCAGCGTGTAGCAGCGGGAGAACTTGGCGGGGTCGGACGGGTCGGCGAAGTAGCCCTCCTCGGTGCAGACCAGGCCCTGCGCGGTGTCGGCGGCGGGCGCGGCGAAGGCCGACTGGCCCACGGTCGCGGGCGCGACAACGCCCGTGAGCACGAGCGCGGCGGACACGGCCACGCGGGAGAGGAACGAGGTCATGGGGTGCCTCCATCGGCAAGGGAAATGATCAACGGGAGCAACGAACGAGACGCCGGAGGGACACGAACGGACAGCCGGTCGACGGAACAGCCGCGGCAGGCCGGGGGCACCCGTGTCCTCGGGCCCCGGGCCTGCGCGGTCGGCGGCGGGCGCGAGGCGGGGCTAGTGGATGGCGAACTCCTTGCGGAGACCCGCGATTTCGAGGATTCGCCGGACGTCGGCGCCGCAGTTGCGGAGGGCGACGGTCCCGCCCTCTCCCTGCGCGCGGTCCTTGAAGACCACGAGCATGCCGACCCCGAGGGAGTCGATGAGCGACACCTTCTCGAAGTCGATCACGATGTTCCGGACGGTGGGGTGGGAGACGAGCTGGTCGGTGGCCTTCATGAAGTCCGCGTGAAAGGTGTGGTCGAACAGTCCGTCGATGGTCAGCTTGCCGGTCGTGCCGGTCGTGCCGGTCACCGTGACAACTGCCGTACTCATGAGGGTCGCTCCTTTGCGGAGTGTGCCCCGGCGGGGGCGCTTGCGGTGAGGGGGTGACGGAGGACCACACGGGTTCCGCCGCCGGGTGGGGCGGTGATCTCGACGTCGTCCACGAGCCCGCGCATCAGCGGCAGTCCCCGGCCGTGGCCCAGCCCCCTGCGTTCCGGGGCGAGCGGGTCGGGGAGCGCGTCCGGGGCGAAGCCAGGCCCGTGATCGGAGGCCGTCGCCACGAAGGCGCCTTCCGTCACGTCGAGTGCGAGTGAGGGTGCCTGCCGCCCCGGCGGGTGTCCGTGCCGCACCGCGTTGAGCACGGCTTCGAGCACCGCGACGTACACCACGGAGCGCTCGGCCTCCGCCCCCGGCAACGAGCCGAGGAAAGCGCGGAGTCCGTCCTCGGCGCGGGCGAGGTCGGCCGGGGTGCCGACGGGGAGGGCGGGTCTCCCCGCGCCGTCGCTCCCGTCCGCCCCTCCGCCCCCTGCGCACACCGAGCCCAGCAGAGGCAATCCCCCCGATCGGGTGAGGAGGCTCGGGGTGCGGGGGTGTGTAAGGACGGCGTTACGGGGCGTCCGGGGGTGCGTACGGGCGGAGTTACGGGGCGCCGAGGGCGTGTACGGCGGAGTCGCGGGGGCGCCGGGGGTGGCCGCGGGCGGAGCCGCGGCGTGGTGCCGAAGGCCGTACGGGGCGGGCGTGCGGTCCGGGCGGGGCGGTGGCCTTGTCGGGCGGGCAGGGGACCTTGGCGGGGCGGCGGGCATCGAGGTGACCTCGGCCACCGACCCCGCTCTCCCTACTTCGCCTCGTCCGCCTCCCGTACCGCCGCCCCGGGCGCGGCACCCCGCGCCGCCTCGTCCGCCTCCCGTACCGCCGCCCCGGCCGCCGCACCCCGCGCCGCCTCGTAGGCCGCCCGCAGTCGTGTGCTCGGCGAGGGGCGCGTTGTTTTCCGGGGGATGCCCAGGTGGGTTTCCCGGAGTTCGTCCATCAGGTCTTCCACGAGCTGCGGGTCCTCCGCCAGGAGGCGGGCGCGTATCGCCAGTTCCGGGGTGGTGGGCCGGTGTTCCAGGCCCCAGGCGCCGAGCGCGACCATCACCGGGAGGGTCTTGATGCCGGCCTCGGTGAGCGTGTACGTCGCCTTCCGGCCGCGCGGGGCGTCGTCGCGCGTGAGGAGGCCCGTCTCGACGAGCTTGCGCAGGCGGGTGGCGAGGATGTTGGACGCGATGCCCTCGTCGTTGCGGGTCAGCAGCTCGCGGAAGTGGCGGCGGCCGCCGAAGATCAGGTCACGCAGCACGATCAGGGTCCACGGGTCCCCCAGGACCTCCACGGCGGCGTTGATCGCGCAACCCGATCGCGGCTCCTCACGCATCGCGACGCGACACCTCCTGACTGATTGCGACTCGCAACCCCGCCATCGTAGGGTTCGCTGACCGGTTGCAGTTCGCAAGCACTCACGGGAGGTCGATCACCATCAGCAAGGTCCGCGTACACAACTTCCATGTCTCGCTGGACGGTTACAGCGCAGGCGAGACCATCACGCTCGAAAGCCCTATGGGGGGCGCGGAGAGGATGTTCACACGCTTCGACGGGCGGGCGATCGACGGCGTTCAGGCGGTCGCGGACCCGATCACGCTCGACCGCGCCCTCACGAGCACCTGGGGTCAGGGCATCGGTGCGGAGATCATGGGCCGGGGCAAGTTCGGTCCGCAGAGCGGGGAGTGGACCGACGACGGCTGGCGCGGCTGGTGGGGCGAGGAGCCTCCCTTCGGCACGCCCGTGGTCGTGCTCACGCATCACCCTCGCGAACCCCTCCACTTCGACAACGGCACGAGCTTCCACTTCCTCGACGCCACGCCCAAGGAAGCGCTCGCGTACGCCCAGGGCCTCGCGGGCGGGCAGGACATCCGTCTGGGCGGCGGACCCTCCACCGTCCGGCAGTTCCTCGCGGCCGACCTCGTCGACTTCCTGCACCTGGTCACCGTGCCGATGATCCTCGGCGGCGGCGTCTCGATGTGGGACGGACTGGCCGACGTCCAGGAGCGCTTCACCATCGAGTCGACGGCCTCCGCGAGCGGCCTGACCCACCACTTCTGGAACCGGGTCGCCACCGCCCAGGACGCCTGACCGCCCACATACGCGACGCGGCCCCACCCGGGGCGGGTCGCCCGTGCACGCCCGGGCGACCCGCCGACCCGCCGACCCGCCGACCCGCCGACCCGCCCTCCGTGCGCCCGCCGTGCCCTGTGCGCCCGGCGCGCCCCCGGGGGACGAGCGGGCGTCGGACAGGGGCGGTCCGGTCTCTGCGGCCGGAGGTGCGGAGGAACGGCGCTCGGGCTGCTCGGGGTCGCAGGGGGTCAGTCCTGGACCGGTGTGGCCGGGCTGATGGCGTACGCCTTCCGCACGAGGGCGGGGCGGGTGCCGTCGTTGAGCCGCCGGTCCCAGAGGGCGTCGACCTGGGCGCGGACCTGCGGCTCCGTCTCCTCGGGCAGCAGGTTGCGGTAGCGCCGGTCCTCGCCGAGCAGGACCCGTACCGTGCGCGCGTAGACCGGCTCGGGGTCGTACTGCTCGTGCGGGAAGGCCAGTTCGGCGTAGTCGTGGAGGCGGTCGGCGGGGTCGTCGCGCCATTCCTTCCACGTCTCGAACATCGTGTCGTTGAAGCCGGTCAGGAACGGCCCGGGGTTGATCGTGGCGACGGTGACGCCGAACTCTGCCAGCTCCTGATCCAGCGCGTCGGCGAACGCCTCCACGGCGTGCTTCGACCCGGCGTAGGCACCCGTGAACGGGTCGACGGTGAGTCCGGCGACCGAGGACATGAAGACGATGCGCCCCCTGCGGCGCGCGGCCATCCGCCGGGCGATGCCCTGTGTGAGCAGGACGGGTCCGAAGACGTTGACCTCGAACTGACGGCGCAGCCGTTCCTCGGGGATGTCGGCGGTGGCGCCGCCCTCGGAGACTCCCGCGTTGTTGAGGAGGACTTCGACGTCCCAGGTCCAGGCGTTCTCGCGGTCGCCGGGGTCGGTGACGTCGAGCTTCTCGACGCGCAGGCCGACGCCTCGCTCCCGCGCCTCGGCACGCAGCGCCGTCACCTGGGCGATGATCTCCACGCCCGCGATCACCTCGTGCCCTTCGGCCGCGAGCCGCAGCGCCACCTCCTTGCCGAAACCGCTGCCCGCTCCGGTGATGAGAATCGGTCCCGACATGGTGGTTGAGCCTTCCTGTGCTGGCGCCCGGCCTGTTCCGGACACCGATCCCCGACCGCGCCCCACCACCTGCCCGTCGCCCCCCCCCGGGGGGCGGCACCCCGCCCGCGAAGGACCAGCGCCCGGCCGGGACAGGGCCGTCCCCCGGAACCGCCCGCCCGGCTCGGCGTCCCGGGTCGGCCCGCCGGGTTGGCCCGCCGGGTCGGTGCCCCGGGTCGGTGTCCGGGTCGGCGTGCCGGGCCGGATCGCGGTGGCCGAACGGAACCGAACGCTGGTGTGCGCCGTGTCGATGGAGTGCTCGGTGTTGCCGAGCGGGGCCGCGTCCCCCGCGCGTGGTGCCGGGAGGGCCGATACGCTCCGCCTCCGCGATGCCGAGGCCCACCGTGGGGTGCTGCGCATAAGAGAGACGGTAGGTGCTCAAGCGCCAGGTCGCCTTTCGGCGCGACCCGGGTGGCTCAGCGCCGCGCGTCACCGGGGCGGGCGGACCGGTCGGCTCCGGTATCGCCTCGGGCCAAGAGCCCTCCGGTGCACCCCGCCGACCGCCCCCGTACCTCCCCCCCCGTACCTCCCCCCCCGTACCTCCCCCCCGTACCTCCCCCCCCGTACCTCCCCCCCGTACCTCCCCCCCCGTACCTCCCCCCCCCCGTACCTCCCCCCCCGTACCTCCCCCCCCGTACCTCCCCCCCCGTACCTCCCCCCGTCGCTCCCGCCCCCCGTCCTGCTCGCGCTCGTCAGGTGTGGCAGCGACCTGCCAGGGCGTGCGGTTCTGGCAGAGAGCTGCCGGAGAGGCGGTGCGAGGAGGCGTCGGGGCTGCCAGCCGGGTCGCACCCTCCGCCACCGCGCCGCGCGCCCGGACGGGAGTCGCCCCGAAAGCGGCGGCGGACGCGGCGGCGGCAGGGGCGGGGGGATGTCACGGGCGTGGCGCCGGGCCTGTCGCCCGAGGCGGCATCCTCACGGCCGGGACGCCCGCCCTGGCATCCGTACGCGCGTGCCGCCGACGTGGCTGTATCGGGGGAGAGCGCCCGGGGTCGCCGGGTGGTTCGGACACGGTGCGTTGGTGGCCTCGGTGCCCCGGGTGCGGGAGCGGGTACGGCCGTGTGCCCGGGTACCGGGGAGGTGGGGACGGGTCCCAGCGCGGCGTGACCCGGCCGACGCCCGCTCGGTCGTCGAAGGGCCGACGGCGGCCGGGGCCGCTGTGTTCGTGCCTCGTGCGTCGTGCCTCGTGCCTCGTGCGTCGTGCCTCGTGCGTCGTGCCTCGTGCCTCGTGCGTCGTGCCTCGTGCCTCGTGCCTCGCGCTGGGCGGTTCGCCCGGAACCAGGTCCTCGGGAGGACGGCGGGGCGTCGTCGGCTGTGCTTCGTGCGCGGGCGTTGTCCGAGCACCGGGGGCCGGGGCGTCGGCCCGGAGGGCTCGGCGGGGCGGGACGCCGTGTCCAGTGGCGCGTGCGGCGGCACCGCACCGCGCGCCGCCGCGCTCGGCGCGAACGTCACGGCCACGGGACGGGGGCCGGTGGCTCGGCCCGGACTGTCGACCGCGTCATTGGTTCGCCGCCCGGTGCCCGTCATTCCGCCTCCAGGGGTGATCTCGGCGGTGGCCGTAAGAGCGTCCTGGAGTGTGCGCACGCCTGCGAGCACGGGCGGGGGTGCCCCTGGCTCTACCCGTCGTGTGCCGTCGCCTCGCCCGCCACGGCGGCGGCCGTGCGGACGAAGGCGGCCAGGGCCGGGGAGGTGGCGTGCTCGGGCCAGGCGAGGACGAGCGTGGTGGGTTCGGCGTCGTCGACGGGGACGGCGACCAGGTCGTCGCGGAGCTGGTCGCGGATGGAGGAGGGGAGGACGGCGACCATGCGGCGCAGGGCGATGAGGTGGAGAAGCTGCCCGAGGTCGTGGACCTCGGGTCCGTGCGGGCCGTCCCCGGACGCGTCCGGCCAGCGCGGCAGGGGCTCACCGGCGAGGTCGTCCAGGCAGACCCGGGTACGGCCCGCGAGGCGATGCGAACGCGGCATCACGAGAAGTTGCGTCTCGGTCAGGAGGTCCTGGGTGTCCAGGCCGGTGAGGTCGCGGTGGGGGCGGTGAAGCAGGGCGGCGTCGGCACGGCCCTCCCGCAGGAGGACTTCGCGCTCGCCGAAGCTGCACAGCAGCTCGACCGGCAGCGCAGCCGGCTCCGCCTGGTAGGCGTCGAGGATCGCGGGCAGCAGGCCACCGTCGCCGCCCGGCTTGATGACCAGGACCAGGCGCGGGTCGGCGCGACCGGCCCGCCGGGTGCGGCGCGCCGCGGCCGACGCGGCGTCGAGCACCGTACGGCTCTCGCGGAGCAGGACGGCGCCCGCCTCGGTCAGTGCGATCCGGCGACTGCCACGTTCCAACAGGGCGACGCCCAGCCGTCGTTCGAGCTGCTGAATGGCGCGCGAGAGCGGTGGTTGGGTCATCCCCAGCCGGGCGGCCGCCCGGCCGAAGTGCAGTTCTTCGGCGACAGCGGTGAAGTAGACCAGCTCGCGGACCTCCGGCCTTTCCATACCCGCACGGTATCGGAGCGTTCCTGGTCGGTGTTGGAACTCCCGGCCGCCCTCGTGGTGGGCTGAACGCATGACAGAAACCACGACTGCCCTGGTCACCGGCGCCAACAAGGGCATCGGGCGCGAGGTCGCCGCCCGGCTCGCCGCGCTCGGCACGAACGTCCTGCTGGCCTCGCGCGATCCGCGCCGCGGTGCGGCGGCCGCGGCCGACCTGGGCCCGCGGGTGTACCCGGTCACCCTGGATGTCACCGACCCGGCCGGCGTCCTGTCCGCCGCCCGCTGGACCGAGGAGCACTTCGGCCGGCTGGACATCTTGGTCAACAACGCCGGCATCTCCGGCGACCTCGCCGCCCAGAACCCTGGCCGTGTCGAACTGGCCGCTGTACGCGAGGTGTTCGAGACCAACGTGTTCGGCGTGATCAGCGTGACCACCGCGATGCTGCCGCTGCTCGCCCGCTCCCCCGCCGCCCGGATCGTCAATGTCAGCAGTGGACTGGGCTCCCTCGCCCGGATGACCGATCCCGAGGACTACGTCGCCACCAGGCCCCCGTTGGCCGCGTACGTCCCGTCCAAGACCGCGCTCAACTCGCTGACCGTGCAGTACGCCAAGGAACTGCGCAGCCGCGACATCCTGGTCAACGCCGCCGATCCGGGGCCGTGCGCGACCGACTTCACCACCGCGTTCCCCGGCCTCACCCGCACCGCGGCCGACGGCGCGGCCGTCATCGTCCGGCTCGCCACGCTGCCCGATGACGGGCCGACCGGCGGCTTCTTCGACGAGCACGGCCCGGTTCCCTGGTGAGCTGCCCGGCAGGGAACCGCGCGACGGGGTGAGGGGGGTCGCCCCGGACGGGATGGACGAGCCGGGGGCCGTCCCGGTGCCTGACCGGCCGCTGCGCCCGGGAGGCCGCCGGTGTCCGATGGGCGCCGCGTCCGCGCTGCGCGGCGGACCGCACCGGCGACGGCTGACGAAGGGGAGGGGCCGTGAGGCGGCCGTGGCCGGGTACGCGGTGCAGGTGCGGAGGGGGGAGCCGGGGGCCGAGCGGGTCTTCGGCGGTTCGGTGCGGGCATGTGGACAGCGCACGGGGGCGCCGATGGCGGCGTCCTGCCGAACGGGGGATCGCTTACCCGGCCGAGAAGCCGAGCCGTGCCGGGCCACCGGGGCGCTGCCGCCCGGTACGGAGTACCCCCGGTACGGGGTACCGGCGTGTCCTCAGCCTCGTGGGGCTGGAGCCGGAGCCCTCCGATCTCGGCCAACTCCCCGCCAGCACAGCCCCCTTGTCCCCGGGTATCCGGCTCGGGACCGTCGACAGGGACAGCTGCCGCGCCGCCTGGCGGACGGTCGTCGACTCGTACGAGAGCGCCGCCTTCACCGGGACGTGGACGGGGACGTGCGCGCTCTCTCGCCACGGTCAACCCGGCTCGCTGGCCAGCCACTTGGTCCGAGGGGGGCTCTGTGCTCCCCCCGGTGGGAACGACCCCACGGCGGGCTGAGGACGAGAAGCCGAGGGTCAGGGAGGGGGTGCGGCGCCTCCGTCCCGTGCGGGCCCTGCACCGGGGACGGCCTGCCGTGTTTTCGCGAACACGGCGCGGTCTACCCGGGGTTGCCCACGGGGACCGCGCGTCCGCACCGGTCCTGCGCCCTCGCCGAGGGCGCAGGACCGGCGCGGGAACGAGTACGCGTGCGCCGCCGCACACCGCTCCAGGCCCCGGCGGACACGGGTCCGTAGCGGCCCGGCGGTACGGGGCGCGCGTGAGGGGAGGGCGGTACGGGGGTACGCGTGAGGGGTCCGGCTTGCGCGGCCGGACCGGTCACCAGCGGCCCGTGGCCACCGCCCCGAGGAACACGCCGAACGCCTCACGCCCGAACGCGATCACCGGTCCGCCCTGCGCCGCTGTCTTGCTGTCGCGGACGGGGGTGACGGTCTCGCCGATCGCGATCTCCACGCAATTGCCGTTGTCGGCGCCGCTGTAGCTGCTCTTGGTCCACGTACGGGACTTGTCGGTCGTCACTGGGGTGCCCCTTCTCTCCTCCTACGGGCCTGGAGCATGCCCACGCGGGCCCAAGACGATGCTGATCGGCCCCCTCGGTCCGGCGTCCCGGCGCGGGGGCTTCGTCGGCGTTCTGTCCTGCGGCACGGACCTGCCTCACGCGCTGGTCGTTCCGGCGGGGCGAGGCGGGCTTGTCGGCCTCGACGGTGGCTCGTGGGCGGTGGGCGTCACGGCTTCGTGGTCGTGGTGTCAGCGCGCGGTTCGCCGGTCGTAGTCGCGCTGACGGGCCTGGATCTCGGCGGCGTTCGCGACGGTCCAGTCGTAGAGGTGGGCGAACGGCTCGCGCAGGGATTCGCCGAGGGGGGTCAGTGAGTATTCGACGCCGACCGGCGAGGTCGGCAGTACGCGGCGCTCGACCATCCCGTTGCGTTCGAGCCGCCGCAAGGTCTGCGTGAGGACGCGTTGCGTGATGCCTTCAAGGCGGCGCTTGATCTCGTTGAACCGGAGTGGTTCGGCCAGGACCGCCATCACCATCATCGACCACTTGTCGGCGATCTGATCGAGGATCGGCCGGCTCGGACAGTCGGACCGGAACGCGATGTCGTGCGCGGCGACGGCCCGGTGGGCGGCCTCGGAAGTGGTCATGACGGGGGTATCCTCCACGATCCCTAGGATGCCAACAGTGCGTTATTGACGCAGGTCAGAGGCGGTTTCACAGTAGGTGTGCAACAGGAACCGGAATCCTGTCGGACACCTGGGAGAAAAGCATGGGCCATGACGCCTACCAGACCTTGCGGGTCAGCCGGAGGGACGGGGTCGCGCACGTCACGATCGACAACCCGCCGGTCAACGTCCTGAGCGTCGCCGTCATGACCGATCTGCGGCGGCTGCTCGCCGCGCTGGCGGGCGACGACAGCGTACGCGTGATCGTGTTCGACAGCGCGGACCCGGACTTCTTCCTCGCCCACGTCGACATGACCGCCACCCCGGACGCCCTCGCCGGACTCATGGCCGACCTGCCGGACGGCGTCAACGTCTTCCAGGCCGTCGGGGAGCAGCTGCGCCGACAGCCGCAGGTGACCATCGTCAAGCTCGCGGGCAAGGCGCGCGGCGGCGGAGCCGAATTCGTCGCGGCCGCGGACATGGCGTTCGCGGCGATCGGCAGGGCCGGGCTCGGCCAGATCGAAGCCCTCATGGGTATCGTCCCGGGCGGCGGCGCCACGCAGTACCTCACCGAGCGGGTCGGCCGTAACCGTGCCTTGGAGATCGTGCTCGGTGCCGACCTGATGGACGCCGAGACCGCCGAGCGGTACGGGTGGGTCAACCGAGCCGTCCCCGCCGATCGGCTCGACGGGTTCGTCGACCGCCTCGCCCGCAACATCGCCGCGCTGCCCGGCGGCGTCGTCGCTGCCGCCAAGCGCACCCTCGTCCCCCGCGATCATTCTGACGGCCTGGCGCGGGAGGACGAAGCCTGGGCCCAGCTCGTATTCCGCCCCGCCACGGCACAGCTCATGGGCGCGGGGCTGGCCCACGGGGCCCAGACCCGGGACGGCGAACAGGACCTTGAGGGTCTGTTCCGCAAGGTTGCCGGGTAGCGGAACGGGCGCTCGTGGCACGTCGCTTGCCCTGGTGGTGACGGCCGTCGTGCTGCGGCTCGGCCGGGGTACCTGCGCAGGCACGACGCCCTCACCCGGAGAGCCCCGGCCTTCGGTGCCTCGGTGGACACCGCGCACGGCTGCACCGCCTCGGGTGTCAGCCTCTTGGCCGACCGGTCACCGGGCCCGCGTGCTGAGGTCCAGGCCCTGACCGGCCCCTTCGGCAGCGTCCTGCGGATCTCCCCGGCCCTGCCGGGCCGGTGCCACGACCTGACCGCCGTCCGCACCGACACGGCCCGCCAAGACCGTCCTCACCCCGGAGAGGCAACACTGAAAGCGCTCAGCGCGTCCTTACCGTGTCGAGGAACGTCCCGAACGCCTCGTGCCCGAACGTGATCACGGGTCCGTCCTCCGCCGCCGTCTTGCTGTCGCGGACCGGCGTGTCCGTCTCGCCGATCGCGATCTCGACGCAATCGCCGTTGTCGCCGCCGCTGTGGGTGCTCTTGATCCATGTGCGGGACTTGTTGTTCGTCATTGGGGTGTCCCTTCTGGTCGCGTACGGGTCTGAAGCGTGTGCATGCGGGTGCAGGGCGAAGCGCGGCTGCTGTCGTGGGTGGAGGTGGGGGCGGCTCGGCCTCGTGGGGCTGGTGTCCCGCTCCAAGTGGTTGTCGTCAGTGTGTCTTTACCGTGTTCAGGAAGGTTGCGAAGGCTTCGCGGTCGAACGTGATCACGGGTCCGTCGGCCGGTGCTGTTTTGCTGTCGCGGACCGGGGTGTCCGTCTCGCCGATCGCGATTTCGACGCAATTGCCGTTGTCGGCGCCGCTGTAGCTGCTCTTGATCCATGTGCGGGACTGGACGTTCGTCATCGGGGTGTCCCCTCCGGTCGCGTACGGGTCTGAAGCGTGTCCATGCGGATGCAGGGCGACGCGCGGCTGCTGTCGTGGGTGGAGGTGGGGGCGGCTCGGCCTCGTGGGGCTGGTGTCCCGCTCCAAGCGGTTGTCGTCAGTGTGTCTTTACCGTGTTCAGGAAGGTTGCGAAGGCTTCGCGGTCGAACGTGATCACGGGTCCGTCGGCCGGCGCTGTCTTGCTGTCGCGGACCGGGGTGTCCGTCTCGCCGATCGCGATTTCGACGCAACTGCCGTTGTCGCCGCCGCTGTAGCTGCTCTTGATCCATGTGCGGGACTGGACGTTCGTCATCGGGGTGCCCCCTCCGGTCGCGTACGGGTCTGGAGCATGCCCACTCGCACGCAAGGCGAAGCCCGCCGTGCTCCCTGGTCCGGGGAGCCCAGCGGGCTTCGGGGTCGCGTGGAGGGGGTGCCACCGAGGGGGGAGTGGCCGCACGCGACGTCTTAACGGTCCGTCGTCACGGACCCGAGGAAGGCGGCGAACGCCTCACGACCGAATTCAACCACGGGACCCGACTCGGCCCGCTTGCTGTCACGCACGGGAATGACAGGCTCGCCGAACGCGATTTCGACGCAGGAGCCGTTGTCAGCACCGCTGTAGCTGCTCTTGACCCACGCGCGAGCGGAATTCTTCGTCATTCGTCTGCTCCTTGTTGCTTTGCGATGCTGCGGAGAAGGTCCAGCGAATCCTGGGCGGACGCCGCCGTCATGCGCAGATGATCACACACCTCCGCTGTCTTTGCGATTGTCGCCGGTGACCTATCCACGGAACCACCGCCCACCCAAGATTCCGAGTAAGCCACTTGGTGGCCATCCACGGTGAGAAGAATGAACGGCAAGTGCGTGGGAGGCGCCCCGTCTCTGGCCCTCAGGATCTGGAGGGTGACGTTGGGGCGCTCGGCGAGGTGCCAGAGGTGGGCGAGTTGTCCTTGCATGACCTTCGGACCACCAACGCCCATGCGGAGCACGTTCTCCGTCACGATCATCCACAGGCGTGGAGGATGGTTACGGTTGAGGATCTGCTGTCGCTGGAGGCGGAGTTCGACGCGGGCTCGGATCTCGTCCTCGGTCTCGGTGGGGTGCCCGGCGCGGAACACCGCTGCTGCGTACTCCTCGGTCTGGGCAAGCCCTTCGATCAGGATCGAGCTGTAGCTGACTATCGCCCCAGCGCTCTGTTCCAGGTCCGCGTAGGGCTTGAACCAGTCCGGATAGTCCTGGCGGAAGAAGTCGTCATGCAGTCGCGCATACACCCCGGCCGTATTGCCCGCCTTGTCCATCTCTCTGGCGAACTCCGGACTCGCCGGTACCTCGCCCCGCTCCACTTTCGAGACCAGCGGCTGTGAGAAGTTGAGCAAATTGGCATATGCCGTTTGACTAAGCCCCAAATGCTGCCGCTGGCTGCGTACTTCTTCGGCGAAGGCCGCGATGGCCCGGCTTCGCCGAGAGGATTCGCTCACGCGTACTAACTCCCCTCTCCAATCTGCGATTTGAATAATGCTCCCCCACGGGGAATGGGGCTACCCCTTCCTTCATGGCGTTCTGGCTGTTGGCTCACATCCCGGTGACGCACTGTAGAGGCATGAACACAGCCTCAGAGCGTCGTTCCGTGATTTCGGCTGCGGACTGCCCCAGGTGTCTCGAACTTCTGCGCGAGGAGCGGGCCGCGCATGCGCGAGGTGACTACTCGGCCGAGACGGACTGCCGGGTGCTCCGCAAGCGGCACTCGCACGCGGAGGCGGAGGGCGTGGGGGCCGCGAGGGACGGCGGGGACGTGCGGTGAGCGTGGTGGCGGAGCGGCCGGAGCGGCTCGCGCGAGGGACGGCACGGGGGTTCGCGGTGCGGGCGCTGGGCGGGGACGCGCGGGGCGCGTGGGTGCTCGCGGCGGGGGAGGCGCGGGGCGCGGCGGAGTGCGCGGCGTGGCTGCGGGCGACGGCGCTGCGGCTCGCGGTGCGGCTCGATCCTGGGCCGCGCGTGCGGTGGGCGCCGGGGGCGCTCGTACGGCCGACGTGTGTACCGGGCCCGGACGCGCCGACGGCGCTGCGGGCGTGGGCGGAGGACGCGGCCGGTCAGGCGGCGGTGGGGGAGGTGCTGGAGGGCGGGGGGCCGTTCGGGGCGAGGTTCCCGGACGTGGACGGCGGCTGGTACGAGCTGGTCGCCGAACCGGTTTCCGTGCGGACGGAAGCGGCGGAACGGAAGGCGGGAGCCCCCATGAAGGAGACGAGCGTGCCCGAGGACGAAGCAGGAACGGTGCGGTGCGACGCGGAGACGGACGTGCCGCACCTGATGCGGATCTTCGCGAAGCGGCTGAGCATCCACACGGTGGGCGGGGAGCCCGCGAGCCGCACGCGGTGCGGGCTCGAACGGCACGACGGCGTCGAACACGTGGGGCGGGTGCGGGAGTTGCGGGAGGGGGCGGTGTGGGTGACGTTCACGCGCGAGATGCCCCCGTACCAGGCGAGGCTGCTGCCGCCGTGCGCGTGCGCGACGGGGGAGGGGCTGCCGTGCGGGCTGTGGGAGGGGCACGGGGGGCGCTGTCTGCCCGCCGAGCGGGAGCGTCCGGCGCCGGAGCGGATCGGTGAGCTGGGGGTGCTGCTGGAAGGGGCGCCGGAACTGGCGCGACCGGTGCGGGAGTTCGTCCTGCCGAGGGAGCGGGAGGAGGCGACGAGGACGGTGCGGGCGATCGAGGCGGTGCTCGACCGCGTCCTGCGCCTGTGCCCCTTCCCCGAGGGGGTGGGCCTCTCGGCCCCGCAGATCGGCATCCCCCGCGCGGCGGCCCTCGTCCAGCCGCCCTGGGGCGCCCCGGCCGTCATCCTCCTCAATCCCCGCGTCACCGCCGCGTCCCGCGAGACGGCCGAGTCCTACATGGCCTGCCCCAGCCACCCCGCCCCCCGCGCCCCGGACCGTCACCCCCGCGACATCACCGTGGCCACCACGACCCTCACCGGGCACCCCCTCTCCGCCACCTACACCCACCCCCTCTCGCACCTGGTCCACCACGAGATCGCCCACTTGGGGGGCGCCGTCCTGCCGAGCCGCCCGCCGGTGCGGACGAGCCGTTCGGGGGTGTGAGGGCGGCGGGACGGCGGGACCCCTGGGACGGCGGGACCCCTCGGAAAACTCCCCCACGCGCCCGCCCGGGTCGCGGACGCCGGACCGCGAGGCCGCCGAAGCGGGTGAGGAAGGTCTCCTGGGCGGCCCGCTCGCCTCCCGCGCCCGTCCGTGCGGGGAGCGCCGTCCGCCGGCCGCGCCGGTCCGCTCCCCGGCCCGCCGTCGTCACCCGACCCGCCCGGCCCCCCACGGAGGGTGACCGCCCCGCCCGTCCCGGGCTCTCGCGTCGTACGCTGGAAGACCCCCGGCCCGTACCCCGTGCCGGTCTTTCGGGCTGCCCCGGAGCCGTTGTTCCCGGGCCACGTACAACCTCCCGGGCCACGCACGGACCCCCGGCCAAGGACGGATGGCATTCATGAGTCTGCACGGTCTTCTCGACGCGGTACTCGATGACCCGGCGCTCGCCGAGGCGGTCAAGGCCGCGGGCGACGGGCACCGCGCCCAGGCGGACATCGTGGGTCCGCCCGCGGCGCGGCCCTTCGTCGTGGCCGCGCTGGCGCGCGAGGCGCGCCGTACCGTCCTCGCGGTGACCGCGACGGGCCGCGAGGCCGAGGACCTGGCGGCGGCGCTGCGTACGCTCATCCCCGCCGAGGGCGTCGTCGAGTTCCCCTCCTGGGAGACGCTGCCGCACGAGCGCCTCTCGCCCCGCTCCGACACCGTGGGCCGCCGCCTCGCCGTACTGCGCCGCCTCGCGCACCCCGACGCCGACGACCCCGAGGCCGGGCCCGTGTCCGTCGTCGTGGCGCCGATCCGCTCCGTGCTCCAGCCGCAGGTCAAGGGGCTCGGGGACCTGGAGCCCGTCGCGCTGCGGCAGGGGCAGAGCGCCGACCTCCAGGAGATCGTCGAAGCGCTCGCGGCCGCCGCGTACGCGCGCGTCGAACTCGTCGAGAAGCGCGGCGAGTTCGCCGTACGCGGCGGCATCCTGGACGTCTTCCCGCCGACCGAGGAGCACCCGCTCCGCGTCGAGTTCTGGGGCGACGAGGTCGAGGAGATCCGGTACTTCAAGGTCGCCGACCAGCGGTCCCTGGAGATCTCCGAGTACGGGCTCTGGGCCCCGCCCTGCCGCGAACTCCTCCTCACCGACGAGGTACGCCGCCGCGCCGCCGTCCTGGCCGAGGAACACCCCGAACTGCACGAACTGCTCGGCAAGATCGCCGAGGGCATCGCCGTCGAGGGCATGGAATCCCTCGCGCCCGTCCTCGTGGATGACATGGAACTCCTCCTCGACGTCATGCCCGAGCGGTCGATGACGCTCGTGTGCGACCCCGAGCGGGTCCGTACCCGCGCCACCGACCTCGTCGCGACGAGCCAGGAGTTCCTGCACGCCTCCTGGGCCGCCTCCGCCACGGGCGGCGAGGCCCCGATCGACGTCGGCGCGGCCTCGCTGTGGTCGCTCGCTGACGTGCGCGAGCACGCCGTGCACGACCTCGGCACGCCGTGGTGGTCCGTCTCGCCGTTCGCCGTGGACGAGGAGCTGGACGGCGACACGATCAGCCTCGCGATGCACGCCCCCGAGACGTACAGGGGCGACACCGCGCGCGCCCTCGCCGACACGAAGCGCTGGGTCAGCGAGGGCTGGCGCACGGTGTACGTCACGGAGGCGCAGGGCCCCGCGTCCCGTACCGCCGAAGTCCTCGGCACCGAGGGCATCCCGGCCCGCCTCGATCCCGACATCGGCGCGATCTCGCCCGCCGTCGTGCACGTCTCCTGCGGCTCCATCGACCACGGCTTCATCGACCCCGCGCGCAAGCTCGCCGTCCTCACCGAGACGGACCTCTCGGGGCAGAAGGCCGCGGGCAAGGAAGGCGCCCGGATGCCGGTGCGCCGCCGCAAGTCCATCGACCCGCTCACGCTGGAGACCGGCGACTACATCGTCCACGAGCAGCACGGCGTGGGCCGCTACATCGAGATGGTGCAGCGCACGGTCCAGGGCGCGACGCGCGAATACCTCGTCGTCGAGTACGCGCCCGCCAAGCGCGGCCAGCCCGGCGACCGCCTCTACATCCCGACCGACCAGCTGGAGCAGATCACGAAGTACGTGGGCGGCGAGGCCCCCACGCTGCACCGGCTCGGCGGCGCCGACTGGACGAAGACGAAGGCGCGCGCCAAGAAGGCCGTCAAGGAGATCGCCGCCGACCTCATCAAGCTCTACTCCGCGCGCATGGCCGCGCCCGGGCACGCCTTCGGGCCCGACACGCCGTGGCAGCGCGAACTGGAGGACGCCTTCCCGTACGCCGAGACGCCCGACCAGCTGACGACGATCAGCGAGGTCAAGTCCGACATGGAGAAGACGGTCCCGATGGACCGCCTCATCTGCGGCGACGTCGGCTACGGCAAGACGGAGATCGCGGTACGGGCCGCCTTCAAGGCCGTCCAGGAGGGCAAGCAGGTCGCCGTGCTCGTCCCGACGACGCTCCTCGTGCAGCAGCACTTCTCGACGTTCTCGGAGCGGTACGCGCAGTTCCCCGTCACGATCCGCGCGCTCTCGCGCTTCCAGACCGACACCGAGGCGAAGGCGACCCTGGAGGGGCTGCGGGACGGCTCCGTCGACCTCGTCATCGGCACGCACCGCCTCTTCTCCTCCGAGACGAAGTTCAAGGACCTCGGGCTCGTCATCGTCGACGAGGAGCAGCGCTTCGGCGTCGAGCACAAGGAGCAGCTGAAGAAGCTGCGCGCCAACGTGGACGTGCTCACGATGTCCGCCACCCCCATCCCGCGCACCCTGGAGATGGCCGTCACGGGCATCCGCGAGATGTCCACGATCACCACCCCGCCCGAGGAGCGGCACCCCGTCCTCACCTTCGTCGGGCCCTACGACGAGAAGCAGATCGGCGCCGCGATCCGCCGCGAACTCCTGCGCGAGGGGCAGGTGTTCTACATCCACAACCGCGTCGACTCGATCGACAGGGCGGCGGCCAGGCTCCGCGCCGTCGTCCCCGAGGCGCGCATCGCGACCGCGCACGGGCAGATGAGCGAACAGGCCCTGGAACAGGTCGTCGTGGACTTCTGGGAGAAGAAGTTCGACGTGCTCGTCTCGACCACGATCGTCGAATCGGGCATCGACATCTCCAACGCCAACACGCTCATCGTCGAGCGCGGCGACAACTTCGGCCTCTCCCAGCTCCACCAGCTCCGCGGGCGCGTCGGGCGCGGCCGCGAGCGCGGGTACGCGTACTTCCTCTACCCGCCGGAGAAGCCGCTCACCGAGACCGCGCACGAACGCCTCGCGACGATCGCGCAGCACACCGAGATGGGCGCGGGCATGTACGTCGCGATGAAGGACCTGGAGATCCGCGGCGCGGGCAACCTGCTCGGCGGCGAGCAGTCCGGGCACATCGCTGGCGTCGGCTTCGACCTGTACGTGCGCATGGTCGGCGAGGCCGTCGCCGACTACCGGGCGCAGCTCGAAGGGACGGCCGAGGAAGAGCTGCCGCCCGAGGTCAAGATCGAACTCCCGGTGGACGCGCACGTCCCGCACGAGTACGCCCCGGGCGAGCGGCTGCGCCTCCAGGCGTACCGCGCGATCGCCGCCGCCACGTCGGAGGAGGACATCACGGCGGTGCGCGAGGAGCTGACCGACAGGTACGGGCCGCTGCCCGAGCCCGTCGAGAACCTGCTTCTCGTCGCCGGGCTCCGGCTGCTCGCGCGCGCCTGCGGGGTCGGCGAGATCGTCCTCCAGGGCAACAACGTGCGCTTCGCGCCGCTGCCCGAGCTGCGCGAGTCGCAGGAACTGCGGCTCAACCGGCTCTACCCGGGCACGGTGCTCAAGCCCGCGCAGCAGTCGGCGCTCGTGCCGCGCCCGAAGACGGCGAAGATCGGCGGGAAGCCGCTCGCGAACAGGGAACTGCTCGCGTGGGTGGGGGAGTTCCTGACGTCGATCGTGGGGTCGTAGGGGGCGGCAGCGCGGGGCCGGGTGGCTGCGGGGGCGTGCGGGTGGCCGCGGGGGCGTGCGGGGCGGGGCGGCGGTCCGTGCGTGCGGGGCGGGGCGGCGGTCCGGGCGTGCGGGGCGGGGCGGCGGTCCGGGCGTGCGGGGCGGTGGGCGCGGGGCGGCCGCGTGTGCGGGGTGGCCGCGTGCGCGGGGCGGTGGGCGCGGGGCGGCCGCGTGTGCGGGGTGGCCGTTCCGGCACCGTCGCCCGGGGTGCCGCGTGCGGCTCGTCGCCTCAGCCGATCGGCTCGGCAAGCGCCACGATGATGCCCGCCGGGCCGCGCAGATTGCACAGCCGGTAGCTGTCCTCGTACCGCGTCACCTCGCCGATGAGCGCGGCGCCGTGCGGGCGCAGGCGGGCGATCGTGTCGTCGATGTCGTCCACGGCGAACATCACCCGGTGCAGGCCGAGCGTGTGGGGCGCGGGCGGCGCGGACTCGATCGCGGCCGGGTGGCGGTACGTGGTCAGCTCCAGGCGGCCGTGGCCGTCCGGGGTCCGCATCATCGCGATGGCGCTGCGTACCCCCTCCAGCCCCAGCATGTCGTCCGCGAAGGGCCCCTCGATCTCCGCCTCGCCCTCCAGCTCCATCCCGAGCGCGAGAAAGAAGGCGACGGCCGCAGCGAGGTCGTCGACGACGACGGCGACGTTGTCCATCCGGTGCACAGTCATGCGGCCGACCCTACTGATCGTGCGCGGGGGCGGAGGGGAACCTGCCCGGTCGGTCCCGGGCGGCCCGCCGGGCCCTGCGGGCCGGGGTGCCCGCGTGGTGGCGGCCGCGGGGGAGGCCACGTCGTCGAGCGATCCGGACCGCACGGCGGATCAGGTGGGGGGCGCCCCGGCGCGGCGGTCACGCGGGTGCTCATCGAGACGCGCCCCGGCGCTTCCCGCCAGATCGCGCACGAGGCGCTCGCCCCCCGGAGGGACCGGCCCGCCGCGCGCCCGGCGCGGCACATGACCCGGCGACGGTCGCCGCGGCCCCGCCGCTCGCGGGACTCCACCCGGCGTGGCGGGCGGGCCGCCTTCAGCCGGCGGAGGCGCCGCGGAGGCAGGGGCGCGTGGACGGGCGGGGCGCGCTTCCGGGCCCGTACGCGGGTGAACTGCGGCCGTGCGCGTGTGAACTGCGGCCGTGCGCGCGTGAGCTGCGGGCCCGTGCGCCGACCGCCCCCACCCCGCCGGGCATCGCCGACACCGCGCCGGGTACACATGAGCGGGTAACAGCTGACGGAAAGGCATGGCATGGGGCGGTACGGGGCGGGGCGGGCGTTCGGTGTGGCGGCGGCGCTCTTCGTGGTGGCGGGGTGCTCGGGCATCGAGGAGGCGGACCCGGGGGGCGCGGCGAGCGAGGCACCCGCCGCCGAGGGCTCGGCGCTCAAGGCCGTGGACGGGCTCACGGTCAAGGGGCGTTCCCCGAAGACCGGTTACGAGCGGAGCAAGTTCGGCTCGGCGTGGGCCGACGTGGACTCCAACCACTGCGACACGCGCAACGACATACTCAAGCGCGACCTGAAGGACGTGAAGTTCAAGACCGGGGACTGCGTCATCGCGAGCGGCGTGCTCAACGACGACCCGTACTCCGGCGAGGACGTCACCTTCACGCGCGGCGCGAGCAAGATAGACATCGACCACCTCGTCTCGCTCTCGGACGCCTGGCAGAAGGGCGCGGCGAAGTGGGGGCCGAGCAAGCGGATAGCGCTCGCCAACGACCCGCTCAACCTCCTCGCCGTGAGCGCGGGCCCCAACCGCAGCAAGGGCGACGGCGACACGGCGACGTGGCTCCCCGAGAACAAGAGCTACCGCTGCACGTACGTGGCGGGACAGGTCGCCGTGAAGGTCAAGTACGGGCTGTGGGTGACGGCCGCCGAGAAGGCCGCGATGAGGAAGGTCCTCACGACCTGCCCCGACCAGAAGCTCCCCGAGGGCACAGCGCCGACGGAGGCCCCGGCGCGCTTCAGGGCGAGGTGAGGCGGGACCTGGCGCGCACCCGGGAGGGCGGGGCGGTCCGGCGGGCGGGGTGGTCCGGACGGGCGGGGTGGTCCGGACGGGCGGGTGGTCGGGGTGGTCCGGGTGGTCCGGGTGGTCCGGGGAACGGCCGGGGCCGCGCGGGGCTGACGCTCCGTGGGGGGGGGCACGGCGCCCGGTACCCGTACCGCCCCGAAGGCCCCCGTACCGCCCTCCCCTCCCGACTCGTTGCTCCAAGGTGGTGGCCCTGCGCCGGGCCACCTCCTACGATCGACCCCGGACTTTGTGCACCGACGCACAAACTGCTCGCAGGGAGGCCCACCTTGCACCGCCGCCCCACTCGCCGCACCACGACATACGCCCTGTCCGCCCTCGCCCTCGCCGCCGCCCCGCTGCTCAGCGCCTGCGGCGGCACTCCGCACCCGGGGGCCGCCGCCGTCGTCGGGAGCACCCGGATCACGGAGGCGCAGCTCCAGCACCGCGTCGGCGAACTCCACGACGCCGTCAGGGAACTCAGCTCCGACGCGCAGACGTCGGAGCGCATCATCTCGGGCAGCGGCAGCCTCGCCCGCCCCACCCTCCAGAGCATGGTGCGTGATCGCGTCGTCGCCCGCGCCGCCGCCGACAACGGCGTCACCGTCAGCCGCGCCGAGGTCCAGAACGCCCGCGCCCAGCTCACTCAGCAAGCGGGCGGCGAACAGGGCCTCAAGGTCGAGTGGCTGACCCGCTACGGCGTCCCGCCGTCCCGCCTCGACGACGCCCTGCGCGAGAACATCGCCGAGCAGAAGCTGTACGCGGCGCTCGGCGCCGACCCGTCGAGTCCCGAGGGCAAGGCGACCGTCGACAAGACGCTCTCCGCGACCGCCAAGAAGCTCAAGGTCGACGTCAACCCGCGCTACGGCACGTGGGACGCGGCCAAGGCCACGCGCGCCGACGCCGACCCGGCCTGGCTGCGCCAGGTGAGCCGCGTCCCCGCGGGCGAGGGAGCGGGCGCCGACGCGGGCGCCGACGCGGGCGCAGCCGAAGGGGCCGGCGCCGAAACGGGTCAGGGCTGACGGAGGACGCGGCCCCGCCTGCGTTACGTTGCCGTGGTGAACGAAACCAGCCACGGAAACGGCCAGGAAGACCGCCCCGACAGCCCCGGGGACAGCAGGGGCACAGGCCGCATCGTCCTGCTGACCACGAGTCACCGGGTCGCGCCAGGGCTGCTGTCCTGGCGCGCCTGGCAGACCCTGCGCGGCGCCGCGCGCGTGCTGTGCGCCGACCCGGAGCACCCCCAGCTTCCGTACCTGCGCGAGGCCGGGGTCTCCGTCGAGGCGACGGTGCCCCCGGCCGAGGAACTCGTCGATGCCTGCGCCGACGGCTCCACGGTCGTCGTCGTCGCGGGCGAGGGCGCCGATGAGCACAAGCTCACCGACCGTCTCGCCTCGCTCGCGGGCTCCGGGCGGCACGCCATGCCCGAACTGGAGCTGCTGCCCGCCTCGTACGACCTCCCGGGGGCCCGCCTCATCGACCTCGTGCAGGTCATGGACCGCATCAGGCTCGACTGCCCCTGGTCGAGCCGCCAGACGCACGAGGGCCTCGCCAAGTACGCGCTCGAAGAGGTCTACGAGCTGGTCGAGGCGATCGAGGACGGGGACCGGCACGAGCTGCGCGAGGAGCTGGGCGACGTCCTCCTCCAGGTCGTCTTCCACTCCCGTATCGCCGAGGACGACACCGAGGACCCCTTCTCCGTCGACGACGTCGCGGGCGCGCTCGTCGAGAAGCTGATCCGCCGCCACCCGCACGTCTTCGGCGACGAGCGCGCCGAGACCCCCGACGAGGTCCGCACGCTGTGGCTCGCCGCCAAGGCCGACGAGAAGCAGCGCGCCTCCGTCACCGAGGGCATCCCGCTCGCCCAGCCCGCGCTCTCCCTGGCCGCCAAGCTCGCCGCACGCGCCCGTACGGCGGGGCTCCCCGTGCCCGTGCCCGAGCCGGGCGCCGACTGGGGCCCCGCCCTCCTCGCCCTCGCCGCCCGCGCCGACGCCGCGGGCGTCGACCCGGAGGCGTCCCTGCGCGCCTCCGCCCGCGCCTACCGCGACGCGATCCGCCGCGCGGAGGCGGCGAAGGGGAGCGCGGACGCGGCGGAGGAGGAGTAGGGCCAACGCGCGGGGGCGGGTCCACCGGCGCGCTGCCGGTGGACCCGCCCCCGCGCGGTCCCTGCCGCCGCTACGGCTGCGAGGGCGTCACCGCCGGGGGCGCGTCGCCCGGCGCCGTTCCCCACGCCGAGGGGTCCGTGCCCACGGCGAAGTCGATGCGCCGCCCCGCGCGCAGGTCGTCCGTCGTCAGGTACGTACGGTCCCAGTCCGTGCCGTCGAGCCGCACGGACTGCGTGTACCGCTTCTCCGCCGACGTGCCCGGCGCCGTGACCGTGAAGCGGCCCGCCGGGTAGTAGCGCTTGTCCAGCGTGAGGTCGACCCGGTCGAAGACGGGCGTCGACAGGCTCCACGTGGCCGTTCCCGGCTGCACCGGGTACACGCCGATCGCCGAGAGCACCATCCAGGCGGACATCGTGCCGAGGTCGTCGTTCCCCGTCATGCCGGTCGGTGTGTCGGTGAACAGCGTCAGCGCCGCGTGCACGACGTCGGTGGTCTTCCACGGCTGCCCCGTGGACAGATACGTGTACGGGGCGATCAGGTCGGGCTCGTTCTGCGGGTTGTACTTGTCCGCGTTGTAGTAGTCGTACGGGCCGTTGACCCACACCTCGCGCGCCGTCCCCGCCGGGTCCGCCACGAGCTGGTCGTAGGCGAAGAAGGAGTCGAGGCGCTGCCGGGCCGCGTCCTGGCCGCCGATCAGGCCGATCATGCCGGGCAGGTCCTGCGGCACCAGCCACTGGTACTGCCACGCCGTGCCCTCGTGGAAGCCCTCGCTCCGCGCCGGGTCCGCGGGGCCCGTGAAGGCGCCCGAGGCGTCGCGGGAGCGGAAGAAGCCGGTCGAGGGGTCGAAGATCTTCCGGTAGTTCTGGGCGCGTTCCGCGTAGCGGCGCGCGTCCGCGTCGTGCCCGAGGTCCTTCGCCATCCGGCTCAGCATGGCGTCGGACAGGGCGTATTCGAGCGTGGCCGAACCGCCGTGGTCGAAGTCCGAGTCACCGGGCTTGGCGTGCGGGCGGTCCTTGATGTACGGCGCGAAACCGTCCTTCAGGTACGGGGCGTTGGCCTCGCGGCCGACCGCGGGGGAGTCCGCGGGAGGCACCCCGTCGGCGTTCTTCCTGAGCGCTCGGTACGCCTCCTCCTCGTGGCCCTTGAGCAGCCCCTGCTGGTAGGCGTTGGTCAGGAACGGGGTGACCGGGTCACCCGTCATGATGTTCGTCTCGACCGTCCCGTACCCCCACTTGGGCAGCCAGCCGCTCTCCTTGCCGACGCGCAGCACCGACAGCGCCATGTCCCGCGCCTCGCGCGGCGCGAGCAGCGACAGGAGCTGGGTCTGCGTGCGGTAGGTGTCCCACAACGACCAGTTCTGGTAGTACGTGAAGCCCTTCGCACGGTGCTTCTTCTGGTCCCAGCCGGTGTAGCGGCCGTCCACGTCGCCGCCCAGGTTCGGAGCGAGGAATGACCGGTAGAGCGAGGAGTAGAAGGTGCGGCGCAGCGTCTCGTCACCGCCCCGCGCCGCGACCGTGCCGAGCCGCTTCTCCCACGTCGCGTCGGCCGCGCGGCGCGCCCGGTCGAAGGAACTCCCGCCCTCCGCCTTGAGGTTGCGGGCAGCGCCCGCCGCGTCGACGTACGACAGCGCGGTCGTCGCCTCCACCGTACGGTCCTTGCGGGTGTCGAAGCGCACGTAGGCGCCGTTGCCGCCCTCCCGCGCGGCCGAGGACGCCGAGCCCGCCGTCACCTTGCCGTCCGCCCACGTGCCGTACGAGGTGAAGGGCCGGTCGAAACGCGTGATCGTGTAGACCGTGTACGGCACGGTGTCCTGGCAGAAGCCCCGGCCGGTGATGGCGGTGCGGACCGTGCGCGAGTCGAGGACCTCGACCTCGGCGGAGACCGTCCGGTGCAGCGACTGCCCGGCGTTGAGCAGGACGTTCGCCTTGTCCGTCGCGGGGAAGGTGTACCGCTGCTTGCCGGTCCGCTCGGTCGCCGTGGCCTCCGCCTGCGTGCCGTACGTCTTCAGCCCGACCCGGTAGTACCCGGGGTGGGCCTCCTCGTCGTCGTGGCTGTACGCGGAGGCGTACTTCGCGTCGTCCGTCTCGGTGATGTCCCCGGTCGTGGGCAGTACGGGCAGATCGCCGCCGAGCCCGCAGCCGACGCCCGAGATGTGGGTCAGGCTCAGGCCCCTGATGTGGTCCTGCTGGTAGTCGTAGCCGGTCGTGTGGCCGGTGTCGGGGGAGAGCTGCACCATGCCGAAGGGGACCGCGGCGCCGGGATAGGTGTTCCCCTCGTTCTCGGTGCCGATGAAGGGATTGACCAGGTCGGTGAGGTGCTCGCGCGCGGGCGCCGGCGGCCCGGCGTCCGCCCGCGCGGAGGGCGCGAGGAGCACACCGCCCACGAGCGTTCCTGCGAGCAGCGCGACCGCGCCCCGCCTGCGGAATCGATGAGGCCATGACATGTGGGGGATGCCCTCCAGGCGCTGGACAACGTTGTCAGCGGGTCATTCTTCGGCGGGGAGCGAGGAGGGTCAAGAGGACGTGACGCACGGCGAGTTGCCGTTTCGGGGCGGGCGGTGCGCCCGCGAGGCGCCGGGCGCCGCCCCCTACCGGGGTAGCGTCCGCGGCCGCCGTGCGGTACCCCCGTACCCCCGGGAGGTGGCTCCCCGGTGTGATGCCCGGCCGCAGACCCTCTTCCTACCTTCCCCTCGTCACGACGGACGGGACGGAAGGAGACGGGGGAATGCGGCAGCTCACGGCAGGTCATGACGCGGCAGATCATGACGTGGCAGGCGTGGCAGGCGTGGCAGGTCATGGTGTGGCGGGCGTGGCAGGCGTGGCAGGTCATGGTGTGGCAGGCGTGGCGGGGCATGGCGTGGCAGATGTGGCAGGTCCTGACACGGCACCAGCCTTCGCGGCGCGCCTCCGCACCGCACGCCGCCTCAGGACGACGCTCGCCAACATCCTGCTCACCACCCTGATGGCCCTCTCCCTGGTCGGCGGCGCCGCCGGGTGGGCGTCGGCGAGCAGTGAGGCCGTACCGGGCGGCCCGCCCCCTGGCACGGCCGCCTGGCTGGCGGACGACTCGCTCGGCAGGCCGCTCCCCGACCCCGCCACCGCGAGCCCCGCCGAGGTCGCCGCCTTCTTCGCCGGGCTCAGCGGGCCCGAGCGGCACCGGCTCGTCGCGGCCCACCCGACCGTCGTCGGCAACCTGGACGGCGCCCCCGTGGCACTCCGGTACGAGGCCAACGCCGCCGCGGGGCCGCACGTGCTCGCGTACGACCCGCGCGGGCGCGGGCTCATCGCGCAGGTCGCGGGCGACCTGGACACGGCCACGCACGTCGCGGTCGTCGTCCCCGGCTCCGACATCGACGTCTCCACGTTCGGGCGCCTGAACCGGTGGGCCACCGATCTGCGCGAGGCGGCCGGTGAGGACACGGCCGTCATCGCCTGGGCCGGGTACACCACCCCCTCCGGCATCGGCATCGACCTCGCCACGGGGCGCCTCGCCGAGGCCGGGGCCAAGCGCCTCACCCGCTTCACGGAAGGGCTGGACGCGGTCGGCCTCCCCGACCCCGCCCTCTTCTGCCACAGCTACGGCTCCGTCGTCTGCGGCCTCGCCGCCTCCCGCACCGACGCGCGCGACCTCGCCGTCATGGGCTCGCCAGGGATGCGCGCCGCCGACGTCGCCGCGCTCCGCACCGGCGCCCGCGTCTGGGCCGCCGAGTCCCCGCACGACTGGATCACGCACATCCCGCACGTCGAGTTCCTGGGCGCCGGCCACGGCCCCGACCCCACCTCGCCCGGCTTCGGCGCGCGCGTCCTGCCCGCCACCGACGTCCCCGCGCACGACGCGTACTTCACCCCGGGCACCTCGACGCTCACCGCGTTCGGCGCCATCGCGCGAGGTGAGCTGCGATGAGGACACTCACGCGCGCCGCCGCCCGCATCGAAGCACACACCCCCGCCCACCGCGACCGCGCCCTCGACGGCCTGCGCGCCCTCGCGCTCCTCGCCGTCCCGGCGGGGCACTGGCTCGTCGGGGGCCTCACGCGCGACGGCGGCGGCGGACTCCACAACGCCAGCCCGCTCGCGACGTTCGGCGGCCTCGCCCCCGCGAGCTGGGTGCTCCAGATGCTGGGCATCTTCTTCCTGGTCGGCGGCCACGCCTCGTACCTCTCGTACCGGCGCCGCAAGGGCTCCGCGCGGCAGTGGACCCTCGGCCGCGTCCGGCGCCTGGGCCGCCCGCTCCTGGGCGTCACGGCCGTCTGGGCGCTGCTGCTCCCGCTGCTCCACTACGGGCTCCGCGTCCCGGCCGACACGCTGCACACCGCGGCGACCCTGGTCGTGCAACCCCTGTGGTTCGTCGGCGTGTACGCCGTCATCACGGCCCTCACGCCGTACTGCGTCCGCGCCTCCGCACGGCTCGGCGCGTGGGCCGCGCTGCCGCTCATCGGCTCCGTCGCCGTCGTCGACTTCCTGCGGTACGGGCCGTACGGGGACGCCATGCCCTCGTGGCTGAGCCTGCTCAACCTGCTCCCCGGCTGGATGTTCGCCTACCAGCTCGGCGTCTCCTGGGCCGGCCGGCGCATCGGACGGCGCGGGGCCTGGCTGCTCCTCCTCGGGGGCGCCGCGCTCTTCGCGACGCTCCTGCTCGCCTTCCACTACCCGGTGTCGATGGTGGGGGTCCCCGGCGAGGCCCGTACCAACTCGCACCCGCCGTCCCTCCTCGTCCTCGCGCTCGCCGCCGCCCAGTCGGGCGCGGCGATCCTGCTGCACGACCGGCTGGCCCGGGCGCTGCGGCGGCCCGCGCTGTGGGCACCCGTCGTACTCGTCAACCTGTCGGCGATGACGATCCTGTGCTGGCACCAGTCGGCGATGCTCGCGGCGGCGATACCGGGCGCCTTCCTCGGCGCGATTCCCGGGCTCACCACCGCGCCGGTCACGGTCGGCTGGGTGCTCGCGCGGCTCGCCTGGATGCCGCTCTTCGCGGGGCTGCTCGTGGTGATCACGAAGTACGCGAGGCCGCTGGAAGAGCCGTGGAAGCGGACGGGGGCGGTGCGCGCGGTGGCGGTGGGGGTGCTGGCGGCGGGGTTCGGGTACTTCGCGCTGGCGGCGTGAGGGGCGGGAAGGGCGTGAGCGTGAGGGGCGGGCCCGCCGCGCGGGCGGGGGCGGCGGCGTCCGCCGTATCCTCCGCCGTATCCTCGGCGTCGTCCGCACCGACCGCGCCCGCCGTGTCGCCGTCCGCCGCGCCCGCCGCGCCCCCGGCGCCCCGCGTCCGCCGCGCCCCCGCGCCCCGCGTCCGCCGTGTCCCCGTGGCCGGATCGCGCGCGTCAGCGGACGCCGCCCGCGCGCCCGTAAGAAGGTGGAGCCCATGACCCCGGCGAGAGGGCCCAAGGCCCCGGCGCGCACGACCTCCGTGAAGGAACGCACGACCCCCGTGAAGGAACACCCGAGCCCCGCCCCCGACCGCTCCCGCGCCCTGTTCGCCGGGGCGCCGCGCTGGTGGATGCGGTGGCTGCCGTGGGGCGTGGCGTTCATCCTGTGCGTCGTCCTGCTGCCCGTCCAGCTCAACCTGCTCACCTCGGACTACGGGCTCAACGGCGGCCTCGCGAGCGGCCTCGCCATCGCGCAGGCCGCGCCGCTGCTGCCCGGCGTCGTCCGCCCGCTGACCTCCTGGTACGTGATCTTCGCCGCCGATGTCGGCGGGGCGCTCATCCTGCTCTCCACGGACGTGGCGAAGCCGCTCCTGTGGCCCTTCCCCGCCCCGGTGATCGTCGGGTACGTCGGGCTGTGCCTCGCGCTCGGCCTGCGCGAGCGCCGCAGGACGCTGCTGCTCGTGTGGTTCGCGACGGCGGCCGCGAACATCTTCCTGGAGTTCTTCCGGCCCGACGCGGTGAACAGCAACGGCATCGTGCTCACCGTGCTCAGCGGCGTCGCGCTCGTCCTCGCCGCCGCGCTCAGGGAGCGGTACGAGGTCAACCGCCGCCTCGTCGAGCAGGAGGCGATCAGCGAGGCCGAGCGCGACCGCCGGACGCTGCTTGAGGAACGTACGCGCATCGCACGGGAGTTGCACGACGTCGTGGCCCACCACATGTCCGTCATCACGGTGCAGGCCGACACCGCCGCGTACCGGCTCGACGACGTGCCGCCGCACGTGCAGGAGGAGTTCACGTCCATCGCGGCGACCGCGCGCGCCTCGCTGAGCGAGATGCGCAGGCTCCTCGGCGTGCTGCGCAACGAGGAGGCGAAGGGCGCCGAACTCGCCCCGCAACCGGGACTCGCGCAGATCGGCGGGCTCGTCGACGCGACCGCGCGGGCGGGAATGCCGGTGGACTACCGCCCCTGCGAGGCCGAGGTGCCCGAGGCGGTGGGGCTCTCGGCGTACCGGATCGTGCAGGAGGCCCTCGCGAACGTCGTACGGCACGCGCCGGGCGCCCCGACGCGCGTCTCGCTCTCCGCCGACGGCACCTCGCTCACCGTCCTCGTCGTCAACGAGCCGCCTCCGGAGCCGCCCGCGGGACCGCTGGAGACGAGCGGTACGGGGCACGGTCTCGTCGGAATGCGCGAGCGCGTACGGCTCGTGGACGGCACCCTTGAGGTAGGCCCGCTGCCGGAAGGCGGCTTCCGAGTGGCCGCCCAACTCCCCCTGACCGAAAGGGACCTCACGTGACGACGCGGGTCATCATCGTCGACGACCAAGGCATGGTGCGGGCGGGTTTCGCCGCGCTGCTCGCCGCACAGAGCGACATCGACGTGGTCGGCGAGGCCCCCGACGGCGTGCGGGGCGTCGACCTGAGCCGCCGTACGCACCCCGACGTCGTGCTCATGGACGTACGCATGCCCGAGATGGACGGCCTGGAGGCCGCGCGCCGCCTCCTGTCGCCGCCGCCCGGCGTGACGCACCGGCCGCGCGTCCTGATGCTCACGACGTTCGACGTCGACGACTACGTGTACGAGGCGCTGCGGGCCGGGGCGAGCGGTTTCCTCCTGAAGGACGCGCCACCCGCCGACCTCATCGCCGCGGTACGGATCGTGGCCGCGGGCGACGCGCTGCTCGCCCCCTCCGTGACCCGCCGTCTCATCGCCGACTTCGCCCGCCAGCGCCCCGCGCCGGGGAAGCCCGCGCTGCGCCTCAAGGCCCTGACCGAGCGCGAGACCGAGGTCCTGACCCTCGTGGCGCGCGGCCGGTCCAACACGGAGATCGCCGAGAGCCTGGTCCTCGCCGAGCAGACGGTGAAGACGCACGTGAGCCGCGTCCTGACCAAGCTCGACCTGCGCGACCGGGCACAGGCGGTGGTCTTCGCGTACGAGTCGGGTCTCGTGGCGCCGGGGGAGTAGGGCGGCCGCGCACCCCCTACCCGGGTACTACCCCCGGCTTGGCTCCCCGGTATGACGCCCCGCGCGCACCCGCGCCCGCACTCTCGCCTCGTCACACGAGGACGACCGCGAAAGGGCGGCACATGAGGCTACGCGAGAGCAGGCGGCAGGGGCGGGACGAACGGCCGGAGGAGCCGGACCGGCGGCCGGACGGACGGCTTGGCGCGGACCACGGGCCCGCCGCCGCGGGCACCCCGGGTGCCGCCGTCGAACTGCGCGGGGTCCGGCGGTCGTACGGGCGGGGCGCGGGCGCCGTGCACGCCCTCGCGGGCGTCGACCTCGTGCTCGCGCACGGCACGTTCACCGCGGTCATGGGCCCCTCGGGCTCCGGCAAGTCGACCTTCCTCCAGTGCGCCGCCGGGCTCGACCGCCCCTCGGCCGGGTCCGTGCGGCTCGGCGGCACCGAGATCACGGGCATGAAGGAGAACGAGCTGACCGCGCTGCGGCGCGGCCGCCTCGGCTTCGTCTTCCAGGCGTTCAACCTGCTGCCCTCGCTCACCGTGGAGCAGAACGTCCTTCTTCCCGTGCGCCTCGCCGGGCAGCGGCAGGACCGCCGCCGCGCCGCCGACGTCCTCGCGCAGGTGGGCCTCGCGGGCAAGGGGCGGCGCAGGCCGGGGGAGTTGTCGGGCGGGCAGCAGCAGCGCGTTGCCGTCGCCCGCGCCCTCGTCACGCGTCCCGACGTGATCTTCGCCGACGAGCCCACGGGCGCCCTCGACACCGGCACGGCCGCCGAGGTACTGGGCCTGCTCAGGCACGCCGTCGACACGCTCGGCGCCACCGTCGTCATGGTCACCCACGACCCGGTCGCCGCCGCCTGGGCCGACCGCGTGCTCTTCCTCGCGGACGGCTCCTTCGCGGACGGCCTGGAGCGCGGCACGCCGGAGCGGATCGCGCACCGCATGACGGCGCTGACGGCCCGTACGGCTGGTGCGGCCCGTACGCCCGGTGAGGCCCGTGGCGCAGGCGCCGCGAGGACGGCGTGGTCGGCGAGGACGGCGGGGTCGGCGGGGGCGGCGAGGACGGCGGGGGCGGCGGTATGAGGCGTCCCAACGGACTCGCCCGCGCGGCCGTCCGCTTCAAGCCCGCGTCCTTCGCCGGCACCTTCCTCGCGCTCATGACGGCCGCGCTCGTCGTCACGGCCTGCGGGGTCCTCCTGGAGACGGGCCTGCGCGCCTCCGTACCGCCCGAGCGGTACGCGAGGGCGCAGGTCGTCGCCGCCGCCGACCAGAACGTGCGGGTCGTCACGGGCAGTGGCGAGGACCGCGAGGAGGAGGCGACACCGCTCCCCGACACGGCCCGCATGGACGCGGGGCTCGCGGCGAAGGCGGCGCGGGCGCCCGGCGTGGCGGCCGCGATCCCTGACGTCACCTTCCCCGTGCACCTGGCGAAGGACGTCCTCACCGCGCACGGCTGGGGCTCCCACGCCTTCACCGGCACGTCCCTCACCACAGGGTCGGCCCCCCGCGACGGCGACGTGGTCGTCGACGCCGCCACCGCCCGCGCGGCCAAGGCCGGGGTCGGCGACACCCTCCGGCTCGAAACGGCCACGGGAGCGCGGGACTTCCGTCTCTCCGGCCTCGCGAGGCCCGGTCCCGGCGACACCGCGCGCGAAGCGGGCCCCCTCGCCTGGTTCACCGACGCGCAGGCCCCCGCGCTCGCCGGTCACCCTGGCACGGCCGACGCCGTCGCCGTGCTCGCCAGGCCCGGCACCGGCACCGGCGCACTCGCCGACGCGGTAGGGAAGGCCCTCGCCGGCTCCGGCGTCCAGGTGCACAGCGGGAAGGACCGCGGCGCCGTCGAGGACCCCGGCCTCGGCTACGCCAAGGTGACCCTCTTCGGCATCGGCGGCTCCTTCGGCGGCATCGCCGCCCTCGTCGCCGTCTTCACCGCGGCCGGGACCGTGGCCCTGTCCGTGTCGCAGCGGGCCCGCGAGTTCGCGCTGCTCCGGGCTGTGGGGGCGACCCCGCGCCAGATCCGCCGCGCGGTCGCCTCCGAAGCCCTCCTCGTCGCCCCGCTCGCGGGACTCCTCGGCTCACTGCCGGGGATCGGCCTCGCGCACTGGTGGTTCGGCCAGCTCCAGGACCGCGGCGCGATCCCCGAAGCCGTACGGGTGCACGTCTCGGGGCTCCCCGTGCTCGTCGCCGTGGGGATCGGGCTGCTCACGGCGCTCGGCGCCGGCTGGGCCGCGGGGCGCAGGCCCGCGCGGATCAAGCCGGGGCAGGCGCTGAGCGAGGCATCGGCCGAGCGGCGGTGGATCGGCCCGGTCCGTACCGTCCTGGGCGTCGGCGCCGTCGTGGGCGGCGCGGCGCTCACCGGCGTCGCCGCGTCCGCGGCGGGGGACGACGCGGCAGGGGCGGCGCTCGGCGTCGTCATGTGCTTCATGCTCGCCGTCGCCCTCCTCGGCCCCCTGATCGCCCGGGCCTGCGCGGCCCTCTTCGGGCTCCCGCTGCGCGGCGCCGGCCCCGCCGCCCACCTCGCCGCGGCCAACTCCCGTGCGAACGCCCGGCGGCTCGCCTCCGCGATCACCCCCCTCGTGCTCGCCACGGCGTTCGCGTCGACGCTCGTCTTCATGAACACGAGCGAGACCCACATCGCCGGGCAGCAGCTGCGCGCGGGCATCACCGCCGACCACGTGGTCACCGCGCCGGGCGGGCTGCCGCCCGACGCGGTGGAGCGTGCCGCCCGCGCGCCCGGCGTGGACGCGGCCGTGGGGCTGCTCGGCACGCAGGTCCTCGTCCCGGTGGGCTCGGGCGAGTTCAAGGACGTGCAGGGCGCGAGCGTGCAGGGCGTCAGCGGCTCGGCCGCCGCCTTCGCGAAGGTCGAGGACCTGGACGTGCGCGAAGGCCGCGTCGACCGGATCGGCACGGACCGGATCGCCATCGACAGGACGCTCGCCGCCACGGCGCACGTGCGCGTCGGCGACCGGCTCCCGCTCCACCTCCCCGACGGCACGAAGCAGGCCCCCGAGGTCGTCGCCGTCTACGCGCGCGGGCTCGGCCTCGCCACGGTGACGATGGACCGCGCCTCGCTCGCCCCGCACGTCACCTCGGGGTTCGACAGCACGCTCCTCGTCCACGGCGGTACGGAGCGGGCGCTCGGCGCCCTGGGCGAGGTCACCGACGCCTCCGGCTACGCCACCGGCAAGGACCGCGACGCGCGGGTCGGCGCCTGGACGAGCAACACGATGGCCGCGGTGCTCGGCGGCTTCGCCGCCGTCGCCGCCGCGAACACCCTCGTCATGACGGTCCTCAGCCGCCGCGGCGAACTGGGCGCCCTGCGCCTCGTCGGCGGCACACGGCGCCAGGTCCTGGCGATGCTGCGCTGGGAGGGCCTGCTCGTCTGGGTGGCGGGCATCGTCCTGGGCTCGGCCATCGCGGCGGCGACGCTCGTCCCGATGATGCGCGGCACGACGGGCGCGCTGCCGTACGTGCCACCCCTGCTGTACGGGGGCATGGCCGCCGCGACGGGCGGCCTGGCGCTGCTCGCGGTCACGGTCCCGGGGCGGGGGGTGCTGCGGCGAAGGGGATGAGGGCCGCGGCGGCGCAGGGACGGCGGACTCGCGCGGCGAGGGAAGGGGCGCGGGGCGCCGCAGGGAACGCGGGGGCGCGTGGCGAGTTGTACGGGGCGCTTCGGGCTCGCTCGGCAGCCCCCCGTACAACTCGCCGCGCGCCCCGGAGCCACCGTCACCGCGCCCCGCCTCCACCCCCGGGCGCGCGGCCCGCCTCCATCCCCGGACGTGCGCCCCGCCTCCACCCCCGGGCGCGCGGCCCGCCTCCATCCCCGGACGTGCGCCCCGCCTCCGCGCCCTCCGCGCCGCGGCCGCGACGGGCCGCGCCGCCGCTCCCGGCCGTACGAGACGTGGTCCTGGACGTCGTCTCGGGCCCCGACCTCCCCGCCTTCCTCGGCCGCCTCGCCCCGAAGGGGTGTCTCGTGACCGTCGGCGCCGTCGGCGGCAGGCGCCCGCCGACTCCGGTACGACCTGATGGCGGCCTTCCAGAAGTCACCGGCCTTCTCCACCCCGAGCCTCGCCACGAGCGCCCCCGAAGCCCTGCGCACGGTACGGGGCGGTCTCTTCGCGGCGGCGGCGCGGGGAGACCTCCCCCGTCGTCCGCGCGAGCCCGCCCCTCGCCGCCGCGGCCGTGGCGCACGCGGAGAGGGACGCGGGACGGGTGCGCGGCAGGCTGGTACGGACGCCGCGCGCCCGGGCCCCCGCGCCGACCGAGGGGCGGGGCCCCCGGGCGGAGGCCCCGCAAGGGCGGCTGGGGCCTTCGCTACCGTCTCGGTATGCCGTGCCCCCACGCCCTCCTCCCCGCAGACGCCCCCGAGCCGCAGGCTCCCCCGCTCTTCTCGCGCGCCTTCGCCGCCGACCCGTACCCCTCCTACGCCTGGCTGCGCGCGCACGAGCCCGTCGCGTGGACGCGATTGCCGAGCGGCGTGGAAGCGTGGCTCGTGACGCGGTACGAGGACGCGCGGCGCGCGCTCGCGGAGCCCCGGCTCTCGAAGAACCCGGCGCACCACGCGGAGGGCGCGGGGGCACGCGGGAAGACCGGGATTCCCGGGGAGCGCAAGGCCGAGCTGATGACCCACCTGCTCAACATCGACCCGCCCGACCACACCCGCCTGCGCCGCCTCGTCTCGAAGGCGTTCACGCCCCGCCGCGTCGCCGCCTTCGCGCCGCGCGTCGCCGAGCTGACCGACCAGCTCATCGACGGCTTCGCCGCGCGCGGCAGCGCGGACCTCATCCACGAGTTCGCCTTCCCGCTCCCCATCTACGCGATCTGCGACCTCCTCGGCGTCCCGCGCGAGGACCAGGACGACTTCCGCGACTGGGCGGGCATGATGATCCGGCACGGGCAGGGCCCGCGCGGGGGAGTGGGCCGCGCGGTCGGCAGGATGCGCGGCTACCTCGCCGAACTCATCCACAGGAAACGCCGCGACCTCGGCGACGACCTCATCTCGGCCCTCATCCAGGCCGTGGACGACGGCGAGCACCTCACCGAGAACGAAGCGGCGGCGATGGCCTTCATCCTTCTCTTCGCCGGTTTCGAGACGACCGTCAACCTGATCGGGAACGGTACGTTCGCGCTCCTCCAGCACCCGGACCAGCGCGCCCTGCTGCGAACAGCCCTCACCAGCGCCCCCGACCACGGCGAGGCCCTCCTCAGCACCGGCATCGAAGAACTCCTCCGCTTCGACGGCCCCGTCGAACTCGCCACCTGGCGCTACGCCACCGAGCCCTTCGACCTCGCGGGCCGCCGCATCCGCACCGGCGACCCCGTCCTCGTCGTCCTCGCCGCCGCCGACCACGACCCGGCCCGCTTCCCCGAGCCCGCCACGCTCGACCTCACCCGCCGCGACAACCAGCACCTCGGCTACGGCCACGGCATCCACTACTGCCTCGGCGCCCCACTCGCCCGCCTGGAGGGAAAGACCGCGCTCGCGCGCCTCTTCACGCGCCTCCCCGACCTCGCGCTCGACGAGGACCCGGGACAACTGCGCTGGCGCGGCGGCCTCATCATGCGCGGGCTCCGCACCCTTCCCGTCCGTTTCACCCCCTCTGTGCAGGGATATGAGCACTCGTGAACTGAACACGCGTCAATAATGTGATCTTTGCGTGATCGAGGCTGCATCGACTTGTGACGGGCGTTCGAATCCCGCTACGTTCACGTCCGGATCATCTGTCTCACCAGCTGACCCCCTCAGCTGCTTGCGAAAGGCACCGCATGCTCTCCGGGAACGGTCGCCACCGACGCCCCCGCCAGGCCCCTGCCCTTGTCGTCGCGGCAGGGGTCACCGGCTCCGCCATCGCCATCCCCCTCCTCGGCGCGGGGACCGCGAGCGCCGACCAGGGTCCCTGGGACCGTCTCGTGGAGTGCGAGACGGGCGGCGACTGGGCGGCCGACAGCGGCAACGACTACTACGGCGGTCTCCAGCTCTCCGAGGACGAGTGGGAGGCCAACGGCGGCCTCGACCTCGCACCCCGCGCGGACATGGCGACGCCCGCCCAGCAGATACAGGTGGGGCAGCGCATCCTCGCGACGCAGGGCCCCTCCGCCTGGCCCGGCTGCGCCCTGACCGCGGGACTCACCGTCCAGGACGGCCAGGCGGCCCCGGCGCCCGTCACTCCCGCGCCGCAGGACACGGCGAGCGCCAAGGAGACGGGTAAGGCGGACAACAAGGAGAAGACGGACAACAAGGAGAAGACGGACAAGAAGGACGAGGGTGCGTCCCCCTCCGCGAGCGCCGATCCCTCCGCGTCGACGACGCCGGACGCCGACGCCTCCGGCGGGACCCCGTCCGCCGACGCCTCGGCGAGCCCCTCGGGTACCGGCAAGGACGCCGCCACCGGCAAGGACGCCGGTACGGGCAAGAGCCGCGGCAAGCACGCGAAGCCCGAGCCCTCCGGCACCCCCTCCGGGGCCACCGGCTCCTCCGCGTCCGCCTCGCCCTCCGAGTCGACCACCGTCCCCGGTGGCGAGACCTCCGCCACTCCCGGCGACGACCGCGACTCCGGAGCCGACCGCTCCGCCCCCGGCGGCCGCCACGCGGCCACGGACACGGAGGGTCAGAAGGGTGCGGACGGGGCGGACAAGACGGACTCGTACAAGGTGCGCGAAGGGGACAATCTCTGGAGCATCGCCGAGGCGCACAAGCTCGCCGACGGCTGGACCGGGCTCTACGAGCAGAACAAGAAGATCATCGGTGTCGACCCGGACCTCATTCTCCCTGGCCAGAGCCTGGATCTTGGTGCGGATTCAGGGCGATAACCGGACAAGCGGTTGACCATGTCTGTCCGTTATTGTCCGGTAGAGGTCAAGTGAGACATGAGTCTCAACCGCCCTGATCGTCTTTGAAGTTCCGCTGATTTCTTGCTTAACGTCGTGCTCGCTTCCCCACCGGGAGGCCCCGACGGTCGTCACGCCGAATCCTGCCGGCGCCCGTTTCGGGACAGTCGTCGCGTCACGCGCCGAAGGCAGGAGCGGGGGACCCAAGGTTTGCGTCCCAGCCGGTGCCCGGGAGACCGGGCGCCGGTCCGGGGCTAGGGGTGAAGCCGGGCGGCAGCCGCCGTCCGGCCGGGCAACTCACAGGCCCGAACCCGACAGCTCACCTCGCAGGCGTCGGTGAGGAGACCCTCCATGCTGTTTTCCGGCAAGGCCAAGCACCGTCGCCGTCGTACCACCCGAATCGTCGCGTTCGCCGGTGTCACCGGTGCCGCGATCGCCGTCCCGCTGATGGCGACCGGCAGCGCCTCCGCCGCATCGACCTCCACCTGGGACGCTGTCGCCCAGTGCGAGTCCGGCGGCAACTGGTCCATCAACACGGGCAACGGCTACTACGGTGGCCTCCAGTTCAGCCAGTCCTCCTGGGCCGCCGCCGGCGGCACCCAGTACGCCCCGCGCGCCGACCTGGCCACCAAGGACCAGCAGATCGCCACCGCCGAGCGCCTGCTCGCCATGCAGGGCCCGGGCGCCTGGTCCTGCGCCGGTGCCGGCAACCTCAGCAACGACGGCGTCTCGCCGAACGTGAACCCGGGCGGCGGCAACAGCAACAGCGGCCAGCAGCAGTCGCAGGAGCGTTCCTCCGGCGACCAGAGCGCCTCGCGCAGCCAGCAGCGCCAGGCCCCGCAGCAGCACACCACCCCGAAGTCGACCACCGGCACGGTCAAGACCGACACCGGCATCACCGTCGCCAAGGGCGACGGCGAGTACAAGGTCGTCAAGGGCGACAGCCTCAGCGAGATCGCCTACAAGCACCACGTCTCGGGCGGCTGGACCAAGCTCTTCGAGCTGAACAAGGACATCGTCAAGGACGCCGACCTCATCTACCCGGGCCAGCAGCTCCACCTCAGCTGACCCCCAGGGGGACCCCTCGTCCCCCTCGCGGGACCGCCCCGCCCCGCCGCGTTCTCCCCCGTACGCGGCGGGGCGGGGCTTTTCCCGTGCGCGGGCAGGACGGGGCTTCCCGTGCGTGGCGGGGGTTCGCCCGTGCGCGGCGGGGCTTCCCGTGCGTGGCGGGGCTGCCCGTACGGGCCCGCCCGCCCGGTTCCGTCACCGGCCCGCCCGTGCGCCCGCCCTCCGGCCCGCGCCCCGCCCTCTCACCCGCGCGCACCCCCGCTCACCAGCTCGGCTCACCTGTCACCCCCTCGGCTCAGATGCCCCGATCGGCCCCGATCCGCCCGCCCGTTTCACCCCCTTCACCCGGTACGTCCCACGGATTGCGGCCGAGTCCCGGGCGTCGGCCGACCCCGGCCCCCCGGCCGGTTAGGCTCATGCAGCGGAAGCCCCCGCAAGGGCCCCCGCAGACCTGCTCCACATCCCAGAAGGAGATGCTCGTGCCGTCCATCGACGTCGTCGTAGCCCGGGAAATCCTGGACTCCCGAGGCAACCCCACGGTCGAGGTCGAGGTCGGCCTCGACGACGGCAGCACAGGCCGTGCCGCCGTGCCCTCCGGTGCGTCCACCGGTGCCTTCGAAGCCATCGAACTGCGTGACGGGGACGCCAACCGTTACCAGGGCAAGGGCGTCGAGAAGGCCGTCCTCGCCGTCATCGAGCAGATCGGCCCGGAGCTGGTCGGCTACGACGCGACCGAGCAGCGCCTGATCGACCAGGCGATGTCCGACCTCGACGCCACGCCCGACAAGTCCTCGCTCGGCGCCAACGCCATCCTCGGCGTCTCGCTCGCCGTCGCGCACGCCGCCTCCGAGGCCAGCGACCTCCCGCTCTTCCGCTACCTCGGCGGCCCCAACGCGCACCTGCTCCCGGTGCCGATGATGAACATCCTCAACGGTGGTTCGCACGCCGACTCCAACGTGGACATCCAGGAGTTCATGATCGCGCCGATCGGCGCCGAGTCGTTCTCCGAGGCCGTCCGCTGGGGCGCCGAGGTCTACCACACGCTCAAGAAGGTGCTCAAGGAGCGCGGCCTGTCCACCGGCCTCGGCGACGAGGGCGGCTTCGCTCCGAACCTCGACTCGAACCGCGCCGCGCTCGACCTCATCGTCGAGGCGATCAAGGAGGCCGGTTACGTGCCCGGCCGCGATGTCGCGCTCGCGCTCGACTGCGCCGCCTCCGAGTTCTACAAGGACGGCAAGTACCGCTTCGAGGGCCAGGACCGCACCGCCGCCGAGATGACCTCGTACTACGAGGAGCTGGTCGGCGCCTACCCGCTCGTCTCCATCGAGGACCCGCTCTTCGAGGACGACTGGGAGGGCTGGGCCACCGTGACCGAGCGCCTCGGCGACAAGGTCCAGCTCGTCGGCGACGACCTCTTCGTCACCAACCCGGAGCGCCTCCAGCGCGGCATCGACGAGAAGTCCGCGAACGCCCTGCTCGTCAAGGTCAACCAGATCGGCTCGCTCACCGAGACGCTGGACGCCGTCGAGCTGGCCCAGCGCAACGGTTTCAAGTGCATGATGTCCCACCGCTCCGGCGAGACCGAGGACGTCACCATCGCCGACCTCGCCGTCGCCACCAACTGCGGCCAGATCAAGAGCGGCGCCCCGGCCCGCTCCGAGCGCGTCGCCAAGTACAACCAGCTGCTGCGCATCGAGGAGATCCTCGACGACGCGGCGGTGTACGCGGGCCGCTCGGCGTTCCCGCGCTTCAAGGGCTGACACCCGGGCCCGTACGAGGGGCCGGCACCCCCGGCCCGTACGAAGGGCTGAGCCTCCGCACGCCCCCGCACCCGGTCCCGTACCGTGTGCGGGGGCGTACGCGTGTGTGCCGTACGCCTGTGCGCACGGCGCGCGAGACCCGCACGAGGGGGGAGATCCGTCATGGCACGGAAGAACGACGGCGAGCGCTTCTCGACCGCGACCCGCCTGCGCGTTCTCGGCGAGCAGACGGCGGCCCGCGTCTACCGCTCCCAGTCCCGCCGCCAGGCCCGCCGCTCCCGCCTCACCGGGCGCGCCGCGATCCTCGTCCTCGTCCTGTGCGCGCTGATCGTCGCGCTCGCGTACCCGATGCGGCAGTACATCGCCCAGCGCGACGAGATCGCCGACCTCCGGCGTGAGCTGAGCACCCACCAGAAGGACGTCGAGCGGCTGCGCGACGAGAAGGCCCGCTGGCAGGACCCCGCCTTCGCCCGCCAGCGCATCCGCGAGCGCCTCCACTACGTCCTGCCCGGCGAGACCGGCTACACCGCTCTCGTCCCCGGCGCCGCGAGCGCCGGGCCCGCGCCGCAGGACGCCGCCGCCACCCGCCCCTGGTACACCAACCTCCTCGGCGGCGTCGACGAGGCGGACCGCGCGGCCGCGCTGCGCTGAAGCGGGCGGCGGAGGCGGGCGGCGGGAGCGGGCGGCGGGAGCGGTGGCGCCGCGGCGAAGCGGGCGGCGGGCCGGCACCTCGCCCGTACGGGGATACTGGAAGCCCGTACCCGCGTACGCACCGGCACGGCCGTACGTACCCGACCCGCGTCCCCGATCGAGAGCCCCGCATGCACACGCCCCCGCCGACCACCGCGCCCACCGCGCCCACCGAGGCCGATGTCGAGGTCTTCAGGCTCCAGCTCGGCCGGCCGCCGCGCGGCCTGCGCGCCATCGCGCACCGCTGCCCCTGCGGGGAGCCCGACGTCGTCGAGACCGCCCCGCGCCTGCCCGACGGCACCCCCTTCCCGACGCTCTACTACCTGACGTGCCCGCGCGCGGCGTCCGCGATCGGCACGCTGGAGGCGAACGGGGTCATGAAGGAGATGACCGAGCGTCTGGGCCGCGACCCCGAACTCGCCGCCGCCTACCGCGCCGCGCACGAGGACTACATCGAGCGCCGCGACGCGATCGAGGAGCTGACCGGCTTCCCGAGCGCGGGCGGGATGCCCGACCGCGTCAAGTGCCTGCACGTCCTCGTCGCGCACTCGCTCGCCGCGGGCCCGGGCGTGAACCCGCTCGGGGACGAGGCGCTCGCGATGCTCCCTGAGTGGTGGCGGAAGAAGCCGTGCTCGGAACTCCGCACCCAGGAGGACACGAAGTGACCCGCGTGGCAGCCGTGGACTGCGGCACCAACTCGATCCGCCTGCTCATCGCGGACGTGGACCCGGCGACCGGCTCGCTCGTGGACCTCGACCGCCGCATGGAGATCGTCCGCCTGGGCCAGGGCGTGGACCGTACGGGGCGCCTGGCGCCCGAGGCCCTGGAGCGCACCTTCGCGGCCTGCCGCCAGTACGCCGAGGCGATCGCGGCGCACGAGGTCCCCGCGGGCAACGTCCGCTTCGTCGCGACGTCGGCCTCGCGGGACGCCTCGAACCGCGAGGACTTCGTGAACGGCGTGCGAGGAATTCTCGGCGTGGAGCCGGAAGTGATCACCGGCGCCGAGGAGGCCCGCCTCTCCTTCACGGGCGCGACCCGCGAACTGGGCGAAGACACGTACCTGGTCGTGGACATCGGCGGCGGCTCGACGGAGTTCGTCCTCGGCGACAAGACCCCCCGCGCTTCCCGCTCGGTCGACATCGGCTGCGTCCGCATGACGGAGCGCCACCTGACGACGGAGGACGGCACCCTCATCGACCCGCCACCGGCGGACCGCGTCGCGGCGATCGAGAAGGACATCGACGCGGCCCTGGACGAGGCGCGGTCCGAGGTCCCCTTCGCGGAGGCATCCACCCTGGTCGGCCTGGCGGGCACGGTGACCACGCTGGCAGGCGCGGCTCTGCACCTTCCCGCCTACGACTCCTCGGCGATCCACCACAGCACCCTGACCCGGGAGGCGGTGGAGGACCTGACCACCCGCTTCCTCACCTCGACGCACGCCACCCGCGCCGCGATCCCGGTCATGCACCCCGGCAGGGTGGACGTGATCACCTCGGGCACGCTGATCCTACGGGCGATCATGCGACGCGTCGGGGCGGACCGGCTGATCGTGAGCGAGCACGACATCCTGGACGGGATCGCCTGGAGCGTGGTGGGGGAGTAGGGGGACGCGCGAGAAACCTCGCGCGTGGGCGTGCGCGTGGCGTGGGCGTGGGTGTGCGCGGCAGGGTGGGCGTGGCGGGCGCGTCGCGGAGCGGGACACGCTGCCGCGATGCCGGGTGTCGTCCTGGCCCGTCCGGCGGCGTTGGCTCAGCGGGCGGCCCGCGATTCCTGGGGGACGGGCGCCGGTGCTTGTCGCGTGAGCCGTGTGCGATGTCGTCGAACTGGGCTGGGAGGGCAGGGCTGTTCCGGTTCGTGAGGGGTGGGTATCGTCCGTGTCGGCGCCTGCGTGCGGGGCGTCGGTCGGGGTCGCGGGTGGTGGTGGTGCGCGTGGCCGGCAGTCGATTTCGGGGAGTGGGGCGTATGAGTGGTCGCCGCGTCAGGGGCATGGTTGTCGCGGGGTCGCTCTGCTTGCTCGCCACGGCGTGCGGGGGTGGGGGTGGCGGTGATGGGGACGGGAAGCCCACGGCGTCCTCGTCGGGTGTGTCGGTTCACCGGGTGGATCTGCAAGTGAGTACGGGCGAACTGGTCGAGGGGAGGTCGGCGACGCTCCGGGTCACCACGGGGAATGGTGGTGGTGCGGTGAGGGGTGCTTCGCTCGAACTCGGTCTTCGGACGCGGGGCATGGCCCTTCCTGGGGCGAGCGCGGTGAAGGTCGAGTATCGCGACGGCGAGAAGGGGCCGTGGAAGCGGCTCGCGCTTGCTGCCAAGGGTGGCAGTCTGCGTGGCGCTCTTGTCATGGATGTGCCTGTCGGTACTCGGCAGCGCTGGTGGCGGATCACCCCGGCCTTCGGGCCCAGCGACGTCGCGCAGAATCTGGAGCTGAGCGGGGTCCTGCGCAAAGGGGGCAAGAAGTTCGGCGAATCCACGTGGGAGCAGCCGCTGCGCCCGGTCGACATTCTGGCCGATGGCAAGGGCGACGGGCCCCAGCTCTCCTCCTCCGCCTGGTCCGAGTACGCCGTCCGCGTGCGCAACCTGCTGCCCGGCCCGCTCGATGGTCTGAAGTTCGAGGCGGAACTGTCGTGCACGGGGGCGGGAGGGGAGAACGAGGGGCCGTGCGACGGAACGGACGGTGAGCCCGGCTTCGTCGCCCAGTACTTCGACGGTGGCGGCTGGAGGCCGCTCGAAATCGGCGAGACCTCGGGTGTGACCCCCGCGAAGAGCCTCCTCCTTCAGGAAGCCGCGCACATCCCCGCGAAGGGGGAGAAGCGGTACCGCTTCCGGCTCAAGGCCACATCCCCGCTCGCGAAGCACTTCGACAGTGGCGCTCTGGGCTTTCGGATGCTCGACCCGAAGCTGAAGAACCTCCAGGACGCCGTCCTCGACTACGGGGCGTTGAGAATCCGGTTCGACGCGAGCTGAAGCACGGTCGCTCGTACGTGGCAGGGGTTTCCGGCCGCCCTGGGACTTCGGCTGTCCTGAGGCCCGGGGAAGCGTGTGGCGGGCCGGGCCCGCGGGCGGGGGTGCCGGTCGCCGAGGCCGCTGTCGGGTGGTGCTCCTGCTGCGCACGTCCTGTGGCAGTGGCGCGGGCCCGGGGCGTCGGTTCCCGCTTCCCTGAGCGTGGAGCCGTGTGTGAGGTCGTCGAACCGGGCCGGGAGCGCAAGGCTGTCCGGGTTCGTGGCGGCGGGGGTGGGGGTGGCGGTGATGGGGACGGGAAGCCCACGGCGTCCTCGTCGGGTGTGTCGGTTCACCGGGTGGATCTGCAAGTGAGTACGGGCGAACTGGTCGAGGGGAGGTCGGCGACGCTCCGGGTCACCACGGGGAATGGTGGTGGTGCGGTGAGGGGTGCTTCGCTCGAACTCGGTCTTCGGACGCGGGGCATGGCCCTTCCTGGGGCGAGCGCGGTGAAGGTCGAGTATCGCGACGGCGAGAAGGGGCCGTGGAAGCGGCTCGCGCTTGCTGCCAAGGGTGGCAGTCTGCGTGGCGCTCTTGTCATGGATGTGCCTGTCGGTACTCGGCAGCGCTGGTGGCGGATCACCCCGGCCTTCGGGCCCAGCGACGTCGCGCAGAATCCGGAGCTGAGCGGGGTCCTGCGCAAAGGGGGCAGGAAGTCCGGCGAATCCACGTGGGAGCGGCCGCCGCGCCCGGTCGCGCACCGACGTAAGCGCCGACCGGGCCGGGGGTGCGCGTCGCCCCCGCCGCGCGCCCCCGGCCCGTCGCCCCCGCCGCCGGCCGCCCCGCTTGCCGCCCCGCCCACGTGCGGTGCCCGCCTACTCGTCGTCCCCGCCGTCCGCCGTCTGCCCCGGCCAGTCCCAGGCGTTGCGTGCGTCCGAGAACCGCCGGTACACCTTCGCGACGACGGTGGGGTCTTCGAGCCACTTGGCGTAGGTCTGGCGCTGGGTGGGCGTCATTTCGTCGACGTCCTTCACGGTGCCGTCGGCCTGGAGGAAGTTCTTCGAGGAGTCGTTGCCGATGTACTGGTGGGGATCACCGTGTGGGGAGGTGTCCAGGCCCAGCGCCGGAAGATTTGCCTGCTGCTCCGGGGACATGCTGTCGATGCCCGCGATCTCTACGTCGTGCGGCAGGTGGGCGTCCCACTTCTCGCCCTTGCGCAGAAGGTCGTTGGCCTGGTCCTGGTAGCTCGCCTGCCAACTGGAGTCGATCTCCGCGTCCTTGATCTGCTTGAGCGACTCACGGAGCTGACCGGGCGCGTCGTTCTTGTCGACGTGCACGCCTTGCTGAATCCAGCCGGTGAGGAGGCTCTGCGCGGTGGAGTACGCGGTGCCGATCACCGCGCCCTTGACGCCGGCGAGGCCCGCCCCGCCCATGCCTCCGGCCGCCGCGCCCACGACCTGGTCGATGAGGCCGTCACGGAAGGCGTTGGTCTCCTCGACCCACTTGTCGATGTCCCCGCTCAGCTCGTCCTCGGAGTGCTTCATGGTGATGTAGTAGAAGCGCTTCATGAGCCCCTGCCGCACCGAGAGGTAGCTCGTGGCGTCGGTGGTGGTGCCCTTCTCGTTGGTCGTGTTCCCCACGTTGATCATCTGCTGGTCGTACGCCTGGAAGAGACTCCCGATGACGCCCGCGCCCTTCGGGTCACGGCCCGCCTCCACCAGCAGCTCCGACCACAGGTCCTGCGAGACCTCGATCCCGGGGCGGCTGCCGTCCTGGGCCTTGAGGAAGGAGGAGTGGTCCCACTTCTTGCCGCCGGCCCACAGCGAGTTGCCCACGGGGGACGTCACGCTCATCTCCAGGTCGTCCCAGTACGCGGTGATGATGTTCGTGTAGAGCTGCGCGGCGCCGTCGATGGGGTGGACACCCGGCATGTCCTTGCGGTGCTGGGCGTTCTGGAAGAGGAGGAAAGCGGTGTTCTTCTCGGCGAGTCGCGGGTTCTCGTCGTGGAGGGTCACGGTGGCGCCGGTGAGGAGCTTCAAGAACGCCTCGCCGCGCTCCTTCGGGTGGTCGACCGACCACGGCCCCGTGTGGTAGAGGCTGTGGTCCACCCAGTCCGCGTTGTGGTCCATCCACTCACCGGCCGCCGCGCTGTTGCCGCCGATCGCGGTGAACAGCTGCGTATACGCGTCCTTGCCCCACTCACCCGCCATGAGGCCGCTCTGCCCCATCCACTCGACCTCGGACGCGTGGTTCCTGACCTTGGTGTCCAGGACGCGGTCGCCGAGCGCGACGAGGAAGTCCTTGTCGTGCTTGCCGCCCGGGAGGAGCGGCATGAGGAGGTCGGGGCGGAAGACCTCCCCCGGGCCGATCGCCCCCTTGTCGAACCAGTCGTTCCACGCCTTCTGCTTCTGCTTGGCCGTCCTGCCCTCGAAGGCGACCTGCGTGTACGTGCCGAAGGTGTCCGCGAGGACCTTGCGGTCCGCTTCGAGCTGGTCGGCGTGGTCCTTGTAGCGCTTGTTCATGTGGTCGCCCATGCTGAGCGACAGCATCGACAGGGCCTGCGGGCCGAGGGCGTCGTAGAAGCCCTTGAGGTAGTCGGCGTCGGCCGAGTTCGCCGTCAGGGTCGCGAAGATCTCGGGCGAGATCTCGCCCTTCTCGACCCGGTCCTTCCACTTCTCGCCCGCCTTCTTGCCGTCCGCCGCGGCCTGCTTCCCCGCGCCGACCTTCGCCTCGTCGATCCGCACGTAGCCCTTGACGCCGTACTTCGTGTGCTCGGCGATCGACAGGTGCAGGCGGCGCCGCAATCCGGGCAGCTGGTTCTCGGCCCAGTCCGCGATCGCGCCGAGCTGGACGAGCGGTCCGGTGTCGATCCCGTACTGCCCGAAGGTCGACTTGATCCAGTTCACGGAGCCGCGCAGCTCCTTCTGGTCCGCGTCGAGCGAGGTGATGGTCTTCGCCAGCTCGTCCGGGTCGATTCCGGAGAAACCCATGAGCAACAGCCCCCGTCGGTCATTCCCTTGCCGGTACGGGGAGAGTCGCGCCCCCCCTGTACCGGCGCCTTGGCCGGGCCCAGTATCGCGTAAGGGCGCGCCACGGGGAGGGGGTCAGGTGTGGTGAACGGCTCTGTGCGGAAGGGGTGTTGGCCGGGCAGTGGCGTGTGTGGCCGGAAGGGCGTCGGGGCCGGGCCGGACGGGTCGCGGCGTGGTGTTCGCGCCGGGGTGGGTGGCCCTGTGGGTGGTTTCGGGTCGGGGGTGTCGGCTGTCGCGGCCGAGTTCGGTGGGTTTGCGTCAGTGGTGTGGATGCGGCCCGGTCGCACGGCGGGGTGCCTGAAGGCCGCGGCGCCGGGGGAGCCCTCGCCTGCCGGGCCGTCCGGGGCGTCGGCTGCTCCGCCCCCGGGGAGGCCGAGGGGCGGCCTGACGTGTCCGCCGGGGGCCGGTGGGGGAGCGTGGCGCGGAGCACGTCACGTGGCTCAGTGGGCGGCCGGGTGTACGGGAGCCGGCTCTGTCGCCGGGAGGCGGCCGGGGGTACGGGCGCGGTCCAGTTCGGCCGCCGGTGACGCGGCGGGGTCCGGGGGGGGGCGGACGAGCCGCGGAGTCCAGGACGGGGACGGGCGGGAAGCCGACACGTGCAGGGTCGCACCCGCGATCCCGGCGGCAGGCCGCTGCCCGCCCGCAGGCCATCCTGACCAGCGGGAACGGGACGTCCGGCGAGCACCTTTCGCCGGAGTCGCGGGCGGGCTCCGGGACCGGGGCCGCGCCCGGCCGGCGCCACCGGGCGGGCCCGCGGACGACTGCCGTCGGCCGGCTCGCGGAAGGCGGCCCGGAGGACGAGGCGTCGTCCTTCCGTACGTGGCAGGTCGTCCTTCCGTACGTCGCGGAGGGGCGGCGGGCGGTGTACCCGCCGAAGCGACGTGAGGACCTGCCGAAGCCGTGGGCCATCAGCGGTGAACGGCTCTGCGCGGCACGGGCGCATCTCCCCGGCCGTCCGGGCTCTCCGAGCTGCGCCCTCTGTCCGGGCTCTCCGAGCTGCGCCCTCTGTCCGGGCTCTCCGAGCTGCGCCCTCTGTCCGGGCTCTCCGAGCTGCGCCCTCTGCCCGGGCTCTCCGACCTGCGCCCTCCGCCCAGGAGCCCGGGAGCCCAGGAGCCCGGGAGCCCAGGAGCCCGGGAGTCCGTCGTGGGGCCGCCGCCTCACCGCACCGGGAACGTGACCCCGGTCAGTTCCTCGGAGACGGTCCACAGCCGTTCCTGGACGGCCTCGTCGTGGGAGGCGGGGCTGGACGTGACCCGCTTCGGAAAGCCGCGTATCTCGCCGCGGTTGCCAGGACCGTAGTACTCCCCGCCGCGGACCGCCGGATCGGTGGCGGCGCGCAGGGTGGGCAGGGCGCCCCGCTCGGGCTTCTGGATGAGCAGCGGTGCGAGCCAGGTGACCGGAAGGCGGAGCGGGGCGGGGGTGTTGCGGAGGAGTTCGGTGTTGGAGACGCCGGGGTGGGCGGCCGTCGCGACCGTGGTGCCGTGCCGCGCGATCCGCCGCTGGAGCGCGTACGTGAACATCAGGTTGGCGAGCTTGGCCTGCCCGTAGGCGCCCGTGCGGCTGTACGACCGCTCCCATTGCAGGTCATCGAAGTGGATGGCGGCGCGAATGCGGTGCCCGGTGCTGCTGACCGTGACGACACGGGAGCCGGGGACGGGGAGGAGCCGGTCGAGGAGCAGGCCGGTGAGCGCGAAGTGGCCGAGGTGATTGGTGCCGAACTGGAGTTCGAAACCGTCGGTGGTGGTCTGCTTCGGCGTGTACATCACGCCCGCGTTGTTGATCAGGAGGTCGATGCGCGGGTGGGCCGCGCGCAGCTCGGCCGCCGCTGAGCGGACGGAGTCCAGGGAGGTCAGGTCGAGGGCCTGGACGGTGACGTCCCCGGTGATACGGGCGGCAGCCCGCTCGCCCTTCCCGGTGTCGCGGACGGCCAGGACCACCGTCGCCCCGTGCTCGGCGAGCGCCCGGGCGGTCTCGAAGCCGAGGCCGGTGTTGGCGCCCGTCACGATCGCCACCCGTCCGCTCTGGTCGGGAATGTGCTGCTCGGTCCAGTTGCCACTCATGAGGTGCTCCTAAGGAACCATCGGTCTGTTGTGTCCAACGTAAAAGACCGATGGTCTGCTGTCAAGGAACCGGCGGTCTTTAAGCTAGCCTTGGGGGCGTGACATTCCAGCGAGCGCGCAGCGAGGAACAGAGAGAGATCCGCCGCCGGGCGATCCTGGACACGGCGGCGGCGATGCTCGACGAGATGCCCGTGGCCGAGGTGAGCCTCAACGAGCTGAGCCGAAGGGTCGGCCTCGCCAAGTCGAACGTCCTGCGGTACTTCGAGTCGCGCGAGGCGGTCCTGCTCGAACTCCTCGACGACTTCCTGGGTAGCTGGCTCGCCGAGCTGGCGGACGAGCTGGCCGCCGGTGTCCGGGCCGGGGAGGCGCCGGAGGTGCGGGCGGCGCAGATGGCCGAGGTCCTCAGCGGGTCACTGGCGGCCCGTCCGGTGCTGTGCGACCTCTTCGGTGCGCAGGGCGGGGTCCTTGAGCACAACGTCTCGGTCGAGGTGATCAAGCGGTACAAGCGCTCGTCCCTCGCGAAGCTCACGGCCATGAGCGAGCTGCTGCGCCGCCACGTGCCCGAACTCGGCGAATCCGCGCAGACGTTCTGCCTGATGAGCCTGATCTCCGCGGGCGCCCTGTCCGCGTACGTACCCCCGCCGCCCAGCCTCCTCGCCGCCTACGCGGACGAACCCGCCCTCGGCGTACTCCACCTGGAACTGCGCGGGGCCCTGCGGATCTCCTTCACCTCGGCGCTCCTGGGCGTACTCCCGCGCCCCTGAGCACCACCTTCGACCGCCCGGAAGGTAGGACGGCCGTACGGGGCCGGTCCGTAAGGGAGCCGGTCCGTACGGGGGTCGGTCCGTATGGGGGTCGGTCCGTAAGGGAGCCGGTCCGTACGGGAGCGGGACTTGCGCCGGCCGTTCGAGAGCCCGGCCGCCCGGGTGGTTCCGGCCGTACGGCGGCCCCGGTCGCGCCGGGCGCCGCCCGGGTGGGTCCGGTCCTCCCCGCCGGAGGGGTCGAACGGCCCTGGCCGCGTCCTCGCCGCAGGGTGTTTCCTGGGCCGCGCCAAGGTGCCCCCGGCGCCGATCCGCCCTCCCCCGTCCCTCCGTCCCCCGTCCCTCGCGCCTGGCGCCAGTCCGCTCGTCCCGTCCCCCGTCCCGGCACCGGTCCGCCTGTCCCCCGCCCCCGGCCTCGCGTCCCGTCCCGCTCCCTCCCAACCGCCCCCGGAATTCCCGGTTCCGCCCCTCGTGAGCCCCTCCGGGCCGCCCTCCCGCGCCCCCCGCGCGAGAAAGTTCGTGAAGTTCTTCACAAGGAAATCGGTCCTCGTGGGCGAGGTCCGGGCCGCCGCTGTGATCCAGGAGGCACTCAGGCGCGCGAGAGCCGGCGCGGATGAGGGTTTCGGGGGGATTGCGGCACGGTGTCGCGAGCGGTGGTCCGGCTCGCCCGGATGCGCTGAGGCGCTGCTCACAGGGGGTGCGGAACGCCTCGCGCCGCTCGGTGGTTCCCCGTACGGGACATGACCTGCGTCACGTGGGCGGCGCAGTGTAGCAGAGGGGTGGGGGAACCTTGTGAAGGGGCGCACGAGGTCCCTGTGCGGGGCGGGTGGATACTCGATCCCATGAGCACCACGGAGCGTCCCCGAATCCTCGTAGTGGGTGGTGGGTACGTAGGACTGTACGCAGCACAGCGCATCTTGAAGAAGATGCGCTACGGCGAGGCGACCGTGACGGTCGTGGACCCCCGCTCGTACATGACCTACCAGCCCTTCCTCCCGGAAACCGCCGCCGGCAACATCTCGCCGCGCCACGTCGTCGTCCCCCTGCGCCGTGTCCTGAAGAGGGCCGAGGTCCTCACGGGCAAGGTCTCCTCGATCGACCAGGACCGCAAGGTCGCCACGATCGCCCCGCTCGTGGGCGAGTCGTACGAGCTTCCCTTCGACTACCTCGTCATCGCGATGGGCGCGGTCTCGCGCACCTTCCCGATCCCGGGTCTCGCCGAGCAGGGCATCGGCCTGAAGGGCGTCGAGGAGGCCGTCGGTCTCCGGAACCACGTCCTCGCGCAGATGGACAAGGCCGACTCGACCCACGACGAGGCGATCCGCCGCAAGGCGCTCACCTTCGTCTTCATCGGCGGCGGCTTCGCCGGTGCCGAGACGGTGGGCGAGCTGGAGGACATGGCCCGCGACGCGGCCAAGGACTACCCCAACGTCTCCCGCGAGGACATGCGTTTCCTCCTCGTCGACGTCGCGGACAAGATCCTGCCCGAGGTCGGTCCCAAGCTCGGCGAGTACGGGAAGAAGCACCTGGAGTCGCGCGGCGTCGAGGTCTACCTCAAGACCGGCATGGACTCCTGCGTCGACGGCAACGTCAAGCTCAACAACGGCCTTGAGGTCGAGGCGGGGACGATCGTGTGGACGGCGGGCGTCAAGCCCAACCCGGCCCTCGCGAAGTTCGGTCTCCCGCTCGGCCCGCGCGGTCACGTCGACGTCGGCGCCGACCTCCAGGCCACCGGCACCGACTACATCTGGGCCGCGGGCGACAACGCGCAGGTCCCGGACATGGTCGGCCGCAAGAACGGCAACCCGAACGCCTGGTGCCCGCCCAACGCGCAGCACGCGCTGCGGCAGGCGAAGGTCCTCGGCGACAACGTCGTCTCCGGCATGCGGGGCTTCCCGCAGAAGGAGTACAGCCACTCCAACAAGGGTGCGGTGGCGGGCCTCGGCCTCCACAAGGGCGTCGCGATGATCGTCATGGGCAAGATGAAGATCAAGCTCAAGGGCCGTCTCGCCTGGTACATGCACCGCGCGTACCACGGCATGGCGATGCCGACGTTCAACCGCAAGATCCGCGTCTTCGCCGACTGGACGCTCGGGATGTTCCTCAAGCGCGAGGCCGTCTCGCTCGGCGCCGTCGAGACCCCGCGCGGCGAGTTCTACGAGGCCGCCAAGCCGGCCCCGAAGCCCGCGCCCGCCGCCGAGGTCCCCGCGCCGAAGGCCGAGGCGGCCAAGGGCGAGTCCGCCGAGCCCGCGAAGGCCGGCTGACCCGCGCGGACACCGGGTACGCGGTGCGGTTCCCCCCGGGGGGCCGCGCCGCCCCCGTAACGGCGTACCGGAAGGGGCGTCCGCCATCCGTGGGGCGGGCGTCCCTTCCGTATGCCCGCGGCAGGACGCCGGGCCCCGCGGCTGTCCGCCCGAACGGCCCCCGCCCGGGTCGCCGGTGTCCTTGCCCCGCCCGCCCCGCCCTATTCCCCGTTCCGCCCCCGGCGGAAAAGCATGGCGCCACCACGGATTTTCCGCTTCCCTTACGACGACTGCTTCTACGTTGTACGTGGGACTGCGCGAACACCCGGCCGGTGTTTACGTAGGGGGGAGACGTCACGGCCCGCGCCCCTGACGCGCTCCCCGCGCCCAGCGGAACTCCCCCGGAGGTGTGCGCCATGCAGGACGCCGCGTCGCGGCTCACCGACCTCGCCCAGGAACTGCTCGGGGCCCCGTTCCCGGTCCGGGTACGGGCCTGGGACGGGAGCGAAGCGGGTCCGCCGGGCGCCCCCGTCCTCGTCGTGCACCACCGCCGCGCCCTGCGCAGGCTCCTCTTCAAACCGGGCGAACTCGGTCTCGTACGGGGCTGGGTGGCCGGTGAGCTGTCGGTCGACGGTGACCTGTACGACGTACTCGACCGGCTCTCCTCGCTCGTATGGGACAGGGGCGAGGGCGACACGGCGCCGAAGAGCCTGCTCCAGGCCGTACGCCGCCCCGAGATCCGCGCCGCCGGCCGCGCCCTGCTGCGCCTCGCCGGTCCGGGGCTTCCGCCGCCCCCGCCGCCCGAGGAGGCGCGCCGCCCCGGCCGCGGCCACCTCCACACCAAGGGCAGCGACCGCAAGGCGATCAGCCACCACTACGACGTCGGCAACCCCTTCTACGAGCTGGTCCTCGGCCCCTCGATGGTCTACTCCTGCGCGTACTGGACCGAGGGCGGGACGCTGGAGCAGGCGCAGCGCGACAAGCTCGACCTCATCGCCACGAAGCTCGACCTGCGGCCCGGGCAGCGGCTCCTTGACGTCGGCTGCGGCTGGGGTTCGATGGCGCTGCACGCGGCGCGGGAGTACGGGGTCGATGTCGTCGGCGTCACGCTCTCGCGCGAGCAGGCCGCGTACGCCCGCAAGCGCGTCGCCGAGGAGGGCCTCGGCGACCGGATCGAGATCCGCGTGCAGGACTACCGCGACGTGCGCGACGGCCCCTTCGACGCGATCTCGTCGATCGGCATGGCGGAGCACGTCGGCGCGGCGCGGTACGAGGAGTACGCGCGCGACCTCCACGCCCTCCTCAAGCCCGGCGGGCGCCTGCTCAACCACCAGATCGCGCGCCGCCCGCTGCGCGACGAGGCCGCGTACACGATCGACGAGTTCATCGACGCGTACGTCTTCCCCGACGGCGAGCTGGCCCCGGTCGGCACGACCGTCTCGCTCCTGGAGCGTGCCGGTTTCGAGGTGCGGGACGTCGAGGCGCTGCGCGAGCACTACGAGCGGACGCTGCGGGCCTGGGTGCGCAACCTGGAGGCGCACTGGGAGGAGGCCGTCCGGCACACCTCGCCGGGGCGGGCCCGCGTGTGGCGCCTGTACATGGCGGCCTCGGCGCTCTCCTTCGCGCGCAACCGGATCGGCGTCAACCAGGTGCTCGCGGTACGCACCCCGGAGTCCGGCGAGTCCGGGCTGCCGCCCCGCCCCCGTACCTGGCACAACTGACCCGCGGCGGGTTCCCGCGCAACTGCGCGGGAACCCACCCGTACCGGGCCGGAACCACGACCGCCCCGCGGACCGTCTTGACCGACGCGACCGCGGGGCGGTCGCCGTGCGGAGGCCCGCGCGGGGGTCCGGTCGCGGAGTCTCACGGAGAGGACAGTGAATTCGCGTCATTTACCGCCGCCCCACCGCGCGCCGGTCGGCGGGCAAAGCCCTGCCCCGAGATCTGACGGAGCGTCAGGCGGCAATAAAATAAGACAGGATGCAGTCTCCGTTCGCCCGTGCGGACGGAGAGCCCCCGATAGGCTGCGAGACGGCAACGGGGTGCATGGCCTGCCCGGATGGTGGAATGCAGACACGGCGAGCTTAAACCTCGCTGCCCTTCCCAGGGCGTACCGGTTCGAGTCCGGTTCCGGGCACCACCCCACACCCCGCCCCGTCGGCCGCCGCGACCGGCACGGCGCTCGCCGCGCTCGCCTGCCGGCTGCACGCCCGGCTGCCGGTCCCGCCCCGCCTCCGGCGCGGCTGAGGGGGCCCTGTACGGCTGAGGGCGGGGATGTCGGGCCGGTGGCCGGTGGCCGGTGGCCGGTGCGGGTGCCGCGCCCTTGGCCGGACGCGTACGGGCGCGACGGTGGCACGCTTGGCTCCCTCCGCCGTCGTGTCGCCGGTACCGCGTGTTGACCGAGGGGGGCGCCATCGCACCAGGGGGCCGGTTCTCAGCCGCCCCCCGCCGCTTTCTTGCGCCGTTTCTCCTCTTCCTCGCGCTCCACCTCCGTGACCTTCGCCTGCATGCGGCCCCGCGCGTCCGCGAGGGCCCGCCTGACGGCCTTCTGGCGGCTCGCCCAGTCCTCGCGGAAGCGTTCGCTGCGGGGACCCTTCCAGGTGTCGGTGCCCGCGAGCGGGTCGATGAGGTCCATGGCGCGCTCGATCTCGTCCGCGAACCGCTTGAGCTTGCGCAGGTCCTCGCGGGCCTCCACCTCGCGGTTCACTCGCCCGCCTCCGGCTCGGGCAGCGCGAGGAGCGCCCGCAGCATCGCGCCGAGCGTCCCCGGGCCGACCGCGCGGGCCTGTATGCCGGAAGGCGCGTCGGGCCGCTCCACGTACACCGTCCACACCTCGCGGTCCGTCGCGTACGTCGTGAGCAGTGGCCCGGGTACGTCGGCGAGGCGGACGACCTGGCCGACGACGAGTGCCGTGTCGATGACCCCGCTCAGTCGCGTACCGACATCCTGCGCGGCGATCTGCTGCGGCGTGAGGTGCCGGACCGGGCCGTCCTTGTCGGCGATCTCGAAGGGGTCGACCGCGAGCCGTACGGCCTCTGCCGCGTCGGCGGCCGAGGCCGCGAGGCTGAACAAGTGCAGGCCGCCGCCGGTGACGCGTTCGACGAGGTAGAGGCCGGGGGTGTGCCCGTAGACGACCGTGTGCGTCGTGCCGCCCGATGTGTGCTGCTCGGCGACGAGCGCGCGTTCGGGCGTGCGGCGCAGCGTGAGGGCGAGGCTCACGTCCGTCGTCATCCGCAGGTCGAGATCGACGCCCGAGGGCCGGTCGGCCTCGGGGGTGCCCTCGGTCCGGCGGATCAGGGCGTCCAGTTCCTCGATGTTCGCGACGTCCACGGCCTCGCGCGAGACGAGCGAGCGCAGCGCGATCCTGTACGACCAGTCGCGCTCCTGCTCGGAGAGCCCGGCGAGACGCGGGGTGGGGGCGACACACTCCTTGAGGGAATCCGGGTCCAGTACGGCGATCTCCTCGTCGGTGAGCCGCAGCAGGTGCCGGCTCCCGCCGTCGGAGAGCTCCCTGGTGACGGCGGCGCGGAGCTCGCCTATCTCGACGTCGAGTTCGGGGAGTTCGGAAAGAGGCATGGGGTTCCTTCGCTGAATTCCTGCGGGCGTTCCTCTGGGGAGGCAATGGCTCTTTTGCGGAGAAAGGCCGGGTCACCAGTGGGCGAACGATTTGAGAGGGCCGGGAAGGACGTTTTTGACGACTTTCTTGGCGCCGTCCACCGCGCCGTCGACAGCGTCCTCGGCGCCCTTCTTCGCGCCGTCATAGACGTTCTTGGTTGCATTTCCGATGGCCTGCCCCTTGTCCTTCCCCCAGTTACCGATCGCCTTTCCCTGGTCTTTCCCCCAGTTACCGATCGCCTTCGCACTGCTCTTCCCCCAGCCCTTGACGTCGTCACCCCATTTGTCCCAGGCCCAGGTGCCGAGGAAATAGGCGCCGGTCACGCCGAGGGCGGCCCAGCCGACGACGGGGACGGCTGCGGCGACAGTGACACCCGCGATCGTCCCGCTCGCCCCGGCGATCATCCCGGCCCCGGCCATACCGGCCCCGACGAGTTCGACGCCGCCCATGCCGCGGTCGACCCACGCTTGGGCGCCGCTGTGGTCGGGCGTGAACATCTCCTTGATGCCGTGGATGGCGGCGAGCGGGACGGTGATCTTGCTGAGGACGCCGGCGCCCGGGGCGTTCTTAGGAATCTTCCGCAGCCAGTCGGGAAGCCAGAACTTCGACTTGTCCAGCACGCCGCCGAGCAGCTTCTGCCACTTCCACGGTTCCTTGAACGCGTTCACCACATTCTTGGACTTGGCCAGCGCTTCCGTGATGGCCCGTTCCGCCGCGGCCGCGTCCTTTGACCCGAGCCCCGCGATTGTCCGGCTGAGTTCCAGCGCTTTCTGGGCGGCGGTGACGTTCTTACCCGCCTTCCACTTGTCGTAGAGCCGCAGCGCCGCCTCGATACCGGTCATGGCGCTCCACGACTTGATGGCGCCCTTGTACTCGATCCAGGTCTCCAGGACACCGGCCAGCGCCCCGTTCCCGAGCGTGGCGGAAGGGTCCTCCATGGTCAACTTGAGCATGTGCCAGACGTGTTTCGCGTTGTCCTCGGCCCACCTCGCCTCTTGGTGGAATTGCACGTCGATGCCGAGCGCCCATTTGTTGAGGATCTGGTCGACGAGGTTTCCCTGGATGGCGTACGCGCCGCCCGTGACGGTGATGGCGGAGGCGAGTTGGGGGGCGCGCTTGTCGTCCAGTCCCTTGAATCCCATGGCCGCCGCCTCAGAAGTGGCGGTGGGGAAGGGCGGGTGTGCGGTATGCGTACTTCACGATGTTCTCCCCGTAGTGATGTGATGATGCGAGGGCCGGTTACGTGAGCCGGTCGACGTGGCTAGTCCCTGCGAACCACGGTGATACCCAGGATTTCCATGGGGTAGGGAAAGCCACCCAAGAAGAAACCGAGCAATCCGACAGGCAGCGTGGGCAAGCCGATGAGCCAGCGCAGGGCGAGGCGGGGGAGGCCGACCGGGCGGCCGGTCTCCTTCATGACCGCGTGCATGTCCAGGACGTGGCGGCCGAGGCTGCCGTGGAGTACGCGGGCGAGCAGTACTTGGTTGACGAAGGAGCAGCCGAGGTAGCAGGCCGCTGCGATGCCCCAGTCCACGGCGGTCGAATGTGCCTCGCCCGGGGCGTAGTACTTCGGAGTGAGGACGAGGGTCGCGATGGTGCCCGCCACCGCGGCGAAGAGGAAGTCGATGACCATGGCCCAGGAATGCCGGCGGGTTGAGCCGGGCTCCGGTTCTTCTTCTTCCCGGGCCGGGTCCTGGGCCGGGAGCGGATCGGGCGCCGAGGTCACGGCCGCTCCACGTCGGGGTCGGCCTGGATAAGGCACGTCATGATGAACTTCCTTTGTGGAAAAGGTGGTTCGGAAGAGGTCACGTTATTTCCGTGGTTCGTCGTCAGGCCGGCGCGGTGATCCGGGGCCCGCCGCGTTCCCGCGCCGGTACGGCCGTGAGGCCGACAAGGCTCTGCGCGGGTGGTGCGGCGCCGAAAAGGAGGAAGAAGAAGCTGAGGGGGGCGAGGGCGAGGCCGAGGAGCCATTGAAGGCTGAGGCGCGGGATGCCGGGCTGGCGGCCGGTCTTCGTGACGGCCAGGCGGATGCCGAAGGCGCGGCGGCCGGGGGTGCCGTGCAGGGTGCGGTTGAGCAGGACGCGGTTGAGGTACGAGCACAGGAGGCACGAGCCGCCGAGGGCGCCCCAGAAGAGGGTGGTGTCGTCCATGAGGCGGTCGTCCGGGGCGGACAGGAGGACCGCGAACCACAGGACGACGCCCGCCACTGGTGTGAGGACGAAGTCGAGGAGCGCGGCCCCCAGCCGCCTGCCGTAGGCGGGACGGCCGCCCCGTCCCTCCCGTACCCGCCGCGCCACCGCCTCGCGCTCGCCGGCCCGGTCCTTCCGTGCCCGTTTCTCGCGCACCAGTGCCTCGTGCGCCGCGAGTTGGGGGTCTTTCGCCGCCGCCTCGTCCGCGGCGGTCCGTTCCGCCCGCGTCACCGCCGGTCCGTCCGGGACCTCGCGGTGGACGGAGCTGATACCGAGCCATTCGCTCACGGACAGCGGCGCGTCGAAGCCGGCGGCACCGGCCAGCGCGATGGCGAGGATCAGTACCCCGAAGGGCACCAGCGCGAGCCCCGCGAGCCAGCGGCCCACCAGGTGCCAGAAGCGGGGACGGCGACCGTCCTCGGTACGGACCACGTGCAGGCCGAGCATGAGCTTGCCGAGGCTGCCGCCGCACCAGCCGGCCCAGGAGCACGTGGTTGACGAAGGAGACCAGCAGGGCCGCGCCCCACAGCAGGGCCGCGGTCGTCCACGTGCCCCGCGCGCCGCCGTCCGTGGCGGACGCGTACGCCGCGAAACCGGCGAAGCCGAGCGGGATCGCGAGGGCCAGGCACAGGGCGGCGTCGATGAGGTTGGCCGAGCCGCCGCGCGACTCGCTCGCGGGCGGCCCGGTCAGCGAACCGTCCGGGTACACGGTCGGCAGCCTGTCCCGGATCGCCGTATTCGCCACTATTCCCCCAACTCCCCCACGTGCGAAGGCCCTTCGGGGGAGTGACGTTAGCGCAACAGTGTGTGGTTCCCCCATGCACCCCGGCGGTACGCGGTTCCCTCACGGGCTGCGGCGGCGCGCGCGAGGGCCCGCCTCCCGCAGAAAGCGGAGGCGGGCCCGTAGCCGTAGAAATCCCCGTGCGTCAGCCGAAGTTGGCCGCGATGCGGTCGCCCACCGACGGGTCGATGTTGCGCCAGTACTCGAAGGCGCGCTCGCGGACCTTGGGGGAGACGCCGTTCTGGAGGTGGCGGGTCACGTTGCCGACGAGGCGGTCGCGCTGGGCGTCGTCCATGACCTCGCGCACGAGCGTGCCCGGCTGCGAGAAGTCGTCGTCGTCCTGGTGGAGCGTGTACGCCGCGCGGACGATCTCGGCGGAGTCCACGAGCCACCCGGCAGGCTTGTTCCAGCGCTCCTCGTCGGCGCTCGGGCCGCCGTAGGAGTTGGGGGCGTACGGGCGCGCCACGTTCGGCTCGAAGTGCCGCATCGCGCCGTCCTTCGCGTACGAGCGCACCTCGTTGACCGTGCGGTTGGGCGGCAGCTGCGTGTAGTTGGTCCCGATGCGGTACCGGTGGGTGTCCGCGTACGAGAACAGCCGCGCCTGGAGCATCTTGTCCGGCGAGGGGCCGATGCCGGGGACGAGGTCCGAGGGGTCGAAGGCGGCCTGCTCGATGTGTGTGAAGAAGTCCGTGGGGTTGGTGTGCAGCGTCATCCGCCCGACCTCGATGAGCGGGTAGTCGCTGTGCGGCACCGTCTTCGTCACGTCGAAGATGTTGTACCGGTACGAGGCCGCGTCCTCGTACGGGATCGTCTGCACGTACAGGGTCCACGAGGGCGCGTCGCCGCGCTCGATCGCGTCGAAGAGGTCGCGCCTGTGGTGGTCGGCGTCCTCCCCGGCCATCGCGGCGGCCTCCATGTCGGTCATGTGGTCGACGCCCTGGTCCGAGTGGAAGTGGTACTTCACCCAGGTCCGCTGCCCGGCCCCGTTGACCCACAGGTAGGTGTGCGAGCCGTAGCCGTTCATGTTCCGGTACGTCTTCGGGATGCCGCGGTCGCCCATGAGGTACGTGACCTGGTGCGCCGACTCGGGGGACAGCGTCCAGTAGTCCCACTGCATGTCGTTGTCGCGCAGCGCGCTCGGGATCGTCCGCTTCTGCGAGCGGATGAAGTCCTGGAACTTGCTCGGGTCGCGCATGAAGAAGATCGGCGTGTTGTTGCCGACGAGGTCGTACACGCCCTCCTGCGTGTAGAACTTCAGCGCGAAACCGCGCGGGTCGCGCCACGTGTCGGGCGAGCCCTGCTCCCCGGCGACGGTCGAGAAGCGGGCGAGCATCTTGGTGCGGCGGCCAGGCTGGAAGACGTCGGCGCGCGTGAACTGCGAGACGTCGTTGGTGACCTCGAAGGTCCCGTAGGCGCCGCTGCCCTTCGCGTGCACGACCCGCTCGGGGACCCGCTCCCTGTTGAACTGCGCCATCTTCTCGATGAGGTAGTTGTCCTGGAGCAGGATCGGTCCGTCGGGGCCGACCGAGAGCGAGTACTGATCGCTCTCGACCGGGATGCCGGTGTTGTTGGTGGAGATCGGGTCGGCCACTGCGGGTCTCCTTCGCGCTTCGCGGTGGGGCGCGGCGGACGGGGTCCGCGTGTCGCGCCCCGGGTGCGGGAGCCGCTCGGGTGCCCGGCGGGGCCCGGGACCACACCTCACGCGGCGTGTGCGCCCGGGTTCGCTCGGTACGGCTCCCGCTCAGCCTCGGGCGGCGCGCCGGGCCCGGCAACCCGGGACGGGGAGCGCCTTCACCCACCCGGGTGAGAACGGGCGCGGAAGGACGACGGGCGGGGGTGGCGCCGGGGGAGACTGCGGGTTTCCCCGCCGCGCCGCCCCGCTGCCGCCCCGTTCGCCCCCCTTCTTCCTCCCGAGGAGTCCCCTTGCCCCGTACCGCCGCGCTCCTGCTCTGCACGCTCCTCGCCGCGCCCCTGCTCACCGGCTGCGGCGACGGCGGTACGGGAGCGCTGCGCGCCGGGCTGTACGCGGACGAGGACGGCGCGGCCTCGGCGTCCCCCGTCCCGCTCGCCGCGCTCCCCGCCGCCCCCGCCGCGCCCGCGGCTCCGGCCGCCCCCGCCGCGCCCGTGGCCCCGGCCGCTCCCGCCCCCCTGCTCGCCCGCCACGTTCTCGCGACGGTCCGCAGCGGCCCCGACCGCTTCCTCGTGTACGTGGCGGCCGACGGGCGCTGCGGCGTCGTCGGGCGTCGTACGGGCTCGGCGCGGCCCCTCGTGGACCTGCGCACCGAGGCCCCGCCCGCCGACGAGCCCGTGGAGTACCCGCTCGGCCCCTACGCGCGCACCCCCGAGGGGCCGGTCTTCGCCGAGGTGTGGTGCGGGCGCGAGACGGCGCTCGTGCGGTACGGGCTCGGCCACCGGCCCGGACGGCCGCGGATCACGGGCGAGGCGGACGCGGCGCGGGGACCGGGGCGGACGCTGACGGTGGCGGTGGGGAGCGCGGCGGTACGGGGCGAACTGCTGCGGGCCGCGCAGGAGTGAGCGGGAACACACGCCGCGTACGGCTCGTTTCTCCTGCGCGGGGAGGAAAGATCCTCCCCAAGCACTAGAGTCTTCCTTTTGCCTAAGCATTACTCTGGAGCGCAAGGCCACACAGGGTGGCCATGAAGGAGTGAGATGAGGAGCAGCAACCCGGTCTTCTCGCGACGGGGCTTCAGCCGCGACAACGGTTCCGCCGGCTTCCACGCGGCACCGCAGGCCGGGGGAGCAGCCGTCGGGACCGTCCCGGCACCGGTCGCGGGGAACCCGTACGCGAACAACCCCTACGCGCAGGCGGACGTCCAGTACGGCGTCCCGCAGGCCCCGCCCACCGCCGACCGCATGACGATGGACGACGTCGTCACCCGCACGGCAGGCACCCTCGGCACGCTCATCGTCTTCGCGGCGCTCGCGTGGACGCTGCTGCCGGTGGACGAGGCGAACATCGGCAAGTCCTACGGTTACGCGATCGGCGCGGGCCTCGTCGCTATGGTCCTCGCGCTCGTGCAGTCCTTCAAGCGCAAGGCCAGCCCCGCGCTCATCCTCACGTACGCGGCCCTTGAGGGTGTCTTCCTCGGCGTGCTGAGCAGCGCGGTCGACGCGCGCGTCGACGGCGCGGCGATGCAGGCCGTCATCGGCACGATGGCGACGTTCACCGCCGTCCTCGTCGCCTACAAGACGGGCGTCATCCGGGTCAACCGGCGCTTCGTCGGCTTCGTCATGGCCGCCGCGATGGGCTTCGTGCTCCTGATGGCGGTCAACCTGCTCTTCGCCGCCTTCGGCGGCGGCGACGGCCTCGGCTTCCGCAGCGGCGGTCTCGGCATCCTCTTCGGGATCATCGGCATCGTGCTCGGCGCGCTCTTCCTCGCGCTCGACTTCAAGCAGGTCGAGGACGGCATCCGCTACGGGGCGCCGAAGCAGGAGTCGTGGCTGGCGGCCTTCGGGCTGACGCTCACGCTCGTGTGGATCTACATGGAGTTCCTGCGGCTGATCGCGATCCTCCAGGGCAACGACTGACCGTCTTCGACGGGGCCGGATGGGGCCTGTCACCCTTTCTCGGGGGTGGCGGGCCCCTCCGCGTTTTTCCGGGGCTCCGCCCCGGACCCCGCTCCTCGAACTCCCCCAGCCCTCGGCCGGGGGACCCCCGGAGGGGCTGGATGGTGCGGGTCGAGGGCGGGCTGGATGGTGCGGGGCGGGGTTGGGGTGGCCTGGGCTTAGGCTCGGGTGCGTGCTTGATACGTCTCCGTTTCTCAGTGCCGTCGAGCAGTTTGCCGACCGCCTTCGTGCCGCTCCGCAGAGTCGTCTTCAGCGGGGAGCCGCCGCGCGGGCGCTCGCGTTGGCCCAGGAGCTTGCCGTGAGGGCGCAGGAGCGTGAGGAGCCGGGGAGTGAGCCCCGTGTGATGCCGGACGCGGGGATGTTCGCGGTGGCGGACCAGCTGACGGTCGCGGCGCACGACCTGGCACGGGTGTTGGCTGACGACACGGAAGTCGAGCGCGCGGCAGCCCTCGTGGCAGAGGCCCGCACAGAGGCAGGGGTCTGAACGTCCCGAATCCTCAGCCGAAATCCAGCCCCTCCGGGGGTCCCCCGGCCGAGGGCTGGGGGAGTTCGAGGAGCGGGGCCCGGGGCGGAGCCCCGGGAGGGCGCTCACGCGGAGGCGCTCACGCGGAGGTGCTCACGCGGAGGCGCTCACGCGGAGGTGATCACGCGGTCCGCCAAGAGGTACACGTTCCGCTCGCCGCAGCCGAACGTCAGGGCGAACGCCCCGGACACGCCCGAGCCGCCCAGCAGGAAGGGCTCGCGTCCCTCCCGTACCGCCTCCGCGAGGAGTTCCGCCGTCTCGCGGTGTCCCGGCGTCGCGCACAGCGTGGTGCCGTCCACGAAGACATAGACGTCCAGCGTTCCCAGCGGCCCCGGGCGCACGTCCGCCAGCGCCGTGCGCGCGGCGGCGAGCGCCTCCAGGCGCGCGACGGTCGCCGCGTGGTCGCCGATCGGGTTCGGCTGCGAGGGGACGAAGTCGGGGTGCGAGGGGTGGCGGCGCCGCGCGGCGGCCAGCTCGGCGGAGTCCTCGGGGTACTCGGGCTCCGGCTCGGGCTCCTCGTCCCTGCTGCGCGCGAGCAGCTCGTCCAGCTCCGCGAGGTCGAAGCCCGTGCCGAGGCCGTGGACCTCCGCGAAGGCGTCGAGGCCCGCGAGGTCGGTGGGGCGCGGCGCGTACAGGTCGTCGGCGCCTGCGGGGAGGCCGCCCGTCTCGCCGCTCTCGCGCACCTCCTGGGCGGCCCAGAAGGCCCGCGCCTCCGCGAGTTCGCGCTCGCGCTCCTCGGCGAGGGCGTCGGCGACGGCAGCCCTTATCGTGTCGGCGTCCGTACGGGCAGGGGGGACCTGCGCGTGTACGGGAACGGCGCCGCGCACCAGCTCGGCGCGGAGCGCGGCGAGCTCACGGCGCAGGGCCTGGGCCACGCGCAGCGCGACGAGCCCGACGACGACGGCGGCCGCCGTGACGATGAGCAGGGCAAGAGGCAGGGCGCTCACTGGCGTTACTCCTGATTCCGACGGGACCCCCGAACTGTCCACCCTCAGCTTGGCTCCTGACAGGGCCCGCTGTCAGTGCCGAATGTCACGGCTTGGGTGGATATGCACCTTCGATGCTTGCCGGTTCAACCATGCTGACCTGCACAAAGAGTTCTCCCCCGGGATTTGTGTCACATCCCGGGGGAGATCGGGTCACGAATTGATCAGGTGCGCACGGGGTGTTGGAGCGTACGCGGAGCGTGGGGGGCGCACGGCGCGCTCGGGGCGCGTGGAGCGTACGGAGCGCGTGGAGCGTACGGGGTGCGGCGCGGGCGGGGTCAGCTCAGGCGCTCGATGACCATCGCCATGCCCTGGCCGCCGCCGACGCACATCGTCTCCAGGCCGAACTGCTTGTCGTGGAACTGGAGGCTGTTGATGAGCGTGGTCGTGATGCGCGCGCCGGTCATGCCGAAGGGGTGGCCGACGGCGATCGCGCCGCCGTTGACGTTGAGCTTGTCCAGGTCGACACCGAGGGCGCGGTAGGAGGGGATGACCTGCGCGGCGAAGGCCTCGTTCATCTCGACGAGGTCGATGTCGTCGATCGTGAGCCCGGCGCGCTTGAGCGCCTGCTTGCTCGCGTCGACGGGGCCGAGGCCCATGATCTCGGGCGAGAGGGCCGAGACGCCGGTCGAGACGATGCGCGCGAGCGGGGTCAGGCCCAGCTCGGCGGCCTTCGTGTCGCTCATGATGACGAGCGCGGCGGCGCCGTCGTTGAGCGGGCAGCAGTTCCCCGCGGTGACGCGGCCGTCGGGGCGGAAGACGGGCTTGAGGCCCTCGACGCCCTCCAGTGTGACGCCCGCGCGCGGCCCGTCGTCCTTGCTGACGACCGTGCCGTCCGGGGTCGTGACGGGGGTGATCTCGCGCTCCCAGAAGCCCTTCGCGATGGCCTGTTCGGCGAGGTTCTGCGAGCGCACGCCGAACTCGTCCATCTCGCGGCGCGTGACGCCCTTGAGCAGCGCGAGGTTCTCGGCGGTCTGGCCCATCGCGATGTACGCGTCGGGGACGAGGCCGTCCTCGCGCGGGTCGTGCCACTCGCTCGCGCCGCTCTCGGCGACGGCCGCGGTACGGGCCTCGGCCTCGGCGAAGAGCGGGTTGTGCGTGTCCGGGAGGCTGTCGGAGTTGCCCTTGACGAACCGCGAGACGGTCTCGACACCGGCCGAGAGGAAGACGTCGCCCTCGCCCGCCTTGATGGCGTGCAGCGCCATGCGCGAGGTCTGGAGCGAGGAGGAGCAGTAGCGGGTGACGGTCAGGCCGGGCACGTAGTCCATGCCGAGCTGTACGGCGACGACGCGGCCCAGGTTGTTGCCCTGCTCGCCGCCGGGGAGCCCGCAGCCGAGCATGAGGTCGTCGATGTCGTGCGGGTCCAGCTCGGGCACCTTGTCGAGCGCGGCCCGCACGATGGTCGCGGTGAGGTCGTCGGGGCGCAGCTCCTTGAGCGACCCCTTGAACGCCCGCCCGATCGGCGAGCGGGCGGCGGAAACGATGACGGCTTCGGGCATGGCGGGCTCCTCGGGGCGGCGACGGCGGCGACGAGTGTGAAGCTACCGCCACGTAGAGCGCGGGTCACGGGCTGGGGCATGTGACACGGACCGCATTTCTAAGCGCTTGCTCATGGCGGGGGCGGGGGCGGGGGCTGGGGCTGGGGTGGGGGTGCCGCGGACCGGGGCCTCGTGGGGCTCCGCCCCCCACCCCGCTCCTCAGACGCCGGAGGGGCTGGATTGACCCGGACCGGAAACTCTCAGCCCCTCCGGCGCTTGAGGGGCCGGGTTCGGGCCGGAGCCCCGAGGGGGGTTCCCCGCGGAAGCGTGGCGCCTGCGCAGGAGAGCCAGCGGGCTCCGCCGTCCCCCGTGCGCGGGGAGCCCCGCGACCTCCGTACCGCCCGCGGCCGCGGCCTCCGCCGCCGCCTTCGCCACCGGGAGCACGCCCTCCTCCCCGGCCGGGTCCGCCGGCCACACCCCGAGCGCCGCGCACAGCGTCGGCAGGACCGCCATCGCCGCCGTCGCGTACCCCTCCGCCGAGGGGTGGTACTTGTCGGGGCCGAACATCTCGCGCGGGTTCGCCTCGAACTCGGGGCCCAGGAGGTCGCTCAGCGACACCGTGCGGCCGCCCTGCTCCACCACCCCGATGGTCTGCGCGGCGGCGAGCTGCCGCGAGACGCGGCGGGCCAGCCACCGCAACGGCTGGTAGACGGGCTCCACCGTGCCGAGATCGGGGCACGTGCCCACGACCACCTCGGTGCCCGCGGTGCGCAGCCTGCGCACCGCGGCGTTGAGCAGCTGCACGGAGCGCATGGGCGGCATGTGGTGGGTCACGTCGTTCGCGCCGATCATGACGCAGCACACGTCGGGGACGCCCTCGGGGTCCGAGACGACGAGCGAGACCTGCCGGTCGAGATCGTCCGAGCGCGCCCCCGGCAGCGCGATGTTCCGCAGCTCCACGGGCCGCTCCGCGACCGCCGCGAGCCCCGAGGCGAGCAGCGCGGCGGGCGTCTGCCTGGCCCTGCGCACCCCCTGGCCCGCCGCGAGCGAGTCGCCCATCATCGTGAAGCGGATCGGCGGCGGCTCGGCCCCCGGCCCCTCGGCCGCGAGCGTGCGCCCGTAGCGGCCGTCCGCGTGAGGCGGCACCACCATCTCGCCCACGCCCACGTTCCGTTTCGCGAGCTGGACCTCCGCGAGCAGCAGGCCCACCCCGGCGACCCCGAGCAGCCCGATCCCGCTCCCGCCGTACGCCGCACCCGCGGCGATCCTCCGTGCCACCCTCGCCCTCGACGACATGCGACGCAGCACCTCCTCGTAGCCGTACACCCACTCAATGCCCCGCGGAGCGGGTGTGCCAATCGCGCATACGGAGGACGGGGCACGGGCGGCCCCGCTCGGCGAACGGTTTTTCCCCGGCCCGCCGCCACGCCCCGTAGGCTGTCGTGACTCGGAACGAGCTGATCCAGCTCCCTAGACGCGCAAGCCGGAGACAACGGTGCACATCCACGACTCGATGATCGACCTCGTCGGCAACACCCCGCTGGTGAGGCTGAACCGCGTGACCGAAGGCATCCAGGCGACCGTCCTGGCGAAGGTCGAGTACTTCAACCCGGGCGGCTCGGTGAAGGACCGCATCGCGCTGCGCATGATCGAGGCGGCCGAGGAGAGCGGGGCGCTGCGGCCCGGCGGCACGATCGTCGAGCCGACGAGCGGCAACACCGGGGTCGGTCTCGCGATGGTGGCCCAGCAGAAGGGCTACAAGTGCGTCTTCGTGTGCCCCGACAAGGTCTCCACGGACAAGATCAACGTGCTGCGCGCCTACGGTGCCGAGGTCGTCGTCTGCCCGACCGCGGTCGACCCCGAGCACCCGGACTCGTACTACAACGTCTCCGACCGCCTCGTGCGCGAGATCCCCGACGCCTGGAAGCCCGACCAGTACTCCAACCCGAACAACCCGCTCTCGCACTACCACTCCACGGGCCCGGAGCTGTGGGAGCAGACGGAGGGGCGTCTCACGCACTTCGTCGCCGGCGTCGGCACCGGCGGCACCATCTCGGGCACGGGCCGCTACCTCAAGGACGCGTCGGACGGGAAGGTCAAGGTCATCGGCGCGGACCCCGAGGGCTCGGTGTACTCGGGCGGCTCCGGGCGCCCGTACCTCGTCGAGGGCGTCGGTGAGGACTTCTGGCCGAGCGCCTACGACCGGACCGTCGCCGACGGCATCGTCGCCGTCTCCGACAAGGACTCCTTCCAGATGACCCGCCGCCTCGCGAAGGAGGAGGGTCTCCTCGTCGGCGGCTCCTGCGGGATGGCCGTCGTCGCCGCCCTGGAGGTGGCGCGCGAGGCCGGGCCCGACGACGTCGTGGTGGTGCTGCTCCCCGACAGCGGGCGCGGCTACCTGAGCAAGATCTTCAACGACGAGTGGATGAACGACTACGGCTTCCTCGACGAGGCGGGCGAGCACCCGCGCGTCGGCGACGTCCTCAAGTACAAGGCGGGCCCGATGCCCTCGCTCGTCCACATGCACCCCGAGGAGACCGTGGGGCAGGCGATCGAGGTCCTGCGCGAGTACGGGGTCTCGCAGATGCCCATCGTGAAGCCGGGCGCGGGCCACCCCGACGTCATGGCCGCCGAGGTCGTCGGCTCGGTCGTGGAGCGCGAACTGCTCGACGCGCTCTTCGCGCAGCGCGCCTCGCTGAGCGACCCGCTCGACAAGCACATGTCCGCGCCGCTCCCGCAGGTCGGCTCGGGGGAGCCCGTCGCCGACCTCATGGCGGTGCTCGGTACGGCGGACGCGGCGATCGTGCTCGTGGAGGGCAAGCCGACCGGCGTCGTGAGCAGGCAGGACCTGCTCGCCTTCCTCGCGCGCGAGGCGGGGAAGTAGGGCGTGCTCGCGGGAGCGCGGGCGAGCGGGGCAGTGGCCGGGCAAGTGGTACGAGGCCGTCACGTGGGCGCAGCGCGTCGTTAACACGGGTCCGGCAGATTGGTGGGTGTCGGCAGGGAGGGAGCGGCTCCCCTCCCGGGCCGGCGACCGATACGGCGTTTTGGACCTCCGGAGCGGCTCCCGGACCTCCAACGCCAGGAGGCGGTGGCCCGGGCCTGACCCGGGCGAACGCCTCTCGCGGGGACCGCCGTCGTCCCGCCCCCCGGCCGCGATGCCGGGGGTGCGGCGGTCCTCGCGCTCGGTCGTTCCCCGGGCTCCGCGCCCGGACCCCGTTCTCGGGCTTCGCCCCACTCGTGGGGCTCCGCCCCCCGCCCCGCTCCTCAGTCGCCGGAGGGGCTGGAAATACTCGTCACCCGCGCCGCCACGTTGACGCCCACGATTCCCGCCCAGGCCACGATCAGGCCCGCCGTGCCGCCCTGGGCCGCCGCGATCGCCGAGAGGGGGATCGCGAGGACGAGCGAGATCAGGGCGAAGGCGTACTGGCGGAACCAGATGTTGCCGTGGAAGCGGGGGACGTGCGGGGACGAGCCCCGGGCCACGACGACCTGTTGTTCCGCGAGGCCGCGGCGTACGCGGCGGTCGATCGTCTCGTCGACGCGGCGCTCCATCTTCTCCAGGAAGGAGTCGACCAGCGCCGAGTCGTACTCCTCGCCCAGCTCGCGACGGGCCTGGAGGGTCGCGTCGAGTTCCTTGCGCAGTTCCCGGTCAGAGGTCTCCATACCCCGGGAGCGTACGGAGGGGCGGGCCCCCGCGCACGGGGGGAATCCCCCCTCTTCGCACGGTGGCCCGCCCCGCCCCCGCCCCTCAGGTCTGGGGCTTCTTGCCGTGGTTCGCGGCGTGCTTGCGGCGGGCCTTCTTCTTGCGGCGTCGCTTGGAGGACATACGCGATTCCCTTCGCAGCGGACGGTTCGGACTGGTTCGTATCCTTGTCGCCGGGGCGCCTGCCCGCATCCGGAGGCGCGCAATCCCCGGGAGCCGGGGCCGATTTCCCCGTACCGCATATATCCATGCAGCCTTCTGCTTAACTGAATGGCATGAGCGAGAGTGCCGCCGCACGGCTTCAGGCCCTGTTCGAGGGGAAGCGCCTCACGCCGACGCAGCGCCGTATCGCGCACTGCATGGTGCGCGGGGCCGCCGAGGTGCCCTACCTCTCCAGCGTCGAGCTGGCCGAGCTGGCGGGCGTGAGCCAGCCGTCCGTGACCCGGTTCGCCGTCGCGCTCGGCTTCGACGGCTATCCCGCGCTCCGCCGCCACCTGCGCGAGAGCGCCCCCGGCACCGAGCAGACCGCGCCCGACGCCGAGCCGAACGAGTACCAGCAGGCCGTGGCGGGCGAGATCGAGAACCTGCGCCGCCTGGCCGGACTCCTCGCCGACCCCGCCCCCGTCGAGCGGGCCGGCAAGCTCCTCGCGGCGTCCCGCCCGCTGCCCGTGCTCGGGCTGCGCGCCGCCGCCTCGCAGGCCTTCGGCTTCTCGTACTTCGCCGCGAAGGTCCACCCCGACGTCCGGCTGCTCGACGAGGGCGGCACGATGCTCGCCGACCGGCTCGACGCCGCGCGCCGCGCCGGGGCGAGCACGCTCCTGTGCTTCGCGCTGCCGCGCCACCCGCGCGAGGTCGTCGAGGCGCTCGCGTACGCCCAGAGCCTCGGCCTCACCGTCGTCACCGTCGCCGACTCCTCCTTCGCCCCCGTCGCCGCCCACTCCGACCTCCTCCTCCCCGCCGCCGTCGGCACCGGCCTCGCCTTCGACACCGCCTGCGCCCCGATGCTCCTCGGCCGCGTCCTCCTGGAGGCGATGGCCGACCACATCCCCGGGGCCGAGTCCCGCCTGGAGGAGTTCGACACGCAGGCCGCCGCGCGCGGCCTCTTCGCCGACTGAGCCCGTTCTCAGCGTCTCCTCATCAAGTCCCGTTAGCGTCGCTGCCCGCACAGGCGCAGGGCGCACGGGAAGCAGGGCGCACGGGAAGGGGACGGCAGTGGCGAGAGGCGGTACGGGACGGGGCAGGCGCGCGCTCGTCCGGGTCGCTGTGGTGGTCCGCGCGGGCGCGGCCCCGCTGTGGTGGTGCGGCCTCGGCACGGCGGCACTCGGGCTGATCCCGCCCGGGCTCACCGGGCGGCTCATCGGGCTGTACGGGGGCGTGCTCCTCTTCGTCCTGGCCGCCGCGCTCACCGCGTACCCCCGCCGCGCCCGCTACCGCGCCGGGCAGGAGGGCGCCGCGAGGGCCGCCCGGGACGACATCCTGCGCGACCGCGCGGTGACGGTACGGGCCTGGCGGCGCGGGCACCGCTGGTGGCTCGCGCTCGCCGTGCTCGCCGCGCTCGGCAGCGCCTTCGCCGCCCCGGCGGCCGGCGGGCTCGTCCTCGCCGGGTGCGGGACGGGGCTGTGGCTCAAGGCGCGGTGGCTCGGGCGCGCGGAGTCACGCGCCGAGGTCCTGTACTGGCTCCCCGCGGACCGGCTGAACGGACGCGGGGGCGGCCCCGTCTCCCGTACCGCGGGGGACTGGGCCACGACGGGTGCCGGAGCGGGCGACGCCGCGCCCGGCGGGGCACGGCGTCGCTGAGCGCGGGGAGGGGTGTGCTCAGACCTCCAGTTCGGACTCGATCTTCTTCAGCTGGTGGCGTGCCATCGCCAGGTTGGCGCGCGCGTTGTCCAGGACCAGGTAGAGGAAGAGGCCGTTGCCGCCCTTCGCCTTGAGGAGGCGGATCAGGTGGTACTGGGTGCCGAGCGTGATGAGGATGTCCTCGATGCTGTCCTGGAGCCCGAGGTGTTCCATCGTGCGGAGCTTGGCGCGGACCACGTCGGTGTTCCCCGCGGCGGCGACCTCCAGGTTGAAGTCCTTGCCCCCGCCCATCGTGCCGAGCGCCATACCGCTCGTGTAGTCGACGAGGGCGACTCCGACAGCCCCGTCGATCGATGCCATCGCGTCCTTGAGGGAGGCTTCGGTGTTGGCCATGAGTCGCTACATCCTTTCCGTGGCCGGCCGCGGTGACCGGACCGTCTCTCGCTGGTCGGCGACGCGTTCGAGCGCGGCGTCGACCAGTTCGCCGATCCGGCTCGCGGATCGGCGTCCTTCCAGGTGGAGCCTGCCGACGTTGACGCGCGCGTCGGCGAGGAGTGTCAGCACGGCGGCGCCGCCCGCGGCGTAGGTCGCCACGTACCCGCGCTCGCCGCGCACGAGGAGCTCGCGCAGCCCGCCGCGTCCGGTGGCCTCGGCCATCCGCAGCGCGACGCCGAGCGAGGCCGCGGTGAGCGCGGCGAGGCCCTCCGCCTCGACGCCCGGGGTGTCCTGCGCGAGGACGAGCCCGTCCACGCTGCCCGCGAGCGCCCCGGTCAGTTGCGGCACGCGGGCCCGCAGCCGGTGCAGTTCGTCGAGGACTTCGGCCTCCGCCGACATGAGTTGTCTCCTTTCGGCGCGTTGTCTCAGCCCACGGATCACAGCGCGGCCTCCAGCGCGTCGCGCAGCCGCCGGAGGAGGGCGATGTCGGGGTCCTGTACGCGGGGCAGCAGCCCGCCACCGAGCTGGGGGCGGGGCGCGGCGAGGGCAGCGGGCGGGGTGCCGGGGGCGACCGGGGCGCCCGGGGCCGCCGCGTGCCGGGGGCGCTGGGCGCGGCGCGGGGCGCGTACGGGCCCCACGAGGCCCGCGGCCGCGAGGCGCCGCAGGTCCACGAGCGTGTGGTACGCGGGCCTGCCCAGCGCCCGGGCGATCTCGGGCGCCGTACGGTAGCCGTCCACGAGCGCGAGGACGGGGCGGCGGCGCGCGCTCACCGCGACCGGGCCGCCCGTCTCCAGGCGCCGCAGCGGGGCGTGGTCGAGCGCGGCGGAGGGGTGGAGCCGGTCGAGGAAGGCGCGGCGGCGCAGGCACTCGCGCTCCACGGCACCCGCGTCCACGGGGTGCGCGACCGCGAGGGGGTGCGCGCTCCCGTACCGGAAGCGCGCGGGGCCGCCCGAGGGGGCGAGCGCGAAGTACGCGGCGTCGTGGAGCGCGCCGAGATGGCACAGCTCCAGCGTCCCCGCCCCCACGAGCCCCGCGGCGAGGAGCGCGCGCACGACCTCGCCCGTGTCGCCGCCCCCGGCGCGCGCCGCTTCGCGCGCGGCGGCGGGGCGGGTGCTCCCGCTCGTCAGGAGCACGTCGAGCGGCGGCGAGTCAGGGGCCTCCGCGTGGACGATCCTGCCTTCCACGAGGTGCAGCAGGCCCCGGTCGCGGCTCAGGGTCCCGGTCGCGCCCTCGTCGGCGAGGCGGCGCAACAGCGGCGAGACGGTCTCCGTGCCCGTCGTGAGCGTCTCCACGGTCACAGCACCAGCCGTTCGGCGATCTCGCCGACGCGGATGCGGGCGAGCGCGAGATTGCCCTCGGCGCGGTCGAGCCACAGGTGCAGGAAGACACTGCTGTCGAACGTCGTCCGCACGAAGCGGATGAGGTGGTAGCTGTCGCGGTTCGTGACGATCACGTCCTCCACGGGGAGGGGCTGATCGACCTGACCGGCGTGCGCGGGCGGCTGCGCCGTCCGCCCGGCCTGTCCTGCCCGTGCCGCCTGCGCCGCCTGTCCTGTCGGTGCCGTCTGCGTCGTCGCGGCGAAGGCGCGGTGCTCGGCGGCCATGCGGGCCAGTTCGGCGGCCTCGGCCGCGGTCGCCTCGTGATCGCCGTTGGGGGAATCGCCGATCGTGCCGAGGGCGAGTCCGCTGATCCAGTCGACGACACCGGCACCCCGCGCACCCGGGAGCCTCATGGCGTCCAGCAGACACTCGTCAATTCCTGGCACGCGGAACGTCACCTTCCCCGACCCGAAGTACGGCTTGCGGGCTTGAGGTTACGCAAGGAGTCACCCGGCTGGGGGAGTTCTGGCATTTTCCAGCGGAACATGCCGCGCCCCTCTATCCTCGCGTTCGCCGCCACGCCCAACGCCCCGGAGATCTCCGTGTGTTCACCGGACGCGAGGCGGCGCCGAACCCCTGGGGAGAGCGTGCGGGCGTGACGGGCCGGCGCGCGCCGGTACGGGGGAAGAGGGGGCGACGCGAGGGAAGGTGGGATATTTTGCGCGCCGGGTGTGCGGGGCCGGCGGGTCGCCGCGTACGAGAGGTGCCGCACCGCGAGCCCCCCCCGTGCGAGGTGTCCCCGCGTACGCGCTGCCCCCGCGTACGCGCTGCTACTCCTCCTCGCGCACCCAGGGCCCCAGCTTCTCCGGGTTGCGGATCACCCAGATCCGGTCCACGCGGCCCGCGTTCAGCTCGAAGGCGGCGACCGTCCGCACCACACCGCCCTGCGAGGCCGCGAGCCCCGGGAGCCCGTTGACGTCGCACAGCCGCAGGACGAGCCCGGGCGCCCGGTCCGCGATCGCGACCATGTACCCGGCGATCCCGGCCGCCCCCTCGACCGGGCGGAGCGCCGTGCCGACCATGCCCCCGCCATCCGCCGTCATCACGGCAGCGGGATCGAGGAGGCCGACGAGCGCGGGGATGTCCCGCGACTCCCACGCCTCCTTCACGTGCCGTACGACGGCGGCGCGCTCGGCGAGCGGGGCCGGGGGGCGGCTCCGCTCGCCGAGCCGCCGCCGCCCCGACGCGGCGAGCTGACGGCACGCGGCCGCGCTGCGCCCGAGGACGTCCGCGATCTCGGCGAAGGGGTAGCGGAAGACGTCGTGCAGCACGAAGGCGACGCGCTCGGCGGGCGTCATCGCCTCAAGCACCACGAGGAAGGCCATCGACACGGACTCGTCGAGCACGATCCGCGCGGCCGGGTCGGCGGCCTCGGGCGCCTCGGGCAGCGGCTCGGGCAGCCACGTACCGACGTACCGCTCCCTGCGGGCGCGCGCCGAGCCGAGCACGTCCAGGCAGACCCGCGCCGTCACCGTCGTGAGCCACGCGCCGGGCTGGAGCACCGCCGCGCGCCGCGCGGGCGCGAGCCCGTACCAGCGCGCGTACGCCTCCTGCACGGCGTCCTCGGCCTCGGTCAGCGAGCCGAGCAAACGGTAGGCCACATTGAGGAGTTGACCGCGCTCCCCGGCGACCCCGCGCGCGTCCGTGCCCGTCTCCGCGTCCATGTCCCGCCCCCCGCCTCACATTTCGCGGGCCCGCTTCGTCGGACCGGTGAGACCTTACCGAGCGACCCGCCCAGGGGGACCCCATGACCACGCAGACGGCGACCGCGCCCACCTCCCACGAGCGCTTCCTGCGCCTCGCGATAGCCCTCCAGACCCTCACGATCCTCTTCCAGGCCGTCTCCGCGGGACTCCTCCTCACCGCCCACCACGGCGAGACGCTGCACAGCGTCGGCGCGCGCGTCATGTACGGCGCCGCGATGCTCTACGTCCTGGCCGCCGTCCTCGCCTGGAGGCCGGGCGGCGCCTCGCCCCGCCAGATCTGGTACGCGACCGGCTTCCTCGCCCTCGCCTCGGCGCAGGTCGTCCTCGGCATCCAGCACGTCCCCTCGGTCCATGTCCCGCTGGGCGTCACGATGTTCGCGCTGAGCCTGCTGGCGCTGGCGTTCCGGTGGGTGCCCGCGAACCGGGCCGCTACAGGTCGTCCGTGAGGGCACGGGTGTGGGCCGCGCCCGATTCGGCGACGAACTCGGCGAGCGTCTGCGGAGCCCGTACGGTCGCGAAGCGCACCCCTTCCGGGGCGGCGGCGAAGCCGTGAATCCCCGGCCGCGTGAGGCTGTCGTACGCCTGGTGACGCGCGAAGCCGTACGCCCCCGTGTCGAGCACGGCGAGCCAGTCGCCCTGCTCCAGCTCGGGCAACTCGACACCCGACGCCAGGAGTTCGCCGTCGAACTGGGCGGGCCCCGCGAGGTCCTGGGCGAGCGCGGGCCCCTCCTTGGGCCGCCCCTGCGCGTCGTACGCGGCGAGCCTGCGCCCGCACGAGGGCCCCGCGATCCGCGTCCCCGCGTGCGTCACGGCGAGCCGCCGCCCGCCCAGCGCCCGTACGTACTCCACGCGCGCGAGCAGGAAACCGTGCCCCGCGAGCAGCGAGCGCCCGAAGCCCGTCACGAGCGCGTACCGCCCGTCGAAGAGCCCCGGGACCGTCTCCTTGAGCAGCGCCGCGTACCCCGTGAAGTCCGCCCCGTCCCCGTCCCCGACGTCGCCCTCGCGCGCCCCGGCGGCGAGCCCCCCGCCGAGCGCGAGCGTGTCGACCTGCTGCCGCCCGGCCGCCGCGTTGATCTCCTCGGCCAGCTCGTACACCTTCCGCACGCCCTCCGCGAGGCGCTCGGGCGGCACCGCGCCCGCGTTCTTCACCTCGGAGTGCGCGTGCAGCCGCGTCAGCCAAGGGCGTTCCGCGAAGGCCGCGACGATCCACTCGCGCGCGCCCTCGTGCCCGAGCGCCACGCCGAAGACGGCGCGCCGCCCCTCGCCCGCGTGCGGATCGACCCGCAGCCCGAACGTCGACGTCGCCGCCGCCTCCTCGCGCAGCGCGTCGAGCCGCTCCAGCTCCTGCGCGTCGTCCACGTCCACGAGTACGCCGCTGCCCAGCGCCTCACGCAGCTCGGCGACCGTCTTCGTCGGCGAGTCGAGCGCCGTGTGCCCCGGCTGCACCCCGGCCGCCCGCGCGAGCGCCAGCTCGGCCGCGCTCGCGACCTCGGCCCCGATCCGGTCCTCGTACAGAAGACGCAGTACGGGCACGAGCGGCGTGGCGCGCACGGCGAAGGTGTGCCGCACGGCGGGCCCGCCCTCCGCGACGAGCGGCGCGAACGCGGACTTGAGCGCGCGGGCCGTACGACGGATGCCCGTCACGTCGAGCAGCCCGGCGAGCGGCCGCTCCTCGCCGACGATCCCCTGCACGACGGCGGCCCGCACGGCCCGCTCCCTGCGCAGCTCGCCCTCGGAAGGACCGCCCGCACCGGAGGGACCGCCCGTGCCCTCATCCGGTGCGGCTTCGCTCATGCGGTCATCAGACCACCGGCGGCGGGCGGGCGCGAAAATTGGTGGACCGTGCGGGGCGCCGCTGATCGAATGCGTGGCATGACGTCAGACGCGCGCACGGCCACCGGGCCCCTCGTCCCGCCCCCGCCCCCCGACCCCGCGGTCGACTTCTGGACCGGCGAGCGGGTGCGGCTGCGCGCGGTCGAGCCGGAGGACTGGCCGCACTTCATGCGGTACGGGCAGCACTCGGCGAACGTGCGCCTCGGCGACCGCCTGGAGGTCCCGCGGTCGGCCGAGCGGTACCGCACGTGGCTCAAGGAGAAGGCGGCCGGGAAGACCGAGGGCGACACCTTCCACCTCGTCGTCGAGGACCGCGGGACGGGCGCGTGGGCGGGCGGAGTGAGCACGCACCACGTCGAGCTGGGCCGGGGGAACTTCGCGTACGGCGTCGAGATCGACCCGCGCTTCCAGGGGCGGGGCTTCGCGCGCGAGGCCGTCACGCTCGTCCTGCGGTTCATGTTCGACGAGCGGCGCTACCACAAGGCCGTGGCCGAGGCGTGGGCGCACAACACGGCGTCGGTCGCGCTGCAACGCAGCCTCGGCTTCGTGCAGGAGGCGCGGCTGCGGGAGCACGACTACACGGAGGGGGCGTACCGCGACGTGCTCCTCTTCGGTCTCCTGGAGGACGAGTTCCGCGGCGCGGATGCGGGGAACAAGGACTGAGCGGTCCCGCCCGGGGCACACTGCTCTACAGACATGTAGTACAGCGTGGTGTCGAACGGCCAGGCACCGTGACAGCCACCGCGACAACGGAGGAAGCAGGACATGGAGATCTCAGGGTTCATCAGCGCCGTCATCATCGGCATCGTGATCGGCATCCTGGGCCGCCTGGTCGTCCCCGGTCGCCAGCGCATCGGCATCCTCTGGACGATCCTGGTCGGCATCGTCGCCGCCCTCGTCGGCACGTTCATCGCCGCGGCCTTCGACGTGGCCGACACGAAGGGCATCGACTGGATAGAACTCGCGATCCAGGTCGTGCTCGCCGGTATCGGCGTGGCAGCCCTGGACCGCGCCAAGTCCCCACGCCGCTGACCGATGCCGGTCGGCAGCGCTGCTGACCGATGCGGTCGGCCGCGCTGCTGGCCGGCGCCGATGCGCCATGCCGCTGGCCCGGCCCCGAGCGGCCACGCAGGCCCCCGCCCGTGAAGACGGGCGGGGGCCTGTGGTGTGTGGGGGTGGGTATGTGGGGGGTGCCGGGGTGTGTTGCGGGGTGGGGGCTTCGGCAGGGGCGGGTGTTGCGGGGCGGGGGCTCGGTGCTGCGTGGCCGGGGCTTCGGCCGGGGCGGGGCCGGGTGTTGCGGGTGGGGGCTCGCCCCGGGGCGGCTCGGCGTGGCGGGGCGGGGGCTCGGTGTCGCGGGCCGGGGGGCTTCGGCCGGGGGCCGGGGTGCCGGGCTCAGTCGTACGTCCAGTCGAACGTCCCCATCACCGCGTCGAACCACTCGACGAGCGTCGCGCTCAGCGGCTCCGCCACTTCCAGCACCGAGAACACGGCCAGGCACCAGCGCCCCCGCCCGCCGGGCACCTCCACCGCGTACGCGACCTGCCGGGCGGCCACGGGGAGCCGCCCCTCCGCCACCGCGCGGTCCCGCCGCACGGCCGCCCCGCCCGCCACCTCGGCGACCTCCCACCCCGTACCGGGCACCCCGTCCCCCAGCCCGACGACCAACGCGGCGGGCACCCCCGAACCGGCGGCGGGCCGGTACACGTCCACCTCGCCGTCGATCCCGCCGAGCACACCCCACCGCGCCCCGTCCTCGGCGGACACCTGCTCCCAGGGGGCGGTGAGAAAGAACCGGTACCCGGTGACGGACCGCCCGGACGCGGCGGCCGAGCCGGGGGTGGCGGCCGAGCCGGGGGTGGCGGCTTGGTCGGGGGCGGCGGCCGGGGTCGGTGGGGGTGCTTGGGCTGGTGGTTCGGCTGACTGGTCGGGGGCGGGGGGTTGGGCGGGGCGTTGGGCGGGTGGAGGGGGTGTCTGGCGCGGGGGTGGGACTTGGTCCGGTGCGGTCGGTTGGTCGGGGGTGGCGGCTTGGTTCGGGGTGGCTGGCGGGGCTGGTGGTCGCGGTGTCTGGTGTGGGGTGGGGGCTTGGTTCGGGGTGGCTGTTTGGTCTGGTGATTCGGTCACTTGGTCCGGGGTGGGGGCTCGGTGGGGTGGTGGGGGTGCCGGGTCCGGTGGGGTGCTCGGGCTGGTGGCCGGGGTCGGGGGCTCGGGCGCCTGGCACGGGGCGGCCGCTGGGCTCGGAGCGGCGGCCTGGTTCGGGGTGGTTGGCTGGTCCGGTGGTTGCGGCGCCTGGAATGGGGCGGGTGCTTGGGCGGGTGGTTTGCGTGTCCGGTTCGGTGGCGGGGCCTGGGCTGGCGGATCGGGTGCCTTGGGCCGGGGCGGCCGCTTGGCTCGGAGCGGCTGGGCGGTCCGGTGGTTGCGGCGCGCCCCCGGGTGCGGGGCGGGGAGGTGGGGGATGGGGCGGGCGCCCGGTTCGGTGGGGGTGTCCGGTTCGGTCCGTTGGGCCGGTGCCGTCAGCGGGTGCGGCTGCCGTGCTTGGGGCGGCCTCGTTTCCCGGTGTGGCCGGCCCGCCCGGCTTGGCTGCGGTGCCTGGTTCGGCTCTGTCACCCGGCCCGGCCTCCTCTCTTGATCGTGCGCTGTCTCCTGGTTGCGCGGCGGAGCCCGGTCCGGGCCTGGTGTCGTCATGCGGTTCCGGGCCGCCGCCCGGTCTGGCGCCGCCGCCCGGTCTGGCTCCGTCGCCCGGGCGGTTTGGTGAGCCGGTCGGGCCCCGTCTCGCGGTGCCGCGCCGTCGCCTGGTCCTGCGCCGTTGCCAGGACCGGGCCCGCCGCCTCGCTCCGGCCTGTCCCGCCGCCTCGCTCCGGCCTGTTCCGCCGCCTCGCTCCGGCCCGTCCCGCCGCCTGGCCCGGGCGCGGTCCCCACCCGGTGCGGTCCCGGCCCGTCCCCCCCCCGCCCGGTCCCGGCTCGTCCCCGCCCCCCTTCTCGTCACCCGTTGCCCGTCCTCAGCCGGTTCTTCGTGTCCCGGTACCAGTCGGACGGTGCGGAGTCCCCGGCCTTGTCGGCGAGGTCCAGCGCCGTGCTCGCGCCCCACGCGCCCCGCATTTCCCGCAGCCTCCCCCGGGCCTCCTCGGCGCCCGCCCGCAGCTCCTCGTGCTCCGGGTGCCGGGCGCTCAGCTTCTGGACGTCCTTGGCCCTGCGGCCCGATTCGACGTCCCCCAGAGCCAGGTTCCGCTCGCGACGGCTCAGCTGGGGGAGGCCGGCCGTCCTGACGTCCTCGCCCGCGCGAAGCGCCGCGCGGCGGGCCCGTTCCTCCAGCCGCAGCCGCCGCGCGCGGGCGGTGCGCCGTGCCGTACCCGAGACGCCCCCGCCCCGTCGCCGCGCCCGCCGCGCGGCGGCGCGCCGCGCCCCGCTCGTCGCCTCCCGCGCCCTCGCCCCCGCCGCTTCGGCGGCCAGCCCGGCGGCCGTCGTCCGGGCCCGCCCCTGGAGGGAGTTGATCGCGCGGGCGGCGAGCACGCCGTCGCGGGCGAACTTGAGGGCGGCGATGTCGAGGAGGACGTCGAACCAGGAGCACGCCCCCGCACCGGCCTGCGCGAGATGGAGGGCGGCGACGGAGAGGGAGGCGCCGAGGGCGAGCGGGCCGAGCGCGGGGAAGAACATCGCGGCGAAACCGGCCAGGGTCGCGGTCCAGCCGAGCGCGTCGACGAGGTCGTCGAGGGTGCCCGAGGTGAGCACGCGCGAGACGAACGCGGTGGCGGGGACGGCGAAGTCGTCCCAGAGGGAGTCGGTGAGGGCGTCGTCGACGGCGGTACGCACGCGACCGGCGTGGCGCGCGGCCTCGCCCTCGTACTCCTCGCTGAGGCGGGAGAGCCGGGCGCGGAGCGGCGGGAGCCCGGCGTCGCCGGTGGCGCGGGCCTCGGTGAGGAGGCGCGCCGCCGCGGAGCGCAGGTGCTGGAGCGTCCCGGCCCAGGCGTCGAGTTCGCGGTGGACGCGGGCGTAGCGGCTCGCCGCGGTGGCGAGCCGGGCGGCGAGGTCGTGGGCGTGCGCGCGCAGCGATTCGGCGTAGCGGCCGCGCAGGACGTCGTCGTCCCCGATGAGCCGCAGTGCCTCGGACTGCTCGCGCAGGAGCCGGGCGACGGCACGGAGGCGGGCGGCCTCCGCGCGCAGGGTCTCCGGGTCGCCGGGGAGGGGGTCGTGGGCGCACAGCGGGTGCCAGTCGGCACGGGGTCCTGGCACGGGCTTCAGGGGCGCGGGGCGGCGCGGGCGAGGTCGTCCTCGAAGGACAGGAAGGCGTCGCCGCTGTGCGCGAGGAGGCGGCCCACGGTCTCCAGAGAGGCGAGGAGACGGCTGCGGTTGTCGTCCCAGTTGCTGGCGAAGTCACGTACGGCGGAGGCGAGTTCAGTGGCGCCGACGAGCCGGGCGAGGTCGTCGGCACGGTCGTCGGCATCGCGGAGTTCGCGGTGGAGCCGGGCGAGCCGGTCGGCGGACCGGCCGAGCAACGCGAGATCGACACGGAGATCGGTCATGCGCGGCACGCTAGCCCGCCCGGGCCCCTCGCCCCGCCGCCCGCCCGGCCGGGCCCGAGGCCCCCCAAGGCCCCGCGCCCGCCCCGGCTCACCCGAAGGAGTGAGCCACCGCGCTCACCCGCCGCACCGCCTCACTCCCCCTTCGGGAAGTCCGCCGAGCGGCTCAGCTCCTCCCACTTCGCGTCCTCGGCGACACGGCCCGACCAGGCGGCGCGCCCGTACTCGTAGGCGTCGCTGCCGAGAAGGAGACGGACGGGGGGCTCGTCGAGCGAGGCGACCTTGAGGATCGCCTGGGCGACGCGGGCGGGGTCGCCGGGTGCCTCGGTGTCGAAGTTGTGCCGCAGCCGCACGGCGTTGGCCATCAGCTCCCGGTACGGGCCGCCGGCCGGGGGGACCTCCATCGACGCGCCGCCCCAGTCGGTCCGCATCCCGCCGGGCTCGATCACCGTGACCTTGATCCCGAACTGCGCGGTCTCCGCGGCCAGCACCTCCGAGAAGCCGCCCACCGCCCACTTCGCCGACTGGTACGCGGCGAGTCCCGGGCTCGCGACGCGCCCGCCGACCGAGGAGATCTGGATGATGTGGCCGCCGCCCTGCTTCCGCAGCACGGGGAGCGCGGCACGGCTCGTGTACACGACGCCGTAGAAGTTCGTGTCGATCTGCCGCCGGAAGTCGTCGAGGTCGTTGTCCTCGATCGTGACGAGGTTCGCCTGCCCGGCGTTGTTCACCACGACGTCGAGCCGCCCGAAGCGCTCGACCGCCTCGGCGACGACGCGCTCGGCGGCGGCCGGATCGGTCACGTCCTGCCGCGCGGTGGCGAGCGCGTCCCCGTACGAGGCGCGCAGGTCGTCGAGCGCACGGGGATCGCGCGCCGTGGCGAGCACGCGGTGCCCGGCCCGGAGCGCGGCCTCGACGAGCGCGCGGCCGAGACCGCGCGAGGAACCGGTGATGAGGAAGACCTGGGACATGGGAGGAACCTCCGGGAGATAGAGGGGAGCCGGCACGCGAGGCGCGGCATGAGAGGCACCGCGGCTCGCGCGCCGCGTCGCGCGCCGCGCCGCGTCACGCAGTGCGATGCCACGCGACGCGATGCCACGCGACGCGATGCCACGCGACGCGATGCCACGCGACGCGATGCCACGCGACGCGATGCCACGCGACGCGATGCCACGCGACGTGATGCCACGCGACGCGATGCCGCGCGACGTGATGCCACGCGACGCGATGCCGCGTGGCGCCACGCGAAAGCCCGTAACGCAATGTGGATGCGTTATCTGCCCCCCACGCTACACCGCATCCGCGCTTAACGCACGCGACACGCGTTAAGCGCGCCCACTGCCGCCCGGACGCTAGATTTGGCCCCATGCCCACCCACCGCCGCGCCCGCTCCCAGGAGGCCAAGCAGCAGCGTGCCGAGGACCTGCTCGACGCGGCCCGCAGACTCGCCGCTGAGGCCGGGGGAGTGCGCCACCTGACGCTCGCCGCGGTCACGGAGGCGGCCGGGCTCCACCCCTCGGCGATCCGCCGCTACTTCGACAACAAGGAGGAACTCCTCCTCGAACTCGCCGAACGCGAGTGGGTGGGCTGGCGCGAGGAGGTGCTGCGCCGCGCGAAGGCGGGCGCGGGGCGCGGCCGGGGCGCCGGTGCGGGGCCGGACACGGGCGTCGGTGCCGGGCCGGACACGGGCGCCGGTGCGGGGCCGGACACGGGCGCCGGTGCGGGGCTCGGCCCGGACGAGACCGCCGACGTGCTCGCCACGAGCCTCATCGCGCGCCCCCTGCTGTGCGACCTCTTCACGCACATCCCGCTGAGCCTGGAGGGCGAGGTCCCGCTGGAGCGCGCCCGCCGCTACAAGGCGCTCTCCTTCGCCTCCGTCGCAAAGATGTCGGCCGCGCTCGCCGAGGCGGGCACGATGACCGCCGCCCAGGTCGCCGACCTCATCGCCGCCACGGCCGCGCAGACCGCCCACGCCTGGCAGATCGCCCACCCCACGGCCACCCTCGCGGCGCTCTACGAGGAGAATCCCCAATGGGCCCACACGGCCTACGACTTCGGGGAGAGGACGACGAGACTCCTGAGGGCGACGGCGAGAGGGCTGGCCGCGCGAGGGCCGGGCCCGGGGGATTCCGGCCCGTCCCGCGGCTGATCCGGACCCTCCGACGACGGGGATCGTGCGTTCCGCTCGCGCGGAGTGATCGCCACCATCATCTTTTCTTCACTTTTCCTGATGGCTACGATCACGTGCCGTACGCAGACGAACGATTCCGGGGAGTGGACAACAGTGCGAGGACGCCGTCTCGGCAGGTGGGGGAGTCTGGCCGGTGCGGCGGTGCTCGGCTGCGCGCTTCTCGGTGCGGGGCCGGCGGGCGCGGCCGATGAGGCGCCCGAGGTCGTCGTGGGCGTGGACATGGGCACGCGGGGGCCCTTCGCCGAGAGCGGCGCGGAGGGGGCGGCGCCCCGGGCATCGGCCGCGGCGACAAGTGCCCCGACGTGCATAGGCACGACCGTCGCCTACGGCTCGACCGCCTGCTTCGTCCCGTACGGCGACGTGGTCTGGGTCCTCGACACGAAGAAGGACGGCATGTCGGCGGCGGGCGGCGTCTACACCGATTACGGCCGCTCCTCGCGCGTCTGCCTCAACAAGGCGGGCGTGAACCACTGGGTCAAGTGCGACTACGACTACTGGGAGAAGGGCAACATCCAGCTCCGCGCCCTGCGCTACGACTCCGGCACCGCCAAGTTCTACGTCCCCGACGCCTGGTCCGACTGGCTCCCTGTCGACGGCAAGTTCTGAGCCGCCGGGGGCGCCGCCTGGCCCCGGGCCGCCGCGGGTGACGGCGTCGTCCCGCTGCCGCCGCCCCGGAAGGGCGCGGTACGCCACCGAACGGGGTGAGCGTGCGCGCGCATGGAGCGACCGGGGGAGCGGGGCGCGTCGTGAAGCGCACACGCGCCATCGGCTTTGTTCTCGCCGCCGTACCGACGCCCTCGGCCGCTCTCGCCGACACCCCGGACCGCGCCCCCGCCGTCACGCCCCTGCCCGCTGCCCCGAGCAGGACGCCCGCGCCGGGACGCCGTCGTCCGCGGAGACGAGCGCGCCGTCGTGGGCAGCGCCTACGCCGAGGAGAAGAGCCGGGGAGAAGAAGGGGAGAAGAGGGGAGAAGCGGTGGGGCACGGGCCTCGGAACCCCGGGCCCGTTCCCGTGCCCGGCCCGGGTGACGCTTCGCCGCCGGACTCGTTGGAGGACTGACCGCGTCCGCTGCCGAACGGAGTGCCTGTGTGCGGCGAAGCCTCCCCGTCGGGGAACACCCCCACGATCGTCCTCGGGCCCCTGCCCACCCCTGTTCCCCCGGCGGGCGAGGGGCCGCCGGAGGCCCCGGTGCGCCCGGGCGCCGTGGCGGGCGTGGTGGTCCCGGAGCCCGCCGGGCCGCGCACCTTCGTGGAGGACAGCCTGGAGGCGATGCGCTCCGACCCTGACCGTGAGCTTCTCGTGCACGGGGACCGCCGCCTGTCGGCCGGGTGGTTCACGGCGCTGGTGCACCGCATGGCGCACGCGTTCTCGGCCCTGGGCATCGAGCGGGGCGCGACCGTCACCCTGCTCAGCGGCAATCTGCCGGAGACCATCGCGGCCCGCTACGCGGCCAACCTCGTCGGCTGCAAGGTCAACCACCTCTACAACAGGCTCTCGGCCGGTGTGCAGGCGGCGATCGTGCGGGACGTCGAGACCCGTGCGCTGGTCGTCGACCCGCGGTGCGTGGACCGGGCCGCGGAGATCGTCGAGACGGCCCCGGTGGCGCACGTGCTCGTGCTGGGCGATCCCGGGCGCGCGTTCGGGCAGGACCTGCTCGCGCTGGCGGCCGGGCAGCCCGATGACCCGTTCCCCGCGCTGTGCCGCCCCGACGACATCTGCGTCATCCGCCACACCGGGGGCACGACGGGGCACCCCAAGGGCATCGTCTCCGCCTTCGCCCAGGCCGGGCGGGTCAGCCGCGTGATGACCCCGGCGCGGCGCCCCGGGGACGGGCCCCTGCGGCAGCTCCTGTGCACGACCCTCGCCCACGCCGGGGGCATGATGGCCGACGGCGTGCTGCGCTCCGGCGGGACCGTGGTGCTTCAGGACGAGTTCGACCCCGCCGAGGTGCTCGCCGCCGTCGAACGAGAACGTGTCACCTGCCTGTTCCTGCTGCCGCCGCTCCTCTACCAGCTCCTGGACCACCCCGATTCCCCCCACCGTGACCTCAGCAGCCTGAGCGCCGTGGTCTACAGCGGCTGCCAGGCGTCCCCCGCCCGGCTCGCGGACGCCGTACGGCGTCTGGGGCCCGTGCTCGTCCAGGTCTACGCCCAGAACGAGACCGGCGGGATCAGTGTCCTCAGCGCGCGGGACCACGACCTCGGCAGCCCGGAGCGGATGCGCTCGGCGGGCAAGGTCCTGCCGGGCGTGGACGTCGCCGTACGCGGCCCGGACGGCGAGGACCTGCCCGCCGGAGAGCTGGGCGAGATCTGCGTCCGGTCGCCCGGCACCATGCGGGGCTACTGGAAGCAGCCCGGACTGACGGCAGAGGTGCTGCGGGACGGCTGGGTGCACACCGGTGACCTCGGCCGCCTCGACCAGGAGGGCTACCTCACCGTCGTCGACCGGATCAAGGACATGATCGTGGTCGTCGGCGGACATGTGTACACCACCGAACTGGAAGACCTGCTCAACTCCCACCCGGCCGTGCTCCAGAGCGCCGTCCAGGGCCTGCGGGACGCCGACCGCACGGAGCAGGTGCACGCCGCCGTGGTCACCGCGCCGGGCGCCGTGGTGGGGGCGGGGGAACTACGGGCCTTCGTACGCGAACGACGCGGCCCCCTGTACGAACCGGCCCGTATCGACTTCGTGGACGCCCTGCCGCTCACGGACGCCGGCAAACCGGACAAGAAGCTGCTCCTGCGGCAGGCCGAGGCACGCACCCACGCCGCCCCCCACCTCTGAGCCCGGGCCCGCCGGGGGCGTCGTGGTGACCGCCGTCACGCCCCGTGTCTCGTGTGCTCCCCGTGCCGGGCATATGCCCGGTCTCCGGGCGGTACGGCCGAACCGTCGCCCTTCGGCCGACTTTGCCCGCCGTCCGGCCCTCTCCGTGTCCCCCGGTCGGCCGACCGGCCCGCACCCCCGTTTGAGGCGCCCCCTGGGAGGGGTAAGCTGTCCGGCCCGATTGGCGACCCGCTCGCTTCGTGTGGCACACTGACCAGGTTGCTCGGTTGAGTGCCGATGCTGCGCGCCTCCCGCCGGGAGGACCGGAAGCGAGTCCCACGGTACTCGTCGGCCCTGTTGAGGGTCGGACGTACGGGAATCTTCCGGGAAGCAAGGCGCGGTGCCGACCAGGCGCCCTGGTGGAGGCTCCTCCCCGAATCCCGCGGTCACGATCGCAAAACCCCAGCGGTTCGCTGTTGGCGGCACTGCGACACGCCCGACCGCGTGTGCCGGAGGGAAGCAGACAGGATCCCCAGGCCGCAAGAGCGTGACGAGAGACAGGACTACCAAGTAGCCATGGCGGGACAGAAGATCCGCATCCGGCTCAAGGCCTACGACCACGAGGTCATCGACTCCTCGGCGAAGAAGATCGTCGAGACGGTGACGCGTACTGGTGCGTCGGTCGCGGGCCCGGTGCCGCTGCCCACTGAGAAGAACGTGTACTGCGTCATCAAGTCGCCGCACAAGTACAAGGACTCGCGCGAGCACTTCGAGATGCGTACCCACAAGCGCCTGATCGACATCCTCGACCCGACGCCCAAGACCGTTGACTCCCTGATGCGACTCGACCTCCCGGCCGGTGTCGACATCGAGATCAAGCTCTGAGGGCCGGTGATCTGAGAATGACGAAGCAGATCAAGGGCATCCTGGGCGAGAAGCTCGGTATGACGCAGGTCTGGGACGACAACAACCGCGTTGTCCCCGTGACCGTCGTCAAGGCCGGTCCCTGCGTCGTGACCCAGGTGCGTACGAACGACAGCGACGGCTACGAGTCGGTCCAGATCGCCTTCGGCGAGATCGACCCGCGCAAGGTGAACAAGCCCCTCAAGGGCCACTTCGCCAAGGCCGACGTGACCCCCCGCCGCCACCTCGTCGAGATCCGTACCTCGGACTCCTCCGAGTACACCCTCGGCCAGGAAGTCACCGCCGAGACCTTCGAGTCGGGCGTGAAGGTCGACGTCACCGGCAAGAGCAAGGGCAAGGGCTTCGCCGGTGTCATGAAGCGTCACAACTTCAAGGGCCTCGGCGCCGGTCACGGCACCCAGCGCAAGCACCGCTCGCCCGGTTCCATCGGTGGCTGCGCCACCCCTGGCCGCGTGTTCAAGGGCCTGCGCATGGCGGGCCGCATGGGCAACGAGCGGGTCACCACCCAGAACCTGACCGTCCACGCCGTTGACGCGGAGAAGGGTCTGCTGCTCATCAAGGGCGCCGTCCCCGGTCCGAACGGCGGCCTCGTCCTGGTCCGCACCGCGGCCAAGGGGGCCTGAGGTAACGATGAGCACTGTTGACATCCTTTCGCCCGCGGGCGACAAGGCCGGGACCGTCGAGCTCCCCGCGGAGATCTTCGACGCGAAGGTCAGCGTTCCGCTGATCCACCAGGTCGTCGTCGCTCAGCTGGCCGCTGCCCGTCAGGGCACGCACAAGACGAAGACGCGTGGCGAGGTCCGCGGCGGCGGCAAGAAGCCGTACCGCCAGAAGGGCACCGGTCGCGCCCGCCAGGGTTCGACCCGCGCCCCGCAGTTCGCCGGTGGTGGCGTCGTGCACGGTCCCGTGCCGCGTGACTACTCGCAGCGGACCCCGAAGAAGATGAAGGCCGCCGCCCTGCGCGGTGCCCTCTCCGACCGGGCCCGCAACGCGCGCATCCACGTCGTCTCCGGCGTGATCGAGGGCGAGGTCTCCACGAAGGCCGCGAAGACGCTGTTCGGCAAGATCTCGGAGCGCAAGAACCTGCTCCTGGTCGCCGAGCGCTCCGACGAGGCCGCGTGGCTCTCCGCCCGCAACCTGCCCCGGGTGCACATCCTGGAGCCGGGCCAGCTGAACACGTACGACGTTCTCGTCTCGGACGACGTGGTCTTCACCCAGGCCGCCTTCGAGTCCTTCGTCGCCGGCCCGCAGGCCAACGACAAGGAAGGGAGTGACGCCTGATGGCCACGCGTCACCCGAGCATCGCCTCCAAGGCGGCCAAGGCCGCCAAGGCCGCGCGCGTCGCCAAGGCGCGCCGCCACGAGGCCGAGGGCAAGAACACCGTCGAGACGCCGCTGAGCAAGAGCTTCACGGACCCCCGTGACGTCCTCCTGCGTCCGGTCGTCTCGGAGAAGAGCTACGCGCTGCTCGACGAGGGCAAGTACACCTTCATCGTCGACCCGCGGGCCAACAAGACCCAGATCAAGCAGGCCGTCCAGGCGGTCTTCGAGGTCAAGGTCACCGGGGTCAACACGATCAACCGCCAGGGCAAGCGCAAGCGCACCCGCACCGGCTTCGGCAAGCGTGCGGACAGCAAGCGCGCGATCGTGACCCTCGCCGAGGGCGACCGTATCGACATCTTCGGCGGTCCGACCTCCTGACGGAGGTCCGGATCGTTCGATATCGGACGAGGACTTAAGAATGGGTATCCGCAAGTACAAGCCGACGACTCCGGGCCGTCGTGGCTCCAGCGTCGCCGACTTCGTCGAGGTCACGCGGTCCACGCCGGAGAAGTCGCTGGTCCGCCCGCTGCACAGCAAGGGCGGCCGTAACAACGCCGGTCGTGTGACCGTTCGCCACCAGGGTGGCGGACACAAGCGCGCCTACCGCGTGATCGACTTCCGTCGTCACGACAAGGACGGCGTGCCGGCGAAGGTCGCGCACATCGAGTACGACCCGAACCGCACCGCGCGCATCGCGCTGCTGCACTACGCCGACGGCGAGAAGCGCTACATCATCGCGCCGCGCGGCCTCCAGCAGGGCGACCGGGTCGAGAACGGCCAGGGCGCCGACATCAAGCCCGGCAACAACCTGCCGCTGCGTCACATCCCGGTCGGTACGACGGTGCACGCGATCGAGCTCCGCCCCGGTGGCGGCGCGAAGTTCGCCCGCTCCGCCGGTGCCTCCGTGCAGCTGCTCGCTCGCGAGGGCGCTATGGCGACCCTGCGCATGCCGTCCGGCGAGATCCGCATGGTGGACGCGCGCTGCCGCGCCACCGTCGGTGAGGTCGGCAACGCCGAGCAGTCGAACATCAACTGGGGCAAGGCCGGCCGCAAGCGCTGGCTGGGCGTGCGCCCGACCGTTCGCGGTGTGGCGATGAACCCGGTTGACCACCCCCACGGTGGTGGTGAGGGCAAGACCTCCGGTGGTCGCCACCCGGTCAGCCCCTGGGGTCAGAAGGAGGGTCGTACGCGCTCTCCCAAGAAGGCGAGCAGCAAGTACATCGTCCGCCGCCGCAAGACGAACAAGAAGCGCTAGGAGCGGGTTTAGATGCCGCGCAGTCTCAAGAAGGGGCCCTTCGTCGACGACCACCTCATCAAGAAGGTGGACGTACAGAACGAAGCCGGCACCAAGAACGTCATCAAGACCTGGTCCCGTCGCTCGATGATCGTCCCGGCCATGCTCGGCCACACGATCGCGGTGCACAACGGCAAGACCCACATCCCGGTGTTTGTCACCGAGTCCATGGTCGGCCACAAGCTCGGCGAGTTCTCGCCGACGCGCACCTTCCGGGGTCACGTCAAGGACGACCGGAAGTCGAAGCGCCGCTAAAGCGGGGTGAATGACCAATGACAGACACTGAAGGGACAACCATGGAAGCCAGGGCCCAGGCGCGGTACATCCGCGTCACGCCCATGAAGGCCCGCCGTGTGGTGGACCTCATCCGTGGCATGGACGCCACGGAGGCCCAGGCGGTCCTGCGCTTCGCCCCGCAGGCCGCGAGTGAGCCCGTTGGCAAGGTGCTGGACAGCGCCATCGCCAACGCCGCGCACAACTACGACCACACCGACGCCTCCACGCTGGTCATCAGCGAGGCGTACGTCGACGAGGGCCCGACGCTCAAGCGTTTCCGTCCGCGCGCCCAGGGCCGCGCCTACCGGATTCGCAAGCGGACCAGCCACATCACCGTGGTCGTCAGCGCCAAGGAAGGAACCCGGTAATGGGCCAGAAGGTAAACCCGCACGGGTTCCGGCTCGGCATCACCACCGACTTCAAGTCGCGGTGGTACGCCGACAAGCTGTACAAGGACTACGTCAAGGAAGACGTCGCCATTCGTCGCATGATGACGAAGGGCATGGAGCGCGCCGGTATCTCGAAGGTGGAGATCGAGCGCACCCGTGACCGCGTCCGCGTCGACATCCACACCGCCCGGCCGGGCATCGTCATCGGCCGTCGCGGCGCGGAGGCCGACCGCATCCGCGGCGAGCTGGAGAAGCTCACCGGCAAGCAGGTCCAGCTGAACATCCTCGAGGTCAAGAACCCCGAGGTCGACGCTCAGCTCGTGGCCCAGGCCGTCGCCGAGCAGCTCTCCAGCCGCGTCTCCTTCCGGCGGGCCATGCGCAAGAGCATGCAGTCCTCCATGAAGGCCGGTGCCAAGGGCATCAAGATCCAGTGCGGCGGTCGCCTCGGCGGCGCCGAGATGTCCCGCTCGGAGTTCTACCGCGAGGGCCGTGTGCCCCTGCACACGCTCCGCGCGAACGTGGACTACGGCTTCTTCGAGGCCAAGACGACCTTCGGCCGGATCGGCGTGAAGGTTTGGATCTACAAGGGCGACGTCAAGAACATCGCCGAGGTTCGCGCCGAGAACGCCGCGGCCCGTGCGGGCAACCGCCCGGCCCGCAACGACCGCCCGGCCCGTGGTGGCCGCGGTGGCGAGCGTGGCGGTCGCGGTCGTAAGCCGCAGTCGACGCCGGCTGCCGAGGCCCCCAAGGCCGAGGCTCCTGCCGCCGCGTCCGCTCCGGCCGAGAGCACCGGAACGGAGGGCTGACCCATGCTGATCCCCCGCAGGGTCAAGCACCGCAAGCAGCACCACCCGAAGCGCGATGGCATGGCCAAGGGTGGCACGGAGGTCACGTTCGGCGAGTACGGCATCCAGGCCGTCACTCCCGCGTACGTCACCAACCGCCAGATCGAGGCGGCCCGTATCGCGATGACCCGCCACATCAAGCGTGGCGGCAAGGTCTGGATCAACATCTACCCGGACCGCCCGCTGACCAAGAAGCCTGCCGAGACCCGCATGGGTTCCGGTAAGGGTTCGCCGGAGTGGTGGATCGCGAACGTCAAGCCCGGTCGGGTGATGTTCGAACTCTCCTACCCGAACGAGAAGATCGCTCGTGAGGCGCTCACCCGCGCGGCTCACAAGCTCCCGATGAAGTGCCGGATCGTGCGGCGCGAGGCAGGTGAGGCGTGATGTCGGCCGGAACCAAGGCGTCCGAGCTGCGCGAGCTGGGCAACGAGGAGCTTGTTGCCAAGCTGACCGAGGCCAAGGAAGAGCTGTTCAACCTCCGCTTCCAGGCGGCGACCGGGCAGCTTGAGAACCACGGCCGGCTGAAGGCCGTCCGCAAGGACATCGCCCGGATCTACACCCTGATGCGTGAGCGCGAGCTGGGCATCGAGACGGTGGAGAGCGCCTGATGAGCGAGAGCAACGTGACTGAAGAGACCAAGGCCGCGCGCGGCTCCCGCAAGGTCCGTGAGGGCCTTGTCGTCAGCGACAAGATGGACAAGACCGTCGTCGTCGCTGTCGAGGACCGCGTCAAGCACGCGCTGTACGGCAAGGTCATCCGCCGTACGCACCGCCTGAAGGCTCACGACGAGCAGAACTCCGCCGGTGTCGGCGACCGCGTCCTCCTCATGGAGACGCGGCCGCTGTCCGCCGGTAAGAACTGGCGCATCGTCGAGATCCTCGAAAAGGCCAAGTAAACCCCTCCGAGGGGCAGTTCGTTCCCTCGGACCAGTTCCGCCAGGCTCCGGGGGCCGCGCTCACCAGCACGGCCCCCGGGGAACCGGCAGACGATCAGGAGACAGACGTGATCCAGCAGGAGTCGCGACTGCGTGTCGCCGACAACACGGGTGCGAAGGAAATCCTCACCATCCGTGTTCTCGGTGGCTCCGGTCGCCGCTACGCGGGCATCGGTGACGTCATCGTCGCCACCGTGAAGGACGCGATCCCCGGCGGCAACGTGAAGAAGGGTGACGTCGTCAAGGCGGTCATCGTTCGCACCGTCAAGGAGCGGCGTCGTCAGGATGGCTCGTACATCCGCTTCGACGAGAACGCCGCCGTCATTCTCAAGAACGACGGCGACCCCCGCGGCACCCGTATCTTCGGCCCGGTGGGCCGTGAGCTGCGCGAGAAGAAGTTCATGAAGATCATCTCGCTCGCGCCGGAGGTGCTGTAAGCATGAAGATCAAGAAGGGCGACCTGGTCCAGGTCATCACCGGTAAGGACAAGGGCAAGCAGGGCAAGGTCATCGCGGCCTTCCCCCGCGAGGACCGCGTCCTGGTCGAGGGTGTCAACCGGGTCAAGAAGCACACCAAGGCGAACCAGCCCGGGCAGGCCTCGCAGGCCGGTGGCATCATCACCACCGAGGCGCCGGTCCACGTGAGCAACGTGCAGCTGGTCGTGGAGAAGGACGGCAACAAGGTCGTCACCCGCGTCGGCTACCGCTTCGACGAGGACGGCAACAAGATCCGCGTTGCCAAGCGGACGGGTGAGGACATCTGATGACGACCACCACTGCCCCCCGCCTGAAGCAGAAGTACCGCGAGGAGATCGCGGGCAAGCTGCGTGACGAGTTCAAGTACGAGAACGTCATGCAGATCCCCGGTCTCGTCAAGATCGTGGTCAACATGGGTGTCGGCGACGCCGCCCGCGACTCGAAGCTGATGGACGGCGCCATCCGCGACCTCACCACGATCACCGGCCAGAAGCCGGCCGTGACGAAGGCCCGGAAGTCCATCGCGCAGTTCAAGCTGCGCGAGGGCCAGCCCATCGGCGCCCACGTCACGCTCCGCGGCGACCGCATGTGGGAGTTCCTGGACCGCACCCTGTCGCTCGCGCTCCCGCGCATCCGCGACTTCCGCGGCCTGTCCCCCAAGCAGTTCGACGGCCGTGGCAACTACACCTTCGGTCTCACCGAGCAGGTCATGTTCCACGAGATCGACCAGGACAAGATCGACCGCACCCGGGGTATGGACATCACCGTGGTGACCACGGCGACCAACGACGAAGAGGGCCGCGCGCTCCTCCGTCACCTCGGCTTCCCGTTCAAGGAGGCGTGAGCCGTGGCGAAGAAGGCTCTCATCGCAAAGTCCGAGCGCAAGCCGAAGTTCGGCGTGCGCGCGTACACCCGCTGCCAGCGCTGCGGGCGTCCGCACTCCGTCTACCGCAAGTTCGGCCTGTGCCGCGTGTGCCTTCGTGAGATGGCCCACCGCGGTGAGCTGCCGGGCGTGACCAAGAGCAGCTGGTAGTCAGCCCTTCCAGGGTGACGCCAGCCTCTCGGTAAGCATCGGGGCGTCGGGACCCCGACCTTTCATGGCTTAGTCTTGGAGGGTTGGGCGTCCCGCCGCCCTGGACCACTGGCGGGCACACGCCCGCAGTCAACGCTTACTACGCCGTAGGTCCCCGCGCCGCACCCGTCCCGTCCCGGATCGGGGAGAGGGATGGCGCACATAGGAAACCACGGCGAGAAAGGCCCAAGGCCAATTCATGACCATGACTGATCCCATCGCGGACATGCTGACGCGTCTGCGGAACGCCAACTCGGCGTACCACGACTCCGTGTCGATGCCGCACAGCAAGATCAAGTCGCACATCGCGGAGATCCTCCAGCAGGAGGGCTTCATCACCGGCTGGAAGACCGAGGACGCCGAGGTCGGCAAGAACCTCGTCATCGAGCTGAAGTTCGGCCCGAACCGTGAGCGCTCCATCGCGGGCATCAAGCGGATCTCGAAGCCGGGCCTGCGGGTCTACGCGAAGTCCACCAACCTGCCGAAGGTGCTCGGCGGCCTGGGCGTGGCGGTCATCTCCACGTCGCACGGTCTGCTCACCGACAAGCAGGCGTCGAAGAAGGGCGTGGGTGGGGAAGTCCTCGCCTACGTCTGGTAGTCGGGAACGGAGAAAAGCAACATGTCGCGAATCGGCAAGCTGCCCATCACGGTTCCCGCCGGCGTGGACGTCACCATCGACGGGCGCAGGGTTGACGTGAAGGGTCCCAAGGGCACCCTCAGCCACACCATCGCCGCCCCGATCGACATCGCCAAGGGCGAGGACGGCACCCTTTCGGTGACCCGCCCCAACGACGAGCGTCAGAACAGGGCTCTGCACGGCCTGTCCCGCACGCTGGTGGCGAACATGATCACCGGCGTGACCCAGGGTTACGTGAAGAAGCTCGAAATCAGCGGTGTCGGCTACCGCGTCCAGGCGAAGGGCTCCAACCTGGAGTTCGCCCTGGGCTACAGCCACCCCATCACGATCGAGGCGCCCGAGGGCATCTCGTTCAAGGTGGAGAACCCCACCCACTTCTCGGTCGAGGGCATCGACAAGCAGAAGGTGGGCGAGGTCGCCGCCAACATCCGCAAGCTGCGCAAGCCTGACCCGTACAAGGCCAAGGGCGTCAAGTACGAGGGCGAAGTCATCCGGCGCAAGGTCGGAAAGGCGGGTAAGTAAGTCATGGCATACGGCGTAAAGATTGCCAAGGGCGACGCCTACAAGCGCGCCGCCATCAAGCGGCGTCACATCCGCGTCCGCAAGCACGTCTCCGGTACGCCGGAGCGTCCGCGCCTGGTCGTGACGCGTTCCAACCGCCACATGGTCGCCCAGGTGATCGACGACATCAAGGGTCACACCCTGGCGTCGGCGTCCACCCTGGACAGCTCGATCCGCGGCACCGAGGGCGACAAGAGCGCCCTGGCCAAGCAGGTCGGCGCGCTTGTCGCCGAGCGTGCCAAGGCCGCGGGTGTCGAGGCCGTCGTGTTCGACCGTGGTGGCAACAAGTACGCGGGGCGCATCGCCGCCCTCGCGGACGCCGCCCGCGAGGCCGGGCTCAAGTTCTGAGCCGCCCGTCGCACAGCGACGTCGAGTCGCTGCGTAGCTAGCGGAAAAGAGAGAGGTAATCCAATGGCTGGACCCCAGCGCCGCGGTAGCGGTGCCGGTGGCGAGCGGCGGGACCGGAAGGGCCGTGACGGCGGAGCTTCCGCTGCCGAGAAGACCGCGTACGTCGAGCGCGTCGTCGCGATCAACCGTGTCGCCAAGGTAGTGAAGGGTGGTCGCCGCTTCAGCTTCACCGCGCTGGTCGTGGTGGGCGACGCGGACGGCACCGTCGGTGTCGGCTACGGCAAGGCCAAGGAGGTGCCGGCCGCCATCGCCAAGGGTGTGGAGGAGGCCAAGAAGCACTTCTTCAAGGTCCCCCGTATCCAGGGCACCATCCCGCACCCGATCCAGGGTGAGAAGGCCGCCGGTGTCGTGCTCCTGAAGCCGGCGTCGCCGGGTACCGGTGTGATCGCCGGTGGTCCTGTGCGTGCCGTCCTGGAGTGCGCCGGCGTGCACGACATCCTGTCGAAGTCGCTCGGCTCCGACAACGCCATCAACATCGTCCACGCGACCGTGGCGGCCCTCAAGGGTCTCCAGCGTCCCGAGGAGATCGCGGCCCGCCGCGGTCTGCCCCTTGAGGACGTGGCCCCCGCGGCCCTGCTCCGTGCGCGTGCCGGGGCGGGTGTCTGATGGCCCGCCTCAAGATCACGCAGACGAAGTCGTACATCGGCAGCAAGCAGAACCACCGTGACACGCTGCGTTCGCTCGGGCTCAAGCGCCTGAACGACACGGTTGTCAAGGAGGATCGTCCCGAGTTCCGCGGCATGGTGCACACCGTCCGCCACCTCGTGACGGTCGAGGAGGTCGACTGACATGAGCGAGCAGAAGCCGCTCAAGGTCCACAACCTCCGGCCTGCCCCGGGCGCCAAGACCGCCAAGACCCGTGTGGGTCGTGGTGAGGCGTCGAAGGGTAAGACCGCTGGTCGTGGCACCAAGGGCACCAAGGCCCGCTACCAGGTTCCGGAGCGCTTCGAGGGCGGGCAGATGCCCCTCCACATGCGTCTCCCGAAGCTCAAGGGCTTCAAGAACCCGTTCCGCACCGAGTACCAGGTCGTCAACCTCGACGCGCTGGTCGCCCTCTACCCCGAGGGCGGCGAGGTCACCGTCGAGGACCTGGTCGCCAAGGGCGCGGTCCGCAAGAACAGCCTCGTGAAGGTCCTCGGCCAGGGCGAGATCTCCGTGGCGCTGACGGTGAAGGTCGACAAGGCCTCCGCCTCCGCCAAGGAGAAGATCGCCGCCGCCGGCGGCACCGTCACCGAGCTGGTCTGAGCCTTCGGGTCTCGGACGTGAAGTGCCCCCACCGTGAGGCACTTCGGCGACGAACACCCCACCGGGGACACTCCAGGGTTCTTCCCTGGGGTGTCCCCGGTGGTCGTTGTGGGGGGTGTGCGCCGGTGTGTGGTGCTGTGGCCCCCGCGTCTGGTGCGCGCTCCCCGTGGCCGGTCGTTCCCCAGGGACAGGGAGCGCCGGTAAGGTGGCGTCGACTGTGCCGCGTGGCGTGTCCCTGTGGGGTGTCACGCGGTTGTCTCTGTGAGAACAAAGCAGTACCGCAGTAGTTCCGTCAGTTCCGTTACCGCCGAACCTCAAGACCGTCACCTCTGGCGCAGTAGCGCGGGGGTCGCAGGAGGCACCGTGCTCACCGCGTTCGCCCGAGCGTTCAAAACGCCCGACCTGCGCAAGAAGCTGCTCTTCACGCTGGGCATCATCGTGATCTACCGGCTCGGTACACACGTACCGATCCCGGGGGTGAACTACAAGAACGTCCAGACCTGTATCGAACAGGCCAACACCAACTCCGGCCTCTTCGGGCTGGTGAACCTGTTCAGCGGCGGGGCGCTGCTCCAGATCACCATCTTCGCGCTCGGGATTCTCCCCTACATCACGTCGAGCATCATTCTCCAGCTGCTCACCGTCGTGATCCCGCGACTCGAAGCCCTCAAGAAGGAGGGCCAGTCCGGTACGGCGAAGATCACCCAGTACACCCGGTACCTGACCGTCGCCCTCGCGGTGCTCCAGGGCACCGGGCTCGTCGCGACCGCGCGCAGCGGCGCCATCTTCCAGGGCTGTTCGGTCGCCGGGGACATCGTCCCCGACCAGTCGATCTTCACGACGATCGTCATGGTCGTGACGATGACCGCCGGTACCGCCACCGTCATGTGGCTCGGTGAGCTGGTCACCGACCGCGGCATCGGCAACGGCATGTCGATCCTCATGTTCGTCTCGATCGCGGCCGGCTTCCCTGGCTCGCTCTGGGCGATCAAGAAGGGCGGCGACCTCGCCGGCGGCTGGATCGAGTTCGGCACGGTGATCCTCGTGGGCCTCGTCATGGTCGCCCTCGTGGTCTTCGTCGAGCAGGCCCAGCGCCGTATCCCGGTCCAGTACGCGAAGCGCATGATCGGCCGCCGCTCCTACGGGGGCACGTCCACGTACATCCCGCTCAAGGTGAACCAGGCCGGCGTGATCCCTGTGATCTTCGCCTCCTCGCTCCTCTACATCCCGGCGCTGATCGTCCAGTTCACCGATTCGCAGGCGGGCTGGGCGTCCTGGATCAGGGACAATCTGGCCGATACCTCCGCGTGGCCGCACGTCGTGCTGTACTTCTTGCTGATCGTCTTCTTCGCGTTCTTCTACGTGGCCATCTCGTTCAACCCCGAAGAAGTCGCGGACAACATGAAGAAGTATGGTGGGTTCATCCCGGGCATCCGGGCTGGCCGACCGACCGCCGAGTACCTGAGTTACGTACTCAACCGGATCACCTGGCCGGGCTCGCTGTACTTGGGGCTGATCGCGCTGGTGCCGACGTTGGCACTGGCGGGCTTCGGGGCGAATTCCAACTTCCCGTTCGGCGGGACGAGCATCCTGATCATCGTGGGTGTGGGTCTGGAGACCGTGAAGCAGATCGAGAGCCAGCTCCAGCAGCGCAACTACGAAGGGTTCCTCCGCTGATGCGTATCGTCCTCGTCGGGCCGCCTGGGGCGGGCAAGGGAACGCAGGCCGCGTTCCTCGCCAAGCAGTTGTCGATCCCGCACATCTCCACCGGAGACCTGTTCCGGGCGAACATCAGCCAGGGCACCGAACTGGGCAAGCGCGCGAAGTCCTACATGGACGCGGGCAACCTGGTTCCGGACGAGGTCACCATCGGGATGGCGAAGGACCGCATGGAGCGGGAGGACGCCGCGAACGGCTTCCTGCTCGACGGCTTCCCCCGCAACGTCGGCCAGGCCGAGGCGCTGGACGGCATCCTCAAGGAGTGGGGCGTCACGCTCGACGCGGTCCTGGACCTGGAGGTCCCCGAGGACGAGGTGGTCAAGCGCATCGCGGGCCGCCGCATCTGCCGCAAGGACTCCAGTCACGTCTTCCACGTCGAGTACAGCAAGCCGAAGCGGGAGGGCGTCTGCGACGTCTGCGGCGGCGAGCTGTACCAGCGGGACGACGACAAGGAGGAGACGGTCCGCAAGCGCCTGGAGGTCTACCACACGGAGACCGAGCCGATCATCGACTTCTACCGGGCGCAGGACCTCGTCAGGACGATCCCCGCGCTCGGCAAGGTGAACGAGGTCACCGAGCGGGCGCTGGCGGCGCTGGAGCGCTGAGGCGCCGCCCCGCCGTGTCCGTGGCGCGCTGTCGCCGCTCATGTCGTACGTGCTACGGCCGTGCCCCTTCGCGGGGCACGGCCGTAGTGTTGTGTCAGGGGGTACGGGGCGCGCTCGCCCGCCGGTGGCGCGTACCGCCCGCAGAGTTCTTTCCCGATCTACCAGGACAACAGGAGCCAGTGAGTATGGGCGGAGTCGAGATCAAGACCCCGGAGCAGATCGCGAAGATGCGTGAGGCGGGTCTTGTCGTCGCCGCCGTGCACCGCGCGACGCGCGAGGCGGCCGTGCCGGGGGCGAGTACGCGCGACCTCGACCAGGTGGCGCGCAAGGTGCTCGCCGAGCACGGCGCGAAGCCGAACTTCCTCGGGTACGGGGGCTTCCCCGCGACCATCTGCACCTCGGTGAACGACGTCGTGGTGCACGGCATCCCGGACGAGGAGACGGTGCTCAAGGACGGGGACCTCATCTCGATCGACGCCGGGGCCATCGTGGACGGCTGGCACGGGGACGCGGCCTTCACGGCCTTCGTGGGCTCGGGGCACGCTCCGGAGCTGGTCGAGCTGTCCCGGGTGACCGAGGAGTCGATGTGGGCCGGGATCGCCGCGATGAAGCTCGGCAACAGGCTCGTCGACGTCTCGCGCGCGATCGAGACGTACATCCGCAGGCAGCCGAAGCCGGGCGGCGGCAAGTACGGGATCATCGAGGACTACGGCGGGCACGGCATCGGTACCGCGATGCACATGGAGCCGCACCTGCTGAACTACGTCGAGCGGCGGCGCGGCAAGGGGCCGAAGCTCGTGCCGGGGTTCTGCCTCGCGATCGAGCCGATGGTCTCGCTCGGTTCGCCGAGGACGGAGGTCCTGGAGGACGAGTGGACGGTCGAGACGATCGACCACTCGTGGTCCTCGCACTGGGAGCACTCGGTCGCTCTGACCGCTGAGGGACCCATCGTCCTGACGGCCGAGGACGGCGGGAAGGCGAAGCTCGGGGCGATGGGGATCACCGTGGCGCCCGATCCGCTGGGCTGACCCCTTGTCCTCGGCCTCCCCCCCGCCTTCGGCCGGGGGGAGGCCGAGGACGGGCTTGAGGGATGTCCTCAATCGCCGGACGGGCTCCCTTTCGGGGTCTTGTCCGGCGATTGCTGGTTAGAGGGGCCCCTCTCGTGGGCAGGCATAGGCGATTCGTGTTTCTTCGAGGGGTGACGTAGACTCGGTCGTCGGCTCTCGTGTATCGGCATGCCCGCGACACGAGGTCGGCCAAGGTAGTCGATTCGAAGGGCGAAGCGTGGCCAAGAAGCAAGGTGCCATCGAGATCGAGGGCACTGTCGTCGAGTCTCTGCCGAACGCGATGTTCAAGGTCGAGCTCCAGAACGGCCACCAGGTCCTGGCACACATCAGCGGCAAGATGCGTATGCACTACATCCGCATCCTCCCTGACGACCGGGTCGTGGTGGAGCTGTCTCCGTACGACCTGACGCGTGGCCGGATCGTCTACCGGTACAAGTAGATCTGACCTCGCCCGCCCCCCGGCTCCCGTGGAGCGGGCACTGACCCGGAGAACCTCACAGCAATGAAGGTCAAGCCGAGCGTCAAGAAGATCTGCGACAAGTGCAGGGTGATCCGCCGTCACGGCCGGGTCATGGTCATCTGCGACAACCCGCGCCACAAGCAGCGCCAGGGCTGACCCAGACCCCTCCCCGCGTTCGCAGTTCTCTCGCGTGACGTAGCAAAGTACATATACGCAGGACCCGTCCCTCTTCTTCGCACCCACGGAGTGATCCGTCGGTCGAGGAGGGCGACACCCCCGGCTCGGAGGCCGGGGACCCAGTCCGTACCAGGCCCTCATGGCGGCCTCGGCGGTTGGGAGCGGTGCTGCGGCAGACCTCCGAAGCATTCACAGGAGCCTTGAATGGCACGCCTTGAAGGTGTGGACCTCCCGCGCGACAAGCGCGTCGAGGTCGCCCTCACGTACGTGTTCGGTATTGGCCGGACGCTGTCCAAGCAGACGCTGGCCGCGACCGGTGTCGACCCCAACACGCGCGTCCGCGACCTTGCCGAGGAAGACCTCGTCAAGATCCGCGAGTACGTGGACGCCAACATCCAGACCGAGGGTGACCTCCGTCGCGAGATCCAGGCCGACATCCGCCGCAAGGTCGAGATCGGCTGCTACCAGGGTCTTCGCCACCGTCGCGGCCTTCCCGTCCACGGCCAGCGCACCAGCACGAACGCCCGTACCCGTAAGGGCCCGCGTCGCGCGATCGCCGGCAAGAAGAAGCCGGGCAAGAAGTAGTCCTCAGCAGTCGACCGTCGATCGACAGCGTCGCGCTGTAGGACCGACCACCTCCACGGGAGTAATACATGCCTCCGAAGGGCCGTCAGGGCGCTACCAAGAAGGTGCGCCGCAAGGAAAAGAAGAACGTCGCTCACGGGCACGCCCACATCAAGAGCACGTTCAACAACACGATCATCTCGATCACCGACCCGACCGGGAACGTGATCTCCTGGGCCTCCGCCGGCCACGTCGGCTTCAAGGGCTCGCGCAAGTCCACCCCCTTCGCCGCGCAGATGGCCGCCGAGTCGGCCGCCCGTCGCGCGCAGGAGCACGGCATGCGCAAGGTCGACGTCTTCGTCAAGGGTCCCGGCTCCGGCCGTGAGACCGCGATCCGCTCGCTCCAGGCCACCGGCCTGGAGGTCGGCTCGATCCAGGACGTCACCCCCACGCCGCACAACGGCTGCCGTCCCCCCAAGCGCCGCCGCGTTTGAGTTGACTGCCGGGACCGCCGGTCCCGGATCGCCGTGAGGTGGTGCCGTACGGCCCTGGGGTGCACACCCCCGGGCCGTACGGCCGCCTCAGGCCCCCGTAGGGCGTCAAATAGTGGTCGCCCACGACAGAAGGAAAGACACGCATGCTGATCGCTCAGCGTCCGTCGCTGACCGAAGAGGTCGTCGACGAGTTCCGCTCGCGGTTCGTCATCGAGCCGCTTGAGCCGGGCTTCGGTTACACCCTCGGCAACTCCCTGCGCCGCACGCTCCTCTCCTCGATCCCGGGTGCCGCCGTCACCTCGATCCGGATCGACGGCGTCCTGCACGAGTTCACCACCGTGCCGGGTGTCAAGGAGGACGTGACCGACCTCATCCTCAACATCAAGCAGCTCGTCGTCTCCTCGGAGCACGACGAGCCGGTCGTGATGTACCTGCGCAAGCAGGGCCCGGGTGTCGTCACCGCCGCCGACATCGCGCCCCCGGCCGGTGTCGAGGTGCACAACCCCGACCTCGTGCTCGCCACGCTCAACGCCAAGGGCAAGCTGGAGATGGAGCTGACCGTCGAGCGCGGTCGCGGCTACGTCTCCGCCGTCCAGAACAAGCAGGCGGGCCAGGAGATCGGCCGTATCCCGGTCGACTCCATCTACTCCCCGGTGCTCAAGGTCACGTACAAGGTCGAGGCGACCCGTGTCGAGCAGCGCACCGACTTCGACAAGCTCATCGTCGACGTCGAGACGAAGCAGGCCATGCGGCCGCGTGACGCGATGGCGTCGGCCGGCAAGACGCTGGTCGAGCTGTTCGGTCTCGCGCGCGAGCTGAACGTCGACGCCGAGGGCATCGACATGGGCCCGTCCCCGACGGACGCCGCGCTCGCCGCCGACCTCGCGCTCCCGATCGAGGAGCTGGAGCTGACGGTCCGCTCGTACAACTGCCTCAAGCGCGAAGGCATCCACTCGGTCGGCGAGCTGGTTGCCCGTTCCGAGGCCGACCTGCTCGACATCCGCAACTTCGGTGCGAAGTCGATCGACGAGGTCAAGGCGAAGCTCGCGGGTATGGGCCTCGCGCTCAAGGACTCGCCTCCCGGCTTCGACCCGACGTCGGCCGCCGACACGTTCGGCGCGGACGACGACGCGGACGCCGGGTTCGTGGAGACCGAGCAGTACTGAGTTCCGGGGCGGGGGCGGGATTTCTGGTCTCGCCTCCGGCTCGGTTGTCCTCAAGCGCCGGACGGGCTGGGTCTTGTTCGGCGGGATGTCGGGTGCGGGTGCTTTCGTGCTTCGCGCTCGTCCTCAAGCGCCGGACGGGCTGGATTTTGTTCGGCGGGATGTCGGGTGCGGGTGCTTTCGTGCTTCGCGCTCGTCCCCAAGCGCCGGGCGGGCTGGATGTTGCCCGTACCGGATTCCGGACTTCGGGCCGGATCTCCGTCGGGGGGTTTCCTCCGCGCGGACACTGACGTCGGTACCTCGTACGGCCGGCGCAGACACATGAGGAGTTCGATATGCCCAGGCCCACCAAGGGTGCTCGTCTCGGCGGCGGTGCCGCGCACGAGAAGCTGCTGCTCGCGAACCTCGCGAAGGCGCTGTTCGAGCACGGCAGGATCACCACGACCGAGGCGAAGGCGCGGCGGCTGCGGCCCTACGCCGAGCGTCTGGTGACCAAGGCGAAGAAGGGCGACCTTCACAACCGCCGTCAGGTTCTCCAGGTCATCACCGACAAGAGCGTCGTCCACACGCTCTTCACGGAGATCGGCCCGCGGTACGAGAACCGCCCGGGTGGCTACACCCGCATCACCAAGATCGGCAACCGTCGTGGCGACAACGCCCCGATGGCGGTCATCGAGCTGGTCGAGGCCCTGACCGTGGCCCAGCAGGCCACCGGTGAGGCCGAGGCCGCGACGAAGCGCGCGGTCAAGGAGGACGAGGCGAAGGCTGCCGAGTCCACCGAGGAGTCGAAGGACGCCTGAGTCCCCGGACTCGAAAACTGACAGCGGGCCCGTCCCTTCGGGGGCGGGCCCGCTGCCGTACCACAGAAGGGATCACGGTCGTGCGGCTGCGGCTGGACTTGAGTTACGACGGCGCGGAGTTCCACGGCTGGGCGCGGCAGCCCGGCGGGCGGCGCACGGTGCAGGAGACGCTGGAGGAGGCGCTCCGCGTCGTCACGCGCGCCCCCGCCCCGTACGAGCTGACCGTCGCGGGGCGGACGGACGCCGGGGTGCACGCGCGCGGGCAGGTCGCGCACGTCGAGATGGCGGACGAGGTGTGGGCCGAGCACGGCGAGAAGCTGCTCAAGCGGCTCGCGGGGCGGCTGCCGAAGGACGTACGGGTGTGGCGGGTCGCCCCGGCGCCCGAGGGGTTCGACGCGCGGTTCTCGGCGATCTGGCGGCGGTACGCGTACCGCGTCGCCGACCAGGCGGGCGGCGTGGACCCGCTGCTCCGCGGCCACGTGCTGTGGCACGACCGGCCGCTCGACATCGACGCGATGAACGAGGCGGCCGAGGGGCTGCTCGGGGAGCACGACTTCGCCGCGTACTGCAAGAAGCGCGAGGGCGCGACGACCATCCGCGAGATGCAGCAGCTCTTCTGGACCAGGCGCGCGGACGGCGTCCTGGAGGCGACCGTGCGCGCGGACGCCTTCTGTCACAACATGGTGCGCTCGCTCGTCGGGGCGCTGCTCTTCGTCGGGGACGGGCACAGGCCGCCCTCGTGGCCGGCGAAGGTGCTCGCCGCGGGGGTGCGGGACTCGGCGGTGCACGTCGTACGGCCCGTGGGGCTCACGCTCGAAGAGGTCGGGTACCCGGCCGACGAACTGCTCGCCGCGCGCAGTGCCGAGGCGCGGAACATGCGCACGCTCAGGACGGCGGCCGACGCCCCGTCGGGCGGGTGCGCGGGGTGTGACTGAGAAGGGGGCGGTGCGAGCGGCGTGTCCACCTCGCTCGTATATGCTCGCGAACTCCGGGTGAGTCCTTCGAACGGCTCGCCGAAGAGTTCGGGGTCCTCGGGACCCGGGGGTGGGTATGAGCGCCGTCCATTCCGCATCGCGCGAGACGCCGCAGCCCGGGCGCAGGCGGCGGGCAGGCGGGGGCGCGGCGGAGTGGCGCCGGGCGGTGGCGCACAGCCACGGGCTGCTGCCGCAGCCGCCCGACGACCGTGAGAAGTACTCCTACGCGCAGCGCAACCGCTGGGTCCTGACGCTCGGTTCGTTCATCAGCTTCGCGTGCCTGGGCGTCAGTCAGCTCATGTTCACGGCGTCGAGCCCCTGGTTCTGGGTCATGATGCCGCTGCTCGCCTTCGTCGTCGTCGACTACCTGCTCTCCTTCGTGCTCGACAGCTTCAGCAAGGACTTCGACCTCAAGAAGCACCGGGCGCTCGTGCGGTCCTGGCGGCCCGCCACGTACCCGAGCGTGGATGTGTTCCTGCCGGTGTGCGGGGAGCCGATCGAGGTCCTGCACAACACGTGGACGCACGTGCGCGCGCTGAGCGGTACGTACGCGGGCCCCGTCCGGGTGCACGTGCTCGACGACGCGGACGACGCGGACGTGGCGCGGATGGCCGCCGACTTCGGCTTCGGCTACCTCGTGCGCCCCAACCGGGGCTGGTTCAAGAAGGCGGGGAATCTGCGGTACGCCTTCGAGCGCACCCACGGCGACCACATCCTCATCCTGGACGCCGACTTCGCCCCGCGCGCCGACCTCCTCGACGAACTGCTCCCGCACCTGGACGAGGAGCGGGTGGCGATCGTGCAGTCGCCGCAGTTCTTCCGCATCGTGGACCGGCAGAACTGGATCGAGCGCGGCGCGGGAGCGGTGCAGGAGCAGTTCTACCGCTCCGTGCAGACCTCGCGCGAGGACAAGGACGGCTCCATCTGCGTCGGTTCCTGCGCCGTCTACCGGCGTGCCGCGCTCGACGAGATCGGGGGCATCTCGCTCATCGAGCACTCCGAGGACATGTACACGGGCTTCGACCTGCGGGCGCTCGGCTGGAAGCTGCGGTACGTGCCCGTCGCGCTCTCCGCCGGGGTCTGCCCCGACACCGCGGGGGCCTTCCACAACCAGCAGTACCGCTGGTGCATGGGCTCCCTGTCGCTCCTGACGTCGAAGTCCTTCTGGCACATGGACCTCAGGTTCCTCACGCGGCTCTGCTACGTCTCGGGCTTCCTCTACTACCTCCAGACGGCGCTGCTCACCTTCATCGCCCCGCTCATCCCGCTCTCGCTGCTCCTGCTCCGCCCCGACCTGCTGCGCGCGCAGGCAGGACTGCTGGTCCTGCCGAGCGTCTTCTACGTGACGCTCGTGCTGCCGCTGTGGCACCGCGCCCCCTACCGGCTCGAAGCCTGGGCGGTGCGGATCATGTACGGCTGGTCGCACGTCTTCGCGGTGTGGGACGTGCTCCGCGGGCGGCCGATGGGCTGGAAGCCGACGGGCTCGGACGGCGCGAAGAAGAACGGCATGGGCCGCTACTGGGCCGGGATGATCGGCTGGACGGGCGGCACCGCCGTGCTGTGGGTCGGGGTCTCCGGCTGGCGCCTGCTCACGGGCTACCCGCCGGACTACGCCCTCATGCTCTCCGGCGGGCTCTTCTACGCGGCCGTCGTCGCCCGCGTCCTCGTACAACCGCGTGCCGCCCGGGCGCAGGCCCCGCTGCCGCCCACCCCTCAGGAAGCCCTCGTATGACCTTCTCCCCCCAGGGAGTTCCCGCATGATGTCCCCCCACGCCACCGCGTTCCCGCGCCGGGCCGCGCTGCGTGCCCTCGCGGGCACCGCCGTGCTCGGTGCCGCCGGCTGCTCCGTCTTCGGCGACGAGGGCAGGTCGCAGTACGCGCGGGCGCAAGGCCACTCGGACGCGACAGCCTCGACGGGCACGGGCGGCGCCCCCTCGCCGAAGCCGAGCGAACTCCCCTACGACGTGCGGCCGCTGCTCGCCCCGGCGAAGAAGTACTTCGGTGTCGCGCTCGACGGGGCGCCCGCCTCGGTCGCCCCGCTCGCGCGCTTCGCGCAGCAGGCGGGCAAGAAGCCCGACCTCGTCGAGTTCTACTCGGCGTGGGGCGACGCCTACGAGACGCGGCTGGCCGTCAACGCCTGGGACTACGGGGCGCTCCCCTACCTCGCCTGGGAGCCCTTCACGAAGACGCTCCAGCAGATCGGCGCGGGCAAGGACGACCGGTACATCCGCGGGTTCGCGCGGGACGTGCGCGACCTCAACCAGCCCGTCGCGCTCAGCTTCGCGCACGAGATGAACGGCCACTGGTACCCCTGGGGAAGCAAGAAGGCCACCCCTGCCGCGTTCGTGCGCGCCTGGCGGCACCTCCACGACGTCTTCGCCGACGAGGGCGCGACGCAGGTGATCTGGGTGTGGAGCCCGAACGTGATCAACCCGGTGCCCGACGTGCGGCTGCGCCCGTACTGGCCGGGGGACGCGTACGTCGACTGGGTCGGCGTCATCGGCTACTACGGCGCCGACGGGCCCTCGACCTTCGAGACGCTGTACGGGCCGACGATGGACGAGGTGCGCGCCTTCACGAGGAAGCCCTTCCTCATCGCCGAGACGGCCTCCGAGGACACCCCGCGCAAACCCGCCGACATCCACGACCTCTTCGCGGGCGTCCGGAAGCGCGACGACGTGCTCGGGCACGTGTGGTTCGACTTCGACAAGGAGGCCGACTGGCGCATCGCGAGCGATCCGGCGGCCGAGGCGGCGTACCGGCGCGAGGCGGCGGCGCCCTCGTACGGCTTCGACGTGCGGGCGGCGGGCAAGGGCGGGAGGTCGGGCCGCTGATGGACCCCTGGCCCCCCACCGCGCACCCCGGTTCGACCGCGCACCCCGACGCCACCGCGCACCCCGGTTCGACCGCGCACCCCGGCCCCACCGCGCACCCCGACGCAGCCGACCCCGCCTTCGATCCCCCCACCCAGAACCTCGCCCGCGTCCACGCCCCCGACCCCTTCGACCTCAACCCGCGGCGCGCGCCCGTGGCCGGGTACCGCGTGCCCGACGTGCCCGAGTCGGCGTGGTCCGTCGACACCCGCAGGTCGACGCTCCTCAGCAGGGGCGCGCTCCTGTGCGTGCTCCTCGTGCAGGCCGTCCTCACCCTGCGGCTCGGTGGCTCCGTCTTCCAGGACGAGGCGCTCTACATCGCCTCGGGCCACTACGAACTCGCCAACCTGCTCCACGGCACCCCGCTGCCCGTGGACTTCGCCGACTACTTCTCCGGGCACCCCAAGCTCTACCCGGTGCTCGCCGCGCTCGTCGACGACCGGCTCGGGCTCTCCGGGGTCCGCTTCCTGAGCCTCCTCTTCCTCCTCACCACGACGGCGCTCCTGTACGCGAGCACGCGCCGCCTGTTCAACGCGCGCTCCGCGCTCGGCGCCGCCGCGCTCTTCGCCGTCGTGCAGCCGACCCTCACGCTCGGCCGCCTCGCGACGTACGACGGCGCCGCGCTCTTCCTGCTCGCGCTCGGCCTGTGGCTCGTCGTGCGCACCGGGCGCCTGCGCGTGCCCGCCGTGCTGCTCGCGGCGCCGCCCATCGCGCTCGCGTGCGGCGTGAAGTACGCGGCCGCCCTGTACGTACCGACGCTCGTGCTCCTCGCCGTGCTCACCGCGTACCGGCAGCGCGGCGCGCGCACGCTGCTGCGCGGCGTCGTGCTCGGGCTCGGCGTCCTCGCGCTGCTCGGCGTCGGCTACGCGCTCTCCGGGCCGCTCGGCGGCATCACCTCGACCACGACCGACCGCGCGCACGGCGGCGACCCGGCGAGCAGGCTGCTCGACCACAGCGCCCAGTGGGGCGGGCTGCTCGTGCTCACCGCGGCGGGCGGCAGTATCGCGTACGTCCTGCGGGCGCGCATGGTCGAGATGCCGTGGGTACGGGGCAGCACGCCGGGCCGCTGGCGGCGCGCGCTGCTCGGGGTCCTCCTCACGGGGACCGCGTTCCTCGCGCCCGCGTACCAGATCCACCTCCAGACGGAGGTCTCGCTCTTCAAGCACGTCGGCTTCGGGCTGCTCTTCGCCGCGCCGATGGCAGGGCTCGGCATGTCCCGGCTCATCGGGCCGCACTTCCGCAACCCGCAGCTCGGGATCATGCTCTTCGTGCTGACGCTCGTGCTCGGCATGGTGCAGGCGCAGAACGCGTTCAGCTGGCCGGACGCGCGCGGCCCCGCGACGTACCTGCGCACGATCGTGGACCGCAAGGGCCTCTACCTCGCCGAGGAGTCCGAGGTGCCCGCGTACCTGCTGCGCGACCGCACCGGCTGGAACCAGTGGGTCAACACGACCTTCTTCCCGTACACGGCGAAGGACGGCAAGCGGTACGAGGGGGCCGACCCGGCCGGTTTCGCCGCGGCCGTGCGTGACGCGCGCTTCGACGCGATCATGCTGCGCGGCGGTGTGACGCCCGAGGTCGACGCGGCCGTCGAGAAGGCGCTGCGCGGCAACCCGCACTACCGGCTGACGGGGCGCTTTCCCACCACGACGAGCAGCGGGGACTCGGTCTACCGGATATGGGTCAAACAGTGAACCGATCGCCGGGGCGTGAGCCGTCTTCGAACCGGCTGCCGGAGCGGGGGACGGCCTTCGACGGCGAGTCCGAGTCGACCCGCACCATGAGCCTCTTCCTGCCCAGTCAGCTGCGCCGCGCCGCCGACGCCGCCGCGCGGGCCCCGCAGGCCCCGCGCCCCGCCGTGCCACGCGAGGACGGGCCCGCCGAGCCGCCCGCGCCGCGCCGCGACAGGGGAGGGTGGCGCACCTCCGCGCCCGTCTTCGCGCTGCCCACGCTGCTCGCGCTCGTCATGCTCCTGCCGGGGCTCGGCGACCGGCAGCTGTGGCGCGACGAGCACGCCACGTGGTGGGCGTCCTCGCTGTCGCTGCACGACCTGAGCGTCCTCACCAAGTCGATCGACATCGTCTTCATCCCGTACTACCTCGGGATGCACGTCTGGATCGCCCTCTTCGGCGACTCCGAGACCGCCCTGCGCGTCCCGGGCGCGCTCGCGATGGCGGCCGCCGCCGGGCTGCTCGGGCTGCTCGGGCGGCACCTGTTCACCGCGCGCGTCGGGCTCGTCGCCGGGCTCGCCTTCGCCGTGGTCCCCGGGATCACGCGGTACGGGCAGGAAGTGCGCCCGTACGCCTTCGCCGTCGCCGCCGTGCTCCTGTCGACGCTGCTGCTCCTGCGGCTGCTCGAACGCCACGGCTTCAAGGGCTGGTGCGCCTACGCGCTCACCGTGCCGCTCATCGGCTGGAGCCACCTCGCCTCGCTGTGCGTCCTCGCCGCCCACCTCGCGCTCGTCGCCCGCGCCCGCCGCGCGGGCGACCGCATCGCGGGCTGGGCGTGGACGGCGGCCGCGCTCATCGGGCTGTGCCTCGTGCTGCCGATGGCGCTCGCGGGCAGCGGCCAGAGCGGGCAGATCGCGTGGAACAACCCGACCCTCCACGACCTGCGGACGTACCCGGAGCAGCTCTTCGGAAGCTGGGCGGTCGCCGTCCCCGTCCTGGTCCTCGCGGTCGTCGGCGCGTGCCTCGCACGCGACTACGTGCTGCCCTTCGCGCTGTGGGCGGTGCTCCCGCCGCTGCTCACCTTCGCGACGGCGGCGCAGCTCCACCTCTTCCTGCCGCGCTACCTGCTCTTCACCGTGCCCGCCTGGGTGCTGCTCGCGGCCGCCGCGCTCGGGCGCGCGGGCGGGCGACTGAGCGGCGGGGGGCCGCGTGCGCTGCGTGCCGCGGGGCTCGTCCTCGGGCTCGTCGCCGTCGCCGGGCTCACCGTCGCCGCGCAGCCGGGGCTGCGGACCGCGCGCGCCGACATCGCGGGCGAGCCGGACTTCCGGGGGGCCGCCGCGTACCTGCTCGCCCACCAGAAGAAGGGCGACGCGCTCGCGTACGGCGGCGAGTTCTCCGAGCGGCGCGCGCTCGACTACGAGCTGCGCGACGCCCCGGCGCGGCCCAAGGACGTCCTCGTCCACAGGACCCCGCAGGAGCTGGGGTCCTACGGGGCGCAGGAGTGCCCACGCCCGGCGCGCTGCCTCGCCACGACGAAGCGCCTGTGGCTCGTTTCGACCTCGTTCGGCGACGACCCGTACGCGGACATGCCGCGCGCCAACGCGAAGGCGATCCGCGCCGGTTTCCGCCTCGCGGGCACCAAGCGGCTCCACCACGTCAAGGTCCTGCTGTTCACCCGCAGCGTGGTGGAACGCCCCCGTGACGACGGCGCCGCCGACCGCGCGGTGCACGCCTCCTGACCTCCCCTTTCCCGTCCCTTTCCGCCGAGGAGCAAGCCGTTGAGCCAGTCGTCAGCCGCACCGGACACGCCGGAGAACGCCGCATCGGACGCGCCGGAGGTGCTGGAGGCGCCGGAGAACGCGGCTCAGGACGCGGCGCAGGACGACGCCGCGCGCGTCACCGTCGTCATGCCCACGTACAACGAGGCGGCGAACCTGCCGCGCATGGCGGAGGCGGTGCTCGCGCTGCCGCTGCCCGGGCTCCAGCTGAAGATCGTCGACGACTCCAGCCCGGACGGGACGGGGCGGCTGGCGGACGAGCTGGCGGAGAAGTACAACGCGGGCGGTGGGGCGGGGCGGCCGCGCATGACCGTGCTGCACCGCACGGAGAAGGACGGCCTCGGGCGCGCGTACGTCGCCGGGATGAGCGCGGCGCTCGACGAGGACGCCGAGTTCGTCGTGCAGATGGACGCCGACGGGAGCCACCCCGTCGAGGCCGTCGTACGGATGCTCGCCGCCGCGCGCGCCGAGGAAGCGGGGCTCGTCGTGGGCAGCCGCTACGTCGAGGGCGGGCAGCTCGACGAGGAGTGGGGCCGCCACCGCGTGCTGCTCTCGCGCTTCGCCAACGCCTACGCGCGCGCCGTGCTCGGCAGTGACATCCGCGACATCACGGCGGGCTACAACCTGTGGTCGGCCGCGACCCTGCGCGACATCGACCTCGCGACGCTCGACAGCGCGGGCTACAGCTTCCAGGTCGAGCTGAAGTACAGGGCGACGCGCGCCGGGCACCGCGCCGTCGAGGTCCCGATCCGCTTCGAGGAGCGGACCGAGGGCGCGTCCAAGATGACGCTGCGGACGCAGCTGGAGAGCGCCCTCGTGCCGCTGCGGCTGCGGATGCGCGGGGACCGCTGAGCCCGTCCGCGAGCCCCTGCGGGGCCCTGCGGGGTCCTACGGGGCGGGGAGGCCGCCGCCTACGGGGCGGGGAGGCCGCCGCCTACGGGGCGGGGAGGCCGCCGCCTACGGGGCGGGGAGGCCGCCGCCTACGGGGCGGGGAGGCCGCCGCCTACGGGGCGGGGAGGCCGCCGCCTACGGGGCGGGGAGGCCGCCTACGGGGCGGGGGAGGCCGCCGCCTTCGACGCGGCGGCGACGCCGCGGGCGTAGATCTGCCGGAAGGTGTACGTGGACAGCTCGTCGCCCGCGCGGAAGACGTCCGTGTCGGCCTTCGTGACCGCCTTGCCGTTCCCGAAACCGCCGACCGTCAGGTAGACGTACCGGGCGAAGGCGTTGGTGGTGCTGCGGCACACCGTCGTACGGCAGAAGACAGGGACCCCGGAGCCCGGCAGCGAGGTGACGTTCCCGCGCGCCTGCTCCTTCGCCTTCGCCGCCGCCTCCGCCGAGTCGAAGACGGCGACACCGACCGTGACGGCGACGCCGCCCTTCGTGTACGTCGCGCGCAGCAGCTGCCGGCAGCCGTTCGCCTTGAGCACCCCGCCGAGCGCGCCCTGGGCGGCCGCCGCGCAGTCGCCCGTCGCCGCCAGGGGCCCCTTCTTGTACGTACCGCCGTCGAGCCGCACCTCCTCGCCGGGGAAGAGGCCCGCCGCGGTGAGCGGGGCGGTGTCCCTGGCCGCGCTGTTGAGGTACTCGCTGGGGCTCGGCACGGGGCGCGGCGCGACCGAGGAGAAGCGGGGGCTCGCGCTCCTGGAGGGGCTGGGGAGCGTCGCCGTGGGCGGCAGGCTCTTGTGCGCGGCGTCGCTCTTCGTGCCGTCGTCCTTGTTCACCGTGACGACGACGGTCGCGACGATCGCGGCGACGAGCCCGGTGGCGATGACGCCGAAGGCCGTCCACAGGACCGTTCTGCGGCGCTTCGTACGGGCGTTGTCCTCCGCGAGCGCGTTCCAGTCCGGGGTCTGCCGCCCCGTGCCGAAGCCGCCGCCTCCACCGCCCCCGCCGCGTCCGTCACCGCGTCCGTCACTGTGGGGTCCCCCGTGCCCAAAGCTCATGGCGCGCATACTAGTCACACCACGGGCACGCGGATCTCGGTGCGACGGGGGCGGCGATTTTGACCCGTACGGGGACTGGCGGGTAGCCTGGCTTCTCGTTGTGTATTGGCTTGCTCATTCTCACGTGAGGGGCCCTTACACCGGTCCACCAAGCCGATGACCAGCGGTACGCACGCGTTTGCGTCGACGAGTGCGTCCAGGGCTGTCGTGATCGTCCGTGGTGGCCATGTCAGGACCCCCTCCCTGGCCGCTCTCGGTCCGGGGGACACCCATCACAGAAGAAGCGAAGGCTACGACCAGTGCGTACGTACAGCCCCAAGCCCGGCGATGTGACTCGCCAGTGGCACGTCATCGACGCCCGGGACGTTGTCCTGGGCCGTCTGGCGTCGACCGCCGCCAGCCTCCTGCGGGGCAAGCACAAGCCGATCTACGCCCCTCACGTCGACACCGGTGACTTCGTCGTCATCATCAACGCCGACAAGGTGCACCTCTCGGGCAACAAGCGGACCCAGAAGCTCGCCTACCGTCACTCGGGTTACCCGGGCGGTCTGCGTTCGGTCCGTTACGACGACCTCCTCGCGAACAACCCCGAGAAGGCCGTCGAGAAGGCCGTCAAGGGCATGCTCCCGAAGAACACCCTCGGCCGTCAGATGCTCTCGAAGCTGAAGGTCTACGCGGGCGAGCAGCACCCGCACGGTGCGCAGCAGCCGCAGCCGTTCGAGATCACTCAGGTCGCGCAGTAAGTCCGGCCACCCCCTAAGACACAGAGAATTCTGAGGAGCATCGTGGCCGAGACCACCGCCGAGCAGCCGATCGAAGAGGCTGTCGACGTCGAGCAGTACACCACCGAGTCCGAGGTCCCCGTCGAGGGCGAGTACACCTCGGAGTCCCTTGCCTCCGCCTTCGGCGAGCCGCAGCCGGCCGCCGGCCTTGGCCGTCGCAAGAACGCCATCGCCCGCGTCCGGATCGTCCCGGGCTCCGGCAAGTGGAAGATCAACGGGCGCACCCTTGAGGACTACTTCCCCAACAAGGTGCACCAGCAGGAAGTCAACGAGCCCTTCAAGGTGCTCGAACTCGACAACCGCTACGACGTCATCGCCCGTATCTCGGGTGGCGGCGTCTCGGGTCAGGCCGGCGCCCTGCGCCTCGGCGTGGCCCGCGCGCTGAACGAGGCCGACGTGGACAACAACCGCGGCGCCCTCAAGAAGGCGGGCTTCCTCCGCCGCGACGACCGTGCCGTCGAGCGCAAGAAGGCCGGTCTCAAGAAGGCCCGCAAGGCCCCGCAGTACAGCAAGCGCTGATCGCGGCCCCTGCCGTATCGCTTGTTCGCCCCGGCGGCACGTTTCGTGTCGTCGGGGCGTTCGCGTCCCCGGGCGGGCCCGGCGGAGGGGTGGGGGTGCCGGGCGGCCCGGCGGATGGGCAGGTGGCAGGGCGGGCCGGCCGATGGGCAGGGGGCCGGGCGGGCCCGGCGGATGGGCGAGGTCCCCAGGGGAACCCGGCGTATGCGGTATGACGTATAACAACTGATGTGCGAAGTGCGGCGGCCCGGTGAACAGGCGGGGCCGCTCGTGACAGCGAGCGGGAGGAATCCAGGTGGGACGGCTCTTCGGGACGGACGGCGTACGCGGGGTCGCGGGCGTCGATCTGACGGCCGAGCTGGCGCTCGGGCTCGCGGTCGCGGCCGCACACGTACTCGGCGAGGTGGGGAGCAGGCCGGGACACAGGCCGACCGCCGTGGTGGGGCGTGATCCGCGTGCTTCGGGCGAGTTCCTGGAGTCCGCCGTGGTCGCGGGGCTCGCGAGCGCCGGGGTCGACGTGCTGCGCGTCGGCGTGCTGCCGACGCCCGCCATCGCGCACCTGACCGGCGTCCTCGGAGCCGACTTCGGCGTCATGCTCTCGGCCAGCCACAACGCCATGCCGGACAACGGCATCAAGTTCCTGGCGCGCGGCGGGCACAAGCTCGCCGACGAGCTGGAGGACCGCATCGAGGCCCAGTACCACCGCCACCGCGAGCCCGGGGCCACCGAGTGGTCGCGGCCCACCGGCGCCGGCGTCGGCAGGGTCCGCGACTACGACGAGGGCTTCGACCAGTACGTGGCGCACCTCGTCGCCGTACTCCCCAACCGCCTCGACGGCCTCCGCGTCGTGCTCGACGAGGCGCACGGCGCGGCGGCGCGCGTCTCGCCCGAGGCCTTCGCGCGCGCGGGGGCCGAGGTCATCACGACGATCGGCACCGAGCCCGACGGCCTCAACATCAACGACGGCGTCGGGTCCACGCACCTCGCCCAGCTCCAGGCCGCCGTCGTCGCCCACCGCGCGGACTTCGGCATCGCGCACGACGGCGACGCCGACCGCTGCCTCGCCGTCGACGCCGAGGGCCGCGAGGTCGACGGGGACCAGATCCTCGCCGTCCTCGCGCTCGCGATGCGCGAACACGGCACGCTCCGCAAGAACACCGTCGTCGCCACCGTCATGTCGAACCTCGGCTTCAAGCTCGCGATGGAGCGCGAGGGCGTGCACTTCGAGGAGACGGGCGTCGGCGACCGGTACGTGCTCGAACGCATGAAGGCGGAGGGGTACGCGCTCGGGGGCGAGCAGTCCGGGCACGTCATCCTCCTCGACCACGCGACGACGGGCGACGGCACGCTGACCGGGCTCATGCTCGCCGCGCGCATGGCCGAGACCGGGCGTTCCCTCGCCGACCTCGCCTCGGTCGTGACGCGCCTGCCGCAGGTCCTCGTCAACGTCCCCGACGTCGACAAGTCGCGCGTCGCCTCGGCCCCGGAACTGCGCACCGCCGTCGAGGAGGCCGAGCACGCGCTCGGCACGACGGGCCGTGTCCTGCTCCGTCCCTCGGGCACGGAGCCGCTGGTACGGGTCATGGTCGAGGCGGCGGACATCGAGCAGGCCCGCTCCGTGGCGAGCGGGCTCGCCGACGTCGTGAAGTCGACGCTGGGCTGAGCGACGGTACGGGCAACAGGGCGGGGGCGGACGGTCGTTCGCCCCCGCCCCGCCGTACCCGCGTCCGCCGGGGGCATCGCCGCGTCGGCCCCGTACGGCGTAACCTGACGGGCTGTTGCCTCAGGAACGGAGTCAGGTGTGAGCGAGCAGCCAGAACGGCCGGACGTGGTCATCGACACGAGCAAGCCCCACCCCGCCCGTATCTACGACTATTTCCTCGGCGGCAAGGACAACTACCCCGTCGACCAGGAGCTGGCGGAGCGGCTCGCCACGGGCGCGCAGCGCGGGGCGATGGTCAACCGCGAGTTCATGCACCGCGCGATCGCCTTCGTCGCCCGGCGCGGCATCGACCAGTACCTGGACATCGGCGCCGGTATCCCCACCGAGCCGAACCTCCACCAGATCGCCCAGCGCACCGTCCCGCACGCCCGGGTCCTCTACGTCGACAGCGACCCGATCGTGCTCCGCCACGCGCAGGCACTCCTGGTCGGGACCCCCGAGGGTGCGACGGAGTTCCTCCAGGCCGACGCGCGCGAGCCGGAGGCGATCCTGGAGCACGCCGCGAAGGTGCTCGACCTGAGCCGCCCCGTCGCGCTCTCCCTCGTCGCGCTCCTCCACTTCCTTCGCGACGACGAGGACCCCTACGCCCTCGTCCGCACCCTCGTGCGCGCGCTCGCCCCCGGCAGTCACCTCGTGCTCTCGCACGGCACCGCCGACTTCCTGCCACCCGCGCAGGCGGCCAAGGTCACCGGGACCTACCAGGCGGGCGGCATCTCGCTGTGCCCCCGTACCCTCGCCGAGGTCACCCGCTTCTTCCACGGGCTCACGATCGAGCCGCCCGGCATCGTCCCCGCCCCCGCCTGGTACCGCGACACGGAGGCACCCGCGGCGGAGGAGAGCGGCTTCTACGTGGGGGTGGGGCGGCTCGGGCCGGTGTGAGGGGGCGCGGCGGGAGCGCGCGGGCGGGGGCGCGGTCGCGGCGCGGGGTGGGTGCGGGGTGAGGCGTGGGGCGGGGCCTTGGGGTGGTGCGCGGGGTGGGGTGCGCGGTGAGGCGTGGGGGGGGGCGGTGTGCGGGGTGGTGCGCGGGGCGGTGAGCTTTCGGGCGGGGGCGAGGCGCGCGCACCGGGGGGATGCGTCATGCTGGGGTTCTGTCAACTCCCTGTCAGCAGTGCCAGGTTCGCCCCACGGAGGACCCTTTTCATGAGTTACGACCCCCGCGTCGACACCAGCAGGCCGCACCCCGCGCGTGTCTACGACTGGCTGCTCGGGGGTGTGGACAACTTCCCCGTGGACCGCGCCGTGGGGGAGGGGCTGCCCGCCGCCGCGCGCCAGAACGCGCGCTGGAACCGGCAGTTCATGCACCGTGCGGCGCGCTACGTGGCGGGGCGCGGCGTGCGCCAGTACCTCGACATCGGCAGTGGCATCCCGACGGAGCCGAACCTCCACCAGGTCGTGCAGGAGTTCGTCCCGAGCGCCCGCGTCGTGTACGCGGACAACGACCCGCTCGTGCTCGCGCACTCCGCCGCGCTCCTCGTCGGCACGCCCGAGGGCGCCACGCACTACCTCGACGCCGACGTCCGCGCCCCGGCCGAACTCATCGACCGCGTCGGCGACTTCCTCGATCTGCGGCAGCCCGTCGCGCTCTCGCTCGTCGCGCTGCTGCACTTCCTGCCCGAGGAGCAGGACCCGTACGGGATCGTGCGGACCCTCGTCTCCCGCCTCTCGCCCGGGAGTTACCTCGTCCTGACGCACGGGACCGCCGACGAGCACCCCGAGCTGGAGGAGACGACGAAGGACAGCTACCGGCGCGGCGCGATCCCGCTGCGGATGCGGACGCGTCACGAGGTCGAGCGGTTCTTCACCGGGCTCGACCTCGTGGCGCCGGGGCTCGTCACGGCCAACTACTGGTACCAGGAGGGGGACAGGGTGCCGCTGCAGGAGCGGAGCGGGTTCTGGGCGGGGGTCGCGCGGGTTCCGTAGACCTGTCCACGGCCTCTACCCCGCGCCGCGCTCAGAGCTTCGACGCGACGCGACGCGACGCGGGCGAGCGGCACGTAGGCGAAGCTCTGGTGCTGGTGCTGGTGCTGGTGCTGGTGCTGGTGCTGGTGCTGGTGCCGGTTGCCGGTGCGGGTGTCGTTGCCGGTGTCCGGGCAGCCGTCGGTCGCGCCGCCGCTCGCGACCGGGGAACGGCCCCGGCGGGCGCTGCCGGTGCGGGCCGCTGCCAGTGCGGGCTGCTGCCGGTGCGGGCGCGGGCGTGGACGGCGCGGGCGTGGACGGTCCCGTCTGGGCGGTGCGATGGTCGCTGCTCTGCGAAGAGGCCGTGGGGGCGCGGGGCGGGAAGGCCGTGGTGGGCGGCGGTGGAAAGGCCGTGGGAGGGCGTCAGAGTTTGCGCAGCCGCACGCGTTGCACCTTGTGGTCGGGGCCCTTCCGTATGACGAGGGTCGCGCGGCCCCGGGTCGGCGCCACGTTCTCGATGAGGTTCGGCTCATTGATGGTGCGCCAGGTCTCGCGGGCGTAGGCGAGGGCTTCTTCCTCGGAGACCTGCGTGTACTTGCGGAAGTACGAGGAGGGGTCCTGGAAGGCCGTCTCGCGCAGGCGGCGGAAGCGGTTGAGGTACCACTCGCGGATGTCCTGCGGGCGCGCGTCCACGTAGACGCTGAAGTCGAAGTAGTCCGCGAGGCCGACGCGGGTGCGGCCGTCGCTGCCCGGCAGGGCGGGCTGGAGGACGTTGAGCCCCTCCACGATGAGGATGTCCGGGCGCGCGACCGTGAGGCGTTCGCCGGGCAGGATGTCGTAGGTCAGGTGCGAGTAGACGGGCGCGGTCACGTTGTCCTTGCCCGCCTTGACGTCCGCGACGAAGCGGGTGAGCGCGCGGCGGTCGTACGACTCGGGGAAGCCCTTGCGCGCCATGAGCCCGCGCTTCTCCAGCTCCGCCATCGGCAGCAGGAAGCCGTCTGTCGTGACCAGTTCGACGCGCGGGTGCTCCGGCCAGCGCGCGAGCAGCGCCTGCAACAGGCGCGCGACGGTGGACTTGCCCACCGCGACACTCCCCGCGACACCGATCACGAACGGCGTGCCGTACTGCGTGCCCTGCTCGCCGAGGAAGGTGTTGAGCGAGCCGCGCAGGGCGTCGTTGGCGTCCACGTACAGATTCAGCAGGCGCGAGAGCGGCAGATAGACGTCCCGCACCTCATCGAGGTCGATGACGTCGCCGAGACCGCGCAGCCTCTCGACCTCGTCGGCCGTCAGCGGCAGCGGGGTCTTGGCGCGCAGCGCGCTCCACTCGTCCCTGGTCAGATCCACGTAGGGAGTCGCCTCCGGCCTGCGGTGGGCGCTCCTCGGGGGTGAGGTGATCACACGTTCCATTGTTGCGCCCATGTTGCGTGCGGTGGGGGTGGGGTGCGTCACGCTGGGGGCTGGGGGCTGGGGGCTGGGGGCTGGGGTGGGGAGGGCGTGGGGTGCCGTGGGGTGGGCGGCTGGGCGTTGCCGTGGGTTGCGGGGGCGCGGGATACGGGCTGCGGGGTACGGGGGTGGGGGGCGCGGGATACGGGGCGGGTGTGCGGGATACGGGGGTGGGGGCGCGGTGCCGGGCGGGGCATCCGCCTGCCGAGGCCGGGCAGGGCCGTGCCGTGCCGTGCCGTGCTGGGACGGGACGGGCGCCGGGCAGGGGCACCCGCCTGCCGGGGCCGCCTGCCGGGGCCGGGCCCGCGCGTCTTCCCTCCTCACTCGCGCGCTTCCGCGAGCAGCGCCAGGTACTCGACCTCCTCGCACCGCGGCTTGCTGCCGAAGCGGTAGGCGTCCGCCTGCGCCTCCATGTCCTCGCCTATGTCCTCATCGGGAAGGTCCTCTATCAGCCCGGCGAGCCGCGCCTCGCGCTCACGCACCCGTCCCGCTCGTCGCTCTCCGTCACCGCACCACCATCGCGGTCGCCTCACGCGCCCCACCTCCCGACGGCGGAAGCTACCCGCTCTCTTCACAGAAAATCCATAATCGCGCGCCCCCTGCTCGCCGGACTGCCGCCACAAGGGTCCCGGCGGCGCCCGCGAGTGGGCTCGCGTCGCTCTCCGTGGGCGGCCACCCCCGCGCCGTACCCTTCCGCTATGTGCGGAATTGTGGGATATGCCGGAATGCAGTCGGCTCTTGACGTCGTCCTCGCCGGGCTGCGTCGCCTGGAGTACCGGGGTTACGACTCGGCGGGTGCCGCCGTGCTCGCCGACGGGGGACTCGCGACGGCGAAGAAGTCGGGCAAGCTCGCCAATCTGGAGAAGGAGCTGATGGAGCGGCCGTTGCCGAGCGCGACGACCGGCATCGGCCACACCCGCTGGGCCACCCACGGCGCACCCAACGACGCCAACGCCCACCCCCACCTCGACAACGCGGGCCGCGTCGCCGTCGTCCACAACGGCATCATCGAGAACTTCGCCGAACTGCGCGCCGAACTCCGCGCGCGCGGCCACCATCTGGAGTCCGAGACCGACACCGAGACCGTCGCGCACCTCCTCGCCGAGGGCTACGGCTCGCACGGCGATCTCGCGGCGGCGATGCGCGAGGTGTGCGGCCGTCTCCAGGGCGCCTTCACGCTCGTCGCCGTCCACGCGGACGCGCCGGACCGGGTCGTCGGCGCCCGCCGCAACTCCCCGCTCGTCGTCGGCGTCGGCGAGGGCGAGTACTTCCTCGCCTCCGACGTCGCCGCCTTCATCGACCACACGCGCACGGCGATCGAACTGGGCCAGGACCAGGTCGTCGAGGTGTGGCCCGAGGGCGTCACGGTCACCGGCTTCGACGGGCTGCCCGCCGAGGTCCGCACGTACCACGTCGACTGGGACGCCTCGGCGGCCGAGAAGTCCGGCTACGCCTCCTTCATGCTCAAGGAGATCGCCGAGCAGCCGAAGGCCGTCGCCGACACGCTCCTCGGCCGCGTCGACGAATCGGGGACGCTGCTCCTCGACGAGGTGCGGGTCCCGCCCGAGGTACTGCGCGAGACGTCGAAGATCGTCGTCGTCGCCTGCGGGACCGCCTTCCACGCCGGGCTCATCGCCAAGTACGCGATCGAGCACTGGACGCGGCTGCCCTGCGAAGTGGAGCTGGCCAGCGAGTTCCGCTACCGCGACCCGATCCTCGACCACCGCACGCTCGTCATCGCGATCTCGCAGTCCGGCGAGACGATGGACACGCTCATGGCGCTGCGGCACGCTCGCGAGCAGGGCGCCCACGTCCTCGCGATCTGCAACACCAACGGCTCGACGATCCCGCGCGAGTCCGACGCCGTCCTCTACACGCACGCCGGACCCGAGGTCGCCGTCGCGTCCACGAAGGCGTTCCTCACCCAGCTCGTCGCCTGCTACCTCGTGGCGCTGTGGCTCGCGCAGCACAGGGGCGAGAAGTACGGCGACGAGATCGGCGAGGTCGTCTCCGAACTCGCCGGCATCCCCGGCGACCTGGAGCGTGTGCTCGGAACGATGGAGCCGGTACGGGAGCTGGCGCGCTCCCTCGCCGGGCACGACACGGTCCTGTTCCTCGGCCGTCACGTCGGCTACCCCGTCGCACTCGAAGGCGCGCTCAAGCTCAAGGAACTCGCGTACATGCACGCGGAGGGCTTCGCCGCCGGCGAGCTGAAGCACGGCCCGATCGCGCTCATCGACCAGGGCCTCCCCGTCGTCGTCCTCGTGCCCTCGCCGCGTGGCCGCTCGGTCCTCCACGACAAGATCGTCTCCAACATCCAGGAGATCAGGGCGCGCGGGGCGCGGACGGTCGTCATCGCCGAGGAGGGTGACGAGGCGGTCGCCCCGTACGCGGACCACCTCGTCGAGGTCCCCGAGGTGCCCACGCTCCTCCAGCCGCTCGTGGCGACCGTCCCGCTCCAGGTCTTCGCCTGCGAACTGGCGACGGCCCGGGGCAACGAGGTGGACCAGCCGAGAAACCTGGCCAAGTCGGTGACGGTCGAGTAGCCAGGAACGACGGAACCGGGCCTCCCGCCCCGTGCGCTCGACGCCCGTGAACGACACGGATGCCTGGGGCGCGGCGTCGGTGCGCGGTGCCTCGGCCGCGGAGGGTGCGCCGGCCGCCTCGTCGGTGGCGGCTGTTCCCGCGGCCCGCGCGGCGGCCGTCCCCGCCACCCGGCTCGCGGCGGGTGTGCTCGGTGCTCGGCTCGCGGCGGGTGTTCCTGCCGCCCGGGTCGCAGTGGATGCGCGGGTTGCTTGGGTCATGGCGGGTGCGCCGGTTGCTCGGACCCCGGCGGCCGCGTCCGGTGCCCGCGGTGCGCTGGCGGTCCGGGCTCCGCGCGGTGTGACGGCCGTACGGGGACACGCTGCCGGACGGGCGCGGGGGCGCCGGGCCCGGGGGTGCGGGGCGGCCGACCTGGGTGCTGCGGCCACGGGGCCGCCGGAGTCGGTGGTGGCGCGGCCGGCCGACCCGGTGGGTGCGAGGGCGTCCGAGCCGGTCGCTTCGGGGCCGTTCGGGCCGGTGGGTGTGCGGCCGCCCGACTCGGTGAGTGCGGGGTCGTCCGGTCCGGCGGACGCGGGGGCCTCCCGGTCGGCGGGCGCGTGTGCGGGGTCGGCCGGTTCGGTGGGTGTGCGGCCGGCCGACTTGGTGGGCGTGGGGTCGCCTGCCCCGGTGACTGTGGCTGCGGGGGCGCCCGAGCGGGTGATTACGGGGCTGCTCGGTCCGGGGCGTAGGTTTTCTCCCGGCCGGGCTTCCTCCCCGGCCGGAGAGGAGCGGCTGCCGTGATCATCGGTGTCGGCATCGACGTGGCGGAGATCGACCGCTTCGGAGCGGCCCTGCGCCGCACGCCGCAACTCGCTGAGCGCCTCTTCACCGGGGGCGAGACCACGCTCCCGGACGGCGAACCCCGTGGCATCGCCTCGCTCGCCGCCCGCTTCGCGGCGAAGGAGGCCCTCGCCAAGGCGCTGGGCGCACCCGCCGGGCTGCGCTGGACCGACGCCGAGGTGTGCGCCGAGCCGGATGGCCGCCCCTACCTCCGCGTCCGCGGCACGGTCGCCGCGCGCGCGGCGGAACTCGGCGTCCGTCACTGGCACGTCTCGCTGAGCCACGACGCGGGCGTCGCATCGGCGGTCGTGATCGCGGAGGGCTGATCCTTCGCCCGGGCGCCGCCGCGCCCCGTACCGCCTAAGCCAGCTCCAGCACCGCGATCCCGCCGAGTACCACCGCACTCGCGACAAGTCGCCACCTCCCCAGTCGTTCCCGGAACACCACCACTCCGATCACCGCCGCGATCACGATGCTCGTTTCGCGCAACGCGGCGATGCTCGCCAGATCCCCGTACGCCTGCGCCCCCACGACCAGCCCGTACGCGGCCAGCGAGAGCACCCCGCCGAGGACCCCCGTGCGCCACTCCACCCGTATGCGTTCGCCGAAGCGGCCGCGCCAACGGGCCAGGGCGAGCAGCGGCAGCACGGGGCCCTGGAGCAGGAACATCCAGCCGATGTACCCGAGCACGGTCCCCCCGTCCCGCACCCCCGTCCCGTCCACGACGGTGTAGCTCGCGATCATCACGCCTGTGCCGAGCGCGGCGGCGAGCGCCGGCCATTGGGCCCGCCCCGGCAGTCCGTCCGCGAGAGCGAGCCCCGCGAGGCCGAGGGATATGACGAGGACGCCGAGCGCCTGCCCTGCCGGCAGTGCCTCGCCGAGCACGACCGTCGACGCGAGCGCGACGAGCCACGGCGAGGTGCCGCGCGCTATCGGGTACATCTGGCCGAAGTCGCCGAGCCGGTACGCCTGGAGCAACAACCACTGGTAGACGGCTTGCAGGAGCGCCGAGGCGATCAGGAACGGCCAGGCGCGCGCCTCGGGCACCGGCGTGGCGCAGGCGATGAGGGCACCGCAGGCCGTGTAGACGAGGTTGATCATCACGGTACGGGCCGCCTTGTCGGCGGCCGCGTGCGAGAGGGCGTTCCAGATGGCGTGCAGCAGCGCCGCCGTGAGCACGGCCACGGGGACGGCGGCGGGCATACGGGTCTCCTTCCGTTCGACGGTCCGCGGTTCCACGCCGCACGGTTGGCGCGGAATTGAATTCCACGATACACTACTTTCGTGGAACAGAATTCCGAGAAGATTCCGGCCGACCTCGCCGCGCACATCCGCTCCCACCTCTCGGGGCTGAGCGGCGCCGAGGCGCGCGTCGCGCACACCGTCCTGGACCTGGGCGGACGCCTCGTCGGGCTCAGCGTGAGCGAGGTCGCGGCGCTCGCCGAGACGGCGCCCTCCTCGGTCGTACGGACCTGTCAACGCCTCGAATTCCGCGGCTTCCAGGAGCTGAAGATCGCCGCCGCGCGTCAGGCGCCACGCCCGGCCGGTGAGCCAGGAACGCCCGGCGGCGCTGCGGATTCCGGGGACGCGGCCGACCCCGCGGCGCGCGCCCTCGCCACGACGCTCGCCGCGAGCCGCGAGGCGCTCGACGGGCTGCGCACGACGCTGCCACCCGCGAGGCTCGGCGAGGCCGCGCGGCTGCTGCACGGAGCGAGCAGGGTCCTCGTCGTGGGCGCCGGCCTCTCTCAACCGGTCGTCACCGACGCCGCGTACCGGCTGCGCGCGGTCGGCCGGGTCGTGGACGCCCCCGCCGACCCGCTCACCGCGCAGCTCTCCGCCGGGCTGCTCACGGACAGCTCGGTGTGCCTCGCCGTGAGCCACACGGGCGCGACGCGCTCGACCGTGGACGCCGCCCGCCGAGCCCGCCTCCAGGGCGCCGCCGTCGTCGCCCTCACCAGCTACGTCCGCTCCCCGCTCACCGAGACCAGCGACTGCGTGCTCGTCGCCGGGGGGCAGGACCTCGTCCTCGGTCTGGAGGCCGTCGCGAGCCGGCTCGCCCACCTCGCGGTGATCGACGCGCTCGTGCAGACCCTGCTCGACCTCGGCGGGGACGCGGCGCGACGGGCTCTCGACGTATCGGCGGAGGTGACGGCCGAACACTCGTACTGACCGACAGGCCGTACGGAGCCGCGGGGAACCGGCCGGGGCTGCCCGTGCGTACTGGCGGGCGCTGCGGGAAACTCGACTGCATGCGTACCGCTCACCGTGTGGAGACCGTACGGGCCGCCGAGAAACGGCTCATGGACCGGCTGCCGGACGGGGCGCTCATGGCGCGCGCCGCCACGGGGCTCGCGACCGCCGCCGCCGAACTGCTCGGGCGGGTGTACGGCAGCCGCGTCTGCCTCCTCGTCGGCAGCGGCGACAACGGCGGCGACACGCTCTGCGCGGGCGCGGCACTCGCCCGGCGCGGCGCGGGCGTCAGCGCTGTCCTCCTGTCGCCCGCGCGCACACACGCCGGTGGCCTCACCGCGCTGCGCGCGGCGGGCGGCCTCGTCCTCGAAGCGCCCGAGGCCTCCGGAGGAACCGGAGCGGCCGAGGTGCCGGGCGAGGTGACGCGACGTGTACGGGAAGCGGATCTCGTGCTCGACGGGATCGTCGGCATCGGCGGCAAGGGCGGACTGCGGCCCGTCGCCGCGCGCCTGGCACGGACCGCGTACGAGGGCCGTCCCGCGATCCTCGCCGTCGACCTGCCGAGCGGTATCGACGCGGACAGCGGGGAGGTGGGCGGGGAAGCGGTGCGCGCGGATGCGACGGTCACCTTCGGCACGTACAAGCCGGGGCTGCTCGTCGACCCCGGGCGCGAGCACGCGGGCGCGCTGCGGCTCGTACCGATCGGCATCGAGCCGGGCGCGCCGGAGCTGGAGGCACTCCAGTACGCGGACGTGGCCGCGCTGCTGCCCGTACCCGGCGTCGAGAGCGACAAGTACCGGCGCGGGGTCGTCGGGATCGCGGCCGGTTCGACGCGCTACCCGGGCGCGCCGGTCCTCGCGGTGACGGGAGCCTTGCGCGGCGGCGCCGGGGCGGTGCGGTACGCGGGGCCCGCTGCCGAGGCCGTGACGGCGCGGCACCCCGAGACGCTCGTGTCCTCCGGGCTGCCGTCCGAGGCGGGCCGGGTGCAGGCGTGGGTCGTGGGGCCCGGGCTCGGCGACGGGGACGAGGCGCGCGCCGCGCTCGACGACGTCCTCGCGACGGAGGTCCCCCTCCTGATGGACGCCGACGCGCTGAGCCTCGCGGGCCCGGATCGCATCAGCGCCCGTACCGCGCCGACCCTCCTGACCCCGCACGCGGGCGAGGCCGCCCGGCTCATCGGCGCGGACCGCGCGGACATCGAGGCGCGCCGCCTCGACGCCGTACGTGCGCTCGCCGACCGCCTCGGCGCGACGGTTCTCCTCAAGGGGTCGACGACGCTCATCGCCGACCCCGGCAGCACATCCCCCGTACGGGTGAACGCCACCGGCACGTCCTGGCTCGCCACGGCGGGCGCGGGCGACGTCCTCTCCGGCCTCGCGGGTTCCCTCCTCGCCACCGGCCTCACCCCCCGCGACGCCGCATCGGCCGCCGCCCACCTCCACGGCCTTGCGGCCCGCCGCGCGGCCGGAGGCGGCGAGGCGGGCGCCCCGATCACGGCGTACGACGTGGCGGAGGCGATTCCGGGGGCGTGGCGGGACGTGCGGGAGGGGTGAGGGGGAGGGGCGGAGGGGGCGAGGGAGGGGAGCGCGGGGAGCGGTGCTGGGCGGGGGCGGTCGAACGGAACCCCTACGGGAGATCCCCTAAGGGTTGTATGGGCCCCCGACGGGCCACAACGGGCGGGGTGGGCGAATGGTTCCGAAGGGGAGGAAACCTTCCAGGTCGCGCGGGCGGGCAGGTCGGGTAGGCCGGACCAGGCTGGGTGGGCTGTGCGGGTCGTGGGGACCAGGGCGGGCCGGGGAGGTCGGGGTCGGGTGGGCCGAGCAAGGCGGGCAGACCAGCCCAGGCCCCAGCCCTCAGGCCCCAGCCCGGGCCCGGGCCCCAGGCCCCAGCCCTCAGGCCCAGGCCCAGCTCCAGCCCCAGCCCCAGGCACCAGGCACCAGGCCCAGCCCTCAGGCCCAGGCACCAGGCCCAGCCCCAACCCCAGGCCCAGCCCTCAGACCCAGCCCCAGGCCCCCCGGTTGTGTAGGCCGTCGCTGTGGCGTCCACGGTTCGGGTCGGGGGCTCCGTTGCCGTGTGCTTTGGCGGGCGAGCGGTTGTCAGTAGTGCGCCTGTGGCGGAGGGCAGCGCGGCCGGGGTGCCGTGCGGCGCGCAGGTGAACGCGTCCGGCGGGGCTCAGGTTCCCCCCCCCGTGTCGGTCATCCACGGTGTCCACGCTCTCAGGCCGCCCACCGGGTCCGCACGGTTCAGGTGGCTCACGGTATCCAGGCCGTTCAGGCCGCGCCCGGTGTCTACACCGCTCAGCCTCCAGGGCAGCGCCCGGTGTCTACACCGCTCAGCCTCCAGGGCAGCGCTCACACATCCGGGGCGCGCAGTGCGCCCAGAGCGCCCGCAGGTCCCCCAGGTCGTGCGGGCCGTCGTTGTGGCGGTCACGGTTCGTGTGGGTGGGGCTGCTCCGTTGCCGTGTGCCCTGGCGGGCGAGTGTTCGTCAGTAGTGCGCCCATGACGGAGGGCAGCGCGGCCGGGCCGCCGTACGGCGCGGGGGCGAACCGCGTCCGGCGGGGCACACGGCTTCCCGGGTGTCAGGTCATCCAGGGTGTCCCCTGCGGTCCCCGTGTCCCCTGCGGTCCCCGTGGTCCAGTCCGCCCACGGTGTCCGGGCCGCTCAGGGGCCTCCCGGTGTCCAGGCCGCCCGGGCCGCTCACGATGTCGGACCGTCCACGCCGTCCCCGGTGTCCACGCAGCCCAGCCCCCAAGGGCGCGCAGACCCCCTGGTCGCTCAGGCGCGCCCGGGCCGTCCAGGCCGCCCACCGTGTCCGTCGTGGTGGTGGTCCTGGTCGCCGGTGGTCGCCGGTGGTCGCCCGTGGTCGCCCGTGGTCGCCCGTGGTGTCTCGGGTCGGGTGCCGTTGATTCCGCTTCACGTCAATCCGGTCCGTCAACGGTGCCACCGTGAGCCCCACCACCATTCACCCGCTGTTGCCCCGTTGTTGTGGCACGAGCCCCTCGGCTGTGTCCACAATTCCCCCATGAATCCCCCTCTTCCGCCCCGGGTGCGGGTGGCGGCCTATGTCGTGCGGTACGGGGCGCGTGGGCCCGAGTTGCTGGTGTTCGATCACGTCGGTGTGCCGGAAGCCGGTACGCAGGTTCCCGCGGGGGGTGTGGAGAGGGGCGAGGAGCTGAGCGCGGCGGCGCTGCGCGAGGTGCGCGAGGAGACGGGCATCGAGGGCGCCCGCGTCGTACGGGCCCTCGCCATCGACCACCGGCCCCACCCGGACACCGGAGCCCCCCGCCGCACCACGTACTTCCTCCTGCACGCCCCGCGCGGCGGCCCCGACCACTGGGACCACCACGCCGCGGCCGAGAACCGCCTCTTCCGCTGCCGCTGGCAGCCCCTCCCCCTCACCGCTCCCCTCGCCGACCACCAGGACGCCTGGCTCGCCGCGGCGGAACCGACCTGGGGGGCGGGAGTGGGGGCGGGGCGGGGCTGAGGCGTCCACGCGGAGCGATTCGCTGCCCACACTCCTCCTGCGACCGCCCGCGCTCCTTCCGTCCGCCCGCACCCACACCCACGCCCGCTCCCTGGGCGCCTCGCCCCCGCCCCACCGGCACGTCGCCTCCACGCTCGCCCCCCCGGCACCCCGCCCCACCGGCACGTCGCTCCCACGCTCGCCCCCCGGCACCCCGCCCCACCGGCACCCCACCCCCGCCTCACCCGCTCGCACCCCACCCCGCCTCACCCGCTCGCCCCCCACCCCCGCCCTTGGCGCGCTGCCGTCTCTCCCGCAGTGGGACACTGAGTCACGATGAACAGCACCGCACAGGGCCCCCGGGCCGAGATCGATCTTGCCGCTCTGCGGGCCAATGTCCGCCTGCTGAGGGAGCGCGCGCCCGGTGCGGCGTTCATGGCGGTGGTCAAGGCCGACGCGTACGGGCACGGCGCGCTCGCCTGCGCGCGGGCCGCGCGGGAGGCCGGGGCGAGCTGGCTCGGGGTCGCGACGCCCGCCGAGGCGCTCGCGCTGCGTGCCGGGGGCGTCGACGGCCGTCTGCTGTGCTGGCTGTGGACGCCCGGCGGGCCCTGGCGCGCCGCGATCGAGGCCGACGTCGACGTCTCCGTGAGCGGGCAGTGGGCACTCGACGAGGTCGCCGTCGCCGCCCGCGCGGCGGAGCGCACGGCCCGTGTCCACCTCAAGGCGGACACCGGGCTCGGCCGCAACGGCTGCCAGCCCGCCGACTGGCCCCAGCTCGTCGGCAACGCCCTCGCCCTCCAGGCGGAGGGCCTCGTCCAGGTCGTCGGCCTGTGGTCGCACTTCGCCTGCGCCGACGAGCCGGGACACCCCTCCATCGCCGCCCAGCTCACCGTCTTCGAGGAGATGACCGGGCTCGCCGCGCGCCTCGGCGTCCGCGCCGAGGTCCGCCACATCGCCAACTCCCCGGCGACCCTCAGCCTCCCCGAGAGCCACTACGACCTGGTACGGCCGGGGATCGCGATGTACGGGCTCTCACCGAGCCCCGACATGGGCACGCACGCGGACTTCGGGCTCCGTCCCGTCATGCGGCTCCTCGCCCCGCTCGCCCTCGTCAAGCGGGTCCCCGGCGGCCACGGCGTCAGCTACGGGCACCACTACGTCACCCCCGGCGACACGACACTCGGCCTCGTCCCGCTCGGCTACGGCGACGGCATCCCGCGCCACGCTTCGGGGACCGGGCCCGTGCTCGTCAACGGCAAGTGGCACACCGTCGCGGGCCGTATCGCGATGGACCAGTTCGTCGTCGACCTCGGCGGCGACACCCCCGCGCCCGGCAGCGAAGCCGTCCTCTTCGGCCCGGGCGACCACGGCGAACCGAGCGCGGAGGACTGGGCCAGGGCGGCGGACAGCATCGTCTACGAGATCGTCACGCGCATCGGCGCCCGCGTGCCGCGCGTCCATCTGAACGGGTAAGCGAACCGGCGGGGCGTGCGCCCCGCGGACCCCAGCAGGGCTTGAGGAGAGTCACGTGGCCGACAGCGCACCCTCCGCCGGGCTCCCCGGCCCGCCCCGGCCCGGCCGTCGCGGCCGGGCCGGTGTCCTCGGCGCCGCCGTCGGCGTGCTCGCCGCCGGGGCCGCGGCCGGGGTCGCCGTCGAACGGCTCACCGTGGGCCGCTCCGTGCGCCGCAGGGCGCGCCTCGCGCTCGACGCGACGAGCCCGTACGGGACCCTGCGCGGCACCCCGGGCGTCGCACTCGCGGCGGACGGCACCCCTCTCGCGTACGAGATCGAAGATCCCTACGCGGACGGAGCCGCCCCCCTCGCGGGGGAGGCCCCCTTCACCGTGGTCCTCTCGCACGGCTACTGCCTCACCCAGGACTCCTGGCACCACCAGCGTGCCGCCCTGCGCGGCCGCGTCCGCGCCGTCTACTGGGACCAGCGCGGACACGGCCGTTCCGGCTGGACCCCCGGCGCGCCGCCGCCCGCCATCGACCTGCTCGGCGGCGACCTCAAGGCCGTCATCGACGCCGCCGCGCCCACCGGGCCGCTCGTCCTGCTCGGGCACTCGATGGGCGGCATGACCGTCATGGCACTCGCCGAGCGCCACCCCGACCTCGTGCGCGAGCGCGTCGCGGGGCTCGGCCTGATCGGTACGTCCGCCGGGCGGCTCGACGAAGTCGCCTGGGGGCTGCCCGCGCCCGGCGCGGAGGCGCTGCGGCGGCTCGCGCCCGGGGTGCTGCGCGCGCTCGGCTCCGCGCCCGCGCTCGCCGAACGCGGCCGCCGCGCCGTCACGGACGTCTTCGGCAGCCTCGTGCGCCGCTACTCCTTCGGTACGGGGGCCGAGACCGACCCCGCGCTGGCCCGTTTCGCGACCCGCATGATCGAGGCCACGCCGATGGAGGTCGTCGCCGCCTTCTGGCCCGCCTTCGCCGCGCACGACAAGACGGCGGCGCTCCCGCTCCTCACCGGCCGCCCCGCCTTCGTCCTCGCGGGCGCCGACGACCTCATCACCCCGCCCGCCCACAGCCGCACCCTGGCCGCCGCCCTCCCCGAAGCGGCCCTTGCGGTCGTCGAAGGCGCGGGCCACCTCGTCCTCCTGGAACGCCCGGACGAGGTCAACGCGGCGGTGGCGCGGCTGCTGGAGGCGGCGGAGGAGCGGTGAACGCGGAGGCCGTGGTGCGCGAGCGCCGCAGCGGCCGGCTCTCCGCCCGCTCCTCGGGGCTGTGGGCCGGTACGGGGGCCGCAGGAACCCGCGCGGTCCCGCGGGCCGTCCGCCGCCTACTACCGTGCCCCTCATGGAACCGCAGAACACCGCTCTCGTCCTGCCCGCCTTCTCCGTCGCCGGGCCCGGGGAGACCGTCGCGCTCGGGCGGCGGCTCGCCGCCGTGCTGCGGCCCGGCGATCTCGTGCTGCTCAGCGGAGAACTCGGCGCGGGCAAGACGACGCTGACGCGCGGGCTCGGGGAAGGGCTCGGGGTACGGGGTGCCGTCACCTCGCCGACCTTCGTCATCGCCCGCGTGCACCCCCCGCTCGGCGCGGGGCCCGCGCTCGTCCACGTCGACGCCTACCGGCTCGGCGGCGGGCTCGACGCGATGGAGGACCTCGACCTCGACGTCTCGCTCACCGACTCCGTCGTGGTCGTCGAGTGGGGCGAGGGAAAGGTCGAGGAACTGACCGAGGACCGCCTGCTCATCCGCATCGACCGGGCCACCGGCGGTACGGCGACCGCGCTCGACCCCGCGGCCGCCGTCGCCGACGACGCCGATCCCCGGCTCGTGACGATCACCGCGTACGGGGCGCGCTGGCAGGACGACCCGGCGGCGGGCGCGGCGCTGCTGAGGCTGCCGCAGGACTGAGGGTTTCCGACACAGTGTCGGCATGATGTTGCGTCGCGCGGCGCCCGCGTGGTCACATGGAGGCCAAGACCTGGTTAGGGCTACCTAACCACGCCTGACGTCAGGAGGCAGCCATGCCGACCACCGCACCCACCACGGAAGCCCCCCGCACCCCGCCCGCCGCCGTTCCCTCGATGCGGGCCCTGCTGGCGTCCTGCGCCGCGGCGACGGCGGTCTCCACACCACCGGCCCCCGCCGCGCGGGAGGACGAGAGGACCGCACGCGGCGAGGGGCGCACGGGAGCGCGCGAGGAGTGAGGGGCGCGGGGCACGGGCGTACGCGCGCGCCCCGCCTTCGTGTACGCGCCGCGCCTTCGTGCCTCGTGTACGTGCCGCGCCTTCGTGCAGGTGCCGCGCCTCGCGCCTTCGTGCGCGCCTTCGCGTACGTGTCGCCTGCCCGGACGCCTCGCGCACGTGCGGGCGCCGGGCGCGTACCCGTACCGCCGCCCCCGGCCGCCCGGGTACCGCCGCCGCGGCCCGCGGCCCGCGGCTACTTGACGACGACCACCGGCGCGCCCACGTCCGCGAAGTCCCACATCGCGTCCGCGTCCTTGAGGGACTCGCGGACGCCGCCGGTGCGGGAGTTCGGGTCGGGCTTCGGGGTCGAGCCGTCCGCCGCGGCGCTGAAGCCGATCGCGACGCCGTCGGTCACGGCGAAGCGGACGACCTTGACGATCCGGACGCCGTCCGAGCCGAGGACGCCCGCCGAGCGGGACGTCACCGAGTAGTCCCCGGGCGCCGGGTCGACCGTGCTCGGCGTGACCTCGAAGGTACGGGCCGCCTTGCCGCTCTCGTCCACGAGCCACACCCGCCGCGCGCCGAGCGCGTACACGACCCGCTTGCCCTCGCCGGAGTCGGCCGGGACGGCGGCGGGGGCCTCCTTGCCGCCGTTGCCCTTCTTGCCCGAGCCGCTCGGCGCGGCCGAGGGGGAGGGCGAGGCGCTGGGGGAGTGGGGGGCCTTCGCGAGGTGGTCGGGGGCGCTCGCGTTCGCCTGGAAGGCGAGGAAACCGATTCCGGCCAGGGCCGCCGCTGTCAGCCCGGCCACGATCCCGGAGCTTCTGCCTGCCACTGTGCCGCCTCCTGTGCGTCAAGCCCCTGCCGGGCCCCGGCCCTGCGCCGCGCAACGTGACGGTAGCAGCCGGGCGGAGAACCGGCCTCCGGAGCGGGGGTGCCCACGCACCGCGGAGTACCCCGCCCACGGCACCCGGCGCCGCGCGGGCGTCCGCCCCGCGCCCGTACCCCCGTCCCCGTACACTCCCTGCACACCCCCGTACCCCGCCGCCTTCGGCGTCCCCGCGCTCCGCGCCGTAGGCTGTCGGCGTGCTGCTGCTCGCTCTCGACACCGCAACGCCCGCCGTCACCGCCGCCCTGCACGACGGGGAGCGGGTCCTCGCCTCCGACACGCGCGTCGACGCCCGGCGCCACGGCGAACTCCTCCTCCCCGCCGTGGACCGCGTCCTCGCCGCCGCCGGCGCCGAGCTGCGCGACGTCACCGCCCTCGTCGTCGGGACAGGACCCGGCCCGTACACCGGGCTCCGCGTGGGTCTCGCGACCGCCGACACCTTCGGCCTCGCGCTCGGCGTCCCCGTCCACGGCCTGTGCACGCTCGACGGACTCGCCTCCGCCACCGGCCGTACGCGCGCGGACGGACCCTTCCTCGTCGCGACGGACGCGCGCCGCAAGGAGGTCTACTGGCGGCGGTACGCGGACGCCACGACGCCCCTGGGCGAACCGGCCGTCGACCGGCCCGCCGAGATCGCCGCGCAGGCCGGTGGCGTCCCCGCGTACGGCGCCGGAGCGCACCTGTACCCCGACGTCTTCGACGGCGCCGTGCCCGAGGGCCCCCGCAGCCCCCTGCACGCCGACGCCGGAGCCCTCGCCGCGCTCGCCGCGCACCGCCTCGCCGCGGGCGAGGAACTCGGCGCCCCGCGTCCCCTCTACCTGCGCCGCCCCGACGCGCAGGTCCCCAAGAACTACAAGGTGGTCACCCCGCGGTGAGCGCCGCCGAGCCCGTGACCGGCGCCGAAGCGCCCCGGCTGCGCGAGATGCGCTGGTGGGACATCGATCCCGTCCTCGTACTCGAACGCACCCTGTTCCCCGACGACGCCTGGTCGCGCGGCATGTTCTGGTCCGAACTGGCGCACGCGCGAGGACCCGGCGCCACCCGCCACTACGTCATCGCCGAGGACACCGACGGCACGCTCCTCGGCTACGCGGGCCTCGCCGCGTCCGGCGACCTCGCCGACGTGCAGACCATCGCCGTCTCGGAGGCCGCCTGGGGCCACGGCCTCGGCTCGCGCCTCCTCACCGACCTCCTGCGGGCAGCGACCGCCTTCGAGTGCGCCGAGGTCATGCTGGAGGTGCGCGTCGACAACGTCCGCGCGCAGCGCCTCTACGAGCGGTACGGCTTCCAGCCGATCGGCGTCCGCCGCGGGTACTACCAGCCCGGCAACGTCGACGCCCTCGTCATGCGCCTCACCGACCCGGCGAACCCGGCCCCCCGTACCCCCGAAGACCCAGAAAGCGAACCCCCCGGCCATGCCTGACGCCCCCCTCGTCCTCGGTATCGAGACCTCCTGCGACGAGACCGGAGTCGGCATCGTGCACGGCACGACGCTGCTCGCCGACGCGGTCGCCTCCAGCGTCGGGGAACACGCGCGCTTCGGCGGCGTCGTCCCCGAGATCGCCTCGCGCGCCCACCTGGAGGCGATGGTCCCGACCATCGGCCGGGCGCTGAAGGAGGCCGGGGTCAGCGCGAAGGACCTCGACGGCATCTCCGTCACGGCGGGGCCCGGACTCGCGGGCGCGCTCCTCGTCGGCGTCTCGGCGGCGAAGGCGTACGCGTACGCGCTCGGCAAGCCGCTCTACGGCGTCAACCACCTCGCCTCGCACATCTGCGTCGACCAGCTCGAACACGGCCCGCTCCCCGAGCCGACGATGGCGCTCCTCGTCAGCGGCGGGCACTCGTCCCTCCTCCTCTCGGCGGACATCACCTCCGACGTACGGCCGCTCGGGCAGACCATCGACGACGCGGCGGGCGAGGCCTTCGACAAGATCGCGCGCGTCCTCGACCTCGGCTTTCCCGGCGGCCCCGTCATCGACAGGTACGCGCGCGAGGGCGACCCGGAGTCGATCGCGTTCCCGCGCGGGCTCACCGGGCCGCGCGACGCCGCGTACGACTTCTCCTTCTCCGGGCTCAAGACGGCGGTGGCGCGCTGGATCGAGGCCAAGCGCAGGGCGGGCGAGGAAGTGCCGGTACGGGACGTGGCGGCCTCCTTCCAGGAAGCGGTCGTCGACGTGCTCACGCGCAAGGCGGTGCGGGCCTGCAAGGACGAGGGCGTCGACCACCTGATGATCGGCGGCGGCGTGGCGGCGAACTCGCGGCTGCGCGCCCTCGCGCAGGAACGCTGCGCACGCGCGGGCATCCGGCTGCGCGTCCCGCGCCCCAAGCTGTGCACCGACAACGGAGCGATGGTCGCCGCGCTGGGCGCCGAGATGGTCGCCCGGAACCGGGCGGCCTCCGACTGGGAACTGTCGGCGGACTCCTCGCTCCCGGTCACGGAGCCGCACGTCCCCGGTCACGACCACGGCGACTCGGACACGGACGGCGGGCACGGGCACCACCACGGCCACGACCACCACCACGGCCACGACCACGTGCACGAGGTCGCGAAGGAGAACCTCTACAAGTGACGGTCACGACGCTGATGTGGGAGGCCCGCGCCCGGGAGGGCCGCGGCCCCGACCTCCTCGCCTGGACCCGCGCCCAGCCCCTGGAGGGCACCCCGCTGCGCCGCGAGACCTTCACGGCCGCAGAGGACCGGGTGCTCGTGCTGACGTGGTGGGAGGGGGCGCCGGACGCCGGCCACCCGGAGCTGCCCGAGCCGCCCGGGGACCTGGTGACGCGCGCGGTGCACCGCTGGCGGTTCGCCTCGGCGGGCGTCGAGGGGGACGCGCGCACGGACGCTTGACAGGGACGCTTGACACGGACGCCTGACACGGACGTCAAGGCCCCGGAACGCAGGAACGATCTTCCTTCACCCGTCCGGCGGAAGAAGCCGCCGGACGGGCCTTTCGGCATGTCCGGCGCGGGATCGTGGACCCGTCCGGGCGGTCGGCCCGGTCCGCATAAGCCGCGCGAAAAGGACAGGACGGATGTCGCTCATTCATGCCGCACCTCCCGATACCCGGGCAGGATGTACGGGAGGAGGCGAGCCCATGACCCCGAAGAGCGAAGCCCCGGCCGACATGACGGTCGAGGAATTCGAGCAGATCGCCCGCACTGCCCCGGAGACCGTCCGGCTGGAGTACCTGAAAGGAAAGATCGAGGGCAAGCCCGTGCCGGACGGCAAGCACGACGAGATCATCATGTGGCTGCTGGAGCAGTGCTTGCAGCACCGGCCGGATCTGCGGCTCTACCCGGAGCGTGGGCTGAAGGTGGAGAAATACCGCAGGGGCCGGGCGCGGCCGGACGGTGTCCTGGCGCCACGGCGGCACTTCCTCACGTCCGGCGACTGGGCGGAACCGGACGGCGTGCTCATGGTCGCGGAGGTGACCTCGCACGACTGGGACACCCACCAGCGGGACCGCGTGGAGAAGGCCAAGGGCTACGCGGCGGCAGGCATCCCGGTGTACCTGCTCATCGACCGTCAGGCGGGCGGCTTCGTCGTGTACGCCGAGCCGGACGACGGCGGCTACCGCAGTGTCACCGCTCGCGCTTTCGGTGCGCCCATCGAACTGCCGGAGCCAGTGGGCCGCACCCTGGAAAGCGAGGAGCTGAAGGAACTGGCCGGCTGACGGCCCGCCCCCTCACACCCCCCGCCCCACCAGCATCACCGGCGCCCCCAGCTCCCGCGTCATGAACACCACCGCCGCGTTCGGGCCCTTCGGCTTGACCTGGCGGCGCAGCTCCTCCGGTTCCATCGCCGAACCCCGCTTCTTCACCGTCAGCGTGCCGACGCCGCGCTCCCGCAGCAGGGACTTGAGGCGCTTCACACCGAAGGGCAGGACGTCCGTGATCTCGTACGGGCGCGCGTAGGGGGTCGGCGTCAGGGTGTCCGAGGTCAGGTAGGCGAGCGTGTCGTCGATCAGGGTCGCGTCCAGGTCGCGGGCGACCTCCGCGACGAGGTGGGCGCGGATCACGGCGGCGTCCGGCTCGTAGAGGTAGCGGGCGACGCGGGCCGCGGGCGGGTTCGGCAGCCCGGTGCCGCGCAGGTGGTGCGGGCCGGGGAGCAGGGTCGCTGTCGTCCCCGTCCCCGTACCGAACCAGAGCACCGCCTCCTTCAGTTCCCCGCCGTCCGAGACCCACTCGCCCGCCGCGTCGGACGGGATCGCCTCGTGCGGTACGCCGGGCGCGACCTTCAGGGCCCCGAGCCGCCCGCTCCGCGCCGCGCCGATCGCCCAGCTCAGCGGCGGCGCGTACGACTCCGGGTCGAAGACCCGGCCCCGGCCGCCGCGCCGCGCGGGGTCGGCGAAGACCGTGTCGCAGTCGCCCGCGTCGACCTCCGTCACATCCGCGCACTCCACCTCGATCAGCTCCGCGAGCCCCAGCGCCTCCGCGTTCGCGCGCGCCACGGCGGCCGTCAGCGGATCGCGGTCCACGGCCCGTACCGCGATCCCCGCGCGCGCCAGCGCGAGCGCGTCGCCGCCGATACCGCAGCACAGGTCGGCGACGCGCCGCGCCCCGAGTTCGCCGAAGCGCCGCGCGCGGTACGCGGCGACAGGGGACCGCGTCGCCTGCTCGACGCCGCCCGGCGTGAACCACATCCGGGCCGCGTCCTCGGCCCCGAACTTCGCGACGGCCCTGTCCCGCAGCCGCGCCTGCGCGAGCGCGGCCGTCACGAGCGCGGGCGGATGCGCACGCCGCAAGCGGGTCAGGGTCGCCAGCTCGTCGGCGGGACGCAGCCCCCGCAGCGCGGTGAGGAGCGCGGAGCCCTCGGGGGTACGGAGGGCGGAGAGGTCGTCGAGGTCCACGGGGCCATTGTCGGGGGTACGGGGCAGGCGGCCGTACGGGGGAGGGGCGGCCTCCACCCCGTACCGCCGTGTGCGTGGAAGCCGTGGGCCGCTCGGCTGACGCCTCGGCGCGGCGCGGGCGGGAGGCGGCGGGCAGGGGAGTCTCCGGGCATGGGAAAGATACGGTTCACCGCCACGCACCCGCGTATCCCAGGGGCCGGCCGCCCGGTTCTCGCCCGTTCCGCAGCCCTCATCGGCGCCGCCCTCCTCGTCGCGGGCTGCGCGGGCGCGGAGGCTCCGCCACGCGACAACGCGCCCGTGGGCGCCCCGGGTCCCGCCGCGGCGGGACCCGGCCTCGCCGACGAGGCGCGGCGCGGGACCGAGGCGATACGCAGGGCGGTGGACGCCGAGGCGCGCGGCGCCCGGGCCCGGCAGGCGGCCCTCACCGCCGCCGCCCGCCGCTGGGGCCTCGCGCGGGTGCCGCGGCTCGCGCCGCCCCCGCCCCGTACGAAGGCGCTGCCGCCCACCCGCCCCGGCTTCGAGGTCAGCGGGCCGGCGACGCCCGGGCTGCCGCCGGTCTTCACGCGCGTGCCGACCAGCGACCGTGTCGTCTTCCTCACCATCGACGACGGTGTGAACCAGGACCCCGAGACGCTCCGCATGCTGCGCGAACTCCACGTCCCGTACACGGCCTTCCTCAGCGACGACGCCGTCGACGGCGGCTGGGAGTACTTCCGCACGGCGCGGGACGAGGGCGCGTCGCTCCAGAACCACACCCTCCTGCACCGCTACCTCCCCGGGCTGCCGCGCGCGACCCAGCGCCACGAGATCTGCGGCATGCAGGACAAGCTGCGCGCCCACTACGGGCAGGGCGCCACGCTCTTCCGGCCGCCGTACGGGAGCTACGACCGCGACACGCTGGAGGTCGCCCGCTCCTGCGGCATCCGCGCGATCCCGCTGTGGGAGGCGGAGGTCTTCCCCGGGCGCGTCACGTACAGGGACCGCGATCTGCACCCGGGCGACCTCGTGCTCACGCACTTCCAGGGGCGTGGCCAGTGGAACGGCTCGATGGCCGACGCCCTTCGCACGTTTCTGCGCACCGTCACCGAGAAGGGGTACGCGGTGGCCCGCCTGGAGGACTACATCTGAGCCCACAGGGGGAGAGGGGCCTTCCGGGACGTCGTCCGGGAGGCCCCTTTTCCGCTTCGGACGGCACTCGCCTGGCACTCCGCTTGACCGAGTGCTAATCACGGTCATAGTCTCGCCTCTGGCACTCCCCACCGGAGAGTGCCAAGCAGCGACGGGCAGTCCGGCACCCGCGACGACGGATTACCGGTCGCCACCCAATGACTTATTCACCCCGTGATCTCCGAAGGGGGAGGTCGGATCGTGACGACCGCCAGCTCCAAGGTTGCCATCAAGCCGCTTGAGGACCGCATTGTGGTCCAGCCGCTCGACGCCGAGCAGACCACGGCCTCTGGCCTGGTCATCCCGGACACCGCGAAGGAGAAGCCCCAGGAGGGCGTCGTCCTCGCCGTGGGCCCGGGCCGCTTCGAGAACGGCGAGCGCCTGCCGCTCGACGTCAAGACCGGCGACATCGTGCTCTACAGCAAGTACGGCGGCACCGAGGTGAAGTACAGCGGCGAGGAGTACCTCGTCCTCTCGGCCCGCGACGTGCTCGCGATCATCGAGAAGTAAGCAGCACCCCGGTCGTGTCCGGGTCTTTCCCGGACCACCCGGCTTTCGCGAACGAGCCGCGCCCCCGGACCCCGTCCTCTTCGACGCCGGGGCCCCGGGGGCGCGGTCGCTTGCGTTCACCCACGACTTTTCCGAGTTTTCCCGAGAGGGCTGAATCGCTCCTATGGCGAAGATCCTGAAGTTCGACGAGGACGCCCGTCGCGCCCTTGAGCGCGGCGTCAACAAGCTGGCCGACGCGGTCAAGGTGACCATCGGCCCCAAGGGCCGCAACGTCGTCATCGACAAGAAGTTCGGCGCCCCCACCATCACCAACGACGGTGTCACGATCGCCCGCGAGGTCGAGGTCGAGGACCCGTACGAGAACCTCGGCGCCCAGCTCGTCAAGGAGGTGGCGACCAAGACCAACGACATCGCGGGTGACGGCACCACCACCGCGACCGTGCTCGCCCAGGCGCTCGTGCGCGAGGGCCTGCGCAACGTCGCCGCCGGCGCCTCCCCCGCCCTGCTCAAGAAGGGCATCGACGCCGCCGTCAAGGCCGTCTCCGAGGACCTGCTCGCCACGGCCCGCCCGATCGACGAGAAGTCCGACATCGCCGCCGTCGCCGCGCTCTCCGCGCAGGACCCGAAGGTCGGCGAGCTGATCGCCGAGGCGATGGACAAGGTCGGCAAGGACGGTGTCATCACCGTCGAGGAGTCCAACACCTTCGGCCTGGAGCTGGACTTCACCGAGGGCATGGCCTTCGACAAGGGCTACCTCTCCCCGTACATGGTCACCGACCAGGAGCGGATGGAGGCCGTCCTTGAGGACCCGTACATCCTCATCAACCAGGGCAAGATCTCCTCGATCCAGGACCTCCTGCCGCTCCTTGAGAAGGTCATCCAGGCCGGTGGCTCGAAGCCGCTCCTGATCATCGCCGAGGACGTCGAGGGCGAGGCGCTCTCCACCCTCGTCGTCAACAAGATCCGTGGCACCTTCAACGCCGTCGCCGTCAAGGCGCCCGGCTTCGGTGACCGCCGCAAGGCCATGCTCGGCGACATCGCGACCCTCACGGGCGCGACCGTCATCGCCGAGGAGGTCGGCCTCAAGCTCGACCAGGCCGGTCTGGACGTGCTGGGCTCCGCCCGCCGCGTGACCGTGACCAAGGACGACACGACGATCGTCGACGGCGGCGGCAAGCAGGCCGACATCGACGGCCGCGTCGCCCAGATCAAGGCCGAGATCGAGACCACGGACTCCGACTGGGACCGCGAGAAGCTCCAGGAGCGCCTCGCGAAGCTCGCCGGTGGCGTGTGCGTCATCAGCGTCGGTGCCGCGACCGAGGTCGAGCTGAAGGAGAAGAAGCACCGTCTGGAGGACGCCATCTCCGCGACCCGCGCTGCGGTCGAGGAGGGCATCGTCTCCGGTGGTGGCTCCGCGCTCGTCCACGCCTCCAAGGTCCTCGCCGACTCGCTCGGCAAGACCGGCGACGAGGCCACCGGTGTCGCGGTCGTCCGCGCCGCCGCCGTCGAGCCGCTGCGCTGGATCGCCGAGAACGCCGGCCTGGAGGGCTACGTCATCACCTCGAAGGTCGCCGAGCTGGACAAGGGCCAGGGCTTCAACGCCGCGACCGGCGAGTACGGCGACCTCGTGAAGGCCGGCGTCATCGACCCGGTCAAGGTCACCCGCTCCGCCCTGGAGAACGCCGCCTCCATCGCCTCGCTGCTCCTGACGACCGAGACCCTCGTCGTCGAGAAGCCGGCCGAGGAGGAGCCGGAGGCCGCGGGCCACGGCCACAGCCACAGCCACTGAGGCTCGGGCGGTGACCGGGCGGTGAGCGCACCCGCCCGGTGACAGCACGAAGGGCCGGTTCCCCCTCGGGGGACCGGCCCTTCGGCGTACGGGCTGAGCCGCGCGGCCGGGCCAGGGCCTCGGCCCCGCCCGGGCCTCCCGCCCGGCCCTCACGCCGACAAGTGCAGCTCCTCCGCCGCCACCGGTTCCGCGAACGGCTCGCCCCGCGTCCAGCGTTCCACCTCGTCGATGGCGTGGTCGGCCATGCGGTGGACCTCGTTGCCGAGGGAGCCCGCGACGTGGGGGGTGAGGAGCACGTTCGGGAGCGTGTAGAAGGGGGAGCCCGGCAGCGGCGGCTCCGGGTCCGTCACGTCGAGCACGGCCGAGAGGCGGCCGGAACCCAGCTCGGCGAGCAGGGCGCTCTCGTCGATCAGCGAGCCCCGCGAGGTATTGATCAGCGTCGCCCCGTCCGGCATCGCGGCGAGTTCCGCGGCGCCGATCAGGTGGTGGGTGCTGGGGAGTTCGGGCGCGTGGACCGAGACGACCGAGCTGTGCGCGCACAGTTCGGCCAGCTCCACGGAGCGCGCGCCGAGCGCCGCGGCGTCCGCCTCGGACACGTACGGGTCGTGGAGCAGCACGTCGAAGTCGAAGGGCCGCAGGAGTTCGAGCACGCGCCGCCCGACCCGTGAGGCCCCCACGAGCCCCACCACGCGCCGGTAGTTGCCCGCGTCGCGCAGCTCACGGTGCCAGTCGCGGCGCCCGCCGGGCTCGCGGGCCCCGCGCGCCGAGTCGAGCACCCGCTTGCCCGAGAAGAGGATCGCCGCGAGCGTGTACTCGGCGACGGGGAGCGCGTTGGCGCCCGCCGCCGAGCTGACCGTGAGCCCGCGCTCCCAGCACGCGTCGGTCACGAAGCCCTTCACGGTGCCCGCCGCGTGCACGACCGCGCGCAGCTTCGGCGCCCGCGCGAGCACGTCGGCGGTCAGCCGGGGCACGCCCCAGCAGGTGAGCAGCACCTCCGCCTCGGCGAGCGCGGCGGCGACGGCGGGCCCCGGGTCGCTGAAGTCGCTCGCGATCAGGCCGGGCTCGGTCCGTACGAGGCGGCTGAGTCTTTCGTGGTGGGCCGGCGTCAGGAGTTCCTCCGCGACCTGCGGGGACATGGCGAGCAGGGCCCGGGGACGTCGGTCGGTGGCCTCGTGCATGGTGATGCGCGTACTCCTCACAGAGTGGTTCACAGGGTGGGGGGCTCGCGGTACGGGCGGCGTGCGGCGCGCCCGTACCGCCGGGTGGCAGCCGTACGGCAGCGGCTACTTGACCCCGCCCGCCGTCAGCCCCGCCTTCCAGTGCCGCTGGAGCGTCACGAAGGCGATGATGAGCGGCAGGACGGCGAGCAGGGAGCCGGTGACGACCATCGGGTAGAACTCCGGGTTGGCGTTGGCGCTGCTGTGCCAGTTGTAGAGGCCCAGGCTGAGCGGATAGAGCTTCTTGTCCGACAGCATGACCAGCGGCAGGAAGAAGTTGTTCCACACGGCCGTGAACTGGAAGAGGAACACCGTCACGAAGCCGGGCATGATCATGCGGAGCCCGATCGACCAGAAGACCCGCAGTTCGCTCGCCCCGTCGATACGGGCCGCCTCGATCGCCTCGTTCGGGATGTACCCCGCGCTGAAGATCCGCGAGAGGTACACGCCGAAGGGGTTCACCAGGACGGGGATGATGACGGCCCAGTAGGTGTTGACGGTGTGCGTCTTGACGGCGAGCAGGTAGAGCGGCAGCGAGAGCGCGGTCGAGGGCAGCAGCACCCCGAGCAGCACCATCGCGAAGAGCTTCTCCTTGCCCTTGAAGCGGTACTTGTCGAAGGCGTACCCGGCGGCGACGCTCACGAGCGAGCAGCCGAGGGCCCCGAGTCCCGCGTAGATCAGCGAGTTGAGGTACCAGCGGAAGTACAGGCCGCCCTCGTAGTCGGCGAGCGCGGAGAGGTTGTCGCCGAGGTTGAAGCCCTCGAAGGAGAAGACGTTGCCGCCGAGGATGTTCCCCGCGTCCTTCGTCGCCGCCGTCACGAGCCAGACGAGCGGGAAGAGGGCGTAGACGGCGGCGATGAGCAGGACGATGTTGACGGCGGCGCGCGAGGTCCAGCGGCCGGACCTTCGTCCGTTGCGGGTGGCGACGGGCGCCCGGCGCGGGGTCGTGGCCGTGGCCGGTTCGCCCGGCGTGCCTTCGCCGGGTGCGGCGAGCAGTGGCGTGGTCATGCCTGGGCCCCCTTCCGGTTCGAGAGGCGGGTGACGATGAACGAGAGGACGGCGGCGACCAGCGCGATGAGGACGGAGGCCGCCGCGGCGCGCCCGTAGTCGTTGATCTGGAAGGCCTCGGAGTAGGCGTACATGTTCGGCGTGTACGTACTCGTGACGGCGGAGCCCGAACTGGACAGCAGCAGCGGCTCGGTGAAGAGCTGGAGCGAGCCGATGATCGTGAAGAGCAGCACCAGGAAGACCGAGGACCGGATGAGCGGCAGTTTGATCGAGAAGGCGACGCGCCAGTTCCCCGCGCCGTCCACGGCGGCCGCCTCCAGCATCGAGCGGTCGATGGCCTGGAGCGCCGCGTAGAAGATGACGAGGTTGTAGCCGAGCCACTCCCACACGGCGATGTTCACGATCGACGGCAGCGCGCCGTCGGGGCCGAAGAAGTCGAAGCCGAAGCCGCCCGACTCCATCGCCTTCACGACCGGGGAGAGGCCCGGCGTGTAGAGGTAGATCCAGATGAGACCCGCGATGAGCCCGGGGATCGCGTGCGGCAGGAAGAGCGCGAGCTGGAAGAAGCGGCGGGCCCGCGCGAGCGCCGTGTCGAGAAGCAGCGCGAGGGCGAGCGCGCCGCCCATCATGATCGGGATGTAGAAGACGACGTACTTGGCGAGCACCCAGAAGCCGTCGCGGAAGGCTTCGTCCTTGAGGACGTCGAGGTAGTTGCCGAGCCCGTTGAAGGCGCTGTGGGGCCCGTCGAAGCCGAGCCCGGAGAGCTTGTCGGTGAACAGGCTCAGCCAGATCGCGTACCCGACGGGGAGCAGCATCGCGAGGGCGAAGAGGACGAAGAAGGGGGTCAGGAGGGTCGCTGCGGCGAGCCCGGTCCGGCCGGACGCGGAGCCGCGCCGCCGTGGCGGGGCCGCCGAAGCGGGGGCCTCGGTCCCTGGGACCGGCTGTGTTCTGGTACCGCTCATGACCCGTCCTCGACCTTCAGTCCGCTCTTGCGCAGGGCCTTCACGGTGGCGCGCTGGGTGGTGGCGACGGCGCCGGTGAGCGACTTGCCACCGGAGACGACCGTCTGGAGCTGGTCGTGCAGCGTGTTGTTCGCGGCGGCGGTCGGGCCCCACAGCCAGTCGGGGTTGATCGTCGCCGCGGCCTGCGCGTAGAGCCCGTAGAGGTCGGCGCCGCCGTAGAAGCTCGTGTCGATCGCCTTGCGCGCGACGGGCACGAGGGCGCGCGCCGCGGGGAAGGCCGTCGATGTGCTCGCGGTGACGCGGGCCTTGATCGAGTCGGGCGAGGTGGACATCCACAGGATGAACTCCATCGCCGCCTTCGTCTTCTTGCTGTCCTTGGAGATCGCGAACGTCGAGCCCTGGCTCATCCCGGAGCTGGGGTGGTCGGCGTCCCAGCTGGGCATGGGCATCGCCGCCCACTTGCCCTTCTGCTCGGGCACGATCCCCGCGAGCGTCCCGGCGCTCCAGGAGGCGCCGAGGTAGCCGAGCGTGGTGCCTGCCTTGAGCGAGGAGGTCCACTCGGGGCTGTAGGAGGGGGCGGTCGAGATGAGCCCGTCCCTGATCATCCCCTGCCAGTACTCGGCGACCTTCTTCGTCGCCGGATCACCCGTGTTCACCTTCCAGGAATCGCCCTCGGTGGAGAACCACTGGGCGCCCGCCTGCCACGCCATCGTCTGGAAGAACGAGGCGTCGTCGGCGAAGAAGGTCGCGATACGGGCCTTCGGCGCGGCCTTCCTGACCTGCCGCGCCGCGGTACGGAAATCGGCCCACGTCTTCGGCGGCTCGACCCCGTACTTCTCGAAGAGGTCCTTGCGGTAGTAGAAGATCTGCGGCGCCGCGTCCGAGGGGACGGCCCAGTTCTTGTCTCCCATCGTCGTCAGCTCGATGGTCTGCGGCAGGAACTTCTTCTTCACGTCCGGGGTCATGTAGGCGCTGATGTCCTTGAGCGAACCCTGGCTCACGAATTGCGCGAGCGAGGGGTACTCGATGGACAGGACGTCGGGCGCGATACCGGCCTTGAGGGCGTTGGTGATCTTCGGGTAGCCCCCGAGACCGCCGGAGGGTATCTCCTCGAACTTCACCTTGATCGTGTCGTGCGTGCGGTTGAACTCGTCCGCCACCTGCTGGGAACCCTTGGTCCAGGCCCAGAAACTGACGGTGACGGGATGGGCCCTCGTGCCTTCGGCGGGTGCCTCCGCGCTCGGACCTCCGCAGGCCGCGATGGCGGCGAGCGAGGCGAACGCGGCGACGGCACCCACGAGGGCACGCAGGGACCGGAACCCTTGGCGGCTCACGGCGCTGCTCCTCTTCGCTGGGGGACAGGCGGTCGCGGTGATGTTTCGGCGCTCGATGAGCGAAGTCAAGATCGAATGGTTGATTGATCGAAAAATGATCGAAGGGGAGGGTGGGAAGCGGGATGAAACGGACGGTAGGGGGGCGGGGTGGGGCGCGCGCCGACGGGCGGTGAGTCGCGGGTCGCGGGTGGCGGTACGGGGGCGGGGCGCCGCGCGGGTGCGGGGGCGCGGTACGGGGGCGGGCGGGGGTACGGGCGCGGAGGCCGCGCGTGCGGCGGTACGGGTGCGCGTGCGGGTGCGGGCGCGTCAGGCCCGTACGGTCCCTGCGCCCCCGCACGACTCCCGCACGCGCAGCGCGGGCAGCAGCTCCACGTGCCGCTGCGGTTCGTCCAGGCCCCCGCCCGCCGCGGCGAGCCGCTCCGTCAGCAGCTCCACGGCCGCCCGGCCCACCGCCCGTTTCGGCGGGGCCACCGCCGTCAGCGGGGTCTCGGCGAGGGCGGCGACCTCGTCGTCGTACGTGACGAGCGCGAGGTCGCCGGGGACCCGCACCCCACGCTCCGCCAGGTCCCGTACGAGCCGTGTCGCGTCCTCGTCGTTGTGCGCGAGCACCGCCGTCGTCCGGCCCTCGCGCACGAGCGCGGCCAGCGCGTCCACCGAACCGGCCGGGCTCCCCGAACCGGGCTTCTCCGGCGCCGAGTCGAGGACGGGGAGCCCCTTCTCCAGGCCCAGGATCTCCACCGCGCGCCGGTACCCGGCCCGTACCGCCTCCGCCGTCGGGCTGTCCGTGCGCGCCACGAGCACGGGGGAGCGGTGCCCGAGGCGGGCCAGGTGCCGCAGGCCGACGAGTACCCCGTGCGCGTGGTCGGAGCCGACCCGGTCGAGCGCGTCGAGCGGCCCCGCCGGGTCCCCGCGCCGCTCCACGAGGACGGTCGGCACGGCCAGCCGCGCGATCCACTCCGTGTGCAGCGACTGGTGCTCGGGCCGCGTCCAGCTCGGGATCACGAGCAGCCCCCGTGCCCCCGCCGCGAGCAGCCCCGCCGCGTGCGCCCCGTCGTCCTCGGGCCGGTAGTCCGATACGCGCAGGACGAGACGCGCCCCGAGCCGCGCCGCCGCCTCGTGCGCCCCGCGGATGATGTCGGCGAAGTAGTAACCGGCGGCGGGCGCGAGCATCCCGAGCACCGGACTGCCCGCCCCGGGCCCCGAGCCCGCGGGACCGTTCCGCTCCGGCCACGACACCGCGCCGTGCACCCGGTCGAGCAGCCCGCGCGAGGCGAGCGCCTCCGCGTCCCTGCGCGCCGTCACCGCCGAGACCCCGAGCAGCCCCGCGAGGTCGGCGACCCGCACACTGCCCCGCTCCCGCACCAGATTCAGCAGCCGGTCATGCCGCTCCCCGACCCCTTCGCGCACGCCGCAGCCCCTCCCTCGCCCGCCGTCCCCCGCCGGGAGCGAGAAACGATCATTCGATCACTCTACAGACGTGTCACGGGTGGGCCCGGAGTCGGGGGAGGACTTCGAGCCGGCCTGGGCGGGCTTCTCCGCACGGTCCTCGGTGGCGGTCTTCTCCGTAAGGTCCGCGGGGGCGGGCTTCTCCGTACGGCCGGAACCCGTGCTCTTCGTGCGGCCCGGCCCCGCGTCCTCCGTGGCCGCCACGTCCTCGGGGAGGCCGGACTGTTCCCCGTGCGCGGGCCCGTACTTCCGGCCCGCCCGCGAGGAGATCCCGCCGAGCAGCCCGCGCGGCGCGAGCCTCGCCGCGCCCATGAGCGCCTTGTAGCGCGGATCGGGGATCGAGAGGGTGCGCCCGCGCGCGAGGTCGGCGAGCGCCGCGGCGACGAGCTTGTCCGCGTCGAGCCACATCCACTTCGGGATGTTCCCCGTCCCCATCCCCGCCCGCTCGTGGAACTCGGTCCGCACGAAGCCCGGGCACAGCGCCATCAGCCGCACCCCGCTGCCCGCCAGGTCCCGCGCCACGCCCTGGGTGAACTGCACGACCCACGCCTTCGAAGCCCCGTAGGTCCCGCGCGGCAGGAAGGCGGCCACGGACGCGACATTGACGATCCCGCCGCGCCCCCGCTCCCGCATCGGCTTCGACGCCGCGACGGTCAGCCGCAGCACCGCCTCGCAGTGCACCTTGAGCATCGTCAGCTCATCGGCGAGCGGCACGTCGAGGAAGCGGCCCTTGTGCCCGAAACCCGCGTTGTTCACCAACAGGTCCACCGGCTGCCGTACGTCGGCGAGCCGCCGTTCCACCGCCGCGATGCCCGCGTCCGTGGCGAGGTCGGCGCGCAGCACCGTCGCCTCGACGCCGTGCCTGTCGTGCAGCTCGGTCGCCTGGCGGCGCAGCCGCTCCTTGTCGCGCGCCACCAGGACGAGGCTGTACCCGTCGGCGGCGAGCCTGCGCGCGAAGGCCGCGCCGATACCCGCGGTGGAACCGGTGATGAGAGCCGTAGTCATGCGCCCAGGCTAGTGATTCCCGCGAGCCCTTCGAACCCGGAACCTGCGGCTGAGGACCGCTCAGGAACCCTGCTCCGCAAGCCCGTGCTTCGCGACGTACTCCCGCGCGTGCCCCAGCGCCTCCGTGTGCAGGGACCGTGCGGCGGGGAGCAGCAGGGGCAGCAGCTCGTGCTCCGTCGTCACGGCCCGGAACTGCATCGCCGCCGTCACGCCGTGCCCGGGCACGTACTCCCGTACGACAGGGTCCCCGGCCCGTACCGTGCCCGCTTCGAGCACCCGCAGATACGCGCCCGTCTCGCCGCGCCGCGTGAACCGCTTGACCCAGCGGGCCTCGCCGACGTGCGCGGCGAAGGTACGGCAGGGGATGCGCCCGCTCGTCACTTCGAGAAGCGGCCCGCCCCCGATCCGCCACCGCTCCCCGATGAGCGCGTGGCTCACGTCGAGCCCCGAGGTCGTCAGGTTCTCCCCGAAGGCACCGTTCGCGAGCGGCCGCCCCAGCTCGCGCTCCCACGCGTCCAGGTCCTCGCGCGCGAAGGCGTACACGGCCTGGTCGTCCCCGCCGTGGTGCCGCAGATCGCCGACGGCGTCCCCCTCGACCCCGCTCCCGCCGACGCCCTTGGGCCCGGGCGCGCTGACGTACAGCGGCCCGTCGACGGGCCGCTTGTCGATGCCCGTACCGCCGGAGGGGGCGCTGGAGCGGGGGACGGGCGTGAGCCGCCCGACGTTGAGCGAGAGCACGTACGGGGTGGGGGCGGGGGCCGGTTCGGGGGCGCTGCGGAGGGGGTCCATACGGGGCAGGGTAGGCCGGGCGGGCCGCGGACCGCCGCCCGTTTTCGACGCGATGGCGGGGGTGCGGGGCTCGCGGGGCGGGGGGGGCTTGTGGGGCACGGGGGGATGTGGCGGGCGTGGGGGGTGTGGGGCTCGCTGTGCCTGACGGGTTCGGTGTGCCCGACGGGTTCGGTGTGTCTGACGGGCTCGCTGCGCGAGGCCGTGCGGTGCGTGACTCAAAGCACGGGGCGGGAAAATGGCCTCACCCCCAAGGCTGCCTTATCGCGCCGTATCCTCGGAGGCATGATCGAGGCCCGCCACCTGCGCGTCCTGCGCGCCGTCGCGACGACAGGTTCCTTCTCCGCCGCCGCGCGCACGCTCGGCTGCACGCAGCCGGCCGTGAGCCAGCAGATGAAGGCGCTGGAGGGCGCGGCGGGCACGCCGCTGCTCGTGCGCACGGGCCGCGAGATGCGGCTCACGGAGGCGGGCGAGGCACTGTCCCGGCACGCTTCGGGCATCCTCGCCGGGCTCACGGCGGCCGAGGAGGAGGTCGCGGCGATCGCCGGGCTGCGGGCCGGACGGGTACGCCTCGTCTCCTTCCCCAGCGGCAGTTCCTCGCTCGTCCCGAGCGCGCTCGCCGCCCTGCGCGGCGACCACCCCGGCACGCGCGTCTCGCTGGAGGAGGCCGAACCGCCCCGCTCCGTCGAACTGCTGCGCGAGGGCGATTGCGATATCGCGCTCGCTTTCCGCTACGGGACGGAGGCGGACGCCGGTGCGGAGGAGTGGGAGGGGCTGGTGGTGCGGCCCCTGCTGCGCGACCGCCTGGTGGGGCTCGTCCCCGAGGGGCACCGCCTGGACCGTGCGCGCGGCGGCCCCGTGGGGATCGCCGAGTTCGCACGGGAGTCCTGGATCGCGGGCTGCCCCCGCTGCCGTACGCAGCTGGTCGAGGTGTGCGCGGCGGCGGGCTTCACCCCGCGCATCGACTTCGCGACGGACGACTACCCGGCGGTCCACTCCCTCGTCGCCGCTGGCCTGGGGGTCGCCGTGCTCCCCGCCCTGGCCCTCGAATCCGTCCGCCCCGAAGGCGTCCGCACCCTGACCCTCACCCCTGCGGTCCGCCGCGAGATCGTCGCCCTGACCCTCCCGGACCTGGCGAGCGTCCCTACGGTGGCGGCGACGCTGGAGCGGCTGGAGCGGGCGGCGGGAAAGATCAGCCTCTCGGGCGTTTGAGGTGAGGAGCGGGGCGCGACGGCGGGGTCTGGGCGGGGCGGCAGGGCGCCGGGACGGCGGGGTGATGGGGCGGCGGGGTGATGGGGCGGCGGGGCGCTGGGGGCCCGACCTGCGGACGTAGGCGCCGACGCCGACGCGGACGCGCCGTACGAGACACCGACGCCGACGGGCCGCACGCGACGCCGACACCGACGCGGACGCGCCGCACGCGACACCGACGCGGACGGGCCGCACGTGGACGCGCCCCACGCGGACGTCGGCGTGGACGCAGAAACGATTCGCCGAAGAGTGCGGCCTACTCCTCCGGTCCCTCTCCGGCCCCGGAAGGCGCCGCGCGCACGAGCCTGTGCCGCGCCCGCCCCATCAGTTCCTCCCGCTCGTCCTCGGTGAGCCCGCCCCACACGCCGTACGGCTCCCGCACCGCGAGCGCGTGCGCCGCGCACTCCGCCCGCACGGGGCACCGCATGCAGACCTCCTTCGCCGAGGCCTCCCGCGCGCTGCGCGCAGCGCCCCGCTCCCCCTCGGGGTGGAAGAAGAGGGAACTGTCCACGCCACGGCAGGCGGCGAGCAGTTGCCAGTCCCACAGGTCCGCGTTGGGGCCGGGAAGGCGGGAGAAATCTGCCATTGCTTGTCCCCTTGCTTGCCGTTTCTGAGCGATCCGAGCGATGAAGTGCTGACGACCGTATATCTACCCTAATAGGAGATGAAAATATGACTCATAGGGAATCTAGCGGCAAACACTGACAAAGGGGATCAAAAGGCGCTAAATGGGGCATGGCTCTTTCTGGGCGTGTGATCACCCGGAGCGCAAGGCACCCTCACGTAGAGTGCCGAGGGCGACAGTCCGGCCGTAACTCTTTCGGGTGACCGTCGTTGAGAGGGCTGTGGCGGTTGACGCGATAAGCGCTCGGGCAGATGTCCGAGGGTGTCCACCGCTCAGGTGACGATTCCGTACCAGCCTGGAGGCTCAAGGTGACGCGCAACAGCTGCGAGAGCTGCGAGGGGCAGTCATGACTTCCGTCCTCGTCTGTGACGACTCCCCGCTCGCCCGAGAGGCGCTCCGCCGTGCGGTCGCGACCGTGCCCGGTGTCGAGCGGGTGACCACGGCGGCCAACGGCGAGGAAGTCCTCCGCCGCTGGGGTGCCGACCGTTCCGACCTGATCCTCATGGACGTGCGCATGCCGGGGCTCGGGGGGGTGGAGACGGTGCGGAGGCTGCTCTCCGCCGACCCAGGCGCCCGGATCATCATGCTCACGGTCGCCGAGGACCTCGACGGCGTCGCGCTCGCGGTCGCCGCGGGAGCACGCGGTTATCTGCACAAGGACGCCTCGCGCGCCGAACTGCGGGCGACCGTCACGCAGGCGCTCGCCGATCCCACGTGGCGGCTCGCGCCACGGCGGCTGCGCTCGGCCGAGATGGGCGCGGCGCCGACGCTCACGGCGCGTGAGATCCAGGTCCTCGAAGGCATGAGCCACGGCCGCTCCAACGCGGAGATCGGGCGCGAGCTGTTCCTCTCCGAGGACACGGTCAAGACCCACGCCAGGCGGCTCTTCAAGAAGCTCGGAGCCTCCGACCGCGCGCACGCCGTGGCCCTGGGCTTCCGCTGGGGTCTTGTGCGCTGAGGCCCCCGGGCCCCCGCCACGCGAGTTCCCCGAGCGGCACCGGCCGCGCGGGAGGCCGCCCGCCTCCCGTACGCGGCAGGGGCCACCGCCGTGCTCCCCGCGAGACCACGCGGCTCCGGCGCGTACCCGGCCGTCCCGTTCCGATTCCTCCCCGGCCCCCGCCGGGGAACCGCCGTCCGGACCGGGCCCCGCGTACCGCCCCCGCCCTCTCGCCCCCCGCCGCCCCACCCCAGGGGCGGCGGCCCCCTCCACCCCACGCCCGCACCACGCCCACCCGCGTGGCCCGGGCGCGACGGCCTGCCCGCCGAGGCGCGCGCTCGCTGTCCGGACGCACGGGCGAGGCGTCCTCGCGCGCACGGCGCCTCCTGTGCCGGCCCACCGGTCCACGCGGTCCGGAGCCGTCCCTGCCCCCGACGTGCGGGGCCTGCCGGGGGTGTGCGGGCGGGGTGCCGCGCCTGCCTGCCCGCCGGGCGTCCTCGGGCGCCCGGGCGTGCGCGGGTGGCGGGTCCTTGCGGCGCGGGGGTGCGCCGTGGCGGGGCGGTGTGCGGGTACGGGGTGCGGGGGATGGGCTGGGCCGGCGGAGGGGCCTGCGTGTGGGCACGTTCGCGGGGTGGGCGCGGTTTCCTCGGCCTGTCCTGCTTCTTCGGTTTCTTCGGTTTCCTCGGTCTGCTCGGTGTCCTCGGTGTCCTCGGTGTCCTCGGCTTCCTCGGTGAGGTGTCCGGCCGGGTCGGGTTCGCCTCCGCGGCTCTCCCTTCGCTCGGGCGAACGGCCCGGCCGGGCGGCGGTGGACGGGGTGCGCCGGAGTATGGGTGTGCGGGAGTGGGGGCCGCTCGGGTTCGTACCGGGAGGGCGATGCCGCGGCGGGTCCGGCGGGTACGTCCTCGTGGGGGAGGGGCGGGAAGGTGGCGAAGCCCACGGCGAGCGGCGTTCCGGGCCGGTGGCCGGGCGGTCCGGGAGCGTCCTGGGCGTACCGTCGCTCCCGTACCGGACGTGTGGGGAGCCGCCCGCGCGCCCCGGGCGTGACCGTGCTGTGGCGCCGGACCGGAGGGCCGTTCGCGTTTTGGTGGGGGCGGGGCGGCTGGCAAGGGGCCGGGAAGGGTACGACGTTCCCGTACGAGTGCTCGCGCGGGCGGGCTGTGTCGGTTACCCGCGCGATGCCGCATCCTTGAGGGTGTGGAGTTCCACGGGGACAGGTCGGCCGATCCGGAGGGGAGGGCGCAGGGCATGAGTTCCGGCGCACCCACTCCCGAGGGCGAGGAGGGCGCGGACACCGCGCGGCGGACCGCAGGGCACCATAGTCGGATGCGTGACGAGGAGACGACCGAGATCGGGGCTCTCGTCCACCGTGCCGTCGACGGTGAGCAGCAGGCCGTGCACGACCTGCTGGCCCGGGTGCACCCGCTCGCGATCCGCTACTGCCGCACCAGGCTGTCCCGGCTGCCCGGTGACGCCCGCCACTTCGTCGAGGACCTCGCGCAGGAGGTCTGTGTCGCGGTGCTGCTCGCGCTGCCCCGCTACAAGGACACGGGCCGCCCCTTCGAGGCCTTCGTCTTCGCGATCGCGGGCCACAAGGTCGCCGACCTCCAGCGCGCCGCGATGCGCCACGGCTCCACCGCGGTGCCTTCGGACGAGATGCCGGAGCGCCCCGACGACTCCCTCGGCCCCGAGGAACGCGCCCTCCTGAGCAGCGACGCGGCCTGGGCGAAGAAGCTCCTCGCCTCCCTCCCCGAGAACCAGCGCGAACTCCTTCTCCTCCGCATCGCGGTCGGCCTCACCGCCGAGGAGACGGGCCAGATGCTCGGCATGTCCCCGGGGGCGGTCCGCGTGGCACAGCACCGGGCGCTGAGCAGGCTGAGAGCCCTGGCCGAACAGCCGTGACCTCGCGGACGCGCCCGTACGGTGGCCCCGGGCAAGGGTGCACAACCGTGAACGGGGAATGAACGCCCACCCACTCCCGTTACCATGTACACCCGTAGCGAGCAAGACCATTGGAGATCGTGTCATGGCCAACATCGACGGAGTACCCGAGAAATTCGCGACCCTCGGGCTGACCTACGACGATGTCCTGCTCCTGCCCGGTGTCTCCGACATGGCCCCGGACGAGATCGACACCTCCACCCGCCTGTCGAAGAACGTGCGGCTGAACATCCCGCTCGTCTCCGCCGCTATGGACAAGGTCACCGAGGCCCGCATGGCGATCGCGATGGCCCGCCAGGGCGGCGTCGGCGTCCTGCACAGGAACCTGTCGGTCGAGGACCAGGCGAACCAGGTCGACCTCGTCAAGCGCTCCGAGTCCGGCATGGTCACCGACCCGATCACGATCAACCCGGACGCGACCCTCGAAGAGGCCGACGCGATCTGTGCGAAGTTCCGCATCAGCGGCGTCCCCGTCGTGGACGGCGGCGGCAAGCTCCTCGGCATCGTCACCAACCGCGACATGGCCTTCGAGACCGACCGCTCCCGCAAGGTGCGCGAGGTCATGACCCCGATGCCGCTCGTCACCGGCAAGGTCGGCATCTCCGGCGTCGACGCGATGGGCCTGCTCCGCCGCCACAAGATCGAGAAGCTCCCGCTCGTGGACGACGCGGGCGTCCTCAAGGGCCTCATCACGGTCAAGGACTTCGTGAAGGCCGAGAAGTACCCGAACGCGGCGAAGGACTCCGAGGGCCGCCTCCTCGTCGGTGCCGCCGTGGGTGTCGCGGGCGACGCCTTCGAGCGCGCCCAGGCACTCGTCGCCGCGGGCGCCGACTTCATCATCGTCGACACCGCGCACGGCCACTCCCGCCTCGTCGGCGACATGGTCGCCAAGATCAAGTCGAACGCTCCCGGGATCGACGTCATCGGCGGCAACATCGCCACGCGCGAGGGCGCCCAGGCGCTCGTGGACGCGGGCGCCGACGGCATCAAGGTGGGCGTGGGCCCCGGGTCCATCTGCACCACGCGTGTCGTCGCGGGCGTCGGCGTCCCGCAGGTCACCGCGATCTACGAGGCCGCGCTCGCCGCGAAGGCCGCCGGTGTCCCGGTCATCGGCGACGGTGGCCTCCAGTACTCCGGCGACATCGCGAAGGCCCTCGTCGCGGGCGCCGACACGGTCATGCTCGGTTCCCTCCTCGCTGGTTGCGAGGAGTCCCCCGGCGAACTGCTGTTCATCAACGGCAAGCAGTTCAAGTCGTACCGGGGCATGGGCTCGCTCGGCGCCATGCAGACGCGCGGCGGCCACAAGTCGTACTCGAAGGACCGCTACTTCCAGGAGGGCGTCGCCTCCGACGAGAAGCTCGTCCCCGAGGGCATCGAGGGCCAGGTCCCCTACCGCGGGCCGCTCTCCGCCGTCGTCCACCAGCTCGTCGGTGGCCTGCGGCAGTCGATGTTCTACGTGGGCGGCAAGACGATCCCCGAGACGCAGGACCGCGGCCGTTTCGTCCGCATCACCTCCGCCGGTCTCAAGGAGTCGCACCCCCACGACATCCAGATGACGGCCGAGGCCCCGAACTACAGCCGCCACTGAGCGGCACGCCGCCCCTTCGGAGGCGGCACCGGCGCACACCGCGACGGCGCGCGGCCCGTATCCGTACGGGCTCCGCGCCGTCGCCGCGCGTGCGCCGGACCCCGGCGGGACACGTGCCGGGGTCCCGGTGGGACGTGTCCCGGACCTCCGGTGGGACGTGCTCCGGACCCCGGCGGGACGCGTTCCGGATGCCGGTGGGACATGTCGCGGACCCCCGGCAGGACCGGCGGGGACCGGCGCGGGGGATACTGGACCAGCAAGTACGACGGAGCGGGAAAGGCCAGCCAGGTGACTGAGATCGAGATCGGACGCGGCAAGCGCGGTCGACGGGCGTACGCCTTCGACGACATCGCCGTCGTCCCGAGCCGCCGCACCCGCGACCCGAAGGAGGTCTCGATCGCGTGGCAGATCGACGCCTACCGCTTCGAACTGCCCTTCCTCGCGGCCCCTATGGACTCGATCGTCTCCCCGGCGACCGCGATCCGCATCGGTGAGCTGGGCGGCCTCGGCGTCCTCAACCTCGAAGGGCTCTGGACCCGGTACGAGGACCCGCAGCCCCTCCTCGACGAGATCGCCGAGCTGGACGCGGCCACCGCCAACAAGCGGCTCCAGGAGATCTACGCGGCGCCGATCAAGGAAGAGCTGATCGGGCAGCGCATCAAGGAGGTCCGCGACTCCGGCGTCGTCACCGCCGCCGCGCTCTCCCCGCAGCGCACCGCCCAGTTCTCCAAGGCGGTCGTCGACGCGGGCGTCGACATCTTCGTGATCCGCGGCACGACGGTCTCCGCCGAGCACGTCTCCTCGGCCGCCGAGCCCCTCAACCTCAAGCAGTTCATCTACGAGCTGGACGTCCCCGTCATCGTCGGCGGCTGCGCGACCTACACGGCCGCGCTCCACCTCATGCGCACCGGCGCCGCGGGGGTCCTGGTCGGCTTCGGCGGCGGCGCCGCGCACACGACGCGCAACGTCCTCGGCATCCAGGTCCCGATGGCCACCGCCGTCGCCGACGTGGCCGCGGCGCGCCGCGACTACATGGACGAGTCCGGCGGACGGTACGTGCACGTCATCGCCGACGGCGGCGTCGGCTGGTCCGGCGACCTCCCGAAGGCCATCGCCTGCGGCGCCGACTCCGTCATGATCGGCTCCCCGCTCGCCCGTGCCACGGACGCGCCCGGGCAGGGCCACCACTGGGGCATGGAGGCCGTCCACGAGGACGTGCCGCGCGGCAAGAAGGTCGACCTCGGCACGGTCGGTACGACCGAGGAGATCCTGCTCGGCCCCTCGCACACCCCGGACGGCTCGATGAACATCTTCGGCGCCCTGCGCCGCGCGATGGCCACGACCGGCTACAGCGAGCTGAAGGAGTTCCAGCGCGTCGAGGTCACGGTCGCGCCCTCGCGCCACGACCAGCGCTGACGCGTTCCACAGGACCGGCGTCCCGGTGCCCCCTCCGCCTCGCGGGCGAGGGGGCATCGGCGTACCGGGGGCGGCGTGCCCGGGGCGGGAGCAGGGCCGGGCCAAGGCCGGGGGCGAGGGCCAAGGCGGGGGCCGGGGCCAAGGCGGGGGCCGGGCCCCCGGCCGGGTTCGGAGAGGGGCAGGGGCCGTGCCGGGTCCGGGAGCGCGAGGGCGTCAGCCCCGCGCCGCACCCTTCCTCGTCGCGGAGAACGCCGCAGCGGCGGCTATCAGGAAGAACACGACCGTGAGGAAGTCCGCGTCCGCCTTCCAGGCGTCCTGCACGAGGCCCAGGTGATCCGTGAGCAGCGTCCGCGTGCTCACCGGAAGCTGCTTGGCGCCCATCGCGGCTTCGCCGACGAGCTGGCCCGCGTACACCGCGCCGAGCGAGAAGAGCGCGGCGACGACCGGCAGCACGGGGGACCTGCCGCCGATCCGCCCGGTGGCCAGCCCCACGAGAAGCCCCACGCCGATCGCCGCGTACCCGACCTCGCGCTCCATCGCCCCGATGAGCCACCCGTAGATGCCCGCGGTCACCAGCGCGACGACGAGCGCGGCCACGATCCCGGCGACGAGCCGCCCGGTGCCCTCAGGGGTCGCCGAGCCGAGCGAGCCGAGCGAGGCGGGCGAGGAGGGCGAGGCGAGCGAGGAGGGCGAATCGGCCGGGGCCGGCGCACCGAAGTGGCCGGCGCCGAAAGGCCCGGCCGGAGCGGCTGGGGCGCCGGGGGCGCTGGGTGTGCCGGGGGCGCCGGGTGTGCCCGGGGTGCCGAACTGCCCTGCCGGGGCAGGGGGCGGGCCGAAACCTGCGGGCGGGCCGAAGCCTTCCGGGGCGGGTGGCGCGTCCTGTCGGCCGGGTGCCGCGTTCTGGGCCGTGTTCGGGTCCTGGCCGGGTCTGCCGGACGGCGGCTGGGGCTGGGTCATGGAGGTCCCCCCTCGGGATCGGAATGCGCCCGGTGGCTTGAACCGGGCACGTCAGGTGACGGCGCAGAGTAGCAGCGGAGCACGACGGGCGGACAGTCACTTGTGCACGTGCCCCACCCCCACCACCGCCAACTCCCTTACCGGGAGCGCCGGTACGCGTTCGAGCACGCCACCGGCGAAAACGTCGTACAAGGGCAGCGACTCCAGGTGCACGTAACCGATGTGGCAGTCACAGGCCGCGAGTGGGCAGGCCCGTGGCCGCAGCCCCGCGCGGAAGGAACCGTCGTACAGATTTCCCAGCGGCTCGGGCACGAAGTGGCAGCGGCGCACCGTCCCCTCGCCGTCGACGGAGAGGACGGATTCGCCGGTGCGGCAGGGCAGGCCCGCGCTGGGGTGCGGGTGCCTGCTGTACGCGAAGAGCGGGTCGAGCGCGGCCCACTCGGCGGCCTCGGCGTCGGTGTACGTACGGCCGTCGGCGGCGTTGACCCACAGGTAGACGTGCTCGGGAAGGTCGGCGCGCAGGCGGCGGGCCGCGTCGATGTGCTCGGGCAGGCCCACGATACCGACGCTGTACCGCACCGAACGCCCGCTCAGGTCACGGCACTTGGTGAGGAACCTGTCATACGGGGTCTGCCCGGGGTGGTACGTGCACCACAGTGCCAGCGTGTCCGGGTCGGCGGCCGACGTCCACTCGGTGCGGCAGCTCAGGTTGGTCTGGATCGCGACGCGCGCCACGTGCGGCAGGTGCGAGAGCGCGGTCAGCGTGTCGCGGTACCACGAGCGCACGAGCCCTTCGCCCCACGGCGTGAACAGGACCGAGACGCGGTCCTCGCGCTGCTCGGCGACCCACGCCGCGAACCGCTCCAACGCCGCCCGGTCGGCCCGCAGTTGCTCCCTGCTGTCGCGCCGCTTCGCGAAGGGGCAGTACGGGCAGTCGTAGTCACAGGAGGCCAGCGGGCCCCGGTAGAGCAGGGTCAGGTCCACAGCGGGCTCACCTCCTCTCGTACGCGGCCATCGCGGCCCGTACCGCCGGGGAGAAGAGCCGGGGCCCGACCGCGTCCGAGTGCGCGAGCCCCTCCGGGCTCAGGCGCAGGACCCCGGGCGCCTCCTCGTCGAGCCAGCCCTCCGCCGTGAAAGCGGCCAGCTCGGCCGGGTAGTCATCGGCCGGATCGCTGCCGAAGCGCGCGCGGTACTCGGCGCGGTCCAGGCCCGACGCCTGGAGGAGCGACTGGAGCAGGTGCCTGCGGCGGCGCTCGTCCGCGTCGATGAGCCGCCCGTACTCGGCACGCGTGAAGTCGGCCGTTCCCACGTACGTGTCGACGAGCGCCCGGACCTCGTGGGCGCCGACCGCGTAGTCGAAGGAGTAGTGCAGGTCACGGGTGTAGGAGCGGGCGCCGCAGCCGAGGCCCGTCATACCGTCGGTCTGGCAGGCGTAGTCCTCGGGCCCCTCCGCCGGCGCGTCGGCGCGGCGGAAGGAACGCATCGAGCCCTGCACGTACCCGTGCGCGAGGAGGTGGTCGCGGCCCGCGCGGTAGAGCCGCAGCCGCCGCGCGTCCCACTCCGGGTCGGGATCATCGGGCGCGCGGCGCCCGAGACCGGTGAGCGGCCGTACGTACAGCGGGTACAGGTACAGCTCCTCGGGGCGCCAGGCGAGCGCCGCGTCGAGCGAACGCAGCCAACTCGCCTCCGTCTGCCCGTCGATGCCGTAGATGAGGTCGATGTTGAGGACGGGAAAACCGGCCGCGCGGGCGTGCCCGAGCGCCGCTTCGACGTCGGCGCGCCGCTGCGGCCGTACGGCGGCGCGCGCCTCGGCCTCGTCGAAGCTCTGCACGCCGATGCTGAGCCGTGTCGTGCCGCGCGCGGCGAGCACGGCGAGCCGGTCCGGGGTCGCGGTCGCGGGCGAGGTCTCGACGGAGAGCGGTATCGCGCCGAGCCGCGCGCCCATGCGGTGCTCCGCGATGTCGCACAACCGCTCCAGCTCGGCGGCCGTCAGGAACGTCGGCGTCCCGCCGCCGAACGCGGCCGTCGCGTAGCGTACGGGCCCCGCCTCGCCCAGCGCCTCGCGCACGGCCCGCGCCTGCCGCTCCAGCGCGTCGAGGTACGCGGTCGTCAGGCCGTCGGGCGCGCCGACCCGCGTGAAGAGATTGCAGAAGCCGCAGCGCACCTCGCAGAAGGGGATGTGCAGGTAGAGCGAGAGCGCGTCTTTCGGCTCGGCGGCCCACAGGCCCGCGAGCGCGGGCCGTTCGGCGAGTCTGCGGTAGGCGGTCTTGTGCGGGTAGGCGTAGACGTAACTCTCGTACGGTGTAGTGGTGTTCGTCCCCACGGGGGTGAGGGTGAGAGCGGGACCGGGGGTCATACGGCGGCTCCGGAGTCGAGGAGGAAGTGGGCGTAGGGCACGGTCCACACCGCAGGGTGGCCCAGGCGGTGGCCGGTGTAGCCGTCCTCGCCGTACGTCGTGCCGTGGTCGGAGCAGACGATCGCGAGGCAGGGGCGGCGGCTGCTCGCCGCGGCGAAGAGCCTGCCGATGTGCCGGTCGACGTACTCCAGCGCGGCTGCGTGGGATTCCCGCGTGTCCCCGTGCGCGGCCTCGGCGCCCGGGAGGTGGTGCCAGTTGGGCTGGTGGAGCGCCGAGACGTTCACGAAGAGGAAGAGTTTCCGCTCGCGCGGCAGCCGGGCGACGATCTCCTCCGCCTTCGCGACCTGCGCCTCGAAGCTCGTCGGTGAGGTGACGCCGAAATCTGGCTCCCAGTGGGCCTCGGCGAAGAGCGAGGGCAGTACGGAGCCGAGCGCGGCCCGCTGGTTGAAGAAGCCGACCCCGCCGAGACACACCGTGTGGTATCCGGCGTCCGCGAGCCCCGTGACCAGGTCGGGCGTGTCGAAGACCCACGTGCGCGGCACCGTCGTCTCGCTCCCGCCGAAGCGCGCGGCGAAGAGCCGGGGGTGCGGTCCCGGCCCCGCGGGGGTCGGCAGGAACCCGGCGAAGATCGCCTGGTGCGAGGCGTACGTGAAACTCCCCGGCGCGTGCCGCTCCTCCCACCGCCCGCCGGGCAGGTGCCGCGCGAGGTGCGGGATGCGCCCGGCGGCGGCGAGTTCGGCGGCGACATCGTGGCGGAGCGTGTCGAGCGTGACGAGGAGGAGGTCGTGCGTGCCGACGATCTCGTTCATGTCGAGGTCGGCGGACACGGGGGCGGGGAGCGGCGCCTCGGGGGTGCGGTGTTTCTCGGTGGGGCGGGGCGTGCTGGTCATGTGAGGTGCTTTCGGGTGTCTTGCGGTGCGGGGGCTGCGAGGTGTGCGGGCTGGTCGGCGTGGGGTGCGTGTGCCTGAGGGTGAGGCGGGGGCGGGGCGGGGCGCGGTACGTGTGGGTGGGGTCGCGCGGCTCAAGGATGGGGGAGGAGGTCTGGTTCGGCGTGGAAGAAGGCGGGCAGGGACGCGAGTTGGGCCCCGTACGTGTCGAGCCCTTCGGCACCGCTGCCGGGCAGTCCGGTGAGGCCGGGGAGGAGGTCGCCGAAGGCATTGACCTCGCCGACAGCGACCCGTGACCAGCCACGGGCGGGCAGCAGGTCCACTCCGACGCACAGCGTGCCGGGGAAGCAGGCCGCCGCGCGCTCGCACACCTCCAGCGCCGCCGCCCAGCCCATGCCCGCCGCGTCGAAAGCGCTCCGTGCCGCATCGAGGTCGCCGCGTCGGCCCCCGAGGTGGAGGTTGGTGAGCGGGCCACTCCCGGTCCGTACGACGGCGTGCGTGGCCCGGCCGCCGACGACGAGGACCCGAAGGTCTGCGCTGCGGCCCTCCTGCGCGGCCTTCGGCCACCACCGCTCCAGGTGCAGGCCATCGGGCGCCAGCCGGTCGACGAGCGCGGCGACCTCCGGCTCGCGCCGCAGGGTGCGGGGCCGCAGCGAGTTGTGCAGTTCGCCGCCGGGCGTGGTCTCCACGGGGGTGACGGCGCGCAGACGGCCCGGGCCCGCCGAGTCGATGGCGAGCACCCCGGAGGCCGATGAGCCGTGCGCGGGCTTCACGAAGAGCCTGCGCAGGCCGTGCCCGGCCATGAGTGCCCGTACGTCGTCCCAGCCCCGTACCGCGGTGGCCCCGCCGGAGGTCGGCGAGTACGGGACGGGCACCCCCGCCGCTTCCAGACGGGCGTGGCAGCGGCGCTTGTCGAAGAGGACCGCGAGTTCCCCCGGATCGTCGAGCCGGCGACCGCCGCGCAGGCTCGCGACGGCGTCGAGCAGTCCCGCGTACCACCGCGCCGAGCCGCCGACCCTGGTCTGCGGCCCCGGCCCACGCAGCACCGCGTCCACCTCCGCGTTCTCACCGGGCGAGTCGAGTCGTACGACCTCGTCGGGCGCGAACTCGGCGCCGCCATCGGCGAGGACGCGTTGCCAGGGCACGACGCGGGGAGCGGGCAGCCCTGCCCGGCGCGCGGCCTCGGTGAGGAGGAGCACGCGCCGGTTCTCCGGGTTGCCGACGACCGCGAGCGGCGGCCCGGTGCGTACCGGCGTCATCCGTTCCGGCGCCATCCGTACAGGCGTCATCGCGCTGGTCATTCGCCCACGGAGACGAAGCGGTGCGTGGTGTCCCCGTCGTTCCAGGTCTGCGCGTTCCCTTCGTCCAGGTCGAGTGTGACCCCGGCAGGCTCCAGCGCGGTGCGCAGCCGCTCCCGTACCTCCTCGGTCAGGTAGTTGTGGTGCAGGTCGAGGCTCCGGAGGTGTGTGAGACGTCCTGCGGCGGCGAGGAGGGCCTCGGCGCCGCGGTCGCCCAGCGTGCCGAGCGAGAGGTCGACGCTGTCGAGCCGGTCGACCACGGGAGCGGTGGCGACGGCCTCGGCGACGAGGTCCTGGTGCCGGCTGTCGCGGAGCCCGAGGTGGGTGAGGGCGGGCAGGCGCTCCCCGGTGAGCAGGGGCGCGAGGTCGGCGATGGTGCTGTCGCCGCCGTACTCGTCGGTGCCGAGCCACAGTTCGAGGTGGGTGAGCGCGGGGAAGTCGCTTGCGGCGACACCCCGTACGACGGCCGCGGGCAGCCCACCGGTCTCGATCGTGAGCGCGCGCAGCTTCTCGTGCCGCACGGGGGAGAGTGCGAGTTGCGAGCCGCCTCGTATGCCCAGTTCCTCCAGCTCCGGGAAAGCGGCGAAGAGTTCGGTCACGTCCGATTGGTTGATCCAGGAGATCTCGGATTCCTCACACGTCATGTCGCCGAGGAAGAGCGCACGCAATGCGGGCAGTTCCGCGCGGTGCTCCAGGAGTTTGGCGACGACCTCGGCGGAACTCGTGTCGTACGCCTCGCCCCAGCAGCCGACGACGAGCGCGCGCACGCCGCGCAGGTCGACGTGCGCGCGGAAGCGGTCGAAGCACTCGGTCCAGCTCTCGATGGCGTCCCAGGACTGCACGGCGAGCGACCACGCCACCGCGTCGGCCGGGGGCAGCTCCCGCAGTGCCTTCTCCGCCGGGTCGCCGGCCACCTGCCGGAGCCGAACCTGTTGGGGGGTCAGCTCCTCGACGGGGAGCGGGAGCTCGGGGAAGTGGTGCACGGGGAGACCGTGGTAGGTCGTGAGCTGGTCGTGGATCGTCATGGGGGCTGCTCCGGGATCGGGCGCGGGTGCGGACAGGGGGATGGCAAGGCCACGACCTGCTCGGACACGAGTACGAGGTCGTGAGTGCAGTTCTATCAACGCCCTCTGACACCAAGCGCCTTCAGCCGGAAATCTGTGGATAACTCCGCCACACCGAAAATTCCTCTCACTCGTGGGAGTGAGAGGAATTTCGACTTCCCCGGGGTTATCCACAGGTTTCCCGGGACGGAGGAGCGTGCGGTTTCCGGGCTGCCAGACTGGAAATGGGAAGGCCCCCCAGGGCGGGTGGGGAATGCCGTGAGGCGGGTGTGGTGCGGCGGGGCGGGCGTGGTGGGGCGGGCGTGGTGCTCCGGGTGGGGAGGGGCACGTCGGGGTCGGGACGGGTCGGGGTGGTCGGTCGGGCCGAGGCGAAGCGGGCCGAGGCGAAGCGGGCCGGGGCGAGGCGGGCGCGGCGGGGCGAGGCGCGGCGAGGCGCGGCGGGGCGAGGCGGGCGTGGCGGGGCGGGGCGTGGCGGGGCGAGGCGGGCCGGGGCGTGGCGGGGCGGGGCGTGGCGGGGCGAGGCGGGCCGGGCCGAGGCGGGCAAGGCGGGCCGGGCCGAGGCGGGCAAGGCGGGCCGGGCCGAGGCGGGCGAGGCGGGCCGGGCCGGGCCGAGGCGGGCGTGGCGTGGCGCGGTGGGCCGGGGCGAGGTGGGCCGGGCCGAGGCGGACGCGGCGGGGCGTGGCGGGGCGTGGCGTGGCGGTGCGCGGCGGGGCGTGGCGGCAGAGCAAGGCGAGCGCGCGCCGCAGGGCAGGGCAAGGCGAAGCCGGTCCGTCCGGGCGCCCTGGGCTCGGGCTGTCCGGCCCAAACCACGCTCACGCGGAGGGAGCCCCACCACCGCGTCACGCAGACCGGGGCCCTCGTAGACCGGGGCCCTCAGCCCGCGCCCACCATCGCCCCCACCATCGCGCCCCCACCATCCCCCCCCACGATCGCCCCCACTCCGCCCCCAGCCCCACCCCCTACAACCGATGCGCCACCCCCGCCGGTGTAGCCCCCCTCGTGTCCAGCAGCAGCTGTGCCTTCACCGCCAGCCCCTGCAAGTCGTACGTCCGGTGGTGCTGGAGAAGCAGCGTCAGGTCCGCCGCCGCCACCGCCTCGTACAGCGTGTCGGCGCGGGGAACGGGGTGGCCGAGGACGCGCCAGTGGGGGATGTGGGGGTCGTGGTAGCTGATGGTGGCGCCCATGCCGGTGAGGCGGGTGGCGATCTCCTCGGCCGGGGAGCCCTCCTGGTCGGCCACGTCCGGTTTGTAGGTGATGCCGAGGAGCAGCACGCGGGCGCCGCGCACCGATTTGCCGTGCTCGTTGAGGAGCGTCGCCGCGCGCTGGATGACGTACGCGGGCATCCGCTGGTTGACCTCGCGGGCGAGGCCGACGAGGCGCAGGGGGTGGCCGGGGGTGCGGTGGGGGTGGGGGAGGTGTTCGGGGTCCAGGGGGAGGCCGTGGCCGCCGACGCCCGGGCCCGGGCGGAAGGCCTGGAAGCCGTACGGCTTCGTCTCGGCGCAGCGGATGACGTCCCACAGGTCGACGCCCAGGTCATGGCAGAGCACTGCCATTTCATTGACGAGGGCGATATTGACGTGGCGGTAGCTCGTTTCCAGGAGGCGGACCGTCTCCGCCTCGCGCGGCCCCCTGGCCCGTACGACCTTGTCCGTGAGCCGTCCGTAGAAGGCCGCGGCCGACTCCGTGCAGGCCGGGGTCAGCCCGCCGATCACCTTGGGCGTCGCGTGGTAGGGGTACGCGCGGTTGCCCGGGTCCAGGCGGGCAGGGGAGTACGCGAGGTGGAAGTCGCGGCCCGCGCGCAGACCCGAGCCCTGTTCCAGGATCGGGCGGAGCAGGTCCTCGGTGGCGCCGGGGTGGACGGGGGATTCCAGGATGACGGTGGTGTGCGGGCGCAGGCGCGCGGCGAGGGTTCGGGCGGCGGTGACCACGCCGCTCAGGTCGGGGGAGCGGTCGCCCGTCAGGTGCGTCGGGACACAGATGACGGCGGTACGCACGCGGCCCAGCTCGGCGGGGTCGGCGCTCGCGCGAAAGCCGCCCGCGAGCATCCGGCGCAGTTCGGCGGCGCTCATCGCGGCCTCGCTGCCCCGCGGTGGTCTGCCGAGCGCGAGTTCGCGCACCCGTGCCTGCTCGTCGTGGCCGACGGTGGCGATGCCCGCGGCGACGGCCGCGCGGGCGAGCGGGAGGCCGAGAGGGCCGAGGCCGACCACGGCGAGGTCTGCGGGCATGGGGTGGGTCCTTCCTGGCGAGCGCACTGTCAGACTACGAGTAAATATGACCGTTATGTGGTATTGGCACGGTATTTCTCGGGCGTGTACGGAAGCCGAACGGGCCTTCGCCGACCGGGACGGAACGGCTCTCGCCAGGCACGGGCCCGGGCCCTCGCCGAGCTGACGGGGCGTGGCCTCCCCGAGCCCGGGCCCCCGCCGAGCACGTGCCTCGCCCGCCACGGCCTCTCGCCGCCCCCCGGCCCGCCCCCCCGGCCCCTCACCACCCCCGCCCGTCACGTTTCGGCCCCTCACCGTCCCGCCCCTTTCGGTCACTACCAGTGGCCGAACCGTCCCTCTCGCGTCAGACTTGACCGACCGGCCCGCTCCACCCCACCTCGTCCGGGTACACGCATTCCGACACCCGCGCACCACACGGACCACCTTCAGGAGGCGGCAGCAGTGAGGACAGCGACACTCGGCCCGGAACAGCGCGCGCAAGCGCTCGCGGACATGGCGGAACGTGAACTCGACGTGCTCGTCGTCGGAGGCGGCGTGGTCGGTGCCGGTACCGCGCTCGACGCCGTGACCCGGGGCCTCGCGACCGGCATCGTCGAGGCCCGTGACTGGGCATCGGGCACGTCGAGCCGGTCCAGCAAGCTCATCCACGGCGGCCTGCGCTACCTGGAGATGCTCGACTTCGCGCTCGTGCGCGAGGCGCTCAAGGAGCGCGGACTGCTCCTCGAACGCCTCGCCCCGCACCTCGTCAAGCCCGTCCCCTTCCTCTACCCCCTCCAGCACCGTGTCTGGGAACGCGCCTACGCGGGCACGGGCGTCGCGCTCTACGACGCGATGTCGCTCGCGCGCGGTCACGGCCGCGGCCTGCCCGGCCACCGCCACCTCGGCCGCCGCCACGCCCTGCGCGTCGCCCCCTGCCTGCGCAAGGACGCCCTCACCGGCGCCCTCCAGTACTACGACGCCCAGGTCGACGACGCGCGCTACGTCATGACCCTCGTCCGCACCGCCGTCGACTACGGCGCCAAGGCCGCCAACCGCGCCCGCGTCACCGGCTTCCTGCGCGAGGGCGAACGCGTCGTCGGCGCGAGGGTCGAGGACGTCGAGGCAGGCGGTACGTACGAGATCCGCGCCAAGCAGGTCGTCAATGCGAGCGGCGTGTGGACCGACGACACGCAGGGCCTCATCGGCGAGCGCGGCCAGTTCCACGTACGCGCCTCGAAGGGCATCCACCTCGTCGTCCCGCGCGACCGCATCAACTCCAGTACGGGCCTCATCCTCCGTACCGAGAAGAGCGTGCTCTTCGTCATCCCCTGGGGACGGCACTGGATCGTCGGCACGACCGACACCGACTGGGACCTCGACAAGGCGCACCCGGCCGCGTCCAGCGCCGACATCGACTACCTGCTCGACCACGTCAACTCGGTCCTCGCCGTCCCTCTCACGCGCGATGACGTCCAGGGGGTGTACGCGGGGCTCCGCCCCCTGCTCGCCGGGGAGTCCGACGCGACGAGCAAGCTCTCCCGCGAGCACACCGTGGCCCACCCGGTGCCGGGCCTCGTCGTCGTCGCGGGCGGCAAGTACACGACGTACCGCGTCATGGCGAAGGACGCCGTGGACGAGGCGGTGCACGGCCTCGACCAGCGCGTCGCCGAGTGCGTCACCGAGGAGACGCCGCTCCTCGGCGCCGAGGGCTATCCCGCGCTGTGGAACGCGCGCGCCCGCACCGCCGCGCGCGCGGGGCTGCACGTCGTACGCGTCGAGCACCTCCTCAACCGCTACGGGTCGCTCGCGGACGAGGTGCTCGACCTCGTCGCAGCGGACCCCGGCCTCGGCCGGCCGCTCACCGGCGCCGATGACTACCTGCGCGCCGAGGTCGTCTACGCCGCCTCGCACGAGGGCGCCCGCCACCTCGACGACGTCCTCACCCGGCGTACCCGCATCTCCATCGAGACCTTCGACCGCGGCACGCGCAGCGCCCGCGAGGCGGCCGAGCTGATGGCACCCGTGCTCGGCTGGGACGCGGCGCAGGTGGACCGCGAGGTCGAGCACTACGAGAAGCGCGTCGAGGCCGAGCGCGAGTCCCAGCGTCAGCCCGACGACCTCACCGCCGACGCGGCCCGTCTCGGCGCCCCGGACATCGTCCCGCTCGCCTGACACCCCGTCGCCCGCCCGCCCGGTCGTGGACCGCCCGGGCTCCCGGCCGAGAGCCGCCCCCGCCCACCACCCCAGGGCGCCGGGCGGTTCCGGCGTGGGTGACAATGGATGCTCTGTCAGGGCGGGTTGCAGAGGGGACGCATGTCGGAATCGGAGCAGACGCGCGCATCCCAGGGACGTCTCCTCGCGGGGCGGTACCGCCTCGCGGAGGTCCTCGGGCGCGGCGGCATGGGGACGGTGTGGCGGGCCACCGACGAGACCCTGGGACGGACCGTCGCGGTCAAGGAACTGCGTTTTCCGAACAGCATCGACGAGGACGAGAAGCGCCGGCTGATCACCCGTACGCTGCGCGAGGCCAAGGCCATCGCCCGGATTCGCAACAACGGCGCGGTCACCGTCTTCGACGTCGTCGACGAGGACGACCGCCCGTGGATCGTCATGGAGCTGATCGAGGGCAAGTCGCTCGCCGAGGTCGTGCGCGAGGACGGGCTCCTCGACCCGCGCCGCGCGGCGGAGGTCGGGCTCGCGGTGCTCGACGTGCTGCGCGACGCGCACCGCGAGGGCATCCTGCACCGCGACGTGAAGCCGTCCAACGTACTCATCGCGGGTGAGGACGGCCGCGTCGTCCTCACCGACTTCGGTATCGCGCAGGTCGAGGGCGATCCGTCCGTGACCTCGACGGGGATGCTCGTCGGCGCCCCCTCGTACATCTCGCCCGAGCGCGCCCGGGGTCACAAGCCGGGCCCCGCGGCCGACCTCTGGTCGCTCGGCGGGCTGCTCTACGCCGCCGTCGAGGGCGTCCCGCCGTATGACAAGGGCTCCGCGATCGCGACCCTGACCGCCGTCATGACCGAGCAGGTCGAGCAGCCCACGCACGCCGGTCCGCTCACGCCCGTCATCCTCGGGCTGCTCGTCAAGGACCCCGCCCAGCGCCTCGACGACGCCCGCGCCCGCGCGATGCTCCAGGAGATCATCGCCGCGCCCGAGGCCAAACCCGCCGACGCGACCCGCGTCGTCCCGCTCCCGCCCACCCCGGCCGAGGAGAAGTCGCCGGCGACCGGCTGGTCGACGCCGCGTACCGGCGGCTTCGCCCGCTCCTCGCGTACGGGGACAGCCGCGGCCGGTGCCGCGCGCACGGGCGGCGGTGCCACGGGGACTCCCGCGACAGGGTCCCCCGCGGGTGCCGTCCCCGCCCGTACCCGTGCCTCGCTCACCGACGTCGTCCCGCGGCGCACCCTCGTCGTCATCGCCGTCGTCGTCGTGCTCGCCGTCGTCGCGACCGTCGCGTTCCTCGTCGCCCGCGACAACGGCGACGACGAGAAGCAGGGCGCCAAGGCCGCGGCGACGACCTCGGCCTCCGCCGCCGGTTCCTCCGACACCCACCGCGACGGCGGCAAGGAGGAGAGCCCGGAGAACTCCCCCTCCGCCCAGCAGCCCGCCACCTCGCAGCACAGCGACGAGGGCGAGGACAAGGGTGAGGACAAGGGCAAGGAGCAGGAGGGGAAGGAGAAGGACGGCGACAAGGGGGAGGGGAAGGACGAGAACGAGGGGAAGGGCAAGGGCGGACCTCCGCTCGACGTCACGGATCATCGGGACCCCACCGGTTTCTCCATAGGACTGCCCGACGGGTGGAAGCGGGTTTCGGCCGACCGGGCCGGAGTGCGCTTCGCTGGGCCCGCCGGGCAGAAACTCCTCGTGGGCACGACCACGACGCCCAGCGACGACGCGGTCGCCGACTGGACGAAGCAGGAGCGCTACATGGTCCGCCCCCACTACCAGCGCGTGTCGATCAAGAGGGTCGACTACCGGGGCTGGGAGACCGCCGACTGGGAGTTCACCTACACCGACGGCGGCACGCGGATGCACAGCGTCGACCGCGGCACGGTCGTCAACTCCCACCGCGGCTACGGGCTCATGTTCACGACCAAGGACGCCGGCTGGAACGGCAAGCGGGCGCGGCAGACCTGGCAGACCTTCACGGAGACGTTCACACCGGCGTCCTGAGGCCGGAACCTCGGGCGCGGGGGGCGTTCTGGGACCGGGCCCCGGGCGCGGGTCGGCGTTCCGGGGCGGGGCTCCTCGCGCGTGAGCCGGCCCCGTTCCGGGGCGGGGCTCCTCGCGCGTGAGCCGGCCCCGTTCCGGGGCGGGGCTCCTCGCGCGTGAGCCGGCGTCCTGAGACGGGCCTCCGCGCGAGGCGGGCTTCCCGAGGCGTGACCTCGCGACGCGAGGCCGGTTTCGACGGCGGCGCACCCACCGTACGGCCCCCCGGGGGGCGTGACCTCGTGCGCGAGGCCGCTTCCCGGGAAAACGGGAACCCCTCCGCGAAGCCGGGCGTTGTAGGCCCCAGGGGGGCGAACCCTCGTGTAAGGGGCACCCCTAGGGGACATCCCCCACGCGCCCCCGCCCCCCACGCGCCCCCGGCCCCCACGCGCCCCCGGCCCCCGCGCTCCCACGCGCCCCCGGCCCCCACGCGCCCCCGCCCCCCGCGCTCCCCCGCGCCCTCGCGTGCCCCCCGTGCCGCTCCCCGAGGGTTGAGCGGGCCCCCGGCCGGGCACGAACGTGGGCAGGGTCCCCCGGCCGTCACCGGAGCCCCCCACGTACCGGTGGCAGGGCCCGGGGAGGAGCTGCGGCGAAGTCGCCCAACTCCCCCGGAAAACCCGGCCTCGGCACGTATCGTGAAAGAACGGGGACCGTACCGGACGGCTCGGGACCTGAAACGGACACAGGTGATCACGGTGGGGGGCGTTGTGGACGACTACGCGGGACGTGTGCTCGCCGACCGCTACCGGTTACCGCGGGATGCCTTCGCGGAGGAGAGCGAGAGCCCGGCCGCCGCGGGCCGCGCCTTCGACACGTACAGCGGCCAGGAGGTCCGCCTCCAGCGCATCCCGCTGCCCGACGTCGTGGAAGGCGAACTCCCCGGCGAGGGACCGGCGGTGGGCGGCGGCGACCCGTCCGGTGATCCGGTCGTACGGCGCGCGCTCGACGCCGCGCGTGCCGCCGCGCAGGTGCCCGACCACCCGCGCCTCGACCAGGTCTTCGACGTCTTCGCCGAGGGCGACGCGCTGTGGATCGTCAGCGAGTACGTGCCCGGGCGGACCCTCGGCAGCCTCCTCGCCGAACGCCCCCTCAACCCCTACCGCGCCGCCGAGGTCGCCGCCGACGTCCTCACCGCGCTGCGCGCCCTGCACGCGGGCGGCTGGGTCCACCGCAACATCACCGAGCACACCGTCCTCCTCGCCGAGGACGGCCGCGTCGTCCTCGCGGGCCTCGCCGCCGGGGCCGCCCAAGAGGCCCTGTGCGGCTACGACCCCGTCCCCCCGCGCTCCGCCGTCGAGGACGGCGCGGGCCCCGAGGGCCCCCGGCCCCGCGGCGCCATCGACGCCCCGCCGTACGGCGGCGGGTGGGGGAGCGGGAGCGGCACGGCCGGTTCGAGCGGCCGTACGGGCACGGGCACGAGCACAGGCACGGGCCCCGGTACGGGTACGGGCCCCGGTACGGGTACGGGGCCCGGCGGCGGGATGCCCGCGCCCCGGGCCGGGGGCGCCCCTGGCTCCGTACCGCCCGCCTTCGTGAACCGCCCGGCGACCCCGGCGCCTCCCGCGCTCGACGCCGGGTCCACCGATCCGCGTGCCGCGCGTGCCGGGGCGATCGCCGCCTACCGTGCCGGAGCCAGGGCCGCGGCGCGTGCCCAGGCCGAAGGCGGGCCCGGTGCCGCCAGGCCCGCCCCCGGGCGGCCCGCTGATGCCCCCGGCGCGAGCGCGCCCGAGCCCGAGGCCCCTGGCCGGATCAGCGACCCGTACGGCGTGCGCGAGCGGCAGAGCCCCGCCCCGCGCGAGCAGACCCCCGAGCGCCCCACCGAGCCGGAGCACCCCCAGGACTCCCGGACGCCGCGGACCTCCCCGCCGCCTCCCGCCACCTGGCACGGCGCCGCACCCCGCACCGCGTCCGCCCCCGGCCCCACCCCCGGCCCCGGCCCCGGCCCCGTCTCAGGGCTCACCCCCGGCCCCGCCCCCGAGGCCGTACCGCCGCTGCCCCTGCCGCCCGAGTACCGGCGTGGGCCCGCCGTGGGCCCGAGCGCCCCCCCGCCGCAGCGCCTCGCCCCGCAGCAGCCCCCCGTGCCGGAGCCCCGCCAGGCGCCCGCAGGACCGCCGACCGGGCTGCCCCAGGACAGCCCCCACGCCCCCGGCTTCCACGAGCCCGGCCCCCACGCACCAGGCCCCCACACCCCCGCCCGGCCGGGCGCGCCCGCCGCCACCCCCGCGTCCCCCGGCTGGGATTCCCCCGCGTCCGGGTACGGCCCCGGCTACGGGCCGGGGAACGCCGTCGCCGCCGAACGGGCGCGGCAGGTACGGATGGTGGTGGTCGGGCCCGTCACCGAGCGGTGGTCGCCCGAGCAGGCCGGGCCCGTGCGCGGCACGTGGCAGCTCGCGGCCCCCGTCGGCCCGGCGACCGACCTGTGGGCGCTCGGCGTGCTGCTCTTCCGCGCGGTGCAGGGACACGGCCCGTACCCGGAGGAGAGCACCGCCGAGCTGGTCCACATGGTGTGCGCCGAGGCGCCCGCCTTCGCCGAGGAGTGCGGCCCGCTGCGGCCCGTCGTGGAGTCGCTGCTGCGCCAGGACCCCACCGAGCGCCCCGACTTCGAGGAGCTGCGCGGCTGGTTGCGCTCTCTCGTACGGTCCGCGCCGGAGCCCGATGCGGGCGCGCACCTCGTGCCCGCGCCGCCCTTCGACCCGGCGGCGCTGCCCGTCAAGCGGCGCCGAGGCGAACTCGTACGGCGCAGGCGGCGCCCGAAGAAGGCCGACAGCAAGGCCGACAGCAAGGCCGACAGGAAGGCCGGCAAAAAGGCGGACAGGAAGGCCGACGGGAAGGCCGTGCGGAGGGCTGCCGTGCCCGTCGACGCGGCGAAGCCCAAGCCCGCGCCGCCCGTCCCGCGCAGCCACCGCAGGGAGCGCGAGCCCGGGCCCGCCGAGGAGACGACCCCGCTCTACGGCCTCGCCTCCGCGTACTCGCGGCCCGAGACGCCGGGCGGCGCCCGTACCGTGCCGCGCCCCGCCCGTACCAGGGGCGCGGCCCGTACCCGTACCGCCGCGCGGGACAACCGGCGTCCGCGTACGCCGTTCTCGCTGGGCCGGACGCTGCTCGTCGCGGTGTTCGTGCTGCTCGCGGGCACCATCGTCTACGCGATGGTCTTCATGCCGAAGGCCGATGACACCGATCAGGCACGGACGGGCGCCGAGCTGAGCCACGCGCCCGGTTCCCTGGAGAAGCCCGCACCCACCTCGGCGGCGCCCGCCTCCTCGCCCGCCGCGCGCGCCGAGGAGCGGCCCAAGGACGAGAAGCCGGCCAAGGAGGAGAAGCCCTCGGGCCCCAAGCTGCCCGCGGGCTTCGTCCTCTACAAGGACCCGGCCGGTTTCCAGCTCGCCGTGCCCCAGGGCTGGACCCGGCACGCGCGCAACCCGCAGGGGCAGGTGCGGTGGACGCACGGGAGCTACGAGCTGATCGTCGTCCCCGGGCGCGACAAGGTCACCGAGTTCGGCAACGACCTGCTGCGCTACCAGCGCGAGTCCGAGCCAGAGACGCGGCCCTTCCGGGAGTCGAGCTGGGTCACGTCGACCGGGATGCGCGAGATCGAGGAAGGTGGCAGGAGGATGGCGGAGGGGCAGTTCACCTGGCCTGGCACCGATGGTGACATCTTCGCCAGGAACATGGTCATGGCCGTCAACGGCACGTACCACGTCCTCCAGTTCCGTGGTCTCGACGCGAACCGCGACGACGTGAGCCGCTACTACGAGCAGGCTCTCGCCACGTACCAAGTGAAGTGAGCGCGGACGGTGGCGGCCGCCCCGCCTGTTCGTCAGGATGTGCGCATGACGAACGACGGGGGACGGGAACAGGACAACGGGCAGCGCCCGCCGACGAGTTACCCGCTGCCGCCACCGCGTGAGCGGGAGGGGGAGCGGGGAGAGCGCGAGCGCGGGGAGGCGGCCGGTGGTGCCGTGGCCGGCGGCGCCGTCGCCGGGGGTGGTACGGGCGGGCCGACGGCCGTCGAGCCGGAGCCCGCTCCGCTCCTCGGTGGGCGCTACCGTCTCCTCGCCCGCCTCGGCGACGGCGGTATGGGCACCGTGTGGCGGGCGCGCGACGAGGTCGTCGAACGCGAGGTCGCGGTGAAGGAGCCCCGGCTCCCCGCGCACCTCACGGCCGGGCAACTGGCCACAGCCCACGACCGGATGCGGCGCGAGGCGCGCGCCGCCGCCCGGATCGACCATCCCTCGGTCGTCACCGTCCACGACGTGGTCGAGGAGGGCGGCAGACCCTGGGTCGTCATGGAGCTGGTCCGCGGTCCCTCGCTCGCCGACCGCCTCTCCGAAGGCACGCTCGACCCGCGCGAGGCCGCCAGGATCGGCCGCGACGTCGCCGCCGCGCTCGAAGCGGCGCACCGGGGCGGCGTGCTCCACCGCGACGTGAAGCCGGCGAACATCCTTCTCGCGCCCGGCGGCCGCACGGTCCTCACCGACTTCGGCATCGCGCGCATCGAGGGCGAGGAGTCGCTCACCGAATCGGGCGCGCTCATCGGATCGCCGGAGTTCATGGCCCCGGAACGCGTACTCGGCCGCCACACGGAGGCCCCGAGCGACCTGTGGTCGCTGGGCGTCGTGCTCTACCTCGCCGTCGAGGGCGTCTCGCCGTTCCGCCGCTCCCACCACGCGGGCACGCTCCAGGCCGTCCTGTCCACCGAGCCGCCGCTGCCCGCCCGCGCGGGCGGCGGCCTCGCGCCGCTCCTCATGCGGCTGCTGCGCAAGGAGCCGGCGGCCCGGCCCACCGCGGCGGAGGTACGGGCCGAACTCGACGCCCTCGCGACGTTCGCCCCCGGCCGTCTCACCGAGCGCCGCCAGGCCCTCGCCCGCTGGCTCCCGCCCGCGCTCGCCGGGAGCCGCAGGGCCCGCTGGGGGACGGCCGGAGTGGCGCTCGCGCTGGTGGCCGCGCTCGTGCTCGCCCTGGTGAACCCGTTCGCCTCGGACGACGGGGCGCTGCCGGAGGGCTGGGAGTCGCGCCCGGAGAAGGACACGCTCGACGCGACGATCGCGGTGCCGTCCTCGTACCACCGCGTCGACCACCAGAACGGGAACGTCGTCTTCTTCGACCCCGGCAACGTCTACGAGATCCACTTCGTGGAGACGTCCGTCGAGAAGGGTTCGTCCCGGCTGACCGCCGCGGAGTGGAAGGACTGGTACGAGGACGAGACCGACGGGGCCGGGCTGAACGCCCCCTCGGTCAGCCAGCCGAGCGGCACCTACCGGGGCCGGAAGATCATCGAGAACGTCGTCGAGTACGACAACGGCACCCTCGGCAGTTCCTCCTTCGACTTCCGCGTCCGGCAGCACGAGCGGATCATCAACGACCCGGTGGACGAGCGCTTCTACTGGCGGATCTACGTCACGATGCCCGCCAGGGGCTCCGCGACCGCCGGGGGCGAACAACTCTTCCAGGACGTCATGAAGCACTTCGACGCCAGGAACTGGCCCGCGTCCTGAGCCCTTCCGCCCCTGATCAGGCCCTTTCCGCCACCAGTCACTGGCGGAATCGTGGAAGCCCCGTGGAAAGTGTTACCGGCGGGTACCCAAGACCGGCGCGAAGTCGTACGCTCACGCCCATGACGGACACGCACGCCTCGGCGGCCTCCGCGCCGCAGGCCATCGGCACCAACCCCCAGGCCCCCGTACCCGAGGGCGTCCGCACGGCGGCCGACGTGGTCACCCCCGAGGTGCTCGCGCGGCTCCTCAAGGGCGTCGGCGGCTCGGGACGCACCGCGAACCACACGCCCTTCGGCGGCGGTGTGCTCGCCGAACTGCCCGAGGCGGGCCCCGAGGACGTCGAAGCGGCCTTCGCGCGCGCCCGCGCCGCGCAGGCGCCGTGGGCGGCGACGCCCGTCCGCGAGCGCGCCGCCGTCCTGCTCCGCTTCCATGACCTCGTCCTCCAGCGCCAGGCCGAGATCCTGGACCTCGTCCAGCTGGAGACGGGCAAGGCCAGGCTGCACGCGCACGAGGAGCTGCAAGCCGTCGCGATGGCCGCGCGTCACTACGGCCGCAAGGCTCCCGCCTACCTCAGGGCCAAGCGTCACCTCGGCGCCGTGCCGACCCTCACGCGCGTCACCGAACAGCGCGTACCGCGTGGGGTCGTGGGCCAGATCGCGCCGTGGAACTACCCCTTCGAGCTGTCCGTCGGCGACGCGCTCCCCGCCTTCGTCGCGGGCAACGCCGTCGTCATGAAGCCCGACACGGAAACCGCGCTGAGCGCCCTGTGGGCACGTGAACTCCTCATCGAGGCAGGGCTTCCCGCCGATGTCTTCCAGGTCGTCCTCGGCGAAGGCCCCGCCGTGGGGCCCGAGGTCGTCTCGCGCGGCGACTACGTGTCCTTCACCGGATCGACGCGTACGGGCCGCGAGGTCGCCCGCACGGCGGCCGGGCGCCTCGTCGGTTTCTCGCTCGAACTCGGCGGCAAGAACCCGATGCTGGTGCTGCACGACGCCGATGTCGAGAAGGCGGCGGCGGGCGCGGTCCGCGCCTGCTTCGCCTCCGCCGGGCAACTCTGCATCTCCATCGAGCGGTTGTACGTGCACGAGTCCGTCGCCGACGCCTTCGCCGAGCGCTTCGTGGCGCGCGTGAAGGCCATGCGCCTCGGCACCTCGCTCGCGTACGGGGCCGACATGGGCTCCCTCGCCGGGCCCCGCCAACTCGACGCCGTCACCGCCCACGTGGACGATGCCGTGGCGAAGGGCGCCCGCGTCCTCGCGGGCGGTGTCGCGCGCCCCGACCTCGGCCCGTACTTCTACGAGCCCACCGTGCTCACGGACGTCGAGCCCGGCATGGCGGTGTGCGCGGACGAGACCTTCGGGCCCGTGGTCTCGCTCTACCGCTTCACCGACGAGGACGAGGCGATCACGCGCGCCAACTCCACGCCGTACGGCCTCAACGCGAGCGTCTGGACCAAGGACGCCAAGCGCGGTGTCGCCGTCGCCTCGCGGCTGCACGCGGGAACCGTCAACGTCAACGAGGGGTACGCGCCCGCCTACGGCAGCGTGCGCGCCCCGATGGGCGGCATGAAGGAGTCGGGGATCGGCCGCAGGCACGGCTCCGAGGGGCTCCTCAAGTACACCGAATCACGGACCATCGCCCAGCAGCGCCTCGTGCCGATGGGCCCGTCCCTCGGCATGGACGACGCCGGCTACGCGGCCTTCATGAGCCGCAGCCTGAGGGCGATGAAGGCGCTGCGGCTGCGCTGAGCACTCCGCCCACCCCTCCATCCACCCGCCCCTCCATCCATCCGCCACCCCCTTATCCATCCACCCCACCCGCCCCATCCACCCCACCCGCCCCATCCACCCCACCCGCCCCATCCACCCCACCCACACCACCGTTCCACCAGCGGCTTTCGACGAGGAGGGTCCATGTCAGGGGACAACCGTGCCCAGCAGCGGGGCACGGACGAGGAACGCGACGGCTACGACTACGACGTCCTCGTCGTCGGCTCGGGGTTCGGCGGCGCCGTCAGCGCCCTGCGGCTCACCGAGAAGGGCTACCGGGTGGGCGTCCTGGAGGCGGGCCGCCGCTTCACGCGCGAGGAACTCCCGCGCAACTCCTGGGACGTGAAGAACTACCTGTGGGCGCCCGCGCTCGGCCTCTTCGGCATCCAGCGCATCCACCTGCTCGGCAACGTCATGGTCCTCGCGGGCGCCGGCGTCGGCGGCGGCTCGCTCAACTACGCCAACACGCTCTACGTACCGCCGCGCGCCTTCTTCGACGACCCGCAGTGGAAGGACATCACCGACTGGCAGGGCGAGCTGAAGCCGTACTACGCCCAGGCCCAGCGGATGCTCGGCGTACGCCTCAACCCGACCGTCACGCCCTCGGACGTGCACCTCAAGAACGCCGCCGCAGCGATGGGCGTCGGCGACTCCTTCCATCTCGCCCCGGTCGGCGTCTACTTCGGCGACGGCGAGGACGGCGACGGCAGCCGGAGGGCCGAGCCGGGTGCCGAGGTGCCCGACCCGTACTTCGGCGGCGCGGGGCCCGCGCGGCGCGCCTGCACCGAGTGCGGCGAGTGCATGACCGGTTGCCGCCACGGAGCCAAGAACACCCTCAACGAGAACTACCTGCACCTCGCCGAGAAGAACGGCGCCGTGATCCACCCGCTCACCACCGTACGTACCCTCACCGAGGACTCGCGCGGCGGCTTCGCGGTCGGCACGCTGCCCACCGACAGGCCCCGCAAGGGCGCCCACCGCGTCTACACCGCCCGCCACGTCGTCCTCGCCGCCGGTACGTACGGCACGCAGACCCTCCTGCACCGCATGCGCGACAGCGGCCTCCTGCCCCGCACATCGGCCCGGCTCGGCACCCTCACGCGCACCAACTCCGAAGCGCTCGTCGGCGCCCAGACCACCCCGCGCCGCTACCGCTCCGCGCACGGCGCCGACCCCGACTTCACGCGCGGCGTCGCGATCACCTCCTCGATCCACCCGGACGCCAACACCCACATCGAACCGGTCCGTTACGGCCGCAAGTCGAACGCGATGGGCGGCCTCACGATCCTCCAGGTGCCCTACGCGGAGAAGCTGCCCCGGGCGCTCGGCTGGCTCCTCAACACGATCAAGCACCCCGTCCTGACCGGCCGTTCGCTCTCCAACCACCGCTGGTCCGAGCGCACCATCATCGGCCTCGTCATGCAGTCGCTCGACAACTCCCTGACGACGTACCGCCGTACGCGCGGCCCCGGCAAGGGACTGCTCACCGCGCGCCAGGGCCACGGCGCCCCGAACCCGACGCAGATCCGGGCGGCGACCGAGGCCGCCTCGCTCCTCGCCCGCGACATCAACGGCTTCGCGGGGAGCAACATCGGGGAGCTGATGGGCACCCCGCTCACCGCCCACTTCCTCGGCGGCTGCCCCATCGGCGCCGACCCCGAGCACGGCGTCATCGACCCGTACCACCGCCTCTACGGGCACCCGGGCATCTCCGTCGTGGACGGCTCGGCCGTCTCGGCGAACCTCGGGGTGAACCCCTCGCTCACGATCACCGCGCAGGCCGAACGCGCGATGTCCCTGTGGCCCAACAAGGGAGAGCCCGACCCGCGCCCCGCCCAGGGAGCGGCCTACACCCGCCTCGCCCCCGTCCCCCCGCACACCCCGGCCGTCCCCGCCGACGCCTTCGCGGCGCTGCGCCTGCCGTTCCTGGGAATGCCGAAAGTACGGGAGGGCGCCGCGGCGGGACGCGACACCGTCGCGGCGGTACGGGACGAGGCGCCCGCACGGGACGAGGCGCCGTGAGCGGGCGCGCTGTGAGCGGGGGAGGGAGAAGCCCTGTGGTGTGGTGAAGGTCACCGGGGCGGTGTGAGGTCCGCCACGCGCGGCGCGCCCCGTGCGGGGTGCCGGCCGGCGTGCGGGGAGCCGGTCCGCGTGCGGACAGCGGAAGACCCCGCGGCGGGCGGGGTGCCACGGGGTCTTCGCCTGCGGTGCCGCCAGGGCGGTGGCGGCACCGGGGGAGCGGCGCCGAGGGGGGGATACGGCGTCGCTGGTCTGGAATTGTCCGGAGGCCCGCGCGGGGCATCCGGTACCCAAGTATGCGCTGTCGGTACGGGACGGTGCCGACCGGGACGTACGAGACCTTAACGGTCTCCTCGCGGAGAGGCGTTGAGGCCCGCCGTGTGCGGCCGGTCCCGGGCGTCCCCGGAACCGGCCGCCGCGTGACCGGGCCGGCTGTCCCCTGCCGTCCGGTCACCGCACTGGAGCGAGGTCCCACGACGCACCGCACAAGGCGGACGTCTCATCGCTCCAGCGAAGCCACGCGTGGTGTTGCGGTCCCGCACCTGGCCGATGCGGTCAACGGGACAACGACGCCCACGCCCGACTGGTCACGCACCGGTGACGGCCAGTTCGCCAGTTCCCACCCGCGGCCCGCGCGGGGCGCGCCTCAGACCCGCCCGCGGCTCAGTTCGAGCAGCGTCATCGCCAGCGCGGTCCCCGGCTTGCCGAGCGCGTCGCGGTAGTGGCTCAGGACCTCCATCTCGCGCGACAGGTTCACGCGCCGCCCGCCCGCCTCCACACGCGCCTTCTGCACGACGGCCGAGACGGCGGAGCGCTCCTGGATGAGCCCGATGATGCGGTCGTCGATCGCGTCGATCCGCTCGCGCGCGTCGGTGATCATCTTCTCGTGCTCGGGGATGGAGCCCGTGGGCGCCGTGGAGGGCTTGCGCGCCCAGCCCTGGGGGGCTGCGGCGGGGCCCTGCGGGGCTGCGGACCCTTCCGGGGTGGCGGCGGGAGCGGTGTCGGGGGTCTCGGTCGTCGTCTCGGGAAGACTGGTCATGGCAGGTGGCTCCTTCGGTGCCGGGGGCGGGTGGGCCCCTCGGTGGGCGGGACGGTTCGTCCCTGTCGTCGTCTGGTCGGGGTCTGTCGGGTGAAGGGCCCCGGGGCGACCAGGTCCGGAAACGCAGAACGCCCCGGGCCTTGTCGGCCCGGGGCGCCTGGTTACGTCGCTGTGCTCAAGCAGCACGACCCTGGCAGCCGGCGGGCCGGGTGCCATAGGTAAAGAGAAAGCCGTGGTGCGTGATCACGGAGCCAGTATCCCCCCTCCTACCCGGGCCGGGAGCCCGGGGGTCGGCAGCCGCCTGATCTGCGGCGGAATGGGTGACATCCGTCCCCCGTTAGACTCAGTACGAGGCGCGGTGCCGTCCGGGTGGAGCCCCGGCAGGCCCGCCCCGGGCGCCGTCCGGGACCCGTACCCCGTGCACCGGCGCCTTGTCCCGACTCCGCATCCCGCCGGAAGGCCGCCGCAGTGCCCGTGTCCCCCGCGTCAGACGCCGCCCCCGACACCGTTCTGGTCGTCGACTTCGGCGCCCAGTACGCCCAGCTCATCGCCCGCAGGGTCCGCGAGGCCCGGGTCTTCAGCGAGATCGTCCCGAGCGACATGCCCGTCGCCGAGATGCTCGCCAAGAACCCGGCCGCGATCATCCTCTCCGGCGGCCCCTCCTCCGTCTACGCCGAGGGCGCGCCCTCGCTGGACGCCTCGCTCTTCGAGGCCGGTGTCCCGGTCTTCGGCATGTGCTACGGCTTCCAGCTCATGGCCACGGCGCTCGGCGGCACCGTCGACAACTCGGGCGCGCGCGAGTACGGCCGTACGGAGCTGAGCGTCAGCAAGCCCGCCTCGACCCTCTTCGAGGGCACCCCGGAGGAGCAGCAGGTCTGGATGTCGCACGGCGACGCCTGCTCCGCCGCCCCCGCGGGCTTCGAGGTGACGGCCTCGACCTCGGTCGTCCCCGTCGCGGCCTTCGAGAACGACGAGAAGAAGCTCTACGGCGTCCAGTACCACCCCGAGGTGCTGCACTCCACGCACGGCCAGCAGGTCCTGGAGCACTTCCTCTACCGCGGCGCCGGCATCGAGCCGAACTGGACGACGGGCAACGTCATCGACGAGCAGGTCGAGGAGATCCGCGCCCGCGTCGGCACGAAGCGCGCGATCTGCGGCCTTTCCGGCGGCGTCGACTCGGCCGTCGCCGCCGCGCTCGTGCAGCGCGCGATCGGCGCGCAGCTCACCTGCGTGTACGTCGACCACGGCCTCATGCGCAAGGGCGAGACCGAGCAGGTCGAGAAGGACTTCGTCGCCGCGACCGGCGTCCAGCTCAAGGTCGTCGACGCGTCCGAGCGCTTCCTGAACGCGCTCGCGGGCGTGAGCGACCCGGAGCAGAAGCGGAAGATCATCGGCCGCGAGTTCATCCGCGTCTTCGAGCAGGCGCAGGCCGAGATCGTCGCGGAGAACGCGGCGGACGGCGAGGACGTCGCCTTCCTCGTGCAGGGCACCCTCTACCCGGACGTCGTCGAGTCCGGCGGCGGCACCGGCACGGCGAACATCAAGTCCCACCACAACGTGGGCGGCCTCCCCGAGGACCTGGAGTTCGAGCTGATCGAGCCGCTCCGCAAGCTCTTCAAGGACGAGGTCCGCGCGGTCGGCCAGCAGCTGGGCCTGCCCGATGAGATCGTCCAGCGCCAGCCCTTCCCCGGCCCCGGTCTCGGCATCCGCATCGTCGGCGAGGTCACGCGCGAGCGCCTCGACCTGCTGCGCGAGGCCGACGCCATCGCGCGCGAGGAACTGACGGCCGCCGGTCTCGACCGCCAGATCTGGCAGTGTCCCGTCGTGCTCCTCGCGGACGTCCGCAGCGTCGGTGTCCAGGGCGACGGCCGCACGTACGGCCACCCGATCGTGCTGCGCCCGGTCTCCTCCGAGGACGCGATGACCGCCGACTGGTCCCGCCTCCCCTACGAGACACTCGCACGCATCTCGACCCGTATCACCAACGAGGTGGCCGAGGTCAACCGCGTCGTGCTCGACGTCACGAGCAAGCCGCCGGGGACGATCGAGTGGGAGTGACGCTCCCCTGAGAGGGCGGGCCGGAGACCTTCCGGCCCGCCCTTTCGCGTACCGCCCTTTCCCCTCCGTCGCCCTTTCGCCTGCTCCGGGATCGGTCAGCGCCCGAAGGCCGCCCCGAACCGCGCCCCCTCGTTCCCCGTACGTCCCAGATCCCCCGGGTTCACGGCCCGGGCGCCGTCCGCCCCGCCCTTCGGCAGCACCCACAGCGCCCCCGAGTCCTCGGCATCCGTGTCCTCGCCCGGCGCCCCCACCACGAGCGCGGCGTCGCCGCCGAGGTCCCGCAGGGACACCGCGTCCCCGAAACGGTCCCCGGCCTCCGAGACCCCGGGCACGCCCTTCGTGTCCTGTGTGACGGCCGTCGCGCCCTCGCCCGTGAGCCCCTGCCCCGAGCCCTTGAGCAGCACCACGGACCCCGCGTCCTCCAGGTTCTCGCCGCCCCGCTCCAGCGCCTCTCCCGGCACCCCGACAGCGACGTCGGCGATGCCGTCCCCGTCGACATCCCCCACCGCGAGCGAAGTGCCGAAGCCGTCGCCGTCCTCGTTGACCCCCGGCACGCCCTTCGTGTTCTGCGTGATCGTGCTCGCCGGCTTCCCCGGCCCCGTCGCGGACCCGTACAGCACCTGCACCGTCCCGTGGTCGAAGTCCAGCTCCTCGACGAGCCCGTCGGGCACGGCCCGGATCACGAGGTCGTCGACGCCGTCCCCGTCCACGTCCCCCGCCGCCATCGCGCCCGCGATCGCGAGGGGGCGCGAGGTCGTGCCGAGGCCCTTCGCGCTCCCCGTCCACAGCTGGCTCGGGTGGCCCGCCTCCTCGAAGGAGTGCTCCGTGACGACGTCCGCCCTGCCGTCCCCGTCGAAGTCCCCGGAGACGATCTCGTCGGGCGCGAACGTCTCCTGCGTGTCGAGCCTCGCGGTACGGGCCGGGGCGCCGTCCCGCGTCAGCGGCCCGTACGCGACCGCGAGCCGCACGTCGCCCGGCCCCTCCGGTCCCGCGGCGATCAGGTCCACGTGCCCGTCCCCGTCGAAGTCGCCCGCCGTGAGGCCGGAATCCAGGTCGGCCCCCGTGACGACGGTGGGCGCGGCCGCGTAGCCGGAGCCCGTGCCCCAGTACACGGCGACCCCGCCCCCGTCCTCGTCGTCCCGCTGCACCGCGAGGTCCGCCCGGCCGTCGCCGTCCAGGTCGCGCACCACGGGCCGCGCGCCCGGCAGCTCGCGGTGCCGCGCCGGGTCGCCCTTCGTCAGGACGCTCACGTAGTCGCCACCCGGAGCCGCGACAACGATGTCCCCGGGAAGCGTGGCGGCGGCCCGGGGCGCGGCGGTCGCGGCGGGGGCGAGGGCCAGCGGAGCCGTGAGCAGCGCCGCGAAGGAGGCGCAGCGCAGGGCGAAGGAGAGCCGGACGGACATGAGTTCCTCCAGGAGCGGGGGTGATCTTTCCGTGTACGTACCTTCAGATGCGCGCCGGGCGCGAGAAGTTGGGGAGGGAATGTGCCTCTTGGGTGGTGTTCGGGTGACGCCGGGGGCGCGCGGCGCGCGGAGTGCGCCGGGGAGTCGTGCCGTGCCCCCTGCCCCGGGAGCGTCCCGCTCTCCCACGTAAGGCACAATTCCCGTACATCACAGCAGAGTTCGGCGCACCCGCCAGGTGGCGGGACGGGGGGCCCGCGGCCGCGTACCGGCGGGGGCTCGCGAGAGGGACGGGGACGGGCCGGTGGCGGTACAGCAGGACACGAGCCGGGAGCGGCACGAGGGCGGCTGCACCTGCGCGGACTGCCCGGCGGGCGCCCGCAACGGGCACCGGCGCGCGGTCGCCGCGTTCGTCAGGCGGCGCGAGGAACTCGCGGACGGCAAGGGCCTCCCCGCCGCCGTCGCGCACTCCGCGGGCGCCAGCCGCCAGTGGGTCTCCGACGAACTCGCCGAGTCCGCGCGCCTCGTCGCCGAACGCGGCCGCGGCGAACGCCTCTCCTGGCTCCACCGCCTGCGCCCCGCGACCTTCCTCGCCCTCGGCGTGGTCCTCCTCGTCCTCCTTCTCGTGCAGGGCCTCACCGCGCTCGGCGCCGGGTGGACGACCGCCCGCAGCGCCGGGCTCGTGGCCGCCGCGCTCCTCGCGGCGCTCCTCGCCGTCGCCGCGCACTTCCACCGCGCACGCGGCGGCGTGCTCGCGCCGATCGTCGGCGAGGACCAGCGCCTGTCCACCTCGCGTACCGTCGCCGCCTGCTGGATCGTCTTCAGCGTGTACGCCGTCCTCGTCCTCGCGGGCGAACTCGCGGGTGCCTCCGGGCACGACCGCCGCGCGGAACTCCTCGACGGCCTCGAACTCGGGCGCGGTGTCGGGCTGCTGACCGTGGTGGCGGCGAGCTGCGCGGTAGCGGTGCTCGTGCACTACACGGTGGGCGTACGGGTACGGGGACGGCGCCTCCAGAAGGTGCGCGCCGACCGGCCGCGCGCCGCCGACCTGCTCACCGACGACTCCGGGCACGGCAGTTTCACCGACAGCCAGTACGTGCTCGTGCACGCCGCCGCGCTCGTCTTCTGCGCGGTCCGGCTCGCCCGCCGCCCCGAGCAACTCCCCGATCTGCCCTGGGCGCTCGCCGTCCTCGCCCTCGTCTCCGCCGCCACCTACCTCGCGGGCAAGGCCACCGAGGGCGGCGGCCCCGTCATCCACTCCGTCGTCCGCACCCGCGAGGCCGGTGACCTGGACGCCCCGATCCGCACGGGCGACGACATCGAGATCCGCGGCGCCGGCTTCCTCCCCGCCGGCGCCGAGACCCCGCAGGCCCTCGTCCGCATGGCGGTCCGCATCGGCCAGGTCCAGGTCCACGTCCCCCTCATCCCGGTCCCCGGCGGCTTCACCAATCCGACCGACACCCTCCTGACGGTCCCCATCCCCGCCGAGGTCGAACCGGGCCGTGTCACGGTCCAGGTCATCACGGCGGCGGGGGTGGAGAGCAACGAGGCGGGAATGGACCTCGTCGACTGACGGCGGGCCGTGCACACGCGGTCACCGGTACGGTGAGCAGCCCGCGCGGGGGCACAGCGCAAGTGGTCGCGTACGGCGGCGATTCGGACGGAACCGAACACCGCACCCGCCGACGGGAGTTACGCTCTGTGGCGTGAACGCCGACACGGACCACGCCCTCCTGGAGTGGCGGGCCAACACCAGCACGAACGCCGCGACCTTTCCCGTACGCCTGCGCGCGGCCACGAGCCCCGGCACCTGGGACGCGCGCCTCACCACCCCCGACGAGGACAGCACCGAGGTCCTCGCCTTCCTCATCGACGCCGACCCCTGGTTCACCCTGCTCCGCCCCGACGCCCCACCCACGGAGGTCCGCGTCACCTCCTTCGACGGTGTCGACCACCTGCGCCTGACAACGACGTGACGCCCCGCCGGGCCCCGCCCGCGCACGCGAGGCCCCCGGCCGGGCGCGCTGCCTGTGCGTGTGCGCGTGTGCGCGTGTGCCCGTGTGCCCGTGTGCCCGTGTGCGCGTGTGGAGGGCGCGTGTGGGGGGGTGGGGCGTGGGGCCCGGGCCAGTGGGTGTCACCCTCCGCCCGTCCACGTCCGCCCGTCCCCGCGGCCGTCCACGTCCGCCGTAATCTCCTGCCGTAACCGCTCGCGATAATGCGGCACATGACTCCCTCCTCTTCCGGTTGGGCCACTGTGGCGCGGCTCGACGCGGCACGGATGGTGGACGCGCTGCGCGTACGGACAGGGGTGCGGCTCGTGCTGGAGGGGCCCTGCCGGGGCGGTGCTGTCGGGGCGGCGTATGTGCGAGGCGAGGAGGACGGACGGCGCGGGGTGCTGAAGTGGCGGCCGCACAGTTCCGTCGCCGCGATGCGGGCCGGGGCGCTCGCCGTCGTCGACGCGCTGCGGGACGCGGGGTACCCCGCGCCCGCGACCGACCTCGTCACCCAGGTCGGCGACGCGGTGGTCACCGTCCAGGAAGTCCTGCCGGGTACGGGCATCGACCGCCTCACCCCCGCCCACCTCGATCAACTCCTCCGCCTCAACGCGGTCCAGGCGGACCGCCTCACGGGCCTCGGCGGCGTTCCCGCCGCCGCCCTCCACCTCCGCGACGACGGCCCCGGTTTCTGCCTCCATGAACCGCTGCGCCGCCACAGCCCCCGCGCCGCCGCACTCGAACGCCGGATCTCCGCCCTCGCGGACCGGTACCCGCCCCTGCTCCCCGGGGACGACGCCGTCCACTACGACTTCCACCCCGGCAACCTCCTGGCCGACGGGCAGGACATCACCGGCGTCATCGACTGGGACGGCGCCGCCCGCGGCGACCGCCGCTTCGACCTCGTCACGCTCCGTTTCGGCCTCCACGCCACACAGGCGCCCCCCGCCGTGACCGACCGCCTCGACGCCGTCCTCGCCACCTTTCCCGACCACATCCTCACCCCCGCCTGGGCCCATATGAGCCTCCGCCTGACCGACTGGGCCATCCGCCACCCCACCCCCTCAGGCCCCACCCCCTGGCTCGACCTCGCCGACCGCCACCTCCCCTGACCACCCCCCTCCCCGCCCAGCACCCCCCACCCCGTGCCCCCGCGCAGGGCAGCCTGCCCCCCCCGCGTGAGCCCCGTGCCACCGCACGAACGCCCCCGACGGCTGCCCGGTCCGTCCGCGCGGTGGTGCGGCCCGCAGGTGCCGGTGCCGGGTCCGTGGGTGTGGTGGTGCGGCCGGTGGGTGCTGGTGCCGGGTCCGTGGGTGCGGTTGTCCGGTCCGTCCGCGCTGGTGCCCGAGTTCGCGGGTGCGGTGGTCCGGCCCGCACGTGCTGGTGCCGGGTCCGTGCTGCTGCCGCCCCCATGTGCCGCTCCCCGGTCCGTCCGTGCCGCTGCCTGCCCGCGCTGCCGTCCGGCCGTTCGTTCTGCCGCCCGGTCCGCCGGTGCTGGTGCCCGGTCCGTGTCGCTGTCCGGCCCGCCCGTGCCGTTGTCCGGTCTGCCCGTGCCGCCATTGGGCCCGTCCGCACGGCTGGCCGGTCTGCCCGTGCCGTTGTCCGGTGCGTCCGCACAGCTCCCCGGTCCGCCCCTGTCGCTCTCCTGCCCGCCCCTGCCACCCAGCGGCCCGCTCCCGCTCTCGGACGCTCGCCCGCGCCGCCGCGCGGTTTCCCGGGCGCCTCCGGTGCCCGCAGGCCGCCGCTCTTCTTTGTTCCTCTCTTCTTTGTTCCTCACCTCCGCCCCGGCCGGTCAAGAGTGCCCCGGGGGTGCGTAGGGTCGAACGCGGTGGGCCCCGGGGGGTGTGGTTCCGGCGGTCGCCGCTCCGATTCCTCCCGTGTCCCCCGAAAGGCGGCGAACCGATGACCTCCGGTACTCCCCTCCTCCCGTCCGGCCCCGGTGGCGGGGTGGGCAATCCGCCGGACGGCGGCCTGCGGGCGCGGCTCGGGCGGTACTCCCTGCTCCCGCTGCGCGTGTTCCTCGGCGTCACGTTCGTCTACGCGGGCATCGACAAGCTCACTGACAGCGCCTTCCTCTCCTCATCGGGGAACGGTTCGCTCGGCGACCTCCTGCGGTCCGTGAAGGGGAGCGCCGGCGTCCCGGCCCTCGTGGATCTCGCCCTGCACAGCCCGGTCGGCTTCGGCTACGCGCTCGCCATCGGGGAACTCCTCGTCGGTCTCGGCACCCTCCTCGGGGTCTTCGGCCGCGTCGCCGCTCTCGGCGGCGCGGTGATCTCGCTCTGCCTGTGGCTCACGGTGAGCTGGTCGTCCACGCCGTACTACTACGGCAACGACCTCGTCTACCTCATGGCCTGGCTCCCGCTCCTGCTCGCCGGGGCCCCCTACCTCTCCTTCGACTCCTTCCGTTCCGGGCGCCGCCGGGCCGTCTTCCGCAACGGCGGCTTCGGCAACACCTGGAAGCGCTGAGCCCTGCCCCGCGGTCAGCCCGCCGGTGGCGGATCGTCCGCCGGGTCCGCGCGCCGTCGTCTGGCGCTCCGCACCCCGTACCCCAGCAGACCCGCGAACGCCGCGAGGACCAGCGCGCCAGCGGCGAGCGGCAGCGCCGTCCACCACGGGATGTCGGCGCCGCCCGCGAGGCCCGTGAGGTAGAGCGCCGCGGCGAGCAGGAACGAGAGGCCCAGGACAAGCCGCGCGGGGCGGAATTCAGTGCGCACGGTCCACCACCAGCTCTCCCAGCTCGACCCGGGCCCGCAGGACGAGCGTCCCCTCGGGCGGGGCGCCCTCGCGGGCCGGGAGTGTCCGGGTCCTCCGCTCGTCGAAGGCCCCGTGCATCCGGTCCTTCGCGTAGCCCGGCAGGCGCAGGCCGCCGAAGCCGATGTCGGAGCGCAACTCCACCTTCGTCCCCGCGGGCACGAGCACTTCGAGCCGGCCCGCCTTCACCTCGACCCCCGTCCGTACGGTGCTGTCCTTCTCGAAGGGCACGTCCCGCAGATCGAGCGAGGCCGTGCCCGTCCCGACGTGGTACTCGGGGCGGATCCCGGCGACCGATGTGGGCCGCCAGTCCGCCGTCTGCCAGTCCGCCGTGATGTCCTTCGGGAGTGCCGCCGACGCGGCCAGGAGCCCGCAGGTGACCAGGGCGAGCGCGACCGTGCCGCCACCGATCCTGCCCGCGAAGGCCCCCACGGCGAGCCCGATCCCGAAGACCGCGAGGGCGAGCGAGAGCCCGAGCACGAGACTCGACCTCAGCGGCTCGCTGTCCCACGTGGACCCCGCTCCCGCGACCCCCGCGATGAGCGCGGCCAGGAACGTCCAGCCCCCGATCCCGTACCGCCGCGCACGCGAGCCGTCGTCGCCGGAAGGCACCGGCGGGACGGGCCCGGCGGGGCCCGCCGGGCCCTCGCGGTCGTCCTCGCCCGTACGCCCCGTCTCCGGGCCGCTCGTCGCCGTCCCGCCGTCCTTCGTGAGCGAGATGTACACCTCGGGGGCGTACTGGGAGGGACCCCACAGGTACACCTCTGCCGCGAGCGCCTCCTCCGTCGGCGTCAGCGGCCCCTCGCGCCACCACGCGGGCGCCATCCGCATGGGTGGTGCCTGCGTCTCCGGTGGCGCGTCCGCCCCGGTCCGCTCGGCCGCGGCCGGGTGGCCGGGCCCGCTCTCGCGCCGCCGCGACCAGTACCCCGCGCCCGCTGTCAGGAGAAGCACCAGGGAGGAGAAGAAGAGGACGTCGCCGTCCCCGAGCGTCGAGAGGAAGACCCCGCAGCCGACCAGGACGGAGAGCAGCGCGGCGAGCCCGGGACCGCCGACCTGCCCCGTGAGCATCCGGCGGCCCTCGCTCTCCTCCTCGTCGTCGTAGGGCACCACGAGCCACACGAGGCCGTACACCACGAGCCCGACGCCGCCCGCGACGGCCAGGACGGAGAGGACGACACGGAAGATCACCGGGTCGACTCCGCACTGCCGGCCCAGGCCCGCGCTCACGCCGCCCAGCACTTTGTGCCGGCGGTCGCGGCGGAACCCGCTCCAGAAGGGCGTGGACCCGCCCGCCTCGGTAGGCGGGGGCGGCGGCTGAGCGCCGGTCCGGGAATCTGTCATGTGTTCATGGTGACGGCTCGGGACCTCTCCGGGCATCAGGGATCACCCTGAAAGAAACCCTGAGACAACCCTGAGAAGGCCGCCTCCACCGCGGCTCTCGTCGGGAACGCGGGAAACACGTCAACTGCCGTGTCACGGAAAGGAGATGGGTGGCGCCTCGCCGGAAGGCCGATTTTCGGCGCCTCTCAGGGAAACCTCAGGGTCGTTCTAGGGGAGAACCCTGATGTCGAGCGCGTTTTCGCATGTGAGGATCGAAGCATGTCGGAAGCCACCTCGGTACCCAGCGCACCGGACCGGCCTCCGCGCAAGCTCTATCGCAGCGGTGAGGGCCGACTGCTGGGAGGAGTGGCGCGGGGTCTCGCCGGGCACCTCGGGCTGCCCGTCTTCTGGGTGCGCGTCGCCTTCATCGGTCTGCTCCTCGTCAACGGGCTCGGTGCCCTGCTCTACGCCGCCTTCTGGTTCTTCGTCCCGCTCGGCGCCGGGGGAGTCGGGGCACCCGCCGGGTCCGGGCCACGTCCCCGGGTCCCCTGGCGTGCGCGGGTCGCGAAGAGCACCCCGCGGGACCGGGGCCAGCTCATCGCCCTGCTGCTCATGCTGATCGTCGCGCTCACCTACGCGGCGAGGACGGACATCGGGGACACCGCGCGCGGCTACCTCGTGCCGGGTCTCCTCGTCGGCGCCGGGGTCGCGCTCGTCTGGCGGCAGGCGGACAACGCCCGGCGCGCCCGCTGGGTCGAGATCGGCAGCCGCCGCCGCACCCTCAACGTGCTGCGCGCCGCTGCCGGTGTCGTCCTCGTCGGCACGGGGGTCTCCGTGATCATCGTGCTCCAGGGCTCGGCGCAGCATCTCGGCTCGGCCTTCCAGGCGGCTCTCGCCGTCCTCGTGGGGCTCGTCCTCCTCGTCGGCCCGTACCTCATCCGGATGACACAGGACCTCTCCGAGGAACGCCTCATGCGGATCAGGGCGCAGGAGCGCGCCGAGGTCGCCGCACACGTCCACGACTCCGTCCTGCACACGCTCACGCTGATCCAGCGTCACGCCGAACGACCACAGGAGGTGCGGCGGCTGGCCCGCGCCCAGGAGCGGGAGCTGCGCGAATGGCTGCGGCGCCCGGAGGGCAGCGGGCGGGAGAAGGAGGAGGAACCGACGCGGCTCGCCGACGCCGTACGGAGGACGGCCGCCGAGGTCGAGGACAAGCACGGGGTGCCGCTGGAGGTCGTCATCGTCGGGGACAGCGAACTCGACGACGCGCTCTCGGCGATGATGCAGGCCGCGCGGGAAGCGATGGTCAACGCCGCCAAGTACGGTGGCGGCGGCGAGGTGCAGGTGTACGCGGAGGTGGAGGCGGGGCAGGTATTCGTCTCCGTGCGGGACCACGGTCCCGGCTTCGACCCGGAAGCCGTGCCACCGGACCGCATGGGAGTGCGAGAGTCGGTCATCGGCCGGATGCGGCGCAACGGAGGGCGGGCGAAGATCCGTCCGGCCCCCGGTGGGGGAACAGTGGTGGAGCTGGAAATGGAAAGGGTGCGGGATGAGTGAACCGGAGGCGACGGGCGCGGGCCCGGGCCAGGAGCCGGACGCGCGGGTGGTGCGCGTCGTGCTCGTGGACGATCACCGCATGTTCCGCGCCGGGGTAAGGGCGGAGATCGACCGCCCGGCGGAGCACGGTGTCACGGTGGTCGGCGAGGCCGCGGACGCCGACGCGGCGGTGCGGGGCGTGCGTGAGCTGATGCCCGATGTGGTGCTGCTCGACGTGCATCTGCCGGGCGGCGGGGGGCTCTCGGTGCTCCAGCGGTGCGCCGACCTCGTCACGGACGCCGAGCGGCCGGTCAGGTTCCTGGCGCTCTCGGTCTCGGACGCCGCCGAGGACGTCATAGGAGTCATCCGGGCCGGCTCACGTGGCTACGTCACCAAGGCGATCAACGGCACCGAGCTTGTCGCGGCGATCCACCGCGTGCACGAGGGCGACGCCGTCTTCTCGCCGCGGCTCGCCGGTTTCGTGCTCGACGCCTTCTCGAACAACACGGTCCCGCCCGTCGACGAGGAACTCGACAAGCTCACCCAGCGCGAGCGCGATGTGCTGCGGCTGATCGCGCGCGGCCACTCGTACAAGGAGATCGCGAAGGAACTGTTCATCTCGGTGAAGACCGTCGAGTCGCACGTGAGCGCGGTGCTCCGCAAGCTCCAGCTCTCCAACCGGCACGAGCTGAGCCGCTGGGCCGCCGCCCGCCGCCTCGTCTGACCACGCGAGCCCGCGCGCCGCGCCGCGCGGGCCGACGGTCCCGGGGCCCTGTACGGCCCGGGGCCTCGTACGGCCCGGGGCCTCGTACGGCCCGGGGCCTCGTACGGCCTGGTGGTACCGCGGCTCGGCGGGGCTCGTGGGCGGCCCGTCCTACCCGCCCGCGGGTGCTCCGTGGTGCCCGCATAGGCTCGCCGTCATGGACGTCCTCATCAATGTCTTCGTGGGCCTGCACATCATCGGGATCGGCGCGTTGCTCGGCGGTTTCCTCACGCAGATGAAGGCGATGGGTGCGGGAACGGCTCGTTTCACGCCCGCGATGCTGCACGGCGCGCTCACGATGCTCGTGACCGGGGCGGTTCTCGTCGGCCTCAACCAGGCGCAGGACTACTCGCTCAACAACGTGAAGATCGGCATCAAGCTCGCCGTTCTCATCGTGGTCCTGGCCCTCGTGTACGTGAAGCGCGACGACGAGCGCGTGGCGAAGCCGCTCTTCGGCGCGGTCGGCGGGCTCACCCTCGCCAACATCTTCATCGCGGTCCTCTGGCACTGAGCCGGCGGCCGTCGTCCGTGGCGGTCCGTACGCTCCCGGCGTGACCACCGGCGACCGGATTCCCGGCCGCGAGCCGGGGGTGCCCCCGCTGTGGGGGCTACGAGGCCGCGGCGGTCCACCGGGCGCCTCACCGCCCGACGCGGTCGGATCGCCCGACGCGGCCGAGATCGCCCGACGCGGTCGGTTCGCCCGGCACGGTCGGCGCACGGTGGCCGAGGCGTGCGAGGTGACGCGCGGGAGGGACGTGGTGCCCGGCGGGCGCGAGGCGCGCGACCGGTACCGGGCGGGGCAGGGGGGTCAGGCCGGGCGGACGACTCCGTAGATCGGCATGTAGTAGATGGACTCGACGCGGACCGAAGCGCCCGGCTTGGGGGCGTGGATCATCTCGCCGTTGCCGATGTAGAGGCCGACGTGGCTGATGTCGTCGTAGAAGAAGACGAGGTCGCCGGGGACGGCGTTGTCGACGCTGACGCGCGTGCCGACCTCGACCTGGTCCCAGGTCGTGCGGGGCAGGTCGATCCCGGCGGCCTTCCAGGCGGCCTGCGTGAGCCCCGAGCAGTCGTACGAGCCGGGTCCCGTCGCGCCCCACACGTACGGCTTGCCCATCTGGGCGCGCGCGAAGGCGATCGCCTTCTCGGCCTTCGCGGTGTACGAGCCGGAGGCGGAACCGGTGCTCGTGCCCGTACTCGCGCCCGTACCCGTGCCGCTGTCCGTCGCGGCCGGGTCCTTCTTCTCGGCTGCCGCCTCCGCCGCCGCCCGTTCGGCTTCCGCCTTCTCCTTCTGCCGGGCGGCCGCCTCCTCGGCCTTCTTCTTCGCCTCCGCCTCCTTGCGGCGCTCCAGCTCCGCGAGACGCGCCTTCTCCTCGGCGGTGAGGCGGGTGAGCAGCTCGCGGGCCTCCGTGAGCTTGCCCTGCACCTCGGTCTTGCTCGTGCGCAGCTCCTGCTGCGCGGTGGTGAGCTGGTCGAGGCTCTCCTGCGCCTTGACGCGCTTGCGGGCCGTGGCTGCCTGCTGGTCGCGGAACTCCCGTACCTTCGTGTGCTGGTCGGCGGCGAGCCGGTCGAGCACGTACTTCTGGTCGAAGAAGCTCTGCGGGTTGTCGGCGAGGAGCATCGTGGCGGTTCCGGCGAAACCGCCGCTGGCGTCGCGGTACTGCGCGGCGGCGTAGCGGGCGAGATCCTCGCGGGAGTGGTTGAGGTCCTCGGTGGACGAGGCGAGCGCGTCGATCAGGGCGTTGGCCTCGGCGCGCTGCTTGTCGGTGCGCTCCTTGGCGGCGTTGTACTGCTGCGTGGCGGTGCCGGCCTCCCGGTAGAGGCGGTCGACCTTGCTCTGGACCTCTTCGACCGAGGGCCGCGAGGTGCCCGGCTCGGCGCTCGCCTGTGGGGCGAGCAGCACGACGGAGGTGAGTGCGGCGGTCGTCACGCCGAAGCCGGTACGTGCCAGGGCGGGGTTCGGGCGGCGCGGCTTGCGGTGGGCGGGGGCCCGGCGGGCGGGGACGCGGTGGCCGGTGGCACGGGGGCCGGTGGCACGTGGGGGCGCCTCGGAAATGGGGGGCACGCTCGACGTCACGCCGCACGCTCCTTTCGGTCGGGCAGGCGGTGGGGGGCCGCGCCCGGCACGTTAGCCAAGCCGAGGGGGGCGGGGGAAGGACGGTAGGCGATATGCCCGATAGATTTTCGTCCCGCGCCCGCGCTCGCGCCCGCGCTAGTCCCGCGCCGCCCGGCCCGTCCCGCGCCGCCGGTCCCGTCCCGCGTCGCCGGTCCCGTCCCGCGTCGCCGGTCCCGCGCCCGCGCCGGTCCCGCGCCGTCCCGTCCCGCGACCGTCCCGCACTCCGACCCGGCCCGCGCGGAGCCACGGCCGCCGAGCGCCCTTGACCCGCCGCGCGCCCGCGGCCCCGTTGACCGCCCCCGGCCCTGCTGAGCGCCCTGGCCGCTGAGCGCCCTGGCCGCTGAGCGTCCTGGCTGTCGAGTGCGCCGGCTGCGTCGAGTTTCGGTCCGCCGAGTGTTCCTCGTTCTGTGAGGTGGCCCGTTTCGTCGGGAGTCCTTGCCTGGCGCGGTGTGGTGTCGCCCGTGCCCCCGCTGTTGCGTCGCGTCCTTTGGCCAGCCGGGCGTTTCCCGTTCCCCGCCGTTGCGCCCGCGCCCCGTCCGGCCCGCTACGCCCGCGTCGATGACGTCCGCCCTGCCTGTGGCCGTAGCGGCCGCGCCTCGCCCCGCTCGCCTCGTTGAGGCCCGCTCCGCCAACGCCCGCTCCGCCAGCGTCGCTCGTTCTGCCAGGCGCCCCCCGTTCTGCCCGTGCCGTCCGGCGGCCGCGTGGCTGTCCAGCGCCCCGTCCGCTCAACCCCTCCGCCCGGCGCTCCCGTTTCGCCCGGCGTGGTTTCGCCCGTGGGCCCCCGGTCCGCCCGGCCCCCAGCGTCCCCGTTTCGCCCGGCCTCCCGGCCCGCAGCGCCCCCGGCGCCCCGTGCTCCAGCCCGCGCGGCCCTGGTCCCCTTCCCGCTCCGGCTCACCCCGCCCCAGTCCCAGGCCCTTCCCCGGTTCCGCCCGGCCCCCAGCGTCCCTGTTGTGCCCGGCCTCCCGGCCCGCAGCGCCCCGGCGCCCCGTGCTCCAGCCCGCGCGGCCCCCGGCCTCCAGCCCGCCCCGGCCCCCGGTCAACCCGGCCTTCGCCGGTGGTGCGGCTTAGTCCGCCTCCGTCCTGGCCTTCGCCGTGGTGCGGCTTAGTCCGCCCCTGTCTTGGCCTTCGCCGTGGTGCGGCTCAGTCCGCCCCGGCCCTCCGGTCAACCCGGCCTTCGCCCTGGTGCGGCTTAGTCCGCCCCCGTCCCGGCCCCCACCCCGCTCCGGCTCACCCCGCCTCCGTCCCCACCCCCCTTCCCGCTCCCGCTCACCCGGCCCCATATCCGCTCCCCTTCCGCCCCGGTTTCTCCCCCGGTTCCGCCCCCCTTCCGCCCCGTTCCCCGTCGCGCCTCCGGTTGTCCGTGGGGGCGCCTAGACTCGGGAGGCGATGAGCAGCCTCTTTGATGACAGCTTTCTGGCGGATATGGCCTCCTCCCCGGCATCGGGTGAGGAGGAGCCCCCTCCGCCCCCCGAGGACGGGGTCCAGGCCGAGGAGATCCCGGCCGACCTGTTCGGCGGGAAGTTCGACGCGCCTCCGCCCAGGGACGCCCACTACCGCGACGGCGCGCCACGCCCCGTGATCGACCCGGCCGCGCTGCTCACCGGGCTCAACCCGGAGCAGGCCGCCGCCGTCGTGCACAGCGGCTCGCCGCTGCTCATCGTCGCGGGCGCGGGCTCGGGCAAGACCCGCGTCCTGACCCACCGCATCGCGTACCTGCTCGGTCAGCGCGGCGTGCATCCGGGCGCGATCCTCGCGATCACCTTCACCAACAAGGCCGCGGGCGAGATGAAGGAGCGCGTCGAGCAGCTCGTCGGGCCGCGCGCGGGGGCGATGTGGGTCTCGACCTTCCACAGCGCCTGCGTCCGCATCCTGCGCCGCGAGTCGAAGAAGCTCGGCTTCACGTCCTCCTTCTCGATCTACGACGCCGCCGACTCCAAGCGGCTCATGGCGCTCGTCTGCCGTGACCTGGACCTCGACCCGAAGCGCTTCCCGCCGAAGTCCTTCACGGCGAAGATCTCGAACCTCAAGAACGAGCTGATCGACGCCGAGGCGTACGCCGACGAGGTCGCGGGCGAGGCCGCCGGAGCCTTCGAGAAGACGCTCTCGCAGGCGTACACGATGTACCAGGCGCGTCTGCGCGAGGCGAACGCGCTGGACTTCGACGACATCATCATGACCACGGTCCACCTCCTCCAGGCGTTCCCCGACGTCGCCGAGCACTACCGCCGCCGCTTCCGGCACGTCCTCGTCGACGAGTACCAGGACACGAACCACGCGCAGTACACGCTGGTCAAGGAGCTGGTCGGTACCGCGGGAGGCGAGGGGTACGAGGGCGGCCCCGCGCCCGAGCCCGCGGAGCTGTGCGTCGTGGGGGACGCGGACCAGTCCATCTACGCGTTCCGCGGGGCCACGATCCGCAACATCCTCCAGTTCGAGGAGGACTACCCGAACGCGACGACGATCCTCCTGGAGCAGAACTACCGCTCCACGCAGACGATCCTCTCCGCCGCCAACGCCGTCATCGAGCGCAACGAGAACCGCCGCCCGAAGAACCTGTGGACCGAGGCGGGCAACGGCCCGAAGATCACCGGGTACGTCGCCGACACCGAGCACGACGAGGCGCAGTTCGTCGCCGACGAGATCGACCGGCTCACCGACGCGGGCGACGCGAAGCCGGGCGACGTCGCCGTCTTCTACCGCACGAACGCGCAGTCCCGTGTCTTCGAAGAGGTCTTCATCCGCGTCGGACTGCCCTACAAGGTCGTCGGCGGCGTCCGCTTCTACGAGCGCCGCGAGGTCCGTGACGTCCTCGCCTACCTGCGCGTGCTCGCCAACCCCGAGGACAGCGTGCCCCTGCGCCGCATCCTCAACGTGCCCAAGCGCGGCATCGGCGAGCGCTCCGAGGCGATGATCGACGCGCTCTCGCAGCGCGAGCGGATCACCTTCCCGCAGGCGCTCAAGCGCGTCGACGAGGCGTACGGGATGGCGGCGCGCTCGGCGAACGCGATCAAGCGGTTCAACACGCTGATGGAGGAGCTGCGCACGATCGTCGAATCGGGCGCGGGCCCCGCCGTCGTCCTGGAGGCCGTGCTCGAACGTACGGGGTATCTCGCCGAGTTGCAGGCGTCGACCGACCCGCAGGACGAGACCCGTATCGAGAACTTGCAGGAACTCGCCTCTGTCGCCCTGGAGTTCGAGCAGGAGCGGAGCGACGAGGAGGGAGCGGGGACGCTCGCGGAGTTCCTGGAGAGGGTCGCGCTCGTCGCCGACTCGGACCAGATCCCCGACGAGGAGGACGGTGACGGTGTCATCACGCTGATGACGCTGCACACCGCGAAGGGCCTGGAATTCCCGGTCGTCTTCCTCACCGGGATGGAGGACGGCGTCTTCCCGCACATGCGGGCGCTCGGGCAGGTCAAGGAGCTGGAGGAGGAGCGGCGGCTCGCGTACGTGGGCATCACGCGCGCCCGCGAACGGCTCTACCTCACCCGTTCCACGCTGCGCAGCGCCTGGGGCCAGCCGCAGTACAACCCGCCCTCGCGCTTCCTGGAGGAGATCCCCGCCGACCACCTGGAGTGGAAGCGGACGGGCGCGGCGCCGGCGAAGGCGGCTTCGGGCCCGGCCGCGGGGATCGCCGCCTCGCTCTCCTCCTCGCGCGCCCGCCGCGGAGCGCCCGCGTTCGCGACGCGGAGGGCGGAGGAGAAGCCGGTGGTCGCGCTGGCGATCGGGGACCGGGTGACGCACGACCAGTTCGGGCTGGGGACCGTGGTGGGTGTGAAGGGGACGGGGAGCAACGCGGAGGCGACAGTGGACTTCGGCGGCGAGAAGCCGAAGCGGTTGCTGTTGCGGTACGCGCCGGTCGAGAAGCTGTAGCGCAGAGCGCGGGGGCGTGGGTGCCTAGGTGCGTGGGGCTCTGCCCCGCGCACCGCCCCTCCGGCGGCCCCTGCCTTCGGCCGGAAGGTGTCCTCTGGGCCCCGGCGCAGCCCCGGCAGCCCCGGCAGGTGCCCCCGGGAGGGGCTCTACGCCGGGTCCAGGCCGTGGCTGCGCAGCCACGGGAGCGGGTCGATCGCCGCGCCCCCGCCGGGCCGTACCTCGAAGTGCATGTGCGGGCCGGTCGAGTTGCCCGAGTTCCCTGAGTGCGCGATCACCTGACCCGCCTTCACCGCGGTCCCGCTCGGGAGCGTCGTGCTGGAGAGGTGGCAGTACCAGGTCTCCGTGCCGTCCTTCGCGGTGAGGATCGCCATGTTCCCGTACGCGCTGTTCCACTGGCTCCGCACGGTGCCGTCGGTCGCGGCCATGACGGGAGTGCCGTAGGCGACGGGGAAGTCGATGCCGGTGTGCTGCGACATCCAGTTGACGCCGGCCTGCCCGAAGTAGGCGCTCAGGCCGTGCTGCGTGACGGGGAGGACGAACTTGGGGCGCTCGCGCTCCTTGCGCGCGGCCTCGGCGAGCGCGGCCTTGTGCTCCGCCTCCTTCTTCGCCTTGAGGTCGATGCGCTCCTGCGTACGGCTCGCGCGGTCGGCGACGTCGTCGGCGGCGCGGGAGAGGTCGGCGAGCTGCGTGTCGAGCTTGTTGTTCGCGGCGGCGGCCTTGACGGGTGAGGACGGGGCGCTCGCCGTATTGGCGTTGCCGCTGTCGCCGCCGAAATCGCCGACCGAAGCGGCCGCGACCCCCGCGACACCCATGACGCACGCCGAGGGCACGGCGATGGTGAGGAGCGCGGAACGCTTGGCGGGACGGCGCCTGCCGCGCCCGCGCGCGCCGTCCGGCTGCTCGCCCGGCTCGTACGGGGGCGCGTCGGCGCCGACGACGGGGAGTTCGCCGGTGTCGCCCACGCGAGGCTCGGGCGCGTACTCGGGCGCCTCGGGCGTCCGCTCCCGTGCCTCGGGCGTGGGCTCGTGTGCCTCGGGCGTGTGCTCGCGCGCCTCGGGGGCGGGCGGGGCGGCGACCGGGGTGCCGTGCGGGGGCGTGCTCAGGTCGGGGTGGCCCGGCGCTGCCGCGTTCCACGCGGAGGCGTCGTACGTACCGGTGTCGGCGCCGGAGTGGCTCAGGCCCTCGGACGCCCCGCCCTGCCCGGGCATCGCACCCGGCTGGTGCGGCAGCGGACCGCTGTCGTAACGCCCCTCGCCCCAGGGGGAGTTGGCGTAGGTCTCGGCGGGGTAGGCGTGCCCGCCCTCGTAGGCCTGGTAGCCGTAGTCGTAGGCGGGCGGCTGCGGTACGGCGTACGGGTCGGCGGCGTACGCGTTCGCGGCCGTGCCGGTGGGGTACTGCTCGGTGGGGAATTGCTCGGTGGGGAACTGCCATTGCCCGCTGTCGTGGGCGCCGGGGGCGTAACCGCTCGTGTCGTAGGAGCCGGTCGCGTAGGTGCCGGTGGCGTACGGGTCGTAGCCGCCGTACGCGGCGAAACCGGCGCCGTCCGTGCCGCCGTCCTGTGGGTAGCCGCCATAGCCCTGGGCGGGCTGGGCCTGGGCCTGCGGCTGGGCGGTGTAATCGCCCGTGCCCTGGTAGGAGGCGTACGGGTCGTGGGCCGCCTGCGCACCCCAGCCGTACTGACCGCCGGGCGCCGACCCGTCCGCCTCGTACTCCGTGTACTCCGCGTACGCGGTGGGGGCGGAGCCGGGGGGCGAGACCGGGGAGCTGGTCCCCGAGGGGTGGCGGTCGTTCACCAACATCTCTTTCGCCTCGACGGCAGGGCAGGGAATAGAGATCCCCGGGCGGAACTGGCGGCGACTGTACCCGCCGGTTCGTGCGGCCGACAATCTTCCCGGGGTTTCGTCGCCTGGGGAAAAGGGCATTCGGCCGGGTTTTGGGGGAGAGCGGGCAGCGTGCCGGAGAATTGTTCGGGCCGTTTTCGATTTCTCCGTAGCGGCGCGTCCGGTCATGGCCCACGCCTGACGGCCCGGCACGGAACCGTGCGCCGCGCCGTCCGCGCGAAAGGCCGCTGGTGGGCGGGCGGGGCGCGGCCGGAGCGGGGTCGCGGGGTGGTGCGGGGGCTTCCGCGCGGCGCGTGCGGAGGGTGAGGGCGCCCCATGTGTGCCTCGTGCCCTCGGCGGGGCGGGCGTGTCGCGGGGCGCGGCGCGGCGACGGAAGCGCGGGAGGTGTGGGGGAAGTGTGCGGATGTCGCGGGGGCGGGCGGGGCGGCCCGCGAGGCGCCCGCGAGGGAGTTCGCGGGGCGGCCCGCGAGGCGTTCCGCGAGGCAGTTCGTGGGGCAGTTCGTGGGGCGGCCCGTACGGCAGCCGCGCCACCGTGCCGTGCGGCTGACGGCGCGGTGGCGCGGCGACCTCGGTGCGGCTCCGTTTCTCGCGGGGAGTTTTCCCCGGGCCTCGGGGCGGAAAACCGTGGGGCGAGGGGCGGGGCCGGAAAACGGCGGCTATCGGAAGGGAAATGGGGCTTTCAGGGTTCTTGGTGTTCCGCCCGGACGCGGTTGCCGTCGGCGCCGGGTCGCGCGGCGAGCGCGGCGAGCGCGGTGGTGGCCCGGGCCAGTGCGGGCTCGGGGTTCTCCGTCACGGCCGCCACGCTGGAAAGCGTCCCGCCGGTCCCGCCGGTCCCGCCGGTCCCGCCGGTCCCCCTCCCGCCGGTCCCGCCGGTCCCACCCCTCCCGCCGGTCCCGTGACGCCTGGCACGGCACCTCGCCGCACGGCCGCGTCATCCGAAGACGTCTGACGCCCAGACGCCCAGACGCCCAGACGCCCAGACGCCCAGACGTCCGTCGTCCAGACGTCCGGTGCCGTCCCGTCCATCCGGCACGAGGACGATCCGGCCGCACACCGAGACACCGCGCCGGACGCCGCGGGCTGATCCACCACGCTCGGACCAGGTACCTGCTAGGCGTTCCCCGCGGGCGGCTCCCCGTCCAGTTCGGCGCGCATCTCGGCGCGGAGGCGCAGGGTGGCGAGGAGGCGGTGGAAGACGTCGGTCCAGTAGAGGCCGGCGGCCGGTCCGGTGTCCTCGTGCTCCTCGAAGGAGCCGATGAGTTTTTCCAGGTGGGGGGCCTCCGCCGGGTCGAGGCAGCGTTCGGCCAGGCCCATGACACCGCTGAAGCTCCACGGGTAACTGCCCGCGTCCCGCGCGATGTTGAGCGCGTCCACGACCGCGCGGCCCAGCTCGGCAGGCCACGGGGTCGCGCAGCCGCTGAGCAGCTGGAAGGCCTCCGAGAGCCCGTTGGCGGCGAGGAAACCTGCCACCCAGGCGGCCCGCTCCCCCGCGGGCAGCGCGGCGAGCAGCCTGGCCCGCTCGGCGAGTGCCGTCGCCCCGTGCTCGCCTCCGGCCGGTGAACCGAGCAGCGCCCGCGACCACTCCGCGTCCCCCTGCCGCACCGCCGCCCTGCACCACGCGGCGTGCAACTCCTCGCGCCAGCCACCGGCGACGGGTCGCGCGACCAGCTCGGCGGGCGAGGCGCCGCCGAAGTGCTCCCGCCACACCGCGAGCGGCGCGGCATCCACGACCTGCCCGAACCACCAGGCGCGCTCACCACGCCCGGAGGGAGGCTTCGCGACGACGCCGTCGTGCTCCATCGCGGCATCGCAGGCCCGTGGCGCGTCGACGACTATCGCGCCCGCCGCCGCGTCCCCGTCCACCGCGGCGGTGTCCGCGGCCGCCCCGTCCTCCGCGCCCGGGCCGACGCAGGCGCGGGCTCGCTCCGCCATGCGCGCGGCGAACGCGGAGTCAGTGAGCGAGGAGAGGAGTTCGGCGGCGAGGGCGCGGACATTGCGGCTGCGGTCGTCGAGCGCCGCTTCGAGGAACGCCTCGTCGTGCGCCCCCAGTCCTGGGCGCAAGGAGTCGAGGAAGAGCAGCCGGTCCTCGGCCCGCTCCTTGGCCCAGGTCGTCCCGAGCAGCGCGAGCGCCCGCGCGGGGTCCGCGGCGCGCACCCGCGCGAGCAGCGCGACACGCTCGGCGAACAGGCCCTCGCCCCACAGCCGTTCCTCGTCCCCCCGCGTGCCGGGCGCCTCCTCCCGTACGGGCGGCGCCACGGCCGTACGGCGGACGAAGGACCACTCGCGATTCTGCTCCGCGAGCCACCGCCCGCGTACTCCGGCGAAGCCGAGCACGGCGGGGCGCAGGTCGGTACGGCCCCTGGCCGCGTCGAGCAGCGCGGGGAGGTGCTCGGGCGGCGGCGCGTAGCCGTGCGCGTGGGCGCGCTCCAGCCACTGCGGCAGCAGCTCGGCCAGGTCGGGCGCGCCGCCGCGCTGGTCCCCGCGCGCGCCGAGCAGTTGGCCGAGCCTTCGCCGCGCGGCCTCGGGGAGCGGCGGCCGCGTCTCGGGCGGTACGGGGACTGGGAGCGGAGCGGCGGCCGCGGGCACGAGGCCCGCCCGGCGCCGTACGGTGCGCAGCGCCGCTTCGTCGAGGAGCGCGCCCGGGCCGCTCGCGCCGTCCGCGCCGGTGAAGGGCCGCCGGTCGGTGCCGAGCAGGGCGGTGGTGAGCAGGTCCTCCCAGTCCGGGACGGGCGCGGGCGAAGGGCCGGAGGGGGACAGGGGCGAAGAAGGAGAGGTGTCGGTGAGGCTCATGAGGTCTCCAGATCGGGGGAGTTCAGCGCAGGGGCAGGAGCGGGGCGCCGGGCTGCCGCGGCGCCCACGCGGCCAGCGGCTGGAAGCCCCGGTGCCCGCACTCGCCGAAGACGCGCAGGGGGCGGCCGCCCGAGGTCGCCAGGAGGCGCCACAGCCCCGAGGTGCTGGTGAAGGAGCGGGGGAGCGGGAGCGCGGTGCCCGTCGCCGGCTCGGCGAGCTGCCAGCCGTCCGGGCCGCGCACGGGCACGACCTCGTCGAGCGTGACGGGCCAGGAGTCGAGCCACGGGTCGTCGGCGAGCAGCGCCCCGTACCGCCCGGCCGCCTCGGCGAGCGGGACACCGCGCGGCCGCTCCGCCACCGGCGCGGCGGGCCCGAAGCGCTCGCCCAGCGTCGCGCGCGGCCGCGCCGGGTGGGGGTGCAGCTCCGCGTCGAGGCCGAGGCCCACGGGCAGGCTCAGCTCGGGTGCCGCCCCCGCGGCCCCGTACGAGAGGAGCAGCGCCGTGCGCCCGGTCCGCGTGCCGTGGAGCCAGACGCGGCGCGTCGTCAGGGTGCCTTCCTGCGTGTCGTACTGACCGAGCACGAGCCAGCTGTCGCGCTCGCCCGCGGGCGCGTGTGCCGTCTCGGGCAGGCCGAGCCGGCGCGCGACCGTCGCGGCGAGCGGCGCGGGGAGCGCCTCGCGGTGCGCCCAGCCCCGTACGAGCAGGTGGAGCAGCGCGCACTCCTCCAGGAGCCGCACCGGCCACCCCGGTCCCGAACCCGGTATCGCGCCCAGCTCGCGCACGCGTGTGGCGAGCCCCTTGGCCTGCGCGTCGATCATCCGCGCCGCGGTCTCCTCCCCCATCCCGTACCCCGCGCGCTCGGCGGCGGCGAGCCCGCCGCGCAGCAGGTCGGCGAGGCGCTGCTCCAGCTCGCGCGCCCCCGCCGTGACCCGCTCGGCCCGCCGCTCGGCGCGCTTGCGCGCGGCCTCCGGATCGGCCTTCGCCGCGGACCCCGTACCGCTCGCGCTCTTCTCCGCCCGCGCGCGCCGCTTCTCCAGCCACTGCCCCGCCCACTCGGGCGGCTCCCCCGTCGGCACCGCGTCAGGGCCTGCCGACCAGAGCAGCAGCAGCCCGAGCACGTGCTTGCACGGGAACTTGCGGCTCGGGCACGAGCACGCGTACGCCGGGCCCGAGACATCGGCCAGCGCCTGGTACGGCTTGCTGCCGCTGCCCTTGCACAGCCCCCACACCACCCCCTCCTCGGTCGTCCCCGTCCCCGACCACGGTCCCGCCGTGCCGAGCTTGTTCCCCGCCTTGCGCGACGGCGCGTCCGGTGCGAGCGAGAGCACCTGTTCCGCCGTCCAGCGCACGCCCTGCGAAACCCCCTGCGAAGTCATGCCGCACAACGTAGGGCGCCCCACTGACAAAGCGTCATCACCGCAGGTCAGACCGATTGTCAGTGGGCTGGTGCAGGGTGGAACACGCATCCGAACCGAAGGGGGAATCGGCTCCATGACCCTGCCCGCACAGCGGAGCGCCGAAGAGCGCCAGGACACCACGCCCACCACCGCGGACACCTCCGCACCCACCACCACGACGGGCACTGCGAACGGCACTGCGAGCGGCACAGCGACCCGCACCGCGCAGGACGCGCAGGGCGCGCAGGGCGACGCGCCCGAGGCCCTGCGCCCGCACGCCGAGGACGCGTTCGCGCACGAACTCGCCGCGCTCGCCGCCCAGGACGACCGCCCGCGCCCGGCCCGCTGGCGCCTCTCGCCGTGGGCCGTCGCCACCTACCTGCTCGGCGGCACGCTCCCCGACGGCACCGTCATCACACCCAAGTACGTGGGCCCGCGCCGCATCGTCGAGGTCGCTGTGACGACCCTCGCGACCGACCGCGCCCTCCTCCTGCTCGGTGTCCCAGGGACCGCGAAGACGTGGGTCTCCGAGCACCTGGCCGCCGCCGTCAGCGGCGACTCGACCCTCCTCGTGCAGGGCACGGCGGGCACATCCGAGGAGGCGATCCGCTACGGGTGGAACTACGCCCAGCTCCTCGCGCACGGCCCCAGCCGCGACGCGCTCGTGCCGAGCCCCGTCATGCGCGCCATGTCCGAGGGCATGACCGCGCGCGTCGAGGAGCTGACGCGCATCCCTGCCGACGTGCAGGACACGCTCATCACGATCCTCTCGGAGAAGACCCTCCCCATCCCGGAGCTGGGCACCGAGACGCAGGCTGTGGGCGGGTTCAACCTCATCGCGACGGCGAACGACCGCGACCGGGGCGTCAACGACCTCTCCAGCGCGCTGCGCCGCCGCTTCAACACGGTCGTCCTGCCGCTCCCCGAGAGCGTCGAGGCCGAGGTCGACATCGTCTCGCGCCGCGTCGACCAGCTCGGCCGCTCCCTCGAACTGCCCGAAGTCCCGGCAGGAGCCGAGGAGATCCGCCGCGTCGTCACGGTCTTCCGCGAGCTGCGCGACGGGGTCACAGCGGACGGCCGCACGAAGGTCAAGACGCCCAGCGGCACGCTCTCCACGGCCGAGGCCATCTCCGTCGTCACCGGCGGCCTCGCGCTCGCCGCGCACTTCGGGGACGGCGTCCTGCGCCCCTCGGACGTCGCCGCGGGCATTCTCGGCGCGGTCGTACGCGACCCGGCGGCGGACCGCGTCGTGTGGCGCGAGTACCTGGAGGCCGTCGTCCGCGAGCGCGAGGGGTGGCAGGACTTCTACCGGGCCTGCCGCGAGGTGAGCGCATGACCCGGGCCACGCCGCTGCTCCTCGGCGTCCGGCACCACGGTCCCGGCTCCGCGCGCGCGGTGCGGGCCGCGCTCGACGCCGCCCGTCCCGCCGTCGTCCTGATCGAGGGCCCGCCCGAGGCCGACGCGCTCGCCCCGCTCGCGGGAGACCCGGGACTGCGCCCGCCCGTCGCACTCCTGGCCCACCTCGTCGACGAGCCCGCACGCTCCGCCTTCTGGCCCTTCGCCGCCTTCTCGCCCGAGTGGACGGCCCTGAGCTGGGCGGCGGCGCACGAGGTCCCCGTCCGCTTCATCGACCTCCCCGCGGCCCACAGCCTCGCGATGCGGGCCGCCGAGGAGGCGGAAGAGAAGGAGAGGGAAGGGGGCGGTGACGGGGACGCGGTACACGAGGACGGGGCGGACGGGAACGCGGACCCGGGTCCCGTGCGGATCGATCCCGTCGCCGTGCTCGCCGAGACCGCCGGGTACGACGATCCCGAGCGCTGGTGGGAGGACGTCGTCGAGCACCGGGGCGGCCCCTCCGAAGGGGAGGGCGCGGACGCGTACCCCTTCGGGGCCTTCGCCGCGCTCGCCGAGGCGATGACGGCGCTGCGCGAGCGGTACGCGGACGGCGGCCACCCGCAGGACGCGGTGCGCGAGGCGCACATGCGGCTGTGCCTGCGCGCGGCCGAGAAGGAGTTCGGGCCCGACGCGGTCGCCGTCGTCTGCGGGGCCTGGCACGTACCGGCATTGGCCACACGCGTCCCGCTCGCCACCGACCGGGCGGCGTTGCGCGGCCTGCCCAAGGCGAAGACCGCGCTGACCTGGGTGCCCTGGACGCACCGCAGGCTCGCGCGGGCGAGCGGTTACGGCGCGGGCATCGAGTCGCCCGGCTGGTACGGGCACCTCTTCGCCGCGCCCGACCGGCCCGTCGAGCGCTGGCTCACGAAGGTCGCCGGGCTCCTGCGCGCGGAGGACAAGCACATCTCCTCGGCACACGTCATCGAGGCGGTACGGCTCGCCGAGACCCTGGCCGTCATGCGCGGGCGCCCGCTCGCGGGGCTGGGCGAGACGATGGACGCGGTGCGGTCCGTCATGTGCGAGGGCTCCGACGTGCCGCTCGCGCTCGTCCACGACAGGCTCGTCGTCGGCGACGTGCTCGGCGAAGTCCCCGACGCCGCGCCGGCGATGCCCCTCCAGCGCGACCTCGCCCGGCTCCAGCGCGCCCTGCGCCTCAAGCCCGAGGCCCTGGAGCGCACCCTCGAACTCGACCTGCGCAAGGACAACGACGTCGCCCGCAGCACCCTCCTGCACCGCCTGCGCCTGCTCGGCGTCGACTGGGGCGTGCCCGCCGCCTCGCACGGCAGTACGGGGACCTTCCGCGAGACGTGGACACTGCGCTGGGACCCCGAACTCGCCGTGCGCGTCGCCGAGGCGGGGATCTGGGGCACGACGGTGCTCGGCGCCGCCGAGGCGCGGGCCGCCGCGCGCGCGGCGGAGGCGCGGCGGCTCGGCGAGATCACCGCGCTCGTCGAGGCGTGCCTGCCCGCCGCGCTGAGCGAGTCGCTGCCGCACGTGATGCGGGCGCTCGCCGATCTCGCCGCGCTCGACACGGACGTCGCCCGCCTCGCCGAGGCGCTGCCCGCCCTGGTCCGCACCCTGCGCTACGGGGACGTGCGCGGCACCGACACGGGTGCGCTCACGGAGGTCGCCGCAGGGCTCGCCGAACGCGTCTTCGTCGGTCTCCCACCCGCCTGCGCGGGCCTGGACGAGGAGGGCGCGGACGCGGTGCGCAAGCAACTGGACGCGGTGCACGGGGCGGTGGGGCTCCTCGCGGACTCGCTGGAGGCGGGGGGAGCGGCGGCGGGAGGCCCGGCGACGGAGACGGCGGGGGCCTCCGGCGAACCGGCGGCCGGAGCCTCCGCCCCGGCCGCCCCGCACGGTGACGCGCACCCCGCCCCGCACCCCGCCCCGCACCCCGCCCCGCACAGCGCCGCCCCCCTCGCCCCGCACGCCGGACTGCGGCACCGCTGGTACGGGGTGCTGCGCCGGATCGCCGCGCGGGACTCGGCGGCCGGGGTGGTGCGCGGGCGGTGCGCGCGCCTGCTGCTCGACGTGGGGGAGTGGGAGCAGGAGGAGGCGGCGCGGGTCATGGGCCTCGCGCTCTCGCCGGGGACGGTCCCTGCCGAGGCGGCCGCGTGGATCGACGGCTTCGTCGGCGGCGGTGCCCCGGGCGGTGGGCTGCTGCTCGTGCACGATGAACGGCTGCTCGGGCTCGTCGACGAGTGGCTCGTACGGGTGCCGGGGGCCGCGTTCACCGACGTACTGCCGTTGCTGCGGCGGACGTTCTCCGCGTACGAACCCGCCGTGCGCCGCTCGCTGGGCGAGCTGGTGCGGCGCGGGCCCGGCGGCGAGCGGGCCGGTGGTGGGGCGGGGGCGAGCGGGACGGTGCCCGGTTTCGGGGCCTGGCTCGACGAGGAGCGGGCCGCGGCGGTGGAGCCTGTGGTGCGGCGCTTGCTGGGGCGCGCGGCGTGAGCGGGACGCGGGCGCGGAGGAGGGAAGGGGCGTGACGGTGCGGGACACGGAGAAGGAGGCGGCAGGCATGACGGGCCATGAGGTGGGCGAGGTCCTTTCCGAGGGGGAGCGGTTGCGGCGGTGGCGGCTCGTGCTCGGCGGGGACCGGGGCGCGGAGGGCACGGGGGCCGCGCTGAGCGGGCGCGATCTCGCGATGGACAAGGCGCTCGCGGCGCTCTACGGAGGCCGGGACGGCGCGGCAGGGCAGGCGCGCGGGGCGCGGCGGCAGGGCGGGCTCGGCGGTTCGGCCCCCGACGTGGCGCGCTGGCTGGGTGACATCCGTACGTACTTCCCCACGTCCGTCGTCCAGGTGATGCAGCGGGACGCGATCGAACGGCTCGGCCTCTCCGCGCTGCTCCTCGAACCGGAGATGCTGGAGGCGGTCGAGGCGGACGTGCACCTCGTCGGCACGCTGCTCTCGCTCAACAAGGCGATGCCGGAGACGACGAAGGAGACGGCGCGGGCCGTGGTCCGCAAGGTCGTCGAACAGCTGGAGAAGAAGCTCGCGGCGAGGACCCGGCAGACCGTCACGGGCGCGCTCGACCGCGGCGCGCGCGTGAGCCGCCCCCGCCACCAGGACATCGACTGGAACCGCACGATCGCGGCGAACCTGAAGAACTACCTGCCCGAGTACCGCACCGTCGTGCCCGAGAAGCTCATCGGGTACGGGCGGGCCGCGCGCGGTGTCAAGAAGGACGTCGTGCTCTGCGTCGACCAGTCGGGCTCGATGGCGGCATCCGTCGTCTACGCCTCCGTGTTCGGCGCCGTGCTCGCCTCGATGCGCTCGCTCGCCACCCGCCTCGTCGTCTTCGACACGTCCGTCGTCGACCTCACCGAGCAGCTCGACGATCCCGTCGACGTCCTCTTCGGGACCCGGCTCGGCGGCGGTACGGACATCAACAGGGCGCTCGCCTACTGCCAGTCGAAGATCACCCGGCCGAGCGAGACGGTCGTGGTGCTCATCAGCGATCTGTACGAGGGCGGCATCAAGGACGAGATGCTCAAGCGCGTGGCCGCGATGAAGGCGGCGGGCGTGGGGTTCGTGACGCTCCTCGCGCTCTCCGACGAGGGCGCGCCCGCCTACGACCACGAGCACGCGGCGGCCCTCGCGGCCCTCGGCGCCCCCGCCTTCGCCTGTACCCCCGACCTCTTCCCCGAGATCATGGCCGCCGCCATCGAGAAGCGCCCGCTGCCCGTCCCCGACCCGGAGACGGAGCCGTCGCGAGGAGGTCGCCTTCACTGAGCGCGAGCCGCCCGGAAGGCGGCCCCGGGCCCGTCCCGGAACCTCGCCCTCCCCCTCCCCGCCCCCGGAAACCCCAGGTCAGCGGCCCTCCGTGGGCGGCACCCCGTGCCAAAGGGCAGGGCACCCTGTGACAGGTATCACCGCTGCCCCCGTACCTCGCGATTTAGAGACCACGGCGGGACGGCGATAGCCTGGCAGGCGGACATGCCGCGTACCCGGCCAACGACGTGTGCGCTTCTCTCGGTGACGAAGGCCAAGCTGTCACGCCGCCCCTCGCGGCACGCCCACGGATTGACAGACCGCACAGCGGCAAGATCACGGAGTAGGGACGGACGCGCGTGGACCTGTTCGAGTACCAGGCGAGGGACCTCTTCGCCAAGCACGGTGTACCGGTGCTGGCCGGTGAAGTCATCGACACGCCTGAGGCGGCGCGCGAGGCGACCGAGCGACTGGGCGGCAAGGCTGTCGTCAAGGCGCAGGTCAAGGTGGGTGGCCGCGGCAAGGCCGGTGGCGTGAAGCTCGCCTCCGACCCGGCCGACGCGGTCGAGAAGGCCGGTCAGATCCTCGGCATGGACATCAAGGGCCACACGGTCCACAAGGTGATGCTGGCCCAGACCGCGGACATCGCGGAGGAGTACTACGTCTCCTTCCTCCTGGACCGCACCAACCGCACCTTCCTCGCGATGGCCTCCGTCGAGGGCGGCATGGAGATCGAGGAGGTCGCCGCGACGAAGCCCGAGGCGCTCGCCAAGATCGCCGTGGACGCCAACGAGGGGGTGACCCCGGAGAAGGCGCGCGAGATCGTCGACGCCGCGAAGTTCCCCGAGGACGTCAAGGACGGCATCGCCGAGGCGCTCCAGAAGCTGTGGACCGTCTTCGTCGCGGAGGACGCCCTCCTCGTCGAGGTCAACCCGCTGATCAAGTCCGGTGACGGCAAGATCATCGCCCTCGACGGCAAGGTCTCGCTCGACGAGAACGCCGACTTCCGCCAGCCGGAGCACGAGGCGCTTGAGGACAAGGCCGCCGCGAACCCGCTGGAGGCCGCGGCCAAGGCGAAGAACCTCAACTACGTCAAGCTCGACGGCGAGGTCGGCATCATCGGCAACGGCGCGGGTCTCGTCATGAGCACCCTCGACGTCGTCGCGTACGCCGGTGAGAACCACGGTGGCGTGAAGCCCGCCAACTTCCTCGACATCGGCGGCGGCGCCTCGGCCGAGGTCATGGCGAACGGCCTGGAGATCATCCTCGGCGACCCCGACGTCAAGTCGGTCTTCGTCAACGTCTTCGGCGGCATCACCGCCTGCGACGAGGTCGCCAACGGCATCGTGCAGGCCCTCGAACTGCTCAAGTCGAAGGGCGAGAACGTCAGCAAGCCGCTGGTCGTCCGCCTCGACGGCAACAACGCGGAGCTGGGTCGCAAGATCCTGTCGGACGCCAACCACCCGCTCGTGCAGCGCGTGGACACCATGGACGGCGCGGCTGACAAGGCCGCCGAGCTCGCGGCTGCGAAGTAAGGGAACGGGTCACCACATAATGGCTATTTTCCTGACCAAGGAAAGCAAGGTCATCGTCCAGGGGATGACCGGTGCCACCGGCATGAAGCACACCCGCCTCATGCTCGGTGACGGCACCAACATCGTCGGCGGCGTGAACCCGCGCAAGGCCGGTACGAGTGTCGACTTCGACGGCACGTCCGTCCCCGTCTTCGGCTCCGTCGCCGAGGCGATCAAGGAGACCGGCGCCGACGTCAGCGTCATCTTCGTGCCGCCGGCCTTCGCGAAGGCCGCCGTGGTCGAGGCGATCGACGCCGAGATCGGCCTCGCCGTCGTCATCACCGAGGGCATCGCCGTGCACGACTCGGCCGCCTTCTGGGCGTACGCGCAGAGCAAGGGCAACAAGACCCGCATCATCGGCCCGAACTGCCCCGGCCTCATCACGCCGGGCCAGTCGAACGCCGGCATCATCCCGGGCGACATCACGAAGCCGGGCCGCATCGGCCTGGTCTCGAAGTCCGGCACGCTGACGTACCAGATGATGTACGAGCTGCGCGACATCGGCTTCACCTCCGCCGTCGGCATCGGTGGCGACCCGGTCATCGGCACCACGCACATCGACGCCCTGGCGGCCTTCGAGGCCGACCCGGAGACCGACCTCATCGTCATGATCGGTGAGATCGGCGGCGACGCCGAGGAGCGTGCGGCCGACTACATCAAGGCCAACGTCACCAAGCCGGTCGTCGGTTACGTCGCGGGCTTCACCGCCCCCGAGGGCAAGACGATGGGCCACGCCGGTGCCATCGTCTCCGGCTCCTCCGGCACCGCCCAGGCGAAGAAGGAGGCCCTGGAGGCCGCCGGTGTCAAGGTCGGCAAGACCCCGACCGAGACCGCCAAGCTCGCCCGCGCCATCCTCAACGGCTGACGCACGCGACCGGCTGACGCACCGCCACGGGCCGCTCCCGGCCCCGGTGAGCGCCCGCCTCCGCCCGCGCCCCGTCCTCGTACCGCGTTCCTCACGCGGCCGCGGGACGGGGCGCGGGCGTTTCGCGTACGAGGACCGGGCGGGGGCCGGGTCGTACGGGGGCGGGGGGGCGTCCGGGCGCGGTGCGGCGTGCCCGTCGCGTCGCCGTGATCGCTTCGCGGATACGGGACGGGCGGAGTCCATGCCCGGCGGCGCGAGCGGGGCCCCGTACCGCCGGGTGGGGCTTCACGCCAGCGCGCTCCACGCCCCCGTTCCCACCAGCACTACCGCGAGTCCGCGGCGCAGCCCGCGGCCCGGCGCCCGCCGGGGCCCGCGTCCCGTGAGCGCGGCCCAGCCGAGCAGCCACGCCGTGTGCAGAGCCGCGTGCAGGCTCGTCAGCGCCAGTACGTGCGGGATCACCCGTCCGTGGGGGTCGACGAAGCGGGGGAGCAGGACGAGGTAGAGCGAGAGCGCCTTCGGGTTCAGGACGTTGGCGAGCAGCGCCCCGAGGCCGAGGCGCCACCCCGTGCGGTCCTCGGCCCCTTCGGCCACCGCCCCGCCGCCCTCGGCGCGCCACAACCGCACTCCCAGGAGGGCGAGATACCCCGCCCCCGCGAGCCGCAGCGCGAGCAGGAGGCCGGGGCGGGTGGTGAGCAGCGTGGCGAGTCCCGCGGTGACGAGTGCCGCGTGCACGTACAGGCCGCTCACCGTGCCGAGGACGACGGGGGCCGCGCGGGTGGGGTGGCGCGTCACGAGGGCCAGGCTCGCGCCGGGCGTGACGACGAAGGGCAGGACCGCGAGGGCGAAACCCGCGAGGGTGGCAGGAGTGCTCACGCCGCGACGCGGAAGTGGGTCGTCAGGTGGCGGTCGCCGGGGGCGAGTACGTGGTAGGCGAGGCCCGGCGGCTGGGTGTCGTCCGCGTGGCCCTCGCCCTCCCAGCTCAGGCGCAGCGTGTACGTGACGGCGGGGGCCGAGCGGAGCGGGACGCCGGCGAAGCCCGTCGCCGCAGCGGTGTGCGCGTGGCCGGTCAGGAGCGCGAGGACACGGGGGTGGCGGGCGAGGAGATCGGCGAGGTCGTCGGGGCTGGTGAGGCGGAGCGCGTCGGGGAGCGGGTGGTGGAGGAGGGCCGGGGGGTGATGGAAGGCGAGGACGGCCGGTACCCCGTCGGGCAGCGCGGTCAGGCTCGTGTCGATCCAGGCCAGGGTCTCGGCGCTCAGCGCGCCCGCTCCCGCGCCGGGAATGCTGGAGTCGCACATGAGGACGGCGAGCGCGGGGGCCCCGTCCTGCCGCAGGACGCGCAGTTCGTTGACGGGCCCCTCGCCCGCCGCCCCGTCCCGCAGCACCTTGCGGTAGGCGCGGCGCTCGTCGTGGTTGCCGGGGCAGGTCAGGACCGGGAAGGGCAGCCCGGCGAGGAGCGCGGCCACCTCCTCGTACTCGCTCGCGGCACCGTGATCGGCGAGGTCCCCCGTGACCAGGAGCGCGTCCACGGCGTCGCCCGCGGCGCGGACCCGGTCGACGGCGGCGCGTGCCCGCGCGGCCGCGTACTCCGTTCCGTCGAGGTGCAGGTCACTCAGGTGTGCGAGAAGCACGGCGTCCCCCTCCGGCCCGTGGACGGCGGCACTGTGCCGGCCTCGCCCCAGGCATGTCTAACGGTTAATATTCTTTTTGACGTGAGAGAACGTAGGGGGTCTTCGGATGGCCGGTCAAGGGCACCCGCATGATGGAGACATGACCGAGCAACCGGAGGAACGCCGCTGGGCCGCGCTCGCCCTCGCGAGCACCATCCGCCACGACGGCGAGGGAGGAGTCGCGGACGACCTGGACGGCGTCGAAGGGCTCCGCGCGTGGCTCGACGAGGTCGCGACGCTCCTGCCGGGCGAGTGGGACGCGGAGGCCACGGAGGCGCTGCGCGGTGAGGTACGGGCGCTGCGCGACGCGGTACGGGCCCTGTTCGCGCGGGGAGTGCGCCCCGGGCCCGTGAGCCCGGCCGACGCCGACCGCCTCCAGCCCGCCGACGAGGCGCTGGCCCTCCTCAACGCCGTCGCCGCGCGTGTGCCGGTCCGTCCGGTGCTCGACTGGCCGGAGGGTGCGGCGCCCGCCGTACGCCTGGCACCGGCTCCGGGTACGGACACGCTCCCCGCGGCCCTCGCCCGCGCCGCGCTCGCCTTCCTCGCGGCCCCCGACTTCGCCCGCCTGCGCGCCTGCACGGCGCCCCGCTGCGTGCGGTACTTCGTGCGGCGGCACGGCAGGCAGGAGTGGTGCAAACCGTCCTGCGGCAACCGGGCCCGCGCCGCCCGCCACTACCGGAGGCACCGGGCGGCCGAGGCGACGGGGGCGTAGGCGGCGGGTGTCCAGGTGGCGTTGAGACGGGCGGGGCGGCGGGGGCGCGGTCGGCGTGCGGCGGGTGCCCGGTCCGCCGGTGCGCCCTGTCCGTCCGGCCGTACAGCGTGGATCAGCCCCGCGAGGGTCAGCCGTCCAAGGGGACCAGCCGTCCCGCGCCCGTCCCCGGCCCCCGTGTCGGCGGGCGGTCCTTCAGCGTGTCCGGGCGTGGAGGGCCCGGGGCCGGGACCGTGGTGCCGTCCACCTCGGTGGCGGGTGGCGGGGGAGGGGTGCTGTCCGTCGTGGCGAGGGCGTAGAGCGTCGTCGCGGCGAGGATGCCCGTGAGGGCGAGGGCCGCGCCGGTGCGGGCACGGCCCGCGAGACGCGCGTCGGCAAGGGCGACCTCGGGTGTGGGGGGCGTGGGGCGGCCCGGCACCTCGCCCTCCGCGAGGAAGGCCCGTAGGCGTGTCGTCAACCGCTCCGGACTGTCCACGAGTTCGGGGAGGCGGGTGGTCAGGTCCTCGCGGGCGTGGAGCAGGCGCCGGGCCGCCGCAGGGGTGCTCGCCTCCACCTCGGCCGCCGTCTCGGGCAGGTCGAGCCCCACGCCCTCGTACAGCAGCACGACCCTGCGCTGCGGCGGCCGCAGGCGCAGCAGCGCGGCGGCGAGCGCCGCCTGCCCCGCGTCCGCGGGCGCTGCCCTGCGCCCCCTGCCGCCGAAGCCGCGCCACGGCGACAGCGCCGACTCGTGCACGACCGCCCGCACCCACCCCTCCGGGTCCGGGTCGCGGGCCACCTCGGGCCACCGTTCCCACGCCTGCCGGAACCCGCTCAGCACGGCGGCGAGCGCGACCCGCGGGCGGCCCGTGAGGAGGTACGCCTGCCGCAGGAGGGTGGGCGCGGCGTGCGCGTAGAGCGCGGCGAAGGCGGCGTCGGGCGGCCCGGGGAGCGGAAGCGGCCCGGCGGCGGGCGGGGCGTGCGCGATGTCGGGGGTCGCGGGGGGCGGTTCGGCGGCCCGGGGGGCTTCGGCTGTGCGTGCCGTGTCGCCTGCGGGTGCCGCTTCCGCCCCGCGTGCCGCTTCCCCCGTGCGTGCCGCTTTCCCCGTGCGTGCCGCTTTCGTCGTGCGTGCCGCGTCCCCCGTCTCCGCCTCCGTGCGTGCCGTCCCGGTCTCCGTCGACAGTTCCGTCAGCAGCAGGGCGTACGCCTCCAGGCGGCGGCCGCGGGGTCTGGCCCGGCCCGTCTCCCAGGCCCGTACCGTCTGCGCGCTCACGCCGAGTCGTGCCGCCGCCTGAGCGCGGGTCAGCCCGGCGTGTTCGCGCAGCCGCCGTCGGTCGGGGAGGGAGGGCAGGGCCGGAGTCGCGGGGCCCGATGCCCTGTCAGAACGCCCCTCCCCGCGGCGGGCGGAGGTGCGGGGGCTCATCGCGTACCCCCGTGGCGGAAGGGCCCCTGCCGACACGGCGCGTCGCTCCGTACGTAAGATCGCATAGTCGTATATTGGGCGACACCTCCGGTACGCGCTTCTTGCACGGGTATCGACTGGGTCATTGGGAGCATGGCCCGGTGACCGAGATGACCGATCCGCCCGGGGCCGCCACGTCCCCGCCCCAGGGCACCCCCGCCGCTCCGCCCGTCGCCGCCCGCCTCGGCAGACGGCTGCCCGCCTTCATCGCCTCGCTGCTCGGCGGGGCCTTCGCCGCCGGGCTGGGACTGGGCGCGCTCGCGGTCCTGGTCATGGTGCTGTGGATCAGTTCGCCGTTCCCCGACAGCGGGCCGGGCGGCGCGCTGCGGCTCGCCGCCTCGCTGTGGTTCCTCGGGCACGGCACGACACTCACCCGCGCGAGCCTCGTCACGGGCGAGGCCGTGCCGCTCGGCCTCGTCCCGCTCCTCCTGCCCCTGCTGCCGCTGTGGCTCCTGCACCGCGCGGCGCGCGAGGCGGCCGAACCCGATGAGCAGGGCGAACTCCTGCCGGTACGGGGACGGGCGGGGGGACGGCTCGGCGGGCGCGGGGCCGCCGTGGCGGGCGTGTGCGCCGGGTACCTCATCGTCGCCGCCGCCGCGCTCCTCTACGCGCGCGGCGGTGACCCGGCGCCCGAGCCGCTCAGCGCGCTGCTCCACGTACCGCCGCTTGTCGCCCTCGCCGTCGCCTCCGGCGTGTGGGCGGCGCACGGGCGGCCCGACCCGCTGCCCGCCCTCTCGCTACGGATCGGGGCACGGCGGGAGGTCCTCACGACGGTCCTGCGGGCCGCCTCCGCCGCCGTGCTCGGGCTCGTCGCGGGCGGCGCGCTGCTCCTCGTGACGGCCCTGAGCGGCCATTCCGCGGCGGTGCGCGGCGCCTTCGACCGCATCACCGACGACTGGTCAGGGCTCGCCGCCGTCCTGCTCCTCGCCGTCGCCCTCGTGCCCAACGCCGTCCTGTGGGCGGCCTCGTACGGGCTCGGGCCCGGCTTTCTCGTGGGTACGGGGCAGCCCGTGGCGCTCTCCGGGGCCGCGCCGCTCGGCGGCCTGCCGCCCTTCCCGCTCCTCTCCGCGCTCCCCGCGCAGGGTGACCCGCCGCCGTCGACGTGGGCCGTGCTCGCGCTGCCGCCGGCCGCCGCGCTCCTCGCGGGCCTCCTGGTGGGCCGCGCCGCTGCGCCCGTACGGCCCGAGGAGACGGACGAATCGGCGGTGTGGTCGCGCGCTACGACGGCCCTGACGGCGGCCTGCGCCGCCCTCCTCGCGGGTCTCGTGGTGGGCGCCCTCGCCACGGCATCGGCGGGCCCGCTCGGTGTGGGCCCCCTCCGCGACGTCGGCCCGGTGGGCTGGCTCACGGGCGCGGCCACGTTCGTCTGGACGGCCTTCCTGGGTGTCCCTGTGGCGCTGGGGCTGCGGGGATGGCGACTGCGCGGGCTGACGGTGCGGGAGGAGCCGGAGCCGGGGCTGCCCGAGCCGTCTCCGCCGGAGGCACCGGGGCACGAGGCCCTGCCCGGGCGCTGGTGGCTCCCGCGCCGTGACCGCGAGGCGGCGGGGGCCGTGGCGGCGGGAGCGGGGGCTTCGCGTACGGAGGGGGTGACGGAGGGGGTGACGCAGGGGGTGACGGAGGCGCCGGAGGCGGCCGGCGGCCTGACGGAGCCGGGCAAGGGGCCGGACGCGGACGACGGGTCCGGCGCGGTCGACGGGTCCGGGGCGGGTGTGCGGGACGGGGGTACGGGCGAGGAGTTCGCCGCGGAGATCGAGGCTTTGCTGGAGGGGCCGGACCGGGCGAGGCCCCGGGGTGAGACGGACGACGGGGAGGGGCCGCCGGGGGCGGGGGCGCGCTGACGGGGGCAGGGCCTGCGGTTGGGGCAGGGGGGCGGGGGCGGTGGTCCGTTCTCGTGGCGCTCGCGCGGAGCGCCCGGAGCCTCCGGGGACGGGGCGGCGCTCCCGGCGGCCGCCGCCGCCCCGGCTCTCGGCCGCTGTTACTCGGCCAGGAGGGGGCGGAGTTCCTTCGGGAGGTGGCTCTCGCAGGCGTCGCGCGAGGTGTGGGTGGCCGCGTCGTCGACGCACGTGAAGTAGTCGCTGTAGACGAAGTGGAAGAGGAAGACGCTCGCCACGGCGGCGAGGCTCAGGGCCGAGGTCACGATGCCCGTGACCGCCGAGGGGACCTGCGGGCGGGTACGCGTGACGGGGCGGCCGTACGGCGTGGGGGGCGGGGCGGGTGCCGGATGCTTCGCCGCCTCCTCGCGCGCTCTCGTGGCCGCCTCCTCCGGGTCGTTGCCCTTCGCCACAGCCCGCAGCGCCGCCTCCGACTCCTGCGGCGTGCGGGCCCGGCCGCGCAGTGCCGAGATGCCCCAGTAGAGGCCGAGGGCGCCGAGGAGCAGGGCGAGGTAGGTCCAGCCGAGGAAGAGCCCCACGACGAGACCCCAGGTCCCGGCCATCAGCGCGTAACGGGCGTGCCGTTGCACCGGGTCGGTCGGGTCCCAGCGGGGGATACGGGGGAAGGGGCCGCCACCGGGGCCGCCGTTGCCGTCACTGTTGCCCGGGCCCTGTCCGGGGCCCTGCCACGGGCCGCCCTGGCCGGGACCCTGCTGAGGTCCCTGGCCCTGAGGCCCTTGCGGTCCCTGGCCCCACGGTCCCTGGCCCTGCGGTCCCTGCCCCTGCGGTCCCTGCTCCTGTGGGTCCTGGCCCTGCGGCGAGGTGCCCGGGTGGTTGCCCCAGCCGCCGCCGCGCCACGGCTCGGGCTGGCGGCCGCTCCACCGCGTGCCGCCGTTCTCGGGGGCGCGGGGGCGCCACGGCTGGTCGGGGCGGTCGGCGGGCGGCGGGGCGAAGGGGTTGTCCCGCTCGTCCTGCCCCTCGGGCCCGCCCTCGGCGCCACCCGGCTCCCGGTCACCCGTACGGGAGCCCGGCGTCGCGCCCGTACCGGAGCCCCCGTCCGTGCCCGTACCGGAGCCCCCGTCCGTGCCCGTACCGGGGCCCGTGCCTGACGTACTGGAGCCCGTGCCGGAGGCGTCCGTGCCCGGCCTCGTGCCGGAGGCGCCCGCGCCGGTCCCCTCGCCGGAGGAATCCCCCTCGCGCAGCGCGAACACGGGCGCCGTCGCGCCGGGCTCGGCGGGGCGGAAGGCCGTGGGGAGAACGCCGAGCGGGGCTCCGGCGGCGGCGCCGGCCGGGGCGAAGGGGCGGAGGCGGGGGCGGGCGGATCGGTCCGGCATCAGGAGGCGTCTTCCCCTTGCTGTGCGGCCGTCACGGGAGGGTGCGGGCGGCCTGGACTGACGAAAGGCGGCGGTGGGCGGGCGGCGGGCACCCGCGCGGACACCCTTGACGCTACCTGCCGGTCGCAAGCCCTTCCGGGCTGGGCCACCTCCCGGGACACCTCGGGGTCGTCCGAGTGCCCGTGCGGGGGCCGGTATCGTTGCTGACGGTCGGCGGCTTCGTAGAGTTCCCCGTATCGCGTGACGCGCCACCTTCGTGCGATGCCACAAAGCGGCGGACGCGTACGGCCCCGCCGGGGGTGAGTCGCGTCACACCGTGGTGACGTCCCGGTCCCCGCCGCCTGCCGCCCGCCCCGCGAAACACCGCGGTCCCGCGCCCCCGCGCCGTACCGCCCCCTTCCAGAAAGGGCCGCTCGTGGCCTCCGCACCACCTCCCGACCGCGCACCGCTCGACGACGCACCCGGCGTCAAGCGCCTCGTCGTCCTCGTCTCCGGCACCGGCAGCAACCTCCAGGCGCTCCTCGACACCATCGAGGAGCAGGGCCAGGAGCGCTACGGGGCGCGCGTCGTCGCCGTCGGCGCGGACCGCGAGGGCATCGCGGGCCTGGAGCGGGCCCGCGCCGCGGGGATTCCCACCTTCGTGTGCCGCGTCAAGGACCACCCCGACCGCGCCGCCTGGGACCTCGCGCTCGCCGAGGCGACCGCCGCGTACGCCCCGGACCTCGTGGTCTCGGCCGGGTTCATGAAGATCGTCGGCAAGGAGTTCCTGGACCGTTTCGGCGGGCGCTTCGTCAACACCCACCCCGCTCTGCTGCCCAGCTTCCCCGGCGCCCACGGCGTCAGGGACGCCCTCGCCTACGGCGCGAAGGTCACGGGCTGCACCGTCCACTTCGTCGACGACGGCGTCGACACCGGGCCGATCATCGCCCAGGGCGTGGTCGAGATCCGCGAGGACGACTCACCGGAGGGCGAGGCCGCCCTCCACGCACGTATCAAGGACGTCGAGCGCGCGCTGCTCGTCGATGTCGTGGGGCGCCTGGCCCGCCACGGCTACCGCATCGAGGGACGAAAGGTACTGGTTCCGTGACGACCTCCGAGTCCACGACCACCCCCACCGACACCGAGGGCCGCCGACCGCTGCGCCGCGCGCTCATCAGCGTCTACGACAAGACCGGGCTCGAAGACCTCGCGCGCGGCCTCCACGAGGCGGGCGTCCAGCTCGTCTCGACCGGCTCCACCGCGGGGAGGATCGCCGCCGCGGGCGTTCCCGTGACCAAGGTGGAGGAGCTGACCGGCTTCCCCGAGTGCCTCGACGGCCGTGTCAAGACCCTCCACCCCAAGGTCCACGCGGGCATCCTCGCCGACCTGCGGCTCGACACGCACCGCGCGCAGCTCGACGAGCTGGGCATCGAGCCCTTCGACGTCGTCGTCGTCAACCTCTACCCCTTCCGCGAGACCGTCGCCTCCGGCGCGACCCCGGACGAGTGCGTCGAGCAGATCGACATCGGCGGCCCTTCGATGGTCCGCGCCGCCGCCAAGAACCACCCCTCCGTCGCCATCGTGACGAGCCCCGCGCGGTACGGGGACGTGCTCGCCGCCGCGCGCGAGGGCGGCTTCGACCTGCGCACCCGCAAGCGCCTGGCCGCCGAGGCGTTCCAGCACACCGCCGCCTACGACGTCGCCGTCGCCTCTTGGTTCGCCGACGACTACGCGGCCGCCGACGACAGCGGCTTCCCCGACTTCACCGGCGCCACGTACACCCGCTCCCACGTGCTGCGCTACGGCGAGAACCCGCACCAGGGCGCCGCGCTGTACGTCGACGGCACGGGCGGGCTCGCGCAGGCCGAGCAGCTGCACGGCAAGGAGATGTCGTACAACAACTACACGGACACGGACGCCGCGCGCCGTGCCGCGTACGACCACAGCGAGCCGTGCGTCGCGATCATCAAGCACGCGAACCCCTGCGGTATCGCGATCGGCGCGGACGTCGCCGAAGCGCACCGCAAGGCGCACGCGTGCGACCCGCTCTCGGCCTTCGGCGGCGTCATCGCCGTCAACCGGCCCGTCTCGAAGGAGATGGCCGCGCAGGTCGCCGAGATCTTCACCGAGGTCATCGTCGCCCCCGCGTACGAGGACGGCGCGGTCGAACTCCTCGCCAAGAAGAAGAACATCCGCATCCTCGTCGCGCCCGGCGCCCCCGCCTCGCGCACCGAGACGAAGCAGATCGACGGCGGCGCGCTCGTCCAGGTCACCGACCGGCTCCAGGCCGAGGGCGACGACCCGGCCAACTGGACGCTCGCGACGGGCGAGGCGCTCGACGCGGCGGGTCTGCGCGAGCTGGAGTTCGCGTGGAAGGCGTGCCGGGCCGTCAAGTCCAACGCCATCCTGCTCGCCAAGGACGGCGCCTCGGTCGGCGTCGGCATGGGCCAGGTCAACCGCGTCGACTCCGCCAAGCTCGCCGTCGAGCGCGCGGGCGAGGAACGCGCGGCCGGTTCCTTCGCCGCGTCCGACGCCTTCTTCCCCTTCCCCGACGGCCTGGAGGTCCTCACGGCCGCCGGGGTCCGCGCGGTCGTGCAGCCGGGCGGTTCGGTACGGGACGAACTCGTCGTCGAGGCCGCGAAGAAGGCGGGCGTGACGATGTACTTCACGGGGACGCGGCACTTCTTCCACTGAGCCCGTTCCCCTGAGCGGGGACGTGCTGGAAGGCCCCCACCGGCGCGCGTGCGCGTGTCGGCGGGGGCCTTCGCCGTTGCGGTGGCCCGCCGCGAGTACGCGGCTCCGCGCGGCGGCCGCAGGCGGCCACAGTACGGGCGGCCCCTCAGTGCGGGCGGCCCCTCGGTACGGGCGGTCCCTCGGTACGGGCGGTCCTCAGTACGGGCGGCCGTCGAACCAGGCCGCCGCCTCGCGGCCCACCGTGAGGACGAAGGCGGCGAGGGCGAGGCACAGGCCCGTGCCGTACATCCACAGGAGCGCCGAGGACAGGGAGACGCTGAGCGCGGCCACGCCCGTCGTGTACAGGAGCGCCGACAGCCGGGTCCCCGGGCCGCCCCTGCCCCAGCGCGCGGCGGTCACGAGCCCCCAGCACGCGAATCCTGCGAACGGCAGGGCGGCCAGGGCGGAGACCCCTCCGAGGAACAGCAGGAGATCCCCCAGGTCGTCGGAGGCGGAGGAGGAACCCGTGCTCAGCCACAGCGCCAGAGCGAGCGTGTGCAGTGCGACGAGCGCCTGCGAGCCGCCGAGCGCGAAGAGCAGGACCTGGGCGGCGCGTACGCCGCTGGGCATGGGTCCCGGGTGCCGGGCGTTCGGGTACGGCGAGTAGACCCCGTACGCGGCGCCTCCCGGGGCGGGGGCGGCTCCCGCGTACGGTCCCGGGCCGCCGAACGCCGGTGGCACGGCCCCTCCCGGCGCGGGGGAGGGGCCGGGGATCGCCGGGGGCGGCTGCGAGGGCCGCCGCGGCACCCCCGCCTCGCGCATGTACGCCGGTACCCCGGGCACCGTGGGCAGGTCGGGCGGCGTGGATGCCGGGCCGCCGCCGCCCGGCTGGTGGGGACTCAAGGCGGGGTCTCCTCGCTGACGTCGGGGACGTCATGGTTCGCGCGAGCGGTGCCCTTTGTCCAATTTTGAGTGACCGCGGGTGACGCGTGCGTCAAGGAGGGAATCCCCCGCTACCCGTACGGGGGATTCCGCCCACGGAACCGCCGGGCGCGGTCAGTTGCTGCGGATCACGAGCGTGGAGCAGATCTTGTCGGCGAAGGTCTGCTTCTTGGCGTCCCACAGCGGCCACAGCCAGCCGATGTAGCAGGCGACGCCGTCGATGAAGTGCGCGATCCTGCGCACGAAGGCCATGCCGACGCCGAGGGGCTGTCCCGTGGTCTCCGAGACGAGGCGGATGCCGACGGCGCTCTTGCCGACCGTCTGCCCGGTCCTGCCCTCGCGGATGAGCTGCCAGATGCCTATCCCGGCGAAGACAAGGAAACCTATGATCGCGAGCACGGGAAGGTCCTGCGTGACGCCGACCAGCATGATGGCGTACGGCACGAGGAAGATCAGCCCGTCGATGAGGGTGCCGCCGACGCGGAGCCCCCAGTGCGCGTACGGCGGTTGACCCCCGTAGCCGGGGCCGCCCCCGTAGCCGTAGGGCTGGACGGGCGGCGCCTGCGGGTAGCCGTACGCCTGGCCCTGCGGGTACCCGTAACCGGGCTGGCCCGGCTGGGGACCGTGACCGGGCCCGCCCCCTCCGGGGTAGCCGTAGCCCGGCTGCGGGCCGCCGGGCGGCGGCCCGTAGGGGTTGTTCGGCTCGCCGTTGCTCATGGGTGTTCCTCCGTGATGGTGACGCTCGGGGACGGCGCGTTCCCGGCGAGGAGGAACTGAGCGCGTCGTGTTCCCCCTGCACCGTCCGCGCGTAGGGTGTCCATCCTTCGTGCGGGGGACGGACGGTGTCCAGGTGTTGACGAAGGGCGTTGCTCAAGTGAGACGCGCGAGGATGCCCTGGTCCGCGCGGTGGGCGGCGCCGTCGCGGCCCCCGCCGCCCGTACCGGTACCCGGATTCGTTCCCCGCCCCCCGCATCGGCGAAGATGTGCGGTATGAGCGCGCAGATTCTCGACGGCAAGGCCACCGCGGCACAGATCAAGTCCGAGCTGAAGGAGCGGGTCGCGGTGCTGCGCGAACGCGGCATCGTGCCGGGGCTCGGCACGCTCCTCGTCGGCGACGACCCGGGGAGCCAGAAGTACGTGGCGGGCAAGCACCGCGACTGCGCCCAGGTCGGCATCGCCTCGATCCAGCGCGAACTGCCCGCGAGCGCCACGCAGGAGGAGATCGAGGACGTCGTCCGCGAACTCAACGCCGACCCCGCCTGCACCGGTTACATCGTCCAGCTCCCGCTGCCCAGGGGCATCGACGAGAACCGCGTGCTCGAACTCATGGACCCGGACAAGGACGCCGACGGCCTCCACCCCATGAACCTCGGCCGCCTCGTCCTCAACGAGCCCGCCCCGCTGCCCTGCACCCCGTACGGCATCGTCCGCCTCCTGCGGCAGCACGGCGTCGAGATCAACGGAGCCGAGGTCGTCGTCGTGGGCCGCGGCGTCACGATCGGCCGCCCGATGCCGCTGCTGCTCACGCGCCGCTCCGAGAACGCCACCGTCACGCAGTGCCACACCGGCACCCGCGACCTCGCCGCTCACCTGCGCCGCGCCGACATCGTCGTGGCGGCCGCCGGGGTCCCGCACCTCATCAAGCCCGAGGACGTCAAGCCGGGCGCGGCCGTGCTCGACGTCGGCGTCTCGCGCGACGAGAACGGCAAGATCGTCGGGGACGTGCACCCCGGCGTCGCCGAGGTCGCGGGCTGGCTCTCGCCCAACCCGGGCGGCGTCGGCCCCATGACCCGCGCCCAGTTGCTCGTCAACGTCGTCGAGGCGGCCGAGCGCGCGGCCGTCTGAGCAGCCTCGCTCGCGCACGCGAGAGGCCGGAACGGCCCGTCCGGCGCGCACGCCCGGCCCGGATCGCACGGGCCGTCCGGCCCGGCTCGTACGGCCCGCCGGGCTCTCGTACGGTACGGGCGGGCTCGTACCGTACGGCCGGGCGGGCTCGTAACCGTACGGGCCGGGCGGGCCGCCGTACCGTGCCGTCCTCGCGCACTGCTGAACGCCCCCTGTACGTCCTTGAACGCCCCCCGTACGTCCTTGAACGCCGTCCCGCCGAATCCTGATCGCCGCCCCGCCGACGAAAGGCACCACCCGTGGCCGGAGAGCCGAACGAGAGCCGCACCCCCGCGTCCGCCACGGACCGCGCCGAGCACGGCGAGCCCGCGCGGCCGGAACCCGAGCGGGCGCCCGTGCGGGAGGCGCACGGCGCGACGGCCGTGACCGTGCCCGAGGTGCCGGAGGCGACGGGCGAGGCGGCGGGCGACGAGGAGACCCCCGTGGTGACCGAGGTGGTCAGCGCCCCCGGGCCCGACGGGCAGCCGATGCGGGCGACGCGCGAGGTCAGCGGCATCACGCGGGACACCGCGCGGCCCGAGGGCGGCGGGCGCGCCGCCCCCGCCGACGCCCCCGCGCCCGCACGTCAGTGGCCGATCCTCAGTGTCCTCGGGACGACGGGCCTCGGTCTGCTCGTCACAGGACTGGGCTTCTTCCGCGTCGGCACGCTGCTCGTGGGGCTCGCGCTGATGCTGGGCGCGGTGCTGCGCTGGACCGTGAGGTCGGTGGGGATGCTCGCGGTGCGGTCGCGCTTCACGGACATGCTCACGTACGGCATCCTCGGGCTGGTCGTCTTCTTCCTCGCGCTCATGGTGCAGCCGAAGCCGTGGCTCGTGATCCCCTTCCTCGACGAGATCCTGCACTTCACCGTCGACTGACGCGCCCTCGTGGGAACGGCGTGGCTCCTGGGATCACTTGTGTGCGAATGATGCCCGGAATATTGCGTTCACCGGCCTGTCCTGCAAATTCTTCCCCCTTCGCCCTTCGCGTCCTGTTCCTGCCTGATTGACTGGACGTGTCGGTGCCCGGCGTGCGACGGTGCGTCCTTCGGTTCCGAATGCTCCCGTGCGCCCCCTCTTCGGTGGAACTGTCGCTCTTGGCGGGGGCGTTCTGGTGGGTAGGCCAGGACGGGGCCCGGCAGGGCCGGTCCGGAGGGGTGGGACCGCCCTGCGGGCCGGGGGAGAGCAGGCACAGGGGGAAAGAGGGGGAGACGATGCCGCGTTGGAAGGCGCTGCCCGAAGGGCTCGATCCGCAGATCCGCGAGTTCACCGGGCAGTTGCGCCGGCTCGTGGACCGCGCCGGGCTCAGTGTCGCGGCGCTCGCGGACCGTACGGGCTACAGCAAGACATCCTGGGAACGTTATCTCGGCGGCAGGCTGCTCGCGCCGAAGGGCGCCGTCATCGCGCTCGCGGAGGTGACGGGGGCTCATCCGCAGCACCTGACGACGATGTGGGAGCTGGCCGAACGGGCGTGGAGCCGCGCCGAGTCGCGCCACGACCTGACGATGGAGGCCGTGCGCATCTCGCAGGCGCGCGCGGCGCTCGACGAGCAGCCCGCCCCGGCGCGCACCGCGACGGCCACGTACCCGCCGCGGGGGCCGGGCCGGGAGCGCCAGGAGCCGAGGCCGCCGATACGGGAGCGCGGCCCCGCGCGAGAGGGGGGCGCGCCGCCGGGGGACCGCCCGCCGGGGGAGCCCGCGGGCGCTCCCGTGCCGCGCGGACGGCGGCGCGCGACGATGTTCCTCGCCGGGGTGACGGGCGCGCTCGTCGTGCTCGGCGCGATCGTCTTCGTCCCGCGCCTGCTCGACGACAACGATACGAACCAGCGTGCCACGCCCAGGAGTTCGGCGTCGGTGCGGGCCGCCGAGCTGCCCGAAGGGGTGCGGTGCTCGGGGGCGGGGTGCGCGGGCAGGGACCCGGAGGCGATGGGGTGCAGCGGTGAACTGGCCCGCACGACGGACCGTGCCGCGGTCGGCACACGGCTCGTGGAGGTGCGGTACAGCGAGGTGTGCGGGGCCGCGTGGGCGCGGATCACGCAGGCGGGCCCGGGGGACACGGTGACGGCCCGCGCGGGCGGCCGTACGCAGCGGGTCACGGTGCGGGACTCGGGCGACGCCTACACGGGGATGCTCGCGGTGTCGAAGCCCGGTTCCGTCCGCGCCTGCGCGGAGGTCGGCGCGGGGGCGAAGGGGTGCACGCAGGGAGCGGGGGAGGGGTGAGCCCCGGGCGGAGGGGCGACCGCCCGGCGGGGCGGCCTCGGCGGCAGGGCGACCGCCCGACTCCGCCCGGCTCCGTGTGGCACCGCCCGACTCCGCCCGCTACGGCCAGGGTTCGCCCGCGCCGCCCGGCGCCGCCCGGCGGGCAGGCGGCTGTCGGCGGCCTCCTGCCCGCCGCCCGGAAAACTTTTCTCACCCCCGCACGCATACCCCGCCCCTCCCCGGGAACACGCGGTCATACCCCCCACGGGAGTCCCCCTCCCTGCGAAGGCCGCCGCAGCCCAGCGCTCGGCGGCCTTCGCCGTACCCGCCCGCCGCCGCCCACGCCCCCTGTGGGCCCCGCCACACCCGCCCTGCGGTCCCGCCCTCCACCGGCGCGATAGCCTGAGCGGCGGATCTCTCTTGACGCCAAGAGATCGATCATCCGGCGTCGGGGCCCAGATCCACCCCCTGGGGCAGGGAACCCCACCGCCAGTCGTCTGATGGAGATCGTCATGACCCGCACCCCCGTGAATGTCACCGTCACCGGCGCGGCCGGCCAGATCGGCTACGCGCTGCTCTTCCGCATCGCCTCCGGCCAGCTCCTGGGCCCGGACGTGCCGGTGAACCTGCGACTCCTGGAGATCACCCCGGCCCTCAAGGCCGCCGAGGGCACCGCGATGGAGCTGGACGACAGCGCGTTCCCGCTGCTCAAGGGCATCGAGATCAGCGATGACCCGAACGTCGCCTTCGACGGCGCCAACGTCGCCCTCCTCGTCGGCGCCCGCCCCCGCACCAAGGGCATGGAGCGCGGTGACCTCCTGGAGGCCAACGGCGGCATCTTCAAGCCGCAGGGCAAGGCGATCAACGACCACGCCGCCGACGACATCAAGGTCCTCGTCGTGGGCAACCCGGCGAACACCAACGCCCTCATCGCCCAGGCCGCCGCCCCTGACGTACCGGCCGAGCGCTTCACCGCGATGACCCGCCTCGACCACAACCGCGCGCTCACGCAGCTCGCGAAGAAGGCCGGGGTCACGGTCGACGCCATCAAGCGCCTGACCATCTGGGGCAACCACTCCGCGACGCAGTACCCCGACATCTTCCACGCGGAGATCAACGGCAAGAACGCCGCCGAGGTCGTCAACGACGAGAAGTGGCTGGCCGAGGACTTCATCCCGACCGTCGCCAAGCGCGGCGCCGCCATCATCGAGGCGCGCGGCGCCTCCTCCGCAGCCTCGGCCGCCAACGCCGCCATCGACCACGTCCACACGTGGGTCAACGGCACCGCCGAGGGCGACTGGGCCTCGATGGGCATCCCCTCGGACGGCTCCTACGGCGTCCCCGAGGGCCTCATCTCCTCCTTCCCCGTCACGGTCAAGGACGGCACGTACTCCATCGTCCAGGGCCTGGAGATCAACGACTTCTCCCGCGCCCGCATCGACGCCTCGGTCAAGGAGCTGGGCGAGGAGCGCGACGCGGTCCGCGCGCTCGGCCTCATCTGAGACGCTCGGTCCCCCTCGGCGGGACCTGTGCGAGCCGCTCGCGGCCGCTCTCGTAGGCGGGCCCGAACTCCCCTGGATCAGCAGGTGGGTTCGGGCCCGTTTTTTCCTGCGCCCGACGGGGGCGGGTGTCGTACAGTGTTGCCTCCTTCGCGCCCCGTGTCCGGGCGCACCCCTGTGCCCGCGCCTGTCGCGCCCGTACCGGAAGGCCCGAGGTGACCGAGCAGCCACCCCCGCAGCCCGAACCGATGCCCCAGCCGACGGGCCCCGCGACAGCGCCGCGGGCGCCGGCGACCGCGTCGTCACCCCCGTCGGCGCCCCCGCCCTTCCCCCCGCAGTCGGGCCCCCCGCCGCAGGAAGCCCTGGCCCCCCGCGCCCCCGTCCCGCCCGCCGTCAGCGAGGCGACCCGGCTCCTCTGCGTCGGCGTGCACCACGACCGCGCCTTTCGCGAGGCGGTTCTCGACGAGCTGTACGTGCACGAGGAGCGCTTTCCCGCGCCCTCCGTCGGCATCGACGCCGGCCGCGTCCTCTCGCACGCGGTCCGGGCCCGCAACCACGAGGTCGGGTGGGCGGGCGGCATCGTCGGCCTGTGGCTGCTCGGGCTCATCGTGAGCGGCGGGCTGCTGGCCCTGGCACTCCTCGGCAGCGTCGGTCTCGTCGTGGCCCGCTGGATCAGGGGCAGTGGCTCCGCGGACACCGGGGTGGGGCTCGTGCGCAGGGCCGTCGCCTTCTACGTGCGCTGGCTCTCGCGCCTCTACCTCGTGTACCTCTTCTTCGCCGTCGTCCTGGCCGCGCTCTTCCTCGGCGGCGGCACCTTCTCCGGAGGCTCGGGCTTCGGCCCCGGCCTCTCCGACCCGCTCGGCTTCGCGCGCCTGGCCGCCTTCCTCACCCTCCTCGTGCTCGCCGGCATCGTCGCCTGTGTCGCCCTGCGGCGCGGCCAGTTCGCGCGAGTCGTCAGCGAGGAACTCTCGCCCAGCCGCTTCCCGCACGCGCAGAGCGACCCCGCCGAGACCACTGCGGGCCCGCGCCTCTCGCACCTGCGCACGCGGCTGCGCGCCGAGCAGCACCAGCCACTCGTCATGTACGAGGAGGACTGGCCCTTCCGCGGCTTCGGCACCCCCTTCCACACGTGGTCGCTCGCCATCGAGCTGCGCCCGCGCGGCGAGGCGGCCCCCGTACCGCTCGACAACGGCGAGATCCTGCGCCGCATCGTCCCGCTCGTGGAGGCGCTGCGCGTGCCCTCGCCGCGCAAGGACCCCGCGGCGGCCGCCGCCGTCATCGACCGGCTGCGCGAACTGCGCCTCGACGAGTGCGTGTTCCTGCCCGCCGACGGACTGGAGTGGCGCAACGGGGCGCCGTACGCGCCGGACGCCTTCGCGGCACACCGCGCCGCCGCGCTCGAAGAGGGCGGCGAAGCGCGCCGCCACTTCCTGCGCATCCGCGTCGGCGGCTGGGACGAGGAACTCGTCGTGACCGTCTTCGTGCGGGTCCACACGCAGGGCGGCATGCTCATGGCCGAGTTCGCGCCGCACGTCCTCACGCCCGTGCGGCGCGGCTACCGGCTCGCCGAGCGCGAGGCGCGCCGCCACCGCGCCCTGTCCTGGCCCGGCCACATCGCCTGGGCGCTCGTGCACACGCCCTCGTCCTTCGGGGACTCGGTGCGGACGCTCGGCGGCTGGCTGTGGGGCGAACTGCGCCGTGCCTTCGCCGGATACGCGGGCGCCCCGGCCGAGGGGCCGTCGGCGGCGGTACGGGAACTCGGCACCGACGAGGACCTCTCGCTCTTCCAGGAAATGGACCTCGACCGCTACCTCAAGACGATCCAGGACCGCGTCGCCGGTGGCGTGCGGACGGCGCTGCGCGAAGCCGGCTGGGCCACGGACGAGTTCGACCAGAAGATCATCCACGTCGCGAACGGCGGGGTCTACATCGACTCCGCCAAGGACAGCGCCATCGGCATCGGCAACGACAACAAGATCAGCCACACGCCGGGTGGCAAGGGGGGCGGGAAGAAATGACAGGGACAGCGGACCAGGGCCGGGACAGGCCGGGCGTCCACATCGGCTCGGTCGAGGGCAGCGCCTTCGCGATCGGGGACGGGAACGAGGTCTCGTACGTACGGGGCGAGACCGCGCCCGCCGACGAGACGCAGGCCGCGCTCCTCGCCGCGGTCACCGCCCTGCGCGCGGACCTCGCACGCTTCACCCGGACCCCGGAGAACGCCGCCCTCGACACCGAACTCGCCGCCGTCGAGGGCGAGATCACCGCAGGGGGTGCCGCCTCGCGGGGCAGGCTCGGGCGCTTGCGCGACGCCGTCGACGTCGCGGGGCCGCTCGTCGGCGCGCTCGCGTCGGGGGCCGCGGTCGTCGAGTCGCTCGTCGCGCTCCTGGGGGGCTGAGATGACGTCCGGCATGCCGCGCTGGAACGCGTTCGCGCAGCGCTGGGAGCACGGCGGGTCCACCACCGTCTCCCCGCCGCCGGTCCCGGACGCGGCCCCGTACGTGGTCGCGCCCGCGGAAACGGCCGCTCCCGACCCGTACGGCACCGTGCTCCCGCCGGTCACCTGGGACCCCGGGCCGCCGCCGCAGCAGCCCTCCGGCCGCCCGCGGAACAAGCGCGCGCTCCTGCTCGCCGCCGCCGTCGTGGTCGCGGCCGGAGCGGTCGCGCTGACCTGGGTCCTCCTCGACACCGGCGACGAGGGACCCGCCGAGGCCCACAAGCCCGCCGGGGTCTCCGCGGCGCCCGACCCGACCCCGGGCGAGGAGGGCGACCTCTCCGCCCCCGACCCCTCGGCCGAGGAGCCCTCGGCCGAGGAGACCTCCGAGGAGACGCCGTCCGACGACCCCTCCGCGCTCCCCGAAGGCTTCGTCGCCACCGATGACCCCGCCGGGTACGGTCTCGCCGTGCCCGAGGACTGGGAGCGCAGCGAGAAGGACGGCAGCGTCTTCTACACCTCGCCCGATGAACTGAGCCTCCTTCAGCTCTTCGAGATCACCGACCACGGACTCAGCCCCGAGGACGCGGTCGCCCAGGCGTCGGAGGACCTGGGCCGCCGCACCGAGCAGTACGAACAGATCACGCTCGGGCCCACCAGGAGCGGCCCGGAGAACCCGAAGGGTGATGCGGCCGAACTCGTCTACTCCTACGAGAGCGACAAGGTCGGCGGCACCAGGCTCGGCATCGAGCGCGCCTTCACCGCCACCGACGGCAAGCGCTACGCCGTTCTCGCCGCCGCCCCCGACACCACGGAGACCAGCCAGCGCGAGGTCCTGGAGACAGCCCTCGCCCACTTCACCCCGCCGGGCGAGGACGACTGAGCGCTACCCGGCACCCGGCACCCAGGCGCGCGCGGTCGCGACGTACGCGGAGACCGGCCCCCCGCGAGCGGGCGCGGGGGCCCTTCCGGCTCCTCGCGGGCGCGGGCCCGGTCCAGGAGGTCCGCCTCCTTCCTCGCCCGCCGTCCCGCCGCCGCCAACTCCTCCGCTCCGGTGAGGAGTCCGGCACGGAACACGGCCTCCAGGGCTACCGCGCGCAGCCGGGGGCCTCCCGGCGCGGCCCGCCGTCCGGCTCCTCGTGCCGGCGCGCGAACCAGTGGCCGAGCTGCCCCTGCGGTGGCCGGCGAGCGCGCCCGCGAAGGAACTGAACGCGGTGACGCGCTCCTGCCGCAGGCGCTCCTCGCGGGCCACCGACCCGGCGCGCAGCGCGTTCCCGCGCGGGAGGGGGTGGGTGAGGGCGGCTCCGGGCGCCGTCCCGAAGACCGCCACGCCACTCGCCGCGAGAGGCTCCACCCACCCTGCGAACCACGCCGACCGGCGCGCACAGCCCCCGGGACGCGGGCCGGGCTTCCTGGCAAGGGTCCGCGCTTCCCGGGGGCGAGCCCGGGTCCTCCCGCCCGGCCGGAGGACCCGCCCAGGCCCGAACCCCGGTCCGCGCCCGAGCCCCGCCCGGGGCCGCCCCCTCTCCGTGAGGTTCAGCCCGCGTGGTCGCCCGGGGTGTAGTGGCCGGGGACGTTGCGGGAGGTCACGCTCAGGCGGTTCCAGGCGTTGATGACCGTGATCGCGCCGACCAGCTGGGCGAGTTCGCGTTCCTCGAAGACCGCCGCCGCCTTCTCCCAGACCTCGTCGGGCACGAAGCCGTCGGTGAGGACGGTGATCGCCTCGGTCAGCTCGATCGCGGCGATCTCGCGGGCCGTGTAGTAGTGCCGCGACTCCTCCCACGCGCTCAGCTGCACGATCCGTTCGACCGACTCGCCCGCGGCGAGCGCGTCCTTCGTGTGCATGTCGAGGCAGTACGCGCAGTGGTTGAGCTGCGAGGCGCGGATGCGGACCAGCTCGGTGAGCGGGGCCTCCAGGTCGCCGCGCGAGGCGGTGTCCAGGCGGATCATCGCGCGGTAGAACTCGGGCGCGAGCTTCGCGAAGTTCAGGCGGGGGGTGTGCTCGGGGAGCCGGGTGGTCGCCGCGGTGTTCTCGTTGTTCGTCATGCGTCCCACGGTAGGAGCCCGGCGGCCCAGGAGTATGGTCCATTCCCGTGGCGAACGAGTGGGCCAATACCGGCCTCGATCTGCACCTGGACACCGGCCCGGGCGCCCCGCGCGGCACCGTGCGGGCCCGGCTCATGGACGCGCTCCGCGAGGCCGTACGGAGCGGGCGCCTCGCGCCGGGGACCCGGCTGCCCTCCTCGCGCCAGCTCGCGGCCGATCTCGGCCTCGCGCGCAACACCGTCGCCGACGCCTACGCCGAGCTGACCGCCGAGGGCTGGCTCACCGCCCGGCAGGGCTCCGGCACCCGCGTGGCGGCCCGTACCTCGCCCGTACCCGAGAAGGTGTCCCGCCCGCCGCGTGCCGTCGAGCGCCCCCTGCACGACCTGCGCTCCGGCAGCCCCGACCTCACGGCCTTCCCGCGCGCCGCGTGGCTCAAGGCCGCCCGCCAGGCCGTCGAGCAGGCCCCCGCGAGCGCGTTCGGCTGGCCGGGCACGGGCCGCGAGGAGCTGCGGACCGCGCTCGCCGAGTACCTGCCGCGCGCTCGCGGCGTACGTGCCGCGCCGGACCGGATTCTCGTCACGGCCGGATTCACGCAGGGCCTGCGGCAGCTGCTCCTGCGGCTGCGCGAGCGCGGGGTCCGTACCGTCGCCGTCGAGTCGTACGGCCTGTGGGTGCACAGGGAGATCCTGCGCGAGGCCGGGATGCGGGTCGTCGTGCTCCCCTTCGACGGCGACGGCACCGTCCCCGTACCGCCCCCCGGCACCCACGCCGTCCTCCTCACGCCGAGCCACCAGTTCCCCACCGGGGGCGCGCTGCTGCCCGCGCGCAGGGCCGCGCTCGTGGACTGGGCGCGGGCGCACGACGGGCTGATCCTGGAGGACGACTACGACGGCGAGTTCCGTTACGACCGGCAGCCCGTGGGGGCCTTGCAGGGGCTCGACCCCGAGCGGGTCGTGCACCTCGGCACGACGAGCAAGTCCCTCGCGACCGGGCTGCGGCTCGGCTGGGCGGTGCTGCCCGCCGCGCTCGCGACCGGGCCCCTCGCGCCCGGCGGGGGCTGGGGCGGCACGACGTGGGGGCCCGGGGTCATGGACCAGCTGACCTTCGCGGCCTTCCTGCGCTCCGGCGCGTACGACCGGCACGTACGGGCCATGAGGCTGCGCTACCGGCGCCGCAGGGACGCGCTCGTCGCCGCGGTGACCGCCCGCGCCCCCGAGGTACGCGTCACCGGGATCGCGGCCGGGCTCCACGCGGTCCTGCGCCTCCCGCCCGGCAGCGAGCCCGTCGTCCTGCGCGCCGCCACCTGGGAACGCCTCGCTCTCACGGGCCTCGGCCAGTTCCGCCACCCCGACGCCGTCCTGCCCCCGGCCGACGGCCTGGTCGTCGGCTACGCGACCCCACCGGAGCACGGCTGGCCCTCGGCCCTGGAGGCACTGTTCAGAGTGCTGCCGTGACGGGGACCCGGGGCGTAGCCTTTCGCCTTCCCGAGGGTGGGGGGGAACTCCCCGCGTGCCCACCACCCTTGACGCGCTCGAAGTGGAGAACCGATCACCATGCCCCTCAGCCTCGACAAGATCCCCGCCCCGCTCGTCTCCCTCACCAAGAGCGCCGCCGTCAGCCTCGGCAAGCACGGCCTCAGCGGGCAGCGTGCCGCGGTCTACCTCGTCCTCGACCGCTCCCGCAGCATGTCCCGCTACTACCGAGACGGCAGTATGCAGCACCTCGCCGAGCAGACCCTCGCGCTCTCCGCGAACCTCGACGACGACGGCATCGTCCCCGTCGTCTTCTTCGACACCGAGGCCCGCCCCGCCACGGAGATCCGCCTCACCGACTACGCGGGGCGCATCGGCAGGCTGCACGCCTCGTACGGGCGGATGGGCACGACGAACTACGCCGACGCGATGAACGAGGTCATCGACCACTACCTCGGCACAGGAACCAGCGACCCGGCCTTCGTGATCTTCCAGACCGACGGGGGCCCGGACTCGAAGCGGGCCGCCGAACAGACCCTGTGCCGCGCGGCGAAGCTGCCCCTGTTCTGGCAGTTCGTCGGCTTCGGCCCGGACCGTTTCGACTTCCTCCGCAAGCTCGACGACCTCGCCGTGCCGGGAAAGCGGATCGTCGACAACGCGGGGTTCTTCCCCGCGGGCGCCGACCCGCGGGGGATACCGGACGACGTGCTGTACGGCGCCCTGCTGGAGGAGTTCCCGCAGTGGCTCGTGTCGGCGCGGCGGGCGGGCGTCCTGCGGTGAGCGCGGTGCGGTGCCGGGGCGGCGGGGCCGGGGCGGGGCCGGCCGCTCCCCGTCCGTCCGGCCCCTCCCCGTCCGTCCGGCCGCTCCCCGTCCGTCCGGCCCCGTACCGCCGCTCCTCAGCCCCTCACCCGCGCCAGCCCGTGTCCCCCGCGATCTCCGCGACCCGGTCCAGGCTCAGCGGTGGCGCGGACAGGGTCGCCGGGCCGTGCTCCGTGTCCCTCGCGTTGGCCGCTGTGACCACGACGCGGCTCGCGTCGGGGCGCAGCGCGTCGGCGGTGCGGACCACCAGGGCGCCCCTGCGGGTCTCGTAGCGCAGGAGGAGGGTGCCGTCCTTGAGGTTCTCCGCCGCGCAGGAGGTGACGCCCTCGGCGCGGGTGCGGAGCCTGGCGCAGGAGTAGAGGCGGGTCAGGGCGGCCTTGTCCGGGGCCACGAGCTTCTTCGCCGCTTCCGTCTTCCGCGCCCGGGCCCGCGCCTCCTCCTTGCTCAGCCGCGGCCCCCACCCCTTGTCCGCCGGTCCGGGCTCGCGCGCCTTCCTGGCCAGCTCCCGCTCCACGTCCTTCGTCCGCGCGCGCACGTCGCTGTACGCGAAGTCCCGCTGGAGGTTCACCGTGACCTCACCGCCCCCCACGAGCAAGCGGCCCCCCGCGTCCTTGTCCTGCTCCCAGCCCCCGGTACGCCCCCCGTCCGGCAGCAGTTTGCGCAGCCGCGCCACGACCTCGTCCCCGCTCGGCGCCGCCGCCTCGCGCACCGAGGCGACCGGCGCGAAGCGCGGCAGCGCGGCCGTACCCGCTCGCGCGAGCGAGCCGCCCGCCGCGCCACCGCCCCCACCGCCCCCCGTCAGCACCGTCCCCGCCGTCACCGCGGCGACCACCGCCAGGCCCCCCGTCGCGAGCAGCGTCCGCCGTCGCGCCCTCGACCGGCGTCCCCGCGCCAGGCCCCCGGCCACGAGTGGCTCCGTCGCGGGTACGGGCGCATCGGCCGCGTACCGCTCCAGAAGGCCGCCGATCCGCGCCCCGTACTCCTGTTCGTTCAACTCTCCTCCTCCGTAAGGCTGTTCACCGCTCACCGAGCACCTCGCGCTCGTCCGCGAGGGCCGTCCGCAGCTTCGCCAGTGCCCGCAGGCTGCGGACCCGGACGTTGCCCGCGCTGATCCGCAGCACCTTCGCCGTCTCGCCGACGTCCCTGTCCTCCCAGTACCGCAGGACCACGACCGCCCGTTCCTGCGGCGTGAGCCGCGCGAGGGCATCGGCGAGCGCGAGGCGCAGCGCAGGCTCCTCCGCAGGCGCCGCCCGCTCGGGCAGCTCGGCGACCGGCCGTTCGCGGGTCCTGCGCAGCCGCATGTGGGAGAGGTACGTACGGGTCAGGACGGCCCGCGCGTACGCCTCCGGGTGGTCCGCGCGGCTGACCCGCGCCCAGGAGACGTAGATCTTGCCGAGCGCGGTCTGCACCAGGTCCTCGGCCAGGTGGTGGTCGCCGCAGAGCAGCAGCGCCGTGCGGAAGAGGCGCGGGCTCACCGCCCGCAGGAACTCCTCGGCCTCCGCCTCACGGCGTGCGCGCACTCTCATCGGCCCCGTTCCTCCCCGTCTCTGCCTGTGCACTCCCTGGACGCCCCACCCCCCGCCCCGCGTTACACCCCGCCGAGAACCGATGCGCCGGGACGGTGGTGCGAAGCCGCCGCCGCTCCTAGGCTGTGCGGTGATTTCGGGGGACACGCGTACGGGTGCGGGGAAGGCGCGCGTACGCGACGGAACACACGGGGGAAACACCATGAGCACTGCCGACAGCACACCCGCGCCCGCGGAGGCCCTGCGCCCGCGCCGCCTGCGCTCCAGCACCGTCGTGCTCGGCGGCATGGGGCTGCTCGCCGTCGCCCTCTCGGCCTGCGGCTCGGACCCCGACCGCCGCTGCGTCGACCGCGACAGCTACACCATCGACGGCTACAAGGTCCTGGCCGACAAGAACTGCCGTACGACGAGCGGTGGTTCGGGCGCGAAGGGCAAGGCGGGCGAGAGGGGCGCCACGGCCGTCAGGCCCGCCTGGTACTACGGCGCGCAGACCCGCGAGGGCCGCGCCGACTACGGCACCTTCTCGCGGGACAGCGCGATCCAGCGCGGCGGCCTCGGCTGCGACGACGACAACAACGGCGGCGGGTACGGGGGCTGAGCGGGACCGGACGAGCAGCGGAGCGGACACGTACGCATCATGGAACGCCGCACCATCGAGCCCCGCCCGAACTGGCAGGAGACCGTCGAGGAACAGGGCCTGATCTACCCGCTGACCCGGTACCCCGACGGCGAGTTCCGCCCGTACTGGGACGAGAGCGCCTACTACGTCTTCACGCTCCCCGAGATCGAGGCCCTGGAGGAGACGGTCGAGGAACTGCACGAGCTGTGCCTGGCCGCCGCCGAGCACATCGTCGCCCACGACCGCTTCGCCGACCTCGGCCTCACCGACCCGCGCCAGACGGAGCTGATCGCCGAGTCCTGGCGCCGCCGCGCCGAACTCCCCTCCCTCTACGGCCGCTTCGACCTCCGCTACGACGGCGAAGGGCCCGCCAAGCTCCTGGAGTACAACGCGGACACGCCGACCTCGCTCGTCGAGGCGGCGAGCGCGCAGTGGTTCTGGATGGAGGAGCGCTTCCCCGGGGCCGACCAGTGGAACTCGCTCCACGAACGCCTCGTCGACGCCTGGCGCAGGCAGGCGAGGCTCCTGCCGCCCGGGCCCGTGCACTTCGCGCACTCGGTCTCGGACGTCCTCGGCGAAGACCTCATGACCGTCGCCTACCTGCGCGAGACCGCCGCGCAGGCCGGGCTCGACACCGAGGCCATCGCCGTCGAGGACATCGGCTGGGACCCGCTCTCGCGCCGCTTCGTGGACCTCGGACTCCGGTTCGTACGCAGCTGCTTCAAGCTCTACCCCTGGGAATGGCTCGCGCGGGACCGCTTCGGGCCGCACGTCCAGGAGACGCTGGACAACGGCGGCGGCACGGGCTCCACGCTGTGGATCGAGCCCGCGTGGAAGATGCTCCTGTCCAACAAGGCGCTCCTCGCGATCCTCTGGGAACTCTTCCCCGGCCACCCGAACCTGCTCCCCGCCCACCTCGACGGGCCGCGCGAACTCGCCACGACGAGCGGGTACGCGGCGAAGCCGCTCTTCGGCCGCGAGGGCGCGGGCGTCACGCTCCACGAGCCGGGCGAGCCGCCCCGTACCCGTGTCCGGGGCGAGGACCCGCTCTGCTACCAGGCCCTCGCCCCGCTCCCCGACTTCGGGGGCAACAAGGTCGTGCTCGGCGCGTGGGTCGTCGAGGACGAGGCCGCGGGACTCGGCATCCGCGAGTCATCGGGCCTCGTCACCGACGAGTACGCGCGCTTCCTGCCGCACGTGATCCTCTGACCTCCGTCAGTGGCAGTGCCCGTGGCGCCCCGTCGCCGTCACGGGCGCCGCCCCGGGACGCGTCCACTGCGGTACGGGGCGGCTCGCCCCGGTGAAGCCCGCGTTCCCTTCCGCGTCCGTGCGCCAGTACCAGCACGGCTCGCGGCCCTCGGGCCGGCCCTCCGGGTTCTCCTCCCACGCCTCGCCGCGCCCGTACGGCGTCCGGTCGAGCAGTGCGAACGAGCCGCTGAACGCCTCGTTCCCGCGCCCCGTCGTCGTGTACGTGAGGAACACGCGGTCCCCGTCGCGCAGGAACGCCGACAGGTTCCCCATGCCACCGCCGAGCGGCACGCCCGTGTCGTGCAGCGAGTACCACGGCTCCTCGTAGCCCATGAAGTCCACGTACGGGGCGACCTCGTCCCAGGCGCCGGAGGTCGTGAAGGCGAACGAGACGCCGCGCGCGTGCAGATAGGGCACGGCGGACCGCAGCTGCCAGGCCGCGATGGTGCACCCCTCGCACTGTCCCTGGTGCGGTGCCCCGTCGTGCCACATGTGCTGGTAGGTGAGGAGTTCGTTCCTGTCGCCGAAGAGGTCGACGAAGGGCACGGGCCCCTCGGCGCCGGCCACTTCCGCCTTCCCGTCGACCTCGGCCATCGGCAGCCGCCGCCGCGCGGCGGCGAGCGCGTCGCCCTCGCGCGTGTACGCCTTCTCGCGCACGAGCAGCGCGTCCCTGGCCTCCTGCCAGGTCGCCATGTCCACGAGGGGCGGCTGAGCGGGGGGAGTCGTCATGAGTGTCCTCCGTAAGGGGTTCCTGAGGGGTGGACCCGGGGAGCGCGCGGAACTCATCGGCGGTACGGGGACGAGGCGCCGCGTACCGCCGCGTACGCCCCGTACCCGTACCGCCCCGTACCCGTACCGCCCCGTACCCGTACCCGTACCGCCCCGTACCGCCGCGCCGGTCCTCAGCCGACCACGGCGGCGAGCTGGTCCAGGCCCCAGTCCAGGTCCTCCTCGCTGATCACGAGCGGCGGCGCGAGGCGGATCGTCGAGCCGTGCGTGTCCTTCACGAGGACCCGCCGTTCCATGAGCCTCTCGGACAGCTCCCTGCCCGTGCCGAAGGCCGGGTCGACGTCCACGCCCGCCCACAGGCCGCGCCCGCGCACCTCCCTGACCGCACCGCCGTCCGCGAGGAGTTCAGCGAGGCGCGCGTGCATCCGCTCCCCGAGCCGCGCGGCGCGCGCCTGGAACTCGCCGCTCTCCAGGAGCGCGATCACCTCGATCGCGACCGCGCAGGCCAGGGGGTTCCCGCCGAACGTCGAGCCGTGCTCGCCCGGCCCGAACACGCCGAGCACGTCCCAGTCCGCGACGACCGCCGAGACGGGCACGACCCCGCCGCCGAGCGCCTTGCCGAGGATGTACACGTCGGGGACCACGCCCTCGTGCTCGCACGCGAAGGTACGGCCCGTGCGGCCCAGGCCCGACTGGATCTCGTCCGCCAGGAACAGCACCCCGCGCTCGCGCGTCAGCTCCCGCACCGCGGGGAGGTAGCCCTCCGGCGGCACGAGGACGCCCGCCTCGCCCTGGATCGGCTCGATGAGCACGGCGACCGTGTTGTCCGTGATCGCCTCGCGCAGCGCGGTGAGGTCCCCGTAGGGGACGAGGTCGAAGCCGGGCGTGTACGGGCCGAAGTGGTGGCGGGCCTCGTGGTCGCTGGAGAAGCTCACGACCGTCGTGGTGCGGCCGTGGAAGTTGTTCCGCGCCACGACGATCTTCGCCGTGCCCTCGGGGACGCCCTTGACCTCGTACCCCCACTTGCGCGCCGTCTTCACCGCTGTCTCGACCGCCTCGGCGCCCGTGTTCATCGGCAGCACGGCCTCCTTGCCGCACAGCGCGGCGAGCCGCGTGCAGAACTCGCCGAAGCGGTCGTGGTGGAAGGCGCGGCTCGTGAGCGTCACCCGGTCGAGCTGTGCCTTCGCCGCGTCGATGAGGCGGGTGTTGCCGTGGCCGAAGTTGAGCGCCGAGTAACCGGCGAGCATGTCGAGGTAGCGGACGCCCTCGATGTCCGTCATCCACGCGCCCTCGGCGGAGGAGACGACGACGGGGAGGGGGTGGTAGTTGTGCGCGCCGTGTTCCTCGGCGGCGGCGATCTGCTGCGCGGTCTGCGTGGCCATGTGGTGCGGCTCCGTCCGTCCGGCGATACGGGTCTTCCCTCCTTATCGTCGCGGAGCCGCCCGGGACTTAGTCCCCTCGCGGGGCCCCGCCCCGGGCCCCGCTCCTCAGGCGCCGGAGGGGCGCACTCGCGGTTGCTCCCCGTCGACCCGGTATCCCGGCACCGACGGCCACCGCACCGTCATGACCACCGACTCCTCCTCGGCGACCCAGGAGTGGTCCACGCCCCTGCCCCACACCACGTAGTCGCCCTGCTCCTCCAGCAGCACGCTGCGGCCCGGGAGTTCGACCCTGAACCGGCCGCTGATGAGGACGAGCAGCGCTTCGCGCACCTCGCCCCGCACCCACTGCGCCCGCGTGTCGCCCGCCGGGTGCACGCCCCACTTGATCTCCACGGCCTCGCTGTGCCGGGGATCGCCCTCCGGCTTGAAATGGCCGAGGAGCCAGCCGCGGTCGAGCGCCGCGTCCTTGCCCGCCTTGCCCACGTAGACGTGCGCGTCGCGCACGGGGACGTTCTCATCGTTCATGGGCGGGGACGTTACCGGCGGCCGGGGCGGCGGCCCGCGCCCGCTCCCCCCAACCTGCTCCCGTTCCCCGTGCGGTACCTGAGACAATGGGCCGCATGGCCTCTGAACGTTCTCGTGTGCTCTCCGGAATCCAGCCCAGCGCGGGCTCGTTCCACCTCGGCAACTACCTGGGCGCGGTCCGCCAGTGGGTGGCCCTCCAGGAGTCGCACGACACGTACTACATGCTCGCCGACCTGCACGCGATCACGGTCGCGCAGGACCCCGAGGCGCTGCGTGCCAACACGCGGCTCTCGGCGGCGCAGCTCCTCGCCGCCGGGGTCGACCCCGAGCGCAGTGTGCTCTTCGCGCAGAGCCACGTCCCCGAGCACGCCGAGCTGGCCTGGGTCATGAACTGCCTCACGGGCTTCGGCGAGGCGTCCCGCATGACGCAGTTCAAGGACAAGGCGGCCAAGCAGGGCGCCGAGGGCACGACGGTCGGGCTCTTCACCTACCCCGTGCTCCAGGTCGCCGACATCCTCCTCTACCAGGCCCACCAGGTCCCCGTCGGCGAGGACCAGCGCCAGCACGTCGAGCTGACCCGCGACCTCGCCGAGCGCTTCAACGGGCGTTACGGCGAGACCTTCGTCGTCCCCGAGGCGTACATCCTCAAGGAGACCGCGAAGATCTACGACCTCCAGGAACCGACCGCGAAGATGAGCAAGTCGGCCGCCTCGCCCAAGGGACTCGTCAACCTCATGGACGAGCCCAAGGCGACCGCGAAGAAGATCAAGAGCGCCGTGACCGACACCGGCAGCGAGATCCGCTTCGACCGCGAGAACAAGCCCGGCGTCAGCAACCTCCTCGGCATCTACGCCAACCTCACCGGGCTCACGGTGCAGGCCCTGGAGGAGAAGTACGAGGGCAAGCTGTACGGCGCGCTCAAGACCGACCTCGCCGACGTCGTCGTGGACTTCGTCACGCCCTTCCGCGACCGCACGCGGGAATACCTCGACGACCCGGCCACGCTCGACAAGATCCTCGCCTCGGGTGCCGAGAAGGCCCGCGAGACGGCGGCGCCGACGCTCGCCGACGCCTACGACAAGGTCGGCTTCCTGCGCCCGGCGCGCTGAACTGCGCTTTCGGGAACTTTTCGGACCCGGACGGCATGTCGCCCCCCGGTCCCCGTCGCGGTACGGGGCCGGGGCGGCCTGCGGTACGGGGGCCCGGCGGCGTGCGCGGGGGACGCGCACGCGAGCGCCGGGGGAGCACGGCGTGCGGGCTCACGCGCGGAGCGCGTGCGGCGCACGGGCGGCGCGTGACACCAGGCACACACCGGGGGCCTTGGCCCTGCCGGGTGCGGGCGCGACACTTGCCGTACCGGACCGGGACCGTACAGACCGCGCACAGCGGACACACCGTGCACGCGGCGGGACCGCCCGGGGAGACTGACACGAGGAGATGGGAGTGGACGTGGGCTCGGTCACGCTCGGCGTTTCGATCGCGGTCCCGGAGCCTCATGGCAGCCGCCTCCAGCGACTGCGCGCGGATTTCGGGGACCCGGCCGCGCACGGTATCCCCACCCACATCACGCTGCTCCCGCCCACCGAGGCGCCCGCCGAGGCGCTGCCCGCGGTGGAGCGGCACCTCGCCGAGGTCGCGGCGAGCGGCAGGTCCTTCCCGCTGCGCCTCGAAGGCACGGGCACCTTCCGCCCGGTCTCGCCCGTCGTCTACGTGCGGCTCGTCGAGGGCGCGGACGCGTGCGCGTGGCTCCAGAAGCAGGTACGGGACGCCTCCGGGCCCGTCGCGCGCGAGCTGCAGTTCCCGTACCACCCGCACGTGACCGTCGCGCACGGCATCGCCGAGGAGGCGATGGACCGCGCGCAGACCGAGCTGGCCGATTACGCGGCGGCCTGGGACTGCACGGGCTTCAGCCTCTACGAGCAGGGCCACGACGGCGTGTGGCGCCGCCTGCGCACCTTCTCCTTCGGCGCGGGCGCGGTCCCGAGCCAGCCGCTCCGCCCGGACCAGGCCCCGCGCCCGATCGGCTGAGCGAGCGCCGCGGGGCCTTCGTCCTCGTCCCGTCCCCCGGATCAGAGGTCCCGTCCCCGGGTCGGGTGTCCCGTCCCCCGGTCAGACGGGCAGTCGCCGGAAGAGCGGGCGCGGGACGTGCCGCAGCCCGGCCATGACCGGGCGCAGCGCCGCGGGGACCCACACCGTCTCGCTGCCGCGTCGCAGCCCGCGCTCCACGGCCTCGGCGACCGCCTCCGGCGTCGTCGCGAAGGGGCCTTCGAGGCCGAGCACCCCGTTCGCGTACTCCTCCGGCACGAGCGCGTCCTGACGGCGGCTGCGCACGACCCCGGGCCGCACGACGAGGACGCGCACGCCCGTCCCGTACAGCGCGTCGCCGAGCCCCTGCGCGAAGGCGTCGAGCCCCGCCTTCGACGAACCGAAGATGAAGTCCCCGCGCCGCACGCGCTCGCCCGCGACCGAGGAGAGCACGACGAGTGCCCCGTGCCCCTGCGCCTGGAGCCCCATCCCGCACACGAGGCCCGCCGAGACGGCGCCCGTGTAGTTCGTCGCGGCGACGCGTGCCGCGGCGGCGGGGTCGGCCTCGTCGTTGAGCTGGTCGCCCGCGAGGCCGAAGGCGAGGAGTACGAGATCGACGGGCCCCTCGGCGAAGACCTTGCCGAGCACCTCGGCGTGCGAGGCGGGGTCGAGCGCGTCGAAGTCGACCGTGTGCGTCCTCGCGCCGAGGGCGCGCAGCTCGGCGGCCGCCGCGTCGAGCGCGGGGCCCGGGCGGCCGGCGAGCCACACGGTGCGGGTGCGGCGGCCGATCATGCGGCGCGCGGTGGCGAGCCCCAGCTCCGACGTGCCGCCGAGCAGCAGCAGTGAACGGGGCGGGCCGATCGGGTCCTGCATGGCGTACTCCTCGGGGTGGGGTGCGCGCACGGGGGTGTGCGGCGGGCGCGCGGTGACCGTATCGCCCAGCGCATCAGGAATACCCCCAAACCGACCGAAAACTCACCGTATCGGGCTACCGCACGGGTCCGCTCCCGCCCCGCCGGACTGTGCCGCCCCCCGCCGGGGCACATGGTGGCCAGACCCCCCGGTGACCTGGCCAGGTACGGGGTAGGCGGACAGCACGGCGCTCGGGAGGGGCGGACAACACCTATGGACTGGCTCACGAGACTGCCGGTGATCGGGGCGTGGTGGGCGCGGCTCATGCGCACCCACGCCTGGCGCTGCTACGAGCGGCTCGACGACGTGCGGTGGGCGCGGCTCGCGGCGGCGATGACCTTCACGAGCTTCCTCGCGCTCTTCCCGCTCCTCACCGTCGCGGTCGCTGTCGTCGCCGGTGCCTTCGGGCAGGACCGCGTCCACGACCTCGAATCCCGGGTCAAGGAGCAGGTCCCCGGCATCGCGGACCAGCTCGACCTGCAAGGACTCGTCCAGAACGCGGGCACGGTCGGGGTCGTGGCCGGTGCGGCGCTGCTCTTCACGGGCATCAACTGGGTCGGTTCGATGCGGGAGTCGCTGCGCGCGGTGTGGCGGCTGCCCGAGGACCCGGGGAACTTCTTCCTGGCCAAGGTGCGGGACACGGGCGTCCTGATCGGCCTCGGTGTCGCCGGGCTCGTCACCGTCATCGCCTCGGCGGCCTCCTCGACGGCGATCGGCTGGACGGCCCGCCAGCTCGGCATCGCGGAGCACGGCGCGGGCGGCGTCCTGCTGCGTGCCCTGTCCTTCGCCGTCGCCGTCGGCACCGACTTCCTGCTCCTGCTCTACGTCCTGAGCCTGCTGCCCCGCGTCCACCCCCGGCGCCGCCGCCTCGTCTTCGCCGCGCTGATCGGCGCGATCGGCTTCGAACTGCTGAAGCTGCTGATCGGCGGCTACATCTCGGGCGTCGCCTCGAAGAACATGTACGGCGTCTTCGGCGTCCCGATCGCCCTCCTGCTGTGGATCAACTTCACCGCGAAGCTGCTCCTGTACTGCGCGGCGTGGACGGCGGTCGAGGGACGCGCGGAGGTGGCCGAGAGCGAGCGCGCCGAGGAGGCCGAGGAAGCGGGTCTGACGGCGGCCGCGGAGCCGGGAGCCACGGCGGAAGCGGACGGCCGCCTCCGCAAGAGGGGGCGGCCGTCGGGGGCGTCGCGCGCGACGGGGGGAGCGGGGGGCTGAACGGGGCGCGGGGGTCTCAGGGGCGCGGGGGTCTCAGGGGCGCGGGGGCGCGCCCTGGTCCGTACCGGCCTCGTCGGGTCCCTCGGCGGGCCCCGTACCGCTGCCGCCGCTCAGCCCGGGGGCCGCGGGCAGGGGGCGTCGGCGGCGGACGACGAAGACGACGCCCGCGAGGACGACGAGGACGCCGCCGCTGACCGCGAGCGCGGTGCCGAGGCCGCCGGAGCCCGTGTCGGGTCCTGCCGCGCTCGCCGCGCCCCCGCTGCCCTTGCCCCCGGCCGCCCGCTCCGCGGCGGCGGCGTCCTTGCTCGCCTTGGCGCGCTCGGCTTCGACGCTGCGCGGCGGGACCAGCTCGCCGACGGGGGTGACCTTGCCGTCGGCGGCGAAGCCCCAGTCGAGCAGGCGCGCGGCCTCGCGGTAGACGGCCTGGGTCTCGTCGTACTCGGGGTGCATGACCGTCACGAGGAGCTTGCGGTCGCCGCGCTGCGCGTACGCCGTGTAGGTCGCGCCCGCGTTGGTCGTGTTGCCGTTCTTGACGCCCGCGATGCCCTTGTAGGGCTGGAGGTCGTAGGCGCCGGTGAGCAGGCGGTTGGTGTTCTGGATGCCGAAGTGCTCGCGCGGCTGCCGCTCGGGCCCGGCCTGCCCGTCCCCCGCCTGCTTCTTGTCCTTCTTCTTTTTCTTGGCGAACTCACCGGGGAACTGGGCCTCGGCCGTCGAGCAGTACTCGCGGAAGTCGGCGTTCTGGAGGCCGTCGCGGGCGAAGAGCGTGAGGTCGTACGCGCTCGACACCTGGCCCTTCGCGTCGTAGCCGTCGGGCGTGACGACGTGCGTGTCGTTCGCTTGCAGCTCGTGCGCCCGCGCCTGCATGTCCCTGACGGTCTGCGCGACACCGTTGTTCATCGAGGACAGGACGTGGACCGCGTCGTTGCCCGAGCGCAGGAAGACCCCCAGCCACAGGTCGTGCACCGAGTAGGGCAGGTCCTCCTTGATGCCGACGAGGCTGGAGCCCTCGCCGATCCCGTCGAGGTCCTTCAGCGTGACCTGGTGCACCTTGTCCTTGGCGAACTTCGGCAGCAGCGTGTCGGCGAAGAGCATCTTCAGGGTGCTCGCGGGGGCGAGCTTCCAGTGCGGGTTGTGCGCGGCGAGGATCTCGCCCGACTCGGCGTCGGCGACGAGCCAGGAGCGCGCGGTGAGCTTCTTCGGCAGCTTGGGCGCCCCCGTGCCCGGCGCGACCTGCGTGCCGGGCAGCGCGAGCCGCGCCCCGCCCGTCGTGGAGGTGTGGGCGGGAGGGCGGGGGCTCGCGGAGCCGTTGCCCGAGTCGGCCAGGGCGGGGCTCACGGCCACGGAGAGGGACAGGGCGGCGGCGGCAGCGCAGGCGGTCAGGGAGAGCACCGGTACGCGCTTTTTCGTAGCGGACACGTTCAGGAACGTACCTGTGCTGTCATCGGTGGCAACCGGGGAGGGGGCGGAGGGGGCTGCCGAACGGGGGAGGCGGAGCGCGGTGGCGCGTCGGCCGTTCGGGCGGCACGGCGCCGGGTCGGCGGCGCGGGGGCTTGCGCGGCGGGCGGGCGGCCGCCCGCCGCGCACCGGTTCCTCGGCCCGCACCGGTTCCTCGGCCCGTACCGGTTCCTCGGCCCGTACCGGTTCCTCGGCCCGTACCGGCTCAGCGGTCGCGTACCGCCCCGGACGCTCGCGCGTGATTCGTCCCGCATCGGCCGTCTTGTCCGCACCCCGGCGCAGGGCGCGGAGGGCCCGGCGCGATACTGGGCCCATGAAGCTCAGCCGCCCGGTCTCCTGGTTCCTGCTCGTGTTCGGGGTGTGGAGCTGGATCATCTGGATCACTTTCGCCAAGAACTTGTGGAAAGACGGCAGCGGTCTCGCCTTCGACGACGCCGGCGACCCCACCACCTATTTCTGGGTCCACCTGCTGCTGGCGGTCGTCTCCTTCCTTCTGGGGACGGTTGTAGGCGCCATCGGGTTCCGGGGACTGCGCGCGCTGCGGAAACGTGATCTTCCGGTGTGACCCTCCGCGCCGATACGGGAACCAGGCGGCGCCGACCGGCCGTTGACGCGGCATGGTGATCCTCTTCGGCGCGGCCCTGCTGCTCGTGCTCGCGCTCCTCGGCCTGGCCCACTGGTACCTGTGGCGCCGCCTCGTCCGCGACACGACGCGCGGCCCCGGCCCGGCCCGCACCGTGGGCACGGTCTTCTTCGTCGCGGCCCCCGTGCTCATGCTCGCCGCCTTCGCGGGCTCGCGCGGGCTCCCTTTCGGGGTGCTGCGCCTCGTGGCCTGGCCGGGGTACCTGTGGGCGGCGCTCGCGCTGTACCTGCTCATGGCGGTGGCGATCGGCGAGTTGCCGCGCCTTCTGCTCTTTCGGGTGATACGGGGGCGGTACGGCCGGGAGGGTGAGGCGGGCGCCGTACCGGAGGCCGTCCCGGCGGCCGTGGGGGAGCCGGGGCCCGTACCGGCGGCCGCGGGGGAGTCCGGGCCGGGGCGGGAGGAGCCCCCGCGGCCGGAGACCCCGCGGCCGGAGACCCCGCATCCGGAGCGTCCGCGTTCGGAGACCTCGCGTCCGCGTCCCGCCCTCGCCCCCTCCCGCCGTCTCTTCGTCTCGCGGATCGTCGGCGGCGCCGCGGGCGCGGCGGCGCTCGGCACGGTCGGCTACGGGGCGTACGGCGTACTGCGCGGCCCGCGCCTGAAACACGTCACGATCCCGCTCGCCAAGCTGCCGCGCTCCGCGCACGGCTTCCGGATCGCGGTCGTGAGCGACATCCACCTCGGCCCGATCCTGGGGCACGCGCACACGCGGCGGATCGTGGACACGATCAACGGCGCCCAGCCGGACGCCGTGGCGGTGGTCGGTGACCTCGTGGACGGCTCGGTGGCGCAGCTGGGGCACGCGGCGCAACCGCTGAGCGACCTGCGCGCGCGGCACGGCGCGTACTTCGTCACGGGGAACCACGAGTACTACTCGGGCGCGGACGAGTGGATCGACGAGGTGCGGGAGCTGGGCCTGCGCCCGCTGGAGAACGCGCGCGTGGAACTGCCGGGCTTCGACCTGGCGGGCGTCAACGACATCTCCGGCGAGGACCACCACGCGGCCCCCGACTACCGGAAGGCCCTCGGCGACCGCGACCCGGACCGCGCCTCCGTCCTCATGGCCCATCAGCCGGTGATGATCCACGAGGCGGTCAAGCACGGCGTGGACCTCCAGCTCTCCGGGCACACCCACGGCGGCCAGCTCTTCCCCGGCAACCTCCTCGCCCGCGCCGCCAACCCCACGGTCGCCGGACTCGACCACTACGGCGACACGACGCTCTACGTGACACGCGGGGCGGGGGCGTGGGGGCCACCGGTCCGCGTGGGGGCGCCGTCGGACATCACGGTGATGACGCTGGCGGCGGCGCGGGCGTGAGGCGGCGCGGGCGTGCGGCGGCGCGGGCGTGCGGCGGCGCGGGCATGAGGCGGCGCGAGCTGCCTGGCGGCCGCGCGGGCGTGCGGCCTTGACCCTGACACTGGCGGCAGGGTCGCAGAGTGCGGGCATGACGACACCGGAGAAGACCGCCCCCCGCCCCCGTACCGTCCTGGTCACCGGAGCCGGTACGGGTATCGGCCGCGCGACGGCCCGCGCCTTCGCGGCCGAGGGGGCCCGGGTGTGGGCGGTGGGCCGCGGCCCCGGGCCGCTCGCGGGGACGGCGGAGGGCACGGGCGGCGCGGTCGTGCCGCTCGCCGTGGACATCACGGCGCCGGACGGGCCCGCGCGGATCGCGGCGGCGGTGGCGGCGGAGACCCCGTACCTCGACGTCCTCGTCCACAACGCGGGCATCGTGCGCGCGGCGGCGCTCGCGGACCTCGACCCGGCGGCGGTCCGCGCGCAGACGGAGACGAACCTGCTCGCCCCGGCCTTCCTCACCCAGGCGCTCCTGCCGTCGTTGCGGGCGAGCGGCGCCGGCGTCGTCCTCAACGTGACGACGTCGGTGGACGGGCGCGCCTGGCCGGGGAGTTCGGTGTACGCGGCGACCAAGGCCGGCCTGGAGAGCCTGACGCGGAGCTGGGCGGTCGAACTGGCCCCGCTCGGTATCCGCGTGTGCGCGGTGGCGCCGGGCGCGGTCGGCACACCGATCGGCGAACACCAGGGGCTGAGTGCCGCGCGGCGGGCGGCGCTCCGGTCGTGGCAGCTCGCGCACACGCCGCTGGGGCGGCTCGGTCGCCCGGAGGAGATCGCGTGGGCGCTGACACGGCTCGCGGGGCACGACGCCGCGTTCGTGACGGGAGCGGTGTGGGCGGTGGACGGCGGGGCGGTGGTGGCGTGAGGGAGGAGCGCGGGATGCGGATCGGTGAGGTGGCCCGGCGGACGGGCGTGAGCGTGCGGGCCCTGCGGCACTACGAGCGGGCGGGACTGCTCACCTCACGGCGCGAGGCGAACGGGTACCGCGACTACGCGGACACGGCGCTCGTCCGCGTGCGCAACATCCGCCACCTCCTGGACGCGGGCCTGACCCTGGACGACGCCCGTGCCTTCCTGCCGTGCCTCGACGGCGACGTGCTCGCTGCGCCCCCCTCCCCCCGTCTCCTCGCGGTGGCGCGCGAGCGGCTGGCGGTCCTGGAGCGGCGGATCGAGCGCCAGGAACGGGTGAGGGACCGGCTGCGGGAGGCGCTGAGCGAAGCGGCCGGGGACTCGGGGCGTGCGGGGAAGGACGGAGGCTCTCGGGAGGCCGGGTGGGTGCGGGGCGGCGGGAGCGGCTGAGCGCGCGCACGGCCGTGACGGCCCCCGGGGGCTTCCCGGGGGCCGTCAGGCGTCATGGTGTGGCGCAAGGTGTCACTGGACGATGTTCAGGAGGCGGTTCGGGCTGCCCGAGCCGGGGCTGGTGACGACGCCCGTCGACGCGCCGGCGACGAGGGCCGAGGAGACCTGGGCCGGGGTGGCCGAGGTGTGGCCCGCGAGGTAGACGGCGGCCGCGCCCGCGACGTGCGGGGTCGCCATCGAGGTGCCGCTGATGGTGTTGGTGGTCGTGTCGCCCGTGCCCCACGCCGAGGTGATCGACGAACCGGGCGCGAACAGGTCCACGACGGTGCCGTAGTTGGAGTAGCTGGCCTTCGCGTCGGTGTTCGTCGTCGCGCCGACCGTGATCGCCTCGCTGACGCGCGCCGGGGACTTCGTCGAGGCGTTCGTCGACTCGTTGCCCGCCGCGACGGCGTACGTCACGCCGGAGGCGATGGAGCGGCGCACGGCCGCGTCGATCGTCGAGTCGGCGCCGCCGCCGAGGCTCATGTTGGCGACGGCGGGCTTGACGGCGTTGGCCGTCACCCAGTCGATCCCCGCGACGACCTGCGCCGTGGTGCCCGAGCCCGCGTTGTTGAGCACGCGGACGCCCACGACCTTCGCCTTCTTCGCGACGCCGAACGACGTCCCGGCGATCGTCGCTGCCACGTGCGTGCCGTGCCCGTTGCCGTCCTGCGCCGTGTTGTCCTTGTCGACCGCGTCGTAGCCGTAGGAGGCCCGGCCGCCGAAGTCCTGGTGCGTGATGCGGACGCCCGTGTCGATGACGTACGCCGTCACGCCCTGCCCCGCCGAGTCCGGGTAGGTGTAACTACCGTTCAGCGGAAGGGACTTCTGGTCGATGCGGTCCAGGCCCCAGGACGGCGGGTTGGACTGCGTGGCTTCGGCGGTGAACACGCGGTCCTGCGTGACCTTCGCGACCGCGGGGTCCGCCGCGAGTCTCTTCGCCGCGCTCTCGTCGAGGTGCAGCGCGTAGCCGTTGAGCGCGGCCGAGTACGTACGGTCGATGGTGGCCCCGTACTTCTTCGCGAGCGCCTTGCCGGCCGCCGAACCTGCCTTCGGCGCACCGGCGTTGAGCGTCACGACGTAGCTGCCGGAGACCGAGCCGGCCACTCCGGCGTTCTCGATCACGCCTTCGGGGGCCGCCGAGGCGGGCAGCGCGACGACGGTGCTGAGCGCGAGCGCGGCGACGGCCGCCGCACTCAGCCCGGCCAGGGTGCGGCGGGTGGTGCGGGGGCGGCGATCTGTCTGAGGTGCCATCGGAAGGGTTCTCCTCGTGGATGGTGGTGTGGGGGTGCGGCGCGCACGCGGGCGAGTTGTGTTGTGCGCATGACAAGCCCGCGTCGGGGTGGCCCGGTACGTGCCGTGCCGGGCCCCGCCGAACGGAATACTCCCGACCGCCACCACCTCCGCACAAGGCCGTCCCGCCGTGCTTGGCCGGATGTCATGCGACAGTCATTCGGTAGCAACACAGCTTCACAGCACGGGAGTTGAGGGATACGGGCCGACTCGTCACGGCTGCGCCGATGAACTTTGCCCGCGGGTCCGGTCACCCCTTCCGTACGGCACACCCGCGCGAAAGGACGCACGTCATGAGCACCGCACCCGTCCCGCCCGCCAAGGGCCCCGCCTCCTACTTCCCCGCCATCGAGCGCACCTACGGCCGCCCCGTCGCCGAGTGGCTCGGCCTCGTCCGCGCCTCGCCCCTCACCCGGCACGGCGAACTCGTCACCTGGCTCAAGACCGCTCACGGGATGGGGCAGGGGCACGCGAACGTGATGGTGGCGTACGTGCGCAGGGAGAAGGGCGAGGCGTGAGGGGCTGCGCGCCCGCCCGCTCGCTCGCCCGGCCCGCGCCTCGCGGAGTGCGGTGGCCCCCCGGCCCGCGCCTCGCGGAGTGCGGTGGCCCGCCCGGCACGCGTCTCGCGGGGCGCGATCGCCCGTCTGCGCCCGCGCTCCCGTCCCCGCCTCCCCGAAGCGGTCACACACCCGCGCCCCGGCCTTCACCGTTACCGTCGGTAAAGTCCATCTCGCCCTTCTACTGTTGCGGCGCTGACCTGCGCGAACGCGGGCCGCACGGGAGAGAGTGGGAGAGCGTGGAGCCGGGTTTCATGACTGTCGACTACGGGACACAGGCCGCCGCGCCCGCCGAACCGGACGCGCGGCCCAACAGGCTCGCCCTCGCCGGGCTCGTCTTCGGCCTGCTCGGCCTGCTCCCGCTGCCCGTCCTCGGCCCCGTGCTCGCGCTGTGCTTCGGCGTCGCGGGCGGGCGCAAGGCGGACCGGGGCGAGGCCGGAGGGCGCGGGATGGCGACGGCGGCGATCGTGCTCGGGATCGTCGGCTGCGTCTGCGCGGTGCTCGGGATCGTCGTGGGCTTCATCCAGCTCACGGGGCCAGGGGCGCGGTGAGGCGCGCGCCCGTCACGTGAGCGAGGGGGCCCGTACGGGTGCGGGCTCCCCGCCGAAGCCCGGGACACGCAGCCCCCGTACCTCCGGCACGAGCGCCGTGCCCAGACAGGCAGCGGCGACCACGACCGCCGCGCCCGCGAGCGGCACGCGCGGTCCCCACCACCCGGCGAGCAGGGGGCCGAGCACGTAGCCGAGCGGCATCGCGCCCAGCGACAGCAGCCAGTCGTAGGACGTGACGCGGGCCAGCACCTCGCGCGGGACGACCCGTTGGAGCACCGTCTCCCACACCGGGTTGGTGAAGCCCAGGCTCACCATCGAGAGGCCGTACGCGGCGATGATCCACGCAGTGGGGGCGCCCGTGGCGAAGAGGGCGAGCGGGGCCCCGTAGGAGGCGCACGCGAGGTTGACGACCAGGACGGGGCGGCCCGGGCGCACGCGGTGGGCGAGGAGCGCACCGCACAGCAGGCCGGCCGTCCCGGCCTGGGCCACCGCGAGCCACGTGCCCTCGCCGCCGAGGTCGCGGACGGCGAGCACGGGCCCGAGGACGGCGAGGAGCGCGGCCGCGCCGTTCCACAGCCCGTGGGCGATGAGGCTCGACCAGTACCACCGCCGCGCCCGGACCTCCCGCCAGCCCGCCGACAAGTCCCGCAGCAGACCCTCGCGTTCGGCGGTGGCCTGCGGACGCCCGACGCCGCGCACGAAGAGCAGGAGCACGGCGCTGAGCGCGAAGCCGAGCCCGTCGACGAAGAAGGCCCAGGGGACGCCCGCGAGGGCGAGGAGGGCGGCCGCGAGCCCGGGGCCGCCCAGCTGGGCCAGCGAACGGACGATCCCCATCAGGGAGTTGGCCGCGTGCAGGTCCTCGGTGCGCACGACGGCGACGAGGAGGGGCGATTGCGCGGGGCTCGCGAAGGCGGAGGACACCCCGCGCAGTGCCCCGCAGGCGGCGATCACGCCCAAGTGCGGGGTGGCGCCGAGGAGTTCGAAGCCGGTGACGAGCTGGGTCAGGCAGCGGACGAGGTCCGCGCAGACGGTGAGCGTGCGCGGGTCGAGCCGGTCGCCGAGTACGCCGCCGAGGGGGAGGGCGAGTAACTGCGGGACCATCGTGCAGCCCAGGACGAGCGCGAGTGCGGAGGGGGCGGCGTCGATGCGCAGGACGGCGATCGCGAGCGCGGTCGGGACGACGGCGTCGCCGAGCAGCGAGAGCGCGCTCCCGGCGAAGCGGTAGCGGAAGGCGGGGTTGCGCAGGAGGAGGTGCCACATGCGCGGGTACGATACTTCGGCGCCGAATAATTCGCTACCGAAATACCTGAACCCGTGGTCCGGCCCCACGCGCGTAGGCTGCTCCGACATGGACGCAACGCCGCCGCCTCCAGGGCCCCGTGACCTCGTGGACGCGCACGTCGAGCGCTGGACACCGCTCTATCCCGCACTCGACCCGGACATCGAGGGCGCCGTCGTGCGTATGCAGAAACTCGTGGGGCACCTGGCGCGGGTCAAGGCGCGGGGGCTGGCGGCGCACGACCTGGCCCCGCACGAGTTCGACACGCTCTTCGCGCTCGTCGGGGCGGGCGGCGGCGCGAGCCCCTCCGCGCTCGCCTCGGGGCTGGACCTCGCGCCCGCCTCGGTCACGGGCCGTATCGACGGCCTGGAGCAGCGCGGTTACGTGCGCCGGGTGCCCTCGGCCACCGACCGCCGCAGGACCCTCGTCCACCTCACGGACGAGGGCCGGGCGGTGTGGCAGGGCGCCATCGAGGTGATGGGCGGCGAGGAGGAGCGGCTGCTGCACGCGCTCGACGCGGACGAACGGCGGCTGCTGAGCGACCTGTTGCGGAAGGTGACGCTGCGGGCGTACGGGCCCGAGGACCCGTCACCCGCCCCGCCCCCGCCTCACACGCTCAGCGACCGCGCGTAGTTCACCTGCTGCATGACCTGGGGGAAGCTCCAGGGACCGAGCGCGGGGAGCATCGTGGAGTGGTGGTGGCCCGCGCTCGTCACTGTCACCTGGATGAAGCCGCTCGTCGTGCGCTCCTTCATGAGGAGGAAGAGCAGGCCGAGGCCGCAGAACAGGACGCCGAAGATGATCGCGAGGATGATGCCGGCCTGGCTGATCTTCTCCTCGGTGCGGGACAAGTCGGCCACGTTCCACACCGAGCCCTTGAGCGGCATCGTCCCCGCGGGCGTCGCGATCTCCGTCTGCGTGACCAGGATGTCGCCGATCGCGATGAGCGGCGCGGGCCCGCCGAAGTAGGGGGCGCCTCCCGGCGCCGGGGGCTGCTGCGGGTAGCCGTACGAGGGCGGAGGCCCCCACTGCGGCGCGCCACCCGGCCCCTTCGCGTACGGGCTGCTGTCCTCGGGCCCGGGCGGCGGTGTGCTCATACGTGTCCCCCATATGGGTGAGTCGGTGAGCAGCATGGTGACACACGACGGGGCCGCCACCCCCGGCAAGGGGGGCGACGGCCCCGTACGACGAACGTCCGCGGGAACTCAGTAGCGGCGCGTGATGAGCGCCCGCTTGACCTCCTGGATCGCCTTCGTCACCTCGATGCCGCGCGGGCAGGCATCGGTGCAGTTGAAGGTGGTGCGGCAACGCCACACGCCGTCACGGTCGTTGAGGATTTCGAGCCGCTGGCTGCCGGCCTCGTCGCGCGAGTCGAAGATGAAGCGGTGCGCGTTGACGATCGCCGCGGGGCCGAAGTACTGGCCGTCGTTCCAGAACACCGGGCACGAGGAGGTGCACGCGGCGCACAGGATGCACTTGGTGGTGTCGTCGAAGCGCTCGCGGTCCTCCGCGGACTGGAGCCGCTCGCGGGTCGGCTCGTTGCCCGTCGTGACGAGGAACGGCATGACGTCGCGGTACGCCTGGAAGAACGGCTCCATGTCCACCACGAGGTCCTTGAGGACCGTGAGGCCCTTGATGGGCTCGACCGTGATGGGCTTGGCGGGGTTCAGGTCCTTGATGAGCGTCTTGCACGCGAGGCGGTTCTTGCCGTTGATCCGCATCGCGTCCGAGCCGCAGATCCCGTGCGCGCAGGACCGGCGGAACGTCAGGGTGCCGTCCTGCTCCCACTTGATCTTGTGGAGGGCGTCGAGCACGCGCTCCTTGGGGTCCATCGGGAGCTGGAAGTCCTGCCAGACGACATCGGCGGAGACCTCCGGGTTGAACCGGCGGACCCGCACGGTGACCGTGATGAGGTGGTCCGAGGCGGCACCGGCCGCCTCCACCTTGTCCATGATCGCGGTAGTCATCAGTACTTACGCTCCATCGGCTGGTAGCGGGTCTGCACGACCGGCTTGTAGTCGAGGCGGATCGCCTCGGTGCCGTCGGCGGAGACCTCGCGGTACGCCATCGTGTGACGCATGAAGTTGACGTCGTCGCGGGTGGGGAAGTCCTCGCGGTAGTGACCGCCGCGCGACTCCTTGCGGGCGAGCGCGGAGGTCGCCATGACCTCGGCGAGGTCGAGCAGGTTGCCCAGCTCGATCGCTTCGAGGAGGTCGGTGTTGAAGCGGCGGCCCTTGTCCTGGATCGCCACGTTCTTGTAGCGGGCGCGCAGTTCGGCGATCTTCTCGACCGCCGTCTTGATCGTCTGCTCGGTGCGGAACACCATCACGTTGGCGTCCATGCACTCCTGCAACTCGTTGCGCAGTACGCCGACCTTCTCGGTGCCCGTCGAGTTCCGCAGCCGCTCGACCTGTGCGACGACCTGCGACTCCGGGTCCTCGGGAAGCGGCGCGAAGTCGTTGGCGTGCGCGTACTCGGCCGCGGCGATGCCCGCACGGCGCCCGAAGACGTTGATGTCGAGCAGCGAGTTGGTGCCGAGCCTGTTGGCGCCGTGCACCGACACGCAGGCGACCTCGCCCGCCGCGTACAGCCCGGGCACGACCGTCGTGTTGTCGGCGAGCACCTCGCCCTGCACGTTGGTCGGGATACCGCCCATCGCGTAGTGGGCGGTCGGCTGGATCGGGATCGGGTCCGTGTACGGCTCGATGCCGAGGTACGTACGCGCGAACTCGGTGATGTCGGGGAGCTTCGCGTCCAGCTGCTCGGGCGGCAGGTGGGTCAGGTCCAGGTACACGTGGTCGCCGTCGGGGCCGCAGCCGCGGCCCTCGCGGATCTCGGTGTAGATCGAGCGCGAGACGACGTCGCGCGAGGCGAGGTCCTTCATGACGGGCGCGTACTTCTCCATGAAGCGCTCGCCGTCCTTGTTGCGCAGGATGCCGCCCTCGCCGCGCGCGCCCTCGGTGAGCAGGATGCCCATGCGCCAGATGCCCGTCGGGTGGAACTGGAAGAACTCCATGTCCTCCAGCGGAAGGCCGCGCCGCCACACGGCGGCCTGCCCGTCACCCGTCAGGGTGTGCGCGTTCGACGTCACCTTGAAGAACTTGCCGGTCCCGCCGGAGGCGTAGATGACCGACTTCGCCTGGAAGACGTGGATCTCGCCGGTGGCCAGCTCGTACGCCACGACACCGGCCGAGCGCTTGACGCCGTCGACCTCGGTGAGGAGCTGGTCGAGCACGTAGAACTCGTTGAAGAACTCCACGCCCTCCTTGACGCAGTTCTGGTACAGCGTCTGGAGGATCATGTGACCGGTGCGGTCCGCCGCGTAGCAGGAGCGGCGCACGGGCGCCTCGCCGTGGTTGCGGGTGTGCCCGCCGAAGCGGCGCTGGTCGATCGTGCCGTCCGGGGTGCGGTTGAACGGCAGGCCCATCTTCTCCAGGTCGAGGACCGAGTCGATGGCCTCCTTCGCGAGGATCTCGGCGGCGTCCTGGTCGACCAGGTAGTCACCGCCCTTGATCGTGTCGAAGGTGTGCCACTCCCAGTTGTCCTCCTCGACGTTGGCGAGGGCCGCGGCCATGCCGCCCTGCGCCGCGCCGGTGTGGGAGCGGGTGGGGTAGAGCTTGGTCAGCACGGCGGTACGGCTGCGCTTGGTCGCCTCGATGGCGGCGCGCATGCCCGCGCCACCGGCGCCGACGATGACGGTGTCGTACTTGTGGATCTTCAGCTTCATGATTCTCGTGGCCCCGGCTCTAACGGATGTTCGGGTCGAAGGTGAAGATCACCAGCGTGCCCAGCAGGACGGTGAAGATGGTCGCCGCCCACAGCAGGCCCTTGAGCCACATGCGGGTCGCGGGGCGCTCGGCGTAGTCGTTGATGACGGTGCGCAGGCCGTTGCCGCCGTGCAGCATCGCGAGCCACAGCATGAGCAGGTCCCAGCCCTGCCAGAACGGCGAGGCCCAGCGGCCCGCGACGAACGCGAAGCCGATCTTCTGCACCCCGCCGTCCAGGAAGAGCTGGATGAGCAGGTGCCCGAGGACGAGGACGACCAGGACGACGCCCGACAGGCGCATGAACAGCCAGGCGGCCAGTTCGAAGTTGCGCTGCGGGTTCTTCTTCGTCTTCTTGGTGCGCTGCCGGGGCGGCTCGATGACCGGCGCCGGATTGTCGACGTCGTAGAGCGAGGCGCCCTCGACGGGGCCGATCGCGGAGGAGGTCTCGGTGGACATCGCGTCAGCTCCCGAACAGTTGACGTGCGGCGTGGCCGAGGACGGAGTAGAGCGAGCCGAGCATCAGCACGACCCACACCACGAGGACCGTCCACAGCATCTTCTTCTGGTGACGGGGGCCCTTCGACCAGAAGTCGACGGCGATGATGCGCAGGCCGTTGAGCGCGTGGAAGAGGATCGCGGCGACGAGGCCGTACTCCAGCAGCGCGACGACCGGATTCTTGTAGGTGGCAACGACGTCGTCGTACGCCTCGGGGGAGACACGCACGAGCGCGGTGTCCAGGACGTGTACGAACAGGAAGAAGAAAATGAGGACGCCGGTGACTCGATGAGCCACCCAGGACCACATTCCTTCCCGGCCGCGGTACAGCGTTCCAGCCGGCACGGAAGAACCCTCCGGGGAAAGGATTGGGAGCCTGCCGCGATCCATTCCTGTCGACGGTCGGCCCGGCCGGGTACGGTCCACCGGCCCCGGCCATCGTAGTCACGGGCGGGGGTCCGCCCCGCACGGGGGCGTGCGGTGTGATCAAACTGGCACGTACGGGCGAAGGACTCGCCCGAAAGGGTGTGTTCGGCCGCCCCACCTGGGGCCCGGCAGGCGTCCGATCAGGGCCGATGCCTGCCGGTATGCGGCGCGGTGACGCCCGTTCGGCTCCCTCGGAGCGCCTGTGGACGCGCTGTGCCGCGCGTGTCGGACACGGCCGTACGGGGCAGACGCGGCCCCGGGGCGGGGCACGGGCGGGGCGGGGCACGGGCGGGGCGGGGCACGGGCGGGGGGCGGCCCGGGCACGTACCGGCCTTCCTTGGGCCCCGATTCGTCAGGAGGCCGCTCACACGTCATCCGAACGAGCGGCGGGGCGCGTGGAGTGACACCGTGTCGGCGACGGCGGGAAGGGATGCCCCACGGCGGCGAGCGCCCGGCAGCCCCGCCCGCACGCGCATCACCCGTACCCGAACAGCGAGGACGTGACCCGTGGCCGAGCACCGCCGCCAGGACCCCCACGACCCGGGCGGACGGCGCCGCCGTGCGGCGTGGGCATCGATCTCGGCGCTCGTCGTCGCCGCGGCCGTCGTGCTCGGCCTCACGGTGTGGCCGGGCGGCGACCACGGCGGGGACGGGGGCGGCCCGGGCACGGCGAGCAGCGCCGACGCGCTCACCGACTCGCCGACGCCCGCCGCCTCGTACCCCGTGGCGAAGCCCCCGCGCACGATCCCCTCCGTACGCGATTTCCAGGCCGCGCGCGGTCCCGGCTGGAAGCCCGCGAAGTCCGCGCGTGTCCTCGCGGGGGACGAGGGGCTCGCCGATGAGGCGAAGCTTCTCGCGGGCGAACTCGGCATGAGGTACGGGGGCGAAGCGGAGCCGAGGCGCGGGGACGTGTGGCTCGGGCTCGACGAGAAGGCGAAGGGCGGCGACGAGGCGTACACGCTGCGCGTCGCGGGCGGCCAGGCGCGGATCACTTCGGCGGGCCAGGACGGGGTGTGGTGGGGCACCCGTACGCTCAAGCAGTCCGTGCGCGCGGACGGCACGGCGCCCGAGGGCACCGTCAGCGACCGGCCGGCCAAGCCGCAGCGCGGGTTCATGCTCGACGTCTCCCGCAAGTGGTACGACGAGGACTGGATCAAGGCGCGGATCGCGGAACTCGCCGACCTCAAGTACAACCAGTTCGGCCTGCACTTCTCCGACGACCAGGCCTTCCGCGTCGAGTCCTCCTCGCACCCCGAGATCGTCTCGGCGCAGCACCTGACGAAGGCGCAGGTCCGCTCGATCGTCGCGTACGCGGCGGCGCGGCACGTCACCGTCGTCCCCGAGATCGACTCGCCCGGCCACCTCGGCACGGTCATCAAGGCGCACCCCGGGCTCCAGCTGCGGGACGCCGCGGGCAAGACCGTCGAGGGCGCGGTCGACATCGGGAACCCGGAGGCGGCCCGGATCGTCGACGACCTGCTCAAGGAGTACGCGAGCCTCTTCCCCGGGCGGTGGTGGCACCTCGGCGCCGACGAGTACCAGGCGCTCGTCCGCTCCGACCCGGAGGCGTCCTTCCCCCAGCTGGCCGCGCTCGCCCGGAAGAAGTACGGGGAGAAGGGCCGGGTGCGGGACCTCGCCCAGGCGTGGCTGAACGACCGCGCGAAGACCGTGCGCGAGGCCCGCGAAGGGCGCGTCGCGCGGGCCTGGAACGACGGTTTCCTCGCGGAGGGCCAGGTGGTGGCCGACCGCACGGTGGAGGTCGCCTACTGGACGGGCAAGGAACTCGGCGCGCGCCCGCCCGCCGCGTACCTCGCCGAGGGCCGCCCGGTCCTCAACTACAACGACGAGTTCCTGTACTACGTCCTCGGCGAGCCCAACACCTTCACGTACCCGACGGGGCAGCGCATCTACGAGAGCTGGACCCCGCGCGTCCTGCGCGGCACGAGCCCCGTCCCCGCCTCCTACGACCACCTCATCGAGGGCGGCGGCTTCGCGGTGTGGGGCGACTTCCCGAACGCGCAGACGCAGGACCAGGTCGCGACGGGCATCCGCATGCCGCTGCGCGCCCTGGCCGAGAAACTGTGGCCGCGGGCGGAGAAACCGGCGAGGAGCTGGGCGGACTTTCAGACGGTGTCACGGGCGATCGGCTGAGCGAGCCGGTACCCGTCGAGGAGCCGCACGAAGGCGAACGGCCGAGGTCGCCACCCCCCACAGGAGAGACCCCGGCCGTCGCACGGCACGGGCCGCTTGAGGGCCCGTACTTCCTACTGCGTCATCGTCTCCCGAGACGTCACACCCGGACGGTCACGTGTCGGTAACGCTTCGTGGTGCGCGGGGCGGGGGTGAAGGTCCGGCTCGGCCTGAAAGGGTGGAGTACTGGCCAAGTGACCGGTAGCGTGCTGATTCGCGCCGGACCGGACACGGGCCCGGTGGTGACGCGAGTGGGGGCAGGCTGAGGGGTGCTGGGGGACGACGCGGAGCTGACCGCCGCGGTACTCGCGGCTCAGCGGGGGGACGAGGCCGCTTTCCGCACGGTGTACCGCGAGGTGCAGCCGCGGCTGCTCGGCTACATCAGGACCCTCGTCGGCGAGGCCGATGCCGAGGACGTCGCCTCGGAGTCCTGGCTCCAGATAGCGCGTGACCTGGCCAGGTTCGAGGGCGACGCGGACCGCTTCAGGGGCTGGACCGCGCGGATAGCGCGCAATCGCGCGCTCGACCACATCCGGATGCGCGGCCGCCGCCCCGCCGTCGGCGGCGACGAGTCCGAACTCACCGTGCGCGCGGGGGACTCCGACACGGCGGGCGAGGCCATCGAGGCACTCGCCACCGGCGAGACGCTCGCGCTCATCGCGCGCCTCCCGCAGGACCAGGCCGAGGCCGTCGTCCTGCGCGTCGTCGTGGGCCTCGACGCGAAGAGCGCGGCGGCGACCCTCGGCAAACGTCCGGGCGCGGTACGCACGGCGGCCCACCGCGGACTGAAGAAACTGGCCGAACTCCTGGGCGGCCGCGAGGCGGACGGGGTGGACGGGGTGGACGGGAGGGCCGGGAGCATCGGCGGCGGAACGGGCATCGCCGACGCGGGCGAGGGCCCGGGCACGGCCGGTTCCACGGCCGGACGGGGGCCGGGCGGCTCCGGCGGACCCGCGGGCCCGGGGGGCGCGGGAGGAACGGGGGGCACGAGCGGTCCCGGCGGGGCAGGGGTCCCCGGGGGCGTGCGCGGCGCGGGCGGCAGGCTGCCCAGCGGCCCGCGCGGCACGACGGGCGCGGTGCGCGACAGCGTGCACGGCGGTACGGGCCGCCCGCCCGGCGAGGACACGCACGGACCCGGCGGGACATGTCCGTACGGCGACCCGGCCGCGTACGGCGACCCGGCCTCGTACGGGGACGCCGTCCCGTACGAGGACGAGCACGCCCACGGCCGCCCGCACCCCGCCGCCGGGCACCCCGCACCCGGCGGGCACCCCGCCCCCGGGCAGCCCGCCCGGCGCACCGCCGTGCCCGCGCAGCGGCGGGGCGAGGGCCAGGGCGCGCGGCAGTCGGTGCCCGCGGGGGCGGCGTCCTGCCCGGGCGCCCTGCGGAAGGAGACGTGATGGCCGAGGAGTCAGGCGGCGCCCGCGCGAGCGCCGCGCCGCGCCGCGGCGGTCCCGCGCCCGCCGCGCGTGTCCCGCGCGCCCTCGCCCGTTCGGCGCGGGCCGCGCTGCTCGCCGAGCGCCCGTACGAGACACTCGCCCCGCGCGCCCGCACCGAGGCCCTGCGCATCGAGACGGCGCTCGGCACCCTGACCCGCCCCGAGGGGCGGCCGGAGCCCTCGGCCGAACTCCTCGCGGCCTTCCGCGCGGGAGCGGCGCGCGACGCGCGTCGCACCGACACCGGGGCGACCGCCGCCACGGCGCGGGTGCGCGGGGGGCGGCGGGCCAGGCTGCTCGCCGCGGGGGTGCTGAGCCTCGGGATGGTCGGCGGGGTCGCCGTCGCGGGCGGCACCGGCGCGCTCACCTCCTTCCCCGGCCGCCCGAGCTTCCCCAAGACGGTCCAGCCGCGCGATCCCGGCACCGCCCCCGCGGGACCCGCCACGCCCCCGGGCCTCGTTCCCGGCGCCACCTCGCTCCCCGACCCGGCCGGGGAGCTGCTCGCCCCGGGCCCCCGGAGCCCCGAGTCGCCCGCGAGCCCCTCGCCGAGCCCTACGCGGCCGGGCCCCCGCGCCTCGTCCGGCACGGCGACCGCCTGCCGCGCGCATGCGCGCGGGCACGTCGAGCGGGCGGTGGAACGGCGGCTCGTGGCGCTCGCGGGCGGCACCGAGCGGGTCGACGCCTACTGCGAGGCGCTCCTGCGCGGCGGGATGCCCGGCCCTGGGCCCACGCTGTCGGCTCCCGCCCCCGCGACCCCCTCGCTCACCCTCCCGGACCTCCCCACCACGTACCCGACCTTCGGCTTCGAGGAGCCCTCGGGCAGCCCGAGCCCGACGCCCTCTTCCCCGGGCTCTTCCCCGGAGGAGCCGGGCGGCGACTCGCCGACGCGGGGCCCGCACGAGACGAGCCCGTCCCCGCCGGTGGACGACCCGCCACCCTCAGGGGAACTCCCCGCCCCCTCGGACTCGCCGGACCCCTCGGCGCCCCCCGCCGAGGACGTCCCCGACCTCCCCTGAGCGGCCGCGCGGGGGCGCGCGCGAACGGGGTGTGACACTTTTCGCGCCCTCGGCGCAGAGGTAAGTGAGCCGACTGGTCATCGGCTGTCGCACGAGCCGGGGTTCCCCCCGTACCACCGGCTCGTTGCCACCGGCGCGGGCGGGACACGTTCCCCCGGTCCCGTCCGCGCCTCGGCACCTACCGAGCGGACGCTCAGTACACGATCACCTTGTCGCCCGTGCGCACCGTGTCGAAGAGCGCGGCGACCTTCGCCTCGTCCCGTACGTTGACGCAGCCGTGCGAGGCGCCCGCGTAGCCGCGCGCGGCGAAGTCGGGGGAGTAGTGCACGGCCTGGCCGCCGCTGAAGAAGAGCGCGTACGGCATGGGCGTGTGGTAGATCGTCGAGACGTGGTCGCGGGACTTCCAGTAGACCGTGAAGGTGCCGTCGCGGGTCGGCGTGTAGGCGGAGCCGAAGCGGACGTCCATGACGGAGACGACGCGCCCGTTCACCATCCACGCGAGGGTGCGGCTCTTCTTGCTGACGCACAGCGCGCGGCCCGTGAGGCAGCGCGGATCGGGCTTGCTCGGCGGCAGCGTCGTCTCCGGGTACAGCTCGGCCTTCGTCGGCGCCGGCCCGGCGGCCCCGAGCCGCGCCCACGTCGCCGCGTCGAGGACTCCGCTCGCCCCGAGCCCCCGGTCCCGCTGGAACGCGGCGACGGCCTGCGCGGTGACGTCCCCGAAGTACCCCGTCGGCTGCTGCCGGAAGAACCCGAGCGCCCACAACCGGGCTTGCAGCACACGGACTTCGCCGGTGCGCTGGCCCTTGCGGGGGAGGGCGGGGGCTGGTGGCGCCGTGGTACGGGCGGGGGCGCTGGTGCGCGGGGCAGGCGGCGGCGGGCTGCTGGTACGGAGCGGAGCGGGGCGGGCGGGAGCCGGGGCGGGACTCGTACGGGCCGGAGGCGGACTCGTACGGGCCGGGGCGGTCGAGCCGACGGAGCCGGGCGCCTTCGCGTCGGACACGCCGGGCGCGGCCACCCCGTCGACCCTGCACCCCGCGAGCACGAGCACCCCGCACACACCTGCCACCACAGCCGGTCCGCGTCGCATCCGCATCCCCTCCTCGTCCGGACGCCTTGTCAATTCCCCGGTCAAGAGGGGACGAACCGCCGCGCGGGAAGGAGGGCGCGAGCCACCACCGGGCGAAGGGGCCCGCCCCCGTGAGGAACGTCCGGCTGACGTTGAGCGGCTTCCGACCCGCTGGAGCGAGGACTGCCCGGTCACCGTGTGGAGATTCTCCGGGGGAGGCTCACCGCGACACCGCCGCCGGACGGTACGCACGCCCTGTCGTTGCGTGGGCCGGTCGAGGCGTTCGCCGGGGCCGGGGCAGGGAAGGCCGGGCCGAGATACGTCCAGGGCCTCGGCCTCTGGCTTCCTGCCCGCTCCGACGACCACGGCCGGGGGCGGCGCCGGCCCTGGGCGTCCGGCTGCCGAAAAGGGACTGTCCGGGCTCGTACGGGCGTGCGACACTGCCGCCATGTTCGGCGTCATCGACCTCCCCACGTACCTCGCGGGCGTGGCTCTCATCGTTCTGCTGCCCGGTCCCAATTCGCTCTACGTGCTCTCGGTGGGGGCGCGGCGGGGGATTCGCACCGGGTACAAGGCCGCCGCCGGGGTGTTCCTCGGGGACACGGTGCTCATGACGCTCTCGGCGGCGGGCGTCGCCTCGCTGCTCCAGGCGAACGAGGTCCTGTTCTCGGTCGTCAAGTACGCCGGTGCCGGTTATCTGACCTGGCTCGCCTACGGGATGATCCGCTCCGCGCTCGCGCTGTGGCGCACGCGAAGGGAGCGGGCCGCCGAGGCGGCGGGCGAGCAGGCGCCGGCCGAGCGCGAACGGCCCTTCCGCCGGGCCTTCGTGATCAGCCTCTTCAACCCGAAGGCGATCCTCTTCTTCATCGCCTTCTTCGTGCAGTTCGTCGACCCCGCGTACGCCCACCCGGCGCTCTCCTTCGTCGTGCTCGGCTTCTTCGCCCAGCTCGCCAGCGCCCTCTACCTCAGCGTCCTCATCTTCGCGGGCACCCGCCTCGCCGCCGCCTTCACCCGCCGCCGTCGCCTCCGCGCCACGGCGACCTCGGCGGCGGGAGCGCTGTTCCTGGGCTTCGCGGTGAAGCTCTCGCTGAGCGGCGTGTAGCGGGAGTACGGGGCGGGGGCGGACGCCTCGTCTCGCGCGCTCAGCCCGCGGTGCCCGCCGTCCCCTCGGCCACGTGCGCCGCCGCCCCCAGGTGGCGCTCCAGCCAGGCCACCGCTCCCGCAGGGTCCAGGCCCTCGCCCGTGCCCGTCCAGGCCACGTAGCCGTCGGGGCGGATGAGGAAGAGACCTCGGCCGTAGGGGGCGTACGGGCCGACGGCGTGGGCGCGGACGTGCTCAGGGAGGCCGCTGGGGAGGGGAAGGGCGACCTCGTCGGGGGTGCGGCCCAGGCCCACGGCGAGGTAGGTCCAGTGCGGGCCGCGGAAGACGTCGAAGAGGCGCTCGCTCGGGGGGCCGCTGGGGCAGCCGTCCGGTGCCCGGTCGCCCGCGCGGAGCGGGGCGTCCGCCTCCAGTGTGTGCTCGCTCAGCGTCGAGTGCCGGTAGTTGAGGCTCAGTTGGCGGGTCTCCCCGCCCCTGCGGGTCTCGCCCCTGTGGACGCGGGTCGAGAGGTCGAGCATTCCGGCGGCGACCGCCCGGCGCTCCTCCTCGTACGTGGCGAGCAGTGCCTCCGGCGCGCCCGCGAGCACCGCGCCGAGCTTCCAGCCGAGGTTGTACGCGTCCTGGATGCTCGTGTTGAGGCCCTGGCCGCCCGCCGGTGAGTGGACGTGCGCCGCGTCCCCCGCGAGGAGGACGCGGCCCTCCTGGAAGCGGTCGGCGAGCGCCGCGCGCGCGGTGAAGGCCGATGCCCATGCGACGCCGGTGACCTGCGCGGGGGTGAGGTGCGTGCGCGCGGCGACCGTCGCCCGTACCGCCTCGGGGTCCGTGTCGACCGTCGTCCCCTCGGGGAAGGCCGTCATGAACTGGAAGTCCTCCGTCCCCGCGAGCGGGCACAGCGCGGCGTAGCCGCCGTCCGCGCCGGGGAAGACGTGCCAGTGGGTACGGGGCAGCGCGTCCCGGGTGAGCCGCACGTCGGCCACGAGCATCGGTTTCGGGTCCACCGTCCCGCCCGTCATGCCGATCCCGAGCAGCCGCCGCACCGCGCCGCGCGCCCCGTCGGCGCCGACGGCGTACCGGGCCCGTACGGTCCCCGCGCGCCCGGCGAAGCGCAGGTTCACCCCCTCGGCGTCCTGCTCCAGCCCGGTCAGCTCGTGCCCGTACGCGACCTCGCCGCCCAGCTCCAGGAGCCGCTCGCGAAGGAGCCTGGCCGTGCGCCACTGCGGCAGCATGAGCGAGCCGCCGTAGGGCTCGGTCGCGGTCGCCTCCGCCTCATCGATCATGCGGAACTCCTCGCCCGGGGTGCCGTCGTGCCAGGGCAGGTTGGGCGGGTACGGGCCGCCCGCCGCCAGGAAGCGGCTCGCCAGGCCGAGGTCGTCGAGCACTTCGAGGGTGCGGGACTGGATGCCCTTGCCGCGCGAACCGGCGAAGAGGTCGCCGCCGCGCTCGGCGAGCAGGACCCGTACGCCGCGGCGCACGAGGTCGATGGCGAGGGTCAGCCCGGTGGGGCCCGCGCCGATCACGGCGACGTCGACGACGGGGGTGGGGGTGTCCTGGGTCCGCATGATCACTCCTTAACGATGTTAAGTGCTGCTGTGCGCAAGGATGCGCTTAACGGTGTTAAGGAGTCAAGCGGGCGCACGTCCCCGCGGTCTACATTGGGGGCGTGGCCAGCAAGAATCAGACGCCCCGGCTCGGCCGGGCCCAGGTCGTGGACACCGCGCTGCGACTGCTCAACGAGGTCGGTCTCGACCGGCTCAGCCTGCGGCTCATCGCGACGGAACTGGAGGTCAAGGCGCCCGCGCTCTACTGGCACTTCCGTGACAAGCGCGAGCTGCTCGACGAGATGGCCACCGAGATGTACCGGCGGATGACGGCGGCGGGCGACGTGCCGCCCGGCCTCGCGCCCGGCGACTGGCGCGGGCGGCTCACCGCGAGCGCGCGCGGACTGCGCGCGGGACTGCTGTCGTGGCGCGACGGGGCCCGCGTCTTCTCGGGGACGCGGTTCACCGGCGACGAGCACGGCGCGGGCATGGAGGCCCAGCTCACCGTCCTGACGGCCGCCGGTTTCACCCTCGCGCAGGCGGCGACGACGGCCACGGCGCTCTTCACGTACGTCCTCGGCTTCGTCACCGAGGAACAGGGCATGATCGACTACGCGGACGACCCGCGCCCCGCCTTCGACCTCGCCGAACGCGAACGCCGCCTCGCCGCGACCCCCCTCGCCGCCGAGGCGGGCCCCTTCGTCTTCGGCGACTACGACGCGCGCTTCACGGAGGGCGTCGCACTGCTGGTGACGGGGGCGGGGGCGCGGTACGGGGTGGAGTGAGGGGGCCGGGGTCCTCTGCCGCGGGTCCCGGGTCCCCTCCGGGTGCGGGTTCTGCCGCGGGTCCGGGCTCCCCTCCGGGTGCGGGCTCTCCTCCGGGTGCGGGCTCTCCTCCGGGTGCGGGGCGCGGCATGCGTACGGGGGCCGCGCCGCCTCAGCGCCCCGTGCGCGCCTCCGCCACGCCGCGCGCCACCGCCCTGCGCAGCCTCGGCGTCAACGGCCGTTCCACGTACCGGTGCAGGAGCCAGGCGAGGAGCAGCATCGTGCCGATCGTCGCGGGGAACGTGATCGCCGCGGGGATGCCGAGCGAGACGTGCAGGGCGTGCACGACGACCCAGCCCAGGTGCTCGTGGACGAGGTAGAAGGGGTACGTGAGCGCCCCTGCCACCGTCAGCCAGCGCCAGTTGACGCGGTCGAGCCAGCCCACGGCGATCGCGGCGACGGCCGCGAAGCCGAGCGTCACGATCGCGATGATCACGACGGTGGAGCGGTACGAGAAGGCATGGGCCCCGTCCGGGTGCCACAGGTCTCCGACCGCGTAGTGCTGGCCGAGGAGCAGCCCGAGCAGCGCGAACCCCCAGCCGAGCACGTCGCGGCGGTCGCGGTGCACGAGGTAGAGGCCGATGCCGCCGACGAAGAACGGCGCGTAGCCCGGCATGAGGACCTGGTCGAGCAGCGCCGAGTCGGCCGCGTCGCCGAGGGCGGCGGCGAGCGTCCACAGCGCGCAGAAGAGGACGACCCTGCGCCGCGTGACCCCGGGCAGCACGACGCACACGGCGAAGAGCGCGTAGAAGCGGACCTCCGCCCACAGCGTCCAGCACACGCCGAGCACGCGGGGCGCGCCCAGCGGCATCTGGAGCAGCGTCAGGTTGAGCAGCGTGTCGCTCGGCGAGAGCGCGTGCCACAGGACCCACGGCAGCGCGAACACGCCGCTGACCAGGAGGATCGCCACCCAGTACGCGGGCATGAGGCGGGCCACGCGCGAGGCGAAGAAGTCCGTGAGGCCGCGGCCCCAGCCACTCATGCAGATCACGAAGCCGCTGATGACGAAGAAGATCTGCACGCCGAGCGGCCCGTAGGCGAACCACTCGTGCAGGCGCGGGAACTGCGCGGCGGGCGAGGCGCCCCAGGCCCGCGTGATGTCGCCTCCCCTGCCGCCGTAGTGGTAGCAGGCGACCATGAGCGCGGCCAGGAGGCGCAGGCCGTCGAGCGCGCGGAGGCGGGGGCGGCGGGGCGCGGGCGTGAGGGGCGCCGTCGCGGGGGCCGCGGCCTCGGCCGGGAGTGCGCGGCGGAGCGGGGCCGCGGGGACGGGGTCTGCGGGTGCGGACATGCGCGCCTTCCTCGGAACGGACGTCGGAGCGGACGGACGAATGGACGGACGAGCGGACGGGCGAGTGGGCCGCGGGCGGGCGAGCGGGCGGGGCAGCGGGGGCGGGTCGGTACGGCCGGGTTCACGGCGACCGGAAAGGGAGTGCCGCCGTTCCCGGTCGGGGGAGGTACGGCGGCTCCCGCAGCGTAGGGAGTGCGCGGGGGTGCCGTACGCCCCCAGCGGGCCCGTTCGCCGAGTCTTCGGCGAGAGTTCACCGGGACCGCCGCGGCTCGGCGTGTCCCGTGGGTACGGGATTCGCCGCCTCTTCGCTGCCCGTTCACCCGCGCGTGGCGGCGCTTTCCCCCGCGCGCCGAAGACTGCCGCACGCCCCTCGTCCACCACCACGCGCCCCGTACGGCGGGGAGCGCGGCCGTTCCCGGGGCGCACCGCACACCCGCACCACCGAACCGCCAGGAGAGCCATGCCGAGAAGCCGAGCCCTCAGCCCGCAGGAGGAGCGGGGTGCCGTCGAGGAGCCGCCGCCCGCCCTGGAGGAGTGCCTGCGGGCCTGTGCCACGCACAGCGGAAAGCTCGTCGCGGGTCTCGACCGCAGGCGCGGCGAACTCGCCGAGGCACTGAGGGCCTTGCTCGCCCTGCACGCCTCGCGCGCGCTCGCCACCACGAGCCAGCGCACCGAACGCGGCGCGGTCTCCGCGCTGTTGCGCCGCGCCCAGGCCACCGCGACCGGCGCGCCCGCCGCCCCGGGACCGCTCACGCTCGACAACGCGCTGCTCGACGCGCTCCTCGCCGTCGGCGGCAAGGCCCTGGACTGCGGCTACGAGGATGAGCGGGCCCTCGCGGACGTCGTCTCGCGCTGCCTGATCGCGCTGCGGAAGGGCTCGCGCGCCGCGTGGCGGCTGCGCGGGCGCGTACTGGAGGCGCAGGGCGCCTTCGACGAGGCGGCCGACGCCTACGGCGAGTACCTGGCCAGGACCGAGGAGGACGGCTTCGGGGTACGGGCCCGCGTCGCGGGACTCCGGCTCGCCGCTGAGCGCGAACGCGACCTCGCGGGGCTCCTCGCGGCGGCCCGCCCGGGCGCCGAGGCGTTTCGCGCGGAGCCGCTCACGGAGACCTGGTTCGACGGCCTGGAGCACGTCGCACGGGGGGAGACCGACGCCGCGCAGGACCGGTTCGCGGGGGCGCTGCTCGGTCTCGCCGACCGGGGCGAGTGGCGTGAGTTCCAGGACGCCCTGGGCCGCGCGCTCGACGTGAGCCTCCACGACCTCGACGGCCGCGTCACCTCGCCAGGTCCCGACGCGCCCGCCGCGGGGAGCGCGGACGACGACCCCCGCGCCGGGCTCAACGCCCTCCTCGCGCACTACGCCGACCTCGCCCGCTCGCGGCAGCGCGGCCCCGTCGAGGACCCCACCTTCGGTGGCGTGCGCTGGCTCTCGCTCGGCGAGTTCCGCAACAGGATCGCCGGGAAGTCCATCTGCCTCGTGGCCAACTCGGGGCGCGTGGGCTCGGGTTCGTTCGGCGCGGAGATCGACGCCTACGACCTCGTGGTGCGCTTCAACTCGTACCGCATCGACCCGCGGGCCACCGGGGCGCGCACCGACATCCACGTCACGATCCACAAGCACGCCTTCAACTGGGACCAGCACGTCGACACGCGGCTCGTCTTCGGCGGCGACGTGGGCGCCTGGCGCTCCTCACTGCGCAACCGGCTCGTGCCCGGCGCCCAGACGCACCTCGGCGACGACTCGTTGAGGTGGCCGCTGCGCGAGATCGGCAAGGTGGGGCCCGAGGAGTGGCCCGCGATCCCGACCACGGGCTTCAACACGCTCTTCCTCCTCGACTTCCTCGACGTGAACCCCGTCATCGACCTCATCGGCTTCGACTTCTACGAGAGCGGCGCCTACCGCACGAGCGAGGCCATGCGGATGCCCGTGACCTCGGTGCACGAGTACGCCGACGAGAAGACGTGGGTGCTCGACCGCGCGACGAAGGCGGACGAGCACCGGATCAGCCTGCGCTGAGCCCGGCACCGGTAACCCCCCTAGCTTTTCCCGGACTTGAGGACACCACCCCGCCATGCCCCGTATCACAGCCGACGCAGCCCCGCCCGCCGTCGCCACCCCCGCAGCGCCCGTGCGCGAGGCCGCGGGCGACGACGTGCGCGACCTCACGGGCAAGCGCCGTGTCGCCTTCGCGAGCTTCGTCGACGAGAACTACCTTCCCGGCTTCCTCGCCCTGCTGCGCTCCCTCGCCCTGAGCAACCCCGAGGTCTGCGAGGACTTCCTGGTCCTCCACGACGGCCTGCGCCCCGCCTCGCTCGCGCGCATCCGCGCCCTGCACCCGCGTATCGTCCCGCGCCGCGTCGACGCCGCCCGCTACGACGCCTACGCCAAGGGCGACCAGAACAACTACCTCGTCCGCAAGGCGTACTTCCTCCTCGACGTCTTCCGCGTCCGCGACTACGACACGATCATCACGCTCGACACCGACATGGTCGTCCTCGGGGACCTCTCCGAACTCCTGCGGCTGCGCGAAGGACTCGCCGCCGTACCGCAGTTCTTCTTCGGTACGCACAAGCTCAACAGCGGACTCCTCGTCATTCAGCGGGAGTTCCTCTCGGACGCCTTCTGCGAGCGCATCGATGAGACGGGCCTCTCGGGCACCTACGAACTCGACAAGCACGACCAGGGCATCCTGAACGCCGTGCTCGACGGGGACTTCGTGCGCCTGCCCGCGCGCTACAACTTCGTCAAGCGGCGCCTCTCGGGCGACAAGCCGGTGCCCGAGGACGCCGCCGTGCTGCACTTCACCGGGCGCCACAAGCCGTGGCAGGGCGGCGAGAACGGCTACGCCGAGGCCGAGGCCCGCTGGCGTGAATTCCACCTGACCGAGGCGGAGTTCCAGGACGCCTACCTCGCACTCCCCGGCGCCAAGCACCCCGACCTGCTCGTGCACCTCGGCACCCCGTACGTGCACCGCACGGGCGACGTCGAAGCCGCCCGCAGGATCGCCACCGCGCACATCGGCGCGGGGCACTTCGAGGAGGCCGTCGAGATCCTGCGCGCGGTCCGTGTTCCCGTGCACGAGGCGTGGCCGCACGAGGTGCTCGGGCACGCGCTGCTCAGCGTCTCGCGCTATGCCGAGGCCACCAGCCACCTGCTCCTGGCGGCCACCTCGCCGAACCGCGCCCCTACCGCCTACAGCCGCCTCGCGCAGATCGCCTGGGTCCACCACCGCGACGAGGAGGCCCACGCGTACGCGGAGAAGGGCCTCTCCGTCGACCCCACGCACCGCGCCTCGCGCATCTGGCACCAGCGCACCCGCCACGCGGCCCCCGGCGCCGTGGCACCGCAGCGCTCCGAAGGCGTCGCGCAGGATCAACTGGCCCATGTGGCCTTCTACATGGAGGGCCAGGGCAACGCGGGGGACAAGGTCCTGCCGGAGTCCGTGCGCCTCGCGATCGACCCCGACACCTCCGGGCGCCGCTGGCACTCCCTGCACGCGCACCGCCTCTTCGACCGCGCCGCGCTCGCCGAGGTCAACAAGCGGCGCGGGCTCGTCATCGGCGGCGGCGGCCTCTTCATCCCCGACACCGCGCCGAACGGCAACAGCGGCTGGCAGTGGAACGTACCGCCCGAGCACCTGCGCGCGATCGACGTGCCCGTCATCGTGCACGCGGTCGGCTTCAACGCCTTCGACGGCCAGTCCTACCGCCACCGCCGCTTCCACGAGAGCCTGCGGCTCCTCGCCGAGCAGGCCTCCTTCTTCGGCCTGCGCAACCACGGTTCGGTCGAGAAGGTACGGGCGCTGCTGCCCGCGCACCTGCGCGAGCGCGTGCGCTGGCAGCCCTGCCCGACGACAGTCACGCGCCACCTCGTCCCCGGCTGGACCGACCCGGTCGCGCGCGAGGACACGATCCTCCTCAACGCCGCGTACGACCGCGCGGGCCTGCGCTTCGGCCACGACTACCCGTACTTCCTCGACCAGATGGCCCGCGCGGTCCGGGGGCTCGGGGCCCTCGCCCAGGTGAAGATCGCCGCGCACGCGCTCGACGACGAACGCCTTGCCCACGACCTGCGCCGCACGCACGGCATATCCCTGCCCGTGCTGCCGATGTACGACTGGGACAACGACGAGATCCGCGCGGCGTACGCGAAGACGCGCCTGGTCATCGGGATGCGCGGCCACGCGGGCATGGTCCCCTTCGGCTGCGGCACCCCGATCCTGAGCCTCGTCTCGCACCCGAAGATGGCGTACTTCCTCGCCGACATCGACCGCCCCGAGTGGGGCATCAGCGTCCACGACCGCCACTTGGCCGACCACCTCACCGAGGCGGCCCGCGGCCTCCTCGCCGACCACGCGGCGAGCGTCGCGGACGTGCACGAGCGGCAGCGGATGCTGTGGGAGGTGACGCGCGCGAACGGCGCGGACATCAGGGCGGTGCTGGCCTAGAGCGGTGCGGGAAGAGGACGGCGGCGGGCGGCGGGACCGGGCTGCGGTACGGGGACGCGGCCGCGGTACGGGGACGGGCCGCAGTACGGGGACGGGGCCGCGGGAGGAGGCGCCCCTCCGTGGCCCCGTCCCCCCGCCGCCCCTACCGCCTCACTTCTTCCGTCCCACCCGCGACCGCAGCGCCCGCGTCCTGCGCGCGACCTTCCGCACGGTCGCGTTGCGCGGCAGGAAGCCCAGCTGTTGCGGCACCCCGCCGGGCAGGCCCAGCGTCGTGAGGCGCTTGCGCTTGACGTAGCGCCGGGCCGTCTCCTCGCCGCACGCGGCGAGGTGGGCCTCGGCGCGGGCGCGGAGCCCGGGGTGGATCTTCGGCTGCATCGCGAAGCCCACGGCGACGAGGAGTTCCTGCGTGGCGGGACCGGCCGCGAGGTCCTGGGCCGCGACCGCTTCGGGGTCCGACAGGTCCGGGAGGAGGGCGTCCACGAGCGTGACGGGGACGCGGTTGCTGTTCTCGAACGGTGTGAGGCGGTCCAGGAGCCTGCCCGTCCCCGTCCTGGCCACCGGCAGCCCGTAGAGCTTCGCCGCCGTGAGCAGCGCCGTCGAGAAACAGCCCACGACGAGTGCGGGACGGAGAGCCGGGTACAGCGTCTCGGCGAGCAACGGCACGTCGATGACGTGGAGTTCGGCTCCCAGGCGTTCCGCCTCCGTCTCCATCAGGCGGGCCCAGCGCGCCGGGGCCGTGGGGTGCGGCTTGAAGACGAGGTGCCGGTGACCGAGCGCCACGGCTCCGCGCACCATGTCGGCGTGGAGCGTCTCCTCCTCCTCGGCGGTGAGGATGCCGAGCGCGGAAAGGTACTGCCCGAGGAGCAGCGCCGGACGCTGTCCGGGGAGCCCCGGCAGCTCGGGAGTCTCCTCCGCCACCTCGGCGAGCACCCGTACGAAGGCCGCCGCGTCCACGACCTCCCTGCGCACCCCGAACTCGCTGAGCAGCAGCGGCTCCAGGCCGGGTACGAGGTCGAGGTGGAGGAGCCGTTCGATGCGGGTGCCGAGGAGCGGGTCGAGCTTGTTCCGGGTCGGCCCGTAGCTCATGAGCCCGTCCGCGTAGACGTCCACGCGCGCGCCCGTGAAGATCGTCGTCACGGCGAGCGCGGGCACCACCTGGATCGACTCGACGGCGAACTCGACCTCCTCGTCCGGCCCGAGGCCCCACAGCAGGCGCAAGTACCTTTCCCACAGGGGCACGTCGTCGGGTGCCGGGTCCCATGCGCCGGGGTGGAAGGGCGCGATGGCCTCGTTCCAGTGCCGCACCTCGTCGAAGCGCGTGCGCAGGCGTCCGAAGCCGGCGAGCGCCTCGGGGCCCGGGGTCGTCTCGGGGTTCGCCGCGTTGTTGCTGAGCAGCAGGATCGTGCGGTCGACGGGCGTGAACTGCCCGGCGTCCAGGGCGGCGGCGAGCGTCGCCGTGCCGTACAGCGTCGACGCGAGGAAGATACGGGCGCTCACGCGGCCACCCCCACGGCGGGACGGCGCCGCAGCCGGCGGAGAAGCCCCGCCCGCTCGACGTCCATCGAGGCGAGCGCCGCGGCGAGCACGTCCTGCGGCAGGCGCCGCAGCGCGGCAGCGCTCCGCGACCTCAACTCCCGTGCCACGGAGGGCTGGAAGTGCTCGGTGCGTCCGAGATGGTGGGCGATGATCGCGCAGTACGTGCGCACGGCCTTCGGGAGCAGCAGGGCGGCGTCGGGATCGGTGGCGGTCTCCCGTACGACCTGGTCGAAGGCGGGCAGGAAGTCGAGCTGGCGCATGTCGCCGATCTGTGTGAGCGAACTGCCCACGCCCCGCCGGTAGAAGTACCCGAGCGTGTTCACGGCCGCGCAGCTCTTCGCCTCCCTGTGCAGCCGCCAGATCCACGGCCGGTCCTCGGCGGTGCGCAGCCCCTCGGGGAAGTCGAGCAGGCCCTGCTCCAGCAGGCGCCGGTGGTACAACCCGGCCCAGGAGTACGGGTAGTCGACGGAGGTGGAGCGCTCGGCGGGGAGGATGAGCGCCCGCGGGTCGAGCACGACCCCGCGCCGCCCGATGGGCGCCCGGTACACGGTGCGCGCCCGCGCGGTGCAGCGCACGTGGTCGACGCGCAGGAAGTCGACACCGAGCCGCTCGGCGTCGTCGAGGAGCCGCGCGAGATACCCGGGCGCGAGCCAGTCGTCCCCGTCGAGGAACGTCAGCCACTGCCCGCGCGAGGCGGCGAGCCCGCTGTTCCGCGCCGTCCCGATACTGCTGTTCTTCTCGTGCCGCACGACTCTCGCCGCGGCCCCGAGCCCCCCGAGCGCGTCCGCCACCACCTCCCCGCTCCCGTCGTCGGAACAGTCGTCCACGAAGACGAATTCGAAGTCCGCACGGGCATTGGCACGCAGGGAACGCAGCGCGTCGGACACATAGGGCCGCACATTGTGGAACGGCACGATGACGGAGAGCTTGAGCACGAGCGCGACGGTAGGCCCTGTCCCGCCCCCGCGGCTGACCGCCAGGCGTCCGGGGGGTGAACGAGGCGAGGCGAATGGGCCAAGTCCCGCCCGGCCGGGGGTGCGGCCCCGGCCGGGCGGCCCGGGGCGACCTCAGATCTTCAGGCTCGCGCCGTACACGTCCTTGATGGCGCCCCGGTCGACGAGGTCCACGACGTTGCCCGTGCAGTGGGGGCCCGCGTAGATGACGGCGTTCTTGTTGGTGGAGTTCGCGACCCGGAAGACGACCGGCTCGGCGCCGAGCGTGACGCACCCGGACGGGTTCTCGAAGGCGGTTCCGTTGATGGTCAGGGTCCCCTCCGCCGCGTGCGCGAGGGGCGCGGCGAGCAGCGCGGCCCCCGCGGCGAGCGGGGCGAGCAGCGCGAGGCGGAGCCGGGCGGTACGGCGGGGGACGGCGGGCTGGGCGGTGGTGTCGGGGGTCCGGTGCGTACGCATGGGTGACCGTCCTTTCGGCGCGGAGCCGTATGCCCCGCTCACCCACACCAACGACGGCTCCCCCGCCGCGCCGCGGGGCGCCCGAGTGCGTGCCGGGGGCGCGTGGGGCGCGGGGCGCTCGGCAGTGGCGTACGGGGCGCTCCGCCGCGGCGTACGGGGCGCTCGGCAGCGGCGTACCGGGCGCTCGGCAGCGGCGTACGGGCACGCCCTTTTCGCTGGGCCGTTCGGGCGGCCCGGACCTGCGGCTTCCCCCGTAAGGCGCACCACTTCCCCCACTCGCGGTGCGCTGTTCACCCGCCGTTGCTGTCGTGTTGGGTGTCCCATCGGAAACGGTTCCTAGCGTCCGGGGTGTGTCAGAAAGCAAGCCGAAGTCCCTGCGTGTGGCGGTCCTCGCCGACTCGGACACGCGGTGGAAGTGGGGGGCCCTCACCGCCGCCCGCGTCACCGGGTGCGAGGAGCCGGACGGGTTCCTGCTGCGCGGGCGTGCCACGCCCACCGCGCGGCAGCTCCGCGAGGTCGGCGTGCGGGCGGCGTCGCTGCGCGAAGTGACCGCGAACGGGTTCGTACGGGCCGTGGGCGAGACGCGGTACGACGTCGTCGTGCTCGCGCTCGTCGGGGGCGGCGTGCAGGCCCTCGTGCACGGGCTGAGGTACGCCTGGCAGGGCGCCGCCAAGCGGCCCGTGCTCGTCACCGGCTACGTCGGGGTCGTCTACGAGAAGCTCGCCGACGGGCTCCTGCTGCGGCACGGCGCCGACGTCGTGCTCGCCAACTCGCGCGACGACGCCGAACGCTTCCGCGCCGTGTACGAAGGCGTCGGCGCGGACAGCGCGAGCGTCGTCGAGTGCGCGCTGCCCTTCCTCCGGGGCGAGCCCGCCACCGGGAACACCGACGGCCCCGTCGTCTTCGCCGTGCAGCCCTCCGTGCCCGAGCGCCGAGCCGACCGGCTCTACCTCCTGCGCCGCGCCGCCCAGCACGCCAGGCTCCACCCCGAGCGCGAGGTACTCGTCAAGCTCCGCTCCCGGCCGGGCGAGCACACGACACACATCGAGGAGCAGCCGTACCAGAAGCTCGCCCGCGCGATCGAGCTGCCGCCCAACTGCCGCCTCGAATACGGGCACATGGGCACCATCCTGGACACCGCGAGCCTCCTCGTCACGGTCAGCTCCACGGCCGCGCTCGAAGCGCTCCACCGCGGGGTGCCCACCGCCGTCCTCACCGACCTCGGCATCCGTGAGGCACTCGGCAACCACGCCTTCCTCGGTTCCGGCTGCCTCACCTCCTGGGACGCGCTCGACGCGGGGCACCTCCCGAAGGCCGACCCCGCCTGGGCGGCGCGCCAGGGCGTCGCGAGCGACCGCCCGTACGAGAGCGCCTTCGACGCCGCGCGCGCCCGTATCACCGCACTGCTCGCCAGGCCCCAACTGCCGCCGCTCTCCCCGTACTACACGCTCGCGACCGCCCCCGGATACCTGCCAGGCATCCTCGCCCGCCACCACCTCGCCCCCGACGGCTCGCCGCTGCCGGGCGCGCCGAGCGACGCGCGCCCGCCCGGGCCGCTCAAGCAGGTCGTGCGGCAGGCCGCGCGCGGCGCCTACCGGCACGGCGTCCAGCGCGTCGCGCCCGTCATCCGCCGCATGGGGGAGCTGTGACCACGCACGCGGGCACGGCAGGCACCCACGAAGCCACCGCAACCACCCACGAAGGCACCGCCATGACTCCTCGTGTCCTCGCCGTCATCCCCGCCCGGGGTGGCTCCAAGGGCGTCCCCGCGAAGAACCTCGCGCCCGTCGGCGGCGTCCCGCTCGTCGTCCGCGCCGTGCGCGAGTGCCTCGCCGCGCGGTACGTGACCGACGTCCACGTCTCGACCGACGACGCGGCGATCAGCCGCGCCGCCCGCGAAGCCGGGGCCGAAGTCGTGCGCAGGCCCGCCGCCCTGTCGGGCGACCTCGCGAGCAGCGAGGCCGCCGTCCTGCACGCGCTCGACACGTACGAGGAGCGGCACGGCGCCGCGCCCGACGTCGTCCTCCTGGTCCAGTGCACGAGCCCCTTCCTCCTCGCCTCCGACGTCGACGGGGTCGCGCGGGCCGTCGTGACGGGGGCCGCGGACTCCGCGCTCACCGCGGCGCCCTTCCACGGCTTCGTGTGGCGCGAGGACGACGCGGAAGGGGCGCGCGGCGTCAACCACGACCGCCGTACCCGCCCGCGCCGCCAGGACAGGCCCGAGGACCTCGTCGAGACCGGCGCGGCCTACGCGATGGACGTCGCCGGGTTCCGTACGCACAAGCACCGCTTCTTCGGCCGTACGGAACTCGTACGGACCGACCCGGCCCGGGTGCTGGAGATCGACGACCCGCACGAGCTGGAGCGCGCGCGCCTCCTCGCGCCGCACTTCGACGCGCACCGGCCGGGCGCCCTGCCCACCCGCGCGGACGTCGACGCCGTCGTGCTCGACTTCGACGGCACGCAGACCGACGACCGCGTGCACATCGACGCCGAGGGCCGCGAACTCGTCTCCGTGCACCGCGGCGACGGCCTCGGCATCGCCGCTTTGCGCCGTTCGGGGCTCGCCCTGCTCATCCTCTCGACCGAGCAGAACCCCGTCGTCGCCGCCCGCGCCCGCAAACTCCGCGTCCCCGTCCTGCACGGCATCGACCGCAAGGACCTCGCGCTCAAGCAGTGGTGCGAGGAGCAGGGCATCGCGCCCGAACGCGTCCTCTACGCGGGCAACGACGCCAACGACCTCGCCTGCTTCGGCCTCGTCGGCTGGCCCGTCGCCGTCGCGAACGCGCACGACGCCGTGAAGGGCGCCGCGCGCGCCGTCACGACAGTGCCCGGCGGCTCGGGCGCGATCCGCGAGGTGGCCGGCTGGCTGCTCGGCGGCGACCTCGGCACCCCACGAACTGGTCGAACCGACCAGTGACCACGCCAGTTCACCCGTATCCCCCAGTACAAGGACCCGCAATGAGCAACCTCACCACCCCCCGCCTCCGTTCCTTCGGCTCCCGCGAGGTCGGCCCCGGGCGGCCCGTCTACGTCACCGGCGAGATCGGGATCAACCACAACGGCGAGCTGGACAACGCCCTCGCGCTCATCGACATCGCCGCCGACGCCGGCTGCGACGCCGTGAAGTTCCAGAAGCGCACGCCCGAGATCTGCACCCCGCGCGACCAGTGGGACATCGAGCGCGACACGCCCTGGGGCCGCATGACGTACATCGACTACCGGCACCGCGTCGAGTTCGGCGAGGACGAGTACCGCGCGATCGACGCGCACTGCCGCGAGCGCGGCATCGACTGGTTCGCCTCGCCGTGGGACACCGAGGCCGTCGCCTTCCTGGAGAAGTTCGACGTGCCCGCGCACAAGGTGGCTTCGGCCTCGCTCACGGACGACGAGCTCCTGCGCGCGCTGCGCGCAACGGGCCGCTCCGTCATCCTCTCGACCGGCATGTCCACGCCGCGCCAGATCCGGCACGCGGTCGAGGTGCTCGGCAGCGACAACATCGTGCTGTGCCACGCCACGTCGACGTACCCGGCGAAGGCCGAGGAGCTGAACCTGCGGGTCATCCACACCCTTCAGGCCGAGTTCCCGAACGTCCCGATCGGCTACTCGGGCCACGAGACCGGGCTTCAGACGACCCTCGCCGCCGTCGCGCTCGGCGCGACCTTCGTCGAGCGGCACATCACCCTCGACCGCGCCATGTGGGGTTCCGACCAGGCCGCGTCCGTCGAGCCGCAGGGCCTCGCGCGCCTCGTCCGCGACATCCGCACGATCGAGCACTCGCTCGGCGACGGGGTCAAGAAGGTGTACGAGTCCGAGCTGGGCCCGATGAAGAAGCTGCGCCGGGTCCCCGGTGTCGTCGCCGAGGCGGAGGCGGCGGTGCAGGCGGCCGACGAGGCCGCGGGCGAGGCGGCGGAGGCAGCGGACGGGGCCGTGGCCTCGGCCCGCGTCTGAGCGCGGCCGGCGCATGACGATCCCGGGGGCGGCGGGCCCGGAGGGCGGGCCCGCCCCCGCCACCTCGGCGGGCAGCCCACCCCCCGCTCCCGCGACCCTCGCCTTCGTCGAGAGCCCCGTCCAGCTCCTCAACGTCCTCGAATGGGCCCACGCCACCCCGGCCGTCGACCCCACCGACGTGCTGCTCGTCGTGCTCTCGCCCACCGACCCCATGTCACGGGGCCAGTTGCGGCGCATGGCCGAGTTCGCGCGCGCGGCGGGGATGCGCCTGCGGTGGGAGGAGGCGCGGGGCGGGAGCGCGGCGCCCGTGCACACGGTGCGGGGGCTGGCGCCGCTGCTGCGCGGGGCGCGGCGGATCGTCATAGGCGACCCGTTCTCGCGGTACGTGCAGCTGCTGCTCACGCTCGCGCGGGCACGGGACCTCGTCGTGGTCGACGACGGCACCGCGACGATGGAGTTCATCGCGCTGCTCGCGCGCGGCGAACCCCTCGTACGCTGGCACAGGGGCGGGCGCGGCGGCCCCCGCGACCTCGCCTTCGCGCCCTTCGCGCGCACGGCCCGGCGCAAGCTCACGCCGGGCCCCGGGCGCGAGGTCGGCCTCTTCACGTGCATGCCCGTCGAAGGGGTCCCCGAGGGCGTCACCGTCACGACGCACGACTTCGCCTGGACCCGTACCGCCTTCGGGCCGCCCGCGGTGCGCACCGGCGCCGACCTCGTGGGCACCTCGCTCGTCGAGACGGGCGTGGTCGCCGAGGACCACTACGTGGCGGCGGTCGACGCGCTCGTGCGCCACCACGGCGCGGTCCGCTACTTCGCCCACCGCAGGGAGAACACGACCAAGCTCCACCGCCTCGCCGTCGAGACCGGGCTCCAGATCGTCCGCCCCGACCTCCCCCTCGAACTCATCGCCCGCCGGGGCCCGATCGGCGCCACCATCCTCAGCTTCCCCTCGACGGTCGTGCACACACTGCCGCTCGCGCTGACGGGCACGGGGGTACGGGTCGCGGTGTGCGACATCGATCCCGCCTGGCTCACACCGCACGCCTCGCCCCGCGCCTCCGGCTTCCTGGCCGGGGTGACGGGAACGGCGCGCGGGGTGCGACGGATAGGGGTGGGCGGCGGGGCCTGAGCGGGAAATGCCGTTGCGGCGGTACGGGGACGGGGCCGACGATCGCCGTATGGTCCCCGCCCCAGCTCCCACGCCCCCCGACGGCCGCGCCGGTATCGACGCCGCGCTCGTACGGCGGCTGCTCGCCGCGCAGTTCCCGCAGTGGGCGGACCTGCCGCTCGCGCCCGTCCCCGTCGACGGCTGGGACAACCGCACGTACCGCCTCGGCGAAGCGCTCACCGTCCGGCTCCCGACCGGCCCCGGCTACGTACCGGCCGTCGCCAAGGAGCACACCTGGCTGCCCCGTCTCGCCCCGCACCTGCCGCTGCCCGTGCCGCAAGTGCTCGGGGAGGGGCGGCCTGGCGAGGGCTACCCGCACCCGTGGTCGGTGCGGCGCTGGATCGAGGGGGAGACCGTGCTGAGCGCCGAGCCCCGCTCCCGTACCGCCCTGGCCCGCGAACTCGCGGCCTTCGCGCGCGTGTTGTGGGCCGCTCCCGTCGACGGCCCGGCGGCGGGGGAGCACAGCTGGTACCGGGGCGGGCCGCCCGCGCACTACGACGCGGCGACCCGCGCGTACCTCGCGGAGCTCGGCGGCGTGGTGGACACCCGCGCCGCCGCCGAGGTCTGGGAGGCCGCGCTCGCGGCGCCCTTCACGGGCCGCCCCGGCTGGTTCCACGGCGACCTGGCCCCCGGCAACCTCCTGCTGCGCGAGGGCGAACTCGCCGCCGTCATCGACTTCGGCACCTCGGGCGTCGGCGACCCGGCCTGCGACCTCGTCCCCGCGTGGGGCATGTTCGAGGGCGAGGCGCGCGAAGCCTTCCGCGCGGCGGTCGCCCAGGACGGGGGCACGTGGGCCAGGGCGCGCGGCTGGGCGCTGTGGAAGGCGCTGCTGGTCCTGACGGAGAAGCCGCAGGACGGCGACCCCGTGCGCGAGGAGAACCTGCGGATCGTCCGGGCGGTGCTCGACGACCACGCGGCGCACGGCTGACCGGCGGGACGCCCGCCGGTCACCCGGCGTGGGGCCGAGGGGGGGATGGCCCGCCGGTCACCCGGCGCCCGGCCGCCCGCGGAACCGCCTGCCGGTCCCCCCGCGTCCGGCGCCCCGCCCCGCGCGCCCGGCAGGTCGGGCGCCCGCGCGGCCACGAGCCGCAGGTCCTCGGCGAGCGCCGTGACCGTGAAGTCGGCGTGCCCGTAGTCCTCCCGCGCCAGACGCTCGCCCCTGGCCGCGAGGAAGGGGGCGAGGTGCCCGGCGGCCAGGGTGGCGAGGACTTCCGTACGGGGCACGCCCCGCGCGGCACCGTACGCGAGCGCCTCGCGCAGCCCGGCGGCGGCCGGGCCGAGGCCGAGGCCGGCGACGAGCTTCAGGGCCGCCGCGCTGCCGACGGGCCCCGTACGGCGCGGCTCGCCCGTACGCGACCACACCCGCAGGACCCGCTCCGCCTCCGCCACGTCCCCGGGCGCACCGCCCGCCGGAATCCGCGGCCCGCCCGCCCCTGCCTTCGGCACCGAGCCGATCAAGGGGGCCTCCACGTACCGCGGTCCGCCCGCCCCCGCCTCGGCCGCGAGGGCGGCGCTTTCCTCGCGGGCGCGACGGGGACGGCGCGGGGGCGCGGCGGACAGGGGTGGGGGAGGGCGGGGCGTGCGGGCCTGGGCTCGGTGGCGCCGGGTCCGTGCGGCGGGCTGAGGGTCCCGTCAGTCAGCGGGCCGGTCCGCGGACGGCGTCAGCCGGTACCTCGTGCGGCAGGCGGGGCACGCGGTGAGGGCCCAGCCCGGGGTCGCTGCCTGCTCCACGACCTCGATGACCACGACGTCGTCCGCGAGGTGCCGGTGCCGGTGTCGGTGGCAGTAGCCGTGAGGGCGGGGCGTTTCGGGTGGGGTGGAGAAACGGGCACGGGACCCCTGGGGGCAGCCTTAAGGCAAGCGTCCTTCCGGGCACTCTCCGCTGGAACGGTCCAGCAGTCGACCAGTCCCGTCAGGCGGCCCTGCGGCTCGAACGCGCGAGCGTAAAAAAGCGGCATACCCATGTCCGGCGTCCATCATGCGGAATCGGGCAGGCTTTCTTACGTCTTTCCCGGTGAACTTTCGCGTTTGACTGGATAGTTGCCCCCGGCATCGCCTTACCCTTCGAAGGGTGAGCCACCTCGAAGCGCCCGAGACCGAAGCCCCCGCCCCCACTCCCGCCCCCGCGCCCCTCGCGACGCCTGCCGCCGTCCCCGTGGCCCCCGCCGGGGTCGGCGGTGCCGGGGCCGCCCTGCCCGGCGCCGCCGCCGATTTCCCGGCCGGGCTGCGCGAGGAGCTGATCGCCTTCCGGCGCGATCTGCACGCGCACCCCGAGCTGGGGAACCAGGAGTTCCGCACGACCGGGGCGATCAAGGCCAGACTGGAGGAGGCGGGGCTCCACCCCCGCGTCCTCAAGGGCGGTACGGGCCTCGTCTGCGACATCGGCGAGTGGGACGGGGGGCGCCCGATGCTCGCGCTGCGCGCCGACATCGACGCGCTCCCGATCCCGGACACCAAGGTCACGGCGGCCTACCGCTCCACCGTCCCGGGCCGCGCGCACGCCTGCGGCCACGACGTGCACACGACCGTCGTGCTCGGTACCGGTCTCGTCCTCGCCGACCTCGCCGCGCGCGGGCTGCTGCCGCGCCCCGTCCGGCTCGTCTTCCAGCCCGCCGAGGAGGTCCTGCCGGGCGGCGCCGCCGACGCCGTACGGGAAGGGGTCCTGGAGCACGTCGGCCGCATCCTCGCCGTGCACTGCGACCCGAAGGTCGACGCGGGCCGCATCGGGCTGCGGCACGGCCCGATCACCTCGGCGTGCGACAGCCTGAAGGTCTCCCTGGACGGCCCCGGCGGGCACACCGCCCGCCCCCACCTGACGACCGACCTCGTCACGGCCGTCGCCAAGGTGGCCACCGAGGTCCCCGCGCTCGTCGGGCGCCGCGTCGACACGCGCGCCGGGCTCGCGATCACGTGGGGCCGCATCGAGTCGGGGCACGCCACGAACGTCATCCCCCAGCACGCCGAACTGGCCGGAACCGTACGGTGCCTGGACCAGCGCACATGGGAGACGGCGCCCGACGCGGTGTACGCGGCGATCGACGAGGTCGCCGCGCTCTACGGCGCGAAGACGCAGATCACGTACGTGCGCGGGGTGCCCCCCGTCGTCAACGAGGCGTCCGCGGCCGACCTGCTGCGCGACGCGATGACCGCGCGGCACGGCGCGGAATCCGTCGAGAGCACCGAACAGAGCCTCGGTGGCGAGGATTTCTCCTGGTACCTCCAGCACGTGCCGGGCGCGATGGCCCGCCTCGGCGTCCGTACCCCGGGCGACCGGCTCGCGCGCGACCTGCACCAGGGCGATTTCGACGTGGACGAGTCCGCGATCACGGTGGGCGTGGAGCTGTTCACCGCGGCGGCCCTGCTCGACGCGGCGGGGGACCGGGCGAGCTGATCCCCCGGGGTGTGGGGCGGGCCGTTGTGAGGCTCCGCCCCACACCCCGCCCCTCAACCTCCCCCAGTCCCCGGGGACCCCCTCAGGGGCTGGGACCGGCTGGCCGGGGATGCCGGGCCCGCGCCCCCAAATCCCCCCTTCGTCACGCTCGTTCACCGTGCCGTAACGGCCTGTTGGCACGAATAGGTAACGCCTCGCGGAACCCCTTCAGCCCCCGCTTCTACGCGCGTTACTGTGCGGCGCGTTGGAGAGCGCCGACGAACGCGTCGAACAAGCGCCTGGAGAAGGGGAGTTCCCCGTGGGTCACAAGTCGAGGTTCACCCGGGTCGCCGTGGGAGTCGCCGCGCTGGCGCTCGCCGCCACCGCCTGCGGGAAGACGAGCGGCGAGGCCGAGAAGGACGACGCCAAGAAGGGCGGCGACTCCTCCGCTTCCGCCGCGGCGTCGAAGGGCATCGGTCTCGCGTACGACGTCGGCGGGCGCGGCGACCAGTCGTTCAACGACGCCGCGTACTCCGGCTTCGAGAAGGCCCGCGGCGAGTTCCGGCTCGGCGGCCAGGACGTGGAGCCGCAGGACGGCGAGTCGGACGCGGACAAGGTCGCGCGCCTGACGCAGCTCGCCAAGAACGGCTACAACCCGATCATCGGCGTCGGTTTCGCGTACGCGCCCGCCCTCAAGGAGGTCGCGCCGAAGTACCCGAAGACCACCTTCGGCATCATCGACGACGACACCGTCAAGGGCGACAACGTCGCCGACCTCGTCTTCCACGAGGAGCAGGGCTCCTACCTCGCGGGCGTCGTGGCGGCGAAGGCGACGAAGAAGAAGCACGTGGGCTTCATCGGCGGCGTCGACGTACCGCTCATCCACAAGTTCGGCGCGGGCTTCAAGGCGGGCGTCGCCTCCGTGGACCCGAAGATCAAGGTCGAGGAGCAGTACCTCACCGAGAAGGCCGAGGACGGCGGCTTCTCCAGCCCGAACCTGGGCAAGGAGGCCGCGAAGGGCCAGCTCGACAAGGGTGCCGACGTCCTCTACGCGGCGGCCGGTCTCTCGGGCCAGGGTGTCATCGAGGAGGCGGCGGCCGCGAAGAAATGGGTCATCGGCGTCGACTCGGACCAGTACAACCAGAAGCCGCTCGCGAAGTACAAGCAGTACATCCTGACGTCGGTCCTGAAGGATGTGGGCGGCGCGGTCTACGACCTGACCAAGTCCGTCGTCGACGGCTCCCCGAAGACGGGCGAGACCCGCTTCGACCTGGCCTCGGGCCGCGTAGGACTCTCCGAGTCCAACCCGGCGTACGGGAAGATGACGGACGTCGTGGCGGCAGTGAAGAAGGCGGAAGAGGACATCAAGGCGGGCAGGATCGACGTCCCGACGTCCTGACGTGATCGTTTCCGGAAGGGCTGGACTTTCGCCATCACGCGAGAATCCAGCCCCTCCGGCGTGTGAGGAGCGGGGTCCGGGGCGGAGCCCCGGAAACGGCCCGCCCCGGCGGGGCACAGGTGGATAACGGGTGACCTGCGGGGGTTTTCCGCGCGTTCTACGCGCGTTACGCTGCGGCGGAACCAGCGCCCATCGGGGCGCCGCCATACAAGGAGTCCCGCTCATGCGCCGCCTGTCCCGAATCGCTGCCGCAGGCATTGCGACCGCCGCTCTCGCCGTCTCCGTCACCGCTTGTGGCGGTACCTCCAGCGACGCCGCCGCCGACAAGGACAAGGGCGGCGACTCCCAGGCCAAGGGCCTCGCCCTCGCCTACGACGTCGGCGGCCGCGGCGACCAGTCCTTCAATGATGCCGCGCACGCGGGCATGGTGAAGGCCGAGCAGGACTTCAAGCTCACCGGCAAGGACGTCGAGCCCACCGACGGCGAGTCCGACGCCGACAAGGTCGCGCGCCTCGACCAGCTCGCCAAGCAGGGCTACAACCCGGTCATCGGCGTCGGCTTCGCGTACGCGCCCGCCATCAAGGAGGTCGCGGCCAAGCACCCGAAGACGACCTTCGGCATCGTCGACGACGAGACCGTCCAGGAGAAGAACGTCGCCGACCTCGTCTTCCACGAGGAGCAGGCGAGCTACCTCGCCGGCATCGCCGCGGCGATGACGACCAAGAGCGACCACATCGGCTTCGTCGGCGGCGTGGACGTGCCCCTCATCCACAAGTTCGAGGCCGGTTACGTCCAGGGCGCCCGGTCGGTCGACCCGAAGATCAAGATCGAGAAGCAGTACCTCACCGAGAAGGCCGAGGACGGCGGCTTCTCCAGCCCGAACCTGGGCAAGGAGGCCGCGAAGGGCCAGATCGACAAGGGCGCCGACGTCGTCTACGCCGCCGCCGGTCTCTCGGGCCAGGGTGTCATCGAGGCCGCTGCCGCCGCCGACAAGTGGGCGATCGGCGTCGACTCGGACCAGTACAACCAGAAGCCGCTCGCGAAGTACAAGGACCACATCCTCACCTCCGCCACGAAGGACGTCGCCGGCGCGGTCTACAACCTCGTGAAGTCGGTCCAGGACGGCAAGCCCGCCACCGGCGTCGTCCGCGCCGACCTCGGCTCCGACGGTGTCGGCCTCGCCGACTCGAACCCGGAGTTCAAGGGCAACGACAAGGTCCAGAAGGCGATCGAGAAGGCCAAGGCCGACATCGCCGCGGGCAAGATCAAGGTCAAGACCACCAGCTGACCCGGCTGTTCGGCCCGGAGGACGCGTATCGTCCGGGCCACGTGAACCGCACAGGCCGTTCCGGCTACGTACTGGTGTGCGAGCGTCGGGCGGGGGGCACTCGCCCCGCCCGCCACGACCGTCCCGCCCGCCCGCCACGACCGAACGAGTGGATACCGCCACGAAACGGTGCCGTCACCGGCCCCGGGGAGGCTGAACCCGCCCCGGGGCCGCCCGGCACCCGCACCCGCACCCGTACTACCCCCGACACGTCCCGGGCCGCCGCACGCGGGCCCCCTTCCGAGGAGAATGCGCCATCAACGCGTCTCAAAGCCCCCCGGCCGGCGGCCAGGCGCCCGCGGTCGAGCTCCAGGGCATCACCAAGCGCTTCCCGGGCGTGGTCGCCAACCACGACATCCACCTCAGCGTCCGCAAGGGCACCGTGCACGCGCTCGTCGGCGAGAACGGCGCGGGCAAGTCGACGCTCATGAAGATCCTCTACGGGATGCAGAAGCCCGACGAGGGCACGATCCGCGTCGACGGCCGGGACGCCGCCTTCGGCTCCCCCGCCGACGCCATCGCGCGCGGCATCGGCATGGTCCACCAGCACTTCATGCTCGCCGACTACCTCACGGTCCTGGAGAACGTCGTGCTCGGCAGCGAGAAGCTGCACGGCATCGGCGGGGCCGCGCGCCGCAGGATCGTCGAGCTGTCCGAGCGGTACGGGCTCGGGGTGCGCCCCGACGCGCGCGTCGAGGACCTCGGGGTCGCCGAGCGCCAGCGCGTCGAGATCCTCAAGGTGCTCTACCGGGGCGCGACGACGCTCATCCTCGACGAGCCGACCGCCGTGCTCGTCCCGCAGGAGGTCGACGCGCTCTTCGGGAACCTGCGGGAGCTGAAGGCCGAGGGCCTCAGCGTCATCTTCATCTCGCACAAGCTGGGCGAGGTCCTCTCCGTCGCCGACGACATCACCGTCATCAGGCGCGGAACGACGGTGGGCACCGCGGTCCCCGCCGAGACGACGCCCAAGCAGCTCGCCGAGCTGATGGTCGGCAGCGAACTGCCCACGCCGGAGACCGCCGAGTCGACGGTCACGGACCGCGCGCTGCTCACGGTGGAGAACCTGCGGCTGCGCGCCGACGGCGGCCGCCCCGTGCTCGACGACATCTCCTTCACGATCCACGAGGGCGAAGTCCTCGGCATCGCGGGCGTCGAGGGCAACGGGCAGACCGAGCTGATCGACGCGCTCATCGGTCTCAAGGGCGCCGACTCGGGCCGCATCCTCCTCGCGGGCGAGGAGATCACGCCGTGGCCGACGCGCAAACGCCGCGAGCACGGCGTCGGGTACATCCCCGAGGACCGCCACCGCCACGGCCTCCTCCTCGACGCGCCGCTGTGGGAGAACCGCATGCTCGGGCACATCACCGAGGAGCCCGCGGCGAAGGGCTTCTGGCTCACGCCGAAGGCCGCGCAGGAGGACACGCGCCGCATCGTCGAGGAGTACGACGTCCGTACGCCCGGCATCGACGTGACCGCCGGGTCCCTGTCCGGCGGCAACCAGCAGAAGCTCATCGTCGGCCGCGAGATGAGCCACAAGCCGCGCTTCCTCATCGCCGCGCACCCCACCAGGGGCGTGGACGTCGGCGCGCAGGCGCAGATCTGGGACCAGATCCGCGAGGCGCGCCGCGAAGGGCTCGCCGTCCTCCTCATCTCCGCCGACCTCGACGAACTCATCGGCCTCTCGGACACCCTGCGGGTCATCTACCGCGGCCGCCTCGTCGCCGACGCCGACCCCGCGCACATCACCCCCGAGGAGCTGGGCTCCGCGATGACGGGCGCGAGCAGCGGCCACCTGGAGGAGACGGCACCCGCGACGGACGCCGCGAAGAAGCGCGTACCGCCGCAGAAGTCCCCGAAGGACACCCCGGAACCCGAGGACACCCCGGAACCCGGGGACCCCGTCAAGGACGCCCCGCAGGAGAAGGACACCCCCCGATGAGCAACCTCTCCGCGCAGCAGACGGACGAGTCGCCGAAGGCGGCCGACGCGCCGCACGGCCCCGGCGGCAAGAAGTGGGACTCCGAGCGCGTGATCCTGGCGGCCGCAGGGCCCGTCATCGCCCTCGTCCTGTCCCTCGTCGTGACCGGCGTCGTGCTCCTCGCCTCGGGCAAGAACCCGGTCGAGCCGTTTCAGCTCATGTTCGAGCAGATCGGTTACTCCGACCAGCAGGTCCTGATCATCAACCAGGCGGGCGTGTACTACCTCGCCGCTCTCGCGGTCGCCGTCGGCTTCCGCATGAACCTCTTCAACATCGGCGTCGACGGCCAGTACCGCCTCGCGGCCTGCGTCACCGCGATCGCCGGTTTCCACCTCGCGCTCCCGCAGGTGCTCCAGATCCCCGTGCTGCTGATCATCGCGATGCTCACCGGGGCCCTGTGGGCCGGGGTCGCCGGCGTACTCAAGGTCACGCGCGGCGTGAGCGAGGTCGTCGCGACGATCATGCTCAACTCGATCGCGACCGCGCTCATCGTGTGGTTGTGCCTCACCGACAACTTCGGTGTCCCCGTCGGCAACAACCAGACGACGGGCGTCATGGACAAGGCCGGCTGGTTCCCCGGGATCGGCATGGGCGACGCGGGCGAGATCTACGGCTTCGTCTTCGTCGCGATCCTCGCGGGCGTCGTCTACTGGCTCGTCCTCAACCGCACCCGCTTCGGCTTCGACCTGCGCGCCTCGGGCGCCTCCGAGGAGGCGGCGGCCGCGAGCGGCGTCAGCGCCAAGCGCATGACGCTCACCGCGATGCTCCTGTCCGGCGCGGTCGCCGGACTCGCGGGCCTGCCGATCCTGCTCGGCGACACGCACACGTACAGCCAGAGCTTCCCCAGCGGCCTCGGCTTCACGGGCATCACGATCGCCCTGCTCGGCCGCAACAACCCGCTCGGCATCGCCGCCGCCTCGCTCCTGATCGCCTTCCTCGACAAGGCCTCGTCCGTCCTGGACTACAACGGCTACGAGAAGGAGATCGCGACGATCATGCAGGGGATCATCGTGATCGCCGTCGTCGTCTCCTACGAGCAGGTGCGTCTGTGGGGCCTGCGCCGCCAGCAGCGCCGCGTCGGTCTCGAACTCGCGGCAGCGGCTGCCGCCGCCACTCCGTCCACCGAGGTCAAGAAGGAGGCGGCGGCCCGATGAGTACGCCCACCACCACCGCACCGGAGAAGGCGCAGGCCGCGCCCCGCCCCCGTAGTACGAAACTCACCTGGCCCGTCGCGCTGCTCCTCGTCGCCGGGCTCCTGATCATCGTCTCCGTCGTACGCCTCGTGACGGACGCCGACGGCATCACGTCGACCGGGCAGATGTCCGCGGCGCTGCGTCTCGCCGTGCCGATCGGCCTCGCCGGGCTCGGCGGCCTGTGGGCCGAACGCGCGGGCGTCGTCAACATCGGTCTCGAAGGCATGATGATCCTCGGCACCTGGTTCGGCGCCTGGGCCGGTTACCAGTGGGGCCCGTGGACCGGCATCCTGCTCGGGATCGTCGGCGGCGCGATCGGCGGCCTGCTGCACGCGATCATCACGGTGACCTACCAGGTCAACCACATCGTCTCCGGTGTCGCGATCAACATCCTCGCGCTCGGCGTCACGCGCTACCTGTCGATCTTCACCTTCGCCGAGGCCGACGGCGGTACGTCGAAGCAGTCCCCGCCGATCGACTCGCTCGGCACCTGGACCGTGCCGGGCGTCGCCGACGGGCTCGGTGACCTCGCGGACAAGCACTGGTTCCTGGTCTCGGACCTCGCCGGGCTCATCGGCGGGGTCCTCACCGACCTCTCGCCGCTGACCCTGATCGCCCTGCTCCTCGTGCCGTTCACGTGGTGGGTGCTGTGGCGCACGAGCTTCGGCCTGCGGCTGCGCTCCTGCGGCGAGAACCCGGTCGCGGCCGAGTCCCTCGGCGTGGACGTCTACCGCTACAAGTACCTCGCGGTCATCATCTCCGGCGGTTTCGCGGGCCTCGGCGGCGCCTTCCTCGCGCTCGTCTCCTCGAACATCTACCTGGAGGGCCAGACCGGCGGGCGCGGCTACATCGGTCTCGCCGCGATGATCTTCGGCAACTGGATGCCGGGCGGACTCGCCCTCGGCGCGGGCCTCTTCGGCTACACCGACTCGCTGCGCCTGCGCGGCGGCGGCGAGAACGTGCACGCGGTGCTCCTGCTCCTCGTGATCCTCCTCGCCTTCGCCGTCGCGTGGCTCCTGTGGCGCAAGAAGTGGCTCGCCGCGGGCATCACGACGGTCGTCGGGGCGCTCCTGCTCGTGTGGTACCTGTTGAGCGACGAGGTCCCCTCGCAGTTCGTCTCCATGACGCCGTACGTCGTGACGCTCCTCGTGCTCGCGCTCTCGGCGCAGCGGCTGCGGATGCCGAAGGCGGACGGAATGCCGTACCGGAAGGGCCAGGGCGGATGACGAGCACGGACGCGGGCGCGGACTTCGACTGGGACGGGCTGCGCGCGACCGCCCGTACCGCGATGCTCGCCGCGTACGCGCCGTACTCCGGCTACCGGGTCGGAGCCGCCGCGCGCGTCGCCGACGGCCGCACCGTGAGCGGCTGCAACGTCGAGAACGCGAGCTACGGGCTGAGCCTGTGTGCCGAGTGCGGACTCGTCTCGCAGCTCCTGCTCACGGGCGGCGGCCGCCTCACCCACTTCACGTGCGTGGACGGCGAGGGCCAGGTGCTCATGCCGTGCGGGCGCTGCCGCCAGCTCCTGTACGAGCACGGGGGCGCCGACATGCTCCTGGAGACGGCGGCGGGCGTCCGCACCCTGGCGCAGCAACTGCCGGACGCCTTCGGGCCGCACAAACTCTGACCCCTCGGGGGTGTCCCGCCGGGATCGACCGGACACCCCCGGGCGGGTAGCAGTCAGCACGGGCCCGGCGCACGCCTCGAAGGATGCGCCGGGCCCGTACCGTTTTCCTTTCTTGGGAGCCGTAAGTGGACGTCATCTCCGTCATCCGTACGAAGCGTGACCGGGGGGAGCTGAGCGAGGCGCAGATCGACTGGGTCGTCGACGCGTACACGCGGGGCGTCGTCGCCGACGAGCAGATGTCCGCGCTCGCGATGGCGATCCTCCTCAACGGCATGACGCGCCGCGAGATCGCGCGCTGGACCGCCGCGATGATCGCCTCGGGCGAGCGCATGGACTTCTCCGCGCTCAGCCGCCCGACCGCCGACAAGCACTCGACGGGCGGCGTGGGCGACAAGATCACGCTGCCGCTCGCGCCGCTCGTCGCCGCGTGCGGCGCGGCGGTGCCGCAGCTCAGCGGCCGCGGCCTCGGGCACACGGGCGGCACGCTCGACAAGCTGGAGGCCATCCCCGGCTGGCGCGCGAACCTCTCGAACGCCGAGCTGATGGACGTACTCGACTCGACGGGCGCGGTGATCTGCGCGGCGGGCGACGGCCTCGCCCCCGCCGACAAGAAGCTGTACGCGCTGCGGGATGTGACGGGGACGGTCGAGGCGATCCCGCTCATCGCCTCGTCGATCATGTCGAAGAAGATCGCGGAGGGGACGGGTTCGCTCGTCCTGGACGTGAAGTGCGGCTCCGGGGCGTTCATGAAGAACCAGGCGGACGCGCGCGAACTCGCCGAGACGATGGTGGGCCTGGGCACGGACCACGGGGTGCGGACCGTGGCGCTGCTCACCGACATGTCCACGCCGCTCGGCCTGACGGCGGGCAACGCCCTTGAGGTGCGCGAGTCGGTGGAGGTCCTGGCGGGCGGGGGCCCCGCCGACGTCGTGGAGCTGACCCTCGCGCTCGCCAGGGAGATGCTGGACGGGGCGGGCCTGAAGGACGCGGACCCGGCGAAGGCGCTCGCCGACGGCTCGGCGATGGACGTGTGGCGGCGGATGATCGCCGCGCAGGGCGGCGACCCCGACGCCGCCCTGCCCGTGGCGCGCGAGCAGCACGTCGTCACGGCCCCGCGCGACGGCGTCCTGACCCGCCTCGACGCGTACGACATCGGCGTGGCGGCCTGGCGCCTGGGCGCGGGCCGCGCTCGCAAGGAGGACCCGGTGCAGGCCGGAGCGGGCGTCGAACTCCACGCGAAGCCGGGCGACTCCGTCCGCGCGGGCCAGCCGTTGCTGACGCTGCACACGGACACCCCTGACCGCTTCGCGTACGCACTGGAGTCGGTGGAGGGCGCGTACGAGATCGCGGAGTCGGCGGGCCTCGCGACGCGCCCGATCGTCCTGGACCGCGTGGCGGCGGGCTGACCCGGCGGCGGGACGGTCGCGGGGGCGCCGACCGGAGCGGCGGGACGGGCGCAAGCGCACTGTTCCCGGGCCCCGCGCGCCGTCCCGGCCCCGTCCCGCGTCCCAGCCCCGTCCCGTCCCTCGCCCCAGCCCAGCCCCGCCGCGTCCCTTCCCGTCCGGCTGGAGCCACGTGTTGGCCACGGTCGGTACCAGGGCGAGGATCTGTTCGGCGGGGCGGTCGGCGGTCACCGTGCCGCGCCGCTGCGCCGCCGCTATCGCCTCGGCCTTCGCGCTCATGGCCGCGCCGGTGGCCGCGCGCTGGGCGAACTCGCCCCGTTCGAGGTGGTACCACATGAGGAAGCGCACCACCTCGGGGTGCCGCGTCCCCGCGTCGTGCAGCATGCCCGCGTACTCGGGGAGCCGGTCGGCGTCGATCGGGACGGCCGAGACGGTGAGTCGCGTGATGTGGTCGAAGACCGCGTCGAACGTCACTGGACGCCTGCGGACACCCCCGACCTGACCGGGCGCACCGCGCTGGTCACCGGCGGCAACAGCGGGATCGGCCTGGGGACCGCACGGGTGCTCGCCGCCCACGGTGCCAGGGTCCTCCTCGCGGGGCGCGGCCGGGACAGGCTCGGCCGGGCCGCCGATTCGGTGCGCGCCGCCGAGCCCAGGGCGGAGGTGGGCACCCTGGTGCTCGACCTCGCGGACCTCGCCTCGATCCGCGAGGCCGCCGCCCGGATCGCCGAGACCGAGACCATCGACCTGCTGATCAACAACGCCGGGGTCATGAACCTGCCGCGGCGTACGACCACGCGCGACGGTTTCGAGGCGACGTTCGGCACCAACCACCTCGGCCACTCCGCCTTCGCCGCCCAGGTGTGGCCCGCCGTGCGCAGGTCGGCGGCCCCGCGGGTCGTCACGGTCAGTGCCGTCGCCGCCCGCCGGCGCGTGGGCAGGCTCGACGACCTGATGAGCGAGAAGCGGTACCGCGGCATGAGCGCCTACGCCAAGTCCAAGCGCGCCAACATCGTTCACCCCGTCGAACTGGCCCGCCGTACCGCGGGCACCCCCGTCAAGGCCGTGGCCGTCCACCCCGGTGCGGCGATGACCAATCTCCAGCAGCACACCTCCACCGGGCTCGCCCGCCTGCTCACGCCGCTCGCCGCCGGCCTGCTCATGGGCTCGCCCGAAGGCGCCACCTGGCCCACGCTGTACGCCGCGACCGCGGCGGACGTGCGCGGCGGCGAATTCATCGGCCCCGCGGGACGCGAGCAGACCTCCGGCACCCCGAAGCCCGCGAGGCTCCCCAAGGGGGCCGACGATCCCCGCGAGGGCGCTGGACTCTGGGCGGCGAGCGAGCGGTCGACGGGTGTCGTCTTCGACGTCTGGGTGCGGAGGCTCAGGGGACCTCGGGCCCGGCCCCGCCGGTCTCGTACCACTCGGTCCCGAGCAGCCGCTCCCGCACGTCCTCCGGCATCGCGGCGAGGCGGCCGGGGGCGGCCCCGCGCCCGACCTCGCTCGCGTGCGCCGTGAGGGCGGCGAACTTGCGGGCCAGCCAGGGCCGTACGTCGATGCGGAGGTCCGCCCGCTCCTCCGGTACGGCGTGCGGGGTCTGCCCGGGGCGGAGGAGGGCGCCCCAGTCCCGCAGCGCCGACTCGGGGTGCGTCGCGCTCCACAGCGGGACGCCCGCCGCCTCGGCGGCGCCGGCGGCGACCTCGTGCGTTCGGGCGTGGTCCGGGTGTCCGGTGAGTCCGCCGAGCGCGTCGTGCGTGACGACGACGTCGGGCCCGAACTCCGACACGTATCCGCCGAGCCGCGCCACGGCGTCTTCGAGCGGGGCGTCGAGCAGCCGCGCCTCTCCCGGTGCCGACTCCGGCACCTTCGCGTCCGCGTACCCGAGGAAGCGGGGTGCCCCTGCCCCCAACAGCCGCAGTGCTTCGGCGAGTTCGGGTTCCCGGTGCGTCCCCGCGCTCCAGGTCGCCGTGACGACCCCCGTGTGCCACCCCGCGTCGGCCGCCCGCGCGAGCAGGCCGCCGGCGGACAGGGACTCGTCGTCGGGGTGCGCGAAGACAGCGAGGAGAGCGGGCATGGGGGCAGCGTACGGGCAGGCGCGCGGCACCAGGAGGAAGCCGGTCCGGCGATTGAGGGCGGGTCAGGAAGCGGACCGGGGGAGACCGGCCAGGCGTCAGGGGACTTCCGCTTCCGCCCGCACCGCCGCGGGCGACCGCGCGCGGTCCATCTCCCGCCACTCCGGCAGGAGCCCCGTCAGGCTCGTCGTCAGGAAGTAGACCGCTCCCAGGGCCAGCAGGACGGCCGTGAGGGAGCCCGAGTCCAGGAGGCTGCCCGCGGCGATGCCGCCGAAGGGGATGCCCGCCCAGGCGAAGGCGGTCACGAGGCCGCCGACGCGGCCGAGGAGCGGGCGGGGGACGCGTTCGATCTGGACCGCGCCGAGTATCGGGTTGAGGAAGCCCGCGCCGAACCCCGAGACCGCGAAGACCGTGACGACGAGCCACAGCGGTGCCCCCGAGGCGAGGACCACGAAGCGCGGCGCCCCGCCGAGCAGGTAGCCGTGGAAGAAGACCGGGCGCCTGGGCAGGCGGTGCGCGTACATGGCGGCGACGACGCTCCCGGCGACCCCGCCGCACCCCACCGCCGCCCCCGTCAGCCCGATCGCGCCGACACCCGTGCCCGCTTCCCGCGCCCACACCGGCAGCAGCACGCTCATGAACGAGGCGTCGAGGAAGTTGGTGATGCCGACGACGATCGTCACGGCGAGCAGGAGCCGGTCGCGGCGCAGGAAGGCGGCGCCCGCGCGGAGGCGCTTCCAGTACCCCTCCTCCTCGGCGACGGTGTGCGCGGGGGCCGCCGCCTTGCGCGGCAGTGTCGCGAGGACGACGAGCGAACCGAGCGCGAAGAGCGCCGCCATGACGGTGAGCGAGGTCAGCTCGCCGATCGCGGCGACGAGCGCGCCGCCGCCCGCGAGCCCCAGCATGCTCGCGAGGCGTTCGACCGTGCCGGAGAGCCCCGTCGCCCGTTCCATCGGGACCCGGGCGAGGTCCGCCGCCTCCGGGACCATGACCTTCTTGGCGAGGTCGCCCGGCCCGCGCGCCGTGCCGATCACGGCGACGAGCGCGAGCAGGACGCCGAGGTTCAGGCCCCCGCCGACGTGCAGCAAGGGGATCGCGGCCGCCGCGAGCGCGCTCACGAGGTCGGTCGTCCCGGAGACCGTACGGGCCCCGATCCGGTCGACGAGCGGACCGCCGAAGGTCTGCGCGAGGACGTACGGGCCCATCTCGCAGAACGCGACGAGACCGGTCTGCGTCGCACTGCCCGTCGTGGCGAGCACGTACCAGGGGAGCGCGATCGCGGATATGCGCGTCGCGGTCTGTGCGACGCCGATGGCGAGCAGGACGCCGACGAGCGGGCGCAGGGAGCGGGGCACGGGGGGCACGGCGGTCATGGCGGGTCACCCCTCGCCGGACGGGGTCTCGTCCGCCTCGGGGATGACGTGCACGATCATCGAGACGCGCCCCGTGCCCTCGGGCGACTCCCCGGTTCCCGCCTGCCGGTAGCGGGCGATGACCTCGCGCACCTCCGCGCCGAGCCGCAGCGCCTCCTCCGGCGTGAGCCGCAGTGAGTAGTCGCTCATGTCGGAGACCTCGCGCCACGCGGCGGGCAGCGTCGCGTACTCGTTGACGGCGTCCTGCATCCGGCGCGCGTGCGCGGCGGCGACGGCCTGGTGGTAGAGGAACGTCGCCTCGGGCTCCTGCTCCACGTACGTACTGGAGTCGAAGAGCGTCCCGACGTGCGCGGCCCGCCACCACCGCTCGCGGTTGTTGCCCCGCTCGCTGTCCTCGACGACGAAACCGGCCCCCGCGAGCTGCCGCAGGTGATAGCTCGCGGTCCCCGAACTGACCCCGAGCCGCTGCGCGAGCGCGGTGGCGGTGGAGGACCCGAACCGCCGCAAGGTGCCGAGCAGTTGGACGCGCACGGGATGCGCGAGAGCACGCAGGCCCTTGGCGTCGAGGGCGACGGTGGGAAAGGCGGAAGGGGGCGCGGGACGGTCTTCTTCCGGAGCGGTCATGAGAGCAGCGTAAACCGCCAAGACTTCTTCGCAAAGGGTTCTTCGCGAAGAAGTCTTGGCGATCGGCTCCTCCGGTGAGGGAGGAGCGGGGTACGGGGCGCAGCCCCGCGAGGCCGCCCGCTGACAGGCCCCGCCTTCCGCTCACGCCTCAGCCCAGCGCCCGCGCCACCGCCTTCGGCATCGTCACCGTGATCTCGTCCCCCAGCCGCTCGAACTCCCTCCGCAGCACCGGCGAAGCGACCGCCCGGAGCCCCTTGAAGCGGATCGTCGCCCGGTACGTGACGAGCGTGCTGCCCGCGCCCTCCGTGAAGCTCAGGTCGTCGGTCGTCTCAGCCGTCTTGCTGACGCCCGAGAACACGAGCCGCCCCGGCTCGTACGCGTCGAGCCGGTACGTCAGTTCGCTGCGCCGCCCCCGGAAGTCCGTGACGTTGAGCCAGCGCGAGCCCTCGGCGACGGGTCCGTCGCCGAGCCGCTCGCAGGACACCGTGCCGGGGTCCCAGTCCACGGCGTGGGCGAAATCGGCCAGGTAGGCGATGACCTTCGCGGGTGGGTAGGGCACGGCGAGCGTGCGGGTGACGCGGATCATGGCGGCTCTCCTCGTACGAGGGCTGCGGGGGCGGGGGGTACGGGCACGGGGCCGCCGCCCGCCGGGGAGTGCACCCCTTCCCCGTGCCACCCCGCGCCACACTCACCCCAGCGCCGCCGCCACCCCCACGAGCACCGGCACCGAAAGCACCGTCGAGAGCAACACCGATTCGCGGGCGAGGCGTTCGGCGACGCGGTACTGCACCGCGTACGTGTAGAGGTTCTGCGCCGCGGGCAGCGCCGAGGTGACGACGACGGCGAGGAGGTCGTGGCCCCGCAGCCCGAAGACGCAGGCAGCGAGGAGCCACGCGATGAGCGGCTGACCGAGCGCCTTGAGCCCGGCGGAGAGCAGGACCTGCCCGGCCTCGGGACCCCGGGCGGGGAGCGCGGAGCCGCGCAGCGAGATGCCGAAGGCGAGCAGCACGGCGGGGACGGACATGTTCCCCACGAGCGTGAGCGGGTCCATGACAGGACCCGGCACGCGCACCCCGAGCGCGGCGACAGCGACCCCGCTGAGCGAACCGATCGCCACCGGGTTCCGCAAGGGCGTGAGGACCTGCCGCACGAGGCCGCCCTTCGTACGGCCAGGGCGGCGCAGGTCGAGGATCGTGAGCGCGACGGGGGTGGCCACGATCTGCTGGAACAGGAGCACCGGCGCGACGAGCGAGGCGTCACCGAGCACGTACACCGCGATGGGGATGCCGAGGTTCCCCGCGTTGACGTACCCCGAGCACAGCGCGCCGATCGTCCCGGGGCCGACCCCCCAGCCGCGCGCGGCGGCGACGACCCCGTACACGGCCCCGACGGCGACGACGCTTCCCGCCGTGACGAGCAGCTTCGCGGAGAGCAGCACGCCGAGATCGGCGCCCGCGAGCGTCGTGAAGAGCAGCGCGGGCGTCGCCACGTGGAAGGCGAGCCGCGTCAGCGTCTCGCGCCCGCCCTCGCCGAGCCGCCCGCTCCGCCCGAGCGCGTACCCCGCGGCGATCACCGCGGCGATGACCCAGAAACCGGTCAGCACGCCGCGCACGGGGAGCCTTCCGCCGCGGTGTTCTCGGTACGGGCCGGGAGGGCCGCGGGTATCGGGGGCTCGGTGGCGGGTGCACGCATACGCCCATTCTCCGAGGTGGGACCTGTGGCGCTGGTACGGGGGCGGGTACGCCGCGCGCCCGCCGCGATGAGCCGGGCCCCGCGGCACGCGCGTGCTCGCGCTCGGCGGGTCCGGGGGCGAAAGGCTCGCGTCGGCCGGGGGCGCGGGTGCGGGGGCCGGGGCGGGGCGGGATCAGCCGGTGAGGCCGGGGCACTCCTCGCGGGCGGTGACGGCGGGCGTGGCGCCGGGGACGGTGACGCGGACCCTCGTGACGCGGGGGGAGGGGAGGGCGGCGCCCTGCCCCGCGGCGGCGTCCGTGGGGGCCGCCGCGGGGGCGTCGGCGGGGGCGTCGGTGGGGGAGGCGGCGCGGTGCGGGACGGCCGGGGAGAGGCCGGCGGTGTTCAGGAGGGCCGTGCAGGCCAGTTGGCGGACCGCGCGGGAGGAGAGGTGAGGGGTGTCCCTCGGGAAACGGAGGTCCAGGGTGCCGCGGGTCGTGGTGAGGCCGGGCAGGGGGAGGCGCGCGGGGAGCGCCGTCGTCAGGCTCGTACGTTCCGCCCGCGAGGGGCCCTTGAGGAGCGCGCGCAGGGCCCCCGCGGTCGAGCCCTCCGCGCGCGGCGCGGCGCGGAGGGTGCCCGGCGCGTCCCGTACGAGGAAGTAGACCCCTTGCGTCAGGCTCAGACCGGTCGCCGGGGTGCCGACCTCGATGACGCCGGTCGGCGGGACCCCGCAGGCGGCGAGGAGGGCGAGACCGGCGGCGGCGAGCGCGTACCGGAAGGGCCGCCGCCTCATGGCCGTACCTCCGGACCGGCCGCCGGCCTCTCCACCGGCACCCTCGGCGGCCTCTTCGGCAGCCGTACGGTGAAGACCGCGCCGCCTTCCGCACGGTTGGCCGCCGTGACGACGCCGCCGTGCAGCCGGACGTTCTCCCGCACGATCGCGAGGCCCAGGCCGCTGCTCTCGCTGCGGGTACGGGCCGCCCCGGCCTTGAAGAAGCGTTCGAAGAGGTGGGGGAGCGCGGCCTCCGGGATGCCGGGGCCCCGGTCGCTCACCTCGATCTCCGCGCCGCGCCCCGACGGCAGCGGGCGCAGCGCGAGTCGGACCGGCGCGCCGCCGCCGTGCTTGAGCGCGTTGCCGACGAGGTTCGCGACGACGACGTCGAGGCGGCGCGGGTCGACCCTGGCCCGTACCCCCGCGGGGAGTTCCGTCTCCACCCGGCCCGTCCAGCCACGGGTGGACAGCGTGCGGCGCAAGGACTCCGCGAGGTCGAGATCATCGGTGTGCAGGGCGATCGCCCCCGCGTCGAAACGGGAGATCTCCATCAAGTCGTCCACGAGACGCGCGAGGCGCATCGTCTCCTCCGTCACGAGCCGTACCGCGTCCGCCGTGTCCTTGTCGAAACGCGGAGCCTCGTCGGCGAGCACGTCCGTCACCGCGGTCATCGCGGCGAGCGGCGTGCGGAGTTCGTGCGAGACGTCAGCGGCGAAGCGCCGCGCCCGCGCCTCCATCCGGCGCAACTCCGCCACCGACTTCTCCAGGGCCGCCGCCGTCTCGTTGAACGCCCCGGCGAGATCTGCGAGTTCGTCCGAGCCCTGCACCTTCAGCCGGGTTCCGAGGTCCCCGTCGGCCATCCGCCGCTGCGCCCGCCGCAACTCCCGTACGGGCCGCAGCACCCCGCGCGCGAGGAGCAGCGCGAGCAGCACGGCGAGCCCGAGCGCGGGCAGCGCCGCCCGCTCGACGGCGCTCACGAGCGCCGCCACGTACGCCTCCTCGCCCGACTGCGGCACGATGAGGTACACGGAGAGGCCGCTCAGGGCATGCGGATCGCTCGCGTACGTGACGGGCAGGCCGATGACGAGTACGGTGCCGCCGCGCGCCCGTACCCGCTGGAAGACGGCGACCGAGCGCGTCTCGACGCGGCCGCGCAGCTCCCGCCCGACGAGTCCGGGCGCCGGGCCGCTGCCCGCGTCGGCCCGCAGGCGCCCGTACGCGGCCACGACGCGCCAGCCCTGCGCGCGATGCCCCGAGACGAGCCGGCTCGCCAGCTCCTGCAACGTGGCCTGGTCGGCGGGCGTCACGAGCCCCGGCACCACCTGCCCCACCTCGTCCCTGAACTGGTCCACGACGCTGTCCTGGCTCCGCTGCAACACCCCGTTCCGCGCCTCCCGAAAGGTCAGCGCCCCTGTCCCGAGCGCGCTGACGACGGCGACGAGCGCGAAGGCGAGGACCATACGGGCCCGGAGGCCACCGAAGGACGGCAGCCGGGGGCGGCGACGGGCGGCGGGAGCGGGGTCCTCTGGGGCGGGCGGCCCGGAGGAGGGGCCGGGGGTGGGCGGCTCCGGGGCGCCGGGCGTGGCGGGGAGGTCGTGCGCCGGTTCCCGCGCGGGCGGGCGGGCGCGCGTCGGTTCTTCCGCGCGGGTCATGCGGCGGGGTCCTGGCGGCGGGACCTGGCGGGTTCGCGCGGGGCGGCGGGGGTGCGGGGTCCAGGCGCGTCCCCCGCACTCGCGTTCCCCGCACGCGCGTTCCCCGCACGCGCGTCCCCCGCACGCGCGTCCCGCGTGCTCGCGGTCCCCGTGCGCGTGTCCCGTGTGTCCCGCGCGTCCGCGGCTGTCATCCGGCGCTCCCGCCGCGGAAGCGGTAGCCGAAGCCGCGGACCGTTTCGACGTGGTCCGCCGCGGCGGCGAGCTTGTTGCGCAGGCGCTTCACGCACGCGTCGACCAGGCGGATGTCGCCGTGGTAGCTGTGCTCCCAGACCGCCTCCAGGAGTTGCTGGCGGCTGAGGACCTGGCCGGGGGACGCCGAGAGCGTGAGCAGGAGGCGGAGTTCGGAAGGGGCGAGCGGGACGGGGGTGCCCTCGTGCGTGACACGGAGGCCCGTCCGGTCGATCGTGAGGGGGCCGTGCGTCTCCGGCGGCGGCGTGCCCGGCGCGTCGAGGCGGCGCAGGACCGCCCGGATGCGCGCGTCGAGCACGCGGGCCCGTACCGGCTTGACGACGTAGTCGTCCGCGCCCGCCTCCAGCCCGACCACGACATCCACGTCGTCACCCCGCGCGGTCACGATGAGCAGCGGCACGTGCGCCCGCTCCGGCGTGCGCAGCCTCCGGCACACCTCCAGCCCGTCCATGCCGGGGAGCATCAGGTCGAGGACGACGACCTCGGGCACGGCCGCGGCGAAGGCCGCGAGCCCCTCCTCGCCGCTCGCCGCCGCCCGCACCTCGTGCCCCTGACGCCGGAGCCCGAGGGTGACGGCCCTGCGGACGGGCTCGTCATCCTCGATGAGCAGTACGCGGGACATGCGCCCAGTATGCGTGTGCGGAGGACGATCATCCGTTCGGGTGAGGGCGTGCGTACGGCGGTTGTTACGGAACGGTCTTACGGGCGGCCCAGCACGGTGACGCCCGCTGTGCAGCCTGAAGCGGCTCCGTCGCCGACACCGAGGAACCCGGCCCGCCTCATGCGCCCCACGAAACCCGCCGCCCGTGACTCCCGCACCGCCCGCCGTTCCGAGGCCCGCAGGGCCACGAGCCGCAGGCAACGCCTGTTCGGTCTCGCCGCGCTCGCCGTCGTGACCCTGCTCGCCGCGGGCCTCGTCGCGCGCGGCGGCCACGGCGAAGGGAGCGACGCGGGTACGCGGGCGGGGGTGGCGGACACCTCCCGTACGAGCCCTTCGCCGGAGGCGGAGCGAACCGAGGCGCGCGGCAGACCGGGCACCTCGCCGGGTACGGACGAGTCCCCGAAGGCGAAGCCGTCGGCGTCCTCCGAGAAGCCCCCGGGGCCGGGGCCCAAGAGCGGCACCGGCACCTTCACCACCGCGTCGGCGAGCGGTGGCCGCGTCGGGCACGGCACCACCGTGCGCCGGTACACCGTGCAGGTCGAGGGAGGCAGCGGGATATCCGCGACGGAGGCGGCACGCGAGATCGAGCACGTGCTCGCCGACCCGCGCGGCTGGACGGCGAACGGGCGCGACTCCTTCCAGCTCGTCGGCTCCGGCCCGCACGACTTCGAGGTGAAGATAGCGACGCCCGACACGGTGGACCAGCTGTGCGGGCAGGCCGGTCTCGACACGCACGGCGAGGTCAACTGCGACGTCGGCAGCCAGGTCATCGTCAACCTCAAGCGCTGGCTGACCGGTTCACCCGAGTTCTCCGGGCCCGTCGAGGAGTACCGCGCGCTGATCATCAACCACGAGGTCGGCCACCGCATCGGCCACGGCCACGAGACCTGCCCCGGCCCCGGGAAGCCCGCGCCCGCGATGATGCAGCAGATCTACGGGCTCAAGGGCTGCGCACCGAACGCCTGGCCGTACGACAGCGACGGGACGTACCTGGGCGGGCCCCCGGTGTCCTGACCCGGGCGAACCGTACGCGCCGCGCCCCCCCGCCTCCGTACCGGCCCGCACCCCCTCAGTCCCCCACGCCCCTCCCCTCCGCGTCGAGCCGCGCGGGCAGTTCGAAGAGCGGGAACCAGCGGGCCGTGTCGAGGAAGCAGTGCACGCCCCTGACCCGGCCCGCGTCCAGGTCCATGACCTGCACCGCCCAGGGCGTGTAGCCCGAGCCGTCCGGCTCCGGGTGGTACTGCGCGAAGGCCGGGGCGCCGTTGGCGACGGTCGGGACGAGGCGCGAGCCCCGGCAGACGGCCCCTGTGCCGAGCATCCAGCCCGTGACGTTCTCCCGGCCCGCCAGCCACAGGTCGTACGGGGGCATGGACATCACGGCGTCCTCGTGGAGCAGCGCCGTGAGCGCCTCCATGTCGTAGCCCTCGAAGGCGGCCACGTACCGGTCGAGGAGCGCGCGCTGCCCGGGATCGAGCGGGGCGAGGGGGTCTGCGGGACGCACCGGGTGCGCGGCCAGGGTCGCGCGGGCGCGCTGGAGCGCGCTGTTGACGCCCGCGACGGTCGTGTCGAGCAGCTCGGCGACCTCCCGCGCACGCCAGGCGAGGACGTCGCGCAGGATGAGGACCGCGCGCTGCTTCGCGGGCAGGCGCTGGAGGGCCGCGACGAAGGCGAGACGCACGGAGTCGCGCAGCGCGGCCGTCTCGGCGGGGTCGGCCGGATTCGCGGGGAGCACCCGCGCGTCGGGCACGGGCTCCAGCCACGTCGGCTCGGCGCGCGCCTTGAGGACGGCGCTCGCGGCGGGCTGCGGCGCGGTGAGGTCCATCGGGAGCGCGCGCCTGTGCCCCGCGTCGAGCGCGTCGAGGCACACGTTGGTCGCGATGCGGTAGAGCCACGAGCGCAGCGAGGAACGGCCCTCGAAGGAGCCGAGCGCCCTCCACGCCCGCACCATCGTGTCCTGCACCGCGTCCTCGGCCTCGAAGGGAGAGCCGAGCATCCGGTAGCAGTACCCCGTCAACTCCCTGCGGTACTCCTCAAGACACGCGTCCGCAACGGTCGCTCCCGCCTCGCCCACGACACACCCCCGGCCCGGAAAAGAACGGCATCGGAAAACCCGCCCCGCACCGGCGCGACGACGGTCCTGCGGACGCTACCCGCCCCCACTGACAACGGCCCTCACGCCCGCCGTGCCGTCACCGTCCCCACCAGCACGACCCCCACGACCCCCACCACCGCGAGCAGCCCGAGGAGCACCGTGCCGCTCCACCCCGCCGCGTGGTACGCGCTCGCGCCGAGGGTGCCGCCGACGCTGGAGCCGAGGTAGTACGCGGACTGGTAGAGCGCGGACGCCTGGGCGCGCCCCGTACGGGCCGTGTCGCTCACGGACGAGGACGCGACCGCGTGCCCCGCGAAGAAACCGGCCGTCACGAGCACGAGCCCCGGCAGGACGCACCACAGCGGCCCGCCGAGCGAGACGAGCAGCCCTGCCGCCGTCGTACCCGCCGCGAGGTAGAGCGCACCGCGCCGCCCGGCGCGCCGTACGAGCCTTCCCGCGGCCGCCGAAGAGCCCGTACCGACGAGGTAGACGAGGAAGACCGAGCCCACGAGTCCTTGCGGGAGCGCGAGCGGCGGGGCCGAGAGGCGGTAGCCGATGACCGTGTAGACCGCCCCGAAGACGGTCATGAAGAGCCCGCCGATCGCGTACAGGCGTAGCAGCAGCGGGTTCGCGAGGTGGCCGCGCACGGTCCTGACGAGCGCGCGGGGCGCGAGCGGCACGGGCGCGAAGTGGCGGGGCGCGGGCAGGAGGGCGCGGAAGGCGAGGGCGCAGCCGAGCGCGAGGACCGCGACGGCGCCGACGGCGGCGCGCCAGCCCCACCCCTGCGCGACCCAGCCGGTCAGGACGCGTCCGCTCATGCCGCCGACGCTGTTGCCCGCGACGAAGAGACCGATCGCGGCGACGAGCGCCTTGGGCCGCACCTCCTCGGCGAGGTAGGCCATCGCGGAGGCGGGCAGCGCGGCGAGCGCGGCGCCCTGCACCGCGCGGAGGGCGATGAGGCTGCCGAGGGTCGGGGCGAAGGGGGCGAGGAGGGCGAGCGGGACGGCGACGCACAGGGCCGCGGTCATCATCGTGCGCCGCCCGAAGCGCTCCGAGAGGGCGCTGAGCGGGACGACGGCGAGCGCGAGGGCGCCGGTCGCCGCCGAGACGGTCCAGCTCGTGTCGCTCGCGCTCGCGTGGAAGTCGTCGGAGAGGAGGGGGAGAAGCGCCTGCGTGGCGTAGAGGAGCGCGAAGGTCGCGACGCCCGCGAGGAAGAGCGCGAGCGACATCCGCCGGTATCCGGGACCGCCGGGGTGGAGACGGCGGTCGGGGACGGGGGACGCGGGGGCGGTGGTCTCGGGGGTGGCGGGCTCGGGGGTGGCGGTGGTCTCGGGGGTGGCGGACCGAGGGGTGGGGGAGTCGGCGGTGAGGGACCGGGGTGGGGTGGAAGAGACGGTGCCGGGGGAGGCGGCGGGTGTGACGGGGTGTACGGCGTCCGGGCGGCGCGGGGTGGCGGGTGTGACGGGGTGTACGGCGTCCGGGCGGCGCGGGGCCTCGGGCGCCTCGGTACTGACGGCAGGCATGGCCCGAACGTACGAAGCCCTGTACTCATGCGTCCAATGCATGAAAACGTGGCAATCAATCCGTGGCAGCATGACGGCAGGTGAGGGGTGGTACGGGGGCTGGGCAACGCCTGCCGGATCTCTGCCACGTTCTTGCTCCGCAGCGGCCCCGCACCTGCCACACCCTGCCGGATCTCTGTCACCCACCCGCCACGCCGCCACGCCTCCGCCACGACACTGCCGTATCCCTGCCACTCACCTGCCGCGCCTGCCCCGTCTCTGCCATCACCCCCTGCCACCCCTGCCACCCTGCCAGGTCTGGGTCTGGCACCCCTGCCCTCCCTGCCACCCGTGCCGCCGCTGCCACGCTGCCGCGTCCCTGACAGGCGCCTGCCACCTCTTACCTGCCAGGCCCTGCCCCATCGCTGCCATCGCCCTGTTCCACCTCTGCCATCCGTGCCACCTCTGCCATCTGTGCCGCCCCTGCCACCTCTGCCACCCGTGCCGCCGCTGCCACGCTGCCGCGCCTCTGACAGGCGCCTGCCACCTCTTACCTGCCAGGCCCTGCCCCATCGCTGCCACCTACCCGTGTCGCCCCTGCCACCCCTGCCACCCCTGCCGCGCACTGCCATTCCCCTGCCGCCCACTGCTGCCTTCCTGCCCCACCCCTGCCACTCCGCCCCCGAGGACCCTCCCCGTGACCAGCCAGCCCCCGCCCCCGCTCCCCTCACTTCCCCCGTCCCCTCCGCTCCCTCCGCTCCCCCCGCTCCCCGAGCCCTCCCGCCCCGTCGCCGCGCTCGACCCCGAGTCCTGGGCCACCGTGCTCGCCCCGCGCCTCGCGCACTTCGCGGGTGTGGCGCGCAGTGAGCACGTGACGCGGGCCGCGCACGAGATGCGGATGCCGCAGTCGACGCTGTCGCGTTCGCTCGCGCGGCTCGAAGAGGACCTGGGCGTCGCGCTGTTCGCGCGGCGCGGCAGGACGCTCGCGCTCACGCCCGCGGGGCGGACGTTCCTGGCGGGCGTGGAGCGGGCGCTCGGCGAGGTGGAGCGCGCCGCGGACGAGGTACGGGCCGACGCGGACCCCGCGGCGGGCAAGGTCGCTTTCGGCTTCCTGCACACGCTCGGCCCCGAGACCGTCCCCGGGCTGCTCCGCGCCTTTCGCGCCGACCACCCGGGTGTGCGCTTCTCGCTCGTGCAGAACTACGGCGAGGCGATGCTCGAACGGCTGCGCGCGGGCGGCCTCGACCTGTGCCTGACCTCGCCCGTGCCGCAGGAAGCGGGTCTCGTCGCCCGCCGTGTCGACGAACAGCGCCTGCACCTCGTCGTCCCCGACGACCACCCCCTCGCCGCCCGTCGCCGCGTCCGCCTCGCCGAGGCGGCGGGCGAGACGTTCGTGACGCTCGAACCGGGCTACGGGCTCCGCAGGATCACGGACGACCTGTGCGCGGAGGCGGGCTTCCGGCCCCGTATCGCCTTCGAGGGGGAGGAGGCGGAGACGCTGCGCGGACTCGTCGCGGCGGGCCTCGGCGTGGCCCTTCTGCCCCCGCCGGCCGTCCCCCGCCCGGGAGTCGCCGAACTGGGCATCACCGCGCCGCGCGCCGTCCGTGAGATCGGCCTGGCCTGGCGCGAGGGCGCGCCCGACACGGCACCGGTGGCGGCCTTCAAACGGTTCCTCCTGGGCAGGCGGGGGCTGCTGCTGCCGAGGGGGGAGGGATAGAGCGGGAGGAGCCGAGGGGGGGAGGGGTGAACGGGACGGCCCGTTGGGACAATATGAGTGTCACCACGGACGTCCTCAATGGCGAGGGGGACCGTCGGCGCCTCAGGGACGGGGCGCCACCGCACGCGCGATACCGACCCACGGAAGGTAGTCCGTATGACTCTCGTCGAGCCGCTGTACGCCGAGATCCTTCGCCGCAACAGGGGCGAGCACGAATTCCACCAGGCGGTGCGAGAGGTCCTGGAGACGCTCGACCCGGTGCTCGAACGGCGGCCCGAGCTGGTCGACGCGCGGATCGTCGAGCGGCTCTGCGAGCCGGAGCGGCAGATCGTCTTCCGGGTGCCGTGGACGGACGACGCGGGCGACATCCACGTGAACCGGGGCTTCCGCGTCGAGTTCAGCAGCGTGCTCGGCCCGTACAAGGGCGGACTGCGTTTCCACCCCTCGGTGGACCTCGGCATCGTGAAGTTCCTCGGCTTCGAGCAGATCTTCAAGAACGCGCTCACGGGGATGCCGATCGGCGGTGGCAAGGGCGGCGCGGACTTCGACCCGAAGGGCCGTTCGGATGCCGAGATCATGCGGTTCTGCCAGTCGTTCATGACGGAGCTGCACCGCCACATCGGCGAGTACACCGACGTGCCCGCGGGCGACATCGGCGTGGGCGGCCGTGAGATCGGCTACCTCTTCGGCCAGTACCGGCGCATCACCAACCGCCACGAGTCAGGGGTCCTCACCGGCAAGGGCGTGACGTGGGGCGGCTCCCAGGCGCGCACCGAGGCGACCGGGTACGGCTGCGTGATCTTCACGGCCGAGATGCTGCGCAGCCGCGGCGAGTCGCTCGACGGGCAGACCCTCGCTGTCTCGGGCTCGGGCAACGTGGCGATCTACGCGATCGAGAAGGCGCAGCAGCTCGGCGCGACCGTCGTGACGTGCTCCGACTCGGACGGGTACGTCGTGGACGAGAAGGGCATCGACCTCGCGCTGCTCAAGGAGGTCAAGGAGGTGCGGCGCGGCCGGATCGCCGAGTACGCGGAGCTGCGCGGCGCCACGTTCGTCCCGGGCGCGGGCGTGTGGAACGTGCCCTGTGACGTGGCGCTGCCGTGCGCGACGCAGAACGAGCTGACCGAGGAGGACGCGCGCACGCTCGTACGCAACGGTGTCAAAGCGGTCGCCGAGGGCGCCAACATGCCGACGACCCCCGAGGCCGTGCGCGTCTTCCAGGAAGCGGGCATCGCCTTCGCCCCCGGCAAGGCCGCCAACGCGGGCGGGGTCGCCACGAGCGCCCTGGAAATGCAGCAGAACGCGTCCCGCGACTCCTGGACCTTCGCCTACACGGAGGAGCGGCTCGCCAAGATCATGCGCCACATCCACGACGCCTGCTACACCACGGCGGAACGCTACGGCGCCCCGGGCAACTACGTGGCGGGCGCCAACATCGCCGGCTTCGAACTGGTCGCGGACGCGATGCTGGCCCAGGGCCTGATCTGACACCCGCCTCCGCGCCGGACGACCTGAGGAGCGTCCGGCGCGGGGACGGCGGCCCCGGCAGCCGGGCGGCGTCGGGGGGGCGTCCGGCGCGGACCGGGGAGGGCCGACGCGGAGAGCCGCGGCAGGTCCGCGCCGCGCCTACGTGGAACTGCGCGGCGGATGATGCGGGTGCCGCTTGACGAGCACGCGGCAATCGGTGGCACGGGAGTGGTCCCCCACGGCCTCGGCGGCCCGCTCCGCACGCCTCAACTCGGCGCAACGCGGGCACTCTTCACGGTGCGGGGCGCTCACGCCCGTACCTCCGCCCAGACCCGCTTGCCCCACGGTTTCGGCTCCGTGCCCCAGCGCTCGGCGAAGGCGGCGACCAGGAGCAGCCCGCGCCCGGTGAGGGCGTCCGGGGCGGGGGTGCGGCGGACGGGACGGGTGCGCGAGGAGTCGGAGACGGCGCTCTCGATTCCGCCGCCTTCGCGTCGCGTCACGGCGACGCGCACGACCTCTCCGCACGCGTGCGCGACCGCGTTCGCGACGAGTTCCGAGACGACGAGCGTGGCGGGCCCGCTGAGCGAGCGGCAGCCCCAGGCGGCGAGCGCATGCCGGACGAGGCGTCTGGCGGCCTCGGCCGACTCCTCCGTGCGGGGCAGGATCTCGTGATAGGCGGGCGGGCCCACGCCGGAGGCGCCTACGGGGTGGTGATTGAGCAGGGTTTCGCGCTGGGGCATGGGTGGTCCGGTCCCGGGAGAGCTGACGAAGTCGGGGGTACTCACGAGAGGTAACCGCTTGATGACCCTGCGGCGGTACGGTGGTGGGGCCACGTGACCGTGAACACCGTGAACGCCCTACCTCGGCGGGGAGTTGAGCATGGCCCGGAAGCAGCGCATCCCGAATACGCGACTGGCCGCCCTGATCGCGGAGGCCCGGTGGACACGAACCCAGGTGGCGCGTCAGGTGAACCGGCTCGGTCCGCAGGCGGGCCTGGACCTCACGTACGACCGCACCGCCGTCGCGCACTGGGTGGCCGGGACGCCGCCGAGGCCCGAGGTGCGCCCCTTGATCCTGGAGGCGCTGTCGGCACGGCTCGGCAGGCCGGTGACGCACGAGGAGGCCGGACCGCGACCAGGGAGCGGGGCCGGTGATGTGGCGGGGGACCCGGTCGAGGCGCTGATCGACCTGAGCCGCGCCGACATGGACCCGTCCCGCCGTGCCGTCCTCGCCACGAGCCTCTTCTCCGCCGCGCTCGCCGTCCCCGCCTTCCAGCAGAGTGCGCACGCCGCCGAAGCCGCGTCCGCCGCCGCGACGACCCGGATCGGCCCCGCGCAGGTCACCGCCGTCCGGACCATGACGGACCGCATCGCGGACATCCTGGACGAGTTCGGCGCGGGCCACGCGCGCCCGATGGCGGCGGCCTTCCTCGTCAACACGGTCGGCCCCTGGCTGCGCGCCTCAGGGCCCGAGCCCGTACGAAGGAACATGCTCGCCGCCGCGTCCGACCTCACGTACCTCACCGGCTGGATGGCGATGCACGAGAACGCGCACGGCCTGGGCCGGACGTACTACGTGAAGGCCCTCGGTCTCGCGGAAGCCGCCGGGGACCGGATCACGTACAGCCGCACACTCCGGGGCATGTCGCTCCAGGCGTCGAGCCTCCGCCACGGCCGACTCGCCCTGGAACTCGCCGACTCGGCTGCCGAAGCCGCGCCGTCCGCGGGCCCCCGCCTCCTCGCCTTCCTGCGTGGCCAGCAGGCCCACGCCGCCGCACTCACCGGCGACCGCCGCCGCGCCCACGCCCACCTCCACGCGGCGGAGACCGCCCTCGCGCGCGCCGACAACCGCCGCGACGCGATCGGCGGCTACGACCGCACGGCGTACCTCTTCCACGTCGCCCACGTCCTCGCCGAGGAGTCCGACTGGACGGGCAGCATCACGGCGCTCGAACAGTCGATCGCGGTCCAGCCGCCGCAGGAACGCCAGTCCAAAGCCCACGCCTACGCGGTACTGGCCCAACGCCACTACCGCATCGGCCACTTGGACGCCGCCTGCTCCGCGTGGTCCCGCTTCCTCGACACGTACGCGCACGTCTCGACAGCCCGGGGAGACGACCACTTCGCCACGCTGCGCCGCCAGTTGAGGCCCCACGCGCGCGCCCGAGCGGTACGGGAACTGGGGGAGCGGGTGCGGGAGGTGGCGGCGACGAAGGCGTAGGAACGCGGGCGCCGGGGCGGCGGCTGTCGCGGGCGGCGCCATCCGGCGTGGTGGAAGCGGTTGGACATGCTGCGCAGGCGTTCGCGCGTGGCCGCGCGTTCGGCGTGGCCGATGGTGCGGAGGGTCGCGCGGGCGAGGGGGTGGTTGCGGATGAGTTGGGGGGCGAGACGCTCGGCCGTCTCCAGTTCGCGCAGGGCGTTGTCGCGGTGGCCGTCCCACATCCACGCGCGGGCGAGGTCCATGTGGTGGTGGCCGCTGCGGGAGTGGGGGAGGGCTTCGACGAGGGCCGGTGGAGTGCGGCGATTTATGGTCAATGCCCTTGTGTGGTCGCCCATTTCCATTGCGACGCTGATCGCGTGAAGGTGCACGTTGCCCGGCGAGAAGGTGAGCGCGTGGCGGTCGTGGACGGGGCGGGCGCTCAGGCGTGCCGCAGCGTCCTTGGCGTGCGCGAGGCGTTCCTCGGCCTCGGTCCTGCTCCCGGCCCTGGCGGCGGAGACGGCGGCCCGCAGGTGGAGGGAGCCCCAGGCACGTACGGCCAACTGCTCTCCGCTCTCGCACTGTCGCTGTACCTGGGCCAGTGCCCGGTCGGAGAGTGCCAGCGCGTCGTGCCAGTCGGCCGTGGCCCACATGTCCCACACGCGCATCCAGTCCGTCACGGCGGGGAGTACGGGGTCCCCGGAGCGGGCCGCCGCCCAGGCCGCACGCTCGCACGTCATGGCGATCAGTTCGGGGTGCCCGAGTGCGTGCTCCGCCGTGTGCGCGAACGTGCGGGCGACCGCGTACACGCCGTACGCCTCCTCGCGTTCCCGGCCGTCACTGATCTCGGCCAACGCCCTTGGTCCCCGCAGGAGATCGGGCAGTACGCGGAGGATCGACGTGTTGGCCACCGCGTCCCGCAAGCGGTGCGGCCGGGCCGTCTCCTCCCACAGGCGGGCGGCGTCGCGCGGCGTGCCGTCGAAGACCGGGAGGAGGTCGTAGCGCCGCGGTTCGCGCAGGATCGACGCGGCGGCAGCCTGCCACTGGTTCCCGGAAGGCGAGGTGTCGTACGGGCGGCCGATCAAGTCGTTCGGATGCACGTGGAGTTCGGCGGCCATCTGGTTGAGCAGGCTCACCCGGTCGAGTTCGATGTGCCCTCGCTCGACCCGCGAGACCCACCCCTGCGTCTTCCCGAGCGCCGCCGCGAGGTCGGCCTGCGGCATCCCGAGTCGCAAGCGCGCCCGCCGCACTCGCCGTCCGATCTCCTGCGCCTCGTCGAGCATCACGCCACGTCCCTTGCGCCGTGCGGTGCGGATCTCAGCCGCGGCGGCATGCCTCGTCGCGGACCGCCGTATTCACGAAGGTACCGGCCGGTCAGGAGCGGATGGGGCGGAAAGCCCGCAGCGCGGGCGAGGCGCATCGCCCGCCTATGCCCCTTGCGCGGGCGCCGCTCCCGCCCCCCGCTCGTCTCAGAGCCCCGTGCCGAAGAACTCCGCCGCCGTGTCGACGAAGCGGTCGTGCGCCGCGCGGGCTCGCTCCTGCGCCGTTTCCCGTTCGCGGAGCGTGGCGGCTTTCCTCATGCCGTACGTGGCCGTGATCATCGCGTCGGCCGCCGCCTTCACTCTCGGGTGGGGGAGCGGCAGGCGTACGCGGGCGTAGGGGCGCTTCACCGCGAGCCTGGTTGCGCTCGAAGCCGCCCGGAGTCCGGCTGCCCTCGGGCCCGTACCGGTCTCGGTTCCCGCACCGGAGCACTTCGCCTCGCCGCGCAGCCACAGCGCCCGGCGGTGCGCGGAGTCGGCCGCCGCGAGGTCCGCCACCGCGTCGAGCGCGTCCTGCCCGGCCCGGGCGCGGGCCGCCGTGCGTTCGGTACGGCCCGCCGCCAGGTGTGGGAAGACACCCGTCACCGTCGCGCCCAGCAGCGTGCCCAGGACCGCGAGCGCCGTCGTCACCACGGAGTCACCCTCGCAGCGTCTCCCCGAACCCCGCCGCCAGGGGCATCCGCAGGCCCAGCGGCGGCGGGGCCGCCAAGGCGTCCTCGACGGTGCGGGCGTAGGGGAGGCCGCAGAGGGAGCCCAGGGTGAAGTCGCAGGCGAGGGCGAGGATTTCGGAGCGGTAGCGGCGCAGGGAGTGACCGTCCGTATGGGCCTCGAAGCGGCACACGTCGCGGTTCGCCTTCTTCGCGCGCTCGGCGAGGCGGAAGGAGAGTTCGGGGTCGGTGCGGCGGTCGTCGGTGCCGTGGACGAGGAGGACGTGGCGGCCCGCGAGGTGCCTGACCGGCTCGGGTTCCTCCGCCGGATCGTCCTCGGGGAGGCGGGGGGCGAGGGCAAGGACCGTCGTGACGGCCTCGTGCCCGGCCGCGCGCAGCGCCGCCCGCGCCCCGGTCCCCGCGCCCGCGAGCGCGAGCGGCACATCGCCGTGCCGCCGTACGCTCTCGTCCGCCGCCCAGCGCGCCGCCCGCTCGGCCGACTCCACCGGGTCGCCGCCGCCCGGCAGCCGCACGCTGTACGTGGCGAGCCCGGCCGACGCGCCGCGCCGCGCGAGCGCCCGCGCCAGGCGCCGTACCGTCGCCCCCGTCCCGAAACCGTCACCGGCCCGTCCCGTACGCGAGGGCAGCACCAGGACGACGGCGTTCACCGCCTCGGGGCCCGCTCCCGTCATGCGCCCCAGGCGCGGGGTGTCCTCGGGCGTCGTTCGCTGTGCCATAGAAGAACCTTGACAGAAACGAGACCGGAGGCTGCCCGTCCGCAGGGTCACTGTTGGATATCGGCGCACCATTCCCGCGCTATGTCTACGCGCGTAGGCGAAGGGCGGTTAGAGTGCCGCCATGACACGCCCCACCCCTTCCGGTACCCCGGGCGCGGCCACCGACCGTGCCGTCAAGGCCGCCCGCGCACTGCCCACCGCCGATCAGATCCTGCGTGCCCCCAAGGTGCTGCTCCACGACCACCTGGACGGCGGACTGCGCCCCGCGACCGTCGCCGAACTCGCGCGCGACGCCGGGTACGAGGGGCTGCCCGAGACCGATCCCGAGAAGCTCGGCATCTGGTTCCGCGAGGCCGCCGACTCCGGCTCCCTGGAGCGGTACCTGGAGACCTTCGCGCACACGACCGCCGTCATGCAGTCCCGCGACGCGCTCTTCCGCGTCGCCTCCGAGTGCGCCGCCGACCTGGCGGCCGACGGCGTCGTCTACGCCGAGGTGCGGTACGCCCCCGAGCAGCACCTCGAAGGCGGGCTCAGCCTCGAAGAGGTCGTCGAGGCCGTCAACGACGGTTTCCGCGAGGGCGAACGCCTCGCCGCTGCCCAGGGCCACCGCATCAAGGTCGGCGCGCTCCTCACCGCGATGCGGCACGCCGCCCGCTCCCTGGAGATCGCGACGCTCGCCAACACCTACCGCGACCGGGGCGTCGTCGGCTTCGACATCGCGGGCGCCGAGGCGGGCTTCCCTCCCACCCGCCACCTCGAAGCCTTCGAGTACCTCAAGCGCGAGAACAACCACTTCACGATCCACGCGGGCGAGGCCTTCGGGCTCCCCTCGATCTGGGAGGCGCTCCAGTGGTGCGGCGCCGACCGGCTCGGCCACGGCGTCCGCATCATCGACGACATCACCATCGCCGAGGACGGCACCGTCTCGCTCGGCCGACTCGCCTCGTACGTACGGGACAAGCGCGTCCCGCTGGAGCTGTGCCCCACCTCCAACCTCCAGACCGGCGCCGCGAGTTCCTACGCCGAGCACCCCATCGGCCTGTTGAGCCGCCTCAAGTTCCGCTGCACCGTCAACACCGACAACCGCCTCATGTCGGGGACGACGATGAGCCGCGAGTTCGGGCACCTCGTCGACGTCTTCGGCTACACCCTCGACGACCTCCAGTGGTTCACGGTCAACGGCATGAAGTCCGCCTTCCTCCCCTTCGACCAGCGCCTCGCCATGATCAACGAGGTGATCAAGCCCCGCTACGCCGAACTGCGAGCCGAATGGCTCTTCCAGGGCGCGTGAGGGATCGGGGCGGGGCTTGAGCGCCTGAGTTGTCCGGGGGGGCGGGGGCTTGGGCCAGCTGGGGGCGGGGAGGCGGCGGGCGCTGGGAGGCGGCGGGGGGTTGGGGTGCGGGTGCGGGTGCGGGTGCGGGTGCGGGTGCTGGTGCTGGTGCGGGGCCTGGGCGCCGGGCGCGTACGCCGTGAGCGCTCACAGCCCCTTCCGGCCCCAGGCTCTCCGCGAGTCCGCGGGGGCTCTCCGTGCGCAGCACGCGTTCGCCCCCCGGCAGCGGTACGTGCGGGACGATCCCCGTCCACCGGGCGGGGATCGCCCTGGCCCCGTGCCTGGCCCCGTGCCGGGTCCCGGCGAGTCCTCCCGGGACCACCGCCACGGTGTCCGTGTCGCCCCCCGAGACCCACCCGCCGCCTCCAGGCCGTCCGTCGTACGCGGTGCCCACACCGTCGCGCCGGGGCACGGCCAGACGGCGCCATTGAACTCGCAGGTCTCGTCGGGGTGTCACGGGGGGCGAGCACGGTGGCGTGGCGGGCGCGGTGCTCGGGGTACACGTGACCGAGGACTTCGGGAGCGCGGCGAGCGGATCGGCGCGGGTCGGTGCGGGGCGGCGCGGGTCGGCGCGAGCCGCACGAGGTCGTGGAACCGTCCTGCCCTCCCGGCCGACGGGTCGCCGTGCGTGAGCGCGGCGAGCCGCCGCCCCCGCGTCCATCGTGGCGGCACGCCCGCCCGGCGCGAAGTACCGGGCGGACCTGGGGGCCCGCAAGAGCGCGCCGTTCCGGCGGGGCGGCGGATGGCGACCCGGAAGTGCGGCGCGACCGCCAGGCGCCACGGGTCCTCACCGCTCAGTACGTCCTCCGTCCGGAGCCCGATGTCCTTGGGCTCACCCGGCGCCCACCGCGCCCACCGCGTCCACCGCGGGAACGGCTGGAGACGTACGGCAGATCGAGCCCGCCCCGCTCCCGCAACGCCCCTCGACCAGCACGGCCCTCTGCGTGTCACCTGCAGCCTCCCCCGGTTCCCACCCGCTACCCCCGCACCTCTCCCTACCGGCCCCCACCTCCGGGAAGCGCGCCGCGAACGCCCCCTCGCGGCCGAACTCGGAGGGCGCTCCGCGCGCATGCCCCGAAAGGGCATGAGGTGACGCCGAGTCGGTCGTCCGGCAGCCAGCGCCGACAGCGGACCTGGCTGTGTGACGAGTGAGCCGATGAACGGCGGCGCCCTGTCGGTCTATCGGTCGTTCCCACCGTTCCCCAGCGGCGGCCGGAGCGGGCGGCAGCCGAGCGGGCCGCGACCTCCCCGGCGGCGGAACGCGTCGGCTGCCCGCGCTGTGGTGCCCCCACGGTGCGGTGCCCCCACGGTGCGGACGCGTTGGACCACGACTGGCAGTGAGGCTCCCCCGCTTCGAGACCACCGCCCGCGACCCGGAACGCGGCGGGACCGGTGCGGCGGAACCGTCCACGCTCGATGCCCCCGAGCACCCGGTGAAGTGGATCAGAGCCCGCCTCCTGACACCGGGCGTCACCGGTACTCACGCGCGGCCGTCCGCGTCGACATCGTCCGCTCACGTTCCACAACCGCACCGGCTTTGCTGCCCCCGTCCCGCAGGCCCGGAGCCGCCGGCCCCGTCCGAGCGGCGCGACTCCTGGCGGGAACGCGCTCCCCTCGCGCCACCGTGCCGCTCACCACGCCGGGTGCGCGGAGCCGCCCGCCTTCTTCTCGTTCGGGAGCAGTATCCACAGGGCCAGGTAGACGAGGAACTGGGGACCGGGGAGGAGGCAGGACGCGACGAAGATGACGCGCATCGTGGTGGCGGAGATACCGAAACGCTGGGCGAGGCCGGCGCAGACGCCCGCGATCATGCGGCCGTGCGTGGGGCGGACCAGGGCGGTGCTCATGGTGGGCTCCTTGGCGAAGATCGGCCGGGGCCGTCGTCCGGCCCCGGCGGGGACGCCGTCCGCGCCCCCGACACCTTCCACGCTACGGGGACGAACCAGGACGAGCATCCCCCTAAGGTGCCGTACCGACCCTGGTAATTCTCGGGGTCGAACCCTGAGAAACCCCTCCGGGACATCCCTGAGGCGTCTCAGGGTTCTCCTCCTCGGGGCGGAGGGGAAGCGGTACCGGAGAAGGAGCGGCGCGCCGAAGCCTGGCCCTGCGGCGGACAGCCGGTACGACCAGCAGGTGAGCCGTCGCCGTGCCCACGAGCGCGAACACCACCGAGTCGATGTCCACCCGCTGCCCCGGCACCCCCGTCTGCGCGATCTCCAGGAGCATCGCGAGCACCCCGCCGGCCAGCGTCGTCCGGCACAGCGACGCGAAGGCCGAGACCTCGACGCGGCCCCCGGCGAGCGGCAGCAGTACCCCGAGCGGCGCGAGCAGCCCGAGACCCGTGGCAAGGGGGCGTACGGCGCCGGGGAAACCGAGCGCCAGATCCGCGCGGACCGTCGCGAACGGCGTCGTGTTCGGCGCGCTCACCCACGGCACGTCGAGCGGCCGCAGCGTGTACCAGCCGACGAACAGCAGATGCCCGAGGAGGAGTACGACCCCCGCCGCGCGGTAACGAACGGTCCGCGCCCCGCCGTCTGGCCCTGGCTGCTGCACGCCCCCAAGGACGCGCCCCCCGCCTCGCCCGGTTCCGGCCCGCCCCCCGCCGACCGTGTGGGCGTCCTCACCCCGGCGCACCCCCGACAGCGGGAACCGCCCGCGCCCCCACCGCGCCGCCTGCCAGGCCGCTGCCTACGCCCCTGCCACCTGTGCCACACCGCCTGCCATGCAGCACCCTGGCTGCCATGCTGTCTGCCGGGGCTGCCACGGTCGGCCGTGGGCTGTCACGGCTGCCAGCCGGGCTGCCAGAGCTGTCTGCCGCCTGCCCGGGCTGCCACAGCTGCCCGTCGGCTGCCACTCCGCCTGTCGGGGCTGCCACAGCTGCCAAGCTGCCCGTCGGGGCTGTCACTGGCCGCCGGAGCTACTGTCACGGCCTGCCGCAGTGGTCTGCCTGCCGACTGCCATGCTGCCCGCCATCTGTCAGGCAGCTGCCAACTCCTGCCACCCGTGACACGCTGTCCGCGAGACCACTCCTGCCAGGACCCCGCGCCGCGTGTCAGCTCACCCACCACTTGGCACGCTGCCTGTCAGGGCTGCCACTGTCTGTCGCAACTGCCTGCCTGCCTGCTGCCATGCTGCCCACGTCCTGTCAGGTCACTGCCCACGCCTGTCACCCGTGACACGCTGCCCGCGAGGCGACTGCCAGGCCCCGCGCCGCGTGGCAGCCGACCAGCGCACCCACCGGCTGCCACTGCCTCCCGCCTGCCGGGGCTGCCACTGCCTGCCACAGCTGTCACCCGCTACCACGCGCCTGCCTGCCTAGGGCAGCTGCCCACCGGCTGTCACGCTGCCTGCCCGGACTGTCACTGCCTGCCACCGGTGTCTGCCTGCTGCCACACTGTCCACCGCCCGCCAGGTCACTGCCTACGACCTGCCACTCGTGACACGCCGCCCGCCAGGCCGCCGCCAGGCCCCCACACCACTCGCGAGCCCACACCAGACCCCTGGCCGAACCCCCTCCACCCCCGCGCCCAGCCCGCGCCCCAGGCACGCTCCCCACCTCACCCCCGCGCACACCTCACGCCCGCCCTGCGCACACCCATCCCGCCCCACGCGGCGCACGCCACGCCACGCCACACGCACGCCACGCATGCCACATGCACGCCACGCTTGCCACGCGGCGCACGCCACGTCACGCACACCCGTGGCGCACGCCAGCTGCCCGCTACCCCACCGGCATCGTCGGCACCGTCGGTACCGGCGTGTGTGCCGGGTTCGCGCGCAGTTCGCGGTCGCAGGCGTAGGCCCGTACCGGGCTGCTGCCCGGGCCTCCGAGCAGCACCGTGTCCCGCGCGGTCGCCGCCGCGCTCTCGCCGAGCGTGCACACGAGTTGGGCGAGTCCCGGGCTCGTGAGCGCGGCGGGGTCGACGCTGAGGCGCAGCGTGTGCGCGGGGTCGCCGGGGCGCGGCCCGGTGAGGGCCGTGCCGCTGGGCACGGCGGAGGTGAAGTGGGCGAGCCGCTCGGCCTCGGAGGGTTGCAGGAGCAGCTGGTCGAGCAGCTGCCGCGCCACCGCGACCGGCCCCGGCGCCGGCTGTTCGGAGAGGTATCTGTTCACGACGACGAGCTGCGCCCCGCACACGAGGTAGACCTTCGCGGGCGTCGTGCGCGGCGGCTGCGAGGCGCTGTCCTCGTCGAGTACGCAGGGCAGCCGCGAGGGCGCGGGTCCCGCGTCCGTCGGCACCTCGGTCGGCCTGATGCCGCAGCCCGCGAGGAGCAGTACGAGCCCGGCGAACGCGCCTGACGCGCGGACGGCCGCGGTACGGCACCCGCGCCGCCCCTCGCGCGCGGAGGGCCCCGCGCCGTCAGCGCCCCACCGCACGGCCACCGCCGTCCCCGTCATCCCCGTCGCCCGACCCGCCGCGGTCCGCACCGCCGTGGTCCGCACTGCCGTGGTCCGCCCCGCGCACCGCACCCGCCGCGCCGCTCCTCGTGTCCGTGCTCGCACCCGCACCCGTACTACCTGTACCCGTACCCGTACCGTCACCCGTATCCGTGGCCTCGCCGTCGACGGGGCCGCCGTCGCCCGCCGCGTCCTCCGAGCCCGCCGCGCCGCCGTCCCTCGGTAGCCGGAGCGTGAACACGGCGCCGCCGTACGGGGAGTTGGCCGCTGTGATGTCGCCGCCGTGGATGTGTGCGTTGGCCTGCGCGATCGAGAGGCCGAGGCCGCTGCCCTCCGAACGGGGGCGCGAGGCACTGGCCTTGTAGAAGCGGTCGAAGACGTGCGGCAGGACGTCCTCGGGGATGCCCGGGCCGTGGTCCCGTACCCGGATCACCAGCGAGGGCCCTTCGACCCGCACCGAGACCCGCACGGGGGAACCGCCGTGCTTGAGCGCGTTGCCGATGAGGTTGGCGAGGATCACGTCGAGGCGGCGCGGGTCGACGCGCGCCATGATGCCGCGTTCCGCGTCGAGTTCGACCGCGTCGAGCCAGGCGCGCGCGTCGATGCACGCGGTGATCTGGTCGGCGATGTCGACGTCGTCGCACACGAGCCGCGCGGTGCCCGCGTCGAAGCGGGTCACCTCCATCAGGTTCTCCACCAGGGTGTTGAGCCGCCGCGTCTCGCTCACCACGAGCCGTACCGCGGGCTCGATCATCGGGTCGAGCGTGTCGATCTCTTCCTCAAGCACCTCTGTGACGGCGGTGATCGCGGTGAGCGGGGTGCGCAGTTCGTGGGACATGTCGGCGACGAAGCGGCGGCTCGCCTCCTCGCGTGCGCTCATGTCGGCGACGCGCTGTTCGAGCGCGGCCGCCGCGTCGTTGAACGTACGGGACAGCTCGGCGAGTTCGTCGGTTCCCGAGACCCGCAGCCGGGTGCTGAGCTTGCCCTCCCCGAGGCGCTTGGCAGCGATCCCGAGGCGGTGCACGGGCTTGAGCACGGTCGTCGCCGCCGCCTGGGCGAGGAGCGCGGCGACGAGCAGCGCGAGCGTCGTCGCGATTCCCAACGACCAGGCGAGCGACTCCAGATCGTCGGCCTCGGCGCTGAGCGACTTGCGCAGGTAGCCGGTCGGGCCGCCGTCGCTCACCTCCGCCCCGGCGATCAGGTACGGCGTGCCCTTCACGTCGACCCGTTGCCAATACAGGTGCGAGGACGCCTTGTTGGTCGATGAGAGCTTCTGCTTGCGCGCGACGGCTTCCCGCAAGGTGTCGGGCACGTCGTCGAGCGAGAACGAGCCGGGTGCCGAACTCCCCGTCACCGTACGGCCCTTGGCGTCTCGGTCGACGAGTACGACGTCATAGTGCTGCCCCGAACGGGACATCGCGCGGGCCGTGCGCGCCAGGTCCTCGCGCGTCGGGTCGGGCGGCACCGTCCGGTCGGGGCTGGCCAGTTGCTCCTTGAAGTCGTCGAGCGTGTTGTCCTGGGTGCGGGTCAGGACCGCCTCGCGGTTGAGCCAGTACGCGATACCGGACGCCGAGACGGCCGCGGTCAGCGCGACGAGCCCGAAGACGAGGACGAGCCGCAGCCGCAGGCTCGTGAACCGCACGCCCGAGGCGAGGAACCGTCGCAGTCGTCCGCCGGCGTCCCGCGTGGCCGCCCCGCCCCCGGTGGACGAGGCCCCGCCCCCGGTCTCCTCCCGCCGCTTCGTTCGGTCCCGCCGCTCGCTGTCGCCTCGCCTCACTGCGGCGCGTCCAGCCGGTAACCGACCCCGCGCACCGTGCGGATGAGTTTCGGCGACGAGGGCACGTCCTCGACCTTGGCGCGCAGCCGCTGCACGCAGGCGTCGACGAGTCGCGAGTCGCCGAGGTAGTCGTGCTCCCAGACCAGGCGCAGGAGCTGCTGCCGGGACAGGGCCTGTCCCGGGCGGCGGCTCAGTTCGAGCAGGAGCCGCAACTCGGTGGGTGTGAGCTGGAGTTCGGTGCCGTCCTTGGAGACCGTCATTGCCGAACGGTCGATCACGAGGTTCCCGAAGACCGCCGAGTCGCTCGACTCGCGCTCCCCGCGCCGCAGCACCGCGCGAATCCGCGCGTCGAGCACCCGCCCCTGCACCGGCTTGACCACGTAGTCGTCGGCGCCGGACTCCAGGCCGACCACGACGTCGATGTCGTCGCTGCGCGCGGTGAGCAGGATGATCGGCAGCTGGTCGGTGCGGCGGATACGGCGGCACACCTCGAAGCCGTCGATTCCGGGCAGCATGACGTCCAGAACGATCAGGTCCGGTCGTTCTTCACGCAGTTTCGTCAGCCCGTCCTCGCCCGTGGCGGCGGTGGCCACGCGGTGCCCCTGGCGGGTCAGGGACAGCTCAAGGGCCGTACGGATGGCGTCGTCGTCCTCGATCAGCAACAGGGAAGGCACCCGGTCATTCTGTCCCACAGCTGTCCGGACTTCGACCTCCGGGTCCCGGGACGCCGAGGCCGCCGCTCGCGGGGCCGTGCCGCCTGCCCGTACGTACGAGCGGGCCAGGACCCTCCGTAGCGCCCGGGCGGCACGCGCCGTAGCGCCCGGGCGGCACGCGTGTGCGCGCGAGCGTTTTCGACGCGCGCGCGAGGAGGCGCTGTGACAGCTCTGTGACAGTCGGCGGACACGGTCATGAAATGGGGTTGGCAGTCTTCTTGGCACACGGAGCGCACCGGCCGGCCGCAAGGGCGGCGGAACGCTTCGCGGCAGGACCACACACACCTCAGGACGGAGGCGCGCGATGAGCACTCGGCACAGCACCACGGGCGGTGCGGTGATCACCCGGTTGCACGACTACGCCGCGCGGACTGAGACCTCCGGTGCCGCGACCGTGTCCCTGTTCGAGCGGAGCCATGAGCCCGGGGGCGGACGTGGACGCGGCTGCGGGACCGGTCGTGCACCGCATCCCCTGCTGGGGACGCCGGTGGACGTGGCTCCGGTTCCCCGCGGGGGAAACGAGGGGAGCCGGGGTGTCGCGTACGGGGAGGACACGGGGGACACGGGGGAGCGGTCCCGGGCGAACGAGGCGGAGTTCACCGCCTACGTCCAGGAGCGCCGAGCCTCCCTGTACGCGACCGCCTACCACCTGACCGGGGACCGTTTCGAGGCCGAGGACCTGCTCCAGAGCGCCCTCTTCTCGACGTACCGGGCCTGGGATCGCATCACCGACAAGGCCGCCGTCGGCGGCTACCTGCGCCGCACCATGACGAACCTGCACATCAGCGCGTGGCGGCGGCGCAAGCTCAACGAGTACCCGACCGAGGAACTGCCGGAGACTGCCACTGACACGGACGCGATGCGCGGCACCGAACTGCGCACCGTCCTGTGGCAGGCACTCGCCAGGCTGCCCGAACTCCAGCGCACGATGCTGGTCCTCCGCTACTACGAGGGCCGCACCGACCCGGAGATCGCGAAGATCCTCGACATCAGTGTCGGCACGGTCAAGTCGAGCATCTGGCGCAGCCTGCGCCGGCTGCGCGACGACGAGGCGCTCAGCCGCGACCGTGACCGCGAGGAGTCCTTCGGCGAGCTTGTCGCCTGAGGACCGAGGGGGGAACGGGGGAACCGGGGGAGGGTCCGCCGCACGGGGGAGCCGGGGCACGTACGGGGGAGTACGGGTCCGGGACGCGCGGCGGACACGGGGGAAACACGGGGCGCCACGGGGGTGGCGTCGCGACCACGGGGGTGGTTGCCGCATCGGGACCGGAGGGCTGGGGGGCCTTCCGGTCCCGCCGCCGTCTCCGGAGCCGCCCGGCGGCCGGTGCCACGGGTAGGGCCCGCGGGCGCGGGTCCGCAGGTCCGCGGGTACGGGGTACCGGGTACGAGTGCGGATACGGGTTACGGGTTACGAGTGCGGGCTCAGCTCGCCGTCCGCTCCGCTCCCCGCTCCCGTACGAGCGACCCGACGGGGCCCCGCGCGCAGGCCGCGGCCGCCAGCCGCCCCAGCGCCTCCTCCTTGCCGCAGGGGTACGCGCCCAGCGCCGCCTGCCGCTGCACGATCGTCCGTTCGGAGCGCATCAGCCGCAGGCCCCTGCGGAGCAGGAACGGTACGGATTTGCGGCCTTCGCGCAGATCGCGCAGGAGTCGCCGCCGGAACGTCGTGCTCGGCCGCCCGCGCAGGCACAGCGCGTCGGCGAGCACGCCGAGTTCGCGGCAGCTGTCCACGATGTCGGCCGCGAAGATGCCCTCGGCGATGAAGAGGGGCGTCGTGCGGTCGAGCGTGAGCGTCCCGGTGCCGGTACGGGTGCTCTCGGCGATGGAGTAGACGGGGACCTCGGTCGACCGGGTCCTGCACAGCTCGGCGATCGCGGTGAGCGCCCGCTCACGGTCCCAGGACAGCGGCGAGTCCCAGTCGATGTCGCGCTGCGGGCCCTCACCCGCGACGAGCGGCAGGGTCGGGTCGTCGGCGTCCTTGTAGAAATCGTCCAGGGACAGGACGGGCAGACCGGAGGCGGCGGCGAGGGACGACTTGCCCGAGCCCGAAGGCCCGGCGAGCAGGACGACCCGGACCGGTACGGCGGGATGGGGACTCACGAGGAACCAGTGTGCGGCATGCACCGGTCGGCCCGACCCGCCGGGGCGCGCTTTGGTACCCGACCGACACCTCACCTACGCTGCGTGCGCACACGCTCACGTACCGAATCGGCAGGTGGCAGTCATGGCAGCAGCACGACACGCAAAGACCTCTCCCTCCTCGCGCGCCCTCCTGCGAGCCGGTCTCGGCATCGCCGTCGCGGGCGCGGCGCTCGGCGGCGCTGCCGCGAGCGCGAGCGCGGCGACGCCGGACCTGGGCTCGCTCGCCCCCGGCCTGGGCAAGCAGCTCGACACGGAGGCGGCACTCGGCGGAGCGAGCCAGGGCTTGCAGGCGGCGACGACGTACGGCCTCGGCGGCGTCACGAACCTCCAGCTCGACCCCCTCGCAGGCACCGGCACGGACCCGCTCGACAACGGCGTCGGCACGCAGGTCGCCGACTTCAAGCCGGTCGGCACGACGGACCTGACGGGCCCGATCACCAGCGGCGCGAGCCTCGCGGAGCTGCCGCTGGCGGGAGACGTGGTCCACACGCTGGGGATCGGGGGCTGAAGCTGGGGAACGGAGGCTGAAGGGGGGCGGGGCTGAAGAGGGGTGAGGGCGGCGCGGGGCTGCCGGGAGGCAGGGCCTTGCCGGGAGGCGGGGTTTGCCCGGAGGCGCGGCCTTGCCCGGATGTGGTGGTTGGCGGTGGGTGCCGTGACCTGGCGGGGGCTGCCATGTTCTGGCGGGGGCTGCCAGGTCGTGGCGGGGGCTGCCAGGTCGTGGCAGCAGCGGCAGGGACTGCCGGGTGGTGGCGGCAGGCTGCCAGGACCTGGCGGGGTCTGCCAACTCGTGGCGGGGGCTGCCGTGACCTGGCAGGGCTCCGCCACGGCCCGGGTCTCCGCCTCGGCCGTACGAAGGCCGCGCGGCTGTGGGGCAGCGGGGTGGCAGCCCGGAGGCAGAGGACTGCCACGCGCTGGCGGGACTGTCACGTGGCGGGGCTGCCAAGCGGTGGCACTGGCTGCCATGACCTGGCGTCGGCTGCCACGGTCTGGCGCGGGCCTGCCACGGTCTGGCGCGGGCCTGCCACGGTCTGGCGAGGACTGCCATGATTTGGCGAGGGCTGTCACGGTCTGGCGGTGGCTGACACGTGGTGACGGGGGCTGTCGCGGTCTGGCGGGGCCCTGCCACGGTTTGGCGGTCGTGGTGGCACGGAGTCGGCAGGTCGCCTGCGTTTTGGCCGTCGCCTCGCCCGCCTCGCGCCAAGCGCCCGCCCGCGGTGGCAGCGACGGGCCCCTTGCGTCCGTGGCAGTGACGCCCTTCCCTCTGGTTTCCCTCCGGCAGTGACGGCTCCCCGCCCCGTACCCCCGTGGCGGTGGCAGACCCCTCGCCCCTGTGGCGGCGACGGCCTCCCGACTGTCCTGCCTCTGCCTTCCGTGGCGGCAACGGCCCCCCGACTGCCCCGCCTCCGCGCTCCGTAGCGGCGACGCCCCCCCGACTGTCCGCCTGCCTTGACTGCCCCGCCTGCCCCGCCTCTGACCTCCCGTGCGGCAGCCCCGCGTTGACGTATGGCTGTGCGGGCCGTCCCCAGGTCGGGGGCGGCCCGCACACGTTCGTACGCGCGGTCGGTGGCTCAGTACGCCGAGCCCGCCACCCCCAGGGAACCCGTCGGGTGCCAGACCGTCTTGGTCTCCAGGACGGAGGTCATGCGGCGCAGGCCCTGGGGGGCGGTCCAGTCCTCGGCGGATGCCGAGGGGCGCAGGACGCGCTTCAGGTTGTCGGCCGCCGCGATCTCCAGGTCGGTGGCCTCCTGGCCTTCCGCTCCCGTGAGGTCGATCGCGTTGACGTCCTGGTGCGCGGCGAGCGTCGGGCCGAGGTCGGCGAGGCGGCCGCTGAGGATGTTCGCCGTGCCGCCGGGGACGTCCGAGGTGGCGAGTACCTCGCCGAGGGAGAGCGCGGGGAGCGGTCGGGTCTCGCTCGCCACGACGACCGCGGTGCAGCCCGTCGCGAGGACGGGCGCGAGCACGGAGACGAGGCCGAGCAGCGAGGACTCGCGCGGTGCGAGCACCGCGACGACCCCGCTCGGCTCGGGCGTCGACAGGTTGAAGAACGGCCCGGCTACCGGGTTCGCGCCGCCCACGACCTGCGCGAGCTTGTCCGTCCAGCCCGCGTACCAGACCCAGCGGTCCACGGCCGCGTGGACCTGCGCGAGCGCCGCTTCCCGGTTCAGTCCCTCCGCCTCGGCGACCTCGCGGGCGAACTGCTCCGTGCGCCCCTCCAGCATCTCCGCGACGCGGTACAGGACTTGACCCCTGTTGTACGCGGTCGCCCCCGACCAGCCGCCGAACGCCTTGCGCGCGGCGGCCACCGCGTCCCGGGCGTCCTTGCGGGTCGAGCGCGGGGCGTTGGCCAGCCACTCGCCGTGCGCGTCGCTCACCTCGTACACCCTGCCGCCCTCACTGCGGGGGAACTTCCCGCCGACGTACAGCTTGTAGGTCTTGAAGACGCCGAGGCGGGGAGCCGGGCCGTTCGCCTTCGGGGGGGCGGTCCTCTTGCCGCCCTTCGCCGTCTTCTCGCTCTTCTCGCTCTTCTCAGACATCGAGGTACGCCTCCAGGCCGTGCCTGCCGCCCTCGCGGCCGTAACCCGACTCCTTGTAGCCGCCGAAGGGCGAGGTCGGGTCGAACTTGTTGAAGGTGTTGGCCCACACGACGCCCGCGCGCAGCTTCTCGGCCACGGCGAGGATGCGGGAGCCCTTCTCGCTCCAGATGCCCGCGGAGAGCCCGTAGGGCGTGTTGTTCGCCTTGGCGACGGCCTCCGCCGGGGTGCGGAAGGTGAGGACCGAGAGGACGGGGCCGAAGATCTCCTCGCGGGCGACGGTGTGCGCCTGCGTGACGTTCGTGAAGACGGTCGGCGCGAACCAGTAGCCCGAGCTGGGGAGTTCGCACGGGGCGCTCCAGCGCTCCGCGCCCTCGGCCTCGCCCTGCCCGGTCAACGTCGTGATGCGGTCTAGCTGTTCGGCCGAGTTGATCGCGCCGAGGTCGGTGTTCTTGTCGAGCGGGTCGCCCACGCGCAGCGTGGTCAGGCGCCGCTTGAGAGCGTCCACGACCTCGTCGTGCACCGACTCCTGCACGAGCAACCGCGAGCCCGCACAGCACACTTGGCCCTGGTTGAAGAAGATTCCCGTGACGATGCCCTCGACGGCCTGCTCGACGGGCGCGTCGTCGAAGACGATGTTGGCGCCCTTGCCGCCGAGTTCGAGCGTCACGCGCTTGGCCGAGCCCGCGACCGTACGGGCGATCTGCTTGCCGACCGCCGTCGAGCCCGTGAAGGCGACCTTGTTCACGTCCGGGTGCGCGACGAGGGCCGCGCCCGCGTCCCCGTACCCGGGAAGAATGTTCACAACGCCCCTGGGCAGACCGGCCTGTTGGCAGATCTCGGCGAAGAACAGGGCGCTGAGCGGGGTCGTCTCGGCGGGCTTGAGGACGACCGTGTTGCCCGCCGCGAGCGCGGGCGCGATCTTCCAGGCCAGCATCAGCAGCGGGAAGTTCCACGGGATGACCTGGCCCGCGACACCGAGCGGCTTCGGCGCGGGGCCGAAGCCCGCGTGCTCCAGCTTGTCGGCCCAGCCCGCGTAGTAGAAGAAGTGCGCGGCGACGAGCGGGATGTCCGTGTCGCGCGTCTCCTTGATCGGCTTGCCGTTGTCGAGCGTTTCCAGGACGGCGAGTTCGCGCGCGCGCTCCTGCACGATGCGCGCGATGCGGAAGAGGTACTTGGCGCGCTCGGCACCGGGCAGCGCGGCCCAGGCGGGGAAGGCGCGGCGTGCCGCGGTGACCGCGCGCTCGACGTCCTCCTCACCGGCTCGCGCGACCTCGGAGAGGACTTCCTCGGTCGCGGGGGACACGGTCTTGAAGACCTTGCCCGAGGCGGCGTCGGTGAACTCGCCGTCGATGAACAGGCCGTAGGAGGAAGCGAGTTCGACGGCCGCGCGGGACTCGGGCGCGGGCGCGTAGTCGGTGAAGGCCGGAGCGGGCCCGGCGGAAGGGGTCTCGTGTGCCATGAGTTCAGTCCACCGTCACGTAATCGGGGCCGGAGTAGCGGCCCGTGGCCAGCTTCTGGCGCTGCATGAGCAGGTCGCCGAGCAGCCCCGAGGCGCCGAAGCGGAACCACGCGTTGCTCAGCCAGTCCTCGCCCGCCGTCTCGGCGACGAGCACGAGGAACTTGATCGCGTCCTTCGTGGTCCGGATGCCACCGGCCGGTTTCACGCCGACCTGCTCCCCGTGCGCGGCGCGGAAGTCCCGTACCGCCTGGAGCATGAGCAGCGTGTTCGCGGGGGTCGCGTTGACCCCGACCTTGCCCGTCGACGTCTTGATGAAGTCGGCGCCGCCGAGCATCCCGAGCCACGAGGCGCGCAGGATGTTGTCGTACGTGGACAACTCCCCGGTCTCGAAGATCACCTTGAGCCTGGCGCGCGTCCCGATCGCCTCGCGCACGGCGACGATCTCCTCGTACACCTTCGCGTACCTGCCCGCGAGGAAGGCGCCGCGGTCGATGACCATGTCGATCTCGTCGGCACCGGCCGCGAGGGCGGACTCGACGTCCGCGAGCTTGACGGCGAGCGGGGCGCGTCCGGCGGGGAACGCCGTCGCGACCGAGGCGATACGGACCTCGCTCCCCGCCAGCGTCTCCTTCGCCGTCGCGACCATGTCGGGGTAGACGCAGACGGCGGCGACGCGGGGCGCCGAGCGGTCGGTGGGGTCCGGGTGCAGGGCCTTGGCCGCGAGCGCGCGGACCTTGCCGGGGGTGTCGGCGCCTTCGAGCGTCGTCAGGTCGATCATCGAGATCGCCAGATCGATCGCGCGGACCTTCGCGGCCGTCTTCACGGACCGCGTCCCGAGCGCGGCGGCACGCGCCTCCAGGCCGACCGGGTCGACCCCGGGCAGGCCGTGCAGGAAGCGCCGCAACGAGGCGTCGGACGCGCTCACTTCGGCGAACGCGGCACCTGCGGAGGCCCGCGGCGCGGGGGAAGGGGCGGGGGGAGTCGTGGGCATGCTCACCAGGGGAGCATATCTACGCGCGTAGCGGTCTGTACAGGGGGGTGCGGGGCCGGGTGGGGGGCTCCTGGGCGGGGTGGAGGCCGCGCGCGAAGGGGGTGGAGCGGCGCGGGAGGGGGTGGAGCCGCGCGGGAGGGGGGGAGCGGCGCGGAAGGGGGCGGGTGCGTCGCGGGAGAGGTCCGGGGGCCGAGGTCCGGGGTCCGGGTCGGCGGTCTCGGGCAGGGGTGCGGGGTCCGGGTCGGCGGCCTGGGGCAGGGGTGCGGGGTTCGGGTCGGCGGCCTGGGGCAGGGGTGCGGGGTTCGGGTCGGCGGCCTGGGGCAGGGGTGCGGGGACGGGCGGAGGCTCTTGCGCGAGGAAGGGTGCGGGGCCCGGAGGATGCCCTCGCGCAGGGGCGTGTCGCCCGTGTCCGGTGGGGAGCCGGAAGCCTGGTGCGGCCTGTGGGGGAGAATCGGAGTATGACGACCTCCGACCCGGCTGCCCCCGAGCCCTCGCCGGCCGCCCCCGACCGGATCTACCGCTCGCCCGCCGGTATCGGCGCCGGCATCTTCCTGCTGATCCTGAGCGGATGGCTCGGCGCCGACGCCATCATCGTCGGCGAAGGCCGCACCCCGTGGCTCGCGATCGCCGCGCTCCTGTGCGCGGTCCCGCTGATCCTCGCCTTCACGCTGCGCCCCGCCGTGTACGCGAACACGGAGCGGCTGCGGGTCCGCAACCCCTTCCGCACCATCGTGCTGCCCTGGAAGGCCGTCGCCGCGCTCCGTTCCGGTTACTCGAACGAGGTCGTCGACGCGGACGGCAAGGTCTTCCAGCTGTGGGCGCTCCCCGTCTCGCTGCGTGGGCGCAAGCGCGCGGCCCGCGCGGAGGCCCGCGCGATGGCCAGGGAGGCGAAGACGGGCCACACCGCGACCTCCGTCCACGAGATCCGCCACCCGCAGGGCGACGTGGCCCTCGGCGAGCTGCGCGAACTCGCGGGCGACACGGACTCCCCCGAGAAGGGCCTCACCGAGGCCCGCTGGTGCTGGAGCATCATCGCCCCGGCCATCGCGGGCGCGGTCCTGCTGATCGTGCTGCTTCTGGTCTGAGGACTTCCTCCGGGGGCGGCTCCCCGGCTCTACGGCCACGAGGCGCCGTGGCGCCGTTCGGCCATCCGGCCCGGTAGCCGGGTTGCCCCGGCCGCCTGGCTGCCGTGCCCGGGCGGTCGTGTCGGCCTCCTTGCTTGGCGGGTTGGCTGCCATGCCTGGCGGGTTGGCTGCCGCCTCGCGGCGCCGCGTGGCAGTCCGGCCATCCCGCCCGGTTGCCCCGGTTGCCGTGCCCGGGCGGCCGTATCGGCTCCTGCCTGGCGGGTCGGGCGCCGTGCCTGCCACGCTGGCAGACAGACTGCCTCGCTCCGCCGCCCGGTCGCCCCGGTTGCCATGCCCGGGTGGCCGTGCCGGTGCGCTCGTCTGGCGGATCAGCTGCCTCGCCTGGCTGACGGGCTGCCACGCTTGTCTGACAGACTGCCTCGCCTCTCGCCTCTTGCTGCCGCTTGGCTCCGCTGGCAGTTTGGCCGCCGTGCCCGGGTGCCCGGGTGGTCGTACCGGCTTCTGCACGGCGGGTTGGCTGCCTGGCCGGGCTGACGGGCTGCCCCGCTTGTCTGGCAGACTGCCTCGCCTCTCGCCTCTTGCTGCCGCTTGGCCCCGCTGGCAGTTTGGCCGCCGTGCCCGGGTGCCCGGGTGGTCGTACCGGCTCCCGCACGGCGGGTTGGCTGCCTGGCTTGGCTGGCGGGCTGCCTCGTCTGGCGGGTCGGCTGCCGGGCCCGGCTGACGGGCTGCCCCGCCTGTCCGACCAGCCGCCTGGCACCGCTGCCCCGGCTGCCCCGCCCGGGCGGCCGCATCGGCCCTCGCCTGGCAGGCTGGCTGCTTTGCCTGGCTGACAGACTGCCGCGCCCCACCCCGCCGCACGCCCCCCCAACCGACGCCCGCCCCGCGCCCCCCCGCCGACGCCCGCCGCGCCGCCGCCTCCAGCCGACGCGCGCCCCGTCTCCCCGCCCCCCCCGCCAATCCGCCCCCCCCCGCGAGCAGGTCAAGTGGGCTGGCCGAGTGGGCGGATCGTGAGGGTGTTCAGGTCGATGCCCGTGGGCTGGTCGAGGGCGAAGTGGATTGCCTCGGCCACGGCGTGCGGGCCCATCGCGAGGGGCGGGACCTGGCCGTGCCAGAACGCGGTGTCGATCATTCCCGGGTTCACGACCGTGACCCCGATGCCCCGGTTCGTGGCGTGGAGGCGGAGGTTCTCGGCGAAGCCGACCACCGCCCACTTCGTGGCGGAGTAGAGGTTGCCCGGGCTGTTCTTGATCCCGGCCACGCTGCCGATGAGCACCAGCCTGCCGTGCGCGCGTTCCAGGTGGGGCAGGGCCGCCTTGGCCAGGAGGGCGGGGCCGAGCACGTTCGCGAGCACCATCGGGGCCCACAGTTCCGGGGCGCCGTCGTCGACGACGCCCGTACTGCCCGCAGTGAAGTGGTCGGGCGACGCGCCGCCCGCGTTCGCGACGGCCGCGTCGAGCGCGCCGAAGCGCTCCACCGTGTCGCCGACCGCCGTCCGCGTGGACTCCCAGTCGGCGGCGTCCGCCACGAGGCCGAGTACGCGGTCAGGGTGGCCGGTCTCGTCGAGGAAGGTCTTGAGCCGTCCCGGGTCGCGCCCGGTGATGGCGACCCGGTGGCCCCGCCCGAGGAGGAGCCGGGCGGTCGCGGCGCCGATCCCGCTCGTGCCGCCGGTGATCAGGACCGTCTTCGCGCTGACGGGGGAAGTGCCGGACGCAGTGAGAAGTGGGGTGTTCATGGCCTCCACCCTGGGACGCGGCGCGGGGCGGCGACAGCTGCTCCCGAAGGTGGGGACGCCGTCCCCTGGCATCGGCGCCGCCGCCCTGGGGAGGCTGTACGCATGCCGAACACGAGGTACGCCGAACTCGGTGCCTTTCTGCGTTCGCGACGCGAGCGCGTCCGCCCCGGGGAGGTCGGGATCGCGCCGGGGCCGAGGCGCCGCGTCCCCGGACTGCGGCGGGACGAGGTCGCCGTACGGGCAGGTGCCTCGGTGGAGTACTACACGGAGCTGGAACGCGGTGCGGGCTCGCAGCCTTCCGGTCAGATGCTCGCCGCGCTCGCCCGCGCCCTGCGCCTCGGCCGCGACGAACGCGACCACCTGTACCGGCTGGCGAACCGCCCGGTCCCACCGCGGGGCGGGACGGCCTCGCACGTCCACCCCGTGATGCTCGACCTGCTGCACAGGATCGACGGGACCGCCGCGATGGTCAGCGACGACCTGCACACCGTCCTCGTCCAGAACCCGCTCGCCGTCGCACTGCTCGGCGACCTGTCCGCGCACCGCGGCCGCGCGGCGAGCTTCATTCACCGCTGGTTCACCGACCCGGCCGCGCGGCTGATCTACCCGCCGGAGGACCATGCCCCCGCAGTCGCACTCGTTCGTCGCGGATCTGCGCGCGGCGATCGGGCGGCGCGGCCCCGACGACCCGGAAGCGGTCGAGCTGGTGGACGAACTGCTGGGGCGCTCGCGGGAGTTCGAGGCGCTGTGGACCGCTCGGGACGTGGGGGTGCGCAGGGACGAGCGCAAGCGGATCGCGCACCCCACCGTCGGGATGCTCGACCTCGACTGCCTCAGCCTCTTCAGCGAGGACGGCCGCCAGCGCCTGCTGTGGTTCACCCCGCGCGCCGGGACCGGCACCGGCGAGAAGCTCGCGCTGCTGACCGTCGTGGGCACCCAGGCGATGCGCCCCTCCGCCGGCCCCTCCGCCGGCCCCTCCGCCGGCCCGTCCCCGCGGGCGGCCCCGGCTCCGCCCGGGGGCAGACCTCGGGGTGATCCGCGCCCCTGACGAGGACCGGTTTCCGCGCGGAAGGGCCCGATGCCGCGGAGTTCGCGCAGGCGGCCGGGGGCTTCCGACGGCGGCAGCGCGCGGCGCCCCGCCCCGGCGAGGGCGGGCGGCCGCCCGGTCCCGACCGTGTCGATGCCGGGTACGGGGCCGAGGCCGCGCGGTACGGCAGGCAGCGGGAACGCGGGCGTCCCGCGGCCCGCGACGGTCACGGTCCCGCCGTACGTACGGGCCTGCCCCCGCCCGCGGCGGGAAAGTCCGTCCCGGCCGCGTCGAGCGACGGGACGCGCGTCGCCCGGGCCCGTACGGCCGCGGGCGCGGCCCCGTCCGACGCCCGCTCGCCCCGTACCGTCCCTTCCGGGACACCCCGCGCCCGGGCGGCCCCGGTCGGTACTGCCCCAGGAACCGCGCCCGGCACCCCCCGTGCCCGGCACCCCCGCGCCCCGCACTCCGGCGCACGCACCCCCGCGCACCGCGCCACGGATGTGCCCCGCCCCCCCCGAGGCCCCGGGCCCCGGCTACACCCCCGCCGCGGCCCCCACGTCCCGCTTCAGCTCTGCCAGCAGGTCCGCCGCGCGGCCCCGGGCCTCCGGCACCGGCAGCCCGGCGGGGAGGACGATCTCCAGGTAGCACTTGAGCTTGGGCTCGGTGCCGCTCGGCCGGACGACGACCCGGCCCCGTACGCCTTCCCCGGAGCCGTCCCCCAGCGTGTAGCGCAGTCCGTCCGTGGGGGGAAGGCCGTCCTTCGGCAGGCTGAGGTCGTCGGCCGACGTGACGGGGAGGCCCGCAAGCCGTACCGGCGGGTTCGTCCGCAGCCGCTCCATCGCCGCGGGGATCAGGGAGAGGTCGGCGACGCGGGCGGAGAGCTGGGCCGTCGCGTGCACGCCGTGCTCGCGCGCGAGGTCGTCGAGCGCGTCGGAGAGCGTACGGCCCTCCTCCTTGAGTACCGAGGCGTACTCCGTGACGAGGAGCGCGGCCGTGATCCCGTCCTTGTCGCGCACGCCCTCGGGGTCCACGCAGTAGCCGAGCGCCTCCTCGTACCCGTACCGCAGCCCGGGGACCCGCGAGATCCACTTGAAGCCCGTCAGCGTCTCGGCGTGCGGGACCCCGGCCGCGCGGGCGAGCGTGCCGAGGAGCGTCCCGGAGACGATCGACTCGGCGAAGACTCCGCGCTCGCCGCGCCGCAGCAGGTGCGTGGCGAGCAGCGCGCCGACCTCGTCGCCCGTGAGCATCCGCCAGCCCGCGGCCGCCGAGGCGTCCGGCACCGCGACGGCGCAGCGGTCCGCGTCCGGGTCGTTCGCGACGATCAGGTCCACACCCTCGTGCGCCCGCGCGGTCGCGAAGGCGAGGTCCATCGCGCCGGGCTCCTCCGGGTTGGGGAAGGCCACGGTCGGGAAGTCCGGGTCGGGCGCGGCCTGTTCGGCGACCGGTACGGGCGCGGGGAAACCGGCCCGCGCGAAGGCGGCGGTGACGGTCCCGGTGCCGACACCGTGCAGCGCGGTGTGCACGATCCGGGCGGTACGGGGCGAGCCGGGCGCGAGCACGGAGACCGCGCGCGCGACGTACGCCTCACGGACCTCGTCCCCGAGTACCGTCCAGCCCTCTTCCGCGCGCGGCACCTCCGCCAGCGCGTCGATCGCCTCGATCCCCGCGGCGATCTCGGCGTCGGCCGGGGCGACGATCTGGGCGCCCGCGCCCTCGCCGGGCTCCGGGTAGCCGAAGCCGAGGTAGACCTTGTAGCCGTTGTCGCGCGGTGGGTTGTGGCTCGCCGTGACCTCGACCCCAGCGACCGCGCCGAGGTGCCCGATCGCGAAGGCCAGGACGGGGGTGGGCAGCGGCCCGGGCAGGACGGCGGCACGCAGCCCCGCGCCGGTCAGGACCGCGGCCGTGTCGCGCGCGAAGTCGGCCGACTTGTGGCGCCCGTCGTAGCCGACGACGACGAGCCCGTCCCCCTTGCCGTGCTCCCGCAGGAAGCCCGCGAGCCCGGCGGCCGCACGGATCACGACGGCCCGGTTCATCCGCGAGGGACCGGCCCCCAGCTCCCCGCGCAGCCCCGCGGTGCCGAAGCGGAGCAGCCCGGCGAAACGGTCCCGCAACGCGTCGAGGTCCTCCGCGTCGAGCAGCGCGGCCAGTTCGGCACGCGTGTCCGGGTCGGGGTCCTCGGCCAGCCAGCGGCGGGCACGGTCGATGAGGTCCTGCGCGTCGTCCTTGTCCACCACGGTGGCTGCGCCTTTCTCGGCTTCGTTGCGGGAGACGGGGGGCTCGTCCCCCGGAGGTCGTACGGGAGTCCCCGGAGGCCGTACGGGACCCGGGCGGTCCTACGGAACCCGGGCGGTCCTACGGAACCCCCGGAGGCCGTACCGGGGCCCCGGAGGTCGTACGGGACGCCTGCCCCGTACGAGGGAGGGCCTGCGGGCGGCCCTCAGATGCGGTCGAGTACCTGACCGAGCAGGGCCCCCATGTGCGCGGCCGAGTCGCGGCCCGCCTGGAGGACCTCCTCATGGTTGAGGGGTTCGCCGGTGAGGCCGGCGGCGAGGTTGGTCACGAGCGAGATGCCGAGCACCTCGGCCCCCGCCTCGCGCGCCGCGATCGCCTCCAGGACCGTCGACATGCCCACGAGGTCCCCGCCCAGCGTGCGGACCATGCCGATCTCGGCGGGCGTCTCGTAGTGCGGGCCGGGGAACTGCACGTACACGCCCTCTTCGAGCGTGGGGTCGATCTCCTTGCACAGGGCGCGCAGGCGCGGCGAGTAGAGATCGGTGAGGTCCACGAAGTTCGCGCCGTGGATGGGCGAGGTCGCCGTGAGGTTGATGTGGTCGCTGATCAGCACCGGCTGACCGGGCCGCATCCCGGCGCGCAACCCGCCGCAGCCGTTGGTGAGCACGATCGTCTTGCACCCGGCGGCGACGGCGGTGCGCACGTTGTGCGCGACGGCGTCCACGCCGCGGCCCTCGTAATAGTGCGTACGGCCGAGGAAGACGAGGGCGCGCTTGCCGCCGAGTCCGCTGTAGGAGCGGATGCGGCCCGCGTGGCCCTCGACGGCGGGCGGCGGGAAACCGGGCAGGTCCGTGAAGGAAAGGTCGTGGTCCGCCGTGCCGAGCGCCTCCGCGGCGGGCACCCACCCCGAGCCCATCACCAGGGCCACGTCGTGCGTCTCGGCCCCCGTCAGCTCACCGAGCCGCGCGGCGGCGGCCCGAGCGGCGGCGAAGGGGTCGCCCTGGATGTCGTCCGGAATAACTGATGCGTTCACGCGAATGAGCGTAACCGCTCACAGCCTACGCGCGTAGACGTCGCCGATAACGACCTGATGTTGACTTGGTGGTACGTCATCGCGAGCGCGTCCGGACACGGAGCGGCCTGGTCAGGGCGCCGGACGGCGAGGAGTGGCGAAGAATGGCGGAGGTGGCAGCGACTGCCGTCTTTGGCGGGAATCCCGCCCCCGCGGAGCCGCGCCCTCCGCCCGCGGACCACTCGTGCGCCCTCAGCAGGGCCGCTTGCGCAGTTCCATCACGTAGTCGTGCGGCGCCCCCGCCGATTCCGCCGCGTCCGCGATCTCGCCGAGGTAGCGCGCGGAGGGCAGGCCGCCCTCGTACCCGTTCAGTACGTACAGCCAGGAGGACTCCGTGCCCTCCAGGGTGTGAACGCGGACCCGCGCGCGGCGGTAGATGCCGAGCCCCACGCCCTCCCAGCCGTCCATCGCCTCCTCGTCGGGCGGCGCGATGTCGTACAGCGCCACGAAGACCTGCGAGGCCGGGTCCTCGACGACCGTGGCGAGCGCGCCCTCCCAGCCCATGTGCTCGCCGCCGAAGGTCAGCCGCCAGCCGTCGAGCCAGCCGGTGGCCCGCAGCGGGGAGTGCGGGGCACGGCGCGTCATCAGCCGCGCGTCGAGATTGCCTGCGTACGCAGCGTAGAGCGACATGGGGTCGAGAGTACGGCAGACGGCGGAGGGAGGCGGGGGAGTCGCGGGAGGCGGACGCGTACGGGAGGGGACGGACCAGGGGGTGACCCGTTCCACACCCCGGACGGTGGGCCCGGGCGCGAAGCAATTTGGCGCGTGCGGGACAATGAAGTACGTGACTCGGATCGTGATTATCGGTGGCGGACCCGGCGGATACGAAGCGGCCCTCGTGGGCGCCCAGCTCGGCGCGGAGGTGACCGTCGTCGACTGCGACGGCCTCGGCGGGGCATCGGTGCTCACCGACTGCGTGCCTTCGAAGACCCTTATCGCGACCGCCGAGGTGATGACGACCTTCGATTCCTCGTACGAGGAACTCGGCATCCTCGTCGCCGACGACACCCCCCACATCGACCGCCCCGCGCGCGTCGTGGGCGTCGATCTCGGCAAGGTCAACCGCCGCGTCAAGCGCCTCGCGCTCGCCCAGTCGCACGACATCACCGCCTCCGTCACCCGGGCGGGCGCCCGCGTCCTGCGCGGCCGCGGCCGTCTGGAGGGCCAGCAGGACAGCGACGGCTCCCGCACCGTCGTCGTCACCGCCGCCGACGGCTCCGAGCAGCGCCTCACCGCCGACGCCGTCCTCATCGCGACCGGCGGTCACCCGCGCGAGCTGGTGGACGCGCGCCCCGACGGCGAGCGCATCCTCAACTGGACGCAGGTCTACGACCTCGACGAGCTGCCCGAGGAACTCATCGTCGTCGGTTCCGGTGTCACCGGCGCCGAGTTCGCGGGGGCCTACCAGGCGCTCGGCTCCCGGGTCACCCTCGTCTCCTCGCGCGACCGCGTCCTGCCCGGCGAGGACCCGGACGCCGCCGCCGTCCTGGAGGACGTCTTCCGCCGTCGCGGCATGAACGTCATGGCCCGCTCCCGCGCCCAGGCCGTCAAGCGCGTCGGCGACCGCGTCGAGGTCACCCTCGCCGACGGCCGCGTCATCACGGGCACCCACTGCCTCATGGCGGTCGGCGCCATCCCGAACACGGCGCACATCGGCCTGGAGGAGGCCGGGGTCAAGCTCAAGGACTCCGGGCACATCAAGACCGACAAGGTCTCGCGCACGAGTGCCCCCGGCGTCTACGCGGCGGGCGACGTGACCGGCGTCTTCGCCCTCGCGTCCGTCGCCGCGATGCAGGGCCGTATCGCGATGTACCACTTCCTCGGCGACGCGGTCACCCCGCTCAACCTCAAGGCCGTCTCGTCGAACGTCTTCACCGATCCCGAGATCGCCACCGTCGGCTACAGCCAGGCCGACGTGGACGCGGGCCGCATCGACGCGCGCGTCGTCAAGCTCCCGCTCCTGCGCAACCCGCGCGCCAAGATGCAGGGCATCAGGGACGGCTTCGTCAAGATCTTCTGCCGTCCCGGCACCGGCGTCGTCGTCGGCGGTACGGTCGTCGCCCCCCGCGCGAGTGAACTCATTCACCCCATCTCGATCGCTGTGGACAACAATCTGACCGTGGAACAGATCGCTAACGCGTTCACTGTGTACCCGTCACTGTCCGGTTCGATCGCCGAGGTGGCGCGTCAGCTGCACACCGTCAAGCGCGCGGAGGAGCTGGCCTGAGGCGGCCGTACGGCCTCAACTTCCCTGCTCGCACGGGACGTCGGGCCGTCGCCGCGAGGCGGTGGCCCGTTTCCGTGCCCGCCCGTGAGTGCCCTTCTCGACCCCGTATACCACTTTCCGGGCCCCGGCGTGGACAACTTCCGTAACTCGGCGGAAAGTGGTGAACGCGGACAGTCATGCGCGTTACTGTCAGTTCCGTGTTCGCTGCTGAACGTCGTCAAATGATCCTTGAAATGGTGCGCGCCAACGGAGCGGTCTCGCTCCGGGAACTGGCCCGCGTCGTCCAGACCTCTGAAGTGACCGTACGGCGGGACGTGCGGGCGCTCGAAGCGGAAGGGCTGCTCGACCGCAGGCACGGGGGCGCCGTGCTCCCCGGTGGCTTCGCGCGCGAGTCGGGCTTCCCGCAGAAGACCCATCTCGCCTCGGCCGAGAAGGCCGCGATCGCCGAACTGGCGGCCGAGTTCGTCGAGCCAGGTGAGGCCGTCGTGATCGGCGCGGGGACCACGACGCAGGAGCTGGCCCGCCGCCTCGCGCGCGTCGCCGGTCTCACCGTCGTGACCAACTCGCTGCTCGTCGCGCAGGCCCTCGCGCACGCCAACCGTGTCGAGGTCGTCATGACGGGGGGCACCCTGCGCGGCACCGACTACGCCCTCGTCGGCAGCGGGGCCGAGCAGTCCCTCCAGGGCCTGCGCGTCTCGCGCGCCTTCCTCTCGGGCAGCGGTCTCACCTCGGACCGCGGCCTGTCCACCGCCAACATGCTCTCGGCGAGCGTGGACCGCGCGCTCGTCCAGTCGGCCGCCGAGGTCGTCGTCCTCGCCGACCACACGAAGCTCGGCACGGACACGATGTTCCAGACCGTGCCGCCCGACCTCATCACGCGCCTCGTCACCGATGAACCCGCCCCGGGCGAGGAGCGTGCCGCGACCGAACTCCAGGCCCTCGCCGACCAGGGCGTCCACATCTCCCTGGCGGGCCCCCACGCCCCGGCCCCCCGCCCCCGCGGCCGCGACGTCGGCCTCCCCGGCCAGCGCCGCGCCCAGCCCCCGACCCGTCCCCACACCCACCGCCCCCCGGGCACGGCGGGCCCGCTGGGCGAGCAGGGCGGGGCCGCGGGCCAGGGCGAGCGCGGCAGGGCGGTGGACGCCCAGCGGAGGTAGCACCGGGAAGGCGGGCGAGGAGAGACCGGACCGGACCGGGGCAGGGGAGGCGCGGCAGGGCAGGCGCGCCGGGGTACGGGCGCGGGGCGCCGCCAGGCCCGCAGGCAGCTCCGGCCCGCAGGGCAGCTCCGGCCCCGTACGGCACGGTTGCTGCCCCGTACGGCATGGCTCCGCCCCGTACGGCATGGCTCCGGCCCGTACGGCGCATCCGGCCCCGTGCCGCGGCGCCCCCCCAGGGCGGGCTGTCCGGGCCCGGTTCGTCCTCCGGACGGACCGCCTCCGGAACCGCCGGGTGTACGCCGGCGTCTAGGCGGGCAGGCACCCCGCCGTCGTCCCTCCCGCCCCACCGAGGAGCAGACTCATGAGCTTCGCCCTGTCCCGCGGCGCCGTGTCCCCCCGTTTCGTGCGGGTCGTGCCGCGGGCGTGGTGCGCGGTCGGGGCGCTCGCCGCCGCCGCACTGGCGCGGCTCGTGTTCTTCGTCTGGGAGCTGCGCCTGCACGCGGGCCCGCGTCCGCCCGCGCCGCCCGGCGAGCCGGACGACGGCTACCACCGCGTGCCCACGGGCCTGGAGGAGCAGTACCACTACCTCGGCGATCTCACGATCCTGACCCTCGTCGTCTGCGTCCTCGCCTTCGTGGTCTGGCTCCAGGCGATGCGCGACAACGCCGACGTGCTCGCCCCGCAGGTGCAGCGCCACTCGCGCCCGTGGGTCTACTTCTCGTGGATCGTGCCCGGGATCTCCTTCTGGTTCCCGCGCGACGTCGTCGTGGACATCTGGCGCGCCGCGGCCCCGGGGAACGAGGACCCGGCACTGCGCCGCACCCCGTGGTGGATCAACGCGTGGTGGCTGCTCCTGCTCGGCGCCGTCACGACGCTCCTCGTCACGCAGGACCTGGGCGACGACGGGCAGCCCGAGGCCGAGGCGGTCTACGACGCCTTCCGCAGCGTGGTGGCCGCCGACTTCTTCCTCGTCGCCGCCGCCGTCCTGGCGATCGTCCTCGTCCTGCGCATGACGCGCGATCAGGAGGAGCGCACGGGGGCCTGAAGCCCGTTCAGCAGGCTGTCGATCAGCTGCGCCCGCGCCTGCGGCCGCTCGCTCAGCCACGGCCCGAGCGCGTGCCCCGCGCCCGCGAGCCGCAGCACCGCGAGGCCGGCGCGCGCGGAGAGCGCGGTGCGCAGGAGCCAGGTGACCTCTTCGGGAACGACCTCGTCCCGCTCGGGCACGACGAGCAGCGCCCGCCCGGCGAAGCGCCCGTACGCCTCCAGGGCCCGGCTGTCGCGCCAGCTGGCGGGCCGCCTGATCAGCTCGGTGAACCCGTCCCCGAAGGGCACGTCCCACGCGGCCCGCCCGTAGATCCCCGGCGCGCACAGCGCGAGCGCGGCCACCCGCCGCCCGTACGAGGCCACGAGATCGGCGACCGTCTGCCCGCTCATGCTGAACCCGACGAGCACGAGCGGCCGCCGGGCCCCGAACACCTCGCCGATCACCGCCGCGGCCTGCTCGCGCCGCCGCCGCAGGCTCAGTTCGGCGAGCCGCCCCGTGCTCGCGCCGTGCCCCGAGAAGTCGAAGGCGAGTGCGTGGTGCCCCCGCGCGGCGAAGTCCTCGGCGAGCGGCAGGCACCGCTCCTTGTCCCCGTTCCCCGCGCCGTGCAGCACCACGACGCCGTACGCGCCCGGGATCTCCTTGCCGGGCGTCACGGTGTACGCGCTCAGCCGCTCGCCGTCGACGGCGAGCACGCGCGTGCGCACGGTGGTCCGTACGGGGTGACTCATCACGCCTCCGAAACGGCGAACGGGCGGGCCCCCGCCGTGGGGTCCCGCCCGGTACCGTACCGCCGCGCCTGGCGGCCCCGTAGGAGTTCCCGGGGCGTCAGTCCTTGATCTCGCAGATGACGGTGCCCGAGCTGAGCGAGGCGCCGACAGCGACGTCGAGGCCCTTGACCGTGCCGGAGCGGTGGGCCGTCAGGGGCTGCTCCATCTTCATGGCCTCCAGGACCACGATGAGGTCGCCCTCCTGGACCTCCTGGCCCTCCTCGACGGCGACCTTCACGATCGTGCCCTGCATGGGCGAGGCGAGCGTGTCGCCCGACGCGGTCGGGCCGCTCTTGCGGGCCGCGCGGCGCTTCGGCTTGGCACCGGCCGCGAGGCCCGTACGCGCGAGGGACATGCCGAGGCGGGCCGGGAGGGAGACCTCCAGGCGCTTGCCGCCGACCTCGACCACGATGTTCTCGCGGCTCTCGTCGTCCGCCGAGCCGTCGGCCGGGGCGGCGAAGGGCTTGATCTCGTTGACGAACCCGGTCTCGATCCACCGGGTGTGGATCGTGAAGGGGTCCGTGGAGCCGGTGAGTTCGGGCGCGAAGGCCGGGTCCTTGACGACGGCGCGGTGGAAGGGGATCGCGGTCGCCATGCCCTCGACGCGGAAGTCGGCGAGGGCGCGCGCGGCGCGCTCCAGGGCCTCCTTGCGGGTACGGCCCGTGACGATCAGCTTCGCGAGGAGCGAGTCCCACGCGGGGCCGATGACGGTGCCCGACTCGACGCCCGCGTCCAAGCGCACGCCGGGCCCGCTCGGCGGCGCGAAGAGCGTGACGGTGCCGGGGGCGGGCAGGAAGCCGCGCCCCGGGTCCTCGCCGTTGATGCGGAACTCGAAGGAGTGGCCGCGCAGTTCGGGGTCGTCGTAGCCCAGCTCCTCGCCGTCGGCGATACGGAACTGCTCGCGCACGAGGTCGACGCCCGCGACCTCCTCGGTCACCGGGTGCTCGACCTGGAGGCGCGTGTTGACCTCCAGGAAGGAGATCGTCCCGTCGTTGCCCACGAGGAACTCGACGGTCCCCGCGCCGACGTAACCGGCCTCCTTGAGGATCGCCTTCGACGCGCTGTACAGCTCCGCGACCTGTGCCTCGCTCAGGAACGGCGCGGGCGCCTCCTCGACGAGCTTCTGGTGGCGGCGCTGGAGCGAGCAGTCGCGGGTCGACACGACGACGACGTTGCCGTGCCGGTCCGCGAGGCACTGGGTCTCGACGTGCCGGGGGCGGTCGAGGTAGCGCTCCACGAAGCACTCGCCGCGCCCGAAGGCGGCGACGGCCTCGCGCACCGCCGAGTCGTACAGTTCGGGGACCTCTTCGAGCGTGCGGGCGACCTTGAGGCCGCGGCCGCCGCCGCCGAAGGCCGCCTTGATCGCGATGGGCAGCCCGTGCTCCCGCGCGAAGGCCACGACCTCGTCCGCGCCCGAGACCGGGTCGGGCGTGCCCGCGACGAGCGGGGCGCCCGCGCGCTGCGCGATGTGGCGCGCGGCGACCTTGTCCCCGAGGTCGCGGATCGCCGCGGGGGGCGGGCCGATCCAGGTGAGCCCGGCGTCGATGACGGCCTGCGCGAACTCGGCGTTCTCGGAGAGGAAGCCGTACCCGGGGTGGACCGCGTCGGCACCGGACTCGGCGGCGGCGTGCAGCACCTTCGCGATGTCGAGGTAGCTCGTCGCGGGCGTGTCACCGCCCAGCGCGTACGCCTCGTCGGCCGCGCGCACGTGCGGCGCGTCCCTGTCCGGCTCCGCGTACACCGCGACGCTGCCGATGCCCGCGTCGCGGCAGGCCCGGGCGACCCGGACGGCGATTTCGCCGCGGTTGGCGATGAGCACCTTGCGCACGATGGCTCCCTTTTCTCGCTCTTCGTCCCTGTGGGCGGGCCCCAGCACGGGACGCGTACGAACACGCCGAGTTTAGGGACAGCCGACACGAGGCGCCGCGGACGGCCCGCTGGTGAGTTTGCCCACACCGGCCGTCCGGCGACCCCTCATGACCGGACGAAAGTCCATGTACAGGGCCCTGAATCACCTCAGAGTAGCCCTGCGGGGCGGGCCGGGTCTCTGTCCGCCCGCGCCGCGAGGAACGAGGTTTCTTTGTGGGGACCCGACGAAAGGGTTCGGGATTCTTTGCGTGGCGCCTCGTCCGGCCCCTCGCGCGAACCCTTGCCCACTCGGCTACCCGCCAGTAGCGTGCGCGAGAGCCATGTGTACCCCCGGTAACAGTGGCTCGGGGGCGGAACGGAAGCGGGTGTGCCGAGGATGACGCGGACCGTCGTGGCCTGGATAACGGGCTTCGTCCTGCTCCTGGAGACCTTCGGGATCGTCCTGATGTGCCTCACGCTCGGGGCGGTCGTGGACAACCAGTCCATGTCCCTCGCCGGCACCGATCCCGATGCCGTCGTCACCGGCTCCTACGTCCTCGCCGTCGTCGCCGGGCTCTTCCTCTGCGCCTGCGCCGCCGTCGCGCTGCGCTGCGCGCTGCGGCGCCACGCGCCGGGCCGTACGGGCCGCGTCCTGCTGATCGTCGCCGCCGTCGTGCACGGCGTGCTCGCCGCGGTCTCCCTCGCGCTCGTCGGACTCGCCGCCTTCCTCGGCCTGCTCGTCGTCCTCGCGCTCCTCGTCCTCATCCTGGTGAGCCCGGACGCCACGCTCGCGGGCCCGCGCGCCGACGTCAGTCCTTCCACAACTCCGTGATACCGACGCCCAGTTCGCGCAGCAGCGTGCGCAAGGTGGGCAGCGAGAGGCCGAGTACGTTCCCGTGGTCGCCCTCGATGCCGTCGACGAACGGGGCGGACCGCCCGTCGAGTGTGAACGCCCCCGCGACGTAGAGGGGTTCGCCGCTCGCCACGTACGCGGCGATCTCCTCGTCGTCCGGCGTCCCGAACCGCACCGTCGTCGAAGCGGTCGCCGAGGCGCGCGCGCCCGAAGCGGTGTCGATCACGCAGTGCCCGGTACGGAGCACCCCTGCCCGCCCGCGCATCGCCTTCCACCGCACCGTCGCCTCCTCGGCGTCGGCCGGCTTCCCGTACGCGACACCGTCGAGGTCGAGCACCGAGTCGCAGCCGACCACGAGCGCGTCCCGCGCCTCCGCGCGCTCCGCGACCACCGCCGCCTTCGCCTCGGCGAGCACGAGCGCCAGCCCACCAGGCGTCGGCGCGCTGATCGCCTCCTCGTCCACCCCGCTCACGATCACCTCGGGATCGAGCCCGGCCTGCCGCAGGAGACCGAGCCGCGCGGGCGACTGCGAGGCGAGGACGAGGCGACGGCGGGACGAGGGGGACAGCGGGGCGCGAGAAGACATGAGGTGATCGTAGGACGTACGGGGCGGTGGGCCGTACGGGTGCGGGGCGGGGCCTCCGGGGCAGGTCTCCGGGGGGCGGGCCTCCGGCGGCGGGGGCGGAGTGAGGCGGCGCTGTGGTGTGGGGCGTACGGGGGGCGTGCGGCGTGTGGGGGGCGTGAGGCGGGCGGCGGCGCCGGGCGTACGGGGGCGTGGGGCGTGTGGGGCGTGCGGCGGCGCCGGGCGTACCCGGCCTGGGGCGCCGCGCGGCGTCGTCCGCTCAGCCGCGTGCGCCGAGCCCGACGAGCACCATCGTGAGCACCATGACGCAGGCGAGGAGTACGCCCGCGCGGTGCAGCATCCGCTGCACGGCCCGCCACTCATCGGGTGGCTCGTGTTGATCCCGGTCCGACCACAGCATGGGTTCCAGGCTGCGGCCGCCGGGGTGCCGTGCGCCTGAGTACGCGTACCTAAGCGGGGGCGGCACGAGGGAGCGCGGCGGGGCGCGGGACGGCAGGCCAGGGCGCGCGGGCTCCGGGGGTGCGCCGGGACGGGGTGCGGTGCCGGGGCGGGGCGGGGCGGGGCGGGGCCGGGCTGGGCTGGGCGGGGTGCGATGCCGGGGCGTGGCGGTGGGGAGGGACGGCGGGGCGGCGCGGGGAGGGCCGGAGCGGGAGCCCGGTGGGGCGTGGTGGGGTAGGGGGCATGAGCAATCCGTACTCCGATCTCGACCGTCCCCCACTGCACGCCACCGCGCTGCGCCGCGCGCTCGTGCGGCCCGGCGGGCTGTGGACCGCGCTCGACGTCGTGCCCCGTACCGGCTCCACCAACACCGACCTGCGCGAACGCTCCGCAGGCACCCCCGAGGGCACGATCCTCGTCGCCGAGGAGCAGACGGGTGCCAGGGGCAGGCTCGACCGGCGCTGGAGCGCCCCGCCGCGCTCCGGGCTCTTCTTCTCGGTCCTGCTCCGCCCCGAGGTCCCGGCGGCGCGGCTCGGCTGGCTCCCCCTCCTCGCGGGCGTCGCGCTCGCCACCGCGCTCTCGCGCGCCGCCGGGGTCGACACCGCCCTCAAATGGCCCAACGACCTCCTCCTCACCATCGAGGGGGACGAGCGCAAGGCGGCCGGCATCCTCGCCGAGGCCACCCCGGACGGCGCCGTCGTCCTCGGCATCGGCCTCAACGTCTCGCTGCGCGCCGACGAACTCCCCGTCCCCACCGCCGGCTCCCTCGCCCTCGCCGGCGCCCCCGCGCGCGACCGCGACCCGCTGCTCCGCGCGGTACTCCGCTCCCTCGCTGACTGGTACGAGCGCTGGCGCGACGCCGGAGGGGACCCGGCAGCCTGCGGGCTCCAGGCGGCGTACGCGGCCGGGTGCTCGACGCTCGGGCGGCAGGTGCGCGCCGAGCTGCCCGGGGGCGCCGAGCTGATCGGCGAGGCCGTCGCGCTCGACGGGGACGGGCGGCTCGTCCTCGTGACCCCGGGGGGCGCACGGGAGGCCGTGGGGGCGGGGGACATCGTCCATCTGCGCCCCGTCCCGCCCCCGGAGGAACGACAGGGCGGCTCGGGCGGCGAGTGAGCCAGGGCACACCTGCCGTATCGTGGAGCGCGGTCGTGGCGTTGGCCCGCGGCAGAGGGGAAGGGCGCAGGCAGTGACCGTCGACGACACCGGTTCGGGCGCGGGTGGCTCGGCCTCACCCGGCGGCGAACGGCGCGCCTCCGAGGGGGCGGGCGAGCCCGCAGGAACCCCTCCCGCACCCAACGACGCCGACCCCGACCCCGTACCGGAGCCGGGCGCGGCGGCCCCCGACGGCCCCGGGCGTGCCGAGGGCCGTTCGGAAGGCTCCGTCGGCCCCGAGGACTCCGCCGACCCTGAAGACGCCGCCGACCCTGAAGGCTCCGCCGATGCGGAGGACCCGGGCGACCCCGGGCGTTCCGGCGGCTCCGAGGGCTCTCCGGCGCGCGAGGACCGCGCGAACCTCGTGGAGTGGACGCAGGACCGGGCGGTGGACCGGGGCGAGCCCGAGCGCGCGGACCACGCCCCCTCCGTCCCCGGCGCCCCCCGCGAGGAGCCACCCGAGGACGACCCGCTCGCGCTCCGCCTCGAAACGCTCATCCTCGGCGCCGAGCGCCGCTACACCCCCTTCCAGGCGGCCCGTACCGCCGGTGTCTCGATGGAGCTGGCCTCGCGCTTCTGGCGGGCGATGGGCTTCGCCGACATAAACCAGGCCAAGGCGCTCACCGAGGCCGACGTCCTCGCCCTGCGCCGCCTCGCCGGGCTCGTCGAGGCCGGGCTGCTGAGCGAGGCGATGGCCGTCCAGGTCGCCCGCTCGACGGGGCAGACCACGGCGCGGCTCGCCGAGTGGCAGATCGACTCCTTCCTCGAAGGGCTCACCGAGCCCCCCGAGCCGGGCATGACCCGCACCGAGGTCACGTATCCGCTGATGGAACTGCTCCTGCCCGAGCTGGAAGAGTTCCTCGTGTACGTGTGGCGCCGTCAGCTCGCGGCGGCGACCGGGCGCGTCGTGCAGGTCAGCGACGACGACGAGATGGTCGACCGCAGGCTCGCCATCGGCTTCGCCGACCTCGTGGGCTTCACGCGCCTCACGCGCCGCATGGAGGAGGAAGAGGTCGGCGAACTCGTCGAGGCCTTCGAGACCACATCGGCCGACCTCGTCGCCGCGCGCGGCGGGCGCCTCGTCAAGACCCTCGGCGACGAGGTCCTCTTCGCCGCCGACGACGCCGGGGTGGCCGCCGAGATCGCGCTGCGCCTCATCGAGACCCTCTCGGGCGACGAGACGATGCCCGAACTCCGCGTCGGCATCGCCTTCGGCACGGTCGCGACCCGTATGGGCGACGTCTTCGGCACGACGGTGAACCTCGCCTCGCGCCTCACCTCGATAGCGCCACGCGACGCGGTACTCGTCGACTCCGCCTTCGCCGAGGAACTCATCCGTACCGGCGAGGCCCCCGTCTCCGAAACCGCCGCCGCCGAGGAAACGGACCGCGCGGCGAAGGAGGGCGAGCCCCCGCCCGCCTACCGTTTCGCCCTCCAGCCCATGTGGCAACGCCCGGTCCGCGGCCTGGGCGTCGTGGAGCCCTGGCTCCTGACTCGGCGGGGGCCGAAGGAGGACGAGGCACAGGGCTGAGGGAGGGACGGGCCCGGGGCGCCCTCCCGGGGCGCCCTCCCGGGGCGCCCTTCTGGGCGCAGGCCCGTGGGCAACTGGCGCGCGGCGCAAGAGCGTCGCCGCGAAGCGGAGCACGCCCGGACCTTCGCGTCTCCGAGGCTTCGTGTCTTCGTGTCGTCGAGCCTTCGCGCGTCTCCGAGGCTTCGGGCCTTCGTGTCTCCGGGCTTTCGCGTCTTCGAGCCTCCGCGTCTTGACGCACCACTCGGTCCCGTCCTGCCGGAACAGGAACCCGGGCCGACCGGTGATCGCCCGGGCGGGTAACGGTCGTTAACATCGGCGGGGTCCGCAGTCGGGTGAACCACCGAGACCGGAGGCCGCCGTGCCCGTACCCCCCGAAACCGCAGAGCAGCCGGAGCCCGAGCGCCGCTACGGCGACGACATCCTCGTCCGTCGGCACGGACACGTGGCCGAACTCGTCCTCGACCGGCCGCGGGCCCTCAACGCCATCGCGACCGCCACCGCGGAGGCGCTCCGCGCGGCCTGCGCGGATCTCGCCGACGACCGTGAGGTGCGTGCCGTCGTGCTCACATCGTCCGCTGAGCGCGCCTTCTGCGTGGGCGCCGACCTCAAGGAACGCAACTCCTTCACCGACGCCGAACTCATGCGCCAGCGCCCGGTGACCCGCGCCGCCTACACCTCCGTGCTCGACCTGCCGGTGCCCGCCATCGCCGCCGTCCACGGCTTCGCGCTCGGCGGCGGCTACGAGATCGCGCTCGCCTGCGACCTCATCGTGGCGGACCCGAGCGCGGTCGTGGGCCTGCCCGAGGTCTCCGTCGGCGTCATCCCGGGCGGCGGCGGTACGCAGCTGCTCCCGCGTCGCGTCGGCGCGGCGCGCGCCGCCGAACTCGTCTTCACCGCGCGCCGCGTCCCCGCCGCCGAGGCGAAGGAGCTGGGCCTGATCGACGTACTGGTCGGCGAGGGCGACGACCGTACGGAGGCGCTCGCGCTCGGCGCCCGCGTCGCGGCCCACTCCCCTCTCGGCCTCCGCGCCGCCAAGCGCGCGCTGCGCCTCGGGCAGGGGCTCGACATCCGCGCGGGCCTGGAGGTCGAGGACGCGGCCTGGCGCTCCGTCGCCACGTCGGGGGACCGCGCGGAGGGCGTGGCGGCCTTCAACGAGAAGCGGAAACCGGAGTGGCCGGGGGAGTGAGGGGGCACCGGGGCCTGGCAGGGGGGCGGTCACTGGCAGGGGTGGCGGCCACTGCCAGATGGCTGGCGGCTTTGGTCGCGGCGGTTGGCAGTTCCTGCCGCGGGGGTTGGCAGTTCCCGTTCCTGCCACGGGGCTGGCAGCTTTCTGCCACGGCGGTTGGCGGTCGCTGCCACGGCGGGGCAGTTCTTGCCGCGGAGGTGGGCGGTTCCCGTTCCTGTCACGGGGCTGGCAGCCTTCTGCCACGGTGGCTGGCGGTCGCTGCCGCGGAGGTTGGCGGTTCCCGTTCCTGCCACCGGCCTGGCAGTTCCTGCCACGGCGATTGGCAGCTTTCTGCCACGGCGGTTGGCGGTCGCTGCCACGGCGGTTGGCAGTTCCCGTTCCTGCCACCGGCCTGGCAGCTCCTGCCACGGCGATTGGCAGCTCCTGCCACGGCGATTGGCAGCTCCTGCCACGGCGGTTGGCAGCCCCTGCCACGGCCATTGGCAGTCGCTGCCAGAGCTGTCGGCGTTCCTGCCAGAGCCTGCCGGTGGGTGCGTCGACCTCCCGGTTGCGGCGGGGCGCACCCCGCCCACGCGTGCCCGCGGTCTCCCCTTTTCCTCACTCTCCGTGATCGTTCACCCGGCAAACCCCCCGTCACCTGCCTAAAGTGGCCGAATGGGAGACGGAGCGGAGGACGCCCGGCTGTGGGCTGTCGTGGAGCTGGCGCAGGCCCTGGCCGTGGCGCGGTCCGCTCGGGAGACGTGGCGGGCGGCGGCGCGGGGGGCGCGGCTCGCGCTCGGGGGGAGTTTCGCCGCGTTGTCGGTGTGGGAGCGGGGGCCCGGGCGGCTGCGGGTGCTCGTCAACGAGGGGGAGCGGGCCCCCGGCGAGGACGAGTTCCCCGAGGACGAGACGTATCCCGTGCACCGGTTTCCCGAGATCACCGAGTTCCTGCACGAGCGCTGGGCCCGCGGTGGCGCCCCCCACGCCTGGGCCGAGACCGCCGAGGGTCCTGCCGGGGGCGAGGCAGGCTACTGCCATCAGCGCGTGGCCGCGCTCCGGCGCAGGGGGCGTGGTGCCTGCGTCGTCGCGCCGCTCGTGCTCGACGGGCGCGCCTGGGGTGAGCTGTACGTGGCGCGCCCCGCGGGGGCGCCGGTGTTCGGCCAGGCGGAGGCCGGGCTCGCGACCGTACTCGCCGCGGTCGTCGCGGCCGGTCTCGCCCAGCTCCGCCGCCTGGAGGAGGCCCGCAGGCTCGCCTTCACCGACCCGCTCACCGGTCTCGCCAACCGCCGCCTCGTCGACCAGCGCCTCGACGAGGCCCTGGAGCGGCACCGCGAGGAAGGGCATGTCCTGAGCCTCGTCGTGTGCGACCTGAACGGCCTCAAGCGCGTCAACGACACGCAGGGCCACGCGGTCGGCGACCACCTGCTCGAACGTTTCGGCTGCGTGCTCTCGCGCGGCGCGGCACGCCTCGGTACGGGCACGCTCGCCGCGCGTCTCGGCGGCGACGAGTTCTGTCTGCTCGCCCTCGGCCCCTCGGCGGACGAGGTCGTCGCCGTCGCCGAGGAGATCTGCGCGGCCGCGTACGCGCTCGACGTCGGGGAGGGCGTCGCGTGCGGTGTCGCGTCGACGGGCGACCCCATCGGCCCCGTCGCATCGGCCCGCCGCCTCTTCCGCCTCGCGGACGCCGCACAGTACGAGGCGAAGGGCCTCGCGGCCCGCCGCCCCGTGGTGGCGGGCCGCGACGACCCGGTGATCCGCCTCGCGAACGCCGTACGCACGGAGCCCGATGACACCCTCCAGGAGCCCCCCGCCCACGCCACGACCCCCGCACCCCCCACGGAACGCCGCCGCATCCGCGGCAGACGCCGCCCGAACCACCAGGACAACCACACCACCACCCCGCCCGAGCGGACCGAGCACCCCGACCCCTAGCGGACCACCCCGGCGCCGCCCCCACCCCCGCGCCCGCCCGTCCCCGTCCCGTTTCGGCTCCGCGTCCGCCCCCGCCTGTCTCGCCCCCGCGCCGCCGTCGTCCGCCCCCGCTCCGTATCCGCCCCGCGCCCGACTGCCCTCCCCGCCCGGCACTCACCCCGCGACCGCGCGCCGCCGCCCGGCGTTCGTCCCGCCTCATGTCCACGCCGTGCTCGTCCCGCCTCCGCCCCGGTGCTCGCCCCGCGACCGTGCCCCACCACACCGGGCCGTCCCGCGTCGGCTCCGCGTTCGCCACGCGTCCGCCCGGCGTGGGCCGCGCGTGTGCCCGCGTCCGCACCCACCGTGTTCCGTATCCGCGCCGGGACCGCTTGCCCTCGCCTCGCGTCTGCTCCGCCCTGAACTGCCCGTCGCGCCGTCCCCCCTTGGCCTGGCTTCTTCGCGACCGTGTCGCCTCATGCCCGTCCGCTTCGGTTGCGCGTCCGCTACGCGTCGGCCCGTGTCCGCCTGTCTTCGCGCGGTCGCCCCGTGACCGTGCCGCACTACACCGCGACCTCCGCGACCTCCGCGACCTCCGCGACCTCCGCGACCTCCGCGACCTCCGCGTCCGCCGCGCCCCGCGTGCCTGCCGCGCCTCCCGCGCCTCCCGTGCCTGCCGCGCCTCCCGCGTCCGCTGCGCCCCCTGCGGGTCCGTGTCTGCCCCCCCCGGCCCGCCTCGCCTCCCCCCCGTGGCGTGCCACACCCGCCGCGCCCCCCGGCGTCCGCCGCGCCCCGCGTGCCTGCCACGCCTCCCGCGCCTCCCGTGTCCGCCGCGCCCCTGCGCGTCCGCGTCTTCCCCCCCCCGGCCCGCCTCGCCTCCCCCCCCGTGCCGCGCCACACCCGCCGCGCCCCGCGTGCCTGCCACGCCTCCCGCGCCTCCCGCGTCCGCTGCGCCCCCTGCGCGTCCGCGTCTTCCCCCCGTCCCGCCTCGCCTCGCCCCCCGTGCCGCGCCACGCCCGCCATGCCCCCCAGCGTGCCTCCCGTGCCCCGCGTGCCTGCCAGGCCTCCCACGTCCGCCGCGCCTCCTGCGGGTCCGTGTCTTGCCCCCCGTCCCGTCCCGCCTCGCCTCCCCCCCCGTGCCGCGCCACGCCCGCCGTCCCCCCCCGCGTGCCTGCCACGCCTCCCAAGTCCGCCGCGCCTCCCGCGTCCGCTGCGCCCCCTGCGCGTCCGCGTCTTCCTCCCCGTCCCGCCTCGCCTCGCCCCCCGTGCCGCGCCACGCCCGCCATGCCCCCCCAGCGTGCCTCCCGTGCCCCGCGTGCCTGCCACGCCTCCCACGTCCGCCGCGCCTCCTGCGGGTCCGTGTCTTGCCCCCCGTCCCGCCTCGCCTCCCCCCCCGTGCCGCGCCACGCCCGCCGTCCCCCCCCGCGTGCCTGCCACGCCTCCCAAGTCCGCCGCGCCTCCCGCGTCCGCTGCGCCCCCTGCGCGTCCGCGTCTTCCTCCCCGTCCCGCCTCGCCTCCCCCCCGTGCCGCGCCGCGCCCGCCGCGCCCCCGCGCCGCGCCCGGCCCGTGACCGCCCTCCCCCTCCCCGCCTGGCCCCCCCGCCGCCTGCCCTCCCCGCCTGGCCCCCCTCCGCCTGCCCTCCCCGCCTGCCCCCCGCCTGCCCCCCCCGCCTCGCCCCCTCTCCGCCGTCTCCGTGAGCTGTTCCCCCGGTCTGTCTTCTTGGCGATTCATTTCGTAGGGTCGTGAATATGGATATGCACACTGTGGTGCTCGGGTCGAGCGGTGTCACCGCGGCCGAGACCCTCGCCGTGGCCCGGCATGACGCGCGGGTCGAGCTGGGCGTTGAGGCGCGTGAGGCGCTCGCGAAGGCGCGGGCGACGATCGACGCGCTCGCCGAGAAGCCCGAGCCCGTCTACGGGGTCTCCACCGGGTTCGGGGCGCTCGCGAGCCGGCACATCGCCCCCGAGCTGCGTGCCAGGCTTCAGCGCAACATCGTGCGTTCGCACGCCGCGGGGATGGGTCCGCGCGTCGAGCGCGAGGTGGTGCGGGCGCTGATGTTCCTGCGCCTGAAGACGGTGTGCTCGGGGCACACGGGTGTCCGCCCCGAGGTCGCCCAGTCGATGGCCGACCTGCTCAACGCCGGGATCACCCCCGTCGTCCACGAGTACGGCTCGCTCGGCTGCTCCGGCGACCTCGCCCCGCTCAGCCACTGCGCCCTGACCCTCATGGGCGAGGGCGAGGCGGAGGGTCCGGACGGCGTCGTACGGCCCGCGGGCGAGCTGCTCGAAGCGCACGGTCTCAAGCCGGTCGAGCTGCGCGAGAAGGAGGGGCTGGCACTCCTCAACGGCACGGACGGCATGCTCGGCATGCTCCTCATGGCCCTCGACGACCTCGCGCGCCTCTACACCTCGGCGGACATCACCGCCGCGCTCTCGCTGGAGGCCCTGCTCGGTACGGGCAAGGTCCTCGCCCCCGAGCTGCAGGCCGTCCGCCCGCACCCGGGCCAGGCGGCGAGCGCAGCGAACATGCTCAAGGTCCTCGCGCACTCCCAGCTCACCGGGCACCACCAGGACGAGGCCCCGCGCGTCCAGGACGCCTACTCGGTGCGCTGCGCCCCGCAGGTCGCCGGCGCGGGCCGCGACACGCTCGCGCACGCCCGTACGGTCGCCGCGCGCGAACTCGCCGCCGCCGTCGACAACCCGGTCGTCCTGGAGGACGGCCGCGTCGAGTCGAACGGCAACTTCCACGGCGCCCCGGTCGCGTACGTACTCGACTTCCTCGCCATCGCGGCCGCCGACCTCGCCTCGATCGCCGAGCGCCGCACCGACCGGCTCCTCGACAAGAACCGCTCGCACGGCCTGCCGCCCTTCCTCGCGGACGACGCGGGCGTCGACTCCGGGCTGATGATCGCGCAGTACACGCAGGCCGCGCTGGTCAGCGAGCTGAAGCGGCTCGCGGTTCCCGCCTCGGTGGACTCGATCCCGTCCTCGGCGATGCAGGAGGACCACGTCTCGATGGGCTGGTCGGCGGCGCGCAAGCTCCGTACGGCCGTCGCGAACCTGACGCGGGTCGTGGCCGTCGAGCTGTACGCGGCGACGCGCGCCCTGGAGATCCGTACCGCCGACGGCGGCCCGCGCGCCTCGGACGGCGGCCGCGCCGCGCTCGGCGCGGTGCGCGAGGCCGGGGTGCTCGGCGCGGGCCCTGACCGCTTCCTCGCGCCCGACCTCGCCGCCGCCGAGACCTTCGTCCGTGAGGGCGGGCTCGTGCGGGCCGTCGAGGCGGCCGTGGGTCCGCTGGCCTGAGGGCACGGCGCCGGCTCCCCGCGGGGACGTACTCCCGCGGGGAGCCGCCCCGCTCGCGTACGGGCCGCGGCAGGTACGGCCCCAACTCCATACCGCCCGAAGGCATTACCGCCCGAAGCTTTTACGTCCCGAAGCGCTTACGGTCCGAAGGGCTTACGGTCCGAAGCGCTTACGGTCCGAAGCGCTTACGGTCCGAAGCGCTTACGGCCCGAAGGGCTTACGGGCTAAAGCGCCGCCGTGTCTCCGTACGACTCCCTGCGGCCGCGCCGGACAGCGACCGCCACGCATGCCGCGCCTATGCCGAGCGAGGCGAGCCCGCCGACGAGGTACGGGGTCGTGTCGACGCCGCCCGTGTCGGCGAGGCGGTGCTCGTCGGCCGTGACGGTCGCGGCGGCCACCTCCGTACGGGCGGGCGCCGCCGCCGCGTCGGGCGCGGAGGGGACGAAGGACAGCGCGCAGAGCACGGCCGCCGAGGCCGTGGCGGTCAGGAGGGACCTGCGGGCGACGGACGACATGTGGGGCATCTCCCTTGACGCGCGGGGACGGTGGGGGACGACGGGGGACGTGGGGGCGGCCCGTGGCTCGCGGGGGCGCTCCCTGGGCGCGATGCTAATGAGGGACGGCGGGTGCGCGAAAGCGGTTCGCGCGGGGCGGGGTTCGTCGGGCGCGGCGCGCCTCGTACGCATCAGGTCCCCGACGTGGGGAAAACGTCCCCGAAGGACGGCAACCACCGGGGCGGGATCGTCGTCTCAGGGGGAAACAGTGATCCCCCTGCCCGGCGTTGCGTGGCGTTCGCCACATTCCCGGGGGCGCGCCACCGGAGCGGTCGGCCGGTTGCTGTACACAGGGGAGTGGCACGGGTGCCGACGGCAGCTGTGCGCCTTGAGCACGTTCCGGGGGCACTGCGGGATTCGGCGACGATGGAGAAGCGAGTGATGACGGTCAGCAAGCGGCGCAAGGTTCTTGCCGCCGCCTCCGCCGTACTGGGCGGAGTGCTGGTGCTCTCCGCCTGCGGCGGTGGCGACGACGACGGCGACAAGACGGACGCGAAGAACGGCAGCGGTCAGTCGCAGGTCGACAAGTCCGCGGCCGAGAAGGCGTCGGTCGCGCGAATAAGGATCGCCCCCAAGAACGGCTCCAACGCCGCCAGCATCAACAACGCGGGCCAGGTCTCGGTCAGCAAGGGCTCGCTCACCGCGGTCTCGCTGACCGCCGCCGACGGCACCAAGGTCGCGGGCGCCTTCTCGGCCGACAAGACGAGCTGGAAGCCCTCGGCGCAGCTGGAGCGCGCGACGACCTACAAGGTCAACGCGACGGCGAAGGACAGCGAGGGGCGCGTCGCGCACGAGAACGGCACCTTCACGACCGTCTCGCCGCAGAACAGCTTCATCGGGAACTTCACGCCCGAGGACGGTTCGACGGTCGGCGTCGGTATGCCCGTGTCGATCAACTTCGACAAGGCGATCACCGAGAAGGACAAGAAGGCCGTCCAGGAGGGCATCTCGGTCTCCAGCAGCTCGAACCAGGAGGTCGTCGGTCACTGGTTCGGGAACCAGCGGCTCGACTTCCGGCCCCAGCAGTACTGGCAGGCGGGCTCGACCGTGACCCTCAAGCTCGACCTCGACGGGGTCGAGGGCGCGGACGGTGTCTTCGGCGTCCAGCAGAAGACCGTCACGTTCAAGATCGGCCGCAGCCAGGTCTCCACCGTCGACGCCCAGTCGAAGACGATGAAGGTCGAGCGGGACGGGAAGGTCATCAAGACCATTCCGATCTCGGCCGGTTCGCCGGACAACACGACCTACGAGGGCCAGATGGTCATCTCGGAGAAGTACAAGCAGACCCGGATGGACGGCGCCACCGTCGGTTTCACCGATGACGACGGCAAGGGCGAGTACGACATCAAGGACGTGCCGCACGCCATGCGGCTCTCCAGCTCGGGCACCTTCATCCACGGCAACTACTGGGGCGCGCCCTCGATCTTCGGGAACGTCAACACGAGCCACGGCTGCGTGGGCCTCCAGGACGCCAAGGGCGCCAACAACCCGAACACCAACGGCGCCTGGTTCTACGACAATTCGATGATCGGTGACGTCGTCGTGGTCAAGAACACCGGCGACAAGACGATCCAGCCCGACAACGGCCTCAACGGCTGGAACCTGAGCTGGGACCAGTGGAAGCAGGGCTCGGCCGTCTGAGCCCACCCCGCTCCGCCACCGTCGCCGCGGTACGTGCACGAGGGCCCGCCCCCCGGATTCCGGGAGGCGGGCCCTCCGCGCTGAGGCGCGGAGCGGAAGCCGAAGACTCCCGCGCCCCGCACACGCCCCCCCGCACACGCCCCCCCGCACATGCCCCCCCACACATGCCCCCACACGCCCCCCACACGCCACCTCCGCCCCGACGGGCCCCGGCCCGGAAGGTCCCACCGTCGAAGGCCCCCGCCCCGCCGAAGGTCCCACCGTCGAAGGCCCCCGCCCCGCCGAAGGCCCCATCGCCGAAGGCGCCCCGCCCCGCCGAAGGCCCCCCGTCGCCGGGGTCCCCGCCCCGCCGGAGGAGGAACCCCGGTTCTCACGATCCTCTTATCTGACCCTTAACCGGCCGTCAGAACCGCTCCATAGCGTCGCCCCATGTTCTTCACCTGTCTGAGGCGCGAGCTGCGCCGCCGCAGAAAAGCGGCCCTCGTCGTCGCCTCCGGGCTCGCTCTGGGCATCGCCCTCGTCATCGTCGTCAACTCGGTCGCCGCCGGGATGAACAAGGCCCAGGACAAGGTCCTCCAGTCGCTCTACGGACTCGGCACCGACCTCACCGTGACCAAGGCGGCCGCAGCGCCCAAGGAGGGCAGCACCGGAAGCCGTCCCCGCTTCGACTTCGACGCGAAGGACAGCGACGACGACAGCGAGCAGAGCAGCGACCGCGTCATGGTCCAGGGCTTCCAGTCCCTGGCTTCCTCGACCGTCACCAAGGTCGCGGGCCAGGACGGGGTCGCGCAGGCGGTCGGCGGCCTCAGCCTCCAGGTCATGAAGGTCAACGGCGAGTTCAAGCGCGGCGAGTTCAAGCAGGACCAGAGCAGCGGTTCCGGCTCGGGCCGCGGCGGCTTCGGGGGCGGGAACGGCGGGGGCGACCAGCCTCCGAGCGGCGAGGTCAAGGGCGGCGGCGCCCAGTTCGACGTCGACTCGTACTCCGTCTACGGCACCGACGTCGCCCACCCGGCGCTCGGCCCGCTGACCTCCTCGAAGATCACCAAGGGCCGTACCTTCACGACGAGCGAGACGAACGCCGCGCTCGCCGTCGTCGACAGCGCCTACGCCAAGGAGAAGAAGCTCTCCACGGGCGACAAGCTCACCATCCACGGCACCGCGTTCACGATCATCGGCATCGCGACGGCCGACAGCGGCGACGCGGCGGCCAACGTCTACGTGCCGCTCCAGCGGGCGCAGACGCTCGCCGACGCGAAGAACAAGGTCACGACGGTCTACGTGAAGGCCACCGACTCCCAGAAGATCGACGCCGTCAAGTCCGCCGTGCTCCAGCAGGTCCCCGGCACCACGGTGACGACATCGGCCGACCTCGCCGACACCGTCTCGGGCTCGCTCTCGACCGCGTCCTCGCTCGCGACCGGCGTCGGCCGCTGGCTCTCCGCCGTCGTCCTCGCCGCCGCTTTCCTCGTCGCGGGACTGCTGACGGTCTCGGCCGTGGGCCGTCGCGTACGGGAGTTCGGCACCCTCAAGGCGCTCGGCTGGTCCAGCGCCCGCGTCAACCGGCAGGTCGTCGGCGAGGCGGTCGTCAACGGGCTCATCGGCGGCGTGCTCGGTATCGCGATCGGGCTGCTCGGCGCGTGGATCGTGAGCCTCGCCGGCCCGACGCTCACGGCGGAACTCGGCTCCTCGGCCGGGCGCGGCGCGGGCGGCATGGGGGGCGGCCCCGGTGGCGGCGGCTTCGGCGGCCCGGCCGGGCAGGCCGCGCAGAAGGCGCTCACGGTCTCGCTCGAAGCGCCGGTCTCGGCGACCACGGTCGTGCTCGCCGTGGTCCTCGCCCTCGGCGGCGGCCTCGTCGCCGGCGCCTTCGGCGGCTGGCGGGCGACCCGCCTGCGTCCCGCCGACGCGCTGCGCCGCGTCGAGTAGCCGGTACGGGAGCGGGGCGTTACCCCGTACGGGCCGTACCGCCTCCCCGTACGGCCCGTACCGCAGCCCCGCCCCCGTACCGCCGCCCCCGCCCCCTCCTTCACCAGGCCGTGTGCCGGAAAGCAGCAATCATGTACCAGCTCCGCGAGGTCACCAAGCAGTACCGCAGAGGCAGGGACACCGTGCAGGCACTCGCCGGTGTCGACCTCGACCTCCAGGACGGCGAGCGCCTCGTCGTGCAGGGCCCGACGGGCGGCGGCAAGTCCACGCTGCTCCAGCTCCTCGGCGGTCTCGACCGGCCGACGGCGGGCAGTGTCGCGCTCGACGGCACGGACTTCGCGCGCCTCGGCGAGGCGAAGCTCACGCGCCTGCGCCGCGACCACATCGGCTTCGTCTTCCAGAGCTTCAACCTCATCCCGACGCTCACCGCGCAGGAGAACGTCGAGACCGCTCTCGTCCCGCTCGGCACGAAGAGCGCCGAGCGCCGTGAGCGGGCCGCCGCCGCGCTCGCGTCCGTGGGGCTCGGCGAGCGCGGCAAGCACGTGCCCTCGGAACTCTCCGGCGGTCAGCAGCAGCGCGTGGCGATCGCCCGCGCGCTCGTCAAGGCGCCCAAGGTGCTCCTCGCCGACGAGCCCACCGGCAACCTCGACGAGACGACGCGCGACGAGATCATGGACCTGCTCGAAGGGCTGTGGGAGGAACAGAAGTTCACCTTCGTCATGGTCACCCACGACAGCGCGCTGGCCCGCCGCGCACCCCGCCTGATCACCCTGCGCAAGGGAAAGATCGCCAACGAGAAGACGGCCAAACCGGTCTGAGCCCCGGGCCAGGGCCTCGGACCGCCCCCGAGGCCCGGGCCCTCGGCCGCCAGGCCGCCCCCGAGCCCCCGGCCCCCGAGCCCCCGGCCCCCGTTCCCAGGGCCCCCGAGCCCCGGAGGCCCTGGGTCCGAGGCCGCCTCCGCCCCGGCTTCCGGCCCCCGGTCGCGCACCCCGCGCCCGGGGGCCCCTCCGCGTCCCGGGCCCCGCCCCTACCGCCGCCCCTACCCCCGTACCGCCGTCGCGTCCTTCCCCCAGCTCCCCAGGAGCCGCAGGGCCTCCGCCGAGGGCGAACCGGGCTCCGCGTGGTAGATGAAGAGGCTCTGGCCCGGATCGTGGGGCAGCCGCAGGGTCTCGTACGAGAGGGTCAGCTCGCCCACGAGCGGGTGGCGGAACGCCTTCGTGCCGTGGCCCAGGTCCCGTACCTCGTGCGCCGCCCACAGCCGCCGGAAGTCCTCGCTGTGCAGGGACAACTCCCCGATGAGGCTGGTCAGTTCGGTGTCCTCGGAGCAGTAGCCCGCGTAGCCGCGCAGCGCCCGCACCGTCTCGGCCGCCTTCGCCTCCCAGTCCACGAAGCGGTCGCGGAGCGCCGGTTCGAGGAAGACGAGGCGGGCGAAATTGCGGCGGTGCGGCGGGACGGTGCCGAAGTCGTGCAGGAGCGCGGCGGCGAGACGGTTCCAGCCGAGGATGTCGGTGCGGCCGTCGACGACGTAGGCGGGCACGTCGAGCGAGTCGAGCAGCGTGCCGAGCGCGGGGCGCAGCGTGGTGGGACAGCCGCGCTTCTTCTTGCGGCCGGGACGGGCCCGGGCGAGGTGAAGCAGGTGCTCGTGCTCGGCGTGGCTCAGGCGCAGCGCGCGGGCGACCGCGTCGAGCACCTCGGCCGAGACATTGCCCGCGTTGCCCTGTTCGAGGCGCGTGTAGTACGCGACGGAGACGCCCGCGAGCTGCGCCAGTTCCTCGCGCCGCAGCCCGGGCACCCTGCGCTGCCTGCCCAGCTCGGGCAGCCCCACGTCGCGCGGCTTGAGCCCGGCCCGGCGCAACCGCAGGAACTCGCTCAGCTCCGCCTTGGGGTCGAGGGCGCCGGGCAGCGCGCGGCCGCCGTCCGGGGCGCCCCCGCGGGCGCCGTCGCGGGCGCCGTCCCGGGGGCCGACGTGGGTGCCGAAGCGGGTGCCGTCCGGGGTGCCTTCCGGAGTGCCTTCCGGGGTGGGGGGAGTGCTCATCCTTCCAGTATCCGCCGCACGCCCCGGCGCATTCCCGCGATCCTGTCCCCGCTGGTGGTACGCACGGCAGGCGTACGACGCAGGGGGGTCTGGGCCGTCCGCGCGGGCACGCGCACACTGGACGACGGCCCGCCCCCCCCCACGCGGGAGCCCCCACGCGGGCCGCGACGAACTACCACGGAGAGTGTTTCCCCGTATGACCAGCACGACCAGCCTGACCGCTGTCCCCGCCTACGCCGCACCCGCGCCCAAGGCACCCCTGCAGCGCACCACCATCGCGCGCAGGACGGTTGGCGCGCACGACGTGCTCATAGAGATCAAGTACGCGGGCATCTGCCACTCCGACATCCACCAGGCCCGCGAGGGCTGGGGCGAGGCCATCTTCCCGATGGTTCCCGGCCACGAGATCGCCGGCATCGTCACCGAGACGGGCTCCGCAGTGACGAAGTACGCGGTCGGTGACCGCGTCGGCGTCGGCTGCTTCGTCGACTCCTGCCGCGAGTGCGAGTACTGCGAGCAGGGCCTTGAGCAGTACTGCGTGAACGGCACCGTCGCCACGTACAACGGCCGCGAGAAGAACGGCGAGCCGACCTACGGCGGCTACTCCACCCACCTCGTCGTCGACGAGAACTACGCCCTGCGCATCCCCGAGGGCATCGCGCTCGACGAGGCCGCGCCGCTGCTGTGCGCGGGCATCACGACGTACTCGCCGCTGCGGCACTGGAACGCGGGCCCCGGCAAGCGCGTCGCCGTCGTCGGGCTCGGCGGCCTCGGCCACATGGCCGTCAAGCTCGCGGCCGCGATGGGTGCCGAGGTCACCGTCCTGAGCCAGTCGCTGCGCAAGAAGGAGGACGGGCTGCGGCTCGGTGCCTCGCACTACTACGCGACGAGCGACGAGGCGACGTTCCAGGAGCTGCGCGGCAGCTTCGACCTGATCATCTGCACGGTCTCGGCGCCGCTCCCGATCGACGCCTACCTGCGGCTGCTCCGCGTCGACGGCGCCTTCGTCAACGTCGGCGCCCCCGAGGAGCCGAACTCCGTCAACATGTTCTCGCTCATCGGAGGCCGCAAGACCCTCGCCGGTTCCTCGATCGGCGGCATCCCCGAGACCCAGGAGATGCTCGACTTCTGCGCCGAGCACCACCTCGGCGCCGACATCGAGCTGATCCGCGCCGACCAGATCAACGAGGCGTACGAGCGCATCCTGGCCAGCGACGTCCGCTACCGCTTCGTGATCGACACGGCGACGATCTGACCGCCCGGCACCGCGACGATCCGACGGAGGCCACGGGACGACCTGACGCGGTGAGGGGGAGGGGCGGGTACGGGTTCAGCCCGGCCCGCCCCGCCCCGTTCCGCGCCCCGCCCCGTTCCGCGTCCCGCCCCGTTCCGCGTCCCGCGTCCCGCCCCGTTTCGTGTCCCGCCCCGCTTCGGGCCGTTACCCGCTTCGGGCCCTTCCCCCGGTTCCGCCCCGCCTCACCTGGCCAGCGTCGCCGGGTTGCCGCCGTTCGCCTCGTAGCCCGCGACCGCGAGGGCCCGGTACACCGCGTACTCGGCCGCCGGGTCCTCGCTCAGGGTCCAGGGGAGGGCGCCCACGTAGCCGTCCACGCGGACGATCTGCTCCATCGCCTCGCTCCACCGCTGCCCCCGCACGAGGAAGTGCAGGAGGAGGTGGCGGACGAGGGGGGTCGCCGGGTCGTCGTGCGGGGCCGACTGGACCGCGTACAGCGCGCCGTGCAGGGCGCGCTTGACGACCGCCGTGCTGTGGAAGTCCTGGACGAGGACCACGTCATCCATGTGGTCGAAGAGCGAGAAGAGCGGCAGCGCGGCGAGCAGCGAGCCCCGCGGGGCGCGCGCGGCCGCCGCCTGCGCGAAGGAGTCGGCGAGGTCCGCCGAGCCGTGCCACTTCGCGCTCCAGTACGACAGCGCCGCCAGGTGCGCGCCCAGGTGCGCGGGCGCCACATCGAGGATCTTGAGCCACAGCCGCTCGAAGTCCTCGTGGCTCTCGCCGAGCCCGCGCGCGACCGCGAGCCGCGTGATGTGCGGCACGGGATCGCCCGGCGCGAGCAGCGCCGCCTGCTCGCAGGCCGCGCGCGCCTCCTCCAGGATGATCCGGAACTCGTCCGTGCCCACCGTCGAGGTCCGCCACGCCTGCTGGACGAGGAACTCCGCGTGCACCGCCGCGGCGCCCGCGTCCTTCGGCGCCTCGGCGCGCCATGTGCGCAGCCAGCGCCCGCCCTCGCCCGGGCGGGCGGCCAGCTCCAGCGAGGCCGCCCCCGCGAACGCCTGGACGCGCTGCCAGCGCAGCTCACCGTGCTTGTCGGTGCCCGCGAGCAGCCGCGCGGCCGCCTGCCAGTCCTGCCCGCCCTGCACGAGCCGCAGCGTGCGCAGCAGCTCGTCGTCGGGCCCCGGCAGGCGTACGTCCAGCTCCTCCTGGCGCACGAAGCCGTACGCGGCCGGGTCGGCGGCGTCCGGGTCGCCGGGCCGGGCCAGGCGTATCCCGGTGGCGCCGCGCCTGCGCAGCACGGAGGCCACGACGGCGCCGATCAAGAGGACCCCGAACAGGGACCAGAGAATCTCCATAACCCCAAGCGAACCAGACCGTGAGACGAATTGGCCAACCTCACCTCAAGAACGTGCCAAGGCGGCGTCAAGTGCCCGTACCCGCCCGCTCCGTCGAAAACGCTGCCGGACCCCCGGTCGGCGCCCGCGTCGTCGCGGGGGCACTACGCTCGGTGCGCATGACCGACAGGTACAACAACTTCGAGACCGTGGCGATCCATGCGGGGAACACCGCCGATCCCCTCACCGGGGCCGTGGTCCCGCCGATCCACCAGGTGTCGACCTACAAGCAGGACGGCGTCGGCGGGCTCCGCGGCGGCTACGAGTACAGCCGCAGCGCCAACCCGACCCGCACCGCCCTGGAGGAGAACCTCGCGGCCCTGGAGGGCGGGCGGCGCGGGCTCGCCTTCGCCTCCGGGCTCGCCGCCGAGGACTGCCTCCTGCGCACCCTCCTCGCCCCCGGCGACCACGTCGTCATCCCCGACGACGCCTACGGCGGCACCTTCCGCCTCTTCGCGAAGGTCGTGGGCCGCTGGGGCGTCGACTTCTCGGTGGCCGACACCTCCGACCCGTCCGCCGTGCGCGCCGCGCTCACCGAGCGTACGAAGGCCGTCTGGGTCGAGACCCCGTCGAACCCGCTCCTCGGCATCACCGACATCGCCGCCATCGCCTCCGTCGCGCAGGAGGCGGGGGCGAGGCTCGTCGTCGACAACACCTTCGCGAGCCCCTACCTCCAGCAGCCCCTCGCGCTCGGCGCCGACGTCGTCGTGCACTCCCTGACGAAGTACATGGGCGGCCACTCCGACGTCGTCGGCGGCGCCCTCGTCACCTCCGACGAGACCCTCGCCGAGGAACTCGTCTACCACCAGAACGCGATGGGTGCGGTCGCCGGGCCCTTCGACTCCTGGCTCGTGCTGCGCGGCATCAAGACCCTCGCCGTGCGCATGGACCGCCACAGCGAGAACGCGGCCCGCGTCGCCGAGATGCTCACGCGCCACCCCAAGGTGACCCGCGTCCTCTACCCGGGCCTGCCCGAGCACCCGGGCCACGAGATCGCGGCGAAGCAGATGCGGTCCTTCGGCGGGATGGTGTCCTTCCAGGTCACGGGCGGCGAGGAGGCGGCGGTCGCGGTGTGCGACCGCGCGAAGCTCTTCACGCTCGGCGAGTCCCTCGGTGGCGTCGAATCGCTCCTGGAGCACCCCGGGCGCATGACCCACGCCTCGGCCGCCGGCTCCCCGCTGGAGGTCCCCGCCGACCTCGTACGCCTCTCGGTGGGCATCGAGAACGCCGACGACCTGCTCGACGACCTGCGCCAGGCCCTGGGCTGAGCACCGGGCGCGGGCCCCCGCGTGACCACTCCCTCACCAGCCGCGGTACGGGGGAGTGGTCACCTCGTCGGGCACGGTCCACGGCTGTGTCCTCGCCGCCCACACGGCGAAGACGAGGACCGCGCCGCACAGCAGCACCCACCCCGCCCGCCGCAGCCGCGCCCGCCTGCGCCGGGCGCCGCGCCCCTTGCGCATCGCCTCGGCCGCCAGGCCCGCGGGCGCGACGGGCACGGCGAGCCGCGCGAGCAGCGCCCGTACCTCCGCCTCCTCGCGGTCCGCGAGACTCACGGCGCGGCCCCGGGGGCCCGCGGGCGCGGGGCGAGGTGCACGCCCCGCGCGCACAGCAGCCGCACCCGGTCAGCGGAGAGCCCGAGCAGCGCGGCGACCTGCTCCTCGGCGACGCCCTCGTACAGCCGCAGCACGAGCACGAGCCGGACCCGCCAGGGCAGCGCGGCCAGCGGCCCGCCGCCGTCCTGCCGCCGGTACCAGGAGGAGCGGACGAAGAGCGCGACGAGTTCCGCGCGCGTGTGCTCGTAGGGGTCGTTCCTTTCGAGGCGGCCCCAGGACGCGTAGGTACGGGCGAGGGCGCGCCGCAGGAGCGCCAGGGCGAGCGGTGCCTGGGGCCCGGGGGCGCGGGGTGCGCGGGGCCCCGGGGCGGGCGGCGCGGGGGCGCGGGGGTCACCGGGGGCCGGAGCGTACGGGCCGTGGGTTCTCGCGTCGCTGTCGCAGGGCCCCGTCGTGCCCTGCCCCGCCTCGCCGGTCAGGAGCGCCGCCGTGCGCAGCAGCCTGGGCGCGGCCGCGCCGACGTACGCGGCGAACTCGCGCGCGTCGTCCGGCTTCCGCGGCAGGCCCGACCGGCCCGCTGAGGCCGCACCGTTCACCCCGTCCACCCCCGTCCCCCTTCGCCCGGTCCATCACAGGCCAGCCGCGGGTGGGGGTCAAGGGGGCGGGGGCTGGCGCGGGAACCTCCCGGGTCTCAGGCGCCCTCGGGCGCCGCCTCCGCCTCGTCCTCCGTCCGCGTCCCGCGCGCCGCCGCCTGATGTCCCGCCTGGCGGCGCAGGAGCGCGCCGTTGAAGCGGCCGAGCAGTTCGGTGAACGCCTCGCGGTCCTCGGGGGTCCAGTCGGCGGTCAGCTCCGCCATGAGCGCGCGCCGCGAGGCCCGTACCTCGGCGAGCCGTGCCTCGCCGCGGGGCGAGAGCCGCAGCACGACCGCGCGCCCGTCCTCGGGGTGCGAGGTGCGCTTGACGAGGCCCGTGTCGACGAGCGGGGCGACCTGGCGGGTCACCGTCGACGAGTCGATGCCCATGCTCGCGGCGAGCGCCTTGACCCCCATAGGGCCTTCGGAGTCGAGCCGGTTGAGCAGGAGGTACGCGGCGCGGTCCATCGAGTTCCGCACCTGTCCCACCCCGCCGAGGCGGGTCTGTTCGGCACGCCGCGCGAAGACCGCGACGGAGTGCTGGAGGGTTTCGAGCAGACCGGATTCGCTCGCGGTCGTCATGTCCGGAGATGTGGGCATGGCCGGGGCTCACTTCACGCTTGGTGGCTGGTTGGGGGACAGCGTACGCGGCTCCGCCGTCACAGTGACCGGGGGTGCGTAAACCAAAGAGAGGTCATTTTTTGCTTACGGGCCCTTGACCTGCCACCACTGCCCGGCGAATCGGTGCATATGCCACATACCGCTGTGACGGCCGCCCGTGGCCTGCCCTGTTCGGTGCCCAGTCCGCCGCCGGTCCCGCGCCGCGTTCGGTGCCCCGTCCCGTGTCCTGCCCCCGTGCCCCGTCCCGTGCCCTGCCCCCCTGTCCCCCCTGCCCCCGTGCCCCGTCCCGTCCCCGTTCGCCGCACCTGTCGTGCGTACCCGCGTACGCCCGGTGATGCTGGGCGAAAGACGGCCGGAGCGGACGGGGGAGGAGCGTGTGAGCGGAGTCGTGCACGCCGAAGGGCTCGTGAAGACCTTCGGCTCGGTGAAGGCGCTCGACGGCGTCGACCTCGACGTGCCCGAGGGGACTGTACTCGGGCTCCTCGGCCCGAACGGAGCCGGGAAGACGACCGCGGTCCAGTGCCTGACGACGCTCCTGCGCCCCGACGCGGGCTCGGCGACCGTCGCGGGCTTCGACGTCGTCGAGCGGCCCAACGACGTACGCCGCGTGATCGGCCTCTCCGGGCAGTTCGCGGCCGTCGACGAGTACCTGACGGGGCGCGAGAACCTGGAGATGGTCGGCAGGCTCTACCAGCTCAGGGCGAAGCCCGCGAAGGCGCGGGCGGCCGAACTGCTCGAACAGTTCCACCTGGGCGGGGCCGCCGACCGCACCGCCAAGACCTACAGCGGCGGGATGCGCCGCCGCCTCGACCTCGCCGCCGCGCTCGTCGTCAGGCCGCCGGTCATGTTCATGGACGAGCCGACGACGGGGCTCGACCCGAGCAACAGGCAGGAGCTGTGGGACGTCATCCAGGACCTCGTCGCGGGCGGTACGACGCTGCTGCTCACGACGCAGTACCTGGAGGAGGCCGACCACCTCGCCCACGACATCTGCGTCATCGACCACGGCCGCGTGATCGCGCGCGGCACCTCGGACGAGCTGAAGGCGCAGATCGGCGGGGAGCGCGTGGAGGTCGTGGTGCACGACCCTGCGCGCCTGGCGGACGCGACGGAGGTGCTCGCCCGCGTCGCCGTCGCCGACGCGGGTGATGACCCGGTGAGCCGCGACGAGCACGTCCGCCGCCTGACGGTGCCGGTGCGCGGCGGCGCGCGCCTCCTGGCCGAGGTGATCCGCGCACTCGACACGCGCGGCATCGAGATCGACGACATCGGTCTGCGCCGCCCGACACTCGACGACGTCTTCATCAGCCTGACCGGGCACGTGGCGGAGGGGGACGAAGGCGGCGGGGACACGGACGAGGAGAGCGCGGCCGATCCGGGCGAGCGCGGCAAGGAGCGGAACCCATGAGCGCCCTCACCAGCTCGCCGCGCGCCGGTGGCGTGGCGCAGTCCCTCAGGGACTCGTTGATCGTCGCCCGCAGGAACCTGCGCCGCATGACCCGGATTCCGGAGACGATCCTCTTCGGGATCATCCAGCCGGTCATGTTCGTGGTGCTGTTCACGTACGTCTTCGGCGGCTCGATCGCGATCCCGGGCGCGGGCGTCAGCGCGAGCGCCTACAAGCAGTTCCTGATGGCGGGCATCTTCGCGCAGACCGTGACGTTCGCGACCGCGAGTTCCAGCGCGGGCATCGCCGAGGACATGAGCAAGGGCATCGTCGACCGCTTCCGCTCGCTGCCGATGGCGCGCGGCGCGGTCCTCACCGGGCGGACGCTCGCGGACCTCGTGCAGACGGCGGTGACGCTCGTGGTGCTCGCCGCCGTGGCCCTGCTCGTCGGCTGGCGCACGCACGAGAACATCGGCAAGGTGCTCGCCGGCTTCGGGCTGCTGCTCCTCCTCGGCTACGCCTTCACGTGGATCGGCGCGCTCATCGGCCTGTCGGTGAGGACCCCGGAGGCGGCGACCTCGGGCGGGATCATCTGGCTCTTCCCGCTGACGTTCATCTCGAACGCCTTCGTGCCGGTCAACGGGATGCCGCGGTTCTTGCAGTACGTCGCCGAGTGGAACCCCTTCAGCGCGACGGTCGCAGCGACCCGTGAGCTGTTCGGCAACACGATCGACGGGGTCCCGAAGTCCGTCACGGGTGCCTGGCCGATGGAGCACCCGGTGTGGGCCTCGCTGATCTGGTCCGTCCTGATCATGGTGGCGTTCCGCACGCTGGCGGTGCGCAAGTACCGGCGGGTGGCCTAGACCGTACCCACGCGAAAGCCCGCCCCTGGCCGTCCGGACGACGGCGGGGCGGGCCCGGTGCGCGGGCGGGTGCGTCAGGCCTGGTACGGCTTGGCGTCGAGGATCTTCACCGACGCCTTCTTGCCGTTGGGCAGCTCGTACTCGGCGGTGTCGCCGACCTTCTTGCCGTTGACGCCGGTGCCGAGGGGCGACTGCGGGGAGTAGGTCTCGATCTTGGAGCTGGCGTACTCGCGCGAGGCCATGAGGAAGGTGAGGGTGTCGTCCTCGTCGCCGTCGAAGGCGATCGTGACGACCATGCCCGGCTCGACGATGCCGTCGTCGGCGGGGGCCTCCCCGACCTTGGCGTTCTCCAGGAGCTGCCTGAGCTGGCGAATCCGAAGCTCCTGCTTGCCCTGCTCCTCCTTGGCCGCGTGGTACCCGCCGTTCTCGCGCAGGTCGCCCTCCTCACGCGCTTCCTCGATCTTCCTCGCGATCTCGGTGCGCGCCGGACCAGACAGGTACTCCAGCTCCTCCTTGAGCCGGTCGTACGCCTCCTGGGTCAGCCAGGTGACGTTTTCGCTCGTCTGGGTCACAGGTGCTCCTCGTAGGTACTGGGAATACAAATCAACGCCCTACCAGAAGGATGTTCCTTCACGGACGGGCGAAACCACGAGCCTAACAATTCAGACGCCAGAGCGGGAGGACATTCCTGGGGGACTTGTCCCGCGCGAGCGTCGCGCGAGGCGGCGAAGACGCGGGCGTACGGACCCGGCGTGCGAGCGTACGGGCTGGTCGGCGGGCGTGTACGGGCCGCCCGGCGGGCGTGGGGGTACGGGCCTAGTCGGCGTGGCAGCCGACCAGCTCGGCGGTGGTGCCGCGCGAGGTGGTGCGGAAGGTGACGACCTTGTCGACGCGCTTGGCGGACTGCTCGAAGCGGAAGTCGGCGCGGCCGACCTCGGCACCGTCCTCGGCCTGCGAGCGCATCGTGCAGGAGCCCTTCGCTTCCGCGTCCTTGCGGACTTCGAGGTGGACCTTCACCTCGTGGTCGGAGACGACGTCGAAGGAGATCACCTCGGCGCTGAGCTTCTGCCCGGCGATGTAGCTCCAGCCGAGCCAGCCCACGACGACGAGGAAGAGGACCCCGAGCACGATGCCGACGGTCTTGAGCTGCTTGTCCGTGCGCTTGTCGCGCCCGTAGCGGCTCGCGAACGCGCGGGCGGCATCGGCGTCGGCGTCGGCCGTGCCGGGTGCGGTCGCCGTCATGATCGTCCCTTCGCCCGTTGCCACCGGTGCGCGCCGCCTCACGCGGCGTGCGGACGCCTCGTGCTCACGCGGCGTGTTCCCGATGCGCGGAAGCCGGAATTTTCCGCCTTCAGGTTCCGTCACTATAGAAGCCCCTGCCCGGCCGGCCGGACCCCGCCCCCAGGCCGCGCGCGGCGGGATCAACGGCAGGATCGCGGTCGTCGCGACGAACACCTGAGGAACGAGTCTTGACTGAGAAGCTGCGCCTGATGGCCGTGCACGCCCACCCCGACGACGAGTCCAGCAAGGGCGCCGCCACGATGGCGAAGTACGTCGCCGAGGGGGTGGACGTGCTGGTCGTCACCTGCACCGGGGGCGAGCGCGGGTCCATCCTCAACCCGAAGCTCCAGGGCGACCCCTACATCGAGGAGCACATCCACGAGGTCCGCAGGAAGGAGATGGACGAGGCCCGCGAGATCCTCGGCATCCAGCAGACCTGGCTCGGGTACGTGGACTCGGGGCTCCCCGAGGGCGACCCGCTGCCGCCGCTCCCCGAGGGCTGCTTCGGGCTCGTGGACGTCGAGGAGGCGGCCGGGCGGCTCGTGCGCGAGATCCGTTCCTTCCGTCCGCAGGTCGTCACGACCTACGACGAGAACGGCGGCTACCCGCACCCCGACCACATCATGACCCACAGGATCAGCATGGCGGCCTTCGAGGGCGCGGCGGACGCGGAGCGCTTCCCCGAGGCCGAGTTCGGCCCGGTCTTCCAGCCGGCGAAGCTCTACTACAACCAGGGCTTCAACCGGCAGCGCACCGAGGCGCTGCACGAGGCGCTCCTCGCGCGCGGCCTGGAGTCCCCGTACGGCGACTGGCTCAAGCGGTGGGAGGAGTCGGAGCGCACGGAGCGGACGCTGACCACCTTCGTGCCCGCCGCCGACTACTTCGAGATCCGCGACAAGGCGCTCATCGCGCACGCCACGCAGATCGACCCGGACGGTGGCTGGTTCCGCATCCCGATGGAGATCCAGAAGGAGGTCTGGCCGACCGAGGACTTCGAGCTGGCGAAGTCTCTGGTCGAAACGTCCCTCCCCGAGGACGACCTCTTTGCGGGCATCCGTGACAATGGCTGAATGAGCGGAAGCGCGAGCGCAGGCCAGGCCATGATCCACTTCGTCCCCCTCGCCGAAGTCGACGCCGACAAGGTGACCCCCGGTCTCCTCGGTTTCGTCGTCTTCGCGGTCATGGCGGTGGGCGTCTGGGCCCTGATGAAGTCCATGAACCGCCACATGCGGAAGGTCGACTTCAAGGAGCCGGAGGACCCGTCGGCGACGGACCCGTCGGCGACGACGGAGAACGACCCGACGAAGGCCGGCACGACCCACCGCGGCTGACCTCTCCCCCCCCGGCCGACCACGACGCGAGCAGCGCGGGGCGAAGGGCCGGGGGCGGGGGCGGCCCCGGCGGCGTGGTGTTCCCGGCGGGGCTGTCCGGTGGGGCGGTACGAGGCGGGGTGGTCCCGGCGGGGCGGTATGACGCGGGCGGCGGTAAGGGCGGTACATGCCCGGGCGGGCGGTACGTGCCCGGGCGGGCGGTACCTGCCCGGGCGTCGCACCGTCGGCGTGCGGTGTGCCCTGCCGCGCGCGGCGGGTGGGCTCGCCTCGGTGGGCCTGCGCCTGGCGGCTTCCGTGGTGGGGTGGTGCTTGGTGGCTTCGGTGGTGGGGCTGGGCGGCCTCGGTGACGGGGCTGTGCCTGCGGCTTCCGTCTCGGGCCTGTGCCTGACGGCTTCCGTGGCGTGCCGGTGCCTGACGACTTCGGTGGTGAGGCTGTGCCCGACGGCGTCCGTGCTGGGACTGGGCACGCGGCTTCCGTAGGGGGCCTGCGCTTGGTGGCTTCGGTGGTGGGCCTGTGCCTGCTGCCTTCGGTAGTGGGCCTGTGCCTGCTGCCTTCGGTGGTGGTGGGCCTGTACTCCCGTGGCTTCCGTCGCGTGACCGCGCCCCGGTTGTCTGGGGCGGGGGGCGGCTTTCTGTTCCGTGCCGCGCGGTTCTGCCGGGGCAGTTCCGCTTCGGCGCAGTTCCGTGCCGAGGCAGAACCGTGCCGGGCCGGTTCCGTGCCGGGGCAGAGCCGTGCCGGGCTGCCGCCTCCTTCGCCGAGGTTCCGCCCCTTCGGCCGACCCGGGAACTTTTCCTCGCCGCCGGTCGTCATGGCCCACTACAGGGGGCCCATCGATCCCCTAGGTGATCCGTTCGACCGTCCCCTAGGGGCTCCCACGCCCCCCACGCCCCCCCGCACCCCCGACGCGCGCCCCTCTCACCACCCCTCCCGCCCCGCCTCCACGCCCATGATTTCCCGTGCGTGCCTGCCGGGGACCATGCCGAGGCGCCAGCCCTGCCAGCCGTCCTCGGGGACCGCGCCGCGGCCGAGCAGGAGCCGGTAGCCCTCGATGTAACCGCCGAGCGCCTCGTCGCGGGCCGGGTGCGCCGCCGCGGCGAGCGCGGTCAGCTCCTCCTCGGCCACCACCGAGCCCACGTCGAAGCCGCCCGCCGACGCGTAAGGGAGCAGCGAGGCGTGCAGGAAGCGCGCCCAGTCCTCGCCCCTGCGGTCCCCGTACGAGCCGAAGAGCCGCCCCGCCTCCTCGGTCAGCTCGACCGCCTGCGCGAGCCGCGCGTTCCCCGCGTCGATGACCGCGAGTTCGATGCACGTCCACGCCTCCCCGTGCGCGAGCGCCATGCGGTGGAAGTCCGCGCGCGCGTCGACGAGGAGCTGGCGCGCGAAGCCGCTGTTGCGCAGCGAGCCCGTGCGCGCGGCGCGGTGGTCGCGCGTGAGGCGGGCCGAGTGGTGTCGCGAGCAGGCGAGCCCGTACACGTCCCGCATCCGCGAGAACATCGTGCGTGCCCGCTCCAGTTCGCGCAGCGCCGGGTCCCCGACGCCCTCCGCCTCCAGCGCCTGCCCCAGGTAGTACCGCGTCCACGCCTCACCGCGCGCGTCCTCGTTCTCGCGGTGCCTGCTCAGCGCCGCGCGCAGCCCGTCGACGGCCGCCGCCGAGTCGCCCGCGACCAGCTCGCCGCGCGCGAGCTGCGTCAGCGCCCACGCCTCGCCGCGTCCGTCCCGCGTGCGCCCGTACAGCTCCAGCGCCTCCTGGAGCGATTCCGAGGCCCGCGCCACCTCGTCGAGCCGCAGCCACACCTGCCCCAACTGGTAGTGCGCCCAGGCGAGTCCGTGCACCGACTCGTTCTCGCGGTGCAGGTCGAGCGACTCCCGAAGGAGCGTGAGCGCCTCGCCCGGGTACCCCCGGTCGCGCTCGACAGCGGCGAGCGCGTGCAGCGTCCAGCCCCGGTCACCGCCGAGTCCCGGCCCGCTCTGGAGGGCCGCCGCCTCGCGCAGCTTCTCGGCCGCGTCGGGCAGGCGCCCCTGGTGGTGGAGCGTGATGCCGAGCGAGCCGAGCGCGCGTGCCGTGCCGGGCTCGTTGCGCGCCTCGCGGTAGAGGTCCACGACGGAGGCGAGCGTCGTACGTGCCGTGTCCAGCTCGCCGAGCTGCCGCGCCGCGATGCCCTTGCGCCACTGCACCGAGCGCCCGAGCAGCCCCTTGTCCACCGCCTCCGTCAACTCGCTGATCTCGCCCAGGCGGTAGAGGTCCCCGCGCAGCAGGCAGTAGTCGCACAGCGCTCCGAGCAGATCGAGCACCGCGCGCTGGTCGACGCCCTCCGCCTGTCTCAACGCGGCCGTGATGAAGCTCGATTCCTCGTCCAGCCATCCCAACGCCGCTTCCAGGGAGGCGAATCCGTGCGGACCCGCCGCCCCCACGCGCGTCGACGTCTTGCCGTCCACGAGCCGGATCACCGCGTCGGCCAGCTCGCCGTACTCGACGATCAGCCGTTCCAGCGCGGCCGTCCGCTCCGCCGCCTCCTCCTCGTCGGCGAGCCGCGTGCGCGCGAACGCCCGTACGACGTCGTGGAGTCGGTACCTGTCCCCGCGTACGTGGTCGATGAGCCCCGCGGCCGCGAGTTCGGCGAGCAGCCGCGTCGCCGACTGCTCCGGCACGTCGAGCAGCGCGGCGGCGGCACCCGCGCCGAGCGAGGCACGCCCCGCGAGCGCGAGCCGCCGCAGCAGCCGTTGCCCCTCGGGCGCGAGGTCCGTGTACCGCAGCCACAGGGCCCGCTCCACCGGCGCGACGGGCCCGTAGGCGGCGAGGTCGGCCGCGAGCCCGCGCGGGCTGCGCGCCCCGAGCGCCGAGCCCGCGAGCCGCAGCGCGAGCGGCAGCCCGCCGCACAACTCCCCGATGCCGTCCATCGCTTCGGCGTCGTACGGCCCGGGCAGCGGCCCCGCGCTCGCCCGTACGACCTCCTCGGCGCCCGCCGCTTCGAGCGGGCCCACGGGCACCTGATGCACCCAGGCGCCCTCGTCCGTATCGGAGTCGGCGTGTTCGTCGACCAGGTCCAGCGGTTCGCGCGCGGTCACCAGGACGAGGCTGTCGGAGTGCTCGGGCAGCAGCGCGCGCACCTGCGCCGCGTCCGACGCGTCGTCCAGGATCACGGTGACCGGCAGCCCGCGCAGGTGCTTGCGGTACAACTCCGTGAGTTTCCGCACCTGTTGTTCCGAAGAGCTGCGGTCACGGAAGAGGAGTTGCTCGCGCGGGGCACCGAGCCTGTTGAGCAGGTGCATGAGCGCGTCGCGGGTCGGGAGCGGCGGCGTGTCCGGGCTGCTCCCGCGCAGGTCCACGACGCACGCGCCCCTGAACTGGTCCCGCAGCGCGTGCGCGGCCCGCACCGCGAGCGTCGTCCGCCCCGCACCCGGCTCCCCGTGCAGCACCACGACGACAGGGCGCGTCCGCGTCGCCGCGCGCGCCGAGCGCACGAGTCGTGCGATCTCGGCGAGTTCGGCCCGCCTTCCCGCGAAAACACCCTCGGCTTCCGGGAGATGGGAGAAGGACTGCTCCAGTACGGACCGCCGCCGCGCCGCCGCGCTGCGGTCCGTCGTCCGTACGAGCCCGGAGCGCCGCCCCGTGCTCCCGCCGCCCGCGCGGGCCGCCACGCTGCGGGCGAGCAGCCGCTGCTGGTCCAGGTACGGGCGGATGCCCCGTACCTCCAGGGCCGTGAGCCACTGCAAGCGGGCCTGTTCCAGCCCGCCCGGCTGGCCGAGGGCCCCGGCCCTGTGGTGCGCGGCCGGCCAGTACCCCGCCGTCGCCTTCACGAAGGTCGTCGCCGTGCCCGCCACGGCGACCGTGGCCCCAGCGCCGACCGCGGCGCCGACCCCCGTACCCAGCACGACATCCGCGACGAAGGCAGCGGCCGTCGCCGTCGCCGTGACGAGCAGCGGGCCACCGAGTGTGCGCGGCGAGAAGGCCCTTGCGATGCTGACCGAGCCCGCGGCCGCCTCGTCGAGCGCGGCCGTGTACGCCGCGTACTCCTCCGCCGCCGGAGCCGTCCACTCCTCCACGGCCGCGCGCGCCCGCCCGAGCAGCACGCTCGCGTCGAGCTTCCCGCCGCTGCGCCGCACCTCCTCCTCGACGGAACGCGTCAACAGCCGCTCCGCCTCCGCCCGGTGCTCGGCCCGCAGCCCCGCTCGCCCCGCCAACTCCTGCGCCATACCAGCCCTCTCCGGTTCCCCGCTTCTCCCCGGGACCTCTACCACGGTCGTCGCACACAGATGCGAGAACGGTTCCCAGAACTGGGAGTGATCGCACTTCCTGCGTGCGAGGAGGGGACTTTGGGGCAGTACGGGCGGGGACGGAACGGCCCGTACGGGAGCGAGGGGGCTTCCCAGGCTTCCCGCACGCGAACCGGCGCCCCTGGCGACCGAGGACCTCGTGCGGATGCTGGGGGCTTCCCGCACGCGAACGGCGGCGCCGTCAGCCGGTGAACCCCGCGGCCTTCAGCGCCTCCTCGACCTTCGCCCGGTGCTGCGCCTCCCAGTCGTCGAGCGACTGCGTCTCCTCCTTGGCCAGCCGCTCCCCGGCCGCGCGCAGCACCTCGGCGGCCCGCTCGGCGGGCGTCACCACCACGCCCTCCTCGTCCGCGACGACGATGTCCCCCGCTCGTACGCGCACTCCGCCGCAGCGCACCTCCTCGCCCAGCGAACCGAGCCCCTTCTTCGTCCCCGGCACCGGCACGATCCCCCGCGCGTACACGGGGAATCCGGCCGCACGCACCTCACCGAGATCGCGGATCACGCCGTCCACGACGAACCCGGCGATCCCGCGCCGCTGCGCCACGGCGCACACGTTCCCGCCCGCGAGCGCGTACTCCAGGTCGCCGGACTCCACGACGACGACGGACCCGGGCGCGGCCCGGTAGATCGCCGCGTGCAGCATGAGGTTGTCACCCGGCACGCACCGCACGGTGTACGCGGGCCCGGCGAGCCGCGGCCCGGGCCCCCACAGCGGCCGGATCCCCGCATCCATGACCCGCTCCCCGCCCAGCACCTCGGCAAGCGTGGTCGACGGCACCTCCCCGAACTCCCCGAACCGCCCGGCCTCCGCGACGTCGCTCATGTGCGCGCTCCTTGTCCATGCGACCCATGCGACCCATGCGATCCATGCGATCCCGCGAATCATGTCACTGGCGCGCGTGCGCCCGCCGTCGACATGGTGCTTCGCCGCGTACCGCGCGGCCGCCGGATGTATGACAAGTACACACAGGCGGCGGGCCTGCGTGGGATAGTTGCCCGGAATCAGCGTGGGGGTGTCCAGGGCGGCCGGGTGGGGACGTTGACGAAGTGGATCGAGCAGCTGATCCAGGCGGTTGACGAGGTATTGGCGTACGAGAGCCGTTCCGGTGCCCGTACGACGAATTCGGGGCATGCCAGGATCGGGGACGCCCACTACGTGGACGACGGCTGGTACGGGGTGGCGACCTACGCCACCCGGATCGACCCGGACGATCTCCAGGACATGAGGCTCGCCACAGGAGCCGGGCCCGACGACGCGCGCGGCCGGTCGTTCACCGTGCTCGACTGGCGGGTCGAGGCCGAGCGGATCTGCCTGCGGGTGGCAGCCCACGCGCCCCGGACCGGGCTCACGCTGTGGGCCGTGCGCCGCCCGCCCGACTTCCTGCTGCGCTCGCTGCGTGATGCCCTCGCCGCCCTGCCGGACGCGGGGCTGGCTGAGCGCTTCGTGAACGGCCGCATCGACGCCGTCGCTCCCGAGGACGCCTCGGCCTGCGGACGTGTGCTCCGGGGCGGCCAGGCGCAGGCGTACCTGGCCTGTGCCTCGCCGGGGCTGCGGCTGGTCTGGGGACCGCCCGGCACGGGCAAGACGACCGTGCTGACCCGGGCGCTCAGCGATCTCGCCCAGCGGGGCAAGCGCGTCCTGCTGGTCTCCGGCACCAATGTCGCGGTCGACAACGCCTTGGAGGGGGTGCTCAAGGACCGTTCCTCGCTGCCAGCCGGCCTCATGATCCGGGTCGGCTCCCCTGCGCTCCGCCACGTCGCCGACGACCCGCGGGTCTCGCTCCCCCTGCTCGTACGGGAGAAGGTGGCGGAGGCGGAGCGGAGGGTGGAAGAGGCCGCCGGGCACATCCGCGCATTGACGAACGAACCGTCGCTGAGTGAACTGCGCGACGCCGAGGCGCGGCTGGCCGGCTTCGATGCGGAGGCGTACGCCCACGCGCGCGAGCGTCTCGCCCACGCCGAGCTGGTGGAGCGCCTCACCGCCGAGCTGGAAGCGGCGGCAGACGGCGCGGCGGACGCCCTGGCGCGGTGTGCGCAGGCAACCGAGAAGCACCGGGAGGCACGCCGCCAGTGGGAGGCATGGGCACCTCAGAGGGCCTCGTTGCGGCAGGTGGCGGGGTGGACTGCCGAGAGGGAGACCGGGGAGCAGAGCCTGCGGGCCCTGCGGGCGGCGCTGCTCGACGCGGTGGCAGCGCTGGCCGCTCTCGACACCGAGGAACGTGCGCTCGACGGGCAGGGACGCCTGCGGGCGCGTCGGCGGCGGGCCGCGATCAGAAAGGAACGAACCGAGCAGAACCGTCGCCGCAAGCTGCTGGACGAGCAGCTCACCGAGGCCACCCGTACGTACGCCGAGCACCACGAGGTACTGCACGCGCGCATTCTCCGGGCCCGCGCCGCCGCCCATCCCGTCGACGAGGAGGGGCTCCGTCGGCAACAACAGCTGATCGGGACGACCGGTGCCGCCCGGGCCGCGGCCGAGAAGGCCCTGGTACTCGCCCGGCAGGCGCACGAAACCGCCGGACACCGTTTGCGCACGGCCCGGCAGGACCGCGGTCCGCGGCCCGATGACGCCGATCTGGTGGCGACGGCGGAGCGGTCCGGCTTCCCGCTGCTGCACGCCAGACGAGAGGAACTGCGGGCGTCCTGCGCCGGTCAGCTGTCCCGGCTGGCCGAGCTGGAGCGCGGACACGAGAAGCTCGTACGAGACCTGGCACGCCGGCGCTCCCAGGCCGAACCCGAACTGATCCGTGCGGCGAAAGTGGTGGCCACCACGCTCGCCCGGTCGCGCCTGAACCAGGCCGTGGCCGACGGGCCTTACGACGTCGTACTGGTCGACGAGGCGGGCGCGGCCCTGCTGCCCGAGCTGGTCGTCGCGCTCGCCAAGGCGAAGGAGACCGTCGTCCTGTTCGGCGACTTCTGCCAGCTCGGCCCCGTACTGCCCCGACGACTGCCCAGGCGTCCCGAACTGGAGCGCTGGATTCGCGAGGACTGCTTCGAACGCGTCGGTATCCGTACCCCCGCCGACGCCCTGGCGCATCCCGGGTGCGCGGCCCTGCTCACCACACACCGGTTCGGGCCCGACACCACCGGCCTGGTCAACCGGATCGCCTACGGGGGCTCACTCACCTCCGCACGCCCGGAACGGGACCGCGCCCTCGACCCGGAGATCGTCCTGGTCACCACCGACGAACTCGGCCAGGCGGACGGGGGAATGGCCGCCGCACGCAAGGCCACGGGCGGTAGCGGCCGGTGGTGGGTGGCGGGCAGCCTGCTGGCGACGGCGCTGGCCGAGCGGCACCACCGGGAGGGCGAGAGCGTCGGCATCGTCACGCCGTACAAGGTGCAGGCCCAGGTGACGCACGACTGGCTCCAGGACCAGGACCGCCTCTTCCGGACGCCCGCAGTGGAAGTGGGTACGGCACACAGCTTCCAGGGCCGGGAGTTCGACGTCGTCATCCTGGACCTCGTGGAGGACGGCGTCCGTCCCGGATGGACGGCCGCGGGCGACTTCAAGGACCTGCGCCCCTTCCCGAGGGACGGCGCCAGACTCTTCACCGTGGGCGCGACGCGGGCCCGCCAGCGGGTCTACGTGCTCGCCGCCTGGCGCGCCCTGCTCGCAGCGGGGGACGGAACGGTGCTGGCTCACGTACGGGACATGGTGCGGTCGGAACCCGAGGCCCTGGTACGTGGCGTCCGGGCCGGTCGGCTCCTCGGTCTGCCCGCCGCCGAAGCTCCGGGGCTGTCGCCCTTGCAGCAGGAGGTCTGGGAGGCGTTCGAGGGGCACGTCCGCTACACCGCCGTCCACGACGAGGACACCTACTTCCCCGACGCGCTCGACGCCATCGACCAGGCCGAGCACAGCATCTGGCTCTGGTCTCCCTGGTACACCAAGCGCACCTGGGAGGTACTGCCGCACCTGCGCGCCGCGCGGGACCGGGGCGTACGGATCAATCTGCTCGTCACCAGCAGCGGCGACAGCCTGCTCCAGGGCCAGTTGGCGAACCCGGCCACGGCGGCCGATGCCACGCGGCGGCTGCCGGAGCTGCGGGCGGTGGCCGACACTCTCGTGGAGATCAAGAACATGCACCAGAAGATCCTGGTGATCGACGAACGGCTGTGCTTTCTCGGGAGCCTGAACACTTTGTCCCACGTTCCCGGGGACAAGGGCAGACGAGAGATCATGGTCCCCTTCCGGGGGCGCCGCTTCGCCCGCCACATCCTCGATCACGAGTACGCCCAGCACCTGGTCGACCCTCCCCTCTGCCCCGACCACGGTGCCCAGGCCGAACTGCGCAAGTTCGTGATCCCGGCCAGGCAGCGTCCCGCCCGGTCCCCGCACACGAGCAACCATCCGCGCGAGCGCTACTTCGCCTGGGCCTGCCCGTCCCGCGACGACGTGCCCCAGCCCGACGGCACCTCCCGCACGGTGCCGTGCGCGCGCCGAAAGGCCCTGCGCTCGGAAGAGGCGGGCTACCTGGGGAAGCAGCCACCGCTCTGAACGCGGTGAAGCGGCCCGTCAGGACGGACACGTCTTCGGACCGCCGCCCGGTCGTCGCGGCCCGCGACGGGGACGCCGAGGCAGCCGCGAACCGCTCACCGCGAACGTCCTGCCGCTCGTCCCCCACGTGCTCGGGCGGGCGGTGGAGGGCGCTCCCGACGTCGACGACATCGTGCAGGACTCGATGGTCGAGGCGATCCGTGCCGCAGGACCGCGGGACACGGCGAAGTCCGCATCGGCCAGGGACCCACGCCGTCCGCCGTCGCTGTCCGCCGTCGCTGTCCGCCGTGGCCTTCTGCCTTCCGGCGTCCGCTCGCCGCTCCGACGCGAGCGGGCTCGCGAGAGTTTCGCGGGCCGCGTCGAGCGCTGTGAGAGGCTGGGGCGTATGAACCGGTTGGCTGGTGCGACCTCGCCTTATCTGCTTCAGCATGCCGACAATCCGGTCGACTGGTGGCCCTGGTCGCCGGAGGCGTTCGAGGAGGCGCGGCGGCGGGACGTGCCGGTGCTGCTGTCGGTCGGGTATTCCGCGTGCCACTGGTGCCAGTGAACTCGCGAACCCAGTAGCTGGGGCGTGCTCACACTTCTTTGATGATCACGCGCTTCCCACAGAGCTTCGACCAGTCGTCATGGTCGGAAGTCAGAACGATCACGGGGGCCGGGGCACGGAGCGCGAGCGCGGCGACGAGGGCGTCGATTGCGTACTTGTGTCCATGCAGCCCGCCTGCGTCCCGGAGCAGTGCCACCGCGATGAGGGAATCCTCCTGACTGACGGGTTCCACCCGCAGCCGGGAGAGCAGCCACTTCAAGCGCGGAAGGTCGGCCTTCCCTTGTACGGCTTCAACAATGGTCAGCGGGGACACGAGGACGAGAGCCCCGGCCTGCCGGGAGGCCTCGTTGCGAGCCGCCATACCGCGATCGTTGCGCAGGAGCAGAGAGAGCGCCTCGGAGCCGAGCACCACCGAGCGAGCCGACTGCTCTGTCAGCGGCGCCCCGCTTGACACCCTCGACGTTCACGTCTCCGAACAGCTCGCGACGTGCGGCTTCGATCTCTTGCTCTGTGAGCGCACCGCGCTCTTCCTCGTGGGACGCCACGATCTCCGCAAGCCCGTCCATGGCGAGCTGGTGCCTGACAGCCTCGGTGATGTAGCTGGACAGCCCGCGTCGGGCCGGTTCGGGAGCGGAGCTCGCCGACCAGCTCGGTGGGCATGGACACAGAGATGTTCTCGGTGGTTCCGGGGCGGGACGGCTTCATGTCCCTAATGTAAAAATTGTTCATTATAGGGAGGGATTGTGAGGGAGCGAGAAGCGGAATTCCCGCCCGCCGGTGTCCGGCGTTTGGTTGGGTGGGCGTCGTGTCCCTCTCGAACGGTGAATTCCGCCTGCCAGTCGACGTCCGTCCGATCTGGGGGAAGCTGGGCAACGGTTCCCGGCCGCACCCTCTCATCTGTCATGCGTTGGACACCGCGGAAGTGGCGTACCAGTTGTTCGATCTATGTCTTGGGCCCTATCTCAAGAACCGTCTGGGAGCGGCGCTGGAGCCGCTCGGGGACGCGCGGGAGTGGGCCGCGAGGCTGGCGGGACTGCACGACCTGGGCAAGTGTTCACCGACCTTCCAGGGGTTGAGGGCGGACGTCGCCAAGACGCTGCTGCCAGAGTCCGATCACGCTGCCATCGACCGGTTGCGGGAAGGTCCGAGGAGTTCCGGGGCGCGGACGGATGTGGCGCACGGGCTGATCAGCGCGCTGTATGTACGGAATCTGCTGGTGAAGTGGGGCGCCTCGGCGGAGACTGCCGAGTCCATCGGGTGCGTGCTTGGTGCTCACCACGGTTACGTTCCGGGCCCGGCCGATCTCCGGCAGGTCTCCTACAAGCGTGGTGCGATCGGAGGGGAGACCTGGGCCACCCGTGTGGAGGCGCTGGCCGACGAGTTGTGCAGGCTTCGTCGCACCACGGAAGGTGAGCCGAGTGCCGCCGACTGGGCGCGGGTGGTGATGGATGGGCCTGCGGAACTGGCCCTCGCGGCGCTCACCTCGGTCAGTGACTGGGTCGCGTCCGATCGGAAGGAGGTGGCCCACGCCGGTGCGGGCGTCGACATGGCCGCGTATGCCGCCGGAGTGGCAGCGATCGAGCAGCCGAAGGTCAAGTCCTTGGGGTGGGAGGCGTGCACGGCACCCGAGGACACTTCCTTCGGATCGTTGTTCCCCCAGAGTTCCGAACGGCGCGACCTCCAGACGCGGCTGGAGCAGTTGGTCGCCGGCGAGCGAGAACCCGGGATGTTCCTGTTGTCCGCGCCGACCGGTGAGGGCAAAACGAAGGCTGCCTTGCAGGCTGCGGCTTGCATGATCCGTCTGCATCATTTGCGGGGGTTCCACGTGGCCATGCCGACCAGGGCGAGCGGTAACCAGGTGTACGAGGTTGCCGCCGAACTGCTGAGGCCGTGGGATGGACACGCCATGGGCCGGCTAAAGCTGTTCCACGGCGCCGCGGGCGAATACCTGGACCAGCGGTCCGCAGCCGGTCCGCCACCGTTGTGTCCCGAGTGCGTCGCGGAGGACGGCGGCTCGGGGGCATCGGAGCAGTTCGGGTGCGACAGCGACGCGCAGGCGAAGGCTCAGCTGTCCACCAAGGCCGATCATCTGAATCCGCTGGTGGTGAGCACTGTCGATCAGGTGCTGAAGGCTGCCATTCGCTCGGGGCACGTCTTCGTGCAACTGGCGGGGCTCTCGGGCAAGGTGATCATCTTCGATGAGGTGCACGGCTACGACGTGCACTCGGGGGTTCTGTTCGAGACCTTGTTGTACCGACTGGGCGCGCTGCGGACACCGGTGGTGCTCCTCTCGGCGACCCTGTCGACTCGCCAGCAGCACGCCTTGGTGAACAGCTGGCGGGCGGGAGCCCTGGGGCTGTCGGTGGGAGAGCTGCCGGAACCCGAAGTCCCGGGGACGGCCGCCTATCCGCGGATCCTTTCCGCCGATGTCTCCGTCGGGGGCACGGTGTCCGCCGTGGGCGTCACCGCCGCTCCCGTCAATCGTGACCGGGTGGTTCAGCTGCACTGGGTGGATCGGCAAGACGTCGTGGAACTCGCCTTGCGGGAGGCGCGTCGGGGTCGGAACGTCGCGATCGTGCACAACCTCGTCGAGGAGGCGAAGAGGGACTGGGAGTCGCTGCAAAGGGCGGTGGGGGACGTGGCCGGGCAGACCGTGGTGACGGAGTTGATTCACGGGAAGCTCGATCCGGCGGAGCGGCTCGCGGCGGAAGGACGCCTGCGCGCCCGCTTCGGGCCGCGGGGCTCGATGACCGCAGCGGCTGGGAGCGGGGGATCAGTCGTGATCGGCACCATGGTCCTGGAGAGCAGTCTCGACCTGGACTTCGACGTGATGATCAGCGCGGTGGCGCCGATCGACAGCCTGATCCAGCGGATGGGACGGATCGGGCGGCACCGGGTGGGCCCCGAACGGCCTGAAATCCGGTTCGTCCTCATCAGGGTGCCGGAGCCGCGCTCAAGGCGGAAGGCGGTCAATTTCAGTTACGCCGTGAACGTGTACGACGAAGCGATCCTTCTTCGCACGTTGGCGGTGCTGAGGGAGCGAGACGTGATCCGATGCCCCGACGAGGTACAGGAATTACTGGACAGGGTGTACGACGACGGCGAGGAACTGCGTTCCCCGCTCGGATGGGAGGAGCAGTGGGAACGTGCGGCGGATCGGTCGGAGAGGCGCACGCCGAAGGCGGGTCGCGAGGCGCTGACGGCCCGTATCCCCATGTCGCGGGGTACGCGATGGGGTCTGCGGACCCTCACGGAATTCGGACGCGCTGGTACCGGTACACGTCAGAGAGGCCGTGGAGCTGACCGGGACCGCAAGGCCTGACCGAACTCCGCGGTCGGGCGGTAGGCTATTTTCGGGCAAGCTCGCTGCCTACTGGCCGAATGTGCGCGAGAACGCCGCAAATTTCTTGAGGAACGTGTGCGCGGTGCGCCGGGATTCGTTTCACTGATCCCGCACCGCAGTTCCAGAAGGAAGACGGAGGGGTCGAGTGACGTTCGATTTGTTGCGCGAACCTTGGCTTCCCGTGCTTCCGCTCGATTCCGACCGCATGACCCAAGTGAGTCTGATCGACCTCGTGCTCCACGCGCACCGTCACCGCCGCCTCATCGGCAGCAGTCCGACGATGACGGCGGCGCTCCACCGGCTCGTGCTGGCCCTCCTGCACCGGGCGATCACCCCTGATGACGACGACTGGGACGAGCTGTGGATGGCCGACCCAGCACATCTGCTCGACGAGGAAGACGAGTTCCGACGTCGATTCGATCGCTATGTGGAGCGCATGGAGTCCCGGTTCGACCTGTTCGATGCCCACCGGCCGTTCCTGCAGTGCCCGGATCTCGCGAGGCGTCCCTCGCGGAATCCCGCCGAGGATGCCGAACCGCACCAGAGCACCGCCGTCCTCGTCGCGCCGTGGGCCACCGGCAGCAGCCGCACCCTTTTCGACCACACCACCGCCACCGAACGGCCGGAACTGTCACCAGCCGAGGCCGCGCGCTGGCTGGTCACGATGCAGGCGTACGACACCGGTGGGCAGAAGACTGGATACGAGAAGAGTCGGGCCCCTTCTCAGGCCTCTCTGGGCAGCGATTTCGGGTGCGTCCTCCTGGAGGGGGACACGCTCCGCAGGACCCTTCTGCTCAACCTCGTCGCGTACCGGCCCGACGAAGGGCATCCGACCGGTACCGGCCCTGCGGATCGGCCCGCCTGGGAGGACGACGAGGTGCACCGGCCCGATCCGGGCCCGCCGCGTCCCCCTCTGGGGCTCACCGACGCCTTGACGTGGCCATCGCGGCGGGTGCTGCTCTTCCGCGCCCGGGAGGCCGCAGAGGCTTCGGTCGTGGGTGTGCTGCGCACTCCGGGGACCCGTCTCGACGGTGACTTGTCCCAGGATGTGGAACCCATGGCCGCCTTCCGCGAACGGTGGACCTCGGATTCCCAGCCGGCACGCATCGTGCCCGTTCAACTGGAGGGGGTGCGCGGCGTGTGGCAGTACACGCAGGAGTTGTTGTTGCCGGAGGTCGCGCGCTGGAGCCGCTCCGGCCGTAAGTACCAGGGCAGGGCGGGGCAGAAGAAGCTCGCGTCGAAGAACAAGCTCGTTCCCTCACTGGTTCCCGGAGCCGAGCCCGCCCGGTTGCGACCTCTCGCGGTGTCCAGGGTGGACGGTTCGCACGTCATTCCCGACTCGACGGTGTTCACGCTGCGGGTCTTCGGACAGGAATTGGGGAAGAAGCGCGGGAACATCTTCGCGTGGTACGAGGAGGAGGTTCCGGCCCCCGTCGCCCTGATGCGGGCTCGTGATCGCCGTATCGGGTACGTCATCGGAGAAGCCGTCGCCTATGCCGACAACCTCGGTGACGCCCTGCGCGTGATGGAGACGACCTACCACCAGAGTTTCGCCCCTCCGTCCGCCGGCCGTCGCGGAAAATCATCTGCGGCCTCGCGCAGGGCTCTGGAAATCGACTTCTGGCCGAGGGTGGCTGAGCCCTTCAATGAACTCGTTCGGCGTCTCGGTGTCTCGGTGGGTTCGGACGCCGAGATGGAACAGGCCGCGACCGAATGGGCGGACGTCGTTCACGACACCGCGGGCCGGGCCGCTCGACGCTGGGCGGAGGACGCCGGACGACGAGACCGGGAGCTTTTGGCGGCCGGTGAGAGCTATACGCACTACCTCCGTGCCGCCATGTGGCTCCGCGACCGTCACCGCGAGAACCTCGCCCAGTACACGGAGGTCTCATGAGCTGTCGAACACGGACGACGAGAACCGACGCGAGGAGGAGCGCCCGATGACGGCACGGACCGAAGCCCATGAGGAACGGCAGGCTCGGCGTGACGCGTTCGTCTCCCACCTGCACTCCCTCGCGACGGCGCGGGAATCGGACGCCACGCATCTGGTGGCCCGAGGGCGTGCGGAGCTCGCCGTGCTGCGCCGGGGCTTCAGCGGCGGGCGACACCAGGCGCAGGCGTACGGGATCGTCGTCCCGTACGGTCCGCCGGAAGAGGAGCAGGACGTCTGGCTGCTGCTGAGCGGTCTCTTCGCCCTGCACCCCCTGCCCCGCTCGCTCGGCGGACCACACGCACCGACCCTCGCCCGTTCCCTCGGGGCTCTCGCACGGGAGAAGGGGAGTTCGGCCGAGCGCCGCTTCGCCGAACTCGTATCCGTGGAGGGCGCGGCCCTGGAACACCAGGTGCGCCAGGCTGTGCGACTCCTGCGCGGCAGCCACACGCCGTTGAACTACGGACGGCTCCTCGACGATCTCGTCGTCCTCCTCTCGACGGACCAGACGGATCACCGGGTGACGGAGCGGCAACGCGTGCGACTGCGCTGGATCAGCGACTACCACCGTCACCCCGTTGCCCGGCCCAGGGGGGCGGAGGACGAGCCGGGCGGCGCCCCTGGCACCCCGTTCGACCAGGCCCCCGATTCGACTACCCAGGATGACGAATGATCATTGAGCTCCACCTGCTCCAGTCCTTCCCGGTCAGCAACCTCAACCGGGACGACATCGGGCAGCCGAAGACAGTGCGGTTCGGAGGGGTCACCCGGGCCCGGATCTCCAGTCAGTCACTGAAACGGGCGGCACGTGAGCTGTTCACCTCACACGGCCTGGAAACGGGTGACATCGGGCGGCGGACGAAGCAACTGCCGGAACAGGCCGGCATTCTCCTCGCTGAGCGCGGCAAGTGTGAGGTGAGCAGGGCGCAGCTGGTGGCCCAAGAGGCGCTGGCGGCGTTCGGATTCGGGGTGACCGAGGACCGGGGGCGGTCCGAGTACCTGTTGTACGTGGGACCGGCTGCCGTGGAGCATCTCGCGGACTACTGCGAGAAGCGCTGGGACATCCTGGAAAAGGCGCTGGAAAAGGAGGAGAAGCGCAAGGCGGACGCGAAGAAGAGGTCACGGACCAAGGTCAAGCCGACGCAAAAGGAGCTCATTGAAGCGCGAAAGGTCTTCGACTCCTCCCGGGTTGCCGACATCGCGCTCTTCGGCCGGATGATCGCCGACAACCAGGACTTCTCCGTGATCTCCGCCAGCCAGGTCGCCCACAGCATCTCCACCCACGCCGTGGCCAACGAGTTCGACTTCTACACGGCCATGGACGACATGCGTCCGGCCGAGGAGCCCGCCGCGGACATGATGGGCACCATCGACTACAACGCGGCTTGCTACTACCGCTACGCCAACCTGGACACCGACCGTCTGCTCCGCAACCTCTTCGGCGAGGATTCGGTGCTCCCGGAGGAACTCCCCGCCGAGGACAAGGCACTCTTGGTCCGCAGTGTCCGGGCCTGGCTTCGGGCCTTCGTCCACGCCGTCCCGCGCGGCAAGCAGAACTCCATGGCCGCGCCGACGGTACCCGACGTCCTGCTGGGAGTCGCACGCACGGACGGGGCGTGGAGCCTCGCCAACGCGTTCCTCTCGCCCGTCGGCGACGTCGCGGACCTGATGGACACGTCCGCCCGGCGCATGGCGGGTTACTTCGATCAGATCCGTGACTTCTACGGGGACGAGGAACTGCGCGGCGTGCACTACGGCTCCCTCGATCCGAGCGGAGGGCTCTCCGACCGCCAACCACGTGATTGCCAGGAGGCGGAGGGCATCGATGCCTTCGTCGAGGGGCTCATCGGCTCGGCCGGTCTCTGAGGAGCGGTGCGGTGACATCCACCCTGATCCTGTGCCTCGACGCCCCCATGCAGTCCTGGGGCGCCTCCTCCCGCTTCGACCGCCGGGACACGGCCCGTGAACCGACGAAGTCCGGCATCGTCGGTCTGCTCGCGTCGGCCCTCGGCGTGGCGAGGGACGACGACGATCGCGTCCGGGAACTCGCCACACTGTCGATGGGCGTTCGGGTAGACCGCGAAGGCGAGTTGGAACGCGACTACCACACCGTTTCCAACGTGCCCAACACCAAAGGCGGTGCGAGAGCCACCGTCGTCAGCGAGCGGTTCTACCTGTCGGGGGCGCTCTTCCTCGTGGCTCTCGAAGGAGCGGACGAGGAGGTGCGCGGTCTGTACCGGGCCTTGAGACGTCCTCGATGGCCCCTGTACCTCGGCCGCAAGGCATTCCCGCCCGGTACTCCCGTCGTACACCCGGACGAGAGCCGTGCGGTACACGACGGTCACATGGACGACGTGCTGGAGGGCCATCCTTGGCTGGAGACACGTCCAGCGCGGCTGCGCCGTGCACGCGAGCGCCTGGACGCGGGTACACCGCTGCACCTGCGGACCGTGCGCGACACCGTGCCCGCGTTCGTAGGAGCCGAGTTGCGCCACGACCACCCGATCTCATTCTCGGCACGGCGGCGGCACGGAACGCGCGCGGTACGTGTCGGTCACGTCCCTCTGACCGCTCCGATGCTCCCACGACAGCCGGAGGCCACCTCGAAGTCCGAACAGGTGGAAACAGCATGAGCCTCTGGCTGACCCGGTTGACCCCCGATCTGCGCAGAGGGGACGTGTTGAACGACATGAATGACGCCCACTTGATGCACCGCCGCGTCATGTCCCTCTTCCCCGACCGCCCCTCCGACACCCCCCGCAGCGACGTGGGCGCCCTCTACCGGACGGAGCCCGTGCGAGACGCGGTACAGGTCCTCGTGCAGAGTCACGTGCAGCCCGAGATCGGATGCCTGCCCGAGGGATACGCAGAGACGGGGGTGCTGCACCTGAAGTCGTACCTCAACACGCTCGCGGGGGGCATGCGGGTGCGCTATCGGATCGCTGCCAACCCTTCGAAACAATTGGCCGTTCCCACAGCGGGAGGCGGCCGGGTCGGGCAGCGGGTGGCCTTGCACGGGGAGGCCGCCGAGGAGTGGTGGAGGTTGCGTGCGGCCAAGGCGGGGCTCCGTCTCCAGTCCGGGCTCGTGACCCCCCGGCATCCGCTCGTCAGCCGACTCCGCGCACGCGCAGGCCTCCGATTTCACCTCGCACAGTTCGACGGGGAGGCGGAGATCCACGACGTGTCCGCCCTGCGGGGAGCCATGCGGGAGGGAATCGGAAGAGGCAAGTCCTACGGCTGCGGGCTGTTGAGCATCCTGCCGATCCGGCAACCCACCAGTGAGCCTGCCGATCACGGACGCCTCCCCACCTGACCGCGGCACGCCGTCCTGACTGGCGGGTGGGGTGAAGCATAGGTTGGGGGATGCCGAATCGACTCGTGGGGGAGACTTCCCCCTATCTGTTGCAGCACGCCGACAACCCGGTCGACTGGTGGCCCTGCCCTGGGGCGTTGCCAGAAGGTAGTCACATGGACACTTACGATGAGCAGCTGGGCGCAAGTATCGACGCCTGGGTGGAGGCCGAATTGGCCGCCTCACCAGAGTGGGGGCCCGAGAAGTACGCTGCCATCCGCCAGTGCCTGGAGGGCAGCGGACCCGCCGTCACCGTTGAGGAGTATGGGCACGGGACCGCGAATTGCGGCTCAGGCGTCAGTGCTGTGGGCGAAGGGCGATAGGTCCTCGCCCACAGCACTGTCCGTAGCGGCGACGGTGGTCGGCGAGCTGGCCCGCTGCGGGTCAGGGACGTCTGCGAAGCCCTCGAAGCACGAACTGCTGCCGACGAGGCACGCCGTCAGGGTGACGGGCATCAAGCGGGGGCGGCTCCCCACGCGGCTTGTCCCCGGCGAGACAGTGTGGGTCGGCATCTGGTTGAAGCTCTGTACCTCCCCCACCGCACCGTCTACGACGCCTCTGGGCTGAGGGGGGCCGCCGCCCAGAGGCCCCCGGTTGTGGACATGTCTTAGTCCACAGGGCGTCGGAGACGTCGAGGGTGCGGGCGATTCCTCGTTGCTTACAGCGCCCCAAGGTCGACCGTGACAGGGAATGGCGCAGCGCCCTTCACGGTGCCGGTGAACATCTCGCCGTCCCGGTAAGCCTTGGTGGCGGGGTCGAGGACGTAGGTGTAGACGATCGGGACGCCAGTGGCGGCCTGCTCGATGCGCCAGTAAAAGGGGATGCCGGCCTTGGCGTACTGGTCCACCTTCACGATCCGGTCTGTGGTTTCTGACCCTGGGGACACGACCTCGACGACCAGGAGGACGTGCTCCGGGCGGGTGGGCGTGAGGTCGATGGTCTCCGCCCGGTAGACGGTGACGTCCGGACGGCGGTTGGTGAGCGGCACGTCCTGCAGGCGGACGTCGAAGTCCGTGTCCGCGTTCCAGTCCGGGCCCGCGGCGGTGTCCAAGGCATTGGCCAGGAGGCGGGCCAGCCGATTGTGCCGCTTGGAGGCGCTCGGGCTCACGACGACCATCCCGTCCACGATCTCGATGCCGGCGCACTGCTCCTCGGACCAGGAGTCGTACTGTTCCGCGCTGATCTGCGTGTGCATCCACGCGGGCGCCACCATCTCGGCGGTCATGAAGTACCTCCTTCGAGGATGCGGTGCTGCTCGACTCAGCGTACTGCCCGCTTCCAGCCGGACACCGGCTTTGGGCCGGGGCAGAGCCTCCAGCGTCCGCAGGGTGACCGGGGGCGCAAAAGGGGCGATCCGCATTCACTACGTGATGGCGCATGAGTGCAAATCGGCCAAGTGGGGCGGGGCTCGCGGGCTGAACCAGTAGGGCCGTGTCGGCGTGAGAGGCTGGGGCGTATGAACCGGTTGGCTGGTGCGACCTCGCCTTATCTGCTTCAGCATGCCGACAATCCGGTCGACTGGTGGCCCTGGTCGCCGGAGGCGTTCGAGGAGGCGCGGCGGCGGGACGTGCCGGTGCTGCTGTCGGTCGGGTATTCCGCGTGCCACTGGTGTCACGTCATGGCGCACGAGTCCTTCGAGGACGCGGAGACCGCCGCGTACATGAATGCGCACTTCGTGAGCGTCAAGGTGGACCGTGAGGAGCGGCCCGATGTCGACGCCGTGTACATGGAGGCCGTGCAGGCCGCTACGGGGCAGGGCGGGTGGCCCATGACGGTGTTTCTGACGCCGGAGGGGGAGCCCTTCTACTTCGGGACGTACTTTCCGCCGCGCCCGCTGCACGGCACGCCCGCCTTCCGGCAGGTTCTGGAAGGGGTACGGGCTGCCTGGGCCGATCGGCGTGAGGAGGTCGCCGACGTGGCCGCGCGGGTCACGGCCGACCTCGCCGGGCGTGGCCTCGGGCTGCCCGAGGGCGCCTCTCCGCCCGGTGCCGAAGCGCTCGGCGCGGCCCTGCTCGGGCTGACCCGTGACTACGACGCCCGCCACGGCGGCTTCGGGGGCGCGCCCAAGTTCCCGCCGGTCATGGTCCTGGAGTTCCTGCTCCGGCACCACGCCCGCACCGGCTCCGACGGCGCCCTCCAGATGGTCACCGACACCGCCGAGCACATGGCCCGCGGCGGCATCTACGACCAGCTCGGCGGCGGCTTCGCGCGCTACGCGGTCGACCGCGAGTGGACCGTGCCCCACTTCGAGAAGATGCTCTACGACAACGCCCTCCTGTGCCGTTTCTACGCCCACCTGTGGCGGGCCACCGGTTCGGCTCTCGCCCGGCGGGTCGCCCTGGAGACCGCCGACTTCCTCGTCCGCGAACTGCGCACCCCCGAAGGCGGATTCGCCTCGGCGCTCGACGCCGACAGCGACGACGGCACGGGCCGCCATGTCGAGGGCGCCTACTACGTGTGGACCCCCGGGCAACTGCGCGAGGTACTCGGTGAGGCGGACGCCGCCCTCGCCGCCGCCCACTTCGGCGTCACCCCCGAGGGCACCTTCGAGCACGGCAGCTCGGTCCTCCAGCTGCCTCCCACGGACGGCACCGACAGCCCGCCCGTCGACGCCGCCCGCCTCGACCGCGTACGGCGTGCCCTGCTCGCCGCGCGCGACGAACGCCCCGCACCCGGCAGGGACGACAAGGTCGTCGCCGCCTGGAACGGCCTCGCGGTCGCCGCCCTCGCGGAGACCGGCGCCTACTTCGACCGCCCCGACCTCGTCGAAGCCGCGCTCGGCGCGGCCGACCTCCTCGTCCGTGTGCACCTCGACACCCACGGGCACCTGAGCCGCACCTCCCGCGACGGTCTTCCCGGCGCGAACTCCGGCGTCCTGGAGGACTACGCCGACGTCGCCGAGGGCTTCCTCGCCCTCGCCTCCGTGACCGGCGAGGGCGTGTGGACGGACTTCGCCGGGCTGCTCCTCGACAACGTCCTCGACCGCTTCCGCGACGACAGCGGCGCCCTGTACGACACCGCCACCGACGCCGAAGCACTCATCCACCGCCCCCAGGACCCCACCGACAACGCCACCCCGTCCGGCTGGAACGCCGCGGCGGGCGCCCTCCTCACCTATGCCGCACTCACCGGCTCCACCCCCCACCGCGCCGCCGCCGAACAGGCCCTCTCGGTCGTCGGCGCCCTCGCGCCCCGCGTGCCCCGCTTCGTCGGCCACGGCCTCGCGGTCGCCGAGGCCCTCCTCGCGGGCCCCTACGAGGTCGCCGTGGTGGGCGACCCCGACGACCCCCGCACCCGCGCCCTCCACCGCATCGCCCTCCTCGCCACATCGCCCGGCGCGGTCGTCGCGGCCGGACTCCCGTCCACGGACCCCGAGTTCCCCCTGCTCGCCGACCGCCCCCTGGTGGATGGCGCCCCCGCCGCCTACCTCTGCCGGGGCTTCGTCTGCGACCGTCCCGAGACGGACCCGGAGGAGGTGGCGCGGCGGCTGGTCAGCTGGGAGGAGTAGGGCCGAAGGGGCGCGGCCCGGGTTCGCGCCAGCTTTCCTCCCGCTCCGCGCCCTCCCTTCCCCGCCACGCCCACGCCCACGCCCACGCCCACGCCCACGCCGGCAACGGTCCGGCCCTCCTGAACCCCGCACGCTCCGCGAGGGTCGGCGACGCGCCCCGTTCGTAGCCCACCAGGGGGAGGCCGGACCTGGTGGCGTGGGCGAGCGCCGTGTCACGAAGCGGCGCTTCCCCGGCGTCCGCCCACACGGGGAGACGCCGATGACCCCGGCTCCCTCGTGGAGAATCGCCCCGCCCCGCAGGGTGGGTCCCCCCGGGCGTCCCGGATCTCCAGGACGCGTTGCGCCCCGTCCCTGAGCGGCGTGGGGCGGGACACGCCGCTCGCCTGCTGCCCGTCCGCCCCGGCCCAGACGCGCTCCCAGCTTCCAGCGCCTCCGTGGTGGTGACGGCGGTCGCCTCCCCGCCCGGGGCCCCCGCCCTGAGGTGCCGATCGCTGCGAGGACCGCGGCCGGGGTGGCGTCCGGCGTCGGCGTCACCGCGTCCGGGCAGTGCGGCGGCGGGCGGCGCGGCACCGACCACAGGGCGCGGGGGCGTACGCCCGTGAGGCCGTGGGCGGCGCACGGCCTCGCACACCACTCGGCGTTGTCGCCGATCGTGAGATCGAGCGGGTGTCACGCGGGCGCCTCCGTCCCCGCGTCGGGACCGTCGGGCCCGGGGCCCGGGGCCGTCCCCGCGTCCGGCCCCCGGTCGCGGTCCCGGTCGCGGTCCCTGCCCTCGTCCTGGCCGACCGTCCTCAGCGCTTCGGCGACGATGCGGGCCAGGCCGCCGTGGTGCGCGCCGCGCCAGTAGACGTGGCCGCAGTCGGGGCACTCCGCGTAGACGTCGTACGTGGCGCGCGTACCGCCCTCGACGCGGTCGGCCACGTCCTCCCCGCGCGCCGGGCGCAGGATGCCGTTGCACGCGGTACAGCGGGTCCACGGGCGCAGGTGGGGGCGGAACCTGCCCAGGACGTCGGCGAGTTGTTCCTCCGGGCGGTGGCTGTACACGTACGCCCCCGCCCACGGTTCACGGCGGCGCAGCAGCCCCCGGTCGCGGCTGAGCAGCACCCGTCTCTCGTCGGCCGACCGGGTGGCGAGGGCCTGGTCGCCCGGGTCCTCCTGCTGGTAGGCGGCGTCCACGCCGAGCAGCCGCAGGCGGCGGGCGAGGGTGCCGAGATGGACGTCGAGCAGGAAGCGGAGCGGGGCGCCGGGGACCCGTTGGGGGCGGTCGACCGGGGCGACGGCGATGTGCTCGCCGCCCTCCGGTATGGCGGAGACCGGCACGGCGGCGCCGTCGCGGCTGAGGCCGCCCACCTCGGTGAGCGGCACGCCGAGCGACTCCACGAGGTGGCCCAGCGTGGAGACGCCGTCGGCGTGCGCCGTCAGGGTCGGGCGGCCCTGCGGGAGGAAGGTCTCCAGGCCGGGCGCGAAGGTGAGGACGAGGTCGTTTCCGTTCACACCTGAAGACTTGCACGGGGTCCGGACAGAGTGCCGGACTTTATCCACAGGTGCTGTTGACCGTCAGGTCGTCATATTGTCGACGGCGCTTCCTTCGTGCCCCGCCCACGCCCGGGCCCCTCACCCGTGCTGGTACGCCACCAGCGAGATCCCCACGTAGTGCACGACGAACGCCGCGAGCGTGAGCGAGTGGAAGACCTCGTGGAAGCCGAACCAGCGCGGCGAGGGGTTGGGCCGCTTGATCCCGTAGATCACCCCGCCCGCGCTGTAGAGCAGGCCCCCGACGAGCACGAGGACGAGCACGGCGACGCCGCCCGCGCGCATGAAGTCCGGCAGGAAGAAGACCGCCGCCCAGCCCATCGCGATGTAGCAGGGCGTGTAGAGCCAGCGCGGGGCGCCCACCCAGAAGACCCGGAAGGCGATGCCCGCCGCAGCGGCCGCCCAGATCGCCCACAGCAGCCACGTGCCCTTGCCGTCGGGCAGGAGGAGCAGCGTCAGCGGCGTGTAGGTGCCCGCGATGATCAGGAAGATGTTGGCGTGGTCCAGCCTGCGCAGCACCGCTCCGGCCCGCGGCCCCCAGTTGCCCCGGTGGTACAGGGCGCTCACGCCGAAGAGCAGGCAGGCCGTGAGGACGTAGATCGCGCAGGCGACGCGGCCCCTGCCGGAGTCGGCGAAGGCGGTCAGGACGAGACCGGCCACGACCACCGCGGGGAACATCCCCGCGTGCAGCCAGCCGCGCATCCGTGGCTTGACCAGGGACGGGAGGGCGGGAGCGGGGGGCGCGGAGCCGGCCTCGGCCGTCGCCGCGGAGGGATCGGGGGCCGTCGTGGAATCGTGCGTCGTGGTCATCTGCCGCGTGTCCTTCGAGCCGGTGTCCGGGAGAGGAGAGGTGTGCGCGTGCCCGCGCCGTGCGCGCGGACCGGCGGGGCCGGGAGGTGGGGGAGCGAGGGCCGGGGCGGTGCGCCCGGCGGGTCGGGGCAAGGGCGCGTCGCTTCGGGAGCGGGCGCGGTCATATCGGCATCGTAGCGAGGCGGGTTGAGCGGGTGGCGTCCCGCCCGCTCAAGGACGCGGAGGGCGGCGCGCGGGCACGGAGTGTGGCGTGCCCCGTACGTCGCCCGGTGCCCGCTCGCGTACGTCGCCCGGTGCCCGCGGCCGTACGTCGCCCGGCGCCCGCGGCCGTACGGAATCCGCGCATCCGTACACGTACACGCCCACGTATCCATGCCCGTACCCGTACCCGACCCGTACCCACCCGCCCCCGTACCCGTACGTCGCCCCGCGGCGACCCGCCGTCCGTACGTCGTCGCCGTGCCGGTACGGAGCCGACGCCCCCGCCTCAGCCGTGTCCGGCGTCACTCCGCTCACATGGGCGGCCCCCTGGACAGATGGGCGGAGAAGGCGCAGGATCATATGAGTGCGGTCGGCACCGGATGAGCGGCTACGAGAGCGTCCGGGTCGCGGCCCCCACGGGGCAGACAGACTTCTCACCCTCGCTTAGGAGCAATTCGTGGCGCGCGACATCGCGGCTCCCCTGTCCTCCGACACCCTCGGCACGACCACCGGCATCCCCGCCCCCGGAAGCGCCCGCGCTTCCGGCACCCCGCCCACCCGGCACGCGGAGCTGCGCGCCTGGGTCGCGGAGATCGCGGCGCTCACCGAGCCCGATCAGGTCGTCTGGTGCGACGGCTCCGAGGCGGAGTACGACCGGCTCGCCGCCGACCTGGTCCGCAAGGGCACCTTCCGCAAGCTCGACCCGACGCTCCGCCCGAACTCGTACTACGCCGCTTCGGACCCCTCCGACGTCGCGCGCGTCGAGGACCGGACCTTCATCTGCTCGGAGAAGGAGGCGGACGCGGGTCCGACGAACCACTGGCAGGACCCTGCCATGATGCGCGAGACCTTCCAGGGGGAGAACGGCGTCTTCCGCGGCGCGATGCGCGGCCGCACGATGTACGTCGTCCCGTTCTGCATGGGGCCGCTCGGCTCGCCGCTCTCCGCGATCGGCGTCGAGCTGACCGACTCGGCGTACGTCGCCGTGTCGATGCGCACCATGACGCGCATGGGGCAGGCCGTGCTGGACGAGCTGGGTGAGGACGGCTTCTTCGTCAAGGCCGTGCACAGCGTCGGTGCCCCGCTCGCGGAGGGCGAGGCCGACGTGCCGTGGCCGTGCAACTCCACGAAGTACATCTCGCACTTCCCCGAGGACCGCGAGATCTGGTCGTACGGCTCCGGCTACGGCGGCAACGCGCTGCTCGGCAAGAAGTGCTACGCGCTGCGTATCGCCTCCGTCATGGCACGCGACGCGGGCTGGCTCGCCGAACACATGCTCATCCTCAAGCTGACGCCGCCGCGTGGAGAGGCGAAGTACGTCGCCGCCGCCTTCCCGAGCGCCTGCGGCAAGACGAACCTCGCGATGCTGGAACCGACGGTCAAGGGCTGGACCGTCGAGACCATCGGCGATGACATCGCGTGGATGCGATTTGGCGAGGATGGCAGGCTCTATGCCATCAATCCGGAGGCCGGTTTCTTCGGGGTCGCGCCGGGTACGGGTGAGCACACCAACGCCAATGCCATGAAGACCCTGTGGGGCAACGCCGTCTTCACCAACGTCGCGCTCACCGACGACGGCGACGTGTGGTGGGAGGGGATGACCGAGGAGCCGCCCGCGCACCTCACGGACTGGCGCGGCAACGACTGGACGCCCGCGAGCGACACACCCGCCGCGCACCCCAACGCGCGCTTCACGGTCCCCGCCGCGCAGTGCCCGATCATCGCGCCGGAGTGGGAGGACCCGAAGGGTGTGCCGATCTCGGCGATCCTCTTCGGCGGACGCCGCGCGAGCGCCGTCCCGCTCGTCACCGAGTCCTTCGACTGGAACCACGGCGTCTTCCTCGGCGCCAACGTCGCGAGCGAGAAGACCGCCGCGGCCGAGGGCAAGGTCGGCGAGCTGCGCCGCGACCCCTTCGCCATGCTGCCCTTCTGCGGCTACAACATGGGCGACTACATGGGGCACTGGATCGACGTGGCCAAGGGCAAGGACCCCGAGAAGCTCCCGAAGATCTACTACGTCAACTGGTTCCGCAAGGACGAGACCGGGCGTTTCGTGTGGCCGGGCTTCGGCGAGAACAGCCGCGTCCTGAAGTGGATCGTGGACCGGCTCGACGGCCGTGCCGAGGGTGTCGAGAGCCCCATCGGCGTCCTGCCCGCGAAGGGCGCCCTGGACACCGAGGGCCTCGACCTCTCCGCCGCCGACCTCGACTACCTGCTCACGGTCGACAAGGAGGTGTGGCGCGAGGAGGCCGCGCTCGTCCCCGACCACCTCAACACCTTCGGCGAGCACACCCCGAAGGAGCTGTGGGACGAGTACCGCGCGCTGGTACGGCGGCTCGGCTGAGCCCGACGACGGTGCGGAGGACCCGTGACCCCGACGACGGTGCGGAGACCCCGGTGAGGACCCCGGCCGGCCGGTGAACCCCGAGGGGCGGGGCCCCTCGCACAATGGCGTGCGAGGGGCCCCGTCTCTTGGCCCCGGCCCCGGCTTCGCGCGGGCCGACCCTGGTCCTGCGCGCGTACGTGCGGCGTCGCCCGGCCACGTACGGGGTGCGTACGTGCGGCGTCGCGCGGCCGCGTCCATGCGGCTTCGCCCGGCCACGTACGGGGTGCGTACGTGCGGCCTCGCGCGGCCGCGTCCATGCGGCCTCGCCCGGCTGTGTGCGGCCGCGTACGGTCAGGCCGCCAGGGCCTCGCGCGGCGCCTGCTCGGTGAGATCGGCGGCCGCCGCGTGGGCCTCCATGCGGCGGGCGGTCAGGATCGCCGCGCCCGTGTCGGCGCGCGAGGCCGCGACGACGAGCGCGCGTCCGGCGAGCGCGTGGGCGCGCCGGTGCAGGGCCGCGCGGTCGTGTCCGTGCACCGCTCCCGCGGCGGCGCGTACGGGGCTGCCGCCGCGCAGCCTGCGGAGGTGGTCGCTCAGTTCCTTGCCCGCTTCGCCCAGCTCGGCCGCCTCGTCCGCGGGGGAGAGTGCGCGCAGCTCGTCGGTGAGCGCGAGCAGGGCCGCGAGGTGACCGGCGAGCTGGATGTCCAGCTCCTCCTCGCGCGAATGACGGGGAAAACGGGACTGCTCGCCGGAGGTGGAATGGATGGATTTGGTGCGGATCGGCTCGTACATGAGGGACCTCCAGGGTTGCCTGAGAGCATCCTACCTTGGAATCCGTCTAACTTAGAATCCGTCCAGAGAAGGAGTCTGTACGAGCCTGTGCCGGTCGGTGGGCGCAGGGAGGGAGCCGGGTGCGGGGCGTCCGTGCCGGGGCCAGGGGTGAGCGGCGGGGCCGTCCGGGGCCGGGGCTGGGGGTGGAATGAGCGCGGGGCCGTCCGGGCCGGGGCCGGAGGCGGGGTGGGAGTGGTGCGGGGCGAGTCGGGGGCGGAGGGGCTCAGTTCTGCCCGTACCCGCTCAGGAAGTGGCCGATCCGGCCCACCGCCTCTGTCAGGTCCTGCACGCTCGGCAGCGTGACGATCCGGAAGTGATCGGGTTCGGGCCAGTTGAAGCCCGTCCCCTGCACGACCATGATCTTTTCCTTGCGGAGCAGATCGAGGACCATTTCCCGGTCGTCCTTGATCTTGAAGACCTTCGGATCGAGGCGCGGGAAGAGATAGAGGGCGCCCCGGGGCTTGACGCAGGTCACGCCGGGGATCTGGGTGAGGAGTTCGTACGCGGTGTCGCGCTGCTCGCGCAGTCGCCCGCCCGGCAGGACCAGCTCGTTGATCGACTGGCGCCCCGTGAGTGCGGCGACGACACCGTGCTGGCCCGGCATGTTGGCGCACAGCCGCATGTTCGCCAGGATGTTCAGCCCCTCCAGGTACGAGGAGGCATGGGCGCGCGGCCCGGAGACGACCATCCAGCCGACGCGGTAACCGGCCACGCGGTACGCCTTCGACATGCCGTTGAACGTGAGCGTCAGCAGATCGGGGGCGAGCGCGGCGGTCGGGGTGTGCGTGGCGCCGTCGTAGAGGATCTTGTCGTAGATCTCGTCGGAGCAGACGAGCAGGTTGTGGCGGCGGGCGATGTCGGCGAGCCCGCGCACCATCTCCTCGTCGTAGACGGCGCCCGTGGGGTTGTTCGGGTTGATGATGACGAGCGCCTTGGTCCTGTCGGTGACCTTGCGCTCGACGTCGGCGAGATCCGGCATCCAGTCGGACTGCTCGTCGCAGCGGTAGTGGACCGGAGTGCCCCCGGCGAGCGAGACGGCCGCGGTCCACAGCGGGTAGTCGGGTGCGGGGACGAGGACCTCGTCGCCGTCGTCGAGCAGGCCCTGCATGGCCATGACGATCAGTTCGGAGACCCCGTTGCCGATGAAGACGTTCTCGACGTCGGACTCGACGCCGAGGGTCTGGTAATGCATCGTGACCGCGCGGCGCGCGGCGAGCAGGCCCTTCGCGTCGCCGTAGCCGTGCGCGGACGAGACGTTCCGGAGGATGTCCTCCAGGATCTCGGGCGGGGTCTCGAAGCCGAAGGCCGCCGGGTTACCGGTGTTGAGCTTGAGGATGCGGTGGCCCGCCGCCTCCAGTCGCATCGCCTCGTCGAGCACCGGGCCGCGGATTTCGTAACAGACATTGGCGAGCTTCGCCGACTGGATCACCTGCATGCCGGTCACCTTACGACCGTGTTAACCGGCCCGCATGACGTATACGGCGGGGCGGGACAGGGGCGGGCCTGTGACGGCTTCCATTCGTACGCGCCGGACGCCGACAGCCGTGGCTCTGCGGGGCGGCGGCAGCTTTACGGCTTGGATTCCCACCTATGGGGGATGAATTTCACCTGTACGGGTGAGTTCGGACACCTGCGGGATCTTGGCGGGTGCCGCCCCCGTTCTCCAGGCAGCACGCGCAGGCGAGGACGTCGGGTGGCACGCGCGTGCCAGTACGTCGGGCGGCACGCGCGTGCGGGTACGTCGCGGAACTCACGAGGAAGTGGAGGTGGTCCAGCCGGGGCAGCGCCCTGTGGTCTCCAGGAGTACACCGATCCGCTCGGGCGGTACGGGACGCGAGTAGAGGTAGCCCTGCCCCATGTCGCAGCCCATCGCCCGCAGCCGCTCCGCCTGGCCCCTGGTCTCCACGCACTCGGCGGTCACGGTGAGCCCGAGGCGGTGGGCGAGGCCGACCAGGGCCTCGACGATCACCTCGTCAGCCGGTCGTCCCTCGGCGGTCGTGGACCGCGCGGGCCCGCCCGCGATCGCCGTCGCGGCATCCCGGTCCCTGGCGCCGGGGGTGCCGGGAGTGCCGGGGGCGGTGGGGCCGGGGGTGGCAGGGGCGGCGGGACCGGGGGTGGCAGGGGCAGCCGGGACGGCTGGCGCGGAGGTGTCGGGATCGGGGACGGAGCCGGTGAAGGGGAAGCCGCGTACGAAGGAACCGTCCAGCTTGAGAACGGAGACAGGGAGGCGACTGAGATAGGAGAGATTCGAATAACCGGTGCCGAAATCGTCGATGGCGATCCGCACCCCCATGTCGCTCAGTTCCTGGAGCGCCCGGAGCGGGCGGCCGGTCTGCCCGACCACCTCGGACTCGGTCAGCTCCAGTTGCAGCAGGGACGGCGGCAGCCGGGTCTCGGCGAGCACGGCGGCGACATCGGCCACGACGTCCGAGTCCCACAACTGCCGCACCGTCACATTGACGCTGACGTAGGGAGGCCGTGCTCCCGGGCGGGCGAGCTGCCAGGTGCGGGCCTGGGCGCAGGCGGTACGGAGGACCCAGCGGCCCAGCTCGACGATGGAGCCGTCCCGCTCGGCGACGTCGATGAACCGGTTCGGGGCGAGCCGGCCGAAGCGGGGGTGCCGCCACCGCACGAGGGCCTCGACGCCGAGCAGGGTGCCGTCGGCGAGGGCGACGAGTGGCTGGTACTCCAGCTCGAACTCGCCGTCGCGCACGGCGGGGCGCAGCGCGGTGGCCAGCAGGTCCTCGCGGGTACCGTCCTCGCTGCGGGCGGAGTCGAAGAGGGCCCAGCCGCCCTTGCCCTCGGCCTTGGCCCAGCCGAGCGCGGTGGTGACGGCACGCATCAGCTCGGCGGGGCTCGTCTCGCGGGCGGGCAGTTCGGCGACTCCGGCGGAGGCGGAGACGGAGAGGCGGCGCCCCGCGATGTCGTAGGGCTCGCGCAGTTCGCGCAGCACGGTGGTGGTGAGTGCGGTGAGCTGCGCGGGGCCCGTCGACTCGCGGACGAGGACCGCGAACTCGTCGCCGCCGAGGCGGGCGAGTACGGGGGCCTCGCCGTGCGGGGACGCGAGGCGCGGGGCGAGCCGGGCGAGTCGCGCGGCCACCGCGCGGAGCAGGTGGTCGCCGACGCGGTGGCCGTGGGCGGTGTTGACGTGCCGGAAGCCGTCCAGGCCGAGGACGCACAGGCCCACGCGCCCCCGGCCGCCGCGCAGCCCGTGCTGCTCCAGCGTGTCCGCGAGGCGGTCGAGGAAGTGGGCGCGGCCGTCGAGCCGGGTGAGCGGGTCCTCGCGTTCGGCCGCGAGCAGGCGCGCCCTGAGGTCGTGGCCGAGCGTCGTGTCGCGGACCGTGAGGAGGGCACCGCGTGCGGGCGGGAGGTGTTCGACGCGCAGCTCGGCCCAGGCCTCGCCGCCCCGGGGGGAGGCGATCCGCCGGGTGCACACGAGGTGGTGGCGGCGGCCGGAGAACACCTCCGGGAGGCCGGGGGCCGTCTGCGGGGTGAGGCCGAGCGGGGTGAGGTGGGCGAGCGGGCGCCCCGCGAGGGAAGCGGCGGGGAGGGCGAGGTACTGGTGCAGGGCGGGGTTGGCCGCGGTGATGGTGCCCGCCTCGTCGACGAGGGCCATCGGCAGCGGGGCGGCCTCGAAGGCGGCACGGTGAGCGGCATCGGGGGACGCGGCGGGGTGGGACGGAGCGGGGGCGGGGGCCTGGGGCGCGCATCCTGCGGGCGGGGCGGGCGGGGCGGGCTGGTACGGGGGGCCCGTGGGCGCGGGGGTCCGGTGCGGGACGTCGCTGCGCGGGGGAGCCGGAGGCGCGGCTGCCCAGGGGGCGGGGCCGGGCGGCGGGGCTGCCTGCGGGGAGGAGGGCGCGGGCGCGGTGGACAGGGAGGTGAGGTCAGTGGGCGCCGTGGGCCGGGGGGCGGGGCTCGTTCGTGCGGCGGCCTCGTACGCGGGCGCCCGCGACGCGGCGGCGGGGGGAGCCGGGGTGTCCAGGGAATGGGAGGCGTCCGGGGTGGGGTCCGGCGAGGTCCCCGGCAGGGGCGGGAGCACGGCGGGCAGCGGGGTGTGGTGGTCCTCGGGGTGGGGACGGGCCTGGGTGCGGGGGAGGGAGTGATCGGGAAGGAGGGGGAGGCCCTCGGCGAGGACGGTGAGGTGGCGGCCGCCGCCCAGGCGCTCGCGGGGCGCCGCGTGGCGCGGGCGCGGCGGGGGCGGGGGCTCGGGTGAACCGGCGCGGGGGCGGGTCGGGCGGTGCGCCGCGTGCGGGGAGGGCTCGCGGTGCGGCGGTTCGGCCGGGGGCCGGGCCGGGGTGTCCCGCTCGTGGGGGTGGGGCGGCGGGAGGGGGGCGGAGGCGTGGGCGCGGGAGGCGGCGGACTGCGAGGTGGGGAGCGGCCACCAGGCGGGCGTGGCCTCGGCGTGGGCCGGGTCCGCGCCGAGGCCGTGTGCCGCCCCGCGCACGGGTTCCGCCGGGCGGTGCGTGGACTCGCGGCGAGTGGGCTCGCGGACCGGGGTCTCGCGGTGGGGGCTGTCGCGGTGCGGGGCTTCGGGGCGCCGGCCCTCGCGGTGCGGGGCTTCGTGAAGCGGGCCCTCGTGGTGCGGGGCGTCGCGGACCGGGCCCTCGCGGTGTGGGGCTTCGCGGTGCGGGGCTTCGCGGTGCGGGGCTTCGCGGTGCGGGGCTTCGGGGCGCGGGGTCTCGCGGCGCGGGCCCTCGGGGGCGGCCGTCGGCGCGGCGTGGGGCTCGGGGGGCGGGTGGTGTGCCGCCTGGCCGTGGGTGGGCGGGGCCGAGGGGTGCGAGGTGCCCGCTCGGGTGGGGGCTGGAGGTTGTTCGGGGGGTCCGTTCACCGCTCGCTCCCGCCGTTGGCCAGGGTGTCCGTGCTGGAAAGTGTGCCGATCATAGATGCAGGCCAGAGGCCGTCGCAGCGGCCATTCGGGGGTGTGGGACTGCGGGCGACCGGAGTTGAACGGTTTGCTTTCGCTCCCGTTTCTTCTGGTGGGTGTGAAGGGCGGAAGTGTGCGTTCAAGGCGCGTAGACGACGCTGCGTGAAGCTTGAACTTTTACCCCACCGTTGGTCGTGTCCCGTGGTGCCGTCCCCGGCGTCCGGGTCGCCCGGGTGGCGGCGGGTGGAGGGCCGAGCGGGTGGCCCTTCACCCGCGTAGATCAGACAAACAGTGCATATGTACTTATAGCGCTCCAAGGTGGGGGGCGTGTTTCGCCATCGACCGCGCCCCGAGCACCGCGTCCCCCGGCCCCGAGACCCGCAGACCGCCGCGAGCGGCGCGTGGCGGGACGCGGGCCGGAGGGGCGGCGGTGCGGCGCGCTCGTGGCGCCTGCGGATCGGGGCGGCCGCGACCGCTTTCCTGGCGCTCGTCTCCGGGTCCCTCGTCCTCGCCCCGGCTCCCGCGCTCGCCGGCCTGCGTTCCGGGCCCTGTGTGCTGCCCCGTACCGGCGTGCACCACTCGGAGGGCCTCGACACGTGGAACGCCGCCTACCCCCGCCCGGCCGGGCGGCTCGACGCTGCGCTCGTGTACCTGTCCTTCCCCGGCGCGACGCCGCACGCGACGCCCCGCGCGCTGAGCCGTGACTACTTCCCCGCGACGACGGGGTTCTACGCGCGTGCCTCGTACGGGCGCATGAAGCTCGTGCCGCACGTGCGGAGCGACTGGGTGCGGATGCCGCGCCCGGCGAGCGATTACGCGATAGAGCGGGACTGGAGCGACGGGGGGCGTTCGGCGTACCTGCGCGACGCGCTCGCGGCGGCCGACCCGGGAACGGACTTCAGCAAGTACGACCTCGTGTACCTCGTCGCGGACCCGGACGCGCCCGGTGTGAACTCGGACGCCACGAAGGTCGTCAATCTCGGTACGCCCCTGCACGCCGACGGGACCGAACTGCGCCGCTTCGTGACCGTATTCGAGCAGCATCCGCCCGACCACAACGTGCTCGCCCACGAGACGGGTCACGTCTTCGACCTGCCCGACCTCTACCGCCGCCCGGCGGACGGCAAGGGGGACTGGGACACGCACGTCGGTGACTGGGACCTGATGGGCAGCCAGTTCGCGCTGGCCCCGGAATTCTTCGGCTGGCACAAGTGGAAGCTGGGCTGGCTCGACAACGCCCGCGTCGCCTGCCTGCCGGAGGACGGCGACAGCCGCGTCGACCTCGCCCCGCTCGCGGCTCCGCTGCCGAAGGGGATGCGCGGCGCGCCGAGGCTCGCCGTGGTCCGTACGGGTCCGTACCGGGCGCTCGCGATGGAGGTACGGACCGCGCGCGGCAACGACGCCACGACCTGCGCCGAAGGCCTCCTCCTCTATGAGGTACGCACCGACACGGCCTCCGCGCAGGGTCCCGTCAAGGTCTTCGACACGCACCCGCGCACGCAGGGCTGCGCCGCCCGCTCCGTCCAGCCCGGCCTCGCGGACGCCCCGCTCGGTGTGGGCGAGACGTACACCGTCCCGGGCGGCGCCCTGAAGATCACGGTCGAGGCGAAGACCCCGGACGCCGAATGGACTGTCCGCGTCCGCAGGCCCTGACCTCCGGCGAGGGCCCCGGCGCCCTCCATCCCGAACGGGCCGCACCCGGCCGCACCCGGCCGCACCCGGACCCACCCGGACCCACCCGGCCGCACCCGGACCCACCCGGCCGCACCCGGACCCACCCGGCCGCACCCGGACCCACCCGGCCGCACCCGGCCCCAGCCTCCGCCGCGCGGGCTGCGCCGCGCGCCGCTCACCCCGCGCCGTCGTCCCCGGCTCCGGCGCCCTCCGTACGAAGCGCCGGGCTGCCACTTCCCGCGCTCGTGCGCGGCGCCGCTTCCGGTGGGGCGGGAGGGCGGGTGAGGCGCACCGCCAGGCGGGCGCGGCCCGCATCTGGCGGCCCTCGCCCGTAGGTGGCCGCCGTTGCCGACGTCCGCCACGCGGGGCGCCGGACCGGTACGGCGGCGGGGGGCGCGCCCGATCCGGAATCGGGTCCGGCCTCCTGGTCGCCCGGGTCGTCGCGTGGGCGCGGCTCCGCGCGGGGGCAGCGCCGCCGGGCGCGTGCGGGGGAGAGGGGCGTCGGGTCCCGCTTGTGCCACTGCGGCTTTGTGCCACTGCGGCTCGTCCCGTCGTGGTTTCCGGGCGGACCGGGCGCAACGAGAAGGCCCCCCGATCACTCGGGGGGCCTTCTCCGTCTGTGCGCCGCCAGGGACTCGAACCCCGGACCCGCTGATTAAGAGTCAGCTGCTCTAACCAACTGAGCTAGCGGCGCCTGCTGACGTCGTAGACATTAGCACCCTGGTCGGCGGCGCGCGAAATCGATATCCGCACACCTGTCCTGGCCGCCCACAGCAGGGCCTCCGGGCCCCGGAGCCAGGGGCGCGGCCCCTTCGGAGGGACCAGCCAGCGGTCTCGCGACCCGCCGGGGGCCAGGGGCGGCAGGCTCGCGAGGTCGCCGCGCCCGTGGCAGAGGAGGGGCGGGAGGGGGTGGCGGGGGCTGCCGCCCCACTGTTCCCAGCGCAGCAGGGCGGCGAGGCGGTCGGCCGTGCCCGGCGTCGCGAGGAGCAGGAGGCGGTCGCCGCGTTCCGCGAGCGGGCCGCAGCCGGGGCCCTCGGCCCACAGCCGCTCGACCATGCGGCGCCCGAAGAGCAGGGGCGCGCTCACGAGGTCGAAGGCCGTGCCGCAGGGGAGGCGGAGCGGGTCTCGCGGACGCGCGGACCAGGTGCGCAGTGCCGCCTCCGGGTCGGGCGTCGCACTCGCGAGCCAACGGGCCCCGCCCGGGTCCCGTACGCCCTGCGCCTCCGCCTCGCCCGTGATGCCGTGCCGCTCCCGCTGTGTGCTGCTCGTCATGTCCCCACGGTCGCCCGGCCCGCCCCGCGAGCGGACGAAGTTCGCAGAAACGGGGACAAGACGTGCCGTACGGGCGTACCGTGCCCTGTCACTCGGCATATGCCCCGCGCGCGTGCCTCGCGCCCTCGGGCGTCAGGCCCTGTCGGCCCCACGCCGCGCCCTTGGCAGGGACGTCACCCCTCCTCCGGCTCCCCCTTGAGCAGATCCCGCCCGAACTCGATCATCTTCCGCGCGTAATCCTCCGTCCACTGCGCCCGCTCCCCGATCGACGCCGCCGAGAGGCGGTCGAAGCGGCGCGGGTCGGCGAGCTGCGCGGCGGCGATGGCCTGGTACTCCATCGCGCGATCCGCGGCGGCGCGGAAGGCGAGGCTCAGTTCGGTCGCCCGGTCGAGCAGGTGGCGCGGGTCATCGATCGCTTCCAGGTCGAAGAAGTGCTCGGGATCGGCCGCCACCTCCCTCGGCTCGTGGAGCAGCGGCGCGGGACGCAGCCGCGGTCGCCGTTCGGGCTCCGCCATAGAAACTTCCTCCATCGCACAGGTGGGAGCGGCGCGGACCACCTCCGCACCACCGACCATTGTCCCCCGGCCCCGCAAGACCGGCCCTTGGCCTCCGCCCGGGCACCCGCGCCCGGACACCCGGCACCCGGCACCCGGCACCCGCGCCCGGACACCCGGCACCCGGGCCCGGAAACCAGGCCCCGGACCCGCAGGCCCTTCGGCCCCCCCGGCTCGCAAGCCCCCAAGCCCCAAGTCCAAGCCCCAAGCCCTGGCCACCAAGCCCTGGCCACCAAGCCCTGGCCCCCAAGCCCCGAGCCGACTGAACCCCGCCCCCGTTCACGCCCGCCCCTCACACCCCCACCCGATGCTCCCCCAACCTCGCCAGCACCGCGTGATGCGCCTCCCACCCGTCCGGGAACCGCAGCTCGACCCCCAGCCGCACCGGCTCCGTCGAAGGGTGCGCGTCGAGCAGTTCGGCGACCCCCGCCCTGCACACCACGAGGCACGCGTGCCGGTGCCGTGAGGTGAGCACGCACAGGCGGCCCGTCTCCAGGTGGAAGGCGGTCGCGTCCGGGCGGCCCGAGAGCGGGTGCAGGACCACGGTGACGTCGTACTCACGGCCCTGGAGCCGATTCGCCGTGTCCACGGTGACGTCCGTGACGCCGAGCGCGGCCAGCGCCTCCCGTACCGCCGCGGCCTGGTCGCGGTGCGCCGTGCCGACGGCGATACGGGCCGCCGTGAGCGGCACCGGGTCCTCGCCCGGCGAGACCGAGGTGCCCTCGCGGTCCAGGAGCCGCCGTACGAGCCGCGCGATCGCGGTGACGGCCTCGGGGTCCGTACGGGGCGTGAGCTTCGCGGGGAGTTCGAGCAGCCCCCAGCCGCTCGCCGCCCCCTCGTCGATCACCGCGTCGTACGGGGACCCGTCGCCGGGCCCGGCGAAGCCGAGGTGCCGGTCGCCGGGGCCGGTACCGCTGCGGAACGGCGTGTACGGGTAGAAAGCCTCGCTGACCAGCGGCGCCGCCGACGCGGGCAGCCGCCAGGAGACCGGCAGGCGGTGCTGCGGGAGGCCGGGGTTGTGCGCGAGGAGGGCGGCGACGGCGGAGGCCGAGGGATCGTGGGCGAGCCCCGCCCACTGGTCGGCGCCGACGAGTGCGAACGGGTCGAGCTGTCCCGGGTCGCCGACGAAGAGGGCACGCTCGAAGAGGCCGGCGACGGCGAGCAGCGCGTCCGAACGCATCTGGTACGCCTCGTCGACGATCGCGTGCGGCCACGGCTCGACCTCGCGCACGTGCGCCCACTTCGCCGCCGTCGACACGACGACGGGCAGTTCCGCGAGATCGCCGACGCGGCTCGACTTCACGACCTGCGTGTGCGCGTCGAGCGCGGCGTCGTACGCGTCCTGGTCGCTGCTGTGCAGGCGGCCCACAGGCAGCTCGGGGTCCTTCGCGACGAGCCGCAGCACGAGGTCGTCGACCTGCGCGTTCGTCTGCGCCACGATCATCAGTCGCCGCCCGGCCGCGACGAGTTCGCGCGCCGCGCGCACGACGAGCGTGGACTTCCCCGCGCCGGGCGGCGAGTCCACGACGACACCCCGGTGCGTCCCGTGCAGCGTGTCAGCGAGGATCGCCTCCGTCGCCCGCGCCGCCTCGGCACCCGGGTCGAAGACGGCCTCCGCGCAAGCCACGGCGTCGTTCGTCACAGCACGTCCTCCTCGGTCACCGCGTCCGCCGCCTCGGCCACGGAGGCGGGCGGCCCGCCGTGCGTCCACGGCGTCGCCTCCGCGTCCGGCAGCCCCGGCCCCGGCCGCTGATCGTGCGGGAACAGCGTGAAGCACAGGGTCTCCCCGGCCACGGGCACGGACCCCGCGTCCGGCTCCGCGCCCCGCCCCATCCGGTCCCGCACCGTGAGCAGCAGCGCCCCGTCCTCCGTGCGGCCCGTGACGTCGCAGGTCTGCGGCTTCCCTTCGAGTACGCGGAACACCGGCGTCCGTTCGGCGAGTTGCGGCAGGTCATCGGTCCGCACGGTCAGGACGGGACGTGGTCGTGGCCTGCGGCCCTCGGTGTACGTCATCTCGACGGACTCGACGCGGCCGTGGAACGCCTCGCCCGCGAGCCGCCGTTCGGCCATGACGAGCGGGTCGTCGAGGGCTTCCTGCGCGTCGAGCCGCGCCTGCTCGCGCTCGCGCGCGGCGAGCTTGCGCGCGGCGGTCACGGCGTCGTCGCGCCGCGGCTGCGGCGGCTCGCCCGCCGCGAGGCGGTCGCGGTGGCTCGTGTACGACAGCCGGTCGCGCGTCCAGCGCTCCCGCGCGTACGGGGCCTCGGGGAGCGTACGGAGCAGGTCCAGCCCGTGCCACACGGCGTCCCACGTGGGCCGGGTCGCGCGCAGGACGAGCTGCCCGATCGCGTGCTCGGCCTCGTGGAGGGCGCCGAGGAGCGCGTCGGCGCGCTCGGGGTCCTCGGCGGCGGCGAACCGCAGGCGGGCCGCGTCGTAGCGCTCGATCGCGGGGGCGAGGAGCTTGTTGTCGAAGGCGGGATCGGTCGCGGGCCCCGCGGGCGGGTGCCGCAACTGCCCCTGCTCGTCCCTGTCCAGCTCGGCGGCGAGCGCCGCGGCGGCGCCGTCGCTGCCCTCGGGCGGGTCGAGCCAGCCGAGGAGCGCGCCGAGGTGCTGCTCCTCCATGCGGCTCTGCCCCGTCGCCCAGTGCCGCCCGAGCAGCCCCGTCATCGGCAGCAGCAGCGCCGAGCCGGGCACCCGCGCCCGCTCCCCGAAGTGCGTGAGCCACCGGCCGAGCAGCGGCACGCGCGCGGGCGCGGGATACGGCTCGTCCGGGTCCTCCTCGGCGGTCCGCCGGAACCGCATCGAGCGCCCGAGCAGCCGCACGAACTCGACACCGGCCGTACTCGGTACGAGCAACTGGGGCGCGTCCCTGCACAGTTCGGCTTCGACCGTGATCTTCTTGCCGCTCTCGGGATCGGTCTCCTTGCGCTCGACCGTCTCGACGTCGCCCGCGAACGACTCGACGTAAGGGAGCACTTCGGCCGCGAGCGCCGCGAGGAAACCGAAACGCAGCTCACGGTCGCGCGGCTGCGGCACGTACAGCAGCCGGGGCCGCTCGCGCGCGGTCCCGACGAGCGCGCCGAGCGGGGCGCCCGTCTCCCCCGCCGTGGTGAGCGGGACGAGGACCAGGGGGCGCTCCGACAGGTGCCGGTGCAGGCGCGTGGCGAGCGGCTGCGCGCGCCCGGCACGCACCGCTTCCAGCCGGGCCAGGGTGGCGATGAGCGACATCAGGCCGCCTCCCCGGCGCGGGCCTCGTCGGCGGCGGTACGGGCACGGGGCGCCCCGAAGGAAACGGCGCCGCCGGGCCCCGTACCCGTACCGCCGAAGGAGCCGGAGCCGAGGCCCGAGGCCTCCAGCGCCTCGCCCCGCAGCCGGTGTGCGCGCCGCAGGGCAGCGACCGCGGGGTCCGCCGGGTCGCCCGTCTCGCCGTGGGCGGCCGCGAGGACCGCGCCGATCGTCGCGAGACCGCCCAGCTCGCCCCGTACCGCCCGCCCGAGCGCCGTCACCTCGTCGTCCGAGCGCGCCGACGCCCGGCAGTGGAAGGCGAGTTCGCACGCCGAGAGGCACTCGGGGGCGTACGCGGCGGGCACGGCGGCGACGGCGGCGCGCAGCTCGTCGGCGGGCAGCGCAGGGTCGAGGACCGTGCCCTCGGGGAGCGCGGCGAGCAGCTCGGGGACGCGGGTGAGGCGGGTGAGCTGGCGACGCGTGACGGAGAGCTGCTTGCGGACGTCGACGGGCGCGGCCGTGGGGAGGTTGGAGAAGTCGCGCGGGCAGACGAGCAGCGCCTTCTCGCGCACGCGCGCCCCCTCGGGGGCCAGCCCCTCAAGCGCCAGTACGTACACCGCCGACTGCCGTGCCGCCGCGCCCACCTTCGCCGGGTCGGCGGCCCCGTCGATCATCGGGAACGACTTGATCTCGACGACCGTCCACGTGCCGTCAGGGGCCACGACGACCGCGTCCGGCTCCAGATACGCGGGCGAGCCCGCCACGTCGAGCACGAGCATCGGGTGGTCGAGCAGCGTCCACGCCTCGCGCCCGGCCGCCTCGCGCAGCGCCCCGGCCGTGCGCGCCGTACGTGCCTCGGGGCCCTGTGCCGCGAGATCGGGTACGTGCCGGGTCGCGGGCGTCGGCTCGGGGCCACCACCGAGCAGCGCGTGTGTGAGGCGCAGGAGTTCGGCGCCGCCGTCCGCCTTGACCCGTGCCTCGAAGGCGTTGCCGCGCATGAAGGCGAACTGGGACTGCCCGGCGTCCGAGGGCGCGCCGAGCGTGGTGGCGAGCGCGTTCTTGTCGATGCCCGCGCCGTCGAGCAGGGCGCGGCGGTCGCAGCCCGGGTTCGCGGCGAGCGCGGCGAGCGCGCGGGCGTCGAGCGGGCGTGGCTCCGTCCCGGGTCCGCGCAGCTCAGCGAGCCGCCGCCGGAGCCCCGCCGGGGTGCTCGGCCGGGGTCCTGTGCGAGGGTCGTTGCTGGGGTATTCGCTCACCCGGCGAAGTCTCGCATTCCCCACTGACAACAGCCCCACCACCGACACTCGTGCCGGTCCCCGCGCTGCCGCCGCCGGGGGTCCCGCCCGTGGCCACCGTGTACGCCGCCCCGCCCGCGAGCAGCGCGGGGCGCAGCTGCCGCGGCAGCCGGGGCCGCAGCCACTCCCGTACCCGCGCGGCGCCGCGCAGCACCGGGCGGGTCAGGAGCGCGCCCGCGCCCATCACGGCGGCGCCCGCGAGCGCGTCGAGCAGGTAGTGGTTCGCCGTGCCCATCACGACGAGCGCCGTGATCGTCGGGTACGCGATGCCCACGGCCCGCATCCACCGGGTGCGCGCGTGGCGCCACAGCAGGAAGCCGCACCACAGGGCCCAGCCCACGTGCAGGCTCGGCATCGCCGCGTACTGGTTGGTCATGCCGCCGAGGCCGCGCGGCGCGCTCGCCTCGCCGCCCCACCAGCCCCAGTTGCTGAACTGCGCCATCGTGTCGACGAAGCCGTGTCCCGCGGCGAGCAGCCTGGGCGGGCACGTGGGCAGGAACGTGAAGCCGACGAGGCCGATGAGCGTGGAGGTCATCAGCCAGGTGCGGGCCGCGCGGTAGACGGTGTGCCGGGCGCGGAAGAGCCAGATCAGCACGAGCGGCGTGACGACGTAGTGCAGCGAGGCGTACCAGAAGTCGGCGGGGACGCCGAGCCAGGGCTCGCGGGTGAAGAGGCGGTTGAGCGGGTGTTCGAGGTTGAGGCGGAGGAACTTCTCCAGGCGGAGTATCGCGAGGCCGTGGCCTATCGCGTCCTGCACGTCGCCGCGGGCGAAGAGGCGGCCCGCCGAGTAGACCCCGTACAGAAGGGCGAGCAGGCATATCTCGCTCCACCAGCGCAGCCGCACCCCTCGCGGGGCGGCGACGGGTATCCGGGAGTCCGCGGGCTCGCGGTCCCCACCCGGTTCCCGGCGTACGGGGCCGGGCCCGCGTGGGGCCGGGGCCTCGGTCTGCTGCATCCGTTCGTTCTCCTCGCTCCGCTTCCAGGCCGGGTGCCCGCGCCCGCCGCACCCAGACCTCGCCCCGGCGCGGCGGCCCACTTTACGTACGGATGCGGCCCTTGTGGCGGGGGTGGTCCCTTCCTCGTGCGATCCTCGCGCTTCACGCGGGCTTACGGGGCGGTTCTCCCGGGGTTTCCCCGAAAGGATCACGTCGGGGGCGAAGAACGGGGGGACACCGCCCAAGCGGGACGAACCCGCGCGGAGCGGGCGCGGGCGGCTGCGCGATGATGTGTCGGCGCGCCGTCGACCCGTACGCCCCGCGCCCGTCCCCACCCGTACAGGAGAGCCCCGTCATGTCATCGCCGTCCGCCGCCCGTGTCCTGCTCGTCCGCCACGGGCAGACCGCCTGGTCCCGCTCCGGGCAGCACACCGGGCGCACCGACATCCCGCTGCTCGACGACGGCAGGAGGGACGCGGCGCTGCTCGGCAAGCGGCTGCGCGGCGTCGAGGGGCTGGAGGACGCGGTGGTGCGGACCTCGCCGCTCGCGCGGGCCGCCGAGACGTGCGACGTCGCCGGGTTCGGCGGGCGCGCCGAACCGTGGAACGCGCTCATGGAGTGGGACTACGGCGCGTACGAGGGACTGACACCGGCCGAGATCCAGGAACGCGAGCCCGGCTGGTTCCTGTGGCGCGACGGCGCTCCCGGCGGCGAGTCGGTCGGTGGGATGACGGAGCGTGTGGACTCGGTCGTGGAGTGGGCGCGCGCGGTGGGCGGCACGGTGGTGCTCTTCGCGCACGGGCACGTGCTGCGGGCGGTGTGCGCGCGGTGGCTGGGGGAGCCGCTGGACTTCGGGGCGCGCATCCGCCTGGCACCGGCCTCGCTGTCGGTGCTGGACTGGGCGTACGGCCGCCCGGCGATCGACGTCTGGAACGACACGGCCCACTTGGCGGGGTGAGCCCGGGCACGGGCGCGTGGCGGGACCCCGCAGTGCCCGTCGCGCGCGGGGGGCGGTGTGCTGGGGCCGGGGCACCCGGGTCGGCGCGCTCGGGCCGCCCCGCTCACGCCGCCGCCAGGAAGCTCGCCACCTCTCCGCTTCTCCCGCCCCCGTACCTGGCCAGGCGACCCCGGGTCGTACGCAGCAGCTCGTCGATGCGCGAGGAGCGGACGTCCCGGCTCAGGAGGCGCAGGACCGCCCGGCCTGTCGCCGCCGCCTCCTCCGGGTGGTCCGAGGCGCTGAGGCTCTGGGCGAGTTCGGCGGTGTAGAGGGCCTGGTTGCGGGTCAGGTGCGGGGTGCGCGTCGCGGCGTGGGAGGCGGCGCGGCGGGCGTGGGTGAGGGCGCGGGGCCAGTCGCCGAGGCTGCTCCAGCACTGCGCTTCGAGCCAGTCCAGCTCCGCTTCGCTGTAGAAGGACAGGAGCCACTCCGGGTCGTCGGGCCCCGGGCCCTTCGCGTAGAGCCGGTGGCCGCGGGCGAGCGCCTCCTCGCAGGCGGCGCGGTCCCTGAGCGCCGCGCGGCCGCTCGCCTCGCGCAGCGCGAGCAGCGAGGCGAGGCGCGGAGCCGCGAGCCGCCGCGCGGCCCGTGCGCCGGCCTGGGCCGCGAGCACCGCCTCACGCGGGTGCCCCGCGTCGCGCGCGAGGAAGGCCGAGTTGCAGAAGGCGTGTGCCTCCAGGCCCGCGTCGTCCGCGAGACGGGCGGCGGCGAGCGCTTCCCCGTAGTGCGCACGCGCGTCGGCGACGCGGCCCGAGTCGTGCGCGAGCCAGCCCACCGAGAGGGACAGCTCGCCCGCCGCCGCGTGCAGTCTGTCGCTCGTGGACTGCCGCGCGGTGCCCGCGTCGAGGAGCGCGTGGGTGGTACGGAGCACTCCGGCCGCCTCCTGGAAGAGACGGCCGGCGCCGTGCCTGTCGTCGATGCGCCTGATCTCCCGTACGGCCTGCTCGACGGCGGCGGCCTCCCGCTCGCCCGCCCGCTGTCCCGGGACCGTGGCGATACGTGGTGCGGCGGCCGCCGTACCCGCCGCGCCGAAGAGCCCGGTCGCGAGCGCGCCGGCCGCTGCCGCCCCTGAACCGATGAACGCGCGACGGTGCACGTCGCTCTCCTCGTCGTACGGGTACGGCTCGCCGTCGTCGGGCGCGTGCCGGCGCTTGGCCGCCCGCTGCGCGCCCGGTCGCGGCGGCGCGTACGGCGGATGCTGGCCGGGGGGCGCGGGGCGAGCCGCTCTGCGCCCCCGTACCGTCTCGCGCGGAGCGAAACCGAGGTCACTGAGTGTGTGCCCGGGAAACAGGTGCAGGAACACTCGTTCGTAGGCGTAATTCGGGCAGCGGATCTCGCCGGACTCGACGCGCCCGATGTACCGGGCGTCGCACGAGACCGATTCGCCGATCTCGCGTCCCGCGCGCCGCACCCGTGCCGCGAACTCGCCAGGCGAGAGCGGACCGCGCAGGGCGCGGAAGACCGTGTTGGGCCGTGGCGCGCGCTGCTTCGGCACCTGCGGGGGCGTGGCGGCACCCCGCTCTCCCGAAGGCTCCTGGAACGAAAGCGGTTGCGGTGCCGACGAGGTCATGACCGGCCTTTCGTGCGGTACGGGGCGGGGCGTGGCGGCCGTCGAGCCGTGGCCACTCGTGTTCCGACGGAGCAGAAAGATACCCGCTGTGACCGAATCGACACAGGGGGTTTCGTCGAGGTCAGAGGGAGGGAGCCATGATCCGCCATGAAATGCCATGCTTCGCGGCGGTGTCGTGCCGTAGCCCCTGACGCGGTGTGCGCGTTGGACGGTGCGGGGAACGAGGAGCCGTGCCCCCAGCCTGTCGGCCGGGAGGCACCCCAGGCTTCGCAGCGACCAAGGAGGGGTTCCCGTGCCGGAGTCCACTGCGTCCACCGATCCGATGTCCGCCCAGCCGCCGTCGGGCCCGCCCGCCTGGGACCTCGTCACGGTCCCCGTGCGGCAGGGCCTCGAAGCGGTCGACATCCTGCGCCGCAGCACACCACTGCTCGGTCCCGTCGTGCACGACGCCCCGTGCGAGACGCTCGGCTTCGTCGTCCCCGAGGGGACCGCGCGCGGCTGGGACGTCCCCGGCAGCGCGTGTACGGAGACGGCGGGGCGAGGGCTGCGGCTCACCACACCACCGGACGCCTGCGGGCACACGGGCAACGCGACGGGTACGTGGCTCCTGCCGCCCGAGGAGAGCGGCGAGTCCACGGACCCGGCGGTCCTGCGCCACGCGCTCGGCGAGGCGGCCCGCACGATCGAGGCGGCGGACGGCAGGCGCTGACCACCGGAGGGCGCCGACGGCGCCGGGTGACGGCGGCCGGTGCCCGGCGTCCGGTGGCCGCCACGCCGCCACCGGTGCTCGCCGCCGCGCACCCCTGGCCCGCACCCCGCGGCCGCCCCGCGCCCGCACCCCGCGGCCGCCCCGCGCCCGCAGCCGTCGTCCCCGCGCCCGGCCCCTGCTCCCCCTGTTTCCCTACTCCGCGAACACCCCCGCGGGCGGGGCGGGGGACCGTTTCGCCGAGGCGTCCCGCACCACCGCCGCGCCACCCGCGAAGTCCCGGAGCGCGCGGCCGTGTTCGACGCGGCCCGGGTGGGGGTCGGAGGCGACCGCGCGGGTGTAGGGGGCGAGGGGCAGCGGCGTGGCCGAGGCCGCGAGGACCGCGTTGCCGAAGCGCTTGCCGCGCAGCACGGCCGGGTCGGCGGCGAGGGCGAGTTCGGGGAAGACCTCGGCCGCCGTCGCGATCTGGCCGCGCAGGAAGGCGAGCGGCGGCCCGTCGGTGAGGTTCGCGACGTACGTGCCCGAGGCGGCCAGGACGCGGCGGATCTCGCCGAGGTACTCGGCGCTCGTGAGGTGCGCGGGCGTGCGGGCGCCGGCGAAGACGTCCCCGACGACCAGGTCCGCCCAGGCGTCGGGGAGCTTGGCCAGCACCTCGCGCGCGTCGGCGGCCCGTACCCGTACCCGCGCCTGCGGGTCGAGCGGCAGGTGCTCCCGTACGAACGCGGTCAGCTCCGCGTCGACCTCGGCGACCTGCTGCGTCGAGCGCGGGCGGCTCGCCGCCACGTACCGCGCGAGCGACAGCGCCCCGCCGCCGAGGTGCAGGACCCGCAGCGGGCGCCCCGCGGGGGCGATCAGGTCGGCGAGGTGGCCGATGCGGCGCTGGTAGGCGAAGTCGAGGTGCTGGGGCGCGTCGAGATCCACGTACGACTGCGGTGCCCCGTCCAGCGTCAGCGTGAAGGCCCGCGCGCGCCCGCGTTCCGGGACCAGCTCCGCGTGCCCACCGGCCACCTCGGCGGTGAGCCGCCCGGCCTCGCTCCTCTTCCGTGCCATCCGGGCATTTTACCGGGGTCGCGCGACGATCCCGCAGGTCACGCCCGGGCGCACGCGCCCGCACGAGCCGTACCCTGGCGGCTCCCGGCGCGGAACACCACCCGTCCCACCCTCCCCTATCGCGTCAACATCACGCCCGCCAGGGCCGTTTGGGCCCTTGTGGGGGACCTGCGCGGACCGGATGGGCTACCGTCCCTGCCTATGGCGCGTGTGCTCGTGGTGGAGGACGACCAGTTCGTGCGTTCGGCCCTGATCCGGCACCTGTCGGAGGCCGCGCACGCGGTGCGCAGTGTCGGCACGGCGCTGGAGGCGCTGCGCGAGGTCGCCCAGCACGAGGTGGACCTCGTCGTCCTCGATCTCGGGCTCCCCGACCTGGACGGCGCCGAGGCGCTGCGGATGCTGCGCGGCCTCACCAACGTGCCCGTCATCGTCGCGACCGCCTGCGAGGACGAGGCCGAGATCGTCCGCCTCCTCAACGACGGCGCGGACGACTACCTCGTCAAGCCCTTCTCCGCCGGCCACCTCCTCGCCCGCATGGCCGCGGTGCTGCGCCGCTCCCGCCCGGGCCGCGAGGAGCCCGCCGGGGTCCTCACGGTCGGCGGCCTGCGCGTCGACCCCTTGCGCCGCCGCGCCGAACTCGACGGCACCGTACTGGAGCTGACGCGTCGCGAGTTCGACCTCCTCGCCTTCCTCGCCGGGCGCCCCGGCGTGGTCGTCCCGCGCCGCGAACTCCTCGCCGAGGTGTGGCAGCAGTCGTACGGCGACAACCAGACCATCGACGTACACCTGTCCTGGCTGCGCCGCAAACTCGGCGAGACGGCGGCGGCCCCGCGCTACCTGCACACGCTCCGGGGGGTCGGCGTGAAGCTCGACCCCCCGCCGGTGCGGAGCGACGTCCCGCCGGTGCGGAGCGACGTCCCGCCGGTGCGGAGCGACCCCCCGCCGGTGCGGAGCGACCCCCCGCCGGTGCGGAGCGACGTCCCGCCCGTGACGGGCGAGGCGCCGTCCGTACGCACCGTGTGAGCGCGCGTCAGCTCCCCGACCGCTGCCGCCACTCCTCGGCGTACTCGTCGAAGACGGCCCGCACGTAGTGCCCGATCCGCAGGTAGTCGAGGTCGTCGAGGTTCGCCAGCGAGACCCGTACCGACCACTCCGGACCCTCGAACCCGCCCCCGTTGAGGAGGACCACGCCCGTCTGCTCGGCGAGGCGGAAGAGCGGGTCGATGGGCTCGTAGGTGTCCTGGAGCCAGCGCGCGAAGGCGGGGCCGCGCATGCGTTCGGCCTCGGCGAGGAGGTCGAGTTCGATGTAGTACCCGGCTCGCAGCGGGTCCTCGGCGATCTTCATCTCGGCGCCCTCCAGGAGCAGGCGGAGGCGGTCGGCGACGACCTGCCGGACGCGGTGCTTGTACGCCCGGCCCTCGTCGAGCAGGCCGAAGAGCGAGAAGAGTGTCATGAGGATCTGCTGCGGGGTCGAGAGCCCCGCCGTGTGGCGGAGCGCGACGTCGCGCGAGTCGGCGACCAGGCGGTCGATGAAGCGCATCCTCTCCGGTTCGAGCGTGAGCGTCCCGTACCGCTTCGCGAGCCGGTCCTTCGCCTCCCCGGGCAGGGCGGCGATGCGCCGGTCGATGACGTTGTCGTCATGGAGCGCGATGACGCCGAGCCGCCAGCCCGTCGCCCCGAAGTGCTTCGCGTACGAGTACACGAGCAGCGTGTGGTGCGGGAGGTCGGCCGCGAGCGAGGTGAAGCCGTCGACGAAGGTCCCGTACACGTCGTCCGTCACGACGACGAGGTCCGGATTGGGTCCCGCGACGATCTCCTTGAGCTGGTTCCTGACCCGCTCGCTCAGCGCGAGGGACGGCGGGTTGCTCGGGTTGACGAGGCACACGAGCGTGATCGAGGGATCGGCGAGCTTCGCGACCTCCTCCTCGGGGTAGCGCCACTCCCGTACCCCGTCCTCGGCGTACATGCTCGCGCGCACGAGGACGACGTCGAAGCCGAAGGTGTCGAGCGCGGGGATCTCGATGTACGGCGTGAAGACGGGCACCATGAGCGCGATGCGGTCGCCCTTCTTGACGACCTCGTTCTTCCGGAGCGAGTCGAAGATGTAGCAGATCGCGGCCGTGCCGCCCTCGGTCGCGAAGAGGCTCACGCCGCCTTCCGGCAGTGTGCCCCCGTACATCTCCTCGCCGAGGTAGCCGCGGATGATCCGCTCGGCGCACGGCAGGACGCGGTCGGGTACGGGGTAGTTGTCGCCCGTGACGCCGTCGGCGAGTTCGTGGACGAGCGTGTCCTTGTCGAGCCCGAAACGCCGCAGCGCCTCGTCGACGCACCGCTCCAGGAGTTCCACACCCGGCAGGCCAGGGTGGCGGCGCAGGAACGAGTCGAAGCGCCCGCCCGCGCCGTGCGCCTCGGGCATCCCGCCGAGGTTGTCGGCCGTCCACACGCGCCGCGACTCCTCCAGGGCGAAGTAGCCGAGGGCGTGGAAGGCCTCGCGCGGCCCGGTCGCGACCCAGTTCGGGTTGCCGCGGCCCGCGTTGAGCATCTGCGTCTGGGAAGTGCCCTTCTGGCCCGGCTCGTCCGCCTGCTTGTGCTGGGCCAGGTCGATGAAGACGTTCCTCAGCTCGAACGGGCTGAGCCGCCCGTACCGCCGGATCTGCTCGCGGCTGTAGCCGGAGGAGTGGCCGACGGCGCGGGACGCGGGCTGGTTCATGCGTACTCCTTGGAACGGTGAGGGCTCGGCGGTTCAGCGGGACGAGGACCGCGCCGGGGAACGGCGGCCGCCCCCCGGCCCTCGCCCTCGCCCGGGTGCGGGTTCGTGCCGCGGTGGAGGAAGCCGGACGGCAGGAACCCCTGCGCCCCACGAACACCGTCCTGGCGAGGAGATCCCCACGCGCTCAGCCGGGGGAAGCGAAGGGAATACCGGGCATAACGGAGAAATTAGCAGTGCGCGCCGGGGGCGGCAGGGGGCGCGCGGAGCGGAAGGAGGTACGCGGCGGGGCGGGGCGGTACGGGCACGCGGCGCCGTACCCGCGGGGCCCGGCGTCCGGACCCCCCTCCCGCCGCGCGCGCCCCATGCGCACAATGGGCGCGCGCGGGTGTGCCGGTGTCGAGGCGCCCGTACGGCAGGGCGAGTGGCGGGAGAGTGCGATGACGCGGGTGAAGCGGGGCGCGGGGCGGCCGACCCTGGAGGAGGTCGCGAGCCGCGCGGGCGTGGGGCGCGGCACGGTCTCCCGGGTCATCAACGGCTCACCGAAGGTCAGCCCGCAGACCCGCGCCGCCGTCGAGGCGGCGGTGCTCGAACTCGGCTACGTGCCGAACACCGCCGCTCGCGCCCTCGCGGCGAACCGCAACGACGCCATCGCGCTCGTCGTCCCCGAGCCGCAGACCCGCTTCTTCGCGGAGCCGTACTTCTCCGACATCGTCCTCGGCATCGGCAGCGCGCTCGCCGACACACCGCTCCAGCTCCTCCTCACCTTCGCGGGCGGCGAACGCGAACGCGGCCGCCTGGCCGGATACCTCGACGCGCACCGCGTCGACGGCGTCCTCCTCGTCGCCGTCCACGCCGACGACCCGCTCCCCGACCGCCTCGCCGAACTCGGCATGCCCGCCGTCATCAGCGGTCCCCGCTCCGCGGCCGAGACCCTTCCCTCGGTCGACTCCGACAACTACGGCGGCGCGGTGGCGGCCGTCCGCCACCTCCAGAGCCGGGGCCGCCGCCGCATCGCCCACATCACGGGCCGCCTGGAGGTCTACGGGGCCGAACGCCGCCTCGCCGGCTACCGCGCCTCGATCACGGGCGAACCCCTCGTCGCCGAGTCGGACTTCACGGAGGAGGGCGGCCGCCGCGCGATGGCCGAACTCCTGGACCGCGCCCCCGACCTCGACGCCGTCTTCGCCGCCTCCGACCTCCTCGCCTCCGGCGCCCGCCACACCCTGCGCGCCGCGGGCCGCCGCATCCCCGAAGACGTCGCCCTGATCGGTTTCGACGACAGCGCCATCGCCCGCCACCTCGACCCGCCCCTGACCAGCGTGAGCCAGCCGACCTCCGAAATGGGCCGCGTGATGACGCGGATGCTCCTCGACGAGATCGCGGCGCGAGGCCCGGGGGGCGTACCCGCCGCCGCGGAGGGGGCGGGCGGACGGCAGACGGTGCTTGCCACACGGTTGGTGGTGCGCGAGTCGAGCTGAGCGTCCGCGCGGGCCGGGCGGGGCGGGGGGCGGTTCGGGGGCGCTTCGCCGAGCGGGTCCCCGGCCGCCGCGTCCTGACCCTGCGGGCGCGGCAGGTGCCCGGTCCCGCTCGCCGCCCGCGCCCGGCCCGACCGCTCGCCGCCCGCGCCCGGCCCGACCGGTCGGCGAGGCGCGTACGGCGGCGTTCCCGTGCGCGGGCGAGGCCCGCCGTTGCCCACCGGGTTCAGCTCCCGGGCCCGCGTGCCCGGGTTCAGCTCCCGGGCCCGCGCGAGGCGTGCTCCTTCACGTCGTCCACCACCTTCTTGTCCAGCGCCGCCCGGACCAGCGCCGCCGCGAACGTCGCCGGGTCGTCGGTCAGGCGGGCGAGGCGGCGGGGGTCCTGGGGGAGGTCCAGGCGGGCGGCGCCCTGGAGGGCCTTCGCGTCGAAACGGGGGGCGTATTCGGGCCAGACCGCTTGGGCCTCGCGGAGGAAGATGTCGACGCCCGTGGGGCCGATGCCCGGGACTTCGCGGAGTTCCGACGTGAGGGCCCGCGCGTCGCCGTTCGCCTTGTCGCGGGCCTTGCGCAGGTCTCCCGACCATTCCGCGCGGATCAGGTCGGCGCCGTCGCCCAGTTGCGTCGCCGTGCGTTCGTCGTAGCGGCGGTAGTGGCCCTCGCCCAGCGCGTCCACGCGCTCCTGCCAGCTCGCCTCCTCCATCGCCTTCGGCGTGCGCAGGCCGTGCGCGAAGAGCGCGCGGGCCGCCGCCGTCGCCACGTCGGCGCGGATACGGGCGGACAACAGCAGGCTCAGGACGAGGAGTTGGTAGAGCGGTTGCGGGGTGTCGCGGAGCGTGATGTCCGCGTCGGCCGCGTAGGTCGTGCCATGACGGTCCAGGAGGGTCGCCGCGGTGCGGGCTTGGGTCGTACGTGCCACGGGTCGTCCTTTCACTCCTCGTCGGCCACCTGGCCGAGCGTCCTTCCGGTACGGGCCGAGCGGGCGCGGTGCGGGTCCGGGGTGCCGTGACCCTCGCCGGGGCGCAGGCCCTTCTCGCGTGCCTTGATCAGGAGCCACGCCTCCTCGCCCTTGCCGCCCGTGCGGAAGCGCGTCAGCGCGTACTCGCCGTGGAGCTTGTCGCCCTCCAGGCGGAAGGTCGCGTGGCCGGATTCCAGCGCCTGGTCGAAGGGGAGCGGGTGCCCGCGCTTGTCGTGGCTCAGCGGCTCGTACGTGCCCTGGTCCCAGACGAGGACCGTCCCGCCCCCGTACTCGCCCTTCGGGATCACGCCCTCGAAGGTGCGGTACTCCATCGGGTGGTCCTCGGTGGGGACCGCGAGGCGCTTGTCGCGCGGGTCGTCCGAAGGGCCCTTCGGCACCGCCCAGGACTTCAGGACCCCGTCGACCTCCAGACGGAAGTCGAAGTGCATCCGGCGGGCGTCGTGGATCTGGACGACGAAGCGCGGGCGGGCCTTGCCGTCCGCCGCGAGCGATCCCGGGCTGCCCGACGGTTCCTTGGTACGGGCGAAATCGCGCCGTTCGCGGTACGTGCCGAGCGGTTCCATGTGCGGGCCCCTTCCGGCGGAGGCGGCGGTCCCCGTGTCCAGCATGACGCGTACGGGCCCGTCCCGCCTGCGGGCGAGCCCGCGCGCAGGCACGCGGGCGGGCCCGCGCGTGGAGGCACGCGTGCGAGCCCGCGCGTGGAGGCGCCCGGGTACGCGTGCCGGGGCGCGTCGAGAGCCCGGACGGGGTGAAGGGGCGCGACGCGCTCCGGCCGGAGCGGCTTCGGTCAGGGCCGCGGCCAGGACCGCCCGCTCAGCCGCTCGATGTCCGTGTTGAAGCGCCGCAGGTAGGAGGCGAAGGCGGCGATGTCCTCCTCCGGCCAGTCCTTCATGACGCGGTCCAGTGAGGCGATCAAGCCCTCGCGTTCCTCGGCGAGTTGGCGTTCGCCCTCCGCCGTGAGGCGGAATTTGCGGGCCATGCCGCCCGCCGGGTCGGGGATGCGCTCGATGAGGCCCGCGCGGGTCGCCGCCGCGGTCTGGCGGTTGAGGGTCGAGGCGTCGAGGCCGAACGCCTCGCTCAGTTCGCCGATCGACATCGGGGTGCCCTGGACGTCGATACGGCTCAGCAGGAGGTAGGCGCTGCGGTCCATGAGGCCGTCCTGGCGGCGGCCCCCGCCTCTGGCCAGGTAGCCGTGTCTGCTCAGCAGCAGCTGTTCGTACTCGACCTCGGCCGTCGGCCGCACGTCTCACCTCCGCACCTCACTGGGCCTCCATCCTCCCACGCAGGGGTCCACGCGACTCCGGCATGTGCACGTTACATGTCGCATGTACGATGCACAGCCTCCGTACTCCGAACAGCCCGAGGACTTCCCCATGAGCACCGTGGACACCGCCGGTACCGCCACGTCACCACCCCACAGCAAGGGCGTGGTCGCCACCCTGGCCTTCGCCGGGATCGTCGCGGCGATCATGCAGACCCTCGTCACGCCGCTCCTCGCCGACCTGCCGCGGATTCTGCACAGCAGCGCGGGCAACACCGCGTGGGTCATCACCGTCACCCTGCTCACGGGCGCCGTCTGCGTCCCCGTCGTCGGGCGCCTCGGCGACCTCGTCGGCAAGCGCCCGATGCTGCTCATCTGCTGCATACCGCTCATCGCCGGGTCGGTCGTCTGCGCGCTCTCCTCGTCCGTGCTGCCGATGATCGTCGGGCGCGCGCTCCAGGGCATGGGCATGGGCGTCCTTCCGCTCGGCATCGCGCTGCTCAGGGACGTCGTGCCCGCCGAGAAGCTGTCCTCGTCGATCGCGCTGGTCAGCGCATCGATGGGGATCGGTGGCGGGCTCGGCCTGCCGATCGCGGCCGCCGTCGCGCAGTACGCGAACTGGCGCGTCCTCTTCTGGGGCTCCGCGGTCCTCGCCGCCGCCGTCACCGCGCTCCTGTGGTTTCTCGTCCCGAACGTGCCCGCGGGGGCGCGCGGCCAGCGCTTCGACCTGCTCGGCGCGCTCGGCCTCGGCGCGGGGCTCGTGTGCCTGCTGCTCGGCATCTCCAAGGGCGCGGACTGGGGCTGGGGCTCGGCCACGACCCTCGGCCTGCTCGGCGCCGCGGTCGTCGTGCTGCTCCTGTGGGGCGTGTGGGAGACCCGTACGCAGGACCCCGTCGTCGATCTGCGCACGACCGCGCGGCCCCGCGTCCTGCTCACCAACGCCGCTTCGATCTTCACCGGCTTCGGGATGTACGCCTCGATGCTCGTGCTGCCCCAGCTGCTCCAGTTCCCGAAGGAGACCGGGTACGGGCTCGGGCAGTCGATGCTCGCCGCGGGGCTGTGGATGGCGCCGGGCGGGATCATGATGATGTTCGTCTCGCCGCTCGGCGGGAAGCTCTCCAACGCGCGCGGACCGAAGTTCACGCTGGTCAGCGGCGTACTCGTGATCGCGGCCGGGTACGGGCTCTCGCTGCTGCTCATGGGCTCCGCGTGGGGCGTCATGATCGCGCTCATGGTCATCAACAGCGGGGTCGGACTCGCGTACGGGGCGATGCCCGCGCTCATCATGGGCGCCGTGCCGCTCTCCGAGTCGGCCGCGGCGAACGGCTTCAACGCGCTCATGCGCTCGCTCGGCACGTCGATCGGCGCGGCGGTCGTCGGGGTCGTGCTCGCGCAGCTCACGACCGACTTCGGCGGGCACGCGCTGACGTCCGAGAACGGTTTCAGGACCGGGCTGCTCGTCGGCTGCGGGGTCGCGCTGCTCGCGGGGCTCATCGCCGCGGCCATTCCCTTCAAGCGCGAGGCGGAGGGGCCGCGCACGACCGGCACGGTACGGGTGGAGAGCCGGGAGGTGGCGGTCGAGGGCTGAGCCCGTGTCCCGCGACCCCGGGGCTGTCTGACGGCCACTCATGACGACGGGGGCGCCCGGAGCCGGTTCGTACGGCTTCGGGCGCCCCCGCCGCGTACTCCGCCCCGCCGCCCGCGCGCACCCCCGTCACGCGCCGGCCGCCGGGGCGGGGCGTGCGTCAGGACAGCAGCAGGACGATCCCCGCGGCTGCCGAGACGGCCGCCGTGGCGCCGTGCACGCCGAGGTACGCCGAGGCCCGGCCCCCGCCGAAGCGGACCGCGAGCGCGTCGGCGGCCGCGGCGAAGGCGCCCGCCAGCGTCATCCAGCCCGTCAGGTGGTCGCTCGCGCCGAGCAGCGCGATCACGAGCATGAGCCCGAGGGTGATGTCGCGGTTGCCCTTGACGGAGCCCCAGGCGCGCAGAGCGGGCAGCTCGGTGGGGGTGTCGGGGATGCCGAAGTCCGCCACGGCGCGCGGGGTGAACTGGAAACGGACCCCGATGAGCACGATCCCGACGGCGATCACCCAGACGAGGACGGTGGCGGTGGTGGTGACGGCGGTAGGCATGGCGGACGTTCTCCCCCTTCGGCGGGCGCCGACCGTGTGTCGAGCGCCGCTCTCTTCGCTAGCGATGCTAGACGTAGCGTTGGCCTATTGTCTAGCGGCGCTAGAATATGAAGCATGTCCATCACAGGGAACCGTCGCGAACGGGAACGAGCGGAGCGCCACCGGCTGATCCTCGCCGTGGCAAGGGAGTTGGCCGAGACCGAGGGCTGGGAGGCGGTCACCACGCGCCGCCTCGCGGAACGGGTGGAGTACAGCCAGCCCGTGCTCTACAGCCACTTCAAGGGAAAGGACGCGATCGTCGAGACCGTCGCCGAGGAGGGTTTCGCCGAACTGGGCGTGCTCCTGCGCCGGGCGCGGGCCGAGGCGGGACCCGGGCGGCCGGGGCTGCGGGCGGTGTGCCGCGCCTACCTGGACTTCGCCGTCGCTCACGAGGCGCTCTATCAGGCCATGTTCGTCATGCCGACCGGGCTGAAGTTCGCCAGCGAGGAGACGCCGGAGGCGCTGCGCGACACGTTCCACGCCTTCGTCGAGGCGCTGCCCGAGGAGACGGAGACGCGGGAGGGGCGTGCGGAGCTGCTGTGGGCGGCGCTGCACGGCATCTCCGCGCTGTCCGCGACGGGGAGGGTCCCCGCGGAGGCCGGGGAAGCGCGCCTCGACCTGCTGATCGACGGGATCGTGCCCGGGAAGTGAGCGACGGGGACCGCGCCGGTGCCCGCCCCGCCCCACGAGGCACCGGCCCGGCCCCCTCGGGCGCGTCCGGCGATTTTCCGTGCTCCGTCGCTCGTGGGGGCCGCGGGATGGCTGCCGGGCCGGTGCGGTCAGCCTGCGGTGGCGAGTTCCTGGCGGATTCCGTTGAGGAGCAGGCGCAGGCCGTAGAGGAAGCGCTCCTGCGGATCGGCGTCGAAGGCCGCGAGGGCGACGCCGTCGGCGAGTCCGGCGAGGGCGTCCATCTTCTGCGGCCATGAGCCCTCGTCGACCAGGCCCGCGCGGGACTGCTCTTCGATCGTGTGGCCGATCACGTAATGGCTGACCGCCGTGACCGCCCAGGCCGCCTGCTGGGGAGGCAGCCCGGCTTCGAGGAGCAGGGCGGCGGAGGTGTTGCCGAACAGGACGGTGTGCGTACCGGCCGTGTAGGAGCCGGCCACGACGCGGGCGCCGTCGCGGTGGCGCAACAGGGCGTGCCGGAGCCGGCCGGCCAGGATCAGGCCGCGTTCGTCCCAGGGCCCGGGTTCCAGCGTGAGGTCGATCGACTCCAGGATGCGCTCGGCCATCGCGTCCAGCAGTGCCTGCTTGCCGGGGAAGTGCCGGTACAGCGCGCTGGCCCGCACCCCCAGCGCGTCGCCGAGCCTGCGCATGGTCAGGTCGTCCAGCCCCGTGTCGTCCAGCAGGGCCAACGCTCCGTCGACCACGTTCGCCTTCCGCAGCAGCATCCCGACCGCTTTCCGTCGTCGTGTGCGGCCCGGCCGGTGCCGGGGCCGGTCCGCGACAGATTCTCCACGCCCGGAATCGGTTGACACCCGGCTGCACCCATCCTAACGTGAACACCGTTCACCGTGAACATTGTTCACTCATCGGCATGCCCATGCCCATGCCCATGCCCGTGCCCATGCCCGTGCCCGTGCCCCTGCCCGCGCCATGCCCGTGCCTGCGCCAAGCGGCAGGCGTCCGGCACCGCGCGACGGGACGGCCGGGCACGGTCCACCACGCGCACTGATCGAAAGGTGCTCATCGTGCGAGTTCTCATCACCGGCGGCGGGCCGACCGGCCTCACGCTGGCCATCGACCTGGCCCGACGCGGCCTCGACGTCCGCGTCGTCGACAAGGCCGACGACTTCTTCGACGGATCGCGCGCGGACACGATCCAGCCGCGCACGCTGGAGGTCTTCGATGATCTCGGGGTGGTGGACGCCGTGCTCGACGCGGGCTGTCCTCCGCCGGCCTACCGCGTCCACCTCGACGGCCGCGCGGTCGAGGAGCGCCGGATGGCGGAGCCGCGCGCCCCCCGGCCCGACCAGCCGTATCCCAACCCCTGGACGCTCGGCCAGTCGCAACTCGAAGGCATACTCCGTTCCCGGCTCGCCGCACTCGGCACGCGGGTGGAACGCGCGACGGAACTGGTCGGCCTGGAGCAGGACGAGCACGGGGTGACCGCGCGTTTCCGTACGGGCGAGACCGCGCGCTTCGACTACCTGGTAGGGGCCGACGGCGGCGCCAGCACCGTCCGCAAGGCGATCGGCGTCGCTTTTAGCGGCACCACCGACGAGACCGTCCGGCTCGTGATCGGCGACGTGCGCGCACCGGACCTCGATCCGGCCATCGGCCACTGGTTCGCCGCCGCCGCCGACCCCATGACCGGCGTGGCGATGACCCCACTGCCCGGCACCGGCATGTTCCAGCTCAACACCGCCATCGGCACGGACGACCACGCCACCCTGACCGCCATGCAGAGGGCCCTCGACGGCTTCTCCGCGGGCGTACGCCTGACCGGCTGCCACTGGTCCACCGTGTGGCGCCCGAACATCAGGCTCGCCGAACGCTTCCGCGTCGGGCGCGTCTTCCTGGCCGGGGACGCCGCACACGTCCACCCGCCCACCGGCGGCCAGGGGATGAACACCGGCATCCAGGACGCCTACAACCTCGGCTGGAAGCTGGCCGGACAGACCCTGCTGGACAGCTACGAGACCGAACGCAGGGCCGTGGCAGCCACCGTGCTCAAGGTGAGCGACGACCTGCTGCGGCGGTACGCCGCAGGCCACGCCGAGGCCCACCGGCGCGGCGAAGAGCATCTCGGCCTCCACCTCAGCTACCGCGCACAGACCGCCCGCGGCACCCTCGCCCCCGGCGACCGCGCCCCCGACGCGCAGGTCCAGGACCCCACCGGCAAGCGGATCAGGCTCTTCGACCTCTTCCGCGGCCCCCACGCGACCCACCTCGTCCTCGGCGCGCCCGCACCGGACACGGACCACGCCTACGCGGTCCTGCGCCCCGGCGACGACCCGGCCGGCTGTGCCCGGTACGTCATCGACACCGACGGCGGCGCCTTCAGCGCGTACGGCCCGCTCGGCGCGTCGGCCGACGGCCACGTCCTCGTCCGCCCCGACGGCCACCTGGCCCAGCCCCACGCCCCCCGGTAGCCCCCGCGCCCCCGGTGGACCCGCCCCGGTGGTCCCCGCCCTCCCCGGCGGCTCAGCCCCACACCGCCCGCGCCGCCATCAACCCGACGGCCACCGCGCCGAGTCCCGACAGCACCGTCGACGCCGCGTTGCCCGCCGCCCTGACCGTGTGCCCGGTTCTGGCCAGGTGGACGGTCTCCCAGGAGAAGGTCGAGTACGTGGTGAGCGCCCCGCACAGGCCCGTCGCGACGAAGTCCTCGTACCGCGCGCCGCCCTCGCCCGCCAGGAGCGCGCCGGTCAGGACGCCGAGGAAGAGGCAGCCGAGGGTGTTCGCCGTGAAGGTGCCCCAGGGGAACGCGGTGGACTGGCGGCGCTGCACCGCGCGGTCGACGAGGAAGCGGGCGGGCGCGCCGAGCGCGCCGCCGAGCAGGACGAGCAGCCAGTTCACCGGGCGGCCCCCGGCGTGCGGGCCGTCCGCCGTGCGTGGGCCCAGCGCCGCGTGAGCGCCGAGGTGAGGGCGAGCGCGGCGAGCGCGGCGCACAGCGTGCCCGCGTAGTAGGCGAGCGCGATCCCCGCGCGGTCCAGGCGGGCGAGCCGCTCGGTGTCGGCCGCGTACGTGCTGAGCGTCGTGAAGCCGCCGAGGAAGCCGGTGGCGAGGAAGGGCCGCAGGAGCGGTGGCGCCTGCCACACCTCCATGAAGAGCACGACCACGATCCCCATGACCGCGCACCCGGCCACGTTCACGGTGAAGACGGCCCACGGGAAGCCGTCGGGCGGTGCGGGCCAGCGGCGTTCGAGCGCGTAACGCGCTGTGGCGCCGAGCGCGCCGCCGAGGGCGACGACGGCGATGGTGGGGAGGAGCGCGCCTACGGGCGAGCGCCGCTCGCGCGCGGCCACGTCCATGTCGGTCGGCAGCAGCCGCTCCCCGTCGGGGGCGGCAGGGGAGGCGGAGGGACGGGGGTCGTCCTGCGGCTCTTCGGCGGGCATCGCGGGCCTTCCGGGTGGGGACGAGGGGCCTACGGCGGTACGGGGAAGGGGCGACGGCACGGGGCGGGGCGGGCCGTGCGGGGCCGGGCGGGGCGCGCGCGTGCGGCACAGGGGCCCGTACGGCCAAGGGGCCCGTACGGCCAAGGGGCCCGTACGGCCAAGGGGCCCGTACGGGAAAGGGGCGGCCGCCCACCGATCGGTGGACGCCCGCCCCGCCCCGTACCGCCGCTCCCGCCCGCGGCTACCGCCGTCTCACTCCGCGTCGGCGGACGGCAGCTTCCAGTTCGGCCGCGGGAAGTGGCACGTGTAGCCGTCCGGGTAGCGCACCAGGTAGTCCTGGTGCTCCGGCTCGGCCTCCCAGAAATCGCCCTCGGGCTCGACCTCGGTCACGACCTTGCCCGGCCACAGGCCGCTCGCGTCGACGTCCCTGATCGTGCGCTCGGCGATCTCGCGCTGCTCCTCGTTCGTGTAGAAGATCGCGGAGCGGTAGCTCGAACCGATGTCGTTGCCCTGCCGGTCCTTCGTGGACGGGTCGTGGATCTGGAAGAAGAACTCCAGGAGGTTCCGGTAGCTGGTGCGCTCGGGGTCGTAGAGGATCTCGATCGCCTCGGCGTGCCCCTCGTGGTCGCGGTACGTCGCGTGGGCGACCTTGCCGCCCGTGTACCCGACCCGGGTCGAGACGACCCCGGGCTGCTTGCGCACCAGGTCCTGCATCCCCCAGAAGCAGCCGCCCGCGAGGACCGCCTTCTCCGTCTGCGCCATGCCGTCATCCCTCTTCAGTCGTGTCAGTCGCGGCGGACGACCGTCGTCGTCCGCCGTCCGCGCACGGCACACCGTCCGCGGCTCCTACCTTGCCGTCACCCGCGCGAGCGCGCACACCAGGGACCGCAGGAACGCGCCCGCCGGAGCCCGGCCCCGCAGGGACGCACGCGCGGCCCCGCCCGGACGTGCGGGCGGGTGCCCGGGCGTCCGCGGCACCTTCCGCCGCGGGCCGCCCGCCTTGACTGAACGCAGGACCACCACCTGGTATGCCCCACCCCGCCCCGTCCCCGCCCCCTGTCCCCGGCGCCACCGGCGGGACCGGCCGCCGCCCCGCAGCCCTCGGGGCACCCGCCACACCCGCGTCCACACGGTCAGGCCGCTCCGTACCGGCTCCCGCTTGAACATGTTCAAAAACAGGTCTACCGTCATCGACGACGGCACTTTTGAACGCGTTCAAGTGTTCAGCCGGTTCGTGGAAAGAAGGGTGGGGCAATGGACCTCACGGTTGTCACGTACGTCGTGTACCTGGCCCTCAGCGTCGGGCTCACGGTCTGGGTCGCGCGGACGCTCAGCAGCAACGGGCGGGTCTTCCTCGCGGATGTGCTCAAGGGGAACGAGCCGCTCGCGGACGCGGTGAACCGCCTGCTCGTCGTCGGCTTCTACCTCGTCAACCTCGGCTTCGTGGCGCTCTACCTGCGCTCGGACAGGGCGGTGAGGGACGCGTCGGGCGTCTTCGAGGCGCTCTCGGTCAAGCTCGGGGTCGTCCTGCTCGTGCTCGGTGTCCTGCACCTGGGGAACGTGTACGTGCTCAGCAGGATCAGGCGGCGGGGCGTCATGGAGCGGGACCAGCGCCCGCCGGTGCCCCCGCAGCAGTGGCTCGCCCCGGGTGCGGGCGCGGGCGCGGGGGCGTGAGCGGGGCACGGGGGCGGGGGCCGGGCCCGGCGCGGGAAACGGCGCCGGACGCGGCTTCGCGAGCCGCCGGGGCGGGGGAGCCCGGGGCGGGGGAGCCCGGGGCGGGGGACGCCCCGGCGGATGGTGCCCCGGTCGTCGGGGGCGGGCCGGTCGGGGGGCCGGCCCGCCCCGGGCGCGAGGGGTCCCCGGTCCGGGGCCTCACGGTCCTCTACGACGCCGACTGCCCCCTGTGCGCGTACGTACGCAGTGGCTCGGTCACCGGCGGCAGCTCGTCCCGCTCACCTTCGTCCCCGCGGGGTCCGCCGAGGCGGCGGCCCGCTTCCCCGGCCTCGACCAGGCGGCGACGCTCGCCGAGATCACGGCAGTCGGGGACGGCGGGCAGGTCTACCGGGGCCCGGCGGCCTGGATCGTGTGCCTGTGGGCGCTCCGCGAGTACCGGGCGCTGGCCCACCGGCTGAGCACTCCGACGGGCGCGCGGCTCGCGCGGGCGGCGGTGCTGCGTGCGGCGAAGTGGCGTGGGCCGGGGAGCCGGAGCGAGGACTGGGGCGGAGGGGTCTACCGCCGCGCGGACGGCTGGGAGTACCTGCCGGACAGGGGATGGGTGCACAGGGGCGCGGGGCCGGACCGCGGGGGAGGGGGCGAGGTGGCCTAGGGTCGGTTGTCGTGGCCGAGCAGACGAACAGCGAAGAGGCGCGGGGTCCGGAGCCGGAGGGCGCGGGCCCCACGTCGCGTACCGCGAAGGCCGGGAAGGCGGGGGGCACCGGGAAGACCGGGGCCGCGGGGAAGACGGGGGGTGGCGCCCAGCGGAAGAACCCGCCCAAGGGCGAGCAGACCCGGGCCCTCATCATCGAGACCGCGTTGCGCCTCTTCCGCGAGCGCGGGTACGACAAGACGACCATGCGGGCCATCGCGCAGGAGGCCGGGGTCTCGGTCGGGAACGCGTACTACTACTTCAGCGGCAAGGAACACCTCATCCAGGGGTTCTACGACCGCATCGTCGCGGAGCACGCGGTGGCCGTGCGCCCCGTGCTCGACCGGGAACGGGCCTTCGAGGCCCGCTTCCTCGGCGTCCTCACGGCCTGGCTCGACGTGGCCGCCCCGTACCACGAGTTCGCGGGCCAGTTCTTCAAGAACGCGGCCGACCCGGAGAGCCCGCTGAGCCCCTTCTCGCCCGAGTCCGAGCCGGCCCGGCGCGTCTCGCTCGACATCCACCGCGAGGTGCTTGCCGGGTCCAAGGCGAAGGTGGCGCCCGAACTCGTGGACGCCGTGCCCGAGTTGATGTGGCTCGCGCAGATGGGCCTGGTCCTGTACTGGGTCTTCGACCGTTCCGAAGGCAGCGAGAAGACCTACCGCCTCGCCGAGCGCGGCGCCCGGCTCACGGCCCACGGCGTCCGTCTCTCCCGCTTCCGCGTCCTGCGCCCCCTCGTCAACGAAGTGCACAGCCTCTTCAAGGACTTCCTCCCCGGCATGGCCGAAACGGTCGCCCGCCGTGCCGCGTCGCGCGACACCTCGGACTGACCTCATGCTCCCCTCCGCCCCCGCGTCCGCGCGCAAATCCCTTTGCGGGGCGAGCGTGCGGTGCCGACGATGGGGGCCGTCTCATCCTCGGGAGCCACAGTGATCGTTGTGACCGCCGCCGCCGGGCAGTACGGGCGCCTCGTCGTCGAGGGGCTGCTCGCGCGCGGGGTGCCCGTCGCCGCTGTCGTGCGCCGTCCCGAGCGGGCCGCCGGGCTCGCCGCCTCGGGCGCTGAGGTGCGGTACGGGGACTACGACGACGCGCGGCCTTCGCCGGCGCCGAACGGCTCCTCCTCGTCTCCTCGCCCGAGCTGGAGACCGGGCGGCGCGTGGCGCAGCACGTCACGGCGGTGGACGCGGCGCGCGCGGCGGGCGTCGGCCTCCTCGCGTACACGAGCTTCCTCGGCGCGGACGCGCGGGCCGAGGGCATGACGGCGGCGCACCACGCGACCGAGCGGCACATCGAGGCGAGCGGGCTCCCGTACACGCTGCTGCGGCACCCGTTCTACAGCGACGCCTTCCTCCACGCGGGCCTGCGCGAGGCCGTCGCTGCCGGTGTCCTGGAGGACGGTACGGACGGGCGCGGCCTGAACACCGCCTCGCGCGCCGACCTCGCGGAGGCGGCGGTGCGGGTCCTGACCGGTGAACGTGCGTGCAGCTCGTACGACTTGACGGGCGCCCCGTGGACGTACCGGCAGCTCGCCGAGACCCTGACGCGGGTGAGCGGCGCGCCCGTCGCGTACACCGGGCGGACCAGCCCCGTGCCGGGACCGGCGGGGTGGCTCGACGGGCAGATCCGCGCGGGCGCCCTGGAACACTGGACGGACGACCTCGCCGACCTCCTCGGCCGCCCGCCGACCTCGCTGGAGGAGGCGGTGCGGGCGGTGCTGGCGAAGTGAGAGGCCCCTCCCGGCCGTCAGGTTCCGGCGTGCCGTCCGGCATCGAGGCGTTCCGTGCCGGGCTGGCCGCCCAGGTGGCCGGTGGCGCTCCCCTCGCGGCGGGCCACGGTTTCCGTGGCGCTGTCCTCGTCGAGGGACTCAGCGACCTGGCCGCCGTCGAGGCCCTCGCGGCGCGCGAGGGCCGCGACCTTCCCGCCGAGGGGATCGCCGTCGTGCCGATGGGCGGAGCCATGAGCATCGCCGCATACGCGGAGGCCCTCGGCCCGCACGGGCTCGGCCTGCGCCTGACCGGACTGTGCGACGCGAACGAAGAGCCCGTCTACGTCAGGGGATTCGAGCGGGCGGAGGTCCACGACCCCTCCCTGCACGTCTGCGTGGCCGACCTGGAGGACGAACTCCTGCGCGCGCTCGGCACGGACCGCGCCGAGGAGGTGGTGACGGCGGCCGGTGAGGAGCGCCGCTGGCAGACCTTCCGCCGACAGCCCGCGCAACTCGGCCGCTCCCGCCACGACCAGCTCCGCCGTTTCCTCGGCACGGCGAGCGGTCGCAAGATCCGTTACGGCACCCTCCTGACCGAAGCTCTCGCAGCGGACCGTGTCCCGGCCCCGCTGACGGCGCTCCTCGCAGGTCTGTGACCCTCCCACGCGCCCCCGCCCACTCCCTGGACAGATCGGAACCCCCATGCCCGTACGACTCGACGCGCTCAGCCTCCGGGCACAGGACCCGGCGCGCCTCGCCCGCTTCTGGCACGACCTGCTGGGCGGCGACGCCGTACGCGAACGGGCGGACGGGGAATACGAGTTCACCCCGGCCTCGAATCCCGGCCTTCCGCTCCGCCTCCGCCCGGGAGCCGCTCCCAAGACGGACCAGAACCGTCAGCACTTCGACCTGACGAGCGAGTCGCCCGACGACCAGGAGGCCACCGTCGCCCGCGCGTTGTCGCTCGGCGCGCGCCATACGGACGTGGGGCAGCGCCCGGAGGAGGGGCATCGCGTGCTCGCGGACCCCGAGGGCAACGAGTTCTGCGTGATCGAGCCGGGCAACGGGTTCCTCGCGGGCTGCGGCAGGATCGGCGCGCTGGCGTGCGACGGCAGCCACGTGGTGGGCGTCTTCTGGAGCGGGGCGCTCGGCTGGCCCCTGGTGTGGGACGAGGGCGAGGAGACGGCGGTCCAATCCCCGGACGGAGGAACGAAGTTCACATGGGGCGGCCCGCCGCTGATGCCCCGCACCGAAGCTGACCGCTTCGCCCCGGATCTCGTCCCGGAGGTTCCGACCGGGTACGAGGCCGAGGTGGCCCGCCTCACGTCGCTCGGCGCCCGCGTCCTCACGCGGGAGGCCGGTCACACGGTCCTCGCGGACCCGGACGGCAACGAGTTCCGCCTGCTCGACGGAGCGGAGTGACGAAGGCCCCGCGAGCGGCGCGGGGAGATGCGAGCACCTAAGCGGGCGCGCCTGTGGTCGTGGGCACGCACTTGCCGGGGTGGCCCGGGTAGAGGCCGCACGGGTGGGGGCCGGGCTGTTCGCGCGGGCAGGGCGGGAGGCGGCGGGCCTGGTACGGGGGGACTTCGCGCGTGAACGTGACCCAGACGGCCCCGTCGCACAAGGGCCGTACTATACCGACGTGTTCGACCCCGTCATGCGCGGCGAGACCGCACCGGGTACGGGCCACGACATCCCCGCCGGGGACTCCGGAACTCGCGCGCTTCGCGAAGATCCCCATGATCTCGGGGATGTCGGTCTCGGCGTCGCAGCGGACGGGCGGGAGCGGCGCGGGGGCGTCGCTCGCCCGTACGGGGTGGGTCCCGTCCGGGGGAATCGGCCGGGCGCCCAACTCGTACCAGGTGCCGCCGACGTCCGGGCACCGCAACGTGAACGGACAGCCCAGGGCGAGCAGTTCTCGTACGCGTGCCTGCCGCCCCGCGTCCTCGGCCCACGCGCGCAGCGCGGCCGGGGCGTCGGGCCACCGCGCCACGACGGGCCGTACGAGCCCCGGCACGAGCCACCGCGCCACGGGCCCGGGATCGAGCCGCACCGCCAGCCGCAACGCCTCGTTCCGCAACCAGCCGGCCGCCTCGTGATGCGCGAGCACCGGCACCCGCCCGAGCAGCACGGCCTTGCGCACGTCCCCACCCCGCGACACCACGGTGTAGGGGGTGTCCCCGACGGAGACCGCCGCCGCGACGGCGCCCGGGGCCGCGCCGCTCACCTCGACGCTCCCTCGTGCGGGTGGCGAGCGATGAGGACGCGGCAGTCGGTGGCGCGGGACTGATCCCCGCAGGCGACGGCCTCGCGTTCCTCACGGCTGAGTTTCGCGCAGGTGCGGCAATCGCCGGAAGGGCCGATCGGATGCGGCGTCGGGGCGGCCATCGGGCACTCCTCGCTCAAGGGGATGTGGGGTTGCCGGTGCACCCGCCCGGACGGAACCGAAGGCGAGTCAGCGGGCGCGCGGCAAGGCGCAGTTGGACAGTGCGTAACCGTCCGACTACTTGCACAACCATGACCTATGAGAAACGTTGCTCGCAACCGAAAGCGAATAGAACAGATGCCGTCCAGAGAACTGGCATATGCCAAACGTGGCCTTCCGGGTACTCTGCGTGCCCAGGGAGGGTGATCGAGTGGAAGCACGACCGAACGTGCACAGACGCCGTTTCGGCTCGATGATGCGATCGCTTCGTCAGCAGGCCGGTTTGACGATGGAAGCGGCGGCCAACCAGCTCGGCCTGCCGGGCAAGCCCGCGCTGAGCAAGATCGAGAACGGCAAGCAACGCGTCACCGGCCTCGGCCTGACGGCCTTCTTCAGCGTCTACGGGGTGGACTCGGAGGACGTGCGAACCAAGGTCAGGGCGATGGCGACGCAGGCGGCGTCGGGCAAGCGCACGAACCTCCTTGACGAGTACCGGGAGGCGATTCGCAGTCCAGGGTTCGAGGACTACCTCCACCTGGAGGAGCTGGCCTCCCGCGCGGAGTCGTACCTGCACGTCGTGCCGGGGTTGCTCCAGACCCGTGAGTACGCGACGGCGATCGTGGACGGCAGCCGTAAGTGGCACTCGCGGCACGAGGTTCAGCGCTTCGTTGACCTCCGCCTCGCACGCCAGGCCGTTTTGACGCGCGAGAACCCGATCCAGCTGCGGTGCGTCCTGGACGAGTCGGCGTTGCGACGTGACGTCGGCGGGGCGGAGGTGATGAAGGGGCAATTGCAGCGTCTCCTCGACGTCACCGAGGAGAGCGCTCATGTCTCGATTCAGATACTCCCGTTCGGGGCGGGTCCCCACGCCGGGATCGACGGTGCTTTCCAGCTCCTACACTTCGAAGTGGGGGCGCCGGTCTGCATCGTGGAGATGCTGACGACGTCCGTCTACCTGGAGGAAGACGCGGACGTCAGTAGATACACGACAGCCTTGGAACACCTCCGGGCGCAGGCTCTTGACGAGAAGGCGACGCGTCGTTTCATTCATCAGTTGATCAAGGACCCGACACATGAACAAGAAGGTTGACCTCACGAACGCCGCGTGGGCGAAGAGCGAACTGTCCAATGGTGGTGACAACTGTCTGGAGGTCGCGTTTGTCGATGGTGTCGTCGCGTTGCGGGATTCCGTGGACGTGGGCGACCCGGCTGCTCAGGTTCTTATCGTCTCGCGCAAGGACTACGAGCTGTTCACGGCGAGCGTGCGTGCGGGGCAGGCGGACCTGCTTCCGTAGGGGCTGGCCGGTTCTTGGCGGTCCGTCGCGGTCTGTCGGCGGCGGCGGGCTTCGTCGTGTCGCGTGACGGGTATTGGCGTGTCGTCATCGGTCGGGAGCGGGGCACGTCCCCCGCAGCGGATGCCGGTGGGGCGTTCAGTGATGCGCGAGGCGAGGAGAAACCTCATGGCGGCACGACTCCCACGCTGGTTCACGTCCTCCTACAGCGGGCAAGGCGGCGATTGCGTCGAGGTCGCGGCCAACTTGGCGCCCCTTACCGGCACGGTCCCCGTCCGTGACAGCAAGCGCCCCGAAGGTGACGTGATTGCCTTCGGCCGCAGTGCCTTCACCTCGTTCCTCGGGGCTGTTCGCCAGGGGTGATTTCCTGGAGTTCGCCTTCGCGAGAGCCCGTCGTCTCCCCGGCGGGGGGCGACGGGCTCTGCTTGTGCGGGCCGTGGCCAATTTTCCCGGCCGGTGCGGGCGGCCGGTCAACCGGCGGATACTGGCCGAGTGCTGGGGCTCCATCTGGAAGAGCTGGCCTCGCGCGCGGAGTCGTACCCGCACGTGGTGCCGGGGTTGCTCCAGACCCGTGAGTGCGCGAGGGCGATCCCGCACGCCGGGCCGTTGTGACGTGTGAGAACCCCGTCCGGCTGCGGGGCGTCCCGGACGACGTTGTGACGTGACGTCGGCGGGGCGGACGTGATGATGGGGCGATTGCAGCGTCCCCTCGGTGTCATCGAGGAGAGCGCTCATGCCTTGATTCGCAGCTCCTACACTTCGAAGTGGGGGCGCCGGACTGCATGAAGGACCCGACACATGAACAAGAAGGTTGACCTCACGAACGCCGCGTGGGCGAAGAGCGAACTGTCCAATGGCAGTGACAACTGTCTGGAGGTCGCGTTTGTCGATGGTGTCGTCGCGTTGCGGGATTCCGTGGACGTGGGCGATCCTGCCGCTCAGGTTCTGGTCGTCTCGCGCAAGGACTACGAGCTGTTCGCGGCGAGCGTGCGGGCGGGGCAGGCCGACCTGCTTCCGTAGGGTCTGGCCGGTTCTTGGCGGTCCGTCGCGGTCTGTCGGCGGCGGCGGGCTTCGTCATGTCGCGTGACGGGTATCGGCGTGTCGTCATCGGTCAGGAACGGAACACGTCCGGTGGCGCGTTCAGTGATGCGCGAGACGAGGAGAAACCTCATGGCGGAACGACTCCCTCACTGGTTCAGGTCCTCCTACAGCGGTCAGGGCGGCGAGTGCGTCGAGGTCGCTCCCGGTCTCGTCGTCTCCCACGGCGTCGTTCCCGTGCGGGACTCGAAGCGGCCCGCCGGTCCCGTGCTCCGGGTCGCCGTCCCGGCCTTCGCCGGGCTCGTCGCGATGGCGAGGAGCGCCCGGCCCGCCGCGTAGGAGGAGGCGAAATGCCTGCCGACGCGTCGCCGCTGGCGGCGGGGAGGCGTCATTCGGTGGCGCGGCGCCGGGACGGGACCGTGGTCGCCGTCGGCGCCTCCGCCGCCGGTGAATGCCGTGTCGGGCGGTGGCGCGGGATCGTCGCCGTCGCGGCCGGGAACGTCCATGCCGCGCGGAACACGGGCCGCTCCCACACGGTGGGGCTCCGGGCGGACGGCACCGTGCGCGCGACCGGCTGGAACGGGGACGGGCAGTGCGAGGTCTCCGGGTGGGAGGGCGTCACGGCCGTGGCCGCCGGGTGGCGTCGCACGCTCGGCCTGCTGGCCGACGGCCGCGTGCTGGCGGCCGGCCGGGGTGCGGAGGGGCAGTGCGACGTGCGGTCCTGGCGCGAGGTGGTCGCCCTCGCGTGCGGTGACTGGCACTCGGTCGGCCTCCGCTCGGACGGTTCCGCCCTGGCGGTGGGGAACGACCGGCGCGGGCAGTGCGCCGTCGAGGGGTGGCGCGACCTGCGCGCCGTCTCCGCCGGGACGCTCCACACCGTCGGCCTGAGGGCCGACGGGCGGGTGGTGGCGACCGGGGACCCCGGTTCCGGGGCGTGCGAGGTCGGCGGGTGGGAGGACGTGGCGGCACTCGGCGCGGGCAGTCACCACACCGTCGCGGTGACCGCCTGCGGACGGGTCCTCGCGGCGGGGGACAACAGCCACGGGCAGTGCGACGTCGGGGGCTGGCGGGACGTGGTCGCCGTGGCGGCAGGCGCGGCGCACACCCTCGGCCTGCGCGCCGACGGCACGGTGCTGGCGGCCGGGAGCGACGCGGACGGGCAGTGCCGAACCGGCGCCTGGTCCGGGGTCCACGCCGCGTAGCGCCGAGCGCGAGGGGGCGCCCCCGGCCCGCGAGGCACCCGCCGTCCCCCCGGACGCGGCGGGTGCCTCGTGGTGGGGCCCTGCCTCAGCCCCGTACGCCTCAGCCCCGTACGCCTCAGCCCCGTACGCCCCAGTCCAGGCGGTCCGCCAGACCGGCCTTTGTGAAGGCCGCCTCCAGGTCCGTGCGGCCCTCCGTGAAGTGGGACCAGCCCTCGTAGTGGACGGGGACGACGCGGCGGGCGTCCAGGAGACGGGTGGCCTCGGCCGCGCTCGCGCTGTCCAGGACCAGCGGGGCGCCGTCGAAGCGGACCGGGAGGGAGGGCGCGCCCGCGAAGAGGAGGGCCGTGTCCACCGGGCCGACGCGCCGCGCGATGTCGGCGACCGCGTCGAGCGAGGCGTTGTCGCCGCTCACGTAGACCGTCGGCAGGCCCTCGCCCGTGAGGACGAAGCCGACGACCTGGCCCGTCAGGGGCTCGACCTCCTCGCGGCTCCCCGGGCCGTGCACGGCGGGCACGCCCGTGACGCCGACCCGGCCCCCGGCGAGGTCGTACGACTCCCAGTCCGCGAGTCCGCGCGCGTTGCCGCCGAGGCGCCCGGCCCCCGAGGGGGTGGTGAGGACGAGTCCGGCGGAGGGCAGGAGTGCGCGGCCCGAGACGTCCAGGTTGTCGCCGTGCTCGTCGTGCGAGAGGAGGACGACGTCCACCGGGCCGAGGTCCTCGGGGGCCGTGGGGGACGGGGCCGTCTTGGTGAGCAGGGGGCCCGCGCCCGGGAAGTCGCCCGGCTCGTCGAAGGCGGGGTCGACGAGGAAGCGGATGCCGCCGTAGGTGAAGAAGGCGGTGGGGCCGCCGAAGACGCGGACGGGGAAGTCGGCTTCGGTGCGGGACCCGGCAGGAGCGGACGCGGTCATCGGTCGCCTTTCGGAGAGGAGGTCCTCGTGGACCTCGCGGCTTCTCAGTCCTCACGGATAGAGAGCGCTTCATCCGTGAGGAAGTACGCAGGGAAAGGTAGACCGTTCTCACGGATCAGCGCAACGTCATCCGTGAAGTCCGGGACGTAAACTGTCCGGCGTGAGCGCGCGCGAGGAGACCCAGGAGCACGGCAGGAGCGAAGCGCTCCCGCCCGCGCCCGGCGAGTCGGCACACTCCGCGCTCGCCCTCGCCAACACCGCGATCACCCTCCCCGGCGGCCGCGCGCTCGATCTCCTGGCGGTCCCCGCCGAGGCCGAGGACTGGCTCGCCGCGCACGGGCTCGCCCCGGCGGGCATCGGGGTGCGCGAGCAGTGCGCCACCCAGCTCCGCGCCCTGCGCGAGCACGTGCGCTCGCTCCTCGCCGCCCACGTCGAAGGACTCCCGCCGCACCGCTCCGCGCTCGCCGCGCTCAACGAGGCCATGACCCGCGCGCCCGCCGTACCGCTCCTGTGCTGGGACCCCGCGCGCGGCCTTCACCGCGCGGCCCCGCACCCCGTGGACGCCGCACTCGACCACGCGCTCGCCGCGCTCGCCACCGACGCCGCCGACCTCCTCGCGGGCCCCGAAGCGGCCCGCATCGCCGCCTGCGCCTCGCCGCCCTGCAACCGCTTCCTGCTCCAGCACGGCCGCCGCCGCCACTGGTGTTCCACGCGCTGCGGCGACCGCGCCCGCGCCGCCCGCGCCTATGCCCGCCGGACGGGCCCGGGCGCCTGAGCGGCGGTCGCGCCCGGGAGCCACACTGGACGCATGACGCCCCTCACCACCCCGCGCCTCCTCCTTCGCCGCTTCCGCCCCGAGGACGCTCCCGCCCTCGCCGCCTACCGCTCGGTGCCCGGCGTGGCGCGGTACCAGGGGTGGACCGCGCCGGTGAGTGAGGAGGAGGCGCGGCGGCTCGTACGGCAGTTCGCCGAGGCCGACCCCGAGGTGCCGGGGTGGTTCCAGTACGCGGCCGAGGAGCGCGAGTCGGGGGCCCTCGTGGGGGATGTCGGGGTGCGGCTCGACGCGAACCTCCGGCAGGCCGACCTGGGCTTCACGCTCGCCCCCGCCGCACAGGGACGCGGCTACGCCACCGAGGCGGTACGGGCCGTGCTCGGCGACCTCTTCGACCGGCGCGGTCTGCACCGGGTCTCGGCCGTGTGCGACGTCCGCAACGCCGCCTCGGCCCGCCTCCTCGAACGGGTCGGCTTCCGGCGCGAGGGGCTGCGCCCCGCGTACACCTGGCTCAAGGGCGAGTGGACCGACGACCTGCTCTACGGGCTGCTCGCGGACTGGTGGCGCGAGGAGTAACACCCCCCCACGGCGCCACCCGGAGCGCCGGGAACGCCCCGGGAACGCCTGAACCCCCCGATGGCCCGAACCCCCGAACCCCCGGATGGCCCGAACCCTCGAACCTCCGCACGCCCTGAACGCCCCGCACCCCCCGCACTCCCCGCACGCCCCGGGGCGGCTTCGGCGTGCCCGGGTGCTGACGCGCCGTCATCCTCGATGACGCATCGTGGCAGTTCTGTCCCGGCCGTTGACAAATCTTTAACTTGTCAGAAATCTGTGTCCAAGTAGCCGCAAAACATTGACGAGTTCCCTCAAAAAATCACCAACCCGCCCCACCGGCCGGGTACTTCGCGCTGCCCGTGGCAGGGGAGCGGCGGCCGGGACAGCAGAGGACACAGAGGACAGCATGAGACGGAAGCCATCCGTCCGGCGGGCGATCACCGGGCTCCTCGCGGCCTGCCTGATCCCCCTCGGACTGCTCCCCGCGACGGCGCACGCCGCCGCCCCCGACGCCCCCGGACCCAACCTCGCGCTCGGCCGCCCCGCCACGGCGAGCGGCGCCAACGGCCAGTACGGCGCGGGCAACGTGACCGACGGCAACCAGAGTTCGTACTGGGAGGGGCCCAGCGCCTCCTTCCCGCAATGGGTTCGCGTCGACCTCGGCGCCAGGACCTCGGTCGACGAAGTGACCCTGAAGCTCCCCACCACGTGGGAGGCGCGCGACGAGACGCTGACCATCCAGGGCAGCACGGACGGCGACACGTGGAGCACGCTGTCCGCGTCCGCGCGGCGCACCTTCACGCCGGACTCGGCGAACGCCGTCAGCGTCGGCTTCTCCGCCGCCGAGGTCCGGTACGTACGCGTGCAGGTGAGCGCCAACAGCGGCTGGCAGGCCGCGCAGCTCAGCGAGGTGGAGATCCGCGGCGAGAGCGACGACGGGGGCACGGAGCCCGGCGGTCCCGGCGACCCCGGTACGCCCGTCACCGGCACCAACCTCGCCAGGGGCAAGCCCGTCGAGGCCAACGGCCACGTCAACGACTTCGTCCCCGCGAACGCCAACGACGGTGACACGAAGACCTACTGGGAGTCCTCCGGCCTCCCCGGCCGCCTCACCGTGAAGCTCGGCGCCGACGCCGACCTCAGCGGCGTCGTCGTCAAGCTCAACCCCGACTCCGCCTGGGGCGCCCGCACGCAGGCGATCGAGGTGCAGGGCAGGGGCCAGGACGCGAGCGGCTTCTCGACGCTCAAGGCCCGCGCCGACTACGGCTTCAGCCCGGCGGGCAACCAGAACACCGTGACCATCCCCGTCACCGGTCGCGCCGCCGACGTACGGCTCGACATCGCCACCAACTCCGGGGCCCCCGGCGGCCAGATCGCCGAGGTCGAGGTCATCGGCACCGCCGCGCCCAACCCGGACCTCACCCTCACGGACCTGACCTGGACGCCCGCCACGCCGTCCGAGAAGGACGCCGTGACGGTCAGGACGACCGTCCGCAACGCCGGTACGGCCGCGTCCCCCGCCACCACCGTCGACGTGAGCGTCGACGGCACCGTGGCGGGCAGCGCCCCGGTCGGCGCGCTCGCCGCCGGTGCCGAGCAGTCCGTCTCTGTCGACGTCGGCACGCACCCGCAGGGCTCGTACACGGTCTCGGCCGTCGTCGACCCGGATGACACCGTCGTCGAGCAGGACGACAGCAACAACAGCCGCTCCGGTACGAGCAAGCTCGTCGTCTCGCAGAGCCCGGGCCCCGACCTCCAGGTCACCGGCATCGCGACCAACCCGGACAGCCCGGCGGCCGGCGCGAACGTCAGCTTCACCGTCGCCGTCAGGAACCGCGGCACGACCGGCGTCCCCGCCGGGACCGTCACGCGGCTCACCGCCGGTACGACGACGCTGAACGGCACGACCCCCGCCGTCCCCGCCGGGGAGACCGTGCAGGTCCCGATCTCCGGTACGTGGAAGGCCACCGACGGCGGCGCGACGCTCACCGCGACCGCCGACGCGACCGACACGGTCACCGAGACCGACGAGAACAACAACACCTTCGCCCGCTCGATCGTCGTGGGGCGCGGCGCCGCGGTCCCGTACACCGAGTACGAGGCCGAGGACGGCACGTACACGGGCACGCTCCTGACCACGGACGCGAAGCGCACCTTCGGCCACACCAACTTCGCCACGGAGTCGAGCGGCCGCGAGTCCGTCCGGCTCGACGCCACCGGTGAGTACGTGGAGTTCACCTCGACGGCGCCCACCAACTCGATCGTCGTGCGCAACTCCATCCCGGACGCGGCCAACGGCGGCGGACGGGACGCGACCCTGAGCCTGTACGCGGACGGCCAGTTCGTCCGCAAGCTCGACCTCAGCTCGAAGCACTCGTGGCTCTACGGCTCCACCGACGACCCCGAGGGCCTGACCAACACCCCGGGCGGTGACGCCCGCCGGCTCTTCGACGAGGCGAACGCGCTGCTCGCGCAGACGTACCCGGAGGGCACGACGTTCCGCCTCCAGCGCGACGCGGGGGACGACGCGAGCTTCTACATCGTCGACCTGATCGACCTGGAGCAGGTCGCGCCGCCCAAGCCCAAGCCCGCCGAGTGCACGTCGATCACCGAGTACGGTGCCGTGCCCAACGACGGCATCGACGACACCGACGCCATCCAGCGCGCCGTCATGGCCGACCAGAACGGGCAGATCGCCTGCGTCTGGATTCCGGCCGGGCAGTGGCGCCAGGAGCAGAAGATCCTCACCCCCGACCCGCAGCACCGGGGCCAGTACAACCAGGTCGGCATCAGCGACGTGAAGATCGTGGGCGCCGGGATGTGGCACTCGCAGCTCTACACGCTCACCGAGCCGCAGGACGCGGGCGGCATCAACCACCCGCACGAGGGCAACTTCGGCTTCGACATCGACGACAACACGCAGATCTCCGACCTCGCCATCTTCGGCTCCGGGCGCATCAGGGGCGGCGACGGCAACGACGAGGGCGGCGTCGGCATCAACGGCCGCCTCGGCAAGAACACGAAGATCTCCAACGTGTGGATCGAGCACGCCAACGTCGGCGTCTGGGTCGGCCGCGACTACTCCAACATCCCGGAGCTGTGGAACCCGGGCGACGGCCTGCAGTTCAGCGGGATGCGCATCCGCGACACGTACGCGGACGGCATCAACTTCACCAACGGCACGCACGATTCCAGCGTCTACAACTCGTCCTTCCGCAACACGGGCGACGACTCGCTCGCCGTCTGGGCGAGCAAGTACGTCAAGGACACCTCCACCGACGTCGGCGCCGACAACCACTTCCGCAACAACACGATCCAGCTGCCCTGGCGGGCCAACGGCATCGCGGTGTACGGCGGTCACGGGAACACCATCGAGAACAACGTGGTCTCCGACACGATGAACTACCCGGGCATCATGCTCGCCACCGACCACGACCCCATCCCGTTCAGCGGCGAGACACTCATCTCGGGCAACACGCTCCACCGCACGGGCGGGGCCTTCTGGAACGAGGACCAGGAGTTCGGCGCCATCACGCTCTTCGCCCAGGGCGCGAGCATCCCCGGCGTCACGATCAAGGACACGGACATCCTCGACTCGACGTACGACGGCATCCAGTTCAAGACGGGTGGCGGCACGTACAGCGGCGTGAAGATCTCCGACGTCCGCATCGACAAGTCGAACAACGGCTCCGGCATCCTCGCGATGAGCGGCGCCCGCGGCGACGCGACCCTCACGAACGTGACCATCAGCGGCTCGCGGGACGGCGACGTACTCGTCGAGCCGGGCTCCCAGTTCACGATCACGGGCGCTCCGGCGCGGGCGGCGGCCATGCGCTGACCCGCAGGCGCCGACGTCCCCGGCCCCGCCCGCTCCCTCCCCCGAGGGGGCGGGCGGGGCCCTTCGTGGTGATACGGGTCTCTTTTCACGTTTTCCGGCTGATCGGAGCGGCTCGTTAGGATCGGGGCACAGTGATCGGGCGAGCCGATCAATCACCGCAGCCAGCAGTACGGGTCCTTTTCCACGTGAGCCCTTCGTGAGTCCTTCGTGAGTACGGAACATGTCCTCGCCGCCGACAGCCGCGCGCGGCAGCCCACACTTGCCCAGCTCAGGGCCTTCGCCGCCGTCGCCGAGCACCTGCACTTCCGGCAGGCGGCCGCCGTGCTCGGCATGAGCCAGCCCGCGCTCTCCGGGGCCGTCTCCGCCCTGGAGGAGGTCCTCGGGGTCACGCTCGTCGAGCGGACCACGCGCAAGGTGCTGCTCTCGCCCGAGGGGGAACGGCTCGCCGCACGCGCCAGGGCGGTGCTCGCCGAGGTCGCCGGGCTCCTGGAGGAGGCCGAGACGCTGCGGGCGCCCTTCACGGGGACCCTGCGGCTCGGGGTGATCCCGACGGTGGCCCCGTACCTGCTTCCGGCCGTCCTCGACGTGTGCGCGCGGCGCTACCCGGACCTCGCGCTCGAAGTGCACGAGGAGCAGACCGCCACGCTCAGCGACGGGCTCGCGGCAGGGCGGCTCGACCTGCTGCTGCTCGCGCTGCCCCTGTCGACGCCCGGCTTCACCGAGATCCCCCTCTTCGACGAGGACTTCGTGCTCGTCACCCCGCTCGGGCACTGGCTCGGGGGACGTGAGGGGCTGCCCCGCGACGTACTCACCGAGCTGCCCCTCCTGCTCCTCGCCGAGGGGCACTGCCTGCGGGACCAGGCGCTCGACGTGTGCAGGGACGCGGGACGCGGGGACACGGCGGCCGTGACGACGACGGCCGCGGGGCTGTCGACGCTCGTGCAGCTCGTGGCGGGCGGGCTCGGCGTGACCCTGCTGCCGAGGACGGCCGTGCCCCTGGAGACAGGGCGGAATCCGCGCCTGGACACGGGGTACTTCGCGGAACCCGCGCCCTGCCGTCGGATCGGCCTCGTGCTGCGCGAGGGCTCCGCGAGGGCGGGACAGATGGCGGAGCTGGGGGAGGAACTGCGGCGGGCGTTCGCCCGCCTGCCCGTGCGCGCGGCGGCGTGAGGCGCGAGAAGGGCCGCGGTCCGCCGGGTCCGGGGGCCCTTCGACGGCGTCAGACCACCGGGCCGCTCGTCACGGGGATGTCCGGCCACGTCTCGCGTTCCAGGCGCCTGCGCTCCGCCCTCGTGCGGGCGGCGGCCTGCTGATCGGCCATGTCCCCGTCGAGAGCGGGGGCCGCGTGGACCGCACGGGAGCGGGCCGCCCGCGTGCGCGTGCGCTCCGTACGGGTGCGCTCCGCCCGCGTGCGCTCCGTGCCGGACGAGGACGCCGCGGGCGAGGGCCCCGCGTCCAGCGGGACGGAGTCGCCGCCGCTCGCGGGGACGCCCGCGCGGTCCGCGCCCTGCTGGAAGAAGCGCAGCAGCTCCACGGGGAACGGCATGACCAGCGTGCTGTTCTTCTCCGAGGCCACGTCCACCACCGTTTGCAGCAGCCTCAGCTGGAGCGCGCCCGGGGTGTCGGCCATCGTGCTCGCCGCCGAGGTGAGCTTGCGGGCCGCCTGCGCCTCGCCGTCGGCGGCGATGACCCGCGCGCGCCGCTCGCGTTCCGCCTCGGCCTGCTTCGACATGGACCGCATCATGTCCTGCGGCAACGCGATGTCCTTGATCTCGACGCGCTCGACCCGTACGCCCCAGGGGTCCTCGGTCGGCTGGTCCATCACGGTGCGCAGTTCCGCGTTGATGCGGTCCCGGTCCGAGAGGAGCGTGTCGAGGTCGGCGCGGCCGATGACGGAACGCAGCGAGGTCTGCGCGATCTGCGAGATCGCCGAGGGGTAGTCGTGCACGTTGACGAGGGCCTTGACCGGGTCGATGACGCGGAAGTAGACGACCGCGTCGACCGTGACGGTCACGTTGTCGTTGGTGATCGCGCCCTGCGGCGAGACACCGAGCACCTCGGTCTGGATGGAGACCCGCTCCATGTGGTCGCCGACCGGCCGGATGAGGCGCAGTCCCGGCTGTCTGAGGTGCGGCAGCAGGCGCCCGAAGCGGAAGACGACCCCGCGCTGGTACTGCTGCACGTTGCGCACGCTCAGCCCCAGCAGGATCACCAGGAGAAGCGCCACCACGACGACGGCGACGATGAGTGCGGTCATGAGAACCAACCCCAGGACACGAGACATGGGTGTGCCCGCTCCTCCCACGGTAGGCCCGTTCCGGTACGGGCGCGAACCACCGCGTGTACCGGAACGGACCACCGGTGCGCCCTACTCCGTGCGCAGCCCCGCAGCCCGCATCGTGCGGTGCAGCGCCGGGAGCGTCAGGAGCGTCACGAGGAGCATCGTCCCCGCCCCCGCCGCGACGAGCGGCAGGAAGACGAACCAGTCCACGACGTGCTTGTTGATGAGCCGCACCAGCGTCCAGCCCAGCGCGAGCCCGCCCGCCGTCGCGACGCACAGCCCGAGCACGACCGGGATCGCCGTCTGCCACAGCAGCGACCACGCGAGCGAGGAGCGCTTCGTGCCGAAGGCGGCGAGCGCGGCGAGCAGCCGCTTGCGCTCGCGCAGTTGCTCCAGGAGCGAGACGAGCAGCGAGGCGCCGATGAGGAGCGTCGTGAGGATCGCGCCCGCCGCGAGCCCGTGCCGCACGCTCGTGTACGTCGAGTCGCGCTGCGAGCTGGTGTACGTCCACATCCGCAGGGTCGGGTCGATGGCCATGACCGCGTTGCGCGCCTGGTCGGTCGCGTACGCGTCGGCGCGGTCGGTCTTGATCCTGAGGTTGGTCGAACCGCCGCCCTTGCCGAGCATGCGCGCGTCGATCGCGCCCGGGGTGATGAGCAGGCCGGAGCCTTCGTCGCCCTCGGGGGTGCGGATGCCCTTGACGTCGACGAGGCCGCGCGGGACCCGCCACAGCCGTTCGTGCCGCGTGTCGGGGGCGACGTCGATGTCCTGTCCGGGGCGGGCCACCTGCCGCGTCTCGGCGTTGGCCTGCCTGTCCCACTCCTCGCGGACGGTCTGACGGGCCCGGAAGACGTCCCCGTCCTCGCAGGAGGGGAGCTTCGCCTTCTCGCGCAGCGTCCGGCAGTCGCCGACCGTGATCCACACCGTGAGCGCGTTGCCGTCCTTGTCCAGCTTCCGCTGGGAGCGCGGCATCTGCGCGTAGCCGGTGATCTCCGCCGTCACGCGGCTCACGCCGGGGGCCTTCACCGCCGCCGCGCGCAGCCGCTGTGCGAGCTGCCAGTCGGTGAGGTTGCTGGAGACGCCGAGCGTCGCACGGGCCGGGTCCTGCCCGGTCACCTTGTCGAAGTCGTCGCCGACCGCGCTGACCATCATCTGGAGCGCGATCGCCCCCGCGACGGCCACCGTGATCCCGCCGACCGCGCGAGCCGCCGTACCGCCGCTGAGCTGGAGCCTGCGCACGGCGAGCTGCCACGACACGGAACCGCCGCGCAGCCGCCGTACGACGAACTCGACGAGCCACGGCAGCAGCGTCGCGAGCCCGATGAGCGCGAGCGAGGCACCGCCCGCGAGACGGTAGGGGTCGATGCTCTGCGCCGCACGCTCGGCGGGCGTCGCGCGCAGCCGCTCGTCGGACAGGAGCAGCGCGAGTCCCACGAGCGTGATGAGCAGCCGCCACCACACCCGGCGCCTGCGCGGCGCGGACTCCCGGAAGACGCCCAGCGGTTCGATGCTCACCGCGCGCAGCGAGAAGAGCGTCACGGCGACCGCGCACACGGGCACGGCGAGCACGACGAGCGCGGCGATCCCCGGCACGGGCGTGATGTCGCCGGGGAAGGCGCTGGTGCGCGTGATGCTCACGTACGGGGCGAACTGCCGCCCCACGAGGAGGAACACCACCCCCAGCACGATCCCGAGCACGGCGGCGGCGAGCGCCTCGCCGGCCGCGATCCTGCGCGTGCCGGCCGCGTCCGAGCCGACCAGGCGCAGCGCGGCGAGCCTGCGGTCGCGCCGCTCGCCGCCGAAGCGCACGGCGGTCCCGATGAAGAGCACGACGGGAATGAGCAGGACGACGCAGATCATGACGATCAGGGCGACGAGCAGCGGGTCCATCTCGTCGTGCAGATTGAGCCGCTTGCCCCAGCCGTTCCCGTACTGGAGGTCGCTGTGCGGCTTCGTCGCGAGGTCGCCCGGGTTCCCGTAGAAGTACAGCTCGCTCGGCTCGTCGATGCCGCTCCCGCCGATCGTCCCGACTTCCTTGTACGGGGCGAAGCGGGCCTTCAGCAGGGCGTCGCCCGAGCCGTGGAGCCGGTCGTGCAGCCGGGGCGAGACGAACATCTCGCCGGCCTTCGGGAAGCGGTCGAGCCCGGGCGGCGGGCTCGCCTCCTTGCCCTGCGCCGCGACCAGGAAGCCGCCGATCGTGACGTCCTGGTACTCGCTGGAGCCGTCCGAGATCAGGAAGGCGCGCGGCGACTTCTTCGCCGCGGCCGCCGAGAGCTTCGTCGGGCGGCGGTCGTCGAGGCGCTGGTCCTTGTTGGCCAGGAAGGTCGGCACCGAGGCGGCGACGAGGAGGAGCAGCACGCCGAGGCCGATGCCGACCGCCGTCAGCGTCGTGCGCGTCCAGCCCTCGCGGCCGCCCGAGAGGGCGAAGCGCACGCCGAGCCAGAGGTCGCGCGCCCAGGTCGCGAGGCGGCCCGTGGCGGTGGGCTCGGGCGGGGGAGCGGGGAGCGTGGGGGCGCTCGTCGTGGCGGGGCTGGTCATACGAGGCGCTCCATGTCCCGGGAGCGGCCGTCCCGTACGACGACCTCGCGGTCCGAGTACGCGGCGACGCGGGCCTCGTGCGTGACGAGGACGACGGCGGCGTTGGTGCCGCGCGCGGCCTCGGTGAGCAGTTCCATGACGCGCTCGCCGTTGAGCGAGTCGAGCGCCCCCGTCGGCTCGTCGGCGAAGACGACGCGCGGCCCGGTGACGAGCGCGCGGGCGACGGCGACGCGCTGCCCCTGCCCGCCCGAGACCTCGCCGGGCCGCTTCGCGGCGAGGTCCTCGACCTCCAGGCGCTCCATCCAGGCGTACGCGGCCTTCTCGGCCTCCTTGCGCCTGACGCCGTTGAGGCGCAGCGGCAGCGCCACGTTCTCGACGCAGCTCAGCTCGGGCACGAGCTGGCCGAACTGGAAGACGAAGCCGAAGTCGCTGCGGCGCAGGGCGCTGCGGCGGCTCTCGGGCAGCGCGCTCAGCTCGGTGCCGTGGTACTGGATCGTGCCCGCGTCGGGCGGCACGATGCCCGCGAGGCAGTGCAGGAGCGTGGACTTGCCGGAGCCCGAGGGGCCCATGATGGCGACGACCTCCCCCGCGTGGATGGAGAACTCGGCCCCGTCGAGCGCGTTCGTGGCGCCGTAGGACTTGCGCAGTCCCTCGGCGGAGAGCAGGGAGCCCGAGGGGATCATCCGTTCACTTCCTTGGCGAGCTTGCCGAGCCTGGCGGTCGCCAGTTCCAGCCAGCGCAGATCGGCTTCGAGGTGGAAAAGGGCGTGGTCGCAGATGAGCTGATCGGCGAAGTCGCCCTTCCGTTTGCGTTCGGTGAGCGAGCGCATCAGGCGCAGGTGCTCGGCGCGCTGCACGTCCATGACGTCGTGCGCGTCGCGCCCGGTGAGGAGCGCGAGGACGACCTTCGTGTACAGCGTCGACTGGAGGTACGGCTCGGGCTTCTCGGGTGTCGCGAGCCACTGGACGACGTCCGTGACACCGGCGTCGGTGATCGCGTACCGCTTGCGCTCGGGGCCCTCGCCCGCCTCTATCCCGTCGACCTCGACGAGGCCGTTCTTCAGGAGGCGGGACATGGTCGAGTAGACCTGCCCGTAGTGCAGCGGCTTGTCGTGCCCGAACTTCTCGTCGAAGGCGCGCTTGAGGTCGTACCCGTGGCGTGGCCCCGTTTCGAGGAGGCCGAGGAGTGTGTGACCGATGGACATGGCGAGGACTATACATGGCGGGTATACGCGGAGTGTATAGCCGTCCGGAGGAGAGGCCGGGCAGCCTGGGGCAGCCCGGCCCATGTCCCTGCTGACCTGCGGTTACGCCTCAGTCCTGCGCTCCGGCGTCCCGCCCTCGCCCCTGGGCGGGCGGCCGCGGCGGGGTATCGGGGCCGCCGATGACGGCAGGCGGCCAGCCTCGGCGAGTGCGCGGCGGAGGAGGTACTCGATCTGCGCGTTGCTGCTGCGCAGCTCGTCGGCCGCCCAGCGGGTGAGCGCGTCGTGCACCTTCGGGTCGAGGCGCAGGAGCACCTGTTTGCGGGCTCGCCGTGCCGCCCGCCGCGTACCCTCCCGCTCCCCGGAAGCGGACCCCTCGTCCGCCGCGCTGTCGTTCATCGCCGCCTCGCCCCTTGGCCGTGCTCGTCGAGCTGTGCGTCAGTAGAGGGTGCCCGCGTTCACGACCGGCTGAGTCGCCCGGTCCCCGCACAGCACGACGAGCAGGTTGCTCACCATCGCCGCCTTGCGCTCCTCGTCCAGCTCCACGATGTCCTGCTGCTGGATGCGGGCGAGCGCCTGCTCGACCATGCCGACCGCGCCCTCGACGATGAGGCGGCGCGCGTCCACGACCGCGCCCGCCTGCTGGCGCTGGAGCATCGCGGAGGCGATCTCGGGGGCGTACGCGAGGTGCGTGAAGCGGGACTCGACGATCTCGACGCCCGCCGCCTCGACGCGGGCGTGCAGTTCGAGCGCGAGCTTCTCGGTGATCTCCTCGGCGTTCCCGCGCAGCGAGAGGCCCTCGCCCTCGTGGGCGTCGTAGGGGTACTCGATGGCGATGTGCCGCACGGCGGCCTCGGTCTGCGTCGCGACGAACTCCAGGAAGTCGTCGACCTCGAAGCTCGCCTGCGCGGTGTCCTCGACGCGCCACACGACCACGGCCGCCAGCTCGATCGGGTTCCCGTAGGCGTCGTTGACCTTGAGGACGGCCGTCTCGTGGTTGCGCACCCGGGTGGAGATCTTCGTGCGGCTCGTGAGCGGGTTGACCCAGCGCAGTCCGTCGATGCGGATCGTGCCCCGGTAGCGGCCGAAGAGCTGGACCACGCGGGCCTCGCCGGGCGCCACCATGTTGAGCCCGGACATCGCGAAGATCGAGGCGATCGCGAGCAGGATGCCGACGACGATGAGTACCGCCTTGGCGCCGTTCGAGTCGACGGCGCTCGCGAGCACCGCGAGCGCGATGCCGATGACGAGGCCGAGCAGTCCGAGGAGCAGGGCGAGCCCGCCGCCGATGCTCTTCGCGGTGAACTCCGTCACGCGGGGCTTCGGCATCTCGGCGAGCTGGCCGGGCGCGAGTTCGTCCCCGTGCGGGGTCTCGGGCGTGGGGTGGGTGGACATGGTGGTTTCCCCGTTCTGGTGCGGATGGGACGGCAGCGACGGTCGTGCCTGCCGGGGCGCACCGTCCCTGACCTGGGACGGTGCGCCCGCGCACGGGGGCCTCGGGGGCTCCCGCACCGTCGCCGCTGTGCTGTCAAAGTGATATCAGATTACCCCGGGTGGCAACCATCCACACCTCCGCGGAGTCGGTTTCAGTACGGGACGGTGCTGATTGTCACGTCCGGAAAAGACAGGATCGGGAGCTGTTTGTCCAAGAGCGCGGTGTTAGCTTTCAGAGCTGATCGGGTGACGGCAGGAGCCGGCGCTGACCACGCCGCACACCACTGAGCCACTGAGCTGAGTCATCGAGTCACCGAGCACGAGCCACGCAGCACGTGTGGCCACCGAGCCACCGAGCCACTGAGAAGGAGCGGCCGTCGACATGGGGCGAGCGGACGAAAGGCGGGCACGTCGCGGGGGCGGCGACTCGCGCGGGCGTGTGCGCCGCCTGTTCACCTGGAAGAAGCTGCTCGGCACCTTCTTCGGCCTGTGCCTGCTCGGCATAGCCGGGTTCGTCGGCCTCTACCTGTACGTCGACGTCCCCGAAGGCAACCCCGACGCGACCCAGCAGTCGAACGTCTACAAGTTCAAGGACGGCACCGTCCTCGCCCGCACCGGCGAGCGCAACCGCGAGATCGTGAGCCTCGACCGCGTCCCGAAGGCCGTCCAGCACACCTTCGTCGCCGCTGAGAACAAGAGCTTCTACAAGGACAAGGGCGTCGACCTCAAGGGCACCGCGCGCGGCCTGCTCAACACCGTCACGGGCAAGGGCAAGCAGGGCGGCTCGACGATCACCCAGCAGTACGTGAAGAACTACTACCTCACCGCCGACCAGACCGTGAGCCGCAAGCTCAAGGAACTGGTGATCTCGCTCAAGGTCGACCAGAAGTACTCCAAGGACGACATCCTCGCCGGGTACATCAACACGAGCTACTACGGGCGCGGCGCCTACGGCATCCAGGCGGCGGCGCAGGCGTACTACGGCGTCGACGCCGAGGACCTGAACGTCGCCCAGGGCGCGTACCTCGCCGCGCTCCTCCAGGCGCCCAGCCAGTACGACTGGGCCGTCGCGACCCCCACGGGCAAGACCCTCGTCACGAAGCGCTGGAACTACGTGCTCGACAACATGGTCGACCAGCACTGGCTCGGCGCCTCCGCGCGCGCGAAGCTCACGTTCCCCGTGCCGCACAAGGAACAGCGCGACGCCGGGCTCACCGGGCAGAAGGGCTACCTCCAGAAGGAGGCCGAGAACGAGCTGATACGCACCGTCGCCAGGAACGAGGACCTCTCGCTCGACGACGCGCGGGCCAAGGTCGCCGCGGGCGGCTACACCGTCACGCTCACCGTCGACCCGAAGAAGCAGGCCCGCCTGGAGAAGTCGGTCAAGAACCAGCTGACGTCGAAGCTCGACCCCAAGAACCGCACCGTCGACGCGAACGTCCAGGCGGGCGCCGCCTCCGTCGACCCGAAGAACGGCAAGGTCCTCGCGCTCTACGGCGGCGCGGGCTGGCCCGACCACTACACCGACAACGCGACCCGCACCGACTACCAGGTCGCCTCCACGTTCAAGCCGCTCATCCTGGCCGCGGCCCTGGAGAACGGCGCGACGACGCAGGACGGCAAGCCCATCACGGCGTCGACGATCTACGACGGCACGAGCAAGCGCCCCGTGCGGGGCAGCGACGTCGCCTTCGCGCCGCCCAACGAGGACGGCGTCAGCTACGGGCCGATCAACGTCCAGACCGCGATGAACAAGTCCGTGAACTCCGTCTTCGCGCAGATGGGCGTCGACGTCGGCATGGACGAGGTCATGAAGACCGCGGGGAAGCTCGGCATGGACGTCACGCACGAGGAGGCCGTGCCCGCGCAGACCCTCGGCTCGATGGGCGCGAGCCCCCTCCAGATGGCCGGCGTGTACGCGACGCTCGACCACCACGGCCGCAAGGTCACCCCGCAGATCCTCAAGTCCGTCACGTACGGCGGCGGAGACGTCAAGCTGCCGAGCGCGATCGGCGACCAGGTCGTGAGCCGCCAGACCGCCGACTCGGTCACCTCGGTCCTCACCGGCGTCGTCGACGACGGCACCGGCAGCGCGGTGCGCAACAGCGTCCAGCCGGTCGCGGGCAAGACCGGTACGTCCGACGACAACAAGTCGGCGTGGTTCACCGGCTTCACCCCGGACCTCGTCACCTCGGTCGGCGTCTTCGGCGAGGCGGCCAAGCCGGGGACGACGGCCGACGGCACGAAGTACAAGAAGGGCGCGCAGGTCTCGCTGAGCGGCGCGGCCGGCGGTGGCCGCGTCAACGGCGGCGGCTTCCCCGCGCAGATCTGGGCCGACTACTCCTTCGCCGTCATGGGCGCGCCCGAGAAGTTCGACCTCGACACCGACATGGGCGCGGCCACGACCCCGACCGCCGACCCCACGCCCTCGGACACACCGACGCCCTCGGACACCCCGAGCCCGTCCACCTCGGCCACCGGGGAACCGAGCCCGGACCCGACCACCGAGTCCCCGAGCCCGGACCCGACGATCCCGGACCCCGACCCGACGGACACGGGCGGCGGCGACCTCCCCACGCACACGCCGGACCCCGGCGACCCGGGGCAGACCGACCCCTCCTTCCCGCCCCTGCCCGACCAGGGCCAGCAGGGCCAGCGGCCGGACGACACCGGCTTCTGAGCGCGGGAGTGCCCCCGGCCACGGACCAGATCCGGACCGGGGGCACCACCCGTACGCAAACCCGCCCCACGTCACCCCGCACGTACGCCTGCGCCCACGCCTGTCCGTACGCCTGCGCCTGTCCGTACGCCTGCGCCTGTCCGTACGCCTGCGCCTGTTCGTACGCCCGCACCTGCGTCTAGGCGTCCAGCTCGAACCACACGACCTTCCCGTTCCCCAGCCGCGTCGCGTCCCACCGCCGCGCGAGCCGCTTCACCAGGAAGAGCCCGCGTCCGCCCTCGTCCGTCGTCCGCGCGTTGCGCACCCTGGGCAGCTGCGGCACGTCGTCCCCGACCTCCACCCGCAGCACGTCCGTCCGCAGCAGCCGCAGCGTGACCGGCCGCGTCGCGTACCTGATCGCGTTCGTCACGACCTCGCTCACCAGGAGCTGCACCGTGTCGATGTGGCGCTCGAGCCCCCACCGCTCCAGCGCCTCGGTCGCCAGCCGCCGGGCGCGCGAGACGGCACGCGGCTCGGCGTCGAGGAACCAGAACGCGACGTCCTCCGGCGCGATCCCCTCGAAGCGCGCCGCGAGCAGCGCGATGTCGTCGTCGCGGTCGCTCGGCCCGAGCACGTCGAGCACCGAGTCGCACAGCGCCTCCAGCGGCGGCGCGTGGTCGGCGCCCGTGAGCCGCGCGGTCTCGACCAGCTTCTCGGTGAGCTGCTCGATCCCCGTCCACACGTCCCGCAGGCGCGACTCCACGAGCCCGTCCGTGTAGAGCAGCAGCGTCGCCCCCGACGGCGCGTCCAGCTCGACGGCCTCGAAGTCCACGCCGCCGACCCCGATCGGCGCCCCGGGCGGCACGCTCAGCACCTCGGCGCGCCCGTCCATGTGGAGCAGGAGGGGCGGCGGGTGCCCCGCGTTGGCGACCGTGATGCGGTGCGAGACGGGGTCGTAGACGACGTACACGCACGTCGCCATGCGGTCGCTGCCGAGCCGCTGCGCCTGCTCGTCGAGGTGGTGCAGGACCTCGGTCGGCGGCAGGTCGAGCCCGGCCAGGGTCTGTGCGGTGGTCCGCAGCTGGCCCATGATCGCCGCCGACGTCATCGAGTGGCCCATGACATCGCCCACGACGAGCGCGACGCGCGAGCCGGGCAGCGGGATCGCGTCGTACCAGTCCCCGCCGACGCGCGCGGTCTCCGCGGCGGGCAGATAGCGGCTCGCGAGCCGCACCCCGGTCGCGTTGGGCAGCGTCTCGGGGAGCATCATGCGCTGCAACTCGTCGGCGATGTACGCCTCGCGCCCGTACAGCACCGCCTTGTCGACGCCGAGCGCCGAGTGCGTCGCGAGCTGGGCCGCCACGAGGAGGTCGTCGGGCGCGAAGGGCACGCGCTCGGGGGCGCGCAGGAAGACCGCGGCGCCGATCACGCGGCGGCGCCCGCGCAGCGGGGCGAGGATCGCGCGCCGCCCGTCGACCCCTTCGAGCGGCGGTACGGCGTCGGCGCCGAGCAGCTCGGGCAGCGCGGCCCGCGCCGCCTTCGAGCCGCCGAAGAGCGGCCTGACCCCGCGCAGCACCTCGGCGAGCGCGCCGCCCGGCTCGACCTCGCACGTCTGCGCCCCGCGCACCGAGCCGTCCGGCAGCGGCGTCGCGGGCAGGAGCGCTCCCGAGAGCGTGTACTGCCCGGTGAGCATGTGCGGGTCGGGGATGCGGTCGGTGCGGCGCAGGCGCAGCACGAGCGGCCCCGTGGGGCGCTCGTCGCCGACGGGGAGCGGGTCGCGCAGGTAGACGAGGATCGCGTCGGCGAAGACGGGCACGCTCGCCCGGCACAGGCCCATGACGATCTCGTCGAGATCGATCCCGCGCGCGATGCGCCGGGTCGCCGCGCCCACGAAACGCAGCCGCTCGCCCTCGGCGCGTTCGCGCTCCTGTTCGCTCGGGTGCGCGGAGGTCTCCTCGTTGAAGGCGCGCGGTGCCGAGGTGCCGCCCGCGGGCGCGGGGACGGCCTCGGCGCGCGGCCGCGCGGGCTCGGCGGCGGTGGGAGCCCCGCTCCTGGAGTCCCGGGCGTGGCCACCGCCCTCGGCGCGCTCGCGCTCCTGGCCGGCCGGCGCCGCGTGCGCGGCGGGGACCTGCGGCACGGCCTGCCCCGCCGCGCCGGGCGCGGCGTGCAGCAGGCCGCCCGGCGGCTGCGAGTGGGGGGTGGGTTGCTCGGTCACGCGTGTCGAATCCGTCCGTCCGGCTGAGCGGCCCGCGCTCAGACGCGCCGGCAGTTCAGGAAGAGCTGGAACTCGGGAGGGGTGTCGGTGCTGGCGGGGGCGTACGAGTACGAGTCCTCGCCGGCGATCTCGAACCCGGCATCCCGCACGGTACGGCGCAACTCCTCGCGGAGGTAGCCCGATACCCGGATCTCGTGCCCGAGGAAGGGGATCGCCGCGTCGTCGAGATCGGCCTCGACCATCGAGAGCGCGAGCAGCCCGCCGGGCTTGAGAAGAGTGTGCAGCGAACGCAGGGCGTGCGGGATCTCCGGGCGCGGCAGCATCAGCAGCGTGAAGAAGCACGTGATGCCGTCGAAGTGGCCGAGCCCTTCGGGTCCTTCGGCGCGCAGCGAGGCGAGATCCCGGTGCAGGAACCGCGCCCCCGGCACGTGCGTCGTGGCCAGCTCGACCATCCCGGGCGACAGATCGACCCCGGTGACGTCGAACCCGGCCTCGACGAGACCCCTGGCGGTCGGCAGCCCCGTACCGCTGCCCACGTCCAGGACCCGCGCCCCCGCGGGCAGCTCCTTCGCGAGCCACTCACCGGCCGCGAGCTGGCCCTCCTTGTGCGGGAACGCCTCGTCGTAGCGCCGGCCGATCGCGTCGAAGGCCGCCGCCTGCCCCGTGCGGTCCGGTGTCCCGGCCCCGTATCCCTCGTACCCCACGCTCACGTACTGTCCGCCCCTCGTTGACTCTCCGTCAACCTCCGTGCACGCCACGGTGGTTGCGCCCCCACATCGGGCCGTCTCGCGGAGCTAGATCCTACGTTTGCCCCTCCGGGGGGCGGCAAGAGTCTCATGCGTCCGGCCTGGTGGCCTCATGCCGTCAGCTCGGCGGGAAGCCGGTCCCAGTCGGCGGGCAGCCGCGGCACGGGCCAGGAGGGTTCGGGGCGCCACTCGTCCCACGGCTCGCCGAACGGGGCGCCCCAGGACTCGATGAGCGCGACGGCCGCGCGCCCCGCCTCCCTCACCCCCGCGGCCGTCTCCGCGCTCATCAGCCCGTCCGCGCACGCCTGCGCGAACTCGTCCTCGTCCCGCCAGGACCAGGAGCGGTCCGGCTGGACGTCGATGTCGAGGAAATGATCCACGGAGTCCACGCCCGCCGGGTGGCGGCGCAGCGGCTGCTCCAGGTTCACGTACCAGCTCCTGAAGTTCCACTCCTCGTCCCACCACAGCCACACGGACCACGGTTCACCGGCACGAGCGAGCTTGAGCACGCCGTTCCCCCACCAGGGCTCACGCCCGGTGGTACGGGGGCGCGTGTACCGGCTCGCGAGGGGTTCGGCGTGCACCGGGGTCCCATCGGCGAAGACGGGCCGCACGCACTCCGTGCCCGGCGCCAGCCAGGCCACGAGCCGGTCCCCGGTGTCCTCGACGACCGTCATGGGGCGGCAGATGTGGATGCCCTCGTCGCCACGGGTCCCGTTGGCGCGGTAGCGCCAGAGGATGGGGGTCCCTGGGGACCAGCGGGGGGCGGCGGTTTCGTGGGGCATGCGCGGATTTTACGCCCGTGCCCCACGACCCCCCGCCCCCCGCCCTGCGGCAGGGTCACGGCCGCGTCATCCGCAGTACGTCGAGCGCCGCGTCCAGCTGCTCGACCGTCAGCTCGCCCCGCTCCACGTACCCGGACTCGATCACGACCTCGCGGATCGTCTTCCGCTCGGCGAGCGACTTCTTCGCGACCTTCGCCGCCTCCTCGTACCCGAGGTACTTGTTGAGCGGCGTCACGACGGACGGCGAGGACTCCGCGTACTCGCGCGCCCGCTCCACGTTCGCGGTGATCCCGTCGATCGTGCGGTCGGCGAGGAGCCGCGCGACGTTGGCGAGCAGCCGCACCGACTCCAGGAGGTTCTTCGCGATGACCGGGAGCATGACGTTCAGCTCGAAGTTCCCCGCGGCGCCCGCCGCGCCCACGGTCGCGTCGTTGCCGACGACCTGCACGGCGACCTGGAGCACGGCTTCGGGCAGGACCGGGTTGACCTTCCCCGGCATGATCGAGGAACCGGGCTGGAGGTCGGGCAGATTGATCTCCGCGAGGCCCGTACGCGGCCCCGAGGACATCCACCGCAGGTCGTTGGCGATCTTCGTGAGCGAGCCGGCGACCGTACGGAGCTGCCCGGACGTCTCGACGAGCCCGTCCCGCGCGCCCTGCGCCTCGAAGTGGTCGCGCGCCTCGGTGAGCGGAAGCCCGGTGACCCGGGCGACCTCGGCGATGACGGCGGCCGAGAAGCCGGGCGGCGTGTTGATCCCCGTACCGACCGCCGTACCGCCGAGCGGCAGTTCGGCGAGCCGGGGCAGCGAGGCGCGCAGCCGCTCGATCCCGTACCGCACCTGCGCCGCGTAGCCGCCGAACTCCTGGCCGAGCGTGACGGGCGTGGCGTCCATGAGGTGGGTGCGGCCCGACTTCACGACGGCGGCGAACTCCTCGCTCTTGCGGCTCAGGGCCGCGGCGAGGTGGTCGAGCGCGGGCACGAGGTCGTGCGTGACGGCGGCGGTCGCCGCGATGTGGATCGAGGAGGGGAAGACGTCGTTGGACGACTGCGAGGCGTTGACGTGGTCGTTCGGGTGCACGTCGGCGCCGAGGCGCTCGGTCGCGAGCGTGGCGATGACCTCGTTCGCATTCATGTTCGAAGAGGTGCCCGAGCCGGTCTGGAAGACGTCGACGGGGAAGTGCGCGTCCCACGCGCCGTCCGCCACTTCGTCGGCGGCCGCGCGGATCGCCTCGGCCCGCTCCGCGTCGAGCACCCCCAGCTCGGCGTTGACCTTGGCGGCGGCGGCCTTGATCTGCGCGAGGGCGCGGATGTGCGCGCGCTCCAGGTGCTGGCCCGAGATCGGGAAGTTCTCGACGGCGCGCTGGGTCTGGGCCCGGTACTTCGCGTGCGCGGGCACCTGGACCTCGCCCATCGAGTCGTGCTCGGTACGGAACTCGGGCGCGGCGGACTCGGGGTGCTCGGGGTGCTCGGGGGTCGCTGACCTCGCGGACCTTTCGGACATGGAACGGCGCTCCTCTCCATCGGGGACCCGCGCGGGGGTGGTGCGCGGGGGCTCTATGGAGGGAGCGGCGGGGCGGGGGCGGATATTCCGGGGGGCGGGGAACGGGGGGCGTTCGGTGGGGCGGGCGTAGGGCGGTGCGGGGCTGGGGCGGGTGTACGGCGGTGCGGTGCTGGGGGGCGGAGCGCAGTGCGGGGCCGGGGCGGGTGTTCGGGCGGTGCGGTGCTGGGCCGGGCGGGCGGTGCGGTGCTGGGCCGGGCGGGCGGTGCGAGGCCGGGGGCGGGCGGTAGGGGCCGGGGCGCCCCCGTGCCCGTACCGCCCGCCCTTCGCTCAGCCGAGGCCCGGGCCGCGGACCGGGATGCTCGTGAAGGTCGGCGCGGGGGCCGGCTCGGTGAAGAAGTCGTTGCCCTTGTCGTCGACGACGATGAAGGCGGGGAAGTCCTCGACCTCGATGCGCCAGACGGCCTCCATGCCCAGCTCCTCGTACTCGACGACCTCGACCTTCTTGATGCAGTCCTGCGCGAGGCGCGCGGCCGGGCCGCCGATGGAACCGAGGTAGAAGCCGCCGTGCGTGGCGCAGGCGTCGGTGACCTGCTGCGAGCGGTTGCCCTTGGCGAGCATGACCTTGGAGCCGCCCGCCGCCTGGAACTGCTCGACGTAGGAGTCCATGCGCCCTGCGGTCGTCGGGCCGAAGGAGCCGGAGGCGTAGCCCTCGGGGGTCTTGGCGGGGCCCGCGTAGTAGACCGGGTGGTCCTTGAGGTACTGCGGGATGCCCTCGCCCGCGTCCAGGCGCTCCTTGATCTTCGCGTGGGCGATGTCGCGCGCCACGACGAGCGGACCGTTCAGCGAGAGACGGGTCTTGACGGGGTACTTGGTCAGCTCGGCGAGGATGTCGTCCATCGGCTGGTTGAGGTCGACGCGTACGACCTCGTCGGTGCCCTCCCCGGACTCGGAGAGGTGCTCGTCGGTCGTGTCCGGCAGGAAGCGGGCCGGGTCGGTCTCCAGCTGCTCCAGGAAGACGCCCTCCGCGGTGATCTTCGCGACGGCCTGGCGGTCGGCGGAGCAGGAGACGGCGATGGCGACGGGGCAGGAGGCGCCGTGCCGGGGCAGGCGCACGACCCGTACGTCGTGGCAGAAGTACTTGCCGCCGAACTGCGCGCCGATGCCGATCTTCTGCGTCAGCTCGAAGACCTTCTCCTCCAGCTCCTTGTCCCGGAAGCCGTGCCCGAGCGGGGAGCCCTCCTCGGGCAGCTCGTCGAGGTAGTGCGCGGACGCGTACTTCGCGGTCTTGAGCGCGAACTCCGCGCTCGTACCGCCGACGACGATCGCGAGGTGGTACGGCGGGCAGGCGGCCGTGCCGAGGGAGCGGATCTTCTGCTCCAGGAACTTCATCATGGAGGACTCGTTGAGGACGGCCTTCGTCTCCTGGTAGAGGAAGGACTTGTTGGCGCTGCCGCCGCCCTTGGCCATGAAGAGGAACTTGTAGGCGCCGCCGTCGGTCGCGTACAGCTCGATCTGCGCGGGGAGGTTGGAGCCGGTGTTCTTCTCCTCCCACATGGTCAGCGGGGCCATCTGCGAGTACCGCAGGTTGAGCTTCGTGTAGGCGTCGTAGATGCCGTGCGCGAGGGCCTTCTCGTCCTCGCCCGAGGTGAGCACCTGCTGGCCCCGCTTGCCCATGACGATCGCGGTGCCGGTGTCCTGGCACATGGGCAGGACACCCGCGGCGGCGATGTTCGCGTTCTTGAGCAGGTCGAGGGCGACGAACTTGTCGTTCGAGCTGGCCTCGGGGTCGTCGACGATGCGGCGGAGCTGGGCGAGGTGGGCGGGGCGCAGGTAGTGCTGGATGTCGTGGATCGCCTCGGCAGCGAGCGTGCGCAGCGCCTCAGGATCGACCTTGAGGAAGGTCCGCCCGTCCGCCTGGAAGGTGGAAACCCCCTCCGAGGTCACCAGCCGGTACGGCGTGGTGTCCTCTCCGGTGGGCAGCAGATCGGTGTACGCGAACTCCGGCATCGTGACGCTTCCTCGTGTGGGTCCCCCGGACCGCGGACGGCCGGGGTCTGCCTGACTCGGCAGCGCCATTCAGGTTAGAACCTCGGGCGTGGGGGGCGGCTGTGAGGTAGGGCTCAGTAGCGGGGGAGGGGAGGGGAGGGGCGGGAGGGAGGTGGGACCGGGCCGCGAACGGGAGGCGGGCCGGGCTCGGGAGCGGGGGAGGGGCCGGGGGCGGGGGAGGGGCCGGGGGCCGGGGCGTCGGCGGGGTGGCGACGGGGGGAGGGGCCGGGAGCCGGGGAGGCCGGGGGCCGGGGAGAGGCCGGGGGCGACGGGGGGAGGAGGAGCGTCGCGCGTGGAAGGGCTGGAAAGGGGCTGTCGCGTGGGGTGTCGCGATCTATCGCGTTTCGGTACTCTGCGGCCGTGGACCTCGACAAGCGCCCCCAGACCGCCCAGCGCCCCACGACGACCGCCGGGGACGGTGCGGGAGGCGGTCCCGCCCTGCGTGCCTCGGACGCCGATCGCGACCACTACGCGGCGATCCTCCGCGAGGCGCTCGCTGAGGGCCGCCTGACCGCCGAGGAGCACGCGGAGCGGGTGGAGGCGGTCTACGCCTCGCGTACGCACGCGGCGCTCGAACCCCTCGTCGCCGACCTCCCGCACCCCGGCGCGACGATTCCGCAGGCCGCGCCCGCGCAGGCGCCGCCCCCGCAGGCCGGTCCGGAGGACAACCTGTACGCGGTCTTCTCGGAGGCCGTGCGCCGGGGCCAGTGGCGCCCGGCGGCCCGTATCCGCGCGTACGCGATCCTCGGGAGCGTCGAGATCGACCTGAGCCAGGCGATCTTCGAGCACCGGCACGTCACGATCCGCGCCTTCTCGGTCCTGGGCAGCGTCGAGATCCGCGTCCCGGAGAACGTGACGCTGGTGGGCGGCGGCAGCGGAGTACTCGGCGAGTTCAAGGTCGACGGCCTCCAGGCCGTCGACCCCGAGGCCCCGTCCGTCCACGTCGAGGGCTTCGCGGTCCTGGGCAGCGTGGAGGCGGTGCCGAAGCGGGGCAAGCTGATCCGGGAACTCTCACGACACTTGCGGAAGCGGTTGGGGTGAGGGGGCGGGGGCGTCGGGGGTGTCGGGGGGGGGGGATCGGGTGGTCGGGGGCGGGTGAAGGTGACGGGTCCATCGGGTGACGGAGGCGTCGGGTGGGGGTGACGGGGCCGTCGGGTGACCGGGGCGTCGGGTGAGGGTGAGGGTGGCGTCGGGTGGGGGTGACGGGGCCGTCGGGTGACGGGTGACGGGCCGTCGGGTGACGGGGGCGCGGGGCGCAGGGGCAGTGCGGGGGGGGGGGGGCTCTATGGGGCCGCGCCTCATGTCGGCCCCTCGCCTCAGGAGGGCTCCCGGCCTCATGTCGGCTCCGTTTCAGGACGGCCCTGTCTCAAGCGGGCCCTGTCTCAAGCGGGCCCTGTCTCAAGCGGGCCCTGCCTCATGTCGGCCCCGCCTCAAGACAGACCTGCCTCAAGACAGCCCCCGCCCTCCCAGGGGGGCGCCCCACAACAAGTCTTTCGCACCCGCGCGCCTCCACCACCCCCCTTTCGCCCTCTCCGCCCGAATCTGTGGACAACTTCCCGGAACTCGTCACGCTCCTCACCTGAACGAGTGAGACGTTTTCCGTTTCGACGCCGAAATCCACGGTTATCCACAGGCGAGACCACACGAAGAGTCACCTTCTGCGGAAGAGTGAGTACTCACTCACTCGCTGGGCACCCCCTCGCTCCGTGCCCCGTACGCCGCCCCACCCCCTCCCCTCCCGACGCCGTGCCCCCACGCAGTGCATAGGCGCGCGCACAGCGGGTAGAGCTTGCTCCATCGCTCGTCGCTCGCTCGCGAAGCCGTTAGCCGTCGTCAGGAGTAGACCGTGCTGTACTCGCCGCGTCAGTCCCTCCCGATCAGCGCCATCCCCCAGCAGCGGTCCCCCGAGCCGGAGCGCCAGCGCGATACGAGCACCCCACCCCGCGACAAGGACACCCCCTGGCACGCCGAGGCCGTCTGCCGCCGCGACGAGGCGGGCCTCTTCTTCGCCCCCTCCAAGGAGCCCACCGCCGCGCGCCTCTCCCGCGAGGACGCCGCCAAGCGCGTCTGCGCCGGTTGTCCGGTACGGGTCGAGTGCCGCGAGCACGCGCTGGTCCAGCCGGAACCGTACGGGGTCTGGGGCGGTCTCACGGCGGCCGAGCGCCGCGTCCTCCTCGCCCGCCGTCGACGCCGCCAGGTCGCGACCGCCCGCTGACGGCGGTACGTCCGGCACGGTACGTCCGCGCGGGACGCCCGGCACCGAACGCCCGGCACCGACCCGCCCGACGACAGCGCCCGCCGTCGGGCCCGTCCCGCGACCCTTCCCGCCGAGCGGCGACGCGGGCTGTCCGCTACGGGTCGAAGGCCGGGATGCGGTACCGACCCGGCCCGCGCCCGTACCGACCCGGAGCGGGTGATACGTCCGACCCCCCGACACGCCCGAACCGCCCCCGCCAAGTCCCGCCGCCGAGCCCCCGCCCCACCCTGCTGCCTCACCCCCGCGAGGCCCGCCCCGCGAGGCCCGCCCCCGACCGCCCCGCGAGGCCCGCCCCCCCCCGCCCCGAGTTGCGCCCCCCGCCACCCGTACGAGCCTGGAAGGGTGAACGCACTCTCCCCCGGCTTCCACGGAAAGCCCCGGCAGCTCACCGACCGGCTGCCCCCTGGCCAGTACCCGACGGAGATGTTCCCCGTCCTCTCCGCCGGGCCGACCCCGCGCCTGCGCACCGAGGCGTACACCTTCACGCTCACCTCCGAGACCGGCGAACAGCACACCTGGGACTGGGACGGTCTCCTCGCGCTGCCGCAGGAGGACGTGACCACCGACATCCACTGTGTGACGCGGTGGTCGAAGTTCGGTACGCGGTGGAGGGGCATCGGCCTCGACACCCTGCTCGAAGCGGCGGGCGGCGCGGGGCCGCGCGCCCGGTACGTCGTCGCCGCGTCGCACGGCGGCTACACGACGAACATCCCGCTCGCCGAGGTCACCGGCGGCCGCGCCTGGATCGTCCACGAGTACGACGGCTTCCCCGTCTCGCCCGAGCACGGCGGCCCGCTGCGGCTGCTCGTCCCGCGCCTGTACTTCTGGAAGTCCGCGAAGTGGCTCAAGGACATCCGCCTCACGGTCGAGGACGAGCCGGGGTTCTGGGAGAACGCCGGTTACCACAACCACGGCGACCCCTGGCGCGAAGAGCGCACCTGGAGCGACTGACATGCCGACTGACATGCCGACCGATCTTCCGACCGATCTTCCGACCGACCTCCCGACCGACCTGTCGGCCGGACCGCCGGGCGACCTGCCCACGGACGGGCCCGCCCCCTCGGCCGCCCGCCGCTCCGGCTCCCCGTACCAGCGCTGGGCCCGCGCGACCCTCGTCTCCCGCCACCACGAGACCGGCACCGCGCGCACCCTCGTGCTCCGCGCCCCGGGGTGGCCCGGCCATCTGCCGGGCCAGCACATCGACATCCGCCTCACCGCCGACGACGGCTACCGGGCCGCCCGCAGCTACTCGCTCGCCGCGCCCGGCAAGGGCGCGCACCTGGAGGTCGGCGTCCAGCCCGTCGACGGCGGCGAGGTCTCCCCGTACCTCGCGGACGAACTGCCGGTCGGCGCCGACGTCGAGGTACGGGGACCGCTCGGCGGCTGGTTCGTGTGGCGTCCCGAACGGGCCACGGCGCCTCTGCTTCTCCTCGCGGGCGGCTCGGGCGTCGTCCCGCTGATGGCGATGCTCCGCGGCCACCGCACTTCGGGGGCACGCGTCCCCGCGCGCCTCGTCTACTCCGTACGCGACCCCGCACAGGTCTGGTACGGGGCCGAACTCGCCGCGTTCGCCCCGCCCGTGTCCGTACGGCTCCTGCACACCAGGGTCGCGCCGCCCGGCGACCCGCGCCCCGCTGGGCGGCTCGCGAGCGCGGATCTCCCCGGCGCCGACGGCCCCTTCGCCCCCGGCGTCCCCGACGTCTTCGTCTGCGGCCCGACGGGCTTCGTCGAGTACGCGGCCGATCTGCTCCTGCTCGCCGGCCACCCCGCGGAGCGCATCCGCACCGAACGCTTCGGCTGAACACACGTACAAGAGGCGGGAGTTGACCCCATGAACAGCGAACACCTCGACGGCAACGCCCTTGCGGGACCCCTCTCCCCGATCCTCGCCGCCGACCCGACGACGGCCTGGCGCCACTGTCCGGACTGCGGGGTGCGGGGGCCGCTCGCGGGGCTGCGCGTGTACGGGCCGGAGCCGGGGCTCACCGCGCGCTGTCCCGGCTGCGAGGCGATTGCCCTGCGCGTCATGACCGAAGGGCCCTTCACGTGGCTCTCGCTCGGCGGCCCCGACGGCGCCTTCCGCTTCCGCACGGGGTGACGCTCCGCAACCTCCTTTGACGAAGCACTAGTTGCCGGGTGTCGCTTGCGAAGGGTCATGTGCAGAGACTTCTATGCAGAGAACTCTATGCAGAGAGGTCTCTGTAATCTACGCTGCCCGTATGGCCGACCCCGCGGAAACGCCCGCACCCACCAAGCCCACCCGCCGCATCGACGCCCGCAGCCTGCGCGGTCTCGCGCACCCCTTGCGGATGAGCCTGCTCGAAGCGCTCGGTCTCGACGGACCCGCCACCGCCACCGTGCTCGCCGCCCGCCTCGGCGAGAACACCGGCACCGTGAGCTGGCACCTGCGCCAGCTCGCCGAACACGGCTTCATCGAGGAGGAGACCGGGCGCGGAACGAAACGCGAGCGCTGGTGGCGGCAGGCCGAGGTCACGAACAACCTGCGCACGGCCGACTTTCGCGAGGACCCGGAGAGCCGGGGCGCGCTCTCCGTCTACCTGCATGAACTCACGCGGCAGTACTTCCAGCGCGTGTCCGCCTACGTGACCGAGGACTGGGGCGAGACCTGGCGAGCGGCGGGTACGGTCTCCGACTGGGCGGGAATGCGGATGACCCCGGCGCAACTCGCGGCACTGAACGCAGAGTTGATGGCCGTCATCGCGCGGCACACCCCGGCCGGGGACGTCGAGCCCGATCCGGAGGCCCTGCCGGTCGTCGTACAGCTCCAGTCCTTCCCCCGCGCGCCCAGGGACCCGCGGTGAGCGGCAGGGGGCCCGCAGGGGGCGGCAGGGGCCCCGCGGCGCGCGGCAGGGGCGGACTCCTGCGCAGGCACCGGGACTTCCGGCTGCTGTGGTGCGGCGAGACGGCGGGAAAGTTCGGCGCGTCCGTCACCAGCGTGTCCATGCCGCTCGTCGCCGTCGCGATCCTGCACGCGGGCCCCTTCGCCGTCGGTCTGCTCACCGCCGCTTCCTGGGCCCCCTGGCTGCTCATCGGGCTGCCGGTCGGTGCCTGGGTGGACCGGCTGCCGCGCCGCCCGGTCATGCTCATCGCGGCCGCCGTCTCGCTCGTGCTCTTCGCCGCCGTCCCGCTCGCCGCCCGGGCGGGCTGGCTGACTATCCAACTCCTGCTGGTCGTCGCGCTCTTGACGGGCGCGGCCGCGGTCTTCTTCCAGACCGCCTACACCGCCTACCTCCCCACCCTCCTCGCCCCCGACGACCGGGCCGAGGGCAACTCCAAGCTCCAGGGCAGCGCCTCCGCCGCACAGATCGCCGGACTCGGCACCGGCGGGCTGATCGCCCAACTCGCGGGCGCGGTCAACGGGATGTACGTGAACGCCACGACCTTCCTGGTCTCGCTGCTGTGTCTGCGGCGCATCCGGCACCGCGAGCCGCGCGCGACGGCGAGGACCGCCCGCACGACCTCGCTCGCCGGCGAAGTCGCCGACGGGCTGCGCCTGGTGGCCCACGATCCCTGGCTGCGCCCGCTCACGCTGTTCGGCGCCGCCTCCAACCTCGCCCTCATGGGCTACCAGTCGATCCAGGTCGTCTTCCTGGTCCGGGGAGTCGGCGTGGACCCCGGCGGGGTCGGGGGCCTCGTCGCGGCCACGAGCGTGGGTGGCGTCGCCGGGGCCTTCCTCGCCCGCCGGGCGGCCGACAGGATCGGCACGGCCCGTGCGCTCCTGCTCTTCGAACTGGGCTTCGCCGTACCGGCGTTGCTCATGCCGCTGGCCTTCGGCGGGGTCGGGCTCGTGCTCTTCGTCGCGGGCGGTTTCTGTGTCACTGCGGGGGTGGTGGCGGGCAACGTCGTCGCCTCGGGCTTCCGGCAGCGCTACTGCCCGCCGGAGCTGCGCGGCCGCCTCGCGGCGAGCGCGGCCTTCCTCGCGTACGGGACGATCCCGCTCGGCGCCCTGCTCGGCGGCACCCTCGGCAGCGTGCTCGGCCCGCGCGCGGCGCTCGCGGTCACGACCGCGGGTGTACCGCTCGCCGCGCTGATCCTGTACTTCTCGCCGATCGGCCGCACCCGCGACCTCCCGCTGAGCCGCCCCCGGGCGGAGGGGGAGCCCGCCCCGGCACGGGCCTAGCTCTCCAGACCCGCGGCCCGGGCCCGAGGCGGGCGGCCCGGGCCGCGAGGCGAGGGGCCCGGGCCCGAGGCGGGGGGCCCGGGTCCTCAGGCCGGTGGGGGGTGCGGGGTGCCCTGAGTCCCCGTACCCCCCACCGTCGTCCCGACTGCCCTCTACGGGGCGTCAGTTGGCCCGGTCGAAGTCCACGCTCGCGTACGCGCGCAGCTTCGAGAGCCGGTGCGTCGAGTCGATCTGCCGGATCGTGCCCGACTTCGAGCGCATCACGAGGGACTGCGTCGTCGCCGTCTCGGCGCGGTAGCGGACGCCGCGCAGGAGTTCGCCGTCCGTGATGCCGGTCGCGACGAAGAAGACGTTCTCGCCCGAGACGAGGTCGTCCGTGGACAGGACGCGGTCGAGGTCGTGGCCCGCGTCGACGGCGCGCTGCCGCTCGGCGTCGTCCTTCGGCCACAGCTTGCCCTGGATCACGCCGCCGAGGCACTTGATCGCGCAGGCGCTGATGATGCCCTCGGGGGTGCCGCCGATGCCCATGAGCAGGTCGACGCCCGTGCCCTCCCGTACCGCCATGACCGAACCGGCCACGTCGCCGTCCGAGATGAACTTGATCCGGGCGCCCGTCTCGCGGATCTCGCGCACGATGCCCTCGTGCCTCGGCCGGTCGAGCACGACGACGGTGACGTCCTCGGGCGTCGAGTTCTTCGCCTTGGCCACCCGGCGGATGTTCACCGCGACGGGCGCGTTGATGTCGACGAAGTCGGCGGCCTCGGGGCCCGTCACGAGCTTGTCCATGTAGAAGACGGCCGAGGGGTCGAACATCGTGCCCCGGTCGGCGGCGGCGAGCACGGCGATCGCGTTCGGCATGCCCTTCGCACACAGGGTCGTGCCGTCGATCGGGTCGACCGCGATATCGCACTCGGGCCCGGTCCCGTCGCCGATCCGCTCCCCGTTGAAGAGCATCGGCGCCTCGTCCTTCTCGCCCTCGCCGATCACCACGACACCGCTCATGGAGACCGTCGAGACCAGCGAACGCATCGCCCGCACGGCGGCACCGTCCGCGCCGTTCTTCTCGCCGCGCCCCACCCAGCGCCCGGCGGACATGGCCGCGGCCTCGGTGACCCGGACGAGTTCGAGTGCCAGGTTGCGGTCCGGGGCCTCCGGCGATACGTCGAGGGGGGCCGGCAGGTGGTGTTCGGGGTGCTCAGAGCTCATCGGGGCTGCACCTTCCTGATGCGAGCGGCGGTCCCGCGCGAGCGCCCGAGGGGACGGGGCGGTGGGCGGGGACCGGAATCGAGGGTTGCGATCAATTTTATCCGCCAGTACGACAAAATGAGCAGTGGGCCCCACGGATGAGCGTCCGGGTGCCACGCGCGAGGGCGGGTACGGGGCCGCCGCGCGTGCCCGCGCGGGGCCCGGCGCACGGGGACCCGGGCGGGTCTGGGACGATGGGCGCGTGGCAGGCAAGAGGGGCAAGCAGACGGTTCGGGACATGATCCTGTCGCTCGGCGTGATCGTCGCCATAGCGGCCGGTATCTGGATCTTCGTCCCGCACGACGATTCCAAGGACCCGGTCAAGCGGGTCGACTACCGCGTCGAGCTGGCGACGGCGCAGCGCGCGGCCTCCTACCCGGTGGCGGCACCCGAGGGCCTGCCGAAGACGTGGAAGCCGACCTCGGTCAGGTATCGCGCGCAGGACGGCGACGCCTGGCACCTCGGGTACCTCGACCCGCACGAGAAGTACGTGGCGGTCGAGCAGTCCACGAAGGACCCGGCCGAGTTCATCGAGAACGTGACGCAGGAGGCCCGCGAGTCGGGTGCGGCGACGCGTATCAACGGCCGCGACTGGCAGCCGTACAAGGGCGACCGCTACGACGCGCTCGTCCTCCGCGAGGGCAAGTCGACGACGGTCGTGACGGGGTCGGCCGGCCTCGCGCAGCTCAGGGCCTTCGCCGCCGCCCTGCGCACCCCCGACCCGGCCGCCGCGTCCGCGTCGCCGAGCCCGCGCGGCGCCTGAGTCGCGCCCCGCGCCCCGCATGCCCCGCATATCCCGTACGCCCCGCACACCCCGTCACGGCGCGTACGGCCGGCTGCGGCCCCCCGCGTGCGGAGGATCGCGGGCGCGCGCCCAGCGCAAAGCCCCGGGAACGCCCTTGTTCCCGGGGCTCGTCGTATTCCGCCCGTCGCCGGGCGCACCGCTCAGACGATGGTGACGACCTCGTCGAAGGCCAGACGCGGCAGGCGCGGGAACGGCGCGGCGTCGGGGCCCGGCTTGCCGATGTTGATGATCATCAGCGGGGTGTGGTCGTCGTCCAGGAACTCCTTCTGGACGCCGGGGAAGTCGAAGCCGGTCATCGGCCCCGCGGCGAGCCCGGCGGCGCGGATGCCGACGATGAAGTAACCGGCCTGGAGGGTCGCGTTGATCGGGGCGACCTGCTCGCGGACGGCGCGGGCCGAGAAGAAGGTCTCGGCGATGCCGGGGGCGTGCGGGACGAGCTTGGGCAGCTCGGCGTGGAACTCGTTGTCCGTCGACAGGATCGCGACGAGCGGCGCCGACGCGGTCTTCGCCTGGTTGCCCTCGGCCATGAGCGGCACGAGGCGCTCGCGGGCCTCGGGGGAGCGGACCAGGGTGATGCGCAGCGGCGACTGGTTGAACGCGGTGGGGCCGAACTTGACCAGGTCGTAGATGGCCTGGATCTGCTCGTCGGTCACCGGCTCGTCGGTGAAGGTGTTCGCCGTGCGGGCCTCGCGGAAGAGGAGGTCCTGGGTGGCTGCGTCGAGAACGAGCGACATGCGGTGGTACCTCGAAAAAGGGAAGGAGCCCCGGTGGGGCCTGAACGCCTCCCACGCTACGTCGCCCGACGTTGAAAGTTCAACCAAAACCGGAGCGACGTGATCCGCCTAACAGCGCCGGTCGCGCGCGGCGGCCGGGTCCGCCCGCCGGCGGGTCTCGCGCGCCCCCGTTCCGAGCGCCCCGTCTCGCGTGCCCCCCGTTCCGCTCAGTCCCTCCGGAAGACCTGCCGTGAGCCGCCCTCGGGCCCCGGTTCCGCCCCCTCGGCCGGGACGAAGCCGAGCCGCAGGTAGAAGGCGCGGGCGCCGCTCTCCTCGGCCCCCGGATGGTCGGCCCCGAAGGTCACGACCTCGACGCTCCCCGCCCCGAACCCGCGCAGCGCCTCCGCCATGAGCGCCCGCCCCACCCCCGCGCCCCGCGCGCGGGCGGCCACGACGAGCCAGTGCACGTGATGCGGCCCGCCCGCGTCCCCGGGCCCGAGCAGGATGCCGCCGAGCGGCCCGTCGGTGTCCTCCACGAGCAGCGCGGCCCCCTCGGCGATGTGGGAGCGCAGGGCCGCGTGGAACCCGGCTTCGCCGGTCATCGGCCCGAACCAGTGCTCGACCTCGGCGGCGAGCGCGAGGAAGGCGGGGACGTCGGCGGGCGTCGCGGGACGCGGGGACGAGGTGAGCACGAGCGGATTCTGCCGTAGCCGTGCCCGTAGCCGTAGCCGTAGCCGTAGCCGTAGCCGTGCCTGTGGTCCCGCCGCGTGCGCCCTGCCCGTAGCCGTGGTCCCGCCGCGTACGCCCTGCCCGGCCCGTACGCCCCGCCCCGTGGGCCTCGTACGCCCCCCTCCGTCCCTCCGCCCCCTCAGTCCTCCTCGTCCGTGTCCGTGTCCGCGTCCGCCCCCGCCGTCTCGCCGTCCCCCTCGTCCTCGCGCTCGGCGAGCGCCGCGTCGAGCCGGGCCCGCGCGCCCTCCAGCCACGTACGGCAGACGCGGGCCAGTTCCTCGCCGCGCTCCCACAGCGCGAGCGACTCCTCCAGCGTCGCGCCGCCCGATTCGAGCCGCCGCACGACGTCCACCAGCTCGGCCCGCGCCTCCTCGTACCCGAGCGCGGGGCCCTCGGCGGTCTTCGTCGCACCCATGTCGTTCACCCTTCCTCCTCGTCCGTGCGGCGCTCCGTGCGCCGTACCGTGAATGCGCCCTCGGCGACCCGCGCCCGCAGCTCCTCGTCCTCGGCCACCTCGTCGGGCGTGCGCACCACGGCGCCGTCCGCGCGCTGGAGCACCGCGTACCCGCGCCGCAGCGTCGCCGCCGGGGAGAGGGCGACGACGCGCGCGAGAGTGTGGGCGAGATCGGAGTCGGCCCGGTCGAGCAGATGGCCCACCGTGCGGCGCGCGCGGCCGATCTCGGCGCCGATCTCCTCGTCGCGCCCGGCCACGAGCCGGTACGGGTCGCGCAGCGCCGAGTGCGTGAGCGCCTGCTCCAGGCCGTGCGCCTCGCGGTCGACGAGCGCGCGGATCGCGTGCCGTGCCCGGTCGCGCGTCTGCCGCACCCGCTCCAGTTCCTCGCCGACATCGGGCACGACACGCTTGGCGGCGTCGGTCGGCGTCGACGCGCGCAGGTCGGCGACGAGGTCGAGGAGCGGCGTGTCCGGCTCGTGGCCGATGGCCGAGACGACGGGGGTGCGGCAGGCCGCGACCGTACGGATCAGCTCGGCGTCCGAGAAGGGCAGCAGGTCCTCCACGCTGCCGCCGCCGCGCGCGACCACGATGACGTCGACGTCGGCGATGGCGTCGAGTTCCCTGACGGCCCCGACGACCTGCGGGACCGCGTGGACCCCCTGGACCGCCACGTTCCTCACCTCGAAGAGGACGGCGGGCCAGCGGTTCCGCGCGTTCTCCAGGACGTCCCGCTCGGCCGCCGACGCCCGGCCCGTGACGAGGCCGACGCGGCGCGGCAGGAAGGGCAGGGGCCGCTTGCGGTCCGCGGCGAACAGTCCCTCCGCGGTCAGCTCCCTCTTGAGCCGTTCCAGCTTGACGAGCAGCTCACCGATGCCGACGGGACGGATCTCGGCGGCGCGCAGCGAGAGCGAGCCGCGCCCCTGGTACCACTCCGGCTTCGCCCGTACGACGATCCGCGAGCCCTCCGTGACGACATCGGCGACGGCGTCGAAGACGGGCCGGAAGCACGTGAGCGAGATCGAGACGTCGTGGGAGGAGTCGCGGAAGGTGAGGAAGACGACGCGGGCACCCGGGCGTCGCGAGATCTGCGTCAGCTGCCCCTCGACCCACACCTCACCCAGCCGCGAGACCCAGTCCCCGATGAGCCGCGAGACCTCCCGGACGGGAAGGGCGGATTCGGGCGTGGTCTGCACAGGCATGCCACGAGCCTAACGGCCGTCACTGACACGCCGAGCGATCAATCCAGCCCCTCCGGGGGCACCTCCCGGCCGAAGGCTGGGGGAGTTCGAGGAGCGGGGTCTGGGGCGGAGCCCCAGAACACCCGCGCCGGGGAAACCTCCCTACCGCGGCACCCGCCACTGCGTCACCAGCACCACCAGCCCGGCGGCCAGCCAGATCGCCCCCACCACCTGCGCCGAGTGCGTCGCCTCCACGATCACCGCCACCGTGATCGCCGCCCCCACCACCGGAATCAGCACGTGCCGCCACCAGTTCGGCCTCCCGCCGCCCCGCTGGACCGCGAACCAGCCGACCACGCTCGCGTGCAGCAGCGTGAAGGCGCTCAGGGCGCCCACGTTCACGACCGAGCTGAGGTCGTCCAGGCCCGTATCGCGATTCGCCGCCCACAGGGCAGCCGCGCACGTGATGACGGCGGAGACGAGCAGCGCCACTCGGGGGACGCCGTCCCACGTACGGGCCAGGACGCGCGGCAGACGCCGGTCGCGGCCCATCGCGAAGAGCAGCCTCCCCGCAGCGGCCTGCCCCGCGAGCGCGGCGAACGCCGCCCCGATCGCCTTGCTCACCGCGACGAGGTCGTGCAGCCAGCCCCCGACCCCGGCGTCCACCGCGTCGTAGAAGGCCGAGCCCTGCTCCTCCGGGTGCGAGGCGAGGTGCGCGGACGAGACCGGTTCGAGGAGCGCCACCAGGTACGTCTGGAGGATGAAGAGCACCCCCGCGAGCGCGAGGCAGAACAGCAGCGCCCGCGCCACCTTCGCCGAGCCGCCCGTCGTCTCCTCGGCGAACGTGGCGATCGCGTCGAAGCCGAGGTACGAGAGCACAGCGACCGACACCGCGCCGACGACCGCCGAGACCGCGAACGTGCTCGTGTCCCCCGTGAACGGCGACCACCAGTCCCGCGTCGCCCCGTCCCGTACGAGGATCACGAGTGCCGAGACGCAGAAGACGAGCAGCACCACGATCTCCATCGCGAGCACGGCGAAGCCGACCCGCGCCGCCGCCCGTACGCCCCACAGGTTGAGCGCCGTCGTGATGACGACGGCCGCCGCCGTCCACACCCAGCGCGAGACGTCGGGCACGAGCGAGTTCATCGCGATGCCAGAGAAGAGGTACGCGACGGCGGGGATGAGGAGGTAGTCGAGCATCACCATCCACCCCGCGACGAACCCCGCCTGCCGCCCGAGCCCGGCGCGCGCGTAGGCGAAGACGGACCCCGCGTGCGGCACGACCCGCACCATGAGGGAGTAGCTGTACGCCGTGAAGGCCATCGCGACCGTCGCGACGACGTAGACGAGCGCGACCGCGCCGTGCGACCTCGCGTCGAGCGTGCCGTAGATGCCGACCGGGGCCATCGGGGCGATGAAGAGGAGCCCGTACACGACGAGGTCGCGGAATCCCAGCTCACGGTGGAGGCGCCCCGAGCCCGCCACAGGGGGCGGCGCCCCCGGATCGACCACCGGGCTCGCCCCCTCGGACGGGTCCTGTCCCTCGTGCCTCGCGCGCTCGTCGCTCACCCGTGCTCCTCCTGCCTCGCCCGGCCGTCCACGTCACCTGCGTACGCCGCGGAGCGCACGCTCCGGTCGCGTACCCGCCAGTCTGTGCGAGGTGCGCCCCGTGGTCCCGCCCGACACGGCCGTACGATGGGCGGCATGACTGCTACGCCCAGCCCGACGCCCGACCGGACCCCCGGAACGCAGGCGGCGCCGCGCGCAGGCAAACGCGTGCTGCTCGCCGCTCCGCGCGGCTACTGCGCCGGCGTGGACCGTGCCGTGATCGCCGTGGAGAAGGCCCTGGAGCAGTACGGTGCCCCGGTCTACGTCCGCCACGAGATCGTCCACAACAAGTACGTCGTGAAGACCCTGGAGAAGAAGGGCGCGATCTTCGTCGAGCAGACCGACGAGGTCCCCGAGGGCTCCATCGTCATGTTCTCGGCGCACGGCGTCGCCCCGACCGTGCACGAGGAGGCCGCCGCGCGGAACCTCGCCACGATCGACGCGACCTGCCCGCTCGTCACCAAGGTGCACCGCGAGGCCGTGCGGTACGCGAACGAGGACTACGACATCCTCCTCATCGGCCACGAGGGGCACGAGGAGGTCATCGGCACCTCCGGCGAGGCCCCCGAGCACATCACGCTCGTCGACGGCCCCGACGACGTCGCCAACGTCGAGGTCCGCGACGAGAAGAAGGTCGTGTGGCTCTCGCAGACGACCCTCTCCGTCGACGAGACGATGGAGACCGTCGACGCGCTCAAGACCAAGTTCCCCGGGCTCGTCTCGCCGCCCAGCGACGACATCTGCTACGCGACGCAGAACCGCCAGACGGCCGTCAAGCAGATGGGTGCCGAGGCCGACCTCGTCATCGTCGTCGGCTCGAAGAACTCGTCGAACTCGGTCCGCCTCGTCGAGGTCGCCAAGGGCGCGGGCGCGCGCGACGCGCACCTCGTGGACGAGGCCGCCGAGATCGACGCCTCCTGGTTCGACGGCGTCGAGACGGTCGGCGTGACCTCCGGCGCCTCGGTCCCCGAGGTCCTCGTCGACGGCGTCCTCGCGCACCTCGCCGAGCGCGGGTACGCGGATGTCGAGATCGTCAAGGCCGCGGAGGAGTCGATCACCTTCTCGCTGCCGAAGGAGCTGCGCCGCGACCTGCGCGCGGAGGCCGCCGCACTGGCCGCCGGAGCGCGGACGGCGGGCTGAGCGCTCCGTCCGGGTCCGGGCGTATGTGTCCGGGCGTACGGGTCCGGGCGTACGGGTCCGGACCGAGGCCCCCGGGATTGACGTCCCGTCAACAGGACCCCCCGGCCGCCGCGTAACGCGGGTCAGGCGCGGGGGGTCCGTCGTACGGTGGTGCCCATGCAGATCTTCGGCGTGGACATCGGCGGCTCCGGCATCAAGGGCGCGCCCGTGGACCTGGACCTCGGCGACCTGGCGCAGCCGCGCCACAAGGTCCTCACCCCGCACCCGGCGACCCCCGAGGGCGTCGCGGAGAAGGTGAAGGAGGTCGTGGACCACTTCGGCTGGCAGGGCCCGGTCGGGGTCACCTTCCCCGGCGTGATCACGGACGGCACGGTGCGTACCGCGGCGAACGTGGACAAGAGCTGGATCGGCACGCACATCGAGGGCCTTCTCGGCGACCGCCTCGGCGCCGCCTGCCCGGTCACCGCGCTCAACGACGCGGACGCGGCGGGCCTCGCCGAGATGCGTTTCGGCGCGGGCAAGGGCCGCACGGGCACGGTCATCGTGCTGACCTTCGGCACCGGCATCGGCTCCGGGCTCTTCACGAACGGCGTGCTCGTGCCGAACACGGAGCTGGGACACCTGGAGCTGGACGGGCACGACGCCGAGAAGCGGGCCTCGTCGAAGGTCAAGGACGACCACGACATGAGCTACCCGCACTGGGCGAAGCGGGTCGAGAAGTACCTCGCCCACGTCGAGATGCTCTTCTCGCCCGAACTCCTCGTCATCGGCGGCGGGGTGAGCCGCAAGTCCGAGAAGTTCCTCCCGCACATTCACGGCATCCGCGCCGACCTGGTCCCCGCCCAGCTCCAGAACAACGCGGGGATCGTGGGAGCGGCGATGCGGGCGGCGGAACGGGGCTGACGGATGGCGGAACGGGGCTGACGGGCGGCGGTACGGGGCCGAGGGGCGGACGCCACGGAGCCGCCGGGCGGACGCTACGGGGCCGGCCGGGCGGCACCTACCTCGGCGTCCGCCCCTTCCCCCGTACCGCGGCGGCGCGCCTGCGCGCCATCCGCACCTTCCGCCACCCCACGAGGGCCACCGCCGCCGCCGTCCCCCCGTACAGCCACCCCGCGTGGAGCGCGAGCGCTGTCACGACACCCACCGCGTGCCCCGCGAGCCCGCCCTCGCTCTCGGCGAGCGGTGCGAGGCCCACGGCGAAGGCGATGGGCGCGGCGACGGGTGCCGCGAGGAGGTCGGCGGGCCGCACCCACAGCGCGGCGAGCACGCTCACGGGCAGGAAGAGCAGCCCGTACAGGAGCACGGACGAGCCGGCGGCGAGCGCGAGGCCGGAGGCGAGCAGCATCGCGGCAGCGGCGAAGAGCCCGGTACCGAGCCCGGTGAGCCGGGGCCCTGGCACGCGCGACGGGGTACGGGTCGCGCCCGAGGCCGTACGGGTCGCGCCCTGGCCCGTACGGGGACGGCGCTGCGGACGGGGACGGCCCGCGCCTCCCTGCGCGCCCTGCGGGGGCAGCGGGCGGCGGACGGGGCGGTCGGCGGGGGGACGGGGGGACGGCCTGTCGGGCGGCCTGCGCGTACTCGGTTGCTCCACCGCACCAACGTAGGCGCCGGGCCCCGTGCCCTCCGGTCCGGGACACGCGCTTTTGCCCAGGGCGCCCCTGCTGCCGTACGGTGCCGGGTCGGCCCCGTACCGCCTCCCTGTACCGTGAGAGGCGCACCGGCACCGGCCGGAGGGGCGGGCGGTCACGGTCACAGGGAGCGAAGCGCCACGACTCCGCGGTCCCCGCCGTACCCACCTTCGTACCCACCTTCGGATTCGCGAGCGGACTTAGAGAGTCATGAGCACAAGCATCGGTATCGTCGGCCTGCCCAACGTCGGCAAGTCCACCCTCTTCAACGCCCTGACGAAGAACGACGTGCTGGCGGCGAACTACCCCTTCGCCACGATCGAGCCGAACGTGGGCGTCGTGGGCGTGCCCGACCCGCGGCTGCCGAAGCTCGCGGAGCTGTTCGGCTCGTCCCGCATCCTCCCCGCGACGGTGGACTTCGTGGACATCGCGGGCATCGTGCGCGGCGCGAGCGAGGGCGAGGGCCTGGGCAACAAGTTCCTCGCGAACATCCGCGAGACCGACGCGATCTGCCAGGTGATCCGCGCCTTCAAGGACGACAACGTCGTGCACGTCGACGGCAAGGTCTCCCCGAAGGACGACATCGAGACGATCAACACCGAGCTGATCCTCGCCGACCTCCAGACGGTCGAGAAGGTCCTCCCGCGCCTCGCGAAGGAGGCCAGGATCAAGAAGGACGTGGCCCCCAAGCTCGCGGCGGTCGAGGAGGCGAAGGCCATCCTGGAGGCGGGCGACACGCTCTTCTCGAAGGGCGTCGCGCAGGGCACGGAGAAGGCGGCGCCCCTCCACGACCTGCACCTGCTCACCACCAAGCCCTTCCTCTACGTCTTCAACGTGGACGAGGACGAGCTGACGGACGACACCTTCAAGGCAGAGCAGCGCGCGCTCGTCGCCCCGGCCGAGGCGATCTTCCTCAACGCGAAGCTGGAGGCGGACCTCGCCGAACTCGACGACGAGGAGGCACTCGAACTCCTCCAGTCCGTCGGCCAGGACGAACCGGGCCTCGCGACCCTCGCCCGCGTCGGCTTCGAGACCCTGGGCCTCCAGACCTACCTGACCGCAGGCCCCAAGGAAACCCGCGCCTGGACCATCGACAAGGGCGCCACGGCCCCCCAGGCGGCCGGGGTCATCCACACCGACTTCGAACGCGGCTTCATCAAGGCCGAGATCATCTCCTTCGACGACCTCGTCGCCACCGGCTCCGTGGCCGAGGCCCGCGCGGCGGGCAAGGCCCGCATGGAGGGCAAGGACTACGTGATGCGCGACGGGGACGTGGTGGAGTTCCGCAGCGGACTCGCCTCCGGCGGCAAGAAGTGAGCACGCTCATGGTGCCCTCGTTCACCGAGGCCACTGAGCGTCATCTCCTCGGAGCCGCCGAAGGCGGGTCGAGGAACACCACGACTTTCGCCGACAACATGAAGCTCCCCGTGCACCGGTGGTTCCGCTACAGCGCGGGGTACTCCGCGGAGTGGGCCGGCAGCCTCATGCGGCACTGGGGCGTCGAGCGGGTACTCGACCCGTTCGGCGGCTCGGGTACGACGTGCCTCGCGGCGCAGGAGCAGAAAGTCGAGTCCACCGGCACCGAGGTGCACCCGATGGTCGCACGCATCGCACGGACGAAGCTCCTGTGGACGGAGGACCCTGACGAGCTGCGCGATCGGGTGGGCGATGTGCTGCGCGTCGCGGCGCTGGGTCGCGCGGTCGAGGTGCCGACAGCCCCTCTCATCGCCAAATGCTTCCCGGACACCGAGGCCCTGCACGACCTCCTCCGGATCAGAGACGCCGTGCTGGAGCAGGAGGGGCGTGACAACATCGCGGAACTTCTGTGGCTGGCCTTCGTGTCGATCATCCGGGCTTGCTCCCCGGCGGGTACCGCCCAGTGGCAGTACGTGCTGCCGAACAGGACCAAGAGCCGGGTGGCGGAGCCGAGGAGCGCCTTCGAGGCCGCTGGTGAGCTGTTCGCCTCCGACATGGAGATGCGTCGTTTCCTTGTGGGGGACGAGCCGGCGAGGACCACGGTCCTCCACACCGACGCCCGCACACTCCGTGATGTGGCCGACGAGTGGGCCGACGCCGTGATCACGTCGCCTCCGTACGCCAACAACTACGACTACGCCGACACCCTGCGCCTGGAGCAGATTCTGCTCGGTGAGATCGAGGGCTGGAAGGACCTGAGGCCGCTGCGCGAGGTGCTGCTGCGCTCGGCGACCCAGAACATGGGGCGCTGGAAGGCGGAGGAGGCGCTTGATTCGCCCTTGCTCTCCCCGATCATCGATGAGCTGCGGCCCGTGTACGACGAGCTGGCCGAGGTCCGCAAGGGGCGTGCGGGGAACAAGGCGTACAACGTCATGCTCGCCGGCTACTTCTACGACAACGCCCAGGTCTTCCGGGCCTTGCGGCAGAAGACCAAGCCCGGGGCGAAGGTCTGCTACGTCGTGGGGGACTCCGCGCCGTACGGCGTCCACGCCCCCGTCGAGAAGTGGCTCGGGAAGCTCGCGGTGGACTCGGGCTTCGCCTCGTGGTCCTTCTCGAAGGTGCGGGACCGCAACACCAAGTGGAAAAACCGGAAGCACAGTCACCCTCTGCACGAGGGCTACCTCTGGATCGAAGGCTGAGAATGGCGGATTCCCCGGCCCACGCTCTCGGGCAGATCGCCGGCTACATGATGGAGCAGGCGTTCTTCGAGATGATCCTCCCGGTCGCCAACGAGTTCGACCTGTTCGTCGATCGCCAAGGGCTCCGGCCCGCTCGCGGAAAGAGGAAGAAGGTCACCTGGGTCGACGACCACGACAACAAGCACGACCTGGACTTCGTGCTGGAGCGGGGCGGCTCGCCGGGCACGCTCGGGAGGCCGGCGGCTTTCATCGAGAGCGCGTGGCGGCGCTACACGAAGCACTCGGTCAACAAGGCCGGTGAGATCGCGAACGCGCTCGTCCCCCTGCGCCGGACCTTTCGCTTCGATCGGCCCTTCCTGGGCGCGCTGGTCGCCGGGGAGTGGACGCAGGGCGGCGTCACCCACATGGAGTCTCAGGGCATCAACGTCCTGCACCTGCCGGTGAAGACACTCGTCGACGCGTTCAAGACCGAGGGCATCGACTTCTGGTTCGAGGAGACCACCCCCGCCGCGCACATGGCCGCTCAGGTGGAGCGCTGGTCGTCCATCGGTCCGGCGGGCCAGGAGAACGTCATCAAGGCGCTTCGCGAAAACGCCGGGACGCAGTTCGACGCCTTTGCCACGCGCCTGCGGGACCACCTCTCCCGCAAGGTCCAGAGCGTGATGGTCCTGCCGCTTCACGGTGTCGCGCGAACTGCCGCGAGCGTCGCCGAGGCCCTGACGCTCCTGTCCGGGATGCGGACCGCCAAGCCCTCCCCTGAGGACCTTGAGCTGCTTCGTATCGAGATCCAGGTCCGGTACTCCAACACGGACCGCATCGAAGCATCCTTCAGCTCGCTCGCGGACGCGATCGTGTGGCTGGAGCAGAACTACCTCGGCCAGTAGCCAGACTGGCGCACTCGTCAACGTGCCTTCGCCGGCTTGTTCGTGGTGTCCACCACGTGGTCGAGTTCCGGTTCACCGTGTGGAGGTGGCACACCGTCACATCGCCGGTCCCAGCCGAGTTGGTCGATGGACGCGCGAGCCGCACGTGCGGGCCGGGTGGGGTCCGGCTCCTCGGTGAACTGGGCTGTGCCGCACTCCTGTTGGCAAAGGCGGGCCGTTTGACGCTCCCCGGGTGAGCGCTTGTCACCCGGGGACGCGGGTGCGACCGTACGGCCCCCGGGCGGCGCTGCCGCGCTGCCCGGGGGCCTCCGCCCGCACCCGCGTCCTCAACGCCGACACCTTCACCGCCGCCGCCCTCGCCGCCGTCCTCGTCGACCACGCCCTCCCCACCGCGGCCCGCGACGACCGGCGAAGGGAAGAAGCGCCAAACTGACGTAGCGTTCCGTGACCGGACTCGACGAGCTGCCGGTCGCGCGGCCCCCGCAGGTACGCGACATCGGCCACCCGGCACCTGGCCCGGTCCGGCCGGCTTCCGCGGCGCCGGCCGCACGCCTGCTGAAGGCCGCGGCAGCAGCCACCGGAAGAGACCGGCGACCCCCGAAGGGCGGACGTGGTCGGCCTGGCAGCTCCTGGCGCCTGCCCGCTCGCCTCGCCCACGTACCCCGCTCCCCTCCTCGTTGCGGTCACCTCGTCAGTGATGCCAGTTCCGTGCCTGCCAGGAGGAAGCCGCCCACCGCGAAGTCCGCTGTCGTGTCGTAGGTGACCGGCTGGCTGGAGTCCGGGCGGTCGCCCACGCGCTGGACGTAGCCGAGGGTGCCGTCAGGGTGGACGGCGGTGGAGACGAGGCCGTTCCAGGCGCGGGCTGCCATCGGGAGGTAGGCCGAACGGTCCACCAGACCGCTCGCCACGGCGTATGCCGTGCCGTAGGCGAAGAACGACGTGCCGCTCGACTCGGGGCCGGGGAAGTGGGCCGTGTCCGCGAGGTTCACGTTCCAGAAGCCGTCCGTGCGCTGGAGCGGGGCGAGCGCCGTGATCAGGCGGCGCAGGGTGTCGCGGTACTCGGCGGCGTCCGGGTGGTCGGCCGGGAGTGCTTTGAGCGTCTTGGCGTGTGCGGCGGCCACCCAGCCGTTGCCCCGCGACCACACGACGGGCTTGCCGGAGGGCGAGACGATGCGGCCGGGCAGGAAGTTCTTGTCCCGGTACCACAGGCCTGTGGCCGGAACGTAGAGGCCGGGACCGCCCTCCGCCGTCTTCGTGTGGTGGTAGAGGGCGTGCAGCTTGCGGTGGTAGGCCGCGTCGTCGCGCAGCACCCCGAGGCGCGCGAAGGGCGGCATCGCCATGTGCAGCGCGTCGTCCCACCACCAGTCGTCGTCCTTGCCGACCTGGTCCGTGTACGTCATGCGGTGCAGCGAGTCCTCGATGGCCTGGATCTTCGCCTGCTCGGGTTCCAGCGCGTACAGGTCCAGGTACGCCTGCCCGGCGTTGTGGTCGTCGGCGTGGCGGGTGCTCGTCCCGCCGTTGAGACCGTAGCCGTGCCGCTCCGCCCAGGCGCGCGCGTACGAGAGGTAGCGGGCGTCCTGGGTGAGGGAGTGCAGGGCGAGCAGGCCGGAGTAGAAGGTCGCGTTGGCCCACAGGTTGTCACCCGGGTCGGTGTGCGCGCCGATCCAGTGGTCGGCGACGCGGCGCAGGTCGTCCGTGATCTCTGCGCGGGACGGCAGCACCGGTGAGGGGGCGGCGGCCGGGCGGGCCTGTGCCGGGGCGGCGAAGGTGCCGAGTGCCGTCGCGGCGAGGGCGCCGGCCCCTGCCGAGGTGAGGAAACGTCGTCGGTCCATGCTCATGGGGGTCTCCCGTGCGGTCGGGGTGCGAGTGCCCTGCCGCGCCGGCCCGGGGGAGGAGGGAACCGGCGCGGCAGGGAGGGGGAGCGGGGGCGGGGTGGTGGGGCGCCTCGCCCGGTGGTTGTCGCCCGTCGCCTGGCGGGATGAGGGCCCGGCGCGAACGCCCGGCTCAGTTGGGGTTCTTGGCGTTGGTGAGGGTCTCCCAGGCCACGAAGAGGTTGTTGGAGCCGGCCGGGCGGTTCGCCTCGGTCAGCGCCTGCGTGTTGGCCATCGCCACGCCGTGCAGGGTGTTGAGCGTGTTGAAGCCGACCTCGGTGATCGGGCCGAGCCCGCGCTGGACGGAGCCACCGCACACGTTGCCGGGGACGGCCGCGCCGCGCTCGTACGTCGACTGGAAGCCGAGCGCCTGCCGCAGTCGCTCGCCGACCTGCGGGTACAGGTCCTGGCCCTGGATGCGGGAGGTTTCGAGGACGTGCGAGATCGAGGAGATGCCGTAGCCGGTGTGGGTGAAGTCGCGGCAGGTCTCCTGCGTCATGCCCTCGACGAAGTTGTCGGCGCCGAACCAGAAGTCGACGATCTTGTCCCGGGTGTCGAGGTGCTGGCTCGCGACGGTCTTCGGCAGCGCGCCGTCCGAGGCGAGGTAGACGAAGGCGGGGACGCGCTCCAGGTAGTGGCCGATCGCGCGGTCGTAGCTCGCGTGGTCGTCGAGGAAGACGGAGATGCTGACGGCCGCCTCCAGCATCGTCAGATCCCAGTTGCCCGTGCGGTTGGAGCCGTTGACGACCTGGGGGAGGTAGACGGTGCGGAGCATCGTCGCGAAGCGGCCGGAGTTCGCCCAGTCGCCGTGGACGGTCTTGATGATCTCGGCGGCCTTCGGCCACGAGGAGCCGGACCAGCCCGTCTGGAGGGGCGCGTTGTCGTTGGTGTGGTTCTTGATCGTCGCTGACCAGGCGTCCATGAGCTGGATGGACTTCTGCGCGTAGCGCTCGTCGCCGCTGATGTACCAGGCGAGGGCGTCGGTGTAGGCGGCGATCGCGTCCTCGCGCTCGTCGGTGCAGCCGTTGTTCGGGTTCGACACGGGGCCGCATTCGACGGTGGCGCGCGGCTTCGCGGTACGACTCAGGCTCGCGTAGTCGCTCGCCATCATCTGGTCGTAGGCGCTCTTCCAGGGCTGCGCGCCCGCTTTGACCTTGTCGCGGACGAAGGAGAGCTGGGCGGAGTCGAGGTTGACGCCGGGGTGGGTGAAGACGGCGGGGGACGCGGCGACGGCGGAAGCGGCGTCCGGAGCGGCCGCGGGGGCGGCCGCGGCGGGGGACAGGAGGCTGGCGGCGCTCAGCGCGCCGAGCGCTGCGGCGAGGCCGGCGAAGCGGGAGACGGCTCCGATGCGCATGGGGGTGCCTTTCGGGCTGCGCGATCCTCCGTGCATTCATATACATGAACGTTGGACCGGGTTGTGAACATCTCGGCTCCCGGAACGTAGGACCCGGGTCATGGACGCGTCAAGACTTGTACCGGCAGCGATCGCGACGGAAGTACGGGGCGGGGCGGCGCCTCGGGGAGTACGGGCAACTCCGCGCAGGTCGGCGGAGTGTGACGAGGCCTTGTCGCGGCCGTACCCGGTCGCGGTTCCCGTACGGGACCGGAAGGCGGCGCGGGAGGGGGGAAGGGGGAGCCGTTCAGGAGGTGGTGCACGGCGCCTCGGGGCCGGGCTGCTCCTTTTGCCGCGTCGGGCGCCTGCCCCGGGGGGGGGCTTCCTCCACCGCCCCTTGTCCGCGCGTCGGGCGGGGAGCTGAGGGAGCCCGGGGAACTCACCACCGCGTGTGGGCCTCTCGGCCGTGTACGGAACAGGCGAAGGGCCCGGCCTGCTGGGGCCGGGCCCTTCGGTGGTACGCGGAGCCGAGGGGGCTACGAAGCCTCGCGGGACGCGCGTTCCGCGTTGCGGGTCTTGATGCGGGTGGCTTCGGCGCGGGTTTCGGTGTGGGTGGCGCGTTCGCGGCGGAGCCAGTCGGGGCACTCCTGCTTGAGGGCCTCGATCTGCTCCGTGGTGAGGGGGTCCGTGATGCCGCCGCGGGCGAGGCCGGCGATCGAGATCTCCAGGCGGGCGGCGATCACCGGGCGGGGGTGCGGGCCGTTGCGGCGCAGGGTGCGCAGCCACTCGGGCGGGTCGGCCTGGAGTGCGTTCAGCTCGTCGCGTGAGACGGGGCCCTCCCGGAACTCGGCGGGGGTGGCTTCCAGGTACACACCCAGCTTCTTCGCCGCGGTCGCGGGCTTCATGGTCTGGGTGGTCTTGTGCGACGTCATGCCTCCAGCGTAACGACTGCCCGGCGCGTACGGAGCCACGGCCGCCGGTAGCCTGGGGGCGTGACTGGCTCGGACGCTTCCTCTTCGTTCACGCTCGCCTACGTTCCCGGCGTGACCCCCACGAAGTGGGTGCGGGTCTGGAACGAGCGGTTTCCCGGTGTTCCCCTGAGCCTGACGGCCGTCCCCGCGGGCGAGGCCGAGGGGCTGCTGCGCGCGCGGGGGGCCGACGCCGGGTTCCTCCGGCTGCCCGTGGACCGTACGGACATGAGCGCCATCCCGCTCTACACCGAGGCCACCGTCGTCGTGATCCCGAAGGACCACCTCGTCGCCGTCGCGGACGAGATCACGACCGCGGACCTCGCCGACGAGATCGTGCTGCACCCGCTCGACGACGTACTGGAGTGGGCGGAGCTGCCCGGGCGTCCCGCGCACGAGCGGCCCGCCACGACGGCGGACGCCGTGGAACTCGTGGCGGCGGGGATCGGCGTGCTCGTCGTGCCGCAGTCGCTGGCCCGCCTGCACCACCGCCGCGACCTCACCTACCGCACGGTGACGGACGCGCCCGTCTCGCGGGTGGCGCTCTCCTGGCCCGAGGACGCGACCACCGATCTCGTCGAGCACTTCATCGGCGTCGTCCGCGGCCGTACGGCGAACAGCAGCCGGGGCCCGAAGCCGGCCACCGCGGAGCGGCGGGCGGCGGGCGGGGGCGGCGGCGGCAAGGCCGCCGCCGGCGGCTCCCGTACGGGCAGGAGCGGTACGGCGAAGGGCAAGGGGGCCGCGAAAGGCGGGACCAGGGGCTCGGCGAAGGGCGGCCCGCGCACGGGCGCCAAGCGCGGGAAGCCGCGCAAGCGGACGTAGCCCGCGCAAGCGGACGAGGTGGCTCAAGCGGACGCGGTGCTCAGGCGGCCGCGGTGCTCAGGCGGCCGCGGTGCTCAGGCGGCCGCGGTGCTCAAGCGGACGTGGCGGCTCAGGCACGCGTCGCCCGGGCTGACCGGCGGGCCTGGCGGGCGAGTGGGCCCGTCCCCGTCAGGCCACCTTTTCTCCCCGCTCCCGCAGTTCCCTCTCCACCGCTTCCCTGAGGCGCTGGTCCGCCGTGCGCTTGCGGCGGCGGCGGAGGACGAAGGCGGCCGTGGCGCAGGCCACGACGAGCAGGAGGAGGACGAGGAGGGTCCAGGGGATGGCCGGGGCATGGGTCGTCGCCGTGGTCGGGGGGAGGGGTGCCGTCGAGCCGGAGGCGTCGGTGAGGAGCGGGGTCAGGGTCACCTTCGCCGTGAGGGCGAAGGACGGGGTCACTCCCGTCGCGGGGACCGTGACCTTCCAGCGTTCGCCGGGGAGGAGTTCGGGGGTGGGCTTCGGGGACGCCACGTGCGCGGTGAACCAGCCGAAGGGGCCGTGCAGTGCGATCGCCTGACGCGCCGCGAGGGTCGCGTTGCCCGTGTTGTGGATCGTGTAGGTGACCGTCGCGCCGCCCTTCGCGAAGGGGTCGGCCGTGCCGTCGTACGAGACGTGCGCGTCCTCGACGGCGAGCGCGGGCTTGAGGGCGCCGCTCACCCGGAGTTTCACCTTGATGCCCAGGCGGCGGTCCACGTTGATGCCCTCGGCGTCGTCCGGCTGCTTCAGCGAGGTGAGCAGGCCGCCCACGTAGTCGCCGGGGGTCGCCTCGCGCGGGACCGTCACGGTGAAGGGGATCTCGGCCTTCTTGCCGGGGCGGACGGTGATCTTCGCGGAGTCCGTACGGAGCCAGGCGCCGACGCCCACCGACTTCTTCCCCGCGGGGAGCAGGTCGAGCGTGCCCGTGTCCGTCGTGAAGCCGTCGGACGCGTACACCGTGAGCGTCAGCGGCTTCTTGCCGCGGTTCGCGACGACCATCGCGTCCTCGACGTGGCCGCCGGGGTTCACGCCGTAGCTGTAGCTGGAGCGGTCCGCGCCGTAGGAGTTGGGGGCCGTGCGGACCGTCCAGGTCACGTCCTCGCCCGCCGCGTGCGCGGGGGTCGACACCAGCGCGACGGCGAGGAGGAGGAAGGCGGTGAGGAGGAGGCGGAAGGGGGTGCTGCGCGTCGCGGTGTGCATGTCGGGTCCTGGGGAGGGGTGGAGGAGGAGGGGCGGGCGCCTGGCGGGCGCCCGCCCCGTGGGCGTACGGACTCGGCCGCGTACGTGCGGACTCGGCCGCCTGCGTACGGGCTCAGCCGGTCACGTACGGGCTCAGCTGCTCAGCGCCGTGATCGTCAGCGTCGCGCGGTACGAGCCCTTCGCGGCCGAACCCGGGATCTTGAGGTCCAGGTCGGCGCCGAGCTTGGCCTTGCCCTTGGCGTGGCCCTGCGCGGCGGAGCCGAGGCCGCGCGAGACGGACAGGCCCTTGCCGTTGGTGTCGAAGCCGGAGCCGATCGCGGCACCGGCCTTGGCGCCCGCGCCCTCCTGGAGCACCTTCGGCGTCCAGCCGAGGTTGGAGCCCGAGAAGGTCTTGTCCGCGTCCTTGAAGTCGCCGACGCTCGCGGAGACCGACCAGGGCGCCAGGGTGCGGCGGCTGTCGGTCACGGCGATGGGGTTGATCGTCCCCGCCGCCTCGAAGTGGTCGCCGTCCTTGTCCTTGGCCGTGCCGAGGTCGACGAGGCCGTTGTAGCCGTCGATCGTCCAGCCGAACTCACCGGGCGCCGCCTCGGGCACGTCGACCTGGAGGTCCTGGCCGCCGCCGTGGTGCGGGTGGACGGTGACCTTGTCGACGATCGAGCCGACCGGCTCGCCCTCGCTCGTGTTGGCGCAGGGGACCTGCTTCAGCTCGACGGCCGCGTTGGGCGCCGCGCACGTACCGCTGCGCAGGTTCTCGACGACGAGCTTGTCCTTGCGGACGCCGACCTTGACGTAGCTGCGCACGTGCTCCTGGTTCTGCACGGAGTTGTACCAGTAGCTGTCGGGGTTGAGCGGGTCGGCGCCGTTGCCCGCACCGCTCGTGCCGCTGTTGTCGGGCGCGGTGATGTCGTAGTACTTCGAGCCCGAGGCCGAGTTGGCGGTCACGTAGAGGACGCCGCCGGGGCCCGGGTAGACCTCGTTCTGGCCCGGCTGCTCCTCCGGGTCCGCCTTCTGACCGTTCTTGATCAGGTAGCTGCGGGAGTAGCTGTGGTCGTGGCCCTGGAGGACCAGGTCCACGCCGAGCTTCGAGAAGGCCGTCGGGAAGTCGGTCCTGCGGACCTTGTTGTCGCTGTCCTTGGCGTGCGAGGCGGGCGAGTAGATGGCGTGGTGGTAGACCAGCACCTTCCACTTCGCCTCGGAGCCGTGCTTGTTGATGATGTCGTTGACGTAGGAGAGGTGCGCCTCGTCACCGCCGCCGCCCTGCGAGGTGGCGTAGCTGTTGCTGTTCAGGTCGATGAACAGCGTGTCCTTGTAGACGTACCAGTAGTCGCCGCCCGAGGTGTCGGAGGACGGATTCCCGTTGGAGTAGTACGGGGCCGAGCGGTCCGTGTTCGGCGTGTACAGGTGCTGCTCGTACGCCTTGCCGCCGACGTCGTGGTTGCCGATCGTCGCCGCCCAGGGGTACTGGCGCAGCTTGTCGGGGGCGAGGAAGGCGTTCCACTGCGACTCGTTGTTCGCGCTCTCGACCTGGTCGCCGCCGGAGACGAGGAGTTCCGCGTCCGGGTTGGCGGCGAGGGACACGTTGACGGTGTCCTCCCAGCCGGCCTGGTCCTTGGCGGTGTCGCCCGACGAGCCGATCTGCGGGTCCCCGTAGAAGAGGAAGTCGTAGTCGCCCTCGAAGTCCTGCGTCTTGAAGGAGTACGTGGGCGACCACGAGCCCGCGCTGCCGACGCGGTACGAGTACGCGGTGTGCTCCTGGAGCCCGGTGAGCGTCGCGTGCCGGTTGAAACCGCCGCTCGTCGCGATGTTCGCGGAGCCGCTCGCGTCGAAGACGGCCGCGTCGGCGGGGAACTCGCCGTTCGCGAGCCGCGCGGTCGGGACGAGCTGCACCTGCTGGGCGCTGTCCGTGGTGGTGTACCAGGACACGGTGCGCTGGGTCTCGTTGGCGCCGACGCCCAGGATGATCCCGGTGGGCGAGGCGGCGTCGGCCGCGACGGCGGGCGAGGCGAGCGCGCCGCCGAGCGCCATCGACATGCCCAGGATCGCCGCGGCGGTCCCGGTGGCCACGCGACGCCGCGCAGGCCGGCGGGCCTGCGAGGAGGGTCTGGTGTTCATGGTGTCCGTTTCTCGTGTGGGACGAGTGAAGGTCAACAGCGTCTCGGGGGTGGGTAAATGGGACGCAAACGGAAGGGCGGATGCGGTTGAACCTCGTACAGCTGTACGGGGTGGTTTTTGGCCAGGGGGTGGCTCGGACGTGGCGTGAGGGGCCGTTCGGTCTGCCACGGTCCTGGGCTCGTACGGCCCGCGAGGCCCGTGGCCGGTACGGCTCGTACGGGCCGCAAGGTCCTGGCCGGTACGGCTCGTACGGGCCCCGCCCCCGGTCCCGACGCCCCGCTCAGCCTTCAAGGAGCCGCTGCACGCACCACACGAGGCCCATCGCGGCGACCCCCGCCGAGACCGCGCCCGTCACCCACAGCGCGGCGCGCGGGGCGCGGCGGCGGAGCAGGAGGAGCAGCGGGAAGACGACGGCGATGAGGCCGAGCTGGACCGCCTCGATGCCGACGTTGAAGACGAGCAGCGACCACAGGAGCGTCCACGACCACGCCTCGTGGATGCCGAGCGCGCCGGCGAAACCGAGGCCGTGCACGAGACCGAAGCAGAAGACGACGCCGAGCCGGGTCCAGCCCGTCCTGTCGAGGCCGAGCGGCCCGTCCCCGACGACCTCCTCGTCCCGTGCGGTCCCGCGCGCGAGGCGCCACAGCCAGCCCCCGGCGACGACCGCGATCGACAGCGCGATGACCGGCTCGACGACCCGCGCGGGCACGTCCACCGCGCCGAGCGCGGCGAGCAGGAACGTCACGGAGTGGGCGAGCGTGAAGCTCGTCGCCGCGAGGACGATCTCGCGCGGGCGGCGCGAGCCGACGATGAGCGCGAGCAGGAAGAGGATGTGGTCGATCCCGCCGAGCAGGTGCTCGGCGCCGAGCCTGAAGAACTCCCAGAACCTCTCGTACCAGGCCTGTTCGACGGAGAACGAGGGGTGCGCCGCGTCGAGCGCGGCGCTGCCCGAACGCCCGGCGACGTCGTAGGTCGCGATCGTCTTCGTGCCCTTGACGTAGCCCTCGGCGTCGGGGAAGAGCGTGCCGCGGACCGCGAGCGTGCCTTCGCGGTCCGCGCAGTCCCAGTCGAGCAGGAGGTGCGTGTACGGGACGCCTTCCTGGCGGTCCATCGTGAAGCCGCCGACGCGCGCGGGCGTGCACGCGTCGCCGCCCGACGTGACGGCGAAGCGCCCCGTGACGTAGGCGAGCGCGGTCTTCGCGTGCGCGTCGAGCGCCGCTGCCTGCTCCTTCGCGTCGCCGTCGTCGAAGGCGGCGGTGCCCGCGCGGAAGAGCGCGTCGTCACGGCCGGCGTCGGCGGCGGAGACGACGAACAGGTCGTATTCGAGGGCGAGATCGGTACGTATCCGGCCCTCCTCCTCGCCGCTGACGTGCAGGAAGACGGTGGAGCTGAAGCCGTGCGCGGACGCGGGGCGCGCGGTGGCGAGGAGGGCCAGCACCAGGACCGCGAACGCGGTGAGGGTGCGGCGGATGTGCGGGGACATGGGTCTCCTTCGGTGTCGTCACCGCACGTTTCAGGCCACGTGTGAACGGGTGCCGCCGCGACGGCGAACCTTGGAAGAACAACCGCCCGGGCGAGGCCGCCGGGGCTCCCGCGCGGGGTCCGGGGCGTACGAGGATGAGGGCGCCCCGGGGCGCGTACGGGTCGCGTACGGGGTGGACCGGGGCGAGCCCGGCGGGCGGGGGAGCCCGGCGCGGGTCCGGCGTGGGTCCGGTGCGCCGGGTGCGCCGGGGGAAGTCCGGCGTGGTCCGTGTGGTGCCCCGCCCCGTCTCGTACGTACCTCAGGAGGACGATCGCCGTGCGCCGCACGTCACTTCGCGCACCCCGGGCCGCCGCCGGGCTCGCGCTGCTCGCCGTACTGGCCGCCGGGTGCGGCTCGGGGGACGACTGGTCGGGCCCGCGTGCCGCGCCCACGCCGATGGGCGCGCTCGGCGCCGGGTTCGCGGGGCCCTCGCCCACGCCGACCCCCGAGGCGACCATCACGCCGGAGCCGGGCTCGTGGAAAGCCGTGCGCCCGCCGCGCGGCTACCGCGTCGTGCTGCTCACCGCGGGGGACGACAAGCCCACGAAGACGCTCGTGCGCGCGGTACGGGAGTGGGCGGAGGCGGAGCACGTGTCGCTGCGCACCGTACGGGCCGAGGGGGAGCCCGACCTGCTGCCCGCGATCGGGCGGGCGATGGACCTCGGTCCCGATCTCGTCCTCGCGGTCGGCAACACGCTCGTCGACCCGCTCGCCACCGTGACGCCCCACCACCTCGACCGCCGCTTCCTCGTCGTGGGCGCCGAGTTGGCGGAGCCCACCGAGAACGTGACGGCGGTCGACTGGAGCGGGGCCTCCTTCCGGGGCGAGGGGCTGGGGATGTCCTCGACGTACGACGCGGCCACGTTCACGCCCGCCCGCAGCGCCGCGGCCGTGCGGGCGGGCGTGGCGGCGGTGCTGCACGGGCTGACGGGGATCGTGGTGTGGCTGGACAAGTACTGAGCGGTCGGGGCGGGGCCGACGAGGGGCGGGACCCCGGCGGCGCGGGCGCGGCCGAGGGCCCGGGGTGTGCGCGGGGGGCCGGTCAGGCGCGGGTGGTGGGCCGCTTGATGCGCAGCGCCGAGACGAGGAAGAAGATGCCGCCGAGGAGGGCGTAGCCGGCGAGATTGCCGATCTCCGCGCCGTCCTTGCCCGCCATCGCGAAGAAGGAGGCGCCCGCGAGCGTGGAGATCGCGCCGCTCGCGATCATCGCCCACTGCCCGCCGATACGGCGCCGGAGCGCACCGACGACGAGCTGCACGAGGCCGGCGGTGACGGCCCACGCGCCCCACACCCGCAGAACCGCGGGAATCCCGGACGCCGCCCCGATCGCGAGGCCGATCGCGGTGAGCGTGCTCAGCGCGATGTTCGCGTACAGGCCCCGTACCGGGCCGTTCCCCGCCCGCGCCGAGCGGACGTCGACGACGGCGCACGCCACGTCGAACAGGGGATAGATCACGAGGAGCGTCGCGCTCAGCGGGCCCAGCGAGCTGCCGGCCGAGGCGAAGACGACGGCGGCCCACACGACGGCGAAGGCGAAGCGGACGAGGTAGAGCTTGCGGAGGGCGGCGGGGGCGGTGGCGGGAGCGGGGGCGGGGAGGGTGTGCGTGGCATGCGTGTTCATGGCGTGGGGTGCCTTTCGGGGCGGGGTGGCGGTCGGACCGGGTCGGGCGGATCGACGGTGAGGGAGAACGTTCGGTCTCTTTCTATCCAAGGGGGTCTGGCGCTGAGCTGTCAAGACCGAACGTTCTCCCTCACCCTTTTGGTACGCTCGACCGCATGAGCAGGGGCACAGTGAGCAGGCGGGACGGCGGCGGCACGGCGGGCGGTGCCTCGGAGGCGCGGGCCCGGCTGCTCGACACGGCGACGGGGATCTTCTACGCGGAAGGCATTCACTCGGTCGGTGTGGACCGGATCGTCGCGGAGGCCCGCGTGACCCGGGCGACGCTCTACCGGCATTTCGCGGGCAAGGAGGAACTCGTTCTCGCCTATCTCGCCGGGGCCGACCGGGGGATCAGGGCGCAGGTCGCCGCGGCGAGTGCCGGGGCGGGGAATCCTGTCGAGCGGGTACGGGCCGTCGCCGGGTCGATCGCGGAGAGCATCCGGATGCCGGGTTTCCGCGGGTGCGCCTTTCTCAACGCGGTGGCCGAGTACCCGGACCCCGCGCATCCCATCCACCAGGCGGTGCTGGCGCACCGGCGGTGGTTCCTGGACACCGTCACGGAGCTGCTGGCCGAGGCGGGGTGCCTGCCGGCCGACGAGGCGGGCCGGCACCTCGTGATGCTGCGCGACGGCGCCATGACCGCGGGGTGTCTCGGCGACCCGGAGCGCGTGACGGAGACGTTTCTCCGCGGCGTGGAAGGGCTTCTGCGCGGCGACCTGTGAGGGGTGTCCACGCGGCGGGGGGTCCTTGGCGGGCCGCCGCGTGAGGTGAGGGGCCTGCCGGCCCTGTACTCCACCGCTCTTCACGCCCCGCGCCTGTGGGCTCGCGCCCTGTGGGATCGCGCCCTGCCCTGCGTCTTGGCGCTCCGCCGCCTCTCGTCCCGTCCCCTCTCGTCCCGTCCCCTCTCGTCCCGTCCCCTCTCGTCCCGTCCCCTCTCGTCCCGTCCCCTCTCGTCCCGTCCCCTCGTGGCCTGCGTCTTCGCGTCTCGCGCCTTCGCGCCCCGGCCCCCGCGCCCCGGGCCCCTGTGCCCCGCGCCTTCAGGGCCTCCACTCCCGCCCGCCCCCGCCCCTCTCGCGTCAGCGTGACGGTGGGGGCAGGTGCTCCGTGATGGTCGTGAGGAGGGCGTGGAGGGTCTCGCGCTGCTCCTCGGTCAGGGGGGACAGGACGTCCTCGGCCACGGCGCGCATCGTGGTGTCGAAGCCCGCGATCTGCTCGGTCGCTTCCGGTGTCGCGTAGACGCGTTTGCTGCGCTCGTCGCCCGGTTCCGTACGGCGTTCCACGAGGCCCCGGCGTTCGAGGCCCTTGAGGAGGCTGGAGACGCTCGCCGCGCTCGTGCGGCTCGCCTCGGCGATGTCGCGCTGCATCGCGCCCGGGTGCTGGACCAGGTAGCCGAGGGTGAACGCCTGCTCGTGGCTCAGCTCGCGCTCCCTCATCCAGTCCTCGCCGCCCTTGCGCAGGGCCCAGACGATCCAGCGCATGAGGTCGAGGCTGCCCGTGGGGCCGATGTCCGGTGTCGCCATGACCAGAACCCTAACCGCGAGGATTCGGTTTGGGCTTTGACTGTTAATACTCTAACTGTTAGCTTCCTTGGTGAGGCGTCCGGTGCGTGGCGCCGTGTGCGCCGCAGGTGCCGCACCGCCCCGCGCACCTCTCCCGCGCCCTCCCTCCCGAGCAGCCCCGGCGTCCGCCGCCGCGCGCTCGAAGCTGCCCGAAAGGAGCACCGCCATGACCGCCACCCCCACGGAACCGCCCCCCGCAGAGGCGTTCCCTGCGGAACCGCCCCCCGCGGAAGCTTCCGCCCCGTCCGCGGACGACGCCGTGGGCACCAATCGCTGGTACCTCTCCCGCGCCCCTCTCCTGCGCGCCCTCGTCCACCTCTGCGTGCCGATGGCGGCGGGGACGGCCGTCAGCGCCGTCTACAACGTGATCAACTCCGGCTTCGTCGGCTCCCTGCACAGCACGGCGATGCTCGCCGCGATCACCTTCGGCACTCCGATGCTCGCCCTCGTGCTGGCCTTCGGCGGCGTCTTCGGCGTCGGCGGCGGCGCGCTCGTGTCGCGTCTGCTCGGGGCGGCCGAGCGGGAGCCCGCGAAGGCGGGCGAGATCAGGCACGTCTCCTCGTTCGCGGTGTGGGGCTCGGTGATCGCCGGGGCCGTGATCGGCGGCATCGGGCTCCTGCTCACCGGCCCGATCGTGTCGGTGCTCGGCGCGGACGGGGCCGCGGCGGGGCCGACGAGGCACTACGTCATCGTGATGCTGGCCTTCGTGCCGGTGCTCGCCGCCTCGCTGTGCCTGGAGAACCTCGTACGGGCCGAGGGCGCCGCGCGCCAGGCGATGACGGGGCTGATCCTCTCGACCGTCGGGAACCTGGTCTTCGACGTCCTCTTCATCCTCGTGCTCGACTGGAACGTGGCGGGGGCCGCCGCGGCCGTCGGGCTCGGCAACGCCGTGAGCCTCGCCTACTGGGCCTTCTGGCTCCACCGCAACAGCGAGCACATGAGTCTCTCGCCGCGCTGGTTCACGCTGCGTGCCACCGTGCTCAAGCCGGTCTTCGGCGTCGGCGGCGGACAGCTCCTCCAGGCCGGATTCATGGTCGTCACGAGCCTGCTGCTCAACAACTACGCAGCCCACTACGGCGACGGCCCGCTCGCGGCGATGGGGGTCGCCGTCCGTATCGCGCAGGTGCCCGAGTTCCTGCTCATGGGCGTGACGATCGGGGTGCTCCCGCTGCTCGCCTACGTGTACGGAAAGGGTGACCGCGCCCGCCTGAACGCCTCGCTGCGGGCCTCCGCCACGGCGGTCGGCGTCGTCGGGCTGCTCTTCTTCGCGGCGATCATCGGCTTCCGTGAGCAGGTGCTCAAAATCTTCTCCTCCGATGACTCGGTCCTCGCCTTCGGCACGACGGTGCTGCTCGCCCAGCTCGTCGGCATGATCGGCAACGGCTTCACCGGCCTGCTCACGACGCTCTTCCAGGCGGCGGGCCGTGCGCGCCCTTCCCTGGTGATGGCCTCGGCGCCCGGGGTGCTCTTCATCCCGACCGTGATCCTGGGCAACCACTGGTTCGGCCTGGACGGCGTGATCTGGTCCCTGACGGCGACGGAGGTGATCGTGCTCTTCATCGGCCTGGGCATGTGGCTCGCCTCGCGCGGCGCGATCGACAAGGGCCTGGCGGAGGGGAGCCCCGAGCGGGCGGAGGAGGTCCTGGAGGAGGTCTGAGGTACGGGGTCCCGGGCGGGCGCGCCACCGCGGGCCCGCCCCCCGGGCGGGGGTGTACTCAGGTGCACCCCAAGACGCCTTTCAGGGCCATGTGACCTGCGGGCGCAGCGGAGTTGACTTGCCGTATGACGAATCGACGCAGGTCCGGCCGCATCCTCGCCCTCCTCTCCGCTCCCCTTCTCGGCGCCCTCCTGGTGCTCGGCGGCGGCCCCGCGCAGGCGGCGGCCGGGCACGGGGCCCCCACGGAGGCCGGGGCGCGGAAGGCGGAAGCCCCCGCCGGGGCCGGGGTCCCCGCGAAGGCCGGAGCCCCCGCCGCGGGTGGCTCGCTCGCCGCCGACGTGGACACCCTCGTACGGGGCCAGCTCGCCGCGTACCGCATCCCGGGGGCCGCCGTCGTGATCGTCCAGGACGGGCGGCAGGTGTTCGCGAAGGGGTACGGCTACGCGGACGTCGCCGCGCGGACGCCCGTCGACCCGGAGCGCACCGGCTTCTTCCTCGCCTCGGACGCCAAGCTCCTCACCGCGATCGCCGTGCTCCAGCAGGTCGAGAAGGGGCGGCTCGACCTGGACACCGACGTCAACCGCTACCTGAAGTCCTTCACGATCGCCGACACGTACCCCGGACGCCCCGTCACCCTCCGCGCGTTACTCACGCACACCGCCGGGTTCGACCCCGACATCCTGGGCCAGGCGGTGACCGAGCCCGGCGCCGCACGCCCCCTCGGGGAGAGCCTCGCCGCCCACCAGCCCCGCCGCGTACGCCCGCCCGGCACTGTCGCCAGCTACGACAACTACGGCGTCGCCCTGGCCGGTTACCTCGTCGAGACCGTCACGGGAACGCCCTTCGCGCAGTACGTGGACCGCTCGGTCCTGCGCCCGCTCGGGATGCGGAGCACGAGTTTCGCGCAGCCGCACCCCGCCGCCCTGGACGCGCGCCTCGCGCACGGCTACCGGCCCGGCGGCGACGAGGGGCAGACCGGCGAGAACGGCCAGTACGGCTCCTGGAGCCCCACCGGCGCGGGCACCGTCGGCACCGCCGCCGACATGGGACGGCTGCTGCGCGCCCTGCTCGCCGACGACGGCCGCGTCCTCTCGCCCGCCTCCGTGCGCGCCCTGACGCACCGCCAGTTCGGCAACGACCCGCGCCTGCCCGGCCTCGGCTACCTCCTGGAGGAGCGCGAGCGCGGCGGGCAGCGGATGCTCGTCAAGGACGGCGATCTGCCCGGCTTCCACGGGAACCTCGCGCTGCTCCCCGAGCGCTCCGTGGGCGTGTACGTCGTCTACAACGGCGACGGCACGGACGGCAGCGCCGCCTGGGCCGGTCAGGAAGTGGCCGACCGCGTCGCCGACCACTTCGGCACGGCCCGTACGGTGCGGCAGTCCCGCTCCCACGCGGACGTCGGCCGCTACGCGGGCACGTACCGCTCCACGCGCACCAGTTCCCACGAGCTGACCCGCCTCACCGCGCTGACGGGCGCGGTCACCGTACGGGCGGGGGCGGGCGCCACGCTCGTCACGAGCGGGCCGCTGACCAGGGACCCGGACGCAGGCGAGCTGCGCTGGGTGCAGCTGAGCCCCGGGCTCTTCCAGGAGGAGGGCGGCCAGGACCGTATCGCCTTCAGGGACGGCAGGCTCCTCGTCGCGACGGACGCCTCGGTCGCCTACGAGCGCCTGTCCTGGTACGCGTCGCCCGCGCTGCACACCTGGGCGCTCGTCGCCGCCCTCGCGGTCCTCGTCCTCGCGGTGCTCGCCCTGCCGGTGGGCGCGCTGGTCAGGGGCGTGCGCGGGCGCTCCGCCGGGCGGCCGGCCGGGGCGCGTGTCGCCGGGGCGCTGCTGTGGACGACGGCCGCGCTGTGCACGGCGGCCGCGGCCTGCTTCCTCTTCCTGTCCACCGACTCCAACGCGCTCAACCGGGCCGTGATGGTGAATGACTCGCCGCTCCTGACCGCCGTGCCCCGGCTCCTGACGCTGGCACTCGCGGGTGCCTGCGCCACGGCGGTCTGCGCGGTGCTCGCCTGGCGCAAGGGCTGGTGGCGGCCCGTCGGCAGGATCGGCTACACCCTCGCCGCGCTCGCCGCGCCGGTCTTCGTCGGGGTGTGCGCCGTGTACCGGGTGCTCGGCTGGTAGGGGGCGTACGTGCGAGGGCCCGGACGGGATGCCGTCCGGGCCCTCACACGGTGTGCGGCGCCGCCGCCGTCACCAGCGGGTCGTCTCGCCGAAGAAGTCCGGGATCTCCACGGCCTCGCCCGCCGCGCGGGCCGCGCGCAGCACGTGCAGGCCGACCGCGAGGTCGAGCACGCCGAGCCCGAACGGCGAGAAGATCACCGGCTTGTCCCGCCCCGCGGCCACCTCGCCGTTGATGACCTGGGCGAGCGTGCCGGTCACGAAGTGGCGGTCGCCGTACTTCTGTTCCGCGAGGTGCGGCGACGTATTGGCCTTCAGGCAGTGGTCGACGTCGTCGAGCACGTTGTACGCGCCTTCGATCAGCTCGGGGCCGATGTCCCGCAGCGAGATGTTGAGGACCACCTGCCCGGGCGCGAAGGTGTCCGGGTCGGTGAGGTACGGCTCCGGCGCCGTGGTCGCGAGGACCACGACGTCGGCGCCGGAGAGCGCGGCGTCCAGGGCGGGACCGGTGGTGGCGGCGAGCCCCAGGGCGTCCGTGGCGTGGGCGGCGAGCGCGGCCGCGTACTCCTCGTTCCTGTCGTGCACGCACAGGGAGCCGATGTCCCAGCCGCGGGCCGTGAAGAACTCGACGATGTTGCGCGCGATGATCCCCGCGCCGACGACGGTCAGCTTTCCCGCCGTGCGCCCGCCGGTGAGCGTCTCGGCGGCGAGGACGGCGGACGCCGCGGTGCGGGCCGCGCTGATCTGCGAGGCCTCCAGGCACGCGAAGGGCTGCCCGGTCGTGTAGTCGTTGAGCAGCAGCGCGGCGGAGGCACGCGGGATGCCGCGCTCGATGTTGGCGGGGAAGCTGCTGATCCACTTGATCCCGGAGACGTCCGTGCCGCCGCCGATGTGGGCGGGGAGCGCGATGATGCGCGCGTCGGGCTTGTCGGGGAAGCGCAGGAAGTAGCTGTCGGGATTCACCGTGTCCCCGGCCTCGTGCGTGAGGTAGGTGTCGCGGACGAGGTCCACGATGGCCTGCCGGGAAGAGGCGATCACGGCGCGGGCGGTGGTGCCTCCGATGACGCTGAACTCGTGCATGGCGTGCGGTCCTTGGGGTCGTGAAGGGCGGAAGGGGTACGGGGAGGGGCAGGCGGTGCGCCGCGCCGCGCCCGGCCGGGTGGGGTGCGGGTCCCGGCCGGGTGGCGGCGCGGTCAGCGCCCGGCGCTGACGCGGTCCTCGGGCGCGGCGGTACGGGCGTGGGCACCCCGCCCCGTCGCACCGGCCCCCGTCGCACCGGCCCCCGTCGCACCGGCCCCCGTCGTGCTCGCCCCGGGGGCGGCGGGAGGTGCCGCCTGGGGGAGGGGGGTGCCCTGCGCCGGGAGCGGCGTGGCGGTCTCCTCGCCGTGGCCGAGCTGCGGCAGCCACCTCAGCCAGCGCGGCAGCCACCAGTTGGCGCGGCCGAGCAGCACCATCACGGAGGGCAGCAGCGCGGCCCGTACGAGCGTCGCGTCGAGCAGGACGGCGACGGCGAGGCCCACGCCGAGCTGCTTGAAGTCCTGCATGGACAGCGTCCCGAAGACCGCGAAGACGGCGACCATGATGAGCCCCGCGCTCGTGACGACGCCCGCGGTGGAGCGGATGCCGTGCGCGACGGCCGCGCGGTTGTCGAGACCGCGGCCGTGCGCCTCCTGGATACGCGAGACGACGAAGACGTGGTAGTCCATCGACAGGCCGAAGAGCACCACGAAGACGAAGAGCGGCATCCACGACTCGACCGCGCCGACGGCGGTCGTGCCCACGAGGCCGTCGCCCCAGCCCTTCTGGAAGACGGCGGTCATGACGCCGTAGGCGGCGCCCACGGAGAGCAGGTTGAGGACGATCGAGGTGAGCGCGATGACCAGGGAGCGGAAGCAGAGCAGCATCAGCAGGAAGCTGACGCCCATCACGAAGGCGAAGACGGGCACGATCGACGAGGTGAGCTGGTCGTTGTAGTCGGTCGAGAAGGCCAGGTCGCCGCCGACCGGTGCGGTCGCGCCGGGCGCCTTCGCGAGCGTCGCGGGCACGATGTCGTTCCGCAGCGTCTTGAGGGCGTCCACCGAGGCGGCGTCGCGGCCGTCACCGGCGAGCGGGGCGTTGATGACCGCGATGTTCGCGGCCTTGTGGACGGTCACGTCGATGGGCTTGCGCACCTCGCCCGAGGCCAGGGCGCGCTGCTCGAAGGCGGCGATCGCCGCGGTCGCCTCGGGGGAGGTGATGTCGTCGGTCGTGAAGACGACCTGCGCCGGGGCGGGGGCGCCGGGGAAGACCTTCTCGATGCGCTTCGCGGTCTGCGCCGTGACGTTGTCGGCGGGCAGCAGCTGGTCGGGGCCGAGCTTCTCGGTCTTGATGGAGAGCGCGGGCGAGGCGAGCAGGAGCATCGCGGCGATACCGACGACGGCGAAGAGCGCGGGGGCCTTGAGGACCGCGCCGAGCAGCCTGCCCGGCTTGTCGGAGGCCGTGCGCACGCGGGCCTTGCGGCGCAGCCCGGGGATGCGTCCCGCGCCCACGCGGTCGCCGAGCACCGACATGATGGCGGGAAGCACGGTCATCGAGCCGAGCACCGCGATGAGGACGACCTCGATGGTGGCGATGGCGAAGCCCTCGAAGACGGTGAGCCCGGAGAAGAACATCCCGGCCATCGCGACGGCGACGGTGAGCCCCGAGATGAGCACCGAGCGGCCCGAGGTCGCAGCGGCGACGCGCAGCGCCGTCTCCTTGTCCTGCCCGGCGGCCCGCTCCTCGCGCTCGCGCCGGATGTAGAAGAGGCAGTAGTCGACGCCGACGGCGAGGCCCATGAGCAGCAGCACCGAGTTGGTCATCCCGTCCACGGGGACGAGCTGGCTGGTCAGCGAGAGCAGGCCCATCGCGGCGACGCAGGCGGTCAGCGCGAGCACGAGCGGCAGCACGGCGGCGAGCAGCGCGCCGAAGACGACGAGCAGGATGCCGAGGGCGACGGGGACGGCGGTGAACTCGGCCCGGCTGAAGTCCTCGCCGAGCGAGTCGTTGATGCCCTTGAGGCCGCTCGCGGCGCCGTACTGGCCGTACGTGACGTCCGGGTGGCCCTTGCCGGCCTTGTCGAGCGCGTCGATGACGGGCTGGACGCGGTCGGCGGCGGTGTCCGGGTCGCCCTTGACGGCGAACTGGACGAGCGCGTCGTGCTTGTCCTCGCCGAGCGCGCCGGTCTTGTAGGGATCACCGATGTCCCGCGTGATGCCGGTGTCCCTGACCGCGGTGACCGCGTCGGCGACGGCCCCGCGGAAGGCGGCGCTGTCGGTGGTGAGCGTGTCGCTGTGGACCAGGACCATCTCGGGCGCCGGGGTCTTGATCCCCGCGTCGACGAGGACGCGCGCGGCGCGGCCCGATTCCCCCGTCCCGTAATCGGCCTCGGTCAGGCTTTTCTGACCGGCCATGTTCCCGAGCACCGTGAGCGCGATGACGGCAAGGAGCCATCCGAAAATCGCGGTTTTACGGTGCTGGGCGCTCCATACGCCTAGTGAAGCCGCCAGATTTCGTCGACGTGCCATTGCCTCTCCCGGTGGGAAGTACTTTCTGCATCTTCGGTCGGTGACACCTCGACGGTAAGGGCCGGAGGCGGCCAACGCGGCGCCCCGAGCTGTCAATTGAGTGCCGCTGCAAGGTCCTGCCACCGCCCCTCCAGGGCCACGTCACGGCCTCGCGGTTGCAGCATCCTGCACCGACAGCCTGCGGACATCGCGGGGGCGTCGATTCGGCCCGGGAGCGGGCTAAATTCCTTCAGCACCGGCCACCGTGGCGCAATACAGCGCCTTGCCGAAGCGAAGAATTCACCCACCGAAGATCCTCATCGAAAGCGAAGAAAAAGAAAGGGGGAACCGTGAAGTACTCCATAGAGGCCGAGGGACTGACGAAGAATTACGGCGAGCACAAGGCGCTCGACCACGTGAGCCTCTCCGTCGAGGCCGGCTCGGTGCTCGGCCTGCTCGGCCCCAACGGGGCGGGCAAGACCACCACGGTCCGCACCCTCGCCACGCTCCTCGAACCCGACGGCGGCAGCGCGCGCGTCGCGGGCTACGACATCGTGCGCCGGCGGCGGCAGGTACGGGCCCGTATCGGCCTCGCGGGGCAGTACGCGGCCGTCGACGAACTCCTCACGGGCCGCGAGAACCTGATCCTGCTCGGCAGGCTCCTGCGCCTGGGCCGGGCGGCCGCGACGGCGCGCGCCACCGAACTCCTCACCGACTTCGAGCTGGAGGGCGCCGCCGACAAGCAGGCCAAGGACTACTCGGGCGGGATGCGCCGCCGCCTCGACCTCGCCGTGAGCCTCATCGCCTCGCCCGAAGTCCTCTTCCTCGACGAGCCCACCACCGGCCTCGACCCCGCGAGCAGGGCGACGCTGTGGCGCATGGTCCGCACGCAGGTAGACCAGGGCGTCACCGTGCTGCTCACCACGCAGTACCTGGAGGAGGCCGACGTCCTCGCCGACCGCATCATGGTCGTCGACCGGGGCCGCGTCATCGCCGAGGGCACGTCGGACGAACTCAAGCGCAAGGTCGGCGGCGAACGCCTGGAGGTGAGCTTCGCCGACGACGACGCGCTCGACCGGGCGGGCCGCGTCCTCGCCCCGCTCGCCGTGACCGCGCCGCAACTGGACCAGCGGCAGCGCACCGTCCACGTGCAGCTCCCCGACGGCATGGGCGCGCTCGCCGCCGCCGCGAGCGCCCTGGACAGCGCCGGGGTCAGGGCCGAGGAGTTCGCCCTGCGCCGCCCCTCGCTCGACGACGTCTTCTTCCACCTGACCGGCGACTCCGCCGGCCGGCAGCCCGCGCGGACAGCGGAGGTCTCGCGATGAGTACCGCACTCGACCCGGCCAGGGCCGACCACACGGGCCCCGGCCCCGACGACACCCGCACCACCGACACCGACCCCACAGGCACCGACACCGACCCCACAGGCACCGACACCGACCCCACAGGCACCGGCACCGGCACCCAGAGCCCTGAGCCCGGCAGGAAAGGCTCCGCCCGCCCCGCCGCAGCGACCCAGGACCCCGCCCGCCCCGGCCGTGCGCGCGCCGCCCTCGGCCACATCGGGGACGTCGCCGCGCTCACCGGCCGGCACCTGCGCCACCTGCGCCGTACCCCCGAGAAGATCATCGGTGTCGCGCTCACGCCCGTCGCGATGGTCGTCATCCTCGGCTACCTCTTCGCGACGGTCGTCCAGATCAAGGACTCCGGCAACAGCTACCGCGAATACATCATGGCGGGCGTCTTCGCGCAGGTCGGGCTCTCCTGCATCGGCATCACCGCCATCGGTGTCGCCGGAGACCTCGGCAAGGGCCTCATGGACCGCTTCCGCTCGCTGCCGATGGGGCGCGCCACCGTCCTCGCCAGCCACACCCTCGCCGACCTCGGCGCCGCCGCGCTCAGCATGCTCCTGGTCGCCGTCACCGGGCTCGCCGTCGGCTGGCGCGTGCACGGCTCCTTCGGGGAGGTCCTGCTCGGCTTCGTCCTCCAGCTCGCCTTCGCCTACGCCATGCTCTGGCTCGGCGCGCTGCTCGGCATGATGATGCGCAACGCCGAGGCCATCAGCGGGGTCGCCGCCCTGATGCTCGTCCTCCTCTCGTTCCTGTCCAGCTCCTTCATGCCGCTCACCGGGCTCCCCGGCTGGCTGCGGACGCTCGCCGAGTGGAACCCCGTCAGCGCGGTGTCGGAGGCCTGCCGCCGGCTGTGGGGAAACACCGGAGCCGTCACCTCGGGGAGCTTCCCCGTCACCCACCCGGTGACCGTCTCGCTGATCAGCGTCGGGCTGGTCATCGCCGTTCTCGTACCGCTGAGCCTGCGCGCGTACCGCACGTCGGCCACCCGGTGACTGTGTGCTTCAGGGGGAAACATGCCAGTCATATCGGCACCACACGAATTCAACACCGAAGACCTGTACGTGGATCTGCGGGAGATGTACGGGTATCCCCTGCACCTCAAGTGCGAGGGCTTCAACTTCGCCGGGTCCATCAAGCTCAAGGCCGCGGCGAGCATGATCGAGGCGGCCGAGCGCAGCGGGACCCTCACCAGGGAATCGACGCTCGTGGAGTCCTCGTCGGGGAACCTCGGCGTCGCCCTCAGCGTGATCGCGGCGGCCAAGGGCTACCGCTTCGTCTGCGTCGTCGACGCCCGTACGAACCTCGCGACGCGCAAGGTCATCGAGTCGCTCGGCGGTGAGGTGCACACCATCACGCGCCCCGCCGCCGAGGGCGGATTCCTCGCCGCGCGCCTCGACCACGTACGGGACCTGCTGCGCCGCGACCCGCGCTGCGTCTGGCTCAACCAGCACGCCAACCCCGACAACTGGCGGGCGCACTACCGCACCACGGGGCCGCAGATCGAGAAGCAGTTCCCCGATCTGGAACTGCTCTTCATCGGTGCAGGCACGACCGGCACCCTCATGGGCTGCGCCCGCTACTTCAAGGAGCGGCCGCGCCCGGTCACGGTCGTCGCCGTGGACAGCGTCGGCTCCGTGACCTTCGGCGGGCCCGCGGGAGCGCGCATGATCCCCGGGCTCGGCACCGGGGTGCGCCCCGCGCTCCTGGACACCTCGTACATCGACGACGTCGTGCACGTGCCCGAGGCCGAGACGGTACGGGCCTGCCACACGCTGGCCCGCGGCGGATTCCTCTTCGGCGGCTCCACAGGGACGGTCGTCAGCGGCGCCCTGAGCTGGCTCGCCGAGCACCGCCCCGGCCGGAACACGACCGCCGTCGCCATCGCGCCCGACCTCGGCGAGCGCTACCTGGACACCGTCTACCAGTCGAGCTGGGTCAGGGACGTCTACGGCATCGGCACGGACGACGCCGCACCCGCGGCCCCGCAGGGAGCCCGCGGCGCGCACGGCCCGCACGGCCCGCACGCGCCCGCGCTCGACAGCCATGAACTCACCGGACTTCCCACGGGAGCAATGCAGTCATGAACGCCACAGCCACCGCGCGACTCCTGCCGCTCTCCGCCGCGCAGCGGGAGATGTGGTACGGCCAGCAGGCGGACCCGGGCAACCCCGTCTTCACGATGGGCGACTACCTGGACCTGCGCGGCCCGCTCGACACGGGCCGGTTCGTGGCCGCCTGGCAGCGCCTGCTCACGGAGGCGGGCGCGCTGCGCGCCCGTTTCACCGAACGCGACGGGGAACCGCGCCAGGAACTCCTGCCCGTGACGGACTTCCCCGTCGAGACCGTGGACCTCTCGCGCGAGCCCGCGCCGCGCGAGGCCGCCGAGGCGTTCATGCGCCAGGACCTGCTGACCCCGCCCGACCTGACCGAGGGCACGCTCCGCGCGGTGCTGCTGCGGCTCGGCCCCGGGCACGTGCTCTTCTCGCTGCGGGTCAACCACATCCTCGTCGACGGCTTCAGCCGCGTCCTGATCTACCGCAGGCTCGCCGAGCTGTACGCGGACCCGGAATCGGGCGAGCCCTTCCCCGCGCCGCACACGCTCACCGACGACGAGGCGGCGTACGTGCGCGGCGAACGGTACGCGAAGGAGCGTGACTTCTGGCGTACGCGCTTCCCCCGCGCCCCCGAGCCCGTGAGCCTGTCCGTGCGCCCGGCCGCCCACGCGCGCGCCTCGCTGCGTCGCGAGGCGGTGCTGCCCGCGCCGGTCGTCGCGCGGCTGCGCGCGCTCGCCTGGGACGCGCGCGTCACCTGGCAGACCCTGCTCATCGCGGCGACCGGCGCCTACGTGCGGCGTGTCGCAGGTGTCGAGCGCGCGCTGCTGACCCTCGCGGTCCCCGCGCGAGCCACGGCCGCCGCGCGCGCCGTGCCCGGGATGCGCGCGAACTTCGTGCCCCACCCGGTCCAGGTGGGACGGGGCCGTACCGTCGCCGCGTTCCTGCGCGACAGCGCGGGCGAGCTGCGCGCGACCCTGCGCCACCAGAACTACCGCGGCGACGACATCCGCCGCGACCTCGGCTTCACCGGGGACGCGGGACGCTCGCTCGGGCCCACCGTCAACGTCCTGGAGTCCGGCACCGACTACACCTTCGGCGCGTGCGCGGGACGGCTGCACAACCTGTCCACAGGGCCCGTCGACGACATGCAGATCATCTATCTCGACGCGGCGGACGGCGGCTACGCGGTACGGCTCGACGCCAACCCCGAGCGCTACACGGCCGAGGAGCTGGAACAGCACCAACTCCGCCTGTTCGCCTGGCTGGAAACCTTCGCCGAGGCGGGCCCCGACGCCGTCGTGGACCAGCTCGACGTGGTGCTCCCCGGCGAGTGGGAGCAGTGGCGCGAGGGCTGGGCCTCGGTGACCGTGGACGAGCCGTACGCGGGCGTGGTGGAGCGGGTGCGCGCGAGCGCGGTCGCGCGTCCGGGGGCCGTCGCGGTGCGCGACGGGTCCGGGGACGTGACGTACGGGGAGCTGGCGGGGCGCGCGGCGGCCGTGACGCGCCGCCTGGTGGCCGCGGGGGCCGGGCCGGGCTCGCTCGTGGCGGTCCTGTGCGAGCCGGGCGCGGTCCTGGTGACCGGGATTCTGGGGGTCCTGGGGGCAGGCGCCGCGTGGGTGCCGCTGGACCCCGGTGCCCCGGTGGGCAGGAGCGCGCGCGTGGTCGAGGACTGCGCGCCACGCGTGGTGTTCGTGGGCCCGGGCCTCGGCGCGGTGGCCGCGGAGGTGCTGGCGGCGGCAGGGCTCGACGCCGGGAACGGCCCCGTGGTGTTGGAGTGGGACGGCGAGAGGGATGGCGAGTGGGGTGAACTTGCTGGTGGGCCGGATGATGTGGCGTATGTGATCTTCACGTCGGGTTCGACGGGGCGTCCCAAGGGGGCGATGGTGCACCGGGGTGGGATGGTCAATCACCTGCTCGCGAAGGTGGAGGACCTGGACCTCGGCGAGGGGGACGTGGTGGTGCACAACGCGCCTGTGACGTTCGACATCAGTGTGTGGCAGATGCTGGCGCCGTTGATCGTGGGTGGGCGGCTGGTGGTGGTGGACCGGGCGAGTGCTGCCGATCCGCAGGAGTTGTTCGGCCTTGTGGCTCGTGAGGGTGTGACGGTCCTGGAAGTGGTGCCTTCGTTGCTCCGGGCCGCGGTTGATTCGTGGCAGGCGGGGCTTCCGCGGCCGGAGTTGGCGTCGCTTTCGTGTCTGGTGGTGACGGGGGAGGCGCTTCCCGCTGACTTGGCGCGCGAGTGGTTCGCGACTGTGGCGGGTGTTCCGCTGGTGAACGCGTACGGGCCCACGGAGTGCTCGGACGATGTGACGCACGCGGTGCTGCGTGCCGGGGATGTGGGGGGTGTGCGGGCGCCTGTGGGTTCGGCGGTGCGCAACACCCGTTTGTATGTGCTGGATTCGCGGTTGGGGATGGTTCCGCCGGGTTCGGTCGGTGAGTTGTATGTGGCGGGTGCGGGGGTGGGGCGCGGGTACGTGGGTGATCCGGCGCGTACGAGTGCGACGTTCGTCGCTGATCCGTTCGGGGAGCCCGGTGGGCGGATGTACCGGACGGGGGACCGGGTGCGTGAACGCGCGGATGGTCAGCTGGAGTTCCTGGAGCGCTTGGACCACCAGGTGAAGATCAGGGGTCACCGGGTCGAGCTGGGCGAGGTCGAGGCCGCGCTGCGCGGACTGCCCGGGGTGCGGGACGCCGCCGCGGCGGTGCACGAAGGACGCCTGACCGGCTACCTCGTGGGCGAGGTCGACGATCCCCGCGCCTGGCTGGCCGAGCGGCTGCCCGACTACATGATCCCGAGTGCCTTCCTCGTGCTCCCGGTGCTGCCGCTGACGGGGAACGGGAAGCTGGACCGCAAGGCGCTTCCCGTGCCCGACCCCGCCACGCGCGCGGGTTCAGGGGCGCAGGCCGCCCCGCCCCGTACGCCCGTCGAGCGGGCCCTCGCGGAGATCTTCGCCGAGGTCCTTCAGCTGCCCTCCGTCGGCGTCCATGAGAGCTTCTTCGCGCTGGGCGGGCATTCGCTGCTCGCCACCCGCGTCGCCTCCAGGGTCCGCGCCCGCCTCGGTTTCGAGGTGCAGGTCCGCACCCTCTTCCTCGCCCCGACCGTCGCCGCGCTCGCCGCCTACCTGGAGGACGACGCCGCGGCCGGGGACGTCCCCGTGCGCCCCGCACTCGTCGCCGCCGACGAGGAAGCCGCCGGGTCACCGCTCTCGCCCGCGCAGCAACGGCTGTGGTTCCTCAACCAGTTGGGCGACGGGGCAGCCGCCTACCACCTTCCCTTCGCGGTGCGGCTCAGCGGCGACCTGGACGTCGCCGCGCTGCGCGCGGCGCTCGACGACGTCCTGGCGCGGCACGAGAGCCTGCGGACCGTCTTCCCGGACGAGGGCGGCAGGCCCCGCCAGCGGATCGTGCCGCTCACGCGGGCACGTGTGGACCTGCCCGTCGTGCCCGTCACCGCGCCCGGCGGCGGGGAGCTGGACGAGGAGCTGGTCCGTGCCGCCGTCCGCCCCTTCGACCTGGCCACCGAACTGCCGTTGCGTGCCACGCTCTTCAGCCGCGGATCGCACGAGAACGTCCTGCTGCTCGTCCTGCACCACATCGCGTCCGACGGCTGGTCCGTGGCCCCGCTCGCCCGCGACCTGGCGCGCGCCTACGAGGCCCGCAAGGCGGGCGCCGCCCCCGCGTGGGAGCCGCTGCCGGTGCGGTACACCGACTACACGCGCTGGCAGGGCGAGCTGCTCGAAGCGGTCGGCGACGAACAACTGGCCTACTGGCGCGAGACTTTGGCCGGGCTGCCCGAGGAGATCGAGCTGCCGGCCGACAGGGCGCGCCCCGCCGTGCCGAGCCACCGGGGCGGGAGCGTCGTCTTCCGGATCGGGGCCGCCCCGCACGCGGCGGCGGCCGCGCTCGCGCGCACCGAGGGCGCCAGCACCTTCATGGTCCTGCAAGCAGCGCTCGCGACCCTGCTGTCCACCGTCGGCGCGGGCGAGGACATCCCGCTCGGCACCGCCGTGGCGGGGCGCACCGACCCCGCGCTCGACGACCTCGTCGGCTTCTTCGTCAACACCCTCGTGCTGCGTACGGACGTGTCGGGCAACCCGAGCTTCAGGGAACTCGTGGACCGCGTGCGCACGGCCGACCTCGCGGCGTACGCGCACCAGGACCTCCCCTTCGACGCCGTGGTCGACGCACTCGCGCCCAGCCGCTCGCTCGCCAGGCAGCCGCTCTTCCAGACCATGCTGGTGCTCCAGAACAACGCGAGCGCCGCGCTGGAGCTGTCGGGCGTCGACGTCGACGTGATCCCGGTGCGCACCCCCACCGCCAAGCTCGACCTCACCTTCGAGCTGACCGAGCGGCACCTGCCCGACGGCACTCCCGACGGCATCGAAGCGGTCCTGGAGTACAGCACCGACCTCTTCGACGCGGAGACCGCGCACTCCCTGGCCGAGCGCTACGCGCGGCTCGTCGCCGTGCTCTCCGGGGCGCCCGACGTACCGCTCGGCCGCGTCGACGCGCTGCTGCCCGCCGAGGCCGACCGCATCCTGAACGTGTGGGCGGGGCCGACGCGGGACGTCGAACCCGCCCCCGTGCACGAGCTGTTCGCGGCCAAGGCCGCCGCACAGCCCGGTCACCCCGCGCTCGTCTCCGGCACCCAGGAGGTGACGTACGCGGAGCTGGACGCGCGCGCGAACCGGCTCGCGCGCGAACTCGCCGCGCGCGGCACGGGCCCCGGGGACCTCGTGGCGCTGCTGCTGCCGCGCTCGCCCGAGATGGTCGTCGCGCTGCTCGCCGTGCTCAAGGCGGGCGCCGCCTACCTGCCCATCGACGCCGCCTACCCGCGCGAGCGCATCGCCTACATGCTGGAGGACGCCAGGCCCGCGCTCGCCCTCACGGCCGCCGCCGAGTCCGGGGCGCTCGACGGCACGGGCGTCCCCGTGCTGCGCCTGGACGAGCCCGCCGTACGGGCGGCGACGGCCGCGCGCGCGGACGGCCCGCTCGGCGACGCGGAGCGCACCGCGCCGCTCTCGGTGCGCGACCCCGCGTACGTCATCTACACCTCGGGCTCCACCGGGCGCCCCAAGGGCGTCGTCGTGGAGCACCGCACGGTCGCCGTCATGGTCGCCGACCAGGGGCCCCGCATGGGGATCGGGCCGGGCACGCGCTGGCTCCAGTTCGCCTCGTACAGCTTCGACGCGGCGACCTGGGAACTCGCCATCGGCCTGCTCTCGGGCGCGACGATGATCCTGTCGACGGCCGAGGAGCGCGGCCCGGGACTCCCGCTCGCCGACCTCGTCGAGCGGACCGGCACCACGATGGTGTGCCTGCCCCCGACGGTGCTCTCCGCGTGGCCGGCCGAGCGGCCGATGCCCGCGCGCGTCCAGCTCGTCGTGGCGGGCGAGGCGTGCTCGCCCGAGCTGGTGGAGCGCTTCTCGCGCGGCAGGGTCATGCGCAACGCGTACGGGCCCACCGAGGCCACCGTGTGCGCGAGCATCAGCGAACCGCTCTCCGGCGCCGTCCGCCCCGACATCGGCTTCCCGCTGCACAACACCCGCCTGTACGTGCTCGATGCGTGGCTGCGCCCGGTGCCGCAGGGCGTGACGGGTGAGCTGTACATCGGCGGCGCGCAGCTCGCCAGGGGCTACCTGCGGCGGCCCGCGCTCACCGCGAACCGCTTCGTCGCCGACCCGTACGCTCCCGGGCCGGGGGCACGCATGTACCGCTCGGGCGACCTCGTGCGCTGGAACCCGGACGGCAGCCTCGACTACGTCGGGCGCGTCGACGACCAGGTGAAGCTGCGCGGTTTCCGCATCGAGCCGGGCGAGATCGAGGGCGCGCTCCTCGCGCTCGAAGGGATCACGCAGGCCGCCGTGCTGGTGCGCGAGGACAGGCCGGGGGACAAGCGCCTCGTGGCGTACGTCGTCGGGGCGCCCGCCGAAGGGGCCTCGGCCGGGGCCGTACAGGGTGACGCCGCCGCCGTGCGCTCCGCGCTCGCCGCGCGCCTGCCCGCGCACATGGTGCCGCACGCCGTCGTCTTCCTGGACGCGCTGCCGCTCACGGGGAACGGCAAGCTCGACCGCCGTGCCCTGCCCGCTCCCGTGCCCGTCGCCGCCGCGGCGGGGCGCGCCCCCGCGAACGAGCGGGAGACCGCGCTGTGCGAGGCGTTCGCCGCCGTGCTCGGCCTGGAACAGGCGGGCGCCGACGCGAGCTTCTTCGACCTCGGCGGGGACAGCATCAGCTCCATCCAGCTCGTCAGCAGGGCCAGGGACGCCGGGCTCGCGATCACCGCGCAGGACGTCTTCACGCACCGCACCCCCGAAGCGCTCGCCCGCGCGGCGGTCACCACGGGGCGCCCCGAGACGGTCGGCGCGGGCGAGGGCACGGGCCCGGTGGCGGCGACGCCGATCACGGCGTGGTTCGACGCGATCGAAGGACCCACCGACGGCTTCCACCAGGCGGCCGTCGTGCGCACCCCCGCGGGGGCCACCCTCGACAGGCTCGCCGCCGCGCTCCAGAAGCTCGTCGACCACCACGACGTCCTGCGCTGGTCGGGCGAGGGCATCCGCGCGCGGGGCACGGTCCCCGCCCGCGGGCTGCTGCGCCGCGTCCCGGCCGGCGCGGGGGAGGACCCCGTGGCGCTGGTACGTGCCGAAGCCGCCCGCGCCCAGCGGGAACTGGCGCCGCGCGCGGGCCGGGTGCTGCGCGCGGTCTGGATCGACGAGGGGCCGGATCGCCCCGGCAGGCTGCTCCTGAGCCTCCACCACCTCGTCGTGGACGGTGTCTCCTGGCGCATCCTGCTCCCGGACCTGGTCCGCGCCTACGCGCACCCGGAGCAGCCGCTCGCCCCGGTGGGCACCTCCTTCCGGCAGTGGGCGCGCCTGCTCAACGAGGAGGCGGCGCGCGAGGAGTGCCGTGCCGAACTGCCGCTGTGGGAGGAGATCCTGTCCGGCGGGGACGTCCCGCTCGGGACCCGCGCCACCGACCCGCGCAGGGACACGGTGGCCACCGCGCACCGGCTGCGCGCGGAACTGCCCGCCGAGGAGACGGCCGCGCTGCTCACCACCGTGCCCGCCGCCTTCCACGCCGAGATCAACGACGTGCTGCTCACCGCGCTGACCCTGGCCGTCGCCGAGCGGCGGCACGCGCGGGGCCAGGCGGAGGACGTCCTCGTCGAGCTGGAGGGCCACGGGCGCGAGGCGCTCGTCCCCGGCGTCGACCTGTCGCGGACCGTGGGCTGGTTCACCAGCACGCACCCCGTACGGCTCGACGCCGGGCCCTGCCGCACGGCGGACATCGAGGAGGGCGGGCCCGCGCTCGGGCAGGCGCTCAAGCGGGTCAAGGAACAGCTGCGGCGCGTGCCGCGGCACGGCATCGGGCACGGCGTGCTGCGCAGGCTCGGCGGCGCGGACACGCTCGCCGCGTACCCGGCCCCGCAGCTCGGCTTCAACTACCTGGGCCGCATGGCGCTCCCCGAGCCCGCCGACTGGCAGCTCACGCCCGAGGCCCTTGACCTCGCGGCGGGCACCGACCCGGATATGCCGCTGCCGCACGCGCTCGGCGTCAACGCGCGGACCGAGGACCGTGCGGACGGGCCGCACCTGGTCGCGGAGTGGGCGTGGGCCGGGCTCGTGGTGCCCGACGCCGAAGCGGAGGCCGTCGCGCACGGCTGGTTCAGGGCCCTGCGCGCCCTGGCCCGGCACGCGGCACGGCCCGAAGCCGGGGGCTTCACGCCCTCGGACCTGGGACTCGTCGACGACCTGGACCAGGCCGAGATCGACGAGTTCGAGAACGAGTTCACGGATGACTGGGGGACCGAGGCATGAGGACGAGTACACCGGAGACCGGACAGAGAACGCAGGCGCCCGCGGGCGGCCACGGGCCGGACGGCGCGGGGCGCGGAACCGGCGACGCCGGGCGCGGGCCGGGCGGCGCGGGGCAGGGGCCGGGCGGCGCGGGGCGCGGGGCGCGCGAGGCCGGGGGCGGCCTCAGCGACGTACTGCCGCTGACCCCCCTCCAGGAGGGCCTGCTCTTCCACGCCGTCTACGACCGTGCCGAGGTGGACGTGTACGCCGTCCAGCTCGTCATCGACCTGGAGGGCCCGCTCGACAAGGCCGCGCTCAGGGCGGCGGCCGCCGGGCTCCTCGCCCGCCACCCCCACCTGCGCGCCGGGTTCCGCCACCGCAAGAACGGCACCCCGGTGCAGCTCGTCCCGCGCCGGGTCCCGCTGCCCTGGCGGGAGCTGACCGCTCACGGGGACCTCGACGAGCTGACCGACGAGGACCGCGTCGCGCCCTTCGACGTCGGCAGGCCCCCGCTCCTGCGCTTCACGCTGATCGACACCACGGCGGACACGCACGGGGCGCACGGGGCACCCGCGCACCGCCTGCTGCTCACGTGCCACCACATCCTGCTCGACGGCTGGTCCATGCCGATCCTGCTCAAGGAGCTGTTCGCCGCGTACACGGCGGGGGGCGACACCGGCGGCCTGCCCGCGGTGACCTCGTTCAAGAGCCACCTCGCGTGGCTCGCCGCGCAGGACACCGAGGCGGCGGCCGACGCCTTCGCCGAACTCCTCGCCGGTCTCGACGAGCCGACACGGCTCGTCGCCGCGCCGCCGGACCGCGCGCCCGTGCTCCCCGCCCAGCACCTCGCGCGGCTCGACGCGCGGGCCACCGCGCGGCTCACCGCGTGGGCCCGCGCCCGGGGTGTCACGCTCTCCAGCGTGCTCCAGGGCGTGTGGGCCGTGACCCTCGGCGCCCTGACCGGGCGCGACGACGTCGTGTTCGGCACCACGACGTCGGGGCGGCCGCCCGAGCTGCCCGGCGTCGAGTCCATGATCGGGCTCTTCATCAACACGCTCCCCGTACGGCTCGCCGCTCCCGCCGGGGCCACCCTCGCCGACGTCGTCACCGAGGCGCAGCGCCGGCACACCGCGCTGCTCCCGCACCAGCACGTGGGCCTCTCGCGCGTCCAGCGGGACGCCGGGCACGGCGAACTCTTCGACACCGTCCTGATCTTCGAGAACTACCCGCTCGACCCCGAGGCCCTGCGCGAGGCGGCGCCCGGCCTGACGGTCACGGGGATACGGGGCCGCGACGCCACCCACTACCCGCTCTCGCTCCTCGTACTGCCCGGCGAAGAACTCACGCTGCGCCTGGACTACGCGCCCGACCTGATCGGCGCCGAACGGGCCGCCGGTATCGCCGCTCGCGTGCTGCGGCTCCTTGCCACGCTCCCCGAGTGCGCCGAACGTCCCCTCGCACAGCTGGAGTTGCTGGGGGAGGCGGAGCGTGACGAGCTGCTCGGCACGTACAACGACACGGCTCGTACCTACCCGGAACCGCCCCTGCGCGAGCAGCTCGCCGCGCGCGCCGCCGAGCAGCCCGGGGCGCCGGCGCTGCGCTGCGGCACCGAGCGGCTGAGCTTCGCCGCGCTGCACGCGCGCGCCGACCGGCTCGCCCACGTGCTCGCCGAACGCGGCGCGCGCCCCGGCTCCCTCGTCGCGCTCGCGCTGCCCCGGTCGGCGGACCTCGTCGTCGCGACGCTCGCCGTCATCAAGACCGGCGCCGCCTACCTGCCGCTCGACCCCGCCTACCCGGCCGAGCGCATCGGCCACATGCTCGACGACGCGGCCCCCGCCCTCCTCCTGACCACGACGGAGGTGGCGGCGGCGCGGCCCACCGTGACCGCGTACCCGCACGTGTGCCTGGACACCGCGCACGCGCTTCTCGCCGGGCGGCCCGCCGGGCCCGTGCCCACCGGGGCCCCGCACCCGGCGGACGCCGCGTACACGATCTACACCTCGGGCTCCACGGGACGCCCCAAGGGCGTCGTCGTCCCGCAGGGCGCGCTCGTCAACCTGCTGCACGACATGGCGGAGCGCTTCCGCATCACGCCGGAGGACCGCTTCCTCTCGGTCACGACCTTCGGTTTCGACATCTCCAATCTGGAACTGCTCGTCCCGCTGCTCACCGGGGCCGAACTCGTGCTCGCCGAGCACGACACGGTGCGGGACCCGGCCGCGCTCGCCGCGCTCGTCACCGGCTCGGCGGCCACCGTCATGCAGGCGACGCCCACGCTGTGGCAGGCCCTCGTCGCCGAGCACCCCGGCAGCCTCGCCGGGCTGCGGGTCCTCATCGGCGGCGAGGCCGTCGGCGAGCCGCTCGCCGCGGCCCTGCGCGCCCACGCCGCCGAGGTCACCAACGTCTACGGCCCCACCGAGACCACCATCTGGTCCACCACGGCGCTCCTGGACGGGAGCCGCCCGGGGGTGCCGCCGATCGGCCGCCCGCTCGCCAACACCCGCGTGTACGTGCTCGACGACGCCCTGCGCCTCGTGCCGCGGGGCACGGCAGGGGAGCTGTACATCGCGGGCGACGGCGTGGCGCGCGGCTATCACGGCCGCCCCGGCCTCACCGCGACACGCTTCGTCGCCGATCCCTTCGGCCCCGCGGGCAGCAGGATGTACCGCACGGGGGACGTCGTGCGCTGGGGCGACGACGGGCAGATCGAGTACATCGGGCGCGCGGACCACCAGGTGAAGATCCGGGGCTTCCGGATCGAGCTGGGCGAGATCGAGTCCGCGCTCACCGCCCACCCCGAGGTGCGCGGCGCCGCCGTACTCGCGCGCGATGACCGGCCCGGCGGCCCGAGGCTCGTCGCGTACACGGCGGGCACGGCGTCGCCCGCCGCGCTCCGCGCGCACCTCGCGGCCTCCCTGCCCGCGCACATGGTGCCCGCCACGTACGTCGCGCTCGACGCGCTGCCGCTGACCGCCAACGGCAAGATCGACCGCAAGCTGCTCCCGGCGCCCGCGCCCGGGAGCCGCACGGGCGGGCGTGCCCCGCGCTCGCCGCGCGAACAGCTCATGTGCGAGGTGTACGGCGAGGTCCTGGGGCTGCCGGGACCCGCGGGCCCCGAGGACTCCTTCTTCGAGCTGGGCGGGCACTCGCTGCTCGCGAACCGGCTCACGGGCCGCATCAGGGCCGCCTTCGGCGTCGAACTCCCGGTGCGCGCCGTCTTCGCCGCGCCCACGCCCGCGCTGCTCGTGGCCTCGCTCACCGAAGCGGGCGAGGCGGGCGAGGCGGGCGGTGCGGGCGGCGCGGGCGGTGCGGGTGGTGCGAGGCGGGCCCCCGCCCCGGTCGAGCTGCCCGACGTCCTGCCGCTCTCGCCCGCGCAGCGGCGCCTGTGGTTCCTCGGCGAGCTGGAGAGCGGCAGCCCGGCGTACCACATCCCCGTCGCCGTCCGGCTGCGCGGACCGCTCGACACGGGCGCCCTTGAGGCGGCGGTGCGCGATGTCGTCGCACGCCACGAAGCGCTCCGTACCCGCTTCCCCGACACCGAGGGGCGCCCGCGCCAGGAGGTCGTGCCCGCCGAGGAGGTGCGCGTCGACCTGCCCGTGCGGCGGCTGGAGGACTTCGCCGCCACGGCGGGCCCCGTCCACGACGAGGCGCGCGCCCCCTTCGACCTGGCGCGCGAGATCCCCTTCCGTGCCCGCCTGTTCGCGCTCGGCGACGAGGAGCACATCCTGCTGCTCGTCGTCCACCACATCGCGGCGGACGGCTGGTCGGTCGGCGTCATGGGACGCGACCTGGCCCGCGCGTACGAGGCCCGTACGGCCGGCGCCGCGCCCGCCTGGGAGCCGCTGCCGCTGCGGTACGCGGACTACACGCTCTGGCAGCGCGCGCTGCTCGCCGAGGCCGGTGAAGGTCAACTTGCCTACTGGCGCGAGGCGTTGGCAGGACTGCCCGAGGAGGTCGAGCTGCCCGCCGACAGGCCGCGCCCCGCCCTGCCGAGCCACCGGGGCGAGAGCGTCGCCTTCCGCGTCGAGGGGCCGCTCCACGCGGCGGCGGCCGCCTTCGCGCGCGCCGAGGGCGCCAGCACCTTCATGGTGCTCCAGGCCGCGCTTGCCGCGCTGCTCTCGAAGCTGGGGGCGGGCGAGGACATCCCGCTCGGCACCCCGGTCGCGGGCCGCGCGGACCCCGTGCTCGACGACCTCGTCGGGCTCTTCGTCAACACCCTGGTGCTGCGTACGGACGTGTCGGGCGACCCGAGCTTCAGGGAACTCGTGGACCGCGTGCGCACGGCCGACCTCGCGGCGTACGCGCACCAGGACCTCCCCTTCGAGGCCGTGGTCGACGCGCTCGCGCCCAGCCGCTCGCTCGCCAGGCACCCCCTGTTCCAGACGATGCTGACCCTGCACAACACCCCGGAGTCCGCCGTACGGCTGCCGGGACTCGACGCGGAACCGCTGCTCATCGGCACGGGCACGGCGAAGGCCGACCTCTCCTTCGAACTCGTCGAGCGGTGGACCGACAGAGGCGCTCCCGACGGTATCGACGCGGTCCTGGAGTACAGCGCCGACCTCTTCGACGAGACGACGGCCCGCACGCTCACCGCGCGCCTGACCCACCTCCTGGAGACGCTGCTCGCGGCCCCCGACCGCTCGCTCGGCGCGACGGACGCCCTGCTCCCCGCCGAGTGGGAGGAACGGCGCCGCGGCTGGGAGTCGGTGGCGGTGGACGACCCGTACACGGGAGTCGTGGAGCTGGTGCGCACGTGCGCGGTCGCGCGCCCGGGGGCCGTCGCGGTGCGCGACGGCTCGGGCGACGTCACGTACGGGGAGCTGGCGGGCCACGCGTCCGCGGTGACGCGCCGCCTGGTGGCCGCGGGCGCGGGGCCGGGCTCCGTGGTGGCGGTCCTGTGCGAGCCGGGGGCCCCGCTGGTCGCCGGGATGCTGGGCGTGCTCGGGGCGGGGGCGGCGTGGGTGCCGCTCGACCCGGGTGCCCCGGTGGCACGCGGCGCGCGCGTCCTGGCGGACTGCGGGCCGCGGGTGGTCTACACGGGGCCCGGGCTGCGCGACAAGGCGTCCGAGGTCCTGGCGGCCGCCGGCCTCGATTCCGTGGTGTTGGAGTGGGACGGCGAGAGGGATGGCGAGTGGGGTGAACTTGCTGGTGGGCCGGATGATGTGGCGTATGTGATCTTCACGTCGGGTTCGACGGGGCGTCCCAAGGGGGCGATGGTGCACCGGGGTGGGATGGTCAATCACCTGCTCGCGAAGGTGGAGGACCTGGACCTCGGCGAGGGGGACGTGGTGGTGCACAACGCGCCTGTGACGTTCGACATCAGTGTGTGGCAGATGCTGGCGCCGTTGATCGTGGGTGGGCGGCTGGTGGTGGTGGACCGGGCGAGTGCTGCCGATCCGCAGGAGTTGTTCGGCCTTGTGGCTCGTGAGGGTGTGACGGTCCTGGAAGTGGTGCCTTCGTTGCTCCGGGCCGCGGTTGATTCGTGGCAGGCGGGGCTTCCGCGGCCGGAGTTGGCGTCGCTTTCGTGTCTGGTGGTGACGGGGGAGGCGCTTCCCGCTGACTTGGCGCGCGAGTGGTTCGCGACTGTGGCGGGTGTTCCGCTGGTGAACGCGTACGGGCCCACGGAGTGCTCGGACGATGTGACGCACGCGGTGCTGCGTGCCGGGGATGTGGGGGGTGTGCGGGCGCCTGTGGGTTCGGCGGTGCGCAACACCCGTTTGTATGTGCTGGATTCGCGGTTGGGGATGGTTCCGCCGGGTTCGGTCGGTGAGTTGTATGTGGCGGGTGCGGGGGTGGGGCACGGGTACGTGGGTGATCCGGCGCGTACGAGTGCGACGTTCGTCGCTGATCCGTTCGGGGAGCCCGGTGGGCGGATGTACCGGACGGGGGACCGGGTGCGTGAACGCGCGGATGGTCAGCTGGAGTTCCTGGAGCGCTTGGACCACCAGGTGAAGATCAGGGGTCACCGGGTCGAGCTGGGGGAAGTGGAGGCCGCGCTGCGCGGACTGCCGGGGGTGCGGGACGCCGCCGCGGCGGTGCACGCGGGCCGGCTCACGGGGTACCTCGTGGGTGAAGTCCACGACCCCCGCGCCTTGTTGGCGGAACGGCTCCCGGACTACATGATCCCGAGTGCCTTCCTCGTGCTCCCGGTGCTGCCGCTGACGGGGAACGGGAAGCTGGACCGCAAGGCGCTTCCCGTGCCCGACCCCGCCACGCGTGCGGGTTCAGGGGCGCAGGCCGCCCCGCCCCGTACGCCCGTCGAGCGGGCCCTCGCGGAGATCTTCGCGGAGGTCCTTCAGCTGCCCTCCGTCGGTGTCCATGAGAGCTTCTTCGCGCTGGGCGGCGACAGCATCCGCTCGATCGAGGTGGTGGCCAGGGCCCGGCGGGCCGGGCTGCGCCTCACGGCCGCCGACGTGTTCACGCACAAGACGGTCGCCGCGCTCGGGCAGGTGGCAGGGGGCGGCGATGAGGTGCGGACCGTCGGCACCGACGACGGCGTGGGCGCGCTGGAGCCGACCCCCGTCGTGCTGCGGCTGCTCGAAGAGGGCGGCGCTGTCGACGGGTTCAACCAGTCGGTCGTCCTGAGCACACCCCCCGGTCTCGACCAGGACCGGCTCACCGCCGCGCTCCGCAGGCTCGTCGACCACCACGACGCGCTGCGGCTGCGCCTGGAGGGCGAGGGCCCCGGGGACTGGCGGCTCGTGATCGCGGAGCCGACGGGGAGCCGGGCCGGGGAAGCGGGGCGCGGACAGGCGGTGCCGCTGCTCGCCCGTATCGACGCGACGCACCACGCCTACGCGGACCCCGCGCTGCTCCGGCAGGCGGTGGCGGCCCAGTCGCAGGCGGCCAGGGACCGGCTCGCGCCGCGCGAGGGCGTCGTCGCGCAGGCCGTCTGGATCGACCGGGGCCCCGAGGCACCCGGCAGGCTCGTCCTGATGCTGCACCACCTCGTCGTGGACGGCGTCTCCTGGCGCATCCTCCTGCCCGACCTGCTCTCCGCGTACGAGCACCCGGAGCGCGACCTCGCGCCCGTCGGCACCTCGCTGCGCCACTGGGCGGGCCTCCTGCGCGAGCAGGCCGCGCGCCGCGCGGGGGAACTCCCCGCCTGGCGGGCCCTGACCGGGCGGCGCGAACCGCTCCTCGGGAGCCGCGCGCTCGACCCGGCGAAGGACACCGCGGCGACCGCCGGGCACCTGCGCCTGAGCCTGCCCGCCGCGTACACGGCCCCGCTCCTCGCCCACGGCCCCGCCGCGTTCCGGGCGCGGATCAACGACGTGCTCCTGGCCGGTCTCGACAGGGCCGTCGCGACGTGGCGCGGGACGAGCCTGCTCGTGGAGGTCGAGACGCACGGCCGCGAACAACCGCACGCCGGTGTCGACCTCTCGCGCACCGTCGGCTGGTTCACCAGCACCCACCCCGTCCTCCTGCGCGCCGCGGCGCTCGGCCCCGACGAAGCGGTCAAGGAGATGCGCGAGCAGCTCGCCGCCCTCCCCGACCACGGCATCGGGTACGGCATCCTGCGCCACCTCGCCCCCGAGGGCGCGCGGCTGCCGGGCGTCAACCCGCAGCTCGGCTTCAACTACCTCGGCAGGTTCGCGGGGCAGGAGTCGTACGAGGGCGGCTGGACCACGGCCCCCGAGTCGCGCGACGCCTTCGCCGCGACCTCGCGGGGGATGCCGCTCGGGCACACGCTCGCCGTGGACGCCCTCGTCGAGGACGGCCCCGAAGGACCCGAACTCGTCGCCAACTGGACGTGGGCGGGCGAAGTCCTGGAGCGCGCGGACGCCGAACGGCTCGCGCACGGCTGGTTCGACGCGCTGCGCGCGCTCGCCGAGCGGGCCGCCCAGCTCACGGCGCTCCCCGGGGAGCACGCCGAAGGACGGCCCGCGCTGCTCGCCGAGGCATTCGAGACGGTGCTGCCGATCCGGCCGGGGGGAAGCCGCCCGCCGCTGTTCTTCCTGCACGGCGGTGTCGGGCTCAGCTGGCCCTACCTCGGACTGACCGAACACCTCGACGCGGAATTCCCCGTGTACGGGTTCCAGGCGGATGGAATCGTGACCGAAGCCCCGCTTCCGGGCTCCGTGGCGGAAATGGCGGAAGGTTATGTGAACAGAATTCTGGAAATCCAGCCCGAGGGGCCTTATTATATTCTCGGCTGGTCTTTCGGGGGGCTCCTCGCCCACGCGGTGGCCACGCGCCTGGAAGCGCTCGGACACCGGGTCGCGCTCCTCGCGAACCTGGACGGCTACCCCGTCGCCGAGCCCGGCGGCATCCCCGACGACCGGGCGCTGCTCGCCAAGATCCTGGAGTACTGCGGCTACGACGCCGAGGCGCTCGCGGACGGCGAACCCTCGCTCGGCGACGTCCTCAGGCTCTTCCGCAGGGACGCCAACCCGCTGGCGGGGCTGGACGAGGAACAGTTGGGCCGGCTCCTGCGGATCGTGCGCAACCACGCGGTGCTCAGCGCCGAGTTCGCCCCCGACCGCTTCGGCGGGGACGTCCTCTTCCTCTCCGCCGCGCACGGCAGGGACGCGCAGTCGCCCACGCCCGACGTGTGGGAGCCGCACATCGGCGGCACCCTCGTCCACCACACCATCGCATCGGACCACGACGGAATGATGCGGCCCGAACCGCAGCGGGAGATCGGCCGGATTCTCGCAGGCCACCTCGCACGGATCCGAACGCGCGAAACTCCCCGCACAGCACCGCCTAATTCCCGCACCGGGAAAATTCCGGCACCGGCGAATTCGCGGCACCACTGAATTCCGCACAGTCGCATTCTCTGCACCCCAGGCACGGAGGAAATCCGCACATGAAGAACAACCCCTTCGACGACGAGAACGGCACCTTCCTGGTCCTGGTCAACGACGAGGGACAGCACTGCGTCTGGCCCGAGTTCGCCGCCGTGCCCGAGGGCTGGCACACGGCCCTGCCGGCCGGCAGCCGTGCGGCGGCACTCGACCACGTCGAGCGCTCCTGGACCGACATGCGCCCCGCGTCGCTCATCGCGCGGGCGGCCTGAGCCTCCTGCCGGGCGGGCGGCCCGAGCCGCGCACGCGACGGCCGCCCGCCCCCCGCACCCACCCCGCGCACCCACCCGATGCGCAGCAAGCGAAAGGCAGTCACACCCATGACCGTCAACACGACCGTGGACATCCCCGCCGTCCGGGCCATCATCGTCGACGTCCTGGAGCTGGAGGACGAGGAACTGACCGGCACGAGCCTGTTCATCGAGGACCACGGGGCCGACTCCCTCGGCGCCATCGAGATCCTCTCGCGCGTCGAGAACGAACTGGGCGTCGTCATCGACCAGGACGACCTCGTCAAGCTCGTCCACCTGGACGCGGTGCTCGCCGTGCTCGCCGACACCGCACGGCGGCAGCCGTGAGCGCCGCCAGGACGCCGCGCGGACCGGCCCACGGGCCGCGCAGGGTCGTCCTCACCGGCTGCGGGACCCTCTCCAGCGTGGGCAACGGGGTCGCCGCCTTCACCGCGGCCCTGCGCGAGGGCCGCGTCGGGACCGGCGAGATCACCGCGTTCGACTCGACCGGGTTCCCCAGCCGCCGCGGCCACCAGGTGCGCGGCGTCGAGGAGTCGGCCTGGCTGCGCCGTACCCGTACGGAGACCACGGGCCGGGCGACCCGCTTCGCCGCCGTGGCGGCCCGGATGGCGCTGGAGGACGCCGGGCTCACCGAGGAGTGGCTGCGCGAGCGGCGCGGCGCCGTCGTCATCGGCACCACCGACGGCGAGACCGGCGAACTGGACCTGCTCACGCGGTCCGCGCTCTCGCTCGGCCTCGCCGCCTTCACCGGCTCCTCGCTCACCACCACGGCGACCGGGAGCCTCGCGCTCGGGATCGTCCGCGAACTCGGCCTCTCCGACGTCGAGGCGTCGACCATCGCGACGGCGTGCGCGGCGGGGAACTACGCCATCGGCAACGGCTTCGACGCCGTGCGCGACGGCACCGCCGACTGGGCGCTCGTCGGGGGCGCGGACGCGCTCAACCGCAAGACCTTCGCCGGGTTCTCGCGCCTCGGCCTCGTCGCCGCCGACGAGTGCAGGCCCTTCGACACCGGGCGCACCGGGCTGCTCACCGGCGAGGGAGCGGGACTGCTCCTCCTGGAGTCCGAGGAATCGGCGCGCGCACGCGGCGCGCACATCTACGCCGAAGTGCTCGGCTACGCGCTCAACTGCGACGCCGCGCACCCCACGGCGCCCGAGGAGGACAGCGTGGCCCGCTGCATGCGCCTCGCCCTGGCAAACGCCGCCGTCAAACCCGAAGAGGTCGACCTGATCTCCGCGCACGGCACAGGGACCGCCGTCAACGACGCGACCGAGGCGGCCGCCATCCGCCAGGTCTACGGCGACACCCCGCCGCGCACCGTCGGCATCAAGTCGATGATCGGGCACACGATGGGCGCGGCCAGCGCGCTCGGCGCCGTCGCCGCCGCGCTCGCGATCCGCCACGGCTTCGTCCCCCCGACCGCCAACCACCGCGAGACCGACCCGGACTGCCCGCTCGACGTCGTGCCCAACACGTCCGTCGCCGCGCCCGTCCGTGTGGTGCAGAACAACGGGCTCGCCTTCGGCGGCAACAACGCCGTCGTCGTCCTCGGCCTGCACGAGACCCGAGAGAGGGGCGCCGCATGAGCGCCGTCGTCATCACCGCCTGGTCGGCGGTCTCGCCCTACGGGACGGGAGGGGCGGCCCTCGCCGAGGGCCTGCGGACCCGTACCGCCGCCCCCGAGGGCGCGGTGCCCGCCGAGTGGACCGCCGAGTGGGCCGCGGGTCCCGCGCCGACCGCGCGTGTCGTCCCCGGCTTCGACGTGCGCGAAGCACTCGGCCGCCGGGGCACCCGCGGCCTCGACCGGCTGACCGGGCTCACCGCGCTGACCGTGCGCGACCTGCTCGCCGCGCACGACGGCGCGCCGGTCCCCGGGGGCGGCGAAGGGCCCGCGCCGGTCCCCGGGGGCGGCGATGCGCCCGCGCCCGGGGAACCGCCCGGCACCGGACTGGTCCTCGGCACGACGGCGGGGAGCGTGCAGGGGTTCATGGAGTTCACCAAAGCCTCGCTCGAAGGGCCCCGCCCCCTCGCCGTACCCGCGGCCAAAGTGCCCAACATGGCCATGAACAGGGCTGCTTCGGCGACCGCGATCCGGCAGGTGCTCAAGGGCCCCAACAGCACGGTCGCGGCCGGCAGGCTCTCCGCGCTCATCGCCCTCGACCACGGCCGCAGGCTGCTCGCCGACGGGCACGCGACGCGGGTCCTCGCCGGTTCCGCCGAGGAGTACTCGGCGACGCGCGCCCACCTCACGCACGCGGCGCACGGCACGGACGTCGTGCTCGGCGAGGGCTGCGTCATGGTCCTGCTCGAAAGGGCGGACCACGCGGCGGGTACACCACTCGCCGACGTCCTCGCGGTGCACCACCGCGTCGCCCCGCCGGGCGACTTCACCGCCACGCTCACCGCGACCGTCGCCACCGCGCTCGACGCCGCGGGAGTGACCGCGCGGGACGTGTGGGCCGCGCTGCCGGGCAACGCGCCCGGCGTCGCGGGGGAGCAGGAGGCGGACGTGCACCGCTCCCTCTTCGACGCCGGAGTACGCGAGCGCGCCGCGCCCGCCGCGCTGCTCGGCGAGACGGCGGCGGCGACCGGCGCCTTCCAGCTCGCCGCCCTGCTCGCCGAACCGGGGGAGCCCGGCCGGATCGCCCTGGCCACCACGACGGACCCGGACGGACGCGTGGGCTGCCTGGTGCTGCGCCTGCTCACCGACGGCACGGCACCGGGCGGGCACGAGGCCGCGGAGCCCGCGCGCCGAGAGGAGGCGGCCCGATGAGCACCACCGCACCCCGCACGGCCCCGACCCGCACGGCCACCCCGCTGGGGAGCGAGGCCCCGGCCAGGCCCGTCGCGCTGCTCAGCGGAGGCTCGCGCGGCATCGGGCGGGCGGTCGCCCTGCGGCTCGCCGACGAGGGGTACGACATCTCCTTCTGCTTCCGCGGCGAGGAACGCGCGGCCACCGAGGTGGAGAAGGAGCTGGCGGGACGCGGTGCCGCCGCCCTCGCGGTCCGCGTCGACGTCACGGACGCCGGGGCCGTACGCGGCTGGGTGCGCCGTACCGAGGAGGAGTTCGGGCCCGTCGCCGTGGCCGTCACCTCCGCCGGGATCACGCGCGACAAACCGCTCCTGATGATGGCCGACCACGAGTGGCACGACGTCGTCGCCACCAACCTCGACGGCGTCTACCACGTGTGCCGCAACGTCGTGTACCCCATGCTCAAGCGGCGCGCTGGCAGCATCGTCACGCTCGCCTCCGTCTCGGGACTGCACGGCAACGCGGGCCAGACGAACTACGCCGCGTCCAAGGCCGGGATCATCGCCTTCTCGCGCTCGCTCGCCAAGGAGGTGGGCCGCCGCGGCATCCGCGTCAACACGGTGGCCCCCGGCCTGGTCACCACCGACATGTCGGCGGCACTCGACGAGGAGACCCGCGCGGGCGTCGAGCGGCGCACCGCGCTCGGCCGGGCAGGACGCGCCCCCGAGGTCGCCGACGCCGTCGCCTACCTCGCCTCGCCCCGCGCCTCGTACATCACGGGCGCGGTCCTGCCGGTGGACGGTGGCCTGTGACGCACCCCGGTGAGCACGACGTGCCCGCACTGCGGTACGGGGACTGCCAGGTGTGGTGGGGCAGGGCCCGCGACGACGCCTGGGCGCGCGCCCTCCTCGCGCCGCGCGAACGCGTGCGTGCCGAGCGGCTGCGCAAGGCGGGCGCCCGCGCCCTCTACGTCGGCGCGCGCGCCCTGGCCAGGACCGTCGTCGCCCGCCACCTCGGCGTGCCCGTGCGCGAGGTGGACCTCGTCGCCGTGTGCAAGCACTGCGGCGGCCCGCACGGCAAGCCCCAGCCGCCCGCCCCGCTGCGGCTCTCGCTCTCGCACTCGGGCGACCGCGTACTCGTCGCGCTCGCCCACACCACCGAGATCGGCGCCGACGTCGAACGGATCGCCCCGCAGGCACCCGAGACGGTCGACAGGACCCTCGCGCCGCCCGAACGGGCCCTGCTCGCGGGGCTCCCCGCCGAGCTGCGCGCCGCGGGCTTCATCCGCTACTGGACGCGCAAGGAGGCCCTGCTCAAGGCGACGGGCGACGGACTGCTCGTCGCGCCCGACCTGCTGCACGTCAGCGCCCCCGACGAGCCCCCGCGCCTGCTGTCCTGGCAGGGCACCGAACAGCCCGCGCGGCCGCTGCTCCTGTACGACCTCGACGCCGGCCGGGAGCACAGGGCCGCGCTCGCCTCGCTCGGCGCCCCGCTGCGCCTCAGCCACCACGACGGCGGGGCACTCCTCGCCGCCCCGGGCCCGGCCCCCGCGCCCGCCTCCCCGACCCGTGTCCCTGTCCCCGTCACCGCTCCCGAAAGGCAGCAGGAACCATGCCCCAGCACATCGCACTGATCGCCGACGCCCTCAGCCCGGAGGCGAGGGCCGTCCTCACCAGGGACGGCGAGGTGGAGGTACGCCACGTCGACGGCACGGACAGGCCCGCGCTGCTCGCCGCGCTCGCCGACGCCGACGCCGTCCTCGTGCGCTCGGCGACGCGCATCGACGCCGAGGCCCTGGCCGCGGCGCCCCGGCTCAAGGCCATCGCGCGCGCCGGGGTCGGGCTCGACAACGTGGACGTCGCCGCCGCCACGGCCAGGGGGGTGCTCGTCGCGAACGCGCCCGCTTCGAACGTGGTCAGCGCGGCGGAACACGCCGTCGCCCTGCTCCTCGCGCTCGCCCGCGAGGTGCCGCGCGCGCACGCCTCGCTCAGGGAGGGGCGCTGGGACCGCGCCGGGCTCGGGGGCGTCGAGCTGGCGGGCAAGACGCTCGGCGTGCTCGGCATCGGGCGGATCGGCTCGCTCGTGGCCCGCCGCCTCGCCGCCTTCGACATGGAGGTCATCGCCCACGACCCGCACGTGGACCCCGCGCGGGCCGCGGCCACCGGCGCCCGCCTCACGAGCCTCGACGAACTGCTCGCGCGGTCCCAGTTCCTCACCGTGCACCTGCCGCTCACCGAGGCGACCAGGGGCCTGATCGGCACCGAGGCGCTCCGCAGGGTCCGCCCCGACCTGCGCCTCGTGAACGCGGCGCGCGGCGGGATCGTCGACGAGGACGCGCTGTACGCGGCGCTCACCGAGGGAAGGATCGCGGGCGCGGCGCTCGACGTGTACAGCGGCGAACCCTGCACCGATTCCCCGCTGTTCGCGTGCGACAACGTCGTCGCGACGCCGCACCTGGGCGCGAGCACCCCCGAGGCGCAACGGCGCGCGGGCACCCAGGCGGCCGAGTCGGTCCTCCTCGCCCTCGCGGGACTCCCGGTGCCCGACGCGGTGAACACGCCGCGCGAGGCCCCCGCACGAGCGGCCTGAACGGAATGCCCAGGGAGAAAGAGGTGCGCGGGGCGGGTGGCCCGGAGCCGGGGAGCGCGCGGTCAGTCCTCCGCGGGCTCCGGCGCCGTACGTACCGTGCCGGGGCCCAGCCAGCCGCGCTCCATCGCCAGCGCCCCCGCCTGGAAGCGGCTGCGGGCACCGAGCCGGGCGAGGAGTTCGGCCGTGATCCGGCGCCCCGTACGCACCGACACACCGAGCTTGCGGGCCACGACGTCGTCCGTGTGGCCGTCGAAGAGCAGGTCGAGGACGGCCTGTTCCTGCGGAGCGAGCCCTTCCGGGGCCGGCTCCCTGACCACGCCGATCGGCTGCGCCTGCTCCCAGATCTGCTGGAAGAGCGAGACCAGCGCGGTGACGATCCCCGCCCCCTGGAGGACCAGTACGCCGGTCTGGGCGGACTCGGGATCGATGGGCACGATCGCCGCCCTGCGGTCGTAGATGATCATGCGCAGCGGCAGTTGCGGCAGGACCCGCACCTCGCCGCCGAGGTCCTGGAGCCAGCGGGCGTAGTGGAGGGTCGGCGGGTCGTTGCGGATCGAGTCCAGGTAGACGTACCGCAGCGCGAGGCCGCGCGCGACCGCGTCCTGGTCGAGCGGCCGGGCGGCCTTCAGCGCCGAGACCGGCTGCGCGCCGCGCGGCGCGAAGACCTCGATGCTGCTCTCGGCCGTGTGCGCGAGACGCTCGATCTGCGAGTTGATGGCGTCCAGACCGGTGTAGCTGCGCACCGCGTCCGAACGGGTCGTCGGGTTGTTCTCGTACTCGCTGAGCATCTGCGTGATGGCGAGCCGCGAGGAGGCGACGGCCTGCTGGTGCCTGGCCAGCTCCTGCTCCTGCCGGTGGAGCAGCCCGGAGAGCCCGAACTCCGGGTTGACGAGGCGCACTTTGTCGGGGTCCTCGGAGGAGTTCCGTACGAGGGTGAGGGCGGCGAGCGCGTCGAGCGTGGCCTGTACGCGCGAGATGTCCCAGCCGAGTGCGGCGGCGATCTCCGAGACGCCTGCTTTCGGCAGTGTCAACAGCACGCGATAAACGGATTCAGCATCGGAATCAAGGCCGAGCTGTCCCATGCCGGCACTCCTCCCCCCAGAGGCGACTGACTGCCCCGACAACCGAAGTCGCAGGACGGGCCCGACTATTTCAGGACAGCCGGACCGCCTGCAAGCCTACTGGGGGGTAGGCGGATCTGTTCACAGGAAAGCAAGGGGAAGGCTCAAAACCATGTTCCTCGTGACGGCGACCCTGCCGACCGGGCCCGTACCCGGTGAAGAGGCCCTCGATCAGCTCGTCAGGCGGCTCGCCGTGCCCGAGGACCTCCTGGAGCACGTCCACGTGGCACCGCTGCCGGGCGGCGGCAGCCGCCTGACCCTCTTCCTGGGTCACGCGCAGAGCGCGGGCGCCGAGGAATCGGCGGTCCGCCTCGTGGCCCGCGCGCTGCCCCCCGCGGTCGGCGCGGCCGCGACCTGGACGCCGGCCACCGGGCTCAGGGCGGCGCTGGAACAGCTCGGACTCCGGTCCCCTGACAAGGAGTTGCCATCACAGGAGGCTGACACTCAGTGATGCTGACGGCTCGGATCGTGAGTGCCAAACTCATCACGTCAAGCAGAGAACGCCGCAATACAGCGGATTTGACGTAGGGGGACCACCCACCATGAACACGAGCATTCGTCACCGCAGAACCGCCGTCAGCACGCCCTTCGCGCGCCGCCTCGCCGTCGTGACCCTGGTCGTCCTGGGCGCGGCGGGTGTCGCGACGCCCGCCGCCCTCGCCGTGTCCGCCCGTGGGGGAGCGGACATCGTGAGCGTGAGCCCGGCCGACGATTCGGCCCAGCCGACGGTGAGCCCCGACGGCAACACCTGGGGCCCGTGATGAGTGTCCGCGAAGAGACCACCGTGCGCGAGGACGAGGAGACCACGGCGATGGTGATCGCCGGGCTCCGCGAGCGCATCGACCACGTCGACGCCGAGATCCGCGCGCTCATCGCCCGCCGCCGCTCGCTGTCGCGGCAGGTGCAGCGGGCCAGGATCGCCGGAGGCGGCAGGCGCACCGACTTCTCGCGCGAGATGCGGGTCACCTCGCCCTACACGGAGGCTTTCGGCCGCCAGGGCACGACGATCGCGCTCGCACTCCTGGAGATCGGCCGCGGCGCGGGAACCGGCCAGGGCCCCGGCCTCGACGAGGCCGCCTGAGCGGAGCGCCTTCCGGTACGGACCCACCCGGCCCGTACCCCCGCACGGGGCCGCGGGGGCACGGCCACGGGGCTGTGGGGTCACAGGGCCGCGGGGCCGCAGGGGCCGCGGGGACCACGAGGAACACAGGGATACGAGGTGTCGGGGCCCGGCTCGCAGCAGCCGCGTCCCGGCGCCTCGCACGCGTGACGAGGCCCGCACGGGCCGTCGTCCGGCGCCCGTCCGGCGCCCGTCCGTCGTCCGGCGCCCCGCCGTTCAGCGCCTGCCCGCTGCCCTCTCCTCCTCCAGCACCGCTTCCGCCGCCGCCAGCATCGTCGCCGCCTGGTGGCCTGCCTGGTCGCGCGGGGGGACCGGCCGCAGGCCCAGGTGCCTGGCGAAGTCCGCGCTCCACGTGGTCAGGAGGGCGCCGACGCGGGCGCTCAGGGCGGGGGCTCCGGGCGCCCCGGCCCGGGTGAGGAGGTGGTGCAGGAGTCCCGCCGCGCGCAGGGGCTGGCGGCGCGCCGCGATGCCGAGCGCGTCGACGTCGGCCACCGAGAGCGGCGGGCCATCGGCGAGCGACCGCCAGGAGGCGGCGACCAGTTCGTAGAGCCCTTCGCCCATCCACGTCAGGACGCGCAGGCGGGGGTCGCCTGCGGGCAGCAGGTGTCGTGCCTCGGTGACCAGGGCCGTGATCTCGCGCCCGCCGCTGAGGGTCAGTTCGCTCAACGCGCGCAGGGCGGCGCCCGGTTCGGGGTGCGGCGTCGCGTCGTCGGCCGCGCGGCTCGCCCACAGCGGCACCTCGATGATCGCGGTCGTACCGCCGTAAGCGGCCGGAGCGCACCACGTCGAGCGGCCGATCCCCGCCGAGCCCGCCGCGAGCCGGTGGCGCAGCGCGGCCGGGGGCAGGACGTGGACGGCGGGCGCCGGGTGCTCCCAGTGCAGGGCGTCGAAGGTCCCGTACTGGAGCGGGATGCCGTGGTGTGCCGCCGCGCGGGCGAACGGCTTCTCGACGCCGGGGAGCCCCGCGGTGAGCTGGAGGAAGGTGCCGCCCGCCTCGACGTTGTGCAGGGAGCATTGCAGGACGGGACGCAGCGAGGCGACGAGGTCGACGAGCACGTCGGTCTCGGGCAGGCGGTGCCCCTCGATCGGTGCCCACTCCGGTTGTTCGGCGGCGAGCGGGCGGTAGGAGGCCCGGAAGTAGTCGGCGACGGCGCGCGCGGCCGGCGCCGACGACGCGGCCCCGAACGCCTCGGCCGTACCGCTGAGAGCCGCCGCGTCCGGATCGAGGCAGAGGAGGAAGTCCCATGTCACGCGGGTGAGTTCGGCGGCAGGTGACGCGATCTCGCCGCGCAGGAGGTGGCGCGCGAGCGCGAGCGCCGTCGTCGGCCCCGTCGGCTCGTCCGCATGCGCCCCCGCCACGACGAGTACGTGCCGCGGTCCCCGTCCCACCGACAGCAGGAGCAGCGGCCGCCCCTCGCGCGAGGTACCGGCCCGCCGCAGGCGGCCGGCCCCCGCGTGCGCGGAGACCAGCCGCCGTGCCGCCACCGGGACCTCGGCGGCGGTGAGCAAGCGGTTCACCAACGGGGCTCAGCCTCCGCCGTTGCCGCCGGACTCGCCCGTGGTCTCCTTCTTGTCGAGCGGCCGGATCTGGATCTTCTTCGCCATGTCGTCTCCTTCCGATCGGTGGTGCCGCGGGTGCGGCAAGGTGCCCTTGTCATGTTTCGGCACCCCCGTCATCGTTGTCAACGGCGCTTTCAGGCAAGGAAGTTGTGACGGAAGGGGAGCAAGTTGCGGGTGATGCGACGGCCGCGGATCAAGCCGGAGCACCGGGCCTACCGGACGGTGGAGGGGAACGTCAGGATCGGCAGCGTCGTGCACGGCATCGGCTCCGAGGTCGCCGACCCGCAGGGGTGGGTGTGGACCCTCGTCGAGGCGATGGACGGCACACGGGACCGCGGTGAGATCGTCGCCGATGTGCTGCGCGCGCACCCCGGCGCGGACCTGGGCGAGGCGGATCTCCTGGCGGCCGTGGACGACCTCACGCAGGCCGGTTTCGTCGAGGACGCGGGCGCCCCCGAGCCCGTCGCGCTCTCGGCCGCCGAACGCGAGCGGTACGGGCGCGGCATGACGCTCCAGCGCTGGATGGACCTGACCCCCCGCGCCAGCCCCTGGGACCCGCAACTCGCCCTGCGCGCCTCGCGCGTGCTCCTCGTCGGGGTCGGCGGTACGGGGGGCGCGGCGGCCCGCGACCTCGTGGCATCGGGCGTGGGACACCTGCACTGCGTGGAACCCGACACCGTCGAGCTGTCCAACCTCAACCGGCAGACCCTCTTCGCCGAGGCCGATATCGGCCGGCCCAAGCTCGACGCCGCGCTGCGCACCCTGCGCGCCCTCAACGGGGACGTCGCACTCAGCGGCGAGCGCAGGGAGGTACGCGGCCCCGACGATCTCGCCGAGCTGCTCGCGGCCGCCCCGTACGACGCCCTCCTGCTCGCCGCCGACCGGCCCCCTGTCGTACGCCGCTGGGCCAATGAGGTGTGCCTCGCGACGGGCACGCCGTGGGCGGAGGCCGGATACCGGGGGCCGCTCGTGAGCGTCGCGTTGTTCCGGCCAGGTACGGGGGCGTGCTGGGTGTGCCTGCGGGACACCGAGGTCGAGCGGCGGGAGCTGAGCCTGCCGCCGGGCGAGGACGAGGAGATCGCGTCCCCGCGCATGGACTGGAACCCGGTCAACGCCGTGACGGCCCAGCTCTCGGGGAGCCTCCTCGCGCACGCGGGACTCGCCCTGCTCAGCGGCGTTCCGCACATCGAGCCCGGCTGCCGCTTCGGCTTCAACCTCATGCGCCCCGGCGACAACGTCCTCGCCCGTGCCCCCCGCCGCTCCGGCTGCCCGGCCTGCGGAAAGACTGCGGGGGAGGACACGGGGAAGACGACCGAGGGGGCCGCGACGGCGGGCGCGGGGGCGGGGGCGACGGGCGGGGAGCCGGGCCGGTGACGGCGGTGCGCGAGGAGGCGCCGGTGCCTCCCGACGCCCGGGTGCGCCTGCGCGACCTCGTCGTCAGGGAGGACCGCGAGGGCGAGTGGATCGTGGGCCGCATGGCGAGCCGTACCTTCGTCGCGATGCCCGCCGAGGGTGTCCGGGCCCTCGCGCTGCTGCGGGCGGGCACGCCCGTGGACGAGGCCGCGCGGGTGCTGCGCGAGGAGACCGGCGAGGACTTCGATGTGGCGGACTTCGTCACGGACCTCACCGCCCTCGGTTTCGTCGCGCGCGTCGGGAACCGCGAGCTGCCGGACGTCGCGGCCCCTCGCGCGAGCCTGCCCCGGCTGCGCCCCGCACACGTGCGCCTCGCGCTGCACCCCGCGCTCCCGCTCCTGGTCGCCGCCCTCGTCGCCGCGGCGCTCGTCGTCCTCGTACGGCGGCCCGAGCTGCTGCCCGGCTACCGCGACCTGCTGTGGACCCCGCGCGGCAGCCTCGTCCTGCTCACCGGGGCCGCCGCCGGGTGGACACTGCTCTACGCGCACGAGCTGGCCCACCTCGTCACGGCACGCGCGGCCGGGGTGCCCGGACACATCAGGCTCGGCACGCGCCTGCAATTCCTCGTCATGCAGACCGACATCAGCGGCATCGAACTCGCCCCGCGCCGCCACCGCCTGACCGCCTACCTCGCGGGCATCGCCCTCAACCTCTCCTGCGCGTCGGCGGCGCTCCTCGCCCTCGCCACGACCACGCCCGGCTCCGGGCCCCACCGCTTCCTGTCGGCCGCGCTGCTCATCGCGCTGCTGCCGCTCCCGTTCCAGCTCATGGTCTTCACGCGCACGGACGTGTACTTCGTCCTCCAGGACCTGACCGGCTGCCGGAACCTGTACGGGGACGGGCTCGCCCACGCCCGCCACCTCCTGCGGCGCCTGCGGCCCGGCGGGGAGCGGGCCCCGGGTCCGAGCGCGCGGCTGCCCGCGCGCGAGCGCCGTGCGGTCCGCGTCTACAGCGTGGTCCTCGTCCTCGGCACGGCGGTCTGCCTGTCCTTCCTGGCGGCCGTCACGCTCCCCGCCGACGTCACACTCCTCGCCCACGCGGTACGCGACCTGGGCCGGGGCGGCGACCCCGCACGGATCGCCGACGCGGTGCTCGTCCTGGTCATCCTGGGCGGGGTCAACGTGCTGTGGGCGGTGACCTGGTGGCGGGGCCACCGCGCCCGTGCCCGCGCCCGGGCGCCACGCCCCTGACCGGCCACCTCGCGGCGGGGGCACCGCGGCACCGGCGACGGCCGGGGGGCTTCGGCGATCCTCGGGACGGGTGGCGGGCACGGAACACCGCACGCCGTTCGCCCGACGCCCGACGTCGATGTCCGGCCCCCGATGTCCGGTGTCCGGCGCCCGAGCCGTCGGTTCGCCGGGGGCCGTCCCCTCCCGAAGGTGGCTGATCCCCCGGCACGTGGGGGCGCCCCGGACAAGGACGCGTGACCGCGCCGCCCGTGAGCCCCCGTGTGCGCCCCGCCCTTCCCGATGCGCCGTGCCGCGCGGGACTGCGGAGCCGTGGCCGGTGTCGTGGTGCCGTGGGGCGGGCGGCCGCAAGGCGTGGTGGTGGGTGGGGGCTTGAAGCCTGGGCGCCTGGTGCGGTGGGCCGGGCTCCGGCAGGTCGCGTTCCGGGGCTGCCCCCACCTCCCCCGGGTGGCCGTCAGCGGAGTGGGTCGGCGCCCGGCAGGCCTGCCGTGGCGAGGAGGTAGGCGGTCATCGGCTCGTAGAAGCGCGGGTCCACCACGTGGTCGTCCAGGGGGACGGTGACCTGCATCGTTCCTTCCAGCTCGCCGATGAAGAGCGCCGGGTCGTTGCAGTCCGCGTAGCCGATCGCGTCGATGCGGCGCTGGCCCGCGCGGCCCGCCCAGCCGTGGTCGGCGACGACGAGGTCGGGGAGCGCCTCGCCCTCGCGCTCCAGGCCGTCGAGTATCGCGTCCATCGGGGCGGGGGAGTGCGTGTGCCACAGGCTCGCCCCGGCCTCGTACACCGCGACGTCCGCGAACTGCACCACGCAGCCGTCGTCCGCGCGCAGACCGCCCGGGATGCGCACGATGTCGCAGCCCGCCTCGCGCAGCGCCTGCGCGGTACGGCGGTGCAGATCGAGCAGGGCGCCGGGGTGACCGGTCGCGACGAGGACGCGCTGCCCGGCATCGGCGGCCTCGCGCAGGCGGGCCGCCATGCGGTCCAGGCCCGCGAGGGTCAGCTCGGGGTCGATCGTGTCCTGGCCCTGGCGGTGCTCGGGATCGTCGTTCACGCCGCAGCGCTCCGCCATCACGGCGAGCACGTCCTGCTCGTCCGTCCAGCGGTCGCCCAGCTCCAGGCCCAGCCACCAGTTGCGCTTGCCGTTGGCGAGGTGGCGGTAGTGGGCGAGGTTGTTCTCGCGGGGTGTGGCGACGTCCCCGCTGATACGGGTCTCCACGAGGTGCTGGCGAAGGGCGGCGCGGCTCGGTATGGACATGAGGCCCATTGTGCCGTGACCTTGGACGCCTGGCCTGGGCCACGGAAATTCGACCCCTCCGGCCCGCACCTGTGAGCGTGCGAGGAACGGATTACCGGAACGAAGCCCCAGGTGCCCGCGCACCGAAGGGCCCCACCTCCGCCCTGTCCCGGCGACCCCGGCGTCTCGCGTCCGCCTCGGCCTCTGCGGGCCCGGCGTCCCGTATGCGTTCCTGCCCTCCGAGACCCCGGCCTCCCGTGTCCGCCCCACCGGGCCCGGCGTTCCCCCCCGGGCGGGCCTCCGCGGCCCGCCCCCGGCCTCCGCGCCCCTCCCGCCCCACGCCCCCCGCACCCGCCGTCACCGCCCCCCACGCCCCGCCTCCGCCTTCGCCCCCCGCCTTCGCCCCCGCGAGGCCTTGGCTTATGTCTATCATTTTGATTTAATGAGTCCCGCCAGGCCCTCACGCGGGCACCACGAGGGAAGGACCACCATGCCGGGCGACATCTCCGTCAGCGGACACGCGAGCGCCGCCGCGACTCCGCTGCCTCACTACTGGAGCCGTGTCGTCGGCGCGGGCCGCGCCAACGAGGGCCTGCGGGCCGACTGGCAGCGCCAGCTCGCCGAGGCCAAGCGCGAGGCCGGGTTCGAGTACATCCGCTTCCACGGGCTCTTCCACGACGACATGTTCGTCTACACGGAGCGCGAGGACGGCACCCCCGTCTACAACTTCCAGTACGTCGACGCGCTCTTCGACTTCCTCCTCGACCTCGGTGTCCGCCCCTTCGTCGAGTTCGGCTTCAGCCCCCGCGCCCTCGCCCGCGAGACCAACACCGTCTTCTGGTGGGGCGCCCACGGCGCGCCGCCCGTCGACCACGCCAAGTGGGGCGAGCTGATCAGCCGCATCACGAAGCACTGGATCACCCGCTACGGCATCGACGAGGTCCGCACCTGGTACTTCGAGGTGTGGAACGAGGCCAACCTGTGGGGCTTCTTCCACGGCACCCGCTCCGAGTACTTCGAGCTGTACAGGACGACGGCCCGCGCGGTGAAGGCCGTCGACGCGGAGCTGCGCGTCGGCGGGCCCGCGACCTCGAACTTCGTTCCCGACGCCCGCTTCGACAGCGAGAACGAGAACGTCGACGCGCGTGTCGTCGTGGGTGACGAGAACATCGACACGTACGACTGGCGCCCGGTCTGGTTCGACTCCTTCCTCGCCTACTGCGCCGAGGAGAACCTTCCCGTCGACTTCGTCTCGACCCACCCGTACCCCACGGACTGGGCGCTCGACGAGCACGGCCAGGGCCAGAAACTCACCCGCGGCAAGGACGCGACCCCCGTCGACCTCGCCCTCCTGCGCGACCTCGTCGCCAAGAGCGCGTACCCGGATGCCGAGATCCACCTCACCGAGTGGTCCTCGTCCTCCTCGCCGCGCGACCACACGCACGACACGCTCCCTGCCGCGACGTACGTGACCCGCTCGATCCTCCACTCGCTGGACACCGTGCACTCCCTCTCGTACTGGACGTTCACGGACGTCTTCGAGGAGGGCGGCGCGGGCGACGAGCTGTTCCACGGCGGCTTCGGCATGATCACGCTGCCCGGTATCCCCAAGCCGACCTTCCACGCCTACCGGATGCTCCACCGCCTCGGCGACGAGCTGATCGGCAGCGGCGAGGACCACGTCCTCACCCGCGAAGCCGCGAGCGGCCGCCTCACCGCGCTCGCGTACCACTACCCGGTGGAGGAACCGCGCTCGGTCCCCGCCTCCTTCGACAGCCGCGACCTCGCCGACGCCACGGAGGCGAAGGGCACACCGCGCACCCTCACCGTCCAGCTCGAAGGGGTCGCCCCCGGCACCCCCTTCCACATCGAGATCCTCGACACCGAACACGGCAACGCGCTCGGCGCCTGGCGCGCCCTCGGCTCCCCCGAGGCCCCGACCCGCGAGCAACTCGCCCACATCGACCGCCTCGCGCGCGCCACCGACGTGCGCACGGTGCGGGCCGGGGCGGACGGCGTGCTCAGGTACGAGGTCACGCTGGCCCCCTGGTCGCTGGCACTGGTCCAGCAGCTCTAGGGAGGCGCGCGCACAGTCCCCTCGCGGGACTCACAGACTGGCGCGGGGGTGGTGGTACGTAACGGGACGGCGGCACCGGCTCGTGACGCCACCCCCGCGCCGCGGCGTCTCCCGCCGGGCGGTGCTTATGTCAGGCACCGTCCGAGCCGGTAGCATTTCTTCAAATCGACGCACTGGAGGGGCGGGACACACCCCCTCAGGGTCCGGCGCCCGCGCCGCTCCCCTCCGGGGCCGGTAACCGTCCAGGAGAGACCCGAGCGTGACGACAAAAAGGGCGAGTGCCACGAAGACGTCGATCCGGCGCGGGACCAATCTGCCCCGCATGGGGGACTTCAACGAGTCCGTCGTGCTCGACGCGATCCGCCGCCACAAAGCGGGGCTGAGCCGCGTCGAACTCGCCGAGGCCACGGGCCTGTCGGCGCAGACCGTCTCCAACATCACGCGCCGCCTGCTCGATCAGGGGGTAGCCCGCGAGTCGGGCAAGCAGTCCACGGGCAGCGGCAAGCCGCGCACCCTGCTCCAGGTCACGCCGGGGGCGCGGTACGCGATCGGGGTCCACCTCGACCCGGCCGTCATCACGTACGTCCTGCTCGATCTCCTCGGCACGGTCGTCGCGCGGCGCAGCGAGCCGACGCCGCGCGGCGTGCACACGGAGGCGCTCCTCGCCGGGATGGCGGCCTCCGTCGGCGCGCTCGTCGAGGACTCGGGCGTGGACCAGGAGCGGGTGCTCGGGCTCGGCATCGCGGCGCCGGGGCCCGTCGACCCGGTCGCGGGGCTCGTCATCGACCCGCCCGAACTCCCGGGCTGGGGCAGCGTTCCGCTGCGCGAGCGACTGGAGGCCGACACCGGTTTCCCCGCGCTGCTCGACAAGGACGTGGTCGCCGCGGCCGTCGCGGAGCGCTGGTCGGGCGCGGCGACCGACAGCCGCAACTTCCTCTTCTTCTACCTCGGTACGGGCTCGGGCATGGGCCTCGTCGTCGACGACACCGTGCTGCGCGGCTCCTCGGGGAACGTCGGTGAGGTCGGCGGCCTGGGCGCGGCCTGCTCCAGCCGGGCGCTCGTCGAGGAGGCCATCGAACTGGGCGCGCTGGGCCATGAGTTCACGCCCACCGACCCGCAGGACGCGCAGCGCAGCCTGGAGCACCTGGCCCGGATCGCGGCGGACGGCGAGCCGCGCGCGGCCGGCATCATCGACCGCTGGGGCGTACGGATCGGCCGTGGCGTCACGGCCGCCGCGACCCTCCTCGACTCCGACACGATCGTCTTCGGCGGCCCCCTCTGGCCCCTCCTCGCCCCCCGCCTCCTTCCGCTCATCGAGCCGATGGTGGCCGAGTCGCCCTTTGTCAAGCCCGTCCACGCGACGACGGTGACGACGACGGCGATAGGGGAGGACGTGGCAGCGGTCGGCGCGGCCTGCCTGGTCCTGGACCGCACGCTCTCGGCCCAGCCGAGATCCCTGCTGCTGGCCTGAGGAGGCCGCCGGACGCGGGGTCGCGCGGCCGGCCGAAAGCCACCGCTCAGCGGGCGACCTGCCCGCTCGGGCGGCCGGTCGCCGCCCTGCCGGAGCACGGGGCCGGGGCGGGTCCCGCGATCTCCCGCAGGACCGGCGCCCGCCACCGTACGTACGCGGCACCGCCCCGGCCCCGGCGAAAACCCCCGACGCACCGGCCGGAGGGTCCCGTACCCGCGCCGGACCCAGCGGAAATCCGCACCCCCGCCACCGCCCGCGCGGGAAGCCCCGCCCCCAGGCCTGACCCGGAGGACGGCCCCTCCGCGACGCCTGGGCACCGTTCCCCGCCCGGCCCGAAGGCGCCCCCGTACACGCCGAGTCCCGACGGCAAACCGCCCCCGCCGGACCCGAAGGTCGCCCCCGCGCGCGTCGGGTCCCACCGGGAAACCATTCCCCCGTCGGCTCTCGTCGCCCTCCGGTTCGCCGCCCCCCCCGCGGTGCTCCGGTCCCGTCCGCTCGGCGCCCCGCGCCCCGTCCTGGGCCCGGCGGAAGCCCCGATGCGGAGGCCCGGAGTACGCCGGGGCCCGGCGGGAAACCGCCCCCGCCGGGCCCCGGTGGCCTCCGACGGCGCCCGTTAGGGCCGCTGCACGCTGCCGTCCGTGTTGCGGAGCAGGGCCCAGCGGTCGTGGCGCAGCGGCTCGGGGACCGGGTGCTTGCGGGCCGCCGTCTCGTCGAAGTCGACGCCCAGGCCCGGGCGGTCGGTGCCGTGGAAGCGGCCGCGCTCGGGGACGGGGGTGCCGGGGAAGACCTCGCGCGTCGCCTCCTTGAAGGTGGCCGCCTCCTGCACGCCGAAGGCGGGGGAGCTGAGGTCGAGGCCCAGGTTCGCCGCCATGCCGACCGGGCTCACGTCGCCGGGCCCGTGCGGAGCCGTCCGCGCGCCGAAGAGCTCGACGGCGGCGACGAGCTTGCGGGTCGGTGTGAGGCCGCCCAGGGTGGGGATGCGGATGCGGGCGAAGTCGATGACCTGACGCTGGAGCAGGGGCAGGTACATCATCACGTCGTGGTACAGCTCGCCGACCGCGAGCGGCACCGAGCCGGCCGCGCGGAGCTGGTCGAAGTGGGCCGCGTCCTCGGGCGCGAGCGCGTCCTCCAGGAAGAAGAGCCGCGCGTCCTCGACCTCGTGCACCAGCTCGCGGGCCTGGGACGGCGTCAGCCGCTCGTGCGCGTCGTGCAGCAACTCCACGCCCGTGCCGACCCGTTCGCGGATCTCGCGCAGCACGGGCGGTACGTGCCGCAGGTACGCGAGCGAGTCCCAGCTCCCGGCGCGCAGCTCGCGGCGGCGTGCCTCCGCGGCGTCGCGCGGCGCGGTCCCGTACGTGTCCGTGCCGGGCACCGAGACCTGCACGCGTACGTGCCGGTACCCGCGTTCGTGCGCGGCGAGCACCTTCTCGGCGATCTCGCCCGCGTTGTCCCCGTCCACGTGCGTATAGGCGTCGGCGGCCTCGCGCGCCCGCCCGCCGAGAAGCTGGTGCAGGGGGAGCCCCGCGACCTTCCCCTTGATGTCCCACAGCGCGACATCGACGCCCGCGAGCGCGTTCTGTCCGATCGAGCCGCCCCGCCAGTACCCGCTGTTGAAGAGGAGGCGGTGCAGGTCCTCGATGTCCGAGGGGTCGCGCCCGATGAGCATCGGCGCGTAGTAGTCGTCGACGACGGAGCGGATGGCGAGGGTGCGCTGCGGGTCGGAGGCGCAGCCGAGCCCGTACAGGCCCGGCTGGTTGGTCTCGACGCGCACGATGACGTACGGGCAGCCCTGCGGCGCGGTGAGGAAGGTGCGTACCGCCGTGATGCGCAGGTGCTCGGAGCCGTCGGCGGGCGCGCTCCAGGGAGCCGCGGCCAGGATCTCGGCGGAGGCGTCGGGCGAGGCGGAGTCGGAGTGGGCGGACGAAGCCATGAGAGCCCTCCGGGAAGGCTGTGTCGGTGCGGTGGCGGAAGGTTTTTCCGCGGTTTTTCCGTGCGGTTACGACTGTTGACACCGTACATCAAGTCGATTTAGATTCCAGGAGCTGCTTCGAGAGAAGCCGAAGGGGCTGAACGGACAGCTCTGAAGAAAGGCGCTGGGAACGTGAAAAGACTTCTCCCAGTCGCGCGCCGTACTTCCCTCCTTGCCACGGTCGCCGCGCTGAGCGTCCTGGCCACGGGGTGCGGTGCGAGCGGCGGCGGGACGGGTTCCAAGCAGGGCGAACTGTCGATGTGGACGTTCAAACAGTCCCACGTGGCCGCTTTCCAGGCGGCCGCGGAGAAGTTCACCGCTGAGACCGGGACCAAGGTGCACATTCAGGCGTACACGCCTGACGACGCCTTCTCGACCAAGATCCAGGCCGCGGCGCGGACCAACGACCTGCCCGATGTCATGGAGGTCCACGCCAAGGGCGAGGACTTCGGCCTCGGGGGCGCCGGGCTCATCGACGACCTCTCGGACGACATGGACAAGGAGTGGCTCGACCGCTTCATCCCGCAGGTCAGGGAGGACGGCACGATCACGGAGGCGGACTACGAGAACTCCCTCGCGGAGGGCTCGAAGACGCTCGGGGTCGAGGAGGGCGACCGCTACAGCGTCCCGATCACGGTCGGTACGCAGGGCATGGTCTACCTCAACAAGGACCGCGCCGCGCAGGCCGGCATCACCGAGGCCCCCGCCACCTGGGAGGACTTCATCGCCGACCTGGGCAAGCTGAAGAAGGAGTTCGGCGGCAAGGGCGGCCTCACGATCGGCCTCAAGTCCCCGTCCACCGCGCTGGAGTGGATCATGCAGCCGATGGCCTACGGGCTGCTCGGCAAGGAGCGCTTCCAGGAGCTGTTCGGCAAGGACCCGTCCAAGGGCTGGTCGAGCGCCGAGGGCCAGAAGGTCCTCGACACCTACATGCAGGTCCAGCCCTACTGGATGCCCGGCAGCCAGACGAAGACCATCGACGAGGCCGACCTCGCCTTCGCGCAGGGCAAGGCCAGCGTCGACGTCGGCGGTACGTACACCCTCGCCTTTCTCGCCGACAACGGCTACGACGTCGGCAACCTCATGACGTTCCCCGTGCCGCCCCCCGCCGCGGCGAAGACGCCCGACCTCCAGATGGCGCCCTTCTCGCTCACCGGCCTCGCGCTGACGAAGAAGACGCGGAACAAGGAGGAGGCCCTGGAGTGGATGAAGTTCCTCTCCAGGCCCGATATCGCCGCGCTCTTCGGCAAGAAGGCCAACGACGTCCCGCCGAACAAGTTCACCGACGCCCAGGCGAAGAAGCTCGGGCCCACGCTGAACTCGATGCAGGCGAGCTTCGGCACCGACCCCGACGGTTACAACCCCACCATCACCACGTACCGTCCCGCTATCTACGACGCCGGCAAGGTCGGCGCCGTCCTCGCTCAAATGACCCCGCTCAAGACGCTCTCGCCGAAGAGCACAGGGTCCCGGATGAGTTCAATGATGAAGTCCTACTGGGCGGAGCAGGGCTAATGGCCACTGACATCGACGCGGCCCCGGCGGCCGTGCCCCCTCAGCCGAGAATCCAGGCGCCGAAGAAGCCGCGCGCCCGGTTCAGGGAAAGGCGGAACGAAGCCGCCTGGGGATACCTCTTCGTCGCGCCGGCCGTGATCCTCTTCCTGATCATGGGTGCCTACACCGTGGTCTACGGATTCGGCCTGAGTTTCGCGCAGTGGAATGGCTTCTGGCCCGAGTGGCATTGGCGCGGGTTCAAGAACTACTCCGACCTGCTCGGTGGTTCCCCGACGTACTGGCCCATCGTGAAGAAGGCCGCCACCAATACGCTGTGGGTGGTCATCGGGGTCCCCGCCCTCACGGTGCTCATCGCCTTCCCGCTCGCCATCGTGCTCAATTCGGTGAAGCGCTTCCAGGGAATTCTGCGGTCCGTCTACTTCATTCCTTATGTCACGACCGGTATCGCCGTCTATTTCGCCTGGAACTACATTCTTGAGCCCGGAGGGGCGATCAACCTGCTCCTCAAGGCGGTCGGCCTCGGCAGCCTCCAGGAGCCGCAGGGCTGGCTCGGCAACCCGGACACCGCCCTCCCCACGATGATCGTCGTCATGGTGTGGTCGGCCGTCCCCGTCGCCATGCTGCTCTACCTGACCTCGCTCCAGTCCCTGGACTCCTCGCTCATCGAGGCCGCCCAGATCGACGGCGCGGGCTGGCTGCGCACCACGACCTCCGTGATCTGGCCGCTCATGAAGCCCATCACCGTCGTCGTGATCCTGCTCAACGTCCGCGACTCGCTCCAGGGCTTCCAGTCCTTCCTGATCATGACCAACGGCGGGCCCGGCGACTCCACGAGCGTCCTCGGCCTGGAGACGTACCGCCTCGCCTTCCTCAACGAGATGTCCCCGACCCTCGGCCTCGCCAGCGCCCTGGGCTGGCTCCTCTTCCTCGCGGCCCTCGTCGTCGCCTTCATCAACCAGCGCGCCATGAGGAGGATGGGATGAGCACCACGCTCAGCGCCCCCCGCGCCGCCGCGCCGGGCGCGGTCACCGGCAGGCGGACCACGAAGAAGGGCACGCCGGTCACGAAGGTCGTCGTGCGCACCGTCGTCGGGCTGCTCCTCGCCGCCTACGCGGCCGTGAGCCTCTACCCCTTCCTGTGGATGGTCTCCGCCGCCTTCAAGACCAACTCCGAGGTGCAGGAGGGCGGGCACCTCATCCCGCACCACCCGACCCTGCACACCCTGACCGACACGTGGAACCGGCTCGACTTCTTCGACTACTTCCTCAACAGCGTCAAGGTCACCGTGCTCACGACGGTGCTCGTCGTGGTCATCTACTCGGCCGCGTCCTACGCCTTCGCCACGCTGGACTTCCCGGGCAAGAAGTGGCTCTACCGCCTCTTCCTCGTGCTCCTCTTCGTGCCGGGCGTCGTGACCCTGCTGCCCGTCGTGCTCCTGGAGTCCAAGATGGACATCCTCGGCACGCACTGGGGCCTCATCCTCCCCGGCGTCAACGGCAGCGCCCCGCTCGCGATCCTCATGCTCACCAACAGCTTCAACGCGGTCCCCGGTGAGCTGCGCGAGGCGGCCCGCATGGACGGCGCGGGCGAACTGCGGATCTTCGCGCGCATCTACCTGCCGCTGACCCGCCCCGCGCTCATCACGATCGCGCTGCTCACCGCCATCCCGACGTGGAACGAGTACCAGCTCGCCAGGATCTCCCTCAACGATCCGGGCAAGTACACGCTGCCGATCGCGCTCCAGCAGCTCCAGTCGTCGAACGTCGTGCAGTACAACTCGCTCATGGCGGCGGCCCTGATCATGGTGATACCCGTGATCATCCTCTTCCTCTGCGCCCAGCGATACTTCGTCAACGGGCTCGTGGGGGCGGTCAAGGGGTAGCGCCCCGCCGGTTTCCCCCCGGGGAGACGCACGAGGCCCGGCGGTCAGCCCCGCCGGGCCTCGTGGTGCCCCCGCGCAGCCCCACCGCACCACCCCGCACAACTCAGGAGTACCAAGGTGACCCAAGAACACGAGGCCCCGCACGGCCGTACGGTGCTGGTGACCGGCGCCACCGGGGACATCGGCCGCGCCGTCGTCGCCGACCTGCTCGCCCACGGGTACCGCGTCGTCGGCGCCGATCTGCGCGCCCCCGGGGCGGAGACCGGCTGCGCGGCCTTCGTCGCGGGCGACCTCGCGGACGCGGCGACGGTGAGCGGGGTCTACGACGCGCTCGAAGCGACTGCCGGTGAGCACGGCGTCGCGGGCGTCGTCCACCTCGCCGCGTACCCGGCGCCCGGCATCGTCTCCGAGGACGAGACGTTGCGCAGCAACGTCCTCGCCGCGTACCTCGTCCTCCAGGAGGCGGGGCGGCGCGGCATCGGGCGCGTCGTCGCAGCCTCCAGCCTCTCGGCGGTCGGGCTCGCGTGGGCGGGCCGCGATCTGCACCCGGTGTACGTGCCGGTCGACGAGGAGCACCCCAACGTCACGGTCGACTCCTACGGCCTCTCGAAGGTCATGTCCGAGGAGGCCGCCGCCTTCACGACGCGCCGCTTCGGCACCGCGACCGTCATGCTCCGCTTCCCGTTCGTCGGCATGGGCGAGCGCCTGGAGAAGCGCCTCGCGGGCACGCACCAGGACCCGGGCCCCATGCGGCGCGAGCTGTGGGGCTGGCTCCACACCGAGGACGCCGCCGCCTCCGTACGGGCCGCGCTCACCGCGCCGCTCACCGGGCACCACGTCGTCAACGTCACGGCGCCCGACACCGAGGCCCTGGAGCCGAGCCGCGAACTGCTCGCCGCCTACCACCCCGACGCGGAGATCCGCGGCGATTTCGGCGGGCACGACTCGTTCTTCGCCACCCGCCGGATGCGCGAGGTCCTGGGCTTCACACCCCGGCACACCTGGCGCTGAGCCCAGGAAGCCGGGGCCCAGGAAGCCGGGGCCTACGAGGCCGGGGCCCCTCGTCGTGCCGTGACGCGGATCAGCCGCTACGGCGCCTCAGCCGCGCCCGCAGCGCGGCGTACGTCCCGACGAGGACGGCCGCCGTGCCGATCGCGGCGGCCCACAGCACCCCGTTGCCGGTGCTGGGGAGGGTGCCGCCGCGGTGCGGCCCAGGGGCCGGGGTGTGGCTGCTCGGCTCGGGGCTCGGGTGCGGCGTGGGGGTCGGGGTCGGGGTCGGCGTGGGGGTGGGGGACGGGGTCGGCTTCGGGGGCAGGTCGTGGTTCGTGATGCGGCACCGTACGTCGGCCTCGCGTCCGAGCCGTACCGTGCCGTCCGTCACGGGCACCGTCCTGCCTTCCGCGTCGCGGCAGTCCCACGCCGAGGCCACGTAGCGCCCCGGCCCCCCGGCCTCGCGCAGCCGGTATGTGCCGGGGACGACCTCGGCGCCGGTGATCTCCTCGTCGCCCGCGCGCCCGCTGAGCGTGCCCGTGGGCCCGGTGGCGCTCAGTACCCAGTCGCGCGGCACCGCCTCGCCGCCGTGCGCGTTGACGACCTGCTTCGTGAGCGTGAGGGAGGCCGAGCGGTAGGTGTTGGTGTACGTGCAGACGCCGCGCTGCCCGGAGGGGACGGCCAGCGTGCCGGTGGCGGGGACGTTGCCCGGCTGCTCCGGGCCGGGCCCGCACCGCAGGCTCGTGAGCGCGTATCCGGCGGGCCCGTCGGTCTCGGTCATGCGGTACGTCGTGCCGGGCCGTACGAGGACGGTCGCGCCGTCCTCGCTGCCGGTCACCGTGCGCGCGGGCAGGCCCTCGGGGCCGTCGGCCGGTGTGGCGGTGAGCTTCCAGTCGCCGGGCTCCGCCGTCCCGCCCCCGACCTTCTTGACCAGCTGGAGCGGGACCGCCTCGTTCGTCGCCGTGCACGTCGCGTGCAGGCCGAGCGAGACGTTGACGCCGCCGTTGATGCCGTCGTTGAAGCCGAGGTAGGGGGTGCCGCTCCTGCCCGTCGCCACGCAGTTCATCGAGCCGGTGGAGCGCGGGTTCGACTGGTAGTCCGTACGGTCGTCGACCTGCTTGTAGACGAGCAGTTCGGGGTCGTCGGACGTGAGCCGCTCGGCGAGCTGGTAGCGGGCGCCCGGGGTGACGGGCACGCGGGTCGCGGTCGGGGAGCCGCTCACGCCGTGCGGCCCGGGGAGGTCGCCCTCGCTCCCGTACGTGCGCAGGTCCCAGTTGCCGGTGGAGGGGCCGGGCGGCGGGACGACGTCCTTGGCGAGGGTGAGGGTCGTGTCGCACGTGACGTGGTTGGTGATCCGGTGGCGGTTCGGGCCGCCGTCGAGCGTGAGGGACGTGCTCGGGGCGGAGGGGTCGGGCAGCGGGGTGCCGTCGAAGTCGACGCCGGTCAGGGTGCAGTCGATGTCCTCGCCGAAGGTGACCCGCTCGCCGACGGTGGCGTGCCCGCCCTCCTCGTAACCCGTACGGGGCTGCGACCAGCCCCACGGCGAGCTGCCGGTGCCGACCGGGTCGCTGAGCGAGAGCGCGGCCTGGAGGTCGGAGGGCTGCTCGCCGTCGGGGTGGACCACGGGGGCCGTGCCGGTCGTCGTGACCGACCACTCCTTGTCGACCTGGAGGGTGGCCGGGACGCGGCTGTCGGGCGCCTTGTTGATGACCGTGCAGCTCAGCGAGGAGTTCTCGGGAATCGTGACGGTGAAGCCCGGGCCCGTGGGGGCGTCGGTCACGTCGACGGGTCTCTCGGCCACCTTGTCGTAGCAGGAGGCGTTCTTGCCGTCCTGCTGGACGAGGGAGTAGCCGGGCTGCCGGCTCTCGCCGACGTCGAAGGCGGCGGTCGCGGTGCCGCTCGTGTACGTGAGCGGGAAGTTCACCGCGCCCGTGCCGTCACCGGTCGTCGTCTGCGGCGAGACGGCGGAGGCGCCGGGTGTCGTCGCCGCGGCGGTGAAGGTCCAGCCCTCGGGGGCGTTGCTGAGCGAGCCGTCCGGGTTCTGGATCTGCTTGACGACGGAGAGCGAGGGGGTGCAGTTCTCCAGCGCGAGGCTGCGCAGGGCCGTGCCCACCGCGGCGAAGTCCTGCTCCTGGAAGTAGTCGGCGGTCGCGATGTTCGCGCCGTCGTACCTGGTCCGCCCGGAGAGCGAGGCGAGGTTGAGGCTCGCGTTCCCCTGCACGCCCCCGCCGACGCCGACCGCGAGCACGCGGGTGCCCTCGGCCTTGAGGGCGTTCGCGGAGAAGATCCCGTTCTCCAGCTCGCGGAAGCGGGTGAGCGTGCCGTTGCCGCCGGGGCCGCTCGGCGTCCCGTACCTGGTCGGCATGCCGTCCGTGAGGACGACGGCGAGGTCGTACTCCTCGGAGGCGAGCGCGGGGACGTAGAGGGCGCGGTCCCAGTTGGTGGCGCCCTCCGCCGTGGAGTTGTTCCAGCGCGCGTAGCCGTTCTTGAAGGCGGCGGCGTCGGCGGTGGTCGACACGGAGGCGAGCTGAGGGGCGTTGGGGCCGCCCCGGTCGGCGGGCGAGAAGCTGGAGAAGGTGAAGCGCGCCATGCTCGACGGGGTGCCCTGGAGGGCGTCGACGAAGGTGTCGGCGGCCGTCTTGAGCGCGGTGACGCTGCCGTCCATCGAGCCGGACAGGTCCATGACGAGCGCGACTCTGAGGCCGCACTTGCGGGGCAGCGGCGGGTTGGTCCGCGACTGCTGCCACGTACCCGCCGACGCCGACTGGTTGTTCGCGCCGCTGCTCACCATGAAGCCGTTGACGCCGTTGTCCGTCGAGCTGTACGTCGTGTTCGCGTACAGCGCCGGGGTCTGGAAGCGGTACGGGGCCGTGTTCGTGCCGCCGGTACGCAGCTCGGTGTTCGTGTACCAGCCGGAGGGCGCGGCGATCTGCCGCACCCACGGGCGGGCGCCCGCGTTGGCTCCGCCGGTGTGCGTGCCGGGGACGACGAAGGAGCAGTCCCCGTCCCCGTCCGATGTGCACTCCCCGATGAGGGTGCCGCCCGTCGCGGCGGAGTAGAGACCGAGCCGCACCCCGGCGAGCGGCGTGACGGACTGGTCGCCGTTGCGGTCGCCGCCGGTCTTGACGGTGACGACGGAGGTCGTGGCGGAGGGCGAGGGGACCGTGCGTGGCGCGGGCTTCGCCGCGGCGGGGGGTTCGGCGACCGCGTGCGCTCCCGCGCCGCCGACGAGGAGAGCGGGCAGGGCGAGGAGGGCGGCGAGGCGCGTGGCCCGGGTACGGGGCGGTGAGGACACGGCGGGACCCTTCGGTCGCGATTCACGCAGACGACATAACGTCGGATTGTCACACTGAAGCGGGCGAATGCCGCGGAAGGTGCCCGAGTGTGTCGTCGTCCCCCCGGTTACAGTCGAAGGCGCGTCCGCCGACCCCTGACCAGCGACGAGGCACCCATGACCGAGCAGCACGCGCACCCCGCGTCCCCCGCCGAGGCCCCCCGCGGCCCCGTCGACTCCTCCCGCGTCCCGCGCTACGCGGGCCCCGCGACCTTCGCGCGCCTGCCCCGCACCGACGAGGTCGCCCGCACCGACGTCGCCGTCGTCGGCGTCCCCTTCGACACGGGCGTCTCGTACCGCCCCGGCGCCCGCTTCGGCGGCAACGCGGTCCGCGAGGCCTCGCGCCTGCTGCGCCCGTACAACCCGGCGCAGGACGCCTCGCCCTTCGCGCTCGCGCAGGTCGCCGACGCGGGCGACATAGCGGTGAACCCCTTCGACATCAACGAGGCCGTCGAGACCGTGCGGCACGAGGCGGGCCGTCTCCTCGACTCCGGCGCGCGCCTCATGACCCTCGGCGGCGACCACACGATCGCGCTCCCGCTCCTGCGCGCCGTCGCCGAGCGCCACGGCCCCGTGGCCCTCCTCCACTTCGACGCGCACCTCGACACGTGGGACACCTACTTCGGCGCCGCCTACACGCACGGCACCCCCTTCCGCCGCGCCGTCGAGGAGGGCATCCTCGACACGTCCGCGCTCTCGCACGTCGGCACGCGCGGTCCCCTCTACGGCAAGCAGGACCTGACCGACGACGCCAAGATGGGCTTCGGCATCGTCACCGCCGCCGACGTCATGCGCCGCGGCGTCGACGAGGTGAGCGACCAGCTCAGGCAGCGCATCGGCGACCGCCCGCTCTACGTCTCGGTCGACATCGACGTACTCGACCCCGCGCACGCGCCCGGCACGGGCACCCCCGAGGCCGGCGGGCTCACCTCGCGCGAGCTTCTGGAGATCCTGCGCGGCCTCGCCGGCTGCCGCGTCGTCTCGGCCGACGTCGTCGAGGTCGCGCCCGCGTACGACCACGCCGAGATCACCGCCGTCGCGGCCTCGCACACCGCCTACGAACTGACCACCCTCATGACCCGCGGGATCGCGGCGGAGCGGGAAGCGGGCTGAGGCGGCGACCGGCGGTACGGGGGCGGGGCGGCCCGTGGCCGTACGGGGGTGCCCCCGGGCGCACGGCCGTGACCGCGCCCGTGCCCGTACGCGGGCCGCCCGCGCCCGCCCCGTACCGCCGCCCCGCCCCGTACCGCCGCCCCGCCCCACCCGGCCGCCGCCCCCGCACCCCCCACCGGAAGGACCCGCGTTGAGCCACGACCACGACATCGCACTGCGCCCCACCGAGGCCCAGACGCGCGCGGCGCTCGACCCGCCCGCCGGGCGGACCGGCGGGGACCTCGTCGTGGAGACCCTGCACGGGCTCGGCGCGACGACCGTCTTCGGCCTTCCGGGGCAGCACGCGCTCGCGCTCTTCGACGCGGTGCGCCGCTCGCCGCTCGCCTACGTCGGGCTCCGCGTCGAGAACAACGCGGCCTTCGCCGCCGACGGCTACGGGCGGATCACGGGCGAGGCGGCTCCCCTGCTGCTGTCCACCGGGCCCGGCGCGCTCACCTCGCTCTCCGCGCTCCAGGAGGCCGCCGCCTCCAGCTCGCCCGTCCTCGCGATCTGTTCGCAGATCCCGGCCGCGGGCCTCGGCGGCGGCCGCCACGGCTATCTCCACGAACTGCGCGACCAGCAGGCCTCGGTACGGGACCTCGTGAAGTCCGTGCACGTCGTGCGCGCCGCCTCGCAGATCCCCTCCGCGATCGCCGCGGCGTGGGAGTCGGCGCTGAGCGCCCCGCACGGCCCCGTATGGGTCGAGATCCCGCAGGACGTCCTCGCGGCGCCGACCCTGCTCCCCGAGGTCAACGCCCCCGACGCGCTGCCCGAACCCCTCGTGCCGCGCCCCGAGCTGACCGCGCTCGCGGCCGACTGGCTCGCGCACGCCGAGCGCCCGGCCGTGCTCGCGGGCGGCGGGGTCGTACGCGCCGACGCGGCGGGCAAACTCCGGGCGCTCGCCGAGCACTTGGACCTGCCGGTCGTGACGACGTACGGCGGCAAGGGAGCCTTCCCCTGGGAACACCCGCTGTCGGGGCAGTCCTGGATGGAGGACCGCCACACGACCGACTTCCTCGCGGACGCGGACGTACTCCTCGTCGTCGGTTCGGGCCTGGGTGAACTCTCCTCGCATTACCACTCGTTGGCGCCGCGCGGCCGGATCATCCAGATCGAGGCCGACCTCGGCAAGCTGGAGGCCAACCACCGCGCTCTCGGCATCCACGCGGACGCCCGCCTCGCCCTCCAGGCCCTCCTGGAAACGGCCCCGCCGCGCGAGGACCCGGGGGCGCGGGAGCGCGTGGCGGAACTCCTCGGCAAGGTGCGGGCCCGCCTGGACACCCAGGACCTGGCCTTGGAACGCGAGTTGCTCACCGTGATCCGCGCGGCCCTCCCCGACGCTTCGCCGAGCTTCTGGGACATGACCATCCTCGGCTACTGGGCCTGGGCGGGCTTCGACCCCCGCCGTCCCGGCACGATGCACACCGCGCAGGGCGCGGGCGGCCTCGGCTTCGCCTACCCGGCGGCGCTCGGCGCCGCGGTCGCCGACCCCACCCGCCCGGTCCTCGCGGTGACGGGCGACGGCGGCGCGATGTACTCGCTCGCGGAACTCGCGACGGCCCGGCAGCACCAACTGCCCGTCACCTGGCTCGTGGTGGACGACGGCGGCTACGGCATCCTGCGCGAGTACCTGACGGGCGCGTACGGCGAATCGGCGGGCACGGAGCTGGCCCGCCCGGACTTCGCCGCCCTGGCGGAGTCCTTCGGGGTCCACGCGGTGACGACCACGGCGGACCGCCTGGGCGCGGACCTGGCGGAGGCGCTGGGGAGCGGGGAGCCGCGGGTGGTGCTGCTGCGGGAGCGGGTGCGGATGTTCGGCGAGAGCTGAGGGACGGGGCGGGTCCGCCGGTACGGGCCGGGCGGTGCGGTACGGGCGGTGCGGTACGGGCCGGGCGGTGCACGGGACGGGACGGGGCGTGACGGGACGTGACGGGCGCGGTGCCGGACGCGCCGTAAAGCCGTGGGACCGCGGGGCCCGGACGCCTAGGCTGCCGGGCATGGCGCTTCGACTCGTACAGGTGAACCTCAAGGCCCGCGATGACGTGGCGCTCGGCCGCTTCTGGGCGGCGGCGCTCGGCTGGGAGACCGGCAGCGAGGGCCCGGGGATCACGAACCTCGAACCCGTGGGCTTCGACTGGCCCGCCCCTTCGGCCCTGTGCATCGACCTCGTCTCCGTACCGGACCCGGAGACGGTCGCTTACCGCGCCCACCTGGATCTCGCGACGAACTCGCCCGCGCACCAGGAGGAGCTGGTCGCCCGCCTGACGGAACTCGGCGCGAAGCGGGCGGACATCGGCCAGGGCGAGGTGCCGTGGACGGTGATGGAGGACCCCGAGGGCAACCTCTTCTGCGTCCTGGAACCCCGCGAGATCTACCGCGACACGGGGCCGATCGCCGCCGTCGTGGTGGACTGCGCCGACCCGCAGGCGATGACGGCGTTCTGGGGCGAGGCGGTGGGCTGGGAGGTCCGCGAGACGAGCGAGCACCTGGTCCGCCTCCGCGCCCCCGAAAACGTGGGCCCCTACCTGGAGTTCTTCCGTCGGCCGCCCGGCACGACCCCCCTCCGCCACCGCGTCCACCTCGACGTCCTCCCGCCCCGCGGCGACGACCAGCGGACCGAGATCAGCCGCCTCGAACGCCTCGGCGCCCGCACGGTGGACGTGGGCCAGGGCAAGGTCTCCTGGCAGCCGATGGCGGACGTGGAGGGCAACGAGTTCTGCGTCCTCTCCCCGGAGGCCGGGGCGGAGTGAGCGGTGGCGCGGGCCCCGTGCGGCTCCCGCGAGGGGAGCCGGGGCGGGCCCGCAGAGTGATCGGGAGCGCCGGGTGCCACCCCGCCACCCCGCCACCCGGCCGGGGCGCGACGGCCACCCGGGACCCGGGCCCAGGCCCCGGGCAGCCGGTTCCCGCTCCGCCACGCCGTCTCACCCCGGCGGAGTCCCCCGGGTGGCGCAATGCCCGGGGCCGGGGGAGTGTGATTCCGCGCTCCGGTTCCGCTCGGTGCCGTCCTCTCCGGGCGGTGCGGCCCGGCGCGCCCCCGTGACGGGGTTCGCCGGTTGCCGTACGTCAGGGAGGACCGCCCCGTGCCCCGTACGACCCGCAGCGCCGCCGCCCGTACGCACGCCCCCGCGCCCCCGCCCCGCCGTCCCCGCGCCCCCCTCCGGCTCGCCGCGGCCCTCCTCGCCCCGCTCCTCGCCCTCACCGGCTGCCAGACCGTCGCGGGGAGCGAGGCGGCGAAACGGGCCAGGGCCGCGATAGCCGCCACGCCCGAGCCGGGGGCCACCGCCCCCGCCGAGGCCCGCAAGGCGTGCGTGCGCGCGACCGGGAGCGGGTGCTACACCTTCACGCAGCTCAGGGCGCTCTACGGCACGAAGGCGCTCAACGACGGCGGCAACGACGGGGCAGGGACGACCGTCGCCGCGCTCGGCGTCGTCGGGGCCCCGCACCTCGCCGCCGACCTGCGCCACTTCAGCCGCGCGCTGGGGCTCCCCGCGCCCCACCTCAAGGTCGTACGGCACAAGCCCGCGAACGGCGCGAGGACCGCCCCCTTCGACGAGGACAACGCCGGGATGCTCGCCACCGCGCGCGAGGCCACGCTCGACATGGAGGCCCTGCACGCCGCTGCCCCGCGCGCCCGGCTCGTCTACCACCAGGTGGACCTGCCGGAGGTCGACGCGGACGGCGTGCTCGGCGCGCAGGCCGCCGACGCACTCGCCGCGGCGATGCGCACCGTACTGACCGAGCAGCGCCCCGACGTCCTCTCGCTCAGCTTCGTCATGAACGAGCGCGGCGACAGCGCGGAGCAGGTCGCAGGTCTCGCGCGCGAGCTGCGGCCCGTGTTCGCCGCCGCCGCACGCGCCGGGACGACCGTCGTCGCGGCGAGCGGCGACGACGGGGCCGCGCCCGGCGCGGCCCAGGCCGCCCAGCTCGGCGCCAAGGCCGCACGGGGCGTCGCCTGGCCCGCCTCCGATCCCTCCGTGACCGCCGTCGGGGGCACCCGCGTCACGCTCGACGAGGCGGGGCACCGCCGCAGCGAGGACACCGTGTGGAACGACAAGGGCGGCGCGCCCGGGGGCGGCACATCCGTGCTCATGCGCAGGCCGCGCTACCAGGACGGGGTACGGGACGTGACCGGGGACAGGCGCGGCGTCCCCGACGTCTCGCTCACCGCCTCCGCCGCCGGGTCCACCATGATCTGGTTCACGCACGCCGGGCGCGGCACCTGGGTCCCGATGCTCGGCACGAGCCTCGCGGCGCCCCTCTTCGGCGGCATCGTCGCGCTCGCCGCGCAGCGCGCGGGCCACGGCATCGGCGCGGTCAACCCCGCCCTGTACCGCCTGGGCGGCGAGGCCGGCATCCGCGACATCACGACCGGCGACAACGCCACCGAGGGCACGACCGGCTACCGGGCCGGGCGCGGCTACGACCTCGCGAGCGGCCTCGGCACGGTCGACGCCGAAAAGCTCGTCCCCGCACTCGCCGAGCCGGAATGAGCCCCGCACGCCCCCTCCACACGCCCCCCGCTACATTGCGCCACGTAACGCCGGGATGAAATCCGCAGCTCCGGGTGTTGGCGCCAGCGGCGAGACGGATCAACAGGAGGCATGAGTGGCGGCAGGAGCACAGGCCCGGAACCCCGAGCGGGAACCGGACGGGGAACGGGACCACGCGCGCGACCCCCGTACCGGCAGGGGCGCGGCGACACGTACCCCCGAGCCGGTGCGCCCAGGCCCCGCCCAGGAGGGCCCCGGCTGGGCGGGCCGCCTCGCGCGCTACGCCTGGCGCTACCGCAAGGACGTGATCCTCTCCCTCGGCGCCTCGCTCGCGGGAATGGCCGTCATGGCGCTCATCCCGCTGCTCACCAAGGTCATCATCGACGACGTGATCGGCGGCTCCCGCTCGATGGCCACGTGGGGCGGGCTGCTCCTCGGCGCCGCCGGGGCCGTCTACGTCACCGCGTACCTGCGCCGCTTCTACGGCGGCCGCCTCGCGCTCGACGTGCAGTTCGACCTGCGCCGCGACATGTACCGCACGCTGACCCGCCTCGACGGCCGCCGCCAGGACGAGCTGTCCACCGGGCAGGTCGTGGGCCGCGCCACGAGCGACCTCCAGCTGATCCAGGGCCTGCTGTTCATGCTGCCCATGACGATCGGGAACGTCCTCCTCTTCGTCATGTCGCTGATCATCATGGCGACACTCTCGATCCCGCTCACGCTCGTCGCCCTCGCCGTCGCCCCCGCGATCTACTTCATCGCCCGTCGCTCCCGCAGCCGCCTGCACCCCGCGACCTGGTACGCGCAGGCGCAGGCCGCCGCCGTCGCCGGGGTCGTGGACGGCGCGGTCTCCGGGGTCCGCGTCGTCAAGGGCTTCGGGCAGGAGGAGCAGGAGACCGGCAAGCTGCGCGAGGTCGGCCGCCGCCTCTTCGCCGGGCGGCTGCGCACGATCCGCCTCAACGCGAAGTACACGCCCGCGCTCCAGGCCGTGCCCGCGCTCGGGCAGGTCGCGATGCTCGCGCTCGGCGGCTGGCTCGCCGTACGCGGGCACATCACGCTCGGCACCTTCGTCGCCTTCTCCTCGTACCTCGCCCAGCTCGTCGGCCCCGTCCGGATGCTCGCCGTCGTCCTCACCGTCGGGCAGCAGGCCCGCGCGGGCGTCGAGCGCGTCCTCCAGCTCATCGACACCGAGCCGACGCTGACCGACGGCACGCGCGAGCTGTCCACCGACGCGCCCGCGACCGTCGAGTTCGACGACGTCCGCTTCGGGTACGACGACGAGCGGCCCGTCCTGGACGGCTTCTCGCTCACCGTCGCGGAGGGCGAGACGGTCGCCCTCGTCGGTTCCTCGGGCTCCGGCAAGTCGACGGTCTCGCTCCTGCTCCCGCGCTTCTACGACGTGAGCCACGGCGCCGTCCTCGTCGGCGGCCACGACGTGCGCGAGCTGCGCACCGCCTCGCTGCGCGCCGCGATCGGGCTCGTGCCCGAGGACTCGTTCCTCTTCTCCGACACGATCGCGTCGAACATCGCGTACGGGCACGCCGACGCGAGCCGCGAGCAGATCGAGACCGCCGCGCGCGCCGCGCAGGCCCACGGCTTCATCACGGACCTCCCGGACGGCTACGAGACCGTCGTCGGCGAACAGGGACTCACCCTTTCGGGCGGCCAGCGGCAGCGCGTCGCGCTCGCCCGCGCGATCCTCGCCGACCCCCGCCTCCTCGTGCTCGACGACGCCACATCGGCGATCGACGCGCGTGTCGAGCACGAGATCTTCGCCGCCCTGCGCGGCGTCATGGCGGGCCGTACGACCCTGCTCATCGCCCACCGCCGCTCCACGCTCGCCCTCGCCGACCGCATCGCCGTCCTGGACGGCGGGCGGATCGCGGCCTTCGGCACCTACGAGGAGCTGGAACGGGACTCGGCGCTCTTCCGCCGCCTCCTCACCGACCCCGACGCGCTGGGCGGCGTCTCACCCGGGCACGTGCTCCCCGCCGACCGGCCCGAGGACGAGTCCGTACGCGCCGAACTCGACGCCGAGTACGACGCCGAGCGCGGCATCACCCCGCAGCTGTGGACCGGCGACCGCACCCCGCGCGACACCGCGCTCGACGGGATGCCCGCGACGCCCGAACTCCTCGCGCAGGTCGAGGCGCTGCCCCCGGCGCAGGACATCCCCGACATCGACGAGGCACGCGCCGTCGCGCCCGAGGACGCCTACGGGCTGCGCCGCCTCCTGCGCGGCTTCGGCCGCCCGCTCGCGCTGAGCCTCCTCCTCGTCGCCGTCGACGCGGGCCTCGGCCTCGCGCTGCCCGTCCTCATCCGGCACGGCATCGACGACGGCGTCAACCGCATGGCGCTCGGCGCCGTGTGGCTCTCCGCGCTCCTCGGCCTCGGCGCCGTCCTGCTCCAGTGGGGCGCGCAGTTCGGCGAGAACCGCATGACCGGCCGCACCGGTGAGCGGATGCTCTACTCGCTGCGCCTGAAGATCTTCGCGCACCTCCAGCGGCTCGGTCTCGACTACTACGAGCGCGAGCTGACCGGCCGCATCATGACCCGCATGACGACGGACGTCGACGCCCTGTCGTCCTTCCTCCAGACCGGCCTGGTCACCGCCTTCGTCTCCGTCGTCACCTTCTTCGGGATCATGGCGGCTCTCCTCGTCATCGACGTCGAACTGGCCCTCCTCGTCTTCGCGACGCTCCCGGTCCTGATCGTCTCGACGTACTTCTTCCGCAAGCGCAGCGTGCGCGCCTACAAGCTCGCCCGCGAGCGGATCTCGACCGTCAACTCCGAGCTTCAGGAGATGGTCGCGGGGCTGCGCATCGTGCAGGCCTTCCGCCGCGAGGAGTCGGGGTACGCGAAGTTCTCGCGCGATGCGCGGGCCTACCGCGAGGCGCGGGTACGGGGCCAGTGGCTCATCTCCGTCTACTTCCCCTTCGTCCAGCTCCTCTCCACGGCGGCGACCGTCCTCGTCCTCGCCGTCGGCGCCCACCGCGTCGACGCAGGGACCCTCACGACCGGCGCGCTCGTCGCGTACCTCCTCTACATCGACCTCTTCTTCGCGCCCATCCAGCAGCTCTCGCAGGTCTTCGACGGCTACCAGCAGGCGAGCGTGTCGCTCGGCCGCGTGCAGGAACTCCTCGTCGAGCCCACCTCGACGCGCCAGTCCGCGCGCCCGCACCCGGTCGGGGAGCGGCTGCGGGGCGAGATCAGCTTCCGGGACGTCGACTTCGCGTACGGGGACGAGACGGCCCTCCACGGCGTGGACCTCACCATCCCGGCGGGCCAGACCGTCGCCTTCGTCGGCGAGACGGGCGCGGGCAAGTCGACGCTCGTCAAGCTCGTGGCGCGCTTCTACGACCCGACCTCGGGCCGCGTCACGGTCGACGGCACCGACCTGCGCGACCTCGACCTCGCCCAGTACCGGCACCGGCTCGGCGTGGTCCCGCAGGAGGCGTACCTCTTCGCCGGCACGATCCGCGAAGCCATCGCCTACGGGCGGCCCGAGGCGAGCGACGCCGAGGTCGAGGCGGCGGCCCGCGCGGTCGGCGCGCACGACATGATCGCGAGCCTGGACGGCGGCTACCTCCACGAGGTGGCCGAGCGCGGCCGCAACCTCTCGGCGGGCCAGCGGCAGCTGATCGCCCTGGCGCGCGCGGAACTCGTGGACCCGGACATCCTGCTCCTGGACGAGGCCACGGCCGCGCTCGACCTCGCGAGCGAGGCCCAGGTCACCCGCGCCACGGAACGCCTCGCGGGCCGCCGCACGACGCTGGTGGTCGCCCACCGCCTGACGACGGCCGCCCGCGCGGACCGCGTCGTGGTGATGGACCAGGGCCGCGTCGCCGAGGACGGCACCCACGCGGACCTGCTGGCCCTGAACGGCAAGTACGCGAGGCTGTGGCGGACGTTCCTGGGCGAGACGGTCCCGGCGACGGGGGACTCGGGGGCTTCGCGGGACGGCTTCGGGGACGGGGGGACGGAGACGGTGGGGGCGCGGGTGGTCTGATGTTCGGTTCATCCGCGAGGGTGACGGAAGCTGCGACGCGATATATGAACTTTCCTATGTTCGCCGTGTGCCTGACATCTGGGTGATCGAGATCGAACCGGAGGTCCGGCAGTGGCTGGAGCTTCTGTCCGATCGGCAGTACGTCGAAGTGGAACGGACGGCGGATTCGCTGACGGCCTATCCCACGACCTTGGGTGAGCCCTGCTCGCGCCACCTGGGCGGAGAAGTGTGAGGGCTGCGTTTCGGCCCGCTGGGTGAGGCGGGTCGACTCACCCAGTGGCTCGCGCCCGAGCGGCGGATCGTATGCCTCACGGTCTTCCGCGAGACGCGGCAGCGTGAGTCGTGGGAGGTGCGTCGGGCGCAACCGGTACGCCCTCGCGCGGGGGCAGGCGGTCTACGACCGGCGTACCGAACGGGGTCCCACACAAGTGGAGTCGGCTGGGCGAGCGGGCATGGCGCAGCCGCAGATCTCCGTCATTGAGGGTGGGGACTCCGTGCCGACCCTGTCTCTTCTCACACGGCTCGCGAAGGCGCTCGACGCCTCTTTGACGATCGCGCTGGACGGGGACGAGTCCTCGTTCGTCTTCAGGGCGCGTGACTCGGCATCCGCGACCGAGGGGGGCGCGGCGGTCGCCCGAGCCGGGCGGGGTGGGGCGCGGATCGTTCTCCGCCCCACCGACTCCCATGTTCCCCGGCCCTTATGCCTTCTCGATCCGCTCCACCAGCTCCGCCGGGCTCGCGTGCCAGGGGGTGCCGTGGCCCGGGAGGACCCAGGAGGCGGGGAGGGGGGCGAGGCGGGAGAGGGAGGCGTGGGCCTCGGCGGGGTCGTCGGTGAAGGGGGCGGGCTGAGGACCCTTGCGGCCGGTGAGGACGTGGCGGGTGGTGAGGGCGTCGCCGACGAAGACCGCGTCCGCGACGGGGACGTGGACGGCGACACTGCCGGGGGAGTGGCCCGGCATGCCGACGATCACGGGGCTGCCCGGGAGGTCGAGGACATCGCCGTCGTGGATCTCGGTGACCTCGGAGACGTACGTGGTGCGCAGGCCGTTCTTGCGGAGCGAGTAGCCGAGGAAACCGAGCGTCGCGCCGGGGCGCATCGGGCCCGCCGGGGTCTTCGGCTTCTCGCCGGTACGGGCGCGGTGGGCGTCCGCCTCGTGCACGTACACGGGGACGCCGTGCTCGGCCCGCAGCCGCTCGGCGAAACCGATGTGGTCGGAGTCGCCGTGCGTGAGGACGAGGCCCCGGATGTCCTCGGCGGTCTTGCCGAGCGCGCGCAGCTCCTCCTGGAGGTCGTTCCAGTGGCCGGGGAGTCCGGCGTCCACGAGTGTGATGCCTTCGGGGGTGTCGATGAGGTAGGAGGCGACGATGTCGTTGCCGAGGCGGTGGAGGTGCGGGGCGAGCTTCATGGGGTGCTCCCTGGCCGGTCGATGGCTAAGCGATTTAGCTTTCGTGGCTAACGTACATAGCTATGATGGCTACAGTCAATAGCCTTCGATGTCCCTTCGAAGCCGTTCCCGAGAGGTGGACCATGCCGACCCCCGAGAAGACCTCCTTCGCCGCCATCGTCGCCGCGGGCCGTGAACTCCTGGAATCGGAGGGCCCCCAGGGCCTCACGATGCAGAAGGTCGCGACCCGCGTCGGCGTCCGCGCCCCGTCCCTCTACAAGCACGTGGCCAACCGCGCGGCACTCCTGGACGCCGTGGCCGAGGCGACGGTCGAGGACCTGACCGACCGCATCACAGCCACCGACGGCACCCTCCCCGCCATCGCCCGCTGCTACCGCGACTTCTCGCTGGCCCACCCGGAAGGCTTCCGCCTCGTGATCCACTCGGTTCACGCCCCCCAGCCCGCCCTCGCCCGTGCCGCGCGGCCCCTCCTCGATGCGACCCGCGTCCTCGTGGGCCCCGAGGAGTCCCTGGACGCGGCCCGCTTCGTCACCGCCTGGCTCACGGGCTTCATCGGCATGGAACTGAGCGGTTCCTTCCGCCTGGGCGGCGACGTGGAGGGGGCGTTCGCGTACGGACTGGACGCGATGTACCGGGGGCTGGCGCGGTGAGCGGTGGAAGGGGCGGCCCACGGGGGGAGGGCCGACCCGGCCGGGCGACGCACGGGCCCGGCCCGGAGCCGCCGGAGCCGCCGGAGCCGAAAAGGGGACTGGCCGACGGCGGGCCGGCGCCCCTGTCCACGGCACGGGGCCGTGCGCCGCTGTCCACGGCACGGGGCCGTGCGCCGCTGTCCACGGCACGGGGCCGTGCGCCGCTGTCCACGGCACGGGGCCGTGCGCCGCTGTCCACGGCACGGGGCCGTGCGCCGCTGTCCACGGCACGGGGCCGTGCGCCGCTGTCCACGGCACGGGGCCGTGCGCCGCTGTCCACGGCACGGGGCCGTGCGCCCCTTTCCGCGGGAACTCCTCAGTCCCGTCCCGCGACCCACGCCCGCAGCCCCGTCCCCGGCAGCGGCATCGGTCGCCACCCGCGGGCGTAGGCCGGGGGGCCGGCGTCGGCGGCGGTGATGGCCGCGACCGGGATGCGGGAGGTGTGGGTGCGCAGGGTGGTGGGGGTGAGGTTCTTGTTGTTGCCCGCGAGGTTGCCCGAGGCGCAGCCCGCCGCGTAGGCGATCGGGGGGACCTGGGCGCCTGTGAGGAGGCACGGGGGCCGGATTCCGGCCTTGTTGAGGCGGGCCGCGACCGTTTCGTAGCGGTGGGTCGTGTGCCGGGCGCCCATGAGGGTGCGCCAGAAACCGGTGACCTGGCTCGCGCCGTACAGGGCGAGTACCGCGCACAGCGCCAGGACGTACGGGCGGCGGCCGCGCGCCACGTCGAGGGCTGTCGCCGCGAGGGGCAGGGCGAGGAGCGCGTACGTGGGGAGGAAGAAGCGCGGGGCCGAGTAACCGAGGGCCAGGAGGTACGGGAGGCTCAGCGCGACCGCGCAGGCGAGGGGAAGCCACATGACGGCCCCCCGCCCGCGCCGCGCCCGTACCGCGCACGCCAGCGCGAGCACCGGCAGGAGCAGCCACCACCACGTCAGCCACGGCTGGTACGGGTCGATGTCGCACGGACGGCACAGGAGCGGCCCGTTGACGCTGCGCCAGGCGTCGCCGCCCGCCCAGCGCAAACCCATCTCGCCCTGCACGTCGCTGGAGACCCGCAGGCGCGCGCCGATCCCGCCCCAGCGCCCGTACGCCTCCGCGATCCACGGCACCGCGCCCGCCACGAGCCCCCCGGCGAGCGCCGCCATCGGCGCGGGCCGCCGCAGCGGCCGGTGCGCGAGGCACGCGAGCCCGAGCGGCAGGGCGAGCCAGCACCCGTCGGGGAAGCGGAGCAGGGTCACCCCGGCGACCGCGAGGGCCACCCCGCACCAGGCCCACCGCGCCGAAGCGGTGAGCGGTCCCCGCAGGGCGAGGGCCCCGCCCCGTACCCCTGCGTCCCGCCCGGCCCCGCCCCGTACCCGTACCGCCGGGGCGCCACCCGGACCGCTCCGCCCGCCGCTCGCCCGCCCGCCGCCCCCTCGGCCGCTCGCCGCCGCGCCCCGCAGCAGCCATCCCGTCGCCGTCACCGTTCCCAGCGCCACCCACAGGTTCGGCATCGCCTGGGGCCCGTAGAGCAGCGCCGTCCACAGCGAGGCGAACAGCGCCGCCGCCAGGGCGCAGCGGGCCGTGCCCAGCAGGGGGCGCCACACCGCGAAGGCCGCGTACAGGGCGGCTGCCGACAGCAGCGCCAGCCAGAGGTGGACCGCGTGCGGGTCGTTCGTCAGCCAGGTCACGGGTGCCGTCAGGTAGCTCACGCCGCGCGAGCGCGGGGCGGAGAAGTAGGCGGCGGGGTGGCGGGGGTCGGTCTGCGACACGTAGACGGACTCGTCCCAGCCGAGGCCCAGCCAGGGGACGACGGCGGCCACTTGGACGAGACCGTACGCCAGGGACACGCACGCGAGCGCCGAGGCGCGGCGGCGCGCGGCGGCGCGCGCCGACGAGGCGGCGGCCGGGACGGTGGGGGCTGCGGGGGCGGCGGGGGTGGTCATCGCCGCCACCTTCACCCACGACGGTAATCGTACGAAACGCGACGCGCCGGGCATTTCGCGCCGCCTGTGCCCCGCCCTCGCCCGGCCGCGACCATCTGGCCGCCCGTCACCTCATCCGCTACGTTCCAGCACACGAGCCGACAACCCGTCACCCGGTACCCGGGCGCCCCGGTCATCCCCCGGAGCCCCCGCCCCTCCCGGACAAAAGGAGCCCCGTGCGCGCACAGACGCTGAGAGCCCTTCTCGCGAGCCTCGTGGCAGGCACCCTCACCGCCGGCATAGCAGGCACGGCCACGGCGGCACCCGGGCCCGCCGCCCCCGTGGCTTCCGTGGCCCCCGTGACCCCCCGGAGCGCGAGCCCCCTCGCCGCCCCCGACACCCGCGACATCAAGGAACGCCTGCTCTCGATCCCCGGCATGAGCCTGATCGAGGAGAAGCCCGTGGCCGGGTACCGGTACTTCGTGCTCGCCTACCGCCAGCCCGTCGACCACAGGCACCCCTCGCGCGGCAGCTTCACGCAGCGCCTCACCGTCCTGCACAAGGACACGAGCCGCCCCACCGTCATGTACACCAGCGGCTACGGCGTCTCGACGAGCGCGAGCCGCGCCGAGCCGACCCGCCTCGTCGACGGCAACCAGGTCTCCGTCGAGTACCGGTACTTCACCCCCTCGCGGCCACGGCCCGCCGACTGGTCCAAGCTCGACATCTGGCAGGCCGCGAGCGACCAGCACCGCATCTACCGGGCCCTCAAGAAGGTCTACGGGCAGAACTGGCTCGCCACCGGCGGCTCGAAGGGCGGCATGACCGCCACGTACTACGCGCGCTACTACCCGCACGACATGGACGGCGTCGTCGCCTACGTCGCCCCCAACGACGTCGACAACGCCGAGGACTCCGCCTACGACCGCTTCTTCGAGCGGGTCGGCACGAAGGAGTGCCGCGACGCGCTCGCCGCCGTCCAGCGCGAGGCCCTGATCCGCCGCGAGCCGCTGGAGAAGAAGTACGCGGACCAGGCGAAGGCCGAGGGCTGGTCCTTCGGCACCGTCGGCACGCTCGACAAGGCGTACGAGGCCGTCGTCCTCGATCTCGTGTGGGGCTTCTGGCAGTACTCGGGCGAGGCCGACTGCGCCGACGTGCCCGAGGCGCGGACGGTGAGCGACGAGGAGCTGTACACGTACGTCGACGAAATCTCCGGCTGGTCCTTCTACACCGACCAGGGCCTCGACCCGTACACGCCGTACTACTACCAGGCGGGTACGCAGCTCGGCGCCCCCACCCTCTCGCTCCCGCACCTCAAGGGCCTGAGCCGCTACGGCTACCAGCCGCCGCGCAACTTCGTGCCCCGCGAGATCCCGATGCGCTTCGACAGGCGCGCGATCCCCGACGTCGACAGCTGGGTGCGCCACCACGCACGGCACATGCTCTTCGTGTACGGCGAGAACGACCCCTGGGGCGCGGAGCGCTTCCGGGTCGGGCAGGGTTCCCTGGACGCGTACGTGATGACGGCGCCGGGCGCCAACCACGGCGCGAACATCGACGGCCTCGTCCCCGCCGAACGCGCACTCGCCACGCAGCGCGTGCTCGCCTGGGCGGGCGTCGACGCGGGCACCCGGGCGGCGGCCCCGCTCGCGCGGCTCGACAAGGCACCGGCGGAGGAGCCGAGGCTACGGCCGTAGGACGAAGCGGTACGGGGAGGGGCGCGCCCGGGCACCGGCGCCCCGCGCGCTCACGCGCCCCCGCCCCGTACCGGCACCCCGCACCCCACCGGCCGCTTCCCGCCCACCGTCACGTACAGCTCCGTCCCCTCCGGGCACCGCGCCCGCTCCCGCACCGTCGTGACGACCCGGTGTTCGGGCCGTTCCGCGCCGCGCGCCGCGCACGCCGTCTCGCGCACCTCGCCCTCGCCGATCGCCCGCACGCAGTCGCCGGCGACCGTGCGCGGGCCGCCCCCCTGCCCCGGGTCGCCCGGGTGCGGTGCCTCCAGGTTCCGCATGCAGGCGTAGCCGCGCGCCACCGAGCCGTCGCCGTCCTCGTCGAGACCGGGGTCGCCGCCGCTGAGCTGGAGGACGAAGTCCGTACGGCCCGGGCACAACGGGCCGTCGGCGCGGCGCTCCTCGTGCCGCGTCAGGACGCGCGCGACGGCGGACTCGCTGCGGCAGGACACCTCGCGGACGGTGGCCTTCCGGCCGTCCGCGCGCTCGCCGCCGCTGCACGTGCCCGGCTCCAGGAAGCGGTACGGGCTCGCGCTCACCTCGGCGGCGACGGGCTGCGGGGCGGGCGCGCCCGCGCACCCCGTGACCCCGGCGCCCACGAGCCCCGCGCCCGCGAGCAGCGCGAGCCACCGGCGCGCGCGGGTACGCGCCCGCTCCGGTACGCCGTCCCCCGAACTCGCCCGCGTCGTCCGCGTCGTGCGCATGGCCCACCCCCGTTCGCTGTGCTCAGCGTGAACCGCGCGGCGCCGCCCACGCCAGCGGACCCCGGCGCTTTGCGCTCGATGGGGTCACGAGGAATCGAGGCACGGCGTAGAGCGCGTACGCCGGGGGCGGTGCGCGGGGAGCGGACGCGGGACGGGCGCGCGCTCCCCTGCGCCGAAGCGGCTTCCGCCGGCGAAGCGCACGCACGTCAGGCCGTACGGGAGCGGTCCCTCACCCGTACGAGAGCCCCCGCCCCACCGGATACAGCGTCCGCTCCGGCGCGTCGGCCCGTGCCACGGGCACGGGGAGCCGCCCGAGCGGCCGCGCGCGCCCCGTCAGGACCCGCGCGGCCGCGCGGACCTCCACGTCGCTCCACCCGTACGCCGCGAGCAGCGCGCGCACGCCCTCGGGCAGGTGCGCGGCGTCGTACGGGTTGCGCAGCGCGACGGCGACGACGGGGACCCCCGTCGCGACGAGCGCGGCGAGCAGCGTGCGCTGCTCGGGGTCGGTGTCGAGGCCGTACGTGGCGACGACGACGGTGTGCGCGCGGCGCGCGGCGGCGACGGCCGCGTCACGCGTCGCGGCGTCGGGCGCGGGGCCCGTCGTACGGCGCGTGACGCGGAAGCCCTCCGCTTCGAGCGCGCGGGCGAGGACGCGCGTCGCGGGGCCGTCGCTGCCCGAGGCCGAGGCGGGGTCGACGCCGAGGACGAGGAGGTGGCCCGCGTCGGCGCGCAGCGGCAGCGTGCCGTCGTTGAGCACGAGGGTCGTGCCGCGCTCGGCGAGCCGGTCGGCGAGGGCGCGGTGCGCCGGTGTCCCGACGTTCCGCGCGACGGCCGCCTCGTCCACGTACGGCTTCGCGAGCAGCCCGCGCCGCCGCTTCAGCGCGAGGACGCGCAGGACCGAGGCGTCGACACGGGCCTCGGTCAGCTCGCCCGCGCGCAGCGCGGCGAGCACGGAGCGGTGCGCGAGGCCGAGGTCGGGCGGGTCGAGGAGGAGGTCGACGCCCGCGAGCAGCGCGAGGACCGGCACGCGGTCGTCGCCGTACTTCGCCCGTACGCCCTCCATGCGCAGCGAGTCGGTCGTGACGACGCCCTCGTAGCCGAGTCGAGCGCGCAGGACACCTGTGACGACGGGGTGCGAGAGCGTGGCGGGGTCGCCGGTCGGGTCGAGCGCGGGGAAGGCGAGGTGACCCGTCATCACGACATCCGTTCCGGCGGCGATCGCCGCGCGGAAGGGGGGTGCGTCGAGCGTGTCCCACTCCTCGCGCGTGTGCGAGATGACGGGGAAGCCGACGTGCGAGTCGGTCGCGGTGTCGCCGTGCCCGGGGAAGTGCTTGACGGCGGCGGAGATCCCGGCGTCGTCCTGGTAGCCGCGCACCTGCGCGGCGGCGAGGCGCGCGACGGCTTCGGGGTCGGCGCCGAAGGAACGCACCCCGATGACGGGGTTCGCCGGATTGACGTTGACGTCCGCGTCCGGCGCCCAGTCCTGCCGTACCCCGAGCGCCGCCAGCTCACGGCCCGCGAGCGCGGCCGCCTCGCGCGCCCCCGCGCTCGTGCCGCCCGCGCCGAGCGAGGCGGAGCCGAGGCCCATCGCGCCGGGCAACTGCGTGGCGGGCGGCCCGATCCGCTGCACGGCGCCGTGCTCCTGGTCGATCGAGACGAGCAGCGGCAGGGGCACGCGCAGCCCGAGCCCGGCGCGCTGCACCTCGTTCGAGAGCGCGGCGACCTGCCGGGGCGAGCGGATGTTGCCCGCCCAGCCGAAGTAGATGACGCCGCCGAGGTGGTAACGCGCGATCATCTCGGCGGCGGTCGCGACCCCGATGTCCTCGCGGTTCGCCTGCGCGTCGGCAGCCGATGGCGCGGTCGCCGAGTCCCCGTGGAAGCGCATCACGAAGAGCTGCCCGACCTTCTCCTCGGGGGTCATGCGCGAGAGGAGCCGCCGGTCGGCGAGAGGATCGGGCGGGTACGCGGCCGCCCCGGGGGTGCGGGGCCCGGCGGGGCCCTCGGCGGCCCGCGCCGTACCGGCCCCGAGCGCCCCCGCCGCCGTCCCGAACACCCCGGCGGCGAGCACGGCCCGCCGCCGGGGCCGCCCCCCACCCGTCGTCTCCTGCGCCATGCCGCCACTCCTGTCCTCGGGACCGGCGCGCACGGCCGGTCCGCAGGGGCGCCCGTCCGATGATCCGAAGAGCGCTGTGCTCAGTCGGGCATAGCGAGCGGCGGGGGAGGGGGGCAAGGCGCCGGGCGGGGGTGGGGCCGGACGGGGGAGGGGGCGTGCCCTGAGCGGGGGCAGGGAAGGGGCGTGCGGGCGTGCGGAGCGCGGGTCGGGGCCACCCGCGTACGGCCGGTCCGTGGGCCCGGGTCCGCGCCCGCATGACCGCGCCCCCGCCCGGACAACCTTCCCCTCTTCGTGCGGCTTCGCACAGTCGTGCGGGAGAGGGGCCGTCGTGGAGGCCGAGACCGTCATCGCCTTCGCCGCCACCGTCGTCGCGGTCGGCTCCCTGTGGGTGAGCTGGACCCAGACCGCCGCGACCCGCGAGCACAACCGTCTCTCGGTGCGGCCGGTGCTCCAGTTCCGGCGCTTCCGCGACAGCGGTCAGGACCACGCCGGGGTACGGCTCAGCAACGCTGGACTCGGACCCGCCGTCATCACGCGCCGCGAGGTGCGGATCGACGGCGAGGACTTCGGCGGCTGGAGTCCGCGCGCGGGGGCCCGGGTGTCGGAGCCGGCGGGACGCAAGCCCCTGCTCTACTCGCTCCACCCGGGCACCGTGCTGCTCGCCGGGGAGCGGGTCTTCCCCACCCGGCTCGTGCCTTTCGACCGGGAGGCCGACGCGGAGTACTGGCGGGTTGTCGACCAGCGCCTCGAAATGATCGTGCACTACGAGGCGGTGTACGGCGGCGAGGGCCTGAGGGCCCCACCTGCGCCCGAACGCCCCGTCCACGCACGGGGAGCCCCGGCCACCGCCCCCTCAGCCCCCGGCCCCTGAGCCCCCGGACCCCGAGCGCGCGGGCCCCCAGCCCCCGGACCCCGAGCGCGCGGGCGGCTGCGCGTGGCTGACTCCGGGCCCGGTACGGGGCCTGACCCCGGGCCCGGCACCGCGCCCGACCCCGGGCCCGGCACCGCGCCCGCTACCGCACCCGCCCCCTCCCCGCGCGCCCCGCCTCACGCCGCCTCGTTCAGCAGCCTCCGCAGGTACTCCGCGCCCGGTCCGAGCAGCGGGGCGAGGTCGGCGGCGTCCGCGTACCACCGCTTCTCGTACTCCCAGCACAGCCAGCCGTCCCAGCCCTCGCGGGTGAGCACGTCCACGACCTCGCCGAGCGGCAGCACCCCGGCGCCGAGCGGCAGCGGCGTCGTGTCCTCGCGCGAGGCGATGTCCTTGACCTGCACGTATCCGAGGTAGGGGGCGAGCGCGAGGTAGGACTCATCGGGCTGCTCGCCGCCGAGCCACGTGTGCATGGTGTCCCACAGGGCGCCGGTGGACTTGTGCCCCACCGTGCCGAGGACGCGGGTCGCCGCCGCGCCCGTGCGGTGCGAGTCGTGGGTCTCCAGGAGGATGCGGACGCCGCGCGCGGCCGCGTGCTCGGCGGCGAGCCCGAGCCGCCGCTCGGCGGTCGCGTCGGCCTCCACCTCGCCCTGCTCCGTACCCCCGCCGGGGAAGACGCGGACGTGGCCCGCGCCGAGGTCGTGGGCGAGGTCGATGAGCGCGCGCGTCTCGGTGAGGTACGGCTCGTCGTCGCCGGGCTCGGCGACCTTCACGTACCCGGCGACCCCCAGCACCTCGACCCCCGCGTCGGCGAACCGCTGCCGCGCGGCGGCGCGTTCGGGTGCCGTACTGGTCAGGTTGAGCGGCTCCTCGGGGTGGGCGCGCAGCTCCACGCCGTGGTAGCCGTGCGTGGCGGCGAGCCGTACGACCTCGGGGACGGGCAGCCCGGGGACACCGAGGGTGGAGAACGCCAGTTTCATGCCTATTGCTCCTTCGTCGCTTCTGCCGTGGCCCCGGCGGGCCGTCTGTCGCACAGCCTGACCGCAGGCGGCACGCCTATTCCCGCTGGCGCGCCGGGACCGAGGACCGAGGCGGCTCCGGTCACGGCCACGGGACTGCGGTACGGGGGCGGGGTGCGGGGCCGGGGTACGGGTGCGGGGCCGGGGTCGTGCTGCCGGTGCGGGGCTGCGGTGCGGGTGCGGGGCCGGGGTCGTGCTGCCGGTGCGGGGCTGCGGTGCGGGTGCGGGGCGGGCCGTTTCCGCTTCGTCCGCCCCGCTACCTCGCCGCTCCCGTCGACCCCCGCACCACCAGCTTCCCCGCCACCAGTTCCTCGCCCCCCTCGGGCGCCTCGTCCCGCCCCGTCGCGATCCGCCCGGCCCGTGCCCCCGTCTCGTGCAGCGGCAGCCGGACCGTCGTGAGCGCGGGCAGCGCGTCCGCGCTGAAGGGCAGGTCGTCGAAGCCCGCCACGGACACGTCGTCAGGCACCCGGAGGCCCCGCTCCCGCAGCGCCGCGCAGGCGCCCAGCGCCACGGTGTCGTTCGCCGCGACGATCGCGGTCAAGTCCGGTACGCGGCCGAGGAGTTCACCGACCGCGCGGAAGCCGGACGCTCTGTCGTACGCCCCGTGCACGGTCGCCCCCGGCACGTCGTCGACCCCCGCTTCGGCGAGCGCCGCCCGGTGGCCTTCGAGCCGGTGCCGGGTCGTCGTGCGCTCGGGCGGGCCCGCCACGCAGCCGATGCGGCGGTGGCCGAGCGCGAGGAGATGGGCGGTCAGCTCCCGTGCTCCCGCCCGGTTGTCGAAGGTCAGCGCGGTGACCCCGGGTCCGGCTTCGGGCAGCGGGGGCCGCCCCAGGAGGATCGCGCGTGTCCCTGCGGCGACGAGTTTGCGCAGCTTGTCCGCGACGGCCGCGCTGTGCGCCGCGTCCTCGACGGCGCCCCCCGTGAGCACGACGGCCGCCGCGCGCTGCCGCTGGAGCAGCGTCAGGTAGGTGAGTTCGCGCTCGGGGGCGCCGCCCGTCCCGCACACGACCGCGAGCCGTTCGCCGCCCGCGCGCCCCCCGGGCCCGCCGATCTGCGACTGCACCGCGCTCGCGATGATCCCGAAGAAGGGGTCGGCGATGTCGTTGACGAGCACCCCGACGAGGTCCGAGGTCGCGGCGGCGAGCGAACTCGCCGGGCCGTTCAGCACGTAGTCCAGCTCGTCCACGGCCCGCAGCACCCGCTCGCGGGTGCCCTCGGCCACCGGGTAGTTGCCGTTGAGCACCCGGGAGACGGTCGCGGGTGAAACCCCCGCACGGGAAGCCACATCCGAGAGCGTCACGGTCATCTCGTCCTCCGGGACCGGTCGGGCCGGCACGGAAGCCGGCGGGCGGGGGTCTTGTCGTCCCCGTTGCGCAGAGGCTAGCGTCTCCCCTCGTAGAAAGCGCTTACTGGGCGCGTCTGCCGACCCCCCGTGAGAAGGGACCCCCGTGGAACGCAAGACGGTGCACATCGCCATGAACGGTGTGACAGGGCGGATGGGCCACCGCCAGCACCTCGTTCGCTCGATCCTCGCGCTGCGCGAGCAGGGCGGACTCGACCTCGGCGACGGGACGGTCCTGTGGCCCGAACCCGTCCTCGTGGGCCGCCGCGAGCACGCCCTGCGCGCCCTCGCCGAGCAGCACGGCCTGACCCGCTGGTCGACCGACATCGACGCGGTACTCGCCGACCCCGCGATCGACATCTACTTCGACGCGCAGGTCACGTCCGCGCGCGAGGAGGCGCTCAAGAAGGCCATCGCGGCCGGCAAGCACATCTACACCGAGAAGCCCACGGCGACCGGGCTCGAAGGGGCGCTCGACCTCGCCCGCCGCGCCGACGCGGCCGGGATCAAGCACGGCGTCGTGCAGGACAAGCTCTTCCTCCCGGGCCTGCTCAAGCTCAAGCGCCTCATCGACGGGGGCTTCTTCGGCCGCGTCCTGTCCGTGCGGGGCGAGTTCGGGTACTGGGTCTTCGAGGGCGACTGGCAGGAGGCGCAGCGCCCCAGCTGGAACTACCGCACCGAGGACGGCGGCGGCATCGTCACGGACATGTTCCCGCACTGGGAGTACGTGCTGCACGAGCTGTTCGGCCGGGTGACGAGCGTCCAGGCGCTCACCGCGACGCACCTGCCGCAGCGCTGGGACGAGGAGGGCAAACCGTACGAGGCGACGGCCGACGACGCGGCGTACGGGATCTTCCAGCTCGAAGGCGGCGCGGTCGCGCAGATCAACTCCTCGTGGGCGGTACGCGTCAACCGCGACGAACTCGTCGAGTTCCAGGTCGACGGGACCGAGGGCTCGGCGGTCGCGGGGCTGCGCAAGTGCCGTGTCCAGCACCGCTCTTCGACCCCCAAGCCGGTCTGGAACCCGGACCTGCCCGCGACGGAGGTCTTCCGCGAGCAGTGGCAGGAGGTCCCGGACAACGGCGAGTTCGACAACGGCTTCAAGGCGCAGTGGGAGCTGTTCCTGCGCCACGTCTACGCGGACGCCCCCTACCACTGGGACCTCCTCGCGGGCGCGCGCGGCGTCCAGCTCGCCGAACTGGGCCTCAAGTCCTCGGCGGAAGGCCGCCGCTTCGACGTACCGGAGATCACGCTGTGAGTCTCCGTCTCCCCGCCCCCGACGGCTCGTTGTACGCGTACGAGCCCAAGTCCCGGCCCGCGCGCGAGGTTTCCCCCGGCGGCCCGCTCACCTCCCGTACCGTCTTCTCGGCCGCGCACGTCGTCGCCGACCCGTACGCGGACATCAGCGCCGACGACCCGGCGGCCGTCGACTGGGACGCGACGCTCGCCTTCCGCCGCCACCTGTGGGAGCAGGGGCTCGGCGTCGCCGAGGCGATGGACACGGCACAGCGCGGCATGGGTCTGGACTGGCCCAACGCGGCCGAGCTGATCCGCCGTTCGGCCGCCGAGGCGCGCGCGACCGGTGGCCGGATCGCCGCAGGGGCGGGTACCGACCAGCTCGCGGCGGGCACGCCCGCCCTCGCCGAGATCCGCGCGGCGTACGAGGAGCAGCTGGCGCTCGTCGAGGACGCGGGCGCGCAGGCGATCCTGATGGCCTCCCGCGCCCTCGCCGCCGCCGCGCGCGGCCCCGAGGACTACCTCGCGCTGTACGGGCACCTGCTCCGGCAGGCCCGCGAGCCGGTGATCCTGCACTGGCTCGGTCCCATGTTCGACCCGGCGCTCACGGGGTACTGGGGCTCGGCGGACCTCGACGCGGCGACCGAGACGTTCCTCCAGGTCATCGCGGCGCACCCGGACAAGGTCGACGGCATCAAGATCTCGCTGCTCGACGCGGAGCGCGAGATCGCCGTGCGCCGCCGCCTCCCGGCGGGCGTGCGCTGCTACACGGGTGACGACTTCCACTACCCGGAACTCATCGCGGGCGACGAACAGGGCTTCAGCCACGCCCTGCTGGGCATCTTCGACCCCCTCGCCCCGCTCGCCTCGCGCGCGGTCGGCGTCCTCGACACGGGCGACGTGCGCGGTTTCCGTGAAGTCCTGGACCCGACGGTGGAGTTGTCGCGCCACCTCTTCCGGAAGCCGACGCGCTTCTACAAGACGGGCGTCGTGTTCCTCGCCTGGCTCGCCGGCCACCAGGAGCACTTCGCGATGGTCGGCGGCCACCAGTCCTCGCGCTCCCTGCCGCACCTCGCGCGCGCCTACGCGCTCGCCGACGGGCTCGGCCTGTTCCCCGACCCCGAGCGCGCGGCCCAGCGGATGCGTGCCCTCCTCGACGTGTACGGAGTCCCCCGGTGACAGCGGTGAAGGCGCACGCGCGCTTCAGCATCAACCAGCAGACGGTGAAACAACTCTCCCTCCCCGAACTCGTCGAGGCATGCGGGGACGTGGGCGTGCGGAACGTCGGCCTGTGGCGTGAGCCCGTGCAGGCGTACGGGCTGGAGGCGAGCGCGGTGCTCATGCGCGACGCGGGCCTCACGGTCACGACGCTGTGCCGGGGCGGCTTTCTCACGGCGAGCGAACCGGCCGCGCGCCGGGCCGCGGTGGCGGACAACCGCAGGGCGATCGACGAGGCGGCGGCGCTCGGCACGCGGGTCCTGGTCCTGGTCTCGGGCGGACTCCCCGACGGCAGGGGGGACCTGGGTGCGGCCCGCGAACGCGTGGCGGACGCGCTCGCCGAACTCGCCCCGTACGCGGCGGAATCGGGCATCCGGCTCGCGATCGAGCCGCTGCACCCGATGTTCGCGTCCGACCGCTGCGTCGTCTCGACCCTGACGCAGGCCCTGGACCTCGCCGCACGCTTCCCCGCCGAGCAGGTCGGCGTCTGCGTCGACACGTACCACGTCTGGTGGGACGACCAGGCCCCCGCGGCTCTCGCCCGCGCGGGCGCGACAGGCCGCATCGCGGCCTTCCAGCTCGCCGACTGGATCACCCCCCTGCCCGCCGGGGTCCTCAACGGCAGGGGTCAGCTCGGCGACGGAGCGATCGACCTCCGGTGGTGGCGCGAACAAGCCGACGCGAGCGGCTACACGGCCCCGATCGAGGTGGAACTCTTCAACGACGCGCTGTGGTCGGGCGACGGCAGGAAGCTCCTGGCGACGACGGCGGAACGGTTCGCGCGGTACGTGTGAAGCGGGGCGCGGGGGCCGACGCCGGGGCGCGGACACCGGTCCCCGGGGCCCGGCGTCCGCGTCCCGGGGCCCGCGAAGTTTCTTTCAGAGGTCGTACAACCCTCGGCCCACCTGGCCTGTCATACGTGGTGTCGCCAGGCATGGGGGGGAAATCCGGGGGGGGATTCCCGAGGGGGGAAGCCTGTGCGACGGGGGGAAACCGGAAGGGCCCGACCGCTGAGGCGGACGGGCCCCTTCGCGTGGTGCCCGCGCGGCGTCCCGGCGGCGTGCCCGCCGCTCAGCTGCTGGAGGACGAGGCCGCGGCGGCGCGCTGACGTCGCTGGAGGGTGAGCACCACGACCCCGGTGAAGACCTGGACGGGCAGCGGCACATCGCGGAGGTCGGCCGTGAGGCCGCCGCGAAAACCGGTGTTCCTGAACTCGCCCAGGACCCGCCCGCCCGAGACGAGCTGCCGCTTCCCGCGCCAGAACGACGGCCGCCCCAGTTCGTACGTGCCGCCCTCCCCGGTGATGGTCCAGCGCCCGCCCGAGCGGTGCGCCTCGACGTGCACCGCGCCGCCCGCGAGCATCTCGAAGGAGCGCCCCCAGCCCCCCGACCTGAACGCGAAGGTCTCCCCGGCCATTTCGACCTCCCCGCCGTCACTCCAGATACGGGAGGACCACCGCGCGACGGGTATCCCGTCCACCAGCACCTCGTAGCCACGCCCGAAGGCACTCTCCGGCCTGATCTCCAGCATCCTGCGCTCCTTGACCGGCTCACGGACGGACGGCCGCCCGGACCCTGGACTCCCTGTACAGGCCCCATCCTGCCCGGAAAGACCTGCCCCATACAGCTGTTCCGCGCCCGGCCGCTCAAGGCGCCACGTACCGTACCCCCACCGCGCGTAGCCCCTCCCTCGTGGCCGTCTCCGCGCCCAAGCGGCCTCTCCCCGCCTGCTCCCGTGGTGCGGTGGGGGAGGGCGAAGCGCGTACCCGCCGGCCGATACGGGCGGTTCCGGACGGGTCACGCGTCTCGCGGACGAAGTCGAGGAGGCGCAGCCCGGTATGGCCGAAGAACTGCTCGGTCATGCCCGGGACCCGTGGTCCGACGAGGCCGTCACCGGCCCCCGACTCCACTTCCTCTTTCACCGGCCCGTCCCACCGTCACCCCGCAGCGATACCGTCCCCTCATGGCCCCCAGCACCCCCGCCGGCCAGCGCCCCGGCCCCGCCTCGCCGCTCGCCGTTCTCGAAGCCACCCTCGAACGCGTCACCTACGCCGACGACGAGAGCGGCTTCACCGTCGCCCGTGTCGACACGGGGCGCGGGGGCGGGGATCTGCTCACCGTTGTCGGGGCGCTGCTCGGGGCGCAGCCGGGGGAGGCGCTGCGGATGCGGGGGCGGTGGGGCTCGCACCCGAAGCACGGGAAGCAGTTCGTCGTCGAGAACTACACGACCGTGCTGCCCGCCACCATCCAGGGCATCAGGCGGTACCTCGGCTCGGGGCTCGTGAAGGGCATCGGGCCCGTCTTCGCCGACCGGATCACGCGGCACTTCGGGACGGACACGCTCGACGTCATCGAGAGCGAGCCGAAGCGCCTCATCGAGGTGCAGGGGCTCGGGCCCAAGCGCGTCGCGAAGATCATCGCGGCGTGGGAGGAGCAGAAGGCGATCAAGGAGGTCATGGTCTTCCTCCAGAGCGTGGAGGTGTCCACGTCGATCGCGGTGCGCATCTACAAGAAGTACGGGGACGACTCGATCGAGGTCGTGAAGGCGGAGCCGTACCGGCTCGCCGCCGACGTCTGGGGCATCGGCTTCCTCACCGCCGACCGCATCGCCCGCGCGGTCGGCATCCCCGAGGACAGCCCGGAGCGCGTCAAGGCGGGGCTCCAGTACGCGCTGTCGCAGGCGACGGACCAGGGCCACTGCTACCTCCCCGAGGAGCGCCTCATCAGCGACGCCGTGAAGCTGCTCGGCGTGGACACGGGGCTCGTGATCGAGTGCCTGGGGGAGCTGGCCGATGACCCGGAGGGGGTCGTGCGGGAGGGGCTCACGGACCCCGACGGGCAGCCGGTCACGGGCGTGTACCTCGTGCCCTTCCACCGCGCGGAACTCTCGCTCGCGGGGCAGGTGCGCCGCCTGCTCACGGCCCGCGAGGACCGGCTCCGGAGCTTCCAGGACGTGGACTGGGGCGCGGCCCTGGGGTGGCTCGCGCGAAGGACGGGGACCACGCTCGCCCCCGAGCAGGAGGCCGCCGTGCGGCTCGCGCTGACCCGCAAGGTCGCTGTCCTCACCGGGGGCCCCGGCTGCGGGAAGTCGTTCACGGTGCGGTCCGTGGTCGAACTCGCCCGCGCGCGCCGTGCGAAGGTCGTCCTGGCGGCGCCGACGGGCCGCGCGGCGAAGCGGCTCGCGGAGCTGACGGGTGCGGAGGCGTCCACGGTGCACCGCTTGCTGGAGCTGAAGCCGGGCGGGGACGCGGCGTACGACAGGGACCGGCCGCTCGACGCGGACCTCGTCGTGGTGGACGAGGCGTCGATGCTCGACCTGCTGCTCGCGAACAAGCTGGTCAAGGCGGTCGCGCCCGGCGCGCACCTGCTCCTCGTGGGCGACGTGGACCAGCTGCCGTCGGTCGGCGCGGGGGAGGTGCTGCGGGACCTGCTGAGCGAGGGCGGGCCCGTCCCGGCCGTACGCCTGACGCGGATCTTCCGGCAGGCGCAGGAGTCGGGCGTCGTGACGAACGCGCACCGCATCAACGAGGGTCAGCACCCGCTCACGCAGGGGCTGAAGGATTTCTTCCTGTTCGTCGAGGAGGACACGGAGGCGGCGGGGCGGCTGACGGTCGACGTCGTGGCGCGCCGCATCCCCGCGCGCTTCGGCCTCGACCCCCGTACGGACGTGCAGGTCCTCGCCCCGATGCACCGAGGACCTGCGGGCGCGGGCACGCTCAACGCGCTGCTCCAGCAGGCCCTGACGCCCCCGGGCCCGCGCACGGAGGAGAAGCGCTTCGGCGGCCGCGTCTTCCGCGTCGGCGACAAGGTCACGCAGATCCGCAACAACTACGAGAAGGGCGAGAACGGCGTCTTCAACGGCACGGTCGGCGTCGTGACGGGACTCGACACGGTGGAGCAGCGCCTGACGGTCCGTACGGACGAGGACGAGGACGTGACGTACGAGTTCGACGAGCTGGACGAACTCGCGCACGCCTACGCGATGACGATCCACCGCTCGCAGGGCAGCGAGTACCCGGCGGTCGTCGTCCCGGTCACGACGAGCGCGTGGACGATGCTCCAGCGCAACCTTCTGTATACGGCCGTCACGCGGGCGAAACGCCTCGTGGTCCTCGTCGGCTCCCGCCGCGCCCTCGGCCAGGCGGTCCGCACGGTCTCGGCGGGCCGCCGCCACACGGGTCTCGCGGGCCGCCTGCGCGCCCCGGACATCCCCGGGCCGCGCGGACAGGCAGCGGCGAGGACCGCCGAATCTCCCGCGCCTCACTCTTCCCGGTGAATTTCTTACGGAGCGCACCCCCGCCCACCGTACGTACCCGTGAAGCCCGGCAGGTCCTCACCCGATGACGTCACCCGGACACGTGTCGTACTCGCCGGTACCCCCGGTGTGTCTCCGGCGGATGACGTAGGGAAAAATGATCGATCAAAACGGTGGGAAAGGTCACCCTGCCCTTCCGGAACCGGGGGAGAGGCGGCAGGATGGCAAGGCTGTTCGACGGCACTCAGTGCCGCCAATAGGGCCAATGGTCGGCCCCGAGTGCACTTTCCTCGTCCAAATGGGGGAAGGTAGACACAGTCAGGGCACCTCGAAGAAGAGGCACTACGTCGGTGAGGGATGACGTGAGCGAGAAACGCGACAACGCGGTAGTACTGCGGTACGGCGATGGCGAGTACACCTACCCGGTGGTCGACAGCACCGTCGGCGACAACGGCTTCGACATCGGCAAGCTGCGCGCCCAGACCGGTCTGGTGACCCTGGACAGCGGCTACGGGAACACCGCCGCGTACAAGTCCGCCGTCACCTACCTCGACGGTGAGCAGGGGATTCTCCGCTATCGCGGGTACCCCATCGAGCAGCTGGCCGAGAGCAGCAGCTTCCTGGAGGTCGCGTACCTCCTCATCAACGGCGAGCTGCCCAAGGTCGACGAGCTGGCGACCTTCAAGAACGACGTCACGCAGCACACGCTGCTGCACGAGGACGTCAAGCGGTTCTTCGACGGCTTCCCGCGCGACGCCCACCCGATGGCCATGCTGTCCTCGGTCGTCAGCGCGCTGTCCACGTTCTACCAGGACAGCCACAACCCCTTCGACGAGGAGCAGCGGAACCTCTCCACGATCCGCCTCCTCGCCAAGCTTCCGACGATCGCCGCCTACGCGTACAAGAAGTCCGTGGGCCAGCCGTTCGTCTACCCGCGCAACGACCTCGGCTACGTCGAGAACTTCCTGCGCATGACCTTCTCGGTCCCCGCGCAGGACTACGAGCTGGACCCGGTCGTCGTCTCCGCGCTCGACAAGCTGCTCATCCTGCACGCCGACCACGAGCAGAACTGCTCGACCTCGACGGTCCGCCTCGTCGGCTCCTCGCAGGCCAACATGTTCGCCTCGATCTCGGCGGGCATCAACGCGCTGTGGGGCCCGCTGCACGGCGGCGCCAACCAGAGCGTCCTGGAGATGCTGGAAGGCATCCAGGCGAACGGCTCCGACGTCGACACCTTCATCCGCAAGGTGAAGAACAAGGAAGACGGCGTGAAGCTCATGGGCTTCGGGCACCGCGTCTACAAGAACTTCGACCCGCGGGCGAAGATCATCAAGGCGGCGGCGCACGACGTCCTCTCGGCGCTCGGCAAGAGCGACGAACTGCTCGACATCGCGCTCAAGCTCGAAGAGCACGCGCTCGCCGACGACTACTTCGTCGAGCGGAAGCTCTACCCGAACGTGGACTTCTACACCGGTCTGATCTACCGGGCGATGGGCTTCCCCACCGAGATGTTCACCGTCCTCTTCGCGCTCGGCCGGCTCCCCGGCTGGATCGCCCAGTGGACCGAGATGATCAAGGAGCCCGGCAGCCGCATCGGCCGCCCGCGCCAGATCTACACGGGCTACGTGAACCGCGACTTCGTCCCGGTCGAGGGCCGCTGACCCTCCCGTAGTCGTGATGCCAGGGCCCCGTCCGAAAGGGCGGGGCCCTGCTCAGCCCGAAAAAACTAGCCCGTCTGGGGGTCCCCCCGGCCGAAGGCTGGGGGAGGTTGAGGACACCGCGCGAAGCGCGGAAAGGCCCGCGCGGCCAGGCGCACCCCCTCCAGCCGCCCGCGCCAAGCGAAAGGCGCCCCCCCGCCAGTCCCCCCACGGGCTGACGGTCGGGGCGCCTTCCTGTGCCCCGGGATCGGATTCCCCCCACGGGATCCGGCCGGGCGTTCAGGTGGTGCCGCGGTCAACCGGGACGCGTACGCGCGGGAGGGCCGCTCAAGCTCCCCGGCCGCACGTCGTCCCGGTCCTCGCTTCAGGGAACATCCCCCAAGACGTTCCCTGCCGCCGGTCGACGCCCCCCAAGACGTCTCCCGGCATGGTGTGAGACCTCCGAACCAGGCACATGGTTACCCACGAAACGATGTGATCCGCGCCACAGCGCCCTGGCCTGCGCGTCCTGAACCGCGCTGAGCCCGGACGGAGTGTCCGGGCTCAGCGTAAGGGGCTTGCGGGGGCTATGTGAAGGTCTTGAGGCGAAGACTGTTCGTCACGACGAAGACCGAGGAGAAGGCCATCGCCGCACCCGCGATCATCGGGTTGAGGAGCCCGGCCGCGGCGAGCGGGATCGCCGCCACGTTGTACCCGAACGCCCAGAAGAGATTGCCCTTGATGATCCCGAGCGTGCGCCGCGAGAGCCTGATCGCGTCGCCGGCGACCCGCAGGTCGCCGCGCACGAGCGTGAGATCCCCCGCCTCGATGGCCGCGTCCGTCCCCGTACCCATCGCGAGCCCGAGATCGGCCGTCGCGAGCGCCGCGGCGTCGTTGACGCCGTCCCCGACCATCGCGACCGTGCGCCCCTCCTGCTGGAGCCTGCGCACCTCGGCCGCCTTGTCCTGCGGCAGGACACCGGCGACGACCTCGTCGATGCCGACCTCGCGGGCGACGGCCTCGGCGACCGCCCTGTTGTCCCCGGTGAGCAGGACGGGCCGCAGGCCCAGGCCGCGCAGCTCCCTCACCGCCTCGGCGCTCGACTCCTTCACCGCGTCCGCGACGGCGAGCAGTCCCCGTACCCGCCCGTCCCACGCGACGAGCACCGCCGTCGCCCCGTCCGCCTCGGCCGCCGCCTTCGCGCGCCCCAGCTCCTGCGGTACGGGGAGCCCGGCGAGCAGCGCGCCGCGGCCGACCCGTACCTCCAGGCCCTCGACCGTGCCCCGTACCCCCAGCCCCGCCTCGTTCGCGAAGGCGGTCACCTGCGGAAGCGTCCCGACGCGCTCGGCCGCGCCCTCGGCGAGCGCGCGGGCCACCGGGTGCTCCGAGGCGTGCTCGACCGCGCCCGCGAGCCGCAGGACGTCCTTCTCGTCCGTGCCCCCGGCGGCGAGGACGGTACGGAGCTTCATGCGGCCCGTCGTGACCGTGCCCGTCTTGTCGAGCACGACCGTGTCCACGCGCCGCGTCGACTCCAGGACCTCGGGGCCCTTGATGAGGATGCCGAGCTGGGCGCCCCTGCCCGTACCGACGAGGAGTGCCGTCGGGGTCGCGAGTCCGAGCGCGCACGGGCAGGCGATGATCAGGACGGCGACCGCCGCGGTGAACGCGGCCGTCACGTCGTCGCTCGCGAGCAGCCGGCCCACGAGCGTCCCGAGCGCGATGACCAGGACGACGGGCACGAAGATGCCGGAGACGCGGTCCGCGAGCCGCTGGACCTGCGCCTTGCCGTTCTGCGCGTCCTCCACGAGGCGCGCCATGCGCGCGAGCCGGGTGTCCGCGCCGACGCGCGTCGCCTCGACCACGAGCCGGCCCGAGACGTTGACCGTCGCCCCGGTGACGGTGTCGCCCGGGCCGACGTCCACGGGCACCGACTCGCCCGTGAGCATGGAGGCGTCCAGCGCCGAGGTCCCCTCCGCCACGGTGCCGTCCGTCGCGACCTTCTCGCCCGGCCGCACCACGAAGCGGTCCCCGACACGCAGCGAGCCGGCAGGGACCCGCACCTCGCGACCGTCCCGCAGGACGCCCACGTCCTTCGCGCCCAGTTCGAGCAGGGCCCGCAGGGCCGCCCCCGCGCTGCGCTTGGAGCGCGCCTCCAGGTAGCGCCCCAGGAGCAGGAAGCCGATGACGCCCGCGGCCACTTCCAGGTAGATCGTGGACGTGCCCTGATCCGGGTCCACCGTCAGGTCGAAGCCGTGCCGCATGTGCGGCATCCCCGCGTCGCCGAGGAAGAGCGCCCACAGCGACCAGCCGAAGGCGGCGAGCGTGCCGATCGAGACGAGCGTGTCCATCGTCGCGGCGCCGTGCCGCAGATTCGTCCACGTGGCGCGGTGGAAGGGCCAGCCGCCCCAGACCACGACGGGCGCGGCGAGCGTCAGCGAGAGCCACTGCCAGTTGTCGAACTGGAGCGCAGGGACCATCGCGAGCACGACGACGGGGAGCGCGAGGGCGGCGGAGACGAGGAGGCGGTGGCGGAGACCGGCGAGGCGGGAGTCCGCGGCGGGGTGCTCCCGGGGGTTCTCGCCGGGGGCGGCGCCGGGCTCGGGCTCCGGTTCCGGCTCGGGGGGCAGGATCGGTTCCGCCGTGTACCCGGTCCTCACGACCGTCGCGACGAGGTCGTCGACACCCACCCCTTCGGGGTAGCTGACCTTCGCCTTCTCGGTCGCGTAGTTGACGGAGGCGGTCACGCCCTCCATCCGGTTGAGCTTCTTCTCGATCCTGGCCGCGCAGGCGGCGCACGTCATCCCGCCCACGGCCAGCTCGATCTCGGCGGGCGCGGCGCCACCGGCGGCCCCGGGGCCGGTCCCGGTCGCTGTGCCCGCCTCCTGTTCGTCCTGGAGCGGCGTGCTCATGTCGGGGGCCTCCGTCATTCGTACGGGTACGGGGTAGGGGTATGTGCGTCCGCCCGGTCGCGGCGCGGGGCGACCCGCGCCGCGACCGGGCAGGCGCCCCGGGCGGTGCCGTGGTCGCGGGCGGTGCGAGGTCGTGGGCGGAGCCGGGGTCTCAGACGGTGCCGGTCAGCTCGTACCCCGCCTCGTCCACGGCGGCGCGGACGGCCGCCTCGTCGAGCGGGGCGGTCGAGACGACGGTGACCTCGCCGTTCGCCGCCGAGGCGCGGACCTCGGTGACCTCGGGAAGCTCGGTCAGCTCGGCGCTCACCGCGCCCTCGCAGTGACCGCAGGACATGCCGGTGACCTTGTACGTCGTGGTGACGGCGGTGTCGGTCGTCATGGCGTTCTCCTCTTCGTGGGCCGCGTTCCAGGGGGGGGGCGCGGGGACGGTGGGGGTCCTCCGGTACGCCGGGCGTACCGTGACGGGAGGGTCCCGAGGGATTCCCGGCAGGATGACCACTGTATACCCCTAGGGGGTATGATTCCAAGTGGGGTCGCGACGGGTCATCGCCCGCCCCCAGGTGAGCGCGAGGACCGTGATCAGGGCGAGCCCGGCGACCGTGAAGAGCGTGTAGTAGTGGCGCTGCTGGCTCGTCGCGCCGACCAGGAAGTCACGCGTCGACTCCGAGACCCGCACCGGCTTCCCCGTCACCTTCTCCGTGAGCCACAGCGCGATCCCGTGCATCGAGTCCCACAGCGCGTGCAGCGCCGAGACGCCGAGGTACGCGACGAGCACGGCGAGGCTCGGCCGGTACCTGCCGTCGGGCCTGCGGTGCGCGAGGAGCACCGCACCCGCGAGCGCGGTCCACAGGCCGTGCCCGAAGGGGGCGAGCACGGCGCGCAGGATCTCCGTCTGGAGCAGCGCGCGCAGGTCGATGCCGTGGAACGAGAGCGCGGCGTTGAACGCGTACCCCGAGGTCTCGAAGGCGGCGAAGCCGAAGCCGACGGCGCCCCCGAGCACCGCCCCCGCGCGGGCCCCGTACAGCCAGTGCGATTTCCGTACGAGCCAGGCGAGGAGCAGCAGCTTCACGGCCTCCTCGATGAGCCCGACCGCCGTGTACACGCGCACCGACGGGTGCAGCAGGAAGTACTCGGCGAGCGAGGAGCCGAGCACCCCGAGCACCCCGCCGGAGACGAAACAGCTCAGGAGCGGGTGCAGTCCTAGCCCCGCGCCGTGCCGCTCGTACGCCCACAGCGCGAAGGTCACGGGGATGAGGAAGCTGCCGAGCAGGATCAGCGTCGGCAGCAGCGTCGTGTTCTTCGTCAGGTACGTGACCCCGGCCGTCAGCGCCCACAGCACGGCCCCGATCCACAGCCAGTGGCGCCACAGCCCCGGCGTGATGCCCGTCTCCGGTCCCCCGGCGCCGACGGGAGCGGGGCCGGGCGGGGGCGTGGACGGGGTCGACACGGTGCGGGCTCCGGCGGGGTACGGGAGGGAAGCGGCCGTTCACCTTAAAACCGCCCCGACACCCGCGAAGCGGACGCCGCGCCGTGCCCCCCGCGACATGGCCCGGCCCGGACCGCCCCCCAGCGGCCCGGGCCCGGCGTGATCCTCCCCGGCGTTCCCCGGCCGGGGAGCGGATCGCTCGCGGGGCACGACGCTGTCATGCCGGCCGGGCGGCGGTCTTGGAAAAACCCGCACCGCGCTCCCGATGCGCCCCGCGCGCCCCCGGACCACGCAGCCCCGCCCGTAGGGACGGGACGCCGCGCGTACCCCCCCGTACGGAGCCGGTACAGGGCCCGCACGGAAGGCGCCCCGTCACAGCAGCAGACTCGTCACCGCCCCGCCCAGCCGGTCGCCGACGTGTTCCCCGCCACCCGTGTCCCCCGCGGCCACCGCGGCCCGCGCCGCCGTGAAGGCGCCGGGGGTCCGGCCCGTCATCGCCCGGAACTCGCCGCTCAGGTGGGCCTGGTCGTAGAAGCCGCACAGCGCCGCCGTCTCGGCCTGGCTCAGCCCCGACGTCAGCAGCCGCACCGCGCGCTGGAGGCGCACGATCCGCGCCGCCGCCTTCGGCGCGAGCCCGATCTGCTCGCGGAAACGGCTCTGCACCTGCCGCTCGCTCCACCCCACCTCCTCGGCGAGCCGCCGCACGGGCACCCGGCCCCCGCTCCGCTCCAGGAGCCGCCACGCGTACTCGACCCGCGGCGACCACGCGGGCCCCGCGTCGAGCCACGCCGAGAGCGCCCGGTCGAGCAGCGCGAACCGCGCCCGCCAGCCGGGCAGCTCCTCCAGCGCCTCGGCGAGCCGCAGCCACCGCTCACCCCCCGGCAGCGAGCCGGGGTCCGTGCAGCGCCGCGCCAGCGCGTGCTGCTCGACGCCGAGCAGCCGGAACGCCGCCCACGGCGTGACCAGGATCTCCATCCCCGCCGCTGCGCCCAGGTGCTCGCCCACGGCGGGCAGCGTCGTGAGCCCCCCGATCAGCGAGACGAGCGTCGTCGTCTCCTGCCCGGGCCCGCTGACCCGTACCGGCGTCCCGAAACCCAGCACCAGCGTCACCGCGCCCACCGGCACCTCCAGGCGCGGGCGCGGGACGGTCAGCCGGTAGCCGTGGTAGCGCAGGACGCCGGGGCGCAGACGCGGGTGCGGGAGCGCGGCCGCGCCGGAGCGCGGGGCGGCCGCCGCACCGGACCGCGCGCCCGCCGCCGCACCGGACCCCACCGCTCAGGCCCCGCAGGAGCGCAGGAAGGACCGCGTACGCGCGGCGACGGGGAGCGGGCGCTCCGGCGCGCACGGGTACATGTCCTGCTCGACGATCGCGAAGAGGTCCACGCCGAGACCCTGCGCCGCCGCGAGCACCGGTTCCAGCGCGGGAATCCCGGCCGGGGGCTCGCACATGACGCCGCGCGCGACCGCGGGGCCGAACGGCAGGTCCTCCGCGCGCACCGCGGCGAGCACGTCGGGGTCGACCTGCTTGAGGTGCAGGTAGCCGATGCGGTCCCCGTACGTCTCGACGAGCTTGACGCTGTCGCCGCCGCAGTACGCGTAGTGCCCCGTGTCCAGGCACAGCGAGACGAGGTCGGGGTCGGTCGCGTCGAGGAGCCGCGCGACATCCGCCTCGCCCGCGACGTGGGTGTCCGCGTGCGGGTGGACGACGACGCGGAGCCCGTACCGCTCCCGCACCTCGTGCGCGAGCCGCTCCGTCTGCCGCGCGAGGTCGTGCCACTGCGCCGCCGTCAGCTCCCTGTCCTCCAGGACCTCGCCCGTCTTGTCGTCGCGCCAGAAGGCCGGGATCACGACGAGGTGCCCCGCGCCGCTCGCCTGCGCGAGCGAGGCGACCCGCGCGACCTGCCGCCACGTGTCCTCCCACACGGCGGGCCCCCGGTGCAGCCCGGTGAAGACGGTGCCCGCCGAGACCTTGAGCCCGCGCCGCGCGGTCTCCTCGGCGAGCCGGAGCGGGTCGGTCGGCAGGTACCCGTACGGGCCCAGCTCGATCCACTCGTACCCGGCCCGCGCCACCTCGTCGAGAAAACGCCGCCAGGGCACCTGGAGCGGGTCGTCGGGAAACCAGACCCCCCAGGAGTCCGGCGCGGAACCGACGCGGATGCGGGAGAGCGGGGACACCGGGGGCTGCGGGACCGGGGGCATCACTCCACGATCAGGAAGGGGCGACGGGGTGTCAACCTGGCGGTGTCGGCCGAGCCGAAGGCGCCGCGGCACCGGCACGCCCGCGGGCGGGGCCGACGCGGGAGAAGGGGCCGTGTTGACAGAGGTGTGGGGGGCTTTCAGGCTGAGATCCCGTACCGCCCCGGAGGCCCGCATGGCCGCAGGACCGCACCCGTACGAGCCCGCCACCGACCGGCAGCACCCCCGCGAGCCCGCCACCGGCTCGCCGCACCCCCGCGAGCCCGCCACCGAGCCCTCAGCGCCCTTCGACGTCCTCACCATCGGCCGCACCGGCGTCGACCTCTATCCCCTCGAATCGGGCGTGCCGCTCGCGCGTGTGGAGCGGTTCGGGAGGTTCCTCGGCGGCTCGGCGACCAATGTCGCCGTCGCCGCGGCCAGGCTCGGGCTGCGGGCCGCCGTCATCACCCGTACCGGTGCCGACCCCTTCGGGACCTTCGTACGGGACGAACTGCGCGCCCTCGGCGTCTCCACCGCGTTCCTCGCCGAGGTCCCCGGGCTCCTCACCCCCGTCACCTTCTGCGCACTGCACCCGCCCGACGACTTCCCGCTCCTCTTCTACCGCCGCCCCAAGGCCCCCGACCTCGAAATCCGCGCCGGGGAGCTGGACCGGGCGGCGATCCGGGACGCGCGCGTCTTCTGGACGACGGGTACCGGGCTGTGCGCCGAGCCGAGCCGTACGGCGACGCTCGGGGCGCTCGCCGAGCGGCACGCGGCGGCACCCGGCGCGCTCACCGTCTTCGACCTCGACTGGCGGCCCATGTTCTGGGAGAGCCGCGCGGAGGCCCGCCCCGCCTACGCGCAGGCGCTGCGGCACGCGAGCGTCGCCGTCGGGAACCTGACGGAGTGCGAGGTCGCGACGGGCGCGAAGAGCCCGCGCGCGTGCGCGGACGCGCTCCTCGCCGCGGGCGTCACACTCGCGGTCGTCAAGCAGGGCCCGGCCGGGGTCCTCGCCGCGCACAGCGACGGCACGGTCGTCGAGGTCGCGCCGCTCCCCGTGAAGGTCGTCAACGGGCTCGGCGCGGGCGACGCCTTCGGCGGGGCGCTGTGCGAGGGGCTCCTCGCGGGCCGCCCGCTCGCCGAGACGATCCGCTTCGCGAACGCGGCGGGGGCGATCGTGGCGGGCCGCCTGGAGTGCTCCACAGCGATGCCCTTCCCGCACGAGGTACGGGCCGCGCTCGCGGCGGCGGGGTGACACCACGGCCGCACCGCTCACCGATGCGCGCCACGGGGTAGGGGAGCAGAGTGGGAGAAGCGGCGCACGCAGGGACGAAGGGACGGCCGATGCGGCGGGGAGAGGGAGCGAGCGGGATGGATGGCAGTGACAGCCGTACGGGGACACCCCGGCGTGCGGGCGGGAGCGCAGGCGTACCCGCGCCGCCCCCGCCGCGCCCCCTCCTGACGGCCCCGCACGTCCGCGCGGGCACGGCCGTCACGCCCCCTTACGCCCTCGACGTCTCGCCCGAGCGCACCCCGCTCCTGCGGCACACGGCGCTGCGCGTCATCGAGCTGCCGCCCGGGGCGCGGCACGTCCTGGTCACGGGTGAGTTCGAGTGGCTCGTCGTGCCGCTCGCCGGCGGCGGTACCGTCGCTGTGGACGGGGAGGAGTTCGCGCTGCGCGGGCGCTCCTCCGTCTTCGGCGCGGTGAGTGACTTCGCGTACCTCCCGAGGGACGCGCGCGCCGAGATCTCCTCCGGCGCGGGCTGCCGTTTCGCTTTGGCAGGAGCGACCTGCGGGCGCAGACTCCCCGCCCGCTACGGCCCCGCGCCGGAGGTCCCGGTCGAGCTGCGCGGCGCCGGGCGCGCCGGACGCCAGGTCAACAACCTCGCGCAGACCGGGGGCTTCGGCTGCGACAAGCTCATGGTCGTCGAGGTCCTGACCCCGGCGGGCAACTGGTCCTCGTACCCGCCGCACAAGCACGACGAGGCGGTCCCGGGGCGCGAGAGCGACCTGGAGGAGATCTACTACTTCGAGCTGTCGGACCCGCACGGGCCGGGCGAGGCGTACGGCCTCCAGCGCGTCAGCGCCTCGCGCGCGGGCGGCACGGAGGTCTTCGCCGAGGTGCGGCCGGGGGACGCCGTGCTCATCCCCGACGGCTGGCACGGCCCCTCGGTCGCGCCGCCCGAGCGCGACCTCTACTACCTCAACGTCATGGCGGGCCCGGCACGCGAGTGGCTGATCACGGATCACCCGGCGCACGAGGGCGTACGGGACACGTGGGCCGGGCTCGCGCAGGACCCGCGCCTGCCCCTGACCACAGCGGAGGAGCGCGCATGAACGACGAGCCCGAGGCGGCGTCCGCGAAGCCCGCGTCTGCGAAGCCCGCGCCTGCGAAGCCCGCGTCTGCGAAGCCCGCTCCTGCGAAGCCCGCTCCTGCGAAGCCCGCGCCTGCGAAGCCCGCGGCCGCCTCCGCCTCCGCCTCCGCGCCGCCCGCCCCCGAGGGGCCCGCGCCCGCCTCCTCGCTCGCCCCGCAGCCACCCCAGAAGACCCGCCGTCTCACCGTCGCCCAGGCCCTCCTCGTCTTCCTCAGCCGTCAGTACACCGAGCGCGACGGGGCGCGGCAGCGCTTCGTGCAGGGGCTGTGGGGCATCTTCGGGCACGGGAACGTGGCCGGGCTCGGGCAGGCGGTCGTCGAGTACGGGGCCGTGGACGGGCCGTACGCGATGCCCTTCCACCAGGGGCGCAACGAGCAGGCGATGGTGCACGCGGCGAGCGGCTTCGCGCGCCACAAGCGGCGCCTCGCGACGCACGCCGTCACGACCTCGATCGGCCCGGGCGCGACCAACCTCGTCACGGGCGCCGCGCTCGCGACCGTCAACCGGCTGCCCGTCCTCCTCCTCCCGGGCGACTACTTCGCGACGCACCCGGCCGACCCCGTGCTCCAGCAGCTCGAACACCCCGCGTCGGCCGACATCACGGTCAACGACGCGCTCCGCCCCGTGTCCCGCTACTTCGCGCGCGTCCACCGCCCCGAGGCCCTGATCCCCGCGGCCCTTGAGGCCCTGCGTGTCCTCACCGACCCGGCCGAGACCGGCGCGGTGACGCTCGCGCTGCCGCAGGACGTCCAGGCGGAGGCGTACGACTGGCCCGAGGAGTTCCTCGCCGAGCGCACATGGCACATCCGCAGGCCCCCGCCCGATCCGGCCGCGCTCGACGAGGCCGCCGCCGCGATCCGCGCCGCGCGCCGCCCGCTGCTCGTCGCGGGCGGCGGCGTCCGCTACAGCGCCGCGGAGGACGCGTTGCGCGCGCTCGCCGACGCGACAGGGATTCCCGTCGCTTCCACGCAGGCGGGCAAGGGCGCGCTGCGCCACGACCACCCCGCCGACGTCGGCGGCATCGGCCACACGGGCACGGCGACCGCCGACGAACTCGCCCGCGCCGCCGACCTCGTCCTCGGCGTCGGCACCCGCTGGAGCGACTTCACGACCGCGTCGGCGACGCTCTTCGAGGGCGGCGCGCGCACGGGCGGCGACGGGGTCCGCTTCGTCAACCTCAACATCACGTCGTTCGACAGCCACAAACAAGGCGCGATCCCGCTCGTCGCGGACGCGCGCGCGGGTCTCGAAGCGCTCACGGAGCGGCTCAAGGGCTGGCGCGTCGACGAGGCCGAGGTCGCGCAGTACACGCTCGACAAGGCGCTGTGGGAGGAGCGTGTCGAGGGCTACACGCAGCCCGAGGACGGCGTCGCCGACCTCGTGCGCCCCGATCAGGCGCAGGTCGTCGGCGCGCTGCAAGCCGTGGTCGGCGACGACGACGTGGTCATCAACGCGGCCGGTTCGCTCCCCGGTGACCTGCACAAACTGTGGCGCACGCGGGGCCCGCTCCAGTACCACGTCGAGTACGGCTACTCCTGCATGGGCTACGAGATCCCCGCCGCGCTCGGCGTGTGCCTCGCGCAGCCGGGGGTGCCCGTGTGGGCGCTCGTCGGCGACGGCACGTACCTCATGCTGCCCGGCGAACTCGTCACCGCCGTGCAGGAGAACCTGCCGCTCACGCTCGTGATCCTCCAGAACCACGGCTACGCCTCGATCGGCGGCCTCTCGCGCACGGTCGGCGCCGACGGCTTCGCGACCGCGTACCGCTACCGCACGGCGGACGGCGCCTACGCGGGCGCGCCGCTCCCCGTCGACCTCGCGGCGAACGCGGCGAGCCTCGGGTTGCGCGTACTGCGCGCGCGTACGGTCCGCGAGGTGCGCGAAGCGCTCGCCGAGGCGCGCGAGGCGGACCGCCCCACATGTGTCTACGTCGAGACCGAAACGACCGACACAGTGTCCGGCGCGCCCCCGGCGCAGGCGTGGTGGGATGTGCCCGTGGCCGAGACGACGACCCACCCGTCGACGGTACGGGCCCGCAAGGAGTACGAGCGGCACAGCGCGGAACGACGGCGGCACCTGTAGCGCCGCCGTACGGGGCCTGTAGCGGCGCCGTACGGGGCGGGTCCTGCGTGCGGCGGCGCGGGTTGGCCCGTACGGGGCGGGTCCGCGTACGGGGCGGGTCCGCGTACGGGGCGGGTCCGCGCGGGTGTGCGGGGGCCCCGGGACGGGGAGCGTCCCCCCGGGTACGGCCACGGATGACCGCGTACGCGCAGAAGGGTGACCGCATGAAGACCGTCCACCACTGGATAGCGGGGAAGACCGTCGAGGGCACCTCGGGCCGGAGCGGGCCCGTCACCGATCCCGCGACCGGGGCCGTCACCACGCGCGTCGACTTCGCCTCGGTCGCCGACGTGGACGCGGCCGTCGCCGCCGCGCGCGCCGCCTGGGCGACGTGGGGCACCTCCTCGCTCGCGCGGCGCACGGGCATCCTCTTCCGCTACCGCGCCCTGCTCGACGCGCACCGCGAGGAGATCGCGCGCCTCATCACCGCCGAGCACGGCAAGGTCCACGACGACGCGCTCGGCGAGGTCGCGCGCGGCCTGGAGATCGTCGACCTGGCCTGCGGCATCACGACCCAGCTCAAGGGCGAACTGTCCACGCAGGTGGCGAACCGCGTCGACGTCTCGGCGATCCGCCAGCCCCTCGGCGTCGTCGCGGGCATCACGCCGTTCAACTTCCCCGCGATGGTGCCGATGTGGATGTTCCCGCTCGCGATCGCGTGCGGCAACACCTTCGTCCTGAAGCCCTCCGAGAAGGACCCGTCGGCCGCCGTGCGTCTCGCGGAACTCTTCGCGGAGGCCGGGCTCCCCGAAGGCGTCCTGAACGTCGTCCACGGGGACAAGGTCGCTGTCGACCGCCTCCTCGCGCACCCGGACGTCGCGGCCGTCTCGTTCGTCGGCTCGACGCCGATCGCGCGCTCCATCCACGCGACGGCGAGCGCCAACGGCAAGCGGGTCCAGGCCCTCGGCGGCGCCAAGAACCACATGCTGGTCCTGCCCGACGCGGACCTCGACGCCGCCGCCGACGCAGCCGTCTCGGCCGCGTACGGCTCGGCGGGGGAGCGGTGCATGGCGGTCTCGGCCGTCGTCGCCGTCGGCGCGACCGGCGACGCGCTCGTGGAGCGCATCAAGGAACGCGCCGCGAAGATCGTCATCGGCCCCGGCGAGGACCCGGCGTCCGAGATGGGCCCGCTCATCACCAAGGCGCACCGCGACAAGGTCGCCTCGTACGTGAAGGGCGCGGCGGCGCAGGGCTGCGAAGTCGTCCTCGACGGCACGGACTTCACGGTGAAGGGCTACGAGGAGGGCCACTGGATCGGCCTCTCCCTGCTGGACCGCGTCCCCGTCGACGCCGACGCCTACCGCGACGAGATCTTCGGCCCGGTCCTGTGCGTGCTGCGCGCCGAGACGTACGAGGAGGGCCTGGCCCTCATCAACGCCTCCCCCTTCGGCAACGGCACGGCGATCTTCACCCGCGACGGGGGCGCGGCCCGCCGCTTCCAGCTCGAAGTCCAGGCGGGCATGGTCGGCGTCAACGTCCCGATCCCCGTCCCTGTCGGCTACCACTCCTTCGGCGGCTGGAAGGACTCGCTCTTCGGCGACCACCACATGTACGGCAACGACGGCGTCCACTTCTACACGCGCGGCAAGGTCGTGACGACACGGTGGCCCGATCCCTCGGAGGCGGCGGCGGGCGTGGACCTGGGGTTCCCGAGCAACGGGTGACGGCGGTCGGGACCCGGCGGCGGGCGTGGGTGCCGTCGGGTCCTGGCGGGCGTGGGTGCCTGGCGGGCGTGGGTGCCGCCGGGCCTGGCGGCCTCTGTGTGGAATCTTTCCCTCCGGGTACGGGAGGGCGTGCAGAAACGATCCTTCGACGGCGTGCCGTGCATCTCGTACGACGAGTCCCCCCGCCTGTGGATAACTTCCGCGGCCCGCCTTGCGGAAGCCCGTACGGTGTGGGTCATGGATCTCCGCACGTCATCGCGACGCACGTCACGGCGGTCCGGCGGCCTTCCGCGAGGACCCGGTGCCGGACCGCGGGCGGTGCGCGCCCCGTTCCGCATCGGCGCCGTCCTCGCGACGGTCCTGCTGCTCCTCGCGAGCGCCTCGCTGCCGGGCCTCGCGCCCCCGGCGGCCGCCGCGTCGGGCGGCGGCGCGCTCCGTGCGGGGAGCGAGGGCGTCCACCGTGCGGAGAGCGGCGGCGTCCACCGCATGGACGCCTTCCGGCGCATGCCGGACGGCACCCGCATCGACACGAGCTACTTCACGGCGGGCGACCCGCAGACGAAGCGCCCCGCCGTCCTCCTGGCCCACGGCTTCGGCGGCAGCAAGACCGAACTGCGCTCCCAGGCGGAGTCCTACGCCCGCCAGGGCTACGCCGTCCTCACCTGGTCCGCGCGCGGTTTCGGCCGCTCCGGCGGCGAGATCGGCCTCAACGACCCGGCGCACGAGGTCGAGGACGTCTCCCGGCTCGTCGACTGGCTCGCCGGCCGCCCCGAGGTCCTGCTCGACAAGAAGGGCGACCCGCGCGTCGGCGCGACGGGCGCCTCGTACGGCGGTGCGATCTCGCTGCTCGCCGCGGGACACGACCCCCGGATCGACGCGATCGCCCCGGAGATCACGTACTGGGACCTGGCTCAGGCCCTGTTCCCCGACGGCGTGTTCAAGAAGCTGTGGGCCGGGATCTTCTTCACCTCGGGCAGCGCCGACATCGGCTCACGCGTCGCCGGTGTCGGGGTCGGCTGCGGCCGCTTCACCCCCGAGCTGTGCGCGATGTACCGCCGCGTCGCCGAGCGCGGCGCCCCCGACGCGGCCGCGACGAAGCTGCTCCACGACCGCAGCCCCGCGGCCGTGGGCGACCGCGTCAAGGTCCCCGCCCTCGTGATCCAGGGCCAGTCGGACTCGCTCTTCCCGCTCGCGCAGGCCGACGAGACGGCCAAGCACATCCGTGCCAACGGCGCCCCCGTCGCCGTCGACTGGATCGCGGGCGGCCACGACGGCGGCGACATGGAGATCCCCCGCCTGACCCGCCGCATCACGACCTGGTTCGACCGCTACCTGAAGAAGGACCGCTCGGTGGACACCGGCCCGGCCTTCCGCATCTCGCGCACAGGCTCCGTGGGCGCCACCGACGACACCGCCCGCCTCACCGGCGCCGGCCTCTCCTCGTACCCGGGACTGACCGGCGGTGTCCCCGGCCGCACGGGCGCCTCCGGGCCCGCCGCGGCCCCGGGCAGCGGCGACTCCCGCGTCCGCTACACCGAGCACCGCTACGCCCTGCCGCGCGAGCGCCAGGTCTTCGCCAACCCGCCAGGCGGCTCGCCGCCCTCGCTCTCCGCCGTGCCGGGCCTCGGCGACGGACTCGCCCAGCTCGCCGAGCGTACGGGCCAGGGCTTCGCCGTCGACTTCCCGGGCCAGTTCGCCCGCTTCGACACCAAGCCGCTCGCGAAGGCCGTCCGCGTCACGGGCAGCCCGACCGTCCCGGTCGAGGTGCGCTCGTCGACGGGCACGGCGGTGCTCTTCGCGAAGGTCTACGACGTGAGCGCGGACGGCAAGAAGCAGGTGCTGCCCGCTCAACTGGTCAGTCCGGTACGGGTCACGGGCGCGCGCGAGGGCCGTACGGTCACCGTGACGCTCCCCGCCGTCGACCACCAGGTCGCCCAGGGCCACCGCCTCCGCCTCGTCCTCTCCGCGACCGACCTCGGCTACGCGTCCCCCGCGTCCCCGGCCACGTACTCCGTCACCCCTGCGGGAGCGCTGACGGTGCCGAGCCTCCCGCAGGCGGCGAGCGGCCCCGCGCCACTCCCCGTCTGGGTGTGGGCGCTCCCCGCGGCCGGGGCGATTCTCGCCCTGCTCCTCCTCCTGGTCCGCAGGCGCTCCGACACGCCCCCGCCACCCGACCCGGACCTCGCGGAGGTCCCGCTGCGGATCACGGGCCTGGGCAAGAAGTACGCGCGCGGGGCCGACCGCTGGGCGGTGCGGGACCTGTCGTTCACGGTGGGGCGCGGCCAGGTCCTCGGCCTGCTCGGCCCGAACGGGGCGGGGAAGACGACGACGTTGCGGATGCTGCTCGGCCTCGTGACCCCGGACGAGGGCGGCATCCGCGTCTTCGGCCACGCGATCCGCCCGGGCGCGCCCGTCCTGTCCCGGGTGGGCGCCTTCGTGGAGGGCCCGGGCTTCCTGCCCCACCTCAGCGGCCGCCGCAACCTGGACCTGTACTGGAAGGCGACGGGCCGCCCCGAGGCGGACGCCCACCGCGAAGAGGTCCTGGAGATCGCCGGCTTGGGCGAGGCCCTGGACCGCCCGGTGCGCACCTACTCCCAGGGAATGCGCCAACGGCTCGCCCTGGCACAGGCGATGCTCGGACTCCCCGACCTCCTCCTGCTCGACGAACCGACGAACGGCCTCGACCCGCCCCAGATCCGCGAGATGCGCGAGGTCATGATCGCGTACGCGGCCTCCGGCCGCACAGTCGTCGTCTCCAGCCACCTCCTCTCGGAGGTCGAACAGTCCTGCACCCACCTGGTGGTGATGGACCGGGGCCGCCTGGTCGCCGCAGGCCCTGTGGAGGAGATCACCGGCGGCACGGGCGCGGTGACGATCGGCCTGGCCCACCCGGTCCCCGACCCGCTCCTCGCGAAGGCGGCGGCACTCCCGGGAGTGGCGGACCTGACGAGCGACGACGACCGGACCCTCCTCCTCCACCTGAAGGAGGGCACCACGACGACGGACCTCCTCGCCCCCCTCCTCTCCCTGGGCCTCCCCATCACGACCCTGGCCCCCCAACGCCGCCTGGAGGACGCCTTCCTCCACCTGATCGGAGGCCCGTCATGACGCCCGCGCAGGCCACGGGCGCCGACCACCCGGGCCTCGGTGCCGAGCGCCAGGGCACGGGCGCGGTGCGCACCGGTAGCCCGGGCACGGAGGCACGCGTGCCCGCCCGCGGCGCGGGGGGCCGACCGGCAGTGGCAGCTGGCGCTGTCGCCGGGGAGGTGCCCAGCTCCTACGGGGGCGCGGCCCGCGGCTCCGGCCGGGGGCCAGCCCTCGCCCGCCGTGCGGGTGCGGCGCGACGGGCCGATGCGGGCGGGGCGGGCCCCGGGGTGCCGTGTGCGGGGGGCTGGTCGCACGGCGCTCTCCGCAAGGCCCAGGCGTTCGTCTCGCCCCGTGCTCTCCGCAAGGCCCTGGCGTTCGTCTCGCCCCGTGCTCTCCGCAAGGCCCTGGCGTTCGCCTCGCCCCGTGCTCTCCGCAAGGCTCTGGCGTTCGCCTCGTGCCGTGCTCTCCGCAGGGCTCTGGCGTTCGCCTCGTGCCGCGCTCTCCGCAGGGCTCTGGCGTTCGCCTCGTGCCGGGCGTCCGCTCGCCGTGCGGTCGGGGTTCCCGCGAGTGAGGCGACGGCGGGGCGGGGTTGGCGGCCGGGCCGTGGGGCGGGGAGCGCGCCGCGCCTAGGACGCGTGCGGGAGGTCCGCGCCCGCCCGGGTGCGATGCGTGCTGCGGACCGCGGTCTCGCCGCCCTCGCCTGCCGGGGTGCCGCCCGCTCAGCGGGAGCGGGCCGCCTGCCCGGTTCCCGCCCGTCCTCGGGCCTCGCGCCCGCCACCCGCCCGGGCCCCACGCCGTCCCGCCGCCTGCGCGCGGGTTCGGGCCCCGTCCCGCTTCGCAGCCGGCGCCCGCTCCCGCCCCTGGTCTCGCCCCCACACCCGCACGCGCTCCCACATCCGCATCCGCTCCCGACCTCGCTCCCCCTCCCGAGCCCGACCGGAGGTTCCGCATGACGCATCTCGGTGGTGGCTGGCCTCCGCCCCTGCCCGGTACGGGGGCCGATCCCGCGCCCGCCTCGCCCCGCGCGGACGGGTACCGGCCGGGACGGACCTTGCCCGTGCGCGTTGAGTTGCGACGGCAGCTGACGCGGCGGCGGACCGCGGTGATGGGGGCGGCGCTGTTCCTGTTGCCGTTCGTGCTCGCGGTGGCCTTCGCCGTCGGCGGGACGCCCGGCGGGGACAGGGCGGGCGGACAGCGCGGGACGCTCATGGACGTGGCGACGCGCTCGGGCGCGGACTTCGCGGCGGTGTGCCTCTTCGTCTCGGCGGGCTTCCTGCTCGTCGTCCCCGTGGCCCTGTTCTGCGGGGACACGGTGGCGGCCGAGGCGAACTGGTCGACGCTCCGCTACCTCCTCGCCGCGCCCGTCTCACGGAGCCGCCTCCTCGCGAGCAAACTCGCCGTCGCCCTGGCCTGTTCACTCGCCGCGATGGTCCTCCTGCCCCTCGTCGGGCTCCTCCTCGGCACCGCGCTCTACGGCTGGGGCCCACTCGAACTCCCCACCGGCGACTCCGTCTCCGCCGAGGCGGCCGTCCCGCGCCTCGCGCTCGCCGTCGCCTACCTCTTCGTGTCACAGCTCGTCACCGCCGCCCTCGCCTTCTGGCTCTCGACCCGCACGGACGCGCCCCTCGGCGCGGTCGGAGGCGCGGTCGGCCTCACGATCATCGGCAACGTCCTCGACGCCGTCACCGCCCTCGGTCACTGGCGCGACTTCCTCCCCGCGCACTGGCAATTCGCCTGGACCGACCTCCTCACGCCCGACCTCGCCTGGCAGGGCGCGGCGAAGGGAGCGGCGATCTCGGTGACCTACGCCCTGGTCCTCTTCGCCCTCGCCTTCCGGGGCTTCGCGCGGAAGGACGTCGTGTCATGAGGGGGATACCCGAGACGACGGACGCACGGCGGGCCCGGGCCCGGGCCACGGCGCGGCTCGCGCCACTGGCCCCGACACCTGCGCCCGTCCCGGCGGCCCGGGGGACGAGGCGGCGGAGGGGGCGGGCTCGGGCCTCGTGCTGCCGGGGTGCCGGGAGGTGTCGTCCCGGGAAGCGGGCTTCCCCTCGGTCCGGGGACATCGAGCGGGCACAGTCCCGCCTGAGGCCGCCGGGGAGAGCGGGCCGCCGTGGGAGAGGGAACGGGTTCCGTTCGCCCCGCGACAGGACGGCGGCTTCGGGACGCTTCCGGCCACTCGCACGGCGACGGTGGGTGTCTGGATCACGCGCAAGACCACGGAACACGAGACACACCCGTCGCCGGGGTTCTTCCTCACGTATGCGGCGAACGACCTCCGAGATCTCCCCGGCCAACTCGCCGCGACAGGGCGCCGGGCCCGCGCGCGGGGCACGCACGTCAACGATCGCGGCCGCGTCTCCACCGCCGTCCGCGAGCCGTCCCGGGCAGAGCGGTGAGTCCCCCACCGCCCGCCGCACGCTTCGTCCTGCCCCGGGGCACCCTCGACGTGTACACGACGCAAGCCGCCGTCCCCCTTCACCGCGCCCGACGGCGAAGGCTCTCATCGGCCTGGACACCCCCGGCTGCCGCTCCGCGCTCCTCCGCTCCGCCAGGCGGCCGGACCGACCCCTCCCGTACGTGGCCGCCTGGCCACGGCCCGCACCGGCACCGCCCGCCTCCCCACCACAGAGGCTCGCGCGCCCGGACCCCGGCCCGCCCGCGCTCAACGGCGTGGTGCCCGCGGAGATCCACACGCTGATGTGCCACGCCTGCACGGCACCCGTGGAGGCGGCCCACCCCGAGTCCGGCCTCCCCTTCTTCGGCGGCAACCTGTCGGCCCCTCACCTGATCAGGACCTGCCCCCCCCCTGCCCCGCGATCTCCGCATCCCGCATCAACGCCCCGGCCCTCCTCCCGGACGATCACCGTCGCCGTCGCGGCTGACCACGTCGGGTCCGGGCCCCGTGCTCCCGTGTCCCAGTCGGACGACAGGCGAAGCCGTCACCCACCAGCGGCAACAGGTCCCGCTGTCAGGCCCCGTCGGCTGGTGAGGCTCCTGCGGGGATGGCTGCGGCTGACGTGCGGACACCGTTGTCCCGGCTCGTTCGGCTTCTCGGCCTCGTACACAAGCGGAACGCAGCATCGCGCCCAGCCTTCGTCCGGTCCGTCACCCCGTCCGGTCCGTCACCCCGTCCGGTCCGTCACCCCCTCCCGCCCGTCACGTCGTGCGGTCCTTCAGCTCGGCCTGGAGCCGGTCGCTGAAGCGGGTGTGGCTCCACGGGCGTGTCGCCCGGGGTGCTTCGCGATTGGCGCGGCTCCCTCCCGCCACGGTGGCGCGTGGACGATCACGCCGTGTCTCGCGGACCTCCGCACCGGAGAGCCCCCGCACCTGATCCGCGGAGGCAGTGGCGCCTTCGGCGACCGCCGCGATCAGCGTGCCGCCCTGGTCCCCTTACGAGTCCTCGCGCGACTTCCCCCGGTCGCGGGTCTCGGGGGCCTTCCCGGCCCGTCACCCCCGCGCCGGCTCGCTCGACGACGCCCCACCCCGCCCCACCTCGCCGCGCGACGTCACGCCATGCCCCTGTCCCTCACCCCACCCCCCGTACGGAATCCGCGTCCGTCTCGCCCCGGATCAGTCGCCCGTGGAGGTCGGGCAGGCCCTCGGGCAGGTCGTCGGGGGCGCACCAGCGGGCCTCCAGGATCTCCAGGGGGTCGATGCGCAGGGTGCCGCCGGTGAGGCGGGCCTCGTAGGCGACTTCGATGCGGAGGCGGTAGCCGCTGCGGAGGCGGACGAGGGGGCCGGGGACGACGTCGAGGCCCGTCTCCTCCTTGACCTCGCGGACGACGGTCTGCCCGAACTCCTCGCCCTTCGCGGCGAATCCGCTCGGCAGCCCCCAGGGCCGCCGCGGCGACCACAGCCGGTGCCGCAGCAGGAGCACGCGTCCCTCGTCGTCACGTACGACCCCGGTGACACCGACGTTGTACTTGGCGTGCGCGCACCACAACAGCCGCCACTGAAAGGGCCGAAGCAGCCGCCACACACGGGCAATCAGCGCGTGGGGACGGATCATGCCCCCATTGTCACCCGCCCCCACCGAGCCGGGCCGCTCGCCCGCCCGCCCGGCCAGTTCACCCGGCCCCCGGCCCGTACGTACCTCGCCGGGGACCGGTCATCCGCCGCCGCTCGCTGCCCCGGCCGGTCACCCCGGCCTCACCCCCTCACCCAGCCCGCGCACCTCGCCTCACCCCGCCACGTGCTCCGCTCCCCGCCACCCCTCCACCACCAGCGGCGGCTCCAGCGGCGTCGCCCTCGGCGCGCGGAAGAGTGCCGGGAGGGCCACCCGGGGGTGGAAGAGACGGGCCGGCGGTGCGGTGAGGGAGAGCACCGAACGGTAGTGGCGCCCCGCGCCCGGGTCGCCGGGGACGATCGCGGCGACGCGGCGCAGGTAGCGGCCTGTGAGGCGGTCGAGCGCGTTCGGGCCGGGCCCCGTGGACTCCACACCGGGAATCGCGCGGTCGGCCCCCGCCGAGATCGCCCACGGCGTGGAGACCACACCGGCGAGCGCCCGCTGCACCGCACGCGTACTCGCCCCGCCCCGCCCGCCGCCGCGCAGAAACCCGCCACCTCGCACGAACCCGCCACCCCGTGCAGGCGATCCGCCACCTCGTGCAGCCGATCCGCCACCCCGTGCAGGCAATCCGCCGCCCCGCCCCAGCACTTCCCGCAACGCCACTGCCTGCTGCGCCGCCACCGTCATCCCCTGCCCGTAGATCGGGTTGAAGGCGCACAACGCGTCGCCGATCGCGAGGAATCCCGCCGGACGGTGTCCCGAACGCTCGTAATAGTGACGGATGTTGGCGGTACTGCGATTGCTGTGGACGTTGCCGACGGGTTCCATCGTGCTGAGCCAGTCGCGCAGGTACGGGTGCGGGTACTGGCGCGCGAAGTCCAGGAATCCCGCGGGGTCCGTGGGCGGCTCGCTGCCGCGCGGCCCCGACAGGCTCGCGACCCACAGGCCGCCCTCCACGCGCAACACCACGCCGGTGAGCGGCTGTTCGGCATCCGGGAGGAAGTACAGGCAGTGGTAACCGGGCTCCTCGGCACCGGGTCGTGGCCGGTAGAGCTGGGTCGCGTACCCCTGCCCCGTGTCGATCGTCTCCTCGTCGGGCGCGTCCGCGCCGATCTCGCGCAGCCACGACGGCATCCGCGAGGTACGCCCCGAGGCGTCCACGACGAGGTCGGCCCCGATCTCGTACGGGTCCTCGGCGGCCCCCCGCTTCCGTACACGCACCCCGCGCACTCGCGCGGCGTCCCCGACGAGCCCCGTCACCTCGGTCCCGGCGAGCAGGTCCACACCCCCTTCGGCGAGCACCCGTTCCCGTACCACCGCGTCGAGCAACCTCCGTGTACAGGACAGGAATCGGGTACTCGCCTCGAAGCGCTCGTACCAGCGCCCCGACTGGTGCTGCACGAGGTCGTACGGCATCCCGACCGGCAGCGCGCCGCGCGCGGACAGCTCGGCGAGGATGCCGGGCAGCAGCTTCTCCAGCGCCAACTGCCCGCCCTCCACGAAGACATGGGTGTGCCGCGCCTGCGGAATCCCGGGCCGCGGACCGCCCGCGCCCGCCTCGTCGAGCCGGTCGCGCTCCACGACGGTCACCCGCGCGTGCGCGCTCAGCACCCGCGCCGTGAGCATCCCCGCGAGGCTGCCGCCGACCACGACGGCATGGCGTTCACCGGTACCGGTCATGAGAATCCTCCCGTGGTGCGTCCGTCTCGTCCGTCTCGTCCCGCGACTCACGGTGAGTTTAACTGCCCTCTGCGTGACCGGAGTTGTTGTCGAGCAGGTGTCGCAGGGACGCGTCGGGGTGCGGCACGTCCGAGGGGTCGCCGTACTCGGGATCGACGGCGGGGACCTGCGGCAGCCGGTTCACGAGGCTCTCCAGCGCGGCGGGCAGTGAGGGTGTACGACGCGCGTGGCACTGCGCGAGCAGCCGGTGCCGCACGGCGGCCGACAGCGGTGGCGGCGCACCGCCGGCCCGGCCCCCGGCCGTCCCCGGCTTCGGCGTCCGCCGCCCCCGCGCCCGCCACCGCTCCGCGTCCCTGAACTCCCCGCGCGCACTGTGCAGCAGGAACAGCAGGAACGCGGCCGTCCTGTTCCCGCCCTCCGCCGCCCGCCGCCACCACCACCTCGCCGCCTCCTCGGCGCGCGTCAGGTGCAGCAACGCCCCGAAGACCAGGGCCCCGTGGGGATCGCCCCCGCCCTCGTCGACGGGCTCCGCGACGAGCCGCGCGAGACTCGCCGCAGCGGGCGGCGCGTCCACGACGAGCGCCACGGCCAGATCCAGATCCCGCGCCGCCTGCTCGTGCGGAGGCGGCACAGGCGGCAACCGCGGTGCGTGCGGCGGTGGTACGTGCGGCGGTGGTGCGTGTGGCGGTGGTGCGTGTGGCGTCGGTACGTCTGTCGGCGGCGACACGTGCGGCGTCTGTACGTGCGTCGGCGCCGGTACGTGCGGCAACCGCGGTGGATGCGGGGACGGTACGTGCCTCACTCGCCCTCTCCCGTGAACCCGCCCGCCTCCGCCGTCCCCGACAAGGCCTCCACGCGCCCCCGCGCGTACCGCGCCTGCGCCCCCACCGCCGCCTGCTCGATCCCCAGATAGTCCGCGATCTCCGCGTCACCGACCCCGAGTTCGTACCGCAGCACCACCAAGTCGTAAAGCCTCTCCGGAAGTTCCGCCAGCGCCGCACCCGGCATCTCGCTCACGGGCCGCACCCCCCGCTCCCTCGCGCACGCGTGCACCTCCGCCTTCAGCACCCGCCACGCGTACCGCGCCACCGAGTCCGAGCCCAGCGCCCGCGCCCAGTTCCCGCGCAGCCACCCGCACACCCGCGCCACGACCTCGTCCCTGTGCGCCGCGCCGACCTGCGTCTCCGCGTACCGCTCCCACAGCTTCACGTGCGAGTCCGCGAAGGCGTCGAAGGTCAGGTCGGGCCGGCGGGGCGCGATCAACGAAGGATCGAGCACGGCCCGTACGCCCCCGCCGGACCCCGTCGTCCCGGCACCCGCCCCCGCCCCCGCACCCGTATCCGTCCCGTTCGCCGCACCCCGACCCCCCTCGTCCCCCGCCCCTCGCTCGCACCGCACAGGCGCCGCTCCTTAAGCCCCGATCAGCCCGCATCGCCGGGAGCCACCGCACGCGTCCCCGCGCGACCCCCGGCAACCCCGCAACCTTGGCCCCCCCTTTGTCTCGCGCCCACCTCCCCTCCGTAACCCCTTCGTCTGCGAACGGACGACACCTCGGATTTCTGTTCGCACACCTGATCCAGGGTGTGTATGGCCCCGGGAATCCGGGGCAGACAAGCTCGCGAGGGAAGGGGCTGAGGGGCGATGGACGAGTACGCGGTGGATCTCGAACTGGACCGTGCGCACTCCGCCCGCATGTACGACTGGTTCCTCGGCGGCACGACCAACTTCCCCGCCGACCGCGAAGCCGCCGCCGCCGCCCTGACGGCCTACCCCGTCATCCTCACCACCGCTCGCGTCAACCGCGCCTTCATGCACCGCTCCGTCCGCCTCCTCGCCCGCGCCGGACTCGACCAGTTCCTCGACATCGGTACGGGCATCCCGACGAGCCCCAACCTCCACGAGGTCGCCCAGTCCGTCCGCCCCGCCGCGCGCGTCGTCTACGCCGACCACGACCCGATCGTCCTGGCCCACGCCCGCGCGCTCCTGCGCAGCAGCCCGCAGGGCCGTACGGCATACGTGCAGGCCGAGGCCCGCGACCCCGCCGCCCTCCTCGCCGCGCCCGACCTCCTCGCGACGCTCGACCTCTCCCGTCCCGTCGCCCTCTCGCTCAACGCCCTCCTCCACTTCGTCCCCGACGACGAGGAGGCGTACGGTCTCGTCGCCGCCCTCAGGTCGGCCCTGGCGCCCGGCAGCACACTCGCGATCAGCCACGTCACGCCGGAGTTCGACCCGGAGGGCATCGCCCGCCTCACCCAGGCGTACGCGTCCTCCGGCACCCCCGGCAAGGCCCGTACCCGCGAGGCGATCACCCGCTTCTTCGACGGCTGGGACCTCCTGGACCCCGGCCTCGTCCCGAGCCACGCGTGGCGCCCGGAGGGCCCGGACCCCACGACGGCCGCCGAGTCCGCGTGCTACGCGGCGGTGGCCCGCAAGCCCGCTCCCTGACACGGCTGTGGACAGCGGGACCGGGCGGCCCGGAAAAGGCGGCCCGGGGACGGCGGCGGAAACGACCGCCCGGGGACCCGTGTCGCCGATCGCGCCGCGAGGCTACGGCAGCAGGTCGGACTGTCCGGCCCGCACGGACCGCGTGAACAGCTCGTAGTCCTTGCCGCTGATCACGAGGACCTGGGCCTCGGGGTCACCGGCATCCGCCGAGTCGCGCAGGGCGACCACACCGTCGACGAAGGCGACTTCGAGACAGTTGTTCCCGCCGTCGCTCAGCTCGCTCTTGTGCCACTGGGCGGCGGAGACGTCGATCTTCCTGTTCATGCGCGGTCCTTGAGCAACTGCCGAATGAGCCGCCTGCTTCCGTCGGTGTCCAGGGCCTCGCTGCGCAAGTACTGGAAGGCGGCTTCGTAGCGACCGATGTTCGCCTCCTCCTCCAGGTAGAGCGTCGTCGTCATGCTCTCGACCAGAGCCACCGGGGACCCCGCGGGGAAGTGGAGGAGGCTGAACGCCCCATCGATCCCCGCGTGCGCCCCGTACGAGAAGGGGAGGACCTGAAGCCCCACGTGGGGGCGGTCCCCGGTCAGTTCGAGCAGGCGACCGAGCTGCTCGCGCATGACCCGCCTGTCGCCCACCTGCCGGTGCAGGGCCGCTTCGTCGAGGACGCACCAGAAGCCGAGAGGCTCCTTCGCACGCGAGATGCGCTCCTGCCGTGCCATGCGCAACGCGACGAAGTTGTCGATCTCGCGACGCGTGCTCCAGCTCCGGCTGCGCTCCACGACTGATCGTGCGTACTCCCGGGTTTGCAGGAGTCCCGGCACGACACACGTGTACCGCTCCTCCCGCACGGCCAGCTCCGAGAGATTCAGGTACTCCGCGAAACTGTCCCCCTCCTTCACGACCCCCGTGAACTGGTCCAGCAGGTTGCTGCGTTTGCCGGAGGAGGCGAGCGTCGCGAGTGCCCTGATCTTCGCCTTCTGCTCCTCGGGGACCGGCTCGTAGATCTCGAAGTATCCGGCCAACGAGACGATCGGCACGCGCTGTTTGCCGTTCTCGACGCGCGAGAGCGTCGGCGCCTGCATGCCGAGCTTCGCCGCGGCTTCCGCGAGTGTCATGCCCGCCGCGGCACGCAGGGACCTGAGTGACGCTCCCAGCCGTCGGCGATGCATGTTCGGCTTTGCCTCTGTCACGACCCCACCTCCGTCGCAGAGCGTACTAGCGGTCCGGAGAGCTGAAATATGCCAATTTTTTGTTCGGGTCGCATTTCGAAGAGAGCGAATTGCGGGCACTGTTGGCCCTCCGGAACGTGAAGACGTCCGATTCGCGTGTCCCGTGCCCAACCGGCATGCGGCGTAACGGGCTTGAAGGCCGCGCCCGGATGTCCGCGAGCGAGGTCCCGGCGGTGTACCAGGCGGCTTCGGCGCTGCCGGGTCGCAGGGCGAGGCGCGGACACGTGACGGCGCGGCGCGGGCGCGGGGGCGCGGCGGCTGTACGCGGGGACGGCGCCGCCGGGGGCGACAAGGGAGCGGGTCCGCCGCGGAAGGGTATGGGCCAACCCCGTTACGTCGTACATCTGTTGAGGTACGAGGTGCGGGAGATGCCCGAGGGGGTGGGCTGCGGTACGTCTCGGGGTGGTGAGGAGGCGGGGAAGGCGTCGTGAGGTGGGCGGCGGAGGCGGTGCGCACGACCGGCCACGTACACCAGGGGCCGCGTGCGGGTGGGGCGCGGGGGCGTCCGGAGGCGGGAGGGGGCCAGGTGGTGGCGGACGGGGGAAAACGTCCGCCGCACGTGCAGATGCTCGGTCGGGCCCCGGGACCGCGCCGCGATCACCACACGATCGTGGGAACGGACGACGTACGGCTTGACCCGCGGGACGGGACACCGGGGGCGGGGAACGCACGGGTCCCGGCCTCGGACCGTACGGGCGACGGGGGCCCGGCGGGGCCCGGCGGGGTGCTCGCCATCGTGCGGGGACGGCGCCGGGGTACCTCTTCCGGCCGCACGACGATTTGGCGGCGCGAGGCCCGGCGGGCATGATCTGGATGCCGCTACGGGAAGCGGCCGCGCGGAAGCGTGGCACCGACGCCCTCCCGTACGGGCGGGACCTGAGTCCCGTACGGGCAAGACGCGCTCCCGCGCGTCCACTTCGGGGCCGTACGGGGCGAAGGACTGCCCCCCCCGCGCACCGCTTGGACGAGCCCCCCCGCGTGCCTCCCGAGCGTGGCGTGGGACACGCGGCGACGGTCCGAGCAGGCCGTCTCCCGGTGTACCGCTTACCGCTATGCCGCGGACGGCGACCGGCTCCTCCACACCTCCAGCGACCACGGCCCGGCGACGTACGCGGACGCGAGCGGCCGGTGGCTGGATGACGGCACGGGACACAGCTGGCCCCGTGACGCCTCGCACTACACACCGGACTGCGCCCACGGCCCGGCGAGGGGGGCCGCAAGGTCTCCGAGTAGGCCCGCGTTGCAGCGCGGGTCGGGAAGGTACGCCCGTGCTCAGCGTAGTCACCGAGGACGGCTCCACCCAGTCCGGCTCCTTGATCGACGAGATCGTTCGGGAAGGCGCCCGCAGGATGCTGGCCGCCGCGCTGGAAGCGGAGGTCAACCAGTACATAGCCGAGTTGTCGGCCGGGACCGACGAGTACGGCCGGCGTCTCGTGGTCCGCAACGGCCGCCACAAGGCGGGGACCGTGGTTACCGCCGCCGGACCGGTCGAGGTCAAGGCCCCGCGGATCAACGACCGCCGCGTTGACGATGAGACCGGCGGGCGCAAGCGGTTCTCCTCGAAGATCCTTCCGTCGTGGTGCCGCAAGTCCCCGAAGATCTCCGAGGTCCTGCCACTGCTCTACCTGCACGGCCTGTCTTCCGGTGACTTCGTCCCGGCGCTGGAGCAGTTCCTCGGGGGCACGGCCGGTCTGTCGCCCGCGACCGTCACCAGGCTGACGAAGCAGTGGAGCGACGGCCGCGCCGCCTTCCAGGACCGGGACCTGTCCGACCGCGACTTCGTCTACGTCTGGGCGGACGGCGTGCACCCCAAGGTCCGCCTGGGCCAGGCCCACTCGTGCGTCCTGGTCCTGCTCGGGGTCCGGCTGGACGGCACGAAGGAGCTGATAGCCCTGGCCGAGGGCCTGCGCGAGTCCACCGCGTCGTGGGCCGACCTGCTGCGGGACTGCCGCCGCCGCGGCATGCGCGACCCCGATCTGGTCATCGGCGACGGTGTCAGGCCTGTGGCGAGCGCTCGCCGAGGTGTTCCCGGCAGCCAGGCCGCAAAGGTGCTGGGTTCACACATCCCGCAACGTCACCAACTGCCTGCCCAAGTCTGGGCAGCCCGGCGCGACGAAGGCGATGCGGGAAATTTACAACGCCGAGGACCGCACCCACGCCGAGAAGGCGATCGAGGCGTTCGCGAAGACCTACGGCGCCAAGTTCCCCAAGGGCCGTCGCGAAGATCACCGAGGACCGGGACGAACTGCTCGCGTTCTACGACTTCCCCGCCGAGCACTGGATCCACCTGCGGACCACCAACCCCATCGAGTCGACCATCTCCACGGTCAAGCTCCGCACCAAGGTCACACGAGGCGCGGGCAGCCAGACCGCGGCGCTCGCGAGGGTGTTCAGGCTGGTCGAATCCGCACAGGCGCGATGGCGCGCGATCACCGGAGCCCACCTGGTGTCCCTGGTCCGTGCCGGCGCACGATTCGAGAACGGCGTCCTGGTCGAGCGTGGGGAGCAGGTCGCATGAACGCCGACGACATCCTGCGACATCCTGCAGAACCCAGGCGAGCACGTCCGCTTCGCGGCCTACCTCGACGAGCCGCAGCAGGTCTCCGACGCGGACGAGGTCGACCTGGTCAGCCGCGTGCTCACTGATCCGGATAGGACGATGGCCCAGTCCGCTTCGTTGCGGCACCTGGATCGTCGAGCCGCCGGTCTCTACCCCGGTCCCGCTTACGAGGGGTGGGTGCAGGCGATGACCCGGGCCACGATCGACCGCCCCTTCCTGGTTCAGCGTCTGCGGGAGTGGTCACCGTTCCGCGCCATCACGCTGAGGCTGCCCTGGCAGTCGGACGACCTACTCACGTCCTCCAACTGGCTCCAGCTCGTGGCCGGATTCCCCGGGCGCGGAGTACGAGCCGTACCTGGACTGGTTCCACTCCTATGTGGTCACCCAGGTCTTGGAGAGCGACAACACCGGTGGCGCTCCGGTCAAGGAGACGGACTACAGCTACCTCGACGGGCTCGCGTGGGCGAAGGAGGAGGCCGACGAGTTCACGAAGGCCAAGTACCTCACCTACGGCGACCGCAAGGGCTACGGCCGCGTCCAGGTCCGTACCGGCGCCCCGGCCGAGGGCAAGCAGACCCTGACCGAGTACCGCTACTTCCGCGGCATCAAGGACGCCAAGGTCACCGACCACGAAGGCACCTCGGTCACCGACCACCCGGCCTTCGCCGGCATGACCCGTGAGGAAGCCACCTACAGCCAGGACGGCGGCACCCTCGAATCCACCACGAGCTACACCCCGTGGCACTCGGCGGCCACCTCCACCCACAAGCGTGACGGGCTGCCCACGCAGTACGCCTACGCGACCGGCGGCGCCACCGAGATCTCCCGCACCTCGCTGGGCGAGGACAAGTGGCGCACGACGCGCACCGAGCGGACCTTCGACGACAACGGCCAGCCGCTGACCGAGTCGGAGCTCGGCGACACCGCCAAGAGCGGCGACGAGGAGTGCACCACGACCTCGTACGCCAAGAACACGGACGCGAACATCCTGACCCTCGTCAAGGAGATCAGGACCACCGCGACGGCATGCGGCGAGTCCACCTCTCTGCCCGACGACCTCATATCCGTCGAACGGCACTACTACGACGGCGCCACCAGCCTCGACACCGCACCCACCAAGGGTGACGTGACGCGCCTGGACGAGCAGGACGACAAGGGCACCGGCTACCTCACCACAGCGACGCACACCTACGACCAGCACGGCCGTGAGCTGACCGAGACCGACGCGGACGGCAAGACCAGCAAGACCGCCTACACCCCGGCCACGATCGCCGCCCCGACCGAGGTCGTCGAGACGAACGCGCTCGGCCACGCCACCACGACCGAGTACGACCCCGCCCGAGGCCTGGCCACCGGCATCGTGGACCCCAACGGCAAGCGCGCCGACGCCGAGTACGACGGCCTCGGCCGCACCCTGCGCACCTGGACCCCGGCCTGGCCCAAGAGCGCCCACGCCACCCAGCCGGCCCAGGAATTCGCGTACACCGTCTCCGCCACGGCCGCGAACACGGTCGCGACCAAGTCGCTCCAGTACGACGGCTCCTATGTCACCACCTACGAGATCCTCGACGGTCTGCTCCGCAGCCGCGAGACCCAAGTTCCCGCGTACGGGACGAAGAACCGACTGATCACCGAGACGCTCTACGACACCCGCGGCAACGCGTACAAGACCTACGACTCCTACTACGCGGACGGTGTCCCCTCGGCCACGCTGACCACCACGTCGGACAACAAGGTCCGGTCCATGACGGAGAACCTGTACGACGGGCAGAACCGCGTCACCGACTCCATCTCGCGCAAGTACGGCGACGAGACCTGGCGCGCCCGCACCGAGTACGCCGGCGACCGCACAACGGTCATCCCGCCGGCGGGCGGCAAGGCGACCACGACGGTCACCGACGCGCTGGGGCGCACGAGTGAGCTGTACGAGTACACGAACGCGGCCCGTACGGCCTCGCAGAAGACCTCGTACACGTACGGCAAGTGGGACGAGCCGCTCAAGGTCACCGACCCGGCGGGCAACACCTGGACCCACACCTTCGACGCGCGCGGCCAGGAGATCCGCACCGACGACCCCGACAAGGGCACGACGACGACCGGCTACGACAAGCTCGGCCGCGCCACGACGGTCACCGACGCCCGCGGCGTCACACTGACCACCAGCTACGACGCCCTCGGCCGCGAGACATCGGTCAAGAAGGGCTCCACGACCCTGACCAGCCGCGTGTGGGACACAGTCGCCAAGGGCCAGCCCACCTCCAGCACCCGCTGGGTGGACGGCCAGGAGTACACGAGCGCGACGACCGCGTACAACGACGACTACCAGCCGACCGCCAGCACCGTCACCATCCCCGCCGCGGCGGGAGCGGTCGCGGGCACCTACGACTGGACGTTCGGGTACAACAAGTACACCGGTCAGCAGGAATGGGTGAAGCAGCCGGCCGTCGGCAACCTGCCCAGCGAACGTGTCACCAGCGTCTACGGGGAGGGCAACCTGCCCTTCAAGACGACGGCGGGTTCCCTCGTTCTGGTCAACGACACCACCCGCGACGCGTGGGCCCGCCCGACCCGGCTCGAATTCGGGCCACTGGGCAAGAAGCTGTACCGCACCCGGGTCTACGACGAGCAGACCGGCCGCCTCACCCGTCAGATCACCGACCGCGACCTCGCCCCGCAGCGCGTGGACGATTCCACCTGGACGTACGACGACGCGGGCAACATCACCTCGCTCACGACCGCGTCCGGGCAGGACACCGCTCGCACGGTCGACACGCAGTGCTACACCCAGGACGCCCTCGGCCAACTCACCGAGGCGTGGACGGCGGCGAAGGACTGCACCGCCAAGCCCTCCTCGACCACGGTCGGCGGCCCCGCCGCGTACTGGCAGAGCTTCACGTACGACGCAGTGGGCAACCGCACCGAGCAGACCGACCACCAGAGCGGAGCCACCACCACCTACACCCAGCCCGAGCCGGGCAAGGCCCTGCCGCACGCCGTCCAGACCGCCACCGTCAAGGGCGGCACGGACGACGGCCACAAGGACACCTTCGGCTACGACAAGGCGGGCAACACCACCACCCGCAACCTCGGCACCCGCTCACAGTCCCTCGTCTGGGACGACGAACAGCACCTGAAGTCCTTGACCGAGAACGGCAAGAACACCGACTACATCTACGACGCCGACGGCTCACGCCTGATCGCCCACCAAGCGGACGGCAGCACGACCCTGAGCCTGCCCGCAGGCAACGAACTCACCGTCACCGCGAGCGGCGCCAAGGACGCCACCCGCTACTACACCCACGACGGTGAGACCATCGCCGTGCGGACCGGCAAGGGCTTCAGCTACCTCATCAACGACCACCAGGGCACCGCGCTGACCGCCGTCACCGCCGGAACCCTCCTCATCACCCGCCGCAAACAACTCCCCTTCGGCCAGACCCGCTCCGAGGACTCCGAAACCATCCCCGGCACCCGCGGCTTCGTCGGCGGCACCGACGACCCCACAGGACTCGTCCACCTCGGCGCCCGCGAATACGACCCCACCCTCGGCCGCTTCCTCTCCGTCGACCCCGTCATCGACGAAACCGACCCGGCCCAGATGAACGCCTACTCCTACGCCCACAACAACCCCATCACCCAATCCGACCCCACCGGCCTGCGCCCCGACGGCCCCGCAGGCGGCGCCACCTACAACGACGACCGCTGGGCAGCCGACCGCGGCATGACCGCCGGCTACACCCAGAAGAACGGCAAGTGGGTCTGGAACCAGACCCCCAAAAAGGACAAGGAATCCCGGCAGAAGTACGCCGCCTACAAGGCCAGCCCCAGCACCTACAAGGTCTTCCACTACAACAAGAAGAAGGCGGACGCGGCGGCGGCCAGCGCAAAGAAGCGCGCCGACAAGAGAAAGGAGGATGCCAAGAGGAAGGCCGATGCGGAACGCCGTGAGAAGCATGGAATCCTCGGCAACATCGTGAGGGGCAACTGGGGAGATGCCTGGACGCAGACCAAATCAGGGCTCCACGACACCTTCGGCACCTGGCATGGCTGGAGGGATAGAGTCATACCCATTGCGGGCTTCACGGCCTGCGTCGTCGTTTCGGCAGGAGCTTGCATGGGAATCGGGGCTGTCGGAGTTCTCGCGACGTTTGGCGGAGACGGGCTCACTACGGACAAATGGGACTACGGCAAAGCAGGGAAGTCGCTTATTTGGGTCGCTGTGGGCGGGGGTGTCGCGCGAGGAGTTGCAGGCAGTTGGCGTGGCTCCGCTTTTGTGACCCGGAATCGCGTTGACAGGATCGTATTCGATTCAAGCCATCGCCCCCTGCACTACGGCTATACGAAAACGCTCGATGTGGGTCGCACGCAGGCGAACGTGAGTCTCAACATCGCGAACGCGGGTACCTTCTGTGGAGCGGGGGCCGCTAGCCCTGGTAACGCGGCCGGCTGGTGCTGACGGTAGTATTTTCTCCTGAGGTGAATGCATGAGCCGGGATCGTGATGTGGGAATGTCGAAAATGGACTCTCGAAAAATCCTTCGTAGGCGCTCCTGGCCTATCCTCTTCGGTAGCGGAATCATCGGGATAGGAATCCTGATGATTTTCGCGGTGCATGCTGTGGATAATCGAACCAGCTGGCAAGGAATTCCGGTGTACCTGCTATTCGTGGGCTTCGTCGGGAGAATTGCCAGCTCGAAGATCGAGTTGCGGCGTGGCGAGATCGTAGTGGTCAACCCGTTGCGAAGTCACTCGATTCCGGCAGCGGCAGTGCGGGCAGTGGAGGTGAGTGATGACGGAACGCTCGAAGTGCACTACGGCAAGGAGGAGCAGGTTGCCGCGTTTGCGTACGGTGGGTCAGTCATTGACCTACTGAAAAGGACCAGTGATGGAGCGGCACGGGAAATTCGTGAGTGGATACGAGCGAATCGTGCAGACGGCGATCGGTACTCTGTTTCAGTCCGCTGGACGCGCTGCCGCTTCCCCGACATGGCGGTCGTCGCCAGCGTGGTGACCGCGGCGGTCGGTGCGCTGGTCATGGTGCTGACCAGTAGCTGACGGTTTCGGTAGGCCTCGGTCATAAGTGAGGCACCGACCAGGTGGCAGGTGCTGGCCGGAGCGTTTACTCCGGCCAGCACGTTCGTCGGGATGGGGTCCGCTGATCGGCGCCAACGTTCCGAGGCTGCCGGGTGTCTACTTGGTTCGGCAGGGTGAGAGCGGCCCGCTGGTATACGCAGGCCTGGGCCGGGGAGCGCCAGGGCGAGGGCGTGCGCGGTCGCCTGCGGCGACACAGCAGTGGCAAAGCGCTGGCCTCCGGGCTCGGCGCCGCGCTGCATCACCCGGTCCTCGGCGCACCGGGCGAGGATCGCCTCTCCCAGCTCGGCGGCGGCGGCGAGGAGCACGGCTGCGTGCGCCGCGTGGTCGCTCGCGCGCAGCCCGGCGCGGAAAGCCGGGTGACGCCGCGCATCGTCGATGAATTCGGTTACTTCGGGCGGCAGTTGGCTGGTCTCGGCGGGCATCGGTATCTCCTCGGGCAGTGCGACTCTCCGCCTGGCTTTGTCCACGAGTGCGGGCCACGTCAGGTCCTTCGCCAAGATGCTCACCGAACGCCAAGGGCGACGACTCCCCGAATGGCTCGACGCCGTCGGCCGGGACGACCTGCCCAGCCTCCACACCCTCGCCGCAGGAATCGACCGCGACCGCGACGCCTTCATCGCCGGCCTCACTCTGCCCTGGAACTCAGGCGTGGTCGAGGCACGTCAACCGGATCATTATGTGGAATCTGAATTGTCAAGATCGTGGAGCTTTGCGCAGTTGCATCGTCCACTCGCGCTGCTCAGTGGTGTCGGGGACGGCGAGCCCGCGAGCGCGTTCGATCAGGTTTCAGGAGATGTCAGGTCCGATGCCGCCGAGAATGAGGAGTGCGGCGGCAAGGAGGGACGAGCGTCCGATGCCGGCCCGGCAGTGGGCGACGATATGCGCGCCTTCGCGGAGTTGTTCGACGAGCATGTCCAGGGTGGGAAGGACCGTGGCGAGCTCGGGGACCGTGCGGTCGGTGATGGGGACGGCCACGAACCGCAGCTCGGCCGCGGCAGCTGCCTGCGGCTCCTCGGCGAGGCCGGGGTCTTGGAGTTCGGGCCTGGTGAGTGCGCAGACCAAGATGTCGACGCCAGAGCGTCTCAGCGCAGTCATCTCGTCTTCGAAGCCAGTCGCCGCCACGGGGTCGGGCCACATGGTGCTCACCCGTCCGGGGCCGGGGAAGTCGATGGTGAACAGGTTTGGCCGCATGTCAGCAGTGCTTACGGTCGGTGGGGTCGGGTACTGAGACCGTGTCCTATGTGGTGAGTCGAGCGAGGCGTTTGTAGCAGCAGAGGGCGGCGGCGAGGCCGAGGAAGGCCACGTAGTTGCGGGGATGGCGTTCGTAGCGGTGGTTCAGTCCGCGGTAGCCGGTCAGCCAGGACATGGTCCGCTCGATGACCCATCTGCGGCGTCCCAAGCGTTCGCTGGACTCGACTCCCGTGCGGGCGATGCGTACGCCGATGTGCTTGCCCCATAACCATTTCCGCAGGTGAGGAACGTCGTAGGCTTTGTCCGCATGCAGGCGCTGAGGCTTGAAGTACCGGCCGCGGTGGGGGTCGTGTCTCGTTTGGTGACCCTCGACCATCGGCTTCAGCGCGAGGCTGTCGTGGGTGTTGGCCGCGGAGAGGCCGACGAGGAGGGGCAGTCCGTTCGCGTCCGACAGGACGTGCATCTTGGAGCCCGGCTTGCCCCGGTCAACGGGGCTCGGACCCGTGAGTTCGCCCCCTTTTTAGCCCTCACGTGGGCGGAGCCGAGCACGGCCCGGGACAGGTCGAGCAGGCCTGCGTCGTTCGGCCGGTGCAGGATCTCCTCGTGCAGTCGGCCCCACACGCCGGCTCTTGACCAGATCAGGAACCTCCGGTGGGCCGTCGACTTCGATATCCCGAAGCACGGCGGCAAGGCCCGCCCGGCGCATCCGCTGACCAGGACGTAGATGATCGCGGCGAACAGAGTCTCGTCAGGCGTGTCCTGAGTCCCGCCGCCCTGCGGCCGCACCTTTGACGGTGGGATCAGCGGCTCCGCGATCTCCCACAGCCCGTCCGGAAAATCCAACTCCACGTACCCCGCCCCATGACGAGTCCAACGAGCCAGCCCCACATAGGACACGGTCTAAGTACCAGGCGGTGAATTGGTCGGCCGCAGGGCCGAGGATGCGCCCGGGGTGTCGAGGGCTTGGCGCTTGTTTCGGAGCCGGACGTGGGCGTGGACGGTGGCGGTGACACCGTGAGATCGGCTCCCGGCCGGTCGGGCCGGGGAGCCCCCCGCCGAGCGGGGTTCTGGCGAGGGGGGCTCTCCGTGTGTTCGCTCAGCCTCCGGCCTCCTCGCGCTGACTCGGCATCCCCGCCGGAACGCGTTCCCGCGCCAGGGCGTTGACCCGGCCCCGTACCACGTACCAGCCGCCCCACAGGCCCAGGGCGATCAGGGGGGTGCAGGAGACCGTCCAGGTGCCGATGTCTCCGTCGCAGGCCATCAGGATGATGACCAGGAGGAGGAAGGCCAGGGTCAGGTAGGAGGTGAAGGGGGCGCCGGGGAGGTGGAAGCCGGGGTCGGCGGCGTGGCCGGTGCGGACGCGGCGACGGAGGGCGAGCTGGCAGAGCATGATCATGGCCCACGTGCCGATCATCGTGATCGCCGAGAAGTTCAGGACGATCGAGAAGGCGCGGTCGGGGACCAGGTAGTTGAGGACGATTCCGGCCAGGTAGCACGAGGCCGTGAGGAGGATGCCGCCGAAGGGGACGTGGCGGCGGTTCATCTTCGTCGTGAAGCGCGGGGCCGAGCCCGCGAGGCCCATCGAGCGCATCGTGCGGCCCGTCGAGTACAGGCCCGAGTTGCAGGACGACAGCGCCGCCGTCAGGACGACGAAGTTCATGATGCCGTCCGCGCCCGGGATGCCGACCTTGCTCATCAGCGTCACGAACGGCGACTCCGCGCCGCTGTACGCCGTCCACGGCAGCAGCAGGACGAGCAGCAGGACCGAGCACACGTAGAAGACCACGATCCGCCAGGAGACGGAGTTGATCGCCTTCGGGATGACCTTGCGCGGATCGTGCGTCTCTCCCGCCGTGATGCCGACCATCTCGATCGCCGCGTACGAGAAGACGACGCCCTGCGTGATGACGATCGCCGCGACGAAGCCGTGCGGCAGCATCCCGCCGTGGTCCGTGATGAGCTGCGGGCCCCCGGCCTGGCCCTGGATCGGGTGGCGGCTCGCGAGCAGCCAGCAGCCGATCGCGAGGAACGCGATGATCGCGGCGACCTTGATCACGGCGAACCAGAACTCGAACTCCCCGAACCACCGCACCGAGATCATGTTCGCGCCCAGGACGACAAGGAGCGCCACCAGCGCGAGCGTCCACTGCGGGATGTCGCGGAACGCGCTCCAGTAGTGCAGGTACACGGCCACCGCCGTGATTTCCGCGATGCCCGAGCAGATCCAGTGCAGGAAGTAGATCCAGCCCGCCAGGTACGCCGCCTTCTCGCCGCCGAGCAGCTCGCGCGAGTACGAGACGAACGAGCCCGAGCTGGGCCGGTGCATGACCAGCTCGCCCATCGCCCGCGCGATGAAGAACGCGAAGAGTCCCGTCACCGCGAAGACGATGACGAGCGAGGGGCCCGCCTTGTGCAGGCGCTCGCCCGCGCCGAGGAAGAGGCCCGTACCGATCGCGCCGCCCACGGCGATCATCTGCACCTGGCGGCGGCGCAGGCCGGGCGCGTAGCCCTCCTCGTGGACGACCGTCGTGGCGGAGGGCGGGGGCAGGGTCGCGCCGGGGGACGCGCTCCCTTGGGGACTGCCTTGCTGCATGTGGTTTCGCTCCGTACTGCCAAGAGGCACCGCCGAAGAGGCGTCGCCGCTCGCCTTCCCGCGCGGCGCGACGCCTCGTAGGGGGATGGCGTGACGGCGGCGGGGGGCGGGGGACAGCGGCGGGTGGGTGCCTGTCGTTCTCTGGGTGGGGGGCGGGTCCGGGGCGCGGGGGCGCGTACCGGACCCGCAGCACCCTACCGATTGGTAGGTGCGGAATACACTCGTATGGTATCGGTGCAGGTCAGTGACGTGTGAGGGGTGCGCTCAGCGCCGTGCGAGCGGCGGTTCGCCCACGCCCTTCAGGCCACCGGACTCCGCCGCGCCGCTCTCCGCGAGGACTTCCGCGAGGGACTGCCCCCTACGGATCGTGGCGAAGCGCGTACGCCCGTCCTCGTCGGTCCAGAAGCCGTGGACCGCCGGGCGCGGCAGGCTGTTGTACGCGAAGTGCGTCGAGAAGTAGTAGGCGCCCGTGTCCCACAGCGCGATCAGGTCGCCGGGGGACAGCTCGGGGAGGGTACGGCCGCGCGCCACCAGATCGCCCGCGAAGCAGCACGGGCCCGCCACGTCCTGGACCAGGCCCAGGGACTCCTTCGGCGTGCCGTCCGCCGCGAAGGCGGCGACGCGCAGCGGCCACGCGTCGGGGACGAAGACGGTACGGGTCGCGACCTGCGCGCCCGCGAGCGTCACCGCGATACGGCGGCCGCCCGACGTCTTCGTGTACTCGACGAGCGCGGCCACGAAACCCTGCTTCGCGAGCAGCGAGCGCCCGAACTCCGTGACGATCGTGTAGCGCCCGTCGAAGAGCCCCGGCACGGTCGCGCGCAGCAGCTTCGCGTAGTTCGCGAAACGCGGGGTGATCTCCTCGCCCCCGAAGTTGACGGGGAGGCCGCCACCGATGTCGATCGTGTCGACCTGCTGCCCGCCCACCTCGCGATTGATGCGCTCGGCCAGCTCGTACACGATCCGTACCGACTCCGCCATCAGCTCAAGGGCCACGCCCTGCGAGCCCGTGTGCGTGTGCAGGCGCGTGAGCCAGGGGCGCTCCACGTACTGCCGCACGAGCCAGTCCTCCGCGCCCGGGTCGCGCAGCGCCACGCCGAACTTCGACGTCGCCGTGGCCGTCGACATGGCCCCGATCGAGCCCGTACCGACCTGCGGGTTGACGCGCACGCCGAGCGGCGCGTCCGTGGGGCCCTCGGCGACGAGCGCGTCGATACGGGCCAGCTCCTGCGGATTGTCCGCGTTCACCGCGATGCCGTGCGCGAGCGCGTCGCGCAGCTCGGCGACCGTCTTGGCGGGCGAGTCGAAGACCGTACGGGACGCGGGGACACCGGCGGCGCGGGCGAGTTCCAGCTCGCCGGGGCTCGCGACCTCGCAGCCCACGCCCTCCTCGTTCAGCACTTCGAGCACCGGCACGAGCGAGGCGGCCTTCACGGCGAACGTGTGCAGGACGGGCGCGGGCCCCGCGAAGGCGGCGCGCAGCTCACGTACCGCCTCGCGCACCCCCGTCACGTCGACGAAACCCGCGACCGGGGCATCGGGGCCGACAAGCCCCCCGCGCGCGGCCTCGCGCAGCGCGGCGTGCCTGCGGGCCAGGGAGTCGTGTTCCATCGTCGGGTCTCCTCGCCGAGAGCCGGTCCGTCCAGCGGTCCGTCCAGTGGTACGGGCACCACTCTCGGGCACCCGCGCGCGCCCCGTCTGCGGCGAATCGGCCCACGTCGCGGTCCCCGCTCTCGTACGGGCGGACAAGAGGGGCGGGAGGAGGGCGCGAGGGGTTGTGCGGAAGTGAGAGGGAGCGGCCCCCGTTTCGTGCGGGAGGCCAAAGCGGGGCCCGGCTCAGCCGCGCCGCCAGGGCAGCAGGCCCGCCGCGCGCAGGCCCAGCTCCGCGAGCAGGCGCGTGTCGGGGTCGGCGAGGTCGATCGCGAAGAGGTCGTGCAGGCGGCGGAGGCGGTAGCGGAGGGTGTTGGGGTGGACGGCGAGGAGCTTCGCCGTCGCGGGGACGTCGCCGAAGCGGTCGAGATACGCGGCGAGGGTACGGGCGAGGTCCGTACGGTGCTCCTCGTCGTACGCGAGGAGCGCGCGGACCGGGGCGTCGGGCGGCGGGGCCAGCGCGGCGACCGCGTCCGTGACGCGGAGGGCGTCGAGCGCGGCACGCACGTCGTCCTCGGCGGCCACCTCGGGAAAGCCGGGCGCGGGGACGCCCGGCCCGTCCGCGCCGCCGTCGCCCGCCGGACCCGCGTCCGACGCCGGAGTCCCGCGCTCGGTCAGGACCCGCAGCACGAGGTGCGCGGCACGGCGGGACGCGGCGGCGTGGGCCAGGTCCTCGTGTACGGCGCCGATCGCGACGAGGGGCCGCGCGCCCGCGCCCCGTACCGCCGACGCCAGCTCCCTGCCGAGGCGCTTCGCCGTACGCGCCCGGTCCTCGGCGCCCAGCGGGAGCAGGACGTCGAGGCGGTGGCGGTCCTCCTCGCGCAGGGCGAGCCCCGCGGGATGGTGCGCGGTGGCCTGGAGCGCGGCGAGGTGGAGGGCGCGGGCCGGGTCGGACTGCCCGGTTCCCGGCAGGGCGAGGACGCTCAGGACGGCGCACGGGGTGTGCGGGGCGAGGCCGAGGGTCGCGGCGGCGGAGGGCACGTCGTCGGTGCCGTCGAGCAGGGCCCGTACCGCCTGCACGCGGCGCGTCGCGCCCGTACGGGTGCGCAGGCGGTGGTGGAGCAGGTGCGGGGCCGCCGTGCGCGCCGCCTCGCGCAGCGCCTGGCGCGCCCCCGCGCCGAGCGGCGCGCCGTCCGCCGCGACCCACAGCGAGCCGAGTACCTCCTCGCCCGCGCGCACCGCGATCGCGAGCCGCTCGGGGAAGCGCGCGTCGGCGGGGCGGTGCACGACGTCGTCGCTCGTCCAGAGCGTGCGCAGGAAGCCGCTCGCGCCCAGCTCGGCGAGGCGCCAGCGCGGGACCCGCTGGCCGAGGATCGTGAGGCGGCGCAGCGGGTCGGCGCCGTTCTCCGTACGGGAGTAGGCGAGGACGCGGGACTCGGGGTCCTCGATCGTGACGGCGCCGCCGACGAGCGCGGCGAAGGCGTTCGCGAGCGCGGGAAGGTCGCCCAGCGGTACCTCCGCGTGCGGGCCCTCCGCGCCGCCGGTCTGCGCGAGACCTGCCCGGAGCAGGGCGATCAGCTCGGTCCACTCGACCCAGGGGGCGCGCGTGAGGAGCGCGGTGGGGACGTGGCGGGCCACGTCGAGCAGGCGCGGGGCGGGGCCCGTGGCGCCGCGCCGCAGGACGAGCGCGGCGGCCCTCGTACGGGCGGCGGCCCTGAGCACGTCGGCGGCGGCGGGCGAGGAGGCGTCGACACCGATCGCGACGAGGACGTGGTCGCGCGCGGCGAAGGTCTCGCCGGGGTCGTAGACGCCGATGCCGCGTACGGGGACGGCGTGCCCGCCCGGCACGGTCACGACCTCGACGGCCTCCCCTGCCCCGGCCGCGAGGACGGTGGCGAGGGTGGGGGTGTCCTCGGCGCCCTCGGTGTCCTCCGGGGCGGTGGCGTCCCCGGGGGCGGCGATGTCCTCCGGGGCGGTGGCGGCCTCGGGCCCGGGGACGCTCTGCGGCGCGGGCGCGTCGAGGGGAGCGGCTCCGGGTCCTGGGGCGTGGCCGGGCGCGGGGGAGGGGTCGGGAAGGGGCGGCATCCGTTCATGGTCGCGCACGCGGGGCGCCGGGCGGGGGCGGATGTGGGGGGTCGCACACGGGTGCGCTCCGCTCAGGCGGCGTGGAACCCGCGTACGGCCTCGGTCGGCCCGAAGAGGTGCGCCCTGAACTCCGGCGGGTCCTCGGCGGGGACCCACCGCGCGAGGATCGTCACGCCGCCGGCCTGCCGGACGGGGGGCAACGGGCGAGGACGTCGGCATCGACCGCGGAGCGCGCGACGCGGCCCGCGCCGTCGTGCGTGACGTTCAGTCGCGCGCGATGCGGATCGCGTAGTCCTCGTTGAGGACCGGGTAGAAGAGCGGCTGCCCGAGCAGGCGCGGCGGCCGGGCCCGCATTCCGCTCGCACGCACCAGGTCCGGCTCGGCGGGGCCGGTGGGGCGCCGGAGGGTGGTGGTGCGCACGGCGGGGTCCCTGGTCCTACGCCGGGTCCATCCTCACCAGGTCCGCCTCCCGTACGAGGCGCCGCAGCTCCTCGACCTCCCAGCCGGTGAGGCGGGCGATGTCGGTCTCGGCCCGGACGGTGAGCGCGGGGTCCTCGCGGACGGCGCGCAGGGCGGCGACGCTCTCCACGACGAGGTCGTCGCGCGCGGCGGCGAGGGCTTGCTCCGCCTCCGCGTGGCGGTGGGCGGCGAGTTCGAGGCGAGCCATCGGATCGGTGGTCATGGGTGGGGGTCTGCCCGGGGGCGCGGGGTTCACGCGTGGCCGAAGCGGGGTGTTCCTCTCGTGGGGCTCCCCGGCCCGGTCGGCGTGCTCGCCTCACGCCCCCCGTGGCCGAACGGCTGGAGCGCGGACCAGTGAGGGGGCTCGTCCCGGAGCCGCTGGATGACGACGCGCGAGGCGGCCGGCCGTGCCGTGTTGGACGCCCCCAACGGGTCCTCCGGGGGCCGGGGATGACGGGCCTCGTCCGGAGCGGCCCGTTCGGGGCGCGAGGGGAGTTCATCAGGGCGGAGGGAGGGGGCACGAGGGCCGTTCGGCCCCGGGGGCGGGGCCGGACGGCGGGGGGTGCCCTTGCGATACTGGGGGTGTGCCGCTTGAGGGTGCGCGCCCCCCCCGGGGCGCGGGTGCCGGGGCGGCCGTCCCGTCTCGTACCGGAGTCTCGCCATGATCGCCGCACCCCCCTCCCGCGCCCCCCGGACCCGCTCGTGAACGCCGTGCCGCCGCCCCGCAGGCCCGGCACCGCGCCCGCCGCATCCACCGCGTCCACCGCGCCCGCCGCTTCCTCCGCTCCCGTCCGCGTCTTCCTGCTCGACGACCACGAGGTCGTGCGGCGGGGGCTGCGCGACCTCCTGGAGGCGGAGGCGGACATCGTCGTGGTCGGCGAGGCCGCCAACGCGCGGGAGGCGCTCGCGCGTGTGCCCGCGACGCGGCCCGACGTCGCCGTGCTCGACGTCCGGCTCGGCAGCGCGACGGGCGGGGATCACGAGGGCGTCGAGGTGTGCAGGGAACTGCGCGCCGAACTCCCCGAGCTGGCCTGCCTCATGCTCACGTCCTTCGACGACGACGAGGCGCTCTTCGACGCGATCATGGCGGGCGCGGCGGGGTACGTGCTCAAGCAGATCAACGGCTCCGACCTCATCCACGCGGTACGGACCGTCGCCACGGGGACCTCGCTCCTCGACCCGCGCATGACGAGCCGCGTCATGGCCCGTATCCGCGAGCCCAAGCCCGAGAAGCCCGAGCCGAGCCGCGCCCTGCCCGGCGAACTCGACCGGCTCTCGCCGCGCGAGCTGGAGATCCTGGACCTCATCGGCCTCGGCCTCACCAACCGGCAGATCGCCGAACGCCTCTACCTCGCCGAGAAGACGGTCAAGAACCGGGTCTCCTCGATCCTCGGAAAGCTCGGGGTCGGGCGGCGGATACAGGCGGCGATGATCGCGGAACGGCTGCGGGGGACGGACGCGGGGCGCCCGACGGGGTGACACCGGGGGACGGGGCGCGCGCCCGACGACCTCGCTACGCCGCACTCCCCGGTGACATTCAGCGGCTCCCGTGCCAGGAGGCCGCTCCTGTGCCAGGAGGCCGCTCCCGTCGCGGGGCCGCTCCCGTCGCGGGGTTCAGCGGCTCCCGCCCGATGCCAGTACCACCGCTCCCGTGATCCACCGTGCCTCGTCCGAGGCGAGGAAGGCCACGAGCGGGCCGTAGTCGTCCGGCGTACCGCTGCGGCCCAGGGGCGTGGCGGCGATCGCGCGGGCCTCAAGCTCCGAGCCGATGTACCCGGAGGCGCGAGTGCCCTCGGTGTCCGACGCGCCCGGCTGGACCGCGTTGACGCGGATGCCGCGCGGGCCCAGCTCCTTCGCCGCGATGATCGTGTACGCCTCCAGGGCGCTCTTCGTGGCGACGTAGAGAGAGGCGTACGGGGGGTGGCCGAGGGTGCCGCCCGTCGAGATGTTGACGACGGACGCCGCGGTGACGTCCTCCTGCCCGGCCAGCGTCTTCGTGGTCAGCATCGGGGCCAGCACGTTCGTCGTCGTCTCGCGGTGGAACTCCTCCTCGGTCAGCTCCGACAGCGGCCCGAAGGCGACGACCCCCGCGTTGTTCACGAGGATGTCGACCGGGCCGTACGCGGCGCGGGCCCGCGCGAACAGCTCCCGCACCTCCTCCTCGCCCTTCGCCACATCCGCCCGGACGGCGAGCGCCCTGCCGCCCTTCGCGGTGATCTCCGCGACGACCTTCGCCGCGCCCTCCGCGTCCGTCCGGTAATTGACCACGACAGCCGCGCCGCTCGCGGCGAGCGCCTTCGCGATCCCCGCGCCTATCCCCTTGGACGCGCCCGTCACGACGGCCGTACGTCCGGTGTTGTCGCTGCTCACAGTGGCTCCTCGTGCTCGGCCCCGGAGGTCGGGGCCCGTGGAAGTCACCGTAGGGAAGGTGGTTACCCGGCGGAAGGAGGTACTTTTTTGTAAGCTCCTGCCATGACGGAAACCCTGGCGGAAACCCCGGCGGAAGGCTCGACGAAGAACGTGGCGGACGGAGCGGCGGGGGGAGCGGCGCCGGGTGTCATGACGGAGGAGGCGCGGCGCGCGACCGCCGGCAGGCTTCTCGCCCACGACACCTTCGACCAGAAGTGCGCCTTCCGGCCGATCATGGACCGGACGACGAGCCGCTGGGCGACGCTGATCATCTCGGCGCTCGTCTCGGGGCCGCACCGCTTCGCCCGGCTGCACGCGCGCGTCGGCGGGATCAGTCAGAAGATGCTGTCGCAGAACCTCAAGGCACTCGTCAGGGCCGGGCTCGTGCACCGCGAGGTCGCTCCGACCAATCCGCCGCAAGTCACCTACACCCTCACGGAGTTGGGACTCGGCCTGGCCGGGCCGCTCACAGACCTCATCGGGTGGTACGGGGCGCACGGGGCCGAACTCCTCGCGGCGCAGGAGCGGTACGACGCGGAGCACGCCGAGGGCTGAGCGGGGGCTGACCGGCCCGGGTCGGGCGCGGGGCCGTGCCGCCCCGGGCGCGGGGAGGTCGGCCCGGGCGTGGGGGCGGGGGCGGACCGGCCCGGCGTGGGGACGGACCGGCTCGGGGCAGGGGGGCGGGCTCCGGCTCGGGGGCGGGCGCGACCGGCTCGGGCGTGGGGGTGGGGGACGGACCGGCTCGGGCGTGGGAGTGGGGGACGGACCGGCTCGGGTGTGGGGTGGGTCCCGGCCCGGGCGGCTCACGTCCCTGTCATCGGCGCCGTCCATGTGATCCGGGTCCCCCGGGTCCCCCGGGCGCCGTCGGGGCCCGCGTCGACGCGGAAGCTCCCCCTGCACTGCTCCGCGCGCGAACCCATGTTGAGCAGACCCCCGGTCGGCCGGGCCGAGCCGAGGCCCACGCCGTCGTCCGTCACCGTGAGGACGACGCGGTCGGCGCCGTCGGGGACGGACAGTTCGATGTCCACGTGGTGGGCGCGGGCATGCCGGGCGGTGTTGCTCAGCGCCTCCGCCGTGACCGCGAGCACGTGCTCGCGCAACTCCTCGGGCACCGTGCTGTCCACGGGCCCCGCTATGCGCAACGACGGCTGGAAGCCCAGGTGCTGGGCGGCGAGCTGCACCGTCTCGGCGAGGCGGCGGCGCAGTGCGGGGCCGCCCCGGTCGTCGTCGCTCGTACGGAGCTGATGGATCGTCGAGCGGATGATCTGGATCGTCGCGTCGAGGTCGTCGACCGCGCGCCCGACCCGTTCGGACGCTGTCGGATCGGCGATCGAGCGCGTCGCGCTCTGGAGCGTCATGCCGGTCGCGAAGAGACGCTGTATCGCGACGTCGTGCAGGTCGCGCGCGATGCGGTCGCGGTCCTGGAGCATGGCAAGCTCCTCCGACTCCTCACGCCTGCGCGCGAGTTCGAGCGCGATCGCCGCCTGGTCGGCGAAGCCGTCGATGAGCGCGGTCTCGGCGGCGGCGAAGCCCTGCCTGCCGGTACGGCGGCTCAGCCGCAGCGCCCCGCACACCGCGCCGTCCACGGGCAGCGGCACCGCGACGACCGGCCCGTGCTCCGCGCCGCCGAGCGGCCGGGCGCGCGCGTCGACCCGTACGTCCGTCGTCACGACGGGGGCCCGCTCCACGGCCGCGAGCCCCGAGAGCGAGCCCGTGACCGGGAGGACGGCGCCCCGTACGGTCTCGGCGCCCTCGCCGTGGGCGACCCGCACGGCCAGCTCGGTGCCGGACGTCCCGCTCGGGAGGAGCACGGCCGCCAGGTCGGCGTCCGCGACCTCCATCGCGCGGCGCGCGATGATCCGCAGCACCTCGTCCGTCCCCGTACCGGCGAGGAGTGCGCGGGTGATCTCGCCGAGGGCTTCGAGGCGATGCTCGCGACGGCGGCTCTCCTCGTAGAGGCGCGCGTTGTCGATCGCGACGCCCGCCGCGATCGAGAGCGTCGTGAGGACGGCCTCGTCGTCGGCGTCGAAGGAACCGCCGCCGCGCTTCTCGGTGAGGTAGATGTTCCCGAAGACCTCGTCGCGGATGCGGACGGGGGCGCCGAGGAAGGTCCGCATCGGCGGATGGTGCGCGGGAAAGCCGTAACTGTTCGGGTGCGCGGTGAGGTTGTCGAGGCGGAGCGGCGCGGGGTGGGTGATCAGCTCACCGAGGATGCCCTGCCCGCACGGCGCGGGGCCGATCCGCGCCTCGACCTCGGGGTCGAGACCCACGGTCACGAACTGCGAGAGCCCGGTGCCGTCGTCCCCGATGACGCCGAGCGCCCCGTAGCGCGCCTCGGTGAGCGTCACGGCCGCGTCGACGATGCTCCGCAGCACCTGCGGGAGGTCCAGGTCCCTGCCGAGGTCCATGACGGCGGTGAGAAGCGCGTGGATGCGGTCGGGGACGTTGAGGGTGGGCGCGGGAGACGCGGGAGACGCGGGAGACGCGGGAGACGCGGGAGAGGTGCGGGGTGGGCCTGTGGGGGAGGGGGTGCGGGGGAGACCGGTGGTGGCAGCGATGCCGGTCCCGGCGATGCGGGTGCCGTTCTTGGCGGTACGGGTGCCGTTTTCGGCGGTGCGGGGCAGGTCCCCGTGCGGGAACGGGCAGCGGCCGCCAGGGGCTGCCCCCTGGGCGCCCCCTGTGCTGACGGTGCTGATCTCGCGCGGCTCGCTCATGCTTCGTACGGTACGTGGCGCCCGCCGGGCCCTGGCCAGAGGCCGAGTGGCCCCTGCGGGACCCGTGGCCGGGCGGGGGCGACCCCGTAGCGCAGGGGCCGACCGGCCTTCGTACGGCTGGGCCGACCGGCCCCGTACCGCCCGCCGACAGGCCCCCGCACCCGCCGCCGGCCGGCCCCGCTGCCCTCGCCGACCGGCCCGGAAGGGAGCGCGCGGCCGGGCCCGCTCGGCCCTGCCCGGGGCCTCCTGCCACCGCTGATCATGTGGGGCGGCCGGAGGAGCACCGCACTCTCTCCCTGCGTGTGAGCCCTCCGGCCGTACCAGCTTCGCGGAAGGAAGGTCGCCGTCCGGTGGACGAGGCACACGACAGGCAGCAGCGGGACGCGCGGGAGCGGACCGAGGAACGGCGGGAGCCGACCGAGGAACGGCCGGAGCGGCCCGCCGCCGCCGGGCGCGCGGGGGTGGCACCACCGGGGGTGGAGGAGGCCGGGGCGGCTGGAGCGGGCGGGGCGGCTGGAGCGGCCGGGGTGACGGGGGCGGAGGTGCCCACGGGGGCCGGGGCTTCGCCGCGCACGCCGGGGGTGGCGGCTGTGGCGCGTACGCCGGTGGCGGTGGCGGTGGCTGTGGCGCCTACGCCGGTGGCGGTGGCTGTGGCGCGTACGCCGGTGGCGGCCTCGGCCCCCGCCCGTCCCAGCTGGGTGACCTGGCTGACCACGACCGATCACAAGCAGATCGGCACGCTCTATCTGGTCTCGGCCTTCGTGTTCTTCATCGTCGGCGGCGTGCTCGCCCTCGTGATGCGCGCCGAACTCGCCCGTCCCGGGATGCAGATCCTGTCGAACGAGCAGTTCAACCAGGCGTTCACGATGCACGGTTCGATCATGTTGTTGCTCTTCGCGATGCCGCTGTTCACCGGGTTCGCGAACTGGATCATGCCGCTCCAGATCGGCGCGCCGGATGTCGCCTTCCCGCGACTGAACATGCTCGCTTTCTGGCTCTTCTTGTGCGGTTCATTGATCGCGGCCGGTGGTTTCCTGACGCCTGGTGGCGCGGCCGACTTCGGCTGGTTCCTCTACGCGCCGCTCTCCGACGCCGTGCACTCGCCCGGTCTCGGCGCGGATCTGTGGATCATGGGTGTGGCGCTCTCGGGCTTCGGCTCGATCGCGGGCGCGGTCAACTTCATCACCACGATCGTGTGCATGCGCGCCCCCGGGCTGACGATGTTCCGGATGCCGATCTTCACGTGGAACGTGCTGCTCACGGCGCTGCTCGTGCTCATCGTCTTCCCGGTGCTCGCCGCCGCGCTCTTCGCGCTCGAATGCGACCGCAAGTTCGGCTCGCACGTCTTCGACGCGGCCAACGGCGGGGCGTTGCTGTGGCAGCACCTCTTCTGGTTCTTCGGCCACCCCGAGGTGTACATCCTGGCGCTGCCGTTCTTCGGGATCATTTCCGAAGTGATTCCGGTCTTCTCGCGCAAGCCGATGTTCGGTTACGTGGGCCTGATCGGTGCGACGATCGCCATCGCCGGTCTCTCGGTGACCGTGTGGGCGCACCACATGTACGTCACCGGCGGGGTGCTGCTGCCCTTCTTCTCGTTCATGACCTTCCTCATCGCGGTGCCGACGGGCGTCAAGTTCTTTAACTGGATAGGCACGATGTGGAAGGGATCGCTCTCCTTCGAAACGCCGATGCTGTGGGCGGTCGGCTTCCTCGTCACGTTCGTCTTCGGCGGGCTGACCGGCGTGATCCTGGCCGCGCCGCCGCTCGACTTCCACGTCTCGGACTCGTACTTCGTCGTCGCGCACTTCCACTACACGCTGTTCGGCACGGTGGTGTACGCGATGTTCGCCGGATTCCACTTCTGGTGGCCGAAGTTCACGGGCAGGATGCTCGACGAGCGGCTCGGGAAGCTGACCTTCTGGACACTGACGGCCGGCTTCCACGCCACCTTCCTCGTACAGCACTGGCTGGGCGCGGAAGGCATGCCGAGGCGGTACGCGGACTACCTGGCGGCCGATGGATTCACGGCCCTGAACACGGTGTCGACGATCGGTTCGTTCCTGCTCGGTCTCTCTTTCCTTCCGTTCTTCTACAACATCTGGAAGACCGCGAAGTACGGCAAGAAGGTCGACACGGACGACCCGTGGGGCTTCGGGCGCTCGCTGGAGTGGGCGACGTCCTGCCCGCCGCCGCGCCACAACTTCGTGAAGCTGCCCCGTATCCGCAGCGAGTCCCCGGCCTTCGACCTGCACCACCCGGACATCGCGGCGCTCGACCGGCGCGAGAACGCCCTGGCGGGGGCGGGCGCGGTAGGGACGGGAGCGGTGGAGACGGGTGCGGTGGAGACGGGCGCGGCGGGGGCGGGCGCGGAGGTGGTCCGGTGAGCGCCGTCGTACCCGCCCTGGCGCTCGGCGTCCTCACGGCATCGGGCTGCGTCTGGTACGTACCGGCCCTCGTCGACCTGCGGGCCGGAGCCGACCGCCCGGTCTCCCGGCGGCTCACCGCCCTGGCGTGCCTGGGGGGCTGGGGCACGGCCGGGCTGAGCGCGGTGCTGCTCCTGACCGGGATGCCCTTCGTCTTCGTGGTGACGGGCGCGGGGCTGCTCGGCAGCGCGGCGCTGCGGCTCGCTGCGTGGGTACGGAGCCGGGCGGAGGCCCGCGAGGACGCGGCCCGCTGGGCGGCGCTCGACGTGCACCCGGACGTACGGCACGCCCCGCACCGCCGCGTCGGCGCGCTCCTCGCCTGCGGCCTGACCCTCGCCGTGGCGGCGGCGACGGCCCTGACCTGGGCACGCGCGCGGGGAGCGATCGGCGCCGCGCCCCTCGTGGCGATCCCCCTGGCCCTGACGGCCTGCACCCTCGCGGTGGCACTTCTGACGGCGTCGCGACCGGGGAGCGGGGGACGCGGCGGAGAGGGCGCGGTGGGCGGAGCGAACGCGGTGGGCGGGGAAGGTGTGGCGGGCGGGGAAGGCGCGGTGGGCGCGAGGCGGGTCCGCGCCACCCGTACCGGCCGCGACGCCGCCGGGGGCCCGGCAGGCAGGACCTCAGAGACGGGGTCCCGGGCGCGGGGGCGCTAGGGACCCGGGGCTCGCGTGGGGGCGAGCCGGAGAAGGGGCCGGGCGAGTGGTGCGCGCGGTCCCTTCTCCATGTGTGCGGGGCCCTTTGTACGGGGCATTCCCGGCGGGGCCTGGGAAGGGGGCTGGTCACCCTCCGTTGTCCCGACGGCGGCCATCCCCTCGTCGCCGTGCGCGAAGGTCCGGGCACCGAGGCCGCCGAGGCCGCCGAGGGGACCGTGGAGGGAGCGGCCGAGAGAGGTGGGGGCGGTGGTCCACGCGGGGCGGGGCCTCCGCGTACGTACGGCGGCCGATGAACGCGTACGCGCAGAGGCGGCGCACGGACTCGGTGAGGACTTTCGCGCTGATGCCGCCGATCCGCTCGCGGAGCGCGGCGGGGCGGCGCGGGCCGGGCCTTCGCGCGGGGCCCACAGGACGACGGGGCCCCACGTGTGGGCGAGCAGGTCGAAGGCGAGGCGAGCGGGGCAGTCGGTGAGGCGGCAGTCGGTGGGGCGGGCGGTGCGGGGGCGGGGGGTGCGGCTGGGGTGTGGGGTGTGGGTGGTGGGTGGTGGGGCGTTGGGTGCTGGGCGGCGGGTGGCACGGGGCGCCGGTGTTTCCGCCGCTCCCAGGACAGACCCCACCCTCCCAAAGGGGAGGTGGGCCACCCGCTGCCACCAATTCTTCCCGCCCCGCAACACACCCCCCGACCACAACAGCGAATCTGTGGATAACTCCAGGAAAGTCGTCACGCCCCTCACTCCGAAGAGTGAGTAATTGTGCGTGAAGCTTTGCGGGTGGGTGAGTGCGCACCCACCGCACCCACTCCACCCTCCCCACCCTCCGCACCCATCCCACCCACACCGCTCCACCCACTTCCTCCACCCTCCACCCCCCTCCGAAGGACGCCACCCGCCCCGCCCCCTCGCCGCTGCGCCGGCGACTTTGCTGGCGCTTGGTGTCGACAGTGGCGCAACGTGCCATAAACTGAGGCGTGCCGGGTCCCACGTTCCCCTGTGGAGGTCTCCGTGGCAGGCCCCGTCGGCCTTCGCGCGGTTTCGCGGTTTTCGCGCGGGCTTCCTGCGGGCTCCGCCGCCGCTTGCCCGTACCCGCCTGTCCACCCGCGCCTCCCACCCTGTCTGCCCCTGCCCGTCCACCTCCGCCCATCCGTCCGCCCGTCCACCCCGCCCGTCCGTCCACCCCCGCCCGACCGCCCGCCCCCCGTCCACCCCCGCCCTGCTCACCACCCCGCGCCGACCCGCTCAGTCGCGCGCCGCCGGCACGCACTAGGAGAGTCCATGTCAGAGGTCGGCGCCACGCCGCGTCCGCCCAAGAAGGCGGCCCGGTACGGCTTCGTCTTCGCGTTCCCGTTCGTGATGGTGATGCTGCTCGTCGGCATCTACGTCTCGTCGATGCACGCGCCCGAGCCCCATGACCTCCCCGTCGCCGTCGTCGGCAGCGGGGCCCAGGCCGAACGGAGCGTCACCACCCTCGACGCGGCGGACGGCTCACCCGCCGACGCGCGCCTGCTCGGCTCGGTCGCCGAGGCGAAGCGGCAACTCCACGACCGTGAGATCGCGGGCGCCCTCGTTCTGCCCGATGACGGCGGCACCACCGCCCAGCTCTGGACCGCGCAGGCCGCCGGAGCCTCGCAGACGATGAGCGTCAGCCAGCTCCTCACCCCCGTGGCCGCCGCCGCGCACCTCTCCGTCGAGCCGCACGACGTCGCCCCGCTCCCGCAGGACGACCAGAGCGGCATGGGCGTGCTCTACATGTCGGTCGGGGCGATGCTCGCCGGGTACATGGCCGTCACCGTGGCCAGTTCCGGGATGCCGGGGCTCATGCGGCTCAGGAAGCTCGTGCCCGTGCTCGCCGGGTGGAGCGCGCTCATGAGCGTCGTCATCTGGACCCTCGCCGGACCGGTGATCGGGGCGGTGAGCGGGCACGCGCCCGAAGTTCTCGGCATCGCCTTCCTCGGGATCTTCACGGTGGGCCTCACGCAGGCGTTCCTCACCCGCCTCTTCGGGCCGCTCGCGGTGATCCCGGGCATCACGCTCTTCATGTTCCTGGGCGTCCCCGCCTCGAACCTCGCCCTCTCGATCCACACCATGCCCGGCTTCTTCGGCTTCCTGCACCACGTCCTGCCCCTCCCGGCCGTGGGCGAGGCACTGCGCGCGGTCGTCTACTTCGACGGTGACGGCGCCGGCGTCCACCTCCTCACGCTCGGCATCTGGGCGCTCGCCGCGCTCCTCCTCACGGCAGGCACCGACCTGCGCAGGCGACGCCAGGCGGAGAAGAAGGCGGCGGCCGCTACGGCGGTTCCGGCACCAGGCACAGGTACGGGCACAGGTACGGGCACAGGCACGGATAAAGGTCCGGATCGCACGGGCACGGGCACGGGCACGGGCACGACCACCGGTACGGGCACCGGCACGACCACCGATACGGGCGCCGAGGCGGCCGGTGCCCCGGGAGCCCCGGCTGCCGCCGCCCGCAAGGCCCCCCACCCCGCCGTTCAGTACGCCCTGCTCGGTGCCTTCCCCTTCCTCATGGTCGTCCTGATGGTCGGTCTCATGCTCAGCGGGATGCACAAGCCGCTGCCGCGCGACCTCCCCGTCGCCGTCGTCTCCAGCAGCGCGCAGGCCGCAGGGCAGTCCGCGCGCGGACTGGAGGAGTCCCTCGGACCGTCCTTCGACATCCGCGCCCTGACCAGCGTCGACGAGGCGAGGCGGCAGATCCACGACCGCGAGATAGCGGGCGCGTACGTGCTCGCCGCGCCCGGCGGGAAGGCGCAGATCCTCTCGGCCGGGGGCGCCGGTATGAGCCAGCAGCAGGTCGTGCGGCGCACCTTCGCGCAGATCGCCGCCCAGCAGGGCGTTCCGACCGAGAACGTCGATCTCGCGCCGCTGCCCGCGCACGACGGCATGGGCACGGTCACGCTTTACCTCGCCATCGGCTTCACGATGTCCGGCTTCATCGTCGTCACGGTCATGTCCGCCGCCGCGCGGGAACTCCTGCGGATACGGCGGCTGCTCCCCGTACTCGCGGGATGGGCCGTGCTCATGGCCACGGCGGTATGGCTGCTCGCGGGGCCCGTCATCGGGGCAGTGCACGGGCACGCGTGGCAGATCCTCGGCCTCGGCGCGGTCATGGTCTTCACGGTCTCGCTCGTCACGGCGGTCTTCGCGCGCTTCCTCGGGCCGCTCGCGGTGCTCCCCGTCGTGACGCTGATGATGTTCCTCGGCGTGCCCGCGTCGAACGGCGGCGTCGCCCTCCACATGGTCCCCGGCTTCTTCCAGGCCCTGCACGGAGTGCTGCCGCTGCCCGCCGTCGTCGAATCCCTGCGCGCGGTCCTCTACTTCGGGGCCGACGGCATCGGCGGCCACCTCGGCACGCTCGCGATCTGGGGCGGAGCGGCACTCGTCCTCAACGTCGTGCTCGACCTCTTCCAGCACCGCCGCACCCGCGACAAGGACCTGGAGGACCCGGCGTCCGTCGTCGCTGCCGGACCCGCCCCCGGCGCGAACGCCGAGGCGCTCCGGTGAACGCGCCGCCGCTGAGGGCCGCCCGGTGAGCGCCGGGTGAGACGGCGCAGGGGCGGTCCGGCTGAGACGGTGTACGGGCGGTACGGCGTACGCGCGCGGCACGGGCGGGTACGGCGTACGCGCGGCACGGGCGGTACGGCGTACGCGCGGCACGGGCGGTACGGCGTACGCGCGGCACGGGCGGTACGGCGTACGGGCCGCCCGCACGGCCAGGGGCCTCGCCGGCCCGGCTCGGAAGGCCGCCCCGTACGCCGGAAGCTAGGGTGTCCCCGTACCGAGGACGGGAACCCGCAGCACAGCGAAGGGGCCGCCATCATGGCCGAGAGCCCAGGGGCAGCAGGGCGTACGGGGCGAGCCGCCCCCGCCGAAGCCGTGCCCCCCGCCGAAGCCGTGCCCCCCGCCGAAGCCGCGCCCCGCGCCGAAGCCGCGCCCCGCGCCGAAGCCGCGCCCCGCGCCGAAGCCGCGCCCCGCCCCCTGGCCACCTCCGCCCCCGCCGTCCGCAAGCCCGGGCGGCCCTCGCTCTCCGAGGTGAAGCGGCGCGAGGTGCGGCTCGAAATCGCCCGAGCGGCCGTGCGCCTCTTCCACGACAAGGGCGTCGAGCAGACCTCCGCCGCCGATATCGCGGCGGAGGTCGGCATCTCGCTGCGCACCCTGTGGCGGTACGTGCCCTCCAAGGAGGAGGCCGTGTCCGTCCTCTTCACGCTCGCCGCCGAAGGACTCGCGAACCGCCTGCGCGAACTGCCGCCCGGCGAGCCGGTGAGCGCGCTGCTCCTCGGCGAGCCCTGGCAGGACCAGATGACGCCCGAGGTCGGGCGGCTCGTCCGCGAGGCGACGCGCCTGACCCGCGACGAACCCGCGCTCCGCAAGATCGCCCACCAGGCCGCCTTCACCTTCCAGTCCGGCATCGCCGCCGCCTTCGCCGCGCGCGCGGGCCGCGAGGAGGCGGGCCTGGAGGACAAGGTGCACGCCGCGACGCTCCTCGCGACCCTCGCGGTCGTCGAGCAGGAGGCGGCCTGGTGCGACCCGTCCGACGAGCCGCGCCGCCGCGAACTGCTCCGCAGGGGACTCCGCGCGGCCTCGGAGGGCCTGCCGCTCTGACGGCCCCGGGCTCCCGCCCACCGCCGCCCGGCACGTGGCGCACGTCACGGGAACCCGGCGCGGGGTGCGGAGAGAACCGGTTGTGAGGGACACAGAAGAGGCGGGTGCTCTGCGCCGTGGCGTACGGGCCGGAGACCGCCGGGCATTCACCGAGCTGTACGAGGACCACGCGCGCGCCGTCTACAACCACGCCCTGCGCCTCACCGGCGACTGGTCGGCGGCCGACGACGTGACGGCGGAGACCTTCCTGACGGCGTGGCGCACCCGCGAGCGCGTCGAGCCCGAAGGCGGCTCGCTCAGACCCTGGCTGCTCGTCATCGCGACGCACAAGGCCGAGAACAGCAACCGTTCCCTGCGCCGCAAGCTCGCCTTCCTCGCTCGCAGCGCGCCCCCGCCGCACGTCCCCGACTTCGCCCCCGAGACGGCGGGCCGTATCGACGACGCGCGCCGCCTCGCCGCCGTGCATGCCGTACTCCACCGGCTGCGGCGCAAGGAGCGGGAGGTGCTGACGCTGTGCGTGTGGTCGGGGCTCGACTACGCGGAGGCCGCCGAGGCGCTCGGCATCCCCGTCGGCACCGTACGGTCGCGCCTCTCGCGCGCGCGGGCACGGCTGCTGAAGCTGAGCGAGGCGGCGACGGCGGCGACGGCGGCGGGGGAGCCGGGCGACGAGGGCCCGGGGACGCCGGGAGCCGTACAGGCCGAAGCCGAAGGGCCCGTACGGAAAGCCGTGGGGAAACCCGTACGGAACGAGGAAACGGAACCCGGGCGCCGGACCGGAGAGGTACGGGGCAGGGCCGCGCTCGTGGCCCTGCCCGTGCGGGAGGAGAACCGATGACCGACACCCACCCGTCCAGGGCCGGAGCGGACCGGAGCGAGGCCGAGGACGTGGCCGGGCTCCTGCCGCCCCCGCCCGAGTGGGACCTCGCGCACGAGCGGAAGCTCCACCACAAGGAACGACTCATGCGACAGATCGACGACGACACGGCGCGCACGGCGGAGACCGGGACCCCCGCACGCCGGCGCGTCCTGCGCCCCGCCTTCGTGGCCCCCGCCGCCGCCCTCGCCCTCGCCGGCGCGCTCACCGCCGGGCTCACGCCCGGCGGCCCTGGCGCGGGCGGCGGTACGGGCACGAAGACGGCCCAGGCGGGCGGAAACACCCACGCGCGGCAGGCGAGCGCGCTGCTCGGCCGCATCTCGGACGCCGCGCTGGACGGCCGGACCCTGCACGTGCGCGACGACCAGTTCGTGTACGTCAAGACCGAGGAGCGGGGCGCGGACGAGACGAGCGGCAAGGCCGTGATGGGCCCGCCGGTCCTGACCGAGGTCTGGTCCTCGCAGGACCCGGGGCGGGTCCAGCGGCTCGGTGTCGTGCGCGAGAACGGCGGGCGCCCCGCCCACATCAACGCCTACCTCGGCGACGGCGAGAAGGGCGGCACGCCCGTGGGCATCGACCGGGCCACGTACAAGTGGCTGGCCGCGCTGCCCACAGACCCGGACGCCCTCCTGGAGTACCTCTACGCCAAGACCCCGAAGGACAAGGACCTGTCGCAGGACCAGGCCGTCTTCGAAGGCATCGGCTCCTTCGCCTCCGGGCTCCTCCCGCCGAAGACCGCCGCCGCGCTCTACCGCGCCGCCGCGCGCATCCCCGGCGTCGTCACGGCCCCCGACGCGCACGACGGCAAGGGCCGTACGGGGATCGGCATCGCCCGCGAGGACAAGAAGTACGCCGAGCGCTCGGAGTGGGTCTTCGACAAGGACCTCCACTTCCTCGGCTCCCGCACCTACCTGACCGAGGACACGGCCGTCGGCAGGAAGGGCACGCTGCTCGCGAGCACGGCGGTCCTGGCGCTGGGAGTGGCCGACAAGGAGGGCGTGCGCCCGGCCGAGGTGACGGAAGTGACGGGGGACGGGGGTACGGAGGAGAGCTGAGCGAGGGGCGGGCGGGAACCCTCCGGCCACGCACCGGCCCGCGCGGCACATCCGGTGGCGTCCCCGTCCCGCCCGCATCCGGTCGCCTCCGCGTCCTACCCGCGCCCCCGCGACGGTGTCCCGTCCCGTCCCGTCCCCGCAGCCCGTCCCGCCCGCGCCGCTCCGGTGGCGTCCCGTCCCGCCCGTGCCCACAGTGGGGACATGAGCCACGCCGAACCACCCCCGTATCCCGGCGCCATGCCACCGCCCCGGCCGGGGCCAGGGCGGGACGAACTGCCCGATCCCTTGCGGAGGCTCGCGCGGGCGGCCTGGTGGGTGGTGCTGCTCGCGGGGTTCGCCTCCGTCGTGCTCGGACTGCTCGTGCTGGTGTGGCCGGGGTCGTCGCTGCGGGTCGCCGGAGTGCTCTTCGGGGTGTATCTGCTGGTCAGCGGCGTGGTGCAGCTCGTGGCCGCGACAGGGACGCACACCGCGGCCGGGATGCGCGTGCTCGGCTTCGTGAGCGGGGCGCTCTCCGTACTGCTCGGGCTCTTCTGCTTCCGCGGCGTCACCCAGTCGGTGCTGCTGCTCGCCCTGTGGATCGGTATCGGGTGGCTCTTCCGTGGGCTCACCCAGGTGGTCGCCGCGCTCGCGGAGCCCGCGAGTCCCGCGCGCGGCTGGCAGCTCCTGCTGGGTGTCCTCGCCGCGCTCGCCGGGATCGTCCTCGTCGTCTCGCCCTTCGCCTCGGCGTGGGCCCTCCTCCTCGTCGCGGGCATCTGGCTGCTCGCTGTCGGCCTCACCGAGATCGGTACGGCACTGCGCCTGCGCCACCGGCTCCACCTGAGCTGATCTGGGGTCACACGCCGTTCCGCGCACCGTCCGCCGGCCGTTGCCCAGGCCGGTTCGGCGAGGAAGGGCCTCGCGGTGTTCGAGGCGGAGGCCGCCGGGTGGCCGAGCGGCCATCGGCTGCCCTCGGGAGGGCGGTACGGGTCGGCTCCGCGTCAGCGGCGCCCGCGTCCTGTACGGCGCCCGCGTCCCGTACGGCGCCCGAGTCCCGTGCGGCGTCGAGGCTTCATACGGCGCCGGCCTCCGCGTCCCGTACCGCCTCCGCCTCCGCGTCCCGTACCGCCTCCGCGTCCCGTACCGCCTCCGTACCCGCCGCCAGGAGCCCGAGCGCGCGCGGGAAGTCGTGCAGGCGCTCGGCGAGGACGGCGAGGGCGGGGAGCAGCGAGGCGGCGGGGACGTCGCGCGCGGCGAGGATCGACGCGGTCCAGGTCAGGAAGCCCGTGAAGAGGTCCGCATCGTCCACGTACAGCGCCGTCGCGAGATGCGCCACGACGTGGTCGATGTCCTCGGCCGTGTGCTCGCGCTGGAGCGCGGAGTAGGCGCGCGTCGGCGGGTAGCGGTCGAGCAGCCCGTGAAGACGGCCCGTACCAGCTCGTGACGCGCGCGCGTCACGAAGGTGTATTCCTGGTCGGCGAGGTGCGGCAGGTCGGCGCTTGCGACGTGGTCGCGCGGCGGGGGCGGCAGTGGGCCGCGGGCGAGGCGGTCGGCGGCGGCGCGCGCGTCGGGCGCCCAGGCGTCCGCGCCGAGAAGGCGCGCGTACCTGCCGTCGTGCCCGAAGGCGGCGCCGCCGACGAGTACGGGAACGCCGACGGCCTGGCACGCGGTCAGCGTCGCGTGCGCGGCGGGGAGCCGGGGCGCGAGCGAGCCCGAGAGCGCGACGGCGTCGGCGCCCGTACGGTGCAGGTGGCCGACGAGGTGCGGGGCGGGGACCTGCGCGCCGAGGTGGTCGACGTGCCAGCCGCGCAGGCGCAGCACCTCAGCGACGAGCCGCGCGGGCAGCCCGTGCCACTCGCCGTCGACGCACGCGACGACGATCCGCCCCGCGCCCGGCGCGGGCGCGACGGGCGGCGCCGAGTGCCGCAGCACGGCCACGCACTGCTCGTTGACGGCCGTCGCCGCGTGCTCCCGCGCGACGCTCAGCCGGTTCGCCGCCCACTCCGCGCCGACGCGCAGCTGGACCGCGCCGACGTCGAGCAGCACGCTCTCCGCGTCGAGCCCGTCCCCGTAGGCCTCCCGCACCACCGCCGCCGCCGCGTCCTCGTCGCCCGCGGCGACCGGGACCCACAGCCGCTCGGCCCACGTCCCGCTCCTCGGCGGTGCCGCCGTCACCGTGCTCGTCATCGACCTCTCCCCGGAACCAGGCGCACCCGGTGCGCGCTCCATGCGGTCCGTCCCTCCGCCCCGGTACGGGCGGCCTTCCCCGCCAAGTACACGCGGGTACCCGCCGTCGCGCGCGTCATGTGGGCCAAGCGGGGCCGGTCGGCACGCGTCATGGGCCCCGGCCGTCGGCGCACGCGCGTCGTGGGGGAGTGCGGGGCGTACGGGGCGTACGGGGCGCGGACCGTACGGGGCGTACGGGGCGTGGGGCCGTGCGGGGCGGCGGTACGGGGCCGGGGTTATGCCTCGTGGCCCGCCTCGCCGGGGTCCGTGCCGACGCCCCCCGGCCGCCGCGGCGCCGTGATCGCCACCACTGCCATGTCGTCGTGGCGGCCCGTGCCGACCCATTGCGCGGCGAGCATCCGTACCCGCTCCACGATCGCGCCCGCCGGCATCCCCGCGCACTCGCCCGCCGCCCTGCGCAGCCGCTCCTCGCCGAACAGCGTGTCGCCGAGCGGCCCGCCCTTCGCCTCCGTGATGCCGTCCGTGTAGAGCAGGCACGTCTCGCCGGGCGCGAGCCGCACCGTGTCCGTCGTCGCGCGCACCTCGGGGAGCACGCCGACGAGCGTGCCGTGCGTATCGGCCCGCTGGACCCCGCCGTCCACGCGCACGACGAGCGGCGGCGGATGCCCCGCGCTCGTGACGCGCAGCCGAACGCCGCCGTCCGGCTCGGCGCGCGCCGAAGCGAGCACGAGCGTCGCGAAACGTGTGTGGTGGGAGGTCAGGAGCGCGGCGTTGAGGAGCGCGAGGACACGCTGGTGGTCGGCGGCGAGCGGGAGCAGCGCGTGCAGCGTGTTGCGGATCTTGCCGGTGAGGATCGCGGCTTCGAGGCCCTTGCCGCACACGTCGCCGAGGACGACGAAGCACTCGCCGTCACCCCCTTCGGCCGCCGGGTGCACGTCGTAGAAGTCGCCGCCGACGCGCTCGCGCTCGGCCGCAGCGCGGTAGCCGCCCGCCAGGTCGATGCCATCGACGCGGTGCAGCGCGGGCGGGAGCAGCTCACGCGTCAGGACCTTGGTGAGCGCGGCCTGTTCCGCGTACAGGAGCGCGGCGGACACCGCTGTTCCTGCCCGCAGTGCGAAGAGCCGCGCGAGCGACTCCTCGTCCGCGCCGAAGGCCGGACCGCCCTCCTTGCGCAGGAGCACGAGCGCGCCCGCGGGGACGCCGTGCCCCGGCATCGGTGTCACGAGTACGGACGCCGGGGTGCCGAAGCCGTCCGGCAGGGCCCAGGACGGGAATCGCGCGGGGTCGAGCCAGCGCGAGGGCACGGGCGGGAAGCCTCGCAGCGCCTCGGCGAGCCCCGGCACCTCGGCCGGATCGGCGCGTACGGAACGGGTGCAGGGCTCCCCGCCCGCGACGCCGAGCACGAGCGCGAGGCTGCGGCCGCGCCACGGCGCCACGACGACGGCGGCGTCCGCGAGGTGCCGCGCGGCGAGCCGCGCGGTGATGGAGAGGGCGCGGTCCGCGTTGAGCGAGGCGAGGAGCTGGGTCGAGGCCTCGTCGAGCAGGGCGTTGCGGGTCAGCGCGGCGTGGAGCGCGGCGCGCAGCCGGTCCTCCTCGCCCGTGGGGGCGGGGGCGGGGGTTCGCGGGGTGGGTGTCCGTGGGGTGGGTGTCCGTGGGGTGGTGGGCGCTTGTGCGGTGGGTGTCCGTGGGGTGTTCGGGTGCGCGGTGTGGGGGTGCGCGGTGGACTCGGTGTGTTCGGCTGGTCGTGTCATGTGGGCGGGGCTCGCTCGGCGGGCCCCTCACCTCCTCCCGGCCTGCCGCCGCCACGCCCCTTCGGGAGGCGCACCGGCCCCACCACCGTACGCACAAGCTCCCACCGAGCCGAAACCCCGCCGGAAACCCTCGCGGAAACCGCACGCCTACGCGGCGGCGCCCGGGGTACACGGCGCTGCGGAACAGGGCGCGGCCCGGGGCCTGGGGAGACCCCGGGCCGCAGGGCCGCGCGGATGCCTCCGGCGGCGGCTGGGTACGTATGCCCGACGCGGGCCACGCACTGCGGGTGCGGGTGCGGGTGCGGGTGCGGGTGCGGGTGCGGGTGCGGGTGCCGGTGCCGGTGCCGGTGCCGGTGCCGGTGCCGGTACGGGTGCGGGCGCGGTGGGCGGACTGCGGACGCGAGGGGGCGCGCGATGGCGTACCGGGGCCTGATTCTCGACTTCGGCGGCGTACTGACGACACGGATGGCGCTGAACAGCGCGGCCTTCGAACGTGCGGAGGGACTCGCACCGGGTCAGTACGTGGCGGCGCTCGAACACCACCCGGAAGGCCGCGCCGTGTACGCGGCGCTGGAGGTGGGCGAGGCCCGCCAGGAGGACTGGAACCGCGTGATCGGCGGCATCCTGGGTCTGGACCCCACCGACCTCATGCGTCGCGCCCTCGCACACCTCGCGCCGGAACCGCACCTCGTGGCGGCGGCGCGCAGGGCCCGCGCGGCAGGCGTCAAGGTGGCGCTGCTCATCAACTCCTTCGGGCTCGACCCCTACGACCCGTACACGGACAAGGGGTTCGGCGCCGACTTCTTCGACGCGATGCTCCTCTCAGAGCGTGAGGGCGTTCGCAAACCCGATCCGCTCATCTACCGGCGGGCCCTCGACGCGCTCGAACTGACCGGCCCCGAGTGCGTCTTCGTCGACGACCACGCCCCCAATCTGGTCCCGGCCCAGCGCCTCGGCATCCACACGGTCCACCACACGACGGACCCTGCGGGGACGGCGGCCCGCCTGGACGAGCTGCTGGCAGGGGGCTGAACAGGCGGGGGCGTTGGCGGAGGCGCGGTGGCGGGGCGCGCTGATGGGGGCGCGCTGATGGGGGCGCACTGGCGGGGCGTGGGTCCGTGGGTCCCCTGCGCCCGAGTGCGGCGCCACTCTGCGTGGCTCGGCGCCCGGCCCGCGCCGCACTCCCCAACTCCCCACCCCGCTAAGGCAGTAGCCGCGTTCTCTTCGCCGGACGGTCACGTCGTGTCCACGCACGGGGGAGGGGGACGGCACACGATGGGCGGGCTCCACGTGCCAGCCGTCTCCCCTTCGTGCCAGCCGTCTCCCCTTCGTGCCAGCCGTTTCCCCACTGAGGAGTCTCCCCGTGCGTCTGCCCAGAATCGCCGTGTCGACGGTGACGGCCGCTCTGCTCTCGGCCGCCCCCGTCGTCGCCCTGGCCCCCACCGCCACGGCCGCCACCCGCCCGGCGCCGACCGCCGTCTCCACCGCCGCCGTCTCCTTCCCGCACGCCAAGAACTTCCGCGACATCGGCGGCTACGCGACAGCCGACGGCCACCACGTCCGTACGGGCCTCGTCTACCGTTCCGGCAAGCTGAGCGACCTCGACGCCGACGAACAGCGCACTCTCACGACCCTCGGCATCACCAGGGACATCGACCTGCGCAACGCCGTCGAGCGCTCCCAGGACCCCGACGCGCTGCCCGCAGGGATCACGTACCAGGTCGCCGACGTCGTCTCGCTCGCGTACGGCGTGAAGTTCCACGAGAACGCCGTCGCCACCCTCGCCCAGGCGCTCGCCGCCGGGCTCTTCAGCGGTTCGTCGGACCTCGGCCAGTCGATCGGCTACCCCTTCATGGTCAACTTCGTGGGCGCCGACCACGCCTTCCGCGACACGCTGCTGGCCGTCGCCCACGAGCCCGGCGCCGTCGTCTACCACTGCACGGCGGGCAAGGACCGCACCGGCTGGACCACTGCCGTCCTCCTCACGATCCTCGGCGTCCCGCGCGCCACCGTCGAAGCCGACTTCCTCGCCAGCAACACGTACACGGGGAACCCCGAGGCGGTCGAACTCTCCTGGCTGAACGCCGCGTTCGCCGAGGCGAACAAGATCTACGGCGACTTCGACAGCTATGTGCACGAGGGCCTCGGCCTCACCGACGCGGACATCGCGACGCTGAAGGCGAAGCTGCTGGTCTGAGCGAAGAAGACCTGGGGACGTGGTCCGGCGCGGTGCCTCGCGCGGGACCACGTCCATGCGCGCGGGCCCGGCCAGGCCCGGCCCGTTCTCGGCCCTGCACCCTGCGCCTGTCCCGGTGCCGGTGCCGGTGCCGGTGCGGGGCCGTGAGCGCCTGCGCGCCGACGTGCCCGCGCGGAGAGGAGGGTGCGGCCCGCGCTTCCCCGGCCGATCCCCGGCCGACGCGTCTCCCGCGTGGTCCCCGCCGGGAGGGTGGCCCGGCCACCTCGTGACGTCGTGACCTCGTGACACGTGGCCGACGCAAGGCCCGAAGCCGCGTTGACGACTTCGCGGTGGCATGTGGCACGCCGAGGCAGCCGGGCGGGCGCGGACAGGGGCACAACCGGGCGCGCGAACACCGCTTCACGGCATGTGCCGTGCTTCCGGGCAGGAGGCGTCCGGGTTCGGACGGTCGATTGCCGCCCCCGGCAGACGCCTTACGAACAGCCGGCCCCGAACCCCTCGTCCCACCGGGGCCCGTCCGGCCCGTCATCCACACACACGCCGGGGGAGGAACCCCCAGGTGGTGCCCCAGGCAGGACTCGAACCTGCGGCCAAGCGCTTAGAAGGCGCCTGCTCTATCCACTGAGCTACTGGGGCCGGTCGTGTGCGGCCGGTGGCCGGGAGCCCTGGTGCGGGCAGGGTGGTGACCTGGCCGGGGACAAGGATAGGGCTCCGGGGTCCGTGTCCCTGCTGCTTCGCCTGCGCGCCACGTTGTGTAGGTTCAGTGAAGCGGTCCCGATAATCGCAGGCAGGTGCGAATCACGCATCGTTTTGAGGCCCACCGGTGCCAGGGTGTTGTGCACTCGTTATCCCTCGGCCTCCCCGCTCCCTTCCACCGCCCGGGTTCCCTTGCCACGCAGAAGCAGCCAAACGCTTCAATATGTCGCCAAAACCGGGCATTCTGCGCATGTGGTGACCTTGGATGCACGGCCTCAGCTTCTCGACGCCCTTACCGACCTGCGCGACCGCGTCGCCGCCGTGCGCTGCCCCCTGCCACTGCCGGGCGCTCCACGCGCCCGCGCCAACAGGGACGAACTGCTCGCCCAGCTCGACGACTACCTCCTTCCCCGCCTCCGCACGCCGGAGGCCCCGCTCCTCGCCGTTGTCGGCGGCTCCACGGGCGCGGGCAAGTCGACGCTCGTCAACTCGCTCGTCGGCCGCCGGGTCAGCGAGGCCGGGGTCCTCCGCCCCACGACCCGCAACCCGGTGCTCGTCTGCCACCCCGACGATCACCACTGGTTCGCCGACCTCCGCGTCCTCCCCGAACTGACCCGTGTCTGGGTCCCCCGCCAGGACTCCGCCCGTCCCGCCGACCACTCCGGCTACGGCGGCTACGAGGAAGCCGAGGCCCCCTACGAGGACGAGTACGGCGCCTACGACGACGAGGGCTACGAAAACGGCGAGGAGAACCGGGGCCGCGTGCTCCGTATCGAGACCGCCGAGGCGCTGCCCCCGGGGCTCGCCCTGCTCGACGCCCCCGACATCGACTCCCTCGTCGTCCGCAACCGTCTTCTCGCCGCCGAACTCATCTGCGCGGCCGACATCTGGATCATGGTGACCACCGCGAGCCGGTACGCCGACGCCGTGCCCTGGCACCTCCTGCGCACCGCCAAGGAACAACAGGCCACGCTCCTGACCGTCCTCGACCGCGTGCCCCACCAGGTGCTCGGCGAGGTCTCGCAGCGGTACGGGGCGCTGCTGACCAAGGCCGGGCTCGGCCACGTCCCCCGCTTCACCGTGCCCGAACTGCCCGAATCCACCGGCGGGGGCGGACTCCTGCCCGCCACCGCCGTCGCCCCGCTGCGCGCCTGGCTCGCGCACCGTGCCGCCGACCCGTACGCACGGGCCCGCGCCGTCGGCCGCACGGCGCGCGGCGCACTCGGATCGCTGCGCCGCCGGATGCCCGAACTCGCCGCGGCGGTCTCCGCCCAGTACGCCGCCGCCCTCCGGCTCAGCACCGCCGTGGACGAGGCGCACTCCCTCGAACACGCCCGGCTCCACGAGCGGCTCCAGGACGGCGCCGTCCTCGCCGGGGACGCCCTCAAGCGCTGGCAGGCCCACCCGGTCGACTGCACCTCCGCCGAACTGCTCGACGCCCTCGTCGACAGCCTCGCCGCCCTCCTCCTCTGCGCGGTCACCGCCGCTGACGAGCACATCGACGCCCGCTGGCGCCGCGAACCCGCCGCCCACGCCCCCGAACTGCGCCCCACGTCCCCGGCCGGGACGGAACCGCTCGCCCACCGCATCGGCGTCGCGGTACGGCGCTGGCGGCGCGTTGTCGAGGAGTACGCGGAGGAGGAGGTGCGCGCCCTCGACCACACCACGGCCCCCGACCCCGAGTCCGTCACGGCGCTGCTCGTCACCGCGCTGCTCGGCGGCCGGCGTGGCGGTGTCGCTGGCGAGTCGCTCGCCGAACGGATCGGCGCCGAGGCCGCGGTACGCCTGCGCGACCGGGGCGGCGAACTGCTCGGCGAGTGCCTCGACCGCGTACTCGGTGCCGAACGTGAACGCCGCCTCGCCCCGCTCGACGCCCTCGGCATCGGCCACGAACCGCAGTCCGCGCTGATCGCCGCGCTCTCCGTCGTGGAGAAGCTGCGCGACGTACGGGTCCCAGTCGTCCCCCGGCCCGAGTCCGTCGCCGTGCCCGTCCCCGCCACCGCGTCGAGCACCGCCGCAACGGCCTCCCCCGACGCACCGCGCGGCGCCGAAGCCGCGGCCCGTGGCGCGGTGCTGTCGGCCGCCGTCGGCGCGGGCAGCGCCGAAGACCCCGTCCGAGCCGCCGAGACAGAAGGAGGGGCGAGCGCGTGAGCACCGCCGCCACCGAGCACCAGGACCACCCCGGCAGCACCACGGGCACCCCCGAGGACAAGGACGGCTACGCCCCCGTCCCGGCGCTCCAGGCTCCCGAGGCGGGCGCGGCCCACGAGGCCGCCGGCACCCAGGGGGCCCCAGGTGCCCCCGGAACGCGGGGCGCCGCCCACGGCGTGCCGGGCGCCGCCCACGGCGTGCCGGGCGCCGCCCACGGCGTGCCGGGCGACGCCCACGGCGTGCCGGGCGCCTCCGGCTGTGCGCCGGCCGTCTCCGGTACGCCGGGCGTCCTTCCGGGAGAGCCGGGCGCGCCAGGAGGCGCCGCGCGCGTGCCCGCGCCTGCCGACGGGTCCGCCCCCAGGACCGGCCCCCTCCCAGGGCACACGGAGCACACGCAGCAGGCGACACCTGCGGAACCCGCGGAACCCGCCACGGGAGACCCCGATACCCCTGGTGCCCACGAGGCCGGGGTGGCCACCGCAGAGGCGGAGACGGCCCCCTGCCCGCCCGCAGGAGACTGCGCGCCCGCTCCGGGGGCGTCCCGCACCGACGCCGGGGCGCCCGCCCGCCATCCCGGGACCACCGCCTTCGACGACGGGCTCATCGCGCGCCGCGCAGGTCCGGGCGGTACGTGCCCCGACCTCACGACGGGGGACGCCACCGGCGGCCGCGGCGGGGCCTCCGAGGTGCGGGCCTTTCGCGAGGGCCCACTGCGGGAACGACTCGACGCGCTGCGCGAACTCGTCGCCCTCTCCCGGGCCCGCCTGGACGAGGACACCCTCGCCGAGGCGGGGCGGGTGCTCGACGAGTCGGCCGCGCGCGGCCGACTCTCCGGCCGCCACACCGTCGTCGCGCTCGCCGGAGCCACAGGGAGCGGCAAGTCCACGCTGTTCAACACGCTCGCAGGCGCCAACATCTCCGACACCGGCGTCCGCCGGCCCACCACCTCCGCGCCCCTGGCGTGCAGCTGGACGGACGGCGCCGCCGGGCTCCTCGACCGGATCGGCGTCCCCGGGCGGCTGCGACGCCGTCCCGTACTGCCACCAGAGGGCGACGGGGAACTCAGCGGGCTCGTCCTCGTCGACCTGCCCGACCACGACTCCGCGGCGGCCGAGCACCGCGCCCAGGTCGACCGTGTCCTGGGTCTTGTCGATGCCGTGATCTGGGTCGTCGACCCGGAGAAGTACGCCGACGCGGTCCTCCACGAGCGCTACCTGCGCCCCCTCGCGGGGCACGCCGAGGTCACATTCGTCGTGCTCAACCAGGTCGACAGGCTCCCCGCCGAGGCCGCCGACCTCGTCCTCGACGACCTGCGGCGCCTGCTCGACGAGGACGGCATGCCCCTCGGCGAACACGGCGAACCCGGCGCCACGGTGCTCGCCCTCTCCGCCCTCAGCGGCGAAGGAGTCGGCGAACTGCGCGAAATGCTGGGTGAGTTCGTCGGCGAACGACGCGCCGCCGCACGTCGCCTCTCCGCGGACATCGACCTCGTCGCCGAACGCCTGCGCCCTCTCTACGCGGCCGGGCGCACCCCGGGCCTCAGCGAGGACGCCCGCGTCGCCTTCGCCGACCGGCTCGCCGAAGCGGTCGGTGCCACGGCAGCGGGCGAGGCGGCCGAACGCGCCTGGCGCCGCAACGCCAACCGCGCCTGTGGCACGCCGTGGCTGCGGCTGTGGCGCAGGTACGAGGAGCGCCGCGCCGCCGAGCAGACGCGCCCGGCGCCCGAGCCGCCGCGCGAGTCCGAACCGGTCGCGCGCCAACGTGTCGAACAGGCCGTGCGCACCGTGGGCGAGGAGGCCGCGCGTGGCCTTCCCGAACCGTGGGGCGTCGCGGTCCGTGAATCGGCGGTACGCGGCACGAAGGACCTGCCACGCGCGCTCGACACCCTCGCCGAACGCGCCGCGCGTCCCGGCGCGCGACCCCCGCGACCCGGCTGGTGGCCGGTCGCGGTCGCCACCCAGGTCCTCATGACGGCGCTTCAGGTCGTCGGTGCGTTGTGGCTGTTCGCCCAGGTGACGGGAGTGCTGGCGCCCGAGGTGACGATCGCCGTGCTGCTCACGGGCACCGGGATCGTGGGCGGCCCCGCGGTCGAGTGGGCCTGCCGGATTGCGGCCAGGGGACCCGCCCGCCGCTACGGGGCCGAGGCCGAGCGCGCCCTGCGCGAGGCGGCGGCAGGCTGCGGCAGGGCCCGCGTACTCGACCCCGTGGCCGCGGAGTTGCTGCGGTACGAGGAGGTGCGCGAGCAGTACGTACGGATGGCGGGGCCCGGGCCCGCGGTCGGCACGGGCACCCGCACGGTGCCGGAGAGCGTGCTGCGCGGCGGGGCGACCGTGTAGGAAGCGGTGCGAGGGTCGGGGAACGGTGTTCATCCGGCCTCCCCGGGGGGTCCGGCCGCCGCCTGGACACGGTAGGCGGCGGCCGCGAGGGCGACGAAGGACCGCACGAGCGGGTTGGTGTCACCCTCGTTCCACGCCACGAGTACCCGGCTCGGGGGCATCCCGGCGAGTGGCACGACTGTCAGGCCGGGCGGCAGGTCGTGGCCGAAGGAGCGCCTGCCACCCGGACCGGCGGTGGCAGACCGGCCGTGCCCCTCAGCGGCCAGTGGCATGAGCCCCACCGTCCCACTCCACAACACCGCGTGCAGGCACTCGCGCACGACGCGGACCACCGGCCCCTCTCCCGCCCCACCGCTCCAGTAGCCCTGCCACAGTGGATCGGTCCCCGGCGGGAATTGGAACCAGGGACGCTTCGCCAGATCGGCCCGCGTCAGCGACCCGGCACCGGCCAACGGGTCGTCCGCACGGAGTACGACCCCTACCGGATCGCTGCGCAACTCACGTACGGACACCCCTGTTTCGTCGAACGGGCCCCGTGTCAGCGCGACATCCACGCGGCCCGCGCGAAGCCCGCAGGTCGGATCGGTGAGATCCGTGTCCCTGACGCGTAGCTCGATCCCGGGATGGCGTGTGCGGAACGCCTCCGCGAGACGGCCCGCTCCCGGGTCGGCGCTGTCCCCCAGGATGCCCACGTCGAGCCGCGCCGTACCGGCCGCGGCGGCGACCCGCTCCCTGAGCCGGTCCGCGTGGTCGAGCAGCCCCCGCGCCTCCTCCAAGAGCACCCTCCCGACAGGAGTGAGCGTGGTTCCCGTGGGTGAGCGGAGGAGCAGCGGGGTGCCCACGTCGGCTTCCAGCTTCTTGACCGCACGACTCAGCGGTGGCTGGCTCATGTGCAGCCGGGCGGCGGCCCGGCCGAAGTGCGACTCCTCGGCGACGGTCACGAAATACCGCAAGGTGCGTAGCTCCATCCTGGGACGATACCGATCGGGTATGGCGGGTGCGGAAGAGGTCTTGGACGCGAGCGAGCCTGAGGCCGTGCAATCGGAGGCGAATGGCGGAGCGCGAGCGCCTTCGGGGCCTGGGCTTCGCGCGTGCGGGGTCGCTCCGCCCGGACCGACCTCAGCGGACAGGGATCATGCACATCGCTTACTGGATACTCGCCGGCCTGCTGGCTCTCTTCTACGTCTACGGGGGCGCCCCCAAGGTCGTGCGCACACGCGACCAGCTGCGCCCGATGATGGCGTGGGTGGACCGGGTACCGCTGCCTGTGCTCAGGGGGCTGGGCGTCGTCGAGCTGCTGGGCGCGGCCGGGCTGATCCTCCCGCCGCTCACCGGCATCGCGCCGTGGCTCGCGTTCGCGGCGGCCGCCGGCCTCGTGGTGCTCCAGGCCGGGGCGATCCCCGTGCACCTGACGGGCGGGGACAGACGGGTCGAACTCAATGCGGGGCTCCTTGTGGCTGCGGGGGCCACGGTCTGGTTGGCGACCGTGTGGCTGTGAGGCGCGTGGCCGTGGCGTGTGACTGCGCGATACGCGGCTCTGCGGTGTGCCCCCGCGAGAACGCGGGGGCACGGCGCGGTCGTGCGGACACGACCGACGACGGCGCGGGCGCGGGGGCAGGGGCAGTGAATGCCTGCTTGTGGCGCGGCCTGGTCGTGACAGTACGTGATAAATCTTCGCCGTGTCGATGTGCGAAAAATCCACTCATCCTTTCGAGTGAGAGGCGTGGGCGTTTTCCGAAGTGACCTGCGGAAACGCCCTCTTGGACTGCCATTTCGTCCGCCGACCGCCCTTCGGAGGGTGCGGACTGTCGGATCTCTCTGTCACTGTGTGTGCATGCCCGGCGCCGACGCGACCGGAGCGCACACGACAGGTGCGGCGTGCCCGAACGCGCCGCACGCAGACGACCCGAGGGGGACGAGATGAGCGACACGATGGTCACGGTGGTCGGGAACGTGGCGACCGAGCCGATGTTCCGCGAGACGCAGGGCGGGGCGGTGGCCCGCTTCCGCCTCGCGGCGACGGCCCGGCGCTGGCAACGGGAGGAGCAGCGCTGGGCCGACAGGTACACCAACTTCTTCACGGTGGTGACCTGGCGCCACCTCGCGGACAACGTCGCCTCCTCGGTGGCGATCGGTGACCCGCTCGTCGTGCACGGGCGGCTGCGGTTGCGGGACGAGATGTACGAGGGCCAGCGGCGGCTCACAGCGGAGATCGAAGCGTTCTCGGTCGGGCACGACCTGGCCCGGGGGACCTCGGCCTTCCGCCGGCCCCCGCGCGACGACGCCCGCTCGGGCGCGGCCGCCACGGCGGTCGCGCGGGAACGGCGGTACGGTCCCGCCTCCTGGGGGCCCACGGCGGACACGACCGCAGTGACGGACCTCGGCGGGGCGGCGACGCGGGGGCCTGCGCGAGTGGGGGACGTGGTGGACGAGATGTTCCTGAGGGCGGGGCCTGCCCCCGGTAAGGAGGCGGCGGCCGTGCCCGCACGCGGGGCGGACGGCGAAGGGACGAGGCAGGCGGCCCGGGCTCAGGGCTCTTCCCAGGACCCGGCTCAGGCCACGGCCCAGGACCGGGCTCCGGCCGCGAAGCGGCCTGTCCCGTGGATCACCACGCCTCCCGCACCCGACGAAGGGCCCGGCGTCAAAGCGGCCTCCCCGCGCCGGTCCGCGGAACCGGTGGGGGCTGCGCCGCCGCCCGCGACGTCGTCCTCGCCCGTGACACCCATGACAGCCGCAGCGCCCACGACGACCAAAGCGCCCACGACGACCAAAGCGCCCACGACGACCAAGGCGCCCACGACGACCAAGGCGCCCACGACGACCAAGGCGCCCACGACGACCAAAGCGGCCGCGCCGCCCACGGCCGACACGTCGTCGGCGTCGCGGGAGTTCGAGCCCTCCCCCGCACCCGCCCGTCCCCGCCGCACGGTGACCAAACGGAGGGTGCGCGGAGCGGTGGGAAAGACCGCGTCGGACGCGGCGGCCGGTGCGGAAGTCGGAGTGGAAGCGATGGCGGGGGTGGGCGAGGCGGTGCCCGTCGGTGTCTCGCTGGGGGACCTCGAAGCGGTGCCGCCCTTCTGAGAGGTGGAGCCAGGGGAAGCGTGGGCGGTGCGGGCGCCCATCAACTGACAGCACCTCATGTATCCCGTATTCCCGGCCACTTCGGTCAGCCAAGGAGGAACGGACACGGTGAGGATAACGATTGAGACGCAATGGGATTGTCGGATGGTGCTACAGGGAAGAGGCGTGCCTCCTCTCCCTAGGATTCCCGACAGGCCACGCGGGATTGTGACCCGCCGGGCTCATTGGGGCACTTGGCACCGACATTTCTGCTGGCAGGACCCCACCCCACGCGCGGCGCGAGGCCGCACGGGTCCTGCCCGGAGGGGAACTACATGTTTTTCGTACGTAGGCGGGGTGCCGCCCGCCTCGCCGCAGCGGCATTCGTCTCGGGACTCGTCGCCACCGGCGCGATCACCGGCGCGGGTGCGGCCGTGGCGGACGAGGCTTCCGGACACCAGGGAGGTGCGACCGCCACTCTCGGCGGGCTGAGCAAGAGCAGTGACGCGGCGGTGATTCACGAGAACGGCAAGGACCAGCGTGTCCAGGCCGGGCTCTTCACGATGGCCGTGGACCAGGGTGGGACGCTTCAGACCTACTGCATCGACATCCACCACCCGACCCAGGACGGCGCGAAGTACCAGGAGACGCCCTGGAGCGGCACCTCGCTGAACGCCAACCCGAACGCGGGCAAGATCCGCTGGATTCTGGAGAACTCCTACCCGCAGGTCAACGACCTCGCGGGCCTCGCGGCGAAGGCAGGCAGCGAGGGGCTCACCGAGCGGACGGCCGCGGCCGGGACGCAGGTGGCCATCTGGCGGTACTCGGACGGCGCGGATGTCGACGCGGTCAACCCCGCGGCGGAGAAGCTCGCCGACTACCTGGAGAAGGCCGCGCAGAACATCGCCGAGCCGAAGGCGTCGCTGGGCCTTGAGCCCGCGGCTGTCTCCGGCAAGGCGGGCGAGAAGCTCGGGCCCGTCACGGTCCACACCAACGCCGGTACGGCGCGGGTGGAGATCGGCGGGGACGCGGCGACGGCCGGAGTGAAGCCCGTGGACAAGGACGGCAAGGCCGTCGAGTCGGTCGGCGACGGTGCGCAGCTGTGGTTCGACGTTCCCGCCGGGGCGCAGCCTGGCACGGCCACGGTGAACCTCCAGGCGACGACCAACGTCCCTGTGGGGCGTGCCTTCGCCTCCGAGACGCGCAGCCAGACGCAGATCCTCGCCGGTTCCAGCGACTCGACCGTCGCCGCGACCGCGAGCGCCACGTGGGGCGAGAGCGGTCCCATACCCGCCGTCTCGGCGGAGAAGAACTGCGCCAAGGGTGGCGTGGACGTGACCGCGAGCAACCAGGGTGACAAGCCGTTCACCTTCGAGCTGGCCGGTCAGCAGCACACGGTGGAGGCGGGCAAGTCCGCCACGATCACTGTCCCGGTGAAGGAGGACCAGTCCTACGACCTCACGGTGAAGGGCCCGAACGGCTTCACCAAGGAGTTCAAGGGCGTCCTCGACTGCAAGGTCGCCTCGAACGGCGCGAGCCCGGCGGGCGGGCAGTCCCCGCTGCCGAGCGCCTCGCCGACGACCGCCGCGCAGGGCTCCGGCTCGGACTCGGGCTCGGGTGGCGACCTCGCCGCCACCGGTGGCTCCAGCGCGACCCCGGTGATCGCCGGTGTTGCCGTGGTCCTCGTGGTCCTCGGCGCGGGTACGGTCTTCTTCATCAAGCGCCGCAAGCCCGCCGGTCAGTGAGTGATCCGTCCGTGACGGAATAGCCGGTCCTCGCCAGGGCCACCGGGAGCCCGCAAGCCCCGGTGGCCTTGGGCGGGGCCGTTGACGGCGGAGGATCAGGCGGCAACCAGCCGCCCAGCCCAGTCCCTCGCTACGGCCGCTCGCCGACGAGCGCGGCGCCCCGGGGGCCCGTAGCGCCGACGCCCTGGGCCCCGTACCGCCGAGGGACCCGTACCCGCCGGGGGACCCGTACCCGCCGGGGGACCCGTACCCGCCGGGGGACCCCTACCCGCCGGGGGACCCCTACCCGCCGAGGCCCGCCGGCCCCGTACCGCCACGGGCAACGGCTGCGAGTCCAGGGACCCGCACGTCGTGCCCGAGGGCTCGCGCAACCCGTCCGGAAGATCCGGGCTCCGCCTGAAGCCTGCCCCGCTCCGCCCGAAGCCCGCCCGCTCCGCCCCTGCGGAGGGCTCCGTCGTGCTGCGGCCCTGCGCCTGCCTGCTCCTCCGCGCCGCCACAGGTGCGCCGTGTCACGCTCTCGCGCCCGGGCCGGGCGTCATTCCGCCGGGGCGTCCTGCGGCACTTCGAGGGCGGGCCAGCGCCGAAGGAGGTCGCCGCCTCCGTGATGGGAGGGGGTCTCCTTGCGGTACAGGTCTGCCATGAGCTGGCGGTTCGCGGCGATCCTTGTGGCGAGACCGTTCACGTCGGAGACAGTGAACTCTCTTTCCTGGAGGGCCCTTCGCTGCCGGCTCCGCATGCAGAAGAAGAGGGGCTCGTCCGTGTCGTCGTCCCCCCAGGGGCGGCCCACGTAGTCGTCTTCTCCAGACCAGCCGATCACCATCTCGTCGTGCCAGGTGCCGTGGATCACGACATTGCGGAGGTCTCCCAGTTCCCGCGCCTCGCGCAGGAGGGTCGCGAATTGCTGGTGGTCAGCGGCTGACCACCAACGGTGCTGGTGGTCCACGTGCGAGAGCATCATTTTGAAGGTGTTCCTCAGCCAGTCGCTGCCCTGGCCCTCGAAGAGCATCCAGACGTCATCCGAGCTGTCCGGCAGAAGACCGCCGATCATCTCCCTGAACGCCTCGTCCGTTTGCGCGCTCTCCGCGGCCACCCTGCCTATGGCCCGGTAGAGATCCGGATTGTTGGCGAATGTCCGCACACGTCCCCCAAGAACACGATGGGCGCGCGCCGTAGCGCGCGCACCGTAGCGATTCACGCGACCGTCTCAGCGTTTCAGATTCACGCGACCGTCTCAGCGTTTCAGGGGTGGCAGCGGGGTGCAATCACATTCCCGGAGGGCCCGGCACGGTGGCCGTCCTCACCACCCACAGTGACCCCGCCCTCACCCTCGCCTCTCGCGAACCCCCAGCTCACACCCCCCGTCGGGGAACGGGTTTCCGCCCGGGGGGCAGCGTGCGGCAAGATGGGTGTGTCTGCCCTCCGGCGGGGCCCCGGGGCTCGGGGGAGGGCGGAGTCCCCCTTGACGGGGCGTACGCCGAAGCGGCGGGCGCCCCAGGACGACTGTCAGAATCCAGACTGCCGGACGGTTTCTCTTGGCTGAGTACATCTACACCATGCGCAAGACGCGCAAGGCTCACGGCGACAAGGTGATCCTTGACGACGTGACGCTGAGCTTCCTGCCGGGCGCGAAGATCGGTGTTGTCGGGCCGAACGGCGCCGGTAAGTCGACCGTCCTGAAGATCATGGCGGGCCTTGAGCAGCCCTCCAACGGGGACGCCTTCATCTCGCCCGGCTACAGCGTCGGCATCCTTCTCCAGGAGCCTCCGCTCGACGAGTCGAAGACCGTCCTGGAGAACGTGCAGGACGGCGTCGCCGAGACCATCAAGAAGGTCCACCGCTTCAACGAGATCGCCGAGCTGATGGCGACCGACTACTCCGACGCGCTGCTCGAAGAGATGGGCAAGCTTCAGGAGGAGCTGGACCACGCCAACGCCTGGGACCTCGACGCCCAGCTGGAGCAGGCGATGGACGCCCTCGGCTGCCCGCCCGGCGACTGGCCCGTCGTCAACCTCTCGGGTGGCGAGAAGCGCCGCGTCGCGCTCTGCAAGCTGCTCCTCGAAGCCCCCGACCTGCTGCTCCTCGACGAGCCCACCAACCACCTGGACGCCGAGTCGGTGAACTGGCTGGAGCAGCACCTCGCCAAGTACGAGGGCACCGTCGTGGCCATCACCCACGACCGGTACTTCCTCGACAACGTCGCCGGCTGGATTCTGGAGCTGGACCGCGGCCGCGCCATCGGCTACGAGGGCAACTACTCCACGTACCTGGAGACGAAGCAGACCCGTCTCAAGGTCGAGGGCCAGAAGGACGCCAAGCGCGCCAAGCGCCTCAAGGAAGAACTGGAGTGGGTCCGCTCCAACGCCAAGGGGCGGCAGGCCAAGTCGAAGGCACGACTGGCCCGTTACGAGGAGATGGCGGCGGAGGCCGAGAAGACCAGGAAGCTGGACTTCGAGGAGATCCAGATCCCGCCGGGGCCGCGCCTGGGCAACGTCGTGATCGAGGTCGAGCACCTCAACAAGGCGTTCGGCGAGAAGGTCCTCATCGACGACCTCTCCTTCACGCTGCCGCGCAACGGCATCGTGGGCGTCATCGGCCCGAACGGCGCCGGCAAGACCACGCTCTTCAAGATGCTCCAGGGCTTCGAGGAGCCGGACTCGGGCAGGATCAAGGTCGGCGAGACGGTCAAGGTCTCCTACGTCGACCAGGGCCGCTCCAACATCGACCCGAAGAAGACGCTGTGGGAGGTCGTCTCGGACGGTCTCGACTACATCAACGTCGGCCAGGTCGAGATGCCCTCACGCGCCTACGTCTCCGCCTTCGGCTTCAAGGGCCCCGACCAGCAGAAGCCCGCCGGGGTCCTCTCCGGCGGTGAGCGCAACCGCCTCAACCTCGCGCTCACCCTCAAGCAGGGCGGGAACCTGCTCCTCCTCGACGAGCCCACCAACGACCTCGACGTCGAGACGCTCTCCTCGCTGGAGAACGCGCTCCTGGAGTTCCCCGGCTGCGCCGTGGTCGTCTCCCACGACCGCTGGTTCCTCGACCGCGTGGCGACGCACATCCTCGCCTACGAGGGTGAGTCCAAGTGGTTCTGGTTCGAGGGCAACTACGAGTCGTACGAGAAGAACAAGGTCGAGCGACTCGGCGCCGACGCGGCCCGCCCGCACCGCGCCACCTACAAGAAGCTGACCCGGGGCTGAGCGATCGTGGCGCGTCACCTCTACCACTGCCCGCTGCGCTGGGCCGACATGGACGCCTTCGGGCACGTCAACAACGTGGTCTTCCTCCGCTACCTGGAGGAGGCCCGTATCGACTTCATGTTCCGGCTCAAGCCCGAGGGCGACGGCCCGTCGTTCGCCGGCGGCTCCGTCGTGGCCCGGCACGAGATCGACTACCTGCGCCCGCTGGTGCACCGGCACGCCCCGGTCACCATCGAGTCGTGGGTGACGAACCTGCGCGCCGCGTCCCTCACCATCGCCTACGAGGTGAAGGACCCGGAGACCGCGGACGGCCCCGAGGTGGTGTACGCGCGCGCCTCGACCGTCGTCGTCCCGTACGACCTCCGGGCCGAGCGGCCGCGGCGCATCACCGCGTACGAGCGGGAGTACCTGGAGAAGTACCGCGACGACGCCGGGCCCGGCGGGCTGGTCGCGTGAGTGTGACGGGACGGCTCGCATGAGTGATACGTCGGTGCGGTGCGCCGACCCGGGGGAGGCCGCGGACCTCGCGGCCTTCCTCGGGCGGCTGCTCCACTACGACAAGGCCGCGGCCGTGCGGCTCCAGGCGGCCGCCGGGGCGCTCGCCGTCTTCGGCCGCCCGCCGTCCTTCGAGGTCCTCGCGATCCGTACGGTGCGGCTCGCGCCGCAGCCCACGGCGCGGACCTTCGACGTGACGGTCTCCGCGGGCGACCTCCTGGAGACCGTCGACGAGGCCACGGCGCGCTTCGCCGTGCCCGCGCCCGTCACCGGCCCGCCCTGGGCGGGGCTCCTGCCCCCGCGCGGCGGCTGGCACCGCGAGCCCGTCGCGCTCCTGCCGCAGGCGGTACGGGGCGCGGTCGCCCAGGCGGTGGCGGAGTTCCGTACCCGTATGGAACGCCTCGCCCCCGCCGGGCGGACCCGCGCCGAACTCGACCGCATCGGCCGCGAGGTCTGGTCGCGTACGGTCGGCGACACCTCACTGCCCGTACGCGCGGCCCACGCGGCCCAGGCGCTCGGCTTCCTGCGTCCGCCCGCACCGCCGCAGACGCGGGCGCAGGCCCCGGACGCCACGAGCCCGCGCCTGCCCCACGACGCCGATGACCCGGATGCCGCGCACTCGCTCGCGCTCTTCAGCTCGGGCGCCTGGCTGCGCCTGCGCACCCCCTACGGCTCCGTCGCCGTCCGGCGCGGCGGCCTCGGGATGCTCGGGATCAGCCCGCGCTCCTGAGCCCCCGTTCCTCGTCCACGTCGATGCCCCAGCGGTCCGCGAGCAGCGCCCGCCCCGCCGGGGTCACCGTCAGGCCACGGTCAGTACGGTGCCGTTCGACCCACCCGGCGGCGAGGAACCGCGCGCCGACGGCGGCGCCGAGCGCCCCGGCGAGGTGCGGGCGGCGCTCGGTCCAGTCGGCGCAGAGGCGGACCGTGGGCCTGCGTGCCGCACGCGCCGCGTCGACGTCCACACCGAGCCCCGCGAAGCCCTCGGCGCCTTCCGGGGTCAGCTCCTCGGGCCCCTCGCGCAGCCACCCCGCCGCATGCCACGCCTCGCTCAGCGCGACGCCGAAGCGCCCCGCGAGGTGGTCGTAGCAGAAGCGGGCGGCCGCGAGCCTGGCCGCCTGGCGGCTCGGCCGGTAGCCGCGCACGGGCGCCGCCCCCGTGAGCCCCCCGAGCGCTTCGAGCGCACGCGCCACCTCGGGCCCGGCGAGCCGGTAGTAGCGCCGCCGCCCCGACGCCGTGCACTCCAGGAGCCCCGCGGCGACCAGGACGGACAGGTGCTCGCTCGCGGTCGAAGCGCCGACCCCCGCGGCCCGCGCCAGCTCACCGGCCGGGCGCGCGGTGCCGTCCATCAGCAGATTGCAGAACACGGAACGCGCGGGCGCCGCGAGGGCCTGCGCGACCTGGCTGAAGTCCCGGTCGCGGCCCGGCGGTGCGGGGGAGTCCGGGGAGGCGGTCACGGAGCGGGGCATGCGTACGACGATAGTCCGGTCATTCTTCGGTACGTACCGAAACGACCTCGCCCTACGGTCGCCTCATGACGACCCGGCCCGCCCCTCATGCCTACCTCGCCCTCCTCCAGTGGCAGGGCTCCACCGCCGCAGGAATCCGCGGCTACTCGCGCACCCACACCGCCCTCGCGCCGCCCGCCGTCCAGCGCCTCGGCCTCAGCGCCGACCCCGCCTTCCGCGGCGACCCGGATCTCCTCAACCCCGAGCAGCTCCTTCTCACGGCCGCCTCCTCCTGCCAGTTGCTCTCGTTCCTCGGCGAGGCGGCGCGCGCGGGCGTGGAGGTCCTGGCGTACGAGGACGAGGCGAGCGCCCGGCTCGACACGGAGCGCGGGCGGCTCGAAGCGATCCGCCTCGCGGTGACCGTACGGGTCGCCCACGGCACCGCTCCCGACGCGGTGCGCGAACTCGCCGCGCGCGCCCACCGCGCGTGCTACGTCGCGAACAGCCTCGCCGTCCCCGTCGACGTCGTGACCGATGTCGAGGTCAGTCCGCGCGGTTGACCATCGAGGCGGCTGCGTACGTGAGGTAGGTCCACAGGGTGCGGTCCTGCTCCTCGGTCAGGCCGAGTTCGTCGACGGCGGCGCGCATGTGCGTCAGCCACGCGTCGTGCGCCGCGCGGTCCACGGCGAAGGGCGCGTGCCGCATCCGCAGACGGGGGTGGCCGCGGTTCTCGCTGTACGTGCGGGGGCCGCCCCAGTACTGCATGAGGAAGAGCGCGAGCCGTTCCTCGGCGGGGCCGAGGTCCTCCTCCGGGTACATCGGGCGCAGCAGCGGGTCCCCGGCCACGCCCTCGTAGAAGCGGTGCACCAGGCGCCGGAAGGTCTCCTCGCCGCCGACCTGCTCGTAGAAGGTCTGCTCCTGGACTGTGCCGTGCGGGATCTCGTTCACGTGTCCATCGTCTCAGACGCCCCGGCCGAGTACCCGGGTCGTAGGACCGCCGCCCGACACCCCCGCCCGACGCCCTCGCGGCCCCTCGGCCCGGCGCCGACCCGTCCGAAAGCATCCCGTACGCGTACTCGCTTCGCGCCCCCGCGCCCCCCACAGTGGACCCATGACCCCGCAGCCCGCCCAGCCCGCGAGGGCTCCCCGCACCGAGGAGGAGTGGCAGGATCTCGCCGGCCGCTCCCGCGAGGGCCTTCTGCGCCGCCTGTCCCGTGAGTGCGACCTGCTCGACGAGGACTCGCCCTGGTACGCGGCCTTCGCCTCCGTCCCGCGCCACTACTTCGTGCCGTACTACTACGTCCGCGCCCCTTCCGGCGGCTTCGAGCGCCTGTGGGGCGAGGACCCCGACCGCGAGCGCCGCGCGCGCTGGCTCACCGGCGCCTACGCGGACGTCCCGCTCGCGACCCGGCTGCGCGACGGCGAACTCGTCTCGTCGAGCAGCCAGCCCTCGCTCATGGCCCGCATGCTCACCGGGCTCGACGTCCGCCCGGGTGACCGGGTCCTCGAAGTGGGCGCGGGCACCGGGTGGAACGCCGGGCTGCTGTGCCACCGCCTCGGCGAGGACCTCGTCACGACGGTCGACCTCGATCCGGAGATCACCGAGTCGGCGCGCTCCCACCTGGCGCGGGCCGGGTTCAGGCCCGAGGTCGGCACGGGGGACGGGATGCGCGGCTGGCCCGCGCGGGCCCCGTACGACCGCGTGCTCGTCACGGCGGCGATCGGCACCGTGCCCCGCGCGCTGCTGCGGCAGTGCGCCCCCGGCGCGCTCCTCGTGGCGCCGCTCGCGACGGGCCTGCTGGCGCTGCGGGTGCGGGACGCCGAGCACGCCGAGGGGCGATTTCTCGCCACGCCCGCCTACTTCGTCCCGATGCGCGGGGCCGAGCGTGCGCCCGAACCGGCCCCGTACCTCGGCGGGCTGCCCTCCTGGGCCACGCGGGACGAGGACTTCCACTTCCTGCTCGCGCTCACCTCGGGCACCCTCGACCCGCACGAGGCGCTGGCCCTGTGGCGGCGCGAGCAACTGCCGGCGCGGGAGCGCTTCGGGGTCACGCTGAGGGGCGAGTACCTGTGGGCGTGGCTCGACGACCCGGACGGGCCGTACGCGTGGGCGCTGCCCTGACAGCCCGCCCCGACAGCACACGGGGGCCGCACGCGCGTGGCGTGCGGCCCCTCCGGGGTGCCCTCCGGGATGTTGCCCGCGGGGTGTCGCTCAGCCGCGGTGGATCGTGATCGTCGTCCACGCGCCGACGTGCACGCGGTCACCGTCCGAGAGCGGCTGGACCACGAAGGGCTGGATCGGCTCCTCGGAGCCGTTGACCGTCGTGCCGTTCGTGGAGTTCTGGTCCACGACCGCCCAGGTGCCGTCCTGCTGGCGCGTCAGCATGGCGTGCTGGTGCGAGACTCCGGGGTCCTCCGGGGGCACCGACAGGTCGATGTCGGGGGTGTTGCCCGTGGAGTGCCTGCGGCGGCCGATCGTGACCTGGCTCCCGGTCAGCTCGACGCGCTGCTCCGGCGAGTACGCGGGCAGGCTGAGCCCGGCCGCCTCGGGGCCGCTGCGCTGCATCATCGCGAGGAAGTACTCACGATCGGGACCGTACGTGGCGGTCCAGGTCCCCTGCGCGGGACCGGCGGGGCCGGGCGCGAAGGGGTCGCCGTGACCGCCGGGACGGGGACCGCCAGGACCGGGGACGCCGGGTCCGTTCGGGCCGGGTCCGTTCGGGCCGGGCCCGTTCGGAATCGACGTGTGGGGGATCGCGCTGTTCGGTCCCGGACCGTTCGCACCGGGGCCGTTGTGTCCGGGCCCGTTGTGTCCGGGCCCGTTCGGGCCGGGCCCGTTGTGTCCGGGCCCGTTCGGCGGGTACGGCGCCGGCGGGGCGATCGGCCAGTCGTCCACGCCCGGCTGTTGTTGCCGTTGTTGCTGCTGCTGCGGTGGCTGTTGTTGCTGCTGCGGCTGCTGCGTGGCGGCGGGGCCGGAGGCGTAGCCGCTCGTCTGGTGGTACGGGTCGGGGAAGCCGCCCTGCGCGGAGTGGGCACCGTGTTCCGCCGTACCCGGGCCACCGTGGCCCTCCCGGCCTCCGGGGTTCTGGCCGGGGAACTGCGGCGGTTCCTGCTCCCGCTGCCCCGGGTAACCGGGCTCGGGCCGCTGGATCATGTCCGGGACGATCGGCTCGGGGGGCCTGTTGATCCTGGAGGGACGCGACTCCTGGTACTCGTGCGTCTGGGGGCCGGGGAAGCCGCCTCCGGCGGGCTGCCCGGGGGATGCCGGGACGTACGTCGTCGCCGTACCGGTCAGGAAGTTCCAGCGGCAGTGCTCGCAGAACGGGCCACCGGACTCGCGTGGCGTACCGCACTGGGGGCAGCGCTCGGCCTCCGCCTGGGTCCCGCTGTGCGGGTATCCGTACGGGCTGGGCGCGGGGGGCGGGGAAGGCGGCGGCACAGGTCCGCCCGACCCGGCCATGCGATGGCCGCAGATCTCGCACCAGTCGTCGGAGCTCGACTGATGTCCGTTCGGGCAGGTCGGCATGTCGGCGCTTCCTCCTCTCCTTCTCTTCTCCGGCCTCCCGGCCGGTCACTGACAGCATCCGGCCCGGCGGGTCCGGAAGGGCGGGCCCACCGCCACACACATGCGTCGTGCGGCGGGCGGCGCGCGAGGGCTACTTCCTGACCCGCACGGTCTTGGTGGACCGTGTTTCGAGGGTCATCTCGTCCGCCTCCGTCACTTTCGCCTTCAGTCGCACAGTACCCGCAGGCGCGTCCACGACGTCCACCACCTTCGCGAGCAGCTTGGCCGTCGCCTCGTTCCCCGAGGCGTGCGCGAGTTGCACGGCCCGACCGAGCCGCGCCGTGGCGCGTTCCTGGTCACCGGACTTGCGGGCCTGGAGCCCCTCCCGTACCGCGCCCGCCAGTTCGGCCTGCCCCGTGTAGTGCGCGACCTGCGGATTCAGTTGCGTGGACGCCGCGATGTCGTCGGTCCACACGGCCCGTACGAGCCCCTGTCCGAGGCGCGTCACCGAGCCGTCGGGCTCGGGCACGACGAGTGACACGCGCGCGGCGAGCATCTCGTGGCCGAGCCCGGCGGGCGGGACACGTACACAGAAGTGGTAGTCGCGCGATTCGTCGCCCCAGGACCCGGTGGGGTAGTCCCCGGTGCGTGGCCCCGACTCGGTACGGCGCGCGGTGAGGTCCTCGACGCTGGGGGCGACCTGTTTGACGAAGACGGGCTCGGCACCCTGCGGGCTCCACAGGCGCAGTGCGACATCGGCGACCTCCTTGCCCATGACGTTCTCCATCATGCGCGTGAAGTCCTCGGTGAGCGCCTCGGGTTCCGCGACGATGTCGGCGCTGCCGAGGAGCGCCGAGGCGATCCCGGTCACCTCAGCCACCTCCCAGTCGGTGCCGACCCCGCGCGCGTCGCAGGTGAAGCGGCCCGCGCAGATACCGAGCGCGGCGCGCAGCTCCTCGGGCGTCTCGTGCTCGTTGCGCCCGTCGGTGAGCAGGATGCCGTGCCGGATCGTGACCGGCGCCTGGGCGAGCAGGCGCTCGGCGAGGCGCAGCCACGTGCCGACGGCGGTGCCGCCCGAGGCCGTGAGCCCGCGCAGCGCCTGCTTCGCCTCGGCGCGGGTGCGGTCGTCGGCGACCGCGAGGGTGCCCCCGCCCGGGTAGACCTCCTTGGCGACGTGCGTGCCCGCGATGACCGCGAAGCGTGTGCCGTCGCGGAGCGTGTCGAGGGCGGCCCCCGTGGCCTCCTTGGCGTGGTGGAGCTTGCTCGGCGGGTACTGCATCGAGCCGGAGCAGTCGACCATGAGCGCCACGGCGGCGTCCTGGCCCTGGCCCGTCGCGGTGAGCGCGCCCGTACCGCCGCCCGTCGACGTCACCGTGACGACGGCGTGCACCTCTCCCGAACCCTCCGGCAGATACGGGTTCTGGTAGACCTCGACCTCGAACCGGGGCCCCTCGGGCTTCGAGAAATTCGCCATGACGCCGTTCCCCCTTGTCGACTTCTCACATGTCCCTGTCGCGGTGCGTGGACCGCGGGTGCGTGGACCGCCGGTGTGCGGTCCGCCGGTGTGCGGTCCGCCGGTGTGCGGTCCGCCGGTGTGCGGTCCGCGGGTGTGCGGTCCGCCGGTGCGCCCGGGGCTCCGGGCGCACCCGGGCGTCACCGCGCCTCAAGCCGCACCGGTTCCCCCGGCGCCGGGTACGGGACGACCGCGACCGTGATGTTGTCGTGGCCGCCGCTGTCGAGCGCGTACCGCACGAGCGCGCGCGCCGCGTCGAGCGGGCGGCTTCCCGCGTCGGCGGGCAGCAGCGCGGCCATCGCCTCCGCGCTCTCCGCGTAATTCCACAGCCCGTCCGTGCACACCACCACGGTCCCCGGCGCCTCGGGCCGGAAGGCGGCCGTGTGCGGCTCCAGTTCGTAGGCGTCGGCGCCGAGCCAGCCCGTGATGGCGTGCGCGCGCTCGTCCGCGTACGCCTCCTCCTCGCTCAGGAGCCGCGCGGCGACCATCTGCGCCGCCCACGAGTCGTCCTCGGTGAGGCGGTACGGGGTCGCCGAGCGGTCGGCGGGCACCCAGTAGACGCGGCTGTCGCCGACCCAGCCGACGACGAGGAGTTCCTCGGTGACGATCGAGGCGACGAGCGTGCACGCCGGGGCGTTCTGCCCGGGCTCCTCGGGAGGCAGGACCGGCTCGTCGGCGAGCGCGTTGACCGCCTCTGCCGCCTGCTCGATCGCCTCGCGCATCGCCTGCTCGGGACGGGTGCCGCGCGGCAGCGAGGCCATGAGCGCGGCTTCGGCGGTCTGCGCGGCCGCGAGCGAGGCCGCGTCGGGGCGCGTCGCCGACGACACGCCGTCGCACACGACGGCGACGGCGGCCGTGGCCCCGTCGGGCAGCGCGGTCGCCGCGACGGCGAAGGCGTCCTCGTTGCGGTGGTGGCGCAGCCCCCGGTCGCTCACGGCGGCGAGCGTGCTCAACTCCCGCTCCATGTGGTCGCGCGGTCGCGGCTGCGCGTGCCCGCACCGCTCGCAGTACCCGTCCTCGTCGACCCGGCCGGCGCCGCACCGCGCGCACACCGGGCCCGGCTCGGGCGGCGGCGGGCTCAGGCGCGGATCGGGGGCGGCGTCGGGGGCGGTGGGACCGGCGGCCGCACCTGGCGCCGCGCCCGGCCCGGCGGCGGGCGCGGCGGCGGGCGCCGCCCCCGGCGCGGCTTCGGGCCGCGGTGGTACGGAGGCCGAGGCGGACTGCGCCGGTACGGGTGCCCCCGCGCCGGGTGGCGTGGCCGTGTCGCCCCGCGGTGCGGGGGGCGGGGCCGCCAGGGCATAGTCGCCGTCCGGGGGTTCGGGGTGCTCGGCGGGCCGGTCGCTCACGTGCCGGGGGCCGCCGCTCGCCCGTACCGCGGGCTCCTCGGAGGCGCGGACCTCCTCGGGGAGCCGCACGCCGTCGGGCAGCGTCGGCTCCTCCGCCCGCACGGACCCGTCGGAGACCGTCGCGGGCAGGTCCGAGGCGCGCAGGACCTGCGCGGGGCGGCCCGTGCCGTCCGTCTCGCCGGACTGCGGCCACTCGGGGGCGGGGGCCGGCGGGGCCGCCGGTGGCCCGGGCACCGCCGAGAGGTCGTAGCCGCAGCCCCCGCAGTACAGATCACTCTCGTCGAGTGGTTCCGCGCACCGGGGACAAGCCGCCAGCTGATGCGTCCGCGCCATCAATCACACCCACGTCCGGGGGCGGAGTCGGTTGGCCCGCTCCACCAGTTCGATCCGTTCCCCGCCGTCACCGGCGAGCCTGGCCAAGGTCCGGAAGGCGCGTTCCAGGCCGAACCGGAGCCCGCGCTCGTCGAGCGGGCAGCCGAGGAGGCCGCCCTCCTGCGGCCCTGCGCCGTGGCGACCCGAGAGTACCCAGTCGAGCGCCGCGCCCAGTACCTCGGCAGTGAGCGTCTGCGCCCGTACCGCGTCGACCGCGTCGCCCAGTTCACCGACGCGGGCCGCCGCCGCGCGCAGGTCCGTGACCGGCGTCTGCCCCGGGACCCGGCCCCGCAAGCGCGCCCGGGTCGCCGCGATCCCGGCGGCCGCGTGGTGCGCGGAGGACTCGGGCACCGTCTCCAGGGCCCGTACCGAGCCCTCGCGTTCGCCGGCGGCGAAGAGCACCCGCGCCAGGCCGAAGGCGGCGCTCACGTAGCCCGGGTCGGTCTGCCACACGAGCCGGTAGTACTCGACCGCGTTGTCGAGCTGGCCGAGCGCCTCGGCGCACAGCGCGAGCGCGAGCTTCGGCGCGGCCTCACCGGGGAAGGCGTCGTAGACCGCGTCGAAGGAGAGCGCGGCCCGGTCGAGTTCACCCGTCACGAGCGAGGCCAGCCCCCGGTACCAGACGACCCGCCAGTCCTCGGGGAACCTGCGCTCCAGGTCGTCGAGCGAGCGCCCCGCCGAGTCGGGCTGCCCCATCTCCAGACGCGCGCGCACCTCGCGCAGCCGCACCTCGGGCGAGTCCGCCGGAGCGTTGCGCAGAGCGCTGATCACCTCGCTGTGCACCGCGGTGTGCAGCCCGGCGAGGAAGCCCGCGCTCGGGTCGCCCGCGTCCACGCGCGGCACGGGCAGCGCGAGCGCCGCCTCGGGGACCCGCAGCGGGCGCAGCGCGGCGGCGGGGGAGGCGGGGGGAGCGGCGGGCGGCGCGGGGAGCGGGGTGCTTCCCGGCTGCCTCGGGAGTCCGGGGAGCGGGGTGGGTCCGGGCTGCGCGGGCAGGCCGGGCGGGGCGCCGAAGCCCGCGGGCGCGGCGGCGCCCGGGGCGCCCTGGGCGAGCGGCGCCGTACCCGCCCGCTCGCCCGCCTGCCCCGGAGCGGTCGTACGGGCCCGCCGCCCCCACCCCTTTCCGCCCGCGCCGCCCGTGTCCCGTACCCCGAGCGCCGAGACCGCCGCGCCCGCGGGCAGGAACAACTCCGTGTCGGGGACACGCAGTTCCGGGCCGAAATGGGTCGAGAGCGCCGGGTGCGGGCGGCCCGTGCGGCGGGCCACGATCTCCCGCAGCACCCCCGTGAGCTGCTCCGCCATCTCCTCGGCCGAGGCGAAGCGGCGGGCCGGGTCCGGGTCCGTCGCGCGCACGAGGAGCCGGTAGAAGGACTCGAACTCCTGGAAGACGGGGACCTGCGCGGGGTCGGGCAGGCTGTCCGCGTAGACCGTCGTGTAACCCTGGAAGTCGAAGGTGAGCACCGCGAGCGTACGCGCCACCGTGTACAGGTCGGAGGCCACCGAGGGGCCCACATCGGCGACCTCGGGTGCCTGGTAGCCGACCGTCCCGTAGATCGCCGACTCCTCGTCGTCGGCGCGGCGCACCGCGCCCATGTCGATGAGCTTGAGCTGATCCTCCGTCTGGATCGCGTTGTCGACCTTGAAGTCGCAGTACAGGAGCGAGCGGCTGTGCAGGTGGCCGAGGGCGTCGAGCGCCTCGATGCCGAAGGCGCAGGCCTGCTCGACGGGCAGCGGGTCGCGGCGGCCCTCGGGGGTGCGCCGCGAGTTGGCGATCTCCTTGAGGGACTTGCCGCCCACGTACTCCATGACGATGTAGCCGTCGAGCGAGCCGGTGCGCTGGTCGAGGTGCTCGACGAAGTTGTAGATGCGCACGATGTTGGCGTGCTCGATCTCGGCGAGGAAGCGCCGCTCCGAGATCGCCGCCTCCATCGCGTCCTGGTCGCCCGTGTCGAGCAGGCCCTTGAGGACGACCCAGCGGTCCGAGACGGCCCGGTCGATCGCGAGGTAGACCCAGCCGAGTCCGCCGTGCGCGAGACAGCCCACGACCTCGTACTGACCGTGGACCACGGTCCCCGGCCGCAGCTTCGGCACGAAGGAGTACGGGTGCCCGCACTTCGTGCAGAAGCCCTCGGTGCGCCCGGGCCGCTCCCCGCGGGCGCGCCCCACCGGGGCGCCGCAGTCGGCCCGCGAGCAGAACCGCTTGCGCTCGGGCACCTCGGCCCGCTCCAGGACCGCCGCGCGCGGATCGTGCCGGGGCACGGTCGGCACGCTCACGAGCCCGACGCCGAGCCGCCCGCGCGCCGAGCCCGAGGCCGCCGAGCCGGTACTGCGCGCGGAGACCTGCCGCGCCGTGCTGGAGCCCGAGAGCCGCCCCGAGACCGAGCGCCGCGAGGAGCGCGAGGAGCCGGAGGCCCTGGCGGAGGGCGCCGAGCCGTACGAGGCGGGCGATCCCGAGCCGTACGGGGCGAGCGCGCCCGAGCCGTACGTGACACCCGCGCCGTACGAGGCGCCGCCCCCGCCCGCGCCCGCGCCTGTCCCCGTCCCGCGTGCCGCGGGCGCGCCCGAGCCGTGCGTGGGCGCGGTGCCGCCGCGCCGCCCGCTCACCGTCATGCCGGTCGGTGGCGAGCCGAGCGCCCCGTCAGGGGCGACCACGGGCGCGAGCCCGCACGTGTCGCAGTACAGCTCGCCGCCGCCCACGTCCTCGTACCGGCCCTCGCAGCCCGGCCGCTGACACGCCTGCTCGTTCATCCGCTTCCCCCGTCACGCGCCACCGGGGCGGCGATCCGCTCCGTACGCCTCATTCCTGACCCCCGGCCAGCGTCTCCGCCACCGCATGCTGATAACGCAGCACCGCCTGCTCGGCGGCCCGCAGATCGCAGGGGGCACTCCACAGCATGCGGCGGGCGGCGTCGTACCGCTCCATGAGGAGAGTGTCCTCGGCGAGGCCGTGCCTGGCGACCTTCGCGCGGTACGCGTCGAGCCGCCCGCGCAACTCGGCGCGGATCGCGAGCGGCGCAGCGACTGCCGACAACTGTTCCCGCGCGCGCAGGAGTTCGTCCTCCGCGCGCGATTCGAGCGAGTCGAGCAGCGGGCTGAGCCGCGACCAGTGCCCGCGCCTCCTGTACTCGGCGGCGCGCGACAGCTCCTCCTGGAGCACGACGGGCGGGCCGCTCACCACGGGGACCTCGGACGCCGCTATTTTCGCGAGCACTTCGCCGCGCGCCGCGCGCGCCTCGGCGAGTGTGCGGTCCGCGCGCGAGAGCAGGTCGCTCAGCTCGCGAAGGCGCGCCTCCGCGTCCTGCCGCACCGCGAGCACGGCCTCGATCTCGCGGCGCACCTCGTCGAGCCCGCGCGCCTCGCGGTCGTAGCGCCGCGTGTCCGGCCGGCCCGCGCCGGGGGCCGCAGCGCCCGCCTGCGGCTGCCAGAACTCCAGCGGATCGCTGACGACTTGCTCGCGCAGCGCCCCGAGCACGCGCGCGATGCGTTCCAGGTCGTCCCCCGCCGGGTGCTCGCCCGGGCGCACGCCGACCGAGTGCGCGAGGGTGCGGGTGCGGTTCAGCTCGGCGGAGAGCAGGTCGATCCGCGCGGGCAGCGCCGACCACACCGCGTCGGCCGCTATCACGACGCCGAGCGAGTCCGCGTACAGCTCGTTCATCCGCTCGACCAGCTCCTCCAGGGAGCAGCGGTGGCTGAGCCGCGGCGCCTCGCCGGTCAGGCTCGCTGCCGGTCCGTTCCCTGCCGCGCCCGCCGCCCCCGGCACGGCGAGCGAACGGCCCTCCAGCAGCTCGGTCAGCTCCGCGAGGTCCTCGCGGCTCGGGTTGCGGCGCCTGGCGCGCAGCGCGCGGGCGGTGGCGAGGGCCTGCGTGTACGTGTCGAAGCAGGCCCACAGGAGCGAGATCGCCGCCTCCGTGGCCGCCCAGCGCTGCCGCGTCACACCCGTCAGCTCCGCGCCCTCCAACAGCCGCCGCCCCGCGTGGTCCTGGAGCGCGAGCAGCGAGGTCTCGACCGCCTCCCGCTCCGCGCCGCGCCGCGCGAGCGCACGGTCGACCGCCTCGCGGTCCATCACCGCGCCCGGCTCCTGCTCCCCCGACCAAGCGGACATCGCTCGCGCGCCGCCCATCGCACTCCTTTCCGCCCGGCCCCAGCCGGAGCCGCATCCGAGAACGCACCCCCCGGCCCCCGCCCGGTCCGCACGCCCGCCACCACGATCACACCTGCACCCTGCCCCTCAGGCCCCCGCATCCATGCGTGCTCCCCCTCACGGCGTCCCGAGATCGATCGTGACGTCCGCCTTCGGCGGCGCGACCTTGTCGGCGTCGCCGAACCACTTCGTGTACGTGGCCTGCCACTGGTTCTTGCGGAAGTCCTCCAGGACCTTGTTGACGCGGGCCACGAGTTCGGGCGAGTCCTGGCTCATCGCGATGCCGTAGTACTCCCAGGCGGGGCTGTCCCGGTCGTCGGGCTTGTTCTCGTCGGGCCCGCCCACCATGTCCAGGCTCGGGTCCTGCGCCAGCTGTCCCTCGCCGAGGGCCCCGTCGGTGACGAGCCCGTCGACGTCGCCCAGCTGCAACTGGACGAGGCAGTCGAGCTGGTTCGGCACCGAGACCAGCTCCTTGGCCTTGTCCTTGTAGGCGTTGAGTACCGTCTCCGCCGTCGAACCGTCCGCGCTGCACAGCCGCTTGCCCGTGAGCGAGTCGTCGAAGCCGCTGATGCCGGAGCCGCGCGGGACGATGATCCGCTGGGTGGTGCGGAAGTAGGGCGTGGAGAAGCTGACGTCCTTGAGGCGCTCGCACGTGATCGTCATGGTGCGCACCACCATGTCCACCTCGTGGTTCGCCACGGCCTGGACGCGCCGGTTGGTCGGGATGGCGCGCAGGACCACGGCGTTGGGATCGCCGAGGAGGTCCTTCGCTATCGCGTGCGCGAGGTCGATGTCGAAGCCCTCGATGTCGTTGTTGCCGTCGCCCTGCGGGTTGCGGAAGCCCCAGCGGTAGCTGTTCTGGTCCACGCCCACGACGAGCTTGCCCCGCGGGAGGTTCTTGTGCTTCTCGCGGGTCACGATCTCCTTGACGATCGCGTCGTCGTCCTTGTCGGACGCGCGCCGGTCGTACGCGTTCGGGCAGGAGCCGTCAGCGCTCCGGTACCCGGCCGCGCCGGCCGCCGGGGCAGGAGCGCCCGCGCCGCCCCGGGCCGGCGCGTCCTGTGCCCCGTCGCCGGTCCCGGGGAGGCACAGCACCCCGATCGTCGCGAGGACGCACGCGGCGGCCATCGTCGCGATCCCGCCCCAGCCCCGCAGCCCGGCCCGCCGCGGTGCGTGCCCCGGCGTGCTCCCGCGCTCCGCGGCGCCCCCCTGCGCGTCCGCCGTACGCGGCTGCCCCTCGTCGTTCCGCATGTCGCTTGTCCTCCCGCTCCGCAGCGGTCCGCGCCGGGCCCCTTCGGCCCCTTCGCCGGCCCTCACCGGTACTCCGAAAGACGCCTGCCGACACCGAGCAGAGCGCCGAGCGCCCCGAGCACGGCGAGGATTCCCGCGGCGAGGGCGATCCCGGCGAACGCGTCCACACCGGTACGCGCGGCCCGCTCGAAGTCCTGCTGTTCGGTGGCGATCGCCTTGGCGAGCGCGTCGTCCACCTCTTGGAAGAGACGCGAGGTCGGCTTCGCCACGTCCTTGTCGCCACCGAGCACCATCCCGCGCGCCTTCGCGTAGTCGCCGCCGTCGTCCGCGGTGCGTGCGGCGCTGTGCAGGGTGCGCCAGCCTCGTGCCGCCTCGCGCGCCTGCTCGACCGCCGAGCGCCCCGCGGGGCTGTCGGCGCGCCCGGCCGCCTCGGCGAGCAGGTTCCGGCGTGGCTTCTCGCCGCTCTCGCCGTCCAGGAGCCCGGCCTCCTGCTGGTACGCGTACTCGTAGGCGTCGATCTCCTCCTGCTCGTCGCCCTGCTGGATCTTCGTGACCTTCGCACCTCGGTTGACGAGCGTCAGGTTCTCGTCGCCGCGCGCCTTGAGCGCCGCGATACGGGCCTCGTTGAGGACGGTGAGCGAGGCGACGCCGCTGGACCGTGAGGTGGTGAGGTGCTGCCGGGCCACGGTGTGCCCGGTGACCATCCAGGCGAGCAGCACGAGCGCCGCCGTACTCGCCGCGACGAGGCCCTTGTTGAGCACGCGGTTGGTGCGCCGGTAGTCGCGGTACTGGGCGCCGCCCAGCGCGGCGAGGGCGAGCACGCCGAGGACGATCGCGAGCCAGGGGTACGGGGTCGCGGTCGCGTAGTCCTGCTCAAGGCGGTCGTTCTCCGCCTGCCAGAGCTGCTCGGCCTCGGGGAGCATCTTCTCCTGCATGAGGTCGCTCGCGTGCCGCAGCCAGGCGCCGCCGAGCGGGACGAGCTGACGGTTGTACGTCTGCGCGTTCTGTATCTGCGCCGTGTAGACGGGGAGCCGCGAGTTCAGCTCGGCGAGCGAGGCCGAGGAGGACTTGCTCAGGCCGCGGCGGCTCGTCGCCTCGGCGAGCATGGTCGAGGCGCGCTCGATGTCCGCGTCGTACCGCTTCCTGACGTCGGCGGGCACCTGACCGTGCCCGGAGAGGAAACCGGTGGAGGCGATCGTGTCGGCGTCGGCGAGGCTCTGGTAGATCGTGGCGGCCTCCGTGGTCAGCGGCTGACTGCCGGTCAGGACGTGGTCGGCGGCCGCCGCCCGCGACGAGACCTGCCAGGCGCTCGCGACCCCGAACGCGAGGAGCAGCAGCGCGACTGCGGCGCCGATGAGACGCAGCCGCCCCGGCTCGGTCCTGACTCCGTGGCGCAGCCGGTCGAGGCCCTCGGCGAGCGCGGTCCTGCGCGGTGGCGCCGTGACGCCGGGCGGTGCGGACGGGCCGGGCGGGGCCGTCGCGACAGGGCCGCCCTGGGGCGGCACAGGGGCGTACCCCGCCGCCTCGACGGCGCTCACCGCGCTCGCGCCCTCCGGGCCGGGCGCGCCCGCGCTCCCCGGCGGCGCCGCGCCGCCTTTTCGCCGTTGTGCCACGTCGACCTCCCCCGTCGGTCCTGTCGGTTGCCGGGCGCCAGTATGTCCCCCGGCGGCCCCGGGGGACACGGCCTTCCCCCGGTTCGCGTGCCGCTCGGCCCGGCGTTCACGGGCGAACCCGTGGAAAACGACCGGCGCACGCGCCCCCGCGCTCCGGGGTCGCCATGACCCCGTACCGTGGCGCGGCTCCGTACAGCCGTGCGCGCCACTCGCTCTGACATACGAACGGAGCCGCGCGCCCGGTTCCCTGCTCTTCCCGGTTCACCCGAACAAGTGAACGGCCGCCCCGCGTGTGCGGGACGGCCGTGTCAGGAGGGGGCCTCGGGGCGTGTTCAGGCCCCGGCGGGCGAGGAGGAGGCGACCGGTGTTGACGCCGCCCCCGGGCCCTCCGCGTAGTGCGCGCGCACCGAGCGGTGAGCGGTGGTCGGCACCGCGAGGTGGTCGAGGCCGAGGAGGGCGGCGCCGAGCACGGGACGCTCCTTGACCACGCGCGCGACCGCGTGCGGGGCACGCACGGCGAGCAGTTCCTCGACGCGCCCGTTGAGCTGCGGGTGGCGCGCGGCGAGTATGCCGCCGCCGAGCAGCACGGGGACCTCCTCGTCGAGCAGCCCGAGCTTGCCGAGCGAGACGGTCGCCATGACGACGACCTCCTCGGCCATGCGCTCCACGATCGCCGAGGCGACCGCGTCACCCGCCGCCGCCGTCGAGAAGAGCACCGGGTTCAGCTCGTGGCGCCGCCCGTAGGCGAGGCGCCCGCGGTGGAAGGCCTCAATGAGCGCGTACATCGAGTCGAGCCCGAAGTGCGCGGGCAGTTCCCGGGCGAGCGCGGTCGGCTCGCCGCGGCCGTCCTCGGCGCGCGCGGCGAACCACAGCGCCTCCTCGGCGAGGCCCCCGCCGCCGCCCCAGTCCCCGGATATCTTGCCGATCGCGGGGAAGCGTGCGGTGCGCCCGTCGGGGTGCATCCCCGCGCAGTTGACGCCCGCGCCGCACACCACGGCGACACCGCGCGGGTCGGCGTCCTCCAGGAGCCCGGCCCGCAGCACGGCGAAGGTGTCGTTGTACACGCTCGTGCTCGCGCTCCAGCCGCGCGCCTCGATCGCGGCGGCCAACTCGGCTTCCTCGACGGGAAGATCCGCGTTGGCCAGACACGCCGAGGTGTGCCGTGCCCCGCCGACGACGGGCAGCCCGGCGTCGGCGAAGGCGCGTTCCACGATCTCGTGGAGGATGTCGATCGCCGGTTCGATGCCGATCACGGGTGGCTGGAACCCGCCGCCGCGCGCGGCCCCGAGGACGGACCCGTCCTCGGCGACCACGGCGACGTCGGTCTTGCTGTTGCCCGCGTCGATCGCCAGGACGGCGGCCTGGCCCGGGCCGGATGTGCTCAGGCCCACGCCAGGTGCTCCCTGTTGTGCGCGATCAGCTCGTCCGTGAGCTTCTCCGCGTACTCGATCTGGCCGACCAGCGGGTGCGCGAGGAGCGCCTTGAAGACGGCGTCGCGGCTGCCGTGCAGCGCCGCTTCGAGCGCCAGGTTCTCGTACGCGGTGGTGTGCGCGATGAGCCCGGCGTACTGCGGGTCGAGCGCGGGCACGGGCAGCGGGGTCGCGCCGGTCGCGTCGATGCCCGCCTGCACCTCGATGACGGCGTCGTCGGGGAGGAAGGGGAGCGTGCCCTTGTTGAAGGTGTTGACGACCTGGTACGGCGAACCGCCCGTCGTCGTGCCGTCGGCGGAGCGGCCGAGGAGCCCCGCGGCCAGGTCGACGGCGGCCTCGGAGTAGAAGGCCCCGCCGCGCTTGGCGAGCAGCTCGGGCTTCACGTCGAGCTTCGGGTCCCCGTACATCTCCAGGAGCTGCTTCTCCATCGCGGCGACCTCGGAGGCGCGCGTCGGCTTGGTGCGCTGCTCCCGTACGACGGCGTCGTGCTGGTAGTAGTACCGCAGGTAGTACGAGGGGACGACGCCGAGGCGCGTGACGACCTCGCGCGGCATGTGCAGGTCCTCGGCGATCGCGTCGAGGTGCTCGGTGAGCAGCTTCGGCAGCACGTTCTCGCCCTCGGGGCCGCCGAGGCGGGCGCCGAGTTCCCACGTGAGGTGGTTGAGGCCGACGTGGTCGAGGTGGACCTCGGAGGGCGCCACCTCCAGGAACTTGGCGAACTTGCGCTGGAATCCGATCGCGACGTTGCACAGGCCGACCGCCTTGTGCCCGGCGGTGAGCAGGGCGCGCGTGACGATACCGACCGGGTTGGTGAAGTCGATGATCCACGCGTTCGGGTTGGTGCGGCGTACGCGCTCGGCGATGTCGAGCACGATCGGCACCGTACGGAGCGCCTTCGCGAGACCGCCGGCGCCGGTGGTCTCCTGGCCGACGCAGCCGCACTCCAGCGGCCAGGTCTCGTCCTGGTCGCGGGCCGCCTGGCCGCCCACGCGGAGCTGGAGGAGCACGGCGTCGGCGCCCTCGACACCCGCGTCGAGGTCCGAGGTGGTGACGATCCTGCCGGGGTGGCCCTGCTTGGCGAAGATGCGCCGGGCGAGGCCGCCGACGAGTTCCAGCCGGTCCGCCGCCGGGTCGACGAGGACGAGTTCCTCAATGGGCAGGGTGTCGCGCAGGCGGGCGAAGCCGTCGATGAGTTCGGGCGTGTAGGTCGATCCGCCGCCGACCACGGTGAGCTTCATGGTTCTCAAGCCTTTGCTCGGGGAGGGCCTCAGCCCTTGACCCCGGTGAGAGTGACGCCTTCGACGAAGGCTTTCTGTGCGAAGAAGAAGACGATGACCACGGGCGCCATGATGAGCAGCGTGGCCGCCATCGTCATGTTCCAGTTCACGGCGTGAGCGCTCTTGAACGATTCGAGTCCGTAGCTGAGCGTCCAGGCGCCGGGGTTCTGCGCCGCGTAGATCTGCGGGCCGAAGTAGTCGTTCCAGCAGTAGAAGAACTGGAAGAGCGCCACCGCGGCGATCCCGGGCTTGGCCATCGGGACGATGACCTTGAGGAGGGTCTTGAACTCGCCGCAGCCGTCGACCCGGGCCGACTCCATGTACTCCTTCGGGATCGTCAGCAGGAACTGACGGAGCAGGAAGATCGAGTACGCGTCGCCGAAGGCCATCGGGATGATGAGCGGCCACAGCGACCCCGAGAGGTGGAACTGCTGCGCCCACACGAGGTACATCGGGATCACGATGACCTGCGGGGGCAGCATCATCGTCGAGATCACCATGATCATCGCCGTCTTGCGGCCCCGGAAGCGGAACTTCGCGAGGGCGTAGGCGACGGGCACCGAGGAACACACGGTGAAGGCGGTGCCGACGACCGCGTAGATGATCGAGTTCTTCCACCAGGTCAGGAAGCCGTCGGTGTGGAAGACCTTCGAGTAGTTCTCCCAGTGCCAGGAGCTGGGCCACAGGTCGCCGCTCATCGCCTGGCTGTCGCTCATCACCGAGGTCAGGAACACGAAGACGAACGGCAGGATGAACAGGAGTGCCACGGCGATCGCGACCGTGTGCACGGCGACGAAGTGGAGGACCTTCTTGCGCCTGCCCGCGCGCGGGGCGCGAGCCGCCTCCGTGTCCCCGGCGGACGCCTGGACCGGCGCGTTCAAAGTGGTCGAGGTCATGGGTCAGTCCTCCGTCAGCAGGCCGGTGCTCTTGCGCATGAGCAGCAGGGTGACGGCCATAGCGATGGCGAAGAGCACGAGCGAGAGCACGCACGCGGCGCCGGTGTTGAAGTTCTGGAAGCCCATCGAGTAGACGAGCTGCGGGACCGTGATGGTCGAGTGGTCCGGATAACCGGGCTGGATGACCGAACCGGGACCGATATTGACGCCGGAGGCGAGCTTTCCGGCCACAAGTGCCTGCGTGTAGTACTGCATCGTCTGCACGACACCCGTGACCACCGCGAACATCACGATCGGCGTGATCGAGGGCCACGTCACGTAACGGAACTTGCTGAGCGCGTTCGCGCCGTCCAGCTCCGCCGCCTCGTACTGCTCCTTCGGCACGTCGAGCAACGCCGCCATGAAGATGACCATCAGATCGCCGATGCCCCACAGCGAGAGCATCACGAGCGAGGGCTTCGACCAGTGCGGGTCGTTGAACCACGTCGGCGCGTCGATGCCGAGGTGGCCGAGCAGCTCGTTGACCGGGCCCGTGGACGGGTTGAGCAGGAAGACGAAGGCGACCGTGGCCGCGACGGGCGGGGCGAGGTACGGCAGGTAGAAGATCGTACGGAAGATGCCGACCCCGGACTTGATCTTCGTGACGAGCAGCCCGATGCCGAGCCCGAAGACCACCCGCAGCGCCACCATGACCACGACGAGCCACAGGGTGTTCCACAGCGAGGGGCCGAAGAGCGGCATCTGCGTGAACACGTACTTCCAGTTCTTCAGCCCCACGAATGTCGGGGACTTGATCTGGTTGTAGTGCATGAACGAGAAGTAGACGGTCGCGATCAGCGGATAAGCGAAGAAGACCGAGAACCCGATGAGCCACGGGGAGAGGAATCCGACCGTACGCAGTCGCGCGCGGTTCTTCTTGCGGCGCAGGGGCGCGCTGTCGCGCGGAGTTCCCGCGGCGGGTGCGCCGTCCTTGCTGGTGCCGGCCCGTCCGGCCGGGAATGACAGTGCCATTGTTCGCTGCCTCAGTTCTCGGACTGGAGGTTGTCGGCGTCGATCTGGTGGTCCAGGTCCTCAAGCCCCTTCTTGAGGTTGTGGACCTTGCCCTCCTCGACCGAGTACGAGAAATCCTGGAGGGAGGTGATGTACTGCCCGCCGTTGTTGGAGGGCGGGATCGCCTGGCTGTCGGGGTTCTGGGCGATCTTGATGAACTGCTGGAAGGACGGGTCGGCGTCGAGCTTCGGCGACTTGAGCGCCGCGAAGGTCGAGGGCACGTTGTGGATCGCGTTGGCGAAGTCCACGACCTGCTCGGTGTCCGTCGTCAGGTACTTGACCAGTTCGAACGCCGCGTTCTGGTGCTTGCTGCTGTGCGCCACGCCCGCGACGGTCCCGGTCAGGTAGCCGCGCCCGTAGGTATCGGCCTGGTCGTCGGGTACGGGGAGCGGGGCGACGCCCCAGTCGAAGTCCGCCTTCGCCTCGTCGAGCATGAGGCCGCGCCACTCGCCGTCGAGGTGCATCGCGAGCTTCTGCGTGAGGAAACCGTTCTGCGCCGACATCTCGTCGCCGAAGGTGCCGCGCAAACGCTCCAGTTTCCCGTAGCCGCCCTGGGCCTGGGAGATCTCGTCCATCGCCTTGAAGAACGCGTACGTCTTCGGCTCCTCGGCGAGCTGGGCCTTGCCTTCCTTGTTGAAGTATTCAGGGCCCCACTGCGCGAACATCCGGTCAGGACTGTTCTGGTACAGGCGGAAATTGGGCATGAATCCGGCACGCTTGAGCGTCCCGTTGGAGTTCTTCTCGGTGAGCTTGGCGGCGTCCGCCTTCATCTCCGAGAGCGTGTGCGGCGGCCGGGAGATGCCCGCGGCCTTGAAGAGGTCCTTGTTGTAGTACATCCCGTACGCGTCGGCGAGCAGCGGCAGGGCGCACTGCGTCCCCTCGTACTGCGTGTAGTCGAGCAGCGTCTTCGGGAAGACCTTGTTCTTGTCGATGCCGTTCTTCTTCATGAACGGATCGAGATCGGCCCACATGCCGGACGAGCAGTACTGCCCCACGTTGTTCGTCGTGAAGGAGGTCACGACGTCGGGGGCCTTGGAACCACCGGCGCGCAGCGCCTGGTTGATCGTTTCGTCACTGACGTTGCCGGTCGCCTGCACGTGGATGTTCGGGTGCAGCTTCTCGAAGCGGGCGATCGAGTCGTTGATCGCCTTGACCTCGCCGGGCGCCGACCAGCCGTGCCAGAACTTGATCGTGACGGGCTTGGTCGGGTCGTCGTCCGCGCTCCCCGTGCTCGGGTTCGCGCAGCCGGTGAGGACGAGCGCGGCGCTCGCGAGCCCGGCGAGCGGGATCACGGCACGGCGCCGCGCCTTCGCGGCGGTCGTGGTCGTACGGGGGGCGGGGCCTGCGGAGGCCGTCCGTGCGGCCTTCGGCCGGGGGACGGGTATGCGCCAACGCGGCATGGCTGGCTTCCTTCGTGGGACGGGGATAGGGGGGAGGCGGGGGGTTCGTTCGACCGGCCCGGTGGGAGTGGGGGCGGGACGGTCTCGCGGGTGGTACGGGACCCGCCGGTGAGGCGGGGCGCCGCGGGTGCTGCTGTCGTGCGGGTGCTGCTGGTCGTGCGGGGTCTGTGCGGGTGCGGGTGCGTGTACGGGCGTGCGGGTGCGGGTGGATGGCCGGGGTCCGTCCGGGCTGGACGGGGAGTCTCCTCGGGCGGGCCCCGGCGGTCTGTGCGGGCTCTCGCCCGGGTGGTGCGGGCTCTCGCCCGGGTGGCGCGCGGACCGTCGTCAGCTGGTGTCGAAGACGGCGTCGCGGGCCTGTTCAAGGGCGATGTGCAGCGCGCCCACGAGGATCGGGTCGCCCTCCAGCTCGCTGATCCGCAGCAGCGGCCTGGGCAGCGCGAGCCCGGTCAGCTCGGCCTCGACGCGCGTGCGCAGCTCCTCGCCCCCGGCCTCGGCGACCTGCCCGGAGAGCACGACGAGTTCGGGATCGACGACCGCGACGACCGCGGCGATCCCGGTGGCGAGCCGCCGCGCGGTCTCGTCGAGCACGGCGGGCACGGTGAGCGCTTCGGCGAGCGGCGCGCCGCCCGCGAGGGCCCGTACCGCGGGAACGGACACGAGACTCTGGAGGCCGCCGCCCCCGTCGTCCCCGGCCGTCGCGCCCTCGCCGCCGCGCGCGAGCGGGGCACCGGGCAGCGGCATGTAGCCGATCTCGCCCGCGCCGCCCGTCGCGCCGCGAAGCAGCGTGCCGCCGAGCACGATCGCGGCACCCACGCCGCGGTCGACCCAGGCCAGTACGAAGTCGTCGTGGTCCTGCGCCGCGCCCTGGTACTGCTCGGCGAGCGCCGCGAGGTTGACGTCGTTCTCGATCCGCACCGGCGTGCCGATCTCCTCGGCCAGTTCGGCGAGGAGCGTGCGGGAGTGCCAGCCGGGCAGGTGCGGCGCGTAGCGCAGCTCCCCCGTGGCCGGATCGAGGGCGCCCGGTGTGCCGATCACGGTGTGGTGCAGGCGGTCGGCACCGAGCCCCGCCTCGGCGAGCGCGGCCTCGACGGCCTCGCGCACGAGCTGGGCCGTCCGGTTGCGTACGTCCTCGGCGACGGCCTCGGCCTCGACGCGTCCGCGCCCGACGACCCGGCCCCTTATATCGGCCACGAGGACGCTGATCCCGGTGTGCCCGACGCTGAGCGCCGCCACGTGCGCGGCGCTCGGCTCGACCTCGTACAGCAGCGCCTTGGGCCCGGGCCGCCCGCTCTCGCTCCCGCTGCTCCGTACGAGCCCGGCGCTTTCGAGCCGGGCGAGCAACTGCGAGGTCGTCGGCTTCGAGAGCCCGGTCAGCTCGCCGATCCGTGTCCGGGTGAGCGGCCCGTGCAGGACGAGCAGGTCGAGAGCGGCGCGATCGTTCATCGCGCGCAGGACGGCGGGGGTGCCTGGCGTCGCGGCAGGGATGCCGGGGGTGGTGCTGGAAGCCATCGCCTGCGACCCGCCCTTCGGGGGTTCCTGACCTCCCCAACGGCATTGTTAGGAAGGTTTCCTATCGGTGGCAGGAACCTAAAGGACGGGGGGACGGGAGTCAATAGCCGAGTTTCGGGAGGGGTGGGGGAGGGGAGGTGGGGTGCGAGGTGGGGAATGGGTGTGATGCGGTCCGAACGCGGACGAATCACGCAAAGGGGGGATGAATGACTCATTGGCCGGTCTCGGTGAAGGGCGTGACCCTCGACCCCGTGGGGCGCGTCCTCCTCCTGCGCAACGAGCGCGGGGAGTGGGAACTCCCGGGTGGCCGGCTGGACCCGGCGGACGCGGGCCCGGAGGCGGCGGTGGTGCGGGAGTTCGGGGAGGAGACCGGCTGGGGCGTGGAGCCGGTGGAGCTGCTGGACTCGTGGCTGTACGAGCCGCTGCCGGGGCGGCGCGTGCTGATCCTGACGTACGGCTGCCGCTTGCTGACGCCTCGGCAGGTTCCCGTACTCAGCGCGGAGCACCGGGAGTGGGGGCTGTTCCGGGAGGAGGAGGTGGCGGGGCTGCGGATGCCGGAGGGGTACAAGCGGTCGGTGGCGGGGTGGTACGGGAGGCGGGGGCCGGTTCGCGAGGAATGAGCCCGGCCGGGTCCGGCGGGGCCTGGCGGGACACGGTTGCGGGCGGGCATGGCGGGCGTGGCGGGCATGGCAGGGTGAGCGGGCTGGGCTGAGTGTGGTTGGGCCCGGCGGGCGCGCGCGGTGTGCCCGGTCGGTGTGCCTGGTCGTGTGTCCGGTCGGCGCGTCCGGTCCTTCCGCCTACGTCGACTCCTCCGCCGTCCCTTGGCCGAGGAGCCCGTCGACGAGCGCGCGCAGTCCCTGGCGGTACGTGTCCCGCGCCGCCACCGTGATCCACCGCTCGCCGAGTGCGGCGAGCCGGGGCACTTGGCTCGCGTCGAGGCGGTCGAAGGCGGGGGGCGCGGTGGACCTGCCGGGGCCTGGCGTGCCGGTATCCGGCGTGTCGGGGTCCGGCGTACCCGTATCCGGCGTGCCGGGGTCGGTCGCCGCGGGCTCGCGCGCGTCGCGGGAGCGGGCCCTGACGAGGATCTCGCCCACGGTGTAGTACCAGATGGCGCGGAAGATCTCGACGGTCCGCTCGGGCGCGCAGCCGTGATCGCCCGCCCCCGAGAGGATGCCCTCGACCATCCACAGGGCGGAGGAGTCGAGACGGCCGACGAAGCCGTCGACGGTCAGTACCTCGGCCGCCCACGGCCAGCCCGCCAGCGCGTCGTGCATCGCCGAGGCCGCCGCGACGACGCGCTCCCGCGGCTCGGCGGGCAGTTCGGGGCGGGGGAGTCGCTCGACGTAGTCGTTGAGGAGGAGGACCAGCAGGTCCTCCTTGTTCCGGATGTGGTGGTACAGCGTCGTCGCCCCGATCCCCAGTTCGGCGGCGAGCCGACGGATCGTCAGCCGCTCCCAGCCGTCCCTGTCGATGAGCAGCCTGGCCGCCGCGAGGATCTGCGCACGCGAGGTCACGGGGGGCCGTCCGGTACGGCCGTGCGGGGCGGGAGGTGTGGAGGGCATGTCCCCCATCATGCCGGGCCCTCGTCCGGGTCCGTCCGTCGCGTGGTGTCGGCGGGTGCCGGACCGCTGTGCGGCGGCGTGGCGCGGTCATCCCGGGTGTCGTCCCCGACGTGTCGTTCTCGCCCGTCGTCCGCACGGGCCCATTCCCTGCCGCCGGTCTTCGGTGTACTTTCGGAACGTGTTCCTAAAGTCGCTGCCACGGAAACGGAGCCGGTGATGAAAGACGTGAAGTGGGCTCACCCACAGGCGAGTTCGGGGGAGCGGCCGGGCCTCGTGCTGGCGGCGGTCGCTGTCGTGCAGTTCATGGTGTCGCTCGATCTGTCGGTCGTGAACGTCGGTCTGCCGGAGATCGCGAAGGGCCTCGGTTTCGGCGTCGCCGACCTGACATGGGTGATCCACGCCTACGCCCTCGCCTTCGGAGGGCTGCTGCTCCTCGGCGGCAAGGCGGCCGACCGCTACGGCCGCAAACGGGTCCTCGTGACCGGGCTGGCTCTCTTCGGCGCGGCTTCCTCGGCGGGGGGATTCGCCCAGGCGCCGGGGCAGTTGATCGCGGCGCGGGCGGCGCAGGGCATCGGAGCGGCGGCACTGGCGCCCGCCGCTCTGGCGCTCCTGACCTCGACGTTCCCGACGGGGAGGGCGCGCGTACGGGCCTTCGGCGTCTGGAGCGCGGTGAACGCGGCGGGCGGCGCGCTGGGGGTGCTCGCGGGGGGCCTGCTCACGCAGTACGCGGGGTGGCGCTGGGTCATGTTCCTCAACGTCCCGATGGCGGCGGTGGCGTTGGCACTGGCGTGGCGCGGGATCGCGAACGACCGGACGGGGGTGCGGGGCGGCGGTACGGATTCGCGGGGCGATGGCACGGGGGTGCGGCGTGGCGGTACGGGGGTGCGGGGCGCTCGCGCGAAGGTCCCCGGGGATCGTCCCGACGTGCTCGGCGCGGTCCTCGCCACGAGCGGCCTGTTCCTCCTGGTCCTCGGCGTCGTGCGCACCGACCGCAACGGCTGGGGCTCCCCCGTCACGCTGGCGACCCTGGCGCTGTCCGTACTCCTCCTGGCCGCGTTCCTCGTCGTCGAGCGCACCACGGCCCGCGAACCCCTCCTCCGTATCGGCCTGTTCGCGCATCGCTCGGTCGCGGGCGCGAACGTCTTCAACCTCCTCGTCGGCGCGGGAATGGCGACCGCCTTCTACTTCGTCTCGCTGTACGCGCAACGGGTCCTCGGCAACGGCGCCGCCGTCACGGGGCTGATGTTCCTGCCCTTCGCGCTCGGCGTGGTCGCCGGTTCGGTGCTGGCCGTCACGCTGGGGTACCGGTTCGCCGCGCGCACGATCCTGGTCTGCGGCAGCCTGCTCACGGCCCTCGGCCTCGGCTGGTTCGGCCTGATCAGCGCGGACGGCGGATTCCTCACGGACATCCTGGGACCCTCGCTCGTCGCGAGCGTCGGATTCGGCCTGTGTCTCGGCCCGGTCGTCTCCGTGGCGACGGCCGACGTCGCCCCGCACGAGGCCGGTACGGCGTCCGGGCTGCTCAACAGCTCCCGCCAGATCGGCGCCTCGCTCGGCCTCGCCGCCCTCAGTACGGCCGCCACCCACCGCACCGGCGCCTCCCTCGGCCCGCACCACCTCACCCAGGGCTACGCCTTCGCCCTCACCCTGAGCGCGGCCGTCCTGGCGGCGGCGACCCTGACAGCCCTGACCATCCCGCGCCGCACCCCGCCGAAGCCCCGGGCCGTCCCCGCACTTCCCGAGCGCGAAACGGCACCGGCCGACTGACACGGCCCTGCCGGACGACGCCCGGCAACGCGGACGGCTCCCATGCCGCGAGCGGCGGTACGGGGGACAACGAGAGGGGCGCCCCCGCGCGTGCGGGGCTCACCATCCGGAAAGCGGCACGGCACGAACTACGCCGGACCACGCCCGTGCCCGCGAGGCTCACGTCTCGGTCGCGGTGCAGGCCGACGGCGGCGGGCCACCCCCGCGCCTGCGGGGCTCACACTCCGTCGCCTCGCCTGCTGCTTCCCCGTCGCTTTGCTGCTTCTTGACCCGCCACCCGCTGCCCGACCCTTCCCCCCTCCCTTCCCCCTCTCCTCTCCTTCTCCTCTACTTCTGCAACGGCGTCTGCGGCGGCAGTGGGCTCGCGTTCAGTGACTGGGGTGACGTCGCCGACGCGTATGCCGACGGGGCCGCGACGCCCGCCTCCGGGTCGGCGCCCGCCGCCGGGGCCGAGGTCGGCATACCGCCCACGATGCTGATGCTCGCCTCGTCGAAAGCGTGCTTGATGCGCCAGCGCAGTTCGCGTTCGACCGCGACCGCCTGGCCCGGCATCGTACGGGCGGCGACGCGGACCACCATCGAGTCCAGGAGAACCGACTCCAGGCCGAGCGTCTCCACCGGGCCCCACAGCCGCTCGCTCCAGGGCTCCTCCTTGCTCATCGCCTCGGCCACGGCCGACAGCGTCGCCTTGACCTGGTCCAGGTCCTCGTTTGCCTTCACCGTCACGTCCACGCCCGCCGTCGCCCAGCCCTGGCTCAGGTTCCCGATCCGCTTCACCTCGCCGTTGCGGATGTACCAGATCTCGCCGTTGTCCCCGCGCAGCTTCGTCACGCGCAGGCCGACCTCGATCACCTCGCCGCTGGCCACCCCCGCGTCGATCGTGTCCCCGACCCCGTACTGGTCCTCAAGGATCATGAAGACGCCCGACAGGAAGTCCGTCACGAGGTTCCTCGCCCCGAAGCCGATGGCCACGCCCGCGACCCCCGCGGAAGCGAGCAGCGGCGCCAAGTTGATCTTGAAGGTGGACAGGACCATGAGGGCCGCCGTGCCCAGGATCAGGAACGAGGCGACGGAGCGGAGCACGGACCCTATGGCCTCCGAGCGCTGGCGCCGCCGCTCCGCGTTGACGAGCAGGCCGCCGAGCGCGGTGGTCGCCGCGTTCTCGCCCGTACGATTCATCCGGGCGATGAAGCGCGTGAGCGTTCGGCGTACGACTTGGCGCAGGACGAGCGCGATGACCACGATCATGATGATGCGCAGCCCCACGCCGAGCCAGTCGGACCAGTTCTCGCGCACCCAGCCCGCCGCGTCCGTGGCGCTTTCCTGGGCATCCTGGAAAGTGACCGGATCAGGGCTCGAACCGGCGGCCAAGAGGACGGGCGACACCACGGGGACCTCCATGTTCGGGGACGTTTCACCACACTAACGGGGCAGCGCGCAGGCTCCGGCGCTTGTGCGCCAGGAGGCCGCTCCGCCCCAGGCAGCGGCCCCGGGGCGGGGTCGGCTGTGGGCGAAAACACGTCGGGCCCGTTACCCGCTCATGGTGGCGCCGCCCCGGGGCGCGGGGTGAGACTGGAGCGGATCGTCCCGGCGCGAGCCACGCGCCGCCGGCGTACAAGGAGGCACACGTGCCGCACGTCCTCGTCCTCAACGCGTCGTACGAGCCCCTCGGCGTCGTACCGCTCCGCCGCGCGCTCGTCCTCGTCCTGGAGAACAAGGCCCAGTGCCTTGAGGAGACCGGCGCCTTCCTGCACAGCGCGAGCCGCACAGTGCCCGCACCCAGCGTGGTCCGGCTCAAACGCTTCGTCCGCGTCCCCTACCGGGGCCCCGTGCCGCTCACCCGCCGCGCCCTTTTCGCCCGCGACGGCGGAAAGTGTGCCTACTGCGGGTCCGTCGCCACGAGCGTCGACCACGTCGTGCCGCGCAGCAGGGGCGGCCGGCACGCCTGGGACAACGTCGTCGCCTCCTGCCGCCGCTGCAACCACACCAAGGCCGACCGCTACCTCGCCGACCTCGGCTGGCGCCTGCGCCACGCCCCCGCCCCGCCCACCGGGCTCGCCTGGCGGATCATCGGGACCGGGCACAAGGACCCGAGCTGGCTGCCCTACCTGCGGCCCTTCGGCGCCGACGACGCCCTCGCGCGGATCGAGGCGCTGGGCGGGCAGCAGGCGGGAGAGGCCGCTGAGGGCTGGGGCACGGTCGCGGGGCAGGGCCTCGGCTCCGGGGGCGCGCAACCCTTCGGCGAGGTGTCGTCGGCCGCCCCCGCGTAAGGCCGCACGCCCGGCGTAAGGCCGCGCGCCCGGCGTAAGGCCGCGCGCCCCCGCGTAGGCCCGCGCCCCCGCGTAGACCGTGCGCCCGGGTAAGCCGCGCGGCCCGTGTGCCGCTGTCCGGTGTGCCGCCGTCCCGTGCCCCGTTCAGGCCCCCGGCTTCCAGCCCAGCGCTGGTCCCAGGTGGTGCGCGAAGTCGCCGAGGATCTGCACGTAGTCCTCGTACGCGAAGTCGAAGGGCAGCGCGAAGGCGACCTCGTCCACCTCCTGGAAGCCCGCGTCCGCGTGCAGTCGCTCGGCGAGTTCCGCCGACGGGCCCACGAGGTCGGGCGCGAAGAGCAGCCCCGCAGGGCCCTGCGGCTTCGTCGTACGGGGCAGGCGCTCGCGCGCGTACGCCTCGTAGCGCTCCCGTTGCGCGGGCGTCGCCGAGTCGGTCGGTACGACGACGAGGCCCTGCGAGACGCGGGCGCGCGCGCCGTCCGGGTGGGCCGCGCGGAAGGCGCGGATCTGCGCGCGCTGGATCGCGGCGAAGGGGCTCACGCCGTCCTCAGGGGTGACGCCGTCGTCCCACTTCACGACGCTGCTGGTCAGCAGGTTCAGCCCCTGCTCACCGGCCCACCGCGCCGAGCGCAGGCTCCCGGCTCCGTACCAGAGGCGCTCGGCGAGTCCGGGCGACTGCGGCTGCACGAGGTCGGAGCGGGCCTCGAAGCCGGTCGTCGCGCCGCCCGTGGTGACCGCCTCGCCGCGTACGCACGCGAGCAGGCGTGAGACGCGCGCGTAGGAGAAGTCCTCGGCCTCCGCCGTATCCGGGTACAGGGCGCCCTTGACCTCCTCGTACCGCATCGGAGGACCGACGCTGAAGCCCGGGTTCAGGCGGCCGCCCGAGAGCACGTCGACCGTCGCCCAGTCCTCCGCGAGCCTGAGCGGGTTCTCCCAGCCGAGCGGGGTGACGGCGGTGCCGAGGTGGATGCGCGAGGTCCGCTGGCTCGCGGCCGCGAGCACGGCGACCGGCGAGGAGATGCCGTACTGGAGGTGGCGGTGGCGGACCCAGGCGGAGTCGAGGCCGAGGGATTCGCCGTGCGTGATGAGGTCGAGGGTCGACTCGTGACCCGCGCGGGGCGAGGCGGGGTCGAAGAGGCCGATCGTGAGGAAACCGAGCTTGCTGAGCCGGGGCATGGGCGGACTCCGGGGAGGGAGAAAGGAAGGGGGCGTGTGGTGTCACTCGGGGCGTGCGGTGTCCCGCGGCGATGTGCGGCACCGTTCCGGAACGCGCGGTCACTCCGGGAAGCGGAAGCCGTCGAGGGCCGCGTCGAAGGCCGGCCGGTACGTCTGCCACTTGGCGTTGGGGGCCGCCAGATACAGCTCGTACAGCGTGCCGTCCTTCGTCTTGAAGGCCAGTTCGGCGGCGCGTGCGCGGACGTCGCCGTCGGTGTACGTGTACTCCCAGTAGGCCGCGTCGTGGCCCCGGTACGTCGTGCGGGACATCTTCTCGCGCTGGTAGGCGGCCACGCCGTGCGAGGTCTGGGGCTCCTCGGTCTCCTGCCAGTGCTGGAGCGGGTCGCCCGTGTACGTGCTGACGTCCACGCGCAGGTTGGCGGCCATGCCCGGCTCGTACGCGAGGAACGCGCCCTCGCCCGAGGACCGCACCTCCCACCCCTTCGGCATCGGCACCGCGACCCGGCCCTTTCGGACCTGCGTGAGCACCGTGCCCTCCGGCACCGGCGGGACGTCCCGCTTCGCGGGGGACGCCGCGCCCGTGGCGGCGACCGGCTGCTTGGCGTCCGACGCGGACCCGGCGCCCCCGCCCTCCCACGGTTTCGCGACGACACCCGCTGTCACGACCCCCGCCACGACCACGGCGGCCAGCGGCCACCACAGGGCCCTGCGCCGGGGACGCCGCCCCGCTCCGCCGGGGTGGCCGGTGTGCGGCGGGAGGCCGCTGTGCGGCGGAGTCGCCTGGTACGGGAAGGTCGGGGCCTCGCCGGGGAAGGTGGCCGCGAGATTCGGTGAGGGGTAGCCGGGGTGACCGGCGGCGGCGGACTGGGCGACTGGTGGGGTGGAGGGGTTCGCGGCCGGTGCCACGGCGGGGGTCGCGGCCGGTGCGGTGGAGGGGTTCGCGGCCACTCCGCCCGTGCCGGGCCCCGCTCCTGCGCCCGGCCCCGCTCCTGCCGTCGGCCCCGGGCCCGTCGTCGGCCCGGTTCCTGTCGTGGGTCCGGTTCCTGTCGTGGGCCCGGTTCCTGTCGTGGGTCCCGCTCCCGCCACCGGCAGCGCCTCCACCGCCCCCGTCCCCGGGTACGGGCTGCCGCCCGACGGTGTCGCGTCGATCACCCGCGCCGTGACCTCGCCGCCGCGCGGTGGTTCCGGCCAGCCGCCGTCCTCGCGCTCGGCGCGCTCCAGGAGCCGTGCGGCCGTCGCCGCGTCCATCCGCCGCGAGGGGTCCTTGACGAGGAGCCCTTCGAGTACGGGCGCGAGCGGGCCCGCCTGACGGGGCGGCGGGTGGGCCGCCTCGAAGATCGCGTACGCCGTCTCGATCGGGGTGGCCCTGCCGAAGGGGTGCCGGCCCTCGACGGCCTGGTAGAGCGTCGCGCCGAGCGCCCACAGGTCGGCGGGCGGGCCCGGCACAGCGATGCCGGTGCGCAGCCGCTCGGGCGCGAGGTACTGCACGGAGCCGATGAGTTCGCCGGTACGCGTCAGCGAGGGCGTGCCGGGCTCGACGGCGATCCCGAAGTCGGTGAGCACGACGCGGCCGTCCTCGCCGAGGAGCACGTTGGCCGGCTTCACGTCGCGGTGCAGCACGCCCACCGCGTGCGCGGCGCGCAGCGCGGAGAGCATGGCCGAACCGATGCGCGCGGTCTCGGCGACGGACAGCGCCCCGTTGTCGCCGAGCACGTCGGCGAGGGTCCTGGACGGCACGTACTCCATGACGATGCACGGCAGTCCGCTGTCGTCCACGACGTCGTGGACCACGATGACGTGCGGGTGCGTGATCATCGCCGCGCTGCGCGCCTCGCGGCGCGTGCGCGCGTACATCCGCTGGAGTTCGTCCTCGGCGAGGTGCGGCGGCACATGGAGCTTCTTCAGCGCCACCCGGCGCCCGAGCAGCGTGTCCTCGGCGAGGTGGACGGTGCCCATGCCCCCGCTGCCGACCCGTTCGAGCAGCCGGTAGCGGCCACTGATGAGCCGGTCCGGTTCGGACACGTGCCTGCTCCCCTCGACCATCCGCTCAACCATCCCTGGACACACGGAAACAACAAGATAACTTGTACGAATTTCGGAGCGGCCCGCGGCGCTTGGCCCCCGCCTTCCCCACGGGACTCGCGCCGCCTCTCAGCTGGGGTTTCTCCGATCTGCACACCGGCGAGTGAACGGTTCGCAAAATACGGTCAGTTCACTCCATCAGGCTAAATCTCCGGGTATTTGTGTGAGTCCGTTGGGGTCGGGCAGTCATCCCCCGGGCCGGGCGACGTCCGGTCCGGGCCGGACGATGTCCGGCCGTACGAAGCGGGCCGCCGGAGTCGCCGGAGCGACCGGTCCCGCCGCACGAGAGTGAGAGAACATGCGTGCTGAGGCCACCCAGCGGGTCGCGCTCGTCTTCTCCCTGCTGGACGCCAACCACAGCGGCGTCCTGGAGGCCGAGGACTTCACGCTCATGGCCGACCGGGTCGTCGCCGCCGCGCCCGAGGCCGCCGCACCGGCCAAGGAGCGGCTGCGCGGAGCCTTCGCGCAGTACTGGACGACCCTGCGCACGACGCTCGACACCAACGGCGACGGAAAGATCGACTTCGAGGAGTACGCGGGCTGCGTGCTCTCGCCCGAGCGCTTCGACGCGACCGTCACCGAGTTCGCCGAGGCCCTGGCCGCGCTCGGCGACCCGGACGGGGACGGGCTCATCGACCGGCAGGACTTCCTCGCCCTCATGACCGCGATCGGCTTCGCTCCGGCCAACACCGAGGCGCTCTTCGAAGCCTTCGGGCCCACGACGGCCGATCAGCTCTCCGTCCCCGTCTGGGTCGAGGGCATCAAGGACTTCTACGCACCCGAGAAGGCCGACATCCCCGGCGACCGCCTGGTCGGCGGGGTCACTGTCTGAGCCGGGAGCCCGGACCACCGAAATGAACGACATGAGCGAGCAGACACCCGGACCCACGGCCGACACCGACCGCGCGCCCGCGCCCACCGCAGGTCCCGTCCCCACCGCAGGTTCCGCCGTCACCGCAGGTCCCGTCCCCACCGTCGGTCTCGCCGTCGGCCGGGGCACGGGCGAGGAGGTCGCCGCCGTCTTCACGCGCGTACTCGGCCACCTCGCCGCACGTCACGAACGGCCCGTCACCCTCGTCCGCTCCCCCCGCGTCTACCACTCCTACGTCTCGCTGCGCCCGCTCGCCATCGAGCCGGGCGGCCCGGGCGTCCCCGAGATCCGCCGCCTCAGCGCCGAGGACGCCGCCCACTACGAGGAGTGGCTGCGGACCCGCGCCGCCGAGGGCACCCGCGTCGTCTTCCGCACCGCCATCAACGCGCAGAGTCTGTATCTCGTACGCCAGCGGCTGCGCGCCGTGAAGGTCGACACGCTCGACGCCGACGGGGCCAGGCTGCTGCTCGTCCGCGACGAGGCCCAGGGCTTCTACACCGGCGGGAACACCCACACCCCGGGACACGTCTCCCGCACCACCGAGTTCAGCCGCGAGATCACCGAGCAGCTTCTCGGGTACGCGCTGCGCCGCGCCCGCGAGGAGTGGCCCGAGGGCCCGGCCCGCATCGTCATGGCGTACAAGTTCCACCTCCTCGACGGAGCGCTCGACGCCTGGGTACGGGACTTCGCCGCGCGCGAGGGCATCGACATCGGTGTCTTCCAGCCCGACACGGTCAACCGCAACCTCGTCGCGCACCGCCCCGAGGACCGCACCGTCCTCCTCGCGGGCAACGAGTGGGCCGACATCATGCACCTCGTCCTCCTCGACCGCTACGGAGCGGGCCGCCAGGAGGACCACTGCACCCGCAACGTGCACCTCGATCCGGACGTCGCCGGACTCGTCGAGTACCAGACGGTGCACGGCTCCGCCGACGACCTGGAGGGCCGGGACCTGCTCAACCCGGTCGCCACCCTGCGCGCCGCCGCCGCGATCGCGGAGCGGTACGTGGGCTGCGTGGGAGCCGAAGCGGCCACCGAAGCGGCGCTCGCCCGGCTCGGCGACGCCGGGGTCCGTACCCCCGACCAGGGCGGCAAGCACACGACGACCGGGGTCGTGGACGCCTTCATCGAGGAACTCGGGGCCGGCCTGCCCGCACCGGCGGAGACGTTCTTCGGACCGGCGGCCGTGCCCGTGCCCGCGCCCGCGCCGGGCCTCACCCCGAGGCTCGCGCGGTGAGCGGCCAAGAAGGCACAGCACTCGTCGTCGTCGACCTCCAGAACGACTTCTGCGAGGGTCCGCTCGCCGCGTCCCGCTTCCCCGGCGAGCCCGCCGCGCTCACCGCCGTCGTCCAGAACAGCGCACGGGCCGTCACCGCGGCCCGCGACGCGGGGGTCCCCGTCGTCTGGGTCCGCTTCCTCGGTGATCCCGCCCACCAGGGACCGGCCTGGCGCAGCCGCGACCGCGCCAGGGGACGGCCGCCCAAGTGCCTCGAAGGCTCCTGGGGCGCCGAACTCGCGGCCCCCCTCGAAGCCGCCCCGCACGAGGCCGACTTCACGAAACGGGCCTGCTTCGACGCCTTCCTCTGCGAAGGCTTCGAGGACCACCTGCGCCGCCTCGGCGCCGGCCACCTCGTCCTCGCGGGCGTCTTCACCGACATCTGCGTCGACAGCACCGCCCGCACCGCCTTCCAGAAGGGCTTCCACCTCACCCTGCTCGCCGACTGCACCACCGCCCTGCACACCCCCGACACCCAGATCCTCACCTTCATGCACCGCCTCTACGGCGCCCGCGTCGTCCCCCACGCGCGCACCGAGACGTGGTCACGGCACCCGGAGGCGCTCCCGGGGCCACAGGTACCGGTACCGGGAGGCTTGGCATGAGCGACGACGAAGGCGCGGGCGCCGTGGGCGAGGTCATGGGGGGCAAGGTCGTGAGCGGCGGGTCGGGGACGGGCGTGGGCGGGGTCGTGAGCGGCGGGGCCGAGACGGGCGTGGCCCGTACCGCGCTGCTCGTCGCCGCCGCGCGCGCCATCGAGACGTACCGCCCCGACGCCCTCGCCCGCGACCCCTACGCCGAGCACTTCGTCCGGGCCGCCCAGGGCTGCGCCGACTGGCCCCTGCACCCCGAGGACGTGCCCGGCGGCGAGGCCGACCCGGTGTGGGGACGGCTCGGCAGGTACTTCGCGCTCCGCACCCGCGTGCTCGACGACCACCTCGGGCACGCGGCGCACAGCGGCGAACGGCAGGTCGTGCTCCTCGGCGCCGGGCTCGACACCCGGGCCCTGCGGCTGCCCTGGCCGAAGGGGACGGTCGTGTACGAGATCGACCAGGCCCCCGTCCTCGCCTTCAAGCAGCGTGTGCTCGACACGCTGCCGCCCGTGCCCGGCGCCGCCGAACGCCGGGTCCTCGCCGCCGATGTCCGCGAGGACTGGACCGCGGCGCTCAAGGAGGCGGGCTTCGACCCCTCCCGGCGCACCGCCTGGCTCGCCGAGGGCCTTTTCCTCTACCTCCCCGCCGCGGTCGAGGCCCGGGTCCTCGCGGACCTGCACGCCCACAGCGCCCCGGGCAGCAGCCTCGCGTACGAGATAAAGCTCGGCCTCGAAACGGCGGCCGTCCGCGATTCCCCGGTCTACGCCCACACCCGGGACCGCCTCGGCATCGATCTCCTCGCCCTCTTCGAGACCGAGCCGCGCCCCGACTCGGCCGCCACCCTCGCCGCACGCGGCTGGCGCACCGAGACCCGCACCCCCTTCGACCACAGCCGGGCCCTGGGCCGCGGCCCGCTGCCGGAGAAGAACGACGCCCTGGCCGCGAACCGGTGGGTGTTCGCCCTGCGATGAGACCCGGAAGAGCCGGTAGCGCGCATCCCGCGCCGCAGGCCCGGCGCGGGAAATTCCAGCCCCTCGGGGGGCGGGAGCCGCAGAACCTCTCGCAGGAACGGCGCGCCACACTTTCCGCCCCGCACTTCCGCCCCCAAAATGTGACGCGCGCCACCTCCCGCCCCCAATCAAGGGTGCCCCCGCCTCCAGCGGGTAGGGCTGCGTCGACCACGCACCCCACCCGAGGAGCCCCCGTGGGAACACCGGCTCAACTGCTTCTGTCCGCTCTCTCCAAACGCCCGGACCTGCCGGCCTCTCCGGTCGACCGCCACCGCCTCGCTGACTTCCGGCGTCCGCGACCCGCACGGCCCGACCTGTCGGCAGCGTCCGATCCCGACGCCGGCCTTCCCGGCGCCGCCTCGCACGGCGCCCAGGAACTCCCGCTGACCAGCGAACCTCCGCTCACCGACACCGCCCCCCTCACGAGCGAGCCCCCGCTCGCCGAAGCGGTCCCCCTCACCAGCGAGCCCCCCTTCGCCGACCCGCACCCCGCCGAGACCCCCGCCGAGACCTACGCGCCCGGAAGGCCCTGCGTGGCCGTCTGACTCCGCCCGCGCGACCGAGAGAAAGCGGACCACGACATGGCACTCGCCCGGCTCGCCGCGCTCCACGGAGTGGCCACCTCCTACTCGCAGGGGCCAGGGCAGTCCGTCGACGTGCCCCGCTCCGCCGTCGTCGCCGCCCTCGCCGCCCTCGGCGTGGACGCCGCCACGCCCGCGTCGACGGCGGCGGCACTCGCGGCCGCCGAGGCCGAGCGCGAGCGCCGGGTGCTGCCGCCGACCGTCGTCGTATGGAGCCCGCCGGACGAGGCCGAAGGCCCCGTCGCCCCGCCCGAGGTCCTCGCGGCGCTCCCCGCGGGCACCCGCTGCGCGGCCCGTACCGAGGACGGCGGGGTCACGGAGTGGACGGCCGCGCCCGGCGAGGCCGTCCCCGCCCTCCCGCTCGGGGTGCACGGCCTCCAGGTGCTCACCCCGGACGGCCGCGCGGCGCAGGTCCACCTCGTCGTCGCACCCGACCGCGCCCCCGCCCCCACGGGCCGCGCGACCGGGCTGCTCGTCCAGCTCTACTCCCTCCTCTCCGCGCGCTCCTGGGGCATGGGCGACCTCGCCGACCTCGCGGCGCTCGCCGGCTGGGCCGCCCGTACCCACGACCTCGGCTTCGTCCAGGTCAACCCGCTCCACGCGGCCGTCCCCGGCGCCCCCACCGACCCCTCCCCGTACCGCCCCTCGTCGCGCCGCTTCCCCGACCCCGTGCACCTGCGCGTCGAGGACGTCCCCGAGTACGCCTACCTCGACGCCGCGGCCCGCGCCCGTACCGCGCCGCTCCTCGACGCCGCTGCCGGGCTGCGCCACGCCGTCCTGCGCGAGGACGCGCTCATCGACCGCGACGCCGTCTGGGCCCTCAAGCGGCCCGCGCTCGCCGAGGTCTGCGCCGTGCCGCTCGACCCGGGCCGCGCCGCCGCGCGCGAGGCCTACTACGCGGAACACGGCGACGCGCTCGACGACCACGCCACGTGGTGCGCCCTCGTCGAGACGTACGGGCCCGCACGCGTCGCCTGGCCGGACGGGCTCGACGACCCGCGCTCGGCCGCGACCGCCCGCGCGCGCGGCGAACTCGCCGACCGCGTCGCCTTCCACCGCCACCTCGCCTGGCTCACCGAGGAACAATTGCGCGCGGCCCAGCGCACCGCGCGCGAGGCGGGGATGCCCGTCGGTCTCGTGCACGACCTCGCCGTCGGCGTCCACCCCGAGGGCGCGGACGCCTGGGCGCAGCGCGATGTCTTCGCGGCCGGGATCTCCGTCGGCGCCCCGCCCGACGCCTTCAACGCGCGCGGCCAGGACTGGGGCCTGCCGCCCTGGCGCCCCGACCGCCTCGCCGCCTCCGGCTACGCCCCCTACCGCGCCCTGCTCCGCGCCCTCTTCGGCTACGCGGGAGCCGTCCGTATCGACCACGTCATGGGCCTCTTCCGGCTCTGGTGGGTCCCGGCGGGCGAGGAGCCGACGGGCGGTACGTACGTGCGCTACGACGCCGAGGCGATGCTCGCCGTGCTGTGCCTGGAGGCGCACCGGGCCGGTTCGCTCGTCATCGGCGAGGACCTCGGCACGGTCGAACCGGGCGTGCGCGAGACGCTCGCGCGGCGCGGGATCCTCGGTACCTCCGTGCTCTGGTTCGAACGCGACTGGGCGGATGGCGCCCGCCCGCTCGCCCCCGAGGAGTGGCGCCCCGGCGCGCTCGCCACCGCCACGACCCACGACCTCCCGCCGACCGCCGCGCGCATCACGGGCGACGACGTCGTCCTGCGCGAACGGCTCGGACTGCTCACCGGGCCGTACGAGGAGGAGCACGCGCGGGCCGAGGCCGAACTCCGCGAGTGGCTCGACCGCCTCACCGCGCTGCGGCTCCTGCCGGAGGGACCTGACGACGAGGAGGGCGTGATCCGGGCGGTGCACCGCTTCCTGCTCCGTACCCCCGCCGCGCTCACGGGCATCTGGCTCCCCGACACGGTCGGCGACCGCCGCCCGCAGAACCTGCCGGGGACCTGGACCGAGTACCCCAACTGGCGCCTCCCGCTCTCCGACGCGAAGGCGCGTCCGCTGAGCCTGGAGGAACTGACGGCCTCGGCACGGGTGGCGGACTTCTTCGCGGGACTGCGCGACGCGGTGGGGGAGCCGGGGGAGTGGTGAGGCCGCCTCTCCCGGAGTGAGGCACTCCCGCGCGCGTCGGGGAACGGGCGGCGCCCCGCTTCCGCGGCCTTGCGGAGGTACCACCCCATACGGCCCCCCGCCCGCGCGGCGCCGAAGCGGCCCGGCTAAGTTGGGAGCGTGGACAAGAAGCCCGTGGACAAGAAGAACTCCCTGCGCGCCGGCACCATCGCCGCCGGTACGACGCTGCTCATGCTGGCCATGACGTCCCCCGCTCTCGCGCTCACCCGCGACGACGGCGACGACCCCGGCTCAGGCCTCAGCGTGATCCAGACCCTCGGTCTGTTCGTCGGCATCCCGATCCTCGCCTTCCTGGTGATCGCCGGTCTCGTGATGGCCGGCAGCAAGAAGAGCGCGGGCGAGCAGCCCCGCGCCTGAGCCGCGCCGCTTCCCCGTCCTTCGCGCTTCCCGCCGGGCCGGACCGCCCCCCACCCCTGAGGTGAGGAGCGATCCGGCCTGCGGCATGCGCGGACGTCCTCCCATTCCCGCGCGCCGCTCGCGGGCATAGCATCCGGCGCATGGCCATCAAGCTGAGCGATTCCGCCCGCGCGCTGCTCGCGCGGCCTCTCTACGCCGTCCTCGCCACCACCGGGGCCGACGGCGCTCCCGCGACCTCCGTCGTCTGGTACGGCGTCGACGGGGACGACATCGTCGTCTCCTCGCAGGAGGGCCGCCTCAAGGTCCGCAACGCCGCCCTGCGTCCCGCCGTCAGCCTGTGCGTCTACGACCCCGAGGACCCGCAGCGTTACGTCGAGGTGCGGGGCACGGCGACCGTCTCCGAGGACGAGGGCCGCGCGCTGGCCGTCCGCCTCGCCGAGCGGTACGGAGGCCCCGGCGCGGGTGAGGACTTCCTCAAGCAGCCGCCGGAGGACATCCGCGTCGTCCTGCGCATCACCCCGGATCGCGTCACGGGCAACGCCCGCTGAGCGGCCGGTTCACCGGCCACGGGCCCTGCCGGCCCCGGACAGGGCGAAGGGCCCCGGAGCGGCGTGCTCCGGGGCCCCTCGCGTCCGTACGTGTCAGGCGAAGCGCCGGCCCGCCACCTTGCGCACGCCCGCCGTGACCGGCAGCGCCGCGGCGAGGGCGACCTGGAGGAAGCAGCCCGTCACGAGCAGCGTCTCGCCGCCCGGGCAGTCCAGCGCCCAGGCCACGAGGCAAGCGATGTTGACGGCTCCCCACCCGGCGGTGGCCACCGCGAGCCGACCCGTGGGCTTCGGGTACGCGACCCGGCTGACCATCAGGTAAGCGATCGCGAGCACCGCGAGCACGGTGACGACGAAGGAGAGCTGGAGCAGCACGACGGACAGCACGGTGAGCGCGGCGAAGGGAATCGGCATCCCCTCGAACATCCCGTCACGCATCGTCGTGATGGAGAAGCGCGCGAGCCGCATCACTCCGCCGAGCAGCACGGCGACGGCCGAGACCGTCGCGAGCCCGAGGTGGTTCTCACCACCTCCGACGAGGCCCCACACGAGGACGAAGTAGGCGGGCGCGAGGCCGAAGCTGATGAGGTCCGAGAGATTGTCCAGCTCCGGGCCCATCCCGGAGCCCCCGAAGCGGCGGGCGACGATCCCGTCGCACAGGTCGAAGAGCGCCCCGAGCAGGATGAACATCACCGCGGACGCGCCGCCCTGCCGGACCCCGTCGCCACTCGTCCCGTCGAGCAGGTGCGGGATGAGGACGGCGGTCGTGACGCAGTAGATCGCGGCGAAGCCGCACACCGCGTTGCCGAGCGTGAGCAGGTCCGCGAGGGAGAGCCGCAACCGGACCCCCTCCTCACCGCCGCCCACGGGCGTACCGGGCGGGGTCCCGGGCGAGGGGTCGGAGGGCGCCTCCGCGAGAGCGGTGCCCGTGCCCGCGGCGGGGCGGGCCGGGGAAGGGGAGGGAGCGGAGGCGCTGAGCGGGGTGCGGCCTGCCCCGGCGGCGGGGCGGTGGACCTGGCGGGGGAGGCGGGAGAGGCGGGCCGTACGCCGGCCCCTTCGCCAGGTCCTGGTGGTCGTCTCCGGTTCGGTGACGCTCAAGATCATGCTCCTTGGGGGAACTTGAAGGTGTTCCGGACCGGCGGACGCCACTGCGCCGCGCTGCTCCGGGAGCCGCGACGAGGCACGTCACCGAAGGGGGACGGACGCGCCCGAACCTTGACGGCTCGTCATCGCGAAGTGGCCACTGTAGCGAGCGGGGGCGCGCTCGGATGACTCCGGGCACCCCTCGACGCCTCCACAACCCCCCGAATCCTCCCGATAAGACGCTCACTGACGTGTCGTCAGTTTCCTTACGGGGTAAGGGATATGGCTTCGCGGCCACTCCCGGGGCAGAAATCCTCGCGCACGCCCCCAGCCCCCTGTCCCCGAGCACGGACCTGCCCCCTGGCCCGGGTGCGTCTCCGCGGGCGACCGGCCCCCGACGCGCAGCCGTCGGCCGACCCGCCCGGCCGGACCTCCACCGCGCCCCGGGCCCCGTGCCCCCGCAGGGGGTGAGCCCTCGCCCCGCGCTGCCGTCGGGGCGGCCGTCAGTGCCCGATCCGGCGCCGAGGGGCTTCCGCCCCCCACTCCGCGCGTGAGGCAGGTCTGCCGCCCGGCCCCGGACACCGTCTCCCGATCCCGATCCCGATCCCGGCCGCGATCGCTCCCGGTCCCGGCCCCGACGTCGGGCAGGTCGTGCGCCCTCGGCCCCGGCGGGCCTTCCCGCCCTGAGCCCAGGCGGGGGTCGGTCGGTCTCCCCCCGCCCCGGGCGGGACTCCCGCACCCGGAACCCGGCACGACTCCTGCCCTTCGCCACGGGCACGACCCCCACTCGGCCCCCGCGGTGCGGGCCACCCGCCCCCTGCGGAGGGGGAGGGGGGCCCGCACCGCGGGGGACTCGGCTCAGCGGCCCGCCGCCGCGTCCGCCGACTGGGCCTTCAGCGCGCGCTCGACGCCCGCGCGGGACTCCGTCACCAGGCGGCGCAGGGCGTCCGACGGCTGGGCCGAAGCGAGCCAGGCGTCCGTGGCCGCGAGGGTCTCCTCGCTCACCTGGAGCGCCGGGTAGAGGCCCACAGCGATCTGCTGCGCCATCTCGTGCGAGCGGCTGTTCCACGCCTCGCCCACGGTCGCGAAGTACTTCTCCGTGAACGGGGCGAGCAGCTCACGCTGGTCCGTCTGCACGAAGCCGAAGATCACGGCCTCCTGCACCGCGTTCGGCAGCGTGTCGGACTCGACGACCGAGGCCCACGCCTCCGCCTTCGCCTCCTCGGTCGGACGCGCGGCACGGGCCGTCGCCGCGTGCCGCTCGCCCGCCGCCGTACGGTCCTTGGCGAACTCGGCGTCGATCTCCTCGACGTCGTACCGTCCCACCGAGGCGAGCCGCTGCACGAAGGCCCAGCGCAGCTCGGCGTCCACGGCGAGACCCTCGATGCTCTGCGTGCCCTCCAGGAGGCCGACGAGGATGTCGAGCTGGTCCGGGGTGCGCGCGGTGTCGGCGAAGGCGCGGGCCCAGGCGAGCTGGTGGTCGCTGCCCGGGGCCGAGGCCCGCAGGTGCGCCAGCGTCGCGTCGGTCCAGCGGGTCAGCCCGCGGTCGCGCCAGGCCGGGTCCGCGTACTGGTCGATCGCGAGCTTCGCCTGCCGCTGGAGCGACTGCACGACGCCGATGTCGGACTCCTTGCCGACCCCGCGCAGCACCAGCTCCACGTAGTCGCGCGCCGCCATCTCGCCGTCACGCGTCATGTCCCAGGCGGCGGCCCAGCACAGGGCGCGCGGCAGCGATTCCTCGAAGTCCCCCAGGTGCTCGGTGACCACCTTCAGGGAGTCCTCGTCGAGCCGCACCTTGGCGTAGGACAGGTCGTCGTCGTTGAGGAGCACGACGGCCGGGCGCGGCTTGCCGACGAGCGCCTCGACGGGCGTCAGCTCCCCGTCCACGTCCAGCTCCACGCGGTCCGTGCGCACGAGCTTGCCGTCCGCGCCCAGCTCGTAGAGCCCGATCGCGATGCGGTGCGGGCGCAGCACGGCCTCGCCGCGCGCCCCGGCCGGCAGCGCGGGCGCCTCCTGCTTGACGGCGAAGGAGGTGATGCGGCCCTCGCTGTCGACGTCGATCACCGGGCGCAGCACGTTGATCCCGGCGGTCTGGAGCCACTTCTGCGCCCAGGTCGACAGGTCGCGCCCGGAGGTCTCCTCCAGGGCGCCGAGCAGGTCGCTGAGCCGCGTGTTGCCGAAGGCGTGCCGCTTGAAGTACGCCTGCACCCCGGCGAAGAACTCGTCCATCCCGACATAGGCGACGAGCTGCTTGAGGACGCTCGCGCCCTTCGCGTACGTGATCCCGTCGAAGTTGACGAGGACGTCGTCGAGGTCCTTGATCTCCGCCATGATCGGGTGCGTCGACGGCAGCTGGTCCTGCCGATACGCCCACGTCTTCTCGGTGTTGGCGAAGGTCGTCCAGGAGGCGGGCCAGCGCGTGCCGGGCGCGTACGCCTGGCAGGCGACCGAGGTGTAGGTGGCGAAGGACTCGTTGAGCCAGAGGTCGTTCCACCACTCCATCGTCACGAGGTCGCCGAACCACATGTGCGCCAGCTCGTGGAGGATGGTCTCGGCCCGCCGCTCGTAGGCGGCGTCCGTCACCTTGGAACGGAAGACGTACTGGTCGCGGATGGTCACCGCGCCCGCGTTCTCCATCGCGCCCGCGTTGAACTCGGGGACGAAGAGCTGGTCGTACTTCTCGAAGGGGTACGGGTAGTCGAATTTCTCCTGGAACCAGGAGAAGCCCTGCCGGGTGACCTCGAAGATGTGCTCCGCGTCCAGGTGCTCGGCGAGCGAGGGGCGGCAGTAGATGCCGAGCGGTACGCGCTGCTCGCCGTTGACGTACTCGCTGTGCACCGCGTGGTACGGGCCGGCGACGAGCGCGGTGATGTACGAGGAGATGCGCGGCGTCGGTGCGAAGGACCAGATGTTGTCCTTCGGCTCGGGCGTCGGCGAGTTCGAGATGACCGTCCAGCCCTCGGGGGCCGTCACGGTGAAGGTGAAAGCGGCCTTGAGGTCGGGCTGCTCGAAGTTGGCGAAGACGCGGCGCGCGTCAGGAACCTCGAACTGCGTGTACAGATAAGCCTGCTGGTCCACCGGGTCGACGAAACGGTGCAGGCCCTCACCGGTGTTGGTGTACGCGCAGTCCGCCACGATCCGCAGCTCGTTGCGCCCCTCGCGCAGACCGTTCAGCGCGATGCGGGAGTCCGCGAAGACCTCGGCGGGGTCCTGGGACTCGCCGTTGAGGACGACTTCGTGCACCGCGGGCGCGATGAGGTCGATGAACGTCGACGCGCCCGCCTCGGCCGCGTCGAAGCGCACGGTCGTCACGGAGCGGTACGTACCGCCCTCCTGCGCGCCGCTGAGGTCGAGGTCGATGTCGTAGGCGTCGACCGTCAGCAGCCGCGCCCGCTCCTGCGCCTCTTCGCGGGTCAGATTCGTGCCAGGCACGCTCGCTCCTCGTCCTGCTCGGTCCGGTGCGGGAGGGGGATGACCCGCCGCGCCGAATGTCGGTTTCGGTGTGTGATGGAGCCCATCCTTCCACGCGGGCAAGCCCTCGGGGGGTCCGGGAGGATCACGGATTCCCGCGCCGGACGCGAGGGGGCCACCGGCACTCGGGGACCGCTCGGGGTTTTCCCCGAGAGCGCCTGAGGGTTCTGTTCGAGCCCGCCCCTGATCCATCCCTGAGGCCGCTGTCGGGGATCTCCCCGAGAACCCTTGTCCCGTCCGCCCCTGCCCTCGGCGGCGCCCCGGAACCCTCGCCGGGCTGCCCTGATATTTCCCTGAGTTCGGGCCGAGAGGGCCAGAAACCCCTTTCTCCGCTCAGAACGGAACCTCTTGCCCCCTCCGGCCGTTCTGCACCCAGTGCCACCCGGGGTACTATCCGCGCGCCGCGGCCCCGTCCCGGGCCGCGACCGGGACCCGCGGGCCCGCCCGGCGCCCGGCGCCGAGGGCCCCGTACGAGAGGCGGTGCGCGCCCGTGCCCGTGGACCACGACGTCCTGGTGTCAGGGGCCGGGATCGGCGGCCTCACCCTCGCGCTCGCCCTGCACGCCGCCGGGATCAGGGCCGCCGTCGTCGAGGCCGCCGGTCTCCCGCTGCCCGCGGGCACCGGAGTGAGCCTGCCGCCCAGCGCCGTCGCCGAACTCACCGCGCTCGGCCTCGGGGAAAGCCTCGCCCACCACGCCGTCGCCCCCGCCGTCCTCTCCCACTACGACCGGCACGGCGGCCACCTGTGGAGCGAGCCGCGCGGCCTCGGTCTGGGGCACCCCGTGCCGCAGTACAGCATTCACCGCGCCGTCCTCCAGGACCTTCTTCTCCAGGCGGTACGGGCCAGGCTCGGCGCCGACGCCGTGCGCACTTCGACCGCCGTCGTCCGCTTCCACCAGAGCGAGAGCGAAGGCGTACGGGTCGCGCTGCGCGGCGGTGGACGGGTGCGCACCGAGACGGCACTCGCCCTGATAGGCGCCGACGGCTTGCGGTCCGCCGTGCGCGCCGGTCTCCACCCCGGCGAGGCGCCCCCTGCCTGGGGCGGCGTGTGGCTGTGGCGCGGCCTCGTCCCCTGGCAGCCCGTACTCGGCGGGCGCACCGTCGTGGTCGCCGGTGGCGGCGGGGTGCGGCTGCACGTCCACCCCGTCGCGTACCCGTACGACGACGGCGCGCAGCCCCCGTACGCGTACGATCCCGGAGCCCCGTACGGGAACGGCCCGCGCACGCCGTACCCGTACGAGAGCCTGCCGCGACGCGGTCAGGCGCTCCTGCACTGGACCGCGAGCGTGCGGCTCGACCCGGAGACGCTGCCCGGCGGTGCGGGGGCCGCCGACTGGAACCGCAGGGGACGGCTCGCCGAGGTGCTGCCGCACTACGCGGGCTGGCGCATCGGCGACCTCGACGTGCCCGCGCTGCTCGCCGCCACGCCCCGTATCCACGGCAGCCCGCTCGTGGGCCGCGCGCCGCTCACGCGCTGGGGCGAGGGCCGCGTGAGCCTCATCGGCGACGCCGCGCACCCGCTGGTGCCCGCCGCGCCCGACGGAACCGGGCTCGCGGTCCTCGACGCCGCGGTCCTCGCGCGCTGTCTCGCCCGGACGACCCCCGACCGCGTGGCCGGAATGCGCCTGTACGAGGGCCACCGCGCCGCCCGTGTCGCCGCGCTCGACGTCGCGCCGCCCCTGCCGTGCGACACCCTCCTCGACCTCGTCGCGGAGCGCGCACCGGACGGATTCGCGCAGCTCGGGGACGTCCTGACGGCGGAGGAGCTGAACCGCTGGACGGCGGCACACCGGGCCCTGGAGGCGGCTGCGGAGGCGTGGTGAGCGGGGCGGGCGGACGCGTACGGGGCGGCCCCGCGTGGTGCGGGACCGCCCCGTGGCGGCGCGTGCGCCGGGCGGTGGCAAGAACCTCCGCCCCTCAGCGCGGGGCGGTGGCGTGGCGGGAGCCTCAGCCCTTCAGCTCGGCGGCGACCAGTTCCGCGATCTGCACCGCGTTGAGCGCCGCGCCCTTGCGCAGGTTGTCGTTGGAGACGAAGAGCGCCAGGCCGTTGTCGACCGTCTCGTCGGCGCGGATGCGGCCCACGTACGAGGGGTCGTTTCCGGCCGCCTGGAGCGGGGTCGGGATGTCGGTCAGCTCGACACCCTCGGCGTCACGGAGCAGTTCCTCGGCGCGCGCGACGGACAGCGGGCGGGCGAAGCGGGCATTGATCTGGAGGGAGTGCCCGGAGAAGACCGGGACGCGGACGCATGTGCCCGAGACCTTCAGCTCGGGGATCTCCAGGATCTTCCGCGACTCGTTGCGCAGCTTCTGCTCCTCGTCGGTCTCGAAGGAACCGTCGTCGACGAGGTTGCCCGCGAGGGGGAGGACGTTGAAGGCGATGGGGCGCTTGTAGACGGCGGGTTCGGGGAAGTCCACCGCCGCGCCGTCGTGCGTCAGCCTGTCGGCCTCGGCCACGGTCTCCCGGGCCTGCCCGTGCAGCTCGGCGACGCCCGCGAGCCCCGAGCCCGACACGGCCTGGTACGTGGCGACGACGAGCGCTTCGAGACCGGCCTCGCGGTGCAGCGGCTTGAGGACGGGCATCGCGGCCATCGTCGTGCAGTTCGGGTTGGCGATGATGCCCTTGGGGCGGTCCGTGATCGCGTGCGGGTTCACCTCGGAGACGACGAGGGGCACCTCGGGGTCGCGGCGCCAGGCGGAGGAATTGTCGATCACGACCGGCCCTGCCGCGGCGACCTTCTCGGCGAGGGCCTTCGAGGTCGCGCCACCGGCGGAGAAGAGGACGATGTCGAGGCCCGTGTAGTCGGCCGTCGCCGCGTCCTCGACCGTGACGGGGCTGCCCTGCCAGTCGAGCGTGGAGCCCGCGGAGCGCGAGGAGGCGAAGAGCCGCAGCTCGGTGACCGGGAACTCCCGCTCGGCGAGAATCCTGCGCATGACCGTGCCGACCTGACCGGTGGCTCCGACGATTCCGACCCTCACGGGGGACTCCTTCACTGCTGCGGCCTTGGCTGGCCTGCGGACATACGACCATGATGCGACTGCCCGGGGCCGCTCTGTCCAATGCAATGTTCAGTACGTGGGACGCGCCACAAGGGTGTGGTGCGGCGGCGGCGCGAGGGCGTGAGGTGGGTCACGCGGGAGGGCGCGGGGCTGGCGCGGGAGCCGCGACGCGGGTCGCTGCGGGTGGGTTGTCGCGGGCGGGTTGTCGCGGGCGGGGTGGCCGTGGCGGGTGGCGGGTGGCGGGTGGCGGGGCGATCATCCGATGATTGCCCGGCCGATCCGCGGAGGGATGGTCGGATGATCGCCGTGCTGGTTCGCTGGGCGATCATCGGATCGTCGCCCGCCTGTTTTCGGGGCGATTGTCGGATGATCGCCGTGCCGAACTGCGGAGTGCCCACCGCCCCGTCGCTGCCCCGATCTCTGGGCCCGCTCCATGCGGAGCGGCTAACGTCGATGGATGCGCTGGGAATTGAGGGTGGCGTCCTACGCCGTGTGTGTCCGCGAGAACCGTGTGAACGCGAGCCCCGAGATCCTGCTCGCCCGTTGGGTCGCGGCGGACGGCCGTCGTCTGTGGACCCTGCCGGGCGGCGGAATGGAACCCGGCGAGGACCCGTACGACACGGTGATCCGCGAGGTCGCCGAGGAGACCGGTTACGAGGCCGAGCCCACCTCGCTCCTCGGCACCGACTCCATCCGCCGCGAGCACAGCCGCATGGGCACCCGCTCCGCCTTCCACGGCCTGCGTCTCGTCTACGAGGCGGCGATCACGGGCGGCAGCCTCCGCAACGAGGAGAACGGTTCCACCGACCTCGCTGCCTGGCACCCGGTCACCGAGGTCCCCGAACTCCCGCACGTCGAACTCGTCGAGGTGGGGATGCGGCTGTGGCGGGAACGGCCGGCGGTGGGGAGGGTGCCGCGGGAGGCGTGAGGAGCACGGGCCGGTACGGGTCGAGCCCCGTACGGGCCCCGGGCCGGTCGCGTGCGGGCCGGTCGGGTGCGGGCCCGTCGCGTACGGGCCGGTTGCGTACGGCCGGTCCGGTGCGGGTGGATCGCGTACGGGCCGGGCGGGCCGCGCGCCGCACCCGAGCGGCCGCCCCTACCCCCGTACATGAACCTCTCGTTGCCCGGGGAAGGCGGTCGTCCGGCGGGACGGGGACGGGCGGGCGTGCGGGGTGATCCCCGTAGCCCAAGCGGCGGCGAGCCGTGCGGCGGTGTTCACGTCGTGGCCACGCGCGCTGCCGAACCTCCCTGGTGAGGAGGGGGAACCGCTCCCTCCCGCCGCCCGGGAGGGACGCGCATGTCGCGTACACACCCCAGCAGCACCCCCCACAGCACCCCTGCTCCCCGCACCCCGGCCCCGCGTTCGGCCCCCGCCCGCCGCACCCTCCTCCTCGCCGCCTCCGCCGCCGGGCTCACCGCGGGGGCCGCCGGGCTCACGGGCGCGCTCGGCGCCTGGGGGAGCCCGCCCCGTACCCCCGCCCCCGTACCCGCCGCCGCACCCGTGCCCGCCGCCCGGCTCTCCTCGCGCCCCTCGCCGCCCGCGCCCCTCGCCCCGTACACCGAGGGCACCACCCTCGCCTCCGTCGCCACGCCGCGCGGCGGCCCGGGAGGTTACCGGCGGCTCGCCGAGGGCCCCGGCTGGAAACGGCTCGTGCGCGAGGACCTGGCCCCCGCGCACGCGGGACGGCAGGAGCGCAGGAAGACGCTCGCCGCACTCGTCCAGTTCACCGACCTGCACCTCGTCGACGTGCAGCACCCGCTGCGGTACGAATATCTGCGTGCCGCGACCGCGAGTGCCTGGCGTCCGCAGGAGGCGCTGTCCGTCGTCGGTGCGCTCGCGCTCGTCGAACGCGTCAACGGGCTGCGCGGCGCGCCCGCGACAGGGGCCCCGCTCGACCTCGTGATGACGACGGGCGACAACACCGACAACAACGCCGCCTGCGAACTCGACTGGTTCCTCGGCCTCATGAGCGGCGGCCCCGTGACCCCCGACACGGGCCTGCGCGGCCACTTCGAAGGGGTGCAGAGCGCGGGCATCGACCTCTACTGGCAGCCGGGGGAGCGGCGCGCCGACGCCGACAAGCGCCTCGGCTACCCGCACCTGCCCGGCTACCTCGCCGCCGCGACCCGCACCCTCCACAGCCCGGGGCTCGACCTCCCCTGGTACTCCACCGTCGGCAACCACGACTTCCTCCCCGGCGGCTGCTGGGCCCCGGGCGACGGCTGGGCGCGCGAGATCGCCACGGGCGACCGCAAGCTCATGAGCCTCCCGGCCGGAACAGGTGCCGGGTTCTGGCAGAAGGTCACCGCGGGGCAGGACCCCAAGGGCGCGCTCTTCCGCGCCCTCCTGCACGAGCAGCGCCGCCGCACCCGCCGCGTCACGCCTGACCCGCGCCGCGCCCCGGTCACCCCCGAGGAGTACCTGCGCGCCCACCTCGACCCCCGGCACACGGGCCCGGGACCGCACGGCCACGGCTACACCGAGAACTCCCTCGACCGCCGCATCCGCTACTACGCCTTCCCGATCGGCGACGACGTCCTGGGGATCAGCCTCGACACGACCGACCTCGGCGGCCACTACGAGGGCTCGCTCGACGAGACGCAGTTCCGGTGGCTGGAACGCACCCTCGCGCGCGCCGAGCAGCCGTACGTGCTCGTCTTCAGTCACCACACGAGCGCCACGATGCGCAACACCCGCCCCGACCCGGCCCGCCCCGGCGAACGCCGCAAGGACGGCGCGGCGGTACGCGAACTGCTCAGTCGCAGCCCCCGCGTCCTCGCGTGGATCAACGGACACAGCCACAAGAACGCGATCACCCCGCACCCCGGCTTCTGGGAGATCTCCACGGCGTCCCACATCGACCACCCCCAGCTCGCGCGCGTCATCGAGCTGACGGCCAACGGCGACGGCACGCTCTCCCTCTTCACGACCCTCGTCGAGTCCTCTGCCCCGGCCGCGACCGACTTCGCCGACCTCGGCCCCCGTGGCCTCGCGTCCCTCTACCGCGAACTCGCCCTCAACGCCCCCGGCGCCCGCACGACCCTCGCCGGACGCCCCTCCGACCGCAACACCGAACTCCTGCTCCCCACCCGCTGAGCCCCGTCCCCCGAACGGCCGTACACCTGGCGACGGGTGACGTCATCGCCTTGTCGACATATGTCCGGAAGTCGTCTCGTGCGGGTGTTCGAGATCCTCCGTCGGGAGGGGGAGAGGGGCCCCGGCGGCGACTCGGCCGCGGAGCGAGCGGCGCTCGGGGTGCGGGGCGGGCCTCGCGGCGGCAGACGGCCCGGCGCGGTGGCGGTACGGAGCGGGACGCTGCCGCGGTGCTGAGCGGGACGCCGCCGCGGTGCTGAGCGGGACGCCGCCGCGGTGTACGGGCCCCCGCGCCCCCGCGCGCACGGCTGACCCCGGGCGCCCGCGGCGCTCGCGTGCCTCAGCGCGGCAGGACCTCCACGTAGGCCGCTGGTTCGCGGTCCGCCGCGGTGAGCAGCGCCGTGCGCACGACGCAGGACTGCTGCTCGGCCGCGTCCCGCAGCTTGCGCGGCGTGAGGTGGAGGAGCGTGATGCCGAGCAGTTCCAGGCGCTCCCGCTTGCGCGCCGACTCCGTCCACGTCGCGTCCGGCTCGTGCGCCTCGCCGGGCCTGTGCACCCGCGTGTCCAGTTCGACCGCCACCGCCTGCTCCGGCCAGTAGGCGTCGACCGTGCCGAGCGAAGGGCCCTGCGGGAGGCGCAGTTCGACGTTCCACGCCGGGTCCGGCAGGCCGCTCTCCTCGACCATGCGGTACAGGCGTTCCTCGGCGACCCCCCGGTCCTCGCGCAACAGCGTCTCCATCGCGTCCAGTACGCACGGCCTGTTCATGAGCCCGCAGCGCCGCAGTTCGGCCAGGAGCGCCCCGGTGCCGCAGTACCCCTCACGGACGGCGCGGCCGAGGAGCCTGGTCACCGCGGCGGCGTCGCTCAGCTCGGCGACCGTGTCCGCCAGCGCCCTGGTCACCGGGGCGGTCGGCACGCCCGTCACCTGCTGCGGGACGGGCAGTTCGGCGCCGCGCACGATCCGTACGAACGCGGTCGAGCGCAGTCTGCGCGTGCGCGGCACGAGCACGTCGTAGCGCTCCGCCGCGGCGAGCGAGCCCACCGGGCCCTCCAGCGGGAAGCCGTGCAGGGCGAGCGCCGCCGGGCCCGTGACCATCGCGACCGTGCCGGGATCGCGGGACTCCTCGGACGTGGGCTGGGCCGGGACGCCCCGCGCGCGCCCGGCCGGGGGCCGCCGCGCGTAGCGCACCGCCGCGTGCAGCCGCTCCTCCGTCGTGGGCCGGCCGGAACGCAGCAGGAACACACCGGGCAGCAGGCGTTGCCAGCCCCCGCCCGGGGCGCAACGGGCCGTCAGGCGGGCGGTACTGATCCCCCGGGCGCGCAACTGCGCGGCATCGGCCACGAGGTGCGGCCCCGTGACGGGCAGCTCGCGTGCCGCGGGGACGGCTGAGGAAGCGGGGACGGCAGAGGAGAGATGAGTCATGCCGGGGGTCTTCCTCCTCCACCCCTCCGGCTAACCGCTGTAACGATTCCGTCGACGAAACCGGACAACTTCGTCCTAAAGTACGCGTGTTCGAGTGCCGAGACGGAGGCGGGGCCGAACGGGTGAGGGCCTTCCCGCCTGCGAGAACGGGCCGACGGCGCGTACGGGCCCCCGTCCCCTGCCCTGCGCGAGGGCGCCGGGCAGGGGACGCCGCGCCGGGGAGACCCCGCCCCCCTGCGCCGACGCCCCGGCCCCCCGGGCTCAGCCCGCCTTCACGTCGCACTCCTGCGCCCGCAGCGCTCGCGCGAGGTCGTCCCGCGACTCCGCCACGAGCCGCCGCGCCGCCTGCGAGACCTCCGGGTGCTGGAGCAGCCACGCGTCGGCCTGCTCCAGGGTCGCCGTGCTGTCCTGGAGCGAGGGGAAGAGCCCCCGCACGATGTCCATCCCGATCTGGATGGACCGCTCGCCCCACACCCGCGCGATCGCGGCGAAGTACTTCTCCGCGTACGGCGCGATGAGCGCCCGCTGGCTCGGCTGCTCGAAACCGGCGATGCTCGCCTCGACGAGCGCGTTGGACAGCTCGTCCGACTCCACGACCTGCGCCCACACCTGGGCCTTGACGGCCTCGGTGGGACGCGAGGCGAGCAGCCGGACCTGGTGGCGCTTGCCGGACGCGGTGTGGTCGCGGGCGAGTTCGGCCTCGATCTCCTTCTCGCCCGCGCGCCCGGCCACGACGAGCGGTTCGAGGAAGGTCCAGCGCAGCTCCTGGTCCACCTCAAGCCCGTCGACCGAGTCCGTACCGGCGAGCAGCCCCTCCACCAGGGCGACTTCCTCGGCGGACGTCGCGGTGGCGGCGAGGAAGCGGGCCCAGGTGAGCTGGTGCTGGCTGCCGGGCTCGGCGGCCCGCAGCTCCTTGAGCGCACCGGCGCCGAGCGCGGCGGCCGTCTCCTCGCGGCGCGCGGGCGCCACGTAGTGGACGAGGGTGGTACGGGCCCAGGCGTGCAGCATCTGGAGCACGCCGATGTCGCTCTCGCGGCCCGCGAAGCGCAGCACGGTCGCGATGAACTCGCGCCCGGGGAGCAGCCCGTCCCTGGTGAGCCCCCACAGCGCCGACCAGCACAGGGCGCGGGCGAGGGGGTCGGTGATGTCGCCGAGGTGCGCGCGCAGCGTGGCGAGCGAGGTCTCGTCGAAGTGGATCTTGCAGTACGTGAGGTCGTCGTCATTGACGAGGACCAGCTCGGGCGCCTCCTGCCCGGCCAGCTCGCCGATGACGGTACGGGGCCCGGCGACGTCGGCCTCGGCCCGCGCGTACCGCACGAGCGCGCCGTTCTCGCGCCGGTAGAGGCCGATCGCGACGCGGTGCGGCCGCAGCTCGGGGTGGGAAGCGGCGGCCTCCTGGCGCACGGCCAGCTCGGTGATCCTGCCCTCGCCGAGGCTCAGTTCGGGCGTGAGCGTGTTGACGCCCGCGGTCTGGAGCCAGGCGGCCGCCCAGCTCGTCATGTCGCGCCCGGAGGTCTCGGCGAGCGCCGAGAGCAGGTCGCCGAGCGTCGTGTTCCCGTAGGCGTGGCGCTTGAAGTAGCGGCGCGCGCCCTCCAGGAAGGCGTCCTGCCCCACGTAGGCGACGAGCTGCTTGAGGACGCTCGCGCCCTTCGCGTACGTGATGCCGTCGAAGTTGAGCTTCGCGTCCTGGAGGTCGCGGATGTCGGCGGTGATCGGGTGCGTCGAGGGGAGCTGGTCGGCCCGGTACGCCCACGCCTTGCGGTTGTTGGCGAAGGTGATCCAGCCGTTGCGGTGGCGGGTGGACTCGACCATAGAGAAGGCGCCCATGAAGTCGGCGAAGGACTCCTTGAGCCACAGGTCGTCCCACCACTTCATGGTGACGAGGTCGCCGAACCACATGTGCGCCATCTCGTGCAGGATGACGTTCGCGCGCCGCTCGTAGGAGGCCTCGGTCACCTTGCCCCGGTAGATGTACTCCTCGCGGAAGGTGACCATGCCCGGGTTCTCCATCGCGCCGAGGTTGTACTCGGGGACGAACGCCTGGTCGTACTTGCCGAAGGGGTAGGGGTAGTCGAAGTTCTCGTGGAAGAAGTCGAGTCCCTGCTTGGTGACGAGGAAGATGTCGTCCGCGTCGAAGTAGGGGGCGAGGCCCTTGCGGCACATGGCGCCGAGCGGGATCTCCAGCGTCCCGCCGTCGGGCAGCTCGCGCCGGTAGGAGTCCGTCACGTAGTGGTAGGGACCGGCGACGACACACGTGATGTACGTGGAGATCGGCTTGGTCTCGGCGAACTCCCACACGCCGGACGTCAGCTCGCCCGCGCCGTTGCTCCACACCCGCCAGTCCGCGGGGGCCTGGACGCGGAAGCGGTACGGCGCCTTGAGGTCGGGCTGCTCGAAGTTGGTGAAGACCCGGCGGGCGTCGGCGGGCTCGTACTGCGTGTAGAGGTAGACCTCGCCGTCCTCGGGGTCGACGAAGCGGTGCATCCCCTCGCCGGTGCGCGAGTACGCGCACCGCGCGTCGACGACCAGGGTGTTCTCGGCGGCGAGGCCGTCGAGCGCGATGCGGGTGCCGTCGAAGACCTCGGCGGGGTCGAGTGCGCGGCCGTTGAGCGTCACGGAGTCGACGGAGGGCGCGACGAGATCGGCGAAGCTGCTCGCGCCGGGCTCCGCGCACGTGAAGCGGAGCGTGGTCAGCGAGCGGAAGGTACGGGGGCCCGAAGCGGGCCCTTCGCCGACGGCGGAGCGCAGGTCCAGCTCCACCTCGTACGAGGTCACGGAGAGCAGCTCCGCCCTGGTACGGGCTTCCTCGCGGGTCAGGTTCTCTCCGGGCACCGGCACTCCTTCGTGACTGTGGGGCGTGGCTGGGTCGCGCACTGTCGCGCCTTCGGGGGCGCACTGCGGGGATACGCCAACGATCCTCGCACGCGGCCGTGGGGGAGGACATCAGGGAGTCCCCGGACAAACAACCCGGAGATTTTTCAGGGTCGAAAGGCCGTGACCCTGAGTTTTTCCCTGAGATCGCCCGGGGGAGGAATCGCGCGGCGCCGAGGCACGTTGCCAGCCGTTGAAGGAGACCGAACAATGTCCGGTGCCCGTGACCGCGGGACGGCACGACGAGGAGCGAGATGAGCGAGCAGCAGACGCAGGAACGGGTCACCGCCGACTTCTGGTTCGACCCGCTGTGCCCCTGGGCATGGATGACCTCGCGGTGGATGCTGGAGGTCGAGAAGGTCCGCCCGGTCGACGTGCGCTGGCACGTCATGAGCCTGGCGGTGCTCAATGAGCCGAAGCTCGACGAGCTGCCCGAGCAGTACAAGGAGATGATGGCCGGTCCCGCCTGGGGCCCGGTGCGCGTCGTCATCGCGACCCGCGAGCTGCACGGCGACGAGGCGGTCGGCAAGCTGTACACGGCGCTCGGCACCCGTTTCCACAACCGGGGCGAGGGCCCGACGCGCGAGGCCGTCCTCGGCGCCCTGGAAGAGGTGGGGCTGCCGGCCTCGCTCGCGGACTACGCGGAGAAGGACACGTACGACACCGAACTGCGCGCCTCGCACAAGGAGGGCATCGACCTCGTCGGGCAGGACGTCGGGACCCCGGTCATCGCGGTGCCCGGCGTGACGGGCGAGCGCGTCGCCTTCTTCGGGCCGGTCGTGACCCCGGCGCCCAAGGGCGAGGAGGCCGCCCGCCTGTGGGACGGCACCCTCGCCGTCGCCTCGGTCCCGGGTTTCTTCGAGCTCAAGCGCACCCGCACGCAGGGGCCGATCTTCGACTGACCCGGCCTCCGGCGCCCGCGCCAGGGTCCGCCCCGACCCGCCCGCGCGGGCGCCCCGCGAGCCGCCGCCGACGCGAGCCGCCGACCTCGCGAGCCGCCCCCGGCGAGGGGCCCGGGCCCGGGCACGGGTGCGACCGCCGACAAGGGCGTCCCGCGCCCGTACCGCTACTCCACCCCCTCCGGAATCCGCAGGTACTCCGGGTGGAAGCGGCGCGTATTGCCCGAAGAGCGCACCTTCCGGCAGGCGCCGGCCGCGCACATGATCAGATCGCCGACGTAGAGCGTGGCGCCCTTCTGCTCGCGGACCCACCGCCGCTGGTTCTCGGTCAGGGGGACGTGCCGCTCGGTGCCGCGGCAGAAGACGCAATACGTGTCCTTGGGCTGCATCCGCCCACGATGCGGTACGGGAACGAGCCGCGTAAGGGCGTACGGACGCCCCGGCCCGCAAGCCCCCGGGAAACCACCCGTGCGCCCCACAGCCCCCGCCCCGGACACCGCACGCGCCGCCCGGCCGGACGCGGGGAACCCCCGCGAGTCACGTCCTCGCGGGGGTTCTCCTCTCTGCCGGCCTGCCGCGTGAAGGGTGAGAAGACGATCACGAGCAGGACGTGCGGGGGCTCGCCGTGCGCGAGCGGGCCTCAGGGGGCAAGGACGAGAGAGTCCGTACGGGCCTTCGCCGCGCGGTAGCGGGCGGCGACGTCCTGCCAGTTGACGACCTGCCACATCGCCTCGATGAAGTCCACCTTCTGGTTCTTGTACTGAAGGTAGAAGGCGTGCTCCCAGGCGTCGAAGACGAGGACCGGCACCGAGCCCTGGCCCACGTTGCCCTGGTGGTCGTAGATCTGCTCGACGATGAGGCGACCGCTCACCGGCTCCCAGGCGAGCACGCCCCAGCCGGAGCCCTGCGTGGTCGCCGCGGCCTTGGTGAGCTGGGCCTTGAAGCCCGCGTAGGAGCCGAAGGACTCCTTGATGGCGTCCGCGAGGTCGCCGACGCCGTCGGCGGCGAGCGGTTCACCGCCGCCCTCGCCGGTCATGTTGTGCCAGTAGATGCTGTGCAGGATGTGCCCGGAGAGGTGGAACGCGAGGTTCTTCTCCAGCCCGTTGACGGCCCCCCAGGACTCCTTGTCCCGCGCCTCGGCGAGCTGCTCCAGGGTGTCGTTCGCGCCCTTGACGTAGGCCGCGTGGTGCTTGTCGTGGTGCAGCTCGATGATCTCCGGGCTGATCACCGGGGCCAGCGCGGAGTAGTCGTACGGCAGTTCCGGGAGTGTGTAGACGGCCATGCGGAGACGCCCTCCAAGACTTCTTGTTGCGCCGAGCTTATTGCGAATGACTTGCAAGTGCACGCTATCAGCGACAGTGGCGCGCTGGATCATGCGGGCCACGGCTCCCCGCGTGTCCCGGCGGCACCCGGCGTGTCCCGGCGGCACCCCGCGTGTCCCGGCGGGGCCCCGCGTGGCCCGGAGGCGCTCCCGTGTCCCGGCCCGTACGCACGAACGGGCCCCCGGCGACAACGCCGGAGGCCCGCAGGGGCAAGGGAAGACGGCCGGTCAGTCGGCGCCCGCGCCGGTTCCCTCCCGGTCACGCGACCCCGGCCCCGTCGGCAGGGGGACGGCGTCGCCTTCGCCCCGCACGCCGTGGCCGTCACTGCGGGCCGCGCCGCGCCCCTTCCCGTACCGCCCCTTCCCGTACCGCACCATCCCCACCGCGCTCAGCACCACGGCGAGACCGCCGGTGAAGTAGAGCTGCACGCGCGTGTCCGGCTCGCGCAGCATGAGCAGCAGCACGGCGACCATCGCCGCGAGCGCGACCCAGGTGAGCCAGGGGAAGCCCCACATGCGGACGAGGAGCCGTTCGGGGGCCTCGCGTTCGAGGCGGCGACGGGTGCGGAGCTGGGCGGCGGCGATGAAGCCCCACACGACGAGGACGGCGGCGCCGACCATGTTGAGCAGCCACGAGAAGACCGTGTCGGGCCACCAGTAACTCAGCAGCACCGCGAAGAAGCCGAAGGCCGACGAGGCGACGACGGCCGGGCGCGGAACGCCGCCGCGCGAGAGGCGGCGCAGGAGGCGGGGGCCCTGCCCGCGCGCCACGAGCGAGTAGGCCATGCGCGAGGAACCGTAGATGTTCGCGTTCATCGCGGAGAGCAGCGCGGCGAGGATGACGACGTTCATGACCTGCCCGGCGGCCGGGATGTCGAGGCTGTCGAGCACCGCCACGTACGGGCCCTTCGCGGCGACCTCGGGGTCGCGCCAGGAGACGAGCGTGACGATGACGGCCATCGAGCCGACGTAGAAGACGGCGATGCGCCACATCGCGGTGCGCACGGCCTTCGCGACCCCGCGCGCGGGGTGCGCGGACTCGGCCGCGGCGATCGTCACGGTCTCCAGGCCGCCGTACGCGAAGACCGAGGCGAGCAGTCCGGTCACGAGACCGTCGGCGCCGTGCGGGAAGAAGCCGCCCTCGCCCGTGAGATGCCGCGCCCCCGGCGCGTCACTGCCCGGCAGTACGCCGGCGATGGCGAGCACCGCGAGGACGAGGAAGGCGCCGATCGCGGCGACCTTGAGCGCCGAGAACCAGAACTCGAACTCACCGAAGTTCCCCACCGCGCTCAGGTTCGTGGCGCAGAACAGCGCCATGAAGAGCGCGACCCACAGCCAGTCGGGGGAGCCGGGGAACCAGCCCGTCATGATCGAGGCCGCGCCGATCGCCTCGGCGGCGACGCCGACGCAGAGCAGCATCCAGAACATCCACCCGGCGGTGAACCCCGCCCACGGGCCGATCGCGCGCTCGGCGTGGACGGAGAAGGAACCGGATGCGGGGTGCGCGGCGGACATCTCGCCGAGCATCCGCATCACGAGCATGACGAGCGCGCCGGAGAGCGCGTAGGCGAGGACGACGGAGGGCCCTGCCGAGGCGATGCCCGCTCCTGAACCGACGAAGAGCCCCGCGCCGATGACCCCGCCGAGCGCGATCATCGAGAGGTGGCGCTGCTTGAGGCCGTTGCCGAGGCCGTTGCCGATGCCGTTGCCGGGGCTGTCGCCGAGGCCGTCGCTGTCACCGGCGGGCGATGCCGGGGTGGGGGTGCCGCCGGGCGCGGACGGTGCCGTCCGCTCGGGCGACGCCGGTTTCCCTGCCGGGGGTGTCGACGTGCCGGTCGGCGGTGCCGGTGTCCCGGCGGGCGGCGCCGGTGTCCGGGCCGGTGTCCGGGCCGGTGGTGGGGTGCGCGGGGTCATGGGCACGATCCGTGAGGTGGGGGGACGGGGACGCGGGGGGATTCTCGCGCCGGGTCCGCTTTCTGGGACGTGACGTCCGACATGCGGACGGGCGGCTCACGCGGCGTGAAGCCGTACCCACCGAGCGGCTTTGGCGGAACTCCACAGCCGTACGCTCTCGGGGTGTCCGTGTGGTTCCCCTCGGCCTCCCTCGCCTCGCCGGAAGAGCGCGTTGTGAAGCGGGGCTTGCCTGGAAGGTGACGAGGCTCACGCCGAAGAGGCGGGGTAAAGGGTGTGAAGGGGGTCCTTTGTGAGATCCCCACCAAGTCTCTCCTCGCGGCTTTGTCCGCGACGGCCGGTGAACGCCCGTTGACTCCTCGGTACGGTCGCACTGCGCCCTTTCGGGCGCCGCCCGTGCCGTTCGGCCCCGTCCCCACGGAACACCCGAGAACCGGAGTTATGCGATGAGTTCTGTCTCTGCCGTCCACCGCCCGGGAGCGGTCCTCGCCGACCTGCTCCCCGCGAGCCGCACCCGGGACGCCGTGCTCGTGCTCGGCGGTGCCGCGCTCACCGGGCTCGCCGCCCAGATCGCGATCCCGGTGCCGGGCTCGCCGGTTCCCGTGACCGGCCAGACCTTCGCCGCGCTCCTCGTCGGCACGGCGCTCGGCGCCCGCCGCGGCTTCCTGGCGCTCGCTCTCTACGCGGTGGCCGGTGTCGTCGGGATGCCGTGGTTCGCCGAGGGGCAGTCGGGGGCCGCGATGGCCTCCTTCGGCTACATCCCCGGCATGATGCTCGCTGCCCTCGTCGTCGGCACGCTCGCCCGGCGCGGCGCGGACCGTTCCCCGCTCCGCACGGCGGGCGCGATGCTCCTCGGCAACGTGATCATCTACGCGACCGGCGTCCCCTACCTCGCGTACTCCGCGCACCTCGACGCGAGCGCGGCCATCGCGGCGGGGCTCACCCCGTTCATCTTCGGTGACCTCCTCAAGACCGCCCTCGCCACCGGCGCCCTCCCCACCGCCTGGAAGCTGGTCGGCCGCAAGCAGGACTGACCCCACCCCGCCGTACACGAACGCCGCCCCGGCCGAACCCGCCGCGGGCGGCGTTCGCGTACGTGCCCCGCGCGGTGTGCGTGTATCTGCCCCGCACGGTGTGCGTGTACGTGCCCCGCACGGTGTGCGCGCGTGTGGCGGGCGCGGAGTCCGCGTACCTGTCCCGCGCGGTGTGCGCGTACGTGCCCCGCGCGGCGCCCGCGTACGTCCACGGTGGTGTGCGCGCGGGAATGAGCGGCCCGCGCACGGGGTTGACTTTGGATTAGACGTTCCAAAGTGAGTGCAGGTCCCGATCCGCGAGGAGTCCGTATGCGTGTTGTTGGTTTCACCGAGCCGGGCGGTCCCGACGTGCTGAGCGTGGCCGAGCTGCCCGAGCCGGAGCCGGGCCCCGGCGAGATCCGGGTGCGGGTGCACGGCGCCGCCGTCAACCCGGCGGACACGCTGCTGCGCTCCGAACCCGGCGCGATGGCCGTGACCGCGCGTCCCCACCTGCTCGGGATGGACCTCGCGGGCGTCGTCGACCGGACGGGGGCGGACGTGCCCTTCGCGGTCGGTGACCGGGTCATGTCGGTCGTCCTCCCCGTACGGCACGCGGGCGGCGCCTACGCCGAGTACGTCGTCGTCCCCGCCGAGTGGGCCGTCGCCGTCCCCGTCGGCATCGCGCTCCACGAGGCCGCGACCGTCCCGATGAACGCCCTCACCGCTCTCGCCGCCATCGAGACGATGGAGCTGAAGGAGGGTGACGTCGCGGGCGTCACGGGCGCCGCGGGGGCCTTCGGCGGTTGCCTCCTCCAGCTTGCCGCCGCACGCGGCATCCGCACCGTCGCCGACGCCGCGCCGAAGGACGAGGAGCTGGTACGGGGCCTGGGCGCGACGTGGACCGTGTCACGCGGCCCCGGGGTCGCCGCACGCATGCGCGAGGTGGTGCCGGGCGGTGTCGACGCCTTGCTGGACGGCGCGCTCCTCGGCGCGGACGTCCTGGACGCGGTGCGCGACGGCGGGAGTTACGCCGGGCTGCGCAAGCTCGGCGAGCCGGGCACGAAGCCGCTGCCGCCCGCTCCGCGCGGCATCTCGTACCGGGGCTTCGAGGTGCACGACTGGTTCGGCAGGACGGACCTGATGGCGGAGATCGCCGCCGCGCTCGGCGCCGGGCGGCTGAGCCCGCGTGTCGCGGAGATCGTGCCGCCCGAGCAGGCCCCCCGCGCGCACGCGGCCCTGGACGCGGGCGGGACGCGGGGCCGGTACGTGCTCGACTTCTCCTGATACGGCGTGGGGGCGGACCCGCGACCGGGCCCGCCCCCGCGAAGGCGTCCGTCAGCACACGGACGCGGTGTTCACTCCCGTACCGCCGCCGTGTCCCGTACCGCCTCAGCGGCCGTGCCCGCGCCCGGACCCGCACCGGGTCCCCGCGGCTTGCGCACCTGCTGGCGGATGAGCGCGACACCGACCACGAGCGCCGCGACGAGCAGCGAAAGCAGCATCTGGATGCGGCCGTCGTCGTCGAACAGCATGTAGACGACGACGAAGAGGATCATCGCGATGGTCAGCCACGTCAGATACGGGTAGAGCCACATGCGCACGACGAGCTTCTCGGGCTCCTCGCGCTGGATCTTCCGGCGCAGGCGCAGCTGGGAGAAGCAGATGACGAGCCACACGAAGAGCGCGACCGCGCCCGAGGAGTTGAGCAGGAACTCGAAGACGCTGTCGGGCCACTGGTAGTTGAACCACACCGCGACGAAGCCGAAGACGACCGAGCCGAGGATCGCCGCCTGCGGCACGCCCCGGCGGGTCGTGCGTGCGAACGCCTTCGGCGCGTCACCGCGCCCGCCGAGCGAGAAGGCCATGCGGGAAGCGGTGTAGAGACCGGAGTTGAGGCAGGAGAGCACGGCGGTCAGGACGATGATGTCCATGATCTGACCGGCGTGCGGGATGCCGATGGAGTCGAGCGCCGCCACGTAGGAACCGTCGTCCTGGATCGACTTGCTGTTCCAGGGGAGCAGTGTGAGAACGACGAAGATCGAGCCCAGATAGAAGATGGCGATGCGCCAGATGACGCTGTTGGTCGCCTTCGACACGGCCTTCTGCGGGTTCGAGGACTCACCGGCGGCCAGAGTGACGATCTCGCTGCCCATGAAGGAGAAGACGACGAGCAGCACGCCGGTGAGGATCGAGCCCGCCCCGTTGGGCAGGAATCCACCCGTATCGGTGAGGTGATCGAATCCCGACCCCGGATTGTCGGAACCGGGCAGAATGCCGAAGACGGCGAGCAGCCCGATGACCACGAAGGCGCCGATCGCCACGACCTTGATGCCCGCGAACCAGAACTCGAACTCCCCGTACGAGCCGACCGACACCAGGTTCGTCGCGGTGAGCACGAACATCACGATGAGCGCCCAGCCCCACTGGGGTATCGCCGGGACCCAGCCGTTGAGGATCACCGCACCGGCCGTGGCCTCGACGGCGAGCACCACGACCCAGAAGAACCAGTACAGCCAGCCGATCGAGAAACCCGCCCAGCGCCCGAGCGCCATGTCCGCGTACGCGGAGAAGGACCCCGACGAGGGCCGCGCGGCGGCCATCTCGCCGAGCATCCGCATGACCAGGACGACGAGCAGCCCGACGAGGGCGTACGAGACCAGGATGGCGGGACCCGCCGCGGCGATACCGGCACTCGACCCCACGAAGAGGCCCGCGCCGATCACGCCACCGATGGCGATCATCGACAGGTGACGGCCCTTGAGGCCCTGCTGGAGCCCCTCCGCGTTCTTCGCGGGACCGCCCTCGCTGTTGCCGCCGCCGCCCTTGCCCGGGTCGCTGTTGCCGCCGCCGTCGCCCCGCGGCGCGCCGGGGCCCTCGCCGCCGCCGGGGCCGCCGGGGCCACCGCCGTTCGCGCCCGGCCCCTGGGGGCCGTCCTTGTGTCCGGGCTCGCTGATCGACTGCGTCATGCGGTGAGTCCTTCGGTTCGCCTGAGCGTGAGGTCCCGGGAAGGGGACCACAAAGCGCGCGCTTAGTGGAACCCCCGCGTCCGGTTTGTTGTCAAGGACACGCTCAGTTGGCTTGATCACGGTCCGGGGCGATGCGGATACGGGGGGACGCGCGCCACCCGGACCCGGGAGCGGCTACCCCGTTCCCGACGTGCCACACTCCTCGGTATGCGCGTGTATCTCGGCTCCGACCATGCGGGCTACGAACTCAAGAACCACCTCGTCGAATGGCTCACCGAGCACGGCCACGAGCCGGTCGACTGCGGGCCCCACATCTACGACGCCCAGGACGATTACCCGCCGTTCTGCCTCCGCGCCGCCGAGCGCACCGCCGCCGACCCCGAGGCCCTCGGCGTCGTCATCGGCGGCAGCGGCAACGGCGAGCAGATCGCCGCGAACAAGGTCGAAGGCGTCCGCTGCGCCCTCGCCTGGAGCGTCGAGACGGCGAAACTCGGCCGCGAGCACAACAACGCCAACGTCGTCTCGGTCGGCGCCCGGATGCACTCGACCGACGAGGCCACCTCCTTCGTCGAGGTCTTCCTCAGCACCCCGTACTCCGGGGAGGCGCGCCACACCCGGCGCATCGAGATGCTCACGGCGTACGAGAAGAGCGGTGTCCTGCCGCCCGTCCCGGCCCACCACCCGCAGCCCGAAGCCTGACCGTGCCCGAAGGTCACACCCTGCACCGGCTCGCCGCCGACCACGATCAGCGGTTCGGCGGCCGGCCGGTGCGGGTCGTCTCTCCGCAGGGCAAGTTCGCCGCCTCGGCCGCGCTGCTCGACGGCGCCGTGCTCGACACGGCCGAGGCGCACGGCAAACACCTCTTCCTCGGCTTCGGGCCGCTCGGCTGGGTCCACATCCACCTCGGCCTCTTCGGCAAGGTCGCCCAGGGTCCCGGCGACGCGCCCCCGCCCACCGACACGATCCGGCTGCGCCTCACCGGACCCGGCGGCTGGTCCGACCTGCGCGGCCCCACCGCCTGCGCCCTGATCGACGACGAGGCGAAGGCCGCCGTGCACGCCCGCCTCGGCCCCGACCCGCTGCGCGAGGCCGACGACGGCGAGGCCGCCTGGACCCGCATCGCCCGGAGCCGCACGACGATCGCCGCGCTGCTCATGGACCAGAAGATCGTCGCGGGCGTCGGCAACGTCTACCGCGCCGAAGTCCTCTTCCGCCACGGCATCGACCCTTCACGGCCGGGCCGCTCCCTCACCCGCGCCGAGTGGACCGCGATATGGTCCGACCTCAGAATGCTCATGCGTGAGGGTGTTCGCCTCGGCCGCATCGACACGGTCCGCCCGGAACACACCCCCGAGGCCATGAACCGCCCGCCCCGCCGCGACGACCACGGCGGCGAGGTCTACGTCTACCGCCGCGCCCACCAGCCCTGCCTGATCTGCGACACGGAGATCAGGACGCGGGAACTGGCGGGCCGCAACCTCTTCTGGTGCCCGCGCTGCCAGGGCCCCGCGGCTTAGGGCCGGAAGCGGAGCGCGCGGGGCGCGGGGCAGCCGGGGACACGCGGGGCGCGGGCGCGGGGCGGCCTGCCGGGGGCACGTGGGGCACGTGGGGCACGTGGGGCACGTGGGGCACGTGGGGCACGTGGGGCACGTGGGGCACGTGGGGCACGTGGGGCACGTGGGGCACGTGGGGCACGTGGGGCACGCGGGGCACGCGGGGCACGCGGGGCACGCGGGGCACGCGGGGCGGTCGGCCGGCGCGCACGGGGCGCGGGGGCGTGGGGCCGGGCGGGAGAGTGGGGCCCGGGACGTGGGGTCGGGCGTGGGGTCGGCGATGCGTGGCTGGGGATGCGCGGCGGCGGGGGGCCTTCGCCGGTCCGGGCCGAGCCCTCTTCCGTACGAGGCTCAGAATCCGTGCGCAAGGAAGGGTGCCACCTGGCTCCCGAAGCCGAGCGACACCGGAGCCAGCGCACCCGCCCTCAGTTCACGCACTCGCCCGGCCGCGGCGAACTCCGCGAGCGACGTACCGCCGAGGTACGCGCCGCCCAGCTCCCGCACCGACAGCGCGAGATCCGCCACGTCCTCGGTACGCGCGCAGGTGGCGCCCTCCGGTCCGCCCCGCAGCCGCCAGCGCCCCGCGTTCCACGGGCAGAAGTCGTCCCGCACCTCTACGACGACGTCCACAGGGACCTGGTACGTACGGGCCGCGAGCGCGGCGCCCACGTCGACGAGCCGCACGTACAGCTCCTCGCGCAGCGTCGGCCGACAGCGCCGCACGTCCGTGACGAGCGCCTGCCACGGCGCGTCGAGCGGTGTCCGGCTCAGCTCCACCGTCTCCACCAGGTCGAGCGAGAGCACGTGCCGCAACAGCGCCGCGTACGCCGCGGGATCGAGCGCCTCCAGGCTCCGCACCCGCACCTCGCCGTGCGGAGTCCCCGCCGCGTCCCACACCGGCTTGACGTGAAAACGCGTGAAGCCCACCACGTCGCCGTCACGCTCCGCGAGCACGACGCGCAACGGTGAGAAGCCCTCACGGTTCGCCTCGGGATCGAGGACCCCGAGCCGTTCCCAGCCCGGTTGCCGCGCGAAGAGGCCAGGACGCCCCGGCACGAGCGCCGCGTACACCGCCTCGCACGCCGGCAGCGACTCCAGGAGACCTGCCCGCCGCACGCGGACGCGCTCGGTTCCCTCTGGTGCGACCACTCGCACCCGGTGCGCGTCGATGCGCGCCCGCACCATGCGCGTCGCGGCCTCGTACCCGAAACGGCCGTAGATCGGCGCCTCGGACGCGGTGAGTACCGAGAGCGGTTCGCCGAGGGCGCGTATCTCGTCGAGCTGGCCGCGCATCATCGCGGTGAGCACGCCCCGCCTGCGGTGGGTATCCGCGACGCTCACCATCGTCACGCCGTTCGCCGGGACCGACGCGCCGCCCGGCACCGTCATCCGGAACGTGAACCCGCCCGCCGAGCCGACCAGCTCCTCACCGTCCCAGGCGGCGAACGAGCGGTCGAACTCCACGAGTTCGTCCCAGAGCGCGCGCTCCTCCTTCGCCTCGTGCAGCCCACCGAAAGCGAGGGTCAGATTGTCGTACCACTGCGGATAATGGGCCTTGTCGAGCTTGCGTACCTCGGTCGTCACAGGGCCTCCTTACCAAGGTTGCCCGCGCGTCGCGAAGGCATTTCCGCGGAGGCATCCCCGTGGTGCGCGGTGTGCGCCCGCTGTGCGCTCCCCGCGCCCGATCATCTGTGCGGAAACTGTGCGGTGTGCGCTACCTGGACAAAGCGGACCCCTCGGTGCGCGAAGGTATCGCCGCTCGGTAGGGTCCCGAGCAATGACAGGCGAACGCGTTGCGGCGCAGACCCCCGCGGCACGGTGGCGAATGCGGTACCACCGGGCCCGCATCGCCGTGCGCCGGGCCGGGGTCGACTACTTCCGGGGCGACGGCTCGGACTGGATCGCCCTTGTCGGGCTGCTCCTGTGCGTGCCGCTCATCGGCTGGCTCACGGTGGTCGCCCCCGTCTGGTGCGATCCCGCGATGCTCGCGGTGCCCATCACGATCGGCGGCCTCGTCCTGCGCCCGGCGAGCCTGCTCGGTCTCTACGCCGGTTCGGCAGCGGCCCTCATCGTGGAATCGGTGGTCCTCGGCCCGTACACCGACGGCCCCGCGCGGGTCACCCCTGGCTCGATACTCGTCGTCGCGGGCTGCGGCTTCATCGGCCTGCTCGTCGCCCAGTTCCGCAGCCGGGTCGGCGTGCCGTGGCGGCGCGGCGGCACCATGCTCTTCGACCTGCGTGAACGCATCCGGGTCCAGAGCAAACTGCCGGGCCTGCCGCGTGGCTGGCACCGGGAGATGTCCCTGCGACCGGCGGGCGGCCAGTTCTTCTCGGGCGACTTCGTCGTCGCCTCGCGCACGAAGCAGGGCCGCATCCTCGAAGTCGTCCTCACCGACGTCTCTGGCAAAGGCATGGACGCCGCCTCACGCGCGCTGCTCCTGTCCGGCGCCTTCGGCGGCCTCCTCGGCTCGCTGCCCCCGGCGGACTTCCTGCCCGCGGCCAACGGTTACCTGCTGCGCCAGGACTGGGACGAGGGTTTCGCCACGTCGATCCACCTGGTCCTCGACCTGGAGACCGGCGAGTACGAGGTCTACTCGGCGGGTCACCCACCGGCCGTCCAGCTCCACGCCGGGACGGGCCGCTGGGAGCAGATGACGGCCGAGGGCCCCCTCCTGGGCGTCTACGGCGGCGCCGAATTCGACCCGGCCAAAGGCTGCCTGAACCCCGGCGACGTCCTCATGCTCTTCACCGACGGCCTCGTCGAGACCGCCGAACGCGAGATCTCCGAGGGCATCGACCGCCTCACCGGCGAGGCCGACCGCTATGTACCCGGCGGCTTCCTGGGCGCGTCCTGGCACCTCATCGAGGCGGTGGCCAAGGACGTGAACGACGACCGGGCACTGGTCCTGATCTGCCGGGACCAGGTGGCGGGGTAGGGGGAGGGGCGGGGCGGGGGTGGGGAGGGCCGGGGGAGGGGAACCTCATTCACGCAGTGCACGCGGGCAGCCCCCACCCTCCCTAGGGGGGCGCCCCTGCAACAAGTCTTCCGCACCCCGCCCCACCCACCGCACCAATTCCGCGAATCTGTGGATAACTTCGCGGAAGTCACGAAACCGCTCACTCTTCCGAGTGAGCGGTGTTCTCGCGATTTCGCAGCCGTCGCCGATGTGTGCCACTCTCGTGCTCACCGACGGGCAGGCCACTGGCCAAGCCCGGACGGCAGGTCCGTACGGAAATCGTCTCTCACCGTACGAGGGCTCTACTGCCTCACGGGTAAGCCTCAACCCCGGAAGGCAGCAACCTTACTCACCACCCGTACGTGCGCGGAGCAGCCCCGAGGCCGGCCGCCCCCCGCGCCGCGTACTCACCCCGCGTCGCCCGCCTTGACCAGAGAGACGGGCTCGGCCGGCGACACGGGTTCGGACTCCTCGGAGTCCCTGTCGGTCGCCGGCAGCAGCCGCGCGAGCCAGTGCGCGCGGCCTGCTGCCAGCGGGCCGAGGACGGCGAGCAGCAGTACGTAACCGGCGATGAACGGCGAGAGCCGCTCGTCCAGGCCGGCGCCCGCCGCCATCGTGGCGAGGATCAGCGCGAACTCGCCGCGGGCGAGGAGCGTGGTCGCGATGTTCGCGGCCGGGCCCCTGCCGAAGCGGTACATCCGGCCTGCGAGCAGTCCCGCGAGGACGTTCATGGTGAAGGTGAGCAGGACCGCGAGCAGGACCGGCCACAGCACGCTCGGCAGGTCGCCCGGATTGATGGAGAGGCCGAAGGCGAAGAAGAAAATGGCTCCGAAGGCATCCCGCAGCGGGTGCACGAGGGTGCGGATACGGGCTCCTGACGCCGTGCTGCCGAGCATCAGGCCGACCATGAACGCCCCGATCGCGTCCGCCACCCCGAACCACTCCGAAACCCCGGCGACGAACACCGCCATGCCGAGAAAGGAGATGACGAGGAGCTCATCGTCCCGCGTGTGCATGAGCCGGCCCACGAGCTTCGTGCCGAAGCGTGCCGCCAGGGCGAGCAGCAGCAGGAAGCCGAACGCCTTCGCCCCGTCGAGCACCGCAGCGGCGAGCGAGTCGGCGCCGGACAGGATCGGCTGGAGCGCGGCGAGGTAGAGCGCCAGAAAGATGTCCTCGACAACGATGATGCCGAGGATCGGGCGCGTCTCGGGATTGCCGAGACGCCCTGTGTCCACGAGCACCTTCGTCACGATCGCCGAGGACGAGATACCGAGCACCCCGGCGAGGACCAGAGCCTCGGAGGTGCCCCAACCGAGGGCGAATCCGAAGCCGAGGCCGGCGCCGACGTTCAGGGCGAGATACGTGGCCCCGGCGAGCGCCATGCGCCGCCCGCCCGCCTTGAGGTCGTCGAGATGGAATTCGAGCCCCAGGTAGAAGAGCAGCAGTACCAGACCGAGGGCGCTCAGCATCTCCAGGTCGTGCGGGTCCGAGACCAGCACGACCCCCGGGGTGTGCGGGCCGAGCAGAATCCCGGCCAGGATGAACAGGGGGATGGTGGGGAGTCCGATGCGCCCGCCCGCGCGGGCGAGCACGGCGGCGGCGAGAAAAGCACCGCCCATCGCTATGAGGGTCTCCGCGTGTCCGATGAGCCCAACCTCCGCATCAAGTCAAGTAATGGTCAAGTGAAAGTCAAAAGTTACCTTACCAAAGGGTTGAAAGGGGAAGAGTTGTCTGATTGAAGTGTGTTTGCTGTGACGGGAGTTGCGGCATCCCGAGCGTTTGTGTGAGGTCGACGGGGCGGTCGGGGACTCCGCGTACCGACCCCGCCTCCCGGTCTCGCGCCCAGGTCCGTGCTCAAGCCCGTGCCCACGCCCGCGTCAGGCCCGCGCCCACGCCCGCGTCAGGCCCGCGTCAGGCCCGCGCTCAGGTCCTGGGTGTGCCGCCGAAGGCCCAGCCGAGGCGCGGCTCCAGCGCCCAGCGGAAGGCGCGACGTACGGGGGGCGTGCACAGCAGGGTCACCGCGAGTCCGGCTCCCGCGCTGAAGAGGAGGGTGCCGGGGGCGGAGTGCGCGAAGGCGCCGCCGTACCAGCCGCCCCAGTCCGCCGCCTTGATGAGGAAGCCGTGCAGCAGGTAGCCGCCGAGCGTGCCCGCGCCCAGTCGCGTGAACCAGGTCGTGCGGCGCGGTACGAGGGCGAGGAACGCGGCCGTCAGGACGAGCGAGGCGGCGAGCAGGGTGAAGGTCATGAGCGGGCCGCTCCACCAGGGCGCCCCCAGGTCCTGTGCGCTCTCGCGGTGGTAGAGCCACGCGTACGGCATGCGCGGGGCGAGCCACCAGGCGACGCCGAAGCCCGTGAGCAGTACGGGCGCAGCGACGATCTTCGGCCACTTGTGGGCGAGGAGTGTGAAGTGGTGCGGGTGCAGCAGCAGGCCGAGCACGAAGTACGGGAGGAACTGGAGCACGCGCTGAAGATCCAGGTCAGCGCCGATGTCCGGGGAGACGGAGCCGAGGGTGGCGAGGGCGAGGGCGAGCGGGAGCGGCCATCGGACGAGGCGCCACAGTGGGGTCGTAAGGCGCCATACGAAGAGTGCGACGAGAAACCAGTTGAGCCACCACGGGTCGAGAACGCTCCACGTCGGCACGGGATCAGGTCCCGCGAGACGGGCGAAGAGCGTGTACGCGTACTGGAAGATCACGTAGGGCACGGCGACCCCGGTGATCAGTTTCCGTACCTGCGGGGCTCCGAGCGTGAAAGTCCGTGAGAAGTAGCCGGAGATGATGATGAACGCCGGCATGTGGAAGGCGTAGACGGTGAGGTAGAGCGCGCGCAGGGGGCGGCTCGACGCGAGGAGGGGTTCCCAGGAATGGGCGAGCGCGACGAGGACGATGGCGAGGTATTTCGCGTTGTCGAAGAACGGGTCGCGGACTTTTCCGCGCCCCGCGCCGACGGGCTCCGCGGTGGGGCGCGCTTCCTTCGCCGGGCCGGGGCCCGCAGGGGACTCGGGGGGTAGCGGGTGGCGCGCCGCCGGGTCTGCCGGTACCGCGCTGAGCTGCCCGGATTCCGCGGGGTCGTGGTGCATGGGTACCTCGGTGCCGCCCGGGCCCGGCCGATCTTGTGATCGATGCGAGATGGCGACTGATCGACTTCGTTCGTTTCTCGGCTCATCTGTTGTTGATGTCTTCGTCTACCCGACTTTCCGCCCGCCCGGGGTGAACGCCACGCGACTCCCGTCACACCCCCACGGACCAGCGGTATTCCGCACGCTTTCCCCGCGACTTCTCCCGCGCGTGCGCGGGCGCGGCGTTCTCTCGGCGCGGGCCCTGCCCAGGGTGGGGCGGGGCCCGCGGCGGCCGGAAAAACCCCGCCGTTCCGGCGGGCCGCGTTCCGCTTTTTCCCGGGCTTTACCGCCCATTCCTCACCGGCGCGCGACCGGCGTACGGGGCGCCCTGCGCGCTGCCCGTAATCCCGCGCGCCCCCCTTCTGCCCCACGCACCTCAGAAGGCGTTCGGCGCCCCAGCTATGGCCGGAACGCCTGGGCCGGTGGACCCCCGTTGGCCGACGTTGCGTCACCCGCCGCATAGGACTGCCCTGTTGGTGGCACGATGGTTCTGGCGGGGGCGTGCGGCCAGTGCACCTCCCGGGCCGGGAGCAGACCGACCGAGGGTGTGATCAGTTATGGCCATTTCGCTGTCAGTGGTGGTGCTGTTGGCGGTCATCCTGGTGGTGCTGCTCCGCGGCGGCTCCATCAAGGCCGGTCCCGCCATCGTCGCGGTGCTCTTCGGCTTCTTCCTCGCCTCCAGCGGCATGGCGCCCTCGATCCAGCGCTTCCTCGACTCGATAGCGCAGACGATCAACCAGATCAGCTTCTGAGGCGGCCGCTGGAGAGGGCCGCGGAAAATCCGTGGCCCGGGCGCGCGATACCGCTCTAGCGTCGGCGGTCATGCACCTTGATCAAGAACTCGTGGACGCCGCCGTCGCGTTGATGGAACGGCGGTGGCCGGCGCGGGAGCCCGGTGGGGCCGCGGCCGTGCGGCTCGCGGACGGCGGGGTCCTAACGAGTGTCGGGCTCGACAATCTGCACGGCTCGGTCGCCCTGTGCCAGGAGACGGGCGCCTTCATCCAGGCGTACACGCTGGACCGGGCCGTCGTCGCCTCCGTGTGCGTGTGCCGTGACGAGGAGCGCGGGCGCGTGCTGATCCTCCCGCCCTGCGGGATCTGCCAGGAGCGGCTGGCGCTGTGGGGGCCGGGCGTCGAGGTGGCGGTCCCGCGCGCGGACGATCCGACCGGGTGGGAGCCGAGGACGCTGGCCGAGGTGAACCCGTACTACTGGGGTCGCCAGTTCGCAGACGGCGAGTGGCCCGGTACCGGCCTGCACACGAGCTGAGGGCGAAGGGTGAGCCGGCGTCGCTACGTCGCACGCGGGGTCCCGAGGGGTTACCGGATCTGGGACAACCGCAGGAAGAAGTGGTGGGGCGAGCACTACGAGGTGTGCCCGGACGAACTGCTCGCCGAGCTGAACGGGTCCGGGGACCAAGCGCGCCTTGCCGCCCTCCTGAAGCGGTACCGCGCCACGAAACGGTGAACCCGCCTCCCGCGCCCTTCACCGCTCCGTGCTCCCTCCCCGCCCCGCGCCCCTCACCGTCCCCGCCCCACCGCTCCGTGCTCCCTCCCCGTCCCGCGCACGCCCGCGGCTGCCTGCCCCCCGGAGCGCGGCCGCCCGCCTCCTACGCCCGTACCCCGCACACACCACAGGGCCGCCCCGGAAGCGAACTCCCGGACCGGCCCTGCGGTCCCACCTGGAGCGGGCGACGGGAATCGAACCCGCGTAGCCAGTTTGGAAGACTGGGGCTCTACCATTGAGCTACGCCCGCATCACGTGCGGTGACGACTTCCGCCGCACGGCACGGGCAGCATCGTAGCGGTTCACCGGGGGCGGGCGCACACCCCTTCCCCTCCGCGCGTCCACGACTCCGCGCACACCCCTCCCCTCCGCGCGTCCGCGCCCCCTTCCCCTCACCGGGTCCGCGACCCCGCGCACCCGCCCTCGCACGTTCCGCCTCCCGCGCGTCCGCCGCCGTGCTCGCTCACCGTCCGGGGAACCCGCGCGCTTCCTGTGCCGCCCCCGCCCCGCACGTCACCCCATGTCCCGTCCCGCGCGCCGCTCGTGAGCCACGCGGGCGCGAGCCATGTACCCTACGATCCGCACCAGCGGGGTGTGGCGCAGCTTGGTAGCGCGTCCGCTTTGGGAGCGGAAGGCCGTCGGTTCGAATCCGGCCACCCCGACCAGTATCAAGATCGCATTGCAGGTCTCCTCACGCGCACGGTTACTATGCAAACTGCGTGCCCGTGTGTCCGCGTTTCCGGTGAACGTGCCCAGAGCCTCGAAGGCCCTGGAGCGTCGTGCCCATCGAAGAACGTGCCGGATGCCCCCGGGCCCTCATCGTCCGGTCCGCACGAACGGTGTGGCCGCGCGACACCCAGAAGTCAGCCACCAAGGAGACCTAACCGTGAAGAGCGCCGTGGAGACCCTGAACCCGACCCGGGTTCGGCTCACTGTCGAGGTGCCCTTCGAGGAGCTCAAGTCCAGCCTCGACGCGGCGTACAAGAAGATCAACCAGCAGGTCACGGTGAAGGGCTTCCGCAAGGGCAAGATCCCGGCCCGCGTCATCGACCAGCGCTTCGGCCGTGGCGCCGTGCTGGAGGAGGCCGTCAACGACGCGCTCCCGAAGTTCTACACCGAGGCCGTCAACGAGGGTGAGCTGAACGTCCTCGGCCAGCCCGAGGTGGACATCAAGGAGCTGAAGGACGGCGAGCTGCTCTCCTTCACCGCCGAGGTGGACATCCGCCCCGAGCTGGAGATCCCGGACTACACCGGCATCGAGGTCGAGGTCGACCCGATCGAGGTCAGCGAAGAGGACGTCGACAAGGCCGTCGAGGAGCTGCGCGAGCGCTTCGCGTCGACCTCCGCCGTCGAGCGTGCCGCCGAGGACGGCGACGTCGTCACGATCGACCTTGAGGCCAAGGTCGAGGGCGAGGTCCTGGAGGACGGCATCGCCAACGAGGTCTCGTACACGATCGGTTCGGGCGAGCTGCTCGACGGCATCGACGAGGCCGTCAAGGGCCTTCAGGCCGGCGGCGAGGCCACCTTCACCTCCGAGCTGAAGGGAGGCTCCGCGGCGGGCAAGCAGGCCGAGGTCGCCGTCAAGGTCGCCAAGGTCGAGGCCCGCGAGCTTCCCGAGCTGAACGACGACTTCGCCCAGATGGCGAGCGAGTTCGACACCCTTGAGGAGCTGCGCGCCGACAGCCGCAAGCGCCTGGAGAACATGAAGCAGTACGACCAGGCCACGCAGGCCCAGGAGCGCGTGCTCGACAAGCTCCTGGAGCTGGTCGAGGTCCCGATCCCCGAGAAGCTGCTCGCGGACGAGATCGAGACCCGCACCCACAACCTGGAGCACCACCAGCTCCCGCAGATGGGTCTGGACATCGACAAGTACCTGGAGATCCAGGGCAAGACCGCCGAGGAGTTCAAGACCGAGACCGAGGAGCAGGCGGTCAAGGGCATCAAGACGCAGTTCGTCCTCGACGAGCTGGTCTCCCGCGAGAAGCTGAACGTCTCGCAGGAGGAGCTGACCGAGCACCTGCTGCGCCGCGCCGCCTCCTCCGGCATGAGCCCCGACCAGTTCGCCCAGGCGGTCGTCGAGGGCGGCCAGGTCCCGATGCTCGTGGGCGAGGTCGCCCGCGGCAAGGCCCTCGCGACGGTCGTCGAGGCCGCCACGGTCAAGGACACCAACGGTCAGCTCGTCGACCTCAGCGACGACGAGGAGGAGGAGGAGACGGCCACCGAGGTCGTCGAGTCCGCCGAGGACACCTCCGAGCCCGAGGCCGAGTCCAAGTAAGCACCCGTACGCACGTGAGGGGCCCCAGGATCGCACCGATCCCGGGGCCCCTCACGCGTCCACCCGAAAGCGCGCCTCGGCCCGGGCAGTGCCTCGGCCCGGGCAGTGCCTCGGCCCGGGCAGTGCCTCGGCCCGGGCAGTGCCTCGGCCCGGGCAACGCCTCGGCCCGGGCAACGCCTCGGAGCGGGGTAGGCCCCGGCCCGGACGAATCAGCCCGTCCGGCGCTTGAGGACGAGGCGGGCCGCCAGGCCGGGCCGATCTCCGCCCCGCCGCCGGAACCTGCGCTCACAGCGAACAGTTCCGAATGCGGGATGGCCTGCGCCGACCCGCGCGTTAGGGTCCTTGAATACGAGGGCAGGGGAGTCCCCGAAGCCCCGTCGAGCACGGCGGGCGGCCGGGGTCCCAGGCTCCAGCAGAAGACGTAAGACGGCCCGGTGCCGTCGTCAAGACGAGCAGGTGGATACGTGACGAATCTGATGCCCTCCGCCGCCGGCGAAGCCTTCAGTGGTGGTGGTCTCGGCGACCAGGTCTACAGCCGACTGCTCGGCGAGCGGATCATCTTCCTCGGCCAGCAGGTGGACGACGACATCGCCAACAAGATCACCGCACAGATGCTCCTCCTGGCGGCCGACCCGTCGAAGGACATCTACCTCTACATCAACAGCCCCGGCGGCTCGGTGACCGCGGGCATGGCGATCTACGACACCATGCAGTACATCCCCAACGACGTGATCACGATCGGGATGGGCATGGCCGCCTCGATGGGCCAGTTCCTCCTCACCGGCGGTACGCCCGGCAAGCGATTCGCCCTGCCGAACACCGACATCCTCATGCACCAGGGCTCCGCCGGTATCGGCGGTACGGCCTCGGACATCAAGATCCAGGCCGAGTACCTGCTGCGGACGAAGAACCGGATGGCCGAGATCACCGCCCGGCACTCCGGCCAGACGATCGAGAAGATCATCAGGGACGGCGACCGCGACCGCTGGTTCACCGCCGAGGAGGCCAAGGACTACGGCCTCATCGACGAGATCATCACGGTGGCCTCCGGCGTCCCGGGCGGCGGCGGCACCGGGGCCTGATCCCGGTCCCGCCGGTTCCGGGGCCCCCGGTCCCACCGGGAGCCGCCCCGGTCCGTGCCTCTCCTGACGAGACCTCCCGCCCGAAACGCCACAGGATGGTGAACACCGACATGAACAACTTCCCCGGCAGCGGCCTCTACACGGGCCCCCAGGTCGACAACCGCTACATCGTCCCGCGCTTCGTCGAGCGCACCTCGCAGGGCGTGCGCGAGTACGACCCGTACGCGAAGCTCTTCGAGGAGCGCGTGATCTTCCTCGGCGTGCAGATCGACGACGCCTCGGCCAACGACGTCATGGCGCAGCTCCTGTGCCTGGAGTCGATGGACCCCGACCGGGACATCTCCATCTACATCAACAGCCCCGGCGGCTCGATGACCGCGCTCACCGCGATCTACGACACGATGCAGTTCGTGAAGCCGGACATCCAGACCGTGTGCATGGGCCAGGCCGCGTCGGCCGCCGCCGTGCTCCTCGCCGCCGGTGCCCCCGGCAAGCGGATGGCACTGCCCAACGCCCGTGTCCTGATCCACCAGCCCTCCAGCCAGACCGGCCGTGAGCAGCTCTCCGACCTGGAGATCGCGGCCAAGGAGATCATGCGTATGCGTACGCAGCTGGAGGACATGCTCGCCAAGCACTCGACGACGCCGATCGAGAAGATCCGCGACGACATCGAGCGCGACAAGATCCTCACGGCCGAGGACGCCCTCGCCTACGGGCTTGTCGACCAGATCACCACCCCGCGTAAGGTGGTGGGTTCCGCCGCCTGAGCGTGGTGGGTTCCGCCGCCTGCGCGGTGGTTTCAGCGGGATTCCCGAGTACCGGGCCCCCTCCCGGTTCGGTCACAGTCCGTGTGATCCGTGCCGAGGGGGGCCCGGACCGGGCTCCCGGCAAGGTACCGTCGAGTTGAGGGACCAGGAGTCTGCGCGTCGCGCGCGTCTCCCAGGCGAAGGGGAAGCACCTCGTGGCACGCATCGGTGACGGCGGCGACCTGCTCAAGTGCTCGTTCTGCGGGAAGAGCCAGAAGCAGGTAAAGAAGCTCATCGCAGGTCCCGGTGTGTACATCTGCGACGAGTGCATCGACCTCTGCAACGAGATCATCGAGGAGGAACTCGCCGAGACGAGCGAGGTGCGCTGGGAGGAACTGCCCAAGCCCCGCGAGATCTACGAGTTCCTTGAGGGGTACGTCGTCGGCCAGGAGCCGGCGAAGAAGGCCCTCTCGGTCGCGGTCTACAACCACTACAAGCGCGTCCAGGCCGGTGAGAACGGCGGGCCCACGGGCCGGGACGACGCGATCGAACTGGCCAAGTCCAACATCCTGTTGCTCGGCCCCACCGGCTCCGGCAAGACCCACCTCGCCCAGACGCTCGCCCGGATGCTCAACGTCCCGTTCGCCATCGCGGACGCGACCGCGCTCACCGAGGCCGGGTACGTCGGCGAGGACGTCGAGAACATCCTCCTCAAGCTCATCCAGGCGGCCGACTACGACGTCAAGAAGGCCGAGACCGGGATCATCTACATCGACGAGATCGACAAGGTCGCCCGCAAGAGCGAGAACCCGTCGATCACCCGCGATGTGAGCGGCGAGGGCGTGCAGCAGGCCCTCCTGAAGATCCTGGAGGGCACCACGGCCTCCGTGCCCCCGCAGGGCGGACGCAAGCACCCGCACCAGGAGTTCATCCAGATCGACACGACGAACGTCCTGTTCATCGTGGGCGGTGCCTTCTCCGGTCTGGAGCGCATCATCGAGGCCCGCGCGGGTGCCAAGGGCATCGGCTTCGGCGCCACGATCCGCTCCAAGCGCGAGATCGAGTCGAGCGACCACCTGCGCGAGGTCATGCCCGAGGACCTCGTGAAGTTCGGGATGATCCCCGAGTTCATCGGCCGCCTGCCCGTCGTCACCTCGGTGCACAGCCTCGACCGCGAAGCGCTCCTGCGCATCCTCGTCGAGCCGCGCCACGCGCTCGTCAAGCAGTACCAGCGCCTCTTCGAACTCGACGGCGTGGAGCTGGAGTTCGAGCACGAAGCGCTGGAGGCCATCGCCGACCAGGCGATCCTGCGGCAGACCGGGGCGCGCGGCCTGCGCGCCATCATGGAGGAGGTCCTCCAGCCGGTCATGTACGAGGTGCCCTCGCGTCAGGACGTCGGCCGCGTCGTCATCACCGCCGACGTCGTCCGCTCCAACGTCAACCCGACCCTCATCCCGCGCGAGGCGCGCGGCCGGGGCACGGGCGAGCAGAAGTCGGCCTGAGGCCGAGGCCGGGCCACACATCTCCACAGCCCGGTCCACAACGCCTTCACGCCTTCACGGCCCGGGCCACAACGCCTTCACGGCCTCACGGCCCGGGCCACACGCCTTCACGGACGCCCGCGTTCACTGACCGCGCGGCGACACGGTACGGCACGGCACACGTACGGGGAGGGGGCGGCGTCCGCGCGACGCCGCCCCCTCCCCGTACCGCCTCCCGCTACTTCTCGACGCGTACCTCCGCGCGGAGCTTCGCCGTCAGCTCGGCGGCCTTCGGCAGGCTCGGCGCCTCCTCCAGCATCACGTCGCCGAGGTTGCTCGGCATCGCGACGGCCATCGTCGAGTGATCGGCCCAGGCGCACACGGCGATCTTCATCTTCTCGGGGACGCCGTTCTGCCCGCCGCCCTCCATCTCGCCCGTCGCCTGCTGGCACTTGAAGATCGCGCCGTCACCGCCCGCCGGCTTGTACACCTTGGGCGTGCCGATGAACTGGGGCCCGCTCTTGTCGTCCTTCTTCGAGCGCTCGGTGAGCACCTTGAAGAGCGCGTCGACCGCCTTCTCCGGGTTCTTCAGCTTCCCGTAGCCGCCCGCGTAGCTGAGCAGGTCGATGTCCTTGAGGTCGGCCATCGTCTGCGCCGTGGACGGGTCGGCGCTCTGGTAGTCGGCGCTCAGGACCGCCTCCACCTCCGCGTCGACGCCGTACTTCTTCATCTCGGCGACGTCCTTCTGCGAGAAGTCGTCCTTGCCGGCGCCGTCCTTGCTCTTCTGGTACTTGTCGAGCACCGTCTGCGGGGCGGTGAGCTTGTGCGGCCCGTCGTCGGGGAGCCCCGCATCGCCGTCCGATGTGCCGAAGACGAAGTACGCGCCCACGGCGAGCGCCACGACGACCACGGCCCCGCCGATGATCAGCCCGTTCCGCTTGCCGTTGCCCCCGCCCGCGGGACCGCCGCCGTTGGGCCCGCCGGCCTGCGGGGGACCGGGAAAGCCGTAGCCCTGCTGCGGGACCTGCTGACCGTAGGGACCCGGCTGCTGGCCGTAGGGCCCCGGCTGCTGCTGGCCGTACGGGCCCGGCTGCTGCTGTCCGTACGGCCCCTGCGGGGCGCCACCGCCCTGCGCGTACGGGTTCGGCGTCTCCTGGCCGCCGCCCTGCTGCGGCGCCCCGTAAGGCCCGGGCTGCGGCGCCCCGTACGGGCCCTGCTGCGGATTGCCGTACGGATTCGGGCCGTTGCCCCCCGGGGGCTGCTGCGGTTGTGAGCCCCCGTAGGGGCCCGGCTGCTGCTCGCTCATGCTGGGCTTCCCTCTCGCTGTGCACTGCGGACGTCGGATGTCGGGCTGTCGCGTACGTGACAGCCCTTGCCGCAGCCATCCTGTCCGAAAGCCACGCGTCTGTGGCGGGCGGGGACCGCACTGTTACCAAGCCGGAGCGTGCGGAGGCGCACGGGAAACCGGGTACGGGGCAGTTGCTCCGCCGCTCTAAACTGGAGGTGTGACCGAGAACTCTCAAGCGACTCCAGCGCCCGCCTCCGACCTGCCGACCCAGTACACGCCGGCCGACGTAGAGGGGCCGCTGTACGAGCGCTGGGTAGAACGCGGCTACTTCGAGGCCGACGCGAAGAGCGAGAAGCCCCCGTACACCATCGTCATCCCGCCGCCCAACGTCACAGGCTCCCTCCACCTGGGGCACGCCTTCGAGCACACGCTCATCGACGCCCTCACCCGCCGCAAGCGCATGCAGGGCTACGAGACGCTGTGGCAGCCCGGCATGGACCACGCCGGTATCGCCACCCAGAACAAGGTCGAGCAGCAGCTCGCCGGTGAGGGCAAGTCCCGCCAGGACCTGGGCCGCGAAGCCTTCGTCCAGCGCGTGTGGCAGTGGAAGGAGGAGTTCGGCGGGAAGATCCTCGGCCAGATGCGCCGCCTCGGCGACGGCGTCGACTGGTCCCGCGAGCGCTTCACGATGGACGAGGGCCTCTCGCAGGCCGTCCAGACCATCTTCAAGAAGCTCTACGACGACGAGCTGATCTACCGCGCCGAGCGCATCATCAACTGGTGCCCGCGCTGCCTCACCGCGATCTCCGACATCGAGGTCGAGTACCAGGACGACGACGGCGAGCTGGTCTCGATGCGGTACGGGGACGGGGACGAGTCCATCGTCGTCGCCACGACCCGCGCCGAGACGATGCTCGGCGACACGGCCGTCGCCGTCCACCCCGACGACGAGCGGTACAAGCACCTCGTCGGCAAGCTCATCAAGCTGCCGCTGACCGACCGCTCCATCCCCGTCGTCGCCGACGCGCACGTCGACCCCGAGTTCGGCACGGGTGCCGTCAAGGTCACCCCCGCGCACGACCCGAACGACTTCGAGATCGGCCGCCGCCACGAGCTGCCGACCCTCACCGTCATGAACGAGCGCGCGATCATCACCGTCCCCGGCCCCTTCGAGGGCCTGGACCGCTTCGAGGCCCGCTCCGCGATCGTCGCCGCGCTGCGCGAGGAAGGCCGGATCGTCGCCGAGAAGCGCCCGTACGTCCACTCCGTCGGGCACTGCTCGCGCTGCGCCACCGCCGTCGAGCCGCGCCTGTCGATGCAGTGGTGGGTCAAGGTCGGCCCGCTCGCCGAGGCCGCGAGCGGCGCGGTCCGCGACGGGCGCGTCACGATCCACCCGCAGGAGATGGAGAAGCGGTACTTCGACTGGGTCGACAACCTCCACGACTGGTGCATCTCGCGACAGCTGTGGTGGGGGCACCGCATCCCCGTCTGGTACGGGCCCGAGGGCGAGACCGTCTGCGTCGGCCCCGGCGAGGAGCCGCCGAGCGGCGAGGGCTGGCACCAGGAGACCGACGTCCTCGACACCTGGTTCTCCTCGGCCCTGTGGCCCTTCTCGACCCTCGGCTGGCCCGAACAGACCGAGAGCGTCGCGAAGTTCTACCCGAACTCCACCCTCGTCACCGGCTACGACATCCTCTTCTTCTGGGTCGTCCGGATGATGATGTTCGGCCTCTACGCGATGGACGGCACACCGCCGTTCTCCGAGATCGTCCTGCACGGCATGGTCCGTGACCAGAACGGCAAGAAGATGTCCAAGTCCTTCGGCAACGCGGTCGACCCGCTCGACTGGATGGACAAGTACGGCTCCGACGCGCTCCGCTTCACGCTCGCGCGCGGCGCCAACCCCGGCGTCGACGTGCCGATCGGCGAGGAGTGGGTCCAGGGCTCCCGCAACTTCACCAACAAGCTGTGGAACGCGACCCGCTTCGCGCTCATGAACGGCGCCACCGTCGAGGGCGCACTCCCGCCCGCCGAACGGCTCTCCGCGACCGACCGGTGGATTCTCTCCCGGCTCGGCGAGGTCACCGCGCAGGCCGACGCGCTCTACGACGACTACCAGTTCGCCAAGCTCTCCGACCTCCTCTTCCACTTCGCGTGGGACGAGGTCTTCGACTGGTACGTGGAGCTGTCGAAGTCCGTCTTCCAGGCGGGCGGGCAGCCGGCCGATGACGCGCGGCGCGTGCTCGGCGAGGTCCTCGACGTCACGCTGCGCCTCCTCCACCCGGTCGTCCCCTTCGTCACCGAGACGCTGTGGACGACGCTCACCGGGCGCGAGTCGCTCGTGATCGCCGACTGGCCCAAGGACTCCGGATTCCGCGACGCCGCGGCCGAGACGGAGATCGCCACGCTCCAGCGGGTCATCACCGAGGTCCGCCGCTTCCGCGGCGACCAGGGCCTCCAGCCGGGCCAGCGGGTCCCCGCGCGGCTCCAGCTGGACGGTACGGCGCTCGCCGCGCACGAGCCGGCGATCCGCCAGCTCCTCCGCCTCCAGCCCGAGGGCGAGACCTTCACCGCCACGGCGACGCTGCCCATCGAGGGCGCGCAGGTCGCGCTCGACCTCTCGGGGACGATCGACGTCGCCGCGGAGCGGAAGCGGCTGACGAAGGACCTCGCCGCCGCCGAGAAGGAGAAGGCGCAGGCCGAGGGGAAGCTCGGGAACGAAGCCTTCCTCGGGAAGGCACCGGAGCCGGTCGTGGAGAAGATCCGCGGGCGGCTGCGCAAGGCCGAGGAGGACATCGTGCGGCTGACGGGGCAGCTGGAGAAGCTGCCGCAGGGCTGAGGCCCGCCCGGCCGGATGTGCGGAGGCCCGGCACCCGCGTGCGGTACGCGGGTGCCGGGCCTGTGTGTACGGGGCGGGGCGGCCGGTTCGTGGCGGTGTCAGTCGTGCGTGGCGCGGCCCTCCAGACCCAGCCTCCGCAGCTCCGCGCCCGCCAGCGCCTCCAGCGTGGCCGGGTCGGCGTCGCGCCAGCCCTCGGCCAGGCGGCCGGGCGTCGCGCCCGTCAGCGTGGCCGTGCGGCCCACGTCGTCCAGGGGACGCATCAGGGCGCGCAGAGCGAGGAGTTCACGGCCGTCCTCGCTCGCGGCGAGGGCGTGGGCCGCGCTCGCGCGGCGGTGCCAGCGCATCCGGCGCGGCACCCACCAGCCGATGGCGGGCACACTCGCGAGGAGGAAGACCACGAGGCCGGCCCCCGAGACGAGGAGCGGCCACCGGGCCGGATCGACGAGGGACAGCACGTCCTGCGCCGGTTTCGGCAGCAGGCGCCACCACGAGGCGGGGCCTGCCGCAGCGAGCCGCGCGGCGATGCCGTCGGCGAGTTGATGGAGGACCGCGGCCCCGAAGGCCCATGTGGTGACCCACGCGAGGAGTGCCAGGTCACCGGCGAGCTGACGGGCCGCCCGGCCCGGATTCTGCGCATACCACATAGGCGCATTGCACTATTTATCGGCTCGTTACACCGGTGACCGCGCCGAAGGCGAGCGGAGCCGTACCCCGTGTGGCGGACCGCAGGGGCGCACGGTCCCCGGCTCACCCCTCCTGGAGCACGTCCCGCAAGGTGTCGAAGTGGTCCACGCACTCCCCGCAGCCCCGCGCCACGCACTCCAGGGGCTCCTCGGCGACGAAGACCGGGATGCCGGTCGCCGAGGACATCCGCAGATCGAGGCCGGGAAGCAGCGCGCCACCGCCCGTCAGCACGATCCCGTGCTCCATGAGATCGCCCGCCAGTTCCGGCGGGCACTCCTCCAGCGTCTCGCGCAGCGCCCGGATCATCGCCGCCACCGGCTCGTCGAGCGCCCGGCGGATCTCGGGGGCCGTCAGCTCGACCCGGCGCGGCAGCCCCGCGATCTTCTCGCGGCCCCGCACCTCGTACGTCCGCTCCTCCAGCCCGGGATCCTCCGGCACGGGCCAGGCGGAGCCGATCGCGATCTTGACGTCCTCGGCGGTGCGCTCGCCGATGAGCAGGCCGTGCTTCTTGCGGACGTAGTCGGTCACCGCGGTGTCCAGGACGTGCCCGCCGATCCGCAGCGAACGCGCCGTGACGAGGCCGCCGAGCGAGAGGACGGCGACCTCCGTCGTACCGCCGCCGATGTCGACGACCATCGAGCCGCGCGGGTCGCCGACCGGCAGGCCCGCGCCGATCGCCGCCGCCATCGGCTCCTCGATCACGTACACGCTCCGCGCCCCCGCCGAGTGCGCGGCCCGCACGAGCGCCCTGCGCTCGACGGGCGTGACGCCGCTCGGGACGCACACGACGAGCCTGATCCGTGTCGAACGGCGCGGCGCCGCCTTGCGGATGAAGTGCCTGATCATCTCCTCGGTCGCGTCGAAGTCGCTGATGACGCCCGACTCCAGGGGCCGTACCGCGGTGATCGTGCCGGGGGAGCGGCCCAGCGTCTCCTTCGCCTCGGTGCCCACGGCGACGGTCGTGCCCTTGCGGCCCTGGCGCACCGCGACGACCGAGGGTTCGTTCAGCACGATGCCCTTGCCCCGCACGTACAGAAGGGTGTTCGCGGTGCCGAGATCAATGCCTATGTCCATGATCGCCAAGTGTGCCTGATTATCCGGCAATACGGGCGTGCGGGGTCCCCGCGGTCTCCTGGCGAGGCTGCCGCCCGGGTCGCCGGTGGTGCTCCGTAGACTGGCGGCGTGAGTGAGCAGCCCCCGCACGACGACCGTACCGACGGCGACGACGAGCACTTCGACCGGATCATCGACGCCGAGACCGACAGGGACCCGGACCTCGCGGTGATCGAGGCCGGCAGCCGTACCCTGCGCGCCCAGGCAGGGCCGCCGCAGGCCGATGTGCCCGCGCGGCCCGCGGACCCGGAGGTGGACAGGGCGCTGCGCGAGGTGGAGACGGAGCTGTCCACGCGCTGGGGCGAGACCAAGCTCGAACCCTCGGTGAGCCGGATCGCCGCGCTCATGGACGTGCTCGGCGAACCGCAGCGCTCGTACCCGTCCATCCACATCACCGGGACCAACGGCAAGACGTCGACGGCCCGCATGATCGAAGCCCTGCTCACCGCCTTCGACCTGCGCACCGGGCGGTACACCTCGCCGCACGTGCAGTCGATCACGGAGCGCATCTCGCTCGACGGCGCCCCGATCAGCGCCGAGCGCTTCATCGAGACGTACCGCGACCTCAAGCCGTACATCGAGATGGTCGACGCGCGCCAGGAGTACCGGCTCTCCTTCTTCGAGGTGCTGACCGGCATGGCCTACGCGGCCTTCGCCGACGCGCCCGCGGACGTCGCCGTCGTCGAGGTCGGCATGGGCGGCAGCTGGGACGCGACGAACGTCATCGACGCGGACGTCGCCGTCATCACCCCCATCTCCCTCGACCACACCGACCGCCTCGGCAACACGCCCGGCGAGATCGCCGTGGAGAAGTCGGGGATCATCAAGCAGGACGCGACCGTCGTGCTCGCCCAGCAGCCCGTGGACGCGGCGCAGGTCGTCCTCAAGAAGGCCGTCGAGCAGAACGCGACGGTCGCCCGCGAGGGCATGGAGTTCGGGGTCGCCTCGCGCCAGGTCGCCGTCGGCGGCCAGCTCCTGACACTGCGCGGGCTCGGCGGCGCGTACGAGGAGATCTTCCTCCCGCTGCACGGCGCCCACCAGGCGCACAACGCGGCCGTCGCGCTCGCCGCCGTCGAGGCCTTCTTCGGTGTCGGCTCGCAGCGGCCCGAGCCGCTCTCGGCCGAGGTCGTGCGCGCCGCCTTCGCGACCGTCTCCTCGCCGGGCCGCCTGGAGACCGTACGGAAGTCGCCGACCGTCGTCGTCGACGCCGCGCACAACCCCGCGGGCGCGCGGGTCACCGCCGAGGCGATCGGCGAGGCCTTCGACTTCTCGCGACTCATCGGTGTCATCGGGGTGAGCGAGGGCAAGGACGCGCGCGGGCTCCTCGAAGCGTTCGAGCCGCTCATGGCCGAGGTCGTGATCACGCAGAACACGAGCCACCGCGCGATGGACGCGGACGCGCTCGCCGCGCTCGCCGTCGAGGTCTTCGGCGAGGACCGCGTCCAGGTCGAGCCGCGGCTGCCCGAGGCCCTGGAGGCGGCGGTGACGCTCGCCGAGGAGGAGGGCGAGTTCGCCGGGGGCGGCGTGCTCGTGACCGGTTCCGTCATCACGGTCGGCGAGGCCCGGCTGCTTCTGGGAAGGAAGGGCTGAGTCGTGCGGACCCTGTGCGCTTCGACGCTCATCGGCGAGTTCTTCATCATCGGCTTCGCCGGGCTCGTCGCGATGAAGATGGACGACCTCGGGCAGGGCACGGTGTGGGGGGTGTGCGGGGTCGCGATGCTCCTGTGCGTGCTGCTGTGCGGGGTCGTCACACGTCCCGCGGGGATCGCGCTCGGGTGGGTGCTTCAGGTGGCCCTCTTCGTGTCCGGGCTCGTGGTGCCCGTCATGTTCATTCTGGGCGCGGCCTTCGGGGGGCTGTGGTGGGCTTCCGTTCATTACGGACGGAAGATCGACGAGGCGAAGGCGCGGTTCGCGGAACTGGACCGTAAGGCGGCCACTCCGGCCGGGTGAGCCGAATTTTTATCGGCTGGGCCTGCGTGTCGGCTTTCGGTCGTGCCCGTATACCCTTCGGGGACCACCGTCCTACCCGCAAGGAGAATCCCCGCATGTCCCAGCGCACGCTCGTTCTGCTCAAGCCCGACGCCGTTCGTCGCGGGCTGGTGGGGGAGGTCATCGGCCGGATCGAGCGCAAGGCGGGCTGGAGCATCACCGCGCTCGAACTGCGTGAGCTGGACCGCGAAACGCTGGAGACCCACTACGCGGAGCACGTGGGCAAGCCCTTCTACGAGCCGCTCGTCACGTTCATGCTCTCCGGGCCCGTCGTCGCGCTCGTCGTCGAGGGCGAGCGGGTCATCGAGGGCGTCCGTACGCTCGCCGGGCCGACCGACCCGATCGCCGCCGCGCCCGGCTCGATCCGCGGGGACTTCGGCACCATCGTGCGCGAGAACCTCATCCACGCCTCCGACTCCGAGGACTCCGCCGAACGCGAGCTGAAGATCTTCTTCCCCGGCCGCTTCTGACCCGGCCGCGCATCCGCTTCGGTACCCCCTTCGGCGTCCGGCTTCCGCTTCCGGGTATCGAAAGTCCAAAATATGCCGCGCCCGTTGTCGGGGCATTCCCGCGACCGCGTCGTGAAGGCGATCGGAAATTCCGGTCGCCTTCTGGCATATGCGCCCACGATTGGGGGAACCCGTGCCCCATATGGCACGTCTCCACAGGCGAGGCGTGTGCCCATCGGCGCAGAATCCCGTTCGGAGCGCGTACCCTCGCGCCGAGCCCTGTCGGGCGCGACTACGATGGAAGCCGCTCCTCAGCACAGCATCCACCGCGAGCAAAAGCACCCACCGCGCCGTTCCTGAAAAGCCGTCAACGCTCCACTTGGGAAGGCCAGACGATCCTCATGGGGAACTCAATGTCGTTCATCGGCCGTGATATGGCTGTCGACCTCGGGACCGCCAACACGCTGGTGTACGTGAGGGGCCGAGGGATCGTTCTCAACGAGCCGTCCGTCGTCGCGATCAACACCAATACGGGCGGAATCCTCGCCGTCGGTGCGGAAGCGAAGAAGATGATCGGCCGCACCCCGGGGAACATCGTCGCGGTCCGGCCGCTCAAGGACGGTGTGATCGCCGACTTCGAGATCACCGAGCGGATGCTCCGCTACTTCATCGTCAAGATCCACAAGCGCCGCTACCTCGCCCGCCCCCGCATCGTCGTCTGCGTGCCCTCCGGTATCACCGGGGTCGAGCGCCGCGCGGTGATCGAGGCGGCGACCCAGGCCGGGGCGCGGCAGGTGCACATCATCGAGGAGCCGATGGCCGCGGCGATCGGAGCCGGGCTCCCGGTGCACGAGGCGACGGGGAACATGGTCGTCGACATCGGCGGCGGCACCACCGAGGTCGCCGTCATCTCGCTCGGCGGGATCGTCACCGCGCAGTCCATCCGCGTCGCCGGCGACGAGCTGGACAACGCGATCATTCAGCACATCAAGAAGGAGTACAGCCTCCTCCTCGGCGAGCGCACCGCCGAGCAGATCAAGATCACCATCGGTTCGGCGTACGACCTGGAGAACGACGAGCACACCGAGATCCGCGGCCGCGACCTCGTCTCCGGGCTCCCGAAGACCGTCGTGATCTCGGCGGGCGAGGTGCGCAAGGCCATCGAGGAGCCGGTCAACGCGATCGTCGACGCGGTCAAGACGACGCTCGACAAGTGCCCGCCCGAGCTGTCGGGTGACGTCATGGACCGCGGCATCGTTCTCACCGGGGGCGGCGCCCTGCTGCGCGGCCTCGACGAGCGGCTGCGCCGCGAGACCGGGATGCCGATCCACATCGCCGAGGACCCGCTCGACTCCGTGGCGCTCGGCTCCGGCAAGTGCGTCGAGGAGTTCGAGGCGCTCCAGCAGGTGCTGGACGCGCAGCCGCGCCGCTAGCCAGCCACCCCCGCGGGACGCCGTGTCCCGCGGGCCCGCCCCGCCGAAGGCCCGTAGCGGCCCGGCGCGGGGCTCCGCCGGAACGGCCCGTACCGCTTCCGGCGCAGGACCCCCGCCGGGGACCAGCGCCCCGGCCGAGCACGACACGCCGGGACCAGCGCCCCGGCCAGTACGACCGGCACGATCGGCGGGCCTCCGGGTGCGGTCCGCCGTACGGCGGACCCGCGTGCGGGAGCCGTCGAGACACGGAATTCCGACGAGGAAGGCACGGCCGCCGCACGTGAGGGACACACGAGAGAGCCGGCTGCTCCTGGTGCTGCTGATCGTCATCGCGTTCGCACTGATCACGATCGACATCCGCGGTGGCGAGGACTCTCCGGTGGACGGCGCCCGGCAGGCCGCCTCCGCCGTCTTCGGACCGGTCGAGAAAGGCGTCTCCGGCGCCGTCGACCCGGTCGGCAACGCGATCGGCGCGGTCCGCGACTCGGGCACGCGCCACAACCGCATCAGTGCCCTGGAACGCGAGAACGCCGAGCTGAAGCAGCGCCTCGGCAGCGACTCGCGCAACCGGAGCAGAGTCCGTCAGCTCGACACCATGCTCCAGCGGGCGGGCGCCGGGCAGTACGGCATCAAGGCGGCCGAGGTCATCGGTATAGGAGCGGCCCAGGGCTTCTCCTGGACCGTGACCATCGACGCGGGCACGCGCGACGGCATCAAGCGCGACATGACCGTGCTCAACGGCGAGGGCCTCGTCGGGCGCGTCACCACGGTCGGCCCGTCGAGCGCGACCGTGCTGCTCGCCAACGACCCCGACTTCACCGTCGGTACGCGCCTGGAGAGCAGCGACGAACTCGGCTTCGCCTCCGGGCGCGGGGACCGGCCGCTCGCGGTGCAGATGCTCAACGGCAAGGCCAAGGTGAAGAAGGGCGACCGGCTCGTCACCTTCGGCTCGCAGGCCGACAAGCCCTTCGTGCCCGGTGTCCCCGTCGGCCGCGTCGTCCGCGTCGACCCCTCCGGCGGCGACCTCACCCGCACCGTGTACGTCGAGCCCTTCGTCGGCTTCACGAAGCTCGACCTCGTCGGCATCGTCGTCCAGGCCCCGCGCAAGGACCCGCGCGACGCGGTCCTGCCCGCGAAGCCCAAGCCCCAGCCCACCCCCACCGTCACCGTCACGGCCACACCCCCCGGCACCACCCCGTCGGGCGCTCCCTCCGGCGCGCCCACGGGCGCCGCGGGGGCCGGCGACGGCGACCAGGAGTAGCGGTCACATGCGCCTCAACCGGATTCTGCTCTCCACCGCCCTGGTGGTCGTCGCCCTCATGATCCAGGTCAGCGTGCTGGCCCGGCTCCAGCTCCCTGGCGCCGTGCCCGACCTGCTGCTCCTCACCGTGCTCGGCCTCGCCCTCGTCTACGGGCACCTCGCGGGCGCCTTCATCGGCTTCGGCGCCGGCCTGCTCGCCGACCTCGCGCCACCCGCCGACCACGCGGCGGGCAGGTACGCGCTCGTGCTGTGCCTCGTCGGCTACGTCGCCGGGCTCTTCCGGCCCGAGCACGGCCGGATGCGGTCCGTCTTCGTGCCGCTCACCGTCGTCATCGGCGCGGCCGTCGGCTCGACGCTCCTCTACGCGGGCGTCGGCGCCCTCGTCGGGGACACCGCGGCCCGCCACGTGGGCCTCGCGGGGCTCCTGACGACAGCGACGATCTACGACCTCGTCCTCGCTCCCTTCGTCGTGCCCTTCGTCATGTGGCTCGCCCGCCGCTCCGAGAACGACCCGCTCGGCGAGAGCGCGGGCGGGGGCGGCAAGGCGCGCGGCGCGGACGTCGCGGCGGGCTGGCTCGCCTCGGGCACGGGGCTGAGCATCGGTGGCGGCGGTCGCGGCGGCCTGCGCGGGCGGATGGGCAAGGCCCGGATGGCCCGCGCGACCCGCAACAGCGGCCGCATCAAGGGGGTGAAGCGGCTGTGAGCACCCCGCGCGGAGCGGCCGCCCCGGCCCGCACGCCTCGTCAGGCCCGTACGCACCAGCAGCCCCGCACGCCTCGTCAGACCAGTACGCACCAGCAGTCCGGTACGCCTCGTCAGGCCCGTACGTCCGCGAACGCCCGTACGTCCGCGAACGCCCGTACGTCCGCGAACGCCCCTACGTCCGTGACCGCCCGTACCGCCGCGGCGACCCCTGCCGCCGCCTCCGCCCTCCCGCCCGTCCTCCGTACATTCCGCCCCTGAGGGGGAGGCGTCGCATGTCGAACATTCCAGAGACCGGGCGTACCCCGCGGGTGCGCATCCGGCTCGTCATTCTCCAGATCCTGGTGATGTCGCTGCTGCTCACGCTCGGCGGGCGGCTGTGGTACCTCCAGATCCGCAACGGCGACGAGTACAAGGCGGAGGCCACGGGGAACCACGTGCAGCAGGTCGTCGACCCCGCCGTGCGCGGCGCGATCCTCGACGCGCGCGGTGTCCCGCTCGCCGACAACGAGACCCGCCTCGTCGTCTCGGCATCCCGTACCGAGCTGATGAAGACGCGGGACGACGGGAAGACCATCCTCACCAAGCTCGCGGGCGTCCTCGGCATGAAGCCGAAGGAGGTCATGGACAAGGTGCGGCTGTGCGACGCGAAGACCCCGCAGCCCTGCTGGAACGGTTCCCCGTACCAGCCCATCCCGATCACCGACGAGGCGAGCCCCAAGCAGGCCCTCCAGATCAGGGAGCGCTCCGAGGACTTCCCCGGCATCACGGCGGAGCCCACCGCCGTCCGCCGCTACACCGCGCCGGGCGGGGCGCAGACCTCGCAGGTGCTCGGGTACCTCTCGCCCGTCACGGACGAGGAGATCAAGTCGGCCGAGAAGACCGACTCGCCCTACCTGCGCTCCGACATGGTCGGCCGCAACGGCCTGGAGCGGCAGTACGACAAGCAGCTGCGCGGCAAGGCGGGCGTGACCCGCTACGAGGTGGACAACCTCGGCCGGGTCATCGGCAAGGCCGAGTCCGACCGCGCGGAGCCCGGCGCGAACGTCGTCACGAGCATAGACGCGCGGGTGCAGGCCATCGCCGAGTACGAGCTGAACGAGGCGATGAAGGCGGCGCGCAAGGAGTACGACAAGAACACGCACCGCAACTACAAGGCCGACTCGGGCGCCGTCGCCGTCCTGGAGGCGAAGACGGGCCGCGTCGTCGCGATGGCCTCACTGCCCGACTACGACCCCAACGCCTGGGTCGGCGGCATCAGCGCCAAGGACTACACCAAGCTCACCAGCAAGAAGTCGAACTACCCGCTGCTCAACCGGGCCATCCAGGGACAGGCGGCGCCGGGCTCGATCTTCAAGGTCGTCTCCACGACCGCCTCGGTGCGCGCCGGGTACCCCTTCAACGGGCACTACGACTGCTCCAGCTCGTACTCCATCGGCAACCAGGTCTTCCAGAACTTCGAGTCCGAGAACTACGGGCCCATCAGCCTCGGCCGTGCCCTGGAGGTCTCCTGCGACACCGTCTTCTACGGCATCGCGCACAACGAGTGGAAGAAGGACGGCGGCACCAAGCCGAAGAAGAACCCCAACGACTGGTTCTACAAGACCGCCCACCAGTTCGGCCTCGGCAAGGAGACCGGCATCGACCTGCCCAACGAGGTCAGCGGCCGCGTTCCCGACCGCAAGTGGAAGCAGGACTACTGGAAGGCCAACAAGGCCGCCTGGTGCAAGTCCGGCAAGAAGAGCGGCGACTACGCCGAGCGCATCGCGTACGAGAACTGCCGCGAGGGCAACCAGATGCGCGCCGGTGACAGCGTCAACTACTCGATCGGCCAGGGCGACACCCTCGTCACACCGATCCAGATGGCGAGCATCTACGCCGCGATCTCCAACGGCGGCACGCTCCACGAGCCGAGCATCGGCAAGGCCGTCGTGAGCGCGGACGGCAAGCACGTCGAGGAGATCAAGCCGAAGGTCAACGCCAAGCTCCCGATCGACGCCAAGCTCCACAAGGAGATCGACGGAGCCCTCGCGGGCGTCGCCACGCAGGGCACCGCCGCCTGGCGCTTCCAGGGCTGGCCGCAGAAGGACATCCCCATGCACGCCAAGACCGGCACCGCCGAGGTCTACGGCAAGCAGACGACCTCGTGGTTCGCGACGTACACCAAGGACTACGCGATCGTCATGACGATCTCCCAGGGCGGCACGGGCTCAGGGGCCTCGGGGCCCGCCGTGCGCAAGATCTACGACGCGCTCTACGGCGTGGACAGCTCCGGGCGGATCAACAAGAAGAAGGCGCTGCTCTCCCAGCCGGAGAAGGCGCTGCCGAAGATCGAGAAGGACGGGTCGATCGACTCGCCCACGCTCAAGAAGAAGTTCGCGCCCTACACGCTGGAGGCCCCGCCCTCCACGGCGCCGCTCCTCCCGCAGGACGGCGGCGGGACGCAGGACGGCGGCGGCGTCGCGAACGCGGGCACCCCCGTCACGACGACCACAGGGAGGCGCGACTGATGGCCGCGGGACCTTCGCTCACCGTCGCGGGTTACGGCCCCGAGCGCTCCTCCTGGACCCGGCTGCTGGCCAAGGGCTCCCTCGCCCGGCGGCTCGACTGGCCGATGCTCCTGAGCGCGCTCGCCCTCTCGGTGCTCAGCTGCGCGCTCGTCTACTCGGCGACGCGCGGGCGCACCGAACTCGTCGGCGACGACCCGTACGCGTTCCTCGTCAAGCACGTGATCAACATCGGTATCGGGCTCGGCCTCATGATCGGCACGGTGTGGCTCGGGCACCGCACGCTGCGCACCGCCGTGCCGATCCTCTACGGGCTCTCCGTCTTCCTCGTGCTCCTCGTGCTCACGCCGCTCGGCGTGACCGTCAACGGGGCGCACGCCTGGCTCATGATCGCGGGCTTCTCGCTCCAGCCCGCCGAGTTCGTCAAGATCACGATCATCCTGGGCATGGCGATGCTCCTCGCCGCGCGCGTCGACGCGGGCGACCGGGACCACCCCGATCACAAGACGGTGCTCCAGTCGCTCGGTCTGGCCGTGCTTCCGGTCATCATCGTGCTGCTCATGCCCGACCTCGGCTCGGTCATGGTCATGGTGATGATCGTGCTCGGTGTGCTGCTCTCCTCGGGCGCCTCCAACCGCTGGGTGCTCGGCCTCATCGGGGCGGGCACGGCGGGCGCCGTGGCGATCTGGCAGCTCGGCATCCTGGACGAGTACCAGATCAACCGCTTCGCCGCCTTCGCCAACCCGAACCTCGACCCGGCGGGCGTCGGCTACAACACCAACCAGGCGCGCATCGCGATCGGCTCGGGCGGCCTCACGGGGACCGGGCTCTTCCACGGCACCCAGACGACCGGGCAGTTCGTGCCCGAGCAGCAGACCGACTTCGTCTTCACCGTCGCGGGCGAGGAACTCGGCTTCGCGGGGGCCGGGCTCATCATCGTGCTGCTCGGCATCGTCCTGTGGCGCGCCTGCCGCATCGCGCGCGACACGACCGAGCTGTACGGGACGATCGTCGCGGGCGGCATCATCGCCTGGTTCGCCTTCCAGGCCTTCGAGAACATCGGCATGACCCTCGGCATCATGCCGGTCGCCGGGCTGCCGCTGCCGTTCGTCAGTTACGGGGGCACGTCGATGTTCGCCGTGTGGATCGCGGTCGGGCTGCTCCAGTCGATCAAGGTGCAGAAGCCGCTGTCGGCCTGAGCCGCCAGGACGGCCCGCTCGTGGCCTGATCCGTACGGTGGCCGGTTTCCGGTGACGCGGGCCCGTTCGGGCCCGCGTTTTCCGGTTACGTTCCTTGTATGGCGACCGCGACGCACGAGACGGAACGCAAGTACGCCCTCGACGCCCTCGATCCCGATACACCGCTCCCCGACCTCGACGGCGTGCCGGGAGTGGACGGCGGGAGAACAGTGAACGGCGTTCAGAATCTTGATGCCGTCTACTACGACACCGCCGACCTGCGCCTCGCGAGCAGCCGCGCGACCCTGCGCCGCCGCACGGGCGGCGAGGACGCGGGCTGGCACCTCAAGCTCCCCGTGCGCGGGGACACGCGCGAGGAACTGCGGCTGCCGCTGGATTCCGCCGGGGCCGCCGGGGCGGGAACGCCCGGCGGGGACGGCGCGGGCGCGGTGCCGGAGGAGTTCGTACGGGTGCTGGCCGCGCGGACCAGGGGCGCGGCGCTCGTCCCCGTCGTACGGCTGCGCACCCGGCGTACGACGCGCTTGCTGCGCGACGCCGATGGCCGCGCGCTCGTGGAGATCGCGGACGACGCGGTACACGCGGAGCGGCTCGACGCGCAGGGGAGCGCGGCGGGAAGCACGCAGAGGAGTAGGAGTACGGCGGGAAGCACGCAGAGGAGTACGGAGGGGAGTACGGCGAGGACGCGGGCGGCGTGGCGGGAGGCGGAGGCGGAACTCACGGGGGCGGGGACGCCCGCGGTGCTCGACGGCGTGGAACGGCGGCTGCGCGCCGCGGGCATCCGCCGGGCCACCGGCCCTTCCAAGCTCGTCCGCGCCCTCACCGAGACCGGCACCCCGCCGCCCCCGCTCGCCCCCGGCGCGGACAGGGACACGGCAGGGGGCCACCTCCTGCGCTACCTCAGCGCCCAGTACCTCGCCTTCCTCGACCGCGAGGCCGCGGTGCGCCGCGACCGTCCCGACGCCGTGCACAAGGCGCGCGTCGCCCTGCGCCGTACGCGCGGCGCGCTGCGCAGCCACCGCGCGCTCCTCGACCGGGCCCGCGTGGACGCGCTGCGGGCCGAACTCAGGTGGCTCGCGGGCGAACTCGGCGCCGACCGCGACCGCGAGGTCCTGGAGGAACGCCTGCGCGGGCTCCTCGCCGACGTCGAGGCACCGCTGCTGCTCGGCCCTGCCGAGGCGCGGCTCACCACGTGGGCGGTCCGCGCGGGCGAAGCGAGCCGCGCCGCGGCGCTCGCCGCGCTGGACAGCCCCCGCACGCGCGCCCTCATCGACGAGTGGGCAGCGCTGCTCGCCGCACCGCCCCTGACGCCCGCCGCGGCGAAGCCGGCGCCGCACCACTTCCGCAAGGCGGTCGGGAAGGAACACCGCAGGGCCGACAAGCTCCTCGCGCGGGCGCTCGCGCTCCCTCACGGCACCGCGCGCGACGAGGCGCTGCACGAGGCGCGCAAGAAGACGAAGCGCTGGCGGTACGCGGCGGAGTCGGCCAAGCCGGTGCTCGGCAAGCCCGCGCGCCGCCTCACGCGCGAGGCCAAGGCCCTGGCCTCGCTCCTCGGCGACCACCACGACGGCGTCGTCGCCCGCGCCGAACTCCTGCGCTTCGCCGCGCGCGCCGAGGCGGCGGGCGAGCCGGGGTTCACGTGGGGGCTGCTGTACGGGAGGGAGGAGGGGCGGGCGCGCGCGTACGAGGGGGAGGTGGCGAGGCTGAGGGGTGAGGGGTGAGGGGTGAGGGGTGAAGAGGTCGCGGGGTGAGGGGGCGCGAGGCGAAGGGGCGCGGGGTGAGGGGGGTCTCAGGGTTTTCCCCTAAGGGTCGGGTGGGCCCCCGACGGGCCCAACGGGTGGGGTGGTGGGGCGGTTCCCGGGGGTGTCCACCCGTAAGAGTGAGCCGCCGCTCGGGCGCGGTGGTGCGGCCGGGGCGGTTACGCTGAGAGTTCGTGATCCCTCACCGGATCGTGCCCAGCTCCCGACGTCACAAGGTCAGCGAGATGCCCGTCGAGTCCGCACCCTCGGTCTTCCCCCAGCTCGAAGCCCTGCTTCCGCACGTGCAGAAGCCCATCCAGTACGTCGGCGGTGAGCTGAACTCCACGGTGAAGCCGTGGGAGGAGTGCGATGTGCGCTGGGCGCTCATGTACCCCGACGCGTACGAGGTGGGGCTGCCCAACCAGGGCGTCATGATTCTCTACGAGGTCCTCAACGAGCGCGAAGGCGTCCTCGCCGAGCGCACGTACAGCGTGTGGCCCGACCTGGAGAAGCTCATGCGGGAGCACGAGGTCCCGCAGTTCACCGTCGACAGCCACCGCCCCGTCGGCGCCTTCGACCTCTTCGGCCTCAGCTTCTCGACCGAGCTGGGCTACACCAACATGCTCGCCGCGCTCGACCTCGCGGGCATCCCGCTGGAGGCCGCGGACCGCACCGAGGCGCACCCGCTCGTCGTCGCCGGCGGCCACGCCGCCTTCAACCCCGAGCCCGTCGCGGACTTCATCGACTGCGCCGTCATCGGCGACGGCGAGCAGGCCGTCTTGGAGATCACCGACGTCGTACGGGCCTGGAAGGCCGAGGGCATGCCCGGCGGCCGCGACGAGGTGCTGCTGCGCCTCGCGAAGACCGGCGGCGTCTACGTACCGCGCTTCTACGACGTCGAGTACCTCCCCGACGGCCGCATCGCCCGTACCGTCCCCAACCGCTCCGGCGTGCCGTGGCGTGTCTCCAAGCACACCGTCATGGACCTCGACGAGTGGCCCTACCCGAAGCAGCCGCTCGTTCCGCTCGCCGAGACCGTCCACGAGCGCATGTCCGTCGAGATCTTCCGCGGCTGCACGCGCGGCTGCCGCTTCTGCCAGGCCGGGATGATCACCCGCCCCGTGCGCGAGCGCTCCATCACCGGCATCGGGGACATGGTCGAGAAGGGCCTGCGCGCGACCGGCTTCGAGGAGGTCGGCCTCCTCTCGCTCTCCTCCGCCGACCACTCCGAGATCGGCGACGTCGCCAAGGGCCTCGCCGACCGCTACGAGGACGAGAAGATCGGCCTCTCGCTCCCCTCGACCCGCGTGGACGCCTTCAACGTCGACCTCGCCAACGAGCTGACCCGCAACGGGCGCCGCTCGGGCCTCACCTTCGCCCCCGAGGGCGGCAGCGAGCGAATGCGCAAGGTCATCAACAAGATGGTCAGCGAGGAGGACCTGATCCGCACGGTCTCCACCGCCTACGGCAACGGCTGGCGGCAGGTGAAGCTCTACTTCATGTGCGGGCTCCCCACCGAGACCGATGAGGACGTCCTCCAGATCGCCGACATGGCGACCCGCGTCATCGCCGAGGGCCGCGCGGCATCGGGGCGCAACGACATCCGCGCGACCGTCTCCATCGGCGGCTTCGTGCCCAAGCCCCACACCCCCTTCCAGTGGGCCCCGCAGCTCTCGCCCGAGGACACCGACGCGCGCCTCGCGAAGCTCCGCGACAAGATCCGCGGCGACAAGAAGTACGGGCGCTCGATCGGCTTCCGCTACCACGACGGCAAGCCCGGCATCGTCGAGGGCCTTCTCTCGCGCGGCGACCGCCGCGTGGGCGCGGTCATCCGTGCCGTGTACGAGGACGGCGGGCGCTTCGACGGCTGGCGCGAGTACTTCTCGTACGACCGCTGGATGGCCTGCGCCGAGAAGACCCTGCCCGCCTTCGGCGTCGACGTGGACTGGTACACGACGCGCGAGCGCTCCTACGAGGAGGTCCTGCCCTGGGACCACCTGGACTCGGGGCTCGACAAGGACTGGCTGTGGGAGGACTGGCAGGACGCCCTCGACGAGACCGAGGTCGAGGACTGCCGCTGGACCCCGTGCTTCGACTGCGGCGTGTGCCCCTCGATGCAGACCGAGATCCAGATCGGCCCGACGGGCCGCAAGCTGCTGCCGTTGTCGGTGGCGGGGCAGTAGCCCGGCCCTTGCCGGGGCGGGCCTCGCGGGACTCCGCCCCGGGCCGGGCCCCGCTCCTCGAACTCCCCCACCTTCGGCCGGGGGGACCCCAGAGGGGCGGGAACACGGTGCGGCTGGAACCTGCCGCGTTCCCGCATGGACGACCATGCGGGAACCCTCGCCCGCCGCTGCACGTACTCTAGAGACAAGGACGACCACACTCCCGAAGGACTGACTCCCCTGGGCAAGCGACAGCCCGAAGGCCCCCCTCCGGCGCCGGTCACGCAGCGCATCCGGCTGCGGTACACCAAGCGCGGGCGCCTCCGGTTCACCAGTCACCGCGATTTCCAGCGCGCCTTCGAGCGCGCGCTGCGTCGCGCCGAGGTACCGATGGCCTACTCCGCGGGCTTCACACCGCACCCGCGAGTGTCGTACGCCAATGCCGCACCCACCGGCACCGGCAGCGAGGCCGAGTACCTGGAGATCGGCCTCGCCGCGTCCCGCGACCCGGAACGCCTGCGCCAACTGCTCGACGAGTCGCTGCCCACCGGGCTCGACATCGTCGACGCGGTCGAGGCCCGTACCCCGCACCTCACCGAGCGCCTCCAGGCCAGCGTGTGGGACCTGCGGCTCGACCAGGTCGCCCCCGAGACGGCCGCGCTCGCCGCCGAGAAGTTCATGGCGCGGAGCACGGTCGAGGTGGAGCGCCTGACGAAGAACGGCGTCCGCACCTTCGACGCCCGCGCCGCCGTCGTCCGTCTCGGCCTCGCGGAACAGCGGGCCGACGAGCCGACGGAGCGCCCCTGTGCGATACTGCGCCTGGTTGTACGGCACCTGACACCCGCCGTGCGTCCTGACGACGTCCTGTCCGGCCTCCGAGCCGTGGCCGAACTGGCGCCGCCGGTCCCCGCAGCGGTGACCAGGCTGGCGCAGGGGCCGCTCGATGAGGAGTCCGGCACGGTCACCGACCCGCTCGCGCCCGACCGCGAGGCGGCACCGCCAGCCACGGCAGCCACCGTGAGCGCCGGCTCCGCCACCGCGACGACGCCCGCCGAGGAAGGCACCGCGTAGGGAGTGTCCCGCCCACCCCGGCGGGCCCGCAGCACCTGGCACGGCACTGCCCCAGCCCCTGGCTGGGAGGAGCCTCCACACCTGCGGGCCGCACCCAGGGAGGGGCGGGAAACCTCCTGACCGGTCGTCGCACCGCACCGCCCTCGTACCCGGAATCCACCGGGCCCGGGCGGGGCACCCGACCACAAGACTTTCGCCAGGCCGCCGCACCCGCGGCCGGAACCGGCGAGACAGACACGAACAAGCTCCTGAGCGGCGCCCGCGCCCTCCGGTCCGGCGGCCCCCGCGCATCCTGCGCGAGCCGCCCGTGCCACCGGTAAACGGCGCGGCGCCCGGGAGCACGACGGGAGACACCCCCGCAATGCTTGAGCCGAAGGAACCCGGCACTTCCGGGAACACCGACGACACCCCCTCCTCGCCCGGCGACACGCTGCCGCCGCGCCGCAGGCGCCGCGCCGCCTCGCGCCCCGCGGGCCCGCCCGCCGGGCAGAGCGCCCCCGAGGCCGCCGAGCAGGCCGCTCCGGCCATACCGGCGAAGGCGCAGGAGACGGAGACCACCACCCGTACGAGCGAAGCCGAGGCCGAGCCCACCGCGCCGCGCCGCCGCCGGGCCACCCGCCGCGCCTCCGCGCCCGCCGGGGCGCCGCAGAGCGCCGCGCAGGCCGAGGAGACACCGGGCGCGCCCGAGCCCGCCGAGGTCGCGGCGGCCGTCGCGAGCCCGGCCGACGAGGCCGCCGAGCCGGCCGCGCCGCGCCGCCGCCGCGCCACCCGCCGCGCCTCCGCCCCTGCCGGGGCCCCGCAGGCCGCGAGCGCCGACGAGGAGCAGCCGGCCGCCGCGCGGGCGGAGAAGCCCGCCCGGTCCGAGAAGGCCGCCCAGGCCGAGAAGCCCGCGCGCGCCGAGAAGGCCGCACCGGCCGCGAAGGACGCGCCCGCCGCCTCCTCCGCCGATGCCGACGAGGACGACGGCGACGTGCGCCGCCGCGCGCGGCGCAAGCCCGCCCGCAGCCGTGCCACCTTCACCGAGCCGCAGATCCAGCCGCGCCAGTCCGCGAAGAGCGGCGCGAAGGGCGAGCAGCGCGCCGAGGAGACCCGCGGCGGCCGCAAGCCCGCCGTGCCCGTCTTCCGCGCCCCGGTCTTCACGGAGCCGACCTTCCAGTTCCAGACCCCCGAGCGCGCCGCCGCCGAGGCCGCCGCCTCCGGCGACGAGGAGGACAGCGCCCCCGCGGCGGCCGCGCCCGCCTCCGCCCCCGCCCGCTCCGACGAGGGCGGCGAGTCCGGGCGGCGCAAGCGGCGCCGCCGCGAGGAGCGCGAGCAGCCCCGTACCGCCGAGGCGCCCGCGCCCCGGGCCGAGGCCGCCCCCGAGCCCGAGCCCGCCGATGACGCCGCCGAGTCCGCGGAATCCGCGGCCTCCGCGGAGGAGAACGAGCGCCAGTACGGCGACGAGAGCGAGCGGCCCTCGCGCCGCCGCCGCCGAGGCGGCCGTCGCCGCAGGCGCGGCGAGAGCGCCGAGCAGGACCAGCGCGAGGACCGCGAGGACGAGGAGGAGGGCGAGGAGCCCGAGTCCGAGGAGGCCGCTGCCCCCGCCGCCGCGCAGGCTCCCGCCGAGAAGAGCGCCGAGAAGAGCGCCGAGAAGAGCGCGGACAAGAGCGCCGACGAGGAGCGCGAGGAGCCCGCAGGTTCCGCCGCCCGGGACGAGGACGAGGGCTCGGGGTCCTCCTCCAGCCGTCGCCGTCGTCGTCGCCGCCGTCGCGCGTCCGACGCCTCGGGCGAGGCCGAGGCGACGCCCGCCGCCGACGACCCCGAGCGCACCGTGGTCAAGATCCGCGAGCCGAAGGAACGGCGCAAGGAGAGCGACCACAGCGACGAGGTGCAGTCCATCAAGGGCTCCACGCGACTGGAGGCGAAGAAGCAGCGCCGCCGCGAGGGCCGCGAGCAGGGCCGCCGCCGGGTGCCGATCATCACCGAGGCCGAGTTCCTCGCGCGCCGCGAGGCCGTCGAGCGGGTCATGGTCGTCCGCGAGCAGGGCGAGCGCACCCAGATCGGCGTCCTGGAGGACGACGTCCTCGTCGAGCACTACGTCAACAAGGCCGAGTCGACCTCCTACGTCGGCAACGTCTACCTCGGCAAGGTGCAGAACGTGCTGCCCTCGATGGAGGCCGCGTTCATCGACATCGGCAAGGGCCGCAACGCGGTCCTCTACGCCGGTGAGGTCAACTTCGAGGCGCTCGGCTACCACGGCCCGCGCCGCATCGAGACCGCGCTCAAGTCGGGTCAGTCCGTCCTCGTGCAGGTCACCAAGGACCCGATCGGCCACAAGGGCGCCCGCCTCACCAGCCAGGTCTCGCTGCCCGGGCGCTACCTGGTCTACGTGCCCGAGGGCTCGATGACCGGCATCAGCCGCAAGCTCCCCGACACCGAGCGCGCGCGCCTGAAGACCATCCTCAAGAAGATCGTCCCCGAGGACGCGGGCGTCATCGTGCGCACGGCCGCCGAGGGCGCGAGCGAGGACGAGCTGCGGCGCGACGTCGAGCGGCTCCAGTCGCAGTGGGAGGACATCAGGAAGAAGGCGAAGACGGGCAACGCGCCGACGCTGCTCTACGGCGAGCCCGACATGACCGTCCGGGTCGTCCGCGACATCTTCAACGAGGACTTCACGAAGGTCGTCGTGAGCGGCGACCGGGCCTGGGAGACCATCCACGGCTACGTCTCGCACGTCGCCCCCGACCTCGTCGGGCGCCTGTCGCGGTGGACGTCCGAGGTCGACGTCTTCGCCACGTACCGCATCGACGAGCAGCTCGCCAAGGCGCTCGACCGCAAGGTGTGGCTGCCCTCCGGCGGCTCCCTCGTGATCGACAAGACCGAGGCGATGATCGTCGTCGACGTCAACACGGGGAAGTTCACGGGGCAGGGCGGCAACCTCGAAGAGACCGTCACCAGGAACAACCTGGAGGCGGCCGAGGAGATCGTGCGCCAGCTGCGGCTGCGCGACCTCGGCGGGATCGTCGTCATCGACTTCATCGACATGGTCCTGGAGTCCAACCGCGACCTCGTCCTGCGGCGCCTCCTGGAGTGCCTGGGCCGTGACCGCACCAAGCACCAGGTCGCCGAGGTCACCTCGCTCGGCCTCGTGCAGATGACCCGCAAGCGCGTCGGGCAGGGGCTCCTGGAGTCCTTCTCCGAGACCTGCGTCCACTGCAACGGGCGCGGCGTCATCGTCCACCTCGACCAGGCCACGACCCAGGGCGGCGGCGGTGGCGGCAAGCGCAAGAAGAAGGGCAAGGGCGGCGAGCACGCCGAGCACGACCACGTCGAGCACGAGCTGACGTACGAGTACGTGAGCGCCGAGCGGGCCGAGGAGGCGAAGGCCCAGGAAGAGCCGGCCACCGAGGTCGTCACCGGGCCCGCCGCGCTCCCCGAGCCCGTCTTCACGCCCGACGAGGACCTGTACAGCAGCGCCGCCGAGGCCGAGGCGGCGGCCGCCGGGTACGGCGGTCGCCGGGAGCGCAGCCGCCGCCGTGCCTCGCGACGGGCCTCCGCGCCCGCCGGGGCGCCGCGCGGCTCGCGTGTCACCGACACGGACACCGTCGGGGCCTACGACCCCGAGGAGCTGAAGTCCGACGAGGCCGACGCCCCCGCCGAGGTCGCCGCCCCCGCCGAGGTCGCCGCGCCGGCCCCCGACGCGGTCGCCGATGCCGCCGTGGAGCCGCTGGCCGACGCGGTCGTCGAGCCGGTCGTCGAGCCCGAGGCCGTCGAGGTCGTGACGGCGGCGACGCTGCCCGCTTCGGCCGTCGCCGACACCGTCCCCGCCGAGGAGGCCCCCCGGGGCCGCGGGCGGCGCAGGGCGACGCGCAAGGCGAGTGCTCCGGCGGGTTCGCCGAAGGCCGCCGAGCCGGTCGAGGTCGTCGTGCCCGTCGCCGAGGTCTCCGCGCCCGAGCCCGTCGCCGAGATCGCCGCCGAGCCCGAGCCGGCCGAGGTGGTCCCCGAGGCGGCGCCCCCGGCGCGGGCCAGGCGCAGGGTCGTCCGCGAGGTGGCCGCACCGGCGACCTCGGCGGCGGACGAGGGTGCGGTGCTCGTGGTCCCCGCGGCCGAGGCACCGCAGACCCCTGCGGAGGCTCCCGCCGAGGAGGCCGCGCCCGCGAAGAAGGCGGTCAGGAAGACGGCGGCGAAGAAGACGACCGCTGCCAAGAAGACGACCGCCGCCGCCAAGAAGGCCCCGGCCAAGAAGGCCGCGACCAAGAAGGCGACCGCTAAGAAGGCCGCCGAGGCTCCCGCGGAGGTCCCCGAGGCCACCGAGGCCCCGGCTGCCGTCGAGGCTCCCGCCGAGGAGGCCGCGCCCGCGAAGAAGGCGGTCAGGAAGACGGCGGCGAAGAAGACGACCGCTGCCAAGAAGACGACCGCCGCCGCCAAGAAGGCCCCGGCCAAGAAGACGGCCGCCAAGAAGGCGCCCGCGAAGAAGACGACGGCGCGGAAGGCGGCGGAGTCCTCGGAGGGGGCCGAGTCCTGAGCGGACGGCTGTGAGAGGCCGCCCCCGCCCCGCCGGGGCGGGGGCGGCCTCTTCCGTGGGGCACCGTGGAGTGGGAGCGGCCCGTGGAGTACGGGGCGGACGGCGCCTTCCCCGGGGCGCCGCGCCTTCCCTCGGGCGGGCAGGAGCCTGCCAGGAGTCGGTCAGGGCCTGCCAGGGGCCGGTTTGACCCCCTGTGCGGGGGCCCCGTAGTCTTGGCCCTTGGCGTCTCTGGCGCCACCTTCTGAGCACCCCACCTCCGGGCGGGCGGCGTCCTCGCCGTCATGAGCCCCGGGGAGGCCGCTCATCCCTCCTTCGGTGGACCGGGGTTCCCCCCTGTCTCCGGCGGGCGGCTGGCATCAGGAGGTCCCGTTTTCGAGCACAGAGAGTGAGATCCGCGTGTACGCCATCGTGCGCAGCGGTGGTCGCCAGCACAAGGTTGCTGTCGGCGACATCGTTGAGGTTGACAAGATTTCCACTGCCAAGGTGGGCGACACGGTCGAGCTCTCGACCCTGCTGCTCGTCGACGGCGAGGCCGTCACCAGCGACCCGTGGGTGCTGGCCGGTATCAAGGTCGTGGCCGAGGTCGTCGACCACCACAAGGGCCAGAAGATCGACATTCTGCGCTACAAGAACAAGACCGGCTACCGCCGTCGTCAGGGCCACCGCCAGCAGTACACGGCGGTCAAGGTCACTGAGATCCCCACGGCTGCGAAGTAAGGGACTGAGGAGACATGGCACACAAGAAGGGCGCGTCGTCCACCCGGAACGGCCGCGATTCCAATGCTCAGCGGCTCGGCGTGAAGCGCTTCGGCGGTCAGGTCGTCAACGCCGGTGAGATCATCGTCCGCCAGCGCGGCACCCACTTCCACCCGGGCGCCGGTGTCGGCCGCGGCAAGGACGACACCCTCTTCGCGCTCGACGCGGGTGCGGTCCAGTTCGGCACGAGCCGTGGCCGCAACGTCGTGAACATCGTCCCGGTCGCCTGATCAGTCACTACCTGATCAGTCGCATCGGCGGCGCGTGACCTCACGCGTGGTTTTTCGCGAGGGCGGACTCCCTCCCACCGACAGCACCGGCGGGAAGTGAGTCCGCCTTTCGCGCGTTACGCACCTTTGGCGCGCGATCCCGCACCCTTGACACAACTCGTAGCACTTTTCACCCGCAGTACTGGAGGCACACCCATGACCACCTTCGTGGACCGCGTCGAACTGCACGTCGCCGCGGGTAACGGAGGCCACGGCTGCGCCTCCGTGCACCGGGAGAAGTTCAAGCCGCTCGGCGGCCCGGACGGCGGCAACGGCGGTCGCGGCGGCGACGTCATCCTCGTCGTGGAGCAGTCCGTGACGACGCTCCTCGACTACCACCACAGCCCGCACCGCAAGGCCACCAACGGCAAGCCGGGCGAGGGCGGCAACCGCTCGGGCAAGGACGGCCAGGACCTCGTACTCCCCGTCCCCGACGGCACCGTCGTGCTCGACAGGGCGGGCAATGTCCTCGCCGACCTCGTCGGGCAGGGCACGAGCTTCGTCGCCGCCTCGGGCGGCCGCGGCGGCCTCGGCAACGCGGCGCTCTCCTCGGCCCGCCGCAAGGCGCCCGGCTTCGCGCTGCTCGGCGAGCCCGGCGACGCCGAGGACCTCCTCCTGGAGCTGAAGACCGTCGCGGACGTCGCGCTCGTCGGCTACCCGAGCGCGGGCAAGTCCTCGCTCATCTCGGTGCTCTCGGCCGCGCGCCCGAAGATCGCCGACTACCCCTTCACGACGCTCGTCCCCAACCTCGGCGTCGTCACGGCGGGCGAGACGGTCTACACCGTCGCCGACGTGCCCGGGCTCATCCCCGGCGCGAGCCAGGGCAAGGGCCTCGGCCTGGAGTTCCTGCGGCACGTCGAGCGCTGCTCCGTGCTCGTGCACGTACTCGACACGGCGACGCTCGAATCGGACCGCGACCCGGTCTCCGACCTCGACGTCATCGAGGAGGAGCTTCAGCAGTACGGGGGCCTCAACAAGCGGCCCCGCATCGTCGTCCTCAACAAGATCGACGTGCCCGACGGCAAGGACCTCGCCGAGATGGTCCGCCCCGACCTGGAGGCGCGCGGCTACCAGGTCTTCGAGGTCTCGGCCGTCGCGCACACCGGACTGCGCGAGCTGAGCTTCGCGCTCGGTGACCTCGTCGCGCGCTACCGCGCGTCGAAGCCGAAGGAGGAGGCGACGCGTGTCGTCATCCGCCCGAAGGCCGTCGACGACGCCGGGTTCACGGTGACCCTGGAGGACAACGGCATCTACCGCGTACGGGGCGAGAAGCCCGAGCGCTGGGTGCGGCAGACCGACTTCAACAACGACGAGGCCGTCGGCTACCTCGCGGACAGGCTCAACCGGCTCGGCGTCGAGGAAGCGCTCATGAAGGCCGGGGCGCGCGCCGGTGACGGCGTCGCGATCGGGCCCGAGGAGAACGCCGTCGTGTTCGACTGGGAGCCGACGATGCTCGCCGGCGCCGAGATGCTCGGCCGCCGCGGCGAGGACCACCGGCTCGACCCGCTGCGGCCCGCGGTGCAGCGGCGCAGGGACCGGCAGGCCGAGCGCGACGAGGCGCAGCAGCAGTTCGACGGCTTCGACCCCTTCGGGGAACTCTGAGCCACGGCGCGGCCGTGTGAGGCCCGCGCCCCCGGGCGCGGCCTCCGGGCCCGCACCCGGGGGCCGGACCGGCGGGGCCCCGTACACCGGAGGGTGCGCGCGGGCCCCGTCGGCGGATGCGGGTACCCCTTCCCGGCGGAATCCGTAAAACGAAGGAGGGGCCGACGGTGCGATAAAAGCACTCGAAAAGGGGATCTCTCCGCGCGAAAGGGGCGTTCCGCTGGGAGCGTGGGGCGCATGTCTCCCGTCCCGCCCCGCCTGAGCGTCATCGTCCCCGTCTACGACGTCGAGACCTACCTCCCCGCCTGCCTCGACTCACTCGCCGCGCAGACGCTGCGCGAGATCGAGGTGATCGTGGTCGACGACGGCTCGCCCGACGGCTCGGCCCTCATCGCCGAGGAGTACGCCCGGCGCGACGGGCGCTTCCGCCTCGTCCAGCAGGAGAACCAGGGGCTCGGCGCGGCACGCAACACGGGGATCGACGCGGCCCACCCCGCGAGCGAGTTCCTCGCCTTCGTCGACAGCGACGACATGGTCCCCGCCGACGCCTACCGGCTCATGCTCGCGAGCCTCGACGCGAGCGGCTCCGACTTCGCGACCGGCAACGTACGCCACATCAACTCCCGGCGCGTGTGGCAGTCGCCCATGCACCGCTTCCTCGGCGCGGGCGCCGAGCAGCGCACGCACGTGACCCGCAAGCGGAAGCTCCTCACCGACCGCATCGCCTGCAACAAGGTCTTCCGCAAGGACTTCTGGAACCGCCACGGGCTGCGCTTCCCCGTCGGCGTCCTCTACGAGGACACCCCCGTCATCGTCCCCGCGCAGTTCCTCGCCGAGGCCGTCGACATCGTCTCCGAGCCCGTCTACTACTGGCGCATGCGCGAGGGCGAGGCAGGCCCGTCCATCACCCAGCGCCGCACCGAGCCGAAGGCGGTACGGGACAGGGCGGCCGCCGTCACGCAGGTGAGCCGCTTCCTCGCCGGACGCCCCGAACCCGAGGCCGCCCCACTGCGCGCCGCCTTCGACCGCAACGTCCTCATGAGCGACCTGTGGGCCTTCCTCAAGGTCCTCCCCGAGGGCGACGCCGCATACCGCGCCGCCTTCGTCCGCGCCGCCAACGCCTTCCTCGACTGCGTCGACCCGCGAACCGTCCACCGGCTGCCCACCCAGGCCCGCATCAAATGGCTCCTCGTGCGCAAGCACGAGACCGAGGCGCTGCTCGGCATCCTCGCCGAGGAACGCGAGGGCGGACGAGGCCGCGTCCACGGGCGGCTGCGCAAGTACGTCTCGTACGCGACCGCCCCCGCCACGGGCGGCCCGCTGCCCCGGCGCGTTCACCGCATCGACCGCGACCTGCACCTGTTCGCCACCCTCAAGGAGCTGTCCTGGGAGAACGGCGGGCTGCGGCTCACCGGGCATGCCTGGATCGACAGGATCGACCAGCCGGGGCCGTTCAGCGCCGTCAAGGCCCTCGCCCTCGCCGAGGAGGGCACCGGGCGCAAGCTCGTGCTGCCCACCCGCAACGTCCGCCAGCCCGAGGCGACCGCGCTCTCGGGCCGCAAGCAGCACAACTACGACTGGTCCGGCTTCAGCCACCTCATCGACCCCGCCCGGCTGCGCCCCGCGGGCGGCTGGCGCGAGAGCGTGTGGAAGGTCGGGATCGTCACCGCGAGCGGCGGGCTCGTACGGCGGCGCGGACTCGCGGCGAAGGGCCCCGACTCGCCGGGCAACCCGCCGTACCAGTGGCTCGACGAGGACTACAGGCTCCTCCCGTACAGCGAGCGGGGAGTGCTGCGGCTGCGCGTCGAACGCGTCCACGCCCTCGTCACCGGCCACCGCGCGCTCGGGGACGACGCGGTCGAGATCGCCGGCACGCTGCGCCGCCCGATGGGCGAGGGCGACCGGCTCGTCCTGCGCCTCACCAACCGCAGGACCGGCGAGATCCACGACCACGGCGCCGAGGTGCGGCCCGGCGGCGCGCACACGGACTTCACGGTCCGGGTGCCGCTCGACGCGGTCGGGCTGCTCCCGGGGACCGGCGCCGCCGAGACCGGCGAGACCGCCGAGGCGGGCCAGGAACGCGAGGACGCCCGCGCGGCGGCCGACGCGAGCAGGGGCACCGCCACCGCGGACGCCGACCTGCGGCCCGTACCCGCGCGGGAGAACGGGAAGCCCGACGCTCCCGCGGGCACCCCCGGCCCCGCCGCCGCCTCCGCCCTCCTCGCCGCCCGCAGGACCTGGAGCACCAGCCTCGTCGTGATCCCGGCGAAGGGCCCGCGCCGCCACTACTCGACCGTCGTGCGCGACGGCCTCGACGACCTCCAGGTCAGGCTGCCCGCGCGCCTCGCGCCCGGCGCGGAGAACTATGAGGTCGCGCTCCTGAGCGGCAACAACGGCTACCTCAAGATCGTCGGGCGCGCCCTCCAGGCCCGCCTCACCGACGTGACGTGGCAGGACGACGCGTACACCCTGCGCGGCAGCGCGCCGCTCGACCTCGAAGGCGCCGCGTTCGTCGTCACGGCGCGCGACCGCTTCGAGGAGCACACCGGTGAGGTGCGCGCGCTCCCCGGCGGGCGCTTCCAGGCGCGCTTCACGCCCTCGCGCATGTCCGGTTTCCGCGGGCAGCTCCCGCTCGCGAGCGGCCGGTGGAACCTCTTCCTGCGCGTCCCCGGACACCCGCTGGACGTGCCCTTCACGATCGACAGGCTCGCCGTGCCGGCCTTCCCCGTGGAGGGAGCGGCCGACGGGCGCACGTTCGCCCTCCAGGCCCGCTGGCACGACTTCCCGCAGCTCAACTGCCCCTCAGGACTGCGCACGGAGGAGCGCGGCGTCTACCACCAGGCCCGCCTGCGCAGGGACGTCTACGAGGCGGGGCGCGCCAGACCGCTGCGCGACGCCGTCCTCTTCATCAGCTACAACGGCAAGCAGTACTCCGACAGCCCCCGCGCCGTCCACGAGGAGCTGGTCCGCCGCGGCAGCGACCTCGAACAGCTCTGGCTCGTCCGCGACGACCAGGCGGCGCTGCCACCCACCGCGCGCAAGGTGCGGCTGTGGAGCGAGGAGTGGTACGACGCCCTCGCCCGCGCCCGGTACATCGTGACCAACGCGCACCTGCCGCACTGGATCGAGCGCCGCCCCGGACAGGTCATCGTGCAGACCTGGCACGGCACGATGCTCAAGAAGATCGGCCTCGACATCGAGGCACCCGCCTTCAACCCGGAGTACCACGAACAACTCCGCGCCGAGTCGAAGAACTGGTCGCTCCTCGTCTCCGCGAACCGCTTCAGCACCCCGATCCTCACACGCGCGATGGGCTTCGACGGCGAGATCCTGGAGACCGGCTACCCCCGCAACGACGTGCTCTACGCACCCGACCACCCCGAGCGCGCCAAGGAGATCCGCGAATCCCTGGGACTGCCGCCCGGCAAACGCGTCGTCCTCTACGCCCCCACCTGGCGCGACGACGACGCCCACAGCCAGGGCCGCTTCCGCTTCGACCTCAAGCTCGACACCGAGCGCGCCCGCGAAGAACTCGGCCATGACCACGTCCTCCTGGTGCGCCGCCACTCCAACACCGTGGACGGTGTGGCGGGCGCGGGCGACGGCTTCGTCTTCGACGTCTCGGAGTACCCGGACATCGCCGACCTCTACCTCGCCGCCGACGTCCTCGTCACCGACTACTCCTCCGTGATGTTCGACTACGCGCACCTGCGCCGCCCGATGGTCTTCTTCACCTACGACCTGGAGCACTACCGCGACACCCTGCGCGGCTTCTACTTCGACTTCGAGCGCAACGCCCCGGGACCCCTCGTCCGCACGACGGAGGAACTCCTCTCCGCCCTGCGCAACATCGACCGCGTCGTCGCCGACTACAGCGAGCGCTACCAGCTCTTCCACGAGGAATTCTGCGACCTCGACGACGGCAACGCCTCGGCCCGCGTCGTGGACCGGATGCTGGCGGAGGGGACCGCGGGGAGGGCAGGGGCGGAAGGGGCCTGACGCCGCACGGGAACGGCGCGGGGCCCCGGAACCGATGGATTCCGGGGCCCCGCGCCGTGGTCAGGGCTTCGCCCGCGCTCAGCTCTCGTGGCGCAGTTCCTCGCCCCTGCGCAGCAGCCGGTCGATGACCCTGCCCGTCGCCTGCCCGTCGTCGAGTCCGCAGAAGCGCTCGTGGAAGCCGCGGTAGCGCTCCGCGTACGTCGCGCGCACGGTGTCGATGTCGCGGATCGCGCTGATCAGCTCGGCCGAGTCCTGGATCAGCGGACCCGGTGCCTCGCGCTCGAAGTCGAAGTAGAAGCCGCGCAGGACATCGCGGTAGTGCTCCAGGTCGTACGTGAAGAAGAGCATCGGCCGCTGGAGGTTCGCGTAGTCGAACATCACCGAGGAGTAGTCGGTGACGAGGATGTCGGCGACGAGGTAGAGGTCGGCGATGTCCGGGTAGTCCGAGACGTCGAAGACGAAGCCGTTGCCCGCCCCGCTCACGCTGTCCACCACGTTCGAGTGGCGGCGCACCAGGAGGACGTGGTCATGGCCGAGCCTGCGCTCGGCGTCCTCCAGGTCCAGCTGGAGATCGAGACGGAACTGCCCCCTGCTGTGGGCCTGGTTGTCCCTCCAGGTCGGCGCGTACAGGACGACCTTCTTGCCCTCGGGCAGCCCGAGCGCGCGCCGCACCTCGGCCGCGCGCTTCTCCTTGTCCGGGGCATGGAGGTAGTCGTTGCGGGGGTAGCCGGTCTCCAGGATCTCGCCGTCGAAGCCCATCGCGCGTGTGAGGATCGGGGTGCTGAAGCGGTTCGCGGAGACGAGGAGCGACCAGTTCTTCGACTCGGAGCGGAGTTGTTCGTGGTACTCCGGGTTGAAGGCGGGTGCCTCGATGTCGAGGCCGATCTTCTTGAGCATCGTGCCGTGCCAGGTCTGCACGATGACCTGTCCGGGGCGGCGCTCGATCCAGTGCGGCAGGTGCGCGTTGGTCACGATGTACCGGGCGCGGGCGAGGGCCTCGTACCACTCCTTGCTCCACATACGGAGCGGACGCACCGTGCCGGGCAGCTCCACCTGGTTGTCCCGCACGACCCACAGCTGTTCGAGGTCGCTGCCGCGGCGGACCAGCTCCTCGTGGATCGCCCGGGGGCTGTCGGAGTACTGGCGTCCGTTGAAGCTGATGAAGACGACCTGGTCGCGCAGGGGGAGGGAGCGGCCGGCTTCGTAGGCGTTCTTCAGGAGACGGGCCTGGTGGTACGGTCCCTGCTCGCTGACATCCAGGTCCGAGAGGCAGTTGAGCTGCGGGAAGTTGTACCAGCGGGCCTGGAACTCGAAGGTGTCGCCGCCCACCGTGCCCACGACGGGGAACCGTTCCACGGCGAGCCGGTCGATGACGAACGGGATGTCGAGCGGGCGCCCGGGAATCCGCAGGAGGAAGTTCCAGCGTCCCGTGCGGAGCGGCAGGTTCTTGTGCGGCCCGGACATCCGGCCGGGGCTGAACGAGGCGACGAACGTGCCGTCCGGCAGGATGCGCAGTTCGCCCTGCTTCTGGTCGCTGCGGCTGCGCGCGGAGACGAAGAAGGAGGCCTCGTCGAGGGGGACCGGAGCCGAGCCGTGCAGGACGAAGCGCTCCCCGGTCCACTCGACCTTGGTGAGGCGTGCCTGGAGCGGCCGGCCGGTGAACTTGAGATAGCCGTTGTTGCCCGGCTGGCAGGCGACCTCGTAGTCCTCGGCGCCGGGGGCGAGCGCGCGGGACAGCGCGAACTGCGCGTCGGGGAGCCCCGCCGCCACGACGGTGGACAGGTTGCGCGCGGTGCCGTCGGGAGCGGTCACGATGAGCGCGGTGCTCCAGTTGCGCCGCGCGGCGAGCGTCGTGGCGTCCGGCTCCTCGGCGCGCGGGTACTCGGGCAGCAGCGCGATGTCCGCGAGCGGGACGAGGACGTCGAAGTGCGTGTCGGCCCCGGCCTGGGGGCGCACCGTGACCGGGTACTCGATGATCTCGCCCGTGCCCCGGTTGGTGACCTGGAGCGCGACGCGCTCACCCGCTCCGACCGGCACCCGTATCTCGCCGCTGACCGCGATCGAGCCGTTCACCTCGCGGTACCCCGTGACGAGCGCGCGGACACGTTCGATGCGCAGCCGCAGGGCGCCCTTCTCGGCGAAGGGAAGGAGCCGGTGGTCGCGGTCGAGCCACTGGTGGGGGGGAGCGCCGGGGCTGTCGGGGCCCTTCGCGCTGATGGCCCGTTTACGCAGCAGACCGCCGGAGGTCATGGCCATCCCGACGCGCCAGACGCCTTCTTCCCAGGTGTCGCCCTTGCACAGGCGTCGCGGGTCGATCTCGACTTCCCAGCCGGACCAGTCGTAGTTGACGTCGCTGGTCTTCGACGCGGCGGTCGCCTCGGGGGTGTGGACGTTGGGCGTCGGGATCAGCAGCGGGCGGCGGCTGCCGACCTTCTGGATCGCGAGGACCTTCACCGCGCTGTGCTTGCCGGGCTGGCTGACCCGCTGGATCGCGGCCTGCCCCGCGAGCCGCAGGCGCCCGCCCTGCCAGGACACCTCACGCAAGGACGTCCACAGCTTGAGGTCCTGGTCCAGCCGCAGGGCCTTCTTGGGGAGGACCTCGCCGATTCCCTTGACGGAGGGGAAGCTCGCGTATTTGCGCAGCAGCCCTTCGACCTCGCCCCGGTCACCCCGGCGTTCGGCCTCCAGCAGGGCCACGAGTTCCGCGAGGGCGTGCTTGCGGACCAGGAGCCACTTCAGCCGCGGCTGGGACTGCATACCGAGGACGATGTCGGGATCGATGCCGTTGAGGAAACGGTTCACACCACGGATGAACTCCGCGCGGAACTCCTCGTCCGCTTCGGGCAGAACGGTCAGGAAGAGCCGGAGGTCACTGGTGAGAACCGAACGGTCGTAGGCGAGTTTCAGGTCCTTCGCCTCGGGTTCCGGGCGTGCCGCCAGGAACTTGCTGACGCTCTCGACCGCGGCGATCCGGTCGCGCAGCCCCCGCACCTCCGTGCGGCGCTGGGTGATCGAGGGGGCACCTTCGCCGTCCCGGAGCCGCCAGTGGTACGTCGGCTCGCCGATCACGTCGACCGCCTCGGCGAGGAAATGCGCGGGCACCATCACCGGCGTGTCCTCGTACAGCACTCCTTCGGGGAACTCCAGGGAGTGCTTCTCCCAGAACGCCCGCCGGAACACCTTGTTCCACGCCGTCCGGTCGCCCAACAACGACTGGTTCTCGTTCACATGCGTCCGCTTGGCCGCCCCGTCCCGCAGGAAACGGTGCATCGGAGACTGCCACACCCGCGTCGAGTTGATGTGCAGCACGTTCCCCGAGACGAAGTCGGAGCCGCTCTCCTCCAGGCTCGTCACCATGAGCCGGTACGCGTCCGGCGGCACCGTGTCGTCGCTGTCGACGAAGGTGAGGAACTCGCTCGCCGGGTGCAGGTGCTCGACGCCCGTGTTGCGGGCCGCGCCGAGACCGGCGTTCTCCTTGCGCACCAGCCTGAAGCGCGAGTCCGCCGCCGCGTACTCGGCGCATATCCGTGCCGAGTCGTCGGGCGAACCGTCGTCGACCATGATCACTTCGAGGTCGCGGAAGGTCTGCGCGCGCAGTGAGTCCAGACAGGCCGGGAGATACGCCTCCACGTCATAGACGGGGACGATGACGCTCAGGCGCGGAGCCATGCGGGAGGAGTCCATTCTTCAGGGCGTGAGGTGGTGAGGTGTTCAGGCCGTCTCGGCGCCGGGCGGCTCGGGAGAGGTGACGGGCTCACCGGCGCCGGAGAGGGGAGGGAGCGGGAGGCCACCGGGCGCGGGGCGGTCGTCCAGCCGGTTCTCGTCCGAGCCGTGACCGGCCCGGTTCACGGGGACCGGCTGCCGCGGGATGCTCATGCCGTGGGCCTGCTGCGGGAACAGCTCGGAGTACGCGGCGAGCGCCTCGTCCACGGGCGCGGCCGCCGCCCTCTCGTGGGGCGCGCGCGTGGGCGGGGGACCGAAGAAGGAATCGGCGTCGAGCGGGGCGGAAACGGGGAAGGGCTCGGGCGCGGACGTGGCCCAGGCGGGGACCGAGCCCCCGGGCACGCTCTCGTCGGCGTCGGCGTCGGCGTCGGCGTCGGCGTCCGCGTCGAAATCGGTGTCGACATCGGCGTCGGTCTCGGTGTCGACATCGGTGTGGGTCTCGGCAGCGGCAGCGAAACCGGCGTCGTCGGCGTCCGGCTCGTCGTCCAGGTCCTCTTCCTCGCGCTGCTCCTCGCGGAGTTCGGCGGAGGGGAACTCCGCGACGCGAGCGGGCTCCGGCGAGGCCACGGACTCCACCCAGGACGCGGGCTCCACGACGTACTCCGGCTCCGGTACCGACACGGTCTCCGGTACGGACTCGGTCCGCGCCGTGCCTTCGGTCCGCGCCGTGAAGCCGGGCTCCACCACGGGCGCGGGTCCGGCCGCGTACACCGCCTCGGCCGCGTACGGCCGTTCCGCCCTCTCCGTCCTCCCGGTCCTCCCCGCCGGCGAAGGGATGCGGACGGTGCCCGCGAGTTCCGCGGGGGACGGTACGTGCGGGCGTTCGGCGAGCGGGGTCACGGGTATCTCGCGGTCGTCGCCGAGGAAGACCTTCCGTACGACGCGCTCGGCCGCCCGGCCGTCGTCGAAGTCGCAGAAGCGCGCGCGGAAGGCGGCGCGCCGCCGGTCGGCCTCCGCGCCGCGCCAGGCCCCGCCGCCGAGTACGTCGATCAGCTCGTCCTGCGTGCGCGCGAGCGCGCCCGGTGCCTCGGACAGGAGGTCGAAGTAGACCCCGCGGACCGTCGAGTAGATCTCCCAGTCATCGGCGAAGATCACGATGGGCCGGTCCAGCACCGCGTAGTCGAACATCGCCGACGAGTAGTCGGTGATGAGCGCGTCCGCCGCCAGGTACAGGCTCTCGACCCGGGGATGCGCGGACACGTCGATGATCCGCCCCGTCGCGCGCAACTCCTCGACCTGCGGCGAGGGCTTGTAGAAGTAGTGGCCGCGCACCAGGAGGACCGTGTCGGGCCCCAGCTCGGAGGCGACGCGCGCGAGGTCGAGACGGGGCCGGAAGCTCTTCTCGTAGTCGCGGTGGGTCGGCATGTAGAGCAGCGCCGTGGTGCCCTCGGCGAGGCCGAGTTCGACGCGGGCGGCCAGCACGTCCGCGGCGCTCGCGTTGACGAGGGCGTCGTTGCGCGGGTAGCCGGTCTCCAGCGTCTCGTAGCGGCTGGGGTACACGCGTTCCCAGACCCGCGTGGAGTGGGCGTTCGACGAGAGGCTGTAGTCCCAGCGGTCGCAGCGCCGCAGCAGGTCGTCGAAGTCCATGCTCGTGGAGACCGGGTACTCGCGCTGGTCGAGGCCCATCTTCTTGAGCGGGGTGCCGTGGTGCGTCTGGAGGTGGACCTGCCCCGGGCGCTTGACGAGGCGGTCCGAGAAGTTGACGTTGTTCACCAGGTACTTGGCGCGCGCGGCGACCGTCCAGAAGTCCCGCGAACCGAGCGGTACGGCCCGTACCCCGCGCGGGACGCTGTCCATCCTGTCCGGGCGCACGGCCCACACGCGGCGGATGTGCGGGGCCAGCCGGGCGAGTTCGGCGTCGATCGCCGCGGGGTTGCAGGAGACCGAACGGCTCCAGTACGCGGAGAAGAGCGCGAGGTTCTCGTCGAGGTCGGTGTGCTGCTGCGAGCGGTAGAAGAGGCCCATCGCGCGCTTCTTGGAGCCGCTGACGGCCTTCCGCGCCTTGGTCCTGACGACCTGGCGGGTGCGGACCGCGGTGGCGGAGCCGCTCATGAGGGCGTACGCGTCGCGCTCCAGCATCGCGAACTTGTAGCCGTCGCGCCCGGGCGGCCGCTCGAAGCCGGCCGGGACCCGGCGGCGGTAGTCCTGTGCCGCGCGGTGGAAGAACTCCGCCTTCGCCTCCTCGGGCAGCCGCCCGGGCCGCTCCAGGATGGTGAGGTAGTGGTCGATCATCTTGCGGAACAACGGCCCGCGCCAGCGGTCGAGTTCGGGGCGGCTGTCCAGGTAGGCGAAGACGCGGTCGTACTGCTCGAAGGCGTCGAAGTGCTTGCGGCTGACGGTGCTCAGGATGTTGCCGCCCTCGCGCCGCTGGCGGTAGTGGACGCACACCCGGTCGAGCACGGCGAGCGAGTCAGCGGCGGCCAGGGCGCAGTACGTCCAGGGGGCGTCCTCGTAGTAGCCCGCGGGAAAGAGGAGTCCCGCGCGTTCCACGAACTCCCTGCGGTACGCCTTGTTCCAGGCCACCTGGAGGAGGTTGAGCAGCTCCGGGCGCTCGGTCAGGGGGAAGGAGGCGGGGCCGTCCTCGTGCAGGTGCCGGGCGAGCGAGTTGCGTACGAGGCGCCCGTCCCAGTAGGAGCGCGCGTAGTCGTAGACGAGGATGTCGGGCGAGGCCGCCGCCGCCAGCCGGTCAGTCATCGCGCGCAGGCTGCCGGGCAGCAGGACGTCGTCGCTGTCGAGGAAGAGGACGTAGTCGCCGCGCGCGCGGGCCAGACCCTCGTTGCGCGCCTTGCCGAGGCCGACGTTCTCGGGCAGGTGCACCGCCCGTACGCGCGCGTCGTTCGCCGCGTACTGGTCGAGGATCTCACCGCACACGTCGGGTGAGCAGTCGTCGATCGCGATCACTTCGAAGTCGCCGAAGTCCTGTCCGAGGACGGAGTCCAGGCACTCACCGAGGTATGCCTGCACCTTGTAGACCGGTACGACGATCGAGAAACGCGGCATCTCTGAAGACCTGCTCCACGGACCTGAAGGACGGGGGACTCGCGCGACCCTGTGAGCCGGCCGAGCGCTGCGACAGTTTATGTGATTCTTTTGAAGTTTCCTGAGAGAAGGTAGTGCTATTGGCTTGGGTGGTGTTGTCGCGTTTCGCTCTTTATCTGATCGCAAATGCGGACAGATGGGCGGAAGGTGATTCACCGCGCGGCTTCCCCTCGGGGTGATTCGAGTCACGCCGAGGCTGTGCGACGCTGCTGCGACGCTGCTGTGAGCGAGGGAGAGGTGCCGGGATGACGTGGCTGGTGACGGGTGGGGCCGGGTACATCGGGGCGCACGTGGTGCGGGTGCTCGTCGAGGCGGGGGTGCCCGTCGTGGTGCTCGACGACCTGTCCACGGGGGAGCCCGCGCGGCTGCCCGAAGGGGTACCGCTGGAGACCGGGAGCGTGCTGGACCGGGCGAGGCTCGACGCGGTGCTCTCCGGGTACGGGGTGACCGGGGTGCTGCACATCGCGGGCAAGAAGCAGGTCGCCGAGTCCGTCGAGCTGCCGCTGCACTACTACCACGAGAACGTCGAGGGGCTCCGCGTCCTCATGGAGGCCATGCGCGCCGCGGGCGTCGACCGGCTCGTCTTCTCCTCCTCCGCCTCCGTGTACGGCGTGCCCGAGCCCGAACTGGTCACCGAGGACACCCCCTGCCTGCCGATCTCCCCGTACGGAGAGACGAAGCTCGTCGGCGAGTGGCTGCTGCGGGACGCCTCGGTCGCGTACGGGCTGCGCACCATCGCCCTGCGCTACTTCAACGTCGTCGGCGCGGGGCTGCCCGAACTCGCCGACAAGGGCGCGGCGAACCTCGTCCCGCTCATCTTCGAGCGCCTCGACGCGGACCGCCCGCCGCTCGTCTTCGGCGACGACTACGACACCCCGGACGGCACCTGCGTGCGCGACTACGTCCACGTGCAGGACATCGCCGAGGCCCACCTCGCCGCCGCGCGCCGCCTCGACGAAGCCGCCGAGGGGACCGCGCTGCGGCTCAACATCGGTCGCGGAGAGGGCAGTTCCGTACGGGAGATGATCGAGCGCGTGCTCAAGACGACCGGCCGCACCGACCTCGTCCCCGAGGTCGTCCCGCGCCGCCCCGGCGACGCGGCCCGCTGCGTGGCCTCCGCCGAAGCGATCCGCGCGGAGCTGGGCTGGAGCGCGCGCCACGGACTCGACGAGATGATCGAGTCGGCCTGGCAGGGCTGGCGCCACCTCCACGCCTGAGCCCGGCCCGGGCCCGTACGGACGAGAACGGCGGCCCCTCCCCGTGGCGCGGGGGAGAGGCCGCCGTCGGCGTGTCAGGCAGGGGCCGTCAGTCCCCCGTCGGCTCCAGCGAGTCCGCCTCGGCGGGAGCCAGGGCGTCCGCGGCGAACTCCCGCTCCTCCTCGCCCTCGGCCCGCGCCGCACGCGTCGCCGCCACGCGGTCCGACTGGGTGGGCACCAGCGTCGTCGCCCCCTCGCGGGCCTGCTGGCGCGCCTCGCGCTCCAGCGCCTTGGCCGACAGCGCCTCGACGGCCCGCGCGAAACGGGACTGGGCGCTCGGCTCGTCGGGCCCGAGCAGGTGCAGCTTCAGCTCCTCGCGCGCCCGCGCGAACTCGTCCCGCGCGGGGTTGCGCACCGCCGCGAGCAGGTCCGGAATCCGCGCCGCGTCGGGGGTGAGGATCGTCGCCGCCCGTACGGTCGGGAAATCGGCCCGGAACTGCGCCTCGCTGATCCCCGCCGTGTTCGCCACCGCGTACGGCTTGCCGCTCGCGAGGTAGTCGGAGACGACGCTGGAGACATCGCTGATGAGCAGGTCCGCCTGGTTGAAGCAGGAGTAGAGGACGGGGCGCGCGTCCGTGATGATCTGGTGGGCGTCCTCGGGCAGCGAGGCCCAGTAGGCGTCCTCCCAGCGGCGCGTCGCCTCGGCGACGGCCTTGTCGCGGCCGCCGGACGGCGTGCCCTGGACGAGCATGCGTTCCATCTCGTCCGAGCCCGTGCGGTAGTCGGCCGCGGTGAGCCGGTCCAGCTCGGCGGCGAGCCGCTCCAGCTCGGGGGAGCCCTTCGGGTCCTTGACCGCCGGGCGTCCGCCGTTCGCCGCGCGGATCAGCTCCTGGATACGGGCGTTCGCCGCGCCCGCGCGCGGGTCGACCGAGCCCGTCATCGGGTGCGGCTTGTAGAGGAGCCGTACCTTCGGGTCGGCGAGCAGCTGCCGGACGATGTTCTCGCCCGCCTCGATGATCGAGGTGTTGCCCGGCTGCCCGTCCCAGCCCTCCCACGTCGGCGCGTAGAGCACGGTCGTGACGGGCCTGGCGGGGGACGCCGTGTCGATGCCCTTGAGCTGCGGGCGGCCGATCTCGACGATGTCCCTGTCGTCGACGCCGACGTCCGCGAGGGCGTACCGCTCGCGCGCCGCGGGCCCGGCGACCCACACCTCGTCGTACGCCTTCGCGTACGGGTTGCAGCTGGAGAGCTTGTCGCTCTCGCCGTGGTTGACGAAGGCGTGCTTGATGCCGGGCATCCGCAGCACCTGCGAGGTCTTGCCCGAGTTCGACGGGTGGATGAGCGACTTCAGCGTCGACTGCTCGATCCGCATGAGGTGCGCGACCTTCGGCAGGCACAGGATCGGCAGGTCCGTCGCGGCGATCTTCTGCACCATGAACCGCTCGCGCAGGATGATCACGGGACGTCCGGGCAGCTCGGCGAGCGGCTCCAGCCACATGTTCGCCTGGTACGCGGAGGAGGCGCCGCCCGAGAAGTACATCCCGGTCGTCGGGCGGTAGGCGGCGAGCCACGTGTCGAGCCAGGCGAGGGCCCGCTCCTCGTTGAGCGCGCGGCGCCGGGGCAGCAGGTGCACGGCGAGCAGGACGATCCCGGCGCACGAGAGGACGAGCGAGACCGCGATCCCCGCGAGCGCCCAGCCGGTCTCGTCGGCGGCGACGGTGGCGAGCAGGCCCACGGTCGCGGGGAGCCCGAAGCCGAGCAGCCGGTGCCCGGGCCTGCGCAGGAGCAGCGCGGGCGGAGCGGGCGTGAGCCGCAGACCGCTCGTGTCGATGTTGCGGGTCACGAAGGGGAGCGTGCGGGTCCTGCGGACGAGGATCGCGCCGCCCTGCGAGACGAAGTGCAGCCCGTACACGCCGAGGAGTCCCAGGAGCAGCGCCGTCCAGGCGCCCTCGTGCGCGGCCCCCGCGGTGCGGACGACCCCCACGACGAGCAGGAGGTCGCGCAGCACCTGGCGGAGCGTGGCGTCCACCCGCAACCGTCCGAGCTGCGCGAGCGTCTGCTTCAGCCAGCGGTGCAGTACGAGTTCTGTCACCAGGCCCACGGCGGAGGCGCCGACGAGCAGCCAGGGCAGCGCCAGAGCGGCCCCCACCGCCGACGCCACGAAGCTCGCGGCGAGAACGGCGGCGGACAGCAGTCTGCCGAGGGCCTGACTGCGAAGAGCGAGAGAGGTGGGGGGCACTACTCAGACTCCAAGGACTCGGATCGGGGAAGAGGACACGTACACATCCGGAAGCAGGGTCACAGGGGGGCGTGACAAGGGACCCGCGGCGGCGCGGACCGTCGGGTACAACGGTATGGCGACGCTTTGGGTAGCGGGTGCGGGCGGCGGACCGGGAACACTTGGGGGAAGTTCCGCTGTCGCCGTCCGGCCCTCCTGCCCGTCCGGTATTCGATCATGCTCGTGAAATCAGCGAACCCGCCGGTCAGAAGGACGACTCCACTCCACCCTTCCACGTCCTGCCCGGCTTTCCCGAGGGCATTGTTGAGAAGAGTGTGAGAAGAATACGACGGTTGCCTGTGATCGCTCGCACGCGGTGTCCGATACCTCACACCCGAGCGCGGGACCGACCCCCGCTTCAGCGCGGGACCGACCCCCGCTTCAGCGCGGGACCGACCCCCGCTTGAGCGCGGGACCGACCCCGCAATACCCCTGAAGGGCTCGGAAACGCCCGGAAACGGTCCGGAAGGCCCTGGAAACGTCCGCCAGACGAAACGCGGAGGTGCCCGCCCCGCCCGCGCGGTTAGATTGCCGCGACACGAGGAAACACCGGAACGGCGGGTCCGCCGGGCCGGGGAGCCAGCGGGCAGGGAAGTGGGACAGCGCGTGACAGCGGCAAGGCAGCGGGTGGCCGAGGCCCGCAGGATCGTGGTCAAGGTCGGCTCCTCCTCGCTCACCACGGCCTCGGGCGGACTCGACGCGGACCGCGTGGACGCCCTCGTGGACGCCCTCGCCGGCGCGCGCCGCCCAGGGAAGAGGGACCTCGTCCTCGTCTCCTCGGGCGCCATCGCCGCCGGGCTCGCCCCGCTCGGCCTCACCCGCCGCCCCCGCGACCTGCCCAGGCAGCAGGCCGCGGCGAGCGTCGGACAGGGCCTCCTCGTCGCCCGCTACACCGCCTCCTTCGCGCGGTACGGGGTCCGGGTCGGCCAGGTCCTCCTCACCACCGCGGACACGAGCCGCCGCTCCCACTACCGCAACGCCTACCGCACGCTCGACGAACTCCTCGCGATGGGCGCGCTGCCCGTCATCAACGAGAACGACACGGTCGCCACCGACGAGATCCGCTTCGGCGACAACGACCGTCTCGCCGCGCTCGTCGCCCACCTCGTCCACGCCGACCTCCTCGTCCTCCTCTCCGACGTCGACGGGCTCTACGACGGAGACCCCGCGGCCCCCGGCACCTCGCTCGTCCCCGAGGTACGGGACGCCACCGAACTCCAGGGCATCGAGATCGGCAGCGCCGGCCGCGCCGGAGTCGGCACCGGAGGCATGGTCACCAAGGTCGAGGCCGCGGCGATCGCCGCGGCCGCGGGCGTCCCCGTCGTCCTCACCTCGGCGAGCCGCGCCGCCGAGGCCCTCGCGGGCCGCGCCACCGGCACGTACTTCCACCCCACCGGCCGCCGCTACGCCGACCGGCTCCTGTGGCTCCAGCACGCCTCGACCCCGCAGGGCGCGCTCGCGCTCGACGCCGGGGCCGTACGCGCCGTGGTCGGCGCGAACGCCTCCCTGCTGCCCGCGGGGATCACCGGCGCGACGGGGCGCTTCAGCGCGGGCGACCCGGTCGAACTCCGCGACCCCGACGGCAGGCCCGTGGCACGCGGACTCGTCAACTACGACGCCGAGGAACTGCCCAGGCTCCTCGGGCGTTCGACCCGCGAACTCGCCAAGGAACTCGGCCCGGAGTACGAGCGCGAGGTCGTCCACCGCGACGACCTCGTCCTGCTGCGCCGCCCCTGAGACCCGTCCCCCCTCCCTCGCACCACCCTCCGAACGCGTTCCCGAGCGCACGCCCACGGCCGAAAGCGCTCACCCCGGGGGTCGCGCTTGGGCAAAACCCCTTCGCACGGAGGCCGGGACTGCTCCACTTTGAGGGGGCGGCCCCCGCGGCAGGCGGGGGCCCGCGGTCCGGCGGGACGGAGGCCGTGGTGGTACGAGCACAGCCAGGGGCACGGCCCCGGACGCTCAGCAGCGTGCGGAACGTGGAAGTGCGGCGCAGGGAGCAGCGCGAGCAGGAGGAACGCCGCCGCGAGCCCGAACAGGTCACCCCGGCGCCCCCGCACGCGCGCCTGTGGCACGTGACCCTCTCGGTCTCGGGCGAACGCACCCCGCTCCCCGATGTGCGCAGGGCACTCGAACAGCTCGCCCACGACCACCCCTTCCTCCTCACCAGCCGCTACGCGGCCGACCACGCCGAGATCCGCTACTGGGAAGAGGCCCGCGACCTGCACGACGCGGCCGCGCTCGCCCTGCGCCTGTGGGGCGAACACCGCCATACGGCCCACCTCCCGCCGTGGGAGATCGTCGGCCTGGAGGTCATCGACCGCGAGACCTACCACCACCGGGTGGCGGAGAACGCGGGCCCGCTCCCCGCGGCGCCGGTGGGGGTGCACCCGTTCCGGGGGCGGGACGAGGGATCGTAGGGACAGTTTTCAGCCAAACAGGAACCCCCGCTCCCGCAGCCGCTCCGGCGACCGGGGAACCGGCCGGAGGCGGAGCCCCGCGACGTCCACCGGGTGAAACGCCCACCGTCGACTCCCGCCCCCGGTCTACGCTCGGCGCATGACCCAGCTCTCCCCGTACGACACGATGACCCCCGTAGCCCAGACGACCTACCGGGCCCGCGCAGCGGCAACAGAGCTGGCCCCCCTGACCCGCGCGGTCAAGGACGACGTCCTCCTCGCCATCGCCGACGCGATCGAGGTCCGTTCCGCCGAGATCATCGAGGCCAACGCCCGCGACATCGCCCGCGCCGAGGAGGCCGGCACGCCCGAGGCCACGGTCGACCGTCTCCGCCTCACCCCCGAGCGGGTCCGCGCCATCGCCGCCGACGTCCGCGGCGTCGTCGCGCTGCCCGACCCGGTCGGCGAGGTCGTCCGCGGCTCGACCCTCCCCAACGGCCTCGACCTGCGGCAGATCCGCGTCCCGCTCGGCGTCGTCGGCATCATCTACGAGGCCCGCCCCAACGTCACGGTCGACGCCGCCGCACTGTGCCTGAAGTCGGGCAACGCGGTGCTGCTGCGCGGCTCGTCATCGGCGATCGAGTCGAACACGGCGCTCGTCCGCGTCGTGCGCGACGCGCTCGGCGGCGCGGGCCTGCCCGCCGACGCCGTGCAGCTCGTACCGGGCGAGGGCCACGAACCGGTGCGCGAGCTGATGCGGGCGCGCGGCCAGGTCGACGTGCTCATCCCGCGCGGGGGCGCGGGCCTGATCCGTACCGTCGTCGAGAACAGCACGGTGCCCGTCATCGAGACGGGCACGGGCAACTGCCACGTGTACGTGGACGCGCAGGCGGACGTCGACATGGCCGTCGAGATCCTCATCAACTCCAAGGCGAGCCGCCCGAGCGTGTGCAACGCGGCGGAGACGCTCCTCGTGCACCAGGACATCGCCCCCGCCTTCCTCCCCAAGGCCCTCGCCGCGCTCGCCGAGGCCGGGGTCACGGTCCACGGCGACGAGCGAATCCTGGCCCACGCGGACGGCAGCGGGGCCACCGTCGTCCCCGCGACGCCCGAGGACTGGGAGACCGAGTACCTCTCCTACGACATCGCCGCCTGCGTCGTCGACGACCTGGACCGCGCCGTCGCGCACATCCGGCTGTGGTCGTCGGGCCACACCGAGGCGATCGTGACGACCTCGCAGGCCGCCGCGCGCCGCTTCACCCAACTGGTCGACTCGACGACGGTCGCCGTCAACGCCTCGACCCGTTTCACGGACGGCAGCCAGTTCGGCTTCGGCGCCGAGATCGGTATCTCGACCCAGAAGCTCCACGCCCGCGGCCCGATGGGCCTGCCCGAACTGACCTCCACGAAGTACGTGGTCACGGGCGACGGCCACGTCCGCTGAACGCGCGGCCGGCCCCGGGGCCCATCCCGCCCCGGGGCCGGTCGGCACCCCGACCGGCCCCCTTTCGGGGGCCGGTCGCACCATCACCTCACCCGATTTCCGTACCGCCCGCGTAATTTTCCTACCGTCTGCCCAAAACGCCCGCACAGGTCTACTCTGATCCTGTGCCGGAGGACGTGGGGGGCGCGCCGTTCGCGGACGGCTGGGAGCCCGACGACGACCACGACCACGGACGCGCGGACGAGGAGTTCGCCGCCGTGGTCTTCGACGAGGACTTCGTACGGGGCGCCCGTATCCACGAGCCCTCCGCCGTCGAACGACTGCTCGCGGCCGCCGAGGCGCGTGCCGAGGCGGAGGCGAGCGGACGCGGCGGGCGGCGCCTGGGCGAGGAACGCGGAGACCCTTCCGAGGCGTACGACCCCCTGAAGGACTGGGGCGGCGGCGAGGAGTACGACGAGTACCGCGACACCCGCGTCGGCGACCACCGCGGCCGCATCCGCTGGCACCGCCCCGTCGCCTGGATGCTCGCCCTCGTCCTCGGCGTCGGCATGGTCGCCCTCGCCCTCTCCGCCCTCTACCGCGGCGGCCCGGGCCCGGGCGACGATCCCCTCGCCCCGCCCCCCGCTTCGGCGGGCAGCGAGCAGGGCGCGAGCGCGGCCGAACCGCCCACCGCCTCCCCGGACTACTCCCGCCCCGTCGTCCAGGCCACGCCGCGTACCCCGTGAGCCCGCCCCGCGCCGTCCGGCCCCCGTGCGCGAGCAGGCCCCGCGCCGCGGCGCGCAGACGTACCACCACGTTTGCCGCCTCGCGCCACGACCTAGGCTGAAGGTATGGCAGCGGCAGCTGAACCACCCGAAGGCATACCTCCCGAAGGCGGCGGCCCGGACAGGGACGAGGAGTACAAGTCCGTCGTGTTCGACGAATCCTTCGTCAACGCTGCCCGCCTCCAGGAACTCTCCGCCGACGAACGCCTCCGGAGCGAGCACACCCCCGCCGTCCGCAGCCGCCCCAGGCGCGGCCTCAACCGGCAGTTGCTCGTCATGGCCGTCGTCATCGTCCTCGCCTTCGCCACCGCCGTCGTGATGGGCGTCCGCACCGGCGAGGTCACCGCCTCGTCGGCCGCCGCGCGCCGCACCGAGGCGCTCCGCACGACCGTCATCCCGCTCGCTCCGCCCGGCACCGTCGAAGGCGCGCGCACCGCCGCCGACGTCTACGCGGCGAGCCCCGCCGCCGCCTTCCGCACCGGGGCAGCGGGCATCTCCGTGCCCAAGGGCGCGACCGCGACGCAGCACTACACGCAGGGCCAGGTCATCGAGGCGCTCCGGATCGCCTCCGACTACCTCGTCAGCTCCTCGCTCGACCCGCGCGTCCTCACCGGCGGCTCCACCACCGCGGTCCGCCAGCTCGTCGACGAGGGCCAGTGGCGTCAGTTCGACGCGAGCATGAACAGCCCCCGCCCGGACGGCAGGCACGCCGCCACCGGCTGGGTCGTCCGCTTCGACCCGCACGAGGTGAGCCTGGCCGACCCGCGCCACCCCGCGCGCGTCAACGGCACGCTGCGCGTCGAGGAACGCGGCGGCACCCTGGAGGTCACCTCCGACCACGTCTTCGCCTACGCGCTCCGCGCCCCGCGGACCGGCTCCCTCGTCTCCCTCCTCAGCGTCCGCCGCGAACTCCACTTCCGCATCGACCCCGCCGACCTGCGCGGCCACCGCGCCGAGCTGCTCACATCGACCGTCCAGGCGGGCCCCCTCGACTGCGCCACCGAGTCCGCCGACCGCCTCCACCCCCTCCTCGCCGGGGCCCGCGCGAGCGGCGGCGGGCCCGCGCAGGGCACCGACCCGTACGCGCCCGACGCCTCGACGACCCTGTGCGGCACGCTCGCCGCACACGCGCCCCCGACGAAGGCCTGAGCCCAAGGCCTGAGCCCCCGGTCCCCGCGTCCGCCCACCGCCCGTACACCCCCCGTACGGCGGCGGGCCCTTCCTGCCCGTACGGTCTCGGGCCGGTCAAGGAGGTCATGGGAGAGGAAAACGGGGTGGGGCGCGCACGGGCGGCGCAGGGAGAGCGTCTAGCGTGGGGCCGCCGCGGCACACGAAGGAGTCACCCCCATGACGTACACCCCTCACGGAATCCGCCACGAGCCGCTGCTCGCGGTGATCTCGGACCAGCCGGGCCCGGGAAACTTCCTGCGCACCGTCCTCGTCGTCATGGTGCTCGGGGCGATCCTCCTCGCCTGGTTCCTGCTGCGCGGCTACCGGCAGGGGAACACGGCGCAGGACGCGCGGGCGGAGGCCCCGGCGGCGGACCGGGTCCCCGCGAGCCGGTCAGCGACCGCGGATACGGGCGATGCGGGTCGTACGGGCGGTGGGAACCGTACGGGCGATGCGGGTCGTGCGGGCGATGCGGGCCGTGCGGACGGTGGGGGAGAGGCAGGCGGGAAGGGCGAGGCAGGCGGGAAGGGCGAGGCAGGCGGGAAGGGCGGAGCGACCCCCGACGCCGACAAGGCCCGTACCGCCGACGCGCCCCGTACCGCCGACAAGGCCCGTACCGCGGAAGCGCCCCGTACCGCCGACGAGGGCGGGCGGCCCGCGACCGAGGGCTGATCCCGGTGCGGTGAGGCGCGGTGCGGTGAGGCGCGGCGTGGGGAGCGTCGGGGCTGACGAGGACTCGGCATTCGGCGGACGCCTCGTAGCCCGCGGAACTGAGTCGGCGTGAGCGCCCGGGAGCGGCCCGCATACGATGGGCGCGAACTTATCCCCCTCTCACCTCGCGATTGGTCCTGCCGACGATGAGCCTCTCCAGCACCGCGATCCAGCTGCTCCCCCTCGCCGAGGGCGAGCACGGCGGCAACCACGAAAGCCTCAGCCCCTTCCTGACCGGCGGCGGCGCGCTCTTCGCGCTCCTCCTCCTGCTGTGGATCACCACGCGCTTCAACCGCGACCGCTGAACGCCCGCGGAGGGGGCCGCCCGGCCGGGACAGTAGGCTCTGCACGCATGGGAGAGCAGGACATGCCCACTGGCCCGGTCAGCAGCCCGGCGAGCGGCTCCATCAGTACGCGACAGCGCCGTCTCGGCGTCATGGGCGGCACGTTCGACCCGATTCACCACGGGCACCTCGTGGCGGCGAGCGAGGTCGCGATGCAGTTCGACCTCGACGAGGTCGTCTTCGTGCCCACGGGACAGCCCTGGCAGAAGAGCGAGAAGCAGGTCAGCCCCGCCGAGGACCGCTACCTCATGACGGTCATCGCCACGGCCGAGAACCCGCAGTTCTCGGTCAGCCGGATCGACATCGACCGCGGCGGGCCCACGTACACGAATGACACACTGCGGGATCTGCGCACGCTCAACCCCGGCACCGAACTCTTCTTCATCACCGGGGCCGACGCGCTCGGCCAGATCCTCACGTGGCGCGACGCCGAGGAACTCTTCTCGCTCGCGCACTTCATCGGCGTCACCCGCCCGGGGCACCAGCTCACGGACGCGGGGCTGCCGGAGGGCGGAGTCTCCCTCGTGGAGGTCCCGGCGCTCGCGATCTCGTCGACGGACTGCCGGGCGAGGGTGGCGCGGGGAGCGCCGGTCTGGTACCTGGTTCCGGACGGCGTGGTGCGTTACATCGACAAGCGACAGCTGTACCGCGGCGCGTAGCCGAGAGGGGCACCGGTGAACGACCGAGACAACCCGTACCCGCCGTACGAGGGAGACCCTTACGGCAACGGGCAGAGCGGCCAGGGCTCCGGTCCGTACGAACTCGTCGGCTACGACGCGTACGGCCGCCCCGTCTACCAGCAGGCCCAGCAGGCTCCGCCGTCGCCCCCGCAGACGGGGCAGCAGCCGGTGGTCCCGCCCGCGCAGGGCGGGGGCTACGGCTACGACGCCTACGGCACGTACGGCGGGCGGCAGCAGGGGCAGCAGGGGCAGCAGGGCGGCTACGACCAGGGTTACGGGAACACCGGCTACGACAGCCAGGGCTACGACAACTCCGGTTACGCGCAGCAGGGTTACGAGAACCAGGCGGCCCCGCAGGCGCCCGAGGCGTACGGGCGGCAGCAGGTGCCGGACACGCGGGTCGGCGAGCCGAAGGCGTGGATACCGCAGCAGCAGCCCGCGACGCCCGAGGGCCCGCCGAGCGGCGAACTCCCGCGTACGGACGCCCCCCCGCCGCGCGCCACCGCCCCAGGCTCCGCCTCCACGGAGGACCCGCGCGACTACCGCACGGAGATGTTCTCCTTCATCGAGGAGCCCACCGAGCAGTCCGAAGACGTCATCGACTGGCTGAAGTTCAGCGAGAGCCGCAGCGAGCGCCGCGAGGAGGCGCGCCGCAGGGGGCGCAGCCGGGTCATCGCGCTCGTCGTGGTCCTCGCGCTCGTCGTCGCCGGCGGGGTCGGCTACCTCTGGTACGCGGGCAAGCTCCCCGGTTCCTCGGGCTCGGGCTCCGGCGCTGCCGACGCGAGCGGCCCGCAGAACCGCGACGTGATCGTGGTCCACCTGCGCAACACGAAGAAGGACGGCGCCTCGTCGACGATGCTGCTCGTGGACAACACGACGGCCAAGCACGGTTACGCGGTCCTGCTGCCCAAGGACCTCGCGCTCACCGACGAGGACGGCAATGACACGACGCTCGGGAAATCGGTCTCGGACGACGGCTCCAGCGGCACGAGCGACGCCCTCGACGGGCTGCTCGGCACGGAGATCCAGGGTTCCTGGCGGCTCGACACGCCGTACCTGAGCAACCTCGTCGACCTGGTGGGCACCATCGAGGTCGACACGGACGCGGCCGTGCCCGACCCGAAGAAGAAGGGCGGGGACCCGCTCGTCCACAAGGGCCAGGCGCAGAGCCTGAGCGGCGAGATGGCCGTCGCCTACGCCACGTACCAGGCGAAGGGCGAGCCGGAGACCGCGCAGCTGAAGCGCTTCGCCGATGTCATGCGCGGCGTCCTGCGGAAGATCTCCAGCGACCAGCAGTCGGCGACGCTCACGATCCAGTCGCTCGCGCAGATCCTCGACCCGCCGCTCACCGACAAGGACCTCGGTGCCTTCCTCGCCAAGCTCTCGGACCTCGCCAAGGGCGGCGACTACACGAGCACGGTCCTTCCCGTCGGCCAGGACGGCACGCTCAGCGAGGCCACGAACCAGAAGATCGTCAAGGACGTGCTCGGCGGTACGGGCAAGACCGGCGGGGGCGCCTCCGAGGACGACACCCGCGTGGCCGTGCGCAACGCCACAGGCAAGAAGGACCTCGCGCAGAAGGCCCGCGTCAGCCTCGTCAACGGCGGCTACACCTTCGTCGACGGCAGCAGCACGGACGCCGTCGCCACCTCGCGCGTCACGTACGCCGAGGAGAAGGACAAGGGCAAGGCCGTGGAGATCGCCCGCACGCTGGGCCTCAAGGACTCCGTGGTCACGAAGGGCAAGGTCAGCGGGAACGCGCCGGTGTCGGTGGTGCTTGGGGAGGACTACACGGGGAAGTGAGGAGCGCGGCCGGGCGGGGGCGTCGGCGGTGCGAGGGCGTCGGCGGTGCGGGGGCGTCGGCGGTGCGGCGGTGCGGGGCTCGGCGGCTTGGCGGTGCGGGGCCCGGCGGCCGGCGCGGCGGTGCGGGGCCGGGCGGCTCGGCGGTGCGGGGCTCGGCGGCGGGCGCGGGGGGGCTTGGCGGTGTGGGGCCCGGCGGCCGGCTCGGCGGTGCGGTGCTGGGCGGCTCGGCAGGGCTTGGCGGTGCGGTGCTGGCGGCTCGGCGGTGCGGTGCTGGCGGCTCGGCGGTGCGGGGCTCGGTGGCGGTGTGGAGCTGGGCGGCGGGCGCGGTGGTGCGGGCCCGGCGGTGTGGGGGCCCGGTGGGGTCGCGGCGCCGGTTTGGGTGGGGCGGTGGGCTCGGTTGGCGGGGCGGTTCCCGGGAGATGTACGGGGCTGCCTCGGCCAGCCAGTGGGGGCGTGCGGGCTCGTGGCCAGTGGGGGGTGCGGGTTCGTGGCTTGCGGCGCGGGTGAGCCCGGCCCGGGGGCTCGCGCGGGCGGGCCGGCGGGCTCGGGCCGGGAAGGTGCGGACGTGCCTCGGTCTGTGTGGGTGGGGCGCGGTGGGGGCGTTCGGTCTCCGGTCCGTGTCCGCTCGCGTACGGGCTGTTCCGTCGTCCGGCCGTATCGCGGGGCCACCGGGAAAACCACCGGGAGGTGGGGGCGGGCGGCGTGAGACCCTGGAGGTTGTATGCCCGCCTACCCGAAAGCTGTGCAGTGACCGCCACGGACCGCTCCATCGAGCTGATCAAGGCCGCCTCCCAGGCCGCCGCCGACAAGCTCGCCCACGACATCATCGCGTACGACGTCAGCGATGTGCTGTCGATCACGGACGCCTTCCTGCTGGCCTCCGCCCCCAACGACCGCCAGGTCAAGTCGATCGTCGACGCGATCGAGGAGCGGCTGGCCAAGGACCTCGGTGCCAAGCCCGTCCGCCGCGAGGGGGACCGCGACGCCCGCTGGATTCTGCTCGACTACGTCGACATCGTCGTCCACGTGCAGCACTCCGAGGAGCGCGTCTACTACGCGCTGGAGCGGCTGTGGAAGGACTGCCCCGAGATCGACCTCCCCGAGGACGCCAAGGCGACCAAGGGCAAGGGTGCCGAGTACGCCGCCCAGCTCGCGGCCGCCCCCGAGGAGCCGGAGTTCGCGGACTTCGACCGCATCGGCATCGAAGGGGAGTAGCGGTGACGATTCCGGCCGCGCCGCGCGGGCGCCGCGTCATCCTGTGGCGCCACGGCCAGACCGCCTGGAACCTGGAACGCCGCTTCCAGGGCGACACCGATGTGCCGCTCACCGAGACGGGCCGCGCCCAGGCCAAGCACGCGGCCCGCCTGCTCGCCTCGCTCCGGCCGGACGCGCTCCTCGCGTCCGACCTCGGCCGTGCCGCCGACACCGCCGGTGAACTCGCGGCGCTGACCGGTCTGGAGATCACCTTCGACCGGGGGCTGCGCGAGACGTACGCGGGCAACTGGCAGGGCCTCACGCACGAGGAGATCCTCGAACGCCACGGGGACGAGTACACGGCGTGGAAGCGCGGCGAGCCCGTGCGCCGGGGCGGCGGCGAGCTGGAGACGGAGGTGGCGGACCGCGCGGCCCCCGTCGTCCTCGCCCACGCAGCGAAGCTCCCCGAGGACGGCACCCTCGTCGTCACGAGCCACGGCGGCACCATCCGCACCACGATCGGGCGCCTCCTGGGCCTCGACCCCTATCAGTGGGAGGGGCTCGGGGGACTGTCCAACTGCCGCTGGTCGATCCTGGGCGAGGGGGCCCGGGGGTGGCGGCTGCTCGAACACAACGCGGGGACGCTGGCTGAGCCGGTGCTGGGGGACGAGGTGTGAGGGAGGGGTGTGGGGGAGGGGGCGAGGGGCGGCGCCCGGGCGCACCGGGACAGCCCCCACCCTCCCTGGGGGGCGACCCCACATCCATCCTCTCGCGGCTCGCAACCCCCACCGCGCCATCCGCCGAAATCTGTGGATAACTCCGGCGAAGTCGCGACGCGACTCACTCCCCAGGGTGATGAGCGTCCGCGCACGTCCGCTACGGGGAGAATTTCGCACCCGTACGGGGGACGGCGCACGGTCGGGTTCCTACGAGCGTCCCCTCGCACCCCGGTGCGGATCGCTGGCGCCCAGCCCGTACGTGGATCGCTCGTACCCGGCCCGTGCGCGGATCGCTTACCCCCAGCCCGTGCCCGGATCGCTCGCGGGCGGCGACGTATCGCCGCTCCTCCTGCGGCGGCCGGGGACGCCCGCCGGGCCCCGCTGATCGTGACCGGCCGTTCGTCCTCCGGGTCCCGGCCGGTGGCGACGGGAGCGGATTTCACTTTCCGGCTGGTCACAGGCTAAAGTTCTTCTTGTTCGGCCCGCAGCGCGGGAAGAGCACGCGGGGCTATAGCTCAGTTGGTAGAGCGCTTGCATGGCATGCAAGAGGTCAGGAGTTCGATTCTCCTTAGCTCCACAGAATGAAGGTCCCACCTCCGGGTGGGGCCTTTCGTGTTCCCCGGGCGCGTATCGCGTCCCGTTCCCGTCCCTCCTCCGCCACCAGCGGCGGACCGTGTCCGTACCGGTATTTCCGCAGCACTGACCCCACGGGGCAGCCCGTGGCAGAATCGGACGCCGGGCAGGGGAGACGGGCCTCACGGGAGGGAGCGCGGAATGCCTGTGCACGTCTGCGGGGAGCCCTCTCGCTCTCCCGGATGCACTCCGTGTGCTGCCGCCCCCGGCGGCGAAAGGCGGAGGTGACCGCTTGGGCGCGCACAGGAGGACGTGCGACTGGTGCGGCAGCGGGACACCCATCGTCCGCGACATGGAGCCGGTCAGCAGCCGCTACCAGTACTGGTGCGAGGAGTGCGCCCGGGCGCTGATCATCACCGGCGACCCGATCGAGACGTACCGCGAGCTGGAGGGCGAGCCGATCTACGGCCGGCTCCTCGACGAGCACTGCACGCTCAAGCGCTTCTACTCCTTCGCCTCCGCCTGACTCGGTGATTCCCGGCCGAACCACCCCCGAAAAGCGGGCGGAAACGGGCGATTCGCCCCCACGGGCAATGGATTTGGTGGACGGCCGGGGGACCCGCTAAAGTTCTCGATGTCGCCAGGGAAACGGCCCGGCCGGACCGGTGACACCGGCTGTGAAACCCCTCTCGGGGGTGTGGAAGAGCGCGGGGCTATAGCTCAGTTGGTAGAGCGCTTGCATGGCATGCAAGAGGTCAGGAGTTCGATTCTCCTTAGCTCCACAACGATTGATCGAGCGGGCCATCCGATACGGGTGGTCCGCTCGGTGTTTGTGCGCGAGACCGCCCCGCGCCCCGCGCCCGCCGCCTCCGGCACTCCCGCCGCCCCGGCACGCTCGCGCCGCACCCGTTCCTCCCCCCCGCCGTCCACCGTCCGGGCATCCCGTGCGGGCGTCGGAGGCTCTGCGGTACCCTGACGCCATGCGTGCCGTACGCCTTCTGCTTAGCGAGCCGCGCTGATCAGTCCCCGCCACTCTGGCTCCCGGTAAGTACCCACCGGGCTTTGTGGCCGGAATCGGCGCGGCGTCCCCTCCTGTGCGAGGGGATTTTTCGTTTCCGGGAGCAGATGCGATCGATGGAGTCTTGAGAACCGATGAGTCAGACGAACCCCTCCGCAGCCGGGCCCGCCGGCGCCGCCGAGACGGCCGCGCCGCACCGCTACACGGCGGCCCTCGCCGCCGACATCGAGGCACGCTGGCAGGACTTCTGGGACGCCCACGGCACGTACGAGGCACCCAACCCCACGGGTGACCTGGCCGGTTCCCCCGAGCTGGCCGCCCGCCCCAAGAAGTACGTCATGGACATGTTCCCGTACCCCTCGGGCGCCGGACTGCACGTGGGCCACCCGCTGGGCTACATCGCCACCGACGTCTTCGCCCGCTACCAGCGGATGACCGGGCACAACGTCCTGCACACCCTGGGCTTCGACGCCTTCGGGCTGCCCGCCGAGCAGTACGCGGTGCAGACGGGGACCCACCCCCGTATCTCCACCGAGGCCAACATGGCCAACATGCGCCAGCAGCTGCGCAGGCTGGGCCTCGGTCACGACAAGCGCCGCTCCGTGGCCACGATCGATCCCGAGTTCTACCGCTGGACGCAGTGGATCTTCGTCAAGATCTTCAACTCGTGGTACGACACCGAGGCCGGCAAGGCGCGCCCGATCGAGGAGCTGGTCGAGCAGTTCGCCGCCGGGACCCGCCCCACGCCCGACGGCCGCCCCTGGGCGGAGCTGAGCGCCACCGAGCGCGCCGACCTGCTGAGCGAGTACCGCCTCGCCTACGCCTCCGAGGCGCCGGTCAACTGGGCGCCGGGCCTGGGCACCGTCCTGGCGAACGAGGAGGTCACCGCCGACGGCCGCTCCGAGCGCGGCAACTTCCCCGTGTTCAAGGCGAAGCTGCGGCAGTGGAACATGCGCATCACCGCCTACGCGGACCGCCTCATCGACGACCTGGACGGGCTGGACTGGCCCGAGGCGATCAAGCTCCAGCAGCGCAACTGGATCGGCCGTTCCGAAGGCGCCCGCGTCGACTTCCCCGTGACGACGGCCACGGGCGAGGCGCGTGACATCACCGTCTTCACCACCCGGCAGGACACCCTCTTCGGCGCCACCTACATGGTGCTCGCCCCCGAGCACGAGCTGGTCGACGCGATCACCGCGGCGAGCTGGCCCGAAGGCACCCGCGAGGCATGGACCGGCGGGCACGCGACCCCCGCCGAAGCCGTCGCCGCCTACCGTGCCCAGGCCGCGGCCAAGTCGGACGTCGAGCGCCAGGCCGATGCCAAGGAGAAGACCGGCGTCTTCACCGGCACCTTCGCGACCAACCCTGTCTCGGGCGAGCGCGTCCCCGTCTTCATCGCCGACTACGTGCTGATGGGCTACGGCACCGGCGCGATCATGGCCGTACCCGCCCACGACAGCCGTGACTTCGCCTTCGCCCGCGCCTTCGAGCTGCCCCTGCGCTGTGTCGTCGCGCCCACGGACGGTCGCGGCGAGGACCCCGCCACGTGGGACGACGCCTTCTCCTCGTACGAGGCGAAGCTCGTCAACTCCGCGAACGAGCAGATCAGCCTGGACGGTCTCGGCGTCACCGAGGCCAAGGCGCGGATCACCCCGTGGCTGACCGCGCGCGGACTCGGCGAGAGCACCATCAACTACCGGCTGCGCGACTGGCTGTTCAGCCGGCAGCGGTACTGGGGCGAGCCCTTCCCGATCGTCTACGACGAGGACGGCGTCGCGCACTCGCTGCCCGAGTCGATGCTGCCCCTCGAACTGCCCGAGATCGAGGACTACTCGCCGCGCACCTTCGACCCCGACGACGCCACCGCGCAGCCCGAGACCCCGCTCTCGCGCAACGAGGACTGGGTCAACGTCACCCTCGATCTGGGCGACGGGCCCCGCACGTACCGCCGCGAGACCAACACCATGCCCAACTGGGCAGGTTCGTGCTGGTACGAGATGCGCTACCTCGACCCGCGCAACGAGCAGCGGTTCGTCGACCCGGAGATCGAGCAGTACTGGATGGGCCCGCGCGAGGGCATGCCCACCGGCGGCGTCGACCTCTACGTCGGCGGCGCCGAGCACGCCGTACTGCACCTGCTGTACGCGCGCTTCTGGTCCAAGGTGCTCTTCGACCTGGGCTATGTCTCCTCCGCCGAGCCGTTCCACAAGCTCTACAACCAGGGCATGATCCAGGCCTTCGTCTACCGCGACAGCCGGGGCATCGCCGTGCCCGCCGCCGAGGTGGAGGAGCGCGAGGGCGCGTACTACTACCAGGGCGAGAAGGTCTCGCGCCTGCTCGGCAAGATGGGCAAGTCGCTCAAGAACGCGGTGACGCCCGACGAGATCTGCGCCGAGTACGGGGCCGACACCCTGCGCCTGTACGAGATGGCGATGGGACCGCTGGACGTCTCGCGTCCCTGGGACACCCGCGCGGTCGTCGGCCAGTTCCGCCTGCTCCAGCGGCTGTGGCGCAACGTCGTGGACGAGGCGAGCGGTGCCCTGACGGTCACCGAGGACGCCCCGGACGAGGTCACGCTGCGTGCCCTGCACAAGGCGATCGACGGCACACGCCACGACCTGGAGGCGATGCGGTTCAACACGGCGATCGCGAAGATCACCGAGCTGAACAACCACCTGACGAAGGCGGGCGGCCCGCTCTCGCGCACGGTCGCCGAGGCGCTGGTGCTGATGGTCGCGCCGCTCGCGCCGCACATCGCCGAGGAGCTGTGGCGGCGCCTCGGGCACGAGGACAGCGTCGTCCACCAGCCCTTCCCCGTCGCCGACCCGGCCTATGTCGTGGACGAGACCGTCACGTGCGTCGTCCAGATCAAGGGCAAGGTCAAGGCGCGCCTGGAGGTCTCCCCGGAGATCACCGACGGCGACCTGGAGAAGGCCGCGCTCACCGACGAGCGCGTCGTGGCGGCCCTGGGGGGCGCCGATGTACGCAAGGTCATCGTGCGGGCCCCGAAGCTGGTCAACATCGTGACGGCCTGAGGGGGGACCGCCCCCGGAGGTGTGAGCCACGAGGGCGCGAAGGACACCGGCGGCACGGTGCGTGAACACGTTCATGCACACAGCGTGCGCGATGCTCACGCACCGTGTCTATAGGGGTTTTCCCCTAGGGGGTGGATCAGGGTCCGCGAAGGAACCCCTGATCCACCCTCCGCCGTCTACCGTGGAGACGTACCGCGTGACCGCCGGTGGAAGGGGCCTCGATGTCAACCGTGCTCATCGTCCTCGCGTTGATCTTCGTGCTGTTCGTCGTCACCGGCGCCTACGTGGTCGTCAAGGTGGCGGGCGCGGCGAAACGCGGCGTGGACCGTACGGTGAATCAGGCCCGCAGGGCGGTCGAGGACTCCACGCTCAAGGCGCGCTCCTACACTCGCCCGGGCCCGCACGGGGAGATCGCGGGGCTCCGGCTCTCCCTGCGGACCTCGATGCGGGCGACACAGGAATCCCTCGCCGCGCGGGCGGGCGCCGACAGCGGACTCACCGAGTCCCTCGACCTCTTCCGGCGCCTGAGTGTGCACGGGCACGCGCTGGACGACGAACTGCGGCGTCTGGAGAACGACCCCGACCGTGCCGCCCTCGCCGCCGAACTGCCGGCGCTCCGCGACCGCACCCAGAAGATCGTGGGAGCGGCGAACGGTCTGCGCCACGCACTCAGGGACCGCGCGCACCACGACGCGGACGACGAGCTGGACGCCCTGAGCCGGCAGATCGACATGGAGACCGGGGCCCTGCGCCACTGGGCCCCCGCCGATACCCCCGAGGCGGACGCCCCGCAGCCCTGGCCGCCCGCCCCGGCGGCTCCCGACGCCGATACGGTCGCGCAGCGCTGGGACGACGGTCCCGCTCCGGCCCCGGGACAGGCGCCACCACCTCCGCTCGACCGGGCGCGGCCCGCTCCGCACCCCTGGGAGCGGCTCCTCAAGAAGCCGCACGAGCAGCCCCGCCCGGAATGACGGGCCGGCGGCGCCGATCGGCCCGCCGTCCGGCGCCCGCCCTGCCCCGTCCCTTCCCGCATTCCCCCTGCTCCGGCGGGGGCTCCGGCTGGGGCTCCGGCGGGGGCGGGCTGCCGGGTGCCGTGCGGGCCAGGTAACCTCCGAGCCATGTCACGCCATGTCGCGATCGTCACTGATTCCACGGCCTACCTGCCGCCCGGGACGAGCGCGCGACACGGCATCACCTCCGTACCCCTGACCGTCGTGCTCGACGGCGGCGCGTACGAGGAGGGCGCGGAGATCTCGCCGGGAGCCCTCACCCAGGCCCTGCGCAAGCACCGCCCCGTGACGACGTCGCGGCCCAGTTCCGAGGCCTTCGCGCGCACCTACCGCAGGCTCGCGGACGAGGGTGCGGGCGCGATCGTGTCGCTGCACCTGTCCGCTGAGCTTTCCGGTACGTACGACGCGGCGGTCCTTGCCGGGCGGGGCGCTCCGGTGCCCGTGCACGTCGTCGACACCAGCGCGGTCGCTATGGCGCTCGGTTTCTGTGCGCTCAGTGCGGCCGAGCACGCCGAAGCGGGCGGCACGGCGGAGGAGATCGTGGCGGCGGCGGAGAAGCGGGCCTCGGGTACGACCGCGTACTTCTGTCTCGACACCCTCGATCACCTGCGGCGCGGCGGCCGGATCGGCACCGCGCAGGCGCTCCTCGGCTCCGCGCTCGCGGTCAAGCCGCTGCTCCAGCTCACCGGTGGCCGCATCGAGCCGCTGGAGAAGGTCCGCACCACGGCCAAGGCCGTCGCCCGCCTGGAGGAACTCGTGGCGGAGCGGGCGGGTGCGGGGAGGGTCGATATCGCCGTGCACCACCTGGACGCCGCCGACCGCGCCGACGCCCTCGCCGAGCGGCTGCGGGCGCGGGTGCCGGGGACGGAATCGCTGTACGTGAGCGAGGTGGGCGCGGTGATCGGCGCGCATACGGGACCGGGGCTGCTGGGGGTCGTGGTTTCTCCGCGCTGAGCGGGGGCGCGGGGGGCGCGGCAGCGGCAGTTTTCCACAGGGCAGTAGCTCTCGGGCCGGGCTCTGCCCCCACTCTCGTCACTCTCTTGAGTGAGAGGAATATCGGGTTTCGCCGAGTTATCCACAGATGTGGCCTGCGGGGCGAGTGGTGTCGTAAGCGGCGATTACGTTCGGTGACATGGAACGACGCACAGACATCGACGCGGCGCTCGCTCTGGGGGCGACAGGGCCGACGTACGCGGGGCGCGGGATGGCGCCGTGGGCCCGGCATGCGGGGAAGGCGGCGCCGCGTGGGGCGCCGGGCGCCGATACTCCTGCCGTCGCCTCGCCGTTCAGGCGTGGGCTGGGCATGGTCGCCGATCGCCTCCCGTTGTGGCTGCGGTCGCGCCTCGCGCTCGAACGGCGGGGCGTGCTGGCCCTGGCGGTCGTGCTGCTCGGTCTGCTCGGTTTCGCGGGGCAGTACTGGTGGTCCACGCGCCCGCAGCCGGTCGCCGTGCCCGCCGCCGAGCACGCGGCGTCGGCCGAGGCGGTGCCGGGAGAGGGGGCACGGGTGCGAGGCGGGCCCGTCCCCTCGGGCGCGGCTGCGGAGGGGGGTGGCGGTGCGGAGGGCGCGGGCCCCGCTCCCGGTGCGGATCGGGGCACGCTCGTGGTGGACGTGGGCGGGGAGGTACGAGATCCCGGGGTGCGGAGGCTGGCGCCGGGGTCGCGCGTGGAGGACGCGCTGCGGGCCGCGGGAGGGGTACGGAAGGGGGCGGACCTCCAAGGGCTCAACCGCGCGCGTCCCCTGGCCGACGGCGAGCTGGTCTGGGTCGGCTCCCCGCCTCCCGGGGGCATCGACGCCGCCGTCGGTACGGGGACGGTGCCGGGCCAGGCGCCGGCCTCACCCGGCGCGGGCACGTCTGCGGGGACTCCCGTCTCGCTCAACGCGGCTTCGCTGGATCAGCTCGACGCACTCCCCGGGGTCGGCCCCGTGCTGGCCCAGCGCATCCTCGATCACCGTGCCGCGCACGGCGGCTTCGGCTCGGTGGAGGAACTGCGCGAGGTCAGCGGCATCGGCGAGCGGCGATTCGCCGAACTGCGGGAGTACGTACGGCTGTGAACAGGGTGGGGGAATGCGAGCGGCGCGCGCAGGGCGCGGGGAAGGCCGTCGCGGGAGAGGCGACGCGGATCGGGGGAGGGAGGGGTGCGAGCGCGTCCAGGTCCGGACCGTCGGAGTCCGGCGTGGCGAAGTCCGGCGGGGCCGGGTCCGGCGGGGTCGGGTCCGGCGAGGCGCAGTCCGGTCTGGAGTCCTCCCGGCGCGCGGACGTGGACCGGGGCAGGGCCGTGGATCTGCGACTCGTGCTGCCCGCCGTGGGGGCCTGGGGCGCTGCTGCCCTCGTGCTCGGGCTGTCGGCCCGGGCCGGGATCTGGATCGCGGTGCTGTGCGGCGTGGGAGGCGGGGGACTGCTGCTGGCAGGGAGGAAGGCGGGACGGACGGAAGAGGGCGGTACCGGGCGGCGCTGGACGGTGGCGGCGGTGCTCGTGTGCGTGGCGGCGGGCGCGGCATCCGGCGCCGTGGCGAGAGCCGGTGTCGAGCGGGGGCCCGTGCCGGGGCTGGCGCGGGCGGGTGCGGTGACGGAGGCGGTCGTCGAGGTGACGGAGGTGCCGCGTGTGCGGCCCGCGTCGGTGCGGGGAGGCAGGGAACTGCCCGGAGAGCTGTTGTGGGAAGGGGAGGTGCGGGAGGTCGAGGTGCGGGACGGGCGCCTGGTCCGGCTGCGGACGCCCGTTCTCGTGGTGGTGGACGGCGTCATGGAACCGGGAAGGGAGAAGGCCGCCCGCCACTGGGCGCGATTGCTTCCGACGACACGGGTGCGGGCCCGCTTCCGGTGGAGTTCTCCGTGGGCGGAGGGACAGCGGGCGGCCGCGGTGGCGCGGGTGCACGGGGCGGCGGGCCCCGCCGTGGTGGGGCGGCCCTCCGCGATGGAACGCCTCGCGGGGGAGCTGCGGGAGGGTTTGCGCGAGGCGGTGGCACCGCTGCACCCGGACGCGCGGGCCCTGTTGCCCGGGCTCGTCGTGGGCGATACGTCCGGGCTGACACCCGAACTCGAACGGGCCTTCCGGGCGACCGACTTGACGCACCTCCTCGCCGTCAGCGGGGGAAACTTCGCGGTGCTCCTCGCGCTGCTCCTCGGACCGCAGGGGCGGGCAGCGCTGGCGGAGCGGGGCGGGCTCGCGCCCCGGCTGGGTCTGTCGCTGCGGGGGACGGCGGTGGCCGGGGGTGTCCTGTGCGCCGGGTTCGTGGTCGTGTGCGGGGCCGAGCCGAGTGTGGTGCGGGCGGCGGGGTGCGGGACGGTGGCCCTGGTGGCGCTCGCGACGGGACGGCGCAGGTCGATGGTGCCCGCGCTCGCCGCCGTGGTCCTCGCGCTCGTGGTGTGGGAGCCGTGGCTGGCGCGCAGCTACGGCTTCGTCCTCTCGGTCCTCGCGACGGGCGCACTGCTGACGGTGGCGCCGTCCTGGAGCGCCGCGCTGCGGCGGCGCGGGGTCCCACCGCGGCTCGCCGAGGGACTCGCGGCGGCCGCGGCCGCGCAGGCGGTGTGCGCTCCCGTGGTGGTGCTGCTCGCGGAGCGGGTGAGCCTGGTCGCCGTGCCGTGCAATCTGCTGGCCGGGCCGCTCGTCGCCCCGGCGACGGTGCTGGGTTTCGGTGCGCTGGTGCTCGCGCCGCTGGGGCAGGCTCCCGCCCAGGCGCTCGCCTGGTGCGCGGGGTGGCCGGTGCAGTGGGTCGCGGGCGTCGCGCGGGCGGGTGCCGCGCTGCCGGGTGCGGGGATCGCGTGGCCGGGCGGCTGGGCGGGGGCTGCGCTGCTCGCGGGGGCGGTGCTGGTGCTCGTCCTGCTCGGCAGGCTGGTGCTGCGCTCGCGGTGGCTGCTCTGCGGGTGCGCGCTGCTTCTTGTGCTCGCCGTGGTGCGGCCCGCGCCGGTGACGCGCGTCCTGGGGGCCTGGCCGCCGACGGGGTGGCGGTTCGTCATGTGCGACGTGGGGCAGGGGGACGCGAGCGTCCTCGCCGCCGGGGCCGGTACCGCCGTGGTGGTCGACGCGGGGCCCGATCCGGAGCGGGTGGCCGGGTGCCTCGACCGGCTCGGGGTGCGGCGGGTGCCGCTCGTGCTGCTGACGCACTTCCACGCCGATCACGTGGCGGGGCTGGAAGGGGTCCTGCGGGGCCGGGCGGTGGGGGCCGTGCAGACGACGGCGCTCGCGGAACCGGCGGGGCAGGCCGCGGCGGTGCGGCGTACGGCGGCGGCGCGAGGGGTGCCGGTGCTCACCGCGGCGGCCGGCGAGCGGCGCGCCGTCGGCGGGGTGAGCTGGGAGGTGGTGTGGCCGCCCCCGGGTGGCGGCCCGGTCGGTGACGACGGGCCCAATGACGCGAGTCTCGTGCTGGTGGTGCGCACGGGCGGGGTGCGGTTGTTGCTCGCCGGGGACGTGGAGCCCGCCGTGCAGCGCGCGTTGTTGCGGCGACCTGGCGGGGCGCCACGCGTCGATGTGCTCAAGGTGCCGCACCACGGTTCGGCCTATCAGGAGGGGGAGTGGCTGCGGCGGGTCGCGCCGCGGGTCGCGCTGGTCTCGGTCGGCGCCGACAACGGGTACGGGCACCCGGCCCCTCGTACGCTCGACGCGCTGCGCGCCACCGGGGCGCTCGTCGAACGGACCGATGAGCGCGGGGACCTGGCGGTGACCGGCGGGCCGGTGGCGGGGCGAGGCGGGGCGCGGGACGAGGACGGCGCGAGAGAGGGGGCGGTGCGGCTGGGGGTGGCCGGGGAGCGGTGAGGGCGGGGGCGGGTGGCCGGGTAAGGCGGAGGGAAAAGGGTGGAAGACGGGGGCGGGGGAGCCGAGCATGAGGGGATGACGGCGACTGGAGAAGGACGAGGTGTGTCCGGCGCGCGGCCTGTCGCGCTGGTGACCGGCGTGGGGCGCACGGTCGGGATCGGTGCTGGCGTGGTGCGTCAGCTGGCGGTCTCGGGGTGGGACATCGCGTTCACGCACTGGGACGCGTACGACGCGCGGATGGAGTGGGGTGAGGAGGAAGGGGCGAGCGAGGCGATCCGGGCCGAGCTGGCGGAGCGAGGTGCCGCGTGCGTGGCCATCGAGGCGGATCTCGCGGACGCGGGGACACCGGAACGGGTCTTCGCGGAGGTGGAGAGCCGGTGGGGCGGGGTCTCGGCGCTGGTGCTGTGCCACTGCGAGTCGGTGGACTCGGGGCTGCTCGACACGACGGTGGAGAGCTTCGACCGGCACTTCGCGGTGAACGCGCGGGGAAGCTGGCTGATGGTGAGGGAGTTCGGGCGGCGGTTCAGCGGTGCGTACGGCAGCGGGCGCATCGTGGCGCTCACGAGCGACCACACGGCGGGCAATCTGCCGTACGGGGCGAGCAAGGGGGCACTGGACCGGATCACGCTCGCCGCGGCACGGGAGCTGGCCCACCTCGGCATCACGGCGAACGTGATCAATCCGGGGCCTGTCGACACCGGCTGGATGCCGGAGGCCGTACGGGAGCAGGTGCGCGCCGCCACGCCGCTCGGGCGGCTCGGCACCCCGTACGACACGGCGCAGCTCGTGGATTTCCTGTGCTCGCCGCAGGGGCAGTGGATCAACGGGCAGTTGCTGCGGAGCGACGGTGGGCTCGCCTAGCGGTGGGGCGGGGTCTGCCTCGTGTAAGAGGGCAGGAGCCGGGTCTGGCAGCGGGGTGGCGTTTACCTCGCGTAACGGAAGTGAGCTGGGCGGACGGTAATCGGAATGTCAAATTCAGGTCAAACGGGGGAGCTTGGGGAGTCTCCGGCATTCCTGCGATGTGGGCTCGTGTTGCCTCGAAAGCCTCAGCGATGGTCGAATGTTTACGCCTGAGGGCTCACAATCGATCACGAAACAGCAGGGGTGTCCGGTAGATGTTCGGCCTGGGGACGAAGAACCGTGCGAGTGGTGGGCGGGGGAGATCGGCGCTCGCGGAGGCGGTTCTCCCGGACGGGGCCGGGCTGTTCAGCTGCCGGGTACTCGATCCGGTGGGTGAGCCGCTCGCCGGAGCGGAGTGCTCGCTCAGCGATGAGCGAGGGCGGAAGGTCGCCACGGCGGAGGCCGATCCCTTCGGTTCCTTCATGGCCTCGGTCCCCCAGGGCGAGTACCGGCTCGCGGTCGGGAGCGAGGGGTACACCCCGCACCGGGGCGATGTCGTCGTACGGGACGGGGAGCACACCGACCTCGGGGCGCTCACCCTCCAGGTGGCGCCGCCGCCCGCGCTGCCGGGCCCCGGCGACTGGGAGATCGATCCGACGCACTCGTCGATCGCCTTCACCGCACGGCACATCGGGCTCGCCCGGGTGCACGGGAGGTTCAACACCTTCGCCGGGGTCGTACGGATCGGCGAGCGGGTCGAGGACTTCGCGATGCACGTGCTGATCGACGCGGCCTCGATCGACACGAACGTGCGGATGCGCGACGACCACCTGCGCTCGGCGGACTTCCTGGACGTGGAGACGTACCCGACGCTGGAGTTCTACAGCGAGCGGTTCGTGCACCGGGGCGGGGGCCGCTGGGGCGTCACAGGGGCGCTGTCACTCCACGGGGTGACGCGTACCGTCACGCTCGACGTCGACTACCTCGGTCAGGGCAACGGCATGGAGGGGGAGCAGCGGGCGGCGTGCCGGGCGACGACCGAGCTGCACCGCGACGACTACACCGTGAGCTGGCAGACCATGCTCGCGCGCGGCATCGCCGTCGTCGGCCCGAGCATCACCATCGAGCTGGACGTCCAGGTCGTACCCAAGCAGGGCTGAGGGCCCGGCGAGGGGGCCCGTGGTCGGGACGGTTCCGCGTATGCGGCAGGATCTCCGCGTGACCGACGAGAACGACCTGAACGTGGCGCACGTGCTCGTGCTGCCCGACCGCGACGCCGCCGAGGAGGCGGCCGAGGAACTGGCCCGCCGCTACGAGCTGGGGGCCGAGCCGGAGATCGTGCGCGAGGCCCTGGCGGGCGAGGACGACGCCGAGGACGCGCAGTGGCTCATCGTGCTCTCCGACGAGGCCGGGGAGTTCAGCGCGCGCGAACTGGACGAGTTCGCGAGCGAGTGGGACGGCTGGCACGAGACGCCGTGAGGGAGGGCCGGGGGCGCCGTGACAGCGGGCCGGGGGCCGTGGAGCGGTCCGGGGCCGCTGTCGGTGGCGCGTGGGATGCTTGGCGGTGATGGCCAGGAAAAACGCTGACGATGACCCGCTCGCTCCGCTGACGCTCGCCGTGGGGCAGGAGGAGCTGCTGGTCGACCGCGCGGTGCGGCAGGTGGTGCTCGCCGCGCGGGCGGCCGACTCCGACACCGACGTGCGCGAACTCACGCCCGACCAGCTCCAGCCGGGCGGGCTCGCCGAGCTGACGAGCCCCTCGCTCTTCGCCGAGCGCAAGGTCCTCGTCGTACGGAACGCGCAGGACCTCTCCGCCGACGCGGTCAAGGAGGTCAAGGGCTACCTGCCCGCTCCCGTCGACGAGGTCACCCTTGTGCTGTGCCACGCGGGCGGGGCCAAGGGCAAGGGGCTGCTCGACGCGGCGCGCAAGGCCGGGGCACGGGAGGTGGCCTGCCCGAAGATGACGAAGCCGGCCGACCGGCTCGCCTTCGTGCGGAACGAGTTCCGCACGGCGGGGCGTTCGGCGACCCCCGAGGCGGGCCAGCTGCTCGTGGACGCGATCGGCAGCGACCTGCGCGAGCTGGCCGCGGCGGTCTCGCAGCTCACCGCGGACGTCGAGGGCACGATCGACGAGGCGATCGTCGGGCGGTACTACACGGGCCGTGCGGAGACATCGAGTTTCACGGTCGCCGACCGGGCCGTGGAGGGCCGCGCGGCAGAGGCGCTGGAGGCGCTGCGCTGGTCGCTGTCCACGGGCGTCGCGCCCGTCATGATCACGAGCGCGCTCGCGCAGGGCGTACGGGCCATCGGCAAGCTCTCGTCGGCGCGCGGCGGGCGTCCCGCCGACCTGGCCCGCGAGCTGGGTATGCCGCCGTGGAAGATCGACCGGGTGCGGCAGCAGATGCGCGGCTGGACCCCGGACGGCGTCTCGCTCGCGCTGCGCGCCGTCGCCGAGGCCGACGCCGGGGTGAAGGGCGGCGGCGACGACCCGGAGTACGCCCTGGAGAAAGCCGTCGTCGCGATCGCCCGCGCGGCCCGCTCGCGCCGCTGAGCCCGTACGGCGCAGGGCCCGTGTGCGGGCGCCGGGGCGGGCCGCTCCCGGCCGTCCGGCCGCCGACGGCCGCCTCCCGGCCCCGTACAGTCCCCGCATGACGAGGACCACCCCGCCGCGCCCGCTCGACATCGAGGCGGTGTTCCCCGAACTGCGGGCCCACCGCGGCACGACGACGCGTCTGCACCCTCGACCGGGACGCCCCGGCGTACGCGACAGCTCGGTCGGCGGTCCCCTGCGGTGGCCGCGGGAGGAGCCGTGGCCGGTGTGCCCCGAAGCGCACGGGCCCCGGCGCGGACGCAGGCCCGCCGACATCCACCGTGCCCGGCGGGTCTTGGCCGGGGCGTGGTCCCGCGACCCCGCGCACGGCCCGACGGACGAGGAGCGGAGGCTGCTCGGCGCGTTGCGCGAGGAACACCGTGCCGAGAGCGCGCCCGTACCGCTCGTCGGGCTCGCGCAGCTCTACCGGCGGGACGTACCCGATCTGCTGCCCGGGCCAGGGGGCCGTGATCTGCTCCAGGTCCTGTGGTGCCCTTTCGACGCGCACGGTGCGAGCGGCTACGAGCCGTTCCTGGACGTGCGGTGGCGGTACTCGGCCGGGACCGGGGACGCGGACGTACGCACCGACCCGCCGCCGACGCCGCAGGTGGTGGGCCACGACGGGTACGTGCCCGAGCCGTGCGTGCCGCACCCGGAGCAGGTCACGACCTATCCCTTCGCCGGTTCGCTCCCCGCGGAGTTGCGCGCACGGCTCGACGCCTGGGACGAGGAGAACGACGCGGCGGACGAGGAGGACGACGGGCCCCGGCGCCCGCCTACCCGTACGACCTCTCCATCCCGCCCGGCTGGCGCGCCGGCGGCTTCGCCTCCTGGCACACCACGGACCCGTACCCGATGAACTGCGCGCGCTGCTGTACGCCCCTGCGGCTCCTGCTGACCGTCGACACGACGGAGTGGGACGGCGGGAGCGGCAGCTGGCGGCCGGTGGAGGAGCCGGAGGCGTGGGGGCACGCGCTCGCGGCGCCGACGCAGGTCGTCGTGGGGCGCTGGGGCGAGCTGAACCTGTTCGCCTGCCCGGCCGATCCCGCGCACCCGCACGCCTGGAGCATCCAGTAGACACGGCGGGCGGACGGGCTCGCGCTTCATGCGCGCAGCGACACACCGGCCGTCCCCCGCGCTGGTGCGACGCCCGGCCGCCCGCGCTCCCGTACGGTCCGGCCTCCGGCCGCGCGCTCCCGCACGGCCGCGTGCCCGCGTTCCCCGTTCACCGGAGGGGCCTCGTTCGCCGGAGGGGCCTCGTTCGCCGGAGGAGCCCCACATGCCGAGAACCCCGCCCCGTCCCGGAGGACGTGGCGGGGTTCTCGGTCGAGTCCTGTGAGCCTTCGGCGGCGGTGAGCCGTCGCGATCCCGCACCCGCGTGGCGAACGCTAGGCCGCATACGGGATCTGTCGGGACGGGACGGGGAGCGGTAGAGAGGGCCCGCTGGGTCCCCGCCGTCCCGGGGACGACGGCGTGTGCCGGAAGGCGAAGGGGGCTCAGCCCTGGAGGGAAGCGGCCTTCGAAGCGAGCGCCGACTTCTTGTTGGCGGCCTGGTTCTTGTGGATGACGCCGGAGGAGACGGCCTTGTCGAGCTTGCGCGTGGCGACACGCGTCAGCTCCTGGGCCTTCTCGACGTCACCCGCGGCAGCGGCCTCGCGGGCCTTGCGGATCGCGGTCTTGAGCGAGGACTTGACGGCCTTGTTGCGCAGGCGCGCCTTCTCGTTCGTCTTGTTCCGCTTGATCTGGGACTTGATGTTCGCCACGAAAGAGCCTTTTCAGCTGCAAGCGCGCGGCCGGAACCGCGCGAATGTTTCGGTTGAGTGCGCGTGTCCCCGAAGCTGAGAGGGCTGGGAGACACACAGTGCACCAGGCTAGCAGCCGCCCCCTGAGCGGCCCAAACCGCCCGTCGCCCGTCGCGCATGGGACGATGGGTCCCTACATATCCGACCGACTGCCCGAAGCCCGAGCCAGAGGCGGCCGGCCGCTCCCGTGCCGGACGCCTCAAGAATCAGGACCCCGCGTGCCCGCGACCCCTCTCCATGTGCCCGAGCCGAGCCGTACCGACCCGGCGCTGATCAGGAATTTCTGCATCATCGCGCACATCGACCACGGCAAGTCCACGCTCGCCGACCGGATGCTCCAGCTGACCGGGGTGGTGGAGCAGCGGCAGATGCGCGCCCAGTACCTCGACCGCATGGACATCGAGCGGGAGCGCGGCATCACGATCAAGTCGCAGGCCGTGCGGCTGCCCTGGGCCCCCACCGAGGGCGAGGGCCAGGGCAGCACCCACATCCTCAACATGATCGACACCCCCGGCCACGTCGACTTCACCTACGAGGTCTCGCGCTCGCTCGCCGCGTGCGAGGGCACGATCCTCCTCGTCGACGCGGCGCAGGGCATCGAGGCGCAGACCCTCGCCAACCTCTACCTGGCGATGGAGAACGACCTCACGATCATCCCGGTCCTCAACAAGATCGACCTCCCGGCCGCGCAGCCCGAGAAGTTCTCCGAGGAGCTGGCCAACCTCATCGGGTGCCAGCCGGAGGACGTGCTCAAGGTCTCCGCGAAGACCGGCGTGGGTGTCGAGGCGCTGCTCGACCAGGTCGTCGCGCAGATCCCGGCCCCAGTCGGGGTCGCGGACGCCCCGGCCCGCGCGATGATCTTCGACTCGGTGTACGACTCGTACCGCGGTGTCGTCACGTACGTACGTGTCGTGGACGGCCAGCTCAACAAGCGCGAGCGCATCCGCATGATGTCGACCGGGGCGACCCACGAACTGCTCGAAATCGGTACGAATTCGCCCGAGATGCTCTCCGCCGACGGTCTCGGTGTCGGCGAGGTCGGGTACCTGATCACGGGCGTGAAGGACGTGCGGCAGTCCAAGGTCGGTGACACGATCACCAGCCAGTCCAAGGGCGCCGAGGAGGCGCTCGGGGGCTACAAGGACCCGAAGCCGATGGTCTTCTCGGGCCTCTACCCGCTCGACGGCTCGGACTATCCCGAGCTGCGTGACGCGCTCGACAAGCTCCAGCTCAACGACGCCGCGCTCGTCTACGAGCCCGAGACCTCCGCCGCGCTCGGCTTCGGCTTCCGTGTCGGCTTCCTCGGCCTGCTCCACCTCGATGTCATCCGTGAGCGTCTTGAGCGTGAGTTCGGTCTCGACCTGATCGCGACCGCGCCCAACGTGGTCTATCGCGTGATCATGGAGGACGGCACCGAGCACATCGTCACCAACCCGAGCGAGTTCCCCGAGGGGAAGATCGACGAGGTCTACGAGCCGGTCGTGCGGGCCACGATCCTCGCGCCGAGCGAGTTCATCGGCTCGATCATGGAGCTGTGCCAGGGCCGGCGCGGCGTCCTGCTCGGGATGGACTACCTCTCCGAGGACCGCGTCGAGATCCGCTACACGCTGCCGCTCGCGGAGATCGTCTTCGACTTCTTCGACCAGCTCAAGTCCAAGACGCGCGGCTACGCCTCGCTCGACTACGAGCCCACGGGCGAGCAGACCGCGCAGCTCGTCAAGGTCGACATCCTGCTGCACGGCGACAAGGTGGACGCCTTCTCGGCGATCACGCACCGCGACGCCGCGTACGCCTATGGCGTGCGGCTCGTCGCCAAGCTCAGGGAACTCATCCCGCGCCAGGCCTTCGAGGTCCCCGTCCAGGCCGCGATCGGCTCCCGGGTCATCGCCCGCGAGACGATCCGGGCGATCCGCAAGGACGTCCTCGCCAAGTGCTACGGCGGTGACATCTCCCGCAAGAGGAAGCTCCTGGAGAAGCAGAAGGAGGGGAAGAAGCGCATGAAGATGGTGGGGTCCGTGGAGGTTCCGCAGGAAGCCTTCATCGCCGTCCTCTCCAGCGACGAGCCGAGCGGCAAGAAGAAGTAGCCGCGAACGCCCGCCCTCCGGCGGGACGGTCTCCGGACCGGTTCCGGCCCCGACGGGCCCCGTACGCCTTGTGGCGCGGGGCCCGTCGTCGTACGGGGGTGTCCCCTGCGGGTGCGGGGCCGGCCGGTTCCGTACGGGGGCGCGCTCGCCCGGCGCGTACCGGAAGCCTGGCGCGGGGCGCCGCGTACCGGAAGCCCCTGCCAGGCGCCCTCTACCGGAAGCGGGGCCGGGACGGAAGAGGCGGGAGGGACGGATGTCGTGAACAGAGCGGGTGTCAGGCCCTTACGCGCAGGCGAGGCTCGTTCTACTCTGATCACCATCCATTAGTTACTCGCCAGTTAAACAACGCGCAGAAAACGCTCAGCACACGTCTCGAACCATTCACTACCAGTCGCACGCAGAGTCGCGGGCCCGGAGGATGTCGTGAGCGACACACAGACCATGATCGAGAACCGACCGCCCTCCGTGGCGCACCTCTTCCTGGAGCGCGTCGCAGCGACCCCGGACGCGGAGGCGTACCGCTACCCGGTGCCGCCCGCCTCCGGTGAGGGGCCCTCGGACTGGGCCTCGCTGAGCTGGGCGCAGGCCGCCGAGGGCGTCGAGCGGATCGCGGCGGGGCTCATCGCGCTCGGCATCGAGCCCGAGCAGCGCGTCGCGCTCGCGGCCGCGACCCGTGTCGAATGGATTCTCATCGACCTCGGCATCATGTGCGCGGGCGCCGCGACGACGACCGTGTACCCCTCGACGAACACGAAGGAGTCGGCGTTCATCCTCGCCGACTCCGACAGCCGTGTGGTCTTCGCCGAGGACGCGACGCAGCTCGCGAAGGTACGCGAGAACCGCGCCGAGCTTCCCGCGCTGCACCACGTCGTCGTCCTCGACGAGGAGGGTGTCACGGCGGACGCCGAGGACCCCGACGGCTGGCTGCTGACCCTCGCCGAGCTGGAGGAGCGGGGCAAGGAGCACCTCGCCGCGCATCCCGGCGCGATCAAGGAGCGCATCGAGGCGATCACGAAGGACCAGCTCGCGACGCTGATCTACACCTCGGGTACGACGGGCCGTCCCAAGGGCGTACGCCTGCCGCACGAGGCGTGGTCGTACATGGCCAAAGCGATCAAGGCGACGGGGATGGTCCTCGAAGAGGACGTCCAGTACCTGTGGCTGCCGCTCGCGCACGTCTTCGGCAAGGTCCTCACCTCCGGGCACATCGAGGTCGGGCACGTCACCGCCGTCGACGGCCGCGTGGACCAGATCATCGTGAACCTGCCCGTGGTCAGGCCCACCTACATGGCCGCCGTGCCCCGCATCTTCGAGAAGGTCTACAACGGGGTCGCGGCGAAGGCGCGCGAGGGCGGCGAGGCGAAGTACAAGATCTTCCAGTGGGCCGCCGGGATCGCCCGCGAGTACGCGAAGACCTCGCAGGACAACTTCCGCCGCACGGGGACCGCGACCGTTCCCCTCGGCCTGCGCACGAAGCACGCCCTCGCCGACAAGCTCGTCTACGGCAAGATCCGCGAGGCGATGGGCGGCAGGCTGCGTGCCGCGATCTCCGGTTCCGCCGCGCTCGCCCCCGAGATCGGCTTCTTCTTCGCGGGAGCCGGGGTGCACATCCTGGAGGGCTACGGGCTCACCGAGTCGAGCGCGGCCTCCTTCGTGAACCCGGGCGAGGCGTACCGCACGGGAACGGTCGGCAAGCCGCTGCCCGGTACCGAGGTGCGGATCGCCGAGGACGGCGAGATCCTGCTGCGCGGCCCCGGCATCATGGCCGGTTACCACGGGCTGCCCGAGAAGACCGCCGAGGTCCTGGAACCGGACGGCTGGTTCCACACGGGTGACATCGGAGAGCTGTCCGTGGACGGCTACCTGCGGATCACCGACCGCAAGAAGGACATCATCAAGACGTCCGGGGGCAAGTACATCGCCCCGGCCGAGGTCGAGGGCCAGTTCAAGGCCATCTGTCCCTACGTCTCGAACATCCTCGTCCACGGCGGCGACCGGAACTTCTGCTCCGCGCTCATCTCGCTCGACGAGGAGGCGCTGCTCGGCTGGGCGAAGGAGAACGGGCTCGACGGCAAGCCGTACGAGGAGATCGTGGCCGACCCGAAGACCGTGGAGATGGTGGACGGGTACGTGCGGGAGCTGAACGAGGGGCTTCAGCGCTGGGAGACCCTGAAGAAGTTCCGGCTGCTGCCGAGGGACCTCGACATCGAGCACGGCGAGCTGACGCCGAGCCTCAAGATCAAGCGTCCTGTGGTCGAGCGGGAGTACGGGTATTTGCTGGACGAGATGTACGCCGGCTCTCGCGAGGCGTGACGAGAGGGGGTGCCCTCTCCGTGGAGGGCACCCCTGGGCGGGGCGGGTCCCTGGGCGGGGTGAATCCCTGGGCGGTCGGGTCCCCTGGGCGGGGCGGGCCTCGGGAATTCGGGGGTGGTCTCGGGGGGCCTCTGGGGCCGGGGCGCGCGGAGTCGCTGCGGCGCGCGTGCGTGGCGAAACGATTCGCTGCATCCTCGTCCTATGAACTCCTCCTCCGCGCCCGTCGTCGTCCATCCCCCTGGAAGCGATGGGGGGCGGCGGGTGCAGGTCGACGGGGAGGTGCTCGGCGTGGCGTACGGGATGAGCGATCTCGTGGAGTTCCTGCGGCGCGCCGGGCTGGAGGATGCCGACCAGGCAATCGCCGCCGACGAGGGGTTCGTCGAGTGGCGCGGGGAGGGGCCCGGGGAGTGGATCGCCTAGCGGGAGGACACCCTCCGGAGGCTCACGCTCGGTGATGGGGCGGGGCCTGGGACAATGGGTCCATGCCTTCCGCACTTCCCGACGGTGAGCCCGTGCCCGAGAACGGGGCGCTTCCGGCGCAGGCCCTGGACGGGGCCGCCGGGCGCCCGCTCGGCTTCTACCTGCACGTCCCCTACTGCGCCAGCCGCTGCGGGTACTGCGACTTCAACACATACACGGCGACCGAGCTGCGCGGTACGGGCGGGGTGCTCGCCTCGCGCGACAACTACGCGGACACGCTCGCGCAGGAGATCCGCCTCGCGCGCGAGGTCCTCGGCGAGGACCCGCGTCCGGCCCGTACGGTCTTCTTCGGCGGCGGTACGCCCACGCTGCTTCCCGCCGCCGACCTCGTACGGATGCTCGCCGCCGTACGGGACGAGTTCGGCCTCGCGCCCGACGCCGAGGTGACGACCGAGGCGAACCCGGAGTCCGTCGACCCGGCGTACCTCGAAACCCTCCGTGAGGGCGGTTTCAACCGGATCTCCTTCGGGATGCAGAGCGCCAAGCCGCACGTCCTGCGCGTCCTCGACCGCAACCACACCCCCGGCCGCCCCGAAGCCTGCGTCGCCGAAGCGCGCGCGGCCGGGTTCGAGCACGTCAATCTCGACCTCATCTATGGCACCCCCGGCGAGAGCGACGCGGACTGGCGCGCCTCGCTCGAAGCGGCGATCGGCGCGGGGCCCGACCACGTCTCCGCGTACGCGCTCATCGTCGAGGAGGGGACCGGGCTCGCCCGGCGCATCCGGCGCGGCGAGATCCCGATGACCGACGACGACGAGCACGCCGACCGCTACCTCATCGCCGACGAACTCCTCGCGAAGGCCGGTTTCACCTGGTACGAGGTCTCCAACTGGGCGACGAGCGACCCCGCCCGCTGCCTGCACAACGAGCTGTACTGGCGCGGCGCCGACTGGTGGGGCGCGGGTCCCGGGGCCCACAGCCACGTCGGCGGCGTCCGCTGGTGGAACGTGAAGCACCCCGGCGCCTACGCCGCCGCGCTCGCCGAGGGCCGCTCGCCGGGCGCGGGCCGTGAACTCCTCAGCGCCGAGGACCGCCGCGTCGAGCGCGTCCTCCTGGAGCTGCGGCTGAGCGAGGGCTGTCCTCTCGACCTCCTCCGCCCGGCAGGGCGCGAAGCGGCGGCGCGTCACCTCGACGGCGGACTCCTCGATTCCGAGGCGTACGGGAAGGGGGCGGCCGTGCTCACGCTGCGGGGGCGGCTGCTCGCGGACGCGGTGGTGCGGGACCTCGTGGACTGAGCGATCCGCCGGTCGGTGTACGGGTGTGCGCTGACCGGTCGTCAGTATTTGGTGTACAAGTGTGCGCTGACCGGCCGTCAGTGTTCGGTGTACAAGTGTGCGCGTATGCGGGCGAGTGTCCCCGCGTTCTCGGTGAACAGGTGTGCACTCATTCCTGCCGCCTCCGCCGCGGCGATGTTCGGCGGCGCGTCGTCCACGAAGAGGCAGTCGCGCGGCCGTGCCCCCAACGCCTCGCACACGGCCGCGAAGGCGCGCGGGTCGGGTTTGGCGAGACCGGTCTCGTGCGAGTACGAGACGTGCTCGACCAGCGTGTCGAAGCCGTACCGCGCGGACTCGCGCTCGCGCGCCCCGACGAAGCTGTTGCTCAGGATGCCGAGACGGCAGCGGCCGCGCAGGCCCCGGACGAAGCCGATCAGTTCGGTGTTGGGGGTCCCGAGGTACTCCGCCCACAGCTCGGCCATGAAGGCGTCGCGTCCGGCGGCGTCGAGCCCGAGTCGCGCCGCGACCCGCTCCCGTACCTCCTCCTCGCCGATCCGTCCGACAGCGCCCGCCTCCCACACGTCCGCCATACGCGCCTCCATCGCCCCGGGCGCCAGCCCGAGCCGCTCCTCCCAGCGCGCCACCCACCCCGTCGCGGGTGTGTACTCCAGGACGCCACCGATGTCGAGCACGAGCGCTTTCACGCGAGTGTTCCTCCCTCCGGACGGGGCGACGGTCGGCCCCTTCGTGCGAGCAGGCTGGGGTCTGCCCCTGGGGGAAGGTCAACGGCGGGGGCCGAGGGCGCCGGAGCGAGCACGCGCCCGCGTGCCGCCTCGTTCGGATGGTGCGGGACCAAAGCCCCTGCCGAGACCGGGATCGGCTCCCCGTGCGGAATCCCGGCCTCCCGCATCGGACGAGCGAGCCCCGGCCCGGCCCGGAGCGCGCTGTCTCCTCCTCGTCGAGCCCTCCGACGAGGGTGACGAGGCCGACGACGGGGTCGAGCGGGACGGGGAGTTCGGGCAGGCCGTGCCGCTCGCCACGCTCGGGGACGTGGAGAGCGGGACAGACGAGTTCGGGACGCCGCCGCCCGTGCGACCGCACCGGCGGCCCTGAGGGGCGGTCAGGTCTGCTCGGGGGCCGTCACGAAGTCGATCAGTTCCTCCACGCGGCCGAGCAGTTCCGGTGCGAGGTCCTTGTACGAGTGGACGCGGGACAGGATGTGCTGCCAGGCCGCGCCCGTGTTCTCCGGCCAGCCGAGGGCGCGGCAGACGCCTGTCTTCCAGTCCTGCCCGCGCGGGACGCGGGGCCAGGCCGCGATACCGACCGAGGACGGTTTCACCGCCTCCCAGACGTCGATGTACGGGTGTCCCACGACCAGCGCGTGCGGGCTCGCGACCTCCGCCGCGATCCGCGCCTCCTTCGAGCCCGGCACCAAGTGGTCGACCAGGACGCCGAGCCGCGCGTCGGGGCCCGGCGCGAACTCCTCGACGATCGCGGGGAGATCGTCGACACCCTCCAGGTACTCGACCACGACCCCCTCGATCCGCAGGTCGTCGCCCCACACCCGCTCCACCAGCTCCGCGTCGTGCCGCCCCTCCACGTAGATCCGCCCCGCCCGTGCCACGCGCGCCCGTGCGCCGGGGACGGCGAGGGAGCCCGAAGCGGTACGCGAGGGGGCCGCCGCAGTCGCCGCGGCGGGCCGTACGAGCGTGACGGCGCGGCCCTCCAGGAGGAAACCGCCCTCCGTGAGCGGGAAGACCCGTGTCTTGCCGAAACGGTCCTCCAGCGAGACGACGAGCCCCTGCGCCGACTTCTCCCAGCCGGTCACCGCGCCGCAGAAGCCGCTCGTCACCTCCTCCACGACGAGGTCCCGCTCCAGCGGCACCTGAGGGACGGTCCGCCGCTTCTTCCAGGGCGGGGTGAGGTCGGGGGAGTACGCGCGCATTCCTAGGACGATAGGAACGTACCGCCGTCCGGGCGACCACGACACGCCGTACGGGCCGGCCGCGCCCCGCACGACACGCCGACGCGGCCCCGCGCCCGCGGCCCGCTCACGAGACGCCGAACCGCCGCGCGAGCGCCGCGCGCTGACGCCGTACGAACGCCGCGTCCACGAGGCCGCCGTGCCCCGGCACGTACACCGCTTCCTCGCCGCCCAGCGCGAGCAGCCGGTCCAGGGCCCCGGGCCACCGTGCGGGGGCCGCGTCGGGCCCCGCCTGCGGCTCGCCCGATTCCTCCACGAGATCCCCGCAGAAGACCACCGTCCGCTCGCCCGGTACCACGAGCACGAGGTCATGGCCCGAGTGCCCGGCGCCGAGGTTCGCGAGCAGCACGCGCCGCCCGCCGCCCAGATCGAGCGGGTACGCGTCGCTCACCGCCAGATCCGGGGCCCGGAGCAGTGCGGTGGCCCGGCGCGCTTCCGCCGCGTCGAGCCCGTGCCGCACCGCGTCCTCGTACAGCTCCGCGCGGCCGGACTCCGTACCGAGAAGCGACTGCGCACCGGCCGCCGCGCAGGTCGTCACCGCGGGCCCCGACTCCGTGAAGGCGGGCGCGCCGAGCACGTGGTCGAAGTGCGGGTGCGTGAATGCGAGATGCGTCACGTGCCCGGTCCCGCCGATGAGGCGCCCGGCCGCCGCGCGCAGTGCCGCGCCCTGGGCGGTGCTCGCGCCAGGGTCCACGAGGAGTGCCGCGCCCTCACCCCGTACGAGCCCCGCCGAGCAGTCCCAGCCGGGCAGCCGCAGCCGCGCCACCCCCTGCGCCGGGTGCTCCCAGTCCGGCAGTTCGGTCAGGTTCATCGCGTTCCTCGCTCGTCGGTGGCAGCCCGCTGGCAGCTCGTCGGCAGCCTGGCGGCGGCTCAATGGCAGCCCGGTGCCACCCGGCGGCAGTCCGGTGCCACCCGGTGCCACCCGGTGCCACCCGGTGCCACCCGGTGGCAGTCCGCTGGCGGCTCATGCCGGTCCGGCGGTCATCGGTGGCAAGTCTCTGCCAGTCGCTGTCCGCTCCGCCACATCCCTGCCGTCCCCGCCGGCACCCTGCCCCGTTCCGTCCCGCTCACCCCGGTACGAGCCCCGCGCGCGCGTGGTCGGCTGCCGGTGAAGTGCCACAAAGCGCTGCCCGGCCTTGCCCGGGGCCCACCGTACGGCCGTACACTGGCCGGGGAAGTTCTGGCACTCAGACAGGGCGAGTGCCAGGCCCGGACCGGAGGTTCCGGCCGGGGGCCAGGGAGGTGGCGGCGTGCTCAGCGAACGCAGACTCGAAGTCCTGCGCGCCATCGTCCAGGACTACGTCGGCACCGAGGAGCCGGTCGGCTCCAAGGCGCTCACGGAGCGGCACAGGCTCGGCGTCTCGCCGGCCACCGTGCGCAACGACATGGCGGCCCTGGAGGACGAGGGATACATCGCCCAGCCGCACACCAGCGCGGGCCGTATCCCGACCGACAAGGGCTACCGCCTCTTCGTCGACAAGCTCGCCGACATCAAGCCGATGACCGCGCCCGAGCGCCGCGCCATCCAGAGTTTCCTGGACAGCGCGGTCGACCTCGACGACGTCGTGACCCGTACCGTACGGCTGCTCGCGCAGCTCACGCGGCAGGTCGCCGTCGTGCAGTACCCCTCGCTGACGCGCTCCACCGTGCGGCACGTCGAGCTGCTCTCGATGAGTCCCGCGCGCGTCATGCTCGTGCTGATCACCGACACGGGCCGGGTCGAGCAGCGGATGATCGACTGCCCGGCGCCCTTCGGCGAGACCTCCGTCGCCGATCTGCGGGCCCGGCTCAACAGCCGGATCTCGGGCCGTCGCTTCGCCGACGTGCCCCAGCTCGTCCAGGATCTGCCCGACTCCTTCGAGCAGGAGGACCGCGGCACGGTCGCCGTCGTCCTGTCCACGCTGCTCGAAACGGTCGTCGAGGAGACCGAGGAACGGCTCATGATCGGCGGTACGGCGAACCTCGCGCGGTACGGGCAGGACTTCCCCCTCATGATCCGTCCGGTGCTCGAAGCGCTGGAGGAGCAGGTGGTGCTCCTGCGGCTGCTCGGCGAGGTCAACGACCCGCGGATGGCCGTCCGGATCGGTCATGAGAACGCCTACGAGGGGCTCAACTCCACCTCGGTGGTGTCGGTCGGTTACGGTTCGGGCGGCGAGGCAGTCGCCAAGCTCGGCGTGGTCGGACCGACCCGCATGGACTACCCCGGAACGATGGGAGCGGTACGCGCAGTGGCTCGTTACGTCGGACAGATCCTGGCGGAGTCGTAAGTGGCCACGGACTACTACGCCGTACTCGGCGTGCGCCGCGACGCCTCCCCGGACGAGATCAAGAAGGCCTTTCGCCGGCTGGCCAGGGAACTCCACCCTGACGTCAACCCCGATCCGAAGACCCAGGAGCGGTTCAAGGAGATCAACGCCGCCTACGAGGTGCTCTCGGACCCGCAGAAGAAGCAGGTCTACGACCTCGGCGGCGACCCGCTCTCGCAGTCGGCCGGCGCGGGCGCGGCCGGTGGCGGCTTCGGCGGCGCGGGCTTCGGGAACTTCTCGGACATCATGGACGCCTTCTTCGGTACGTCCCAGCAGCGCGGCCCGCGCTCGCGGACCCGCCGGGGCCAGGACGCCATGATCCGCCTGGAGATCGACCTCAACGAGGCGGCCTTCGGCACCACGAAGGAAATCCAGGTCGACACCGCGATCGTCTGCTCGACCTGCAACGGCGAGGGCGCGGCTCCGGGCACCTCGGCGCAGACCTGCGACATGTGTCGCGGGCGCGGTGAGGTCTCGCAGGTCACGCGGTCCTTCCTGGGCCAGGTCATGACCTCGCGGCCGTGCCCGCAGTGCCAGGGCTTCGGCACGATCGTGCCGAACCCGTGCCCCGAGTGCGCCGGTGACGGCCGCATCCGCTCGCGGCGCACGCTCACCGTGAAGATCCCCGCCGGGGTCGACAACGGCACGCGCATCCAGCTCGCGGGCGAGGGCGAGGTCGGCCCTGGCGGCGGTCCCGCCGGTGACCTCTACGTCGAGATCCACGAGACGGCCCACTCCGTCTTCCAGCGGCGCGGCGACGACCTGCACTGCACGGTGACGATCCCGATGACGGCCGCGGCGCTCGGCACGAAGGTGCCGCTCGACACGCTCGACGGGACCGAGGACGTCGATATCAGGCCGGGCACGCAGTCGGGCCAGTCCGTGCCGCTGCACGGGCGCGGGGTCACGCATCTGCGCGGGGGCGGGCGCGGTGACCTCATCGTGCACGTGGAAGTGCAGACGCCGGGGAAGCTCGACGCGGAGCAGGAGCGCCTGCTGCGGGAGCTGGCGAAGCTCAGGAACGAGGAGCGGCCCACGGGCCAGTTCCAGCCGGGGCAGCAGGGGCTCTTCTCGCGGCTCAAGGACGCGTTCAACGGGCGGAGCTGACGCGCTCGGCGGGGGCGGGGCAGCGGTGTGGCCGCCCCGGACCGGGGCGGGCCTTTCGGGGCTCCGCCCCGGACCCGCTCTCGGACCCCGCGGCTCCCGCGCCGCGGGGCTCGGCGACGGGGTCCAGCGAACGCGGCTGCCGCGGCTCGTGGGACCATTCCGGGATGTCCTCTGTGTTCGGCGAGTTGTTGCGCCATCCTGTCGTGCAGGCTCCGATGGCCGGGGGCGCCTCGTGTCCTGAGCTGGCGGCCGCTGTCTCCGACGCAGGGGGGCTCGGCTTTCTCGCCGGTGGGTACAAGAGCGCCCAGGCGGTACGGGACGAGGCGCGGCGGACCCGGGAGCTGACCGGGCGGCCCTTCGGGGTGAACCTCTTCCTGCCCCAGCCGGAGGCGCGGGCCGGAGCCGTCGACGCGTACGCGGACGGGCTCGCGGGGGAGAGCGCCCGGTACGGGGTCCCGCTCGGGGACCTTCCCGACGGCGCGCTCGACGACTTCTTCGACGCGAAGGTCGCCGTCCTGCTCGCGGAGCCCGTCGCCGTCGTCTCGTTCACCTTCGGCTGCCCCAGCCGCGACGTGCTCGACGCCTTCCAGCGTGTCGGCACGCTCACCGTCGTCACCGTGACCACGCCCGAGGAGGCGCGCGCCGCGCAGTGGGCGGGGGCCGACGCGCTGTGCGTGCAGGGTGTCGAGGCCGGGGGCCACCAGGGCACCCACCACGACGACCCCGCGGGCGACGGCTGCGGGCTCGGGCTGCTCAGCCTGCTCGAACAGGTCCGTCACACCGTGCCGTTGCCGTTCCTCGCGGCGGGCGGGCTCATGCGCGGGACGCAGATCGCGGCCGTGCTCGCGGCGGGGGCCGAGGCCGCTCAGCTCGGCACCGCCTTCCTGCCGTGCCCCGAGTCCGGCGCGCACCCCGTGCACAAGGCCGCGCTGACCAGTCCGCACTTCACGCGTACGACGCTCACACGGGCCTTCTCGGGGCGTCCCGCGCGCGGGCTCGTCAACCGTTTCGTACGGGCGCACTCGGCAGCGGCTCCGGCCGCCTACCCGCAGGTGCACCATCTCACCGCCGGGCTGCGGCGGGCAGCGGCGGGCGCCGGGGACGCGGACGGCATGGCACTCTGGGCCGGGCAGGGGCACCGCCTGGCCCGTACCCTCGCCGCCGGGCGCCTCGTCGAGACGCTGGCCGCCGAGACGCGCGCGGCGCTCACACCGTTGGCGCGCTGAGGGCGGTGTGCTGAGGGCGGCCTGCCGAGCGGCGGCCGCTGAAGCCCGTACGTACCTCATCCCGTATCGCCGAAAGGACCCGCATGACCGCCCCCGTTTTCCTCGCTCCCCGGCTCGCCGCAGAGGCCGTGCCCGGCGGGGTCTTCGTCCTGGACGGGCCCGAGGGGCGGCACGCGGTCTCGGTGAAGCGCTTGCGGGCCGGTGAGGAGGTCGTGCTCAGTGACGGTGCGGGGCGGTGGGCGCCGTGCGTCGTGACGGCGGCAGAGGGCAAGGACCGGCTGAGCGTCGAGGTGGGTGAGCTGCGCGAGGAGCCCGTGCCGAGTCCGCGGCTCGTCGTGGTCCAGGCGCTGCCCAAGGGGGACAGGGGGGAACTCGCCGTCGAGACGATGACCGAGACGGGCGTCGACGCGATCGTGCCGTGGCAGGCGGCGCGGTGTGTCACGCAGTGGCGCGGCGACCGGGGCGCGAAGTCCCTCGCCAAGTGGCGGGCGACCGCGCGCGAGGCGGGCAAGCAGTCCCGCCGCCCCCGCTTCCCCGAGGTCGCGGAGGCCGTCTCCACGAAGGAGGCCGCGGCCCTCCTCGCTCGCGCGGCGCTCGCCGTCGTCCTCCACGAGGACGCGGGGGCCGCGAGCACCCCGCTCGCCACGCTGCCGCTCCCGCCGAGCGGCGACATCGTCCTCGTCGTCGGCCCCGAGGGCGGCGTCGCCCCCGAGGAGATCGCGACCTTCACGGCGGCGGGCGCCCACGTCTGCCGCCTGGGCCCCTCGGTCCTCCGCACCTCGACGGCGGGCACGGCGGCGGTGGCGCTGCTTTCGGGGCGGACGGGGCGGTGGGGGTAGGGCCGGGGCGGCTCGCGGGGGCGGACGGGGGGGACGCGGTGGCGGGAGCAGAGCCGGGATCGGGCGGCCGGGGCAGGGGACAGCCCTGAGTTCCCGGCGCGCCCCGCACGGGTGGGGCACCGGGGCCGGGGCGTTGGACGGGACACGGGGCACCGGCCGGGGCGGGCCTCGGCCGGAGCGGGGCTGGGCCGGAGCGGGGCTGGGCGCCTGAGGCGCCGGTTTCCCGGTTTCCGGTTTCTGGTCTCCCGGTCTCCCGGTCTCCCGGTCTCCCGGCCTTGCGGTTCGGGGCGGTGGGCGGGTGACTTCGCTGAGGGAGGAACTTTCGGGCGGGCATGGTGTATTGGGGTGCGGGGGCCAAGCATGGGGGGATGATCCGCGCTTCTTCGCAGGGCCTTTCGTTCGATTCCGCCGCCGTCAGTTATGCCGCGCACCGTCCCTCCTATCCCTCCGCTCTCCTTGACGCCGTCGAGGAGCTTGCCGGGCTCTCGCTCGCCGGGGCGCGGGTGGCCGATGTCGGGGCCGGGACCGGGCTCGGGACGCGGGGGCTGGTGGAGCGGGGGGCGCGGGTGGTGGGCGTGGAGCCGGGCGAAGGGATGGCGGCTCAGTTCCGGGCCGGGTTGCCCGGGGTGCCGCTCGTGCGCGGGGACGGGAATGCCCTGCCTCTCGTTTCCTCCTCTCTCGACGTGGTCACCTACGCCCAGTCCTGGCACTGGACCGATCCGCGCCGCTCTGTTTCCGAGGCGTGGCGGGTGCTGCGGGCAGGGGGCGCGCTCGCGGTGTGGTGGAACGACTCGGACGGCTCCGTCCCGTGGGTCGCCGCGCAGGACCTCCGGCTGCGGCGGCTCTTCGGGGGCGGCGAGGGCGCGTACGACCCCGCGGCGCGCTTTCGGCGGCTTCCGGACGAACTGCCCTTCGTGCGGCGGCAGGTGCGGTGGAGCAGGGAGGTCTCGCTCGACGCGCACCTCGCCAACCTCGCCACGTACTCCGACTTCCTCGTCCTCGGCAGGGAGGGGACGGATCGCTTCCTCGCGAAGGAGAGGGAGATCCTGGCAGGGGTCTTTCCCGAAGGGGCCGTCCAGGAGGACTACGTCGTCAGCCTCGCCGTCGCCGTCCGGTGAGCGCCGCCGTCCGGTGAGCGCCGCCGCGCCCTCAGTCCGCCAGGGACGCCGGGACCCAGTCCCGTACCGCTATCTCCAGGAGCACCCGGCGCTCTCCGGGACGGGCCGGTATCGCCGGGTCCCAGCCGTACTTGGCGAGGAAGGACTCGCGTACCCGGGCAGGGAAACCGGCGCGGTGCAGGCGGGCGTCGCCCTCGGCGACCAGGGGTTCGGGGCCGTCCAGGGCGAGCGTGGCCCGCGGCCGGCGCTCCAGCAGGCGCACCAGGGTGCCGCCCGCGGCCGCGCCGATCCACCACACGCCTTCGAGGAAGACGAACCATGTGGCGCGCACGAGGGGCGGTCCGTCCGCGCGCGCGGCGCACAGCCACACGGTCCGCGCCACGCGCAGCCGTTCCTGAGCCGGGGTGTTCTCCGTCGTCGTCACGACATCAATCCCAACCCCTGCGAGGCCCGCACGGAAGCCTTCCGCGCAGATCTGTGGATAACTCCGTGTGATCAATAATTCCGCTCACTCGAACGAGTAACGGCTGTCGCGACTTCGGCCGAGTTGTCCACAGCTTGCCCGGCGGGCCCTGTCCACGCTCCCTGACCGTGCTTAGGGTGGCTCTTGTGACACAGCCTGCCTACCTACGGTTTCCGCACATTCATGGCGAGTTGATCGCCTTCACCGCCGAGGACGACGTCTGGATCGCCCCGCTCGACGGAGGGCGTGCCTGGCGCGTCAGCGCCGACAACGTTCCCGTTCAGCACCCGCGGATATCTCCCGACGGCGCCACGGTCGCCTGGACCTCCAAGCGCGAGGGTGCCCCCGAGGTCTTCGTCGCGCCCCTGGAGGGCGGCCCCGCCCGCCGCCTCACCTACTGGGGCAGCAACAAGACGGCCGTACGCGGCTGGACACCCGAGGGCGAGGTCGTGGCCATCACCACCCACGGTGAGGCCTCCATCCGCCGCTCCTGGGCGCACGCGCTCCCGCTCGACGGATCAGCCTCCCGCCGCCTCCCGTACGGACCCGTGGGCGGCCTCGCCTTCGAGCCCGGCGGCGAGCGCGTCCTGCTCGGCACGGCCACGAGCCGCGAGGCCGCGTGGTGGAAGCGCTACCGGGGCGGCACCGCGGGGAAGTTGTGGCTCGGCCCCGACACCGAGGGCGCCTGGCACCGCGTGCACGCCGACCTCGACGGGCAGATCGAGGACCCGCTCTGGGTGGGTGGACGCATCGCCTTCCTCTCCGACCACGAGGGCGTCGGCGCGCTCTACTCCTCGCTCCCCGACGGCAGCGAGCTGCGCCGCCACTCGCCGGTCGACGCCGACGGTTTCTACGCGCGCCATGCCGCTACCGACGGCACCCGCGTCGTGTGGTCGAGCGCGGGGCGGCTGTGGCTGCTCGACGACCTGGACGGCGCCGAACCGCGCCCGCTCGACATCGAACTCGGCGGCCAGCGCGTCGACCTCCAGCCCTTCGCCATCTCCGCGTCCCGCTGGCTGTCCGCCGCCCGCCCCGACCACACCGGACGCGGCAGCGCCGTCCTGGTGCGCGGCGCCGTGCACTGGGTGACGCACCGCGACGGGCCCGCCCGCGTCCTCGCGGGCGAGCAGGGGGTACGGGCCAGGCTGCCGCGTACCTTCCGGCTCGACGGCGAGGAGTGGGTCGCCTGGGTGACGGACGCCGAGGGCGAGGACGCCATCGAGTTCGCGCCCGCCACGGGGACGGCACCGGGCACGGCCCCGCGCCGTATCGCGCGCGGCAAGCTCGGCCGCGTCCTGTCCTTCACGGTCGCGCCCGACGGCGAGCGCCTCGGCGTCGCGAGCCACGACGGACGGGTGCTGCTCGTGGAGCGGTCGTCCGGCGAGGTGCGCGAGGTCGACCGCAGCGAGGACGGGGACGCGAGCGGGCTCGTCTTCTCGCCCGACTCCACGTGGCTCGCCTGGTCCCACCCGGGGCTGCCCCCGCTGCGCCAGCTCAAAATCGCGCACGTGTCGGACCTCGCCCCCGTCGAGGCGACCCCGCTGCGGTTCAAGGACTACAGCCCCGTGTTCACGCCGGACGGCAAGCACCTCGCGTTCCTCTCGGACCGGGCCTTCGACCCGCTGTACGACGCGCACAACTTCGATCTCGCCTTCATCGGCACGACCCGCCCGCACCTCATCACGCTCGCCGCGACGACCCCCTCGCCCTTCGGCCCGCAGCGGCACGGCAAGCCCTTCGAGGCACCGGACAAGGAGGGCACCCCGGAGGGCGGTGGCGAGGGCGGCGGCCCGCAGACCCGTATCGACGTGGACGGGCTCGCCGACCGGATCGTGCCCTTCCCCGTGGAAGCCGGCGAGTACTCCTCGCTCCAGGCCGCCAAGGACGGCGTGCTCTGGCTCAGCCACCCGGTCTCGGGCGTGCTCGGCACCTCGGGCGCGGGCCCCGACGACGAGGGCGCCAAGACGAGCCTGCTGCGCTGGGACTTCCCGCAGCAGCGCGTCGAGGAACTCTCGGGCGACGTCCACACGTACACGGTCACGGGCGACGGCAAGCGCGTCCTGCTCCGGGGCGGCGACAAGCTGCGCGTCGTGCCGAGCGACCGCCGCGCTCCGGGCGACGACGACCACGAGAACAACGTCACCGTCGATCTCGGGCGCATCCGTCAGGTCGTCGACCCCGCCGCCGAGTGGCGGCAGATGTACGACGAGACGGGCCGTCTCATGCGGGACAACTTCTGGCGTCCCGACATGAGCGGCATCGACTGGGGCGGCGTCCTCGACCGCTACCGCCCCGTCCTGGAGCGCGTCGCGACCCATGACGACCTCGTGGACCTGCTGTGGGAGGTCCAGGCGGAACTCGGCACCTCGCACGCGTACGTCACCCCGCACGGGCACACGCCCGGTGCCCTGCGCGCCGGGCTGCTCGGCGCGGACATCTCCCGGCACGAGGACGGGCAGTGGCGCATCGACCGCGTCCTGCCCTCCGAGACCTCCGACCCGCACGCCCGCTCCCCGCTCGCGGGTCCGGGTATCGCGGTACGGGCGGGGGACGCGCTCCTCGCGGTCGGCGGTCGCCCCGTGGACCCGCTGACCGGACCCGCGCCGCTCCTCGCGGGGACGGCGGGGCACGTCACCGAGCTGACCATCGGCCCCGCCGACGGCGGCGAGCCACGGCACGTCGTCGTGGAGCCGCTGCGCGACGAGGAGGCCCTGCGGTACCACGACTGGGTCGCCGACCGCCGCGCCTACGTGCACGAGAAGTCCGGCGGGCGGCTCGGCTACCTGCACGTGCCGGACATGATCGGCTCGGGCTGGGCCCAGCTCCACCGTGATCTGCGCGTCGAGATCGCCAAGGAAGGGCTCGTCGTCGACGTGCGCGAGAACCGGGGCGGGCACACCTCCCAGCTCGTCATCGAGAAGCTCGCCCGGCGCATCGTCGGCTGGGACGTGTCGCGCGGCATGCGCCCCACCAGCTACCCGGAGGCGGCCCCGCGCGGACCCGTCGTCGCGGTGGCCAACGAGTTCTCCGGCTCGGACGGCGACATCGTCAACGCGGCGATCCAGGCCCTGAAGATCGGGCCCGTCGTCGGGACGAGGACGTGGGGCGGGGTCATCGGCATCGACAACCGCTACGGGCTCGTGGACGGGACGTCCGTGACGCAGCCCAAGTACGCGTTCTGGTTCGAGACGGTCGGCTGGGGCGTCGAGAACCACGGGGTCGACCCGGACGTCGAGGTCGTCGTGGCGCCGCAGCAGTACGCGGCGGGGGAGGACCCGCAGCTCGACGAGGCCGTGCGCTTGGCGCTGGCCGGGCTGGAGGAGACACCGGCGAAGACCGCTCCTGCTCTCCCGGGGGGTGACGGGCAGTAGGTGACCCGGACCGGGGCGGGCCTCAAGGGGCTCCGCCCCGGGCCCCGGTTGTGTGCGGTGGGGCTCCGAGACCCTGGTTTCGGGGCTCCACCCCGAGCCCCGCCCCGGCCCCGCTCCTCAAGCGCCGAAGGGCTGGACCGGTGGGCCGGGCCGGTGGGCCGGGCCGGTGGGCTGGGCCGGTGGGCTCGGACGTCGGTGGGGCGGGCCGGGTCGGTCGGCCCGGTGGGGTTCCGCGTGGCCGTTACGATGCCTTCAGCATCGTCGTCCCTCCGAGAGGAGCCTCCTTCATGGCCGGTGAGCCGCAGGCGGATTGTCTGTTCTGCAAGATCGTGGCGGGGGAGGTGCCGGCGACCGTCGTACGGGAGGACGCGCACACCTTCGCGTTCCGCGACATAAACCCGCAGGCGCCCACGCATGTGCTCGTCGTGCCCAAGGCGCACTACCCCAACGCCGCCGCGCTCGCCGCCGATCCGGGGCTCAGTGCCGCCGTCCTCGCCGCGGCGGGTGAGGTCGCCACGCAGGAGAAGGTCGACGAGTCCGGGTACCGGATCGTGTTCAACACCGGTGCGGGCGCGGGGCAGACCGTCTTCCACGTGCACGCGCACGTCCTCGGGGGCCGTGGCCTCCAGTGGCCCCCCGGATAGGGCGGGGCGATGGCCGGGCGTGAGCTTGTCGTTCTCGGGACCGCGAGTCAGCTGCCCACCCGACGGCGCGGGCACAACGGTTATGTCCTGCGCTGGGACGGGGAGGCTTTCCTCTTCGACCCCGGTGAGGGCACGCAGCGGCAGATGACCCATGCCGGGATCTCCGCGACGGCCCTGCACCGCCTCTGCGTCACCCACTTCCACGGGGACCACTCGCTCGGCCTGGCCGGGGTGATCCAGCGGATCAACCTCGACCGGGTCCCGCACCCGGTGTACGCGCACTACCCGGCGAGCGGCGAGGAGTACTTCCGGCGGCTGCGGTACGCGACCGCGTACTACGAGAGCGTCGGGATCACGCCCGTCCCCGTGCACGAGGAGGGCGTGCTCGTCACGACCCCCGCCTACACCCTGGAGACGCGGCGGCTCAGCCATCCCGTCGAGTCCTTCGGCTACCGGCTCACCGAGCCCGACGGGGTGCGGATGCGGCCCGGGGCGCTCGCGGCGCGCGGTATCGAGGGGCCGGACGTGGGGCGGCTGCGGCGCGAGGGCGAGTTGCGCGGGGTACGGCTCGAAGAGGTCAGCGAGGTGCGGCGCGGGCAGCGCTTCGCCTTCGTCATGGACACCCGTATGTGCCGGGGCGCCCAGGAGCTGGCCGAGGGCTGCGACCTGCTCGTCGTCGAGTCCACCTTCGCCGACGAGGACGCCGCACTCGCCGAGGAGCACGGGCATCTCACCGCAGGACAGGCCGCCGCGCTCGCCCGCGACGCCGGGGTGCGCCACCTCGTCCTGACGCACTTCTCGCAGCGGTACGAGGACCCCGCCGTCTTCGGGCGGCAGGCCCGCGCCGCCGGTTACGAGGGCGGCCTCACCGTGGCCGAGGACTTCGACCGGGTCCCCGTACCGCCGCGCCGCTGAACCGGCGGGGGCCGGGGCCGGGGGACGGGGGCGGGGGACGGGGGCCACAGGCCCGTTGGGCTCCCGGCGGACGTGGTCCACGCCACGCCTCAGGTACCTGTGATTCCCGTAGAATTCTCGGATGCCCACTTCCGTACCCATCCCCAAGGCCGAGCTTCACCTTCACATCGAAGGGACCCTCGAACCGGAGCTTGCCTTCGCGCTCGCCGCTCGCAACGGGGTCACGCTCAGCCATGACGACACCCTCGCGCTGCGCAGCGCCTTCGCCTTCCAGGACCTCCAGTCCTTCCTGGACCTCTACTACGAGCTGATGGCGGTCCTGTGCACCGAGCGTGACTTCGAGGAGCTGGCGGACGCGTATCTGGAGCGGGCGGCCGCGCAGGGGGTGCGGCACGCGGAGATCTTCTTCGACCCGCAGGCCCACACCTCGCGCGGAGTGCCGTTCAGGACCGTCGTCGAGGGGCTCGGGCGGGCGCTCGACCGGTCGGTGGAGCGGCACGGGATCTCCACCCGGCTCATCATGTGCTTCCTGCGCGATCAGCCCGTCGCCTCCGCGCTCGCGACGCTCGCCGAGGCCGAGCCGTACCTCGACCGGATCACCGGGGTGGGCCTCGACTCGGCCGAGCTGGGCAACCCGCCCGGCCCCTTCCGCGAGGTCTACGAGCGGGCTGCCGCACTCGGTCTGCACCGGGTCGCGCACGCGGGTGAGGAGGGCGGTCCGGAGTACGTCACCGAGGCGCTCGACGCGCTCGGCGTGGAGCGCGTCGACCACGGGCGCCGTGTCCTGGAGGACCCCGCGCTCGTCGCGCGGCTCGTGCGCGAACAGATCCCGCTGACGCTGTGCCCGCTCTCGAACGTGCGGCTGCGCGGTATCGACACGATGGAGCGGCACCCGCTGCGGGACATGCTCGAAGCGGGCCTGAAGTGCACCGTCAACTCGGACGACCCCTCGTACTTCGGCGGCTACGCGCAGGACAACTTCGACGCGGTCCGCACCGCGCTCGGCCTCACCGATGACCAGGAGCGCGCCCTCGCCCGCAACTCCTTCGAGGCCGCTTTCCTGGACGACGACGAGGAACTGCGCGCGCGGTACCTGAGGGCGGTCGAGGAGCACCGCTTCCAGGGCTGAAGGCGAGGGGCCGCGGCGGGAGTACGGGGGCGCGGCGGGGCGCCGGAGTGTACGGGGCGCGGCGGGGCGGCTCTCGCGGGTACGTGCGGCCCGCTGCCGTCCGCTCCCCGGCTCCGCCACCCGCCTCCGCCCCCGCCGCTCAGCCCGCCACCCGCTCCGGGCCCGCCGCGCCGAAGTCCGCGCGGTCCGGGTCGGAGACCGCGACCGCGATCGAGGTGACCGTCTGCTCGGGGGCGCCGATCCGCGGGATCGTGCCCGAGGGCGCCCCGGCGCGGGCCGCGACGAGTGCCGCGCTCGCGCCGCCCCTGCGCCGTACCGCCCCCGGCACCAGCGGACGTCCGCCCGTGTGCAGCGCGACCGCCGTGAGCGGCACGGCGAGGAGCAGCAGCGTGGCGGCGAGCACGAGACCCATGCCGGTGAAGCCCGCCGACTCGACGAGCAGGCTCCCGGTGAGCGGGCCGCACGACACGCCGAGCGCCGACGCCGAGCCGACGAGCACCGCCCAGCGGCCGCGCGGGTCGAGCGAGGCGGCGAGGCCGATGAGGTAGGAGAGGACGACCGGGTAGCCGGTGTTCCACAGCACCTCGCCGCCCGCGAAACTCCCGAGCCCGTGCGCCGAAGCGCTCACCGCGATGCACGCGGCGATCACCACCGTGCCGAGCCCGATCGGCGCCGCGCGCCCCGCCCGCGCGCCGAGCGCCCCCGCGCCGAGCACCCCGAGGAGCCCGCCGCCGAGCGCGACGGCGAAGACCACGCCGACCGCGACCTCGCCGAGGCCCGCCTGCTCCGTGCCGATCCGCCCGCTCACGCCCCACAGCGCGTTTTGCGCGAGCGACCAGCCCGCGACCGAGAGCGCGAGCACGAGTCCTGAGCGGCGGTAGGGGAGCCGCCCCGCGGCCACGGGGACGGTGCTGTCAGCGGGGCACGCGTCGGCGAGCCCCCGCGTCGCAGGCCACACGAGCAGCGGCACCACGGCGAGCGCGAGCAGCGGGAGCCGGTGGCCCAGGCCGAAGTGGGGGAGCGTCAGGTAGAGCGCCCCCGCGGCGGCGGAGACCGAGAGCAGTCCGGCGGACGAGGCGCGGTGCGGGTCGCGCAGCGCCGCGATTCCCGAGGCGGCGACCGTCGTGGCCGTACCGGAGCCGAAGCCGCCGAGCACGACCCCGAGCACGACGAGCGGCAGTACACCGCTGAGCGCGGCGAGCCCGTAGCCGAGCGCCGCGAGGAGCAGTCCGGCACGCGCGACACGGCGTGCCCCGAAGCGTTCGACGCGCGAGGCGAGGGCGAAGCCCGCGCTCGCCGAGCCGAGCAGCAGCGCGCTGCCGACGAGCCCGGCGTGCGCAGGCGTGAGCCCGAGCCCGGAACCGATGCGCGAGACGACGGTGGGCAGGAGGTAGGAGGCGAGATAGCCGGCCGTGAAGAGAGCGACGAGGGGCCGGGCGGGGCGCGGAGGCACGGGCGGTTCCAGAGCGGGTGCGAAGCGATGGGGGAGGGGGCCGTCCGCCGTTTCGGGGCAGCGCGAAGCAGCCCGGAAGGGCGGTACGGGAGAAGGGGATCGCCACCGAACGCCGGGGCCTCCGGGCCGGCGGAAGGGCCGGTGCCGGGGCTGTGCGACGGGGCTGTGCGACGGGTGCGCGAGGCAATTTGTATCAAGCCGCTTCGTCGCCCGAAAGCCGAGTCGATGTGAACTGGGTCACTTAATGTTTGATGCGTGGCAGAGCGGGTAACCATGCCGATTCGTCGGCTGCGGACAGCCCGCGGAAGGGCTCGTCAACTCTTCTTCTAAGAACCCGAGTTGCCGTATGCGCCCGAAGTGCGCCGGGCCCGGGAGCCCTCGTGCGCTGCTCCGCTCCCACGTGCCCCGACGACCGGCGACACGCACCGCAGAGGCTCAGCCCTTCGCCGCGCGCTCCAGAATGCGTGCCGCCACCGCGGGCGAGTCCACCAGCGGGTGCAGGGCCAGCGCGCGCAGCGCCGCCGTGCGGTCCTTGAAGAGCGCCGCCTCGATCGTCGCGCGTTCGACCGCCTTGAGCTGGAGCATCAGCCCGAGTTCCGCCTCGCCGAGCGGGGCGCACGGCAGCGGGTGCGCGCCGCGCGCGTCCACCTCGCACACCGTCTCGATGATCGCGTCCGGCGGAAGCTGCGGCACCGTCGTCCCGTTCCGCACGTTCAGGATCAGCCGCGTGTCGCGCGCGTCGCCCGCGATCGCCCGCATGAGCGCGAGCGCCACCTGGTCGTAGCCGCCGCCCGCCAGGTCCTCCTCGTCGCGCTCCCAGCCGCCACTCGCCTCGCGGCTCTCCGCCATGTACGTCTCCTCGCGCTCCCTGAGCGTCGCCTCCCACAACGCGTACGCGCGCGAGGGCTCCCGCGCCGCCGCGGCGAAGAACGCCTCCTGCTGCTCGCGCAGGAACTCCCCGCGCGTCGTGCCCGCCGCGCGCACCGCCTCCAGGGCCTCGCGGCGGAAGTAGTAGTAATGCAGGTACTCGTTGGGCAGCGAACCGAGCGCGCGGAGCCAGTCGGCACCGAAGAGCCGCCCCTCCTCGAAGGACTCCAGGGCCGTACGGTCGGCGAGCAGCGCTTCGAGCAGATCCGTGCCGTCCGCCGCGCGCAGGGCGCGCAGCCACCCCAGGTGGTTGAGCCCGACATAGTCGTACGCGAGGGGACCCGGCGCGGCGCCCGCCGCCCGCGCCGCGCGCCGTACCAGACCCACGGGCGAGTCGCAGATCCCGATGACCCGCTCGCCGAGCACCCCCGCCATCGCCTCCGTCACCGTCCCCGCCGGGTTGGTGAAGTTGATGACCCACGCGTGCGGCGCCACGGCCCGTACCCGCTCCGCCAGCTCCACGGCGACCGGGACCGTGCGCAGCCCGTACAGGACCCCGCCCGCACCGACCGTCTCCTGACCCAGCACGCCCTCGGCGAGCGGCACCCGCTCGTCGGCGACACGCCCGGCGGTGCCGCCCACACGGATCGCGGAGAAGACGAAGTCGGCGCCGCGCAGGGCCTCGTCGATGTCCCCGACGGCACGCACGCGGGGCCCACCGCCCGGAAGCTGCTCCAGGACCGCGCGGATCACACCGAGGCGCACCGGGTCGCTGTCGTACAGCGTCAGCTCGTCGACCTCGCCGCCCGCCAGTGCCCCGTACACGAGCGGGACGCGGAAGCCGCCACCGCCCAGAATCGTCAGCCTCATGATCCGGAACGTACCCCACGGCGCGCGCCTCGCACCCCGCGCCCATCGGGCACACTGGCCGCAATCGCACCGACCAGGGGAGGCCCGCACCGTGAGCACCGATCCCTACGGAACCGGCCCCGCGTCCCCCCGCTCCGAACCACCCGAAGCCCTCCGCACCGAGCCCCCCGCGGCCCCCCGCCTCGACCCGCTCGCCACCGTCCGCGACCCCGCGGGACCCGCCTGCGACGTCTACCTCACAGGGACCGTCTTCCTCGACATCATCTTCACCGGGCTCGACTCCGCGCCCGTGCGCGGCACCGAGTCCTGGGCGCGCGGCATGGGCTCCAGCCCGGGCGGCGTCGCGAACATGGCCACCGCCCTCGCCCGGCTGGGCCTGCGCACCTCGCTCGCGGCCGCGTTCGGCGACGACCACTACGGCGAGTACTGCTGGGACACGCTCGCGCGGGGCGAGGGCATCGACCTGACGCCCTCGCGGCGCGTCGCGGGCTGGCACTCGCCCGTGACGGTCTCGATGGCGTACGAGGGCGAGCGCACGATGGTCTCGCACGGGCACGACGCGCCGATCCCCGCGCCCGCCCCCGAGAACGTGCCGCCCGCGCGCGCGGCCGTCGCCTCGCTCGCGCCTGGGCGGCCCGCGCCGTGGATCGCGCACGCGGCCGGGCGCGGCACGCGGGTCTTCGCGGATGTCGGCTGGGACGAGTCGGGCCGCTGGGACCTCGCGGCGCTCGGCGACCTCGGCCACTGCGAGGCCTTCCTGCCCAACGCCGAGGAGGCGATGCGCTACACGCGCACCACGTGCCCGCGCGCCGCCGCGCACGCGCTCGCCGAACACGTCCCGCTCGCCGTCGTCACGCTCGGCACGGAGGGCGCGTACGCGGTCGACGGGCGGACGGGCGAGAGCGCGGAGGTCCCCGCGATCCGCGTGCCCGCGCTCGACCCGACGGGAGCGGGGGACGTCTTCGTCGCCGGCTTCCTCACCGGCAGCCTCGCCGGGTGGCCCCTCGCCGACCGCCTCGCCTTCGCGGGCCTGACCGCCGCGCTCTCGGTGCAGGAGTTCGGCGGCTCGCTCTCGGCCCCCGGCTGGGCCGAGGTCGCCACGTGGTGGCGCCACGTCCAGGCCTACGACGACCAGGACCCCGCCGCGCTGCGCCGCTACGCCTTCCTGGACGCCCTCCTGCCCGGCACGGCCTCCTCGGCCCCGTGGCCCCGGCGCAGGGCGGTCCCGACGATCGGGTTCCGGGCGGGGGGAGAGGGCTGACGACCGGGTTCCCGGGCGGGGGAGAGGGCTGAGGGACGGGGCGAGGGCTGGGGGCGGGGCGCGAGAGCGGAGGGCGGGGACCCCCCCTCCGGCCCTCCGGCCCTCCGGCCCCGTGCAGGTCCCCCTCCGGCCCGTACGGGTCCTCCTCGCGTCGTACGGGTCCCCCTCGCGTCGTACGGGTCCGTCGTCTCACGCCGGACGGCCCCCGTGCCCCCGCGTCCGTCCCGGGAATGGTTTCGCGGTTCCGTGCGAAAAGCCCTGCGATCCGGCCGCTCGCGGGTCGTAGGCTTGGCCCCAAGAGGTTTTCGACCGGCGAGGACCTGACACAGGAGGTATGCGCAGGCCACAGTGCCGGCCCATGACTCAGACACCCACAGCCCACAGCCCGGAGCGCTCCACCGCTCGTATCACCGTCCCGGCGAAGCACCCTATGGTGACGGTCCTCGGCTCGGGCGATTCGCTGCTCCATGTCATCGAGAGCGCCTTTCCCGGCACCGACATCCACGTCCGGGGCAACGAGATCAGCGCTCAGGGACCCGCCGCCGACGTCGCCCTGCTCCAGCGCCTCTTCGACGAGATCCTCCTCGTGCTGCGCACCGGGCAGCCGATGACCGAGGACGCCGTCGAACGCACCATCGCGATGCTCCGCGCGAGCGGAACAGGCGAGCCAGGGGGTGAGGAGCACCCCGCCGAGGTCCTGACCCAGAACATCCTGTCCTCGCGCGGGCGCACCATCCGCCCCAAGACGCTCAACCAGAAGCGGTACGTCGACGCCATCGACAAGCACACGATCATCTTCGGCATCGGCCCCGCCGGTACCGGCAAGACGTACCTCGCGATGGCCAAGGCCGTGCAGGCCCTCCAGTCGAAGCAGGTCAGCCGCATCATCCTGACCCGCCCGGCCGTCGAGGCCGGCGAACGCCTCGGCTTCCTGCCCGGCACGCTCTACGAGAAGATCGACCCCTACCTGCGCCCCCTCTACGACGCCCTGCACGACATGCTCGACCCCGACTCCATCCCCCGCCTCATGGCGGCAGGAACGATCGAGGTCGCGCCGCTGGCCTACATGCGGGGAAGGACGCTGAACGAGGCGTTCATCATCCTCGACGAGGCGCAGAACACGAACCCCGAGCAGATGAAGATGTTCCTCACCCGTCTCGGCTTCGACTCCAAGATCGTCATCACGGGCGACGTCACGCAGGTCGACCTGCCCGGCGGGACGAAGAGCGGCCTGCGACAGGTGCAGGAGATCCTGGAGGGCGTGGACGAGGTGTCGTTCTCGCGGCTCAGCTCGCAGGACGTCGTCCGGCACAAACTCGTGGGCCGGATCGTTGACGCGTACGAGAAGTACGACCAGGCCCACGAGCGCGAGCAGGACCAGGGCCGCCGTCAGGGCGGTCGCGCGCGGGGCGGCCATGACGGAAACGGGAAGTAGACCGGACCAGCACCATGTCGATCGACGTCAACAACGAGTCCGGCACCGAGGCGGACGAGGAAGCCATCCTCGACATCGCCCGCTACGCCCTCGGCCGTATGCGCATCAACCCGCTCTCCGAACTCTCGGTGATCCTCGTGGACGGCCCCGCGATGGAACAGCTCCACGTGCAGTGGATGGACCTTCCGGGGCCCACCGATGTCATGTCCTTCCCGATGGACGAGCTGCGTCCCCCGGCGAAGGACGAGGAGGAGCCTCCGCCGGGGCTGCTCGGCGACATCGTGCTGTGCCCCGAGGTCGCCGAGCGGCAGGGCGCCGAGGCCCCCACGGAGCACTCGATGGACGAGGAGCTACAGCTCCTCACCGTCCACGGGGTGCTCCATCTGCTCGGCTACGACCACGAGGAGCCCGACGAGAAGGCCGAGATGTTCGGCCTCCAGCAGGCCATCGTGGACGGCTGGCGCGGCGAGCGCGGGCTCACCGGGCCCTCACCCGCGCCGACGGTGTCATGAACACCGGCCCCGGCCGTGTCATGAGCCGCCGAAAACCGGGCCGCCCCGGGGGCGCCGCGTGAGCTACCAGCTGATCAGCGGCGCCGTGGCGCTCGTCGTCGTGGCCTGGCTCGCCGCCTGCGCCGAGGCCGGGCTCGCGCGCGTCTCCAGCTTCCGCGCCGAGGAGGCCGTACGGTCCGGGCGACGCGGCAGCGCGCGCCTCGCACAGGTCGCCGCCGACCCGACCCGCTACCTCAACGTGGCCCTGCTCGTCCGGGTCGCCTGCGAGATGGCGGCCGCCGCGCTCGTCACGTACGCCTGCCTGAAGGCCTTCGACGAGACGTGGGCCGCGCTGCTCGTCGCCATCGCCGTGATGGTCCTCGTCAGCTACGTCGCCGTCGGCGTCTCGCCGCGCACGATCGGCCGTCAGCACCCGCTCAACACGGCGACGGCCGCGAGCTACGTGCTCGTACCGCTCGCCAAGGTCATGGGCCCCGTGCCCCCGCTGCTCATCCTCATCGGCAACGCGCTCACACCGGGCAAGGGCTTCCGGCGCGGGCCCTTCGCCTCCGAGGCGGAGCTGAGGGCACTCGTCGACCTCGCCGAGAAGGAGTCGCTCATCGAGGACGAGGAGCGCCGCATGGTGCACTCGGTCTTCGAGCTGGGCGACACCCTCGTGCGCGAGGTCATGGTGCCCCGTACCGACCTCGTGTCGATCGAGCGGTTCAAGACGATCCGGCAGGCGCTCACGCTCGCGCTGCGCTCGGGCTTCTCGCGCATCCCTGTCACGGGCGAGAGCGAGGACGACGTCGTCGGGATCGTCTACCTCAAGGACCTCGCCCGCAAGACGCACATCAGCCGCGACGCCGAGTCCGAGCTGGTCTCGACCGCGATGCGCCCCGCGACCTTCGTGCCCGACACGAAGAACGCGGGCGACCTGCTCCGCGAGATGCAGCAGGAGCGCAGTCACGTCGCCGTCGTCATCGACGAGTACGGCGGAACCGCGGGGATCGTCACGATCGAGGACATCCTGGAGGAGATCGTCGGCGAGATCACCGACGAGTACGACCGCGAACTGCCCCCCGTCGAGGACCTCGGCCGGGGCCGCCACCGCGTCACCGCGCGCCTCGGCACGGACGACCTCGGCGAGCTGTACGGCATCGAGGAGTTCGACGACGAGGACGTCGAGACGGTCGGCGGGCTCCTCGCCAAGGCACTCGGGCGCGTCCCCATCGCCGAGTCGTCCGCCGTCGTCGCCCTCCCCGACGGGCGCGAGCTGCGCCTGACGGCGGAATCATCGGCGGGGCGCCGCAACAAGATCGTCACGGTGCTCGTGGAGCCGGTGGGCGAGGGCGCGGAGTCCCGTACGGAAGACGCGCTGAGCAAGGAGAACGCGGGATGAAACCGGCGGCGCTGCGCGCCCTGTGCCTGTCCTTCAACGCGGCGGCCGAAGAGTTCCCCTTCGACCCGGAGATCTCGGTCTTCAAGGTCAACGGGAAGATCTTCGCCCTCACGGACCTCGGAACCGAGCCGCTCAAGGTCTCGCTCAAGTGCGAGCCCGAGGAGGCGGTGCGGCTGCGGGAGGCCCATCCGGACGTCGTCGTGCCCGGGTGGCACCTCAACAAACGGCACTGGAACACGGTGACGGTCGGGGAGCTGCCCGCGCGGCGGGTGCGCGAGATGGTGGAGGACTCCTACGACCTGGTGGTGGCGAAGCTGCCGAGGGCGGAGAGGCTCAGACTCGACCGGCCGTGAACCGGCTCCCGGTACGGGTACGGGACGGCTCCCGGTACGGGTACGGGGCGACGCCTTTCGCCGGGCGCCGCCCCGTACCCGTACCCGCTCAGGACCGCCGGGCCCGCAGCCCCACCGCGATCAGCGCCGCCGCTGCCAGGACGACGCACGCGTCGACCACGACCACGAGACGCACGCCGGACGACAGGCCGCCCGCCGCGGTCGTGGCGAGGACGCCGAGAAGCGGGATGCCGACGGTGAGGCCGACCTGCTGCGTACTCGTGACGAGGCCCGTCGCGAGACCCTGTTCCGCGTTCGGGACGCCGGAGGTCGCCGTCACCCCGTAGGAGACGATCACGCCGAGGTGCCCCGCGCTCGCCACGGCGACCGCGCCCGTCGCGAGCCACACCGACGCGGCCCCCGGGCCGAGCCCGAGGAGGGCCAGCGTCGTCAGGCCCTGGAGGAGCAGCGAGCCGACGAGCACGCGCCGCGCGCCGAAACGGCTCACGGTCCGCCCGGCGACGAGACCCGCGAGGACCGAGAGCACGCCCTGCACCCCGAAGGCGAGCCCGGTGCGGAAGGCCGACAGGTGCTGGACCTCCTGGAACCACAGCGTGAGGACGAAGACGATCGTGCTCATCATCGAGAAGGTCACGAGCCCGCCGAGGTTGCCGAAGGCGACCGTGGGCCTGCGCAGCATCCGCAACGAGACGAGCGGGTGCGCGGTACGGGACTCGACGCGCACGAAGAGCGCGAGGAGCACGAGACCGAGCGGGAGCGCCACGAGGACGTCCGGGTGGCCGAAGCCGCGCTCGGCGGCCGTGGAGAGGGCGTAGATGAGCGCGAGCAGGCCCCCCGTGACGGTGAACGCGCCCGGGAGGTCGAGGCGCGTGCGGGCGGGGACGCGGGACTCGGAGAGCAGGCCGGGGGCGAGCGGCAGCACGAGGACGGCGAAGAGCGTGAGCAGACCCATCGTGGAGCGCCAGCCGAGCAGGTCCGTGAGCGTGCCGCCGCCGACCATGCCGAGCGTGAAGCCGAGCGAGAGCAGCGTGCCGCTGATGCCGAGCGCGCGGTCGCGGCGCGGGCCCTCGGGGAACGTCGTGGTCAGCAGCGCCATCCCGGTCGGCACGATCATCGCGGCGCCGAGGCCCTGGAGGGCACGGCCGGCGAGGAAGGATGCCGGGTTCCAGGCGAGCGTCGCGAGGAGCGAGGCGGCGCCGAAGAGCGCGAGGCCGCCGAGGAAGAGCCGCCGCCTCCCGTGGAGATCACCGAGCCGCCCGGACAGGAGCAGGAAGCCGCCGGAGGGGAGGGCGAAGGCGGTGACGGCCCACTGGAGGGCGCTGTCGCCCATGCCGAGATCGCGGCCGAGCACGGGCAGCGCGACGTTCAGGACCGAGAAGTCGAGCGCCACCATGAACTGCGCCGCGCACAGGACGAAGAGGACGAGGGCGTCGCGTGCGCCGAAGCGGGGGGCACCGGGGCGGGGCGTGCCGGGGTGGGGCGTGTCGGGGTGGGGCGTGCCGGGGTGGGGCGTGTCGGGGTGGGGCGTGTCGGGGTGGGGCGTGCCGGGCCTCGGCTCCTGGCGAGGCTCCGGGCTGGTCTTGGCCGGTGGGGGTGCGGCGGGGAGTTCCGTGGTCATGGCAAAGAGCTTCCGGCGCCGGGAACAACTCCGGGCAGCCCGTACTTATGCTGGTGCCCGCACCACCAGTCAGGGCCGGAGGGGGACCGGATGACCGACACGTTCACGCCACCGCGGACGACAACGAGTGCCACGAACGGGGCCAAGGAAGTCCGGCTCCGCGAGCTGCGCGCCTTCCTCACCACCCGCCGCGCCCGCGTGCGCCCCGAGGACGTCGGCCTGCCCGCGGGCGGCCGCCGCCGCACCCCGGGGCTGCGCCGCGAGGAGGTCGCCGTCCTCGCCGGGGTCGGGCCCTCCTGGTACCAGTGGCTCGAACAGGGCCGTGACATCTCCGTCTCACCGCAGGTGCTCGACGCCGTCGCCGGGGTCCTGCGCCTGTCGAGCGCCGAGCGCCGCCACCTCTACCGCCTCGCCGGGCTCAACCCGCCCGCTCTGGAGGTCGCCCCCGACGACCTCCACATGTGCGACGGGCTCGGGCGGCTCATCGAGCACTGGCTCCCGTACCCGGCGCACATCATGGACACGTACTGGAACCTCGTGATGGCCAACCGGGCCGCCACCGAGGTACTCGGGATGCACCCCGGGCTCCCCTACAACTGCCTCATCGCCTTCTTCACCGACCCGGTCTACCGCTCCCGCGCCGTCACCTGGGAGCAGGTCGCGCCGCGCGTCGTCGCCCAGTTCCGCGCGCTGTGCGCGGAGCGGCCGGGGGACCCCGGCTTCGCGTACGTCGTCGAGGAGGCACGGCGGGCGAGCGCCGAGTTCGACGAGCTGTGGAGCCGCGGGGACGTGTCCCCCAGTGGCCAGCTGCGCAAGGAACTGCACCACCCGCTCGTCGGGCCGCTCCACATGGAGGCCACGACGCTCCAGGTCCCGGCCCGCCCCGACCTGGTCATCGTGCTGCACCTGCCGGTGCCGGGGACGGGGACGAAGGCGGCGCTGGAACGGGTGCTCGCGGAGGCGGGCGACTGAGGGAACCGAGGCGGGAAGCTGGGGCTGGGGCTGGGGCTGGGGCTGGGGCTGGGGCTGGGGCCGGGGCGGCTGCGGATGCGGCCGTGGCGGTGGGGCGCGGCGGTGGGGCGCGGCGGTGGGGCGCGGCGGTGGGGGAGCTGAGGGGGCGCGGCCGCGGGGCTGGGAGGCGGCGGTGGTGGGGCCGGGAGGCCGCGGGGTGGGGGCGCTGAGGGGCCGCGGTGGTGGGGGCGCGGTCCCTCGTGCGGCGCGCGGCTCCGTATGCTCGGCGCCATGAGTGAGAGCAGCGCGCTGGACCCCGAGGACGCCAAGATCATCACACTCGCCCGTTCCGCGCGGGCCCGCAACCAGGTGCCGGAGGGCGCCGCGGTACGGGACGAGACGGGGCGTACGTACGTGGCGGGGGCCGTCGCCCTGCCGAGCCTCGCGCTGAGCGCGCTGCGCACGGCGGTCGCGATGGCGGTCGCGAGCGGCGCCGAGTCGCTGGAGGCCGCCGCCGTCGTGACGGCCGCCGAAGCCCTCCCCGCCGAGGACCTCGCGGCGGTCGCCGACCTCGGCGGCGCGGGCACGCCCGTCTTCCTGGCGGGCCCCGACGCGGTGGTCCGGGAACGGCTCGCCGCGGGCTGAGCGGGGCGGAGGCGCGGCGGCGGGCGCGGTCGCTACGGGGGCGGGCGCGGCCGACGCACGAGGACCGGGCGCGGTCGACGTGCCGGGCTGGGTGCGGTGGTCGTGCGGGCTGGGCGCGGGGGTCGTGCGGGCTGGGCGCGGTGGTCGTGCGGGGCGTGCGCGCGCCGGGAGCCGCGGTGGTGAGGGGGCCGGGCGGGCCTTCGTGCGGTGGCCCGGTTCGGCGGCGCTCGGCGGATCGGGGAGAATGGCCCGTATGAGCGAACCCTCCACCGCCCCCGCCGCCCCGCACCGCGCGGGTTTCGCGTGCTTCGTCGGCCGTCCCAACGCGGGGAAGTCGACCCTGACCAACGCACTGGTGGGGCAGAAGGTCGCCATCACCTCGAACCGCCCGCAGACCACCCGGCACACCGTCCGCGGCATCGTGCACCGCCCCGACGCGCAGCTGATCCTGGTGGACACCCCCGGGCTGCACAAGCCGCGCACGCTCCTCGGCGAGCGTCTCAACGACGTCGTGCGGGCCACGTGGGCCGAGGTCGACGTGATCGGTTTCTGCCTCCCCGCCGACCAGAAGATCGGCCCCGGTGACCGCTTCATCGCCAAGGAACTCGCCGGGATCAAGCGGACCCCGAAGGTCGCGATCGTCACGAAGACCGACCTCGTCGACAGCAAGCGGCTCGCCGAGCAGCTCATGGCGATCGACGCGCTCGGCCGCGAGCTGGGCTTCGAGTGGGCGGAGATCGTGCCCGTGTCCGCCGTCGAGGGCAAGCAGGTCTCGCTCCTCGCCGACCTCCTCGTCCCGCTCCTCCCCGAGAGCCCCCAGCTCTACCCGGAGGGCGACCTCACCGACGAGCCCGAGCAGGTCATGGTCGCCGAGCTGATCCGCGAAGCGGCGCTCGAAGGCGTACGGGACGAGCTGCCGCACTCGATCGCGGTCGTCGTCGAGGAGATGAACCCCCGCGAGGGCCGCCCCGCCGACAAGCCGCTCCTGGACATCCACGCGAACCTCTTCATCGAGCGCTCCAGCCAGAAGGGGATTGTCATCGGCCCCAAGGGCCAGCGCCTCAAGGACGTCGGCACGAAGTCGCGCCGCCAGATCGAGGCCCTCCTCGGCACGCCGGTCTTCCTGGACCTCCACGTGAAGATCGCGAAGGACTGGCAGCGGGACCCGAAGCAGTTGAGGCGGCTGGGGTTCTAGCGGGCTTGTCGGGTGGGGTGGTGCGGGGGTGGTCGGCCGGGGGGCGGGGGCTCGGGGCTCGGGGCTCGGGGCTCGGTTGGGGTGGTGGGGTGGGCGGGCTGTCCTCGTGGCGGGCGTCAGCACAGACCCCACCCTCCCAAAGGGGAGGTGGGCCACCCGCTGCCATCAATTCTTCCGGACGCCCCACCCCGCCCCCGACCATCCCGCCGAATCTGTGGATAACTTCGCGGAACCCAGAAAACCGCTCACTCGAAAGAGTGGGTAATTGTGCGTGAAGCCTTGCGGGTGGGTCGGTGCTCACTCACCCACCAGGCGAGGGCGGTTCCCGGACTGACTGTCGTGCCGTTGCCGTTGCCGTTGCCGTTGCCGTGGGCGGAGGCCGATCCGGCGGAGTGCTCCCTGGCGTGGCCGTGGCGGACGCGGTCCCTGTCGCCGGCCAGGTGAGGACGGCGGATTCAGGCGGGGTGGTGGTGGCCGGGATGTGCTGGTGGAGCTTGTCGGCCAAGCCGATCATCTGCGACGGGAGGCCGTCCAGGAGCTGACTGTGCCCGGGTGGCCCGCGCGGCCGCGTCGGCGGAGGGCCGGGACGACGAAGGCGGCGCAGGCCGGGCCTCGTCCGCCATGACCCGTCGCCCGCGAGATGTCGTCGAGCCCGGTCGGTCGCAGCACCCCGCTTGCCCAGCGCCTCCATCCCGCGCGTCCATCCCGCGCGTCCCCGGGGTTCCGCCCGCGCGCCTGTGGGATTCGCCCGCCGTCAGGTGCCGCGTACGGGGCCCGGCTCGACCGCCTCCAGCAGGGTCGCCAGCCGCCGGAAGCCCACCGCCTCGTAGATGCGGGCCACCTTCTCGTCCGCCGCCGTGAGGAACATCGTGCGCAGGCGGCGGTCGCGTGCCTCGGCGATCAGGGTGCGCAGGACGGCGGAGGCGTGTCCGCGGCGGCGGGCCTCGGGGAGGGTGGCCACGGCGATGACCTCGGCGAGGTCGTCGAGGGTGTTGAACTGGGCGGTGGCGACCGGCCCTTCGGGCGTCTCCGCGAGAGCGAGGGCGCGCGTGCCCGCGTGGATGCGGCGGGCCGCCTCGGCTGCCTCGCGACGCAGGTCGCCCGAGGCGAGGAGTTCGGCGACGGAGCCACGGCCCTCGGGGCCCCGGTCCGTGCCGGGGTACGCGAAGCCGACGTGCGCGACGGCGATCGCGTGCTCGATGCGCCAGTCGTTCGGCGCGAGGAGCTGGGCACCGGCGGGCGGTACGGGAACGGACGCCGCCTCCGCCCGCGCGGAGTCACCCAACCCGGCTCCCGGTTCACCCGGGCCCGGCCCGGTCTCGCAGGGGTCGATGAGCAGCACCGGGTGCTCGCGCACGACCAGCCCCGCCTCCTCGCACGCGGACCGCAGCGCCGGGGCGGTCTCCGCGAGCCACTCCAGGCCGCGCGGCGCCTGCCGTTGGCGCTGGACGCGCAGCAGGTCCCGTACCTCCGCCGCCGTGAAGGCGCGGTCCCGCTCCGCCGGGTGCGGGCGCGCGGGAAAGGGGCCCTGATAGGGCTGGAGGTGCAGCACGAAGGGCCCGTACCGCTCACGTACGCGGCAGAAATCGCGCGCGACCGTCTCGTGGAACCACTCGACGCGCGCCACGACCGATGCGGTGGCGGCGGTGAGCCGTACGGGTGCGGAAGCCATGAGGACATTCAAGCCCCCGCCAAGCCTCCGCCGGGCCCTGGGCCCCAACCTCCGGGCCCCAACCTCCGCGCCCAACCTCCGGGCCCCAACCTCCGGGCCCCGACCCCGCGCCCCAACCCCGGGCCCCGACCCCGCGCCCCAACCCCGCGCCCCAACCCCGGGCACCGGGCCCCGCTTCGGCCCCCTCCCGCGCGGCCTCCTCAGGCCCTCACGCCCCTTCCTTGAGTACCCGCCGGAACAACTCCCGCTGTGCCTCGCCCAGCCGGGGGTCGGCCGCGTGGACCGTGCGGCCGTCGACGGTGAGCGTGTAGTGGAAGCCGTCCGGGACGCCGCCCTGGGGTTCGGCGGCACCTTCGCGCAGGGCCTGTTCGGCGAGTGAGCGCCACCGGGGCGCGTCCGCGGCGCCCTGCGGGCTCTCGGTGTCGATCACCCCCGTACGCCGTCCGCCCGCGAAGCCGCCCGTCCGTGTCACCTCGATACGCATACCCGTGGGCCTACCCCGTCCGCCGTGTCGAGCACCGTCCCGGTTCATGACAGGGGGACACCCACCTCCGACCACGCCTTCGTGATCGCCTCCTTCTCGTCCGCGCCGTCCGCGGCCGCGCTGGTCAGCGAAGCGAACTCGGCGAAATCGGCCGTCGACGACAGCTCGCCGCCCGTGAGCACGTCGAACCAGATGCGCCCGGCCCGCTCCCACGCGTACCCGCCGAGCGAGGTCGCGAGGAGGTAGAAGGCGCGGTTGGGGATGCCGGAGTTGATGTGGACGCCGCCGTTGTCCTCGCGCGTGTCCACGTAGTCGTCCATCGACGCGGGCTGCGGGTCCTTGCCGAGCACGTCGTCGTCGTACGCGGTGCCGGGGGCCTTCATCGAGCGCAGCGCGGTGCCCTCGACGTCGGGGGCGAGGAGTTCGTCGCCGATGAGCCAGTCCGCGTCCTCGGCGCGCTGCTGCTTCGCGTACTGCTTGACGAGGGAGCCGAAGACGTCCGACACCGACTCGTTGAGCGCGCCCGCCTGGTCCCGGTACTCCAGGTTCGCCGTGTGCTGGGTGACGCCGTGCGTCAACTCGTGGCCGATGACGTCCACCGGGAGCGTGAAGTCGAGGAAGATCTCGCCGTCCCCGTCGCCGAAGACCATCTGCTTGCCGTCCCAGAAGGCGTTGTTGTACTCGCGGTCGTAGTGGACGCTCGCGTGGAGCGGCAGCCCGCGGCCGTCGATGGAGTCGCGCCCGAAGACCTTGCGGTAGAGGTCGAAGGTCGCGCCGAGGCCCGCGTACGCGCGGTTGACGCTCGCGTCGCGCGTCGGCTCCTCGCCCTCGGCACGCACCTTGTGGCCCGGGAGACGGATGCCGTGACGGGCGTCATAGATGGTGCGGTCCGGGGTCTCGGAGGCGGTGGGGCCCCCGGCGGGCGCGGCGCGCGTGAAGGCGAGCGCGGTCTCCCGGCGCTGGAGGCGGCGGCCCGCGTCCTCGTCGAGCGTGCGGCGCGCGGCCGCGTGGCCGCCGCGTGCGAGGTGGTCGAGCAGGTGCGGGGGGACGATCGTGCAGAAGGCGTGGTGCGGGAGGTGCAGGTGAGTGTTCATGCGCTCACGGTTACCCTGCACATGCGTACTGTCACGAATCGCGGGGAAGTTTCGTACGAACGAGGGACAGATCACGTGTGGAGGTTTAGATCGCCCGGGCCCGACGGCCGATACTGGGACCGACGGAGCCGGACAACGGGGTCATGCCTCCTCCCGCATGGTGATGCGCCCTCGTATGCCTCCCCGTGCGCGCCCGCCGCACTCGCGTACCGGTGGGCCGCTCGCGTCCCGCATGGTGATACGGAGTCTCGCGCCGTGCGGGACTCGGCTAAGGTGCGGAGCATCATGCGTTTCGGGCTGCTTCTTCTTAGCTGCCGCGGCGAGGGTCTGTAGTCGTAGGCCGACCCCCTCCCCGCGGAGTGAGGTGTTGCGGTTTTCCGCCCCGTCGGCCACCTCAGCCTCAGCGGACCTCAGAGGAGCCCCCGCACATGACCACCAGCGAGCCCACCGCCGCCGCACACAGGATTCCCGCGCAGGAGACCTCCGCGCCCGGGACTGCTTCCGGGCGGCAGCCGCTCGGCAACACCTCCCACCTCCAGGCCCCCTCCGGGATGCCCTTCCACCGCTACGGCCGCTACGAGCAGGTGGACATCCCCGACCGCACGTGGCCCGAGAAGCGGATCACGAAGGCGCCCCGCTGGCTCTCCACCGACCTGCGCGACGGCAACCAGGCCCTGATCGACCCCATGTCGCCCGCCCGCAAGCGCGAGATGTTCGACCTGCTCGTACGCATGGGCTACAAGGAGATCGAGGTCGGTTTCCCGTCATCGGGGCAGACCGACTTCGACTTCGTGCGCTCCATCATCGAGGACCCCGAGGCGATCCCCGAGGACGTCACGATCTCCGTGCTGACGCAGGCCCGCGAGGAGCTGATCGAGCGGACCGTCGAATCCCTCGTCGGCGCCCGCCGCGCCAACGTCCACCTGTACAACGCGACCGCGCCCGTCTTCCGCGAGGTCGTCTTCCGGGGCAGCAAGGACGACATCAAGAAGATCGCCGTCGACGGCACCCGGCACGTCATCGCGTACGCGGAGAAGCTGCTGGGCCCCGAGACGGTCTTCGGCTACCAGTACTCGCCGGAGATCTTCACGGACACCGAGCTGGACTTCGCGCTGGAGGTCTGCGAGGCGGTCATGGAGGTCTGGCAGCCGGGCCCCGGCCGCGAGATCATCCTCAACCTGCCCGCCACCGTGGAGCGTTCGGCCCCCTCGACCTACGCCGACCGCTTCGAGTGGATGTCGCGCAACCTGTCGCACCGCGAGCACGTCTCGCTCTCCGCGCACCCCCACAACGACCGCGGCACCGCCGTCGCCGCCGCCGAACTCGCCGTCATGGCGGGCGCCGACCGCGTCGAGGGCTGCCTGTTCGGGCAGGGCGAGCGCACCGGGAACGTGGACCTGGTGACGCTCGGCATGAACCTCTTCTCGCAGGGCGTCGACCCGCAGATCGACTTCTCGGACATCGACGAGATCCGCCGCACCGCCGAGTACTGCAACCAGATGGAGGTGCACCCGCGCCACCCCTACGCGGGCGACCTCGTCTACACCGCCTTCTCCGGCTCCCACCAGGACGCCATCAAGAAGGGGTTCGAGGCCCTGGAGCAGCGCGCCGCGCGCGAGGGCAAGCAGCTGGGCGACGTCGAGTGGGCCGTCCCCTACCTGCCCATCGACCCCAAGGACGTGGGCCGCTCCTACGAGGCCGTGATCCGCGTCAACTCGCAGTCCGGCAAGGGCGGCGTCGCGTACGTCCTCAAGAACGACCACAAGCTGGACCTGCCGCGCCGTATGCAGATCGAGTTCTCGCGCATCATCCAGGCGCGCACGGACGCCGAGGGCGGCGAGGTCACCCCGGCCGAGATCTGGAACGTCTTCCAGGACGAGTACCTGCCGAACTCCGCGAACCCGTGGGGCCGCGTGCAGGTACGCACCGGGCAGACCACCGCGCAGACCGAGAACGGCCTGGACAAGCTCACCGTGCAGGCCGTCGTGGACGGCGTCGACACCGAGCTGACCGGCAGCGGCAACGGCCCGATCTCCGCGTTCTTCGACGCCCTCCAGGGCGTCGGCATCGACGCGCGCCTGCTCGACTACCAGGAGCACACGCTGAGCGAGGGCGCGAGCGCCCAGGCCGCCTCGTACATCGAGTGCGCCGTCGGCGACCGCGTCCTGTGGGGCATCGGCATCGACGCCAACACGACGCGCGCCTCGCTCAAGGCGGTCGTCTCCGCCGTCAACCGCGCGGGCCGCTGAGGCACTTGCCCGTACGCGGGTGAGCCTCGCGCCCGTACGGGAGCGACGCCGGGCGGTACGGGGGCGACCTCCCCGTACCGCCGCGGCCCGCGCCGGGCCCGCCGTACGGCCGCCGACCGCGCCCGCCGTACGGCCGCCGACCGCGCCCGCCGTACGGCCGCCGACCGCGCCCGCCGTACGGCCGCCGACCGCGCCCGTACGACACGCCCGGACCCCGGCCGCCAACCCCCGCGGCCGTCAACCGCCGTCTCCCACGCCTCACCCCTCGCCCGGGAGTTCGCGGCATCAGGACCACGCAGGCCCCGCAGGGTTCACGCCCTGTCGGGGCCTGCGGTCACTCTCGGCCAGGTATCGACCGAGTAACGCCGGGGTACTGACGCCATCACGGCGATGTGGCTAACATCACGCCAAGGCGTCGGACACCCGGCGCCACCGTGCGGGGCACCCCAGTCCCCGTGCGCACAGCGGGTTCGCCCGCGGGCAGGACGAGCGCGGTGCGAGGACGCACGCGCGCCGAACAGGGAGGTGCGCCGTGGCACGAGCCGGAGGCAGGGGCGAGGACCGTCACCAGCGGTCGGGGACCGGACCACACCACACCCCGCCCGCCACGCGCGCCCGGTACGGCCCGCTGCGGCTGCGGACGCGCTGGAACGCCGAGAGCGACGGCGAGTTCTTCTGCCCCGACTGCGGCGGCGACCGCGCCTACGTGCGCAAGACCGGCACCAGGTACGTGGCCTTCCTCGGTGTCCCGCTCCTCCCGCGCGGCACCACGGGCCCCGTCGTCGAGTGCGGCGCCTGCGCCGCCGAGTACGGCGTCGAGGCGCTCGAACACCCCACGACGGCCCGCTTCGGCGCGCTCCTGCGCGACGCCGTGCACACCGTCGTCGTCGCCGTGCTCGCCGCGAGCGGCACCGCCTCGCGCTCCACGATGGACGCCGCCGTCGCGACCGTCCGCGCGGCCGGCTGGACCGACTGCGAGGACGACCAGCTCTACGCCCTCATGCGCGCGCTCGCCGAGGACCCGGGCTCCCCGGTCTGCCCCGACGACCCGGCCGAGGCCGAGACCGCCGCGCTCACGCTGGCCATAGAGCTGCACGAGTCCATCGACCCGCTCGCCCCCCACCTCGCCGTGCTCGGCCGCGCCTCGATCCTTCTCCAGGGCGCCCGCGTCGCCCTCGCGGACGGCCCCTACACCTCGGCCGAGCGCGAGGCGCTGAACGTCGTGGGCGCGGCGCTGCTCCTGGACACGGAGGAGGTCGGACGGCTCCTCGAGGAGGCCAGGACGCCGTCCTGAGGCGGGCCGGACGAGGGGAGGCGGGACTTTCCGGGGACTCCCGCGAGCCGCGGAGCGGGCATCTGCCGAAAAGGCGTCAATTCCCTTACACAAAAGGGGATATGCGGTCGGAGCGTGTGTGTGACGTGTCCTCCGTGGGTCTTGTGTGTGCTCTTTGTGTGAGCAAGCATGGCCGGTGTGACGGCTGAGTGGGGGGACACGCCGGACGCCGCCTGAGCGCCGTGAGGCTCCGCCCGGGCGTCCGCCGATGTTCCTCGACCCTGGGATAGTTCACGTGCGCATCACCACCAGACCCACGGCACTCACGGGTGCCGTCCTCGTCGGCGCTCTCGTCGCCGCCTCGCTCGCGGGGGTGCCGGCCGCCGCCACCACAGGCGGTCCCGCCGCGAAGGACTCGCTCTCCTTCACCGCCCGGCTCGTGCTGGGCGACACCCAACGGGCCTGCTCCGCCGTCCTGGTGGCCCCGCAGTGGCTCGCGACCTCGGCCCAGTGCTTCGCGGACGACCTGGCGCAGAGCCCCGGGCACGTGACCGCGGGGAAGCCCCGGTGGAAGACCACGGCGACCATCGGGCGCACCGATCTCACCACGACGACCGGACAGGTCCGCGAGGTCGTCGAGCTGGTCCCCAGGACCGACCGCGACCTCGTCATGGCCCGCCTGGACACCCCGACGACGGGCATCACCCCCGTCCCGCCGGCGCTCACCCCGCCCGCGCCCGGGGAGAGGCTCACCACGGCGGGCTACGGCCGCACCCGCGAGGAGTGGGCGCCGCTTGCCCTGCACACGGCCTCCGGGGTCACCACGTCGGTCGACGGCGCGGACCTCGTCACCGAGGGAGCGAGCGCGTCGGACGCGGTCTGCGCCGGTGACGCGGGCGGCCCCGTACTGCGGGAGGTGGACGGGACCTTGCGCCTCGTCGCCGTCAACAGCCGCTCCTGGCAGGGGGGTTGCTACGGAATGGACGAGGCCGGGACCCGCACGGGCGCCGTCTCCACGCGCCTGGACGACATCACCGCCTGGGTCCAGCAGGTCGCCTCCCTGCCCCAGCAGGGCCTGCCGGTCGGGGGCGACTTCGACGGGGACGGCAAGGACGACGCCGCCGTGCTGTACGACTACGGTCTCGACGGCTCCACCGGCAAGCGCCGCGTCGCGCTGTGGCTCCACAGCGGCGACGGCGGGCGTCTGTCCGCCCCGCGGGTCGTCTGGCAGAGCGAGGAGTCCAGCTGGACCTGGAGCCACGTCAAGCTCGTCCCCGGTGACTTCGACGGCGACGGCAAGGACGACATCGGCGTCCTCTACGACAACGGCAGGAACGCCGACGGCACGTACAAGAGCGCGCTGTGGACCTTCACGAGCACGGGCGAGGGCTTCGCGGAGCCGCAGCGCGTGTGGCAGAGCACGGGCAGCTGGAACTGGGCGGCGAGCCTGCCCGTCGCTGGCGACTTCGACGGTGACGGCAAGGCCGACGTCGGGGTGCTGTACGACTACGGGAAGAACGCGACGACCGGCCTCCAGGAGACGGGGCTCTGGGACTTCCGGAGCACCGGTTCCGGCTTCGCGGCCCCGAAGAAGGTGTGGACGAGTGCCACGAGCTGGACGTGGAGCCACATCAAGACGGCGGCCGGTGACTTCGACGGCGACGGCAAGGACGACATCGGCGTCCTCTACGACAACGGCAAGGACGCCGACGGGGCGTTCAGGACCGCGTGGTGGACCTTCGCGGGCACGCGCGACGGACTGGCCGCCCCGCAGCGGGTCTGGCAGAGCACGAGCAGCTGGAACTGGGCGCTGAGCAGGCCGGTGGCGGGCGACTTCGACGGCGACGGCAAGACCGACGTCGGGGTGCTGTACGACAACGGGAAGAACGCGACGAGCGGCCTGGCCGAGACGGCCCTGTGGACCTTCGCGAGCACGGGTTCCGGCTTCGCGGCCCCGAAGAAGGTGTGGACGAGCGCCACGAGCTGGACGTGGAGCCGGGCCCTTCCCTTCGGCGGCGACTTCGACGGCGACGGCAAGGACGATGTCGGCGCGCTCTACGACAACGGGCTCGGCACGGACGGGCGCCGGACCTACGGCCTGTGGCGCTTCACCAGTACGGGTACGGGCGTGAGCGCGCCGGTCCGCGACTGGTTCAGCCCGCTGTCCTGACCCGGCGGGGCGGCCCCGAGCGCCGGGAGCGGTCCGCCGTCCGGGCGCCGGGAGCGGTCCGCCGCCCGAGCGCCGGGAGCGCGTCCTTCGTGACCCTCCCGGTCGCTCGGGGCTGCCCTCGCCGGGGACACGTGCGCGTTCCGGGAAAAGGTGACAGGTTCTGGCGGGATGGGCGTCCACGATGGACGGCATGGACCACATCACGCGGGAGCAGCAGCAGTCGGCGGCGGCGGGGCAGGGGCCCCTCACCGGCAGGATCGCCCTCGTCGCGGGGGCGACACGGGGCCTCGGCAGGGCGATCGCGCTCGCACTCGGCGAGGCGGGGGCGACCGTCTACGTGACGGGCCGTACGACCCGTACGCACACGAGCGAGGTCGGACGGCCCCAGGAGACGATCGAGGAGACCGGCGAGCTGGTGACGGCCGCGGGGGGCACGGGGATCGCCGTGCCGACCGATCACCTCGACGAGGAGCAGGCCCGCGCGCTCTTCGCGCGGATCGGGGCGGACCACGGGCGGCTCGACATCCTCGTCAACGACCTCTGGGGTGGTGAACACCTCGTCGCCGAGCACGTGTTCGGCAAGAAGAGCTGGGAGACGCCGCTTTCCGACGGGCTGCGCATGATCGACCTCGGCATCCGCTCGCACGTCATCACCGCGGGCCTCGCGCTCCCGCTCCTGATCCGCTCGGAAGGCCCGCTGCACATCGAAGTGACCGACGGGACGGCGGAGTTCAACAAGCGTTTCCGGGACAACCTCTACTTCGATCTCGCCAAGACCACCCCGCACCGCATCGCCTTCGCGCTCTCCGAGGAGCTGGCACCCTTCAACGGCACGGCGCTCAGCGTGAGTCCCGGCTTCCTGCGCTCGGAGCAGATGCTCGCCTTCTTCGGTGTCACGGAGGCGAACTGGCGCGAAGCCGTCGCCAAGGACCCCCACTTCGCGATCGCCGAGTCGCCCCAATACCTCGCCCGCGGCCTCGCTGCCCTGGCCGCCGATCCCCAGCGCGCCCGCTGGTCCGGAGCGTCGGCGTCGAGCGCCGCACTCGCGAGCGCCTACGACGTGACGGACGTGGACGGCAGCCGCCCCGACTCCTTCGCGTACTTCAGGGACGTGGTGTTCGGTGGCGCGAAGGGGGTGCCGGAGGACTACCGGTGAGGGGAGTGGTCGGTTGATGGTCAACTCGTCTTCGCCGTGGGGACCTTGTGCGCCTCGTACCGGGCGCGGCAGGGTGGCGGCGCGCGGGGCGCCCGGCGCGCCCGGTGCGTTCGTCGTGCCCGGCGTGCCCGGCGTGCTTGGCGCTTCACGACGCGGAGGAGACGACATGACCGGCAGGCTCTTCGGCAAGGGCGCGGGTACGGCCGCCGCGCTCGCCTCGCTCACGCTCGTGGGCGCGCTCGCGGCGCCCGCGGGTGCCGTTCCGCACCGTCCGGCGCCCGCCCCCGGGCTCCGCGTCGGCGCCCCCGGGCTCACCGAGACCCGTACGACGACGGCGCTCGCGCCCGGCGTGACGCTGACCCGGATCGTGCGCGGCGCCGACGCGCCCGCCAGGGAGTGGACGGCCGAGGTGTCGGTTCCCGGTGGCGCGGGTTCACCGGACCCTGACGCCCCGCCCGCCGCGCTGCGCGACCGCGCGAGTGCCGAGGAGCTGGCCGCACGCCTGCGGGCGGACGGCTTCGGCGCGCGCGTGGAGGAGGTCGTGGCGGCGCGCGCGGCCGACTTCGCGGGCGGCACGCTCGGCTGGCGGGTCCGCGTGGGCCGTTACGGGGCCGAGGGCGAGGCGACGGCGGCGCGGGCCGCGCTCGCCGCCGCCGGGTACACGGCCTCGGCCTGGTACACCGGCTGGGACGGGGACGCTCAGGACCGGGGGCCGTGGCGGATCGACGTGCTCACGATCGACCCGAAGCGGTTCCGGGGCGCGGTGTCCGCCACGTACGGGCCCGACCTGGAGCGGCGCGAGACGACGAGCGAGCTGGCGCGCGCCGCCGGGGCGAAGGCCGCGGTCAACGCGGGCTTCTTCGTCCTCGACCCGCAGGCGGGTGCGCCCGGGGACCCGGCGGGCGTCGGGGTGTACGGCGGCAAGGTGCTGAGCGAGGCGACGAACGGGCGCCCGGCGCTGGTGGTACGGGGCGCGCGGGCCGAGGTCGGGCGCTTCACGTGGCGCGGCAGGCTCACGGCGCGTGAGGGCACGGCGCCGCTCGACGGGATCAACCGCGTACCGGGCCTGATCCGCAACTGCGGCGGCACGCGGGACGACCTGCCGGTCTCCGTGCCCCGGCACGACACGACGTGCACGGACCCCGACGAACTCGTCGTGTTCACGGAGGAGTTCGGGGCCAGTACGCCGAAGGGCCCGGGCGTGGAGGCGGTGCTCGACCGGGCGGGGCGGGTCACCGGGGTGCGGTCGCCGCGCGGCGGGGCGCTGCCACCCGGTGGCTCCTCGGTGCAGGCGACGGGTGCGGAGGCGGCGCGGCTCACGGCGTGGGCGCGGCCCGGGCGGGTCCTCCGCGTCACGGGCGGTCTGCGGGACGCGCACGGGCGCGCGGTCACGCCGTCGGCCCGTACGAGCATCGTCAACGGCGGCCCCGAACTCGTCCGCGACGGCCGCGTCCACGTCACGCCCGCCACCGACGGCATGGTCCAGCCCGGTAACCCCGGCTTCTTCTACGGCTGGGTGCTCAAGCGCAACCCGCGCACCTTCGCGGGCACCGACGCGGCCGGGCGCACGGTCCTCGTCACCGCGGACGGTCGCAGCACCGCCTCGCTCGGCCTCAGCATCGAGGAGACCGCGCGGGTCGCCCACTCCCTGGGCCTGCGCGAGGCCCTGAACCTCGACGGCGGTGGCTCGACGACGATGGCGATCGACGGCACGATGATCAACCAGCCGTCGGACGCGACGGGGGAGCGCCCGGTGGGCGACGCGCTGGTGGTCGTACCGGAGGGGTGACCCGGTTGCCGCGGGCCCGGCTCGGGTGAGTCCCGGGCGGCGCGGGGCCGCGGTCCGGGCGGCGCGGGGCCGCGGTGCGGGTGGCGTGGGGGCCTCGGCCCGGGCGGCGTGGGGCCGCGGTGCGGGTGGTGCGGGGCCTCGGTGCGGGTGGTCCGGGGCCTCGCCCGGGTGGTGCGGGGTGCTGTCCGCTCGGGGGTCCTCAGCGCGACAGCACCCCTTCCAGCGCCGCCCGCTGCAACAGCATCACCGTCTTGGCGTCCGTGATGCGGCCGTCGCGGGTCATGGACAGGGCCTCGCCGCTGGGGAGTTCCAGGACTTCGATGTCCTCTCCCTCGTCCGCCACGCCGCCGCCGCGGGTCACGCGGTCCGCCGGGGTGTAGGGGGTCGCGTAGAAGTGGAGGCGTTCGGTGACCGAACCGGGGCTCATGTACGCGGCGCAGACGGGGGTCAGCGGGCCGAGGCGGACGCCCAGCTCCTCCTCCGCCTCCCTGCGGACGGCCGCTTCGGGGGCGTCCGCGTCGAGGAGGCCGGCCGCCGCCTCGACCAGCATGCCGTCAGGGTGGCCGTTCACGTACGCCGGGTAGCGGAACTGGCGCGTCAGCAGGACGCGTTGGCGCCCCGCGTCGTACGGGAGAACGACCGCGCCGTCCCCCTGTCGTACGTCTCGCGTTCCAGCGTCTGCCGGCGGCCGTCCCCGCGGCGGTACGCGAATCTCGTACGGCGCAGGACGTGCCACCCTTGCGAGGTCAGCTCGACGTTCTCGACCACGACGTCCGGGTTGCGGTCGAGATCGCGTCCCGCCCGGTCGAGGCCGGTGCGGCCGCGGTGATCGGGGATCTCGACGCCGGGGCGGCGGCGGTCTGTCACGGTGGGCTCCTGGGGGTACGCGGGCGGGCCGACGGACGGTAGACTACCCGCAAGAACGTGCAAGAACGGGAGGGAATGTTCATGCTTGCTGCTGAACGCCGCGATCACCTCCTCGGTCTGCTGACGAACGAAGGCAAGATCATCGCCAAGGACGTCGCAGCGGACCTGGGTATCTCCGAGGACAGCGTCCGCCGCGACCTCCGCGACCTGGCCGCCGAGGGCCTGTGCCAGCGGGTGTACGGGGGTGCCCTCCCCGTCTCGCCCGCCGTCGCCGGGTACACCGCGCGCCAGGCCGTCGCACCGGACGGCAAGCGGAAGGTCGCCGCGCTCGCAGCGAAGCTCATCCGCCCCGGCGGCGCGGTCATCCTCGACGGCGGCACGACCGCGCTCGCGCTCGCCCGCGCCCTCCCGCACGAACTCCCCTGCACGGTCATCACGCACAGCCCCACGATCGCCGCCGCGCTCCTCGACCACCCGCGCGCCGAACTCTTCCTCCTCGGCGGCCGCCTCTTCAAGCACTCCGCCGTCACGTGCGGCGCCGCCGCCGTCGAGGCCGCGCAGAACGTCTCGGCCGACCTGTGCCTCCTCGGCGTCACCGGGGTCCACCCCGAGGTCGGCCTCACGACGGGCGACGCCGACGAGGCCGCCATGAAACGCGCTCTCGCCTCGCGCGCCGCAGAGACCTACATCCTCGCCTCCTCCGAGAAGATCGGCACGGCCTCCCGCTTCCGCGTCCTGCCCTGGCAGAAGATCACCGGCCTCATCACGGACGCCGAGGCGGACGACCCGGTCCTCGCCCAACTCGTGGGCCTGGGCGTGGAGATCCTCCGGGCGGGGTGAGGTCCCGCCCGGGAACGGCGGCGCCGACGGCCGTACGGGCGTGGGGGCTTCGGGTCGTACGAGCGCGGGCGCGCTCCCGGCCCGTACGTGTACGGGCCCGCCTCTCAGCGCCGTACGGGCACGAGCGCCCAGGCGCTCCGAGGGGCGCCCGCCACCCCGCGCGCGAGCCCGGTCGCCACTCTCCGCGGCGCGAGCGACGGCACGGTCCCCTCGCACAGCGGCCTGCCCGTGTCGGCGCGCGTACCGCACCGCGTACCGCCGCCCCCGGCGCCACCACTCCTCGGGGGCGTCGGCATCGCCGTGCGCGCGGAGCGCCGGGATCTCTTCCGGCCCGGTCGTGGTGCGCGTACCGCGGAACCGCCGTACGGGACGCGCGCGTCCCTCGCCGCGTCCCGATCATGTCCTGGAGGCCCCCTTGCCCGCGACCCGCTTCGTCCACCTCGTCCGCCACGCCGAACCCGCGCCCGACGGCGGCGGGCTCACCGCGCGCGGGCGCAGGCAGGCCGAACTCCTCGGGGAGCGGCTGGGGCGGCTGCCCCTCGCCTCGCTGCACCACGGTCCGCTTCCGCGCGCCGCAGAGACCGCGCGGATTCTCGGGGAGCGCGCCGGGGTGCGGCCCCAAGTCGCGGAAACGGCGGGCGACTACGTGCCGCACCTGCCGCACCGGGGCGAACTCCCGCCCGCCCTGGCCGACTTCTACCTCGGCTTCCTCGCGGACACGACGCCCGATGAGGCCGAGGCAGGGCGCGAACTCGCCGCCCGCGCGGCTGACGTGTACGCCGGTCCCGCGGAGGGTGACACGATTCGGCATGACGTCGTCGTGACCCACAACTTCCTCATCGCCTGGCTCGTCCGCGAAGCGCTCCACGCCCCGCGCTGGCGCTGGCTCGGCATCAACCACTCGCACGCCTCGCTCACCACCATCCGGCACACCCCGGGCCGCGCCCCCTGCCTCCACGTCCAGAACGACATGAGCCACCTCACGCCGGAGCTGCGCTGGACGGACGCTCCGCCGGAGGAGTACGTGTGAGGGGGGAGGCTACGGGTTCTCGCGGGGCTGTTCGTCCGTGGGGCCGGGCGCCTGCGGGGCCGCCTCGGGCGGGGGGTTGCGGCGGCGCAGGACGGAGAGGAGCATCGCCGTGCCGCCGAGGACCGCGCCGAGCGCGCCGCCTGCGGCGGAGACGACCGCCGCCGTGTCGGGGCCGTCATCCTCCGCGGGCACCACCACGACGAGCAGGGGTTGGCGGTCCTCGGCGCGTCCCACGCTCGTGGCCTCGCCCCTGGGTGCTCCCACGCAGCCGCCATGACAACCCGGGCCCGAGCGCAGCGCGTTGACGGCGAGTGCGACGACGACCAGCCCGGCGGCGAACAGTGCGAGACCCCCGTACAGCCACACCGTGCGCCGCCTGCCCCGCTTCGCCCACGCTCCAGGCATCCCGCCCGCCCCCTCCATCGAATCCGGCTGCCACCGTAACCCTCGGGGGCGTGGGTGAAGTTGGGGAGAGGAGGTGCTGCGGTGGCGCGCGGGCGGCTCTCAGCGGGGGCCCAAGCCCGTGCGGCCGTCCAGGAGTTCGCGTACGACGTCCAAGTGGCCCACGTGGCGTGCCGTTTCCTCGATCAGGTGGAGCACGATGCCGCGCACGTCGCCGAACTCCTCGCCGAGCGGGCCGGGATGGTGGCCGAGCGGGGCCGCGTCGAGCGAGGTGCGGGCGAGTACGGCGTCGGAGCGGCGGCACTGGTCCGCGTAGAAGGCGAAGACGATGTCGGGGGCTCGCGGAGTCGTCAACGGGGCCGGGTCGTCAGGCCATTCGAGGGGAACGGCGGTGCCGGTGACCACCTCCTGGAACCAGTGCCGTTCCGCGTACCCCAGGTGCTCCACGAGCCCGAGCGGCGTCCAGCCGGAGGGCAGCACCGGTGTGGTGAGCGCCTCCGTGCCGAGCCCGTCGACGACGGCGAGCACGGCGGCGCGCTGAGCCGCGAGAAACGTGGAAAGGGCCTTCTTCTCAGGGGTGTTCGTCTCCATCATGGAGGGAGACTGCCACGTGGCGCCGACAGCGGAGCGGCCCAACCCGTGCCGCTACGCGTGCAGTTGGTGTGCGCCCGTGCCCGTGCCCGCGCCCTCCGCCGACGACGCCCCCGCCCGGCCGCCGACGCCCCCGCCCGCTCCCTGCGCCACGACGCGCGCGTCAGGACACGCGCGACCTCGCCCAACTGGCCCCGCTCATCGCACCCGAGACCGTCTCCACCGGGCCGCGTGCCGTCCGGCGCCCCGCGTGCGCGATACTCGCTCCCGTTCGTACCGGCGCGCGAGCAGGGAGCCAGGAATGACCCGTACGACCCCGCCCCGGCCGGTCGACGTCACGGCGATCTTCCCGGAGCTGGCCCCCTTCGCCCGTACCGCCTACCGGCTCCACCCCCGCAACGGGGCGCCCACGGCACACGACAGCTCCGTCGGCGGGCCTCTCCTGTGGCCCGCCGAGGAACCCTGGCCGAGCTGCGCCGGACCGCACGAGTGGGACAAGCCGAAGCCCGTGCGCGGGGACCATGCCGAGTCGCTGGAGGGGGTGCGCACCACGCGCCGCCTCCTGCGCGAGGAGGCGAGCCGCCCGGGGCCCCGGGCCGAGCGCCTGCGCCCCGAGGAGCGGGAGGCCCTGCGGCAGGCCAACGCGCGGGTGCCGTGGCCCGCGAATCCCGTACCGATGCTGCCGGTCGCCCAGCTGTGGGCCCGCGACGTCCCGCTGCCGGGCCTCTTCGCCGGGACCGACGTGCTCCAGGTGCTGTGGTGCCCCTTCGACCACGACGAGGACGGCAAGCCCTACCCGCGCGTGACCCTGCGCCGGCGTACCGCCGCGGACGTCACCGACGTACTCGCCGAGCCGCCCCGCCCCGCTTCCGTGCAGTACTCCGGCTATGTCCCCGAGCCCTGCCTCCTCGCGCCCGAGCGCGTCACCGAGTACCCCAACCTCATGGAACTCGCGCTCCTCGAACCCGGGTTGGCCGAGGAGATCGAGGGCGAGAGCCGGTGGGAGGCCGCCGGTGTCCGCCTGGACGCGCTCGTCGCGGAGCACCCGGACCTGGACCCCGACGACGCCGAGAGGTACGAGGACCTGTACCGCTGCGCCCTCTCCCTCGCCCCCGGCTGGAAGGCCGGCGGCTGGTCCACGTGGGGCCGCACCGACCCCGTCGACCGCCCCTGCCCCGCCTGCGGCACCCCCGCCGAACCCCTGCTCACCCTCGCCAGCACGGAGGCGTACGGGGACAGCGGCACCTGGATTCCCTACGAGGACCGTGACCTTGTCCGGTGGGGCCACGGCGACGTCGAGTCCGGCAACCAGGCCGCCCTCACCCTCGGCGACTGCGACACACTCCAGCTCCACGCCTGCCCCGCCGACCCCGCGCATCCCTTCGTCGACCTCGTGCAGTGATGCCCCGGCGGCCCCCGGGGGCTGCCCCCGCGCACCTGGTGTGCGGGGGTGCGCGGCGGTAGGAAGGGGAGCGTCGGCTGCCTCGTACGGGAAGACCTTGCCTCATGCACGCTCAGGAGAAGTCCGAGGACTCCGCACGCACCGCCGCCGGGCGCCGGGCGCGGCCCGTGCGTCCCGCGGGGCCGCTCGACCACCTCGCGGGGGCCGGGAACGCGGCCGTCGTGCAGACCCTGCGCGCCGCGGGGCACCCGTGGGCGGTGCAGCGGGCCGAGGAGGACGAGCACCGGCACGGGCCCGGGTGCGCGCACCCGCAGGCCGTGCGGCGCTCCGCCGTGCACGACGTGCTGCGGGCCGCGGGACGGCCACTCGAATCGGGCGTGCGGGCCGATATGGAGGCGCGGCTCGGGGCCGACTTCTCCGACGTACGGCTGCACAGCGACGCCGCGGCGCGGGCCTCGGCCGCCGAGGTCGGTGCGCGGGCGTACACGAGCGGCAGCCACGTCGTGCTCGGGGACGGGGGCGGGGACAGGCACACCCTCGCGCACGAGCTGACCCACGTCATCCAGCAGCGCACCGGGCCCGTCGCCGGGACCGACAACGGGGCCGGGCTCAAGGTCTCGGACCCCTCGGACCGCTTCGAGCGGGAGGCCGAGGCGAACGCCGTACGGGCCCTGGCGGGCTCCGGCGGGCACGCGGGCGCCGGTGAGCGCGCGGGCGGCGCCGGGCATGCGGGCGCCGGTGAGCGCGCGGACGTGCAGCGGGCCGAGGAGCGGCCGGTCGCGGGCGGCGCGCCCGTGGTGCAGCGCGCGTACGACCCCGACGACCCGGACAACGTGCAGAACCAGCTCCACCTCAAGCACTGGCAGGGCAAGGCGGAGCCCGGCCTGGTCGCGGGCGCGCAGCGGGTCGAGGACGGCGTCACGTACAAGAACGAGGACATCCTCGACCGCATCGGCAAGAAGCTCCTGGAGGAACTGGACGGGAAGGACCCCGCCGCCCCGCGGCTGAAGCTCTACCGGTCCGTGACACCCGCCGAGGCCGCGCAACTGCGCGGGCACTGGGGCGCGGGGCAGCACGCGAAGGACGAGAGCTACATCCGCCGGGGACCCGCGGGGCGCGCCGCCGAGGAGAAGCCCCAGCACCACAAGGGACCCACCATCGGCAACCACCTCGGGGACATCGAGCAGGCGGAGGACTACTACCAGGCGAAGAAGGGGAACGACATCATGCTGTGCTTCACCCTCAAGCCCGGAGCACACGAACTCCTCTTCAAGGACGACTACCTGGCCGTCGCCCCCAACAAGAAACTGGATGTCTTCCAGGGGGTCCCCGAGCTGGGCGGGAAGCATCGCCCCGCCTCCGAGCACGAGGGCACGCGCGAGGGCTTCATCGGCCTGAAGGCGGAGGAGCGGGAACAGCGGGCGGTGGCAGGGGCCAAGGCGCGGGCGCCGCGCAAGAAGCAGTCGGCCACGTACGAGCCGCAGGGCGGGGACTTCAGCGTCTCGCTCGCGGGCAGGGCCAAGCAGACGAGCCCGAGCCGCCTGCTCTTCCAGCTCTTCGTCGCCGACGTCACGGTGGAGAAGAGCAAGGACCCGCGCCAGTTCCCGGTGGGGATGTCCTTCCTGGAGCCGCTGCCCGGCCGGGGCTGAGCCACCGCGCCCGGGGGCAGAGCCGTCGCGCCCGGGGGTTGAGCCACCGCGCCCCGAGGCTGAGCCACCGCGGCCGGGGGCGGTGCGCGCGGCGCGCTCAGCCGCCCGCCCCCAGCCACGGCATCGGGTCGTTGTAGTAGCCGTCCCTGATCACCTCGAAGTGCAGGTGCGGTCCCGTCGAGAGGCCCGTCGAGCCGACATCGCCCAGGAGCGCGCCCGTCGTCACGTGCTGCCCGGTGGTCACGTGCATCGCGGAGAGGTGGCTGTACGTCGTCTGCACGTGCGCGCCGCTGATCGTGCCGTGGTCGACGACCACCCGGTTCCCGTACGCCTTCGTCAGCGCGGCGAAGACCACCGTGCCCTCGCGCGCCGCCGTCACCGGGGTGCCCTGCGCCGCGGGGAAGTCGACGCCCGTGTGGAGCTTCGTCACGTGCGTGAGGGGGTGCTCGCGGGTGCCGTAGGGGGAGCTGACGGAGTGGGTCGCCGAGGGCCACGCGAGGACGGCGGAGGTGGGGGCGGTGCCCTGGCCGGGGGTCGCGCCGCCCTTGTCGAAGGACGTGTAGCGCTTGGCGAGCTTGTCGATCTTCTTCACGTACGCGGTCGCCTTCGCGGGGACCTTCCCCGCGTGCGCGACCTCCGCCGTGTTCGTCGTGTAGGCGGCGAGCGTCAGGTCGACGAGGTCGCCGTTGACCGTGCCGCTCGTGCGCGCCTTCGTCACCTCGTCGGCGAGCGCGCAGTCCTGGCGGCCGAGCGCCATGATCGCGTCGGCGGGGTCCTTCGGCGAGGAAGTCCCGTTGCCGTCCGCGTCCTTGCCCCACTCCTTCCAGGCCGCAGCGTCGAAACCCGCGATGCCCGCGGGCCCGGTCAGCGCCGCGCTGTCCGTGTTCCAGCCCGAGTACGCGTCGATCTGCGCCGCCAGCAGGGAGGGCCGCAGCACCGTGCACGTCCCCGCGGCCTCCTTGAGCCACGGCACGAACGAGTCGTCGACGAGGGCCGCGCCGTGGGCCTCGTCCGCGGGCGGGCGCGCGGGGCCCTCGTCCTCCGCGCCCGAGCCGGGGAGCTTGCCCGCCACGGTGAGGAAGACGACGGAGCCGACGAGGACGGTGAGGCCGGGGAGGGCGAGGAGGGTGAAGGGTCCGGGGGCGCGGCGCTTCTTCTTCGCGGCGGGGCCGGGGGCGCGGCGCTTCTTCGTCGCGGCGGGGCCGGGAGTCGCGGGGGTGGGGGCGTTCATCCCGGGTGGTGGGGGTGGGGGTGGGGGTGCGGGGGTGCTCTCGGGTGCGCGCGCGGGCGCGGAGGTGGGCGTGGGCCCGGGGTCGGGGGTCGGCTCGTTCACCGGTCGGGACTTCCTGGAAGAGGGCCACTCGCGCCGAGGGAACACGGCTGCCCGCCGGACGCTATGGGAGGGGGAACGGTGCGTCAGGAGCCGGGGAGGCAGGGGTACGTGTACGGGAGGGCAGGGCGGGACGTACGCGCGGGCTCGTGTACCACGGGGCGGACCCTCGTCCGTGCGGCCTGTGGACAACTTCGGGGTTCGCGTGCGTCGACTCACTCGCGGGGGTGAGACGTTGTGCGGGTTTCGCCGAGTTGTCCACAGATTCGGCGCGGGGGCGGGGTGGGGCTCCTTCTGCGTACCGGAACAGCTCGTCGCAGCAGTTCACGGCATGCTTAACCTGTGGGTGTAAGGGCTGACTCACTGGCACGTTGGCAGTCCGCGACCTGGCCCAGCGACGTCGAACCTGACTCCGCGCGCGTGCGAAATATGCCCCCACCCGGTATCTCCCGGGCGGGGGCATGGCACGGCCGGACCACATCACGGTCCGCGATCGTCGACGGTTACCGCGTTGCGGTGGCCAGTGCCGCGCGGATGGCGTCCTCGCCGACCGGCTGGCCCTTCTCGTTCGAGTACGGCCCGTACGGTGTTCCCCACACCGGCGTGCCCGTCGCCTGCCGCCAACTGTCGGCCAGCGTTCCCGCGTCTACCACGCTGTAGCCGATGGAGTCGATGAATTCGGTCACCGCCGCCTTCGCCGAGGCGGAGTCTCCGGCGATCGGCAGGCAGGAGCGGTCGGCCGCCCCTGCCGGGCGGGCGAGTGACATCAGGTGCTTGAAGAAGATGTTGTTGAACGCCTTTACGAGCAGGGCGTCGGGCACGTACCGCAGGAGCAGCTCGCTTGAGGTGAGGGATTTGCTGTCGAGCTCGGGGATGTGCCCGTCACGCTCGGGGCCGTAGTTGCAGGTGTCGATGACCGTCTTCCCGGCCAGTGGCGCGGCGGGCACGTGGGGGAAGGCGCTGACCGGCACTGTGACCACGACAATGTCACCGGCCGCCGCGGCCTCTTCGCTCGTCGCGGCGGACGCCCGCGGCCCCAGTTCCGCGGCCGTGTCCACGAGCGTTTCGGGACCGCGCGAGTTGCTGAGCACCACCTGGTGCCCGGCCCCTACAGCGAGTCGCGCGAGGGTCCTGCCGATGCTTCCACTCCCGATGAATCCCACAGTCGTCATAATCTCAACGTCCTTCAGAAGAGTCGAACTTGCCGGTTGCCGGGCTCGCTACGATCCGGGTCCCAGCCGTCAGTCGGCGGGGAAATAGTGGCCGTTGTCCATATCGGCGAGCAGGCCGGGCTGGGCGGGTTCCCAGCCGAGGGTCCGGCGGGTGATGAGGTTGGACGCTGGGTAGCTCTGCGTGACGATATTCGTGAGGAACCCGAAGTACCCTGGCGTCATCAGGGCATCGTTGGGAATGCTCACGGCGGGCAGGCCCAGACGGCTGGCGATGCCCTCGGCGATCTCGCGGAACGCGATGGCCCCGTCCCCAACCGCGTGCCAGTATCTGCCAGCTGACCCCTTCTCCAGCGCCAGGCGGAACAAGGTGGCGGCATCGCGGATGTGCACGGCGTTCCACAGGTTCGCGCCGTCGCCGGGGTAGCCGACGAACCCCTTCTGCTTCGCGAGCGCGATCAGCGTGGGGAGGAAGCCTGCACGATCGGTGGTGCCGTGCGCGATGTTGGCGATCCGCACGACCGAAGACCGCACCCCCTGCTCGGCGAGGTCGACAACGGCCCTTTCCACGACGTTGCGGATCCGCAGAGTGCCTTTGTGCTCCTCGCCGGCGGGGAGGGCCGGGTCCTCCTCGGTGACCGGCCGCTCCAGGTTCCCGGGCGAGCCGATGCTTCCCGCCGTGACCAGCGGCTTTCCGGTTCCCGCCAGTGCCTCGCCGTAGGCGAGCATGATCGGGACCTCCGCAGCGGCCACGGCGTCCATCCCGCCGGAGGGAAGCAGATCCTGCCTGTGCGCGACGTGGATGACGCCGTCGGAGTCCGAGGCTGCCTCCTTGAGCCCGTCGAGATCCTGGACGTCGCCGCGACGCACCTTCGCGCCGAGCGCGGACAGGGCCGCCGCGGAAGCGTCCGACCGGGCCAGGCCGGTGACCTCGTGCCCGGCGGCGATGAGCTCGGGAATGATATACGAACCGGAATGGCCGGTCCCTCCAGCGACGAATACGCGCATCTATCTGTCCTTGTGAGGTAGGTGCAGGGTCTTTTCGTGCCGCGAGTGAACTGGCGTGACGCGGCACGAAAAGTAGGGGTAAGGGGTGTGCTCAGCCGAGAAGGGCGATGCCTAGGGAGAAATTGGCGTGCTTGACGGAGTGGTTCATGAGGCCCAGCTCCAGCAGGCCGACGTTCTCCAGTGCCCGCGCCATGGACAGTTCCCCGGTGTCCCAGGGGCGCAGCCCCAGGCTCTCGACGAACGCCGACACGCGTGCCTTCGCCTGTGCGTCGTCGCCGGCGATGAACACGTCCAGAGGGCGATCCTCGGCTGGGCCGACCGCCAAAACGTGGGAGAACACAGTGTTGAACGCCTTGACAACATGCGCGTCGCCGGGAGCCGTCTTGGCGATCTCCTGTGCGCCGGAACTGTCGTCGGGGACGACGAAGCCCTGCAGGTCGGGGGCTACGGGGTTAGTGAGGTCGACGATGACCTTGCCGCGCAGTGTGTCCCCGTACTCCCTCACCACCGCCGCCGCGCCGGCGTACGGCACGGCGAGGACAACGATGTCCCCGGCCGGGGCGGTGCCGGCCGTCCCGACCGTGGCGCCGCCGAGCGCAGCGGCCAATTCCTTGGCCTTGGCCGGGTCGCGGCCGATGATCTCGACTGCGTTGCCTCCGGCGAGCGCCCGGGCGGCCAGGGCGCGGGCTACGTTCCCCAGGCCGATAATGCTGATGCTGCTCATGGAGTTCCTGCTTTCTGGAGCTGGATAGAACGCCATGCCCACCCCGTCGTTGTTAACGGTTGTGTCGTCGACGCCGTCGAATGACGCGATGGGGGGGCGTTAAATTCCGGATGTACTCATTCTGGGCCTGGGTCCTCCGATGTCGAATTCTTGTGCCGAATTCGCTCGGACCATTAGGTACCTATTCAGGTTGCCATTGGCCTGAGTGGGTGTCCAAGACTTCTTTTAGGCATGGTGATACCTTGGAGGCATCACCGGCTGGAGGCGCCATGGATCTGGACCTGCGCAAACTGCGTTACTTCGTCGCTGTGGCCGACCAGTTGCACTTCGGCCGCGCCGCCGATGAGCTGCACATCGCGCAGCCCGTGCTCAGCCGGCAGATCCGTGCGCTTGAGCAGGATCTCGGCGCCTCGCTGTTCAGCAGGGATCGCCACGGCGTGGAGCTGACAGATGCGGGCCGGCAACTGCTGGCCGACGCCGGTCCGCTGCTCGCCTCAACCCGTGCGGTCCGCCGCCGGGTGTCCGCGGCCGCCGGCGGCAAGCGGCGGCTGGTGGTCGGTTTCCGGGCCGGCGTTGCCGTTACCCCGGCGGCCCGTGCGTTCGAAGACCGGCACCCGGACGTGGTCGTGGACGTGCAGCGGATCGAGGGGGTCGACCAGGCTGCGATGCTACTCGAAGGCCGTATCGATGTCGGCTACGTGCGGCTGCCCATCGACGAGGCCGGCCTGCGCGTCACCCCGCTGTATACCGAGCCTCGGGTAGCGGTACTGCCCGCCGGACACCGGTTTGCTGGCAAGGAGGAGGTCACCGAGGCCGACCTGGCCGGCGAACCGCTGATCTGGCTCGGTGACCGGAGCACGCAGCCCACCAAGCGCCCGTTCCCCAATGCCGGGTACCGGGTGCGCGGGGTGGACGAGACGCTCGAGCATGTCGCGGCCGGACGGGGCATCTCGTTCCTGGCCCGTTCGGCGTCCGTGTTCTACTCGCATCCGGACGTCGTCTATGTGCCCATCCCGGATCTGGTGCCCGACCAGGTGTGCCTCGCGGTGGCGGCGTCTCACACCTCGCCGGTAGTAGATGACTTCGTCACTGCGGCTCGGTCGACGGCCGAGATCACGGCAGAATGTGGGAACTACGAGATGTGGCAGCGTGGAGGCGACGTCGTCTCAAGGTCAAGGCACGCTTGAGTAGTTCGACTGTCCCCCGTTCATCAGGCGCTGGGGAGTACCGGTGAGGCCTCTCCGGAGCGTTGGAGGGGCCTCACCTGGTCATACGGTCAGATCCGTACCGACTCCGTCCGCCAGGTTCGAGGCTGCCGGCGGTGCGGGTCAGAGGTCGGTCGGCTGCAGGCTTCTCAAGGGCCCGGCGGCTTGCGGGCAGTTGCGGCTGTTCGGGTTGGTTCTGGAGCATCTGCGGCGATCAGCCGGCTGTTCTCGATCATCAGCCGCTGGTTGACGTTGCGGAGTGCCTGCATGGCGGTCTCTGCTTGGCGGCTGGCTGCGAGTGCGGCGTCTCGTTGCTCGCGCAGTTCCTCCATCTCCGTGTCGCGCAGCGAGCGGGCGTCCAGGCCGTCGCGGAGGCGGGCGCCCAGTTCGTGGGCGCGTAGCGTGCGCAGCTCGTTCTGGACTTCGTGAAGGGTCCGTTGCAGGGCGGCGTTCTGTTCCAGGAGCATGCGGTTCTCGACTTCGAGGGCCGCCTCTTTGCGGGCGGTCGCTGCTGCCGCCGCCCGCGGCCCGTCTTGGGCGAGCTGGGCGCGGACCGTCTCAGCTTCCGCTTTGAGGTCGCGGTGGCGTTGAAGGTACTGCGGGTTGACGGCGGCCCGCCGGGTGATCTCCGCGTCGGAGAGGGCCTGGCGGCTCTTGCGCATCGCGGCCAGGACGTTAAGGACTCGCTGTCGGCACTGTTCGCTGTCGGCACGGCGCCGCTGAACGGCAGCCGCCCTGCCGGCATCGAGGATCTCGACTCGACCGGCGGGGAAAGTTGCCTGGCCTGGCTGCTTGAGCGGGGCGGTCGGGCGTGTCATCCGGTCGTCGTTTCGGTGAGGATCGGGTCGACGGTTGGTTGGTCTAGGCTCTGCCGTCCGGCCAGGACCGCCGCCACGGGGATGACGGTGAGGAACCGGTCCCGGGTGTGGAGCCAGGACTCCACGGTGGTGCGTTCCTCGGGGGTGAGGGAGCCGATGTCGGCTTCGCATTTGCCGACGAGTTCGTCGATCTGCTGGATCTCTTGGCGCAGCAGCTCCAGGTTAGCCGCGCTCAGGGGGCCCGCGGTGAGCACGCTGCCGTAGGCGCTTTCCAACGCGGCGAGCTGCTCGGCCTTCCCGGCGCGTAGTTGGCGCAGTTCGGGCAGGTGGGTGAAGTCGGTGGTGTAGAAGGTGCAGGAGAAGCAGCGGTTGTATACCGGGCAGCCGTGTCCGTCGGCGCGGACGTTGTTCATTTCGTGGCAGCGTCCCGCGGGGACGGGCACCGAGCCGACGCCTGCGCGGATCCGGTCGGCCATATCGTCGTCGGGGGTGCGGGTGCGGAGCCGGCCTCCGGTGAGGTCGAACTGGTACTTGGCGGCGATGGCGCGCACGGCCTCTACCCGCCGGGGATGCGAGGGCCGGTAGTAGACCTGGGTGGTGGAGGGGTCCTGGTGGGCCATGAGGACTTGCAGGATGTCGAGCGGGACGCCGGCGTCGGCGCGCAGCTGCGCGTAGGTGTGCCGGAAGGCGTAGGGGAACACCCGCGCTGGGTCGAAGGGCTTGCCGTGCTCGTCGGTCACCGCGAACTGGGCGAGCCAGGTCTGAAGCCAGTAGCCGATCGTGCTGTTGTCGTACGGACGCTCACCGAGCGCGTTGGCACGCGAGCGGCGAGGGGTGGGGAAGAGCACCATGCGGGTGGAGCGGGGCTGGCCGTCTTCATGGAACAGGTGCGGGGATTCGCGTCGTAGGTGCTCCTGCTGGCGGGTGATGACCTCGGCGTCGCTGGGATGGAGCGGGAGTTTGTGCCGCCGGCGGACCTTCTGCATCCAGTACACGAGGAACGGGTAGGACCGGCGGCGCACCGTACCGTCCGGGTCCTCCACGTCGATGTCGTGCCACTGAAGGCAGTCGAACTCCAGGTGGCGGACCTCCCAGGGCCGCCGCCCCACGCGCATGGCCAGCTCGACGCAGTTGCGCGAGTCCCGGCCGGCAGCAGGGCGAGCCGGCGCTCGTCCATGAGCTGGAGGAAGACCTGCTCGGGCAACGCGTCTTGAGAGCGGCCCTCCAGCTCGCTGGCCGTGTCATCCTTCTCTGGATAGGGCGGCACGTCCATCTCCAGCAGATGGACGCCCGCGGCATGATTGTCCGCGAGCCAGGCTCGGCCGTGTTCGAGGACCTCACGCAGCGTCTTCACCAGCTCGTAGTGCCGCACCGGGGTGACCAGCAACGGTCCAGCGCTGCGGCGGGAGGGCAGGAGGCGTTCGGCGACGATCTGCCGGACCGGGTCGTCGTCGTTGAGAAGCTGGTAGTCGCTGGTGTCGCGGGCTCGGTGCGTCATCCAGCGCAGATAGGCGAGCATGCCGTCGCGGCCGACGTCGCCCGGCCGTCGGCCCTCGCCGGGCAGGGTGCGAAGGAACATCGCGAACCACCGGGCGGCGAAGCCGACGAGCGTCAGCCGTGCCGGGGAGGCGCCGCCGGCGGCGAGGTGAAGGAGGTACTGCTGGGCGAGGTGCGTGACCCAGGGGGCGTGGACGTCCCGCAGATCGACGCTTCCGCCCTTGTAGCGGGGGTTGAGGATGTGCAGTCGGACCAGGGCCCGGGTGTGCTCGGTGGCCGGGTCGGCCTCCAGGAGCGGCAGGGTTCGCTGCCACAGCCGCAGGTACGTCGTCTTCGCGCCCTTGGCCGGCAGTTCCACGGCGGCCAGGTCATCGACTGCGTTGTCGCACAGCCAGCGCACCGCCGACTTGACCTGGCCGGGGTTGATCCGGCCGCCCTGATGCAGCTGGGCCTCGTACCCACACAGCACCTGCTGCACGACCGCCGGCGCAAGATCGACGAGCGGGACCACGTCGATGGACGTGTAGACCGCTGCTGCCGTCAGCGCCCACGCCTCGCGGTCTGGCCTCCCCGCGGTGGACCACTGCTTCTGGTGGGGCAGGCACAGCCGGCTCCGCCGCACTACGGCCATGCGCGGGCACACGCGGACCAGGCACTTCCCGAAGCCCGGACGAGGAGCGCGACCCCGGGCGAGGTAATCCTCGACGGTCAGCCGGAGCATCCGGCGCTCGGAGGCGCAGCTCTTGCACAGGCCGTGAACTTCGGCGGCACGGTCGCAGCCCACCCGGCACCGGTGCTCGGCGTAGATGCGGCGGGCGAGCGGCACGGACGCGCTCGCACACCAGTTGTCGATGTCGCTGGGGGCGCCGGCCTCCCGCCAGTCGGACGCGCAGCGGTGGCACAGCCACGGCCAGCTCGTAGCCGGCCGGTCGCACCGGGTGTGCCGGCAGCGGCGCAGCGAGTGCCAGTCGGCGCCCAGAGGGAAGCGCAGCTGGAGCGGGGAGCGGTCGAGGCCGTGCCGGGCCAGGTAGTCCCAGTCCGGTTCCGACCCGCCCACGGGGACTGTGGCGGGCAGAGATGCGGAAGTCTTCATGCTGGTCCGAAGATCTTGTCGTTCACAGCACGGGCGGCGTGGGCGACCCGGGCGTCGGAGGGATTGCGGTAGACGTTCTGGCTGGCCACATCGCGGTGGCCGAGCAGGCTCTGGAGGACGTCACGCGCGACGTCGAGGTCGGCTGCGGTCTCGCCGAAGGTATGCCGCAGCATGTGCGGATGGATGTGCCGAATGCCCGCGTCCCGGGCAAGATCCGACACAAGATCCTGCACCCGCCGTGCGCCGAGGACCTGCCCGCCCGGCTCTCCCGTGGGACCCGGGAACGACACAAAGGCCCAAGAGGCCTTACCCCCACCGGTGATGGTGAGGCGTTCGCGCATCCAGTCGGCGTAGAGCATCACCACAGGCTCAGGCACGGGAACAACCACGGTGCCGCGGTTCTTGTTCGCCGCCCCGCGCGGATGACCGTCCCGCTTCTCCAGGTGCAGGTGGGGACCCAGGCTGTAGGGACAGCCCGGGACGGTACTGCCGACCGGGACGAGGTGAATGTCCTCGCGCAGCAGGCCGACGAGCTGGCCGACGCGCAGCGCGCACGCCCCGAGCAGAGCGACCATGCAGCGGTCGCGGGCGGTCCTCGTGGCACGTAGGAGGGCGGCGAACTCCTCGTGGCTGGCGGCCGGTGCCCGGCCGGAAGCATGACTCGGCCGTGGATCGACGCGGATACGCGGCTCAAGTACCAGTCTTCCTAACGTCGGGTGCGGAGCGGTGACGAACAGGGCGTCGACCGCATGCGCGCTGATCCGGCGGAGGTCGGCCAAGTGCTGGTAGAAGCCGTGGATTGCCGCCAGGGCGGGGGCGAGTGTGGAGTCCTGTGGCGGCCGCCCCCGGCTGCGACCGCTCGTCAGCCGGGGCGTGGTCCGTAGCTTCATCAGGTAGCGCGGGAATTCGACGGCCGCGTGCTCCCGCGACAGACCTTGTTCGTTGCACCAGATGTGGAACCGCTTGAGGTGACCTGCGTACGTCTTCGTGGTCGATTCCGCGCGGGTCCTGCCGAAGCGAAGGTGGCAGAGGAAACCGTCCATGTCCTCAACGACCCGCAAGGTGGGTCCGGCGAGAACCGTCCAGTAGGCCAGCGTGTCAGTTACCTCGACCCGCAGGATCTCGGCGGTCGGCCTGTCCGCAGCGAACACAAGCGGAATGTAGCAGCTCAATCACGCAACGACATAACTGCTGTTGGAACTGAGCGCCAGTGCACCAATGGGCTCATGGATGATTCGACTCACTGGACCGCCTGTCCACGAACGGTACGAGTCAGTCGAGGCGTCAGGACGCTTCGCAGAAGGGTGGCGGGTTTGGGAGACTTGTATAGGGGTCGCCCCCCGGGTGGGAGGGGGCTGTTCGCACCTACGCGAGCTGGACGGTGGTCGCGCCGACGAGTTGCCCTCCGGCGGGAGGGGCCGAGCCGAGCGGGGTCCCGCCCCCCTCACCCCGCGCCGCTCACCCCGCGCCGCTCACCCCGCGCCGCTCACCCCGCGCCGCTCACCCCGCGCCGCTCACCCCGCGCCGCTCACCCCGCGCCGCTCACCCCGCGCCGCTCACCCCGCGCCGCTCACCTCACCCCCCGCCCCAGCACCCGCCCCAGCTCCCCCCGCCTCCGTATCCCCAACTTCCGGTACGCGTGCGTCAGATGTGTCTCCACCGTGCGCAGCGCGACATGCAGCTCCGCCGCGATCTCGGCGTTCGTGCGGCCCTCCGAGGCGAGGCGGGCGATGTGGTGTTCGCGGCTGCTGAGGAGCGTGCCCGAGGTGCCCGCGGGGGTCTTCGTGCCGAGGGCCGTTTCGGCCTCGGCGCGCAGCCGGACCGCGCCCGCCTGCTCCGCGCGGGCCGCCGCCTCGCGCAGGGCGGGGAGGCCGGGGGCGCCCAGCGCCCGGCCGCGGGCGATGAGCGCCTCGATCAGCTCCGTCTCCGCGGGCGAATCGCGCAGCAACTCCACCGCCTCGCCCAGAAGTTCCACGTTCCCCGTCACAAGTCCCAGGACCCGCAGGGCCCGGCCCACCGGGCGCGGCGTGCCCCACACCCGCGCGAGCCGCAGCTCCGCCTCGGCGAGCGCCCGCGCCTCGTCCCGCTCGCCGAGCGCGAGCGTGCACAGCGCCGCGGCCGAGCGCCACGGCGTCACGACGGGCGAGATCACCGAGCGGCTCGCCTGCCGCCGCCCGCACTCCAGGAAGTCGTGGAGCGCGGCCGTCGTCTCGCCGCTCGCCGCGCGCAGCAGCCCGCGCGCGTACAGGAAACGGTTCAACTCCCAGGAATCCCGGGCATCGCGCAGGTCGAAACCCTCGGCGAAGTGCCGTGCCTCGCGCGTACGGCCCGTCTCGACGAGCGCGATGAGCGCGTGTGCGTCCCCGTTCGCCGGGCCCGGCTGCCGCAGCGCCGCCGAGCGGGCCCGCGAGGCCGCGAGCACCCAGTCCCAGGCGCCGCGCGCGGCCGCGATGTCGGTGCGGATGTTGTGCAGCGCGTGGTGCATCGGGTGCAGTACGGAGAAGGTACGGCCGAGGAGCGCGCGGTCCACGAGCCTTTCCGCCTCGTCGAGTTCGTCCGCCCACTGCGCGACGGCGGCGAGCGTGCCGAGCAGGAAGGGCTCGGCGAGCGGTTCGGCGGGCTCGGCGAGCAGCGCGCGGACGCGCCGTACCGCGTCCCGCGCTGAGCACACCCCGGCCGTCACCTCGTGGCGGAGCAGGAGCGCGCGCCCCGCGGGGCCGACAGCCGCAGGGCACCGCTCCGCCTCCTTGCCCAGCCACTCGTACATCTCGCGGCGCAACTCCAGGTCCCGGTCGGAGAGCTGTACGAGCGCGACGCGGGCCGCACGCGCGGGCGCCGAGTCCGGTTCCTCCTCGGCGGCGCCGCGCAGCACCTGCGCGCCCGCGCGGGTCTCGCCGCGCCCGAAGAGCGCGGTGCCGAGCGCGATGGCCGCGTGCACGCGCTCGTGCGCGGGGGCGGGCAGGCGCACGGCCTCGGCGAGCCGCGGGATGCCGTCGGCCGCCGCGTCGAAGCAGTACTCCAGGGAGCCGAGTTCGGTGAGCAGGCGGCGGCGCAGCGTGTCGGGGAGCGGTTCGTACAGGGCGCGGCGCAAGAAGGCCGCGGCGTCTTCGAGGCGCGCCCCGTCGAGCGCCGCGCTCGCCGCGTCCCCCAGGACCCGCGAGGCCCACGGCGCGCCGACCGTGCCCGCGTGCAGGAGCCGCCTGGCCACCGGTTCCGCACGTGCGCCGCGCCGCAGCAGCGCCTCGGCGGCCTGCCGGTGCGCGAGCTGGCGGCGCGCGACCGTCCACCCGGCGAGCACCGCGTCCCGCAGCAGCGGGTGCGCCCAGCGGACCGCGCCCGGCCCGCCGGTGAGCAGCCCGAGACGTGTCGTGGCGGTGACCCAGCCCCCTGTCCTCGGCACCTCGGCGCCCGCCGCGCCCGCGAGGACCTCCGTGCCCGTCCCCGCGCCGGGCTCCGTCTCCTCCAGCGCGGCGAGCGTCCGCGCCACGCGCCCCGTCGCGTGGCCCGCGTTCTCCAGCCACCACGCCACGGCGGCCGCGTACGCGCCCGGGTAGAGCGCCGCGCTCGCGTCGGGCACGCGCTCGGCGGGCAGGCCGGCGAGGTCGTCGATGAGCGCGTGCAGGAGCAGCGGGTTGCGCGCCCCGGCCCGTACGACCTCGGCGGCCCACGCCGCGCCCGCGCCGGGACGCGCCGCGCGCACGAGCGCCTCGGCGGCCTCCTGGCCGAGCGGCGCGAGGGTGTGCGTGCGGACGAGGTCGGGCGGGAGCCGGTGGGTGAGCCCGGCGGGACGCAACTCGACGTCGTACTGGCTGCGTTCGGTGACCACGACGAGTACGGGCAGCGTGTCGATGCGCTCGGCGGCGCGCACCAGCCAGCGGCGTGATGCCCCGTCGGCGTGGTGCACGTCGTCCACCGTCACGAGCACGGGACCGCGCTCGGCGTGGCCGCGCAGGGCCTCCCAGCAGCGGTCCGCCTCGGCCTGCGCGTCCGCCCCGTAGAACGGCGGCCGCCCCCCGGGGCCGCGCCCGAGGAACTGCCGTACGGTCCCGAGCGCTTCGCCGTCCTTGTCCGGGGCGCACCGCGCGCGCAGCACCCGCATGCCGCGCGCCGCCGCGTCCGCGGCGACCGCGTCGAGCAGCGCGGTGCGGCCCGTGCCGGTCGCGCCGCGCAGGAGGACGAGGCGGCCCCGGCCCGCGCGGGCTCTGGCGGTCTCGGCGGCGAGGAGGGCGAGGGCGTCCTCGCGCTCGACGAGCGCGGCGGTCGGCTCGGGCCAGGCGGCGCCGAGCGGAACTGCCGGGGAGGCGGAGGGGTCCGCGCAGGTCATGGCTGCCTCCTGAGGGGTGCCCGGTGGGGGACCGCTCGGGGGAGCGGCGGTGCGGGGGCGGCGGCGGGTGTCGCGGTCTCCGTGGGCGTCGTGGTGAAAGGGGGTGTGGTGACGGTGTGTGGTGACGTAGTGTCGGGCCGGGTGAGGGAGGCGGGGCCGACGGGCACTCCGCCGCCGCCGGCGCGGGGCCCGAAGTGGCTTGCGCCGTACGGGAGACCGTGGGGCCCGCGCGGCCTTCTCGTGGTACGGATCGTGGTGGCCCACGATTGCGTGGGGCGGGTGCGGCTCGTGAGGATGGTGGTGACCACGACGTCCTCCGGCTGCCGCCGGGGGCTGCACCACCGATACGGGGAAACCTGTTGATACAGAGATCCGGTACGCCGGCGCACGACGTACGGGAGCGGATCGCCGTGACCGTGACGGCGCCCGACCCGCTCACCCGAGAAGGCGCCGTCAGCCAGCTGCGGCGTGAACCCGAGATAGAACTCCGCGAGGAACCAGGCCCTGGGGCCGTGGCGCTGCTCATTGAGGAAGGGCTCGACGAGGACGCGTTCGCGCGCCTGCGCCGCGCCGTGCGCAGCGAGGGCTCGCGCGCGGTGCTCGTCGTGGGGGCCGTGCGCGAGAGCGAACTCCTCGACCTCATCGAATGCGGCGTGCGCGCCGTCGTCTGGCGCCGCGAGGCGACCGGGTCCCGCCTCGTGCAGGCGGTACGGGTCGCTGCGCGCGGCGAGGGAGAACTCCCGGCCGACCTGCTCGGCCGCCTCATCAGCCAGGTCGGGACGCTGCACAGGGGAAACGGTGTGGCGGGCGGTACGACGCTGGGGCTGGCGCCGCGCGAGGCGGACGTGCTGCGCCTGGTCGCCGAGGGTCTCGACACCGGCGAGATCGCCGGGAAGCTCTCCTACTCCGAGCGCACCGTGAAGAACGTGATGCACGGTCTTACCACTCGGCTCCACCTGCGGAACCGCGCACATGCCGTGGCGTATGCCTTACGGCAGGGCTATATCTGACCGAAAAGACGGCAATGCCTTCCGCGAGAGTGGAAATTCGACCGAACCGGTAACGTATCAGGCGGCTCGTTCCGCCCGATGAGGAGAACGACGAGGGGCGCGGTGCGGTGATCCACGAGGTCGACGAGGTCGTCAAACGCCTCCTGGGCGGCGGAGCGCTGGCCGGCACGGGGATCGACATCTCCTTCGAGGCCCCCAGCCGGGACTGGGCGGCACGGCGTACGGGGCCCTCGGTGAACGTCTACCTGTACGACATTCGCGAGGACGTGAACCGGCGTCAGCGCGGGCAGCTGCCCGTGCGGGACGCCCGTGACATCGTCGTACGACGCAGGCAACCCCCGCGCTGGTTCCGTCTCTCCTACCTCGTGACCGCATGGACCCGCACTCCGCAGGACGAGCACCGCCTGCTCTCGGCCGTGCTCGCGACGCTCCTGCCGCACGAGATCCTGCCCGCGGCGAGCCTGCCGCCCGCGCTCGCCGCGCTCGGCCTCTCGGTGCCGCTCGGCGTCGCGAGCGCGCAGACCGAGGCGCGGTCCTTCGCCGAGATCTGGTCCGCGCTCGACGGCGAGCTGAAGCCCTCGCTCGACCTCGCGCTCACGATCCCGTTCCCCGCCCACCCCGAGTACGACGCGGGTCCGCCGGTCACCGAGGGCGCCGAGGTGCGCGTACGGGGCATCGGGGAGCCCTCGCTCACGAGCGAGCGGGCGCACTCGCCGCGGCAGATCGAGGCGGCGCGGGGGGCACGGGGCGCGCGTGGCGGGGCCGCCGAGGAGGAGCGGTGACCGCGTCCGCCGAAGTCTGCGCCCCGTTGACGCGGGGTGCGGGCCTGCCCGCCCGGCTCGAAGCCCTCCGGCGGCGCGTCGCCGCGCTCGTCGGCGCCCGGGCCGCCGGTGATCCCACGGCGGACGACCCGCTGCGGGGGCTCTACATCTCGCCCGACACCGTGGCACGGCTCCTCGACGGACGGCGGCACGGGGACGGCGACCCCGTACCCGTACCGCGGGACCCCGCTCCCGTACCGCCGCCCCCCGACCCCGCCGTCTCCGGTGGCGGTGACCGTTTCGCCGCGCTCGCCGCGCGCTGCGGCCTCACGCCCGTCGAGCAAGCGATCCTGCTCCTCGCCCTCGCGCCGGACGTCGACCGCTCCTTCGAGACGCTGTACGGGTACCTCAACGACGACGTGAGCCGGCGCCGCGCGACCACCGGGCTCGCCATCGACCTGTGCGGCCTCTCCGCCGCGGACCCCGGCGCCCGCGCCCGCTTCCACGCCTCCGCCCCGCTCCTGCGCCTCGGCCTGCTCCGCGTCGACGAGCCGGAGGCCCCCTTCCTCGGCCGCGTCCTGCGCGTACCCGACCGCCTGACCGCGCACCTCCTCGGCGACGACACGCCCGACCCCGTGCTCGCCGGGCTGCTCGGCCCCGTACCCGAGGCGCCCCCGGACCCGCTCACCGCGCGGCTCGCCGCGCTCCTCACCAGGCCGCTGCCCCCGCTCACGCACCTGCGCGAGCGGCGCGAGGGCGACGGGCTCGCCTGCGCGGGCGCCGCGCTCGCGGCGGCCGGGCGCGCGGCCCTGCACTGCGCGCCGCCCGATGACGGCAACGCGCTCCCCGCGCAGGCGCTGCTCCTGGAGGCCCGGCTGCGCGACGCGGTGCTCGTCGTCTCGCCGCTCCCGCCGCGCGCGGCCCCGCTCGTCCGCGCGCTCGCGGCCGGGGACGTGCCGCTCGTCCTCGCCGGGCAGACCGCCTTCGACCCCGAGTGGGGCGCCGCCGTGCTCCTGGACGCGCCGCCCGCGCACGCGCGTGCCGCCGAGCAGTGGGCCCGCGCGCTCGGTACGGAGCCGGACTTCGACCTCGCGGCGACCGTCGCCCCGTACCGGCTCCCCGGCGCCCGCGTGCGCCGCGCCGCCGCCTCCGCGCGCGAACTCGCCGCGTTCGACGGCACCCCGCTCACCGCGGCGCACCTGCGCCGTGCCGCGCGCCACCACACCTCGTCCGGGCTCGAACAGCACGCGCGCCGCATCGTCCCCGACGTCGGCTGGGACGACCTCGTCCTGCCCCCGGAACCCCTCTCGCACCTGCGGGAACTCGCCCTGCGCTGCCGCCACCGCGAGCAGGTGCTCGGGGACTGGCGGCTCAGCGCGGGCGGCGGCAGGGGGCGCGGCGTGCTCGCGCTCTTCGCGGGCGAGTCGGGGACGGGCAAGACGCTCTCCGCCGAAGTCCTCGCCCATGACCTCGGGCTCGACCTCTACGTCGTCCAGCTCTCCTCGGTCGTCGACAAGTACGTGGGCGAGACGGAGAAGAACCTGGAACGGATCTTCGCCGAGGCCGACCGCACCGACGCCGTGCTCCTCTTCGACGAGGCCGACGCCGTCTTCGGCAAGCGCTCCGAGGTCAAGAGCAGCCACGACAAGTACGCCAACATGGAGAGCGCCTACCTCCTGCAACGCCTCGAAGCCTTCGACGGCATCGCGGTCCTCACCACCAACCTCCGCGCCAACATCGACGACGCCTTCACGCGCCGCCTCGACCTCCTCGTCGACTTCCCCTTCCCCGGCGAGGAACAACGCCGCGCGCTGTGGCGGCACAGCCTCACGCACGTCCCGCACGCCCCTGACCTCGATCCTGCGGACTGCGCACGGGACTTCGAGCTGGCGGGCGGCGCGATCCGCAGCGCGGTCGTGACGGCCGCGTACGCGGCGGCCGCGCGGGGCGACGGGGTGACGGCGGCGGACCTGCGGGCGGGGGCGGTCCGGGAGTACCGCAAGGCGGGACGGATCGTGATGGAGGACGTGGGGTGGTGAGGGGCGCGCCCCCCGGAGGGCCCACCGGGTGAGCCACTCCGGAGGGCCCACCGGGTGAGCCACCCCGGAGAGCCCGCCCCCGGAAAGCCCGTCCCAGGAAAGCCCGCTCCCGGAGAGCCGCCCCTCCGGCCGGGCGCGCGCCCTCGGACCGCCCGCCGCGCCCGCTCAGTCGCGGGGCAGCAACGCGAGCCCGTCGAGCGGGTTGCCGTTCGAGGTGATGCCGATGAAGAGGTACGCGGGGCGCGGCTTCGCGCAGATGTAGTCGCCGAAGCTGCTCGTGGAGTGGAAGTGGGCGATGTGGCAGACCTCGCCCGTCCCCACGGTGACCTTGAGGCCGGTGAGCGTGGCCGGGTCCAGGCTGCCCTGCTCGACGTGGTCGCCGATGTAGATGTCCGTCCCGTCCGGGGTCACCTTCGTCGTCGGCCGCCACACGGGCTTGCCGCCCGGGTTGGTCACCATCGCGGCCGCACTGGTCCCGTTCATGCCGTACGAGGCGATGTTGACCGCCGTGAACGGCTCCCCGAACGTCTTCCCGTCGGCGTTGATCCCGGCGAAATCGTCCTCGCAGTTCGGCTTGGACCAGTGGTCCCGCCCGGTGCGGACGCGCAGGCACATGTGCTTCTTGTCCGGCTTCTCGGCGGCCAGCTTGCGCACCGCGGTGGCCGCGGTCTCGGCCGGGGGCCGCTTCGGCGCCGTGGACTCCCCGGGCTTGTCCCCGCCGCCCCCGTCCTTCTCCGAAGCGGACGGCTGGGGCTGTGCCGCGGGTGATTCTGCGGGTGTGGAGGGGGTGGGTGGGAGCGGGGGTTGTGGGGAGGGGCTGGGTGCGAGGGGGGAGCCGGCTTGTTCCATTTGTTCTTCGGCCCGTGTGGTGACGTGGGGTTGGTGTCCGAACCAGAGCATGGCGAAGGTGATGGCGAGGGCGAGGAGGATGCCGAGGCAGGTGGCGAGCCAGCGGGGGAGGAAGCCGCGTTGGATGTAGGTGCCGTCGATGGTTTGCGGGGGGACTCCGGGGCGTTGGAGGTTGACCTTGTAGGGGTGTTGTTCCTTGGAGCCGAACCAGATGATTCGTTTGGGGCGGAGGGTGAGGTCGATGAAGTGGGCGCGGCCGGGGTTGATTTGTGTGTTGCCGGGGCGGAGTTCGTAGGAGAGGCGGTCGCCGGTGTCTTCGCCGGTCATCGAGGTGGTGAGTTCGGTGTTGCCGAGGTTGTCGACTGCCAGGCGTGGTCTGCCGCGCAGGCGTCCCGTGACGGTCACGGGCACGAGTTCGGCGCGCATTTCGGTGAAGGGGAGGATCGTGAGGTTGCCCTCGGGGACGGTGACCGCGTCGGGGTGTTCCGTGGGTGAGATGCGTACGGCGTAGGGGTTGGGGCCGGCCGTGGCGTCGGGGGTGCGTGGGGGTGAGAAGGTCAGTTCGACCGTGCCTGTCGTGCCCGGGTAGAGCCGCAGGACCGCGGGTTCGATCACCGTCCAGGGGGCCGGGTCCCCGACGGGCTCGAAGCGGTATTCGTCGACGACGTCCCCGGTGTTGCGCACGCGCAGCCGCACCTGGGTGCTGCTGCCGGGCTCGACGGTCGCCGACGCTGGTTCGAGGGAGGTCCACAGGCTCACCCGGGCAGGCTAGGGGCCGTGTGCGGGCGCGTCAGGGGGCGACGGGGCACACTCCGGTGCGCGAAAGGGTCACGTCACACGTACTTGATGTACAGGAACATCCCGTCGATCGCCTTCCTGTTGTCGTTGGTCCCGATGAAGAGCGTTTCCGGACGGGCCTTGTCGCAGACGAGTTCCCCGAGGCTGTTCGTGAGGTGGAAGTGCGCCACGTGGCAGATCTGGAACTTCCCGACCGAGATGTTGAGCCCGATCATGAACGGCGGGTAGTCGCCGTCCGCGCCGATGTAGATGTCCTGGTTGTCCCGCACCGGAGTCCACGGCAGCCACTTCGGCGTCCCCGAGGCATCGGTGACGTGCGCCTGCGCCGAGACGCCGTCCACGCTCGAAGCGGCGATGTTCATGCCGGTGATCGGCGGTCCCGTCCGGTCGTAGGCGCCGAGCGTGTTCTCGCAGGCGGGCTTGCTCCACTGGCCCCCCTCGTACCGCAGCCGGTAGCAGATGTGCGGCGCGTCGGGGTCCTCCCTGACCTTCCGGTGCAGCGCCGTCGCCGCTGTCTCGACCGGCGGCTTCCTCTCCTCCGGCTTCTTCTCGCCGCCGCCACCGTTGTCCTGCGGGGACTGCGAGGGCTGGGGCTGTGCGGCGGGTGATTCTGCGGGTGTGGAGGGGGTGGGTGGGAGCGGGGGTTGTGGGGAGGGGCTGGGTGCGAGGGGGGAGCCGGCTTGTTCCATTTGTTCTTCGGCCCGTGTGGTGACGTGGGGTTGGTGTCCGAACCAGAGCATGGCGAAGGTGATGGCGAGGGCGAGGAGGATGCCGAGGCAGGTGGCGAGCCAGCGGGGGAGGAAGCCGCGTTGGATGTAGGTGCCGTCGATGGTTTGCGGGGGGACTCCGGCGCGTTGGAGGTTGACCTTGTAGGGGTGTTGTTCCTTGGAGCCGAACCAGATGATTCGTTTGGGGCGGAGGGTGAGGTCGATGAAGTGGGCGCGGCCGGGGTTGATTTGTGTGTTGCCGGGGCGGAGTTCGTAGGAGAGGCGGTCGCCGGTGTCCTCGCCGGTCATCGAGGTGGTGAGTTCGGTGTTGCCGAGGTTGTCGACTGCCAGGCGTGGTCTGCCGCGTAGGCGTCCCGTGACGGTCACGGGCACGAGTTCGGCGCGCATTTCGGTGAAGGGGAGGATCGTGAGGTTGCCCTCGGGGACGGTGACCGCGTCGGGGTGTTCCGTGGGTGAGATGCGTACGGCGTAGGGGTTGGGGCCGGCTGTGGCGTCGGGGGTGCGTGGGGGTGAGAAGGTCAGTTCGACCGTGCCTGTCGTGCCCGGGTAGAGCCGCAGGACCGCGGGTTCGATCACCGTCCAGGGGGCCGGGTCCCCGACGGGCTCGAAGCGGTATTCGTCGACGACGTCCCCGGTGTTGCGCACGCGCAGCCGCACCTGGGTGCTGCTGCCGGGCTCGACGGTCGCCGACGCTGGTTCGAGGGAGGTCCACAAGCTCACCCGGGCAGGCTAGTTGCCACGTAGGAGCACGTCAGGGGACGTCCGGGCACACCCGGCTGCGCGAAGAGACCCGGCTCGACGGCGGTGGAGGCCGCACGCCCCTTCGGTGGTACGGGTACGAACGCGCCGCCCGCACCCGCCCTCCACTCGCCCTCCACCCGCCCCCCACTCGCCCCGTGCCTCAGGGGGCACGAGGAGTGCCCCGTACACGGCACCCGCGGACGTTTCGACCGGCTCGCCGCGCGCGTGAGGGTGACAGACGAGCACCATGTACCCCGAGGAGAGCAGAGCATGCCGTCGTACCTGTCGCCCGGCGTCTACGTCGAGGAGGTGGCCAGCGGATCGCGCCCGATCGAGGGAGTGGGCACCTCGGTGGCGGCCTTCGTCGGACTCGCGCCGACCGGGCCGCTCAACGAGCCGACCCTCGTCACCAACTGGACCCAGTACACGGCGGTCTTCGGTGAGTTCACCGAGGACTACTACCTCGCGCACTCCGTCTACGGCTTCTTCAACAACGGCGGTTCGGCCGCCTACGTCGTACGGGTCGGGGGCGCCCCCGGCGGCGCCGCGGCCCCGGACGAGCCCGCGAGCGGCGCCACCAAGTCCCGTACCCCGGCGGCCCTGACCGCCGGGGAGCCGCGCCGGCTCGGCACCTTCTCCGTCGCGGCGAGCGGCGAGACCCCGGCCGCGCGGCTCAGCGTCGAGGTCTCCGACCCCGAGGGCGAGGGCCCCGCCGAGCGCTTCACGCTCACCGTCAAGGACGGCGAGAAGGCCGTCGAGTCCTTCGACGTGAGCGCCAAGAAGGGCAACCGCGCCTACGTCGTGACGCAGGTCAAGGAGAACTCCCGCTACATCACGGTCACCGAGGCCGCCCCGGCGACCCAGCTCGCGCGCCCCGAGAACCAGTCGCTCGCCCTCCCCGCCGCGCCGCCCGCCGCCGCGCCCGCCGTGCGCGAGGAGACCGCGGGCCCCGCCCAGTACCTCGGCGACAGCAGCGACCGCACCGGGTTCGGCGGCCTGGAGGCCGTCGACGAGATCTCGATGGTCGCCGTGCCCGACCTCATGGCCGCCTACCAGCGCGGCGCGCTCGACCTGGAGGCCGTCAAGGCCGTCCAGCTCGGCCTCATCGCGCACTGCGAGCTGATGGGCGACCGCGTCGCCATCATCGACCCGCCGCCCGGGCTCAACGCCCAGCAGATCCGCGTCTGGCGGCAGGAGACGGCCGGGTACGACTCCAAGTACGCGGCGCTGTACTACCCCTGGATCAAGTCCTTCGACCCCGCGAGCGGCCAGTCGCGCCTGGTCCCGCCGAGCGGTCACATCGCGGGCGTGTGGGCCCGCAACGACTCCGAACGCGGCGTGCACAAGGCGCCCGCCAACGAGGTCGTGCGCGGCGCTGTCGACCTGGAACTCCAGATCACGCGCGGTGAGCAGGACCTCCTCAACCCCATCGGCGTCAACTGCATCCGCGCCTTCCCGGGCCGGGGCATCCGCGTCTGGGGCGCGCGCACCCTCGCCTCGGACCCGGCCTGGCGCTACCTCAACATCCGCAGGTACTTCAACTACCTGGAGGAGTCCATCCTCATCGGCACCCAGTGGGTGGTCTTCGAGCCCAACGACCACCAGCTGTGGGCCCGTATCCGGCGCAACGTCTCGGCGTTCCTCGTCAACGAGTGGCGTTCCGGCGCCCTCTTCGGCGCGAAGCCCGAGGACGCCTACTACGTCAAGTGCGACGAGGAGACGAACCCGCCGGAGTCCGTCGACGTCGGCCGCGTGATCTGCGAGATCGGCATCGCGCCCGTCAAGCCCGCCGAGTTCGTCGTCTTCCGCCTCGCCCAGTTCTCCAGCGGCAGCGGCGAGCTGGAGGAGTAGGCCGCACGCTTTCCCCGAGGGCCCCCGCGACCGGGGGCCCTCCCGCAGTTCCCCTGGCAGTACCACCGCAGCGCGAAGGACGAGTACATGAGTCTCCAGCCGGGCGATGCCCTCACATCGCACAATTTCGGCCTCCAGATCGACGGCGTCATGGTCGAGTACCTGGCCGAGGTCAGCGGCCTGAGCCTGGAACAGGACGTCATCGAGTACCAGCAGGTCTCGGCGCAGGGCGTCCCCGTCGTCAAGAAGATGCCGGGCGTCCAGAAGGCCGGCACCGCGACGGTCGTGCGCGGCATGACGCAGTCCAAGGCGTTCAACGACTGGATCAACCAGTCCGTGCGCGGCGAGATGAGCAGCGCCCGCAAGAACGCCACGATCATGGTGATGGACTACCAGAACAACCCGGTCAAGCGGTACAACATGCGCAACGCCTGGTGCAGCAAGATCGACACCAGCACCGTCAAGGCGGGCGAGGCCAGCGCCCTCCAGGAGACCGTGACGATCACCTTCGAAGAACTGGTCATCGAGTAATGCGGCGCACTGCTGCCAGGGCGGCGGGCGGCGGGCCCGTCCCGCCGCCCGCCGCGGCGGCGGAGGCGGCCTCGCCCGGCACGGCGCCCGTGGCCCCGGCCCCGGCTCCCGCGCCCCGCCGCCTCCAGACGGAGTTTCCCTTCGAGCTGCCGCGCGGGTACGTGGACGAGGCGGGCGCGCTGCACCGCGAGGGCGTCATGCGGCTCGCGACGGCCCGCGACGAACTCGTCCCGCTGCGGGACGTACGGGTCCAGGAGAACCCCGCGTACCTGTCGGTCGTGCTCCTCGGCAGGGTCATCACCCGCCTCGGCACGCTGCCGCTCGTGCACGACGGGGTCGTGGAGAACATGTTCGCCTCCGACCTCGCCTTCCTCCAGGACTTCTACCGGCAGATCAACGCGGAGGGCCACACGCGCGCGGCGGTCGAGTGCCCGCACTGCGCCGAGCCCTTCGAGATCGACCTCGGCGGGAGCCGCCTGGGGGAATCGTGACGTACGCGAGCGACCGGCTGCACGAGGAGATCGCGTACGTCGCCTACCACTTCCACTGGGGCCAGGACGAGATCCTCGACCTCGAACACCACGACCGCCGCCGCTACGCCGACCACATCGCACGACTGGTGGCGCGGGGATCGGGGGGCTGAACGCATGGGGATTTTCGAGCGGCTGCGGCGCGGGGGCCGGGGCGCAGCCGACGCCGTCCCCGGGGCGGGGACGCGGGCGTCGGGCGCCGAGGACGCGGGCGGGGCTTCCGGTAGCGGGGACGCGGGACCGGACGGGGCCTCAGGTACGGGGGACGCGGGCGCGGTGACGCGGCCCGCCGCCGTGGCGTGGCGTGCGCTGCCACCGCTGCGACGTGCCCTCGGGGACGCTCCGGCCGGGGTCGCCGACGCGGGGTTCGCCGGGCGGCTCGCGACGTGGCGGAGCCCCGCGCTGGGGGCGGGGCGCGGGCCGGGGGTGCTGGACACCTCGCAGGACGCGCTGCCGCTCTTCTCGGTGCGGGCGCCGAGGGCCCGCGACGCGGGTACGGGGGCCGGCGGGCCTGCGGGCCCCGGCCTCGCGGAACCGCCCGCGGAGACGCCCGCGCCGCAGGTCCCGGTGCAGCGGGCGGCGTTGCCGATGATCCCGGGCGAGGAAGCGTTCGTGGCGGCGGGGGCGGGAAGCCCGGAGGGGAGCCCTGTTCCGGCCGCCGGACCTGCGCCGGGCAGGGCACCTGTTCCGGCCCAGGCACCTGTTCCGGCCGTGCCCTCTGCTTCGGCCACGACCTCTGTTCCGGCCGCTGCTCCTGCGCCTGCCACCGCTCCTGTGCCCGTCGCCGCTTCGGCTCCGCGGCCGGTGGCAGGGCGCGCCGGTGCGGTGCCGGTACGGGGTGCCGGTGCGCGGGCCGCGGGGCGTTCCGTGGTGCGGCCCGTCGCTGCGGCCGCGCCCGCGTCCACGTCGGCTTCCGTGCCGGGCGGGAACGCGGCGGCCTCGGTGCCGGTGCCGGTGCCGGTGCCGGTGGCGCGGCGGGCGGCCCCTGCGCCGCGCCCGGGGCGGCTCACTTCGGCGGCGGCTCCGGTGCGACGGAGGGCGCTTCCCGTACGGGCCACGGCGTCGGCCGAGGGCCCCGGGGAAACGCGGAGGGCCGACGACCGGAAGGCGGACGACGTTCCCCCGGAGACGGCGAGCGCCCCGGCCCCGGCGAAGGCGGCGCGGCAGAGCGGAACCACCGAGGGCGCGGGCGAGACGGTGACGGCTCCCGTCGCACAGGCACAGGCACAGGCGGTACGAGGGCGGGGGGCGCCCGGGGCTCGGCCCGTGGCCCCCGTCCCGGCGGTACCGAGGGCCGCCGGGGCCCCGGCGGCTGCGGGACCTTCCGTGCAGAGGTCGCCCGCGCGACCCGCGCGTGACGCCGTCGCGCCCGCGCCGGTACGGGAGCGGGGTGCGGCGCACCCTGTGCGGGAGCCCCATGTGCCCGCGCCCGTACGGGAGTCGGGCGGGCCCGATGCGGTACGGGAGCCGGAGGCGCGCGGCCCTGTGCGCGAGCCGCGTGCCGTGGTGTCCGGTCCGGAGCGGGAGCCGGGCGCGGGTGTGTCCGGTCCCGTGGGGGAGCCGGACGCCTCCGCGCCCGTACGGCCCTCCGGGCCCTCACGTCCGGTGCGGGGAGCGGCCGTTCCCACGTCGGGCGGGGCCGGGCGGCCCGCACCCGGCCCCGCGCCGGTCCAGCGCGCGACAGCGACGACGAGGGAAGCGGGCTCGCCCGCCGCAGGTCCCCGTGCGGGAGGACTGCCGGTCTCGCGCCCCGGCGCCGTTCCGCGCGGGCGACCGGGACTCGGGGCACCGCTCAGCACCCCGCAGGGGGAGCGGGAGCCGCGCCCCGCCGACGTCCCCGCCCCGTCCCCCGCGGCGGCGGCCCCCGTACCTCCGCACCCCGTGCGGCGAGCCACCGCGAGCGCGCCGGCGCGTCCCGGGCCCGCGCGTCCCGTGCTCGGGGCCCCGCTCCCCGCCCGCCCGGCGCAGACCAGGGAACCGGGCGCCGCCCCGTCCGCGCCCACGCCACCCCGGACACCGGCCCCGACGGCGCCGACCGGCTCGGCACGGCCTGTCCCAGCGGCGGCGACCCCGGCGGCGCGGGGGGAGACGGTACGGGCGGAGTCCGCGCCGCGCGAGGACCAGACCGCCCGTACGGAGGAGGCCCCCCGTACCGAGGCGGCCCGCCCCGCGCGCCCGGCCCGGCCCCCGGAGGCCGTGCGGCGTACGGAGTCCGCCGCCCCGCGCGGAGAGGGCGCACCGCACAAGGCAGCCGTCCCGCCTACGGAAGCCGCACCGCGCAAAGCAGCCGCGGCCGCCGCGCGAACGGCAGCCGTCCAGCGTCGCGAGGCCGCCCCGCGCGGGCAGGCCGTGCGGCGCGAAGAAGCCGCCCCGCGTGCGGAATCGACGCCGCGCAAGGAAGGGCCCGCGCGCAAGGAAGCGACCCCGCCCACGGAAGCGACCCCGCCTCCGGCAGTCGCTCCCCGCGCCGAGGCCGCCCCTCGCCCGCACGCGGCCCCCCGTGCGACGCCCGCGTCCGGTGCGGCCACCCCTCCCCGGGCGGTGGCCCCGCCCCGCGACGTGCCGTCACCCGGCCCAGCGGCCCCGCCCCGCGCGGAGGCCACGTCCGATGCCGCCACCGCGCCCCGTACCGCCACCGCGCCCCGTACCGCCACCGCCTCCCGTGCCGCCCGGCCGCCCGTCACGCCGTCCCCCGCGCCACGGACACCCGCACCCCACCCCGTCACGCCCCCCACCCCCGCCCCCGGCACCGCCACCCCCGGCCCGCGCACCCCCGTTCCCGCCCGCCCGCTGTCCGTCGCCCCGGCGTCCGCCGTACCTGTGGCCCCCGTGGTGGCCCGTCGCCTCCTCCCCGGGGCATCGCCCCGTACGACCCCCGCCGCCCCCGTCGCACCCCGCCCGGCCGTTCAGCGCGCTCCCGCGCACCAGCCGCCCTCGCCCTCGCCCTCGCCGGAGAGCACCCCTGCCCCCCAGACCTCCACGCGCCCGCACCCGCACCCCGGTGAGGTACCCGCGGCTCTCGCCGCCCCGCCCCGCCCCGCCGCCGTCCCGTTGCGCCGGACGCCCGCGGCCCGGGCCGCAGCCCCGCTGCCCGTCGCGCGCCCGGTGCGGCCGCTCCCCGTGCCGCCGCTCGCGGCCGAGTCCCCCGCCCCCTCGGTCCAGCGCACCCCCACGAGCACGCCGACCCCCGAGGCGCACGCGGCTCCCGCCCAGGCGCCGCCGCCCGCCGCCGCCCTCACCCCCGTCCCGCTCGCCATCCAGCGCGCGGCGGCCCACCTCCCCCCGAGCACCAGTACGAGCACCGGCGCCCGCACCCCCGCCCCGCCGCACCCCCCGGCCGTGCAACGCCGCACCGCGCCGCCCCCGCCGGAGCCCCGGCGTGCGGAGGCGGGGCGGACGGGCGAAGCGGCCCCCGGGGCGGCCTTCGACCCGCGCGCGCTCGATGACTTCCAGCTCGACGAGCTGACCCACCGCCTGACGGGCCGCATCACCCGCCTGCTCCGCACCGAACTCCGCCTCGACCGCGAGCGCGTCGGCAGACTCCGCGACCCGCGCCAATGACGGGCACCCGCCCCCGCGCGCCGCGCGCACGACCGCACCCGCCCCCGCGCGCCGCGCGCACGACCGCACCCGCCGATGACCCCGCTCCACCCCAGAAAGGCCCCCGATGTCACGCGAACTCGACCCGGGTTCCACCATCTTCTTCACCCTCACCATCGACGGCGAGAGCCTCGGGTACTTCAACGGGTGCGAGGGGCTTTCGTCGACCGTCGAGGTCGAGACGCGGCAGGAGGGCGGCAACAACGGCTTCGTCTGGCAGCTCCCCTCGCGCGTGACGTTCTCCACGATCCGGCTCACGCGGCCGCTCACGCCCGACACCACCAAGGTCGCGAAGTGGATCTCCTCCGTGACCACCGGCATCAAGCGGCCCACCGCGCAGATCGCCGCGCTGCGCGCCGACGGCTCCGAGGTGGCGCGCTGGGGGCTCATCGACGTGCTGCCCGTCAGCTGGCAGGGGCCCTCGCTCGACCCCGCCAGCCCCGGGGTCGCGACCGAGGTCCTGGAGATCACCCACCACGGCTTCACGGACTGAACGGACTGAGGGGACACACGTCATGGCTGCCAGCAGTGGCGCGGGGAAGAGTCTCGTCCGCGCCAGCCTCGCCATCCACGAGCCGCCCGTCGGCGACGGCACCTCGCCGGGCGCGCTCATGAAGACCTTCGACTTCGACTTCAACCCCACCGCGCTCCAGCTCCAGCGCCGCACCGTGTGGAAGGCCACGGCGACCGCCGCCGTGCGCGACGGGGCGACGCCCGAGTTCATGGGACCCGAGCCGCGCGAGATGAGCGTCGAGATCTTCCTCGACACGTCCGACGAGCCCGGTTCGAACTCCGTGCTGCGCAAGGTCGATTCGCTGCTCGACTGCTGCGAGGTGACGAGCAAGAGCATCGCCGCCAAGCGGCCGTCACCGCCCTGGGTCGTCTTCCAGTGGGGGTCGTTCTCGACGGCCAGGTTCCTCGCGTACGTCGCCGCCGTCGACGTCTCGTACTCGCTCTTCGGCACGACCGGGGTGCCCATCCGCGCCACCTGCCGGGTGAGCCTGCACGAGATACCCGGCTCGACCGAGGGCCAGAACCCCACCTCAGGGGCGCTCACCGCGCGCCGCGTGCACCGCGTCGTCGCGGGCGACTCGCTCCAGTCGCTCGCCTGGAACGAGTACGGGAACACCGCCGCCTGGCGCGCCATCGCCGAGGCCAACGACATCGACGACCCGTCCCGCCTGACCAGCGGCACCGAACTCGTCCTGCCCGCCGCCGAGGAAGTGCGCTCCTGATGACCCGTCCCGCCCACTCCGCAGTCCTCCACGTCACGATCGGCGGCGCCCCGCTGCCCCGCGACATCGCGCCGCTGCTCGTCGACGGCTGGGTCGACCAGGGCGTCGGCGTCCCCGCCGCGTTCCGGCTCACCTTCCGCGACCCGTACCACAAGGTCCTCGGCAAGCTCGGCGCCGACTTCGGCACGCCCGTCGTCATCGCGCCCGTCGCGGACGGCAAGGGCGCGTCGGAGCCGCTGCTCACGGGTGAAGTGACCGGCCTGGAGGCCGATTACGACGGCACCGGGTCCTTCACCGTCATCCGTGGCTACGACGCCGGGCACCGCCTGCTGCGTCAGCGGCGCGTCGCCGCGTACCGCAACCAGTCGGCGTCCGACATCGTGCGCAAGCTCGCCGGGCTCGACGGCGTACCCCTCGGCCGGATCGATGCGACGCGCACCGTCTACGAGTTCCTCAGCCAGGCCAACGTCACCGACTGGGACTTCCTCGCCCGCCTCGCCGACGAGAACGAGATGGTCATGTCCGTCGACGCGAAGGGCAAGCTCCAGTTCGTCACGCCCGACCCGGCCTCCGGCGCGCCGCCCGTCAGCACCCCGGGCGACAAGAGCCCGTACGTCCTCGAAGCCGGTACCGACATCCTGCGGCTGCGCACCTCCGTCACCGCCGCCGAACAGGTCGCCACCGTCGAGGCCCGCGGCTGGGACGTCACGACGAAGAAGGAACTCACCGCCACCGCGCCCGCCAGGAGCAACCCCGCCATCGGCATCGGGACGACACCCGGCGAGGCCGCGGGCCGCTTCAAGAGCGCCACGCTCCTGGACGCGCAGGTCCCCTACGACCGCCAGGCCGAGGTCAAGCACGCCGCCGACGCGCTCGCCGACGACGTCACCTCCTCCTTCGCCGAGCTGGAGGTCGTGGTACGCGGAACGCCCAAGCTGCGCCCGGGACTTCCCGTGGCACTCGCCGACGTGGGCGCCCCCTTCGAGGGCAAGTACACCGCGACATCGGTGCGGCACGTCTTCGGCGACGGCAAGCACTACGAGGCGTGGGTCACCGTCAGCGGCCGCCAGTGGCGCTCGCTCTACGGGCTCGCCTCGGGCGGGGGCGGCGGCGACCGGCAGGGGCTCGCGCTGCCGGGCGTCGTCAACGCGCTCGTCACCGACGTGCAGGACCCGCTCAAGCAGGGCCGCGTCAAGCTGCGCTTCCCGTGGCTCGACGACACGTACGTCAGCGACTGGACCCGCGTCACGCAGTGGGGCGGCGTACGCGGCGGCTCGGTCTTCCCGCTCGACGTCGGCGACGAGGTCCTCGTCGGCTTCGACAGGGGCGCGCTCGACCACCCGTACGTCCTCGGCGGCCTCTACAACGGCAAGGACAAACCCACCAAGGTGAACGACGTGCCGCTGCACGACGGGGCACGCGGGCAGTCCGCCAGGCACACCCTCTCCGACCGCACGGGGAACCGGCTCGACCTGCTCAGCCAGCGCACCGGGGGCAAGCAGGGCGTACGGCTCGCGAGCGGGGACGGCACACTCGTCGTCAACCTCGACCGCGCCGACACCGAGATCACCATCGACAGCAAGGGCACGGTCAGGATCAGGGGCAGCCGGTCCGTCTCCGTGGACGCGGGGACCGACCTCTCGCTCAGCGCGCGCCGCAGACTCAGCATCAAGAGCGGCGGGCCACTCGACATCCAGGGCAACGGGCTCGTGAGCCTCAAGGGCCTGGGAGCGGTGAACGTGGACGCCGCGGGCGCGCTGAGCCTCAAGGCCGCCGGCGCGGCGACACTCAGCGCGGCGGGCGCCGTCCAGGTCAACGCCGCCGCCAACGTGGGCATCAGGGCGGCGACCCTGCTCCTCCAGGGGATGGTCATGGTCAACAACAAGCCGTACCCGATCCCGTGAGCCCCCGGCCCCCTTCCCCGTACCCCGGGCCGTCTCCGTACGCCCGTCCCTCCCCGTACACCCCCAGCACCCCCAGTACCCCCCAGCACCCTCAGCACCCCCCGCATCCGACCGCGACGACGAGAGCAGGCGCGATCCTCATGGCTGAACAATTCGTCGGCTCCGGCTGGGCCTTCCCGCTGCGCATAGGGCCCACCGGCGGCATCGCGCTCGTCAGCGGCGAGCGCGAGGTCGAGGAGGCCATCCGGCTCGTCCTCGCCACCGCCCCCGGCGAGCGGCCCATGCGCCCCGAGTTCGGCTGCGCGATCCACGACCTCGTCTTCGCGCCCGTCAACGAGGCGACGGCAGGCCGTATCCAGCACGAGGTGTACGCGAGCCTCGACCGCTGGGAACCCCGCATCGAGGTCCACGAGGTCGACGTCACCGCCGGTGCCGAGCAGAACATCCTCTACATCGACGTGCGCTACTCGATCCGCGGCACCAACAACCCGCGCAGCCTCGTCTTCCCCTTCTACGTCATCCCCTCCCACGAGGAACCGGGCACGACCGGTGACACCCCCGAAAGCGACCGCTGATGGCACTGCCCTCGCCCCACCTCGACGACCGTCGTTTCCAGCAGTTCGTGGACGACGCCAAGCGCTACATCCAGCAGCGCGCCCCCGAGTGGACCGACCACAACGTCTCGGACCCGGGCGTGACCCTCGTCGAGACCGTGGCCCACATGGCCGACCAGGTCGTCTACCGGCTCAACCGCGTCCCCGAGAAGAACCACCTGGCCTTCCTCGACCTCGTCGGCATCACCCTCTTCCCGCCCGCCGCGGCGCGCACCGACGTCACCTTCCGGCTCTCGGCGCCGCAGGAGGACACCGTCCGCCTGCCCGAGGGCACGGAGGTCGCCACGCAGCGCACCGAGAGCGAGGAGGCCGTCGTCTTCGCGACCGAAAGGGACCTCGCCGTCGTGCCCTGCGCGCTCGGCCACCTCGTCACACAGCGCCGGGGCGCCTCCTTCAGCGACCGCACCACCGACCTCGCCGAGGAGAAGGACGTCCTCTGCTTCGCCGAGTCCCCGCGCCCCGGCGACGCGATGCTCTTCGGCCTCACCGCCGCGGTGCCGCACTGCGTCGTCGCGCTCGAACTCGACAGCCGCGTCGACGGCGTCGGCGTCGACCCCCGGCAGCCCCCGCTCGTGTGGGAGGCGTGGACCGAGGACGGCTGGCAGGAGTGCGAGGTCGACGAGGACGGCACCGGCGGCCTCAACAGGCCGGGGGACGTCGTGCTGCACGTCCCCGGCGGGCACGTCGTCTCGCGCTCGGGCGGACAGCCCGGCGGCTGGCTGCGCTGCCGCGTCACCGAACCCCTCGCGAACCAGCCCTTCTACACGACGTCCCCGACCGTGCGCTCCGCGGCCGCCTGCACCGTCGGCGGCACCGTGCCCGCCGTGCACGCCGACACCGTCACCGACGAAGCGCTCGGCGAGTCCACCGGGCTGCCGGGGCAGCGCCTGCGCCTCGCGCACGCGCCCGTCGTCGGCGACCACCCGCCGCTGCTGCTCCAGACCGCCGAACAGGACGGCTGGCAGGACTGGCACGTCGTCCCGCACTTCGCCGCATCGGGCCCCGACGACCGGCACATCACCGTCGACGCCACGACGGGCGAGGTCGCCTTCGGCCCCTCCGTACGCGAACCGGACGGGACCCTGCGCCAGTACGGGGCCGTCGCCCCCAAGGGCGCGGTCATCCGCGCCCGCCGCTACCGCATCGGCGGCGGGCGCGCGGGCAACGTGGCGCGCGGCGCCGTCCGCGTCCTGCGCACGTCGGTCCCCTACGTCTCCGAGGTCGTCAACCGCGAGGCCGCACGCGGCGGCGTCGACGGCGAGACCGTGCGGGAGGCGAAGGTCCGCGCGCCCATCACGCTGCGCGCGCAGGAACGCGCCGTGACCCTGCGGGACTACGAGGAACTCGCCCGCCGTGCCGCGCCGGAGACCGCGCGCATCACGTGCCTGGAGGGCGAGGAGAACGAGCACGGCGCCTACGCGGTACGGGTCCTCGTCGTCCCGCAGGCCGTGCCCGACCCGGGCGGGCGGCTCCGCTTCGAACAGCTCGTGCCCGGGGACGCGCTGCTCCGGCGCATCACGCGCCACCTCGATGAGCGGCGCCTCATCGGCACGCGCATCGCCGTCGGGCCCCCGTACTACCAGGGCGTGACGGTCGTCGCGACGGTGCACGCCTTCCGGGGCGTCGACACCGACCGCGTACGGCGCGAGGCGCACGACGCCCTGTACCGGCACATCGACCCGCTCACGGGCGGCGCGGACGCCAAGGGCTGGCCCTTCGGGCGGCCCGTGCAGGCGGGGGAGGTCTTCGCCGTGCTCCAGCGCGTGCCCGGCGTCGAACTCGTCGACGAAGTGACGCTCCACCCCGCCGACCCGCTCACGGGCAAGCGCGGGGAGGCCACCGACCGGATCGACCTGCGGGCACCGGCGCTCGTCTTCTCGTACGACCACCGGGTGCGTGTGATCGGGGGCAACGCGTGAGCGCGCGCCGCGAGGGGGAGGGGGAGCGGTGAGGGGTTCCATCGACGGGCTCGGCTCGTCCGCGCCGCTCGGCGTCATGCTGCCCGCGGTCTTCGCCGACGACGACCTCGCGCAACGCTTCGTCGCCGGGCTCGACGAAGTCCTCGCGCCGATCCTCAACGTCCTCGACTGCCTGCCCGCCTACTTCGACCCCGCGCTCGCGCCCGTCGACTTCACGCGCTGGCTCGCGGAGTGGGTCGGCGCCGAGACCGACGGCGACGCGCCCGAGAACGCGGAGGCGGAGGCGCGGCTGCGGGACGCCGTCGCCGCCGCCGCGCGCCTGCACCGGGTCAGGGGCACCCGGCACGGGCTCGCCGAGGCGGTACGGCTCGCCTTCGGGGCCGAACCGGAGATCAGTGAGAGCGGCGGCGCCGACTGGAGCGCCCGTCCGCTCGGCGCCTTCCCCGGCGAGCGCAGGCCCCACCTGCACGTGACCCTCCGTCTCGCGGACCCTCAGCCCACCGACACGCACCGCCTCAGCGCCCTCGTCGCGGCGGCCCGCCCCGCGCACATGCCGTACACGGTCAAGGTGACCACGGCCGAAAGGACTCCACGGACATGACGACGACCCAGAACTGCGCCGAGTGCGGAACGCGCGCGGAGCCAGGCCAGTCGTTCTGCGACGGCTGCGGGGCTGTGCTGCGGTGGAAGGACGCGGGTGCCCCCGGCGGGGGCGCGTCCGGGGGCGGTGCCCCCGGCGGGGGCGCGGACGCGGGTCCCGGCGCCGGGGTGTCCCGCTCGCGCGGGGTGCGCATCGAGCGGCCGCGCGCCCGGACGGCCGGGGGCGCGGGGACGACCGGTGGCGGCACGGGAGCAGGTGGCGGTACGGGGACGGAGGGCGGCGGCACGAGCGCGGGCGTGCCAGGGGCGGGGGCTCAGCCCCGTACCCCCACGGGGATGGTCGAGCAGGTCCCGTGGCCCTCGGGGCGGGAGGCGGCGGGGCGGGAGATCGGCGCCGAGGAACTGGCACCGTCCGGCGGAGCGACGGGCACGGGGATGTGGGCCCACGAGCACGAGCACGACCCGGAGCACGACCCCGAGCACGGGACCGGCGCCGGGACGGGGCCGGGGGCGGAAACCCACGAGGCCGCCGCCGGGACAGGCCCCGCGATCCGGGCCGTGGGCCCGGAGGCCCCGACCCCGCCCCACGCGCCGGTCCCCGACTCCGAGGCCCCGACCCCGTACACCCCGTTCGCCGCGACCCCGGCGCCCTCGGGCCCGGGACCCGAGACGCACGCCCGGGCCCGGGACCTCCTCGTCCCCGTCACCGACGAGGGGCACGAGACCCCCGCGACGCCCTCCGTCGCCCCCGTCCTGCCGGGCCGGCCCGTCGCCGACCGCCCCGCGGTCCGCGCCCCGGGCCCCGAGACAGGGGCCGTGGGCGGCCCCCCGTGCCCCTGGTGCGGCACCCCGAACCGCCCGGACCGGCACCACTGCGCCCGCTGCGCGATGCCGCTCGCGCGGCGCGACGAGGAGACCGAGGCCCGGCTGCCGTGGTGGCGCCGCCTCGTCGACGGCCGCAGGAACGCGGTCCCGTGGGCGGGCGAACGCCCGCGCCTGCGCCGCACCTTCGACCGCGTCCTGCGCTGGATCGTCGCCGTCGTCGTCATCGGGCTCGTCGTCTTCCTCGGCATGAAGGCGCCCGCGGGAGTGCAGGCGACCCGTGACCACTTCGCGAAGCGGACCCTCGTGACGCCGGACGACTTCGCCGCCTCGCGCTCCTTCCCCGCCCACAAGCCGGGGCTCGCCTTCGACGGGCTCAGCAACACGTGGTGGGGCCCCGGGGTCTCGGAGTCGGGCAAGGGGGAGTGGATCGAGGCCCGGTTCGACGAGCCGACCCGCCTCCTCGACCTGATCATCACGCCGGGCGTCTCCACGAAGTCCAACCGCATCCGCGAATCCGCCCTCCCGCACCGCGTCACCGCCACGATCACCACGAAGGACGGCAGGACCAAGACCCGCGAACTCGTCCTCGACCAGGGGCCGGGCGGCCAGCGCCGCGCCTTCGGCGTCGGCGAGGTGACGAAGGTCCGCTTCACGATCGACTCGGCGTACGGGGTCTCGGCGAAGAAGCAGGTCGCGATAGCGGAGATCGAGTTCTTCGGCCCGTCGGGCGACAACTGACGGATACGGGCGGGGGACGAGCCGCCGGGGGGGCGGGGCGCGGTGCGCCGCCGGGGGGCGGGGCGCCCTACCCCTCGGCGGCCACCGCCTCGTCCCGTACCCGGTCCCGGTCCCGCGCCCGTCCCCGCCGCAGCAGTACCGGCGTCGCCAGCATCAGCAGGCCCGCCAGGCCGAGCGCCGTGCGCGGGCCCGTCCACGTCGCGAGCAGGCCCCAGGCCGCGGTCAGGGCCGCGATGGCGGTGCTCGTGCTCACCGTCCAGGCGGCGAGCACGCGGGCCACGAGGTGCCGCAGGGTGAGGTCGATGCGGCGCGTCGCCAGGAGCGGGTTGAAGATGCCGCAGCACGTGATGAGGCCGCACTCGACGACCATGACGAGGGCGAGCCCCGCCGCCCCCGGGCCCACCAGCACGAGCCCCACGGGCCAGCACACCCGCAGCACCCCCGTCACGCGCAGCACCCTCCCCGCCCCGAACCGCCGCGCGAGCGGCCGGGCCAGCCGCGCCCCGAGCAGCCCGCCCAGACACGGCACGGCGAAGGCGAGCCCGTACTCCCACGGCGCGTAGCCCAGCCGCCCGAGCAGCAGCACGGCGAGCAGCGGTTCCGTCGCCATGACGAGGCCGTTGACGGCGAGGGTGTTGAGGAACAGCGGCCGCAGCGCGGGCTCCGCGAGCAAGTGCCGCCAGCCCGCCAGGATTTCGGCGGTACGGAGCACCTTCGCACCCCGCACGGGCTCCGGTTCCGTGCCGCCGATCGCCCGCAGCCCGAGCGCGGACAGGAGGTAGCTCACCGCGTCGGCGAGCACCGTCGTCACCGGGCCGAGCACGCCGATCGCCGCCCCGCCGAGCGGTGGCCCGAGCACCGTCGCGCTCCACGTCGTCGCCTCGAAACGGCTGTTGGCGAGGAGCAGCCCGTCCGGGGGCACGAGCCACTTCAGGTACGCGCCGCTCGCCGCACGGAACGAGATGTCCGCCGCCGCGGTCACGACCGACACGAGCAGCAACTGCCCGAAGGAGAGCACCCCGAACCCGTACGCGAGCGGCACGCTCAGGAGTGCCCCGCACCGTACGAGATCCGCGGCGACCATCACGGGCCGCTTGCGCCGGAACTCCACCCACGGACCGAGCGGCACCGCGAGCAGCGCACCGACCGCGCGCCCCGCGGCGGCGAGCAACGCGACCCGCCCGGGCCCCGCGTCGAGCACGAGCACGGCGAGCACGGGGAACGCCCCGAACCCGAACCCGGTCCCGTACGCGCTCACCGCGTACGCCCCCCACAGCCACCCGAACGACCTCCCCAGCCGATCCCTCACCCGCGCACCGCTCCTTCTCGACGCCCCGTCCGACCTGCGGCATCCAAGCGGCCGGGGGACGGGCGCGGCAAACAACCCGCGGGGGAGCGGAGGCAACGGGGGGTTGTGCGGGGCCGGGCCTCAGGTGTCCCGCAGGGCCACCAGCAGGTGGCGGTGCGTGTCCCGCGTGCCCTCACCCCCGCTCACGACCGCCCGCCCGCCCGGGCCCTGGAGCGCGACCCGGACGTGCGCGTGGTCCTGGAGCGCGGTGAGGGCGTCGATGAGGTACGCGGCGTTGAAGGCGACGGTCAGCGGCTCGGCGGGCACCGCCTCGGCTTCGAGCCGCTGGCTCGCGGTGTCGTCGGCCTCCGTACCGGCGCCGAGCAGCACCGAGCCGCCCGGGTCGAAGGAGAGCACGACCGGGCTCCCCGGGCCGGCGACGACGGTGACCCTGCGCAGTGCCTCCTCCAGCGGCGCCCGGGCGAGCACCGCGCGGGCGGGAGCGCCGAGCGCGAAGAGCTTGTGCGCTGCGGGCAGCCGCCCGGCGAGCGGGCGCAGCGAGGCGGCGAAGGCGCCGTCGTCGGTGGCGAGCGAGAAGGTCTCGCCGCACCCGAGCCGTACGCGCCCGTCCCCCGCCTGCTTGCCGAGCGCCCGGCACAACTCCCCGAGCCGTCGCGCGGGCACGGCGACCGGCCCCGCCCCGGCCCCCTCCCACGGCAGTGAGCGCTGCGCGTACCGGTACCTGTCGGTCGCGGCGAGCGTCAGCGCCTCTGCCGTGAAGCCGAGTTGGAGCGCCGTGAGCACCGGCACGGTCACGTCCCGCGCCGCGGCCGTCGCGACCTGCCCCACGGCAGCGGCCAGCTCCCCCGCCCCGACGGCCCCGAGGGGCGGCGCGGGCGAGGGAAGCGCCGGGTACTCGCCGGCCGGGAGGAGCGTGAGCCCGAACCGCGCCCCGCCCCCGCGCACGACGAGCCGCCCGCCCTCGACGGCGCACTCCACGGGCGCGTCCGGCAGCACCCGGCACACGTCGAGCAGCCGCGCCCCCGGCACCAGGACCCGCCCCGCGACGCCCACCAGGGCATCCGCCCCGGCCCGCGCGCACACCTCGTGGTCGAAGCCGGTGACCCGTACGCGCCCCTCGTCGCCTGCCTCCACGAGCACGCTCCCGAGCACCGGCGCCACCGGCCTCGCCGCCGTCCCGCGCACGGCCCAGCCCACGGCGTCGGCGAACGCCCGCCGCTCCACCTGGAATTCCACCCGGCCCCCTCGCTGTCGTCGTCGGGGGAACCGTAGGCGGAGGGTCTGACAACGGGGACACGAAGCGGCACGGGGCGGCCGCCGCGTGGCCGCCGCCCGGCGTCAGAACGGCGGCCAGGCGCGGAGCGAGGCGTCGACCAGCTCCTGGAGCTGCTCGCGCGGGACGCCGCTCGCGGCCTGCACGGCGAGGCCGTGGGCGAGGGTCGTGAGGTGACGGGCGAGGAGGGCGGGGTCGGTCGTCGCGGGCAGGTCGCCCTCCTCGGCCGCGCGCCGGAAGCGCTCACGCAGCCGCGTGTACGCGTCGCCGCGCCAGTCCACGAGAAGCTCGCGGACCGCCTCGCCCGAGCAGCTCACGGCCAGCGCGCCCTGGACGCCCAGGCAGCCCGGGGGCCGGGCGGGGAGGGTCGTCGTGCGGACGACGCCGTGGAGCACGGAGGTCGCGACGGCGTGCGCGGTCGGCTTCGTCATGGCGCGCGCGAAGTACCCGCCGGGGCCGTCGCTGTAGCGCTCCAGGACCTTGCGGAACAACTGCTCCTTGTTGCCGAAGGCCGCGTACATGCTCGTCGTGGAGATGCCCATCTCGCGCGTCAGGAGGGCTGTGCCCGCGCCCTCGTAGCCGTGCTCCCAGAAGACGAGCATGGCGCGTTCGAGCGCCTCGTCCGCGTCGAAGCCGCGCGGCCTGCCGAGGGGACCGCACTCCTTCGCCGCCCTCGGCTCCTCCTTCTTCACACCCGCACCCCGCTCCACGTCCGGATTCTCCGCGGCATGCGCCACAGCGGTCAGTCTACCGCTTCCGCAGTGACCGCTACAGAAGTGCTATCTTCGGCTTCCGGCGACTTCCGCAATGACCGTTGCGGAAGTCGATGAGCCTGCTTGTTCACCTGTGCGAGGACACGTATGACCATCACACTGATCACCGGGGCCAATAAGGGCATCGGCTTCGAGACCGCGCGTCAGCTCCTCGCGCGCGGCCACGTCGTCTACGTCGGCGCCCGCGACCCGGAGCGCGGCGAGAAGGCCGCGGCGGCGCTCGGCACGCGCTTCGTGCGGCTCGACGTGACCGACGACGCCTCGGTGGCCGCCGCCCTCGCGACCGTCGAGGCGGCCGAGGGGCGCCTCGACGTGCTCATCAACAACGCGGGCATCCTGGCGAACGAGACGATCGACGGGCCCTCGGCGCTGCGCGCCTTCGACGTCAACGCGGTCGGGATCGTCCGCGTCACCGAAGCGGCGCTCCCCCTCCTGCGCAGGTCCGGGAACCCCCTCGTCGTCAACGTGACGAGCAGCCTCGGCTCCTTCTGGGCGGTCAACAACCCGGAACGCGTCGAGTCGACGCTGGCGCTGCCCCTGTACGCGGCCTCCAAGGCGGCGGCCACGATGCTCACCGTCCAGTACGCCAAGGCGCACCCGGGCATCAAGTTCAACGCCGTCGAGCCGGGCGCGACGGCGACCGACATGACCGCGGCGATGGGTATCGGCAGGCCCGTCGAGGAGAGCGCGGCCGTCGTCGTGCCGCTCGCGACGCTCGGCGCGGACGGCCCGACGGGCACGTTCACCGACGAGAACGGGCCGCTGCCCTGGTAGCGCCCCTCCGCACAACCCAGGGTTGTCCCGGTAGGCTCCCGCGGATGGATCTCGATGGGGTGCGCACCTTCGTGGCCGTCGTCGACCGGGGGCGGTTCAGGGACGCGGCGGCCGTGCTCGGGGTGACCCAGCAGGCCGTGTCCAAGCGGGTCGCTGCGCTGGAGGGCCGGCTCGGGGTGCGGCTCTTCGCGCGCACCGCGCGGGGCGCCTCGCTGACGCCCGACGGGGCGGCGTTCCTCCCGTACGCACGTGAGCTGCTGCGCGCCGAGACGCGCGCGCTCGACGCCGTACGGGCCGGGCGCCGCCCCCTGCGCGTCGACGTGATCGGGCGCAGGCTCGGCACCGCCGCGCTGCTGCACGCCTTCTCGCTCGCGCACCCCGGGATCGGGCTCGACGTCGTGACGCTGGAGGACGCCGTGCCCGCGCTGCGCGAGGGGAGCGTCGACGCGAGCTTGCGCGCCGTGCCCGTCCCGCTCGCCGGGCTCGCCCACGTCCGCGTCCACGACGAGCCGCTGGAACTCGTGACGGGCCCCGGGCACCCGCTCGCCGCCGCCCCCTGGGCGAGCCCCGCGATGCTCGCCGGCCACCGGCTGTGGATTCCCGGCATCGTGCCCGGCACCGAGTGGGCCACGTACTACGCCGACCTGGCCGCCGCCTTCGGCCTCACGATCGTCCGGTCGGGGCCCGGCGCCGAACCCCTCCTCGACACCCTCGCCCACGAGCCCGCGCTCGCGACCCTCGTCGGCGCGGGCACCCGCCTCCACTGGCCCCCCGGCCTCGGCCTCCGACGCATCCCCCTCACCGCCCCGGCCCCCGTCTACCCCCATACCCTCCTCTGGCGCCGCGCCACGCCCCACCCCGCACTCGCCACGCTGCGCGAGTGGCTGGCGGCACGGCGGGCGGAGGAGGAGCGGGCGCGGGCCGCGGGCGAGACGTGGGCGCCGGGGTGGGCGTAGGGACGGGCCGAGGCGGTACGTACGAGCGGAGGCGCCCGCATCACCTCGGCCGAGACCCAGGCCGAGACCCAGGCCGAGACCCAGGCCGAGACCGAGACCCGGGCCCAGGCCAGGCCAGGGACCGGGGCCGGGGCGCAGGGGCCGCCTCCGGGGCGGGTCACGGTGTCCGCGTCGGTGTCAGACCTCGACCGCGAGCCCGTACACGCGTGTCACCTGCTGCTGGCTGCCGTTGTCGTCCGAGAGCAAATAGAGCGGGCGGCTGCCCCGGTGCGGGCCGCTGGTCCAGGGCTCGCCCAGGGCCATGCCCTCGACGTTGTCGACGAGCGCGTTGCCCACCTTGCCCGCCGGGCGGGCGACCTGGCCGGGGCCGCCCGAGGGGCACGCGGCGAGGTCGAAGAGGACCGAGCCGCGCACGAAGGACTCCGAGGGCAGCCGGAAGAGGGACTTCCTGCCCGTCACGTCGCCCGCCCCGCGCAGATCGATCCGCACGACCTTGATCGCGTTGCCGAGCCCCGCCGTGTACTGCCGCTCCAGGGCGAGCAGGCGGTGCTCGTCGACGGCCGCGAGGTCCACGAGGCTCAGCCCGTCGCTCGCCATGTACGCGTACTGCCGGTCCGGCGTGTACGTGCCGCCCGGCGTGCCCCGGTAGCGCTGGATGCGCAGCAGTCCGCGCCCGCGCGTGTCGCCGTCCGAGGCGAGCGGCGCCTCCCAGCCCGCGTACAGGTAGCGGCCGTCGGGCGAGAGCGTGAGCGATTCGATGCTGCGGCCCATCTGGGCGCTGCCCTCGGGCCAGTAGCGCAGCGGCTTCGGGATCGGGAAGTCCTCGCCGATCTGCCGTCCTGTCGCGATGTCGAAGCGGCGGATCGAGGGATCGGCCTCGGAGGAGATGAGCATGGTCCTGCCGCCCTTCTCGATCGCGAGGCCCTCGGCGTCGTACCAGGAGGGGAAGGCGCCGCCGTCCGCCCTGGTCAGCGTGCGCGCGCCGCGCACCTCGACGTCGAGCGCGTCCGCCGCGCCGAGCCGGAGCGTGAAATAGCGTCCCGGCTCGTTGTCCGCGACGGCGATCGCCGTGTCGGCGCCCTCGGTCCCGCGCAGGCCGAGTGCCGAAAGCCCCTGCACGGGCTCGTAGTTGTCCTGTTTCTTGTCGAGCGCGTCGGAGTGGTCGAGGAGGCTCGCCCCCGCGGAGCAGCGGCCCTGCGGCGCCGCGGGGAAGAGCCGGTCCCAGCCCTCGGCGACGAGCGGGCGCAGCCCGAAGCCCGCGAGGAGCCCCACGGCGAGCGCGGCCGCCGCGCACCCGAGCAGGCGGCGGCGCGCGGGCCCGGGCGCGGCGGGCGGGGGCGGCGAGAGCGCGGGCAGGACGGCCCTGTTGCGGACGAAGGGCAGGTCGCCCACGCCGTTCGACGACTGGTCCTGCGGCTCCTGCGGCACCTCGGGGCGCAGCGAGGCGATCCGGGCCCGTACGGCGAGGAAGACGTCGTGCAGCGAGAGCAGCCCCGGGCCGTCGGGCACCCCGGCGCGCAGCACGTCGACGAGCGCCCCGGTGAAGACCGTGGGGCGTTTGGGGTCGGGGGCGTGCGCCGGGCGGTCGCGGGCCGCCGACGTCATCACGTACGCGCCCTCGACGCCCTTCAGCGTGCGCACCGCGGCCGCGCTGCCCTGGCCGCCGGGGTCCGAGGGGGTCATCTCGGTGACGACCTGGCCGCTGAAGCAGCAGTCGATGAGCAGGACCCTGCGCCTGGCCGCGCCCTGGTCGCGGATCGCGCGGCGCACGTCGGCGGAGCGCACGCAGGTCTCGGGGCGGTCCTCCTCGGAGTGCGGGAGGGTCAGGTGCAGTTGGCGTTCGTGCCGGTCGACGAGGCCGTGGCCCGCGTAGTACACGAGGAGCGTGTCCTCGGCGCGCTCGGCGGCCTCGCGGACGGGGCCGGTGAGCGCGGCGGCGTCGCGAGGGTTGCCGACGACCACGACGCGGTCGTCGGCGATGCCCCAGATCTCCGGGTCGGTGAGCGCGGCGCGCAGCCCGGCGAGGTTGTGGCGGACACTGCGCAGCGGGTCGAGGTGCGTGTAGTCGTCGACGCCGATGAGGACGCACACGGAGCGGGCCGGGTCGATGCGGTCGCCGGGAGCGGCGGGCCCGCCCGCCTCCTGGCTCACGACCGCTCCCGCGAGGGCTCGGCGGGGGGTTCTCCGGCGGGCGGCTCCCCGGCGGGCGGCTCCCCGCTGGGCGGCTCCCCGGCGGACCGTTCCTCGGCCGGGTCCGCTTCGGGGAGTCCCAGCGCCTGGCGCAGTGCGGCGACCTGGTCCGCGTCCGGGCCGATGACGACGATCCGCGGGCGGGCCTCGCGCCGCGACTGCCGCCACGCGTCGACGGACAGCAGCAGCTGCGGGAAGGCGAGTCCGGTCGAGATCAGCGCGAGCACCGCCTCCAGGCCCGGGCCCATCCGGCCCGGCTCCGCCCCGCGTACGGGCGTGAACCGCGCCCCGCCGCGCAGCGCCCGGTCCGCGCGCAACCAGTCGTACAGCGCGCGCAGTTCCTCCTCGCCCGCGCCGTCGCCGCCCGCCCCGCCCGCCGTCTCGAACCTGAACTCGCCCACACGTCCCCCGTGTCCGCCGCGTCCGTCGTGTCCCCGTGCGCCGTCGTGTGCCTTCGTGACGCGCAGGGAAACGATAGGTGCTGGGCGGCCCGGGATGAACTCCCCGCGCGCGCACGGTACTTCGTGGACACCGGCGAGGGCCGTACGGCGCGCACGCCGCGTACGGCCCTCGCCGCTCCGCCGCTCAGCCGATCCGTACGTCCGAACTCCGCGACCGAACCGCGTCGAGCGCCCTCAGCGCCGCCGCGTCGAGCACGAGGGAACCCGCCGCCGTGTTCTCCTCCAGGTGCGCGACGCTCGCGGTGCCGGGGATGAGCAGCGTGTCCGGGTAGTGGTGCAGGAGCCAGGCGAGACCGACCTGCGCGACCGTGGCGCCGAGGCCGTCCGCGATCCGTACCGCGACCGCCTCGTCGGAGACCTTCGGAAGGCCGGGGAAGGCGCCGCCGAGCGGGAAGTACGGGACCCACGCGATGCCTTCGGCCGCGCACACCCCGAGGACGTCCTCGTCGTCCCTGCCGACCAGGCTGTAGGCGTTCTGCACGCACACGATCCCCGCGGGCAGCGCCTGCCGCAGGACCCCGGCCGTCACGCTGCTCATGCCGAGCGCGCCGATCTTGCCCTCGTCGCGCAGCGCGGTCATGACCGCGAGCTGGTCGTCGAGCGGCACGATCTGCTCGCCCTCGGCGCGCAGTCCTGGGCCCGTGTCGGCGCGGCGCAGGTTGACGACGTCGATGCGCTCGCGGCCGAGCGTGCGCAGGTTGTCCTCCACGCTCGCGCGCAGCTCCTCGGGGCGCTGCGCGAGACGGAGCGGGAGCGGCCCGTCGGGATCGGGGGCGGCGCCGACCTTGCTCACGACCACGACGTCGCCGGAGTCGCCGAACGCCTCGCGGATCACCTCGTTGACGAAGCCGAAGCCGTAGAACTGCGCGGTGTCGACGTGGTTCACGCCCAGCTCGCGGGCGCGGCGCAGCAGGGCGACGGCGGCGGGGCGGTCGGCGCGGAGCCGTTCGAGCTGCATCGCGCCGTAGCCGACCCTGGCGACGGTGCGGGTGCCGAGCGGGGCGGTGCCGCCGGGGGTGGGGGAGTGCGGGGTCATGGGGGGGTCCTCCTGCGGGTGGGTGCGGAGACGGCGGACGTGGGACCATGAAGTGAAGCGGAGGTTCCTCCGCTCTCCCGACCGACCGTAGCACTCTTACCGGAGGTGCCTCCGCTTTGGCCGCCGTCCCCTCGTCCCGCGCCGCCGCGCCCGGAGCCGCCCCCGGCACCCCCCGTGCCCCGCGCGCCGACGCCCTCCGCAACCGCGAGAAGCTCGTCGCCGCGGCGCGCGACGCCTACGCCGTCGCCAGCGAGGGCGGCCCCGAGGCGAGCCTCGAAGGCATCGCCAAGGCCGCGGGCGTCGGCATCGGCACGCTGTACCGGAACTTCCCCGACCGCGAGGCGCTCGTCGAGGCGGTGTACGCGGCCGAACTCGACGCGATCGTCGCCGCGGCCGCGGAACTCGTCGCGAGCGAGCCGCCCGAGCGGGCGCTGCGGGCCTGGTGCGGGCGGTACGGGGACTTCGTCGCCGCCAAGCGCGGCATGGCCGGCGCGCTGCGTTCCGCCTTCGACGCGGGCAGGCTCACCCCCTCCACGACCCGCGCCCGGGTCACCGAGGCGGTCGGCATCCTCGTCGAAGCGGGCGCGAGGGCGGGCGTCCTGCGCGCGGACGTCCGCCCGGACGACGTGACGGCCCTCCTCCTGGGCGTCTTCCTCTCGGCCGGCCCCCACGGCGAACAGACCCCGCGCCTGCTCGACCTCCTGGTCGACGCGCTCCGCCCGCGCGAGTAGCTACGGTCGGGGCATGAGGCGCTGGGGGAGTGCGCGGGGCTGGTGCCTCGCGGTGTACGCGGTGGGCTTCGCCGAGGGGACGGCGTCGCACGTGGCGGATCTGGTACGGGGCGGACCCGGCGCGTACGACGACTTCCCGTACGCGCCGGTCCGCGCCCTGTTCCTGGCCCTCGTCGTCCTGGACCCGCTCGTCCTGCTCCTGCTGTTGCGGGCCCCGGTGGCAGGGGTGGCGGCAGGGGGCCTGGTCATGACGCTGGACCTCGCGGCCAACCTGACGGCGAACGCGGGCGACATCGCGGCGGCACCGGCGCGCACCCTGCCGGGAATGGCTCCGCTGCTGCTCTTCGGGGCCTTCGTCCTCGCGACCGCGTACCCCCTCGCGCGAGCCCACCGGCCCGGGGCTCCGCGGAGGCGGCGGAGGCGTGTGCGCGACAATGGGTCTCATGAGCCTGTTCCGCGACGACGGAGTCGTCCTCCGCACCCAGAAGCTCGGTGAAGCGGACCGGATCATCACGCTCCTCACGCGCGGGCAGGGCCGGGTGCGGGCCGTGGCGCGCGGGGTGCGGCGCACGAAGTCGAAGTTCGGGGCGCGCCTGGAGCCGTTCTCGCACGTCGACGTGCAGTTCTTCGCGCGCGGCAGCGAGCTGGTCGGACGCGGCCTGCCGCTGTGCACGCAGAGCGAGACGATCGCCCCGTACGGCCGCCACATCGTCACCGACTACGGCCGCTACACCGCGGGCACCGCGATGCTGGAGACCGCCGAGCGCTTCACGGCGAACGAGGGCGAGCCCGCTGTGCAGCAGTACCTGCTCCTCGTCGGCGGCCTCCGCACCCTCGCCGAGGGCAGCCACGCCCCCTCCCTCGTCATGGACGCCTTCCTGCTCCGCTCCCTCGCCGTCAACGGCTACGCCCCGAGCTTCGCCGACTGCGCCCGCTGCGGACTGCCAGGACCCAACCGTTTCTTCTCCGTCTCCTCGGGGGGAGCGGTCTGCGGCGACTGCCGGGTGCCCGGTAGCGTCGTACCCTCCTCGGAGACCCTGATCCTGCTCGGCGCGCTGCTGACCGGGGACTGGGCCACCGCCGATGCCTGTGAGGCACGGCACGCGAGGGAGGGCAGCGGACTCGTCTCCGCCTACCTCTCCTGGCACCTGGAGCGCGGGCTGCGCTCGCTGCGCTACGTCGAGAAGCAGTAATGGCCGCAGGACGGCAGCAGCGGCCCGCACGGCACCACCGTCGTTCAAGATGCGGAGAGAGCACACATGGCAGTACGCGGGATTCTCGGACGCCAGCGCCGCGAGTACCGGACCCCCGATCCGCACCCCTCCGGCGCGGTCCCGCCGAAGCTCCCCTCCGAGCTGATCCCCGGGCACGTCGCGGTCGTCATGGACGGCAACGGCCGCTGGGCGAAGGAGCGCGGACTGCCCCGTACGGAGGGCCACAAGGTCGGCGAGTCGGTCGTCATGGACACCTTGAAGGGCTGTCTGGAACTCGGCGTCAAGAACATCTCGCTCTACGCCTTCTCCACCGAGAACTGGAAGCGCTCGCCCGACGAGGTCCGCTTCCTCATGAACTTCAACCGTGAGGTCATCGCGCGCCGCCGCGACGAGATGGACGAACTCGGCATCCGCATCCGCTGGGTCGGCCGGATGCCGAAGCTGTGGAAGTCGGTCGTCCACGAGTTGCAGATCGCCCAGGAGCAGACCAAGGACAACGACGCCCTCACGCTCTACTTCTGCGTGAACTACGGCGGCCGCGCCGAGATCGCCGACGCCGCGCGCCGCCTCGCCGAGGACATCGCCGCCGGGCGCCTGGACCCGTCCAAGGTGAGCGAGAAGACCTTCCAGAACTACCTCTACTACCCGGACATGCCGGACGTGGATCTCTTCCTGCGCCCCAGCGGGGAGCAGCGCACCTCGAACTTCCTGCTCTGGCAGTCGAGTTACGCGGAGATGGTCTACCAGGACGTGCTGTGGCCCGACTTCGACCGCCGCGACCTGTGGCGCGCCTGCGTCGCGTACGCCAAGCGCGACCGCCGCTTCGGCGGCGCGGTCCCCAACGAACAGCTCCTCGCGATGGAAGCGGGCATGCGCGGTCGCGCGTAGGCGCGAGGGGGGCCGCCCGCGCGGTACGGAGGCGGGGCGCGGGGCGCCCTTGGCGGGGCGGCGACGGCGTGTGGGGCCACCCTTGGCGGGGCGGCGACGGCGTGTGGGGCCGCCCTTGGCGGGGCGGCGACGGCGTGCGGGGCCGCCCTTCGCGGGGCGGTGCTCCGTGCCCCGTACGCCCCGCGCCCGTCAGCCCGCTGTCACCCCCAGCCCGCTGTCACCCCCGTACGAGACCGAACACCGTGCCGTCCGGCGCCCGCAGTGCCGCGCGGCCCGCGCGGGCCGCCGGGGCGTCCTCGACGAGGAGCGTCGCGCCGCCCGCGAGCGCGGCGGCCACCGCGCGGTCGAGGTCGCCCGCGAGGAAGTCCGGCTGCCAGCGCGGGCGGGGCCGCTTGGCGCCCTTGCGCAGCGGGGACACGGAGAGCAGCGGGCGGGTGCCGCGCAGCAGGAGCGTCGCGTCGGGCGGGGACGGGTGGGCCTTCGCGCCGAGGACGCGGGTGTGGAAGGCGAGCGCGTCGGCGGGGTCGGGGGTGTGCAGGCGGTAGCGGACCGCCTCGGTGACGTGGGCGCCGGGGCCGGGCTCCCACAGCGTGATGCCGAGGCCCTGCCGGTCGGCGGCGAGGACGCCCCTGCCGCCTTCGAGCGGCAGCGGGCCCACGGCGACCGTGCCGCACAGCGCGCGCACCCGCTCGGCGGCCGCGCGCACATCGGGCACGGTCAGGCACGGGGACCACACGCCGGGGCCGGTGCCCGTGTAGGCGCGGCCCACCACGAGGACCTGGGCGCCGTGCGCGTCGAGCCCCCGCCACAGGCCCCCTGGACCACCGCCCGGCTCGAAGCGGAGACCGAGGACCTTCGCGTAGAAGGCGCGGGCCCGCTCGGGGGCGGGCGACTGGAGGGCGGCCCACCCCGCGCCGGAGCGTACGGGCGCGGTGGCCCGGGCGGGGCGCGGGAGCGCGCTCGTCAAAGGGGTGGCGACGCTGTCTGTCACGGGGACCTCCGGGGTGACCGGACACATGTGGTCCCCCGCCTACCCCCCGCCGGGCGTCTCAATCATGTGAATCGCCCGACAGGCGGGCTAACGGCCGGTTTTCTCCCCCGTGCAGCAGTCCCCGCAGGTCCCGAAGACCTCCACCGTGTGGGCGACCTCCACGAAGCCGTGCTGGGCCGCGACCGTCGCCGCCCACTCCTCGACCGCGGCGCCCTCGACCTCGACGGCCTTGCCGCAGCTGCGGCACACGAGGTGGTGGTGGTGCTCCTCCGTGGCGCACCTGCGGTAGACGGCCTCGCCCTCCGCGTTGCGCAGGACGTCGACCTCACCCGCGTCGGCGAGGGACTGGAGCGTGCGGTAGACGGTGGTGAGCCCGACAGAGTCGCCCCTGTGCTTGAGCATGTCGTGCAGATCCTGCGCGCTGCGGAATTCCTCGACCTCGGACAGGGCCGAGGCCACGGCGGCGCGTTGCCGGGTCGAACGCCCCCGTACCGGGGGTCCAGCGGTGGTCACCGGTTGCCTCCTCACGTCTGCTGGCTGGTCATTGTGCCAGGTGCGGGTGTCCCGGGACCGCCGCCGACGCCCGCCACGGGTTCCGCCGCCCGCACGTCCGCGCCCGGTTCCAGGGGGCGGGCGACGGGATCGGCAACCGCTTTCGCCCGGGCCTTGCGGCGCGCGAGCGGGGTCGCGAGGAGCGAGAGCACGACGAAGACGGCGATCGCGAGGAGCACGATCGTGCCGCCCGGCGGAAGGTCCTGGTAGTACGAGAGCGTCGTGCCGCCGAGCGTCGTGACGACACCGATCGCGACCGCGCCCGCGAAGGTGAGGGCGAAGCTGCGCGTGAGCTGCTGGGCCGCGGCGACCGGGATCACCATGAGCGCGCTCACCAGGAGCAGCCCCACGATCCGCATCGCGACGGTGACGGTCGCGGCCGCCGTGACGGCGACGAGCAGGTTGAGCAGCCGTACGGGCAGCCCGGTCACGCGCGCGTACTCCTCGTCCTGGCTCACGGCGAAGAGGTGCCGCCGCAGCCCGACGGTGACGAGCACGACGAAGGCGGCGAGCACGCACACCGCGACGATGTCGCCCGGCGAGACGGTCGAGAGCGAACCGAACAGGTACGAGGTGAGGTTGGCGTTCGAACCGGCCGGGGCGAGGTTCGTGAGGACGACGCCGCCCGCCATGCCCCCGTAGAAGAGCATCGCGAGCGCGACGTCGCCGCGCGTGCGCCCGTACCAGCGGATGAGTTCCATCACGATCGCGCCGCCGACCGAGACGGCGGCGGCCGTCCACAGCGGCGAGGCCGAGAGCAGGAAGCCGAGGCCGACGCCGGTGAGGGCCACGTGCCCGATGCCGTCGCCCATGAGGGCCTGGCGGCGCTGCACGAGGTAGATGCCGATGGCGGGCGCGGTGATGCCGACGAGCACGGCCGCGAGCAGCGCGCGCTGCATGATGACGGACTGGAGCATGTCCATGAGTTCGCTGTGCCTTCCTCGCCGCTCAGCCGAGCAGCCCGCTGCGGACCGGTTCGGCCGGGCCGCAGTGCCGGTGGACGTGGTCGTGGCCGGGCTGGGGGTACCCCCCGCTCGAACGGAGTGGAGAGCTCGGGGAAGTGCTGTCCCCCGTGCCCGGCGGCGGGCCGTCGTGGCGCACGCAGCCGTCGCGCAGGACGACCGCGCGGTCGATGAGCGGTTCGAGCGGGCCCAGTTCGTGGAGCACCAGGAGCACGGTCGTGCCGCGCTCGACCTGCGCCGCGAGCGTACGGGCCAGGACCTGCTGGCTCTCCAGGTCCACGCCCGCCATCGGCTCGTCCATGAGGAGCAGTTCGGGCTCGGAGGCGAGCGCGCGGGCGATCAGCACACGCTGGTGCTGGCCCCCGGAGAGCGCCTCGACGGGGTCCTTGGCGCGGTCCGCCATCCCCACCTCTTCGAGCGCCGCGCGTATCGCCGCGCGGTCGGCGCGCCCCAGGAAGCCGAGCTTCGCGCGCGAGAGGCGGCCCGATGCGACGACCTCGGAGACGGTCGCCGGGACGCCTCCCGCCGCGGTCGTGCGCTGCGGTACGTACCCGACGCGGGCCCAGTCGCGGAAGCGCTTGAGCGGCGTCCCGAACAGCTCGACGCCGCCCGCTGTGACGGGGACCTGCCCGATCGCGACCCGCACGGCCGTCGACTTGCCCGAGCCGTTGGCGCCGAGCAGCGTGACGACCTCGCCGCGCCGCACCCGCACGTCGATCCCGTGCAGGACGGGGCGCGGCCCGAGCCGCGCGGAGACCTCGCGCAGCGCGAGCACGGTCTCCCCGCCGTCGGGCTCCCTGTCGTCGTCCGCGTCGTCGTCCGCGCCTGCGCGGGGTTCGGGAATCATGGGCGCGCCTCCTGGGCGAAGTCGAGAGTGCGGGGGTGGGGCGGAGCGAGGTTACGGGGCGTGGCGGGCCGGGGAGCGGGTGGGGCGGCCGCGGCGGGCGCGCGGGGCGCCCCTACCGCGCGGGAGGGGCGCCCGGGCCCGTACGGGCCGCTCAGGGGCCCTCGGCGCCCAGCGCCTTCCTGAGCGCCGTGAGGTTGGCGTGCATGACCTCGATGTAGTCGTCGCCGCGCGACGTGTCGGTGATGCCCTCCAGCGGGTCGAGCACATCGGTCCTGAGGCCCGAGTCGCCCGCGACGGTCCTGGCGGTGCGGTCGGAGACGAGCGTCTCGTAGAAGACGGTCGTGACGTGGTCGGCCTTCGCGATCTCGCGCAGGTCCTTCATCCGGGCGAGGCTCGGCTCGCTCTCGGGGTTGAGGCCCGTGATGGCCTCCTCGGTGAGGCCGTAGCGCTCGGCGAGGTAGCCGAAGGCGGCGTGGGTCGTGAGGAAGACCTTCGTCTTCGTGTTCTTCAGGCCCTCGCGGTAGTCGGTGTCGAGCGCGTCGAGCTTGCCGACGAGGGTCCGCGTGTTCTTCGCGTACGCGGCCGCGTGGCCGGGGTCGGCCTTCTCCAGCTCCTTGCCGACGCCCTTCGCGAGCTGCGCGTAGCGGACCGGGTCGAGCCAGACGTGGGGGTCCTCGCCCGCCTCGCCGCCGTGGTCGTGGTCGTGCTCCTCGGCGTGCCCGCCGACCTCCGTGCCGTGCTTCTCCAGCGTCGTGAGCTGGGCCACGTCGAGCTTGTGCCGTACGTTCGACTGCGCGGCGACGTCGTCCACGGAGGGCTGGAGGCCCTTGAGGTAGAGGAGGACGCCGGATTCCTCGACCTTGACGGTCTGCTTGGCGCTGATCTCCAGGTCGTGCGGCTCCTGCCCCGGCTTCGTGAGGGTGTCCACGCTCACATGGCTCCCGCCGATCTCCTCGGCGAGGTACGTGAGCGGGTAGAACGCGGACGTGATCCTGAGCTTCCCGTCATCGCCCGTACCGGAGGCGGTGGAGGAACAGGCGGCGAGGGCGCCGACACCGACGAGGGCGGCGAGAGGGGCCGCGGCGGTGCGCAGGGATATGCGGGGGCGGCGACGGGAGCTGGACTTCATGACAGTCATTTTCAACAAAATTGGAAACGATTGTCAATTACGGGCATCGTGGGCATCCGGGCGCGCTCCGTGACCGGCCCGCCGACACCCCCGCCGACGCCCCCGCGCGCCGGGCCTGAACCCCCAGTGAGGGAACCGATTTGATCCGGGGCACGGGGCCGCCGGTAACCTGAGGTATTCGCTGGGCAGTGGCGGGGTCGCCGGGCCCAGAAGACCGCTTCGTCGTCGTAATGAAGAGAGCACCGTGGCCGCCGACAAGATCGACACCATCGTCAGCCTGAGCAAGCGCCGTGGCTTCGTCTACCCCAGCAGTGAGATCTACGGCGGCCAGCGCGCCGCCTGGGACTACGGGCCCCTGGGTGTCGAGCTGAAGGAGAACATCAAGCGCAACTGGTGGCGTTACATGGTCACCTCGCGCGACGACGTGGTGGGCCTCGACTCCTCCGTCATCCTCGCGACCGAGGTCTGGGTGGCCTCGGGCCACGTCGCGACCTTCAGCGACCCGCTCACCGAGTGCACCTCCTGCCACAAGCGCTTCCGCGCGGACCACCTGGAGGAGGCGTACGAGGCGAAGCACGGCCACCTCCCGCAGGGCGGCCTCGCCGACCTCAACTGCCCCAACTGCGGCAACAAGGGCACCTTCACCGAGCCCAAGCAGTTCTCCGGTCTCCTGGAGACGCACCTCGGCCCGACCCAGGACACCGGCTCGGTCGCGTACCTGCGCCCCGAGACCGCCCAGGGCATCTTCACCAACTTCGGCCAGGTCCAGCAGACCTCGCGTCGCAAGCCGCCCTTCGGCATCGCGCAGATGGGCAAGTCCTTCCGCAACGAGATCACGCCCGGCAACTTCATCTTCCGCACCCGCGAGTTCGAGCAGATGGAGATGGAGTTCTTCGTCAAGCCGGGCGAGGACGAGAAGTGGCAGGAGTACTGGATGGAGCAGCGCTGGAACTGGTACACCGGCCTCGGCCTGCGCGAGGACAACATGCGGTGGTACGAGCACCCGAAGGAGAAGCTCTCCCACTACTCCAAGCGCACTGCGGACATCGAGTACCGCTTCCAGTTCGGCGGCTCCGAGTGGGGTGAGCTGGAGGGCGTCGCGAACCGCACCGACTACGACCTCTCCGCGCACGCCAAGGCGAGCGGCCAGGACCTCTCCTACCTCGACCAGGAGGCCGGCGAGCGCTGGACGCCGTACGTCATCGAGCCCGCGGCCGGTGTCGGCCGCACGATGCTCGCCTTCATGCTCGACGCGTACGCCGAGGACGAGGCGCCCAACGCGAAGGGCAAGCTGGAGAAGCGCGTCGTGATGCGCCTCGACCCGCGCCTGGCCCCCGTCAAGGCCGCCGTCCTGCCGCTCTCGCGCAACTCGGACCTCTCGCCGAAGGCCAAGAGCCTCGCGGCCGCGCTCCGTCAGCACTGGAACATCGACTTCGACGACGCCGGCGCCATCGGCCGCCGCTACCGCCGCCAGGACGAGATCGGCACGCCGTTCTGCGTCACCGTCGACTTCGACACGCTCGACGACAACGCGGTCACCGTGCGTGAGCGCGACACGATGAAGCAGGAGCGGGTCTCGCTCGACCAGATCGAGAGCTACCTCGCGGCGCGCCTCATCGGCTGCTGAGCCCCGCGGTCAGGGCCGCGCCTCTCCCCCCGCGTACGGGAGAGGCGCGGCCCGCCGTCGTTCGTACGCCCTCCGGAAGGCAGCCCGTGCCCGGCGAACCCCCGCCCCTGACCCCCGACTGCGGCTCCTGCGCGGGGCTGTGCTGCGTCGCGCTCCCGTTCGCGAAGTCGGCTGACTTCGCCGCGAGCAAACCGGCCGGTACCCCGTGCACGCACCTCGCCGCCGACTTCCGCTGCGAGATCCACGAGCACCTGCGTCCCTCGGGCTGGACCGGCTGCACGGTCTTCGACTGCCACGGCGCGGGCCAGCACCTCACGCAGCACACCTTCGGCGGCCGCGACTGGCGCACCGAACCCGCCCTGCGCGCCCCCATGTTCCGCGCCTTCCCGGTCCTCCTCCACCTCCACGAACTCCTCCGCTACCTGACGGAGGCGGCCGAGCGCGCCCCGAAGAGCCTGCACGAGGACACGGAGGCGGCCCGCGCGCGCGTGGCAGCCCTGACCACCTCCACCCCCGACGCGCTCGCCGCCGTCGACGTGGCGGCCGAACGCGCCCGCGCCAACCCGGCCCTGACCCGCGTGAGCGAGGCCGTCCGCGCGACCCTCCCAGGGCCCCGCCCCGACCACCGCGGCGCCGCCCTCCTGGGCGCCCGCCTTCGCGGAGCGGACCTCCGCGCGGCCAGCCTGCGGGGAGCCCTCCTGATCGGCGCGGACCTCCGCGGGGCCGACCTCCGCGGAGCGGACGTCACGGGAGCGGACTTCAGGGGAGCGGACCTGCGGGGGGCGGACGTGCGGGGCGCGCTCTTCCTGCTGCCCGGACAGCTGAAGGCGGCCCGCACGGACCTCGCCACGCGGCTCAGCCCCGCCGGAGCCTGAGGAACCCGGACACGCGGCCGCCCTTCAGGCCCCGTGCTCCCCGGCCCGCACCTCCTGCTCCTCGCGCGGCCGCGCCACCGTGGGCGCACCGGGCAGCGCGCCGCCCGCGTGGGCCGCCGGGGCCGGGGTGCGTGCGGCGAGGGGGAGAGGAGCGGGGACCCGCTCCTCGCCGAGGAAGAGCCTGCGCACGACGCGTTCGGCCGCGTGCCCGTCGTCGTAGGGGCAGAAGCGCCGGCGGAAGGCGGCGCGGAGGGCGTGGGCCTCGGCGCGAGGGACAGGTCCCAGCGGTCCACGCGGGCGAGGAGGTTGGGGAAGCTCAGCGCGCTGCCGACCTCGGGGGCGCGGGTGATGTCCGCCTCGCGGACGACCCACACCCCCGCGCACCTCGGGCGCCAGCCCTGCCGTGCGACGGCACCTGATCAGCCGATCATCGTTTCTTCAGGGTCGCGCTTCTTCGGGCGGGGGACCTTGAGGAGCGACACCCGGGGGCGGAGGTCCTGGAGCGCGGGGGGCGCGCCGTGGGCGCAGGCCGCCTTCGCCGGGCGGGTCACCTCGTCCAGTACGGCGTAGTACGCCGAAGGGCGTGCCGCGAGAGCGTGCCGATCGGCCGGGCCGGCGGGGACGGTGCCGCGTACGAGGTCCGCCGAGGTGTGCGTGAAGACGTGGAGGGCGTTGCCGTCCACCGTGGCGAGGACCTCCCGGAGGTGGCGCTTCGCCGCCGACCGCGTCCGCGGGTCCACGCCTCCGGGCGCGGCCGTCACGGTCGCGAAGACGTCCGGGGTGAGCCGCGCCGCCACGTCGGCGGCCCAGGCGACCGCGCCGCCCGCCTTCGGGCCCGCCGCGACCAGCACCCGCAGGGCGCCGAGCAGAGCGGCCGGCTCCGCGCCGGGGCGGTCCCCCTCCAGCCGTACCACCGCCCGCGCGCAGGCCCGCGCGGTGACCGGGGCGAGCGCGGTGAGCACCTCGGCGCCCGCCGCCGGGTCGAGCCCGGCGAGCCCCCCGGGCGTCCGCGCGACCGCCTCCCGTACGTCGTCGGCGGAGAGGAGCCCTGCGGCGTGCAGCGCCTCGGCGTGCGGGAAGCTCTGTGCGGGTACGGAGCGGAGCACGGCCCGTACGGCCTCCTCGTGCAGCGGGGCCCAGGCCGTGCGGACGGCGGCCGTCGCGCGTTCGTGGTCGGCGAGCAGCCGTGCGGCGGCGGTCGCCAGGTCCCGTGCGCGGCGCAGCGTGCGCTGGCTCAGCCGCCGCGCCGCGTTCACCGCGGCCCAGACGAGACCGGTGAGGGTCACAGCGAGGGAGACGAGCAGCACCTTGTCGCTCGCGTCGGTGAGCGGGCCGCCCTCCAGGAGGTCGTCGGGGGGAATGAGTTCGCCCCTGTGGCCGCTGCCGGCGTAGACCCAGGCGTAGTCCGTGCCGTACGGGCTGACGCCGTCCTTCGCGTGCGGCTTCAGGCTCGCGTCGCGGTCCGGGTCGCACCGGTAGTGGCCCGAGCGGTACTCGTTCGTGAAGGGGTCCGTCCAGCGGACGTCGCAGGCGCCGTCCTTCTTCTCGCTGAAGACGGTCAACTCCACCTGCTGGGAAGGCGACTCGTCCGGTGCCACCGCGTACAGCACGGCCGACAGCGCGAACAGCGCCACCCCCACAACGATCAGCCAGCGCGCCGCGAGCCGTCCACGCACTCCACCCACCCCTTCCACGATTTCCCCACAGCATCCCTTACGGGTACGGGCCAAGAGAGGGCGGGCCCCACCCCCTGACCAGGGACCTCACGCACCGCTCGCGCAGGGGGCGCCCGGCTCCCGAGCCGCCCGGAGGCGGCGCCACGGGCCGGGGCCCGAGCCCTCAGCCGCTCTCGCGCCCCCTCCGGAGGAGCAGCACCTCTTCCCCCGCCCGGAACCGCCCCCACCCGCCCTCCCAGCCCAGTACGAGGACGAGGGCGGCGACTTTGACGAAGGCGGCGCTCAGCCCGGGGACGCGGAGGGGGAGTCCGGGCCGACGCAGGACCAGTCGTTCGCTTCCATGAACGAGACGTTAGGGAAACGAGGTTGAGGTGGCGTAGGCTGTTTTCCCAGTTTTTCTCGGGTGCTTGTGTATATGGCTCGCTTTTTCGCGTGAAAGTGGGCGGAGTTCGTGGTGCAGCCGTCACAGCTGGGCAGGGCTGAGGCTGTCAGCTTCGGCGAAAGGATCTGCGATGGCCCGACGACTGCGGTTCAACGGGACGGGAAGCGGCGGGGTTCGTGCCCAGCCGTACACGAGGACCTCGACACGGGTGAGGTCATCGTGCACGGCCCGCGTCTCACCGACCCGGAAACCCTCGCGCAGCTCCAGCACCTCGGCGAGGACGAGGTCCCGATCGTGGTGCCGCGCAACACGTTGATCGACTTCGGTCCGAAGGACCGCGACACCGAGCCCCGCATCCTCGCCCCGGAGACGTTCGCGGGGATGTTCCAGAACTTCCGGCACAGTGCCTGGCACTTGGAGATGCGCCGGGGATACGCGGTCGACCAGAAGGAGAGCACCTACGCCCAGTTCCTGCGTGGCGAGACGCCCACGTGGAACATGGACTCCTCCTGGGCCCGCACGATCAGCGCCAAGACCCGTGACGGAGCCTATGTGGGACGCGTCCGGATCGTTGACAACCCGCCGACGGAGGGGCAGCGCTACCTTCTCGCGCACGCGGAGCACAACGCTGCGCTGGGCGAGGAAGTGCGCAACATGTGGCGTGGGGACGCCGAACGCATCAACCTGCCGGACGAGGACTTCTGGATCTTCGACTCGCACATCGTTGTTTTGTGCCTGTTCGACGACGACGATGTCCTGACGGGAGCCGAGTTGATCACCGAGCCGGCCCGTGTCAACCAGTACAACCGCGTCAGGGACGTGGCCCAGCACTACGCCACGCCGTTCAGGGAGTTCGTGGCGGAGCTGGCCGCGAAGGAGTAACGCAGGGATGTGCCGGTGAGTACCGACTACCAGCAGGCCCGCGAAGCGCTCGGGACACGGCTCCGGGAACTTCGTCTGTCCTGCCCCGACGGCCGGCTCACCGGCACCGCGCTGGCCCGCAGACTCGGGTGGTCCAACTCCAAGGTCTCGAAGCTGGAGCTGGGGAAGCAGACCGCGACACCGGAGGATCTGCACGCGTGGGCGCAGGCGTGCGGGCAGGCCGGAGCAGCCGATGAACTCCGTTCCCGGCTGGCCGGGTTCGAGTCGCACATCCGCTCGTGGCGGAGACAGCTCGTAGGCGGCCACAAGCCTGTGCAGGACGCGCACAACGAGGCGCAGACGCGGGCGAGGGTGCTCCGGTCCTGGGAATCGTCGTGGATCGTAGGGGTGCTCCAGACTCCCGACTACGCGCGCGCCATGCTGAGCGGGGCGGCGGCGCTGCACAGGTCCCCGCGTGATGTGGACGCGGCCGTGCGAGCCCGGATGAAGCGTCAGGAGCTGCTGTACGGCGGAGGCAGGCGCTACCACATCATCCTCTGGGAGCCCGTACTGCGCTCCCTTGTCTGTCCGCCCTCGGTTCTCGCGGCCCAGCTCGAACGCCTCATGGGCGTGGTCGGTATGGACACGGTCGAGCTGGGGATCGTACCCGTCAAGGCCCGGCTCAAGGTGCCGCCCGGCCTCGGCTTCTGGATCTACGGCGACGAGCAGGTCGTCACGGAGACATGGCACGCCGAACTCTGGCTCGACGACGCCGACACCGTCGCCCTCTACCTGCGCACCTGGCAGACCCTCCGCGAGTCCGCCGTCCACGGCCCCGAGGCCCACCGCCTCATCCGCGCCGCCCGCCGCGCGCTCGACGCGGGGTGACGGGGGGCCCGGTCCGTGCGTACGCGGGCGGGGCCCGCTCTCCCGAGGGAGAGCGGGCCCCGCCGCTGAGCGTTCCTGATCACTCAGGGAACGATGTTGATCTTGAAGGTCGATGTCGTGTTCCTGATGTCCTGCGCGTTGCCCGACATCTTGAGGTTCTTGAAGGTCGCCTCGCCCACAGCCGGGCCCTGGCCCGGTTCGGGGAGTTCGTTGGCCCAGATGCCCCAGCCGGACTTCGCGTCGAACTCGTCGCCGCTCTTCTTCGATCCGGAGATGCTGATGTCGGTGAAGATCGTGTCCTTGACCGGGAACTCGGGCTGTCCGCCCACGTAGTTGGTCTGGAACATCACGCCGCCGTACGTCGAGTCGCTGATGTCGACGTTGTTGACCCGGATGCCCTGGAAGACCTTCGACGCGGAGAACATCCAGATCGCCGGGAAGACCTGCGAGCCCCAGAAGTGGCCACCGGTGCGTTCCAGCGTCACGTTCTCGACGGTCGTGGGCTCGGTCCCGAAGCCGTTCATCGGGTAGCCGAAGTCGAGCGAGGAGATCGTGATCCCGGAGTACACGAGGGTGTCGGCGATCCGGATGTTGCGGAAGGTGTTGTCGTAGCCGCCGTAGACCGCGAGGCCCGCCGCACGCCAGGTGAGCGTGGAGGTCAGGTTCTCGTAGACGTTGTTCTTCTCGTCGGCCCCGCCCGCGTCGATCGCCGAGAACAGCGCGAAGCTGTCGTCGCCGGTGGCCCGGGCGTCGTTGTTGACGACGTGGTTGTCGGTCGATCCGTTGGTCATGTTGATGCCGTCGGCGAACATGTCACGGATGCGGGAGTTCTTGATGGTCATGTTGTCGGTGTTCGCGCCCCAGTAGAGGCACACCATGTGCTCGACCCAGATGTTGTCGATGGTGATGTCGGAGACGTTCGAGAAGTCGAACACCTTGCCGGGGCCGTCGATCCGGGACGTGTAGTTGCCGAAGTAGGCGAACCCGGCGAACGAGGAGCCCTTGGCGCTCGCCTCGGCGCGGAAGCCGATGTCGGTGTTCTCCTGCGAGGAGGGCGCGTGGAAGCGGGTGAACCAGGGCCCGGCGCCGATGACCTGGACGGCCTTGCCGTAGACCTGGAACTTGCTCGACGTCTCGTAGTCACCGGCCGGCAGGTAGACGCCGACGAGCGTGCCCGTCGTGTCCATGCGCACCTTGTCGAGCGCGTTCTGCACGTCCTGGTGCGAGAAGCCGGCGGGGACGGTGTACGCGGCCGGGTCCGGGTTGGCGGCCGCGGTCGCCAGCTCGGTGTTGATGAAGTCGATCGCGTACTTCGAGGTGTTCGCCGCGTCCTTCTGGAGGCGGATCTTGGCACCGGCCGGCACGGTCTTGCCGAGCTGGAGGTTCGCCTCGTCGTAGATGTGGCGCGGAGCCCCGGAGCCCGAGTCGTTGCCCGGCGCGGTCTCGTTGCCGTACAGCCACGCGTACTTGGCGGTGAGGTCGATGGCCTTGAGGAACTGGCCGTCGACGTACACGTTGAGGGTGGTGTTGGTGCCGTCCGGGATCGAGAAGCGGGTCACGAGGGTGTTGGTCGCCGCGCGCGTCGTCCACTCGACGTACTCACCGGTGTTGTTGAGGGTCACGGCCTTGCGGCCGCTCGCCTCCCCCGCGAGGTCGCCGATGGTGCGGTTGGGGCCGACGACCTTCGCGCCGCCGCCGACGGTGCCGTCCTCGGCCTCGTACATGTCGTACGGCATGTTCGCGCCGCGCCCGATGAAGAGCGCCTGCTCGGTGGTGTTGTTGTCCCGCTTGACCGGCAGCTCGTTGGCGTCGGCGGCGATGACGGTCTTGACGGTGAACTTGCCGTTCGCCGCCGTCCAGGAGCCGAGGTCCACCGCTGAGGTCGTGGACCCGGCGGCGATCGAGCCGTTGTAGGCGCCGGTGAGCGTCTTGACGGTGTCGCCGGAGGCGTCCTGGATCGTCAGCGTCACGTTGTGGGCGCCCGAAGCAGAGGCCTCGGTGCCCTGGTTCTTGATCGCGACGCTGAAGTTGACGTTCTGCCCCGCGGTGGCGCTGGAGGGCGACCATGAGACGGGCGAGGCGACGAGGTCGGAGCTGGCGACCGGCTTGACCACGAGCGCGTCGGCACGCGTGAAGGTGTTGTTCGACTCGTTCTGCTCGATGACCTTGTTCGACGGGTCGACCTCGGCGCTCAGCGGGTAACTGCCCGCGTCCCGGGCGCCGATGCTCGCCGTGACCGTCTTCGACTCACCGGCCGCGAGCGCGGGGACGTCCGCGGTGCCCGCCTTGGTCCCGCCGAGCGAGAAGTCCAGGTCGGTCGCCTTGGCGTCCTTCGTGCCGCTGTTGGTGACGGTCGCGCTCAGGCTGATCGCGTCCGACTCGACAGGCGCGGCGGGCGAGTTGGTGATCCCGGTGACCTGGAGGTCGGGGTTGGCCGCCGGGGCGCCGATGACCTGGAACTCGGCGACCTGCGCGCCCGGGGCGCCCGTGTTCTTGGTGAACTTGAGCTGCACGTCGGCGGCGGAGCCGGTCACGGGGATGGTGACGGTGTTGCCGCTGCCCGGGTCGAAGGTGTAGTCCTTCGCGGCCGCGAGGCTCGTGAAGGAGGTGGCGTCCTGGTCGCGGCCGAGCACCTGGATGTTCTGGGTGCGCGAGGACCAGGACGAGTCGGGGTTGAGCTTCACGACGACCTCGTTGAGGTCGGCGTTCGCGCCGAGCTTCGTGGTCAGCGTCGCCGGGTACGAGCCGCCCGCGCTCTCCCAGTAGGTGCTGGTGAGCCCGTCGTTGGCGTTCGCGGCGACGAAGGTGAAGGTGCTCGACGAAGCCTCGATGGGCTTGCCCTGGGCCAGGTTCGAGCCGGGGCCGTTCGTGGAGCCGGGGCGCGTGACGCTGTTGCTCGCGGTGGAGACGTTGCCCGCCGCGTCCTTCGCCTTGACGTAGTACGTGACGGTCGCGGCGGCCGAGGGCGTGTCGGTGTACGTGAGGACGTCACCGGCGACCGTCTTGACGAGCTTGTCGTTCGCGTAGACGTCGTACCCGGTGACCTTGACGTTGTCGCTCGCGGCCTGCCACGTGAGCTTCACGTCGGAACCTGACTGCGTCCAGGCGAGGTTGCCGGGCGCGGTAGGGGCCTGGGTGTCGCCGCCCTGTCCCTTGCGCGTGACGCTGTCGCTGTTCGCGGAGACGTTGCCCGCCGCGTCCTTGGCGCGCACGTAGTACGTGACGTCCGTCGCCGCGGGCTGCGTGTCGGTGTACGTCAGGACGTTGCCCGCGACGCTCGCGCGGAGCTGGCCGTTGGCGTAGATGTCGTAGCCGGTGACCCCGGTGTCGTCGCTCGCGGCCTTCCAGTCGAGCTTGATCTGCCCGGAGGCGGGCTCGGTGTAGGCGAGGCCCGAGGGGGCGGTGGGCGCTTGCGTGTCGCCGGTGGCGGGACCGTATACCTCGACCTCGGAGAACTGGGCCGCCGGCCACTCGGAGTTGGCGGTGACGAGGACCCGTACGTATCGCGTCGTCGTCGAGTCGAACGCGATGTCCACCGACTGGTCGTTGCCCGCGTCGAAGGTGTACGCCTTCGACGCGGACAGGTCGGTGAAGTTCTGGTTGTCCGTCGAACCCTGGATCTTCAGCGTCTGCGAACGGCTCGGCCAGCCGCTCGGCAGCCGCAGGGTCACCTGGTTGACCTTGACGGAGGAGCCGAGGTCGACCTGCACCCACTGCGGGAAGGCGTTGTTCCCGCTCTCCCAGTAGGTGTTCCGGTTGCCGTCGCCGGCGTTGGCGGCGCCGTAGACGTCGGAGTGGCCCGATGCGGTGAAGGTCCTGCCCTGCGCGAGGTTGGGGCTCGCGGCGGCGGTCGTGAGGACCTGCATCTCGGCGAGCTGGCCGGTCCCGGTCACCGAGTTGCCGCTGAACTCGGCCCGTACGTACCGGGCGAGCGTCGCGGGCACGGAGACCTTGACGGTGTTGCCGTTGGCCGGGCCGAAGGCGTACTCGGCGGAGGTCTTGAGCGTCGCCCAGCTCGTGCCGTCCGCGCTGCCCTGGAGGGCGAGCGTCTGCGTGCGGCTCTCCCACCCTGCGGGGAGTTTCAGCACGACCTGCTTGACGCGCTTGGCCTTGCCGAGGTCGGTCTGCACCCACTGTGCCGACTTCTTGCCGGCCTGCCAGTAGGTCGAGGTGTCGCCGTCGGTCACGGCGGACGCGGAGTGCTTGCCGAAGGTGCTGCCTGCCTTGGTCGTGGCGTTCGCGGCGGCGTCGGGTCCTCCGGCCGCCTGGGCGCCGAGGGCGGGCAGCCCGAGCACCATGACGCCGGAGGCGAGTACGGCGGCAGCCGTACGGCGTCTCCAGCGCCTGGACGCGGATCTGGACATGCGGGGGTCCCTCTCTGCGGGGGCCTCGCACGCGGGGGCGCGCGAGGGCGGCTCATGGAACAGGGGCAGAGCGGCGGCCACCGGTCCCGAGGGAGGGAACAGCGGCCCCCGAGCGCGCAAACTCATGTTCTTGCGCTCGATTATTGGAATATTGCAGAGAGTTGTAAGACGGTCTACGGGTCGGGACGAAGAATTTTCCCTGACCGGTCGTCAAGAGGGCCTGGGCGTACGGAGGTCGCTCCCCGTCGGTAACACTCCTGGGCCGTTCTTTTGCACACGGCATTGACAAATTCACGCCCCGCTGGCGACGATTCCGAAGCTGTTAACACCACGTGAAACCCTTGTGGAATCACGGCAGTTGATGACCAGGAAGCGCGGCCGGCGCGCGCCTTGCCTGACGACCCCCACTTCGGTCAGGAAGGAACTCCCTCCTCATGTCACCCCACTCACGCTCCGGGCCCCGCAGACGCGGACTCCGGGTGCTCACGACTCTCGCGCTGCTCCTCGCGCCCACCGCCGCGCTCGGCACGGCGACAAGCGCGGGCGCGGCGGCGCAGGACATCCCCGCAGGGGACTACCAGCAGGTCGCACTCGCGCGTGGAGCGGCCGAGATCGGCGGCGAGGGCATGTCGCTCTCGGTCCTGCCTGACAAGTCCGTGCTGCACACCTCGCGGGACGGCACGGTCCGTATCACCGACGCGAACGGCACGACGAAGCAGGCCGCCAAGCTCGACGTGTACGACCACGACGAGGAAGGGCTTCAAGGCGTCGCCGCCGACCCGGACTTCGCGCAGAACCGGTGGGTCTACCTCTACTACTCGCCGAAGCTCGACACCGCCCCGGGCGACGCCCCGACGACGGGTACCGAGGCCGACTTCGACAAGTTCAAGGGCCACCTGAACCTCTCGCGCTTCACGCTCAAGACGGACAACACCCTCGACCTCGCGAGCGAGAAGGTCGTCCTGGAGGTCGACAACGACCGCGGCCAGTGCTGCCACGTCGGCGGCGACCTCGCCTTCGACAGCAAGGGCAACCTGCTCCTGACGACCGGGGACGACACCAACCCCTTCGAGTCGGACGCCTACAGCCCGGCCGACGAACGCACCGACCGCAACCCGCAGTTCGACGCCCAGCGCTCGGCGGGCAACACCAACGACCTGCGCGGCAAGCTGCTCCGCATCACGCCGCAGGACGACGGCAGCTACACGATCCCCGACGGCAACCTCTTCCCGCCCGGGACCGACAAGACCCGCCCCGAGATCTACGGCATGGGCTTCCGCAATCCCTTCCGGATGAGCGTCGACAAGGCGACCGACACCGTCTGGCTCGGCGACTACGGCCCCGACGCGGGCGTCACCGACCCCAACAGGGGACCGGGCGGGCAGGTCGAGTTCAACCGCATCACGAAGGCGGGCAACTTCGGCTGGCCCTACTGCACGGGCACCAACACCGAGACCGAGTCGTACAACGCGTACACCTTCCCCGACGGACCCTCGGGCCCCAAGGCGGACTGCGCGAACGGTCCCACCAACAACTCCCCGCGCAACACCGGCCTCGCCAAGCTCCCCCCGGCGCAGCCCGCGTGGATCAAGTACGGCGGTGACGAGGGCAGCCCGCCCGAGTTCGGCGGCGGCTCCGAGTCCCCGATGGGCGGCCCCGTCTACCGCTACGACGCGAACCTCGACTCGCCCGTGAAGTTCCCCGAGAGCCTCGACGGGCGCTTCTTCGCCGGGGAGTACGGCCGCCAGTGGATCAAGGCCATCGAGGTCGAGGACGACGGCTCCCCGGGTGCCATCGAGGACTTCCCGTGGAGCGGCACGCAGGTCATGGACATGGAGTTCGGCCCCGACGGCGCGCTCTACGTGCTCGACTACGGCACCGGCAGCGACAACCAGGCGCTCTACCGCATCGAGTACCTGGCGGGCAGCAACCGCAGCCCCGTCGCCAAGGTGAGCGCCGACAAGACCTCGGGCGCCCTCCCGCTCGACGTGACGTTCTCCTCGGAGGGCAGCAGCGATCCCGAGGGCGGCGCGATCACGTACCAGTGGGACTTCGGTGACGGCGCCACATCGACCGACGCCAACCCGAGCCACACCTACACCGAGGCAGGGACCTACTCGCCGACCCTCACCGTCACCGACCCCGAGGGCCTGACCGGCACGGCGAGCACCGTCGTCACCGCGGGCAACACCGCGCCGACCGTCGATCTGACGGCTCCCACCGACGGCCAGCTCTTCTCCTTCGGCGACACCGTGCCCTTCACCGTCACCGGGTCCGACCCCGAGGACGGCCCGCTCGACTGCGCGAAGGTCAAGGTCACGTACTCGCTCGGCCACGACAGCCACACCCACTCGATCACCTCCAAGAACGGTTGCTCGGGCGAGATCAACGTCCCCACCGACGGTGAGCACGACGCGGCGGCGAACCTCTTCGGGGTCTTCGACGCCGAGTACACCGACAGCGCCGGCCTCACGACGCACAGCATCCGCAAGCTCCAGCCGCGCCACCGCCAGGCCGAGCACTACAGCGACATGTCCGGCGTCGAGAAGGCCAACCACGGCAGCGCCGAGGGCGGTTCCACGGTCGGCTTCACCGACGACGGCGACTGGATCGCGTTCACGCCGTACACGCTGTCCACCGCCACGACCCTGACGGCGCGCGTCTCCTCCGCGGGTCCCGGCGGCAGCCTGGAGGTACGGGCGGGGTCCGAGACCGGCACCCTGCTCGGCACGGCGGACGTGAGCCCCACCGGCGACTGGGAGACCTTCGTGGACGTGGAGGCCGAGCTGTCCAACGCCCCCGCGGGGACGACGCAGCTCTACCTCGTCTTCACCGGGCCCACCGGGCAGGGCAACCTGTTCGACCTCGACTCCTTCACCCTCGGGGAGTGAGCGCGATGCGCAAGCACACCGGCAGACTCGCGGCCCTCGCCGCCCTCGTCCTGGGCGGCGCCCTCCTCACGGGCCCCGTCGCCCAGGCGGGCGCGGCCGAACCGTACGACGTGCTCGTCTTCTCGAAGACCGCCGGGTTCCGGCACGACTCGATCCCCACCGGGATCGCGACCTTCCAGGAACTCGGCACCGAGCACGGCTTCACCGTCACGGCCACCGAGGACGCGAGCGCCTTCACCCCGGCGAACCTCGCCGGGTACGACGCCGTCGTCTTCCTCAGCACGACGGGCGACGTGCTCGACGACACCCAGCAGGACGCCCTCCAGGAGTACGTCGACGAAGGCGGCGGCTTCATGGGCGTCCACGCCGCCGCCGACACCGAGTACGACTGGCCCTACTACCAGCAGCTCGTCGGCGCGTGGTTCAAGAGCCACCCCGCCATCCAGGACGCCGTGGTCGAGACCGAGGACCACGAGCACCCGGCCACCGCGCACTTCGGCCCGACCTGGCTCCACAACGACGAGCTGTACAACTACCGCACCGACCCACGCGGTCAGGTCCACGTCCTCCAGACCCTGGACGAGTCCAGCTACACGGGCGGCGAGATGGGCGACGACCACCCGATCACGTGGTGCCACCCGCAGGAGACGGGCCGGTCCTTCTACACGGGGCTCGGGCACACCGACGAGTCCTACGCCGACCCCGACTTCCGCCAGTTGCTCCTCGGGGGACTGGAGTACGCGGCCGGGCAGAAGGACGCCGACTGCACGCCGAGCGGGGTGCCGGGCGGCACGCCCGTCGAGGCCGAGTCCTACACGGACGGGCAGGGCGTGGAGCCCGCGGGGCACGGCGCGGCGAGCGGCGGCCAGACCCTCGGCTTCATCGAGGACGGCGACTGGGCGGGCTACGCGCACGTCCCCGTCGACGGCGCGAGCACCTTCACCGCGCAGGTCTCCTCGGCGGGGGCGCGCGGCACGATCCACGTGCGCGCCGGAGCACCCGACGGCCCCGAACTCGGCACGGCCGACGTCCCGAACACGGGCTCCTGGGAGACCTTCCAGTCCGTGACCACGCCGCTCACGGCAGGCGGCACGGGCCCGCTCTACCTGAGCTTCACGGGCGGCGCGGGCTCCCTCTTCGACATCGACAGCTTCACGCTGACGGGGGCGGGGGAGGAGGACTGACGGACGCGTGAACGGGCGGGCGGCCCCCTGAGCGGGGCCGCCCGCCCCGCCGTCCCACCCGGAATGAGCACGCGGCCCGGGGACGTTCCCCCTGGCATGAAGGCCATGTCACTACCGCAGTACGGAACCGCCGACGACCTGCGCGCGACCGACCTCCCCGAACCCAGGGTCGCCCCGGGCGAGGTCCTGATCCGCGTCCGCGCCGCCGGGGTCAACCCCGTCGACTGGAAACACGCGGCGGGCGGGCTCGACGCGATCTTCGAGACGCGCTTCCCGCTCGTCCCCGGCTGGGACGTCGCGGGCGTCGTCGAGCGCGTCGGCTTCGACGTCCCCGAGTACGCCCCGGGCGACGAGGTCTTCGGGTACGTCCGCAAGGACTGGGTGCAGAACGGCGCCTACGCGGAGTACGTCTCCGCGTCCGTCCGCATGCTCGCGCCCAAGCCGGCGGCGCTGAGCTTCACCGAGGCGGCGGGCGTGCCGCTCGCGGGACTCACCGCGTACCAGAGCCTCCAGCGCATCGGCGCCGGCGCGGGCGACACCGTCCTCGTGCACGCGGCGGCGGGCGGCGTCGGCGCCTTCGCCGTGCAGATCGCCGTCGCGCACGGCGCCCGCGTGATCGGTACGGCGAGCGAACGCAACCACGACTTCCTGCGCTCCCTCGGCGCCGAGCCCGTCCGTTACGGCGAAGGGCTCACCGACCGGGTACGGGCCCTCGCCCCCGAAGGCGTCGACGCGGCGCTCGACTGCGTGGGCGGCGACGCGGTGGACGCCTCGTTCGCCCTCGTCCCGAAGCCGGAACGCGTCGCGTCGATCACTTCCGACGAGGCGGCGGCGCGCGGCGGCCACACGGTCTGGGTGCGCCCCGACGCCGCCGACCTCCGGGCACTCGCCGACCTCGCCGAAGCGGGCGGGCTTCGCGTCCACGTCGCCGCCGAGTTCCCCCTCGACCGGGCACCGGAGGCCTGGCGGCTGAGCGCGGAGGGGCGCACACGCGGAAAGATCGTCCTGACGGTGTGAGCGGAGGCACGGGGCGGGGCGGCCGCGTGCCCCGTCGCGCCCGTACGGCCGCCCCGCCCCGTGCCCCGTCGCGCCCGTACGGCCGCCCCGCCCCGTGCCCCGTCGCGCCCGTACGGTCGCCCCGCCCCGTGCCCCGTCGCGCCCGTACGGTCGCCCCGCCCCGTGCCCCGTCGCGCCCGTACGGTCGCCCCGCCCCGTGCCCCGTCGCGCCCGTACGGTCGCCCCGCGTACCGCCGCCCCCGCGCGCCTCAGCGCAGCGCCGACACCCCCGTCAGCGCCTGCCCGATCATGAGGGTGTGCATCTCTGCCGTGCCCTCGTAGGTGAGGACCGACTCCAGGTTCGCCATGTGGCGCATGACCGGGAATTCGAGCGAGATGCCGTTCGCGCCGAGGATCGTGCGGGCCGAACGGGCGATCTCCAGCGCCTTGTTGACGTTGTTGAGCTTGCCGATGCTCACCTGCTCGGGGCGCAGGCCCACCGCGTCCTTGCGGCGGCCCAGGTGCAGGGCGAGCAGGGTTCCGTTGGTCAACTCGACGGCCATGTCGGCGAGTTTGGCCTGCGTGAGCTGGAATCCGGCGAGGGGCCTGCCGAACTGCTCGCGCTCCTTCGCGTACGAGAGCGCGGTGCGGAAGCAGCTGCGCGCCGCGCCCAGGGCGCCCCAGAGAATCCCGTACCGCGCCTCGTTGAGGCATGACAACGGGCCCCGCAGTCCCGTCACTTCGGGCAGTACCGCGTCCCCGGGCAGCCGCACTCCGTCGAGCAGCAGTTCACTCGTCACCGAGGCCCGCAACGAGCCCTTGTGCGTGATGAGCGGCGCGGAGAAACCGGGCGTGTCCGTCGGTACGACGAAGCCGCGCACCCCCTCGTCCGTCCGCGCCCACACGACGGCGACCGAGGCGACCGAACCGTTCGTGATCCACATCTTGCGCCCGTCCAGCACCCAGTCCCCGCCCTCGCGACGCGCCCGCGTGCGCATCCCGCCCGGGTCGGAGCCGTGGTCGGGCTCGGTGAGGCCGAAGCAGCCGATCGCCTCGCCCGAGGCCATTCGCGGCAGCCACTCCCGCTTCTGCTCCTCGCTCCCGAAGCGGTGGATCGCGTACATCGCGAGCGAGCCCTGCACGCTCACGAGCGAGCGGAGGCCCGAGTCCGTCGCCTCCAGCTCCAGACACGCGAGCCCGTACGCGACGGCGCTCGTCCCGGCGCAGCCGTAGCCCTCCAGGTGCATCCCGAGCAGCCCCAAGGACCCCAGCTCCTTGGCGAGTTCGCGCACGGAGGGCAGCTCGCCGCTCTCGTACCACCCGGCGATGTACGGCTCCACGGAGGCGTCGCACACCTGCCGCACCGCCTGCCGCACCGCCTTCTCCTCGGGGCTCAGCAGGTCGTCGATCCCGGCGAGATCCAGCGGGTCGGACTTCGGGGCGGTCCTCTTGCTCATACGTCGTCCTCCTGATCCGGATACGTGCGTCCGCCATCCTCGCGCGCCGGGCCGCCGCGGGGCAGGCCCGGGAAACGTGGTGCGCGGCACGCCCCGGGTCCGCTACCGTCTTCCCCATGTTCTTCATGACGCCGATCTACGAGTGAGCGCGCGCGGGTCACGCCCGCCCCCCACCCCACCTTCCACACGATCGGAGTCGAGTCATGGCCAAGAGCCGTAACAATCTGCTGGGCGTAGGCGGTCAGCGCGGTCACCTGCCGAGGAACGGCGGCCCGGGTTCGGGCGGCCCGCACGGCGCGGGCGACCGGCAGGCCGCCGAGACCCGCAAGCAGGAGCTGGCCCGCCGGATGCGCGAGCGCCTGACGGGCACGGAACAGGAAACGCGCACGGAACAGGAAGCGGGCACGGAGCGGGAAGCGGGCGAGTCCTCGGCGGCCGGTACGGACCGGGGTGCCGCGGAGCCGCGCGCCTGACCCGCGCCCCACCCCCGCACGCACGCCCGAGGCGCCCCGCACCCTGTGCGGGGCGCCTCGCCGCGTGCTCAGCCCTCGTGCAGCGGCTGATCACCCTGCGGGGTGAAGACCTGCATCCCGTAGCCCTCCAGGAGCAGCCCGTGGTTCAGCTCCGCCACCACCGCCTTGCGGAAGGGCTGGGTCAGCAGGTGCCGTGTGAAGCGGCGGGTCGTGACCGGCTTGGCGAGGAACTTCTCGGCGAGCGCGTACGCGCGCGGCAGAACCTCCTCGCGCGCGACGACCTCGTTGACCGCGCCCCACTCGCGCGCCTCCCGTGCCGTGAGGACGTGGTCGGTCGTGAGGAGGTACCTCGCCCGGTTCTGCCCGACGACCAGCGGCCACACCACGTGCACGCCGTCCCCGGGGACGACCCCCTGCGTGAAGTGTGCGCGGTCCCTGATCGTGGCGTCCTCGGAGGCGATCACGACATCGCACAGCAGGGCGAGTTCGGAGTGCACCTCGATCGGCCCGTTGACGGCGGCGACGCACGGGACCTGGATGTCGAGGAAGTTGCTGATGAGCTGGTAGCCGGACCAGCCGAGCCGTTCCAGGAAGGCGGGCGGGACCGGCTCGCCGCTGTCCCCGTAGCTGTAGTCCGCGATGAAGTCGGCGCCCGCGCCCGTCAGGACGAAGACCTCCACCTCCGGATCGCCCGCGACGTCCGCGAAGGCGAAGGCCACCTCGTCGTGCGCGGTCCCCGGCGCCCACACGATGCTGTCGCCGTGCGTGTGCAGCGTCATCGTGACGACGCCGGACGGGGTGCGGTCGAACCGCACGTTCTCGTATCGGTCCCGGTAGTCCTCGAAGCGGGTGAGTCGCGCCATCGCGGGTGCTCTCCGATCGTTGTGCTGGGGGCGTGGGGCGTGGGGCGTGGGGCGTGGGGCGTGGGGCGTGGGGCGTGTGGACGGGTGCGGGGGCGGGCCGGTGGGCTCGCGGGGGCCAGTCGTCCGCGGGGTCAGCCGAAGCCGAGGACGAAGCGGCCCCGGACGCCGCCCGCCGCGAGCGCCTCGTGGGCGCGGGGGACGTCCTCGGGGGTGATGACCTCGGCGATCCTGGGCGTCAGCCGCCCGGCCCCGGCGGCCTCGGCGAGGCGGCCGAGCGCGGCGGTGGGGTCGGCGATCTCGTAGAACTGGAGGGACCGGTACGCGAGGCCGCGCGGCGCCGGGTCGGGGAGCGGGCGGGTGCCGGGCTCGCCGGGGGTGCGCAGGCTCGTGTACGTACCGCCGTCGGCCACCGCGTCGAGGACCGGGGTGCCGAGGAGCGCGCCGTCCGCGAGGCCGTAGACGCCGCCGGGGGCCGCGTCGAGGACGTCGGCGACGTAGGCCGCGCCGCGCCGTGCGACGACGTCGGCGCCGAGCGCCCGGACAAGGGCCTCGTCGGCGGGTGCGGCGTCGGCGACGACGCGGATGCCCGCGAGGACGCACAGCTCGGTGAAGTAGCCGCCGAAGGCCCCGGCGGCGCCCGTGACGGCGGCCGTCGTCCCGGCTCCGAGGCCGAGGACCTCGATCGCGCGCAGCGCGGTGAGCCCGTTCATCGGGAGCGTCGCCGCCTCGGTGAGGGTGAGCCCCGCCGGGGCGCGCACCGCGTGGGGCTCGGGGAGGACGACGTACTCGGCGTAGCCGCCGCGGTGCGGGCGCAGCGGGAGCGTCAGCGCCATGACGGGGTCCCCGGCGGCGAGGCGCGTCACGCCCTCGCCGGTCGCGTCCACGACCCCGGCGACCTCCAGGCCCGGCACGTGCGGGCCCGGCAACCCGCGCGGACCGGCGGCCCCGGCCCGTACGAGCGTGTCGGCCGGGTTGACGGTCGCGCCGTGCACCCGGACCCTGACCTCGCCTGGACCCGGCTCGGGGACGGGCAGGTCGAGCACCCGCAGGACCCCGGGACCTCCCGGGGCGTCGAAACCGACGGCTTTCATGACTCTCTCCCGTATGCGTGAGGTTCTCCCGCGCGCCGGACGGCCGCGGGGTTCCGGCCGCGACATCACGCGGCTTTCGCCGCGCGGGCGCTCTTCTTCGGAGCCCGCCACAAACGGCCCGTGAGAAGCGCGTTGATACCGAGACCTTTCCGGCCGGGAAGCACGACGACTTCGGGGGATTTGCGGGCGCGCGCGAATTCCCAGGCGATATCCGCGATACGGTCGGGATCGAGCAGGAACTTCGCGTCGGCCGCGCCCGCTTCGGCCATCGCACCGTGAATGTCGCTGTTCCGGATGAGACCGCCGATCACGAGCGCCCCCGCGAAGACGCCCTCCTTGGCGAGCGCCGCGTGCAGGGTCACGGCGTAGCCCCGGGAAGCGGCGGCCGGGACGGCCATCGCGCCCAGTTCCGGCACCGGCAGGAGTGCGCTGATCGCGCTCGCGAAGAGCAGCGTCCCGGTGCCGCGCTCCCGCATCCCCGGCAGCACCTTCGCGACCACGTCCACCGCCGGGTACACGGAGCCCATCGCGTCCGCGACCTCGGTGCCCGTGATCTCCGTGACGGGCGCCGCCCGCTCGGACGCCTGGTGCGGCGACGGCCCGTAATAGACGAAGTCGGCGGGCCCGAACGCCCGCTCCGCCGCGTCGAGCGCTTCGCCGAGGGCCCGCGGGTCCCGTACGTCGGCGGCGAAGGCGGCGGCCTTGATCCCGGCGGCCTTCAGCTCCTCCAGGTACGGGGCGTGGCGCCCGGGATTCCGGGAGACGAGTGCCACGTCGTAGTTCTCCCGGCCCAGACGCCGCGCCATCGAAAGGCCGAGACCGGGACCGGCGCCGATGATGACAGCAGAGGGCATTTCTTTTTCCTTTTCGGGTGGGGTTTCGCCTGACCGGCGCGGCTACAGTAAGCAGACGGATTCCGGAAAAGCGGTCCTGTGCCGGGAAGTGAGAGCAGCGGGTGTGAACGGGTCTCGGAAAGGCGGCGGGGGGAATGCGGCGGGGGACTCCGCCGAAGTGCCGCTGCGCGCCGACGCCCGGGAGAACCGGCGGCGCATTCTCGACGTCGCCCGGGTGCTCTTCGCTGAGCGCGGCATCGACGTACCGCTCAAGGTCGTCGCGCGCCGCGCGGGGGTCGCCCCCGCGACCCTCTTCCGTCGTTTCCCCACCCGCCAGGACCTCTTGGCCGAGGTCTTCGCCGACCAGTTCGCGCGGTGCGCGGCGCTCGTCGAGACGGCCCTCGCCGAGCCCGACCCGTGGACGGGCCTGAGCACGGCGGTGCACGGGCTCGCGGAGCTACAGGCGGCGGACCACGGCTTCGGCGCGGCCTTCGTCAGCGAACTCCCGGACGCGGGAACGGTCGAGGCCAAGTTCCGGCAGGGCATGGAGGGGTTCGGGGAACTGCTGCGCCGGGCGAAGGCGGCGGGCCAGGTCCGTGAGGAGGTGGTCCTCGCCGACCTGGCCCTGGCCCTCCTGGCCAACAGCGGCGTCCTCGCGGTCGGCGGTGAGGCGGCGTCCCCGGCCTCCCGCCGCCTCACCGCCCTCCTCCTCGACTCCTTCCGCCCCCGCCCCGGGGCCCCCGGCCCCCCTCTGCCGCCCCCGGCCCCGTTGAGCATCCCGCGAGTGGTCTTCCCGGCGGGCGGGGACGGCTGACGGGCGGGGACGGCTGACGGGCGGGTGTGCCTGGCGGGGACCGGGGCGCCTGAAGGGGCGTGCGGTCGCGGGGCGGAGCGGGGCGGGGCCTCGGCAGGCGCCCGTACGTGCCGCCGTGCCGCTTCGTACGTGCCGCCCCGCCGCTTCGTACGTGCCGCCCCGCCGCTTCGTACGTGCCGCCCTGCCGCCCCGTGCGTGCCGCCCTGCCGCCCCGTACGTGCCGCCCCGTACCGCCGTCCCGCTCAGTCCAGTTGGCGCGGCAGGCGCAGGCTCGCCGCCGCCATCACCACGACCAGGCCCAGCTGCGCGAGGAGGGCCACACCGAAGGCGTCGCCCGTGCCGAGGTGCGGGGTCAGGGAGAGGAAGAGGGTGCCCAGCGTCGCGACGCCGAGGGACATGAAGGTCTGCTGCGTCGTCGTCATCACCCCGCCGCCGACCCCGGCCCGCTCGGCGGGGACGTCCGTGAGGATCGTCCTGAGCAGGACGGGGAGCTGGAGCGACTGGCCGAAGCCGCCGAGGATCATGCCGGGCGCGAGCCGCCACACGTCGAGGCCGGGCCAGCCGCGGAAGACCGCCACCGCGAGGAGGGTGAGCCCGAGACCCTGGATCAGCGACCCGGCCGTCACGACCCGCCCGCCCCAGCGCCGTACCAGGCGCGGACCTGCGAGGGCCCCGGCGAAGAAGGCCACCGCCATCGGTGCCAGGGCCAGGCCCGCGGCGACGGGCGACAGGCGCAGCCCCTCCTGGAGGGCGATCGCCACGACGAACATGAAGCCGCCGAAGCCGACGCAGAACGGCAGGAGCAGCGGCAGCCCGCGCCGCATCGACGGCAGCCGCAGCAGGCTCGGCGGCACGAGCGGCACCCCGCCCCGCGACTCCTTGGACCGCTCCACGGCGACGAACGCGGCGAGCGCGAAGGGGAAGACGCCGAGCAGCAGCCACGTCCACAGCGGCCAGCCCGCCGCCCTGCCCTCCGTGAGCGGCAGGAGGAGCGTCGTGAGGGTCAGCGCGAGCAGGCCCGTACCGGTGCCGTCGACCGGGGCGGGGGCCGTCGCACGGGTCTCGGGCAGCGCGCGTCCCGCGCACACGAGGCCGATGACGACGACCGGCACGTTGACGAGGAAGACGGTCCGCCAGCCGAGCCCGGCCACGTCCGCGGTGACGAGGACACCGCCCAGAATCTGGCCCGCGACCATCGACAGGCCCGCCGTGGCCCCGTACAGGCTCATCGCGCGTGCCCTGCGCGGCCCCTTCGTCGTCGCCTGGATCGTCGCGAGCACCTGCGGCAGCATGAGCGCCGCCGCCGCGCCCTGCGCGACCCGCGCGGCGACGAGCGCGCCCGCGCCGGGGGCGAGCCCGCAGAGCAGCGAGGTGACGCCGAAGGCCGCCATGCCCCACAGGAAGAGCCTGCGGCGCCCGAAGAGATCGCCGAGCCGCCCGCCGAGCACGAGCAGCACCGCGTACGCGACGCCGTAGCCCGCGACGACGAGTTCGAGCATCGCCTCGCTCGCGCGCAGGTCGCGGCCCATGTCGGGCAGGGCGACGTTGACGATGAAGAAGTCCACGAGCGGGAGCGCGGCGCCGAGGAGCACCGAGAACAGCCCGAACGCGCCGAGCACCGCGCCGTGCGGGTGGAGCCGGCCGTGGGGCGCGGGGGTGGTGGGGGAGAGGGTGGGCGGAGTCATGCGAGGTGTCACGCTGTCTGTCACGTTTCCTACCGTGCGGGTACTCCCAGACAGGTACCAGAGCCTGTTTATACGGGTACTGGGCGCACCAGGCTCCGGATGCGGGTGCCCTGGCGGTACGTCCCCCGGCTGCGGCACCCTTGCGGTATGCGGACGGTCGAGACGATGAGCACCAGGGCGACGGGGCGCGACGCGGGCACCGGAGCCGCGGGCACGGCGGGTGGCGGCCCGGGCGCGGCGGGTGGCGGCGCGGGTACGGCGGGTGGCGGCGCGGGTACGACGCGTGGCGCGGCGCCGGGGAGCGCCCCCGCGGGTGACGCGCTCGCCGGGCGCGATGCCGCCGCCGAGCGCCGCCGCGAACTCGCCGCCTTCCTGCGCAGCCGCCGCGAGCGCATCACGCCCGAACAGGTCGGCCTCGCGCGCGGCCCCAGGCGCCGCACCCCCGGGCTGCGCCGCGAGGAGGTCGCCTCCCTCGCCGCCGTCGGCGTCACCTGGTACACGTGGCTGGAGCAGGCCCGCGACATCCAGGTCTCCGCGCAGGTGCTCGACGCGGTCGCCCGCGCCCTCCTCCTCGACCCGCACGAGCGCCGCCACGTCTTCGGCCTCGCGCACGTCACGGACCCCGCCCCCGGTACCGCCTGCCCGGTCGTCACCGACGCGGTCCGCGCCATGCTCGACCAGCTCGAACCCATCGCCGCCTGCGTGCAGAACAGCCGGTACGACATCCTGGCCCACAACCGCGTCTACGGGCTCATGCTGTGCGACCTCGAAGAAGTGGCCCCCGAGGACCGCAACTGCATGGTGCTGTCCTGCCTGAACGAGGAGTGGCGCGACTCCTTCGCCGACGGCGAGGGCTCCCTGCGCATCATGGCCGCCAAGTTCCGCTCCGCGATGGCCGATCACCTCGACGAGCCCGCCTACCGCGCCCTGCACGCCCGGCTCATGCGGCACCCGCAGTTCCGCGCGCACTGGGAGCGGCAGGAGATCATCGACTCCACCTCGCGCACCAAGCACTTCCGCAACCGGCACGTCGGCCTGCTCACCGTCGTCCACACCGATCTGTGGCTCGGTCCCCTGCGCGGGCCCCGGCTCGTCACGTACACCCCGGCGGACGCGGAGACGCGGCGGCGCATGGAGCGGCTGCGGGAGAGGGCGGTGGAGCGGGAGGAACGGCGCGCCGCCGCACGGGCGGCGTGAGGCGCGGGCGGTGACGTGAGCGCCTGCCAGGACCCGCCCCGCCCGCTCTCAGGGGCAGCGCACGTCCCGCGCGGGCCGCTCGCCCGTCACCAGGAACCGTGACACCAGCGCGTCCCCGCACGCGTTGCCCGTTCCGAGGTACGAGCCGTGCCCGCCGCTGTCCACGGACACGAGCCGCGCCTTGCGGCCCAGCGCCGCGCGCATCCGCAGGGCGCCCGAGTACGGCGTCGCGGGGTCCCGCAGGTTCTGCACCATGAGGATGTTCGCCGGACCCTCGTCGGTGATCCGCGTGGGCGGCTCGGCGGGCTCCGTCTTCCAGTACGAGCACGGCGTGATGTTCACCGGCATGCCCCCGGTGAGCGGATGGCGGACGCGGTCCTTCGCGACGGCGCGCGCGTGCGCGGCGACCGAGCCGGGCCACTCCACGTCGTTGCAGATCACGCCGATCGTGACGGCCGCGTCCTGCTGGGACATGGGCTGTGCGAGCGCGGGAGGGAGGACGACCGGCCCCGGCGCGGTGCCGCCCGCCGCCGCGCCGCCCCGCACCGCCTCGTCGGCCGCCAGGACGAGCCGCGCGAACTCGGGGAAGGCGGCGTCGTCGTAGAGCGCGGTCTGGAGTGCCTGGAGCAGCATGCCCCCGGTGAGGGGGAGCCCCGGGGTCGTGGTGGGGCGCGGGCGCGCGTCGAGTTCCCTGGCGAGGGCGAGGACGCGGGGACGGACCTGGGCGGGCCGCTCGGCGAGCCGCTCCGCTCCGCGCGCCGGGTCCGCCGCCCAGGCGGCGAAATCGGGGAAGCGGTCATCGGCGCCGCGCGCCATGTTCGCGAGCCAGCCGCGCTCGACGCGCGCGGGGTCGGGGTCGCCGTTGCTGTCGAGGACGAGGCGGGCGGTGCGTTCCGGGTGCAGCTGGGCGTACACGGCGGTCACGTACGTGCCGTACGACGTCGCCCACACGGACAGCTTCTCCGTGCCGAGCGCGGCCCGGAAGCGGTCGAGGTCGCGGACCTCGTTGGCGGTCGTGAAGCTCGCGAGCGTCGCGCCGCCGTTCCCGGCACAGGCTTCGGCGGTACGGCGCGAGCGCGCCGCGTTCTCCGCGATGTCGCCCCCGGCCCCCGGCCAGGACCTGACCGTCGCGAGCCGCCGGTCCGCCTCGGGCAGCGCGCACTCGGCCGTCGTGCTGCCGCCGACTCCGCGCGGGTCGAAGCTCACGAGGTCGTACCGGCCCCCGGTCGCCGCCATGAGCGCGGGCCCCTTGCTCGTGAGCCGCTGCACCCCGGAGCTGCCCGGCCCGCCGGGGATCACGGCGAGGGTCCCGCTTCTCCTCCCCTCGGCGCGGATGCGGCTGACGGCGAGGCGGACGCTGGGGCCGTTCGGGCGGGCGTAGTCGAGCGGGACGGTGAGGGTGGCGCACTCCTGGCGGGCGGTACCGCAGGGGGTCCAGCCGAGGGAACCCGCGGCGGGCGGGGGAGAGGCGTGGGCGACGGCCGGGAGGGCGAGAGCGGTGGCGGCTGTCGCCAGGGTCAGGGCGAGGGCGCGGCGGCGGGTACGGGGCCGAGCGGTGCGTGTCTGCGTCATGGCCCCGAGTTTTCCGCGCCCGAAGGCCCGCGCCCATGTGGCGGGCGGGCCTCCCCGGGGTGGGGAAGTCCCCCTGGGTGAGGGGTGGTTGACCGGACGCCGGGGGCTGACCGGACGCCAGGGGGGGGCGGGCGCCGGGTGGTGGGCCGGACGTCGGGGTGGGCCGGGCGCCGGGTGCCGGGTGCCCGGGGGCGCCGGTGGTGGGCCGGGCGCCGGAGGTGGGCCCGTACCGCTGTCCCTGCTCAGCCGACCGCCGCGCCCTTGCCGCTCCGTGTCGCCGCCGTCGCCTCTTCGAGCCGCGCGGCGGTGCGCCGCGCACTCTCCGCGGCGCGCCGCCCCGACGTCACGATGCCCAGGACCAGCACGGCGGCCCCGCACCCGGTCAGGACCCACCACGCGGGTCGTGCCGCCCCCGTGAAGGTCGCCTCGTACCGCTCCGGTGTGATGCCCGAGGCGAGGATCGCGCCGAGGAGCGCGACACCGAGGGCCGAGCCCGTCTGGCGGCTCGTCGAGGCGACGGCGGCGGCGACCCCGGCCTGGGCACGGGGCATCCCCGAGACGGCCGTGTTGGTGATGGGCGCGTTGACGAAGCCGAAGCCGAGGCCGAAGAGGACGAAGGCGATGACCAGGGTCACGGTGTGCGTCTGTCCGTCGAAGCCCGCGAAGATCACCCCGCTCGCGGTCATCCCGACCCCGGCGATCAGCAGCGGGACCCGCGTGCCGCGTGCGCCGACCAGCCGCCCCGACAGCGGCGCGCACACGAAGGTGACGGCGGCCATCGGGAGCATCCACAGCCCGGCGTGCAGGGCGCTGTAGTGGCGCACGTTCTGGAGGTAGAGCGTGGACAGGAAGAGGAAGCCGCCGAGCCCGGCGAAGCCGCACACGGCGATCGCGGTCGCGCCGCTGAAGGGCAGGCTGCGGAAGAAGCGCGGGTCGATGAGCGGTTCGGGCCTGCGCAGCTCGTACGGGACGAGCAGCGCGACAGCGGCGACGGCGAGCACCGCGCAGCCGAGCACGAGCGGCGAGGCCAGGCCCGCGTCGGGTGCCTCGATGATGCCGAACGTGAGCGCGGCGAGCAGCACGATCACGAGGACCTGGCCGACCGGGTCGGGGCGGCGCCCGTGCGGGGCGCGCGACTCGGGCACGTACAGCGTCATGAGGATCAGCGCGGCGATGCCGATGGGGAGGTTGAGCCAGAAGATCGAGCGCCAGCCGACGGAGTCGACGAGCAGCCCGCCGACGAGCGGCCCCGCCGCCATCGACAGGCCCACGACGCCGCCCCACACGCCGATCGCGCGGGCGCGCTCGCGCGGGTCGGTGAAGGTGTTCGTGATGATCGACATCGCGACCGGGTTGAGCATCGAGCCGCCGACCGCCTGCACCATGCGGAAGACGACGAGCAGCCCCAGGTTCGGGGCGATGGAGCACAGCGCCGAACCGACCGTGAAGATGATCAGGCCGATGCGGAAGACACGACGGCGGCCCACGCGGTCCGCCGTCGAACCCGAGAGCATGAGCAGCGAGGCGATGACGAGCGTGTACGCGTCGATCGTCCACTGAAGCCCCGAGACGCTCGCGTCGAACTCTTTTTGCAGGTCGGGAAGGGCGACATTCAGGACGGTGTTGTCCAGGGAGACGATCAGCAGGCTCATGCAGCAGATGGCGAGGACGGCCATGCGCCGCCGGTGACTCAACTCGGGCATGAGCGATATCGTAAATCATTAGTACGCTTTACTAACTAATGACCGAGCCTGTGGACAACCGGCTTGGCCTCTTCGCGCGGTACGTGACAATGGAGCCATGTCCTCCGCAGTCCCCCTCGCCACCGCGCCCGCCTCCGCCGCAGCGCCGACCGTTCCCGCCGGGTCCCCGGCGGCCGCGCCCCTCGCCATCGGCCCGCACACGGTCACCCCACCCGTCGTGCTCGCCCCGATGGCCGGGATCACCAACGCGCCCTTCCGCACCCTGTGCAGGGAGTTCAGCGGCGGCAAGGGCCTCTTCGTGAGCGAGATGATCACGACCCGCGCCCTCGTCGAGCGCAACGAGAAGACGATGCGGCTCGTCCGGTTCGGCCCCACCGAGACGCCCCGCTCGATCCAGCTCTACGGAGTCGACCCGGCCACTGTCGGCAAGGCGGCCCGCATGATCCGCGAGGAGGACCTCGCCGACCACATCGACCTCAATTTCGGCTGCCCCGTGCCGAAGGTCACCCGCAAGGGCGGCGGCTCGGCCCTCCCGTACAAGCGGCACCTGCTGCGCGCGATCCTGCGCGAGGCCGTCGCGGGAGCGGACGGCCTCCCGGTCACGATGAAGATGCGCAAGGGCATCGACGAGGACCACCTCACCGCGCTCGACGCGGGCCGCATCGCCGTCGACGAGGGCATCACCGCGATCGCCCTGCACGGCCGCACCACGGCCCAGCACTACGGCGGCACCGCCGACTGGGACGCCATCGCCCGCCTCAAGGAGCACGTCCCCGAGCTGCCCGTCCTCGGCAACGGCGACATCTGGACCGCCCAGGACGCCCTGCGCATGGTCCGCGAGACCGGCTGCGACGGCGTCGTCGTCGGGCGCGGCTGCCTCGGCCGCCCGTGGCTCTTCGCCGACCTCGTCGCCGCCTTCGACGGCGCCCCGCGCCCGACCCCGCCGGGCCTGCGCGAGGTCGCCGCCGTCATGCTGCGCCACGCGACGCTGCTCGGCGAGTGGCTGGAGGACGAGGAGCGCGGCGTGATCGACTTCCGCAAGCACGTCGCCTGGTACCTCAAGGGCTTCTCGGTCGGCTCCGAGAAGCGCCGTGCCCTCGCCACGACCTCGACCCTCGCCGAGCTGGAGGAGGGGCTGCACGGCCTCGACCTCGACCAGCCCTGGCCCGCGGCGGCCGAGGGCCCGCGCGGTCGCACCTCGGGCAACAACAGGGTCGCCCTCCCCGACGGCTGGCTCGACGATCCCTGGGACTGCGCGGCACTCGGCGAGGACGCCGAGTCGGAGACCTCGGGGGGCTGAGCGGGGACTTCGGCGGCCGAAAGGGCGCCGCGCCTGCCCGAACAGGTGCGATCATGAAGTGACACGGGATCAACGCGACCTCGTGGGACTTGAGTTGCAGAGGAAGGCACGCCGATGAGTTCTCCCCTCGACGACCGTATGCAGCGCCTTGAACAGGAACTCAACACGAGCGTGCCCCACTCCGCACGCATGTGGAACTACTGGCTCGGCGGCAAGGACAACTACGAGGCCGACCGCAAGCTCGGCCAGTACATGGCCGAGACGTACCCGCAGATCAAGGAGATAGCCCGGGCCTCGCGCGCCTTCCAGGCCAGGGCCGTGCGCCACCTCGCGGGCGAGGCCGGTATCCGCCAGTTCCTCGACCTCGGCACCGGCCTGCCCACGGCCAACGCGACGCACGAGGTCGCCCAGTCCGTCGCCCCCACCGCGCGGGTCGTCTACGTCGACCACGACCCGATCGTCCTCGCCCACGCCCGCGCCCTGCTCACGAGCGGCCCCGAGGGCGCGACCGACTACGTGCACGGCGACCTCGCCGACGCCCCCGCCGTACTCGCCGAGGCGGCGAAGACCCTCGACCTGAGCCGGCCCGTCGCCGTCCTCATCCTCTCCACCCTCGGCCACGTCCCCGACAGCGAGGCGGCCCTGGCGCTGCTCCGCTCCTATCTCGACGCCCTCCCCTCCGGCAGCTACCTCGTCCAGTGCGACACCATCGAGACGCCCGAGTCGAAGGCGGCGTCCGAGGACTACGAGGAGGGCGGCGCGATGGCGTACCGCTCCCGGCCGCGCGAGGAGATGGAGCGCTTCTCGGAGGGCCTGGAGGTCCTGGAGCCCGGCTTCGGCTCCATCGACCTGTGGCAGCCCGAGGTCCCGCTCGACCGCGAGCCCATCGAGCAGTGGGGCTTCGTGGCGCGCAAGCCCTGAGCGGGGGCGCCGGGCGGGCGGCCGCCGTGGGTGGTCCGTGGCACGCTGGCGGAATGAGCACCGCACCGCGAACGGCCGGAGGGGACGGCGGGGCCGGGGCGCGCAGGCTGCGCGACCTCGCCGTCCTGCGCCGGGTCAGGGACCGCATCGACCGCGAGTACGCCCGCCCGCTCGACGTCGAGGCACTGGCCCGGGGCGCCCACATGTCGGCCGGGCACCTGAGCCGGCAGTTCCGCCTCGCGTACGGGGAGCCCCCGTACGCGTACCTCATGACGCGCCGCGTCGAGCGCGCGATGGCGCTCCTGCGCCGTGGCGACCTCAGCGTGACCGAGGTGTGCTTCGCGGTCGGCTGCGCCTCGCTGGGCACCTTCAGCACCCGGTTCACCGAGCTGGTCGGGATGCCGCCGAGCGTCTACAAGGAGCGGGCCGCAGGACCGGGCGAGGGCGTCCCCGCCTGCCTCGCGAAGCAGGTCACCCGACCGGTCAGGATTCGAGAAGCGCCCGGCGCGGGGCCCGCCTAACGTCGGGTGCATGGACCTCACCCTGCACACCACCGTTCTCCCGCACACCGACCCCGAGGCGTCCCTGCGCTTCTACCGCGACATCCTCGGCTTCGAGGTGCGCACCGACGTCGGCCGGGGCACGATGCGCTGGCTCACGGTCGGACCCGTGGGCCAGGACAGCATCTCCCTCCTCCTCGCCCCGCCCGCCGTGGACCCGGGCATCACGGAGGAGGAGCGCCGCACCGTCACCGAGATGATGGCGAAGGGCACGTACGGCTGGCTCCTGCTCGCGACGAAGAACCTCGACGACACCTTCGCGCAGCTCGAAGCGGCGGGCGCCGAGGTCGTCCAGGAACCGGTCGAGCAGCCCTACGGCATCCGCGACTGCGCCTTCCGCGACCCGGCGGGCAACCTGATCCGCGTCCAGGAGGTGGCCTGACACCCGCCCGGCCGGGCCGGCCACGGCGACGGGGCCCCGGCGGCCGGGCTGACCGGCCACGGCGACGGGGCCCCGCGGCGACCGCGGGCCAGGAAAGCAGGACCGGGCACGAGCGCGAGAGCCTGGCGCCGACGGCCTCCGGACGGCTGCGTTTCTGGAAGCGGACATTCCGCACGGAGCTTCCGGGGCTCCGCACCCGCAGGCGTCATCCTGGCCCACAGCCTGCCCCACAGCGTGAACGAGCAGGGAGTGGGCGTCGTCCTGACCCGCTACCCGGCCGAGGACCCGGCCGCGCGCGGCATCCGCGTCGAGGCCGTGGCCCGGGGGCGGCGCGCCCCCGTTCCGCCGGTGCGGCCTTCGCCAAGAACCCCGGGATCGGCCCGGAACCGGCCGAGACCTTCGCGCGGGGACGTATCGGCGAGCCCGCTGACACCGGCATGATCGTCGCCGTCCTCGCCCGGAGCGGCGAGCGGCTCGCCCCGGAGGAGCGGCTCGCCCCGGAGGAGCGGCTCTGCGCGTATGACCCCGGCGAGTACCTCGTCCCGTCCGTCGGCCTCCCCCTCACCGGCGACGCCCTCGACAGGGGAGCACCCACGTCCGGCATCGGGATGACCCGCGATCCCGCCGAGATCGCGGCGCTCCTCCCCAAGGCCGAGTCCGCGGCCTGCCCGCCCTGCCGCGCCCCGCCCCGCCCGGTATCGCGGTCACGCGGGCCCCGGTGGGACTCCTGGACGCCCTCTGCGGCTCCTGCGGCTCCTCGGCCCGCCCGCCGACCGCGAGATCCTCGCCCCGATGGCCGAACGGGAGGCCCCGTGGCACCTCCTGCGCGGCGAACAGGGCCCCGCCGTCCGAGGAGCACTACGCGGAGTCCTTCCGCGTCGAGGACCTCGCTTCCCTCGCGGGCATGAGCGGCTGGGCGTTCCACCGCGACGTCCTCGTGGTGACCGGCACGAGCCCCGTCCGGTTCCGGAAGAACCATCCGCCTTCGGAAGGCCATCCGTCCCCAGGAAGCGGGACTCCTGCTCGTGTCCCGCACCCCGGACATCACCGGCGTCGGCCGGGCCGTCGGCTACGAGGGCCCCTCGCCGTTCGGCCGCGCGTACCGCCGCCTCTTCGGCACCCCGCCCGGCACGGACACGAAGGCCCGGCCCGGGCGGGGCAGCGTGCCACGCTCTTGTGGTCCCCTAGCGCCCCGAACTCCGCGCCAGTTCCGCCTCGATGAGGTCGGCGGCCCGCGAAGTCCCGCCCTCCGTACGGCACCCCTCCCGAATACGGGCCGAACGCACCGCGACCTCCGGGTCGTTGACGAGCGCGAGCAGCGCTTCCCGCAGCCGTTCGGCCGTCGCCTCCGCCGTGTCGATCCGGCGGGCGATGCCGAGTTCGACGAGGCGGTCCGCGTTCGCGAACTGGTCGACGGCCTGCGGGACGGCGATCATCGGAACGCCCGCGAGCAGCGCTTCGCCGCAGCCGCCCATGCCCGCATGCGTCACGAAGGCGTCCGACCGGGCGAGGATCGCGCGCTGCGGGACCCAGGAGTGGACCTCGACGTTCCCTGGTACGGGGCCGAGTTCGGCCGGATCGACGTACGTGCCGATCTGGAGGACCACGTGCCACCCCGGCAGCTCGCCGAAGGCCCCGACGCACGCACGGTAGAAGGCGGGCTGCCGCGTGTACGCGGAGCCGAGCGAGACGAGCAGGACGCGCTCGGCGTCCGCGGGCCGCTCCCACGTCTCCTCGGCCGCGTCGAAACACGGCCCCACGAACGTCACGACATCCGTGTCCACCCGGTCCGCGTGCGGCTGCATCACGCGCGGCACGAGGGCCAGCGACCGCGCGGGCGGCCCCATGAACGCGTCGACGTCCCCCGTCGTCGCCCCGCACTCCGCGAGCCACTCGGAGAAGCGCGCCTGGTACGCGTCCGCACCGGGCAACGCCTTGATGTGCGCGCCGACTTCCTCCGCGTACCCCTCCCACCCGACGAACGCGGGCGAGAGCTGCACGAGCGGCCTACCCTGCGCCTCGGCGAGCGCGCGGGCGTGGTAGGCGCCGATGTCGTAGAGGTACAGATCGGCCGGATCGCTCTCGTACGCGGCGCGGAGCTGCGGCAGCGACTGGACGCCGTCGTCCAGGAAGAGCCCCATCGCGCCGATGGGGTCCTCGGGCCACTCGTGGTCGGTGTGCGGCAACACCGTGGTGACGGGCACGAGTTGGGCCCCGGTCGGCTCGACGAGATGAGCGACGGCGGGATCGGTCGCGTACGTCACCCGATGACCGCGGGCGACCAGCTCGCGGACGATGTCGAGGCTCGGCCGCATATGGCTGACGAGCGGCGCGCACACCATCGCGATGTGGGAAGGGGTAACTGGCATGCGCATCAGCGTAGTTCGTGTGCTGCCGAGCAGCCCTGACCGCGGGGCGGGTGGGGGCTATTCCTGCCGCAGGACCGCCAGGGCGAACGCCAGCCGACGATCCAGCCAACTCGCCCGCGGCACATAGATCCTGAGGCCCTGCGTGTGCCCGGCTGTCAAAGCGACCTCGTCGTCCGCACGCCAGGTGACGGGCTTCGCCGGGGCCGCGGAGCTGTCCCTGGGGCCCGCCGAGTCTCCGTAGACCAGGGAGTCGACGAAACTGCCCGCGAGCGAGCCCGCACCCCGCACCGCGGCGTCCGCCCCGCGGCCCGCGATCTCCCGGGCGGTGCCCTTGGCCCAGTGGTAGCGGGCTATGACGTCGGGATGCCCCGGCTGCCGCAGCCACCAGCCGTGCTGCACCGCGCGCTTGGCCGCCGGGGTGCGGAACACCGTTCCCAGTTCCTGCCCGGCCCGGTCCCGCACCTGATAGCGCTCGCCGCCCCTGCCACCGCTCGCGGGCTCGACGGTGCACAGCGGTCCTTCGGCCTCCGTGGCGTCGTGCAGCTCGTACGAGCGGGCCTCCGGGTCCCGCTGTACGACGAACGCGGCGGGGGCGAAGTAGCGCTCCCCGTCGAGGGTCACCGGCATACGCACCGCACGGCGCCCGACCAGCCCCTTCTTCCGGCGGGCGGACAGGCGCACCACCTCGCCGACCACGAAACCGCCCTCGGTGTCCCAGCGCACCGGGACGACCGGCGGGTCCGTCTTCTTCTTGCCGAACACTCTGGTCTCCTCCCCGGCCCCGCACCAGCGGAGCGCTCAGTTCACAGCCCCGTGGAGCAGGGCGATACCGGCGAGCACCCCGACGGCCACCAGCGTGACAAGACCGGCGTACAGCGCGCACACCCAGCCCGTCACGATCGAGGCGAGTGCCCCCCACCGGCCGGGCAGCCGCTCGCGCGTGGCCCGTCGTCGGGCCACGTGGCCCGAGACGATCGCGGTCAGCGAGACCGACTCCACCAGCACGAACCAGCCGATCGTCGCGGGCGTGTAGAAAGCCACTGGCGTCGCCCACAGACTGCCGCTCGCCACGATGGCCGCCGTCAGCGCGGCGCCCATGCTGATCACGGCGGCCCGATTCTCCGGCTGCGTCCGTACCTGCTCTCCCCTGTCAGTCACGGCGGGAATCCTAGCCGCGATGACGGAACACGCGCCGGGAACGCTGCCCCCCGCTCAGCCCGGGGAGGTGCGCGGCGGGCGCACTCCCGCCGGCCGGGGGACTCCCGCGCGCGCCCTCCCGCACACCCGCAACTCCCGTCCCCCGCAGCCCCCTTCCCCCGTAGCCCACATCCCCCGCAGCCCCCTTCCCCGGCTCCTCGCTACCCCCCGCTCACCGCCGTCAGGAGCGCCAGCGGGGTCGCCGCCGAGCGGGACTCGCGCACGCACGCGTACGGTGCCGCCACCGGCAGCGGGTGCCGGGCGCGCTCGTAGCCCGCGAGGACCTCCGGAAGGCGGTGGTCCTCGGGGGAGGCGGCCTCGGTGAGGGCGTGGGCGATGCGGAGGGCCTCGTCATGGAGGCCGTAGCGGGCGAGGCCGAGCGTGAGCAGGGCGTTGTCGTGCGGCCAGACCGCGCCGCGGTGGTAGGCGAGCGGGTGGTAGGCGGGCTGCCCGGCGGCCAGGGTGCGGACGCCCCAGCCGGAGAAGAAGTCGGGGGCGAGCAGGCGGCGGCCCACCGACTCGCCCCACTCCTTGTCGAGCAGCCCCGACCACAGCAGGTGCCCCGCGTCCGAAGCGAGCGCGTCGAGACGGCGGCCGTCCTCGTCGAGCGCGAGCGCGGGGAAGGAGTGCTCGGGCATCCAGAAGTCGCGCTGGAAGCGGTCGCGCAGGTCGGTCGCCGCCTGGTCGAGCAGGTCCGCGTACACCTGGTCGTCCCACACCTGCCGGGACAGCTGCGCGGTACGGCGCAGGGCGTCGTACGCGTACCCCTGCGTGCCCGCCGTCAGGACCGGGCCGCTCGGGCGTGTCCCGTCGGCGGCGCAGAGGGCGCCCGGCGTGTCGCGCCAGTTCTGGTGCGCGAGCCCGCCCTCATCGGCGCGGTGCACGAGGTAGCCGCGCGAGGTGAGCCCGCCGTGGTCGAGCATCCACGTCACGGCGGCGCGCGCGTGCTTCTCCAGGCGCCGCGCGGGCGTCTTGTCGCCGGTCCGCTCGGTGTACGCGCCGAGCAGGACGAGGAAGAGCGGCGTCGCGTCGACCGAGCCGTAGTAGCGGCCGAAGGGGACCTGCCCGAAGTGGGCGAGTTCGCCGTCCCGCACCTCGTGGACGATCTTCCCCGGCTGCGCGACGCGCGCCGCCGTCTCCTCGGTGGCCTGCGCGGCGGCGAGCGCGGCGAGCGTCGCGGCGGCCGGTTCGGGGCGGTACGGGAGGAGGAAGAGCGAGGTGAAGAGCGCGTCGCGGCCCAGCAGCGTCTGGAACCAGGGGGCTCCTGCGGCCGGGACCCGCAACGGCTCCCCGTCCGGGCCTGCCGCCGGGACCCGGAGCGCGGCGAGATCGGCGAGCCCCCGCGTGCACGCGGCGCCCAGCTCGGGCCAGCCCGCGGCGAGCGCCACGCCCTCCGCGTAGTCCGCCGCCTCCTCGGCGAGCAGCCGCGCCGCCTCGCGCGGCGAATCGGGCACGACGAGCGGCGCGGGGCCACCGTTCCCCAAGGCCCGTACGATCAAGGTCACTTCGCTGCCGCCGCCCGGCTCGCACTCCAGCTGCCACACGAGCCGCCGCGCCCCCGTGCCCGTCTCCTCGACGGCGTCGGGGGCCGGTTCGGCGGTCACGGCGGTACGGGCCTGCCAGTCGCCGCGCCGGTACCGGAACTCCAGCGCCCCGTCCTCGGTCAGCTCCCTGCCCCGTACCGCCCCGGGTTTGCTGTACGTGCGGTGGTCGGCGCGCAGCTCGAACTGGTCGCTGAAATCCGCGTCCACGGTGAGCGCGAGCCGCACAGTGAGCGGGCCCTGGCGGTTGCTCAGGACCCGTACCGTCTCCACGAACGAGCCGTCCACGACGGCCTGTTCGCGAAAGAGCGTGCACGCGGGCGGCTCGGTGCGGCTCCCGTGCGGGCTCAGCACACTGCGCAGCGTCCCGCTGCCCGCGGCCGGGGCGAGCACCTGCGGCACCCGCCCGTCCACCGTGAGCTGCCAGCGGCTCAGGTGCCGGGCGTCCCGTACGAAGAGCCCGTCGGGCGCCGTGCCCCGCGCCCCCGTGATGTCCCCCGCCGCGTCGACGGCGGCGAAGCTCGCCCCGTGCACGAGCGTCCGCCTGCCGGTGTCTTCCCTGGTCACTCCCCAACCCCTTCCTCGGCCAGCAGGTCGAGGCAGAGCGCGGCCGTCCAGCCGAACTCGCGCGCCCCGAGCCCCCGCCCCGTGGCCGGATCGACGTACTCGGCGAACGCCGTCGCCCCCGCCGTCCGGAGGAACGCGTCCCGCAGCGCCGCCGCACCGCTCGGGTCGCCGTGCTGCCTGAGCCCGCGCAGCAGCAGCCAGTTGACGTTGAACCAGGCGGGCCCACGCCAGTAACGACGCGGGTCGTGCACGGGTGACGTCAGGTCGTGGCTCGGTACGAGCAGGCTGCGTGTGCCGAGTCCGAAGCGCGGCCCGCGCAGCGTCGCCCGCAGTGCCCAGGCGATGCCCTCGGGCAGCCAGGGCAGCAGCAGCGGGAGCAGCCCCGCGGCTCCGTGCTCGGGCGGCTCCGCCCCCTTTCCCTCCAGGTCGCGGCTCAGGAACAGCCCGGCCCCCGGCTCCCACAGCCGCTCGACCAGGGCCTCCGTGAGCCGCCGCGCCCGCCGGGTGCGCGGGCCCGGGTCCTCGCCCAGCTCCGCCCCGATCGCGGCGAGCGCGTACTCCGAGGCGATGAGGAGCGCGTTGAAGCCCGGGTCCTCGACCGCGAACCGCGCCCCGTCGGGCCGCTCCGCCCGGTCGGCGTAACCGCTGTCCCTGTAGGCCGCGGCGAGCCGCACGTACCGCCCGTAGTCCAGGTCCGTCGGCCGGTCCTCCGGGCTGCCGTGGTCGAGGTCGGCGCGCCGGTACGCGTCGGGCGGGGCCGGGACGACGCGTGCGAGGGGCGCGTCCCAGCACGGGCTGTTGTCCATGCCCGATTCCCACGGATGGAGGAGCGCGGCGAGTCCCGCGCCGCCCAGGTCGCGGGACCCGGCGAGGTAGTCGTGCCAGGCCACGAGGCGCGGGTACATCCGCGCGAGGAAGGCCAGGGAGGCGGGCTCGCGCGGGGCCGCGCGGTGCACGAGCCACACCGCGAGCGCGTGCACGGGAGGCTGCACGATCCCCGAGGTCTCCGGGGCCCGGGGCGCCTGCCGCGCGCGCGAGGAGCGCCAGAAGTCCGGGCTCGGGAAGTACGCGTCGAGCGGGACCGCCGGGTTGAAGACGATGTGCGGCACGCGCCCGTCCGCCCACTGCGCGGCGAACAGGGTCTCGATCTCGCGGCGCGCTCGGGCCGGGTCGAGCCGCCGCAGGCCGATCGCGATGAAGGCCGAGTCCCAGGACCACTGGTGCGGGTACAGCGCGCGCGAGGGCACGGTCGACGCGCCCGTCCGGTTCGCTTCGAGCACGGCGGCCGCGCCGCGCCACAGGTGGCGCAGCTCACGCGGACGAAGCGGGGATTCACCCGTACGAGGACGCGGATGGGATGCGATCCGCGGCGCGGGCACGAGGGGCGCGGCGGAGTGCGCGGGAGGGGCGGAACCCGGGGGAGCGGCCGTCGTGGGACCGGGCGCACCCTGGTGGGGAAGCTCAACGGGCCCTGCCTGCCGCGTGATACGGCCGGGACGGCTGGTGACTCGGGATGTGGGTTCCACGTAGCGCTCCCCGGGGAGGTCCTGGGACAGTCCGGGCACACGACGGCCCGGGCCCGCGGTACCGGGTACCGTAGGGTTACGTCTATTTAACACGCAGAACTTACTGTGTAATGCGAACTCGGCGAACGCAAGGGGGTAGGGCACGGTGGCTAACCAGGCGAGCGCGGGGGATCTGCTCCAGTTGGTGCGTACGGGCTCCGCCACGACCCGTGGGGACCTCCAGCGCGTCACCGGGCTCTCGCGCGCGACCGTCGGGCAACGCCTCGACCGGCTCTTCCGCGCCGGATGGCTCCGCGAGGGCGACGCCGCGCCGAGCGCGCCCTCACCGCAGGGGGGACGCCCCTCGGTCCGTCTGGAGTTCGACGACAGGCACGCGATCGTCCTCGCCGCCGACCTGGAGACCCGTCACTCCCGCGCCGCCGTGCTCAGCCTCACGGGGGACGTCCTCGCCGAGACAAGCTGGCCGCTCCTCCTCTCGGACGGACCCGAACACGTCCTCGGCGAACTCGGCGCCCGCTTCGCCCGCCTCCTCAAGGACGCGGGACTCGCACCCGCCTCGGTGTGCGGCATCGGCCTCGCCGTGCCGGGGCCCGTGGACAGCGCGAGCGGCACCCTCGTCGACCCGCCGATCATGCCCGGCTGGGGCGGCTTCGACCTCGGCGGCCGCCTCGCCCGCGCCTTCGCCGAGGCGGGCGGGGACGCGGGGGGCACCGGCGCGCCCGTCCCCGTACTCGTCGAGAACGACGCCAACCTCATGGCGTACGGGGAACAGCGCACCGGCTGGCCGGAGTGCCGCGCCTTCGCCCTCGTCAAGGTGTCCACGGGGATAGGCGCCGGGGTCGTCGTGGACGGCACCGTGTACCGGGGCGTGGACGGGGGCGCGGGTGACATCGGGCACATCAGGGTGCCCGCGGGCGAAGGGCTCGACTGCATGTGCGGCGCGCAGGGCTGCCTCGCCGCCGTCGCGAGCGGCCGCGCCCTGGCCGCGAGACTCCGGGCAGCCGGCGTCCCCGCCGCCTCGGGGTCCGACGTGCGCGCCCTCCTCGCCGACGGCCACCCCGAGGCCGCCGGGCTGGCCCGCCAGGCGGGCCGCCAGGTCGGCGAGGTCCTCGCGACCGTCGTGACCCTCCTCAACCCCGGCGTCCTCATGATCGCCGGAGACCTCGCCGGCACCCCCTTCCTCACCGGCGTCCGCGAACTCCTCTACCAGCGCGCCCTGCCCCGCTGCACCGCGCACCTCGACGTCGTCACCTCACGCCTCGGCGACCGCGCGGCCCTCGTCGGCGCGGCCCACCTCGTGGTGGAACACCTCTACGCCCCGGGAAGGGCGGAGGAACGCCTGACGGCACTGGGCGTGTAGGACGTACGCGCGGCGGAGGCCGTCCGTACGGGCCCCGGCGGCCCGCCCGCCCGCGCCCCGCTCACTCCCCGCGCCCCTCCCACGACCCCTCCCTGTCCCGCCGTGCCAAGTGCCGCTGGAGGCGGCTCAGGACCTTGGGCGGGAAGTGCCCCCGCACCGCGGCGCGTGCCGCGTTCGCGCCGGGCGCGCCGTGGACACCGCCGCCGGGGTGCGCGGAGGCCGAGGCGAGATAGAGGCCCTTGACCGGGGTCTCGGGGCGCCCGCTGCCCGGCAGCGGGCGGAAGAAGAGTTCCTGGTGGAGCGCCGCCGTACCGCCGTTGATCGCGCCGCCCCGCAGGTTCGCGTCGAGCGCCTGGAGCGTGGGCGGGGCGAGGACGCGGCGGGCCCTGATCCGCGCGCGAAAGCCCGGCGCCCAGCGCTCCACCTCGCGCTCGATCCTGTCCGCCATCTCCTCGGCCTGCCCCGGCGTCCACCGGCCGTCCAGGCCCGCTTCGCCCGCGTCGCCCTTCACCGTGTGCGGGACATGCGTATAGGCCCAGGCCGACTGCGTACCCGCGGGGGAGCGCGCGGGGTCGGCCGTGGTCATCTGGCCGAAGAGGAGGAAGGGGTGGTCGGGCACGTGCCCCGTGGCGAGCTGCGCCGCGAAGCGCGTGAGCCCGTCCACGCCGTCCGCCAGGTGCACCGTGCCCGCACCCCCCGCCGCTTCGCCCGCGCTCCACGGCACCGGCCCGCCGAGCGCCCAGTCGACCTTGAACGTCGCGAAGTCCCACTGGAAGCTCTCCAGATCGGCGAGGACCCGGCCAGGCAGGTCCCGCGCCCCGACCAGCTCCCCGTACAGCGCGGGTGCCGACACGTCCGCGAGGACGGCCCGCCCGGCGGGGACCGTCTCGCCACCCGCCGTGCCCACCCCCACGGCCCGCCCGGCGCGCACGAGCACCCGTGTCACGCGCTCCCCGCAGCGCACCGCGCCCCCGCGCTCCTCCAGGCGCCGCACCAGCGCCGCCGTGAGCGCGCCCGCCCCGCCCACGGGGACGGGGAAGCCGTAGGTCTGCCCGAGCATCGACATGAGCCAGCCGTAGCCGCCGCTGCCCGCCGCCTCGGGGGCGAGGTCGGCGTGCAGCGCGTTGCCGGCGAGCAGCACCCGGCCCGCCTCGCCCCGGAACTCCTCCGCACCCAGCCGCCGCACCGGCAGGACGAGCGAGCGCGCGAGCCTGAGCCCGCCGCCCGCGCGCACCATGCGCGCGAGCCGCAGGCCCTCGCGCACCGGCGGGAACGGGGTGAACAGCGCGCCGACGAGCCCGGGCCCGACCCGCTCCCACGTCCGGTACAGGCCGAGCCACGCCTCGCCGTCGCCCGGGGCCGCCGCCTCCAGCCGGGCCGCCGTGTCCTCGGGCCGCCGCTCCAGGACGGCGCAGCTCCCGTCGGGGAAGGGGTGCGCGAGCACGCGCGGGGCGTGGCTCCAGCGCAGCCCGTACCGCTCCAGGCGCAGCCCGGCGAGGACGGGCGAAGCGGCGGCCAGCGGGTAGAAGGAGCTGCCGAGGTCGGAGACGAAGGCGGGATCGACCGCGCGGTCGGAGCGCACGGCGCCGCCCGGCTCCGCGTTCGCCTCCAGGACCTCCACGCTCCACCCGGCGTCGGCGAGCACGTTCGCGGCGACGAGCCCGTTGGGCCCGGCGCCGATCACCACCGCGTCCGGCATCAGCCCGCTCCTTGCGCGCGCGGGTACGCGGCCGCGACGGTCTTCGCGAGCCGCGACAGCATGAGGCGGTTGCGCAGCTGGCTCAGCGCGTCCGCGAGCGGGTTGTGCAGCAGCCCGGCCGCCCCGCGCAGGGGGTGCTCGTCGAGGACGACGAGCGTGTCCGCGCCCCACTCCCGTACGTCGAGCGCGATGCGGGCGGTCCCGAGGCGGCCGCTGTCCACCTCCAGCTCCAGGATCGCGGGGGGCTCGCAGCGCCGTACGTACGTGCGCCCCGACAGCGCCCAGACGCCGAGCACCACGGTGTACCCGATGCTCGATCCCGCCTCGGGCCAGTCCCCCTCCTCGGCCCACGACCTGTCGGTGCCCACGACCCAGTCGCCGTAGCGCGCGCCGTCCGCGAGGACCGCCCACACCTCGTCCCTGGGGCGCTCGATGAGTTTGTGCCTGACCGCCATGAGGGGCTCCCGTCGTCTCGGTTCCGGCGTCCGTCCTCGTACGGTTCGTCAGCGCGCGCCCGGGACGTCCCTGAGCGCCGAACGGCCCTCGCGCCACGCCCCCAGCAGGTGCGCCGCCAGGTGGTCCTCCAGCAGGACCGTCGCCTCCGCGCCGAGGGCCACGTCGGCCGCGAGGTGCGGTTCCTCGGCGAGGAGGCCGCCGATCACCTCGCGCCGCACGACCTGCTCGTGCACCGCGTCCGCCTCGACGTGCTCGGTGTAGAAGCGCACGGCGGCGGGCCCCGCCCCGGTGCGCCGCATCGCCGCGGCGATACGGCGCGAGCTGGGCGACGACGTGACCTCGACGCCCGCGAAGTGGCCGACGAGCGCGCCGCGCAGGGAACGGCGCAGGCCGAAGAGCGTCATCATGTTGACGAGGGCGAGCGCGGGGGCGGGAGCGGCGTCCACGTAGTGCCCGTAGCGCGTCTCCAGCCCCAGGTCCTTCATGAGGCCGGCGAAGAGCCGCGCGTGCATGTCCTCGGCGCGCCCGGCCCCGTACTCGTCGTACTGGACCGCGACCATGCCCGCTTTGGCGCGCCCGGTCAGCCGCGGGATCACCCACGTGTGCGGGTCGCCCTCCTTGAGGTGGTAGAGCGAGCGCAGTATCGCGTACTCGCGCAACTGCTCGCAGGTGCCCGCGTGTTCGAGGTGGTACGCGACGCTGCCCGTGTGGTCGGCGGGCTCGACGAGCAGTTCGGCGAAGGTCTCGTCCACGGTGCGCCCGACGGGCACGTCGGCGCGCAGGGCGCCGAGGAAGCGTTCCTCCAGGGCCTGCCGCAGCGGCATCAGGGCGGGGTCCCACTCGCGCTCGTCGGGCACCCCCGCGAAGCCCCGGTAGTGCAGCTCGTGGAGCGTGTGGAGCGCGAGGTGCAGGTCCTCGCCGTACGGGTCGGCCGCCGCGACGCCCGCCGTGTCCAGGACCGTCGCCGCGGGCGCGGCGAGCGCGGCGCGGACCCGTGCCGAGAGGGGGCCGCGGGCGAGCGGGAGCGGGGGGCCCGTACGGGTGGCGCGGTCGGCGAGCGCGGTCATGTCCCTCCCGCCTCCTTCGCGTGCTTCTTCGTGGCGTCGCCCTTGTCGTCCTCGTCGCTCCCGGCCCCCGGGTCCTCCGGGGCCGCGGGCCCGGTCCCGCGGCGCGCGGGGCGGCGGTGTGCCCGGTGGCTCGTGTCGCACCACGGGTACGTACGGCTGCGGCGGCACGTGCAGACCGCGACGACGAAGCGGTCCGAGACCGACACCGTGCCGTCGTCCGCGACCACTTCCACGGGACCTTCGACCAGCAGCGGTCCCTCACGGTCCACGACGATCCTGCGGGGCCGCCCGGACTCGTTCCCCGGCCGCTGCTCACGCGCGTGCGGCACGGTGCACCACCCGTCCCTCCGTCCTCGCCCCCGCGCCGAGGAGCGGTCCTCCCGCGCGCGGGAGGACCGCCGCGCGCGGCCATGCGCGCCGGGCGCGGGTCGCCGGGCCGGGCCGCACGCCGCACCGCTCGGTGACCTTCCCGCGCGGCGGGAGGACGTCGCCCGCGCGGGCGCTGCCCCAGTGCCCGGTGCCTACCGCGTCGACCCGTGCGGCGACCACCGCCCGCCAGGGCGTGCCCGTCCCAGGGACCCGCGCACCGCGTCGCGCGGCGAGCAGGGCGGGCGCCCCGCCGCCTGGGGGGAGGCCGAGCCGGTCGGGGAAGGCGAGCCGGTCGGGGAAGGCGAGCCGGTCGGGGAAGGGAGGAGCAACCGCCATCACGCGTACCTCCGGGGAGTGGACCTTCGCCACCACCGCTCCAGCCTCCGTGCCCCGGCAGCTTCCCGCCACCCGGCCCGCAGATCGCGACTCTCCGTGATCGGCGACGCCTCCGGGGCCGTCCGCGGTCCGTTTCCCGGCACTCGATGTCGTTCACGGCCCGCCGCGCCACTCGCGACCCGCACCGCCGCCCTCTTCTTTCGTACATCCGTCCGCATGAGGGCCCTCCGAGCCCCGTATTCCGCGTGATTCGCGCCACGCTTGAGAGGGGTTTAACTCAAATGAGCGTCAGAGGGGGGTTTTCGGCTCCCGAAGAATGGCACCCTGTGCCAGGAGAGATGGCTTCAGGAGGTGAACGCATATGACGACAGCCCCCGCTCACTTGAGCGGAATTTACCGGAATTACATCTTCCGTTTTCAGGGCTTGAAGTGCGTGCCGTCCCGCCCCTGCCCCCGCCGACACTTTCGATCTCCTGGCAGGCGGCGCGTTGTGCCCGCATGACCCCCAGGTCCAGGTGCCGGACCGCCTTGGATCTGGGTATGTTCCTCGCCGTCAGGGCAGTCAGCCGCGAGGAGTCAGTCCCGTGTCGTCCACACAGCAGCAGCACCCCGAGGCCGCAGGCCGTTCCGGTGCGGGCACGTCCGTCGCGTCCGCCCCCGAGACGCCGCGCGTGCCGCAGGAGACGCCGAAATTCGTCTACGACTTCACGGAGGGCAACCGCCACCTGAAGGACCTCCTCGGCGGCAAGGGCGCGAACCTCGCCGAGATGACGAACCTGGGCCTGCCCGTGCCGCCCGGATTCACCATCACCACGGAGGCGTGCAAGACGTACCTGGAGAGCGGCAAGGAGCCCGCGGCCCTGCGCGAGGAGGTCAGTGCGCATCTCGAAGCCCTTGAGGCCGCGATGGGCAAGAAGCTCGGCCAGGCCGATGACCCGCTGCTCGTCTCCGTCCGCTCCGGCGCGAAGTTCTCGATGCCCGGGATGATGGACACCGTCCTGAACATCGGCCTCTCGGACGCCTCCGTGCCCGGACTCGCCGCGCAGGCGGGCGACGAGCGCTTCGCCTGGGACTCGTACCGGCGCCTGATCCAGATGTTCGGCAAGACGGTCCTCGGCGTCGACGGCGAACTCTTCGAAGAGGCCCTGGAGTCGGCGAAGAGGGCGAAGAAGGCCGCGACCGACGTCGACCTCGACGCCGCCGACCTCAAGAAGCTCGTCAAGAGCTACAAGAAGCTCGTCGAGCGCGAGGCGGGCCGCCCCTTCCCGCAGGACCCGCGCGAGCAGATGGACCTGGCCATCCACGCCGTCTTCGACTCGTGGAACACGGACCGTGCCAAGCTCTACCGCCGCCAGGAGCGCATCCCGCACGACCTCGGCACGGCCGTCAACGTCTGCTCGATGGTCTTCGGCAACCTCGGCCCCGACTCCGGCACCGGCGTCGCCTTCACGCGTGACCCCGCCAGCGGCCACCAGGGCGTCTACGGCGACTACTTGCAGAACGCGCAGGGCGAGGACGTCGTCGCCGGCATCCGCAACACCGTGCCGCTCGCCGACCTGGAGGGCATCGACAAGCCCTCGTACGACGCGCTGATGCGCATCATGGAGACCCTGGAGAACCACTACAGGGACCTGTGCGACATCGAGTTCACGATCGAGCGCGGCAAGCTGTGGATGCTCCAGACCCGCGTCGGCAAGCGCACGGCGGCCGCCGCCTTCCGCATCGCGACGCAGCTCGTCGACCAGGGCCTCATCAGCGAGGCCGAGGCCCTCCAGCGCGTCAACGGCAACCAGCTCGCGCAGCTCATGTTCCCGCGCTTCGACGAGAAGGCGAGCGCCGAGGCCGTCGCGTGCGGCATCGCCGCCTCGCCGGGCGCCGCCGTCGGCAAGGCCGTCTTCGACTCGTACACCGCCGTCAAGTGGTCCCGCTCGGGCGAGAAGGTCATCCTCATCCGCCGCGAGACCAACCCCGACGACCTCGACGGCATGATCGCCGCCGAAGGCATCCTCACCTCGCGCGGCGGCAAGACCTCGCACGCCGCCGTCGTCGCGCGCGGCATGGGCAAGACCTGTGTGTGCGGCGCCGAGGAACTGGAGGTCGACACCAAGCGGCGCCGTCTCACGACGAGCGGGGGCACGGTCGTCGAGGAGGGCGACCTCGTCTCGATCGACGGCTCGAACGGGCGCGTGTACCTCGGCGAAGTACCCGTCGTACCGTCCCCCGTCGTCGAGTACTTCGAGGGCCGCATGCACGCGGGCGCCGACGAGGCCGACGAACTCGTCGCCGCCGTGCACCGCGTCATGGCCTACGCCGACCGCACCCGCCGCCTGCGCGTGCGCGCCAACGCCGACAACGCCACCGACGCGCTGCGTGCCCGCCGCTTCGGCGCCCAGGGCATCGGTCTGTGCCGCACCGAGCACATGTTCCTCGGCGAACGCCGCACCCTCGTCGAGTCGTTGATCCTCGCCGACACCGACAAGGAGCGCGAGGCGGCGCTCAGGGAACTGCTCCCGCTCCAGAAGCAGGACTTCATCGAGCTGTTCGAGGCGATGGACGGACTCCCCGTCACCGTCCGCCTCCTGGACCCGCCCCTGCACGAATTCCTGCCGGACATCACGGAGTTGTCCGTACGGGTCGCGCTCGCCGAGTCCCGCGAGGACGCCAACGAGAATGACCTGCGCCTCCTCCAGGCCGTCCACCGCCTCCACGAGCAGAACCCCATGCTCGGCCTGCGCGGGGTACGCCTCGGCCTCGTCATCCCCGGCCTGTTCACGATGCAGGTACGGGCCATCGCCGAGGCGGCCGCGCACCGCCGCGAGAACGGCGGCGACCCGCGCGCCGAGATCATGATCCCGCTCGTCGGCACGGTCCAGGAACTCGAACTCGTCCGCGAGGAGGCCGAGGAGGTCATCGCGTCGATCGAGTCCGGGACCGGTACCGACCTCGGCATCTCGCTCGGCACGATGATCGAGCTGCCGCGCGCCGCGCTCACCGCCGGGCAGATCGCCGAGGCCGCGCAGTTCTTCTCCTTCGGCACCAACGACCTCACGCAGACGGTCTGGGGCTTCTCGCGCGACGACGTCGAGGCGAGCTTCTTCACCGCGTACCTGGAGAAGGGCATCTTCGGGGTCTCGCCCTTCGAGACCATCGACCGCGACGGCGTCGGCAAACTCGTCGCCGACGCGGCCCGCGCGGGCCGCGCGACCCGCCCCGACCTCAAGCTCGGCGTCTGCGGCGAGCACGGCGGCGACCCGGAGTCGGTCCACTTCTTCCATGAGGTCGGCCTCGACTACGTCTCCTGCTCGCCCTTCCGCATCCCGGTCGCCCGCCTGGAGGCTGCCCGCGCCGCCGCCAAGCCGGAGGCCGACACGACGGCCTGAGCCACCGGCCGCACGAACCACCCCTTCGGGGTCCCCGCCCCGGGCCGCCCGCCCCCGCCTGTCCCACCCTCACCGGGGCGGGGCGCGGGACGCACCCGGAGCACGAAGAAGGAGCGGCACCCTGTGCGGGGGTGCCGCTCCTTCGCCGTCAGGGGCCGCGGGCGGCAGGGGGTTTCGGGCGGTACGGGGCTTCGGTCCGTACCGGGCTTCGGGCCGTACCGGGGTTCGGTCCGTACCGGGCTTCGGGCCGTACCCGGGTTCGGTCCGTACCGGGCTTCGGGCCGTCCGGGCCCCGGGCGCTCAGCCCGTCCCGGTGCCCCGGTGTCCGGCCGCGCGCCGCCGTGCCACCAGCTCGCGCGCGGCGTCCGCCCACTCCGGGTGTGTGAAGGAGAAGCCCGCTTCCGTCAGGCGGCCGGGGACGACGCGGCGGCTCTTGAGGAGAAGCTCGGTGTCGGAGCGCAGGGCCCAGGCGCCCAGCTCCGCCATCGCGCGGGTCGCGGGGAGACCGAACGGCACGTGCCAGGCGGAGCGGAGTCCGCGCATGAAGGCGCGCTGGGGGAGGGGGCGCGGGGAGGAGAGGTTGACGGGGCCCGTGAGGTCCTCGCGGGCGCGCAGGAAGTCGAGCGCGCGGACGAAGTCGGCGCCGTGTATCCACGAGACGTACTGGCGGCCACCGGCGACAGGGCCGCCCAGGCCCGCGCGGGCCAGCCGGGACAGGACGTCGAAGACGCTGCCGCGCTCGGTGCTCATCACCATCGCCGCGCGCAGCGCCACCTTGCGCGTCGCCGGTGTCGCCGCCTCGCGCTGCGCCGCCTCCCAGGCCCGGGCGATCTCGACGCTGTACGCCCAGTACGCGGGCACCCCCGGCTCCGTACCGCCGAGCGCGCCGCTCGCCTCGTCGTTCGGGGCGTCGAAGCGGTGGGCGTAGAGCGTCGCCGTACTCATCTGGAACCACACGCGCGGCGGGCGCCGTGCCGCGGCGATCGCCTCGCCCACCACGCGCGCCGAGTCCACCCGCGAATCCGTCATGGCCCGCAGGTTCTCCGGCGTGTACCGGCAACTCACGCTCCGCCCCGCGAGGTTGACCACCATGTCGCAGCCCTCGACCTCGCGCGTCCACGCCCCCGCGCTCCGCCCGTCCCAGCCGACGACGCGAGACCCGTCACCGTACGGGTGCGGGCGGCGGCTCAGCACGACCACCTCGTGCCCCTCGCGCAGCCACGCGCGGCGCAGCAGCTGACCGATATGCCCGGTGCCCCCGGGAAGCAGGATCTTCACGAGGGTGAGCGTAGCGCCTTTGTTTGAACGTGTTCAAAAAAATGGGAATCCCTGGCTGGTGCTCACGCCTCAGGCAGTGCGTACCGCACCCCCGTCAGTTCCTCCGAGGCCGACCAGAGCCGCCGCGCCGACGCGTCGTCGCGCGTCCAGGGGGCGCGCCAGGACGGGGCCGGGGCGCCGCGCCACATCAGGAAACGCGGGCCGATGAAGGAGTCCTGCCCGACGCCCGGGGCCGTCGCCGCGTACAGCGAGGGCAGCGCGCCCGCTTCGGCGGGCTGCCCGACGAGCCGGGTGCCGAGCGCGGCGAGCCGTTCCGCGGCCTTGCGGCCCTCCATCCGCACGCCCGCTGTCTGGAGGTTCGTGCGCGCGTACCCGGGGTGCGCCGCGGCCGCCACGGTGTCGGCCCCGGCCGCTTCCAGGCGGCGGGCGAGTGCGTGCGTGAAGAGCAGGTTGGCCGTCTTGGAGCGACCGTAGGCGAGCCAACGGCGGTAGTGGTGCTCGCTGTTGAGGTCACGCGGGTCGATGTTGCCGAGCAGGTGCAGGCCGCTCGACACCGTCACGACCCGGCTCGCGCGGGCGCTGAGGAGCGCGGGCAGGAGGAGCCCCGTGAGGGCGAAGTGCCCCAGGTGGTTGACGCCGAACTGCCGCTCGAAGCCGTCGGCCGTGCGCCCGTACGGGAGCGCCATGACGCCCGCGTTGTTGAGCAGCACGTCGACGGGCCGCCGTACGTGCCGGTCCGCGAAATCGCGTACCGAGGCCAGGTCCCCGAGGTCGAGCCGCGAGAACTCCGCGTGCGCGCCCGGCACCTCCGAGAGCAGCCGCGCGACCGCGTCGGCCCCGCGCTTCTCGCTGCGGCAGGCGAGTACGACGTGCGCCCCGTGCCGGGCGAGTTCACGCGCGGCGACGTACCCGATGCCGCTGTTGGCGCCCGTGACGACGGCCGTCCTGCCCTCCTGGGCGGGGACGCGGGCGGCACTCCAGCCGCGCGTCCGTGTCCCGCGTGCTCCTCCTGCGTCGGCGGCCATCGCGCCCGCTCCCTTCCCTGTCCCGCGGCGCGGCCCCGGCCGGCCCGCCGCCTGGCCCTCTTCTACCCCGTGCGGCGCACACGTCCCGCCCGCGCGCCGCACGTGTCCCGCCCGCGGTGCCCGGCGCCGGGGGACACGCGTGCGGACGCCGTACAGGCGTACGCATAGGGTCATGCTCATGCCCGACATACCCCTGACCACGGTTCTTGTGCTGTGCCTCGCCGCGCTCGCGGCGGGCTGGATCGACGCCGTCGTGGGCGGCGGGGGACTGCTCCTGCTGCCCGCGCTGCTCCTCGGCGTCCCGCACGTACCCGCCGCGCACATCCTCGGCACCAACAAGGCCGTCGCGATCGTCGGGACGGGAGGTGCCGCGTACACCTACGTGCGCAGGGGCGCACCCGTCACGGTACGGATCGCGGTGGGGATCGGGGGCGCGGCGCTGCTCGGCTCGACGATCGGGGCGCTCTTCGCCGCGGGCATCTCCAGCGACGTGCTGCGGCCGATGATCATGGTGGTGCTGCTCGCCGTGCTCGCCTTCGTCATGCTGCGGCCCGCGTTCGGCACGCAGGCGGCGGGGCCCGCCCCCGGGCGCGGCCGTGTCGTCGCGGCCGTCCTGCTCGCGGGGCTCGGGATCGGCGCGTACGACGGCTTCTTCGGGCCGGGCACGGGAACGTTCCTCGTCCTCGCGCTGACCGCCGTGCTGCGCCTCGACCTCGTCTCGGCATCGGCGACGGCGAAGATCGTCAACACGTGCACGAATCTCGGCGCCCTCGTCACGTTCGCCGTGCAGGGCAACGTGATGTGGGCTCTCGCGCTCCCGCTCGCTGCGTGCAACCTGGTCGGCGGCATGACGGGTGCCCGCACGGCGCTCAAGCGGGGGAGCGGTTTCGTCAGGACGGTGCTCGTGGTGGTCGTGCTGGGCCTGGTGGCGAAGCTCGCGTACGACCAGTGGCTGGGCTGAGGGGGCTTCGGCGGCCCTCGGCCGCGGTTCCCCGGCCATCCCGGAAGGGGAGCGGGACCGGGCCGGAGGCCCGTGCTCCGGCGAGGCCCGCACCGGTGAGGCCCGGCCCGCGGACGGAGGGGACGGCGGAGGGCCGGGCCGCGGACGGGCGGGACGGCGGAGGGCCGGGCCGCGGGGCCGACCCCCCCGTGCGGACGGACCGCTACACGGTGCCGCGTGTGCGCCGGTGCAGGAGCCATGTCCCGCACACCGTCGCGAAGGCCAGCACGCCCACGCCGCAGGCGACCCGCACCGGATCGCGCCCGAGCGGCCCCGGCCCGCCCGCCAGCTCGCTCCCGTGCCCCGCTGCCGCCTCCGCCTCGCCCGCGGCGACCCCCGAGGGCCCGTACGCGCCGCTCATCCCCACGCGCAGGTCGGCTCGCGTCTCCGCGCCCCCCGTCCCGCACCGCACCACCACTTCGTACGTGCCCGGGTTCGCCTCCCCTGGCACGCGGAAGCTGCCCACCGCTTCGGGCGCCTCCGCGCCGCCGCTGAGCGCGAAGCCGCCCGAGCGCAGCGCGGGCGCCGTGCCGGTCGCAGCGTGCCCGGGACAGCCCGTCACATGCGCCGTCACCTTCGCCCCTGGTGCCCCGGCGGCCGGAGCCAGCCGCAGCGCCGGGGCCGGGGCGGGCTCCGCCGCGGCGGCGGCGACGGGGAGCGCGCACCCCCCGGCCAGGACAAGGGCGGCCAACGCACCGGTCCGCGTACGCCTCGCGGGCATGGTCCTCCTTCCGCGGGGGCCCGCTCGCGACCTCTGCGTGCCGCGAAGCCGAACGCGCCCCGCCTACGAGGTAAGCCCGCCCCGCCCCCGCCCGCGCGCTCAGCGCGGGTGAACGGGTGACGGGCCATCAGGGCGCCCCCGGCTCAGACCTCCTCCCAGGGCACCGCCTCGTACACCGCGCGCAGCCGCGCGAGCAGCGGCTCATCCACCTCGTAGGCGTGCTCGTCGATCTCGGCCACGGGCACGATGCCGCGCGAGTTCGTGAGGAACACCGAGCGGAAACCGGCCAGATCCGTGAGCCGTACGGGCCGCCGTACGAGCGCGAGTCCCGCGGCGGGCAGCCCCCGTTCCAGGAGCGTGAGCGTCGTGCCGGCGAGCGCGGGCGCCGTGGGCAGCACGAGCCGCTCGCCGTCCCCGAAGAGGACATTGGTGATCCCGCCCTCGGCGACCTCGCCGTCGGGCCCGGTGAGCAGGATCTCGTCGTACCCGTCCCGCCCGGCGAGCCGCCCGTGGTGCGCCTGCGCGAAGCCGCCGAGGTGCTTGACGTGCGCGAAGGGCCGTACGTACGGGACCGAGCGGACCCGCAGCGGGGTCTCCTGGACCCCGCCGGGCGCGGCGAGGGTCACCATGAGCGAGAGGGCCCCGGCGGGCCGGTGCACGTACACGCGCAGCGCGGCGTCGCGCGCCCCGCCCCCGAGCGCGTGCCGCACCCGCTCCCGCACGAGGGCCGGATCGAGTACGTCCCCCCACAACTCCCGCGAGGCGGCGCACAACCGCTCCAGGTGCACCTCCATCCCCCGCACCTTCCCGCCCCGCACCTGCGCGGCGGTGAAGTGCCCGTCGCTCCGCACGGCCCGCCACAGCAGATCGTCGGCGGTGGCCGCCCGCCCGTCGACCTCGACGGTGTCGATCCCGAGTGCTGAGGCGAGGGGCCCGAGCCCGTCGTCCCCTGTTCCCGCGCCGTCCTCGTTCGTCATGGGCTCACGCTGGGCCACGGCCTCCCCGGCCCCGGTGAGCGCCTTGGCCATCCGCACCTCCCCCGCCCGCTCGTCCACCACCACGAAGCCCTTGCGCCGGTACACCTCCCGCGCCTGCGTGTTCGCCGCCAGGACCCCGAGCCGAAGCCGCTCCGCCCCCGCCGCGCGCGCCCACCGCTCCACCGCGTCGAGCAGCAGGCCGCCGACGCCGCGTCCCCGTACCGCCGTCGCCACCCACACCGAGTGCAGCTCCACCGTGCCGTCCCCGGCGGGGAGGCCGCTCGTCGTCCCCACCGCGTGCCCGTCGTGGAAGGCGGCCAGGTGGTACGCGCCCGGCAGCGCGAGCCTGGTCCGCCACCGGCGCTCCTCGCCCGGCCCCCACGCGTCGAGGCGCGCCCGGAACGCGTGCGGCGCGTCCGCGAGCGCGGCGCGCCGCAGCTCCCGCCACAACGGCCAGTCCGCGGGCCCGAGAACCCGCACGTCGACCCCGGCGACGGGTGTCCGGGTCACGAGCCCGCCCCGGCCCGCTCCGCGCCCTGCGGGTCCGCCTCGCGTGCCGCCCGCTCGACCTTCTCGCGGTGTGCCGACCAGGTCCCGCGGTCCCACTCGGGGAGATTCGTGTCCTCGCGGCCCGCGCCCGCGCGTCCGTCGAGCAGTTCACGGGTGATGTCCGCGTGGCCCGCGTGGCGCTGGGTCTCGGCGAGGACCCGGACGAGGACGTGGTGCAGCGTCGTCGTGGCGCGGTGCTCCGGCCACCAGGGCACCCGTCCCTCCGTGTCGAGCGGAAGCTCCGCGAGGATCGCGTCCGTGTGCGCCCACGCGGCCCGGTACAGGCCGGTGAGTGCCTCCGCCGACTCCTCGGGGCGCGCCCACAGGTCGCCCTCGGGTTCGCGCGTCCAGTGGAAGTCGGGCTCCTCGCCCTTCGCGAAGTACGGCCGCCCGAACGTGTCCCCGAAGTACCCCAGCTCCACGGCGGCCAGGTGTTTCACGAGCCCGAGAAGATTCGTCCCCGTCGGCGTCAGCGGCCGCCGCGCGTCGTACTCCGACAGGCCCTCCGCCTTCCAGAGCACGGCGTCCCGCGCCTCCTGCAGATACCGGTGCATATCGGCCACAGGCCCACTGAACGACATGATCGCCCCCACTCCCGTACGTACGTACATCCCCTACGTCCCGCCGAGTCTCGCACCCCCCACCGACACCACCCCACCTCCCCGCCACCCACCCGGCCTCCCCCTTCACACCCGGCCGCCCCCCTGCCCCCCACCCCGCCTGCCCCCCGCCTCGTCCGGCCCCCCGCCTCGCGCCCGGTCCACCCGCCTCACGGCCCACCCCGTTCGGTGCCCGGCCCGGCTCTGCGATCGCCCTGCGCCCAGTGCGGCCGCTGCCTCGTCCCGCCCAGCCGGCGGCCCCGGCCCCGGCCCGGCCCTCCCGCGCCCCCGCGATCGGCCCTCGTGATGACCCCCCGCCCCGCCCCCGTACATCTGTCCGGGATGTCCCCCCTTCCGTTTAGGCTCTGTCGTATGGCAGCGACTTCCAGGCGGGCCGAGGGCGAGGCGTATCGGCTGCGTCATGAGACGGCGGACTACGTTCCGGCGGACACCGAGCGCTGGGCGCCCGAGCCCGACAAGCGCCCGGGGCGTACCGCCTTCCAGCGCGACCGGGCCCGGGTCCTGCACTCCTCCGCGCTGCGCAGGCTCGCGGGGAAGACCCAGGTCGTCACGCTCGGCGCACGCTCCCCCGCCTGGGACGCGAGCCCCCGTACCCGCCTCACCCACTCCCTGGAGTGCGCGCAGGTCGGCCGTGACCTCGGTGGCGCGCTCGGCTGCGATCCCGACCTCGTCGAGGCCGCCTGTCTCTCGCACGACCTCGGCCATCCGCCCTTCGGGCACAACGGCGAGCAGGTGCTCGACGAACTCGCCCGCGACATCGGCGGTTTCGAGGGCAACGCGCAGTCCCTGCGCCTCCTCACCCGCATCGAGCCCAAGCGTTTCGTGCCCGGCCCCGACGGCACCCGGGCAGGCGTCGGTCTCAACCTCACCCGCGCCGCGCTCGACGCCGCCACCAAGTACCCCTGGCCCCGGGGCGCGCACCCGCGGGACCCCGCGCACGCGAAGTTCGGCGTGTACGAGGACGACCTTCCCGTCTTCCGCTGGCTCCGCGCCGAAGCGCCGCGGGACCGCACGTGCTTCGAGGCCCAGGTCATGGACTGGTCCGACGACGTCGCGTACTCCGTGCACGACCTGGAGGACGGCCTGCACGCGGGCCACATCGACCCCAACGCGCTGCTCTCGGAGCCCGAGCGGGCCGAGATCCACCGCGTGGCGCTCGACCGCGGCCACGTACCGCCCGACGCGGAGCGCGCCGAACTCGACGCGGCGCTCGACCGCCTCCTCGCCGAGGAGTGGTGGCCCCACCACTACGACGGCTCCGCCACGGCCCAGGCCCGCCTGAAGGACGCCACGAGCGAACTCATCGGCCGCTTCTGCCTCGCCGCCGAGACCGCGACCCGCGCGGCCCACGGACCGGGTCCGCTCAGCCGCTACGCGGCCCGCCTCGTCGTCCCGCGCACCGCGCGTCTGGAGTGCGGGCTCCTCAAGGCCGTCGCCGACCTGTACGTGATCCAGCGCGCGGAACAGGAACAGATCCGTGCCGCCCAGCGCGTCCTGCTCACCGAACTCGCCGCCGCGCTCGCCGCCCGCGCACCGCACGGCCTCGATCCCCAGTTCCGTGCCCTCTTCCACGAGGCCGGTACCGACCCCACCCGCCACCGCGTCCTGATCGACCAGATCGCCTCGCTGACGGACGAGGCGGCACGCGCACTGCACGCCGAACTGACACGGCAACCAGGATTCGGCCACTCCGGCGATTGAGGAAGTGAGGGCGGGCGGCCCCCGCAAGGGCACGGCCCCCACAAGCGCACGGCCCCCGCAAGCGCATGGCCCCCGCAAGCGCACGGCCCCCGCAAGGGCACCACGGCGCGAGGAGGAACCCTCGCATCCAGCCCCCCACCTGAGCTGCGGTACCGTCAGGAACCCCCCGCACCAAGGCAACAGGGACGCAGGACCTCGATCACCCCCCCCGATCGAGTCACCCCCCTTCCCCCCACCCGCCCCCGTGCGGGACGCTCGCAGGGGACCGCCGCCCCGTCCGTGCCCGCCGCAAGGGCGGTGCGCGGCGGGCTCGGGTACTGAGGAGGCAGCACGTGGTCGACGCGGATCAGACGTTCGTCATTGTCGGAGGGGGCCTGGCCGGCGCCAAAGCGGCGGAGACGCTGCGCGCGGAAGGCTTCACCGGGCGGGTGATCCTCGTCTGCGACGAGCGGGAGCACCCGTACGAGCGCCCCGCGCTCTCCAAGGGCTACCTGCTCGGCAAGGACGCCCGCGAAAGCGTCTTCGTGCACGAGCCCGGCTGGTACGCGGGCGCCGACGTCGAACTCCACCTCGGCCAGCCCGCCGTCTCGCTCGACGCCGCGAACCACACCCTCACGCTCGGCGACGGCACGCCCCTCCACTATGACAAGCTGCTCCTCGCCACCGGCTCGGAGCCGCGCCGCCTGGAGATCCCCGGCACCGACCTCGCAGGCGTCCACCACCTGCGGCGGCTCGCGCACGCCGAGCGGTTGCGCCGCACCCTCGCGAACCTCGGCCGTGACAACGGTCACCTGCTCATCGCGGGCGCGGGCTGGATCGGCCTGGAGGTCGCCGCGGCGGCGCGCGAGTACGGGGCCGAAGTCACCGTCGTCGACGCGGCGCCGACCCCGCTGCACCACGTGCTCGGGCCCGAGGTCGGCAGGCTCTTCACCGACCTGCACGCCGAGCGCGGCGTCCGCTTCCACTTCGGCGCCCGCCTCACCGAGATCATCGGCCAGGACGGCATGGTCCTCGCCGCGCTCACCGACGACGGCGAGGAGCACCCCGCGCACGACGTCCTCGCGGCCGTCGGCGCCGCGCCCCGTACGGCACTCGCCGAGTCCGCGGGACTCGCGCTCGCCGCGCCCGAGCACGGCGGCGGCGTCGCGGTCGACGCGGGACTGCGCACCTCGGACCCCGACATCTACGCGGCGGGCGACGTCGCCTCCGTACCGCTCGGCCTCTTCCCGGGCGCGCCCCTGCGCGTCGAGCACTGGGCCAACGCGCTCAACGGCGGCCCGCTCGCCGCCCGCGCGATGCTCGGCAAGGACGTCACGTACGACCGCGTCCCGTACTTCTTCTCGGACCAGTACGACCTGGGCCTGGAGTACTCGGGCTGGGCACCGCCCGGACAGTACGACCAGGTGCTGGTACGGGGTGACGCGGCCAAGCGCCGCTTCCTCGCCTTCTGGTTGCTCGACGGGCAGGTGCGGGCCGCGATGAACGTCAACATCTGGGACGTGACCGAACCGCTCCAGAAGCTCATCCGCTCGGGCAGCCGTCCCGATCCCGAGGCGCTCGCCGACCCGAACGTGCCCCTGGAGTCGTTCCTGCCGTCCTCGTGAAAAAACTCTGTGCGCATGTGTTCGCACACGGGGCGGAGCGCTGCCCCGGTCCGTAGGGTCGCCGGGTGAACACGACACGGGGTATCAAACTGATCGCGATGGCGGCGATAACGGTCCTCGCCCTGACGGGATTCTCGACAGGGCGGGGCCACGGCTCCTCGCACAGCAGGCACGGGAGCGGGCACGGCGGCGGGTGCAGCAGCTCCGCGCAGCGCCAGAACGGCTCCCGCGCGTCCGGCGACGATGACGACGACTCCTACGGCTCGGGCTACCGCAACGGCTACACCAGCGCGAACCGGCGCCACGCCCCCACGTCGGGCGCCACCCCGGCCGCGTCCGAGCCCGCCGGGGGCACCCGCTCCCGGGCCGTCGAGGCGACCCTCATCTCCTGCGTGACCGCCGGCAGACCCTGGTCCACGGTGCGCCTGAGGAACACCGGTACCAGGGCGGAGACCTACACGGGCACGGTCACCTTCTACGACGAGGACGGCGGCTTCGTCGACCTCCAGGGGATCGTCAACGAGCGCGTCGCCAAGGGGAGGACGAAGACGGTGAAGGTCAAGCCCGTCGATCCCCGGGGCGTCAAGAGGTGCGAGCTGACGGACGAAGAGGACTACTGAGGCCCGTCCCGGACGACTCGCGTCCGGGACGGTGGCCGGTGGCGGGCGGTCGGTGGCGGGCGGCGGCGGACGGGCCGGGGCCAGGGCCCCGCCCGTCACGCGGCGGGCCGCTCCTCCCCGGCCGCCCGCGGGCGGCCGAAGAGCAGGTCGTATCCCGGCGGGAGCTGGAGCAGGACGCGGCCCGTCAGTTCCTCGCCCGCCGCGTCCGCCGCGACGCTGAGCACCGCGCTCACGTCCCAGGCGGCGGTCGTCTCGGTGGCCCCCTCGATCCACGCGGCCGCGGCCCGTACGAACCGCTCGGGGGAGAGGGGCTCGGCGGCCTGGAGCGGGTTGAGCAGGATCAGGGCGAAGACCTCCGGGAGCCGGGCCGCCAGCTCGGCCCGCACCTCGCCGACCAGATGCGCGCCCAGCAGCGCCAGTACGGTGCGGGCCGCCCGGTCGGCCTCGCTCCGGCTCGGGTACTCGCCGCGTTCCCGCACCTGCTCCAGGAACACTTCCGTTCGCATCGTCACGACTGTGCCCCCTTCTGTCCGTGGCGTCCCGCTTTCCGTGGCGTCCCGCGGGCGGATCAGCGGCGCGCCGGGGGAGGGGCGGTGCGCGGAGGACGGGTACGGGAGGGCGGTCCCGTCCTCCGCCGCGCGCCCCGGCCCGGTCCCGGGCGTCCCCGGCCGCCGGTCCCCTCGCGTCAGCCGCTGATCTCCTTGCGGCCCGCGCTCGTACCGATGGCGATCTTGCGGGGCTTGGCGCGCTCCGCGATCGGGATGCGCACGGTCAGCACGCCCGCCTCGTAGTCGGCCTGGATGCGCTCGGTGTCGAGCGTGTCGGCGAGCATCACCTGCCGCGAGAAGACGCCCAGCGGGCGCTCGGAGAGCTCGACCTGCGCCTCCTTGCTGCGGTTGGCCGGACGGCGCTCGGCCTTCACGGTCAGCATGTTCCGCTCGACGTCGATATCGATCGCGTCCGGGTCGACGCCCGGCAGGTCCAGCGCGAGCACGTACTCCCCGCCGTCGCGGTAGGCGTCCATCGGCATCAGGGACGGACGCGACCACGTGCCGGACGCGGAGTTGCCGAAGAACTGCTGGGTGATGCGGTCCAGCTCACGGAAGGGGTCGGTGCGCATCAGCATGGGGAAAGACACCTCCATGATCGAGTGCGGGCCCTCGATGCGAGGCCCGTGCGTTGTTGCCTGTCTCTGTTATAGCGTGTCATCCAAGAGATGACAAGTGAGAGTGTCGCCCAATGGATGACACGTGGAGTGGAGGTGGCTCATGGCCGTGGACGGACATTCCGAGCGGCGCCAGGACCCGGGCTCCCCCGGCGCGCCCCTGCCCGCCGTGACGGCGGCCCTGGAGACGATCGCCGAAGCGGTCCGTACGGCCCAGACGACCCCGCCCGCCGCGCCCCCCGCGCCGGGCGGCGGCGCCGAACAGGCACTCGCCGCGCTGCTCCTGCTGCGGCAGCTGCGCGAGCAGCTCGGCGGCTGGGAGACCGGCCTGATCGAGGACGCGCGGGAGGCCGGGGCGAGCTGGGCGGAGCTGGCGGGCCCGCTCGGCGTCGCGAACAGGCAGTCGGCCGAGCGCCGCTACCTCAGGCGGCGCCCCGGCACCCCCGGCAGCACGGGCGAGGAGCGCATCCGGGCCACCCGCGACCGCCGCGCCGTCGACCGCGCGCTGGCCGCCTGGGCCAGGGAGCACGCGGCGTCGCTGCGCGGCCTCGCGGCCGAGGTCGTCGCGCTGGACGGGCTGCCCGCCCCGGCCCGTACCCCCCTCGCCCGGGCCCTCGGCGACCAGGACCCGGCCCGCCTGCTCGCGCCCCTGGAGGCGGCCCGCCCCCACTTGGCCGCCCATCACCCCGGCCTCGCCGCGCGCGTCGACGACCTGGCCCCCCGCCCGGGTGCCGCTCCGCCCGGCGAAGGGACCCCCTCGGCCCACTGAGGCCCGGGGGCCGGGGCGCGGCGCCCGCCCGCGCCGCGGCCTCCCGGACGGCCCCGGCCCCGCCCGCCCCTCCTCCCGTCCGGGCACCCCGCCGAGCCCCGTAGACTTCCCTCGTGGCTGGCAGGATCAAGGACGAGGACGTGAAGGCGGTCAGGGACGCGGTCCCGATCGACTCCGTTGTCGCTGAGTACCTCCAGCTCAAGAACGCGGGCGGCGGAAACCTGAAGGGCCTGTGCCCCTTCCACGACGAGAAGTCGCCGTCGTTCCAGGTCAGTCCGGCCAAGGGGCTCTTCCACTGCTTCGGCTGCCAAGAGGGCGGCGACACGATCACCTTCGTCATGAAGGTGGACCACCTCAGCTTCTCCGAGGCCGTCGAGCGCCTCGCCGGTCAGGCCGGCATCACCCTCCGCTACGAGGAGGGGGGCTACAACCCCACCCAGCAGCGCGGCGAGCGCATCCGCCTCATCGACGCCCACCGGGCCGCCGCGAAGTACTACGAGGAGCAGCTCGCCGGGCCCGAGGCCGAGATCGGCCGCAAGTTCCTCGCCGAGCGCGGCTTCGACCAGGCCGCCGCCGCGCACTTCGGCGTCGGCTACAGCCCGGCGGGCTGGGACCACCTCACGCGCTACCTGCGCGGCCAGGGCTTCACCGACCGCGAGCTGATCACCTCCGGGCTCGCGCAGGAGAGCCGCGGCGGCCGCCCCATCGACCGCTTCAGGGGCCGCCTCATGTGGCCCATCAAGGACATCGGCGGCGACATCGTCGGCTTCGGCGCCCGGCGCCTGCGCGAGGACGACAACGGCCCGAAGTACCTCAACACCCCCGAGACCCCCGTCTACCGCAAATCGCAGGTCCTCTACGGCATCGACCTCGCCAAGAAGGACATCGCCCGCTCCAGCCGCGCCGTCGTCGTCGAGGGCTACACCGACGTCATGGCCTGCCACCTCTCCGGCGTCACGACCGCCGTCGCGACCTGCGGCACCGCCTTCGGCACTGAGCACATCAAGATCCTGCGCCGCCTCCTCATGGACAACGGCAGCGCCCGCGTGATCTTCACCTTCGACGGCGACGCCGCCGGGCAGAAGGCCGCCCTGCGCGCCTTCGAGGACGACCAGAAGTTCGCCGCCGAGACGTACATCGCGATCGCGCCCGACAACATGGACCCCTGCGACCTGCGCCTCGCCAAGGGCGAGCAGGCGGTCGCCGAGCTGGTCGAGCCGCGCGTCCCGCTCTTCGAGTTCGCGCTGCGCCAGATCGTCTCGCGCTACGACCTGGAGACCCCGGCCGGTCGCGCCGCCGCGCTCGACGAGGCCGCGCCCGTCGTCGCGAGCGTCAAGAACGTCGCGCTGCGGCACACCGTCGCCGTCCAGCTCGCCGGGATGCTCGGCTACGGCGTCATGGACCAGCAGGAGGTCGTCCGCAGGGTCGCCCGCGTCGCCCGCTGGGCCCGTGAGCACCGCGGCGAACCGCTCCCCGGCGGCTCCAGGCCCCCCGCGACGGCCACCGCGGGTGCCCCCCAGCGCCCCGGCGGCTCGGGCCCCGCGCTCACTTTGCGCAACCCTGTGCACGTGACCGAGCGCGAACTGCTCAAACTCGCCCTCCAGCGCCCCGAACTGGTCTCGCCCGCCTTCGACGCCTACGAGATCGACGAGTTCACCGCCGAGCCGTACGCGGCCGTGCGCCAGGCCATCGCCGACGCGGGCGGCGCCGAGGAGGGCGTCCACGACGCGATGGCCTACCTCACCGCCGTACGCGAGGCGGCCCCCGACGACCGCGTCCGCGCGATGGTCACCGAACTCGCCGTCGAGCCGATCCGGCGACGCGTCGTCGACGAGGTCTACGCGAGCGAGCAGCTCGTACGGGTCAGGGTCCGCGCCGTCCAGCGCCGCGTCACCGAGCTTCAGGGCACCTTCACCCGCGTGTCGGCCCAGGGCGACCAGGCCCGGGCCGCCGAGGTCCAGAGCGAACTGTGGGTCCTGGAACAGTACGGCCGCGCCCTCCAGCACCAGGGCGCGGCAGCCCTCTGAGCGGACGCCCCCCGGCCTCCCGCTTCCGGGCCTCCCGCTCCCGGGCCTCCCGCCCCCCCGGCCTCCCGGCCCCGCCCGGCCTGCCCCGCCTGTCCCACCGCCCCCACGCGCCCCGCCCGCTGACCCCCCGTCACGTACCGGACGCAAAAAGTACCCGCACACCCCTCGTGGGCCGCCGTCGCCCTGTCCCACACTGAAAAACGGTGACCCGCGCATCCCGCGGACAGCGGCAGCGAACCCCCCAGGAGGCCGACTCCGTGCCCACGCAGCTTCGCGCCACGACGTCCACCCCGCAGGACGCCCCGCCCCTCCCCGGCGTCCCCACGCAGCGCACGCGCGAGCGCACACCCGCTCCCCCCGGCGGTCACGCGCCCGACCTCTTCCGCCAGTACCTGCGGGAGATCGGCCGCATCCCCCTCCTCACCGCCGCCGACGAGGTCGAACTCGCCCGGCGTGTCGAGGCCGGTCTCTTCGCCGAGGAGAAACTCGCCGGGCCCGGGCCGCTCGACACCCGCCTCGCCCTCGATCTGGACCGCCTCGTCGTCCTCGGCCGCGCCGCCAAACGCCGCCTCATCGAGGCCAACCTCCGCCTCGTCGTCTCCGTCGCCAAGCGCTACGCGGGGCGCGGCCTCACGATGCTCGACCTCGTCCAGGAGGGCAATCTCGGCCTCATCCGCGCGGTCGAGAAGTTCGACTACACGCGCGGCTTCAAGTTCTCCACGTACGCCACGTGGTGGATACGTCAGGCGATGTCCCGCGCCCTCGCCGACCAGGCCCGCACGATCCGCGTGCCCGTGCACGTCGTCGAGCTGATCAACCGCGTCGTACGGGTGCGGCGCGGGCTGCTCCAGGAGCGCGGCCACGAGCCGAGCGACGCGGAGGTCGCCGCCCTCCTCGGCCTCACGAAGGAACGCGTCGGCGAGGTCCTGCGCCTCGCGCAGGAGCCCGTCTCGCTCCACACCCCCGTCGGCGGCGAGGACGAGGTCGCGCTCGGCGACCTCATCGAGGACGGCGACGCCCCCTCGCCCCCCGAGTCCGCCGCGCTGCTCCTGCTGCGCCGCCACATCGAAGACGTCCTCGCGACCCTCGGCGAACGCGAACGCCAGGTCGTCCAGCTCCGCTACGGCCTCGACGACGGCCGCCCCCGCACCCTGGAGGAGATCGGCGCCCTCTTCGGCGTCACCCGCGAACGCATCCGCCAGATCGAGGCCAAGACCCTCGCCAAACTCCGCTCCCACGCCTTCGCCGACCAGCTCAGGGGCTACCTGGACTGAGGGCCGCGCGGCAGCCGCGGCAGGTACGGGCGAGGCCGCCCCCACGTCCGTACGTGGCGGCGGCCCCGTACCGCGGAAGGCCCCGCGGGGGCCCGGCTACTCGACCTCGGCCACCGCCTGCGCGAACTGCGCCGCGTACAGCCGCGCGTACGCGCCGCCCGCGGCCAGCAGCTCCTCGTGCGTCCCCTGCTCGACGATCGCGCCGTTCTCCATGACGAGGATCGTGTCCGCGTCGCGGATCGTGGAGAGGCGGTGCGCGATGACGAAGCTCGTGCGCCCGGCGGCCAGGCGCGCCATCGCCTTCTGGATCAGCACCTCGGTGCGCGTGTCCACGGAGCTGGTCGCCTCGTCGAGCACGAGGATCACCGGGTCCGAGAGGAAGGCGCGCGCGATCGTGATGAGCTGCTTCTCGCCCGCGCTCACCCCCGTGCCCTCGTCGTCGATGACCGTGTCGTAGCCCTCGGGGAGCGTGCGCACGAAGCGGTCGGCGTGCGCCGCCCTCGCGGCCTCCTCGATCTCCTCGCGCGTGACCTCGCGCGCGGCCCCGTACGCGATGTTCTCGGCGATCGTGCCGCCGAAGAGCCACGTGTCCTGGAGCACCATCCCTATCCCGGCGCGCAGGTCGTCGCGGCGCATCCGCGCGATGTCCACGCCGTCGAGCGTGATGCGCCCGCCCGTCACGTCGTAGAAGCGGAGCAGCAGGTTGACCAGCGTCGTCTTGCCCGCGCCCGTGGGCCCCACGATCGCGACCGTGTGGCCCGGGTCGACCTCCAGGGACAGGTCCTCGATGAGCGGCTTGTCCTCCTCGTAGCGGAAGGACACGTGCTCGAAGGCGACCCGCCCGCGCAACTCGGCGGGCCGCTCCGGGTGTTCGGGGTCCGTGCTCTGCTCCTCCGCGTCGAGCAGTTCGAAGATCCGCTCGGCCGAGGCGACCCCGGACTGGATGAGGTTCGCCATCGAGGCGACCTGCGTGAGCGGCATCGAGAACTGCCGCGAATACTGCACGAACGCCTGCACGTCACCGATCGACAGCGCGCCCGAGGCGACGCGCAGCCCGCCGACGACGGCGACGAGCACGTAGTTGATGTTCGACACGAACATCATCAGCGGCTGCATCGCGCCGCTCGTGAACTGCGCCTTGTTCGAGGCGTCGTAGAGCGCCTCGTTGTGCGCGCGGAAGACCTTCGCCGACTCCTCCTGGCGCCCGAAGACCTTCACGAGCGTGTGGCCCGTGTACATCTCCTCGATGTGCGCGTTGAGTTCGCCCGTCGTCTTCCACTGCCGCACGAACTGCGGCTGCGAGCGCTTGCCGACGCGCGTCGCGACGAGCGCCGAGAGCGGCACGGTCACGAGCGCGACGAGCGCGAGCAGCCACGAGATCCAGAACATGACGGCGAGGACCCCGATGATCGTCAGTACCGAGTTGACGAGCTGGCCGAGGGTCTGTTGCAGCGTCTGCTGGAGGTTGTCCATGTCGTTCGTCGCCCGGCTCAGCACCTCGCCGCGCTGACGGCGGTCGAAGTACGAGAGCGGCAGGCGCGACAGCTTCGTCTGCACGTCCTCGCGCAGCCGCCTCACCATGAGGTTGATCGCCCGGTTCGAGAGCCGTACCGAGATCGACATGAGCACGCCGCCGACCGCGAAGACGAGCGTCGCGATGAGCAGCACCTCACCGATCGCGCCGAAGTCGATGCCCTCGCCCGGCGTGAAGTGCACCCCCTTGAGGAGGTCGGCGAAGCCGCCGTCGCCGCGCTCGCGCGCCGCCTCGATGACCTGCTCCTTGGTCTGCCCGGCGCGCAACTGCCCGCCGATCACGCCGCCGAAGAGCAGGTCGGTCGCGTGCCCGAGGATCTTCGGCCCCGAGACCGAGGCGGCCACGCTGACGATCCCGAGCAGCAGCATCCCGGTCAGGAGCGCCTTGTACGGGGCGAAGCGGCGCGCGAGCCGCTTCGCCGTCCCCTTGAAGTCCTCAAGCCCCTGCGCTCCGGCCGCTCCGGCCGCCATCCGTCCACCGGGCCCGGCCATCACGCGGCCTCCGCTTCCGTCAGCTGGGAGAGCACGATCTCCCGGTACGTCTCATTGGTCTCCATCAGCTCGTGGTGCCGCCCCACGCCCACGATCCGCCCTTCGTCGAGCACGAGGATGCGGTCAGCGTCGCGGATCGTCGCGACGCGCTGCGCCACGATCACCACCGTCGCCCGCGCCGTCTCGTGGCCGAGCGCCGCACGCAGCGCCGCGTCGGTCGCGTAGTCGAGCGCCGAGAAGGAGTCGTCGAAGAGGTAGATCTCCGGGCGCTGCACGAGCGTGCGGGCGATGGCGAGCCGTTGCCGCTGCCCGCCCGAGAAGTTGGAGCCCCCCTGCGCCACCGGCGCGTCGAGGCGGTCCTCCAGGCGCTCCACGAAGTCCTTCGCCTGCGCGACCTCCAGGGCGTGCCACAGCTCCTCGTCGCTCGCCCCGGGGTTCCCGTAGCGCAGATTGCTCGCGACGGTCCCCGAGAAGAGGTACGGCTTCTGCGGGACGAGCCCGACCGTGCGCGCGAGCAGCGCCGGGTCGACCTCGCGCACGTCCACACCGTCGACCAGGACCTCGCCGTCGGTCGCGTCGAACAGGCGCGGTACGAGGCCGAGCAGCGTCGTCTTGCCGCTGCCCGTCGAGCCGATCACGGCCGTCGTCTCGCCCGGCAGCGCTTCGAGGTCGATCCCGCGCAGGACAGGCTCCTCGGCCCCGGGGAAGCGGAAGCCCGCGCCGCGCAGTTCGAGGCGCCCGTGCCTGCGCAGCTCGGTGACCCCGGCCTTCGGCGGCACGACGCTCGATTCGGTGCCGAGCACCTCCTCTATGCGCTCCGCGCACACCTCGGCGCGCGGCACCATCATGAACATGAAGGTGGCCATCATGACGGCCATCACGATCTGCATGAGGTACGAGAGGAACGCGGTCAGCGCGCCGATCTGCATCCCGCCGCTGTCGATGCGGTGCGCGCCGAACCACACGACGGCGACGCTGGAGAGGTTCACGACGGTCATGACGGTCGGGAACATGAGCGCGAAGAGCCGCCCGGTGCCGAGCGAGACCTCCGTCAGCTCCCCGTTCGCGCCGTCGAAGCGCGTGCCCTCGTACTCGTCGCGCACGAAGGCGCGGATGACGCGGTTCCCTGTGATCTGCTCGCGCAGCACCCGGTTCACGGTGTCCAGACGGGTCTGGAGCGTACGGAAGAGCGGGCGCAGCTTGCGCACGATGAGCCCGACCGAGCCGCCCAGCACGGGGATCACGACGAGCAGGATCGAGGAGAGCGGCACGTCCTGGCCGAGCGCGAGGATCACACCGCCGACGCACATGATCGGCGCCGAGACCATGAGCGTGAACGACATGAGCACGAGCATCTGCACCTGCTGCACGTCGTTCGTCGTCCGCGTGATGAGCGTCGGTGCGCCGAACTGGCCGACCTCGCGCGCCGAGAAGGACTGCACGCGGTCGAATATTCGCGCCCGCACGTCCCGCCCGAGCGCGGCGGCGGTACGGGCCCCGTAGAAGACCGCGCCGACGTTCCCCGCCATCTGCACGACGGCGACGAGCAGCATGAGGCCGCCGAACTCCATGATGTAGCCCGTGTCGCCCTTCACGACACCGTTGTCGATGATGTCGGCGTTGAGCGTGGGCAGGTAGAGCGCGGCGCACGTCTGGACGAACTGGAGCAGGACGAGAAGGGCGATGGGCCGTTTGTAGGGGGCCAGCGAGGCCCGCAGAAGTCGTATGAGCACACTGCGCCTGTCGAAGAGGGGTCGGAAGCCTCCCCATCCTGAGCGATACGCCTGCGCCCGGACCAACCGATTAATTCAAGGCCGGGTCAAATCCGCCCGCCCCCGGTTTGGGATCACAGCGGCTTCAGGTCCCCGAACGCCCCCGGATGCGTCTCCTCCCGTACGGCCGTGTACTGCTGCCGCACCGCGGCCCCCACGAGCCGCTCCTCCTCGTCCGCCTCGATGACCTGCGCCGCCGCCCCCTGCCACGCAGGCGGCCGCTCGGGACCGAGCCGTCCCTCGTGCACCCCGAGCGCCCACGCCGCCTGCCGCGCCGCGCCGAGCGCCGCGTAGTCGGCGGGCTGCGGCACGACGACGCGCGCCGCGAAGAGCGAGGCGGCGATGGCCCGTACCGCGGGCAGCTCGGCCGCCGGGCCGAGCAGGAAGACCCGCTCCACGTCGACGCCCCGCGCCCGCAGCACGCCGAGCGCGTCGGCGACCGAGCAGAGCATCCCCTCGAAGGCCGCGCGCGCCAGGTGCTCGGGCCGCATCGACTCGCGCCGCAGGCCGCTGAGCGTGCCCGCCGTGTACGGCAGGTCGGGCGTGCGCTCGCCCGCGAGGTACGGCAGCAGCACGAGGCCGTGCGCCCCCGGGGTCGACTCCAGCGCGAGCGTGGAGAGCCCGTCCAGGTCGGTGCCGAGCAGTTCCGCGGTGCCGCGCAGGACCCGTACGGCGTTGAGCAGCCGCACCACCGGCAGGTGCATCCCCGTCGCGTCGGCGAGCGCGGTCACCGCCGCGTCCCCGATCGCCTCGTGGTGGATCGCCATGACCGAGCCCGAGCCGCCGAGCGAGACGACCGCGTCGCCCGCGCGTACCCCGAGCCCGAAGGCCGCGGCCATCGTCTCGCCGGTCCCCGGCGCGATGAGCAGCCCCTCCGGCGTCGTCCCCGCGGCCGCCGAAGGGCCGAGCACCTCGGGCAGCGCGACCTGGTGCCCGAGCGCGAGTTCCGCGAGGTCGGGGCGCCACACGCCCTCGGACGCCGACCAGTAGCCGGTCCCCGAGGCACCGCCCCTGTCGGTCGTCCGGCGCGCGGGCCGCCCGAGGAGCTGCCACACGAGCCAGTCGTGGGCCTGGAGCACGGCGGCGGTCTTCGCCGCGTTCTCGGGCTCGTTCCTGGCGAGCCACCGCAGCTTCGTGACCTGGTGCGCGGGGCCCGGCACCGAGCCGACGGCGGCGGCCCAGGCGGCGCGGCCGCCTTCGAGCGCGTCGGCGAGGTCGGCGGCGGTCGCCTGCATCCGCTTGTCGGAGCCGATGAGCGCGGGCCGCACGGTCGCGCCCTGCGCGTCCAGCGGCACCAGCGCGTGCTGCTGCGCCGAGACGCCGATCGCCCGCACCCCTTCGAGCACCCCGCCCCCGGCCGCCTCACCGAGCGAGAGCAGCCAGGACTGCGGATCGGTCTCGTACGGCGTCTGCCCGTCCGCGCCCTCGGTGGGATGCGGGGCGTACCCCTGCTTGAGCACGGCGCCCGTGTCCGCGTCGCACACCACGATCCGGGTCGCCTCTGCCGAGCTGTCCAGTCCCGCGACTATCGCCATGACAGGGGATTGTGCCGCACGCGCGGCGCGGAGCCGCACTCGGCCGCACGGCGTAAGGGGCGGGGGCCTTTCGGTGTACGGGGGAGGGCGGCCTGCCACCCCCTCTCACGAGTGGGTGGCAGGCCGCCCTCGTCCTCCTCGGCGCTCCTCGGCGCTCCTCGGCGCTCCTCGGCGCTCCTCGGCTCAGACCGTGCCGGAGCCGAAGTCGTCGCCGTGGTCCTGGCCGGAGAAGGCCCGTACGCGCCGCGACACGGAGTCGGGCAGCCGGTCGCCGACCTTCACCGAGACGACGTGCACCGCCTTCCCCGCGGCGACCCGGCCCTGCTGCGCCGCGGTCTCGGTCACATTCCGTACCGCCGGATTGTGCGAGACCTGCCGGGCGTACTTCGCGAGCTGTTCGTAGCGTTCGCGCCCGGCCCTGGTCCCCAGGACGTAGCCCAGAGCCGCGCCCGCGGCGAATGCGATCCGGTAGCGCATGATGGCGGCCACCCTTTCCCTCGTGTTCGGTCTGCGTCGGTCTGCCCGTACGTGATCTTGCCCGATCATCGCCCGGCGCACCCGGCCTGTCCCGATGAGGGTTCCCCGTGCGCCGGGCGGCAGCCCCTACCGATTGGCAAAGCACCCCCCTGCTTGCGCTAATGTATGAGTCGCAGCGAGCGCGCACCGCACACAGCGGGTCCGTGTCCGCTGCGGCAGGTCGATCCCCTGTAGCTCAATTGGCAGAGCAGCCGGCTGTTAACCGGCAGGTTACTGGTTCGAGTCCAGTCGGGGGAGCACGGTCTCCTGTAGCTCAATTGGCAGAGCAGCCGGCTGTTAACCGGCAGGTTACTGGTTCGAGTCCAGTCGGGAGAGCACAGCGAAGGACCCCGGTTCGCCGGGGTCCTTCTGCGTGTCACAGCAGGTCGGCCCCATCCGAGGCGAGAGATCGTATGACCGGCTATGCTGCGGCAGAAGGCGCACGAGGGGTCCACCCGACGCGCCGCTACGGGGCGGTAGCTCAGCCGGTTAGAGCAGCGGACTCATAATCCGTCGGTCCTGGGTTCGAGTCCCAGCCGCCCCACCTTGTGGTCACTCGCCCGCCGCTCACCCGAAGCGCCTGCCCGCGCCCGGCCGGTCCTTCACGGGCCACGCCCGAAGCGGCGTCCCGGTCGGAACGACGACTTTCCTCCCTCATGAAGCCGGTCGGGACGACGCCCGTTCTCCCTCACGAAGGACGGGCTACGCGGCTTCGGGGCGAGGGGACGGGATTGCTCCCCGCGGCACGCGACGGCGATCCCGGTGGCCCGTACTACGCGCGGGCCAGGACGACGGCCTTGGAGCGGGTCAGGACCACGGTGGCGAGGGCCGCGGCCCAGCAGACCAGGACCAGGACGGGCCGCAGTACGGGTGCGCCGTCGCCGCCCGGGACGACCCAGGTTGCGAGTTCGTCGAGCGTACGGGGCGGCCCTGCGGAACGCGTTTCCCGGACTCGGCGGCGAACTCCTGGAGGCGACGATCGAGTGCAGCCCGGAGACCCTGGAACGCGAGAAGCTCGCGGCGTTCCGCGCGATCGGCTTCCGCAGGCTCAGCAGCGCCGTGCGGTCCTTCGACGACAAGCGCCTGCGCACCCTGGGCCGCAGCCATGACGCCCGCCAGGCCCGCGTCATCGTCCGCGAGGCGGAGGACGCCGGGTTCGAGGACAGCGGCGTCGACCTGATCCGCGGCTTCCCGGGCAGCCGAGCGCCGAGACCCGTGAGGCCGTACGGATCGCGCTCGACCCGCCCCCTGACGCACGTCGCGCTCCGCCCCTACCGGCCCGCGCACGGCGCCGTGATGCGCCGCCAGTTGGGGCGTGGCAACCGCCGCCTCGACCGCGACGAGCAGAGCGCGGATACGCGGAAGGCGCGGAGCTGCTGACCGGGGGCGGGTGCGGCGAGTACGCGATGAGCCACTTCGGCACCAGGGGCCTGTACTGCCACGGCGCTCTCGCGTACTTCCCGCCGCGCTGCGACTGGGCCGGGTTCGGCTCGGGAGGACGTCCGTGCTCGGCGTGCCGTCGTCCCGTGTCGTCGTCGCGTCGAGGACGCGGGGGCTGAGCGTGGCGCGGGGGCGTGGGCCGGGTGGGAAGGGAGGCGCGGTGAGGGCGGGGTCCGGCGGCTGTCGCCACCAGGTGAGGTGAAGGGCGGCGCAATTCGCCTGCGGGGAGGGCGTGTTGGGTCGCGTGCAGCCGTCCGGGCGTAGGGTCCCGGCTGTTCCTGAGCCGTCGGGCGTCGCCTACTATCGCGGCGTAGTTCCGTGCCACGTGTCGGGAGGGGCGAGGTGACACACCGTGCGCGATGCCGTCCGCCCGGCCCGGGCCGCCATGACGGTTGATCCCCCGAGAGCCCGGGTGCCCGGGTTCACCCGCGGTGTCACCACCTGTTGCCTCGTGGTGCTCGTCCTGCCCGTCGTGCTGCTCGGCTGGTTCTGGTTCTCCCTCTGGCACGACGGCCACGTCAACGAGCGGCGCGAGCGGGCGGCCGAGGCGTCCGTGCTGCGGCTGGCCTCGCGTGCCGCGCGGGACACGCGGCGCGCGCTCGCGGGGAGCGGCCCGACAGGTCCCGAGGCGGTGACCGGTGTCCTCTGGCGGCACACGAAGGCCCCCGTGATCACCTACGACGCCCCGCACGGCACCTACACCGCCGCCAGGTCGTGGGCGGTCACGTACGACAGGAAGGGATTCCTGTCCGCGGGGCCCACCCAGGTGGAGTGGTGCTTCACCCTCGTCGCCCACCACGCCCCCGGTACGGGCTGGACGACGCGGCTGACGAAACGCACGCGCGCCGACTGCCTCGCGAGCCGTCTCGTGGACCGCGACGTGGTCAGGGCGCGAGACGTCCTCGCGAGTCTGCCGGACGAACTGCTCACGCGGGCCGGGGTGTCGCGGGAGCTGGCGGCGCGCGGCGGGCAGGGGCAGGACGTCTTCGCCGTGCGGAAGGTGGCACGGGAACGGGACCGCGTGAGCGTCACGGTCCGCGTACGGGCCGGGGCCGGGTCCGACGGTCCGGTCGCCCGGCAGTGCTACCGCTTCACGCGGCCCCTCGCCCGGGGCGAGGCGCCGGTGGCGGAGCCCCTGGCCCGGTGCTGAGGGGGAGCACGCGCCGCAGCGGCGGGCCCCGCGGCCTGCCACGGGCGGGCCGCGGCGAACGGCGGCGGCGAGGCGCGTGCGTGCGGCCTTCGGAGCGGCGGGGGCTCGCGGTCGACCGTCTCGCATCACCCGAAGAAGCCGCGCGAGGCCGGGTTCCTCGCCTCCGAGCGACGTGCGCTGCGGGTCCGGACCGTGTGTCAGCTGTGTTTTCCGCGGGAGCCGGGCGCGACCGTGCCGCGCGGGGCGGGAGCCACGCGGACGAGGCCCATCAGGAGGGGGACTTCGATAACTCGACAGGGGGGCGGCGACTCCCGGCAGGGCCCGGGCCGCAGGCGAGACCGAGGCCCTTGCCGAGGGCTCAGGCGCCGGGGAACCCGACCGCGAAGGAGGCCGGGAGCGGCAGCGCGCGCTGTCGAGCGGCCGCGACGTGCTCGCCCGTCCCGGCAAGCGCGGCCTGGACCGGAAGCCCGCGGAGATCGCCCCCGGATGGTGCCGGGGGCCGAAGGCGCGGAAACGGGGTCCGGCAGTGGCACGTTCCTGGAATGCTGCCTGTATGACGGTGCGACTGCTTCTCGTGGACGATCAGGAGATGGTGCGGCGGGGGATGCGGGCCATCTTCGACAGTCAGCCGGACATGGAGGTGGCCGGGGAGGCCGCCGACGGGATCGAGGCGGTGGCGGAGGCGGAACGGCTGCGCCCCGACGTGGTCCTGGCCGACATCCGGATGCCGCGCATGGACGGCCTGGAGGTGGTCCGCAGGCTCGCCGGGCCCCGGGCGGCGGAGCCACGGCCCAAGGTCGTCGTGGTCACGACCTTCGACCTCGACGAGTACGTGTACCCGGCGCTGCGCAACGGGGCCTCCGGCTTCCTGCTCAAGCGCTCGGGACCCGCGCTGCTCGTGGAGGCGGTGCGTGCCGCGATGGCCGGGGACAGCCTCATCAGCCCGGCCATCACGGTACGGCTGCTGCGGCACGTCACGGGGACACGGGCCCCTGGCGACCCGGCGCCCGCCGGTGAGGCGCTGACCGAGCGCGAGGGCGAGATCGCCGCGCTCGTCGCCGAGGGCGGCACCAACGCGGACATCGCCGCCGAACTCTTCATCTCGCCGGGCACGGTCAAGACGCATGTGGCCAGCATTCAGCGCAAGTTCGGGGTGCGGAACCGGGTGGGGATCGCCGTCCGCGCCTTCGAGCAGGGGTACACCTTCGGGCGTCGGCAGGGGTGAGGGGCGGTGAGGGGCGCCCGGCCCGCTCTCTGCCGATCGGCGGATCCCCGCGCCGTCCCACGTGCGTACCCTCGCCCCCATGCGGACTGCCCCGACGCGTGCCACGAATCGCCGGTACCCGGCCTTCGCCCTGGTCACCTGCCTGCTCGTCCTGCCCGCCCTCGCGGCGCCCGCCGAAGCCCTCTTCGCCGTGGTGCCCGCCGTCCTCGCGGCGCTCGCGGCCCTGGCGCGCTACCCGGTGGGGCCGCTCACGCTGGTCAGGGCGGCGGCGATCGTCGCGGGCGCCTCGCTCCTGGGCGATCTCGGCTTCCTGCTGACCAGGGAAGGGCTCGCCGAGGTCAAGTGGGCGCTGCCCTGGCTCCCGTTCGAACTGCTCGCGCTCCTCGTACTGCTGCCGCGAGTGGTGCGCGGGGTGCCGCCGCGGCAGGCCGCCGTCCTCGGGACACTGACCGGCTTCGCCGCCGTCGTCCTGCCGCTGCGGTTCTCGCTGCGGAACTCCCACGGCGTGCTCGAACAATCGGTCCTGGGCGTCATGTCCGCCGCCTTCCTGGTCCTGGTCGCCGGGGGTTTCGGGCTGCGGCAGCGCGTCCAGGACGACCGCAGGGCCGAGGCGATCGAGCGGGCACGCAGGGAGCAGCGCCTCCAAGTCGCCAGGGACCTGCACGACTTCGTCGCGCACGAGGTCACGGGCATCCTCCTGGAGACCCAGGCGGCCCGCCTCGTCGAGTACGACGAGACGCGGACCAAGGAGCTGCTCGCCCGCCTGGAGGCCGCCGGGCAGCGCGCCCTGTCATCGATGGACGACACACTGCGGGTCCTGCGTGAGCCGGAGACGCGCACGGAGCCGCCGTCCACGCGGGTACGCGGCCTCGCCGACCTCCCCGTGCTGCTCCGGCGTTTCGAGGGGGCAGGGCACCCGCGGACCGCGCTCGACCTGGAACGGGGGCTCGCGGGCACGCTGCCCCCCGAGGCGGAGGACGCCGCGTACCGCCTCGTCGTGGAGGCGCTGACCAACATCCGCCGACACGCCCCGGGGGCCGGGCTGGTGACGGTCACGGCCTCCCGGACCGAAGCCGGCCTCCGGATCGCCGTCTCCGACGACGCGGCCCCCCCGACCGCCCCGGCGACACCCCCGCGCACCGCGGGCGGCACCGGCCTGCCCGCACTGACCGAGCGCTTCGAAAGCCTGCGGGGGAGTCTCGTCGCAGGGCCCGGAGCGGCGGGCTGGACCGTCGTCGGCGTGCTGCCGCTGGAGGAGACGGCTCGCTGAGCGGCGCGGCGGGGCGGGTGGCGCGGCGAGGGCGGGTGGCGCGGCGAGGATGCGTGGCGCCGCGGAGGGGGAGCGGCGTGACGCGGGGCGCGAGCGGGGGCCGCGTGGTGCGGGGCTGGGCGGTGGCGCGGGGCCGAGTGGTGCGGCGTGGCGGGGTGCGGGGCCGCGCGGTGCGGTGCGGGACTGGGGGGTGGCGTAGGGCTGAGCGCTGTGGCGTGGGTGGCGTGGGGCCGTGCGGGCTGCGGGGTGTCGGGGAGGTCACGGGCCGGGGCGTGGATATCTGCCGAACGGCAGATGGCAGGCGGGCCGGGGGCGCGGAGTGTGGGGGCATCGCCACCTCACCGAAGACGGAGCAGCCCATGCGTACCCCCAGCCGAGCCCGCGTCACGCGCGGCAGGACCGCCACCGCCCTGGTCGCCCTCGCCACGGGCCTCCTGCTCACCGTGAGCGCGTGCGCCGACGCGAAGAAGGCCGAACCGAAGCGGAAGACCTTCGAGTTCAGCGGCGAGAAGCTCGACGTGCGGGCCCACGGCAACCCGACCGACCTCGTCGAGAGCGACACCGAGAACGTCCGCGTCACCCTCTGGTTCGACGAGGGCATGTCGATCGGCAGCAGCAGCACCACATGGGAGCTGAAGGGCGACACGCTCGAACTGGACGCCTCGTGCAGCGGGTTCGCCGACTGCGACACCAAGTTCCGCGTCGAGGTCCCGCGCCACACGACCGTGCTGCGCGACGGCAGACCCACGAACCTCAAGGGCTGAGCCCGGGCCGCCCCCCGGACCCGTACCCCACCCGTACCCCACCCGTACTGAGAACAAGGCGGAGACATGCTGGAACTGATCGACATCACCAAGGTGTACAAGGGAGGCAAACGCGCGGTCGACGGGCTCACGCTCACCCTGGGCAAGGGAATGGTGGGACTCCTCGGGCCCAACGGGGCGGGGAAGTCCTCGCTCATGCGGATCATCGCCACCGTCACCAGGCCCACCAGCGGCAGCATCCGCTACGAGGGCACCGACCTCACCGCCGACCCCGACGCGCTCCGTCGCCGGCTCGGCTATCTGCCCCAGGACTTCGGCGTCTACCCGCACCTGACCTCGCGCGAGTTCCTGGCCTACCTCGCCGCCGCGAAGGGCCTCTCCGCCCGCCCGGCCCGCGCCCGTATCGAGGAACTGCTCGAACTGGTCAACCTGACCGAGGCCGTGAAGCGCCCGCTCGGCGCGTACTCGGGCGGCATGCTGCGCCGTGTCGGCATCGCGCAGGCGCTCCTCGGCGACCCGCGCGTGATCGTCGTCGACGAGCCCACGGCCGGGCTCGACCCCGAGGAACGCGTCCGCTTCCGCAACCTGCTCAGCGACCTGTCCGCCGAGCGGGCCGTACTCCTGTCGACGCACATCGTCTCCGACGTCGAGTCCGTCGCTTCCGACATCGCCGTCATGGCCGGAGGGCGCCTGCTGCGCCGCGGCGCGCCCGGGCAGCTGGCCGGGGAACTGGCGGGCAGGGCCTGGGAGATGGTGGTCGATCCCGCCGCCCTTCCCGCCGTACGCGACCACTACGTCGTCAGCCGGATGATCCGCACGGCCGACGGGGTCCGCCTCCGGGTCCTCGCGGAGCGTCCCCCCGTCGCGAGCGCCGTCCCTGTCGCCCCCGACCTGGAGGACGCCTACCTCGGCATCACGCGCGGCCTCCCCGAGGCGGTGCGGCGATGAGCCCGAGCGCCCTGACCGGCCTCACCGCGGGGGATTTCAGGGAGCGCGTGCGCCGCCCCGTCTATCTCGTCGTCCTGCTCGCCGCCGTCGGCCTCGGCGCGCTCGCCGTGCCCCCGGTGGACGGCCACTGGGTGATCCTCGCGATCGGCGACTACCGGGGTACGTACAACAGCGCCTACGTCGGGGTCGCGACCGCGCTCGCCGGCTCGCTGTGGCTCACGCTCGGCGGCTTCTACGTCGTCCGCAAGGGCATCGCGCGGGACGAGGAGACCCGGGTGGGGCAGATCCTCGCCGCGACCCCCGTCCGTACCCCGGTCTTCCTCGCCTCCAAGTTCCTCAGCGGCTTCCTCGTGCTCGCCTCGATGCTCGCTGTGCTCGCGCTGACCGCGCTCGCGATGCAACTCGTGCGCGGCGAGGACAGGTCCGTCGACCCTGTCGCGCTGCTCAAGCCGTTCCTCGTGGTCGCGCTGCCGCTGCTCGCGCTGACCGCGGCAGCGGCCGTCTTCTTCGAGACCGTGCCGCTGCTGCGGGGCGGGCTCGGCAACGTGCTCTGGTTCCTCGTGGCCCTGGTGGTGGGCCTGGGCGGGCAGTCGGCGGACGCGCCGCTCGGCGGGCTCGGCATCGGCGAGGCCAACGCGTCGATGGAGGCCGCGCTGACAGCGGCGGTCGGGCCGGGCGGCAACCGCGAGTACAGCCTCGGGTTCACGCAGGTCGACGAGCCCCTGAAGCCCTTCCCCTGGGACGGTTTCGACGTCGAAGGCGCTCTCCTTCTGAGCCGCCTCCTCGTCGTCGTGATCGCCGTGCTCCTCGCCCTGCTCCCCGCCCTCTGGTTCGGGCGCTTCGACCCCTCGCGGGGCGGCGCCGCGACGGCGGGCGAGGGCGAGGGCATACGGAACGGGGCGCCCCTCGCGGCAGTACGGGAGCCCGGGGCGGTTCGTGCGGGGGTACGGGAGCCCGGGGCGGTCCACGGGGCGCCGCCCACCGCCGCGCTGACGCTCCCGAAGACTGCCGTCGGGACGAGGAGGGGCGGCGCTCTGCCCGGCCGTCTCCTCGCCGGTGAAGTGCGCATCCTCGTCGGCGGGTTGTCCCCGTGGTGGTGGCTCGTGGCCGCCGTGCTCACCGTGGCGGGCCTCGTCGTCCCGATCGGCCTCGTGACCGGCCTCGTCCTCCCCGCGGTCTGGATCTGGCCCGTCCTCGTCTGGTCGCGCCTGGGCACCCAGCAGGTCGAGAACGACGTGGAAGGGCTGCTCGGGGCCTACCCCGCGGTCCGCCGCAGGCTCCTCGCCGAGTGGGCCTCGGGCGTCGTGCTCACGGCGGTGGTCGGCGTGGCGCCCCTGGCCCGTATGATCGCCGCCGCCGACGGCCCGGGGATCGCCGCCTGGCTGGCAGGGGCGTTCTTCGTCCCCTCGCTCGCCACGTTCCTGGGGGTCGTGTGCCGCACCCACCGCGTCTTCCAGGCGCTCTACCTGCCCCTGTGGTACCTCGTGATGAACGGCGTCGCGGGGCTCGACTTCATGGGCAGGGTGCGCACGGACGGGGTCCCCGCAGGCCCGACGGGGGCTTTCTACGGCGCCGCGGCGCTCCTGCTGGGGCTGACCTTCCTGGCGGCGGGGACGAGGCGCAGGCTCACGGCGTGAGACGACGGCGACTCGCGCCGCACGGCCCGCACGCCCGTACCCCCGTACGCGCGCACCCCCGCACCCCCGCACCCCCGCACCCCCGCACGCCCGCACGCCCGTACGCGCGCACCGGTCTGCCGCCGCTCAGGAGCGCTCCGGGACGCACGCGCAGGCGTGGTGGCCGCCGGGAAGTCGCTTCCTCGCGCACAGGGCGAGGCGCGCGTCGGCGGGCAGCCGCGGCGGGTCCTCCTCCGGCGGTGGCGTGGGGCCGGGCACGGCCTTCTCTCGTGCGCACGTGCGAGAGGTCGCCCGGATCGCTGAACCCGGGGGGCCGCCCGGAGTGCCCGTCCCCGACCGGGGCAGGCTTAGCAGTCCGGCGGGCGTCTCCGAGGGCCGCCCGCCGGGCCCCACCGGAGAGCGGGCCCGCGACAGGGAGAGTACGCATGGCCGTCAAAGGGATCGATGTCAGCAGCCATCAGGAGTCGTTCGACGCGGACGGCATGGCCTTCGTCTTCGTGAAGGCCACCGAAGGGCGCACCTACACCAGCCCGCGTCAGCGGGCGCAGGCGAAGCGGGCGAGGGACGCCGGCTGCGTCGTCGGCTTCTACCACTTCCTGTGGCCGGGCAACATCCAGGCGCAGGCCGAGTACTTCGTCGAGCAGTGCGCGAGCGTCCCGTACGACCTGCTCGCCTGCGACTGGGAGTACACGGGCGACGGAACGGCCGCGAGCAACAAGGAGAAGGACCAGTTCCTCAAGGCGGTGCAGAAGCTGCGCGGCTCCAACCACCGCGTACTCCTCTACTGCAACCGCGACTTCTGGCTCAACAGGGACACGACGTCCTTCGCGGCGGACGGCCTCTGGATCGCCGACTACAACGGAAAACCGGGCAAGCCGGGGATCAAGGCGCCCTGGCGCATCCACCAGTACACCTCCCAGCCCATCGACACGAACATCGGCAACTGGGAGGACAAGGCGGCCCTGAAGAAGTGGGCGAAGGACTGAGCCGGGGGACGGAAGGGCCCTCGTCCCGCTGACCGGACCGGCCGCTCGTCCAGGGCCGGTCGCCGACCGCGGGACGCCGACCGCGGGACGCCGACCGCGGGACGCCGACCGCGGGTCGCCGACCGCGGGCCCGCGCGCCGGGACACCGGCAGGGGAGGGTTCGCCCGGCCCGGCGGTCCTGGAAGACGGCCGGGCGGTCCTGGAAGACGGCCGGGCGGTACCGGAACGGCCTCGCCGGTCCGCCGGCGGTCTCGGCGGAGCCCGAACCGCCTCAGCGGGCCGGGAGCGGGCTCAGGGTCATGGGGCCCACGCGGCCCTCCAGCATCGCGCCGAGGCCCTCGACCGCGCACATGCCGGGGTTCTCCGCGATGCGGATGGGCATCCCCGTGGCCTCCTTGAGCATGCGGTCGAGGCCGGGCAGGAGCGCGCTGCCGCCGACCGTCGTGAGTCCGCCCTCGGCGAGGTCGGCGACGAGGTCGGGCGGGCAGGAGCGCAGGACGCGCCCGATGCCGTCGAGGATCGTCGTGAACGGGGCGCTGATCGCCTCGCGCAGCGCCGCCGTGTCCACCGTGACCGAGCGGGCCAGGCCGGTCCCCGCGTCGCGGCCGTGGATCTCGGTGGTCCCCGTGCGCGGATCGGCCGCGTCGATCGCGAGTTGCAGCGGCCGCACCGACTGCGCGGGCAGCAGCAGGTCGTGACGGTGGCGCAGGTGCGAGACGATCGCGTGGTCGATCGCGTCGCCCCCGACGGGGAGCCGCTGCGCCGTGACGATCGCGCCGAGCGAGAGCACCGCGATCTGCGTCGTCGCCGCGCCGCACGCCATGATCATCGTCGCTTCGGGCCGCTCCACGGGCAGCCCGCAGCCCACCGCGGCCGCGATGAGCGTGTCGACCAGCTCGACGCGCCGCGCGCCGAGCCCGACGAGGGTCTCGACGGTCGCGCGGCGCGCGAGCGGGTCGGACTCGTGCGGGGTGCACGCGGCGGCGCGCAGCCGTGGCTTGCGGCGCAGCGCCCTGCGCAGCTTGTCGCCGAGCAGGTGCCGCAGCATCCGCTGCGCCATGTCCACATCGACCACCGTGCCGCCCGACACCGGCCGCACGACGCGGATGTACTCGGGGGTGCGGCCCGTCATCTGCTGGGCGAAGGTGCCGACCGCGATGAGCCCCCCGGTCCGCGTGTTGACGGCCGCGACGCTCGGCTCGTCGACCACGACGCCCTGGCCCTTCACGAACACCCTCGTCCGGGCGGCGCCCAGATCGACGGCGATGTGGCAGCGGCGCAATTGCTCCAGGCTGACGGTCACGGCCTTGCCTCCCGAGGTACGGACCGGAAGGAGCCACCGGTCGGCGCCCCTGCCCATGAGCGTGGTCGCCCGCCGCGCGGGGTGCCTGCCGGACTGCGCCAACCGGGTCGCGGCGAAACGGGTGACGCACCTCGGCTTGCGCCGGACGAGGGGTGCGGTAAGGGATGACTGACGGAAAAGAGTCTTACGTGAGGGTGCCGGGGCCGGTGTCAAGAACGCCTCGGCGGTACGGGCCCCGCGTGGCGTGATCTCTGCGCTTCCCCGCCCATCCGCCCCCTGCCCCACGCGTCCCTCCTGCCGCTGCCGCGCCAGGTATGGCCGAAAGTCGTATGCCGTGAACGGCTCGCCCCCTGGCGGCAATGTGCCACGGCCGTTTTCCGCCAGTGCTGTGCAACTCTCCCGCAACAGAGCGCACTTCACACTCTTCCTCAGCGCGTCCCACCCCCTGGTCGCGCTGATGACGAGAGGGCTTTCATGACCAGATCTGCTCCCCTGTGGCGCAGAGCCGGGCTGTTGCCGGCCGGGCTCGCGCTCGCCCTGCTCCCCGGCACCGCGCTCGCCCATGCCTCCGGCCAGGCGACGGCGGACCCCACCCCCCGTACCGCCGCCCAGACCCGTACCGCCCAGGCCACGGCGACCGTCACGCTCGTGACCGGCGACCGGGTGACCCTCACCCCGCTCCCCGGCGGCAAGCAGACCGTGACCGTCGACCGGGCCCCCGGGCTGACCGGCGGCGTCCGCACCGAGGACGTCAACGGGCACGTCAGGGTCGTCCCCGCCGAGGCGGAACCGTACCTCGCGAAGGGGACGCTCGACCCCCGGCTCTTCGACGTCACCGAGCTGGTCGCCCAAGGGCTCGCCGGCAAGGGCGGCAAGGCGGCGCCGCCGCTGCCGCTCATCGTCACGGGGACGGCGGCGAAGGCGAAGTCCCGTACCGCGCCCACGTCTGTGGCGGGCGCCACGCGCGTGCGCGCGCTGCCGAGCATCGGCGCGACCGCCGTGACGGCGAAGAAGCCGGCGGCCTTCTGGGCGAGCCTGACCGAGGACGCGCGGCGGAGCGGGAACGGACGCGCCTTCGCGGCGGGCAGCGGCATCGGCAAGGTGTGGCTCGACGCGAAGGTCACGGCCGACATGGCCGAGTCCAACGCGCAGATCGGCACCCCGCAGGCCTGGGAGGCCGGGCTCACGGGCAAGGGCGTCAAGGTCGCCGTGCTCGACACGGGCATCGACGCGGAGCACCCCGACCTCAAGGGCCGCGTCGTCGCGAGCAAGAGCTTCATCGAGGGCCAGGAGGTCGCCGACCGCAACGGCCACGGCACGCACACCGCGTCGACCGTCGGCGGCAGCGGCGCGGCCTCCGACGGTCAGGAGAAGGGCGTGGCCCCGGACGCCGACCTCGCGATCGGCAAGGTGCTCAGCGACGAGGGCTCGGGCAGCGAGTCGCAGATCATCGCGGGCATGGAGTGGGCGGCGAAGGACCTCGACGCCAAGGTCGTCTCGATGAGCCTCGGCTCCACCGAGCCCAGCGACGGCACCGACCCGATGGCCCAGGCCGTCAACACGCTCACCGAGGAGACCGGCGCCCTCTTCGTCATCGCCGCGGGCAACGCGGGCGGCGCGGGCACGATCGGTTCGCCGGGCGCGGCCGACGACGCCCTCACCGTCGGCGCCGTCGACTCCGACGACCAGGCCGCGTACTTCACGAGCAAGGGCCCGCGCTACCTCGACAACGGGCTCAAGCCCGACGTCTCGGCGCCCGGCGTCGACATCCTCGCCGCCCGCTCCTCGCTCGTCGCGGGCGAGGGCGCGTACACGACGATGAGCGGTACGTCGATGGCGACGCCGCACGTCGCTGGCGTCGCCGCGCTGCTCGCGCAGCAGCACCCCGACTGGGACGCCGCCCAGCTCAAGAACGCGCTCATGTCCACGTCGAAGACCCTCGACGCCTCCGCGTACGACCTCGGCGCCGGCCGTGTCAGCGTCCCCGGGGCGACCACGAGCCCGCTCACCGCGACAGGGAGCGCCGACCTCGGCTTCTACGCCTGGCCGTACGAGGGCAACGAGCCCGTCACGAAGACCCTCACGTACACGAACGACTCCGCGACGCCGCTCACCGTGCGCCTCTCCACGAGCGACGTCCCCGCGGGGACCGTCACGCTCGCCGACACCGAACTGACCGTCCCCGCGCACGGCACCGCGCGGACGACCGTCACGGGTGACGGCACGGACGCCCCCGTCGGGCAGCTCTCCGGGCAGGTCCTCGCGCAGGACGCGGACGGCAAGGTCCTCGCGCACACCGCCTTCGGCCTCGTCAAGGAGGAGGAGCGCTACACCCTCACGGTCCACGTCAAGGACCGCGAAGGCGCGGCGACGCCCGCGAACCTCGCCCTCCAGTCGCTCAGCCAGGGCGGCAGCACGGTGCCCGCCGCCGTCGGCGAGTCCGGCACCGTCAAGCTCCGCCTCAAGCCCGGCAGTTACGCGCTGAGCACCTTCCTCGACGTGCGCGGCTCGCACGGCGAGGACTCGCTCGGTCTCGGCTACCTCACCGCCCCCGAGATCACCCTCGACCACGACCGCGAGGTCACGCTCGACGGGCGCACGCTGCGCGAGATCAGCACCAAGCTCCCGCGCGCGACCGAGACCAGGCAGCTCATCATGGAGGCGACGCGCTCGGCGAACGGCTCCGCCTACACCACGCAGGCGCAGGTGCCGCTCACGTACGACAGCGTCTTCGCGGCGCCCAGCACGAAGCCGAAGACCGGCACCTTCGAGTACCGCACGGTGTGGCGCCTCGGCAAGCCGCCGCTCACCGGCAAGGCGAACGGCAAGGCCGTCTCGGAGCTGACGCTCCAGTCGGGGTCCGGCGTGCTCGACGGCACGCTGAACGCGAAGCTCTTCGACGCGGGCGACGGCTCGGCCGCCGCGTACGAGGGCAAGGACGTCAAGGGCAAGGTGGTCCTCGTCCACGCGGACCAGAGCATCGCTCCCACCGACCTCGCGCAGTACGCCGAGGACGCGGGCGCGGCCGCGCTGCTCGTGACCGACGACGACCCCGGGCGCCTCATGGCGTACTTCGGCACCGCGGCGTACACCGACCGTTCCTTCCCCGTCGCGACGGCGAACGCCGCCGACGGGCAGGTGCTCGCGCGGGCGGCGAAGGGCGGCAAGAAGGTGAAGCTCACGGGGACCGCCCGGACCCCGTACGTCTACGACCTCTCGGTCGGTCACCCCGGCGCGATCCCCGCCGCCGACCTCACGATCGCCCCGCGCCCGAAGGACCTCGGGACCGTGGACACGACGTACTACGGTGCGAAGGCCCTGACGGGCAGCGAGTTCCGCTACTCGATCGCCGACGCCTTCCCGATCGGCTCGGGCTTCCCCGAGCGGGCCGCGTTCCCCGGCACGCGCACCGACTACGTCTCGACGGGCAAGGACCTGCGCTGGCACGAGTCCGTGCAGGCCGGAGCCGGGCTGAGCCTGGAGGAGCGCGGCGGGCGCGTCGCCTACCCGGCGGGCAAGACCACGCGGCTGGACTGGTTCAAGCCGGTCCTGCACCCCTACCTCGGCACCGGTCTCGGCTGGGGCCAGACCCGCAGGGGCAACGACCTCGCCTTCAACACGCCGGGCTGGGGCGACGCGGGTCCCGACCACACCGGCTTCGGCGACGTGTGGAACGACGACTCGCTGACGCAGACCACGCAGGTCCAGGTCGACGGCGAGACCGTCACGAAGGCCACGAGTTCCGGCATCAACATCTGGGACGTGGACCCCGCCGAGCACACCTACAAGATCATCACCGACACGACGACCGACCCCGGCGTGTGGGGCACCGGCGTCAAGGGGCACTCCGCCTGGGAGGTCCGCTCCGCCGAGACCCCGGCCGACCGGGACACGACGCTGCCGATCATCAACCTGAACTACGACGTCGACACCGCGCTCGACGGCTCGGTACGGGCGGGCAAGCGGCTGCCGATCACCCTCGGGGGCGAGTACGTGGCGGGCGCGAGCGGCACGGGGAGGCTCACGACCGGCGCGCTCTCCGTCTCGTACGACGCGGGCAGGACCTGGGAGCAGGTCGACCTCGCGAAGAAGGGCGACACCTGGAAGGGCAGGCTGAGCGTGCCGCGCGACGCGAAGACCGTCTCGCTGCGGGCCTCGGTCCGCGACGACAAGGGCGGCGCGGCGACGCAGGTCCTCACGGACGCGCTCGACGTGAAGTGAGGCCCTGACCCGCACAACGCGGCGGCGCCGCCTCCCCGTGGGACCGGGGGAGACGGCGCCGCGCTGTGCCTGGTGGCCGACGTCAGACGAGCCAGCCCACGACGTGGACGAGGCCGGCGAGGATGTCGGTGAGGAAGTTCATCGTGTTGCTGCCTTCTCTTTCGGTACTGCTCGGGACTTCCGGGCCCCCGTGGATCAGGGGCCCTTGGGACGCGAACTCCCCAGTGCGCAAAGGGACATGTCCTCCGGGGAATCCGGCGCTCGCTCACGGTATGCATCCCGTCGCTCGCGCCCCGTAAGCATCCGACGTACCGGTAGCCCGAGGCAACTTGAACGGGATCGACCACCTTTACGGGCGAGTGTCCGTCCCTGCGTTCGAATGCGCCGGGTCCGGTGTCAGGGGCTCCGCGGTCTGGAGCAGCCCCCAGGTGAAATCGGCGAGGTACGGGACCGTGGCGCCCTGACCGGGTACCTCGATGAGGAGCCGCGTCCGCGTCGGCGCCGTGCCCTCCAGCGGGCGCGCGGGCGGGAACGCGGCGGCGACCTCGTCGACGGTCGCGGCCCACGGCGCGAGGTCGGCGGCGTTCCCGAGGGCGGGCGCGGGGTGTCCGGGGGCCCGTACGAGCCACGCGTTCCAGGCCCGCCCGTCCGGGCCGAGCAGCACCTCGAAGCGCAGGTCGGGCCAGAGCGGGAGCGGCCAGCGCAGCGCCTCGCACTCCAGGTCGCCGATACGCACCCGCGCACGGGACCCGGGCTCCCCGAGCGCGGCGCGGTAGCGCGCGGCCTCGCCCCGCCCGTACCGCCCGTGCGCGCTCGCCTGCCAGCGCCGGTTGGCGTCCCGCATCCGCGCGGCGTCGGCGCCGAGCGCGCGGCGGGCGCGCTCGACGCGCGCGGGGTGGAAGTCCTGCATGCGGCGCAGCAGGACGAGGGTGAGGTCGAGCGGCGTGAAGGACGGCACGGGGCCTCCGTCGTCTGAGGGGAGCGGTGGCGGGGGAGCCGGTGCGGGGGGTGGCGGGCGGTGCGGGGGCGTACGGGGGTGGGCTCAGTCTTCCCGCGCCGCCCCGCCCGCGCTCTCGCTTTCGGTCGCGTCCCCGCTCTCGCCCGCGTCCCCGTCCGCGCTCTGGCCTGCGTCCTGTGTCTCCGTCGCCTCCTCGCCCAGCATCCGCCGCAGCAGCCCGCGCAGGACGAGCCGTTCCTCCCTGCTCAGGTCCGCGAGCGGCTCCCGCGCGAAATCGAGCCCGTCGCGCAGGCTGCGCGCGAGCCGCCGTCCTTCGTCCGTCGACGCGGCGAGCTTGACGCGGCGGTCGTCGGGGTCGGCGCGGCGCTCGACGAGCCCGCGCGTCTCCAGGCGGTCGATGATCCCCGTCACGTTCGACGGCTCGCACTTCAGTGTCCGCGCGAGGCGGCGCATGGGAAGCGGGCCGAGGGACAGGAGACTCAGTACGCGGGCCTGCGCCCCCGTGAGCGCGTGCGCCGCGGCGGCCCGCTCGTACTCCTCGTGGTAGCGCCCGACGACCGCGCCGATGAGCTGGACGACCTCCAGCGTGAGGGGGTCGCGTGGCGCGGTGGCGAGAGGTGTCATGCCGTCCATCGTACCGATGTGCTTGACATGCTGAAATGTTCATGCGCATGTTTGTTTCAGCTCATGAAACAAATCCCGGCCCACGGGATTCCCGCAGGATTCCCCAGGACCCCCGCCCGCAGGAGGCACCCCGCATGACCACCCTTCCCGAGTCCGGCCGCGCCTGGCACCTCGTCCGCCGTCCGCAGGGCTGGCCGGTGCCGGAGGACTTCGCGCTGCGCGAGGCCCCCGTACCGGCCCCCGCCGAAGGCCGGGTGCTCGTGCGCAACCTCTACTTCTCGGTCGACCCGTACATGCGCGGCCGCATGAACGACGTGAAGTCGTACACGCCGCCCTTCGCGCTCGACGAGCCCATGAGCGGCGGCGCGCTCGGCCAGGTCATCGCCTCCGAGGCGGAGGGCTTCTCCGAGGGCGACTACGTGCTGCACTTCGCGGGCTGGCGCGAGTACGCCTCCGTCCCCGCCCAGCACGCCACGAAGGTCGACCCGGACGCCGCGCCGCTCTCCGCGTACCTCGGCGTCCTCGGCATGACGGGCCTGACCGCCTACGCCGGGCTGCTGCGCGTCGCCGCCTTCAAGGAGGGCGACGCGGTCTTCGTCTCCGGCGCCGCGGGCGCGGTCGGCAGCGAGGTCGGCCAGATCGCGAAGCTCAAGGGCGCCTCGCGCGTCATCGGCTCGGCCGGCTCGGACGAGAAGGTCGCGTGGCTCGTCGACGAACTCGGCTTCGACGCCGCCTTCAACTACAAGAACGGCCCGGTCGCCGAGCAGCTCAAGCAGGCGGCGCCCGACGGCATCGACGTCTACTTCGACAACGTCGGCGCCGAGCACCTCGAAGCCGCCCTCAGCCGCGCCAACGTGCACGCCCGCTTCGCGATCTGCGGCATGATCGCGCAGTACAACGTCACCGAGCCCCCGGTGGCCCCGCGCAACCTCGCGATGCTCATCGGCAAGCGCATCCGCATGGAGGGGATGCTCGTGCAGGACCACGCCGATCTTCAGGGCGAGTTCGTCAAGGAGGTCTCCGCCTGGGTCCGCGACGGCAGCCTCAAGTACCGCGAGACCTTCGCCCACGGCATCGACAACGGCGTCGACGCCTTCCTCGGCATGCTGCGCGGCGAGAACACGGGGAAGATGATCGTCGACCTGACGTGAGACCGGCGCGGGGGCGACCTCGCGGCGGGGGCGGAACGCGTGCGTGCGCGGCGCGGTGGTACGCGTGCGCGGTGCGGCGGTACGAGGGTGACGCGGCGGTACGAGGGTGGCGCGGCGTCCGCGCGCCCCCGTACCGCCCCCGCGCGTCAGCACGTCGTACCCCGTCGCGACCGTCCCCGCGTCCGTCGTGAGCCGCCACGTGAAGAGCGCCCGCCCGTGGTGCGCCCCGAGCACCTCGCCGCGCGCGAACCGCGCGCCGCCCACGGCGCCCCGCACGCGGCCGATCACCGCCGAGAGCCCCGCGTGGCCCCGTACCGCGCCGTCGTCCGGGTCGCTGTACGCGACGTCCTCGGCGAGCAGTCCCCGCATCGCCCGCGGCCGCGCCTCCGCCTCCGGCTCGTTCCACAGTCCGAGGCAGCCCTCGATCAGCTCCGGCGTGGTCATTCCGTGACTCCTTCGAGGCGGGCGGAGGTCTCCGCGGAGGGCGTGCCGCCGGGTAGGGGCGCGGGGCGGGGCAGCGCGAGGGCGAGCACGCCGCCGAGCGCGGTGACCGCGGCGATCGCCCGGCCCGCCGTGCGACGCGGCCCGTCGAGCGGCGCGCCGTGCCCCGTGGCCACGGCGACGAGGACGGCGGGACCGAGCGCCCCGCCGACCTCCTTCGTGCTGCTCGCGAGCCCGGACGCGATGCCCTGTTCGTGCGCGGCCACGCCCACGCCCGCGGAGGCGAACACCGCGACGAACGTGACCCCGCCGCAGAAGCCCCACATGAGGCTCCCGGCACCAGCGTCCAGAAGCCGCCCCCCGCCGCGGCCCCCGCGACGAGGACCGCGATCCCGGCACCCGCGCCGAACAGCGGGACGGAGAGCGTCCACCGCACGCCCCGACGCCCCAGCAGCGGCGGAGCCGCCCTCAGCGCGGCGAGCATGCACACGGGCGTGAGCGGCAGGAAGCTCAGCCCCGCCTCCAACGCGCTGTATCCGCGCACCGGTTGCAGGTAGGACGTGAGCACGTAGTACGCGCCGTTCGGCGTCGCCCGGAAGACGGCGATCAGGAGCATCGTCGGCGCGACACTCCGGCCGCGCGCGAGCCGCAGCGGGACGAGCGGCTCGCGGGTGCGGGACGCGACGAGGAGGAAGGCGGCGAGCAGGACCACGCCCGCGCCGAGCGCCCCCGCGCCGAGCGCCCCCGCGCCGCGCCAGGACGCCCACCCCGTCTCCGTACCGCCCGCGAGGCCCAGGACCAGGAGCGCGGAACCCGCGCTCGCGAGTACCGCGCCGGGGATGTCGAAGGCACCGGGGGAGCGGGGCGGGCCGGGGACGAGGAGGATGCGCGCGGCGAGGGCGCAGCCGAGCGCGAGCGGCACGTTGACGAAGAACACCCCCTCCCAGCCGAGGGATTCGGTGAGGACCCCGCCGAGCAGCCCGGCGGCGACCCCGGCGGCCGCGTCCTGGCCCGGGCGCGCGCCGTACGGGCCTGGGCGCTCGCGCACCCGGCCGGCTCCCGCCTGGTGTACGGCGACCCGGTCCCCGGCTACCGCGCCCCGGAGCAAGGCCCGGGCAAGGAGGCCGAACGGCGCGCCTGCGCCGGGCTCCTGGCCCTCGTCGCCGACACCTGGCCCGGCGCGGCACCGGGTGCGACGCCCGACACCTCCTACGCCTGGGACGACTTCGCCCCGGGCTTCGTCCGCCACGCCCGCGAGGACTTCCCCGGCCCCCCCGCGGCGCTCGCCCTGACCCTGCGCGTCCGGGGCCGCATGCACGGACTGCTCGCGCTGGAGCTCTACGGGCATCTCGGGGGACTCGTGCGCGATCCCGGGAAGGTCTGCGAGGAGGAAATGCGCGCGCTCGTCGCCTCCCGGGGACTCGGTGCCCCGCCGGGGCTCGGCGGCTGAGGCCGCGCGGGCCCCCGGTAGGGTCTGCGCATGCGTGAACTCGCCCTCGGATTCCGGTACCTGCTCGAAGGTCAGCGCTGGGTCGGCAGGCACGGCAAGCGGTACGGCGTGGCCCTGCTCCCCGGGCTCCTCACGCTCGTCCTGTACGCGGCCGTGCTCGTCGCGCTCGTGCTGTGGGGCGGTGATCTCGTCGCGTGGGCCACGCCGTTCGCCGACGACTGGGGCTCGCCCTGGCAGGGGCTCTTCCGCGGCGCGCTCACCGCCGTGCTCTTCGCGCTCGTGCTCCTCGGCTGCGTGCTCGGCTTCACCGCCGTCACGCTCCTCATCGGGCAGTTCTTCTACGACCCGCTCTCCGAGGAGGTCGACCGCGAGATCGACGGCTTCACGACCGAGTCCGGGCTCTCGCTGGGACGCGAGACGTGGATCTCCGTACGGGACGGCGTCCGTATCCTCGTGCGCGCCGCGACCTGGGGCGTGTGCCTCTTCGCCGCCGGGTTCCTGCCCTTCGTCGGGCAGACCGTCGTCCCGGTCGTCGGCTTCTTCGTCACGGGCTTCTTCCTCACCGAGGAACTGACCTCGATCGCGCTCGCCCGCCGCCGCGTCGAACTGCGCGAACGGCTCGCCCTGCTCCGTACCCGCAAGCGTCTGGCCTGGGGCTTCGGCGTGCCGCTCGGCCTCGTCTTCCTCGTCCCCGTCGTCGCGGTCTTCCTCATGCCCGGGGCCGTCGCGGGGGCCACGCTGCTCGCGCGGGACCTGCGCGGGGAGCCGCTGGAGACCGCGGGCGAGGAGAGGGAGGACGCGGACGAGGAGGCCCCGGATCACCGGAGGTCCCTCCACTAGGACGTGCCCCGTCGGTCGTGGCGCCCCGGGCCGGCCGGGAGCGACCGCACCCCCCCTCGCGCATACTGCTCGGGCGCCGCCCGGTACGCACGACGGGCGGCCGTCACGGCGAAGGGCGGAACCCCACATGACCACCACCACGGCAGCAGCGTCCGGTACCTGGCGGATAGGCGGCGAACTCCCCGTGCACCGCATGGGCTTCGGCGCGATGCGACTCACGGGCACCCAGCCCTTCCACCAGGGCGTCCCGCGCGAGCGCGAGCAGTCGCTCCGCGTCCTGCGCCGCGCGGTGGAACTCGGCGTCGACCACATCGACACGGCCGCCTTCTACTTCTCGCGCACCCGCTCGGCGAACGAGCTGATCAACACCGCGCTCGCGCCGTACAGGGACGGCCTCGTCCTCGCGACGAAGGTCGGCCCGGTACGGGACGCGAGCGGCGCGTGGGCCGAGCCCGCGCGCCCCGACGAGCTGCGCGGCCACGTCGAGGAGAACCTGCGTCAGCTCGGGCGCGACCACATGGACCTCGTCTACCTGCGCCGCATGGGCCAGGAGTCCATCGCCGAGCACGTCGGCGCGCTCGCCGCCCTGCGCGACGCGGGCCTCGTGCGCCACATCGGGATCTCCCACGTGGGGCCCTCGCACCTCGAAGAGGCCCTGGCGATCGCCCCCGTCGCCGCCGTGCAGAACCCGTACGGGATCGACCGGCGCGAGGACGAGATGCTCACGCTCTGCGCCGGGCGCGGGATCGCCTTCGTGCCGTTCTTCTCGAACGCGAGGCCGGGCAGCGAGACCGGGGGCGGCGGCGAGGAGCACGCCGCCGTGCTCGACGTGGCGCGGGCGCACGGGGCCTCGGCCGCGCAGGTGCGGCACGCGTGGGTGCTCGGTCGCGGGGAGCACGTCCTCGCCATCGCGGGGACCGGGGACGTGGGGCACCTGGAGGAGAACGTGGCCGCGGGCGGACTGCGCCTCACCGAGGACGAGGTGCGGCGGCTGGACGCGGTGGCCGCCTGAGGCTCACGGACGGGCGGGACCCCCCGCCTCCGTCTCCGTGCCCGTCTCGCCTTCCGCCTCCTGCACCCCCTCCAGGAGGTGCAGGAAGTCGCGGAAGGCCGCGCTCATGTCGACGGCCTCCGGGTCCAGGAGCCACTGGTACTGGAGGCCGTCCATGACCGCGACCATCAGCGTCCCCGCCTGCTCGGGCGTCAGGCCGCTCGGCAGCCGCTCGCCGTACGCCGTGCGCAGGACCGAGGCCATGTTGCCCCGTACCACCACGTACCGCCGCGTGAAGAAGTCCCGCGCCGGGTGCGCCTCCGTGACGCTCTCGCCGAGCAGCGCGCTGAAGGTCTGCACGACCCCGGGGCGCATCGCGTTGTAGTCCACGAGCGAGGAGAGCAGGTCCAGGCGCCAGGAGTCGCCGGGGATCGCGTCCCACTGGTCCCGCTCGGCGAGCAGCGCGACAAGCAGCGCCTCCTTCGTCGGGAAGTAGTGCAGCAGCCCCTGCTGCGTCAGCCCCACGCGCTCGGCCACCGCGCCGAGCGTCGCGCCGCGGTAGCCGCGCTCCGCGATCACCTCCAGCGTCGCCCGCAGGATCTCCGCGCGCCGCTCCTCGCCCTTGGCTCTGCCCATCCGCCGTGCACCCCTCTCGCCCGCCGGGCCCGTGACGGGACCGGGAACCCCCGCTCCCGCAGGACCGTACGGCATCGCTATGTCACGTAAAAATAACGTCCCCTACCGGACTACAGGGCGGCGGGTGCAAGATGAGTGCGCGCTCCCACCCACCCGGGGGCGCGGCCCCCGCAGCCGGCAGACAGCGACCACGAGGAGTACGGCCGTGACAGGTGCGTCCACCCCACCCGAGCCCCAGGTCACCCCTGAGCAGCAAGCCGCCCACGAGGCCGCGGTCGAGACCGCCCTCGCCCGGCTCGACCTCGACACGAAGACCCGGCTGCTCGCCGGGCAGGACTTCTGGTCGCTGCCCGCGATCCCGGAGATCGGCCTCGACTCGCTCGTCGTCTCGGACGGCCCCATCGGCGTACGCGGCGTGCGCTCCACGAGCGAGGACCCCTCGCTCGCGCTCCCGTCCCCGACCGCGCTCGGCGCCACCTGGTCGCCCGAGATCGCCGTCCGCGCCGGGCAGGTGCTCGCCCAGGAGGCCCGCCGCAAGGGCGTCCACGTCCTGCTCGCGCCCACCGTCAACCTGCACCGCTCCCCGCTCGGCGGCCGCCACTTCGAGGCGTACAGCGAGGACCCGTACCTCACCGGGGCCATCGGCACCGGCTACGTGAGCGGCGTGCAGTCCGGCGGCGTCGGCACGACCGTCAAGCACTTCGTCGGCAACGACGCGGAGACCGACCGCTTCACCGTCGACAACCGCATCGCCCCGCGCCCGCTGCGCGAGCTGTACCTCGCCCCCTTCGAGGCGATCGTCGCGAACGCCCACCCCTGGGGCATCATGACCGCGTACAACACGGTCAACGGCACGACGATGACCGAGCACCGCTACCTCGTCAACGAGGTCCTGCGCGGCGAGTGGCACTTCGACGGCATCAACGTCTCGGACTGGACCGCCGCGCGCGACACCGTCGCCGACGCCAACGGCGGCCTCGACCTCGCGATGCCCGGCCCGAAGACCGTCTACGGCGAGAACCTGGCCGCTGCCGTGCGCGCGGGCGACGTCGAGGAGAGCGTCGTCGACGCCGCCGTACGCCGCGTCCTGCTCCTCGCCGCCCGCACCGGAGCCCTCAAGACCACCGAGCCCGTCGTCCCCGCCGACGCGCTCCCCGCCGAGATCGACGGCGAGGCCTTCGCCCGCGAACTCGCCACGCGCTCCTTCGTCCTCGTCCGCAACGAGGCGGGCGGCGCGGCAGGCGGCGCGGCCGATGGCGCGGCAGGCGAGGCGACCCCCGCCCTCCCGCTCGCCCCCGGCACCCGCGTCGCCCTCAGCGGTGCCGCCGCCCGCGAGGCCCGCGTCCTCGGCGGCGGCTCCGCGACCGTCTTCCCCGCGCACGTCGTCTCGCCGCTCGACGGGCTGCGCGCCGCGCTCCCCGAGGGCACCCTCTCGTACGAGGTCGGCGCCGACCCGAACAACGAACTCGACGTCGCGGGCCAGGGCTTCGCGCTGCGCGCCGTGTGCCGCGACGAGGCGGGCGAGGTCCTGGCCGACGTCCCGCTCGCGGGCGGCCACATCCAGTGGATGGGCAGCGACCTGCCCGAGGGCGTCACGTACGACACCCTGCACTCCATCGAGGTCAGCGGGACCTTCACGCCGCGCGAGAGCGGTGAGCACGTCTTCGGCACGCGCGGCATCGGCGGCTTCAGGGTCGTCATCGCCGGTCGCGAACTCTTCGAGGGCTCCGTCGAGATGGGCGCCGCGAGCGACCCCTTCGAGGCGTTCTTCGGCCAGCCCACCGAGCGCGGCCGCCTCGAACTCGCCGCCGGGGAGCCCGTCGAGCTGAGCGTCTTCCACACCGTCGCCAAGCCCGAGGGCCTCCCCATCCAGGCCGTCGGCTTCACGGTCCTGCACCAGAACCCCGTGCACGACCCCGACGAACTGATCGCCCGCGCCGCCGAGGCCGCGCGCGCGGCCGACACCGCCGTCGTGGTCGTCGCGACGACCGAGCGCGTCGAGTCCGAGGGCTTCGACCGCGCCGACCTCAAGCTCCCCGGGCGCCAGGACGACCTCGTCCGCGCGGTCGCCGCCGCCAACCCGCGCACCGTCGTCGTCGTCAACGCGGGCTCGCCCGTCGAGATGCCGTGGCGCGACGACGTCGCCGCCGTGCTCCTGAGCTGGTTCCCCGGGCAGGAGGGCGGCGCCGCGCTCGCCGACGTCCTCACGGGGGCCGCCGAGCCCGGCGGCCGCCTGCCCACGACGTGGCCGGCCGTGCTGGAGGACGCCCCCGTCGTCAACACGACCCCGACCGAAGGGAAGCTGGAGTACACCGAGGGCGTCCTCATCGGCTACCGCGCCTGGGAGCGCGCGGACCGCACCCCCGCGTACCCCTTCGGGCACGGCCTCGGCTACACCGACTGGACGTACGAGTCCGTCACCGTCGAGCCCGCCGGTGACGGGCTCACCGTGACCGTCCGCGTCCGCAACAGCGGCAGCCGCCAGGGCCGCGAGACCGTGCAGGTCTACCTCGCCCCCGCCGAGCCGGGCACGACCCCGGGGACCGAGCGCCCCGCGCGCTGGCTCGCGGGCTTCGCGCAGGTCGAGGCGGCCCCCGGCGAGAGCGTCGACGCCGTCGTACGGGTCGCGCGCCGCGCCTTCGAGATCTGGGACGAGGCCGAGGACGCCTGGCGCCTCGTCCCCGGGGACTACGGCGTCGAGGCCGGGCGGTCCGTACGCGACCTGCGCGTCGCGGCAGCCGTACGGCGCTGAGCGCACCCCCGTGACCGGGAGCCCCCGGCGGTGCCTGACCACCGCCGGGGGCTCCCCGCGCCCCTACTTCGCCGTGATCCGCTCGTACGCGATCCGCGCCAGCGTCGCCTGGCCCTCGCGGCTCGGGTGGAACCAGTCCCAGCGGCTCAGCTGGCTCGCCGTGAAGCGCGTCGCGTTCGCCGCGCCGCCGTCGTCCCGGCACAGCCTGTCCTTCGCGCAGATCTCCTGGACGGTCCTGTTGTACTCGGCGACGCGCTGCTCGACCTTGTCCCTGCGCTCCGTCGCCGCCTTGTCCAGCGCGTCGGGGTCGCTCAGCATCGAGGGGCAGATCCCGAGCTTCCACACCTCCTTGCCGAGGTCGCTGGTCCGCCCCAGCTCCCACAGCCGCTTCAGGTCCGGGATGCTGGAGAAGTACACCCGCGCCGTCGGCGCCTGCTCGTGCAGCACGTCGAGCGCCTTCTCGACGTCCTCGCGGTACTCCTTCACCGGCGTCATCGCGTCCACACTGGAGCGGCACGCGTCGTTCGCTCCGATGAGGACCGTCACCAGGTCCGGGTCGTGCCCGGCGGCCGCCTTCATCTGGTCGGGCAGCGCCTCGACCCGCGCCCCCGACTTCGCGAGGTTCCACGCGTGGTCCTCGACGTTCTTGCCGCCGAGCAGCCGCAGCGCCAGCGAGTCCACGTCCTTCTCCGTCCCCGTCGACCACGACACGGCCGGGCAGTCGGCGAGCACGGAGCAGGCGTCGAAACCGCGCGTGATCGAATCGCCCACCGCCGCGACCGACGAGGGAGCGCGGTCCCAGCCCGTCGCCGCCTTCGTGCTCGCCACCTCGCCGGGCGGGCCGGGGTTCCCCGAGGAGCCGGAACAGGCCGGGAGCAGGGCGAGCAGCGCGGCCGCGCCCGCGGCCCCGAGACCCCGGCGCAGGCGCGCGCCGGGAAGCGCCGGGCGTACGGGAGAGCGCCCGCGCAGGACTCGTACCGCCTTGACCGCCTTCCGCATACGCGGGCTCCTTCCTCGGCACGCCGGACCCGGGGGCGTGCGCCCCGGCGCCTCGCGGGGCGCCCTGGCGGGTGAAAAGCCGGGTGCTCGTACCGCTGGGGTCGACGGTACGTCACACCGGGGGCGTTCCCGCAGGGTAGTTTTGCCCGAGGCGGCGCATGTCACGCCCCGGCGGGTTCCGGCGGGGCCGACACGGCGACCGCCCCGGCCCGGTGACGGCCCGCTGTCCCCGGTCGGTTACATTGCAACACGTCACTTCTGTCCCATTTGGGAAGAATGCTCGGCACGGGCGCGAGGGGTCCTGGCACCTCGTCCCTCACAGGAGGTACCGGTGACGACGACACGTGGAGTCCTGTACGTGCACTCCGCACCGCGCGCGCTGTGCCCGCACGTCGAATGGGCCGTGGCGAACGTGCTCGGCGTGCGGGTCAGTCTCGACTGGATCAGGCAGCCCGCCGCGCCCGGCACCTGGCGCGCCGAGTTCTCCTGGCAGGCCGAGACCGGCACGGCCTCCAAGCTCGCCTCCGCGCTGCGCGGCTGGCAGCTCCTGCGCTTCGAGGTGACGTCGGAGCCGTCCCCCGGCGTCGAGGGCGAGCGGTACAGCGCGACGCCCGAACTGGGGATCTTCCACGCGGTCACCGGGGTGCACGGGGACATCCTCATCCCCGAGGACCGGCTGCGGGCCGCCGTCACGCGGGCGGGCGCGGGCGAGAGCGTCCTCGCCGACGAGATCCAGAAACTGCTCGGGAAGCCGTGGGACGACGAGCTGGAACCGTTCCGCTACGCGGGCGAGGGCGCCCCTGTGCGGTGGCTGCACCAGGTCGTGTGAGCGCTCACGGGGCGCGGCCGCGCGAGGCGCCGCCCGCCACCCCGCCCCTCGCACGCCGCGGGGACTGAGAAACGCCTGTGGGCCGGCACCGAAGGGGTGCCGGCCCACAGGCGTTCACTCACGCGCCGCCGCTCTCACGCGCCGCCGCTCTCACGCGCCGCGGAACTCACACGCTGCGGAACGCCAGGACGACGTTGTGGCCGCCGAAGCCGAAGGAGTCGTTGAGGGCGACGACGGGGCCATCGGCCGGGAGCGCGCGGGGCTCGTCGCGGATGATGTCCGCGCCGATCTCCGGGTCCAGCTCGGCGACGTTGATCGTCGGCGGGGCCGTCCGGTTCTTCACCGCGAGGATCGTGGCGACCGACTCGATGCCGCCCGCGCCACCGAGCAGGTGCCCGGTCATCGACTTGGTCGAGGAGATCGCCACGTGGTCCAGCTCGGGGCCGAAGACCTTCGAGAGGGCCTTGATCTCGCCGACGTCGCCCAGCGGTGTCGAGGTCGCGTGCGCGTTGGCGTACACGATCTCGGCGGGGTCGAGGCCGGTCGAGGCGAGCAGGTTCTCCAGAGCGCGGGCGATGCCCTCGCCGGAGGGCTCGGGGGCCGTGATGTGGTGGCTGTCGGCCGAGATGCCCTGGCCCAGCGCCTCCGCGTAGACCGTGGCACCGCGCTTCGCGGCGTGCTCGGCGGACTCCAGGACCACGACACCGGCGCCCTCGCCGAGCACGAAGCCGTCCCGGCCCGTGTCGAAGGGACGCGAGGCGCCCTCGGGGTCCTCGTTGTTCTTCGACATCGCCATCATGTTCGCGAAGGCGGCGATGGGCAGCGGGTGGATCGCCGCCTCGGTGCCGCCGGCGACGACGACGTCGGCACGGCCGGTACGGATCATCTCGATCCCGTAGCCGATCGCCTCGGCGCCCGAGGCGCAGGCAGAGACGGGGGTGTGGACCCCGGCGCGGGCGTTGATGGCGAGACCGACGTTGGCGGCGGGCCCGTTGGGCATGAGCATCGGCACGGTGTGCGGGGAGACGCGGCGTACGCCCTTCTCCTTCAGCACGTCGTACTGGTCCAGGAGGGTCGTCACGCCGCCGATGCCGGAGGCGATCACGGCGCCGACGCGGTCGGGGTCGACGGAGGCGTCCTCACCGGCCTTGGCGGTGAAACCGGCGTCCTTCCAGGCCTCGTCGGCCGCGATCAGCGCGAACTGGGCCGAGCGGTCCAGTTTCCGCGCCTGCGGGCGGGGCAGGATCTCGCCGGGCTCGACGGCGACCCGGGCGGCGATCTTGACCGGCAGCTGCTCGGCCCACTCCTCGGTGAGGGTGCGGACACCGGAGCGGCCGGCGAGCAGGCCGTCCCAGGTCGACTTCGCGTCGCCACCCAGCGGTGTGGTTGCGCCGATACCGGTGACGACCACGGTGCGATTGGTCGGGCTCACAGGAATTCCTTCTCCACGGATACGAGGGATTGCGGCGCCACCGCCGGGCGGCGGCAGTCACACAGGGCGGGCCACCGCGGCACGCGGGTGCGTGCCGCGGGTGTCCCGGGCGCCGAGCGACCGGCCCCGGTCCCGGCCCGCGCCGGGGGCACGGACCGGGACCGGAGCGCGGGATCAGCTCTGGTGCTTGAGGATGTAATCGGCGGCGTCGCCGACGGTCTTGAGGTTCTTGACGTCGTCGTCGGGAATCTTGACGTCGAAGCGCTCCTCGGCGGCGACGACGACCTCGACCATCGACAGCGAGTCGACATCCAGGTCATCGGTGAAGGACTTGTCCAGCTGGACGTCCTCCTCCGGGATGCCGGCGATCTCGTTCACGATCTCGGCGAGACCCTTGACGATCTCTTCCTGAGTGGCGGCCATGTCGGCGCTCCATTCGTTGAGGGGAATTGTTACGGGGATTCCAGCTGTGGCGCCCCTCCGGCCGGCCCGTGTCGCGCCCCGTCGCCCTGGTTGAGCAGCGGGAACACGCGCGGACGCGGCCGGATGACGTACCTAGGGGAGGGTAACGACCGTCGCGGCGAACACGAGACCCGCCCCGAAGCCGATGAGAAGCGCGGTGTCGCCGCTCTTCGCCTGGCCGGTCGCCAGCATCCGCTCCATAGCGAGCGGAATGGAGGCGGCCGAGGTGTTGCCGGTGGTCGCGACGTCGCGTGCGACCTGGACGTGCTCCGGCAGCTTCAGGGTCTTCACCATCGAGTCGATGATCCGCATATTGGCCTGGTGCGGGATGAAGACATCCAGGTCCTCCGGGGTGAGCCCGGCCGCGTCCAGCGCCTGCTGGGCGACCTTCGCCATCTCGAAGACAGCCCAGCGGAAGACCGCCTGGCCCTCCTGGGTGATGGCCGGGAACCGCGCGACCTCGCCGGAACGGTAGTCCGTCCACGGCACGGTCTGCTTGATGACCTCGGCCTTGTCACCCTCGGAGCCCCAGACGGTCGGGCCTATCGCGACCTCCTGCGAGGGCCCCACGACGACCGCGCCCGCACCGTCGCCGAAGAGGAAGGCCGTCGCCCGGTCCTCCAGGTCGGTGAGGTCCGAGAGCCGCTCCACGCCGAGGACGAGCACGTACTCCGCGCTGCCCTCGACGACCATGCCCTTGGCCAGCGTGAGCCCGTAGCCGAAGCCCGCGCAGCCCGCCGAGATGTCGAAGGCGGCGGGCTTGCCGCAACCGAGCTTGTCGGCGATCTCCGTGGCGACGGCCGGGGTCTGCTTGAAGTGCGAGACGGTCGAGACGACGACGGCACCGATCTGCTCCGGTGCGATCCCGGCGTCGGCGAGTGCCTTGCCGCCCGCCTCCACCGACATCGCGGTCACGGTCTCCTCGGGGCCCGCCCAGTGCCGGCTCTCGATGCCCGAGCGCGAACGAATCCACTCGTCCGAGGAGTCGATCGTCTCCAGGATGACCTCGTTGGGGACGACCCGGTCGGGCCGGTAACCGCCGACGCCCAGGATGCGCGCGTACGGGGCACCCTTGGCGGGCTTTATCTTCGACATCTGACGGGGCTCCTCGTCGTCCGGGCGGTTCGGTGCGGGCGGGCGGGCGGGCGGTGGGGGCTTACGGGATTCAGGCGGCGTGCTCGGCGAGGAGCGCGCGCGCGGCTTCCAGGTCCTCGGGGGACTTCAGCGCGAGCGTCGCGACACCCGGCAGCCCGCGCTTGGCGAGACCGGTGAGCGTGCCGCCGGGGCAGACCTCGATCAGGGCGCTCGCGCCCTGCTCCTTGAAGGTCTCCATGCACAGGTCCCAGCGGACCGGGTTCGCGACCTGGCCCACGAGCCTGTCGAGCACCTCGCCGCCGGTGCCGACGACGGCCCCGTCCTTGTTCGACACGTACGCGAGCGCCGGGTCCGCCGGGCTCAGCCCGGCCGCGGCCTTCGCGAGCACGTCGACCGCGGGGGCCATGTGCGCGGTGTGGAAGGCACCCGCGACCTTGAGCGGCACGACACGGCGGACGCCCTCGGGCTTGTCCTCGGCGAGCGCCGCGAGCTGAGCGGCCGTGCCCGCGGCGACGACCTGGCCGCCGCCGTTGACGTTCGCCGGGGTCAGGCCCAGCTTCTCCAGGTGCGGAGCGACGGTCGCGAGATCCCCGCCGAGCAGCGCGGCCATGCCCGTCTCGGCGACCGCGGCGGCCTCGGCCATCGCGAGCCCCCGGGTCCGTACGAGCGTGAGCGCCGCCTCGGCGTCGAGGACCCCGGCGAAGGCCGCGGCCGTCAGCTCACCGACGCTGTGCCCGGCGACAGCGCCGGGGCGCAGCGAGCCGAGCACGGGGGCGCCCCGGTCCTCCAGGGTCCCGGCGAGCGCGGCGGCCGAGAGCAGCCCGGCGGCCACCAGCAGCGGCTGGGCGACGGCGGTGTCCCTGATCGCGTCGGCGTCGGCCTTCGTCCCGTAGTGGACGAGGTCGAGTCCGATCGTCTCGGACCAGGCGGCGAGCCGCTCGGCCGCGCCGGGCAGTTCGAGCCAAGGGATCAGGAAGCCGGGCGTCTGGGCGCCCTGGCCGGGAGCGACGAGTACAAGCACGCTCACACTCTCTCTTGTGAAGGGTCCGGTTCACCGGTGGGGACAAGGACGAATAACCGACAGGGTAATTGTCGGGATCGTACAAAAGACTAGGATCGCTGCTCAGCCGCGGCCAGGCGCCCCAGGATCAGCGCGATCCGCAGCGTGAACGCGGAGCGTACATCCGAGGGTGACCAGCCGGTGACGTCAGTCACACGTCGGAGCCGGTAGCGCACGGTGTTCGGGTGCACGAAGAGCATCCGAGCGGCCCCCTCCAGGCTGCTCGCCTGCTCCAGATAGACGCTCAGTGTTTCCAGCAGCGCCGAGCCCGCCTCCTGGAGCGGTCTGTAGATCTCCTCCACCAGCTGCTGCCGCGCGGCGGGGTCGGACGCCATCGCGCGCTCGGGCAGCAGGTCGTCCGCGAGCACCGGGCGCGGCGCGTCCTGCCACGCCGCCGAGGCGCGCAGACCGGCCGCCGCCGCAGCGGCTGAGCGGGTCGCGGCGAGCAGGTCGGGGACCACGGGCCCCGCGACGACGGGACCCGCCGCGTACGGTCCGATCAGGGATTTCGCCACGGCGAGCGGATTGTCGCTGCCCCCCGCGATCACGACGAGACGGCTGCCGAGCACCCCGGTGAGGACCTGGAGCTTGGCGTGCCTGGCCGCGCGCCTGATCGCCTCGACGGTCAGCTCGCTGTCCCCGTCGGGTGCGGTGCCGAGCAGGACGCAGACGTCATCGGGCGCGTTCCAGCCGAGCGCGGCGGCGCGCGAGACAGTGCCCTCGTCGGCCTCGCCCGAGAGCACCGCGTTGACCACGAGGGACTCCAGGCGCGCGTCCCAGGCGCCGCGCGCCTCGGCGGCCTGCGCGTAGACCTGCGCCGTCGCGAAGGCGATCTCGCGGGCGTACCGCAGCAGCGCCTCGCGCAGCACGGCCTCGTCGCCGGGGGCCGCGACGTCGTCGATCGCGGTCTCCATGACCTCGATCGTCGTGCGGACCATCTCGACGGTCTGCCGCAGCGTGACCGCCCGCGTCAGCTCGCGCGGCGCCGTGCCGAAGACGTCCGTGGAGATCGCCTGCGGGGCCTCCGGGTGCCGGAACCACTCCGTGAAGGCCGCGATGCCCGCCTGCGCCACGAGCCCGATCCACGAGCGGTGCTCGGGAGGCATCGCCCGGTACCAGGGCAGCGTCTCGTCCATCCGCTGGATGGCGCGGGCGGCGAGCCGTCCCGAGGAGTGCTCCAGCCGCTTGAGGGTCGCCGCGTGCGGGTGCGCGGGGGCCGGGGATGCGGGCGAGGCGGCGGGGCGGGATACGGAGTCGGGCACGAGACCAAGACTGCCCTATCGCGCCGACGAACGGGGCGGCCGGGGTCCGTCACGTCCCGTGCGGGAAGCGTCACGATGGGTGCGGCCCGCTACGGTGGGCGCCGTGATCGACGTACGACGCGGCGCTGACCGCTACCCGGGCGGGGAGCCGGACGCGGGCATCACGACCCGGCACGCCTTCTCCTTCGGCCCGCACTACGACCCGGACAACGTCCGCGTCGGGCCGCTCACCGCCTGCAATGAGGAGCACCTCGCGGTGGGCGCGGGCTTCGCCGAACACCGCCACAGCGACACGGAACTGCTCACCTGGGTGGTCTCGGGGGAGCTGAGCCACCGGGACGCGCAGGGCCGCTCCACCCTCGTACGCCCCGGCGACCTCCAGCACCTCGGCGCGGGCGCGGGCGTCCACCACGTCGAGCGCAACGACGGGGCCGGGCCCCTCGTCTTCCTGCAACTCTGGCTCGCGGCACGCACCCCCGCGCTCCCGCCCCGCTACACCGTCGTCCGGGGCCTCTCGCGGCCGTACGCGATCCCCGAGGCGGGCGCGGTGCTCCGCGTCGCGCGCCCGGACCCGGGCGGGACGCTGCCGCTGCCCGCGGGGCCGTACGGGTACGCGCATGTCGTGCGCGGCGACGCCGAGTTGCCGGGCGGGGCGCGGCTCGGCGCGGGCGATTCCGTACGCCTACGGGCCGGGGCGGACACGGAGGGCGCGGTGCTGCGGGCGCGCACGGCGTGCGAAGTGCTGCTCCTGGAGCTGGCGGACCCGTTCGCGTAGGGCGGCCCGGGCCTTGTCGGCGGCCGGGCCGCGCGGGGCGGACCGGCTTGGCCGCTCCGGGCCGCTCAGGCCGTGCGCAGCTCGGCGAGCACCGCGTCGGTGAAGGGCGGCCACGCCTCGATCGCCCAGGGACCGAAGGCGCGCTCAGCGAGGGCGACGCAGGCCGCGCCCGCTTCCGGGTCGACCCACAGGAAGGTCCCCGACTGCCCGAAGTGGCCGAAAGTGCGCGGTGAGGAGTGGGCCCCTGTCCAGTGCGGGGACTTGCTGTCGCGGATCTCGAAACCGAGGCCCCAGTCATTCGGCTTCTGCTGTCCGTAGCCGGGAAGCACCCCGTTGAGCCCGGGGAAGACGACGCCCGTCGCCTCGGCGAGGGTCCCGGCGTCGAGCAGGCGCGGGGCCTGGAGTTCGGCGGCGAACAGGAGCAGGTCGTCCACCGTCGAGTGGCCGTCCTTGGCGGGGGAGCCCTCAAGCGCTGTCGCGTGCATCCCGAGCGGCGCGAAGACCCCTTCGCGCAGGTACTCGGCGAAGGGGATGCCCGTCGCCCGCGCGACGTGCGCGCCGAGCGCCTCGAAACCGGCGTTGGAGTAGATGCGACGGGTGCCCGGCGCGGCCTGGACACGGTCCTCGTCGAAGGCGAGACCGCTCGTGTGCGCGAGGAGGTGGCGCACGGTCGCGCCCTCGGGCCCCGCGGGCTCGTCGAGTTCGACCGCCCCTTCCTCGTACGCGAGCAGGAAGCCGTACGCGGCGAGCGGCTTGGTCACGGACGCGAGCCAGAAGCGGCGGTCCGTGGGGCCGTGCCGCCCGAGGACGGTGCCGTCGCCGCGGACGACCCCCGCGGCGGCGGCCGGAACGGGCCAGGCTTCGATCGACTTCAGGCTCTCAAGGCTCTCCGGGCTCTCCATGCGGGCGAGTCTAGGCGGCGTCTTCCGGCCACCGGTGGGCACGTATTGCCTGGAGTGCGCTCAAGGGTTTTACGGTGGGTGCGGTCCGCCTCACCCGAAGGGACACCCATGACCCTCGCCCAGCCCGCCGCCCCAGGAAGGCCGGTCAACGGCCGCGATCTGTGCCTCGCGAAGCTCGCCGACTACCCGCGCCCGGACGGCAGGGACCACTACACGATCAGCGAGGTCGTCACGCTCACCGGGCTCAGCGCCCACACGTTGCGCTGGTACGAGCGCATCGGGCTGCTCGAAGAGGTGGACCGCTCGCACACCGGGCAGCGCAGGTACAACAACCGCGACCTCGAATGGCTCTCGTTCGTCAACAAGTTGCGTCTGACGGGGATGTCGGTGGCCGACATGGTGCGGTACGGGGAGCTGTCGCGGGCGGGGGAGCACACGGTCGCCGAGCGCCGCGAACTCCTGGAGGCGACGCGGGACGAGGTCCGCTCACGGATCGCGGCGCTCCAGGACACGCTGGGCGTCCTCGACCACAAGATCGGGATCTACTCCGGCGGTGCGTGAGGGGAGCGCGGGGCAGGGTGTGAGGGGCGCGGGGCGTGTGGGGCGGGGCGTGAGGGGCGCGGGGCGCGAGGGGCAGGGCGTGACGGGCGCGTGAGCGGCGGGGGCGTGAGGGGCGGTGCGGGGGTGTGAGGGAGCGGAAAAGGCGCTGAGCACCCCACCGTCGCCCCCGCCCCCTCACAGCTGCGCCAGCAGCTCCTTCTTCTTCGTCGTGAACTCCTCATCCGTGAGCAGCCCCGCGAGGTGGAGTTCCCCCAGGTGCCGGATGCGTTCCGCGATGTCCGCCGGGTCGGAGCGGAGCGCGGCGACGGGCGGTGCGGCCTCGCCCGGAGCGCTTCTCGCCGCGCTGCTCCTGGTGGCGGCGAGGACGGCGGCGGCGAAGGGCAGCGACTCGTGCACCGGGCCGTAGCCGAGACCGAAGACGACGGCCGCCGGGTCGTGGTCGGCGGCGAGCCCCGTGTCCGCGGCCGCGCCCGCTCCCGGGCCCGCGCCTCTGACCGGGGCAGGGACGCGGGGCAGCAGGCGCAGGTAGCCGTCGAGTATCTCGGGCGAGCGCCACTCCACCCCGCTCAGCGCCGTGACGGGGAAGGACTGGTCGCCCGCCTTCCACTTCGTGCTCGACGCGCCCGTGCGCGACCAGCGGAAGGAGACGACCGAGCCGTCGAAGCTCGCCTTGCCGTCGTACGCCTTGAACTGCTGCGGTCCCTCGGGCGCGGCGACCAGGAAGCTCTCGGCGGGCTCGGCCGCGCCCGGGCCGAGGCGCTCGCGGACCTGCGCCGCGTGGAACTCGGCCAGCTCCTCGCGCTCGGCGGGCAGCACCAGGCGGTACGGGTCGCAGTTCTCCTTGAGCTGCCCCGCCGCCGCCTCCATCAGCGGGTCAGCGCCCGCGCGCGGCACGGCGCGCAGCACGACGGTGCCGCGCCGCCCCGGGACGAGTGTCACCGTGTCGATCGCCGCGAGCGGCACCCGGCGCTCCCCAAGGACCTGGAGCAGCTTCGGTGTCCGGATTCCCCGTTCGTAGCGGATGAGCACGGAGTCCTCCGCGAACTCCCAGGTGGCATGGAAACCGGCCAATACATCACCCATGCGGCTCATCGTATGCGGCACGCGCGCCTCCGTCCCCTCTCCTGCGGTCCACCGGTCCGCTTGACCGGCGTCTTTCTTCCCGGCCCCGGCCTCTTGCTTCTCTCCCGTCCCGCCCGGTGTACGCGGTGGCGGGTACGGACGTTCCGTCTCCGGTACGGGTTCCCGGACGGGCCGTCTCCGGTACGGGTTCCGGACGGGCCGTCTCCGGTACGGGTGCGCGGTCGCCGCTCAGGCCAGGCTCGTGCCCCGCGCGGGCACCCCCGCTCTGCACCCCGCGCCGCCCGGCGCGCAGCCGACGTCCCCCACATCCCCCGTACCGATGCGTGCCAGGTTGCGCAGGCTCGCCGTGCCGGGCACGAAGTAGCCACCGTGCCCCACCGCCCCGGTCGAGGAGAAGACCCGCGCGCCGAAGTCCTTGCCGACCGGGTCGGCGCCGTGCCCGAGCGCCCCCAGCTCGACGTGCGGCACGTCCCTGATCCAGTCGCCCGCGTCCCGCGTCGCCCACACCCGCGCCTTCGTGCCGAGCCCGGCCGCGTTCCCGCTGCGCATCCCCGGGCTCCCCGCGACCGCGATGTCCGTGACCGCGCGCGGCAGCCGGTCGGCGGCGACCCCGCAGACCACCGAGCCGTAGCTGTGGCAGACGAGCGCGATCTTCAGGCCGCCGGGCAGCCCCCGCACGAACGCGTCGAGCCGCCCCGCGCCCTCCTGCGCGCGGCTCGCCGTCGCCGCCTCGATTCCGATCCCGCCCGGCGCCGTGTAATCGGCCCAGGCGATCACCGCGGTACGGGCCCGGGGCGCCGCCGCGCGCTCGGCGGCGTAGAGCGAGCGGCCCATCCCGGAGGGCGCGGTGAAGGGCCGGTTGGTGCGCTCGAAGGTCATGAGCGCCGTGTCGACCCCCGGGACGACGACCGAGACGCGGCGCGCGTGCGCGAGATCGCCGAAGACCTCCGCCGCGCGGCCCGAGCCGTTCGGGTCGAAGGCGAGGAAGTCGCGGTCGGGCCGGAGCATCGACGTGTAGCGCGCCGCACGGTCCGCCGCCTCCTCGCGCCCGTCGGGCGACAGGCGCGGATCGTGGGTGCGGCGTACCTCGTGGTCGCGGGCCTGCGTGAGCGCGATCCTGTTGGCGGCGTAGCGCAGCGTGAGCGGGGCGCCGTTCATATTGCCCACGGCGAGCGGATAGCGGTGAGCGAGGCGCTCGCGCTGGGCGGGGCGCAGCGCGGCGAAGAACTCGCGCAGGCGCTCCGGTGGCGAGGCGGCGTCCGGCAGGGCGCGGTGATCGATGCGCGCGTGGTTCCAGGCCCGTACCGACAACTGGAGCGGGCCGCCCGGTTCGTGCCGGGCCCTGACCGCCGTCCAGCCGGTCGTGGCGAGCATGACGAAGACGACCGCCACCGCGAGCAGCGCTCGCCAGGCGTTGAGTTGGGGGGACGAGTCGAAGGAAGTCACTGCGGCACACCCTAGGAGACGGCAAGTGCCCGAGACCAAACCGGTGAGCCACGTCACCCTGCCGCCTCCCCGATCGGGGCCGATCGGCCCGCACCCGTACGGGCAAGGAGGGACCGTCCGGCCCTTCCCCTCAGGACCTCAGGACCTCAGGACCGGACGGCCTCCTCGCCGCCGGCGCCGGAAGAGGAAGAGGCGGAGGGGGAGGCGGTGGAGACAGCGGGGGCGGTGGCAGAGGTGGCAGGAGGGGCAGGGGCGCTGGCAGGGCTGGTGACGGGGGCGGCAGAGGTGGCGACGGGGGCGGCTGTCGCCGACTGGCGCGGTACGAGGCCCGTACGGTCGCCCGGTTCCGTACCCGTAGCCGCGCCCGGCTCCGTACCGCGCGACCCGTCCAAGTCGTCGCCCCCCTCGCCCCACTCCCGCGCCAGCGAGGGGGCCAGCTGGTCCAGGTGCCGCACGGCGAGTGCGCGCAGCGCCTCGACGCTGCCGTCCTGGCCCGCGCCCCAGCGGTGCTCGGTGAGCCGCATGACGCCGCCGAACGCCGCGACCACGACGCGCGGCCGCAGGTCCCGCTCCGGGTCGACGCCCTCGCGCGCGGCGATCACGCGCGCCATCTCCTCCTCGCTCTCGCTCGCCCTCCGCAGCCGCGCGGCGAGCAGCGCGGGGGTACGGGCGACGAGCCGGCACGTGCGCAGGTGCAGGTCCACGGGGACGGAGAGCCCCGCCACCTCGGGCAGTTCGCCCCAGGACTCCAGGACGGCGCGGCGCAGCGCGAGCACAGGCGGCTCACCGGCGGGTCGGGCGCGCAGCGCCTGGAGGAACCAGCGCTCGATCAGCTCCTGGGTCGCGAGGGCCACGTGCTCCTTGGTGGCGAAGTAGCGGAAGAAGGTGCGGGTCGAGACCTCGGCGCGGGCGGCGATCTCGTCGACCGTCGTACCCTCGTAGCCGCGTTCGGCGAAGAGTTCGAGCGCCGTGCGCAGGAGCCGCTCCCGGGTCCGCGTCTTCTTGCGCTCGCGCAGACCGCCGTGTTCGCGCGGACCGCCGTGTTCGCGCGGGTCCCCGTGTTCGTGCGGACCCCCGTGTTCGTGCGGGCCGCTCCGCTCGCGCACCACGGCCGCCGCGCGGTCCCGCTTCTGCTCCGTCACCTTGCTCCTCACTCCTCGCTCCACCGCCCGGGCCCGCGCCCGTGAACTGGCCCTTTGCCCCCGGGCGGGGTTCTGTCAGTTACCGGCATATGAAATTGATTGTCAACTGTCATGCGGTGACAGTAATTTGACGCCCATGACTAGTCAGACCACCGTCGGACCGGAGGACGGGACGCCGCTCGCGCCCGTCGGCAAGGGAGCACGCGGCAGCCTGCGTGGCCGTCCTTGGTTGACACTCTTCGGAGTCGCTATCGGCGTCATGATGGTCGCCCTTGACGGCACCATCGTCGCCATCGCCAACCCGGCCATCGCGGACGACCTGAACACGAGCCTCGCCGGGGTGCAGTGGATCACCAACGGCTACCTCCTGGCCCTCGCGGTGGCGCTCATCACGGCGGGCAAGCTCGGCGACCGCTTCGGCCACCGCCAGACCTTCCTGATAGGCGTGGCGGGCTTCGCGCTCGCCTCCGGCATCATCGGGCTCTCCTCCAGCGTTTCGCTCGTCGTCGCCTTCCGTGTCCTGCAAGGGCTCTTCGGCGCGCTCCTGATGCCTGCCGCGCTCGGCCTGCTGCGCGCGACCTTCCCCGCCGAGAAGCTCAACATGGCCATCGGCATCTGGGGCATGGTGATCGGCGCTTCCACGGCGGGCGGCCCGATCGTCGGCGGGCTCCTCGTCGAGCACGTCTCCTGGCAGTCCGTGTTCTTCGTCAACGTGCCGGTCGGCGTCGCCGCCCTCGTCCTCGGCCTCTTCATCCTCAAGGACCACCGCGCCGAGAACGCCCCGCGCTCCTTCGACGTCCCCGGCATCGTGCTGCTCTCGGGAGCCATGTGCTCCCTGATCTTCGCGATCATCAAAACGGGTGACGGCTGGAGCTGGAGCGACGGGCGTACGTGGGGGCTCCTGGCCCTCTCCCTCGTGTGCTTCGCCGGCTTCGCCTACTGGCAGACCCGTGCGAAGGAACCGCTCGTGCCGCTCGCCATGTTCCGCTCGGTGGCGCTCTCGGCGGGCACCGTGCTCATGGTGCTCATGGCGATCGCCTTCCTCGGCGGCATCTTCTTCGTCACCTTCTACCTCCAGGGCGTGCACCGGCTCAGCGCCGTCGACAGCGGGCTGCACCTGCTGCCGCTCACCGCCATGATGATCATCGCCTCGCCGATCGCCGGTGTGCTCATCACGCGCTTCGGGCCGCGCGTGCCGCTCGTCGGCGGGATGCTCGCCACCGCCGCCTCGATGTTCGGGCTCTCGACCCTGGAGGCGGACACGGGCACCGTCACGATGTCGCTGTGGTTCGCGCTCCTCGGCCTCGGTCTCGCCCCCGTCATGGTCGGCGCCACGGAGGTCATCGTCGGCAACGCGCCGCTCGAACTCTCCGGCGTGGCCGGCGGTCTCCAGCAGTCGGCGATGCAGGTGGGCGGCGCGCTCGGCACGGCCGTGCTCGGCGCCGTGATGGCCGCGCGCGTCACCAAGGACCTCCCCGGCAACTGGACCGACGCCGGCCTGCCGAAGCTCCAGGGCGCCCAGCTCGACCAGGCGTCCCAGGCCGTCCAGCTCGGCGTCCCGCCCATCCCGCCGGACACCCCGAAGGAGGTCGCCGCGCAGATCACCACGGTCGCCCACGACACCTTCATGTCCGGCATGGGCCTCGCCTGCACCGTCGCCGGCATCGTCGCGCTCGTCGCCGCCGCCGTCGCCACGCTCACGAAGAGGGGCGACAACGCGGCCGAGGGAGCGGGCGCCGCGCACATCTGACACGCGTCAATCCAGGGCCCCACCGACTCACCCGGTGGGGCCCTTCGCGCGCTCCGGGGCGCTTTTCCCCTATCAGTGCGGACCCGCTCGTGGCGGCTTCCCCGGCGGACGCGCGGCGGCCCAGAGTGCGCGTCAGAACAGGCGCCCAACGAAAGGACCCGCCGCCCCATGCGTACGCCCCTCATGACGCTCGCCTGCGCCCTCTCCATCGGCGCGACACTCCTCACCCCGGCGCAGGCCGCCGCCCCGGTACGAAGCGCCACCCCGGCGCAGGCCGCCGCCCCGGAACCGGCAGCCGCCCCGGTACGGGCCGCCGGGTCCTCCGGCGCGTGCGGCCAGGGCGAGCTGTGCCTGTGGCCCCGCGCGGACTACGGGGGCAGGCGCACGGCGTACGAACTCTCCGGCACCGACATCGAGAGCTGCGTCCCGCTCGGCGGCACGGCGGGAGCCCTCTCGCTCGCCAACCGCACGGGCCGCCCGGTCACGACGTACCAGTCGGCGGAGTGCGCGGAGACGGGGGAATTCGAGACGTATCCCGGCGGCGGCACGTGGCTCCCGGAATCCTCGTACCGGGTGAGGGCTTTCAAGATCTGGGAGAGGTGACGCGCGAGGGCGGAGCCGGCCGGGGCCCCGGGCCGCGCCCCGCGAGGGCCGCACGCGCGGGAGGGCTCCGCCCCGCGGGAGGGCTACGCGTCGCCTCCCGCCGCCCCCGGATCGGCCGCCGCCACGTCGAGCAGCTGGTACCGGTCGATGGCCCGCCGCAGCACGCCGTGGTCGAGCGAACCGTCCCGGACCAGCTCCGTCAGGACACCCAGCACGATCGACGGCGCGTCGATGTGGAAGAACCGCCGCGCGGCGCCCCGCGTATCGGCGAAGCCGAAGCCGTCGGCGCCCAGCGAGCCGTACCGCCCCGGCACCCACCGCGCGATCTGGTCCGGCACACTCCGCATCCAGTCCGAGACCGCCACGTACGGGCCGCCCGCGTCCGCCAGCTTCCGCGTCACGTACGGCACGCGCGTCTCCTCCTCCGGGTGGAGAAGGTTGTGCTCATCGGCCGCGACCGCCTCGCGCCGCAGCTCGTTCCACGACGTCGCCGACCACACGTCCGCGCGCACGTCCCAGTCCTCGGCGAGCAGCCGCTGCGCCTCCAGCGCCCACGGCACCGCCACGCCCGAGGCGAGGATCTGCGCGCGCAGGCTCCCCGCCGCGCCGCGCCGCAGCAGGTGCAGACCCTTGAGGATGCCCTCGACGTCCACGCCGTCCGGCTCGGCCGGGTGCTGGATCGGCTCGTTGTAGACCGTCAGGTAGTAGAAGACGTCCTCCGCTTCCGGCCCGTACATGCGGCGCAGGCCCTCGCGGACGATGTGCGCGATCTCGTAGCCGTACGCGGGGTCGTAGGCGACGCACGCCGGGTTCGTCGAGGCGAGCAGCTGGGACTGCCCGTCCGCGTGCTGAAGCCCCTCGCCGGTCAGGGTCGTGCGCCCGGCGGTCGCGCCGAGGACGAAACCGCGCGCCATCTGGTCGCCCATCTGCCAGAACTGGTCGCCGGTGCGCTGGAAACCGAACATCGAGTAGAAGACGTAGACCGGGACGAGCGGCTCGCCGTGCGTCGCGTACGCGGAACCGGCCGCGATGAGCGAGGCGACGCAGCCGGCCTCCGAGATGCCGTCGTGCAGCATCTGACCGGTCGGCGACTCCTTGTAGGCGAGCAGGAGTTCACGGTCGACCGACTCGTACTGCTGGCCGAGCGGGTTGTAGATCTTCGCGCTCGGGAAGAAGGAGTCCATCCCGAAGGTGCGGTACTCGTCCGGCGCGATGAGCACGAAGCGCCGCCCGATCCCCTTGTCCCGCATGAGGTCCTTGAGCAGCCGCACGAAGGCCATCGTCGTGGCGATCGACTGCTGCCCCGTGCCCTTCTTGACCGTCGCGTACGCCGTGTCCCCGGGCAGGTCGAGCGGCTTCGCGCGCACGATCCGCGTCGGCACGTACCCGCCGAGCGCCTGCCGCCGCTCGTGCATGTACTGGATCTCCTCGGAGTCCCTGCCCGGGTGGAAGTACGGCGGCAGGCCGCCCTCCAGGTCCTTGTCAGGGATCGGCAGGTGGAGGCGGTCGCGGAAGCCCTTGAGGTCGGCGACCGTGAGCTTCTTCATCTGGTGCGTCGCGTTGCGGCCCTCGAAGTTGGGCCCGAGCGTCCAGCCCTTGACGGTCTGCGCGAGGATCACCGTCGGCTGGCCCTTGTGCTCCTTCGCCGCCGAGAAGGCCGCGTACACCTTGCGGTGGTCGTGGCCGCCGCGCCCCAGGTGCAGGATCTGGTCGTCGCTCATGCCCTCGACCATCGAGCGCAGCCGCTGGTCACCGCCGAAGAAGTGCTCCCTGATGTACGCGCCCGTCTCCGTCGCGTACGTCTGGAACTGGCCGTCGGGGGTCGTATTCAGCTTGTTGACGAGGAGACCGTCGCGGTCCTGCGCGAGCAGCGGGTCCCAGCTCCTGTCCCAGATCAGTTTGATCACGTTCCAGCCCGCGCCCCGGAACTGCGATTCCAGCTCCTGGATGATCTTGCCGTTGCCGCGCACCGGGCCGTCGAGGCGCTGGAGGTTGCAGTTGACGACGAAGGTCAGGTTGTCGAGGTTCTCGCGCGCGGCGATCGAGAGCTGCCCGAGCGACTCGACCTCGTCCATCTCGCCGTCGCCGAGGAAGGCCCACACGTGCGAGCGCGAGGTGTCGGCGATGCCGCGCGCCTCCATGTAGCGGTTCATCCGCGCCTGGTAGATCGCCGAGAGCGGGCCGAGGCCCATCGAGACGGTCGGGAACTCCCAGAAGTCCGGCATCGAGCGCGGGTGCGGATAGCTCGGCAGGCCGTTGGGCGCTTTCGACTTCTCCTGCCGGAATCCGTCGAGCTGGGCCTCCGTGAGGCGGTCCAGGAGGAAGGCGCGGGCGTAGATGCCGGGCGAGGCGTGGCCCTGGAAGAAGATCTGGTCGCCGCCGTCGCCCTCGTCCTTGCCCCGGAAGAAGTGGTTGAAGCCGACGTCGTAGAGGCTCGCGGATGACGCGAAGGTCGCGATGTGCCCGCCGACCCCGATCCCGGGCCGCTGCGCGCGCGAGACCATGACGGCCGCGTTCCAGCGCGTGGCGTTGAGTACCTTGCGCTCGATCTCCTCGTTGCCGGGGAAGTAGGGCTCGTCCTTCGTCGCGATCGTGTTGACGTAGTCCGTGCCGCGCGCCTCGGGCACGGCGACACGTTTCTCGCGGGCCCGCTCGATGAGGCGCAGCATCAGGTAGCGGGCGCGCTCGCTGCCGCGCGCGTCGATCGCCGCGTCGAGCGAGTCGAGCCACTCCTGGGTCTCCTCGGGATCGAAGTCGGGGACCTGGCTGGGAAGACCGCCGATGATGATCGGGGTGGGGTCCTGTGGCACGGGGTTCCCTTCGGGGGCGGGATGCGGGCTTGCCACGATATGTGGGGGTACGCGTGCGCGCGGTGAACCCGGCGCGCGGGGTTCGCCCTCCCTGTCGGCTTCCCTCGGCGCCCCGCCCCGAACCCCGCTCCTCGATCGCGGGAGGGGCTGGACAGCCCCGGGTACGGGGACTCGGCCCCTCCGGCGTCTGGGGAGCGGGGTCCGGGGCGGGGCTCCAGGAGGGGGCCCGGGGTGCCGGGCGGGAGATTTGGGGAACAATGGGTTCATGGGGCGGGTGCACGAAGCGGGGCGCAAAGGTGTCCGAAGTTGGAGGACACCGCCCGGAAAGTCACCGTTTCGGCGGTCTCGGCTGCCGGGTACTTGCGCGATCGGTCCCGCCCGTGTGGACTACGCCCCATGCCCCCGCGCCCGCGGGGGCGCAGCACATCCCGAAACGATCAGGAGGCAATCCGTGAGCGCGACCGCGGACCACGCGGAGGAGCGGACCAGCCCTGCCGTACGGCTGGGTTTCCAGCCCGAGCAGGTGGTCCAGGAGATCGGCTACGACGAGGACGTCGACCAGGAACTCCGCGAGGCCATCGAAGAAGTCACCGGCACGGAGCTGGTGGACGAGGACTACGAGGACCTCGTCGACGCCGTGGCCCTGTGGTTCCGCGACGACGACGGCGACCTGACGGACGCGCTGGTCGACGCCTCGCAGCTGGTCGACGACGGTGACCTCGTCCTGCTTCTGACCCCGAAGACGGGCCGGGACGGGTACGTCGAGCCGAGCGACATCAACGACGCGGCGCGGACCGCCGGATTCACCCAGACCAAGAGCACGAGTGTCGGCAAGGACTGGATCGGCACCCGCCTGGTCACCCCGAAGGGCAACTCGAAGACCAAGCGCTGAACCACGCGGCGCCCACCGGGCCCCCGCCGTTGTCCGGAGACTCCTCCGGTGCGGCGGGGGCCCGGTGCGTAGGGTGGGGGCGGCGCCGGGCCGCAGGGCCCGGGGCGCCGCTTTCCGTACGTATCAGCGCGAAGGATCGGTACCCACATGGCGATCGAGGCCGGCACCAAGGCCCCCGAGTTCGAGCTCAAGGACAATCACGGCCGCACCGTGCGCCTCTCGGACTTCCGCGGCGAGAAGAACGTGGTACTCCTCTTCTTCCCGTTCGCCTTCACCGGGGTGTGCACCGGTGAGCTGTGCGCCCTGCGCGACGAACTGCCGAAGTTCGAGAACGACGACACCCAGCTGCTCGCCGTCTCCAACGACTCCGTCCACACCCTGCGCGTCTTCGCCGAGCAGGAGGGGCTGGAGTACCCGCTCCTCTCCGACTTCTGGCCGCACGGCGAGGTCTCCCGCGCCTACGGCGTCTTCGCCGATGACAAGGGCTGCGCGGTGCGCGGCACCTTCATCATCGACAAGGAGGGCGTCGTGCGCTGGACGGTCGTCAACGACCTCCCGGACGCCCGTGACCTCAACGAGTACCTCAAGGCACTCGACACGCTCTGACCCGGCTCGTCCCCCGGGCCCGACACGCTCCGCGGGACCCGGGGCGAAAGAGCCCGTTTCCGGCGGGAACCGGTCACTACTATCCGTACGTTGTCCCGGATGACGACGTACGAAAGGTGGCGAGCGGCACGCGCCACCACCCCCGACATCATTGGAGGACCCGTGGGAGTCAGCCTCAGCAAGGGCGGCAACGTATCCCTGACCAAGGAGGCCCCCGGTCTCACCGCCGTGACCGTGGGTCTCGGCTGGGACGTGCGCACGACGACCGGCACCGACTTCGACCTCGATGCCAGCGCGATCCTCACCAACGCCGAGGGCAAGGTCTCCGGCGACGGGGACTTCGTCTTCTTCAACAACCTCAAGAGCTCCGACGGCTCCGTCGAGCACACCGGTGACAACACCACCGGTGAGGGCGAGGGCGACGACGAGCAGATCAAGGTCAATCTCGCCGCCGTCCCGCAGACCGTCGACAAGATCGTCTTCCCGGTCTCGATCTACGACGCCGAGAACCGCCAGCAGTCCTTCGGCCAGGTCCGCAATGCCTTCATCCGCGTCGTGAACCAGGCCGGCGACACCGAGATCGCCCGCTACGACCTCTCCGAGGACGCCTCGACCGAGACCGCGATGGTCTTCGGCGAGCTGTACCGCAACGGTGCGGAGTGGAAGTTCCGCGCCATCGGCCAGGGCTACGCCTCGGGCCTGCGCGGGATCGCCCAGGACTTCGGCGTCAACGTCTGAGCCGTACCAGGCAGGCACCGGCCGCGCGCCCCTTCGTCCACCGCCCCGCAGCGGGGTACCGGACGGCGGCGCGCGGCCCGTTCCGTACCGCCTCCGCTTTCCAGCAGGTTCACCAGGGGAGGAAACACATGGGTGTCACGCTCGCCAAGGGAGGCAATGTCTCCCTCTCCAAAGCCGCGCCGAACCTGAGCAACGTCCTCGTCGGCCTCGGCTGGGACGCCCGCTCGACCACAGGCGCCCCCTTCGACCTCGACGCCAGCGCGCTGCTGTGCGCGAACGGGCGGGTGCTCGGCGACGAGTGGTTCGTCTTCTACAACCAGCTCACCAGTCCCGACGGCTCCGTCGAGCACACCGGGGACAACCTCACGGGTGAGGGCGAGGGCGATGACGAATCGCTCCTCGTCGACCTGAACAAGGTCCCCGCGCACTGCGACAAGATCGTCTTCGCCGTCTCCATCCACGAGGCCGAGGCCCGCAGGCAGAGCTTCGGGCAGGTGTCCAACGCCTTCATCCGCGTGGTCAACCAGGCCGACGGGCAGGAACTCGCCCGGTACGACCTCTCCGAGGACGCGTCGACGGAGACGGCGATGATCTTCGGCGAGGTCTACCGCTACGGGCAGGAATGGAAGTTCCGTGCGGTCGGTCAGGGGTACGCGTCCGGACTGAGGGGCATCGCTCTAGACTTCGGGGTCAACGTTTCGTAAAGCCGGACACGGCGCGGAGGGAGTGCTCCTCCAGACAGGTCCGGAGGGGCCCTCCAACGATGAGGAATACGCAGTGCTGTTGAAAACCTTCGGCTGGTCCTTCGGGATCACCGTGCTCGGGCTGATCGCGGCCGCTTTCTACGGCGGCTGGACCGCTTTCGGCGTCGTGGCGATCCTGGCGGTCCTGGAGATCTCGCTCTCCTTCGACAACGCGGTGATCAACGCCGGCATCCTGAAGAAGATGAATGCCTTCTGGCAGAAGATCTTCCTCACCATCGGCGTCCTGATCGCCGTCTTCGGTATGCGGCTCGTCTTCCCCGTGCTGATCGTGGCGGTCACCGCCAAGATCAACCCGGTCGACGCCGTCGATCTCGCGATCAACAACAAGAACCACTACCAGGAACTCGTCACCGACGCCCACCCCGCCATCGCGGCCTTCGGCGGGATGTTCCTGATGATGATCTTCCTCGACTTCATCTTCGAGGACCGTGACATCAAGTGGCTCGGCTGGCTGGAGCGGCCGCTCGCCAGGCTCGGCAAGGTCGACATGCTGTCGGTCTGCGTCGCCCTGATCCTGCTCCTCATCGCCTCCATGACGGTCGCCACGCACGCGCACGTGCACGGCGGCGGTCACGTCGACAAGGCGCAGACGGTCCTGCTCTCGGGGATCGCGGGGCTCATCACGTACCTCATCGTCGGCGGGCTCTCCGGGTTCTTCGAGGACAAACTCGAAGAGGAGGAGGAACGCGAGGAGGAGGCCGAGGAGAAGGCCGTCAAGAGCGGCAAGCCACGCTCGGCCGTCGCGCTCGCGGGCAAGGGCGCCTTCTTCATGTTCCTCTACCTCGAAGTCATCGACGCCTCCTTCTCCTTCGACGGGGTCATCGGCGCCTTCGCGATCACGAACGACATCATCCTGATGGCGCTCGGCCTCGGCATCGGCGCGATGTACATCCGTTCGCTCACGGTCTACCTCGTCCGCCAGGGCACCCTGGACGACTACGTCTACCTGGAGCACGGCGCGCACTACGCGATCGGCGCCCTCTCCGTCCTCCTCCTCGTCACCATCAGGTACGAGATCCCCGAGGTCGTCACCGGGCTCATCGGCGTCGTCCTGATCGCCGCCTCCTTCTGGTCCTCGGTACGGCGCAACAAGCGCATCGAGGCGGAGACGGAGCACGCGCCGGAGAAGGTCTCCGTCTGAGCCCTCGCGGGGCCCGGGTGACAGCGGGGCCGCGCGCTTTCGGCCAGGTCACGGCCGAAGCGCGCGCTCTGGTGTAACGGGCCCCGGGCGCTGGGCACTCTTTTCGTGGGGCGGTCCGATGACACCTCGGGCCGCCCTCCAGCGCGTGAGGCACGACGGGAACGACAGGGGTGTGTGGGCATGGCCTTCCTGGACGGGCTGCGCGGCGGAGCCGCGGCCTTCGACAGCGGGAACACGAGCGGCAGCTCGATCGAACTGACCAAACGGCACCCCACGGTCTCCCTCTCCAAGGAGGGGGCCGTCTCGGGGAACCTGCGGGTCAACCTCTCCTGGCGGATGCGGACGAGCGACCTGGGCGAGCGGCGCCCCGGCGGGGGGCTGCGCGGACTGCGGAGCGGCTGGCGCAATCCGCTGAAGTTCTTCCAGCCCGACGTCGTCCAGGCGCACACGCAGTCGATGGTCAACGTGGACCTCGACCTCGGCTGCCTCTACGAGCTGAAGGACGGCACCAAGGGCGTCGTGCAGCCCCTCGGCGGCTTCCTCGGCGACCTCAACGAGCCGCCCTACCTCAAGCTCAGCGGCGACGACCGCTTCGGCGCCCCCTCCGGCGAGACGATGTACCTCAACCTCGACCAGAAGGACGAGTTCAAGCGGCTGCTCGTCTTCGTCTACATCTACGACCAGACGCCCGCCTTCGACCGTACGCAGGCGCAGGTCACCCTCTACCCCAGCAGCGGCCGGCAGATCGTCATCGACCTCGACGAGCGCGCCCCGGAGGCGCGGTCCTGCGCGGTGCTGAGGATCGAGAACGTGAAGGGGGATCTGGTGGTGCACAGGGAAGTGCGGTTCGTGTACGGGTTCCAGGCGGAGCTGGACCGCTTGTACGGGTGGGGACTGCAATGGGGGCGCGGCTTCAAGTCCAAGGCGGGGCGCTGAGGCGCTCCCCCCTCAGCGGATGAACTGCGGGCCCATCAGCGGCAGACCGTTCTCCGGCTCGTTCTGCGGGTACCCGTAGGGGTCCGGCTGCTGCGGGTAGCCGTACGGGGCCGGGGGCGCCGCCGGGGGCTGCGGGTAGCCGTAGGCCGGGGCGGGCGCGGGCGCCGGGGAGGGGGCCGGGACGGTGACGGGGGTCGGCGCGGGGGCCGGGTCCGGTTCCGGGTCGGGGGCCGCCGATTCGTCGACCGTGATGCCGAAGTCCGTCGCCAGGCCGATCAGGCCGTTGCTGTAGCCCTCGCCGAGCGCGCGGAACTTCCACTCGCCGCCCCTGCGGTACAGCTCCCCGCAGATCAGCGCGGTCTCCGCGCCCGTCTCCGGGCGGATCTCGAAGGACGCGTACGGCTCCGCGTTCTCCCCGGCCGCCGCGTCGAGCAGCAGCAGGCGCAGGTCGCGTACCCCCTCGAAGGGCAGGCTCTCGGCCGAGGCGACGAGCAGGACCCGTTCCACCTCCGCGTCCACGCGCGCCAGATCGGCCTGAAGCGTGTCCCTCATGCTGGAGCCCAGGCGCCGCTTGCCGAGGCTCCACACCGTCCCCGAGGGGTGCCGGGGCTGGTTGTAGAAGACGAAGTCGTCGTCCGAGCGCACGCGTCCGTCCGCCCCGAGCAGCAGCGCCGAGGCGTCGACCACCGAGACCTCGGGGCTGGGTGACCAGCACACGACGGCGCGGACCGCCGCCGCCTCGACCGGGACGTTCGAGCCCTTCAGCATGGCGTGCGTCATGCCGTCATCCTGCCTTCCCGAGGCGCCCGCGGACAACGCGGGTACCCCCGTGCCGCCCGGGCGAGCGCCCCTCCCGTAGCGGGCTGCCGGCCCCCGGTCATCAGAAGTTCACGGGGCGAGGGAACCACTCCGGCTCGCCCGTACGTACTATTACCGGTCACTTCTACTCGAACACTTCTTCCACCTGAGGGGTCAGATGCAGCATTTCGGGCACATCGCCCCGGCGGAACGCGCACGGCTCTTCCACCGGGAACCCCGCGCCTTCGCCGCGGACTCGCCGCCGGAGTTCCTCGCGACCGCACTCGGCGCGACCCTGTACACGCCGGCGACGCGGCCGCGTCTCGCCGAGGACGTGCGCAAGCAGGCCGCACGCGGGACCGTCTCGATGGTGCTGTGCCTGGAGGACTCCATCAGCGACGAGGACGTGCCCGCCGCCGAGCGGAACCTCGTCCAGCAGCTCGGCAAGCTCGCCGCGGGACCCGCGGACGGGCTCCCGCTGCTCTTCGTGCGCGTCCGCACGCCCGAGCAGCTCAGCGACCTCGCCCACCGCCTGGGCCCGTCGATCCGCGTGCTCAGCGGCTTCGTCCTGCCCAAGTTCACCGAGAAGTGCGGGCTCGCCTTCCTCGAAGCCCTCGCCGCGGCCGAGGCGGCCGCCGGACACCGGCTCTTCGCGATGCCCGTACTCGAATCGCCCGAACTGCTCCACCTGGAGACCCGGCACGAGGCCCTGGCCGGAATCGCGCGCGCCGTACGCGCCCACCGCTCCCGCGTCCTCGCCCTGCGCCTCGGCGTCACCGACTTCTGCTCCGCCTACGGACTGCGCAGACCCGCCGACCTCACCGCCTACGACGTCCGCATCGTCGCCTCGGTCATCGCCGACGTCGTCAACGTGCTCGGCCGCGCCGACGGCACCGGGTTCACCATCACCGGGCCCGTCTGGGAGTACTTCCCCGTCGCCGAGCGCATGTTCAAACCCCAGCTGCGCCGCACGCCCTTCGTCGGCGGCGAGGCCGACGAACTGCGCGACGCGCTCATCGAGCGCGACATGGACGGGCTGCTGCGCGAGATCGCCCTCGACCGCGCCAACGGACTGCTCGGCAAGACCTGCATCCACCCCACCCACGTCGCCCCCGTGCACGCGCTCTCCGTCGTCACGCACGAGGAGTACAGCGACGCCGAGGACATCCTGCGGCCCGAGCGGGGCGGCGGCGGGGTGCTCCGCTCCGCGTACACGAACAAGATGAACGAGGTGAAGCCGCACCGCGCCTGGGCCGAGCGCGTCCTGCGCCGCGCGGACGCCTTCGGCGTCGCCCGCGAGGACGTGGGCTTCGTCGACCTCCTCGCCGCCGTCACCCCGCAGGACGCCCTGTGAGCCCTGCGCGGGGCCCCCTCCGGCCGGACCTCCTCCGGCCGGACCCCCGGCGGCCCCGCCCCCTCCGACCGACCGAGAGAGACGAACACGTGGTGTGGACAGGAAGCTGGGTCGCCGAGCGACTCGGCGTACGGCTGAGCGGCGACCCCGGCATCGAGGAACTGCTCGGGCTCGCGCTGCGCCGCAACCCCAAGCGCGCCCACCTCCTCGTCTCGCACGTCCTCGGCAAGCACGTGCCGCGCTCCCCGCGCCTCGTCGCCGAGACGGGCCGCGCGCTCGGCCGTGAGGTCCGCGCCCTGCTCGGGGACGCGGCGGACGAGGCCGTCGTCCTCGGCTACGCCGAGACGGCCACCGCGCTCGGGCACTGCGTCGCCGACGGCATCGGCACGGCCCCTTACCTCCACTCCACGCGTCGGCCCGTCCCCGGCATCGCGCCCGTCGGCGGCTTCGAGGAGGCGCACTCGCACGCGACCTCGCACCTCCTGCTTCCCGCCGACCCCGGCCTCCTCACCGCGGCGGGGCCGCTCGTCCTCGTCGACGACGAGTTCTCGACCGGCTCCACGGTCATCAACACGCTGCGCGAACTCCACGCCCTGCGCCCCCGCACCCGCTACGTCGTCGTCGCCCTCACCGACATGCGCGGCCCCGCCGACCGCGCCCGCCTCGACGCCCTCGCCGCGGAACTGGGCGCCCGTATCGACCTCGTGGCCGCCGTCGCGGGTCACGTCGAACTGCCCCCCGACGTCCTGGACCGGGGGCTCGCGCTGGTGGCGGCCGAGGAAGCGCGCCAGGCCGCGGAGGCCCGTGAGACGGCGGAGGCCCGTAAGACGGCGGAGGCCCGTGAGACGACGGAGACAGGTGAGACGGCGGCGACAGGCGAGGGGGCGGCGCGCGAGGCCGCCGCGCTCCGTACCGCCGGCCCCGCACGGACGCGACCTGTGCACCTGAGCCTGGCCCCCGACTGGCCCGCCGGGCTCCCCGAAGGGGGCAGGCACGGCTTCGCGCCCGCCGACAGGGACCGGCTCGACGCCGCCCTGCCCGCACTCGCCGCGCGCATGCGCGCCGCGCTCCCCGAAGGCGGCGGACGGCTGCTCGTCCTCGGGACCGAGGAGCTGATGTACACGCCGCTGCGCCTCGCCGAAGCGGTCGAGACGGGCGCGCCGGAGTGGGACGTGTGCTTCTCGACCACGACCAGGTCCCCGGTCCTCGCCGTCGACGACCCCGGCTACGCGATCCGTACCGCGCTCGCCTTCCCCGCCCACGACGAGCCCGCCGACGGCCCGGGCCCGCGCTACACGTACAACGTCGCGGGCGCCGGCTTCGACGCGATACTCCTCGTCACCGACGCGGCGGGCGACACCCCCGCACTGCACGCCCCCGGCGGGCTTCTCGGCACACTCGCCGGGCACACCCCCCACCTCCTCCACACGACGCTCCCGCACCACCTGCCCGCGGCGCCCCGCGTCCCCCCACCCCGTACCGCACCGGAGGACACCCTGCTCCCCGCACCGCTCCGCGGCCCCGCCTTCTCCAGCTACCCCGCCGAGGACGTCGGCTGGCTGCTCCAGGACCTCTCGGACACGCCGCTCGAAGCCCCCACGGAGGAGCGCGAGGAGGCGATCCAGAGCGGCGGCGCGCACTACGCCGAATCGCTCCCCGTCGAGTACCAGCCGACCCCCGCCTACCAGCGCCTCTACCACGAGGCGCTCGAAGCGTCCGCCGCGCGCGTCGCCACCGCCGTCGGCACCGTCACGGAGACCGTCCTCGCCGAGCGCTCCCCGCGCCCCGTCCTCGTCTCGCTCGCCCGCGCGGGGACCCCCGTCGGCGTGCTCATGCGGCGCTGGGCGCGCGAGCGGCACGGCGTCGACGTGCCCCACTACGCCGTCTCGATCGTGCGGGGCCGCGGCATCGACGCCAACGCGCTGCGCTGGCTCGCCGCGCACCACGACCCGCGCGACGTCGTCTTCGTCGACGGCTGGACGGGCAAGGGCGCCATCACCCGCGAACTCACCGAGGCCCTCAAGGACTTCCCCGGCTTCGACCCCGGCATCGCCGTCCTCGCCGACCCCGGTTCCTGCGTGCGCACCTACGGCACGCGCGAGGACTTCCTCATCCCCTCCGCGTGCCTCAACTCCACCGTCTCCGGTCTCATATCCCGTACGGTCCTGCGCGCCGACCTCGTCGGGCCGCACGACTTCCACGGCGCCAAGTACTACCGCGAGCTGGCCGGTTCGGACGTATCGAACGCCTTCGTCGACACGGTGGCCGCACGCTTCGCCGAGGTCGCGGAGACCGTCGGGCAGCGCGTCAAGGAACTCGCGGGCAGCGACCGCGCCCCGACCTGGGAGGGCTGGCGCGCGGTGGAACGCCTCAGCGAGGAGTACGGCATACACGACGTCAACCTCGTCAAGCCCGGCGTCGGCGAGACCACCCGCGTCCTCCTGCGCCGCGTGCCCTGGCGCATCGTCGCGCGCCGCGACGCGGGCGCCGACCTCGACCACATCAGGCTCCTCGCCGCACAGCGCGGCGTCCCCGTCGAGGAGACCGACGACCTCCCGTACACGTGCGTCGGGCTCATCCACCCGCGCTACACGCGCGGCGCGACCGGCGCGGACGGCAAGGCGGTGAACCTCGCGTGAACCGCGTCCTCGTCGCCAGCGACCTCGACCGCACCCTCATCTACTCGGCCCGCGCCCTCGCCCTCACCGAGCCCGACGAGGCGGCCCCGCGCCTGCTGTGCGTGGAGGTCTACCGGGGCGAACCGCTCTCGTACGTCACCGAGACCGCCGCGGCGCTCCTCACCGAACTCGCCGCGCGCACCACGTTCGTCCCGACCACGACCCGCACCCCCGCGCAGTACGCGCGCGTCCACCTGCCCGGGCCCCCGCCCCGCTTCGCGATCTGCGCCAACGGCGGCCGCATCCTCGTCGACGGCGAGAGCGACCCCGACTGGTCGCGTCGCGTCGAACGCGCCATCGCCACCGGCTCCGCGCCGCTCGCCGCGATGCGCGAACGCCTCCTCGACGGAGCCGATCCCACGTGGCTCCTCAAGGAACGCGTCGCCGAAGACCTCTTCGCCTACCTCGTCGTCGACCGCGCGCTCCTCCCCGACGGCTGGCTCGACGAGACGACCGCCTGGGCGCACGAGCACGGCTGGACCGTCTCGCTCCAGGGCCGCAAGCTCTACGCGGTCCCGCGCGCCCTCACCAAGAGCGCCGCGCTCCACGAGGTCGCCGCGCGCACCAACGCCACGCTCACGCTCGCCGCGGGCGACTCGCTCCTCGACGCCGACCTCCTCACCGCCGCCGACCGCGCCTGGCGCCCCGGCCACGGCGAACTCGCCGACCAGGACTGGCGGCACGAAGGCGTCACGGCGCTCACGGAGGCCGGCGTGGCGGCGGGCGAGGAGATGGTCCGGAGATTCCTCAAGGCGGCGCAGTAGAGGCCGGGCCCGCGCTCAGCCGCAGCAGCCGCCCCCGCAGCAGCCACCGCCCCCGCCCTGCGGCGCGGGCGGGGCGCCGCCCGACGCCCGGCCCCCGACGGCCACGGTCGAGAGCAGCTTGACGGTGTCCGCGTGCCCGGCGGGGCACTCCGCGGGGGCACCCGAATCGGACATGGGACGGTTCAGTTCGAAAGTGTCACCACAGGCACGGCAGCGGTACTCGTATCGAGGCATGCGCACAGCGTACGGGGACGGGCGCGGCGCGGGGGAGACCGGAGGCGAGCGGAGCGGGGCGAGCGGGGTGAGCGGGGCCGGGCGGGAGCGTGTGGGCGCGAGCGGGCGGGCGGGCGGGAGCGCGTGGGGCGGCCCGCGCCGGGTGGCCTGGGCGCCCCTCGTGCCCGTACCGCTCGGCAGCCCGCCTCAGCCCCCGCCGCGCTCCTCGCGGATCTGCTCCACGACCCGCGCCGCCGTTCCCCGCACCGCCTCCGTCTCGCGCAGGAACTGCCAGTAGTCCGGGTGGTGGCCCTCCAGAGCCATCACCGCGCGGTCCAGGCGCGCCACCGCGTCGTCCAGCGGCCGCGCGTGCCGTGGATCGGGGGTCTGGCGGCCCGTCATCGCGAGCCGCTGCGCGTCCCGTACGGCGAACCGCGTCCGCTCGATCTCGCGCTGCGGGTCCTTCGCGACCTCGTTGAGCTGCCGCAAGCGGTCCCCGGCGGCCGAGACCGCCTCGTCCGTCTCGTCGAGCAGCGCCCGTACGGTCGCGAGCAGCGCGGTCGCGTCGGCCCAGCGCTGCTCCTCGCGGGCCTGCCGCGCCTCCGCGAGCTTCGTGCCCGCCTGCGCCACGTGCTTCGCCGCCTCCTCGGGAACGTGCTGGAGGTCCTGCCAGCACGGCGCGGTGAACCTGCGCCGCAGCTCGCTGAGCACGGGATCGACCTGCGCGCTCCGCGTCGTCAGCGCCTCCGCCCTGGTCCGCAGCGAGACGAGCCGCCTGTCGATCTCCCCGGCCCGCTCCGGCAGCCGCTCCGCCTCCGCGCGCAGCGCCTCCGCCTCGCGCCGCACCCGGTCGGCACGCTGGATCGTCTCCGCCACGCCGTGCCGCGCGGCGCCCTCGTTGAGCCGGGTCAGCTCAGGGGCGAGCGCCGCGAGCCGCGCGGCCAGCTCGTCGGCGCGCAGCCCCTGGGCGCGGACGGCGTCGAGCACGGTCGTCGTGGCGAGCAGCGACTGCTTGGCGCGCTCGACGGCGGGGGCGAGTCGCGCGAGCTGCGTCTCTGCCTTGCCGAGCAGCGGAGCGAGACTCTCGGCGAAACGGTCGAGGTCCGCCTTGACCCGCTTCAGCTCGTCCTTCGCGCCGTCCAGTTCGCGCCGCGCCCGCGAGGCCGCCGCGCCGTCCAGCTCGTCCCTGTCGAGGTCCACGGCGTCGACGGCGGCGATGTACGTACCGCTCGCCTCGTCGATCCTGCGGCCGAGCGCGGCGAAATCGGAGACGGCACGCTGCCCGGCCGGGCTGTCGTCGACGGCGGAGATCGTCTCGACCGAGATGCGCAGATCGCGCTGCGCGGTGTCCAGCTCGTAGAAGGCGTTCGCCGCCGCGTCCCGCGCGGCCTGCGCCTCCGCGCGTCTGTTCTCGCCGCGCCCGCCACCGCCGAACCAGCGCCGCGAACCGCCCCCGCCCCCGGTGAGGGCGCCGGGCAGCGCGAGGAGAAGGGGGAGGGGAAGCAGGCTCAGCGCCACGAGACCGCGCAGCGGCGACGGCGCGGGGCGGGCCCCGGACCGTACGGGAACCGAGGACCGTGCCGGAACCCCGGACCGTACCTGGACAGCACCTGACCCGGGCCGCCGTGCCGCCCGTCCGGTGCACGACCGCCGAGGTGTCGCCGTCACAATCCCTCTCCCGTGCCGCGTCTGCTTGCTCGTTTCATTCTCCCATCCAGGAGGACGAACGCGCGGACGGAAAAGTTCGCGAAAGCGGAGGCCGGTTGTGGCGGGTGGTGCGGGCCGGTCCTCAGCCGGCCTCACGAATCGTGACGGAGCCGTCGTGGCTGCGCGCCCGCACCCGGTGCGCGCTGTCCTCAGCGCGGTCCACCGAGACGTGCGTGCTCCCCTCCTTGACCTCGGTCCGTACGTCGTAGGCCGCCGAACCCGGCAGCTCCACGGTCGTCGAGCCGTCCTGGGAGTGCGTGTCCACGAGCGCGGGCGCGGTACGGGCCACGAGGTGGAGCGAGCCGTCCGTGCTGCGCATCCGCACGGTGCGCGAGCCGACCCCGCGCGCGTCGACGCTCCCGTCCGTGCTGCTCAGGTCGAGCGGGCCCGAGACGTCCCGCACGCGCAGCGAGCCGTCGTGGACCCGCGCGGAGAGCGCCGTACGGACACCCGAGACGCTGACCGTGCCGTCCTTGCCGCGCACCGTGAGCGCGAGCGCGCGCGGCACCTTCACGTCGTAGCGCGCGTCGCAGTCGGCGAAGAGCCCCGAGCACGTGGCCCGCAACCGCAGCCGGTCCCCGTCCAGCTCCCAGCTCGGCCTCGGCCCCTTGCCGAGCACGACCCTGCCCGCGATCCGCCGCGTGACCTCGATCTTCTCGACGTCCGCGGCGACGACGTCGAGCCGCGCGTCGTCCACGTCGACGGTCAGCCGCTCCCCGCCGAAGGCCCAGGCCCGGTGCTCCGGCTTCGCGTCCGCGGCGTCGGCACACCCCCCGAGCACCGCCATGAGCCCCACCCCCAGCACCACTGCCGTCACCGCACGTACTCGTCGCATGAACCCCTCCTCCTCGGACCACGACCGTACGAGGGAGCGGCCCCGCGGCACGATGACGCGGTCCCCCGTCCCCACCCGGGGGTTTTCCCCACCGGCCCCTGTCCCGGCCCCGGCGCGGGGCAAGGTAGGCTGTCGGCTCGACCCGGGCGCGTAGCTCAGGGGTAGAGCGTCGCCCTTACAAGGCGAATGTCGGCGGTTCGAAACCGTCCGCGCCCACCGGGAGCAGAAGCAGGCCGGTGCCTGTCTTTCGGCCCCTCGGCCCTTGTGGCCGGGGGGCTTTCGTCGTCCCCGGACGCGCGCGGGCCCGGCGGTGACGGCGACGGGGCCGACGGCGGGCCCGGCCTGCGGGGGCGGTGACGAGGCGCCGATGCCGCGCGCCTCGGGCGCCGTGCTGATCGCGGCGCGTTGATCGCGCTGCCCTGGTGCCGTTCGCGGTGTGCGGCATTGCCCTCGCGGGGCGAAGGCCGGAGGCTCGGGACCGTCCGCGCCCCCCCCCGGGCGGCGGGTGCGCACCTGCCGCGGCCCCTCAACCGGGATCGGCTGAGGGGCCTTGTCGTGGGCGAGGGGCGCGTGTGTGTGCGTGCGGTGCCTACGGGCGGGGGCGTGCGCTCACAGGTAGGGGCGTGTGATCAGCTCGATGGCGTGGCCCGCGGGGTCCTTGAAGTACACGCCCCGGCCGCCGTGTTCGTCGTTGATCTCGCCGGGGCGGCGCATCTGCGGATCGGCCCAGTGCGTGATCCCGCGCTCGCGCAGCCGCTGGTACGCGCGGGCGAACAGTGCGTCGTCGAGCAGGAAGGCGTAGTGCTGCATCTGGATCTCGACCGGCGGCTCGGCGAACTGCAACAGCACGCCGTCGCGGAGCTGGACGTTGGTGAAGGGACCCCAGGACGGGGCTTCGGACAGCTCCAGCAACTCCCGGAAGAACCGGGCGGATTCGGCACGGTCCTTGGCGGCGATGATGGTGTGGTTGAACGTGGCCGGCATACGGCTGGCTCCTTGGTGGTCCTGCACGGGAAACGGGCTCGTGGCGCGCGTGTCGCGCGCGTGGCGCGAGAGCCCGGGGGGCCGCGTGCGGGACGGGATGGGCGCGTCGTACCGCGCACCCGCCGTGCGCTCAGCCCACCACCGGGTCGCCGATCCGTGAGTGGCGCGAAGCCGGTCCGGTGTTCACGCCGGGAACCCTACGCGAGCGTCCGTGCGGCCACAACGGTGGCGTGGCGCCCTTCGCGGGGCGGGGCGGGGCGCGGCACCGGGCGGGGGTGAGGGGAGTGGGGGTGAGGGGAGTGGGGGGTGAGGGGAGTGGGGGGTGAGGGGAGTGGGGGGTGCGGGCCGGGCGGTCCGGAACGTCCCGAGGGAGACGACGGTGATCCGCCCGGGTGCGCACATCGACCGATCCCCCCCCCGCACCGCGCGGGACTCTGCGGACACGTCCTGCGCCGTCAACTCCTCCAGCAGGTCCGGGTTCACGAGCGTGAGAACGCCGCGACGTCCTGCGGCGGGGCGGCGGACCACAGGACGGCCCGGGCAGCGCGGTACGTGGCCGCCGCCCCCGCCGGCCGCCGCCCCCGCCGGCCGCCACCCCCGCCGGCCGTCGCGCCTGCGGGGCGGGGAGGTGTGCCGTGGGGTCGGCGCGGCGGTCGTGGGCGCTGTCCGCGATCTTCAAGGGTGGCGAGCGGATCGGCCGCGATACGGCGGATTTTGTCCTCGGAGGCGAGCCCGGGCGTGTGGGGCACGGCTTCGGCGATCGCGACGACCCGGTCGGGTACCCCGGCCGCGCGGAGGCGTGCGGCGGTCCAGTCGGTGTCCTCGATGACGTCGTGGAGCAGCCCGGCCATCCGGAGGCCGGGACCGGAGGGGGCGAGACCGGCGGCCACGGCGCGGACGTCGGCGATGCACGGCACGCCGATCTTGTCGGCCTGTCCCGCGTGGGCGAGAGCGGCGAGGGCATGGGCCTCCGCGAGGGGCGTCATGACGCCGGCGTGGCGCGACCGGCGGGCAGCCGTGGCGCGGGGGCGGGGCCCCGGAGGGCAGGGTGCGGGTGAACAGCCGACCTGCGCCTTGTCAGGGCGACGCTCCGCCCATCGAGTCGCTCCACCCGTCGAGTCGCTCCACCCGTCGAGCCGTACGGCCCGCCGACTCACGGGCCCCCGGGCGTCGTTGGCCGGGGGCCCGGGGTCAGCGGCGGGACTCGCTGAGGGCGAGGGCGAGGAGTTCCGGGTCGAGGAGGCTCGCGTCGGCCAGGCGGGTGGGGGCCGCGTGGGCGTTGAAGAGCGTCTTGGTGAGGCGCAGCGCGGTGGGGGAACGGCGCAGCAGCGGCTTGACCCAGGCGAGGACGGCGGCGTCCAGGTCCGCCTCCGGCACGACGCGCTGGAGGATCGACAGGCGCAGCGCTTCCTCGGCGCCGACCACGCGGGCCGTCAGGACGAACTCACGGACGCGGGCGGCGCCGGCCTCGTTGATGAGGCGGGGCAGGAGGCCGCCCCAGGCGACCGGGAGCCCGAGGGCGAGTTCGGGGAGACGGAAGCTCGCGGTCTCGGCACCGACACGCAGGTCGCAGGCGAGCGCGAGCGCGAAACCCGCGCCGATCGCCCTGCCCTGGACGCGGGCGATGGTCACGGCGGGTCCCGTGCTCAACGCCTCGCACACACGGCGGGCCCGCGCGCCCGAGAGGCGTACGGCGCCCCCGGCCGGGTCGGTGGCCATGTGCGCGGAAAGTTCGTGGCGGTCGCCGCCGAGACAGAAATCGGGCCCGGCGCCGGTGAGGACGACGACCTTCGTCGTGGTGTCCTGGGCGTCGAGCACTTCGTACAGCTCGTCGAGCATCGTGTCCGTGACGGCGTTCCCTTGCTCCGGCTCGCGCAGTTCCACGAGGAGCAGGCCGCCCTCGCGGCGGGTGCGGAGGGTTTTGCGGTCGCTGTCGAGGGGGAGGAGGGACAGCGGGGAAGGCGGAACGGGTGCGGGTGCCCCCGCCGGTTCCGGTTGACCGGTCATATCTGGACATCCAGGGAGACGAGACGGCGGAAGACGAATCGGGTGTCGTCGAAGACCGGAGCCGTGACCGCGTGCAACGTGGGGAAACGTTTCAGCACCTGGGCCAGGAGTTCCTGGGCTTCGAGACGGGCCAGACCGGCGCCCAGGCAGTAGTGCGGGCCGCCGCCGAAGGAGAGGTGGCCGCCCCCGCGCAACGGGTCGAAGGTGTCCGGGTCCGGGTTGCGGCGCGGGTCGTGCGCGGCGGCTCCGTACATCACGTGGACCGTCGTGTCACGCGGGATCGGGACGCCGGCGAGTACCAGGTCCTCCGAGGCGATACGGGAGTTGACCCAGATCGGCGGGTCGTAGCGCAGCGCCTCCTCGACCGTTGAGTCGATGTGCTCGGGGTGCGCGCTCAGCCAGGCGGCGCGGGCCGGGTCGGCGGTCGCGAGATGGACGGCGTTGCCCATGAGGACCGCGCTCGTCTCCAGGGAAGCGATCGTGACGAACATCGTGAGGTCGTAGATGATCTGGTCGGCCGCGGCCCGGTCGTCCCCGTACACGTCGTCGAAATGGGCGATCCACTGCGTGAGCGCGTCGTCGCCGGGCCGCGCGCGGCGCTCGCGGATGAGCCGCGTGAAGAACTCCCGCATCTCCAGCGTGGCCTGCTCGGAGATGGCGAGCTGCGATTTGGAGGGCAGCAACTCCTGTGCGTACACCTGACGGTGGGTGAAATCGAGCAGGTGCGCGTGGTCGGCGCGATCGATGCCGATCCACTCGCCGACCGAGCGCACCGGCAGCTGCTCGCCCACGACGCGCATGAAGTCGGCGTGCCCCTCGACCTTGATCTCGGCCTCCAGCTCGTCGAGGAGCGAGGAGATGAGACCGGCGATCATGGGGCGCAGGGCTTCGAGCGAGGCGCGGTCGAAGGGGGTACCGACGGCGCGCCGCTGGCACGTGTGCGCCGGGGCGTTGAGCCGGGGGAGCGTACGGGTCATCTCACGTGTCGCGAGGTCGGCCCAGCGCTCGGGGTTGCCCTGGCGCTCCTGCCAGGCGAAGTCGTTGCTGTGCCATTTCCTGCCGCGCAGGACCTCGTTGCAGGCGTCGAAGCCGACCACGAAATAGCCGCCCCAGGGTGCGGGGACGACGTCACCGAGTTCGTGCAGTGCGGCCCAGACCGGGCGCGGGTTCGCTGTTCCCTGCGCGCTGCGAAGCCGCCGCAGCAAGGGGATGACGGCGCGGCGGCTGAGAGTGGAGGTGCCGGGGTGATGGCCTACGGCGTTCACGCATAGCTCCTTTGGCTAAGGCTGCCGGTACCGGCGGAAGCTACCCTTCCTGTCTGCGCGTCATGCGCCGCAGGGTGTTGCCTCTGTCACATGCGGTGGTTTTGGCCTCTGCGACACCATGCGTAACGCCCCGTTCTGTCCCTGTCTGTCATGAATCCCGGCGTGCCCGGCCGAGGCGCGGAGGACCCGGGACGTGGGCCTCCGCGCCTCAAAACCCGTGCGGGGAAATTGGCCTGATCGTTCATGAGGTGATGAGCATTCAGACCTCTTGTGGGCGCGGTCTACTGGGCGCCGCGCGCGGTCGGCTGAGCGCCGTCGGGCACCGCGCGCGGTGGGCCGGGGGTGTCGTCAGGCGCGGAAGACGTCGAGGAACGCCGACCAGAAGCCCTTCTTGCGGGCCGGTTCCTGCGCGCCGTCCGGACCACTCGTACCGCGCGGGGCGACGGGGGACTGCCGCTCCTCGCCGGGGGCCGGCTGGGGGCGGTGCAGCGCCATGCGGGTCGCCGGGGTGGGGCTGAAATTCACCGGCAACGAGACCAGGGCCCGGTGGAAGGGGCCGGGACGCCAGCGCAGTTCCCCCTCGGGGACCGCGAGCGCGAGGTCGGGCAGCGCGTTGAGCAGCCGCTCGATCGCGGCGCTCGCGATGACCTGCGCCGGGTCCTTGGCGGGACAGGCGTGCGGGCCCGCGCCCCAGGCGAGGTGCGCGCCCTTGCTCTGGCTGCCGCGCGCCTCGGCGAGCTGGGGGTCGCCGTTGGCGCCGGCGAAGGAGATGAGCACGGGCGTGTTCGCCTCCGCGATGTGCCCGCCGAAGTCCACGTCCTGCACGGGGTAGTGGGCCGCGTAGTTGGCGATGGGGGCCGCGTTCCACAGCACGTGGTCCATCGCCTCCTCGATCTGCATCCCCGCGTCACGGCCGCCCGAGGTGGAGAGCAGGAGCAGCAGGGTGTTGCCGATGAGGTTGCGCTCGGGCTCGACACCGGCACCCATCATCATCACGAGCTGGTCGTTCAGCTCCGCGTCGGTGAGCCCGGCCGGGTGCTGGATGAGCCAGGAGGTGATGTCGTCACCGGGCTGGCGGCGCTTGAGGGCGATCAGCTCCATGAGGCACGCGGTCAGTTCCTCGTTGGCGCGCAGCGGGTCGCGGCCGTCGAAGATCGCCGACATCGAGGAGGTGAGGGTGTCACCGATGTCGGCCGGGCAGCCGAAGAGCTTGTTGAAGAGGAGCAGCGGCAGCAGCTTGGCGTAGTCGGAGAGCAGATCCGCCCGGCCCCGCTCGCTGAACTGGTCCAGGAGGTGGTCGGCGATGGGCTCGACCTCGCGTCGTACCCGGCTCATGTTGAGCTTCGCGAGGCTGTCGGTGACGGCCTTGCGCAGCCGCAGGTGCGTGGAGCCGTCACTGAACATGGCGTTGGGCCGGTAGCCCAGCATCGGCAGCAGGGGGTTGTCCGCGGCGATGCGGCCTTCGGCGAGGTCCTGCCAGCGGCGCGAGTCGCGGACGAACAGTTCGGTGTTGCGGAGTACTTGGAGCGCCGTGCCGTGGTCGACGACGAGCGTGCCCTCGATGCCGGGCGCCAGCTCGACGGCCCCGGCGGCGCCCTCGGCGCGCAGTTTCTCGTACACCTGGTGCGGATCGGCGGCGAAGGCCGCGTCGTGCATGGGGCATCCGCCGCCGGTCGGGGCGGACGCGCGATGAGTGGTCATCGGACTTCCTTCATGAACCGGGAGGGGGTTCCCGGGGGGAAAGGGGGTGAGGTGGGGGAGGGGCGGGGTGCGGCCGGGCGCGGGGGCCGACGCGTACCCGTACGAGGCTTGTCCGGTCCTGCACGGGAAGCGGCCGGTCTCGTACGGGATGTGGCCGGTTCCCGTGCGAGATGTGGCCGGTTCCCGTGCGGGGGCGACCGGTCCCGTACGGGATGCCGCCGGGGTGCCGCGGGGGACGCGGTGCCCGGGGGCCGGACGGTGTGGGGCCCGTACGCGCGAGGAGGCCGCGTTTCCCGCCGTACGGAAGGACCGTCCCGTACGGCGGGAAACGCGGTCAGGCCGCGTGTTCGAGGAGGTGGCGGACGAGGGCGATGAGTGCTTCGGCCGAGGAGCGCTGGTCGCGCGCGTCGCAGACGACCACCGGGGTGTCCGGGAGCAGGTCGAGCGCCTCGCGCACCTCCTCCGTGCTGTAGGACGTGCCGGTGTCGAAGGAGTTGACCGCGACCGCGTACTCCAGGCCGTAGCTCTCGATCAGGTCGATGACGGGGAAGGTCTGCTCCAGGCGTGAGGGGTCGACGAGCAGCAGCGCGCCGAGCGCGCCGCGCGCCATGTCCTCCCAGAGCTGCATGAAACGCTGCTGGCCCGGCGTCCCGAAGAGGTAGAGGACGAGGTCCTCGCTCAGGGTGAGCCTGCCGAAGTCGAGGGCGACGGTCGTCGTGCTCTTGTCGCCCGTGCCGCGCAGGTCGTCCACGTCGACCGAGGCGCGGGTCATGCGCTCCTCGGTGCGCAGCGGGGTGATCTCCGAGAGCGAGCCGATGAGGGTCGTCTTGCCCACGGCGAAGTGCCCGACCACGAGGATCTTCGCGGCGTTGGTCACCGCGCTGGGGACGTAGATGGAGCGCGGGGCGACCTCAGCCGATGAGGGATTGGAGTCCATTGAGAACCTTCTCCAGAGTCGCTCTGTCAACGTGCTGGGCCCGGGGCGGTTCGGCTCGGCGCATGAGGTGTCCCTGCCGCGCGAGGTCGGTGAGGAGTAACCGCACGACGCCGACGGGCAGCGCGAGGTGACCCGCGACCTCGGCGACCGAGAGGTAACCCCCGCCGCACAGCTCCCAGATCGCCCGGGTCTCGGGACTGGCGCCGAGCGGCAGACTGCGGTCGGGAGCCAGCGTCACCAGGGTGTGCAGCGCCAGATCCTCGGGGGTGGGCAGTTCCCTGCCCCCGGTGATGACGTACGAGCGCACGAAGTCGCTCGTGACGGAGGCCCCTTCATCGGGGCTCTTGGCCTCCTCCTCGGGGGCCGTCATACGCCGACACCGTTGTCAGTGCGCGGGGCGATGCTCATGGCCTTCGCGAGCGCCGTCACCGTCTTCTGCATCCGGAAGGACACGGCCTCCATGTCCACGTCGACCGCCGCCGATACGGCGAGGTAGGCGCCCGAACCGGCCGCGATGAGGAAGATCCAGCCGCCGTCGTACTCCAGGAGCGTCTGCTTCCAGAAACCGTTGCCCGCGCCGACGAAGGGCGCGACCGCGCGGCTCAGCGACTGCATGGAACTCATCGCGGCCGCGTTGGTCTCCGCGTCGTCGCGGGATATCTCGTCGGAGCGCTGGAGCAGCAGCCCATCACCCGAGACAAGGATCGCGTGGCGTGCGCCGCGCACTTCCAGCACGTCGTTCAGCACCCATGACAGGTCGGTGTTCACGGCTGATCTGGTCCTTCCAAGGAGGTCGTGCTCCGCCCGAGCTGGGTGCCTCGCGCGAAGGCACCGAGGCGGGACGCGGTCACTTCGCTGGACTGTTCCGGTGCCGTCGCCTCGCTCGCCGCGGGCTCGGGGACGACCGCGATGGCACGCTGGCGGCGGCTGCGCTTGGGGAGCCCGCCGGAAGTGCGGCCCACGATGTGCGAGGGGCCGACCGGTACGGGTGCGAGGCGCTGCGGCGTCTCCTCCACGGTGTCGTCCTGCCGGGCGGCGGGCGCCGCGGGTGCCGCCGACTGGGCGCTGAGAAGCTCTTCCGGTACGCGGATCACGGCACGCACGCCTCCGTAGGGGGACACCGAACCGACCGAGACCGCGAAGCCGTAGCGGGTCGCGAGCATCCCGCACACCGCGAAGCCGAAGCGGGGCGGGTCGCCGAGCTTGGTGATGTCGACGGATTCCTCGGCCGAGAGCAGGGCCGCCGCCCGGTCCTTGGTCTCCTGGTCCATGCCGAGGCCCGCGTCGTCGACGATGAAACAGATGCCGGTGGGCACGGTCTGGATGTTCACCTCGACCGGGGTGCCGGGCGCGCTGTACGCCGTCGCGTTGTCGAGCAGCTCGGCGAGCACCACCGCGAGCGGCTCGACCGCCTTGCTCACGACCTGGGCGCTGACCTGCGCGTGAACGCTGACCCGCCCGAAGCCCTTGATGCGGCCCTGGGCGCTGCGCGCGACGTCGTACACGTTCGCCGGGTCCTGGCGGCGGCCGAGCCAGCCGCCGCACAGCACCGAGATGCCCTTGGCGCGGCGCCCGATCTGGCTGCCTGTGTGGTCGACCGACATGAGGTCGGCGAGCATCTCGGAGTCGTCGCCGTACTTCTGGAGCAGTCCGTCGAGCAGGAGTTGCTGTTCCTCGGCGAGGGACTGGAGCGTGCCCATCGCCGATTTGAGGACGGCTTTGGTCGAGGACTCGGCGTCCGCGCGCACGTCGGCGAGTTCGCCGTGGTGCCGTTCGGACAGCGAAGCGGTTCTCGCCTCCAGATGCGCGAGATCACCCCGGGCCCGGCCGAGTCCCGCCTCCAGCTCGGCCTTCGCCTTCCTGAGCGAGAGGTTGGTCCTTCGCGCCCGCAGCACGGCGAACACCGCGACCACGAGCACTACCAGCGAGAACCACAGCAGTGGATCTCGGAAAAATGAAGTCATGAGACTCTCTTCAACTCGCACCGCGCGAGGACGGGGACGGGTCCTCCGGGGCACCGCGCGGGGTCGTGCGTCGTGGCGGGTGGCGCGGAGCCGCCTGGCGTTTTCCGTCCCGCGCCCTAGGGCGGTGGGGCTTTTGAGACTGTCCCCCGCACGCGTATGACGCGTCGTCAGTCTACTGAAAGTCCGATGATCGTATCAGTCGAGACTTGCGACTTCGGCCGGTTGAGCGCATCGGGTGGCGACTCTCACCTCATCTGCACCAGTTCCGGGTGACGGGTGATGAACGAGGCGGGTGCGGACGGGAGTTGGGGAGATGAAGGTGTGGGGGTGCGGGGGGAGCGGGAGGGGGACGTGTGGGGGTTGGGGAGGTGAGGGGGAGTGGGTGGGGGCGGTGCTGCGGGGGGGCGGTGGGGGTGAGGCGGGGCGGCGGTGGGGGAGGCGGAGACGGGGTGGCTTCCGGGTGGGGAGCCCGGGCCGGGGTGGGTTCCGGGTGGGGTGGTGGGGGTGAGGTGGGGCCCGGTGGGCCGGGCGGGGCGGCTTCCGGGTGGGCCGGCCCTTGGGTGGGGTGGGGGTGAGGCGGGTCGGCTTTTGGATGGGTCGGGGTCGAGGGGTGCGGGTTCTCTGGCGGGGGGATGGGTCGGGGTCGAGGGGTGCGGGTTCTCTGGCGGGGTGGCGGCGAGGCGGGTCCCGGCGGCCTGGGTGGCGTGGCTCCTGGGTGAGGGGCGGGGTGGGTCGGCGCCTGGGTGGGGTGGAGGCCGGGGTGGGCCGGCTTTCGGGCGGGCGGGGCCGGGGCGCCTCACTTCTCCGGTGGGGTGGTGGGACCGGGGGTGCCGGGAGCGGGGGGCTCGGGGGCGGTGGACGCCGGTTCGGTGGGCTCGGGCGCGGTGGACCCTGGTTCGGTGGGCTCGGGCTCCGGGGTCTCCGGTGCGGCGGCTTCGGGTCCCGGGGTGCCTGGCTCGTTGGCCTGCGGCGCGGTGGGTGCGGGCTCCGTGGTTCGTGGCTCGGTGGGGGGTGTGGCCGCGTGCTTGAGGCGGCTGCGGGCGTCGACGCGGCGCTCCTGGGCGACCTCGGCCCAGTAGGGATGCGAGGTCACGAAGACGGTCAGCTCGAACTCGCGGGCGCGCAGCTTGCTGACGAGCGCCTGGTCCTCCGCGCCCCAGCCGGGCGTGGCGGGCCGCTCCACGCGACGCCATCCGTTGTCCTCGCTGAAGCCGTCGTGCGGTGTCACGGACCAGGGCAGCCGCCTCAGCAGCTCGCGCAGCTCCGCCCGCACCTGGTGCAGTTCCTCCTGGCCGGTGCGGAGGTCGTCGGGGAAGTCTCGGGTCTCTGCCACGCATCGAATGGTACGCCTGTTCGATTTTTCGAAGCGAACGGAAGGGGGGAGGCGCGTGCTGATTCATTCGAACGTGTGAACGGGGATCGTGGTGTGGACGCGGGAACGGGCCGCGTCCCCGGGACGGCTCTCTCGGGCCACCTCCGGGGTGAGCCGCACCACCCCCACCCCCGGGAACCCGCCCGTCCTGAGACGGCCCGCTCGCGCCCCCGACCGGCCGGAATCCGTACCGGAGCCCGGTCCGGCTCTCCTCCGCCGGGATGCTCGACACCGAGACCGGCCCCGCGTCCGCGGCGTCCCCCGCGCACCGCCAGGGCCGTCGGTGACCCACAGCCCGCCGCCCTCCCGGGCCGTGCCCGTATCGGGCGGCACCGCCTCGGCCTTCGAGAACGACTCGGACTCCGAGTCCGTCGCCATCCACCGCCATCCACCGCGTGAACTGCCGCCTCTCGCACAGGAAGCACCTCGTGCCCGGTTCGTCGGCCAGTACGAGCGCGACGGTGCCGTCCGTGCTTGCGGGGCCCCGCCAGGCCCTCCACCTCGCAGGCGTGCTCGTGACCGACACGCCACCCGCTTTGCCGACTTCGCCGACCACGGAACCGGCCTCCGCGCGACCGTCCCACGCGTGCACCGAGGGCTCGGGGACCCGATCAAGGGGCCGCCCACCGACGCGACCCGCACGGGTGCGGCGCGGCCGGGAGCGGGCGTGCCGGGGATGTGCGTGCTGGGGCGGGTATGCCGGGGCGCGTGTGGTGGGCGCGTGTGCTGGGCGCGCCCGGGAGTGTCGGGGGGCCCGGGGGCGTCGGGGGGCCCGGGGGTGTCGGGGGCCCGGGGGTGTCGGCGGTGTCGGGAGCTTCGGGAATCGGTGGGGTCTCGGGGCCTCGGGAGTGTGTGGGGCGTCCCTGCGCGGAGACTGCCTGCCCCCGCCGACACCGCCGTGCGACGCGAGGCCGCGTCAGGGGTGTGGCCGCCCCCGCCCGCGAAGGCCGCCCCACGTCCCAGCGGGTGAGGGGTGTCGGCGTCGCGGCGGGTGACCAGAAGGCGCTGTGCACGGGGGCGCTGTGCCCGGGGGCGCTGTGCACGGGCGCCGAGGAGGACGCGGTCGCCTGGGGCGAGGAACAGTGGCGCGCCGAGCGGGCACAAGTACCCGTCGTCCGTCCCGAGGTCGTGCACCAGGACGTACCTCGGACGGGGATGACGCCGTCGACACCGGTGACGGCGAGCCGTATCCGTAGGCGCCCGGCTGTATTCGCCCGGCCGTGAACGCTCGGGAGTCACCGTTTCCGGGGCGGGCTCCCGCTCGGCGCGGCAAGCTGGGGGCCATGTGCCGAAACATCCGGACCCTGCGTCCCCCCGCCCAGCCCGAGTGGGCGACCGAGGAAGAGATCCAGGAAGCCGCCCTCCAATACGTCCGCAAGGTCTCCGGCTTCCGCGCCCCGGCCGCACACAACCGAGAGGTGTTCGAACGCGCGGTCGCTGAGGTGGCCCGGGCGACGGCGGAACTGATGGCGGGCCTTGAGGTGAAGGGCCCTGCGGCGCGGGGGGAGGCGAGCTGACCCGGCCCGGGCAGCTCGTCCGGGCGGGGGCCGGTCGGGGTGGGGGCCGGGGTTCGTTGAAGGGCCGGGCCGGTCGTGGGGTTCGGTGCGGGCGGCCCGGCGTGAGGGGGGCGATTCGCCTGGGCGCTCGGCTCGGGTGCGGGTCTGGTCCGGGCGCGGGCCGCGTCCGACGGGGCCGCTGATCGGGTGGGGCCGCTGGTCAGACTGCGGGTCTCGGCCCGGCCGGGCCTGCGATCCGGCTGCGGGCCGGGTTCGGCTCGGCCCGGCTGCGGGGTCTGGTCCGGCTGTGGGGCGTGCCCCGCACCCCGTACGGACTTCCGTGTGGCCGGTGCCGGTGCCGGTGCCGGTGCCGGTGCCGGTGCCTGTGCACAGGGTCAGGCGGCAGCCCGCACCTGCCTCCGCCTCCGCGCCCACACCCGCGACGGGCGAGGGGTGGGGGAAGGTGTGCGTCGTGCGGCCGCGACCGTGGACGCGGTCAACGGCGTACGGGCGCGGTCCGGTGGGGAACGTGACCCGGACCGAGCCGTCGCGGGTCCTGCCGGTCACGTCTCGGCGTTCACCCGCTCCGCCGCGAGTCCGGCGGCCCGTACCGTGCCGTTGCGACTCACGAGCCGATGGAGCCCGCCGGGACCACCCGCGTCCCGCACACGTACATCGCCGTCGCAGTGCCGAGGCGCAGCCGCCCCGCATCCCGTGACTCGGCCGCGTGACCTCAACCCCGTGACCTCGGCACCCGCGTTCCGTGCGCCAACCGTCACCGAGGCTCCCCGGGGGACGCGGACGAGCGGCATCCCGCCGCGGCTCTCGCGCGAGCCCCGTCGCGCGCCGCGCAGGGCGGGTCCGGGGCGCGGGTCCGGGGCGCGGGTCCGCCCGTCACCTTCCCGTCGCGTGTCGTCCCCCGGGGGTCCGTACGCCGCTCCGCGTCGCGACGACGAGCCTGGCCCCGCCCGGCAGGCCGTACGTGTCCCGTCCGCCGTGCCGCCGAGCGGTGAGGAGTGCGAGAGGCCGTGCGGGCGTGCGTGCTGGGTGAGCCGCGGACACGGGGTGTGCGTGAGGCGACCGCGTACGCGCCTTGTGCCGCGGCCGGGCGGCATTCAGCGCGGGCAGTCAGGGGGCGTCGCCGGCCGCGATCAGCGCACGCACGCGCTCCTCGGGTACTCGGCGATCCGGGCTTCGGCCGACCGCTCAGCCCTGGCGCGCGGCGGGGCGCGGGGCCGGGGCCGACGTGGCCGGTGCCGGGCGGCGCATGAGGAAGGCCGCTCCGGTACCTGCGGCGAAGAGGGCCGCCACCGAGATCGCCGTGCCGAACCAGTTGGCGCCCAGCCACTGCCCGCCGAAGTAGCCGAGCGCCACGCTGTACGCGGCCCAGGCGACACCCGCGACCGCCGACCACGGCAGGAAGTCGCGTGTACGGCGGTGCGCCGCGCCCGCGACGAGGGAGACGACCGAGCGGCCCGCCGGGGCGAAACGGGCCAGGATCACAAGGGCCCCGCCGCCCCGCGCGAGCGCCCAGCCGAGTCGTTCCTGCGCGGTGCTCAGCTTGCGCGAGCGGGCGATGGCCCGGTCCAGGCGCGCACCACCCCGCAACGCGAGCCGGAAGGCCAGCAGATCACCGAGCACGGAAGCCACCGCGGCGCAGGCGGCGAGCAGCACCACGTGCGGGATCTGGCTCACGTGCGGGCTCGCGGACGCCGTCGCGGCCGCCGCGGTCGCCGCCATCACGACCAGCACCCCGCTGGGCAGCACGGGGAGGAACACATCGAGCGCGACCGAGAGCGCGATGACCGCGTACATCCACGGGCTGCCGGTCAGCGGCCCCAGACTCTCGAACACCGAAACTCCCGGTCATGGACAGCGCCACGCTGTCGCACGGGAGGCGGCAAGGGCGATCGGATCTCAGCCATACAGCGTACGCGGACTGATCACCGGGAGCTTTGCCGGGGGGTGGGCTTGTAGGACATCTCACGTTCACCCACGTGCCCCATCCGAGCGGCGCCCGGCGGCCCGGTCCCGTACGAGTGAAGACACCGAAGGTAATCGAACGGGAACCGAGCGCAAGGAGCAGCAGATGGTGTCAGGAAGGGTCGCCGGGGCCGTCGCCGCGGCCGTGCTGGCGGCGGCCGCAGCGAGTGGCCAGGCAGTCGCCGTACCGACAGGGCCGGGCACCAGACCGGAGCCGCCGAGGCCCGCGGCGGAGCGGGAGGCGGTGGGCGCGTCCGCACGCGGCTCGCTCCCCTCCTCCTACCTGCGCCCGGCCGCGCCCCCGGCCGGGCCCGCGCTGCGCCCGCTGCCGAGGCCGGCCGCCGACACCACGGTGCGGCCCGCGGTCCAGGGGGTACGGGGCAGGACCGCGCCCGCCGACACGGGCCCCTTCACCACGGTCGCCCCGCTCGCCCCCGCCGGAACCGGTCCCACCGATCCCGCGGCCGTGCTCACCGACCGGCCCGCGGAGCCGGCCGGCGCGCTCGCGCCCGGCAGCCTCGTGCCCGGCGCGGGCCTCACCGGTACGGGTGACCTCGCCACCGGCGCGCTCGGCACCCCCACCGGTGTGCTCCCCGGCACCGGCGGCACGAGCACGACCCCGTACGGCTACCCGACGACCGCCGAGGAGCAGGCCCCGGCCGCCGGTGGCCAGGGGCAGCGTCCCGCCGGGGAGTACCGGCTCCTCGTCGGCTCGCACTTCTCCGCCGTGCCGAAGGCGCTCGCGCCCGCGGCGGACCTCCCGAAGGCGCTCACCTACAAGCCCTCGCTCGTCCCGGCCGGCGCGGGCGTCGAGGTCGAGCAGCGCACCGAGGGCGAGGGCACCCGCGTCACGCTGCGGGTCACCGGCCTCAAGGCGGGCCACCGCTACGGGGCGCACGTGCACACCGGCGTCTGCGGTACCGACCCGGCCGCCGCGGGTGGGCACTACCAGCACGAGAAGGACCCGGCGCAGCCCTCGACCGACCCGGACTACGCCAACCCCCGCAACGAGGTCTGGCTCGACGTCACCGCCGACACCCTCGGCAACGGCACGGCGACCGCCGCGCACCCGTGGGACTTCCGGCCCGGCGAGGCCCGGTCGGTCGTCCTCCACGAGGCGGCCGGCGCGACCGAACGCGTCGCCTGCGTCTCGGTACCTTTCCGGGGATGGTGAGAACCGCGCGGGCGCGGTGAGACGCACCGGGCGGGTTCGCGGTGCGGCCGGACCTGGTGGGGCGGGGGCCCGGTGGCGCCGGCCCTGGCAGGGGGTGGACCTGGTGAGGCTGGCTCTGGCAGGGGTGGCCCTGGCCGGGTGGACACGGTGGGGCCGGCCCTGGCGGGGTGGACACGGTGGGGACGGCCCTGGCGGGGTGGACACGGTGGGGACGGCCCTGGCGGGGTGGAGACGGTGGGGACGGCCCTGGCGGGGTGGACACGGTGTGGGTGAGCCGTGGCCCCTTGATGCCTGGCCGGGGGCCGTACGGAGTGGGTCGGCGCGGTTCACGCGCGGTGCAGTCTGGTGCGCGTCACCTCGCGCAGGATGGCGCTTTCGCCCCGTACCACCGCCTTCTCCAAGGTCAGCTCGGCCGTCCGGCCGCGCAGATCGAGTGTCATGAGCTGATTGCCGAACCAGGGCCCGCCGCCGCGCCGCCAGCGCACGGCGGGCCTCTTCACGTGCCCGTGCCGTGTGAAGAGCCTGCCGAGCGCGCGCCCCGCGCCCGTCCAGCCGAAACGGAACCCGAAGCGCATCGCGAGCGGCACCGAGTTGTGCACGGGAGAGCACGTGAGCTGGTACACCGGGCTGCCCGGCTCCGCCTCGTCCCCGCGCGGCCACCCGGCCCCGCTCCCGCGTGGCCAGCGGGCCTCGGCGATGTAGGCGTGGTGCACGTCGCCCGACAGGACGCTCACCGTCGCCGGCGCCTCCGGCCCCTCCCGTATCTCCGCGAGCAAATCCGCGAGCGCATCGAAGGACCGGGGGAAGGCGGCCCAGTGCTCCAGGTCGGCCGCCCGTCGCAGGTACTCGCCGCGCTCCGCCCAGCGGGCGCCCCGCGCCCCGCCGCACAGGGCCGAGTCCCAGCTCTCCAGGTCGTGGATGAGGTGCGGGAGGAGCCAGGGCAGCGAGGTGCCGAGCAGGAGATGGTCGTACGCGCCGCGATCCTCGCGTACCTGCGCGCGCACCCAGTCCTCCTCTCCCGGGCCGAGCATCGCGCGCCGGCCCTCCTTCAGGACGCGCGCGGCCCGCGAGTCGATCATGAGGAGCCGGGTGCGGCCGAGGTCGCGTCGGTAGCTCCAGCGCACGGCTGCGGGGTCGGCGTCCGCGCGCTCGGCGAAGGCGCGCAGTGCCGCCGTGCCGTCGCGGTCCGGGGCCGAGCGGATCGCGGCGAGGAGCGGATCGGCGGCGAGAGCGGTGGGGGAGAGGTTGCCGAGGTGCTGGTGCACCCAGTACGACATGAGGCCGCTGAGGACGCGTTCGCGCCACCAGTCGGTCGCGCGCATCTCCGCGAGCCAGGACTCACTCGTGTTCCAATCGTCCACTATGTCGTGGTCGTCGAAGATCATGACGCTCGGCACCGTTGAGAGCAGCCAGCGGATCTCCGGGTCGCCCCAGGACTCGGCGTAGAGCCGGGTGTACTCGGCATAGTCGGCGACCTGCGCGCCCGGCCGGCTGCCGAGGTCGCGTCGCGCCCCTATCCACTCCTGCGTCGCGGGCGAGACCTCGTCCGCGTACACCTGGTCACCGAGCAGGACGAGCAGTTCCGGGCGCTCGCCCGTGGGCTCCCGGGCGAGCCGCCGTGCGAGAGTGTCGAGGGCGTCGGGTCCCACCGGGTCCTTCTCCTCGGCCGGTGGCGCGGCCCAGCGGCACGACCCGAAGGAGACCCGGACCGGCGCTGCCGGGTCCTCGCTCCGTGTGCGGATCTCGGAGGGCGGGAAAGCGGAGCCCTCCTCGGGCCACACCCGGACCTCGCTCCCACCGCCGTCGGCCTCGAACGTCACCTCGTACGGCAACGAGACACCGGACGGGAGCCCGTCGACGACGACAAGGGCGTAGTGATGCCCTGCCACGCTGAAGGTGGCGGCCTCGCCGACGAAGGACACGGAACCCGGGGGGCCGTCGCCGTCCCCCGCGCGGGCGCTCCTCTGTCCCGTACGGGCGGCCCCGTTCCTTGCGAGGGCACCGCCTGTTCCCGTTCCGGCGTCCCCGATTCCTGTTCCTGCGTTCCCGGTTCCCGTATCGACGTCCTCGTTTCCCGTGCCGCCGCCGCTCTCCGTACCGCTGCCCGCTCTCGTACCGCCGTCGCTCTCGTCCGCCCCGTCTTGTATCGCCGTCCACGCGCCCGCACTTGCGTCTCCATTTCCTTGTCCACCTCCTTCCGCGTTCTCCCGTGCCGTCCCCCGCACGCGCACCGTGCACGCCGCGTCCGTCTCCACCCAGACGGTCGCCGCGCTCGCGTCCACGTACCGCAGCACCGGCCCCAGTAGCAGCCTTGCCATCCTTGCCCGCCCTTCACGCTCGTCTGGCCCCGCGCCACCCGCACCTACCCTCCCGCTCGAACAGGACGCGTGTCCCTCGAACGGAACTACTACGGAGAACGGCGGTCGGTGAGGGAGCGGTTCCCGGGCGGGCTCTCACGAACGGGTGAACGTGAGGGGTGAGCGTGGGACGGCCGCCGGAGCCGGGCCGGCGGCCGCCGTACAGGATGGCGTTGCGACTGTCTGTGACCGTAGCGCAGATGGTCCGGCGCTGCGCAAGCGCGCAGACGGTCGCCACCCGGACGAGTGAGAGGATTTTTGAGTTCGGCGAAGTTATCCACAGATTCCGGGAATTGGGGCGGGAGGTGGGGTGGGGTGCGGAAGGATGGGAATCGGGGACGCCCCCCTAGGGAGGGTGGGGGGTGCCCGGAAACAGGCGAAGCGGCGAGGCCTGCCTCCCTCAGGCCGTCACCCACGGTCACGTACCCTTGCTTCCGCCCACGCGCCGCCTGCCCCTCGTCCCGCGCCTACGCGACGCCTCGCGCCTGTCCCCACCCCTCCCCCCTCGCCCCGTCACCCTCTCCCCACCCCACCCCCCCAGAGCCCGCCCTTCACCCGCGCAGCGCGCGCCGATCAGACCGCCGCCGTGAGGGGCTCGAATGGACCGCCGCCGTGAGGGGCTCGCATGCCCCTCACCGGCGGCCCTCGCTCCTCCCCCTCAACAACCCTTCAGCGCCCCCTGCAACGCCGTCTTCTCCGCCGAGTCCACATTGAGGTCGTAGTAGTGCTTCACCTGCACCCACATGCGCGCGTACATGCAGCCGTACGACGCGAGCGGGGGCATCCAGGCGGCGGGGTCCTTGTCGCCCTTCGACTGGTTGACGTTGTCCGTGACGGCCACGAGCTGGGGGCGCGTGAGGTCGTTGGCGAGGGCCTGGCGTTGCGCGGTGGTCCAGGAACTCGCACCCGAGCGCCACGCCTCCGCGAGCGGCACGACGTGGTCGATGTCCACGTCGGACGCCGCCGTCCACGTGGCCCCGTCGTACGGGGACTTCCAGGTGCCCGAGACAGCGGAACAACTGGAGTTCTGCTCGACGTTCGTGCCGTCACGTTTCAGCACGACCTCGCGGGTGTCGCAACTGCCCGACTGCGTGATCCAGTGCGGGAACTTGTCGCGGCTGTAACCGGTCATCGAACCAGGCGTCGCGACGGTCAGCTGCGACAGGTAACTCCGGGCCGTGGAAGCGGCGATGGGGGTCGGCGGGGCCGCCTGCGCGGGCGGGCCCGCGAGCACGGACGCGGTGGTGAGCGCGGCGGTCAGGGCGCCGAGCGCGCCCAGCAGGCGGCGCGGGCGACGGAGTCGGCGGGGCCGCTGGGATGCCGGGTCGTCGTGACGCGCGTAGAAAGCGAACGAACTGTCCTGGTGTGAGGGCACGTTGACTCCTCGATGTGGGGGGTGGGTCCGTCTTCAGGCTGGCGGCCCAGGGTTTCCGTGGGGTGGGCGCCAGGTAACAGCGTGGCGTCATGCGCACGTCACTACAAGAGTGGTGAGCGCCCGTCGGTCGTGCGCGGGCGTGCGGATGTCGCGTGCGGGGCACGGGAGTTGTGGGGGCTTCGTGTGGGGGTACGAGAGTGGGTTGCGGTACGGGCCCCGAGCGAGCCGCAGCGATGCGACGCGGCTCAACCGCCCCCCGCCGTGAGGCCCCCTCAGCCCTGAGGCCCCGTCCACCGCGAGGCGCCCTCTCTTTGCGAGGCGCCCTCTCCCTGCGAGGTCGCTCCCCTCCCTACGAGGGGCCCTCACCCCGCGAGATGGCTCCCCTCGCCGCGAGGCGCCTCCTCCGTGAAAACCCGCGTGTCGTTCCGGCCCCCTCCCCGTACGCTCCCCGCATGGACGAGCGAGTGGGCGAGGTCCTGCGCGGCCTGTCCGGCCGGGATGACGTGTCCGACGTGGGCGACATGGCGAAAAGGGCCCTGGCCGCAGGCGAGTCACGCTTCCTCGGCGACCTCGGTGTGGCCTTGGCTGCCCGTCGCGTCGGCACATGGCAGTACTGGAACGTTTTCCATCGCCTTCTGCGCCTGCTCTGTCTCACCCCGGGACGGGAGCATGTCGAGGAGGCGGTACGGCTGGTTGCGGCGGCGACCGAGGCCGCGAAGGCTGCCACTGCCACTGCCACTGCCACTGCCACTGCCACTGCCACTGCCACTGCCACTGCCACCCCCGCCACCCCCTTCACTGCCACCCCCGCCATCTCCGTCACTGCCACCCCTGCCACCCCCACCTCGCCCGCCCCGTCGCCCACCCTCTACTCCCGCACCGCCGCCGCCCTGCTCGCCGAGGGGCAGCCGGTGGCGGACCTCGCCGTCGTCTTCGCCGGTGGTGGCCGCGCGCACGCGCCGGAAGAGCTGCGGGCCTGCCTGGTCCACGAGTTGGTCCTGCGCGGTACGTCGCCCTGCGAGGTTCCCGAACTCGCCCGCTGGGCCCGCTCCCCGCACGGGCGTCGCCACCCGCTCCACCGGCTTCCGCTGGAGCTGCTCGCCGTCGAGGAGCCGCCCCTCCTGAGCGTCAACTCCCCTCATGGAAGCTCCCGTTCGACCCCCGATGCGCGTCCCGGCGCGCCCGTCGCGCTCGGCCGATCGGGCGGCCGCCCGCCACTCGCCGCCGACCGCACCACCGATGCCTTCCGCGCCGAGGCGGGCGCGGCGGTCCGCAACTGGTGCACCGAGTCGAACGGCGCGTACGAGACCGGGTGCTGGGAACTCTCCGCACCCGTCCCCGAGGCCGGCCTGCCCGCACTCCTGCGCGGCCTCGGGCTCGCCCCGCTCGCCGTCGCGAACCCCCGCCGCCCGCTCGCGCTCACCCGATGCACCCCCGGGCAGGTGTGGGGCGCCCTCTTCGCCGCCGCCGCGCACGGTGGCGCGTACAACAGAGGTGAGTACGGCGCCTACGGGCGACTCGCCGCCTGGCGCTCCTTCGCCGCGCTCGCGGGGGCGCCGAAGGACACGGACCCCGCCCGGGTCGAGGTGGCCGCGCACGGCTGCGCCTGGTACGGCTTCGCGGGCTCCACGAAGTGGTTCCGGGGCATCGCCTGGGACATCGGGTTCGCCGCCGTGCGCCCGGACGGACGCGGACTCGCGGTACTGGCGGCGACTGACACGGACTGACGGGACGGACCAATCGACGGGACGGACCAATCGACGGGACGGACCAATCGACGGGACGGACCGTTGACCGGATGTACCACTTGAGGGACGGGGCAGCGGTGCGGGCCGACTGACGGGGAGCCGACTGCCGGGGGCTGACGGGAGCTGACAGGGCGCCCGGCCGACGCGGGCAACCCCGCGAACCCGTCCCGCGCGGCCGACCGAACCCGCCAGCCCCGTCATTCCCCCCGTCATTCCCCCCGTCCCGCAGAGCCGACCGAACCCGCTGGCCCCCGCCACCCATCCCGGTCGGAACCCCTCGCCCCACTACCTCGTCCCGGCCCCCTCGCGCACTCACCCCGCCCTCGCACACCTCACCCCCCTCGCACACCTCACCCCCCTCGCACACCTCACCCCCCTCGCGCACTCCCCCCTCACACACCCCGGGGCGCCACCCCCGCCCCGTCCCCAACACCCCACGCCGGTACGCCCCCACCCTCAAGGACCGGTACCTTCGGGGGCCGGGTGTCGGGATGGTGGGCGGCCCGCTCCGGTCCGGAGGGCCGAGGGGGTCGCGGGAGGCGGGAAGTGTGTTCGATGTCGCTGTGGCCGCACTGGCCTTCGGGGTGGTCGTGCTCGCCGAGCTGCCGGACAAGACGGCGCTCGCCGGGCTCGTTCTCGGCACCCGGTACCGCGCCTCGTACGTCTTCGTGGGGATGGCGGCCGCCTTCCTGCTCCACGTCGTCCTCGCGATCGTGGCGGGCAGCGTACTGACCCTGCTGCCCACGCGGCTGCTGCGCGCGCTCACCGGTGTCCTCTTCCTCGCCGGGGCCGCCTTCCTGCTGCTCCAGCGGCCGCCCGACGAGGAGGCCGTGGCCAGGGCGCGCGAGCCCGGCGGCCAGAGCTTCTGGCCGGTCGCCGGTGCCGGTTTCTCGTTCATCCTCGCCGCCGAGTTCGGCGACCTCACGCAGATCGTGACCGCGAACCTCGCCGCCCGCTACGCCGGTCAGCCGCTCTCGGTCGGCGTCGGCGCCGTCGCCGCGCTGTGGGCGGTCGGGGCGCTCGTCGTACTCGGCGGGCGCGGGCTCATCAGAAGGGTGCCGCTCGGGCTCGTCACGAAGGCCGCCGTGCTCGTGATGCTCGTACTGGGCGCGCTCAGCCTCTTCGAGGCCGTCGCCTGAACCCAGGACCGGAACGGCCACGAGCGACCAGCGGCCGAACGCCACAACGGGCGAGCCCCCACCAGCTCAGCCCCCCTGCCTGCCACCCCCCGCCAGCCCCCTGCCTGCCACCCCCCCTGCCTGCCAGCCCCCGCCAGCCGAGCGCTCCGGCGGGCAGGCTCGGGCGGGGGTGGTGTGGCGCCGGACCGCCCCGTTTTGTATCGTGACCGAACAAAGTGGTTCCGCCCGCAAACCCTGACCTGTGGGCGGGACCACTCTTGTTCTCCGTCCGTGTTCCTCCCGCCCGTGAGGTGTGACATGCCGCGTACCAAGTTGCACGTCAAGGCCCTGCTCATCGACATGGACGGCACGCTCGTCAACTCCGACGCCGTCGTCGAGCGCATCTGGCGGGCCTGGGCCCTGCGCCACGGGCTCGACCCGGAGCAGGTCCTGCGCGTCGCGCACGGGCGGCAGGGGTACGCGACGATGGCCGCGCTGCTCCCCGAACGCCCCGTCGAGATCAACCTCGCCGAGAACGAGGCCATGCTCGCCGAGGAGACCCGCGACACCGAGGGCGTCGTCGAGATCCCCGGCGCCGCCGCGCTCCTCGCCGCGCTCGCCCCGTACCCGCACGCCCTCGTCACCTCCGCCGACCTCCCCCTCGCGACGGCCCGGCTCACGGCCGCCGGGCTCGCGCTCCCCGCCGTACGGATCACCGCCGAGGACGTCGGCGCGAGCAAGCCGGACCCCGAGGGCTTCCTCAAGGGCGCCGCCGCGCTCGGCGCGGACCCCGCCGACTGCCTCGTCCTGGAGGACTCCGCCGCCGGTATCGCGGCGGGACGCGCCGCCGGGGCCACGGTCCTCGGCATCGGCCCCCGCGCCGCGGCGTACGCGCCGGACCACCACGTCACCGACCTGCGCGCGGTACGTGTCGAGGGCACGGCGGACGGGGTACGGGTCCGGCTGGGCTGACCTCACGGCCCCGCACCTCCGCTACCCCAGCTGCGGCGTCTCCCCCTCCAGCTTCGTCCGCGTGTCGGCCCCGTAGACCCCGTGCTCGTCCGTGGCGCCGCGCGTCACCTGGTACGTCGTCAGCGCGTACTGGAGGGTCCGGTCGAAGCGGCCGTCCTCGCGCCCCGGGTAGATCCCGACGGCCCGCAGCCGCGCCTCCAGTTCCGTGACCTCCGGGCCGCTGTCGCCCCGGCGCAGCACCGCCGCCGTCACGTCCTCGGGCGGTCGCTGCTCGGACGGCCCCGCCGTGGGCGGCTTCTGCACGGCGGTACGGGTCGGGAGCGGCGACCCCGCCTCGCTCGCGCTCGCCCCCGGGGACACCGAGGCCGAGGCGCCGGGGCTCGGCGTCGTGCCGGACGCGGAGGCGCTGGGCGACGACGACGCCGACGCGGAGGGGGAGGCGCCGGCCGAGGGGGAGAGGGACGCCGAGGCGCTCGGGGACGGCGCCGCCTCGTCCGTACGCGCCGTGCTCGGCCCGGCCGCCGCCGCGACGCCCGGCGCCGGTCCCGGCGCGTCCGGGCCCGAGGAGAACGCGCCGCCCGCGAGGAGCGCGGCGACCGTGCCCGCCACCACGAGGGCCGCCCCCGAGGCCACGTACAGCCCCTTGCGCCGCCCGCCGCCGCGCGGTTCCGGCTCGCCCGTGCCGGGAAGGCCGGGCCCGGGGACGCGCGGCAGCCGCATCGTCGCCTCGGGGAGCGCCCCGCCGTACGTCGTGGGCTCCGGCTCGGCCCCGTCGTCCTCCCCCTCGCCGACCGTCACGTAGGGCCGCACCCGCAGCGGGCTGAACTCCTCGCCGTCGGCCCCGCACGCGCACGGCGCCCCGGCCTCGCGCGGTCTTCCGCACTCCGGACAGGGTTCCTGCCCCTGTTCCTGCCCGTGTCTCCGTGCCTGTTCGCGGTCTTGCCCGCGTTCCTGTCCGTTCACCGCAGTCCCCTCCCGGCCCCCTGAGCGATCCCCGCGATTATGCCGAGACACCCTGAGCACGTGTTCGACCGGGCGAGACATGACAAGCCGTCAACCCGCCGGGGGCCGCCCCTCAGCCGGTCGCCCCGGGCACCGCCCGGACCTCCCCCACCTCGCCCGCCTCCCGGGCGACCCCGGTGTCCCCCGCGTCCAGTTCCTTCCTGAACCACCGTTCCGCGTAGGCGTCCTCCCACAGCGGCCCCGTCTCCCGCCACCCGTGCCGCGCGTACAGGGCCCGCGCCTCCACCAGGTCGTGCCGCGTGTCGAGGTCCAGGCGCCGCGCCCCGCGCTCCCGCGCCGCCGCCTCCGCCGCGCGCAGCAGCACACCGCCACCGCCCAGGCCGCGGAACGCGGGACGCACGTACATCCGCGTCAGCTCCAGGGCGTGCGGATCGAGCCGGCTCGGCTTGAGCCCCACGCAACCGGCCGTCTCGCCCCCGTACCGCCCCACGAGCAGCAGCCCGTGCGGCGGCGCGAGCGGGGAGTGGTCGGAGGAGGCGAGCGCGCGGCGCAGCTCGCCGGGCTCCGTGTCGTGCCCCTCGCGCAGCCGGTACCAGCGGTCCGAGACCTCCGTGTAGTACGCGCGCCACAGGGCGAGGGCGGTCGGTGATGCGTGCGGTTCCCGGGCGATGGCCCAGCGTGCGTCCATCCCGCGATCCTCACGCACCGTGTCCGTTCACGGCCAACGGTTTTGCGGCGCCGTTCGCGGCAACCCGGAGTGCTGAACGCAATACCCCGGGTCCGGGACAAGGGACGCGGGTTCCGCCGGACTCATATCAACGGAGGGCAAGTATGTCTCCCGCCTTGACAGTTGTGCTGATCGTGGTGGTGGTCGTCGTCCTCGCCGCCGTCGCTTTCCTCCTCGTACGGCGCGGCGGCGGCGCGGGCGGCGGCTCGCTGCCGCGCCGCTTCGGCCCCGAGTACGACCGCGCCGTGCGCCACCACGACGGCGACCGGCGCGCCGCCGAACAGGAGTTGAGGGAGCGCGTCAAGACCTACGGCTCGCTGCGCGAGCACACCCCGGCGCCCGAGGAGCGCACGCGCCTCCTCGCCTCCTGGAGCACCCTCCAGGAACACTTCGTCGAGGCGCCGCGCGAGGCAGCAGCCGAGGCGGAGCGGCTCCTCGCCGAGACCGCGACGGCAGTCGGCCACCCCGGGGGCGACCGGCACGCGGCCCGCCTCGACTCGCTCTCCGTCCACCACCCGCACCACGTCGACGGCTACCGCAGGCTGCGTGCCGCGCTGACCCCCGCCGAGAGCGGCCAGGAGAGCACCGAGGAACTGCGCGAGGCGCTGCTCGCCGCGCGCGGCCTCTTCGAGGAGCTGATCGGCGCGAGCCCGTCCGGAACGCGTACGGAACGGGACGGCGCCCACCAGGACGCCCGCCACCACGACGCCAGCCACGCAGGCCGCCACGCAGGCCACCGCACCGAGCGCACCGAGCGCCCGAGCGCGCGCGGGGAGGGACCGGGCACACCGCCCGCAGCCGGCAGGCCCGAGGCCCCGGCGCCGGGCACGGCCCCGGCCCCCGAGAACGCCGAGACCTACGAGGGCCACGAGGCCCGGAGGAGCTGACCGAGATGACCGCGATCCTGCCCGACCAGAAGCCGCACACCGCCACGACGGGGACGAGCTTCCTTCCCGACGACACGCGTGAACGCCTCGCACCGAAACTCCGCGAGGCCGTGAGCGAGTTCGTCGACTCGCCCGCCGAAGCCGTCGAGAAGGCCGACCGCCTCCTCGCCGAGACCGTCGAACAGCTCCACGAGGCCCTCGTCCACCGCCACGGCGAACTCCGCTCGGCGTGGGACGGCGAAGGAAGCGCGCCGAGCGCGGGCGGCGCGGGGAGCGCCGCGCAGGCACGACGCGACGACGCCACCGGGTTCGGTGACAATTCACGCTTCGGCGACGGCACACCGACCGGTGGCGGAACGGCCCCGCGCGGCGGCCGCGACGGTACGGGGACGGCGCGCGACACCGGCCGCGCGCGGCGCGCGGCCGACGGCGTGACGGACGACCCTGCCGACAGCGCCCCCCTGCCCGCGCGGGAGCCCGGCCGCGAGCGGACCACCTCCCGGCAGGGACACGGCGCCGAGGCCGACACCGAGCGCCTGCGCCTCGCGCTCCAGGAGTACCGCGAGACCACGGAGCGCCTGCTGAGCCTGTGACGCCCCCTGAGACCACCGCAGGGAACGGACGAAGGCACGGGAACGGACGAAGGTGCGGGCCGCGCGGAGCACGAGTCCCCGGGTCCCGAGAGCCGGAAGGGGCGGACGACGGGTGGGACCCCGTCCTCCGCCCCTTCCTCCTGCCCCGGGCCCGCGCGAGATCCCGCGCGGGCCCGCATCCGGTGACGCGGCAGGCCCGCGCAGCGAGTCCCCCGTACGGGCGAATCCGAACCCGGACCCACGGCGCGGCCCCGCACACGACGCGGCCCACCCCGCGCTCAGCCCGTGCCAGCCCAGCCCGTACCCGGCCCCCGTCCCCGTCCCCGTACCCCGGACCCCCGCAGGCGCCCCCTCGCCCTCAGGCTCTCGCCCTCAGGCCCCGCCGCCCCGCGCCGCGCGCCACTGCGCCGCGATCTCGTCCACGTCGTACGGGCTCAGCCGCAGCGGCGGGCCGTCGATCGGGCCGCGCAGTGCCGCGCGGATCTTCTCGTTCAGCTCCGTCACCAGGCGCCGCGCCATCGCCTCGCTCGGCGCCTCGCGCGCGGCGGCGAGCGTGTCCTCCGCCTCCTTGCGCAGGGCCAGGGACGGCGGGAGGTGGGAGAGCCCCTCGCGGGCCATCTTCCCCTTGATCCACCACATCTCGTCGTGGTGCGGGCCCTCGTCGGGCAGCGGCTTCCCGGCCAGCGCCCGGAAGTCGCCGCGTTCCTCGGCCTCTCTGATCTGCCGGTCGATCCAGGACTCGAAGTCCAAGCCGGGGGGTTTGCGCTCGGTCATGCCGTGGCCTCCGTCCGCCGCCGTCTCACGTGCGTACGCGCCCATTGTTCCCCGGGTGTTCAGGCCACCACGCGGGCCAGCGCGAAACCGTCGTACCCCTTGCTCCCGACGGTCTGCACCGCCGTGCCGCTCAGGCGCGGCTCGCGGGCGACGAGGTCGAGCGCGGCACGGGTGCCGAGGACGCTCGGGTCCGTGCTGTCCGCGTCGGTCACCGCCCCGTTCCGTACGACGTTGTCGATCACGATGAGGCTGCCGGGGCGGGTCAGGGCCAGCGCCCACGTCACATAGCCGGGATTGTTGACCTTGTCGGCGTCGATGAAGACGAAGTCGAAGGGCTCCGGCTTCTCGTCGGCGAGCGCCGCGAGGCTGTCGAGCGCGGCGCCGACGCGGATCTCGACCGTCTCCGCGTACCCGGCACGGTCGAGATTGGCGCGCGCCACCTCCGCGTGCCTCGGCTCGTACTCCAGCGTGATCAGCTTCCCGTCCGCCGGGAGCGCGCCCGCGAGCCACAGCGTGCTGTAGCCGCCGAGCGTGCCGATCTCCAGGATGCGGCGCGCGCCCTGCGTCTCGGCGAGGAGCCGCAGGAGCTTGCCCTGGTTGGGTGCGACGGCGATGGGCGGCAGTCCCGCCGCGTCGCTCGCGCGCAGCGCCTCGGTGAAGAAGTCCTCGCCCTGCGCGAGCAGGCCGGTGAAGTAGGTGTCGACAGCGGTCCAGGTCTGTGCGGAGTCGGGCACGGTGCGGCCTTTCGGTACGAAGCTCCCGGTGCGGATGCTCCCGCGAGTGAGTTCCCGAAAGGAACTTATCACCGAGCCGTGCGGGCCTGCCGGAGTGTTCGGCACGTGGAGTCACGTAGAGTGACCACTCTGTTGCCGGGAAGGTGCGGCGGAAGCGGGCCGGGGGGCGACGGCTACGCTTTCCCCGCCCCGAGCGGGGCAAGGGGGAGCGTTCCGCGCCGTTCCGCGAGAATTCGGGAGGCGTCCGCTTTCCCGGTGGCGAGCAACCTTGTCCAGAACCTCAGTTTTCGGCCAAAAGCCGGTCAAAACGTGGTCAACGGCAAGGTGAAAGAGAAGAGGCTATGAGGCGAACAGGGGCCCGGCTGCGTCTCCGTACACGGGCGGTACGAGCCTCTGGGAGCACGGAGGGCGCCACCGGGGGCCGGGACGTGCCGGACAACGACGAGCGGGGCGGGAGGCCACACGACGTGGCGAATGCGGAGCGGAGCGGGACCGACGGGATGTTCGGTCCCGGCGGTCCTGAGGGTGTCAGGGCCCGGATGCGGGTCCTCGGCATCGTGCTGTGGGTCGCCGCCGCGGCACTGGTCGTACGACAGCTCACCGCCGTGCTGCGGCTGCCCCCCGGCGACCGGCTGACCGACCTGGAGACCTGGGTGGGCCCGCAGGGGGTGCTGCACGTCTCCGGTTCCCTCTACGACACCGGGCGCTTCACGGGGACCCCGTTCGCCGGGCTCGTCCTCAAGCCCCTGCGCGAGGCCGCGCAGGACACGCTCGGCGTGCTGTGGACGGTGGCGAGCCTTCTCCTCGTCGTCGTGCTCGGCCTCGTCGTCGCGCGCGCCGTGCCCCGGCCCCGCTCGCAGTCGCGCCTCGTGCCGCTGCTCGTCGCGCCCGTCGCGATCTGCCTCTTCCTCGTCTCGCTCCCGGTGCGCAACGCCTTCCACACCGGGCAGCTGAGCATCCTCCCCGTCCTCCTCGTCGTCCTCGGCTGCTTCGCCGTGCGCAAGGACGTCCCCGCCGGAATCCTCGTCGGCCTCGCCGCGGCCCTCCAGCCGACGATGCTGCTCTTCGCGCCGCTCCTGTGGCTCACCGGACGCCGCCGCGCGGGCCTGTCCACGCTCGTCACCTTCCTCGCGGGCACCGTGCTCGCCTGGGCCGCCCAGCCGCACGACTCGTGGACCTACTGGGTGCACCACATCGCCGGCGCCGGGCTCGGCACCAGCGACGAACTGGCCAACCAGTCGCTGCACGGCGCGCTCCTGCGCCTCGGCCTCCACGGCCCCCTCGAACTCGCCCTCTTCGCCGTGCTCGCGCTCGCCGTCGTCTACACCGGGCTGCGCCGCGCGGTGCGGTACGCGGAGGACGGGCAGCCGCTCCTCGCCGTCGCGATCACCGGCTGCGTCGCCGTCGCGATCTCGCCGACCAGCTGGCAGCACCAGATGCTGTGGGTCCTGCTCACCGTCGTCGGCCGCGTCGGCAGCAAGGCCGCCGACAGGTACGTGTGGCCGATCGCCGTCGTGCTCGCGCTCTCGCTCACCCCCAAGGTGCTGCTGCCGAACATGACGAGCCTCGACCCGATCACGCAGAACATCATCCTCATCGCCGCCCTCGCCGCCGCCTGCGTCGTGCCCTTCCTCAGCACCTCGGCGCCCGCCTACGAGCACCCCGTCCCCACCGTCTACCTGCCGCGCCGCCCCGCGCGCTGGTCCTGGGTCCCGCTGCTGCCCGTGTGGCGCTGGGTCGCGCGGCGTCCCAACCTGCTCCTCGAACTGCTCCTCATCCGGGTCGGCTACGCCGCGTACTCCGAGGTCCGCAAGGCCGCGCGCGGCGGCAGGGCCACCGCGGAGGACCACGGCGACATCGTCCACAGCATCGAGAAGTTCCTCCACATCGACATCGAGCACTGGGCCAACCACGCCGTCGTGAAGGTCTCCTGGCTGGAGGACTTCTTCAACTTCTACTACGAGTCCTTCCACTTCGTCGTCCCGCTCAGCGTCCTCGCGATCCTCTACATCCGCCGTCCCGCCGAGTACCGGTGGGCGCGCAGCGCGCTCGGCTTCGCGACGCTCCTCGCGCTTCTCGGCTTCTGGCTCTTCCCGCTCGCCCCGCCGCGCCTCATGCCGACGCTCGGCTTCATCGACACCGTCCACGGCGTGCAGGACTTCAGCAAGCCGGACTACGGGACGCTCACCGCCGTCACCAACCAGTACGCCGCGATGCCCTCGCTGCACTTCGGGTGGTCGCTGTGGTGCGGGCTCGTCATCGCGATCCTGGCGCCCAAGTGGTGGATGAAGGCGCTCGGGCTGCTGCATCCGCTGTTCACCGTGTCGGCGATCGTGGCGACGGGGAACCACTGGGTCCTGGACGCGGTGGGCGGGGCCACCGTGGTCGGGCTCGGGTTCGGGATCACGTACGTCCTGGCGGGGCCCAGGGGGCGGACCAAGGACGTGGGGAGGGCCGCCGCGCCCTCCGGGCCGGGTGAGCCCGAAGCGGAGGCTCCCCCCGCACGCCCGCGCTCCTCGGTTTCCGGAGGGACCCAATGAGTCGGCCCCTGCCGGAGGGTTAAAAAAACCGGCCCGCTCCCGCAGACTCCCTCCCATGCGCCAGGACGCCGTCATCGTCGGGGCCGTACGGACCCCCGTCGGCCTCTACGGCGGGGCGCTCGCGCCCGTGCATCCCGCGCGGCTGCTCGGGCTCGTGTACGGGGCCCTGCTGGAGCGGGCCGGGCTCGCCGCGGCACGCGTGGAGCAGGTGGTCTGCGGGGCCGAGACCCAGACCGGGGAGCAGGCCGACAACATGGCCCGCACCGCGTGGCTCGCCGCCGGGCTCCCGGCGGGCACCGCCGCGCTCACCGTCGACGGACGGGAACTGTCGGGGCAGGAGGCGGCCCACCTCACCGCCGCGCTCATCGGCTCGGGAAGCCTCGGCATCGGGCTCAGCTGCGCCGTCGAGGCGATGTCCCGGGTACCCCCCGCCACCGCGACGCAGCGCGGCCCGGGACTGCCCAGGCCGGCGGGCTGGCACGTCGACCTGCCCGGCCCCTTCGAGGCCGCCGAGCGGGTCGCGAAGGCGTACGGGATCGGCCGGGCCGAGGCCGAGGAGGTCGCCGGGCTCTCGCGCGCCAGGGCCCGCGCGGCCCGCGCCGACGGCAGGACGACGGCCGAGACCTGCCCCGTACCGCTCGGCACCACCGAGATCACCGCCGACGAGGGCGCGGCTGCCGGGCCGCGGGACCGCACTCCCTTCGTCCCCCGCCAGCGCTCGTCCCCCGCCCCCGGCGGCAGCCCGGCGGGGGCCGTCCACACCGCACGCAGCACCGCGCCCTTCGCGGACGGTGCGGCCGGGCTGCTCTGGGCGAGCGCCGCGTCCGCGCGGCGGCTGGGGCTGCGGCCCCTCGCGCGGATACGGGCCCACGTCACGCTCGGCGTCGAGCCCGCCTCGTACCTCGAAGGCCCCGTCGCGGCGACCCGCGCCGTACTCGACCGCGCCGGGCTGTCCCTCGGCGACCTCGGCACGATCGAACTCGACGAGCCCTTCGCCGCCGTTCCGCTCGGCTGGGCCCGCGCCCTCGGCACCTCGCTCGACCGTGTCAACCCGCGCGGCGGCGCCCTCGCCCTCGGCCGCCCCGGCGGCGCCACGGGAGCCCGCCTCCTCACCACCGCCCTCGCCGAACTCCACTCCGGCGACCACACCTTCGCCCTCGCCACCACCGTCGGCGACGGCGCCCAGACGGCGGCCACGGTCCTCGAACGGCTGTGAGACCGGCGGGGAGAACCCGCCACCATGACTGACGGAGCACCGGGCCCGCGCTCCGCGCCGCCGTCCACCGGGTGTGCCGAAGGCCCTCAGCGCGACCTTCGCCGCGCAGAGGGCCTTCGGTGAGCGCGGCCGCGCGCCGTCCTTCGGCCGCGCGGACCGACCGGGGGTCTCGTCCCGCTCAGGACTCCTGGTCCTGGCCCGTGACCATGCGCAGGAAGCGGTGCGGGGAGTCGGGGCCGAACATCAGCTCGTGCATCAGGGTGGCCTGCGCCGCCTCCTCGTGGCTGCGCGGGAAGAGGTCGCGCTCGTACGCGGCGAGTGCCGCCTCCGGGTCGCCCGGGTGCGCCGCGAGGGCCTTGCCCAGCTCCGCGCCGTCGAACATCGCCAGGTTGGCGCCCTCGCCCGAGGGGATCATGAGGTGCGCCGCGTCACCGATCAGCGTGACACCGGGCACCCGCTCCCAGCGGTGGTCGCCCGGCAGCGTGTGGAGCGGGCGCAGGACGGGGGCCGTCTCGCCGTCCGTGATGAGCGCGGTCAGCTCGGGCGCCCAGCCGTCGAACTCCTTGAGCAGCCCCGCCTTCACCGAGTCCGGATCGCCGAAGTCGAGCGCGTCGAACCAGTCCAGGGGGCGCTGGAGCGCGACGTACGTGTGCAGCCTGCCGTCCTTCTCGCGGTGCCCCTGGATGCCCTTGCCGGGCACCAGCGTGTACATCGCCCCGGCGCCGACGGCCCGCGCCGCACGGGGGTGGCGCGTGTCGGCCTCGTACAGGTACGTCTCGACGAAGGACGTGCCGGTGTACACGGGCTTCGCGTCCGAGAGCAGCGGGCGCACCCGCGACCAGGCGCCGTCCGCGCCGACGAGGAGGTCCGTCTCCGTACGGGTGCCGTTCGCGAAGCTCACCTCGTGGCGGCCGCCGCCGAGCGCGCGCACCCCGGTGACCTTGTGGTCCCAGCGCACCGTGCCCTCGGGCAGCGAGTCCAGGAGGACCTGCCGCAGCTCACCGCGCTGCACCTCGGGGCGGCCCCCCGTGCCGTCGTCCTCCTCCTCCAGGAGGACCGAGCCGTCCGGCGCGAGCGCCCGCGAGGCCTCGTGGCCCTCCAGGACGAGCGCGCGGAACTCCTCGGTGAGCCCGGCAGCGGCGAGCGCGGCCTGCCCGTTGTTCTCGTGGATGTCGAGCATCCCGCCCTGTGCGCGGGACGTCGGCGAGGCCTCCGCCTCGTAGACCGTGGACGGGATGCCGTGGACGTGCAGGACGCGGGCGAGCGTGAGTCCGCCGAGTCCCGCGCCGATGATCGTGACGTGCGTGTGCGTGGTCATGGCGGGCTCCTTCGCAGTCGTCCGGAATCTCCTCCGGAAAGCCGTCTGGAATGTCGTTCCACCACCACCGTGGAACGGCATTCCAGAATTGTCAAGCTGGAACCCTGTTCCAGGGGCGTGTGCCAGGATGGGAGCCATGACGAAGAGGACCGCTCGCGCCGAGCCGCTCTCGCGCGAACGCATCGTCCGGACCGCCATCGCACTGCTCGACGCGGCGGGCGCCCGGAAGCTCACTTTCCGCGCCCTGACGGAGCGGCTCTCGACGGGCCCCGGGGCGATCTACTGGCACGTGGCGAACAAGGACGAGCTGCTCGGCGCGGCGACCGAGGCGGTCGTCGCGGACGCGGTGTCCGTGGAGCCCGCCGCCGGCGCCTCGCCGCGCGAGGCCATCCGCTCCGTCGCGCTCGGCCTCTACGAGGCGACCGAGGCGCACCCCTGGCTCGCCGCCCAGCTCGCGGCGCAGTTCGCGCGCAACCCCTGGGGCTCGGTGGCGCCGCGCGTCTTCGAGGCGCTGGGGCGGCAGGTGCGGGCGCTCGGGGTGCCCGAGAGCGGCTGGTTCACGGCCACGTCCGCGCTCATGCACTACGTCTTCGGCGTCGCAGGCCAGAACGCGGCGAACACCGACATGGCCCTCGACCTGCCCGGGCGAGGTACCCGCACCGAGTTCCTGGAGGCCGCCTCGCGCGCCTGGGAAGCCCTCGACCCCGCCGCGTACCCCTTCACCCGCGCCGTGGCGGGCCAGCTCCGCGACCACGACGACCGCGAGCAGTTCCTCGCGGGCGTGGACCTGGTCCTGGCGGGCATCGTGGCGTCGGCGGAGGGCGCGTAGGGCGCGTAGGGCGCCTAGGGGGCGTAGGGGACGCGGGACGGCGCGGGACGGGGTGTCCTGGCCCGTTCGTCGTGGCGCGACGAAGCCGCCGTCACCCGGTGGGGGTGGCGGCGGCTTCGTTCACGTGTGGCTCCCGGCGGCTCAGTACCAGTGGTGGGCCTGCCAGAAGTCCCAGGCGGCGGCGGGGCTGCCGTAGCGCTCGGTCATGTACTGGATGCCCCACTTGATCTGCGTCCCCGCGTTCTCGTGCCAGTCGGCGCCCGCGGAGGCCATCTTGCTGCCGGGCAGGGCCTGGACCAGGCCGTAGGCGCCCGAGGCGGCGTTGGTGGCGTGGGGGTTCCAGCCGCTCTCGTGCGACACGATCTTGTCGAAGGCGGCGAACTGGCGCGCGTCGGGCAGCAGCTTCTTCGCGAGGGCCTTCGCCGACGCGGGGTCGTCGGCCTTCACGGCGCTCGCGCTCTTCACGGGGCTCACGCTCTTCGCCGCGCTCATGACCGTCGCCGCCTGCGGTGCCGGGGTGGCGGCGTGCGAGGCGGGGGCGGCGGAGAGCGCCATCCCGGCCACGCCGCCCAGGAGGGCGACGCCGGTCACGAACTGCTTGGGGATGAGGGCGAGACGAAGGGCGGTGGCGGGGAAGGGGATGCGCACGAAGGAGACCTCACGTCGGGGACGGGGGGCCGGGGCGCGGACCGTGGAGCGGGAGACCGCGAGGCGGTGTTTCGCTCCGGCGGCGGGTGGGTACTGCGCCCGGCGACGTCTCCCGTTGTAGACCGATGGCGGTTCGGGCGGCAAAGAGCGGGTGTACTACATCCCTTAGGGGATGCGGGGATATGTCGCTTTTGTTCCTGCGGTTTCCCCCGGTTCCCGCGCGTTCCCCCCCGCCCTCGCTCTACTAAGCCGCTCCGTGTGCGAGCCAGGTCACGTGCCCCGCCTCACCTTTCGGCGCCCTCTTCCTCACCCGGTACGGGCAGGGTCTCACGCACCGTGAAGGACACTTCGGGCTCGAAGGCCGCCCTGCGCGTCGCGCGGCGCAGCGCCTTCAGGACGGCAGGCCCGAGCGTCAGGCTCAGCACCGCCGTGAGCGCCGCGCGCGGCAGGTCCCAGCCGAGCGAGGTCGCGAGGCAGTAGGCGAGGAAGCGGGTCAGGTTCGCGCCGAGCGCGTCGCCCGGCACGTACGAGACGCCCGTCGACAGACCTCCGATGTAGGGCCAGCCCTGGAGGTTCATGACCGTGCCGTACGCGAGCGCCGCGACGACCCCGTATCCCGCGAGGACCAGCAGCTCGCGCGTCCCGCGCAGCGACCGCGCCCCCGGCAGCAGCCCCGCGCCACCCGATACCCACCCCATCGCGAGCATCTGGAACGGCAGCCACGGGCCCACGCCGCCGGTCAGCAGGGCCGAGGCGAACATCGACACCGCGCCGAGCACGAAGCCGAAGCCCGGGCCGAGCACCCGCCCCGCGAGCACCATGAGGAAGAACATCGGCTCGATGCCCGCCGTGCCCGCGCCGAGCGGCCGCAGCGCCGCGCCGGCGGCGGCGAGCACCCCGAGCATCGCCACGGCCTTCGCGTCCAGGCCCCCGTCCGCGATCGCGGCCACCACGACCGCGAGCAGCAGCGGGAGCAGCGCGGCGAAGAGCCACGGGGCGTCCCCCGAGTGCGCGACGCCCGAGCCGGGAGCGGCGAGCAGCGGCCAGCCGAAGGCCATGACCCCGATCACGGTGACGAGCCCGAGCGCCACGGCGGCGCGGGGCCCGAGCCGGACGGCGCGCGCCACGCGCCGCGCGGTGGGCACGTTGCCGCTCACCGCGCCACCGTCCCCTCGGTCCCCGGGCCCGTGGAATCCGGGCCCCCGGTTCCCGTCCCCCGCGCGTCCAGCGCCGCCGCGACCTGCCCCACCGTGAGCCACGCCGCGCCGGGCGCGAGGATCTTCGCGGTCTGCGGGGCGAAGAGCGGCGAGGCCACGACGACCTCGGCCGCCGGGCCGTCGGCGACGATCTCGCCCTCGGCGAGGATGACGACGCGGTGCGCGAGTTCGGCGGCGAGTTCCACGTCGTGCGTCGCGAGCACGATCGCGTGCCCGGCGCGGGCGAGCGCGGTCAGGATGCCCACGAGCCGCGCCTTCGCCGCGTAGTCGAGGCCGCGCGTCGGCTCGTCGAGCAGCAGCAGCGGGGGCCGCGCCGTGAGCACGACGGCGAGCGCGAGCGCGAGCCGCTGCCCCTCGGAGAGATCGCGCGGGTGGGTCGCTTCCGGCACGCCGGGCAGCAGCTCGCGTACGAGGTCCCGGCACGTCCCCGGGGCCGCGCCCGCGTCCGCGTCGGCCGCCGCGCACTCGGCGGCGACCGTGTCCGCGTACAGGAGGTCGCGCGGCTCCTGCGGTACGAGCCCGACGCGCCGGATCAGGCGGGCGGGCGCCAGCGCGCGCGGCGCCTCGCCGCCCACCGTCACGGTCCCGGCCGTCGGCGCGAGCAGCCCGACGAGACACGACAGCAAGGTGGACTTCCCCGCCCCGTTGCGCCCCATGAGCGCGACGGTCTCGCCGCCCCGCACGGTCAGCCCGACCCCCCGCAGCGCCCGTACGGACCCGCGCGTGACCGCGAGCCCCCGCACCCGCGCGGCCTCGGTGCCGACGGGCGCCGGTGCGGGGGCCGCCTCGGCACGGCGACGGCGCAGCAGGCGGGGGAGGAGACGGGGACCGGCGGTGTGCGCGTCCTCGTGCGGGTGGCCGCCGGTACGGGGCGCCGGGGCCCCCGGCCCGTGGGCCGCCGGCTCCCGTACGGGCTCCAGGCCGCTCAGCCGCTCCCGCAGGCCGCCCGCCATGCGCCGCGCGTCCCGTACCGAGAGCGGCAGCGGCTCCCAGCCCGCCACGCGGCCCAGCGCGACGACCGGAGGGAAGACCGGGGAGACCGCCATGACCTCGCGCGGGGTGCCCGCGCGCGGACGCGCGCCCAGCGCCTCCAGGAGGATCACGCGATCCGCGTACTGCACGACGCGTTCGAGGCGGTGCTCGGCCATCAGGACCGTCGTGCCGAGGTCGTCGACGAGGCGGCGCAGCACCGCGAGCACCTCCTCGGCCGCGCCGGGGTCGAGCGCCGACGTCGGCTCGTCCAGGACGAGGACGCGCGGGTGCGGCGTGAGCACCGAGCCGATCGCGAGGCGCTGGCGCTGGCCGCCCGAGAGCGTCGCGATGGGCCGGTCGCGCAGTTCGTGCAGCCCGAGCAGGTCGAGCGTCTCCTCGACGCGGCGGCGCATCACGGCGGGCGCGAGGCCCAGGGACTCCATGCCGTAGGCGAGTTCGTCCTCGACCGTGTCGGTCACGAAGTGCGCGAGCGGGTCCTGTCCCACCGTGCCGACGACGTCCGCGAGTTCGCGCGGCTTGTGCAGCCGTGTGTCGCGACCGGCGACCGTGACCCTGCCGCCGAGCGTCCCGCCAGTGAAGTGCGGCACGAGCCCCGAGACCGTGCCGAGCAGCGTCGACTTGCCGGACCCCGAAGGCCCGACGAGGAGCGCCAGCTCGCCCTCGGGCACGCTCAGGTCGACGCCCGCGAGCGCGGGCGCCCCGGCATCGGCGTAGGTGACGGAGACGTTGTCGAAACGGATCACGGGGCGGGCTCCGGGGCGGTACGGGTCAGGGGCGGCGCGGGCGGCGCGGCGAAGGCGGGGACGAGCCCCAGGAGCACCGCGAGCGCCGGCCACAGTGGCAGGACGGGCGCGAGGAGCGGCACGACCCCGGGGTGCAGCGCGGGATTCCCCGAAGCGAGGACGAGCAGCGCGGCGACCCCGGCCCCCGAACCCGCCACGAGCCACGCCCGTACCCCCCAGGGATCGGGCCGGTACCTGCTGCGCACCGCGCGCCGCCCGCCGAGCCACAACCCGCCCGCCGCGGCGAGCACCCCGGCGGCGAGCAGCGGGAACCCGTAGGCGGCCCCCGTGTCGGCGAGCAGCGCGTAGGTGCCCGCGCAGACCCCGAGCAGCCCGCCGAGCGTCAGCGCGGCCGTCGTACGGCGCACCGCGCGCGGCACCGAAGCGGTACGCCCGTACCCGCGCGCGTCCATCGCCGCCGCGAGCGAGACCGAGCGTTCCAGCGCCCCCTCCAGGACGGGCAGCCCCACCTGGAGCAGCCCCCGCAGCCCCCGGTCGGGCCGCCCCCGCAGGCGCCGCGCCGCGCGCAGCCTGCGCACGTCGGCGACGAGGTGCGGTGCGAAGGTCATCGCGACGACGACGGCCAGCCCCGCCTCGTACAGCGCGCCCGGCAGCGACTTCAGGAGCCGCACCGGGCTCGCGAGCGCGTTCGCCGCGCCCACGCACACGAGGAGCGTCGCGAGCCGCAGCGCGTCGTAGAACGCGAAGAGCAGCCCCTCCGCCGTCACGCGCCCGCCGAGCCGCACCCCCTGCGCCCAGTCGGGCAGCGGGATCTCGGGGAGCGTGAGCAGCGTGTGGGTGCCGGGGACCGGCGAGCCGAGGAGGACGGCGAAGGCGAGCCTGATGACGAGGACGACCAGGCCGAGCCGCAGGAACGCCCCGTACGCGCGCGCCCAGGGCGCCTCGGTGCGGCGCGCGGCGACGACGTAGCTCGCGACACCGACGAGGAGCGCGAGCAGCAGCGGATTCGTGGTGCGGATCGCGGCGGCGGCGAGCCCGAGCGCCCACACCCACCAGGCCCCCGCGTGCAGCGGCGGGAAGTCGCGGCGCGAGGGGCCGGTCCCCGTGCCCGTGCCCGTGCCGCGCCCCGCCTCGCGCGCCCCGCTCACGGCTGCCGTCGGCGGCGGGTCTGCCACACGATCCCGGCCGCCAGCACGACGAGCACGCCGAGTCCCGCGGAGACGCCGAGCGAGGGACCGCCGTCGTCGTCCCCGTGCGCCGGGGTCTCCCGCGGGGTCTTCCCCGCCGTCCCCCTCGACGGCGCGGCGACCTGCTCGCCGCAGCCCTGGCGCGGGTAGCCGGCGATGCCGCACAGGAGCGCCGATGCGTCGTAGCGCAGCGGCTTCGCGACGGCGGCGAGCGCGTCGGCGGCGCTCGCGTCCTCGGGGACCCGCGCGCAGGCCGTACGCGCCCGGGGCGGGCGCTCGCCCGAGGGCGCGTCCGCGGCCGTGCCGAAGTCGATGACGAGCCCCACGCGCTTCTCGCCCGCCCGCGCCTTCGTGTCCGCACAGAGCGTCGCGAAGTCCGCGGCGTTGCGCGGCCGGGTCGCGTCGCCCGCGTCCTCGCTCACCGCGAAGCGGAAACCGGCCACCTCGCCGTCCCCGGGCCGGGCGACGGCGGGCCCGCGCGTCGCGTACTGCCAGGCGCCCGCGTCCGTACGCTCCCAGAACGACCAGTACCGGTACGCGCTCGCGGCCGAAGCCGGCGCGGCCAGGCCGAGGACGCAGGCGAGCGCGGTCAGCAGGAGGAGGGCGTGGCGGCGGAAGGTCACCGCGAGCCGTTCTTCTTGTTGCGAGCGCTCAGCAGGAAACCGATCCCGGCCCCCGCGGCGAGACCGACGCCCACGAACCACCACGGGCTCGCCCCGCCACCGTCGTCCTTCTTATCCTTCTCGTCCTTCTTGTCCGCCTCGGCGGACTCGCCCGTCGTGCCCGAGTCCTTGCCGGACTCCCGCGCGCGTACGGTCCCGCCCGCCACCGTCCGGCCGCCCGGCCCCGTCGCGGCGAGCTTCGCGGGAAGGTCGCGGCCCACGAAATCGGCCGGATCGACACCGGTCGCGTGCGCGGCCAGGATGAGCTGGGACCACGCGGCGGGTCCCGTCTTCTCGGCCCACGCCGGGCCTTCGGACTGGAGCCAGCCGACCGCCTTGCGCGCCTCCTCGGGCATCCCGGCAGCGGCGAGCGCGACGGCGGTGTCGGCCGTGTTTCCCGCGTCGGGCTGCGGCTTCGCGCCGGGCAGCGCGCTCATGACGGCGCCGTTCTCGGGGAGTGCCCCGGCGAGCCAGACGGCGCCGTTGCGCGCGGCGTCCTTCGCCGTACGGGGCGCCTCGCAGCCCAGGCTCCCGCCGCTCTCCGCGCGCGGCGCGGCGACCACGAAGCCCGCGCCGTACCCGGCGGTGACGGCGGCCGCCGTCGCGTCGGTGTTCGCGAGGAGCGCGCCGTCCTTCTCGGGCTGGAACGCGAAGGCGGAGCCGGTGCCCTTCTTGCCGGGCGACTGCTTCGCCTCGCACGTCAGGGCGAAGGAGAGCAGCGCGTCCTCGGGGGACTTGCCGCCCTTCGTCACGGCGGACGGCTTCACGCCGAGCGCGCGCAGCGCGCCGAGCACGACGGACGTCGAGTTCGCGTCGGAGGGAGAACCGGCCGTGTACCCCCAGCCGCCGTCCTCGTTCTGCGCGGACTGCAGCCACGACAGGGCCTTCTCGGCCTCGGCCCGGTGCCCCCCGATCGCGGCGAAGGCCTGGATCGCCGCGCCCGTCTGGTTCGTGTCCACCTGGTCCTTCGGCCCGCAGTCCGCTTCCGGCTTCGCGCGGTACGGGGCGAAGGAGCCGTCCGCGCACTGCTGCGCCACGAGCCAGTCCACCGCCTTGACCGGGAGCTTCCTGCCCGCCGCGTCGAGCGCCACGAGCGACAGGGACTGCCGCCACACACCGTCGTACGTGGGGTCCTGCGTCCCGAAGAGCCCTTCCGCCGGACCGGGAGCGGCGGCGGGGGCGGCCGCGGGAGCACCGCCGGGCGCGGTGCCGGGCGCCCCGGCGAGGGCGGGCGCCGCCGCGAGCCCGATGGCGGCGGCGGTGAGGAGGGGGACGGCGGCGGCGAGGCGGCGGAGGTTCATGCGGGCGGCTCCTGGCGGGGCGCGCCTGGCCGGGGGCGCGGGGGATTTCGGGACCGCACCACTTTAGCTGGCGAGGGGTTTCGGCTGCTTTGGCGGTCGGGGACCCCCGCTGACGTGCTCTTCGTCACCTCCCGCACCCGGTGTCCCACCGAGGCTACTTGCCGGTAGATTCTGGGAACGGACGGCGATCAAGGGGAACCTGTCCGGACGATCAAGGGAACTTGTTCGGTTTTGCAGTCCCGGCGTAGGCTCGCCGGACGTTCAGGAAAGAGAGGGTGCCTGGAGTGACCGCCGAGGCCCTGGGTGCCCGCGCCGGACTCGACCGCCCGCTGCGCATCGCCCTGCTGACGTACAAGGGGAACCCTTTCTGCGGGGGGCAGGGCGTCTACGTGCGCCATCTCTCGCGCGAACTCGCCCGGCTCGGGCACGAGGTCGAGGTGCTCGGCGCCCAGCCGTACCCCGTGCTCGACGAGGGCGTCCCGCTCACCGAAATCGCGAGCCTCGACCTCTACCGCCAGCCCGACCCCTTCCGCACCCCGCGCCGCGAGGAGTACCGGGACTGGGTGGACGCCCTGGAGGTCGCCACGATGTGGACGGGCGGCTTCCCCGAACCCCTCACCTTCAGCCTCCGCGCCCGCCGCCACCTCGCGGCCAGGCGCGGCGCCTTCGACGTCGTGCACGACAACCAGACGCTCGGCTACGGGCTGCTCGGCGGCCCCCGCGCGCTCGGCGCCCCGCTCGTCACGACGATCCACCACCCCATCACGGTCGACAAGGAACTCGACCTCGCGGCCGCCGACGGCCTCAAGCGGCAGCTCTCGGTACGGCGCTGGTACGGCTTCACGCGGATGCAGAAGCGCGTCGCGCGCCGCCTGCCCTCGGTCCTCACCGTCTCGGGCACCTCGCGCGCCGAGATCGTGCGCCACCTCGGCGTCGACCCGCGCCGCGTCCACGTCGTGCACATCGGCGCCGACGCGGACCTCTTCTCGCCCGACCCCGCCGTGCCCGAGGTCCCCGGCAGGATCGTCACGACGTCCAGCGCCGACGTCCCGCTCAAGGGCCTCGTGCACCTCGTCGAAGCGCTCGCCAAGGTGCGCACCGAGCACCCCGAGGCGCACCTCGTCGTCGTCGGCAAGCGCGCCGACGACGGCCCCGTCGCGCGCGCCATCGAGAAATACGGGCTCGGGCACGCGGTCGAGTTCGTCAAGGGCATCAGCGACGCGGAACTCGTCGACCTCGTGCGCTCCGCGCAGGTCTCCTGCGTGCCCTCGCTGTACGAGGGCTTCTCGCTGCCCGCCGCCGAGGCGATGGCGACGGGGACGCCGCTCGTCGCGACGACCGGCGGTGCGATCCCGGAGGTCGCCGGGCAGGACGGCGAGACGTGCCTCGCCGTGCCCCCCGGCGACGCGGGCGCCCTCGCACAGGCTCTCGGACGGCTGCTCGGCGACGCGGAACTGCGCGGCAGGCTCGGTACCGCGGGCCGCGCCCGCGTCCTGGAGCGCTTCACGTGGGCCCGCGCGGCCGAGGGCACGGCGGAGCGGTACCGCGCGGCGCTCGCCCGTACCTCGGCGCCCCGCCCCGTACGGCCGCTCACCCGCCCGGCGAAGACCGTGCGGGCCCCCGCCGCCGCGTCCACCGCCGCCGCCCCGGCCGCGCCCGAGGCCGTCCCCGAGGTCGCGCCCACCCCCGCCACCCCCGACCGCGAAAGCAGGTCCTCGTGCTGACCGTCGACTTCACCCGTTTCCCGCTCGCCCCGGGCGACCGCGTGCTCGACCTGGGCTGCGGAGCCGGGCGGCACGCCTTCGAGTGCTACCGGCGCGGCGCACGGGTCGTGGCCCTGGACCAGAACGCGGACGAGATCCGCGAGGTCGCCAAGTGGTTCGCGGCGATGAAGGAGGCGGGCGAGGCCCCGGCGGGGGCGAGCGCCACGGCGATGGAGGGCGACGCGCTCGCGCTGCCCTTCCCCGACGAGTCCTTCGACGTCGTGATCATCTCCGAGGTCATGGAGCACATCCCCGACGACAAGGGCGTGCTCGCCGAGATGGTGCGCGTCCTCAAGCCCGGCGGGCGCATCGCCGTCACCGTGCCGCGCCACTTCCCCGAGAAGGTCTGCTGGGCGCTCTCGGACGCGTACCACGAGGTCGAGGGCGGCCACATCCGCATCTACAAGGCCACCGAACTCGCCGCGAAGATGCGCGGCGCGGGCCTGCGCCCCTACGGCGCCCACCACGCGCACGCGCTGCACAGCCCGTACTGGTGGCTCAAGTGCGCGTTCGGCGTGGACAACGACAAGGCGTTCCCGGTCCGCGCGTACCACAAGCTCCTCGTCTGGGACATCATGAAGAAGCCCCGTACGACCCGCTACACCGAGCACTTCCTCAACCCGCTGCTCGGCAAGAGCTTCGTGGCGTACGCGACGAAGCCGCACCTGCCCCACGACGCCGCGCGCACCGCCGTATGACGACGCCCCGCACCGGCCTTCCGACGCTACCCGGCGTCCTCACCGCCGACGAGGCCCGCGCCACCGTCGCCGCGCTCATCGGGCAGCAGCGCGAGGACGGGGCGCTGCCCTGGTTCCGCGGCCACCACCTCGACCCCTGGGACCACACCGAGGCCGCGATGGCGCTCGACGCGGCGGGGGAGCACGAGGCCGCCGCACGCGCGTACGCGTGGCTCGCGCGCCACCAGAACCCGGACGGCTCCTGGTACGCGGCCTACCACGACGGCGACTTCGCGCGGCCCACCGACCGCGCCCGCGAGTCCAACTTCTGCGCGTACGTGGCCGTCGGCACGTACCACCACTGGCTCGCGACCGGCGACACGGCCTTCGCCGACACGATGTGGCCGGTCGTCAGGGCCGCGCTCGGCTTCGTGCTCGGGCTCCAGCAGCCGGGCGGCGAGATCGGCTGGAAGCGCGAGCCGGACGGCACGCCCGTCACGGACGCGCTCCTGACCGGCTCCTCGTCCGTCCTGCACGCCCTGCGCTGCGGCCTCGCCCTCGCCGCGGCGCGCGGCGAGGCGCAGCCCGACTGGGAACTCGCCGCGGGGGAACTGCGCCACGCGATCCGCCGCCACCCCGAGCGCTTCCTCGACAAGAACCGCTACTCGATGGACTGGTACTACCCGGTGCTCGGCGGCGCGCTCGAAGGCGCGGAGGCGAAGGCGCGGCTCGCGGCGCGCTGGGACGAGTTCGTGGTGCCGGGGCTCGGCTGCCGCTGCGTCGTCCCCAACCCGTGGGTCACGGGCGGCGAGAGCGCCGAACTCGCCCTCGCCCTGTGGGCGGTGGGCGACACCGAACGGGCCGTCGAGATCCTGCGGGGCCTCGGACGGCTGCGGGACACGGAGACGGGGCTGTACTGGACGGGCTACGTGTTCGACGACGACGCCCTGTGGCCGCGCGAGCAGACGACGTGGACGGCCGGTGCGCTGCTGCTCGCGGTCGCGGCGATCGCCGGGGAACCGGCGACGTGCGGGGTCTTCGGGACGGGGCGGCTGCCGTACGGGATCGAGGAGCCCGCGGTGGCCTGCGGGTGCACCGGCTGAGGGGCGGGAGCCTGGGCCCCGCCCCTCAGCCGACACGACGTCGGCGAAGGACGTCAGCCGCGCTGGATGCCCGTCGTGTCGCGCAGGACGCCCCGCTTGCCGTCCTGGGTCTGGGCCACCAGGTCCTGGCCGCGCTGGTCGACGGCCAAGTACCAGGTGCCCGGCGTGAGTTCGGCGATCGGGGTGGGGGTGCCGTCCTCGCCGTAGAGCGGGCGAGGCACCGGCACCGCGAACCAGAACGGGGCGAACTCGGCGGGCTGCGGAGCGGGGGCCGGAGCCGGGGTCGCCCCCGCCTGCGGCTGGCCCGCGCCCGGGTACCCGTAGCCGGGCTGCTGGGGCTGGCCCGCGCCCGGGTACCCGTAACCGGGCGGCTGCTGCTGGCCCGCGCCCGGGTAGCCGTACCCGGTCTGCCCCTGCTGCTGCCCGTACGGCTGCGGCTGCGCGGGGCGCGGGGCGGGGACGAGCGGGCCCTTGAGCGCGGGCACGAGCGGGGTCGCGAGGGTGGCGGCGGCGAGGACGAGCGCGGCGATGAGACCGAGGATCAGGCCGGAGCCCGCCCCGATCCGCGCCACGTTCTGGACGTCGCTGAAGGAGCCCAGCGGGTCGAAGATCGTCCACAGCGCGGTCCACGCGGCGAACACCCCGAGGGCCGCGCCGAGCTGGCCGAGGTCCAGGCCGAGCACCTTGCGCGGCTGCGGCAGCAGCCTCGTGAGGATGACGAGCGCGGCCCCGATGACCCCGGCAAGGTAGACACTCATCAGGAGCCCGAGGCTGTCCCAGGCGTTGGGAACGCTGGTGCAACTGTCGCTGTCGCAGGAGAAGGTGCCGAGGAACGAGGCGATGAACAGCACCACCGCGGCCACGATCACCACCCCGTCGCCTCTGGTCAGAGAGCGGATGTTCACGTCGTCAGGTCCTTCGTCGGCAGTGGTCGGCAAGCCGGGGCGTGCTCACCGCCGACCGTGGGTCGCCAGGTCCGTACGGCAGAGATCCCCCGAGCTCCCGAGGACCATACCGCCACAGGCCGGGGCCCGTCCGGCGGCCCCGCTCGCCCACCCCGGCACCACAGCGTCCTCACGACTTCTCCCCGGCCTCGTCCGCCAGGTAGGCGGCGACTCCCGCGGCGATCCCGCGCGCGGCACGCTCCCGCCACTTCGCGCTGGTCAGCAGCCCGGCGTCCTGCGCGTCGCGCATGTTCCCGCACTCCAGGAAGACCTTCGGGACGCGGCTGAGGTTGAGGCCGCCCAGGTCGGAGCGGGTGTCAAGTCCCGTACCGCCGTTGATGTACGTGGCGGGCGAGGTGCCCGTGGCCTTCGCGAAGGCGGCGGCCAGGCGGGTGCCGAGGTCGTGCGAGGGCCCGCTGATCGCGCGGGTGTCGGCCTTGCCCGCGTGCACGGCGGCGGGCATGATCACGTGGAATCCGCGTGCGCCCTCGGGTGCGCCGTCCGCGTGCACCGAGACGGCCGCGTCCGCCTTCGCCTCGTTGCCGATCTCGGCGCGCTCGTCGACGCACGGGCCGAACTCCCTGTCCCCGTCGTGCGTGAGCCGCACCTCGGCGCCCTGCGCGCGCAACAGCGTCCGCGCCCTGCGCACGACGTCGAGCGTGAACTCGGCCTCCGGGTAACCGGCGTTGGTCTCCGTTCCGGTCGTATCGCACTCCTTGTGCCCGTTGCCGACGTCGACCTGACGGTTGATGTCGGCGGTGTGGAGACGGTTCTTGAGGTTGTGCCCGGGGTCGAGGACGACGACCTTGCCGCTCAAGGGCCCGAGGGGCGAGGGCGAGGGCGAGGGCGGGGGGACGGGGGCCGCGCTCGTACGGGCAGGGGCTGCCTTCGCGTCGTCACCCCCCGTACCGCCGCCGCCCCCGTCACCGCCCCCGCGCCCGGCGAGGCCGTACCCGATGCCCCCGGCGAGCAGGAGGAGGGGCACGGCGACGGCGGCGACGGTGAGCAGCCGCCGGGAACGCTGCGGGCGGCCGGGCTGCGGTGTGGTGGGGGAGTTCGACACGCCCGCGAGGATAGGGGGTCCTCGGCCGCGCGCGCTCAGCGGCGCCGCAGCACCCGCAGCGAGTCCACCGTGCGGACCTCGTCGAAGTCGCCCGAATCGACCGCGCGCAGCCAGACACGGTACGGGGCCTGCCCGCCGTCGGCCGGGTCGGGGAAGACGTCGTGGATGACGAGGAGGCCGCCCGGGGCGAGCCGGGGCGCCCAGCCCTCGTAGTCGGCGTGCGCGTGCGCGTCCGTGTGCCCGCCGTCGACGAAGACGAGTCCGAGCGGCCGCCCCCACACCGCGGCGACCTGCGGGGAACGCCCGACGACGGCGATGACGTGCTCTTCGAGCCCCGCCCTGCGCAGCGTGCGCCGGAAGGTGGGCAGCGTGTCCATGACGCCGAGTTCCGGGTCGACGGTCGCCGGGTCGTGGTACTCCCAGCCCGGCTGCTGCTCCTCGCTGCCCCGGTGGTGGTCGACGGTCACGACGGGCACCCCGGCCGCGCGCCCCGCGTCGGCGAGCAGCACGGTGGACCGCCCGCAGTACGTGCCCACCTCAAGCAGCGGCAGCCCCAGCCGCCCCGCCTCGACGGCGGCCGCGTACAGCGCGAGCCCTTCGTGCACGGGCATGAACCCCTTCGCGCCCTCGAAGGCGGCGAGGACACCGGGCGAGGGCGCGGGCGCGGGCAGGCCGGTGGCGGGCGGCTGGGACATGGGGCGGGTCCTCCTGCGGTACGGGCACGGGCGAAGCTCGTACGCAACGTACTTGCCGCCGCGCACCCGCCCCGCGCCGGGCCCCGCTCAGCCGAGGTCGGACAGGTCGAGCACGAAGCGGTAGCGCACGTCGTTGCGGCGCAGCCGGTCGAGTGCTGTGCCGACCCGCGCCGAAGGCAGCACCTCGACGTCCGCGACGATCCCGTGCTCCGCGCAGAACCGCAGCATCTCCGCCGTCGCGGGGCGGCCCCCGCTGCCCGCCGAGCCCAGCTTCTTGCGGCCGATGAGCAGGTCCGTGGCCTCGACGGTCACGGGGCCCAGGTACCCGAGGAGGCTGAGCGTCCCGTCGAGCGCCACGAGCCGCAGGTAGGGGGCGAGGTCGTGGGGCGCGGAGATCGTGTCGAGCAGGACGTCGAAGGAGTCGCGCGCCGCGGCCACGGCCTCCTCGTCGCTCGTGACGAGGAAGTCGTCCGCGCCGAGCCGCAGCGCGTCCTCGCGCTTGTCCTCGGTACGGCTGAGCACGGTGGTACGGGCGCCGAGCGCGGCGGCGAGCTTGACCGCGAGGTGGCCGAGCCCGCCGAGCCCGGCCACGGCGACCCGGCTGCCCTCGCCCACGCCGAGGGCACGCAGCGGCTCCCACACCGTGATGCCCGCGCACAGCAGGGGAGCGGCGGCGGCCGGGTCGAGCCCGGCGGGCAGGGGGTACGCGAAGGCATCGCGCACGACGTACTCGCGCGCGTACGCCCCGAGCGTCGTCGAGCCGTCGTGCCGGTCCGTGCCGCCGTAGGTGAGCGTCGGGAAGGACAGGCAGAAGTTCTCCTGCCCCGCCCGGCACATGGCGCACGTGCCGCACGAGTCCACGATGTTGCCGACGGCGACCCGGTCCCCGACCGCGAAACCACTCACCCCCGCCCCCACCTCGGTCACGGTCCCCGTGAACTCGTGCCCCGGCACGAGCGGCGCCCCGGCCCCCGCCTCGTACGTGCTCAGCGCGTGCAGGTCGCTGTGGCACACCCCGCAGTAGTCGACCCGCACCGCGAGGTCGTCCGCCCGCAGCTCCCGCCGCGGCAGCTCGGCCCTTCCCAGTTCGGCCGGCCCTGTCGCGCGCCAGCCGGTCGTCGTTCGCATGGGGTGGTCCTCCGCGGGAAGTGAGCGTTTCCCGCGCAGCCTAGACACGATCGCGGTCGTTTCCCGGCGGGTTCCGCCCGCAGCGGACCCGGGAATACGTGCGACCGCGTGGCACCCGGGCCGCGGCACCCTCAGCCGCTCACCGCCTCCGCGCGCCCGCTCCGGTCCCGCGGGGGAGCAAGGACGAGCGGGACGAGACGGGTCGCGTGGCCGCCGGGGAAGGAGACGGCGGCGGCGCGCGGGGTGTGGCCCGTGGCACGGCAGGCGACGACGTAGGGGCCCGGGGCGAAGGCGGGGAGGGCGTAGCGGCCCGCCGCGTCCGTCGTCGTGAGACCGGCCTGGCGGCCCCTGCGGTCGATGAGGGTGACCGTCGCGCGGGCCACGAGTGTGCCCTCCGCGTCCCGCACCTCGCCGCGGAAGCCGCTGAAGCCGTCCGGGAGGAGGAAGTCGTCCTGCGCGCCGGGGAGCGCGACGAGCCTGAGCCGCTCCCCGCCCCCCACCGCGCGCGGCAGGAACCACGCGAGCACGAGCCCGCCCGCCACGGCGCACAGCGCGATCACGAACGACGTGCGGAAACCGCTCGGCGAGGGCACCTCGACACCCCCGTGCACGGTCGCCGAACCCGCGAGGACCATCCCGATGACGGCGCTGGACACCGAGGTGCCGATCGAGCGCATGAGCGCGTTGAGCCCGTTCGCCGCGCCCGTGTCCTCGGGGCGCACCGCCGCGATGATGAGCGCGGGCAGCGAGGAGTACGCGAGCCCGATCCCGGCGCCGACGAGCACCGCGATCAGCACGGTCTGCCACACCGCGCCGAGCAGCCCGAGTCCTGCCCCGTACCCGATCCCGATGACGAGGAGCCCGAGCAGCAGCGTCAGGCGCGGCCCGCGCCGCGCGGCGATCCGTGCGTACAGCGGCGCCGTCGCCATCATCGTGAGCCCCAGCGGCGCCACGCACAGGCCCGCGACGACCATCGACTGCCCGAGCCCGTAACCGGTCGCCTCGGGCAACTGGAGGAGCTGCGGAAGGACGAGCGTCACGACGTAGAAGGACACCCCGACCATGACCGAGGCCAGGTTCGCGAGCAGCACCTCGCGGCGCGCGCTCGTGCGCAGGTCCACGAGCGGCGCGGCCACGCGCGACTCGTACCAGCCCCAGAGGAGCAGCACGAGCACCCCGCACCCGAAGATCCCGAGGACCCGTGCCGAGCCCCAGCCCCAGTCCGCGCCCTTCGTCACGGGGAGCAGCAGGCACACGAGACCGAGGCTCAGGCCGAGCGCCCCTGGCACGTCGAAGCGTCCGGGTGCCCGTACGGACGCGTCCGGCACGAGTGTCACGACGAGCCCGAGCGAGACCACGCCGAGCCCCGCGGCGAGCAGGAACAGCGCGTGCCAGCCCGCGTGCTGCGCGACGATCGCGGAGAGCGGCAGCGCGAGCCCGCCACCGACCCCGATCGACGAACTCATGAGGGCCATCGCGCCGCCGAGGCGTTCGCGCGGCAGCACGTCGCGCATGATCCCGATGCCGAGCGGGATCGCGCCCATCGCGAGGCCCTGGAGCGTGCGCCCCGCGAGCATCGGCACGAGCGTGCCGGTCAGCGCGCACACGACCGAGCCCACGATCATCGCGCCGAGCGACACGAAGAGCATTCGCCGCTTCCCGTACAGGTCACCGAGCCGCCCGAGCACGGGCGTCGACACGGCCCCGGCGAGCAGCGTCGACGTCATGACCCAGGTGGCGTTCGCGGATGAGGTGCCCAGGAGCCGGGGCAGATCCTTGATGACGGGGACGAGCAGGGTCTGCATGACGGCGACGGCGATCCCCGCGAAGGCGAGCGCGGCGACGGTCGCTGAGGGATTGCGGGAACGGACCGGGGTCTTGCGGGGTATCCGGGGGCGGTCGTGGGTGTGGGGCATGAGCGGTGCTACCTCCGACCCTTGCGGACTGAAAGTGATCCGGTACGGAGGGTAGTCCGGTGATTCTCGTACGAAGGGAAAACCGGCCGCCCGGGCGGAAGCGGGAGGGGCACGGGCGGGGCGGAGCGTGCGCCCCCTGAGACGGCGTGTGCGTCGCATGCGTCACAATCGAGCCCCATGCCGCTCGACACCACCCGCCTCCTGGCCGCCCGGCCCCGCACCCGCGACCTCACCTGGTCCGAACGGGACGTCCTCCTCTACCACCTGGGCGTCGGAGCCACGGCCTCCGAGCCGCACTGGACCCTGGAATCCCGGCTGCGCGTCCTTCCCTCCTTCGCCGTCGTCGCGGGCGGCCAGGACGTCCTGAGCGTCCTCGAAGCACCCGGCGCCGAGGACATCGACCGCACCCAGGTCCTGCACGGCACGCAGGAGCTGCTGGCGCACCGCGCGCTCCCCGCGGCGGGCTCGGCGCGCGCCCTCACCTCCGTCACGGACGTGTACGACAAGGGCACGGCCGCCGTCATCGGCGTCCGTACCGAGGCGGCCGACGCGCGGGGACCGCTGTGGACCTCGCGCCTGCTGCTCTTCGCCCGTGGCGCGGGCGGCTTCGGCGGCTCGCGCGGACCCGCGCTCGCGAAGCCGCCGCGCCCCGCGGGTCCCCCGGCCGCCGTCCACCTCGTCCCGCTGCGCGAGGACGCCGCCCTCCTCTACCGCCTCAGCGGCGACATGAACCCCCTGCACGCCGACCCCGCGGAGGCGGCGCGCGCCGGTTTCCCGCGCCCCGTCCTCCAGGGCCTGTGCACGTACGGGACGGCTCTGCGCGTCCTCGTCGACACCCTGCTCGACGGGCGCCCCGAGCCCGTGCGCCGGTACGCGGCCCGCTTCTCGGGGGTCGTCTTCCCCGGCGAGACGCTGGAGCTGAGGGTGTGGCGGACCGGTGCGGGGGAGGCGCGCGCGGAGGCCGTGGCGCGCGGCACGGAGCGGCTCGTCCTCTCGGACGCCGTCCTGGAGTGGGAGGCGTGAACGAACGGGGGCGGGGCCCGGAGACGCCGCTCGGCGTCCCGGGCCCCGCCCGTCCTGCTGGTGTTTCCCCCTGAACTGCTAGGCCGCGGCCCGGTCCTCCTCGAAGAACCCGGCGTATGCGGCGCGTTCGTCGCGTTCGGCGCCGGGCTTGCGGTGGCGCCCGCCGGGCCGGGTCTCCCCGGCCTCCCCGGCGCCCGCCGCGTTCCCCCGGTGCCGCCCCGGTCCCCCCGCGTCCCCGTTCGGGACGGACGGCGTTTCGGCGGCCCACTGCTTGCTGATCTCGGTCAACGGAACGTCACCCCGTAGTACTCGTTCACGTGCGCAACAACTACCCCGCGATTTTCTCACGGCGCGTCAGTCACATGTTCGGGGGGTCCGGGGGGAGTTCAGCCGTGGAAAGGCGCGTCGCGCAGGGGTACGGGGCGGGACGGGGTCTCGTCCGAAGGGGGCGGCGTGGTCCAGGTGATCCCGGAGGGCACGGCGTCCGAGTCCGGCAGGTCCCGCGCCGCCTCGGGCTCGTCGGCGGGCGCGGGCAGCGGTACGGACACGGCCCCGCGCGTCACCACGAGCCCCGCCCTTATCGCCGCCCCCGCGGAGCCGAGCCCCCCGGCGAGCGTGGACGGCCCGGCCACCCCCGAGAACCCGGAGACGGCCATGACGGAGAAGGCACCGGTGACTTGCGGGGTCTCGGCGGCGGAAGCGGCGGAAGCGGCGGGCGCGGGGGGTGCCGGGGGTTGCGAGGGACGCGGGGGAGCGGGGGGCTGCGGGGGGCGTGGGGGCGGGGCGGATCGGGTGGCTTGGCTGGGCCGGCTGGGCCGGCTGGGCTGGCTGGGCTGGGTGGCTGGGCCGGGTTGGGCGGATGGGCCGGGCTGGGCGGGCTGCTCGGGCGGGGTGGGGTGTCCGTGGGGCGCGGGCTGCGCGTGGGGTGCGGGCGTGGGCTGCGCCTGGGGTACGGGGTGTCCGTGCGGTGCGGGTCGCGCCGCCTGGGGTGCCGACTGCTCGTGGGGCGCCGACTGCTCGTGGGGCGCGGGCCGCTCGTGTGGCCTCGGCCGCTCGCCGGCCTCCCGCTGTTCCCCGCGCTCCCCGGTGGCGGGCGCTTCTCGCCGCTCCGGGGGTTCGGGGCGCGGCTGTTCCCTGGTGACCCGGGGGAGCGGCCGGGTCGCCGCGTCCTCCACGTCCGCGCCGCGATCGTGCTCGACGGGCGGGGCGGGCGGCGCCGGGGGAGCGGGCGGTGCGCCGGGGGTCCGCGGTACGGAGCGCGGGGCCGGTACGGAGCGTACGGGCGCCGCCGTGTCCTGCCCGGGCCCGGTCGCCGCCGTACCCCTGCCGTCCCCCTCGTGGGCCTCGCGGCCCAGCCGCGCCTCCCCCTCGCCGCCCCCGGGCGGAGCCGAGGGGGCGTGCCCGGGCGGAGCCGCGGGAGCCGACGGGGCCGAGGGCACCGACGGGGCCGAGGGCACCGACGAGGCCGCGAGGGGCACCTCGCCCGTCTCCGAGCCCGAGGGCCACGTCACCCGGGCGAGCCCGCACGGGCCCGGGCCCTCCGCGTACGGCAGCCGCAGGACGCCGTCGCGCGTCCACAGGCCGCCGCCCGCGAGCCAGCCGCGCGGCGCGGGGAGCTGGTGGAGGCGGCGGCCCACCGGGCGCCACACGCCGATCCAGCTGGCGCCCGCCGTGCCGTCCACGCGGAAGGCCACCGCGCTGTGCTCGGGCAGCAGGTCCTGGCCCGGCTGCACGGCGAACGGCGTGAGCCGCGCGTCCGGCAGGTCCAGGCACTCGGGGAAGCGCACCGGCAGCGCGCTGCCGAGCACCCCCCACGCGAGCCGGTCCTGCCCCGGCGCGTCGGAGCGGATGAGGAGGAGCCCGCTGCCCACGTCGGCGCTCAGCAGCCTGTCGTCGCTCCGCTCGGCGATCTGGAGCAGCGGCGAGACCTCCCCCGCGCGTTCGAGGTCGACGGCGACCGCCTTGGTCACGCCGTCCTCGCCCGTACGGTCCACCGCGAGCATCCGCGCCTCGCGGTCCAGCCACACGCCGCCCGCGCACCGCCCGGGGATCTCCGCGAGGTGCTCGGGCCCGAAGGCCCCGCCCGCGACGAGCCACACGGCCGTCGAGTGCAGCCCGGGAGCGAGCGCGTACACGCGCCCCGCCACGGGACTCGGCGGGAGCAGCAGCAGGGGGCCTGGGGAGCCGTCGGCGCGTACGTGCTCGACGGCGCCGAGCGGCAGCTCCCCCGTGTCGGGCCCGGTCGGATAGAGCAGGGAGAAATAGTGCATGGGCCCTTCGGGTCTGTGCACGAGGACCCGGCCGTCGGGCAGGGGCTGCGCCTCGGTGCCCGCGGGCTCGGGGCGCGCCACGGGCAGCGGTACGGCGAAGGGCTCCGGCCCGCCGAGCGTCCACCGCTCCACGTGCCGCCCCGCCGTTCCGCCTTCGTCGGGCCCGCCTGGCGGCACGATCCTGGCCGCGTACGAACCGTCCGCCGCCACCACGAATCCGGGACCCTCACCCTGCGGCCACGCGGTCTCACTGACCGTCATCGCTGCGTCACCTCCGGCGACGAAGCTAGTTTTCGCACGCCCCCACGGCAGCCCAGGACCCCCGACTTCACCCCAACGGGTGGCGAACCGGCGAATCGCCTGACATCCAGGACACCTTGTGCTCGGTCCGTGCTCGCGTGGTTCCTCGCCGTACCGCCCCGGAGGCACCTCGCCCGTTCCCGGTAACCTTGCCCCCGTGCCCCGCCTCTCCGAAGTCACCGCAGCCCTCGACGCCCTCTGGCCTCCGCACCGCGCCGAGTCCTGGGACGCCGTGGGCACCGTCGTCGGGGACCCGGGGGCCGAGGTGAGCCGCGTGCTGTTCGCCGTGGACCCCGTCCACGAGATCGCCGAGGAAGCGATCCGCCTCGGCGCCGACCTCCTCGTCACGCACCACCCCCTCTACCTGCGCGGGACCACGACCGTCTCGGCGGCGACCTTCAAGGGCCGCGTCGTGCACGACCTCATCAGGCACGACATCGCCCTCCACGTCGCCCACACCAACGCCGACGGCGCCGACCCCGGCGTCAGCGACGCCCTCGCCGGTGCCCTCGGCCTGCGCGTCATCGGCCCGCTCGTGCCCGACGCCACCGACCCCGAGGGGCGCCGCGGCCTCGGCCGCGTCTGCGAGCCCACCCGCCCGCTGACCCTCGGCGCCCTCGCCGAGGCGGCGGCCCGCGCCCTGCCCGCGACCGCGCAGGGCATCCGCCTCGCCGGCGACCCCGAGGCGCAGGTCCGCAAGGTCGTCGTGAGCGGCGGCGCGGGCGACAGCCTCTTCGACGCCGTACGGGCCGCCGGCGCCGACGCCTTCCTCACCGCCGACCTGCGCCACCACCCGGCGTCCGAGGCCACCGAGCACAGCCCGCTCGGTCTCGTCGACGCCGCGCACTGGGCCACCGAGTGGCCCTGGTGCGAGCAGGCCGCCGCACAGCTCGACGAGATCTCCGACCGCCACGGCTGGGAGCTGCGGGTGCACGTCTCGAAGACGGTCACCGACCCCTGGTCCGCACACTTCGATTCCACAGGAGCCCCCAACTGAACGCCGCACCCGCAGACCAGATCCGCCTGCTCGACCTCCAGGCCCTCGACACCAAGCTCGGCCAGCTCGCCCACCGCAAGGAGTCGCTGCCCGAGCACGCCGAACTGACCGGTCTCGGCAAGGACGCGACGGGCCTGCGCGACCTGCTCGTCGCGGCCCGTACCGAGGAGGGCGACACCGCGCGCGAGCAGACCAAGGCCGAGCAGGACGTCGACCAGGTCCGTACCCGCGCGACCCGCGACCAGCAGCGCCTCGACTCGGGCGCGGTCACCTCGCCGAAGGACCTGGAGAACCTCCAGCGCGAGATCGCCTCGCTCGCCAAGCGCCAGGGCGACCTGGAGGACGTGGTCCTGGAGATCATGGAGCGCCGCGAGTCCGCGCAGTCCCGCGTCGCCGAGCTGACCGAGCGCCTCGGCTCCGTCGAGACCCGTATCGCGGAGGTCACCGAGCGCCGCGACGCGGCCGCCGCCGAGATCGACGCCGAGGCCGCGACCGTCGCCAAGGAGCGCGCGGTGGTGGCGGGTTCGGTCCCTGACAGCCTCCTCGCCCTCTACGAGAAGCTGCGCGCCCAGCGCGGCGGCGTCGGCGCCGCGCGTCTCTACCAGCGCCGCTGCGAGGGCTGCCGGCTTGAGCTGAACATCACCGAGGCGAACGAGGTCAAGGCCGCCAAGCCCGACGCCGTCGTCCGCTGCGAGAACTGCGGCCGCATCCTGGTCCGTACGGCCGAATCGGGCCTGTGAGCGAGGAGCCGTGAACGAGGGGAGCGCGGTGCCCGGCGACCGTACGGCCGCCGCGCCGCCGCCCCCCGACCTCGGCCCGCCCACGACCTTCCTCCTGCTCCGCCACGGCACCACCGCGCTCACCGCGCACGGCCGCTTCTCCGGGAGCGGGGCCCGTGAGGACCCGCCGCTCGCCGAGGAGGGGCGGGCACAGGCGGCGGCGGTCGCGAGGCACCTTCGCGGCACGTCCGTGGACGCGGTGATCTCCTCGCCCCTGCGCCGCTGCCGCGAGACGGCGGCCGCGCTCGGGCTCCCCCACGCCGTCGAAGAGGACCTCCGCGAAACGGACTTCGGTACGTGGGAGGGCCTGACCTTCGCCGAGGCGCGCGCTCAGGACCCGGACACCTTCGCCGCGTGGCTCGCGGACCCCGCGGCCGCCCCGCCCGGCGGCGAGAGCTTCGCCGACGTGGCGGTACGGGTCGCGGCGGCCCGCGAGCGCCTGCGCGCCGCCCACGCGGGCCGCACCGTGCTGCTCGTCTCGCACGTGACCCCGCTCAAGACCCTGCTGCGCCTGGCCCTCGGTGCCCCGCCCGCGGCGCTCTTCCGTATGGACCTCGACCCCGCCTCGCTCTCGGCGCTGGCGGTGTGGGGCGACGGCAACACGAGCGTGCGGTTCCTCAACAGCACGGCGCACCTCCCGCCGGGCTGAGGAGGCCGGGGGAGGTGCGCCGGGGTTGCCGGGGTTGCCGGGGTTGCCGGAGTTGCCGGGGATTCGTTGGGGACGTTCCGCGCGACCCCGCGCGCTGCCCGCCCATCCGGTGGCTGCCCGGCTCAGCGCAGCGTCGCCGCCTCGCGCGCCAGCGACTCGACCCGCCCCCAGTCCTTCGCCTTCACGGCGTCGGCCGGGAGCATCCAGGAGCCGCCCACGCAACCGACGTTGGGCAGCGCGAGGTAGTCGGGCGCGTTCTTCGGGCTCACGCCACCCGTCGGGCAGAACCGCGCCTGCGGGAGCGGGCTCGCGAGCGACTTCAGGTACGGGGCGCCGCCCGCCGCCTGCGCGGGGAAGAACTTCATCTCGGTCACGCCGGCCTCGATGAGCGCCACGACCTCCGACGTCGTCGAGACGCCGGGCAGGAAGGGCACCCCCGAGGACTTCATCGCGGCGAGCAGCGCGGGCGTCCACCCCGGGCTGACGAGGAAGCGCGCCCCCGCGCGTACCGCCGCGTCGACGTGCGCCGCCGAGAGGACCGTGCCCGCGCCCACGACCGCCTCCGGTACCTCGGCCGCTATCGCCGCCATCGCGTCGAGCGCGACGGGCGTCCGCAGCGTCACCTCGATCGCGGGCAGCCCGCCCGCCACGAGGGCGCGCGCGAGCGGAACGGCGTCGGCGAGGTCGTCGATCACGACGACGGGGAGCACGGGGGCGAGGTCGAGCACGGATGCGGGGGCCTCGGCGGTGGTCTGCGCGGGGACGGGCGAGTCTGTCATGCGCTCATCGTGCCTCGCCCGCCGCACCCTGCGCAAAGCACGTTGCGCAGGGTGCAACGGCCTGTCTAGTGGATCTCCCGCACCACGACGTCGAGCGCTTGCGGCTTCCCCTTGCCTCCGGGTCCCGCCGTCTCCACCGTGTGCCCCAGGTCCCGCAGCGCGGTGACGAGTTCGGCCGGTGAGGAGGCCCGTACGTCGTGCGCGAGCAGGTCCCGTACGAGCCGCCCCTTGGTCGCCTTGTTGAAGTGGCTCACGACCGCGCGCTTCTCGACCCCGTCGACCAGCCGCGCGTGCAGCACGCGCACGGTCACGGTCCGCTCGGCGAGCGCGCCCTTCGGCTTCCAGGCGGCGGCGTACGCGGCCGAGCGCAGGTCGAGCACGGGCCCCTCGCCCGCGGCCTCCGGCAGCACCTCGGCCATCAAGGGCCGCCAGTACGCGCCGAGCGCCCCGAGCCCGGGAAGCTTCACGCCCATCGCGCAGCGGTACGAGGGGATGCGGTCCGCCGTGCCGAGGGCGCCCCAGAGGCCCGAGAACACGAGCAGCGAGCGCGCCGCCCGCTCCCGCGCGGCGGCGTCGAGTGTGGCGAGGCCGAGCGCGTCGTAGAGGACGCCGGTGTAGATCTCGCCCGCCGGTCGCGTCCCCGCCTCGTACAGCGCCGCGTTCTTCGCGACCTCGCCGCGCAGCCCCGCGCTGAGCCCGAGCACCTCGCGCGCCTTCTCCTCGTCGCCCGCGCACAGCGTGACGAGTTCGTCGAGCACCCGCGCCCGCGCGGCCGTGAGGCCCGGGAGGGAAAGCCCGTCGAGCGCGAGCGGCGCCCCCTCGCCCCCGGCGGCCTTCCCCTCGGACGGCGGCAGCAGTACCAGCACGGTGTCTCTCCTCGTTCACGAAGCGCACGGGCGCGCGGGGGCGGCCGGTGCGGGGCGGCCGGGTGCGCGGCCCCGGGCCAGGGTAATCGGGGCGGGTCCCGTGATGGCTAACGCGCGAAGCCTTGACGGCTAACGTCGTTAGCCTCATGCTGGGGCTAACGACGTTAGCCGGGTGCTTCCCGGCCCGACCCGGGGAGTACGTCATGACCGCCACGCTCCGCACCGCCGCCGCCCCCACCCGCTCCCGCACCTTCCTCCTCCGCCGCCTCGCCTGGGGCGCGGCCGCGCTCTTCTGGCTCGCGTTCACGGTCCTGGAGGGCGTCGACCACGGCTGGCTCGTGGGCCTCGTCGCCTTCGCCGGGCTCATCGCGCCCGACCTGACGATGCTCGTGGGGGCCAGGGAGGCGGCAGGACTGGAGCACGGACAGCTGCCCCCCAGGGCGGTCCCGTACTACAACGCGGCCCACCGCGCGCTCGTCCCGCTCGCACTGCTCACCGCGTACGCTTTCGGCCCCTGGCACGCACCGGCCTTCTTCGCCCTGCTGTGCGGCTGGCTCGCGCACATCACGGCGGACCGGGCCTTCGGCTACGGCCTCCGCACCGAGGAAGGCTTCCGGCGTGGCTGAGCGGCAGGACCCGAGCCCGCGCGCGACGCAGATCCTCGTGGCGGCGCGCCGCCTCCTGGAGGACAAGGGCCCGCAGGCGCTCACGATGCGGGCGGTCGCCGACGAGGTCGGCATCCGCGCCCCGTCCCTCTACAAGCACTTCCCCGACAAGGCGGCCCTGGAGACGGCGCTGACGGCCGCGTCCCTGCGCGAGACGGCGGAGGCGCTGGAGGCCGCGGAGCGTGCCGCGCCCGGCTCGCTGCGCGCCCTCACCGAGGCGTACCGCGCCTACGCGCGCGCCCACCCGCACCTCTACCGCCTCGCGACGGACCGCCCGTTGCGCCGCCCCGCCCTCCCCGACGGCGTCGAGGACCGCGCGTCGGCGCCACTGCTGCGGGCGGTAGGGGGCGAGGCGGCGACGGCCCGCGCGGTGTGGGCCTTCGCGCACGGCATGGTCCTGCTCGAACTCGACGGGCGCTTCCCCTCGCACGCCGACCTGGACGCCGCGTGGGAGCGCGGCGCGCTGGCCTTCGCGCGACCGGTACCATGACCGCACGGCAGACGAGCCGGGCGGACGGCCGCGTGGGCCCCTTCGGGGACCCCCGAGGAACGTCCGGGCTCCACAGGGCAGGGTGATGGCCAACAGCCACCCGGGGTGACCCGCGGGACAGTGCCACAGAAAACAGACCGCCGGAGGCCTCGGCCCCCGGTAAGGGTGAAACGGTGGTGTAAGAGACCACCAGTGCCCGAGGCGACTCGGGCAGCTAGGTAAACCCCACCCGGAGCAAGGTCAAAAGGGAACACCCCGGTGTTCCTGCGCGGACGATCGAGGGCTGCCCGCCCGAGTCCGCGGGTAGACCGCACGAGGCCGGTGGCAACACCGGTCCTAGATGGATGGCCGTCGCCTCGGCACGCCGCAAGGCTCCCGAGGAACAGAACCCGGCGTACAGCCCGACTCGTCTGCCGCTCACGTGCCGCTGGGGGCGGGTGCCGTCGTGCGGCGGGGGTGTGGTGCGGCGCTTCGGTGTCGGTGGGCGCGCATGGCGTCCTCGCGCCAGGCGGCGAAGGTGGGATCGCACAGCGTGTCGCGGTACCGGCCGATTCCCATCCACCGCAGCACGGCGCCCGACCGGTCCAGGGGGGAAGCAGGTCTCTCCGGGGCCGGTGCCGCCCGCGTTCGGCTCGCCGAACGGCTCGGGTGTCCAGCCCAGCGCGGTGACCGTGTCCAGGGCGCGCAGGTTTCCGAGGACGCCGGGCATCCGGCGGGCCTGCCGCCCCAGGTCCAGGTGTTCCACCTGGAGCGGCCCCGCCTCGTCGCGCGCGTCCAGGGACGTGGACAGGTCCCCGCCGGTCCGCCCGGCGCGGCCGAGCACGCGCTTCTCCTGCGTCAGGGCCCTGCCGGAACCGTGCGGCCGGATGCGCGTGCCGCGGTGGGTGGTGATCTCGTCCGAGACCACGAACGGCATGCCCGCCCAGGTCAGGACGGCTCCGTCGCCCACGTCGGCGTCGATCGCCCAGGACGAGGGGGCGTCGCCTTCGTAGGCGACGGTGCCGGTCGCTTCCACGACGTCGAGCCGGGCTCCGGGAGCGACGTCCACCTCGACGCGGACCTCGTCCCCGCAGAAGAAGCCCGCGTCCCCGCCGAAGGTCTTGCGGCTCCACTCCTTCATGACGCGCGCGACCTGCCAGGTGCGGGTCACGGCCTCGCCGACGCGGCCCCTCGCCTGGGTGTCGGACGAGGTGAGGGACGCCGCGCCCCTGTCGTGCGGCACGTCCTCGGCGAACACGGGCGGGGAGCGGATACGGGAGTCGGCGAACGCCTCGTCGTTCGGGCTGGCCAGGTCCGGGTCGTGCGCGGAGGCCGGCATGGCGATGTGCTCGGCCACGGTGTTCACCGTGTACGGCAGCGTCGGGTTCGTCGAAGCGGGCAGGACGTTCTCACGGGCGGCCCCCTTGAGGATGTCGGGCGCGTGCCCGCCACCCGCGCCCTCCGCGTGGAAGACGTGGATGTCGCGTCCGCCGATGGCGTCGAGGGTGGTCTCGCTGAAACCGGCCTCGTTGAGGCAGTCGGCGTGCGGGGCGACCTGGAGCCCCCACCGCTCGCCTGCCCGCTACGCGGCGTCCAGCACTGCGGGGGTGGCCCCCCAGTCCTCGTGGATCTTGTAGCCCCCGGCACCCGCCAGCGCCTGCTCGTCCAGGCCGTCGGCACTGACGGTGTCGCCCTTGCCCAGGAGCATGACGTTGACCGGCAGGTCGTCGAAGCCGCGGTGCGGGTTCCTCCCCAGGTGCTGCGGGCCCGGGGGCACGGTGTTCGCCTGGGAGCCCCGGAAGGGCCGGGCGGAGGAGAGGGGCCCCGTCCGGCCCAGCGGCTCAGCTCACGACCGGTGCGGGGTCCGCCCCGAAGGGGACGGAGGCGTGGGACGTCACCGGTGCGGGGTGGTGCCACAGGCCGCGGCGGGCGAGTTCGGGGAGGACGCCCTCGCCGAACCAGTAGGCCTCTTCCAGGTGGGGGTAGCCCGAGAGTACGAACTCGCTTATCCCCACGGCCCTGTACTGCTCGATCAGGTCGGCGATCTCCGTGAACGAGCCCACCAGGGCCGTTCCCGCGCCGCCCCGGACCAGGCCCACGCCCGCCCACAGATTGGGGTGGATCTCCAGGTCGTCCTTGGACCCCCCGTTGAGGGCGAGCATGCGGCGCTGGCCCTCGGCGGAGGTACGGCGCAGGCCCGCCTGGATGCGGTCGATGTCGGCCTGGTCGATCTGGTCGAGCAGCCGCTCGGCCTCGGCCCACGCGGCCGCCGCCGTGTCCCGCGCGATCGTGTGCAGGCGGATGCCGAAGCGCGGGGTGCGCCCGTGCGCGGCCGCCGCCGTGCGTACCCGGTCGAGTTTCTCGGCCACCGCTGCGGGGGGTTCGCCCCACGTGAGGTAGACGTCCGCGTGCCGGGCCGCCACCGCGATGCCCTCGGGGGACGAGCCGCCGAAGTAGATCTCGGGCGGCGCGTCCGGCAGATTGCCGAGGCGCGAGTTGCGCACGGACAGGTAGCGCCCGTCGAAGTCGACCGTCTCACCCGCCCACAGTGCCCGCGCGATCGTCAGGAACTCGTCACATCGCGCGTAGCGCTCGGCCTTGGGCAGGAAGTCCCCGTACATCCGCTGCTCGTGGTCCTCGCCCCCCGTCACGACGTTGAGCAGCAGGCGGCCTCCGGAGAGCTTCGCGAAGGTGCTCGCCATCTGCGCGGCGAGGTAGGGGCCGACCGAGTCGGGGCGCAGCGCGACGAGGAACCTCAGCCGCTCCGAGAGCGAGCTGATCATCGCTGTCGTCACCCACGCGTCCTCGCACCAGGCGCCCGTGGGTGTCAGCGCCGCCTCGAAGCCGAGCTGTTCGGCCGAGCGCGCGATCTGCCCGAGGTACGGCACGGACGCCGGCCTGCTCGCCGCCTCGGCGGCGAGGCCGTGCCCGCCGCCGATGATGTGGCGGCCGTCGCCGCCGTTCGTGGGGAGGAACCAGTGGAACTTCAGCGGCTCGTTCATCGAATCCGTCCTTCGAGGGGGGAAGTGGTGGTGCGCGGTGGTCAGAGCTGGCCGTGGCGGGGCGGCAGGAGCCTCGACGCCGCCCAGCGGCCGAGGTGCTGCACCTTCCACGCCGCCGGGTCGTGGAGGGTGTGGGTCCGGGCGTTGCGCCAGTGCCGGTCGAGCCCTTCGGCGCTCAGCGCCGCACGGGTCCCCGCGACCTCCAGGAGCCGCGAGGCCACCTCGACGGACACCCGCGCCGAAGAGGCCCGTACGGCGGCGACGGCGAGCGAGGCGGCGGCGGCCGACTCCTCCGAGAGCGCCCCGTCGGCCGCGTCCACGGCACGGCCCGCCGCCGCGAGCAGGGCCTCCGTGCCCCGTACCGCCAGCTCCATCTCGCCGAAGGTGTGCACGACGACCGGGTCGTCGACGGCGCGCGTGATGCCGTGGAGCGCCACGGCGTCGGGGTACGGGCGCGACTTCGCCGTCACGAAGGCGGCGGCGTCGTCGAGCGCGGCGCGCGCGATGCCCGTGTCGATCGCCGCGTGGACGAGCTGGGCGTACGAGCCGTACGTCGTCGGCCCGTCGAAGACCTCGGCGTAGTCGGTGATCCACTCCTCGCCCACGGCGACGTCCGTGAAGGTCGCCGTGCCCGAAGCGGTCGTCCGCTGCCCGACGGCGTCCCAGTCGTCGGTCACCGAGACGCCGTCGGCGTCGCCGCGCACCCACGCGACGTGCAGGGGCCCTTCGGGGCCGAGGTGCGCGAGGACGGGTATCCAGTCGGCGAAGAGCGCGCCCGTGCAGTAGAACTTCGTGCCGTCGAGCCGCCAGCCCTCGCCCGCCGGGTCGCGGGTCAGGGTCGTACGGAAGTCCCGTACGTGCTTCGTGCCCCGCTCCGACTGCGCGTTGCCGAACCAGCGGCCCGCCAGGACCTCGCCGAAGAGGCGCTCCTGCTGCGCCCTGCTGCCTTGCAGGCGCAGCTGGTTGACGTAGACGAAGTGGCTCAGCGGGATCTGGCCGATGCTCGGGTCGGCGCGGCTCACGCGCCGTACGATCTCCGCCACGACCGAGGCGGGCAGCCCCGGGCCGCCGAAGGCGCGCGGCACCGTGACGGCGAGGAGGCCGCTGCGGGCGAGGCGGCCGAGCTGGGCGAAGGGGAGGACGCGGTCGCGGTCGCGTGCCGCGGCGCCCTCGGCGAACTCCCCTGCGAGGCGCTCGGCGACGGCGAGCGCGGCAGGGGCGTCGAGGAGGGGGACCCCTGAGCCCTGCCGCGAGCCGCCCGAGTCCTGTCGCGAGCCGCCTGAGCCCTGCCGCGAGCCGCCCGAGTCCTGCCGCGAGTCGCCCCGTGCGGCCTCCCTGTCCCGTGCCGCCGCCTCCGCCCAGCTGCGCGGCCCGTGCGTGAAGGCGCCCCGGTACCGGGCCGCCGGGTGGCGCGCGGGGAGCCGGTCGCCGCCGAACCACTTGCGGCGCAGTGTGCCCTCCGCGTACTCCTCCTGCGCGAGTCCGCGTGCGCGCAGCACGGGGAGTACCTTGTCGGCGAACTCCTCGAAGGAGCCGGGGATCACCCAGTTGATGACGTTGACGCCGTCGATACCGGCGGCCCGCCACCGTTCGACGGTGTCCGCGATCCGCTCGGGCGTGCCCACGACGACTGTGTCCCGCAGGCGCTGGAGGGCGAGGTCGCCCACGGTCGGCTCGCGGTCCGTGATGTGCCTGCGCAGGTTCTCCAGGAAGCCCTTGGCCGTGTTCGTGTCGACCTGGCTCAGCGGGGTGTCCGCCGGATAGGCGCGGCCCGCCTTGTCGACGAGCGCCGCGTGTGCCGCGTACCCGTCGGAGCTGACGTACCGCTGGTAGTCGGCGAACTTCGCCGCGGCTTCCTCCTCGGTGTCGCCGATGACGAAGGAGAGGCCCTGGTGGAACGTGAGGTCGTACGGGTCGCGGCCGTAGGAGGCCGCGAGCGCGCGGGTCTCCTCGATCTGCTGCCGCGCGATCTCCGGGCTCGGCGCGACGAGGAAGACGGCCTCGGCGTGGCGCGCGGCGAACTCACGCCCCGGGCCCGAGGAACCGGCCTGGAAGAGCAGCGGAGTGCGCTGCGGCGAGGGGGAGGGGAGGAAGGGTCCCTCGACGCGGTAGCGCGGCGAGGAGTGGAAGATCTTGTGGACCCCGGCCGGGTCGGCGTGCCTGCTGCCCGCCTTGTCCTGGACGAGCGCGCCCTCGTCCCACGAGCCCTCCCACAGCTTGTACGTCACGTCCACGAACTCGTCGGCCCAGCGGTAGCGCTCCGCGTGGTCCGCCAGGGCCTCGTGGCCGAAGTTGCGGTAGCCGTTGTCCTGCGTGCCCGTGACGATGTTCCAGGCGACACGCCCCTTGGAGAGGTGGTCCAGGGTGGCGAGCTGGCGCGCGAAGTTGACGGGGTGCTGCTGGAAGACGTTGCTCGTGACGGCGAGGCCGAGGTGCGTCGTGTGGGCGGCGAGCGCGCCGACGAGCACGGTCGGGTCGTTGCTGGGGATCTGGAGGCCCTCCGCCACGTACACCGACCAGTCCGCCTCGGCGTCCCCGTACAGCCCGACGACGTCGGCGAAGAACATCGCGTCGAACTTCGCCTCTTCGAGGAGCCGCGCGAGGCCGATCCACGTCTCGACGTCGTTGAAACGGTGCTGCTGGGCATCGGGCCTGCGCCACTGGCCGTGGTGGATGTGGCTCGTCGTGTTCATCACGAAGGCGTTGAAGAACAGCCGCTCGCGCGGGGCGGCGGGTACGGGGGACCGGTGCTCGCTCATCGGCCGCTCTCCTGCCTCTCCGCACGCGTGCGGTCCGCGTGGTCTGCGCGGTCCGCGTGGTCTGCGTGGTCCGCGTGGGCCGCACGGTCTGTGTGGTCCGCGTGGTCCTTACGGTCGGCGTGGGCCGCGCGGTTTCCGCGCGCCGCCGCGTGGGCGCGCGTGACCCACGCGCTCGGTGCCGTGCCGTTGAGCGCCGCGTCGCCCACGATCGTCTGCCGGTAGATGGCCGGGTTGTGCGAGGCGAGCGTGCGGGCGTTGCGCCAGTGCCGGTCGAGCCGGAAGCGCCCGGTCACCGCCGAGGCGCCGCCGACCTCGAAGATCTCCGTCGTCAGGCCGAGCACGAGGTCGATGACCGCCGACTGCGCCGAGAAGACCGCGAGGTCGGCGGCGGCGAACAGCTCGGGGTCCGCCCGGCCGGCGAGCTGGGCGCGGTGCGCCCGGTCGACCTCGTCGACGGCGGCCAGGGTGGTCGCGGACGCGCCGTACGACTTCGCGCGGACGCGGCCCACGACCTGCTGCACCTGCGGATCGCGCCGGGGCTCGGGGTAGGCGGGGTTGGCGAGGTTGCGCGTGCGCTGGTTGACGAAGGCGACGATGTCGCGCACGGCGGCGCGCGCGATGCCCGCGAGCGTGGCGAGGTGGACGAGCTGGAAGACGGCGTGGAGCGTCGTGCCGCGCGGGGTGTCCTTGGGGAAGACCTCGACGTCCTCGGACGCGATCCGTACCTCGTCGAAGACGGTCGTGCCCGAGCCCGTGAGGCGCTGGCCGAAGCCGTCCCAGTCGTCGATCCTGCGCACCCCGGGGGCCTCGGCGGGCACGAGGACGTGGGCGCCCCGCTCGGCGTCGACCGTCGCCGTGGTCTGGACCCAGTCGGCGAAGAGGCTCCCCGTGGAGTAGAACTTCGTGCCGCTCAGCGACCAGCCCGCCTCCTCGTCCCGGCCGGCCGGGCGGAGGGTCGTGGCGCTGTCCCAGAAGGAGCCGTTGCCCAGCTCCGACTGGGCGTTGCCCACGACGGCGCCCGCGGCGACGCGCCGCAGCCACCGCTCCGCGCGCGCCGCGTCCTCGTGCACGAGCCGCGATTCGACGAAGCCGATGTGGCCGCGCCACAGCTGCGGCAGATTCGAGTCGGCCTCGGCGAGCGCGATGAGCAGGCGGAAGAACCGCGGCAGGCTCACGCCGAAGCCGCCGTACGCGACGGGCACGCGCAGCCGCCCGAAGCCGGCCGCGCGCAGCGCCTTCACCTCCTCGTACGGCAACCTGCGCGCGGCGTCGCGCGCGACCGCGCCGCGGGCGATCTCCTCGATGACGGGCCCGAAGCGCTCGTCGAGTTCCGCGTCGGACGGCCCCGTGGCCAGGGCGCCGCCGCTCACGCCTGACCGACCCGGGGCAGGGCGGTCAGGAGCCGCCGTGTGTACGCGTGCCCGGGGCGTTCGAAGATGTCGTCGGCGCTGCCTGATTCGACGACTGCCCCGTCCTTCATGACGAGAATCCGGTCGCTCATGTGGTGGATCACTCCGAGGTCGTGGGAGATGAAGAGGTAGGAGACGCCCAAAGCGTCCTGGAGGTCCGTGAGCAGGTCGAGCACCTGCGCCTGGACCGAGACGTCGAGCGCCGACACGGGCTCGTCGCAGACGAGGACGCCGGGTTCGGGCGCGAGCGCCCGCGCGATGGCGACGCGCTGGCGCTGGCCGCCGGAGAGGCGCAGCGGGGCGGCGCCGAGGTGTTCGGCGCCGAGCCCGACCTGCTCCAGGAGCCGTACGGCCCGCTCCCGCGCCTCCGTACGGGACGTGGGCGGGGTGGGTCCGGTCGCGAGCGCGTCGGTGAGGACCCGCCCGACCGGCCAGCGGGGATCGAAGGAGCTGAGCGGGTCCTGGTAGATCACGCCGATCCGGGGGCGCAGCGGGCGGCGTCGCGCCTGGCTCAGGCCCGACCACGGGCCGCCGTGCAGCAGCACCTCGCCCGCGGTCGGGGTGATGAGCGACAGGGCGATCCGCGCCGTGGTGGTCTTGCCGGAGCCCGACTCGCCGACGATGCCGAGGGTCTCGCCCTGGAACAGCGTGAAGGAGACGTCGTCGACGACGGCGCGGTCGACCTTGTCGGGCCCGGTGTAGACCTGCGTGAGGTGGCGGGCTTCGAGCACGGGACGGGTGCGGTCGACGGCCCCGCGGGTACGGGGCGCGGGCGCCGCCGTACCCGCGGCGGCGGGGCCCGCGGGGCGTACCAGCCGCTGCCCGCGCGTGTGCTCGGACGGCACCGCGTCGAGCAGCGCCCGCGTGTACGGGTGCCGGGCCTCGCGCAGGACCTCGCGCACCGGGCCCTGCTCGACGATCCGGCCGTCCTTCATGACGGCGACGTCGTCGGCGAGGCGGGCCACGACGGAGAGGTCGTGGCTGATCAGGATGATCGCCCGGCCGCGGTCCTTGGCCTCGCCGAGCAGGTCGAGTATCTGGGCCTGGATCGTGACGTCGAGCGCGGTCGTCGGCTCGTCGGCGATGAGCAGCGGCGGGTCCAGGGCGATCGCCCCCGCGATGAGCGTGCGCTGCCGCAGCCCGCCGGACAGCTCGTACGGGCGCTGCCGCGCCTTCACCTCGGGCTCGGGCACGCCCGCCGAGGCCAGCAGCTCGACCGCCCTGGCCCTGCGCGAGGCCCTGGTGCCGACGCCGTGGACCTTGAGCGGCTCGGCGACCTCGTCGCCGACCCTGCGGAGCTGGTCGAGCGAGACGAGGGCGTCCTGGAGGACGAAGCCCGCCTTCCTGCCCCGTATCCGGCGCCAGGAGCGCTCGTTCTGGCGGGTCAGGTCGAGCCCGTCGAGCGTCAGCCGGTCCGCGCTCACCCGGGCGCCGCCCCCGGTGAGGCCGACGAGGGTACGGGCGGTGACGGACTTGCCCGAGCCGGATTCCCCGACGATCGCCAGGCAGCGGCCCGCGTGCGCGGCGAAGGAGATGCCGCGGACGACCTCGCGGGCGCCGAAGCCGACGCGGAGTCCTTCGACGTGGAGGAGGGGGGTTGCGGTGGCGGGCGGGGCGGACGGGCGGGTCCCGTCGCCCGCCGCCGTGGTCGCCGTGCGGGTGGGAACGGTCATCGGGCGGCTCCTTCCAGTCGTTGCCGGATCGCTCTGCCGAGCGTCGTGACGGAGAGGGCGAAGAGGACGATCACGAGTCCGGGGAGGACTTCCAGCCACCACTGCGTGGTGATGAAGTTGCGCCCGGAGTCCAGGAGCGCGCCCCACTCCGGGTTGGGCGGCGGGACGCCGAGGCCGAGGAAGGCCAGCGAGGAGGCCCACACGATGGACTGCCCGACGCCGAGGGTCACGAGTGCGACCAGCGGGCGCATGGCGTTGGGGAAGAGGTGGCGTACCAGGACCCGCCACCTGCCGTGCCCGAGCGCGTGGGCCGATTCGATGTAGCCGGCCTGGCGCACGAGGAGCACCTGGCCGCGCACCATGCGCGCGTAGCCGGGCATCGAGCTGATCCCGACAGCGAAGACCGAGGTCTTGACCGAGGGCCCGAAGACGGAGATCACGAGCAGCGCGGCGAGGAGCGAGGGGAAGGCGAAGAAGACTTCGAGCACGCGCGTGAGGACCGCGTCCACGACGCGCCCCCCGAGCGCCGAGAGGAAGCCGAGCACGAGGGCGAGCCCCATCGCGATGGCGGTCGCGCCGAGGCCGATCCCGAGCGAGAGCCTGGTGCCGTGGACGACGCGGCTGTAGAGGTCGCGCCCGGCCTCGTCGGTGCCGAAGGGGTGGTGCCAGGACGGCGCGGCGAGCGCGTCGCCGAGGTCGATGCGGGTCGGTGTCGTGGTGGCGAGCACGCCGGGGGCGAGCGCGGCGAGGGCGACGAGGGCGACGCACACGGCGGCGAGCGTGACGCCGGGGCCGGGGAGCCGCCCGAGCGCGCGGCGCGCCGCTGCCCCGTGGGCGGGCGGCTCGGGAGCGACGGGCTCCGGGGCGAGCGAGAGGCTGGTCATGAGGCACGCAACCTTGGGTCGATGACGGTGTAGGCGAGGTCGACGAGGAGGTTGGCGACGATGTACAGCGCGGCGACGACCACGACGACTCCCGCGACGGTCGGGACGTCGCGCGTGCCGACCGCGGTGTTGAGGACCATGCCGATACCGGGCCTGCCGTAGATGTTCTCGACGATGACGGCGCCCGAGACGAGCGCGCCGAGCGCCCAGCCCGAGAGCGTGACGGCGGGGAGAACCGCGTGCCGCAGGGCGTGCTTGACGCGTACCGCCGTGTCGCTCATGCCGCGTGTGCGGGCGGTCGTGACGAACGGTTCGTCGAGTACCTTGTCGAGTTCGTCGCGGATGACCTGTCCGAGGAAGCCGCTGAGCGGGATCGCGAGCGTGAGCACGGGGAGGACGAGTCCCGCGGCCCCCGACCCGCTGATGACGGGGAAGGCGGGGATCTTGACCGCGAGGACCACGAGGAGGATGACGCCCACCCAGTAGTGCGGCAGGCTCGCGGTGAACGCCTCGAAGACCGAGCCGAGGCCGCGCAGGAACCGCCCGCGCTTCACCGTGAGCAGCGAGACGGTGAGCGCGATGACCCAGGCGACGACGAGCGCCGACAGGGTCAGGACGAGGCTCGGCACGAGCTGCGCGCCGATCACCTTCGTCACCGGCTGGTACTGCGTGTACGAGGTCCCGAGGTCGCCCTTGAAGAAGCCGCCGAGGTAGTGCAGCCACTGCGAGATCAAGGGGTGGTCGAAGCCGAACTCATGTTTCACGGGGGCGAGTTCGCCCGGTGAGTAGTTCTGCTGCTTGCCGTTGCGCATGTTGAGGATGGCCGTGGCGCGGTCGCCGGGGATCAGGATCTGGGCGAGCCAGGCCAGCGAGGCCGCAGCGAGGAGGACGAGGATCGCGGAGAGGAGCTTGACGGCGGCCCTGCGGGCGGCGCGCGCCCCCGGCCGTGCGGGGCGTCCCGGCGCCGCGAGGGCGGCCGGGGACGGGGTGAGCGTGGTCATGGCGGGCCCTCACCGCTTCCCGGTGAAGTACGCGTCGGAGAAGACGGGTTCGCCCTGGCTCTTCTCGACCCAGAAGCCGTGGAGCTTGTCGGAGACGGCGATCAGCGTGTTCTGGGTGTAGAGCCCGACCCCCGCGGCCTCGTCGTTGACGACCTTCTGCGCCTGCTTGTACTGGCCGAACCCGGCGGCGGTGTCGGTGTTCGTGTTGGCCCGGTCGATGAGCCGGGTCAGCGAGGAGTCGTTGTAGAAGGAGTGGTTGTTGCCGTTCGGGTTGTCCTTGGTGGACTCGCGCCAGATGATCCACAGGATCGCGGGGCTGGGGCTGGTCCAGTACGAGGCCTGGGTGTCGTACGAGTCGGGGGTGCTGTACGTGCCGCCCCAGGACTCCGCCTGCGTGGCCGGGACGAGGGTGACGTCGAAGCCGTTCTGCCGCCACTGCTCCTGGAGCGCCTGGAGGACGGTGGCGCCCTCGCTCGTGAACTGGTAGCCGGGCCCGTACACGAGCCGTACGCGCAGCTTGCGGCCGTCCTTCGCGTAGATCCCGCCCGCGCCCCTGCTCCACCCGGCCCGCTTGAGCAACTGAGCGGCCTCGGCCGGGTCGTAGGGGTACGGGTCGGTGTCCAGGTAGCCGGGGGTCGACTGCGAGACGGACGGGTTGGGCTCGTAGGGGATCACACCGTGGAAGCCCGCGTCGACAGCGGCCTCGCGGTCGGCGGCGCGGGCGAAGGCCTGGCGGACGAGCTTGTCCGTGAACGGCCCCTGCTGCGTGTTGAGGTAGAAGGAGACCGGGTGGCCGGGGGTGATGTAGCGGATCGTGTTCCTGAACCGCGCCCGCGCGTCCTTCCAGTTGACCGTCGGGACCTCGTAGATCACGTCGGACTGGCCCGTCGTGAGCGAGGCGTAGCGCGAGGTGCCGTCCGCGACGAACTTCCAGTCGATCGTGTCGACGTACGCGGGTCCCTTGTGCTTCGCGGTCGCCGGCCAGGAGGTGTAGCCGGGGTTCTTCCTGAAGAGGACGTTCTGCCCCTTGTTCCACTTCTCGACGGTGAAGGCGCCCGAGCCGATCGGCCGCTCGCAGTTCTGTTCCTTCGTGCGGGTCTTCAGGGCGTGCGCGGACTGGATGCCGAAGTAGCCCTGCGTGATGAGGCGCAGGAACTCGGGGTAGGGCTTGTGGAGGTGGATGGCCACGTGGGTGGCGTCGACCGCCTCGGCCTTCTTGTAGTACGGGTCGATCGAGACCTTCGCCGTGCCGTTGAGGTCGCTGTGCTCGAACTGCTCGAAGTTGTACGCGACCGCCTCGGCGTCGAGCGGCGTGCCGTCGGTGAACTTCACGCCGTCCTTGAGCGTGAACGTGTAGGTGAGCCCGTCGGGCGAGGTCTTCCAGGAGGTGGCCAGCCACGGTTTGACGCTGCCGTCCTCGTCCTCGGTGACGAGACCGTCGAGCACCTGCCGCGAGATGTACGCCTGCTGAATCCAGCCGCCGAAGATGCAGGGCGGCTCCTGGACGTGCGCGTACGTGATCGTGCCGCCCTGGACGGGGGTGCCGCCGGTGCCGCCGCCGCTCGTGCCGCCCGCGCACGCGGCCAGCGCGAGGCTCGCGAGGACGGTGCCGAGCGAGGCGGTGGCGAGCGGGGCGCGGGAGCGGGGCAGGGGCCGCGGGGGCCTGGGTCGGGTCGGGGAAGTCATCGGCCGGCTTTCTCTTCCAGGAGGAGGGGCGCGGGGCGCGGGTCCGAGATGCCCTCGGGGCGCGGGAGGTGCCTGCCACCGCGGTAGCGGGCGGCCGGGTGGTTGGCAGGGAGCCGGTCGCCGCGCCCGAAGACGCGGTCGCGGAGCGATTCGCCGGGGTCGTACGAGGCGCGCAGCCGGCCCCGGGCCCGCAGCACGGGCACGACGAGGTCGATGAAGTCCCTCGCCGTGTCGAAGGTGTGGTACTGGAGCAGGTTGATGCCGTCGATGCCGATGTCGTCGAGCCAGTGCTCGATCGCGTCGGCCGCCTGCTCGGGGGTGCCGACGACCCACAGGGGGTGGCGCGAGAGGTCCCCGAAACCGGCGAGGAAATCGCCGACGGTGCCTTCGGGGTCGAGCCGTTGCCGCCGCCCGGCGAGGCCGCCGTCGACCTTCGCCGCCACGTCGGTGAGCGGGGTGTCCGGCGCGAGCGCGGTCGGGTCCCAGCGGAGCGCGGCATGCGCCAAGTAGCCCTCGGGGTCGGAGAGTTCCTGGAAGCGGGCGGCCTTGGCGCGCGCCTCCTCCTCGGTCGGGGCGACGATCACCCCGGCGTTCGTGATCACCTTGAGGTCCGCGCGGGTCCTGCCCGCGGCGACGGCGGCCTGCCGGAGGCTCCCGACGAGTTCCCTGATCCGCTCGGGGGTCCCGCCGCCGGTGAAGACGACCTCGGAGTGCCGTCCGGCGAAGGCGATGCCGTCGGCCGACTGGGTCGCGGTGAAGAGCACGGGGGTGCGCTGCCTGCTCGGGCTCGGCAGGTGCGGGCCCTCGACGCTGAAGTGCTTGCCGACGTGGTCGATCGGGCGGATCTTCGCCGGATCGGCGTACACGTTGCGCGCGCGGTCCGCGACGATCGCGTCGTCGTCCCAGCTGCCCTCCCACAGCTTGTAGAGCACGTCGAGGTACTCGTCGGCGATCTCGAACCGCGTCCCGTGCTCGACCTCGCCCGAAAGTCCGTGGTTGCGGGCCGCGTTGGGCAGGTACGACGTGACGATGTTCCACCCGACGCGGCCCTTGGTGAGGTGGTCGAGGGTGCTCGCCCTGCGCGCCCACGCGAAGGGCGGCTCGTACGTGGTCGAGAAGGTGATCCCGAAGCCGAGGTGCTTCGTGACCGCGGCCATCGCGGGGACGACGACCGCCGGGTCGTTGTTGGGGATTTGCAGCCCGCGCCTGACGGCGGTCTCCGCCGAGCCGCGGAAGGTGTCGTAGGTGCCGACGACGTCCGCGAGGAAGACGGCGTCGAAGCCGCCCTCCTCCAGGAGCCCGGCCAGCTCGGTCCAGTACTCGATGTCGTTGAACCGCTCGCGGTTGTTGTCCGGCAGCCGCCACAGGCCGTGGGTGATGTGGCTGACGCAGTTCATCTCGAAGAGGTTGAGGACGAGGCGCTTCTTGGCGGGAGCGGGGTCCGCGTCGGGGGCGGGAGCGGGCTCGGCGCCCGCGTGGTCCCCGGGCTCGTGGGCCGTGCGGTCGTGGTCGGTGCGGTCGTGGTCGGGGCGCTCGGGGGCCGTGTCGTGGTCCCCGCGCTCGTGGGCCGTGCTCATGCGAAGGCCCCCTGCCGGGTCTCGCGCGGGGCGGCCCCGTGACGGCTCGTGAGCGCCGCCGAGAAGGCGTCGACGACCCGGTACACCTCGCGGGCCGTGTCCTCCCGCACGGCGACCGTGCCGTCGGGGGATGCCGAGATGTGCTTGTCGACCACGAACCAGCCGGGGAGCACGTGCGCGGCGCCCATCGAGGTGAGCACCGGGCGCAGCGCGTAGTCCACGGCCAGGACGTGCGCGGGGCTGCCCCCGGTGGCGAGCGGCAGCACCGCCTTGCCGGTGAGGGCGTACTGCGGGAGCAGGTCCAGGAGGGTCTTGAGCAGCCCGGAGTAGGCGGCCTTGTAGACGGGTGTCCCTATCACCACACCGTCGGCCTGCTCGAACAACCGGGCCGCTTCGGCGATCGCGGGATGGCCGGGGTCGGCCCCGACGAGCGCGTCGGCGGGCAGCGTACGGACATCGAGCGGGACCACCCGGTGGCCCTGCTCGCCGAGCCGGGCGTCGATGTGGCGCAGCAGGCGACCGGTGCGGGAGGTGGGGGAGGGGCTTCCCGAGACGGAGAGCACGGTGGGCATGGGGACTCCTTCACGAAGGGCGGGACGGCAGCCCGCGCGGACCGTCGGCGGGGCACGGCCGGGCCGATCCGGGCGAGGTGGTGGAGAACGCGCAGGTGAAAGGCGTGGTGAAAGGCGTGACGGCAGGCGGAAGCGAATGCGGGGGGTGCGGAGGAGCTGCCGGGCCGAGGGGGCGTCAGGCAGGAGGCCGCGCGCTCGTGGACGGCGTTGACCCGAGGATCACGGCGGGGGAAGGCGAGGGAAGAACTCGCTCAGCAGGCGGCGCGAGGCGAACAGAGGCCGCTGGACACACCACGCACGAGGTCGACATGGCGTCGCCGCGTGAGGTCCTTGCGCTGATTCATGTGCTGGATTTAAGCAGACGGCGGGCCGATCGGTCGAGAGTCACCCCCGCCAGGGATCGGTGATGCCGTGATAGGAATTTCCTTGCACCCGGCCGGAGCTGAGGTGCGGCCGGGCGCCACCGCCCCAGCGAACCGAGGTGCCCCGTATGCGGATCGAACAGCTGGAGTACCTCCAGACCGTCGCCCGGCTCGGCTCGCTGCGCAGGGCCGCCGACGCGCTGCACCTGTCGCAGCCGGCGCTCAGCGAGACCGTCCGCAATCTCGAACGCGAACTCGGCGTCGCCCTCCTGGACCGCCACCGCTCGGGGGCCAGGACGAGCGACGCGGGGCGCGAACTGCTCCCGCACGTCGCCGCCGTCCTGGAGGCCGTGGACAGGCTCCGCCAGGCCGCCGACCACCAGCACCAGGTCAGCCGGATGGTCAGGCTCGGTACGGTGCACGCGGCGACCGTCCCGCTTCTCGTCCCCGCCGTACGCGACTTCCGCGCCGCGCACCCGCAGACGCAGGTCGAGGTCGTCACCGCGCAACAGCCCGACATCCACCGGATGCTCGCCGAGGGCAGCCTCGACCTGGGCCTCGTCAACTACCTCACGGGCGACGACCTGCCGCCCGACCTGGACTCGACGCGGCTCCTGCGCGGCCGCCCCGTCGTCTGCCTGCGCCCCGACAGCCCGCTCGCCGCGCACGCGGCCGTCGGCATCGACGCGCTGCTGAGCGAGCCCCTGATCGTCATGCGGGCCGGATACGTGATGCACCGCTACATCCACCGGCTCCTGCGCGGCCGCACCCCGGTCTTCTCCTACTCGACGGACGGTGCCGAGATGGGCAAGCTCATGGTCGCCGAGGGTCTGGGGGCCACGGTGCTCCCCGACTTCAGCGTCATCGGGGACCCGTTGGAGCGCCACGGTGTCATCACCTGGCGCCCGCTGGCCGACGCGGACGAGGACACGGAGGTCATGATGGTCGCGGAACGCCGCCGCTCCGCCTCGTACCCCCGCGCCGCCCGCGACCTCCACGAGACCCTCATCGAACGCGCCCGCCTGTACGCACGCTGACCGACAGCGGCGAGCGCGACGTCCGCGCCCCCTGCGGCGGCCGTGACCGCGTTCCGCGGGACGGCCCCCGACGTGATGTCCGCCCGCGGCCCGAACCGTCCCGAAGAAGCGGCCCACCTCACGAAGCCCCCGCCACCACGGCCGTTGCGGCTGTCGCGGCTGTCGCGGCTGTCGCGCGGACGATCACGGGGACCGGGGGGCGGCTGCCGGGAGCCCGCGGGTGGGGGTGGTGGGGGGCAGGGGTGTGGATGGGGACGGTGCGGGGTTCGGTGGGGCCCGCCGGGTTCCGTGCGGGGCTTGGCCGGTCCCTTGCGGGTTTCGCCGGGGTCCCGAGCGGCGGGCCTGCGGTGTCCCGTGCGGGGTTCGCGGGGGTCACGTGCGGGGGGTGCCGGGTCCCGTGCGGGACTGCCGCGGTGCGTCGGGCTTGGCGGGTTCCGCGGGGGGTGCCGTCTCGTGGGTGGGGTACGTCCGGCGATTGCCCGGTCCTCCGGCCGTTCTTCGGCTGCCCTCCGGCCGGTCCCCGCACGGTGTTCGCCCGGCTCCGTGCCGCCGTCCGCTCAGGTGGTTTCCTCGCCCGTCCTCTCCCGCGGGGGTTCTTCCGCGCCGGGGAGGGCGACCGCGCGGACGAAGGTGTCGGTGAAGATCTCGATGGCCTCCTCGGGCGTGGGGAGGTCTTCGGCGCCGGGGATGGAGGGTGCCGCCGGGCGGAGGAGGAAGTGGGAGAAGAGGGGGCCGGTGAGCTGCTGGACGAGGAGGAAGACGGGCAGGTCGCGAATGCGCCCCGCCGCGGCCTCCTCGCTGAGCCAGCGGCCGCTCGCGCCGAGGATGCGCGGGAACACGCGCGCGTACATCGCCTGCACGGTGGGATCGGCCGGGCGCCCGAAGGCGTCGGCGATGATCGCGGGCAGCACGCGCGGCTCGCGGTTGAAGGCGTCGACCATCGCGCGGTAGATGGCGCGGACCGTGTCCCGAAGTCCCTGGCGCGGGCCCGCGAGCAGCGCTTCGACGTCCAGGATCGGGCTGTAGCGCTCGTACACCGTGTAGAGGAGTTCGTCGCGGCCGCCGAAGGCCGCGTAGAGGCTGTGGACGGAGCAGCCGGCGCGTTCGGCGACCCGCTCCAGGGTGGTCGCCGTGAGGCCCTCGGTGCTGATCAGTTCGGCCGCGGCCGTGGCCGCGCGGACGCGGACCGGCTCCTGGCCGCCCGGATCGACCCCCGAGGCGCGCACCGCCTCGTCGAGGGTGCGGCGGGTGCCGTCGAGACGGCGGAGCAGGGTGCTGCGCGAGATGCCGGCGGCCTCGGCCACGGCGAGCAGGGGCACTTCGGCCACGGGGACACCGCGCTCCGACGAGGCGTGCAGAGCGGCCTGCACGATTTCTTCAAGAGCGGAACGCGCGGGGACGGAATCGCTGAGGTTTGACACAGGGCTAAGGGTACTCTGTAATCAAGTATCAGAGGTCGCGGGGTGGTGTCGCCGTCCCGTGCCGCCTCCGCCGTCGCCATGCTCGCCACGCGTCTCTCTTTGCTCGTGCGCATTCTGCCCTTCCCTTCCCATACCGCCCCGACCGGCGTGCCCGGCGGGCGGGAGGAGTTCGCCATGACCGATCAGCCCGCGCCCGTCGCGGGGACCGCTCCCGCCGGAGGCCCGCCCGCGCGGCCCTCCGGCACGGTCCGCAAGCTCACGGTGATCCTGCTCGGCCTGACCGCCGTGGTCACCCTCATGCTCTGCGCCTTCGCGCTGCCCAGCGTGCACGGCGGCCCGCACAAGGTCCCGATCGGCGTCAGCGGCCCGCAGGCGGCGACCGAGGCCCTGACGCGGAAGCTCCCCGGCGCCGAGTGGGAGGTCACGGTCTACGCGGACAAGGCGGCGCTCACCGCCGACATCGAGGACGGTGACGTCTCCGGCGGCCTCGTCCTCACCGCGGACGGGCCCGAGATATACACCGCGACCGCCGGTGCCCCGATGGCGACCAACGCGCTCACCGCGCTGGGCAACGGCATCGCGGCCGAGCAACACGCCGAGGCCACCGTCCACGAACTCGTGCCCTTCACCGCCGACGACCCGCGCGGCTCCGGATTCGCCGCCGCCGCGCTGCCGATGATCTTCGGCGGGATGTTCCCCGCGATCATCCTCACGCGCCTGTTCCCCGGCCACGCCGGTCTGCGCGTGCGCCTCGCCGGGGTCGTGGTCTTCTCGCTCCTGGCCGGTTTCGCCGTCACCGCGCTGCTCCAGTACGGGACCGGATCGCTCGGCGGCGCGTACGCCCTCACCTCGCTCGGCATGAGCCTCGGCATGGCGGCGCTCTCGCTCACGTTCATCGGCCTGGAGGCGCTCGTCGGCTTCGCCGGGCTCGGCGCGGGCGCGGCCCTCATGATGTTCCTGGGCAACCCGCTCTCGGGCCTCCAGACGGGCCCGCACTGGCTGCCCAACGGCTGGTCCACCTTCGGGCAGTTGCTCCCACCCGGCGCAGCGGGGAGCCTGCTGCGCGCCAACGCCTTCTTCGACGGCGCCCACGCCGCGGCGCCCCTCGTGGTGCTGACGGCCTGGGTACTCCTCGGCCTCGTCCTCCTCTTCACGGCCGACCGGCGCGGGCGGGGCGCGCGCCGCGCGGGGGAGAGGGCGGAGACGAAGGGGCCGGTGCCGCTGGCCGCTTGAGTGGCGGGGGCCGTGCCGATGGCCGCTCGCGGGGCGGGGTCCGCGGCGGTGGCCATCCGCGGGCGGGCTCCGTGCCGGGCCGCCCGAGGGGGCGGGCGCCCGCCCCCTCACCTCCGCGGCGCCGGGGCCACCAGGCGGCCCCGGTGCACGAGCGAAGCCGCCTGCTTCAGCGTGCGCAGCCGTACGCTCACGCTGTAGTCCGTGATGCCGGGGACGCTCGCGAGCCCCCGGCTCAGGAAGTCGTAGAAGTCGGCGGCGTCCGTGGCCATCGCGATGGCCATGAGGTTCTGTTCACCGCTGGTGGCGACCGCGAAGACGATACGGGGCAGCCGGGCCACCGCCGTACCCGTCTCGTCGAGCAGCGCGGGCGTCGTCCGCAGCCACAGGGCGGCGCTGAACGGGTAGCCGAGGCGCTCGGGGACGAGGTCCACGTCGTAGAAGAGCGTGCCGGTCCGCTCCAGGCTCTCGATGCGGCGGGCGACGCGGCCCGGCGTCCACCCGGTGCGCTCGGCGAGCGTGGTCTGGCTCGCCCGCCCGTCCTCGGCGAGCACGGCGAGCAGCGGCGCGTCCTCGGGGCGCGGCTCGACGGGCGGGCCCTGCGGCACCGGGCGCGGGTGCCGCTCCTGGAGCAGGGCCACCGCCTCCTCGGGGAGCGAGGGCCCGAGGCGGCCCCAGTCCGCGCCCGGCGGCGAATAGGGACGCAGCAACATGCGCGTGTCGATCCCCAGGACACCGGGGAACCTGGCGAGCTGACGCAGCACATCGGGCACCCGCCCGTCGTGCGGGGCCTCCAGGGAGCAGACGATCTCGGAGCCGCCGAAGGTGATGTTGGCGAAGGAGACCTCCGGCAGCCGGGTCACGGCCTCGGCGAGTGCGTCGAGCCGGTCCGGGCGCAGCGAGATCCGTACGACGCTCGCCGCGAGGCCGTGCACCACCGGGTTCACGAGCCCCACGACCCGTACCGTGCCCGCCCTGCGCATCGCCCCGAACCGGCGCGCCACGGTCTGCTCCGAGGCCCCCACCGCCTCTCCGATCAGGCGGAACGGCGCACGCGGCGCCACGTGCAGGGCGTGGAGGATATAGCTGTCGAGCATGTCGGGCATGGAGAAAGCATCGCATTGCCAGGAAACCTGTGGATGTTTCCGACGCCTTCCGGGGTCCGGCTTGGGGGAATTCATGGTTTCGGCGGAGACTTCTTGAGGATTCGCGGACGGAACCACGGCGCGCTCCCCGGCCGAAACCACCGGACAGACACCCGGCCGAAGCCACCGGCCGGGCAGGTCCGGCCCAGGCCCCGGAGCGCCGTCCGGCCCCGAGTGCGTACGTACCCCGTACGCGAGGGGGACCCCACCGCGTCCCGCCGGCCGGCGAAGGCGCCGCCCGGCCCGCTCGTGCGCCCGGGCGGGGAGGCCGCCATCGGCCGCCCCGTACGGCCGTACGGCCGGACCTGCCGTCCCGCCCACGACTCCGCCCCGTCCCACGCGCCGGAATCCCCCGGCGCCCTGAAGGAGTTCCCTTGTCCCAGTCACCGCCCGCAGCAGCCGAGCCCCGTCGCGGGGTGACACTGTTCATGGCCTGCCTCGGGGTCTTCGTCGCCTATCTGCCGGTGACGAGCGTCTCGGTGAGCCTGACCGCGATTCAGTCGGCGCTCTCCACGACGACCTCGCAACTCTCGTGGGTATCGGACGCCTTCGTGCTGCCGATGGCCGCCTTCATCCTCACCGCGGGCGTCTTCGGCGACGTCCACGGCCGCAAGAAGGTCTACCTGGCGGGCCTCCTGCTCTCCGCCGCGGGGGCCGCGACCTCGCTGACCGCGCATTCGGTCGGTCAGCTCTGGGCCGGGCAGGCCCTCTCCGGGCTCGGCGCCGCGGCGCTGCTGCCCACGACGCTCGCGCTCATCAGCCACGCCGTGCCCCATCCGCGTGAGCGCGGCAAGTTCATCGGCTTCTGGGCGATGTGCCTCATGGGCGCGCTCGCGATCGGCGGCATCGTCTCCGGCACGATCCTCGCGCACGCCTCCTGGCGGTGGATCTTCCTCGTGACGATCCCCATCGCGCTCCTCGCCCTCGCGGTCTCGGCGAAGCTGCTGCCCGAGTCGCGCGCGCCGCGCACGAGCCGCCTCGACTGGCCGGGCCAGATCACCGCGATGCTCGCCATCACCGGTCTCGTCTACGGCGTCATCGAGGGCGGCGCGGGCGCCTTCACGGACGTTCAGGTCGTCGTCGCGCTCGCGGTCGCCGTCGTCAGCGGCGTCCTCTTCGTCGTCGTCGAGCGCCGCGCGGAGCACCCCATGCTCGACCTGGCGCTCTTCCGCAGTCCCGGCTTCACCGCCACGACGCTCGTCGCGATGGTCATGTTCCTCGGCATGATCGGCTTCTTCTTCGTGCTGAGCCTCTACTTCGGCCTGGTCCAGCAGCTCGACACGCTCGGCATCGCGTGGCGGATGCTCCTCGTCACCGGGGCCGCGCTCGTCGTCAGCGGTGTCGTGGGCCGCCTCATGCACAAGATCGCGCCGCGCCTCATGATCACGGTCGGCCTGCTCCTCGTGACGGCGGCGCTGCTCACGCTGCTCGGTGCCGAGGCGGACAGCTCCTTCGGCACCCTGTCGTGGCGGCTCGTCCTGCTCGGCCTCGGTATGGGCATGGTCACGACGCCGATGACCGCGACGGCGGTCGCCTCCGTGCCGCACCCGCTCGCCGGGATGGCCGCCGCGGGCAACAACGCCTTCCGGCAGGTCGGCGGCGCCCTCGGCCCGGCCGTGCTCGGCGCGCTCCTCACCAGCCGCGCGGCCTCCGCGCTGCCGGACAAGCTCGCCGCCAAGGGCGTCGACGGCACCCTCGCGGACCGGCTCACGCACGCGGTCGACGGCGGTGGTCTCGGCGCGGTCGGCTCGGTGCCGCTCGGCGCCCGCGCGGGGCAGGTCTACGGGGCGGTCGGTGACGCCTTCCTCGACGGCATGCGCCTGTGCCTGACGATCTCCGCGGCGCTCACCTTCCTCGCCGCCGTCCTCGCCTTCGTCCTGCTGCGCCCGCGCGCGAACCGCGCGGGAACGGTGGTGCGCGAGTCGGTCACGGCGAAGGTCCCGCACCCCGGCACCCCGGCCGACCGCGAGGCGGTCGCGGGAGAGGGCGCGTAACCGCCCGGCGCTCCCCGGAGACCGAAGGCCGCCCGGGCGCCCGAGGCACCCGCCCCGCGCCCGGGCGGCCTTCGCCGTACCCCGGAGACCCGGGATCGCGCTCCACCAGGGTCGAGGCCGCGCGGGCGAGCCCACGGCCACCGCCGTGCGTGCGGCGGCGCACCGGCACGGGCTCGCCCTCGTGACGCCGTGCCCCGCGCGTGACGGGCGACGCCTCCAGACAGCTTCGCGGTCGACTCGGCGCGCGCCGAACTCCTCGCCCACTCCCAGCAGGACGCACCTGTACGGGGCCCCGCCACGTGCCCTCGGGTCCCAGGGGGCCACCCGCCCCGGCGACGGCCTCGTACCGACCGTGCCCGCGTGCGGCACCGCGAGCCGGGCCCCAACCCCGTAGTCTGGCCCGCGACATGAGCGCCCATGACACGAGTGATTTCGCCGACGAGGCCAGGAGCCGTGCCGCCCGCCTGCTGCGGATGGCCGCGCCCGATGACGACAGGGACGGCCTCATCGCCTACGCCACCGACACCCCCGATCCGCCCCTCATGGGCCCCGAAGGCATCCACACCACGGGCTGCCCCCGCTGCCGCCGCACGATGTGGCTCCAGCGGGACGTGTGGGTGTGCGCGGGGTGCGGAGACGTACGGGAGCGCGAGGAGGCGTAAGGGGTACGGGGCACAGCAGCTCGCCCCACGCCCGCCCCGCCGCGCCGCGCCCGCCCCGCCCCGCCGCGCCCGCTCCGCCGCCCGGGTGCCCGTCCCGCTGCCCCCGCCTCCCGTCCTACCGCTCCCCGCTCAAGTCCGTCACGCCCATCGCCGCCGCCCGCGCCCTGCGTTCGGCGAGGACCGTGTCGCGCGCCTCGGCCATGTCCGTGAGGACCGTGCGGCGGGCGCGCTTGGCGAGGCGGTCCACGTAGACCATGCCGTTGAGGTGATCGGTCTCGTGCTGGAGGCAGCGCGCGAAATAGCCCGTGCCCTCGATCGTCACGGGGCGCCCGTCCCTGTCCACGCCGCGCACCACCGTACGGTCCGCGCGGGCCAGCTCGTGCTGCGCGCCGGGGACCGAGAGGCAGCCTTCGACGTCGTCGACGAGGGTGCGCCCCGACGCGGCCTCGTCGATCACGGGGTTGAGGACGTGGCCGACGTGCCGGGCGCCTTCGTCGTCGAAGCAGTCGTAGACGAAGAGACGCAGGTCCACGTCGACCTGGTTGGCGGCGAGCCCCGCGCCCTCGGCGAGGTACATCGTCAGGAACATGTCGTCGACGAGCTGGGTGAGTTCGGGTGTGCCGAAGACGGTGGCCTCGGCGCAGCGGCGCGCGAGGATCTCCTCGCCGACCTCGGTCACGCGCAGCATCCTGCCCCGCGCCGCCTCGGGCGCGAGCGGCGGGTACTCGCCCTCGTACCGCTCGCCCCGCACGTACACAGGCACCCCGGAGGGAATCCGCGCGCGGACGGAGCCGGGCGGCGGGACGAGGCTCGGCGCGGGCTCAGCGGCGGGTTCGGTCATGGGGCGGCCTCTCTCGGGAACGCGGCGGGCGGTTGGGCGCGTGCGGCCAGAACCCTACCCGCGCGCCGCGCGCCCACCCGCGCCCGTCAGCCGTGCGGGACGTGCCGCACGCGCTGCCGCAGCTCCTTCTCCACGTCGTAGCGGTTCAGGTCCTGTTCGCGGGCCCAGTCGGTGACCGCCATGTGCACTTCGGCGGCCGCGTTGAACCACACGCGCCGCTGCGCGTTCTGCTCCTCGCCGTCCAGGTGCTCGATCCTGCGGCCCTCTTCGTCGGCCGCCTGCTGAAGGGTGATCAGGTAATCCGGTAGCTCCACGGCGGCACCGTAGACAGCGGACGTACCGGGAACGGGCCCGGACACGAGGAGTTCCCGTGAGGGCGGGAGCCCGTCAGCCATACGGGCGAGGGCGTGGGCACGGGCCGGTCGTGGACGAGGGCGTGGGCATGGTCGTGGGCGCGGCAGTGGAGGCGCGACGCGCGGGCGGGGTCCCCGGGGCCCGGCCCCGCTCCTCAGGTGCCGGAGGGCGCACGCGTCCCCGTCACCACCGTCGCCCACCCGTCCTCCTCGTGCGCGACCTCCGCCCGCAGGCCCGCCGCGGTGAAGATCTCGGCGACCTCTGCCGCCTGGCGCTCACCGCTCTCGACGAGGAGGCGGCCGCCGGGCGCGAGCCACGCCCCCGCCTCCGCCGCGACACGGCGGACCAGGTCGAGGCCGTCCGCGCCGCCGTCGAGGGCGACAAGGGGCTCATGGGCGCGGGCCTCGGCAGGAAGGAGACGTACCTCCTCGCTCGGCACGTACGGGACGTTCGCCGTCAGGACGTCGACGCGGCCGCGCAGCGCGGCGGGCAGCGGAGCGTAGAGGTCGCCCTCGTGGACGTGCGCGCCCACCGGCGCCAGGTTGCGGCGCGCCCAGCGCAGCGCGCCCGGGTCCACGTCGGCCGCGTACAGCGTCGCGCGCGGGCCGAGCGCCGTGCGCAGCGCGAGACCGAGGGCACCGGAGCCGCAGCACAGGTCGAGCAGCGTCAGCGCCCCCCGCGCGCGCACCCCCGCGAGCGCCCGTGCGATCAGGAACTCGCTGCGCCTGCGCGGTACGAAGACCCCGGGGCCCACCGCGATCCGCAGCCCGTGGAACACCGCGTGTCCCACGACGTGCTCCAGCGGCTCGCCCGCCACCCGCCGCGCGAGCAGCGCGTCGAGCGCCGCGTCCCGTCCGGCCGCGTCCCGCGGCACCGCAGCGAGCAGCAGTGCCGCCTCGTCCTCCGCGAAGACGCAGCCCGCCGCGCGGAGCCGGGCCACGAGGCCCGCGACGTCAGCCACGCCCGCCCATCGTGTCGGGGAGCCTGCGCACCGGGCTGCCCCAGCCCCGCACCACCTCGTAGTCCGTGAACTCCTGCACGAGCCGGTACGCCGAGCCCGCGTGCGGGCCCCTGCGCTCGGCGGCGAGGAAGGCCTCGGCCTCGCGGCGGTCGTGGCGCGGGGTCCCGCACAGCTGCCACGTACGGCCGTTCCACATCTCCGGCAGCCAGCGCTCCCGTGCCTGTGGGCGTTCGTCGCGCTCCCCGTACCGCGAGGGCGCGACCTGGTAGTCCCGCTCGCCGTCCGGGAGCCTGACCACCCTGCGTCCCCCGCGCCGCCGTGTCTCGCACAGCAGGCACAGGTCGGGGGCGCTCTCGTCCCTCGGCCCGTACGGGTGCTCGGCGCACCGTGTCGTCGGCTCGGGGCCCTCGACGGTCTCCTCCAGGAGAGCGAGGGCGCGCCGCAGGTCCTTGGCGATCTCGTGGAGCTTCGCCTCGGTCGTGGCGCCGCCGAGTTCCTCGCCCTCTTCCCCGAGCGCCCTGAGCGCCCGGCCCAGGGCCGGGATCTTCTGCTGCCTCATGGCCTGAGCCTCCGGTGTCGCGCGTCCCCGTACCCGCCCATTGTCCAACGCCCGCCGGGCAAGCCCTCGGCCCACCCGCCACGGGCCGCCCTCAGCCCACCCGCCGCACAGGTACGAGGGTGAGCCACGCGACGCCCAGGAGCCCCAGGTGCCCGTGGAGCCAGAAGGCGCACTGCTCGCGCAGCTCCTCCCGTACCGCCCCGGCCCGCGGGTGGTCCGGGTGCGGCGCGAGCCACTCCTCGCGCGGCGCGCGGAGCCCCGACTCGAACTCCTCCCACTCCGAGGCGCTCGCCGTCTCCGTCCACAGCGGCCGGAAGCCGCCCGCTTCGGCCGCGTCCACGAGCGCGCCGAGCGAGGGATGGTCGCCGGCCTTCGCGCCGGACCACAGCCGCGCCGGCTCGGCTTCCGTGGGGGTACGTGTGAAGAAGCCCTCCCCGAGCAGTACCCGCCCGCCCGGGTTCACGAGCCGCCGCAGTTCGGCGAAGAGCCTCGGCAGGTAGTCCGGCTCGTCCGGATCGACGAGCGCCTGCCCCGCGCCCCCGCACAGCACGACGTCGGCAGGGCCCGCGCCCGGTGCCGCGCGCCGACTCCTGGTGGAACCGCACCCGCTCGCCGAGCCCGCGCTCCCGCGCCCGCCCGGCGGCCCGCGCGAGGTCCACGCCCTTCAGGCCGATCCCTGTCCCGTGCGCCCCGGGGATTGCTGCGAGCACGCGCGGCATCAGCTCCGCCCAGCCGCAGCCGCAGCCGCAGCCGATGTCGAGCACGCTCGCGGGGCGCACGGCGGCGAGGCGCGCCACCATGCGGGCGGCGCGTTCCCCGGAGAGGGGGTCGTGGGAGGTGAGGCCGGGCAGCCCGGTGGGCGGGGCGCCGTGTGTCTCCGCGGTGGTCATGGGAGCGGACGGTACGGAGCGGGGACGGGCGGGGGCGAAGGGTTTCCCCGCGGGTTTCCTGCGGCGGTACGGGTGCGGGGCGGCCCTTCCGGGGACCCGCCCCGCCCCGCACGCGTCGTACGTACCCGCGCCGGGCCCGCGCGGCCCCGCGCGCCGGCCTCAGCCCTCCGTGCCCTCCGCCGGGGCCGCCTGCCGTACCCGCTTATTGCGCTGCGCGACGACCGTGAGGGCCGCGGCGGCGCCGCCGACGAGGGCGGCGGGGACCATCCAGTGGCGGTTGAAGATGTCGCCGAGCTTGTGGTCGAGCGAGTACCTGCCCGGGCCCGTGACCGCGAGTCCCGCCGCGGCGAAGCCGAGGAACGCCGGGTACTCGTAGCCCCCGCCCTGCGCGAAGAAGCCGCCCGGGGCGTGCACGGCCGCCGCGCCCGCCATCGTCCCCGCGGCCGCCGCGCCAGCCGCCGGGGTCGCGAGGCCGAGCGCGAGCAGCGCGCCGCCGCCCGCCTCGCCGAGCCCCGCGGCGAGTGCGTTGAGCTTGCCGGGCGCGTAGCCCATCGATTCCATCGCCTGGCCTGTGGCGTCGAGCCCGCCGCCGCCGAACCAGCCGAAGAGCTTCTGCGAGCCGTGCGCGGCGAGCACCCCGCCGGTACCGAGGCGCAGGGCGAGGAGCCCGAGGTCGAGCCGACGTGAGCGGCGTGCGCGGCTTCCGTGGCACTTCACGTTGTCTCCTGGGGGTGTGGAGTGGGGGGAGCCGTGTCACCGGGGCCGCACCTCGTCCCCGTACGCCCCGGACACGGTGATCACGAGGCTACGCCTCCCGCGCCACGCCGCACTTCGAGGCACGCGCGCGGCCCCCCGGGAGCCGTCCAGCGACGCTCAGTCGTCCGCCTCCGCCGGGATGCGGACCGCGGTGCCGGAGACCCGCACCCGCGGATCGCCCGCCCGCAGCGTCACCGTGACCGTGCCGGGACGCCCCAGGTCCTCGCCCTGCACGCACGTGAGCCGCGCCTCCTCGCGCACGAAGCCGAGCGCCCGCAGGTACGCGCCGAACGCCGCCGACGCCGCGCCCGTGACCGGGTCCTCGACGACACCGCCGACGGGGAAGGGATCGCGCGTGTGGAAGACGCCGGTCTCCTGGTCGCACCAGAAGAGGTGCACGGTCGTCAGGCCGACGCGCTCCATGAGCGCGCGCAGCCGCTCGAAGTCGTAGTCGAGCGCCGCGAGCCGCTCCCGGGTACCGGCCGCGAGCACGAGGTGCCTGGCACCGGCCGAAGCGATGCGCGGCGGGTACTCGGGATCGAGGTCGGCCGCGGGCCAGCCGAGCGCGGCGAGGGCCTCGGCGAGGTCGTCGGGGGCGATGTCCTCGATACGCGGCGTGACGCTCGTCAGTGTGGCGCGCAGCTCACCGTCCTCGCGCACGACCCCTACGGGCACCTGTCCGGCCGGGGTGAAGAAGACGTACTCGCCTGGCCCCTCGCGCTCCGCGAGCGCGACGGCGGTCGCGATCGTCGCGTGGCCGCAGAAGGGCACCTCGGTCTCGGGGCTGAAGTACCGCACCCGGTGCGTGCGCGGTTCGCCGCCGGGCAGGACGAACGCCGTCTCGCTGTACCCGAGCCGTGCCGCGATGGCGAGCTGCTCGGCCTCGCTCAGCCCGGTGGCGTCGAGCACGACCCCGGCGGGATTGCCCGCGAGGGGATCGGTGGTGAACGCCGCGTACCGGCTGATGCGGGCGGCGGAGGCGTCGGGGGCAGCCGGAGGCGTGGGGCCAGGGGTCGTCATGCCGAGGACAACGGGCACGGCGACGGAAGGTATTCCCGCTGGTCCCCGGGGTGACGGGCGCGGTGGCGCGGGTACGGGGCGCCTCCCCAGGCGAGGGGAGCGGCGCCCCGTACCCGTACCGCCGTCGTCCAGGCGCGTCAGTGGCAGTTCTTCTGCCCGTTCTTCGTGGTCTTCCAGGAGCAGGAATCGCGCAGGGCGCCCTTCGGGGTGAGGAGGCGCGCCTTGTCGCCGGTGTTGTTCCAGACGTACGCGCCGCGGTTCCAGTAGACCGTCCCCGAGACGTTCCTGCCCTTGCCGGTACGGACCTTGACCGTCTTGCCCGCGCCGATCCTGTAGCTGCCGAAGGTATACGTGTAGCCGTTGTCGTCCTTGAGCTTGTACCCCTTCAGCTGCACCGGGGACTTGGAGCTGTTGTGGATGTTCACCCACTCCCCGTTGAGCGAGGCGTTGCTGCGGGTGTCCTTGCCGGGGCTGTCGAACTGGACGAGCCCGAGGTGGACGCCGCTCTTGTGGGCGGCGGCCTGCGAGGGCGAGGCCGCGAGACCCACGAGGGCAGCGGCGGCGAGAACGGCCGGGGCCGCGAAGCGAATGCGCACGTAGTGCTCCGAAGGGTGCCGAAGGATTCCGCGGATCGCGGAAGAGGACATGCGGGTGCCGGAAACGGCGAAGAGCGCTCGTACGCGGTGATGTCCGTCATACGAGTGAAAGACGGCTCATCGTACTGAGAAGCGGGGAGCGGCGGGAGCGTTTCGCGGAACGCGGTCGATGCCGGGCTTCGGCACGGACGGGAATCGGCGTGGACCGGCTTCCGTGCGGGGTGGCTTCGGTGTGGATCGGCTTCCGTGCGGCTCGCCCGGGCGCGGAGGGGGTGGTGCGTCGGCACGCACCACCCCCTCCGCGCCCGCCGGGTCAGGCCCGGCGGGGGCCGCTCAGGCCGCCTTCACGGCCCGCTCCTTCTCCAGCTGGTCCAGCGACTTGCCCGCCGTGTTCGGCATGAAGGAGCCGATCACACCGCACAGGAAGAGCGAACCGGTCAGGAAGGCCGCGACGACCGTGATCCCCGTGCTCGCCAGGTGCGGCACGAAGAAGGACCAGATGCCGAGGATCACGCGCGAGACACCGAAGGTGATGCCCTGCGCCGTGCCGCGCAGCATCGTCGGGAACAGCTCCTGACTGATCGTCTTGTACGTCGCCTCACCGGCGAGCGCCTGCCCGATCCCGAAGAGCACCACGTTCAGGATGATGACCGGGATCGAGAAGTCCATGACGAGGAACATCCCGTAGGCGACGACCTGCATCACCGAACCGAGAATCCACATGACCTTGCGGTGCTTGTGGCTGCGGTCCGAGTAGCGCATGTACCAGAACACCGTGCCGACGATGACGAGCGCGAAGCTGCCGCAGGAGAGCGCGACGCTCGTGGCCTGGCCGCCCGCGCCGAGCGTCCTGATCATGTACGGCGTGAAGGTGCCGTTCGTACCGGCCGCGAGGTTCCAGAACAGGTAGATGGAGCCGGTGAAGAACATCGCCTTGAGGTACGGGCCCTGGAAGAGGTCCCGCACCCGCGGCTTCGGCGCCGCGCCCTTGTCGGACTTCTCCGAAGCGGCCTTCCACACCGAGGACTCGACCATCCCGCGGCGCAGCAGATACGTGATCACCGAGACCACGAAGAGCGAGAGGTACACGATCCTGATGCCGAGCAGGTCGAGCCCGGACAGCGCCCACGCGAGGAGCAGTACGACGACGGGGCCGACGCTCCAGCTCACCTGCGTGAAGCCCAGCAGCCTGCCGCGCGCCTTCGCGGGCGAGAACTCGCCGACGAGCGCGAGCGAGGTCGGCACGTCGGCGCCGACGGCGAGCCCCACGAAGAAGGTGCCCACGAAGAGCATCCCGGCGTTCACCGAGAACGCGCAGACCAGGATCGCCGCCGCGTAGATCAGCAGGTCGTACTGGTAGATCCGCTTGCGCCCCAGCTTGTCGCCGAGACGGCCGCCGATGAACGCGCCGATCGCCGCGCCGATCGCGTTCGGGCCGATCGCCGCGAGCGCGCCGCTCGCGTCCGTGGAGAGCCCGAACTCGTCCTGCCACAACGAGAGCCCGGCGCTCAGCGCCACGATCGAACCCGCGTCGAGATACGAGGCCATACCGGCGAGGCCGGTCCACTTCCACTGCTGCCGCGTGATCTTCTCGTCGTCGCCCGGCGGTGCGGCGTCGGGGATGTGCGTGTCCACGGTGGTCACCTTGGACTCCTTCGTCCTGATGAGGCGGCGCCGCAGGGGGGACGACGGCGCCGCTGGTGGTGCGGTACTGCGGGGGCCCTGGCCGCGTCCCTCCGCGGGGTCCGTGCGGAAAGCGCGGGCTGCGGATGAGCGGGATGGCTCGCAGACGAGTGATTGAAACGAATCAACCATCTGTCGGGGGCGAGGATGCGTCAAGGGGTGGGCGCGGGTGAATTGAGACGGAAGGGGTGTGAAACCTTTCACTTCGTTGCGGCGATTCGCGTGCCGCGCGGGACGGTGCAGTGGCTTACGCGTCCATTGCGTGGCTTGGGCGGGAGGGGGTGTACCGCACCCTTTGCCACGGTACGAGGTGGGGGGATGCGGTGGGATGTGACGTTGCGAACGGGAGGTACGGTCGCCTCAGCGGCCGGCGCCCGTGGTGGCGCCCCGCCTCCTCCCGCGTACCGCCCGCCCTGCCGTCGCGCGGCGGTCCGCCCTCCTGCCCGCCCCGCACCGCTCCCCGGCCGTCGCGTGCCGCCGGAGCCGTGCTCGTGGGCGCCTCCCCGAAAGGAACTCCCGTGCCACGCGTCTGCTTTCTCCTCCAGGTCAAGCCCGAGCGGGTCGACGAGTACCGCGAGCGGCACGCCGCCGTATGGCCCGAGATGCGGCAGGCGCTCTCGGACACGGGCTGGCACAACTACTCGCTCTTCCTCCGTGAGGACGGCCTCCTCGTCGGCTACCTGGAGACCGACGACTTCGACCTGGCCCGCCGCGAGATGGACGCCAAGGAGGTCAACGCCCGCTGGCAGGCGCAGATGGGCGACCTGTTCGAGGAGCTGGAGGGGCAGGCTCCGGACGAGGCGATGAAGCCGCTGCCGGAGGTCTTCCACCTGGACTGAGGTACGGGGGCGGGGCGCGGGCGGGGGCGGGGCGGCGTGGTGCGGGGTGGTGCCGGTCCCGTGCGGTCGGTGCGGCTGCGGCTGCGGCTGCGGCTGCGGCTGCTGCGGCTGGGGTCCGGAGGCCGGGGCCCGGGGGTCGGTCGGTGCCAGGTACCAGGTGCCTGCCGCCCGGCGCTGGGTTCCGGTTTCGCGTCCTCGGCGCCCGGTGCCTGGTGCCCGGCCCTCGGCCCTCGGCCCTCGGTGCCCGGCGGTCCTGTCGCCGGGTGCCGGGACGCTCGCGGGGCGGCGTGCTGCCCGGCGCCCGGACTCGTGCCTCGTTCCGGTTCGCGGGACGCGCCGGGGCCGTGGTGCCGGGGTGAGGTCCGCGCGGCGGGCGGGCCGGGCCGCGTACGCTTCCTGGGGGTTCCCGGCGGGTCTTCCGGGGCTCGGGGGTCTTGGGATCTCCCGGGGGGACAGCAGCACGAGAACAGGACGGACGCGTGGCGCAGAAGGCGCAGAAGGTCGGCATCAAGGACGTGGCGCGCGAGGCGGGAGTCTCCCTCGGCACGGTCTCCAACGTGCTCAACCGCCCCGGCATGGTCTCCGAGGAGACCCGCGTCCGCGTACTGAACGTCATCGAGCGGCTCGGCTACGTACGGAGCGAGAGCGCGCGCCAGCTCCGGGCGGGCGAGTCGCGGATCATGGGCCTGCTCGTGCTCGACATGGGCAACCCCTTCTTCGTCGACATCGCCCGCGGCGCCGAACGCGCCGCCCGCGCCGCCGGGCTCGGCGTCATGGTGTGCAACAGCGCGCAGGACCCGGACGAGGAGGCCGAGTACCTCTCGCTCTTCGCCGAGCAGCGGGTACGGGGCGTGCTGCTCACCCCCTCCGACGCCTCCTCGCGCAACATCGAGACCTTCCGCCGCCACCGCATCCCCTTCGTGCTCGTCGACCGTGTCGGCGCGGACGCCGAGGAGTGCTCGGTGTCGACCGACGACGTCCTCGGCTCGGCTCTCGCGGTGCGGCACCTGATCGAGACGGGTCACCGTTCGCTCGCGTACGTCTCGGGACCTCCGGGACTCCAGCAGGTACGGAACCGGCGCGCCGGGGCGCTCCAGGCGCTCGCCGAGGCGGGACTGCCCCCCGAGGCGCTGCGCGAGATCCCCACCGAGCGGCTCGACGTCTCGGCGGGCCGCGACGCGGGCGCCCGCCTCCTCGGCCTCGGCGACCGCCCGACCGCCGTCTTCTGCGCCAACGACCTCCTCGCCCTCGGCGTCCTCCAGTCCCTCTACGCGGCGGGCGTCTCGGTCCCCGACGAGATGGCGCTCGTCGGCTACGACGACATCGAGTTCGCCGCGGCCGCCGCCGTGCCCCTCACCTCCGTCCGCCAGCCCGCCGTCCGCATGGGCGCGCTCGCCGCCGAACTCCTCCTTGAGGAGACCCCGGGCGCCGAGCACGAGCACCGCCAGGTCGTCCTGGAACCGGAACTCGTGGTCCGCAGGTCCACGCTGGCGGGGCGCTGACCACACGAGCGGACGGCGCCTGCCCGGGGTGGGCGCGTGCTCCCTCGCCCCGGCAGGGGCTTTCCGGGCCAGCGGCCGGGCGGGGGCCCGGCCGCTGGCCGTGCTCTCCGCGACCCGCACCCGCGTGGTGTGCCCCGCCGCTTGCGCAGTTCGGCGAGGCGGTGGACCCGCGCCGCCAGGATCGGCGCCCGCGCTCCCTTCTGAATCCTGTCCTCCTGGTGGCGCCGTCCCTATTGAATCGTTTTCATCACAAGTCGGACCGCTTGACACTCCCGCTCGCCCGCGACTAGCTTCGGGCACGTCTGAAACGATTCAGGCGCCAAAGAAGTCGTCGAGGTGAAGTCATGCCGTCGCAGTCCACGGTCTCCGCAGTCAAGGAAACGCTCAAGGGCCAGGTGATCGAGACCCCGTCGTGGGGTTACGGCAACTCCGGTACGCGGTTCAAGGTGTTCGCGCAGGCCGGGGTGCCGAGGGACCCGTTCGAGAAGCTGGACGACGCGGCGCAGGTGCAGGAGTTCACCGGTGTCGCGCCCCGCGTCTCGCTGCACATCCCGTGGGACAAGGTCGAGGACTACGCCGCGCTCGGCGCGCACGCCGCGAAGCGGGGGCTCGTGCTCGGGGCGATCAACTCGAACACCTTCCAGGACGACGCGTACAAGCTCGGCTCGGTGACGCACCCCGACGCCGCCGTGCGCCGCAAGGCCGTCGCGCACCTCCTGGAGTGCGTCGACATCATGGACGCGACCGGCTCCAAGGACCTCAAGCTCTGGTTCGCCGACGGCACCAACTACCCCGGCCAGGACGACATCGTCGCCCGGCAGGACCGCCTCGCCGAAGCCCTCGCCGAGGTCTACGCGCGGCTCGGCGACGACCAGCGGCTGCTCCTGGAGTACAAGTTCTTCGAGCCCGCCTTCTACACGACCGACGTCCCCGACTGGGGCACCGCCTTCCGCCACTGCCTCAAGCTCGGCCCCAAGGCGCAGGTCGTCGTGGACACCGGGCACCACGCCCCCGGCACCAACATCGAGTTCATCGTCGCGACGCTGCTCCACGAGGGCAAGCTCGGCGCCTTCGACTTCAACTCCCGCTTCTACGCGGACGACGACCTCATGGTGGGCTCGGCCGACCCCTTCCAGCTCTTCCGGATCATGCACGAAGTGATCAAGAACGACGGACTCAAGGCCGAGACCAACGTCAACTTCATGCTCGACCAGTGCCACAACATCGAGCAGAAGATCCCGGCCGTCATCCGATCGGTCATGAACGTGCAGGAGGCGACCGCCAAGGCGCTGCTCGTGGACACCGAGGCACTCAAGACCGCGCAGGTCTCCGGTGACGTGCTCGCCGCCAACGCCGTCCTCATGGACGCGTACAACACCGACGTCCGCCCGCTGCTCGCCGAGGTCCGCACCGAGATGGGCCTCGCCGCCGACCCCGTCGCCGCCTACCACGCCTCCGGCCGACAGCAGCAGATCGAGGCCGAGCGCGTCGGCGGCGAGCAGGCCGGCTGGGGCGCCTGAGCCCCGTACCGCCGCCGCGCACCCCGCACCTCCCCGCACCCCCCTTCTCGAAGGAACCGAAGGACCCCCCTCATGGCCACGCACCCCGAAGTAGCCGCCCTCATCGAGCGCGCCCACCGGCTCGGCGCCGACCCGCGCAACACGAACTACGCCGGGGGCAACGCCTCGGCGAAGGGCGTCGAGACCGACCCCGTCACCGGGACGTCCACCGAACTGCTCTGGGTCAAGGGCTCGGGCGGCGACCTCGGCACGCTGACCGAGCAGGGCCTCGCCGTGCTCCGCCTCGACCGCCTGCGCGCGCTCACCGAGGTGTACCCGGGCGTCGAGCGGGAGGACGAGATAGTCGCCGCGTTCGACTACTGCCTGCACGGCAAGGGCGGGGCCGCGCCGTCCATCGACACCGCGATGCACGGCCTCGTGGACGCCGCGCACGTCGACCACCTGCACCCCGACTCCGGCATCGCGCTCGCGTGCGCCGCCGACGGCGAGGCGCTCACCGCCGAGTGCTTCGGCGACAAGGTCGCGTGGGTCCCCTGGCGCCGCCCCGGTTTCCAGCTCGGCCTGGACATCGCCGCCATCAAGGAGGCGAACCCGCAGGCCGTCGGCGTCGTGCTGGGTGGCCACGGCATCACCGCGTGGGGCACGACCTCCGAGGAGTGCGAGCGCAACGCGCTGTGGATGATCCGCACGGCGGAGACGTTCCTCGACGAGAAGGGCAGGGCCGAGCCCTTCGGCCCCGCGCTCGACGGTTACGAGGCACTGCCCGAGGCCGAGCGGCACGCCCGCGCCGCCGCGCTCGCGCCCGTCATCCGGGGCCTCGCCTCGACGGACCGCCCGCAGGTCGGCCACTACACCGACTCCGCCGCTGTCCTGGACTTCCTCGCGCACGCCGAGCACCCGCGCCTCGCCGCGCTCGGTACCTCCTGCCCCGACCACTTCCTGCGCACCAAGGTCCGCCCCCTCGTCCTCGATCTCGCGCCCTCCGCGCCCGTCGAGGACCAGATCGCGCGCCTCAAGGAGCTGCACGAGGAGTACCGCGCCGAGTACCGCGCCTACTACGAGCGCCACGCGACGGAGGACTCGCCCGCGATGCGCGGCGCCGACCCGGCGATCGTGCTCGTCCCCGGCGTCGGCATGTTCTCCTTCGGCAAGGACAAGCAGACCGCGCGCGTCGCCGGTGAGTTCTACGTGAACGCCGTCAACGTCATGCGCGGCGCCGAGGCCGTCTCCACGTACGCGCCCATCGAGGAGTCGGAGAAGTTCCGCATCGAGTACTGGGCCCTCGAAGAGGCCAAGCTCCGGCGGATGCCGAAGCCGAAGGCGCTCGCGACCCGCGTCGCGCTCGTCACCGGTGGCGGCTCGGGCATCGGCAAGGCGATCGCGCACCGCCTCGTCGCCGAGGGCGCCTGCGTCGTCGTCGCCGACCTCAACGGTGACAACGCGGCCGCCGTCGCCGAGGAGCTGGGCGGCCCGGACAAGGCCGTCGCGGTCACCGTGGACGTCACCGACGAGGCAGGGATCACCGCCGCGTTCGAGCGGGCCGCGCTCGCCTTCGGCGGCGTCGACCTCGTCGTCAACAACGCCGGGATCTCCATATCGAAGCCGCTCCTGGAGACGACGGCGAAGGACTGGGACCTCCAGCACGACATCATGGCGCGCGGCTCCTTCCTCGTCTCGCGCGAGGCGGCCCGCGTGATGAGCGCGCAGAACCTCGGCGGCGACATCGTCTACATCGCCTCGAAGAACTCCGTGTTCGCCGGCCCGAACAACATCGCCTACTCGGCGACCAAGGCCGACCAGGCCCACCAGGTGCGGCTCCTCGCGGCCGAGCTGGGCGGCCACGGCATCCGCGTCAACGGCGTCAACCCCGACGGTGTCGTGCGCGGTTCGGGCATCTTCGCGGGCGGCTGGGGCGCGCAGCGCGCCGCGACGTACGGCGTCGAGGAGAGCAAGCTCGGCGAGTTCTACGCGCAGCGGACCCTCCTCAAGCGCGAGGTCCTGCCCGAGCACGTGGCCAACGCGGTCTTCGTCCTCGTGGGCGGCGAGCTGAGCCACACGACAGGGCTGCACATCCCGGTCGACGCGGGCGTCGCCGCGGCGTTCCTGCGCTGACCGCGAGCGGCGGTACGGGGGCACCACCGCCCCTCCTACCGGGCGGTGGTGCCCCCGCCCCCCCGTACCGCCACCCTCTCCCCGTACCCCCTCCTCTCCCGCACGCCCGAGGTGTCCCCGTGTCCGCCCAGCGCTCCTCCACCCCCACCGCCTTCGCCGCGGCCGACCTCGGCGCCACGAGCGGCCGGGTCATCATCGGCCGGGTCGGGCCCGGGCTCCTGGAACTGACCGAGACCGCGCGCTTCGCGAACACACCGCTGCGGCTCCCCAGCGGCCTGCACTGGAACATCCCGGGGCTCTACCAGGGTGTGCTCGACGGGCTCGCCGAGGCGGGCCGCCGGGCCGACATCGCCTCCATCGGCATCGACAGCTGGGCCGTCGACTACGCGCTCCTCGACGCCGAGGGCGCCCTCACCGGCCTCCCGCACCACTACCGCGACCCGCGCACCGACGAGGTCGCCCCACGCCTGCGCGACCGGATCGGCGCCGACGCCCTCTACCGCACGACCGGGCTCCAGCACCTCCCGTTCAACACCGTCTTCCAGCTCGCCGCCGAACCGCGCGGACCCCGCTGGTACGCGGCCCGGCGCCTCCTCCTCGTCCCCGACCTCCTCGCGCACTGGCTCACGGGCGCCGAGGTCGCCGAGGCGACCAACGCCTCCACGACGGGGCTGCGCGACGCGAGGACGGGGGAGTGGTCGCTGCCGATGCTCGGCGCCGCGCACGTCGACGCGACGCTCCTGCCGCCCCTCGTCGACCCCGGCACCCGCATCGGCACGCTCCTCCCGCACGTCGCCGAGACGACCGGGCTGCCCGCCGCCACGCCCGTGACCGCCGTCGCCTCGCACGACACCGCGTCCGCCGTCGTCGCCGTGCCCGCCGTCGACGAGGACACCGTCGCCTACGTCTCCTGCGGCACCTGGTCGCTCGCCGGGCTCGAACTCGAACACCCCGTGCTCACCGAGGAATCGCGCGCCGCGAACTTCACCAACGAACTCGGCGTCGACGGCACGACCCGCTACCTGCGCAACATCATGGGCCTGTGGCTGCTCAGCGAGTCGCAGCGCACGTGGCGCGCGCAGGGGCTCCCGTACGAGATCGGGCCGCTGCTCGCCGCCGCCGAGGCCGCCGAGCCCTTCGCGCACGTCATCGACCCCGACGCGCCCGAGTTCCTGGCCCCGGGCGACATGCCCGCGCGCATCGCCGCCCACTGCGCGCGCACCGGGCAGCGTGCGCCGCGCGACCAGGGCGCCCTCGTCCGTACGATCATCGAGGCGCTCGCCTGGGCGCACGCGCGAACCCTGCGCGAAGCCGTCAGGCTCGCCGGGCGTGCCGCCCCGCGCACCGTGCACCTCGTCGGCGGCGGCAGCCGCAACGCGCTCCTGTGCCGCCTCACCGCCGAGGCCACCGGCCTCCCCGTCGTCGCCGGTCCCGCCGAGGCGACCGCGCTCGGCAACATCCTCGTGCAGGCCCGCGCGCACGGCCTCGTCGGCGACCGCGCCGAACAGCGCGCGCTCGTCGCCGCGACCCAGCGACCCGTACGGTACGAGCCCGCGGGCGACCCGGAGGCGTGGCGCCGCGCCAACTCCCGTATCGGCCTGGGAGACTGACGCGCCGCCACGAGGGCCACGGCGCGGCGATCCGGCCACCCCCAGAACTCACCCCCCGTCCACACCCCCGTCGCACCGGCGACAGGCGCAGGTCGCACCCGTCCCGGAGAGTCCCCCCGGCCAGCAGCCACCGAGACGAGGGGACCCCCACCCGATGAGCCACCGCTTTCAGGACCCCGACGCCGAACTCCGCGCCGCCGCCCGGCACTTCGGGCGACGTGGCTTCCTCACCATGACGGGTGCCGCCGCCGCGCTCGCCTTCGCCGTCAACCTCCCCACCGCCGGAAGCGCCGCCGCGGCCGAACTCGACCCGCGGGCCGTCAAGGCCGACCCCTTCACCCTCGGTGTCGCCTCCGGGGACCCGCTCCCGCACTCGGTCCTGCTGTGGACGCGCCTCGCCCCCAGCCCGTACGAGAGCGACGGCGGCCTCCCCGGGGGCCGCCTCACGGTGCGCTGGGAACTCGCCCACGACGCCCGCTTCACGCGCGTCGTGCGGCGCGGTTCGGCCACCGCGCACCCGGAGTTCGCGCACACCGTGCGCGTCGAGGTCGCGGGGCTCGACACCGGCCGTGAGTACTACTACCGCTTCCGCGCCGGTACGTGGATCAGCCCCGTGGGCCGTACCCGCACCGCGCCGGCGACGAGCGCGAAGCCCGCCGGGATGAAGCTCGCCGCCGTCTCCTGCCAGGCGTACCACGACGGGTACTTCACGGCGTACGGGCACCTCGCGCAGGAGGACGTGGACGTCGTTTTCCACCTCGGGGACTACCTCTACGAGTACGCGGTGACGGCCGTCGGCGGGAACCGCGGCTACACCGACCGGCGGCTGCCCGCCGTCTTCAACCGCGAGACCCTCACCCTTGAGGACTACCGGTTGCGGTACGCGCTCTACAAGAGCGACCCCGACCTCATCGCCGCGCACGCCGCGCACCCCTTCGTCGTCACGTGGGACGACCACGAGACCGAGAACAACTACGCCGACGACACCCCCGAGAACGACGTCCCGCCGGAGGAGTTCCTGCTGCGCCGCGCCGCCGCCTACCGCGCGTACTGGGAGAACCAGCCGCTGCGCGCGCCGCAGCGGCCCACCGGGCCCGACATGAAGCTCTACCGGCGCCGCCACTGGGGCCGCCTCGCGCAGTTCGACATCCTCGACACGCGGCAGTACCGCAGCGACCAGGCGTACGGCGACGGCTGGCAGGTCCCCGGACCCGAGTCCGAGGACCCCTCGCGCACCCTCACGGGCGACGCCCAGGAGCGCTGGCTCATCGACGGGTGGAAGGCCTCGAAGGCCACCTGGAACATCGTCCCGCAGCAGGTCACCTTCGCGCGGCGCAAGGACCGCGCGACGGACGGCTTCAAGCTCTCGATGGACTCCTGGGACGGCTACCCGGCCTCGCGCGAACGCCTCCTGAACGGCTGGCAGTCGAGCCGCAAGGACAACCTCATGGTCCTCACGGGGGACGTCCACGTGCACTACGGCTTCGACCTCAAGGCGGACTTCGACGACCCCGCGTCGAAGACCCTCGGCACCGAGATCGTCACCAGCTCGATCACGAGCGGCGGCGACGGCACCGACAAGCCGTCCAACTGGGACACTTACATGGCCGCCAACCCGCACCTGCGCTTCTACAACGGGCGGCGCGGCTACGCGGTCGTGACGCTCGGCGAGAAGGCGGCGCGCGCGGACTGGAAGACGGTCTCCGCGGTCACGACCCCGGGCGCGCCGCTCGCGGTCGCCGGGTCGTTCGTGACGGAGGCGGGGAAGCCGGGCCTCACACCCGCCTGAACCCGGCGGGCGCTCCTCGCGCGTACGGCCGCGACTCCCGTACGCGCGAGGGCCCCCCGGCGCAGCGGGACCCGTACGGGCCCCGGCCCACTCGCCCGCGTACCGCCCGGGCCCACTCGCCCGCCTACCGCCCGGGCCCACTCGCCCGCGTACCGCCCCGGCTCACTCGCCCGCGTACCGCACCCCCGTCACCTCGCGCACCCTGTCCAGCGTCCGCAGCACCGCGAGCGAGCCGTCCAGCGGTACGAGCGGCGACTCGCGCAGTCCCTCGCGCAGACAGCGCGTCACCTCGACCGCCTCGGGGACGTAGCCCTCGCCGCCGCCCTCCTCGCGCGCCGTGTACGTGACGGGATCGGCGCCCCGGCGGTGCAGCACGAAGGCGGCCGGGTGGAAGAAGTCGCCCGCGATCTCGACGCGGCCCCGCGAGCCGACGAGCGTCGCGCGCGTCGGGCCCGCGCCCGTGAGCCCGCAGCGCAGGAGCGCCTGCGCGCCGCCCGCCCAGCTCAGGAGCATCCCCGTCTGGAGATCCACGCCCCGCTCGGACAGCTTCGCGCTCGCCCGCACCTCGTCCGGTTCGCCGAGGAAGAGCTGCGCGAAGGCGACCGGGTAGACGCCGAGGTCGAGCAGCGCGCCGCCGCCCTGCGCCGGGTCCACCATGCGGTGGTCGGCGGGGAAGGGCCCGTCGACGGAGAAGTCCGCCTCGACGGAGGTGAGTTCACCGATCGCGCCCTCGTCGACGAGGGACTTGAGACGGCGCACGAGCGGATTCACGTACGTCCACATCGCCTCCATCAGGAAGACATCCCGCGCGCGGGCCAGGTCCACGAGCCCCGCCGCCTGCCGCGCGTTGAGCGTCAGCGGCTTCTCGCACAGCACCCCCCTGCCCGCCTCCAGGCACAGGCGCGCCGCCTCCAGGTGCGCGGTGTGCGGCGTCGCCACGTACACGACGTCCACCTCCTCGTCCGCGGCGAGCGCCGCCCACGAGCCGTGCGCGCGCGGGACGGTGAAGCGCGCGGCGAAGGCGCGCGCCGACTCCTGCGAACGCGAGCCGACCGCGACAAGCTCGGCGCCCGGCACCGTCAGCAGGTCGGCGGCGAACGTCGCGGCGATGCCCCCGGTCGCGAGCACTCCCCAGCGCACGGGACGTCCCGTGATCCCCTCGCCCATGCCGTCCCCATCTCTCTCGCACCGCCCACCGGGGCCCGGAACGGCCCGGCGCGGCGAAAACGGTCCTCAGCGGTCCGTCCGAGCTGAGAGCATAGAAACCGGGCCACCACCGCCGTCCCCCCAGGCCCCCCGTCCCCGGTACCCGTTCTCAGAGAGGCACCCATCGTGGAGCGCGCCCCCGGCACGCCACAGCCCGCCCAGGACACCCCCGCCGATCCCGCCATATCCGCATCCGCCCGCCGCACCTCCCTCCTCACCACGCTCGTGCTCGGCGGGCTCACCGCCACGCCGCCGCTCTCGATGGACATGTACCTCCCGGCCCTGCCGAAGGTCACCGAAGCGCTCGGCAGCCCCGCCGCGACCGTGCAGCTCACGCTCACCGCCTGCCTCACGGGGATGGCGCTCGGCCAGCTCGTCGTGGGCCCGCTCAGCGACCGCTTCGGCCGCCGCCGCCCGCTCCTGTTCGGCCTCGTGATCTACGTCCTCGCGACGGCCGCGTGCGCGCTCGCCCCCGGCACCGCGCTGCTCATCGTCTTCCGCCTCGTGCAGGGTCTCGCGGGCGCCGCGGGGATCGTCATCGCGCGCGCCGTCGTGCGCGACCTGTACGACGGCCTCGCGATGGCCCGGTTCTTCTCGACGCTCATGCTCATCTCGGGCGTCGCGCCGATCGTCGCGCCGCTCATCGGCGGGCAGATCCTGCGCTTCACCGACTGGCGCGGCATCTTCCTCGTCCTCACGGTCGTCGGCGTCCTGCTCACGCTGGTCGTCGTACGGCGCCTGCCCGAGACCCTGCCGCCCGCGCGCCGCCACACCGGGGGCACGCGCGACGCGCTCGCGACGATGCGCGGCCTCCTCGCCGACCGCGTCTTCACCGGGCACGTCCTCGTCGGCGGCTTCACCTTCGCCGCGCTCTTCGCGTACGTGAGCGCCTCGCCGTTCGTCGTGCAGGAGATCTACGGGGCGAGCCCCCAGGTCTTCAGCCTGCTCTTCGGCGTCAACTCCGTCGGGCTCATCATCATGGGCCAGGTCAACGGGCGGCTCCTCGTGGGCCGCGTGAGCCTCGAACGGGCCACCGCCGTGGGCCTCTCGCTCATCACGGCCGCCGCGATCGCCCTCCTCGTCATGACGAGCGGCGTGCTCGGCCACGTCGGGCTCGTCCCGCTCGCCGTCGGGCTCTTCGTGCTCATGTCCTCGATGAGCCTCGTGCTGCCGAACGCGCAGACCCTCGGCCTCCAGCGCGCCCCGCACGCCGCCGGTTCGGCCTCCGCGCTCATCGGCACCTCGTCCTTCCTCATCGGCGCCGTCGCCTCACCGCTCGTCGGCATCGCGGGCGAGGACACCGCCGTGCCGATGGCACTCGTCCAGCTCGTGAGCGTCCTCGTCGCGGGGGCGGCCTACGTCCTCCTGTGCCGCCCCGGCGCGGGGACGAAGGCGACCGTGACGGCGGCACGGCACGACGTCACGACGACCGTGCTGCCCGCGCCCGCCCCCGAGGCGGCGGGCACACCGTGCCGCGAAGGGGCTGACGAAGGCTGAACGCCGCCCGCCTGCGCCGCGCGAGCCCCGAGCGCGCCGGACTCGACCCCCGCGAGATCGCCCGGCTCACCCAGGAGGTCCGCGCCCTCACCGAGGGACCCGAGCCCTGGTGCGCCGGGGCCGTCGTCCTCGCCGGGCGCGGCCACCACCTCGCCGCCGAGTCGGCGGCGGGGTGGGCGGTGCGGTACCGCGCGTGGGACGAGGAGAGCGGTACGGGCGTGGAACTCCCCGCCGGTGAACGCGTCCCCGCGACCCCGAGGACCCCCTTCGACCTCGCCTCGCTCACCAAGCTCTTCACCGCGATCACCACGCTCCAGCAGGTCGAGCGCGGCGCCCTCGCCCTCGACACGCCCGTCGCCGAGATCCTCACCGACCACCCGGCGGCCGCCGCGCACGGCTTCACCGTCCGCGCCCTGCTCACCCACACCACCGGGCTGCGCCCCGAACTCCCGCTGTACGAGCTGCCCGACGACGCGGCCCGCTACCGGGCCCTCGCGACCGAGGAACCCGTCACCGCGCCCGGCACACGCCGCTACTCCGACCTCAACCCGCTCCTGCTCCAGCACCTGGTCGAACGCCGCACGGGACAGCGCATCGACCAGCTCGTGGCCGAGGGCATCACGCGCCCCCTCGGCATGACGTCCACACGCTTCGGCCCGTGCCCCGAAGCCGCCGCGACCGAGGACGAGCGCCGCCCGTGGGCGAAGGCCGACAGGGGCATGGTGCGGGGCCTCGTCCACGACGAGAACGCGTGGGCGCTCGGCGGCGTCGCCGGGCACGCCGGGCTCTTCGGCACAGGACACGACCTCGCGATCCTGTGCCGCGCCCTGCTCGGCGGCGGCGCCTACGGCACGGCGCGCGTCCTCGGCCCGGACTACACCGCGCTCATGCTCGACGAAGGGCTCGGCTTCGAGGTCGACAAACCGTGGTACATGGGCGAACTCGCGAACCCGCGGTGCGCGGGACACACCGGCTTCACGGGCACCTCACTGGTCGTGGACCGGGCCACCGACACCTTCCTCGTCCTGCTCGCCACGACCGTCCACCCCCGCCGCCGCACCCCCGACAGCACCCCCCGCGCCCGCGCGGCGACCCGCCTCAAGCGGGCCGTACGGGACACGGGCCGTACGCTGCCCCGCGAGGGCACCCCCTAGAATCCCGGGGTGAACGATCCCGGGGTGACCCACCCGCACCACGCCCCGTCCGAGGTACTGCGCGCCGCGCTCGCCTCCCTCCTCGACGGCCTCCCCACCCGCGCCGCCACCCGGTCGGTCGACCGGCTCATCGGGCACTACCGGGGCCGCACCCCCACCGGGGCGCCCGTCCTGCGCGACCGCTCCGACGTCGCCGCCTACGCCGCGTACCGGATGCCCGCGACCTTCGAGGCGATGCGCGCCGCGCTCGGCGCGCTCGCCACCGCGCTGCCCGGCTGGCTGCCCGGCAGCCACCTCGACATCGGCGGCGGCACCGGCGCCGCCGTATGGGCGGCCGGAGCGACGTGGGACGGGGAGCGGCCCGTCACCGTCGTCGACTGGGCGCGCCCCGCACTCGACCTCGGCGCCGAACTCGCCGCCGCGGCGCCCTGGCCCGCCGTCCGCGGCGCCCGCTGGACCCAGGACCGCATCGGCACGGGCGTCGGCACGGACGTCGGCACGGGCACGGCCCCCACGGCCGGCCTCGTCACGATCTCGTACGTGCTCGGCGAGCTGACCGAGCCGGACCGCGCCGCCGTCGTCGACACCGCGCTCGCGGCGATCGGTACGGCCCCCGGCGGCGCGGTCGTCGTCACCGAGCCCGGCACCCCCGAGGGCTACGCCCGCGTCCTCGCCGCACGCGACCGCCTCCTCGCCGCGGGGCTCCACGTCGCCGCGCCCTGCCCGCACGACGGGCGCTGCCCGATCGAGCCGGGCCGCGACTGGTGCCACTTCTCGGCCCGCGTCGCACGCTCCTCGCTGCACCGGCAGGTCAAGGGCGGCTCCCTGCCCTACGAGGACGAGAAGTTCGCCTACGTGGCGGCCACCCGCGCCACCCCCGAGCGCGTCCCCACGCGCGTCCTGCGCCGCCCCCAGATCCGCAAGGGCCAGGTCATCCTCGACCTGTGCGAGCCCGACGAGGCCCTGCGCCGCGCGACGGTCACGAAGCGCCAGGGCCCCCGCTACCGGGCCGCCCGTGACATCGACTGGGGCGACGCGTGGCCCCCGGCCGAAGCGGCGGAGGACGGCGAGGACGCGGGCGGCGGTACCGAGGACTGAACCGGCGCGGGCCGCAGCTCCTGCGTACAGCACTTCACGCTCCCGCCGCCCTTCACCAGCTCGCCCAGCTCCACCCCCACCGGGTCGAAGCCCCGCTCCCGCAGCGGCCCGAAGAGGCCGTCCGCCTCGCGCGGGAGGACCACGTGGCGCCCGTCCGAGACGGCGTTCAGGCCCAGGGCCAGCGCGTCCGCCTCGGTCGCGAGGAGCGCGCCGGGAAAGAGCGCGGCGAGTACGGCACGGCTGCCGGGCGAGAAGGCACCGGGGAAGTACACGACCTCCTCGCGCTCCGCGTCGAGCACCGAGAGCGCCGTGTCCAGGTGGTAGAAGCGCGGGTCGACCAGTTCCAGGCCGATCGCCGGGCGCCCGAAGTACTCCTGCGCCTCGCCGAGCGCGAGCGGCGAGGAACGGAAGCCGTGCCCGGCGAGCAGCCAGCGGCCCGTCACGGCGAAATCCCCCTCACCCTCGTTGACCTGCACGGGCACGCCGACGTCCGCCCAGCCCCGCGCCGTGAACCACGCCCGGTGCGCCGCGGCCTCCGGCTCCCGCTCGGCGAAGGCGAACCGCGCCCCGAGCACCCGCCCGCCGACCACGGTCGCCCCGTTCGCCGCGTACACCATGTCGGGCAGCCCCGGCTCGGGCGCGAGCACGTCCACCGTGTGCCCGAGCGCCCGGTAGCACGCCACGAGCCCCTCCCACTGCGCGAGCGCCCGCGCCCGGTCCACGGGCGTGCCCGGGTCCATCCAGGGGTTGATCGCGTAACGGACGTCGAAGTGTTCAGGGGGGCACATCAGGTAGTGGCGCGGGCTCGCCTCGCGGGCGCTCGCTGTACGGATCACGGCAACCTCCTCGTACGGGGAGTACGGAGATCACGCGGGCCCGCACCCGGCCGTGCGGCCCGCCGCCGCGCCACCCGGGCCCGGCACGGCCATCGTGCGGCAGCCCCCGCCCACCGGTCTGCGCGCCGAACGGGTGAACGTCGTGACAGGGTGCCCGAAAGGGCCCGGTCCGTGATCACCCCGCACTGGTGGCACCATAGACGGATCACCAGGACGAAGTGAGAGGTGAGATGGGCGCAGCGCACGACCGGCGGCCGGGCAGGCTCACACAGTGGTGGCGGCGTGCCACCGGACAGCCCCCCGGCGGTGAACCCCCCGCACAGGACCGCACCGCGCTGCTGCTCGCCGTCGCCCAGGCAGGGCTGCCGCTCGCCCCCGCCGCGCACCCGGTGGGGCACCGCTGCTCCTGCGAGCGCGTCGGCTGCCCCACGCCCGGCAGGCACCCCGTCTCCTTCGCCTGGCAGACCCAGTCCACGCACGACCGCGCGCAGGTCGAGCGCTGGGCCGCCGCCGCGCCCGAGGCGAACTTCATCACGGCGACCGGCATGGTCCACGACGTGCTCGACGTGCCCCACGGCATCGGCGAGCGGCTCCTCGCCCGGCTCGCCGACAGCGGGGACGGCACGGAGGTCGGTCCCGTCGCGGTGAGCGACGACGGCCGGATGCTCTTCTTCACGGCGACCCGGGGAACCCCGGAGGACGAGGACGAGTACTGGCCCTGCGAACTCGACTCGCACCCCGAGTCGGTCGACGAGCACCCGGGCCTGCGCTGGCACTGTCGCGGCAGCTACGTACTCGTCCCGCCCGCGCGCCTGCCGGGCGACGGCCTCGGCGTGAGCTGGCTGCGCGGCCCCGAACACCCCCTGGTCGACCCGCTCCCGCTCCTGGCCGCCCTCACGGACGCCGAGGCCGTGGCGGCGGGGACACCGGCCGACGAGCAGGGGTGGTGACGGCCCCCCGCGGCCTCAGCCGCCCCCGCGGCCTCAGCCGCCCTCCGCGCCCGTCAGCCCCTGGAGCCGGTTGAGGAAGACGGCGGGACCACCCGAAGCCGGGACCCGCACCGTCGCGTTGGACGTGTACTCCAGCGTGTACGAGCGGTCCACGCGGCCCTTCAGGAGGGGCTTGGCCGCGAGCGGCGGGACGACGGAGACGTTCGCCGCGCCCGTGCGGCGCTCGTAGTGGCGGCTCGCGAAGAAGGCGAGGCTGCCGCCGTCCGCCGTGCGCAGCGCGTACGGGCGGAAGCTGCCCGTGTCGGCGGGCTCGTCGGCCCACTGGATCGTCCAGCCGGGCCGCTCGGCGTTCTTCGCGCGCTGCTCGCGCCAGCCCGTCGTGTGCTGCCCGGGAGCGAAGCGCTCGCCCTTGCCGTCCTTCAGGAACGTCGCGTAGGCGCGGCTCAGCGCCCCCGGCGTCGCCGGGACGACGTACCCGTCCCCGTCCGTACGGAACTTCGGTATCTCGCGCGGGGAGAGGATCGCGAGGTAGGTGGCCCGCCAGTCCGCTTCGGGCCCCGAGCGCGTGAAGAGGAAGAGCCAGCGCGTGTCGCGTGCCGGGTCCTCGTCCACGTCGCGGTTGGTGTCCGTATCGGCGACGAACCAGCGCGGCCAGCCGCGCTGCCTGGGTATCAGGTAGCGCACGTCGGAGACCTCCAGCGGGCTCGCCCTGCGGCCGCTCGACGGGTCCTGGGCCTTGCGCGCGCGCAAGGTGTCCTGCGTGATGGCGCCGAAGGGACCCGCGAGCACGGCCGCGTCCTTCGCCGGGTCGAGGTCGCGCGCCGCCTCGTTGTACGCGGCCCTGAACCGCTTCAGCGCGGTCGCCGCCTCCCCCCGCGTCGCGGTCGGCACGAGCGCCGTCTCCCCGTGCACGGTGACACAGCCGGTGGTGGTCAGCGCGAGCGCGAGCGCCAGGAGCCCGCCCCGCGCCCCGTACCGCCCCCGCACCCCGCGCGCCCCGTACGCCCGCTCACCCCGCCGCAGAAGTCCCCGCATCCTCCGCGCTGCCCTCATCGGCTCCCGTCACCCTCTCCCCGCCGCCCTTGCCCCTGCTGCGCCCGAACCCTACCGGGGCGAGGAAGAGCCCGAGTGCCGGTACGAGGTACAGCGTCCACACCGTGACCTGGAGGACGGTCGGGTCGGGCTGGAAGTTGAGCACGCCCTTCAGGAGCGTGCCGTACCAGGACTCGGGCGGGATCGTGGAGCTGATGTCGAAGGCGAGGTCGGTGAGGCCGCCGAGCCACCCGGCCTCCTGGAGGTCGTGGAAGCCGTAGGCGAGGACACCCGCCGCGACGACGACGAGCATCCCGCCGGTCCACAGGAAGAATTTCGCGAGGTTGATGCGGACCGCGCCCTTGTAGAAGAGCCAGCCGAGGACGACGGCGGTCAGGAGGCCGAGCACGACGCCGATGAGCGGCCCGTGCGTGCCGTCGCTCGACGCCTGCACGGACGCCCACACGAACAGCGCCGTCTCCAGTCCCTCACGGCCCACCGCGAGGAACGCCGTCAGGACGAGCGCGCCCGTGCCCATGACGAGCGCCTTGTCCAGCTTGCCCTGGAGTTCGCTGCTCAGGTGCCTGGCCGTGCGCCGCATCCAGAAGACCATCCACGTCACGAGCCCGACGGCGACGATCGACAGCGAGCCGCCGAGGGCCTCCTGCGCCGCGAAGGTCAGCTCCCTGGAGCCGTAGGTGAGCGCGCAGCCGAAGCCGAGCGCGAGGAGCACGGCGACGACGACCCCGGTCCACACCGGGCGCAGCGCCTCGCGGCGGCCGGTCTTGACGAGGTAGGCGACGAGGATGCAGACGACGAGGCTCGCTTCGAGGCCCTCGCGCAGCCCGATGAGGTAGTTGGCGAACATGGGGGGCCTCTCAGTCCTTGGCCGGTGCGGTGAAGAGCGCGCGCCCCCACCAGTCGTGGGCGTCGCGCACCCCGGGCGGGATCGCGAAGAGCGCCGAACCGACGTGCTGGATGTACTCGTTGAGCGCGTCGTGCCGGGCGAGTTCACGCTGCACGGGGAGGAAACCGGTCCGGGGATCGCGCTGGTACGCGAGGAAGAACAGGCCCGCGTCGAGGCGGCCCAGCCCGTCCGTCCCGTCCGTGAAGGAGTAGCCGCGCCGCAGGATGCGGTGCCCGCCGTGCGCCTCGGGCCGGGCGAGCCGTACGTGCGCGGTGGGCAGCATCGCGCGCGGGGACACCGGGTCGTGCTCGGCGAGCTTCCCGGCGGGCGCCCCGGTCCGCTTCGTGCGCCCGAAGACGTCCTCCTGCTCGCGCAGCGACGTCCGGTCCCACACCTCGATGTTCATGCGGATACGGCGTGCGACGAGGTACGAGCCGCCGGTGAGCCACGTGGGCCCGTCCTTGTCCTGGACCCACACGTGTTCGTCGAGCGCGGCGTGCTCCTCGCTCCCGATGTTGCGGGTGCCGTCCTTGAACCCGAAGAGATTGCGCGGGGTCTCGGCGCCGGGAGTCGTCGACGAGGTCTTGCCGAAACCGAGCTGCGACCAGCGGATCGCGACGGTGCCGAAACCGATGCGCGCGAGATTGCGGATCGCGTGCACGGCCACCTGCGGGTCGTCGGCGCACGCCTGCACGCACAGGTCGCCGCCGCTGCGGGACTTCTCCAGGTGGTCCCCGGGGAAGGCGGGCAACTCCTCAAGTGCTTCGGGCCGTTGGTCTTCGAGCCCGAAGCGCGTGAAGAGCGAGGGCCCGACCCCGAAGGTGAGCGTGAGGCGTGCGGGGGAGAGCCCGTACGCCTCGCCCGTGTCGTCCGGGGGCGCCTCGTCCGCGCCGAACGCCCCTTCGCCGACGGCGTGTCCGGCGGTCATGCGGGCGGCCGCCCTCGTCCACTCCTTCAACAGGGCGACCAGGTCTGCGCGTTCGGTGGTCGTCACGTCGAAGGCGGCGAAGTGCAGACGGTCCTGGACGGGCGTGGCGATCCCGGCCTGGTGGGTGCCGTGGAAGGGCACGGCGGCGGGCGCCGCCCCCGGGTCGCCGCCGTCGAGCGCGACCGCCGTACCGGCCGCCGCGCCCGCGCCGAGCACGAGCCCGGCCCCGCCCCAGCCCAGCACGTTCCTTCTGGAGGGCCGCTCCCGCGCCTCCCGCTCCCTCGCCCCCCGCTCCCGCGCGCTCACTTCCCCACGACCGCCGCGGCGAGCTTCGAGAGCGGCTCGGCGAGCGCGTTGACGCCGTCCGAGAGCTTCTTGCGCTGGGCTTCCTTCACCTTGTCGTAGGGGGTGAAGTCGTAGGAGTCCTTGTCGGGCCGGTAGGCGTCGAGTTGCTTGTCGAGCGCGGCGAATCGGGCGTCCAGCCGGGTGGTCAGCCCGGGGTCGTTGGCCTTCGCGCCCGGCTTCAGGAGCGTGTACGCCTTCTCGGCGCCCTCGACGTTGGCCTTGAAGTCCACGAGGTCGGTGTGCGAGTAGCGCTCCTCCTCACCGGTCACCTTGCCGGTCGCGACCTCGTCGAGGAGGTCCTTGGCGCCGTTGGCCATCGAGGTCGGCGTGATGACGGCGCGGCCGACGCGCTGCTGCCAGTCCTTCAGGTCCGCGTCGAGCCGCGTCGCGAGGGTCTTCTCCTCGGCGCCGATCTTCCCGTCCTCGAAGAGCGCCTTCTCCAGGCGGTGCCAGCCGGTCCACTTCTGGCCCTTCTCCAGGCCGTCCGCGCGCGTGTCGGTCTTCGGGTCGATGTCGCCGAAGGACTCGGCGACGGGCTCGGTGCGCTCCCAGCCGATGCGCGAGGGCGCGTACGCCTTCTTCGCCGCCTCCAGGTCGCCCGCGCGGATCGCGTCCGTGAAGACCTTGACCTTCGGCAGCGTCTGGTCCGCCTGGTCCTGCGCGTAGTCGCGGTACGCGGAGACCGCCGCGTCCAGGCGCGGGTCCCGCTTCGCCGCGGTGTCCTTGCCCGAGACGGTGAGCCGCTGCCGCACGCCGTGCCCGACCATGCCGGGGCGGCAGGCGATCTCGTAACTGCCCGCCTTGACCTCGGCGGTGAGCGTGTACTTCGTGCCGGGGCCGATGTTCTCCTTCTCGGAGACGATCCGCCCGTCGGGCAGCACGATCTCGACCTCGGTCGCGCGCTTGCCCTTGTTCGCGATGGCGAGCGTGACCTTCCCCGCCCTCGCCGTCTTCGCCGTCGTGTCGCAGGCGGTGTCGGCGGCGGTGACGCCGATGGTTCCGTCCTCGCCCGCTTTCGCCGCGCTCTTCTCGGTGCAGGCGGTGAGCCCGCCGAGGGCCAGGGCGCCGGTGAGCACGGCGAGTACGGGACGACGCAGGGGACGCATGAGAGTGCTCCAGGACCACGAGGCGGCGGCCACGCAGGGGCCACCGGGAGGAGGGGAGTGCCGGTGAGGCGAGCCTAATTTAGCTGAGCCTTACCTCACCGGAACACCGGCGTCTCGTGATCTGGCTCTCATTCATGACGAAAGGTCATGAAGAGGTCAAGGAGGGGTTAAGTGCTGGTCTTTTCGGGTCACTTGAGGGAGGCGCGCACGGGGAGCACCAAGGGGCTGCCGGTCGCCGGGTGGGGGATCACCTCGACCGGCTGCCGGTAGACCTCGGTCAGGAGATCCGCCGAGAGGACCTCGGCGGGGGCCCCGTCCGCCGTCACGCGGCCGTCGTGGAGGACGGCGACGCGGTGCGCGTACGCGGCCGCGAGGCCGAGGTCATGCAGCACCACCACGACCGCGTCGCCGGCCGCCGCGCGCTCGCGGCACACGCGCAGGACGAGCTCCTGGTGGCGGAGGTCGAGCGCGGCCGTCGGCTCGTCGAGCAGGACGAGCGGGGCCCGTTGGGCGAGGACGCGGGCGAGCGCGACACGGGCGCGCTCACCGCCCGAGAGCGCCGAGAAGGGGCGCGGCGCGAACCCCGCCGTCTCCGTCGCCGCCATCGCCTCGCGCACCGCCGCCTCGTCCTGCTCCTCGTGCTCCGTGCCCGCCCAGGGCGCGCGGCCCATCCGGACCACCTCCTCGGCGGCGAACGGGAACGACAGCGTCGCCGCCTGTGGCAACACGGCACGGCGCAAAGCGAGTTCGGCCGCGCTCCACTCGCCGGCCGGGCGTCCGAGGATCTCCACGGTGCCCTCGTGCGGCCGCGTGTCCGCGGCGAGCACGGCGAGCAGCGTCGACTTGCCCGCCCCGTTCGGGCCCACGAGCGCGAGCACTTCCCCCGCGCGTACGGGCAGTTCGACACCGCTCAGCACCGGGCGCCCCCCGAGCCCGAGCCCCACACCGTGCGCACGTGCCACCGTCTCGCCCGGCGCCGGCCGCGCGGGCAGCCGCCGGGCGCGGCCGACCGATCCGTACCACCTCATGCCCAGCCTCCTTGCTTGCGACGGGTCCTGCGCAGCAGCCAGAAGAAGAACGGGCTGCCGAAGAGCGCCGTCAGCACCCCGAGCGGCAGCTCGGCGGGCGCGGCGACGGTACGGGCGGCGAGGTCGGCGCCCACCAGGACGAGCCCCCCGCCGAGCGCGCTCGCGGGGACCAGGAAGCGGTGCCCGGGGCCCGCCGCCATGCGCAGCAGGTGCGGCACGAGCAGCCCCACGAACGAGATGATCCCCGACACCGCGACGGCGGCCGCCGTCAGGAGCGCCACGACGAGCACGAGGACGAGTCGCAGCCGCTCCACGTCCACGCCCAGGTGCCGCGCCGGGCGTTCGCCGAGCGCGAGCAGGTCGAGCTTGCGCGCGTACAGCGGCGCCACCGCGAGCCCGATGAGCGCGCACGGCAGCACGGCGAGGACCTTCGGCCACGTGGCCTGCGCGAGGGAGCCGAGCTGCCAGAAGGTGATCTGTGAGACCTGCGCGTTGTCGGCGAAGAAGACGCACAGGCCGATGAGGGCGCCCGCGAAGGCGTTGACCGCGATCCCCGTGAGGATCAGTGTCACGACCTCGGTCCTGCCGCCCGAGCGCGAGAGCGCGTAGACGAGCAGGACCGTCGCGAGGCCCGCGACGAAGGCGAAGACCGAAACCGTCCAGTTCCCCAGGAAGTCGATGCCGAGCGCGATCGACGCGACCGCGCCGACGGCGGCGCCCGATGAGATCCCGATGACGCCGGGCTCCGCGAGCGGATTGCCGAACACGCCCTGCATGAGCGCGCCCGCGCAGCCCAGCGAGGCCCCGACGAGCAGCGCGAGCACGACCCGGGGAAGCCGCACGTTCCACAGCACGCTCTCGCCGACGCGGTCGAGCGCGTGCCCGCCGGCACCCACCTTGTGCGCGAGCGAGGCGAGGAGGTCGCCGAGCGGGATGTGGTAGGCGCCGATGCTCGCGGAGACGAGGCACAGGGCGAGGAGGCCGAGGACGAGCGCGGGCGTGAGGACGCGGGTGACGGGCCGTGGGGCCTTGGCGGGCGCGGGGGCCCTGGCGGGTGTGGGGGGCGCGGGGGGTGTGTCCCGTACGGGCTCCGCTCCCTGCCGTACGGGCTCGTCGCCGTCCCGTACCGCCTCGGTGGCCGTCATCCCCTGCCGCCCTTGCCGGTCTTCCCGTACAGCTGGTCCACGAGCGTCGCGAGGACCTCGTCCGTGCGCGGGCCGTAGTTGAGGAGGACGCCGTCGTCGACCGAGACGACGCGGCGGTCGAGACCCGCGGGGGTCTCGGCGACACCGGGGATCTTCAGGAGCCCGTCGACGCCGCCGACCGACGCGAGTCCCTTGGTCATGACGAGGATCGCGTCCGGTGCCGCCTTCGCCAGCGCCTCGCTCGTGATCGCGGTGAAGTCCTTGCGCAGCCCGGACTCCTTGCCCGCGTCCACCGCGCCCGCCGCCTCCAGGAGCGAACTCGCCCCGGACTCGGCGCCGCCCAGGAGGTACACGGACGCCGTGCCGCGCAGGTACAGGAAGGCGACGCGGGGGTGGTCGGCGTGCGCGGGGATCTTCTCGCGCTCGGCGGCGAGGCGTTCGTCGGTGCGCTTGGCGAGCCGGTCGCCCGCCTCGGGGACACCGAGCGTCCTCGCCACGGCGTGGATGCGCTTGTCGACGTCGTCGAGGCTCTTCGCGGGATCGAGGATCACGAGCGGGACGCCCGCGTCGCGTATCTGCGCGATCGCCTCGGCGGGACCGGTCGTGGACTCGGCCAGGACGAGGGTCGGGTGCAGCGAGAGGACGTTCTCGGCCGAGACGTCGTGCGCGCGCGTCACGAGGGGCAGCTTCTTCGCCTGCTCGAAGGTCGCCGTGACGTCCTTCGCGACGACGTTCCCGCCGAGCCCGAGGCTGAAGACGAGTTCGCTGATGCTCCCCGTGAGGGGCACGATCCGCGAGACGTCCTTCACCGTGACGGTGTGCCCGTCGGCCGACTTCACGCGCGCGGGCAGGTGCGGCGTGGGCTTGTCCGGCAGCGGTTCGACGCGGTCGCGGTGCGCTGCGGCGCTCGCCGACGCCCGGGGGGCGCCCCCGTTCCCCGTACCGCCGGAGCCGCCGTCCGTGCCGCAGGCCGCGACGGCGAGTACGGCGAGCAGAGCGGCGCCGAGCCGGAGGCGGGCCGTGAACGACGGCCTCAGTTGCGTGCGCACCGATCAACCATCCTGTCGTGCTGGGTTCGTGCTGTGTCGTGCGGGAGCCGGGGGGTTCCCGGGACCGCCTGTCATACATTAGGTTAGCCTTACCTCATTGACCAGGGCTTTGCCGGGTTGACCTGTCGTTTCCCTTTGGCCCTCTCCTGTACCGCCGCACGCCCTCCCGGCGCCGTGCGCCCCTTTCTGAAGGTGTCCATGAAGCACGCCTCGCGCCGTCTCCCGGCACGTTCCGGGGCCTTCGCCCTGCCGCTCGCCCTCGCGCTCGCCCTGCTCCCGCTCCACCAGGCGCGGGCCGCCGAGCGCACGGTGAGCGGCGGCCGGCTCGACTGGGGCATCAAGTCCTCGTTCCAGAGCTACGTCACCGGGCCCATCGCGCAAGGCAGTTGGAGCCTGAGCGGTGGGGTCGGCACGGTCGGGGGGAGCCAGTTCCGTTTCCCGTCGGCGACCGGCACGTACGACCCGGACAGCGGCGCGCTGCGCACGAGCTTCGCGGGCGGGGTGCGCTTCGTCGGGCACAAGAAGGGCTCCTCGTACGAACTCGACCTCACCATCAGCCGCCCCACCGTCCGCATCGCCAACGGCGCGGGCACGCTCTACGCCGACATGCGGAGCAAGGCCAAGGGCAGCGGGCAGTGGAGCGACCGCGCCCAGGTCCCGCTCGCCACGCTGAACCTCGGCGGGATCGACACCAAGGGCGGCGGCAGCCCGATCGGCCTCGCCAACGTGCCGGCGACGCTCACCGCGCAGGGCGCGAGCGCCTTCGCCGGGTACTACACGGCCGGTACGGCGCTCGACCCCGTCACCCTCTCCGTCGACGTCCTCGCGGCCGCCGGGTCCAAGGCGCCCGCGAAGAGCCCGAGCCCCGCGAAGAGCCCTTCGCGAAGCCCCGGGAAGGAGACGGCGAGCCCCGCGAAGGCGGGCCGCATCGAGGACGCCGCGCTCGACTGGGGCGTGCGCCGCACGTGGCGCGAGTACGTGACCGGGCCGGTCGCCAAGGGCGAGTGGACCCTCAAGGACGGCGCCCAGGACGGCGGAGCGCTCTTCCGCTTCCCACGCGGCTCCGGTACGTACGAGGCGAAGAACGGCCGTCTCGACGCGGACTTCACCGGCACCCTCCGCTTCACGGGCGCGCACGGCCTCGACCTGAGCCTCGCCGCGCCGCACGTGAAGGTGCGCGCGGGCCAGGGCACGCTCAGCGCGAAGGTGACCGCGGGCGGCGCGAAGGCCCGTACCCGCACCCTCGTCACCTTCGACGCGAAGAAGCTGAGCGGGAGCGAGGGGCTCGTCCTGCTCACCGAGGCCCCCGCGAAGCTCACCGCCGAGGGCGCGGAGGTCTTCGGCGGCGTCTACACGGCGGGCACGGCGATGGACCCCGTCTCGCTCGCCGTCGCCCTGGACGACACGGCGAAGCTCCCGGCCCTGCCCGACATCGGCAGCGACGCCTCCGCGGCGCCGCGGGCCGCCACGACCACTCCTTCCCCCACGGCAAGCCCCGCGGCGGCCGCTTCCGACGGTGACTCAGCGGCCGTGCCGCTCGCGGTCGGCGGCGGGGCCGTGGTCCTGATCGCCGCGGCGGGCACGGCCTACGGGCTCACCCGCAGGCGCAGGGCGCGCGCGGGCGCCGGGGACGCCACCGGGGGGACGACCCCGGGCGAGTGACCCCGGGCGAGTGACCGCGGGCCGTACGCCCCGCGCGCCGCGGCCCCGTCCCCCACCCCCACCACCCACCACCGTCCCCGCGCGGGGACGGTCCACCCGAGGAGCATCACGTCATCATGGCAGTCACCAGACGCCGCAAGACCACCGTCCTGGCGGCCGCCGTCGCCACGGCGGCGGCGCTCGGCACCGGCGCGCTCACCCTGCCCACCGCGTCGGCCGCCGCCCCCGCCGCGGGAGCGCAGGCCATCAAGCTCAAGGACGGCACGCTCGACTGGGGCGTCAAGGAGTCCTTCCGCAAGTACCTCCTCTCGCCCATCGCCAACGGCAAGATCACCGCGGGCGACGGCGCCACGCAGGCGGCGGGCAACGGCCCCTTCACCTTCACGGGCGGCACCGGCACGTACGACACCGCCACCCACGGCACGCACACCGCCTTCAACGGCAGCGTGCACTTCGAGGGCCATGAGGGCGTCCTCGACATCGAGCTGAGCGACCTCCAGGTCACCACGACCACGACGGGCGGCGGCATCTCCGCCGACGTCACGACGGTCACGGACGGCAAGACGACGACCGATCAGGACGTCGTCATCGCCGACCTGAGCCTCGAAGGCATCCGGCCCGGTTCGGGCGCGGGCGGCGCGATGGTCTTCGAGGACATCCCCGCCACCCTCACCGCCGACGGCTCGAAGGCGTTCCAGGGCTTCTACCAGGCGGGCGCCGAACTCGACCCGGCGACCCTCACGGTGACGGCGGACAGCGAGAAGCCGACGGACCCGAGCACGGAGCCCTCGCCGGAGCCGAGCACGGACGACCCGTCCACGGAGCCGTCCCCCGACCCCAGCACGGACCCGGGCACCGATCCCGGCACGGACCCGGGCACCGATCCCGGCACGGACCCGGGCAAGGACCCCGGCGCCCAGCCGACCCCCAGCCCCTCGGCCGACCCGAGCGAGACCCCGGCCGACTCGGGGACCGTCGCCAAGGGCGCCCTGACCTGGGGTCTCAAGGAGTCCTGGCGCACGTACATCGCGACGGGCGGCGGCAGCGAGGTCTCCGGCGGCGCGAAGAAGAGCGGCGAGGTCTTCACCTTCCCGTACGCCTCGGGCACCGTCGACGCCGACGCGAAGAAGGCCGACGTGGCCTTCGACGGCGGCGTGCGCTTCACGTACAAGGCGCACGGCATCGACATGACGTTCAGCGACGTCAAGGTCGTCACGAGCGGCACCAAGGGCACCCTCACGCTCGACGTCACGACTCCGCAGGGCACCAAGGACGACGTCGACTTCGCGAAGCTCGACCTCTCCTCGGCCTCGTACGCGGTCAAGAACGACGTCGTGACGCTCGCTCAGGTTCCCGCGACCTTCACGGCCGCGGGCGCCGCGGCCTTCGCCAACGACACGACCGGCTCGATCTACAAGGCCGGTGACGCGCTCGACCCGGTCACCGTCAGCCTCGCCCTGAGCGATGACGCCGACCTCCCGTCCGGCGGCTCGGACAACGGCAACGGCGGCGGCACGGGCTCCGGTTCGGGCGCGGGCGCGGGCGGTACGGGCTCCGGCGCGAGCGGCTCGGGCTTCGGCACGAGCGGCGGCACGGGCTCCCTCGCCTCCACCGGCGCCGGCCTGCCCACCGGGCCGCTCCTCGGCGGCGCCGCCGCCGTCGTCGCCGCGGGCGCGGGCGCGCTGTACGTGGCGCGCCGCCGCCGCGACACCCTGGCCGAGCAGGCATGACCTGAGGGCGGGTGCGGCGGGGCGGTCCGCTGTCGTCACGTGACAGACCGCCCCGCCGCCGCGCCCTCCTCCCGGCCGGTGAGCGGCCACTCACCGGTCCCGAGGGCCGCGTCCTTCCGTGTCCGTACGCACGTCTCCGTACGGACCGGGAGGCGCGGCCCCTTCGCGTGCGGGCCCGGCGGCCCGAGCGGGCGGGCCCGGCGGCCCGAGCGTGCGGGCCTGGCGGCCTGAGCGTGCGGGCCTGGCGGCCTGAGCGGGCGGGCCCCGCGCCGCCCGTCCGTCCCCTCGTATGCGGTTCAATGCGGGGCATGAGCACACCAGGCACTCCCGCCCTCGACGTCCTGCGGGTCTTCTGCGACGCCGCCGGGCGGTACGGCAACGCGCTCGGCGTCGTGCGCGACGGCGCGCGCGTCCCCGGCGACGCGGAGCGCCAGGCGCTCGCGGCCCGGCTCGGGTACAGCGAGACCGTCTTCGTCGACGACCCCGAGCGCGGCCTGCTCGACATCCGCACCCCCGGCACCGCGCTGCCCTTCGCCGGACACCCCGTCGTCGGCTGCGCCTGGCTCCTGGACCTGCCGGAACTCGCCCCGCCCGCCGGGCTCGTCGAGGCCCGCTCGGACGGCGAGTTCACCTGGATCACCGCCCGCGCCGAGTGGGCGACAGGGCGCCGGCTCGTCCGGTACGGCAGCCCGGAGGAGGTCGACGCGCTGCCCGTGCCCGAGCCCGGGCACGGCTGGCGGTACGCCTGGGCCTGGGAGGACGAGACGGCGGGCCGGGTACGGGCCAGGGGCTTCCCCGGGCGCGGGGACGGCATCGACGAGGACGAGGCGACCGGCTCGGCCGCGCTCGCGCTCACGGCGCACCTCGGACGCGCGCTCAACATCCGCCAGGGCCGGGGCTCGCAGCTCCTCACGGCGCCCGGGCCCGACGGGCTGGTGGAGCTGGGCGGCCGGGTGCGGTTCGCCGGGGCGCCGCGGTGAGAGGGCCGACGCGGCCGAGGGCACGTCGGGGGCGCCCTGGTAAAGGGGCCCTGACGGCGCGACCGGCTGCGGGCAAAGCTTCGGCGAGCTGAGGCAGGGGGCGCGCCCCTCGCGGGGCCCGCGCTCCTTGTGCGCTCGCCGCCGCCCGGGTGAAGCGGCCGTTTCGTGCACGCCCCAGGCCCGTACCACGTGCGATCAAGGGACGAGACCGGGGTGCCGACGCCCCGGTGACGGCCCGGGACCCGCCCGGGCACCGGCACGGAGGAACTACATGCGCGCAACCCGCACGGCCGCCGCTCTCCTGGGCGTCCTGCTGACCGGCACCGTCCTCGCGACCCCCGCGCTCGCGAACGACGAGTCCGGCACCCAGCTCGTCAGCAACGAGGCCGCCGCCGCGTACGCCAAGGGCAAGGTCGTCTCGAAGATCGAACTGAACGTCCGCGAGAAGCCCACCACCAACTCCAAGGTCCTGCGCACCGTCAAGCCCGGCGCGATCATCGAGCTGCGCTGCAAGGTCATCCACGGCCAGCCGGTCGGTGGCAACAGCGTCTGGTACCGCACGGGCTCGAAGGGCTGGGTCGCGGCCCGCTACGTCAAGAACCTGTCCCACGTGAAGCTCTGCACCGACCACTGAGCCCCGTTCGGGACCGGCAAGGCGGCCCGGTACTCCCTGCCATCCGCAGGGGGTACCGGGCCGTCGTCCGTCCGGGCCGCTGGACGGGGGGCGTACGCGGCTCACGCCGCCGCGAGCGGGAACTCCTCGCCGAGCGCCCTGAAGACGCCCGTGTTGAGCGCGAAGGCGCGCCTGCACTCGTCGACGACCCGCTCCTTCTCCACCGCGTCGAGCGGCAGCGCGTCGAGCCGCTCGCGGTAACCGCGCTTGAAGGCGGCCGGGTTCGGGACCGACGCGAAGACGTAGAAGCGGACCCCGTCGCCCTTGCGCGCGAACCCCCACGTCCGCTCCGCCTTGTCGCGGATGATCTGCCCGCCCGAGAGGTCCCCGAGGTAGCGCGTGTAGTGGTGCGCCACGTACCCGCCGGGCCAGCCCGCCGCGCACTCGGCGACGCGCGCCGCGTACTCCTCGGTGGCGGGCAGCGCGCTGAGACCCGCGCGCCAGCCGGGCCCGCGCAGGTGCGCGAGGTCGCGCTCCAGCTCGGGGAGCCTGGCCAGGCCCGGGTCGACGAACGGCCCGGCGACGGGATCGTCCGCGAGCGCGGCGGAGCGCTCCTCCAGGGCGCGGTAGACGAACCAGAGCTGCTCGGTGTAGCGCGCGAAGGCGTCCACGCCGAGTCGACCGCCGAGCAGGTCGCTCATGAAGGTCGAGTTCTCGGCCTCCGTGTGCTGGGCGTGCGAGGCGGTGCGGATGACGGTCGAGAAGGGGGTCTCAGCGGACCCGGCGTCGCTGGGGATGCCGGGGGAGACGTCCGTCGAGGTGTCCAAGGAGGACCTCCAGGGCGTGAAGGAAGTACCGAAGCGTGGGGGAACCAGGCACGATCATCTAACTTAGGCTTGCCTAAGTCAATGGGTTCCCGACGGGCTGTCGGTAAAACTCCGCGCGGCGCGCGCCGCCGCCGTTCGGCTCAGGGCGTCGTGAGGATCTCCGCCCCCGTCGCCGTCACGACGAGCGTCTCCTCGAACTGGGCGGTGCGCTTGCGGTCCTTCGTCACGACGGTCCAGCCGTCGTCCCACTGCTCGTAGTCGTAGGTGCCGAGCGTGAGCATGGGCTCGATCGTGAACGTCATGCCCTCGCGCATGACGGTCGTGGCGTGCGGGCTGTCGTAGTGCGGCACGATCAGCCCGGAGTGGAAGGAGGAGTTGATGCCGTGCCCGGTGAAGTCCCGTACGACGCCGTAGCCGAACCGCTTCGCGTACGACTCGATGACGCGCCCGATGACGTTGATCTGCCGCCCGGGGCGCACGGCCTTGATCGCCCGGTCGAGCGCGGTACGCGTCCGCTCGACGAGCAGGCGCGACTCCTCGTCCACGTCGCCGACGAGGTAGGTCGCGTTGTTGTCGCCGTGCACGCCGTCCTTGAAGGCGGTGACGTCGAGGTTCACGATGTCGCCGTCGCGCAGCACGGTCGAGTCGGGGATGCCGTGGCAGATGACCTCGTTGACCGAGGTGCATAGCGACTTCGGGAATCCGCGGTAGCCGAGTGTCGAGGGGTAGGCGCCGTGGTCGACCATGTACTCGTGCGCGACGCGGTCGAGTTCGTCGGTCGTGACGCCGGGCGCGATGTGCTTCGCCGCCTCGTCCATCGCCCGCCGCGCGATCCGCCCGGCGACCCGCATCCTCTCGACCGTCTCCGCGTCCTGCACCTCGGGCCCGGTGTACGGCGTGGGCGCGGGCTTCCCGACGTACTCGGGGCGCGGGATGTCCTTGGGGACGCCCCGCGGAGGGGAGATCTTTCCGCTTACGACAAATGACTGGCCAGACATGGGGCGAGTCTATGGCGGCCGCGCGCCGGGGGTCCGGGGTGACCGCGGACCGGGAGGCGGAATCCCGCTGCGGAATCCGATCCGACCGAGCGGCCCGATCTCGGGCACGATGGGACCCGGGCCCGGGGGCAGCACCGGGCAGGACCGCGGAAGGACGCAGCGCATGGCTCTCTTCGGCAGGAGCGACAAGCAGGGCAGCGGCAAACCGGGCGAGTGGTACTACTGCCTGGACCACCACAAGGTCGAGGAGGGCCCCCAGTGCCCCTCCAAGAACCGCATGGGCCCCTACGCCACCCGGGTGGAGGCCGAGCACGCGATGGACCGCGCGGCCGAACGCAACCGCGAGTGGGAGAACGACGAGCGCTGGGGCGACGGGGGCCGGCCCGAGGAGGAGTGAAGGGGTGGGGGTGTCCGGCTCGTTCAGCCCGGCTCCGCCGTCGGCGGCTCCCCCCGGGTCCACACCACGTGGACCGTCATCGCGCTGAAGCGCCAGCCCTCCGGCGTGCGGCGCAGCGTGGCCTCCCAGCGGCCGCCCACGACGAAGAGGGGGTCGGCGGCGGGGGAGTGGTGGACATGGACCATGTACGCGTTCCACGAGGCCGTGGCGTCGTCGGTGCCGAAGGTCGCGTCCGTGACGACGCCCGAGGCGAAGTGCTGGGTGCGGGCGAAGCGCAGGAGGGCGGTCTCGGCGGTGCGTACCGCCTCGGCGCCCCGCTTCGCGCCCACCGGGGCGTCCATCCTCGCGTCGTCGGTGAGGTAGGCGCGTGCCCACCCGGGGGTGAACTCGCGGGTGTCGAGCGCCAGGAAGAAGCGGTCGACGAGTGCGGTGATCTCTGCCTGATCCGTTCGCGCGGTCATGGGCAGAGTCTGTGCCCTCAAGCCCGCTTGAGGTCAAGGGGTGGCAAAAAGCGTGTGCCGCACGGCACGTGGCCTCAGGACGGGTCCTCGACCGCAGCCGGTGCCGGTGCCGGTGCCGGTACGGGTTCGGGTTCGGGTACGGGCAGCGGCTCGGCCCGCTTCTCGGCCCTGCGGCGCACCGCGTCGGGGTCCGTGTCCGCGTCGTACCGCACCATCCGCGGCAGTACGGCGGCGAGCAGCCCGACCGCGGCCACGCACGCCACGCCGCCCGACCACAGCGCCGTCCGCGCGCCCGACCAGCCCGCGACCGTACCGCCGCGCAGCTGCCCCAGCTGCGGCCCCGTACTGAAGGACAGGACTTCGATGCCCGCGAGGCGGCCCCGCAGGCCGTCGGGGATCGTCTGATTCCAGATCGTCGAACGCCCGAGCCCGCTCACCATGTCCCCGGCGCCCGCGAGCACCAGGAAGAACAGCAGCAGCCACACGTTCGTGCTCCACCCCGCGGCGGCGATCGCGAGCCCCCACACGGCGGCGCCGCCCGCCACGAGCAGCCCGTGCCTGCGCACCCGCCCGATCCACCCGCTCGTGAGCCCGAGCAGCAGCGAACCCACCGAGATCGCCGCGTACATGAAGCCGAGCGCCCACGGCGCGCCGAGGTCGTCGGCGAGGAAGGGGAAGAGCGCGTCGGGCACCGCGAAGAGCATCGCGGCCATGTCCACCGCGTACGTCCCGAGCAGGACGGGCCGCGACCACGCGTACGCGGCCCCCTCCGCGATGCCGCGCAGCGAGGGCCGCGCCTTCGCCCCCCGCGCGGGCGCGGGGGACAGGCGTCGGCACAACACGACCGAGACCACGAATCCCGCGGTCGTCAACGCGTACGCGGTCGCCGTGCCCGCCGAGGCGACGACGAGCCCCGCGAGCGAGGGGCCCGCGATGGCGCCGAGCTGCCAGCGCAGCGCATTGAGCGCGGCCGCGGCGGGGACCTGCTCGTGCGGGACGATACGGGCGATGAGCGCGTCCAGCGCAGGACGCTGAAGGCCGCTCAGCCCCGAGACCCCGGCCGCCACGACGTACAGCGGCCACAACAGCGGGTGCGGCAGCAGCGCGTTGACGAGCAGCACGGCGGCGAGGGCCCCGAGCCCCGCCTCCGTGAGCAGGATGATCCTGCGCCGGTCGGCGACGTCCGCGAGCGCCCCGCCGTACAGCCCGCACACCACGAGCGGCACCAGCTCGGCGAGCCCCATCGCGCCGACGGCGAACGGCGACCCCGTCAGCTCCTTGATCTGGAGCGGCAGCGCGACCACCGCCATGAAGCCGCCGAGCGACGTGATCACTCCCTGGACCCACAGCCGCCGGAAATCCGGCAGCGTCCGCCACGGCGTCGGATCGGGCAGCACCCGCGAGAGGAAGGTCACGACGGACGACTATGAGGGAGGGGACGAGCGGCGTGCCAGCGATTTTCGGCGCGGAACGCACCCCTACTTGCCAGTAGGCTGCCGCTATGACTACCACGGACGATCACGCGCAGAAGCCGCCCCGCAAGGACCCCTGGGACCTCCCCGACGTCTCCGGTCTCGTCGTCGGCGTACTCGGCGGCACGGGCGACCAGGGGCGCGGCCTCGCCTACCGGCTCGCCCGCGCGGGCCAGAAGGTGATCATCGGCTCGCGGGCCGCCGAGCGGGCCGAGGGCGCCGCCGCCGAGATCGGGCACGGCGTCGAGGGCGCCGACAACGCGGAGTGCGCGCGCCGCAGCGACGTCGTGATCGTCGCGGTGCCCTGGGACGGCCACAAGGCGCTGCTCGAAGCGCTGCGCGAGGACCTCGCCGGCAAGGTCGTCGTCGATTGCGTCAATCCGCTCGGCTTCGACAAGAAGGGCGCCTACGCCCTCACGCCCGAGGAGGGCAGCGCCGCCGAGCAGGCCGCTTCCCTCCTCCCCGGCTCGCGCGTGACGGCGGCCTTCCACCACCTGTCCGCGGTCCTCCTCCAGGACCCCGCCGTCGAGAGCATCGACACCGACGTCCTCGTGCTCGGCGAGGCCCGCGCCGACACCGACCTCGTCCAGGCACTCGCCCAGCGCATCACCGGGATGCGCGGCGTCTTCGCCGGGCGGCTGCGCAACGCGCACCAGGTCGAGTCGCTCGTCGCCAACCTCATCTCCGTCAACCGCCGCTACAAGGCCCACGCGGGCCTGCGCGTCACGGACGTCTGAGTCGCGCCACCGCTCCGGGCCCTCGTGGCAAGCCCCCCGGAGCGGGGCGATCGGGGCATGGGGGACACTGGTCGGGCAGCAGGCCCGCCCGTCCACGACAAGGAGCCACCCCCATGCCCCGCCTCGCGCTCTACGCCCTCGTCGTCTGCGTCCTCGCCGTCGCCGCCGCCGTGGTCTCCTTCACGCAGGGAAGCTGGCTCGGGATCGTGTGGGTGCTGCTCGCCGGGGTCTCCTCCAACATGTGCTGGTACTACGTGCGCCGTGCCAAGGCCGAGCGCCGGGCCACAACGCCCGTCACCGGCTGAGCCACGGACCGGGACTCACCCGCCGAGCGCGCAGAGCGGGTCCCGCTCCACCCAGAACCGGAACAGGTTCCTTCCGCAGTACGTGTCGAACTCCGGCACCCCGAGCGCCCGCAGCAGCCCGTTCATCGCGTCGAAGAACGCCACGTTCACCTCCGGCACCCACAGCAGCGCGAAGACCGCGATGAGCCCGAACGGCGCGAAGGGCTCCACCTGCCGCCGCACGCTCCGTGAGAGCCAGGGCTCGATCACCCCGTACCCGTCGAGGCCGGGCACCGGCACGAAGTTCAGGATCGCCGCCGTCACCTGGAGCAGGGCGAGGAAGCCGAGCGCGTACTGGAAGGACCTGGGCACCCCGTCCAGCGCGTGCAGCCAGAACGGGGCGGTGCACACGACGGCGAAGAGCACGTTCGTGAGCGGCCCCGCCGCCGAGATCAGGCTGTGCCGCCAGCGGCCCCTGATCGCGCCCCGCTCGATGTACACCGCGCCCCCGGGCAGGCCGAAACCGCCGAGGATCACGAAGACCACGGGCAGCACGACGCTCAGCAGGGCGTGCGTGTACTTCGCCGGGTTGAGCGTCAGATAGCCCTTCGCCGCCACGCTCAGGTCCCCGCTGTGCAGCGCGGTCCGCGCGTGCGCGTACTCGTGCAGGCACAGCGAGACGACCCACATCGCGGTGACGAAGAGGAACACGGCGAAGGCCGTCGCGTCCGCGTAGCCGGTCCACACCGCCCAGCCCGATACGGCGGCCACCGCGACGATGCCGAGGAACACGGGGCTGACCCGCCGGTCCGAACGGTCGGGGCGCGAGTGCGCGGTGGCCATGCGGCTGCTCCAGAACTGGGGATCGGGCCCGGCTCGCACACCGGCTCGGGCAAGGGTACGAGGACGGTACCCGCTACGGGCGGGCTATCCCGCCAACGTGCCGCGGTCCCGCCCGGTTCCGCAGGGCGCCCTGCCTCACCCGGCAGACTCAGCGGTATGACACGGCGGCAGGTCTTCTACGAGAGCCGGCAGTTCGAGTGCTGCGGCGAACCCTTCGCGGTGGGCGACACCGTGCGGTGGCCGCTCATGCCGGAGGCACGGGACGAGGGGCCGCAGACCGTCGAGTGCCGGGTCGGGACGGGGGCGCGGCCCGGCACGTGGACTCGGGGGAGGACGCGGAGGAGGGGGACGCCGACGAGGGGGAGGACGCGGAGGAGGGGGACGCCGACGAGGAGGAGGACGCGGAGGAGGGGGACGACGAGGACGAGGAGGGCCCGTCGCTCGACCTGGTGACGCCCTACGGCCCCGTGAGCCTCGCCCGGATCGGGGCGCCGCGCCTCGAACCCGGCCCCGGTCCCGTACGGCTGCGGGGCGAACTCGTCGTCGGCGGCCACGGCACCGGCGGCGATCCCCTTCCGCTCCGGGCGCACCGCATGTGGGTGCGCTGCGAGCCCAAGGTGCCGGACGGGGAGGGTCGCCTCATGCCCGACCCCGACAAGCCCCCGTACCTCCGCGAGGTCACTGCCCCACCGGCCTTCTTCGCCGACCCCGAGCCGCTGCTCGGCCTCCCCGACGACGCCGACACGCGGGACGGCCTCATGACCGGCCCCGTCACCGGCTACCTCCCCGGCATCGACGAGACCGGCATCCTGGTCGAGGCCGAACCGCTCACCGACGGAACCGAAGCCCCCGGCCGATCCCCGTCCTGACCGAACCCCCGCCGTCCTGACCGAACCCCCGCCGTCCTGACCGACCCGCTCTCCCGGCGGAACCGACGCCGCCGCCCGCGCCCGCCCTTCCCGCCGAAGTCCGCCCGCCCCTCCCGCCGAAGCCCGCCCCGTACACAATGGTCCCCGTGTACTACCGCGTCCTCGGCACCACCGCCGCTCTCCGCCCCGACGGCAGCGCCGTTCCCCTCGGCGGGGCGCGGTTGCGTGCGCTGCTCACCGTGCTCGCCGTACGGGCCGGGCGGAGCGTGTCGGCCACCGTGCTCGCCGACGAGGTCTGGGGAGCCGATCCGCCCGCCGAGCCGCAGGCGGCGCTGCAAGCGCTCGTCGGACGGCTGCGGCGCGCACTCGGAGCCGCCGCGATCGTCTCGGAGCCCGCCGGATACCGGCTCGACGTCCCGCCCGACGCCGTCGACCTGCACCGCTTCGGGCGGCTCACCGACGAGGGGCGGGCCGCGCTCGACGCGGGCGAGCCCGCCCGTGCCGCCGGGCTCCTCGACGAGGCGCTCGCGCTGTGGGCCGAACCGCCGCTCGCCGACCTGCCCGACGCCGAGGCCGAGGCCCGCCACTGGACCGAACGGCTGCGCGCGGCCCGTACCGCCCGCTGGGCCGCCGCCCTCGACCTCGGCCACCCCGAGGAGGCGCTGCCCCCGCTCACCGCGCTGTGCCGGGCCCACCCCCTCGACGAACCCCTCCACCTGCTGCGCCTGCGCGCCCTGCGCGACACCGGGCGCCCCGCCGAGGCGCTCGCCGCCTACGCGCGTCTCGCCCGTACCCTCGCCGACCGCCTCGGCACCGACCCCGGCCCCGCCCTGCGCGCCCTGCACACCGCACTCCTCGGCGCGGGCGAGGACGGCCCGGCGCCCGCCGCGCCCGAACGCCCGCGCCCGCCCGCCCCCGGCAACCTCCCCGCCCGCCTCACCTCCTTCGTCGGCCGCAGCGCCGACATCGACACCCTGCGCGCCGACCTCGCGGGCTCCCGGCTCGTGACACTCCTCGGGCCGGGCGGCTCGGGCAAGACGCGGCTCAGCCAGGAGGCGGCCGAGACCCTGCGCGAGCGCGCACCCGACGGCGTCTGGCTCGCCGAACTCGCCCCCGTCACGGACCCCGAGGCCGTCCCCGCCGCCGTGCTCGGCGCGGTCGGCGCACGCGAGACCGTGCTGCGCGGCGCCGGTGCCGAGGAGATCCGCGTCGCGACCGACCGGCAGTACGACGACGTCCTCACCCGGCTCACCGAGCACTGCGCCCCGCGCCGGATGCTCCTCCTCCTCGACAACTGCGAGCACGTCGTCGGAGCCGCCGCGCACCTCGCGCAGGCCCTCCTCGAACGCTGCCCCCGCCTCACGATCATCGCGACGAGCCGCGAACCGCTCGGCGTCCCCGGCGAAGTGCTCCGCCCCGTCGAGCCCCTTCCCGAGCCCGCGGCGCGCCGCCTCTTCACCGAACGCGCAGCCGCCGTCAGCCCCGGCTTCACGCCCGGCACGGAACCCGATGCCGTCGCCGAGATCTGCCGCCGCCTCGACGGCCTCCCCCTCGCCATCGAACTCGCCGCCGCCCGCCTGCGCCTGCTCACGCCGCGCCAGATCGCCGACCGCCTCGACGACCGCTTCCGGCTCCTGACCACGGGCAGCCGCACCGTGCTGCCCCGTCAGCAGACCCTGCGCGCCGTCGTCGACTGGTCCTGGGACCTCCTCGACGCACGCGAGCGCGCCGTGCTCGCCCGCCTCTCCGTCTTCGCGGGCGGCTGCGACCTCGCCGCCGTCGAAGCCGTGTGCGCCGCCCCGGGGGCACCGGCGGCCGAGGTGCCCGACGTGCTCGGCGCCCTCGTCGACAAGTCCCTCGTCACCGCCGCGCCCGCCCCCGACGGCACGATGCGCTACCGGCTCCTGGAGACCGTCGCCGAGTACGCCGGCGGACGGCTCGCCGAGGAAGGCGCCGCGGCGGCCACCCGCCACGCCCACCTCCTGCACTACCGCGAACTCGTCCGCACCACCGACCCGCTCCTGCGCGGCCCCCGGCAGGCCGCCGCGATCTCCCGCCTGGAGACGGAGTACGAGAACCTGCGCCTCGCCCTGCGCACCGCCGTCGAGCGAGGTGAGGAGCAGGAGGTCCTGTGCCTCGTCCTCTCGCTCGCCTGGTACTGGCAGATCCGCGGCCCGCGCGACGAGGCCGTGCACTGGGCGGCCGCGGCCGCCGCGCTCGGCCCCGACCCCTTCGCCGAGGACGCCGCCGAGGCATCGCCCGTACCGGAGAGCTGCACAGCGACACCCCCGCCGTGGACCGGCGCCGTCCTCGACGAGGCCAGGCGCGGCGTGCACCTCATGCACCTCGCCCACATGGACATGGACCTGGAGCGCTGGAACGACCTCGCGGGCCGCAGGCGGCTGCGCCGCGTCACCGAGGTCTACCGCCCCGGCCTCCCGCAGACCTGCCGCCCCCCGGCCAACGTCTGGTTCTTCGCCGTCCTCTTCACCGGGGACATCGGCCTCGTCCGCGAGGTCGCCGACAGCACCGTGCGCACCGCGCGGGAACTCGGCCTGCCCTGGGAACTCGCCACCGCGCTCCAGAACCGCGCGAACCTCCTCGCCAACCGCACGGACCTGGAGGGCGACCCACTCGCCGACGCGGGCGAGGCGCTGCGGATCTTCCGCGACCTGGGCGACAGCTGGGGCGCCGCCGAAGCCCTCGCCGCGCGCGCCGAGGTCCTGGAGTGGCACGGGCGCTTCACCGAGGCCGCCGCCGACTACGAGGAGGCGACGAGCCACGCGACCACGCTCGGCGCGCACAGCCAGACCGGGGTGCTGCGCGCCAGGATGGGCGGCCTCCTCATCGAGTCGGACGACCCCGATGAGGTGGCGCGCGGCGAGAAGCTGCTGCGCGAGATCGTCGGGCAGGGCGGCTCCGTGCCCGTCGAGGCGCGCCCCGTGGCCTACCTCTTCCTTGCCATGCGCTACGCGGGGACCGGTCGTGTCGCCGAGGCGCGGGAGGCGGTCGAGCGGCTGCGCCGCGACTTCGGAAGCGGCTCCTTCGTCCTCCTCGACAGCATGATCGGGCGCCTGGAGGGCTGGCTCGACGCCCTGGAAGGCCGATACGAGGAGAGTCTGCGCCGCCTCGGGCAGGGCATGGACATGTTCTTCGAGGATCTCGCCCTGCTCATGGCCCCGCACCTGTCCGCCGGTCACCTCCTGACCGCCGCCTACGCGCTCGCCCTGCGCGGCACCGCGCGGCGCTCCGCCCCCGACCTGCTCCTCGCCGCGCGGCTCGTCGCCGCCGTGGGCGCCGCGCTGCCCGCCCCCGGCCGCGCCGCCCGCGTCGAACGCGAACTGCTCGCCGGGACCGAGAGCATGATCACGACCGCCACCGAGGACGAGACCTTCCCCCTCGCCGCCCCCGCCGTGCGCACCGCCCGCGCCGAGGGCGCCGCTCTCACCCTCCGCGAGGGCCTCGCTCTCCTGCACACCCTGACCAGGCCCGGCACCGGCGAAGCCGCGCCCCCCGGCACCGGCGAGTCCGCCCCTCCCGGCACCGGCGAAGCCGCGCCCACCGGCCGGGACTGACCGTCCCCGCCGGAGCCGCGGCTTCCGCTCGTACGTCATCCGTACCCCACCCCCTCGTACCGTTCAGGAGGACTTCGTACGGAACTTGTGGATCGCGACGGGCGCCATGACCACCGTGATCGCCACCGTCCAGATCAGCGTCCACGTCAGCCCGTGCGTGAGCGGGCCGCCGTTGCACAGCGCCCGCGAGGCGTCGGCGAGCGTCGAGATCGGGTTGTAGTCGGTGAAGGCCTGGAGCCAGCCCGGCATCGTCGACGTCGGCGTGAAGATCGAGGAGCCGAACTGGAGCGGCATCATCACGAGGAAGCCCATCGCCTGGATGGCCTGCGCGCTCTTCATCGTCACGCCGAGCGTCAGGAAGATCCACATGAGCGAGGAGCCGAAGAGGATCGACAGGCCGATCGAGGCGAAGAGCCCCGGCACGTTCGAGACCGAGAGCCCGAGGGCGAATCCGACCGCGAGCAGGACGCCCACCGCGATGATGAGCCGCAGGATCTCGACCATGATCTTGGCGATGAGGACCGAGGACCTGGCGATCGGCAGACTTCGGAAGCGGTCCATCACGCCGGTCTGGAAGTCCTGGTTGAAGCCGGTCCCCACGCCGGTCGCCATGTTCATGCCCATCATTGCCATGAGGCCGGGGACGACGTAGTTCACGTACTCCTGCTGGTTGCCCTTGCCCGCGATCGCGCCGCCGAAGACGTAGACGAAGAGCAGCGTGAAGACGAGCGGCATCAGGATGGCGTCGAACATCGACTCCGGGTCCTGCTTGATCCACAGGATGTTGCGGCGGGTCAGCGCCCCGATGTGCCGCAGGTGGGCGCGGAGCCCGATCTTCGCCTCGCCCACGACGGGGGCGGGCGAGGGCGAGGGCGCGGTGAGGGTGGCGGTGCTCATGCCGAGACCTTCTCTCGTACGGGGGCGGTGGCGCCGTCCTGCGGCTGCTCCTGGTCGGTGTGGGTGGCCTTCTGGCCGGTGAGCGAGAGGAAGACCTCGTCGAGGCTCGGCAGCTCGGTGCGCAGGTCGGCGAGGGCCACGCCCTTCTCGGCGAGCAGTCCTATGACCGCGGTGAGCTGTTCGTCGGCGAGCAGCGGGACGAGGACGCTGCCGCTCTCCGGGTCGAGCGCCGGAGTGGCGAGCCCCGTGAGGCCGCTCTCCTCCACGAGCCGGGCCACCTCGGGCAGCGCGCCCCGGTCGGCCGGGCGCACGCGCAGCACACGGCCGCCGACGCGGGACTTGAGCTCGTCGATCGCGCCCTCGGCGACGACCCGCCCGCGGTCGATGACGGTCAGCTCGCTCGCGAGCTGCTCGGCCTCCTCCATGTACTGCGTGGTGAGCAGCACGGTCACGCCGTCGCCGACCATGCTCTGCACCTCGCTCCACACCTCCTGGCGGGTGCGCGGGTCGAGACCCGTGGTGGGCTCGTCCAGGTAGAGCACGGCGGGCCGGCCGATCATCGACGCGGCGAGGTCGAGGCGGCGCCGCATCCCGCCGGAGTACGTGCCCGCCACGCGCTTCGCCGCCTCGGTGAGCGAGAACCGTTCGAGCAGCTCGTCGGCCCGCCGCCGCGCCTCGGCACGGCTCAGGTCGAGCAGCCGCCCGATCAGGTACAGGTTCTCGCGCCCCGAGAGCTTCGCGTCGACCGAGGCGTACTGGCCCGTGAGGCCGATCCTGCGGCGCAGCTCCTTCGGCTGCCGCAGGACGTCGATGCCCGCCACGGTCGCGGAGCCCGCGTCGGGGACGAGCAGGGTGGACAGGCAGCGCACGAGGGTCGTCTTGCCCGCGCCGTTGGGGCCGAGTACCCCGAGCACGGTGCCGCGGCGGACATCGAGGTCCACGCCGTCGAGTGCCCTGGTGCTGCCGAAGTGCTTCTTCAGACCGCGGACCGAGACGGCGATGTCCCCGCCGTCCCGCCGCCCCTTCGGTGCGTTCGTCGTATCGATTCGCGTCATGGCAACCACCCTGACAGCCGCCACCGACAAGCCGCCCACAACTCACCTACACGCCTCTGACCTGCGAAAAGAGGCGATCTGTCGGTGTCGTGCAGGGGGTGGGGGGCGCACGTGCGAGCGCATGCGCCCCGGTGCGGCCCGGACGAAGGGGCCGGCCCCGCGGGAGAACCCGCCGGACCGGCCCCGGTCGTGTCACCGCGCCGCCTGGGGCGTCAGTGCACCTCGTGCTCCGCGGCGGGGAAGGCGCCCCCCGCGACCTCGGAGGCGAACGTACGGGCCGCGTCGCCGAGGAGGCCGCGCAGATCCGCGTACTGCTTCACGAAGCCCGGCACCTTGCCGCCCGTGAGCCCCATCATGTCCGTCCACACCAGGACCTGCGCGTCCGTCGCCGCGCCGCCGCCGATGCCGACGGTCGGGATGGCGAGCGTGCGCGTGACCTCGGCGGCCAGCTCGGCCGGGACGAGTTCGAGCACGACGGCGAAGGCGCCCGCGTCCTGCACGGCCTTCGCGTCGCGAAGCAGCTGGGCGGCCGCCTCCTCGCCGCGCCCCTGCACCCGGTACCCCATCGCGTTCACGGACTGCGGGGTGAGCCCGATGTGGCCCATGACGGGGATACCCGCCTCGACGAGCGTCCTGATCTGCTCGTGCGAGCGCTCGCCGCCCTCCAGCTTCACGGCGCCGACCCCGGCGTCCTTGACCAGGCGCATCGCCGAGCGCAGCGCCTGCTTCGGGCCCTCCTGGTACGAGCCGAAGGTGAGGTCGCCGACGATCAGGGCCCGCTTGGTGCCCCGTACGACGGCGGCGGAGAGCATCGCCATCTCGTCGAGCGTCACGGGCACCGTCGAGTCGTAGCCGAGGTGACAGTTGCCCATCGAGTCCCCCACGAGGAGGACGGGGATGCCGCTCTCGTCGAAGACGGACGCGGTCATGGCGTCGTAGGCGGTGAGCATCGCCCACTTCTCGCCGCGCTCCTTGGCGCGGGCGATGTCGTGCACGGTGACCCTGCGGCGCACGGCCTTGCCGTACAGGGTCCCTGTGGGAGTTTCTGACTGTGCGCGGGCAGCGGAAAGCTCGCTCATCACGCGGCTCCTTCTGGTCATCTCGAAGCGCCCTTGCGGCGTCCCCGGATTCACTCCTCATGGTGACACCTCGCACGCGAAACCGGAAAGAGGGGGAGTGGTCCGGCACGCACAAAAGGCACAGCCCGCACCCAACCAGGAACTCCCGCCCGGCGCCCTCGCGTCCCCACTCCACACAGGTCCGCCGTGGCGGCGGGCAGGGCTCCCTTCATCCCCTAGGGTCAGGGGCGGAACGGGTGCACGGTGGTCAGTGAGGCGGCGGAATGGCGCAGGCATACAAGGCGGAAACGGGCAGTGAGGGACAGCGCCCCGAAGGGCTGCGCGGCCGGATGCGCTTCGTGGGCCGCCGCACAGGGGCACCGGGCGGCGGAAGGTTCGCCGGGATGTGGCGGCGCGGCATCGTGCTCGCCGTGCTCGCGCTCGCCCTCGCGGGCCTCATGCTCGTCCACGCCCACGTCCCCAACCGCGTCGGGAACCTCGGCAGCCTCCTGGAGACCTTCCTCCCGTGGTTCGGGCTCCTCGTCCCCGTCCTCCTCGTCCTCGCGCTCGTACGGCGCTCGGCGACCGCGCTCCTCGCCCTCGTGCTGCCCGTGGCGGTGTGGCTCAATCTGTTCAGCGGTCTCGTCCTCGGCCACGACCAGTCGCGCGGCGACCTCACCGTCGTCACCCACAACGTCAACGCCGAGAACGGCGACCTTCCCGGCACCGTCCGCACCCTCGTCGGCTCCGGCGCCCAGCTCCTCGCCCTGGAGGAGCTGACCGATCAGGCAGCGCCCCGCTACGCGAGCGCCCTCAAGGCCGCGTACCCGTACCACGTCACCAAGGGCACGGTCGGCCTCTGGAGCAAGTACCCGCTGCGCGGCACGAAGCCCGTCGATCTCCAACTGGGCTGGGAGCGCGCCCTGCGCACGACCGCCGAGACCCCCAGGGGCCCCGTCGCGGTCTTCGTGGCGCACCTGCCCTCGGTCCGCGTCAAGCTCGACACCGGTTTCGTCGCGGGGCAGCGCGACCGCAGCGCCGAGGCGCTCGGCAAGGCGATCCGCGAGGAACCGCTCACCAACAAGCTCCTCGTCGGCGACCTCAACGGCACGATGAACGACCGCGCGCTCTCCCCCGTGACCTCGCAGCTCCGCTCCACCCAGGGCGCCGCGGGCAAGGGCTTCGGCTTCAGCTGGCCCGCCGGCTTCCCGATGGCCCGCATCGACCAGATCCTCGTCGGCGGCGCGGAACCGGTCTCCTCCTGGACCCTCCCGCGCACCGGCTCCGACCACCTCCCGGTGGCGGCGTCGATCCGCCTGGCGAGCACGAGCTGAGCGGCCCGCCCGCGGCGGTACCGGGCGCGGGACGGGCGACGGGACGCCGCCGGGCGACGGGACGCCGACGGGCGCGGGACGCCGACGGGCGCGGTGGGCGGCCCGTGCGCGGCACGTGGCCGTGGTCCCGGGCGGTACGTGGCCCCGGGGCGTCCGCCCGCGGTGCCCGCGAGCGCGCGTCCCGTCCCCGTACCGCCGCCACCCGCGTACGCGCAGGGGGCCGCGCCCACCGGACGCGGCCCCCTGCCCGACGGTTCCCCGGGGCTCAGGTCCCCGAGTTCTCCCGCCACCGGTTCGTGATCGGCATCCGCCGGTCCTTGCCGAAGCCCTTCGCGGAGATCTTCGTCCCCGGCGGGTACTGGCGCCGCTTGTACTCGGCGTTGTCGACCATGCGCAGCACGCGCGCGACGACCTCGGGGTCGAAACCTGCCGCGACGATCGCGTCCGAGCCCTGGTCCCTGTCGACGTACATCGCGAGGATGCGGTCGAGCACGTCGTAGTCGGGGAGCGAGTCCGTGTCGACCTGGCCGGGGCGCAGCTCCGCGCTCGGCGGCTTCGCGATCGTGTTCTCGGGGATCGGCGGGGTCTCGCCGCGCTGCTCGGCCGCCTGGTTGCGCCAGCGCGCGAGCTGGAAGACCTGCGACTTGTAGACGTCCTTGATCGGGCCGTAGGCGCCGACCGCGTCCCCGTAGAGCGTCGAGTAGCCGACCGCCAGCTCCGACTTGTTGCCGGGCGCGAGGACGATCTGCCCCTCCTGGTTCGAGATGCCCATGAGCGTCGTGCCGCGCAGCCGCGCCTGGAGGTTCTCCTCGGCGAGCCCCGTGAAGCCGAGCGCGTCCATGTAGGCGTCGAACATGGGGGCGATCGGCGCGGAGCGGTAGTGCAGCCCGGTGCGCGCGGCGAGATCGGCCGCGTCGTCCTTGGAGTGCTCCGATGAGTACTTCGACGGCATCGAGACCCCGTACACGTGCTCCGCGCCGATCGCGTCGCAGGCGATCGCCGCGGTGAGCGCGGAGTCGATGCCGCCGGAGAGCCCGATGAGGACGGTGCGGAAACCGTTCTTCCTCACGTACGCGCGCAGCCCCGTGACGAGCGCCCCGTACACCTCCTCGGCGTCCTCCAGGCGCTCGGCGTACTCGCCGGTGTACTCCGGCTCGTACGCGGGCAGGGGCGTGGGCGAGATCGTGACGTGCTCGATGCGCAGCCCGTCGTGGACGGTCCCGGCGGGCTCCTCGGGCGGCGCGGGCGGCAGGTCCAGGTCGAGCAGGAAACAGCCCTCGGTGAACTGCGGGGCACGCGCGAGGACGGAGCCGTCCTTGTCGACGACGATCGAGTCGCCGTCGAAGACCAGCTCGTCCTGCCCGCCGGACATCGCCACGTACGCGGTCGTGCAGCCCGCCTCCTGGGCGCGCTTGCGGACCAGGTCCAGGCGCGTGTCGTCCTTCTCGCGCTCGTACGGGGACGCGTTGATGCTCAGCAGCAGCCCGGCACCCGCCGCGCGGGTCGCCGGCACGCGCCCGCCGTCCTGCCACAGGTCCTCGCAGATGGCGAGGGCCACGTCGACGCCGTGCACGCGCACGACGGGCAGCGTGTCACCGGGCACGAAGTAGCGGAACTCGTCGAAGACGCCGTAGTTCGGCAGGTGGTGCTTGGCGAAGCGGAGCACGACGCGGCCCTGGTGCAGCACGGCGGCGGCGTTGCGCGGAGACCCCGCGGGCATCCCGTAACGGTGCTGGTCCGTTTCGCTGCGGTCCAGGTAGCCGAGGACGACGGGCAGCCCGCCGAGCCCCTCGTCGACGAGGCGGGTGGCGAGCGCGCGCAGCGCGGAGCGGCTGGCGTCCACGAAGGTGGAGCGCAGCGCGAGGTCCTCCACGGGGTAGCCGGTCAGCACCATCTCGGGGAAGGCGACCAGATGGGCGCCCCGCTCCGCGGCGTGCCGGGTCCATTGCACGACCGAGTCCGCGTTGCCGGCGAGATCGCCGACGACGGCGTCGATCTGATTCAGGGCGAGACGTAGTTGAGGCACGGTCGCCAGTGTAATCGTCTCTCTGACGCGATGTGGGGGAGGGGCGGGGCCGTACGGGTGCGGGGCCGTGTCCCGGCCGGTCACCGCTCCGCCGCCGTTTGCCGATTTCGAGGCATTTTCGGCGCAATCCGTGGCGTGTCCTTTACCCCGCCTTGGGCCGGTACGCGAGGGTGGCGCCGTTTCCTGCGGGCGCGTCGGCCCCGTACCCGTATCCCCAAAGCCGGTGTGCTGTACGGGACTTGAGCGGGCCCGCGGGACCCGTGGGGGAGTGGGTCGACCCGGAAGGCACGCGTCCCCCACAATGGGCGCGGCCAGCCGTGCCCCCCGGGCCCTGTCGGCCGCGGTGTGCGGGCAATGCACTATGGCGGGAGCGGTTGCGCGGCGGGAGATCGTCCTTGTGTTCGCAACCTGCGGGAAACCGTGTGGTGGGATGCTCGTACGCCCAGGGCACGGCAACGGTGCAAGGCGGCTCGACCAGCAAGGATGGGTGGATATGAATAAGCAGCAGGAGTTCGTGCTCCGCACGCTTGAGGAGCGGGACATCCGCTTCGTGCGCCTGTGGTTCACCGATGTCCTCGGCTTCCTGAAATCCGTCGCCGTCGCGCCGGCCGAGCTGGAGCAGGCCTTCGACGAGGGCATCGGCTTCGACGGCTCCGCGATCGAGGGCTTCGCCCGGGTCTACGAGTCCGACATGATCGCCAAGCCCGACCCCGCCACCTTCCAGGTCCTGCCCTGGCGCGCCGAGGCCCCCGGCACCGCGCGCATGTTCTGCGACATCCTCATGCCGGACGGCTCGCCGTCCTTCGCCGACCCGCGCTACGTACTCAAGCGCGCGCTCGCCAAGGCGTCCGACCTCGGTTTCACCTTCTACACCCACCCCGAGATCGAGTTCTTCCTCCTCAAGGAGAAGCCGGTCGACGGCTCGCGCCCCACCCCCGCCGACAACTCCGGCTACTTCGACCACACCCCGCAGAACGTCGGCATGGACTTCCGCCGCCAGGCGATCACCATGCTGGAGTCGATGGGCATCTCGGTCGAGTTCAGCCACCACGAGGGCGCCCCCGGACAGCAGGAGATCGACCTCCGCTACGCCGACGCCCTCTCGACGGCGGACAACATCATGACGTTCCGCCTCGTCATGAAGCAGGTCGCGCTGGAGCAGGGCGTGCAGGCCACCTTCATGCCCAAGCCCTTCTCGGAGTTCCCCGGCTCGGGGATGCACAGCCACCTCTCCCTCTTCGAGGGCGACCGCAACGCCTTCTACGAGTCGGGCGCCGAGTACCAGCTCTCCAAGGTCGGCCGCTCCTTCATCGCGGGCCTGCTGCGCCACGCCGACGAGATCTCCGCCGTCACCAACCAGTGGGTCAACTCCTACAAGCGCATCTGGGGCGGCACGGAGCGTACGGCGGGCGCGGGCGGCGAGGCGCCCTCGTACATCTGCTGGGGCCACAACAACCGCTCCGCGCTCATCCGCGTCCCGATGTACAAGCCCGGCAAGACCGGCTCGGCCCGCGTCGAGGTCCGCTCCCTCGACTCCGGCGCCAACCCCTACCTCTCCTACGCGGTCCTGCTCGCCGCGGGCCTCAAGGGCATCGAGGAGGGCTACGAACTCCCCCCTGGCGCCGACGACGACGTCTGGGCCCTCTCCGACGCCGAACGCCGCGCGATGGGCATCGAACCCCTCCCCCAGAACCTCGGCGAGGCCATCGCCCTGATGGAACGCAGCGAACTCGTCGCGGAAACCCTGGGCGAACACGTCTACGACTTCTTCCTGCGCAACAAGAAGCAGGAGTGGGAGGAGTACCGCAGCGAGGTCACGGCCTTCGAGCTGAAGAAGAATTTGCCGGTGCTGTAGGCGCGCTTCGCGCCGCACGGCTCGCCCGCTGTGCGGCGCACGCCGCGGGCGGGCCGGACGGCTCAGGCGGCGGGGAGTTCGCCGAGGGCCGCGGCGAGGCCGAGGGCAGCGAGGGTCATGCCGTCCTCCATGCGGCCCTCGGCTGCCCACTGGCGGAGGCGGGCGTGCGGGAGCCACCGTGCCTCGGCCACCTCCGTAAGGTCCCGCACCGGTCCGGTGGCCTCGGTCACCTCGGCACGCACGACGGCGACCCGGCTCGTCAGTAGCCCCGAGTCCGGCGTCATGTACCCGAGCAGGCGCAGAGCCGCCGCCCGCGCGCCCATCTCCTCCAGCAGTTCGGCCCGCGCGGTCTCCAGGGGGTCGGCGTCCTGCGCGAACCCGCGCGGCAGTCCCCATTGCCAGGAGGCGACGGGGTACCGGTAGGTCCGTACGAGGCCGATGCGGTCACCGCGCACGGGAAGGACCACCACTCCCGGGCCCGGCCCGCGGTGCCGGATACGCAGGTAGCGGCCCGCCGTCCCGTCCCCGAAACGCACCTCGTCGTCGAAGACCTCGACATAGGGATTGCCGTACGCCAGGACTTCCCGGCTCCGCTGGATCTGGGCCCGTTCGGGCGGCTCGCTCACGGCGGTCAGCCTCTCACGACGGCGACGCGCCCCAGTGCGCGCGCCCTGCTGCGCGTGCCTCGCCTGTCCTTGACGATCCGGGTCGCCCGGCGCGCGAGCAGAGGGGCGACCGCCCCGAGGGCGGTGGCCGGGTACTCCAGCAAGCCGGGGAAGGACCACAGGGCGGTGGCGATGGCTGGGCCGACGGCTCCTGCCGAGGTCAGGCTGATCTCCACCAGCCCGCCCTCGGCGGGGCCTGCCGAGCCACCCTTGCCGAGGAGCCCGGCGACCCGGGCGAGGTGACGCTCCAGAGCGCGCTCGGCCGCGGCCGGTGTCGCTGCCGTCCGCAGGTCCTCCACCCCGGCCCAGAACGGTGGGGGCGTGCCACCGCGCGAGGGCCGCTCGGCCCGTGCCGCGAGCAGTCGTTCGAAGGCGGCCGTCGCCGTGTCGCGCAGTTCCCGCAGAGCGGCCCTGGCCCCGGGCTCGTCCGTGGCCCTGGTTCCGTCGATCCTCAATTCGAACAGGGGAAGGCCCTCGGACTGCTCCACCGAAGGCCGCTGGTGCGGCAGCCACGGCGGCAGGTCGGCTCGCAGCCGGTAGTGGGCGAGTGCGAGTTCCTGCGCGACGGCACGCGCGGCGACATCGCTCCCGCCCGCCGTGGTGAGGTCGGTGCTGAATGTCGCCTGTGCCGTGCCGATCGAGTCCACGACGACCGTGTTGTAGAGCGTGTCGACGAATTCCTGTACCAGCGCGAGCGGTTCGGCGCCGCCCACGATCTCCTCGGGGGTGCGGCCCGCCACATCGCCGGGCCAGGGGCGGTCCATGCGCACCGCGCTGCGCCCGCTGAAGCCGCGGGAGCCGATCGGGTCGAGGGCGCGCAGGGCGCGTTGGAGGATGGCGTGGGTCTCGCGGAAGGGCTCGGACAGTTCCTGCGCCGCCCGGCTCATCGCCGAGGACTCGTCGGCGGCGGCCGTGATGAGGGCAGCGAGGTCGGTGGGCACCGCGGGCGGCCGGGCACGCACCCGGGGGAGGGCGGCGAACTCGGCCCGTATCCGGGCCAGTGCCTCGGCTCGTTCGTCGCCGATCCAGTAGCTGTTGAGCAAGCGGTCCAGGCTGGAAGCGTCCGCCTGGACCTGGCCGGGGTCGAGCCCGTACTCCGCCGCGTGGTGCAGCTCCGGCAACAGGCCGCTGGACAGGGGGTGCCCGTCCGCCCGGGTGCGGTGCAGCATCGTCGCGACGGCTTCCTCGAAGGAGGCGGCCCGGTGGAGGTGCAGCCGAAGGGGGTGCTCGCGCGAGGCGACCCGGTCCCGCGCCTCCAGGACGCTGCTCGCCACACGCAGGAAACTCAGCGAGTCGAAGGCGTAGCTCTGCGGGATCACGAGGTCCAGGCCCAGGGCCAGCGTCGTGAAGACCTCCGTGAAGACCTGCAACTCGTGGTGCTCGCGCTGCCGTTCCTCCTCGGCACTCACTCCCCCCGGCCCCGGCCAGCGCATCCTTTGCGAGTCCAGCGATTCCAGGTAGTGCAGTGCCATCGCTTCCCCCTGCGGCGCTTACACGCGGTCGTCGTCGGCACCGTACCGCCGCAGCGTCGTCCCGTACCTGGGAAAGCGGGATGTGGGGCGGTGGCCAGTGGCGTGGCCCGCCCGCAGGGCGCGGCCGGAATCGACGGGCCGGGGCCACGGTGTGGGCTTCCGGGGGGCCATAGTGCGGGGAGCCGTGTGGGCTACCGGGGGCCACAGTGCGGGGAACCGCCTCTTGTCCGGCGAGGCCCCGTCGGTGTCCGGCTCAGCCGAAGACCCCCGCCATCGCCTGCATCGTTTCCGTGATCAGCTCGCGCGGGTCGTCCGTTTCGTCGCCGGCGATCCAGCGCTGCATGGCGAGGCGGATGGAGGCGAGGAAGGCGGCGCCGAGGCAGCCGGCTTCCAGGGGGGTGAGGCCGCCGCGGTCGGTGATGGCCTCGCGCAGGTCCGTTTCGAGTACGGCGTGGTTGGCGAGCTGGCGGGCGAGCAGGGTGGGGTGGCGCAGGGCGAGGCGGGTGCGGAGCGCGGTCTCGCGGTCGGGGGGTTCCTCGGTGGGGAAGCGGTCGACGACGGCGTTCGCGAGGGCCTGCCAGGGGGTCTCGCGGGCGGGGCGGGCGCGGAAGGCGAGGACGAGGGCCTTGATGTGCTGCTCCTCGCCCCAGAGGACCGCGTCCTCTTTCGCCGTGAAGTAGTTGGAGAAGGTCCGGCGCGAGATGCCCGCCGCGTCGGCGATCGCCTCCACGGTGACGTGCTCGAAACCGTGCTCGACCGCCAGATCCAGCGCCGCCTTGTGGACGGCTTCCCTGGTGGCGGCCTTCTTGCGCTCGCGCAGACCCACTGTGCTCTCCATGTCCATCCATCGTAGGGGACCCAGATTACGTGCTCAGTGTGCAAAATTGCTCAGTGCGCATGTATGGTGAACGCGTCAGCGCGGAGGCCCGTGGGCAGCGGGAAACCCGGGTGGCGCCCCGGGGCACCGCCCCCGCGACCGGCCCGGTCCGGTCCGTCCCCGTACCCCGTACTCCCGCGCACGTGAGCACCACACCCGTCCCGTACGCGCACGTACCTCCCGCACACCCGGGTACGCCCGTGCGCCCGTACATCCCCTACGTCCCACTCCCGCATCCCGGAGGTAGCGCGTGAGCGCCCAATCGGTGGCGGCGACGGAGTCCAGCGACTCCGCCCCCGTGGATCACCAGCACATCCTGCGGGCCCTCAGTGGCCTGCTCATCGTGCTGTTCGTCGCGATGATCAGTTCCACCGTCGTCTCGGTGGCGCTGCCCCAGATCATCGGCTCGCTCGGCGGCACCCAGTCGCAGTACACCTGGGTCGTCACGGCGACCCTGCTCGCCTCGACGGCGTCGACGCCGATCTGGGGCAAGCTCGCCGACCTCTTCAACAAGAAGCTGCTGCTCCAGATCGCGATCGGCATCTTCGTCGTCGCCTCGCTCGGCGCGGGCTTCGCGCAGAACACCGCGACACTCATCGGCTTCCGCGCGGTGCAGGGCCTCGGCATGGGCGCGCTCCAGGTGCTCGTGCAGGTGATCATCGCGGCGATGATCAGCCCGAAGGAGCGCGGCAGGTACAACGGCTACCTCGGCGCCGTCATGGCGGTCGCCACGGTCGGCGGGCCGCTGCTCGGCGGCGCGATCACCGACGTCGACTGGCTCGGCTGGCGCTGGTGCTTCTTCATCGCGCTGCCCTTCACCGTCGTCGCCTCGGTGATCCTCGCCCGCACCCTCCACCTGGAGGACGTCCGCCGCCCCGAGACGAAGGTCGACTACTGGGGCGCCTCGCTCATCGCGGCAGGCGTCAGCCTCCTGCTCCTGTGGGTCACCTTCGTCGACAACGACTTCGACTGGATCTCCTGGCAGACGGCCGCGATGCTCGCGGGCACGGTCGTCCTCCTCGGCGCGGCCGTCGCGGTCGAGTCGCGGGTCGCGCAGCCGGTCATCCCGCTGCACGTCATCAAGCGCCGCGACCCCGCGCTCGCCATCGTCGCGAGCCTCGCGGTCGGCATGGCGATGTTCGGCGGCGCGGTCTTCCTCGGCCAGTACTTCCAGATCGGACGGGGCAAGTCCCCGACGATCGCCGGACTGCTGACCATCCCGCTCATGGCCGGAGTGCTCCTCGCGTCGACGATCGCGGGCCGGCTCGTCTCGAAGACGGGCAAGGTCAAGCCGTACATCCTCGCGGGCACGGTGATCCTCGCGGGCGGCTTCTTCGGCCTCTCGACGGTCGACGCGCACACCTCGCTCGTCGTCGTCGGCGCGTGGATGTTCCTCGTCGGCACGGGCGTCGGCATGTCGATGCAGAACCTCGTCCTTGTCCTCCAGAACACCGTGCCGCTCCACGAACTCGGCGCGGCGAGCGGCGCCATCACCTTCTTCCGCTCCCTCGGCGGCACGATCGGCGTCTCCGTACTCGGCGCGGTGCTCGCGAACAGTGTGAGCGGCAGGATCGCGGACGGCCTCAAGCAACTCGGCGTCGACGGTGCGGCGGGCGGCGCGGGCGGCGGCAGCGGCACGCTGGACGTCAAGGGCATGCCGGCCCCGGTCCAGGAGGTGGTCCGCGGCGCCTACGGCGACGCGACGGGCCACATCTTCCTGATCGCCGCCTTCATCGCCCTCGTCGGCATCGTCGCCGCGGCCTTCCTCACCCCGGCGACCCTGCGCGACAGCGTCGATCTGGCCGAGGTCCCCCCGGCGGCAGCGGACGGTGCCACGGACACCGGCGGCGGTACGAGTCCGACGCCCCCTCCCGCCGACGCGGCCCCCGCGACCGGCCGGGGCCCCGACGAAGGACGCACGAAGACCCCGGTCTCGTAGCCGACGGACCGGCAGGGACCGGCACGGACACGGACCGGCAGGGACACGGACCGGCAGGGACACGGACCGGCAGGGACACGGACCGGCGGGGACCGGCACGATCGCAGGGGGCCACCCGGCACACGGACCGGGTGGCCCCCGCCCGTCGCGCGCCACCCCGACTACGCTCACCACCGTGGGCCCTGACCGGCAGGGTCACGGCAGGAGGGCGTGGCGATGACCGTCCCGAGCGGGCGCAGGAGCAGTACCTTCACGCGGCTGCTGCGGTACGGGTTCGTCGATCCCTCGCACGCCGAGAAGCTCCTCGGCGAGGACGCCCTCGCCGCCGTGCGCTCCGACCCCGTACTGCTCGACGCGCTCGGAGCGGCCGCCGACCCCGATCTCGCGCTGCTCGGCCTCGTACGGCTCGCCGAGGCGCAGCCCGACGAGGAGGCGCGGCGCACCCTGCTCCTCACGCTCGTGTCCGCGAAGCCGCTGCGCGACCGGCTCCTCGGCGTGCTCGGCGCCTCCGAGGCCCTCGCCGACCACCTCGCACGCCACCCGGAGGACTGGAAGACCCTCGTCCGGTACGAGTCGAGCGATCTGCACCCCGATGTCGCCGAGTTCGAGCGCGGCCTCGCCGACGTCACCGACCCCGTCTCGCTCCGCGTCGCCTACCGCCGCTGCCTCCTGTCGATCGCCGCGCGCGACGTCACGGGGACCACCGACGTCAGCGAGACCGCCGCCGAACTCGCCGACCTCGCCACCGCGACGCTGCGCACCGCGCTGCGCCTCGCCCAGGAGGCCGCACCCGAGGACGCCGCCGTGTGCCGCCTCGCCGTCATCGCGATGGGCAAGTGCGGTGGCCACGAGCTGAACTACGTCTCCGACGTCGACGTCATCTACGTCGGCGAACCCGCGCACGACGGCGTCGACGAGGGCGAGGCGATCCGCGCGGCGACCCGCCTGGCCGCGCACCTCATGCGCATCTGCTCCGAGACCACCGTCGAGGGCACCATCTGGCCCGTCGACGCCAACCTCCGCCCCGAGGGCCGCAACGGCCCCCTCGTGCGCACCCTCTCCAGCCACCTCGCCTACTACCACCGCTGGGCCAAGACCTGGGAGTTCCAGGCGCTGTTGAAGGCCCGTCCCGTCGCGGGCGACCTCGCCCTCGGCCAGGAGTACGTGGACGCCCTCGCGCCCCTCGTATGGCAGGCGTCCGAGCGCGAGAACTTCGTCACCGACACGCAGCGCATGCGCCGCCGCGTCATCGACGCCATCCCCGCCGCCGAGGCCGAACGCGAACTCAAACTCGGGCCGGGCGGCCTGCGCGACGTCGAGTTCGCCGTCCAGCTCCTCCAGCTCGTCCACGGCCGCACCGACACGAGCCTGCGCAGCCCCACGACCCTCGCCGCGCTCGCCGAACTCGCCGACGGCGGCTACATCGGCCGCACCGACGCCTTCCAGCTCGACGAGGCCTACCGCTTCCTGCGCTCCCTCGAACACCGCATCCAGCTCTTCAAGCTGCGCCGCACCCACCTCGTCCCCGAGGACGAGGCCGACCTGCGCCGCCTCGGCCGCTCCCTCGGCCTGCGCACCGAACCGATCACCTCACTCCTCAAGGAGTGGAAGCGCCACTCGGGCGCGGCCCGCCGCATCCACGAAAAGCTGTTCTACCGCCCCCTCCTCGACGCCGTCGCCCACCTCGCCCCCGGCGAAGCCGGACTGAGCCCCGCGGCCGCCCGCGACCGCCTCGTCGCCCTCGGCTACGCCGACCCCGCCGCCGCCCTGCGCCACCTCGAAGCCCTCACCAACGGCGTCTCGCGCCGCGCGGCCATCCAGCGCACCCTGCTGCCCGTCCTCCTCGCCTGGTTCGCCGACTCCGCCGACCCCGACGCGGGACTCCTCAACTTCCGCAAGGTCTCCGACGCCCTCGGCAAAACCCCCTGGTACCTGCGCCTGCTCCGCGACGAGGGCGCCGCCGCCGAGAACCTCGCCCGCGTCCTGTCCGCGGGGCGCCTCGCCCCGGACCTGCTCCTGCGCGCCCCCGAGGCCGTCGCCCTCCTCGGCGACCCGGCGGGACTCGACCCGCGCCCCCTCGCCCAGCTCGAACAGGAGATCCTCGCCGCCGTCGGGCGCGCCGAGACCCCCGAGGCCGGAGTCGTCGCCGCGCGCGGAGTGCGCCGCCGCGAGCTGTTCCGTACCGCGGCGGCAGACCTCATCGGCTCGTACGGGACCGAGGACAACCCGGCCGAGGAGGACCACGGCGCGCTCGTCGACCGCGTCGGCTCCGCCGTCTCCGACCTCACGGCGGCGACCCTCGCGGGCACCCTGCGCGCCGTCGTCCGCGCCGGGTGGGGCGAGGAACTGCCCACGCGCTTCGCCGTCATCGGCATGGGCCGCTTCGGCGGCCACGAACTCGCCTACGGCTCCGACGCCGACGTCCTCTTCGTCCACGCGCCCCGCGAAGGCGTCGACGAGGCCGAGGCGGCCCGCGCGGCGAACGCCGTCGTCGCCGAGATGCGCCGCCTCCTCCAGCTCCCCAGCGCCGACCCGCCCCTGCTCATCGACACCGACCTGCGGCCCGAGGGCCGCAACGGCCCCCTCGTGCGCACCCTCAGCTCCTACGCCGCCTACTACCGCCGCTGGTCGCAGACCTGGGAGGCCCAGGCCCTCCTGCGCGCCGAGCCCGTCGCGGGCGACCCCGAACTCGGCCGCGCCTTCACCGAACTCATCGCCCCGCTCCGCTACCCCGCCGAAGGCATCAGCGAGGACGCCGTACGGGAGATCCGCCGCCTCAAGGCCCGCATGGAGGCCGAACGCGTCCCGCGCGGCCAGGACCCCAACCTCCACACCAAGCTCGGACGCGGTGGCCTCTCCGACGTCGAGTGGACCGTCCAGCTCCTCCAGCTCCGCCACGGCCACCACGAGCCCGGACTGCGCACGACCCGCACCCGCCAAGCACTCGCCGCGGCCTTCGAGGCGGACCTCCTCGACCAGGAACAGGCCCGCGTCCTCGACGAGGCGTGGGTCCTCGCCGCGCGCGTGCGCAACGCGGTCATGCTCGTACGCGGCCGGGCCGGCGACACCTTCCCGAGCGACACCCGCGAACTCGGCGCCGTGAGCCGCTACCTGGGCTACGAGGCAGGGCACGCCGGGGACATGCTGGAGGACTACCGGCGCACGACCCGCCGCGCACGCGGCGTGGTGGAGGAGCTGTTCTACGGGGCGGCGCTGTGAGCACGCCCCCGCACGGGGACAGGGCCCGCGCCCGTACCGGCACAGGGCCCGCCACCGTACGGGGGCGGGTCTGTCAGCGGGAGACCCGTGCGGCCTGCGTCGCCCCCGCAGCGCGCAAACGGGAGCCTCTGCCCGGTGACGTGATCAGCCGGGGCAGCGCGTAGGGCAGCTTCCCGTACCAGAGCGAGGCGACGGCGAAGCCGAAGGCGAGGCAGACGAGGCCGCCGACCGCGTCGAGCCAGAAGTGATTCGCCGTCGCCACGATGACCGTCAGCGTCGCCATCGGGTAGAGCGCCCCGAGGATCTTCGCCCACGGCGTCTTCGCGAGCGCGATGATCGTCAGGCCCGCCCACGTCGACCAGCCGATGTGCATCGAGGGCATCGCCGCGTACTGGTTCGACACGTGCTTGAGGTTGCCCGAGGCCATCGAGCCCCACGTCTCGTGCACGAGAACGGTGTCGATGAAATGGGTGTTCGCCATGAGACGCGGCGGCGCGAGCGGATACAGGTAGTAGCCGAGCAGCGCCGCGCCCGTCGTCGCGAAGAGTACGAGGCGCGCCGCCGCGTACCGCCCCGGGTGCCACTTGAAGAGCCAGACCAGCACGCCGAGCGTCACGATGAAGTGGAGCGTCGCGTAGTAGTAGTTCATGCCCACGATCAGCCACGTGACCTTGTCGATCGCGTGGTTGACGGACTGCTCGAAGGCCATGCCCAGATCGTGCTCCACGCGCCAGATCCAGTCCGCGTGCCGCAGCGCCTCGGCGCGCTGCTCCGGAACCGCGTTGCGGATCAGCGAGTACACCCAGTAACTGAGGCCGATGAGGAGGATCTCGAACCAGAGCCGGGGCCGCTTCGGGGTGCGCAGGCGCCGCACCGTGCGGCGCACGGCGGTGGGGCGATCGGGCTCGTCCGTCGCGGGTGAGGAGGCGGCCGGTTCATGGCCTTCCATCGGTGTCACAGTCATCTCACCCATGAGCAGAGAGTCTGCCAGAATCCGGCACGAATCCTGATCATCCCTCCGGTCGGCCTCGCCCCCCGTCTTCTCCGCCTGGAGGAGGAGAGCCGCGCGGAGGGACTCAGGGAAAACCCCGAGCCGACCCCTCTGCTCCCTCCCTCCCCACCAGGAGCCCCCGCTACGCCTTCTCCTCCTCTCCTTCCCCTCCCTTCCTCCTGTTCCTCTCCTCCTACTCCTCGCTCGCCCACCACCCGCACGTCTCCCCGGGCAGCACCACGCGTCCGCCTGCCGTGTCCACCGGGCCCGAGGCGAGCAGCGGGCGGCCCGGCAGGTCGAGCACGACCTCAGCGGGGCGGGTGTTCAGGGCGCACAGCAGCCCGGGCCGCGCGAAGAGCAGGACGCCCTCGGGCGCCGCGCGCCACTCCATCCCGCCGTCGCCCAGGCCGGGCAGCTCACGCCGCAGCGCGAGCGCGGCGCGGTACAGCTCCAGCGTCGATGCCGGGTCCCCGCGCTGCGCCTCCACGCTGAGCCCCCGCCACGCGGGCGGCTGCGGCAACCAGGAACCACCGGGCCCGAAACCGTACGGTGGCGCCTCGCCCGACCACGGCAGCGGCACCCGGCAGCCGTCCCGCATCCCCTCCTGCCCCGTCGCCTCCGTCTCCGGGAGCCCCGCCGCATCGGGCGCGCCCGGCAGCCCGGCTCCGTCCCCCGCGAGCGTCCTGCCCCGGAAGTAGGCGGGGTCCTGCCGTACCTCCTCCGGCAGGTCGAGCACCTCGGGCAGCCCCAGCTCCTCGCCCTGGTACACGTACACCGAGCCGGGCAGCGCGAGCGTGAGCAGCGCCGCCGCCCGCCCTCGGCGCAGCCCGCGCGCCGGGTCGCCCTCCGCGTACCGCGTCGTGTGCCGCACGACGTCGTGGTTGGAGAGCACCCACGTCGTCGTCGCCCCGACCGCACCCGTCGCGCCGAGCGAGGCGTCGATCACCTCGCGCAGCGCCCCTGCCTCCCAAGGGGCCAGCACGTACTGGAAGTTGAACGCCTGGTGCGCCTCGTCGGCCCGTACGTACAGCGCCAGGCGCTCGGAGGTCGGCGCCCAGGCCTCCGCGACCTCGATGCGCTGGCCCGGGTAGGAGTCGAGGAGCGAGCGCCAGGAGCGGTGGATCTCGTGCACGCCGTCCTGGTCGAAGAACGGCAGGACCTCGGTGTTGAGCATGCGGGCCTGTCCGGCCCGGCCGACATCGGGGAGCCCGGGTGCCTTGACCATCCCGTGCGCCACGTCCACGCGGAAACCGTCGACGCCGAGGTCGAGCCAGAAACGCAGCACGTCCTCGAACTCGGCGCGCACGGCCGGGTGTTCCCAGTTCAGGTCGGGCTGCTCGGGCGCGAACAGGTGCAAGTACCAGGCCCCGTCGGGCAGGCGGCTCCAGGCCGGGCCGCCGAAGACCGACTCCCAGTCGTTGGGCGGCAGTTCACCGTGCGCGCCGCGCCCGGGGCGCAGGACGTAGTACGCGCGCTCGGGCGCCGTGGGCGAGGCGCGCACGGCGCGGAACCACGGATGCTGCTCGGAGGTGTGGTTCGGGACGACGTCGACGATGACGCGCAGCCCGTGCCTGTGCGCCTCGGCGATGAGCGCCGCGGCGTCCGCGAGGTCGCCGAAGAGCGGGTCGACCGCGCGGTAGTCGGCGACGTCGTAACCGCCGTCCGCCTGCGGCGAGGCGTAGAACGGTGTGAGCCACACCGCGTCGACCCCGAGTCCCGCGAGATACGGCAAGCGGCTCGTCACCCCGCGCAGGTCACCGATCCCGTCCCCGTCGCTGTCCGCGAAGGACCGTACGTACACCTGGTAGATGACGGCGTCCCGCCACCAGGCGGGGGCGGGGGTGCGGACGGCGCCGGGGGCGGGGTCCTGCGGCATGGCGGGCCTTTCTCTGCTGACCGGTACGGGGACGGGCTGACGAGTACGGACACGGGCGGCGCCCGGCGGCGGCTGGGGGAGGAGAACGGGCCGCCGGGCACCTGTCACGGTCATACCCGAGCGGCGGACGTACCCACACGGACTGACATACAACGTCATGAATTGGCAGCTTCGTGCCAGCCGCGTGCTCTTTCGCGACTCGCTCAGGTCCCTGGCTGACCGCTCCGGCCCGCAGCTGACCGCTCGGACACGCGACCGGACTGTCACGACACTGCCACTGGACTGCCCCCAGACTGCCAACGACGCCTGATCGCCCGCGTCTTGGGCATCAGAGAGCTGTGAAGGACGGGCCGACACGGACGTGCGGCCCGCACGGGAGAGCCTTACAGGAGAGGGGAGCGCCGTCATGCCCCAGAAGACCGCCCAGACACCGGAGAGGGCCGAGGCGACGCCGCGTCGCAGGGCGGGAACGCCCTGGTGGGGAAAGCTCCTCGCCGCCCTCGTGGCCCTCGTCGTGCTGTTCGTCCTGCTGATCAGGTTCGCCGTCATCCCGGGCCTCGGCGAGCTGTTCGGCGAGGACACCCACGACCGCACAGGACCCGCGCTGCTCAAGTCCATCAAGGACATGAGCCGTTACGAGGCCGCCACCGGCAACTTCCAGGTCGTCGTGGACCTGGAGAAGGACACCAAGTTCCTCCCCGACGCCCTCAAGGGCAAGCGCACCCTGTACGTCGGCGCGGGAAGCGTCTCCGCCTACGTGGAACTCGGCGGCCTCAAGGACAAGGACGTCCGCGTCAACGACGACCGCACCGAGGCGAGCCTGCGGCTCCCGCACGCCGTGCTCGGCAAGCCCGCGCTCGACCCCGACCGCTCCTACGCGGTCTCCAAACAGCGCGGGCTCCTCGACCGGCTCGGCGACTTCTTCTCCGACAATCCCAACGACGAACGCGCCGTCCAGAAGCTCGCGGCCCAGCACATCGGGGACGCCGCCAAGGACAGCGAACTCCCCGCGCGCGCCGAGAAGAACACGACGGCGATGCTGGAGGGACTGCTGCACTCGCTCGGTTTCGACACGGTGCACATCACGTACGCGGCGAAGAAATGATCTCCTGCGCCTCGGCCTCGGCCGCGTCCCGCGCCCGTGGCAGCCCCGCGGGCGCGAGCGCGAGGAGGCTGGCGACCAGCTCGGCGAAGAGCCCGTCGACCGGCTCCCGCGCCAGGATTTCCCTGAGCAGCGCGGCGAGTTCGGGATCGCGCTGCGCGCTCACCGCGAGCAGCGCGACGAAATCGTGCACGAGCTGGCGTTCCAGCTCGGCGCGCGCCACGCGCCGCCCGTCGAGCCACAGCAGTGCCGTCGACTCGGCGAGCGAGACCCAGGACCGTACGACGAGATCGAGGCGCGCCGAGGGTTCGGTGACACCGAGGTGGGCGAGGATCTGGTCCCGTGCGGCCTGCCGCACCGCGTCGATGAGGGCGTTCGCCGCCTGCCCCGATGGGACGGCGGGTCCGCCCCGCATGAGCGCCGAGAAACCGGGGCCGTGCGCGTCCACGAAGTCGAAGTACCGCTCCATGACCCGCAACAGCCGTGCGCCGAGCGGCCCTTCGTGCGGCTCCACGAAGCGGTGCGCGAGATCATCGGCGGCCCGCCGCAGGGCGGCTTCGTAGAGGCTGAGCTTCCCCGGGAAGTAGTGGTAGACAAGCGGCCGCGAGATCCCGGCGGCCGCCGCGATCTCGTCTATGGACACGTCGGCGGGAGGGCGGCGGCTGAACAACTCCAGTGCCACGGAGATCAACTGTTCCCGACGCTCCTCGACACCCATCCTGCGGCGCACCCCGGTCGTCATACGAACAGCCTACCGAGAACGGGTGGTTAGGCGACCGGGGGTCCCTCGGGGGCCTTCGGGGGCCTCGGCGGGGTGCCTGCGAGGGAGGCTGACCTCTGCGCGCCGGGCGCCTCGCGGCTGGCCGTCCCTCCCGGCCCGGCTGCCGGTAGCGCGGCCCGCCTCCTCCCGGCTCGCCTCCCTCCTCCTGGCCCGCCTGGCCCGCCTCCCGCCTCTCGGCCCGCCTCCTTCCGCCCCTCCTGGCCCGCCTCCCTCTTCTCGGCCCGCCCCCTCCTGGCCCTGCGGCCGCCGGTAGCGCGCGCGGGGTGTGCCGGTCAGGCGTCCGGGGGCGACTGCGGCGGAAGGTTCTCCGGCGGGGGCGGGCCGGGCTGCTCAGGGACACGGGCGGGGAAGGCGAGCTGGTCGGGGTGCGGCCGCCGGCGGCGGGCCGTGCCCGGCCCCCCGCCGGGGCGTGGCGGTACGGGGCCCGCCCCCGCACCACCGAACTCACCGTCGCCCGCACCGCCGAACTCGCCGTCGCCCGTGCCGCCCAGCGCGTCGTCGCCCGTACCCCCCGCCTCTCCCGGGTCACCCAACGGCCAGGTCAGCCCCTCCTGTTCCTCCCGCTCCTCCGCCTGCGTCGGATACGTCGTGCGGCGGTCGATGAGGTAGTCCAGGCTCTCGGGCGCGTCGGGGTCATGGGGACGGTCGTTTTCGTCCATGAGGGCGACGATCCGGGCCCCGAAGCGGCGCGGGCAGGGCGCTCGGCGGGCGCATGGCCGCACCTTGTCTGCAACCCGCCCCGCCCGTCAACGGGTTCACCCCAGCCCGTTGAGTGTGCCGCCCTTCACCAGCTCGGCCTTCAGCGTCGCCGTCGCGCCCTTCGGCGCGGGCAGGGCGAAGAGGCGGGTGGGGGAGGCGCCGCGGATGCCGTCGCGGGCGGTGATCGACGCGACGCCCTCGGAGCCGGCGGCCAGGACGTACCACGTTCCCGAAGGCGCCTTCCACATGGCGCCCGCGAGGACGTCCGGCTGCCGCGTGCCGCACGACGGCGAGTCGCCCGCCTGCGCGGCGACGGCGCCGAGCGGATGGCCGGGGGCGCGGTACTCGGCGAGCGTCAGCGTGCCGCCCCCGCGCCACGTGTCCATCCGCGTGCACGCCCACCCCGCCGTGCCCGCCCCCTCGGGCAGCGGCTGGCTCGCGTACTCCCAGGAGTTGACCGCCCGCACCCCCCGCCCCTGCCCCGCCACGAGCGAGCACGCCGAAGGCGCCCACGCCGTCCTGCCCGTGAGGTCGTCGACCTCGTCGGGCGCGGTCGGCGAACCGGTCGTGAGGTGCGCGGGCAGCAGGTCACCGAGGTCGGTGTACAGCCGCGCGTGGCCGTCGAGGCCGGTGACCTGCACCGTGTTCCACGTCGTGCAGCCGCCGTCGGCCGCGGGCTCGCGCCCGGGCTGCTGGAACGGCCACACGGTTCCGTCCCGCTCCGTCGTGAACGGCGTCGACGCGCGCTCAGGGGCCCGCAGATCGCGCTGCGCCACGGACTTCACCCACGGCGCGGTCAGATACCGCACATTGCCGTCCGTGCGCGCGACGGCGACCACCGCCGCGCCCGTCTCGTCCACGCCGTCGGCCCGTACGAGGTCGAGCGCGGGATCACCGAAGCCGTCACCCGCCGCCTCCGCGTACCGCACGAGGCGCAGCCCGTCGTAGAACAGCACGACGTTCGCCCCCGCCGTGTGCCCCGCCCACAGCAGCCGGGGCGGCCCCGCCGGGCCGCCGAGCGGCGTGCCGGGCGTCGCCGAGACATGCGTACGGGGCCCGGGACTCGCCCACTCGCGCAGCGCCCTGCCGAGCAGCGCCCCGTCCGATACGAGCCCGCCGCGCGCCGGCCACACCGAGAAGTCGCGGCGCGCCGCCGTCTTCCACGCGTCCTGCGCCACCGTCGTCAGGTGCGCGGGGTCCAGCGCCTCGCGCTCCGCCGCGTTCGGCACGGGGGCGGGCGCGGCGGAACCCCGCGTGAGCGACCACCCCGTGAACGCGGCCCCGCACACGAGGAGCACCGCCGCGCCCGCCCCCACGACCCGTACGCACTGCCTGCGCCGCACCAGGTCGGTGGGCCGCGCCTGGAGCGAGCAGGGGTCGAACTCGGGCGAGGCGAGCAGGGCCGCCGCGTGCGCGCCCGCAGGGACCTCGACCCCCGTCGCCTCGCCGAGCGCCGCCCCCGCGTCGTCCGCGCCCGCCTCGGCGAGCAGCGTCCGTACCGCCTCAGGGTCCAGCCCCTCCAGGTGGAGCAGCGCGTACGCCGCACGGCCCGCCCCGCTCAGCAGCGCCAGCGCCTGGTCGAGAGCGAGTTCCTCACCACCGCCCGCGCGCGGGAAGAGCCTGAGCCCCCACACCCGCGGCAGCCCGAACGGCACCCGCGTCTTCCCCGCCTTCCCGCCGGCCTCGCCGCAGGCCCGCAGCGCCTCGCGCAGCACCCTCCGCCGCACGCAGGCGTACCCCGCGTCCCGCGCGGAGACCCTGGCACCGTCCCGCCCCCGCCCGCCGCCCGCCCCCGTGCCACGCGGACCAGGCACCGGCCCGCCCGCGCGGTCCTTCCGCCGGGGCAGGGCCCGCTGGGTGAGCGCGTGCGCCGCGAGGACGCGACGGGCCCGGCCGAGCGAGGACGGCAGCACGAGGTGCGCGAGCCGCACGAGCCGCGGGTAGTGCTCGACGAGCGCCGCCTCCGCCTGCGCGAAACCGACCGGCGCGGCGCCTGGGGACGAGGGGGCGGTGCCGGAACGCGACCGGCGGGAGGTTCGGGGGGCGAGCTTCGCAGAATCCACGCCAAGCGCAACGAGACACGCCCCCCGAGGTCACCTGCCGCCGTCCCCCGGGCCCGGCAGCTTCCCGTCGAGGAAGGCGAGGACCGCGAGCACCCGGCGGTTGTCGTCGTCGGAGATCTCCAGGCCAAGGCGGGCGAAGATGTTCGATGTGTGCTTGGCGACGGCCCGCTCGGTCACCACGAGCCGCTCCGCGATCGCCGCGTTCGAGCGTCCCTGCGCCATGAGTTCGAGCACCTCGCGCTCGCGCGCCGTGAGCCGGGCCAGCGGCCGCTCGGCCGCGGGACGGCGCAGCAACTGCGAGATCACCTGCGGGTCCATCGCCGTGCCGCCCGAAGCGACCTGCCGCACCGCGGCCACGAACTGCTCGGCGTCGAAGACCCGGTCCTTGAGCAGGTACCCGACCCCGCCGGCGCCGTCCGCGAGCAACTCCCGCGCGTACAACTGCTCGACGTGCTGCGAGAGCACCAGCACAGGGAGCCCTGGCCGCTCCCGCCGCGCGGCCAGGGCGCACTGCAAGCCCTCGTCGGTGTGCGAGGGCGGCAGCCGCACGTCCACGACCGCGACGTCCGGGCGCTCCTCGGCGAGCGCCCGGGTCAGCTCGGGCCCGCTCTCCACCGCGGCGACGATCTCGAAGTCGTACGCTTCGAGCAGTCGGACGAGACCGTCCCGCAGCAGAAACAGGTCCTCGGCTAGGACAACACGCACGGCAGCTCCACGGTGGCCAGAGTGGGGCCGCCGGGGGGAGAACTGACGGCCAGGACACCGTCGAAGGTACCGAGTCGGCGCTCGACCCCGGCCAGCCCGGTCCCCTTCCCGGCCGTCGCCCCGCCCTCGCCGTTGTCCCCGACACTGATCCGCAGCCGTCCCTCGCGGTACCCGAGGTCGATCCAGATCCGGTCGGCGCCCGAGTGCTTGACCGCGTTGGCGAGCAGCTCGCTCGTCGCGAAGTACGCGGCCGCCTCGACCGGCGCCTCGGCACGCCCCGACACCTCCGCCACGACCTCCGTCTCGACGGGCAGCCGCAGCGCCAGCGCCCGTACCGCGTCCACGAGCCCGCGCTCGGCGAGCACCGGCGGGTGGATGCCCCGCACGAGGTCCCGCAGTTCGCCGAGCGCCTCAGCCGATGACTGCCGCGCCTTGCCGAGCAGCTCCTTCGCCTTCGCCGGATCGCGCTCCATGAGCGACTCGATGAGCCCGAGGTCCATCCCCACGGCGACGAGCCGTGCCTGCGCCCCGTCGTGCAGGTCCCGCTCGATGCGGCGCAGCTCGGCCGCCGAGGTGTCGACGGCGTCCTCCCGTGTGGTCGTGAGCCGGTTGATCCGCGCGGCCATCTCCTGCTCACGGCTCGGCGCGAGCGCCGTACGCGTCAGCCTGAAGTACGCCTGTACGAACGCCGGGGCCGACCAGCGCGCGGTGAGCGCGATCACCACGCCGAGCGCGAGCGCCGCGAGCCCCGTCGCCTGGCTGTCCACCGGGATGAAGAGGTACCACTCCGCACCGTAGTCCCGGAAGATCCGCCACCCGCCCGCCGCGAGCACGGCGCCCCACACCGGGTAGAGCAGCACGACCGGCGCCAGGATCGAGAGGACCGTGCCCGCCGTGCAGTCCAGGAGCAGCCAGCCGATGTCCCGCCACGTGGCCGGGTCCCGCAGCAGCGCCAGGCACAGCCCCGCCTCGCCGGCGAAGCCGGGCTTGAGCGGGGGCAGCGGGCGGTACGCGACCCCGATCCGCACCCCGCCCCAGGCCAGCGCCCGCATCCGGCGCCCGAGCGCGTACTCACGGATCACGGCGAGGACCGGCGGCGTCGTGATGAGCCCGACGCCGAGCGGGATGAGGCAGATCGAGACCAGGACGAGGCAGAACAGCCCGCAGGACACGGCGAGCGAGACACCGGCGAGCGCCGCCCCGCGCCCCGCGGCACGGAAGACCCGCAGAGCACCGCCCCCCTGCTCGCCGCGCGCCTCACCGTCCGCGGCCGCCAGGAACCGCTCGGCGGTCCGCTCCCCGGCACGCAGGCGCTCGTACACGCGCCGCCCGCCCTCGTCCTCGGTCGGTGTCAGCCCGCCCATGATCAACCTCTTCCCCCACAACAGACCCTCCGGCCCGACCAGGCCCCAGCGGCCCGGCACTCCCAATTCTGCGGGGCGCCGCCGCGCGGGGGCAGCCGTTTTCCCCCCGTCCCCGGGGTGTACTCAGGTACACCCCGGGGGGCGCGTCCCCGCCCGCGCGGGACCCGCCCTCCCCGCGCCCGCCCAGGCCGTCGGCGCCCCTCGCCCCCAGCGCCTCTCACCTCACCTCACCCCAGCCCCGCCAAGGCCCTCGCCTCCTTCTCCGCGTCCAGCCCCAGCGCCGACCGCGGATTCGTCCGGGCCGGCATCGTCCCGCCGAGTTCCCCCGACACCCACTCCCACGTGTCCGCGACCGTCTCCGCCACCGGCCTGCACCGCAGCCCCGCCTCCAGCGTCGGTGTCACGTCCGCCGTGTGCATCGCCCCGTGCAGTTCGCCCGGCGGGCACCACACCGGCAGCTCCGTCCACGGCTCGATCCCCGCCGCCTCGACCTGCGCGGGGCTCGCCCAGCGCAGCACCGCGTCCGAGCCCGTCACCGCACGGCACGTCTCCAGGAACTCGCCCATCGTCGTGTGCCCGGACGGGCTGACCAGGTCGAAGGCCCCCGAGCGCCCCGCCGTCCCCGCGTCGAGCAGCCACGTCGCCAGGTCCCGCGCGTCGATGTACGCGAGCGGCAGCTCGCGCGGCCCCGGCGCGAGCACCTCGCCGCCGCGCCGCATCCGCAGCAGCCACCACGGCAGCCGCCCCACGTTCTCGTGCGGGCCGAGGACGAGTCCGGCGCGGGCGAAGAGCGCGCGCTCCGCGCCGAAGGCCCGCGCGACGGCCAGCTCACCGCCCCGCTTGTCGCTCGGGTAGTCGCGCGCCTCCGCGTCCGGATCGCCCGCCACGAGGGGCGCGTCGACGCCCGTCCCGGCCGCGCGGGGCCACGCGTACACGGAGCACGTCGACACGTACACGTACCGTCCGGCCCGCTCCTTCAGCGCCTCGGCCGCGTCCCGTACCGCCCGTGGCCCCTGCGACCACGTGTCGACGACGAGGTCCCAGGCGCCGCCTTCGAGCGCGGCGAGCCCGCCGGGCGCCGTGCGGTCGCCCACGAGCGCGCGGGCGCCCTCGGGGACGGGCTTCGAGCCCCGGTTGAGCACCGTCACGTCCCAGCCGCGCGCGAGCGCCGCCTCCACGGTCGCGCGCCCGACGAACTCGGTCCCGCCCAGGACGAGCAGCCGTGTCCCCGACGCGTTCGCTGATGTGTTCGCAGTCATGACACGAGCGTGCCCGCTCCGGACGGGACCGGGGACCGTATTTCGCTCTCGGAAGATCTTGTGCGCTGCCGGCCGAACTCCGGCGTGTACGAGAACCTTTCGCGCCCGCGGCGCTACGGCCCGCCGCCCCGCTCGACGCGGCCCCGGCTCAGCCCCGCTCGACGCGGCCCCGGCTCAGCCCAGCGGCGGCGTGTACTTGTACCCGACCCGCCGCACCGTCTGGATGCTGTGCCGGTACGCGGTGCCGAGCTTGCGGCGCAGGCGCGCGATGTGCACGTCCACGGTCCGTCCGTCGCCGACGTGCCCGTAGCCCCACACCGTCGTCACCAACTGGTCGCGTGTGTGCACCCGGTGGGGGTGCGCGACGAGGTGCGCGAGGAGTTCGAACTCCAGGTAGGTGAGGTCGAGCGGCCGCCCGTCGACCTCGGCGGTCCTGCGGTGCGCGTCGACCCGTACGGCCTCGGTACGGGGTTCGGGCGAGGGCTCCGGCGAGGGCTCGGGCACCGCGCTCACGGCGGGCGCGGCGGCCTCCGCGAACGGCGGCTGCTGATCGGCGGGTACGAGCACGAGGTACCCGACCATCGGCGGGTTGCCCGGCAGCGCGGGCAGCGTGTGCGACGGAACGGGGAGCCAGGTCGCCCCGGCGGGCAGCGCGACCTCGGGAGCCGGCGCCGGCTCGCCCGCCTCGACGGCCCGCAGGCGGTGACGTGGCGGGCTCACCGGGCTCACGGGCCGGGTGAAAGGAGCGGCGGAGAGGGAAGGGTGGTTCGCCATGTGAGGTGTCAGCTCTTTTCGCACGAAGCGGCACCGATGCGGTGCCGGGGATGCCACGGAAGGGACATTCGTCGTCGCGCGGACCGAAAACCGGAGCCCGGCCGGGAAGGCGGGGAGGGTGTTAGAGGGCCCGAGCGTTCCGCGGGGGCTGACACACCCGGTCGAAATCGTGGTGCTGACGGGACGGCCAGAACGGTTCGAGGTCGACACGACCCGTCACGAGGTTCCGAAAGCTGTCCATGCGTCCATTGAAGCAGATGACATGAGGGGCAGGGAGAGGGTTTCAGCCGAAGCCGAAGCAAAAAGCCGACAACGAGGGCCCCGCGCGAAAGGGGCGTTCATCCCGTCATGATGAACGCCCCACCCGGGCGCGCGCGCCTCGCCGCGCGCGCCCCGCCGCCGGGCCGGTCACCCGGCCCGAAGTGTCCCGGACCTCAGACCTGTCCGGCCTTCTCCAGCGACGTGCAGCACGTCTCCGTGATGAGCCGCGTCACCACGTACGGGTCCACGTTCGCGTTCGGGCGGCGGTCCTCGATGTACCCCTTGCCGTCCTTCTCGACCTGCCACGGAATCCGCACCGAGGCACCCCGGTCGGAGACCCCGTAGCTGTACTCGTTCCACGGCGCGGTCTCGTGGAGCCCGGTGAGGCGGTCGTCGATGCCCGCGCCGTAGTTCTTCACGTGGTCGAGCGGCTTGGAGCCCTCGCCGAGCGACTCGCAGGCGGTGACGATCGCCTCGTAGCCCTCGCGCATCGCCTTCGTCGAGAAGTTGGTGTGCGCGCCCGCGCCGTTCCAGTCGCCCTTCACCGGCTTCGGGTCGAGCGTCGCCGAGACGCCGAAGTCCTCGGCCGTGCGGTACAGCAGCCAGCGCGCCACCCACAGCTGGTCGGAGACCTCCAGCGGCGAGAGCGGGCCGACCTGGAACTCCCACTGCCCCGGCATGACCTCCGCGTTGATGCCGGAGATGCCGAGCCCGGCGGCGAGGCAGTTGGCGAGGTGGGCCTCGACGATCTCGCGGCCGAAGATCTCGTCCGCGCCGACGCCGCAGTAGTAACCGCCCTGCGCGGCGGGGAAACCGTTCTCGGGGAAGCCGAGCGGGCGGCTGCCCTTGAAGAAGGTGTACTCCTGCTCGATCCCGAAGACCGGCTCCTGAGCGGCGAACTTCTCGGCCACGGCGCGCAGTTCGGCGCGGGTGTTGCTCGGGTGCGGGCTCAGGTCGGTGTCGAGCACCTCGCACAGGACGAGAACGTCGGCGCCGCCGCGCAGCGGGTCGGGACACGTGAAGACCGGCTGGAGCACGCAGTCCGACGAGTGGCCCTCGGCCTGGTTCGTGGAGGAACCGTCGAAGCCCCACACGCCCGGCTCGGCTCCGTCGGCGACGATCTTCGTCTTCGACCGGAGCTTGGCGGTCGGCTGGGTGCCGTCGATCCAGATGTACTCGGCCTTGAAGCTCACGTGGCCACTTCCTTACGTGTGCACGACGCGCCCTCGGGGGCGCGGGGGGGCGGGTGCGGGACGCCCGCAGGATGGCAAGGGGCGGTTGCCCGGCCGTTGCCCCGGTGTGAACCGCGTGTTACCCGGCCGGACCGTCGCCACCCCGCCCCCTGCGGCCGTTCCCGAAGGGGCCGCGGGGGCGCGTGGGCACCCCTGTGGCACCTCCGTGTTCGAATGCCTCAAATCCCCTGCCACCAGCGGCTTTTGTCAGTCCCCGGCAGTAGAATGGCAGCAGTGTTCGAACGCGGGAGGGGGAGCGGGACCGACCTCAGGAGTGACCGGTCTCACCCCCTTCCGCCGGTTCAGGAGGATGCCCGTGGCCCGAGCAGCGACCCTCGACCCGACCGCCCCAGCGACCCCGCTCTTCGACCTCCCCTACATGCCCGTCGAGAAGAGGGCGCTGCCCGCGGGCCGCCCCCGCGAGTGGTACGTCGCGCACAACCGCCGCCTCAAGGCGATGCGGCTCGCGATCGTCCTCCTCGACGCGGGCGTGTGGCGCCCCGAGCAGGCATCCGACCGCACGATCCGGCGCGCGGCGGAGCGCGTCGGCATCCACGAGCCGTCCCCCGTCACGTGTCACATGGTGCGCGCGCTGATGCGCTACAGCCGCTGACGGCGCGGGGTCTCGTACGGGTACGGGCTCACTCCGGCTCCGCCCGTACGAGCCCTGGCACCGCGTACCCCGCCTCCGGCACGTACAGCCGCAGCACCGCCCGGAAGGCGCCCGCGGGGACCGGCACCCAGTTCGCCGCCGCCCCGCGCGGCGGCCGCGCGGCCAGGCGCAGGACGAGCGAGCCGTCCTCCTCGCGCACGAGGCCGGGCGTGCGGTCGCTCACCGCGCGCGGCTCGGGTCCCGGGCGGCGCGGCACCTCGTGCGCGCTCAGCGCCCAGCCGTAGGCGGGCTGCGGGGGCGGCAGGCGCAGCGTGTACGCGTACGCGCCGTCGAGCCGGTCCCCGGCCGCGTCCCGGTACGTCTGCGTCGTCGTCGCCTCGTAGCCGTGCGGGCCCCACAGCCCGACCCGCGCGGCGACCGCCCGCCGCAGATACGCCTCGGAGCGGTCACCGGCCCGCCAGAGAGGGGCGTCGAGCGTGCCAGGTCCGAGGTGGTCGAGGTTGAAGTCGAAGAGGTGCGCGGCACCCTTCCAGCCCCCTGCGCCGCCCGGGGGCCCACCGTCTGCCGGGGAGCCCGCCGGGGGACCGGCGAGAAAAGCCGCCGAGGACGACGCCGGGCCTTCCCCCGAGCCGTCCCCGCTCCCCGTGTCCCCGCTCCCCACGGGCCCGTCACCCGTGGTCCCGTCACCCGCGCCCCCGTCACCCGCTGTCCCGTCCCCACCCCACCGCCACGCCGCCGCCTCCACCTCCGCGCGTCCCGCCGCCGCCCCCTCCTCCAGCGCCCACCGCAACTCCGCCGCCGGTTCCGCGTACGGCGTCGCGCCCTCCTCCAGGAGCCCGAGCGGCTGGAAACGCTCCTGGTAGGCGCGATCCGCGTCCGAGGGCGGGAAATCGCCCGCCCACACCCGCAGCCGCTCCCAGAAGCGCAGCGCGGGCTCGGCGAGCGGATCGCCGCCCGGGAGCCCGCCGCGCCCCAGCCCCGGCGCGGTGAGCGGGTGCAGCGCGAGCCCGGCCCGCAGGTCCCGTACCGCGGCGACGTCGTCCGCGTCCGCGAGCGCGCAGGCGTACCGCACCACGAGCGTCGCGACCGCCGTCGGCGCCTCGATCACCTCGCGCACGCTCCCCGGCACCTGCCCCTCCCAGCCGGGCGGCGCGAGCAGCCAGCTGCCGCCGTCCGCACCGCCCGCGCGCAGCCCCGCGTACGCGAAGTCGTTGGTCCACGCGTCGACGAACTGGTACACGGCGTAGCGCGAGCCGCTCGGCGGGACCTGGAGGACGAGCGGGCCCTCGGAGAGGTCGAGATGGGCGAGCGAGCACAAGGTGCCCTCGTCGGCGGGCCAGCCCGTCGCGGGTTCGGCGTGCGCGAAGTGGTTGAACGCCGTCGCTTGCAGCGAGCCGAAGCCGTCCTGCGTGAGCAGCCCGACGGTTTCGAGGCCCCGCACGAGCGGCGCGCCGTACACGTACGCCTCGGCGGCGAGCGCGGCTGCCTGGGAATCACCGCCCACAACGCTCCCTCTCTCCTCGGCGAGCCCCCGAACCTCAAGGTCACACGCCCTCCGCCGTCCCGCATCCCGAGTCGCACACGAGTGCGGCCCTTCCCCTCGTGGAGTGACCGGGGTCCCCCACACGGACCGACACGAATTCGGACAGGCGCGCTCGCGCGGGGCGCAAGGGTGAACCGGCGCAGCGCCCGCGCGACTGGCTCGTTGGCCGGACAGATCGCCACGAGTGAACGGAAGATCGCCGTACGTGACGAACGGCGCGCGGTGCCACGCCGCCGTACGGGCGCGCGGCACCCCACGCCGGTACGGCGCCACGAGCCGTGCGACACGACGACCCCGTACGAGAGGACGCAGCCCATGCCCCGGCCCCCCGCCCCCGCCGCACCTCCGCACCCCGCCCCCGCGCACCCCCGGGACGCGCGGTGAGCCGCCTCTCGCTCGCCCTGAGCGCCGCGCACCTCGCCGGAGTGGTCTGGCTGGGGCACTGCGCCACGGCGAGCGCGCGACACGGCGCCTGGTGGACGACGGCCGCCTTCGTCGCCGCGTCGGCGCTCCTGGTCACCGCGATCCTGCGCGAGAACGAGTGCGCCGAGGAACACGTGCCGCGCCCCGCGCCCGTACCGCCCCCGCGCCCCGTCGCCGACTGGCAGGTCTTCGAGGCGCTGTGCTGCCTGCGGGCCTGGGAGACGCGGGGCCGCGCCCACGATCCGGCGCACTGCTCCTGCCGCGACTCGCTGTCCTCGTGAGACCGCTCGCGCGGCGGCCCGCGAGGACGCTCGCGTGGCGGACGGGTGCCGTGGCCGCGTGGCGAACGCGCGCAGTGGCCGCGTGGCGAACGCGCGCCGTGGCCGCGTGGCGAACGCGCGCCGTGGCCCGCGTGGCGGCCCGCGTGGCCGCTCGTGCGGAGCGGCGGAAGGCTGTGAGAAACCGGTGAACGCGGAAGGGCGGAGGGAGGGGGCGAGTCGGGACCCCGGTGGCGCTTGAGGCAGGATGCGCATATGCCCGAACCCGCAGAGCCGCCCGAGCAGGAACCGGCGGACGAGACCTCCGCCGACCCGGAGAGACGCGCCCTGCCCGCCGACCCCGCCGCGATGTGGCTCGTCCGGGCCTCCGGCGAGCTGGACCTCGACACCGTGGGCGGGCTGCGCCAGGAGCTGGAGGACGCGGCCGCGCGCTATCCGGTCGTCATACTCGACCTGAGCCGCGTCGACTTCGGCGACTCCAGCTTCCTCAATCTCCTCATCCGCGTCCGTGCCACGACCCAACTGCGCCTGGTCGCCCCCACGGAGCCCCTGCGTCAGCTCTTCGCCCTGACGGGCACGGACACGGTCCTCGACGTGTACGAGACGATCGGCGAGGCGATCGACGCGGGCTGACCCGCCCTCACCGCTCCCCTTCGGCCGGCGGCTCGCGCTGCGCGGGCACGAAGCCGGGGTGCTCGTACGTGCTGTGAGCGGACGTCAGCGGCAGCCGCGCCCGCACGGTCTTGCCCCCCTCGGCCCCCTTCACCACCTCGACGCGCGCGAGCTTCGTGACGAGCCCCCACCCGTACCCGCCCTCGCGCACGAGAGGCCGGGGCGTCCGCTCGTACGGCATCGCGTCCGACCCGTCCGAGACCCTGATCTCCACCTCCGCGCCCTCGACGCTCACCCGGAAGCAAGTGACGCCCCCGGCGTGCCGCACGGCATTGCTCACCAACTCCGAAGCGACAAGCACCGCATCGGCGAGCACGAGCACATCCACCGGCGGCCGCACAGCGAGCAAGGCGTCATACACCCGCTCCCGAGCCTCCCCGGGCCGCACCCCACCCTCTTCCGCACGTCCTTCCTCCTCCGGCACCACCACTCACCTGCCCGCACTCGTTTCCACCTGCCCTGTGCTCCGGGTGCCCCGAGTCGGGCGCGACGCACCTGTTTTGTGCGGTGAGCGTGGGGCGGAAGCAGGGGCGGGGGACGCGAGCGAGGGCGGTCGCGGCCTTGAACGTGAGCCCTTCGGGCAGGGAGTCCCGCGACACGGTGACGCCGTGCGACGTGAACACCCGGGCGGCCTCGGCGGGGGAGAGAGTGAGTTCGCGCGCGACCGGCGGCACGAGGGGGAACGGCACGAGATCGCGGAGGGCGAGGCCGAAGCCGTAGGCGCGGTCCCGCCACCTTTCGACGTCTGCGCAGGAACGGCAGCAGGACCAGGAGCGCGGCCTCGGCGGGATAGAGGTCGAGCCCGTCCGGCTCCGTCAGCCACTCGACGTGCCCCAGGAACCGTACGGGCGCCTCGGCGTCGTACCACGGGGCGGCCACGGTGCCGTCCACGGAGTTGTGGCTGTCGCCCTCGTCCACCGCGCACCTCGATTCGTCGCCCGCGAGGTGAAGCAGACCGGACGCGGGCGCGGAAACGGGCCGTGAGCCGCGCTTCCCGCAAGGGAGACGCGGCCCACGGCCCGTGTGCGGCCGGTGCGGGGCGGTGGCCCCGGGCCTTCCTAGATGTCGAAGTACAGCTCGAACTCGTGCGGGTGCGGGCGGAGCTGGATCGGGGCGATCTCGGCGGTGCGCTTGTAGTCGATCCAGGTCTCGATCAGGTCGGAGGTGAAGACGCCGCCGGCCTGGAGGTACTCGTTGTCCGCTTCGAGGGCGTCGAGGACGGCCGGGAGCGAGGTCGGGACCTGCGGGACGCCCGCGTGCTCCTCGGGGGCCAGCTCGTAGAGGTCCTTGTCGATCGGCTCGGCCGGCTCGATCTTGTTCTTGATGCCGTCGAGGCCCGCGAGGAGGAGCGCCGAGAAGGCGAGGTACGGGTTCGAGGACGGGTCCGGGGCGCGGAACTCGACGCGCTTGGCCTTCGGGTTGGAGCCCGTGATCGGGATGCGCATCGCGGCGGAGCGGTTGCGCTGCGAGTAGACCAGGTTGACCGGGGCCTCGAAGCCGGGGACCAGGCGGTGGTACGAGTTCACCGTCGGGTTGGTGAAGGCGAGCAGCGAGGGGGCGTGCCTGAGGATGCCGCCGATGTAGTAGCGGGCGGTGTCCGAGAGGCCCGCGTAGCCCTGCTCGTCGTAGAAGAGCGGCTGGCCGCCGGTCCACAGCGACTGGTGCACGTGCATGCCCGAGCCGTTGTCGCCGAAGATCGGCTTCGGCATGAAGGTCGCGGTCTTGTTGTTGCGCCAGGCGACATTCTTCACGATGTACTTGAAGAGCATCAGGTCGTCGGCCGCGGCGAGCAGCGTGTTGAACTTGTAGTTGATCTCGGCCTGACCGGCCGTGCCCACCTCGTGGTGCTGGCGCTCGACCTCAAGGCCCGCCTTGTCCAGCTCCAGCGAGATCTCGGCGCGCAGGTCGGCGAAGTGGTCGACCGGCGGGGCCGGGAAGTAACCGCCCTTGTAGCGGACCTTGTAGCCGCGGTTGTTCAGCTCGGAGCCGGTGTTCCAGGCGCCCGCCTCGGAGTCGATCTCGTACACCGAGCGGTTCGCTGAGGTCTCGAAGCGGACGCTGTCGAAGACGTAGAACTCGGCCTCGGGGCCGAAGTACGCGGTGTCGGCGATACCGGTCGACGCGAGGTACGCCTCGGCCTTCTTCGCCACGTTGCGCGGGTCACGGCTGTACTGCTCGCCCGTGATCGGGTCGTGGATGAAGAAGTTGATGTTGAGCGTCTTGTCGCGGCGGAAGGGGTCCACGCGCGCGGTCGACAGGTCGGCGCGCAGCGCCATGTCCGACTCGTGGATCGCCTGGAAGCCGCGGATCGACGAGCCGTCGAAGGCCAGCTCCTCGGCCGGGTCGAACGCCTTCGCCGGCACCGTGAAGTGCTGCATCACGCCCGGCAGGTCGCAGAAGCGGACGTCGACGAATTCCACGCCCTCGTCGGCGATGAACTTCTTGGCGTCATCGGCGTTCTGGAACATCCAACTCCTCCTCCTCCCACCCGGGGAGGGGCGGGGGTTTCAGCTCGTGCCCGCGGTCAGTGCGGTGACCCACGGTGGAGCCGACCATAGAAAGACGGGATTTCTCAAGCGTGACCCATTTGTTTCACCGAAGTTAACCACCTCGGGGCTGCCCGGCGGCCCCGGCCACGGCGTGCGCCGGCCCGTCCCGCGCCCCGCCTACGCGGGGGTGCGCGCCGGGCGGGGGCTGCCAGGGGCCGCCGGGAGCGGGCGCAGTACCGTGGAGCGGTGGACAACAGGGATGCAATGGGATCGTGGCTCTCCGGGCCGCGCGCCGCCGCCGAGGAGATGGGTGTCGACTTCGGCTACCGGGGCGAGCGCCTCGGTCTCCCCGAGGAGGGCCCCGGCTCCCTCGCGCCCCTCGGGCGCCGCTTCGGCGCTCTCCTCGTCGACTGGGCCCTGTGCATGCTCATCGCATACGGTCTCATCGCGCGCGGTGACCAGCAGGCGGCGGGCAACTGGGCACTGGGCATCTTCTTCGTCCTGAGTCTGCTCACCCTCGGCACGGTGGCCGGGACCCCCGGCAAGGTCCTCTTCCGCCTCCGCGTCGTCGCCGAGGACGGCGGCAGGCTCGGCATCGTCCGTGTCCTGATCCGCAGTGTGCTCCTCTGCATCGCCATCCCCGCCCTCATCTGGGACCGCGACGCACGCGGTCTCCACGACCGGCTGTCCCGCGCGGTGCAGATCCGCGTCTGAGGCAGCCGCGGGCGGCACACTGCCCCTCGCGAACAACCGCACCCGCAAGAAGGCTCCCCGCCCACGCCTGCCGCGCCGCCGAAGAGGGCCGCGCGGGCGTCCCCGCCCGCCTCCCGCGCGAGGGCGCCGACCCCGACGCCCGCAACGCCGACGGCTCCCCCCGCTGCCTCGCCGCCGTCCGGGGCGAGACCCGCTGCGTCGCCCTCCTCCTCGCGGTGGGCGCCACGCCGGGGCTGGAACCGCAGGGCCGGCGCGACGGCCTCCCGGCGGCAGCGCGGGCGGTGGCGCGGGCGGTGGCGGTGCGGGCGGGGGCGGTACGGGCGGAGGGCGGGGGCGGTACGGGACGGGGGAGGAGTACGGGACGGGCGCCCGTACGCGCGTGAGGCGGCCCCGGGTGCGTACCGCCGACGCCGTACCGCCGACGCGAACCCCGCGCTCACGCACTCCGAGCCCCGTCCGGACCCCGTCGTGACGCCGAAGGGGCGGGCCCCGGTGTGCGGGCCCGCCCCTTCGGCGGTTGTCGTGACGGGTGGGAGGGGTCAGCCGCGCGGGCCCCGGGGCATCCGCATGCCCTTCGGCATGGGGCCCTTCGGGAGCGGCATGTTCTTCATCATGTCGCCCATCGCGCGCAGCCGGTCCGTGGTCTCGGTGACCTGGGGGCCGGTGAGGACGCGCGGGTACTTCAGAAGCGTCGTACGGACCTTCTTCAGCGGGACCTGGCCCTCGCCGTTGCCCACGATCATGTCGTGGACCGGCACGTCGGAGACGACGCGCGCCATCTTGCGCTTCTCCGCCGCGAGCAGGTTCTTGACCCGGTTCGGGTTGCCCTCGGCGATCAGCACGATGCCGGGCTTGCCGACCGCGCGGTGCACGACGTCCTGGCTGCGGTTCATCGCGACCGCCGTCGTCGTCGTCCAGCCGCGCTTCATCTGGTCGAGCACCGCTGCCGCCGCGCCCGGCTGTCCCTCCATCTGCGAGAACGCCGCACGCTCGGCGCGCCGCCCGAAGATGATCGCCATCGCGAGAACAGCGACGAGGAAGCCGAAAATGCCCAGGTAGACCGGGTGGCCGATCAGGAAACCGATCGCGAGGAGCACGCCGAAGGCGACGATCCCCACGGCACCGATCACCAGGCCGATCCTCGGATCGACCCGTCGGGTCATCTTGTAAGTGAGAGCGATCTGTTTCAGTCGCCCCTGATTCGCAGAGCTTTCTGCGGTGTCCTTCCTCGCCATACGGGGAAGTTTACGTGGCGTGCCACGGGTCAGGACGTGCGGGCGGGCAGCGCGCGCAGGACGGCCTCCGCCTCGGCCCGCTCCCTCGCCCGGGCGCGGTCGGCGATCACTGCGGTGCGCGCGTTGTGCGCGGAGCGGCTGAGCAGGGCGGTCTCCACGGCGCGGAGGGCCGAGGAGAGCGGGGCGAGGAGGGTGGTACGGGCCTTCGGCAGGTGGTGGACGCTCGGCACGGTGGGCTCCCCGGGGCTGGCGGCGGTGACGCGCTCGTACGGGCGAGGACCTCGCGCGGACCGGCGCGGCGCCTCGCTCCCAGCGTCACAGCACGGTGTTACCAGCCGGTGACCGAAGGGTCAAACGGCCATGAAGCGGCGGAAGACGGCGCTCCGCGAAAGCCGGGCGAAGACTTGCGGTCATCCGCGAAAGGCGGCGGCCCCGGAACCGTACCCACCTGGGGGAACGGCTCCGGGGCCGCCGGAGGGCCCGAGGGGCGCGCCCCGATCCCGTACGGAACCGGGGCGCCCCGCTGTGCCGGACCTCACACGGTCCGCTGGGGGCCTCGCACGGTCCGCCGCGGGCCTCAGACCGTCGGCAGCCTCAGACCGTCGGCAGCGGTCCCGCCATCGCGCCGCGCCGCTCCATCGCCTGCTGGAAGAGGCGCCCGGCGCGGTACGAGGAGCGGACGAGCGGGCCCGACATGACGCCGGAGTAGCCGATCTGCTCGGCCTCCTCCTTCAGCTCCACGAACTCGTGCGGCTTGACCCAGCGCTCGACGGGGTGGTGCCGGGGCGAGGGGCGCAGGTACTGCGTGATCGTGATCAGCTCGCAGCCCGCCTCGTACAGGTCGCGCAGCGCCTCGCTGACCTCCTCGCGGGTCTCGCCCATGCCGAGGATGAGGTTCGACTTCGTGATGAGACCGGCCTCGCGCGCCTCGGTGATGACCTTGAGGGAGCGCTCGTAGCGGAAGCCGGGACGGATGCGCTTGAAGATGCGCGGGACCGTCTCGACGTTGTGCGCGAGGACCTCGGGGCGCGAGGCGAAGACCTCGGCGAGCTGAGCGGGGTCCGCGTTGAAGTCGGGGATGAGCAGCTCGACCTTCGTGCCGCCGAGGGGCCGCTCGGCGGTCAGCGCGTGGATCTGCCGGACGGTCTCGGCGTAGAGCCAGGCGCCGCCGTCTTCGAGGTCGTCACGGGCGACGCCCGTGACGGTCGCGTAGTTGAGGTCCATCGTGCGGACCGACTCGCCGACACGGCGCGGCTCGTCGCGGTCGAGTGCCTGCGGCTTGCCCGTGTCGATCTGGCAGAAGTCACAGCGCCGGGTGCACTGGTCGCCACCGATGAGGAAGGTGGCCTCGCGGTCCTCCCAGCACTCGTAGATGTTGGGGCAGCCGGCCTCCTGGCACACCGTGTGCAGGCCCTCGCTCTTCACGAGCTTTTGCAGCTCGTTGTACTCGGGGCCCATTTTCGCGCGGGTCTTGATCCACTCGGGCTTGCGCTCGATGGGGGTCTGGCTGTTCCGGACCTCCAGGCGGAGCATCTTGCGCCCGTCGGGTGCGACTGCGGACATGCCCGGCGCCCCTTTCTGCTGCGATCGCGCGTCGTGGCTTTCGATTCTTCGGCGTGGCCCAGCCTACGCCCGTGAGGGCAAGGGCCCGCTCCGTGCCCAACCCACCGAACCGCAGGCGCATTCCCTCGTACGGCCCAATGGGCGGGCTCTCTTCCGGTACGGACCGGGAACGGGCTGTCGCTACGGGGTGCGCGGCGGCCGTCCCGTACGGGCGCGGCCCCTTCCCCGTACCGCCCCGAGGCCCCGTCAGACCGCCGTCGACAGCGGCGGCGCGCCCGCGCCCGCGAGGACGTCGGCGAGATGGCGCTCCAGGATCGGCAGCACCTCCTGGACCGTCACCTCGCGGCCCAGCTCGCCCGAGAGCGAGGCGACGCCCGCGTCGCGGATGCCGCAGGGCACGATCCGGTCGAAGCCGGTCGTGTCGGAGTTCACATTGAGCGCGAAGCCGTGCATCGTCACGCCCTTCGCGATCCGGACGCCGATCGCGGCGAGCTTGCGGTCCTCACGGCGCTGCCCCGCGTTGGAAGGCGCGTACTCGGGGCCCGCGAGGCGCGCGTCGAAGAGCGGGTCGGTGCGCTCCAGTTCGAGGGTCAGCCCGCCCGGCCGCTTCTCGACCGGCTCGCCGAGTACCCACACGCCGCTGCGGCCCTCGACCCGCGTCGCTTCGAGGCCGAACGCGGCGCACGTGCGCAGCAGGGCCTCCTCCAGGTTCCGTACGTGCGCGATGACGTCGACCGGGCTGGGGAGCCGCAGGATCGGGTAGCCCACGAGCTGACCGGGGCCGTGCCAGGTGATCTTGCCGCCGCGGTCCACGTCGATCACCGGGGTGCCGTCGAGGGGGCGCTCGCTCTCCTCGGTACGGCGGCCCGCCGTGTACGTGGGCGGGTGCTCCAGGAGGAGGCAGGTGTCGGGGATCTCGTCGGCGACGCGTGCCGCGTGCACCCGGCGCTGCTCCTCCCAGGCGTCGAGGTACGGCGTGTACACCGTCTCGGCGGACTCCAGGCCCATACGGACGAATCGCAGCTCACTCACGGCGTGCCTTCCCACGTGCGTCCCTCGGCACCGACGCGTGCCTTCGCCACTGTACGGCGGCGCGTGCGGGGAGCGGCGAGCGGGCGGGGGCGGGGCGAAGGCGGGTGGAGCACGGGGTGGGGATGAAGGCGGGGGTGCGGCGGGGCGGGGGCGGAGGTGCGCGGTGAGGGGGGCGGGGGCGTCGCGGGGCGGCTGCGCAGGGGTGCGGCGGGGGTGGACGCGGAGGGGCGCGCGGGGGTGCGAGGGGTGGACGCCGGGGGCCGGGCGGTGACCGCGAGAGAGGTTTCACGTACGCGGAAAGTGCCCGGTTCAGGAGAAAACCCGACGCGCCACGAACGAGTGAACGTGTACGCCTCTCACGCCCCGCTTTCCGTCAGTTCTCCGGGCAATCCTCACACGATCGGATGAACGTGGGGCGAAGGGCGTGATGGGGCGTTCGCCGCCCGTTACATTCGCGCCGTTCCACGAGGGCTGCTTTCGGGCCCGGAAGGCAGGAGACCGCACAGCTGATGACGGACCGAACCCCTCAGCGCACCCCCAACCGACAGCTCGCCGCGCTCATCGCGGAGGCGGGGTTCTCCAACGCGGGGCTCGCCCGGCGAGTGGACCAGCTCGGCCTGGAACACGGGCTCGACCTGAGATACGACAAGACCTCCGTGACGCGCTGGCTGCGCGGCCAGCAACCGCGCGGCACGACACCCGCGCTCATCGCCGAGGTCTTCACCCGCCGCCTCGGCCGCAGACTCAGCGCCCAGGACCTCGGTCTCGACGCCTGCGCGCCCGTCTACGCGGGACTCGAATTCGCCGGGACGCCCGAGGAGGCCGTCGACATCGTCGGCGGCCTGTGGCGCAAGGACTCGGGGAGCCACGCCGAACTCCGCAAGATCGCCTTCACCCCCGCCGGCCTCGTCGTGCCGAGCCGTGACTGGCTCATCGGCCGGGCCGACGAACGCGTGGGGCGGCTCGCGGACGACCGCGTGGGCCGTACGGAGCGCGCCGAACGGCCGGGGCGGGCGGAGACCGCCGGTCGCGCGGAGACCAGGGAGGGAGCGGAGAGCGCGGAGATCCCACGGCAGGAACCGGTCGCCGTCGGCGCGCCCGGCGTCCCCGCGCAACCGACGGGCGTCGCGGGACGGGTCCCGCAGCAGGCCAGGCCGGGAGCCCTGCGCGGCCCCGCGCCCGCGGCGGGCGCGTCCTGGGGGCGCTCGGGGAGCGAACGCGGGCCCGGCCAGAAGGTCACGAGCGGCGACATCGCCGCGCTGCGCTCCGTCGCCGACCTCTTCCGCTCCCTCGACCACGCCTACGGTGGTGGCCACGCCCGGCAGGCCCTCGTCCGCTACCTGGAGCACGAGGCCGAGCCGATGCTGCGCGGCGTCTACGGCGAGCAGACGGGGCGCCGGCTCTTCGCCGCGGCGGCCGACCTCACGAGGCTCGCCGGCTGGACCTCGTACGACATCGCCGCGCACGGACTCGCGCAGCGCTACTTCGTCCAGGCCCTGCGCCTCTCGCAGGCCGCCGACGACCGCGTCTACGGCGCGTACGTGCTCATCACGATGAGCCGCCAGGCCGTCTATCTCGGTCACGGCAGGGAGGCGGTGCAGCTCGCGCGGGTCGCCCAGCAGGGGGTCGGTTCCGCGGTGCCGCCCGCCGTACAGGCGCTCCTGCACGCGGCCGAGGCGCGCGGGCACGGGATGCTGAGCGAGACGCGGTCCTGCACGGCCTCGCTCGTACGTGCCGAGCGCGCGCTCGAAGCGGCCCGCCCGGGCGACGAGGTGCCCGGCTGGGCCCGCTTCTTCGACGAGGCCCAGCTCGCCGACGAATTCGGCCACTGCTACCGCGACCTCCAGCAGTACCGGGCGGCGGCGCAGCACGCCGAACGCTCCCTGCAACTGCGCGCGAGCGGCTACGCCCGCAGCCGCCTCTTCTGCCGCGTCGTTCTCGCCACGGCCCGTCTCGGCCTGGGCGACCTCGACGCGGCGTGCGCCCACGGCGCGGAGGCGGCGCAGGCGGCGGGTGAGATGCGCTCGGTCCGGGCGGTCGAGTACGTACGCGACTTCGAGCGCCGCCTGGAGCCGTACCGTGACGCGGGGCCGGTGCGGGGGTACAGGGACCGGGTCGCGGCGTACCAGTAGGGGTGGGGGAGGGGAGGGCGAGAGGGGCGGGGGAGACGGAGGAGGGTGAAGGCGAGGGGGAAGGGGGCGGAGAGGGGCGTGGGTGGCTGAAAGCGGTCTGTGGACAACTCGGGGGTCGCGCGGAAAACGCTCACCGGATCGGGTGAGGGGCGTGATGGGTTTCGCGGAGTTGTCCACAGATTTTGGGAGGTGGTCGGGGGGAGGGGGCGATTTGCGGAAGACTTGTATACGGGGAGCCCCCCCCGGGAGGGAGGGGGCTGTCCGCAGGGCCTCGCCACACCTCGCACCCCCTCCACCGCTCAAGCCCCCTCAAGCCTTCCTCAAGCCCCCCTCAAGCCCCCCTCCCCCCTCAAGCCGCCACCACCTCCGGCACCCCTCGCGGCGGATACGCCGGTGCGCGGCCGATGTCGCGGAGGAGGGCGTGGGCCGCGCGGCGGCCCGAGCTGAGGGCGCCCTGGACCGAGCCGGTGTCGCGGTGGTCGCCGCACACATAGAGGCCGTCCAGGACACGGACCACGCGGCGCGGGTCGTGCGGCGGGGCCATCGCGGGGACCGCCTCCGCGTCGTGGTGCACGGCGAGGAGGTCCCAGTCCCCGGTCGGTACGCCGTACAGCGCCGCGAGGTGCGCCCGTACGGAGGCGTCCAGACCGGCCGGCGGCCGCCCGGGAACCGTCGAGGAGACGAGCGTGCGCCCGGCCGGGGCGCGGCCCGGGTCGACGGCGCTCAGCACCGCCGTGTGCGAGACCGGGCCCGAGCGGTCGCCGTCCAGGACGAGCGAGGAGCCCGTGGCGGGCGGGAACGGCGCGCTGTGGTGGAAGACCGTCACCTCGTGGAAGCGCGGCACGCGCAGGCCCGGCAGCAGCTCCGCCGCGTCCCGGGCACCCGTGGCCACGAGCAGCGCGCGGCAGCCGAGTTCACCGTGCTCCTTCGTCGTCACCGCGGACGTCGATGCCGCGGTGACATGCACGCCCGTCCGGATCGTCCCGGGCGGCAGCGTCGCGGCGAGCCGTTCCGCGAGCGCCCCCGAACCGCCCTCGGGCACGCACAGCCGCCCCCGCGCGAAATCGCGCAGCGCGAAGTCCGCGACGCGCGAGGACGTGGACAGCTCCGGATCGAGCAGCAGCGCCGTGAGCAGCGGGCGCAGGAACGTCTGCGCGGTACGGCGCGGCAGTCCCTGCGCCGCGAGCGCCTCGGCCGCCGTGCGCTCCTCGCGTCCGGTCAGCCGGGCGTCGTCGGCGTGCGCGAGCCGGGCGAGGACGGCGGAGAGCCGGGCCTGGTCGAGGGCGCGGACCCCCGCGCCGTACGGACGGGGGGCGCTCGCGAGGGCGCGTGCCGCTGTCAGTGCGCCCCTGGTGCGCCTGCCATCGCCGATACGGTGCAGCCGCCCCGCGCTGTGCACGAGCGCGCCCGGGGCGAAGGGACGCAGCACGAGCCCTTCGAGGCCCGGCGTGCGGCGCAGTTCGGGGTGCGCTGTGCTCAGCAGCCGGCCCACCCGGTCCAGCCGGAAACCGTCCACCTCCTCGGTCGCCATCCGGCCGCCGACGCGCGGTCCGGCCTCCAGGACGGAGACCGTCACTCCCGCACTGACCAGGTGGTGCGCCGCCGAGAGGCCCGCCACTCCGGCTCCGACGATGATCACATCCGCTTGCTGTGCCGTATCGAACACGGCCCCTCCCTCGGGGTCGGGCGTCTGCCGCTGGGGCGTGTGCCCCGAACAGCCCGCGCTATGAGCCCAGTTCCTCGTCGAGCCTAGGAGCGGCGGCAGGGGCGGGGGAGCGCTCGTGCGGGGGCGCGGGGTGGCACGGGGTGGCTCGGTACGGGGCACGGAGGGCCGCACGGCGGAGGTACAGGGCAAGGCGGGCCCGCCCGGCCCCGAATCCCCGCCGCGATCAGCCCCGCAGCGCCGCCGCACACCCCCCGCCGCGCACCCCGCCGTACCGCCCCACCGCGTCCCCCCCCGCCCGGTCTCACGCCCCAGCCGCCCGCCCCCTCACCCCGTACCGCCCCCCTCACCCCCGTACTGCCCCCCTCACCCCCGTACCGCCGCCGCGATCGCCTCGTCCGCGAGCGGGAAGGCGAAGCGGAAGCCGGAGTCGATGAGGCGGCGGGGGAGGACGCGCTGGCTGCCGAGTACGTCGCCCGCGAACTCGCCGAGCGCGAGACGCAGCGCCGCGGCGGGGACGGGGAAGGGCGTGGGGCGGCGCAGAACGCGGCCCATCGCCGCCGTGATCTCGCGGTTGATCACGGGCTCGGGCGCGGTGAGGTTGAACGGGCCTTCGAGTGCGGGCGTGTCGATGAGGTGGCGCAGTGCCGCGACGTGGTCGTGCAGCGCGATGAAGCTCCAGAACTGCCGCCCGTCCCCGAGCCGCCCCCCGAGCCCCGCCTTGAAGAGCGGGAAGAGCCGCCCCCACGCCCCGCCCTCGCGCGAGACCACGAGCCCCGTGCGCGCGAACACCGTCCGCACCCCCGCCTCCGCGGCGGCCCCCGCCGCCTCCTCCCACTCCACGCACACACCCGGCAGGAAGCCCTCGCCCGGACCCGCGCTCTCGTCCACGGCACGCGCGCCCGTGTCCCCGTAGTAGCCGATCGCGCTGCCGCACACGAAGACCTCGGGCCGCTGGTCGAGCGAGGCGACCGCGTCGGCGAGCGCCGCGGTGCCGAGCACCCGGCTGTCGCGGATGGCCCGCTTGTACGCCTCGGTCCAGCGGTGGTCGCCGATGCCCGCGCCCGCGAGGTTCACGACCGTGTCGCAGCCCGCGAGGGCCGCCGTGTCCACCTCCTGCCGCTCCGGGTCCCAGCGCGCCTCGTCCTCGGCCCGTGCCTCACGCCGTACGAGCCGCACCACCGCGTGCCCGTCGGCGCGCAGCGAGCGGGCGAGCGCGCCGCCGATGAGCCCGGAGGCCCCCGCGATGGCCACCCGCCGCCGCGCGGGACCCTCGCGTACCGCCGCCTCGTCCTCGCCGAAGTTCAAGCCTGCCGCCGCGCCCGTCTCGTCCTCGTGCCCGTGCTCGTCCATGCGGTCATCGTGCCCCGCCCCGGCGGGAAAATGGCGTGAGCGGTGAGTGGCAGGGGTGCAGGATGACCCCATGACGACCGAACAGCCCATAGCCGCCCCCGCCGGGCCGCCCGCGCGACAGCCGGAAGGACCGCCCGCCGGACAGGCCGCATCCCCCGTGGCCCAGCCGCCCGCCGCCGGGAGCGCCCCCCTCGTCCGCCCCGCCCGGGCCGATGACGAGGCCGCGCTCGCCGCTCTCGACGCCGCCACCTGGTCCACGCTCCACGCCGTCACCCCGCGCCCCGTCCCCCCGCTCCCGCCCTTCTTCCGCGCGGGGCGCGGCCCCGAGGCCCACCTCGTCGCCGAAGTCCCCGAGAGCCCCGGCCGCCCGGTCGGCTACCTGCGCCTCCTCCCTTCCACCCCCCTGGCCTCGAACGCCCACGTCCGCGCCGTCCAGGGCCTCGCCGTCGATCCGGCGGTACGGGGCAGGGGCGTCGCCCGCGCCCTGCTCCGCGCCGCCGTCGCCCGCTGCCGCGCCGAAGGCGCCCGCCGCCTCACGCTCCGCGTGCTCGGCCACAACACGCCCGCGCGCCGCCTCTACGAGAGCGAGGGCTTCGCGGTCGAGGGCGTCCTGCCCGGCGAGATGTACCTCGACGGCGACTACGTGGACGATGTCCTCATGGGCCTGCGGGTACACCCCGAGGAGTGACGCGGGAGCCACCCGGCGTGCGGCGCGGGCGGTGCCGTACGAGGGTGGGAGCCGCGCCCGTACGTGCAGGGAGCCGCGCCCGTACGAAGGCGGTCAGGACCGAGAGCGGGCCCGGAGGGAGCACACCCGATGCAGGGGCCGGAGCCCGACAACACGAGCGGTGGCGAGAACCGGCCCTGGCGGGTCGCGGTCGCCGCGCGCGCGGTGCTGCGCCGCCAGGACCGTGCCGAGGACCCACTGCGCGTGGCACGCCCTCCCAGCTGGCTGCGATGGCTCCCCATCTACCTTCTCTTCGCGCTCGCCGTGGTCCAGGGGATCGTCGGGCGCAGGTTCGAACTCGGTTTCCTCATCGGCGCGATCCCGCCGCTCGCCGCACTCACCTACAAAGCCTTCGGCACCGCCGTCTTCGGCGGCATCGTGCTGGTCCTGCTGTGGGTGCCCGCGATCCGGCTGGGGCACGCGGGCGACTCGGACCTCGTCACTGTCGCCTTCGTCGCGGTGCTCAGTGTCGTCATCGCGTGGGCGCGGCGGCGCAGGGACGAACAGCTCGTGACCGTCCGCACGGTCGCGCAGGCCGCTCAGTTCGCCGTGCTGCCCCCGCTGCCGCCGCGCGTCGGGCCCGTACGCTGCGCGGGCCTGTACCGGGCCGCGCAGCACGGCACGCTCGTCGGCGGTGACCTCTTCGACGTGCGCGAAGGCCCCTACGGGGTGCGCGCGCTCGTCGGCGACGTGCAGGGGCACGGGCTCCAGGCCGTCGGTACGGTCGCCGCGCTGCTCGGCGCCTTCCGCGAGGCCGTGCTCGACCAGGAACGCCTCACGGGCGTGGCGGGACAGCTCGACCGCAGGCTCAGCGTCGACGCCGAGGACGTCGTCGCCGCGGGCCGCGTCGAAGGAGACCAGGACGCCGTCTCGGAACTCTTCGCGACCGCCGTGCTCCTCGAATTCCCGCCGGACTCCACGGAGGTGCGGATCGTCTCCTGCGGCCACCCGCCTCCGCTCCTCATCCACACGGGCGGCGCCCGTGAACTCCCCGTCATCGCGGGCCCGCCGCTCGGCCTCGGCGTCCCTGCCGAGGGCTACCGCACGCTGACGGTGCCGCTGCGGACGGGGGAGTGGCTCTTCGCGTACACCGACGGAGTGACCGAGACCCGCGACCGCACCGGCACCTTCTACCCGCTCACCGAGCGCGCCGCCGCGCTGCGCACGGACGACCCGATCGCCTTCACCGACACCCTCTGGACCGACCTGCGCGCCTACGCGCGCGGCGACATCACGGACGACGTCGCGATGCTCGTCTTCGCCCCTGACCCGCCGGACCTCCCCGACCCGGTGGTGGGACCGGAGGGCGGGGCCTCGTAGGCGCGGAACGCGGTACGCGCGGGACGTACGCACAGCTCAGCCCCGCGCCGCAGACGGCTCAGCCCCCGCGCCGTACATGGCTCAGCCCCGGTACGCCGCTGTACGTGGCTCAGCCCCAGTACGCCGCCGTACGTTGCTCAACCCCGGCACGCCGCCGTACGTGGCTCAGCCCCCGTACCGCTCCCACAGTCGCGGGTACCGCGTCGCCAGCTCGTCCTCGTCGTCGAGCGGGAACGGTGTCCCCTCGGGGACCTCCGGCTCGGGCGGCAGGCCGAGCGCGGGGAGCGGGGCACCCGTGAGCTGCTCGAAGGCGTCCTCGGCCGCCTCGCCCAGCTCGCCCGCGTCCCCGTCGATCTCCTCGTCGAAGTCAGGGAGCAGGTCGGCGAGCGAGTCGGCGTCGGCGAGCGCGCCCTCGAAGACGGTCCTGCCCTGCGCGATGAGCCAGCAGCGGAAGTAGTCGAAGCTCTCCTCGTCCGCCCCCTCGGGCGCCGCGAGCAGCACCCCGGCCGCGCCCCACAGCTCCCACGTCCAGGCCCTGCGGAAGCGCACCGTGAAATGACGGGCGAAGTCCGCGACCGACTCGGGGTCGAGCTGGAGCAGCCGGTCGACGACCACGTCGGCCTGCTCCTCCGGATCGCCGTCCGCCGCCTCGCGCGCGGAGTCGATGAGCTCCCAGAACTGCGTCTCGTCCATCACCAGCACAGCATCCGCCCTCGCCGCGCCCCGCGCACGCCGGGCCGTGCGGGAACGTGCGTTCTGCCGCGCACGCGAGGGTGCGGACGGCGGGAAACGGGTACGGGGCCACGGGGCCGGGCGCGGGGCCGCTTCCCGTTCAGGCCAGCTCCGCCAGGCCGCTCAACGGGTTCAGCGCGAGCGCCCCGAAGACGGCGCCCTGCGGATCGCTCAGCACCGTGAAGCGGCCCGAGGCGATGGTGCGCGGCGGGACGAGGACGCCGCCGCCCGCCTTGGCGCAGCGTGCGGCCGTCGCGTCGCAGTCCGCCGTCGCCACGTACACCATCCAGTGCGGCGGCACCTGCGGCGGGAAGGAGTCGTTCATGCGCAGGAGGCCGCCGAAGGGCTCGTCGTCGACGGTCCACATGCGGTAGCCGTGGTCGTCGGGGCTCGTCGTCGCCCAGCCGAGCACCGTCGCGTAGAAGTCGCTCGGCACGCCCGTGTCGCGGCTCGCCAGCTCGAACCAGCAGAATCCGCCGATCGCGTTGACGACTCCGAAACCGGGGTGCGCGCGCCGCTGCCACAGCCCGAAGACCGCGCCCGCGGGGTCCGCGCACACCGCGTACCTGCCCTGGTCGAGCATGTCGGCCGGCCCCGCGGTCACCGTGCCGCCCGCGCCCTCGACGCGGGCGGTCACCGCGTCCACGCCCTCCGTCTGGAAGTACGGCAGCCAGGCCGCCGGGCGATCGGGGCGCGCGGTCGGCGCGAAGCCGCCCACGGTGCGGCCGTCGTCGAGCGCGAAGAGCCCGTACCCCTGGGTGTCCCTGCCCGGCAGCTCCGTGGCCTCCCAGCCGAGCACCGACCGGTAGAAGCGGCACGCCGCCGCGGTGTCGGGCGTCGTCAGATCGGCCCAGCAGGGCGCCGAAGGCACGTTTGCGATCTTCATGGACCGTGCTCCCGCTCCGCTCGGTGACACGGGCGGCGGCGCGGTGCGCGGGCGCCCGGGGACGAGTCCATTCACGCACGGGCGGAGGAAGCGGGCAAAAGGGCGGACACGGGTACGGGGACGGGCGCGACCCGAGGGCCGCGCCCGTCCCCGTACCACCGACGCGTCGGTGTACCGGCTCAGAGGCCGTAGCGCTCGCGGGCCTCCTTGACGGTGGCCGGCTTGACCAGGCCGCGGCGGGCGAGCTGGGCGAGCGTCGCGACGACGACGGACTCGGCGTCGACACCGAAGTAGCGGCGGGCCGCGTCACGCGTGTCGGAGATGCCGAAGCCGTCCGCGCCGAGCGAGGTCCAGTCCTGCTCGACCCACTGCGCGATCTGGTCGGGGACCTGGCGCATGTAGTCGCTCACCGCGACGACCGGGCCCGGCGCACCCGAGAGGGCGCGCGTCACGTACGGGACCCGCTCCTCGCCGCGCAGGAGCGCCTCGTCGGCCTCCATCGCGTCCCGGCGCAGCTCGCCCCACGAGGTCGCCGACCACACATCGGCGGCGACGCCCCACTCCTCGGCGAGCAGCCGCTGCGCCTTGAGCACCCAGTGGATCGCGGTGCCGGAGGCGAGGAGCTGGGCCCGGGGGGCCTTCTCGCCGAGGCTCAGACCGGCGGTCTCGGCCGTGTTGAAGCGGTAGAGGCCCTTGAGGATGCCCTCCTCGACGCCCTCGGGCTTCGCCGGCTGCGGCATCGGCTCGTTGTAGACGGTCAGGTAGTAGAAGACGTTCGGGTCCTCGTCGGGGCGCGCCTCGCCGTACATCCGGCGCAGACCGTCCTTGACGATCGCCGCGATCTCGTAGGCGAAGGCCGGGTCGTACGTGAGCGCCGCCGGGTTCGTCGCCGCGATCGCGGGGGAGTGGCCGTCCGCGTGCTGGAGGCCCTCGCCCGTCAGGGTCGTACGGCCCGCGGTGGCGCCGACGAGGAAGCCGCGGCCGAGCTGGTCGCCGAGCTGCCACATCTGGTCGCCCGTGCGCTGCCAGCCGAACATCGAGTAGAAGATGTAGAAGGGGATCATCTGCTCGCCGTGCGTCGCGTACGACGTCGCCGCGGCGATGAAGTCCGCCATCGAACCGGCCTCGGTGATGCCCTCGTTGAGGATCTGGCCGTTCTTCGCCTCGCGGTAGTACATGAGCTGGTCGCGGTCGACCGGCTCGTACGTCTGGCCCTTGGGCGAGTAGATCCCGAGGGAAGGGAAGAGCGATTCCATACCGAAGGTGCGGGCCTCGTCGGGCACGATCGGGACCCAGCGCTTGCCGGTCTCCTTGTCGCGGATGAGGTCCTTCAGGAGCCGTACGAGGGCCATCGTGGTCGCGACCGGCTGCGTGCCCGAGCCCTTGTCGAAGGCGGCGAACGCCTTGTCGGCCGGGGCGGGCAGCGGCGCGAGCGGCTGGGTGCGGCGGGCCGGGGCCAGACCGCCGAGTGCCGCGCGGCGCTCGTGCAGGTAGCGGACCTCGGGCGAGTCGGCGCCGGGGTGGCCGTAGGGCACCTGGCCGTCGACGAAGGCGGAGTCGGGGATCGGCAGCCCGAGCAGGTCGCGCATGTCCTTGAACTCGTCCACCGTGAGTTTCTTCATCTGGTGGTTGGCGTTCTTGGACTCGAAGCCCTTGCCGAGCGTGAAGCCCTTGACGGTCTGCGCCAGGATCACCGTCGGCTGTCCCTTGTGGGCGAGCGCGGCACGGTAGGCGGCGTAGACCTTGCGGGGCTCGTGGCCGCCGCGGGAGGTCTTGAAACACTCCAGGATCTTGTCGTCGCTCAGCAGCTTGCCCAGCTCGGCGAGGGCCGGCTCGGCGCCGAAGAAGTGCTCGCGGATGTAGCTGACGTCGCGCGTCTGGTACGTCTGGAACTGCGCGTCGGGTACCTCGCGCAGGCGGCGTACGAGCGCGCCCGTCGCGTCGAGCCGGAACAGCTCGTCCCAGGCGGTGCCCCACAGCGTCTTGACGACGTTCCAGCCGGCGCCGCGGAACTCGGCCTCCAGCTCCTGCACGACCTTGAAGTTCGCGCGGACCGGGCCGTCGAGGCGCTGGAGGTTGCAGTTGATGACGAAGGTCAGATTGTCGAGGCCCTCGCGGGCCGCGAGCGTGAGGGCGGCCGTCGACTCGGGCTCGTCCATCTCGCCGTCGCCGAGGAAGGCCCACACGTGGGCGTTCGAGAGGTCCTTGATGCCGCGGCTGGTCAGGTAGCGGTTGAAGCGCGCCTGGTAGATCGCGGAGAGCGGGCCGAGGCCCATCGACACCGTGGGGAACTCCCACAGCCACGGCAGGCGGCGCGGGTGCGGGTAGGACGGCAGGCCCTTGCCGCCGGCCTCCTGCCGGAAGTTGTCGAGGTTCTCCTCGGTGAGACGGCCGTCGAGGAAGGCGCGGGCGTAGATGCCGGGCGAGGCGTGACCCTGGACGTAGATCTGGTCGCCGGAGCCGTCGCGCTCCTTGCCGTGGAAGAAGTGGTTGAAGCCGGTCTCGTAGAGCCACGCGGCCGAGGCGAAGGTCGCGATGTGACCGCCGACGCCGTGCTTCGAGCCGCGCGTCACCATCGCGGCCGCGTTCCAGCGGTTCCACGCGGTGATGCGGGACTCCATCTCCGGGTCGCCGTCGATCTCGGGCTCGGCGGCGGTGGGGATGGTGTTGACGTAGTCGCTCTCAAGGAGCTGGGGCAGCGGGAGACCGTTGCCCTCGGCGCGTTCCAGCGTGCGGCGCATCAGGTACGCGGCACGGTGCGGCCCGGCCGCCTCGGTCACGGCGTCCAGGGACGCCTGCCATTCGGCGGTCTCCTCGGGGTCGCGGTCCGGGAGCTGGTCGAGCTCGCTGCGCTGGATGCGGGTGGGGTCGGTCATGTCGCCGCCTTCCGTGTCGAAGGGGGGTGTTAGCCCTGTGGAGGCAGGACAGGGCGCGGGACTCGGTGGAGTCCGTCGTCGACTGTAAGCCGCTGATCGATGATCGATCAAAGGCTCGGAGGGAAAAAATTGCCCGGAACGGGAAATTGGCATCCAGTGCCCGTCGAATCGGCACCGAGTGTCGCTTGACCTGGGGTGATTTGCCGGACTCGCCGCTCGGGTGGGGGCGTGCGCCGCTCACGTGAGCCCCGCCCTCACGCCCTCGGCGCGCACCCCAGCACATGCGCCTTCACCAGCGGCCCGATGTGCGGGTCCCGCGCCCTGAAGGCCCGCACGAGCTGCTCGTGCTCCTCCGCGTACGACTGCTGACGCGTCCCCAGCCAGCGGATGGACAGGGCCGTGAAGACCTCGATGCCGAGGCCCTCCCACGTGTGCAGCAGCACCGCGTTCCCCGCCGCTTCCACCAGGGCCCGGTGGAAGGCGACCGTGTGCCTGACCTGTCCCGTGCCGTCCGAGGCGTTGTCGGCCTCGTACAAAGCCGTCACGTGGGGTTCCAGGGCCGAGCAGTCGGTCGCGAGGCGCTCGGCGGCCAGTTCCGCCGCGATCTGTTCGAGTCCCGCCCGTACCGGATAGGACTCCTCCAGGTCGGCCGCCGTGATGTTGCGCACCCGGACGCCCTTGTTCGGCGCCGACTCGATGAGCCGCAGGCTCTCCAGTTCGCGCAGCGCTTCCCGTACCGGCGTCTGCGAGACCTCCAGCTCGACGGCGATGCGCCGCTCCACGATCCGCTCGCCCGGCTTCCACCGCCCGCTCACGATCCCTTCCACGATGTGCTCGCGGATCTGGTCACGCAGCGAATGGACGACGGGCGCGGTCATGGGGACTCCTACGACTCCTTCGACAGGGTGTCGATACGAACCATACGGCGGCGCCCCCGCCCGGACATGGTCCGGACGGGGGCGCCGTGGGTGAGGAACCTTACAGAAAGCGGCCGTGCGCCACCCTCCGTGCTCTCCGGACCGGTGCGGTATGCACCGGTCCGTGCGGGAAGGTCACAGCCCCAGCTCGACCTCGAACTCGCCGGCCTCCAGGATCGCCTTGACGGTCCCGAGGTAGCGGGCGGCGTCGGCGCCGTCCACCAGGCGGTGGTCGTAGGAGAGCGACAGGTACGTCATGTCGCGCACGCCGATGACGGTGCCCTCGGCGGTCTCGATGACGGCAGGGCGCTTGACGGTCGCGCCGATACCGAGGATCGCCACCTGGTTCGGCGGAACGATCACGGTGTCGAAGAGCGCGCCGCGCGAACCCGTGTTGCTGATCGTGAAGGTCGCACCCGACATGTCGTCGGGGGTCAGGCCACCACCGCGCGCCTTGCCCGCGATCTCCGCGGTCTTCTTGGCGATCCCGGCGATGTTCAGGTCGCCCGCACCCTTGATGACCGGGGTCATCAGGCCCTTCTCGGCGTCCACGGCGATGCCGATGTTCTCCGAGTCGAAGTACGTGACGGTGCCCTCGTCCTCGTTGAGGCGGGCGTTGACGACCGGGTGGGCCTTGAGCGCCTGCGCCGCCGCCTTCACGTAGAAGGGCATCGGCGAGAGCTTGACGCCCTCACGCGCCGCGAAGGCGTCCTTGGCCTGCGCGCGCAGCTTCATGAGCCGCGTCACGTCGACCTCGACGACCGTGGTGAGCTGCGCCTGCGAGTGCAGGGCCTTCATCATGTTGTCGCCGATGACCTTGCGCATGCGCGTCAGCTTGACGGTCTGGCCGCGCAGCGGAGAGACCTCCAGCTTCGGCGCCTGCTTGCCCGCCGGGGCGGCGGGGGCCGCCGCGGCCGGAGCGGCCGGTGCCTGGGCCTTGGCGGCCTCGGCGGCGGCGAGCACGTCCTGCTTGCGGATACGGCCACCGACACCGGAGCCCTTGACCGCGGAGAGGTCCACGCCCTGCTCCTGCGCGAGCTTGCGCACGAGCGGCGTCACGTAGGCACCCTCGTCGCTCGCCGAAGCGGCGGAAGCGGGAGCCTGCGCGGCGGCCGGCCGCGGGGCCGGGGCAGGAGCCGGAGCGGCGGCCGGGGCGGGCTGCGCGGGGGCAGGCGCCGGGGCCGGAGCCGGAGCAGGGGCGGGCTGCGGGGCCTGAGCCGGAGCCGGGGCGGCCTGCTGCGGCGCGGGCGCCGGGGCAGGGGCCGCGGCCGGAGCGGGCTGCGCGGGGGCGGAGGCGGCGGCCGGGGCGGCACCGGGCTGACCGATGACGGCGAGCTTCGCACCGACCTCGGCGGTCTCGTCCTCGGCGACGGTGATCTCCAGGAGAACACCCGCGGTGGGCGAGGGGATCTCGGTGTCGACCTTGTCGGTCGAGACCTCAAGGAGCGGCTCGTCGGCCTCGACCGAGTCGCCGACCTCCTTGAGCCAGCGCGTGACGGTGCCCTCGGTGACGCTCTCGCCGAGCGCCGGGAGGACCACGTCGGTGCCCTCGGCCGAACCGGAGCCTGCGGCGGCCTCGGCGGTCGGGGCGGGGGCGGGCGCGGCGGCCTCGGTGGAGGGCGCGGCCTGCGCGGGCTGCTGCGGCTCGGCGGCCGGGGCGGCCTCCTGCGCCGGGGCCTCGGCCGGGGCGCCGGAGCCGTCGTCGATGAGCGCCAGCTCGGCGCCCACCTCGACGGTCTCGTCCTCGGCGACCTTGATCGAGGAGAGGATGCCGGCGGCGGGCGAGGGGATCTCGGTGTCGACCTTGTCGGTCGAGACCTCCAGCAGCGGCTCGTCGGCCTCGACGCGCTCGCCCTCGGCCTTCAGCCAACGGGTGACAGTGCCCTCGGTGACGCTCTCGCCGAGCGCCGGAAGGGTGACGGAAACCGGCATGGTTCCAGTTGCTCCTTACGAAAGTGGAAAAAGTCCGTGATCCCGAGGGATGTCAGTCGTGCGAGTGCAGCGGCTTGCCCGCGAGCGCCAGGTGGGCCTCGCCGAGCGCCTCGCTCTGCGTGGGGTGCGCGTGGATGAGCTGCGCGACCTCGGCGGGCAGCGCCTCCCAGTTGTAGATCAGCTGGGCTTCGCCGACCTGCTCACCCATGCGGTCGCCGACCATGTGCACACCGACGACGGCGCCGTCCTTGACCTGCACGAGCTTGATCTCGCCCGCGGTCTTCAGGATCTTGCTCTTGCCGTTGCCCGCCAGGTTGTACTTGAGCGCGACGACCTTGTCCGCGCCGTAGATCTCCTTGGCCTTGGCCTCGGTGATGCCGACCGAGGCGACCTCGGGGTGGCAGTACGTGACACGCGGGACGCCGTCGTAGTCGATCGGCACGCTCGCCAGACCCGCGAGGCGCTCCGCGACGAGGATGCCCTCGGCGAAACCGACGTGCGCGAGCTGAAGGGTCGGGACGAGGTCGCCCACGGCCGAGATCGTCGGCACGTTGGTGCGCATGTACTCGTCGACGAGGACGTAGCCGCGGTCCATCGCGACGCCCTGCTCCTCGTAGCCGAGCCCCTGCGAGACCGGGCCGCGCCCGATCGCGACGAGCAGCACCTCCGCCTCGAAGGTCTTGCCGTCGGCGAGCGTCACCTTGACGCCGTCCTGCGTGTACTCGGCGCCCTGGAAGAACGTGCCCAGGTTGAACTTGATACCGCGCTTGCGGAACGCGCGCTCCAGGAGCTTCGAGCTGTTCTCGTCCTCGACGGGGACGAGGTGCTTGAGGCCCTCGATGATCGTCACGTCGGTGCCGAAGGACTTCCACGCCGAGGCGAACTCGACGCCGATGACGCCGCCGCCCAGGATGATCGCGGACTTCGGGACGCGGTCGAGCTTGAGCGCGTGGTCCGAGGAGATGATCCGGTTGCCGTCGATCTCCAGGCCCGGCAGCGACTTCGGCACGGAGCCGGTCGCGAGCAGCACGTGGCGGCCCTGGACGCGCTGGCCGTTGACGTCGACCGAGGTCGGGGACGACAGGCGCCCCTCGCCCTCGATGTAGGTCACCTTGCGCGAGGCGATCAGGCCCTGGAGGCCCTTGTACAGGCCCGAGATGACCTCGTCCTTGTACTTGTGGACGGCCTCGATGTCGATGCCCTCGAAGGTGGCCTTCACGCCGAACTGCTCGCTCTCGCGAGCCTGGTCGGCGATCTCACCGGCGTGCAGCAGCGCCTTGGTGGGAATGCAGCCGTTGTGCAGGCAGGTACCGCCGACCTTGCCCTTCTCGATCAGGGCGACGTCCAGACCCAGCTGCGCCCCGCGCAGCGCCGCGGCGTAACCGCCGCTACCACCGCCGAGGATCACTAGGTCGAAAACGGTGCTGGCGTCGTTCGCCACGTCACGTCCTCCATGCATGTGCGCCGTGCTCCGGTCGCGTGTGACCGGTCGGCGGCGGTCGTCGGCCGCTCGTTACTTCGGCCCTCGGGTGGGGCCCTGTCCTGCCAATCACCCATCTTCGCACTTACCAGGGGCCGAACGGACGCGCCCCCGGGGTGTGAGACGAGCGACACGCGGGACCGCCGTGCCATTCCGGCGCCCGCGTCAACGAAATGGACGGCTTTGTCATTCCCTGGTGTTCTTTGCCCGTGCTTGGGGGCGCCGGAGCGGAAGCACGGGGAGCACGGGAACGGCCGGCGCCCCCCGCGAGGGACACCGGCCGTTCCACAGCCCTGCGGGCGCGCGCCGGGGCTCAGCCCAGCTCGCCCTCCCCGGCCGCCTCGATGAGCCGCACCAGGGTGCGCACCGCGCTGCCCGTGCCGCCCTTCGGCGTGTAGCCGGACGGCGCGCCCTCGTTGAAGGCCGGGCCCGCGATGTCGAGGTGCGCCCAGCGGATGCCCTCGCCCACGAACTCCTGGAGGAAGAGACCGGCGGTCAGGCCGCCGCCCATCCGGCCGCCCACGTTGGCGAGGTCGGCGACGTTCGAGTCCAGGCCCTTGAGCAGCGACTTCGGCAGCGGCATCTCCCAGGACGGCTCGCCCGCCGACTCCGACAGCTCGTGCAGCGTCGCGCGGAACTCGTCGTCGTTCGCCATGACACCGAACATCTCGTTGCCGAGCGCGACCATCATCGCGCCGGTCAGCGTCGCGACGTCCACGATCGCGTCGGGCCCGTCCTCGCTCGCCCTGGCGATCGCGTCGGCCATCACGAGGCGGCCCTCGGCGTCCGTGTTGAGCACCTCGACGGTCTTGCCGCCGTACATGCGCAGCACGTCGCCCGGGCGCGTCGCCGAACCGGACGGCATGTTCTCGGCGAGCGCGAGCCACCCGGTGACGTGCGCGGGGAGCTTGAGCTTCGCGGCGGTGAGGACGGAGGCGAGCACGGCGGCCGCGCCACCCATGTCGCACTTCATCGTCTCGTTGTGCCCGGCCGGCTTGAGCGAGATGCCGCCCGAGTCGTACGTGATGCCCTTGCCGACGAAGGCGAGCGAGGCCCGGGCGCGCGCGCCCTTGTACTCGACCTTGACGAGCCGCGGCGGGCGCTGCGAGCCCTGCCCGACGCCCATGATGCCGCCGAAGCCGCCCTTGGTGAGCGCCTTCTCGTCGAGCACGGTCACCTTGACGCCGTACTCCTTGGCCAGGCCCTGGACGAGCGCGGCGAAGGACTCCGGGTAGAGGTCGTTCGCGGGGGTGTTGACGAGGTCGCGGGCGCGGTTCAGCTCCTCGGCGAGGACCTGCGCGCGCTCGGCGGCCGCCTTGTGCGCCTTGTCGCGCGGCTTCGCGCCGACGATGACCGCCTCGGCGAGCGGCGCCTTGACGCCCTCGTCGTCCTTGTACGTGGTGAAGGAGTACGCGCCGAGCAGCGCGCCCTCGCCGATCGCGGCGACGTCGTCCGCGTCGCCCACGGGCAGCGCGTAGACGGCCTTCGCCTTGCCGGCCAGGGAACGGGCGACGGCACCGGCGGCGCGGCGCAGGGTCTCCGTGCCGAAACCGCCCTCGTCCTCCTCGGCGCCCAGGCCCACGGCGATCACGAGCGGGGTCTTGAAGCCGCTCGGCGCCGCGAGGCGGGTCAGCTCACCCGGCGCGCCGGTGGCGCCCAGGGTCTCCAGGACGTCGGCGAGCTTCCCGTCGTAGCCCGTGTCGACGGCCTCGGCGCCGGGGGCGAGCCGGGGGCCCTCGTCGTCCTTGACCACACCGACGACGATCGCGTCGGCCCGCAGGCCGGGAACGGCGGCGGTGCTGAGTGTCAGAGCAGTCACGGTGGTGAAATCTCTCTCTCGTGTCTCGGGGCCTCGGGTGCGCGAAGGCGCCTGCGTGCTCGTGCAGGGGTGACGGCCCGGCGCCCGGGGTCCGATGGGACCGGCGCCGGGGCAGAGCCTACGCTCCGTGACGGCGCTCGCCCATGTCGGCGGGGCCTCCGCTTCCCCGGCCGCGGGCGGCGGAACGGGGCGCGGGGCCCCACGCCCCCTCAAGTCCCGTACCCACGCCCCGTCAAGTCCCCTACCCGCGCCCCCGTTCGCCCCCCGGCCCCCGCTCACATCCCGTCGCCCGGCCCGTCGCCCGCCCCGTTCCCGCTCAGCGTCCCAGCGCCAGCACCACGAGTGCCGCCGTGGCCGCCGTCTCCTCCAGGCCGCCGAAGACGTCCCCCGTCACGCCGCCGAAGCGCCGCACACAGTGCCGCAGGAGCAGCGCGGCGCCCGCCGCGCCCGCGAGCACGGCGGCGGCGAGCCGCACCACCGCGCCCGCGCCCTCGCCGAGTCCGAGCCCTGCCGCCGCACACGCGAGCAGGCACAGCGCCCCGACCCCGTACGCCGCCCCGGGGGGCACCGTCCCCGCGACGGCCGCGCCGAGCCCCTCCGGGCGCGCCGCCGGTACCCCGCGCCGCGCGGCGAGCGTCATCGCGAGCCGCCCCGTCACCCCGGCGACAGCCGCCCCCACCGCGCCCTCGGCCCACCCGAGCCCGTACAGCCGGTCGAGGACGGCGACCTGCGCGAGCAGCACGAGCAGCAGTGTCACGACCCCGAAGGGCCCGATGTCCGAACGCTTCATGATCGCGAGCGCTTCGGTGGCCGGTCTCCCGCTCCCGAGCCCGTCCGCCGTGTCCGCGAGCCCGTCCAGGTGCAGCCCGCGCGTCAGCACGGCGGGCACGGCCGCGCTCGCGACCGCGGCGAGCGGCGCGCCCGCGCCGAGCACGCTCAGCAGCCCGCCGAGCGCGGCGGCGCCGAGCCCCACCACGAGCCCGGCGAGCGGCGCCCACAGCATGCCCGCGCGCGCCGCCTCACGATCCCAGCGCCGCACCCGCACGGGCAGCACGGTGAGCGTGCCGAAAGCGAAACGTATGCCGTCCATCATGGGGGGATTTTCGCAGGTACGGGCCCCGCGGAGGAGCGCCGGGCGGACATCCGGGATAGACCGGACGCGAGGGACGCGGCGCGGGGCAGGGGAGCGGGGCGGACATGGGCGAGTGGATCGACAGGAACTTCGTCGAGCCGGGCAAGCTGCCGCTCCTGCTCGCGCTGCTCGCCTTCGTGCTGACCTTCCTCGTCACGCGCACCATCACGCGCCTCATCCGCGCGGGACGCGGCCCCTTCCGCAACATCACCCCGGGCGGTGTGCACGTCCACCACTGCGTGCCGGGGATCGTCCTCGCCGTCGTCGGCGGCTTCGGCGCCGTCGGCAGCGGCAAACACGGGCCCGCCGCCGGGATCTGCGCGGTCGTCTTCGGTATCGGCACGGGACTCGTCCTCGACGAGTTCGCCCTGATCCTCCACCTCGCCGACGTCTACTGGACCGAGCAGGGCAGGCAGAGCGTCGAGGTCGTCATCCTGACCGCCGCGCTCGGCGGCCTCGTCGTCGCGGGCGCCGTACCCGCCGGCGTCGACCAGGTCTCGCAGGGCGAGGCCGCAGGACGCGTCACGGCGATCGGCGCGATCCTCTTCGACCTGTGCTTCGTCGTCGTCTGCCTCGCCAAGGGCAAGATCCGTACGGGCCTGATCGGCGTCTTCGTGCCCTTCGTCGCGCTCATCGGCGCGATCCGTCTCGCCCGCCCGGGCTCCCCCTGGGCCCGCCGCCGCTACCCCACGCGCCCCCGCCGCCGCGCCCGCGCCCTGCTCCGCGCCTACCACGCGGACCGCACCTGGCAGCGCTGGGTACGCGGCTTCCAGGACCTCGTGGGCGGCACACCGGACGAGGACGTGCCGCCCTCGGGCGGGTGAGCGCTCACTCAGCCGTGGCGGCCGCCGTCCGCTCGGGAAGCTCCGCCGTCAGCGCGGCCGCGGCCCGTACCAGCGGCAGCGAGAGCAGCGCCCCGAGCCCCTCACCGAGCCGCACGCCCTGGTCGAGCAGCGGTTCGAGCGCCATCCGGTCGAGCGCCTTGGCCTGCGCGGGCTCCCCGCTCACGTGCCCCGCGAGCCACCAGTCGGGCGCGCGGAAAGCGGCCCGCTGCGCGACGAGCGCGCACGCGGCAGAGACGACACCGTCGAGGATCACCGGGGTACGGCGCACCGCGCACTGGAGCAGGAAACCCGTCGTCGCCGCGAGGTCCGCGCCGCCCACGGCCGCGAGCAGCGCGAGCTGATCACCGAGCACCGGGCGGGCCCTGCGCAGCGCGTCCCTGATCGCCGCGCACTTGCGCATCCAGGTGAGGTCGTCGATCGGCTCGCCGCCGCGCCCCGTGACGACCGAGGCGTCGACTCCGCACAGCGCGGCCACGAGCGTGCCCGCCGCCGTCGTGCCGCCCACGCTCACGTCCCCCAGCACCACGAGGTCCGTGCCCGCGTCGGCCTCCTCGTCGGCGACGGCCATCCCGGCCCGTACGGCCGCCTCGGCCTCCTCGATCGTGAGGGCGTCCTCGCGGTCGATCCGCCCCGACGCGCGCCGCACCCGGTGCCGCGTCACCTCGGCGGGCAGCTCACCGGGGTCGCAGTCGAGCGAGACGTCCACGACCCGTACGGGCACGTCCTGGGCCCGCGCGAGCACGGCGACGGGCGCCGTCCCTTCGAGCACGGCCCGCACGAGCGCCGTCGCCCCACCCGCGGGCCGCCGCGAGACCTCCGCCTCCGCCACCCCGTGATCCCCGGCGAACAGCACGACACGCGGCCGGCGCACCGGCACCACGGGCACGGCCGACTGCGCGGCGGACAACCACTCGCCGAGCCCGTCGAGCCGCCCGAACGCCCCGCCGGGCACGCTCGACCGCGCCCGGCGCTCCTCGGCGCTTCGCCGCACCTTGCTATCGGGCCGCTCGATGAGATCAGAGAAGTCGTCAAGATCAATGGGGCTCATTCGCAAGACGGTACATCCATTCAGCCCCCTCCGGCGTGCCCGGAGCGGGGCCGGGGACGGAGCCGGGGGAGGTCACCCGGGCAGGGGGATCACCCTCCCGGCGACGACGAGCACGACCTCTTCGCACTCGCCCGAGACACCGGCGTTCACCCGCCCCAGTTCGTCCCGGTACCTGCGCCCCGACGCGGTGGCGGGCACCACCCCCGCCCCGACCTCGTTGGACACCAGCACCACCCGCCGCCGCGTGCACCGCACCGCTTCGATCAGCTCCGCCACCCGCTTGCGCAGCGCGTCCCTGCCCCCGCCCGCCCACGCCGCGTCGTCCCACGCGTCGACCTCGTCCATCGCGTCGGTGAGCCACAGCGAGAGGCAGTCGATGAGCAGCGGGGGGCCCTCGTCGGCGAGGAGCGGCACGAGGTCGCACGTCTCCGCGGTCCGCCAGCTCGCGGGCCGCCGCTCGCGGTGCGCGCCGACGCGTTCGGCCCACTCGGGGTCGCCCGCGCGGGTGCCGCCCGTCGCCACGTAGAGCACCTGCGGGTACGTCTCCAGGCGGCGCTCCGCCTCGACGGACTTGCCGGAGCGCGCCCCGCCGAGCACGAGGGTGCGGCGCGGGACGCGGGGGGCGCGGTAGGGGCGCTCGTCGCGCGAGAGTTCCCGTACGCCCGTGCCGGGCACGGGGCGGGCCTGCACGGTCGTGCCGTCGGGCACGGCGCGCGCCCCCGCGGCGGCGAGCCGCCGCTCCAGCTCGGCTCCCTGCGGGACGTCGTGGTCGAGGTGGACGGCGAGGAGGACCGTGTCCTCGCCGATCGCGCCCGCGCGGCGCAACCGCGCGACGGCGTCGGGGCGGCCCGTCACGTCCATCACGACGGTGTCGAAGGGGTCGACCTCGCCGCGTATCCCCGCGACCGCCCCGCCCGGCGGCAGGTAGAGCAGCCGCTCGCCCTCGGGACCCGTCACCGCGTAACCGGTGCCGGGAGCGTCCATCGCGAGGGCGCGGACGCGATGACCGCTCATCAGGGCCAGCTCACGTCCCTCGGGAACGCGGGCGGGCTGCGGGAGCCCGGGCGGCACCTCGACGGGCGGGCCCTCGTGCGGATGGCTGAGGAGCACCTGCCGCACCCCGCTCAGCGCGTGCCCCGCGCGCGCCGCGGCGAAGGCGGCGCCCGGGGTCAGGTCGAAGAGCAGCGTCCCGTCGACGAGCAGCGCGGTCGCCGCGCGCGCTCCCGCGCCGGTGGCACGGGCGCAACGGGCACAGGGGCAGTCGGTCCTGGGCAGTCCGGCGGGGGCGCCGGTGCCGAGCAGAGTCACATCCACGGTGCTGATTTTCGCCTGCCCTTCCCCCGGCCGCCCGTCCGGCTACGCTTCGGGGAGGACCCGGATCATGGAGGCTTTCAATGGCGGCATGGACGTGGCGGTTCGAGAACGGCGACGGCGTGGAGACCCAGCCCGCCGTACAGCCCGAGGAGTTCACGACGCAGGGGGACGCCGAGTCGTGGCTGGGGGAGCAGTGGCGCGCCCTGCTCGCAGGCGGCACCGACCGGGTCCACCTCCTGGAGGAGGGCAAGGCCGTCTACGGCCCCCTCAGCCTGAGCGAGGCCGCGGCGACGGATATCTCGGAGCCCGCCCTGACGGCGGACGAGGAAACAGCGGTACCCGGGGACCCGCAGCCGGTCGAGCCGGGCCAGGGCCTCGGCATCGGCGGCCTCGGCTGAACACCTGGGAACGGGCCGCACGGGCGGGACGCGGGCGGTAGGGCCGGGGGTGGTACGGGCCGTGGGCGGTGCGGCCGTGAGCGGTGCGGCCGTGGGCGGTACGGGGCAGGCGGCCCCGCTCCCGTGCCGTGGCCGCCCGGCTCCCGTACCCCGCCCCGCTCCCGCACGCGCCCCGGCCCGTACCCGCCCCGGGCCCGTACCGCCGCCCGGGGCGCGCCACCGGGCTACATCTCTCCCAGCGTCACCCGCGCCGTCTTCTCGTCCCCGTTCCGCGTGTACGTCAACTCCACCCGCTCGCCCGGGCGTTCGGCCGCGAGCAGCGAGGTGAGCGAGTCGATCGTGCTGAGGTTCCTGTCGCCGAGGCGGGTGAGGATGTCGCCCGCGCGCAGGCCCGCCTTGTCGGCCGGGCCGCCCTCGCGGACGCTGACGAGCGCGACGCCCGCGGGCTGGAGGTCGCGGCCGAGGACGGTGCGGCCCGTGATGCCGAGCGCCGCGCGGCCCGAGTCGGTGACCTTGCCGTCCTTGACGATCTGCCCGGCGATCGAGCGGACCGTCGCGGCCGGGATCGCGAAGCCGATGCCCGCGGCCGCGCTGTCGCCGAGGCCCGGGTCGGTCGCGGCGAGCGTCGGGATGCCGATGACCTTGCCGTCGAGGTCCACGAGCGCGCCGCCGCTGTTGCCCGGGTTGATCGCCGCCGAGGTCTGCACCATGTTCGCGATCGTCGCGCCCGTACCGCCGCCCGAGCGCCCCTCCGTCACCGTGCGGCCCGTCGCCGAGACGATGCCCTGCGTCACGGAGGAGGAGAGGCCGAGCGGGGAGCCCATCGCGAGGACGATCTGCCCGACCGAGACCTTCCCCGAGTCGCCGAAGGCGGCCGCCTTGAGCCCCTTGGGCGGGTTGTCGAGCTTGATGACGGCGAGGTCCTGCTGCGGGTAGCTGCTCACGAGATTCGCGCTCAGCTCCTGCTCACCCGTCGCCGTCGTGACCTTGAAGGACGACTCCTCGCCGACGACGTGCGCGTTCGTGACGACGTGCCCCTTGTCGTCCCACACGATGCCCGAGCCGAGCGAGTCCCCCGCCGTGATCTGCACGACCGAGGGCAGCACGTCCTCGATGACCTTCTCGTAGTCGCTCTGGAGTTCGCTCGACGCGCGGGGGAGCCCGGCCCGCTGGGCACCGGCCGTCTTCTCGCGGGGGGTCTCGGCCTGGGCCGAGCAGCCGGTGAGCAGGGCGGTGGCGCAGAGCGCCGCGAGGAGGACACGGGGCGCGCGGGCCCCGGGAGCGGGGGAGTTCATGGCCCGGATTATGCGGATACGGGCGGTTTCGCGTGGGCGGCGCGCGGTCGCTCAGCCCCGTACCCCGCACAGATGCAGCAGCGCGGCGACGCGGCGGTAGGGGTCGGTGCGGCCCGCGCGGTCCTCGACGTCGAGGATGCGGTCGAACTCCTCGGCGCGGGGCGGGGCCGCGTGCGCCGGGTAGCGGTCGGTGAAGACGCGGACGCCGTACCAGGCGGCGAGCGGGGCGCCGATCCCCGCGAGGGTCTGGGTGAGACGGCCGAGCCTGTCGGCCCGCACCGTACGGCCCCCGCTGTCGTGCGTGAGGGGTGAGTCGAAGGCGGCGCGCGCCGTGTCCCAGTCGCCTTCGAGCCCGGGCCGCAGCGCGAGCGCGTCCGCGTTCCGTACGAGCAGCGAGAGCAGCCCGCCCGCCGCGAGGACCCGCGCGAGCCCCGCGAGGACCGGGTCGGGCTCCTCGACGTGCATGAGCACCCCGTGGCACAGGACGACGTCGAAACTGCCGGGCGTGAAGTGTGCTCCGGTCCTGGTGCTCTCGGCCTCCAGGAGCCGTACCCGTTCCCTCACCTGGGGCGCCTCCCCGGCGAGGACCGCACGGACCGTCGTCAGCGTCTCCGGGTCGGACTCCATGCCCGTGACCTCGTGCCCGGCGCGCGCGAGCCGCAGCGCCTGGGTGCCCTGCCCCATGCCGACGTCGAGGACCCGCAGGCGGCGCCCGGCGGGGAAGGCGGCCGCGAGGCGCTCGTCGAGCTGACGCGCCACGAGGACCTGGCGCACCGCGCCGGGCACGCCGCCGAGCGTGCGCAGCCACAGCTCGGTCGGCGATGCCTCGCGCGCGGCGCCGCGCTGCCCGGGGACGCCCCCCACCTGCGGGAAGGACGGCGGAGTGTCACCACCCGCCGCCCCCGCGTCGCCGCCCGTACGCCCCCGTGTCGAGAGGTCCGTACGCCCCTGCCCGGGGAAGCCGCCGCGCCCCTGCCCCGAGAAACCGTCGAAACCGTCGAAGTGTTCGGAAGGGGCTGTACTCAGGGCCTCTCCCCGCGCCGCACCTGGGGCTTGGGCAGCCGCAGCCGCCGCATCTGGAGAGTGCGCATGAGCGCGTAGGCGACCGCGCCCTTGTGGCGGTCGTCGGGGAAGCGGGTGTTCAGCTCCTTGCGCAGGCCGAAGGCCAGGCGCAGCGAGTCGCCGACGATCAGCACGATCAGCACCAGCCAGCACAGCAGCGCGATGCTCTGGAGCGCGCCGACGCGGACCATGCTGAAGACGAGGATCACGACGGCGGCGGGCAGGAACCACTCGGCCGCGACGCGGCGCGAGTCCACGAAGTCGCGGGCGAACTTGCGCACCCGCCCCTTGTCACGGGCGGGCAGGTACCGCTCGTCGCCGCTGTCCATCGCCTCGCGCTGCTTCTGGAGCGCGACCCGCCGTGCCTCGCGCTGCCGCTTGGCGGCGTCCTTGCGCGACATCGGCGTATTGGTCACGCTGCGGCGCGGGCCCTGGGCCTCGCTCCGCTTCGGCGTGGGGCGGCCCTTGGGCGCCTGGGGGTCTCGGGGCTGCTTGGAGACGGTCACCGGCGCGGAGGCGGGTGCCTTCTCATCCTTCGTACGGCTACGGAACACAAAACCCAAGGGTAAGGGGTACCGGCGCATGAGCGGGGGCCGCACGGGGAACGATCCCGCAACGCCAGGCGTCCGCATAAGCGGGCACAGCGGGGATTTACCGGGGAATTCCGGCCACCGGAGCGGGGTGCGGGGCCGGGTGGTGCACCGGGCGCGGGCCGGGCGGCTACTCCTCACGCCTGAGTGTCACGGGGCACTAGTCGTTCTTGGGGAGGAGCGGAAAGCCGCTCGGACAGTGCGGTAATAGACCCAGGGCCCGTACTGTGGGTCTTGTTGGAAGTGCAGGAGAGCCGAAGGCCGTCAGAAGGGGGCGCGCGAAGCCCATGAGCGGTGTGATGAAGCGTATGGGGATGATCTTCCGCGCGAAGGCTAACAAGGCCCTCGACAAGGCGGAGGACCCCGGCGAGACCCTCGACTATTCGTACACGAAGCAGCTGGAGCTGCTCCAGAAGGTGCGCAGGGGCGTCGCGGACGTCGCGACCTCCCGCAAGCGTCTCGAACTCCAGCTCAACGGGCTCCGCAAGGACTCCGCCAAGCTGGAGGAGCAGGGCCGCAAGGCACTCTCGCTGGGCCGCGAGGACCTCGCCCGCGAGGCACTCTCGCGCCGGGCCGCGCTCCAGCAGCAGGTCGGCGACCTGGAGGCGCAGCACGAGACGCTCCAGGGCGAGGAGGAGAAGCTCACCCTCGCGGCGCAGCGCCTCCAGGCCAAGGTGGACGCCTTCCGTACCAAGAAGGAGACCATCAAGGCCACCTACACCGCCGCGCAGGCGCAGACCCGCATCGGCGAGGCGTTCTCGGGCATCTCCGAGGAGATGGGCGACGTCGGTCTCGCGATCCAGCGTGCCGAGGACAAGACCGCGCAGCTCCAGGCCCGCGCGGGCGCCCTCGACGAGCTGCTCGCCTCGGGCGCCCTCGACGATCCGTCCGGGCTCGCCAAGGACGACCTCCAGGCCGAGCTGGACCGCCTCTCCGGCGGCAGCGACGTCGAGCTGGAGCTCCAGCGGATGAAGGCCGAACTGGCCGGGGGCACCTCGGGCCAGCAGGCGATCGAGCCCGGTCAGGCCGAGCAGCAGGGCCAGCAGGCCCCGCAGCGGGACCCGCGCTTCGACAAGCAGTGAGCCCTTCGCCCGGGTCCCCGCCGGGGGCCCGGGCAGCGGCGCGTCCGGCAGCACGTACGGGCCCGCCGCGTCCCCGCAGTGCCGGGGGACCGCCAGGCGGCGTCCCCCACGAGCCGCCCGAGGAGAGGTCATGATCGTCCGGATCATGGGGGAGGGCCAGTTCGCACTGGCCGAGAGCCACCTCGCCGAGCTGAACACGCTCGATGAGGAGCTGCTCGCCGAGATGGAGAACGGCGACGGCCCCGGTTTCCGCAAGACCCTGCACGCCCTGCTGGACAAGGTGCGCTCGCTCGGCAGCCCGCTGCCCGACGACGCCCTGGAGCCCTCCGAGCTGATCCTCCCGTCCCCCGACGCGAGCCTCGACGAGGTACGGGACCTGCTCAGCGGCGACGAGGGCCTCATCCCCGGCTGACCGGGCAAGGACCCCCCTCGGGGCGCTTCCGCCACACGGACGGAGGCGCCCCGAGGCATAGGTGTACGGGGGGTGCGGCGCGCGCGGACACCGGGAGCGGACCACTCCCGGGGGCGTACGGGTCGGTCGGTACGCGGCCGGGGCCCCCGTGCCCGGGACGCGCACCGCGCCCGTCGTACCGGCGGCGAGGAGGCCCGTGGGGCCCCGCACCGCCAGTCCGTCCCCGTACGGACCCGTCCTCCCCGTACGGACCCGTCCCCGTGCGGACCCGCACCGCCCGACCACCGGCCCCGGGGGGAGCCAGCAAAGGACTGTCATGGCCGACCACCTTCCCCCGTCCCTGCACGGCGTCCGCCGCTGGGCGAAGGCGCACCCGACGGGGCCCGACGCGCTGCTCGCCGCCTTCGTGCTCTGCGGGATGATCGTCGGCAGCTTCGGCAATCCGCACCAGCCCGACGGCCCGCGCTGGTCCGAGCAGCCGCCCGAGGCGCTCAGCGTCGTCCTCATGACCCTCGCCGCCCTCTCCCTCGTACTGCGCCGCAGGTACCCCGCGGGGGTCCTCCTCGCCGCCGCGCTGTGCACGGCCGTCGAACTGGCCACGGGGAATCCGCGCGCACCCGTCGTCGTGGCCTGCGGCATCGCGCTCTACACCTTCGCCGTGCACACCGACAGACCCACCGCCTGGCGCATCGGGCTGCTCACGAGCGCCGTGCTGGTCGGCGTCGCGATGCTCACCGGACCGCTGCCCTGGTACGCGCAGGAGAACTTCGGGCTGCTCGCCTGGACCGGGATGGCCGTCGCCGTGGGCGACGCGGTGCGCAGCCGCCGCGCCTTCATCACCGCGATGCGCGAGCGCGCCGACCGCGCCGAGCGCACCCGCGAGGAGGAGGCCAGGCGCCGCGTCGCCGAGGAGCGCCTGCGCATCGCCCGCGACCTCCACGACGTCGTCGCCCACCACATCGCCCTCGTCAACGTGCAGGCCGGGGTCGCCGCGCACGTCATGGACCGCCGCCCCGACCAGGCCAAGGAGGCCCTCGCCCATGTGCGCCGCGCCTCGCGCTCCGCGCTCGACGAACTGCGCGCCACCGTCGGGCTGCTGCGCCAGTCCGGGGACCCCACCGCGCCGACCGAGCCGACCGCCGGGCTCGAACGCCTCGACGACCTGCTCGGCACCTTCCGCGACGCCGGGCTGCCCGTCCGCCTCGTCACCCCCGAGCCCCTCGCGGGCGGGCCCCTGCCCGCCGCCGTCGACCTCGCCGCCTACCGCGTCGTGCAGGAGGCGCTGACCAACGTGCAGAAGCACGCGGGCGCCGGGGCGCAGGCCGAGATCAGCGTGGTACGGGTAGGGAGCCAGGTCGAGGTGACGGTGCTCGACGACGGGCGCGGCGCCGAGGCCGAGGGACCGGCCGAGGACGGCGGGCACGGGCTGCTCGGGATGCGCGAGCGCGCCGCCGCGCTCGGCGGCCACCTCACGGCGGCCCCCCGCTTCGGGGGCGGCTTCCGCGTCCACGCGATACTGCCACTCGAACCACCCGACCCCACCGCGCCCGCCCCCGTCCCCGTCCCCGGGCAGAGCGCGCCTCCGCGCGGCGCGGGGCGCGCGGGGGAGAGGGCCGAGAGCCGCGACCAGGAGCGCCGATGACGATCCGTGTGCTGCTCGCCGACGACCAGGCCCTGCTGCGCAGCGCCTTCCGCGTCCTCGTCGATTCCGAGGACGACATGGAGGTGATCGGCGAGGCGTCCGACGGCGCGGAGGCCGTCGGGCTCGCCGCGAGCCACCTGCCCGACGTCGTCCTCATGGACATCCGTATGCCGGGGACCGACGGCCTCGCCGCGACGCGGCAGATCAGCGCGGACCCCGCGCTCGCCGCCGTGCACGTCGTGATGCTCACGACCTTCGAGGTCGACGAGTACGTCGTGCAGTCGCTGCGCGCCGGAGCGGCGGGCTTCCTCGGCAAGGGCGCGGAGCCCTCCGAACTGCTCGGCGCGATCCGTACCGCCGCGGCGGGCGACGCGCTCCTGTCCCCGGCGGCGACCAGGAGCCTCATCACGCGCTTCCTCGCCCAGGCGCCCGGGACCGGCCCCGCCGCCGGCGTGGACAGCGCGCGCCTCGCCGCGCTCACCGGGCGCGAGCGGGAGGTACTCGTGCAGGTCGCCGCTGGGCTCAGCAACGACGAGATCGCCGAACGCCTCGAAGTCAGCCCGCTCACCGTCAAGACCCACGTGAACCGCGCGATGGCCAAGGTCGGCGCGCGCGACCGCGCCCAACTCGTCGTCATCGCCTACGAGACGGGACTGGTCCGCCCGCGCACGGAGTGACGCGATGCGGTACGAGGCCGGGCAGACCGGGCATATCTCCCTCTCCACCCCTGGGTTGAGCCCTGTCCCCTACGGGTCTCCACCCGCACGCTCAGCCCGGGGGTTGACACGGCGCGGGTCCCCGCCTACTCCGACCGCAGTAGAGCGCCCGTACGAAATGGTCCTGGGAGCGCTCGAACCGGCTTTCGGCATGCCGCATCGTGGAGGGGTACGGTCGCCCCGTCTTCCCCACCGCACCGGGACCCGCCCGGCACCCGGCGGATCAGGACCGTGCGCCCCGCCCTTGCCGCGTAGCCACAGAGAGAGAACACATGTCCTGGCTGTCGAGATTCAGCCTCGCTCAACGCGCCCTCATCGGGCTGATGTCGATCGTCGCGATCGTCTTCGGAGCGATCGCGATACCTCAGCTCAAGCAGCAGCTGCTGCCCAATATCGAACTCCCGATGGTGTCGGTCATCGCCCCCTACCAGGGAGCGTCGCCCGACGTGGTCGAGAAGCAGGTCGTCGAGCCGCTGGAGAAGTCGCTCGACGCCGTGGACGGCCTCTCCACGACGACGTCGACCGCCAGCGAGGGCAACGCCGTCGTCATGGCGCAGTTCGACTTCGGCAGCGGCACCAAGCAGCTCGTCGCCGACGTCCAGCAGGCCGTCAACCGCGCCCGCGCCCAGCTGCCCGACAGCGTCGACCCGCAGGTCGTCGCCGGTTCCACCGACGACATCCCCACCGTCGTACTCGCCGCCACCTCGCCCAAGGACCAGCAGGCACTCTCCGACCAGCTCGACCGCACCGTGGTGCCCGAGCTGAAGTCGATCGACGGCGTCTCGCAGGTCACCATCGACGGGGTCCGCGAACTCCAGGTCACGATCACGCCGGACAACGCGAAGCTCGCCCGCGCGGGCCTGAGCGCCGCCGCGCTCGGTGACGCGCTCAAGGCCGGCGGCGTCACGATGCCCGCCGGTTCCTTCGACGAGAACGGCGAGAACCGCACCGTCCAGGTCGGCACGCCCTTCACCTCGCTGAAGCAGATCGAGGACCTGCGCGTCGTCGGGCAGCCGGGCCAGGGCGGCGAAGGCGTGGCCAAGCCGGTCCGCCTCGGCGGCGTCGCGAGCGTCAAGCAGCAGGAGGCGACCGCCACTTCGATCACCCGCACCGACGGCAAGCCGAGCCTCGCCGTCGCGGTGACGATGGACAAGGACGGCAGCGCCGTCGGCATCTCCAAGGCCGTCAAGAACAAGCTCGACGACCTGCGCGACTCGCTCGGCGAGGGCGCCGACCTCAAGGTCGTCGTCGACCAGGGCCCGCCGGTCTCCAAGGCGATCAGCGGCCTCACCACCGAGGGCGCGCTCGGCCTCGGCTTCGCCGTCGTCGTGATCCTGGTCTTCCTCGCCTCGATCCGCTCGACGCTCGTCACCGCGGTCTCCATCCCGCTCTCCGTGCTCCTCACGCTCATCGTGCTGTGGACACGGGACCTCTCGCTCAACATGCTCACCCTCGGCGCGCTGACCATCGCGATCGGCCGCGTCGTCGACGACTCGATCGTCGTCCTGGAGAACATCAAGCGGCACCTCGGCTACGGCGAGGAGCGCAAGGAGGCGATCCTCACCGCGGTCAAGGAGGTCGCCGGAGCGGTCACCGCGTCGACGCTCACCACCGTCGCCGTCTTCCTGCCGATCGGTCTCGTCGGCGGCATCGTCGGCGAACTCTTCAGCTCCTTCTCGCTCACCGTCACCTCGGCGCTGCTCGCCTCGCTCCTCGTCTCGCTCACCGTGGTCCCGGTCCTCTCGTACTGGTTCCTGCGCGGCCCGAAGGACATCACGAGCCCCGAGGACGCCGAGGCCGCGCGCCGCGCCGCCGAGGAGAAGGAGTCCCAGGGCCGCCTCCAGCGCGCCTACCTGCCGGTCATCGGCTTCGCGACCCGGCGCAGGGTCACCTCGCTGCTCATCGCGGTCTTCGTCCTCGTCATCACGCTGGGCATGGCCACGCAGCTCAAGACGAACTTCTTCGACGACAGCGGCCAGGACTCGCTGAGCGCCACGCAGGAGCTTCCGCCGGGCACGAGCCTCGCGAAGACCGACGAAGCGGCGAAGAAGGTCGAGAAGCTCCTCGACGGCATCGACGGGGTCGGGGATGTCCAGGTCACCGTGGGCTCCTCCGGTTTCATGGCGGCCTTCGGCGGCTCGACCGACTCCAACCACGCCTCGTACCAGATCAAGCTCAAGAGCGAGGACGACGCCGACACGGTCCAGGACGCCCTGGAAAGCGGCTTCAAGAAGCTGGACGGGGCCGGGGAGCTGAAGGTCTCCGGCGGTGGCGGCTTCGGCGACCAGGACCTCTCGGTCGTCGTGAAGGCCCCCGACGGCGACACGCTCGCGAAGGCGGCCCAGCAGGTCACCGACGCCGTCAAGAAGATCGACGACGTCAAGTCCGTCGAGAACGACCTCGCCACCTCGGTGCCGCGCATCTCTGTGACCGCGAAGCCCGCGGCCGCCGACGCCGGTCTCAGCCAGGCGGCACTCGGCGCCCTCGTCGCCGAGCAGGTCAACGGCACCAGGACCACCACGGCGACGCTCGACGACACCGAGCGCGATGTCGTGGTCCGCTCCGCGCACCCGGCGACGACGCTCGCCGAGCTGAAGGCCCTCCCGGTCGGCGGCGCGAAGCTCGGCGACCTCGCGACGGTCCAGCTCGTCGACGGACCGGTCTCGATGACCCGTATCGACGGCGCCCGCGCCGCCACGGTCACCGCCAAGCCCGTCGGCGACGACACCGGCTCGATCAGCGCCGAGCTGAGCAAGAAGCTCGACGAGCTGAAGCTTCCGCAGGGCGCCACGACCGAGATCGGCGGCGTGACGGCGGACCAGAACGACTCGCTCAGCAAGCTGGCGCTCGCCATGCTCGCCGCCGTGGCGATCGTCTTCCTGCTCCTCGTCGGCACCTTCCGCTCGCTCATCCAGCCGCTGATCCTGCTCGTGTCGATCCCCTTCGCCGCGACCGGCGCGCTGGGCCTGCTCCTCATCACGGGCACCCCGCTGGGCGTCCCCGCGATGATCGGCATGCTGATGCTCATCGGCATCGTGGTGACCAACGCGATCGTCCTGATCGACCTCATCAACCAGTACCGCTCGCGGGGCTACGGGGTCATCGAGGCGGTCACCGAGGGCGGCCGCCACCGTCTGCGCCCGATCCTCATGACGGCGCTCGCGACGATCTTCGCCCTCATCCCGATGGCGACCGGCATCACCGGCGAGGGCGGCTTCATCTCGCAGCCCCTCGCGGTGGTCGTCATCGGCGGCCTCGTCACCTCGACCCTCCTGACCCTCCTCCTCGTCCCGACCCTCTACGCGATGGTCGAGCTGCGGAAGGAGCGCAGGGCGGCGAAGAAGGCGAAGAAGAAGGGCGACGACGGCACGGAGGTCCCGACCCCGAGGGAACCCGTGAACGTCTGAGGAAGCGGTACGAGAACGAGCTGAGCCCCCTGCCACGATCCTTGTGGCAGGGGGCTCAGCCATCACAATCCAGCCCCTCCGGCGCTTGCGGAGCGGGCTGTGGGGCGGAGCACCACGAATCCGGCCCACCCCTACGGGAGGCCCCCACGAGTCCGGCCCCTACGGGAGCGCCAGCATCCGCTCCAGCGCCGCCTTCGCGTACGTCTCGGTCTCCTCGTCGACCTCGATCCGGTTGACGACCTTCCCCTCCGCCAGCGACTCCAGCGTCCACACGAGGTGCGGCAGGTCGATCCGGTTCATCGTCGAGCAGAAGCACACGGTCCGGTCGAGGAACACGATCTCCTTGTCCGGGTGCGCCTTCGCGAGCCGCCGCACGAGGTTGAGTTCCGTCCCGATGGCCCACTTCGACCCGGCCGGGGCCGCGTCGAGCGCCTTGATGATGTACTCGGTCGAGCCCACCTCGTCGGCGGCCGAGACGACCTCGTGCTTGCACTCGGGGTGGACGAGCACCCGTACGCCGGGAATCCGCTCGCGCACCTCGTTCACCGAGTCGAGCGAGAAGCGCCCGTGCACGGAGCAGTGCCCGCGCCACAGGATCATCTTCGCGGCGCGCAGCTGCTCGGCGGTGAGCCCGCCGTTCGGCTTGTGCGGGTTGTAGACGACGCAGTCGTCGAGCGACATCCCCATGTCGCGCACCGCGGTGTTGCGCCCGAGGTGCTGATCGGGCAGGAAGAGCACTTTCTCGCCCTCGCCGAAGGCCCACTCCAGGGCCCGCTTCGCGTTCGACGAGGTGCAGATGGTGCCGCCGTGGCGCCCGGTGAACGCCTTGATGTCCGCCGATGAGTTCATGTACGAGACGGGGACGACCTGGTCGGCCACCCCCGCATCGGTGAGGACGTCCCAGCACTCGGCGACCTGCTCGGCGCTCGCCATGTCGGCCATCGAGCAGCCCGCGGCGAGGTCGGGGAGGATCACCTGCTGGCGCGCGGAGGTGAGGATGTCGGCCGACTCGGCCATGAAGTGCACGCCGCAGAAGACGATGTACTCCGCCTCGGGACGCGCGGCCGCGTCGCGGGCGAGCTTGAAGGAGTCGCCGGTGACGTCGGCGAACTGGATGACCTCGTCCCGCTGGTAGTGGTGGCCGAGGACGAACACCTTCTCGCCCAGCTTCTCCTTGGCCGCGCGGGCGCGGGCCACGAGGTCGGGGTCGGAGGGTTCGGGGAGATCTCCCGGGCACTCCACGCCGCGCTCGCTGCGGGGGTCGGCCTCGCGGCCGAGCAGCAGCAGGGCGAGCGGGGTGGGCTGCACATCGAGATCGACGGGGGGCTGGGCCGTGGTCACGTCACGCACCCTTTCTTCTCTGGACAGGCGGCGGTGCGGCCGCTCCGGGGACGCCGCTCTCGGACGCCGCCCCCTTTTCGTCGTATTGACGTTATCCATAATATCTGCTTACCGTCAGATTGACGACACCGCGCGGCCCGATGTGATGTGTGCCCCTTCGCCACCCCTGACCCGTCCCGGTGCCGTATGCGACGATGAGGGAACGCGGCTTGCGGCCGCGCGGGAATAACGCCCAGAGCGTGCCGGTTGGAACGTCGGCAAGCAGTCTCCGTACAACCCGGGAGAGAAGCAGATGTCCGTATCGGACGAGACCACCACCGTGAGCGAGGGCATCCTCCTGTCCGACGCCGCCGCGTCGAAGGTCAAGGCCCTGCTGGACCAGGAAGGCCGTGACGACCTCGCGCTGCGCGTGGCCGTCCAGCCCGGCGGCTGCTCGGGCCTGCGCTACCAGCTCTTCTTCGACGAGCGCTCGCTCGACGGCGATGTCGTCAAGGAGTTCGGCGGCGTCAAGGTCGTCACCGACCGCATGAGCGCCCCGTACCTCGGCGGCGCCTCGATCGACTTCGTGGACACGATCGAGAAGCAGGGCTTCACGATCGACAACCCGAACGCGACCGGCTCCTGCGCCTGCGGCGACTCCTTCCACTGAGTCACCCGCGCGTTCCCCGCGAACGCGAGCAGGAAGAAGGCGGCGGTCCCCTCCGGGGGATCGCCGCCTTCGTCGTCCCCCCGGTTGTCGGTGGCGGCTGCGAGGATGCCGCCCGCCACGACGACAAGGGAGAGCGCATGGGTACGTGGGACAGCGGGCCGTTCGACAACGACACGGCCGCCGACTGGTGCGACGAGCTGGACGACACCGAAGCGGCCGGGCGCGCCGAACTGGTCAGGGCCGCCCTGGCGTACGCGGCGGACACCCCGCCCGACGCGTATCTCGACGACGCCGAGCATGCGGTCGCGGCGGCGGCACTCGTCGCCGCCCAGTGCCCGCGCGGCGAGGCGGCCGGCTCCGGATACGGTCCCAAGGAGCCCCTTCCCGACCTCACGGCCCTGCGCCCCCTCGCCCTCGCGGCCCTCGAACGGGTCCTCACCGCGCCGTGCGAACTCCTCGCCCTGTGGGAGGGCGCGCCGTCCTGGCACGGGACGATGGACCGCCTGCGCGCGGCCCTGGAACCCGAGCCGGTGGGGGAGCCGCGCGCGCTGGACTGAGGCTCAGGCCGCGGGGATCGGCTCGCCCTCCGTCGTCACGACGCTCCGGTCGCCGAGGGGCCGGTCGAGGGTCACCGAGCGGGTGAGGTCCTTCGCGATCATGACGCAGATCTTCCCGGGCTCCTTCTCCTCCGTGAGACGTACGCGCACCTGACCGTCCTTCTCCTCCGCGTGCGCCCGGTAGCGGGCGCAGACGCCGCCGGTGAAGCGGAGGCTCAGCTCGCGCCCCGCCGCCGCGTACGAGACGGGCGGCACGGAGCGGATCTCGGCACCGGGGCCCACGGAGGAGGCTCCGCCCGGGTGCCGGGGCCCGCCCGGAGCGAGGTATCGCTCCTCGATCGCGGTCTGCGCGAGCGTCGTGCGCGGGGGCGGTACGGAGAAGAGCCAGGCCGGTACGAGGACGGGGCGCCCCTCCCGCGTACGCGCCGCGAGCCCGAAGCGCGCCCGCGTGACGCGGACGACCGAACTCCCGTCCCCCGCACCCTCGTTGAGTGCCGCGAGCGCCTCGGCCGCGGACCGCACCGGGTACCGGTCCCGGCCGGCGGTACGGGGCACGTCGAGCCGCCCCGTACCGCCGGCGACCTCGCCGCCTGCCGCGAGCCTGAGCCGCGTCGACCACCCGTCCGTGGGCAGCCCGTCGACGACGGGATCGGCCGCCACGACCCGGCTCGTCCCCTGTACCTCCCCGGCGCGCACCTCGGCGTCCGCGAGCCCGAGCGCCGCGAACACGGGCCGCGCCCCCTCGCGCGCCTCGGCCTCGGTCGGCGCGGAGCACCCCCGCGCGCACTTGTCCCCCTTGGCCGTGTAACTCCACGCGCCGGGAGCCTGCCGCGCCACGACCAGCCCCTGACCGCGCCACTCACCCCCCACGGCCCGCACACCCCCGGCCATCCCGAGCGCCCGCGCCAGCCGCTCCGCCTCCCCCCGCGACACCGCACCGTCCACCCCGTAAACCCCGCCCTTGCCGGGCCCTTCGGGCAGGTCCCCCGCCATCCGGTACCGCACTCCGCGCGGATCGGGCTCCCCGGGAGCGATCCCGGGCGGCGGCCCGTTCGAGACGGGCCCGCCGCTCCCGCAGGCCCCGACGAGCAGCACCATGCCAAGCCCGGCGACAAGCCGTAGTTTCATGCTCATGCCAACTCCAGCCTCGTGGATACGGACGAAGATCTGACGCGACACCTCCGCGAGCGGTTCCGCTGGGACAAGCCCGCGCGGAGCTTGAGGAGCGGGGCCCGGGGCCGAGCCCCGGGAATCGGGACCCGGGGCGGAGTCCCAGGAATCGGGGCCCGGGGCGGAGTCCCGCGAGGGCCACCCGCGAACGGGCCGAGCCACGCCGGATAACGTGAACCGACCATCCCGCCCCCTAGCAGGAGTTCCCGTGCGGATCGCAGTCACCGGCTCCATCGCCACCGACCACCTCATGACCTTCCCCGGCCGCTTCGCCGATCAGCTCGTCGCCGACCAGCTGCACACGGTCTCCCTCTCCTTCCTCGTCGACAACCTCGACGTCAGGCGCGGCGGGGTCGGGGCCAACATCGCCTTCGGCATGGGCCAGCTCGGCACGAAGCCGATCCTCGTGGGCGCCGCGGGCCCCGACTTCGACGACTACCGCGCCTGGCTCGACCGCCACGGCGTCGACACCGCCTCGGTGCACATCTCGGAGGTCCTGCACACCGCCCGTTTCGTCTGCACGACGGACGCGGACCACAACCAGATCGGCTCCTTCTACACGGGCGCGATGAGCGAGGCCCGCCTCATCGAACTCCAGGCCGTCGCCGAGCGCGTCGGCGGTCTCGACCTCGTCACGATCGGCGCCGACGACCCCGAGGCGATGCTCCGCCACACGGAGGAGTGCCGCAGCCGCGGCATCCCCTTCGCCGCCGACTTCTCGCAGCAGATCGCGCGCATGGAGGGCGAGGAGATCCGTACGCTCCTCGACGGTGCCACCTACCTCTTCTCGAACGAGTACGAGAAGGGCCTCATCGAGTCCAAGACCGGCTGGACCGACGCCGAGATCCTCGGTCGTGTCGGCCACCGCGTCACGACGCTCGGCGCCAACGGCGTGCGGATCGAGCGGGTCGGGGACGAGCCCATCGAGGTCGGCGTCCCCGAGGAGCGGCGCAAGGCGGACCCGACAGGCGTCGGCGACGCCTTCCGCGCCGGTTTCCTCTCGGGCCTCGCGTGGGGCGTGAGCCTGGAGCGCGCCGCGCAGGTCGGCTGCATGCTCGCGACGCTCGTCATCGAGACGGTCGGGACGCAGGAGTACCAGCTGGAGCGGACGCACTTCATGGACCGCTTCACGAAGTGCTACGGCACCGAGGCGGGCGAAGAGGTACGGGCGCACCTGTCCGTGTGACGAGCCGGGGGACGGCTCAGCCGGTGCGCCGCACCGTGTACGCCGTCCCCTCGCGTCCCACGTACTCCTGGCCCCGCATCTCGCACCACGCCGGGATGTCCAGGGCCGCCGCCTCGTCGTCCGACAGGACGGTCACCGTGGCGCCGACAGGCACGCGCGGGAAGACCTTCGCGAGTTCGATGACCGGGATCGGGCAGCGCTTGCCGAGGGCGTCGACGACGAGCGGCCCGCCTCCCGCCTCGCCGGGCGGCTCCTCCTCCACCGGGGCGCCGAGCTGCTCCCTGACCCCGGCCACCACGCCGGGCAGCACCTCCAGGAAGCGGTCCACGTCCTGCGCCCGCACGTCCACGGGGAGCGAGACGCGCACATTGCCCTCGCTCAGGACACCCATCGCGCGCAGGACGTGGCTCGGGGTCAGGGCCGAACTCGTGCAGGACGAACCGGACGAGACGGAGAAACCGGCCCGGTCGAGCGCGCTGAGCACGCTCTCGCCGTCCACGTAGAGACAGGAGAAGGTGAGCAGGTGCGGCAGCCGCCGCTCCGGATCGCCCACCACCTCCGTACGCGGCACGAGCAGCGGTACCTCTTCCCGCAGCCGCTCCGTCAGCGCGCGCAACTCCCCGGCCCGCGCCACCGCGTCGGCGCGCGCGGCGCGGAGCGAGGCCGCCGCAGCGACGATCGCCGGCAGGTTCTCGAAGCCGGGAGCCCGCCCGCCCTCCCTCTCGTCGCTGGGACCCTGGGGCGCGAAACGCGTGCCCTTGCGTACGACGAGCAGACCGACGCCCGCGGGCCCGCCCCACTTGTGCGCGCTCGCCGCGAGCAGCGACCAGTCGCCCTCCACGGGCCCCCACAGGAGCGACTGCGCCGCGTCCACGAGCAGCGGCACGCCCGCCGCGCGGCAGACCCCGGCCACATCGGCGACCGGCTGCACCGTGCCCACCTCGTGGTTCGCCGACTGGAGCACGGCGAGCGCGGTGCCGGTACGGAGCGCGGCGGCGTACGCGTCCGGGTCGACGGCGCCCGTACGGGACACCCCGACCTCCGTCACCTCACCACCCGCACGCGTGTGCGCCTCGGCCGCGTGCAGGACGGAGGAGTGCTCGACCGCCGAGACGACGAGGTGCTTGCCCACGCGCCGCCTGCCCGCGAGCGCCCCGGCGAGCCCGGCGTGGACCGCGCGGGTGCCCGAGGGCGTGAAGACGAGTTCGTCGGGGCGGCAGCCCACGGCCTCGGCGGCGGCCTCGCGGGCCGCGTCCAGGAGCAGCCGGGCGCGCCGCCCCTCGCGGTAGAGCCTGGCCGGATCGGCCCAGCCCTCGTCGAGAGCGGCGAGCAACGCCTGCCGGGCGACAGGGTGGAGCGGGGCGGCGGAGGCCACGTCGAAGTACGGCACCCGGTCACGCTATCCCCGGCCCGCCCGCGCCCTCGCGCCCGCCCCGCCCCCCCCGTCCACCCGCACGGGAGCGCCGCGCCCTCACCCCCGTGCGAGAACCCCGCCCCCCGTTACCCGTACGACAACCACACCGTCCCCACCCGTCCCCCTCCCGAGCGGCCGCGCGACACGCCCGGCGCCGCACTCCTTCTTTTCGGCGTTCTTTCCCGCGCCCCCCGCGGCGCGCCGCACGCGCCCGGGGAGAAGGGGCGTCAGATGGCCTGCGCGAGGGGCGATTCCACCCCTTCGGGGAGTGCTGCGGCGCGTTGGGGACCCTCCCCGCGCGACCCCAAATTGAGTCCAGTAGGGTTTGGTCCGCATAAACATCCAAACCCTGCCCGCCGCGGGGGCACGGCGACCGACCAGCGTGAAGGCCGCGTACGCCTCGGTGCGGGCGAGACTCTCGGGAAGGCGCTACGTGAGTCCCAACGGCTCCGACCGCTCGTCGCGGCGCCCGATGCGGCGGAAGCTGCCGCAGGTGCTGACTGCGGGCCTGATCCTGGTAACCGCTACCGGTTGCTCATACAAGGACTTCCCCCGCCTTGGTATGCCCACGCCCACCACGGAGGAGGCGCCGCGCATCCTTTCGCTGTGGCAGGGCTCCTGGGCGGCGGCCCTCGCCGTGGGTGTCCTCGTCTGGGGGCTGATCCTGTGGAGCGCGTTCTTCCACAGGCGCAGCCGCCACAAGGTCGAGGTACCCCGGCAGACCCGGTACAACATGCCTCTTGAGACGTTGTACACGGTTGTCCCTCTGCTGATCGTCTCGGTCCTCTTCTACTTCGTCGCCCGCGACGAGTCGAAGCTCATGGACCTCTCGGACAAGCCGACCCACACGGTGAACGTGGTCGGCTACCAGTGGAGCTGGGGCTTCAACTACATCGAGAACGTCGATGGGGACGACTCCACAGGCGACGCCGCGAAGTCCAAGGAACTCAAGGCGATCCCGGACCGCTTCGCCGCGGACTTCCCCAAGGGCGCCGAAGGGGTCTACGTCGCCGGCACCCCGGCCGACCGGAACCCCCAGACCGGGAACCCGGGTCCGACCCTGTGGCTCCCCAAGGGCGAGAAGGTCCGTTTCGTCCTGACCTCGCGTGACGTCATCCACTCCTTCTGGGTGGTTCCCTTCCTCATGAAGCAGGACGTCATCCCGGGTCACACCAACGCCTTCGAGGTGACCCCCAACAAGGAGGGCACCTTCCTGGGCAAGTGCGCCGAACTCTGCGGCGTCGACCACTCCCGGATGCTCTTCAACGTCAAGGTCGTCTCGCCCGAGCGCTACGAGGCCCACCTCAAGCAGCTCGCCAAGGACGGCCAGACCGGTTACATCCCGGCCGGTATCGAGCAGTCGGGTCACGAGAAGAACCGGGAGACGAAGAACCTGTGAGTATCGACAACGACCCTCAGCGGGTCGCGACCGCGGAAGGGACGCTCGTCTCCGAGCCCCCGGTCCGCCGCCGTGAACCCGGAAACGTCGTGGTGAAGTGGCTGACCACCACCGACCACAAGACGATCGGCTCGCTCTACCTGATCACGTCGTTCATCTTCTTCTGCATCGGCGGTGTGCTCGCGCTCATCATGCGCGCCGAGCTGGCCAGGCCCGGTACGCAGCTGATCTCGAACGAGCAGTTCAACCAGGCGTTCACGATGCACGGCACGATCATGCTGCTGATGTTCGCGACGCCGCTGTTCTCCGGTTTCGCCAACTGGATCATGCCGCTCCAGATCGGTGCCCCCGATGTGGCCTTCCCGCGGCTGAACATGTTCGCGTACTGGCTGTACCTCTTCGGCTCGGTCATCGCGGTGGGCGGCTTCGTCACCCCGCAGGGCGCGGCCGACTTCGGCTGGTTCGCCTACTCGCCGCTCTCGGACGCGGTCCGCTCCCCGGGCGTCGGCGCCGACATGTGGATTCTCGGCCTGGCCTTCTCCGGCTTCGGCACGATCCTCGGCTCGGTCAACTTCATCACCACGATCATCTGCATGCGCGCCCCCGGCATGACGATGTTCCGCATGCCGATCTTCACCTGGAACGTGCTGCTCACCGGTGTCCTGGTGCTGCTCGCCTTCCCCGTGCTCGCCGCGGCGCTCTTCGCACTCGAAGCCGACCGAAAATTCGGGGCGCATGTATTCGACGCGACAAACGGCGGGGCATTGCTCTGGCAACACCTCTTCTGGTTCTTCGGCCATCCAGAGGTGTACATCATCGCGCTGCCATTCTTCGGCATCATTTCCGAAGTCATTCCGGTCTTCGCGCGCAAGCCGATCTTCGGCTACGTGGGCCTCATCGGCGCGACCATCGCCATCGCCGGTCTCTCGGTGACGGTGTGGGCGCACCACATGTACGTGACCGGCGGGGTACTCCTCCCGTTCTTCTCCTTCATGACGTTCCTGATCGCCGTGCCAACGGGCGTGAAGTTCTTCAACTGGGTCGGAACGATGTGGAAGGGGTCCTTGTCCTTCGAGACACCGATGCTCTGGTCGATCGGCTTCCTGATCACCTTCCTCTTCGGCGGTCTGACCGGCGTGATCCTCGCGGCCCCGCCGCTGGACTTCCACGTCTCGGACTCGTACTTCGTCGTCGCGCACTTCCACTACGTGATCTTCGGTACCGTCGTCTTCGCGATGTTCGCCGGATTCCACTTCTGGTGGCCGAAGTTCACCGGCAAGATGCTCGACGAGCGGCTCGGGAAGATCACCTTCTGGACCCTCTTCGTCGGCTTCCACGGCACCTTCCTCGTCCAGCACTGGCTGGGCGCCGAGGGCATGCCGCGCCGGTACGCCGACTACCTGGCCGCCGACGGCTTCACCGCGCTGAACACGGTCTCGACCATCAGCTCCTTCCTGCTCGGCCTGTCGATCCTGCCGTTCTTCTACAACGTCTGGAAGACCGCCAAGTACGGCAAGAAGATCGAGGTGGACGACCCGTGGGGCTTCGGCCGCTCCCTGGAGTGGGCGACCTCCTGCCCGCCGCCGCGGCACAACTTCACCTCGCTGCCCCGCATCCGCAGTGAATCCCCGGCCTTCGACCTCCACCACCCGGAGATCGCGGCCCTCGACCAGCTGGAGAACGGCGACCAGCGCGACACCGCGCTCGTCGGCGGCAAGGAGGCCGGACGGTGAAGGTCCAGGGCAAGATGTTCATCTGGCTGAGCGTCTTCGTCCTCGCCATGGCGGTCGTCTATGGCGTGTGGTCGAAGGAGCCGGCCGGTACCACGGCACTCTTCCTCGCCTTCGGGCTCTGCATCATGATCGGTTACTACCTGGCGTTCACCGCCCGGCGGATCGATGCGGGCGCGCAGGACAACAAGGAGGCCGACGTCGCCGACGACGCCGGCGAGGTGGGCTTCTTCAGCCCGCACAGCTGGCAGCCGCTCGCGCTGAGCGTCGGTGGCGCGCTGGCCTTCCTCGCCGTGGCCGTCGGCTGGTGGCTGCTCTACTTCTCGGCCCCGATCCTGCTGATCGGCCTCTTCGGCTGGGTCTTCGAGTACTACCGCGGAGAAAACCAGAACCAGTAGCACATGCTGCGTCAGGAGGGGCCAGGACACACCGCAGGGTGGGTCCTGGCCCCTCTTTTCGCGCCCTCCGGGGCCACTCGAACAGCCCAGTCGGCCGCGCTGAACGGGCGTCGGCTCCGTACGTTGAGGCCATGAGCCACACACCGCGAACCCGTACGGTACTGAGCTGCACTGTGCTGGTGGCCGCTCTTGGAGCCGGCCTCTCGGCCTGCGGCGGCGACGCCCGTGGAAACTCGCTGACCGCCCGGCCGTACGACGCGGCGGGGCACGTCACCTTCAACACGGCGGGCGCCGAACGCGTCAACCCGGACAAGCCGCTGGAGGTGACGGTCAAGGGCAAGGACAGCCGGATCACCGACGTCACGGCCGCCGACGGCCTCGGCCGCCAGGTCGCGGGGGAACTCTCCGCCGACGGGACCCGCTGGCACTCGACAGGCCCCCTCGCCGCCGCCGCCGACTACACGGTGCGTGTCGCCACCGAGAACAAGGACGGCGCGCCCGGGCTGAAGACCCTTCGCTTCCACACCGCCGACGCGGGCAAGAACCGCCTCAAGGTGACCTTCGGCCCCAAGACCGGCACGTACGGGGTCGGGCAGCCGATCACCGCCGAGCTGAGCGCCCCGGTCAAGGACAAGGCCGCGCGCGCGGTCGTCGAACGCTCCCTCAAGGTCGAGTCCTCGCAGGACGTCGAAGGCTCCTGGTACTGGGTGGACTCCAAGGAACTCCACTACCGGCCCCGTACGTACTGGCCCGCGCACTCCAAGGTGAACGTGAGCGCCCACCTCGACGGCGTGAAGGTCACCGACACCCTGCGCGGCGGCGAGGCGAAGCCGCTCTCGCTCAGCTTCGGCGACCGCATCGAGGCGCTCGTCGACTCCGGCAGCCACCACATGACGGTGCGCAAGAACGGCGAGGAGATAAAAACCCTGCCGGTGACCACCGGCAAGCCGGGCTTCTCGACCCGCAACGGGATCAAGGTGATCCTGGGCAAGGAGTCCTTCGTCCGGATGCGCAGCGGCAGCGTCGGCATCGCCGCGGGCAGCTCGGAGTCCTACGACCTGCCGGTCTACTGGGCCACCCGGGTGACATGGAGCGGTGAATACGTGCACGCCGCGCCGTGGTCGGTCGGCTCGCAGGGCTCGGCGAACACGAGCCACGGGTGCGTGGGGATGAGCACAGGCAACGCGCACTGGTTCTTCGACACCGTGCGGGAGGGGGACATCGTGCGGGTCGTCAACAGCGGCGGCGAGCAGATGGCGCCGTTCGGGAACGGATTCGGGGACTGGAATCTGAGCTGGGCCAAGTGGCGGGAGGGCAGTGCGGTGACCGGGAGCGGACACAACACGGCCCCCGGCGGGGTCGAGCAGGCGCGGCTGCGGCCGCAGCTGTAATCACTCGGGCGAGTGAATCCCCAAGGCCCTCCCCGCGCCGTCCAGCGCGCGGGGAGGGCCTTCCGCGTGGGTCCGCGGGACGCTGCCGCGCGGACCGCTCCGGCCCGCGCCCCGCTCCTCACAGGCCCGCTCCTCCCACGCCCCGCTCCTCACACGCCGGAGAGGCTGTCCTTCTTCAGCAGGCCCGCCAGTGCCCCCGCGAACTCCACCGGGTCCACCGGGAGGGTCACCGCGGCGTCGGCGCGGCTCCAGGTGGCGAGCCAGGCGTCCTGCGGGCGGCCCATCAGGAGCAGGACAGGGGGGCAGCGGAAGATCTCGTCCTTGATCTGCCGGCAGACGCCCATACCGCCCGCGGGGGCCGTCTCGCCGTCCAGGACGCAGACGTCGATGCCGCCGCGCTCCAGTTCCTTCAGCACGGCCGGGAGCGTCGCGCACTCCACGAACTGCACATCGGGGGCGCCGGGGGCGGGCCTGCGGCCGGTGGCGAGCCGTACCTGGGTGCGGGTTTCGGCGTTGTCGCTGTAGATCAGCACGGTGGCGATCGGCTGCATTTCTCCTCCTGGCCTCGGGTGTGACCGGGTCCCCGGTGGGCCGGATGCTACTCCGTCCGACTGCCCGTCAACACCGCTGTGAACAGCTCAACGATGGGCTGTTCGGGCCCGACACACGGGGCGGACACACCGAACGGCACCCCCGGGAGTGAGGGCGGGATAAGCGACCGACATAATGTCGGTCGTGGCGACAGCAACGACAGTAGAAACCGGGCCCGCGCACCCGTCGGTCAACAGGCCGAACCTCACCAGCGTCGGAACCATCATCTGGCTGAGTTCCGAGCTGATGTTCTTCGCGGCCCTCTTCGCGATGTACTTCACCCTGCGATCGGTGACCGGACCGGATCACTGGAAGGAAATGGCGGATGCCCTGAACGTTCCGTTCTCGGGTACCAACACCGCCATCCTGGTGGCCTCCTCTCTCACCTGCCAGCTCGGCGTCTTCGCCGCCGAGCGCGGCGATGTGAAGAAGCTCCGTACCTGGTTCGCGATCACCTTCGTGATGGGTGCGATCTTCATCGGAGGTCAGATCTTCGAATACACGGACCTGGTCAAGGAAGAGGGGCTCTCGCTCTCCTCCGACCCCTACGGTTCCGTCTTCTACCTCACGACCGGATTCCACGGACTGCACGTGACGGGCGGCCTCATCGCCTTCCTGCTTGTCCTGGGCCGGACGTACGCGGCCAAGAGGTTCACACATCACCAGGCCACTGCGGCCATCGTCGTGTCCTACTACTGGCACTTCGTCGATGTCGTCTGGATCGGCCTCTTCGCCACGATCTACCTGATCAAGTAATCCGGGCGAGAAGCCCACATCCAGTAGCACCGACGCAGAAGATCCTGACACCGGGGTAATCCGTGAAAAAGCTCTCCGTACGACGACGCCATCCGCTGGCGGCGGTCGTCGTCCTACTCCTCGCGCTGGCGGCCACCGGGGGGCTGTACGCCGCGTTCGCGCCTGCGGACAAGGCACAGGCTGAGGAAACAGCCCAGTCCCTCAAGATCGACGAGGGCAAGAAGCTCTACGACGTCGGCTGCGCCAGTTGCCACGGAACCGGTGGACAGGGCAGCAGCGACGGGCCGAGCCTCGTCGGCGTGGGCGCCGCGGCCGTCGACTTCCAGGTCGGTACCGGCCGTATGCCGCTCCAGCAGCAGGGCGCCCAGGCGCCCCGCAAGAAGGTCATCTACTCCGAGAAGGAGATCGACCAGCTCGCGACCTACGTCGCCTCGCTCGGCGCCGGTCCCGAGGTGCCGACCAAGAACCAGTACGACCCCGCCGGGTCGGACAGCGCCAAGGGCGGCGAGCTCTTCCGTACCAACTGCGCGCAGTGCCACAACTTCACCGGCGAGGGCGGCGCGCTGACGCACGGCAAGTTCGCTCCCTCGCTTGAGGGCGTCGACCCGAAGCACCTCTACGAGGCCATGCAGACCGGCCCGCAGAACATGCCCTCCTTCCCCGACACCACGATGCCGGAGAAGCAGAAGAAGCAGATCATCGCCTACCTGCGCGACGTCAACGGGGACAAGGCCACCAACCCCGGTGGTCTCAGCCTCGGGGGTCTCGGTCCGGTGAGTGAAGGTCTCTTCGCCTGGGTCTTCGGGCTCGGTGCGCTGATCGCCGTCGCCACGTGGGTCGCCGTCCGGACCGCAAAGGCCAAGAAGTCATGAGCAGCCAAGACAATCCCGAAGAGAACCTGCCCGCAGGGCAGGGCGCCGAGGAGCACTCGGCCGAGCTGGCGAAGAACCCCTTCGCCGACCCGGGGCTGCCGCCCCACGAGCACCGCATCCAGGACCTGGACGAGCAGGCCGCCAAGCGCAGCGAGCGCGTGGTCGCCTTCCTCTTCACCCTGTCGATGCTCGCGACGGCCGGCTTCATCGCCTCGTACGTGATCTTCAAGCCGGGCAAGATCGTCTACATCTGGCCCTTCGGGCACGTCAGCGCGCTGAACTTCTCGCTCGGCCTGACGCTGGGCCTCGCGCTGTTCTCGATCGGCGCGGGCGCCGTCCACTGGGCGCGCACCCTGATGTCGGACGTCGAGCTGGTCGACGAGCGCCACGACATCGAGGCCGACAACGACACCCGCGCGAAGGTCATCGCGGACTTCAAGCAGGGCGCCAAGGACTCCGTCATCGGGCGCCGCAAGCTCATCCGCAACTCGATGTTCGGCGCGCTGGCCCTCGTGCCGCTCTCCGGCGTCGTGCTCCTTCGCGACCTCGGCCCGCTGCCCGAGAAGAAGCTCCGCTCCACGAAGTGGAAAAAGGGCTCGGTCATCGTCAACATGAACACCAACGAGCCGCTGCGTCCCGAGGACGTCATCACCGGTTCGCTGACGTTCGCCAAGCCCGAGGGCCTGGAGGAGACGGACCACGACTTCCAGAACCAGATCGCCAAGGCCGCCCTGATGATCATCCGGATCGCCCCGGAGAACATCAAGGACAAGCGCGAGCTGGACTGGTCGCACCAGGGCATCGTCGCCTACTCCAAGATCTGCACCCACGTCGGTTGCCCGATCAGCCTGTACGAGCAGCAGACGCACCACGTCCTCTGCCCGTGCCACCAGTCCACCTTCGACCTCTCCGACGGCGCCCGAGTGATCTTCGGCCCGGCCGGTCACCCGCTGCCGCAGCTGCGGATCGGCGTGAACGACGAGGGTTACCTCGAAGCGCTCGGCGACTTCGACGAGCCCGTCGGTCCTGCCTTCTGGGAGCGCGGATGAGCACCGAGACCACACATGCACCCGGCGCGGACGCGCCGGACCGCAGTCAGGCGCCCGCCGGGGAACGGCTCGCCGACTGGGCGGACGGACGGCTCGGCATCTACAGCCTGGCCAAGTCCAACATGCGCAAGATCTTTCCGGACCACCCGAGCTTCATGCTCGGCGAGATCTGCATGTACAGCTTCATCATCATCATCCTCACGGGTGTGTACCTGACGCTGTTCTTCCACCCGAGCATGAACGAGGTGGAGTACCACGGCGTCTACGGCCCCATGCAGGGCCAGCTCATGTCGGAGGCGTTCTCCTCCACGCTGAAGATCAGCTTCGAGGTCCGCGGCGGTCTGCTCATCCGGCAGATCCACCACTGGGCCGCGCTCATCTTCCTCGCCGGCATGTTCGTGCACATGATGCGCGTCTTCTTCACGGGCGCCTTCCGCAAGCCGCGTGAGATCAACTGGCTGTTCGGCTTCCTGCTCTTCGCCCTGGGCATGTTCACCGGGTTCACCGGTTACTCGCTCCCGGACGACCTGCTCTCCGGCACCGGTGTCCGCTTCACGCAGGGCGCGATCCTGTCCGTGCCGATCGTCGGCACGTACATCTCGATGTTCCTGTTCGGCGGGGAGTTCCCCGGCGGCGACTTCGTCGCCCGGTTCTACTCGATCCACATCCTGCTGCTGCCCGGCATCATGCTGGGGCTCATGGTGGGCCACCTGATCCTGGTCTTCTACCACAAGCACACGCAGTACGCGGGCCCCGGACGCACCGAGAAGAACGTCGTCGGGATGCCGCTGCTCCCGGTGTACATGGCGAAGGCCGGAGGCTTCTTCTTCCTCGTCTTCGGTGTCATCGCGGCCATCGCCGGTATCGCGACGATCAACCCGATCTGGGCGATCGGCCCCTACCGGCCCGACCAGGTGTCCACCGGCGCCCAGCCCGACTGGTACATGGGCTTCGCCGAAGGTCTCATCCGTGTCATGCCGGGGTGGGAGATCAACCTGTGGGGCCACACGCTGGTCCTCGGTGTGTTCATCCCGCTGGTGGTCTTCGGTCTCGTCCTCGGCGCGATGGCGGTCTACCCGTTCATCGAGTCCTGGGTCACCGGGGACAAGCGCGAGCACCACATCCTCGACCGCCCGCGCAACGCCCCGGTCCGCACGGGCCTCGGTGTCGCTTGGGTGACGATGTACATGATCACGCTCGTCGGCGGTGGCAACGACCTGTGGGCCACCCACTTCCACCTGTCGCTCAACGCGATCAGCTGGTTCGTGCGGATCGGCTTCTTCGTCGGCCCTGTCGTCGCCTTCATCATCACCAAGCGGATCTGCCTCGGCCTCCAGCGCCGCGACAGGGAGAAGGTGCTGCACGGGCGCGAGTCCGGCGTCATCAAGCGCCTGCCGCACGGTGAGTTCATCGAGGTGCACGAGCCGCTCAGCGCCGAGCAGCGCTACACGCTCACCGCGCACGAGCAGGTCAAGCCCTTCGAGATCGGCGAGACCACCGACGAGAACGGCGTCAAGCGCAAGGTCTCCGGCGCCGAGAAGCTCCGCTCCAAGCTCTCCAAGGGCTACTACGGCGACGGGACCCAGATCCCGAAGCCGACGGAGGAGGAGTACAAGGAGATCACGAGCGGCCACGGCCACCACTGATCCCCGCACTGTCACGCCACACGCCACCTGAGGGCCCCGTCCCGTCCCACCTTCCCGGTGGGCGGACGGGGCCCTTCGCGCTGTCCGCGCGCCGATAAGGTGGGGGACGAAGAGACGGCGGCCGGCGCGCTGCGCCCCCGCCCCCGTACCCACACACCAGGAGCGGCCATGAGCGCTGTGCACCCCGTCGGAGGCGATACCGCGGCGGCCCGCTCCTGGCCGGCCGTACTCGACGGACTCCTCTCGGGCCGTGACCAGTCCGCGGCCGACACCGCCTGGGCGATGGACCGCATCATGCGGGGCGAGGCGACCGACGCGCAGATCGCCGGTTTCGCCGTGGCCCTGCGCGCCAAGGGCGAGACCGTCGAGGAGATCAGCGGCATCGTCGAGGCGATGTACGCGCACGCCCGCACCATCGACGTCCCCGGCGACGCCGTCGACATCGTCGGTACCGGCGGGGACGGGGCCAAGACCGTCAACATCTCGACGATGTCCGCCGTGGTCGTCGCGGGGACGGGCGCGAAGGTCGTCAAGCACGGCAACCGCGCCGCCTCGTCGGCCTCGGGGGCCTCCGACGTCCTGGAGAAGCTCGGCGTCAACCTGGAGCTGAGCCCGGAGCGGGTCGCGCAGGTCGCGGAGGAAGCGGGGATCACCTTCTGCTTCGCCGTGAAGTTCCACCCGGCGCTGCGGTACGTCGCCGCGGCACGCGGTGAACTGGGCATCCGTACGACCTTCAACTTCCTCGGGCCGCTCACCAATCCGGCCCGGGTCCGCGCCCAGGCCACCGGCGTGGCCGACGCGAGGATGGCGCCGATCATGGCCGGGGTGCTCGCCGCGCGCGGCTCGTCGGCGCTCGTCTTCCGGGGCGACGACGGTCTCGACGAACTCACGACGGCGGCGACCTCGCGCGTGTGGATCGTCCAGGACGGCGCGGTGCGCGAGGAGAGCTTCGACCCGCGCGACGTCGGCCTCACGCTCTCGCCGGTCACGGCCCTGCGCGGCGGCGACGCCTCGCACAACGCGGAGGTCGCCCGCCGCCTCTTCGCGGGCGAGCGCGGCCCGGTGCGCGACGCGGTGCTCCTCAACTCGGCGGCGGCCCTCGCCGCCCTGCGCCCGAGCGGGGAGTCGCTGAGGGACCGGATCGGGGAGGGCATGGCGCGGGCCGCGGAAGCGCTCGACTCGGGGGCCGCGGAGGCGGCGCTGGAGCGCTGGGTCAGGGCGAGCAACAGCTGACCGCCACCGGGGCGGGCGGCGGTTGGCGCCGCTTCACCGGCACGGGCGGTACGGGCCTCGGGCGCGTACCGCCCGTTTCGCATGCTGGAACCCCCTGGGCCCGGCGCGGGGCCCTGTGGCAGGATGCTGGCAGGTCATGAGTGACAGCGACTACGGCCCCGGCCTGCTGTCCGGCAACCCTCCGTCCGTGGCGGGGTGCCCCGGGTGAAGACCTGGCCGCAGGCAGCGAGGTCTGCGGCAAGCGCGGACCCCTCCGCGCCCGTCAGGGGCGTTGGCACACCTCCCTTTCGCGGCGTCAGGCACCAGGGGTCCTGGTCGTCGAGGGAGCGGTTCTCCGTGAGCAAGCGAATGTCGTAGGGCGCACACCCTTCACCACGTCAGGGTGCGGCGCCCTTCGCCGTCCTGGGCCGCCGGGCCCTTCGTACCGCCCGCCGCCCCCGTCCTCGCAGCTCGCCTTCCGCTGCCTTCCGCCTCCACGTACGGGAGTTCGCCATGTCTGTTTCCGCCACCGCCTCCGCCACCGCCGCCCTCGCCGCCCCGCTGCCCGTCCTCGGCCGCGAGGTGCGCGTGCCGCTCGTCACCGGCGGCGAGGTCGAGTACGCCGCGCTCGACTACGCCGCGAGCGCCCCCGCCCTGGAGCGCGTCTGGAACGACGTCGCCGCCTACGCCCCCTACTACGGCAGCGTGCACCGCGGCGCCGGGTACCTCTCGCAGCTGTCCACCGAGCTGTTCGAGACCGCCCGCGCGGACGTCGCCGCCTTCCTCGGCTGCCGCGCGGACGACGAGCTGGTCTTCACGCGCTCCACGACCGATTCGCTCAACCTCCTCGCCGCCGCGCTGCCCGCGGGCTGTGAGGTGTACGTCTTCGAGACCGAGCACCACGCCTCGCTGCTGCCCTGGCGCACCGCCGCCGTGACCCACCTCGACGCCCCGCGCAGCCCCGCGGACGCCGTCACGACGCTGGAGGGCGCGCTCAGGGCCCGTACCGGCCGGGGACCTGCCCTCGTGTGTGTCACGGGCGCGTCGAACGTGACGGGGGAGCTGTGGCCCGTCGCCGAGCTGGCCCGCGTCGCGCACGCGCACGGCGCGCGGATCGTCCTCGACGCGGCCCAGCTCGCCCCGCACCACCCCGTCTCGGTCCAGGACCTCGACGTGGACTGGGTCGCCTTCTCGGGCCACAAGCTGTACGCGCCCTTCGGCGCCGGGGTGCTCGCGGGCCGCGCGGACTGGCTGGAGGACGCCGAGCCCTACCTCGCGGGCGGCGGCGCGAGCCGTGCCGTGAGCAGGCGCGCGGACGGCGGCGTGGACGTCGAGTGGCACCAGGGGGCGGCCCGCCACGAGGCCGGTTCGCCGAACGTCATCGGCGCCTACGCGATCGCCTCCGCGTGCAAGGCCCTCACGGAGGCGGGCTTCGACGCGCTCGTCGCCCGCGAGCAGCAGCTCGTCGCGCGGGTCAGGGACGGGCTCGCCGCGATCGAGGGCGTCCGTGTCCTCGGGCTCTTCGGGCCCGAGGCCGAGCGGGTCGGCGTGCTCTCCTTCGTCGTGAGCGGCTGGAACAGCTCGCACCTCGCCGCCGCGCTCTCGGCCGAGTACGGGATCGGGGTCCGCGACGGGCTCTTCTGCGCCCACCCGCTGGTCCGCACGCTGCTCGGCGCGGACGCCGGGGCGCCCGGCGAGTGCGGGGCTCCCGAGGGCGGCTCGCTCAACGCGGTGCGGGTCAGCTTCGGCGCGGGGACGCCCGACGAGCACGTGGAGCGCTTCCTCGGCGCGGTGCGCGAGCTGGTCGAGAAGGGCGCGCGCTGGACGTACAGGACCGAGGGCGGGCGCTGCGTGCCCGCGGTCTGAGCGGGAGCCGAGGGAGGGGCGCCGGTCCTCGGACCGGCGCCCCTCCCTCGTACCTCCGGGGAAGCGTGCCTCAGGAGTCGAGGCCGATCGCGAAGGCCGCCTCCAGGTCGTGCTGCGAGTACGTGCGGAAGGCCACGTGCGTATCGGTCGCCGCGACGCCGGGGATCTTGCTGATCCGGTTCGGGATGATCTCGGCGAGGTCCTCGTGGCGGCTCACCCGGACCATCGCGATGAGGTCGTAGGAGCCGGTGACCGAGAAGACCTCGCTCACGCTGTCCAGCGCGGCGATGGACTCGGCGATCTCCGGGATTCGGTCGACGCTGGTCTTGATGAGCACGATCGCGGTGATCACGGCTGTTGGTCCCCTTCACTGTCCTGGTGGGCCCACTGTAGTCCGGGCCTCCGTCCCCGCCGCGCGGTCCCGCCCACAGGCCGTAGGGTTACGGGCAACACAAGCGATCCGGCCGCACAGCCCTGTACCGCACTGCCCACGTACCGCACCGCCCACGTACCGCACGCACGCGCACGCGGCACGCGAGCACGAGAAGGAAGCGACGCAGACGATGACCGTTCCCCTGCCGACGGAGACCACGCGCTGGCGCTGCACGCTGTGCGGCAACCTCACCAGGTTCGACGTGAGCCGGTCGTCGAAGGTCGTCGAGTACGTCCACCTCGACCTCGCGGGGAAACCGAACGTCGAGGAGCGCGAAGTGGTGAGTGAGACGATCGACTCGGTCCGCTGCCGCTGGTGCAACGCGGTGGACCAGATCGAACTGGTGGACAGGCCGGGGCCGGCCGCCTGAGCGCAGGCCCGCACGAGCGAGTGGGGTGAGGACATGGTGGAGGAAGCGAACGCCGAGCCCGCCGGTGCGCCCCACGGCGCGGAGCGGGACGCGCACGCGGGCGGCGCCCGCGAGGACGCCGGGCACGCGGCGGACGAGGGTGCCCGGGCGCCCGAGGGCCGGGAGCACGGCGCGCGCCGGGACGCCGAGGCGCTCGAAGGGCCGCTGCCCGAAGGGGTCAGGCATCGCGTCGTACGGTACGTGGCGAGCGGTTTCGGCGGCCTCACCGTCGGCGAACTCCCGGCCCAGCTGCGTCAGTACGCGCGGTTCACGCCGAGCAGGCGGCTCAAGTACGCGGGCAACGCGATGGCCGCCGCGGTCGAGAACGACCCCGCCTTCCGGGCCCGGGTGGCCGAGCAGTTGCGCGCCGCGCAGCCCGAGCTGTGCACGGCGCTGAGCGGGGGCACCCCGCCCCCCGCCGCCGATCCGGTGGACGTCGCCGCCGCCGCGTACCTGCTGCGGCCCCCCGGCTGGCTCAAGCTCGTGGCCGCCGCCGGTGAGGAGGCCGAGCGGGCCGGGGCCGAGCGGATGGACGAGGCGGCCAGGGAGGAGCTGGCCCGGCTGCGCGCCGAGCGCGACGAGGCGCGCGAGCGCGGGCGCGCGGACAGCGAGCGCCTGCGCGGCGAGGCCGAGGCGCTGCGCCGCGAGGCCGACGCGGTGCGGCGCAAGCTGCGGGCCGCGCAGAGCGACATCAAGCGGGGCGAGGCGGCCCTGCGCAAGGAGCAGGAGCGTGCCGAGGCCCAGCGTGCCGAGCTTCAGGCGCAGTTGAGCGCCGCCGAGAGCGAGACGCGGCGGGTGCGGGCACGGCTCGGCGAGGTCGAGGCGGCCCTTGAGGCGAGCCGTAAGGCGACGCGCGAGGGGCGCAGCGTGGAGGACATGCGCTTGCGGCTGCTGCTCGACACGGTGCTCGACGCGGCGCAGGGGCTGCGCCGCGAACTGGCGCTGCCGCCCGTCTCCGTACGGCCCGCCGAGACCGTGGACGCGCGGGAGCCCGCGGTGTTCAGCCCGAAGGACATCGCGGCCCGTGCGCTCGCCGAGGACGACCCGGCGATCCTGGACCAGTTGCTCGCGCTGCCGCAGGCGCATCTCGTCGTGGACGGGTACAACGTCACGAAGACCGGTTATCCGACGATGCCCCTGGAGAAGCAGCGCTTGCGGCTGCTCGGCGGGCTCTCGCAGCTCGCCGCGCAGAGCGGCGCCGAGGTGACGTGCGTCTTCGACGGGGCCGAGCTGGCCGCGCCCGTGCTGCTCGCGCCGCCGCGCGGGGTGCGGGTGCTGTTCAGCAAGGCGGGGGTGACGGCCGACGAGCTGATCCGGCAGCTCGTGCGGGCCGAGCCGCCCGGGCGGCCGGTGGTCGTGGTCTCGACGGACAAGGAAGTCGCTGACGGGATCGCCAAGGCGGGGGCGCGCCCGGTGCCGAGCGTGATGCTGCTGCGGCGGTTGTCGCGGGCCTGAGAGCGGTCCGTGGGACGCGGGGAACACATGTGCCCGGTATGGCTGTTGCGGCTTGGTTCGTATGATCTGTGACCGACGCGTTATCTGGTGTGCTTCGTGTGGCTTGGGGCGCGACGCTGGGTCAGTTCTTCGTCACCGCAGGTGGCTTGTGGGTAAAGAAACCCGCGAGTCGCAGGTTTTTACCGGTGAGGATTTGAACTGATCACAAGAAGGTCACTACTGTCGGCCCGAACTCTCGCTCGGTTGATCACCCATCCGGGGTGGCGGTGAGAGGGCACCGCCCACCGGTGGATCGGTAGGCGGCTGGAGGAAGAAGGAGCTCGCCTTCGTGGCGTCCCACCGTCGACCGAAGCAGCCGAGCCGCGCCCGCGTGACCGTGCTCACCGCGACCGCCGCTGCTGCCGTGGCCCTCACTTCGCAGGCCGCGCACGCAGATCCCAAGCCCACCAAGTCCGAGGTGAAGTCGAAGGTCGACAAGCTCTACGACGAAGCGGAGCAGGCGACCGAGAAGCTCAACGGGGCAACCGAGAAGCAGAAGAAGCTGGAGAAGGAGGTCGACGCCATCCAGGACAAGGTGGCGCGCGGCCAGGACGAGCTGAACGAGCAGCGCAAGTCGCTCGGCGCGGTCGCGGCCGCCCAGTACCGTTCCGGCGGCATCGACCCCTCCGTGCAGCTCTTCCTCTCCGCCGACCCGGACTCCTTCCTCCAGCAGGCCGGGGCCCTCGACCAGCTGAGCGCGCAGCAGACGCAGCAGCTCAAGCAGATCCAGGCCAAGCAGCGCAAGCTCGCCCAGGAGCGCAAGGAGGCCGCCGACAAGCTCGCCGACCTCGCCGACACGCGCAAGGAGCTGGGCAAGAAGAAGAGCGAGGTCAAGGCGAAGCTCGCCGAGGCCCAGCGGCTCCTCAACTCGATGACGGCCGCGGAGAAGGCCGCGCTCCAGGCGGAGCAGGACCGCGCCAACCGCGCCAGCGAGCGCACCGCGCTCACCTCGGCGCCCGGCACCGTGGCCAACCCCGGCAAGGGCTCGGGCATGGCGGGCGCGGCGTTCTCGGCCGCCCAGACGCAGCTCGGCAAGCCGTACGTCTTCGGCGCCACGGGCCCCAGCTCCTACGACTGCTCCGGCCTCACCTCCTGGGCCTACCGGCAGGCCGGGGTCTCACTCCCGCGTACCTCGCAGGCGCAGGCGAACGCCGGGACGCGCATCTACTCGCAGAGCCAGCTCCAGGTCGGCGACCTCGTGCTCTTCTACGGCGACCTGCACCACATCGGTCTCTACGCGGGCAACGGCCAGGTGCTGCACGCCCCGCGCACCGGCACCGTCGTGCGCTACGAGTCGATCGGCAACATGCCCTTCCAGTTCGGCGTGCGCGTCTGAACCCCCCGCGGCCGTAACGGCGTTCACCGGAGCCCCGGGAAGCACCCGCTTCCCGGGGCTCCGTCGTGTCCCGTACCGGCCGCGCCACACCCGCCCGATCGGGGGAATCCCGCGCCGCCGTGCTGACCCCGGGGACCCGCTGTGACCTGCGTGGGGGCGGCAGAAGGCGGGCGAACTCACCCAAAGCGTCCGCCCGTCGGTCGTTGGAGCCCGCCCCGGCGTGGGGCTACTGTCGGCGCGCGTTCCGGCACAGCGGCCGGGTCCAGGCCCGGCGCGCGCCGCCGCCGGTACCCGCCTCGACGCACCGGCCCCGCGCCCGTGCCCCAGCGAAAGGTCAGCGAACGCCGTGGCGACTCACCGCCGTTCCCTCTCCACCGGGCGCACCGCGCGCGGCGCGGTGCTCACCGCGGCCGCAGCGGCCGCGTTCGCCGCGGTACCGGGCGTCGCCCCGGCCGAGGCCGCCCCGCATCCCGATCCGCGGGAGATCGCGGCGGGGCTCGACTCGCTCTACGCCCAGGCGGAGCGTGCCACCGAGGCGTACAACAAGTCCGACGAGCGCGCCGACAAGCTCCGGGCCACCGTGCGCCGCTCCACCGACGCCGTCGCGCGCGCCCAGGAACGCGTCAACACGATGCGTGGCGCCGTCGGTTCGCTCGCCGCCGCGCAGTACCGCTCGGGGGGCATCGACCCCACGCTCGCCCTGCTGCTCACCTCTCACCCGGACCGCTACCTCAGCCACGCGGCGCTCCTCGACCAGGTCGGCGCCCAGCGCGCCGCCGCACTCGGCCGCCTCGTCGGCGCCCAGCGCGAACTCGCCCAGGACCGTATCGAGGCGCGGCAGGCGCTGCGCCGCCTGGAGCGCACCCGCAAGGACGTGTCCCGGCACAAGCGCACCGTCGAGGCGAAGCTCGCCGCGGCACGCCGGCTGCTCAACGCGCTGCCCGCCGAGGAGCGCGCGGCGGTACGGGACAGCGTCGGCCCCGGGGCGGGTGCCCTCGTGGGCGCGACGCACACGCGGGCCGCGCGGGGCGCGGGCGCCGGGCTGCCGCCCGGCACCGCCGCGGTCTCCGGGCGGGCGGCGGCGGCCGTCGCCGCGGCCCGCTCCGCGCTCGGACGCCCCTACGTGTGGGGCGCTTCGGGGCCGGGGTCCTTCGACTGCTCGGGGCTCATGCAGTGGGCCTGGGGGCAGGCCGGGGTCGGGCTGCCCCGTACCTCGCAGGCCCAGGCGGGCGCGGGGCAGCGGGTGCCGCTCTCGCAGGCGCGCCCCGGGGACCTCGTCACCTTCCGCTCGGACGCGAGCCACGTCGGCATGTACGTCGGCGGCGGCCAGGTCATCCACGCCCCGCACCCGGGCGCCGCCGTGCGCTACGAGTCCGTCCACATGCTCCCGATCCACGCGGTGACCCGGCCCTGAGCACCCGGCAGGACGCACATGCCGGCCCCCGGGGGGACGTGGGGCGGGGCCGCCGGGGGAGCGGCGGGGCGCCGCCGTATGCTCGCCGCGTGGCCCGAAGCCGACCCCCGTACCCCCGCCCAGGACGCGCCCGCCCCCGCTCCGGGCGCGCCGCCGCGCTCGCCGTCCTGCTGCTGCTCAGCGGCTGCGCCGGAGGCGGGGACGAGAGCGGGGGCGACACCGGCACGCGGGTGCGGGCCGTGCTCGCCGCGCGCGGCGACGCGGTGCGGGAGGGCGACCGCGCCGACTGGCTCGCGACCGCGGCCCCCGGCACGGCGCGCGAGCGCGCGCGGACCGTCTTCGCCAACCTCGACGCGCTCGCGCCCAGCGCTTGGAGCTACCGCGTCACCTCCGTCAGGCCCGAGGGCGACCACGCGGCGGTCCGCGCGACGCTCTCGTACCGCGTCAAGGGCTACGACAGCGCGTCCGTCACCGCGCCGCGCGCCCTCACGCTGCGCCGCGTCGACGGCCGGTGGTACGTGAGCGCGGACAAGCCCGCGCCCGGGGCCCCGCAACAGCTGTGGGAGCAGGGCAGGATGACCGTCGTGCGCGGCGCTGACTCGCTCGTGCTCGGCGTCGGCCAGGCGCGCGCGAAGCTCGCCGACGTCGCGGGGCTCGCCGACGACGCGGTGCCCGCCGTGCGCCGCGTGTGGCCCGAGCGGTGGCCGGGGCGGCTCATCGTGCTCCTTCCCGCCTCGCTCGACCGCATGGCGGCCCTGCTCGGCGAGAAACCCGCCGACTACCGGGGCATCGCCGCCGTCACGACGGGCGAACTCGGCTCCGCGGCGCACGTCCCCGCCGACCGCGTCACCGTCAACCCCGAGGCGTACGAGGAACTCGGCGCCTTCGGCAAGCGCTTCGTGCTCATCCACGAGGCCACGCACGTCGCGACCCGCTCCGCCACGAGCGCGGCGACCCCGCTGTGGCTCTCGGAGGGCTTCGCCGACTGGGCCGGCTACCACGGCAGCGGCCGCACCCCGCGCCAGGTCGCCCCCGAACTCGCCGAGAGGGTCCGCGAGGGCGAGGCGCCCACCGCGCTGCCCACCGACGCCGACTTCGCCTTCGCCGGGGACCCGGACCGGCTCGCCCGGGCCTACGAGGGCGGCTGGCTCGCCTGCCGGATGATCGCCGAGCAGTGGGGCGAGCCGAAACTCCGCGACTTCTACCGGGCGGTGGGCAAGCACAGGAGCGAGGACGGCGCCGTCGCTGCCGCCGCGCGGAAGGTGCTCGGGGTGAGCGAACGGGAACTCGTCGGGAGATGGACCGGGTACGTGAAGGAACAGCTCGCCTAGCGGGAGCCCGCCACGACCCGCGGACCGGCGGGCCCCAGGACGTCCGTCCTAGGCGTCCGTCGTGGCCCACCCCGGCACGCGCTCGCGCTCCGCGCTCCCGGCCCGCGCACGCCCCCGTACCGTCTCGCGCCACAGCGCCCGGCAGGCCAGCACCGTCGCCGCCACGAGCAGCCCGTTGCGCACGACGAGCAGCCCCGTGCCGAACGGCGTCGAGCCGACGACGTCCCCGAAGTACACGGGGAACTCCAGCCACGTCACGAACGAGGCGAGCACCGTGAGCACGACGGGGAGCGTCATCCGCCCGCCCCGGTACAGCAGGCACACCGCGCCGAGCCCGAGCAGCCACACCAGGTACTGCGGGCTGATGACCCGGCTCGTCGTCGTGAAGAGCAGCAGCGCCGTGAACGCCGCGTCGGCGAACGTCGCCTCGCCCCACACCCGCGCCCGCACGCGCCACAGCACGAGCCAGCCGAGCGCCAGCACACTGAGCACCTGCGCGAGCGTCGACACGAGCGGCACACCCGTACCGAGGAACTCCATCGAGCCGTAGTGGAACTCGACGCGCCCCTCCCAGCCGAAGCGCCGCGCGAAGTGGAACACGAGCGCGCCGAGCGACTCGACCTCCGTGCCCCTGTCGCGCTGCGCGGTGAGGAACGAGAGGCTGCCCGGCATCGTGAGTCCGAAGGCGGCGAGCAGTACGAGCCCCGTGACGGCCGCGCTCGTCCACGAGCGGCGCGTCTCGCGCCCGCGCGGCGTCCCGGCGAGCAGCAGCACGGGCCAGCCCTTGACGACGGCACCGAGCGCCGCCAGCGCACCGAAGCGCCGCGCCCGGCGCGTCCCCACGAGCAGCGCCGCGACCGCGAGCGCCGTGACCATGACGTCGTAGCGCGCGTAGACCGTCGGCCCGAGCAGCGGCACACCCACGACCCACACCCACACGCCCGCCCAGCGGCGCCCCCGCGCCCGGACCGCGTACAGGAGCAGCGCCGTCACGAGCGCGTCGCACACGAGCGCGAGGACGAAGAACGCCGTCGCGTACGGCCAGAACGGCAGCAGCTTCGGCGCGAGGATCGCGAGCGCGGCGCCCGGCGGGTACTGCCACGTCACGTCGTGCTCGGGGAAGGCGCCGCCCGACAGGACGTTCGCCCAGTTCTGGTACGTGACCGAGACATCGCCCGTCACGTCGAGCCCCGGGGGCACGATCACCTTGAGCACGGAGAGCAGGAGCAGCGCCCGCGTCGCCGCCCACACCGCGAGCGCGCCCGCCGTCCGCGTCCACGTCGCCCGCCCAGTCCGTTCGCTCACGTACCGTCCCGCTCTCGTCTCGTCGCGTCGCCCGCGCCTTCGGGGCCCCGGGTCCGGGTGTGCCTTCGGGCCCGGAGTCCGGGTCATGATGCCTGCCCCGCCTGCCGCGGGCCATCGCCCCGGGCGCTGTGTCCCGGTTCGCCCGCCGAGCGGCCGTACCTTTCGGCCCGCGCCCCCGGTGACCGGTACTGTCGGCGGCGATGGACAGGACCTTGATCGTCACCAACGACTTCCCGCCACGCCCCGGCGGCATCCAGTCGTTCCTGCACAACATGGCGCTCCGCCTCGACCCCGAGCGCTTCGTCGTCTACGCGTCGACGTGGAAACGGAGCCACGAGGGCCGCGAGGCCACGGCCGCCTTCGACGCCGAGCAGCCCTTCCGCGTGCACCGCGACCAGACCACGATGCTGCTCCCCACGCCGCGCACCACCGCGCGCGCCAGGCTGCTCCTGAAGCGGTACGAGGCGACCTCGGTGTGGTTCGGGGCCGCCGCCCCGCTCGGCCTCATGGCCCCCGCGCTGCGCGCCGCCGGGGCCACGCGGCTCGTCGGCACGACGCACGGGCACGAGGCGGGCTGGGCGCAGCTTCCCGGGGCCCGTGAGCTGCTGCGGCGGATCGGCGAGGGCACCGACACGCTCACGTACCTCGGCGCCTACACGCGCGCGCGGATCGCCCGCGCACTCACCCCCGAGGCCGCCGCCCGCATGGTCCAACTGCCGCCGGGCGTCGACGAGAAGGTCTTCCACCCCGGCTCGGGAGGGCCCGCGCTGCGCGCCGCGATGGGGCTCGCGGACCGGCCCGTCGTCGTGTGCGTCTCGCGGCTCGTGCGGCGCAAGGGGCAGGACACGCTCATCCGGGCCTGGCCCGCCGTGCTGCGCGCGCAGCCCGACGCCGTGCTCCTGATCGTCGGGGAGGGGCCGTACGGGGACGACCTGCGGCGCCTCGCGCGCGAGACCGGGGTCGCCGGCTCCGTACGGTTCACGGGCGGCGTCCCGTGGTCCGAACTGCCCGCGCACTACGGCGCGGGGGACGTCTTCGCGATGCCGTGCCGGACGCGGCGCGGGGGGCTCGACGTCGAGGGGCTCGGGATCGTGTACCTGGAGGCGTCGGCGACCGGGCTCCCCGTCGTCGCGGGGGACTCTGGGGGCGCGCCGGACGCCGTCAAGGAGGGTGAGACGGGGTACGTGGTGCGGGGCGAGAGCGTCGCGCAGACCGCGGAGCGGATCGTCACGCTGCTCGGGGACGGGGCGCTGCGCGAGCGGATGGGGGCCGCGGGGCGGGCGTGGGTGGAGGAGAAGTGGCGCTGGGACCTCCTCGCGGAGAGGCTGAAGGAGCTGCTGTGAGGGGGCGGCGGGCGTCCGCCCCCGCCGCCTCACTTCCGGTACAGGGCCTCGATCTCTTCCGCGTAGTCCTTCGTGACGACCGAGCGCTTGAGCTTGAGCGACGGGGTCAGGTGGCCGGACTCCTCGGTGAACTGGGTGTCCAGGACACGGAACTTGCGGACCGACTCGGCCTTCGAGACCGCGAGGTTGCCCTCGTCCACGGCCTCCTGGAGCGTGGCGAGCAACTCCGGGTCCTCGCGCAGCGCGGCGACCGTCGCCGTGGGCCTGCCGTGGTCCTTCGCCCAGTGGACGAGGAACTCCTCGTCGAGCGTGAGGAGCGCGCCGACGAAGGGACGGCCGTCGCCGACGACCATGCACTCGGCGACGAGCGCGTTGCCCCTGATGCGGTCCTCGATGACGGCGGGGGCGACGTTCTTGCCGCCCGCCGTCACGATGATCTCCTTCTTGCGGCCCGTGATCGCGAGGTAGCCGTCCGCGTCGAGCGTCCCGAGGTCCCCGGTGTGGAACCAGCCGTCAGCGAGCGCCTCGGCGGTCGCGGCCTCGTTGTTCCAGTACCGCGTGAACAGGTGCTCGCCGTGGAGCAGGACCTCGCCGTCGTCGGCGATCCGTACCACCGAGCCGGGCAGCGGCTGCCCCACCGTGCCGATCTTCTGCCGGTCCCAGGGGTTGAAGGCCGTCGCCGCGCAGGACTCGGTGAGCCCGTACCCCTCCAGGACCGTGAAGCCGATGCCGCGGAAGAAGTGCCCGAGCCGCTCACCGAGCGGCGCGCCGCCCGAGATCGCGTACTCGCCGCGCCCGCCGAGCACGGCACGCAGCTTCGCGTACACGAGCCTGTCGAAGAGCTTGTGCCGCAGTCGCAGCCCGAGCGAGGCGCCCTGCGGCGTGTCGAGCGCGCGGCTGTACGCGATCGCCGTGTCGGCGGCGCGGTCGAAGATTCGGCCCTTGCCGCCCGCCTGCGCCTGCGCGCGCGCCGCGTTGTAGACCTTCTCGAAGACGCGCGGGACGCCGAGGACCATCGTCGGCCGGAAGGCGCTCAGCTCCTCGGTCAGGTGCTTGATGTCGGGCGCGTGCCCGAGCTTGATCGGCGCCATGAGCGCCGCGACCTCCACGAGCCGCCCGAAGACGTGCGCGACCGGCAGGAAGAGCAGCACGGAGCACTCGCCGGTGCGGAAGAGCGGCTTGAGGCGCTCCACGACGTTCCCGCACTCGGCGAAGAAATTGCGGTGCGTGAGGACGCAGCCCTTGGGGCGGCCCGTCGTGCCCGAGGTGTAGACGATCGTCGCCGGGTCGTCCGCGCCGACCGCGGCCGCCCGCTCGTCGAGCACGCCGTCGGGTACGTCCGAGCCCGCCGCGCCCAGCGCGCCGATCGCGTCCTCGTCGAGGCGCCACACCTGCTTCAGCTCCGGCAGCCCGGTCCGTACCGCCTCGACCGTCCTGGCGTGCTCCGCGCTCTCCACGAGGCACGCGACCGCGCCCGAGTCGCCGAGAATCCACCGCACCTGCTCCTCGGAGCTGGTCTCGTAGACGGGCACGGTGACCGCTCCGGCCATCCAGATGGCGAAGTCGACGAGCGTCCACTCGTAGCGGGTACGGGACATGAGGCCGACGCGGTCGCCCGGGCCGACGCCCGAGGCGATGAGGCCCCTGGCCACGGCGCTGACCTCGGCGAGGAACGTCGTCGCCGTCACGTCGCGCCACACCCCGTCGACCTTGCGGCCGAGCACCGCCACGTCCGGGTGCCGCGCGGCGTTGCGGCGGACGATGTCGGCCAGGTTGCCGCCCGCGGGGACCTCGTACAGGGCCGGAAGGCTGAACTCGCGCAAAGCTGCTCCTCGTAGGGCACCGGTGGCCATCACGTGGAGTGCGTGTGCGCCGCGACGGTGCGGGTGCCCCCGGCAGGGGGCAGGACGGACTGCCCGGACGTTACCCACCGGTAAGCGGTTCCGATAGGGGGGTCCGGAGAGATGTTCACTCCGTCACACTCCCTCGGTGGGGCTTGCGGGCAGGGTAGTCCCCTGTGGGGGACTTTGGGGAGTAACCGCAGGTGAGGGCCGTGCCGCCGGGGGAGTACTAGGCTGAACGCATGACGCGGGTTCATGTGGTGAGTGACGTGCACGGGAACGCGCGGGATCTCGCGCACGCCGGGGAAGGGGCGGACGCGCTCGTCTGCCTCGGGGACCTCGTCATGTTCCTCGACTACGCCGACCACTCGCACGGCATCTTCCCCGACCTCTTCGGCACCGAGGCCGCCGACAAGATCGTCGAACTGCGCACCGCGCGCCGCTTCCCCGAGGCGCACGCCTTCGGCCGCTCCCTGTGGGAGGCGCTCGGCGAGGAGCCGGGACCCGCCATCGAGCGCGCCACGCGCCGCCAGTACGCGCGCCTGTTCGCCGCGATGCCCACGCCCACGTACGCGACCTTCGGCAACGTCGACCTCCCGCACCTGTGGCCCGAGTACGCGCACCCCGGGGTCACCGTCCTGGACGGGCAGCGCGCCGAGATCGGCGGGCGCGTCTTCGGCTTCGTCGGCGGCGGACTGCGCACCCCGATGCGCACCCCGTACGAGCGCGACGAGGAGGAGTACGCGGCCCTCGTCGAACAGCTCGGCGAGGTCGACGTGCTGTGCACCCACATCCCGCCCGAGGTGCCCGAACTCTGCTACGACACCGTCGCCCGCCGCTTCGAGCGCGGCAGCGGCGCCCTCCTCGCGGCGATCCGCCGCACCCGCCCCCGCTACCACCTCTTCGGCCACGTCCACCAGCCGCTCGTGCCCCGGGCGAGGATCGGCGCGACCGAGTGCGTGAACGTCGGTCACTTCGCGTCAACCGGCCGTCCCTGGGCCCTCACGTGGTGAGTACGGGCCCTGACGAGGCGCGTGCCGGGGAGCGGTAGCCTTGCCCGCGCGGGCCCCGCACCGCGTCCCCGCCACCCGGCAGCACGGAGGAGTCACGGCGATGGCCGAACACACCAGCTCAAGCATCACCATCGAGGCCGCTCCGGCCACGGTCATGGGTGTGATCGCCGACTTCGCCCGCTACCCCGACTGGACCGGCGAGGTCAAGGAGGCCGAGGTGCTCGCGAGCGACACCGAGGGCCGCGCCGAGCAGGTCCGCCTCGTCATGGACGCGGGCGCCATCAAGGACGACCAGACCCTCGCCTACACGTGGGTGAGCCCCGACGAGGTCACCTGGACCCTCGTCAAGTCCCAGATGCTGCGCTCCCTCGACGGCTCCTACCGGCTGCGCGCCACGGGCGCGGCGACCGAGGTGACCTACCAGCTCACCGTGGATGTCAAGATCCCCATGCTCGGCATGATCAAGCGCAAGGCCGAGAAGGTCATCATCGACCGCGCCCTCGCGGGGCTGAAGAAGCGCGTCGAATCGGGCACGGCGCCCGCCACCGAGGGCTGATCCCCTCCGTGCGTACCGTCCTCGTCACCGGACCCGGCGGGGCCGGACGCACCACACTCGCCGCCGCCACCGCGCTCACCGCGGCCCGCGCCGGAACGCCCACCCTCCTCCTCACCCAGGGCCGGGGCCCGGCCCCGCTCGGCCTCCCCTCCGCCACCGAGCCCACCGAGCCCACCGAAGCCGCCCCGGGGCTGCACGTCGTCGCCGCCGACCCCGCCGCCGCCTTCCGGGGCGGGGTGCGCGGCCTCCAGGACCGCGCGGGCGCCCTCCTCGGACTGCTCGGCGCCGCCCCCCTGGAGGACGGCGAACTCGCGCCCCCGCCCGGGCTCGCCCCGTACGCCCTCCTCACCGCGCTCCACCGGCACGCGAGCGACGCCTACGGCCTCGTCGTCGTGGACCTTCCCGCGGGCACCGAGGGACTCGCCCTCCTCGCCGCGCCCGCGCTCCTGCGCCGCTACCTCGACCGGCTCCTGCCCCGGCAGCGCCAGGCGGCGCGCGCCCTGCGGCCCGTACTCGGCAGGCTCGCGGGCGTCCCGCTGCCCGGCGAGGAGTGGTACGAGGCCGCCGCGCGCGCCGAGGCCGCGCTCGCCGCGAGCGAGGCGCGCCTGACCGGCCCCGGCACGAGCCTGCTGCCCGTCGTGGAACCCGGCCGCGCGGGTACGGAGGCGCTCCGCCTGACCCGTGTCGCCGCCGCGCTGTACGGCGTCGCGCTCGACCGCCCGCTCGCCAACCGCGTCCTGCCCGAAGGGGCCTTCGGCGCGGCGGCCCAGCACGCGGCCCTCAGGACGTACGAGGACGCGCACCCGCTCCCGCACCTCGGCGCCGAACCGGCCGGGCCCGCCGACCTCGAAGCGCTCGGCGCCCCGCTGCCGGGCGCCCCGGTACCCGCGCCGGAGTGGACCCTCCACGACCTGCGCGCGAAGACGGGCCTCATCGAGTGGCACGTGCCCCTGCCCGGAGCGGAGCGCGCCGAACTCGACCTCTACCGCTTCGAGGACGAACTCGCCGTCACCGCGGGCCCCTTCCGCCGCACCCGCCCCCTCCCCTCGGCCCTGCGCCGCTGCGACGTCACGGGCGCGGCCCTGCGCGAGGGCGCGCTGCGGGTCAGGTTCCGGCCGACGCCGGGGCTGTGGCCGGAGGGCTGAGCGGGAGGAAGGGGCGGGGGCCGGTGGGGGTGACGGGCCGGTGCCGGTGCGGGTGCCGGTGCCGGTGCCGGGGCCTGGGGGCGCGGGCAGGCGTCGGGGCGGGGCGTCGGGGCAGTGCGTCGGGCGGGTATCGGGGCAGTGCGTCGGGCGGGGCGGCGGCGGGGCTTTCCGCGGGAGGGTGCCCCGGGGCCCGTTGCCCGGCGGGGCCGGTCCGGTACCGTCGAAGACACACCCGTGCCCCAGGAGTCCGCCATGAGCGAAGCGAATCCGTCCCAGCCGCCCGAGGACGCCGCGGGCGACGCCTGGTCCGAAGCCTGCGCCGAGGACCTCGCCGCCGAGCGCGAGCGCCGTGCCCGCGAGGGGCGGGCCGAGACCGGTTCCGCCGCCGAGGAGCTGCTGCGCCTCGCCGACACGCTCGCCGAGAAGCTGACCGGCCTGACCTCGCGCGCCGCGGGGCCCCTCCAGGGCGAGGCCGTGCGCCACGTCGTCGGGCAGGCGCGCTCCTTCGTCGAGCCCGTCATCGCCCGCAATCCCGAGGTGCTCGACCACCTCGCCGCGGCCGGCTCCGAACTCCTCGCCGCCTACCGCTCGGCCGTCACGGGGCAGGAAGCGCGCTGGACCCGCGAGAAGCCCTCCCAGGGCCCCGCGGGCGATCCCCTGCGCAAGCCCCCGCCCGAGGAGGGGGAGGGCGGCCGGGGGGAGCGCATCGATCTCGACTGACAGGCCCTCGCGTAAGGTTGAGCCTCAGCGGGGCTCGACCGAAAACTGAGGGACACATGGGACTCACCATCGGCGTCGACATCGGCGGTACCAAGATCGCGGCTGGAGTGGTGGACGAGGAGGGCACGATCCTCTCCACGTTCACCGTGCCCACGCCGCCCACCGCCGAGGCCATCGTCGACGCGATCTCCAGCGCGGTCGCCGGGGCCAGCAAGGGACACGACATCGAGGCCGTGGGCATCGGCGCGGCCGGATACGTGGACGACAAGCGGGCCACCGTCCTCTTCGCACCCAATATCGACTGGCGGCACGAACCGCTCAAGGACAAGGTCGAGAAGCGCGTCGGCCTCCCCGTGGTCGTCGAGAACGACGCGAACGCCGCCGCCTGGGGCGAGTACCGCTTCGGCGCGGGCCAGGGGCACGAGGACGTCATCTGCATCACCCTCGGCACAGGGCTCGGCGGCGGCATCATCATCGGCAACAAGCTCCGGCGCGGCCGCTTCGGCGTCGCCGCCGAGTTCGGCCACATCCGGGTCGTCCCCGACGGCCTCCTGTGCGGCTGCGGCAGCCAGGGCTGCTGGGAGCAGTACGCCTCCGGACGCGCCCTCGTCCGCTACGCCAAGCAGCGCGCCAACGCGACCCCGGAGAACGCCGAGATCCTCCTCGGCTTCGGCGACGGCACCGCGGACGGCATCGAGGGCAAGCACATCAGCCAGGCCGCCCGCCGGGGCGACCCGGTCGCCGTCGACTCCTTCCGCGAACTGGCCCGCTGGGCCGGGGCAGGACTCGCCGACCTCGCCTCGCTCTTCGACCCCTCCGCCTTCATCGTCGGCGGCGGCGTGTCGGACGAGGGCGACCTCGTGCTCGACCCGATCCGCCGCTCCTTCCGGCGCTGGCTCATCGGCGGCGCCTGGCGCCCGCACGCCCAGGTGCTTGCCGCCCAGCTCGGCAACAAGGCAGGACTCGTCGGCGCCGCCGACCTCGCCCGTCAGGGCTGAACGCCCCTGTCGCAAGGGCCTGTTCACAAGGTGCCGCCCCGCTCGCAGCGGGGCGGCACCCGTGTGTCCGGGGTCCGTGATCATGAGGTGAGGGCCAGGGGTTAGCTTGGGCGCCATGAGCACCGCCGCGCCGCAGCACCTGCCCGCTTCCCGTACCGAGGAGGACGGCTCGGCCGTCGTACGGGTCCTCAGCTACAACATCCGCTCGATGCGCGACGACACCGCCGCGCTCGGCCGTGTCATCCGCGCCTGCGAGCCCGACCTCGTCCTGATCCAGGAGGCCCCGCGCTTCTTCCGCTGGCGCAAGGCCCTCTCCCGCCTCGCCCGCTCGGCCGGGCTCGTCACCCTCGCGGGCGGCGCGACCGCCGCGGGGCCCGCCCTGCTCTGCTCGCTGCGCGCGACCGTCGAGCGCACCGAGGACGTCCTGCTGCCTCTCACGCCCGGCCTGCACCGGCGCGGCTTCTCGACGGCCGTCGTACGGTTCGGCGCCGCGCGGCTCGGCGTGGTGAGCTGCCACCTGAGTCTGGCGAAGGACGAACGGCTCGCGCAGGCCCGGCTGTTGACCGAGCGGGCGGAACGGCTGGGGGCCGCGCACGTCCTCGTCGGGGGCGACCTCAACGAGGGGCCGAAGGGGAAAGCCTTCCGGCACGTGGCGGGGCGGCTGCGCGACGCGTGGGAGGTCCGGCCCTGGGGCGGCGAGTTCACCTCCACCGCCGAGAACCCGTACCAGCGGATCGACGCGCTGTTCGTGAGCGAGGGGGTCGAGGTGCTGGGGTGCGGGGTGCCGACACTGGAGGGCGCCGACGTACGGGCCGCTTCCGACCACTTGCCGGTGCTCGCCGTGCTGCGGCTGCCCGCCGAGGGGTAGTCGCCCTCGCCGGGGCGGGGCCTCGCGCGGCCCCGCCCACGACCCCGCTCCCCGGTCCGCCCCGGCCTTCGGCCGGGAGGTGCCCCGGAGGGGCTGGACCCGGTCACACCACCGCGCCCCGCCCCGGGTCCTCCTCGTCCTCGTCGTCGCCCGTGCCCATGCGGATGACCAGTGTGACGAAGCCGCCCACGAAGCCGCCGATGCACAGGGTCGCGAGCCACCAGGTCATGTCCCAGTCGAGGAGGACGGCCAGGAGGGTCAGGACCGGGCCGCCGATCACCGCGAGCCAGGCGAACTTCGAGGTCACGTCGGACTCGGGGAGTTCGGGGTCCGGCGGGACGAAGTGGCCTTCGTCCTCGTCCGCGAGGCTGTGGTCGCGGGGGCCAGGGGGCGGGACGCTCCTGACGCCCGGCGCGAAGGCGACGGAGCCGCCGAGCGCCGGCTTCTCGTCCGGCTCCCCGGCGTCCGGTTCCCGCGAGGTCCGCTCGTTCTTCGAACGCGCCTCCAGGCCCGCCAGGTCCTCGACCGATTTGAAGGGCTTCGTGCCCGGCGGGTCGTCCGGCTCCTCGCCGTACCCCGCGACGATCGCCGCCCACGCGGCCTCCTCGTCGAGCGGGGGCACGCCGCTCTCCTCCGGCTCCCTGCTCTCCTCGCGCTCCGCGCCGTTCTCAGCCACCGCTGGCCGTCCCTTCCTGGCCGACAAGGCCGACATGGGCGTACTCGGGGGCGATCCGGGCCACGAAGGACTCGCTCTCCGCGAAGATCCGGTCCGCGTCGTTGTCCAACGTCGCGACATGGTGACTGTGTTCCAGGACCAGCTCGCCGGTGTCCGCCGAGGAGACCCGGGCGAGCACGCGCGCCGCGTCGGCGGGCGGCACGACGTGGTCGGTGGCGCTGTGCAGGAGGAGCAGCGGCTGCGAGACGCGCGGCAGGTCGCGGTCCACGATCCGGAAGAAGCGCCGCAAGGAGTGCGCGGCGTGCAGCGGGACCCGCGGGTAGCCGGTCTCCTCGACGCCCTCCTTCGCGATGTCGCTCACGATCCCCTTCGTCGAGGGCAGGAGGTGCCGGGCCACGGGGAGCGCGTGCGCCGCGAGACCGTGCACCTTGAGCGCCGGGTTCACCAGGACGAGACCCGCGACCGCGTCCCCGTGCAGCTCCGCGAGCCGCAGTGCGAGCGCCCCGCCCATCGACAATCCCGCCACGAACACCGTCGCGCACCGCTCGCGCAACTCGGCGAAGGCCCTGTCCACCTCCGCGTACCAGTCCTGCCAGCCCGTGACCTGGAGGTCCTGCCAGCGCGTCCCGTGCCCGGGCAGCAGCGGCAGCGACACGCTCAGCCCGCGCGCCGCCAGGTACGCGGCCCAGGGCCGCAGCGACTGCGGGCTCCCCGTGAAGCCGTGGCACAACAGGACTCCGGTGGCACCGCCCTCGTGGCGGTAGGGCTCGGCTCCGGCGATGACCGGCACGACGGGCTCCTTCGGTGGGACGGACAGGTGACGTACGGGTGGAGCGGCGGGCGCGACGGCCGGACACGCGGGGGGCCGTACATGACCCTCACGCCCGGGGGAACAGGCACAGTACGGTGTCGCGGCGTATTTCACCGTACGCGACCGGACCGACACCGACCAGGGTCCTGGGCGGCCGGGAACGGCCGTGCGAGGGCCCGGGCCGGTATGGTCGGCCAAGACGGAGGACGGAAGGCGGAGCGGTGATCTACAACGCGATGAAGCACTCCTTGGGTGCCTCGCTCAAGGTGGCGTTCCGGCCGTGGGTCGAGGGCATGGAGAACATCCCCGCCGAAGGCCCGGCGATCCTCGCGAGCAACCACCTCTCCTTCTCCGACTCCTTCTTCCTGCCCGCCGTCCTGGAACGCCGGGTGACGTTCATCGCGAAGGCCGAGTACTTCACCACGCCCGGGGTCAAGGGCAGGCTGACGGCAGCCTTCTTCAAGGGGGTCGGGCAGCTCCCCGTGGACCGCTCCGGCGGGCGCGGGGCCGGTGAGGCGGCGATCAGGAGCGGCATCGACGTCCTCGCGCGCGGCGAACTCTTCGGCATCTACCCCGAGGGCACCCGTTCCCCCGACGGCCGCCTCTACCGCGGCAAGCCCGGCGGCCTCGCCCGCGTCGCGCTCGGCAGCGGCGCCCCCGTCATCCCCGTCGCCATGATCGACACCGAGAAGATCCAGCCCCCCGGCAAGGCGGTGCCCAAACTCATGCGCCCCGGCATCCGCATCGGCAAGCCGCTCGACTTCAGCCGCTACGAGGGCATGGAGGGCGACCGCTTCATCCTGCGCGCCCTCACCGACGAGGTCATGTACGAGATCATGAGGCTCTCCGGGCAGGAGTACGTGGACATCTACGCGACCGCGGCGAAGCGCCAACTGGCGGAGGCGGCCAAGGCGAAGGCCGAGGCCGCGAAGGCGGCCTGAGCGCCTTCCCGCATAGGGTGCCCCTCGGGCCCTGTCCTGGGCCGGCCGAGGAATGGGGGACACGGCACATGGGCACGACCACGCACCGCCCCGCCCCGCCCGAAGCGGCGCGGCTCGTCGAGCGTCCCCTGTGGCAGGCCCTCACCGCCTACCGCCTCCTCACCGCCTGCTACGCCTTCGGTCTCTTCCTCGCCGAACGCGAGCACTTCGCCCGCCCCGCCGTCGCCTGGGCCTTCTACGCCGTCCTCCTGCCCTGGACGCTCCTGACCCTGCCCCGCGTGCGCGGCGACGCCCGCTGCACGCGCCCCTTCCTCGTCGCCGACCTCCTCATCGCCCTCACCGGCATCCTCCTGACGCCCCTCGCCGACGGCGCCGCGCGCGTCGCGAGCGGCGTCCCCACGCTGCCCTCCATATGGACGGCGGGCGCGGTACTCGCCTGGGCGCTCAAGGGCGGCTGGCGCCCGGCGGCCGCCACCTCCGTGCTCGTCGGCGTCGCGAACGTCGCGCAGCGCGGCGCGCCGAGCCGGAGCACCCTGCACAACGTGCTTCTCGTCTGCATCGCCGCCATCGCCATCGGCTACGTCGTCGAGGTCGCCCGCGCCTCCGAACGCACCCTCGCCCGCGCCCTGGAGATCGAATCGGCGACCCGCGAGCGCGAACGCCTCGCCCGCGACATCCACGACGGCGTGCTCCAGGTCCTCGCGATGGTGCAGCGGCGCGGCACCGCGCTCGGCGGCGAGGCGGCGGAGCTGGGCAGGCTCGCCGGGGAGCAGGAGACGGCCCTGCGCGCGCTCGTACGCGGCGGCCCCCCGCCCGCGGCCGCGCGCCCCGAGACCCCCGGCGCCCCGCTCGACCTCATGACGCTCCTCGCCCCGCTCGCGGGCGCCCGTACGAGCCTGGCCGGCCCCGGCACCCCCGTACCGCTGCCCGCGCACGCCGCCCGTGAGCTGAGCGCAGCCGTCGCCGCGGCGCTCGACAACGTCGCCCGGCACGCGGGCGAACAGGCGCGGGCCTGGCTGCTCGTCGAGGACGAGACGGACGCGGTGCTCGTGACGGTGCGGGACGACGGGCCCGGCATCCCCGAAGGGCGCCTCGCCGAGGCCGCCGAACAGGGCCGCCTCGGCGTCGCGCAGTCGATCAGGGGCCGCCTCGCCGACCTCGGCGGCAGCGCGGCGCTGTTCTCGGTTCCCGGCCAGGGCACGGAGGTCGAACTGCGCCTGCCGCGCCCCCGCGAGAAGACGGACGACAGGAAGGACAGCGCCCGATGAACGCGCCCGCACAGACCGCCCGGGTCATGGTCGTCGACGACCACCCGATGTGGCGGGACGCCGTCGCCAGGGACCTGGAGGCGGCCGGTTTCGAGATCGTCGCGACCGCGGGGGACGGCCCGCAGGCCGTACGGCGCGCGACCGCCGCGCGCCCCGACGTCCTCGTCCTGGACCTCAACCTGCCGGGGCTGCCCGGCGTCGAGGTCTGCAAGCGGCTCGTGAGGGAACGGCCTGGACTGCACGTCCTGGTGCTCTCGGCGTCCGGCGAGCACGCGGACGTGCTGGAGGCCGTGAAGTCCGGGGCCACGGGCTACCTCGTGAAGTCGGCGAGCACGGAGGAACTGATCGACGCGGTGCGCCGTACGGCCGTCGGCGACGCGGTCTTCACGCCCGGGCTCGCCGGTCTCGTCCTCGGCGAGTACCGCAGGCTCGCCGCCGAGCCCGCACCCGCCCGCGCCTCCTCCGGCACGCGTCCCGAGACGCCGCGGCTCACCGACCGCGAGACGGAGGTGCTGCGGCTCGTGGCGAAGGGGTTGAGCTACAAGCAGATCGCGGAGCGGCTCGTCATCTCGCACCGCACCGTGCAGAACCATGTGCAGAACACGCTGGGCAAGTTGCAGCTCCACAACCGCGTGGAGCTGGTGCGGTACGCGATCGAGCAGGGGCTGGACGACCCGGCCTGACGGCCCCCTGGGAACGCGCGCCCGGCACCGTGGCCCGACCGTCCGACGCAGGGAGCTGACGTGGAGATTCTCGCCTTCGGGGTGCAACCCGACGAACGACCCCTGCTGGAGGCCGCGTTCGCCGGGCACTTCGACGTGCGTTGCGTCGAGGTGTTCCTCACGCCCGACACGGCCGCCATCGCGCACGGGTACGAGGTCATCTCGACGAGCGTCAACGCCGACCTCGGGGCCGCCACGCTCCAGACCCTCGCCGTCGGCGGCACGCAGATGATCGCCCAGCGCTCCACCGGCTTCAACAACATCGACCTCGACGTCGCCGAACGCCTCGGCCTCACCGTCTACCGCGTCTCCACCTACTCCCCGTACTCCGTCGCCGAGTTCGCCTGGTCCCTCGCCCTGACGGTCAACCGGAACCTGGTCCGCGCGTCGACCCGTACCCGCGACTTCGACTTCCGACTCCAGGGCCTCATGGGCCGCGATCTCCACGGCCGCACCGCGGGCGTCATCGGGACCGGCAGGATCGGTGCCGCCTTCGCGACGATCGCGCGCGGATTCGGGATGCGGCTGCTCGGCTGGGACGTCCACGAGAACCCGGACTGCCTGGCCCTCGGCATGGAGTACGTGGACCGCGAACGTCTCCTGCGCGAGTCCGACCTCATCAGCCTCCATGTGCCGCTCCTGCCCACCACCGCGCACCTCATCGACGCGGCGGCCCTCCGCCTCATGAAGGACGACGCGCTCCTCGTCAACTCCAGCAGGGGCGGGCTCGTCGACACGGAGGCGCTCGTCGGCGAGCTGCGCAAGGGACGTTTCTCCGGGGTCGGGCTCGACGTGTACGAGGCGGAGAGCGGGCTGTTCTTCCTCGACAAGTCCCTGGAGGGCGTGGACGACGACGTGCTGGCCCGTCTCATGACGTTCCCGCACGTCATCGTCACCTCGCACCAGGCGTACTACACCGAGGAGGCCGTGGGGCAGATCATCGCCACGACCCTGGAGAACGTGCGGGACTGGGTGGCGGGGCGGCGCACACCGAACGTCATCGTGCCGCGCGCCCAGGCGCGGGGACCAGAATCCGGCTGACCAGCTCCCGCACCACAGTCACCCCGTCCAGGCTCAGCACGGACTCCGGGTGGAACTGCACCGAGGCGAAGCCCGGGCCGCGCAGCGCGTGCACCTCGCCGTTCGCGGTGTCGCGGCTCACCTCGATGCCGTGGGCCGCGAGTTCCGCCGCCGCCTCGTCGTCGCAGTGGGCGACGAAGCTGTTGTAGAAGCCGACCGTCTCGCGGCGCCCGAAGAGGTCGATCTCCGTCTGTGCGCCCTGGTGGGGGACCTCCTTGCGGACGATACGGAGGCCGAGGCGCTCCGCGAGCAGCTCGTGGCCCAGGCACACGCCGAGCACGCCGTGCCGGTGCCCGGCGAGCAGCGCGTCCGCGAGGGCGCCGAGGCGGCGCATCCGCGGGTCGTCGTGGTCGGCGGGGTCGCCGGGCCCGGGACCGAGCACGACCGGGCCCCGGTGGGCGAGCGCCGCCTCGCGCAGGCCCGGCTCGTCGTGCCGCCGTACGGTCACCTCGCAGCCCGTCGCGCGCAGCACGTGCGCGAGCATCGCCGTGAACGTGTCCTCGGCGTCGACGACGAGCACCCGCGCCCGCGGCTCCCCGCTCCGCGCCTCGCGCAGCCGCAGCCAGAACGGCGCGAGCCCCGCGCGGCGCCCGTCGAGCGCGGCCCGCACCCGCGGGTCGTCCGCGAGCCGGGCGGGCGCCGCCCCCGGCCGCCGCGCCGCCGCGTCCCGTACCCCGAGCGCCGTCAGCACCCCCGCGGCCTTCGCGTGCGTCTCGGCGACCTCGCCGTACGGCTCCGAGCCGCGCACGAGCGTCGCGCCGACGCCCACACGCAGCCGGCCCGCCGCGTCGATGTCGGCGGTACGGATCAGGATCGGCGAGTCGAGCGTCTGCGCGCCCGACGCGTCGCGCCCGATGAGCGCGAGGGCGCCCGCGTAGTAGCCGCGCCCGTCCGGCTCGTGGCGCGCGATGACCCGGCAGGCGTTCTGCACGGGGGAGCCCGTCACCGTCGCGGCGAACATCGTCTCGCGCAGCACCTCGCGCGCGTCCAGCGTCGAGCGCCCGCGCAACTCGTACTCGGTGTGCGCGAGGTGGGCCATCTCCTTGAGGCGGGGCCCGACGACGACCCCGCCGAGGTCGCCGACGGTCGCCATCATCTTCAGCTCCTCGTCGACGACCATCGACAGCTCCTCGGTCTCCTTCGCGTCCGCGAGGAAACGCAGCAGGCCCTCCGCGTCCGGGCCGCCCGCCGGATAGCGGTACGTGCCGCTGATCGGGTTCATGACGACCGTCCCGCCCGTCATCCGCACGTGCACCTCGGGGCTCGCGCCGACCAGCGTGCGCTCCCCGGTGTGCACGACGAAGGTCCAGTACGCGCCCCGCTCGCCCACGAGCAGCCGCCGGAACAGCGCGAGCGCGTCACGGCGGGCGAAGCCGGGGATCTCGGCCCGGTACGTACGGCGCACCACGAAGTTCGCGCCCTCGCCCGCGCCGATCTCGTCCCGCAGCACCCGCCCGACGGTCGCCGCGTACGCCGCGTCGTCCTGGTCGAAGCCGTGGTCGACGATCGCAGGGCGGTTCGCGGGAAGCAGCTCCCGCACCTCGTCGAGCGGCAGCCGGTGCGTCTCCTCGGCGACGAGCACCGCGAGCGGCGTCCCGTCCTCGCGCACCGTGAAGCCGCGCTCCCTGATCTGCCCGAACGGCACGAGAGCGAGGACCGGGTGCGCGGCGTCCTCGTCAGGGATGTCCGCGAGCCGTGCCACCTCGCGCACCTGTCCGAGCAGTACCTCGACGGTGTCCTGCGACTGCCCCGGTGTACGGCGCCGCAGCAGCGCGAAGGGCGGGGCCGAGGGCGAGGCGAGACGTGCGAGCACCTGGGCTGTGGTGGACATCGGGTTCCTTCCGGGGGAGGACGGGAGCCGCTGAGGGCCCGGCCCCGGAAACACCGAAGGCCGCCCTCGGGCGGCCTTCTCGCGACGTACGCGACAGAGATGGACCGCTAGGGAGCGGACCACCACCACATGGAAAGAGTCGCGAACATGAGGGGGAGGGTACCGGAAAAACGGCGCGCGTCCAGACGACGGAACCGTTGTCTCACACCTCGGCCGCCCCCGTCGGTCGCGCATAAGGACCCCGTATGGTGGCCCGTGTGACCGTGAACGCTGATATTGACGCCCTCGCCACCAAGGCGAGCTGGCGAGACCTGCCCGCGGCGCAGCAGCCTACGTACCCCGATGCCGAGGCCCTGCGCGAAGTCGTCGCGGACCTTGAGTCGTATCCCCCGCTCGTCTTCGCCGGCGAGTGCGACGAGCTGCGCACCCGGATGGGAGCCGTCGCCCGCGGCGAGGCGTTCCTCCTCCAGGGCGGCGACTGCGCCGAGTCCTTCGACGCCGTGACCGCCGAGCACATCCGCGCCAAGCTCAAGACGATCCTCCAGATGGGCGCCGTCCTCACCTACGCGGCCTCCGTGCCCGTCGTGAAGGTCGGCAGGATCGCGGGCCAGTACTCCAAGCCCCGCTCGAAGGACACCGAGACCCGCGACGGCGTGACGCTCCCCACCTACCGGGGCGACTCCGTCAACGGCTTCGACTTCACGGAGGCCGCCCGCGTCCCCGACCCGGACCGCCTGCGCCGCATGTACCACCACTCGGCCTCCACGCTGAACCTCGTGCGCGCCTTCACCACCGGCGGCTACGCGGACCTGCGCCAGGTGCACGCCTGGAACCAGGACTTCGTGCGCACCTCGGCCTCGGGCCAGCGCTACGAGCAGCTCGCCCGCGAGATCGACAACGCGCTGAACTTCATGCGGGCCTGCGGGACCGACCCGGAGGAGTTCCGCACCGTCGAGTTCTACTCCTCGCACGAGGCGCTGCTCATGGACTACGAGTCGGCGCTCACCCGCGTCGACTCGCGCACCGGGCGGCTCTACGACGTCTCGGCGCACATGGTGTGGATCGGTGAGCGCACCCGCCAGCTCGACGGCGCGCACATCGAGTTCGCCTCGAAGATCCGCAACCCCATCGGCGTCAAGCTCGGCCCGACGACGACCCCGGAGGAGGCGCTCCAGTACATCGAGCGCCTCGACCCCGAGCGCGAGCCGGGCCGCCTGACCTTCGTCGTGCGCATGGGCGCGGACAAGATCCGCGACAAGCTCCCGACGCTCGTCGAGAAGGTCACCGCCTCGGGCGCCACCGTCGCCTGGGTCACCGACCCCATGCACGGCAACACCTTCGAGGCGGCTTCGGGCCACAAGACCCGCCGCTTCGACGACGTGCTCGACGAGGTCAAGGGCTTCTTCGAGGTCCACAAGGAGCTGGGCACCCACCCGGGCGGCATCCACGTGGAGCTGACGGGCGACGACGTCACGGAGTGCGTGGGCGGCGGCGACGAGATCTTCGTCGACGACCTCCACCAGCGCTACGAGACCGCCTGCGACCCCCGCCTGAACCGCAGCCAGTCGCTCGACCTCGCCTTCCTCGTCGCGGAGATGTACCGCTCGCAGTGAGGTGACAGGACCGGCGGCCGCCGCCGGAACACGCGTGGGGCACGGATCGCCTGTGATCCGTGCCCCATCGGCGTATCCGGGGTTCCTCGCCGGGCTCCGGCAGGGTTAGGTTAGGTTTGCCTCAGCAGGGCGGGTGGGTAGGTCCCCCGACCAGGGAGGCACCCGGCCCGGACGGTCCGGCGGTTTTCGGCAGGAGGTGACCCGCGTGTACGTGTGCTCGTGCTTCGGCATCACGGAGGCGGACGTGCGCGCGCACGCGGAGAGCGGGGCCGTCACGCCCCGCAAGATCGCCTCCGCCTGCAAGGCGGGGACTGACTGCGGCGGGTGCGTCCGCCGCATCCAGGCCCTCCTCGGCCGCGGCGCCTGCCCGCGCAGGGAGGCCGCCGACCGCGACGAGCCGGTGTTCCTGCCCGTGCCGGACACGCGGACCGCCCCCGCACCGGCGCGGCTCCCCGTACCGCTCGCACAGGCTCCCGCGCCGCTGCCGCGGCTCCCGGCACAGGGCGCGCGCCTCGACGACGCCGCCTGAGTCCTCCGGGCCCGTACCCCGCCGCCTCAGTCGGTCGAGAAGCCGCTCGTGCCCGGGCCCGAGGGGTCCGGCTGCTCCTGCGAGATCACCGTCGACAGGTACAGCGGCTCGCCCATCTTCTCGATGAGGTCGAGCTGCGTCTCCAGGTAGTCGATGTGGTGCTCCTCGTCCGCGAGGATCGCCTCGAAGACGTTCGCCGACGTGATGTCGTTCTTGGCGCGCATCAGCTCGACCCCGCGCCGCAGCCGGTCGATCGCCTCGACCTCGATCTGCCGGTCGGCCCGGAACATCTCCGTCACCGTCTGCCCCACCGAGACGTGGAAGAGCCGCTGGTAGTTCGGCAGCCCGTCGAGGAGCAGGATGCGGTCGGTGAGGATCTCCGCGTGGCGCATCTCGTCGAAGGACTCGGCGCGCGTGTACTTCGCGAGCTTCGTCCACCCCTTGTGGTCCTGCAGCTTCGCGTGCAGGAAGTACTGGTTGATCGCCGTCAGCTCAGCCGTGAGCTGCTCGTTCAGGAATTCGATGACCTCGGGGTCGCCCTGCATCGTCCGGGCTCCTTCCAGGAGTACAACTAGGCGGCGGGTACGTCCGGTGGCCGACCGGCTACGGAACGCGCGCATCGTCGCATCACCGGTTCCGCAGCGTCCAGTAAGTGCACGCTTAGTCACGTCTGCCCCCGAAGCCACTCGGGTAACGCCCGCCCGTTCGGCGGCACCCCGTCCGGTCTGTCAGGATGGCCGCATGGGCCAGGCGGAGAGCGAGAGAAGCCGGGCGGAGGACGGAAGGGACGTCACGGCCTCCGCGGGCGGGCCCTCCCCCGAAGCGGCCCGGCTTCCCCCGGGGCAACGGCTCCAGCGCGGCTGGCCGGTCACCCACTACGGGCCCGTGCCGAAGTTCCGGCCCGAGCGGTGGGAGTTCCGCGTCTTCGGCGCGACGGCGGACGGCGACAAACGCGGCTGGAACCACGAGGACTTCACCGCGCTCGGCTGGACCACCGTCGAGGCCGACCTGCACTGCGTGACACGGTTCAGCATGATCGGTGCGGAGTGGGGCGGTGTCCCGGCCCGCGCGCTGCTCGACCTCGTACCGCCCTCGCCACAGGTCACGCACGTCATGGTGTGGGCCGAGTACGGCTACAGCGCCAACCTGCGGCTCGCCGACTTCGCCGCGCCGCGCACCGTCTTCGCCACCCACAAGGACGGCGAACCCCTCACCGCCGAGCACGGCTACCCGGTACGGCTCGTCGTCCCGCAGCTCTACGCCTGGAAGGGCCCCAAGTGGGTGCGCGGCGTCGAGTACATGACCGCCGACCGGCGCGGCTTCTGGGAGGAGCGGGGCTACCACAACATCGGCGACCCCTGGCGCGAGCAGCGGTACTCCTACCAGGAGGAGGCGGGGGACGGGCCGGGACTGTGAGCGCTCCGGCGGGTCACGGGCCGGGGTGGTGGGCCCTTCGGCGGTCACGGGCCGGGGAGGTGAGCCCTTCGGCCGTGCTCAGCCGCGCAGTTCCTTGAGGCGCGCCACGTCCGCGGCGTGTCCCGCCTCGCCGCCCGGCGTCTCGATGATCAGCGGGACGCCCGCCGTCGCGGGGTGGGCGCACAACTCGGCGAAGGCATCCGTGCCGATCGTGCCCGCGCCGATGTTCTCGTGCCGGTCCAGGTGCGAGCCGGCCGCCGCCTTCGAGTCGTTGGCGTGGATGAGCTTGAGCCGTCCCTCGCCCACCTCGTCCACGAGCAGGTCCAGCGTCTGCTTCGCGCCGCCGGGCGCGCTCAGGTCGTGTCCCGCCGCGTGCACATGGCACGTGTCGAGGCACACGCCGAGTTTCGGGTGCGCGTCGAGCGCCGCCAGGTACGGGCCCAGGTCCCCCGTCCGCGCGCACAGCGAGGCGCCCTGCCCCGCCGTCGGCTCCAGGAGCAGGTCCGGGTCGTCCGGGTGGTCCAGCTCGTCGAGCAGCGGCAGCATCCGCTCCCGTACCTGCGCGAGCGCGACCTCGCGCGTGCGGCCCCCGGTCGCCGAGCCGGTGTGCACGACGACACCGCGCGCGCCGATCGCGCGCGCCCTGCGCAGCGAGTGCCGCAGGGAGGCCACCGACTTCTCGACGGTGGCCTCGGTGTGGGAGCCGAAGTTGATGAGGTACGGGGCGTGCACGTACGCGCCGAGGCCCTCGGCCGCGCAGCGCGTGCGGAACTCCTCGTCCTGCGCCCGGTCCCCCGGGCCCGTGGCCCAGCCGCGCGGATTGGCGACGAAGACCTGCACGGCCTCGGCGCCGAGGGCGCGTGCGTACGGGAGGCCGGTCCTCGCGAGGCCCCCGGCGACGGGGACGTGCGCGCCGACGGGGTGACGGGTGTGGGTGTTCACCCGTCCAGGGTGACATGCCCTACGGGAGCACAGGCGGCGAGGCCGCGGTCCCCTCGCCGATGTCGATCTGCGCGTAGCCGGGGTCGGGCGCCGGGGTGGGGGAGCCCTCGGGGGACGCGTCCCGGGGGAACCCGTCCGGCGGTCCGCTCCTCGGCTTCGCCTCCTCGATCGTCCAGTCGGCCGGTGCCTCGAACGAGCACGCGGGGCCGGGATCGGCCGCGGCGCAGGGATCGGCGTCGACGGGCCGGACGGCGGTGTGCCCCGTACGTCCCTCGCTCGCCGGGCCGCCGTCCGACGACGCGCAGGCGGTCGCGGTGACCCCCGCGCCCAGGACGAGTACGGCACTCGCGGCGACAGTACGCAGACGCATGGTTCCCCCCACACGAAACGGCCTCTCCTGTGGAGGCCGAGAGGAAGAGTCTGCCCTGTGGAGCGCGGGTGCGGAGAACGGCTTTCGTGAAGAAACCGTTCAGGTGTGCGGGCGCGGTCGCGCAGGGGCACCGGCCCGCCGCCCGTCCCGGCCCGCCGCCCGTCCCGGCCCGCCGCCCGTCCCGGACCGCATCCCGCCGCGGACCGTCGGCGCACCGGGATCGCCACCGCCCCGGATCGCCACCGCCCCGGATCGCCACCGCCCCGCAGCGTCAGCGCACGCGGAGCGTCACCGTGCTCCCGCGCGGTGCCGTGTCCCCGCCGCTCACCGACTGGTCCCACACGGTGTGCCCGAGGAACCAGCGGGACACCTTCACCTTGAACCCGGCCTCCTCCAGGAGCCCCTTCGCCTCGTCCTCCTGCTTGCCCTCCACGTCGGGGACCTCCACGAGGTCGGGCCCCTTGGAGAGCGTCAGCGTCACCGTGTCGCCCGCCGCGAGCCGCTTGCCCGGTGCGGGGGACTGCTTCGCGACCGCGCCCTCGTCGGCCTCCGAGGAGAAGACCCGCTCCGCCGCGACCTTCACGTCGAGCCCCTTGTCGGACAGCTCCTCGCGCGCCTCCGCCTCGTCCTTGCCGCTCACATCGGGTACGTCCACGGGCGCGCCCCTGCTCACGGTGATCCGCACGGCCGAACCGGCCTTCACGCTCTCGCCCGCCTGCGGCTCGGTGCCGATCACGGCGCCCTGGCTGACGTCCTGGTCGAAGCGCCGCGTGACCAGGCCGGGGTCGAGCCCGCGCCCGCGCAGTGCCGCGCGCGCCTCGGCGAGGGTCTTGCCCGTGAGCCGGGGCACGTCGACCGTACGGGGCCCGAGCGAGACGGTCAGGGTCACTTCGCCGTGGTCGCGGATGCGCGCGCCGGGGGCCGGGTCCGTGCCGAGCACGGTGCCGCGCGGCTCGGTCGCGCTGTAGCGGCCCTTGACGTCCTTGACCCGCAGCCCCGCCTTGTCGAGCCGCCCCTTCGCCTCCCGCTCGCTCTTCGCGAGCACGCGCGGGACCTCCGTGAACTGCCCCGCGTTGACGTACCAGACGCCCGCGCCCCCGCACAGCACGACGACGGCGACGACGACGGCCGACCACAGCCTGCGCCGGGGCCGTCCCACGCCCCCGGAGGTCTTCGGCGGGAGCGGCGAAGGGAGCACGCTCGTGTGCCGCACGTCCCCGGCCGCCGCGCCGGGGCGGGGCAGCGTCAGCGCGCGCGGCAGCACGCTCGTACGGTCCTCGGCGTTGTCGTGCCCGCCCGCGCGCGCCGCCGGGGGCTCCGCGTCGAGCGCCGCCTGATCGAGGTGCGCCGTCGTGTCCCGTACGGCGGCGAGCAGCGCCACCGCGTCGCGCGGGCGGCCCTCGGGAGCGCGCGCCGTGGCGGCGGCGACGAGCGCGTCGAAGGCCGGGTCGAGCCCGGGGAAGAAGCCCGAAGGGGCCGGGACATCGGTGTTCAGGTGCTGGTAGAGGACCTGCGCGGGCGTGTCCCCGAGGTGCGGCTTGCCGCCGGTCAGCATCTCGAAGAGCACGATGCCGCACGCGTACACGTCGGCGCGCTCGTCGACCGCCGCGTCACTGATCTGCTCGGGGGCGAGGTAGGAGACGGTGCCGAGGACGGCGCCCGTCGTCTGCGAGGCCGTGCCCACGCCCCGTACGAGACCGAAGTCGGCGACCTTGACGCGGCCGTCGTCCCCTATCAGGACGTTCTCCGGCTTCATGTCGCGGTGCACGAGGCCCGCGCGGTGCGCGGCGCCGAGCCCGGCGAGCACGGGCTCCAGGATGTCGAGCGCGGCGCGCGGGCTCAGCGCCCCGCGCTCGCGCAGCACGTCGCGCAGCGTGCAGCCCGGCACGTACTCCATCGCGAGGTACACGCAGGCGCCGTCCGCGTTCTGGTCGAAGACGCTCACCACGTTCGGGTGGTCGAGCCGCGCCACCGACTTCGCCTCGCGGATGAACCGCTCGACGAACACCGCGTCCGTCGCGAGTCCCGGGTGCATGACCTTGAGCGCGACCACCCGGTCCAGGCGCAGGTCGACCGCGCGATGCACGGTCGACATGCCCCCTGCCGCGATGAGCGCGTCCACGCGGTACCGCCCGTCGAGGACCTTCCCGACGAGCGAGGCATTCTGATCGGCCGGCCTTGTGTCCACGCGGCGAGTCTACGGGGCCGCGCGGGGCCCTCCGGGGCGGCCGTGTCACGCGGTGTCAGCGGCGGGTGGCACTGTGGACCCGGTCACCGGGCGCTGTCGCCCGCCCTCCACGTGGCCGGACGGAAGGAACTGGAATGAGCTGGGACGTGCTGGTGCTGCGGCCGCCCGACGGGTGCGCCGCGCTGGAGGAACTGCCCCAGGACGCCACGGGGCTTCCCCTCGGGCCGCGCGCCGACGTGCTCACCGCGCTCGCCGGAGCCGTCCCCGACGCGGACCTCTCCGACCCCGCGTGGGGGGTGCTCGAAGGCCCCGGCTGGTCCATCGAGCTGAACATCGGCTCCGATGAGCCTGTCGGCACCGTCATGCTCCACGTGCGCGGCGGCGGGGACGACGTGCTCCCCGTCGTCCTGCGCATCGCCGACGCGCTCGGGGCGCGCGCCCTTGACACGGGGGACGGGACGCTCATGGGGCCGGGGGACACGACGGGGTGGCACGCCTTCCAGGAGTACAGGGACCACCTGACGGGGGCGGCGCGCGGCGGGAGGTGAGGCGGTACGGGCCCGGGGCGGCCCCTCGCCGCCTGCCGCCCCCGCCCCGTCACGCCCCCGTCACGCGCCTCGGAACGCCGGGCGTTCGGGGTCCAGGTCCGCGCGGCCCTCCTCGGGCGAGGAGGGCTCGGCGAAGTGGCGGCGCGGGATGCGGCCCGCGCGGTGGGCGAGGCGCCCCGCCTCCGCCGCGTGCCGCATCCCGCGCGCCATCAGCTCCGGCTCCCGCGCCCGCGTCACGGCCGAGGCGAGCATCACCGCCTCGCAGCCCAGCTCCATCGCGAGCGCCACGTCCGAGGCCGTGCCCGCGCCCGCGTCGAGGATCACGGGGACCCGCGCCCGCTCCGTGATGAGCTGGAAGTTGTGCGGATTGCGGATGCCGAGCCCGGAACCGATCGGAGAGCCGAGCGGCATCACGGCGGCGCAGCCCACGTCCTCCAGCTTCCGCGCCAGCACGGGGTCGTCGTTCGTGTACGGGAGCACAGTGAACCCGTCGTCGACGAGGACCTCGGCCGCGTCCAGCAGCTCCACGGGATCGGGCAGGAGCGTGCGCTCGTCCGCGACGACCTCCAGCTTCACGAGATCCGTGCCGAGCGCCTCGCGCGCGAGCCGCGCCGTGAGCACCGCCTCGCCCGCCGTGTGACAGCCCGCCGTGTTCGGCAGCACGCGGATGCCGAGCCGGTCGAGCACCGAGAGCACCGAACCCTGCGTGCCCGGGTCCAGGCGGCGCATCGCGACCGTCGTCAGCTCCGTGCCCGAGGCGGTCAGCGCGCGCTCCAGGACGTCGAGGCTCGGGGCACCGCCCGTGCCCATGATCAGACGCGAGCCGTACGTGGTGCCGCCGAGAACGAAGGGATCGTCGCCCATGAATCCTCAGCCTCCCTGCACAGCGGTCAGGATCTCGACGCGGTCCCCCGCCACCAGCACGGTCCCCGGCCAGTCGCCGCGCGGCACGACCGTCTCGTTGACGGCCGCGGCCACGCCCGTACGGGCCCGGCTCAGCCCGGCGACGAGCGCGTCGAGCGTCGTGCCGGGGGCGACGGCGCGCTCGGCGCCGTTGACTCTCACGGTCAGGTCGAGGTTCACAGCACGGGCTCCGGGGTTCTCACGAATCGCTGGGGGGTGAAGGGGCGCGCGGCATCCGGCAGCGCGTCGTGGGTCAGGGCGTACGCCATGACAGCGCCCGTCTCGGGGGCGAGCAGGACGCCATTGCGGCCGTGCCCGGTCGCGAGGAGCAGTCCGGGGAGCGCGGTGGGGCCGAGGAGCGGGGCGTTGTCGGGCGAGGCCGGGCGCAGCCCGGCGCGGGTCTCGGTGAGCGCGAGTTCGGTGATACCGGGGAGGAGTTCGTGCGCGTCGCGCAGCAGGGCGTACACGCCGCCCGCCGTGACCGTCGTGTCCCTGCCCCGCTCCTCGCTCGTCGCGCCGACCACGAGTTCACCGTTCTCGCGCGGCACGAGGTAGAGGCTCCCGCCCCGTACGACCGCGCGCACCGTGCGCCGCAGGAAGCCCGCGTACGCGCCGTCCATCCGCAGCCTCAGCACCTGCCCCTTCACGGGCCGTACGGGCACGGCGACTTCGGGCGGCACACCCGCCAGGTCCGTGCTGAAACATCCGGCGGCGAGCACCGTGCGCGCCGCTTCCACGCGCCCGCCGTTCGCGAGCACGACCCCGCGCGCCCGGCCGGCCTCCACCACGAGCCGCGCCGCCCTCGTTCGCAGGAACTCCACCCCGGCGCGTGCGCAGGCGAGCAGCAGCGCCGCCACGACGCGGCGCGGATCGACCTGGTGATCGCCCTCGACGCGCAGCCCGCCCCGTATCCCGGGCGCGAGCATCGGCTCCAGGCGGCGGCACTCACGCCCCGTCAGCCACTGCGAGTCGAGTCCGCGGCGGGTGTGCAGGGCGTGCAGCTCGCGCAGTTCGGCGCGGTCGTCGGTGTCCAGCGCGACGGCGAGCGTCCCGCAGGCGCGGTACCCGAGATCACGGCCGCTCGCCTCGCTCAGCTCGGCGGCGAACTCCGGCCACCGCAGCGCCGACGCGAGACCGAGCGCGAGCAACGCCTCCTCACCGTGGTGCGGTTCGGTGACAGCGGCGAGCATCCCCGCGGCCACGAGCGCGGCCCCGCCCCCCGGCTCGGGATCGACCACGCTCACCCGCGCCCCGCCGAGCGCGGCCCGCCACGCCGTCACGAGCCCGACGATCCCGCCCCCGACCACGACGACATCGGAACCACTGGCCACAAAGCCCCCTCCCTTCGCCGGAATGACCCGGATCAGGTTCATACGGTCGGAGGCCGCAGCCCCCCTCTCAGCCCGGTCCGCCCGGACTCCCGCGGTGTGCGCGGGACAGCCTAACGAGGAGGCGCCAAGCACAGAAGACGGGGGCGGGCCGCCGGGCACGCGCGCCGCCGAGCGCAAGTCCCCGTCCCAAGAATCCGATTGCGCCCCCGCTGTCCCAAGTGGCCGATACAATCACCGTCTTCACCCGGACTCCTCCGTGTGTTCACATCGCGACGCGCGCGGCGGGGAGAGGGGGGACCTCGTGCCGGGTGGGGGTGAAGGCGTGGAGGGCCGCGTGCAGCACATGATCAAGGGAGCCAACGTCGGTCTGGGGGAACTCACCGACGGGGAGACGGGAACGGTCATCGCCGGCCTCGGCTGGGAGAGTCCCGACGGCGAGGGGGACGCGGACGTCTCGGTCCTGCTGCTCGGCGCGGACGGCAAGGTGCGCGGCGACACGGACCTGTACTTCTACAACAACCCCAGCGCCGTCGACGGCAGCGTCCAGCTGCTCGGCAAGACCCCGGTGGGGGAGGGGAGCGAGGACAGGATCAGCTGCGACCTCACGGCCGTCCCCGCGGACGTGACGACCGTGCTCATCGCCGCCAGCCGGTACGGGGAACTGCGCTTCGACGAACTCCACGGGGTACGCCTGACACTGAGCGACGGCGGCGGCGACCCCCTGCTCAGCTACCCGGTGGAGGACCCGGGCCCGGTCAGCGCGCTGATCTTCGGCGAGCTGTACCGCCGCGCCGGGACCTGGAAGTTCCGTGCGGTCGGGCAGGGCTACGAGGGCGGCTTCGCCGCGCTGGTCACCGACCACGGCGTCGACATCGACGACGACGCCGCCGCGGAGACGGCAGCCGCCGCACCGGAACCCGAGCACTCCGGCGGGGAACGGACGGACACCGCCACCACGGACGCCACGGACACCGCCACCACGGACGCCACGGACGCCACGGCCGAGGCGCCCGCGCCCGTGCACCCGCCGCGCGCCGAGACCGCGCCCCCGACCGCGCCCGCACCCGTCCCCGCCCCGCGCGCCGCCGAGGAAGGCCCGGCGCGCCCGGCACGCCCGGCCCGGCCCCGTACCGCCAAGAAGAAGATCACCCGAGCCGCCGTACCCGTGAAGTCCCTCGCCGAGAGCGAGTCCTGGCGCGGCGCGCGCCTCTTCCCCGCGTCCGCGCTCAAGAGCGACGGGGACCGGGAGACACGGGCCACGTCCGTGCTGCTCGCCGTCATGGCGCAGGTGCCGGAGTTCGGGCGGCGGCTCACCGCCGGCTTCGGCGCGCCCGCGGGACGGATGGAGACCTTCACGGAGGTGTCGCTGCCGCACGGCGACTCACCGCGCCGTCCCGACGGAGTGATCCGCGTGGAACGCGCGGGCAAACTGTGGACCGCTCTCGTCGAGACCAAGACCAACGGCAACTCGCTGCGCGCCGAACAGGTCCAGGCGTACGCGGACATCGCGAGCCGGCGCGGTTACGAGGCGGTCGTCACGCTCTCCAACGACGTGGCCCTTGAGGGCAGTCCGCTCGTCGACGTGCGGGTCGACAAGCGGCGCAGGAACAAGGTCGCGCTCTGGCACCTGTCCTGGGCCGAGGTCGCGCACCAGGCCCAGATGCTCATCCGGCACGAAGGAGTGCGCGACGCCGCCCACGCCTGGCTGCTCGAAGAACTGCTCCACTACCTGCGCCACGACAACTCCGGCTGCCACGGCTTCCAGAACATGGGCCCCGCCTGGGTGCCCGTACGGGACGGCATCCAGGACGAGACGCTGTGCGAGGGCGATCCGCGTGCCCTGGAGGCGGTGGAGAGCTGGGAGCGACTCATGCGGCAGGTCTCCCTCGGGCTCGGCGGGGAGCTGGGGCAGCGGGTCATGCCGGTGCAGCGCGCCCGGCGCGGGACCGACGCCGCCGGGCGGCGCACCGAGATGGCCGCCGCGCTGTGCCGGGAGGGACGGCTCACCGCCGAACTGCGCATCGACGGAACGGCGGGGGCGCTGGGCGTCACCGTGGACCTGCGGACCGCGAAGATCCGTACGTCCTTCGACATCGCGGCGCCCGCACAGGGGTACCCGCTCGCCTGGGCCAAGCGGCTCGTGCGGGACCTCGCCGAGGCACCGGCCGACCTGCACGTCGAGACCCTGACCGAGGGCGAGAGCAGCGGGCCGCGCGGCACCCTGGAGCGGCTGCGGTACGAGCCGGGCGAGCTGCTGCCCAAGGGCGGGGAGCGCATCACGGGTTTCCGGCTGTCGCTCTTCAAGGGCATGGGCACACGGCGCGGCAACAGCGAGTCGGGCTTCATCCGCAGCGTCGACGACGCCGTCAGCCGCTTCCACGGCGTGATCGTGGGTCCGCTCGACCGGCTGTACGGGAAGCGGCGCACCGGGGCCAGGCGACCGGTGGCCGTCTGAGCGCCCGGCCCGGCCCGGCACGCTGACGGCTGTGCCGGGCCGCGTACGGCAGGAGTGCCGCCATCCCCGACCACCTCCGCCGTACGGCCCAGGGCGCTGGTTCCTTCGCCCTCGGTCCTTGGTCCCGCATCGCCTGGCGGGGCCTGGTGTGGGCGGGATCTCGTACGGGCGGGGGCTCGGGGGAGGCGGGGAGCGGCCTAGAGTTGCGGGCGTGAGCGGAGATCAGGAGCAGCGGGGCCGGGTCGTTGTCGTCGGCGCCGGGATGGCCGGGGTGCAGACCGTCGTGGCGCTGCGCGAGGAGGGCTACGGGGGCGAGATCGTGCTCATCGGCGAGGAGACGCACGCCCCGTACGACCGTCCCCCGCTCTCCAAGGCCGTACTGCTCGGCAGCGCCGAGACCTCCGCCTTCGACGTCGACTTCGGCGCGCTCGGCGCCGTACCGCGACTCGGGGTGCGCGCGACCGGACTGCGCGCCGCCGCGCACGAGATCGACACGAGCGAGGGCCCGCTCGGCTACGACCACCTCGTACTCGCGACAGGCGCCGCGCCGGTACGGCTCCCCGGCACCGCCCAGCACCCGCACGTCCACCTCCTGCACACCCTCGACGACGTGCGCGCCCTGCGCGAGGTCCTCGCGCGCCGCGCCGAGGTCGCCGTCGTGGGCGCGGGCTGGATCGGCGCCGAGTTCACGACGGCGGCGCGCGAGGCGGGCTGCCCCGTGACCGTCCTGGAGGCCACCGCGCACCCGCTCAGCGGCGCCCTGCCCGCCGAGGTCGCGGAGCCGATGGCGAAGTGGTACGCCGAAGCGGGCGCCCGGCTCCGTACCGGCGCCCGTGTCGCCGCCGTCGAGGACGCGGCCGTCGTCCTGGAGGGCGGCGCGCGCGTACCGGCCGACGCCGTCCTCGTGGGCATCGGCGCCCGCCCCGTCACCGGGTGGCTCGAAGGCTCCGGCATCGACCTCGCCGCGGACGGCTCGGTCCGTACCGACGCCTGGCTGCGCACCTCGCTGCCGGACGTCCACGCGGTCGGCGACTGCGCCTCCTTCCCCTCGCCGCGGTACGGACGGCGCCTCCTCGTGCACCACTGGGACAACGCCCTCCAGGGCCCGCACACCCTCGCCCGCGTCCTCACGGGCGAGGAGGCCGCGCCGTACGACCCCGTGCCCTATTTCTGGTCCGAGCAGTTCGGGCGCTTCGTGCAGTACGCGGGCGACCACGCGGGCGCGAGCCGCCTCGTGCGGCGCGGTTCCCCCGACGGCGCGGCCTGGTCCGTGTGCTGGCTGGGCGAGGACGGGCGGCTCGCCGCCGTCCTCGCGGTCGGCCGCCCGCGCGACCTCGCCCAGGGGCGCAAGCTCATCGCCTCGGGCGCCGTGCTCGATCCCGTACTCCTCGCGGACGCGGCGCGGCCCCTGAAGGCGGCCGCGCGCTGAGCGTCTCCCGGGGCCGCCCCCCCCGGGCGTTCCCGCAGGGCGTTCCCCCGAGCCGTTTCCCCCGGTGGGGACCCTCCCGCTACCGCCGTGCCGCCCGGGATGGCACGCTTGTCCCGTGACCCAGATTGATGCCAAGACCGAAGCGCTCGTCCCCGAGTGGCTCAGCCTCCCCGACATCGCCGAACGGCTCGACGTCGAGGTGACCCGGGTGCGCCAGCTGGTGAAGGAGGGCCAGCTCGTCGCCGTGCGCCGGGGCGAGAACAACGCCCTCTACGTGCCCGCCCTCTTCCTCGACGGCAACCGCATCGTGCGCGGACTGAGCGGGCTGCTGACCCTGCTGCGCGACGACGGCTTCGACGAGGTGGAGATCCTTGAGTGGATGTTCACCCCCGACCCGACCCTGCCCGGCACCCCTGCCCAGGCCATGAGCGAGAACCGTGGCACGGAGGTGAAGCGCCGCGCCCAGGCCCTGGCGGTCTGAGCCGGGCTCCCGGACCACCGTGACCCCACCCCTGCGCGAGTAGCATGATCACCAGGTCATACGAACATGATCACCAGGTCATGCGAACAGGGGTGGGGCATGCCGACCGAAACGCCGCGCGACACGCGCACCGCGCTCGCCGAGAGCCGCCTCTACCTCTGCACCGACGCCCGCAAGCGGCAGAACGACCTCCCCGCCTTCCTCGACGCCGTCCTCTCCGGCGGCGTCGACATCGTCCAGCTGCGGGACAAGAGCCTGGAGGCGGCCGAGGAGCTGGAACTGCTCCAGGTCCTCGCCGACGCCTGCCGCCGCCACGGCAAGCTCCTCGCCGTGAACGACCGCGCCGACGTGGCCCACGCCGCCCGCGCCGACGTCCTCCACCTGGGCCAGGGCGACCTCCCCGTCCCCGCGGCGCGCGCCCTGCTCGGGCCCGACGTGCTCATCGGGCGCTCGACGCACAGCGAGGCGGAGGCCGCGGCCGCCGCGACGCAGGACGGCGTCGACTACTTCTGCACGGGCCCCTGCTGGCCCACCCCCACCAAGCCGGGCCGCCCCGCGCCGGGACTGCCCCTCGTGCGGTACGCCGCCTCGCTCGGCACCGCCCGCCCGTGGTTCGCGATCGGCGGCATCGACGCGGCCCGCATCGACGAGGTCATCGACGCGGGCGCGCGCCGCGTCGTCGTCGTACGGGCCCTGACCGAGGCCGAGGACCCCGAGCACGCGGCGCGCGACCTCGCCCGCAGGCTGCGCGAGGTGCCGCTGCCGCGGGAGACGCGCGCGCCCGCGCCACCGGCACCGTCCACACCTGTCCACCACGTGGACAAGAAGTCCGCGTAACGGGCATAACGCCCGGCTTCGCGCCGCTGACCGGCGGCTACTGGCTACCCTGCCCGTATGGCCTCCGGCACCGCATCCACCTGGACCTCCGACCACCCGACCGTGGCGGAGGTGCTCGCGAGCGGCAAACCGTCCTACTCCTTCGAGTTCTGGGCGCCGAAGACCCCGAAGGGCGAGCGCAACCTGTGGAACGCGCTGCGCCGCGTCGAGGCCGTCGCGCCGAGCTTCGTCTCGGTGACGTACGGCGCGGGCGGCAGCACCCGTACCGGCACCGTCCGCGCCACGCAGGCGATCGCCGAGAACACCACGCTCGTCCCGGTCGCCCACCTCACCGCCGTCGAGCACTCGGTCGCCGAGCTGCGCCACATGATCGGGCAGTACGCGGACGGCGGCGTACGGAACATCCTCGCCGTGCGCGGCGACCCGCCCGGCGACCCGCTGGGGGAGTGGGTCCCGCGCGCGGACGGGCTGACGTATGCCGTCGAACTCGTCCGGCTCATCAAGGAATCGGGAAATTTCTGCGTGGGTGTCGCGGCCTTCCCCGAGATGCATCCGCGCTCCGAGAACTGGGACTCCGACGTCCGTCATTTCGCCGACAAGTGCCGTGCGGGGGCGGATTACGCGATCACGCAAATGTTCTTCGATCCGGCCTCCTACCTGCGCCTGCGCGACCGGCTCGCCGCCGCGGGGTGCGAGACCCCGGTGATTCCCGAGGTCATGCCGGTGACGAGCGTGCGCCAGCTGGAACGGCTCGCCACGCTCAGCACCGCGCACTTCCCCGGAACACTGAAAGAACGCATGCTCGCGGCGAAGGACGACCCGGCGGCGGTACGCTCCTTGGGAATCGAGTTCGCCACAGAGTTCTGCGCGCGACTGCTGGCCGAGGGTGTCCCGGGGCTGCACTTCATCACGCTCAACAACTCCACGGCGACACTGGAGATCCACGAGAATCTGGGCCTGCCCCACCACAGGCCCTGATCCGACGGACCCCGGCCCCGATGCCGGGGCGAGAGGGGCGTACATGGGCTGGGCGGTCCTCTATTTCGCTTTCGCCGTAGTGGCGTTGTGGCTCCTCGGGGAGGTACTGCTCCAGTACAAGGCGCGGCTGCGCTGGCGGCTGCTCGCCTTCGCCGGGTTCCTCGGCGTCGTGCTGGGCGTGCTCATGGCCTCGGTCTTCGTGATCGTGCTCGGCGCGCTCGCCTTCGCGGCCGGGCAGACTCTCGTCACGCTCTCCTTCCGGCGCGGCTTCGCGGCCGGCTGGGCGCTCAAGGGCAAGGCGGGGGAGAAGCTCGGCGCGCTCGGCGAGCGGGTGCGCGGCGAGCGCGAGCGGGGTCCCTCCCTGGAGGTCTCCGACCTGCGTGACGAGGGCGACGAGGAAGCGGCGCCCGCGCGCGAGGCGGGCGAGACGCCGGAGGCCGCGACCACGGCGGTCTTCGACGCGGTCAACGTCGCCGAGGGCAGGGGGGTGTTGAGCGAGCCGGCCACCGCGGAGGCGGAGACCTCCTGGCAGACCCCGGTCGCCGACCACAGCCCCGGCTACCAGTCCGGCTACGACCCGTACACCGCCCACGGCTACGCCGCCGAGGCGGCACCCGCCGGGTGGGACCAGCAGCAGCCGGTGTACGGGACGGGGACGTACGACCCGGGTGCGGGCGCCGCCGGGTACGGCACGGGCGCGTACGACGCGGGTGCGGGCGCGGGTGCGTACGGGACGGGAGCCGGTGCGTACGACACGGGGACCGGTACGTACGACACCGCGTCCTTCGCGCACGCCTCCCCCTTCGGTGGCGCGCTGCCGCAGCAGCCGCAGGACCCGAGCGGGACGTGGGCGGGACTCGTGCAGGGCGATGCCACGGGCACGTGGGGCACGACGACGGACGGCTGGGGGCAGCAGTACGCGCCGCAGCAGCCGTACGCCGCGCCCCAGGCGCCCCAGGAGCAGTACCCGCAGCCCTACGCGGACCCGTACGCGGCCCCCTACGGCGACCCGTACGCGACGGGCGGTTACGGCTACCCCGTGCAGGAAGCGGCCCCGCAGGAGACGCCGCCCGGCGGGGTGTGGGTGCCGAGGCAGCGGGGCGAGGAGCAGCAGGACGGAGCGTGGCCCGCTGGCTCGTACGAGGGGAGCGAGGGGTACGGGTACCGGGGCTGAGCGCACCGCCACCCCTCCCGAGGGGTACGGGTACCGGGGCTGAGCGCACCGCCACCCCTCCCCAGAGCTTCCGGGAAAACTGCTCACGCTTTCGGGTGAGACGGTGTGCGGGTTTCCCTGAGTTATCCACAGATTCGGGTGGATGGCGGTGGCGGGTGGGTGGGGGGTTGGGGGAGGATGGTATTGGGGTCGCCCCCCGGGCGGGAGGGGGCTGTCCACGCGCCCCCGGGGCGGGGCGCCTGGCTGTCGGCTCGCGCCCGCCGGGCCGGACCAGCCTGGACGGGCTGTCGGCTCGCGCCCGCCGGGCCGGTCCGGGCAGTCCCCCTGGCGTTCAAGCCCCCTGCGCCTCCCCACGTCGAGACCCCGGGGCAAGCCCCCGCCCTACCCCCCGCGTCGAGACCCGACCGAAGCCCTCCACGTCGAGACCCCGGCCCAAGCCCTCGCGTCAAGCCCCCCCGCCCCCGCCCCACCCCCAAGCCCCCTCACGTCGACCCCGTGAACCCCGCCCCCTCCACGATCAGCCCTGCCACCAGCGCGCCCGACATCCCCGCGTGCGGCAACCCGCCGCCCGGGTGGGACCAGCCGCCGACCGCGTAAAGGCCGGGCAGCGCCGTCGAGTTGGCCGGGTAGAGCCAGTGGCCCCCGCCCGCGGCGAGTGCCGGGGCCGGGACCGCGCCGCCCGGTGCGCCCGTCGCCGCCTCGGCCGTCGCGGGGGTCAGCGTCTCGTGCCACAGCAGGCGCGCGCGCAGCTCCGGTACGACGGTGGCACCGACCCGTTCGATCAGCTCCGCCACGTACGCCTCCGGCACCTCGGCGCCCGCCGGGACCGTCACCGTCAGGGTCACCGCCTCGTGCCCCGCGCCGGGGACCCGCTCGGCGTCGCCGGGGCGCAGCACTGTCACGGTCGGCCGGTCCGGCAGCCTCCCTGCCGCGAGCGCCCTGCGCTCCTCCGCCGCGTCGGGGCTGTGCAGCACCGTGCGCACGACGGTCCCCGCCGGGCGCTCCCCGCGCAGCGCGAGCAGGACGAGCAGGCGCGCCGCTCCCTCCGTACGGGCGGGCACACCGCCCGCCGGCCACGGCGCCGTACCGCCGAGCAGTCGCGCGAGCACCGCGGGCGCCACTCCCGCCACGACGTGCTCCGCTTCTACGAGCGAGCCGTCCGCGCGTTCGACACCGGCCGCGCGCCCGTCCTTCTCGACGATCCGCGTCACCTCCGAGCCGAACACGAACTCCACGCGCCGCTCGACGCACCGCGCGTGCACCGCGTCGGCGAGCGCGCGCAGCCCGCCGCGTACCGCCCACACCCCGAAGGTGTGCTCCACGAACGGCAGCACCGCCGCGCTCGCGGGCACCCGCTCCGCGTCGAGCCCGGCCGCGAGCGCGTAACTCTCCAGGAGCGTCCGCAGCCGCGGCTCGCGCAGCTCCAGTTCACCCACGTCGGCGAGCGTCTTCGCGCGCCGCTCGCGGCGCAGCGGCCTGCGCACGGGGAGCGCCGGGTACGGCTCGCGCGCGGCGAGCACCTGCCAGTTGGGCCACTGCGTCTCCTCCAGGAGCGGGCGGCGGGTACGGTCCCACGCCTCGCGCGCCCTGCCGAGGAAGTCCGTCCACCGCGCGCCCGTGCCTGCCCCGAGCGCCGCGTCGAGCGCTTGCGCGACGCCGCCCCGCGAGGCGTTCGGCAGCGCGAACTCCGTGCCGTCCGCGAAGACGTGGCGCGCCGCCGGGTCCACCTGCTCCAGGATGATCCGGTCCTCCAGCGCGGCGCGCCCGGTCTTCACGAACAGGTCCCTGTACACGGCGGGGAGCGTCAGGAGCGCGGGCCCCGTGTCGAAGCGGAAGCCGTCCCGCTCGTACGCGCCGAGCGCGCCCCCGTACGTCGCGCCGCGCTCGTGCACCACCACCTGATGCCCCGCTGTCGCGAGCCGCGCCGCCGCCGACATGGCGCCGAGCCCCGCGCCGATCACCACAATCCGTGCCATGTCAGCGACTTTATCCGCCCCTCACACATGCCCCGCGCCCGCTCCCGCGTCCCCCGCTCCGGGCCGGGTGGGTTCCCCGCCCCAGCCCCTGAGTACCCCTACTCAGGGGCCCGCTTGAGTACGCCGACGGATAGGCCCTGACCAGCGCGGACGGCACAGTGGTGGACGGATCGGGGGCCCTTCGCACCGGTACCGCCGACACGGGGCGGCGGAACCGGCGAGGGCCCCTTGGGGCGGCACGCACCTCACCCGCGGTGAGGGGCGGGCCGCCGTTCCGTCGTACGGGCCGCCGGTTCGTCCTCCGGGCGGGCGCGCCGCTGTTCCGTCCTACGGGCCCCGCTCCAGCCGCCCCGGGTGCGGGTCCCCTGCCTTCGCCGTACGGGCCCCGGCCACCGGCCTCCGCCCGCCCAGTCCCCGCCCCGCTCGTCACGCCAGCCGGCCCGCCACCCGTCCCTGCAACAGCAGCGACAGCGCCCCGTGCACCTCGTCGAGCGAGCGCCCCGGCTGGAAGGCCTGCCAGTCGAGCGCGGCGACGAGGACCATGCCGACGAGCGCGGCCGCCGTGAGCGGTACGTCGATCTCCTCGCTCAGCTCCCCGGCGGCGACCCCCTCCGTGAGCGCCTGTTCGACGACGGCCACGACCTCCTGCCGTACCACGCCGAGCGTGGCCTGCCAGGCGCGATTCGTGCGCCACAGCTCCGCCACGTACAGCTGCGTGAACGCCGGGTAGCGGTCGATGAAGGCGAGGCCCGCGCGGATCATCGCGTCCAGCGCGGCGACCGAGCCGCCGCCCTCGGCGCTCGTCCGCTCCGCCGCCTCGCGCAGCGCGGCGGTGAGCAGCCCCACGCCGTGCCGCAGCAGCGCCTCGAAGAGCCCCGCCTTGCTCTGGAAGTTGTAGTAAACGGTGCCCTTGGCGACCCCGGCGCGCTCCGCGATCTCGTCGACGGTGGTCGAGGAGAAACCCTGCTCGGCGATGAGCGTGACGGCCGCCTCGTAGAGCTTCTGCCGCGTCGCCTGCCGCCGGTCGCCGCCGGTGCCCGTGCCCGTACCGGTGCCGGTGCTGCTGCTGTCCATGCCCCTGATTCTCACAGGCCCGTGCCCCGCCCGCCGCTCACAGGCTCAGCTCCGGGTGCAGCCGCTCCACCGTCCACACCTGCGCGCGCCGCGCCCGCCACGCCGTCAGCGCGAGCGCCCCGAGCGTGAAGGCGCCGAGTACCGCGCAGCCCTCCCACACCGGGCCGAGCCCGCCGCCCGTCACGAGCCGCCGCAGCGCCTCGACGACGTAACTCATCGGCAGGAACGGGTGGAGCGCGTGGAAGAAGGCCGGACTCGTCTCGACCGGGTACGTACCGCCCGCCGAGGTGAGCTGGAGCATGAGCAGCGCGAGCACGAGGATGCGGCCCGCCGCGCCGAACTGCGCATTCAGCCACTGCACGAGCGCGGCGAAGCACGCCGTGACGAGGAAGAGGAAGGCGATCGTCGCCACCGGCCGCTCCAGGTCGAGCCCGATGCCCCAGTGCAGGACGGCCATGAGCGCCCCGGCCTGCGCGAAGCCGAGCGCGACGACGGGCAGCCAGGAGGCGAGCGCGGCGCGCGGCGCCGTGGTGCCCGTCGCGAGGGCGCGGCGGTTGAGCGGCGCGATGAGCATGTAGGCGACCATCGCGCCGACCCACAGCGCGAGCGGGATGAAGTACGGGGCGAAGCCCGTCCCGTAGTTGGGCGCCTTGTGCAGGTCGCGCGAGGCGAGCCTGACCGGGTCCGCCATCGCGTCGGCGTGCGCGGCGCGGTCGTCGTCGCCGTAGTCGGGGATCTTGCCCGCGCCCTCGTGCAGCCCGGACGCGAGCGTCCCCGAACCGTCCGAGAGCCTGTGCAGCCCGGCGGAGAGTCCGCCGGCGCCGCCGTGCAGCGCGCCGAGCCCGTCATCGAGCGTCGTCGCGCCCGTACGGGCCGTGCCGATGCCGGTACGGAGCCGGTCCGCGCCGTCGGCGACGCGTCGCGCGCCCTTGTCGAGCGCCTTGATCCTCGCGACCGCCGTGCCGAGGTCGTCGGAGAGGTGCGGGGCCTCCTTCTGGAGCGCGCGGGCCCGGGTTTCGAGGGTGGCCAGGTCCTGGTCGAGCCCCTGGACGCCGCCGCGCTCGCCGATCAGGGTGTCGAGGTCGCCGGAGAGCGTGGCGACCTGGGCGGCGGCGTCCTTCGCCTGGGCGAGGGCGGGGCAGGCGGCGGCGGGCGCGGCGGGGGAGCCGGAGGGCGTGGCGGCGGGGGACGGGGCGCCGGAGGGCGCGGCGCCCGGGGCCGGGCTCCCCGCCCGGTCGGCGCCGCACTGCTCCGCGTACACCTTGTCGAGCGTGGCCGAGGCGGTGCGTGCCCGGCGCGCCGCTTCGGGCGCGGTCCTCACGAGGTCGCCGAGATGCGCCCGCACCGTGCCGGCGCCGTCAGCGACGAGCCCGGCGGCGTCCCCCAGGGACTTCTGGTTCTCGCGCAGGAAGGGGCCGAGCGTGTCCGCCGCCTTGTTCACCTTCCCCGCCAGCTCGCGCGTCCCTTCCGCGACCGTGCCCGCGCCGTCCGCGAGGTCGGCGGCGCCCGCGTCGAGCGTCCCGAGCCCGTGGACGAGCGCGTCCCCGCCGTCGCGCGCGTCAGCGAGCCCCGACACGAGCTTCCGCGCACCGCTTCCGGCCTCGTCGCTGCCGTCCTTGAGCTGGTCCGCGCCGCCCGCTGCCTTCAGGGTCCGGTCGTGCAGGTCGGAGAACGACACGAAGACGCGGTCGAGGTAGGCGCGCGTCGCGCGCGTCGAAGCGGCGGCCCTGACCTCGGAGAACACGGTGCGCGAGATCTGCCCGACGATGTAGTTGTTGGCGTCGTTGGTCCGCACGTCGAGCGTGCCGGTCCCCGTCGTGTCACCCGCGTTCGACGCGATGCGGGAGCTGAGGTCGGCGGGGAGCGTGAGCGAGAGGTAGTACGTGCCGTCCTCGACGCCCTCGCGGGCGTGGCGCGCGTCGGTCTCCTGCCAGTCGAAGGTGTCGCTGTCGCGCAGCCCGCGCACGATCTGCCGCCCCGCGTCCACCTCCTGGCCCTTCGCCTTCGCGCCCGTGTCCTCGTTGACGAGCGCGACGGGGATCTTGTCGAGCCGCCCGTACGGGTCCCAGAACGACCACAGGTAGAGGGCTCCGTAGAGCAGCGGGAGCAGCAGGAGCGCCACGAGCGCGGCGCGCGGCAGCCGCCCGCGCCCGAACCGCCGCAGCTCAAGCGCCGCGAGTCGCGGGGACCGCACGGTCGTTCACCTCGTCCCCTGTCGCGTCGGTACGTATCACCTGGGCGTAAGCGGGCGCTTCGCCGCACACCGCGAGCACCGTGGGGCCGCTCGCCGCGAGCCCGCGCAACAGCCCCCAGGCTTCCGCGCGTTCGTCGTCGGAGAGCTTGAGATCGAGGTCGTCCACGGCGAGCAGCCGGGGCCGCCCGAAGAGCGCGAGCGCGACGGCGAGCCGCAGCGCGTCGACCCGCTCCAGGTCCCGCACGGCGGTGCGGGGCCCCTTCGGCAGCGCGCCGGGATCGAGCCCGGCGGCCGCGAGCGCCGCCCGCGCCCGCGCGCGGCGCGCGGCCCGCTGCCGCGGCAGCGGCGCGAACCCCCGGTCGAGCAGGGCGCGTTCCCGCAGGTGCTCGGCGACGGTGAGCGCCGGGTCCAGCTCGCTGACGCCGGGTACGTGGGCGAGCGCGGCGAGCCGCCGTACGGCCCCGAGCCGCCCGGGAAGCCGCAGGCCCGCCACCCGCGCGGAGCCCTCGTGGGTGCGCATCCGGCCGCAGAGGGCGAGCAGGAGACACGTGCGCCCACTGCCCGATGCCCCCGTGACGGCGAGCAGCGCGCCCGGCTCCGCGCGGAAGGCGATCTCGCGGAAGACCCAGCCGCGCGGGCCCTTGAGCCCGAGCCCCCGGACGTCGATGGCGGCACCTGAGGGGGTGCGGTCCGTGTCGTGGCTGCGCACGGAATGCCTCTTCTCGTTCGGCTCGACCGGTGTTTTTAGTCTGACCGGTCAGTTCAAAAACCTGTCCCCAGTATGCACGGCGGGCACGGGACGTCGTGCCCCCCTGTCCGGGCCGGGCGCTCGGCGGGGCGTGGGCCGAGCGGCGCCGGGGTCCCCCGTTCGGGGTGAATGTCCAGCTCAGGGGCGATTGTCAGTGCGGGAGGCGAGGATGGGGGCACACGCGGTCACGGTGCAGGGGAGCGGGAGCGCGCTCCAGGACGGAGGAGGTACGTCATGGCCCACACGCCCAGCGGTGACGCCGCAACCCCTCGACCGGAAAACGGTGCCCGCGCGGAGAGAAGCGCCGGGCGCGAGCGGCCCGAGCAGCTGCGGCTCCCCGTGCCCGTCCCCGTGGCCGCCGCCCCCGCACCCCCCGCCGCTCCCCGCACACCCCGCCGCGCCGCCCGTCAGCTCGCCCTCCCGGTCACGCCCGCTCCCACCCAGCCCCTGCGCCCGGGCCCGCGCGGCCCGGCGGCGAGGGGCACGCGGGCCGGTGAGCGGGACACGGCGGCGGCCACCAGGGCCGGTGAGCGGGACGTGGCGGCGACGAGGACCGGTGAGCGGGAGGCGGCGGCCTCGATCGGCGGGCGGGACGCGGCGGCGGCCAGGGCAGGGGAGGCGCGGGCGGGGAAGGTGCGGGCGGGACTGGCCGCTCCCGGGCGGAAGCGGCCCGGTGCGGCAGGGGCGCGGGCAGGTGCCCCCGCCGCGGCCGTGCCGCCCGGGGAGCCCCGTGCGCGTACCGATGTCACCTTCGGCGAGGAGCCCGTCGGCGGCGAGGCGTCCGCGCCCGGGACGCGGGCCGTCCCGTCAGGGCGGCCCGCTGCCGACGGGCCCGCTGCCGACCGGCCCGGCGTCGCGCAGCCCCCGCACGAACCCCCTGCCGCGCCGCCGCCCGCCGTCGTCCCCCGGCAGCCCGCGCCGGGCGGTGCGGCCGTGCCCGGCGAGGACGTGCACCCCGTGCTGCGGAAGGCGGGGGCGCCGCCCGCCGCGCGGGACCTGCTCGACCGGGCGCGGGAGGAACTGGCGGCGGCGCGCGCGCAGAGCGGCGCCGAGCGGTACGCGGCCGCGCACCGGGCCGCCCTGCGCGCCGCCTCGGCTGCGCTCGCCGTGCACGGACCACCCCCCGGCGCGCGGCCGCGCGGCCGCCGCGGCATCCGCAGCGCCTGGGAGACCCTCGCGGACGCCGTCCCCGGCCTCGCCCCCTGGACCCTCCTCTTCACCGCGAGCGCCGCCCACCGCGCCCGCGCCGAGGCGGGCCTCCACGACCCCGCCACCACGACCCGTGCCGAGGAACTCCTCCGGGCGGCCGAGGACTTCACCGGGGAGGTCGCCACCCTCCTCGACCTCCCCCGAGCGGGCGAGGACGCGGCGGACGGAGACCCCGCAAGGCCCACCCGCGCACCGGGCTCACCACGCAATAGGCTGAGCCCACCACTTCGCCCCAGCACTCCGCAGGAGACCCGTGTCTGATCCGATGCGCCCCCGCGCCGCCCTCCGCACCGCCGTCGTCTGGGACGTCCTGAAGGACGCCGTCGACGGCGCGGGGCAGACCCTGGACGTGCTCGACACCGGCGGGGGCACAGGGAACTTCGCCGTGCCCGTCGCCCGGCTCGGGCACCGGGTCACCGTCGTGGACCCGAGTCCCAACGCGCTCTTCGCGCTCGAACGCCGCGCCGCCGAAGCCGGGGTCGCCGCGCTCGTGCACGGGGTGCAGGGCGACGTGCACGGGCTCTTCGACGTCGTCAAGCGCGAGAGCTTCGACGTCGTGCTGTGCCACGGCGTCCTCGAATACCTCGACCAGCCCGCCGCCGGGCTCGGCAACGTGGTCGCCGCGCTGCGCCCCGGCGGCACCCTCAGCCTCCTCGCCGCCGGGCTCGGCGGCGCCGTACTCGCGCGCGCGCTCGCCGGGCACTTCGCCGAGGCACGCGAAGCACTCGACGACCCGCACGGACGCTGGGGCGCCGCCGATCCCGTACCGCACCGCTTCACCGCGGAACAGCTCACCGCGCTCGTCACGGACGCGGGCGTCGAGGCCGGAGCCGTGCACGGCGTACGCGTCTTCTCCGACCTCGTGCCCGGCGTCCTCGTCGACACCGAGCCCGGCGCGCTCGACGCCCTCCTGCGCCTCGAAGCCGCCGCCGCGGCCCGTCCCGAGTTCCATGCGGTGGCCACCCAGTTGCACGTGCTCGGCCGCAAGAGCGCGGCCCGGGGCTGAACCGGCGGGCACTCGGTTTTCCTCGACCCGCCGTCCTCGGCACGGGCGCCGTATGATCGGAGGAGGCCGCCCGGCATGGCGTCGGGGTTCGCGGGAATGCTGGTGTCAACCGGTGTACCGGCGGACCCCCGGTGTCCGGCCGGTCGCGTCCGGTGAATTGGCGCAGAGGGGCGGGTTTCACGGGGGCGATTCCCTGCCTATCCTGAAGGAGACCCCCGGTCGCCCCGGCGACTGCACGATGAGGAGGACTCCCGTGCCGCTCTCAGAGCACGAGCAGCGAATGCTCGAGCAGATGGAGCGAGCGCTGTACGCCGAAGATCCCAAATTCGCGACAGCGCTTGAGGGAAGCAAGCTGCGCACGTACACCCGTCGCCGGGTGTACCTGTCGGTCGTGGGCTTCCTCGTCGGCATCGCGCTCCTTGTCGGCGGCGTCGGCCAGGGCGGGGTGAGCAGCGTCGTCTTCGGCGTCATCGGCTTCCTCGTGATGCTCGTCTGCGCGGTACTCGCGATCACCGGCTGGCGCAAAGCTCCCAAGCCGGGCGAGCAGCAGGCCCCGGCGCCCGGCGGCGAGGCGGCGGCCCCCCGCGGCCGCACCGCCCGCCAGAAGCGCGGAATGATGGACCGCATCGAGCAGCGCTGGCAACGGCGCCGCGACGAATCCGGCCAGTAGCGAACAGCCGCCGGGCGCGCTTCTCCCGGCCGCGCGCCGCGCGCACTCTTCCTTACGCGCAAGGGGCGGACCTCCACCGAGAGGTCCGCCCCTTCCCCGTACCCGCGCCCGCGCGGGCGACTCGTCCCCGTACCCGCGCCCGTGCGGGCGACTCGTCCCCGTACCCGCACCCGCGCGGGCGACTCACCCCGCCTCGCGCGTCCTCCGTACCCGTATCCATCCGGCGACCCGCCCCCGCACCACGGCGCCCCGCGCCGAGAGCGTGCGGCCCAGGCGGCCCGCCGACGAGCGGGGCGTGAAGAGGGCGCGGAGCCGGTCGGCGCGGCCCGAGCCCGCGCGCAGCCCGGCGAGGACGTGACGGACGTCGGCGGCGACCGGCGGGGGAGCCGCCGCGGGCGCGTAGCGGACGTGCTCCAGCGCGTCGACGAGCCGGCCCAGTGCCGCCGCGGCCTCCTCGTCCAGGTGACCCGCCCGGGTGAGGCGCGCCGCCGCCGCGCGCGGGCTCAGCGCCTCGTCCGGTGGGATGCCGAGATCCCAGGCCGTGTCGAGCACCTCCGCCCACGCCGCCCGCACCCGCGCCCCGAGCGCGGTGGCGTCGCGACCGGGCCCGCCGCCGAGCCGCCGCGCGCGCAGCCTGCGCCGCCACAGCACCGGCAGGAGCGGCACCGCGACGACCACGAGCACGAGGAGGCCCACGCCGAGCAGGGTGCCGGTGGGCGGCCCGTCGTCGCCGTGCGCCACGACGGCCTGCGGGCTCGGCGAACCGCAGTCGCCCAGGCGCCGGTCGGCCGCCGCGCAGGAGGCGTCCGTCGACGCGGAGGCCGAGGGCGCCGCCGACTCGCTCGCCTCCGGCTGCTCGGGGGCGCTGCTCGTCGTGCCCCCGTCGGGCGTCTCGGGCTGCGTGTACTCCGGGGTCGTGCCACGGCTCGGGGTCGGCTCGAAACGCGTCCAGCCCACGCCCTGGAAGTACAGCTCGGGCCAGGCGTGCGCGTCCCGCAGTCCCACCGACATCGTCCCCTCGTCCCCGCTCTGCGTGCCGGGCGTGAACCCGATCGCGACCCGCGCCGGGATGCCGAGCGTCCGCGCCATCGCCGCCATCGAGAAGGAGAAGTGGACGCAGAAGCCCTCCTTCTGCTTCAGGAACCTGGCGATCGCCTGCGGACCGCTGCCCGCGCCGACCCGCGTGTTGTACGTGAAACCGCCGTCGTACGCGAACCAGTCCTGGAGCCGCACCGCGCGCTCGTAGTCGTTCGCGGCGCCCTTCGTGATCGTGCGCGCGGTCGCCTCGACGACGTCGGGGAGGTTGCCCGGCACGTCGGTGTAGGCGCGGCGGATGTCCTCGGGCGCCGGCCGCGCGTTCGCGAGCTGGCGGGCCGTGGGACGCACGTCGAGGCTCTCGACGCGGTACGAGGCGTTCCGTGTCGTCTGGCCGCGCTCCCCGACGAGGGTGCGGCCCTCCGGCTCGTACCGCCAGCGCCCGTTGATGTCGACGGAACTGGCCGGGTAGGGGAGCGGCAGCCAGTCCTGCCCGTAGTCGCTCGCGACCTGCACGGACGTCGTGACGGTGCCCGTGGCGACATCGGGGGACAGCCCAATGGGCTGGGGGAGCTGCGAGGGGATCTCGGTGATGCGGCGCTCGGACGGCGACCACGAGGTGCCGTCGAACTTGTCGAGCGAGACGATCCGCAGGTACAGGTCGGAGATGTTCGCCGCGTCGGTCCGGTAGCGCAGGACCTCGCGGTCGTCGGGCTGATTGAGGGCGTCCTGGAGCGAGACGAGCGGATTGACCGCCGAGATCGTGCCGCCCCCGCCGCCCTTGCCGCCCCCGCCCCCGCCGTTGAGCAGCCCGCCGTCGAGCGCGGGCAGCGCGAGCGGCACGACGAGCGCGACGCCGAGCGCGACGACACCGATCCTGCGCCCGTTGCGCACCGGGGACAGCCGGGGCGGCTTCCCGTGCCCGTCGGCCGCGCGCACCCCGAAGACCCGCCCCCAGCGGGCGACCCGGTCGCGGCTCTCGGCGAGCAGCAGGAGCAGGTAGCCGCCCGCGGCGAGGAGGAAGAGGAACCAGCCCGAGCCGTCCTGGGCGAGCCCGGTGGCCACCGAGTAGAGCGCGAGCAGCGGCAGCCCGGCGGCCGAGGCCGCGCGGAACGTCACCGCGAGCGCGTCGACGAGCAGGCCCACCAGCAGGACCCCGCCGATCAGCAGGAACGTGATGCCGTCGGTGAGCGGCGCGGGGATCGTGTACCCGCGCACGTCGTGCTGCCCGGCCTCGAAGAGCTGCCCGAAGTGCCGCATCGCCTCGGGCCCGGGGACGAAACCGGCCACCGCCTGGGAACGGGCGAAGACCAGGGTCAGCACGAGCAGCGCCACGAGGACCTGGATCGCGACGACGAGCGGGCGCGGCAACTGCGCCTGCCGCGCGAGCGCCCCCGCCCCGGCCACGAGGGCGAGGAGCAGGAGACACAGCGCGAACCACGTCCCGCTCTCCACGAGTGGCAGCAGCGCGGCGGCCGAGAGCGCCGTCGCCGCCGTCGCCGCGAGAGTGACCCGACCCCGCCCGCTCATGACTCCCGCTCCCTCTCGTCCGACCGCTCCGACCGCCCTGGCCGCTCCGGCGGCGCTGGCCGCACGCCCCGCTCCGGCCGCTCGTCCCGCCCGGTCTGTTCCGTCCGCGCGACACGCTCGACCCGCTCGTACGGGGACGGCCCGCGCGGCCCCGGCGGAACGGGCGGCGGGACGTACGCGCTCGGGACGCCGCCCCGCCCGTAAGCACCGCTCCCGCCGTAAGCGCCGCTCCCGCCGTACGCACCGCTCTCGCCGTAAGCACCGCCTCCGCCGTACGCACCGCCTTCGCCGCCCGCGCCCGCGCCCGCCCCGCCCGGCGCGTGACCCGCGTGGAGTGCTCCCGCCTGCCGCCACAGCTCGGCGAGCGCGGCGCCGCGCGGGACGCGCAGTACCGTCCAGCCCGCCTCGCGCAGGGCCCGCGCGCTCCGCCCGGGACCGGGCTCCGCCTGCCCCGGTTCTGCGGGCAGGCCCCACTCCGGGCCGTCGAGGAGGAAGGCGACCGCGCTCGCGCCCCGCCCGGGCGCCCGGGCGAGCAGCGCGGTCTGCTCCGCGTCGAGCGCGCCGACGAAGGCGATGAGCAGACCCTCCGTACCGCCGTGCAGGACGTCGTGCGCCGCCGCGAGACCCGTGCCGGCCGAGTGGTCGATGACCGCGAGGACGTCGAGGAGCGCGCCCGCGGCCTCGGCGGCCTCGTGCCGCGCGGTCGCGAAGCCGTCGCTGCCGGGGAGGGCGTCGAGCGCGCCCTCGTCGGTGACGAGGCGTACGTCCATCTCGCGCTCCAGGAGGTGCGTGAGGACCGATGCGGTTCCCGAGACCGCCCACTCGAAGGCACTGTCAGGACCGCCGCCGGCATAGGCGGTACGCCGTGTGTCGAGCAGCACCGTGCAGCGGGACCTGCGCGGCTGCTCCTCGCGCCGCACCATGAGTTCCCCGTACCGCGCCGTCGAGCGCCAGTGCACCCGGCGCAGGTCGTCGCCGTGCCGGTAGCCGCGCGGGATGACGTCGTCCTCGCCCGTGAACGAGAGCGCGCGCTGCCGCCCGCCGCCCGCACCGGGCGCCTGCCCGCCGAGCCCTGCCGCGGGGAGCGGGACCACGGCCGGGAGCACGGTGAGGGTGTCACGCGCGCTGAAGGAGCGGCTCAGCTCGCACATCCCGAAGGGGTCGCTGAGCCGCAGTTGCAGGGGACCGAGCGGGAAGCGGCCGCGCATGTCGGAGCGCACCCGGTACGAGACCTCGCGGCGCCCGGCCGCCTCGACACGGTCGAGGACGAAGCGCGGGCGCGGGCCGAGCTGGTAGGGCACCCGGTCCTGGAGCATGAGGAGCCCGGTGGTGAGCCGCGAGACGTTCTCGACGCGCAGGTGCACGCGGGCCTCCTCGCCCGCCTGCACGCGCAGCGGGCTGAGCCTGCGGCTGCCCGTGACGCGGTGGCGGGTACGGAAGAGCACGGCGGCGGCGACGAGCGGGAGCACCGCGAGCAGCACCCCGACCCGCAGCAGCTCGCCCTGCCCGAGCACGTACGCGCAGATCCCGGCGGCGATCCCGGCGGCGAGGAAGGACCGGCCGCGCGTGGTCAGCCCGGCGAAAGCGGTCCGCAGCGGCCCGCGCGGCACGCCCTCCTCGTGGTCATCGGCGACCGGCGCGGGCGCGGGAAGCCCGCCAGGGGCCACCGGGCTCGCGCGGCGCTGCGCGGGCAGGGGCGCACCAGGCCCGCGGACCGGCGCCGAGCCCCGTGCCGTCTCGCCGTCCGAAGCCCGTACCGCCGCGCCCCGCCCGGCGCCCCCGCCCTTCACCGGCCGCCGCCCCCCGGGCGGCCCACGCGGGCCCCGCTGTCGGGGATCGGCACCTGCTGGAGCAGTTCGACGACGATCGCCTCGGCGCTGCGCCGCCCGAGCTGGGCCTGCGTCGTCGGGAGCAGGCGGTGCGCGAGGACGGGCACGGCGAGGGCCTGCACGTCGTCGGGGAGCACGAAGTCGCGCCCGGCGAGCGCGGCCGACGCGCGCGCGGCCCGTACGAGATGGAGCGTGGCGCGCGGTGAGGCGCCGAGCCGCAGATCGGGGTGGACGCGGGTCGCCTGCGTGAGCGCGACCGCGTACCGCTCGATGTCCTGCGCGATGTGCACGCCGCGCACCGCCTCGACGAGCTTGGCGATCTCGTCGACGTGCGCCACGGGGAGGAGCGCGTCGAGCGGCGAGGCCGCGCCGTGCGAGCCGAGCATCTTCAGCTCCGCGTCGGCCGAGGGATAGCCCATCGACACGCGCGCCATGAAGCGGTCGCGCTGCGCCTCGGGGAGCGGGTAGGTGCCCTCCATCTCGACCGGGTTCTGCGTCGCGACGACCATGAAGGGACGCGGCAGCGGGAAGGTCTCGCCGTCGAGCGTGACCTGGCCCTCCTCCATCGCCTCCAGGAGCGCCGACTGCGTCTTCGGCGAGGCGCGGTTGATCTCGTCGCCGATCACGATCTGCGCGAAGACGGCGCCGGGCTTGAACTCGAAGGTGCCCGAGCCCTGGTCGTAGACCGAGACCCCGGTGATGTCCGAGGGCAGCAGGTCGGGCGTGAACTGGATACGGCGCACGGAGGCGTCCACGGAACGCCCGAGCGCCCGCGCGAGCATCGTCTTGCCCACGCCCGGCACGTCCTCGATGAGCAGGTGCCCCTCGGCGAGCAGCACGGTCAGGGCGAGCCGGACGACGTCCGGTTTGCCCTCGATGACCGTCTCGACGGCGCCCCGTACCCGGCCCGCCGTCTCGCTCAGGTCTCTCAGGTCGCCCCGCGCTTCGGCGCGCTCGTCAAAGGTCGTCACCCGGCCCTCCTCGGCCCACGGCCCCGAGCGGGGCCACCCCGTCCACCGGGCTGCGCCCGGCTCCTCGCGAGCCGGCACCCGTCCTGTCCTGACCCCGCGCGAACGATGCCGCGCGGGCTCTCCACGCATTCTTGTTGCCGTTGTCGGCTGGTGTCACTCGCCCGCGGACAACAGCTCGCGGCTTGTCGGGGCTTGTGGCATTTGTCCACCGGATTCGGCTGATACCCGGCCACGGCACGGTCGGGATTCGGCGGTACGGGTCCACCGCCGCGCGGCCGTCCGCGCGGCGGCGGCCCGGGCGGCCGGGGCGAGGCCCGCGGGCCCGGCCGGCACTCAGGCCGCCGGGTCGACCTCGTGCAGCAGCCCCGTGTGCACGTCGAAGACGAAGCCGCGCACGTCGTTCGCCTCGATCAGGAACGGCGAGGTCCGCACGCGCTGCATCGACTGCCGCACGTCCTGCTCGGCGTTCGTGAACGCCTCGACCGCCCACGAGGGACGCTGGCCCACCTCGCGCTCCAGCTCCTGGCGGAAGTCCTCGGTCAAGGATTCGAGGCCGCAGTTGGTGTGGTGGATGAGGACGATGCTGCGGGTGCCCAGGGCGCGCTGGCTGATGGTCAGGGACCGGATCACGTCGTCGGTGACGACGCCGCCCGCGTTGCGGATCGTGTGGCAGTCGCCGAGGTCCAGGCCGAGCGCGGCGTGCAGGTCCAGACGCGCGTCCATGCAGGCGACGATGGCGACCTTCTGCACGGGCCTGGCGTCCATGCCGGGGTCGGTGAAGGTCTTCGCGTACGCCTCGTTCGCCGCGACGAGGCGGTCGGTGACCGTGGTACCGGGGGTGATGGGGGCGGAAGTCATGCTCCAGACGGTACCCAACCCCGCCGCCCCGCCCGTCCCGCGATGATCCGCGCGCACCCGGTCCACGTATCCGGACACACCCGGATCATGGCCCCCGGAGCCCGGTTTCACGGGCTTCGCGACGCGCAGGGTCGTTGATTGACCGGGCGACAGGGTGGACTAAAGTGACGCGAAGCGGGACCCCGGACACCCCGCTGGAGACTGTCGCGGTCCCGTGTACCCCGCGGCCCGCGTCCCCGGGGCCGCTTCTCCACGGTGTGCGGCGGATACGTACGGCCCGGCCCCCTCCCGTTCCGGCCGGCCGGTGCCGCGAGGCCCCGGCGGGTCACTCCCCTTCCGAGCGGGAGGGGACCAGGCCGCGCGTCCGCGCCCGCTCCGTGGGAGCGCCGGGTGCGTGGGGCCGCCGGGGTCGTGGGAGCGCGGGGGAGCAGGGCGCGGGATCAGGGCGCGAGGCGCTTTTCGACGAGGGTGACGGGCAGGACATTGCACACGGACCAGACGCCCGAGGGCACAGCACCCGAGGGTACGGCGCAGGAGTCGTCAGGACCTGCCGCGGGGACGGCCGAGGGACGCCACGTCCCCGTCATGCTGCGTCGCTGCCTCGATCTCCTCGGCCCGGCGCTCGCCGAGCCCGGCGCGGTCGTCGTCGACTGCACCCTCGGCCTCGGCGGCCACAGCGAGGCCCTCCTCAGCACCTTCCCCGCGGCCCGGCTCGTCGCCCTCGACCGCGACAAGGAGGCGCTGCGCCTCGCCGGCGAGCGCCTCGCTCCCTTCGGCGAGCGCGCGATCCTGGCCCACGCCGTCTACGACGAGCTGCCCGACGTCCTCGACAGGATCGGCATCCCGCGCGTCCAGGGCGTCCTCTTCGACCTCGGCGTCTCCTCGATGCAACTCGACGAGGCCGAGCGCGGCTTCGCGTACGCGCAGGACGCCCCGCTCGACATGCGCATGGACCAGACCGCGGGCGTGAGCGCCGCCGAGGTGCTCAACACCTACCCGCCCGGCGAACTCGTCCGCATCCTCCGTACGTACGGCGAGGAGAAGCAGGCCCGCCGGATCGTCTCCGCCGTCGTGCGCGAGCGCGAGAAGGAGCCCTTCGCCCGCAGCGCGCGCCTCGTCGAGCTGATCCGCGAGGCGCTGCCGCAGGCCGCCAAGCGCACCGGGGGGAACCCGGCCAAGCGCACCTTCCAGGCCCTGCGCATCGAGGTCAACGGCGAACTGTCCGTCCTGGAACGGGCGATCCCCGCCGCGGTGAACTCGCTCGCGGTCGGCGGCCGCATCGCCGTACTCGCCTACCACTCGCTGGAGGACAGGCTCGTCAAGCAGGTCCTCTCCGCCGGGGCGACGAGCACGGCGCCACCCGGACTCCCGGTCGTCCCCGAGCGCTACCAGCCCCGCCTCAAGCTCCTCACGCGCGGCGCCGAACTGCCCACCGAGGAAGAGGTCGCGGAGAACCGCAGGGCGGCCCCCGCCCGCCTGCGCGGAGCCGAACGCATCCGCGAGGGGGCCGTGTGAGCGGGCACGGGGCACCCCGTACCGGAACCGCCCCGGCCCGCGGCGGCGGAACCGGCGTCCGCTCCCACGCGTGTCGTCCCCCGGAGGAGTCGTGAACGGTGTCCTGCGCGGCCGCGCCGCCGCACTCGCCCGGCTGCTGCCCGAGCGCGGCACGAACCGGGCGGCGCGCACGCCCTTCGTGCTGCTCGTGGTCGCGCTCCTCGCCGGGGGGCTCATCACGCTCCTCGTGCTCAACTCCTCGCTCAACGAGGGCTCGTTCCAGGTGAGCCGGCTCAAGAAGCAGTCCACGGACCTCACCGACGAGCAGCAGGAACTCCAGCGGGACGTCGACGCCTACGCGGCGCCCGACGCGCTCGCCCGGCGCGCCGCCGAGCTGGGCATGGTGCCCGGCGGCGACCCGGCGTTCCTCGCGCCGGACGGGACGGTACGGGGCAGGGCGTCGGCGGCACCACGCGTCGCGCTCGTCCGCCCGAGCCCCAGCCCGAGCCCGAGCCCCAGCCCCAGCCCGAGCCCGAGCCCCAGCCGGGCCCAGCCACCGGCACCCGGGACCAGCCCCACGCCGACGCCGGCCCCGACCCCGAGCCCCGGCGCCACCAGCGCCTCGCCCGGCCCGGACACCGGTCCCGCCCCCAGCACCTCGCCCGGCCTCGGCACCGATCCCACCCCGTACGCGAGCCCGGACCCCACCCCCGGAAGGTGACGCCGTGACCGACAGGGAACCGCCCCGCCGTCGCGTGCCGGGCCCCGCCAGGCCCGTCGAGCGCCCCCGTGCGGGGGCCAGGCCGGGGGCCCGCCCGGGCCCGGGGGCCAGACCGCGCCGCAGCCCGTCGGGGCCGGGGCCCAGGCTCCAGGGGCCGCGCACGATCCGGCTCGGCTCGCCGCGCCCCAGGCTCCGGCTCGTCGGGGTCACGCTCACGCTGGTCATGGCGGTCTTCGTCGTACGGCTGCTCCAGATCCAGGCCGTCGACGCCGACTCCTTCACGACCGCCGCGCAGAAGAACCGCGTCGTCGTCCACGAGATCGCCCCCGAGCGCGGCGCCGTGACCGACAGGAACGGCGTCGAGCTGGCCACGAGCGTCGACGCCTACGACATCACCGCCGACCCCTCGATGTTTAGCCGCGAGCAGACCCACGTGAAGGACGCGCCCGAACAGGCCGCGGCCCTCCTCGCCCCGATCCTCGGCAAGGACGAGGACAAGGTGGCGGCCCAGCTGCGCGGCACCGGCCGCTTCGCGCTCCTCGCGACCCGGCAGACCCCGCAGGTCTGGACGCAGATCAAGGACCTCAAGAGCGCCTTCCAGGCCAAGGCCACGAAGGACAGGCCCAGCATCCTCGCCGGGGTCTTCCAGGAGCCGACGAGCAAACGCGTCTACCCCAACGGGGACCTCGCCGCCGGGATACTGGGCTGGGTCAACTCCGAGGGCAAGGGCGCGGGCGGCCTGGAGGCGCAGTACGAGGAATCGCTCGCCGGCACCCCGGGCGAGGTGCGCTACGCACAGGCAGGGGGCCGCCAGGTCCCCACGGCGGGCGGCAGCGAGCACCCCGCCGTACCCGGTACGAACGTGCAGCTCACCCTGGACCGCGACATCCAGTGGGCCGCGCAGCAGGCCATCACCGAGCAGGTCGGGAAGTCCAAGGCCGACCGCGGGTACGTCATCGTGCAGGACACCCGCACCGGCGAGATCCTCGCGCTCGCCAACGCGCCCGGCTTCGACCCGAACGACCTGAGCCACGCCAAGGCGGACGCGCTCGGCAACCCGGCACTCCAGGACGCCTACGAACCCGGCTCCACCAGCAAGATCATGTCGATGGCCGCCGTCCTGGAGGAGAACAAGGCGACCCCGGGCACCCACGTCACCGTGCCGGGCGAACTGCGCCGCGGCGACCGCATCTTCCACGACGACGTGGCCCACGGCACCTGGCACCTCACCCTCAACGGGGTGCTCGCCAAGTCCTCCAACATCGGCACGATCCTCGCCACCGGCCAGCTCGGCAAGACGCAGCGGCAGGCGAACGAGGTCCTCCACTCGTACCTGCGCAAATTCGGCATCGGCAGCCCCACCGGGCTCGGCTTCCCCGGTGAGACCTCCGGCATCCTCGCGCCGCCCGACAAGTGGAACACCTCGCAGCAGTACACGATCCCCTTCGGCCAGGGCCTGTCGATCAACGCGATGCAGGCCGCCTCCGTCTACTCCACGATCGCCAACGGCGGCGTCCGCGTCGCACCGACCCTCGTCAAGGCCACCAAGGGCCCCGACGGCCGCTGGACCCCCGGCGACCCGGCGAAGAGGACCCGCGTCGTGAGCGACAGGACCGCCAAGACGCTCGCCGCCATGCTGGAGTCCGTCGTCGACGACAAGGAGGGCACCGGCACCTCGGCGCGCATCCCCGGCTACCGCGTCGCGGGCAAGACGGGGACGGCCAACCGGGTGGACCCGAAGACCGGGCTCTACCGCGGCTACACCGCCTCCTTCGCCGGGTTCGCGCCCGCCGACAAGCCCCGCGTGACCGTCTACTGCGCCATCCAGAACCCGACGAAGGGCGACTACTTCGGCGGCCAGATCTGCGGGCCCATCTACAAGAGCGTCATGGAGTTCGCCCTGAAGACCCTCCAGGTCCCGCCCACGGGTGCCCAGCCCGCACGGCTCCCGACCACCTTCCAGCCCTGACCGGCCGGGCCCGTACCCCGCGCACCCCCCGGAGACCCACCAGGAACCGCCCGTGACAACGATCACCCCCGATCCGTGGAACCGCCGCCGCCCTTCGGGGACCGACGGCGCGCCAGCCCCCGCACAGAGCCCCTCATTTCGCGGCGAGCCCATCCCGCCCGGTACGCTCACCGCCGTGCCACGCCCCGATCAGCCCCACACCCCCCGGGAGAACGGTCCCGTGACGTACCCCGGCCCTCCGCGCCCCGCCAAGACCGCGGCCACCCCGCTCGACCGCCTCGCGGAAGAACTGGGGGTCGAGCCGCGCGGCGGCGGCGACGGCCCCGCCCCCGCCGATGTCACCGGCATCACCCACGACTCCCGCGCCGTGCGTCCCGGTGACATCTACGCGGCCCTGCCGGGCGCCCGCTTCCACGGCGCCGACTTCGCCGCGCAGGCCGCCTCGCTCGGCGCCGTCGCCGCGCTCACCGATCCCGCGGGTGCCGAGCGCGTCCTCGCCGCCGGGCTCCCCGTCCTCGTCGTCGGAGACCCGCGCGGCCGGATGGGCGCCCTCGCGGCGCGCATCTACGGCAACCCGGGCGACGACCTCCTCCAGATCGGCATCACGGGGACCTCGGGCAAGACCACCACCGCGTACCTCATGGAGGGCGGCCTGCGCGCCGCCGGGCACTCGACCGGCCTCATCGGCACCGTCGAGACCCGCATCGGCGACGAGCGCCTCAAGTCCGAGCGCACCACCCCCGAGGCCACCGACCTCCAGGCGCTCTTCGCCGTCATGCGCGAACGCGGCGTCGACGCCGTCGCGATGGAGGTCTCCAGCCACGCCCTCGTGCTCGGCCGTGTCGACGGCGTCGTCCACGACGTCGCCGTCTTCAACAACCTGAGCCCGGAGCACATGGAGTTCCACTCCGGCATGGAGGACTACTTCCAGGCCAAGGCCCAGCTCTTCACCCGGGCGCGCAGCCGCCGCGGCGTCGTCAACTACGACGACGAGTACGGGCGCAGGCTCGTCACCGAGGCCGAGGTACCGATCGTCACGTTCTCCGCCGAGGGCCACCCCGACGCCGACTGGCGCGCCGAGGACGTCGAGATCGGCCCCACCGCTTCGACCTTCACCGTCGTGGGGCCCGACGGCTCCCGCTACCCGGCCCGCGCCCCGCTCCCCGGCGCCTTCAACGTCGCCAACACCCTCGCCGCCGTCACGGCACTCGCCGAGGCGGGGACCGACCCCCGGACCGCCGCCGAGGGCATCGGCGCCGTCCCCGGCGTCCCCGGGCGCCTGGAGCGCGTCGACGAGGGACAGCCGTACCTCGCCGTCGTCGACTACGCGCACAAGACCGACGCCGTCGAATCGGTGCTCCGCTCGCTGCGCCGTGTCACCGAGGGCCGCGTGCACGTCGTGCTCGGCTGCGGCGGCGACCGCGACACCACCAAACGCGGACCGATGGGCGCCGCCGCCGCGCGCCTCGCCGACACCGCCGTACTCACCTCCGACAACCCGCGCTCCGAGGACCCGCTCGCGATCCTCGCCGCGATGCTCGCGGGCGCCGCCGAGGTGCCCGTGCACGAGCGCGGGGACGTCCTCGTGGACGCCGACCGCGCGGCGGCCATCGCCGCCGCCGTCGCCCGCGCCGAGCCCGGGGACACCGTGCTCATCGCGGGCAAGGGTCACGAACAGGGCCAGGACGTCAACGGCGTCGTCCGCCCCTTCGACGACCGCGAGGTCCTCAAGGAAGCCATCCGCAAAGCCGCGGCCGCCCCGGCCGCGCAGCAGAAAAGCGTGGGATGAACCTGTGATCGCCCTCTCTCTCGCCGAGATCGCTGACATCGTCGGCGGGCGGACCCACGACATACCGGACCCGGAGCTTCGCGTCACCGGTCCCGTCGTCACCGACTCCCGGGCCGTCGAGGACGGCGGACTCTTCGTCGCCTTCGCCGGTGAACGCGTCGACGGGCACGACTACGCGGCAGGAGCCGTCGACGCGGGCGCGGTCGCCGTCCTCGCGACCCGGCCGCTCGGCGTGCCCGCGATCGTCGTGGACGACGTCACCGCGGCACTCGGCGCCCTCGCCCGTACCGTCGTGGAACGCCTCGGCACCGCCGTGATCGCCATGACGGGCTCGGCGGGCAAGACGTCCACCAAGGACCTCGTCGCGCAGCTCCTGAGCCGCCGCGGGCCCACCGTGTGGCCACCGGGCAACCTCAACAACGAGATCGGGCTCCCGCTGACCGCGCTGCGCGTCACCGAGGACACCCGCCACCTCGTCCTGGAGATGGGTGCCCGCGGCATCGGCCACATCCGCTACCTCACGAGCCTCACCCCGCCGTCGATCGGCATCGTCCTCAACGTCGGCTCCGCCCACATCGGCGAGTTCGGCGGCAAGGAGAAGATCGCCGAGGCCAAGGGCGAGATGGTCGAGGCCCTGCCCGAGTCCGGACTCGCCGTCCTCAACGCGGACGATCCGCTCGTACGCGGCATGGCACCCCGTACCCGGGCACGGGTCCTCCTCTTCGGCGAAGCGGACGATGCGGAAGTGCGGGCAGAGAACGTCACGCTTACGGACACCGGGCGCCCCAGGTTCCTCCTGCGCACACCCACCGGGTGCGGCGAAGTGACCTTGCGCCTGTACGGTGAGCACCACGTGTCGAACGCGCTCGCCGCCGCAGCCGTCGCCCATGAGCTGGGCATGCCCGCCGAAGAGATCGCCCTTGGTCTCAGCGAGGCACGCTCCCTCTCCCGCTGGCGGATGGAGGTCACCGAGCGCCCGGACGGCGTGACGATCGTCAACGACGCCTACAACGCGAGCCCCGATTCCGTACGAGCCGCACTGCGCGCGCTCGTCGCGATGGGCTCGGCGGCCCGAGACAAGGGCGGCCGGACCTGGGCGGTGCTCGGGACGATGGCGGAACTCGGGGACGAATCGCTCGCCGCCCACGACGCCGTCGGACGGCTGGCCGTCCGGCTCAACGTGAGCAAGCTCGTCGCGGTCGGGGGCCAGGAGGCGGCCTGGCTGCGGATGGGCGCATACAACGAGGGTTCGTGGGGTGAGGAGTCGGTGCACGTGTCCGACACACAGGCGGCGATCGACCTGCTACGCGGGGAACTGCGACCGGGGGATGTCGTCCTGGTGAAGGCGTCCCGGGCGGCGGGCCTGGAGAAAGTCGCCCAGGCCCTCCTGGAAGGCGCCGGTGAGGGCGAGGCCGCCGCGCGATGAAGCAAATCCTCTTCGCGGGAGCGATCGGTCTCTTCCTGACCCTCATCGGCACCCCGTTGCTCATCAAGCTGCTCGCCCGCAAGGGCTACGGCCAGTTCATCCGTGACGACGGGCCGCGCGAGCACCACAGCAAGCGCGGTACGCCGACGATGGGTGGCATCGCCTTCATCCTCGCCACGCTCATCGCCTACTTCCTCACCAAGCTCATCACCGGCAGCCCGACCAGCTTCTCCGGGCTCCTGGTGCTGTTCCTGATGACGGGCATGGGCCTGGTCGGCTTCCTCGACGACTACATCAAGATCGTCAAACAGCGTTCGCTCGGCCTGCGCGCCAAGGCGAAGATGGCCGGACAGCTCATCGTCGGCATCGCCTTCGCCGTGCTCGCCCTGCAATTCGCCGACCAGCGCGGCAACACCCCGGCGTCCACGAAGCTCTCCTTCGTCACCGACTTCGGCTGGACCATCGGCCCGGTGCTCTTCGTGGTCTGGGCGCTCTTCATGATCCTGGCCATGTCCAACGGCGTGAACCTGACGGACGGTCTGGACGGCCTCGCCACCGGCGCGTCCGTCATGGTCTTCGGCGCCTACACCTTCATCGGCATCTGGCAGTTCCAGGAGTCCTGCGCCAACGCGGCCACGCTCACCAACCCGGCAGCCTGCTTCGAGGTACGCGACCCGCTCGACCTCGCCGTCGTCGCCTCCGCCCTCATGGGCGCCTGCTTCGGCTTCCTGTGGTGGAACACCTCGCCCGCCAAGATCTTCATGGGCGACACCGGCTCGCTCGCCCTCGGCGGCGCCCTCGCGGGCCTCGCCATCTGCTCGCGCACCGAACTGCTCATCGCCCTCCTGGGCGGCCTGTTCGTGCTCATCACGCTCTCGGTCGTCATCCAGGTCGGCTCCTTCAAGCTGACCCGCAGGCGCGTCTTCCGCATGGCACCCCTCCAGCACCACTTCGAGCTGAAGGGCTGGTCCGAAGTCCTTGTCGTGGTCCGCTTCTGGATCATCCAGGGCATGTGCGTCATCGTCGGCCTCGGCCTCTTCTACGCCGGATGGGCGGCCGACAAGTGACCGCACAGGACTTCGCGGGCAAGCGCGTCACCGTCGCCGGGCTCGGCGTCTCGGGGATGCCGGCCGCCCGCGTCCTCCACGAGCGCGGGGCCCTCGTCACCGCCGTCACCGACGCCGACGACGAGCGCTCCCGCGCCCAGGCGGAGGAACTGCGCGCGCTCGGCGTCACCGTCCGCCTCGGCGACGGGGCGACCCTCCCCGAGGGCACCTCACTCGTCGTCACCGCGCCCGGCTGGCAGCCGGACAAGCCGCTCTTCGCGGCGGCGGCGGCGGCCGGGGTGCCCGTGTGGGGCGACGTCGAACTCGCCTGGCGCCTGCGCGGCCCCCACGCCGCGCCCTGGCTCGCCGTCACGGGCACCAACGGCAAGACGACGACGGTACGGATGCTCGCCGCGATCCTCGAAGCGGCGGGCCACCGCACCGCGGCCGTCGGCAACATCGGCGTCTCCCTCCTCGACGCGGTCCTCGCGAAGGAGCCGTACGACGTCCTCGCCGTCGAGCTGTCGAGCTACCAGCTGCACTGGGCGCCCTCGGTACGGCCGCACTCCGCCGTCGTGCTCAACCTCGCGCCCGACCACCTCGACTGGCACGGCTCGATGGCCGCGTACGCCACCGACAAGGGCCGCGTCTACGAGGGCAACACCGTCGCCTGCGTCTACAACACCGCCGACGCGGCCACCGAGGAACTCGTGCGCGCCGCCGACGTGGAGGAGGGCTGCCGGGCCATCGGCTTCACGCTCGGCACCCCCCGCCCCTCCGAAGTCGGCGTCGTCGAAGGGCTCCTCGTCGACCGGGCCTTCGTGCCCGACCGCGGGAAGCAGGCGCAGGAGCTGGCCGAGGTCGCCGACGTGCACCCGCCGGCCCCGCACAACATCGCCAACGCCCTCGCCGCCGCGGCCCTCGCCCGCGCCTTCGGCGTCCCCGCCACGGCGGTGCGCGAGGGCCTGCGCGCCTTCCGGCCCGACCCGCACCGCATCGAGCACGTCGCCACGATCGAGGGCGTCACCTACGTCGACGACTCCAAGGCGACCAACACGCACGCCGCCGAGGCCTCCCTCGCCGCCTACGAACCGATCGTCTGGATCGCCGGGGGACTCGCGAAGGGCGCGTCCTTCGACGAACTGGTGCAAGGCGCCGCGAAACGCCTGCGGGCCGTCGTCCTCCTGGGCCGCGACCGCGCGCTGATCCGCGAAGCCCTCGCGCGACACGCGCCGAACGTACCCGTGGTCGACCTCGACCGGGCCGACACTGGGGCGATGTCCGAAGCGGTGCGCGAGGCGGCCGGGCTCGCCGAGAGCGGCGACACGGTCCTGCTCGCCCCGGCGTGCGCCTCGATGGACATGTTCACCAACTACAACGTGCGCGGCGACCTCTTCGCCGAGGCGGTCCGCGCACGCGCCACCGCTGCCGAAGGCGACTGAACCGGACCGGCCCGCCGCCGGGCCGGTCCGCGCCAGGACGACTGGAGGGGACAGCGACGATGGCCGCTGAGCGTACGGCCGATGGCGGGCGGTACAGCTCCGCCCGCGTGCACCGCAGCCGCAGCCCCAGGGCCCCCCGCACGGGCCTCCCGCTGCGCGGCAGGACCTTCGCGGGGCGGACCCGCGGCCCGGGGGGCGGAGCGGGGGGCGGCGGCGCGTCCCGTACCCCCCGCTCCCCCGGGGGCCCGCGCGGCAATCCGCTGCGCGGGCTCCCCGACCGCCTCATGCGGGCCTGGGACCGGCCGCTCACCGCGTACTACGTGATCCTCGGCGCGAGCCTGCTGATCATCGTGCTCGGCCTCGTGATGGTCTACTCGGCCTCCGTCATCACGGCCCTCAACTACGGGCTCGCCGGTTCCTTCTTCTTCCGCAAGCAACTCGGCGCCGCCCTCCTCGGCGGCCTGCTCCTCGTCGCCGCCGCGCGGATGCCCGTCAAGCTGCACAGGGCACTCTCGTACCCGCTGCTCGTCGCCGCGGTCGTCACGATGGCAGCGGTGCCGCTCATCGGCGTCTCCGTCAACGGCAACAGGAACTGGATCAACCTCGGCTTCTTCCAGATCCAGCCCTCCGAGTTCGGCAAGCTCGCGCTCGTCCTGTGGGGCGCCGACCTGCTCGCCCGCAAGAGCGAGAAGCGGCTGCTCAACCAGTGGAAGCACATGCTGGTGCCGCTCGTGCCCGTCACCTTCCTGCTGCTCGGGCTCATCATGCTCGGCTCCGACATGGGCACGGCGATGATCCTCACCGCGATCCTCTTCGGGCTCCTGTGGCTCGCGGGCGCGCCCACCCGGATGTTCGCCGGCGTGCTCGGCTTCGTCGGGCTGCTCGGGGTGATCCTCGTCAAGACGAGCGACAACCGCCTCGCCCGCTTCGCCTGCCTCGGCTCCACCGACGCCCACGCCTTCAACGACAAGTGCCAGCAAGGCGTGCACGGCCTCTACGCGCTCGCGTCGGGCGGCTTCTTCGGCTCCGGGCTCGGCGCGAGTGTGGAGAAATGGGGAGAACTCCCCGAAGCCCACACGGACTTCATCTTCGCCGTGCTCGGCGAGGAACTGGGCCTCGCGGGGACGCTGTCGGTGATCGCCCTCTTCACGGCTCTAGGCTATGCGGGTATCCGCGTGGCCGGACGCACGGAGGACCCCTTCGTGAGGTACGCCGCGGGAGCGGTCATCACCTGGATCACGGCGCAGGCCGTGATCAACCTCGGTGCGGTGCTCGGTCTGCTGCCGATCGCCGGGGTGCCGCTGCCGCTGTTCTCCTACGGGGGTTCCTCGCTGCTGCCGACCATGTTCGCCATCGGGCTCCTCATCGCCTTCGCACGCGACGAGCCCGCTGCGCGAGCGGCCCTCGCCCTGCGGGGGCCCGGCTTCGGCCGCAAGCGGTTCGCGGTGAGATGGAACACGATGAGACGGCGCGCCCCCGGGGCGCGTCCGTCCGGAGAGCGGTGAATTTCGGTGCATGTCGTACTCGCCGGCGGGGGGACCGCCGGCCACATCGAGCCGGCGCTCGCCCTCGCGGACGCCCTGCGCAGGCAGGACCCCACCGTGGGGATCACGGCCCTCGGCACGGAGCGCGGCCTGGAGACCAGGCTCGTGCCCGAGCGCGGCTATGAACTCGCCCTCATTCCCGCGGTCCCGCTGCCGCGCAAGCCCACCCCCGAGCTGATCACCGTGCCGGGCAGGCTGCGCGGCACCATCAAGGCCGCCGAGCAGATCATCGAACGCACCAAGGCGGACTGCGTCATCGGCTTCGGCGGGTACGTGGCGCTGCCCGGCTACCTCGCCGCGAAGCGCACCGGCACCCCGATCGTCGTGCACGAGGCCAACGCCCGCCCCGGGCTCGCCAACAAGATCGGCTCGCGCTACGCCTCCGCCGTCGCCGTATCGACGCCCGACAGCAAGCTGCGCGGCGCCCGTTACATCGGCATCCCGCTGCGCCGCACCATCGCGACCCTGGACCGCGCCAGGGTGCGCCCCGAGGCCCGCGCCGCCTTCGGCCTGGACCAGAACCTGCCGACACTCCTCGTCTCCGGCGGCTCCCAGGGCGCCCGCCACCTCAACGAGGTCGTCCAGCGCGTCGTCCCGCTGCTCCAGCGCTCCGGCATCCAGGTCCTGCACGCGGTCGGTCCCAAGAACGAGCTGCCACGCGCCGACAACATGCCCGGAATGCCGCCGTACATCCCGGTACCGTACGTGGACCGGATGGACCTCGCCTACGCCGCGGCCGACATGATGCTGTGCCGCGCCGGTGCGATGACCGTCGCCGAACTCTCCGCCGTGGGCCTGCCCGCCGCCTATGTCCCGCTGCCCATCGGCAACGGCGAGCAGCGGCTCAACGCCCAGCCGGTGGTGAAGGCGGGTGGCGGACTCCTCGTGGACGACGCGGAACTGACACCGGAGTGGGTGCAGTCCCAGGTGCTGCCCGTGCTCGCCGACCCGCACCGGCTCTACGAGATGTCGCGCGCCGCCGCCGAGTTCGGCCGCAGGGACGCCGACGACCTGCTCGTCGGCATGGTGTACGAGGCGATCGCCGCACGCAGGAACCGCTGAGGGGCCCTTCGAGCCCCCGCATCACGAGGAGGCTGAGGGAGCGTGGCCGGAGCGAGGACCGCCCAGGGCGGCGAAGGACGTACCGGGGCCGAGGCGCCCCACGACGCCGAGCGGTCCCCGGCCCCGCCCCCGCCCCCGCGCGGCCTGCCAGGACTCCGGTTCTGGCTCGTCGCCGGGGGCCTCGTGCTGCTCCTGGGCGGTGCGCTCTACCTGCTCTACGGCTCGCCGTGGCTCAGGCTCACGCGGGTCGGTGTCACGGGGACCGAGGTGCTCACCGTGCGCGAGGTGGAACGGGCCGTCGCCGCCCCCGAGGGAAGTCCGCTCATTTCCGTGAACACCGACGCGCTCGAAGCGAATGCGCGTGCACGGCTGCCCCGTATCGAATCCGTGGAAATCACCCGTTCCTGGCCGCACGGGCTGCGCATCGCGGTCACGGAGCGTAAACCCGTTCTCGTACGGGAAAAGGGCGGAAAATTCGACGAAGTGGACGCGCACGGCGTGCTTTTCGCCACGGTGGGCACTCCTCCGCGCGGTATTCCGCGACTCGATCTCGACGCGTCGGACGCCCCCTCGCTGCACCGCTTCGGCACCGCCCGTCTGCTGCGCGAGGCGGCGACCGTCGCCGCCCACGTGCCGTCGCCCGTGGTCAAGGACCTGCGGACGATCCGTATTCGCTCCTACGACGACGTGACACTGCTGTTGCGTGACGGGCGCACGGTGGCGTGGGGGAGTGGCGAGAAAGGCGCGGCGAAGGCCCGTACCCTGACCGCCTTGATGAAAGCGGCGCCCAAGGCGCGGTACTTCGACGTCTCGGTTCCTGTCGCCCCCGCAGTTCGCTGAACTTGACGGGGAGTTGGCGAGGGATTGACCCCGAATTGGCCGGAAAAATCGCGGTACTGACCCCTGGTTGGGCAGCGCCACGGCTGATCACATAGGGTGAAAAGAAAAACGGGAGGTTCGGCGTGTTCGTTGAACGCGCGCCACTTGTCGACTTAGTGTCCTGTTCGGAACAGTCAGCGAAGTCCCAGCAACAGACACACTGGTAACCCTCTCTCACTGGGGTAGAACACAGGGGAACTCTTACGGGAGTAACCCTGAACTTCAGGGTGAGGGTTCGGGTCGGCGCTTCGGACCGTCCCTTATTCGGCATCAGTCGACGCACGCCGGGCGGCGAAGCATCGACACGTAAATCGAGGCGAGAGGCAGCCTTCGACGTGGCAGCACCGCAGAACTACCTCGCAGTCATCAAAGTCATCGGTGTCGGCGGCGGTGGTGTCAATGCCATCAACCGGATGATCGAGGTCGGGCTCAAGGGCGTCGAGTTCATCGCGATCAACACCGACGCGCAGGCCCTGCTCATGAGCGACGCCGACGTCAAGCTCGACGTCGGCCGCGAACTGACCCGGGGTCTGGGAGCCGGCGCCAATCCGGCGGTCGGCCGCAAGGCGGCCGAGGACCACCGCGAGGAGATCGAGGAGGTCCTCAAGGGGGCCGACATGGTCTTCGTCACGGCGGGCGAAGGTGGCGGCACAGGCACCGGCGGCGCACCCGTCGTCGCCAACATCGCACGCTCCCTGGGCGCCCTCACGATCGGCGTGGTCACCCGGCCCTTCACCTTCGAGGGGCGACGCCGGGCCAACCAGGCGGAGGACGGCATCGCCGAACTCCGCGAAGAGGTCGACACCCTCATCGTCATCCCCAACGACCGGCTCCTGTCCATCTCGGACCGGCAGGTCAGTGTCCTGGACGCGTTCAAGTCCGCGGACCAGGTCCTGCTCTCCGGTGTCCAGGGCATCACCGACCTGATCACCACCCCCGGGCTCATCAACCTCGACTTCGCGGACGTCAAGTCCGTGATGAGCGAGGCGGGTTCCGCCCTCATGGGCATCGGCTCCGCACGCGGCGACGACCGTGCCGTCGCGGCCGCCGAACTGGCCATCTCCTCCCCGCTGCTCGAAGCCTCCATCGACGGGGCGCGCGGGGTCCTGCTGTCCATCTCGGGCGGCTCGGACCTCGGTCTCTTCGAGATCAACGAGGCGGCCCAGCTGGTGAGCGAGGCCGCGCACCCGGAAGCCAACATCATCTTCGGCGCCGTCATCGACGACGCCCTCGGCGACGAGGTCAAGGTCACCGTCATCGCGGCCGGTTTCGACGGGGGCCAGCCCCCCGCCAAGCGGGACAACGTGATCGGTGCCTCCACCGGCAAGCGCGAGGAGCAGCCGCAGGCCCGTACGAGCGAGCCGGTCCGTCCGGCCTTCGGCGGCCTCGGCTCCGTCACCCCGCGCGAGGAGCCCGCTCCGCGCCCGGAGCCGGAGCCGGCCCCGGTCAACGAGGCCCCGGCCCCGCAGCTCCCGCAGCCCTCGGTCCCCCCGGCCCGTCCCTACCCGGACAGCCAGGCCGAGGAGCTGGATGTGCCGGACTTCCTGAAGTGATAGGCACGCGCGAGGAAGCGGGCGGCGCGCACTTCGCCTTCACCGACAGGTGGGGCGGGGTGAGCGCCGCTCCGTACGAGGAGCTGAACCTCGGCGGCGCGGTCGGCGACGCACCCGAAGCGGTCCTCGCCAACCGGGCGCTCGCCGCGAAGGACCTCGGCCTCGATCCCGCGCACGTGGTCTGGATGAACCAGGTCCACGGGCGCGAGGTCGCGGTCGTCGACGAGCCCTGGGGGGACAAGCCCGTACCGGCCGTCGACGCGGTCGTCACGGCGCGGCGCGGGCTCGCGCTCGCCGTGCTCACCGCGGACTGCGTGCCCGTCCTGCTCGCCGACCCCGTCGCCGGGGTGGTGGCCGCCGCGCACGCGGGGCGCCCGGGACTCGTCGCCGGGGTCGTCCCCGCGGCCGTCGAGGCGATGCGCGGGCTCGGCGCCGAGCCCGCACGGATCGTGGCCCGCACCGGGCCCGCGATCTGCGGGGCGTGTTACGAGGTGCCCGAGGCCCTGCGCGCCGAGGTCGCCGCGCTCGCGCCCCGGGCGTACGCCGAGACGAGCTGGGGCACGCCGGCGCTCGACGTGGCGGCGGGCGTGCTCGCGCAACTCGACGCGCTCGGCGTGCGCGACGTGTGCCGCTCCCCGTCCTGCACGCGGGAGTCGGCGGATCACTTCTCGTACCGCGGGGCCCGGGTCACCGGGCGTCTCGCGGGCTACGCGTGGCTGGACTGATGGGGCATGACGGACCTTAGGGAACGCAGGGAACAACTCGCCGCGAACCTCGCGAAAGTGGAGGAAAGGATCGCCAAGGCCTGTGCCGCGGCGGGTCGTTCGCGCGCCGACGTGACATTGATCGCGGTCACCAAGACCTATCCGGCGAGCGATGTGCGTCTTCTCTCCTCGCTCGGTATCGCGCAGGTCGGCGAGAACCGCGACCAGGAGGCGGCCCCGAAGGCCGCCGCGTGCGCGGACCTTCCGCTCACGTGGCACTTCATCGGGCAGTTGCAGACCAACAAGGCGAAGTCCGTGGCCCGGTACGCCTCGTACGTGCACTCCGTGGACCGCGCGCGGCTCGCCGCCTCGCTCGGCGCCGCGGCGGTGCGCGAGGGGCGCGAGATCGGTGCGCTCGTGCAGGTCGCGCTCGACGCCGAGGGTGATCCCGCGGCGCACGCGGGGCGCGGCGGGGCCCACCCGGACGAGGTCCGGGAACTCATGGACCGTATCGCCGCCACCGAGGGACTGCGCCCCGCCGGGCTCATGACGGTGGCGCCGCTGGCGGGGCGTTACGCGGGCGACGCGCGCGCCGCCTTCGCGCGGCTCGCGGAATTGGCGAGCCTCGTGCGCGCCGCGCATCCGGCTGCCACGATGGTCTCCGCCGGGATGAGCGGCGACGTCGAGGAGGCGATCGCGGCCGGGGCGACACATGTACGGATCGGCAGCGCGATACTCGGCACGCGTTCCCCCCTCGGGTAACGTCGCCAAGCAAGTCGGACCACAGCACAAAATATGGTCATTACCCGTCAAAGGGGCGGAAAGACCTCGTGGATCGCGGGCAGGTGGTCCTTGTCGATCCACCACAGAGCGGAGGACTCAGAGCATGGCCGGCGCGATGCGCAAGATGGCGGTCTACCTCGGCCTCGTGGAGGACGATGGGTACGACGGCCCGGGGTTCGACCCCGATGACGAGTTCGAGCCCGAGCCGGAGCCCGAGCGCGACCGCAGGCGGCACAACCCGCCGCACCAGGAGCCCGAACCGGACGAACCGGTGCGTTCCGCCCAGCCTCCGGCTCCGCGCGAACCCGTGTCGCTCCCCGTGGAACCGGGCCGTCCGGCACGTATCGCGCCCGTGTCATCCATCACACCAGAACGTCCGAGCATGGAGAAGAACGCGCCGGTGATCATGCCCAAGGTTGTCTCGGAGCGGGAGCCGTACCGCATCACGACGTTGCACCCCCGGACCTACAACGAAGCCCGTACCATCGGGGAACACTTCCGCGAGGGCACGCCGGTGATCATGAACCTGACCGAGATGGACGACACGGACGCGAAGCGACTTGTCGACTTCGCGGCCGGTCTGGTGTTCGGTCTGCACGGGAGCATCGAGCGGGTGACTCAGAAGGTTTTCCTGTTGTCGCCTGCTAACGTCGATGTAACGGCGGAGGACAAGGCTCGCATCGCAGAGGGCGGGTTCTTCAACCAGAGCTGAGACCGAATGACGCACAACGGAACGGCTCGTGACGGCGGGCTCGCAGGACAGGGGAGTGGGAAACGCTCATGAGCGTTGTGCTGGATGTGCTCTACATCGCGCTGATGTGTTTCCTGTTGGTCCTGATCTTCCGGCTCGTCATGGACTACGTGTTCCAGTTCGCCCGCTCCTGGCAGCCGGGCAAGCCGATGGTGGTCGTTCTGGAGGCCGCCTACACTGTCACCGATCCACCACTCAAGCTTCTGCGGCGGTTCATCCCGCCGCTGCGCCTCGGGGGCGTGGCGCTCGACCTGTCCTTCTTCGTACTGATGATCATCGTCTACATCCTGATCTCCGTCGTGAGCCGGCTGTGAGCGCGATGTCAACTACGTTCTTGCCGAATGCCGACGACTACGTTGAGGTGAAGAGATGCCATTGACCCCCGAGGACGTGCGGAACAAGCAGTTCACGACCGTCCGCCTCCGAGAAGGCTATGACGAGGACGAGGTCGATGCCTTCCTCGACGAGGTAGAGGCCGAACTCACCAGGCTCGCGCGGGAGAACGAGGACCTGCGGGCCAAACTCGCCGCGGCCACGCGGGCCGCCGCGCAGAACCAGCAGCAGAACATGCGCAAGGGCCCCGAGCAGCCGGAACGGCCGCAGGGTCCCGGGCCCGCCGCCATATCCGGTCCGCCGCAGGGGCAGCAGCAGCACCCTGGACAGCCGCAGCACCCCGGGCAGCCCCAGCACCCGGGTCAGCCGCAGCACCCCGGCCAGCCTCAGCACCCGGGCCAGCAGCAGCACCCGCAGCAGCAGCACATGGGCGGTCCGCCCCAGCTGCCCTCCGGTGCCCCGCAGCTGCCCTCCGGTCCCGGCGGTCACGGTCCGCAGGGTCCCGGCCCGATGGGCCAGGGTCCGATGGGCGGCCCGCAGGGTCCCGGTCCTATGGGACAGATGGCCCCGCAGGGCCCCGGCCCGATGGGGCAGCAGGGTCCCGGTCCGATGGGCCAGCAGGGTCCCGGCCCGATGGGCCAGGGTCCGATGGGCGGCCCGCAGGGTCCGATGGGCCAGCCGCAGCAGCAGATGGTCGGCCCGCTCGGTCACGGCGGCCCGCAGCTGCCGCAGCCCGGCCAGGGGCCCGGTGGCGACAGCGCCGCGCGTGTCCTCTCGCTCGCCCAGCAGACCGCCGACCAGGCGATCGCCGAGGCGCGCTCCGAGGCCAACAAGATCGTCGGTGAGGCCCGCAGCCGCGCCGAGGGTCTGGAGCGCGACGCCCGTGCCAAGGCGGACGCCCTGGAGCGGGACGCGCAGGAGAAGCACCGCGTCGCGATGGGCTCCCTGGAGTCCGCGCGGGCCACGCTGGAGCGCAAGGTCGAGGACCTGCGCGGCTTCGAACGCGAGTACCGCACGCGCCTGAAGTCGTACCTGGAGTCCCAGCTGCGCCAGCTGGAGACGCAGTCGGACGACTCGCTCGCGCCGCCCCGCGTCTCCTCGACGCCCTCGCTGCCGCCGTCCCCCTCGCCCTCGATGGCCCCGGCCGGCGCGCCGTCCTTCGGCGGCGGGCACAACGGTCCCGGCCCGATGAGCGGTCCCACGCCGCCCTCGGCGGGTCCCTCGTACGGGGGCGGGCAGCAGCAGATGTCCCCGGCGATGACGCAGCCGATGGCGCCGGTGCGGCCGCAGGCGCCGCAGCCGATGCAGCAGGCGCCGTCCCCGATGCGGGGTTTCCTGATCGACGAGGACGACAACTGAGCCGCCCGCGGCGGTAGACGCCGGCATTCACCGGCCCCCCAGGTCTTCGACCTGGGGGGCCGGTTGCGTGTGGGGCCCGGGAGCGCGTATGGGGCCCCGGGAGCGGGGGCCGTTGCGGGGGCTCCGCCCCGGACCCCGCTCCTCAACCGCCGGAGCGGCTGGAGAACAACCTCAGCCCAGCTTGTGCAGCGCGAACGTCAGGCCGAGACCCGCGTCCTCGAACGGCTTGCCGTACCGCTCCGTCGGCTCGCCCTCCGCGTAGTCCGTGGCCAGGACCTCGTCGGCGATCAGGGCCGCGTGCTCGCGCAGGGCCTCGGCGAGGGCCGGGTCCCGCGTCGTCCAGCGCAGGGCGATGCGGTCGGCGACGTCGAGGCCGCTGTTCTTGCGGGCCTCCTGGACGAGGCGGATCGCGTCGCGGGCCAGGCCGGCGCGGCGCAGTTCCTCGGTGATCTCCAGGTCGAGCGCGACCGTCGCACCGGCCTCGGAGGCGACCGCCCAGCCCTCGCGCGGGGTCTCCGTCAGGAAGACCTCGTCGGGGGAGAGGGTGACCTCGGCGCCGTCCACGAGGACCGTCGCCGTGCCCGTCTCGCGCAGGGACGCCGAGAGCGCCGCGGCGTCCGCGTCCGCGACCGCCTTCGCGACCGCCTGCACGCCCTTGCCGAACCGCTTGCCGAGCGCACGGAAGTTCGCCTTCGCGCGCGTGTCCACGAGCGAGGCACCGACCTCGCCGAGCGAGGCGAGCCCCGCGACGTTCAGCTCCTCGGCGATCTGCGCGCGCAGCTCCTCGCCCAGCGCCTCGAACCCGGTGGCCGCGATGAGCGCGCGGCTCAGCGGCTGCCGGGTCTTGACGCCCGACTCGGCGCGCGTCGCACGGCCCAGCTCCACGAGCCGCCGCACGAGCGCCATCTGCCGCGACAACTCCTCGTCCACGGCCGAGCGGTCCGCCTCCGGCCACGAGGCCATGTGCACCGACTCGGGCGCCGAGGCGTCCACGGGGACCACGAGGTCCTGCCAGACCCGCTCGGTGACGAACGGGACGAGCGGGGCCATGAGTCGCGTGACCGTCTCGACGACCTCGTGCAGGGTGCGCAGCGCCGCCTTGTCGCCCTGCCAGAAGCGGCGGCGCGAGCGGCGTACGTACCAGTTGGAGAGGTCGTCGACGAAGGCCGAGAGGAGCTGGCCGGTGCGGTGGGTGTCGTACGACTCCAGCGCCTCGGTGACCCCCGCGGTGAGCTGGTGCAGCTCGGAGAGCAGCCAGCGGTCGATGAGGGGGCGCTCGGCGGGCGCCGGGTCGGCGGCCGAGGGCGCCCAGTCCGACGTACGGGCGTACAGGGCCTGGAAGGCCACGGTGTTCCAGTACGTGAGGAGCGTCTTGCGGACGACCTCCTGGATCGTGCCGTGCCCGACGCGGCGCGCCGCCCACGGGGAGCCGCCGGCCGCCATGAACCAGCGGACCGCGTCGGCGCCGTGCTGGTCCATGAGCGGGATCGGCTGGAGGATGTTGCCCAGGTGCTTGGACATCTTCCGGCCGTCCTCGGCGAGGATGTGGCCGAGGCACACGACGTTCTCGTAACTCGACTTGTCGAAGACGAGCGTGCCGATCGCCATCAGCGTGTAGAACCAGCCGCGGGTCTGGTCGATCGCCTCGGAGATGAACTGCGCCGGGTAGCGCGCCTCGAACAGCTCCTTGTTGCGGTACGGGTAGCCCCACTGCGCGAAGGGCATCGAACCCGAGTCGTACCAGGCGTCGATGACCTCGTCGACGCGCCTGGCCTCGGTGCCGCACTCGGGGCAGGCGAAGGTGACCGCGTCGATGTACGGGCGGTGCGGGTCCAGGCCCGACTGGTCGGTGCCGGTCAGCTCGCTGAGCTGGGTGAGCGAGCCGACGCACGTGAGGTGGCCGTCGGGGCAGCGCCAGATCGGCAGCGGGGTGCCCCAGTAGCGCTTGCGCGAGAGCGCCCAGTCGACGTTGTTCTTGAGCCAGTCGCCGAAGCGGCCGTGCTTGACGTTCTCCGGGTGCCAGTTGGTCTTCTCGTTCTCCTCCAGGAGGCGGTCGCGCACGGCGGTCGTGCGGATGTACCAGGAGGGCTGCGCGTAGTAGAGCAGCGCGGTGTGGCAGCGCCAGCAGTGCGGGTAGCTGTGCTCGTAGGGGACGTGCTTGAAGAGCAGGCCGCGCGCCCTGAGGTCGGCGACGAGGTCCTCGTCGGCCTTCTTGAAGAACTGGCCGCCGACGAGCGGGACGTCCTCGGCGAAGGTGCCGTTGGAGCGGACCGGGTTGACGACGGGCAGACCGTAGGCGCGGCACACGCGGAGGTCGTCGGCGCCGAAGGCGGGGGACTGGTGGACGAGCCCGGTGCCGTCCTCGGTCGTCACGTACGTGTCGTTGACGACGTAGTGCGCGGCCTCGGGGAAGTCGATCAGCTCGAAGGGGCGCCGGTACGTCCAGCGCTCCATCTCGGCGCCGGTGAAGCGCTCGCCGGTCGCCTCCCAGCCCTCGCCGAGGGCCTTGCCGAGGAGCGGTTCGGCGACGAGGAGGCGTTCGGTGCCGTCGGTGGCGACGACGTACGAGACCTCGGGGTGCGCGGCGACGGCGGTGTTCGAGACGAGCGTCCACGGCGTCGTCGTCCACACGAGGAGCGCGGTGTTCCCCGCGAGCGGGCCCGAGGTGAGCGGGAGGCGCACGTAGACCGAGGGGTCGACGACGGTCTCGTACCCCTGCGCCAGCTCGTGGTCCGAGAGGCCCGTCTCGTCCTTCGGGCACCACGGGGCGACGCGGTAGTCCTCGACCAGGAGGCCCTTGTCGAAGATCTGCTGGAGCGACCACCACACGGACTCGACGTACTCGGGGTCCATCGTGCGGTAGGCGTTGTCCAGGTCGACCCAGTACCCCATGCGGGTCGTCAGCTCGCTGAAGGCGTCGGTGTGGCGGGTCACCGACGCGCGGCACTTCGCGTTGAACTCCGCGATGCCGTACGCCTCGATGTCCTTCTTGCCGGTGAAGCCCAGCTCCTTCTCGACCGCCAGCTCGACCGGCAGGCCGTGGCAGTCCCAGCCGGCCTTGCGGCCCACGTGGTAGCCGCGCATCGTGCGGTAGCGCGGGAAGACGTCCTTGAAGACGCGCGCCTCGATGTGGTGCGCGCCCGGCATGCCGTTGGCGGTCGGCGGGCCCTCGTAGAAGACCCACTCGGGGCGGCCCTCGGACTGGGCGAGCGTCTTGGCGAAGGTGTCGCGCTCGCGCCACAGGGCGAGCACCTCGTGCTCCAGGGCGGGGAGGTCCACCTGCGCGGGGACGGGTCGGTACTGCGGCGGGGTGGTCATGGGGCTCGCTGCTCCTCCGGCGGATGTGCTTTCCGTCGGAGGGACGAGAGCTGACGCTCCCGCGGTACCACCCTCCTTGACCGCCGGGCGACTGCCCTGCGGCCCCCTCATTGGGTCCGCGAAGCCGGTTCTACGGCCGCGGGGCACTCACCCCTGGCTTTCCTCCGGCGGCTCCGGGGGTGATCTTCGCGTCGCGCGTGCCCCCGGGCTTCCACCGCCCCCGGGTCGCTCCTGGCCGCTTCTCGGCGCTACTCGTCCCCATCCACACCTGTGTTTCGCTGCCGCAAGTGTACGGGTACGGGGTGGGCGGGCCGCCACGGCTTCGTGCGGGGCGGCGTGGCCCGTTGCCGTGCGGGGCATGTCGATTTATCGTCCCACCACCGTGTGCGCGGGCCTGTTCCGCGTCCGCGGGGGCAGGAACGAGGAATATCGCAGGCCGGTCCGGTGCTGCGTCTGCGGCAAGCGGTACGACGAAGGTGATGGAGGAGATCGTGCCCACTACGCGCGGCGGAGCGACGGACCCCGCTGAACTGGCGGTACGGCCCGGCGAGGACCCCTGGACGGCTGAGGAGGCCGCCGAGGCGAGGCAGGGCCTGGAACAGGAGATCGCCGGGCTGCGGGCCGAGCTGGAGACGGCCGAGGCGGACCTCGCGAGCCTGATGCGGGACTCCGCGGACGGGGCGGGGGACGACGAGGCGGACACCGGGACGAAGAACGTGACCAGGGAGCATGAGCTGGCTCTCGCGGCGGGCTCGCGGGAACGGCTCGAACAGACCGAGCAGGCCCTGCTGCGGCTGGACGCGGGCACGTACGGCGTGTGCGAGAACTGCGGGAAGGCGATCGGGAAGGCCAGGATGCAGGCGTTTCCGCACGCGATCCTCTGCGTGGACTGCAAGCAGAAGTCCGAGCGGCGCTGAATCGCGGCCGGGCCGGGGCGGGCCTCCAGGACCCCGCCCCGGCCCCGCCGCGCAGACGCCGGAGGGGCTGCGTTCGGCCTTCGTGACGTACCCTCGGAGCCATTCGGTTCATCGGGTTTGAGGACGTCACGTGGCTGAGGCGGAGCGCACCATCGAGAGAGTCTCGTCCGAGCGTGCGGGCAAGGGGCCGCGGCGCGTGCTCGCGTTGTTCGTGGCGGCCCTGCTCGTGTACGCCGTCGACCAGGTGAGCAAGCTGCTCGTCGTCGCGAAGCTGGAGGGGCACGGGGACGGGTCCGTGCAGATCGTCGGCGACTGGCTGCGGCTCACCACGATCCGGAACTCCGGGGCCGCCTTCTCGATGGGCGAGGCGTACACGATCGTCTTCACGATCATCGCCGCCGGTGTCATCGTCGTGATCGCCCGGCTCGCCCGCAAGCTGCGCAGCCTGCCCTGGGCCCTCGCGCTCGGCCTGCTCCTCGGCGGCGCGCTCGGCAACCTCACCGACCGGGTCTTCCGTTCGCCGGGGGTCTTCCGCGGCGCCGTCGTCGACTTCATCGCGCCCAAGGGCTACGCCGTCTTCAACCTCGCGGACTCCGCCATCGTGTGCGGCGGCATCCTCATCGTCCTGCTCTCCTTCCGCGGCCTCGACCCGGACGGCACCAGGCACCGTGACCAGAAGGCCGCCGACGGCGAGCAGAGCGCCGTGGAAGCCGCCGAGGACAAGGACGAGGAGAAGGACGGGGCGCGGGGCGCGTAACCGGCCGCCCTCACCCGTCCGGCATACTCGACGGGTGAGCGCTATTCCCGAGGTCCGTACCCTTCCCGTCCCCGACGGCCTGGAGGGCGAGCGTGTCGACGCCGCCCTCTCGCGCATGTTCGGCTTCTCCCGCACCAAGGCCGCCGAGCTGGCGGCGGGCGGAAAGGTGCAGGTCGACGGCTCGGTGGTGGGCAAGTCCGAGCGGGTGCGCGGCGGCGCCTGGCTGGAGGTCGAGATGCCGCAGGCCGCCGCGCCCGTACGCGTCGTCGCCGAGCCCGTCGAGGGCATGGAGATCGTCCACGACGACGAGGACGTCGTGGTGATCATGAAGCCGGTCGGTGTCGCCGCGCACCCCAGCCCCGGCTGGACGGGCCCGACCGTGATCGGCGGCCTCGCCGCCGCCGGGTACCGCATCTCCACCTCGGGTGCCGCCGAGCGCCAGGGCATCGTGCACCGCCTCGACGTCGGCACCTCGGGCCTCATGGTCGTGGCCAAGTCCGAGCGCGCGTACACCTCGCTCAAGAACCAGTTCCGGGTCCGTACGGTCGACAAGCGCTACCACACGCTCGTCCAGGGCCACCCCGACCCGACGTCGGGCACCATCGACGCCCCCATCGGCAGGCACCCGCAGCACGACTACAAGTGGGCCGTGACCGCCGAGGGCAAGGCATCGGTCACCCACTACGACCTCATCGAGGCATTCCGGGCCGCGTCCCTCCTCGATGTGAAGCTGGAGACGGGCCGCACGCACCAGATCCGCGTGCACATGTCCGCGCACCGCCACCCCTGCGTCGGCGACCTCACCTACGGGGCCGACCCCACGCTCGCCAAGCGGCTCGGCCTCACCCGGCAGTGGCTGCACGCGGTACGGCTCGGCTTCACGCACCCCGGCACGGGCGACTGGGCCGAGTACGCGAGCGACTACCCCGAGGACCTCCAGCGCGCCCTGGACCGGGTGCGCGCCGAGAGCCGCTGAACCGAGGAGGAGACCCTGTGAGCACCGGCACCGACCCTGTGAGCCCCAAGCCTGCCGGCACCGAGCCCGTGCGCACCGAGCCCGTGAGTTCCGGGATACTCGCGGGCGGCACGCTGCCCGACGGCACCGCGTACGTCGTGCGCCGCGCGGAGAGCGACGAGGACCGCGAGGCGTGCTTCCTCGTGCGCAAGGAGGTCTTCGTCCAGGAGCAGGGCGTGCCCGAGGACCTGGAGTACGACGCGCTCGACGCCGGGGCCGCGCACGTGCTCGCGCTCACCGCGGACGGCACGCCGCTCGGTGCCGGGCGGCTGCTGCACGGCGAGGCCGCGTGGGAGCCCACCGGGCACACGCCGGGCGCGGGCTCGCTCGGGCGGCTCGCCGTGCGCGCCGCCGCGCGCGGCGGCGGGGCCGGGGTCGCGCTCGTCACCGGGATCGAGCGGCTCGCCGCCGGGCTCGGGCTCACGAGCGTGGACCTGCACGCGCAGACCCACGCGCTCGGCTTCTACGAGCGCCTCGGATACGTGGCGTACGGGGGTACTTACCGCGAAGCCGGGATCGAGCACCGGGCGATGCGGAAGACTGTCTGACGGTCACCGTGCGGGCCCGCACGCTCCGGAGCCCGGGACATGACCCACTTGTTCGGTAAAGAAACCTTCATGGGAGGCTAGGGCGACCCCTCTAGGGGTGATTCCGGTGGGGATCGGTCCTGGTGGAGGGGTGGCCCGTACGTCTGAGCCCCCTGGGAGGCCCCCGCCGTGGACCAATTGGCGCTGCTGATCCTGCTGCTGCTCGGAGCCGTGCTCACGGTGCCGCTCGGTGACAAACTCGGGCTCCCCGCACCGGTCCTCATGACGCTGCTGGGGGTCGTCCTCGCGCTGCTCCCCTTCGTGCCGAACGTCAGTATCCCGCCCGAGTTCATCCTGCCGCTCGTCCTGCCACCACTGCTCTACGCGGCGGTGCAACGCACGTCCTGGCGCCAGTTCGCGGCGAACAAACGGCCCATCTTCCTGCTCGCCGTCGCGCTCGTCTTCGTCACGACGGCCGCCGTCGCCGCCGTGGCCAGCGCGATCGTGCCCGGACTGCCGCTCGCCGCCGCCGTCGCGCTCGGCGCGCTCGTCGCGCCGCCCGACCCGGTCGCGGCGACCGCCGTCGCCGGTTCGCTCGGGCTGCCCCGGCGCCTCGTCTCCATCCTGGAGGGCGAGGGCCTCTTCAACGACGTCACCGCGATCGTGCTCTACCACGTCGCGATCGCCGCGGCGGTCGGCGGCAGCTTCTCGCTCCCCTCGGCCGTCGGCCTCTTCTTCCTCTCGGCCGCCGTCGCCGTCGCCGTCGGCCTCGCGCTCGGCTGGCTCACGAGCAAGCTCCTCGACTTCCTCGGCGACGCGACCCTCCAGACCGGGCTCACGCTGCTCGTCCCGTTCGTCAGCTACGTACTCGCCGAGGAGCTGCACGGCTCCGGCGTGCTCGCCGTCCTCACCACCGCGCTCTTCCTCTCCGAGTACGCGCTCGACGCCGACGACGTCCTCGGGCGGATCACCGGGCAGACCTTCTGGCAGGTCGTCGACACTCTCGTCACCGGGATCGCCTTCGGGCTCATCGGCCTCGAACTGCACACCGTCTTCGGCACGGCCGGCGACCGGGTCTGGGAGATGATCGGCTGGGGTCTGCTCGTGGCGGCCGTCGTCATCGGCGTACGGTTCCTGTGGCTGCTGCCCGCGAGCTGGCTGGCGCAGCGGCTGCACAACAAACGCGACGTCGCCGAGGACATCCCGACGAGCTGGCGCGAGACCGTCGTCATGTGGTGGGCGGGGATGCGGGGCGTCGCCTCGGTCGCCCTGGCCCTCGCCATCCCGCTCACGACGGACGCGGGCGGCGCCTTTCCCGGGCGCGACGAACTCGTCTTCATCGCCTTCTGCGTCATCATGGTCACCCTCGTCTTCCAGGGGCTCACGCTGCCGTGGCTCGTGCGGAAACTCGGGGTACGGGCGGACACGGACGCCGAGCGGCAGATCGAGCACGACCTCGCGATCCGGGCCGCGAAGGCCGCGCGGCGCAGGCTCCACGAGATCGAGGGCGTCCAGGACCTCCCCGACGACGTCATCGAACGCCTCCAGCGCGGTGCCTTCGACATCGGGGCGCGGATCAGCCCGGAGATCATGGACGACGAGCGGCGCGAGCACCTGGCGCAGCGCGTGGAGCGCGTGAAGGCCTTCAGGAAGGTGCAGAAGGAGATGATGTCGGCGGCGCGGCACGCGGTGCTGTCCGCGCGGAGCGAGGCGGGCTCTGACCCGGAGATCGTGGACCGGGTGCTGCGGCAGCTCGACGTGCGCTCTCTGCACTGACGGGGGCCGGTCGGCCGGGGCCGCGGGGCAGGGCCGGCGCGCGGGGGCGGGGCCGGGGCCGCTGTTGCCGGGCCCGCGGGGGCCGGGCCGGGCCGCTGTGCCGGGCCCGCGGGGGCCTGGCCGGGCTCGTCGTGCCGGGCTCGCTGGGCCGGGCCGGAGGGCTATTTGTGGCGGTGCTCCGGCGGTAAAATCTCAACTCCGTGTTTTTCCAGGGGGGTTGGGCATGGCGAGACGGGGGGCGGACGGGCTGGTCCTGTGCCGGAGGCCGCAGCGGGCGCGGGTGCGGGCCAGCCTCGCGACGCAGGCGAGGATCGAGGGGCTCGTGCGCGACTTCCGGCGCGGGGAGCCGCTCGTGCCGATGTTCGTCCTGCACGCCGAGGAGAGCGCGGGGGACGAGCGCGTCAACCGGATTCTCGACGACGTCCACGCGGTACAGGCCGATCACGGGACCCGCTGCGCCGTGCTCGACCCACGGGCCCCCGGACCCGAGCAGCCCATCGGGCCCGGTGGGGACCGGGTCCGCGCCGCGCTGCTGCTCCAGGCGCTCGACACCCCGCGCGCCTGGGGCGACTCGGCGTGGCCCCGGGTGCCCGGGGTCGCCTACCGCCGTTACCGCTTTCCCCGGCTGCGGCTCGTGCACGCCATCGCCGACGCGGTGCGCGAGGTCGACCAGCAGGGCGAGGCGCGCGTCGACCCGGCGGCCGAGCGCCGCGCGCTCGCCGAACAACTCGCGCGCCAGCGCTGGCGGCCGCGCGCCGCGCACCGCAGGAACTCGCTCGGCGAACGCCTCAGCGAGGCCGGGACGGCGGGGCTGCTCGCCGCCGTGCTCGCCGTGCTCACCGCCCTGCTCCCGCTCTTCGAGGCGCCCCTCGCCTTCTCCGTCGCCTGCGGCTTCCTCATGCTCCTCGCGGTGCTCTACTTCGTCCCCGTGGGCCGCGCCCCGCTCCTGCTGTGGATGCGCAGGGAGAGCCGCTGGTTCCTCACCACGACCTTCCTGCTCCCTGTGCAGGGCCGTCAGTCGTACGAGGCGGGGCTGCTGCACCCCTTCCGGTCCTGGCGCTCCGTCACCGACCGGGCCGCCGACGTCGCGGGTTCCCTGCGCGAGGGCGGCAACGCGCAGCTGCAACTGCACGTGCTCGCGCTCCTGGAGGACCTGCGCGACGCGCACCGGCGCTGGAGCGGGGACCTGCGCGGCTTCAAACGGCTGCGGCCCCCCGTGCTCTTCCTGCGCCGCGCCGACCCGCACGACGGCGGGATCGCGCTGCTCCAGGCGATCAGCGACGTACGGACCGTACGGAGCGAACTCGACCCGCTGCTCGTCGTGGCCTCGGTGGACGCGGCCGACGTCGCCGCGCTCGACGAGCGGCGCGCGCCGGAGCGCGCGGCGCGCCGGGCCCCGTACGACTTCGCCGACCGCCTGGCCCGGCTGCACGAGGACTGGGAGGGGGCCCTGCGCGCCCGGCAGTCGCCGAGTTCCTCGGGCACCGTCCCCTGGGCGCTGCGCATCGCCGTCCCGGCGGCGGAGCTGGAACCGCCGGTCCAGCAGGTGCGCTGGTGCGAACGGGCCGCAGCGCGCCCGAGGGCGGCACGGGTGCTGTGGTCGGCGTGGGCGGGGACCGTGGTCCTCGGAGCGCTGGCGGGGCTGCTGATCTCGTACCAGGTGGGCCTGGCGGACACGTACTGCCGTACCGGCCTCCTCAGCGCCGACAGGGACACCGGGCTCCTCGGCCGGGGGAAGGCCCGGGAGTGCGTCGGCCTGTCCACGGGCGCGGTGCGGTTCGGGGCCGGGCTGCCTCCGCGGAAGAAGGGCGAGACACCGCCCTGGGACCTGGAGGACATCGAGAAGCTCATCGCGGAGTCGAACGAGAAGGCGGGCGAGAACGCCTTCACCGTGGTCTACGCGGGGCCGCTGAGCACGGCGGACGACAGCTCGTCGCCGGTCAAGGGGGCCGAGGAACTGGCGGGGGTCGCGCTCGCCCAGGACCGCTTCAACGCCGACGAGGGCAAGACCAGGATGCGCGTGCTCGTCGCCAACGGCGGCGTGGACATGGGGCACCAGACGGAGATGGCGCGCAGGATCGTCGCCTACGCGCGCAGGGACCCGAGCGTGGTCGGCGTCGTCGGGCTCGGCAGGAACATGACCGACACGGGGAAGGCGGTGGGCATCCTGCGCGAGGCGCAGCTGCCCGTGGTCTCGGGCACCAACTCGTCGAAGGACCTCCCCACCAGGTACCGCAACTGGTTCTCGCTCGCCGCCAACGACGACTGGCAGGCCCGCAAGCTCGCCGTCATCGCCGAGCAGCTCGCCGACCGCGTCGACACCCGCGAGGGCAGAGTGGGGGAGCGGACCACCCACACCACCGTCCTTTTGACCCGCGCCGAAAAGGGCACGCGGGACCAGTACGCGAAGGACCAGGCGGAGGCCTTCGCGCGGCACCTCACGACCAAGGACACCGGACTCGACAGACCGGGGCCCGGCCTCACCTACCAGGTCAGCAACGGCAAGCCCGCGGCCTCCGTCGTGGACTCCGCCTGCCGGGCGGGGGACAGGAGGGACCCGCTCGTCGTGCTCGTCGCGGGGCGTGCCGAGGACCTGCCTCCGCTCACCCGCAGGTTCGGCACCGTGTGCGCGGAGCGCGCCATCTCGGTCATCACGGGCGACGACGTCTCCAAGGCGCACTTCCCCAGCGAGTCGCTGCCCGCCAACGTCACGATCTACCACAGCACGCTCGTCGACCCCTGGGCGTGGCGCGACCCCACCTTCTACGAGGAGGCGCAGCGCTTCCTGCCCGGCGTGCCCGAAGACATCGGCCCCGGCGACGCGGCGCTCGCCAGCGGGCAGACGGCGCTCGCCCACGACGCGACCTGGGCGCTCGCCGAGGCGGCGGACAGGGCGGAGGGCCGCGGCCCCGCCGAGACCTGGGTCCGGCTCGCCAAGGGCGAGGGCACGATCACGAAGGCCACCGGGGACATCGGCTTCGCCGGATACCCGCAGGCCGAGGGGCACGGGGCCCAGTCGATGGCCCTGTGGCGCGTGTCCCGGCGGGCGGGGGACGGGAGGCTCGAATCCGTGCTTCTGTGCGGGATCAAGGCCGGTCCCAGGGACTGGACGCCCCATGCCGGGGACTGCCCCATCGACAAGACGGCGAAGCAGGCGGAGCGGGAGCGCGGGGAGGGGTGAGGAGAGGCGACGGCGGGTGAGGGGCCGCGTGGAGCGCGCCGGGGAGCCGGACGCGCGGGCTGCCGCCCCGCCCGCTACCGCTTCAGGCGCACGTCGTGGTGGCGGGGGTCCGGGGCGCGGACGCGGTCGTGCGGGTCCCGCCCGCGCCGGCCGTCGGGGCGCGTGCCCGCGGCCCCCGGGTCCGCGCCACGGCCGGAGGCGCCGGTGCCCCCGGTCCTCGCGGCGTCCCCGGCGTCCTCGTCCTCCTCGCGCGGGTCCTCGTCCGCCGGAAGCGCGTGCCCGTCCTCGCGCAGCGGGTAGTCCGCCGCGTTGTTGCTGTGGACCTCGCTGGGGCGCGGCTGGGCGTCCTTGCGCAGGTCCGGCGAGGGGGCGGCGTCCGGGGGTTCGGCCGCAGGGACCGTGGCGACGCTCGGCAGCGCGTACGGGTGGTGGGCGCTGAGCCAGGCGATGAGCCGCTCGCGGACCACGACCCGTACCGTCCAGATGTCGTCCGCGTCCTTCGCCGTGACCACGGCCCGCACCTCGATCGTCGTGGGCGTCGTGTCCGTCACGGCGAGGCTCCAGTCGCGGCCGTCCCAGGCCGGGCACTCCGCGAGGACGCGCCGCAGTTGCTCGCGCATGAGCGGGACGGGCGCCGAGTGGTCGAGCTGGAAGAAGACCGTGCCCGACATCTGCGCGCCGCCGCGCGACCAGTTCTCGAAGGGCCGCGAGGTGAAGTACGACACCGGCATCGTGATGCGCCGCTCGTCCCACGTACGCACCGCGAGGAAGGTCAGCGTGACCTCTTCGACGACGCCCCACTCCCCGTCCACGACCACGGTGTCCCCGATCCTGACCATGTCGCCGAAGGCGATCTGGAAGCCCGAGAAGAGGTTGCCCAGGGTCGACTGCGCGGCGACACCCGCGACGATCCCGATGATCCCCGCCGAGGCGAGCACGGACTTCCCCGCCGTGCGCAGTGCGGGGAAGGCCATGAGCATCGACGCGACGGCGATGACGATGACGAGGGCTGTGACGATCCGCATGATGAGCGTCATCTGCGTACGCACCCTGCGCACCCGGGCCGGGTCGTGGGTCACCGACGCGTAGCGCGCGTAGGAGGACTCCAGGACCGTCGAGACGACCCGGACGAGCAGCCACGCCGTCGCCCCGATGAGGATCAGGGTCAGGATCAGCCCGATCGCCCCGTCGAAGTGCCGCACGGCGCTCCAGGTGATCTCCCGGTAGCTGCCGCGCAGGAGCGCGGCGAGCAGCAGCACCTGCCAGGGCACCCGGCACTCGCGCAGCTTCTCCCACAGCGGGGTCTCGTTGTGCCGTACCGCGGCGCGCGCGAGCAGCCGGTCCGAACCCCAGCCGAGGAGCAGCGTGAGCAGGACGGAACCGCCGATCACGAGGACGGGGCGCAGGATCTCTTCCATGAGCGTCAAAAGGTCTCCGGGTCTCGGGCCGCCCCCGGTCATGGCGCGTCCGGGCCGGGGGCGCTGGCAGGATGACCGTCATGGACATCCTGCTTTTTCACTCCGCCTACGGACTGCGACCGGCCGTGCACGAGGCGGCCGACCGGCTGCGGGCGGCCGGACACCAGGTGCGCGTGCCCGACCTGTACGAGGGGCAAACGGCGCGGACGAAGGAGGAAGCCGCGGAGCTGCGCGAGGCGATCGGCAACGACAGGCTCCTGACCAGGGCCGTCAAGGCCGCGGCGCCCTTCAGTGACAAAGGACTCGTCTACGCGGGCTTCTCGCTCGGCGGCGCCCTCGCGCAGAACCTCGCGCTCGGCGACGAGAACGCACGCGGCCTGCTCCTGCTGCACGGCACATCGGACCTGCGCGAGGACGCGGCCGTCGACGACCTGCCCGTCCAGCTCCACGTCGCCGACCCCGACCCCTCCGAGACGCACGAGTGGCTGAGCCTGTGGTACCCGCAGATGCGGCGCGCGGGCGCCGATGTGGAGATCTACCGCTACCCGGGCGCGGGACACCTCTACACCGACCCGCAGCTGCCCGACTACGACGCGGAGGCGGCCGAGGCGACGTGGCGTACGGCCCTCGGGTTCCTGGACAGCCTGTAGGGGTTCCCCGGCCGGTCTCTCGACCGGCCGGTCTCTCTCCTTGCCGGTCTGTCTCCTGACCGGCCTCAGGTTCCCGGACGGCCGAGGGGTCCGGAGCGCCGCGTACGGGGCCCGTACGCACGAAAGCGGCGGCCGCCCCGTACGCGCTCCGTACGGGGCGGCCGCCGCTCCCGGCGCGGCAGGCCGCCCGGGTCAGCCCTTCAGCGCCGCCGCGATCGCCGTCTTGTAGTCCTCGGCGGTCATCGGGGCGTTCTGCCCGTCACTGCCGACGACCTTCTTGCCGTCCATGACGAGGGAGGGCGTCCCCGTGACGCCGTACTTGTCGGACTGCTTGTTGAAGTTCTTGCTCATCTCGATCGCCCAGCGGTCGTACGTGCCGTCCTTGACCTGCTTCTCGAAGGTCGCGTTGTCCTTCAGCGCGGGGACGGTCGCGGCGATCTTGAGGAGGTAGGCGTCCGAGTTGAGCTTGTCGTCGCTCTCGTCCGGGTGCCACTTCTGCGAGTACATCGCGGTCTTGTAGTCGAGGAAGGCGTCCGGGCTGACGTTGAGCGCGGCACCGAGGGCGCTCATCGCGTTCTTGGAGCCGGAGCCCCGGCTGCCGAGGTCGATCTTGCTCGCGGAGCCCGAGTCGCCGTCGAGGAAGGTCGCGCCGACGTACTCGACCTTGAACTTGCCCGCGTCGAGGTCCGCGTGCAGGTCGGGGCCCACGGTCTGCTCGAACTGCGAGCAGATCGGGCAGCGCGGGTCCTCGAAGAGGGTCAGCGTCTTCTTCGCCGATTCCTTGCCGATGACGACCGTCGTGCCGTTCTCGCCGCTCGTGTTCTTCGGCTTGACGAGGGTGTCCGACTTGGCGGACTCCCACTGCGAGGGCTTGTTGCCCTGCGCCACGGCGACGGCTATCCCCGCGCCGATGGCGAGGACGGCGACGACGCCGCCCGCGACGAGGAACTGGCGCTTGCGGGCGTCCTTCTTCGCCTGGCGCTCGCGTTCGGCGCGCAGCCGCTCGCGGGCGTTCGCCTTGGCCTGCTGGCTGTTGCGCTGGCTCATGGGGGTGACTCCGTAATCCGTGAGACGTACGTGCATCGTGAGACGTACGGGGGACGTGCGTGGGGGGCCGTGCCACGGGGGCACGGCGGGGGACTTCAGGCGGCGAGCGTGACCGCGGGAGGTCCCCTGCGCCCTACGGAGTGGGCCAGGAGCAGCAGGTGGGGGCGGGCCACGGGGGCGAGCCCCGGGCCGAGGTGCCCGCGGGCCGCGCGGCCACCTGCGGCGGCGCAGGCCACGGCGAGCAGCAGCGGCCGGAAGGCGAACCAGGTGAGCGAGCCGAGCGCCCTGGCGAGGGCCTTCTCGCCGCCGCGCAACCACGCAGCCGCGAGCATCCCGACCGCCAGGTGCGCGCCGAGCAGCAGCCAGGCGGCACCGGGGCGCGGGTCGGTGAGGAGGGTCGCGGCGCCGGTGGGCTCGCCACCGGCGAAGTGGCTCAGCGGGACGCCGACGGGGCCGCCGCCGCACAGGACGTCGATGCCGACACTGCGCAGCGGTCCCGCGACGGGGCCGCCGCCCTCGCCGTAGCAGAGGTGCTGGCCCGTCGTGAAGACGGTGTCCGCTGTCAGCTCCAGCGGGACCAGGAGCGCGGCGATGGCCCCGTACCGCCGCTCACGGCCCGCGAGCGCGTACGCGAGCGCGAAGACGGCCCCGGCGACCACGAGGAGCGGCGTGAGGGGCAGCGGCGCACGCGAGAGGATCACGTGGGAGGCAGCGGAGAGCGTCACCACGAGCGCCGTGAAGAACGTCGCGCGCAGTGCTCTGAGCTGGGTCCCTGATATGTCCATCGCTGTCGAGTCTGCCACGGGCCCGGTTAAGCGAGCCCTAAAGGGATGCTGTGGAAAGCCGCGGGGTGACAGGCACCACCACGCGGCCGTGTGGCGCAAGGGAATCATCCGTCCGCTCCCGGGACAACACCCCGGGGGCGGACGGCCGCTCACAGGCCGGGGATACGGCCGTTGCGGAAGAGGTCCACGAAGATCTGGTGGTCACGGCGGGCGACCGCTCCGTAGCGGTGCGCGAAATCGACGAGGAGCGGTGCGAAGCCCTCCTCGTCGGCGGCGATCGCGGCGTCGATGGCGCGCTCGGTCGAGAAGGGCACCAGCTCGGAGTGCTCGCTCTCGTCGTCGGCCGCCGCGTGCATCGCTGCCGTGGCGCGCCCGAGGTCGGCGACGACGGCGGCGATCTCCTCGTACTCGTCGATGTCGCTCCAGTCGAGATCGACCGCGTACGGGGAGACCTCGGCGACGAGCTGACCGGCCCCGTCCAGCTCGGTCCAGCCCAGCCACGGGTCCGCGTGCGCCTGGAGGGCGCGCTGCGAGAGGACGGTGCGGTGCCCCTCGTGCAGGAAGTACGCGCGCGCCGCCGCGTCGTCCACGTGCCGCGAGACGGCGGGGGTCTGGGCCTGTTTGAGGTAGATCACGACGTCGTTCTCCAGCGCGTCGCTGTTCCCCTCCAGGAGGATGTTGTACGAGGGCAGCCCGGCCGAGCCGATGCCGATGCCGCGCCTGCCGACGACGTCCTTGACGCGGTACGAGTCGGGCCGGGCGAGGCTCGCCTCCGGCAGCGTCTCCAGGTAGCCGTCGAAGGCGGCGAGGACCTTGTAGCGCGTCGCCGCGTCCAGCTCGACGGTGCCGGGGCCCGCCGTGAAGCGGCGCTCGGCCTCGCGGATCTCGGTCATCGACTCCAGGAGCCCGAAACGGGTCAGCGAGCGGGCCTCGCGCAGCGCCCCGAGCAGCGGCCCCTCGGCGGTGTCGAGCGTGAAGGGCGGCACCTCGTCGCTCTTGGCGCCGGTCGCGAGCTGGTGGACGCGCTCGCGGTAGGACTGCGCGTAGAGCGTGACCAGCTCGGTGATCTGCGCGTCGCCGAGCGCCTTCGCGTAGCCGATGAGGGCGACGGAGGCGGCGAAGCGCTTGAGGTCCCACGTGAAGGGGCCGACGTAGGCCTCGTCGAAGTCGTTGACGTTGAAGACGAGGCGGCCGCGGGCGTTCATGTACGTGCCGAAGTTCTCGGCGTGGAGGTCACCGTGCACCCACACGCGGCTCGTGCGCTCGTCGAGGTACGGGCCGCTGTGCCGCTCGCGCGCGAGGTCGGCGTAGAAGAGGCAGGCGGTGCCGCGGTAGAACGCGAAGGCGGAGGCCGCCATCTTGCGGAACTTCACCCGGAAGGCGGCGGGGTCCGCCGTCAGCAGCTCTCCGAAGGCCGTGTCGAACACGCCGAGGATGTGCTCTCCCCGCTCCTCGGCGGGAGTGGCAGTGGGCTGCGGGACCGACATCGCGTGGTGCCTCCTTGGGCGGTGAACCAGGGGACGGATCGATCCCCGCGATGACAACGACCGGAGGGCTGGTCCCGGTTCCTTCCGGCATAGACTTCCCGGGTCCCTTTCGTCCGCCGCCCCCGGAGGTACCGTGCCTGCCACACCGCCGTTCACTCACCTGCACGTGCACACGCAGTACTCGCTCCTGGACGGCGCGGCGCGGCTCAAGGACATGTTCCAGGCGTGCAACGAGATGGGCATGACGCACATCGCGATGTCCGACCACGGCAACCTGCACGGCGCCTACGACTTCTTCCACCAGGCGAAGAAGGCGGGCATCACGCCGATCATCGGCATCGAGGCGTACGTCGCCCCCGAGTCCCGCCGCAACAAGCGCAAGATCCAGTGGGGCCAGCCGCACCAGAAGCGCGACGACGTCTCCGGTTCCGGTGGTTACACGCACAAGACGATCTGGGCGGCGAACAGCACCGGGCTGCACAACCTCTTCAAGCTCTCCTCCGACGCCTACGCCGAGGGCTGGCTCCAGAAGTGGCCCCGCATGGACAAGGAGACCATCTCGCAGTGGTCCGAGGGCCTCATCGCCTCGACCGGCTGCCCCTCCGGCGAGGTGCAGACCCGGCTGCGCCTCGGCCAGCCCGAGGAAGCGCTCAAGGCGGCGGCCGACTACCAGGACATCTTCGGCAAGGACCGGTACTTCCTGGAGCTGATGGACCACGGCATCGACATCGAGCACCGGGTCCGCGACGGCCTCCTGGAGATCGGCAGGAAGCTCGGCATCCCGCCGCTCGTCACCAACGACTCGCACTACACGTACGCGCACGAGGCCACCGCCCACGACGCGCTCCTGTGCATCCAGACCGGCAAGAACCTCTCGGACCCCGACCGCTTCCGCTTCGACGGCACGGGCTACTACCTCAAGACGACCGAGGAGATGTACGCCATCGACTCCTCGGACGCCTGGCAGGAGGGCTGCCGCAACACGCTCCTGGTCGCCGAGCAGATCGACACCACGGGCATGTTCGAGAAGCGCGACCTCATGCCGAAGTTCGACATCCCCGAGGGCTTCACGGAGATCACCTGGTTCCAGGAGGAGGTCCGCCGCGGCATGGAGCGCCGCTACCCGGCGGGCGTCCCCGACGACCGGCAGAAGCAGGCCGAGTACGAGATGGACGTCATCATCCAGATGGGGTTCCCCGGCTACTTCCTCGTCGTCGCCGACTTCATCATGTGGGCGAAGAACAACGGCATCGCCGTCGGCCCCGGCCGGGGCTCGGCGGCCGGCTCGATCGTCGCGTACGCGATGGGCATCACCGACCTCGACCCGATCGAGCACGGACTGATCTTCGAGCGCTTCCTCAACCCCGAGCGCATCTCGATGCCCGACGTCGACATCGACTTCGACGAACGCAGGCGCGTCGAGGTCATCCGCTACGTGACCGAGAAGTACGGCGCCGACAAGGTCGCCATGATCGGCACGTACGGCAAGATCAAGGCGAAGAACGCCATCAAGGACTCCGCGCGCGTCCTCGGCTACCCGTACGCGATGGGCGACCGCATCACCAAGGCGATGCCCGCCGACGTCCTCGGCAAGGGCATCGACCTCGACGGCATCACCAACCCGACGCACCCGCGCTACTCCGAGGCGGGCGAAGTGCGCGGGATGTACGAGAACGAGCCCGACGTCAAGAAGGTCATCGACACCGCCAAGGGCGTCGAGGGCCTCGTGCGCCAGATGGGCGTGCACGCCGCCGGTGTCATCATGTCCAGCGAGCCGATCATCGACCACGCCCCGGTCTGGGTCAGGCACACGGACAACGTGACCATCACGCAGTGGGACTACCCGCAGTGCGAGTCGCTCGGCCTGCTGAAGATGGACTTCCTGGGCCTGCGCAACCTGACGATCATGGACGACGCCGTCAAGATGGTGAAGTCCAACAAGGGCAAGGAACTCGACCTCCTCGCCATCCCGCTCGACGACCCGAAGACGTACGAGCTGCTGTGCCGGGGCGACACGCTCGGCGTCTTCCAGTTCGACGGCGGCCCGATGCGCTCCCTGCTGCGCCTCATGAAGCCGGACAACTTCGAGGACATTTCCGCCGTTTCGGCCCTGTACCGGCCGGGCCCGATGGGCATGAACTCGCACACGAACTACGCGCTGCGCAAGAACGGCCAGCAGGAGATCACCCCGATCCACCCCGAGCTGGAGGAGCCGCTCAAGGAGGTCCTGGGGCTCACCTACGGCCTCATCGTGTACCAGGAGCAGGTGCAGAAGGCCGCCCAGATCGTCGCGGGGTACTCGCTCGGCGAGGCCGACATCCTGCGCCGCGTCATGGGCAAGAAGAAGGCCGACGAGCTGGAGAAGAACTTCGTCCTCTTCCAGGCGGGTGCCCGCAAGAACGGCTACAGCGACGAGGCGATCCAGGCCCTGTGGGACGTCCTCGTCCCCTTCGCCGGGTACGCCTTCAACAAGGCGCACTCCTCCGCGTACGGGCTCGTCACCTACTGGACCGCGTACCTCAAGGCGAACTACCCGGCCGAGTACATGGCCGCCGTGCTCACCTCGGTGCGCGACGACAAGGACAAGTCGGCCGTCTACCTCAACGAGTGCCGCCGGATGGGCATCCGCGTGCTGCCGCCGGACGTCAACGAGTCGCTCGCGAACTTCGCGGCCCAGGGCGACGACGTGATCCTCTTCGGCCTCACCGCGGTCAGGAACGTCGGCCAGAACGTGGTCGACTCGATCATCCGCAGTCGCAAGGCGAAGGGGAAGTACACCTCCTTCCCCGACTACCTCGACAAGGTCGAAGCGGTCGTCTGCAATAAGCGCACGACGGAATCGCTCATCAAGGCGGGCGCCTTCGACCAGCTCGGGCACACCCGCAAGGGCCTCACGGCGCAGTACGAACCGATGATCGACAACGTCGTCGCGGTCAAGCGCAAGGAGGCCGAGGGGCAGTTCGACCTGTTCGGCGGCATGGGCGACGACGACGCCAAGGACGAGCCGGGCTTCGGGCTCGACGTGACTTTCGGCGAAGACGAGTGGGAGAAGGGCTACCTCCTCGCGCAGGAGCGCGAGATGCTCGGCCTCTACGTCTCCGACCACCCGCTCTTCGGCCTGGAGCACGTGCTCTCGGACAAGGCGGACGCGGGCATCGGGCAGCTCACGGGCGGCGACTTCGGCGACGGTGCCGTCGTCACCGTCGGCGGCATCATCTCGGGCCTCCAGCGCAAGATGACCAAGCAGGGCAACGCGTGGGCGATCGCCACGGTGGAGGACCTCGCGGGCTCCATCGAGTGCATGTTCTTCCCCGCCACGTACCAGCTCGTCTCGACCCAACTCGTCGAGGACACCGTCGTCTTCGTCAAGGGAAGGCTCGACAAGCGCGAGGACATCCCGCGCCTCGTCGCGATGGAGATGCAGGTCCCCGACCTCTCGAACGCGGGCACCAACGCCCCGGTGGTCATCACGATCCCCGCGACCCGCGTCACGCCGCCGATGATCAGCCGCCTCAGCGAGGTGCTCGGCAGCCACCGGGGCAACTCGGAGGTGCGGATCAAGCTCCAGGGCCCGCGCAAGACGACCGTCCTGCGCCTGGACAGGCACCGGGTGCAGCCCGATCCCTCGCTGTTCGGTGACTTGAAGGTGCTGCTCGGGCCGTCCTGCCTGGCGGGCTAACGGGCTCGCGGGCTCGCGGGCTGGGGGGCTCGCGGGCTGCCGCGGGGGCCGTGGGGCTTTCGTGGGACGGGTCGGGTCGCGGGGCTCCGGTGCATACGGGGTACGCGGTAGGTGCCGTGCGGCCCCTCTGGCGTACGGGGCGTGCGGGGCGTGCGGTCCGCGTGCGTGCCGAAGGGGCGCCGCCGTCGTTCGCGCGACGGGGGCGCCCCTTCTCGTACGTCCCGGGGGGTGCGGGACACCGGGGGACGTACGGGCCTTGGCCGTGACCCGACCCCGGGGGTCAGTTGTGGCCGAAGCGCCGCTCGCGGCCCTTGCGGGCCATGTCCCCGGGCGTCGCCTGGGACGCCTGGTGCGCCTCCGTGGACGTCTCCTTGGCCTGCGCGCTCGCCGCCTCGGCGGAGGAACGGTTCTGGGCGCTCTGCTTGCGGTTCTTGTTCTTGGCCATGTGAATCTTCCTCCTGGGAAGGTCTGGGGGCCAGGTACGCGCTCACTCTCACACGAGCCGACAAAGAACGCATTTCGGGCAATTACCGTGCGTGATGGCCGTAGCGAAGGGGCGTGCGCGCGCCTTGACATGGCCGGTAACGGACGGTGGCGACAGGGCCTGCGGCGAAACGGCACGCCGATGATCGAGTTCGGACCGTTAACCCTCGTACGGTCGGGCAGACTCGAAGCGAAGCCGAGGCGAAACCGCCTTCCGTCACCGGAGACGGGAGCGGGCCCCGGGTCGTGAGGGAAGAGGGTGGAACGCGTGGACCGCTGCGTCGTCCTGGTCGATGCCGGGTATCTCCTCGGTGCCGCCGCCAGTTTGCTGGCCGGTGATCCCTCGCGTTCCCGGATCACCGTCGATCACGCCGCGCTCATCCAGCGACTGCGCGAGCGGGCCGAGGAGGAGACCGGCCAACCCCTGCTCCGTATCTACTGGTTCGACGGCGCCCCCGACCGCGTACCGCAGCCCGAGCACCGCAGGCTCCGGGTGCGGCCGCGCGTCACCGTGCGGCTCGGCGCGCTGACCCGCAGTGACGGGCGCTGGGCGCAGAAGGGCGTCGACGCGGCGATGCACGCCGAACTCACCGAACTGGCCCGCAATCGGGCCTGCTCCGACGTCGTTCTCGTGACGGGTGACGGCGACCTCCTGCCGGGCCTCGTCTCCGCCAAGGAGCACGGGGTCGCCGTGCACCTGTGGGCCGTTCAGGCGGCGGACGGCGACTACAACCAGTCCGAGGACCTCGTGGCCGAGGCCGACGAACGCCGGGTCCTCGACCGGCAGTGGATCACGGGCGCGATCCGCGCCAAGGAGGCCCCCGGGCCCTGCGCGCTGCCGACCGGGCCGCGCAGCCCCGAGATCGCCGCGATCTTCTCGGCGCCGCTCCCCGACGGCGACGGGGCACCGCCCGCACCGCGCGCCGCCGAGGCGGGGACGGGGCCGGGAGACGGGGTGGGCGCGGGCGTGGACGCGGGTGTGGGGGCCGGCGTGGGGGTGGGGGTCGGCGTGGGCGCCGGGCCCGGGATGGGGGCGGGGGGACGGGCTGGTGCCGGCTCCGTGCCCGGTTCCGGGGTGGGTGAGGACGCGCAGGCGGGGGAGCGGGCCGGGGGCAGGGCCGTCCCCACGCCGAAGGACCTCGCCGCGCTCAAGACCCCCGCGCCCGCCGCGCAGCCCGCGCCGAACGCGACCCTGCGGTGGTCCTCCGACAAGGGCTGGGTCGAACGCCCCGGCGGCGAGCCCCCCGAGGCCGCCGCGCTCCCCACCCTCGCGCAGCTCACCACCGCCGAGCAGCGGTGGGCGGACCGTGAGGAGGACATCACGACGGTCGGCGGCGACCCCTTCGAGGTCGGCCAGGTCTTCGCCCGCCGCTGGCTCGCCCGTGTCCCGCCGAACCCCCCGGCCCGCGAGCGCCTGGCCCCCCTCTATCCCCGCATCCCGCACCGCATCGACGGCGAACTCCTGCGCTACGCGGCGCGCTTCGGTCTCCTCGCGCACAAGGACGACCAGATCGACGAGAACGACCGCTACGCGATCAGGGCGGGCTTCTGGCGCGAGACGGGTGTGGAGGCGGGGGCACCGACGGGGCGGTGACCCTCGCGCCCCGTGTGCGGGAGCGGCGGAGCGCTTCCGGCGTGCGTGGGGTGGGGTGCTGTCCCGGGGTGGGGTCCGGGGCGCGAGCAGGTAGCGCCCGTACGGGTGGGAAATTCCCCTCGTAGCGGACGTGCGGGGACATGCCTCATCCCTGCGGGTGAGCCGCGTCGTGACTTCGGGAGAGTTATCCACAGATTTCGGCGGGGGGCGGGGTGGGGGGGGTGGGGGTGCGAGAGGATTGATGTGGGGTCGCCCCCCAGGGAGGGTGGGGGCTGTCCGCTCCAGGTCGTGCGCAGGGGCGTCTGCCCCCCAGTGGCTGTCCGCCCGTCCGCACGCTGGTGGGGTAGGAGGCCGGGGGCGCGGTCTTGGTCGCAAGCGGGTTCGGGGTCGGAGGCGCGGGCCTGTGGCAAGCGGGTCCGGGGCTTGAGGCGCGGGCCTGTGGCAATCGGGTCCGGGGTCGGAGGCGCGGGCCTGTGGCAAGCGGGTCCGGGGTCTGAGGCACAGGCCTGGTCGCAAGCGGGTCCGAGGCCGGAAGCGCGGGCCCGAAGCTCGTCGCAGGCGGGGCCGGGGCCGCGTGGTCGCGAGGAGGTACGGGCCGCTCGTGCGCCCCGAGGCTGTGGTGAGTGCGACACGCCGGGGGCGGGACCGGAGCGGGCCCCGGGCGCCGCCGTCCTGGTCCGACCCAGTAGCCTCGGGTGTCGTGGACACGGGTACGGCACAGGCGCGCGACGGTGAGGTCGTGTGCGTGGTGCGTGAGCTGGTCAAGTCGTATCCGGCGCTGCGCGGGCGGCGCGGGCAGCCCCCCGCCCCCGCCGTGCGTGCCACCGACGGTGTCGATCTCGATGTCCACCGCGGTGAGATCTTCGGCCTCCTCGGTCCCAACGGCGCGGGCAAGTCCACACTCGTGCGGCAGCTCACCGGGCTCATGCGCCCCGACTCGGGCTCCATCCACCTGCTCGGCCACGACCTCGTACGCCACCCCGAGCGCGCCGCGCGCCTGCTCGCCTACCTCGGGCAGGAGTCGACCGCGCTCGACGAGCTGACCGTCGCCCTCGCCGTCGAGACGACGGGCCGCCTGCGCGGCATGGACGCGGCGGCGGTACGTACGGCCCGCGCGGCGATCCTCGACGAACTCGGCCTCACCGCACTCGCCGCGCGCCCCCTCAAGAAGCTCTCCGGGGGCCAGCGCCGCCTCGCCTGCTTCGCGGCCGCCCTCGTCGGCGACCGCTCCGTCCTCGTCCTCGACGAACCCACGACGGGCATGGACCCCGTCGCGCGCCGCGCCGTGTGGGCCGCCGTCGACCGGCGCCGCGCGGAGCAGGGCGTCACCGTCCTGCTCGTCACCCACAACGTCATCGAGGCCGAGACGGTGCTCGACCGGGTCGCCGTGCTCGAAGCGGGCCGCATCATCGCCTGCGACACGCCCTCCGGGCTCAAGTCCCGCGTCGCCCACGAGGTCAGGCTCGACCTCGTCTGGCGCGAACGCGCGCCGCTCGACGTGCCCGAGGTCGCCGCGCTGCGGGCCTCGGCGACCGAGGCGGGGCGGCGCTGGACGCTGCGGCTCGCCCCGGACGAGGCCCGCGCCGCCGTCTCCGCCGTGACCGGAGGCGCCGCCTTCCTCGCCCTCGACGACTTCACCCTCACGACCCCCAGCCTCGAAGACGTCTACCTCTCCCTCGGCGGAAGCACGAAGGGGCTGGTCAAGGCGTGAGCCGACGCAGCAGCAGCCCGGCCGGCGACAACCCGGCGAAAGCGAACAGGAGCACCCTGACCGTGACAGCCGTACCGGTGGATCTCGTGGACCCTGTCGAGGACGCGGACGGCCGCCGATGAGCGCCGCACCGATCGAGGCCGAGGTGACCGGCACCGTGCGCACTCCAGGACCCCGCCGCGAGAGCCTGCCGACGGCAGGGCCCGCGCCGCTCGCGCCGCGCGCGCGGCTGCTGCCCGCCCTCGGCGCCGTCTACCGCGCCCAGCTCTCGCGGGCCCGCGTGGCCCGTATCCCGCTGCTCTTCGTCGCGACGTTCCAGTCCGTCGGCATCATGATCCTCATGCGGGGCGTCGTCGACGGCGGTGACGAGGCCCGCGCGGTCGTCGCCGGGTCCGCCGTCCTCGTCGTCGCCTTCGTCGCGCTCAACCTCCTCGCCCAGTACTTCGGCCAGCTCCGCGCCACCGGGGGACTCGACCACTACGCGACCCTCCCGGTGCCGCCCGCCGCCGTCGTCCTCGGCGCCGCGGGGGCGTACGCCTCCTTCACCGCGCCGGGGACCCTCGTCACCGCGCTCATCGGCTGCGGGCTCTTCGGGCTGCCCGTCGCGCACGTGTGGATTCTGCTCGCCGTCGTCCCGCTCGCGGGGGCCGCGCTCGCCGGGCTCGGCGCGGCCTTCGGGCTGCTCGCACCGCGCCCCGAACTCGCCACGCTGCTCGGCCAGCTCGGCATGTCCGCGGCGCTGCTCCTCGGCGTCCTGCCCGCCGACCACCTGCCCGAGCCGATCCAGTGGTGCCGCGACCTGCTTCCCTCGACGTACGGCGTCGAGGCCTTCGCCAGGACCTTCACGGCCCGTCCCGACTGGCTCGTGGTCCTCGGCGACCTCGGGGTCTGCGCGGGCGTCGGGGTCGTCTCGCTCGCCGTGGCCACGTGGGCGTACCGGCGTGCGGCGGTCGCGGGCCCCCGCTGAACCGGGCGGGCGGCTCACAGGCCGTCCACAGCATGCCCCGCACGGCACCCCTCGAACGGCCGTCCCGGCGCGCGTTTGGCACGATGGGCCGGTGAGCGCTCCCGAGACACCGCCCCCGGCCCCGTACGCCCCCGCGCAGCCGCCTCCCGAGGGGCAGGTACGGCGCGGCCTTCTGCTCGCTCTCCTGCTCGTCGTGCTCGGCCTCGCCTTCGGTGGCCTGTGGCTGTGGCTCGCGCCGCGCGTGCCGCTCATCGCGGACGGCAACGCCGTGTACCTCAAGGACAGCGAGGGCGAGCAGCCCATCGGCGCGGACGGCACGTTCGCCCTGATCGGCCTCGGGCTCGGCATCCTCACCGGCGCGGCCGTCTTCCTGTGGCGCCGCGCGGGCGGCGCCGCGCTCGTCCTCGGCATGGCGGCGGGCGCGCTGCTCGGCTCGGTCGTCGCGTGGCGCCTCGGCGTGTGGCTCGGACCGACGCAGGACGTCGTGGCGCACGCGAAGGAGGTCGGCAAGAACGTCACCTTCGACGCCCCCCTCAAGCTCGCGGCCAAGGGCACGCTCCTGGCCTGGCCCCTCGCCGCCTGCGTCGTCCACCTCCTCCTCACCGCCGCCTTCGGCCCCCGCGACCCCTCGCCGTACGGCATGGACGCGGTCCCCGCCCGGGCCACCCCGGGCGGCGCACCGCGCCCCTGGCCGACGGGCGACGCCACGGGACACGACGGCAGCGGCGGCGGTACGAGGCACGACGGCAGCGGCGGCGGTACGGGACACGACGGCAGCGGCGGCACGGGTTCCGAGGGCCGTGGCGGTACGGGGGGCCCGGGCGCCGCGGCACCGTACGCGCCCCCTCCTGCGGGCTGAGGCGCGCGCCGCCTCCGGAGCGCCGGGAACCTGCCCGCCGCGCGCCCGCTGCGCCCGCCGCCGCTGCGTCCGCCGTCGGTGCGTCCGCCGCCGGTGCGCCCGCCCTGGTGCGTCCCCCCGGTCCACCCGCCCCCGGTACGTCCCCGCCGGGGGCGCTTCACGCCCTCCCGATCGGGGCCAGCACCGCCTTCGTCAGGCTCGCCAGGTCGGCCGGGGCCAGCTCGACCTCCAGGCCCCTGCGGCCCGCCGAGACACAGATCGTGGGGTGGGCTCCCGCGGAGGCGTCGATGACCGTGGGGAGCGGCTTGCGCTGACCCAGCGGGGAGATGCCGCCGCGCACGTAGCCCGTCGTGCGTTCCGCCGCCGCCGGGTCCGCCATCACCGCGCGCTTGCCACCGACCGCCGCCGCGAGCGCCTTCAGGTCGAGGCTGCCCGCGACAGGGACCACCGCGACCGTCAGGGTGCCGTCCACCTCGGCCACGAGGGTCTTGAAGACCCTCTCGGGGGTCACCCCGAGCGCCTCGGCCGCCTCCTCGCCGTACGAGGGGTGCGCCGGGTCGTGCGCGTAGGAGTGCAGCGTGTACGCCGTGCCCGCCCGCATGAGCGCGACCGTCGCCGGGGTCCCGCCCGCCTGGTCGTTCTTCTTCGCCTTCTTCGCCATCGGTCTCTCTCGGTTCAGGGGGGCGGCCTCAGTTCAAGCTGGTCGGCGTACGCGTCAGCTCCATCGCGGGCAGCGAGGGCAGATGCCGGATGACGGCCGTCTCCGAGCGGAGCAGCCGCACCTCCTCGCGCAGCCGCGAGGCCGTGTCCGGGGCCTGGAGCAGCCGCTGCCTGGTCGGCACGTCGAGCATCGTCGCCGCCGCCACGAGGTACGAGACGACGGAAGGGTCGTCCGGCAGCTCGGTCCCCGCAGCGAGCGTCCGCTCCCGCGCCCCCGCGAGCCGCTTCTGGTACGCGCGAAACGCCCGCAGCACCGCCTCGGCGAGCGCCTCGGGGTCGTCCCCCGGCTCCTCGGGCAGCTCCTCCGCCTCCACCGTCAGGTACGGGCCCGAGTCGTCGACCGCGCCGAGCCTGACCCGCGTCGTCCCTGTCGTCAGGACCTCGAAGCCGCCGTCGGGCCGCTCCCGCACGCTCGCCGCGTCGGCGATGCACCCGACCTCGTGGAAGGCGCGCCGGGGGTCGGGACCGAAGCCCGCGCCTGCCCGCGTATCGGGCTTCGCGTCCTCGCCCGGCAGCCCCGGCAGGCTCGGCGCGACCTCCAGGCCGTCCTTGATCGCCACGACGACGAAGCGGCGCGGCTCCTCCTCGGGCAGCTCTTCGAGGGCGCGGACGAGGGCGCGATAACGCTCCTCGAAGATGTTGAGGGGAAGCACGAGCCCGGGAAAGAGCACCGAGTTCAGCGGGAAGAGAGGCAATCGGACGGTCGTCACGGCTGGCAAGCCTAATGGGCCGGGACGCCCCCGCGCCGCGCCCTCGCGCACTCCGCGCCGCGCCGCCCCCGCCCCGCGTTCCCCGGACACCCGTCCCGCGCGCCGAGAACACCCGTCCCGCGCCTCCCGGACGCCCGCCGCGCGGTCCCCGCGCCCCCGTGGCGCCGCGCCCGAGCCCCCGTCAGGAGGGCGCGCCGCGCAGCGGTGTCGCCGCGGCGACCTCGATGCGCACCCCGTCCCGTACGTCCATGAACTGCGCGAGCGGGTCGTCCGAGAGCCGCGCCCACGGGAACGAGGTCACGAGCGGCCCCACCCGGCGCACCTCCTGGAGCGCCGCGTCCCAGGCCCGCAGGCGCACCAGCACGTACACGAGCAGATTGCGCACCTCGGCGGGCCACGGATCGCCCTCGGCGAAGCGCGCCGAGAGCGCCTGGGCCCGCTCGGCCGCCGCGACGGCGCGGCTCTCGGGGACACCGCCCGCCGCGTCCCCGCGCAGCCACAGGTACGCGGCACGCAGCGGCAGCGCCTGACTCAGCGAGCCGGGCAGCGCGTCGTCGGCGGCGCGCTCGGCGAAGTCGAAGCACTCGCCGTGCGAGCCGTGCCAGGACGCCGAGAGGTAGAGCAGCGCGGAGACGTGGCAGCCGTCGTGGTGCGGGCTGCGCCGCAGCGCCCGCTCCCACAGGTCGGTGAAGACGGCGTGCCCCGCGCCCGTGGCGCGTGCCGCGTCGAGCGCGAGCCGCCACGGCACCGGGTCGTCGGGCTGCGCCTCGGCGGCCGCGGCGACGAGCGGCGCGGCCTCGCGGAGCAGTTCGGCACGCGCGGGGGACTCCCAGGCGGCCCGCACGGCGAGCTGGGCGCCGACGAGGAGCAGGTCGGGGTCGTGCGGGGCCGAAGCCGTCCAGTGCGCGTACCACTCGGGGCGGCGGGCCGCGAAGGAGGCGAGCCGCCGCACCGCGCGGTCCCGCGTCTCCCACTGCCCCCGCTCCCGCGTCGTCGCGAGCAGCTTCGCGGCCGCCTCGTGGTCCCCGCTGCCCGCGGCGACGAGCGCGGGCGCGAGCCAGGGCTCGGGCGCGTCGAGCAGCAACTCCTCGTCGGCGGGCAGCCCGTCGGCGAGCGGGGCTGTGTGCCTGGCCATCCGGGCGGCGCGGCGCAGGGCGAGCAGGGGACGCATGGTGCGGACCATTGAAAACCGCAGGTGGGGACCCGTCCAGAGGGGCACGGGTGTCGCTTTGGCATCGGGACTTACGTTGTACGGGAGTGAGTAAAGCCCTGGCAAAACATGGTGCCCGTCAGGACCCGTACGGCGGTTCCCCCACCCCCGGCACCGCCCTCCCGCCCACCTCCTGCCGCCTCCCCCTCACCCCTTCCGCAGCGCGCGCGTCGCGCCCGCCGCCACCGTCGTCGCGAGCATCCAGCCGAGCGCCACGAGCCCCGCCGCCGCCCACTGCGCGGCCCCTTGCATCCGCCAGAAACCGTCCTGCCCCAGGTCCACGACAGGGACGAGCAGGTCGAGCGCGTAGAGCACCGGATTCCACTGCGGGTGCTCGTCCGCGCGCAGCGGGGACGGCGGGTCCCAGGAGAAGAACAGACTGCTCGCCGCCCACAGCACCCCCATCCACAGCGCCGCGCGCCCCGGCCGGTACCCGTACGCCACCGTGAGGTCCTGCACGTACCCCCACAGGCGTACGGCGGGCGGCAGCGTCGCGCGCCGCGCCCGCTCCTTGGCGAGCAGCACCTCGCGCGCCTCCGGGTCCTCGCCGCCCGCGCGCAGCACGGCGGCGAGGCGCTCGTACCCCTCGGGCCGGTACTCCGGCTCGGCCGCCGCGACCCACGCGAGCCGCGCCGAGAGCGGGAAGGCCCCGACGGGCACGAGGTTCTCGTAGCTGAAACCGCCCATCGAGAGCAGCCCCGCGCGCGGCCAGCTCGCCGCCCTGTCCACGAGCGTCCCGACCCGCGCCCCCGAGAGCACGACCCGTCCGCGCTCGATCCGCCGCGCCAGGAACCGCAGCTCGGGCACCTGGATGCGGCGCAGCGACACCTCCTGGTCGTTGTCGAGCACGAACTCCGCCTGCTCCAGGTCGACCGCGTCCCCGAATCTCCCGTCGTCGAGCCGCACCCCGCCCCTGCACTCGAAGCCCCGCACCCGCGCCCCGCGGGCCGGGGTGCTCCCGCCCGTCACCGGCGGGTCGACCACGGCTGCCGGGGTCAGGTAGAGGGTGCGCTCGACGGTCAGCTGCGGCGCGTTGAGCGCGCGGCGCCCGTAGGGGTGGCTCAGGCGCGCCCCGCGCAGGCTCAGCGAGACCCCGATCTGCGCGCCGCGCAGGCTCACCTCGCCCTCCGCCTCCAGCAGCTCCGCCTGGAGGTCCTGGCCCACGCTCAGCCCGTCCCCGAGCAGGCAGCTCCCGCGCCGGTCCGCGCGCAGCACCGCCTGGTTGAGGAGCAGGTCGGTGCCGATGTGCGCGTCGGTGAGCCGGACGCCGTGCGCGACCTGGCAGCGCGGCAGATGGAAATCGCCCTCGGTGTGCAGCCGCGCCGCCTCCAGGCGTGGCAGCGCGCAGTCCACGAGCCGCAGCGTCGTGAACCGCGCCTCCGGCAGCAGCACCTCCTGCTCGAACCGGCAGCCCACCAGCTCCACGTACGGGGCGACCGTGCCGCCCGCGAGATCGAGCAGGCCCGTCACACGCGCCCCGGCGAGCTTGAGCGAGGAGACCCGGCCGCGCAACGCGGGCGGACAGCTCAGCAGCAGGACGCACACGACACGCGCCCGCACCTCCCTGTCGTGCCCCCACGGCTCCGTGCCGTGCGGATCGTCCCTGACCGGGTCCCCGGTGCGCAGGTCGAACATGCTGCCGTTGCGGAACGCCTGCCACAGCCCCGCCTCCGCCGGGCTCAGCCACTCCGGCGGCTCGCCGCCCAGTTCCTCGTCCACGGCGGGCCTCCCCTCAAGGAGTCGTCGGCGCACACAGCCGTGCGCACACACCGTCAGGGATCACATGCCCGCTGCGTGACGCCGTGAACGCGGAGCGTGGGAGGAATCGTGTGGTGGGGAGGGGTTCTTTTGTTCGGGAGCCCCGCGAGGGGTGACGCACGGTGGTGTGCCGGGGTGCCCGCGGGTGCGCGCTCCGTATCACCGAGTGATACGCGCCCGCGTGCCCCGCGCGACGTCTGCGAGACTTGACCCGTGATCTCTCGAATCGACCTGCGCGGTGCCGCCCTCCCCGAGGGCGCGGCGCTGCGGGACCTGCTGCCCCGAGCCGAGTTCGACGTCGAGGCCGCCCTGGAGAAGGTGCGGCCCGTGTGCGAGGACGTGCGCCATCGCGGGTCGGCGGCGGTCATCGCGTGGGGGGAGCGCTTCGGCGACGGGAAACCCGCCCACCTGCGGGTACCGGCCGCCGAGATCGAGAAGGCCCGTGCCGCGCTCGATCCCGAGGTCGAGGCCGCGCTCGTCGAGTCGATCCGCCGCGCCCGCCTCGTCCACCGCGAGCAGCGCCGCACCGACGTCACCACCCAGGTCGTCCCCGGCGGCACCGTCACCGAGAAGTGGGTGCCCGTCGGGCGCGTCGGGCTCTACGTGCCGGGCGGCCGCTCGGTCTACCCCTCCTCCGTCGTCATGAACGTCGTGCCCGCGCAGGAGGCGGGCGTCGAAGGCATCGCCGTCGCCTCGCCCGCGCAGCCCGAGTTCGGCGGACTGCCGCACCCGACGATCCTCGCCGCCTGCGCCCTCCTAGGCGTCGACGAGGTGTACGCGGCGGGCGGCGCCCAGGCGATCGCGATGTTCGCCTACGGCACGTACGGCCCCGGCGACCCCGAGGGCTGCCGCCCTGTCGACCTCGTCACAGGCCCCGGCAACATCTACGTCGCCGCGGCCAAGCGCCTGCTCAAGGGCCGTGTCGGCATCGACGCCGAGGCGGGCCCCACCGAGATCGCGATCCTCGCCGACGCGAGCGCGGACCCCGTGCACGTCGCCGCCGACCTCATCAGCCAGGCGGAGCACGACCCGATGGCGGCCTCCGTCCTCGTCACCGACTCGCCCGTGCTCGCCGAGGCCACCGCACTCGAGCTGTCCCGCCAGGTCGCCGCGACCAAGCACCGCACCGAGCGCGTCGAACCTGCCCTCGCGGGGCGCCAGTCCGCGATCGTCCTCGTCAACGACATCGCCGACGGCCTCACCGTCGTCGACGCCTACGCCGCCGAACACCTGGAGATCCAGACCGCCGACGCCTCCGCCGTCGCCGCCAGGGTCCGCAACGCGGGCGCGATCTTCGTCGGCCCCTGGGCACCCGTCTCGCTCGGCGACTACTGCGCCGGGTCGAACCACGTCCTGCCCACGGGCGGTTGCGCCTGCCACTCCTCGGGCCTGAGCGTCCAGTCCTTCCTGCGCGGCATCCACATCGTCGACTACGGCCGCGAGGCGCTCGCCGAGGTCGCCCACCACGTCGTGACCCTCGCCGAGGCCGAGGACCTGCCCGCGCACGGCGCGGCGGTGACCGCGCGCTTCGAGGGGCAGGTGCCCCGCGCATGAGCCCCGAGAACCGCGGCGGCACCCCGCTCGACGCCCTCCCGCTCCGCCCCGAACTGCGCGGCAAGAGCCCCTACGGCGCCCCCCAGCTCGACGTACCCGTCCGCCTCAACACCAACGAGAACCCGTACCCGCTCCCCGCACAGCTCGTCGAGCGCATCGCCGAGCGCGTCCGCGAGGCCGCCCGCGACCTCAACCGCTACCCGGACCGCGACGCCGTCGAGCTGCGCACCGCGCTCGCCGCGTACCTCTCCCGCGACGGCTACGAGATCACCCCCGCGCAGGTGTGGGCGGCGAACGGCTCCAACGAGGTCATCCAGCAGCTCCTCCAGGTCTTCGGCGGCCCCGGCAGGCTCGCGCTCGGCTTCGAGCCCTCGTACTCGATGCACGGCCTCATCGCGCGCGGCACCAGCACCGAGTGGGTCTCCGGGCCCCGCGGCGCCGATTTCACGATCGACACCGAGGCCGCCGTCGCCGCGCTCGCCACCCACCGCCCCGACGTCGTCTTCGTCACCTCGCCCAACAACCCGACGGGCACCGCCGTGGACCGCGAGACGGTCCTCGCGCTCTACGAGGCCGCACAGGCCGTCAAGCCCACGGTCGTCGTCGTCGACGAGGCGTACGTCGAGTTCAGCCACGCCGACTCGCTCCTCCCGCTCATCGAGGGCCGCCCGCTCCTCGTGATCTCGCGCACGATGTCGAAGGCCTTCGGCGCAGCGGGGCTGCGCCTCGGCTACCTCGCGGCCGACCCCGCCGTCGTCGACGCGGTCCAGCTCGTACGCCTCCCGTACCACCTCTCCGCCGTCACCCAGGCCACCGCGCTCGCGGCCCTGGAGCACACCGATACGCTGCTCGGGTACGTCGAGCAGCTCAAGGCGGAGCGCGACAGGCTCGTCACCGAACTGACCGCGCTCGGCTTCGACGTGACCCCCTCCGACGCGAACTTCGTGCAGTTCGGGGTCTTCGACGGGCCCGGCGGGGCGCACGCCGCCTGGCAGTACATCCTCGACCGGGGCGTCCTGGTCAGGGACAACGGCGTACCGGGGCGGCTGCGGGTCTCCACGGGGACCCCCGCCGAGAACGACGCGTTCATCGACGCGGTACGCGGACTGAAGAAGGAGCACAGCGCATGAGCCGCACGGGCCGGGTGGAGCGCACCACCAAGGAGACCTCCGTGCTGGTCGAGATCGACCTCGACGGAACCGGGAGGACCGACATCGCGACCGGAGTCGGCTTCTACGACCACATGCTCGACCAGCTCGGCAGGCACGGCCTGTTCGACCTCGTCGTGAAGACCGAGGGCGACCTGCACATCGACACGCACCACACCATCGAGGACACCGCGCTCGCCCTCGGCGCCGCCTTCAAGCAGGCGCTCGGCGACAAGGTCGGCATCTACCGCTTCGGCAACTGCACGGTGCCCCTCGACGAATCCCTCGCGCAGGTCACCGTCGACCTCTCCGGCCGCCCCTACCTCGTGCACACCGAGCCCGAGAACATGGCCCCGATGATCGGCGCCTACGACACGACGATGACCCGGCACATCCTGGAGTCGTTCGTCGCACAGGCCCAGGTCGCCCTGCACGTCCACGTGCCCTACGGGCGCAACGCGCACCACATCGTCGAGTGCCAGTTCAAGGCACTCGCCCGCGCCCTGCGCTACGCCAGCGAACCCGACCCGCGCGCCGCGGGCATCCTCCCCTCCACGAAGGGCGCCCTGTGAACGGCACCTCCACGCTTCTGATCATCATCGGCCTGTTCCTCGCCGGGGGCGTCTGGTCCTTCGTCAAGCAGGGCATGCCGAAGAGCCTGCTCGCGATGCTGTCCGTCGGCGCCGGGGTCTTCCTGATCGCGGGCGTCCTCAACCTCACGGTGTGAGCGCCACGATGAGCACGAACCCCGCGTCCACGAACCCCGCGTCCACGAACCCCGCGGCCCCGAAGAAGAAGGTCGTCGTACTCGACTACGGCTTCGGCAACGTCCGCTCCGCCGAGCGCGCCGTCGCCCGCGCAGGCGCCGAGGTCGAGATCAGCAGCGACTACGACGCCGCGATGAACGCCGACGGCCTCCTCGTCCCCGGCGTCGGCGCCTTCGCCGCCTGCATGGCCGGGCTCAAGGCGGCGCGCGGCGACTGGATCATCGACCGCCGCCTCACCGGGGGCCGCCCCGTCCTCGGCATCTGCGTCGGCATGCAGGTCCTCTTCGGGCGCGGCATCGAGCACGGCGTCGAGACCGAGGGACTGGAGGAATGGCCCGGCACCGTCGGGCCGCTCAAGGCCGACGTCGTCCCGCACATGGGCTGGAACACCGTCGAAGCGCCCGCGCGGAGCGCGATGTTCGCCGGGCTCGGCCCCGAGGAGCGCTACTACTTCGTGCACTCCTACGCGGTCCACGACTGGACACTCGAAGTGACCAGCGCCCGCCTGCGCCCCCCGCTCGTGACCTGGACCACGCACGGCGAGCGTTTCGTCTCCGCCGTCGAGAACGGCCCCCTGTGGGCCACCCAGTTCCACCCCGAGAAGTCCGGCGACGCCGGAGCCCAGCTCCTCACCAATTGGATCGAGACCCTCTGACCATGTCCCAGCAGCTCGCACTCCTCCCCGCCGTCGACGTCCGCGAAGGACAGGCCGTCCGCCTCGTGCACGGCGAGTCCGGTACGGAGACCTCCTACGGCTCCCCGCTGGAGGCCGCACTCGCCTGGCAGTCCGCGGGCGCCGAGTGGCTGCATCTCGTCGACCTCGACGCCGCCTTCGGCACGGGCGACAACCGCGCGCTCGTCGCCGAGGTGACCGCGGCGATGGACATCAAGGTCGAACTCTCCGGCGGCATCCGCGACGACGACACGCTCGCCGCCGCGCTCGCCACCGGCTGCACGCGCGTCAACCTCGGCACCGCCGCCCTGGAGACCCCCGAGTGGGTCGCCAAGGTCATCGCCGAGCACGGCGACCGCGTCGCGGTCGGTCTCGACGTACGGGGCACGACACTGCGCGGGCGCGGCTGGACCCGCGACGGGGGCGACCTCTACGAGACCCTCGCCCGCCTCGACAGCGAGGGCTGCGCCCGGTACGTCGTCACCGACATCGCCAAGGACGGCACCCTCAAGGGCCCCAATCTCGACCTCCTGCGCGGCGTGTGCGCGGCCACCGACCGCCCCGTCGTCGCCTCGGGCGGCGTCGCGACCCTCGACGACCTGCGCGCGCTCAGCACGCTCGTCCCCGAGGGCGTCGAGGGCGCGATCGTCGGCAAGGCGCTCTACGCGAAGGCGTTCACGCTGGAGGAGGCGCTCGACGTGGTGAGGCAGGCGTGAGCGACGCGGTACGCAGGATCTCCTCGGGCGGCCCGTACGAGGAGGCGATCGGCTACTCGCGCGCCGTCGCCCTCCCCAACGGCCTCGTCCTGGTCTCCGGCTGTACGGGGATACAGGCCGGCCGCCTCGTCGCCGGAGGCCCCTACGAGCAGGCCCGCGCCGCCCTCGCGACCGCGCTCGACGCGCTCGCCCGGTTCGGCCTCACCGCCGCCGACGTCGTGCGCACCCGCATGTACGTCGTGCACGGCGGTGACACCGCCGAGGTGGGCCGCGCGCACGCCGACGTCTTCGGCGCCGTCCGCCCCGCGGCGACCCTCGTCCTTGTCGCCGGGCTCATCGACCCGGAGATGTCCGTCGAGATCGAGGTCGAGGCCTACCGCGCCGGAGGCGTTCCCGAGACCCTGCCCGACACCCCCGAGGTGACCGCATGAGCCTCGCCGTACGGGTCATCCCCTGCCTCGACGTCGACGCGGGCCGCGTCGTCAAGGGCGTCAACTTCGAGAACCTGCGCGACGCGGGCGACCCCGTCGAACTCGCCAAGCTCTACGACGCCCAGGGCGCCGACGAGCTGACCTTCCTCGACATCACCGCCTCGTCCGGCTCCCGCGAGACGACGTACGACGTCGTGCGCCGCACCGCCGAGCAGGTCTTCATCCCGCTCACCGTCGGCGGCGGCGTCCGCACGGCCGATGACGTGAACCGGCTGCTGCGCGCGGGCGCCGACAAGGTCGGCGTCAACACGGCGGCGATCAGCCGCCCCGAGCTGATCCGCGAGATCGCCGAGCGCTTCGGCCGCCAGGTCCTCGTCCTCTCCGTCGACGCCCGCCGCCGCACCGACGGGAACCCCGGGTACGAGGTGACGACCCACGGCGGCCGCACCGGCACCGGGCTCGACGCCCTCGCATGGGCCGAGCGGGCCGCCGAGCTGGGCGCGGGCGAGATCCTGCTCAACTCCATGAACGCGGACGGCACCAAGGACGGCTACGACCTGGAGATGATCCGCGACGTCCGCCGCCGCGTCGACATCCCCGTCATCGCGAGCGGCGGCGCGGGCAAGCTCGCCGACTTCGTCCCCGCCGTCGAAGCGGGCGCCGACGCGGTCCTGGCCGCCTCGGTCTTCCACTTCGGTGAACTGCGCGTCGACGAGGTCAAGGACGCGATGCGGGACGCGGGACTGCCGGTGCGCTGAGCGGCCGCGCGCGCTGGGCCGCCGGGCGCGGGTGCGCCTCCCGGCAGCCGGGGGCCCGTTTCGCTGCCGTGCCCACGCATAGCGCTCCGCGCCGCCCGGGAGCTATGTTTCGGTGCGGCGCGGAACCTCTCGCGCGCCACGTGGGGGAGGGGGCCGGGATGGCGACGACGGAAACGCGGAAGCACGTCGGCGGGCGCTGGAGGGTCGCTTGGCCGCTCCTCGCCGGCGTGCTCCTGCTCGTGGTGGGCGGGGGCATGACGGCGGTCCTGCCCGCCCGGATCGCCGACGCGTCCGCCCTCGACGGAGCCCGGCCGTGCGCGGCCTCCGTCGCCGAGGACGACACGGGGGCCGACTGCCTGCACCCCGTACGCCTCACCGTGGCCTCCGTGAAGGACGTCTGGGTCAACAGGAGCGAGACCTCGCGCCGCGTCGACTTCGTCGGCCGATCCTGGAGCGGCGCGGTGGACTTCAGGGACGACAGCAGGTTCGGCAAGGAAGTCGCCGAGGACGACCACGTGTCCGGCTTCCTGTGGCACGACGCACTCGTCGGCGTCACCTGGGCGGGGAAGTACCAGGAGAGCCGCGACACCCCGCGCTCCGCGAGCACGCTCGCGACCGGCGTGGCACTCGGCGGGCTCACGGGCGGCCTGTACAGTCTCGTCCTGGGCGTCCGCCGGCTGCGGCGCGGGCGCGCGCGGTCCGCCGGGCAGCCCGCGGACACCCCCGCCCTCGTCGCCGGCACGGTCACGACCGTCGCCGTCGCCGCCCTCCTGGGCGTGGGCCTGGGCGGCACCGGCCTCGCCTGGTGGTGGGTGCCCCTGCTGTGGGCCGTCGTGATGACCCCGCTGTGTCTCCTGTGGCGGCGGTACCGCGCGGTGGACCGCGCCACGACACTCGAACTCCCCGGCCGCTGACCCGTACCGCCGCGCCGACCGCGCCTCAGAAACCCAGTTCGTCCGTCTCCATCAGCGCGGTCACCGCCGCCTTCTCGCCCTCCAGCTGCACATCCGCGTGCGCCTGGCGGCCGAAGCCGAAGAGGGTCAGCTCGCCCGGCTCACCGGTCACCGTGACCACCGGGGTCGCACGGTTGGCGACCGCCGTGCGCCCGTCCGGCAGGCGCAGCACGAGACCGACGGGGGACCTGCGGGCCAGCGGGCGCGCCATCTTCTCCAGGCGCGTCCACAGCGTTCCGGCGAAGACCGGGTCGAGCGCACGCGGCGTCCAGTCGGGCTGCGCCCTGCGGACGTCCTCGGCGTGGACGAAGAACTCGACGGCGTTCGCCAGCTCGTCGACCTGCTTGAGCTTGAACGGCGAGTACTTCTGCGGGCCCGTACGGATGAGCTGGAGCAGCTCCTCGTACGGCTTCGCGGCGAATTCCGCCTGCACCCGCTCCAGGCGCGGGGCGAGCGCCTTGACGAACATGCCCCCCGCCGCGTCCGGGCGCCGTTCGCGCACCACCACATGGGCGGCCAGGTCCCGCGTCAGCCACCCCTCGCACAGGGTCGGCGCGGTGGGACCCGACGCCTCCAACAGATCGGCCAGTAGCAGCCGTTCACGCTTCGCATGACTGGACATGGAAGCCAGCCTAGCCCTGCGGGCACCCCGGCGGACGCCCCGCGCCCACACCCCGCGCACTGCGCGACAATGGCCGTATGAACAGTACGGCCGACAGCCCCCTCGACCCGGACCTCGCGAGGCGCCTCAAGCGGACGGCGGACGGGCTCGTGCCCGCCGTCGCCCAGCAGTACGACACCGGCGAGGTCCTCATGCTCGGGTGGATGGACGACGAGGCGCTGCACCGCACCCTCACCACCGGGCGCTGCACCTACTGGTCGCGCTCGCGGCGGGAGTACTGGGTCAAGGGCGACACATCGGGGCACGTCCAGCACGTCAAGTCCGTGGCACTCGACTGCGACGGCGACACGCTCCTCGTCAAGGTCGACCAGGTCGGCGCGGCCTGCCACACGGGCGACCGCACGTGCTTCGACGCCGACGTGCTGCTCGCCGAAGGCACCGAGGACTGAACGAAGCGGCGCCCGCGGGCCAGTAGGGTCCTGCCACATGGACCTCGCAGCCTTCCGCGCTCTCGCCGCCGACCGGCGTGTCATCCCCGTCAGCCGCACCCTCCTCGCCGACGGCGACACGCCGGTCGGCCTCTACCGCAAGCTCGCAGCCGAGCGCCCCGGCACCTTCCTGCTCGAATCGGCCGAGAGCGCGGGCCAGTCCTGGTCCCGGTACTCCTTCATCGGCGTCCGCAGCGCCGCCGTGCTCAGCGAGAAGGACGGCCAGGCGCACTGGACGGGCACCCCGCCCGTCGGCGTCCCCACCGAGGGCGACCCGCTCGCCGCGCTCCGCGCCACCGTCGAGGCCCTGCACACCCCGCGCGACCTCGCCCCCGGACTGCCGCCCTTCACCGGGGGCATGGTCGGCTACCTCGGCTACGACGTCGTACGCCGCCTGGAGAAGCTCCCCGAGGACACGCCCGACGAACTGGGCCTGCCCGAGCTGACGATGCTCCTCACCTCCGACCTCGCCGTCCTCGACCACTGGAACGGCACGGTCAGGCTCATCGCCAACGCCATCAACCACAACGACCTCGCGACCGGCGTCGACGAGGCGTACGCGGACGCCGTGGCCCGCCTGGACGCGATGGAGGCCGACCTGCGCCGCCCCCTCGCCTCCGAGCCCGCCCAGCTCCCCGAGTCCGCGCTGCCCGCGTACACCGCGCGCTGGGGCGGCCCCGAGTTCCGCGCCGCCGTCGACACCGTCAAGGAGCGCATCCGCGCGGGGGAGGCCTTCCAGGTCGTGCCCTCGCAGCGCTTCGAGACCCCGTGCGCGGCGAGCGCCCTCGACGTCTACCGCGTCCTGCGCGCCACCAACCCCTCGCCGTACATGTACCTCCTGCGCCTCGAAGGCTTCGACATCGTCGGCTCCAGCCCCGAAGCGCTCGTCAAGGTCGAGGACGGCCGCGCGATGGTCCACCCCATCGCCGGGACGAGGCCGCGCGGCGCGAGCCCGCAGGAGGACCGCGAACTGGGTGAGGAACTGCTCAAGGACCCCAAGGAACGCGCCGAGCACCTCATGCTCGTCGACCTCGGCCGCAACGACCTCGGCCGCGTCTGCGCGCCCGGCAGCGTCGAAGTCGTCGACTTCATGTCCATCGAGCGGTACTCGCACGTCATGCACATCGTCTCGACCGTCACCGGGCAGGTCGCCGAGGGCCGTACCGCCTTCGACGTCCTCACCTCCTGCTTCCCCGCGGGCACCCTCTCGGGCGCGCCCAAGCCGCGCGCCCTGGAGATCATCGACGAGCTGGAGCCCTCGCGGCGCGGCGTGTACGGCGGCGCCGTCGGCTACCTCGACTTCGCGGGCGACTCCGACACCGCGATCGCGATCCGCACCGCCGTGCTCCGCGAGGGCACCGCGTACGTGCAGGCGGGAGCCGGGGTCGTCGCCGACTCCGACCCGGCCGCCGAGGACCAGGAGTGCCGCAACAAGGCCGCGGCCGTGCTCCGCGCCGTCCACAGCGCCGACCGCCTGCGGGCCGCGCGGGGCGGTGAGGGATAGTGGACGGGTGACTGCTGTCCCGCACCCCCGTACCGACGCCCCCCCCGCGCCCGCGCAAGCGGCGGCCCCCGCCGCCCCGCGCGCCCCGCGCGGAGCGCGCCGCAGCCTCGCCGCCGCGCTCGTGCTCGGCGCCGCGGGCGCGGCGCTCGCCCTCCTGTGCTCGCGCCAGACCTGGGCACACGGCACAGCGACCGTCGTGGGCGGCACCCTGCCGCTCTCGGTCAAGGGCGGCGACGTCACCGGCGCGCCCGCGGCCCTCGCCATCGTCGGCCTCGCCTCGCTCTTCGCCGTCTTCGCCGTCCGCCGCGCCGGCCGCGTCTTCGTCGCCGCGCTCCTCGCGCTCAGCGGCCTCGGCACCGTCGTCGCGGGCGTCGTCGGCGCGCGCGACCACGGCGCGCTCGACGACAAGGCCGCCGAGGCGTCCGGGCACGCGGCGGCGACCGTCCACGCCTTCGGCGCCACCGCCTGGCCCTGGGTCTCCACGGGCGCCGGCGCCCTCCTCCTCGTCGCGGGCGTCCTCGCGCTGCTGCACGGCCGCCGCTGGCCGGCGATGTCCGGGCGCTACGAGCGCGGGGGCACCGCGCCCCGGCCCCGTACCCCCCGCCGCGCGGTCGACCCGGACCGTCCCGAGGACCTGTGGAAGGCCATCGACCGGGGCGAGGACCCGACCGGCGAACACTGAGCCGCGCTGCTCAGGGGGCCCACCCCGGTGCGCGCCGTCGCACCCCGTGCGCGACAATGAACGCGTAGATCCACCGTACCGAGGAGCAAGTCATGTCGAAGAGGAGCCACGGGCACACCCCGGCGGCGTGGACCGGCGTCCTGATCGCCTTCGTCGGGTTCATCGTTTGCAGCGTCTTCATCGTGATGTCCGTTCCTGTCGGCTTCTGGGTCGGGATCGGGATTCTGCTGCTCGCCGCGATCGTCGGCGGCGCCATGAGCGCGGCGGGCCTGGGCAACCGGCCCACCGGCAAGAGCGAGCTGGGCCACGGCGCCCACTGAGCCGCCGCACGAGGGCCACGGCGGGTGCGTGCGCCGCGCGGGCACAAGCCGCACAATGACCGCGTGACCACCCCGCCCGTACTCGCGCGCCCCGCCCGTCGTCTCGTCGCCCCCGCCACCGCCCTCCTCGGCGTGGTGGGGGCGTTCGCGTATGTCGGGGCCGTGGACCCGAACCAGCCCGGGCACTATCCCCCCTGCCCCCTGCTCCGTCTCACCGGGATCTACTGCCCCGGCTGCGGCGGGCTGCGCAGCGCGCACGCCGTCGCGCACGGGGACCTCGCCGCGGCCCTCCAGGACAACGCGCTCGCCGTCGCCGGGTACGGGATCGCCGCCGTGCTGTGGCTCGTATGGGCCGTCCGCGCCGCACGGGGCAAGGACCTCGCGGTGCTCCAGCCCCCGGCCGGGCTGCGCTGGGCGCTCGGCGCCGTCGTGCTCGTCTTCACGCTCGTACGGAATCTGCCGCTCGGCGGCTTCCTGCACCCCTGAGCCACCCGGTACGGCGAATCCGCTGGTCAGCCTCGCCACCGTCAACCGGATGCGCGGCTTACGCCCTGCGGCCGCTACCATCGCAGGAGGTCCACCGCCCCCCGTACCGCCGGGCCGGGCCGGGCCCGAACCACGTTCCCCCTCCCCGTGCGGGAGGCTTGAGAGGAGTCCGCCGGAGTGAGTGTGCTCGACGAGATCATCGACGGCGTGCGTGCCGACCTCGCGGAACGGCAGGCGCGCGTCAGCCTCGACGAGCTGAAGGAGCGTGCCGCCCGCGCCCCGGAGGCCCGCGACGGGCTCGCGGCCCTCGGCGGCGAAGGCGTGCAGGTCATCTGCGAGGTCAAGCGCTCCAGCCCCTCCAAGGGCGCGCTCGCCGCGATCGCCGACCCCGCCGCGCTCGCCGCCGACTACGAGGCGGGCGGCGCCGCCGTCATCTCCGTGCTCACCGAGCAGCGCCGCTTCGGCGGCTCGCTCGCCGACCTCGAAGCCGTCCGCGCCAAGGTCGACATCCCCGTCCTGCGCAAGGACTTCATCGTCACCTCGTACCAGCTCTGGGAGGCCCGCGCCTACGGGGCCGACCTCGCGCTCCTCATCGTCGCCGCCCTGGAGCAGCCCGCGCTCGAATCGCTCATCGAGCGCGCCGTCTCGATCGGCCTCACGCCGCTCGTCGAGGCGCACGACGAGGCCGAGGTCGAGCGCGCGGTCGACGCGGGCGCCCGCCTCATCGGCATCAACGCGCGCAACCTCAAGAACCTGAAGGTGGACCGCAACACCTTCGAGCGCGTGGCCCCCGAGGTCCCCGCGGGCGTCCTCAAGGTCGCCGAGTCGGGTGTACGCGGCCCGCACGACCTCATCGCCTACGCCAACGCGGGCGCCGACGCCGTCCTCGTCGGCGAGTCCCTCGTCACCGGGCGCGACCCCAGGACCGCCGTCGCCGACCTCGTCGCCGCAGGCGCCCACCCCGCGCTGCGCCACGGACGGGACTGACCCCTCCGCCATGACCACCGCTTCCCCCGCCCCCGCGACCCGGCAGGCCCCGTGCCCGTCCGGGGTCGCGGCGTGCGCGGCGGAGAGCGGCCCCGCGGGGCTCGCGCGGACCGGGCTCCTGCGGGAGCGGGCGGTGTGCGCGCAGGCCCGTGACCCGTACGCGCGGCTCGCCAGGGGCTGCCGCCCGCGCGGCTGCCGCGCCCCGGCCCGCCGCGTCCACGGCCGCCGGGTGCGGTACGTGATCGGGGACGAGCCGGGACAGGTCAACGGCATGCGATGGCGCCGCTTTGGCCGCTGAGGGCCCGACGCGGCGTGCCGCCCGTACCGTACGTGCCCGGGCGCGCACACGCCGTACCCTCGTGGCCACCGTGCCGTCCCTGACCACCTCTCCCGGGCCGCCCCCGCGCGCCCCGGTACCGGAGCGTCCATCCATGACACACGAGGCATCCCAGGGGCACGACTTCTTCGTGCCCGATCCCGAGGGCCTGAGCCCGAACCCCGAGGGCTACTTCGGCCGCTTCGGCGGCGCCTTCATCCCCGAGGCGCTCGTCGCCGCCGTCGACGAGGTCGCCGTCGCCTACGACAAGGCCAAGAGCGACCCGGCCTTCGCGGCCGAGCTGAACGACCTCCTCGTCCACTACACCGGGCGCCCCAGCGCGCTCACCGAGGTACCGCGCTTCGCCGAACACGCGGGCGGCGCCCGCGTGTTCCTCAAGCGCGAGGACCTCAACCACACCGGTTCGCACAAGATCAACAACGTGCTCGGGCAGGCGCTCCTCACGCGCCGCATGGGCAAGACCCGCGTCATCGCCGAGACCGGCGCGGGCCAGCACGGAGTCGCGACGGCGACCGCCTGCGCCCTCTTCGGGCTCGACTGCACGATCTACATGGGCGAGATCGACACCGAGCGGCAGGCACTCAACGTGGCCCGCATGCGGATGCTCGGCGCCGAGGTCGTCGCGGTGAAGTCCGGCAGCCGCACCCTCAAGGACGCCATCAACGAGGCGTTCCGCGACTGGGTCGCCAACGTCGAGCACACGCACTACCTCTTCGGCACCGTCGCGGGCCCGCACCCCTTCCCCGCGATGGTCCGCGACTTCCACCGCGTCATCGGCGTCGAGGCCCGCCGCCAGCTCCAGGAGCGCACCGGCAGGCTCCCCGACGCCGCGGTCGCCTGCGTCGGCGGCGGTTCCAACGCGATGGGCCTCTTCCACGCCTTCCTGCCCGACGAGGGAGTCCGCCTCGTCGGCTGCGAGGCCGCGGGGCACGGCGTCGCCTCGGGCGAGCACGCGGCGACCCTCACGGCGGGCGAGCCGGGGATACTGCACGGCTCGCGCAGTTACGTCCTCCAGGACGAGGAGGGCCAGATCACCGAGCCCTACTCGATCTCCGCCGGGCTCGACTACCCCGGCATCGGCCCCGAGCACGCGCACCTGCGCGAGTCCGGGCGCGCCGAGTACCGGCCCGTCACCGACGGCGAGGCGATGGAGGCGCTGCGGCTCCTGTCGCGCACCGAGGGCATCATCCCGGCCATCGAGTCGGCGCACGCGCTCGCCGGGGCCCTCGACATCGGCCGTGAACTCGGCCCCGACGGGCTCGTGCTCGTCAACCTGTCCGGGCGCGGTGACAAGGACATGGACACCGCCGCCAAGTACTTCGGCCTCTACGACGACGCGTCCGTCGTCGTGGACGGCATCGTCCGCGCCGACGCCGATGGGGAGCCCCAGTGACCACGCACCACTCCGGACAGTCCGCGCTGCTGAGCGCCACCCTCGCGGGCGCCCGCGCCGAGAACCGCGCCGCGCTCGTCGCGTACCTCCCGGCAGGTTTCCCGTCCATCGAGGGCGGAGCGAAGGCCGTACGGGCGGCGCTCGAAGGCGGCGCCGACGTCGTCGAGGTCGGCCTTCCGCACTCCGACCCGGTCATGGACGGCCCCGTCATCCAGACCGCCGACGACATCGCGCTGCGCGGCGGCCTCAAGATCAGGCACGTCATGGACACGGTCCGCCAGGCCTTCGAGGCGACCGGCAAGCCGGTCCTCGTCATGACGTACTGGAACCCGATCGACCGCTACGGCATCGAGCGCTTCACGCGCGAACTCGCCGAGGCGGGGGGAGCGGGCTGCATCCTGCCCGACCTGCCCGTGCAGGAGTCCGCCGAGTGGCGCGCGCACGCCGAGAAGCAGGGCCTCGCGACGGTCTTCGTCGTCGCGCCCAGCAGCACCGACAAGCGGCTCGGCGAGATCACGGCCGCGGGCAGCGGCTTCGTCTACGCGGCCTCGCTCATGGGCGTCACGGGCACACGCGACTCGGTCGGCGAGCAGGCCAAGGACCTCGTGACCCGCACCCGCGCCACCACCGACCTGCCCATCTGCGTCGGCATCGGCGTCTCGACCCCGGCCCACGCCGCCGAGGTCGCCGCCTTCGCCGACGGCGTCATCGTCGGCTCCGCCTTCGTCAAGCGCCTCCTGGAGGCACCCGACGAGGAGGCGGGACTCACGGCGGTACGGGAACTGGCGGGCGAACTGGCGAAGGGCGTCCGGCAGCGGGGCTGAGGGGCTGCGGGGGCCGGGGGCCGGCCGGGGATCATCCCAGCCGGGGCTGAGTCCGGCCGGGGACGCGCCTGGCCGGGGATGAGCGGATCGTCGTACCGCGCCCCGGCAACTCCGCACCCCGCGCTTCACTCGTCCGCGTGAAGAACCGGCCCGGCAGGCACGACTGCCGGGCCGGTTCGTTGGCGGGGGTGTGAGCGAGAAGAATCGTCAGGGAAAGCTGTCCGCGCGGGACCGCATCGCGGCCGACCGCCGACGCGAGGAGGCCCGCGAGAAGCGGCGCAAGAGCCTCGTGATGGGCGCCGTCGTCCTCGGGGTCCTCGTCGTCGTGGGGGGTGTCGGGGCCGCCGTCACGATGGGCAAGAAGGGCAGTACGGACGCGGCGGGGCCCGTCGTCGCGCCCAAGGGCGCGACGGGCGAGGACGGCCTCGCCATCCCGCTCGGCGAGAAGTCGGCCCCCTCCGTCCTCACCGTCTGGGAGGACTTCCGCTGCCCGGCCTGCGCCCAGTTCGAGAACGGCTTCCGGTCCACGATCCACGAGCTGACCGGCTCGGGGAAGCTCCGCGTCGAGTACCACCTCGCCACCCTCATCGACGGCAACATGGGCGGCAGCGGCTCGGCGACCGCGGCCAACGCGGCGCTGTGCGCGCAGGACGAGGGCAAGTTCCCCGCGTACCACGACGTCCTCTACGCCAACCAGCCCGCCGAGACGAGCGACCCCTACGCCGAGCCGGACAAGCTCATCGCCCTCGCCAAGAAGGTCAAGGGTCTCGACACGCCCGCCTTCCGCACCTGCGTCACCGAGAGGACCCACCGTGCCTGGGTCGCCAAGTCCCACGAGAAATTCCAGCAGGGCGATTTCCGCGGCACCCCCGCGGTCATCCTCGACGGCAAAGACGTCTTCAAGGACCCGAAGCCTGCCTTCACCCCGGAACGCCTGAAGGAGCTGGTGGAGGAGAAGGCGAAGAACTGAGCCACGCGCTCGGGAACGCCGCATCCGGCCCCCCGGAACGCCTCCCGGCCGAAGGAGGGAGTTCGGCGACACGGCCGCAGGCCGCACGGGCCCGCCCCACCGAAGGGCGACGTTACGGAGACGTTGCCAACACTCGGGCCCGCCCCGCTCCCGCCCCGCGATAGCGTGGACCGCGTCATGGACCTTGCCTACATCCCCAGCCCGTCGCGCGGAGTGCTGTACCTCGGCTCCATCCCGCTGCGCGGATACGCGTTCTGCATCATCATCGGCGTCTTCGTCGCCGTGCTCATCGGCAACCGGCGCTGGATCGCGCGCGGCGGCCGGGCGGGCACGGTGGCGGACATCTCCGTCTGGGCCGTGCCCTTCGGGCTCGTCGGCGGACGGCTGTACCACGTCATCACCGACTACGAGCTGTACTTCACCGAGGGCAAGGACTGGGTCAACGCCTTCAAGATCTGGGAGGGCGGCCTCGGCATCTGGGGCGCCATCGCCTTCGGTGCCCTCGGCGCCTGGATCGGCTGCCGCCGACGCGGTATCCCGCTCCCGGCCTGGGCGGACACGGTCGCCCCCGGCATCGCCTTCGCCCAGGCGATCGGCCGCTGGGGCAACTGGTTCAACCAGGAGCTGTACGGCAAGCCGACCGACCTGCCCTGGGCCGTGAAGATCACCAGCGACAGCGGCGGCCGCATCCCCGGCACGTACCACCCGACGTTTCTCTACGAGTTCCTGTGGTGCATCGGGGTCGGCCTCCTCGTGCTCTGGGCCGACCGCCGCTTCCGCCTCGGCCACGGGCGCGCCTTCGCGCTCTACGTCGCCGCGTACTGCGCGGGCCGCGGCTGGATCGAGTACATGCGGGTCGACAGCGCGCACCACATCCTCGGGGTCCGCCTCAACGTGTGGACGGCGATCATCGTCTTCATCGCCGCCGTCACCTACTTCGTGCTCTCCGCCCGGCTCCGCCCGGGCCGCGAGGTCATCGTCGACAAGGGCGGCGACGGGGACGAAGGGGACGGCGGGAACACGGCGACCTCGGAGCCGCGGGACGCCGAAAAGCCCGAGGCCGCGAAGGACACCGAGGACGCGAAGGGCACCGAAGACGCGAAGGGCGCTGAGGCCGCGAAGGGCGCTGAGGACGTCGAGGGCGCCCAGGGCAGCGGGGCGAAGACGGCCGGGGCCGGGGACGAGGCGGACGACACCGTCCCCGAGAACGCCGAGCCCTCCGGGTCCACCGCCTCGCTCAAGAAGAGCTGACCCCGGGCGCCACCGCCCCAGGCACGGCCCTTGGGCCACGGGCCACGACACTCCGCGGGGCGGGACGGATCACCTCCGTCCCGCCCCGTTCCGTACCGCACCGGGGGCCGGGGACCAGGCCCCCGGCCCTCACCTCACCCCACCCCGAGCCGCTCAGCGAGCGCCTTGGTGCGGCGCGCCACCGCGACGACCGCCGCGTCCACCAGGCGGCCGTCGGGAAGCGCGAGCGCGCCGCCGTTCCCGGCCGCCGCACGCAGCACCTCCTCCGCCGCCTCGACCTCGGCGCCACCGGGGCGCCAGGCGTGCTCGATGACCGAGAGCTGACGCGGGTGGATCGCCGCGCGGCCGAAGAAACCGAGGTCCCTGCCGTGCCGGCAGGAGGCCGCGAAACCCTCCTCGTCCCGTACGTCCGGGTACACCGACTGCGCGGGCGGCGCGAGCCCCGCCGCGCCCGCGGCGAGCACCACACGCCCGCGCGCGTGATCGAGCCCCGCGTCCCCGCGCGCCCCGAGCGCCGCCCGCAGGTCCGCCTCACCGAGCGCCACGCCCCGTACCGCCGGGTGCGCCGTCGCCACCTCGAAGGCGCGCTCGACCCCCAGCGGGTCCTCCAGGATCGGGTACAGCTCGGGGATCGGTGACCCGCCGCAGGCGACAGCGGCGCGCCGTACGTCCTCCGCGCCCCGCGACTTCGGCAGCCGCAGGCCCGACAGGTGCGGCAGCCCGACGAGCGCCGCCACGTCGTGGGCGCCCCAGGGACCGTCCAGGTGGTTGACCCGCACGTGCACGGGGACGGGGACAGGGGCCGAGAGCAGTTCGACGACGGCGGCCCGCGCGTGCTCCTTCCCGTCGGGCGCGACCGCGTCCTCCAGGTCCACGATCACCACGTCGGCCCCGGCCGACAGGGCCTTCTCGACCCGCGCGGGACGGTCGCCCGGCACGTACAGCCAGGTCAGCGGCGTGGTGGCCAGGCTGTTCTCCCTCGCCTCGTTCGTCATACCGCACCCGCCGCCCGCAGCCGCGCGATGTCCTCCGTGCCGAAACCGGCCTCGCCGAGCACCGCGTCCGTGTCCGCGCCGTGCGGTCTGCCCGTCCAGCGGATGTGCCCCGGTGTCTCCGAGAGCCGGAAGAGAACGTTCTGCATCCGCAGGGGCCCCAGCTCCGGGTCGTCGAACACGGGCAGCGAGCCGAGCGCCCCGTACTGCGGATCGGCCATGACGTCGGCGACGTCCTGCACCGGCGCGATCGCCGCCTGCGCCTCCTCGAAGGCGTCCACGACCTCCTTGCGCTCGCGCGCGGCGATCCAGGAGCCCACCGCCTCGTCGAGCACGTCCGCGTGCGCCGCGCGCCCCGCGCCGCTCCCGAACCACTCCTCGTCGATCAGCTCGGGGCGTCCCACGAGCCGCATGACCCGCTCGGCGACCGACTGCGCCGAGGTCGAGACAGCGACCCAGCGGCCGTCGGCCGTCCGGTACGTGTTGCGCGGGGCGTTGTTCGTCGAGCGGTTGCCCGTGCGCGGCTGGACGTAGCCGAGCTGGTCGTACCAGAGCGGCTGCGGGCCGAGCACGGTGAGGATCGGCTCGATGATCGCGAGGTCGACGACCTGGCCGCGCCCCGTGCGCTCCCGCCCGGCGAGCGCCGTCATGACCGCGTACGCCGTCGCGAGCGCGGCGATCGAGTCGGCGAGCCCGAACGGCGGCAGCACCGGCGGCCCGTCCGGTTCCCCCGTGATCGCCGCGAACCCGCTCATCGCCTCCGCGAGCGTCCCGAACCCGGGGCGCTTCGCGTACGGCCCGAACTGCCCGAAGCCCGTCACGCGCGCGAGCACGAGCCGCGGGTTGACCTCGCTCAGCTCCCGCCAGCCGAGGCCCCAGCGCTCCAGCGTCCCCGGCCGGAAGTTCTCGATCACGACATCCGCTTCGGCGACGAGCCGGAGCAGCACCTCGCGCCCCTCGGGCCTGGACAGGTCCGCCGTCGCGTTCCGCTTCCCGCGCCCGAGCAGCTTCCACCACAGCCCCACACCGTCCTTGCCGGGACCGTGCCCGCGCGAGGGATCGGGGCGCGTGGGGTGCTCGATCTTGACGACGTCCGCGCCGAAGTCCGCGAGCATCGTCGCGGCGAGCGGCCCGGCGAAGAGCGTCGCGAGATCGAGCACGCGGGTGCCGTGCAGGGGCCCCGGCTCCTCGGGCGCCTCGGGTCTGTCGGGCTCGTACGGGCTCGGGGCGGGGCCCGCCTCGTACGGACCGTCGGCGGCGCTCACGCCACCACCCCCGCGCTCGCGTCGATCTCGGCCCGGTCGGGCATCGAGGGCGCCGCGCCCGCTCGCTGCACCGAGAGCGCCGCCGCCGTGCCCGCCCACGCGAGCGCGTCCGGCATCGCGCGGCCCTCGCCGAGCGCGACAGCGAGGGCCCCGACGAAGGTGTCCCCTGCCGCCGTCGTGTCCACCGGGTCCACATCGGGCGCGGGCACGAGGAGCTGGGCCGCGCCCCGCGCCGCGTACAGGCAGCCGCGCGCGCCGAGCGTCACGACCACCTCGGGCACGCGGTCGAGCAGGACGCGCGCGGCCTCGGCGGGGTCGCCGCTCCCGGTCAACGCGGCGGCCTCGTGCTCGTTGGGGACGAGCAGGTCGGTCGCGGCGAGGAGACCGGGTGGCAGGGTCTGCGCGGGCGCGGGCGTGAGGACCGTGCGCACGCCGTGGCGGCGCGCGGCCTCGGCGCCCGCGAGGACCGTGCCGAGCGGGATCTCCAGTTGCAGGAGCAACGTGTCGGCGGCCGCGATGAGGTGCTCGTCGCCGGGCACGAGCCCGGTCAGGCTCGCGTTCGCGCCGGGGACGACGACGATCGCGTTGCCCCCGGCGTCGTCCACGACGATGTGCGCGGTGCCGCTCGGGCCGGGGACGAGCCGGAGCAGTTCGGTGTCGACCCCCGCGTCGGCGAGTTCCTGCCGCAGCCGGGTGCCGAAGGCGTCCTCGCCGACGGCACCGATCATCGCGACGGTGCCGCCCGCGCGCGCGGCGGCGACGGCCTGGTTGGCGCCCTTGCCGCCGGGATGGGTGCGGAAGCTGCGCCCGGTGACGGTCTCGCCGCGCTCGGGGGCGCGGGCGACGTGGGCGACGAGATCCATGTTCGTGCTGCCGAGGACCACGATGTGGCTCATGGCGTGGGGCTCCTGGTGGCGGTCGGGGGCGGCGCCTCGCCGTCCGTGGCGGCCACGTCCCGTACGAGGACGCGCTCCCCGGCGGCGGGGCGGCGGGCTGTCGTGTCGTCGGCGGCCTCGGGGGCGAGGGCGAGTTCCGTCGTGAGCCGGGCGAGCGTGTCGTAGTCCGCGCCGGTCTCGCCGGGACCGTTCCAGCTTCCCGTGACCGCTGTCCTCCATCGGTTCCCCAGCGGAGCGGTCCACACCCCGGGGACCCCGTGGAGCACTCCTGCGACGGACCCGGCCGTCGCTCCGTTCGAATCCGTGTCCCAGCCGCCCGACACGGTACGGGTCACCGCGGCCGTGAAGAAGTCCTCCTCCGCGCCCGCTTCGACCGCGAGCGCCGCGTGCGTGAGCGCGGCGGTGAGCAGCGCGGTGTTCGGGACGACATGGACCCAGTGCGTGCCCCGGTGGGCGGCGTGCAGCGCGTCCACGACGGTGTCGAAGTCCGCGTGGGCACGGGCGAGGGCGAGCGCCTCGCGGACGGCGCGGGCGAGGCGGGAGCCGGGCGGCACGACGCGCAGCCCGGTCGCGAGGCAGTGGTGGACGGCCCGCGCGCCCGCGAAGCCGCCGGGCCGTGCCGTCCCGCCGCCCCCTGCCGTCCCCGTCGCCTCGGCGAGCACGGCCGCGGCGAACATCGCCCCGTACACGCCGTTCCTGGTATGGCTGAGCACCGCGTCCCGCCACGCCTGTGCCGCCGCGCCCGCCGGGTCGCCCGGGTGCGTCCAGCCGTGCACGTCGGCCCTGATCAGGGCGCCGATCCACTCCCGGAAGGGGTTGCGGTGCCGGGCGGTCTCCGGGGGCTCCAGGCCGCGCAGGAGGTTCGCGTATGCGACCCGCTCGGCCGTGAAGAGCTTCCCCGCAGGCAACTGCTCCAGCCACAGCGCCGCGAGGTCCGCCGTCGTGAAGCCCCGCCCGTGCCGCAGCAGCAGCTCAAGGGTGAGGACGGGGTGGTCGAGATCATCGTCCTCGGGCGCCCCCGCGATGTTCTCGGCGAGGCAACTGCCCGCGCTGCGCCGGTTCCACGGGTACGCGGCGAGCAGGTCGGCCGGTACCCCGTGGGCCGTGAACCACGTCCGCAGCGGCCAGTTCCCCGCGGCGCGCGCGAGCGCCCTGATCCCGTCGAGCGGCAGCTTCTCGACCGGCTTGCCGAGCACGCACCCGGCCGCGCGCCCGCGCCAGGCGGCTTCGAGCCGCTTCTCCAGGGCCACGGGATCGCCGTCGTACACGCGCGCCCCCGGCCACTCGGGACACGCGGCGACGATCTCGCCCAGCTCCGTCGGCTCCGCGCGGTCCGCCGCCTCGGGCACCTCCGCGATCCTGGCCATCAACTCCTCGGCGAGCGCACGCAGTTCCCTCGGTACGGGGACGGGGGACGCCCCGGCCCGTACGGGAGCGGCGGTGCCGCCCGCCGCGTACCAGCGCGCCGCGATCCCGGCGACCTCGCGCCCCTCCTCGCCCGCCTGCCGCAGCTCGTGCCCGATCAGGTCCTCGGGCTGCACCCACGTGAGGCGCAGTCCCGCGCCCGTACGCGCTCCGCCCGCGTCCGTGCCGCTCACGCGCGTTCCCCCGCTTCCAGTGCCGCGAAGGCCGCCTCGTGCGCCCGTCGCCTTGCCAGGTCCCTGCCGTGGATCTCCCGTGCCACCGCCGTGAGTTCGGCCGCGGGGCCGTCGACGTCGAGGCGGCTCGCGCGGCACACCTCCTCGGCCCACTCCGCGGGGATCGCGGCGCTCCCGCCGAGCGCTCCCGCGAGCGCCCCGCCCATCGTCGCGATCGAGTCGCAGTCCCTGCCGTAGTTGACCGCGCCGAGCAGCGTGTCCCTGCCCCGCCCCCCGCACACGAGCAACATGCCGAGCGCGATGGGAAGTTCCTCGATCGCGTGCAGCCGCGAGGGCCTGCGCGCGCCGAGCGAGGGCGCCCTGTACTCCTCGCCCACCGTGTCGTACGGCGCGATCGCCGCGCGCAAACCGCCCTGCGCCGCCTCCGGTTCGCTGTACCGCTCCGCGACCGCGCACACCGCCTCGATCGCCGCGCGCGTCCCGTCCTTCGCGAGCCGCAGACACGTCTCCACGACGTCCCCGGGGCCCGCCCCTGGACGGCACGCCGCGGCGACGCCCGCCGCGAAGACCGCGGCCGCCTCGCGCCCGTACGAGGACTGGTGCGCGCCGGCGATCTCGGCGGCCTCCGCGTAAGCCCCTTCCGGGTCACCGGCGTTGACGAGCCCGACCGGCGCCATGTACATCGCGGCGCCGCAGTTCACGACGTTCCCCACGCCCGCCTCGCGCGGATCGGCGTGCGCGTAGTGCAGGCGCGTCACGAGCCACTTCTCGGCGAGGAACACCCGTTGCAGCGGCAGTGCCTCGGCCTCCAGCTCCGGAATCCACCGGGGATTGCCGATGAGGTCGGGCACGAGGTGCGCGGCGATCGCGTGCGCGTCCAGGTGGTCGCGGACCGTGCCGTAGACACGGATCAGCGCGTGCGTCATGAGGGTGTCGTCGGTGACGTGTCCGTCGCCCTTGTGGTACGGGGCCAAGGGGCGTGCCGTACGCCACTGTTCCCCCGCCCACGGGCCGACGATCCCCGTCACCCTGCCCCCGTGCCGCGCCACGATCTGCTCCGGGCTGTACCCCTCGACGGGCCCGCCGAGCGCGTCGCCCACGGCGGCGCCGAGCAGCGCGCCGCGGATGCGGTCGGCGAGTCCTGGCCCCGGTGCGGGGACGCCGCGGGCAGGGGGAAGCGGTGAGACTGCCGTCATGAGGGGGTGCCGTCCTTTCCCGCGCCCGCGGGGGGCGCGGTGGTCGTGTCGGGGAGGGGGCCGGGTACGAGCGCGTCGAGGCGCGCGGCGAGCGCGAGCAGGTCGGTGCCGGCGAGCCGGGGCACGGCGCAGCCGCTGAGCCACCGGCAGGCCGCGCGCCAGGGCGCGGGCACGACGGAGCCGAGCGCCCCGGTGAGGGCCCCGGTGAGCGCGGGCGCCGAGTCGGCGACGCGGGCCAGGCAGGCGGCGGCGGGGAGCGCGGCATCGGCGCGGCCGCGCGCGGCGAGCGTCAGCGCGAGGGCGACGGGCACGGTCTCCGCGGCCGCGACGCCGTAGCTGTAGACGTGGTCGACGATCTCGTGTTCGAGGACCGGCACGAGGGCGAAGGCGGAACCGTCCTCCCGCACGGCCGTGCGGGCGTACCCGAGCGCCTCGCGCGCCGCCCGCCCGATCGCCGTCCCCGCGGGCAGTTCGTCGAGCGCGGCCCCGACCGCCTCCTCCGCGTCCGCGCCGCCGAGCCCCGCGGCGACGGCCGCGGCGACGGCCCGCGCGCCGAGCACCCCGTCCCCGTCCTGCGTGTAGCGCGCGTCGAACTCGGCGAGCGTCGCTGCGGCCCGGGGCGCGCCGGCGTGGAGCGTCGCGAGGACGGCGGCGCGGACGCAGGCCGCGTCGTCGAAGTAGTGCGGATTGTCGTGCCCGCAGGCGGGAGGGGGGAGCCCCGCGGCGAGGTTCGCGAGCGAGGCGCGCACCGAGATGCGGGCCCGGAAGGCGGGGGGCGGCTCGGCGTGCGGGTCCCCGGGCGGGTCGGGGTCGGGTGCGGGTGCGGGGTGGGGTCCCTGCGCGGCGTGCGGCGCGGTGAGCTGCGCGGCGAGCGCCGTCCAGTGCCGGTCGAGCGCCTCCCGTACCCCGCGCTCGTCCGGCGGCACCGCGTCGAGCAGCGCGTACGCCGTCAGCGCCGCCCACTCCGCGTCGTCCGAAGGCCCGAGCCGCAGCGGCCCGGGGGCCTGGTTGAGCGCGACGGGCACCGGGAGCGTCGTCACGCCGCCCTGCTCGGCGAAGAGGTCCAGTTCGCGCGCCAGGCGCCGCGTCCACGCGGGCATCCCGTACGCGCGGTGCCGCCCGGCCGGCCACCCCGCCGCGTCCCCCGCGGCGAGCCCGAGCAGCACGCGGGCGGCGGGGGAGCGGGGAGCGGCGTCGGGCGCGGGCGTGCGGGCGGGGGCGTGGGGAACGACGGTGGGGGACTCTGCGGGGGCGCTCATGGCGTGGCTCCGGAGGAGGAGGGGAGGGCGGCGGGGCGGGGCGTACGGCGGGCCGCCACGAGCTGGTCGGCGAGGTCGAGTACGTGGCGGCCCGCCATCGCGGGGAGGCAGGAGCCGCGTGCGGGTCCGATGCGGTGGGCCCACTCCGGCGGGATCGCGTCGACGCCGCCCGCCGCCCCGGCGAGGGCGCCCGCGATCGCCGCGGTCGTATCGGCGTCGCGGCCCATGTTCACGGCGGCGAGCACCGCGGCGCGGAACGCGCCGCCCGCGAGCGCGTACGCGCCGAGCGCGAGCCCCACCGCCTCGGGCGCGAGGTCCGTCCACGGGTACGCGCGCACCACGACGGCTGCGCGCAGCGCCCGTTCCCCCTCGCGCGCGGCGACGAGGGCGCGGGCCAGCGAGCGGTACGTCCACGAATCGGCCGGTACGGAGCCGAGTGCCGCCTGCGTCACCTCGCCCGGCCCCGCGCCCGTCATCGCCACGGCGACAGCGGCGGCGACGGCCTGGCCGCCGTACACGCCCTCGCCCTCGTGGCTCACCGCGCCGTCCACGGCGACGAGCCGCGCCGCCTCGGCAGGATCGCCCGCCGCATAGACGCCGAACGGCGCGGCGCGCATCGCGAGGCCGTCGCTCCACGGGTGCCTGTGCTGCGCGCTCGCCGGGGCGCCGAGCCCGCGCCGCAGGTTCTCCACGGTGCCGCGCTCGCTGAACCCGGCGCCGCGGAAGGCCCCCGCGTCGATGTCGGTGAGCCACTCGCGCCAGGCCGCCTCCGCGTGCGCCACGGTGAGCCCGGCCCCGTACCGGACGAGCAGCAGGCCGGAGAACAGGGCGTACTCGGTGTCGTCGGTGCCCGCGGGCCGCTCCGCCACGTATCCCGTGATCCGGCCCCAGCGGCGCCTGATCTCGCTCGGCTTGAGGTTCTCGGCGGGTGCCCCGAGCGCGTCCCCGACCGCGAGCCCGAGCAGCGCGCCGCGCGCCCGCGAGGCCACGCGGTCCCGTGCCGTGCTCACCGTCGTGGCCATCGGGTGCCTCCTCGGACGATCTGCGGCGGGACCTCGCGTTCCGCTCCCCGTCCGCTGATCCTGCGTCATCCCCCGCGCTGTTCGGCCGACGTTCGAGGCGAAGGAGGGACGGCCGTGGGAGAGAACCACTCTTTCGGCGGTCGCGGGAGCGGGGGGCGACAGGAGGCAGGCGCACGGTCCGCGCGTGTGCGCCCGCCGTGCGCCGGGGGCCGCGTACGAGAGGCGTTCCGCGGCTCCGCCCGCCCCCGGTAAGTACGGCCTTCCTTGCTGGCAGCGGACATTTTTCGCGCGTATTTTCGAGCGTCCCGCTCCACTCGTACGCACTGTGAAGGACGGCCCCGGGCATGACCGCGCTCGACACCGCCACGACCACCCCGCCGCACCCCGAACCCACCCCCGCGACCTCGGTCCCGGCCCCCGCCGCCGGGGACTCCGCGCCCGCCTCGCCCGTCCCCGTCCCCCCGCACCCCCACCACCGCGACGTCAACGGCGGGTGGCTGCGGCCCGCCGTGTTCGGGGCGATGGACGGGCTCGTGTCGAACCTCGCGCTCATGAGCGGGGTGGCGGGCGGGGCCGTCGCGCCGCACACCGTCGTGCTGACCGGGCTCGCCGGGCTCGCCGCCGGGGCGTTCTCGATGGCGGCGGGGGAGTACACCTCGGTCGCCTCGCAGCGCGAACTCGTCCTCGCCGAGCTGGAGGTCGAGCGGCGCGAGCTGCGGCGCAACCCGGAGGAGGAGCTGGCGGAGCTGGCCGCCGTCTACGAGGCGCGCGGCGTCGAGCCGCGCCTCGCCGCCGAGGTGGCCCGCCAGCTCTCCGCCGACCCCGAGCAGGCCCTGGAGGTGCACGCGCGCGAGGAGCTGGGCGTCGACCCCGGCGACCTGCCCTCGCCGCTCGTGGCCGCCGGGTCCTCCTTCGTCTCCTTCGCGCTCGGCGCGCTCCTCCCCGTCCTGCCGTACCTCCTCGGCGCGAGCGCGCTGTGGCCCGCCGTGGCGCTCGCGCTGCTCGGGCTCTTCGGCTGCGGCGCCGTCGTGGCCAGGGTGACGGCGCGCAGCTGGTGGTACGGGGGACTGCGTCAGCTCGCCCTGGGCGGGGCCGCGGCCGGTGTGACGTACCTCCTGGGCAATCTCTTCGGGGCCGCTCTAGGATGAGGCGACTGAGCGCCTATACGGAACTTTGCATAAGTAGTCGTTACTTGGCGGTTTCAGTCACGCGACGGCAGGGCATGAGCCGTACGCGCCACGGGCAGCGTCGCCCGTTCCACGGCCTGCCGGGCACGACCCCCGCCCCCGGCCAGGCCCCCCGCCCGGTTCCGCCGGGCTTTTCAGGCCCCCGATCGCCCCGCTCGACCAGCACCCTGATCGGTGCCGCCACCAGACCGCCGCAGGCGGCCGGACCCACCCCCGTGGGCCGGTCGCCCTACGTGTCTCAGCACGACCCCAGAAGTACCGAAGGCGTACCGTCACCACCCCGCCGAGCTGCGGGTTCCTTCGGGTGACTGTCCGCATGATGGAACGCGGTATCCGGTTTCCGGGATTGCTTCCATCATGTAACCTGCTCGAAATTTCGCAGAGGGCCAACGTCGTCCCTCGGCACATGTCATATGCCACCGACGACGACGGGAGAGCCGATGCGTACTCCGCGCCCGCAGTCCCCGCGGACAGCGGCCAAGGGCTCCGCGGTCACCTCGACCTCCTGGGCCCACATGGACGCCCGCCCTGCCGCCCAGGGACTGTACGACCCCAGCAACGAGCACGACGCCTGCGGCGTCGGCTTCGTGGCGACCCTCACCGGCGAGGCGAGCCACACGCTCGTCGAGCAGGGACTCACGGTGCTCAAGAACCTGGAGCACCGCGGCGCGACCGGCTCCGAGCCCGACTCCGGCGACGGCGCGGGCCTCCTCTCCCAGATCCCCGACGCCTTCCTGCGCGAGGTCGCCGGCTTCGAACTGCCCGCCCCCGGCGCCTACGCCGTCGGCATCGCCTTCCTCCCCGACAACGAGCCCGACGAGGTCGCCGACGCCGTCGCGATCCTCGCCGGGGAGGAAGGGCTCACCGTCCTCGGCTGGCGCGAGGTCCCCGTGGCCCCCCAGCTCCTGGGCGCCGCGGCACGCGCCACCATGCCCGTCTTCCGGCAGCTCTTCGTCGCCGACGCCGGCACGGACCCCGCCACCGGCGCACCCGCCACGGGCATCGCGCTCGACCGCCGCGCCTTCCTGCTCCGCAAGCGCGCCGAACGCGAACTCGGCGTCTACTTCCCCTCGCTCTCCGCACGCACGATCGTGTACAAGGGCATGCTCACCACGGGGCAGCTGGAACCTTTCTTCCCCGACCTCTCGGACCGCCGCTTCGCGAGCGCCGTCGCCCTCGTGCACTCGCGCTTCTCGACGAACACCTTCCCGAGCTGGCCCCTCGCCCACCCGTACCGCTTCATCGCGCACAACGGCGAGATCAACACCGTCAAGGGCAACCGCAACTGGATGCGCGCCCGCGAGTCCCAGCTCGCGTCCGACCTCTTCCCCGGTGAGTCCCTGGAGCGGATCTTCCCGATCTGCACCCCCGACGCCTCCGACTCCGCGTCCTTCGACGAGGTACTCGAACTCCTCCACCTCGGCGGCCGCTCGCTCCCGCACAGCGTGCTCATGATGATCCCCGAGGCCTGGGAGAACCACGCCTCGATGGACCCGGCACGGCGGGCCTTCTACGAGTACCACTCGGCGCTCATGGAGCCCTGGGACGGCCCCGCCGCCGTCGCCTTCACCGACGGCGTCCAGATCGGCGCCGTACTCGACCGCAACGGTCTGCGCCCCGGCCGGTACTGGGTCACCGACGACGGCCTCGTCGTGCTCGGCTCCGAGGTCGGCGTCCTCGACATCGACCCCGCCAAGGTCGTCCGCAAGGGCCGCCTCCAGCCGGGCCGCATGTTCCTCGTCGACACCGCCGAGCACCGCATCATCGAGGACGACGAGGTCAAAGCCGCACTCGCCGCCGAGCACCCCTACGAGGAGTGGGTCGGGGCCGGCGAGATCGAGCTGCCCGACCTGCCCGAGCGCGAACACGTCGTGCACACGCACGCCTCCGTCACGCGCCGCCAGCAGACCTTCGGCTACACCGAGGAAGAGCTGCGCATCCTCATCGCGCCGATGGCCAAGGCCGGTGCCGAGCCCATCGGCTCGATGGGCACCGACTCGCCGATCGCCGCGCTCTCCGCCAGGCCCCGGCTCCTCTTCGACTACTTCACACAGCTCTTCGCACAGGTCACCAACCCGCCGCTGGACGCGATCCGCGAAGAACTCGTCACCTCGCTGCGCTCCACGCTCGGCCCGCAGGGCAACCTCCTGGAGCCCACGGCGGCCTCCTGTCGCGGCGTGACCCTGCCCTTCCCCGTCATCGACAACGACGAGCTGGCCAAGCTCATCCACATCAACGCCGACGGCGACCTGCCCGGCATGACCTCCGTGACGCTCTCCGGGCTCTACCGCGTCTCGGGCGGCGGCGACGCGCTCGCCGCCCGCATCGAGGAGATCCGCGCCGAGACCGACGCCGCGATCGAGGCCGGGGCACGCCTCATCGTGCTCTCCGACCGGCACTCCGACGCCGAGCACGCCCCGATCCCCTCGCTGCTGCTCACCTCCGCGGTGCACCACCACCTCATCAAGACCAAGCAGCGCTCCCAGGTCGGCCTCCTCGTCGAGGCCGGGGACGTCCGCGAGGTCCACCACGTCGCGCTCCTCATCGGCTACGGAGCCGCCGCCGTCAACCCGTACCTCGCGATGGAGTCCGTCGAGGACCTCGTCCGCGCCGGGACCTTCCTCCCCGACACCGAGGTCGAGCAGGGCATCCGCAACCTCATCAAGGCGCTCGGCAAGGGCGTCCTGAAGGTCATGTCGAAGATGGGCATCTCGACCGTCGCCTCCTACCGGGGCGCGCAGGTCTTCGAGGCCGTCGGCCTCGCCGCCGACTTCGTCGACACGTACTTCTCCGGCACCACGTCCAAGATCGGCGGCATCGGCATCGACGTCGTCGCCGAGGAGGTCGCCGCCCGCCACGCCAAGGCGTACCCGCCCACCGGCATCGCCTCGGCGCACCGCGCCCTGGAGATCGGCGGCGAGTACCAGTGGCGCCGCGAGGGCGAACCGCACCTCTTCGACCCCGAGACGGTCTTCCGCCTCCAGCACGCCACGCGCAGCCGCCGCTACGACATCTTCCAGAAGTACACGGAGCGCGTGAACGAGCAGTCCGAGCGGCTCATGACGCTGCGCGGCCTCTTCCACTTCAAGAGCGAACGCCCCGCGATCCCGCTCGACGAGGTCGAGCCCGTCTCCGAGATCGTCAAGCGCTTCTCGACCGGCGCCATGTCGTACGGCTCCATCTCCAAGGAGGCGCACGAGAACCTCGCCATCGCGATGAACCAGCTCGGCGGCAAGTCGAACACCGGCGAGGGCGGCGAGGACGCCGACCGGCTCTACGACCCCGCCCGCCGCTCCGCGATCAAGCAGGTCGCCTCGGGCCGCTTCGGCGTCACGAGCGAGTACCTCGTCAACGCCGACGACATCCAGATCAAGATGGCCCAGGGCGCCAAGCCGGGCGAGGGCGGGCAGCTCCCCGGCCACAAGGTCTACCCCTGGGTCGCCACCACCCGGCACTCCACCCCGGGCGTCGGCCTCATCTCGCCGCCCCCGCACCACGACATCTACTCGATCGAGGACCTCGCCCAGCTCATCCACGACCTGAAGAACGCGAACCCCCGGGCGCGCGTGCACGTCAAGCTGGTCTCCGAGGTCGGCGTCGGCACCGTCGCCGCCGGTGTCTCCAAGGCCCACGCGGACGTCGTCCTCGTCTCCGGGCACGACGGCGGTACGGGCGCCTCGCCGCTCACCTCGCTCAAGCACGCGGGCGGCCCCTGGGAACTCGGCCTCGCCGAGACCCAGCAGACCCTGCTCCTCAACGGTCTGCGCGACCGCATCGTCGTGCAGACCGACGGGCAGCTCAAGACCGGCCGCGACGTCGTCATCGCCGCACTCCTCGGCGCCGAGGAGTACGGCTTCGCGACCGCCCCGCTGGTCGTCTCCGGCTGCGTCATGATGCGCGTCTGCCACCTCGACACGTGCCCCGTCGGCATCGCCACGCAGAACCCCGTCCTGCGCGAGCGCTTCGCGGGCAAGCCCGAGTTCGTCGTCAACTTCTTCGAGTTCATCGCCGAAGAGGTCCGCGAACTCCTCGCCGAGCTGGGCTTCCGCACCCTCGACGAGGCCATCGGGCACGCCGAGTACCTCGACACGACCCGCGCGGTCGACCACTGGAAGGCGCAGGGCCTCGACCTCGCCCCGCTCTTCCACGTACCCGAGCTGCCCGAGGGCGCCGCCCGCCGCCAGGTCACCGAGCAGGACCACGGCCTCGCCAAGGCGCTCGACAACGAGCTGATCAAGCTCGCCGCCGACGCCCTCGCCGCCGCCTCGCCCGAAGCCGCCCCGCCGGTACGCGGCCAGCTCGCGATCCGCAACATCAACCGCACCGTCGGCACGATGCTCGGCCACGAGGTCACCCGCCGCTTCGGCGGCGCCGGCCTCCCCGACGACACGATCGACATCACCTTCACCGGGTCCGCCGGGCAGTCCTTCGGCGCCTTCCTCCCGCACGGCGTCACACTGCGCCTGGAGGGCGACGCCAACGACTACGTCGGCAAGGGCCTCTCGGGAGGCCGCGTCGTCGTCCGGCCCGACCGCGGCGCCGACCACCTCGCCGAGTACTCCACGATCGCGGGCAACACGATCGCCTACGGCGCCACCGGCGGGGAACTCTTCCTGCGCGGCCGCACCGGCGAGCGCTTCTGCGTGCGCAACTCGGGCGCCACCGTCGTCTCCGAAGGCGTCGGCGACCACGGCTGCGAGTACATGACGGGCGGCCGCGCCCTCGTCCTCGGCCCGACCGGGCGCAACTTCGCCGCGGGCATGAGCGGCGGCATCGCCTACGTCATCGACCTCGACCGCAACCACGTCAACGGCGAGTCACTCGGCGCCGTCACCGACGTACTCGACGACACCGACACCGCGTGGCTGCACGAGACCGTGCGCCGCCACCAGGAGGAGACAGGCTCCACCGTCGCCGCCAAGCTCCTCGCCGACTGGGACAGCGCCGTCCACCGCTTCAGCAAGATCATTCCCCGTACGTACCAGGCCGTGCTCGCCGCCAAGGACGCCGCCGAGCGGGCCGGGCTCTCGGAGAACGAGACCCAGGACAAGATGATGGAGGCGGCGACCAATGGCTGACCCCAAGGGCTTTCTCACCCACGGGCGCGAGGTCGCCCGCACCCGTCCCGTCGCCGAGCGCGTCCAGGACTGGAACGAGGTCTACGTCCCCGGCTCCCTGCTGCCGATCGTCTCGACCCAGGCGAGCCGCTGCATGGACTGCGGCATCCCCTTCTGCCACCAGGGCTGCCCGCTCGGCAACCTCATCCCCGAGTGGAACGACTACGCCTACCGCGAGGACTGGTCGGCGGCCGCCGAGCGCCTGCACGCGACGAACAACTTCCCCGAGTTCACCGGGCGGCTCTGCCCGGCGCCCTGCGAATCGGCGTGCGTCCTCGGCATCAACCAGCAGCCGGTGACGATCAAGAACGTCGAGGTCTCGATCATCGACAAGGCGTGGGACACCGGCGACGTCGCGCCCAGCGTCCCCGAGCGCCTCTCCGGCAAGACCGTCGCCGTCATCGGCTCGGGCCCCGCGGGACTCGCCGCGGCCCAGCAGCTCACCCGCGCCGGGCACACCGTCGCCGTCTACGAGCGCGCCGACCGCATCGGCGGGCTCCTGCGCTACGGCATCCCCGAGTTCAAGATGGAGAAGCGGCACATCAACCGCCGCATCGAGCAGATGCGCGCCGAGGGCACCAAGTTCCGCACCGGCGTCGAGATCGGCCGCGACATCGACGCGGCGAAGCTGCGCCGCCGCTACGACGCCGTCGTCATCGCCGCGGGCGCCACCGTCTCGCGCGACCTGCCGGTGCCGGGGCGCGAACTCAAGGGCATCCACTTCGCGATGGAGTACCTGCCCCTGTCGAACAAGGTGCAGGAGGGCGACTACGTCACCTCGCCGCTCTCGGCCGAGGGCAAGCACGTCGTCGTGATCGGCGGCGGCGACACCGGCGCCGACTGCGTCGGCACCGCGCACCGCCAGGGCGCCGCCTCCGTCACGCAGCTGGAGATCATGCCGCAGCCGGGCGCCGAGCGGAACCCGCTCACGCAGCCCTGGCCGACCTTCCCGATGCTCTACAAGGTCACTTCGGCGCACGAGGAGGGCGGCGAGCGGATCTACTCCGCAGGCACCACCCACTTCGAGGGCGACGAGGACGGCAACGTCCGCTTCCTGCACCTCGCCGAGGTCGAGTTCGTCGACGGCAAGCTCACCCAGAAGCCGGGTACCGAGCGGAAGATCCCCGCCGAGCTGGTCACCCTCGCGATGGGCTTCACCGGCACCGACCAGTCCAACGGCCTCGTCGAGCAGTTCGGCCTCGACCTCGACGCGCGCGGCAACATCGCCCGCGACGAGCACTTCGAGACCAACGTCCCCGGCGTCTTCGTCGCCGGGGACGCGGGTCGCGGCCAGTCCCTCATCGTGTGGGCCATCGCCGAGGGCCGTTCCGCGGCGCGCGGCGTGGACCGCTACCTGACGGGGGCCAGCTCGCTGCCGGCCCCGATCCGCCCCACCGACCGCTCCCTCGCGGTCTGAGACCGACCCTTCCGAGGGCCCTCACTGTCCCGTACAAAGGCGTACGGAACTGAGCGCGGCGCCCGCCTCGTCCCCGACCGGACGGCGGGCGCCGCAGCGCGTCCAGGGGCCCTCGGAACCGCCCCGTCCACCACCCGGCACCGCCCCGTCCACCACCCGGCGAACCGCCCGCCGACCACCCCCGCGCCACCCCCTGACCTGCGCCGCGACACGCCCGAGTGGCTTGGCTCACGCACGGGACGCCCTGTGCGTGTTAGGCTGGTGATGTTGCAGTTTTGGTACCCATAGAACTTTCTTATGTGCGCCTGACGGAATGCTTCGTCGGGCGCATCGTTTGTTTGGTCCCGGTTCTCCGGGTGGGGCTCATGGTGCGACACGGTGCGTGCACAGGGTACGTACCGCTCTCATCTCTCGACCTCTCAGGAGATTGATATGGCCACCGGTACCGTGAAGTGGTTCAACAGCGAAAAGGGCTTCGGCTTCATCGAGCAGGACGGCGGCGGCCCCGACGTCTTCGCCCACTACTCGAACATCGCGTCCTCGGGCTTCCGTGAGCTCATCGAGGGCCAGAAGGTCGAGTTCGACGTCACGCAGGGCCAGAAGGGCCTGCAGGCGGAGAACATCACGCCCAAGGGCTGATTTTTGCGCGCGGCCCTCACGGGGGCCGAAAACGCCGCGTGAGCGGGGCTCGCACCAGCAGGTGCGGGCCCCGTTTCCGTGCCGACGCCTTCCGCGCACGGGCGTCACCCCACCCGCCCGCCGCCCCCAGAGGAAGGCACCCGTATGACCACCCCCCAGGACCCCGCAGGCCGCCCCGCGGCCCGACGCCCCGCCCGCCGCCGAGGCGGCAGCACCGGCGCCACCGCCCGCACCGAGGCCCCCCGCTCCGCCCGCGCCGAAGGCTCCCGCACGGCACGCGGCGAAGCGCCCCGCACCGGCCGCGGAGAGCCCCGCGCCGCCCGCGGTGACGCCGCCCGCGCCCCCCAGCCCCGCCGTCGCGGCCCCGCGTCCGGCGGCTCGCGCGGCAGCGGCTCGCGCGGCGGCGCCAAGCAGGGCGGCGCCTCCCGCGACTTCGCCGCGCCCGAGCCGCGTACCCCCGCGCTCCCGCCCGTCGCGGCCTTCGAGGACCTCGACATGCCCGAGGCGCTCCTCAAGACCCTCGCCGCGCAGGGCGTCACGACGCCCTTCCCGATCCAGGCGGCCACCCTGCCGAACTCGCTCGCAGGCCGCGACATCCTCGGCCGGGGCCGTACGGGCTCGGGCAAGACCCTCGCCTTCGGCCTCGCGCTCCTCGCCCGTACGGCGGGCCGCCGCGCGGAGGCGCGTGCCCCGCTCGGCCTCGTCCTCGTGCCCACGCGCGAACTCGCCCAGCAGGTCACCGACGCCCTCACCCCCTACGCCACCTCGGTGAACCTGCGCCTGACGACCGTCGTCGGCGGCCTCTCGCTCACCAAGCAGGCGAACGCCCTGCGGCGCGGCGCCGAACTCCTCGTCGCGACCCCCGGCCGCCTGAAGGACCTCATCGACCGCGGCGACTGCACTCTCCAGGACGTCCGCACCACCGTCCTCGACGAGGCCGACCAGATGGCCGACATGGGCTTCCTGCCCCAGGTCACCCGGCTCCTCAACCAGGTCGAGCCCGAGGGCCAGACGATGCTCTTCTCGGCGACGCTCGACGCCAACGTCGACCGCCTCGTCCGCGACTTCCTCGACGACCCGGTCGTCCACTCCGTCGACCCCTCCGCGGGCGCCGTCACGACGATGGAGCACCACCTCCTGTACGTGGCCGACGCGACCGTCAAGCGCGCCGTCACGCACCACATCGCCGCCCGCGAGGGCCGGCTCATCATGTTCGTCGACACCAAGCACGGCGCGGACCGGCTCGCCAAGCGCCTCCTCGCCGACGGCGTCCCCGCCGCCGCCCTGCACGGCGGCCGCAGCCAGCCCCAGCGCACCCGCACCCTCGACCAGTTCAAGAACGGGCAGGTCACCGCGCTCGTCGCGACCAACGTCGCCGCGCGCGGCATCCACATCGACGCGCTCGACCTCGTCGTCAACGTCGACCCGCCCGTCGACCACAAGGACTACCTGCACCGGGGCGGGCGCACCGCCCGCGCGGGCGAGTCGGGCAGCGTCGTCACGCTCGTCCTGCCCGAGCAGAAGCGCGACACGCAGCGCCTCTTCTCGGCGGCCGGTATCCGCCCGCACACCGCGAACGTCACCGCGAGCGACCCGGAACTCACCCGCGTCACGGGCGCGCGCGAGCCCTCCGGCGTCCCCGTGGTCCTGGCCCCGCCCGTCACCGCGACCCCGCCCGCCCAGCGCGGCGGCGGCAGCGGCAGCGGCACCCGGAACGGCTCGGGCAGGCGGCGCGGCGGCGGTGGTGGTGGCGCGAGCCGGCGCGGCAGGGGCCGCGGCCCGCGCTCGCAGGCGAGCTGACGGGCCGGGCGGAACGCGTCTCCGTACGGGGCGTCCTGGGGTCATCCCGGGGCGCCCCTTCGGCGTAACCGTCACGCATCCCCGCCCGTCTCGTTGGGCAGACTCCCCGCCGACGCCCCAACCGGCGCCCCGGCCACCGGAGCACCCCCAGCGAAAGGGCCCCCCGTTGCCGTACCGCACCTTCGGCGCCGTCCTCGCCGCCATCGCGCTCACCTTCGGCGGCACCGCCGCCCACGCCGCGCCCCGCCCCGTCGTCGGCGGCGGCGAGGCCGCCCCCGGCGAGTACCCCTGGACGGTCCACCTCTCGATGGGCTGCGGCGGCTCCCTCTACGCCGATGACCTCGTCCTCACCGCCGCGCACTGCCTCGACGGGACGGTCAGCCCCGACCAGGTCACAGCGACCCTCGGCACCACCGACCTCGACAGCCCCGACGCGCTCACGGTGCGCGGCACACGCGCCGTCCTCGCCCCCGGCTACGACGGCGTGGGCAAGGACTGGGCGCTCCTCAAGCTCGCCGAGCCCGTCGACCTCCCCACCCTCCCGATCACCCCGTCGAAACGATTCGACAAGGGCACCTTCACCGTCGCGGGCTGGGGCGCCACCACGGAGAACGGCACCGAGGTCCGCACCCTCCGCGCCGTCGACGTCCCCTTCGTCGACGACCGCACCTGCGCCCGCACCTACGGCAAGGACCTCGTCCCCGCCGAAGAACTCTGCGCGGGCACCCCGAAGGGCGGCGCCGACGCCTGCCAGGGCGACTCGGGCGGCCCCCTCTTCCGCCCCGGCCCCTCCCGCGAACCCGTCCAGATCGGCATCGTCAGCTGGGGCCAGGGCTGCGGCCGCGCCCACACCCCCGGCGTCTACACCGAACTGAGCCACTTCCGCGAGGACATCGCGAAGGCGGCACAGACGCTGTGACGACGGGGGAGCGGGGGGGGGGGCAGCGCGGCGGCGGCGAGGCGGCCGGACGGCGGCGTCGCCGACGCCCCCGTGACGGCGGTACGGGCCTCTCGCGGGGGACGGATTCCTACGGCCGTGCGGCTTTCCGCGCCCGTGCGGCTCTTCGCGTGTCCGTGCGGCTCCTTCCCGTGTCCTGCGGGTCCCCGTGTCCGTGCGGCTCTTCGCGTGTCCGTGCGGCTCTTCCCGTGTCCGTGCGGCTTTCCGCGCGCCTACGGGCCGACTCAGCTCTCGACCGGCCGCAGCCGCACCGCCCCGGCCGCCGCTCCGCCGGAGCCCTCGCCCTCGGGACCCGCCAGCTCCAGGACCCGTAGCTCGTTCGCGCCCTCCGCCTTCAGGACGGGCCCGGGGACGAAGAGTTCGCTCTGCGGACCCGCCGACCAGTAGCGCCCCAGGCACACGCCGTTGAGCCACACGAAGCCCCTGCCCCAGCCGGGCAGCGAGAGCCACGCGTCCCCGGGGGCCGGGGCCGTGAACGTGCCCAGGTGCAGGCCGCGCGCGCCCGGAGCAGGCGGGGCGGCGAGGGGGAGCGGGGGCAGCGCCCCCTCCAGGTCCCGCAGCCGCAGCGGCGTCGCCCCGATGCCGTGCAGGTACTGCGTCGCGTGCAGCACACCGCCGGGTATGCCCTTCGGCTCGCCCACACGCGGCCCGTAGTTGACCCGGCCCAGCGACTCCACCCACAGCTCGACAGCGGCCCCGCCCCCGACCGGCGTCCCTGGCGCGACGCGGACCCCGTCCACGTACACCTCGCACAGGTCCCGTACCTCCGGCAGCCGCAACGGGCGCGGCGCGCGCGGGCCGGGGACGCGCAGCCGGTAGCGCACCAGGCCCCGGTCCACGCCCAGGTCATCGAACGACGGCGCCCACGCCGACACGTGCTCGTCCCCGCCCACGGCGTCCACGACCGCGCCGAGCGGCGCCCAGCCCGCCGGCCGTACGGACACCTCGGCGCCGAGCGCCGGGGGAGCGGGAGGCAGCGCGGGGAGCGGGGCATCGGCGTACGCGGCCAGGACCTCGCGCATGAGGTGGAACTTGCGCGTCGGGCGGCCCGCCTCGTCGACCGGCGCGTCGTAGTCGTACGAGGTCGTCGTCGCCGTGTACGCGCCGTCGTGCCACTCGCCGAGCCTGTTCGCGCCCTCCCAGCCGCCGTTGGAGCCGCCGTGCGCCATGTAGATGTTCACCGAGGCGCCCGCTTCGAGGATCGCCCGCAGCTCGGCCGCCGCGTCCGCCGCGTCCCTGCGCTCCACCGCCTTGTCCCCCCAGTGCGTGAACCACCCGCACCAGAACTCCATGACCATCAAGGGCCCGTCGGGCCGCGCCCGCCGCAGCGCGGCCAGCGCCTCCGCGCTCCCCGAACCGAAGTTCACCGTCGCGAGCACCCCCGGCACCGTGCCGCCCGACAGCATCCAGTCCTCGGGACCGTCCGACGTGCACAACGGCACCGACACCCCCACCTCACGAAGGAGCCCCGTCAGCCACTCCAGGTACACCGCGTCCGAGCCGAAACTCCCGTACTCGTTCTCCACCTGCACCATGACCACAGGCCCGCCCCGGTCCGCCTGCCGCTCCACGACCTGCGGCAGCAAGCGCCGGAACCAGCGCTCCACCGGCGCGGTGAAACTCGCGTCCCGCGTCCGCAGCGGACCCCTGAGCCACACGGGCAGCCCGCCGTTCTCCCACTCGGCGCAGATGTACGGGCCCGGGCGGACGATCGCGTACAGGCCCGCCTCCGCCGCCGCGTCCAGGAACCTGCCGAGCGCCGCCACGTCCTCGTACACGCCGGGCTCCGGCTCGTGCAGGTTCCACGGCACGTACGTCTCGACGCAGTTCAGGCCCAGCGCCCGCAGCATCCCGAGCCGGTGCGCCCACTGCCCCTCGTGCACCCGGAAGTAGTGCAAAGCCCCCGAAAGCAGCCGCACAGGGCGCCCGTCCACCAGGAAATCCCGCTCGCCGACCTCGAACATCGCCTACCCCTGTCCGCCCCGGTGCCCCGGCCACCGTAGGCTCCGTGTCCATGACCACCAGCAACGCCGAGGACGCCCGCGCCGAACTGCTCCGGCTGCGGGACAGCATCGACAACATCGACGCCGCTGTCATCTACATGCTCGCGGAACGCTTCAAGGCCACGCAGCAGGTCGGCCACCTCAAGGCCGCCCACCAGCTGCCCCCCGCCGACCCCGCCCGCGAGGCCCAGCAGATCGCCCGCCTCCGCCGCCTCGCCGAAAGCGCCAAACTCGACCCCGCCTTCGCCGAGAAGCTGCTCAACTTCATCGTGGCCGAGGTCATCCGCCACCACGAGCGCATCGCGGAGGAAGCGGGCGGCAAGAGCTGAGCGCTACGAGCGGCGCGGGGCAGGGAACACCGTGCCCCTCGCCCCCGTACCGCTACACCCCCGGCACCGACTCCACGTACCGGTACACCCCCTCCTCCCGCCGGTACACGAGCGTCACGGCCTCGTCGGCCCGCGCCCCCTCCCACCTCGGCACGGCCGAAAACCGCAGCTCCACCCCCAACTCCCCCTCCACCTCGTGCCGCTTCCCGTCCAGAGGACCCCCGAACAGCTCCACCACCGTCACACCAGCCACCTCGCTCCTCCCGCACAACCCGGACGCGCACAGTAGACCTCCCCGCCCCCGCACGTCCCCATGCCGCGCCCTGCCTCCCGCGTCCCCGCCAGTCTCCGGCAGCATGTCCCCATGTCCGTACTGACGCGCGACGAAGCGCACACCCGCTCCGCACTCCTCGACGTCCAGCGCTACGAGGTCCACCTCGACGTCACCCAGGGCCCCGACACCTTCGGGTCCGCCACCACCATCCACTTCACCGCCCGCACCGAAGGCGACACCTTCGTCGAGCTGAAGCCGGACACGCTCCACCGCATCACCCTCGACGGCACCCCGCTCGACCCCGCCCGCCTCGACGGCAACCGCTACCCCCTGCCCGCGCTCGCCGCAGGGGAACACACCCTCACCGCCGACGCCACCATGCGCTACTCCCGCACCGGCGAGGGCATGCACCGCTTCACCGACCCCAGCGACGGCGAGACGTACCTCTACACCCAGCTCTTCATGGAGGACGTCCAGCGCGTCCTGACCGCCTTCGACCAGCCCGACCTCAAGGCCGTCTTCGACCTCACCGTCACCGCCCCCGAAGGCTGGACCGTCCTCGCCAACACCGTCACCACCCACGACGGCCACGGCACCTGGACCGCGGCGCCCACCCCCCTCATCTCCACCTACCTCCTCGCCGTCGCCGCCGGACCCTGGCACTCCGTCCGCACCGAACACCGCGGCCTCCCCTTCGGCATCCACTGCCGCCGCTCCCTCGCCCCGTACCTCGACGCCGACGCCGAGGAGATCCTCGGCGTCACGCGCGCCCTCTTCGACCGCTATCACGAGAAGTTCACCGAGCCCTACCCCTTCGACTCCTACGACCAGGCCTTCGTCCCCGAGTTCAACGCCGGCGCGATGGAGAACCCCGGACTCGTCACCTTCCGCGACGAGTTCGTCTACCGCTCCGCCGTCACCGAGACCGAACGCCAGACCCGCGCGATGGTCATCGCCCACGAGATGGCACACATGTGGTTCGGCGACCTCGTCACCCTGCGCTGGTGGGACGACATCTGGCTCAACGAGTCCTTCGCCGAGTACATGGGCTACCAGACCCTCGCCGAGGCCGGCACCCGCTTCGCCGACACCTGGACCGAGTTCGCCGTCTCCCGCAAGACCTGGGGCTACGAGGCCGACCAGCGGCCCTCCACCCACCCCGTCGCCCCCGACGACGTCCCCGACACCGCCGCGGCCCTCCTCAACTTCGACGGCATCTCCTACGCCAAGGGCGCCTCCGCGCTCCGCCAGCTCGTCGCCTGGCTCGGCGAGAAGGACTTCCTCGCGGGCATCAACACCCACTTCGCCCGCCACAAGTTCGCCAACGCCTCGCTCGCCGACTTCCTCGACTCGCTCGCGTCGGCCACCGACCGCGACGTCCACGCCTGGGCCGAGTCCTGGCTGCGCACCACGGGCGTCGACACCCTCACCCCCGCGCTCGACGAGACCGGCACCCGCCTCACCGTCCGCCACGAGGGCACCCGCCCCCACCGCGTCCGCCTCGGCCTGTGGGACCTCGACCCCGAGGGCGCACCGCGCCGCCGCCCCGGCACCTGGCTCGACCTCACCCCCAGCACCCCCACCACCGTCACCGTCGACGCCCCCCGCCCCGCCCTCGTCCTCCTCAACGACCACGACCACACCTACGCCAAGACCGGCTTCGACGACGTCTCGCACGCCACCCTCACCGCACACCTCTCCGGCATCGAAGAACCGCTCAGCCGCGCCGTCATCTGGACAGCCCTGCGCAACGCCGTACGCGACAACCGCCTCGCCCCCGCCGACTACCTCGCCGTCGTCCGCACCCACCTCCCGCACGAGGACGACGCCGCCGTCGTCCGCGGCGTCCTCCAGTTCGCCCACATCCAGGTCGCCGACCAGTACACCGACGCCGCGCACCGCCCCGCGGCCCTCGCCCTCCTCGGCGACACCTGCCGCGACCTCCTGCGCCGCACCGAGGACGGCCACAACCCCTCGCTGCGCCTCACCGCCGTACGCAACCTCCTCCACCTCGCGACCCGCCCGGAGACCCTTCAGGACTGGTACGACAACGGCACCGTGCCCGGCGGCCCCGCCCTCGACCCCGAGCTGCGCTGGATGCTCCTCACCCGCCTCGCCGTCCTCGGCGCCACCGACGAGACCGCCATCGCCGCAGCACTCGACAGCGACCCCAGCGCCACGGGACACGAGGGCGCCGCCCGCTGCCGCGCCGCCCTGCCCACTCCCGAGGCCAAGGAAGCCGCCTTCCACTCCCTCTTCGAGGACGACACCCTCTCCAACTACCTGTTCACCGCCACCGCACAAGGCTTCTGGCAGCCCGAACAGGCCGAACTCCTCGCCCCGTACGTGGAGCGCTACTACCCGGCCGCCCTCGCCCTCGCCGCCCGCCGCGGCCCCGCGCTCGCCCAGGCGGCAGGCAAGACCGCCTTCCCCACGAGCGCCGTCACGCCCCAGCACCTCGCCCTCGGCGAGGAAACCCTCCGCACCGCCACCGACGCCACCCCCGCCCTGCGCCGCGCCCTCACCGACCAGCTCGACGACCTCCGCCGCGCCCTGCGGGTACGCGAGGGGGTGGGGGGCTGACGGTCGGCCACGGGGCCATGCAGCCGCGGGCCGTGCAGCCGCGGGGCCGTGCAGCCACGGGGCCATGCAGCTGCGGGGCCATGCAGCTGCGGGGCCGCGGGGCCACGGGGCTTATCGGGGGCTGAAGGGGAGCGGGGGTGTGCGGGGGTATGAGGGGGTGTGCGGGGGCGGGGTGCTTCTGGAGAGAGCGCCGCTCTCGTACTACCCGCGCCGCCGGCCTGCGTGCCGCCGGTCTGCGTGCCGCCGGCCTGCGTGTTGCGGGGCTGCGTGTTGTCGGGCTGCGTGCTCCCGGGCTGCCCGTTCCGCGAGCGGACGGCCCCCACCCGCCCTGGGGGGCGACCCCAACACCAAGTCTTCCGCACCCACAACCCCGCTCCGCCCCTCCGCTCAAATCTGTGGACAACTCCGCGAAACCCGGAAAACCGCTCACTCCCAAGAGTGAGCGGTTTTCCGCTTCAGGCCGAGTTATCCACAGGCAAGGGCGAACGCCACGCGCCACCCCGCCCCCGTACGCGCCACCCCGCCCTGTACCGCCGCCACCCCCGCCCCGCTGCCCTCGCGCCGCATTCCGTGCCGCCGCCCCGTCATCCCGCCTCGCACGCGCCGTCCCCGTACGCGCCCCCCGCGCCGCACGCCCCCGCCCCGCCGCACGCCCCCACCCCGCCGTACCCACCCCGCCGTACCCACCGGCCCCCACCCCGCACATCCGCCCCTATACCAGACCGACCCCGCCCAGAGGTGGATTCACCCCACCCCCATACCCCTTTCGGGTTCCGTTCGTTGGGCTCTGTGGACCTCGCACGCGCAGCGCCGGGCAGGCTGACCGCCGACCCGCAGACCCGAAGGACGAGCCGTCATGCCCCGCACCCTCCCGCCCCTGTCCGGCGGCCCGCACGGACCCGAGGCCCTGCGGCCCCTGCTCGACACCGTCCTCACCGCCCTCACCGACGGCACCCACCACCGCAAGGGCCCCCTCCCCGCCGGCGGACCCGCCCCCGTCGCCGCGGCCCTGCACACCGCGGCGACCCCCGTACTGCCCGAGACCGGCACCGACCCGCACACGGCACTCGCCACCCTCGTCACCGCACTCGCCGCCGGCGCCGCCGACCCCGCCCACCCCCACTGCGCCGCCCACCTGCACTGCCCCCCGCTCGCCGTCGCCACCGCCGCCGACCTCGCGGCGAGCGCCCTGAACCCCTCACTCGACTCCTGGGACCAGGCCCCCGCGGCCACCGCACTCGAAGAACACGTCACCCACACCCTCGCCGCCGAGATCTACCCCCAGGCCGTCGCCGCCCAGGCCCTCGTCACCACCGGCGGCACCGAGGCCAACCAGCTCGCCGTCCTCCTCGCCCGCGAAACCGCCCAGGACCGCGCGCCGCTCCTCCTCCACGGCGCCAACGCCCACCACTCCCTGCCCCGCGCCGCCTGGCTCCTCGGCCTCCCCCCGGCCCACCGCATCCCCACCCCCACCGGCCGCATCACCCCCGCCGACCTGCGCACCGCGCTCGAAGCCCACCGGGGCCGCCCCCTCCTCGTCGCCGCCACCGCCGGCACCACCGACGCGGGACTCATCGACCCTCTCGACGAACTCGCCGACCTCTGCGAAGAGTTCGGCGCCCGCCTGCACATCGACGCCGCCTACGGCGGCCCCCTCCTCTTCAGCCCCGCCCACCGCCACCTCCTCACCGGAATCGACCGCGCCCACACCGTCACCGTCGACCTCCACAAACTCGGCTGGCAACCCGTCGCCGCAGGAATCCTCGCCACTCGCGACCCGAACGACCTCACCCCCCTCACCCACCAGGCCGACTACCTCAACGCCGACGACGACACCGACGCCGGACTCCCCGACCTCCTCGGCCGCTCCCTGCGCACCACCCGCCGCCCCGACATCCTCAAGATCGCCGTCACCCTCCGCACCCTCGGCCGCGAAGGACTCGCCCACCTCGTCGACACCGTCCAGGAGCAGGCCCGCACCCTCGCCGCCCTCATCACGGACCGCCCCCACCTCGACCTCTGGGCACCCCCCACCCTCAGCACCGTCCTCTTCCGCCCCACCCACGCCACCGACCACGACCTCGCCCACCTCCGCCGCACCCTCCTCACCGAGGGCACCGCGGTACTCGGCCGCGCCCGCCTCGCGGGGCGCCTCTGGCTCAAGGCCACCCTCCTCAACCCCCACACCACCCCCCAGGACCTCACCGCCCTCCTCGACCTCGTGGAAGGACACACCCCCCGATGAACCTCCCGCCCCGCCCCTTCCGGAGCCACACCCCCGCCGTGCCCGCGCCCCGGGCCGCGGACCCCGTGGACCCCACCGAGGAACCCGAACCCCCCGAGACCGCCCCGGCCCCTGAACCCCCCACTCCCGCACCCGCAGCCCCCACCGACACTCCCCTCGACCTCGCCGGCATCGGCATCGGCCCCTTCAACCTCTCCCTCGCCGCCCTCGCCCACCACCTCCCCACCGGCACCGCGCCGCTCCGCACCGCCTTCTACGAGCAACGCCCCGCCTTCCACTGGCACCCCGGCCAGCTCATCGACGGCGCGACCCTCCAGGTCCCCTTCCTCGCCGACCTCGTCACCCTCGCCGACCCCGCCAACCCCTGGACCTTCCTCAACTGGCTCAAAGCGAACGACCGTCTCTACCCCTTCTACTTCGCCGAGCGCTTCCACATCCACCGCGCCGAGTACGACGCCTACTGCCGCTGGGTCAGTGAGAACCTCCCCGGACTCCACTTCTCCCACCAGGCCGACGCCGTCCGCTGGAACGCCGACCGCTCCTGCTTCGAGATCGACTACACCCAGCTCGACACCGACGGCGAAGCCCACGCCCTCGGCCGCACCCACACCCGCAACCTCGTCATCGGCATCGGCACCGCCCCCCACATCCCCGAACCCCTCCGCCCTCTCGCCGAAGCCCCCCACGTCCCCGTCGTCCACTCCGCCGACTACCTCGGCCACCGCGAACAACTCCTCACCGCGGGACACATCACCGTCATCGGCTCAGGACAGTCCGGCGCCGAGATCTTCCTCGACCTGCTCCGCCACCGCCCCCCGGGACACGAACGCCTCGCCTGGCTCGCCCGCACCCCCGCCTTCGCCCCGATGGAGTACTCGAAGCTCGGCCTCGAACACTTCACCCCCGACTACACGCGCTACTTTCACGCCCTCCCCGAAGCCACCCGCGACCAGCTCACCACCCAGCAGTGGCAACTCCACAAGGGCATCGACACCGACACCATCGCCGCCATCCACGACGAGCTGTACCACCGCACCCTGGGCGGCGGCTGGCCCGACGCCACGCTCACCCCCGGCGTCAGCGTCCGCACCGCAGGCCGCGTCGCCACCACCCAGATCGAACTCCACCTCGAACACCGCGAACAAGGCACCCGCTCCCGCCTCACCACCGACGCCGTCGTCCTCGCCACCGGCTACCGCGAACGCCCCCTCGACCAGCTCCTCGCCGGACTCGACCCCTACCTCCACCGCGACAACGCCGAACGCCCCCGCGTCGACGCCCAGTACCGCCTCCACCTCGACGACGCCATCACCGCCACCGGCTCCCACGTCTACGTCCAGAACGCCGAACGCCACACCCACGGCGTCGGCGCCCCCGACCTCGGCCTCGCCGCCCACCGCAGCGCCACCATCCTCAACGCCCTCACCGGCACCACCCCCTACGCCCTCCCCACCCGCACCGCCTTCACCACCTTCGGCCTCACCCCCCAACCCGCCCCCACCACCCGCCCCCACCACCTGGTCCGCCTCAACGAACAACCCTGAACACACACCGACGGCCCCGGAGAACCGCCCCCGGGGCCGTCGGCACACCCCACAACCTCAGAACACCGGCGTCCCCTCCCGCACCAACCGCCAGTCCACCGCGGCGAAATCAGCAGGGTCGACCGTCCCCGCCTCCCGCACCCACGCGATGATCGTGTTCCGGATCTCCTCCGAATTCGCCCACACCTGCGTCGACGCCGGCACATGCGGGAAGTTCCCGCCACCGCTCGCCCGGTAGTTGTTCACCGCCAGCACGAACCGCGCGTCGTCCGCGACAGGCGCCCCCTCGAACCTCAGGTCCACGATCCGCGCGCCGACCTCCTTCGCGATGTCGATGTCGTACGAAACCCCGGACACCACGTCGTAGTTGTAGTCCGGCGTCCCGTCCGCGTTCGTCAGCGCCGCCGGATCGACCGGCGCCCCCACCGCCGTCCGCACGAAGAACTTCGCCGAGAACTCCAAGTACTCCTTCAACTGCGCGCCCGTGATCAGCCGCGCCTCCAGCGTGTTCTCGAACGTGTACAGACCCGCCGCGTCCTTGATCGTCACCTCCCCCGCAGGGAACCGCGCCGTACGCGAGAACGGCGACGCCTGCGACAGGACGGGGACCTCCGCGTACTCCCCGCCCGCCAGCGCACCCCGCACCGTCTCCGCCTGCACATGGTTGATCAGATCGACCATCGGGACATCCTTGTACGTCCCCTCCGCCGTCGACATCTCCACCACCGACGAACCGATCACCTGATTCACGTACGCCACCACCTCACGGTGCTCCTTCACGAGCAACCGCGTGATCCGTACGTCCTCCTCCACCTCGTTCGAGTTCAGCACCCGCGAAGCCACCCGCTCCACCGACCACCGCCCCCGCTCCCACACCAGCGAGAAGTCGAAGACCGACAGCCGCTGCCCCCACTTCAACGGCTCCGAGAGCACCACCTCACGGCCCGAATCCGCGTTCACCACGCGCCGCTCCGGGATCTCCACGTGCGCGTGCCCCACCAGGATCGCGTCGATCCCCGGCACCCGCTCCGCCACCCGCGCCGAAGCGTTCTCCACGTACGGCAGCTGATCACCCCACGACGAGGAACCGTCCGCGCCCGAGTGCGCCGCCACGAGGACCACGTCCGCACCCATCGACCGCAGCTTCGGCACCCAGTACGCCGCCTGCTCCTCAAGACCGGGGAACTTCAGCTTCCCCCGCACGTTCACCTTGTCCCAGATCGCGATCCCCGGATTCGTCAGCCCCAGCACCGCCACCCGCACATCCCGCCCGTGCGGCGTCCGCAACCGCTTCATCACGTACGGGCGAAACGCCGGCCGGCCCGAGCGCGCGTCCACCGCGTTCGCACCCAGCAACGGGAAATCGCACTGCTCCTCGAACTTCCGCAGCACCTCGATCCCGTAGTTGAACTCGTGGTTCCCCAGCGCGGCCGCCTCGTACCCGATCGCGTTCATCGCCTTCGCCATCGGATGGACAGGGCCCCGCCGCGCCGTGATCGGATCGATCCGCGCGTAGTAGTACGAGAGCTGCGTCCCCTGAATCGTGTCGCCCGCGTCGATCAGCAGCGTGTTCCCGCGCCCCTTCTCCTTCCGCAGCCGGTTCACCAGCGTCGAGATCTTCGCGAGGCCGACGTCATTGTGCTCCGCGTCGTCGTACTCCTTATCGGTGAAATAATCCCAGTTCATCGCATTGCCGTGCAGATCCGTCGTCCCGAGTACCGAAAACCCGTACCGACGCGGCTCCTTGCCCCGCCCACCCCCCTTCGCCGCCTCGGCGGGCGCCGCCGCACCCAGCGCCACCGCCGCCCCGGTCGCCGCCGAAGCACCCAGGAACACCCTGCGATCCACGCTCATCACACAAACCCTCTCGTCCAACCACGGGGACAACGCGCGTAGATGATGGCCCGAAACGCCACTCCCGCAACACCCCCGCCACGTTGCGATCGGATGACCACCCCCGCACACCCGGACAAGCCGCTCATCGGAGACCGCGACCGCTCATTCAACATTTGTCAAATCCCATACACCCAAAGGCCGTTGACTCGTCACCACCGCCCAGCCCCCTACCCGCCGGTAAGCCCTAGGCTCGAAGCATGCGCCGAGCGAAAATCGTCTGCACCCTGGGCCCCGCCACCGACTCCTACGACCAGATCAAAGCCCTGGTCGAAGCCGGAATGGACGTAGCCCGCTTCAACCTCAGCCACGGCAGCTACGCCGAACACGAGGAGCGCTACCACCGCGTCCGCGAAGCCGCCGAGGAAACCGGCCGCAGCGTCGGCATCCTCGCCGACCTTCAAGGACCGAAGATCCGCCTCGGCCGTTTCCGTGAAGGCCCCGTACTCCTTGAACGCGGCGACACCTTCACCATCACCACCGAAGACGGCTACCAGGGCGACCGCACCAGCTGCGGCACCACCTACGCGGGACTCGCCGCCGACGTCACCCCCGGCGAACGCGTCCTCGTCGACGACGGCAAGGTCTGCCTCCAGGTCACCGCCGTCGAAGGCCCCCGCGTCCGCACCACCGTCGTCGAAGGCGGCATGGTCTCCGACCACAAGGGCCTCAACCTCCCCGGCGTCGCCGTCTCCGTCCCCGCCCTCTCCGAGAAGGACATCGAAGACCTCCGCTGGGCCCTGCGCACCGGCGCCGACATCATCGCCCTCAGCTTCGTCCGCAGCGCCCGCGACATCGTCGACGTCCACCGCGTCATGCGCGAGGAGGGCCGCCGCCTCCCCGTCATCGCCAAGGTCGAGAAGCCGCAGGCCGTCGAGAACATCGAGGAGATCGTCGACGCCTTCGACGGCATCATGGTCGCCCGTGGCGACCTCGGCGTCGAAATGCCCCTCGAAGCGGTACCACTCGTGCAGAAGCGGGCCGTCAAACTCGCCAAGCGGAACGCCAAACCGGTCATCGTCGCGACCCAGATGCTCGACTCCATGATCGAGAACAGCCGCCCCACCCGCGCCGAGGCCTCCGACGTCGCCAACGCCGTCATCGACGGCACGGACGCCGTCATGCTGTCCGGCGAGACCAGCGTCGGGAAGTACGCCGTCGAAACCGTCCGCACGATGGGACGCATCGTCGAAGCCGCCGAGGAGGAGATCCTCGACAAGGGCCTCCCGCCCCTCACCGACCGCAACAAGCCCCGCACCCAGGGCGGCGCGGTCGCCCGCGCGGCCGCCGAGATGGGCGACTTCCTCGGCGCCCGCTTCCTCGTCGCCTTCACCCAGTCCGGCGACACCGTCCGCCGCCTGAGCCGCTACCGCTCACCGATCCCGCTCCTCGCCTTCACGCCGGACCCGGCGACCCGCGCGCAGCTCAATCTCTCCTGGGGCGTGGAGACCTTCCTCGGACCGCACGTGGACTCCACGGACGCGATGGTCGAGCAGGTCGACGACATGCTCCTCAAGCTCGGCCGCTGCGAGCGGGGCGACGTCGTCGTGATCACGGCCGGCTCCCCTCCGGGGGTGGCGGGCACGACGAACCTGGTGCGGGTCCACCACGTCGGCGAGGACGACGCCCCGAAGTAACGGCGGACGGCGAGGAGGGGGCGACCTCACTCGCGGTCACCCCCTCCGCTGCTCTCCCCGGCGACCGCCCCGACAGCCGTCCCGGTACTCGTCTCGGTACTTGGGACCGATGTGGGTGTCCATGAGGGCGACGGAGGCTTTGCGGGCGACGGAGATGGTGTACGGGTTTCCGTGGCGGTAGCACTCGGTCCATTCGAGGCCGAGGAGGTCGAGAGTGTCGGTGTACAGCTCGCGGATGTCGTCGGACACATTGGTGAACCAGTAGCGCGGGTATTCGTACCGCTTTCGTTCGCCGGCGACGATGCGGGTGGTCCAGTTCGTGATCCGGCAGCCGTCGGATTGGATGAGGCCGCGGAGAAAGTCCCAGGGGTGTGCGTCGATAATTTCCTGTTGCCAGGACTCCAGGGCGATTTTCCGCTGGTGCTTCTTTCCCGGGCCGTGCTGGGGGAAGAGGTGGAACAGATGGGCCGAGTAGACCTTGATGTGGTGACAGCCCTTGCTTCGTACGCGGCACGTCGCCCGCTCGGGAAACACGAGACGTATCACTCGCTCGCACTCGTCCTGGATGCCGGGCCAGGCATCGTCAAGGGTGACCGTGAGGCTGGGTGTGCGGTGTTGTCTCGGGAAGCTGATGTGCCCGTCGCCGAGGTACAGGCCGGGCAGCTGGCTGTAGGCGCGTTTGTCCAGGGGCGCCGCGCGGTCGCAGGCGAAGCGGACGGTGCTTCTTTTCCTGCCGGGGCATTCACCCCGCTTGGCCCGGTCCTTGTGCTTCCAGTAACTGATGGTGCCGTAAGGGATATCAAGGCGCCGGGCCACGTCCGCATTGGGAATTCCGTCGCGCAGGAGCGTCAAGGCCGTTTGCCGCACTTCGAGGCTGTGGTGGGTCATGCGTTTATCGTGCGGGGCGCCGGAGATGACGACAGAAAAGCGGCGGGGATTCACTCGAAAGTGAATCCCCGCCGCTTCTTGTGCCGGGTGCGGGACTCGAACCCGCAAGTCCTTTCGGACGGATGCTTTTGAGACATCTGTGTATGCCGATTCCACCAACCCGGCGCAGCCAGAAAGGAGCATACCCGTTAACCCTGGCGCGGCGCACCTGGGTACCCTGTTTCCAGCAGTCCCCTGCCCTATAGAGGAGCCCCCGTGAGCGCCCCCGAGCCCGAGTCGTCCACCGCCGCCGCCCAGGGCGAGTCGTCACACGTCCCGCCCCTCACCACCCGTGTCGTCATCGCCGAGGACGAGGCGCTCATCCGGCTCGATCTCAAAGAGATGCTGGAGGAGGAGGGGTACACCGTCGTCGGGGAGGCCGGGGACGGTCAGTCGGCGGTGGAGCTGGCGCGCCGGCACCGGCCGGATCTCGTCATCCTCGACGTGAAGATGCCCGTGCTCGACGGGATCTCGGCGGCCGAGAAGATCGCCGAGGAGTCCATCGCGCCGGTCCTCATGCTCACGGCGTTCTCGCAGCGCGACCTCGTGGAGCGCGCGCGGGACGCCGGGGCGATGGCGTATCTCGTGAAGCCGTTCAGCAAGAGCGACGTCGTGCCGGCCATCGAGATGGCGGTCTCGCGGTTCACCGAGTTGCGGGCGCTGGAGAAGGAGGTCGAGGACCTCTCGCAGCGGCTTGAGACGCGCAAGCTCGTGGACCGGGCGAAGTCGGTGTTGCAGACGGAGTACGGGCTCACCGAGCCGGCGGCGTTCCGGTGGATCCAGAAGACGTCGATGGACCGGCGGATGTCGATGCGGCAGGTCGCCGAGGCCGTGATCGAGGACGCGGCGGAGAAGAAGGCGGCGAAGGAGCAGAAGGACACGTAGCCGCCCGGTACGCCGCCGGGGGTACGTACGGGGAAGGGGCGCCCACCACGCGGTGGGCGCCCCTTCCCCGTACGTACCCCCGGGCCGGTCAGTCCTCGCCGAGGTATGCCTTGCGGACCGACTCGTCGTGGAGGAGGTCGGTGCCGGTGCCGCTGAGGACGATCGAGCCGATCTCCATGACGTGGGCCTGGTCGGCGAGCGAGAGCGCGGCCTGCGCGTTCTGTTCGACGAGCAGGATCGTGGTGCCCTGTTCGCGGAGTTCGGCGATGGTCGCCATGATCTTCTGCATCATGATCGGCGAGAGCCCCATCGAGGGCTCGTCGAGCATGAGGAGCTTCGGCTTGGACATGAGCGCGCGGCCCATCGCGAGCATTTGCTGCTCGCCCCCGGAGAGCGTGCCTGCGGCCTGCTTCCTGCGTTCCCCGAGGATGGGGAAGAGGTCGTAGGCGTGCTGGATGTCCTTGGCGATGCCTTCGGCGTCCTTGCGGAGGAAGGCGCCGAGGCGGAGGTTGTCCTCGATGGTCATGCGGGGAAAGATGTGGCGGCCTTCGGGGGAGTGGGCGAGGCCGAGTGCGACGATCTGGTCGGCGCGGTATTTGTGGAGCGGCTTGCCGTCGAAGGTGATGGTCCCCGTGAGGGGTTTGAGGAGTCCGCTGAGGGTGCGGAGCGTGGTGGTCTTGCCGGCGCCGTTGGTGCCGATGAGGGTGACGACCTGTCCGGCCTCGACGGTGAAGCTGATGCCCTTGACGGCTTCGATCTTGCCGTAGGCGACGCGGAGGTTGTCGACTTCGAGGAGCGCGGTCACTCGCCGTCCTCCTTCGTGGTGCGGGGGGTCTCGGTCTTCGCGGCGGCGGCTTCGGCTGCCTGGACCTCGGCGAGGGCCTCGTCCTCGGGGGCGGTGTCCATCGGGGTGCCGAGGTAGGCGGCGATGACGCGTTCGTCGGCCTGGACGACCTCGGGGGTGCCTTCGAGGAGTTTCTGGCCCTGGACGAGGACGGCGACGCGGTCGCTGAGGTTGAAGATGAACCGCATGTCGTGCTCGATGACGAGGACGGCGGTGCCCCGGTCGCGGATGGCGAAGACGAGTTCCTCGGTGGCGCGGGTCTCCTGGGGGTTCATTCCCGCGGTGGGTTCGTCGAGGAGGAGGAGCCCGGGGTCGCTGGCGAGTGCGCGGGCGATTTCGAGCTTGCGCTGTTCGCCGTAGGGGAGGTTCCTGGAGAGGTGGTCGGCCTTGTGGGCGAGGCCGATGAACTCCAGGAGTTCCAGGGCGCGTGCGGTGGAGGCGGCTTCGGCGCGCTTGAACCCGGGGCCGCGCAGGAGGGCGGAGAAGAGCCCTTCGCGGGTGCGGGTGTGGCGGCCGACGAGGACGTTCTCCAGGACGGTCATGTTGGCGAAGAGCCGGATGTTCTGGAAGGTGCGGGCGATGCCGGCCTTGGTGACGAGGTGGGGTTTGGGCGGGAGGGTGGTGCCCTTGTAGGCGACGCGGCCCTCGGTGGGGACGTAGAGGCCCGTGAGGCAGTTGAAGAAGGTGGTCTTGCCCGCGCCGTTGGGGCCGATGAGGCCGACGATCTCGCCGCTGTTGACGGTGAGGGAGACGTCCCGCACGGCGGTGAGGCCGCCGAAGCGCATGGTGACGCCGGTGGCTTCGAGGATGGCGGTGCTGGTGGGGGCGGGGGTGTTCGTTGTGGTGGTCATGGTGGTCAGGCCCCCGCTGTGGTCGTGCCGGAGAGGGTCTTTTCGGGCTGGGCCTGTCCGGGGACGGTGGCTTCGTCCTGCTCGTGGAATTCGAGCTGTTTGCGGCGGTCGGGGACGATGCCTTCGGGGCGCAGGCGCATGAGGACGATGAGGGCGAGGCCGAAGAGGAGGAGCTGGTAGTCCTTCATGAAGGAGAGCTTCTCGGGGATGAGGAAGAGCAGGGCCGCGCCGATGAGGGGTCCGCTGATGGTGCCCATGCCGCCGAGGATGACGGCGGCGATGAGGAAGGCGGAGTTGGGCGGGGAGGAGCCGGCGAACTGGTACTGCTCGGGGGTCACGCTGTAGTTGACGTGGGCCTGGACGGTGCCCGCGAGTCCGGCGAGGGTCGCGCCGAGTGCGAAGGCGAGGAGCTTGAGGCGGAAGCCGTTGATGCCCATCGCCGACGCGGCGGTCTCGTCCTCGCGGATGGCGACCCAGGCGCGGCCGATGCGGGATTGTCCCGAGCGGTGGAAGACGAGGAGGACGATCGCGGTGAACAGGAGCATCAGCAGGAAGTAGTTGCCCGACCTGCCGAGGCTGAAGCCGAGGACGTCGTGGCCTTCGCCGAACTTGAAGCCGAACATTTCGAGGTCGGGGATGTTCGGGATGCCCTGGGAGCCGTTGGTGACATCGGGTCCGCTGTTGCCGTTGAGGTTGTTCATCGTGATCCGGAAGATTTCTCCGAATCCGAGGGTGACGATGGCGAGGTAGTCGCCGCGCAGGCGCAGGGTGGGTGCGCCGATGAGGACGCCGAAGACGAGGGAGACGGCGGCACCGGTGAGGACGGCGAGGGGGAAGGGGAAGTGCACGCCGATGGTGGACTGGGGGGAGCCGGAGACGAGGGCCGCGGTGTAGGCGCCGACGCCGAGGAAGGCGACGTATCCGAGGTCGAGGAGTCCGGCGAGGCCGACGACGACGTTGAGGCCGAGGGCGACGGTGGCGAAGATCAGGATGTTGGTCCCGATGAGCGCGTAGGTGTCGTTGTCCTGGGTGAAGGGGAAGCAGATCGCCGCGGCGAAGAGCGCGGCGAGGCTGACGGCGCGGTGGCGTGCGGTGAGTTGCGAGAGGCGCCGCAGGAGTCCCGCGCGGCCGAGGGAGAGGGCTCCGAGGGCGACGAGGATGAGGTAGCCGATGAAGAGTTCGCTGTAGCTGGTGTCGATGCCGTAGGTGAAGACGTAGAGCCCGACGCCGTAGGTGACGGCGATGAGGAGGATCTCGGCCCAGGCGGGGAGGGTGCGGGCCGCTGCCTTGGGGGCGGGGGCCTTGAGGGAGTGGGCGAGGTGGTGGAGCGCGTTGTCCTGGGGGCCGGGGGTGCGCGGGACGTCGTCGGTGAGGCCGAGGGCGGCGACGAGGGCGAGGGCGCTCCCGGCGAGGGATATCCAGGCGCCGGGGTCGAGGGCGATGAGGCCGTCGAGTTCCACGGCGATGGCGATGACGGTGTAGAGCGTCGTGCCGAGGGTGCCCAGTGCCATGAGGCGGACGGCGCTGTGGGGTCCGCCGGGGGTGATCCAGCGCAGTCCCGGGGTGCCGAGGGCGCTGAGGGTGAGGAGGAGGGTGAGGGCGGCACCGGTGAGGGTGATGAGCTGGAGGCCGCCGGGGTAGCCGGTGACGGTGAGGTCGCCGGGGAACTCGTCGGTGTAGGTCCAGGAGAGGAAGGTGCCGACGAGGGCGAGCGCGGCGCCCGCGAGGGTGCCGTAGCGGGCGGCGGGCGCGGGAAGGTTCAGGAGTCGTGTGTCTGTCATGGTGTTCACGCCCTGTCCGCGACGCGTTCGCCCAGGAGTCCCTGGGGCCTGATGAGGAGGACGACGATGAGGAGGACGAAGGCCCAGACGTCCTTCCAGGCGCCGCCGCCGAAGAGGTCCATCGCGGGTATGTCGCCCATGTAGCCGATGGCGAGGGATTCGGCGATGCCGAGGACGAGGCCGCCGAGCATGGCGCCGTAGAGGTTGCCGATGCCGCCGAGCACCGCGGCGGTGAAGGCCTTGAGGCCCATGATGAAGCCCATTTTGAAGCCGACCTGGCCGTTGTGGAGGCCGTAGCCGACCGCGGCGATGGCGGCGAAGGCGGCACCGATGGCGAAGGCCATGACGATGATGCGGTCGGTGTTGATGCCCATGAGCTTGGCGGTGTCGGGGTCCTGGGCGGTGGCCTGCATGCCGCGTCCGGAGCGGGTGCGGTTGACGAACCAGCCGAGGGCGAGCATGCAGACGGGGGCGGCGATGATGATGAAGAGGTCGCCGCGCTGGACGGTGGCGCCGAGGATGTCGAAGGCGTCGCCGTGGAATTGGGGGAAGGAGATGTCGGACTTGGCGTCGGGGTAGAAGGCCCAGACGAGTTGCTGGAGGAAGAGGGAGAGCCCGATGGCGGTGATGAGGGGGGCGAGGCGGGGGGCGCCGCGCAGGGGGCGGTAGGCGAGTCGTTCGGCGCCCATCGCGACGAGGACGGAGCAGAGGACGCCGCCGATGATCATGAGGGGGATGACGGCGGCGAGTGAGGAGCCGTCGGGGAGGAGGGTCCAGACGGTGTAGGCGCCGAATCCTCCGATCATGAAGATCTCGCCGTGGGCGAAGTTGATGAGCTGGACAATGCCGTAGACCATCGTGTAGCCGATCGCGATGAGTCCGTACATCGCGCCGAGGATGAGTCCGTTGGCCAGCTGTTGCGGCAGTTCGTGCACCGCAGGGCCTCCGTGGTGTCGGATAAGGGCGCCGCGCGGGACGCTGGTGCATCCCGCGCGGCGTGTGGTGGGTGCCCGGTAGGGGCGGGTGGGGCGGGGTGACGGGCCTCGGGGGCCGTGGAGGGGGTCCCCGTCAGCGGGTCACGGCTTGTAGACCTCGCTCTTCTTGGGCACCCACTTGCCGCCGGTGACCTGGTAGGCGGTCATCATCGTGTTGGTGGTGTCGCCGTACTCGTCGTACGAGACGTCGCCGGTGACGCCGGAGAACTTGACGGTGCTCATGGCGTCGAGGACCTTGGTGCGGGCGTCCGAGGGGAGCTTGCCGTCGTTGTCGTCGACGACCTTCTTGACGGCCTCGATGATGGACCAGGCGGCGTCGTAGGTGCCGCCGCCGTAGGCCTCGTAGTCGTCCTTGTAGTTGGCCGCCTCGTAGTCGGAGATGAACTGCTTGGCGGAGTCGAGCTTCTCGACGGGGGCGCCGACGGAGGTGGCGAGGTCGCCCTCCGCCTTCTTGTTGAGCTTGATGAAGTCGGCGCTGTAGATGCCGTCGCCGCCCATGAGCGGGATCTTGTTGCCGGCGTCCTTGAGCTGCTGGCTCAGGGGACCGGCGGCGGGGTACTCGCCGCCGTAGTAGACGGCCTTGGCGCCGGTCTTCTTCACCTTGGCGACGACGGCGTTGAAGTCGCGGTCGTCGGGGTTGACGTGGTCGGAGCCGACGATCTTGCCGCCGAGCTTGGTGAAGGTGTCCTTGAAGGAGGCGGCGAGGCCGGCGCCGTAGGGCTTCTGGTCGTCGAGGAGGTAGACCTCGTTGATCTTCGCCGTGTCGTGGAGGTACTTGGCGGCGAAGGAGCCCTGGATCTGGTCCGTGGTGGCGGTGCGGAAGTAGGTGGCGAAGGGCCGCTTCTTGTCGCCGGTCTTCCAGTTGTCGCCCTGGGTCAGCTCGGTGCCGGTGTTCGCGGGCGAGACCTGGGTGAGCTTGGCGTCGTTGAAGGGCTTCTGCATCGACTGGGCGACGCCGGAGTTCAGGGGGCCGACGACGCCGAGGACGGTCTTGTCGCCGATGAACTTGGTGGCGTTCTGCTGGCCGATGGTCGGCTGGGCCTGGTCGTCGAGCGCCTGGATCTTGAAGGTGACGCCGGGGACGAGGTTCTGCTTGTTGGCGATCTTGGTGGCGAGGTCGGCGGAGTTGCGGATGCCGAGGCCGAGCGCGGAGAGGTCGCCGGTGATGGGGGCGTCGACGCCGATGACGACGGTGGTCTTCTTGCCGCTGCTCGAACCGCCCTTGTCGTCGCCGGAGTCGTCGTCGCGGGAGCCGCAGGCGCTGAGGGTGAGTGCCCCGGTGGTCAGGACGGTGGTGAGGATGAGCAAGGAACGGTGTCGCACGGATGGGTCCTTTCCCTGGCGCGGCCTCCTCGCTGGAGGTGCCGTGTCGATCGCGCCGGGCAGGACGGTGGTGCTCGGTGGTGCGGTGGTGCTCGGGGTGGTGCTGCCCGGCGTAATGGTGACTGGCCGTGACTCTAAGCGCAGGTGAAGGGGTGTGGGGTGGAGAGCGGACAGGATGTGACTGTCTTGTTATGCGAGAAGGGTTCAGGGTCGGCGGAGTGGGGGGTGTTTGTTTCGCATCCTGAGAACTCCCTGCATGTGTAAGTAACTTAAGGGGGTTTTGGTGCTGGCGGCAGTCTGTCCCCTGCTGCCCGTGGTGGTGGGTGGGGGTCGTTTTGGTGCGTGAACGGGGTGTGCGGACCGTATTGCGTGCGTGTTACGCAACGTGACGAAAGCCGGGGTGCGGCGAGGGCGGTACGGGGGGTGCGCGGGGCGCTCGCCGGGTGGCCGGGGCGGGGCGGTGTCCGGTGGCCGGTGCGCGGGTGCGGAAATGCGAACGGCGGGGCCCGCGCCCGGTGTTGGGGCGGGCCCCGCCGCGGCGGGGAGGAGTGCTCAGGCGGTCGCGGGGGGTCGCGGGGCGTCGCGCAGGAGACAGGTCAGGCGGGAGGAGCAGACGCGTCGGCCGCTCTCGTCGGTGATGACGATCTCGTACGTGGCGGTGGAGCGGCCCCGGTGCACGGGGGTCGCGGTGCCGGTGACGAGGCCGCTGGAGAGACCGCGGTGATGGGTGCAGTTGAGGTCCACGCCGACGGCGACCTTCTCGGGACCGCCGTGGAGCATGGCGCCGACGGAGCCGAGTGTCTCGGCGAGCACGGCGGAGGCGCCGCCGTGCAGGAGGCCGTAGGGCTGGGTGTTGCCCTCGACGGGCATGGTGCCGACGACCTTCTCGGGGGCGGCTTCGACCACCTCGATGCCCATGCGGGTGCCGAGGTGACCGGCCGAGAAGTAGGAGGGGAGGTCGACGCCGAGGCTGCTGAAGCGGTCGAGGACTTCCTGGGGGAACTTCACACCGGGGTGCTCGCCCATGTGCGGCTCCGTTTCTGTCGCGTCTGCCGCGCGGCCCGCGTGGCCACGCCGCCCGCGGCGGGTGCCGCGCGCGGTTCTGTCCTATCAGGTGCGCTGAGCGAACGCTTAGTGCGGTTGGTCACGTACGCGGGCCCCCGGCGCGAAAAGGGCGTACGTGTGTCGTGAACGCGTGTGTGATCACGAGGAATCGGGCGCGAGCGGCCGGTCCCCCGCCCCGCTGTGCCCGGGCGGCAACGTCGTCGGCCGGACCGCCGGCCGCGTCCCCTGCTCCGCGCTCGGGGGTCTTGCGGTTCACGGACGCCGGGCTCCGCGCGGCGCACACGGCCCCCGCCTGAGACGGGCCACCGGGGCGCGGCCCCCGCGCGGACGTGCCCGCTCAGTCGGCGGGCGCGTCCGCGCGGGCCGGTTCGAGGCGCACGACCAGGGACTTCGAGGCCGGTGTGTTGCTCGTGTCGGCGGTCGCGTCGAGCGGGACGAGGACGTTCGTCTCGGGGTAGTAGGCGGCGGCGCAGCCGCGCGCGGTGGGGTAGTGCACGACGCGGAAGCGGGGCGCGCGGCGCTCGGTGCCGTCGCGCCACTCGCTCACGAGGTCCACGTACGCCCCGTCCGCGTACCCGAGCGCCGTGGCGTCCTCGGGGTGGACGAGGACGACGCGGCGGCCGTTGGTGATGCCGCGGTAGCGGTCGTCGAGCCCGTAGATCGTGGTGTTGTACTGGTCGTGCGAGCGCAGCGTCTGGAGCAGGAGCCGTCCTTCGGGCAGGCGCGGGAACTCCACGGGCGCCGCGGTGAAGTTGGCCTTGCCCGTCGCGGTCGGGAAGCGGCGTTCGTCGCGCGGGGCGTGCGGGAGGGCGAAGCCGCCGGGGTGGGCGACGCGCGCGTTGAAGTCGTCGAAGCCGGGGATCACGCGGGCGATGCGGTCCCGCACGCGCCCGTAGTCGGCGGCGAACTCCTCCCAGGGCAGCGGCGACCCGGGGCGGACGGCGCGGGCGATACGGGCCACGATCGCGGGCTCGGAGAGCAGCGTGGGGCTCGCGGGGGCGAGGCGCCCGCGCGAGGCGTGGACCATGCCCATCGAGTCCTCGACGGTGACGAACTGCTCGCCGCCCGCCTGGACGTCGCGTTCGGTGCGGCCGAGCGTGGGGAGGATGAGCGCGCGGGCGCCTGTGACGACGTGGGAGCGGTTGAGCTTCGTGGAGACGTGCACGGTGAGGCGGGCGCGGCGCATCGCGGCCTCGGTCACGGCGGTGTCCGGCGAGGCGGCGACGAAGTTGCCGCCCATCGCGAGGAAGACCTTCGCCTCGCCGTCGCGCAGCGCGCGGATGGCGCGGACGACGTCGTAGCCGTGGTGACGGGGCGGTGCGAAGCCGAACTCGCGCTCCAGGGCGTCGAGGAAGGCGGGTGCGGGGCGTTCGAAGATGCCCATCGTGCGGTCGCCCTGCACGTTGGAGTGCCCGCGCACGGGGCACACGCCCGCGCCGGGACGGCCGATGTTGCCCCGGAGCAGGAGGAAGTTGACGACCTCGCGGATCGTGGGCACGGAGTGCTTGTGCTGGGTGAGGCCCATCGCCCAGCACACGATGGTGCGTTCGGAGGCGAGGACGAGGCGCAGGGCGGCCTCGATGTCGGCGGGGGACAGGCCCGTCGCGGCGAGAGTCTCCTCCTGGTCGGCCTCGCGCGCTGCCTTCGCGAAGTCGTCGAAGCCGTGGGTGTGCGCGGCGATGAAGGACTCGTCGAGCGCGCCCTCGGTCTCCAGGATCAGTTTGTTGAGGAGGCGGAAGAGGGCCTGGTCGCCGCCGATGCGGATCTGGAGGAAGAGATCGGTGAGCGCGGTGCCGCTCGCGAGGCCCTTGGGGGTCTGCGGGTTCTTGAACCGTTCGAGTCCGGCTTCCGGCAGCGGGTTGACGCTGATGATCTTCGCGCCGCCCGCCTTCGCCTTCTCCAGCGCGGAGAGCATGCGGGGATGGTTGGTGCCCGGGTTCTGCCCGGCGACGATGATCAGGTCGGCCTGGTGGAGGTCGTCGAGCGAGACGCTGCCCTTGCCGACGCCGATCGTCTCCGAGAGCGCCGAACCGCTCGACTCGTGGCACATGTTGGAGCAGTCGGGCAGGTTGTTCGTGCCGAACTCGCGGGCGAAGAGCTGGTAGAGGAACGCGGCCTCGTTGCTCGTACGGCCGGAGGTGTAGAAGACGGCCTCGTCGGGCGAGTCGAGCGCGGTCAGTTCCTCGGCGACGATGCGGAAGGCCTCGTCCCAGCTCACGGGCGTGTAGTGCGAGGCTCCCTCGGCGAGGTGCATGGGCTGGGTGAGGCGGCCCTGCTGGCCGAGCCAGTAGCCGCTGCGCTCGGCGAGGTCGGCGACGGAGTGCGCGGCGAAGAAGTCCGGGCCCACGCGGCGCAGGGTCGCCTCCTCGGCGACGGCCTTGGCGCCGTTCTCGCAGAACTCGGCGGTGTGCCGCTTGTCGCCCTCGGGCCAGGCGCAGCCAGGGCAGTCGAAGCCGTCCTTCTGGTTGACGCGCAGCAGCGTGAGCGCGGTGCGCCTGAGGCCCATCTGCTGCCGCGCGACGCGCAGCGAGTGCCCGACGGCGGGGAGCCCGGCCGCGGCGTGTCGTGGGGCGCTGACGCGCGGTGCGTCCTGGGCCGGGTCGCTCGCGGGCGGCTTCGTCGCCATGTGGTCCCTCCGCTGCTCGTACGTACCGCCTCGATCCTCGCACGGCGGCGCGGGACCGTACGGGGGCGGGGCGGGGCTTTTCCCGGCCGTACGGGGGCGGGCGCGGCCGTCGCCGCGGCGGTACGGGGCGGTGGGGCGCCCCTCGCGGGAAGCGGGCGCCTCCCGTGCCCGGGCGCGCGAGCGATCGCCTGCCGCGTCGCGCGGTCCGGGCTGTCAGTGCTCCGTGGCAGGATCGGGGGCGTGGCACAGACAGCAGCGAAGAAGAAGTCCGCACCCGCCGAGCAGAGCCCCGCCAAGGGGGGTTCCGGCCGTCCCAGGCTCATGCTCATGGACGGGCACTCCCTGGCGTACCGGGCGTTCTTCGCGCTGCCCGCGGAGAATTTCACGACGTCCACGGGGCAGCCGACGAACGCGATCTACGGATTCGCCTCGATGCTCGCGAACACGCTGCGTGATGAGCGGCCCACGCATTTCGCGGTCGCCTTCGACGTCTCGCGCAAGACGTGGCGGGCCGAGGAGTTCACCGAGTACAAGGCGAACAGGGCGAAGACCCCCGACGAGTTCCGCGGGCAGGTCGAGCTGATCGGCGAGCTGCTCGACACGATGCACGCGGACCGCTTCGCCGTCGAGGGCTTCGAGGCGGACGACATCATCGCGACGCTGGCCACGCAGGCGGAGGCGGCCGGCTTCGACGTCCTCGTCGTCACGGGCGACAGGGACTCCTTCCAGCTCGTCTCGGAGCACACGACCGTGCTCTACCCGACGAAGGGCGTCTCCGAGCTGACCCGCTACACGCCCGAGAAGGTCGAGGAGCGGTACGGGCTCACGCCCGCCCAGTACCCGGACTTCGCCGCGCTGCGCGGCGACCCCTCCGACAACCTGCCGGGCATCCCCGGCGTCGGTGAGAAGACGGCGGCGAAGTGGATCACGCAGTTCGGCTCCTTCGCCGAGCTGGTCGCGCGCGCCGAGGAGGTCAAGGGCAAGGCGGGACAGAACTTCCGCGACCACCTGGAGGCCGTGAAGCTCAACCGGCGGCTCACCGAGATGGTCAGGGACGTGCCGCTCGGCAAGGGCCCCGAGGAGCTGGAACGCGCCCCGTACGACCGCAAGCAGCTCGCCGTGCTCCTCGACACGCTGGAGATCCGCAACCCCTCGCTGCGCGAGCGGCTCCTCGCCGTGGACCCGGGCGCCGAGCAGGAGCAGGAGCCGGTCACGGAGGACGTGGCGCTGGACGCGACGCTCGTGCCCGCGGGCGGCAGGCTCGCCCCCTGGCTGGAGGAGCACGGGCACGCGGTGCTCGGCGTGGCCACGGTCGACACGTGGAAGCTCGGCGCGGGCGAGGTCGCCGAGGTGGCGCTCGCCGCCGCGGGCGGGGCCGCCGCCTGGTTCGAGCCGTCCGCGCTCGACGAGGACGACGAGCGGGCCTTCGCCGCCTGGCTCGGCGACCCGGAGCGGCCCAAGGTCATGCACGACGCGAAGGGCCTCATGCGGGTCTTCGGCGAGCACGGCCTGCGCGTCGCCGGTGTCACGATGGACACGGCGCTCGGCGCGTACCTCGTCAAGCCGGGCCGCCGCACCTTCGCGCTCGACGCCCTCTCCCTCGAATACCTGGGCCGCGAGCTGGTCCCCGCGCAGGAAGCGGACGGGCAGCTCGCCTTCGGCGCCGACGACGAGACGCAGGCGCGCACGCTCATGGTGGAGGCGCGCACGATCCTCGATCTCGGCACCGCGCTCGGCGCGCGGCTGCCCGAGGTCGGCGCCGAAGGGCTCCTCACCGACATCGAGCTGCCCACATCGGCGCTCCTCGCGCGCATGGAGCGGGCCGGGATCGCCGCCGACAGGGACCACCTGGAGGAGATGGAGCGGCAGTTCGCCGGCGCCGTCGAGCAGGCCGTGCGCGAGGCGCACGCCGCGGTGGGGCACGAGTTCAACCTCGGCTCGCCCAAGCAGCTCCAGGAAGTCCTCTTCGGCGAGCTGAACCTGCCCAAGACCCGCAAGACGAAGACCGGTTACACGACGGACGCCGACTCGCTCGCCTGGCTCGCCGCGCAGACCGAGCACGAACTGCCCGTCATCATGCTGCGCCACCGCGAGCAGGCGAAGCTGCGGAGCACCGTCGAGGGGCTCATCAAGTCGATCGCCCCCGACGGCCGTATTCACACGACGTTCAACCAGACCGTCGCGGCCACGGGCCGGCTCTCCTCGACGGAGCCCAACCTCCAGAACATCCCCGTGCGCACCGACGAGGGCCGCGCGATCCGCCGCGGCTTCGTCGTCGGCGAGGGCTACGAGGCGCTCATGACCGCCGACTACAGCCAGATCGAACTGCGCGTCATGGCGCACCTGTCGGAGGACGAGGGCCTCATCGCCGCGTTCACCTCGGGCGAGGACCTGCACCGCACGGTCGCCGGGTACGTCTTCGGCGTCGAACCCGCCGCTGTCGACGCCGAGATGCGGCGCAAGATCAAGGCCATGTCGTACGGGCTCGCCTACGGCCTCTCCGCCTTCGGCCTCTCGCAGCAGCTCGGCATCGAGGCGGGCGAGGCGCGGGCCCTCATGGACACGTACTTCGAGCGCTTCGGCGGCGTACGGGACTACCTGCACCGCGTCGTCGAGGAAGCCCGCGCCACCGGTTACACGGCGACGATGCTCGGCCGCCGCCGGTACCTGCCCGACCTCAACAGTGACAACAGGCAGCGGCGCGAGGCCGCCGAGCGCATGGCGCTCAACGCGCCGATCCAGGGCACGGCCGCCGACATCGTGAAGATCGCGATGCTCAACGTGGACCGCGCGCTGCGCGAGGCGGAGCTGACCTCGCGGATGCTCCTCCAGGTCCACGACGAAATCGTCCTGGAACTCGCGCCGGGCGAACGCGAACCTGTCGAGGAGATCCTGCGCCGCGAGATGGCGGCGGCGGCCCGGCTGAGGGCCCCGCTCACGGTGTCGGTCGGCGTCGGCAGGGACTGGGAGGCGGCGGCGCACTGAGGCCGGGGCGGCGCGGGCCGTCGGGGCGGGCGGCGCGGACCGCCCCGCGCAGGGGCGGGCGGTACGGGTACGGGACCGGGGCGGCCGGGGCCGCGCGGCACACCCCGTACCCGTGCGCCCCGTACCCGTGCGCCCCGCACACCCCGTACCCACCCATGCCGTCATGCCCCATGCCGCCCGTGCGTGCGCGCTCACTCCGTGTCCGCGCGGGCTGAACGGGGGGCGAAGGGGCGGGGGCGAGATATGGCCAAGTGGTGAAAGCCGGTCACCCTCGACTGCCCCGGTGCGGGAAGTTGTCGTAGTGTCACCTGGGTCAACACGCCGGGGCGCGTGGCGGGCGGCGGACGGGAGGGGCGGACCGGGATGGCGGCGCAATTCGGGATACGGCTGCGTAAAGGGGCCGCGGCGACGGCGGTCACGGCGGCGGTGATGGCGGCGCTCGCCGGCTCACAGGGCCCCCACGCGACCAAGGACCTGTCCGACGGCGCCCGTCACTCGGCCGAGGCGGGCGACCAGGTCCCGCCGAGCGACGACCACTACTACACCGACCTGCCCCCGATCCGCCCGAGCGACCCCCAGTCCTCGCACGACCTGCCGGGCACCCGGAAGCCGGGCGGCGAGACCGACCCCGTCGAGGCCCAGGCCGGCATCCCTGCCACGGTGCTCGCCGCGTACAAGAAGGCGGAGGCGGAACTCGCCCGCACGCGCGGCGAGTGCCGCCTGCCGTGGGAGCTGCTCGCCGCGATCGGCCACGTCGAGTCGGGCCACGCGAGCGGCGGGAAGGTCGACGCGGACGGCACCACGGTCGGCAAGATCCTCGGCCCGCCGCTCAACGGCCAGGGCTTCGCGCTCATCAAGGACACCGACCACGGGCGCTACGACGACGACACGACGCACGACCGCGCGGTCGGCCCCATGCAGTTCATCCCCTCGACGTGGGCGACATCGGGGCGGGACGGCAACGGTGACGGCATCGAGGACCCCAACAACGTCTACGACGCGGCACTCGCCGCCGGTTACTACCTGTGCGGAGACGGCCGCGACCTCGCGACGAGCGACGGCATGCACGCGGCGATCCTCAGCTACAACCACTCGGCCGAGTACCTCGCGACGGTCCTGACCTGGTACGACTTCTACCGCGACGGCGCCCACGAAGTCCCCGACGGCACCGGGCCGGTGCCCAGCCGCCCGCACACCCCGGCCTCACCGAGCCCTTCGACGCCGCCCTCCACCCCGCCGTCCGTACGGCCGACGCCGCCCGGGCACAGCACCTCGCCCACGCTGCCGGACAGCTCCACGCCCCCCGCGACGAAGCCCCCCACGAGCCCGGGCACGCCGAGCACACCTCCCACGACGCCGCCCACCACCCCGCCCACCACGCCGAAGCCGCCCGCCGAGCGGGTCACCTCCCTCGCGAAGACCGGGCCCGCGACGCTCGCCACCCTCACCGGGCTCGACTTCGATGTGCGGCCCGCCGTGCGCGCGCTCGACAAGGAGGGCAAGCCGGTGGCCGGGCTCAAGGTCACCTTCGGCCTCGTCGGCGACACCGACGCGCGCTTCTCCGGCGCCAAGAGCGTCGTCGTCACGACGAACGCGCAGGGCACGGCGACGGCCCCGACCCTCACCGCGGGCAAGACCGCGGGCAGGTTCACCGTCCGCGCGAGCCTCGCGTCCGGCACACCCGGCCCGGTCGACTTCGCCGCCACGGTCACCGAACCTGCCGCCGACACCCTCAGCCCGGTGGACGACGAGGCCACGTACGAGGCGAAGGCGGGCGACGCCTTCGAGGAGAGCCCGGACCTCAGGGCCACGCTCGAAGGGAAGGCCGTCGCGGGCGTCCGCACGACGGTCGCGGTACTCGACAAGGACGGCGAGGAACTCGCCGAGGACACCGGCCCCTTCGTGCGCGACGCCGACGACAACGAGACCCGCGCCCTCACCCTCGTGAGCGACAAGGACGGCGTCCTGCGCCTGCCCAACCTCCACGCGGGGGACCAGCCGGGTACCTACGTCCTGCGGTTCACCGCGGGCAAGGCCACGGTGGACGTCGCCCTGAAGGTGACGGACCCGAAGCCGGAGGAACCCGGCGAGGGAGGCTCCGAGAGCCCGGAGCCCGGCACGGGGAGCGAGAGCCCGGCCGCGTAAGGCACACGCCGACGGTGGTCCCGGCCCGCGGGACCACCCCGGGCCCGGGGCCGCCACCGTCCGGGGCCGCCCCACCGCTCAGGGCCGCTCCGGCCACGCGTGCTTCGGGTACCGCCCGCGCAGATCCGCCCGCACGGCCCGGTAGCCCTCCGCCCAGAAGGACGCCAGGTCCGAGGTCACCGCGGCGGGCCGCCCCGCCGGGGACAGCAGGTGCACCAGGACGGGCACCCCCGCCACGCGCGGCGTCTCGCGCAAGCCGAACAACTGCTGCACCCGTGCGGCGAGCACAGGAGGCTCGCCCGCCCCGTCCTCGGGATAGGCGAGCCGCACCCGCCTCCCGTCCGGCAACTCCACCGATTCCGGGGCGAGTTCGGCGAACCGCCCCGCCTCGCCCGAGGCCCAGGGCAGCAAGCGCCGCAGCGCCTCGGCGACCCTCACGCGCGCCAGGTCGGCCCGCCGCCGCGCCCGCGACAGCTCCGGCTCCAGCCAGTCGTCGGCGCGCGCGAGGAGCGCCGCGTCCGACACGTCCGCCCACGGCGCACCGAGCGCCCCGTGCAGGAACGCCATCCGCGCCCGAAGGCCCCGCGCCGCCTGCGTCCACTCCAGGAGCCCGAGCCCGGTCTCCGCGAGCCCTTCGAGCAACGCCGCACGCACGCGCGCCGGTTCGGGCGCCGCCAGGTTCCGTTCGCGCAGCACGACCGCGCCGATGCGGCTCACCTCGCGGGCCCGTACGTCCCCGTCCGCCCAGCGCACCTCCTGCCCCTCCGTGTACAGCGGCGCGGCCGCCTCGCGGGCCGTCCGCTCGTCGATCGCCGCCGCGAGCCGTACCCGCGCCGACGCGGCGCCCGCGGGACGGTCGGCGACAGCGACGGCGAGCCACGCCGCCTCGCGCAGCCGCGACGCGCGCTCCGGCTCCGCGCCCGTACCGGAGACCATGAGGAAGCCCCCGCCGCGCGCCCGCGCGACCCGCTCCGGGTGCGCGAGCGCCGTCACGACACCGGCCGCCGCGTCCTCCGTGAGCAGCGCGTCGCCCGTGTCGGCGCCCGCCTGCCGCAGCGCCCCGCGCAGCCGCCGCACCTCCTGCCGCCACCGGCCCCCGTACCCGTCACCGCCCTGCCTGGCCCGCCGCAGCACGAGCGCCAGGTCATCCCCGTAGGCGCGCGGCGGCTCCTCGCTCAGGAGCGCCACGAACTCGGCGGCGAGCCGTCCCCCGACCTCCCCCGCCCCGTCGAGCAGCGCACGCCCCAGACGCGGGTGCAGCCCGAGGCGCGCGAGCCGCTCCCCGCGCGCCGTCGCCCGCCCGTCCGCACCCGTCGCGCCGAGCGCGGCGAGCACCGTGCGCGCGGCCGCGAGCGCACCGGCGGGGGGCGGGTCGAGCAAGGCGAGCGAGGACGCCTCCGGATCGCCCCAGCACGCGGCCTGGAGCGCGAAGGCGGTGAGGTCGGCGACGGCGATCTCCGGCGCGGGGAAGGACGCCATGCGGTGCTCGTCGGCCCGGTCCCAGCAGCGGTACGCGGTCCCCGGGGCCTCCCGCCCGGCCCGGCCCGCACGTTGCGCGGCGGCGGCGAGCGAGGCCCGTACCGTCGTGAGCGCGGCGAGCCCGCGCGCGTGATCGACCCGCGGCTCCCGCGCGAGCCCCGCGTCCACGACGACCCGCACCCCGGGCACCGTCAGCGAGGACTCCGCGACCGAGGTCGCGAGCACGACCCTGCGCAGCGCCCCCGGCCCCGCGAGCACCGCGTCCTGCGTCTCGGCCGGAGCCCGCCCGTGCACCTGCGACACCTCGATGCCGGGCTCCCCGGCGAGCAGCCCGGCGACCTTCGCGATCTCGCCGACACCCGGCAGGAAGCACAGCACGTCGCCCGTCCGCTCCGCGAGCGCCTGCCGCACGACCGCCGCGACGTGCTGGAGCTGCGCCGGGTCCACACGCAGCCCGTGCGGCGGCCTGAAGGGCCGCCGGGGCGGCACCCATACCGTCTCGACGGGATACGAGATCCCCTCCGCGCGCACGACGGGCGCGCCGTCCAGCAGCCGCGCCCAGCCCTCGGCGTCCGTCGTCGCCGAGGCCGCGAGCAGCCGCAACTCCGGCCGCAGCGCCGCCCGTACGTCGAGCAGGAACGCCGTCGCCGTGTCCGCGTCGAGGTGCCGCTCATGGCACTCGTCGAGGATCACGGCATCCACGCCCGCGAGTTCCTGGTCGCGCTGGAGCCGCTGGAGCAGGACACCCGTCGTGACGACCTCGACGCGGGTACGCGGCCCCGTGCGCCGCTCGCCGCGCACCCGGAAGCCGACGCGTTCGCCCACCTCCTCACCCAGCAGCCAGGCCATGCGCCGCGCCGCCGCCCGTACCGCGATCCTGCGCGGTTCGGCGACGAGCACGCGCCGCTCGGGCGTCCCGTCCCCGAGCAGCCCGGCGAGCGCGAGCGGCACGAGGGTCGTCTTGCCGCTGCCCGGGGGCGCGGTGAGCACCGCCGTACCGCCCGCGCCAGGCCCGTACAACGCGGAGGCGAGCGCGGGGAGCGCGGTGCGGACGGGCAGGGCGTCGAGCGCGGCGGTACGGATCACGGGGCCAAGTCTCGCGCAGGGCCGGGGGCGGGAGCGCCCGAGGGCCCCGCGGCGCACGGGGAAGCGCTCAGGCGTCCTTCTCGCACACGAAGATCGCCGTGCCGGGGATGAGGTGTCCGCGCAGCGGGGACCAGCCGCCCCACTCCTGCGTGTTCCACTCGGGCCACTCGGGCTCGACGAGGTCCACGAGCCGCAGGCCCGCGCGCACGACGTCGCGGACGCGGTCCCCGACCGTGCGGTGGTGCTCCACGTACACGGCCTCGCCCTCCTCGTCCTCCTCCACATAGGGAGTGCGGTCGAAGTACGAGCCCGAGACGCTCAGCCCCTCGGGGCCCGGCTCGTCCGGGAAGGCCCAGCGCATCGGGTGGGTCACCGAGAAGACGAAGCGCCCGCCCGGCCGCAGTACGCGGCGCACCTCGCGCAGCACCCGTACCGGATCGGCGACGAAGGGCAGCGCCCCGTACGCCGAACAGGCCAGGTCGAAGGAGGAGCCGGCGAAGGGCAGCGCGCTCGCGTCCGCCTCGACGAGCGGGAAGCGCGCGGAGTGCTCCTCGGCGATGCGCAGCGCGTGCTGGAGCTGGCGGTGCGCGAGGTCGAGCGCGACGGGCCGTGCGCCCTGCGCGGCGAGCCAGCGCGAGCACTGGGCCGCGCCCGCGCCGATCTCCAGGACGTCCTTGCCCGCCAGTTCCTCGGCGGGGCCGAGGAGCTGCGCCTCGACCTCGTCGAGCCCCTCGGGGCCCCAGACGAAACGGTCGTCGCCGAGGAAGGTGCCGTGCTCGGCCTGGTACTCGTCCGCGTTGCCGTTCCACCAGCCCCGGTTGGCGTGGCTGCTCTCGGTGACGCCTGCGGCACGCCGCGTCGCGGTGACGGTGTCGTCCTCGGCGGTCTCGCCTGCCGGGTCGAAGGGGGTCTGGGGGGCTTGGATGATGTGCTCCATCGTCGTACTGTTCGCTCCAGCCGTCGCCGCCGTGTCCTCAAGGAGGCGCCGTGTGCCGGGAATGCGGGGATCGCCCTCGCGTGGGCGCCTTCGCGCATTGACCCTGTCCGGCTGCCCCCGTATGCTACAAGTTGCGCTGCGAGCCTGCGCTCCTCAGACCTAGCAGGCGGTGCTCGCAACTGTTGTTTGTCTCGCGGTTCGAGGCGGCCGGCCCCCGGGGTGCGGCGGCCGCGGGCCGCTCGGGCTCCACAGTGCGAAATGGGCTCCAGCGCTAGCAGTGCCTACGACTTCAATGTCCGTACCGGAGCCCTTACCCACATGACGAGCAGCACCGAGACCACCGCCACCACCCCGCAGGTAGCGGTCAACGACATCGGTAACGAGGAAGCCTTCCTCGCCGCGATCGACGAGACGATCAAGTACTTCAACGACGGCGACATCGTCGACGGCGTCATCGTGAAGGTCGACCGGGACGAGGTCCTGCTCGACATCGGTTACAAGACCGAAGGCGTCATCCCCTCCCGCGAGCTTTCGATCAAGCACGACGTCGACCCCAACGAGGTCGTCAAGGTCGGCGACGAGATCGAGGCCCTTGTTCTCCAGAAGGAGGACAAGGAGGGTCGGCTCATCCTGTCCAAGAAGCGCGCGCAGTACGAGCGCGCCTGGGGCACGATCGAGAAGATCAAGGAAGAGGACGGCATCGTCACCGGTACCGTCATCGAGGTCGTCAAGGGTGGTCTCATCCTCGACATCGGCCTCCGCGGCTTCCTCCCGGCCTCCCTGGTCGAGATGCGCCGCGTCCGCGACCTCCAGCCCTACGTGGGCAAGGAGCTTGAGGCGAAGATCATCGAGCTGGACAAGAACCGCAACAACGTGGTCCTGTCCCGCCGTGCCTGGCTGGAGCAGACCCAGTCCGAGGTGCGCCAGACCTTCCTCACGACCCTCCAGAAGGGTCAGGTCCGCTCCGGCGTCGTCTCCTCCATCGTCAACTTCGGTGCCTTCGTGGACCTGGGTGGCGTGGACGGTCTGGTCCACGTCTCCGAGCTGTCCTGGAAGCACATCGACCACCCCTCCGAGGTTGTCGAGGTCGGCCAGGAGGTCACCGTCGAGGTCCTCGACGTCGACATGGACCGCGAGCGTGTCTCCCTGTCGCTCAAGGCGACGCAGGAAGACCCGTGGCAGCAGTTCGCCCGGACGCACCAGATCGGTCAGGTCGTCCCCGGCAAGGTCACCAAGCTCGTTCCCTTCGGCGCGTTCGTCCGCGTCGACGAGGGCATCGAGGGCCTGGTCCACATCTCCGAGCTGGCCGAGCGCCACGTGGAGATCCCGGAGCAGGTCGTCCAGGTCAACGACGAGATCTTCGTCAAGGTCATCGACATCGACCTGGAGCGCCGCCGCATCAGCCTCTCGCTGAAGCAGGCCAACGAGGCCTTCGGCGCCGACCCGGCCGCGGTCGAGTTCGACCCGACCCTGTACGGCATGGCCGCGTCCTACGACGACCAGGGCAACTACATCTACCCCGAGGGCTTCGACCCCGAGACCAACGACTGGCTCGAGGGGTACGAGAAGCAGCGCGAGGAGTGGGAGGGCCAGTACGCCGAGGCCCAGACCCGCTTCGAGCAGCACCAGGCCCAGGTCATCAAGTCCCGCGAGGCCGACGAGCAGGCCGCTGCCGAGGGCACCGAGGCGGCTCCGGCCGCCGCGGGCGCCAGCAGCAGTGGCGGCAGCACCGGCGGTTCGTACTCCTCGGACACCGGTGACAACTCGGGCGCCCTCGCCTCGGACGAGGCGCTCGCGGCCCTGCGCGAGAAGCTGGCCGGCGGCCAGAGCTGATCGCCTGACCGCACGCGGTAAGCGGTAGTACGAAGTCCCGGTCCCCCTTCCGGTGGGGGCCGGGACTTCGGCGTCTCCGGACGCGACGGTACGGGGCCGCCGCGCCCCCTCGCCGGGGCTGTGGCCCTCGCGGGCGTCGGCCCGGGGCGGGCGTTGCCCCCGGGCGGGCCTGGCCTCTTGCGGGCGGTGGCTCCTGGGGGCGGTGGCTCCTGTGGGCGGTGGCTCCTGTGGCGGTGCCCCTCGCGGGCGGTGGCTCCTGCGGGGGGGCCTTGGCGGCGGCGCGCCCCGTGTGGTGGGCCGCCTCGCCCTCGTACCGCCGCTCCGGCTCGTAACACCCGGAAACGTGTGCGATACAGCTGTGGGACGAGGCCCGTAACCCCGCGCTGCGAAGCTCCTCGCCATCCAAGATCACGCCCGGCCGCCACCGGCGCGTGTCCCGAGGGAGAGGAAGCCGCACGTGGAAGAGATGCAGCCGGGCAGCACTCGTCGTTCCTTCCTGCGCAATGTCGGTGTGACCGGCGGTGCGGGCGTCATGTTCGCCACGATGGGCGCCCTCGGGCTCGCCCCCGACGCGGCCGCCGCGGCCCGCCACGAACCGGAGTTCACCGCGCCGCGCACCGGCGACTTCACACTGCGCGGCAAAGCGGCGGCGAAGGTCGTCGTCATCGGCGGCGGCATCGCGGGGCTCGCCTCCGCCTACGAACTCGGCAAGGCCGGGTACGACTGCACGATCCTGGAGGCCCGCGAGCGCACCGGGGGCCGCAACTTCACCGTCCGCGGCGGGGACACCACCGTCGACCTGAACGGCCACCGGCAGACCGCCCGCTTCTCCAAGGGCCAGTACATGAACGCCGGGCCCGGACGCATCGCCCAGTGGATGAACACCCTCGACTACTGTCGCGAACTCGGCGTCCCCATCGAGGTCTTCACCAACACCAACGCGAGCGCCTACCTCTACAACGAGCAGGCCGGGATGACGGCCCCGACCCGCTACCGCACCGCCAAGGCGGACGTCTACGGCTACGTCTCCGAACTCCTCGCCAAGGCCACCGACACGGGCGCGCTCGACAAGGAACTCACCGCCGACGACCGCGAACGCCTCCAGAGCTTCCTCAAGTCCTTCGGCGACCTCGGCGCCGACCGCACGTACACGGGCAGCGAACGCCGCGGCTACCTCACCGATCCCGGCGCGGCCGGGAGCCCCGGCGAGGAACTCGGCGCCCCCGCCTCCGTCTCCGAGGTCTTCGCCTCCAACGTCGGCCGCTACTTCTCCTTCGAGTTCGGCTACGACCAGGCCATGCTCATGTTCCAGCCCGTCGGGGGCATGGACCGCATACCCGCCGCGCTCACGCGCGCGATAGGCGAGCGGCACATCCGTACCGGAGCCGCCGTCACCGACCTCAAGAACACCGCGCACGGCGTCACCGTCACGTACACGCAGGGCGGGCGCAGCCACCGTATCGACGCCGACTACTGCATCGCCGCGCTGCCGCCCAACATCCTCGCCAAGACCTCGCACAACCTCGGCTCCGCTGTGCAGAGCGCCCTGGAGGCGTGCAAGCCGTCATCGGCGGGGAAGATCGGCCTCGAATACCGCACCCGCTGGTGGGAGACCGAGCACCGCATCTACGGCGGCATCACCGAGACCGACATGGATCTCGACCACATCTGGTACCCCTCGCACGGCTACCACGACGACCGCGGCCTGCTCATCGGCTACTACAACACCGGCGCCCACGCCGACTCCTACGCGGCGCTCACGCCCAAGGAGCGCGAGGCGCGCGCCGTCGCCCAGGGCGTCAAGATCCACGGCGAGTCCTACCGCAAGCACCTCTCCTCCTCCTTCTCGCACCACTGGCGCCAGACCCCCTACCTCGAAGCGTCCTGGCACTCCCTCGCGGGCGGCCCCGACGCGCCCGCCTTCGCGCCGCTCAACGAGCCCGCGGGGCACGTCTACTTCGCGGGCGACTGGCTCAGCTACCTCGACGCCTGGCAGCACGGCGCGTTCTCCTCGGCGCGCAAGGTCGTGGGAAGCCTGCACCGCCGGGTGCTCAGCAGTTGAGGGAAGCCGAGGGGGTCCGAGGGACTTTCGAGTGGACTTCCTCGCTCCGGTTCTCCGGCCGGATGTGATCAAGTGTGATCAAGGGGGCGGTGCGGGAATGATCCGTGCCGCCCCCGGCGTTCTCGTCCACGGAGTAAGAGAGGACCGGAGGGCCTTACCGTGCTTGATCCGCAGGATTTGTACTCATGGGTGCCGAAGGGCCTGGCGGTGGTCGACACCGCGCTGGCCCAGGAGTCCGCCGGGCTCGTCATGCTGTGCCACTTCGACGGCTACATCGACGCGGGGGAGACCGGCGAGCAGATCGTCGAGCGGATGCTCGACACCCTGCCGCACCAGGTCGTCGCCCGCTTCGACCACGACCGCCTCGTCGACTACCGCGCCCGCAGGCCGATGCTCACCTTCCGCCGCGACCGCTGGACCGACTACGAGGAGCCTGTCATCGAGGTCCGCCTCGTCCAGGACGCGACCGGCGCCCCCTTCCTGCTGCTCAGCGGCCCCGAACCGGACGTCGAGTGGGAGAGGTTCGCCGCCGCCGTCGGGCAGATCGTCGAGCGTCTGGGCGTCCGCCTCGTCGCCGACATCTACGGCATCCCGATGGGCGTCCCGCACACCCGCCCCGTCGGCCTCACCCCGCACGGCAACCGCAGCGACCTCGTTCCCGGTCACCCGAGCCCCTTCGAGACGGCCCAGGTGCCCGGCTCGGCGGGCGCCGTCGTGCAGTACCGGCTCGGCCAGGCGGGCCACGACATCCTCGGCATCGCCGCGCATGTCCCGCACTACCTGGCCCGCTCCGCGTACCCCGACGCGGCACTCACCGCGCTCGAAGCCTTCACCGCGGCGACCGGGCTCGTGCTGCCCGGCCTCGTGCACTCCCTGCGCAACGACGCCCACCGCACACAGACGGAGATCGAGCGGCAGGTCCGCGAGGGCGACGAGGAACTCACCGCGCTCGTCCAGGGCCTTGAGCACCAGTACGACGCGGCCGCGGGGGCCCTCGCGCGGGGCAACATGCTCGCCGAGCCCGTGGACATCCCGACGGCGGACGAGATCGGCCGCGAGTTCGAGCAGTTCCTCGCCGAGCGGGAGGGGGACGCCTGAGGGGCCGGGGCGGAGCCGCCCGCGGGCGGGACGCGGGGCGCGCGCAGACGGCACGTGGGGTGCGGGCAGACGGGAGGCGGGGCGGGCGCGGGTGCGCGCAGACGGGAGGCGGGGCGCGCGCGGGTGCGCGACCCGCAGGCTCTAGGCTGCGCTCATGTCTTCGGTACTTTCGGTAGGGCTGACCGGCGGGATCGGCGCCGGCAAGAGCGAGGTGTCACGGCTGCTCGTCTCGTACGGGGCTGTGCTGATCGACTCCGACCGGATCGCCCGCGAGGTCGTCGAGCCGGGCACAGAGGGTCTCGCCGCGCTCGTCGCCGCCTTCGGCCCCGAGATCCTCGCCCCCGACGGCAGCCTCGACAGGCCGCGTCTCGGCGCGCTCGTCTTCGCCGACGAGGAACGCCTGCGCACGCTCAACGGCATCGTCCACCCCCTCGTACGGGAGCGCTCAGCGGCGCTTCAGGCGGCGGCACCCGCCGGTGCCGTCGTCGTCAACGACGTCCCGCTCCTCGTCGAGAACGGCCTCCAGTCCCTCTACGACCTCGTTCTTGTCGTCGACGCGCGCCCCGAGACACAGCTGGGGCGCCTGACCGGGGACCGCGGCATGAGCGAGGCCGACGCCCGCGCCCGCATGGCAGCGCAGGCCACGCGCGCACAGCGCCTCGCCGTCGCCGATGTCGTGATCCCCAATGACGGCACGCGCGAGGAACTGGCCGCGCGGGTGCGCGAGGTGTGGCAGTCGCTGGCACGGCGGGCACGGGGGGAGTCGTCCGCGCGGGGCGCGGTGGGGGACTGAGCGCCCGCCGCGCGGGGGAGGAATACGCGCGGGCGCCCGCGTGTTGCGCCCGTGCCGGGAGAGGAGGCCCCGCTGTGCCCGCGAACAGCCCCGAGGACCACGTCATCGACTACCGCGCCGCCGAGCATCTGCTCGCGGCCAAGGACCCGCGCGGAGCGATCAAGCTGCTCGACAACGTGATCGCCGCGCACCCCGAGAACACCGCCGCCCGCCTGCTGCGCGCCCGCGCCTTCTTCGCGGGGGCCCAACTGCGCGGCGCCGAGCTGGAATTCAGCCTCGTGCTGGAGCGCGAGCCGGACAATGCCTTCGCGCACTTCGCGCTCGCCCGCACTTTCGAGCGCGCCAACCGCCCCGAGGCGGCCCAGCGCCATTTCCGCCTCGCGGCGGCCCTGGACCCGCGGCCCGACTACCTGCGCGCGGCGAAGTTCGGCGGCGCGGGCGGGGCCGGGCAGGACTGAGAACCGTGCGCGGGGGCGGGGGCGGGGCTCGACGGCTCCTGCGGGGGTGTGTTGGGCGGACTGGGGGCGTGCCGCGGGGGTGTTGGGGCCGGTGGCTCCCGTGAGGCCGGTGGGGTGGGAGGTTCCCCCGGGGCTGCTGGGGCCGGGGGTTCTCGTGGGGCTGGTGGGGTCGGTCTGGACGGTCGGGTCCGTGGGGGCAGTCCGGGCGGCCGGGTCGGTGGGGGCGGCTCAGCGCCACGGCGACGGAGGCTGCCGGTCCTTGCGCAGCCGTACGGAGACGACGACGAGGTCGATCGTCACGAGCAGCCACAACACCGCGCTCACCACCGCCCACCCCGGGTGACCGGTGAGGACGAAGACAACCGTCGCGACGATCGTCACCACCTCGCCCCACACACTGAGCGCGAGCCGCAGCCCCAGCGGACTGCGCGCCGTGAGCGGCTCCGTGCCACTGCGCCCGGGTCGCTCGGTGTTCGCCCTGGTCAGATGGCCACCGGCGGCCGCGGACGTCCGGTGGTGGTGCGCATGGTGCGTTCCAGCAGGCATGACTTTCACCGCTCCCTCATCGGGGCTCTCCTTCCGGTGTACCTCGATCGGCTGAGGAAGGGAAACGGGGGAACCGGGGCGGCGGCCGAGCCGTTGCCCGGACAGGAGCGCCGCGGGACGAGGCGGGCGCCGAGGGAGGGAGCGGGCACATGGCGGGTGAGGGGACGACGACCGAGTACCGCCCGGGGTACGGGGCGAGCGGCCCGGGCGCGCTGACACCGGACGGCTGCGCGGTCGAGCTGTACACGCGGCTGCCGGTGAGGGACGAGCCGGACGTCATCGCCTCGGTCGCCCCGCCGGGGGCGCGTCTCCTGGAGCTGGGCTGCGGCGCCGGGCGGGTCACGCACCCGCTGCTGGAGCGCGGCTTCGACGTGACGGCGGTGGACGAGTCGGCGGCGATGCTCGACCGGGTGCGCGGGGCCCGCACGGTGTGCTCCCCGATCGAGCGGCTCGACCTCGGGGAGACCTTCCCCGTGGTCCTGCTCGCCTCCTTCCTCATCCACGCCGGGGACCCCGAGGTGCGGCGCGGCCTGCTGCGCGCGTGCCGCCGCCACCTCGCGCGGGGCGGCAGCCTGCTGCTCCAGCGCGAACCGGCCGACGCCCACGACCACCTCCCGCGCGAGCGGCACGACGAGGGCTTCACGACCAGGATCGTCTCCTCGGTGCCGTACACGAAGGGGCCGTACGCGGAAGGGGTCCGCCAGGTGCGCGCCGAGTACGAGTTCCCGGACGCGACATGGACGCAGACCTTCCTCTCGCGCCCCCTGGACGACGAGGCCTTCGCTGCGGTGCTCGCGGAGGAGGGGCTGCGTCCGGTGGAGCGGCTGAGCGAGGACGGGGTGTGGTGGCGGGCCGCGGCGGCCTGAGGCCCGGGCGAGGCGGGGACGCCGGATACGTGGGCTCCACCCGGGGCGGCGGGCAGGAGGCACGGATTCAGGAGGCGCGGACTCAGGAGGAGGTGGGGAATCCGGGGTGGGGGACTTCGGAGGCGCGGACTCAGGCGTTGGGGACGGTGTCCTCGGAGGCTGGGCCCGCCGTGCGGTAGGCGGCGATCTGCGTGTTCACCTGCCGCGGGGGGGCGAGGTCCTGGCCCTTGACGTGCGGGTCGCGGTCGATCCGCACGTCGCAGGCGCGCGGTGTCGTCGAGGTCCGGCCCTTGTCCGGCCCTCCGGGGCGATGAGCCCCCTGGCCGAAGGCGATCGACATGGGCGTCTCGGGCAGGCACATGGCGTCGTCGGCGCCGAACTCGGTGCCGGCGACGTCGTACGTGATCCGCTGGTCGTCGATCGTGAGGGCGGGTCGTGCCGGACGGTGCGGGACCGGCACTGGCGGGACGCGGTGTCCTGTCCTGGCTGACGGCCTCCCAGCGGTGCGGCCGGTAGGCCCCGCCCGCTCGCTCGCTCAGTCCCGCGCCCGTCCCGCCTCCCACTCGTACGACGGCAGCTGCGGCGCCCCGAGCGCCGCCGCCCCGCGCAACCGCTCCATCTCGCGCCGGTCGCGCTTGGTGGGCCGGCCCGCTCCCCGGTCCCTGACACCGGCGGGCGCGACGGCCTCGCGAGGCGGCGGGGGCGGGCTGTGGTCCTCGTAGCACGTGACCGCGACGGGCGCGCCGACGCGCTTGCGGAGCAGGCCACGTACGACGAGGACCCGGTCGCGCCCCTCGTGCCGCAACCGCACCTCGTCACCGACCCGGACCGCTGCCGCCGCCTTGGCCGGGGCGTTGTTGATCCGTACGTGCCCGGCCCGGCAGGACGCGGTCGCCGCCGACCGTGTCTTCACCATCCGCACCGCCCACAGCCACACATCGACCCGCACACTCCCGGTCTCCGTCCCCACCTCGCTCGCCATGCCCCCGAGCCTAAACGGCACCACCGACGACCGGCCCTGCTCGGCGGGTCAGTACGCCAGGAGCGGACTACTCCGGACGCTCGCCACGCTTTCGGGTGAGAGAGATGACGACTTCGGCGAAGTTATCCACAGATTTCGGCGGGTGGGGGCGAGGGGGGTTCGCGCCCTGGAAGAATTGATGCAGGGGCGCCCCCCTGGGAGGGCGGGGGTCTGTCCCGAGCCCCCCGCGCCCCACAGCAACCTTCCCACCCCAAGTCCCTCCCCCCACCCGCCCAACACGGCCTCCCCGCCTCCCCACCCGCCCATCCCTCGCTCCCCCCGCCCCGCCCCCTCACCCCACGCTCACTCCCGCCGCCTCCCGCAGCACCCCCCTCAGCATCTCCGGTGTCAGTCGGCCCGTGAACGTGTTGCGCTGGCTCACGTGGTAGCAGCCGAAGACGTCGAGCGGCTTGCCCCCGTCCCGTGCCGCCAGCCGGACACGGGCGCCGTGGCCGAAGGCCGGGCGCGGGCGCGGCACCGTCCAGGCCGCCGCCGTGAAAGCGGGCAGCGCCGCCTGCCAGCCGAAAGCCCCGAGGACAACTACCGCGCGCAGTGTGGGCCGCAGCAGAGCCAGCTCTTCCACCAGCCAGTGCCGGCACGTGTCGCGCTCCAGCGGCGTCGGCTTGTTCGCCGGGGGAGCGCAGTGCACCGGGGAGGTGAGCCGGGTCCCGTACAGCCGCAGGCCGTCGTCGGCCGTGTGCGCTCGCGGCGCGCTCGCGAGGCCGACGTCGTACAGGGCGCGGAAGAGTACGTCGCCCGCGCGGTCGCCCGTGAACATCCGCCCTGTACGGTTTCCGCCGTGCGCCGCCGGGGCGAGCCCGAGCACGAGCAGCCGCGCGTCCCCCGGCCCGAAACCGGGTACGGGCCGGGCCCAGTACTCCTCGTCCGCGAACGCCGCCCGCTTCACCCGGCCCACCTCCTCCCGCCAGGCCACGAGGCGCGGACAGGCACGGCACCGCGTGATCTCCGCGTCGAGCGTGTGCAGGTCCCCGCCCGCACCGTCGTGGACCCCGTCACCCAGAACCATGACCCCACCGTAGAACCCACCGCCCGGCCCCCCACGGAACGCGCCCCACCGCCAACCCCACCGCCAACCCCACCGCCCCGCCGCGCGAGCCGGCCCCGCCGCGCGAGCCCGCTCTGCCCCGCCGACCCGCGCCCGCCCACCCCGTCCCCCGGCCCCGTCCGGCCCACCACCGCACGCGCCCCGCCATCGCGCTGCCTAGCGTGAGGATCGTGAACGCCTACGAAGCGGCCGGTGGCCGGCCCCGCGCGGCGGGGGCCTCGCGCGCGGGGAGCCGCGGCACGAGCCGTACCGCCGTGCCCGGCGCGGCGTACCGCAACCTCGTCATGGCCACCGTCGGCTTCGGGCTGACCTTCTGGGCGTGGAACCTCATCTCCCCGCTCGGCGACCACTACAAGGGCCGGCTCGGCCTCTCCTCGTTCCAGCAGTCGCTGCTCGTCGCGATCCCCGTCATCGTCGGCTCGGTCGGCCGCGTCCCCGCGGGCGCGCTCACCGACCGCTACGGGGCGCGGATCATGTTCCCGCTCGTCTCGGCGCTCAGCATCATCCCGACGCTGCTGCTCGTCCCTGCCGGTGGCAACTACGGGGTGCTGCTCGTCGTCGCCTTCTTCCTCGGCCTCGCGGGCACGACCTTCGCGATCGGCGTGCCGCTCGTCAACTCCTGGTTCCCGCCCGAACGGCGCGGCTTCGCCGTGGGCATCTTCGGCATGGGCATGGGTGGCGTCGCCCTCTCCGGCTACTTCACGCCACGTATCGCCAAGCACGGCCAGGACCTGCCGTTCTACGTCGTCGCGCTCGGCCTCGCCGTCTACAGCGTGCTCGCGCTTCTCCTCATCGAGGACCACCCCGACCGCGTCGTCCCCGATCAGCCCCTCACCCGCCGCCTCGGCCGCGCCGGACGCCTGCGCGTCACGTGGGAACTCTCCGCGCTGTACGCGATCGGCTTCGGCGGCATCGTCGCCTTCGGCGTCTACCTGCCCACGTACCTCAAGAACTGGTACGGGCTCTCGGCGACCGACGCGGGCACGAAAGCGGCGGGCTTCGCCCTCGTCACCGTCCTGTTCCGGCCACTCGGCGGCCGCCTCGGCGACAAGATCCACCCCGCGATCGTCTCCGCGTGGGCCCTCGGGATCGTCGCGCTCGGCGCCATCGTGCAGGCCTTCGACCCCGGCCTCTACCCGGCGGGAACGATCTGTCTGCTCGTGATGGCCGCCGGGCTCGGCACCGCGAGCGGCAGCGTCTTCGCCCTCGTCTCACAGGTCACGCCGCAGGCCCAGGTCGGCAGTGTCACCGGCATCGTCGGCGCGATGGGCGGCCTCGGTGGCTTCGTACCACCACTGGTCATGGGCTCGATCTACAGCGCGAAGCACGCGTACTCGATCGGTTTCATGCTCCTGTCGGACCTCGCGCTCGCGGGCTGCGTCTACGCGTACGGGCGGATGCGCGAGGCCCGGCCCGACGGATAGCCGGCCCGTTGAAACGGCCCACGGCCCCGTACGCGCGAGGCGTACGGGGCCGTGGTGCACCACAGGCGTCAACCCGTCGTGTGCGGTGCGGGCGTCAGCCCGTCACACAGGCGTCAGGCCTTGAGCGAGGCCAGCGCCTCGTTGAACGCGGCCGACGGGCGCATGACCGCCGAGGCCTTCGCGGTGTCGGGACGGTAGTAGCCGCCGATCTCCGCGGGGGAGCCCTGGACGGCGATCAGCTCGCCGACGATCTTCTCCTCGTCGGCAGCGAGCTTCTCGGCCAGCGGCCCGAAAGCGGCCGCCAGCTCCGCGTCCTCGGTCTGCGCGGCCAACTCCTGCGCCCAGTACAGGGCCAGGTAGAAGTGGCTGCCGCGGTTGTCGATGCCGCCGAGCTTGCGGCTGGGGGACTTGTCCTCGTTGAGGAAGGTCCCGGTGGCGCGGTCCAGGGTGTCCGCGAGGATCTGGGCGCGCGCGTTGCCGGTCTTCTGCGCGAGGTGCTCGAAGCTCACCGCGAGCGCGAGGAACTCACCGAGCGAGTCCCAGCGCAGGTAGTTCTCCTTGACGAGCTGCTGCACGTGCTTCGGCGCCGAGCCGCCCGCACCGGTCTCGAAGAGGCCACCGCCGTTCATGAGCGGGACCACCGAGAGCATCTTGGCGCTGGTGCCCAGCTCCAGGATCGGGAAGAGGTCGGTGAGGTAGTCGCGCAGCACGTTGCCGGTCACCGAGATGGTGTCCTCGCCGCGGCGGATGCGCTCCAGGGAGTACGCGATGGCGTCCTCGGGCGACTTGATCTCGATGGTCAGGCCCTCGGTGTCGTGCTCCGGGAGGTACTGCTTGACCTTCGCGATGAGCTGCGCGTCGTGGGCGCGGGTCTCGTCGAGCCAGAAGATGGCCGGGGTCCCGGTGGCACGGGCGCGCGAGACGGCGAGCTTGACCCAGTCGCGGATCGGCGCGTCCTTCGCCTGGCACATACGGAAGATGTCGCCCGCGCCGACGGCCTGCTCCAGGACGGTCTCGCCGGCCTTGTTGAGCACGCGGACCGTGCCGGTGACCGGGATCTCGAACGTCTTGTCGTGACTGCCGTACTCCTCGGCCTTCTGGGCCATGAGGCCGACGTTCGGCACCGAGCCCATCGTGGCCGGGTCGTAGGCGCCGTGCGCGCGGCAGTCGTCGATCACGACCTGGTAGATACCGGAGTAGCTGCTGTCCGGAATGACCGCGAGGGTGTCCGCCTCCTTGCCGTCCTTGTCCCACATGTGACCGGAGGTGCGGATCATGGCGGGCATCGAGGCGTCCACGATGACGTCCGAGGGGACGTGCAGGTTCGTGATGCCCTTGTCCGAGTCGACCATCGCGAGCGCGGGGCCCTCGGCCAGCTCGGCCTCGAAGGACTCCTTGATCTTCTGGCCGTCGGCCAGCGCGTCGAGGCCCTTGAGGATGCCGCCGAGCCCGTCGTTCGGGGTCAGGCCGGCGGCCGCGAGCTGGTCACCGTACGCGGCGAACGTCTTGGGGAAGAAAGCACGCACGACGTGACCGAAGATGATCGGGTCCGAGACCTTCATCATCGTCGCCTTGAGGTGCACGGAGAAGAGCACGCCCTCGGCCTTGGCCCGCGCGACCTGCGCCGTCAGGAACTCGCGCAGCGCGGCCACGCGCAGCACGGCGGCGTCCACGACCTCACCGGCGAGTACGGGTACGGACTCGCGCAGCACCGTCGTCGAGCCGTCGTCGCCGCTCAGCTCGATGCGCAGGCTGTCGTCCGCCGGGATGACGGTGGACTTCTCGGTCGAGCGGAAGTCGTCGTGCGTCATCGTCGCGACGTTCGTCTTGGACTCGGGGGTCCAAGCGCCCATGCGGTGCGGGTGGGCCTTCGCGTAGTTCTTCACCGACGCGGGGGCGCGGCGGTCGGAGTTGCCCTCGCGCAGGACCGGGTTGACGGCCGAGCCCTTGATCTTGTCGTAGCGGGCGCGGACGTCCTTGTCCTGGTCCGTCTGCGGGTCGTCCGGGTAGTCCGGCAGCGCGTAGCCCTGCGCCTGGAGCTCGGCGATCGCGGCCTTGAGCTGCGGGATCGACGCCGAGATGTTCGGCAGCTTGATGATGTTCGCCTCGGGCGTCTGCGCGAGGCGTCCCAGCTCGGCGAGGGCGTCCTCCATGCGCTGGCCCTCCTCCAGCCACTCCGGGAAGCTCGCGATGATGCGGCCGGACAGCGAGATGTCGCGGCTCTCCACGCCGACCCCGGCGGTGGAGGCGTACGCCTCGATGACCGGCAGGAACGAGTACGTCGCCAGCGCGGGCGCCTCGTCGGTGTGCGTGTAGATGATGGTCGAGTCAGTCACCGGGTGCTCCGCTCCGTCTCCACTGTCTGCGTCTTGCTGGTACTGCGGGTGTTGCTCGTCTTGCGGGTCTTGCCTGTCTTGCTTCGCGTCTTTTCAATATTGCTCGATATCAAGATATCCCGAGAGGGCGGCTCTCCCGAAAGGGCCCTTCGTCCTGCGGACGGCGGCATCCCCACCCGCGTCACCCCTCGGGTACGCGGCGTGAGGGCCCGGTACGCGGGGGCCGCGCCACCGGTACGTGCTACCCGCGCCGCCGGCTACGTGCCCGGGCGTGCCACCGGCTACGTACCCGGGCGTGCCACCGGCACGTACCGCCACACCCCATCCCGCGCACGGCCCCGCGCTCGCGTAATCCCCTCGCCCCCGGCCGCACCCCTCTCGTACGCTGCCGGGATGCCCACCCCTGTACCGCTGCACGCGGACTCCGCCCCGCACGCCCACGGCCACCTCCCCACCGACGACGGGCACGAGCTGTACTGGGAGACCTGCGGCAATCCGGAGGGCCTGCCCGCCCTCGTCCTGCACGGCGGTCCGGGCTCGGGGTGCTCGCCTTCCTTCCGACGCTACTTCGACCCGGCCCGGTACCGGATCGTGCTGCTCGACCAGCGCGGCGCGGGCCGCAGCCGCCCGCACGCCTCCGATCCCGCTCACGACCTCACCACCAACACCACTCCGCACCTCATCGCCGACCTGGAGGCGCTCCGCGCGCACCTGGGCATCGACCGCTGGCTCGTCTGGGGCGTCTCCTTCGGCTCGGTCCTCGGCCTCCGGTACGCGCAACTGCACCCCGACCGCGTCCGCGCCCTCGTCCTCACCGGTGTGGCGACCGGCAGCCGCGCCGAGGTCGAGGTGCTGACCCGGGGCCTGGGCCGCTACTTCCCCGAAGCCTTCGCGCGTTTCCGCGCCGGAGTGCCCGAGGCCGCACGGGACGGCGACCTCGCGACCGCCTACCGCGAACTGCTCGCCTCGCCCGACCCGGCCGTCCGCGCCCTCGCCGCGCGCGACTGGACCGACTGGGAGACCGCGATCATCCCCGCCCCGCCACGTTCCTCCCCTCGCTACGAGGACCCCCGCTTCCGCCTCGGCTTCGCGCGCACCGTCACGCACTACTTCAGTCAGGACCACTTCCTCGGCGGCGACGAAGTGATCCTGCGCGAGGCCCACCGTCTGCACGGCATCCCCGGCACCCTCGTGCAGGGACTGCTGGACCCCGGCAACCTCACCGGCGCCGTCCACCGCCTCGCCGCCGCCTGGCCCGAGGCGAGCCTGCACGTCGTCAACGACGGCGTCCACGGCGCGAACGCCGAGATGGCCGGACACCTCGTCGCCGCGACCGACCGCTACGCGGACGAGGCCGGGGCCTGAGACACGCGCCGCCACGCCTCAGCCGAGGGCCGCCGGCAGCACCGCGTGCTCCGTGTAGACACCGAACGACCGGAAACCGAGCCGCCGGTACAAGCGCTCCCCCTCCTCGCTCGCCTGAAGCACCGCCGTCCCGAAACCCGCGGCACGCGCCGCCCCCAAGGCCGCGAGCGTCACCGCCGTCCCGTACCCCCGCCGCCGGAACCCCTCCCGCGTCGACACGTTGTACAACCCCGCGACCCCCTCCGACAGGAACACCTCCGCGCTCGCCACGACCTCCCCCGCCACCTCGCCCACGAAGAGCAGCGCCGGACAACCCGGGCGCGACAACGTCTCCACCGACTCCGCGTAGAAACGCCGCACCGTCGCCGCGGGTGGCTCCCAGTTCGCCGCGAGGACCGCGGCGAAACCGGCGAGGTCCTCGGGCGTCCGGACCCGCCGCACCACGAGCCCCCTCCGAGCCCCTGCTCGTGGCAGGGCGCGCCGCAGGCTGCGTGACATCCCCGCCTCACGCGCGGCCACGGGCGCACCAGCGGCGGCGAGCAGCGCCGACAACCCCTCGGGACGCGAGCCGGGCCCCACCCACCACGTGAACCGCCGCCCCGTCGTCCGCAACGCGGCGAGCGTCGCAAGGACCCGCGCCGACGAAGCCCGCCCCGGGAACCGCGCCCCCGCCACGACATTGAACGTGTCGTCGTCGAGCCCGCTGTCCGCGACGTGCACCTCCCCGCCCGGCGGCACGCTTACCGCCCGACCCGGGTGGCCGTGGTGCAGATGGCAGGCGTGCGCCACGAAGTTCCGCTCGGCCCGCCCCACCAGATCCCTCACGCGCAGACCTCCTCCGGCGCCCGCGGTACGGGCAGCAGCCCGGCCAGAGCGTCGGCGGGCACCTCGTAGGGCCGCTCGACGGGCAACAGCGCCCGCGCGGCGTCGAGTTCCCCCTCGCGCACGAGCCCGTGCACCTCCTGGGCGAGCGGTGTCACGTCCCGGATTCCGACGATCCACTCGTCCGCGTACCGGCGGCTCGCCTCTCCCGCGAGCCCCAGTTGCAGCGAGCGGTGCGCCAGCGGCCGCGAGTGGAAGTCCCGTTCCGGGTCCCACTGCACCCGCGCCGGCGCCTGGCGCACCGCCCACTGCCACGCCGCCCTGTCCTCGTGCACGCCCCGCACGTAGTGCGAAAGCGCCGCGTGCCGCAGGGCCCACAGAAATCCCTCCCGCGTGATCTCCACGGCGAGCACCGTCTCCTGCCCCTCCTTCGTCCCCCACCCGCAGCGGTACATCATCCACAGGAACGACGGCTTGACCCACGTCATCCGTCCCCGCCCCCACTCCGCAGGAAACCGCCCGTCGCGCGCCGCGGGACCACCGAGCGAGGGCCGGTACGCCTGGTAGACGGTGAGCGTCTCCTCCGTGTGCCGCGCCCGTATCTCGTACGGGGGGACAGCCCCCACAGCGCGGGGGACAGCCCGCCCGGCGCGCTCCCCGGGATGTTCGTAGCTCTCCATGCGCCGAGCCTGACGCCCGCGGACCAGCGCGGCAAGGCATTTCCGGCCGTGCGGTGTCCCCGGCCACACCGCCGTAACCCGCCCGTTTCCTCCCCACCTCACCCCTCCCGTACCCTTGGAGAAACAGCCACGGCCACCGCCGTCCGCAGGCAGCCGCGCGTTCGTACCGCGCGACGTACCCAAGACCTGCCGACGGGAGTGAGCTTGTCCGCACGCGGATTCCGCCCTCACCACCTTCTCCGTTTCCGCCACCGGCCCCTGCCCGCCTGGCTCGCCCACGCCCTGCACCTCCCGCGCGTCCCGGTGCCGCGTGGCGCCATGCTGCGCGGCCTGCTCGGCGCACTCCCGCTCGTTCTGGCCGTCGTCGCGGGCCAGCCGGGGCTCGCTGTCATGGCCGCGCTCGGCAGCCTGTTCGCCGCCATCAACGACCGGCCCGGCAGCCGCCGTATCGCGGGACTGCGCCTCGGTGCCCCCGCCCTCGCGGGCACCTGTGGTCTGCTGCTCGGCAGCGGCGCCACCGTGCTCCTCCCACACTCCACGCAGCCTCTCCTCCTGCCTCTCGTCCTTGCCGCGCTCGGCCTCTTCGCCGGTGCCGTGAGCGCGATCGGCCCGGTCGCCTCGGGCGTCGGCACCCAGGTGCTCGTCGCGACGGCCATCGGCGCAGGAATGCCCCTGCCCGAGCCGGGCTGGCAGCGTGCCCTCGCTTTCCTCACCGGAGCGGCCTGGCTCCTCACCCTGCGCCTCCTGCTCCCGTCCCCGGACGACGGAGCCCGCCACCCCTACCGCCTCGGCACCGAACGCGCCGCTGTCGCCTCCGTCTACACCGCGATCGCCGCTCTTCTCGACGCCACGGGTACCCCCGCCGCTCCCGCCCGCCGCTCCGCCCTCACCGCCGCACTCGACCAGGCCCAGGACGCCCTGCTCGCGCCCCGGTTCCGTCGCTTCGCGAGCAGCCCGGCCGAACGCCGCCTCCACGCCCGCCTCGATGCCGCTCTCCCCCTCGCGGAGGCCGCCACCGCCCTTTTCTGGGCCGGATGCCCGCTTCCGGCCCGTACCGTACGGGGCCTCCTCGCCCTCGCCGATGCCGCACGCCACGACACCGTGCCCGGACCCGTCCCGGCGCCCGAACGCGATGCCCCCGGCCTGCGCGCACTCGACGCGTCCCTCCTCTCCGCCCTCGCGGTCTTCGACTCCGACCCCTCTCCCGCCGCCCGCACCCCTCGCGGCGCCCGCGCCCGCCTGCGCGCCGCGATACGCCGTGCCACCGGACCGGCGGGGCGCGAGTACGGAATCCGCGTCGCGCTCAGCATGGGTGCCGCCACCGCCGTCGCGCAGACCCTCCACCCCGAGCACTGGTACTGGCTTCCCGCCACCGCCGTCTTCCTCGTCAAGCCCGACCTGGGCCCCCTCGCCTCACGCGTCCTGTGCCGGGTCGCCGGTACGGTCGCCGGAGCCGGGCTCTTCGTCGCGCTCACCGTCGCCGTGGCCCCCGTACCGCTGCCACCCGAGACGGGGCTCGTCGCCCTCGCCGCCGTCTGCGGGGCGCTCGTCCCGCTCGCCATGCGTCATTTCGCCCTCCAGACCGGTGTCGTCACTCTCCTCGTCCTCGCCCTGGTCGGTCTCGGCGGCGACACCCAGGCCACCTGGAACCGCCTCACCGACACCCTCCTCGCCTGCGGCATCGTGCTGCTCGCCGGACACCTCCCTCTCCCCGGCCGGGCGGGCACCGTCGCCCGCGGCCGACTCGCCGCCGCCTCGCAGGCCGCGACCGACTATCTCGGCCACGTGCTCAGCGGCTCGCCCGACCTGCCGGGCCGCTGGGCACTGCGTCGCGCCGCCTACCGCTCCCTCGCCCAGGCCCGCGCCGCCGTCGAGGTCTCGGCCGCCGAACTGCCCCCGCTCGCCCGCCGCAGTGCCGGAGCCGCCGAACTCACCGCCGTACTCGAAAGGCTCGTGGACACCACCACGGCCGCCGCCGTTCACGCCGACGACGCCGGCACCCTGCCCCCGCGCGACAGCGCCCGCCTCCGCGCCCTGCTCGGCGAACTCGGCGCCCACGCCCACGACCGGACCCCTGTGGCGCACTGACTACGCCAGGTCCGACCCCCGCTCAACATGCACTGTGGGTGCTGTTGCGTGCACCGTACGTCACCTTGGCGGCGGCGTGCGTTGAGTGAAAAATCTGCTCACACGGACGAGTGAGAGGTTTTGCGGATTTCTCGAAGTTATCCACAGATTGGCGGAGATGGGGGGAGTGGGTGGGTGGGGGCTGGGAGGATTGAATTGGGGTCGCCCCCCTGGGAGGGCGGGGGACTGCCCTTGTGCGGTCGTCCAGTCCAGTCCAGTCCAGTCCTCCAACCCTCGTGCGCAAGAGGGGCCCCTCCCGCGCAAGAGGCCCCTCGTGCGCGGGAGGGGCGGCAAGCAAGAAGTGGCAAGGGAAGGCCCCTCATGCAGGCCCCCCACGCCCCACCCCTCGCGACGCCATCACCCTCTCCATCGCTCCCCATCCACCCCACACCCGCGTCCACCCGTCGCCCCAGCCCCCTCACCTCCAGCATCCACCTCCTCCCTCGCCCCGTCCCTCCCGCCACCTCCACCACGTCCCAGCTGCCGCCCCTCGCCGTAGCGGTCCCGGGGCTCCGAGTGTCACACCCGCACCCGCCGCGCCAGGGAGCGCGTCGACCGGCTCACGCTCAGCTACTCCCTTACTCCCTGCGCATCGGTGAGCAGCCCTTCCATGCGTATTCGGCATATGCCTGTGGCCTCGACCGTCCCGGTAGTGCGAGCGCCCTCCCCGATCTCACCGCGCTCGGCCGCCGCGACCATCCCGCCCGGCTCACCTCCTGACCTGCCGCATCCCGCTCACCACCGCCCGGCCGGATGCGCCGCCGGTCGCGCCCCCCGCGACCCTCGCGGGCGACGTATGCCGTTACGAGCCGGGGCGAACAGGTGACGGTACGGTCACGGCGCCTACGCCGCGGGCCCTCGCTGCGTCATTCTCGACGCACTGTCCGGCGCGGCGTGACGTGGCGGCGGGTGCACTCGTTACTCCATGCGAGTGAGTGGAGGGTGGGGTTCGGGTGGACGCGTGTTGCGGCGGCGTCGACGGCAGGGGAGTGCGACCCGGGTACGACAGGACGGAGTTGCGGCCGTGAGGACTGAACGAGTGGTGCTGGAACGCTTCCCCGCGGGCGGACCGCGGGGCTCTTGGCCCGCCGAGGAATTCGCCCGTCAGCGACGCTGCGAGGGCACGGCGGCCGAGGTCGTCATGGATCTCGACCAGGACGCCTTCCTCGTCATCGTCCGCGCCCGCTCGGCGCCGGAATGATCCTTTTCTCGCGCTCCGGTTGAGCCTGCCCGCGTCATGGCGCGGCCGCTCCACGCAAAGCCGGGCCTGCTCGGGCGGGAATGGGAAGGGGCGCGACAAACTTCAGGGGATACGAGCTAATGTCCCGCCAGCCGCCAGCCGCCAGCCGCCAGCCGCCAGCCGCCAGCCGCCAGCCGCCAGCCGCCAGCCGCCAGCCGCCAGCCGCCAGCCGCCAGCCGCCAGCCGCCAGCCGCCAGCCGCCAGCCGCCAGCCGCCAGCCGCCAGCCGCCAGCCGCCAGCCGCCAGCCGCCAGCCGCCAGCCAGTGCTCGGGCGGACGGCGTCATGACCGGCGTGCCGGTCAGTCCGTCAGTCCTCCGCCTGTGTCGGTCGCGACCACGGGGGGAGGGTGTCGGTGAGGCGGCACAGTGTCACGTAGAGCGGGATCGGCGGGGTGTACGGCGCCTTGCCGGCAGGCTGGTGGACAAGCTGCGGCTCCCTGCGGGCGTCCGGTACGAGCGCCCCGGCCGCGTAGTGCACGGGCGCGGGCCACTCCAGGGCCACGTCGGACCCCGAGGGCACGATCCACCACCAGCGGCCGCCGTCCGCGAAGACGCAACCCATCCGGGGCAGCCGCCCCATCACCCGCCGGGCCAGCGCCTCCGGCACGCCCACCGCGTCCACGCCCATCGACGTGGTCATCCCGCTCGGCACCGTCAAACGCACCAGTGGCGTTCGCGCCGCTCTCCGGGGGGCCCTGCCCCGGCTGAGCGAGGCGAGCGTGTCGAGGCTCAGCGAGCCTGCCGTCCACGTGTGCATTCAGCGTGCCTCTTCCCAAGACAACTCGGCCCACACGACCAAGCCGGACCCCTGTTCCGCCTCCTGTGTCCCCCAGGTCAGGCTCATGGCGGAGACCAGGAAGAGGCCGCGCCCGTGCTCGTCCTGCGGGTCCTGGCGAGGGCTCGCGGGCTGTCTGCCGCACTGCCCCTCGTCGCGCACCGCTATGCGCAGTCGCGTCCCGTCCGTCGCGTCGCTCGCTCCGCCGACACGCCTGCGCGGGTCGTGGGGCTGTCGTGGGGCCGACTCGCGCTGCTCGACCTCACGCAGCTCGCACACGATCTGCCGACTGCCCGTGTGAACAAGGGCATTGGTGACGAGTTCGGAGACGATCAGGATCGCCGCCTCGCACGTCTCCTCGGGCGCCGACCAGCCGTTGAGCTGCGCACGGGTGAGCCGCCGGGCCTGGGCGGCGGAGCCCGGGTGAGCGGCGAGTTCGAAACTCGCGCAGCGCTCACCGATCTGGGGGGTGATTAACGGAGCGGACGGAATCACGTGTGCCACTATCGCCCCGGCGTGAACACTTGGCAAGGGTCACTCTGAAAAATTCAGAGTGCAGTGTGCTGGGGTTGCGGCGCATGGCACACTGCTCGGGAACTGTTCGCCAAGGGGAGGTCGACGTGAGCGAACCGAGGTCCGCGCCGACCGTGGGCCAGGTGGTGTTGGGGCGGCGGCTCCAGGACCTGCGCGAGCACGCGGGCTTCAGTCGCGAACAGGCGGCCAAGGTTCTGCGCGTCGCCCCGGCCACGGTCCGGCGCATGGAGACGGCAGAGGTCGCGCTGCGGATTCCGTACGTCCAGCTCCTCCTTCAGTCGTACGGGGCCTCGCCGGAGGAGGTCGAAACCTTCGTCACGCTCGCCGAGGACGCCAATAAGCCAGGCTGGTGGCAGCGTTACCACGGAGTGCTCCCCGGCTGGTTCAGCATGCACGTCAGCCTGGAGGGGGCCGCGAGCCTCATCCGCAACTACGAACCGCACTTCGTGCCGGGCCTGCTCCAGACCGAGGAGTACGCACGGGCCGTCATGCGGGCCGGTTCGCTCGGGCGCAGCGAGCCGGAGGAGATAGAGCGTCATGTCGACTTGCGACTGCGACGCCAGAAGCTCCTGGTACGCGAGGACGCTCCACGACTGTGGTACGTCCTGGACGAAACGGCGGTACGCCGTCAGGCGGGGGACGCGACGGTCATGCGCCGGCAGATCGACCATCTGCTCGACGTCACCGAGCTGCCCAATGTGACCCTCCAGATCGCCGAGTTCAGTGCCGGGCCCCACCCCGGCACCTTCGGTCCCTTCGTGCTCTTCCGTTTCCCCATGCCCGAACTCCCGGACATGGTCTTCGTGGAGTACCTGACCGGTGCCGTCTATCTCGACAGCCGGCCCGAAGTCGCCACGTATCTGGAGGTCATGGACCACATGGCGGCACATGCCGCCACTGCACAACGCACAAAGGAGATCCTGAGGGATGTCCGCAAGGAGCTGTGAATGGACCGCGTCCGGATATACAACGGCATGCCCGCCGCCCAGCTCGGCAACGCGGGATGGCGCAAGCCGTGGAGCGGCGGTAACGGGGGGAACTGCGTCGAGGCGATGAAGCTCGCCGACGGCAGGATCGCGTTCCGTCAGTCCTCCGATCCAGAAGGGCCCGCACTCATCTACACCCCGGCGGAGATCACCGCCTTCATCCAGGGAGCCAAGGCCGGGCAGGCCGACTTCCTCCTCTCCTGACCTCCTCCGCACCCGGGACCGCGTCCCGGAATCCTTTCCGGGGGCGTGCCACAGCGCGCCCCCGTTTTTCGTGCCCGCTCACTGGCTTCCGCCCCGCCCCCCCCGCTTCTCCGTGCCCGCCTCCCCAGCGCCCGCCCCCCGGCCGGCCGCGTGCCCTCTCCGCCGCCTGCCCGCCTGCCTGTCCGCCGTCCGCGTGCCCTCCGCCGCAGGCCCCCACCCGTGCGTCACGTGCCCCTTGCGTCACCATGAACCCGTGCGATTCGAAGCGATCACCTGGGAACGCCTGACCGAGGACCTCACCGAGCGACTGCTCACGACCACCCCCGCCGACGGCGGCGCCCATGTCAGGGTGGCCGTCGACGGCGCCCCCGCAGCCCGCCCCGAGGACCTCGCGGAGCGGCTCGCCGAAGCGCTGCGCGCCGCCGGCCGGCCCGCGTTGCCGCTCGCCACGAGCGGCTTCCTGCGCCCCGCCTCGCTCCGCTTCGAGCACGGCCACCACGACCCCGACAGCTACCTCGCCGGCTGGTTCGACATCCCGGCACTGTGGCGCGAGGTCTTCGCCCCCCTCGACCCCGGAGGGAGCGGTCGCGTCCTGCCCGACCTGTGGGACCCGGCCACCGACCGCGCGACCCGCACCCCGTACGTCACACTGCCGCCCGGCGGCTTCCTCCTCGTCCACGGCCCCTTCCTCTTCGGCCACTGGTTCCCCTTCGACCTCGGCGTCCACCTCTCCCTCACCGAGGCGGCACTGCGCCGCCGCACCCCGGAGGAGGAGCGCTGGACCCTCCCCGCCTTCGCCCGTTACGAAGCCGAACAGGAACCCATCGACGTGGCCGACCTCGTCGTCCGCACGGACGACCCGCGCCACCCGGCCCGTCGCGTCCCTCAGGGCTGACCCCCGCAAGGGTCCGCGCCAGTCCGGGCCGGGCAGTACGCGGCCCCGCGCCGTACACCTCGCACGGCCCCCGTACCCCCCGCTCAGGTCCGCCCGCCGCCCGACGGCTCTCAGAACAAGGGCTCCGGCAGTACTCCCTCCAGCGCCAGCAGTTGCCGCTTCGTCTCCACGCCGCCCCCGAATCCCCCGATCCCGCCGTCCCGCTCGACCACCCGGTGACAGGCCACGAAGAGCGGCAGCGGATTCGCTCCCATCGCCAGCCCCACCGCCTGCGCGGCGCCCGGCTGCCCCACCCTGCGCGCCAGCTCCCCGTACCCGACCACCGCCCCGAACGGCACCTCCGCCGCCAGGACCCGCAGCACCTCGCGCTGGAAACCGGTGACGAGCGACCAGTCCAGTGGTGGTGCGGCGAGGGCGCCGTCCCCCGCGAAGTACCGGTCCAGCGCCTTGCCCGCGGCCTCCACCGTGCCCGCCCCCGTCGCCGGGTCCTCCGGAGCGCCGAGGCGGGCGGCGAGCGCCGCCCGTTCCCCGGCCGCCGTCCGCGCGTTCGCATGGAAGGCGACCCGGACGAGGCCGGTGCCCGTCGCCGCCAGGAGGAGCGGGCCGATGGGGCTCTCCACCACCGCCGAGGTCCAGCCCCGGGGCCCCTCCGGCGCGTCGTCGTGCCCCGGCACGGGCTCCGGGGCCCCCGGCTCCGCGGACGTGTCACTGTTCATGCGCACACCGTACGACCGCCCACTGACAACGCCTCCGGCACGGCGGCTGACCAGGCGATTTCCGGTCAGCCCCCGTCGGTCCCCGGTCCTCGGCGCCGGTCCTCAGCCTCCCGTCATCAGCCCGCGGTCCTCAGCCAGCCCTCAGCCTTCAGCCAGCCCTCGGCCCTTCCCTCGCCCTCGCCGCCGAGCGCGTCGCGCACGACGTCGGGGGCGTTGCTGATGATCCCGTCCACGCCCTTGTCCGCGGCCGCCACCGTGTCGTTCGGGGTGTCGACGGTCCAGGTGAAGACCTCCAGCGGCTTGTCGTGCGGGCCCTTCAGCGCGTGCGCCGCCGCGACCCAGTCCGCGCCGATCGTCGTGTGCGAGGGATTGATCTGGTCGGCGAACCGGGAGTACTCGGGCAGCTCGGCCTGCGTCGGGGTACCGAGGAAACCGGTCTTCACGTCGGGCCGCTGCTTGTGCACCTCCTTGATGCTGTTCGCGTCGAAGCTCTGCACCACCAGGCGATTGCGCACGTGCCTGCGGTCGAGCCAGCCGTTGCTCCGCAGCTCGGCCAGGGTCTGGGCCTCGATGCCCGGGTAGAGATCGGGGCTCTTCAGTTCCAGGATCAGGTTCTGGTGGGTGCGCGTGATCCGGCTCAGGTACTGCTTCAGGGTCGGGATGCGCGTACCGGCGAACGCGGGGTCGTACCAGGTCCCCGCGTCGAGCCGCGCGATCTCCGCCGCGGTGAAGTCCCGCACGTTCCACGGCGCCCGGTCGGGGAAGACCTGCTCCACGTCGGTCGTACGGGTGAGGGTCGTGTCGTGCAGGACGATCAGCTCTCCGTCCTTGGTGCGCTGGACGTCGTTCTCCACCCAGCGGAATCCGAGCCGCGCCGCCTTGTCGACGGAGGGCAGGGTGTTCTCGGGGGCGTAGGCGGGCGCACCGCGGTGTCCCACGACGGTGATTCCGGCGGGAGTGTGCGCGCTGTCGGCTGCCGAGGCGGACGCGGCGGGGAGACCGACGAGGGCTCCGCTGCCGAGGATCGCGACGGTCACTGCTGTGGCGGCTCGTGCGGACAAGAAGGCTCCTGGAGTTCGCGGGATCACTGACAGTAGGAGCGTGACCGCTGCGGGGTGCGCGCAGACAGATGCGCGATGGCCACACCCCGAACGGAGCGCGACCGGTCGGACGCACGTCGCTACCACACCCGCGCGCCGCCAGGGAAAGCGCAGGTCAGAAAGGTATGGGCGCATACGAGGGCGCGCGCGGCACACGGGGCGCGCGGTCACCGCCCGTACCGCGACACGCAGCGGCCTCCCGCGGCGCGGGGACCCCCGGTGACCGGATCGCGGCCGGAATCGGACGGCGCGCCGCGCACGCCGGGGGCGCGCGCCTCCGTCGTACGCGCCCCCGCCCGTCCGTGCCCCCGCCCGTCCGTGCCCCCGCCCGTCCGTGCCCCCGCCCGTCCGTGCCCCCGCCCGTCCGTGCCCCCGCCCGTCCGTGCTGCGGCCCGTCCGCGCTCCCGCCCGTCCGTGCCCCCGCCCGTCCGTGCTGCGGCCCGTCCGCGCTCCCGCCCGTCCGCGCTCCCGCCCGTCCGCGCTCCTGCCGGGTCAGGGACGTGCCGCCCTCCGGGCGCCGGGCCGTTTGCCAGGCCGGTTGTCAGTGGTCGGTCGTACCGTGGATGACATGCGGCCCGTAACTCAGATCGAACGCACGGTGGCGCCTTTCGAGGTCGTCAGCCCGTACTCGCCCAGCGGTGACCAGCCCACCGCCATCGCCGAGCTGGAGAAGCGCGTCAAGGGCGGCGAGAAGGACGTCGTCCTGCTCGGCGCGACCGGCACAGGCAAGTCGGCGACCACCGCGTGGATGATCGAGCGGCTCCAGCGCCCGACCCTCGTCATGGCGCCCAACAAGACCCTCGCGGCCCAGCTCGCCAACGAGTTCCGCGAGCTGCTCCCGAACAACGCGGTCGAGTACTTCGTCTCGTACTACGACTACTACCAGCCGGAGGCGTACGTCCCGCAGTCGGACACCTACATCGAGAAGGACTCCTCGATCAACGAGGAGGTCGAGCGGCTGCGTCACTCCGCGACGAATTCGCTGCTCACCCGCAGGGACGTCGTCGTGGTCGCCTCCGTCTCCTGCATCTACGGCCTCGGTACGCCGCAGGAGTACGTGGACCGCATGGTTTCCCTCAAGGTCGGTGACGAGGTGGACCGCGACGAGCTGCTGCGCCGCTTCGTCGACATCCAGTACACGCGCAACGACGTCGCCTTCACGCGCGGCACCTTCCGCGTGCGCGGCGACACGATCGAGATCTTCCCGGTCTACGAGGAGCTGGCCGTCCGCATCGAGATGTTCGGTGACGAGATCGAGGCCCTCTCGCTGCTGCACCCGCTCACCGGCGAGGTCATCAGCGACGACCGGCAGGTCTACGTCTTCCCCGCCTCGCACTACATCGCGGGTCCCGAGCGCATGGAACGGGCGATCAACGGCATCGAGACGGAGCTGGAGCAGCGGCTCGCCGAGCTGGAGAAGCAGGGCAAGCTGCTGGAGGCGCAGCGGCTGCGGATGCGCACGACGTACGACATCGAGATGCTCCGCCAGATCGGCACCTGCTCCGGCGTGGAGAACTACTCGATGCACTTCGACGACCGCGAGCCCGGCTCCCCGCCGAACACCCTGCTCGACTACTTCCCCGAGGACTTCCTCCTCGTCATCGACGAGTCCCACGTCACGGTCCCGCAGATCGGCGCGATGTACGAGGGCGACGCCTCGCGCAAGCGCACCCTCGTCGACCACGGCTTCCGGCTCCCCTCCGCGCTCGACAACCGGCCGCTGAAGTGGGAGGAGTTCCAGAAGCGCATCGGCCAGGCGGTCTACCTCTCGGCGACCCCGGGGAACTACGAGCTGTCCCGCGCGGACGGCTTCGTGGAGCAGATCATCCGACCGACCGGGCTCGTCGACCCGGAGATCGTCGTCAAGCCGACCGAGGGCCAGATCGACGACCTCGTCCACGAGATCCGGGGGCGCACCGAGAAGGACGAGCGCGTCCTCGTCACGACGCTCACCAAGAAGATGGCCGAGGACCTCACCGACTACTTCCTCGAACTCGGTATCAACGTGCGCTACCTGCACAGCGACGTCGACACGCTGCGGCGCATCGAGCTGCTGCGCGAGCTGCGGGCCGGGGAGTACGACGTCCTCGTCGGGATCAACCTGCTCCGCGAGGGCCTCGACCTGCCCGAGGTCTCCCTCGTCGCGATCCTCGACGCCGACAAGGAGGGCTTCCTGCGCTCGGGGACCTCGCTCATCCAGACCATCGGGCGTGCCGCCCGTAACGTCTCCGGGCAGGTCCACATGTACGCGGACAAGGTCACGCCCGCGATGGAGCGGGCGATCGACGAGACCAACCGCCGCCGCACCAAGCAGATCGCGTACAACACCGAGCGCGGAATCGACCCGCAGCCGCTGCGCAAGAAGATCAACGACATCGTCGCCTCGATCGCGCGCGAGGAGGTCGACACGGACTCCCTGCTCGGCACGGGCTACCGGCAGGCGAAGGAGGGCAAGGGCGCCAGGACACCCGTGCCCGCGCTCGGCGGCAAGGCCAACGGCGAGGCGGGCAAGGCGGCGAAGGGCAAGAGCAAGGCCAAGGGCGCCAAGGGCAAGGCCGCGGCCGCGCCGACCGACCAGCCGGGTGCCGCGCTCGCCCAGCAGATCGAGGAGATGACCGACCGCATGCGGGCGGCCGCCGCCGACCTCCAGTTCGAGGTGGCCGCGCGGCTGCGCGACGAGGTCTCCGAGATGAAGAAGGAGCTGCGGCAGATGAAGGAGGCAGGAGTCGCCTGAGGGGTGCGGGCCGCCGCGGCCCACCGAGACGGACGCGAGCGCTGTGCCGGGCGCGGGGCCGTCACCAGGGCGGGCACCGCGTCCACGCGGCGTCACCCGGGCGGATGGTCCGTCCCCGGCCCCTGACCGGGTCACTCGCCCGGGTCACATCGAGCGCCCGCGTGTCCCGGGACGGCCACAATCCGCCGTACGGGGGCTGTGCCATCCCCCGCCGCCGTGCAAGGGTCGTGGGGCGGGCGCTCTACGGGGGAGCGCCCTGGTACGCAGGCACGGAAGGTGGGGACACGTGACGGTCAACTTGGCCAAGGGTCAGGGCATCAGTCTGGAGAAGGGCGACGGGGGAGCGCTGACGGCGGTCCGGATGGGGCTCGGCTGGCAGGCCGCCCCGCGCAAGCGGGGGCTGCTGGGGCTGGTGCGTCCCCGGGAGATCGACCTGGACGCCTCCGCGGTGCTCTTCAGCGGCAAGAAGTCGGTCGACGTCGTCTTCTTCCAGCACCTCACGAGCAACGACGGCTCGATCCGGCACACCGGGGACAACCTGGTCGGGGGCGCGGGACAGGGGGACGACGACGAATCGATCCTCGTCGACCTCCAGCAGGTGCCCTCGCACATCGACCAGATCGTCTTCACGGTGAACTCCTTCACCGGTCAGACCTTCCAGGAGGTCCAGAACGCCTTCTGCCGCCTGGTCGACGAGACGAACGGGCAGGAACTGGCCCGGCACACCCTGGCCGGCGGCGGCCCGTACACGGCGCAGATCATGGCGAAGGTGCACCGCGCCGACGGGGGCTGGCGCATGACCGCGCTCGGCACGCCCGCGCAGGGCCGCACCTTCCAGGACCTCGTACCGGCGATCCTGCCCCTGCTCTGAGAGCGCGCGAGGGGTGCCGGAGCGGCTGAGTGGGGCCCTTCCGGCACCTCTCCGGGCACCCCCGCCCACCTGCGTCTTTTGGATTCCTTTTACCTTCGCCTTTACATCTCTTGGGTATCGCCGTAGCTTTGTGGGCAGCGGAGGGGAGTACTCCTCAAGCGGCGTACCCGTCAATACGGACCGTTCAGGTCCCGGGGCGTCGGCCACGCGCCCACCGGCCGTGGTGGAAGAGACCTCCGGCAGCGACGAGCTGATCGAATGCCGTGACGTACTGCCGGAGGCGCAGTGAACATCTCTCTCACCGTGTGGCTGATCACGATCGTGGCCCTGCTGGCCATGATCGCGGTCGACTTCCTCATCGGACGCAAACCCCATGAGGTCTCCCTCAAGGAGGCCGGGATCTGGACGGTCGTCTGGGTCGCCCTCGCCTGTCTCTTCGGCGTCGGGCTCCTGGTCTTCGCCGGAGGCAAGCAGGGTGGCGAGTTCTTCGCCGGGTTCATCACCGAGAAATCGCTCAGCGTCGACAACCTCTTCGTCTTCGTGCTGATCATGGCGAAGTTCGCGGTTCCCGCGAAGTTCCAGCAGCGCGTGCTCCTCGTCGGCGTGCTCATCGCGCTGGCCCTGCGGACCGTCTTCATCCTCGCGGGCGCCGCCATGATCGAGAATTTCTCGTGGATCTTCTACCTCTTCGGCGCCTTCCTCCTCTACACCGCCTGGAAGCTCATCAAGGAGGCCCGCGAGGACGACGGGAGCGAGGAGGAGTTCGAGGAGAACAAGCTCCTCAAGTCCCTGGAGACCCGCTTCGGCGTCGCCGACAGGTACCACGGCACGAAGCTCTTCGTCCGGCAGCACGGCAAGCGGATCATGACGCCGATGCTCGTCGTGATCCTCGCCATCGGCACGACCGACGTCCTCTTCGCCCTCGACTCCATCCCGGCGATCTTCGGGCTCACGCAGGACCCGTACATCGTCTTCACCGCCAACGCCTTCGCGCTGATGGGGCTGCGCCAGCTCTACTTCCTCATCGGCGGACTGCTCAAGAAGCTCGTCCACCTCAGCTACGGCCTCTCGGTCATCCTCGGCTTCATCGGGGTCAAGCTCGTGCTCCACGCCCTCCACGAGAGCGGCGTACACGTCCCCGAGATCCCGACGGCCGTCTCGCTCGGCGTCATCGTCGCCGTCCTCGCGGTCACGACCGTCACGAGCCTGCTCGCCACCCGCAGGCAGCGCGAGGCCGGGAAGACCGCAGCGAGCGATCCCGAGCACGCCGCGGTGGGCACGGGCACCGAGCGGCAGCGGCACACAGACGCGGCCCAGCCGTCCAGGGACGGGGACGACGGGGCCGGACCGAGGCGCTGACCGCACGCGGCGCGCCTCACGCGTGGTCCTCGCCCGCTCATGGGGACGGGCGGGGACCACGCTTCTTCCTGCCGGGGACCGGCGTGATAGACCTCGGTCGAGCTTCAGCCCAGGACCGGAGGACCCCATGCCGCACACCTTCACGACCGCCCCGCTCATGGTGCTCAACGGGCCCAACCTGAACCTCCTCGGCAAGCGGCAGCCCGAGGTCTACGGCACCGACACGCTCGCGGACGTCGAGGCGCTGTGCGCCCGTACCGCGCAGAAGCTCGGCGGCCGCGCGGACACCCGGCAGAGCAACCACGAAGGGCAGCTCGTCGACTGGGTGCACGAGGCGCGCGAGCACCACTGCGGCATCGTGATCAACCCCGCCGCGTACACGCACACCTCCGTCGCCCTCCTCGACGCGCTCCAGGCCTGCGAGGGCCTGCCCGTCGTCGAGGTCCACCTCTCGAACATCCACAAGCGCGAGCAGTTCCGGCACCACTCCTACGTCTCGCTGCGTGCCGACGCCGTCATCGCGGGCTGCGGCATCCAGGGCTACGAGTTCGCCGTTGAGCGCGTCGCCGCGCTGCTGGGCTGACGGCTCCCTGCCGCCCGGAGGGGAACGGGCCCCGTACGGGAACGGGCCCCGTACGGAACGAGCATCCTTGCCCGTACGGGCGCGGGGCGTCACCAGCCCCGCGCCCGCCATTCCGCGAGGTGGGGGCGCTCGGCGCCGAGCGAGGTGTCGTCGCCGTGGCCCGGGTAGACCCAGGTCTCGTCCGGCAGGGGCGCGAAGACGCGCTCCTCCACGTCGCCGATGAGCTGCGCGAAGGCCGCCGCGTCGCCGTGCGTGTTGCCGACGCCGCCAGGGAAGAGGGAATCGCCCGTGAAGATGTGCGGGGCGCCGTCCGGGTCGTCGTAGACGAGCGCGACCGAGCCCGGGGTGTGGCCCCTCAGGTGCCGTACCCCCAGTTCCACCCGGCCCACCCGCACCACGTCCCCGTCGTCGAGCGGGACGTCCGTGGGCACCGGGATGCCCGCCACGTCCTCGCGCCCCGCGCACGTCAGCGCCCCGGTCGCGGCGACGACCTCGGCGAGCGCCTGCCAGTGATCGGGGTGCCGGTGGGTCGTGACGACCGTGCGCACGCCGTCGGGCCCGATGAGCCGGAGCAGGGTCTGTGGCTCCGCCGCCGCGTCGATCAGCAACTGCTCGCCCGTCTCCCGGCAGCGCAGCAGGTAGGCGTTGTTCTCCATCCGGCCGACGGCGACCTTGGAGATGATCAGCTCGCCCAGTTCGTGCGCCTCGGCGGGCCCGCCCACCCGCACCTTTCCGCTGTACGTCATGCGGCACACCCTAGAACGCCCCACTGACAGCCCCGGGGACCGCCCGTGACGGCGGCGTCCCGCGCGCCGTTGTGACGGTGGGCACAGTCGGGAGGGGGCCGGGCGCGTCCCCGGCGGGCCCTGCGCGTCAAGCCACCTCCGCCACCTTGACTCGTACGGGTGAAGAAGTCCGGAGGCGGCTCAAAATCGAAAGTGCGTGCTATACGCTCGGAGGTGCGGTCACGAGGCATGCTGGAAGGGACGACCGGGACGGGGTGGCAAACCCTGCGGAATCACCACGGTTCCCCCGGTGTTCTCGACAGGGGCGGTGGCGGCGCGATCGCGCAGGCGCCCCGTCCCCGTGACAGCCCATCGCCGGGACGGCGCGCGCGGACCGGACCGCAAGGTCCCGTACCGCGGGCACAGACCCGTCCGTGCCCGATGGTCCAGACATTTCCCGAAGCGGGGTGCGCCCGGCTTCACCGATCAGAAAGGTGCGGACCGGCGTGGCCGACCGTCTCATCGTCCGTGGAGCACGCGAGCACAATCTGCGGAACGTCTCGCTCGACCTCCCCAGGGACTCCCTGATCGTCTTCACGGGACTCTCCGGCTCGGGCAAGTCATCCCTCGCGTTCGACACGATCTTCGCCGAGGGGCAGCGGCGTTACGTGGAGTCGCTCTCCTCGTACGCCCGGCAGTTCCTCGGCCAGATGGACAAGCCGGACGTCGACTTCATCGAGGGGCTCTCGCCGGCCGTCTCGATCGACCAGAAGTCCACCTCGCGCAACCCGCGCTCCACGGTCGGCACGATCACCGAGGTCTACGACTACCTCCGCCTGCTCTTCGCGCGCATCGGCAAGCCGCACTGCCCCGAGTGCGGGCGCCCCATCGCCCGCCAGTCGCCGCAGCAGATCGTCGACAAGGTCCTCGGCCTGCCCGAGGGCAGCCGCTTCCAGGTCCTCTCGCCGCTCGTGCGCGAGCGCAAGGGCGAGTTCGTCGACCTCTTCGCCGATCTCCAGACCAAGGGCTACAGCCGCGCCCGCGTGGACGGCGAGACCATCCAGCTCAGCGAGCCGCCCCAGCTCAAGAAGCAGGAGAAGCACACGATCGAGGTGGTCGTGGACCGCCTCACCGTCAAGGAGAGCGCCAAGCGCCGCCTCACCGACTCGGTCGAGACCGCCCTCGGTCTCTCCGGCGGCATGGTCGTCCTCGACTTCGTCGACCTCGACGCCGACGACCCCGAGCGCGAGCGGATGTACTCGGAGCACCTGTACTGCCCGTACGACGATCTCTCCTTCGAGGAGCTGGAGCCCCGCTCCTTCTCCTTCAACTCGCCCTTCGGCGCCTGCCCCGAGTGCACCGGTATCGGTACGCGCATGGAGGTCGACCCCGAGCTGATCGTCCCCGACGAGGACAAGTCGCTCGACGAGGGCGCCATCCACCCCTGGTCGCACGGGCACACCAAGGAGTACTTCAACCGCCTCGTCGGCGCGCTCGCCGACGCCCTCGGCTTCCGCACCGACATCCCCTGGGCCGGACTGCCGCAGCGCGCCAAGAAGGCGCTGCTGCACGGGCACCGCACCCGCATCGAGGTCAGCTACCGCAACAGGTACGGGCGCCAGCGCACGTACACCACCGCTTTCGAGGGCGCGGTGCCCTTCGTGAAGCGCCGCCACTCCGAGGCCGAGAGCGACACGAGCAGGGAGCGCTTCGAGGGCTACATGCGCGAGGTTCCGTGCCCGAGCTGCCACGGCACCCGGCTCAAGCCGATCGTGCTCGCGGTCACGGTGATGGGGAAGTCCATCGCCGAGGTCTCCGCGATGTCGATCACCGACTGCGCGGACTTCCTCGCCGAACTGCGGCTCAACGGGCGGGACAGGAAGATCGCCGAGCGCGTGCTCAAGGAGGTCAACGAGCGGCTGCGCTTCCTCGTCGACGTCGGCCTCGACTACCTCTCGCTCAATCGCGCGGCCGGCACGCTCTCCGGCGGCGAGGCCCAGCGCATCCGGCTCGCGACGCAGATCGGCTCCGGTCTCGTCGGCGTCCTGTACGTACTCGACGAGCCCTCCATCGGGCTGCACCAGCGCGACAACCACCGGCTCATCGAGACCCTCGTGCGCCTGCGCGACATGGGCAACACGCTCATCGTCGTCGAGCACGACGAGGACACGATCAAGGTCGCCGACTGGGTCGTCGACATCGGCCCGGGCGCCGGTGAGCACGGCGGCAAGGTCGTGCACAGCGGCGAACTGCCCGGCCTGCTCAGCAACAAGGAGTCGCTGACCGGGCAGTACCTCTCCGGGCGGCGCGCCATCGCCGTCCCCGAGGTGCGGCGCCCCGCCGACCCCAAGCGGAAGCTGACCGTCTTCGGCGCGAAGGAGAACAACCTCCGCGACATCGACGTCTCCTTCCCGCTCGGTGTCCTCACGGCCGTCACCGGGGTCTCGGGCTCCGGCAAGTCCACGCTCGTCAACGACATCCTGTACACGCACCTGGCGAGGGAGCTGAACGGCGCCCGCTCGGTGCCCGGTCGGCACACCCGGGTCTCCGGCGACGACCAGGTCGACAAGGTCGTGCACGTCGACCAGTCGCCCATCGGCCGCACCCCGCGCTCCAACCCGGCCACGTACACCGGTGTCTTCGACCACGTCCGCAAGCTCTTCGCCGAGACCACCGAGGCGAAGGTGCGCGGCTACCTGCCGGGCCGCTTCTCCTTCAACGTCAAGGGCGGCCGCTGCGAGAACTGCTCAGGCGACGGCACGATCAAGATCGAGATGAACTTCCTCCCGGACGTCTACGTGCCGTGCGAGGTCTGCCACGGCGCCCGGTACAACCGGGAGACCCTGGAGGTCCACTACAAGGGCAAGTCCATCGCCGAGGTCCTGGACATGCCCATCGAGGAGGCGATGGACTTCTTCGAGGCCGTGCCCTCCATCGCGCGCCACCTGCGCACACTCAACGACGTCGGCCTCGGCTACGTCAGGCTCGGCCAGTCCGCGCCGACCCTCTCCGGCGGCGAGGCGCAGCGCGTCAAGCTCGCGAGCGAACTCCAGAAGCGCTCCACGGGCTCCACGGTCTACGTGCTCGACGAGCCCACGACGGGGCTGCACTTCGAGGACATCAGCAAGCTGATCAAGGTGCTGTCCGGGCTGGTCGAGAAGGGCAACACCGTGATCGTCATCGAGCACAACCTCGATGTGATCAAGACGGCCGACTGGGTCGTCGACATGGGCCCCGAGGGCGGCAACGGCGGCGGCACGGTGGTCGCCGAGGGCACCCCCGAGGAGATCGCCCAGGAGCCCGAGAGCCACACCGGCCGCTTCCTGAAGGAAGTACTCGGCACTCCTGCGGCCCCCGCGCCCGCCCGCAAGACCACCGCGCGCAAGCGGGCCACGAGCAAGACGGCCGGCCAGATCGTCACGGGCCAGGGCGCCGCACGCAAGGCGGCCGCCCCGCGGGCGACGAAGACGGCCAAGACCGCCAAGTCCGCGGCGGCGAAGCGGGCGACGGCGAAGGACTGAGTCCCTGGGGGAGGAGCACCTCCACCGGGGCGGGGCGGGGCGGGAGCGGCACACGCGGTACGTGTCGCTCCCGCCCCGCCCTCATGCGTGCCCGCGCCGGGGGCGGACCCGGCCTCAGCTCAGGCCGAGTTCGCGTGCGTACGGGGGCTGGGCCCCCGCGCGGGAACAGGTGAGCGCGGCGGCACGGGCCGCGAAGCCGAGGACGTCCCGCCAGCCCTCCTCGCCGAGCGCGGCCACCGCGTCACGGTGCAGCGGGCCGAGCGCGTCCATGCGGTGCAGGAGCGCCGCGTTCACCGTGTCGCCCGCGCCGATCGTGTCCACGACGTCGACGGGGACCCCCGGCACGGAAAAGTGCTCACCCTTACGGGTGGTGACGTGCAGCCCGTCCCCGCCCCGCGTCACGACGACGGCGGCAGGACCCGCCGTCGCCCACCCCGCCACGTCGTCCCCGAGCCAGGCGGCGTCCTCCTCGGAGAGCTTCAGCAGGTCGACGTACGGGAGCCAGGAGCGGAAGCGGGCCCGGTAGGCGTCGGGATCGGGGATGAGCCCGGCCCGGATGTTCGGGTCGAGCAGCGTGAAGACCCCCGCCGCCGACTGCTGCCGCAACAGCTCCTCGTACGCGCTCGCGCCGGGCTCCAGGACGAGCGAACACGTCCCGAAGCTGATCGCCCGCACCCCCTCGGGAAGCGCGCCGGGCACGGTGAAGAGCCGGTCGGCCGTGCCCTGCGCGTAGAACGAGTAGCCCGCCGAACCCTGCGCGGTGAGCGTCGCCACCGCGAGCGTCGTCGGTTCGGGGCCCCGTTGTACGGGAGCGGTGTCGACACCGGCCGTGCGCAGCCCTTCGAGCAGCGCCGTGCCGAAACCGTCCGTCGACAGGCGCGAGCAGAAGCCGACCTCGGCGCCGAGCCTGCCGAGCGCGACCGCCGTGTTGTACGGGCCGCCGCCCGGGCAGGGCACCAGCGGGGCCAGCGGCCCCTCCTCCGCCGGCCCCGAGGGGCGCGGCACGAGATCGATGAGGGCCTCTCCAGCGACGAGGAACACGGTGCATCCTTTCGCCCGGGCGGTGCCGGGAGGGACGTGCGAACGGGCCGCACCGAGTTTTCCACAGCGCCGGCCGCTCATCCGATGATCAACCCGGGTTCTCCACAGGCGGAGCCGGAGCCGCCCGGACTGTCGCAGGGCGCAAGTAGGGTGTGTGACATGGCCGATCCGTCCAGCTACCGCCCCGCACCGGGACAGATCCCGGACTCGCCGGGCGTCTACCGATTCCGCGACGAGCACCGCAGGGTGATCTACGTCGGGAAGGCCAAAAGCCTGCGCCAACGCCTGGCCAACTACTTCCAGGACCTGGCGGGCCTGCACCCGCGCACCCGCACGATGGTCACCACCGCGGCCTCGGTGGAGTGGACGGTCGTTTCCACGGAGGTCGAGGCGCTCCAGCTGGAGTACTCCTGGATCAAGGAGTACGACCCCCGGTTCAACGTCAAGTACCGCGACGACAAGAGCTACCCGTACCTCGCCGTCACGATGAACGAGGAGTTCCCGCGCGCGCAGGTCATGCGGGGCGCCAAGCGCAAGGGAGTGCGGTACTTCGGGCCCTACGGGCACGCCTGGGCCATCCGCGACACCGTCGACCTGCTCCTGCGCGTCTTCCCCGTACGCACCTGCTCCGCAGGGGTGTTCAAGAACGCGGCCCGCACGGGGCGCCCCTGCCTCCTCGGCTACATCGACAAGTGCTCGGCCCCCTGCGTGGGACGTATCTCGCCCGAGGACCACCGCGACCTCGCCGAGGACTTCTGCCACTTCATGGCCGGCCACACAGGCACCTACCTGCGCCGCCTCGAACAGCGCATGACCGAGGCCGCCGAGGACATGGAGTACGAGCGCGCCGCCCGGCTCAGGGACGACATCGGCGCCCTCACCCGCGCGATGGAGAAGAGCGCCGTCGTCCTCGCCGACGCCACCGACGCCGACCTCATCGCGCTGGCCCAGGACGAGCTGGAGGCGGCCGTGCAGATCTTCCACGTACGCGGCGGGCGTGTGCGCGGGCAGCGCGGCTGGGTCACCGACAAGGTCGAGGCGGTCACGACGGGCGACCTCGTCGAGCACGCCCTCCAGCAGCTCTACGGCGAGGAGCGCGGCGACTCGGTGCCGAAGGAGGTCCTGGTTCCCGCGCTGCCCGAGCCCGTGCAGCCCGTCCAGGAGTGGCTGAGCGAGCGGCGCGGGGCCCAGGTCTCGCTGCGCGTGCCCCAGCGCGGCGACAAGCGCGCGCTCATGGAGACCGTCGAACGCAACGCGCAGCAGTCCCTCGCACTGCACAAGACCAAGCGCGCCTCCGACCTCACGACCCGCTCCCGCGCCCTGGAGGAGATCGCCGCCGCACTCGACCTCGACGGGGTGCCGCTGCGGATCGAGTGCTACGACATCTCGCACCTCCAGGGCGACGACGTGGTCGCGTCGATGGTCGTCTTCGAGGACGGGCTCGCCCGCAAGAGCGAGTACCGGCGCTTCCAGATCAAGGGCTTCCAGGGCCAGGACGACGTGCGTTCGATGCACGAGGTCATCACCCGCCGCTTCCGCCGCTACCTCGCCGAGCGCGAGAAGACGGGGGAGTGGACGGAGGAGGAGCTGGACGGTCCGGTGGAGACCGGCGGTCTCGACGAGGACGGGCGCCCCAAGCGCTTCGCGTACCCGCCGCAGCTCCTCGTGGTCGACGGCGGACAGCCGCAGGTCGCCGCCGCGCAGCGGGCCCTGGACGAACTCGGCATCGACGATGTCGCGATCTGCGGGCTCGCCAAACGACTGGAGGAGGTCTGGGTCCCGGGCGAGGAGGACCCGGTCGTGCTCCCGCGCAGCAGCGAGGGCCTGTACCTGCTCCAGCGCGTCCGCGACGAGGCGCACCGCTTCGCCATCACCTACCAGCGCAGCAAGCGCGCCAAGCGCTTCCGGGCCGGTCCGCTCGACGAGGTCCCGGGGCTCGGCCAGGCCCGCAAGCAGGCCCTCCTCAAGCACTTCGGCTCGGTGAAGAAGCTGCGCGCGGCGACGATCGAGCAGATCTGCGAAGTCCCCGGCATAGGACGCAAGACCGCGGAGACGATCCTCGCCACCTTCGCCCGCAGCGAGCCGGGCGCCCCGGCGATCAACATGACGACGGGCGAAATCCTGGACGACGGTGCGGGGGAGGCGGCGGTCGAGCCGACGGAGCCGGACGACGCGCGGCCGTCGGCCGACGGCGAGGGGTCCCGCGACGGTGACGGCGAGCCCGTCGCACCACGGGCGGCGCGGGGACCGGAGCGTACGGGCGGTACGCCGGACGTGCGCGGGCGGGACGGGCACGACGAAGCGACCGGGACTCCCGGAGGGACGCGCGAGGAGCGCGAGCCGGAAGACCCCGGGGAGAGCGCGGGAGGTGGCCCGGCGCCGGAGGAACACGGTGCGGCCGGTCCGGCGCCCGCCGCGCCCCCGGAGGACGAGCGCGCCGAAGCCGCCGGGACCCGGGAACCGGGGCACGAGGAGCGAGAACCGGCGGGTGCGCCAGGGGCGGGTAACGAAAGGGATACGCCCCGTGAGCAAGGTGAGCCCGCGGGGCCTGGGACCGCTCCCGAGGGCGGCTTCGCGTCGCGGGGGACGCCGGGGCATTCGACGTGGCAGGCTTCGGCGAGCACGATGGAGTACGGAACCTCCGCGGGAGGACCCGGGGACGAGGGCGTCTCCGCGCACCCCGGAGCCCCCACGGACCGGGACGAGCGCACGCCGGACCACGGCGCCCCGGGCGGCAGGCCGACGGCAGGCCCGGCCGAGCAGGCGCACCCCGCCCCTGACCAGGGCGGCACGGGCGACGGCACCCCCGCCGGCGCCTTCGGCGCGCGGCGGGACGACGCGGACGACGACGGCCGTACGACGGACGGTGGCAGAACAGATGCAGCAGGAAGAACGGGACGGAGCGCAACAGGTGAGCACGGCCACGAGCAGTGAACCGGGGGAGACGGGGGAGACCCCGATCCCCGAGCTGGTGATCATCTCCGGCATGTCGGGGGCGGGCCGCAGCACCGCCGCGAAGTGCCTGGAGGACCTGGGCTGGTTCGTCGTCGACAACCTGCCGCCCGCGCTCATCCCCACGATGGTCGAACTCGGCGCCCGCTCCCAGGGCAACGTGGCGAGGATCGCCGTGGTCGTGGACGTCCGCGGCCGGCGCTTCTTCGACAACCTCCGCGAATCGCTCGCCGACCTGGAGAGCAAGCACGTCACGCGCCGGATCGTCTTCCTGGAGTCCTCCGACGACGCCCTCGTGCGCCGCTTCGAGTCGGTGCGCCGCCCCCACCCGCTCCAGGGCGACGGCCGCATCGTCGACGGCATCGCCGCCGAGCGCGATCTGCTCCGCGAACTCCGGGGCGACGCCGACCTCGTGATCGACACATCCAGCCTCAACGTCCACGAACTACGCGCGAAGATGGACGCCCAGTTCGCCGGCGAGGAGGAGCCGGAACTGCGGGCCACGGTCATGTCCTTCGGCTTCAAGTACGGGCTCCCCGTCGACGCCGACCTCGTCGTCGACATGCGCTTCCTGCCCAATCCGCACTGGGTCCCCGAACTGCGTCCCTTCACGGGACTCAGCGAGGAGGTCTCGAACTACGTCCTCAGCCAGCCCGGGGCCAAGGAATTCCTCGACCGCTACACCGAGTTGCTCCAGCTCGTCGCCGCGGGCTACCGGCGCGAGGGAAAGCGGTACGTGACGATCGCCGTCGGCTGTACCGGCGGGAAGCACCGATCCGTCGCGATGGCCGAGAAGCTCGCTTCGCGACTCGTCTCGGAAGGGGTGGAGACCGTGGTCGTCCACCGGGACATGGGCCGCGAATGAAGGGAAGGCCCGGTCGCGTCCGCCGCCTGCGCCGGCAGGACGCGGGCCCCGCGCCCCGGCCCCGGCGGCGCGGGACCCAGCCGAAAGTGGTCGCACTCGGCGGCGGCATGGGGCTGTCCGCCTCGCTCGCCGCGCTGCGCCGCATCACGGGCGAGCTGACCGCCGTCGTCACCGTCGCCGACGACGGCGGCTCCAGCGGGCGCCTGCGCGACGAACTCGGCGTGCTGCCACCGGGCGACCTGCGCAAGGCGCTCGCCGCGCTGTGCGGGGACGACGACTGGGGCCAGACCTGGTCCCGGGTGATCCAGCACCGCTTCGCGAGCCAGGGCGAGCTGCACGGCCACGCGGTCGGGAACCTTCTCATCGTCGCGCTGTGGGAGCAGCTCGGGGACCACGTGGCCGCGCTCGACCTCGTCGGCACCCTGCTCGGCGCCCACGGCCGGGTGCTCCCGATGTCGGCAGTCCCGCTCGAACTCCAGGCCCTGGTACGGGGACACGACCCCGAGCGGGCCGAGGAGGTCCAGCTCGTACGGGGCCAGGCCACGGTGGCGCTGACGCCCGGCGAGGTGCAGTCCGTGCACGTCGTGCCCACCGACCCGCCCGCCGTGCCCGAGGCGGTCGAGGCGGTGCTCGACGCGGACTGGGTCGTGGTCGGTCCCGGGTCCTGGTTCTCCTCCGTGATCCCGCACCTGCTCGTCCCCGAACTCCTCGACGCGCTCACCAGGACGAGGGCCAGACGGGTGCTTTCGCTCAACCTCGTTCCGCAACCGGGAGAAACCGAGGGCTTCTCCCCGCAGCGTCATTTGGAGGTTTTGGCCCGACACGCACCTAAACTCGCCTTCGACGTGGTGCTGGCCGACGAGGCAGCCGTACCTGACCGCGCCTCGCTCGTCGAGGCCGCAGAGCGGTTCGACGCAACGGTGGAGCTGGCCCCGGTCGCCCGGCCCGACGGCGTTCCGCGGCATGACCCGGAGCTGCTGGCAGCCGCGTACGACCGTATTTTTCGGATGCATGGAAGGATCGGCCCATGGCGATGACGGCGGCGGTCAAGGATGAAATCTCGCGGCTGCCCGTGACCCGGACCTGCTGCCGGAAGGCGGAGGTCTCGGCGATCCTGCGCTTCGCCGGGGGGCTGCACCTGGTGAGCGGGCGCATCGTGATCGAGGCGGAACTCGACACGGGCATCGCGGCCAGGCGGCTGCGCAAGGACATCCTGGAGATCTTCGGACACGCGTCGGACCTCGTGGTGATGGCGCCTTCCGGACTGCGGCGCAGCTCCCGCTATGTCGTCCGGGTGGTCAGCGGTGGCGATCAGCTCGCGCGGCAGACCGGGCTCGTGGACGGCAGGGGGCGCCCCATCAGGGGCCTGCCGCCGCAGGTCGTCTCAGGTGCCACGTGCGATGCGGAGGCCGCGTGGCGGGGGGCGTTCCTCGCCCGCGGTTCGCTCACCGAGCCGGGCCGTTCCTCCTCTCTTGAGGTCACCTGCCCCGGCCCGGAGGCCGCGCTCGCGCTCGTCGGTTCCGCGCGGCGGCTCCAGATCGCGGCGAAGGCGCGCGAGGTGCGGGGCTCCGACAAGGTCGTCGTACGGGACGGGGACGCGATCGGCGCGCTGCTCACCCGGCTCGGAGCGCACGAGTCGGTGCTGGCCTGGGAGGAGCGCAGGCTGCGCCGCGAGGTACGCGCGACGGCGAACAGGCTCGCCAACTTCGACGACGCCAACCTGCGCCGCTCCGCCCGCGCGGCGGTGGCCGCGGGGGCGCGCGTCGGGCGGGCCCTGGAGATCCTCGGCGAGGAGGTGCCCGAGCACCTCGCCGCGGCGGGCCGGCTCCGCATGGAGCACAAGCAGGCGAGCCTCGAAGAACTCGGCGCGCTCGCCGACCCGCCGCTCACGAAGGACGCCGTCGCGGGGCGTATCCGCCGCCTTCTCGCGATGGCCGACAAGCGCGCGACGGACCTCGGCATCCCCGGTACGGAGGCGTCCTTGACGGAGGAACTGGCCGACAGCATCGCGGGTTGAGCCGCCGTCGGGCCGTTACGGTGGCTGGTGGGCACTCACGAGCCGCGCCATGAGAGAAACGTGACGCCCCGTTCCCGCCCCGCCCGTCGGGCCCCATGACGCGGGTCGGCCCGCCCTGCGGCAGCGCGGCGCCATCGACGACGGGCCGTCAGGGCGCGAGCGCGCGGCCGCGTGCGGGAGGGCGGGGGTGCGGCGGGCGGTGTGTCCCCTCGTCACTTCGCGCGGGCGGTGTGTCGCCCCGCTGCCCCGCGTGCGGCCCGGCCTCCGGCCTGGCCGGGCGGGCGAGCCGGCGCGCTTGTACCTCTGTACGCGCGCGTACACCCGCGCGTGCCTCCCCCGTTGTGGACGCCCGGAACTTCGCGCCGCCGTACGGGGACAGGCGCGCTCCGCGCGGATGCTGCCGCCAATCCCCGGCGGGCGGCGGCGTGCTCAGGCGTCCCAGCCGCCGTACGGCACGGTGATCACCTCCAGGGCGTGGCCCGAGAGGTCCACGAAGGAGACGCCGCAGGTCGGCGTAGTGCCCGATGCCGCGCCGCGTGATCCGCGCGTACGCCACCGCGAACTCCTCACCGGAGGCGAGGAGGGCCGAGGAGGGCGAGGAGGGCGAGGAGGACCCACTCGGCGTCGATCGCCGGTCCGGGCAGGCAGGCGACGGGCCGTGGCCGTTCCCGTCCCGGGCGGCAATGCGGTTGCTCCCGCTAAAGCGAAGCGGACGCGGCGTCGGTAATCCGTCCGGCTGATCCTCCGGCCGCTCCCGAGAGGAATTCGTGGTGGGGGTGCGAGAGGTATTCCGGAAGGTGTTCCACGCTCATTTCCGTATCGCCCGCGCTCCTTTGTGCGCACGAACGAGCGGGAAGCGGAACGAGTGAGCGCAAGATGTTCGGAATTCGGTCACTGTTCCGTTCCTTGAGATGGAGGGCCGGGGTATCGGTGCAGGTCGGAACGGGTGGGAACGGGAGAGGAATGAGAGATTCCGCTTCCTTGGACGGGATGTTCGCCGCTTGTTCCCCGGGTGGCGGGGAAAGCGAAAAGGTGGTAGCGAAGGGGCGTTACTGACGGGTAGAAAGCGTCTCGGTCGCCAAGCCATGCTCAATGTCACCCGGCAGGCCCATGCGAGGTAGGGTCAGAGGCGGTCGGGGACATCCCATACAACTCGCCGGCGTCGAAAACCGGCGTACCAACGAGGAGATCGGTTCGTGACGATCCGCGTAGGCATCAACGGCTTCGGCCGCATCGGGCGCAACTACTTCCGCGCGCTGCTCGCGCAGGGTGCGGACATCGAGGTCGTGGCTGTCAACGACCTCGGTGACACCGCGACCACCGCCCACCTGCTCAAGTACGACACGATGCTCGGCACCCTGAGCGAAGAGGTCTCGCACACCGCCGACACCATCACCGTGGGCTCGCGCACCATCAAGGTGCTCTCCGAGCGCAACCCGCAGGACATCCCGTGGGGTGAGCTGGGTGTGGACATCGTCATCGAGTCCACCGGCATCTTCACGAAGAAGGCCGACGCCGAGAAGCACATCGCGGGCGGCGCCAAGAAGGTCCTGATCTCGGCCCCGGCCAAGGACGAGGACATCACGATCGTGATGGGCGTCAACGAGGACCAGTACGACGCGGCGAAGCACAACGTCATCTCGAACGCCTCCTGCACCACCAACTGTGTGGCGCCGATGGCGAAGGTTCTCGACGAGAACTTCGGCATCAAGCGGGGCCTGATGACCACGGTCCACGCGTACACCAACGACCAGCGCATCCTTGACTTCCCGCACAAGGACCTGCGTCGCGCCCGTGCCGCCGCCGAGAACATCATCCCGACCACCACGGGCGCGGCGAAGGCGACCGCGCTGGTCCTCCCGCAGCTCAAGGGCAAGCTGGACGGCCTCGCGATGCGCGTGCCGATCCCGGTCGGCTCGGTCACCGACCTCGTGGTCACGCTGGAGCGCGAGGTCACCAAGGACGAGGTCAACGCGGCCTTCGAGAAGGCGGCCCAGGAGGGCCCGCTCGCGGGCAAGCTGGTCTACACGACCGACCCGATCGTCTCCTCGGACATCGTCGGCACCCCGGCCTCCTGCACCTTCGACTCGGCGCTCACGATGGCCGAGGGCGACCAGATCAAGATCATCGGCTGGTACGACAACGAGTGGGGCTACTCGAACCGTCTCGTGGACCTCACGGTCTTCGTCGGCGAGAAGCTCTGAGCCGGTAAGCAGCACTGATCGCGGGCCGCTGAGGCACCTCGATGCGGACAGGGTCCGGGCGGCGCGACTCGCGCGGCACGGGCCCTGTCCCCGTGCGGGGCGACGGCAGCGGCGCCCGCGTTCCGCGTACGGGCCGAAGCCGCTCCGTACGCGCTGAGCCACCGCGCACGCGGAACGGCGCGCACAGGCCCGTACCCCGGGAGCCGGGCGGGCCCCGTACCCGGGCGGCGCGCGTCCCCCGTCCGGGGGACCGCGCCGCACCGCGCGGAGGGCGGCGACCTACGCTGCCTCTCGCGGCCGGCCCGGTCGCCCCGCCGCCCCAGCCGCCACCGCCGGCGCGCCCTTCGCCACCGTCAGCCAGCCAAGGAGTCTGCAAGTCCCATGAAGACGATCGACGAACTCATCTCGCAGGGAGTGTCCGGCAAGCGGGTCTTCGTCCGCGCCGACCTCAACGTGCCCCTCGCGGACGGTGTCATCACCGACGACGGCCGTATCCGCGCCGTCCTGCCGACCCTCGCCGCGCTCGTCGAGGCCGGTGCCAAGGTCATCGTCGCCTCGCACCTCGGCCGCCCCAAGGGCGCGCCCGACCCCGCCTTCTCGCTGCTGCCCGCCGCCGAGCGGATCGGTGAACTGCTCGGCCGTCCCGTGGCCTTCGCGCAGGACACCGTGGGTCCCGCCGCGCACGAGGCCGTGGACGGCCTGGAGCCCGGTCAGCTCGCCGTCATCGAGAACCTGCGCTTCAACCCCGGCGAGACCAGCAAGGACGACGCCGAGCGCGGCGACTTCGCCGAGCGGCTCTCGCACCTCGCCGACGTCTACATCGGCGACGGCTTCGGCGCCGTGCACCGCAAGCACGCCTCCGTCTACGACCTGCCGAAGCTGCTCCCGCACTACGCGGGTTACCTCATCGCCACCGAGGTCGGCGTCCTGAAGAAGCTCACCGAGGACGTCCAGCGCCCCTACGCCGTCGTCCTCGGCGGTGCCAAGGTCTCCGACAAGCTCGGCGTCATCGACCACCTCCTGGAGCGCGCCGACCGCATCCTCGTCGGCGGCGGCATGGTCTTCACGTTCCTCGCGGCCAAGGGCTACGAGGTCGGTGCCTCGCTCCTCCAGGAGGACCAGATCCCGGTCGTCCAGGAGTACCTCAAGCGCGCCGCGGAGAAGGGCGTCGAGTTCGTGCTCCCGACCGACGTCGTCGTCGCGCGCAGCTTCCCCGACCTCAAGGCCAAGGCGCCCACCGAGCACGAGACGGTCGCCGCCGACGCCATCCCCGCCGATGGCATCGGCCTCGACATCGGCCCCGAGAGCCAGTCGCTCTACGCCGCCAAGCTCGCCGACGCGAAGACGGTCTTCTGGAACGGCCCGATGGGCGTCTTCGAACACCCCGACTTCGCCGCCGGTACCCGCGCCGTCGCGCAGGCGCTCGTCGACAGCGAGGGCTTCACCGTGGTCGGGGGCGGCGACTCGGCCGCGGCCGTCCGTATCCTCGGCTTCGACGAAAGCGCTTTCAGCCACATCTCGACCGGCGGCGGCGCCAGCCTCGAATATCTTGAGGGCGCAAGCCTGCCCGGCCTCGCCGCACTGGAGGACTGAACACCCGTGACCACCCGCACTCCGCTGATGGCGGGCAACTGGAAGATGAACCTCAACCACCTTGAGGCCATCGCGCACGTCCAGAAGCTCGCCTTCGCCCTCTCCGACAAGGACTACGAGGCCGTCGAGGTCGCGGTCCTCGCACCCTTCACCGATCTGCGCTCCGTGCAGACCCTGGTCGACGGCGACAAGCTGAAGATCAAGTACGGCGCCCAGGACGTCTCCGCGCACGACTCGGGTGCGTACACCGGGGAGATCTCCGGTGCCATGCTCGCCAAGCTCAAGTGCACGTACGTCGCCATCGGGCACTCCGAGCGGCGCCAGTACCACCACGAGACCGACGAGCTGATCAACGCCAAGATCAAGGCCGCCTACAAGCACGGCCTGACCCCCATCCTCTGCGTCGGCGAGGAGGAGCAGGTCCGCGAGGCGGGCGAGCACGTCGCGCACACCCTCGGCCAGGTCGAGGCCGCGCTCAAGGACCTGCCCGCCGAGCAGGCCGCCACGATCGTCGTCGCCTACGAGCCCGTGTGGGCCATCGGCACCGGCAAGGTCTGCGGTCCCGACGACGCGCAGGAGGTCTGCGGGGCGATCCGCGGCAAGCTCGCGGAGCTGTACGGCCAGGAACTCGCCGACGCCGTCCGCATCCAGTACGGCGGCTCGGTCAAGGCGGCGAACGTCGCCGAGATCATGGCGCGCCCCGACATCGACGGCGCGCTCATCGGCGGTGCCTCGCTCGACACCGACGAGTTCGTCAAGATCGTCCGCTTCGGCGAGCAGTGAGGGCCTCCGCCTCCCGCACCGCCTGATCGCGGCTGTGAGCTGCGGTGAGTAGGCGCCGGGGCGGATCGCCAGTACCCTGACGGGGGCCGGACCGCGTCCGTGCGGCGCGCCGGCCCCCGTCCTCCGCCAAGAGACGGCCCCGCCCCGGCGGGGACCTCTCCCGAGAAATTCGCTGAAAGTAGGGTCAAGCCGTGGTTATGGGGTTCTCGATCGCCCTGATCGTCTTCAGCCTGCTGCTGATGCTGCTCGTGCTGATGCACAAGGGCAAGGGCGGTGGCCTCTCCGACATGTTCGGCGGCGGCATGCAGTCCTCGGTCGGCGGTTCCTCGGTCGCCGAGCGCAACCTCGACCGGATCACCATCGTGCTCGGTCTGTGCTGGTTCGCCTGCATCGTCGTGCTCGGGCTGCTGATGAAGTTCGACAACTGAGGGACGAAACACACCCACCGGGGAGCGCGCGCTCCTTGCCCGGTACGCCGCGGAAGGACGCGGCCTATCATGGTGACTCGCGCCCCGGGTGGGTGTAACTCCCTTCTGGGGGTGCGCGTTGGGCCGTGCACGTACACAAACCCCGTACGTGCACGAGGCGCCCGCGGCGGAGTGCGTGGCCCGGTCCCGGGCGCGGCGCCCCGCGGCACCATCACGCAGGGAGTTACGACCGTGGCAAGTGGCAACGCGATCCGGGGCAGCCGGGTCGGGGCGGGCCCGATGGGTGAGGCCGAGCGCGGCGAGTCGGCCCCGCGCCTGCGCATCTCCTTCTGGTGCGCCAACGGGCACGAGACGCAGCCGAGTTTCGCGAGCGACGCGCAGGTCCCCGACACGTGGGACTGCCCCCGCTGCGGTTTCCCGGCGGGGCAGGACCAGGAGAATCCACCGGACCCGCCGCGCAACGAGCCCTACAAGACCCACCTCGCGTACGTGCGGGAGCGGCGCAGCGACGCCGACGGCGAGGCGATCCTCGCGGAGGCGCTGGCGAAGCTGCGGGGGGAGATCTGAGGCGGAGGACCGGCGGCCCGGGCCGCGGAACGGGCCCGCTGCCGCGAAGACGTCGACGGCCGGGTACCTGAGGGCGCCCGGCCGTTCGCGTGCGCGGGGCAGGGCGACGTGCGTCGGGGCGCCTGGGATCTGCCGCGCCGATCCGGCCAAGGGTTCGCTGTTTCCGCAGGTCAGGGCGATTGTCCGTGGGTGCGGTTACAGTCCGCGCAGACGAGAGGCCGTGCGCACCCTGGCGTGCGGCGTGTCAGCGGGACGGGGGCAGGCGCCGTGGCGGAGGCAGCCGTGGGCGGGGCGCGCGAGAGCGCGCCCGCGTGGCGTGGCGGGTTCGGCCGGTTGTGGGGGGCGGCGGCCGTCTCGTCCTTCGGGGACGCCGTACGGGCCGCCGCGCTGCCCCTGCTCGCCACGACCCTCACGCGTGAGCCGCTGCTCATCGCCGCCGTCTCGGCCTGCGGGTACCTCCCCTGGCTGCTCTTCGGGCTGCTCGGCGGGGCCCTCGCCGACCGCGTCGACCAGCGGCGCGCGATGGTCGCCGTGGATCTCGTACGGGGCGTGCTCGTCGCGGTCTTCGCGGTCGCCGTCGCGAGGGGCCACGCCACGATCGGGCTGCTCCTCGCCCTCGCCTTCGCGCTCACGAGCATGGAGACCCTTTTCGACAACGCCGCGACGGCCCTCCTGCCCGCGCTCGTCCCACCGGAACAACTCGGCCGCGCCAACGGCCGGTTGATGACCGGGCAGCAGCTCGTCAAGACCGTCGCGGGGCTCCCCGCCGCGCCCCTGCTCCTGGCCGGGGGCGCCGCGCTGCCCTTCGCCACCGACGCGGCGAGCTACCTCGTCGCGGCCGTGCTCGTCGGCCCCCTGCGCCGGGTCCTGCCCGGGCGACCACCGAGACGCGCCGGGTCCACGCTGCGCGCCGAGATCGCCGAGGGCCTGCGCACGCTCGCCGGGGACCGGGCGCTGCGCGGGCTCTGCGCCGCCACGACGCTGTGCAACATCGGTGTCGCCTCGCTCGTCGCGACCCTCGTCCTCGTCAGCGGCCGCCACCTGCACCTCGGCACCACCGGGTACGCGCTCCTCCTCACGGCGTACGGGGTCGGCGGGATCTGCGGCGGCCTCCTCGCCACGCCGCTCGCGCGCCGCGTCGGTCAGGCCCGCACCGTGCTCCTCGCGGGGACCGGGCAGATCCTGTGCCTCCTCGTCCTCGGCCTCGCTCCCGGCGGGCTCGTGGCCGGGGCCGCCCTCGGGGTGTTCGGCGGGCTCGGCATGGCGTGGAACGTCAGCTCGCGCACGCTCATGCAGCGTGCCGTGCGACGGGAACTGCTCGGCCGGGTCTCTGCCGCCTTCCGTACGTGCGCGGTCGCGGGGGCGCCGCTCGGCGCGCTCACCGGAGGGGCCGTCGTGCGCTGGTGGGGCCCTGCCGCGCCGCCCTTCCTCGCCGCCGTGTTCTTCGTGCTCTCCGTCCTCGCCCTGCTGCCCGCCGTGCGGGCGGTGGCGGGTGGAGCGCCCCGGGAATCAGGGGGTGGCTCGCCGTTGCTGACGAAGAAGGACACCGGCGATGCCGGGGTACCCGTATCGCGCAGTGGCCAAGGCGGCCCGGACGACGCCTGATCGTTTAGGTTGGGGGCCGGCGGGGCGGTACGTATGGACGAAAGAAGGCAGAAGTCCCTGATGAACGCGGAAAGCCGGACCCGGCTCAACCAGACGCCCGAGTGGAACGCCCTCGGCAAGCACCGGGACGCCCTCGGCGAGGTGCGGTTGCGGGAGCTGTTCGACGCCGATCCCGAGCGGGCCTCGCGGTACCGCCTGACGGCCGGTGACCTCTATCTGGACTACTCCAAGCACCTCGTGACGGACGAGACGCTCGACCTGCTCCGTCAGCTCGCGCGGGCGACGGGCGTCGAGAAGCTGCGGGACGCGATGTTCCGCGGCGACAGGATCAACACGACCGAGGACCGCGCGGTGCTGCACACCGCGCTCCGCGCCCCGCGCGACGCCGTGATCGAGGTCGACGGCGAGAACGTCGTCCCGGCCGTGCACGCCGTGCTCGACAAGATGGCGGCCTTCGCCGAGCAGGTGCGCTCCGGGGCCTGGACCGGGCACACCGGCAAGCGCATCAAGAACGTCGTCAACATCGGCATCGGCGGCTCCGACCTCGGGCCCGCGATGGCCCACGAGGTGCTGCGCCCGTACACGGACCGCTCGCTGACCGTCCGTTTCGTCTCCAACGTCGACGGCGCCGACCTGCACGAGGCCGTGCACGACCTCGACGCGGCCGAGACGCTCTTCATCATCGCGTCGAAGACCTTCACGACGATCGAGACGATCACCAACGCGACCTCCGCGCGCTCCTGGCTCCTCGACGCGCTCGGCGCCGGGCAGGAGGCCGTCGCCAAGCACTTCGTCGCGCTCTCGACCAACGCGGGGAAGGTCTCGGACTTCGGCATCGACACGGCCAACATGTTCGAGTTCTGGGACTGGGTCGGCGGCCGGTACTCGTACGACTCCGCGATCGGCCTCTCGCTCATGATCGCGATCGGCCCGGACCGCTTCCGCGAGATGCTCGACGGCTTCCACCGGATCGACGAGCACTTCCGCACCGCCCCGATCGAGGAGAACGCGCCCTTCCTCCTCGGCCTCCTCGGCATCTGGTACGGGAACTTCCACGACGCGCAGTCGCACGCCGTGCTCCCGTACTCGCACTACCTCTCCAAGTTCACCGCCTACCTCCAGCAGCTCGACATGGAGTCCAACGGCAAGTCCGTGGACCGCGAGGGACGCCCGGTGCAGTGGCAGACGGGTCCCGTCGTCTGGGGCACGCCGGGGACGAACGGGCAGCACGCCTACTACCAGCTCATCCACCAGGGCACGAAGCTCATCCCGGCCGACTTCATCGGCTTCGCGCGGCCCGTGGACGAGCTGGAGCCGCAGCTCGCCGACCAGCACGACCTGCTCATGGCGAACTTCTTCGCGCAGACGCAGGCGCTCGCCTTCGGCAAGACCGCCGAGGAGGTACGGGCCGAGGGCGTCGCCGACGACCTCGTCCCGCACAAGACCTTCCGCGGCAACCACCCGACGACGACCCTGCTCGCGCCCGAGCTGAGCCCGTCCGTGCTCGGGCAGCTCATCGCGCTCTACGAGCACAAGGTGTTCGTGCAGGGCGCGGTGTGGGACATCGACTCCTTCGACCAGTGGGGTGTCGAACTGGGCAAGGTGCTCGCCAAGCGGGTGGAGCCGGCCCTCACCGAAGGCGCGGAGGTCCCGGGGCTCGACGCCTCGACGCAGGCGCTCGTCGCGAAGTACCGGGAGCTGCGCGGGCGCTGACGGCCCCGGGAAAAACCGTGTGCGGTGGCGGGGCGGGTCGGTGAGACTGGGCGCGTCCCGCCCCCGTACGAGAGGTGAATTCCTGTGGAGACCCATCCGGCCCTGGGCGCGCTCGCCGACCCCGCGCGGCTGCGGCTCTTCGCCCGCCTCGTCCTCGGCGAGCGCGTCGAGAACGCGCCGCGCGCCCAGCTCGTGCCGCTCCTGCACGCGGGCCTCGTCCGCCGCGACGGCGACGGCACGCTGCGGGCGCGCCCCAGCGCCTTCCGTACGGCCGCGTCCGACGCGGCGTCCACCGCCGCGTCCGGGCGGCTGCCCGCGTGGGTGCCCCCGCACCTGGCCGGGCACTTCCGCGAGGGCCGCCTCAGCTCCGTACCGGCGAAGCAGCGCGTGCGCGCGGAACTCCTGACGCGCCTGGCCGAGGCCGAGTTCGCGCCGGGCCGCGCGTACACGGAGGACGAGGTGAGCGAGACGCTCGCGCGCTACAGCGCCGACCCGTCCGCACTGCGCCGCTACTGCGTCGAGTACCGCGTCCTGACGCGCGAACGGGACGGGAGCGGGTACCGGCTGGGCGAGGGCGGGACGCGGGCCGCGCACCTGGCGGCGGTGGCCTGAGACGGTGGCCGTCGAGCTGGAGTTGCACGTGCGGCGGCCTCGGGGCGGGAAGCGGTCCCGTGAGTCGCTGTCGCACGGGTCGTATGCGCACGGTGAGGCCCGGGTGGCGGTGCTTCCCGCGTACGAGCCGCACGGTTCTTCGCGCCTCGCCTGGATCGACCCGTACGGTGACACGTTCTTCGACGAGCAGGCCGCGGAGATCGCGCACGGCGAGGCGCTCGCGTTGCTCGCGGAATGCCGGGACGCGCGCGGGCGGGCGGCGCTGGGCGACCTCGTCGAGGTGCTCGCCCGATGCGTGCGGACGCCGGGCAGCCGGGTGTGGTGCGCGGGGGACTGAGGGCGGGGTGTCGCGGGGGCCGGCCGAGGGCGGGACGCGGGCGGCGCACCTGGCGGCGGTGGCCTGAGGCGGTGGGGGACCGCGCACGGGGGTGCCGGTCAGGCGGTGACGCGGATCAGGGTCTGCTGGCCGGAGGCGATGAGTTTCTCCCGGCCGTCCTGGGTGCCGAAGACCTCCAGGCGGCACACGGTGAGCGTGCGTCCGGGGCGCAGCACCGTGCCCACCGCCACGATCTCCTCGCCGGCCGCGGGGGAGAGCAGGTTGAGTTTGTACTCGACCGTGAGGACCTCGGAGTCCTCCGGGAAGAGGGTGAGGGCCGCGTAGCCCCCCGCGCTGTCCGCGACGGCGCTCGTGGCACCGGCGTGGATGTAGCCGTGCTGCTGGCCGACCTCGGGGCGGTGGGGCAGCGCGATGTGGACGCGGCCGGGAGCGATGAGGGTCAGGCGGGCCCCGAGGTGGCGCATCAGTCCCTGGCGGGCGAAGCTGTCGCTGATGCGGGCGCGCGTCTTAGGGGACGCCTCCGCGTTCTCCTCGGGCACGGTGTTCTCGCGGGCGGGCTGCTCTCGCATCGTCTCTCCTGTGCGGTGGCGCGGCGGGAGACACACCCTAGGGCGGGTACGCGCGAAGGCCCGCGCCGGGGAGTCCGGTGCGGGCCTTCGCACGTATGTGCCGCTCAGGCGACGTCCCTCGGGTACAGCTCAGGAGGGAGCTTCGACGCCGCGTCCCGGTCCAGGAGCCACAGGGTGCGGCGGGTGCCGTAGGCGCCCGCGGCGGGGGCCTGGAGTTCGCCGGTGCCCGACAGGGCGATCCGGACCGCCTCGGCCTTGTCCTCGCCCGCCGCGAGGAGCCAGACCTCGCGGGCGGCGCGGATCGCGGGGAGAGTCAGCGAGAGGCGGGTGGGCGGGGGCTTCGGCGCGTTGTGGACCGCGATGACCGTGCGGTCCTTCTCGTGCACGCCGGGCAGCTCGGGGAAGAGCGAGGCCACGTGCGTGTCCGGGCCGACGCCGAGCAGGAGCACGTCGAAGGCCGGAACGGCACCGTGCGAACCGGCGCGCGAGGCCGCGTCGGCCAGCTCGGCCGCGTAGACCTGCGCCGCCGCGTCCGGCTCGTACGGACCGTCCGAAGCGGGCATCTCGTGGACCTGGCCCGGGTCGAGCGGCACCTGCGCGAGCAGCGCCTCGCGGGCCTGCGTCGCGTTGCGCTCGGGGTCGCCGTCGGGCAGGTAGCGCTCGTCGCTCCACCAGATCTCCAGGCGCCCCCAGTCGATCGCGTCGCGCCCGGGCTCCTCGGCGAGCGCGGCGAGCAGCCCGTTGCCGTTGCGGCCGCCCGTGAGGGCGAGGGAGGCGCTGCCGTTGGCCGCCTGGGCCTCGACGATCAGGGTGACGAGGCGTGCGGCGGCGGCGCGCGCCATCTCGGCCTTGTCCTGGTGCACGACGAGTTCGGGCGTGGTGCTCATGACGTGGTCGCCTTCTTCGCTGAGGCGGATGCCGCTGACTTGGCGGGCTTGCGCGCCGCCGTCTTCTTCGCCGCCCCCGTGCCGGGACCCGTGGCCCCCCGCGGTGCCGGTGTTCCCGACTCGGCGGTCTCGGCCGCCTCGGCCGCCGCCTCCTCGGGCGTCGGCGCCGTCTGCGCGTCCGCCGGTTCGTCGAGCTTGTCCACGCCGAACTTGAGCGCGGCCGCGTAGGTGTCGTCCGGGTCGAGCCTGCGCAGCTCCTCGGCGATCAGTTCCGCCGTCTCGCGGCGCTTGAGCGCCACCGCGCGGTCCGGCTGGCCCTCGACGGACAGGGTCGCGAGGGAGCCGTCATTGCGGTCCAGGACGACCGGGCCGCAATCCGTCTCCATGCGCACCGAGGTGAGCCCGGGGCCCTCCGAAGCGGTGCGCTTGACCGGGACGGCGAGGCGGTGGCCGAGCCACATCGCGAGGAGTTCGACGCTCGGGTTGTACTCCTCGCCCTCGACCTCGACGGCGGTGACCTCGCAGGCCACCTGGTCGAGCGCCGCGGCGAGCATCGAGCGCCACGGCGTGATGCGCGTCCACGAGAGGTCGGTGTCGCCGGGCGTGTAGGTCTCGGCGCGGGCCTTCAGCTCGTGGATGGGCTGCTCGGCCGCGTACGAGTCCGTGACCCGCCGCTGCGCGAGGGCGCCCAGCGGGTCCTTCGCCGGGTTCTCGGGCGCGTTGACCGGCCACCACACGACGACGGGCGCGTCGGGCAGCAGCAGCGGGAGCACGACGGACTGGGCGTGGTCGCCCACCTCCCCGTACAGCCGCAGCATGACCGTCTCGCCGGTGCCGTTGCCGGTGTCGCCACCGAGCTGGACCTCGGCGTCGAGGCGGGTCGTGGCGCGGTCGCGGGGGCCGCGCGAGACGCGCCTGATGACGACGAGGATGCGTGAGGGGTGCTCGCGCGAGGCGTCGTGCGCGGCGCGCAGCGCGTCGTAGGCGTTCTCCTCGTCGGTGACGATGACGAGCGTGAGCACCATGCCGACGGTGGGCGCGCCGAGCGAGCGGCGGCCCTCCACGAGTGCCTTGTTGATCTTGCTGGATGTGGTGTCCGTGAGATCGATCTTCATGGCCGCCTCCAGCTCCGTCCGTCACGTCGGAGCATGTCGTCCGCCTCGGTGGGGCCCCAGGTACCCGAGGGGTACTGGGCGGGCTTGCCGTGGCGGTTCCAGTGCTCCTCGATGGGGTCGAGGATCTTCCAGGACAGCTCGACCTCCTCCGTGCGCGGGAAGAGGTTCGCGTCGCCCAGGAGGACGTCGAGGATGAGCCGCTCGTACGCCTCGGGGCTCGACTCGGTGAAGGACTCGCCGTAGGCGAAGTCCATCGAGACGTCCCGTACCTCCATCGAGGTGCCGGGGACCTTCGAGCCGAAGCGCACGGTGACGCCCTCGTCCGGCTGGACGCGGATGACCAGGGCGTTCTGCCCCAGTTCCTCCGTGGCCGTCTGGTCGAAGGGGGAGTGCGGGGCACGCTGGAAGACCACCGCGATCTCGGTGACGCGGCGGCCGAGCCGCTTGCCCGTACGCAGGTAGAAGGGCACTCCGGCCCAGCGGCGGTTGTCGACGCCGAGCTTGATCGCCGCGTAGGTGTCGGTCTTCGACTTGGGGTCGATGCCGTCCTCTTGCAGGTAGCCCACGGCCCGCTCGCCGCCCTGCCAGCCCGCCGCGTACTGCCCGCGCACGGTGTCGCGGCCGAGGTCGGCGGGGAGACGCACGGCGCGCAGCACCTTCGTCTTCTCGGCGACGAGCGCGTCGGCGTCGAAGGAGGCGGGCTCCTCCATCGCGGTGAGCGCCATGAGCTGGAGCAGGTGGTTCTGGATGACGTCGCGGGCGGCGCCGATGCCGTCGTAGTACCCGGCGCGGCCGCCGATGCCGATGTCCTCGGCCATCGTGATCTGCACGTGGTCGACGAAGGAGCGGTTCCAGATCGGCTCGAACATCGTGTTGGCGAAGCGGAGCGCCAGGATGTTCTGGACGGTCTCCTTGCCGAGGTAGTGGTCGATGCGGAAGACCTGGTCGGGGTCGAAGACCTCGTGGACGATCGCGTTCAGCTCCTTGGCCGATTCGAGATCGTGCCCGAAGGGCTTCTCGATGACCGCGCGCCGCCAGGCGCCCTCGGGGGCGTCGGCGAGGCCGTGCTTCTTGAGCTGCTGGACGACGTCGGGGAAGAACCTCGGCGGGACCGAGAGGTAGAAGGCGAAGTTGCCGCCCGTGCCCTGGGCCTTGTCGAGTTCGTCGATCGTGGCCTTGAGGGTCTCGAAGGCCTGGTCGTCGTCGAAGGCGCCCTGGACGAACCGCATCCCCTGGAAGAGCTGCTGCCACACCTCCTCGCGGAAGGGGGTGCGGGCGTGTTCCTTCACGGCGTCGTGGACGACCTGGGCGAAGTCCTCGTCCTCCCAGTCGCGGCGCGCGAAGCCGATGAGGGAGAAGCCCGGCGGCAACAGGCCGCGGTTGGCCAGGTCGTAGACGGCCGGCATCAGCTTCTTGCGCGAGAGGTCCCCCGTGACGCCGAAGATGACCAGGCCCGACGGCCCCGCGATACGCGGGAGCCGTCGGTCCGCGGCGTCACGGAGCGGATTGGCTCCGTGCTGTGCGGTCAAGGTGATCAGCCCTCCGAGGGGGCGAGGCGCTTCAGCTCCGCCTCGGTCGACTTGAGCAGGTCGGTCCAGGAGACCTCGAACTTGTCGACGCCCTCCTTCTCCAGGAGGTCCACGACGTCGTCGTACGAGATGCCGAACTTCGCGAGCCCGTCGATGACGGCCTGCGCCTCCTCGTACGTACCGGCGATCGTGTTCCCCGTGATCCTGGCGTGGTCGCCCACGGCCTCCAGGGTCGCCTCGGGCATCGTGTTCACGGTGTTCGGAGCGACGAGCGAGTCGACGTACAGCGTGTCGGGCAGGGCCGGGTCCTTGACGCCGGTCGATGCCCACAGCGGACGCTGCTTGTTCGCGTGCGCCTTCTCCAGGGCGGCCCAGCGCTCGGAGGCGAAGACCTCCTCGTACGCCTGGTAGGCGAGGCGCGCGTTGGCGACGGCGGCCTTGCCCTTGGCGGCCTTGGCCTCCTCGGTGCCGATCGCGTCGAGGCGCTTGTCGACCTCGGTGTCGACGCGCGAGACGAAGAAGGAGGCCACCGAGTGGATCTTGGAGAGGTCCAGCCCCGCGGCCTTCGCCTTCTCCAGACCCGCGAGGTAGGCGTCCATCACGAGGCGGTAGCGCTCCAGGGAGAAGATCAGCGTCACGTTGACGCTGATGCCCCGGCCGATGACCTCGGTGATCGCGGGCAGACCGGCCTTCGTCGCCGGGATCTTGATGAAGGTGTTCGGGCGGTCGACGAGCCAGGCGAGCTGCTTGGCCTCGGCGATGGTGGCGCGCGTGTGGTGGGCGAGGCGCGGGTCGACCTCGATGGAGACCCGGCCGTCGGTGCCGCCGCTCGCGTCGAAGACGGGGCGCAGCACGTCGGCGGCGTCACGGACGTCGGCGGTGGTGATCATGCGGATCGCCTCCTCCACCGTGACGCGGCGCGAGGCGAGGTCGGTGACCTGGGTGTCGTACCCGTCGCCCTGCGAGATGGCCTTCTGGAAGATCGACGGGTTGGTCGTGACACCCACGACGTGCTGATCGTCGATCAGCTCGCTCAGGTTGCCGGACGTGATGCGCTTGCGCGACAGGTCGTCCAGCCAGATCGCCACGCCTTCGTCGGAGAGGCGCTTGAGTGCGTCTGTCATGGAAATTGCATCTCCTCGTAGAGTGTCTGTTCGCGTCAGCGCCGGGCGGCGTCGAGAGATTCCCGCGCGGCGGCGGCGACCGCCTCGCCGGTGAAGCCGTACTCGCGGAAGAGCAGCTTGCCGTCCGCCGAGGCACCGAAGTGCTCCAGCGAGACGATGCGGCCCGCGTCGCCCACGAAACGGTGCCAGGTCAGGCCGATACCGGCCTCCACGGCGACCCGCGCCTTGACGGCGGCCGGAAGCACGGACTCCCGGTACCCCGCGTCCTGGTCCTCGAACCACTCGACGGAGGGCATCGAGACGACACGCGCGGCCACGCCCTGCGCACGGAGCAGCTCACGCGCCTCGACGGCGAGCTGCACCTCGGACCCCGTCCCGATGAGGACGACGTCGGGCGTGACGGTCCTCCCCTCGGCGTCCTCGGCGTCGAGCAGGACGTAGCCGCCCTTCGCCGCGTCCTCGTTCGGCGCGTACGTGGGCACGCCCTGCCGGGTGAGGATCAGCGCGTGCGGGTGACCCTCGCCGTACACCTTGGTGTAGCGGCGCAGGACCTCGCGCCAGGCGATCGCGGTCTCGTTCGCGTCGGCCGGGCGGACCACGTTGAGCCCGGGGATGGCGCGCAGCGAGGCGACGTGCTCGACCGGCTGGTGGGTCGGGCCGTCCTCGCCGAGGCCGATCGAGTCGTGCGTGAAGACGTACGTGACCGGCAGCGTCATGAGCGCGGACAGGCGGACCGCGTTGCGCATGTAGTCGGAGAACGTCAGGAACGTACCGCCGAAGGCGCGCGTGTTGCCGTGCAGCGTGATGCCGTTCAGCTCCGCGGCCATCGCGTGCTCGCGGATACCGAAGTGCACGGTACGGCCGTACGGGTCGGCCTCGGGGAGCGGGTTGCCCTCCGGGAGGAACGACGAGGTCTTGTCGATCGTCGTGTTGTTCGAGCCCGCGAGGTCGGCGGAACCGCCCCACAGCTCGGGGATCACCGGGCCGAGCGCCTGGAGGACCTTGCCGGAGGCGGCGCGCGTGGCGAGCGAGGTGCCGGTCTCGAAGACGGGGAGGTGCTCCTCCCAGCCCTCGGGCAGCTCGGTCGCTGCGACGCGGTCGAAGCGGGCGGCGTGCTCGGGGTTGGCCGCGCGCCAGTCGGCGAAGCCCTTCTCCCACTCCGCGCGCTGCGCCTTGCCGCGCTCCAGGGCCCCGCGGGTGTGTGCGAGGACCTCGTCGGCGACGTCGAAGTGCTTCTCGGGGTCGAAGCCGAGGACGCGCTTGGTCGCCGCGACCTCCTCCTCGCCGAGCGCCGAGCCGTGCGCGGCCTCGGTGTTCTGCGCGTGCGGGGCAGGCCAGGCGATGATCGAGCGCATCGCGATGAAGGAGGGGCGCTCCGTCTCGGCCTGCGCGGCCTGGATCGCGGCGTAGAGCGCGGCCGGGTCGAGGTCGCCGTTGGCCTGCGGCTCGACGCGCTGCACGTGCCAGCCGTACGCCTCGTACCGCTTCGTGGTCTCCTCGGAGACGGCGGTCTCGGTGTCGCCCTCGATCGAGATGTGGTTGTCGTCCCACAGCAGGATCAGGTTGCCGAGCTTCTGGTGCCCGGCGAGCGAGGACGCCTCGGCGGAGATGCCCTCCTGGAGGCAGCCGTCCCCGGCGATCACGTAGATGCGGTGGTCGAAGGGCGAGGTGCCCTGCGGCGCCTCGGGGTCGAAGAGCCCGCGCTCGTAACGTGCCGCCATCGCCATGCCCACGGCGTTGGCCACACCCTGGCCGAGCGGCCCCGTCGTCGTCTCGACGCCCTTGGTGTGCCCGTACTCCGGGTGCCCCGGGGTCTTCGAGCCCCACGTGCGGAAGGCTTCCAGGTCCGGCAGCTCCAGGCCGAAACCGGCCAGGTACAGCTGCGTGTAGAGCGTGAGCGAGGAGTGGCCCGCGGACAGCACGAAACGGTCGCGCCCGGTCCAGTCCGGGTCAGCGGGGTCGTGCCGCATCACCTTCTGGAAGAGCGTGTACGCGGCCGGGGCCAGGCTCATCGCCGTGCCGGGATGGCCGTTGCCGACCTTCTGCACGGCGTCCGCGGCCAGTACACGCGCGGTGTCTACGGCCCGCTGATCCAGTTCGGTCCACTCGAAATCTGTGGTGGTCGGCTTGGTGCTCACCCTGAGTCAGGGCTCCTCTCCACATGTCGAATGCCGGTGACTTTGCGTACACCGGACGGCGTCGAGCCTACCCCTGGAAACGTCCGCGTCTCCGCGCCTGATTCCCAGGGTGCCGAAGACGGGCCCAATCCGCCTGTCGAAGCCCCACAACCCTTGTCCCGCCTGCCCAGAAAGCCTTCGCGGCACACCGCGACATCTGTGCCGCGACACGCTCATTCCAGCGCCCGCACGTGCGCCCGTGCGCTCATCCGCGCCGGGCCCCGCGCGAGGCGACCGAGCGTCACCGAAAGGGTCGCTCCGTACGGCGATCGGAGGGCGCGGCCGCTCCCGTGCGCGCCCTCGCCGGGGCCCGTGTCCGTCGCCGTCCTGCCCGCTCGCACACGCGCGCGGGATGCCCAACACGAGCGACCCCCGCGAAGGGCCGAAGAGGGGGGCCGTCTAGAGTGGCGTGGTACGCGTGAGCCCCCCTTTCCGGTGCCAATCCGGACGCTCTCGGGTGGGCTCGCTTGAGAAAAGTCTCTGTCAGGGGTGTGCGTGACGGCCGTTGAATCCCGTCCAGCGGGAGCGCTCGGGACGAGCACGGGCCAGCGGCCGACCGGGGCCCGGCTCAAGGGCTTCGTGGCGCTGACCAAGCCGCGGATCATCGAGCTGCTGCTCATCACGACCGTGCCGGTCATGTTCCTCGCGGAACAGGGCGTGCCCGACCTGTGGCTCGTCTTCGTGACGTGCTTCGGCGGGTACCTCTCCGCGGGCGGCGCCAACGCTCTCAACATGTGGTACGACCGCGACATCGACGCCCTGATGGACCGTACGTCGCAGCGACCGCTCGTCACCGGGCTCATCTCACCGCGCGAGGGCCTCGCCTTCGGCCTCGGTCTCGCCGCGGTCTCCACGGTGTGGTTCGGCCTCCTCGTCAACTGGCTCTCGGCCGCTCTCTCGCTCGGCGCGATCGTCCTGTACGTCGTCGGCTACACGATGATCCTCAAGCGCCGCACCGCGCAGAACATCGTGTGGGGCGGGGTCGCGGGGTGCATGCCGGTCCTCATCGGCTGGTCGGCCGTGACGGACTCGGTCTCCTGGGCCGCCGTCATCCTCTTCCTCGTCATCTTCTTCTGGACGCCGCCGCATTACTGGCCGCTGTCCATGCGCGTCAAGGACGACTACGCGCGCGTCAACGTGCCGATGCTCCCGGTCATCGCCGGGAACAAGGTCGTCGCCAAGCAGATCGTGCTCTACAGCTGGGTCATGGTCGTGGTCTCGCTCCTGCTCACGGTGCTCGGCTACACCGGCTGGTTCTACACGGTCGTCGCGCTCCTGTCGGGCGGCTACTGGCTGTGGGAGGCGCACGGCCTCCTCCACCGGGCCAAGGGCGAGATCACGGGCGCGAAGCTCAAGGAGATGCGGCTCTTCCACTGGTCGATCACGTACGTGTCGATCCTCTTCGTCGCTGTCGCGATCGACCCTTTCCTGCGCTGACCCGGGCGGGGGTGATCCCGCCAGGTGGCCCCGTCGTCCTTCTCCGGACGGCGGGGCCTCTTGTCGTACCGGTGGCTGTACCGGTGGCCGTACTGGTGTCCGTTCCCGTGGCCGTACCGGTTGTCGTACGCGGGCCTACTCGTGGGTAGCATGCCTGGCATGGCAGACAACACCGAGCAGAGCGCCACCGCGGCGACCGCGGCCCCCGCCGCCGACAAGCGGCAGGCCGCGCGCCTGGAGCGCAGGGCCGCGAGGCTCGCCAAGCAGATCGGGTCCTTCGCCCGCCGCCACGGCGGCGCCGAGGGACAGCTCGCCTACGTCGGGCAGCGCGGCACGCGCATCGTCCTGGTCGGCGAGGACGGCCGCTGGGGCGACCTCTTCGCGCACGACGCGGGCGTGGCGCGCGATGCCGTCGCACGGGCCGGGATCACGCTGCACGACGAGTTCGACGGCGACTTCGCCGCGAAGGTCACGACGGGCCCGTACGAGTGGAAGCGGATGGCGGGGATTCAGGTGGGTGGGTGAACCTTCCCGCGTGAGGGGCACCCGCCGGGCGTTTCGGGGCCCCACCAGGGGCCCCGCTCCTCACCCCCGAGAGACCTGAGCCCGGCGGGCGCCTCCGGACCGGGTGGCCTGGATACGCCGACACCGCGGGCCCCCTTCTCCGTTAGACCTCCCGAGGGCCGCCCGGACAGGCCGGGGGGCAGGACGCCCCGGGGGTCCCCATGATCGAGACACCGCCGCTGGTGGACCAGTACTGCCAGGGGGTGCGCCGCGAGGAGCTGGGCCTCGGGACCTTCGAGGCGCTGCTCGGGCCCGGGGGCGGGGCACCCGCGGCCGGGACGACCTTCTTCGACACGCAGACCGGGTTCGCGCTGCGCCGCTGGTGCCCGCCGCTGCTCGGCCTCGCGCCGCACAGCCCGCCCGCGCACTACCTCGCCAGGCGCAGGGAGCTGGGGGCCCTGGAGACGGAGCGGCGCCTGCTGCGCGGCAGCGGCACCGCCACGTACCTCGTCGACACCGGGCCGCCGCTCGGCCTCACCCCGCCCGGCGAACTCGCGGCGACCGCCGACGCGCACGCCCGCGAGATCGTGCGGCTCGAACAGCTCGCCGAACAGACCGCCGACACCTCCGGCAGCGTCGAGTCCTTCCTGCGCCACCTCGCCGAGTCCGTGCACGGCGCCGCGGCGACCGCGGTCGCCTTCGCCTCCGTGACCCCGCCCCTGCGCCGGGTCCCGCTGCTCCCCGAGCCGCCCTCGCCCGTCGAGGTACGGGCCGCTGCCGGCGCGTGGCTCGCCGCCAGGCAGCGCCCGCCGGGCAGCGCGGGCCCCGCCGATCCCGCCGGGCCCTCCCCGCTGCTCGGGGCGCACCTGCTGTGGCTCGCGCTCTCCTCGGGAAGGCCGCTCCAGCTCCACACGGGCGAGGCCCCGCCCGAGCCGCGCGCGCTCGACGCCTTCGCCACGGCGACCGCCGGGCTCGGCACCCCGCTCGTCCTGCTGCCCGGCTACCCCCACCACCGCCCGGCCGCCCGTCTCGCGGGACTGCACGCGCACGTCCACGTCGACCTGGGCCCCGCGCTCAGCGGGACGGGCGCGCGGGCCGCTGGGCTGCTCGCGGAGTTCCTGGAACTGGCCCCCTTCGGGAAGCTCCTCTACTCAAGCGGCGCGCGTGGCCTGCCCGAACTGCACGTCGTCGCCGCCCGGCAGTTCCGCGAGGCGCTGGGGCGGGTGCTCGGCGCCTGGGTCGCCGACGGCGCGTGGAGCGCGCGGGACGGGGAGCGGGTCGCGGGGCTGCTGGGGGCGGGGAACGCGCGGCGGGTGTACGGGCTGGAGGAGTGAGGGGCGCGGGCGGCGCGGGGGTACGGCGGGGGTGCCGGGGCCTCAGCTCGTACCGGCTCGCCTCACGCCGCCGTCAGCTGCGAGGTGCCGGTGGCGTCCTTGCGGGGCAGCGGGCCGGTGCCCGGCTCCGTGTGGGGGCGCTCGCGCAGGGCGAGGAGGACGCGCAGGGCGCCGATCCAGACGAGGGTCGAGCCGAGCATGTGGGTGCCGACGAGGATCTCGGGCAGGTCGGTGAAGTACTGCACGTAGCCGATGACGCCCTGGGCCATGAGGACCAGGAAGAGGATGCCCGCCTTGTTGCGCGGCCCCACCGGCGCGTCGACCGCCTTCAGGACGCCCCACAGCGCGGCCGTCAGGAGGCACGTCGCCCAGGCCAGCGCCGCGTGGACGCGTGCCGTGCCCGTCCAGCCGCCGAGCCAGTCCAGCGACATGCGCGGCACGTCGGACGAGTCGCCCGCGTGCGGACCCGTACCGGTGACCAGGGTGCCGACCGCGATGAGGAGCGCCGTCACGACGACGAGGACCCACGCGAGGCGCACGACCTTCGGCCCGGCGAGCGGGCGCGGTGCCGCGTCGCCCTCGCGGCTGCGCTGCCACATGAGGGCGGCGACGGCGATGAGCGCGGAGGAGAGCAGGAAGTGCGCGGCGACCGTGTAGGGGTTGAGGCCCACGAGCACGACGATCCCGCCGAGCACCGCGTTGCCCATGACGAGCCAGAACTGCGCCCAGCCCAGGCGCGTGAGCGCGCGGCGGCGCGGCTTCGCGGCGCGCGCGGCGATGATCGCCCAGCCGACGGCCGCGCACAGCACGTACGTGAGCATCCGGTTGCCGAACTCGATGACCCCGTGGAAGCCCATCTCGCGGGTCGTGGTGAGCGAGGTGTCCGTGCACTGCGGCCATGTCGGGCAGCCGAGCCCGGAGCCCGTGAGCCGCACCGCGCCACCGGTCACGACGATGACCACGGTCATCATCAGGGCGAGCAGCGCGGCCCGCTCCACGGTCCGCTGACGCGGCGTGTAGCGGGCGGCGATGAAGGCGAGCGGATTGCGTGCGGCCTCGGAGAGGTCGGCGGCAGTCATTTTCGGCACGGGCCTCATGCTAGGCCGTCGCTTGTGCACGGATTCACTTGGGTCGCATGTCGGGCACGGGAGCCTTCTCACGCCCCCGTGAGCAGCTCGGCGAGCGCCTTCGCGTTGGGGCGCGCGTCGCCGTAGGCGCACACGAGACGCCGGGCCCGGGGCAGGTCGTCGGGGCCGGCGGGCCAGCCGAGGCACACGACGAGCGCGTCCGGGTGGGCGTCGATGAGCGCGTCGAGCGCCTTCGCCTGCTCGGGGTCGGCGTGCGGGGTGCCGACGAGGATCACGTCGGCCGCTTCGGGCAGTACGGGACCGGCCGCGCTCTCCTCGGTGACCCTGCCCTCGGTCGCCTCGCCGCGCGCGAAGACCCGCGTGAGCCTCGCGCCGGGGGCACGGGCGAGGAGCGCGTCGGTGACATGGTCGCTGAGCTTCCCGCTCGCGATGTTGCGGCGGCGGCGTACGTCCACGAGGTGCACGGAACCGGTCAGCGTGCCCGCGACGTCGCCGCGCACGGTCAGCGCCAGGCGCGCCGCCGCTTCGCTCGCCTCGTGCCCCGCGGCCAGGACCGCCTCGTCGACGGGCGCGGTTCGGTGCCGCGCGCTCCACGCCGCGAGGTCCCGTACCCGCGCGGCCGCCTGCGCGAGGCGCGCCCGGGGCAGCCGCCCTTCGGTGACGGCGGCGGTGATCGCGTCGAGCGCGGTACGGAAGTCGCGCTCCCCGTCGTCGCTCCCGCCGTCCTCGCCGCGCAGCGGCATCCCGGGGTTGCCGAGGCAGACGAGGTCGACACCGGCGGCGAGCGTGCGCACGACGCCCTCCGCGAAGCCGACCGTGCGGCTGATGGCGCGCATGTCGATCGCGTCCGAGACGACGACGCCGGTGAAGCCGAGGTCCTCGCGCAGCAGGCGCAGCACCGCGGGGCTCAGGGTCGCGGGGGCGTCGTCGAGCGCGGGGAAGACGATGTGCGCGGTCATGATCGCCCGCGCGCCCGCGGCCACGGCGGCGGCGAAGGGCACGAGTTCACGGGTGCGCAGGGTCTCGGGGCTCACGTCGACGACCGCGAGCCCCGCGTGCGTGTCGGTCCTCGTGTCGCCGTGCCCCGGGTAGTGCTTGGCGCACGCGGCGACGCCCTCGGCCTGCGCGGCCGCGACGAAGGCGGCGACGTGCCGCCCGACGAGGTGCGGCTCGGCGCCGTAGGAGCGGACGCCGATGACCGGGTTGGCCGGGTCGGCGTTGACGTCGGCGACGGGGCCGAGGACGAGGTCGGCGCCGTGCGCGCGTACCTCCTGCGCGACCGAGCGCGCGACGGCGGCGGTCAGCGCCGGGTCGTCGGCGCGCCCGAGCGTCGCCGCGCCCGCGTGCGGGGAGCCGTCGGCGACGTGCAGGCGCGTGACGGTGCCGCCCTCCTCGTCGAGCGCGACGAGGACGTCACCCGCCGCGTGGAGCCGCGCGGCGAGCGCGGCCGTCTCCGCGCGGTCCGTGACGTTGTGCCCGAACCAGCAGACCGAGCCCAGGCCCTCGCCGATCGCGGCGAGCAGCCACGCGGGCGGCCCGCTCCTCCCCGTACCGCCGAAGCCCGGCATGAGGACGGTGTGCGCGAGGCGGCGCAGGTCCGGGTCCACGTCGGTCACTTACTTCACCGCTCCGGAGACGAGGCCGGAGGTCAGCCGGCGCTGGGCGAGTACGAAGACGACCATGACCGGGATCGTCACGAGCGTGGACGCGGCCATGAGCCCGCCCCAGTCGTTCGTGTTCTTGCCGAGGAACTGTTCCAGGCCCACGCCCACGGTCATCATGTTCTCGTCCGACATGAACGTCAGCGCGAAGGTGAACTCCTCCCAGGCCATGACGAAGGCGAAGGCGCTCGTCGCGATGAGCCCGGGCGTCACGAGCGGCAGCAGCACGGAGCGGAACATCCGCCACCACGAGGCGCCGTCCACGTACGCGGCCTCCTCGACCTCGACGGGGACGGCGGCGACGAAGCCGCGCAGGTTCCAGATCGCGAAGGGCAGCGAGAAGGCGGTGTAGACGATCGCGAGGCCGAGGAGCGAGTTGAGCATCTTCAGGTCCTTCATCTGAAGGAACAAGGGGATGACCAGGGCCTCGGCGGGGAGCATCTGCACGACGAGGATCAGCACCATGATCGTCGTGCGCATCCGGAAGCGGAAGCGGGCCATCGCGACCGCGCCGAGCAGCGCGAGCAGGCCCGAGGCCACGACCGTGATGAGCGTGACGACCGCCGAGTTGAGCATGAAGGTGCCGAAGCCGCCGTCGCCCAGCGCGTCCGTGAAGTGCGCGAAGGTGAAGTGGGTCGGGAAGAGGCTGTCGGTGCCGGAACTGGCGCGGCCGTTGAGGGCCGTCGAGAGCATGAACCAGACCGGGAAGAGGGTGAAGACCAGGAGCGCGACGACCGCCACGTACTTACCGGTCCTCGCCCAGCCGCGCCCCGGGGCCTTCGCCGCCTTCGCCGGGGCCTGCGCGGTCGTGCCCGCGGACTGCGGGACGGCGAGCTGAGCGCTCATCGCAGCTCATCCTCCTTGAACAGCATCCGCAGGTACACCGCGGTGATCAGCAGCAGGACAGCGGTGAGCAGGACGGCGATCGCCGCGCCGAGCCCGTACTCGTTCTGCGTGATGGCCTTCATGTACGACCACACACCCAGGTTGAGGATCTCCGGGTTGGTCCCGGAACCTCCCGGCATGAGGTAGATCTGTGTGAAGACCTTGAAGTCCCAGATGGTCGAGAGGATCGTCACGACGGCGAAGGCCGGGCGCAGCACGGGGAAGGTGATGTGCCAGAAGCGCTGCCAGGCGCTCGCCCCGTCGAGCCGCCCCGCCTCGTGCAGCTCGGGCGGCACGGTGGTGAGCGCCGCGAAGAGCGTGATGGCGATGAAGGGGAAGCCGTGGTGGATGACGTTCAGCTCGGCGATCCCGTAGAACGAGAGCCGCTCGGTGAACCAGTTGAAGCCGTCGGGGCCGAGGATGCCGACGTCCTGGAGGACGCGCCGGACGAGCCCCGAGTCGGGGTCGAAGATCCACACCCACACGTAGGTGCCCGTGACCGCGGGCATCGCCCAGGCGACGAGCGAGGAGCCGATGACGACGGCGCGCAGCTTGGGGCCGAGGTTCTGGAGCAGCAGCGCGACGAGTGTGCCGAGGACGATCGTGCCGAGCACGGCGAAGACGGCGAAGAGGACGGTGTTGGGCAGGACCGTCTTCCACAGGTACGAACCGCCGAGCACCTCGCGGTAGTTGTCGAGTCCGACGAAGCGGGGCCTGCCGGAGATGATCTCCTTGAGCCCGTACGTCTGGAAGGACAGGTACACGACCCGGATGATCGGGTAGAGCAGCAGGATCGCGATGACGAGCAGCGGCGCCGCGAGCAGCAGCCAGGGGCGCAGCCGCTTCATCAGCACCGTTTTGCGCGGTGGGCGCCGCGCGCCCGGCACTCCCGCCGCGGGGGCGGGAGCTGCCGGACGCGCGTCGGTGAGGGCGACGTTCCCCACGTCACTTCTCCTGAAGTGTCTTGGTGACGGCGTCGGACGCGGTCTTCGCGGCCTTGTCGACCGAGGTGCCGGTCAGGATCGACTGGACCATCTGCGGGATGGTCTTGTTGCCCTCGACGGTGCCCCAGCCCGGGGCGCTCGGCGGGGTCTTGCCGGCCTTGAGCATCGTCTCGGCGAAGGGCTTGACGAGCGGGTCGGTGCTCTCGGCGAAGGGCTTGAGCGCCGAGTTGGTGCTCGGGAAGTAGCCGGCCTGGTTGGCCCAGTCCTTGGCGAGCCGGCTCGTGGTCATCATGTTGACGAACTCCCAGGCGAGGTCCTGGTTCTTGCTCGTCTTGAGGATCGCGAGGTTGGAGCCGCCGAGTACGGCCGGGTTGATGCCGCCGTCCTTGCCCGGGATCGGGAAGGCGCCGATCCTGTCCTTGAGCGAGGGGTCGCCCGCGATCGCCGTCTTCGGGGTCCAGTTGCCCTGGATCACCATCGCCGACTTGCCCTTGACGAAGGAGTCGAGGACGTCGGTCTCGCGCCACGTGGTGGCGCCGACGCTGGAGGACTTGTCCTTGAGCGCGAGGCCCGTGTAGAAGTCCAGGCCGGCCTTCGACTCCTTCGCGTCGATGGCGCCGGTCCACTTGCCGCCCTGCTCGGTGGCCAGCTCACCGCCCGCGCCCCACACGAAGGGGATCGTCGCGTACGCCGCGTCGCCCGCGATGGGCAGCGGCATGAGCTTCGGCTCCTCCTTCTTGAGCGTCTTGACGGTCTGCTCCAGCTCGTCCCAGTTCTTCGGGACCGACAGCTTGTGCTTCTCGAAGACGTCCTTGCGGTAGATGATGGAGCGCACACCCGCGTACCAGCCGACGCCGTACTGCTTGCCGTTGTACGTGGCCGACTCCTTGAGCGCGGGCACGAGGTCCTTGCCGAGGCCGGACTTGTCGAGCTTCGCCGTGACGTCGGTGAGACCGCCGGCCGCGGCGAACTCGGGGGTCCACGTCGTGCCGATCTCGGAGACGTCGGGGCCGTCGCCCGAGGCGAAGGCGCGGACCAGGCGGTCGTGGGCGTCGGCCCACTGGATCTCCTGGACCTTGAGGCTCGCGCCCGTGCGCTTCTTGAACTCCTTCTTCGCGGCGGCGTAGAAGGTCGAGGCGTCCGGGTTGGTGCCCTTCATGACCCACCAGGTCAGCGACTTGCCGTCCTTCGAGTCCGAGGAGGAGCCGCCGGAGCTTCCGTCGTTCCCGCAGGCGGTCAGCACCAGGGCGGAGGCGGCGAGGGCGGCGACGCCTGCCGTGCGTATGAGTCTCATCGAGGTGTGTCTCCCTTGACGCGGCGAGAGGGCGGGCTCTGGCGGAAGCCGGTGAGGACGGGCGTGCCGCGGGCGCGGGGAAGCCCCCCGAATCCGGGCGTGCCCGGGGGCTGCCCTCTCGAACGACCGCATATGAGCTGCGGTGATGCGCCAAGTATGGAGAGGGGTAACGGGCGCGTCAATAAGTAACAGTGGCCGTGATGGGAGCGTTAGTTTTTGACATGGAGGCGGTTAGGCTGACACCCACAGCCACCAGGAGGAATCCATGAGCGAACGGCCCCCGCATGCCCAGGAGTCCGCCGAGCGGGCGGGGCGGGCAGCGGACGTACTGGTACGTATCCGGGGGGCCGTGCCGACGCTCCAGCCCGCCGAACAGCGCGTCGCCGCCGCCGTCCTGGACGATCCCGCCGCCGCGGCGCGCATGTCGTCGACGAGCCTCGCGGGCCAGGCGCGCACCTCCGTCACGACCGTCATGCGCTTCTGCCGCGCCATCGGGCTGCGCAACTACCCGCAGCTGCGCATCGCCCTCGCCTCGGCCGCAGCGCGCGAGGACGTCCGCAACAAGGACGTGCAGTGGGCGACGAAGGGGGACATCAGCGAGGACGACTCGCTCGCCCAGGTCGTCGACAAGATCATCTACAACGAGTCGGGGACCCTGGAGGACACCCGGGCCCAGCTCGATCTCGACGTCCTCGGGCGGGCCGTGGACGCCGTGGCGGGGGCGCGGCGCATCGACATCTTCGGGCTCGGCGCGAGCGGCTTCGTCGGGGGCGATCTGCACCAGAAGCTGCACCGCATCGGGCACATGGCCTTCGTGTGGACCGACGGCCACGCGGCGCTCACCGCGAGCGCGCTGCTCGGCGAGGGGGACGTGGCGATCGGGATCTCGCACACGGGCTCGACCGTCGACACGCTCGAACCCTTGCAGGCGGCGGGGGAGCGGGGGGCGACGACCATCGCGCTGACCAATTTCGCCAGGTCGCCGCTGGCGGAGTGCGCGGATCTCGTCCTGACGACGGCGGTGCGCGAGATGCCGTTCCGGTCGGGGGCGACCGCGTCGCGGATAGCGCAACTGGCGGTGGTGGACTGCTTGTTCGTGGGGGTGGCGCAGAAGTCGTACGCCGAGTCGACGGCGGCGCTCGCCCGGACGTACGGGGCGGTGAGGCACCTGAGGGGACGGTGACGTTCCGCGGGGCGGTGACGTTCCGCGGGGCGGCCTGTTTCGGGGGCTCCGCCGCCGAGCCCCGCTCCTCGAACGCCGGAGGGGCTGGATTCGGGTGCCGGTGGGGTTCGAGATGCGGGCGGTGGGGCGGGCGGGTTTACGGGGCGGGTGGGTTGGGGGCGGCTGGAATGTTGTGTCTGGAGAAGCTGATGATCGTTGTGGGACTGATGTCGGGGACCTCTATGGACGGGCTCGACGTCGCCGTGGCCGACCTCGCGCTCGACGCGGAGGGGACGCTCACGCTTGTTCCGCTCGCGGCCGAGGAGCACCCCTGGTCGCCGGAGATGCGGGAGCGGTTGCTCGCCGTGCTGCCTCCGGCCCGGGTGTCGCTGGGGGACGTGTGCGAGGTGGACACGCTCGTCGGGCGGGAGAGCGCCGCCGTCGTCAGCGAGGTCGTGCGCCGGTACGGGGGCGATCTCGTCGGCTCGCACGGGCAGACCGTCTTCCACTGGGTGAGCCCGCAGGGGCGGGCGCTCGGGACGCTCCAGCTCGGGCAGCCCGCGTGGATCGCCGAGGAGACCGGGCTGCCCGTCGTCTCCGACATCCGGGCGCGGGACATCGCCGCCGGTGGGCAGGGCGCCCCGCTCGCGAGCACGCTCGACGCGCTGTGGCTCGCGGCCGAGCCGGGGACGAAGCGGGTCGCGCTCAATCTCGGCGGCATCGCGAACGTCAGCGTGGTCGGGGCACCCGGGGAACCCGTGACCGCCTTCGACACGGGCCCGGCGAACTGCCTGCTCGACGCGGCGGCCCAGCGCCTGAGCGGCGGGCGGCTCGCGAGCGACATCGACGGCCGCATGGCGCGCGCGGGCGCGGTCCGTACGGATCTGCTCGGCCGGCTGCGCGAGGAGCCGTACTACCTGCTGCCCGCGCCGAAGTCGACCGGGCGTGAACTCTTCACGACGGAGTACGTGGCCGCGCGGCTCGCCGGACTGCCCGACGTCACCCCTGACGACCTGATGGCGACGCTCACGGAACTCACCGCGGTGACGGTCGCCGACGCGGTCCGCCCGTACGCGCCCACCGAGGTCGTCGCCTCGGGCGGCGGCGTACGCAACCCGGCCCTCATGGACCGGCTCCGCGCGCACCTCGCGCCCGCGGGGCTGACCACGAGCGACACGTACGGTCTCCCGGCGGGCGACAAGGAGGCGTACCTCATGACGCTCCTCGCCTTCCTGAGCTGGCACCAGATCCCGGGCGTCGCCCCGGGCGCGACCGGCTCCGCGGCCCCGCGCGTCCTCGGCCGCTTCTCCCCGGGCGCGGGCCCGCTCAGGCTCCCGGAGCCGGGGGTTGCGCCGAGGCGGCTCGTGGTGCGCCGGGCGGGGTGAGTGGGGGGTCCTCCGCGTGGGGCTGCCGCGTGACGCGGTAGAGCACGTTCGGGCGCAACGGGCCCTCCGGCGCTTCCGGGTCGTCGAAGTCGCCGTGCGGGTCGCGGGTCATGCCGATGCGCCGCATCACGGCCTGGGAGCGCACGTTCGTCGCGGTCGTCACCGCGAGGATCTCGGGGAGCCCCAGCGTGCCGAAACCGAAGGCCAGCACGGCCCGCGCGGCCTCGGTCGCGTAGCCGTGCCCCCAGGCGGCGCGGGCCAGCCGCCAGCCGATCTCCACTCCCGTGAACGGCAGGCCCTCGTCCACCCGGTCCAGGCCGGCGAAACCGATGAAGTCGCCCGTGGCCCGTACCTCCACCGCCCACCAGCCGTAGCCGCGCCGCGCGAACTCCGCCCGGAACCGCGCGACGGAGGCATCGCTCTGTGCGCGCGTGAGCGGCTCGCCCAAGTGCTCCCGGACCTCGGGATCGGCGTTCATCGCCGCCCACGGCGCGAGGTCGGACTCCTGCCAGGGGCGGAGCAGGAGGCGAGGCGTGCGCAGGGGTGTCATGCGGCTCAGTGAACGGGCGTACCCCCTGCGGGGGCAAGCCGATTTCCCCGCCGCGCCCCGCGGGGAAGCACCTCACTCCCAGCGGAAGAAGCGTCCCGCCGCGCCCAGTCCGAGCACCGTCCACACCGCCAGCACGATCAGGTCCTTCGCCGGGAGGCCGGCCCCGTGGTGCAGGACCTCGCGCAGGCCGTCCGAGAGGGCCGTGATGGGGAGGAGTTCGAGGACGGAGCGGACCGCGCCCGGGAACTTCTCCAGCGGGACGATCACGCCGCCCGCGACGAGCAGCAGGATGAAGACCAGGTTCGCGGCGGCGAGCGTCGCCTCCGCCTTCAGCGTGCCCGCCATGAGCAGGCCGAGGCCCGAGAAGGCCGCCGTGCCGAGGAGCAGGAGGAGGACCACCCAGGCCGGATTGCCGTGCGGGGACCAGCCGAGGGCGAAGGCGATGACGGTCAGCAGGATCACTTGGAGCACTTCGGTGACCAGCACCGAGAGCGTCTTCGCCGTCATCAGCGCCCAGCGCGGCAGCGGCGAGGCGCCGAGGCGCTTGAGCACCCCGTACCTGCGCTCGAAGCCCGTCGCGATCGCCTGGCCCGTGAAGGCCGTGGACATGACCGCGAGCGCGAGGACGCCGGGCGCGAGGAAGTCGACGCGCTCGCCGTCGCCCGTGTCGACGACGTCGACGGCCGAGAAGAGCACGAGGAGCAGGGCCGGGATGATCACGGTGAGCAGCAGCTGCTCACCGTTGCGCAGGAGCATCTTCGTCTCCAGTGCCGCCTGCGCCGCGATCATCCGCCCGACGGGAGCGGCACCGGGCCGTGGTGCGTACGTACCGGCGCTCATGCGCGCAGCTCCTTACCGGTCAGTTCCAGGAAGACGTCCTCCAGCGTGTGCCGCTCCACGGCGATGCCCTCCGGCATGACGCCGTTCTGCGCGCACCACGAGGTGACGGTCGCGAGGAGCTGCGGGTCGACGGTGCCGCCGACGCGGTACGTGCCGGGGGCGACCTCCACCGCCTCGCTGCCCGGGGGCAGCGCCTTGACCAGCGAGGCCACGTCGAGCCCGGGCCGGCCGGTGAAGCGCAGCGTGTTCTCGGCGCCGCCCCTGCACAGCTCCTCGGGGCTGCCCTGCGCGACGACCTTGCCGCCGTCCACGATCGCGACCTCGTCCGCGAGCTGCTCGGCCTCGTCCATGTGGTGCGTCGTGAGGATCACCGAGACCCCGTCGGCGCGCAGCTCGCGCACGAGGTCCCACGTCGCGTGGCGCGCCTGCGGGTCGAGCCCCGCGGTCGGCTCGTCGAGGAAGACCAGCTCGGGGCGGCCCACCACGGCCATCGCGAGCGCGAGCCGCTGCTGCTGGCCGCCGGACAGACGCCGGTAACTCGTCCGGCCGCACGAGCCGAGACCGAGGCGCTCGATGAGCGCGGGCACGTCGAGCGGGTGCGCGTGCAGCTTCGCCATGTGCCGCAGCATCTCCTCGGCGCGCGCGCCCGAGTAGACACCGCCCGACTGGAGCATCACGCCGATACGGGGGCGCAGCCGTGCCGCGTCGGCGAGCGGGTCGATGCCGAGGACCCTGACCCGGCCCGCGTCGGGACGCCGGTAGCCCTCGCACGTCTCGATCGTCGTGGTCTTGCCCGCTCCGTTGGGCCCGAGCACGGCGGTGATGCCGGGGGCCGCGACGAGGTCGAGCCCGTCCACGGCGGTCTTCGCCCCGTACCGCTTCACGAGGCCCTCGATCCGGAGCACGGGGGCCGCCGGGTCGGGTCCTGCCGACGGGCGGGGGACGCCCGGCCTGTCCCGCGTATCGCTGCCCGGCTTGTCACTGCGCATGGGCGAAGTCTAGGAAGGCGCCGGTGAGGGGCCGCGCGCGGGGCCACGCCCGAGCGAACCGGGCAAAGCGGTCGCGGCGTGATCAATTCGTGCCCTGGTGGGGCCAAAGGGGTCGCTCGTGGCGGCGTACCCTTGCTGAGCTGCGGTTTTACCCGCCATTCCGGCTCGCGAGCGCGCCTGATTAGGTCACCCTAAGTGACCGAAGCCACCACGAGGCCCTGACCAGCTCGCTTGTCCGGGCCCGAGGAATTACGCAACAATGGCGTTGTGAAATACGAGGGCGAGGTCTCCGAGGCCGCGACCGGTGAGCGCTCCACGCGCAACCGGGTCGTGCGCTCGATCCTGCACCACGGCCCCTCCACCGTCGCCGAGCTGGCCGAACGCCTCGGGCTCACCCAGGCCGCCGTCCGCAGGCACCTCGACGCCCTCCTCGCCGACACCGTCGTCGAGGCCCGCGCCCGCAGGGTCTACGGAGCCCGCGGCCGGGGCCGCCCCGCCAAGGTCTTCGCACTCACCGACTGCGGCCGCGACGCCCTGGACCAGTCCTACGACCAGCTCGCCGCCGAAGCGCTGCGCTTCATCGCCGCGCAGGGCGGCGAGAGCGCCATCGCCGCCTTCGCCCGCTCCCGTATCGAAGCCCAGTGCGAGGGGTACAGGGACGAGATCGAGGCGGCCGAGCCGGGCGAGCGCGCCCAGGTCCTGGCGAAGGCCCTGAGCGCCGACGGGTACGCTGCCACGGCGCGCGAAGCGCCCGGCCAGGGCCAGGGCGAGCAGCTCTGCCAGCACCACTGCCCGGTGGCGCACGTGGCCGAGCAGTTCCCGCAGCTGTGCGAGGCGGAGACCGAGTACTTCTCGCAGCTCCTCGGCACGCACGTGCAGCGGCTCGCCACCATCGCCCACGGGGACGGGGTCTGCACGACCTTCATCCCGCGCGGCAAGGCGCCACCACCCGGACCCGGGGAGCCCCCGCTCCCCGCGCGGCCCGAGGACACCACGACCACCCACACATCAGCAAGCACGGCCGGGAGGAACCCCGCATGACTCTCCCCACGGAGACTGCCCACCCCGAACTGGAGGGCCTGGGTAAGTACGAGTACGGCTGGGCCGACTCCGACGTCGCGGGCGCGAGTGCCCGGCGTGGCCTGAACGAGGACGTCGTCCGGGACATCTCCGCGAAGAAGAACGAGCCGGAGTGGATGACCAAGCTCCGGCTCAAGGGCCTGAAGCTCTTCGAGAAGAAGCCCATGCCGAACTGGGGCTCCGACCTCTCGGGCATCGACTTCGACAACATCAAGTACTTCGTGCGTTCCACGGAGAAGCAGGCGGAGTCCTGGGAGGACCTGCCCGAGGACATCAAGAACACCTACGACAAGCTCGGCATCCCCGAGGCGGAGAAGCAGCGCCTCGTCGCCGGCGTCGCCGCGCAGTACGAGTCGGAGGTCGTCTACCACCAGATCCGCGAGGACCTGGAGGAGCAGGGCGTCATCTTCCTCGACACCGACACCGCGCTCAAGGAGCACCCGGACCTCTTCAAGGAGTACTTCGGGACCGTCATCCCCGTCGGTGACAACAAGTTCGCCTCGCTCAACTCGGCCGTGTGGTCGGGCGGCTCCTTCATCTACGTGCCGAAGGGCGTGCACGTCGAGATCCCGCTCCAGGCCTACTTCCGGATCAACACCGAGAACATGGGCCAGTTCGAGCGGACGCTGATCATCGTCGACGAGGACGCCTACGTCCACTACGTCGAGGGCTGCACCGCGCCGATCTACCAGTCGGACTCGCTGCACTCCGCGGTCGTCGAGATCATCGTGAAGAAGGGCGCCCGCTGCCGCTACACGACGATCCAGAACTGGTCGAACAACGTCTACAACCTCGTCACCAAGCGGGCCGTGGCCTACGAGGGCGCGACGATGGAGTGGGTCGACGGCAACATCGGCTCCAAGGTCACCATGAAGTACCCGGCCGTCTACCTCATGGGCGAGCACGCCAAGGGCGAGACGCTCTCGATCGCCTTCGCGGGCGAGGGCCAGCACCAGGACGCGGGCGCCAAGATGGTCCACATGGCCCCGAACACCTCCTCGAACATCGTCTCCAAGTCGGTGGCGCGCGGCGGTGGCCGCACCTCCTACCGCGGGCTCATCGAGGTCGGCGAGGGTGCCCAGGGCGCGAAGTCGAACGTGCTGTGCGACGCGCTGCTCGTCGACACCATCTCGCGCTCCGACACCTACCCCTACGTGGACGTCCGCGAGGACGACGTGTCGATGGGCCACGAGGCGACCGTCTCCAAGGTCTCCGACGACCAGCTCTTCTACCTCATGAGCCGCGGGCTCACCGAGTTCGAGGCGATGGCGATGATCGTGCGCGGCTTCGTCGAGCCGATCGCCAAGGAGCTGCCGATGGAGTACGCGCTCGAACTCAACCGGCTGATCGAGCTCCAGATGGAGGGCGCGGTCGGCTGACGCCGGCCCCCGTCCGGGGTGCTTTCCGGGTACGGGCCCGCCGCCCACCCACGGCGGCGCGGCCCCGTACCGCCCCGGACCCCTTCCCGTACCCCATCCCCTGACCGCAGGAAGAGAGCACAACGACAGTCATGGCTGAGAGCATTCCGGTGGGTTCCACCACCGCCGGCCAGATCGCGGTGGCCGCGGAGTCGACCGTCGCCACGCGGATGAGCGCCCCGCCGTCCTTCGATGTGGCGGACTTCCCCGTGCCGCACGGCCGCGAGGAGGAGTGGCGCTTCACGCCGCTCGCGCGGCTGCGCGGCCTCCACGACGGCACCGCGAAGGCGGACGGCCGCGTGGAGATCGAGGTGAGTCTGCCCGCCGGGGTCACCCAGGAAACCGTGGACCGCGAGGACCCGCGCGTCGGCAAGGGCGGCACCCCCGTCGACCGCGTCGCCGCGCAGGCGTTCAGCGCCTTCGAGAAGGCCAACGTCATCACGGTCCCCAAGGAGGCCCGCCCCGCCGAGCCGATCCGTATCGCGGTACGCGGCCACGGCGGCGTCGCCTACGGGCACCAGGTCATCGAGCTGGGCGCCTTCGCCGAGGCCGTCGTGGTGCTCGACCACACCGGGGACGCGGTCCTCGCCGCCAACGTCGACTACCTGCTCGGCGACGGCGCCAAGCTCACCGTCGTCTCCGTGCAGGACTGGGGCACCGAGACCGTCCACGTCGGCCAGCACAACGCGCTGATCGGCCGCGACGCCTCCTTCAAGTCCGTCGTCGTCACCTTCGGCGGCGACCTCGTGCGCCTGCACCCCCGCGTGAGCTACACCGCGCCCGGCGGCGAGGCCGAGCTGCTCGGCCTGTACTTCACCGACAAGGGCCAGCACCATGAGCACCGCCTCTTCGTCGACCACAACGCCCCGCACTGCACATCGAACGTGAGCTACAAGGGCGCGCTCCAGGGCGAGGGCGCCCACGCCGTGTGGATCGGCGACGTCCTCATCGAGGCCGCGGCCGAGGGCACCGACACCTACGAGATGAACCGCAACCTCGTCCTCACCGACGGGGCCCGCGTCGACTCGGTGCCGAACCTGGAGATCGAGACCGGCGAGATCGTCGGTGCCGGGCACGCCTCGACCACCGGGCGCTTCGACGACGAGCAGCTGTTCTACCTCATGGCGCGCGGTATCGCCGAGGAGGACGCCCGCCGTCTCGTCGTGCGCGGCTTCTTCGCCGAACTGGTCCAGCAGATCGGGCTGCCCGACGTCGAGGAGCGCCTGCTCGCGAAGATCGGCGAGGAGCTGGAAGGAGCGGTCGGATGACCGGCTTCCAGCGCGCCTGCGGCCTCGCCGAACTCGACGAGGACACCCCCAAGCGCGTCGAGATCGGCGGCACCCCCGTCGCGGTCGTCCGCACCGAGGGCGAGGTGTTCGCGATCAGCGACATCTGCTCGCACGCGAACGTCTCCCTCTCCGAGGGCGAGGTCGAGGACTGCCAGATCGAGTGCTGGCTGCACGGCTCGGCCTTCGACCTGCGCACCGGCAAGCCCTCCGGGCTGCCCGCGACGCGACCCGTCCCCGTTTACCCCGTACAGATCGATGGGGACGACGTGCTCGTCTCCCTCTCCCAGGAGTCCTGAAGCACACATGGCTACGCTTGAAATCCGCGACCTGCACGTCACCGTCGAGGCGGACAACGCCACGAAGGAAATCCTCAAGGGCGTCGACCTGACCGTCCGCCAGGGCGAGACCCACGCCATCATGGGCCCCAACGGCTCCGGCAAGTCCACGCTCGCCTACTCGCTGGCCGGTCACCCCAAGTACACGATCACGGGCGGCACCGTGACCCTCGACGGCGAGGACGTCCTCGCGATGACCGTCGACGAGCGCGCCCGTGCCGGTGTCTTCCTCGCCATGCAGTACCCGGTCGAGGTCCCCGGCGTCTCCGTCTCCAACTTCCTGCGCACCTCGGCGACCGCCGTGCGCGGGGAGGCCCCCAAGCTGCGCACCTGGGTGAAGGAGGTCAAGGAGGCCATGCAGCGTCTCCAGATGGACCCCGCCTTCGCCGAGCGCAACGTCAACGAGGGCTTCTCCGGCGGCGAGAAGAAGCGCCACGAGATCCTTCAGCTCGAACTGCTCAAGCCGAAGATCGCGATCCTCGACGAGACCGACTCCGGCCTCGACGTCGACGCGCTGCGCATCGTCTCCGAGGGCGTCAACCGCGTCCGCGAGTCGGGCGAGGTCGGCACGCTGCTGATCACGCACTACACGCGCATCCTGCGCTACATCAAGCCGGACTTCGTCCACGTCTTCGTCAACGGCAGGGTCGCCGAGTCCGGTGGCCCCGAGCTGGCCGACAAGCTGGAGAACGAGGGCTACGAGTCCTACGTGAAGGGTGGCGTATCCGCGTGAGCGACGCCCATCAGGGGCTGACCGGTCTGCTCGACACCGAGGCGATCCGCAAGGACTTCCCGATCCTCGACCGCCGGGTGCACGACGGCAAGACCCTCGTGTACCTCGACAACGCGGCCACCTCGCAGACGCCGCGCCAGGTCATCGACACCCTCAGCGCGTACTACGAGCGGTACAACGCCAATGTCCACCGCGGCGTGCACGTGCTCGCCGAGGAGGCCACGGCGCTCTACGAGGGCGCACGGGACAAGGTCGCCGAGTTCATCAACGCGCCGAGCCGCGACGAGGTGATCTTCACCAAGAACGCCTCGGAGTCGCTCAACCTCGTCGCGAACATGCTCGGCTGGGCCGATGAGCCCTACCGCGTCGACCGCGAGACCGAGATCGTCATCACGGAGATGGAGCACCACTCCAACATCGTGCCGTGGCAGCTGCTCTCGCAGCGCACGGGCGCGAAGCTGAAGTGGTTCGGTCTCGACCCCGCCGACGGCACCCTCGACCTGTCGAACATCGAGGAGATCATCACCGAGAAGACGAAGATCGTCTCCTTCGTGCTCGTCTCCAACATCCTCGGCACCCACAACCCGGTCGAGCAGATCGTGCGCCGCGCCCACGAGGTCGGCGCGCTCGTGCTCATCGACGCCTCGCAGGCCGCGCCACACATGCCGCTCGACGTGCAGGCGCTCCAGGCCGACTTCGTCGCCTTCACGGGGCACAAGATGTGCGGCCCGACCGGCATCGGCGTGCTGTGGGGCCGGCAGGAACTCCTGGAGGACCTGCCGCCCTTCCTCGGCGGCGGCGAGATGATCGAGACCGTGTCGATGCACTCGTCGACGTACGCTCCGGCGCCGCACAAGTTCGAGGCGGGGACCCCGCCGATCGCGCAGGCCGTCGGGCTGGGCGCGGCGGTGGACTACCTCACATCGATCGGCATGGAGAAGATCGTCGCGCACGAGAAGGCGATCACCGAGTACGCGGTGCGCCGGCTCATGGAGGTCCCCGACCTGCGCATCATCGGCCCCACCACGGCCGAGGAACGCGGCTCCGCGATCTCCTTCACGCTTGGCGACATCCACCCGCACGACGTGGGCCAGGTCCTCGACGAGCAGGGGATCGCGGTCAGGGTCGGGCACCACTGCGCCCGGCCCGTGTGCCTCAGGTACGGAATTCCCGCGACCACGCGCGCGTCTTTCTATCTGTACTCCACGCCCGCCGAGGTCGATGCCCTGGTGGACGGCCTGGAGCACGTCCGTAACTTCTTCGGATGAGGGACGAGAGCCGGTGAAGCTGGATTCCATGTACCAGGACGTCATCCTGGACCACTACAAGCACCCGCACGGGCGGGGCCTGCGTCCGGGCGACGCGGAGGTGCACCACGTCAACCCGACGTGCGGCGACGAGATCACGCTGCGCGTCCGGTACGAGGGCTCCCGGATCGCCGACGTGAGCTACGAGGGCCAGGGCTGTTCGATCAGCCAGGCCAGCGCCTCGGTCCTGAACGACCTCCTGGTCGGCAAGGACGTCGACGAGGCGCGGCACATCCAGGGCACCTTCCTCGAACTCATGCAGTCCAAGGGGAAGATCGAGCCCGATGACGCGATGGAGGAGGTGCTGGAGGACGCGGTGGCCTTCGCCGGGGTCTCCAAGTACCCCGCGCGCGTCAAGTGCGCGCTCCTGAGCTGGATGGCCTGGAAGGACGCGACGGCGCAGGCGCTGGGCGAGATCGAGAGGAAGACGGCATGAGCGAGAACGAGACGGCGACGCTGAGCCCCGCCTCCGAGGAAGAGGTCCGCGAGGCCCTCATGGACGTCGTCGACCCCGAACTGGGGATCGACGTGGTCAACCTCGGTCTCATCTACGGGCTGCACATCGACGAGTCGAACGTCGCCACCGTGGACATGACGCTGACCTCGGCGGCCTGCCCGCTCACCGACGTCATCGAGGACCAGGCCAAGTCCGCGACCGAGGGCATCGTGAGCGAGCTGCGCATCAACTGGGTGTGGATGCCGCCGTGGGGCCCTGACAAGATCACGGACGACGGGCGCGAGCAGCTGCGCGCGCTCGGCTTCAACGTCTGAGACAGGCGCGTCAGCAGTACCTCCAGGAAGGGCCCCCGCCGTGTGCGGGGGCCCTTTCGCGTGGGCGGGGCGGGCCGGCGCGGGCGGAAGGCGGGGCGCGCGGGCGGAAGGCGGACCGGCGTGGGCGGCGCGGCGAGGCGGCCCGTGAAGGGGACTGTGTACACCCGTACGCAACGATGCGTACTCTCGTCCACATGGGTTACCTGCTGCTGACCGGCGCGATCCTCTCCGAGGTCGCCGCCACGACCGCCATGAAGTACAGCGAGGGCTTCACCCGGCTGTGGCCCTCGCTCGTCACCGCGAGCGGTTACGTCGTCTGCTTCGTCCTGCTCGCGCAGACCCTCAAGACCCTCCAGGTCGGTACCGCCTACGCCATCTGGGCCGGGGCGGGCACCGCGCTGATCGCGTGCATCGGCATGATGTTCCTCGGCGAGTCCGTGACCCCCGTACGGCTCGCCGGGATCGCCCTCGTCATCGGCGGGGTCGTCCTGCTCAACCTGGGAGGAGCCCACTGATGGCAGCGGCGCGGCGCTACGACCCCGACCGCAGGCAGCGGATCATCGACGCGGCGATCCGCGTCGTCGGGCGCTCCGGGATCGCGGGGCTCTCGCACCGCACGGCCGCCGCCGAGGCCGATGTCCCGCTCGGCTCGACCACGTACCACTTCGCGACGCTCGACGACCTGCTCGTCGCCGCGCTGCGCCAGGCCAACGAGAACTTCGCGCGGCTCGTGGGCGACCGCGGCACCCTCCAGGCGCCGCCGGGCGGGCTCGCCGCCGCGCTCGCCGGGGCGATGGGCGCCTGGCTCGCCGCGGACCGGACGGGGGCCGAGCTGGAGTACGAGCTGTACCTGGCCGCCGTCCGCAAACCGGTGCTCCGCCCGGTCGCCGCCGAGTGGAGCCGTGCCCTGGAGGAGCCGCTCGCCGCGCGCACCGATCCGGCGACGGCCCGCGCCGTCGTCGCGCTCATGGACGGGCTGTGCCTTCAGGTGCTGCTGACCGACAGCCCGTACGACGAGGGGTACGCGCGGGAGATGCTGGGGCGGGTGCTGCGGGAGTGAGCGCCTCCGCTTCGGCCGGTGCGGACGACCCCGGGCAATCGCCTGCGGAGGAGGGGCGGGGCATCGTACGGTGCGGGGCATGATCGCTCACGTGTGCGAAAAAGGGTGGCGTCCATGAAGCTGCTCGGCCCGCTGGTCCTGTTGCTCGTCGTGGTGCTGCTCGTGGTCCTCGTCGCCGGGCGGGGGCCCCGCGCCTGGGCCAGGCGCAGGCTCCTGCCGGTGCTCGGGGTGCTGCTCGTCGTCTATTTCGTGGGGCGCGCGGTCGCCGAACTCGTGGTGATCGACTGGGGTGATCCGTCGAGCTACGCCAAGGACTGGGGCGGCCCCCACCTCGCCGGGGTCCTCGCCGTGCACTGCGGACCCGGGCTGCTCGCGCTCGGGCTCGCCGGGTGGTGGTGGCGCGCGCGGCGCCGCCGGGCGGGCGCGGACCGGGGCGAGGGCGCCCCCTCCGCCTAGCGCCCGGCCGCTCCCGTACCGCCCCCGCTCAGGTGCCCGCCCGCTCCCGTACCGCCGCCAGTGCCGCGTCCACGCTCGCCACGACGTCGGGTACCGGGTACCAGACCTCGCGCACGACCCGTTCCCTGTCCACGAGCAGCGTCAGGCGCTTGAGGCGGCGGGTGCCCGAGGTGCTGAAGGTCGGCAGGCGCAGGGCGGCGGCCAGTTCGCCCGCCGCGTCCGACAGGAGCGGGAACGGGAGGCGCTCCTTCGCGGCGAAGGCGCGCTGCTCGTCGGGGCGTTGCGTCGAGACGCCGCGTACCGCGGCGCCCCGCGCCGTGAAGGCCTGCCACTGGTCGCGGTACGTGCACGACTCCAGCGTGCAGCCGCGCGCGCCCGGGATCTCCGCCCAGCCCGGCGGGTACGCGGCGGGGTCGGCGAAGGCGGCGGGGAAGAAGTAGAGGACCGTGAACTCCGCGTCGTCCGCGACCGGATCGAGCGGCGTGCCCGTCGCGTCGGGCAGCAGCAGCCGGGGCAGCACCGCCCCGCGCAGCCCGTGCACGCGCTCCGCCTCGCGCGATTCCCCGTCCGCCGTCGCCATCGTCTCCCCCTCGCCGAGCACCCACGTGTCGCCCCAGTCCTGGAGCGCGAGCAGCACCGGGAGCAGCGCGCGCCCGCGCGCCGTCAGCCGGTACTCGTGGCGCGGCGGGTGCTCCTGGTACGGGACCTTCTCCAGGACCTCCGCGCCCGTCAGCAACCGCAGCCGCTCCGCGAGCACCTTGCGCGAGAGGCCGAGGCCCGCGCGCAGGTCCTCGAAGCGGTGCGCGCCGCGCGCCACGTCCCGTACGAGCAAGAGCGTCCACGCGTCGCCCACGACACCGAGCGCCTGCGCCATCGCGCAGTGCGCGTCGTCGGGGCCGCCCCGTGCCGGCATGAGTACCACCTCTCCACCTGCTGAGTTCCTTTCGGGAACGTACCACGGGGGGTGGAGAGCACACGCGCGGTGAGACCGGTTCGCCTGGCGGGCGGTGCGACCGTTAGGTTGCCCTCATGACCGACACGACTGCTCCTCGCGCCACCGGCGCCGTCGCCGCCGGGCTCGCGACCCTCGCGAGCGACGGTTCCGTACTCGACACCTGGTTCCCCGCGCCCGAACTGAGCGCGGACCCGGGCCCCGCGGGGACCGAGCGGCTCGACGCCGAGCGTGCCGCCGCCCTTCTCGGCCAGGACGTGGCCGGTGCGCTCGCCACCGACCCGGTACGGGGCACGACGACCGTCGCCGTCCGCACGGTCATCTCCTCGCTCGATGACAAGCCGCTCGACACGCACGACGTCTACCTGCGGCTCCACCTGCTCTCGCACCGCCTCGTCCAGCCGCACGGCCAGAACCTCGACGGCATGTTCGGCCTGCTCCCCAACGTCGCGTGGACCTCGCTCGGTCCCGTCGCCGTGCCCGAACTGGAGGCGGTACGGCTGCGGGCGCGCGTGGCGGGCAGGCACCTCGCGGTGACCTCGGTCGACAAGTTCCCGCGCATGACCGACTACGTGGCACCGGCCGGGGTCCGTATCGGCGACGCGGACCGGGTCCGCCTCGGCGCGCACCTCGCCGAGGGCACGACCGTCATGCACGAGGGCTTCGTCAACTTCAACGCGGGCACGCTCGGCACCTCGATGGTCGAGGGCCGGATCTCGGCGGGAGTCGTCATCGGTGACGGCTCCGACATCGGCGGCGGCGCCTCCACGATGGGCACCCTCTCGGGCGGCGGCAACGTCCGCATCACGGTCGGCGAGCACTGCCTCATCGGCGCGGAGGCGGGCATCGGCATCGCGCTCGGCGACCACTGCGTCGTCGAGGCGGGCCTCTACCTCACGGCGGGGACGCGCGTGACCCTCCCGGACGGCCAGGTCGTCAAGGCCCGCGAACTCTCCGGCTCCTCGCACATCCTCTTCCGCCGCAACTCGGTCACGGGCACGGTCGAGGCCCGCCCGAACAACGCGGTCTGGGGCGGCCTCAACGAGATCCTGCACGCCCACAACTGACGGCCACCGCCTCCGCCGCCGCCCCCGGGGTTCCCGGGGGCGGCGGCGTCGCGTGCGCGGGCGGGGCGGAGCGGGACCGCGGGCCGCGCAAGAAAGGCGTGGCGGCGTCCTGGTGCGCGCGGACCGAGCGGTTCGCCTGGTACGGACGGCCCGGGCGGGGGAGCATGACCGCATGACAGGAAAAGCGCCGGGAAAGGCGCGTTACTCGATCGCCTCGAAGGATTCGTTGCTCTCGATCGGCTCGGAGGGCTCCGTGCTGTCGATCGGCTCGGTCGGCTCGGCCCTGTCGATCGGCTCGGTGGGCTCCGTGCTCTCGGTCGGGTCCGTGGGCTCGGCGCTCAGCGCGCTGTCGTTCGGGTCCGTGCTCTCGGCCTGCTCGGGGCTCTCGCTGCTCTCGGTGGGCTCGTTCGGCTCGCTGCGCGGGAACGGGGCCGTGTTCAACCGGCGGACCGGTGTCGCGGCCGCCGCCACGCTCGCGGTCGCGGGGGGCCTGCTGGCGCGGGCGCGGCGCTGACCGGGGAGGGGGTACGGGTACGGGGCGGCTGCCCCGTACCCGTACCCCCTCCCGTACCCCTACCCCTTCAGCACCCGCCGTGTGTCACGGCCTGAAGCGCAGCAGCTGGGGGTCGTGGTCGCTGTTCTGCTGGGCGAACTCGGCGTTGATGTGGACGCTGTCGTAGGTGAAGGACGTGATGCCCTTGCTCACCAGGATCTGGTCGAGGACCTGGCTGTTGCCCTGGTAGACGTAGGTGTAGCGCTCGGCGGCGGGGAGCTGGTCGATGCCGGAGCGCAGGACCTTGCCCTTCGTCAGGGTCTTCGTCGTGCCGGAGAACGCGAAGTCGTTGAGGTCCCCGAGGACGACGACGCGGGCCTTCTTGTCGAGCGCGGTGAGCTGGCGGACGAAGGCGTTGACCGAGGCGGCCTGCGCGTGGCGCTGGGTCTCGGAGACGCGCACGGGCGGCTGCTGGGCGGCCGTCAGGGGCTGGTCACCGCCCTTGGAGTTGAAGTGGTTGGCGACGACGAAGACGGTCCTGCCGCGGAAGACGAACTCGCCGGCGAGCGGCTTGCGGCTGTTCTCCCACGCCGGATTCGCCGGGTCCACGCGGCCCGGTGAGGCCGCGAGCGCCGGGGCCCCTTCGCGCTCCACGACGGCCGTCGCCGTCGTCGCGTCGCCGCCCGCGCGGTCGGTGAAGGAGACCCGGTCCGGGTTGTAGAGGAAGACCTGCCGGATGTTGCCGCCCGGCTCGCCGCCGTCCTTGTCGTTCTCCGGGTCGATCCCGCGCCACGCGTAGCGCGGACCGCCCGCCGCCACGATCGCGTCGGTGAACTTCTTCAGCGTCCGCTCCGCCGACACCGTCCCGTCGTCCGTCGCGCCGTTGTCGTCCTGCACCTCCTCGATCGAGACGATGTCGGGCGAGGCGAGGTGCGTGACGACGCCCTCGGCGAGCGCGTCGAACTTGTCCTGCGGGTCGCCCGGGTCGAGGTTCTCGACGTTGTACGTGGCGACGGACAGCTCGCTCTCGGCGCCCGGCTTCGCCGACTCCCGTACGAGACCGCCGTCCTTCACCTTCCCGATCGTCGTCGCCGCGATCGTGTAGCCGCCGTACTGGTTGAAGTCCATCGGGCCCTCGGTCGTGCCCGTGAGCGTGTCCCCGACGTTCGCGACGGGGAAGGGCTGCTGCGCGACGGGGGCGAGCTGCTGGATCTGGAGGCGGCCGCCGTTCTGCGCGTCGTAGGCCCCGTAGAGCGTGCCGCCGCGCGCCGTCCTGTTCTCGTGCGGCTTCAGCGTGACCCACAGCTCCGCGTACGGGTCCGTCGCGCCGACGACGCGCGAGGTGCCGATGCGGACGTTCATGCCCTCCAGGGACTCGTAGTAGTCCGTGGCGAACTTCGTGGGGCGCAGCGTGAGGCCGTTGATGTCGCCGTTGTCGCCGGCCCTGCCCTTCGGCGTGAACGCGGCGGGGACGGTGGCGGCCGTGAGGGTGACGGGGGCGGGGACCTTGTTGCCCGAGGAGACGACGGTGACGGTGGGCTTCTCGATCTCGGTGACGGACTGGTTGCCCGAAGCGGCGCCCCCCGGCACGTACTCGACGACGTCGCCCTCGACCCGTACCGCGTCACCGACCGCGACCGTCGGCGCCGAGGAGGTGAAGACGAAGATGCCTTCGCTCGTCGCCGGGTTCTTGTCCGGCTTCGTCTCCTGGAACCAGAAGCCGCGCGAGCCGTACGTGCGCACGCCCGTCACGACGCCGTTCACGCCGGTGACGTGCCGGCCGGAGTACGGCGAGACACGGGTCGTGCCCTGGATCGTGTGGATGCTCGGGCCGTCGGCGGGGGCGGCCGAGGCGGGGGCGGTGAGCAGCATGCCGGCCGCCAGCGCGGTCGCTGTGGCCGCCGCCACGGCGAGCGCCGCGTGACGTCGGGCCGGGTGACGTCGGGAGGGAACGGGCATGGGGCGCGACTCCAGGTCTGAGGGCGGCCTCCGGGCGCGAAGGCCCGTGAGGAAGGATGCGTACCGCGAGTTCTACGCGCGTCAATGTCCGTCCTGGGCGGGGGAGTTGTCAAGGTTGCGCCGGTGGCGTGCGGGCGAAGCCGAGGTGAAGGGTGAGGGGCGGCGGAGGGGGAGCGTACGGGGGTGGGGGGGGGACAGGTGGGGCGGGCGTGGGCGCGGGGGCCGCGGGGCGGGTCGCGCGGGGCTGCCACCCGAGGGCGCCCGGCCGTCTAGGCTGAGGGGCGCTGTTCCGTACGTCCGAGGAGAATCCGCCGATGCCCGCACTTCCCCCCGCGCTGCCCCCGGCCCGCCTGGAGTCCGAGCCGCTGCTCGCCAGGGCCGCGCTGGCCGCCCCGGTCCTCGCCCGCGCGGTCCGCCTGGCCCGCTGGGCGCACGCGGAGACGCGGGTCGGCGCCGGTGGCGAACTCGTCGAGGAACAACTGCCCGAAGCCGCCAAGGAACTGGGCCTGACAGGGCCCGACGCGGAGGCCGAGGCGAGCGAGGCGTGGCGCGTCGCCGTCGACACCGGGCTGGTGGAGGTCAGCGACCCGGAGGAGGACGGCGAGGAGTACGGGAGCGCGGCGCCCGGCGACGACCTCGCCCAGCTCACGTCGGGCAGCCCGCAGGACGCGCTCGGCCTGTGGCTCGGCGCGCTCGACACGCTCCTCGCCGACGCGAGCATCCCCGACATCGAGGACCTGGACGAGCTGACCGGCGCCCTGGAGGGCGGCGGGACCGTCGACTTCGACGCGCTGGGCTGGGACCCCGAGGAGGAAGCCGAGTTCGTCGACCAGGCGCTCCTGAGCCTCTACCTCCTCACCGTCTCCGAGGGCGGCTCCACGGACACCCCCGTGCCGCTGCCCGCGCTCGCCGCGGCGATGGTGGTGCCGGACGACATGCCCGAGCCGAGCGACGCGATCCTGGAACAGGTCTCCGAGACGATGGTCCGCCTCGACGCGAAGTTCCGGCTCCTCGAACCCTCCGGGCTGCTCGTCTACGAGCCGCTCGACGAGGCGCTGCTCGTGGAGGCCGACGCGGGCGAGCCCGTCGAAGCCGAGGAGGAGGACGTCTCGCGGTACGGGCTCGTGCACTACACGCCGCTCGGCCTGTACGGCGTCCACGAGCGCCTGGTCGAGGCCGGTATCGAAGCCCCGGTCGTCGGGGACCTGGCGGAGGCGGCGGCCGACGTGCTGCTCGCGGGGATCGCCGAGTACCCGGCGCCCTCGGTGCGCGCCGAGCTGGAGGGCTGGCTCGCGAGGCGCGAGGCGGTCGCCGCGGCGTCCGAGCTGCTCGCGGCCGCGAAGGGCGAGGACGCGGAGGCCCCGGTACGCAGGCTGCGCGCGCAGGAGGCGCTCGAACTCATCGGCGCGGGCGCCGAACCCGCGGTACGGGCCGTGCTCGATGACGCCGAACTCGGCGGCCTCGCCCGCGTGTGGCTCTCCGAGCGCGGGCTGCCCGACGTCCCGCCGCCCCCGGCCGACCTCGTCTTCTGGCTCACCGTCGACACGGTGGCCGCGCAGCTCGCCGTCGAGGGCGAATCGGCCGAACTCCAGGCCCTCGTGGCGGGCCTCGCGGCCCAGCACAGCGGCTTCTTCGACGCCGCGTGGCGCGTCCAGCACCCCGCGACGGCCGAGGTCCTTGAGGCGATGGGCCGCCTCCACCCCGACAAGCGCACGGCGAAGGAGGCCCGCAAGGCGGCCTTCAAGGCGAGGTCGGCCGCGGGCGGTTCCGCCGCGGGGCAGGGCGCCTCGTAACGGGGACGGGGCGGGGCGCCTCGTAACGGGGGCGGGGCGGGGCGCTCGTGGCGGTACGGGGGCGGGTCGCCCCCCTCGTACGGGGCCGCCCCGCACCGTACCGCCCCGCACCGTGCCCCCGTGCCGAACGGGGCAGCCCGCCGCGGACCCGGTGCCCTCCCCGCGCGCGCCGCTTTCCTAGGATCGTGGCATGAGCGGACGGGGTGGGGCGCGGGGGTTTCGGGGGCTCGTCGATCCGGCGACGCCTCCTGAACGGCCCGATACGCGGGGGCCTTTGCGGTACATCTGGTGGCTCGTGCGGCGGCAGCGGGGGCGGGTGCTCGCGGGCGCCTTCTACGGGAGCGCCTGGAGCGTCGCGCTGACGCTGCCCCCGTACCTCCTCGCGCGGGCCGTCGACGACGGGCTCGCCGCGGGGGACACGGGCGCCCTGCTGGGGTGGGCGGGCGCGCTGCTCGCGGTCGGCGCGGTGACCGCGTGGCTCGGCATCATGCGGCACCGCACGATGACGCGGGTCCGCATGGACGGCGCCTTCCGCACCGTGCGCCTCCTCGACGAGCACATCGGGCGGCTCGGCGCCACGCTCTCCGGGCGCGCCTCGTCCGGCGAGGTCCTGACCGCGGGCTTCACCGACGCGGCTCGCATCGCCGACGTGCTGACCATCACGGGTCCCGGCGTCGGCTCGGTCCTCGCGTACGGTGTCGTCGCCCTCCTCCTGCTGCGCGTCTCGCCGCTGCTCGCCGTCGTCGTGCTGCTCGGGGTGCCGCTCCTCGCGCTCCTCGTCGGGCCGCCGCTCGCGCGCCTGCGCGGCGCCGAGACCGCGTACCGCGATCGGCAGGGCACGCTCGCCGCGCGCCTCGTCGACCTCGCCGAAGGGCTGCGCGTGCTGCGCGCCTTCGGCGGCGGCGCGGGCTTCGCCGAGCGCTACCGCGCGGGCTCGCGCGAACTGCTCGACAGGGGGCTGCGGGTGGGCGCGGTCACGAGCTGGGTCGAGGCGCTGACCGCGGGACTGCCCGCCGTCTTCCTCGCCGTCGTCACGTGGCTCGCCGCCCGTCTCGCCGTGCGCGGCGAGATCACGACGGGCGAACTCGCCGCCGTCTACGGGTACGTCGCCGTCCTCGCCGTCCCCGTCGCCTTCTTCATCGAGGGCGCGCACTCCCTCACGCACGGCGTCGTCGCGGGCCGCCGCGTCCTCGCGCTCCTGCGCCTGGCCCCCGCCCACGCGGACCCCGCGCACGGGCGCGCCGCACCTCCCTTCCCCGCGCCGCTGCACGATCCGGAGACCGGCGTCACGCTCGCCCCCGGCCGCTTCACCGCGCTCGTGAGCGGCCGTGCGGCCGAGACGGCGGCGCTCGTCGAGCGCTGCGCGGGCCTCGCGCCCTCGCGTGTCACATGGGACGGCGTGCCGCTCGACGCCTACGCGCCCGCCGAGGTCCGCGCCCGCATCCTCCCCGCCGACCATGACGGCGCGCTCTTCGCCGGGACCCTCGGGGACGTCATCGCGGGGCGTGGCGAACCCGCGTCCGGCGCGGTGGACGCCGCCGTGCGCACCGCCGTCGCCGAGGACATCGTGCGCCTCCTGCCGGGGGGCGTCGACGCGCCCGTACGGGCCAGGGGCGTGGGACTCTCGGGCGGGCAGCGGCAGCGGGTCCTGCTCGCCCGCGCGCTCCACGCCGCGCCCGAGGTCCTGCTCGCGACCGAGCCGGCCTCCGCGCTCGACGCGCACACGGAGGCCCTGCTCGCGGCCCGCCTGCGCACCGACCGCGCGGGCCGCACGACGGTGCTCGCCACGACCTCGCCCTCGTTCCTTGGCCGCGCCGACGTCGTGCACTGGCTCGTGGACGGCAGGCTCGCCGAGAGCGGCACGCACCAGGAACTCATGGCGCGCTGCGCCGCCTACCGGGCCGTGGTGGCACGCGAGGAGCCGGAGGACGAGAGGAAGGGGACGGAGGAGGTGGCGGCCGGATGACGCACCCCGAGCCGACGAAGGCCCCCACCGAGGCCCCTGCGAAGGCCCCCGCCGAGGCCCCTGCGAGGAGCCCTGCGGAGGGCCTCGCGGAGGGCCTCGCGAAAGGTCCCGCGAAGGACTCCGTGGAGAGTCCCGCCCTCCCCGTCGCCTCCGGACGCGACGTCCTGGGCGCCGCGCTCGCGCTCGTCCGCGCCGACCGGCGCGGCTTCCTCGCCGCCGTACTGCTCAACGTGTGCGCGGTCGGGGCCGGGCTCGTCGCGCCCTGGCTGCTCGGCGAGATCGTCGAGCGGGTACGGGCGGGGAGCGGTGTGAGGACCGTGGACCGGCTCGCCGCCGGCATCCTCGCCGCCTCGCTCGCGCAGATCCTCCTCACCCGCTGGGCCCGTCTGCACGCCCACCGCTTCGGCGAGCGCGCGCAGGCCCGCGTACGGGAGCGCTTCGCCGCGCGCCTGCTCGGGCTGCCGCCCGCCGTCGCCGAACGCGCGGGCACGGGCGATCTCGTCGTGCGCGGCACGACGGACATCGCCACGGTGGGGACGACGCTGCGCGACGCGGGCCCCGAGGTCTTCGTCGCCGCCCTCCAGGTCCCGCTGATCCTCGGCGCCGCCGTCCTCGTGAGCCCGCCCCTCGGCGCCTGCGGCGTCCTCGGCCTCGCCGTCACGTGGGCAGCGGCGCGCTGGTACCTGCGCCGCGCGCCCGCCGCGTACCTCGCCGAGGGCGAGGCGAACGCGGCGCTCGCCGAGGAGGTCACGGCAAGCGCGGCCGGGGCCCGTACGACCGAGGTGTACGGCCTCGCGGAACGCCGCCTCGTCCGCGTACTCGACCGCGTCGCCGCCGCGCACCGCGCCCGCGAGGGCACCCTCGCGCTGCGCAGCGTGCTCTTCCCGGCCGTCGACTTCGGCGCGTTCCTGCCCGTCGCCGGGGCCCTCCTGCTCGGCGGACTGCTCCACGCGCACGGCCTCGCGAGCCTCGGCGCTGTCCTCGCCTGCGCGCTCTACCTGCGCAAACTCTCCGATCCCGTCGACATCCTGTTGCAGTGGCTGGAGTTCCTGCAACGCGGCACGGCCTCCTTCGCGCGCGTCGAGGGCCTGGGGCTCGTCGGCGGCGAAGCGCCGGTCCCCGCGCCTCGCGCGCCCACCGGTGAGGGGACCCTGCGTCTGGAAGCCGTGCGGCACTCGTACGACGGCGACCGCGTGGCCGTGCGCGATGTGGACCTCACCGTGCGGCCCGGTGAACGCCTCGTCGTGGTGGGCCCATCGGGCGCGGGCAAGACGACGCTCGGGCGTCTCGTGAGCGGGGCGGAGACCCCGAGCGGGGGCGCGGTGACGCTCGACGGGGTGCCGGTGCACACGCTGCCCCCCGGCCGCGTCGTCCTCGTCACGCAGGAGCACCACGTCTTCCTCGGCACCCTGCGCGAGAACCTCGCCCTCGCGGCCCCCGGAGCGGGCGACGCGGACCTGGAGAGCGCGCTCGCGACCGTGGGCGCGCACTGGGCACGGGAACTGCCCGCCGGGCTCGACACGCCGCTCGGGCCCGGGGGTCTCGCACCGGACGGCGCGGCGATCCAGCAACTGAGCCTGGCCCGCACGCTGTTGCTCGACCCCGGCGTCCTCGTCCTCGACGAGGCGACCTCGCTCATCGACCCCCGTACCGCCCGCCGTACCGAACGCGCCCTCGCGGCCGTCCTCGCGGGGCGCACCGTCATCACGGTCGCGCACCGCCTCCACACCACGCGCGACGCCGACCGCGTCGCGGTGATGGAGAACGGCGCCCTCACCGAACTCGGCACGCACGACGAGCTGGTGAGGGCGGGGGGCACCTACGCCGGGCTGTGGCGGGCCTGGCACGGCGAGGACGCGGGGTAGCGCCCGCGCGGGCGCCGCTCACTCCACGCGCAGCCGCGCCCCCAGCTCCCTTTCATGTCCCACCTCGCGCACGGGGCCCGTCAGGCGCACCCCGTACCGCAGGCGGTGGTCCGCGCTCGACGCGGAGAGGCGGAACTCCAGCGCGCCCGGTTCGACCACGCGGCGGCCCGCCAGGCCGGTGAAGGAGGCCACGTCGGCGGGGATCTCGACGTGCACGCGGGCCGATGCCCCGGCGGCGAGCGGCACGCGGACCGCGCCGACGAGACGCTGTTCGGGCTGGACGACGCTCGCCACCGGGTCGTGGAGGTAGACCTGGACGATTTCCGTGCCCGCCCGCTCGCCCGTGTTCGTGACCGTCAGGGCGAGCCGGACCGTGCCGTCCGTGGGCACCTCGCGAGGGGTCTCGGCGCTCAGGTCCGCCCAGGAGAAGGACGTGTACGTGAGGCCGTGGCCGAAGGGGTAGGCGGGGCTCGGGTCCAGGGCCGAGACCTCGCTCGGGCCCGCGAGCGGGGCCCGCAGATACGTGCCGGGCTGCCCGTCAGGGGTGCGCGGCACGCTCACGGGAAGCCGCCCCGACGGCGCCGCCCGCCCGCTGAGCAGTGCCGCTATCGCCCGCGTGCCCTCCTGACCGGGGAAGAAGGCCTGCACGAGCGCCCCCGCCTCGTCCACGGCGCGGCCGAGGGCGTACGGGCGGCCCGCGAGCAGCACACCGACGACGGGCGTGCCCGTGCCGAGCAGCGCGTCCAGCAACTCCTGCTGCACGCCGGGGAGCGCGAGCGAGGGGGCGTCGCAGCCCTCGCCGCTCGTGCCCCGTCCGAAGAGCCCCGCGCGGTCCCCGAGCGCCGCGATCACCACATCGGCCCCGCGCGCCGCGTCGAGCGCCTCGGCGAAGCCCTCCGTGCCCTCGGTGTCGATCCCGCACCCGGCCACGGTGACGACGTCGCTGTCGGCGAACTCGGCGGCCACCGCCTCGTACAGCGTGGGCAGCGCGATGCCGGGTGCCACGTCCGGGTGCGCGCCCCCGACGTGCACGGGGAAGGCGTAGCAGCCGAGCACCGCGAGCGGCGCGACGGCCTGCGGCCCGATGACCGCGATCCTGCGCGGCGCGGCCAGCGGCAGCACGGGGCTCCCGTCCTGGGCCGCGTTGCGCAGCAGGACCAGGGACTCGGCGGCGAGCCGCGCCGACAGCTCCCTGTGCGCGGGCGGATCGAGGTCCACCGTGCCCCGTACCGCCTCGGGGCTCAGCTCGGCGCGGTCGCTCAGGGCGGGCGGTACGGGGTCGAAGTCCGCGTCCAGCAGGCCGAGTTCGGCCTTCTGCCGGAGCACCCTGCGGACCGCGAGGTCCACCGTCGCCTCGTCCACGAGCCCGGCGTCGAGCGCGGCGACGAGCGGGGCGCCGAAGGCGTCGACGGTGGGGAGTTCGACGTCCACGCCCGCGCGCAGCGCGAGCGCGGCCGCCTCGGCATGGTCGGCCGCGACGCGGTGGAGCGACTGGAGGAAGGCGATGCCGAAGTAGTCGGCGACGACCGTGCCTTCGAAGCCCCAGGTCTCGCGGAGCAGCCCGGTGAGCAGCGCCTCGTCGGCCGCGCTCGGCACCCCGTCCGTATCGGTGTACGCGTGCATGACGGAGCGCGCGCCGCCCTCGCGCAGCGCCGCCTCGAAGGGCGGCAGGACGACGTCGGCGCGCTCGCGCGGGCCCATCGACACGGGCGCGAGGTTGCGGCCCGCGCGCGAGGCCGAGTACCCCGCGAAGTGCTTGAGCGTCGCGATGATCCCGGCCGATTCGAGCCCGCGCACGTACGCGGCGCCGACCCGCCCCACGAGGTACGGGTCCTCGCCGATCGTCTCCTCGACGCGTCCCCACCGCAGGTCCCGTACGACGTCGAGCACGGGCGCGAGCCCTTGGTGCACGCCGACGGCGCGGAGCGAGTCGCCGATCGCCGAGCCGACCCGCTCGACCAGCTCGGGGTCGAAGGAGGCGCCCCAGGCGAGGGGCACGGGGAAGGTCGTGGCGCGCCAGGCGGCGAAACCGGCGAGGCACTCCTCGTGCGCGAGCGCCGGGATGCCGAAGCGGTTGCCCGCGATGACGCGGGCCTGCGTGCGCAGGAGCGAGAGCGCGCCGAGCCCGGGATCGACGGGGGCGGTGCCGAAGGGGCGGGTGAGCTGGCCCAGTCCGTGCGGGAGGAGGTCGTCGAGCGCGGGCGGGGCCTGCATGTCGTGCTGGTGCGGGGCGACCTCGCCGCCCTCGGGCGAGGCGCCGACCCACAGCCCGTAGAGCTGCGCGGCCTTCTCCTCGCGGGTCATCGCGGTGAGCAGCGCGTCGACGCGGGCCGCGCGCTCGGGGGTCAGGCGGGGGGCCTCGGGGCGTGGAGCGGGGGTCGTACGGGGCTTCTGGGGGGTCACGCGGGTGGTCACTTTCCTCCCACGCCCATCAGCCCCTGGATGAGGGCCCGGCGGGCGAACAGGTACACGAGCAGGACGGGCAGGGTGGAGAGGACGACGGCGGCGAGCAGCCCGGGAATGTCCACGCCGTACTGGGTCTGGAAGTTGTAGAGGCCGAGCGTGACGACCTTCGTGTCCTCGGACTGGGTGAGCACGAGGGGGAAGAGGAAGCCGTTCCACGCCTGGAGCGCCGAGAACACGACGACGGTCGAGAGCCCGCTGCGCGAGAGCGGCAGCACGAGCCGCAGGAAGACCCGCCACGTGCTCGCCCCGTCGAGCGTCATCGCCTCGTACAGCTCGTTGCTGATCTCGCGCATCGTGCCGGTCAGGATGAGCGTGCAGATCGGCAGGCAGAACGCGGCCGTCGGCAGGATCACCCCGATCAGGTTGTCGTAGAGACCGGCCTTCGAGATCACGTAGAACATCGGGATGATGACGGCCTGCGCGGGCACGGCGAGCCCGAGCAGGAAGAGCCGGAAGACGCGCAGCGTCCCCGGGCGCGCGCCGCGCACGACGGCGAAGGCGAGCGGCGGCACGAGCAGCAGCACGAGCGCGACGACGCACACGGTGACGACGGCGGTGTTGAGGAAGTAGCGGCCGAAGCCGTTGTCGAAGACGTTGAGGTAGTTGTCGAGGGTGACGTGGCGCGGGAGGCCGAGCGGTCCGCTCCTCTGGTAGTCGGGGCGCGACTGGAGCGTCGCCGCGAGCAGCACGTACAGCGGCAGCCCGATGAGGACGAGCCACACGAGCGAACCGAGACCGGCGAGGAAGTTGGGCCGCTCGCCCGGGCGGCGGGTACGGGCGCGTGCCGCCCCCGCGCGAGGGGGGCGCGTCCCCGGCGTCCTGCCCGGGGTGGTCCTCCGGGAGGCGGTGAGGCTCATATCCCCTCCTGGGTGCCGGTCATCCTGTCGTAGCCCGAGAGCCGGACGACGGCGAGCGAGATGAGCGTCGCGACGACCACGAGGAGCAGCGCGACCGCCGAGCCCGTCCCGTAGTCGAAGCTCTTGAACGCCTTGTCGTACATGTAGTACGCGGTGATCGTCGTATCGGTCCCCGGGCCGCCCTGCGTCAGGATGAGCACCGTGTCGAAGGTCGTGAGACCGCCGACGATCATGAGGATCACCGAGGTGATGACCGAGTTGCGCAGCTGTGGCAGCGTCACGTGGAAGAACTGCCGCCAGCGGCCCGCCCCGTCGATCGCCGCCGCCTGGTAGAGGACTTCGGGGATCGCGCGGGCGGCGCCCTGGTAGATGAGCGTGTGCAGCGGCGTGAACTGCCAGGCGGCGACGAAGACGAGCACGCCGATCGCCGTGGACTGCTTGCCGAAGAGGTTCCCGTCGCCGAAGAGCCAGCTCAGCTCGGAGGGGATGCCGAAGTTGGGGTCGAGCAGCGCGCGCCACAGGACCGAGACGGCCGTGGCCGAGAGCAGCAGCGGGACGAAGAAGATCGCGGACAGGACGGCCCTGTTGCGCTGCTTGCCCGCGGCCCACACCCCGAGCGCGATGCTCAGCGGGGTCTGCACGAGGACGCCGAGCAGCGTGAGCAGGACGCTCAGCCACACGCTGTGCAGCAGGACGGGGTCGTCGAAGAGCTTGTGCCAGTTGGTGAGCCCGTTGAAGTGCGGGGTGTCGAGCCCGCTCCAGTCGGTGAAGGCCAGGACGGCCACGAGGAGGAGCGGGACGAGCGCGAAGAGCGTGAAGAAGACGACGGCGGGGAGGGTCCAGGCGACGCCCGGGCGGGCGGCGAACCGCCCGGCCCGGGACGTGCCGCGGGCGCCGCCCGCCGGGGACGCGGCCGGGGCGTCCGCCCGGTGCGCCGTCGGCGCGGGGGAGGGGGAGGTCACGGTTCCTGCCGCCGTTCAGGAGGTGGTGAGGGCCTGCATGGCCTTGATGAAGCCGTCGGCGTCGAGCTGCCCGTTGGTGAACTGCTGGACGGCGCGGTGGATGGGCGTGATGTTGGCGGGCGGATACGCCTGGTCCCAGGAGAGCTGGAAGGAGGGGGCCTTGCCCACCAGGTCGAGCTGGTACTTCGCGTAGGCCGGGTCGTCGGTCTCGTCGAGGAACCGCTCGGTGTTCGTCGTGGTCGGCAGGTTGCCGATCGCGAGCTGCTGCTTGACGAAGTCGTCGGAGTACATGAGTTCGAGGAACTTCGCGATGGCGTCGGGGTGCGCGGCCTTCTTCGTGACCGAGTAGAAGTTGTTCGTGTTCCCGACGATGTTCGCCGCGTCGCCCTTGCCGCCCTCGACGCTCGGGAAGTTGGTCCAGCCGATGTTCTTCAGCTCGCCGGGGCTCGTCTCCTTGACGGTCGAGTACTCCCAGGAGCCCATCAGCTCGAAGGCCGCCTTGCCGCTCGCGAGGAGCTGCGCCGTGCCCTGGTCGGTCTGCTTCACGGAGTCGTAGTTGCTCCCGAAGGCGCCCGCGTCGACCAGCTCGCGCAGCATCGACAGGGCCTTCTTGCTCTCGGCGCTCTCCCACGCGCTCTTGTCGCCGGAGAGGGCCTTCTCGAACAGCTCGGGGCCCGCGACGCGGTCGTAGAGGTACTCGAACCACATGAGCGTGGGCCACTGGTCGCCGCCGCCGAGCGCGAACGGCGTGACCTTCTTCGCCTTGAGCGCCTTGACGACGTCGAGCAGCTCGTCCCAGCTCGTCGGCGGCTTCACGCCCGCTTCGTCGAGGACCTTCTTGTTGTGGAAGAGCAGCACGGGCTGGGTGCCGCGCATCGGCACGCCGTAGTACTTCCCCTCCACTTTCGCGGTGTTGAGGACCGAGGGAAGGAAGTTGTCCTTGAGGCCCGCGTCCTTCGCCATCATGTCGTCGAGCGGGCGGAGCAGGCCCGCCTTCACGAAGGGCTGGATGCTGCCGCCGCCCCAGTTGAAGAAGACGTCGGGCGCCTGCTTGGTGTTGATGATCGTCTGGAGCTTCTGCTGGTAGTCGGCGCCGGGGATGGTGTCGAGCACCGCCTTGACCTTCGAGGTCTTGTTGAACTCGGCGACGATCTTCTTCTCGACCTTGTTCCCCGCGTCGCCGTAGACGAGCACGTGGAACTCCTGCTTCCCGCCCGAGGAGCCGCTGTCCCCGCCACAGGCGGTCAGGCCCATGCCGAGCGCGAGCACCGCGATCCCGGCGACCGCGCGGGGGAACCTCATCGGCTTCATCGACTTCATCGCCTTCGCCGGCTGCATCGCCTTCATCGACAGACCTTTCGAAAGTGTCGGCATCTTTGCCGAAAGTTCTCTGCGCCAGGACGGTAGAAGGGCGCGGGGAAGCGGTCAATGGAGGGGTACGAGCGCGACCAAACCGTTATGTGCGTGCGGCGTCGGCGGTACGGAGCTGGGCGGTACGGGGCCGGGGCCGCGCCCGTGCGTGCGTGCCGCACGGGCCGTGTACCTCCGTAATCACCCCGCTGTCCCGGGGATTCGGCGTGTTCTATCCTTCGGTGCATGCGAGCTGAGAGCCCCGAGGGCACAGAGACCGCGCGCGCCGAGGAGCGCGGGGCGGGCCGGATCACGCTGGCCCAGGTGGGAGCGCAAGCGGGCGTCTCGCTTTCGACAGTTTCGAAAGTCCTCAACGGCCGTCCCGATGTGGCGGCCCCGACCCGGCGCAAGGTCGAGGACCTCCTTGAGGAGCACGGCTACCGCCGCCCGGCGCCGACCCCGCCCGACGCGCCGCTCCTGGAGATCGTCTTCCACGAACTCGACAGCACGTGGTCGATGGAGCTGATCAGGGGCGTGCAGAACGTCGCCAACGCGCACGGCATGAGCGTCGTGCTCACCGAGACGGGCACCCGGCACTCGCCGGGCGCCGACTGGGTCGAGGGGGTCCTGCGCCGCCGCCCGCTCGGTGTCGTCCTCGTCTTCTCGACGCTGCCCGCCGAACTCAAGAAGAAGCTGTGGTCACGGGCGATCCCCTTCGTCATCGTCGACCCCGCGGGAGACCCCGAGCCGGACGTCCCCTCGGTCGGCTCGGCGAACTGGGCGGGCGGCCTCGCGGCGACCCGCCACCTCATCGAACTGGGCCACCGCAGGACCGCCGTCATCACCGGGCCCGAGGACATGCTGTGCGCCCTCGCCCGCCTCGACGGCTTCCGCTCCGCGCACAACATGGCCCGCATCACGCCCGACCCGGAACTCCTCCGCTTCGGCGACTTCCACGTCTCATCGGGCCACCAGCACGCCCTCGACCTCCTGGACCGCCCCGACCGCCCCACCGCGATCTTCGCGGGCTCGGACCTCCAGGCGCTCGGCGTACTCGAAGCGGCCCGCGTCCTCGGCCTGCGCGTCCCGCACGACCTCTCCGTCGTCGGCTACGACAACATCCCGCTCGCGCAGTGGTCGAGTCCCGCCCTGACGACGGTCGACCAGCCCCTCGAACAAATGGCGGAGGAGGCGGCCCGCATGCTGTTGCGCCTGCGGCGCGAGGAGGAGGGCGAGACGCGGATCGAACTGGGAACGCGGCTGGTCGTGCGGGGGAGCACGGGGGCGCCGGGGGTCTGAGCGGTACGGGTCCCTGGCGCCGTTGCGGCCGGGGCGGGCGCGGGCCCCGGGCGGCCGCGCCGCGGCGCGTATCAGCGAACCGGTGGACGCCTCGCGTCCCTAATGCAAACATATGCGCCATGACGCATGAACATGCATTCGTGGCGCCTCTCGCCGCGCCCGCGCCCTCCTTCGCCACCCCCGCTCCCGCGCCGTCCCTCGCCACCCCGGCTCGCGCGCCTCTCGCCTGGCCGCTCGGCTTCCGCGCGTTCACCGCTCACGGCGGCCTGCGGGCCGAGGGGGACGACATCTCGGCCGTCGTCTCGGATCGCCCCGCCGTCAGCGCCGCGATGTTCACGCGCAGCCGCTTCGCCGGGCCCGCCGTGCTCCTGAGCCGCGCGCACGCGGCGGGGCGGCGGCTGCGGGCCGTCGTGACGCTCGCGCAGAACGCGAACGTGGCGACAGGCGCCGAGGGCGAGCGGAACGCGGCGGAGGTCGTGGCGCGCCTCGCGCCCGTACTCGGCACCTCCACCGGGGAGGTGCTGCTCGGCTCGACCGGCGTCATCGGGCGCCCGCTGCCGATGGTCGCGCTCAGGACCCGTATCGCCGCGCTGGGACCCGCCGTCTTCGGCGCCGCGCCGCTCGACGTCGCGCGCGCCATGATGACGACCGACACGCGGCCCAAGACGGCCGAACGGCGTGTCGGGGCCGCGCGGTTGGTGGGGGTCGCGAAGGGTGTCGGGATGCTGGAGCCCGACATGGCGACGATGCTCGCCCACGTCTTCACGGACGCGGCGCTCACCCCCGACGCGCTCGACGCGGCCTGGCGCGCGGCCGTGGACGACAGCTTCCACTGCCTCAGCGTCGACACCGATACCTCGACGTCGGACACGGCGGCGGTCCTCGCGAACGGCGCGGCGGGCCCGGTCGACGAGACCGCCTTCGCTGCGGCCCTGCGGGAGGTGTGCCTCGACCTCGTACGGCAGTTGGCGCGCGACGGCGAGGGCGCGACGAAGCTCCTGCGGGTCGAGGTGAGCGGCGCGCGCGACCGTGCCCAGGCCCGTGGCGTGGCCAAGAGCGTCGTCAACTCGCCGCTCGTGAAGGCCGCCGTGCACGGCGCCGACCCCAACTGGGGCCGTGTCGTGATGGCGGTCGGCAAGAACGCGGACGACACGGACATCGACCCCGCCCGCGTCACGGTCCGCTTCGGTGCCCTGCCCGTCTACCCCGCCGAGCCCGGCGCCGCGGCCCTCGCCGCGCTCACGGAGGTCATGCGGCGCGAGGAGGTGACGATCGGCGTCGGGCTCGGGATCGGGGAGGCGGAGGCGACGGTCTACGGCTGTGACCTGTCGGCGGGGTACGTGCGGATCAACGCGGACTACACGTCGTGAGACCCCCCGGGCGCCGGGCGCCGGGCGGCCCCGAGGCGCTACGCCTCCCGGGGGCCCCGCAGGCCCGCCCGGACGCCCGCGCGGTCGACGCCGAGCCTGTCCAGGAGGTCGGCGGCCGGGTCGGGACGGTCACGGTCGAGCAGGGCGAGCAGGAGGTGTTCGGGCGTGATGTGCCGGGCGCCCGCACTCCGCGCCTCGCCCAGCGCGCCCGGGACGACCGCGCGGGCGCCCGAGGTGAAGGGGGTGCGCTTGCGCGAGGCCGGGATCGCCGGGCGCTCGGCCCCGCGCGCGTCGATGCCGAGCGCGGCGAGCGCCGCCAGGTCGAGCGCGTCGAGCGTGGCGCGCGCGGACTCCGCGTCGGCGCCCAGGGCCTCGGCGGGGCCCGGCTGCCGGAGCACGCCGATGAGGAGGTGCTCGGTGCCGATGCGGCGGTCGCCGCGCCTGCCGGCCTCGGTCGCCGCGTCGGAGACGGCGGCCTTGGCGCCCGGCGTGAAGTGTTCGAACATGGTCGTCTCACTTTCCGTACTGGTGGCCGTACTTGGTATGGACCGACTGCCGGGAGACGCCGAGGGCGTCCCCGATCTGCTCCCAGGACCAGCCCTGCTCCCTGGCCCGTGCGACGGCCGCCGCCTCGACCTGCTCGCCGAGCCTGCGCAGCGCGCCCACGGCCCGCAGGCCCACGGCGGGGTCCTGCGACGCGAGAAGCGCGGAAATGTCTTCCGTTTCCATGCCTGTCAGTCTGGATTGACGGAAGGGGGATGTCAACCCGGACTGACGACGTCCGGACTGACGACGTCCGGACTGACGACGTCCGGACCGACGACGTCCGGACCGACGAGGTCGGTGTTCACGTCACGTCCGCAGGTACGAAGCCCCGTTCAGGTCCATGACCGTGCCGGAGGCCCAGGTGGCCGCGGGGGAGGCGAGCCAGCGGACCGCCTCCGCGATCTCCGCCGGCTCCGCGACTCGTCCGAAGGGGCTCTGGGCGCGGATCGTCTCGCCCTCCGCGCCGCTCAGCCGGTGCGCGACACGCTCCGTCGCGAAGAAGCCGGGGGCGACCGAGGCGACCGCGATGCCGTGCGGCGCCAGCGCGACCGCGAGCGACTGGCCGAGCGCGTGCACGGCCGCCTTCGTCGCCCCGTACGCGGGGTGCGCGGGCTCGCCACGGAAGGCGCCGCGCGAGCCGATGTTCACGATCCGCCCCCCGCGCCCGCCCGCGACCATGTGCCGGGCCGCCTGGTGGCTCACGTGCGCGGTGCCGAGCAGGTTGACCGAGACGTGTGCCTGCCAGGCGGCGACCCACTCCTCGTACGGCGTCTCCAGGGGCGGGTGCGGGGTGTTGACGGCCGCGTTGTTGACGAGCACGTCGAGCCCGCCGAGCCGCTCCGCCGCCGTGGCCACGACCGCCGCAGCGCCCTCGGGTGTCGCGAGGTCGCCGGGCACCACGGCGTGCCCCTCGCCGGGCAGTCCGGCCGCCGTCGCCCGCGCCTCGCTCGCGCGCGTACGGCAGTGCAGCGCGACCGTGTCGCCCTGTGCGGCGAAGGCGCGCGCGAGCACCGCGCCGAGGCCGCCGCCCGCGCCGGTCACGAGGACGCGGCGGCCGGTGGCGGGGAAGGGGAGGGGACGGGGGTTCGCTTGTCCGCTCGTCCGGGGGTCCGCTTGTTCGCTCATCGCCCGACCGTATCGAGCGCCCGGGGGATGTCCGGTGAGGGCTCGAACGGACACCGCCCGGGGGGTGTCCGGTGGGGGCTCGAACGGACAAAAGGTGCGAACAGGCTTAATCTGAACGTTCGTGTCGGCGAGAGCCGTACCTGCGGAAGGAATGAGGAGCGATGAGCGACGAAAGCGCCGTGGACAAGCTCAAGGGCAGGGCCAAGGAGGCCGTCGGCAAGCTCACCGGCGACCGGCGCAAGGAGACGGAGGGCAAGACCGACCAGGCGAAGGGCGGGGCGAAGGACGCGATGGACCAGGCCAAGGGCCGGGCCCAGGGCGTCAAGGACTCGCTGAAGGGGAACGGCGACGACCGGAAGTGAGCGCCCGCACGCGGTGGTGCTCCCGGGCGGGGGCACCACCGCGTGGCCGGCTCACAGCGCCTTCGCGGCCGGCTTCACCATCTCGCGGACCGTACGGGCCTTCGCGAACTCGCCCATCGCCGTCATGTCCCACTCGCCGGAGAACTGGCGGACGAGCTTCGCCATCATGACGCCCGTGCGGGCCTCGGCGTTGGTGAGGTCGAAGCGGACCAGCTCCTCGTCGGTCCTCGCGTCGACGAGGCGGCAGTACGCCTTCGCGACCTCGGTGAACTTCTGTCCGGTGAACGAGTTCACCGTGAAGACCAGGCCGGTGACCTCCTGCGGGATGCGGCCCAGGTCCACGACGATCACCTCGTCGTCGCCCGCGCCCTCGCCCGTCAGATTGTCACCGGAGTGCTTGATCGCGCCGCCGAGGATCGAGAGCTTGCCGAAGTAGCAGGCGTCGACGAGATCGCGCTGCGGGCCGTAGGCGATGACCGAGGCGTCGAGGTCGATGTCCTTGCCCCGGTACGCGGGCTCCCAGCCCAGGCCCATCTTGACCTTGGCGAGCAGCGGGGCACCGCCCTTGACGAGCGAGACCGTCTGGTTCTTCTGGAGGCTCACCCGGCCCTTGTCCAGGTTGATCTTCCCGGCGCCCGGCGCGGGCGGGGCGGGGGGCGCGGAAGGCGCGGGGGCCACCGGGGCCGCCACGGGGGCGGACGGGGCGCTCGGCGCGGCGGGTGCCTGCGGTGCGGCGGGCGGGCTCGGCGGGGCGGGTGCCTGCGGTGCGGCGGGCGCGGCCTGCGGCTCCTCCTCGACGCTCACGCCGAAGTCCGTCGCGATCCCCGCCAGCCCGTTCGCGTAGCCCTGGCCCACGGCGCGGGCCTTCCACACGCCATTCCTGCGGTACACCTCGACGACGACGAGCGCGGTCTCCGTGCCGAGCTGCGGGGGCGTGAAGGTCGCGAGCACCGCGCCGCTGTCCGCGTCCCGCACGGTCGCGGTCGGCTCGATGCCCTGGAAGGTCTGGCCCGCCGCGTCGGGGCTCGCGGTGACGACGATCTTCTCGATCGCGGCGGGCACCGCACCCGTGTCCACGGTGACCGCGTCGGGCGCCGTGCCCCCGCCGGAGGTGTAGGTCACGCCGGGGCCCGAGGGCTGGTTGTAGAAGATGAAGTCGTCGTCCGAGCGCACTTTGCCGTCGGCGGTGAGGAGCAGGCCCGAGACGTCGAGCCGCACCGGAGCGGTCACGTCGACCGCCACACGGGCGGCGCTGAGGGGGATGTTCGAGCCAGGGGTCATTGCGGTCATGTCAGCCTCAACGAACGACCCCACTTTGCCGTTCCCTTACCCGCGATTTTCTCACCGGACGGCTCAGCGGGGCGGCGCGAGGGCCGGCGGGGCGAGGGCCGGGGGCGAGAGCCGGGGGTGGGGAGGGCCGTGGCGGGGGCCGGGGCCGGGGAGGCCGGGGCGAAGGACCAGCCCCGGCCACGGCCCTCACCACCGCCCTCACCACCGCCCTCACCACCGCCCTCACCACCGCCCTCACCACCGCCCTCACCACCGCCCTCACCACGGCCCTCACCACGGCCCCCGCCCCCGCCACGGCTGCCCCCGGGGACACCCGTGGCGGGCGGCTCGTCAGCCGGCGGACGTACCGGACCGTTCGTCCTCGCTCGCGCTCTCCTCCTCCTGCGCGCGTTCGGCCTCAAGAGCCGCCTGCGCGGCGGCCCGCCGGGCCTCGATGTCGCGCGGGTCCTCGGCCTCCCTCGCCGACCTGGCCGCGTCGGCGAGATCCTTCGCCCTGTACTCGAACTCGTCCTTGATGCCCATCGGCACTCCTCGCGAAGCGGTGCTGCTTGCCTGTCGCCCCGGAAAACGCCCTCGCGCCATCCGGTCGCGGTCGTGCGGGCCGAACGGGGGACGCCCGGCCCGCCGCTGTCGCCGCCCGCTAACCCGCCTCCCCTGTCTCCCCTGTCTCCCGCACCTCCCGCAGCGCACCCACGAACGCCCGCGCCGAAGGGTGCGCCGTGGCGCCCGCGCGGGTCGCGAGGTGGCTGTGGCGGGCGAGGGGGAGCGGGGTGAGACGGACGCCGGGCGGGGGAGCGGCCGCCGCCGAGGCGGGGACGACGGCGACGCCCGCGCCCACGGCGACGAGCCGCAGCGTCGTGTCGTAGTCGTCGACGCGGTGCCAGGACTCGATCCGTACGCCGCTCGACTCGCCGAGCCGCGTCACGACCGCGTGGCACAGGGTGTCATCGGCGGGGAGCACCCACGGCGTCGCGGCGTGGTCGCGTACCGGATCGCCCGTCGTCCCGCTCGCACTCCCCTTCGGCGCCGCGAAGAGCATCGGCTCGCTGAAGAGGTGCTCCGTCGCGAGGCCCGGCTCCGGGGGGTGCGCGAAGCCCTCGTACGTGTGCACGAGCGCCACGTCGAGGCCGCCCGAACGGACCGCGTGGCCCGCGTCGGCGGGGTCGATCTCCCGTACCCACAGCGTGAGTCCGGGGTGGCTCGAACGGAGCGCGGCGAAGACCGGCGCGGCGAGCGCGCGCGCCGCCGAGGGCGAGAAACCGGCCCGCAGCGGCGCCTCCTCGCCCCGGTGCGCGCTCAGTTCGGCCTCCGCCGCCTCCAGGTGCGCGAGGATCACCTCCGCGTGCGAAACGAGCCGCGCGCCCGTCGGGGTGAGCGTGATCCTGCGGCCCTCGCGCGCGAACAGCGCGGTCCCGGTGGTCCTTTCGAGGAGCGACAGCTGTTGCGAGACGGCCGAAGGACTGTACGCGAGCGCCTTCGCCACCGCCGCGATCGTCCCGCGCCTGGACAGCTCGCGCAGCAGGCGCAACTGGTGCGGGTTGAGCATCGGCTCAGCTTACGAGCACCGTCAGTTCTTCCCGCTGGACCGCCCGGGCGCCCGGCGCCGACGATCGGCACATGACTCCCCTCTCCGGTCTCCACATCCCGCTCGTCACGCCCTTCGCCCCCGACGGCGCGCTCGACACGGACGCGCTCGAACGCCTCGCCCACGACGTGCTCGACGAGGGCGCCGCCGGGCTCCTCGCGCTCGGCACGACCGCCGAGGCCGCGACGCTCGACGCCGCCGAACGCGCCACCGTCCTGGCCGTCACCGCCCGCGTCGTCCGCGTGCGCGGCGTCCCCCTCACCGTCGGCGCGGGCGGCAGCGCCACCGCCGCGAGCCGTACGGCGCTCGCCGCGCTCGCCGACGTCCCCGAGGCCGTCGCCGCGCTCGTCCCCGTCCCCTCCTTCACGCGCCCAGGAGAGGCGGGCGTCCTCGCGCACTTCGCCGAACTGGCCGCGTCGAGCCCCGTACCGCTGCTCGTCTACCACATCCCGTACCGCACGGGTCAGGAGCTGAGCGCGGCGACGCTGCGGGAGATCGGCGCGCTGCCCGGCGTCGCCGGGGTCAAGTACGCGGCCGGGGGCGTCACCGAGGACGCGGTGGCGCTCCTCGGCGCGCGGCCCGCCGGTTTCGCGGTCCTCGCGGGCGACGACGTGTACGCCTCCGCGCTGCTCGCGCTCGGCGCCGAGGGCGCGGTCCTCGCCTCGGCGCACCTCGCGACCCGCGCGTACGCGGACCTCGCGGCGGCCTGGCACGCGGGCGACGCCCACCGCGCCCGTCCCCTCGGCCACCACCTCTCCCGTCTCTCCGAGAGCCTCTTCGCGGCCCCCAGCCCCACCGTCCTCAAGGCCGTCCTCCACGCGCGCGGCCGCATCCCGAGTCCCGCGGTCCGCCTCCCGCTGCTGCCCGCGCCGGGGGAGACGGTGAAGGCGGCGCTGGCGCGGCTTGACGAGGTGGAGGCGTACGGCTGACGCTCGCTCGAATGGCCGGACGACCGCACCGGCTCCGCCCCCGCCCCCGCCCCTCTCACCCCTCCCTCACTCCGCGCCTCTCACCCCCTCACCCCATCCCCGGCTCCACCACGATCTTCCGCCCCACTCCGGAGGCGAACTTCTCCAGCGCCTGCGGGTACGCGCTCAGCGGGAGCCTGTCGCTGATGAAGACCTCCGGGTCGAGGAGGCCCGTCGCGAAGAGTTCCGCCGCGCGTTCGTAGCTGTGGAGGACGGCCATTGAGCCCGTGATGGTGATCTCCTGGTTGTAGATGCGGTACGGCTCGATCGTCGCCGTCGTCGCGTAGTCCGCGACGCCGAACTGGAGGAACGTGCCCGCCTTCGCGACGCGGCTCAGGCCGTCCTGGATCGCCGCCGCGTTGCCCGTCGCGTCGACCACGAGGTCCCAGCCGCCGGGCCGGTCCAGGGCGTCGGGGCTCGTCGCCGTCGCGGAGCAGCCGAGGTGCGAGGCGGTCTTGAGACGTTCCTCGTTGAGGTCGACGACGTCCACCGCGACCGCGCCCGTCCGCTTGGCGAGTTCCAGCATCATCAGGCCCATCGTGCCGGAGCCGTAGATGAGGACGTGCGCGCCGAGCTGGGACTTGAGGACGTCGTAGCCGCGCACCGCGCACGACAGGGGTTCGATGAGCGCGGCGTCCTGCGTGCGGACGTGCTCGGGGAGCTTGACGCAGTTGGCGACGGGAGCGACCGCGTACTGCGCAGCGCCGCCCGTCGTCGTGACGCCGATCGCGGCCCAGCGCTCGCACAGGTTGTTGTGCCCCGTACGGCAGTAGCGGCACTCGTAGCAGTACAGGGACGGGTCGACGGCGACCCGGTCACCTGTGCGCAGCTCCGCGACCTCGCTCCCGAGCGCGACGACCGTCCCCGCGAACTCGTGGCCGGGCACGACAGGGAGCGTCGGCGCGAACTCGCCCTGGAGGATGTGCAGATCGGTCCCGCACAGCCCGCAGGCAGCGACCTCCACGACGACCTGGCGCGGTCCCGGGGTGGGGTCGGGGACCTCCGTGACGACGGCGTTCCCGACGGATTCGATGACGGCTGCCTTCACTTGACGGCTCCCAGCGACAGGCCCTGGACGAGTTTGTCCTGGGCGGCGAACCCTGCGGCGAGCACCGGCAGGGAGATGACGAGCGACGCGGCGCACACCTTCGCCAGGAACAGGCCCTGACTCGTGATGAAGCCGGTCAGGAAGACGGGCGCGGTCTCGGCGACGACGCCGGAGAGCACCCGTGCGAAGAGGAGTTCGTTCCAGCTGAAGATGAAGCAGATCAGGGACGTCGCGGCGATCCCCGGCAGCGCGATCGGGGCGACGACCCGCGCGAGGATCGTCGGGAGGCGCGCCCCGTCGAGCTGCGCCGCCTCGATGAGCGCGGTCGGGACCTCGGCGAGGAAGGACTGCATCATCCACACGGCGATCGGCAGGTTCATCGACGTGTAGAGGATGACGAGCAGCCAGATGTTGTCGAGGAAACCCGTGTTCTTCGCGAAGAGGTAGATGGGCAGGAGCCCCGCGACGATGGGGAGCATCTTCGTCGACAGGAAGAAGAACAGGACGTCCGTCCACTTCCGTACCGGCCGCAGCGACAGCGCGTACGCGGCGGGCAGCGCGAGCACCAGGACGAGCAGCGTCGAAGCGAGCGAGGCGACCGCCGAGTTGATGAGCGCGGGCCACGGGCTCGCGCCGCCGCCGCTGCCGAAGAAGTCGCGGTACGCGTCGAGGGTCAGCGAGGCGCCGAGCGCGGGCGGGTTCTTCGCCGCGTCGGGCTCCGAGTGGAAGGAGGTGAGGAGCATCCAGGCGATCGGCAGGAAGAACAGGATGCCGAGCAGCCAGGCGAGCAGCCCGAGCGCGCCGCCGCGACGGCGGGGGCCGCGCGGGGCGCGTACGGGCTTCGCCGCCGGTGTCGTACGGGGCAGGTCAGCGGTGGCCGTGCTCATGAGCGGCCCACCTCCTCACGGAAGAGCGACGAGACGACCCGCAGGACGAAGGTCGCGAGGATCAGCGAACCGATGACGACGAGGACCCCGCCCGCCGAGGCGAGCCCGTTCTCGTGCGCCTGGTAGAAGGTCTGGTAGACGGTGTACGGGAGGTTCGCGGTGCCGAGGCCGCCGGACGTGAGCGTGAAGACGGCGTCGAAGTTCTGCACGATGTAGATCGAGCCGAGCAGCGCGCCGAGTTCGAGGTAGCGGCGCAGGTGCGGCAGCGTCAGGTGGCGGAAGATCTGCCAGGCCCCCGCGCCGTCCATGCGTGCCGCCTCGATGAGTTCCGGCGAGCGGCTCTGGAGCCCCGCGAGCAGGATGAGCATCATGAACGGCGTCCACTGCCACACGAGGCTCGCCTCGACGGCGAGGAGCGGCGTGTTCGACACCCAGTCCGGTTGCGGCGCCCCGTCGCCGCCGATCCAGTGCAGGACGCCGTTGAAGAGCCCGTACTCCGGGTTGAACAGCACGTGCTTCCACAGCAGCGCCGCCGCGACGGGCACCAGCAGGAACGGCGCGATGAGCAGCGTACGGACGAATCCGCGCCCCTTGAACCTCCGGTCGAGCAGCAGCGCGAGACCGAGCCCGAGGACGAGGCTCACGAGCACGACGGAGACGGTCAGGACGATCGTCGTGAGCACGGACTTGCGCAGGTCCGGATCGCTCAGCACGTCCCCGTAGTTGCTGAACCACGTGAAGCTGCGCGCGTCCGGGTAGAGCGCGTTCCAGTCGAAGAGCGAGATCACGAGCGTCGCGACGAAGGGGAGTTGCGTCACGACGATCATGAAGACGAGGGCGGGCAGCAGCGGGGCGCGGGTCGCCCAGGCCCGGAGGCGGGAGCGGCGGGCGGCGTCCCTGTCGTGCGCGGGCGCGGCGGACGGCGGTGTCGGCGGGGTGGGCGGTGTCGGTGGTGTCGCGGTGGCGGTCGTCATCGTCCCTCGTACTCCTTCGACACCTCGGCGGCGAGTTTCTGGGATGCGTCGAGCGCCGCGTCCACGGACTTGCGGCCCGCTATCGCGGAGCTGAGTTCCTGGGAGACCTTCGTGCCGAGGTCGGTGAACTCGGGGATGCCGACGAACTGGATGCCGGGGGCCGGGCGCGGCTGGACGCCCGGGTCGCGGGGCTTCGCCGCCGCGATCGCGTCGCGCGTGACGTCGGCGAAGGCGCCGGCCTCCTCGCGGTACGCGGGCAGCTCGTACGTGGACGCGCGCTTGCCCGCGGGCACGTTCGCCCAGCCGTACGTCTTGCCGACGAGCGACTCGTACTCCTTGCCCGTCGCCCACTCCATGAACTTCCAGCCCTTGTCGGCGTTCCGCGAGGCCTTCTGGAGGCCGAAGGCCCACGTGTAGAGCCAGCCGGACGACTTCGTCTTCACCACGGGCGCGGGCGCGTAGCCGATCTTGCCCTTGACCGGGGACTTCGCCGCTTCGAGCGAGCCCGCGCCCGAGGTCGCGTCGTACCACATCGCCGTCTTGCCCTGCGTCAGGTTGTTGAGGCACTCGGCGAAACCGGACTGCGCCGCGCCCGACTCGCCGTGCTCGCGCACGAGGTCGACGTAGAACTTCGCCGCCTCGCGGAACTCCTTGTCGCCGAGCCGCGCCGACCAGTCCTTCGCGAACCACGTGCCGCCGAAGGTGTTGACGACCGTCGTGAGCGGCGCGATCAGCTCGCCCCAGCCCGGCAGCCCGCGCAGGCAGATACCGCGCATCCCCGGCTTCGCGCCGTCGACCTTCGCGGCGATGTCCGCGACCTGCTGCCACGTCGGGTGCGCGGGCATCGTCAGGCCCTTCTCGGCGAGCACGTCCTTGCGGTACATGAGCATCGACGACTCGCCGTAGAACGGCTCCCCGTACAGCTTCCCGTCGTCGCCGGTGAGCGATTCGCGCATCGGCCGGAGGATGTCGTCCTGGTCGTACGAGGGGGACCCGGCGACGTAGCCGTCGAGGTCGTGGAGCCAGCCGTTGCGGGCGTAGATGGGGATCTCGTAGTTCGAGAGCGTCGCGACGTCGTACTGACCCGCCTGGTTGGCGAAGTCCTGGCTGATCTTGTCGCGCACGTCGTTCTCGGGCAGCACGGTGAAGTTCACCTTGATGCCCGTGTCCTTGGTGAAGTGCGCCTTCGTGAGCTTCTGAAGCTCCACCATCTGCGGGTTGTTGACCATGAGGACGTTGATCGAGTCCCCGCCGGAGCCCGCGCCGCCCGCGCCCGCCCAGCAACCGCTGAGGAGGAGGGCGCTCGTGGCGAGGAGGGCGAGGGCGGGGCGGGGGCGCGTGCCGGTGCGGCGGAGGGTCCGGGGGGTCCCGGGTGGCCGGCGGCGGCTCGGAAGGCGCATGGCGACTCCGTAGGTGGGTGAGTGGGGATCGGTGGTGCGGGACTTCTTGCGGGGCTTCTCGCGGGTCTTGTGGGTCTTGTGGGGCTTCTCGCGGGGCTTCTCGCGGGTCTTGTGGGTCTTGTGGGGCTTCTTGCGGGGCTTCTCGACCGGGTGTTTCCGGGGGTGCCGGGGTACGGGGTGTCAGACGCGGAGGACCTGGGGGCCGAGCTGGGCGTAGCGGTGGGCCTCGGCGGTGGGGAGGCGGGCGTTGGTGACGATCGTGTCGAGGTCGGGGATCGCGGCGAAGCGGCAGAACCCGGCGGCGCCGAACTTCGTGTGCACGCCCGCGAAGACACGCCGCCTGGCCGCCCGTACCGCCTGCCGCTTCACCTCGGCGACGGCCGGGTCCGGCGTCGTGAGGCCGTGCTCGCGCGAGATGCCGTTGGCGCCGATGAAGGCCAGGTCGAGCACGAACCCCGAGAGCATCCGCGTCGCCCAGTGCTCCACCGTCGCGAGCGTTCCCGCCCGGACGCGGCCGCCGAGGAGCAGCACCGTCATGTGCGGGTCGGCCGCGAGCGCCCCCGCCGTCGAGAGCGAGGCGGTGACGACGGTGAGGGGGCGTTCGCGGGGGAGGGCCTCGGCGATGAGCTGCGGCGTGAAGCCCTCGTCGACGAAGACGGTCTCGGCGTCGTGGAGCAGCCCGGCCGCCGCGCGGGCGATGGCGCGTTTCTCGGGGACGTGCATCGTGGTGCGGTGGGCGAGCGTCGTCTCGAAGCCGGAACTCTCGACGGGGTACGCGCCGCCGTGCGTTCGGCGGACGAGGCCGTGGTCCTCCAGCGCCTGGAGGTCCCTGCGCACCGTCTCCTTGGCCACGCCCAAGTGCGTGGCCAGCGCGTTCACTTCGACCGAGCCGTCCTCGCGTGCCGCGCGCACGATCTCGCGCTGGCGCTCGGGGGCGCCGAGCCGGGCGGGGAGCCGCGTCCCGGGCCGGGGGGCGTCGGCCCGGGGGCGGTCGGCCCGCGGGGTGTCCGGCCCTGGAGTGCCCGGCTGGGGGGTGCCGGGCCGGGGGGTGCCGGACTGTGGGGTGTCGGCCCCTTGGTGGAGCGCCGTCATCGCCGCCTCGCCTTTCGGTGGTCACCGGCCCTGACCGGGACGCCCGGCGCTCGCACGCCGCCGCCCGTTCGGGCCGTACGCAGAGTTGTAGTGGCCGTGCCGGTGCCCGAACAGGCGCGGCACGGGGGGAATCCTGCCCGCTTGGGCCCGTACGAGTCCTCTCCCTTCGGGGGCGGCGATACGGGGTGAGCTGGCCTTTCGGTGCCCACGGGGCCCGGAACGGGCGGGCCGGGATGCCCGTTCGGGGGTGAGCGGTGGCCCGGGTCGTGCCCGTACGGGGTGCGGGGCGGGGCCGGGCGGTGGCCTGCGGCGGCCGCCCGAACGGCGACGCGCGAGCCTGAGGGCGGGCCCGAGGCGTCCACCGTGGCCGGAGACGGCGATCCCCCCGGGGGCCGGGGGCCGGAGGCCGGGGACGGCGGGGGCGGGGGCGGCGGGCCCGAGCAGTCGCATGACGGGGTCAGCGGCGGCCCGCGCCCGGGGCCCTGAAGGGGACCAGCAGGGCCGTCGCCGCCGCGAGCAGCGACGTGCCCAGGAACTGGGCGCGCGGGTCCAGGACCGTGACCAGGGCAGCTCCCGCGCCCTGGCCGAGTGCCGTCGGGGCGAACATGACCGTGTTCGCGGTGGCCGCGGCGCGGCCCAGAAGGTGCGCAGGGGCGCGTTTCTGGACCTCCGTCGCCGCCGCGACGAGGGGCAGGGGCAGGCCGAGGCCGCACAGTGGTGCGCCCAGCAGGGAGGCCGCCGGGTGGGCGAGGGAGTGGAGCGCGGCGCCCGCCGCCCACAGCGCGAGGCCGAGCGCGGTCGTACGGGCCGGGCCGAGTCGTCCGAGCAGCGCGCCCGCGCACAGCCCGGACACGACCGAGCCCGCGCCCTGCGCCGCCGAGGTCACGCCGAGCCACGCGGCCGGCAGGCCCATCGCCGCCATGAGCCCGTAGCCGCTCGCCGAAGCGGTGCCCGAGAGCGCCATCGCGGCGCCCGCCGCGAGGACGAGGCGGCGCGGGGCGGGCACGCGCGGCAGGAAGCGGGGGGCCGCGCGCCGAAGCGGGGGAGCCGCCACCCGTGCCCGTACTCGCGCGTAGACCAGTGCCGCCACGAGGAACGTGCACGCGTCGACGAGGACCACGCGGGGGCCGCCCCACAGCGTGTACACCCCCGCCCCGGCGAGCGGCGCGAGCAGCTTCATGCCCTCGTTGGCCGTCATCCGCAGCCCGTTGAAGGAGCCGAGCGCGCGCGGGTCGAGCGCGGTGGCGACGAGCGCGGACTGTGCCGCGTCCTCGATGACGCCGCTCGCCCCGTACAGCACGAGCACGGCGAGCAGGAGCCACACGCCGCCGGGCCCGTCCGCCCACGCGAGGAGCGGGACGAGCAGCAGCGCCGTCGCCACCTGGAGCCCCACGAGCAGCCCCCGCCGGGGCAGCAGGTCGGCGAGCGCCCCGAGCCAGGGACCTGTGAGGCTCGGCAGCCACAGCGCGAGCCCGCACAGCGCCGCGAGCGCGTCCGAGCCCGTCAGGTCCTTGACCCACACCCCGGCGACGAGGAACAGCGCCGAACTGCCGAGGCCCGAGACGGTGACGGCGAGGAGCAGGAGCCGGGCCTCACGGTCGCGCGCGAGCGTGCGGAGTGCGGAGGCGGGCACGTCGGGGGTGGCGGGGGTCGCGGGGGTGCCGGGGGTTTCGCTCGTCATGGCCCTGAGGCTCGGCCTGAGGGCCCCCTCACCGCATCGGGCACCTGCCCAGGAGGGGACCTCAGCGCGCCTCGCGCCCGGGCCCCGCCTCGCGCCCGGGCCCCGCCTCGCGCCCGGGTCCGCTCACGCCGCCCCGCCCGCCTTCCCCAGTGCCGCCGTCATCATCGCCTTCGCGACCGGCCCCGCGAGGCCGTTGCCGCTGACCTCCGCGCGTGCCGCGTCGGAGTCCTCGACCATGACGGCGACCGCGACCTGCGTGCCGTCGGCGCCCTTCGCGTACGAGGTGAACCAGGCGTACGGCGTCTCGCTGTTGTTCTCGCCGTGCTGGGCCGTGCCGGTCTTCGCGCCGACCGTGGCCCCCGGTATCGCCGCGTTGGTGCCTGTGCCCTTGGCGACGACGGTCTCCATCGCCGAGCGCAACTGCCGTGCGGTGTCCTCGCTCACGACGCGTCGCGTCTTCGCGTCCCCGTGGGTGCTCAGCACGTCCCCTTCGCCGTTCGTCGTGCGGTCCACCAGGTAGGGCTCGGCGAGTTCGCCGCCGTTGGCGAGGGCGGCCGAGACCTCCGCCATCTGGAGCGGCGTCGCGGTGACGTCGAACTGGCCGATCCCCGAGAGCGCCGTCTGCGCCTTGTCCATGTCCTTCGGGTACACGCTCGGGTAGGCGCGCACGGGCACGTCCTGGTCCTCCGTGTCGAAGCCGAACTTCTCGGCCATCGCGCGGACCTTGTCCTGCCCGAGGTCGACGGCCATCTTCCCGAAGACCGTGTTGCACGAGTACTGGAGCGCGACGCGTATCGAGGCGTTCTCGCAGGGCGCGGAGGCCGACTCGTTGGTGAGGTCCTTCGTGGACAGGGGCAGGTGGTACGGGTCCGGGCTGTCCGTGGGCGTGTCCACGGAGCCGTACAGGCCGTCCTCCAGGGCCGCCGCGGCGACGACGAGCTTGAACGTCGAGCCGGGCGGCAGGGGCTGGCGCAGCGCCCGGTTCACGTTCGGTTTGTCGGGGTCGGCGAGGAGCGCCTTCCACGCCGCGCCGTCGTCGCTCCCCGTGATCTTCGACGGGTCGTACGAGGGCGTCGAGACCATGCCGAGTATCCGGCCCGTGGCGGGGTCGAGCGCGAGCGCGGCACCCTTCTTGTCCCCCAGGGCCTCGTACCCGGCCTTCTGCACCGCCGGATCGATCGTCGTGACGACGTCCCCGGCCTTCGCGCGGCCGCGCGTCAGGGCGTCCACCGGGCTCTGGAGACGCGCGTCGGCGCCGTCGAGCAGGTCCTTGTAGACGCCCTCCAGCATCGTCTGCCCGTACGCCTGCGAGGTGTAGCCCGTCACGGGCGCGTAGAGCGGACCGTCCTTGTACGTCCGCTCGTAGCGCAGGTCCCCGCTGCTGGTCTCGCGCGAGCCCGTCACGGCGCTGCCGCCCACGACGATGTCGCCGAGCGGGTCGGCGTACCTGGCCATGACCGTGCGGCGGTTGTCCTCGTCGGAGGAGAGCGAGGGGGCTTCGTAGAACTGCACCCACGTCGCCCGCGCGAGGAGGGCCAGCACGAGGAGCAGCACGAAGACCGAGGTGTTCCTGATCGTCCTGTTCATCACAGAGAGGGACGAACGGGTGTGCGGGGCGGGTTCCTCGGCGTGCCGATTCTCAGCCGACTCTCATTCGATCGTGTGTACGAGGGAGACCGGTGTTGACCTGCGGGCACAGGGGCCGCCGCGCTGCTCCCCTCAGCCCCGTACGACCGCCTTCACGAAGCCGTCGGGGCGCTGTTCGTGCAGGGCGAAGCCCGCGTCGACCGCGTCGAGCGTCACCGTGTGTGTCAGCAGCGGCTCCAGCGTGAGGCGGCGGGCGCCCGCGAGGGCGAGGCCCTCGCGCAGGGCGGCGACGTGGCGGTGGCGCTGCGGCGTGAAGCCGTTGACGAGGGTCACCCCCCGGTACCACAGCTCCACGTCCAGCTCGCGGGGCCCGCTGTGGTGGTAGCCGCCCACGCACAGCACCCCGTGCGCCGCCGTGAGCCGCCCGGCCGTGCGCAGTCCCGCCGCCGCGCCCGTGAACTCCACCACCAGGTCGTACGCCGCGGACTCCGCCTCGTCGGGCGCGCACGTCTCGCGCGCCCCGAGCCCGTCGCCGAGCGCCCGCGCGGCGGGGAGCGGGTCGACACCCACGAGACGCGCGGGCCCGAGATCGGCGAGCGCCTGGAGCGCGATGAGCCCCATGAACCCGAGCCCCACGACCGCGACCCGCCGCCCGGCCACGTCCCCGCACCGCGAGAGCGCTTCGAGCACGCACGCCACCGGCTCCCCGAGGAACCCGTCCACCGGCACCCCCTGCGGCAACGGCAGCAGCCCGCGCGCGGGCACGTGCACGACGTCCGCGAAGGCCCCGTCCGCGAACCCCGTCACGAGATCACCCGCCGCCCAGCCGTGCACCCCGTGCCCCACCCCCACCACCTCGCCCGACAACTCGTGCCCGAGCCGCAGCGGCGCGTCCCCCGCGTACCCCGTCCACGCGGGAAGCTCGGATGCGCAGACACCCGAGACGCGCGCCGCCACGGCGACGTGCCCGGGCGGCGGCGGGGTGTCGGCGACGGTGACGAGCGCGCTGGTGCGCGGGGCGACGACGTGGGCGTAACGCATGGGTGCTCCTGGGGGTACGAGGGGGACGGGACGTCGGCGAGGGAGGGGCCGGGGGCGTACGGGCGCTCACGCCGTCGTGAGCGCGAGCCGCACCGCCCCCTCGACAGGCGGCGCGTCGAGCAGCACCGCGCGTGTCTTCGGCAGCGCGTCGCCGAGGGCGCGGGTGAACGCCGTCCACAGCGCGGGCTGCGCCGTGATCACCCCGCCCGCAGCGACGACACGCGCGTGGTGGGCGCCGCGCCGGGCGAGCCGCGCGACGAGCGCGGCGAGATCCGCGCCGCCGCGCGCGATGACGTCGCGCGCGAGGGCCGAGCCCGCCTCGGCGGCGGCGAAGACGGCGGGCGCGTGGGCGCCCCACGTCTCGACGCCGCCGTCCCAGCTCATCGCTGCCGCGAGCGCGTCACCGTCGCCCACCGCGAAGGCGTCGAGGAGAGCCGTGCCCAGCGGGTCGCCCGCCGCGCCCGCCGCCCCCTCGTCCAGCGCCGCGAGCCACGCCCGCGCCGCCTCGCGCACGAGCGCCGAGCCCGAGCCCTCGTCCCCGAGCACCCACCCCCAGCCGCCCGCCTTCAGGTACGCGCCCGTCTTTGCGTGCCGCCCCACCGCGATCGAGCCCGTGCCCGCCACGAGCCCGATCCCTTCGGCGAACCCAGCGGCGGGCACGAGGAGTTCGGCGTCGTTGACGACCGTGACGGGGATGCCGAGCAGGGCGCGCAGGTGCGTGGAAAGCTCCGCGCACATCGCGGGCGTCTCGCACGCGTGCGCGCCCACGGCGAGCCGCACGGGCAGCGTGCCTGCCGCCCCCGCGCCCGCCACGACCGCCCGCAGCCGCGCCGCCAGCCACTCGCCCGCCGCCTTGAGGTCGCGCGTCTGCCACCCCTCGCTGCGCACCGTCACGTCCGCGCGCACCCGCGCCCCGGTGACGAGCCGCACCCGGGTCTTCGTCCCGCCGACATCGACTCCTGCGACCACCTCCGCGCTCATATCGTCGCCGCCGTCTTCGTGTCGTCGTTGTCGAACACGAACTCCTCGATCACGAGGCCGCGCGCCCCCGCGAGCTCGGCGGCGAGCCGCTGCACGACCGCCGTCTCCAGGACCGTGCGCACCGCGCGCGAGGCGAGGCCGGGCAGCCGTACGACGTGCAGGGCGCCCTCCGCCGCGAGCGGCGCGGCCGTCACGGCGAGCGTCAGGTGCCCGGCACGGGCGAGCGAGCGCGCCAGCGCGACCTCGCGCCCGTCGCCGATGACGACGTGCAGCGTGCGGCCCGCCGACTCCATCGCGCCGTGCAGATACGTACGCGTCGCGAGCGCCGTCGACGGCACCCGCGCGACCTCGCGCAGGAGCAGCGCCCCCGCCTCGGCCGTACCGAGCGAGGCGCCCGAGCCGACGAAATCCGCCGCGACGACCCCGGCCCCGTGCGCGGTCACCTCGGCGACGACCGGGGCGAGCACCTCCTCGAACTCCTCAAGCAGCTCCCGTGTGCCCGCCCACTCGGCGAGCGCCCGCGCGCTGTCCCAGCCCTCCAGGTGCCGCGCGAGCATCGTGAGGCCGACGAGCGTGCCCGTGTAGCCGACCGTGGACGCGTAGCTGTCGGGCTCGTCCCCGAGGTCCACGCTCCACGAGGCGGCGGCGGCGAGCGGGCTCGGCACCGCGTTGACGAGCGCGCCCGCGCGCTCGCGGCCCGCCGCCTCCAGCGCCGCGAGCGTCTCGGGACTGCGCCCGGACTGCGAGACGCCGAGCACGAGGTCGGCGCCGTCGAACACGGGACCCGGGGTCAGGTCCCCCGCGAGCACACGCCGGGCGGGGTAGCCCGCCTCGCCCAGCAGCGTGACGGGCAGCGCGAGCGCCGCGTGGCTCGCGCCGATCCCGGCGAACACCGGGCGGCACGCGGCGGGGAAGGCGCCGGGGGTCCCCAGCTGCGCGGCGAGCCGCCGCGCGACGCGTTCCAGGGCGGCCGGTTGCGCGGCGCGCGCCTGACGGTAGGGAATCGTTCCCTCGGGCACGGACACGGTGGTTCCTTTCCACGGGCGCCCCGACCCCGCCGCGCGACGACGCGCGGCACGGGGGCAGGGGGCGTGGCTGGTGCGGTGATCGGTGGAAATGGGGTGCGGGAGGTACGGGGGCGGGGGTACATGGGCGGGGGTACATGGGCGGGCGGCGGCACGGGGCGGCGGCGGCCCGTACCGCGAGGAGCCCGGGGGACTCAGCCCTGCCCGCGCACGAAGACCGTGCGCAGCCGGTACCTGTCGCCCCGGTAGGTGAGTGTGGAGCGCAGCACGGGCCGCCCGCCCGCGTCGGTCATCGCCTGGTCCATGACGAGCACGGGCGCCCCTTCGCCGAGATCGAGGTACGGGGCGAGGCCGGCGGGGCAGCCGCGCGCCTCGATCATCGACTCGGCGTGCACGGGCTCGCTGCCCGCCGCGCTCAGCACCTCCACGAGCGAGGAGTCCGCGAAGTCGGTCGCGGTGAGCGCGGGCGCGAGGTGGAGCACCGTGAGGGCCTGGTCGACGCCGATCGCGAGGCCGTCGAGCAGCCGCACCCGGTCGAGCAGGAACAGCTCCGTGCCCGCGGCGACGCCGAACTCCTCCGCCTCGTCGAGCGTCGCCGCGCGCACCTCGGCGCGCAGCACCCGCGAGCTGGGCGTGAGCCCCTTGCGGCGCGCCGTCTCGGTGAAGGATTCGAGGGAGTTGGGCCACTCGCGGTCCTCGCGGCTCTCCCGCTCCTCGCCGCCCGCGACGTACCAGCCCCTGCCGTGCGAGGAGCGCAGCACGCCGCGTTCGACGAGGTGGTGCAGCGCCTTGCGCAGGGTCACGCGGCTGATCCCGAGCTGCGCGCACAGCTCCCGCTCCGACGGCAGTCTGCTCCCCGCCGGGAGCGTGCCTTCGCGCACGCGCCGCTCGACGGCGTCGGCCGCGCGCACCCACAGCGGTTCGTGGCTCGGGGCATCGAGGGGTGCCGCGTCCCCTGGGGTCGTCTTCACCGCTTGCCGGTCCTTCCCAACTCCGCGCGTCGTGCGCACCGTTGTGTGTCATGGTCCCATCCGGTACGGGGGCGTCCGCCCGCGTACCGGGCTGTCCGCCGGGCTCAGCCGGGCCGCGCGGCGAGCCGGTCGAAGGCCGCGTCCAGGTCCGCGGAGACCTTGCGGCGGGCCGGGTCCGCGTCGTACCACGCCAGGATCTCCGCGGCCCCGCGCCGGAAGCTCGTCTCCGGGGGGAGCCCGGGCAGGAGCCGGTGCAGCTTGGAGTTGTCGTAGACGAGCGAATGACGGAAGTCCTCGGTCAGTACGGGTCCCATCCAGTCGATCTCGCGGCCGATGTCCTCGCTGGAGCGGTGCACGAGGAGTGGTTCGGCCCCGGCCGCGCGGGCGAGCGTGGTGTGGATGGCGTCCCAGCTCAGCGGCGTGTCGGAGGTGATGTGCACGGACTCGCCCAGGAGCCGGTCGTCGCCGAGCAGCCCGGCGAGCGCGCGGGCGAAGTCCCTGGCGTGCAGCAGGTTCCACAGCGAGGTGCCGTCGCCGTGCACGACGACGGGCAGCCCGCGCCGCCAGCGGTCGATCGCGGTCCACCCGGCGAGCAGGGGCACGACCGTCTCGTCGTAGACGTGCGCGGCGCGCACGATCGTGGCGGGGAACCCGTCCCGGTAGGCGGCCTCGACGGCGAGTTCGCACTCCAGCTTGAGGCGGGGGTAGTCGAAGCTCCCCGCGCGGCGTGCCGAGGACTCGTCGACGGGCTGGCGCGGCGCGGGGCGCGCGTAGACGGAGCCGGTCGAGACGTACACGTAGGAGTCGGTGCGCGCGCGGAAGAGGCGCACCGCGCGGTCCACGTGCGCGGTGTCGTACCCGATGAAGTCGACGACGACGTCGAAGCGGGCGGTGCCGAGCGCGGCCCGTACCGCGTCCTCGTCGCCGAAGTCGGCGCGCAGCGCGCGGGCGCCCGCGGGGACGGGGCGGCGCGAGGTGCCCCGGGTCAGGACGGTCAGTTCGTCGCCGCGGGCGAGGACGGCGCGGGCGGCGGCGGAGGAGATGACGCCGGTGCCGCCGACGAAGAGGACACGCATGTCAGGACTCCTTCCGGGCGAGGCCGCGCGACACGAGGTGGTCGAGGGCCCCGCCGAGCAGCGGGTACATGGGGTGGTCGGAGCGGTCCATCTCGACGATGAGCCAGCGCACCGACGGGTTGGCGCGCGCGGCGGCGTCCACGTCCACGACGCCTTCGCCGAAGGGCACCATGCGGTCGTCCATGCCGCGCGCCGGGCCGTCCTTGAGGTGCAGGGACTCCAGGCGCGTGCCGAGCGAGGCGGCGACGGCCGCGGGGTCGGCGCCGCCCGTGTGCGCCCAGTAGACGTCGAGTTCGCACACGACGTCCGGGTCGAGCGCGTCCAGCAGCACTTCGTAGGCGCGGCGGCCTCCGTAGCCGTTGCGGAACTCGGCGAAGTGGTTGTGGTAGCCGATCCGCATCCCGCGCGCACGGGCGTTCGCCGCGCCTTCGTTGACGCGGGCGAGACCGGCGCGCAGGGCGCTCTCGCTCGTGAACTCCTCGGGCTCCAGGCTCCACACGAGCGTGTCGGCGCCCACTTCCTCGTACGTGTCGAGGATGCGCGCGGCCTCGGGCCCGGCGGGGAAGGGGGCGTGCGCGCTGCACAGCCGCAGCCCGAGCGCGTCGAGGCGCGCGCGGACGGTCGCGGGGGAGTGCCCGTAGAGGCTGATCGTCTCGACGGCGCGGTAGCCGAGCGCGGCGACGCGTTCGAGCACGCCGAGCAGATCGGTGCGGGCCTCCTCGTGGAGCGACCACAACTGCACGGCGGCGGGGGGCGGCTGGTGAAGGGCGGAAGTGCTCATGCGGTTCCTGTACGGGTCGGGTGCGGCGTGTCCGTGGTCTGCGGGGTCTGCGGCGTGTCCCCCGTGGGCGGAACGGGGCCGATGTGGCGCCCGTTGCCGAGCGGCCAGCGCGTCGCGAGGTTCTCGTACGCGTCCTCGCCGACCCCCGCCGCCCACAGCGCGGCCTGCCGCACGAGCTGGCGGAAGCCGGGGTTGCCCCAGGCACGCGGGTCGTGCCCGAGCGCGCAGTAGCAGACGCGTCCCGCGCCGTGCTCGCGCACGTAGAGCACGGGTTCGGTGCCGCCCTCGGGCGTGTCGCGCACCGCGAGGACGTCGAGACCGTCGGCGTACTCCAGCAGGTAGTACTCGTCGTCGATCGCGAAGTCGTCGAGGTGGCGCGTCACTTGGTGCGCGGCGGTGACGCGGACGCGGAAGCGGCCCTCGGAGCCGTGGCTCCCGTGCGAGAGGTAGCGCGAGCCGATGAGGCGGTGCGCGGCCGCGTCGGCGGCGATGCCGCCCGGCCCGTACCCGAAGAGGTTGCTCGCGTGCAGCACGACGAGGCCCTTGCCCGCGGCGACGAGCGCGGAGAGTGCCTCCTGCTGCGCGGGGTCGAAGACGGTGGACGAGCGGTAGAGCACGTACACGTCCGCGTCGGCGGTCGCGGGCAGCGGGTCGGTGAAGCGGTCCAGGCCCATCGCGCGGGCGGTGGGCAGCCCGGCCTCCGTGACGATCTCCTGGAGCGCCAGCGCGGCGCCGATCAGGTCGTGGTGGAGGTCGGTGCCCTCCACCACGACCAGGGCCGAGGCGGTGCCTCGCAGTCTCATGCGGAACCTTCCGTGTGGGGGGTGCGGGGCGGTCTCAGGCGGTGGCCTCCGCGGCCTTCGCGTACTCGCGCGCCATCGCGTCGCCGCCGCCGCGCTTGTACGCGGCGACCGCGCTCTTGAGGCTGCTCGCCGGCTTGCGCCCGTACGCGACGGCCTTGATGGCGTCCTGCATGTGCTGGTCGAGCGAGGCGCCCTTGGTGTTCTTCGTGTTCGAGTACAGGTGCGCGGCCGGGTCCTTGAGGAGCATCGGCACGACCTTCGACTGCCAGGCGTGGTTCATGCGGTCGACACCGGGCGCGCCCTGCGGGTAGCACAGGGTCTGCGGGCCGCCGACGATGTACGCGATCCCGAGGTCCTGTTCGCGCTGGCCGCGCTCGGTGAGGACGGGGATGCCCTTGCGCATCTCGTAGTCGGTGCCCTTCTCGCCGTAGTTGACGACGAAGGACTCCTTCGTGCCGAAGGGCGCGGCGAGGTAGTCGAGGACCCGCAGGAACTGGTCGACCTTCTTCCTGCTGCCGGTCTTCTTGAGCATCGTGATGGCGTACGCGCCGCTGTTCTCCCAGTACAGCGGGGTGCCGCCGTCCTGCGCGAACGGCGTCATCATCCCGAAGACGACCTTGCTGTCGTCCGCGACGAGACCGACCGAGCGGTTGCCCTCCTCCAGGAGGACGAGCTTGCCCGAGCGGAACAGCGCGTCGTGCTGCGTCTTGTTCATCGTCGGGCTGTCGGGGTGGTAGTAACCGGCCTTCCACAGCTTCGCCATCGCGTCGACGGCGTCGATGAAGGCGGGGTGCTCGTACATCGACACGAAGCTCCCGTCCTTCTCGCGCGTCCACTTGTTGGGCACGCCGAAGGCCATGAGCATCGTGTCGCGCAGCATCACCGTGCCGCCGCCCCCGAAGGCGTAGACGCCGCGCTTGGCGTCGGTGACCTGCTTGGCGAGCGCGGTGAACTCGGCGAGGTTCTTCGGGTTCGGGTCGCCGCCGGCCTTCTCGATGACGTCGGTCTTCGTGTAGATCATCGAGCCGAAGACCGGGTCCGACTTGGGCACGCCGTAGATGCGCCCGTTGAGGTAGCCGTTGGCCCAGGCCGCTTCCTGGATGCCGGCGAGGTTCGGGTACTTCTTCACCGCGTCGCCCGAGAGGTAGTCGCTCAGGTCGGTGAACTGCGCCTGCGCGAGCTGCGGCAGCCGCGAGACGTTGACGTACATCGGCACCGAGACGACGTCGGGCAGGTCGCCGCCCGCGACGAGCGCGGGGAACTTCTGCTCGAAGTCGGACGCGGGGACGATCGTCGGCTTGATGTGGACGTTCATCTCCTTGTTGAGCAGCTGCCAGTACGCGCTCTTGTTCAGCGGCGGCGTCGGCTGCCCGTACGTCATGAGCAGGACGTCGAAGTCCTGCCCGTCGCCCGCGGGGCCCTTGACGGAGGCGGGCCCGTCGAGCGGGAAGGAGTTGTAGACGTCCATGACGCCCTGCGCGTTGCCGGGCAGGTCGGGCGCGGGCTTGACCGGTTCGACGTACGTGGGCAGGGGCACCGCCTTGCGCGGCGCGGGCCCGGCGACGCCGCCCCCGGAGCCGGAGGAACAGGCGGTGAGCGAGGAGAGGGCGGTGCCGCTGACGGCGGCGAGGGCGGCGCCCTTGAAGAGGGTGCGGCGGCTGGGGAGCGAAGTCGTCATGACGGTGTGTGCTTTCGTGGCAGTGGGCTGGCGATCGGCACGGCGGGCTGCGCGGAGGGCGCCGGGGGCGCGGGGAGCGCGCGGGCGCGTGGACAGCGCGGGGCCGGTGCTCAGCCCTTGATGGCCCCGGTGAGCATCCCCTTGGACATGTGCTTCTGGAGGAAGGGGTACACGCACAGGATGGGAAGGGTGGCGATGACGACGAGCGCCATCTGCACGGACTGGGCCGCGGGTTCCTCGGTGCCGGGCAGCTGCTGGGAGGTCGAGGAGAGCCCGCCGCCGAAGATGAAGGAGCGCATGACGAGCTGGAGCGGCCACTTCTGGGTGTCGTTGAGGTAGAGCAGCGGGCTGAAGTAGTTGTTCCAGTAGCCGACCGCGATGAAGAGGCCGACGACCGCGATGACGGCCCGCGAGAGCGGCAGGACGAGCGAGAAGAAGATCCGCCACTCCCCGGCCCCGTCCATACGGGCCGCGTCGAAGAGTTCCTGCGGAATGCCCTGGATGAAGCCGCGCACGATGACGACGTTGAAGGCGCTCACCGCGGTGGGCAGGATCAGCGCCCAGTAACTGTCGAGCAGGTGCAGGTTCTTGACCATGAGGTAGACGGGGATGATGCCGGGCGCGAAGAGCAGCGTGAGCAGGACGTAACCGAGCAGCCCGCGCTGGAAGAGGCTGCCGCGCTTGCTCAGGCCGTAGGCGCACAGCACCGTGCACAGCAGGCTCACGAAGGTGCCGACGACGGTGACGCCGAAGCTGATCACCACCGAGCGGCCCACCTGGGTGCCGTCGAAGAGGTGCCGGTACGCCTCCAGGCTCACGTGCGTCGGCCAGATCACGTAGCCGCCGTTCGCGTCGATCTGCGCCTGCGTCGCGAGGCTCGTGGAGATGACGGTGAGGAAGGGGAAGAGCACGACGGCGCAGATCATGACGAGGGCGAGGCCCTTGAGCGCGACCGCGATCGGCTTCGGTTTGCCGGCCCACACCGGTCGGGTGGAACTCATCGCTGGTAGACCCCTTCCTCGCCGAGGCGGTGCGCGAGGGAGTTGGCGCCGAGCACGAGGAGCAGGCTCACCACGCCCTTGAGCAGCCCCGCGGCGGTGGCGAGGCCCCAGTTCCCGTCGACGACCCCGTTGAAGTACACGTACGTATCGAGGACTTCGGCGGCCTCCGGGCCCACCGCGTCCCGCTGGAGCAGCACCTGCTCGAAACCGACGGTGAGCGCGTCGCCGAGGCGCAGGATGAGCATCAGCACGATGATCGGGCGCATCCCGGGCAGCGTGACGTGCCAGAAGCGGCCCCAGGCGCCCGCGCCGTCCATCGTCGCCGACTCGTAGAGCTGCGTGTCGATGGCCGCGATCGCCGCGAGGAAGATGATCGTCCCCCAGCCCGCGTCCTTCCACACCGACTGCGCGGTCAGCAGGAGCTTGAACGTGCCCGGGTCGGCCATGACGTTGACACCGTGGTGCCCGTGCTCGGACAGGAAGCGGTTGATGACCCCGCCACCGCCAAGGACCTGCTGGAACAGGGCCACGATGATGACCCACGACAGGAAGTGCGGCAGGTAGATGACCGACTGCGTGAACTTCCGCGCCATCGGCATCGCGACCGCGTTGAAGAGCACCGCGAGCAGGATCGGCACGGGGAAGTAGAACAGCAGCTGGAAGAACGTGATCTGGAAGGTGTTGGAGACCGCCTGCCAGAAGGCGTCGTCCTGGAACAGCGCCTGGAAGTTGGCGAAACCGACCCAGGTCGACGGCAGCCCCGGCGAGTAGTCCATGAAGGCCACGGCGCTGCCGAGGAGCGGCAGATACGTGAAGGCCGCGAGCAGCAGGACGGCCGGGGCGACCATGAGCAGCAGGGGCGAGTCGCGGCGCGCCCTGCCGAAGAAGTCCCGCAGCCGGGCAGCGCGCGAGGGCTTCGCGGCGGGCGGGGCCTCGGGGGAGCCGTGGGTGCTGCCGGAGGCCCTGATGCCGGGCAGCGCTTTGGTGACGGCCAATGCGCACCTCTCTCGCTCGGAACTGCGCAAGTACCTGAAGAACGCCGGGAACGTACCACTGAGACCAGAACAAGACAACGGTTCTGACTGGATCAGGGCGCGAAGAGGTGCGGGCGCTACGGGGACAGGCCGAGTCGGTTGGGTGTGCTTGCCCGTATTCGTCCTGGCTGTTGGGGTGTTCACGGTGCGGTACGAGGAAATTGGCGCCGTATCAGGGATGGACAGGACGGGGTGGGATGGCGTTCTCTGGCCATGTTCGCGCCACGTCGATAGACCAAATGGTTTCAGTGGTCCTCTTCGTGTCCGGGCGTCGAAGTCCCCCCCCCGCGTACCGAAGGAGTGGCACGTCCCGCATGGCGACGACGATCCTCACCAACCACGTCGGCTACCAGACCGCAGGCAGCAAGAAGGCCGTCCTGCTTCTCCCGCCCGGCGAGCCCCCCGTACCCGGCGCCGACACCGCGCTCCTGCACGGCCCGCACGGCACCACCGTGCTGGCGGCGAGCGAGGAGAGCGCCGTCGACCACTGGTCCACCGGCACCTTCCGCGTCGTCGACTTCACGGCCCACACCACCGAGGGCACGCACCACGTCGAGTGGGCGGGGGTGTGCTCGCAGCCCTTCACGATCGGGGAGCGCGTCCTCCAGCAGGCCACGCTCTCCGACGTCCTGTACTACTTCCGCTCGGTGCGCTCCAGCGGCGCCATCGACCGCAAGGACCGCGCGGCACGCTTCTACGAGGACACATCGGGCCGCACGGTCGACGCGCGCGGCGGCTGGCTCGACGCCTCGGGCGACTACAGCAAGTTCCTCAGCCACCTCAACTACACGCGCATGATGAACCCGCAGCAACTCCCGCTGTGCGCCTGGGCGTTCATGGAGGCACGGGAAGCGCTCGCCGTGCACAGGCCCGCGCTCGTGCCCGTGCTCGGCGAACGCCTGCGCGACGAGGCGCTCTTCGGCGCCGACTTCCTCGTGCGCTTCCAGGACCCCGAGGGCTACTTCTACACCGCGATCTTCGACGCCCTCACCAAGGACCTCGACGAACGCGTCATCAACGCCCCCCTCGCCGACTCCGTGCGCACCACCCGCTGGCAGGCCGCCTACCGCCAGGGCGGCGGCCTCGCGATCGCCGCGCTCGCCCGCGCGAGCGCGCTCGACGACCACGGCGACTTCCCCTCCGCGACCTACCTGGAGGCCGCCAGGCGCGGCTTCGACCACCTCGAAGCGCACAACAAGGAGTACCTGTACGACGGCGAGGAGTCCGTCATCGACGACTACTGCGCGCTCCTCGCGGCGAGCGAACTCCTCGCCGTCACCCCCGGCGACCCGGTCCTCGCGGAGGCCGCCGAACGACGCGCCGCCTCGCTCATGGACCGCCGCAGCCCCGACGACGGGCGCGGCTTCGGCTTCCTCGTCGGGGACGTCGAAGGCCGCCCCTACTTCCACGCCGCCGAATCGGGGCTCCCCGCCCTCGCCCTGCTCCGCTTCGCCGAGATCCACCCGGGCTCCCCGCTCGCCGGGCGCGCCCGCGCCACCGCGCTCGCCCTGCTCGGGGACGCCGCCGCGCTCAGCGACGAGGTGCCCAACCCCTTCGGTTGCGTCCGTCAGTACGTCAAGCCCACGGACGGGCCCGCGCGCACGAGCTTCTTCTACCCGCACGAGAACGAGACCGGGTACTGGTGGCAGGGCGAGAACGCCAATATCTGCTCCGTCGCGTACGCCGCCGAGAAGGGCGCGGCACTCGACGCCTGCCCGCCGGAACTGCGTACGCGGCTGCTGAGGCTCGCCGAGGACCAGCTGCACTGGGTGCTCGGCCTCAACCCCTTCGACTCCTGCATGATCAAGGGCGTGGGGCGCAACAACGTCGAGTACCGCCCTGACTACCCCAACGTCCCCGGCGGCATCCTCAACGGCGTCACGGGCGGCTGGGACGACGAGCGCGACATCGCCTTCATGCCCGAGGAGCACCGTGCCACGGGCAACGGCTGGCGCTGGACCGAGCAGTGGATTCCCCACTCGGCGTGGTTCCTGCTCGCGATGGCGGCGGCGCGGTGACGTGGGACGGGGCGGGCCGGGCGGCCGTGTGGGACGGCGGGGCGGGGGGCCGGGCGGCTGCGTGAGTCCGTGTGGGACGGCGGGGCGGGGGCCGGGCGGCCGCGTGAGTCCGCGGGCCTCAAGCCGTCCGGCCCCGTCCGGCCCCCGCCCCGACCGCTTCGCCCCGCCCCGCCTCACTCCGCCACGGTCGCCAGGAAGTGGTCCGCGTCCTCCGGCCCCGCGAGCTGCCCCAGTTCCAGCCACGAACCGTCCGCGAACCGCAGCCGGAAGCGCGCGAAGCCGCGCGGCTGGCCCGCCTCGGCCTCGATCCGCGCCTCGTGCGCGGCGAAGCGGCTGTGCACCGTGAAGTCGGCGGCCCTGGTCGGCAGGAGCCTGCGCCCCGGCGAGGCGGCGAGGTGCACGCCGTCACGCGTCAGCAGGACGATCCGCCGGGGGCTGGGCGAGTACCCGTACCAGCGCAGCAGGAGCTGACCGGCCGTGCGCTCCCAGTCCCCGTCGAAGAACGGCGGCCGCTGCGGCGGCGTGTCCTCCCCGGTGGAGGACCCGTTCGCCGCGGACCTGCCCGCCTGGCGCCGTCCCGGGCGCCGGTCGAGCGCGTCGAGGAGCATGAACGGCACGACGACCACGAAGAACACGGTCCCGAGCACGTACAGGAGCCAGTGGTGCCGCCCCTTGAGCCGCACCTTGCCGGCCGCGCTCCGCACCTCGGCGGGCGGCTTCGGTATCGGGCCAGGCAGCTCGCACCACACGAGAGCCACCGGGTCGCCCCCCAGGAGTGAACGGGCCTGTCGGCGTACTTTGCGCTTTGCCATGCGGATGATCCTATGAACGCTCGGCGGCTGCGGGCGCGGTTTCGCGCGCATCCGCCCTCGGCAGCGCGTACGTCGCCACCGCGGCGCCCGCGAAGACCACGGCGGTGATCGCCAGGCTCGCCCGCGTCCCGCCGGCGAAACCACCCGCCACGAGCGAGCCGAACACCGCCGTCGCGAGCCCCGCCGTGTTCTGCCGCGCCGCGTTGAGCACTCCGGCGGCGACCCCCGCCTGCGCGGCGGGGACCGCCTCCATCATGAGCGTCGTGAGCGCGGGCACGGTCAGCGCGCAGCCGAGCGCGAGCGGTACGAGCGCGAAGGCGAGCGCCACGGAGGACGTCCCCGGACCCGTCGCGAGCAGCAGGAACAGCGCCCCGGCCGTCGCGAGCAGCTGCCCAGCGAGCATCGGCCGCCGCGCCCCGTACCGCGCCGTGAGCCGCCCCGAGACGACGTTCGTCGCCGCGATGAGCGAGGTCATCGGCAGGAAGAGCAGCCCCGTCTCCAGCGCCGAGTTCCCCTGCGCCTGCTGGAAGAACAGGCTGTAGAGGAAGACGAGTCCGAAGAACCCCGTGCTCGCCGCGCTCCCCGCGAGCAACGCCGTCGCGGCCGTGCGCCCGCGCAGCAGCGCCGGCGGCACGGCGGGTTCGGCGGCGCGCCGCTCGGCCCGTACGAAACCGAGCGCGCCGAGCACGGCGAACCCCGCGGCGGTCCAGCGCACCGGGCCGTGCTCGATCACGGCGACCGCCAGCGCCGTCGCCGCGAGCACGGCGGTGAGCTGACCCGCGAGGTCCACGCGACGCCCCCGCACGACGGGCTCGGGCGGTCGCCCCGCGCGCACGAGGAGCACGAGCGCCACGAGACCGAGCGGGAGGGTCGCGAAGAAGATCCCGCGCCAGCCCCACGCCGTCGTCAGCGCCCCGCCGAGCACGGGAGCGAGCGCCACGGCGACCGAACCGCCCGTCGCCCACACCGCGAGCGCCCGCACCCGCGCCTCGGGGCGGCCGTAGGCGCGGCGCACCAGCGCGAGCGAGGAGGGCAGGACCACGGCGGCCGCCGCGCCCTGCGCGACCCGCCCGGCGAGCAGCCAGCCGAGCGAGGGTGCGCACCCGCACAGCGCCGAGGTCACGACGAAGGCCGCGAGCCCGGCGCCGTACGTACGCGCCGCGCCGAAGCGGTCGGCGAGCAGCCCCGAGGAGAGCATGAGCCCGGCGAAGGCGAGCGTGTACGCGTCCACGACCCACTGCGCCCCCGCGATCCCGCCGCCCAGGTCCTCGCCGAGCGAGGTGAGCGAGACCGTCACGGCGGAGGCGTCGAAGCTCGTGAGCGAGAAGCCGAGCAGCGCGGCGGCGAGGGCGACGGCCGGACGCGTGGCGCGCCCGGGTGAGGAGGGCGATCGGCTTGCGGACGAAGGGAGTTGCTTCCCCGTGGGTGCTGTCATACGGCCAGACTGCGGGCCCCGGCGCCGCTACAGTAGTGGCCCGAACGCCATGCATCCGGAGGTTCTGGCCATGTCCCTGTCCACGCCCGCGCCCCCGCGGCGGACCGCCCCGACGCCCGTTCCCCCGCCCCCGCCCTACCGCGCCCCGCACCGCGTCGCCGTCATCGCGCCCTCCCCCGTCTCGCTCTTCAACATCGCTCTCCCCGAACTCGTCTTCGGCCGCGTCGACGTGGGCGGACGCCCGGGCTACGAAGTCACCGTGTGCGCGGTGCGGCCCGGTCCCGTCCCCACGACCGGCGGGCTCGACCTCACCGTGCGGCACGGCCTCGACGCCGTCCGTACCGCCGACACCGTCGTCGTCGCGGGGACAGGGCACCGCTTCGCGCCCGAGCCCGAGGCCGTCGCCGCCGTGCGCGACGCCGCGGCGGCGGGGCGGCGCGTCGCCTCGATCTGCTCGGGGGCCTTCGTCCTCGCCGAGGCCGGTCTCCTGGACGGGCGGCGCGCCACGACGTACGCGGACCTCGCCCACGAACTGCGCGCCCGCTATCCCGCCGTCGACCTCGCAGGGGACGTCCTCTTCGTCGACGAGGGCCGCGTCATGACCTCGTCCGGCTACGCGGCGGGCATCGACCTGTGCCTGCACATGGTGCGGACGGACTACGGGGCGGCCGTCGCCAACGACGTCGCGCGCCGCACCCTCGTCGCCCCCGTGCGCCCCGGCGGGCAGGCGCAGTTCGTCAGGACCCCGCTGCCGCCCGAGCGCGGCAGGCGCTGCGCCGACACGCGGGGCTGGGCGCTCGCCCGCCTCGACCAGCCGCTCGGCCTCGCGGACCTCGCCCGGCACGCGGGTGTCAGCGTGCGCACCCTCACCCGGCGCTTCCAGGCGGAGACGGGCGTGAGCCCGCTCCAGTGGCTCCTGATCCAGCGTGTCGAGCGCGCGAAGGAACTCCTGGAGACGACGGAGCTTTCGATGGACCGGATCGCCGAGGCGTGCGGGCTCGGCAGCGCCGACTCGCTCCGCAAGCACCTGCTCCAGCGCGTCGGCCTCACCCCGAGCGCCTACCGGGCGCAGTTCACACGGCTGAGCGCGTTGAAACACGGCGGAGCGCGTGAAACACGGCGGAGCGCGTGAACCGGGGGCGTGAACCCGGGGCGTGAAACCGGGCGGCAGGGAGCCGCGCGAAGCCCGTGCCCCCCGGGGCCCGCCCCCCTCACGCGTAGTCGTCGAGCGCCCCGCCGTGCTCGTCCACCCACCACGCCACGCGGCAGTCCAGGCACGTGTACCGCCAGCGCAGCGTCCCGCCGCCGCCCGGCGTCCCGGTCTTGGTGAGGATGACGTGGGTGTCCGCGCACTTCACACAGCGCACCGGAAGCCTGCGCCCGGTACTCCCGGAGCCGTACGCGTCGGACCACCCCTGTCGGCTCATGTCGGCAATTGTGCCAGTGCCCTGACGCCGCCTCGCCCGCTTCCGGCGCGCGGGCTCGGCGCGCCTGTGCTGACATGGGATCACACCTCCGGGATCACCCTCCGGGAGCACGCCCCACCGGACAGGAGCAGCGATGGAGCACCACATGCGCGCCGAGTACGCCGAGGGCGACACGCCCGGCGACCCCGAGGCCCCCGTGCGCAAGTGGCACATGGTGCGCGGTGCCGAGGAGCCGCGCACGCTGTGCGGCCTCCTGCTCGACCCGGCGGCGGCCACCCAGTCCGCCGACGCCTGGGGCACCCCCGCCGGGCGCCCCTTCTGCAAGACGTGCGGCGCGCTCTACCTGCGGGAAGTGCCCTGAGGCCGCGGTGGGGAATGAACGAGGGGCCTGCGGCGTTCGTGCGTGCGAAGGGGTCACCCGCGCCTCGGGGCGGCCCGTTCTCTTACCCGTACGCATGACACGAAGAGAGCAGAGAGCCGATGGCGACACCTCTGGCGGCCCCGACCCCCTCCCCCCTGCGCGTGGAGATCTGGACGGACATCGCCTGTCCCTGGTGCTATGTCGGAAAGGCTCGCTTCGAGCGGGCGCTCGACGGTTTCGCGCACCGCGAGCAGGTCGAGGTCGTGCACCGCTCCTTCGAGCTGGACCCCTCCTTCCCGAAGGGCGAGACGGTGCAGGTCCTGTCCATGCTGGCCAAGAAGTACGGCATGAGCGAGGAGCAGGCCAGGCAGGGCGAGGCGCGGCTCAAGGAGAACGCGAACGGCGAGGGGCTCGCCTACCTGGACGAGGGCCGCGACAGCGGCAACACCTTCGACATGCACCGCCTGCTCCACCTGGCCAAGGACAAGGGCCGCCAGGACGCGCTGATCGACGGCCTCTACCGGGGCAATTTCGCCGAGGAGCGGAGCCTCTTCGGCGACACCGAACGCCTCGTCGCGATCGCCGTCGCCGCCGGGCTCGACGAGGCCGAGACGCGCGCCGTGCTCGCCGACCAGGAGAAGTACGCGGCCGACGTGCGCGCCGACGAGCGCGAGGCCGCCGAACTGGGCGCCAACGGCGTGCCCTTCTTCGTCCTCGACCGCCGCTACGGCGTCTCGGGCGCCCAGCCCGTCGAGGTCTTCGCGCAGGCCCTCCAGCAGGCGTGGGACGCGCGGCCCCGGCTGACCCCCGTCGCCGCGGTGGCCGGTGCCGACGAGGCCGGCGTGTGCGGCCCCGACGGGTGCGCGGTCCCGCCGCGGGGCGAGGCCGAGGGCGCCTGACGCCCCCGGGGCCCCAGCCGCGTGGGCCCCCGGCCACGTACCGCCGCCGCGCCCCCCTCCGTGCCTCCGCACCCCTTCGCACCGTGGACGCGGGCCCGTCGCCCCACCACCATGACCGCATGGAGAATCTCGCACCCGAGGAGTACCGACCCCGCCGCATCCACCTGAACACCGCGAGCAGCGGGCTGCTCGCCCGCTCCGCCGCCGAGGCGATCCGGGCCGCCGTCGAGCGCCGCGAGTACGGGGGCGAGGCCGACGCCATGCCCGCGGTGACCGCCGCGCGCGCCGCCTTCGCCCGCCTCGCGGGCGTGCCCGTGAGCCGTGTCGCCGCGGGCACGTCCGTCGCGACCTGCGCCGCCCTCGTCGCGGCCGCCCTCCCCGAGGGTGCCGAAGTCCTCACCGCCGAGGGCGATTTCGCCTCCGTCGTGAACCCTTTCCACGTCCGTCCCCGGCTCAGGGTCCGCACCGTCCCGCTCGACCGCGTCGCCGACGAGGTGCGCCCGGGTACGGCGCTCGTCGCGGTCTCCTCGGTGCAGTCAGCCGACGGCAGGCTCGCCGACCTGCCCGCGATCCGCGCGGCCGCGCGTGCCCACGGCGCCCGTACCTTCGTCGACGTCTCGCAGGCGGCGGGCTGGCTCCCGCTCGACGCGGCGGAGGACGACTTCACGGCGAGCGTCGGCTACAAGTGGCTCGGGACCGCCCACGGGGTGGGCTTCCTCGTCGTGCCCGAGGACCTCGGCGGGCTGCGGCCGCTGCTCGGCGGCTGGCTGAGCGCCGCGGACCCGTGGGCGAGCACGTACGGACCGGTCCGCGAACCGGCCCCCGACGCCCGCCGCTTCGACACCGCGCAGCCCCTCTTCTCCTACGAGGGCGCGGCCGAGGCGATGGGGATCGTCGAACGGCTCGGCGTCGCGCGCGTCCACGCCCACGATCTCGCGCTCGCCGCGCGCTTCGTCGCGGGGCTGCGCACGCTCGGCCACGAGCCGCTGCCCGCTCCCGGTTCGGCCATCGTCTCCGTGCCGGGGCTCGGTGAGCGGCAGGCGGACCTCGCGCGCGCGGGCATCGAGGTCTCGGACCGCGCGGGCAATCTGCGCGCGGCCTTCCACCTCTACAACACGGCCGCGGACGTCGACGCGCTGCTCACGGCGCTGGGCTGAGGCGGCGGCAGGGCGTACGGGGCGGGCCGGGCGCGCGGGACGGGCCGGGCGCGCGAGACGGGAGGCGGGGCGCGCGAAGGCGGGGCCGCGCGCTCCGTGGCGCGCGGCCCCGCCCCCGTACCGGAACGTCCCCCGTCCTCAGCGGATCGGCGTGAAGTCCCGTGCCCCGATGAACTCGGGCCGCCTGATCGGCGCGGCGAAGGGCTCGACCGCGGCGTTCTCGACGCTGTTGAAGACGAGGAACACGTTGCTGCGCGGGAACGGCGTGATGTTGTCCCCCGAGCCGTGCATCGCGTTGCAGTCGAACCAGGTCGCCGAACCCGCCTTGCCGGTGAAGAGCTTGATGCCCCACTTCCCGGCCATCTCGGTGAGCGCCTCGTCCGACGGCGTGCCCGCGTCCTGCATCTGGAGCGACTTCTTGTAGTTGTCCTTCGGCGTCTCGCCCGCACAGCCCAGGAAGGTCTTGTGGGAGCCGGGCATGATCATGAGCCCGCCGTTGGTGTCGTAGTTCTCGGTGAGCGCGATCGAGACCGAGACGGCGCGCATGTTCGGCATGCCGTCCTCGGCGTGCCAGGTCTCGAAGTCCGAGTGCCAGTAGAAGCCCGAGGCGCCGAAGCCCGGCTTGACGTTGATCCGCGACTGGTGGACGTAGACGTCCGAGCCGAGGATCTGCCGGGCGCGGTCCAGGAGGCGCTCGTCGCGCACGAGGCGTGCGAAGACCTCGCTGATCCTGTGGATCTCGAAGACCGAGCGGATCTCCTGCGACTGCGGCTCCACGATGGAGCGCTCGTCGGCGCGGATCGCGGGGTCGGAGACGAGCCTGTCCAGCTCGGCGCGGTAGACGGCGACCTCGTCCGGCGTGAGCAGCTCGGGGATCGCGTGGAAGCCGTTCTCCTCGAAGGAGGTGAGGTCACCGGCGCTGATCGGCCCCTGCGCACCCGGCGCGGACCACACGACGGGGTCCTGGCGCGGCGTGGACACCTCGGTCCTGCCGCGGGTCGGGTAGAGGTCCGTGATGTTCTCGCCGGTCTTCTCGTGGGTGACGGTCATCTCGTTCAGTCCTCCTCGGTCAGCAGCGGGTAGACGCCGTTCTCGTCGTGCTCCTCGCGCCCGGTGACGGGCGGGTTGAAGACGCAGATGCAGCGGAAGTCGCTCTTGGGCCGCATCGTGTGCAGGTCGTGGTTGTTGAGCAGGTACATCGTCCCGGGCGTGATCCAGTGCTTCTCGCCCGTGGTCTCGTCGGTCAGCTCCGCCTCGCCCTCGACACAGAGCACCGCCTCGATGTGGTTGGCGTAGTGCATCGTCGTCTCGGTGCCGGCGTACATGATCGTTTCGTGCAGCGAGAAGCCGACCTTCTCCTTGGCGAGCACGATGCGCTTGCTCTCCCAGGTGCCCGACTCGGCGACGATGTGCCGGTCGGTGCCCTCGATGTCCTTGAACGAGCGAATGAGCACGGTGTTCCTGTGCCTCTCTTCCGTGGTGCGGTGGTGTTTCCACGGGTACGGGGCGGAGCCGCGTCGCGTCGGGCGGCCCCGGCCCCGTACCGGATCTCGGCGGTCGCGCGGACTCAGGCGGTCTCGCGGACCGAGCGGGCGAGGATGCGCAGTCCCTCGTCCAGTTCCTCGGCGGTCGTGGTGAGCGCGGGCAGCAGTTTGACGACCTCGCTGCGCGGGCCCGATGTCTCCAGGAGCAGCCCGTGCTCGAAGGCGCGGCGGCACACCTTCGTCGCCTGCTCGGCGTCCTCGAACTCCATGCCCCACACGAGGCCGCGGCCCCGGTAGGAGGCGCCGAGCTGGGTGTGCTCCAGGCAGATCGCGCGCAACGCGGCCTCGACCTGCTCGCCGCGCGCGAGGGTCTGCTTCTCCATCTGGCCGTCGGCCCAGTAGGCCTCCAGGGCGGCGGCCGCGGTGACGAAGGCCGGGTTGTTGCCGCGGAAGGTGCCGTTGTGCTCGCCCGGCTCCCACACGTCAAGCTCCGGCCGGAACAGGCACAGCGACATCGGCATCCCGTAGCCGCCGATGGACTTCGACAGCGTGACGATGTCGGGGGTGATGCCCGCCTCCTCGAAGGAGAAGAAGGCGCCGGTGCGGCCGCAGCCCATCTGGATGTCGTCGACGATGAGCAGCATGTCCTGCCGCTTGCACAGCTCCGAGAGCGCGCGCAGCCACTCGGGCCGCGCGACGTTGATGCCGCCCTCGCCCTGCACGGTCTCGACGATCACCGCGGCGGGCTTGTTGAGCCCGGAACCCTGGTCTTCGAGCAGCCGCTCGAACCAGAGGAAGTCGGGGGTCTGCCCGTCGAGGTAGTTGTCGAAGGGCATCGGCGTGCCGTGCACGAGCGGGATGCCTGCGCCCGCGCGCTTGAAGGCGTTCCCGGTGACGGCGAGGGAGCCGAGGGACATGCCGTGGAAGGCGTTGGTGAAGGACACGATCGACTCGCGGCCCTTGACCTTGCGGGCCAGCTTGAGCGCGGCCTCGACCGCGTTGGTGCCCGTCGGGCCGGGGAACATGACCTTGTAGGGCAGGTCACGCGGCCGCAGGATCACGTTCTGGAAGGTTTCGAGGAAGGCCCGCTTGGCGGTGGTCCCCATGTCGAGGCCGTGCGTGATGCCGTCGCGCTCGATGTAGTCGATGAGCGCGCGTTTCAGGACCGGGTTGTTGTGCCCGTAGTTGAGGGCGCCGGCCCCGGAGAAGAAGTCCAGGTACGCGTGGCCGTCCTCGTCGTAGAGGCGGCTGCCCTGGGCACGGTCGAACACGGCGGGCCAGCTTCGGCAGTAACTGCGCACCTCCGACTCAAGGGTCTCGAAGACGCTCAGGGCGGGCGGGGCGATGGTCACAGCTGTCTCCTGGGAGGAAGGGAGTGGAGCGGAGCAGGGAGTGTGGACTGCGGTACGGGTACGGATGCGGGGCCGTGGTGCCGGTCGGCGGTACGGGCCCGGGGGTGCCGTCCGGGGTACGGGCCGCCGCCGGGTGGGGGCGGCCCGCGGGGTCCGGCGTCCGGCTCAGACGGCTCCGGCGCGCGCGGCGTCGCGCGGGGCGAGGGTGAGCGGGCCGATGCGGTACAGCACTTCGGGCTCGTGTCCGGCCTCGTCGTCCGCGGGGAACAGGTGCGCGTCGAAGAGCACCTCGCGCTCCAGGCCCGCCCCTTGCCGGGCGGCGAAGGAGGTGAACAAGCGCTCCGATGGCACGTTGCCGGGGGTGATGGTGGTCTCCAGGCCGTGCAGCTCCGTGCGCGCGGCGACGCGCGCGGCGAGCCCGTCGAGCAGCGCGGCGGCCAGGCCCCTGCCCTGCTGGGACGCGGCCACGGCGACCTGCCAGACGACGAGGACGTCCGGGCGCTCGGGCCGGATGTAGCCGGTGACGAAACCGACCGGGTCCCCGGCGGCGTCCCGTGCCACCACGGAGGTCGCGGCGAAGTCGCGACACCACAGCAGGTAGCTGTACGAGGAGTTCAGGTCGAGCTTTCCCGAGTCGCGGGCGAGGCGCCACAGCGCGGCGCCGTCCTGCACGCGTGGGCCGTCAAGGCGTAGTCCCTCCGGCATTTCCCGGAACGCGGCACGGGGTGCGGTGAGGTCTGCTTGTGCGGCGGTCATGGGATTTGAACTTACCCAGCAGGCGCAGAAAATGCATCGGGTGCCAGGGTTGGGTGAAAGGCCGTTCTGTGTTATCGCGCGTGCGGGTGCTCGGGCGCGAAATCCCTCGCAAAATGCCTGGTATGCGGCGGGCATAGGGGATGAACGGGGCTTTTTTGTGGGCTCGGTCACAAAAAAGTAACACCCGTGGAACCTGTCCGAATTATGGAAAATGTGCGGGGGGCAAAACTTCTTGTTTAGCCCCCGGGAAAGCGGGCAGAAGAAAATGGGAAGCTGCGCGCAAGAATGCACGGGGAATTAATCCGGAGTTTATATCGTGCCGAATATGTGCGGGGTATTTCCGGAGTCCGTACGGGGATGAAGCGGGACGTGCGCGGAGGTGGCACCGGGTGCCGGGTGCCGGGTGCCGGGAGCTGGGGAAGCGCCCCCGGCACCCCCGCCCGCGCACCGCGGGGTCTCACGCCTGCCCGGCCGCCCAGGTCTCCGCCACCGCGCGGTCGGCCGCCCGCGGGTCGCCCGGCTCGCCCGTCGCCTCGGCCCACGCGGCGGCGAGCGCGCGCAGGCTGTCCCGTACGACGTTCTCCGCCGCCAGTGGACCGTAGTGGTTGACGCGGATCATCTCGGCCGCGAGCGCCCCGCCGCCCGCGGCGAGCGGCAGCGAGGGGTGCGCGGCGAGGGCCTTCGCGACGAGCGTGCCCGCGTCGGGCCCGGTCTCCGTGACGGGCACCCTGATCGTCGTCGCGACGGGCGCGGCGTCGCGCGCCTCGGTCACGTACGGGGCCAGCGGCGTCCCGAGCGCGGCGAGCCCGGCCCGTACCGCGGCGGCCGCCCGCGCGTGCCGCCCGCGCACGACGTCGGGGCCCTCGGCGGCGAAGCGCTCCAGGCAGGCTTCGAGCGCGAGCATCTCCAGCTGGGCGGGGGCGTGCGGGAGCGCCTTGCGGCCCGCGTCGATCCAGCGGTGCTTCCAGTCGAGCAGCGAGAGGTACGAGCCGCGCGGGCCCGCCTCGTTCGCCTCCAGGCGCTCCCACGCGCGCGGGCTCAGCGCGGCGACCGAGACCCCGGCGGGCCCGCCGAGCGCCTTCTGCGCCCCGATCACGCACAGGTCCACCCCCCACTCGGCGGGCAGCAGCGGCTCCGCGCCCACGGAAGCGACGGCGTCGAGCATGAGCACCGCCCCGTGCTCGCGCACCACCGCGCCGATCTCCGCGACCGGGTTCGTGTTGCCCGTCGCCGCCTCCGCGTGCACGAGCGAGACGAAGTCCGTCTCCGGGTGCGCCGCCAGCGCCTCGCGCACCTGCGCGGCGCTCACCGCCGTGTCGAAGGGCACGGCGAGGTCGTGCACGGTGGCGCCGCAGTCGCGCAGCCAGTTCCCGAAGGTCTGCCCGTACGGGCCCGTCACGATGTTCAGCGCGACCGTACCGGGACCCGCGACGCCCCGGATGCACCCCTCCAGGGGCAGCAGCGCCTCCCCCTGCATCACGACGAGTTCGTGTCCCCCGCTCCCGGGCGCTCCGAGCCCGAGGAGGGCGGCGACCTTGCGTTCGACCGTGGCGAAGTGGTGGGCGGTCAGGGGAGTGAGGTCAAGCAGGGGGTGTGTCACGAGGGGACTCTTTCTGCGTGCGTTGCGTGCGTTGCGTGCGGTGCGCGTGTGGTGCGGGCGGTGGCCCGCGTACGGGCTCCGCGTACGGGCTCTGCGGTGGTGTGCGCGCGCACGGCCGCGGTGAAGCGGGGACGGGCGGTCGTGCGGGCCGGTTGTGAGGGTACTCAGGGGGTCCGGGGAAGTGGGCGGGGCAGGCCGCCTTCTAGGGTGCCGGTCATGAGTGATGCGAGCGGAGCGACGCCGGTGCTGCGGGTGAAGGGGGCCGTCCTCGTGGGGCCCGAGGACGTGCGGGACGAGGTGTGGGTGGTCGGTGGCCGGGTCACGTTCAGCGCGCCGTCCGGGGCGCGGGACGTGCGGACCGTCGAGGGCTGGGCGCTGCCGGGGCTCGTGGACGCGCACTGCCACGTCGGGCTCGACGCGCACGGTGCGGTGCCCGCCGAGGAGGCCGAGAAGCAGGCGCTCACCGAGCGGGACGCGGGCGCGCTCCTGCTCCGCGACGCGGGCTCGCCCTCGGACACGCACTGGACCGACGCGCGCGACGACCTGCCCCGCATCATCCGCGCCGGGCGCCACATCGCCCGTACCCGCCGCTACATCCGCGACTTCGCGCACGAGATCGAGCCCGGGGACCTCGTCGCGTACGTGGCGCGCGAGGCGCGGCGCGGGGACGGCTGGGTCAAGCTCGTCGGCGACTGGATCGACCGCGAGGAGGGCGACCTGACGGCGTGCTGGCCGCGCGGCGCCGTCGAGGCCGCGATCGCCGAGGCCCACAGGCTCGGGGCCCGCGTCACCGCGCACTGCTTCGCGGAGGACTCGCTCACCGACCTCGTCGAGGCGGGCATCGACTGCGTCGAGCACGCGACGGGGCTCACCGAGGACACCATCCCGCTCTTCGCCGAGCGCGGTGTCGCGATCGTCCCGACCCTCGTCAACATCGCGACGTTCCCGCGACTCGCGGACGGCGGCGAGGCCAAGTTCCCGCGCTGGTCGGCCCACATGCGCCGGCTCCACGCCCGCCGCTACGAGACGGTGCGCGCCGCGTACGACGCCGGGGTCCCCGTCTTCACGGGCACGGACGCGGGCGGCAGCCTCCCGCACGGCCTCATCGGTACGGAGGTCGCCGAGCTGGTGCGCGCGGGCCTGCCCCCGCTGGCGGCCCTGTCGGCCGCCGTCTGGAACGCCCGGGCGTGGCTCGGCAGGCCGGGCCTGGAGGAGGGCGCCCCCGCGGACCTGGTGGTCTACGCGACGGACCCGCGCGCGGACGTACGGGTCCTGACGGCACCTCGGCGCGTGGTGATGTCGGGGCGGGTGGTGGCGTAGCGGACGGCGCTCCTCGCACCTCGGGGGCGCGTGAGGAGCCGTCGAGCGCCCCTCCGTGCGGGGGAAGCACTGCTGTGACGTGGGCGAACGTCTGCGCAGGGAGACGATCCCTTTTTCGAACACCGTGCCGGAAACCACCCTTTAGGGTGAACGTGCTGCGGTACGTCGTTCTTTCACCCTCGTTCCGCGAGGATTCCCGCATCGAGGCCGCCGGCCCCCGTGTCCCCGGGACGCGCCGGCGGCTCCATCGTCTCTTGTGGGGGTAACACCGCTGTGAACAGCACCACCTTCGGCCTGCCCGTGCGCCGTCTCGCCGCAGCCACCACGGCCGCGCTCCTCGTCGGCGCGCCCGCCGTGCTCGCCACCGCGCCCGCCGCGCACGCCACCGAGGGCCACGGGGGGAAGTCCGGCGCCGTCGTCCTGCGCACCGGGCTCGACGTCTCCCTCCTCAGGAAGACCGTCGATGTGCCGCTCAACGTCTCGCTCAACGAGGTCACTGCCCCGGGCAACGCCGACAGGACCGCGCTCACCGCCACCCTCGACGGCGTCGACCAGGGCCGCCCCTTCCGCGTGCTCGACGCCCGCGTCGCCCACGCGAGGGCCACCGTCACGGGCCACAGGGCCGAGGGCTCCACCGAACTCGTCGGCGCCCGCGTCCACGTCCCCGGGCTCCCGCTCCTCTCGCTCATCGAGGTCGAGAAGGTCACGTCGAAGGCCGTGTGCGAGGCCGGGCGGCACCCCGTGGCCGAGGCGAACGTCCTCGGCCACGTCAAGGTCCTCGGCAAGACCGTGAGCCTCTCGGCGGGGGGCACCACGCGGGTCGAGGTCCCCGGCGTCGGGGAGGTCACGCTCGACCTCTCGAAGCGCACCACGACCGCCACCACGGCGGCAGCGGCGGCCCTGGAGCTGAAGGTCTCCGTCGACCCGCTCAAGCTCGGCGTCGCCCAGGTCGAGGGCGTCGTCACGCTCGCCGGAGCCACCTGCGAGACCCCGAAGGCCGACGGCGCGGCCCCCGGCACCCCCGCATCCGAGCCGCCCGCCTCGGCCCCCGCCGCCGACGACACCGGCACCGGCGGCTCCGACGACCAGGCGAGCCCGTCCCCGGCCGCGCGGGGAGGCGACCAGAGCGACGACAGGAGCGACGACAAGGGTGCCGAGGACGAGGGCACGAAGAGCAACGGCGCCAAGGGCACCGAGGTGACCACCGCTTCCGCCGGCTCCGGTGACGACGGCGGGAACCTCGCCGAGACCGGCGGCAGCTCGACGACCCCGTACCTCGCGGGGGGCGCCGCCGTCCTCCTCGTCGGCGGCGCGGGCGCCGTCTGGTTCGCGCGCGCCCGCCGCGCCTCGCGCGGCAACTGACGCCGTACGGGAGCGGGGCCAGGCCACCCCACAGGCCCGGCCACCCCACAGGCCAGGCCACCCCACAGGCCCGCGCCCCGCTCCCGCGGCGCCTCAGCCCCCCACCACCGCGCGCACCGCCGTCAGGAACCGCCCGCTCGTCGCGCGGTCCCGCACCGCGATCCGCAGCCACTCGTCGCCGAGCCCGGGGAACGTGTCCCCGCGCCGCACCGCCCACCCCGCGTCGCGCAGCCGCTCCCGGACCCGCGCCGCCCCCGGCAGCCGCACCAGCAGGAACGACGCGGCGGCGGGACCCACGACCCGCGCCCCCGGCAGCTCGGCGAGCCCCGCGGCGAGGAAGTCCCTGTCCCCGGCGAGCGCACGCGCCGCCGCCTCCGCCTCCGCGAGCGCCGCGGGCGCCGAGCACGCCTCGGCCGCCACGAGCGCGGGCGTCGAGACCGGCCACAGCGGCTGGGCCTCCGCGAGCCCGGCGAGCAGCGCGGGCGCGCCGAGCACGTACCCGACGCGCAGCCCCGCGAGCCCCCACGTCTTCGTGAGACTGCGCAGCACCACGAGCCCGGGGACGTCCGTGCGCGAGGCGAGCGACGCGCGCTCGCCGGGCACCGTGTCGATGAACGCCTCGTCCACGACGAGCGTGCGCCCGGGCCGCGCGAGCGAGGCGATGACCTCCGCCGGGTGCAGCACGGACGTCGGGTTCGTCGGGTTCCCGAGCACCACGAGATCGGCGTCGTCGGGCACGAGCGCGGGATCGATCCTGAACCCGTCCTCCGCGCGCAGCAGGACGCGCCCCACGGCGTGCCCCGCCGCGCGCAGTGCCGCCTCGGGCTCGGTGAACTGCGGGTGCACGACGACGGGCCGCCGCACCGGCAGCGTCCGCGCGAGCAGCACGAACGCCTCGGCGGCGCCCGCGGTGAGGAGCACCCGCTCCGGCGGCAGCCCGTGCCGCGCGGCGACCGCCGCGCGCGCCGCCCGGTCGTCCGGGTACGCGGCGAGCGAGCCGAGCGCGTCGGCGAGCCGCTCCCGCAGCCACGCGGGCGGGGTCCCCGCGCGCACGTTCACCGCGAGATCCGTGAGCCCGGACCCGCGCACCTCCACGTCCCCGTGGTGCCGCAGCTCGTACACGGCCATCCCCGGCTCCTTCCCTGGGTCCTCCGCCACGGCGCACGTCGCCCGCGCGGACTTCTGTTTCCTCACCAGCAGCCGCCCGCGCCCCCCGGCCTCCGCGAGCGCCGCCGCCTCGGCGACGGACGGCGTGCCGAGCGCGGCCCGCGCGGCGCGCGAGGGGCTGGGCACGCGGACCGTGGCCAGCGCTCGCGGCGCGTACGCCCGTAGCGGCACCCCGAGCCGCGCGGCGAGCGCCACGAGCGCGGGAGCGCCCGCACGCCGGTCGACGGTCGCCACCGCCCGTACCCGCCCTGGCGGCAGCCCGGCGGCGTCGAGCGCGCCCCGTACCAGCGCCTCCACCTCGGCGACCGTCGCGCCTGACGCCGCGCCGACACCCACCACGAGCGACGAGGTGCGGCGGGGCGCCCCGTCGGCTAGCAAAGAGGCATGGTCGTGCTCGTGGCCCTCGGCTCCTTCGTGATGACGCTGGTCGGCGGCTGGGCCGCGCACCACGTCACCGACCGGCGCCACCTCGTCCTGGGTTTCGCGGGCGGTCTCATGCTCGGCGTCGTCGGGCTCGACCTGCTGCCCGAGGCGATCGAGGGCGCGGGACGGCACGTGTGGGGGGTGCCCGCCGCGCTGCTCCTCTTCGTCGGGGGCTTCCTCACCGCGCACGTCGTCGAACGCCTCCTCGCCCTGCGCCGCGCTGCCCACGGCGCCAAGAACCCCGAGCAGGTCCCGCAGGTCGGCCTCGGCGCGGCGGCGGCGATGGTCGGGCACAGCGTCGCCGACGGCATCGCGATCGGTGCCTCGTTCCAGGTCGGCGAGGCCATCGGCTTCACCGTCGCGCTCGCCGTCATCAGCCACGACTTCGCGGACGGCTTCAACACGTACACGCTCACGCGCGCCACGGGCAACGCCCGGCGCAAGGCCTTCGCGATGCTCGGCGCCGACGCCGTCGCGCCCGTCGCGGGGGCCGCTTCCACGCTCCTGTTCACCATTCCGGGCGAAGCGCTCGCCTGCTACCTCGGCTTCTTCGGCGGCGTCCTCCTCTACATCGCCGCCGCCGAGATCCTCCCCGAGGCCAGCCACAGCCACCCGGCCCGCTCCACCCTCCTGTGCACGGTCGCGGGCGTCGCCCTGATGTGGCTCGTCATCGGTTTCGCGGGGGAGTAGCGGCACGGGCACGGGCACGGGCACGGGTACGGAGCGTTCCTCGCGCGCGGGGGTGCTCACCCCCGCCCCGTCCCCGCCGCCGTTCCGGCCCGCGCCGCCCGCGCCACGAACCGCGCCGCCGCCTCCGGCAGGCCCGCGGGGTGGGTGTGCAGGTAGCTCGCGTGCACCGCGCCCCGTACGAAGCCCTCCACGCGGGCGCGCGGCTGCCGCAGGCCCCAGGCCGGGCCGGGGCCCGCGGCAGGCTCGATCACCGTGCGGTGGAACTCGTGCCCCCGCGTCCGCGTCCCCGCGGCGGCGATCGCGCTGTCGCCCACGGCGACGGCCTCGCGGTACCCGAGCGTCAGACGCTCCGTCATGCGCGCCTCCGCTTCGAGCACGCCGCACATCGGCGCCCCGTCGAGCGCGCGCGCGAGGTACAGGAGCCCCGCGCACTCGGCCCACACCGGGCCCCCGGCGCGCGCGAGCCCCGCGACGGCCGCGCGCAGCGGCGCGTTCGCCGCCAGCTCGGGCGCGTACACCTCGGGGAAGCCCCCGCCGACGACGAAGGCGCGCGTCCCCTCGGGCAGTTCCTCCGCGCGCAGCGGATCGACGCGCACGACCTCGGCGCCCGCCGCGGTCAGCGCCTCGGCCTGCTCCGCGTACGAGAACGTGAAAGCGGGCCCGCCCGCGACCGCCACGACGGGCCGCCCCCCGCGCGGCACGGCGGCGACCGGCGGCTGCCACGGCACCGCGCTTCGTGTCGCCGCCGCCTGCGCGAGCCGAAGCAGCGCGGGCAGGTCGCAGCCCGCCCGTACGTGCGCGGCGAGCGCGGCGACCGCGTCGACCGCCTCCGCGCGCCGCTCGGCCGCGGGCACGAGCCCGAGGTGGCGCGAGGGCGTGAACAGCTCCTTCGTCCTGCGCAGCACCCCGAGCACGGGCACGCCCGCCTCGTCGAGCGCGGCCCGCAGCAACTCCTCGTGCCGGTCGGAACCCACCTTGTTGAGCACCACCCCGCCGATCCGCACCTCCGGGTCGAAGGAGGCGAAGCCGTGCACGAGCGCGGCGACCGAGCGCGACTGCGCCGAGGCGTCCACGACGAGCACGACCGGCGCCCCGAGCACCTTCGCGACCTGCGCCGTCGACGCCAGCTCGCCCTGCCCGGCGGCGCCGTCGTACAGCCCCATGACGCCCTCGATCACGGCGAGGTCGGCGCCGCGCGCCCCGTGCGCGAAGAGCGGCACGAGCGCGTCGGTGCCGCACAGGTACGCGTCGAGATTGCGCCCGGGGCGCCCCGTCGCGAGGCCGTGGTAGCCCGGGTCGATGTAGTCGGGCCCGACCTTGTGCGGCGAGACCGTGAGCCCGGCGGCGCGGAAGGCCGCCATGAGCCCGGTCGCGACGGTCGTCTTGCCGCTGTTGGAGGAGGGCGCGGCGATGACGAGGCGCGGCGGCAGGGGGAGCGGAGCGGAGTGGGGCTGTGGGGTCATCGTGTGCTGCTTTCGGGGCCCGGGACTGCTGCCGGGGAACGGATCGGCGGTACGGGGCGGGACGCCGGGGGTACGGGGCTGGGACGCGGCGGTACGGGGCGGCGCGGCGGTACGGGGGCGCGGGGCGGCGGTGCGGGGGCGCGGGACGGCGGTGCGGGCGGCGGTACGGGGGCGTGGCCGACCGGCCCCGTGGTCACCGGCGGGGCGGCGCGAAGCCTCCCGCCACCCCGCCCCCGGGGACCGTCACCACTCGATGCCCCGCTGCCCCTTCTGCCCGGCGTCCATCGGGTGCTTGATCTTCGTCATCTCGGTCACGAGGTCCGCCGCCTCGATCAGCTCCGGCGGCGCGTTGCGCCCCGTGACGACGACGTGCTGGTTCCCCGGCCTGGCCCGCAGGGTCGCGACGACCTCGGCGGTGTCGATCCAGCCCCAGTGCAGCGGATAGGCGAACTCGTCGAGCACGTACAGCTTGTACGTCTCGGCCGCGAGGTCCCGCTTGACCTGCTCCCAGCCCTCACGGGCCTTGTCCTCGTTGGAGTCCTGGCCGTCGCGCTGCACCCAGGACCAGCCCTCGCCCATCTTGTGCCAGGCGACGGTGCCGCCCTCGCCCGATGCCCCGAGCACACGCAGCGCGTTCTCCTCGCCGACCTTCCACTTCGCCGACTTGACGAACTGGAACACGCCGATCGGCCAGCCCTGATTCCAGGCCCGCAGCGCGAGCCCGAACGCGGCCGTCGACTTGCCCTTGCCCGGGCCCGTGTGGACCGCGAGGAGCGGCCTGTTGCGCCGCTGGCGCGTCGTCATTCCGTCGTCCGGCACGACGGCCGGCTGTCCCTGCGGCATTACGCTGCCCTCCTTGTCGTGGCGGCGCCCTGTCCGCCCCGTACGTCCTTCACGAGCCCCGCGAGCGCGTCCGCGCGCAGCGCGTCGAGCGTCACCGCGCTCCCGCCGAGCCGCCCCGCGAGATCGGCGGCGAGCCCGAGCCGTACGGGCCCCGCCTCGCAGTCCACGACCACCGAGGCCGTCCCTTCCGCCGCGAGCAGCCCGGCGGCGCGGCGCGCGAGCGGCAGCGGCTCGGGGCCGCCCGTCGCCCGCCCGTCCGTCACGACGACGAGCAGCGCGCGCCGCGCGGGATCGCGCAGCCGCTCGATCCGCAGCACCTCACGCGCCTTCAGGAGCCCCGCGGCGAGCGGCGTCCTGCCCCCGGTCGGCAGCGAAGCGAGCCGCGCCGCCGCCGTGTCCACGGACGACGTCGGCGGCAGCGCGAGAGCCGCCTCGCGCCCGCGGAACGTCACGAGCCCCACCTTGTCGCGCCGCTGGTAGGCGTCGAGCAGCAGCGAGAGCACCGCGCCCTTGACCGCGCCCATCCGCCGCCGCGCCGCCATCGACCCCGAGGCGTCCACGACGAACAGCACGAGATTGCCCTCGCGCCCCTCCCTGCTCGCGAGCCGCACATCGTCCTTGCGCACCACGAGCCCGGGACCGCTGCGCCCGCGCGCCCTCTGGTACGGCGCCGCGGCGCGGACCGTCGCCGCGAGGTGCAGCGAGCCGAGCGCGCCGCCGCGCGGGCGGTACGAGCCCGTCGTCCTGCCGTGCGCGGTCCGCGCCCGCGACCGGCGCCCCGCGGCGCCCTCACCGAGCCCGGGAACGCTCAGCTTCTTGGTACGGAAGGGTGCGGAGGCGGGAGCGGCGGGCTGCTCAGCCGCGCCCGCCGCGCCTTTTCCCTCGGCGTCCGAGGGGGACGCGGGGGCCGAGGGCGCCGTGGGGCCGGTGGGCGCGTCGCCGCCGGGTGCCTCGGAGGGGCCGTCCTCGCTCCCTCCGGTACGGTCCCGGCCCGTGCGGTCATCGGGACCCCCGCCCTGCGGCGGGACACCGCCCCCGCCGCCCGGCCCGTCCGGCCCGTCACCGTCCCCCGGCCCCTCCGGCTCCTCCTCCGGCCCCGCGTTCTCCTCAAGGACCTCGTCGAGCTTGTCCTCGTCGAGCCCGGGCGCGTCGAAGGGGTTGCGGCGGCCGCGGTGCGGGAGCGCGAGCAGCGCCGCCCGGCGCACGTCCTCGGCGAGCACGGTGTCGCGGCGCGCCCAGGCGGCGAGCGCGGTCGCCGTACGGGCCATGACGAGGTCGGCGCGCATGCCGTCCACCTCGAAGGCGGCGCACGTCGCGGCGATCTGGCGCAGCGCGGTGTCGCCGAGCACGACGCGGGGCAGCAGCGCCCGGGCCTCGGCGATACGGGTGCGCAGGGCCGCCTCGTCCTCGGCGAAGCGCGCGGCGAACGCCGCGGGATCGTCCTCGTACGCCATGCGGCGCCGTACGACCTCGACGCGCTCGTCCGTCTCGCGCGAGGCGGCGACCTCGACGGTCAGCCCGAAGCGGTCCAGGAGCTGGGGGCGCAGCTCGCCCTCCTCGGGGTTCATCGTCCCGACGAGCAGGAACCGCGCCGCGTGCCGTACGGAGACGCCTTCGCGCTCGACGGACGAGACCCCCATCGCCGCGGCGTCGAGGAGAAGGTCCACGAGGTGGTCGCCGAGGAGGTTGACCTCATCGACGTAGAGGATGCCGCGATGCGCCGCGGCGAGGAGCCCCGGCTCGAAGGCCTTGACGCCCTCGGCGAGCGCCCGCTCGATGTCGAGCGCGCCGATGAGCCTGTCCTCGGAGGCCCCGACGGGCAGCTCGACCATCCGCGCGGGGCGCGGCGCGCCCGCACCCGTGTGCGGCCCGTCGGGGCACCGGGGATCGGGAGCCGCCGGATCGCAGGAGAAGCGGCACCCCGCCACGACGTCGACCGCGGGCAACAGCGCGGTGAGCGCCCGCACGGCGGTGGACTTGGCGGTCCCCTTCTCGCCGCGCACGAGCACGCCGCCCACGCGGGCGGAGACGGCGTTGAGCAGCAGGGCGAGCCGCAGATCGTCCTGCCCGACGAGCGCGGTGAAGGGATAGGGATGGTCGGGGGTGTGGGTCATGGGGGTCTTCCTTCCAAGCGGCGTCACGAATGGGGCCCCTCCGGGGAGCGGGGAGCGGAATCCTGGGCCGGAGCCCCGGGAGGTCACCCGGGTGCCCCCGGCGGCACGAAGGGCAGGCCCGGCGGAGCCCCCCGCTCGATCAGCCGCAGCAGCGCCGCGGTGTCCGCGTGTTCCTCGATCAGGTCGGCCAGCCCCTCCAGCTGCTCCTCGCGCAACGCCCCGAACTCCGTGTCGGGCGCGGGAACGAAGCGCCGCCCCGCCTGCGCGGCGACCCTCCGCAGGAAGGCACGCCGGAAGCCGTCGCTCTCCAGGGAGCCGTGCCAGTGCGTCCCCCACACGGCGCCCACCCGGCAGCCGTCCAGGAACGGCTCGTCGCCGCCCCGCACCTGCGCGATCCCGTGATGGATCTCGTACCCGTCCACGGCCTCGCCGAGCGCCGTCCCGGAGGGCCTGGCCAGCGTCTTCTCGCGCGCGAACCGCACCCGTACCGGCAGCAGCCCGAGCCCCGGCACGGTCCCCGCCCGCGACTCCACGTCGTCCTCGATCAGCTCCCCGAGCAGCTGGAACCCGCCGCAGATCCCCAGCACGGGCCGCCCTTCGGCCGCCCTCGTGGCGAGCGCGTCGGCGAGGCCCCGCTCCCGCAGCCACGCGAGCGCCCGCACCGTGCCGCGCGTCCCCGGTACGACCACGAGGTCCGCGTCCACGAGGTCCTGCGCCCGGTCCACGAACCGCACGACGACGCCGGGTTCGGCGGCGAGCGCGTCCACGTCGGTGAAGTTCGACATGAGCGGTACGGCGCACACGGCGACCCGCAGCACCTCGTCCCCACAGGGCTCGGCGAGCCGCGACTCGCGCACCGCGCCCCGCAGCGAGACGGCCATGCCGTCCTCCTCGTCGATGCCGAGCCCCGGCCTGAAGGGCAGCACCCCGAAGGTGTCGCGGCCCGTCAGGTCCCGCAGCATCCGCAGGCCCGGTGCGAGCAGCGAGACGTCACCGCGGAACTTGTTGACGAGGTACCCGGCCACGAGCGCCTGGTCCTCCGCCGAGAGCAGCGCCGTCGTCCCGAAGAACGAGGCGAAGACCCCGCCCCTGTCGATGTCCCCGACGACCACGACGGGCAGCCGCGCGGCCCGCGCGATCCCCATGTTGACGAGGTCGGTACGGCGCAGGTTGATCTCCGCCGGGCTCCCCGCGCCCTCGCAGATCACGGCGTCGTACGTGCGCCGCAGCTCCGCGAGGCAGTCCACGACCGTCCCGAACAGCTCCGACTGCTTCCCGCCGTGGTAGCCGCGCGCGCTCAGCTCGCCGAGCGGCTTCCCGAGCAGCACGACCTGGCTGGAGCGCTCCCCGCCCGGCTTGAGCAGCACCGGGTTCATGAGCGCGCTCGGCTCGACGCGCGCGGCCTGCGCCTGCATCGCCTGCGCGCGGCCGATCTCGGCGCCGTCCCGCGTGACGAAGGAGTTGAGGGACATGTTCTGCCCCTTGAAGGGCGCGACGCTCACCCCTCGCCGTACGAGCCACCGGCAGATCCCGGCCGTGACGACACTCTTGCCCGCGTCGGAGGTCGTGCCCGCGACGAGCAGCCCGCCCCCGGTCACCGCGCACGCCCGGGGACGTACCGCGACACGAGGAGCCGCGCGGCGACGCACACCCCGAGGGCCGCCCACGTCACGCGGCGCGAGAGCCGTACGGCCCGCTCCACGTCCGGCACGGCGACGGCCCGCCCGCGCCGCGCGTTGAGCACCGGCCTGTGCTCGACCCGCCCCCCGTACGACAGCGTGCCGCCGAGCCGCACCCCGAGCGCGCCCGCGAAGGCCGCCTCGACGGGGCCCGCGTTGGGGCTCGGGTGCCGGTGCGCGTCCTCGCGCACCGCGGCGAGCGCGGCACGCGGCCCGCCGCCCGCGAGCGCGGCGAGCCCTGCGGTGAGGCGCGCGCCGGGGAAGCCCATGAGGTCGTCGAGCCGCGCGGCCGACCAGCCGAAGCGCAGGTACCGCAGCGACTTGTGGCCCACCATCGCGTCGAGCGTGTTGACGGCACGGAAGGCGAGGAGCCCCGGCACCCCGCCGAGCGCGCCCCACACGAGCGCCCCGACGACCGCGTCCGAGGTGTTCTCGGCGACGGACTCGACGACGGCGCGCGCGATCCCCTCCGCGTCGAGGTGGCGCGGATCGCGCCCGCACAGGTGCGGAAGGCGCTCGCGCGCGGCGGCGAGGTCTCCGGCTTCGAGCGCGGCGGCGAGCGCCCGCCCCTCGCGCGCGAGCGAGGTACCGCCCACGACGGTCCAGGTCACGAGCGCGGTGAGCGCGGCGGAAGCGACGGGAGAGCGGCGCGCCGCGGCACGGGACACGACGGCCCCGAGCGCGGTGGCGCCGCCCGCGCACAGCAGCGTGTGCAGGGCGCCCGCGCCCCGGTGGTCGCGCCACAGCGCCTTCTCCGCGAGGCCCGCGAGGCGCCCGTAGACGGCCACGGGGTGAGCGCGGCGCGGGTCGCCGAAGAGGGAGTCGCCGAGCAGACCGGCGGTGGCGCCGACCGCGAAAACACGTCCGGCAGGCATGGCGTCAGTCCGCCGTCACGCCTCGCGGGGGGGACAGGAGGGCTGGCGGGTGCGCACTGCGGCGGATGCCGGGCATGAGGGGTGTCCTACTCTCAGGGTCCGCGCCCTGGTACGACGTGATTCGGCGCCGGGAGTTCCTGACTTACGGGGATCACTCCCCGCTCACAGTGGCGGGACCGCGCCGGATTCGCACCGGTACTTCCTCCACAGCCGCCGAAATGGCCCCGGCAGTGCATCACGCCCCGAGACCGGGCGTCAACTCGCACTTGACGCAAGAGGGGCATACCGGCCGGGCCGGGACGCCGGGTCCCCGCGCCTCCTCCGCCGCCCCGGCACGCGAAAGCCCCGCGCCGCCCCCTGCCGGGAAACCGCGCGGGGCCCGTGCCGCCGCTCCGTCTCAGCCCACGATCACGTAGATCCCGAAGGCGACCGCGGCGAGGCACACCCCGAAGCACGCGTACGCGCCGAGCCGGGCGAGCAGCGCCCGGCCGCCCGCGCCCGTACCGCCGCCCGTCCCCGTACCGCCGCCCGCGCCCGCGCCGCCGTCCTCCGCCGTCGCCGCCGAGGCACGCGAGAGGCCCGCGATGCCGAGGGCGAAGGCGCCGACGAGGCCCACCGTGACGAGCAGGCTCACGCCGAAGACGGAGCCGAGTGCCGCCCAGTCGATATTCATGCGGGTTCCTTTCAGGCCGCGGTGCCGGAGCCCGCGGTGTGGCGCGGGGCCTCGGCCGTCGTCGGCGGGGCGGGGAGTTCCGCCGTGAGCGGGGGGTGGGCCGTGGTCAGCGCGTCCGGCGCCACGGCCGCCGTCGGCTGGAGCGGCACCGTGAGCGTCCCCGCGGGCGGCGGCGCGACCGAGGCGAGTGCCTGCGTGACGATCCCGGCGGGTTCGGCCTCGCCGGTCACGTCGTGGTGGCTCACCGGCTGGCGCCGCGACAGTACGTAGATCGTCGCCGCGCCCGCGAGGAGCAGCACCCCGGTGAGCGCGACGCCCCACGTGCCCTGCCGGGTCAGGAATTCGGCGCCCGCGCCCACGAGCGCGGCGGCGGGCAGCGTGAGCACCCAGGCGATGGCCATCCGCCCGGCCGTCGACCACCGCACCGTGCCGCCCTTGCGCCCGAGCCCCGCGCCCATCACCGAGCCGGAGCACGCCTGGGTCGTGGAGAGCGAGAAACCGAGGTGCGAGGAGGCGAGGATGACGGTCGCCGCGCCGGTCTGCGAGGCGAAGCCCTGCGGCGGCGCGAGATCGGTGAGCCCGGTGCCCATCGTGCGGATGATGCGCCAGCCGCCGAGGTACGTGCCGAGCGCGATCGCGCACCCGGCCGAGAGGATCACCCACACCGGCGGGTTGGAGCCGGGCTTGAGCACGTCGCCGGTGACGAGGGCGAGCGTGATGATGCCCATCGTCTTCTGCGCGTCATTGGTCCCGTGCGCGAGCGAGACGAGCCCGGCGGAGGCGATCTGCCCCACCTTGTAGCCCTTCGCGCCGGTCTTCTCGTCGACCTTGCGGGTCAGCCGGTACGTCAGCCGGGTCGCCGCGAAAGCGGCGAGACCCGCGACGACGGGCGCCGCCACGGCCGGGATCACGATCTTGGTGACGATCGTGCCGCCATTGACGCTGGAGAAGCCCGCCGACATCACGGCGGCCCCGATGAGCCCGCCGAAGAGGGCGTGCGAGGAGCTGGAGGGCAGGCCCAGCAGCCATGTGAGGAGGTTCCACAGGATCGCGCCGACGAGCGCCGCGAAGATCACTTCCGTCCTGAGCCCGGACTCGTCGACGATTCCCCCCGAGATCGTCTTGGCGACCTCCACCGAGAGGAAGGCACCCACGAGGTTGAGCGCCGCGGACATCGCCACGGCCGTCTTGGGCTTGAGGGCGCCGGTGGAGATGGTCGTTGCCATCGCGTTGGCGGTGTCGTGGAAACCGTTCGTGAAATCGAACACGAGAGCGGTGACGATCACGATCCCGAGGAGAAGCGTGATGTGTTCCATTTACCCAGGCTTCTGTTGGACGTCAATGTCACGCCGAACGTAAGCAATCCGAGTGAACGGAAGATGAACTGGGGCGGGCGCTGTGGTGACTCGAACCGGAGCGCGCCGGCCCGGGCGCGGCGCACGGGCCGCGCCCGGACCCCTGGACGCGCCCCGCCGGGTTCCGCTTGCGCCCCGCGCACCTGCCGCGGCCGCTCCCTCGCGGCGCGCCGCTCACCCGTCCGTGAAGCGCTCCAGATCCCCCTCGGACCCGTTGAACACGTTCTGATCCCCGGGCAGCGGCCCCTTCACCGCGTACTGCCACACCGTCCAGTACCTCCACCCCGCGGGCAGTTGCCCCGGGTCGTCCGCCCAGTTCGCGAGCCACAGCGGGTGCGTGGCGGCGAAGGCGGTACTGCGCCCGGTACAGGTGTCCCACCAGTGCGCGCTCGTGTAGATCAGCGGCCGCCGCCCGGTCAGCCGCAGCGTCTCGTCACTGAAGTCGCTGATCCACGCGCGCATCTTCTGCTTGCTGATCCCGTAGCACTTGTGCGCGCTGTTGTACGGGTTCGCCTCCAGGTCGAGGGCGGGCGGCAGCGTCCGCCCGTCGGGCCGCCAGCCGCCCCCGTTGCGCACGAAGAAGGCGGCCTGCTCGGTGCCGGAGGAGCGGTCGGGCAGCGCGAAGTGGTACGCGCCGCGCAACAGCCCCGCCTTCGCCGCGCCGTCGTACTGCTCGCGGAAGGTGGGGCTGCGGTACGTCGTCGACTCGGTCGCCTTCACGTACGTGAACCGCGCGCCCGCGGCGCGCGCCTTGGCGAAGTCCACCTTCTCCTGGTGCGCGGAGACGTCGTGCCCGTGCGGCCCCGCGGGCCCGGCGGCGAGTGCGGGGGTCGCGGAGAGCGCCACGGCGGCGAGGACGGCCGGGCCGAGCAGGGCGGAACGGGTGCGGCGAAGACGCTTCATGTGGCCCCCGGTGACGAGAGGACGAACGGAAATTCCGGCGAGCGTAACGGCTTATCGGTATACAAAGCGGGAAATAAGCTCGTGATTTGCCGCACTCATCCGTTCGTGTCCGCGCCGGAGCGGCTGCGAGGATGACGGACATGACACGGACCCCGTCACCTGGGACCCGCGCCGCGTGGGCGGAACTGCTCGCCACGGCGCGCCGCAGCGTCACCGACGGACTCGTCACCGGCACCTCGGGCAACCTCTCGGTACGGGTCCATGACCCCGCGCTCGGCACGCTGATCCTCGTCACACCGACGGGCGTCCCGTACGAGGCGCTGGGCGCGGACGACCTGGTGGCCGTCGACCCGGCGGGCCATCAGGTCATCGGCACTTTGCGCCCGACGAGCGAACTCCCGCTCCACCTGGCCGTCCACCAGGACCGCCCGGAGGCCAAGGCCGTGGTCCACACGCACGCGGTCCACGCGACGGCGGCCTCGCTCCTGGTGGACGAGGTCCCTCCCGTCCACTACGTCACCGCCCTGTTCGGCGGCCCCGTCCGCGTCGCCCCGTACGCCCGCTACGGCACCGCGGCCCTCGCCGAGGCGGTCCGCACGGCCCTGACCGGCCGCACCGCCTGCCTCCTCGCCCACCACGGCACCCTCACCCTCGCCCCCGACCTCGCCACGGCCTACGCGCGCACCACGCAGCTCGACTGGCTCTGCCACCTCTGGCTGACGGCCGCCGCACTCCCCGGCCGCACCCCCCGCGTCCTGTCCCCGCAGGAGCTGACCGAGGCGGCCGGCGCACTGAGCGGCTACGGGCAGCCGAGCGCCGGGCCGGGGGACTGACGCCCTTCCCGCGGAGGACGGGGGCCCGGGGCCGGGGACCGGGAGCGTCCGGGCGGGCGCGGGTACGGCTTCCCGGCGGGGGCCGTGCGGGCTTCCCGGCGGGGCCGTGCGGTGCGCCGCGGGGTGTTCCCGGTGGGCGGCGTCTGGTGCGTGGGCGGCGTCTGGTGCGTGGGCGGCGTCTGGTGTGTGCGGGGTCCGAGGCCCGTGCGGGTTCCGGGGCCGGTGCGGTGATGCCGCCGGGCCGGGGTGCCCCGCCCCCGTTCTCCGCACGGTCGCCACTGCGCCGCACGGGCGCACTGCCCGCCCCCGGCGGGAGGAGCGGCCGAGAAGGGGAAGACGCCTGGAAGGCGCTCCCACACCGTGGTGCCCGGAGAGGAATCGTCCCGTGCCGCAACCGAGCCGTACCGGCCTGCCCCGCGTCCCCGCCCCGCACCACCTCAGCCGTCACCTCACCCGCCGCCTCCCCGCCCGCCTCCGCCTGGTCGTCGTCGCCCGGCACCTCCCCGTGGTCGGCCCCGCCCTCACCGCCCGCAGGCTCCTGCGCCTCGCGCGCCTGGCCCGCCGCCACCGCCCCGCCCGGCGCCGCCCCGCGAAGGGCTGGCGCCCCGCGTCCCCGCCCCGCCCGGCCGGAACGCACGCCCGCCCGGCGGCCGCGCCCCCCTCACCCACCCGCGGCCGTCCGGTGGCCGGGTCACGGGGGCGGGCGGAGACTGGCGGGGTGCGCACCGTGAAGACCACCGCCCAAGCGACCGCGGCGGCACTGACCGCCCTCCTCGGCGCAGGTGCCGCGGCCGTCGCCGCCGGGCGCCTGGCGGGCGAGGCGGGCCTGCGCCCCCGCCCGGGCCGCCCCCTGCCGACCGAGCCGAAACTCACCGTGCACACGGCGACCGCCGACCGCATCACGCTGACCCGCGCCCTCGCCTCGCTCCGCCCCGGCGTCTACGGCCTCGCGGGCGAGGACGGCAGGCACGCCGCGGTCGGCGGGGTGCTGGAGGCCGAGGCGCACAGGGCCGACACGGTGGTACGTGAACTGCTCGACGGCGAGGGGGAGTTCACACCAGGCACGCATGCGCGACTCACCCCCCAGGTGTACACGGGCACCCCGCGGACGGCCCTCGGCCTCGCCTACGAGGACGTCGAGATCCCTGGCCTGCCGGGCGCGCTGCCCGCCTGGTTCGTCCCCGCGGCGCGCGCGACGTGGGTGATCGCCGCGCACGGACTCGGCACGACACGGGAACACGCCCTCGTGCTCATGGACTTCCTGCACCGGCAGCAGTTCCCCGTGCTCGACCTGTCCTACCGCGGCGACCCGGGTGCCCCGGCCGCCGCCGGCGCGCTGTCGCGGTTCGGCGCCGAGGAGTGGCAGGACCTCGAAGCGGCCGTGCGGTGGGCGGTGCGGCACGGGGCCCGCCGGGTCGTCCTGCTCGGCTGGTCCACGGGTGCCGCGATGGCGCTGCGCGTGGCCGCACGCTCGGAGCACCGCGAGCGCATCGCCGGCCTGGTCCTCGACTCACCGGTCCTGAGCTGGCAGTACGCGCTCGAAGGGCTCGCCAGGGCCCGCCGTACCCCCGGCTTCGTACTGCCCCTCGCCGTGCGGGCGGCGCAGGGCCGCGCGGGCCTGCCCGCGGAACGGGTCGACAGGGCGGCCGACCCGCACGCCCTGCGGGTCCCGGTCTTCCTCGCCCAGAGCGAGGACGACGCCCTCGCCCCGTACCCCCTGGCCCGCGCCTTCGCGCGCTCGCGCCCCGACCTGATCGTGACCCACACGGTCGACAAGGCCCCGCACGGCGCCGTCTGGAACCGCGACCCGAAGTCCTACGAGGAATCCCTCCGCCGCTTCCTGACCCCCCTCATGTGAACCCCGTCATGTGAACCCCGGGCCGGATGCGCGCCCCCTGGCCGGGCCGCGTCCGCCCGGTCACGACCGCTCCCGCGCGTTCCGTCGCGACGCCGTTGCACGAAAGCGAGCAGGCCTTGTCCCATCACCTCGATTCCCCCCTCGCACGCCAGGATCCCCGCCTGGACATCACCGACCTGTACGTGTTCCGCGGCGAGACGGGCACGGTGCTCGTCCTCGACCACAGCCACTCCGCCGCGGGCGAGGACATCCCCAGGGGGCCGCACCCCGAGGGCAGGTACGAGTTCAAGATCGACACGGACGGGGACGCCGTCGAGGAGGTCGCCTACCGCTTCACCTTCGCCGAGGCCGACACGGAGGGCGTCCAGCGCTACGAGGTGCGCCGGCTGGACGGCGCGGAGGCCCACGACGACTCCGCGGAGGGCACGGTGATCGCCCGGGGCCGCACCGGCGAGACGGTGGACCTGCCCGGCGGCGGCCGGGCCTGGGTCGGCAAGGCGGGCGATCCCTTCTGGATCGAGCCGGACGTCCTCCACCAGGTCGGCCACGCCTTCCAGGACGGCACGAAGGCCGACCTCTCCGGCTGGGACCCGGCGAAGGCCACGAACGCCTTCGCCGGGCACACGGTCCACGCGATCGTCCTGGAGCTGTCCGACGCCGAACTCCTCCCGCTCGCGGGCGAGGACCGCCGCATCGGCGTGTGGGCGCTCGCCTCGCTCGCCACCGACGCGGGCGGCTGGCGGCCCGTCAACCGGGCCGGACTGCCGATGATCCACCCGCTCTTCGCGCAGTTCGACGCCGCGCTCGGCGACCGCCTCAACGAGAACACCCCCGCCGAGGACCGCGCCCTGTACGCCGAGAGGCTGACCCGCTCCGTCGCCTCCGTCGTCCGCGCCTACGGCACGTCGGACGAGCCCGAGGCGTACGCGAAGGGCTTCGTGGACCGCGTCCTCCCGAACGTTCTCCCGTACGAGGTCGGCACCCCCGCCACCTACGGCTTCGCCCGCTGGAACGGCCGCACCCTCACCGACAACGCCCCCGACGTCATGTTCTCCCTCGCCGCCAACACCCCCCTGGGCCTGGGCATCGACAAGAACTCCGTCACCAGCGAACCCCGTACGACCTTCCCGTACGTCCCCCCGGCCCCCTGAGCATCCCGGCCCCTCCGGCGTGTGAGGGACCGGGGCCGGGGGGCGGAGCCCGACGAGGCCGACGCACGGCAGCGCCGACACCCCGCCCGCAGGGGCTACGGCCCCTTTCGTCCCGGTCTCACGCATTCCGTTTGGGCTTTCGGCCCGTCAACGGGGAGACTGCCTTGCGTGACGTCCCGTATCCCGCGCGACTCCAGGCTCCGACTCGTCGGCCGCGCTCCGCTCGCGGCTCCCGTCCGTACGGTCGCGGAAGGGCGGCCACGCCGCCCCGCTCCCCGCCCGCCGGAGGGCACCCCGCCGCCCGCCGAACTGGCCCGCGCGGCCCGTACCGTCCTCGCCGGCGCCGCCGCGCTCGCCCGGTGGAGCGCCGAAGCGCTCCGCCCCGCCGCCACCGGCCCCCTGCGCACCCCACCACCGGCCCACCGCGGCCATGAGGGCACGCTCAGCCCCGCCCAGTCCGCCGAAGCGGCCGCCGCGCTCGGCCTCGATCCCGCCGAGGTACGCGCCCACTGGGACGCCGCCAGGCTCGCCGGTCTCGTCGAGACCCACGGCGGCCACGCCCGCCCCGGCTGGCGCCTTCGCGCCTGGGACCGTGACGACATGGCCGTCCTGCGCGGCTGGGTCGCGCTCTTCGACGCCTGGTCGCTCTTCCACCCGGCGCACGCCGAGAACCCGGCGCCCATCGATCCCACGGCGGTCGCCGAGGTCGTCGAGGCGATGCCGCAGCTGCTCTCGGTGCTTCAGCTCTCCGCGGGGACGGCCTCCCGCGAAGAGCTGCTCGACCTCCTCGAACAGCGGATCACCGAACTGCGTGACGCGCGGTGCGAACTGCCCGCGCCCGGCCTCACCGCGCCCGCGCCCGCCCCGCTCCCCGAGCTGTTCGACTGGGCGCTCGACCGGCTCGCCGGCGTCGGCGCGCTCACGCTCCCGAAAGGGGACGGGGGCGAGATCGCGCTCACCCCGCTCGGCAGCTGGGCGGTGTGGGTCAAGCTCGAACAGATCTGCGTCGCCGCGCAGTCCCCGGCCGGGAACATCGAGCAGTCCGCCGAGGACATGCTGCGCGGCTGCGTACGGCTGCGCCCGGGCGAGGCCCGCGCCGAGTACCGCGCCTGGATCGCCGCCCGCACCGTCGGCACCGCCGTACAGGAACTCCTCGACGCCGCGCGCGGCGACGACGCGCTCCTGCGCCAGCTCGCCTTCGACGCCCTGCGCGCCGTCGGCGCCCCCGCCGAGCCCGGCGTGCGCGAGGTCAGCGGGGAGCTGCCGCTGCGCCCGTACGCGCTGCTCTGGCTCGCCGAGCAGGAGGGCGGCGACGCCGAGGACGCGCACGCGCTCCTCACCCGCGAGGAATCCACCTGGTTGTGGATCGACACGGCGGCGGCGCTCAACGACCACGGCGACACCGAACTCCTCGTGCGTCACATCGAGGCGGCCGACCAGCCCACGATCCCCGCCCTCCTCGACGAGGTGCGCGCCGCCGGTCACCCCCTCACCGTCCAGGTCCTCCTGGCCCTCGCCTCGGCCCACCCCGACCCGGCCCTCGCCAAAGCGGTCCGAAGGGCCGCCTTCCAGGTCCACACGGGGGGCTGAGACGCGAAGCGGCGCCGAATCCGGCCAGGACCACCGCGATCCGGCCTCTCCGGTGGGCGCGGGGCCCGGGGCCGGCGGCGGAGCCCCGCGGGGCGGGCCCGCGGGCAGGGCGGGCCCGTGGGCGGGGCACCCCGCGCGCCCTGGTTAGACTGGACGCTATGGCCCTCCTCCTCGCGCATTAGCGGCGGCGCGCTCCGCCTCATCCGCCCGACCGCCGTTCCTCACGCCCAGGAGTACGTCCATGATCACCGCCACCGGCATCGAGCTGCGCGCCGGCGCCCGCATCCTCATCGAGAACGCCAGCTTCCGCGTCGCCAAGGGCGACCGCATCGGGCTCGTCGGCCGCAACGGGGCGGGCAAGACCACGCTCACCAAGTGCCTCGCGGGCGAGGGCCAGCCCGCCGCCGGGTCGATCACCAGCTCGGGCGAGGTCGGCTACCTCCCGCAGGACCCCCGTACCGGCGACCTCGACGTCCTCGCCCGCGACCGCATCCTCTCCGCGCGCGGCCTCGACGTGACGCTGCGCAAGATGCGCGAGAACGAGGAGCGCATGGCGAACGGGCAGGGCGCCACGCGTGAGAAGGCGATGAAGCGGTACGAGCGCCTGGAGACCGAGTTCCTCACCAAGGGCGGGTACGCGGCCGAGGCCGAGGCCGCGACGATCGCCGCCGCGCTGAGCCTGCCCGACCGCGTGCTCGGGCAGCCGCTGCACACCCTCTCCGGCGGTCAGCGCCGCCGCATCGAACTCGCCCGCATCCTCTTCTCCGACGCGGACGTCCTCCTCCTCGACGAGCCGACCAACCACCTCGACGCCGACTCGATCGTGTGGCTGCGCGACTACCTCAAGACGTACCGCGGCGGCTTCATCGTGATCTCCCACGACGTCGAACTGGTCGAGACGGTCGTCAACAAGGTCTTCTACCTCGACGCGAACCGCTCGCAGATCGACATCTACAACATGGGCTGGAAGCTCTACCAGCAGCAGCGCGAGGCCGACGAGAAGCGCCGCAAGCGCGAGCGCCAGAACGCCGAGAAGAAGGCCTCGGCCCTCAACGCGCAGGCCGACAAGATGCGCGCCAAGGCGACCAAGACCGTCGCCGCGCAGAACATGGCGCGCCGCGCCGAACGCCTGCTCGCGGGCCTGGAGGACGTGCGCCAGTCCGACAAGGTCGCCAAGCTCCGCTTCCCCGACCCCTCGCCCTGCGGCAAGACCCCGCTCACCGCTGAGGGCCTGTCGAAGTCGTACGGGTCCCTGGAGATCTTCACGGACGTCGACCTCGCGATCGACAAGGGCTCCCGCGTCGTCATCCTCGGCCTCAACGGCGCAGGAAAGACGACGCTCCTGCGCCTCCTGGCGGGCGTCGAGAAGCCCGACACGGGCGAGGTCGTCGAGGGTCACGGACTCAAGCTCGGCTACTACGCGCAGGAGCACGAGACACTCGACCCCGAGCGCACCGTCCTGGAGAACATGCGCTCATCGGCGCCCGACCTCGACCTCGTCGAGGTGCGCAAGGTGCTCGGCTCCTTCCTCTTCTCAGGCGACGACGTCGACAAGCCCGCCGCGGTCCTCTCCGGCGGCGAGAAGACCCGCCTCGCGCTCGCGACGCTCGTCGTCTCGGCCGCCAACGTCCTCCTCCTCGACGAGCCGACGAACAACCTCGACCCCGCCAGCCGCGAGGAGATCCTCGGCGCCCTGCGCACCTACAAGGGCGCCGTCGTCCTCGTCACCCACGACGAGGGCGCCGTCGAGGCCCTCTCGCCCGAGCGGATCATCATGCTCCCCGACGGCATCGAGGACCTCTGGGGCGCGGGCTACCGCGACCTCGTCGCCCTCGCCTGAGCGGCTTCCCGGCCGTTGTTCCGCCCCGCCGGGCACCCGTGATCACTTTCCGCACGGCCGAATGATCGAGTCCTCATCGATCATTCGGCCGTGCGGGAACTCCGTCATCTGGGTGAGAACACCTCGTATCCGGGAGTGTCGGCGAGTGATATTCCCGGCCCACCGAAGTTTCCGCACCTATTCCGTTCACACCCCTCCCACCAGCGGTTTCCCCGAGTAATTCCGGATGTGTGCTCGGCGGCACACGGACGGAACCCGGAATTCCGCCCCTGCGGACCGCAGTGCTTTACCCAAAGCTTCTCCTGTGGACCTTGCCGAATGGGTGGCCAGGATTGCCGACAGGGGTGATCATGAGAGTCCAGAGCGCACTTCCCATGAGGAGGCACGGGTGGCCGAGACTCTGAAGAAGGGCAGCCGGGTGACCGGCGCCGCGCGCGACACGCTCGCGGCAGACCTGAAGAAGAAGTACGACGGCGGAGCGAGTATCCGGGCACTGGCCGAGGAAACGGGCCGGAGTTACGGATTCGTCCACCGCATGCTCAAGGAATCGGGCGTGACGCTGCGCGGACGCGGCGGAGCGACCCGGGGCAAGAAGACGAGCGGCGAGAGCTGAGCAGTCGCCGCACGTCCCGACACCTCGCGGCACCTCGCGAGGAGTGGGCTCCACGCGGTGACCACCCGGGTGTCCGGACCTCCGGCCGGGTGGTTACTGTGCAGTCACTTACGACGGCACAGGCACCCGGAGGCCCGCGATGACCACACCTGCCCAGGACACGGCAAGCCCCGCACCCGGCGACATCCTCTTCGAGGAGGACGGCGTACGCCTCGACGTGCGGGACGAGACCGCCACCGTCACGCTGACCAACCCGGCCAAGCGGAACGCCCAGACCCCCGCGCTGTGGCGGGCGCTCGCGCGCGCCGGGAGGGAACTCCCCGGCAGTGTGCGGATCGTGGTGCTGCGCGGCGAGGGCCAGTCCTTCTCCGCCGGGCTCGACCGGCGCGCCTTCACCCCCGAGGGCTTCCCCGGCGACATCTCCTTCTTCACCCTCGCGAAGGCCCCGGAGGCCGAACTCGACGCGACGATCGCCTTCTACCAGGAGGCCTTCACCTGGTGGCGGCGCCCCGACCTCGTCTCGGTCGCCGTCGTCCAGGGCCACGCCATCGGCGCGGGCTTCCAGCTCGCGCTCGCCTGCGACCTGCGCGTCTGCGCCGAGGACGCGCGCTTCGCGATGCGCGAGACCAGCCTCGGCCTCGTCCCCGACCTCACCGGCACGAGCCCGCTCGTCGGCCTCGTCGGCTACGGGCGCGCGCTGGAGATCTGCGCGACGGGACGCTACGTCGACGCGGCCGAGGCCGCCCGCATCGGCCTCGCCAACCTCGTCGTGCCCGCCGACGCGCTCGACGCGGCCGTCACCGAGTTCACGACCGCCCTCCTCGCGGCCCCGCGCAACGCGGTCAACGAGACGAAGGCGCTCCTCCAGGGCGCCGTGCACCGCCCCTTCGACGAGCAGCGCGCCGCCGAGCGCCAGGCCCAGGGCCGCCGCCTGCGCGAGCTGATGGGCGACGGCGAGTAGGCGAACGGCCGGGCACGGGCCCTTCGCGGGGCGATCTCGCGTACGGGACGAGGAACGGGGATCTCGCGTACGGGCCCGTGCGCCTCCGCGCGCGAGGCCCCCGCGCGCGAGGTTCCGTATGCGAGGTCACCCCCGCCATCCCGTCACCAGCACCGCCACCTCCGCGCCCGCCCCCAGTACCCCGCCCGCCGCCGCGCGCACCGCGCTGACGGTCTCGGGCAGCGGCCGCGCGCCCGAGGCGATCAGCTCGACCCGCACCGCGCGCTCCCCGCTCGCCGTGGGCCCGATCCGCACCGCGCGCCCCGCGGGGCCGAAGCGCCGCGCGAGCCCCGCGACCCCCGCCACGGCGAGCACCGCGCGCCCCACCTCCGCCTCCTCCCCGTCGCCGTCCGGCTCCTCCTCGGCGGCCTCCTCGTCCAAGGACGCGGGCTCCGGGGCCTCGTCGAGCAGCTCGGCGACCCGCAGATCCACCGCGTCGACAGCGAGTCCGAGCCCCTCGCGTGCCGTCTCGGCCAGCGCCTCGCGCAGCGCGTCCGTCACCTCGGTGAGCGGCCCGGCCGCATGGACCCCGCACACGGCGGTGAGCCGCAGCGGCCCGGGCGCCGAGGCCGTCGCCGGCACGGGGAAACCGGCCCCCGCCGCGGCGGCCTCCTCGCCCTCGGCCCCCGCCGCGGCGCCCTCCTCGCCCTCGGCCACCGCGGCGAAGCCCACTCGGCCGAGCGCGACCCCCGGCACCGCCTCACCCGTTCGGCGCAACGCGGCCGAGGCCGCCGATTCCGTCAGCCAGGCCCCGCCCGTGCCCCCGACCAGCGGCAACAGCCTGCCCAGAGCGAGCTGATCACGTACTGTCCGGTCCCATCGCCGTTCCGTCATGGGACCAGCGTGCCGCACCGGACCCCCGCGCCGGAGCGCGAAGTACCGCGTGGCCCCTTAGTGTGCTCGAAAGGAGTGCCCTCTCCGTGCCCCTTTTCGTGCCCCTTTCGAGGAAGGCTGGAGCGCCATGAGTGAGAACACCCAGAACCAGAAGAACGACGAGGCCGCGGTGCGCGGCAAGACCACGATCGCGGACGGCGTCGTCGAGAAGATCGCCGGTCTCGCGGCCCGCGACGTCTACGGTGTGCACGCGATGGGCAGCGGCGCGGCCCGCACCTTCGGCGCGATGCGCGACCGCGTCCCCGGCGCGAGCAACTCCAAGTCGGTCACGCGCGGCGTCAAGGCCGAGGTCGGCGAGAAGCAGGCGGCGATCGATCTGGAGATCGTCGTCGAGTACGGCGAGCGGATCGCCGAGGTGGCGCGCGCGGTGCGCGAGAACGTCGTCACCGCTGTCGAACGGATGACGGGCCTGGAGGTCGTCGAGGTCAACATCCTCGTCAGTGACGTGAAGCTGCCCGATGAGAGCGATGACGACGACGACAACGCCGGTTCGCGCGTCCAGTGACGCGTCAACGGCTCGAACGGGAGAGGACACCATGAGCTGGGCCGTACTCGGTCTGATCGTCGGCATGGCGCTGGGCTTCGCCGGGTACTTCGGCGGGTTCGGTGCCTTTCTGCTGGTCGCGGCGCTGGGCGCCGTGGGTTTCGTCGTGGGCCGGTTCCTGGACGGGGACCTGGAGCCCGGAGAGTTCTTCCGGCCGCGCGATCGCGGCGACCGGCGGTGAGGGGGAGTGCAGGGTCAGGACGCCGTCGAGCCCGCTGAGCGCGGGGCGACCCGTATCGCCGACCGCGTCGTCGCCAAGATCTCCGCGCAGGCGGCCCGCGAGGCCATCGCCCCCGTGCCACCGGGCGCCCGCGCCCCGCGCACGGCCGTCTCCGTGCACCGCGAGACCGCGCGTGTCAGGGTCAGCGTCGAACTCGGCTACCCGAGCGACCTCGGAGCCCAGTGCGGCGCGGTGCGCCGGCGGGTCACCGAACGCGTCGGCGACCTCGCGGGGATGCGGGTCCCCGAGGTCGCCGTGCAGGTCGAACGGCTGCACCTCGTCCCGCAGTTGTCGCCCGCGCCCGTACCGCGGGCCGGGTCCACGCCCGAGGCCACGCCGGAGGCCGAGGAACCATCCCCGGAGGCAGCCCCGTGAGCACAGCGGACAGCCCGCACCCGCCTGTCCTGGAGAAACCGGAGAAGACGGGCGCCCACGCCGCGGCGCCCCTGCCCGACCCGGACGCACCCCCCGTGGCGCGCGCCGGGCGCTTCTGGGCGGCCCGCCGCGTACCGGCCACGATCCTCGCCCTGATCCTGACCGGCGCCTCGGGGCTCTTCCTCTACGACGTCGTCGCGGTGCGCGCCGGGCACTCCGCGATGAGCTGGCGCAAGGAACTCGCCAAGGGACTCGCCGACCACCGCCTCGACGACACCTGGGTCCTCGTCGGCGCGGGCGTCGCCGCCGCGCTCGGCCTGTGGCTCCTGTTCCTCGCCCTCACCCCGGGGCGCCGCCGTCTCCTGCCGATGCGCAGGCCCTACGCGGGGGTGCGCGGCGCACTCCACCGGCAGGCCGCCGCGATGGTCGTACGGGACCGGGCCACGCAGGTCTCCGGCGTCCGCTCGGCCCACGTCACCGTCCGGCGGCGCAAGGTCACGGTGCGCGCGCTCGCGCACTTCCGCGAACTCGACGAGGTACGGGCCGAACTCGCCCAGGTCCTCGGCTCCACCCTCACGGAACTCGGCCTCGCCCGCACCCCGCGCCTCGTCGTGCGGGTACGGCGCCCTGGGAAGGACTGAGCGGCATGCTGCGCACCCTCAACCGCGTCCTGCTCGCCCTCGCCGGGCTGGTCCTCATCGCGCTCGGCGGCTCCGTGCTCGCCGTGGGCTACGGCGTCGACCCGCCGCACTGGTGCGTGCACCAGAGCGAGCACGACGTCCTGCTCACGGCGGGGGAGCGGACCCGCTGGCGCGAGGAGGGCTGGTGGTGGCCCGTCCTCATCGCCGCGCTCGCCGTGCTCCTGCTGCTCGCCCTGTGGTGGCTCGCCGCGTGTCTGCGCCGCAGGCACCTCTCCGCGCTCCCGCTCGACACGGGAGGCGGCGACAGCGCGAGCCTGCGCGGCACGGCACTCGAACAGGCCCTCGGCGCCCACACCGAACGCCTCGACGGCGTCGAACGCGCCCGCGTCCGCCTCCGCGGCCGCCCCGGCGCCCCCGTCGCGCACCTCCACCTGACCCTCGCCCCCGACGCGTCCCCGCTGCTCGTCCAGCACCACGCGGTGACCGAGACGCTGAAGGCGGCGAAGGAGGCGACGGGCCGGGGGGAGCTGCGCGCCGAGGTCCGGATGAACGGCGCACCGCACGGCGCGGAGCGCGTGCAGTAACTCAGAACCCGTGCCGGGCCCCGCCGTCGACGGGCAGCATCACGCCGGTCACGTACGAGGCGGCGGGGGACAGCAGGAAGGCGGCCGCCCGCCCGAACTCCTCCGGGGTCCCGATCCGCCCGAGCGGAATCCCGGCCGAGTCCGCCGGACCCCCGTGCAGTTCGCGGGTGCGGTCCGTGTCGATCTTGCCGGGCAGGACACCGAAGACGCGGATGCCCCGGGGGCCCAGCTCGCGCGAGAGCGATGCGGCCACACCGGCGAGGGCGGGGCGCAGGCCGTTGGAGAGGGCGAGGCCGGGAACGGGCTCGTACACCGAGGACGAGAGCACGAAACCTATCGCGCCGCCCTCGCCCAGCTCGGCCGCCGCCGTCCGCGCGAGCCGCACCGCGCCGAGGAAGACCGATTCGAAGGAGGCGCGCCACTGCGCGTCGTCCAGGTCGCCGAGGGAACCGGCCGGCGGCCCGCCCACGCTCACCAGGACGCCGTCGAAGCGCCCGAAGCGCTCCCGCGCGGTCGCGACGAGCCGCCCGGCCAGCTCCGGGTCGGCGTTGTCCCCGCCGACCCCCACCGCGTTCGCGCCCAGCTCCGCCGCGGCGGCGTCCGCGCTCTCCTGCTTCCTGCCCGTCACGACGACCCTCGCGCCGTCGGCCACGAGTGCCTCGGCGCTCGCGTACCCGAGGCCACGCGTGGCCCCCGTGACGACGTACCCACGGTCTTTCAGCCCAAGATCCATGAGCGCCATTCTCCACCGGCCTCCTGCGTCGCGCGCCGCCCCGGGATCAGTCCTGCGTTCCCCTCCTCGTCCCCGCCTCCGTCGCCGCCCCCGCGCTCCCGCCCCGCCCCGCGAGACCGAGGGCCGTGCCGACGAGACCGATGTGGCTGAAGGCCTGCGGGAAGTTGCCGAGCTGCCGCCCCGCGCGCACGTCGTACTCCTCGGCGAGCAGCCCCACGTCGTTCGTGTACGAGAGCAGCTGCTCGAAGAGCGCCGTCGCCTCCTGTGTGCGTCCGGCGAGGTGGAGCGCGTCGGCGAGCCAGAAGGAGCACACGAGGAAGGCGCCCTCCTCGCCCGGCAGCCCGTCCACCTCGCCCCGGTCCGGGCTGTACCGCAGCAACAGGCCGCCTTCCGCGCCGAGTTCGCTGCGTACCGCCTCGATCGTGCCGAGTACGCGCGGGTCCTCGGGCGGCAGGAACCCGGCGCGCGGGATGAGGAGCAGCGCCGCGTCGAGCCCCTGCGAGCCGTACGACTGCGTGAAGGTGTTCCGCACCGGGTCGTAGCCCTTCTCGCACACCTCCGCGTGGATCGCGTCCCGCATCCGCCGCCAGCGCGCGACGTCCCCGCCGAGCTTCGGCTCCGCCTCCATCGCCCGTACGGTGCGGTCCGCCGCGACCCACGCCATGACCTTGGAGTGCACGAACTGGCGGCGCGGGCCGCGCACCTCCCACAGGCCCTCGTCCGGTTCCCGCCAGGCCTCCTCCAGGTACTCCATGAGCTTGAGCTGGAGCTGCCAGGCGTGGTGCTTGGTGCGCAGGCCCGCGCGGTCGGCGAGGTAGAGCGAGTCGATGACCTCGCCGTAGACGTCCAGCTGGAGCTGGTGCGCGGCGTCGTTTCCGACGCGCACGGGCGCGGCTCCCTGGTAGCCGCTGAGCCAGGGCACCTCGAACTCGGGGATGCGTCGCTCGCCCCCGAGCCCGTACATGATCTGGAGCGTCGAGGGATCGCCCGCGACGGCGCGGAGCAGCCAGTCGCGCCAGGCGCGCGCCTCGTCGAGGTACCCGGCGGCGATCATCGCGCCGAGCGTGAGCGTCGAGTCGCGCAGCCAGCAGTAGCGGTAGTCCCAGTTGCGCACGCCGCCCGGGGTCTCGGGCAGCGAGGTCGTGGGCGCGGCGACGATCCCGCCGGTGGGGGCGTAGGTGAGGGCCTTGAGCGTGATGAGGGAGCGGACGACGAGATCGCGGTACGGGCCCTCGTACGCGCACTTCGCGACCCATGCGCGCCAGTCGGCGAGGCTCTCCTCCAGCGCCTCGTACGGGTCGATGAGCCGCGGGTGCTTCTTGTGCGAGGGGTACCAGGTGAGGACGAAGGCGACCTTCTCGCCCGCCGTGAGCGCGAACTCGGCGTGCGTGCTGAACTTCTCGCCCCAGCTCGGCACTTCGGGCTCGCTGCGCAGCCACACCGCGTCGGGCCCCGCGACGGCGACCCGGTGTCCGTCGACCTTGCGCATCCACGGCACGATCGAGCCGTAGTCGAAGCGCAGCCGCAGCGTCGAGTGCATCGTCACCTCGCCGTCCAGGCACTCCACGATCCGTACGACGTCGGGCGCCTTGTCGCGCTGCGGCATGAAGTCGGTGACGCGGACCGTGCCCCCGGGTGTCTCCCACACCGAGTCGAGGACGAGGGAGTCGCTGCGGTAGGCCCGGTGGGTGCAGTCGCCCGCGCCCTTCGGGGCCAGGAGCCAGTGCCCGTTGTCGTGCGAGCCGACGAGCGCGGCGAAGCAGGCCGCCGAGTCGAAGCGGGGCAGGCACAGCCAGTCCATCGAACCGTCGCGCCCGACGAGCGCCGCGGTCTGGTGGTCGCCGATCAGGGCGTAGTCCTCGATGCGCCGGGCGCCTGCCGGGTGCGGGATGTCCTCGTTGCGTTGGGCCACGGGAAGCGGCTTCCCCGCCGCCACCGCCCCCAATCGAACGCACGCCCAAAAGGCCGCACGTCACATGCTCAGACCCCGGCGGGCTCCGGCTCGGCCGCACCCGCGGTGGCCGCCTCGCGCGCCGCCGCCTCCCTGTCGCGCCGCTCGCGCCGTACGAGAATCCACCAGCCGACGGGGACGGCCGCGGAGAACATCCACCACTGCACCGCGTACGCCATGTGCGGGCCGATGCCGCTGTGGTCGGGCTCGGCGAGCAGCTGCGGCGTGTGTCCCGCGGGCTTCGGGTCGATCTGCTCGATGTACCCGCCGAGGACCTGCCGGTGCAGGCGGGCGCTCTCCTCCGCGCTGTCGATCAGCATGATCTGGCGCGGAGGCAGGTCGCTGAGGTTCTTGATGCCGCTCGCCGCGCTCGTCTCGTCGGCCTTGAGCCGCCCGGTGACGGTGACCTCGCCCGAGGGCGGCGCGGGGATCTTCGGGAAATCGGTCTGCGCGCCGTTCGCGGGGATCCAGCCCCGGTTGACGAGCAGCACCTTGCCGTCGCGCAGCACGAGCGGGGTGAGGACGTGGAAGCCGATCGAGCCGTCGTCGTTGGTACGGCGGCGGACGACGACCTCGTGCGCGGTGTCGAAGCGGCCCGTCCCCGTGACACGCCGCCACACCTCGGCGGTCGGCACCGCGTGCCCGGGCGAGGTCAGTTCCTCGGCGGGCACGGGCGGGGCCTCGACCGCCGCCGTGATCCGCTCGTTCTGCGCGACCTTGTGCTCGTGACGGTGGAGCTGCCAGAAACCCAGCTCGATCATCACGGGGATCAGGACGAGGCCGACCAGGGTGATGATCAGCCACTGCCACGACAACAGGAAGCGGTACACCCCATGAAGGTACAACTCGCCCGACCTGTCCCCGGGGGCCGGGGTGGTGTGTCCTGGACCGGCACGGCCGGGGCCGGTGTGTCCTGGACCCGGCACGGCGGGACCGGCACGGCGGGGGCGGGGCGGCGGGACCGGCACGGCGGGACCGGCACGGCGGGGCCGGGGTGGTGTGTCCTGGACCGGCACGGCCGGGGCCGGTGTGTCCTGGACCCGGCACGGCGGGACCGGCACGGCGGGGGCGGGGCGGCGGGACCGGCACGGCGGGACCGGCACGGCGGGACCGGCACGGCGGGGGCGGGGCGGCGGGGGCGGGGCGGGCGATGCGGCGCGCCGCCGCCCCGCTCAGCCCTCCACGCGCTGCGCCGCGGGTGCCACGTCCCGCAGCAGCTGCCCGAAGGCCGCCTCGTCGATCACCGGGGTGCCGTACTGCCGGGCGCGGACCGTCTTCGACGTGCCCGAGTCGGGGTCGTTGGTGACGAGCAGGCTCGTGAGCCGCGAGATGCTGCCCGCGACGTGCAGCCCCGCCTCCGTGGCCCGGTCCTCAAGGAGTTCCCGCTCCGTCGACGTGTCGCCGGAGAAGGCGACCCGCATCCCCTGCACGAGCGGCTGCCCGTCCTGCCAGCGGCCCGGGTTCGGGTACGGGCACGGCGGGCGCTTGCGCGAGGGGCGCCAGTTCCCCGCCGCCGGGCGGGACCCGTACGCGCCCCCGTACTGGCGGCCGATGGCGGGGCGGACCGGGCTGTCGGACCACTCGGTGAGCGGCCGGCACTCCAGGAGCGGCAGCCGTACGTTCCCGAGCGCGGCGGCCCGCAGGCTCGGCCGGAAGGCCTCGGCGAGGACCCGCGCGTCGTCGAGCGCGTGGTGCGCGCGGCGCTGCTCGACGCCGAAGTGCGCGGCGAGCGTCTCCAGTTTGTGGTTCGGCAGCGGGAGCGCCAGTTCCTTGGCGAGCGCGATCGTGCACAGGCGGCGCCGGACGGGAGCGGTGATCCCCGCCCGCGCGTACTCGCGCGCGAGCATCGACCAGTCGAAGACCGCGTTGTGCGCGACGAGTACCCGGCCTTCGAGCCGCCGGGACAGCTCGTCGGCGATCTCGGGGAAGAGTGGCGCGCCCTCCAGGACCTCGCTCGTCAGTCCGTGTATCCACACGGGGCCCGGGTCGCGCTCCGGATTGACCAGCGTGTACCAGTGGTCCTCGACCTCGCCGCGCGCGTCCACGCGGTACACGGCGGCGGAGACGATCCGGTCGTCGCGGGCCAGACCGGTCGTCTCCACGTCGACCACCGCGTACCCCTCGGGGTAGGCGGACGGCCAGGAAGTGTCGGTCGTACGGTCTTCGAGCATGGTCACTGAGGATACGGGGCCGGTCCGACAGCGCCCGCGCCCCGGCCCCTGGCCGGTACCGAATCAGGTGTGATGTCCGGATTGTGTGCCGCGTCGTGCCGGACGCCCGTTCGCCGCGCGGCGGTACGGGAACTGGCGTGCGGTCAGCGGGGGAGTGCCCGCGGGACACGGGCCACCGCCGAAAAGCCCGCCCCGCGCCCCGCGAGGTGTGAAGATCACGCAATGACTCAGGGAGAGCGGCAAGGGCGTCACGAGGAGAGCCACGGCGCGGCGCTCGGCTCCAGGCTCAACTGGCTGCGCGCCGCCGTGCTCGGCGCCAACGACGGTGTCGTGTCGACCGCCGGGCTCGTCGTCGGTGTCGCGGGCGCGAGCGCGGAACGGAGCACGCTCCTGACCGCCGGGCTCGCCGGGCTCCTCGCCGGTTCGATGTCGATGGCGGCGGGCGAGTACGTCTCGGTGAACACGCAGCGGGACGCCGAGAAGGCCGCGCTCGCCGTCGAGCGGCGCGAACTGCGCGAGGACCCCGAGGCCGAACTCGACGAACTGACCCGCCTCCTCGCCGCACGCGGACTGAGCCACGAGGTCGCCCGTGAGGCCGCCGAACAGCTCACCGCGCGCGACGCGCTGCGCGCCCACGCCGACGTCGAACTCGGCATCGACCCCGACGCGCTCACCAACCCCTGGCACGCCGCCTGGGCGAGCTTCCTCGCCTTCACCGCGGGTGCCCTGCTCCCGCTCCTCGCTATCGTGCTGCCCCCCGAGAGCGCCCGCCTCGTGGTCACCGTCTGCTCCGTGCTCGCCGCCCTCGTCCTCACCGGCTGGACGAGCGCCCGCCTCGGCGGCGCCCCGCCGGGCCGCGCGGTCATGCGCAACGTGGCGGGCGGCGCGGCGGCGATGGCGATCACGTACGCGGTGGGGGCGCTGCTCGGCGCGACGGGGGCGGCCTAGCCGGGGTACCGCTCCGACTCCCTTGGCGCGCGCCGGACTTACCGCGAGTAATACTCGTCGGTAACGACCTCTGTTCAAGCACCGCCCGGGGCCCTTACCTTGCCGGTATGCCGAACCTGCCCGATGTCGTGCTGTGGTCCGTACCGGCGTTCGTCCTGCTCACCGTCGTCGAGATCGTCACCGTGCGCCTCCACCCCGACGAGGACGACGCCGGGTACGAGGTGAAGGACGCCGCGACGAGCGTCACGATGGGGCTCGGGAGCCTCGTCACCGACTTCGTCTGGAAGATCCCGATCGTCGCCGTGTACTCCGCGCTCTACGCGCTCACGCCGCTGCGGATACCCGTGCTGTGGTGGACGGTCCTCCTCATGCTCCTCGCGCAGGACTTCTTCTACTACTGGTCGCACCGGGGCCACCACGTCGTCCGCGTCCTGTGGGCCTGCCACGTCGTGCACCACTCCAGCCGCGCCTTCAACCTGACGACCGCGCTGCGCCAGCCCTGGACGAGCCTCACGTCCTGGCCCTTCTACCTGCCGCTCATCGCGCTCGGCGTGCACCCGGCCGCGCTCGCCTTCTGCACCTCGGCCAACCTCGTCTACCAGTTCTGGATTCACACCGAGCGCGTCCACAGGCTCCCCGCGCCGATCGAGTACGTCCTCAACACGCCCTCGCACCACCGCGTCCACCACGCCTCGCAGGGCAGCTACCTCGACCGCAACTTCGGCGGCATCCTCATCGTCTGGGACCGCCTCTTCGGCTCCTTCACCCCCGAGACGGAACGACCTGTCTACGGGCTCACGAAGAACATCGCCACGTACAACCCGCTGCGCGTCGCGACCCACGAGTACGTGGCCATCGCCCGCGACCTGCGCGCGGCCCGCACGTGGCGCGACCGGCTGCGGCACCTGGTGAACGGGCCGGGGTGGCGGCCGGAGGAGCCACAGGGCGCGAACGGTACGGGCGCGGGTACGGGCGCGTCCCCCGCCGCGAGCCCCGCCGCGGGCCGGCTCCCGAGCCCGGCTCGCACCGAGGCCGCCGGGTAACCGCCGCCCTCCGTCCGCCGCTCTCCGTCCGTCCGCCGCCCTCCGTCCGGGCCGCCCGCGACGCTCTCGACCTCACGCGGGCAGCCTGCGGCCGGGCCGCACGCCGGCCTTCCCCTCGTCCCTGACCCTCGCTGTACGCGGCGCCGCCCCGCCCGCGCGGACGGCGCCGGCTCCCCGGCGCTTCAGGCTCTCCGGATCTCCTTCAGGCTCTCCGGCCCTCCTTCCGGCGCTCCGGCGCTCCTGCGCTCCGGCGCTCAGCGCTCCGGAGCAGGAGATGTGAAGGGCTCGTGATGCCGCTCGGCGCGACGAACGCCCCGTCATGTCGCCGAACCCGCCCTCGACCGACCCCTGTTCAGGCAGGCAACCCACGCGTATCTTCACACGATCGCTCAAGTTTGCATTTTAATGGCACTTTACGTGATGGTCATTCACGCAATCTTTGCAATCACTTGCCACGCCAGTGCCAGGGGAGCCCTGTGAACAACTCTTCGGTCCGTCGCGCGTACGACGGGCGCGAAACGAGACGCGTCAGACGAAGAAGGTGGACGAGGACCATCTCCGTGGTGACGGCGTCCCTTCTGCTCGGCGGTGTCCTGAGCGCCGAGACCGCCTTCGCGGTCGGCTCGCTCAGCCTGCCGAAGCTCGACACCACCCGGCCCGTGCCGGTGTCCCCGGTCGAGGCGAAGAAGCCCGGCGGCGCGGACGATGCCGCCCGCGACGCCGGCTCCCCTGCCGGCAGGGCGAAGTGGCCCGCCGCGGGTACCGCCGAGGTCGCGCTCCCCGGCGAGCGCGGCGCGACGCGGCGGGCCGGCACGCTCCCCGTACGCCTCGGCACACCGGAGAAGGAGGCGAAGACGGGCAAGCGCGGCACCCGGCCCGCGCGCGCCCAGGTCCAGATACTCGACCGCGCCACGGCCGACACGCTGGGAGTCGAGGGCGTCCTGCTCGCGGTGCGCGCCTCGGAGGGCGGCCAGGACGCGAAGGTGCGTGTCTCGGTCGACTACTCCGCCTTCGCGCACGCCTTCGGCGGGGGCTGGGCATCGAGGCTGCGGCTCGTCCGACTCCCCGGATGCGCCCTCGCAACACCGGACGCGAAGGGCTGCGGAGCGGGTACCGCGCTCGCCACCGAGAACGACACGGGGGCACGGACGCTGACCGCGGACGTACCCGTCGACGCCACCCCGGAGGAGCCCGGCCCCTCCCGGGACACCGGCGCCCCGGTCTCGGCCGTGCCCGGCGGAAGGGCGAAGTCCGCCACCGGCTACGGCGCCGCCCCCGGCGTGACGCTGCTCGCGGCCTCCGCCGCTCCCTCCGGCTCGACGGGCGACTACAAGGCGACCCCACTGAGCCCCTCGGGCAACTGGGTCTCGGGTGACTCGTCCGGCACCTTCGGCTGGAGTTACGAGATCCAGACCCCTGAGGTGCCCGGCGGCACGGAGCCCGAGCTGTCCCTCGGCTACTCCTCCCAGTCGCTCGACGGCCGTACGGCAGCCACCAACAACCAGGCCAACGCGGTCGGCGACGGGTGGTCCCTCACCGAGAACTACATCGAGCGCCGCTACGTCCCCTGCAACGAGGACATGACGGGCGGCAACAACAAGGCCAAGAACGGCGACCTGTGCTACAGCACCGAGAACGCCACCATGTCGCTCGACGGCCAGTCGCACGAGCTGGTACGGGACGACACGTCCGGCGCCTGGAAGCTGAAGGACGACGACGGCACCCGGGTCGAGCTGCTGACCGACACCGCGCGCGGCAACGGTGACAACGACGGCGAGTACTGGCAGGTCACCACGACCGACGGTACGCGCTACCACTTCGGATACAACCGCCTGCCCGGCTGGTCGTCCGGCAAGCAGGAGACCGACTCCACCTGGACCGTGCCGGTGTACGGCAACCACAGCAAGGAGCCGTGCTACAAGGCGGCCTTCGCCGACTCCTTCTGCCGGCAGGCCTGGCGCTGGAACCTCGACTACGTCGTGGACACCAACTCCAACGCCGCCGCGTACTTCTACACGACCGAGAAGAACAACTACGGTCGCAACGTGTCCGCGAGCACCGGCCTCGGTACCCCGACGGAGTACATCAGGGGCGGCTACCTGGACCGGATCGAGTACGGGCTGCGCCCGGACAATCTGTTCACCGCCGACGCGGCCGCCGCGAAGGTCGAGTTCACGGTCGCCGAACGCTGTCTTCCCGACTCCTCCTTCGACTGCGCGCCGGAGAAGATGACGGCCGCCAACGCCAAGCGCTGGCCCGATGTACCCCTGGACCAGATCTGCCGGACGGGCGAGACCTGCAAGGAGAAGATCGCCCCGACCTTCTGGACGAGCAAGCGGCTGACCGGCATCACCACGAAGGTGCTGTCCGGCTCCGCCTACCGGCCCGTGGACTCCTGGGCGTTCCGCCACCAGCTGCCCGACCCAGGCGACGGCTCCCCCGCCGCTCTGTGGCTGGCCGGCGTCACCCGTACCGGCCACACCGCCGCGCAGGACATCGCGCTGCCGGAGATCACCTTCAAGGGAACGCAACTGGCCAACCGCGTGGACGCCACCGGTGACGGCATACCGCCCCTGGTGCGCTACCGCGTCCACCAGATCAACACCGAGACCGGCGGTTCCATCGGCGTCACCTACTCGTCCCCTGACTGCACCCCGGCGAATCTGCCCGCGGAGGCGAGCAACACCCGGCGCTGCTACCCGGTCTACTGGTCCTCGGCGGACTCCCCTGCGGCGGACTACAAGCCGGTCAAGGACTGGTTCCACAAGTACGTCGTGACACAGGTACTGGAGAACGACCTGGTCGGCGGCTCGCCCACCCAGGAGACCGACTACACCTACGTCGGCGGCGCCGCCTGGGCCAAGAGCGAGGACGAGTTCACCAAGCCCGAGCACCGCACCTACAGCGACTACCGCGGGTACGGCGAGGTCCGCACGCAGGGCGGCAACGGCTCCGACGGGACCCGGCTGGACAGCCGCACCCGTTACTTCCGGGGCATCAGCGGCGCGAAGGTCGCCGACTTCGAGGGCAACGAGGTCGCCGACCACCCCTCCTTCCAGGCGATGGAGCGCGCGGAGATCGTCTACAACGGTTCCGAGGTGCTCTCCGAGGAGACCTCCACGCCGTGGCGCTCCGCCGTCACCGCGAGCCGCGCCCGCCCGGGCCTGCCCGCCCTGGAGTCGGACCGTACGGACGTCAAGGAGGAGACCGGCCGCTCGCCCCTGAAGGGCGGTGGCTGGCAGCGCACGAAGACGGAGCGCACCTTCGACTCCTACGGCATGGTCGCCACGGAGACCGACCACGGTGACACGGCCGGGCCGGGCGACGAGAGCTGCACCACCACCACGTACGCCCGCAACACCGCGGCGAACATCCTGGAGCTGGAGGCGGCGCAGAAGGTGACGGCCGGCACCTGTGCCGCGCCCGGCGAGCTGATCTCCGAGGAGCGCAGCTACTACGACGACGCGACCGTCCTGGGCGCCGCTCCGACCCGGGGCAACACCACGCGGGAGGACGAGAACGACGCCGAGGGCACCGGGTTCCTCACCGTGGCGAAGGCGACCTTCGACCGCTACGGGCGCGCGCTGACCACCACCGACGCGCAGAACCGGACGATGACCACGGCCTACACCCCGCCGACGGGCCAGGCCACGAAGACGGTCGTCACCAACCCGCTCGGCCACACGCTCACCACCCAGTACGACGTCACCCGGGGACTGCCCGTCAGCGAGACGGACACCAACGGCAAGGTGACGGAGGTCGCCTACGACGCGCTCGGCAGGGTGACGGGCGTCTGGGACGCGGGCCGCAGCAGGGCCGAGTTCCCCGACACGCCCGACAACGCGTTCTCCTACCGCATTTCGCGCACCGACACTCCTGTGGTCGTCTCGAAGGAGCTGCGCGGCGACGGCGGGTGGGACACCAGCTACGAGATCTACGACGGGCTGCTGCGCGAGCGCCAGACGCAGGCCGCCTCCGGCTCCGGCTCCGGCCGGGTACTGACCGAGACCCAGTACGACTCGCGCGGTCTGGAGTGGAAGTCCTTCGACGACTACTACGCGACAGGCGACGCCGAGGGGAAGCTGGTGGCCGGGGACGACACCACGTCGCCCGCGGTCGCGCGTACGGTCTTCGACGGCGCCGGGCGGCCCACGGACATCATCGCGATGAAGTACGGCACCGAGACGCGCCGCACGAAGCTGGTGTACGAGGGCAACCGCACCACCGAGATCCAGCCGGCCGGCGGCACCGCGAGCACCACGGTGACCGACGCGCTGGGCCGCACCACCGAGGTCGTCGAGTACACCAACGCGGCCCGTACCGCCTCGCAGTCCGTCACCTACGGCTACGACGCGCGCGGACAGCTCCAGAAGGTCACCGACCCCGCGGGCAACGTCCGGACCTACGCCTACGACTCGCGCGGTCGTGAGACGACGTCCGTGGACCCGGACTCGGGCACCCTGCGCACGCGCTACGACTCGCTGGACCGTCCCGTCGGCACGACCGACAGCCGGGGCGTCGAACTGTCCGTCACCTACGACGAGCTGGGGCGCCGGACCGCGCTCAAGCAGGGCACGAAGACGCTGTCCGAGTGGACGTACGACTCCGTCGCCAAGGGGGAGATCGCCGAGACCCGGCGCTACGTGGGAGACGAGGCCTACGTGGAACGGATCACCGGCTACACGGACGACTACCAGGCCACCGGGCTCAGCGTCACCATCCCTGCCTCGCAGGGAGCGCTGGCCGGCACCTACACCTGGGGTTTCGCCTACGACGAGATCACCGGTCAGCAGACACAGATCAACCAGCCGGCCCTCGGCGGCCTGCCCGCCGAGCGGGTGGTCACCCGCTACGGCACGGACGACCAGGCACAGGGCCTGACAGCGGGCGGCCGGATTCTGGTCAACTCCTCCGTCTACGACCCCTTCGGGCGGGCACTGCGCACCGAGTACAACGACAAGGCGCACCGGCTCTACCGCAGTTGGTCCTACGACGAGCACACCGGCGAACTGCTGCGGACCGTCACGGACCGTACGACGGCACCGTCCCGGGTCGAGGACGTCTCCTACGGCTACGACCTCGGGGGCAATGTCACCCGGATCACCACCAGGACCGGTCAGGACGCGTCCGAGAAGACGGACACGCAGTGCTTCGTCTCCGACGCGCTCCAGCGGCTGACCGAGGCGTGGACGGCGAAGGACACCTGCGCGGCGGCCCCGAGCGGCGCGACGGTCGGCGGTGAGCAGCCGTACTGGCTGTCGTACCGCTACGACGCGCTCGGCAACCGTACCCAGGAGACCCGCCACGACACGGAGGGCGCCACCGCCGAGGACGTGGAGCGCACCTACCACTACGCGAAGCCGGGCACCGGCCGGCCCGCCGCGCTGACCTCGGTGGACACGACCACGAAGGGGACGACCCGGACGACGGGCTCCTTCACGTACGACGACGCGGGGAACACGCTGACCCGCACGACGGACGGCAGGGAGCAGACCCTGGAATGGGACGCCGAGGGCCAGCTCGCCAAGGTCGACGAGCCGGGCGTGGGCGCCACCGAGTACACCTACGACGCGGACGGCGCACGCCTGGTCAGGAAGGACAGCGCGGGCACGACCCTGTACCTCCCGGGCGGCAACGAGCTGCTGCTCACCGCGGACGGCAGGAAGGAGGGCACCCGCTACTACTCCTTCGACGGCGACACCGTCGCGGGACGCTCGGGCGGCGCGGTGCAGTTCCTCTTCGAGGATCACCACGGCACGGCGACGACGGCCGTCGACGCGGCGAGCGAGGACGTGCAGCACCGTGCGCTGGCACCCTTCGGCGAGGACCGCGCCCAGGTGTCCGCGACCGCGGCGGCGGCCTGGATCGGCAGGGGCTTCGTCTCCGGCACGGAGGACAGGACCGGACTGACGCAACTGGGGGCCCGCGCCTACGACCCGGCACTGGGCCGGTTCGTCAGCGTCGACCCGATGATCGATGTCGGCGCGTCGCAGCGGATGAACGCGTACGCCTACGCGAACAACAACCCGGCGACCTTCTCCGACCCCGACGGCCTGTTCTGGGGCAAGCTGAAAAAGGCCGTCAAGAAGGCCGGCAAGGTGGTGAAGAAGGCCGCCAAGAAGGTCGGAAAGGTCACGAAGAAGGTCGTCAAGAAGGTCCACAAGGTCGTGAAGAAGGTCGTCAAGAAGACGACCCGGGCGGTGAAGAAGGTCGTCAAGAAGGCGGCCCGCTACACGAAGAAGGTAGTCAAAAGAACAATTCAGGTCACGAAGAAATACGCAAAGAAGACCTATCGCTATGTCAAGCGGACCACGAAGAGAGCCGGCGGGTATGTGAAGAAACAGGCCGGCCGGGCCTGGTCCGCGACGAAGAAGGCGACGAAGTCGGCCGCGCACCAGACGGTGAGAGCCGGGAAGGCCGCCGCGCGGACGACCGCGAGAGGCGTGTCGGCCGGGGTCGGCGCGACCGCCAGGGCCGCCGAAGCGACAGGCTCGGCGATCGCCTCGGGAGCGGCCGCCGTGGGCAACAACATCAAGGACAACTGGCGGGACTACGCGGGGGCGGCCGCCCTCGGGGTCTGCATCGCGGCCTCGGCCGGCGCCTGCGTGGCGGCCGGTATGGCGGTGGCGGGCGCGAAACTCGCCGCCTCGAAGATCGATCCCCACATGGACACCGACTGGAACACCTTCGTCAAGGACTCGGCGTTCGCCGTCGGCGGCGGCGCGGTGGCCGGGGCATTCGGCAGGGCGGTCGGGGGCGGCACGTTCCGCGGCGCCCTGAAGGCGAGTCCCGTCACGGCGAGCATCCGGGAGACGCTGGGCAACGGCGCCCTCAACTTCGGGATGTCGTGGGCCGGCTGCGGAACGGGTAGCCTCGGCAAGGCCGCATACTGTTGACCAGGGGAAACGGGAGAAAAGTGACGCCTCGCACACTGCGCAGGAAGAGCCTGTGGACCCTCTCGGCGCTCGGCTGCTGCGGGCTGCTGGCCTTGGCCGTGGTCATCTGGGTGACCGCGGCGGATCAGGGCGACTCCAGGGGCGACACGCTCATGGTGTGCTCGGTGCTCCTGGCGCTGTGCTGGGCCCTGATCCGGATCGGCAGGTGCCGCGTGGAGATACGTGAGGGCGGGCTGGTCCTGGTCGACTGGTGGCGGCGCGAGTGGGTGCCCTGGGGCGCCTATATGCGGGTGGACACCAGCGACGGATTCGTCGTCGTCAGCCGCGGCGAGCGGGAACACACGCTCGTGGGTTTCGGGTCCTCCCTCGTCGAGGAGTCTCTCGAACGACGCGGCAGGGGTCTTCTCGGCAGGATGAAGCGAGAGATCCGCGAGGCCAGCGCGACGGCGTCCCCGGAAGCCCTTCGGGACCGGGAAGTGCTGGTGCGGCGGTGGGAGTTCATCCCCGCCGACCTGCTCCTGGCGCAGGTGCTGGTGTGCCTGGCCCTCACACAGACAGGCATCGTCCCCATGTGAGGCGACCGCCGTTGTGGTGCGACACCTCAGGAGGCCCTCTTCCCTTCCAGGCCGGGAAGAGGGCCTTCGCGCGTCGCGCTTTTCGCACGTCGCACCCGCGCGTGGAGTGAGCAGCCCGTGTGAAGGTACGGAAAAGGACGGTGAATACTCTTCGCCTCCAAGAGCGGGTAATATTCCAGCAATCCGCAGAAACCCGCGATCCGTGCGGGGGCCGGCCGGGTCGTTTTGCCGACCCCGCCGTGAAACGGGTGCAGTGACCCGTGGGGGGCTCACCGCATCACCCGCTCTGTGCGTCATCACCATTCGCTTGCAGATGCGTCACCGCCACCGGACAAAGCCCCGGCGGACAGGGTGACTTCTGGGGGAGGAACAGCATTGTCATCCCGACCGGGCCCGATCAGACCGCGCGGTGGCCGACGAGCGCTGGCGGCCGTCGTGGCCGCCGTCGCTCTCGCGGGGGCGTCCCTGCCCGCGACCGCCGCCTCCGCCGCCGCGGCCGACTCCTCGGCCGCCGTACCCGAATCGGCCGTGGAACGCGCGCTGATGCGGGCGGCCGAGAGCGGAAAACAGACCGAAGTCGTCGCGGAACGTGGTGAGTTCACCACCCTGTACGCCAACCCGTCGGGCAGCCTGACCCAGGAGACCAGCGTGGTCCCGCTCCGGGTGCGGGACCACGGGCGGCTCGTCGACGCCGATCCGTCCCTGGTCCGGGGCAAGGACGGCACGGTCCGTCCGCGTGCCACCTCCGTCGGCATGGAGTTCTCCGGCGGCGGCGACAAGGACATGGCCACCATCCGGCGCGACGGCCGCGGCATGTCCCTCACCTGGGGCGGCCCCGACCTGCCCGAGCCCACCCTCGACGGCGACACCGCCACCTACCGCGAGGTGTTCCCCGGCGTCGACCTGAAACTGCGCGCCTCGGTCACCGGCTTCCAGCAGCTCCTGGTCGTCAGGAGCCGGGAGGCCGCCGCCGACCCCCGGATACGGCGGCTCGACTTCCCGATCCGCACCGAGGGGGTCGAGGCCCGCACCGACACGGCGGGCAACCTCACCGCCGTCAACAAGGCCGGGCAGGAGGTGTTCACCGCCCCCACCCCGAGCATGTGGGACAGCTCCGGCATCCCGGCGGACCAGGAGCCGGAGCACGGCCACGACTCGGTCTCCGACGCGCTCGAAGCGAAGCCGGCACCCTCCGGCCGCTCCGCCTCCGGGGCGACGGCCAAGGCGCCGGGCACCTCGGCGCCGGGCGCGGAGAACGACGGCTTCACCGCCGCCGTCGGCGCGGCGGAGCAGCCCGTGCCCGCCGGCGTGCGGGACGACACCCTCACGCTGACGCCCCCCGAGGACCTGCTCGACTCGCCCGACACGGTCTTCCCCGTCTACATCGACCCGTACGTCTCCGGGGCCCGCAACAACTGGACCGCGGTCGCCAAGGCGTACCCGAACACGTCGTACTGGAACAAGTCCGACAACGTGGCCCGAGTCGGCTACGAGTCGGACACCGGTGGGACCTGGCGCTCCCTGTTCACCCTGGACACCCGCAACCTGTCCGGCAAGAACGTGGTGAAGTCCACTTTCCGGATCAAGAACACCCACGCGTGGTCGTGCACCAAGAAACCCGTGGAGCTGTGGGCCACCAACCCGATCAGCTCCGCCACCACGTGGAACAAGCAGCCCACGTGGGCCACCAAGCTGGGCACGGTCACGGACGCCAAGGGCTGGTCGGGCTCCTGCCCGGCCGGCAACCTCGAATTCGACGTGAAGGCCAACGCGGTCAAGGCGGCCGCGGGCAAGTGGGCCACCATGACCCTGGGCCTGCGGGCGAGCGAGTCGGACACCTACGGCTGGAAGAAGTTCGACGCGAAGACGGCCGTGCTCTCCACGGAGTACAACTCGCCGCCGGCCGTGCCCTCCGGTCTCGACACCGTCCCGAGCACCAAGAACGCGGCGGGGTGCGGGAACACCGCACCCTACGGGCTGATCGGTGACACCGACATCCAGCTCACCGCCAAGGGCAGCGATCCCGACGGCGGCGCCGTGCAGGTCAAGTTCCACCTGTGGGCCACCGGCCACCACCCCAACGACGACCCGAAGGGCGTGCTGATCGTCAACCAGACGGTCAGCGTCACCTCGGGGACGGTCGCCAAGCTCACCGTCGCCAAATCCAAGCTGACGCCCTATCTCGCGGTGGCCAAGGGCAACTTCTCCTGGAAGGCCCAGGCCTCCGACGGGTCCCTGACCAGCGACTGGAATCCGACCACGGGCGCCCCCGGCTGCCGGTTCGTCTTCGACCCCGAGCGCCCCAGCACCCCGCCGTCGGTCGACTCGGCGCAGTTCCCCTCCGGTGACAGCGGCTGGCCGACGCAGACCGGCACCGTCCGCACCAAGGGCGCCTTCACCGTCGGCCCCGGCGGCGCGGGCGACATCGACTCCTACGAGTACTGGTCCACGGTGGACCCGACCGTGCGGAAGGCGAGCCCCGCCGCGGTCAACGGCTCGGTGACCGTGGAGCTGACACCCACCAAGGCCGGCCCGCACTACCTCTACGTGCGCAGCCTGGACAAGGCCGGCAACCGCTCCGACGTCCGCGCCTACCTGTTCTACGCCAACGGCTCGCAGGTGGACGACAAGGACGGCGACCTCAACGGCGACGGCCACCCCGACCTGTGGGCCGTCGACGGCGCAGGGACCCTCCAGCGCTACTTCGGCGACGGCACAGGCAACGCCATCGGCGCCAGCGCGCCCGCCTCCGCGCCCGGCTACCTGACGGACACCCTCGTCACCCGGCGCGGGGACTGGACCGACGACGGCTACGAGGACCTCGTCACGCTCGCGCACGACCTCGCGACCCGGAAGGACCGGCTCTGGATACGGCCCAACGACGGCGCGGGCGGGCTCGACACCGGCGACAGCCGTGAGCTGCGCACCTGGGAGAGCGTCAACGACCACTGGCAGGGCGCGGACCAGATCCTCGCCGTCGGGGACGTCGACGGGCCGCTCGACATCGACGGCGACGGCGTCATCGGCCCCGACGACCGGCCGGGCCACCCCGACCTGCTCGTCAAGAAGGGCGATGAGCTGTGGCTCTACTTCGGCTCCGCCTCCGGCTACCTGGACGAGTACATCGACCAGCCGCCGGTCCTGCTCGGCAACGGCGGATGGGCGGGACTCGACCTCGCCGCCCCCGGCACGGTCACCGAGGGCGCGGGCGGCACCGGGATCGTCGCCCGGGACCGCGGCGACGGCCGGCTCTACCTGTACGCGCCCACCGGGCCCTCCGGCGAAGGGCTCGGTACGGAGGCCGGCCGCACCCAGATCGGCACGGGCTGGACGGCGACGGCGCGCCCGCTGTACACCGTGGTGCCCGACATCAGGGGAGACGAGAAGGCCGGCGGCTGGGCCGTCGCGAACACCGGCGAGCTGCTGACGTACCCCGTCATGAACGGACCGGGTACGGCCGTCGCCACCGGCTTCGGCGCCTTCAGGGCCCTGACCTGAGCCGGTACTGAGCCGGGCCGGTCACCGGCACCGGCTCGCCCGCGCAGGGGACCCGTCGTGCGAGGCCCGCGCCCAACTCACGGGCCTCGCGCGGCGGGGAGCCGCTCACCACCGGATCGGCAGCGGCAGCGCGGTGAGCAGCGCCGATACGAGCACGACGAAGGCGAGGACGAGCAGTTCGGCGCGCGCGGGCGCCACCGTGTCCCTGCCCGCGCGAAGGCGCCGCCGCGCCCGCCAGGCCAGCGCGGCGATCCCCGCGACGAGCACGGTCTTCGCGAGGAGGACACGCCCGTAGGCGGTCTCGGTGAGCTGCGCGGCGACCGTGCCGGGCGGCATCCGGCGCAGGGTGCTCACGACGCCCGTCACGGTGAGCGCGGCGAGCAGGTACGCCGCCGAGCGCGCGTACCGCCCGAGCAGCCGCGGCCCCGCACCGCCGGGCAGCCGCGGCACGGTCCGCAGCACGGCGAGCAGGCCGCCCGCCCACAGGGCCGCGCAGCTCAGGTGCGTGAAGGTGAGGAGGGAGCCGAGCCACGGTGTGGAGGGCTCGGGGTGGGCCCGCACGGCCTCGGCGAGCACGACGAGCGCGAGCGGCAGGGCGGCGAGAGCGCGCCGCCGCCCGAGCGCGCAGAGCCAGGCGGCCGCGAAGGCGTTCACTTCGAGCAGCGCGAGCCGCCCGTCCCCGCTCTGCGCGAGCGCCCCGGGGTCGAACGCGGCGGCGGAACGGGGCAGCAGGTTCCCCGCGGCGACGATGACGGCGAGCCCGCACGCGGCGAGGGTCCCGAGCAGGGCGGCGAAGGGGGCGAGGGTGCGGGGGAGCGGTACGGGGCAGGGCGCGGCCCCGCGTACGAGCCGCCCGAGCCACACCTCCCCGGCCTGCACGCACAGCGCCGCGAGCATGACCCCGCGCAGCCACCCCACTTCGCGCACGGCGGGAGCGGCCGCCTCCCCGGTCCCGCGCAGGGCGAGGCCGGGCCCGAGCAGGGGCACGAGAAACACCCCGACGACGAGCAGCCCGAGGAACACCCCCGACCGCCGCACGGCCCCCGCCCTGTCGTACGCCCCCGCGACCACGCCCGCCCCCTCGTCCGCGCCCACCCGAGGATCTTCCAGGACGAACCGGACGCCCCGCAAGCGATTCGCCCGAAGTGAGGGCCTGTGGGGCGGAGTTGAGGGCGGGCCGCACGGCGCCCGCGGACCGGCCGCCGGGGCGTGACGCAGCGCGTCGGCGCTGTCAGGAGGGCCGGGGCGCGTGTGCCGGGCGCGGTGCCGAGGCCCGCACGGCCTCCCGCGCCTCCGCTTCGCCGGGACGCGCCCGCACGCAACAGCCCGCCCCCTCCCGCGGCACCCCGCGCTTCCGCGTCACCGCACCCCCGCCGCCCACTCCGCCCCGTCCGCCCCGCTCGGCACCGGGGGCCGCGCCCAGTCCGCCGGGCCGCCCTCGTACGAGAAGGCCGGGAGCGCGTACCGCAGGCGGCCCCAGGCGCTGTCGCGTGCGGTCGTGCGCTCGTCGGGCGGCGGCGGGACGGACTCCGGGAGCGGGCCGCGAGGGCTGTCCAGGAGCCAGGCGGCGGTACGGGCCAGGGCGAGGCGGACGAGGCGGGAGCCGCCCGTGCGGGTCTGCTCGGTCAGGGCGCGCAGGACCCCGGCGGCCAGGAGATACCCCGTGCCGTGGTCGAGGGCCTGGGCGGGCAGCGCGCCCGGGCGGCCCTCGCGGTTCGCCTCGACCGCGGCGACACCCGTCGCCACCTGCACCAGACTGTCGAAGCCGCGCCGTTGCCCCCACGGACCCGAGCGCCCCCACGCCGAGACCTGCGCGAGCACGACGCCGGGGTGCCGTGCGGCGAGCCCGTCGGGCGTGAGCCCGAACCGCTCCAGGGCCCCGGGCCGGTAGCCGGTCACCACGACGTCCGCCGTCGCGAGCAGTTCCTCGAAGCGCCGCAGCCCCGCACAGTCGGCCAGGTCGAGCAGCGCGCTGCGCTTGCCGAGCCCCGTATCGGCCTGCTGGTCGGCGAGTTCGGGCAGCCCGGGCGGGTCGATGCGCAGTACGTCCGCGCCGAGCAGCGCGAGCGTACGGGTCGCTACGGGGCCCGCGAGCACCCGCGTGAGGTCGAGCACGCGCACCCCGGCGAGCGGCAGCCCGTCGGCGGGCTCGCCGAACACGCGCACGGGCGCGTCGTCGATACGGCCCGCGCTCACGAGCGGCAGCGCCTCCAGGACCTTCGCCTGCGGCCCTGCCCGCCACTCCTCGGGCGCCCGCAGCGCCACGGCGAGTCCCCCGGCCGCGTACACGGCCTCCTCGGTCTCGCGCGCCGCGCGCCGCCGCAGCACGGCGGCGACCTCCTCGGGCCCGGCTCCCGCGTCGAGCCCGAGCGCGCTCAGCAGCCGCTCGCGGTGGTGCGGGTAGTTGGCGTGGGTACGGACCCAGCCGTCGGCCGTGCGCCAGAACCGCGAGAGCGGCGCGAAGTTCTCGGGCGCGCGCCCGTCGACCCGCAGGAGCCGCTCGCTCGCGAAGGCGGCGGCCACGGCACGGTCGTCGATCCGCACCTCGGGCACGGGTCCGCCCTCGCGTACGGAGACGAGTTCGGCCGCGGCCAGCCCGCAGGCCCCGGCGCAGGCGGCGGCGAGGTCACGGACGGGGAGGCGCGCGGGGAGCACGGCGGTGTCCTGATGGCGGGTGACGCGGGCGAGCAGAGCGGGGTCGCCACTCAGTGCCGCCCAGGCGGAGGCCAGACCGGGTGAGGCGTGAGAATGCATGGCGCCACTATGGCACTGAGTGCCACAACGGGGAAGAAGTTCGCGGTACGCGAAGGCGCGGTACGCGAAGGGCGGGGCCGCCCACTGCGGGCCGCCCCGCCCCCGTACCGCCGCGCCCCGCGTGCTGCCGACGCGCCGCTTCCCGCGTTACTTCACCGGCTTCCCGCGTTACTTCACCGCGTTGAGGGCGTTCGCGAGCCCTTCGCCGTAGAAGCCGTTCTTGCTCTTGCCGCCCTCGCACACCGCGTCGATCTCGCCGTCGCCGTCGATGTCGTACGGCGCCCCGCAGGCCGTGTCGTCGGCGCCCGCGTACAGGAGCGCCTTGACGAGGGCCGCGGGGGCGTGCGGGTGGCGGGACTTGATGAGCGCGGCGACACCGGCGACGTGCGGGGACGCCATCGACGTACCGGCCATGTAGCCGTAGCCGCCACCGGGCAGCGTGCCCAGGATGAGGCCGCTCGTGGCCGGCGGGGCAGGGGTCTGGTAGACCGTCGAGTCGCCGCCGGGCGCGGCGATGTCGACCTTGCCCTTGCCGTAGTTCGAGAACGAGGACTTCAGGCCCTTCGCGCCCGTCGATGCGACCGTGACGACCCCGGGGAGCTGGGTCGGGATGTCGAAGCACTTCGCGGTGTCGACGACGCGCTCACCGGGCGTCGAGTCGTTGGGGCTCGACGGGTCGGTGATCTTCTTGCGCGCGAGGTCGTAGTTCTCGTTCCCCGCGGCGGCGACGTTCACCGTGCCGCGCAGTTCGGCGTAGGAGGTGGCCCGCGTGATCGCCTCGACGAGGGCCTTCTGGTCCGGGTCGTTGGTGCAGTTGAAGTACCACGGGTCCGTGTAATAGCTGTTGTTGGTCACGTCCACGCCGTGGTCGGCCGCCCACATGAAGCCGCACACGACGGCCTCCGTGTAGAAGTAGCCCTCGCTCGTGGAGACCTTGATCCCCGCGACCTTCACGCCGGGCGCGACGCCGCTCATGCCGATGCCGTTCTTCGCCGCGGCGATCTCCCCCGCCACGTGCGTGCCGTGCGGGCTCTCGGCCGCGCTCGGGCGCCAGGCCCCCTCGCTCGTATCGGGCTTGCCCCGCACGCAGTTGACGGAGGCGGCCCGGTCGAAGTTGGGCGCGAGATCGGGGTGCGTGTCGTCCACGCCCGTGTCGATGACGCCGACCGTCACCTTGTCGCTGCCGAGGTACTTCTCATGCGCCTTGTCCGCCTTGATCGCGGCCAGGTCCCACTGGAGCCCTTCCAGCGGGTCCTTGTCCGCGGCCTTGGCGTTGTTCCTCGCCGCGGCGGCCACGTCCGCGTCGGAGAGCTTGATGGGGCTGCCCGTGTCGGTCGTCGACTGGGCGGGCAGCGGAGCCGTCCGCGTCGCCCCCGCGCTCTGCACCCCGAGCACCTTGCGGATCGCGGGCGCGAAGCCGGTCCTGTCGGAGTGTGCGACGATCACGCCGATCTTGTCGTACGCGTACACGACGTCGCCGCCCGCTCTCTCCACCGCCTTGCGGTAGAAGGACGAACCGGCGAGCCCGGGCAGCACGTTGACGACGTAACTCGTCGGAGTGCCCACCTCGCTCACGGTGGGGGCCGCGGCCGTGGCGGCCGTGGCGGGCACCACGGCGAGCGCGGTGGCGAGGCCGAGCCCCACAGGTATCGCGAGGGCGCGGCGGGAACGGACGAAGAGCACCGGCATGGGGTCTCCAGTTCGGGTACGAGGCGTCTGCGCTGAAGTGGTACGGGCCGTGCGGTGTGCCAAGCGCCGTACGGGGCGAGCCCTGCGGAGCGTCCGTACGGAGCGGGAGCGGAGCCGAGCGGTGACGCACCGGGGCGAAAGAGCAACGGGCCTGTCCAGCGGGTGCGTTCGGACAAGCGCGTGAGCCTCGGCAGAGTGAAGCTATTCCCCTCACCCGTGCTCGGCAATCTTTTCCCAAAATCAGGTGCCCTGAAAATTGGGTCGCGTTGAACCGGGTCGCGGGCGCCGCCGTGCCGTTGTGCAGGGGGCGGCAGCACCCGTCCCCGCGCACCCGTTGTCCAGAGAGCTACATGTCCAGTTCCTCACCCTTGTCCCCACCACCCGCCCCCGCATCGCGAGGAGATTCCGTGGCCACCGAGACGCCCGAGCCCCAGACCGGCTCGTCGCGCGGTGCCGACGCACCCTCGACGGAGCAGTTCGTGGAGGTGCAGGAGAGCGCCGAGTTCGGAGAACTCCGGCGTACGCACCGCTCCTTCGCCTTCCCGCTGACCGTCGCCTTCGTGCTCTGGTACCTGCTCTACGTCCTGCTGTCGAACTACGCCGGTGACTTCATGGGCACCAAGGTCGTCGGCAACATCAATGTGGCCCTGGTCCTCGGCCTCGGCCAGTTCCTCACCACCTTCCTCATCGCCTGGTGGTACTCCCACCACGCCGCCACCAAACTCGACCCCAAGGCGCAGGCGATCAAGTCCCGACTGGAGGGCCAGGAATGAGCCAGCCGCTCAGCCTCGCGACCGGGCTGCCGCTCGCCGCCGAGGGCGCCAGCGAGCACCGCCCGCTGATCATCACGCTCTTCGCGGTCTTCGTCGTCGCCACTCTTGTCATCACCGTCTGGGCGGGCCGCCAGACCCGCAACGCCGCCGACTTCTACGCGGGCGGCCGCCAGTTCACCGGCTTCCAGAACGGCCTCGCCGTCTCCGGCGACTACATGTCCGCCGCCTCCTTCCTCGGCATCGCCGGGGCGATCGCGCTCTTCGGCTACGACGGCTTCCTCTACTCCATCGGCTTCCTCGTCGCCTGGCTCGTCGCCCTCCTCCTGGTCGCCGAGCCCCTGCGCAACTCCGGGCGCTACACGATGGGCGACGTCCTCGCCTACCGCATGCGCCAGCGCCCGGTCCGCACCGCGGCGGGGGCCTCCACGATCGTCGTCTCGATCTTCTACCTGCTCGCCCAGATGGCCGGGGCCGGCGTCCTCGTCTCGCTCCTCCTCGGCATCACGAGCGACGGCGGCAAGATCGCGATCGTCGCGCTCGTCGGCGTCCTGATGATCGTCTACGTGACGATCGGCGGTATGAAGGGCACCACCTGGGTGCAGATGGTCAAGGCCGTGCTGCTCATCATCGGCACCGTCCTCATCACCGTGCTCATCCTGTGGAAGTTCCACTTCAACGTCTCCGAACTCCTCGGCAAGGCCGCGGAGAACAGCGGCAAGGGCTCGGCCTTCCTGGAGCCGGGTCTCAAGTACGGGGCGACAGCGACATCGAAGCTCGACTTCCTCTCGCTCGGCATCGCGCTCGTCCTCGGCACCGCCGGACTCCCGCACATCCTGATCCGGTTCTACACCGTGCCCACCGCCAAGGCCGCGCGGAAGTCCGTCAACTGGGCGATCGGCATCATCGGCGTCTTCTACCTCATGACGATCGTCCTCGGCTTCGGCGCCGCGGCGCTCCTCACGCCGAAGGAGATCACCGACTCCAACCCGGCGGGCAACACCGCGGCCCCGCTCGCCGCCCTGGAGATCGGCGGCGGCTCGGGCTCGACGGGCGGCGCGATCCTGCTCGCCGTCATCTCCGCCGTCGCCTTCGCGACGATCCTCGCCGTCGTCGCCGGGCTCACCCTCGCCTCGTCCTCGTCCTTCGCGCACGACATCTACGCGAACGTCATCCGCAAGGGCAAGGCCACCGACAAGGAGGAGGTCCGCGCCGCGCGCTGGGCCACCGTCGCGATCGGCATCGTCTCGATCGGCCTCGGCGCCCTCGCCCGCGACCTCAACGTCGCGGGACTCGTCGCCCTCGCCTTCGCCGTCGCCGCGTCCGCGAACCTTCCGACGATCCTCTACAGCCTCTTCTGGAAGCGCTTCACGACCCAGGGCGCACTGTGGTCGATCTACGGCGGCCTCGCCTCCTCGGTGCTCCTCGTGCTCTTCTCGCCGGTCGTCTCCTCCAAGCCCAGCTCGATGTTCCCCGGCGTCGACTTCGCCTGGTTCCCGCTGGAGAACCCGGGCCTCATCTCGATCCCGCTCGGCTTCCTGCTCGGCATCGTCGGCACCCTCCTCTCCAAGGAGGAGCCGGACAAGGGGAAGTACGCGCAGCTGGAGGTGCGTTCCCTCACCGGTACGGGCGCGCACTGACACCCCGTACGAGCCCGCACCGGCACCCGCACCGAGGCCGCGCCGTCCCCGCCCGCACCGCGGGTACGGCGCGGCCTTCGCCGTCCCGCCGCGCCTCCCGCCGCTCACGCGCCGCCCGCTCGCCGCCCCCGTCACGTACGCTCGAACCCCGGCCGTCGTACGAAAGGGAGGCGGGCCGCATGCTCCTCGACACCTACGGCAGGACCGCCACCGACCTGCGGGTCTCCCTCACCGACCGGTGCAATCTGCGCTGCACGTACTGCATGCCGGAGGAAGGGCTCCAGTGGCTCGGGAAGCCCGAGCTGCTCGACGACGAGGAGATCGTCCGTCTCGTCCGCGTCGCCGTGACCCGCCTCGGCGTCACCGACGTCCGCTTCACGGGCGGCGAACCCCTCCTGCGGCGCGGCCTCGTCGACCTCGTACGGCGCTGCGCGGCACTCGACCCGCGCCCGAAGCTGTCCCTCACCACCAACGGCATCGGCCTCGCCCGCACCGCGGCCGCGCTCGCCGACGCGGGCCTCGACCGCGTCAACGTCTCGCTCGACACCCTCGACGCCGGAGTCTTCCACCGCCTCACCCGCCGCGACCGCCACCACGACGTCCTCGCCGGACTCGCCGCCGCGCGCGCGGCCGGGCTCACCCCGGTCAAGGTCAACACCGTCCTCATGCCCGGGCTCAACGAGGACGAGGCGCCCGAACTCCTCGCCTGGGCGCTCGCCGAGGGCTACGAACTCCGCTTCATCGAGCAGATGCCGCTCGACGCGCAGCACGGCTGGAAGCGGACGGGGATGATCACCGCAGACGACATCCTCCGCTCGCTGCGCACCCGCTTCACGCTCACCCCCGAGCCGGACACGGCGCGCGGCTCGGCACCCGCCGAACGCTGGCTCGTGGACGGGGGCCCCGCGGTGGTCGGCGTGATCGGCTCCGTCACGCGCCCCTTCTGCGCCGCGTGCGACCGCACCCGCCTCACCGCCGACGGCCAGATCCGCACGTGCCTCTTCGCGACCGAGGAGACCGACCTGCGCGCACTCCTGCGCTCGGGCGCCGACGACGAGGCCGTCGCGGAGCGGTGGCGCACCGCGATGTGGGGCAAGAAGGCCGGCTCGGGCATCGACGACCCGTCCTTCCTCCAGCCGAGCCGCCCCATGTCGGCGATCGGCGGCTGAGCGGGCCGCTTCAGCCCTGCGCCTCTTCCCGCTCCTGCCACTGGGCGAGCGGCACGACGTCCTTCAGGAAGCCCCGCACCCCCAGGAACTGGCCCAGCGTCTCCCTGTGCTCCGCGCACGCGAGCCACGTCTTGCGCCGCTCCGGGGTGTGCAGCTTCGGGTTGTTCCAGGCCAGTACCCACTCGGCGGGCGCGCGGCAGCCCTTGGCGGAGCAGATGAGCGTGGGGTCGGCGGACGACATGACAGGACCGCTTTCGGTACGGGTACGGGGGACGGGTCTGGCCCGGGAAAAGGCGACGCCGGGCAGCCACGGGGGGAGCTGCCCGGCGTCGGTCCATCGCTCCGACGGGGGATGCGGAGCGCGCTGAAAGTATGGCACGAGCGCCCCGCCCGGGTGCAGCCGAACTCAGGGATTGGCGCGGAATTCCCCCCGGCACGTGCCCTTGCGCACGGGCCGTCCGGCCATCCCGCCGGGACCGTCAGGACCGCCGCTCACGAGAGCCGCCCGGGTCGGCGGGGGCCTGCGTGACCGTGCCCTCCAGGGCGGGTCGCTGCGGCGGCGGCACGTAGGTGCCGGGCAGTGAGGGCGCGTTCTCACGGCCCGCGTTGGCGATGACGACGGCGACGTACGGGAGGAAGGCGCCCAGGACGAGCGCCACGATCGCCACGTAGCGCTCCACGTTCCACAGCAGCATCGCCGCGATGACGGACGCGGTGCGCACCAGCATCGAGATGACGTACCGGCGCTGCCGGCCGCGCACGTCGTCCTGGAGTCCCGCGCGGGCCCCGGTGATCCGGAAGACCTCTTGCTCCGACCGCTTCCCCGCCACGTTCCACCATCCCTCGACGAACCAGCCTCACGGTACGCCGCGCGCCGCGTGCCGACGAGACCGGGGCCGCCGCGCGGGGCGCCCGGTGCCGTACGGACCGCTCCGGCGTGCGGCGTAGGAGATCCGGCACGAGACTGGGACACGCATGACGACCGGGCGGCGTCCGCCGCCCGGTGGACAGTGGACGGCAGCGGCCGAGGGAGTGCCACATGGGCTGGATCTGGGCGATCATCGTCGGCTTCGTCCTTGGCTTCATCGCCAAGCTCGTGCTCCCGGGCAAGCAGCACAGCCCGCTGTGGCTCGTCGTCGCGATGGGCACGATCGGCGGCCTCGTCGGCAACGCGATCGCCTCCGCCTTCGGTGTCCGCTACACCCACGGCATCGACTGGAGCCGCCACGTCTTCCAGCTCGTCGCGGCGATCGTCCTCGTCGCCGTGGGGGAGTCGGCGTACAAGGCGGTGAAGGGGAACAGGGTGGGCCGCTGAGGTCCGCGCGGCTACGGGGAGACAGCACCTGCGGCACGGGTACGGGGCCGCTCGCGACGTGTGCGCGAGCGGCCCCGTACCCGTGTGTCCCTCCCGCGGGAAACGCGCCTCGGGCTCCCGGGACCCTCAGACCCCGGTGACCTCCACAGCGGCCAGGTTCTTCTTGCCCCGGCGCAGGACGAGCCAGCGGCCGTGCAGCAGCTCGCTCGTGGCGGGAACGGCGTCCTCGCCCGCGACCTTCGCGTTGTTCACGTAGGCGCCGCCCTCCTTGATGGTGCGGCGCGCGGCGGACTTGCTCGCGACCAGACCCGTCTCGACGAGCAGGTCCACGACGCTCGCGGGCTCGGCCACGCGCGCGCGGGGCAGCTCGCTGAGCGCGGCGGCCAGCGTCGCCTCGTCCAGTTCCGCCAGCTCGCCCTGCCCGAAGAGGGCGCGCGAGGCCGCGACGACGGCCCGGGTCTGCGCCTCGCCGTGCACGAGCGTGGTCAGCTCCTCGGCGAGCGCCCGCTGCGCGGTCCGCGCCTGCGGCCGCTCGGCGGTGACGGCCTCCAGCTCCTCCAGCTCGGCGCGCGTGCGGAAGCTGAGGATGCGCGTGTACCGGCTGATGTCGCGGTCGTCGACGTTGAGCCAGAACTGGTAGAAGGCGTACGGCGTCGTCATCGTCGGGTCGAGCCACACGGCGCCGCTCTCGGACTTGCCGAACTTCGTGCCGTCCGCCTTCGTCATGAGCGGCGTCGCGAGCGCGTGCACCTCGGCGTCGGGCTCCACGCGGTGGATGAGGTCGACGCCCGCCGTGAGGTTGCCCCACTGGTCGCTGCCGCCCTGCTGGAGCACGCAGCCGTGCCGCCTGTACAGCTCCAGGAAGTCCATCGCCTGGAGCAGCTGGTAGCTGAACTCCGTGTAGGAAATGCCCTGTTCGGACTCCAGGCGGCGGGCCACGGACTCCTTCGTGAGCATCTTGTTGACCCGGAAGTGCTTGCCGATGTCGCGCAGGAACCCGATCGCGGTGAGCCCCGAGGTCCAGTCCAGGTTGTTGACCATGCGCGCCGCGTTCGGCCCGTCGAAGTCGAGGAAGGGCTCGATCTGCGCGCGCAGCCGGGTCACCCACTCCGCGATCGTCGCGGTGTCGTTGAGCGTGCGCTCCGCGGTCGGGCGCGGGTCGCCGATCTGGCCCGTGGCGCCGCCGACGAGGGCGAGCGGGCGGTGCCCGGCCTGCTGGAGGCGGCGCACCGTGAGGACCTGCACGAGGTGTCCGACGTGGAGCGAGGCCGCGGTCGGGTCGAAGCCGCAATAGAAGGTGACGGGACCGTTCGCGAGCGCCTTGCGCAGGGCTTCCTCGTCGGTGGACTGGGCGAAGAGCCCGCGCCACTTGAGGTCGTCGACGATGTCCGTCACGGTCGTGTACTCCTCGGCTTCGGTCGCGCACGGGCAGTGAGACCGCGCGCGGGACAGATACTCCAGTGTATGGGGGACCCGTACACGCTCCGGTACCGGCTTTCCCGCCCCCGCGCGCACCGCTCGCCTCTCCCCGCCGCCGCGAACTGTGGGAACCCCACCAATCGCCGCCGCACGTGCTGTCGGGGGCCGATTCGGTGGGTGCGCCCCGCTACCGATAGTTTCGAGCAGGACAAGTGCGGGACGAGACGGTCCCGGGGCTGCCGCCGCGCGGCGGTGGCGGCCCGTATCCGTCTTGTCCGTATCAGACCACCGTCGAAAGGGTGATCCGTTGAGCCGCTCGGTTCTCGTCACTGGGGGCAACCGGGGCATCGGCCTCGCCATCGCCCAGGCCTTCGCCGACGCCGGTGACCAGGTCGCCGTCACCTACCGCTCCGGGGAGCCGCCCGCCGGCTTCCTCGGCGTGAAGTGCGACATCACCGACGCCGAGCAGGTCGACCTGGCCTTCAAGGAGGTCGAGGAGAGGCAGGGGCCCGTGGAGGTGCTGGTGTGCAACGCCGGTGTCACCAAGGACCAGCTCCTCATGCGCATGTCCGAGGACGACTTCAGCTCGGTCGTCGACACGAACCTCACGGGCGCCTTCCGCGTCGTCAAGCGCGCCAACCGCGCGATGCTGCGGGCCCGCAAGGGCAGGGTCGTCCTCATCTCCTCCGTCGTCGGGCTGCTCGGCTCCGCGGGACAGGCCAACTACGCCGCGTCCAAGGCCGGGCTCGTCGGCTTCGCGCGCTCGCTCGCCCGGGAGCTGGGCTCGCGCAACATCACCTTCAACGTCGTGGCACCCGGTTTCGTCGACACCGACATGACCAAGGTGCTCAGCGAGGAGCAGCGCGCGGGGATCGTCGCGCAGGTGCCGCTCGGCCGCTACGCGGAGCCGAAGGAGATCGCCGCGACGGTGCGTTTCCTCGCCTCCGACGACGCCTCGTACATCACTGGAGCCGTCATCCCGGTTGACGGCGGATTGGGCATGGGTCACTGATCACATGAGCGGAATCCTCGCGGGCAAGCGCGTACTCGTCACGGGCGTCCTCACGGAGGGCTCAATCGCCTTCCACGCGGCCAAGGTCGCGCAGGAGGAGGGCGCCGAGGTGGTCCTCACCGGCTTCGGCCGCCTGAGCCTCGTCGAGCGCATCGCCAAGCGCCTGCCCAAGCCCGCGCCCGTCATCGAGATGGACGTCACCAACAAGGAGCACCTGGACGCCCTCCCCGGCCGTATCCAGGAGCACTTCGGCGACGACGGCCACATCGACGGCATCGTGCACTCGATCGCCTTCGGCCCGCAGCCGGTCTTCAACTTCCTCGAAGCCGAGTGGGAGGACGTCTCGACGGCCGTCCACGTCTCCGCCTTCTCGCTCAAGGCGCTCACGATGGCCCTCCTGCCGCTCATGCCGCGCGGCGGCTCGGTCGTCGGGCTCACCTTCGACGCCACGATCGCCTGGCCCAAGTACGACTGGATGGGTGTCGCCAAGGCGGCCCTGGAGTCGACGAACCGCTACCTCGCCCGCGACCTCGGCGCGAAGAACGTGCGGTGCAATCTCATCTCCGCCGGGCCCATCAAGTCGATGGCCGCGAAGTCCATCCCGGGCTTCGAAGAGCTGTCGGACGTGTGGAACACGCGCGCCCCGATCGGCTGGGAGATGTCCGACCCGGAGCCCGCGGGCCGCGGCATCGTCGCGCTCCTCTCGGACTTCTTCCCGCGCACGACGGGTGAGATCGTCCACGTGGACGGCGGCGTCCACATGATGGGGGCCTGAGCCCCTGGCGGTACGCGACAGGGCGTCCTTTCCCCCGTACGGGCCGTACGGGGGAGGGGGCGCCCTTCGTGCGCGTACGTGCCGCGCGGCTCGGCCCCGCGTGGCTCAGCCCCGCTCGGCCGCGGCCCGCGCCTCGCGCTCGGCGCGGTCGCCCTCGCCCAGGAGCGCGGGGCGGCACATGTACGGGATGCCGCCCGCCTCGTTCGCCGCCCGCTCGCCGTCCTGCTCGGTGATGGCCCGCAGGAGCGCGCGGTGGTCGAGATCGTGCTCGGGGGTCATGTCGCCGATGTCCTCGCGCAGCCAGTCCCGCAGCACCTCGCCGAGGTCCGCGTACACCTCGGTGATCACGGAGTTGTGCGAGGCGGCGACGACCGCGAGGTGGAAGGTCGCGTCCGCGACGACGAAGTCCTCCGCGTCCCCCGCCTTCCACGCGGCGTCCCTGCGGCGGAGGGCGCTCTCCAGGAGCCTGACGTCCTTCGCGGTACGGCGCTGGGCGGCGAGCCGCGCGGCGGTCGACTCCAGAGCGACCCGCAGCTCGGCGAAGTCGCGCGGGTCGGCGGCGGCGAAGCGGCGCTGCATGACCCCGGCCAGCTCGCTCGTCGCGACGACGTACGTGCCCGAGCCCTGGCGGATGTCGAGCAGCCCGTTGTGCGCGAGCGCCCGGACCGCCTCACGGACCGTGTTGCGTGCCACTCCCAGCTGCTCGACCAGCTCGGACTCGGTCGGGATGCGCGAGCCGATCGGCCACTCGCCCGAGGAGATCGGGGCCCGCAGGGCGGCGATGACCTGCTCGGAGAGAGCCGAGCGGCGCGGGGAAGACAGGGGCATGAGCGTCCTAGGAGTCGCGGGCTGACAGGAGGGGGCCGTGCGTGCGGGATGTCACCAGTATGGGAGGCGGGAGGACTGGACAGGTAAACATCCCATGATTCTATGATGGGCGCATGGCACCCGAGGAATCAACGTCCCTGCGCTCAGAAGCCGCCCCGTCCCCCGCCTCCGCTCCGGCCGGACCCGCTCCCGGCTCCACCCGGGCCAAGGGCCTGCTCGCGGTACTCATGCCGGTCGGGATCGTCCTCGCGGCGCTGAACCTGCGCCCGGCCATCACGAGCCTCGGTTCGCTCCTGGAGGAGGTGCGCGACGGCCTCGGCATGAACGGGACCCTCGCCGGGCTGCTCACCTCCGTCCCGCCGTTCTGCTTCGCGCTCTTCGGCTTCCTCGCCCCCCGGCTGTCCAAGCGCTTCGGCGCGGGGACCGTCGTCTGCGGCGGCATGGTCGCCATCACGGCCGGGCTCGTCATCCGGCCCTTCACCGGCAACACGGCCGGGTTCCTCGCCGCGACCGTCCTCACCCTGGCGGGCATCGCGGTGAGCAACGTCCTCATGCCGGTCGTCGTCAAGAACTGGTTCCCCGACCGCGTCGGCTCGATGACCGGGCTCTACTCGATGGCCCTCGCCATCGGCACCTCGCTCGCCGCCGCCGTCACGGTGCCGCTCAACGACGCCCTCGGCGGCGGCTGGAAGGGCGGCCTCGGCATCTGGGCCGTCGTCGGCGCCCTCGCCGTCGTGCCCTGGGCCGTGCTCAGCCGCCACGGCCGGGCCGCCGAGCGCGACGCGGCCGCGGGCCCGGTGGGAAGCGGGCCCGGCGACACGCTCAACGTCGCCCGCAGCCGTACCGCCTGGTCCCTCGCCGTCTTCTTCGGCCTCCAGGCCACCGCGGCCTACATCACGATGGGCTGGATGCCGCAGATCTTCCGCGACGCGGGCATCTCGGCGGGGACCGCCGGTGTGCTCCTCGCGGTGATCATGGCGCTCGGCATCCCGCTCGCCTTCGTCATCCCGCGTGTCGCCACGCGCCTGCCCCAGCAGGGTCCCGTCGTCGTCGTCCTCGGCCTGTGCGGCCTCGGCGGCTATCTCGGCCTCGCACTCGCCCCGGCAGGAGGGGCCTGGATCTGGGCGCTGCTCATCGGTCTCAGCAACTGCGCCTTCCCGCTCGCCCTCACGATGGTCGGCCTGCGCGCCCGCACCGGGCCCGGCGTCGTCAAGCTCTCCGCCTTCGCGCAGAGCACCGGCTACCTCATCTCGATTCCCGGACCGCTCCTCGTCGGCGTCCTCAACGACGCGACGGGCGGCTGGGGCATCCCGATCCTCTTCATGGCCTGCCTCATGGTCCCGCAGATCATCGTCGGCACCCTGGCGGGCCGTGATCGCACGATCGAGGACGAACACCTCGCCAGGACCGCCTGACCACCGCCCGCCCGGGACCACGGGGAGGCCCCGGGCGGGACCACGCGAAGAAGCCCCATAAACTACGCACATGCCCGTGCTCGAACCCAATCCCCAAGGCGGCCAGAAGAAGCTCCTCCTGGTCTTCGGCGCGATGATCGGCATCACGGTGGTGATCGGCATCCTCGCCAGCATCCTCGCCTGACCCCCCGACCCCCCTGTCCGGAACCCCGCTCCTCCGGGTCCCGCGCCCCCTGTCGGGAACCATGAGCGCCTGGCGGAAACTGCGGGTTCTCTGGGTTCCCGACCCCTGGCCTGAACCACGGGTCCCAGGCCGCGATCCCGGGTCCTCCGGAACTCCCGGACCTTCGGGGTCTCCCGGTCCTCCCGGGTCTCCCGGTTCTTGGCGGGGACTCGGGGGTGTCCGGAGCTGCCGCTCTCCGGCCGGAACTCCGGGTCTCCCGGGCCTCCCGGTTCTTGGTGGGAACTCGGAGGGGGCGTCCGGAACTGCCGCTCTCTGGCCGGAACTCCGGGTCTCCCGGGTCTCCCGGTCCTCGCCCGCAACCACGAGAGCCCGGCCGGGACTCCGGGGCCCCGCCCGCAATCACACTTCCCGGCCGGGACTCCGGGGCCTCCGGGCTTGGCCGAAACCCCGGGCCCGCCGGGTCTCCCGGCCCTGTCAGGAACCCCGGGCCACCCGGATCTCCAGGCCCCCGCCCGGAGCCCCTGGCCCTTGGCCCGCAGCCCCCTGGTCCTCTGTCCGGGGCCCCTGGTCCTTGGCCCGGAGCCTCTGGCCCTCTGTCTCGGTCCCCTGATCCTTGGCCCGGAGCCCCTGCCCCTTTGCCCGCAGCCCCCTGGCCCTCTGTCTGGAGCCCTCGGCTCCCCGCCCGGAGCCCCCGGCCCCCCCGCCCGGAGCCCTCGGCCCCCACCCGTCAGGTCCCCGCACTTCCGCGCCATCGTCCGGAACTCCGCGCCATCGTCCGGAACTCCGCGCCATCGTCCGGAACTCCGCGCCACCGTCCGGAACTCCGCCGCCCCGCCGTCCGTTCACGGCCCACAGGGGGCCCACCCATCCCCTAGGGAGTCCGTTCGAGCCGTCTCAGGGTTTTCTCAGGGACAACCCCTAAGGGTTCGGTCCGGAAAATATCAGGGTCGAGTGGGGGGAAAACCCGATAGGCGCGGGGCCTCCGGCGTCGTAGCGTCGTAGGTGAGCGCCGGACGTCCGTTGCGGCGCGTTCCGCGACCGGGGGAGACGGCCATGACCACGCAGGTGCACAGCAGGGGCGAGCCGAGCACACCCGCCCCCGTGCAGTCCCGGCTGCCCTGGTGGGCGCTCGCGCTGCCCACGCTCGCCTTCCTCGTCCTGCTCGCCCTCGTCGCGCACCCCGGTGAGGCGCACGCGGCGGTCACCTCCCCAGGGCTCGCCGGTCTTCTCGACCGGCTCGGCGCCTTCCTCGGCGGCCTCATCGGCTGAGCCGCGGCGGTCCCGTGTCACTCCTGCGGGGGGAGTGCGCAACTCCCGCCGCCGGACAGCCCCTTTCATGCGAAGCTGGGACGTATGAGCGCCGCTGTGTCCTCCGGGGGGATGTCCGCCCCCGCTCCCGCCACCACCCGTAAGCTCGTCCTGCTGCGTCACGCGAAGGCCGACTGGCCCGAGGGCTCCGACCATGAGCGACCGCTCGCCGAGCGGGGCCGCATGGACGCCCCCGCCGCCGGGCGCAGGCTCGCGGACCTCGGTATCGCCGCCGACCTCGCCCTGTGCTCCACCGCCCTCCGCACCCGTGAGACCTGGAAGCTCGCCGTTCCCGAACTCCCCGAGCGCCCCCGCACGGTCTACGAGGAACGGATCTACGAGGCCGCGCCGGGCGCCCTGATCGAACTCCTCAACGAGGTGAGCGACGAGGCCGCCACCGTTCTCCTCATCGGCCACAACCCCGGCGTCCAGGCGCTGACCGAGATCCTCGCGGGCCGCGTCGACGGCGAACGCGCGGCCCGCCTCAGCGGCCGCGACTTCCCCACGGCCGCTTTCTCGGTCCTGGAGTTCACCGGACCCTGGAAGTCCCTGGAACCGGGAGTCGCGACCCTCACCGATTACTGGGCCCCGCACGAGGCCTGAGCACACCCGTACAGACGCGGCCCCGCTCCGTACGCATCCCGTGCGCATCCCCTACGAGGGGGAGCGGGGCACGGACCCCGCGTATCCGCGGCGGGGCAGGGCCTCCAGGCACCCGGGGCGGGGCAGGGGCCCCGCATGTCCCGTGCGCCTCAGTCCTCCACCGCGCCGTCCGCCGCCTCGACCTCTTCCCTGGTGATCCCGAGGAGGTAGAGGACGGTGTCGAGGAAGGGCACGTTCACCGAGGTGTGCGCCGCCTCCCGCACGACGGGCTTCGCGTTGAAGGCGACGCCGAGCCCCGCCGTGTTGAGCATGTCGAGGTCGTTGGCCCCGTCACCGATCGCGACCGTCTGTGCGAGCGGCACCCCCGCCTGTTCGGCGAAGCGCCGCAGCAGCCGCGCCTTGCCCGCCCGGTCCACGATCTCGCCCGTGACCCGCCCGGTGAGCCTGCCGTCCACTATCTCCAGCGTGTTGGCGGCGGCGAAGTCGAGCCCGAGGCGTTCCCTCAGTTCGTCGGTGACCTGTGTGAAGCCGCCCGAGACCACGCCCACCTGGTAGCCGAGCCGCTTCAGGGTGCGGATCAGCGTGCGCGCGCCCGGCGTGAGCCGTACCTCCGCGCGCACCTTCTGCACGACCGAGGCGTCGAGCCCCGCGAGCAGCGCGACCCGCGCGTGCAGGGACTGCGCGAAGTCCAGCTCACCGCGCATCGCCGACTCGGTGACCCGCGCCACCTCCGCCTCGCACCCCGCGTGCGCGGCGAACAGCTCGATCACCTCGTCCTGGATGAGCGTCGAGTCGACGTCCATCACGACGAGCCGCTGTGCGCGCCGCTGGAGCCCGGCGGCGACCACGGCGATGTCCACGCCGAACTGCCCCGCCCGCGGCGCGAGCGCCGAGCGCAGGATGTCGGCGGGCACCCCTGACACGGCGAACTCCACGGCCGTCACGGGGTACTTGGCGAGGCGGAAGACACGGTCGATATTGGCGCCCGCCTCCGTGATGCGCGCGGCGATCGCGGCGGTCGACTCCGCGGTCAGCGGGTTCCCGAGGACCGTGACGTGCGAACGGCCCGTTCCGCGCGGCCTGTTGTCGCCCGTACCGGAGATGATCTCGGCCGAGAGGCCCGAGGACTCGGCCCAGCTGTGGACCGTCGCCCGCAGCTCGCCCCCGTGCCCGCCGGGGGGCTCGGTCACGAGGGCGCACAGCACGATGCGGCCCCGCGTGACGACCTGCTCGATGTCCACGACGTCCACGCCGTAACCGGCGAGGGTGTCGAAGAGGCCGGCGGTGAGGCCGGGGCGGTCCTTGCCGAAGATCTTGACGAGAAGAGTCGGCAGGTCCTCGGACGCCGACGCCGCAGACAGTGATGCGCTCATGGTGCCCCTACCGTATCGGCCGCCGCCGCGCCGGAGAACGCCGTCCCGCAGGCCGGACACCCGGGACGCCGCAGCCGTTACCCGGACGGAATCCCGTTCCGGCTTCCACCCCGGTGCCTTCGCCTGGAATAGTGCTGCCGCAGCCGAGCAGATCTTCCTCGGACGCGGAAAGCGACAAGCCCGTCGACGGGGCTATGCATGGGGGACATGGGCATATGGGGCTCGCGGTACCGGCACACGTACTGGAACTCAACGGCAGGACCTGGACGCTCGACCCGGCCAGGACGTACACGGTGGGACGTGATCCACAGGCAGACATCGTGGCCGACGACGCCAGGGTCTCCTGGCGCCACGCCACCCTCAGCTGGACCGCCTCCGGCTGGGCGATCGAGGACGGCGGCAGCACCAACGGCACCTTCAGGGAAGGCCGCCGCGTGACCCACGCGGTCCTCGCCCCGGGCACCGTGATCCATCTCGGCAACGCGAGCGACGGCCCGCGCCTCACCGCCCGCCCCGCCGAGCAGCCCGCGGCCGAGCAGCCCGCGGCCGAGCAGCCCGCCGCCGAGCCCGCCGCCCGCCCCGTGCCGCGGCAGCAGGACGCGCGGGGGCCCGTACCCCAGCGGCCCGTACGAGAGCAGCCCGCGCCTTCCTTCCAGCAGCCCGCCCCGCTCCCCGAGCAGCCCCCGCGCGCCCAGCCGCCGTCCCCCGACGCGCACCGGGGACCGGACCCCCGCCCCGTCGCGGGCCCCGACCTCGGCGCCCGCCCCCGCCCCGCCGCCGATCCGCGTCCCCGCCAGGGCGGCGGCCCCTCCTACGGAGACCGCAGCCCCACGACCTTCCACCAGATGGCGCTGGGCCGCCGGATGAGCATCGGGCGCGCCCTGGAGAACGACCTCGTCGTCTCCGACCTCCAGGTCTCGCGGCACCACGCCGAGTTTCACGCGACGCCCGAGGGCCGCTTCGAGATCCGCGACCTCGGCTCGCACAACGGCACGTACGTCAACGGGCAGCCGCTGCCGAAGTCCGGGAGCACCCTCCTGGGCCCGCAGGACACCGTCGGCGTCGGCCACTCCACCTTCCGGCTCGTCGAAGGGCGCCTGGAGGAGTTCGTCGACTCAGGTGAGGTCTCCTTCACGGCCCGCCACCTCACCGTCGAGGTCGACGGCGGCAAGCAGATCCTCAAGGACGTCTCCTTCGGCGTCCCCGAGAAGTCCCTCGTCGCGGTCATCGGCCCCTCGGGCTCGGGCAAGTCCACGCTGCTCAAGGCCCTCACCGGCTACCGGCCCGCCGACCAGGGCACGGTCCTGTACGACCAGCGCGACCTGTACAAGCAGTTCGCCGAGCTGCGCCAGCGCATCGGGCTCGTCCCGCAGGACGACATCCTCCACAAGGAGCTGACCGTCCGGCGCGCCCTGCGCTACGCGGCCAAGCTCCGCTTCCCCGCCGACACGAGCGAGCAGGAGCGCCAGGACCGCATCACCGAGGTGCTGCGCGAGCTGAAGCTCGACATCCACCAGGACAAGAAGGTCACGTCGCTCTCCGGCGGCCAGCGCAAACGCGTCTCGGTCGCGCTCGAACTGCTCACGAAGCCTTCGCTGATCTTCCTCGACGAGCCGACATCGGGTCTCGACCCGGGCATGGACCGCGACGTGATGCAGCTCCTGCGCGGGCTCGCCGACGACGGGCGCACGGTCCTCGTCGTGACGCACTCGGTCGCCGAGCTGTCACTGTGCGACAAGCTGCTCGTCATGGCGCCCGGCGGCTCCGTCGCCTACTTCGGGCCGCCTGCCGAGGCGCTCAACTTCTTCGGCTACACGAGCTGGGCGGACGTCTTCTCCGCCTTCGAGGAGTACCGGGACTACGACTGGGCGGGCCGCTGGAAGGGCTCGCAGCACTACCAGCTGTACGCGGCCGATGCGGACGTCGCCGCCTCGCAGCCCGTCCCCGTGGTCGGCCAGAGCCCCGCGGCGCTGCGCCCGAAGAAGCCGCAGGGGTGGTTCGCGCAGCTGTGGACACTCACCGTGCGCTACCTCGCCGTGCTGGCGTCGGACCGCTTCTTCATCGCGCTCATGGTCGTCCTGCCGGTGGTACTCGGCGTCGTCTCGGTGATCATCCCCGCGAAGTTCGGCCTCGCCCCGCCGACGCCGCCCTCGCGCTTCAACAGCGCGGCCGGGATGATCCTCATGATCCTCGTCGTGGGCATCTGTCTCGCGGGAGCGGCCAACTCCGTACGCGAACTGATCAAGGAACGGGTCATCTACGAACGGGAGCGGGCCACCGGGCTCTCCCGCTCCGCGTACCTCATGTCGAAGGTCCTCGTCCTCGGCGTGGTCACCGCGCTCCAGGGCGTCATCATGACCCTCATCGGCACGAGCAGCCGCGCGCTGCCCGAGGAGGGCCTCGTCCTTCCGCCCGCCGCCGAGATCGGTGTCGCCGTCATCGCGATGGGGCTCACGTCGATGGTCATCGGGCTCGTGATCTCCGCGCTCGTGCGCACGAGTGAGATGACGATGCCGCTCCTCGTGATGTTCGCGATCGTCCAGCTCGTCTTCACGGGGACGCTCTTCCAGATCTTCGACAGCCCGGGGCTCGAACAGCTCGCCTGGCTCATGCCCTCGCGCTGGGCCGTCGCCGCCGCGGGCGCCACGACCGACCTCTCCCACCTCATGCCGCCGTGGGACGAGAAGCACCCGGGAGACCTCGACCCGCTCTGGGAGCACACTGCGGCCCAGTGGGGCATGAACATCGCCGTCCTGCTCGGGATCGCCCTCGTCCTGCTCCTCGTCGTCTCGCGGCTGCTGCGCCGGCACGAGCCGGAGGTCATGCGGAAGTAGCGGGAGGAGCGGTACGGCGGCCTGCGGGGCGGTACGGCGGCGGCCTGCGGGGCGGTACGGCGGCCTGCGGGGCGGTACGAGGACGGGTGCCCGTACGGCGAGCGGTGCCTCCTGGCCCGTACGGCGTGCGCCGCCCCGTACCGCCGCCCCGCAGGCGGCCGTGCCTCGCCCGTCCCGTACCCACGCAGGCATGCCGCGAGGGCGGCACCCGGTCTCGGGTGCCGCCCTCGCGGCTGGTCAATAGGGGGCCGTGGGCACGACCCCGTCTCTCCCGCTCAGCACTCCCCGTACGCCGGGTCGGCGCGTGGTGGAGTCTCTGCCGGGGCTCCGCCGGGCTGGGCCCGCGCGGTCTCGGGGGAATGCTCAGTAGGCCGAGTTCACGTTGTCCATCGAGCCGTAACGCTCGGCGGCGTAGTTGGCGGCGGCGGTGATGTTCGCGACCGGGTCGTAGATGTCGTGCGAGGTGCCCTCGACGTGCCAGTGGTCGAAGGTCGGCTGGATCACCTGGAGCAGACCCTTGGAGGGGATGCCGTTCCTGGCGTTGATGTCCCACAGGTTGATCGCCCGGGTGTTGCCGGAGGACTCCCGCATGATGTTGCGGTGCAGACCCTCGTACGAGCCGGGGATGCCCTTCGCCTTCATGATGTCGAGCGACTCGCGAATCCAGCCGTCGAGGTTGTTCGGGTAGGTCTTGACGGCCTTGCGCTCGGCGTTGCGGCTCGCGGCCTGCTTGGTGGCGCGGTCCTTCGTGGCCTGCGCCTTCTTCTTCGTCTCGGCGGCCTTGGCCTGCTGCGCGGCCTTGATCTTCGCCTCGGCGGCCTTCGCCTGCTCGGAGGCGCCGGCCTGCTGGTTGGTGATGCTGGCGTGCAGCTCCTTGGCCTGCGCGTCGCCACCGACGACGGTGCGGTACGCGGCGGGCTCGGAGGCGGCGACGCTCTGCGAGGCGGAGCCGGAGCCGCTCGTCGCGGGAATCGCGATGCCGCAGGCGAGGACGGCGGCGGAGACGCTGCCTATACCCGCGAGCTGGAGCTTCTGGGCGCGGCTCAGGTTGCCGCCGCGCAGCGCGGCCGGAACGGCGCCCGCGACCTTGGCCTGGGCGGTGCCGACCTGCTCGCCGAACTTGCTGGAGGAAACGCGCTGCTGGATCGAGCCGAGCTGGCTGGTGACCTGACGACGACCGTCGTTGATTCGCTTCTGGGCGTTTCGCATGAAAGTGGAGATGTCAGACATGGCAGATGTGACCTCTTCGTGTAAGCGGGGGAGGCCGCTCTTGGCTCGGTGGGGGACGAATGGTTTTCCCGGCACTAACGCCGGGTAGAGACCGACGCCGAGCGACGGGTGCCATTGTTAGCGGCCGCAAAAATCCGTGGCAAAGATGTGACGTACGATGCTGCTTAGTTATCAAGGGTCCGTTTTGAGCCCTATGGGGCCGCAAAATCCCCGCTCGTATCGGACATACGGCATGTACTACGCAAGTTCGTACGTGACGCGCGCCCTATGCCCGTCCTCACAAGCCGCTCATCCGATTCTCACCAACCGTTGCTTCCGCAAAGCAGAGAGTGTGCGGAGAAGGGGCGCCTCCACCCCAGGACCTACGTCCCCGGTGCGGGCCACCCGGCCGCAAGGCCGATGCCCGCCGCAGGGCGCCCGGCTACGGTGAGCCCATGCCCCCCGCCACACCCACGGGCCTGCGCGCGGTCAGCTCCGCCCTGCTCGCGATGAGCAGACCGCTGGAGGTCCAGGACGTCCTGCACACGATCGTCGCCTCGGCCCGCGAACTCCTCGACGCCGAGTACGCGGCCCTCGGCGTCCCCGACGACCACGGCGGCTTCGCCCAGTTCGTCGTCGACGGGGTCAGCGAGGAGCAGTGGAAGGCCATCGGCCCCCTCCCGCGCCAGCACGGCATCCTCGCCGCCCTGCTCAAGGAGGGCCGCACCGAGCGACTCGTCGACGTACGCCGCGACCCCCGCTTCAAGCGCTGGCCCGCCGCCCACCCCGACATGAGCGACTTCATCGGCCTCCCCGTCCGCCACGGCGACGAGACGATCGCGGCCCTCTTCCTCGCCAACAAACGCTGCCCCCACCCCGAGAACACCTGCGGCTTCACCGAGGAGGACGAGGAACTCCTCGGGATGCTCGCCCAGCACGCCGCCATCGCCCTCACCAACGCCCGCCTCTACGAGCGCAGCCGCGAGCTGACCATCGCCGAGGAACGCTCCCGGCTCGCCCACGAGCTGCACGACGCCGTGAGCCAGAAACTCTTCTCGCTCCGCCTCACCGCCCAGGCCGCCACCGCGCTCGTCGATCGCGACCCGGCCCGCGCCAAGGAGGAGCTGCACCAGGTCGCCGCCCTCGCGGCCGAGGCGGCCGACGAACTGCGTGCCGCGGTCGTCGAACTACGTCCGGCGGCCCTCGACGAGGACGGCCTCGTCGCGACCCTGCGCACCCAGATCCGCGTACTCGACCGCGCCCACGCCGCCCGCGTCACCTTCCGCGGGGAAGGGGTACGGGCCCTGCCCGCGGCCCAGGAGGAGGCGCTGCTGCGCGTGGCGCAGGAGGCGCTGCACAACGCGCTCAGGCACTCCGGCGCCGCCCACGTCGACGTCGTACTGCGCCGAGCGGGCCGCGGCGCTGTGCTGCGCGTCACGGACGACGGGAGCGGCTTCGACCCGCGAGGGGTGCGCCGGGCGGGACGGCACCTCGGCCTCGTCTCCATGCGCGACCGCGCGGCGGGCGTCGGCGGCTCGCTCACGGTGGACTCGGCGCCCGGCAAGGGCACCACGATCGAGATGGAGGTACCCGGTGGCTGATACAGGGGAGCGGGCGGGAGCCGCGGAGCCGGCGCGTACGGACGCAGCCCGCACCGGAGCCCGTACGGAAGAGGAGAGGACGAGCGCCGCCCCCAGCGCGCCCCGCCCCATCCGGGTCCTCGTCGTCGACGACCACCAGGTGGTCCGCCGGGGCCTGCGCACCTTCCTGGAGATCCAGGACGACATCGAGGTGGTCGGCGAGGCCGCCGACGGCGAGGAGGGCGTCGCGCGCGCAGGGGAGCTGCGCCCCGACGTGATCCTCATGGACGTCAAGATGCCCGGCACCGACGGCGTCGAGGCGCTGCGCACCCTGCGGGCCCTCGGCAACGAGGTGCGGGTCCTCGTCGTGACGAGCTTCACCGAGCAGCGCACCGTCGTGCCGGCGCTGCGCGCCGGAGCGGCAGGCTACGTGTACAAGGACATCGACCCCGAGGCCCTCGCCGGGGCGATCCGCTCCGTGCACGCCGGGCACGTCCTCCTCCAGCCGGAGGTCGCCGGGATGCTCCTCTCGCAGGAGGAGCACGCCCCGCAGCCCCCGCGCGGCGGCTCGCTCACGGAGCGCGAACGCGAGGTGCTCGGGCTCATCGCGGACGGCCGCTCCAACCGCGAGATCGCCCGCGCGCTCGTCCTCTCCGAGAAGACGGTGAAGACGCACGTATCGAACATCCTGATGAAACTCGACCTCGCCGACCGCACCCAGGCCGCCCTGTGGGCCGTACGGCACGGCTACAGCGACTGAAGCGCCTGATGGGACGCGGTGTGCTCGGATGGTTGCACGAAAGGATGAGATTCATACCGACGGGTGCACCTCACCCGGACGGCGGAACGTACGGGGCGGACGCGCGTTCTCCAGTGCACCCCGGGGCGATGGGCCCCTGGGTACTCAGGAGGACGAGAAAGTGATCAACTTCAAGAAGGCCGCGACCGTGACCCTGGTGGCCGGGGGGCTGCTCGCCGCGGGTACCGGTATGGCCTCCGCCACCGACTGCCCGCCCGCGCACGGCGGCGGCCACGGCGGCCACCACGCCCCGGGCCACGGCGGCGGCAACCACGGCGGTGGCGGCAACCACGGTGGCGGCAACAACGGCGGCGGCGCGCACGCCGGTGGCGGCGCCCAGGCGAACGGCGTCGCGACGCGCTCCCCGGGCATCCTCTCCGGCAACCTCGTGCAGATCCCTGTGAACATCCCGGTCAACGTGAGCGGCAACACGATCAACGTGATCGGCCTGCTGAACCCGGCCTTCGGCAACAGCGCCGTCAACCACTGACACGCGCGCCGCCGTTCTTCACCCGAACGGTGGGTGAATGCGCCCAACCGGGCGCTGTCCCGTGACCCCACGCGCCCCCGGCGCGTTTCCCAGCGTGCGGCCCCGAGCCAGGGGCTGTGAAACGCATCTGTGGAGGAGTAACACCCATGAGCATCGCCAAGAAGGCAGTCCTGACCGTCGCCGCAGCCGGCCTCGCGGCCGCCGTCCCGGCGGGCGCCGCCTTCGCCGACTCCGGTGCCGAGGGCGCCGCCGTGAATTCGCCCGGCGTCGCCTCCGGCAACCTGGTCCAGGCCCCCATCCACGTGCCGGTCAACCTCTCCGGCAACAGCATCAACGTGATCGGCCTGCTGAACCCGGCCTTCGGCAACACCGCGGTCAACAGCTGACCGAAGCACCACCCCGCGGGGCCCGGCACGCCACCCAGGCGCGCCGGGCCCCGCGTCCGTACCCGGGGGACGGAAGGACAGCGGGACGGAGGGACAGCGGGACGGGGGGACAGCGGGACGGGGGGACAGCGGGACGGGGGGACAGCGGGACGGGGGGACAGCGGGACGGGGGGACAACGGGACGGCGGAGAGCCGGAGAAAGCCGACGCCACCGCGGAACACCGCCCAGCCCCCAGCCCCCCAGCTCACCTCTCCCGTTCCCGCTCCTCCACCATTCCGTTGTACGCGGCCACCAGCGCCCGCCGCGCCGTCCGCTCCACCGGGCGCAGCGCCTCCGCCCGCGCCGCCATCTCGCCCGCGCTCACCGCGGCCCCGTGCCCGCTCTCGTACGCGAGCGAGACGAGCGTCCCGATCCGCCGCCCCAGCTCCACGACCCGCACGGCGCGCGCCGGATACCCCGGCGCGAGCGCCTCGGTCGCCCCCGCCCCGTGCACCCGAGCCCGGTACGCCTCGATCGCCGCCTCGGCGACAGGACCCGAAGCCGCCACGTCGAGCCGCGAGAGCACCGCCGTCGCCTCGCGCATCGCCTCCGCCAGCTCACGCTCCGCCTCACCGAGCGAGGGCACGTCGGCGGGCGGCGCCTCACGCACCGGCATGCAGCGCCACTCCACCTCCACGTGCACATCGCCCGCGGGCCCCGCCTCGAAGACCTCGGGGACGAGCCCGTAGGGAACCCCCACCCCCACCACGGCCTCCTCCGCTTCGAGCGCGGCGGCATTGAACTCCGGCGGCCCCGAGAGCCCCAGCGGATGCCCGGGCGCGGGCAGCGCGAGCCGCAGCCCGCGCGCCCCGAGCGCCCGCAACCGCCCGAGCGCCAGCGTCAGCCCGACAGGGCCCCGCTCGCCCGGCAGTCCCGTGACCCGGTGCACGGCGTCCTCGCCGACGATCGCGCTCGCGGCGTCGTCCGGCGGTACAAGACCGGCGAAAAGTGCATTCCCCCAAGCGGCCAGCCGCCCGGAACGTGGTTCAACGCGCATCCCCCCAGCCTAAGGACAGGACAGGCCACGGCTTCCCCCGGCCGGTGGCGTAGGTTTTCTCCAGGGGACATCCCTGGGGGGCGGCGTCCGATCGACGCCGGCGACTAGCCGCGAGAGACAATGGGAGACACGGCGCTCATGAGCGATGTACTGGAACTGGTGGACGTATCGGTGGTCCGCGAGGGCCGGGCACTGATCGAGCAGGTCTCCTGGTCCGTGAAGGAAGGGGAGCGCTGGGTCATCCTCGGCCCCAACGGCGCCGGCAAGACCACCCTCCTCAACGTGGCGTCCAGCTACCTCTTCCCCACCACGGGCACCGTCCGCATCCTCGGCGACCAGCTCGGCCGCGTCGACGTCTTCGAGCTGCGCCCCCGCATCGGCGTCGCGGGCGTCGGCATGGCCGAGAAGCTCCCGCGCCGCCAGACCGTCCTCCAGACCGTCCTCACCGCCGCCTACGGCATGACGGCGACGTGGCAGGAGTCGTACGAGGACATCGACGAGCAGCGCGCCCGCGCCTTCCTCGACCGCCTCGGCATGACCGAGTACCTCGACCGCCGCTTCGGCACCCTCTCCGAGGGCGAGCGCAAGCGCACCCTCATCGCCCGCGCCCTCATGACCGACCCCGAGCTGCTCCTCCTCGACGAACCGGCCGCCGGTCTCGACCTCGGCGGCCGCGAGGACCTCGTCCGCCGCCTCGGCCGCCTCGCGCGCGACCCGATCGCCCCCTCGATGATCATGGTGACCCACCACGTCGAGGAGATCGCCCCCGGCTTCACGCACGTTCTCATGATCCGTCAGGGCAAGGTGCTCGCCGCGGGCCCGCTCGAACTCGAACTCACCTCGCGCAACCTCTCGCGCTGCTTCGGTCTGCCCCTCGTCGTCGAGCAGCAGGGCGAGCGCTGGACCGCTCGCGGCCTGCCCCTGGGCTGACGCGACGGGGCTCCGGCCCCTGCCCGCCCGCGAACGCTCCCAACGCCCCCTGTCCGCAGGGGGCGTTGCGCGCCTACCATGCTCCTGTGGACATCGACGCGTGGGTGTGGTGGCTGATCGGCGCGGTGGCACTGGGGATTCCCCTCGTGGTGACCGCCATGCCGGAGTTCGGCATGTTCGCCGCGGGTGCCGTCGCAGGCGCGATCGCGGCCGCGCTCGGCGGCGGCATCGTGATCCAGGTACTGGTCTTCGTCCTCGTCTCCGTCGCCGGAGTCGCCGTCGTACGCCCCCTCGCCGCCCGGCAGCGCGCCCAGCGCCCGCACCTCGCGAGCGGCGTCGACGCGCTCAAGGGCCGCCAGGCCGTCGTCGTCGAACGTGTCGACGCGAGCGGCGCGGGGCGCGTCAAACTCGCGGGCGAGATCTGGTCGGCCCGCCCCCTCGACACCGAGCAGAGTTACGAGCCGGGCCAGTCGGTCGACGTCGTCGACATCGACGGCGCCACGGCGGTGGTCATGTGAGCGCCCACCACCCGCGGGCACCGCGCCGCCCGCCACGATCCGGCCGAATCCCGGCGCTTTACCGCCCGGTAGGCCACGACCTGCGCGAAACGGCCCCGAGGGCCCCCACGTTCTGACAGACTCGCCGTCAAGATCCACCGCACGCAGGCTTGTCAGGCACCACGGTACGAAGGGCACGGACTCCGCGATGGCACCGATCATCATCGTCCTCATCATCCTGGTGGTGCTCGTCTTCATCGCCCTGATCAAGACGATCCAGGTGATCCCCCAGGCGAGCGCCGCCATCGTGGAGCGCTTCGGCCGCTACACCCGCACCCTCAACGCGGGGCTCAACATCGTCGTCCCCTTCATCGACACCATCCGCAACCGCATCGACCTGCGCGAACAGGTCGTCCCCTTCCCGCCCCAGCCGGTGATCACCCAGGACAACCTGGTCGTCAACATCGACACGGTCATCTACTACCAGGTCACCGACGCCCGCGCCGCGACGTACGAGGTCGCCAGCTACATCCAGGCGATCGAACAGCTCACCGTCACGACCCTGCGCAACATCATCGGCGGCATGGACCTGGAGCGGACCCTCACCTCGCGCGAGGAGATCAACGCGGCCCTGCGCGGCGTGCTCGACGAGGCGACGGGCAAGTGGGGCATCCGCGTCAACCGCGTCGAACTGAAGGCCATCGAGCCGCCCACCTCCATCCAGGACTCGATGGAGAAGCAGATGCGCGCCGACCGCGACAAGCGCGCCGCGATCCTCCAGGCGGAAGGCGTCCGGCAGTCCGAGATCCTGCGCGCCGAGGGCGAGAAGCAGTCCGCGATCCTCCGGGCCGAGGGCGAGGCCAAGGCCGCCGCGCTGCGCGCCGAGGGCGAGGCGCAGGCCATCCGCACGGTCTTCGAGTCGATCCACGCGGGCGACCCCGACCAGAAGCTCCTCTCGTACCAGTACCTCCAGATGCTCCCGAAGATCGCCGAGGGCGACGCCAACAAGCTCTGGATCGTGCCCAGCGAGATCGGCGACGCCCTCAAGGGCCTGAGCGGCGCGGTGGGCAACCTCGGCGGCCTCGGCAACCTCGGTGGCGGTGGCGGTGGCGGCGGCAGCGACGCCAAGGCGGCCCCCACCACGCCGGGGACCGGCGGCAAGCCCTTCCCGCGCGAACAGCGCCCGCCCATCGACTGAGGTTCCCCTCCCGTACGGCAGACGGCAGACGGCAGACGGCAGACGACAGCGGGGCGGCTCCCCGCCGGACCAGCGTCCGGCAGGGAGCCGCCCCGCCCTCGTACCCGGCGGCCTCCTCAGGCCACCACCCCGTGCCCCAGCCACTCCGGCAGGCCCAGCAGGTCGTCCTGCCCCAGCGCGAGCAGCATCGCGTCGGCCGGGGTCGGCTCGAACGGCTGCCGCAGCAGCGGCATCCCGGCCTGCTCGGGCGTCCGGTCCGCCTTGCGGTGGTTGTCCTCCGCGCAGGAGGCCACCGTGTTCAGCCAGGAGTCGGCCCCGCCACGGGACTTGGGCACCACGTGGTCCACCGTCGTCGCCCGCCGGCCGCAGTACGCGCACCGGTGCCTGTCCCGTACCAGGACGCCCCGCCGCGACCACGGCGCTTGTCTTCGGAACGGCACCCGTACGTACCGGCAGAGCCTGATCACCTGGGGCACCGGCAGATCCACCGTCGCTGCCCGCATCCGCAGACCCGGGTGCGCGCGCTCGACGACCGCCTTGTCGGTGAGGACCAGCACCACCGCGCGGTGCAAGGTCACCGTCGACAGCGGCTCGAAGCTCGCGTTCAGCACCAGCGTGTCCCGCATCTCGCCCACCTCCCCGCTCACCGGCCGCCCCCTGGCGGTCGGGATCAACTCTGGCCGGGCACAACGAGATGGACAACGCAATAAAAAGTGCCCTCCCCTGATCAATTCCATGACCGGGGGAGGGCAAACACGCGAGGCGAACCCCGCTGCGCTCAGCGGCGCTTCAGCTCGCCGGGATCTCGTACGTACCGATGAGCTGCGCGCGGCCCACGGTGTGGAAGTGCAGGTTGAAACCGACGACGGCGGGCGTCGCCGAGCCGTCGGGACCGAGCTTCTCCTGATCCACCGCGTGCACCGTGAAGACGTACCGGTGCGCCGGGTCGCCGGGCGGCGGGGCCGCTCCGCCGAAGTCCTGGCTGCCGTAGTCGTTGCGCGCCTGCACGGCCCCCGCGGGCAGCCCGGCGAAGGAGCCCGTACCGGCCCCGGCGGGCAGCTCGGTGACCGTCGCGGGGATGTCGAAGACCACCCAGTGCCAGAAGCCGCTGCCTGTCGGCGCGTCCGGGTCGTAACACGTCACCGCGTAGCTCTTCGTCCCCTCCGGCGCTCCCTCCCAGCGCAGGTGCGGCGAGGTGTTCCCGCCGTCCTGCGCCTGGGCGGTGCCGAGCGGCGCCCCCTCGGACACGTCGTCGCTGACCACGGTGAAGGCGGGCACCTGCGGCAACAGCTCGTAGGGGAGCGGTGGCCTCTTCTCACTCACGTCGCGAATCCTCCAGTACGGATGGAGCCGGGGCCTCGGGCGTGACGGCGGCCCACGGCGGTGGTGGCCAGCCTAGATCCGCCGGCCGCCCTGGCCGGTACCCCGCCCCGCCCGCACGGGAACCGGCCGGGGCGGGAACCCCTCGGGTCCGGAGACCGGCCGGGGTCAGAACCAGCTGCGGCGGCTGCCGACCTCGGAGATCCACTGGTGGAGATACGCGTCCCAGTCGGTCTCGCCGAAGGTGTGCAGCCCCACCCGGAAGGCGCGGAAGGAGTCGCTGCCCTCGGTGAAGAGCCCGTCCTTCTTGTCCATCTCCAGGACGACGTCCATCTCACGGTCGTCCGAGACGAAGCTCAGCTCGACCTGGTTGAGCCCCCGGTACTGCTGCGGCGGGTAGAACTCGATCTCCTGGTAGAAGGGGAGCCGCTGCCGCGTCCCCCGGATCGAGCCGCGCTCCAGGTCCGCGCTCTTGAAGCGGAAGCCGAGCCGCCCGAAGGAGTCGAGGATCGCCTCCTGAGCGGGCAGCGGGTGCACGGTGATCGGGTCGAGGTCGCTGGAGTCCACCGCACGCGCGATCTGGAGTTCGGTCGTCACACCGACGTTCATCCCCCGCAGGTGCTGCCCGGCGAAGGTCGTGATCGGCGTCTCCCACGGGATCTCCAGACCGAAGGGCACGACATGCGTCGCCCCCTCGTGCAGCAGGAAGGCCCCGCCGAGGCTCACCCGGTGGAACTCGATGTTCTGCTTGTACTCCGAGTCGCCGCTCTCGACCTCGACCCGCGCCTGGAGGCCCACCGAGAGCCCCTCGATCTGCTGATCCACGGCGCCGCCCTGGATACGGACCTCACCCTGCACCACGCCGCCGGGGACCACGTTCTCCTCGAACAGCACCGTCTCGACCTCGGCCCCACCGGAACCGAGACTCGCCAGCAGCTTCCTGAACCCCATGTGTCCGCCTCTTCCCTCGTCGACAATCCGTGGAGACGCGCCCGTGCGTCCGTACGAGCGCCCTGCGTCCGGTACGGGTGGCGCGCCGCAGGACCCGCTCATACGAACGCGCCTTCGGCCCTCCCGGTTCCAGCGCCGGCGAACCGGCCCTCCCGTACCCTCGGGGGTCATGCCTTCCGAACCAGCGCCCCCGGAGAACATGATCGCGGCCCACGACCGTACGCCGCTGCCCCGTTCCTTCTTCGACCGCCCGGTCCTGGAGGCGGCCCCCGCCCTCCTCGGGCGGCTCCTCGTCCGTGAACTCCCGGAGGGCCGCGTCATCCTGCGGCTCACCGAGGTCGAGGCGTACGCGGGCGAGTCGGACCCCGGCTCCCACGCCTACCGCGGCCGCACCGCGCGCAACGCCGTCATGTACGGACCACCGGGACACGCCTACGTCTACTTCACCTACGGCATGTGGCACTGCCTGAACGTCGTGTGCGGCCCGGAGGACTTCGCCTCCGGAATCCTGCTGCGCGCGGGCGAGGTCGTCGAGGGCGCCGAGATCGCCAGGCTGCGCCGCCCCACGTCCCGCCGCGACCACGAACTCGCCAAGGGCCCGGCCCGCTTGGCGACGGCCCTCGGCGTCGACCGCGCCCTGGACGGTACGGATCTGTGCGGCCCCGAGGGCGAACCGCTCCGCCTCCTCGCGGGCACCCCGGCCCCTGCGGCCCTCCTGCGCAACGGCCCGCGCACGGGCGTCTCGGGCGAGGGCGGGGTGCACCCCTGGCGGTACTGGATCGACGGAGAGCAGAGCGTCAGCCCCTACCGGGCCCACACCCCGCGCCGCCGTTCGGCCGCTCCTCGCGGGACGGCGGCCAAGGGGTCTTGACTCTCGCGGCCCGAACCCCTAACGTAGGACGAGCCGCTTGTGCCGGTAGCGCTCCATGCGATGACGGACAGTGGCACCTCTACTACTCAACGACTCAGGCCCGCAGGGGTCTGTTTTTCGGCGTGCCTTTATCGGCGTATCCGAAAATGAGTGGAAGCCCGATTAGGAGCTTCACGGAAAGTCGGTTAACGTAGTGGACACGCCGAAAGGGAAACGGAAAAGCCGAAAGGCCGGTCCGGGAACCGGAAAGCACCGAGGAAATCGGGCCCGAGAGAGTCTGATAGAGTCGGAAACACGAAATACCGAAGGGAAAACGCCCGGAGGAAAGCCCGAGAGGGTGAGTACGAAGGAAGCGTCCGTTCCTTGAGAACTCAACAGCGTGCCAAAAGTCAACGCCAGATATGTTGATACCCCGACCGACGGCCATTACGGCCTGAGGTTGAGGTTCCTTTGAAACAAACACAGCGAGGACGCTGTGAACCTGGGGGATTATTCCTCTCCCGGTTCCGCTCTCGTGGTGGTATCCCGATTACGGGAAAACATTCACGGAGAGTTTGATCCTGGCTCAGGACGAACGCTGGCGGCGTGCTTAACACATGCAAGTCGAACGATGAACCGCTTTCGGGCGGGGATTAGTGGCGAACGGGTGAGTAACACGTGGGCAATCTGCCCTGCACTCTGGGACAAGCCCTGGAAACGGGGTCTAATACCGGATACTCACTGCCTTGGGCATCCAGGGTGGTGGAAAGCTCCGGCGGTGCAGGATGAGCCCGCGGCCTATCAGCTAGTTGGTGAGGTAATGGCTCACCAAGGCGACGACGGGTAGCCGGCCTGAGAGGGCGACCGGCCACACTGGGACTGAGACACGGCCCAGACTCCTACGGGAGGCAGCAGTGGGGAATATTGCACAATGGGCGAAAGCCTGATGCAGCGACGCCGCGTGAGGGATGACGGCCTTCGGGTTGTAAACCTCTTTCAGCAGGGAAGAAGCGAGAGTGACGGTACCTGCAGAAGAAGCGCCGGCTAACTACGTGCCAGCAGCCGCGGTAATACGTAGGGCGCAAGCGTTGTCCGGAATTATTGGGCGTAAAGAGCTCGTAGGCGGCTTGTCACGTCGGTTGTGAAAGCCCGGGGCTTAACCCCGGGTCTGCAGTCGATACGGGCAGGCTAGAGTTCGGTAGGGGAGATCGGAATTCCTGGTGTAGCGGTGAAATGCGCAGATATCAGGAGGAACACCGGTGGCGAAGGCGGATCTCTGGGCCGATACTGACGCTGAGGAGCGAAAGCGTGGGGAGCGAACAGGATTAGATACCCTGGTAGTCCACGCCGTAAACGGTGGGCACTAGGTGTGGGCAACATTCCACGTTGTCCGTGCCGCAGCTAACGCATTAAGTGCCCCGCCTGGGGAGTACGGCCGCAAGGCTAAAACTCAAAGGAATTGACGGGGGCCCGCACAAGCAGCGGAGCATGTGGCTTAATTCGACGCAACGCGAAGAACCTTACCAAGGCTTGACATACACCGGAAACGGCCAGAGATGGTCGCCCCCTTGTGGTCGGTGTACAGGTGGTGCATGGCTGTCGTCAGCTCGTGTCGTGAGATGTTGGGTTAAGTCCCGCAACGAGCGCAACCCTTGTCCCGTGTTGCCAGCAAGCCCTTCGGGGTGTTGGGGACTCACGGGAGACCGCCGGGGTCAACTCGGAGGAAGGTGGGGACGACGTCAAGTCATCATGCCCCTTATGTCTTGGGCTGCACACGTGCTACAATGGCCGGTACAATGAGCTGCGATACCGCGAGGTGGAGCGAATCTCAAAAAGCCGGTCTCAGTTCGGATTGGGGTCTGCAACTCGACCCCATGAAGTCGGAGTTGCTAGTAATCGCAGATCAGCATTGCTGCGGTGAATACGTTCCCGGGCCTTGTACACACCGCCCGTCACGTCACGAAAGTCGGTAACACCCGAAGCCGGTGGCCCAACCCCTTGTGGGAGGGAGCTGTCGAAGGTGGGACCAGCGATTGGGACGAAGTCGTAACAAGGTAGCCGTACCGGAAGGTGCGGCTGGATCACCTCCTTTCTAAGGAGCACTTCTTACCTGATCTCTTCGGAGTGAGGGTCAAGGGGCCAGTACATCGGCGAGTGTTCGATGCTGGTTGCTCATGGGTGGAACGTTGACTATTCGGCACTCTTTGATTCTTGGGTCACTAGTACTGCTTCGGCGTGGAACGTGGGATCAGGAGGATTGAGGGTGTCGGGCACGTTGTTGGGTGTCTGAGGGTACGGCCGTTTGGTTGTTCCTCATGCCGACCCCAGTGAACTTGAGGCTTTTGGTCTCGGGGTGATGGGTGGTTGGTCGTTGTTTGAGAACTGCACAGTGGACGCGAGCATCTGTGGCCAAGTTTTTAAGGGCGCACGGTGGATGCCTTGGTACCAGGAACCGATGAAGGACGTGGGAGGCCGCGATAGGCCCCGGGGAGCTGTCAACCGAGCTTTGATCCGGGGGTGTCCGAATGGGGAAACCCGGCAGTCGTCATGGGCTGTCACCCGCTGCTGAATGTATAGGCAGTGTGGAGGGAACGCGGGGAAGTGAAACATCTCAGTACCCGCAGGAAGAGAAAACAACCGTGATTCCGGGAGTAGTGGCGAGCGAAACCGGATGAGGCCAAACCGTATGTGTGTGATACCCGGCAGGGGTTGCATGTGCGGGGTTGTGGGATTGCGCTTCAGTCGTCTGCTGGCGGCTGGGTGAGTCAGAAACCATCATGATAGGCGAAGGACATGCGAAAGGTCCGGCGTAGAGGGTAAGACCCCCGTAGCTGAAATTGTGATGGCTCACTTGCGTGACTCCCAAGTAGCACGGGGCCCGAGAAATCCTGTGTGAATCTGGCGGGACCACCCGCTAAGCCTAAATATTCCCTGGTGACCGATAGCGGATAGTACCGTGAGGGAATGGTGAAAAGTACCGCGGGAGCGGAGTGAAATAGTACCTGAAACCGTGTGCCTACAAGCCGTGGGAGCGTCGGACATCAGCTTGCTGGTGTCTCGTGACTGCGTGCCTTTTGAAGAATGAGCCTGCGAGTTTGCGGTGTGTTGCGAGGTTAACCCGTGTGGGGAAGCCGTAGCGAAAGCGAGTCCGAACAGGGCGGTTGAGTAGCACGCTCAAGACCCGAAGCGGAGTGATCTAGCCATGGGCAGGTTGAAGCGGCTGTAAGAGGTCGTGGAGGACCGAACCCACCAGGGTTGAAAACCTGGGGGATGACCTGTGGTTAGGGGTGAAAGGCCAATCAAACTCCGTGATAGCTGGTTCTCCCCGAAATGCATTTAGGTGCAGCGTCGTGTGTTTCTTGCCGGAGGTAGAGCACTGGATAGGCGATGGGCCTTACCGGGTTACTGACCTTAGCCAAACTCCGAATGCCGGTAAGTGAGAGCACGGCAGTGAGACTGTGGGGGATAAGCTCCATGGTCGAGAGGGAAACAGCCCAGAGCATCGACTAAGGCCCCTAAGCGTACGCTAAGTGGGAAAGGATGTGGAGTCGCAGAGACAACCAGGAGGTTGGCTTAGAAGCAGCCACCCTTGAAAGAGTGCGTAATAGCTCACTGGTCTAGTGATTCCGCGCCGACAATGTAGCGGGGCTCAAGCGTACCGCCGAAGTCGTGTCATTGCAGCAATACTCCCAACGGAGGCTGTGATGGGTAGGGGAGCGTCGTGTGCCGGGTGAAGCTGCCGCGTAAGCGAGTGGTGGACGGTTCACGAGTGAGAATGCAGGCATGAGTAGCGATTCACACGTGAGAAACGTGTGCGCCGATTGACTAAGGGTTCCTGGGTCAAGCTGATCTGCCCAGGGTAAGTCGGGACCTAAGGCGAGGCCGACAGGCGTAGTCGATGGATAACCGGTTGATATTCCGGTACCCGCTGTGAAGCGTCAAACATTGAATCCAGTGATGCTAAGCCCGTGAAGCCGCCCTGATCTCTTCGGAGTTGAGGGGAGTGGTGGAGCCGGTGACCCAGGCTGGTAGTAGGTGAGTGATGGGGTGACGCAGGAAGGTAGTCCATCCCGGGCGGTGGTTGTCCCGGGGTAAGGGTGTAGGGCGTTGCGTAGGTAAATCCGCGTAGCTTGTGCCTGAGACCTGATGCCGAGCCGATTGTGGTGAAGTGGATGATCCTATGCTGTCGAGAAAAGCCTCTAGCGAGTTTCATGGCGGCCCGTACCCTAAACCGACTCAGGTGGTCTGGTAGAGAATACCGAGGCGTTCGGGTGAACTATGGTTAAGGAACTCGGCAAAATGCCCCCGTAACTTCGGGAGAAGGGGGGCCACACTTGGTGATCCGATTTACTCGGTGAGCTGGGGGTGGCCGCAGAGACCAGCGAGAAGCGACTGTTTACTAAAAACACAGGTCCGTGCGAAGCCGTAAGGCGATGTATACGGACTGACGCCTGCCCGGTGCTGGAACGTTAAGGGGACCGGTTAGCTGACTTTCGGGTTGGCGAAGCTGAGAACTTAAGCGCCAGTAAACGGCGGTGGTAACTATAACCATCCTAAGGTAGCGAAATTCCTTGTCGGGTAAGTTCCGACCTGCACGAATGGCGTAACGACTTCTCGACTGTCTCAACCATAGGCCCGGTGAAATTGCATTACGAGTAAAGATGCTCGTTTCGCGCAGCAGGACGGAAAGACCCCGGGACCTTTACTACAGTTTGATATTGGTGTTCGGTTCGGCTTGTGTAGGATAGGTGGGAGACTGTGAAGCGGCCACGCCAGTGGTTGTGGAGTCGTTGTTGAAATACCACTCTGGTCGTGCTGGATGTCTAACCCGGGTCCGTGATCCGGATCGGGGACAGTGTCTGATGGGTAGTTTAACTGGGGCGGTTGCCTCCTAAAGAGTAACGGAGGCGCCCAAAGGTTCCCTCAGCCTGGTTGGTAATCAGGTGGTGAGTGTAAGTGCACAAGGGAGCTTGACTGTGAGACCGACGGGTCGAGCAGGGACGAAAGTCGGGACTAGTGATCCGGCGGTGGCTTGTGGAAGCGCCGTCGCTCAACGGATAAAAGGTACCCCGGGGATAACAGGCTGATCTTCCCCAAGAGTCCATATCGACGGGATGGTTTGGCACCTCGATGTCGGCTCGTCGCATCCTGGGGCTGGAGTCGGTCCCAAGGGTTGGGCTGTTCGCCCATTAAAGCGGTACGCGAGCTGGGTTTAGAACGTCGTGAGACAGTTCGGTCCCTATCCGCTGTGCGCGTAGGAATATTGAGAAGGGCTGTCCCTAGTACGAGAGGACCGGGACGGACGAACCTCTGGTGTGCCAGTTGTTCTGCCAAGGGCATGGCTGGTTGGCTACGTTCGGGAGGGATAACCGCTGAAAGCATCTAAGCGGGAAGCCTGCTTCGAGATGAGTGTTCCCACCTCCTTTGAGAGGGTAAGGCTCCCAGTAGACGACTGGGTTGATAGGCCGGATATGGAAGCCCTGTGAGGGGTGGAGTTGACCGGTACTAATAGGCCGAGGGCTTGTCCTCAGTTGCTCGCGTCCACTGTGTTGTTCCCAGACAACGAACAGCGTTGTCGGTTTGAACACCACTTAATTGAAAAGTGTGCTTGTTCGCTGACCCTGTTCAGCTCCGTACTTTGTGCGGGGGGTCTGAAAGGGTTTCGGTGGTCATAGCGTGAGGGAAACGCCCGGTCCCATTCCGAACCCGGAAGCTAAGCCTCAAAGCGCCGATGGTACTGCAAGGGGGACCTTGTGGGAGAGTAGGACGCCGCCGAACAATCTTTGAAGGACCCCTGGTCCCGGCGTACACGCTGGGACCAGGGGTCCTTTTTGTTTTCGTACACTTTTTCTGTAGGACCACCGCTCGTCAGGTATGCGGTGGCAGCCAGTCCCGAGGAGTTCCGCATGTCCCCCAACCCTTCCGACGAGCGTCCCGAGCGCCGAGGCCGCGACCGGGACGGCGGTGAGCGGGGCGGACAGCGCGGTGGCGGCTTCCGCCGTGACGGCCAGCGCGATGGTCAGCGCGGCGGCGGTTTCCGTCGTGACGACCGTGGTGAGCGCCGTGACGACCGTGGTGGGTTCCGCCGCGACGACCGTGGTGGGTTCCGCCGCGACGATCGTGGCGACCGTCGTGACGACCGGCCGCCGTTCCGCAGGGACGACCGTGGTGAGCGGCCTGCTTTCCGCAGGGACGACCAGGGCGGGCGTCCCCCGTTCCGTCGTGACGACCGCCGTGACGACCGGCCCTCGTACCGCCGCGACGACCGTGGCGACCGCTCCGGTTTCCGTCGTGACGACCGTGGTGAGCGCCGTGACGACCGTGGTGGGTTCCGCCGCGACGATCGTGGCGACCGTCGTGACGACCGGCCGCCGTTCCGCAGGGACGACCGTGGTGAGCGGCCTGCTTTCCGCAGGGACGACCAGGGCGGGCGTCCCCCGTTCCGTCGTGACGACCGCCGTGACGACCGGCCCTCGTACCGCCGCGATGACCGTGACGCGCCGCGTCGTGACGACCGCCGTGACGATCGCGGCGGGTTCCGCCGTGACGACCAGGGCGGGCGCCCTCCGTTCCGTCGTGACGACCGCCGTGACGACCGGCCCTCGTACCGCCGTGACGACCGCGATGCCCCGCGTCGTGACGACCGCCGTGACGACCGTGGTGGGTTCCGCCGCGATGACCGTGGCGACCGCCCCTCGTACCGCCGCGATGACCGTGACGCGCCGCGTCGTGACGACCGCCGTGACGACCGTGGTGGGTTCCGCCGCGATGACCGTGGCGACCGCCCCTCCTACCGGCGTGACGACCGTGACGCCCCCCGTCGTGACGACCGGCCCTCGTACCGCCGTGACGACCGGGATGCCCCGCGTCGTGACGACCGCCGCGACGACCGGGGCGGTTTCCGGCGTGACGAGCGGCCTCGGCGTGATGACCGCGGAGGGTTTCGCGGCGGACGGGACGGGCGCCCCTCCGGGCCTCGGCGTGACGACCGGCGCGATGACCGGCGTGGTGGTGGCGGGTTCCGCGGGCGCGAGGACCGCGGGGGCCGGGACCGGCGTGACGACCGTGGCGGCTACCGCGGCGACAGGGACCGTGAGCCCGTCAAGCGGCTGCCGATTCCCGAGGAGGTCACCGGCTTCGAGATCGACGGCGCGGTGCGCCAGGAGCTGATGAGCCTGCCCAAGACGCTCGCCGACGACGTGGCGCGCAACCTCGTCATGGTCGCGCAACTCATCGACGAGGACCCGGAGAAGGCGTACGGCTACGCGAAGGTCGCGCTGCGGCTCGCCTCGCGCGTCGGTGCCGTCCGCGAGGCGGCCGGTTTCGCCTCGTACGCGACGCAGCGCTACGACGAGGCGCTGAAGGAGTTCCGTACCGCGCGGCGCATGTCGGGCAGTGTGGAGCTGTGGCCCGTCATCGCTGACTGCGAGCGCGGGCTCGGGCGGCCCGAGAAGGCCCTGGAGATGGCCGGGGCGCCCGAGGTGCAGAAGCTGGACAAGGCCGGGCAGGTCGAGATGCGGCTCGTCGCCGCCGGGGCCCGCCGCGACCTCGGACAGCTCGACGCGGCGATCGTGACCCTCCAGAGCCCCGAGCTGGCCTCGCACGGCGTCCACCCGTGGACCGCGCGGCTGCGCTACGCGTACGCCGACGCGCTGCTCGCCGCGGACCGTACCGAAGAGGCGCGCGAGTGGTTCGCCAAGGCCGTCGAGTCCGACAAGGACGGTACGACCGACGCCTCCGACCGGCTCGCGGAGCTGGACGGGGTCGAGTTCACGGACGCCTACGAGGAGGACGCCGAGGCGGACGCGGGGGCCGGCGCCGACGCGCACGCCTCGGCCGAGGAGGACGCCGAGCCGGAGGCCGTACGGTCCGAGGACACGCGGGGCGCGGACGACGCGCGGCAGGACGACTGACCGTCGTGACGCCCTGAGGGGCTGAGCGGCGGAGACGAAGCGGGTGGTGCCCCCGAGAGGGGACGCCACCCGCTTTCGTGCGTTCGGAGCCGGTCAGATCGTCAGATCGCGAAGGACGAGTCCCGTCGCCGGTTTCGGGCCGAACGAGGTGGACTTGCGGGGCATACGGACCCCCTGCCCGGCCAGTTCGCGTACGACCGACTCGGGGACGGGATGGAGGAGGACGGCCGTGCCGTCCGTGCGCGCCGCCTGTTCCGCGACGGCCGCCGCGTCGTGCAGGTAGCTGATCGAGCCGGGGGCGTCGGGAACGTGCCACAAGTGGTCGAGAAGCGTCGTGTGCAGGACGGTCGCGTCCAGGGAACGCCAAGCGAGCGGCTGATCGGCCGGGACGGTGCGGTCGAGGAGCACGGGGTCGGGGCGGTCGACGAGGTGGAACGTGACGCCGTCGGTGAGGAGGAAGGCGTTGCCGTCCTCGGCGGCGTCCGCGAGGGCCTGACGGGCGTGCGGCAGTGGGCCGTCCACCTGGCGTACGCGGAAAGCGCCGTCCAGGGCCGAGAGGGCCGACTTCAGGGGGAGAGCGGGCAGGAGCCGGTGGATCGCGCGTACCCGCAGCGGATAGCGCGCCGTGTCCACCAGGAGGACGAGCCCTTCGTCCCAGGGGCCGGGGGAGGTGTGCTGCTGTCTCAGCCGCAAGTACGTCGCCCAGCGGTGGTGGCCGTCCGCGATGAGCGCCTGGCGCTGCGCGAGGTCGGCGCGTACCTCGGCGACCGCGGCCGGGTCCGTCACGGCCCACAGGCGGTGTGCGAAGCCGTCCTCGGTCGTCGTGGCGAGGAGCGGAGCCGTCCGTACGGTGTCCTCGACGACGCGTGCCGCGCCGGGGCCCTCGTCCTCGCGACCGTGGTACGTCAGGAGGAGCGGCTCCAGGTTCGCGGCCGTCGCGCGGAGGAGGTCGGCACGCTCGGCCACCACCTCGGGAATGACGTCCTCATGCGGCAGGACGATGCCCTCGGAGGGCTCCGAGAGACGCAGAGCGCCGATGACGCCGCGCTGGAGGATGCCGTCGCCGCGTTGCTCGTACACGTACAGCGCCGGTCGTGGGTCGATGGCCAGGATGCCGTCGGCGAGCCAGGCGCGCAGCGTGCGGGCGGCCCGCTCGTCGCGTACGGCGGGCGACTCCCCCTGCGGCAGGATGAGCCGCACGATGTTGTGCGGGTCGGCGTTCTCCAAGTGCAGCAGGCCGTCGGGGCGCACGACGACGTCGTACGGCGGAGAGGTCACGGCGGCGAGCGAGCGCACGCGCTCCGGGACGTAGCGCACGCCGCGGAAAGGTGACAGGTGCAGTCCGTTCTGCTCGGGCCCCGGAGAAGTCATCCGTGCATCGTATGCGCGAAGCGGGGGCGGACGGCGGGCGGTGCGCGGCGGCGCGAGCGCCCGTGCTGCGGGGAGCCGACGCCGGGCGGTGCGGTGGCGTGTGCGGGGCGGCGCGGCGGGCGGTAGCGGGCGGGTGCCCGGCGGTGCGGGGCGCGGGGATCGGGGATGATCGGGAAGACGGATGATCGTGCAATCGTGCACACGAACGCCGAGCGAGGAGTGCCGCACCATGACCGAGGATGTCCGGATCGCGACCGGAGCGAGTGAGGAACGGCTCGACGCGGTGTACGACACGGCGCTGCTCGACCTGGACGGGGTCGTCTACGCGGGCGGCGAGGCCGTGGCGCACGCCGTCGACTCGCTCGCCACCGCGCGCGAGGGCGGGATGCACCTCGCGTACGTCACCAACAACGCGCTGCGCCCCCCGGCCGCCGTGGCGGCGCACCTCAGCGAGCTGGGCGTCCCTGCGGACGCGTCGGACGTCATCACGTCCGCGCAGGCCGTCGCGCGGCTCATCGCCGACGAGCAGCCGGAGGGCGCGCGGGTGCTGCTCATCGGGGGCGAGGGGCTGCGGCAGGCGCTCGTCGAACGCGGCCTCGTGCCCGTCGACTCGGCCGATGACGCGCCCGCGGCGGTCGCGCAGGGGTACGGGGGGCCGGAATTCCCGTGGTCGCGCTTCGCGGAGGCAGGGTACGCGGTACGGGCCGGGGTGCCGTGGTACGCGTCGAACACCGACCTCACGATTCCCAGCGGGCGCGGGATCGCGCCGGGCAACGGGGCGGCTGTCGAGGTGGTGCGGATCGCTTCGGGCGGTGAGCCGAAGGTCGCGGGCAAGCCGCTCCCGCCGATGCACCGCGAAACGATTCTGCGTACGGGAGCGAAGCGGCCGCTCGTCGTGGGGGACCGGCTCGACACGGACATCGAGGGCGCGCACGCGGGCGGCGTCGATTCGCTGCTCGTGCTGACGGGTGTGACGGACGTGGCGGCACTGCTGCGTGCGGTGCCCGAGCACCGGCCGACGTATGTGGGGCGGGACCTGCGCGAATTGCTCGTGGGGCACGAGGCGCCGCGAGCGCAGGGCGAGGGAGTGTGGGCGTGCGGCGCGGCGCGGGGGCGCGTCCGCGACGGCGAGCTTGTGCTGGAGGTGGGCGACGAGGCGAGTCCGGGTGGCGGGGGCGCGCTGCTCGACGGGTTGCGGGTGTTGTGCGCGGCGGCGTGGAGCGCGGGGGGAGAGCAGGCCTTCGCGGGGGAGATCGCGGGGGCGGTGAAGTCCTGGGGCGCCTTGGAGGGCGCTTGAGGTGACGGAGGGGCGCTTGGAGTGAGGAGGAGGCGCGCGGGCGGCGGCGTGGCCGAACGGCTTGTGCGCGGGCACGTGCCGGGGGGATTCCGCGGGGCGCTCGGGGGTGTGGGGAGGGGCGCGAGGGGGCGTGCGGGTGTGACGAGGTGTGGGGGGGAGCGGTGGGGGAGTGGTGAGGGAGCGGCGGAGGCCCGGGGATGCGCGAATTCCTTTCACCCTGAAGGGTGAGGAGATTTTTGGGTTCGGCGAAGTTATCCACAGATTCGTGGAGCGGGGGGTGGGGGCGGGCGGGGGGTGCGAAAGAATGGTGTTGGGGCTGCCCCCGGGTGGGTGGGGGTGTGTCCGTTCGCAGCATGCTCACCCGTCGCCTCCCCGGAGACCGGCCGTCGACCGCTCCACCACCACGCCCCTCAGCGGTTTTGGCCCCTTCGGCGGGGTAGCGTCGGCGGCATGAGCGACGAGGAACCTGCGGACGGGGGAGCCGCGCCCGGGAGCGGGACCGGCGACTCGGCGGAGCCGGGGACGGGAACGGGCGCTGTGCCGGAGGCCGGCGCCTCGGCAACGGCCGCTGTCCCGCCGACGGCCGATGCCTCGGCGGAGCCCGGGGCTTCGGCGGAGGCTGGGTCCTCACCATTGGCCGGAGTTTCGCCGGAGGCCACCGCCCCGCCAACGGTCGCCGTCCCGCCAACGGTCGCCGTCCCGCCAACGGTCGCCGTCCCCCCAGCGACCGGCCCCTCGGCCCAACCTGGGCCCTCCGGTGGCGCCAGGCCCTCCGGTGGTGCCGGGTCCCCCGGTGCGGGGAGCTTCGCCGCGGCCGTGGAGGCCTTCGCGCGGGCCGTGGTCTCGGGCGAATCCGTGCCGGTGGATCAGCCGGGGCGGTCGGGGCAGGTCCCGGAGGGGCGCTCCGAGGGGCCGGGTGAGGGCGGTGATTCCGTACGGGGGCCGTCAGGGGATGACGTCCGCGGGTCCGGGCCCGCCCGGGAGAGTGGCGCGGCGGCGGGTACCGGTGGTGAGGGTGACCCTTCCGGTGAGTCCGGGGCGGAGAGCGGACCGCGGCCGCTCGGGGTGGTGCGGGCCGGGACCGGGGACGCGCGGGTGGACGGGCTGCTCGGGCGGCTCGCGGATCTGGACGAGTTGCCCGTTGCCGAGCATCAGGGCGTGTACGAGGAGACGCACGAGGGGCTGCGGGCCGTCCTCGCGGCGCTCGACGTGGCGCAGGGGCCGCCGCCCCCGGCCGCGCGGTGACCGCGGCGGGCGCTCTTGTCGGACCTCCGCCGTAGCATGCCCTCAAGGCGCGTGACCTGCATCGTCCCGCGTGCCCCGGCATCCCGTGCCGACGATGACCAGCAAGGAGCTGAACCGAACGTGGCAGGAGTGGCCCGCCGCCGCCTCGACGCCGAACTCGTCCGTCGCAAACTCGCCCGCTCGCGGGAGCACGCCAGCCAGCTCATCGCCGCCGGGCGGGTCAGCGTCGGCGGCGCGCTCGCGCTGAAACCGGCGACGCAGGTCGAGACGAGCGCCCCCGTCGTCGTCACCCCCGACGAGGACGACCCCGACTACGTCTCGCGCGGCGGGCACAAGCTCGCCGGGGCCCTGGAGGCCTTCGTGCCGCGGGGGTTGCGGGTCGAGGGGCGGCGCGCGCTCGACGCGGGCGCGTCCACCGGGGGCTTCACCGACGTCCTGCTGCGCGCGGGCGTCGCCCAGGTCGTCGCCGTCGACGTCGGGTACGGGCAGCTCGCCTGGTCGCTCCAGAGCGATCCCCGCGTCGTCGTCAAGGACCGCACCAATGTGCGCGAGCTGAGCCTCGACCTCATCGATGGCGAGCCTGTCGGCCTCGTCGTCGGTGACCTCTCCTTCATCCCGCTCGGCCTCGTGCTGCCCGCCCTCGTCCGCTGCTGCGCCCCCGACGCCGACCTCGTCCTCATGGTCAAGCCCCAGTTCGAGGTGGGCAGGGAACGGCTCGGCAGCGGTGGCGTCGTGCGCAGCCCCGAGCTGCGCGCCGAGGCCGTCAGGCATGTCGCCGGGCAGGCCGCGGGACTGGGCCTCGGTGTCCTCGGCGTCACCGCGAGCCCCCTGCCAGGTCCCTCAGGAAACGTCGAGTACTTTCTTTGGCTGCGCGCCGGGGCTCCCCCGCTCGACCCGGCCGACGTCGACCGAGCGGTTGCGGAAGGACCCCGATGACCGAGACCGCCAAGCCCGCCCACAGCAAGCCCGCCCACACCGTGCGGCCCGACGAGGGCCCGCGCACCGTCTTCCTCCTCGCCCACACCGGGCGTCCTGCCGCGATCCGCAGCGCCGAACTCGTCGTCCAGGGCCTCCTGCGCTGCGGCCTCGGCGTGCGGGTCCTGGAGGAGGAGGCCTCCGACCTGCCGCTGCCCGAGACCCCGCAGGTCGAGCTGATCCAGGAAGCCACGCCCGAGGCGCTCGACGGCTGCGAACTGCTCGTCGTCCTCGGCGGCGACGGCACCCTGCTGCGCGGCGCCGAACTCGCGCGCGCCTCCGGCGTCCCCATGCTCGGCGTCAACCTCGGGCGCGTCGGCTTCCTCGCCGAGGCCGAGCGCGACGACCTCGACCGCGTCGTCGACCGCGTCGTCACCCGCGCCTACGACGTCGAGGAGCGCATGACCCTCGACGTCCTCGTGCACAGCGGTGGCAGGCTCGTGCACACCGACTGGGCGCTCAACGAGGCGGCCGTGCAGAAGATCTCCCCCGAGCGCATGCTCGAAGTCGTCCTGGAGATCGACGGCCGCCCCGTCACCGGGTTCGGCTGCGACGGCATCGTCTGCGCGACCCCCACCGGGTCCACCGCCTACGCCTTCTCCGCGGGAGGCCCCGTCGTCTGGCCCGAGGTCGAAGCGCTCCTCATGGTGCCCATCAGCGCCCACGCCCTCTTCGCCAAGCCCCTCGTCACCTCGCCCACCTCGATACTGGCCGTCGAGGTCCAGGAGGGCGGCTCGCCGAGCGGCGTCCTGTGGTGCGACGGACGGCGGTCCGTCCCGCTGCCCTCGGGAGCGCGCGTCGAGGTGCGGCGCGGAGCCGTCCCCGTCCGCCTCGCCCGGCTGCACCACGCCTCCTTCACCGACCGGCTCGTCGCCAAGTTCGCCCTGCCCGTCGCCGGCTGGCGCGGCGCCCCCGCCTGACCCGGGACGGGCAGGGCGACACCGGAAAGACCCGCGAGGCGGGGGAGACCGGGGAACCGGCACGGTGCGTTCTCCTCGTACGGCCGTGTGTCGCTCGTACGCTCGTACGGGGGATACGCGGCCCCGTACGGGGGACGCGCCACCGTGCCGTCACGGCCGTGCGCACACCCGCACTCGTGTCAACCGGGCGGGGTGACGTCGCCCAGGGGGAAGAAAACCTCGTATGGTCATGTGCGTGTTGGAGGAGATGCGGATACGGTCGCTCGGCGTCATCGACGACGCGGTGGTGGAGCTGTCACCCGGCTTCACCGCCGTGACAGGTGAGACCGGCGCGGGGAAGACGATGGTGGTCACGAGCCTCGGGCTGCTGCTCGGGGGGCGTGCCGACGCGGCGCTCGTACGGATCGGCGCGAAGTCCGCCGTGGTCGAGGGCAGACTCACGCTGCCGCCGGGCTCGGCCGTGGCGCGGCGGGTCGAGGAGGCGGGCGCCGAACTCGACGAGGACGCGCTGCTCATCAGCCGTACCGTCTCCGCCGAGGGCCGCTCGCGCGCCCACCTCGGCGGCCGCTCCGTGCCCAACGGGATGCTCGCCGAACTCGCCGACGAACTCGTCGCCGTGCACGGCCAGACCGACCAGCAGGGCTTGCTCAAGCCCGCCCGGCAGCGCGCCGCGCTCGACCGGTACGCGGGCGAAGCCGTCGCCGCGCCGCTCGCCAGGTACCGCACCGCCTACCGCGGCCTGCGCGCCGTCGCCGGCGAACTCGCCGAGCTGACCACGCGCGCCAGGGAACGGGCCCAGGAGGCCGACCTGCTGCGCTTCGGTCTCGACGAGATCGCCGCCGTCGAACCGCTGCCGGGCGAGGACGCCGAACTCGCCGCCGAGGCCGAGCGGCTCGGCAACGCCGAGACCCTGCGCGCCGCGGCGGCGGGCGCACACACCGCGCTCGTCGGCAACCCCGAGGACCCCGAGTCCATCGAGGCCACCTCGCTCGTCGCCGGGGCGCAGCGCGCCCTCGACAGCGCGGGCGCCCACGACCAGGCACTCGCCAAGCTCGCCGGGCGCCTCGGCGAGATCGGCATCCTCCTCACCGACGTCGCCGGCGAACTCGCCGGGTACGCCGACGACCTCGACGCCGACCCGCTCCGGCTCGCCGCCGTCGAGGACCGTCGCGCCGCGCTCGCGCAGCTCACCCGCAAGTACGGCGAGAACAGCGACGCCGTACTCGACTGGGCCCGTACCTCCGCCGAGCGGCTCCAGGAACTCGAAGGCGACGACGAGCGCATCACCGAACTCGGCGCCGAGCGCGAACGGCTCGCCGCCGAACTCGCCGACCTCGCCGCCGAGCTGACCCGGGCCCGCACCGAGGCCGCCGCGCGCTTCGCCGACGCCGTCACCGCGGAACTCGCCTCGCTCGCCATGCCGCACGCCCGCGTCAGCTTCGCCGTCTCCGCGACCGAGGTCGACGAGGACAGCGAGGGCGTGCTCGTCGACGGGCGGCGCCTCGCCTACGGCCCGTACGGGGTCGACGAGGTCGAACTGCTCCTCGCCCCGCACCCGGGCGCGGCCCCCCGGCCCATCGCCAAGGGGGCCTCGGGCGGTGAGCTGTCCCGCGTCATGCTCGCCGTCGAAGTCGTCTTCGCCGGGACCGACCCCGTGCCCACGTACCTCTTCGACGAGGTCGACGCCGGGGTCGGCGGCAAGGCCGCCGTCGAGATCGGGCGACGCCTCGCCCGGCTCGCGCGCGGCGCGCAGGTCGTCGTCGTCACCCACCTGCCGCAGGTCGCCGCCTTCGCCGACCGGCAGCTGCTCGTCGAGAAGACCCACGAGGGGAGCGTCACCAGCTCCGGGGTCACGGTCCTGGAGGGCGAGGCGCGCGTGCGGGAGCTGTCGCGGATGCTCGCGGGGCAGGAGGACTCCGAGACCGCCAGGGCGCACGCGGAGGAACTGCTCGCCGCGGCGCGCGGGGACCGGAGCGACGACACGCAGGGGTGAGCGCCGTGCGGGAGCGGGGATGTCGTGGCCGATACCGGTCCGTGAAGGGCACACCGGCCCCCGCGCAGCTGGCATCCTGTCAGGCAGCAATGTCCGCGAGCCCGTAGCCGAGCAGCCGATCCAGGAGCGCCAGCCACCGTGAGCAGCCCGTCGAGCCGAGCAGGACACACTCCGCTGCGCACGGTGCAGGTACTCGGCGGCGGCAGCGCGGGAAGCAGCGTGCACGTGCGCTCGCTCGCCGCCGGGCTCGCCGCACGCGGAGTGCACGTCACCGTCTGCGCGCCCCACGCGCTGGAGACCGCCTACGATTTCACCTCCGTCGGCGCCCGTCACATTCACATTCCGCGCAGCGGCGACCCCGTCTCGCTCGCCGCGCTCCGCACCGTCTGCGCCGACGCCGACCTCGTCCACGCGCACGGCCTGCACGCCGGGCTGCGCACCGCGCTCGCGCTCGCCGGGCGCCGCGTCCCGCTCGTCGTCACCTGGCACACGCGCGGCCACGCCGAAGGCACCCGCGCGCACGCCCTGCGCCTCCTGGAACGCCGCGTCGCCCGTGCGGCGACCGTCCTCCTCGCCACATCCTCCGACCTCGTCGACCGCGCCCGCGCCCGCGGCGCACGCGACGCGCGCCTCGCCCCCGTCGCGCTCCCCGCGCCGCCCCCGCCGCCCGCCAGCGCCCCCGCCGAGCAGAAGGCGCGCGCCGACATCGGCGCGGTCGAACGGCCCCTCGTCCTCGCGGCCGGTTCCCTCGTACGGCACCGGGGGTACGGGGCGCTGCTCGACGCGGCGCGCGCGTGGCGGGCGCTCGCTCCCGTACCGCTGCTCGCCGTCGCGGGCGAGGGGCCCCTGCGCGGTGCGCTCCAGGCCAGGATCGACACCGAGGACCTCCCCGTGCGGCTGCTCGGCAGCCGCGACGACCTGCCCGCGCTGCTCGCCGCGACCGACGTCGCGGTGCTGCCGAGCCGCTGGGAGGCGCGCGCCCTGTTCGCGCAGGAGGCGCTGAGCCTCGGCGTGCCGCTCGTCGCCTCGGCGGTCGGCGGCATCCCCGAACTCGTCGGCGAAGCGGCCGAACTCGTCCCGTACGGCGATGCCCCGGCCCTCGCCGCGCGCGTCGCCGCCCTCCTCGCCGATCCCGTACGGCGCGCCGAGCTGGGCCGCGCGGGCCGACGGCAGGCGGCGGGCTGGCCCACCGAGGACGCGACGGTCGCGCAGGTGCTGAGCGTCTACGACGAACTGACGCACCCCGAGCCGCTGTTCTGACGGGCCCGGTGAGGCGCGGGCCCCTGCTCGCCTCTGCCACGCGCGGGCCCCGCCCGCCAGCTCACGCGTGCCGTCGGGCCCGCAGTGCGAGGCTCAGCGAGAGCACCGTGTGCGGGTCGTCGAGGTCCGTGCCGAGGAGTTCGCCGATCCGCGCGAGGCGGTTGTAGAGGGTCTGCCGGTTGAGGTGCAGGGCGCGCGCCGTCTCCGCCTTGCGGCCCGCGTGGTCGAGGAAGGTCTCCAGGGTCGGCAGGAGCGGGGGCCGCGCCGTGCGGTCGTGGCGCAGGAGCGGGCCGAGCGCGCGCTCGACGAAGGCCGCGAGGTCCGGCTGGCCGCGCAGCCGCCACAGGAGCAGGTCGATGTCGAGCCGCCGCGCGTCCCACCACGGGCGCGGGTCCAGGTCGGGGGCCGCGTCCGCCGCGTGCGCCGCGTGCCGCAGCCCCGCGGCCGCTGCCGCCCACCCGCCCGCCGGACCCACCACGACCACCGGCTCGGGGGCGCCGGGCCGCAGGAGCCCCGCCCGTTCCGTACCCGCCCGCAAAGCCGCCGCCGCCCGGTCGGCGAGCCCGGCCCGCTCCGCTTCCTCGCGCAGCCCGAGCAGCAGCGGCACGCGCCCCTCCACGGGCCGCACGCCCAGCAGTACGGGCACACCGAGCCCGCTCAGCTCCTCGTGCATGGCCCGTACGAGCTGCCCCCACCCCGCCCCCGGCGCCCCCGTCGTCTCCGGGAGCTTCATCACGAGCGGCAGGAGCAGACCGGTGGCCGGCCGGAAGCCGAGCACCGCGGCGCGCGCGGGCGCGTCGTCGGGGGCGGTGCGCGCCTGGGCGAGGTCGGTGAGGAAATCGCCCCTGCCGAGCGCCGCCAGCTCCTCCTCCTGCCGCGCCTGCATGAGCACCACGGCGAGGATGCCCGCGACGCGTTCCGTCGCGAGCCGGTGCGCGGGCCGCACCGGGCCCGCCACGGGAAGCAGTACGAGCCGGGCCCGCACCGCCCCCGGTGCCCCGGGCGCCGCGCCCGCCACGTCCACGAGCACCGAACCGGCGGGCGGCCCCCCGGCGCGCGCCGCCCTGCTGCCCCGCAGCCGCTCCCACACCGGCAGCGCCTCGCCCTCGCCCGGGCCGCCCCAGACCCCGTACAGCAGACCGCCGCCCGCCGTCTCCAGGAAGACCGGGTTGCCGACGAACGCCGCGAGCGCGGCGAGGACTTGGGGCACGCCCCCACCGCCGAGCACCGCCTCGGTGCACCGCCTGTGCACCTCCTCGGCCTGGCGCAGCACCGCGTAGTGCCCGTTCACGATCTCGGTGTGGATCTCCTCGGTCACCGCGACGAAAGGGACCTCGCGGTGGAGCTGCACGAGCGGGAGACCGGCCGCGCGGGCGGTCTCGACGAGAGCGGCGGGCAGGCGCGTGAAGCGCGGGCCCAGCTCGACGACGAGCGCCGCGATGCCGCGCTCGGCGAGCCGCCGCACGAAGGCGCGCTGCTCGGCGGGGCGGTCGCCGAGCCCGAGCCCCGTCGTGAGCAGCAGCTCGCCGCCCTTGAGGAGCGAGGCGATGTTCGGCACCTCGCCCGCGTGGACCCACCGCACGGCGCGATCGAGTCGTTCCCCGCAGGCCAGCACCTCCGGCAGCCCACCGCGCAGCCCCGGCAGCTCCAGCGCCCGCCGTACCGTGATCCCGCCCTGACTCTCCACGCGCGGACGCTACCGCGCCGGGCGCCGGGCCGTCATCCGCGCGCGTCGGCCGAGGTCACACCGTACGAAGGCCGGGGCAGCGCGCACGAAGGCCCCGGACCGTACGGGCCCGGGGCCTTCCTCCTGCCTGCCGTACGCGGCGGCCTGCCGCTCAGCCCCCGTACGCCCCGCTCGCCGTCAGGCGCAGGGCCGTGTCGATGAGGGGGACGTGGCTGAACGCCTGCGGGAAGTTGCCGACCTGGCGGCCGCGTACCGGGTCCCACTCCTCGGCGAGCAGACCGAGGTCGTTGCGGAGCGAGAGCAGGCGCTCGAAGAGCTTGCGGGCCTCGTCGACGCGGCCGATCATCGCGAGGTCGTCCGCCATCCAGAACGAACAGGCGAGGAACGCGCCCTCGTCGCCCGCGAGCCCGTCCACGCCCGCGTCGTCGCCGGTGGTCGGGTAGCGCAGGATGAAGCCGTCCTTCGTGGACAGCTCGCGCTGGATCGCCTCGATCGTGCCGATGACGCGCTTGTCGTCGGGCGGCAGGAAGCCCATCTGCGGGATGAGGAGCAGCGAGGCGTCCAGCTCCCGGGAGCCGTACGACTGCGTGAACGTGTTGCGCTCGGGGTCGTAGCCCTTCTCGCACACGTCCCTGTGGATGTCGTCCCGCAGCTCCTTCCAGCGCTCCAGGGGCCCGTCGGCGTCCCCGGACTCGATGAGCTTGATCGTGCGGTCCACGGCGACCCACGCCATGACCTTCGAGTGCACGAAGTGGCGGCGCGGGCCGCGCACCTCCCAGATGCCCTCGTCCGGCTCCGACCAGTGGTTCTCCAGGTACTGGATGAGCTTGAGCTGGAGCAGCGAGGCGTAGTCGTTGCGTGCCAGGCCCGTCATGTGCGCGAGGTGCAGGGCCTCGGTGACCTCGCCGTACACGTCGAGCTGGAGCTGCCCCGCCGCGCCGTTGCCGACCCGGACGGGCGTGGAGCCCTCGTAGCCCGGCAGCCAGTCCAGCTCGCTCTCGCCCAGCTCACGCTCGCCCGCGATCCCGTACATGATCTGCAAGTTCTCCGGGTCGCCGCCCACCGCGCGCAGCAGCCACTCGCGCCAGGCGCGGGCCTCGTCGCGGTACCCGGTGCGCAGCAGCGAGGAGAGCGTGATCGCCGCGTCACGCAGCCACGTGAAGCGGTAGTCCCAGTTGCGGACCCCGCCGATCTCCTCGGGCAGCGACGTCGTCGGTGCGGCGACGATCCCGCCCGTCGGTGCGTACGTGAGCGCCTTGAGCGTGATGAGCGAGCGGATCACGGGCTCGCGGTAGGGGCCGTGGTACGTGCACTGCTCGACCCATTCCTGCCAGAACTCCTCCGTCGCCGCCAGGGCCTCGTACGGCCTCGGCAGGGCCGGCGGGGGCAGGTGGCTCGCCTGCCAGGAGATGACGAAGTAGACCTTGTCACCGGGGCCGACCGTGAAATCGGAGTACGTCGTGAGGTCCTTGCCGTACGTCTCCGCGTCGGTGTCGAGCCACACCGAGTCGGGGCCCGATACGGCGACCGTGCGCTCGTCGACCCGGTGCACCCACGGCGTGATCCGCCCGTAACTGAACCGCATCCGCAGGCTGGAGCGCATCGGCACCCGGCCGCTGAGCCCTTCCACGACGCGGATGAGCTGGGGCGCCTCCTCGCGCGGGCCCATGAAATCGGTCACGCGCACACTGCCGCGCGGGGTGTCCCACTCGGACTCCAGGATCAGGGAATCCCCCCGGTACGTTCTGCGGTCGGCGTTGGGCGGCTGAGTACCGGGGGCGAACGCCGGTCCCAGCCGCCAGAATCCGTGCTCCTCGGTCCCGAGGAGACCCGCGAAGATCGCCTGCGAATCGAAGCGGGGGAGGCACAACCAGTCGACCGTGCCGTCCCGGCAGACCAGTGCGGCGGTCTGCAAGTCTCCGATGAGTGCGTAATCCTCGATGCGCCCGGCCACGTGCATCTCCAGTCGAACGGCCACGGCGCGCCCCTCTGCGGGGCGCCTCGCGCTGCGGTCAAGGGTGCGCCGCCGGGCTGCTGTTCCCAGGGTGGGCGGGGGGATTCTTCTGGCCTCCCCCCGTCGCCCACCTCCACCCCTTGTGAGGAAGCGCTTGCGCGGTCCAGTTTCGTGAGCCCGGCGGCGGATGTCCGAGCAGGATACGACGCCCCGTGGTGATCCGTGCGACTGTCGGGTCACGGCGGTAGGGCCGAATGGGTGAGGCTTGTGTTGTGGCGCGGTAAAAGCCGGGCGCGTTGGATGTGCCCGGTGCCCGTGCATACACGCAGCGTGCGGGCCATGCCCCCGTACGGACCGGGCGAAACCCGCGCCGCCGGAAAGCCCCGCCGACGCTGATACCCTGGTAGCCCGTGGACCGGTGGGCCCTTTACAGACCGTGAGACCCCCGCCCGCAGCGACGGACCTTCCCCTCCGGCACATCGAGCGCCGGCGCGGAACTCCGGTCCGCACTCCAGACCGCGACCACGGGAGCCCCCTCTTGGCCATGCCGAACCGCACCTCGTCCACGACGACCAAGCACATCTTCGTCACCGGGGGTGTCGCCTCCTCACTCGGCAAGGGCCTCACCGCCTCCAGCCTGGGGGCGCTCCTGAAGGCGCGCGGTCTGCGGGTGACGATGCAGAAGCTCGACCCCTACCTCAACGTGGACCCGGGGACGATGAACCCCTTCCAGCACGGTGAGGTCTTCGTCACCAACGACGGCGCCGAGACGGACCTCGACATCGGTCACTACGAGCGATTCCTCGACGTCGACCTCGACGGCTCGGCGAACGTCACCACCGGCCAGGTCTACTCGCAGGTCATCGCCAAGGAGCGGCGCGGCGAGTACCTCGGCGACACCGTGCAGGTCATCCCGCACATCACCAACGAGATCAAGGGCCGTATCCGGCGCCTGGCGACCGACGACGTCGACGTCGTCATCACCGAGGTCGGCGGCACCGTCGGCGACATCGAGTCGCTGCCCTTCCTGGAGACCGTCCGCCAGGTGCGGCACGAGGTCGGCCGCGACAACGTCTTCGTCGTGCACATCTCGCTGCTGCCCTACATCGGCCCCTCCGGCGAGCTGAAGACCAAGCCGACCCAGCACTCCGTCGCGGCCCTGCGCAACATCGGCGTCCAGCCCGACGCGATCGTGCTGCGCGCCGACCGCGAGGTGCCGCTGTCGATCAAGCGCAAGGTCTCGCTCATGTGCGACGTCGACGAGAGCGCCGTCGTCGCCTGCCCCGACGCCAAGTCGATCTACGACATCCCGAAGGTGCTGCACGGCGAGGGCCTCGACGCCTACGTCGTCCGCAAGCTCGACCTGCCCTTCCGCGACGTGGACTGGACCGTCTGGGAGGACCTGCTCGACCGCGTCCACAAGCCCGACCACGAGGTCACGGTCGCGCTCGTCGGCAAGTACATCGACCTGCCCGACGCCTACCTCTCGGTCACCGAGGCGCTGCGCGCGGGCGGCTTCGCCAACCGCGCCCGCGTCAAGGTCAAGTGGGTCACCTCCGATGACTGCAAGACCCCCGCGGGCGCCGCCGCCCAGCTCGGCGACTGCGACGCGATCTGTGTGCCCGGCGGCTTCGGCGACCGCGGTGTCGTCGGCAAGGTCGGCGCGATCACGTACGCCCGCGAGCACAAGATCCCGCTCCTCGGGCTCTGCCTCGGCCTCCAGTGCATCGTCATCGAGGCCGCCCGCAACCTCGCGGGCATCGAGGACGCCAACTCCACCGAGTTCGACCCGGCGACCGCCCACCCGGTCATCTCCACGATGGCCGAGCAGCTCGACATCGTCGCGGGTGAGGGCGACATGGGCGGCACGATGCGGCTCGGCATGTACCCGGCGAAGCTCGCCGAGGGCTCGATCGCGCGCGAGGTCTACGAAGGCCGCGAGTACGTCGAGGAGCGCCACCGCCACCGCTACGAGGTCAACAACGCGTACCGCTCGGAGCTGGAGAAGAAGGCAGGCATCGTCTTCTCGGGCACCTCGCCCGACGGCAAGCTCGTCGAGTACGTCGAGTACCCGCGCGAGACGCACCCCTACCTCATCGCGACCCAGGCCCACCCCGAACTGCGCTCCCGCCCGACCCGCCCCCACCCGCTCTTCGCCGGGCTGGTGAAGGCGGCCGTGGAGCGGCAGCGGCAGAACGCCTGAGCGGCCACCGGCGACACAAGGGGCGCCCCCGGATGCGTACGCGTGTCCGGGGGCGCCCCTTCGGTGTGCCGGTTTCTTCGCGGGGGCAGGCGGGCTGCGGGAGGATGAGGGCATGACGATCAAGGACAACTCCGAGCAATGGCGGACCACGGCGAGCGAGACGCCGTGGCGGGGCGCCAAGACGAGCGTGCGCAGCGACAAGGTCGTGATGCCCGACGGCGAGGTCGCGACCCGCGACTACCAGGTGCACCCCGGGTCCGTCGTGATCCTCGCGCTCGACGAGGAACGGCGCGTCGTCGTCGTCAACCAGTACCGCCACCCCGTACGCGAACGGCTGTGGGAGCTTCCCGCCGGGCTGCTCGACGTCCCCGGCGAGAACCCCCTGCACGCGGCCCGGCGCGAACTCTTCGAGGAGGCGCACCTGGAGGCCGAGGAGTGGCACGTGCTCGTCGACCACTACTCCTCGCCGGGCGGCTCCGACGAGGCGGTACGGGTCTTCCTCGCGACCGGGCTGCGCGACGCGGGCGAGGAGCGGTACACGCCGGACGGGGAGGAGGCCGACATGCGCAGCGCGCGCGTCCCCTACCAGGACCTCGTCCGCGGCTGCCTCGGCGGGGAACTCCACAACAGTTCCCTCGTCATCGGCGCCCTCGCGCTCGGCGCCCTCCTCGACGGCTCCGAGGACACCGAGGCCGCGCTCAGCGGGCTCCGCCCTGCCGACGCGCCCTGGCCCGCCCGCCCCTTCTGAGCACGCCCTTTCCCCGCCCTCCCACCACAGCCCCGGTCATCTGAAGAAATACTCATCCGATAGAGGGATCTTCACGCCAGGTCGTCGCGAGTTCGCCACGCACGGTGACGTACGCTCTGAGTCGCGCGTCCGCCCCGCCCGGGCGGGGCGCGGCTCGGTGAGCGTGCGGCTGAACGGGAGCGTGGCCCGTGACGGACCAGGTGGTGGACACCGGCGGGGCGAGCGGCGCCGGGGTGGCGGGTGCCGCCCCGGCGCCGGCCGGTCACGGCCACGTGACCGGCGAGGACACGCTCCTCGGCAGGGAACGCGAACTCGCCTCGCTCCACGAGGACATCGGTCGTACCGGGCTCGACACGCTCGCCGGGCACACCCCGCCGCGCGCCCGCGTCCTGCTCGTCGCCGGTCGCCCGGGGTCGGGCCGTACCGCGCTCGCCGAGACCTTCGCGGCCGCGCTCACCGAGCGTTATCCCGATGGGCTCCTGCGTGTCCGGCTCACCGACCCCGCCGGAGCCCCCGTCCCCGCGGGGGACGCCGCGCGCTCCCTCCTCACCGACCTCGGTGAACAGACCCCCGCGGGGGCCGCCGACGACGTCCTCACCGAACAGCTGCGCGCCGCGCTCGGCACCCGGCGCGTCCTGCTCCTCCTCGACGACGCGCACGACGCGGCGCAGGTGGACGAACTCCTCCCCGACAACCCCGCGTGCCTCCTCCTCGCCGTCGCCACCGGACCGCTCACCGGGCTCAGCGACGTCCGCCCCTGCACCCTCGGCGGCCTGGAGCGGCAGGCCGCCCAGCGGCTCGTCGAGCGGTACGCGGGCCCCGGACGGGCCGCCGCCGACCCGCACGCCGCCGAGCGGCTCGTCGAGGAGTGCCGGGGGCAGCCCGCCGCGCTCGTGCTCGCCGGCGGCTGGCTCGCCACCCGCCCCGAGTCCTCCTTCGCCGACCTCCTCGCCCGCCTGGAGGCGCACCGCGCGGCCGTGCCCCGCGCCCTGCCCGAACCCGCGGCGGACGAGGACGGCGGGCAGGGTACGGAGGACCTGCCGGACGCGGAAGTCCCGGGGCGCTCCGAAGCCTTGGAGGACGCGGACGGCGTGGGGGGTGCGCGCGTCGTGAGGGGTGCGCACGGTGTGGGGGGTGCGCGCGGCGTGGGGGGTGCGGCGCCGGCCCGCAGGATGACCGCCGCCACCGATCTCCCCGTCGAGCGGCTACTGCGCTTCAGCCACGACCAGCTCCCCGCCGCCGACCAGCGGCTCCTGCGCCTGCTCCACCTCGCCCCCGAAGGGCTCGCCGACGCGCACACCGCCTCCGCCCTCGCGGGCTGCTCCGTGCGGCACGCCGCCGAGCGCCTGGAGCACTTCGTCAGGCACGGGCTGCTGCGCCCGCTCCCCGGGCCGCGGCCCGCCTACGAGGTCCCCGGCTGCCTCGTCCCCGGGCTGCGCGCCCTCGCGCACGAGACGGACCGCCCCGCCGAACTCCAGCTCGCCCGCGCCCGCATGCTGGAGCGCACCGTGCGCCTCCTGCACTCCTGCCGCGCCACGAGCGAGCCGCTCGGCTCCCCGGCCCGCCGGCGCCTCGCCGGGCTCCCCTCCAGCCTGCGCTTCCCCGGCCCCGGGGCCGCCGCCGACTGGCTCGCCGAGCGGCTGCCCGCACTCCTGGCGGCGGCCCGGCTCGCCGTCGACGAGGGCGAGTTCGACACCCTCGCGCGCCGCTACGTCGCCGCGCTCGTCCGCGCGCTCGTCGCGCACAGGGGCACCGAGGCCGCGGCCCCCGAACTGTACGGGCTGCACCGCCTCGTCCTCGATGTCGCCACGCGCCGCGGGCTGCACCGCGAGGAGGCGGCCGCGCTCCTCAATCTCGCCGACCTCGACGCCCGTACGGGACGCACCCGCGACGCCCTCGCCCGCTACCGCGCGGCGCTCGACGCGGCCCGCACCGGGCGCGATCCGCACGCCGCGGGGCGCGCGATGGAGTCCCTCGCGGGCGCCCACCAGGAACTGGGCGACTGGGCGCGCGCCGCCGACTGGTACGGCAGGGCCCTCGCCCACCGCCTCGTGCGCGCCGAGGACGGCGAGGCTGCCCGCCTGTACGGCAAGCTCGCCGCGGTGCACGCGTACGCGGGGCGCTACGGGGACGCGCGGCGCAACTGGGGCTCGGCGATCGCCGTGCACAAGCGGCGCGGTGACGTGGCGGGGCAGGCGCGCGCGCTCGCCGAACTCGCCAGGGTCCAGGAGTACGCGGGGCGGCCCGAGGAGGCCCTGCGCACGTGTCAGGAGGCCGTCGCCCTCGCCGAGCGCGCGGCGGACGAACGGCTGCGGGCCGCTCTGCACGTACGGCTCGCCGACACCCTCGACCGGCTCGGCGACCCGGCCTCGGCCCGCCACCACAGGGGGCTCGCCGCGCGGCTGCTCGGACCGGGGGAGGCCGCGGTGCTGCGAGCGGGCGGGTAACGGACGCCGCGGGGCCCGCTGGGGGCGGCCTCGGGGGTGCCGACCGGGGTTCGCCTACGAAATCCGTGGCGCTCCCCGCAAAGAATGATGCTTTGGAAGGCTGGACAGCGGGAATCCCTTCATTAAACTGGCGGAGCCGCAGATCAGCGGCTCTCCCCTGTTGCGCCGCCGTGGATACGGGTATGTAGTGCTGTGCCCGCTTTGTCCCGGGCTCCCCCTAGTCAAGGATCGTGATCGACGATGAAGGTCGGCATCCCCCGCGAGGTCAAGAACAACGAGTTCCGGGTGGCCATCACCCCGGCCGGGGTCCACGAACTGCGCCGGCAGGGCCACGAGGTGTTCATCGAGACGGCGGCGGGCGAGGGCTCCTCGATCCCCGACGGGGAGTTCGCGGCGGCGGGAGCGGTCATCCTTCCCACGGCCGACGAGGTGTGGGCCCGCGCGGACCTCCTCCTCAAGGTGAAGGAGCCGATCGCCGAGGAGTACCACCGGATGCGCAAGGACCAGGTGCTCTTCACGTACCTGCACCTCGCCGCCTCGCGCGAGTGCACCGAGGCGCTCCTCGCTTCCGGGACCACGGCGATCGCCCTGGAGACCGTCGAGACCGCCGACCGCAGGCTCCCGCTGCTCGCCCCGATGTCGGAGGTCGCCGGCCGCCTCGCGCCGCAGGTCGGCGCGTACCACCTCATGCGGCCCGCCGGTGGGCGCGGCGTGCTCCCCGGCGGCGTTCCCGGGGTCGTGGCGGGCAAGGCCGTCGTCATCGGCGGCGGCGTCTCGGGGTGGAACGCGGCGCAGATCGCGATGGGCATGGGCTTCCACGTCAAGCTCCTCGACAAGGATGTCACCAAGCTCAAGGAGGCCGACAAGATCTTCGGCACCCGCATCCAGACCGTCGTCTCGACCGCGTACGAACTGGAGATCGCCTGCCTGGAGTCGGACCTGGTCGTCGGCGCCGTCCTCGTGCCCGGCGCGAAGGCCCCCAAGCTCGTCTCGAACGAGCTGGTCTCGCGCATGAAGCCGGGAAGTGTTCTTGTCGACATCGCGATCGATCAGGGCGGCTGCTTCGAGGACTCGCGCCCCACGACGCACGCCGAGCCCACCTTCCGCGTGCACGACTCGGTCTTCTACTGCGTCGCGAACATGCCCGGCGCCGTCCCGCACACCTCCACGCACGCGCTCACCAACGCCACGCTCCCGTACGTGCTCGAACTCGCCGGGCGCGGCTGGATCGAGGCGCTGCGCCGCGACGCGGCTCTCGCCAAGGGTCTCAACGTCCATGACGGCAAGGTGTATTACCGCGAGGTCGCCGAAGCGCACGGACTGGCGCACGCCGAGACCCACGCGCTCCTGGACTGACGTGCGCGCCCCCTTCCCCGGCCGCCGGGAGGCAAGGGGGGCGCGTCAACAGATGTCACGTTTCTCACGCCAACGGCCGGACCTTCACGAGCAGGTCCGGCCGTTGGCGTGCGGTGATGTGACGGTGATTGCGCAGGATTCTCCCAACTGTGCGGCCAGGTCACACTTCGAGGGTGTTTGACATGCCGAACTCGCCTGTGCCGAGGGGGTGATGCGCGGCCGTGCACCCTTGACACCCGCACGCGCGCACACCGACACATCGGGCCGGGTCCGGCGGATTGTGTTGCTGCGGAGTGGTGACACGCCATAGAGTCGCAAACCGTCGGCATGGTGCCACGCTGACCTATCCAGAAGTTTCCTGGTCGCCAAGGAGGTAAGACGACTTGTGAATGAGTCGACATTTTCTCCCGGGGGTGGCCGACCGGAGCTGGCCGCGCGGAGCGGTGGTTTCGCGAGCCCGTCGACGATCGGTCCCACCGGTTCCGTCGCCGTCCGCACCTTCGCGGCCCGCCAGGGTCTCCAGCCGACGCAGACCGCACACCAGAGCATGGATGGCCATATCGTGAACGCCATGGCCGGCGACCCGAGCGGCGACACGTTCGCCGACTACGAGGAGCTGCCCGAGGGGCACTTCTACGACCCGGACGCCGAGTACGAGCCGGACCCCGAGTACGCGGCCACGCTGGCCCCCGACGCCGCGCGGCAGCGCCGCGAGCGGATCGGCCCCACCGGGCGCCCGCTTCCCTACTTCCCGATCCCCGGGCCGCTCACCGACCACGGCCCGGCGAAGATCATCGCGATGTGCAACCAGAAGGGCGGGGTCGGCAAGACGACCTCGACCATCAACCTCGGCGCCGCGCTCGCCGAGTACGGCCGCCGCGTCCTCCTCGTCGACTTCGACCCGCAGGGCGCTCTCTCGGTCGGCCTCGGGGTCAACCCGATGGAGCTGGACCTGACGGTCTACAACCTCCTGCTCGAACGCGGGATGTCGCCCGACGAGGTGCTGCTCAAGACGGCCGTGCCCAATATGGACCTGCTGCCGAGCAACATCGACCTCTCGGCCGCCGAGGTCCAGCTCGTCTCCGAGGTGGCCCGTGAGTCCACGCTCCAGCGAGCGCTCAAGCCGCTCATGGCCGACTACGACTACATCGTGATCGACTGTCAGCCCTCGCTCGGCCTGCTCACCGTCAACGCGCTCACCGCCGCGCACAAGGTGATCGTGCCCCTGGAGTGCGAGTTCTTCGCGCTGCGCGGGGTCGCGCTGCTCACCGAGACGATCGAGAAGGTGCAGGAGCGGCTCAACCCGGAGCTGGAACTCGACGGCATCCTCGCCACGATGTACGACTCCCGCACGGTGCACAGCCGCGAGGTGCTCGCGCGCGTCGTCGAGGCCTTCGACGACCACGTCTACCACACCGTCATCGGCCGTACGGTGCGCTTCCCCGAGACCACCGTGGCCGGTGAGCCCATCACCACGTACGCGTCCAACTCCGTCGGCGCCGCCGCCTACCGCCAGCTCGCCAGGGAGGTGCTCGCCCGGTGTCACGCCGAGTGAGTCTGCCCGGAGCCGAAGAACTCTTCCGTACGACAGGGGGCATGGCCCTCCAGCCCTCATCGGGGCCGCGCCCGCAGCCGTCAGGCGCGCGGGGCGGGGCCGATGAGGCCGCGACCGAGGAGGACGCGGGCGAGCACCAGGGGCGGGAACCGGCGCAGGCGCCCGCGTCCGCGGACGGCGGTCCCGCGGTTCCCCCGCCGGTCCCCGGACTGCGCCCCGCGCGTCGCGCGGGCGCCGAGGCGGGCCCCACGGCCTCCGTCCCGCAGGCCAGGCAGCCCGGTGCCACGGGCACCGGAGGGACCCAGACCCCGCAGCAACCGCAGGGCCAGCCGCGCCGCCGGGGGCGGGGCGCGGGGCGCAGGCCGAGCGGCCGCGAGCGGCACGACGAGAAGATCACGGTGTACGTATCGGCCGAGGAACTCATGGACCTCGAACACGCCCGCCTCGTCCTGCGCGGCGAACACGGGCTCGCCGTGGACAGGGGCCGCATCGTCCGCGAAGCGGTCGCCGTCGTCCTCGCCGATCTGGAGTCGCGGGGCGACGCGAGCATTCTTGTCCGGCGGCTGCGGGGGCGCTGACGCGCGGGGCGGGAGCGGTGACCGCCCGGCGGTGTGCGGGTGTACGGGCTCACGGGTGCGGGGTGGTGGCCGGGCCGGGTGGTGGCGAGGCACGGGTGCCGTGCCGGGTGTGCACGGCGGGGGGTGGTACCGCGCGTGCCGGTCGGGGCGGGTCCGGTTCGCCTGCACATGCCGCGAGTCGGGGCGGGCCGCTCTCGGTGGACGGGGCGGCCCGGGCCGGGCAGCCGGTGTGCCCAGGCCCGCGGGGGCGGTGCCCGGAGGTAGCGTGCGGTGCGCACCGCCAGGACCCCGAACCCTCCAGGACCCACCCGTTATGCCGCCCACCCCCGAGTCCGACCCGCCCCGCCGAGGCCGTCGCCCCTTGGGCCGCGGCGGCGCCACGCGGCGCCTGCGGCTGGGGGAGGGTGCCCGCGGGACCGGGGCGCCACCGGAGGACGTACGCGGCGCGGACCCCTTGCCGCGGAGTGGGCCGGACGCGGGCGCGCCCCCGCAGGAGAGCACGACCGGGGAGACGGGCGCGCGGGGCGAGCCGCCCACGGAAGCGCCGTTCCCGCCGGGCGTACGAGCCGGGGCGCCCGGGGCGGGCGAACCTTCCCGCGCCGCGCGGACCGCCCCCGGGCCACCCGCCGCTCCCGAGTCGCCCGCCGCTCCCGGGTCGCCCGCCGCTCCCGGGCCACCCGCCGCTCCCGAGTCGCCCGCCGCTCCCGGGTCGCCCGGCCCCGCCGTCTCCGCGAAGGGTGCCTTCACGCTGCGGCTCGACAACTTCGAGGGGCCCTTCGATCTGTTGCTTCAGCTCATCTCGCGGCACAAGCTCGACGTCACCGAAGTCGCGCTCTCGCGTGTGACCGATGAGTTCATGGCGCACATCAGGGGGATGGGGAGCGAGTGGGATCTCGACCAGACGACCGAGTTCCTCGTGGTCGCGGCGACCCTGCTCGATCTGAAGGCGGCGCGGCTGCTGCCCGTCGCGGAGGTCGAGGACGAGGCGGATCTGGCGCTCCTTGAGGCGCGGGACCTGCTGTTCGCGCGGCTCTTGCAGTACCGGGCGTACAAGCAGGTCGCCGACATCTTCGCGGGGCGCCTCGCGCGCGAGGCGCGGCGCTTCCCCCGTACCGTCGCGATGGAGCCCCGCTTCGCCGAGCTGCTGCCCGACGTCGTCATCAGGATCGGGCCCGAGGGCTTCGCGCGGCTCGCCGTCAAGGCGATGCGGCCGAAGCCTGAACCCTCCGTGTACGTGGACCACATCCACGCGCCGCTCGTCTCCGTACGGGAACAGGCGGGGCTCCTCGTGGCGCGTCTGCGCGAGGTGGGCGAGGCCGACTTCGGGGCGCTCGTCGCGGACACCGACGACACCCTCACCGTCGTCGCCCGCTTCCTCGCGCTCCTGGAGCTGTACCGCGAGAAGGCGGTGGCGCTGGAGCAGGAGGAGGCGCTCGGTACGCTCACCGTCCGCTGGACCGGCGGCGAGGAGGACGCCGCGGCCTCCGCCGTCACCGACGAGTTCGACCAGGAGCACGCGCCATGAGCCAGGAAGCCATCGGTCAGGGCATCGACACGCACGTCGCGGCCGACGACGACCTCGTACCGGGACTCGCCGATCTCGATCTGCGGCCCGCCCTCGAAGCCGTGCTCATGGTCGTCGACGAGCCCGCGACCGAGGAACACCTCGCCAAGGTGCTCCAGCGGCCCGTGCGGCAGGTCGCCGGGGCGCTGCGGGCACTCGCCGACGAGTACACCGTGCAGGGGCGCGGGTTCGAGCTGCGGCTCGTCGCGGGCGGCTGGCGGTTCTACTCGCGGGCGACCTACGCGGCGGCCGTCGAGAGCTTCGTGCTCGACGGGCAGCAGGCCCGGCTCACACAGGCCGCCCTGGAGACGCTCGCCGTCGTCGCGTACCGGCAGCCGGTCAGTCGCGCGCGCGTTTCCGCGGTCCGCGGGGTCAATTGCGACGGCGTCATGCGGACCCTCCTCCAGCGCGGTCTGGTCGAGGAGGCGGGCACGGAACGCGAGAGTGGTGCGATCCTGTACCGGACGACGCACTACTTCCTGGAGCGGATGGGCCTGCGCGGCCTGGACGAGCTTCCGGAGCTGGCGCCCTTCCTGCCGGAAGCGGAGGCCATCGAGGCTGAGACACTGGAAGGTGTGCCGTCGTTCGATCCGGACGCCGAAGACGACGGCGCCGCGCACGGTCACGGATACACCGGGGCCGTCGAAGACGACCATCTCGACCACCTCGATCCGACGGAACACTGATGCGAAGCAGCGGCAGGGACAGCGGGCGCGGGAATTACCGGGGAGCCGGTAACCAGCGCGACGACAAGCAGAAGAGGGCGGGACGCCCCCGTCCCGAGGAACGCCGCTACGACGTGCCCGGAGCGCACGGCGGCAGCGAGGACAAGCGCACGGGCGGCAGGCCGGGAGGCGGCGCGGGCAGGCCCGGCGGCTCCGGCAAGAGCGGCGGCGCGGGGAAGGGCACGGGCTCCCGCGGCCCTGGCTCGGCCTCCGGCTCGCGCGGCTCGGGCGCGTACGGTTCGGGCTCCGGCTCGTACGGCTCCGGCTCGGACGCGTACGGCTCCGGTTCGCGCGGGACCTCAGGGGCGCGCGGGGACTCCGCGCGCGGTGGCGCCAAGGGCGGCCCGAAGCGCGGCACGAAGGACGGCCCGCGCCGCCCCCGTACCGCCGCCGCGCGGCCGCGTGAGCTGGACGCGAAGCTGGAGGAGCGCAACCGCGAGCGCTACGCCGAGAAGGACTCCAGGCCCAGGCCCCCGAAGACCTTCCCCGGCGCCGAGCAGGAGGGCGAGCGGCTTCAGAAGGTGCTCGCGCGTGCCGGGTACGGCTCGCGCCGGGCCTGCGAGGAGCTGATCGAGCAGGCGCGCGTCGAGGTCAACGGCGAGATCGTCCTGGAGCAGGGCCTGCGCGTGAAGCCGAGCGACGAGATCAAGGTCGACGGCCTCACCGTCGCCACGCAGTCGTACCAGTTCTTCTCGCTCAACAAGCCCGCCGGTGTCGTCGCCACGATGGAGGACCCCGAGGGCCGCCAGAACCTGGGCGACTACGTCACCAACCGCGAGACCAGGCTCTTCCACGTCGGCCGGCTCGACACCGAGACCGAGGGCGTCATCCTCCTCACCAACCACGGCGAGCTGGCCCACCGCCTGACCCACCCCCGCTACGGCGTGCGCAAGACGTACCTCGCGCACATCGTCGGGCCGATCCCGCGCGACCTGGGCAAGCGGCTCAAGGACGGGATCGAGCTGGAGGACGGCTGGGCGCGCGCCGACCACTTCAGGGTCGTGGAGCAGACCGGCAAGAACTACCTCGTCGAGGTGACCCTGCACGAGGGCCGCAAGCACATCGTGCGGCGGATGCTCGCCGAGGCCGGATTCCCCGTCGACAAGCTCGTGCGGACCGCCTTCGGGCCGATCACGCTCGGGGACCAGAAATCGGGCTGGCTGCGGCGGCTGAGCAACACCGAGGTCGGGATGCTCATGCGCGAGGTCGATCTGTAGACGGCCGTAGAAGGACCCGTACGGGGAGGGGCGGTGGGCCGGTGCGGCTCGCCGCCCCTCCCCGTACGGGGCGTGCCCGGCGTTCCGGGGGTGCCGGGTGTGCCCGGCGTTGCAGGCGTCCCCGGCGTTCCGGGCGTCCCCGGCGTTCCGGGTGTCGCGGGTGTCGCGGGGCGCGGCGGGCTCGCGCAAAGGGCTTGTGCGAGGTCCCGCACCCTCTTATCGTCAGTCTGACGATGAATGAAGAGACGACGTACGAGACGACGACGGCCCCCGGCCGCGACGACCGCCCCGCCACCGGTGCCCTCCTCGGCCTTGCCCTGGGCGACGCGCTCGGTTTCCCCACCGAGTTCAACGACGTGCTGCGCATCCTCGCGAAGTGCGGCCCCTGGCGCGGGATGGACCTCCCCGGGCCCACCGCCTGGATCTCCGACGACACCCAGATGACCCTCGCCCTCGCGCGCGGCCTGGAGACCGCCGCCGCGCGCGGCACGCTCGCCCCGGCGCGCTGCGAACGCCCCGTGCGCGAGGAGTTCGTCGACTGGTACCAGTCCCCGGACAACAACCGCGCCCCCGGCAACACGTGCCTGCGCGCCTGCCTCGTGCTCAAGAACCCCTCCGCGCCCTGGCAGGAAGCGAGCCAGACCCACTCCAAGGGCTGCGGCGCCAATATGCGCGTCGCGCCTGTCGCGCTGCTGCCCGGGCCCGGCCGCGAGACCCGCTCCGCGCTCGCCCAGTGGCAGGCCGCGCTCACCCACGGCCACCCCACCGCGCTCGCCGCGAGCGACCTCACCGCGCACACGATCCGGCTGCTCGCGGACGGCACGCAGCCCGCCGCGCTGCTGCCCCTGCTGCGCGCCTACGCCGAGGAGCACAGGACGACGTACCACGAGGCGTGGCTCGGGGACCTGTGGCGGCGGGCGGGCGACCCCTCGCCCGGCCGCTACGCCGCGCGCGGCTGGGACGAGTGCCTGGCGGTCGTCGACCGCCTCGCGGCGGCGCCCCGCGACCCCGAGCGCGATCCCTGCGAGCTGACCGGGGACGGGTGGATCGCGGAGGAGGCCTTCGCCACCGCGCTGCTGTGCTTCCTGCTCTTCCCCGAGGAGCCGCTGCTGGTCCTCAGGCGGGCGGCGTGCACGCGCGGGGACTCGGACTCGCTCGCCTGCGTCGCGGGGGCCTTCGCGGGGGCGTACGCGGGTGAGGCCGCGTGGCCGGGGGAGTGGGTGGAACGCGTGGAGCACCGCGACGAGCTGCGGGCGACCGGGCTGCGGTGGGACGGGGCGCGGCGGGGCTGAGGGCCTCCCGGGCCGCACGGTCAGCGTCGGTACGGTCAGCGCCTACGGGTCACCGCGGGGCGGAGGCGCGTCGGGCCGGTACGAGGCTCTACGGGGAACCTGAGGCCGAGGCGCGCCGGACCCGTACGAGGAAGTCCTCCACGCGGGCGTGGTCGGGCTCGGCGGGGAGCCGGGCCCGGTGCGCCGTCGTCTCCGTGGCGGAGAGCAGGCGCTCGACGCGGCCCGACCAGGACTCCCACGTCGTCTCGCCGCGCCTGACGGCGAGCAGCTCCTCGCGGTACGGGGTCATGTCGACCACGTACCTGCCCGTGCGCAGCAGCTCCCGTGCCGTGAGCAGCAGCCGCAGCAGGTGCATCGCGTGCTTCCAGCGCGGGGCGCCGTGGCCGCGCAGATCGGCGGCGAGTTTGCGGCCCTGCCGGTGCGCGTAGCGCGTGAGCGCCTCCAGGAGCGCGTGGGAGAGGAAGGCGTCCCGCAGCGCCAGCAGTTCGGCACCGACCGGCTCGGCGCCGAGGACGAGCGGCGAGTTCAGCGCCTCGACGACGTTCGGGTCCCCGCGCAGCGCGAGCGCGCAGGCCCGCTCCAGCTCCCAGCTCAGCTGCTCGGGCCCGGGCCCCTGGACGTGCGTGGGCGGTTTCTCGAAGCGCCAGTAGGCGGGCGTCGGCGCGAGGAAGATCCCGCGCAGGTCGGTGTCGCTCGCCGGGGTCGCGAGGCCCTGGGCGCGCGAGCCCGTGACACAGGCGTAGACGGTGTGGTCGCGGACGTAGTGGGCGGGGTCGGGGGCGGTGGGGTCGCGGACCGGCTCGGCGGGACTCATCCCGGGAGCGTAGGGCGTGGCGCCCGCGCGGGCCCGGTAATTTCCGGCGCGGGGCGCCCCGCCGGGTGACTACCCTGGTCAGGGGCCGCGCTCCGGCCCCGTACGCCACCCGCCGTACGCCCCCGCTCCGCCCCCGTGACCGCGCAAGGACCCGCCCTGTGAGAACCGCACTCGTCGTCGGCACCGGACTCATCGGTACCTCGCTCGCCCTCGCCCTGACCCGGCGCGGAGTGACCGTGCACCTCGTCGACCAGGACGCCGACGCGGCCCGCACCGCTGCCTCGCTCGGCGCGGGGACGACTGAGCCGCCCGCGGGGACCGCCGACCTCGCGATCGTCGCCGTGCCGCCCGCGTACGTCGCGGGGACCCTCGCCGGGCTGATGGGCGCGGACGCGGCGCGCGGCTACCTCGACGTCGCGAGCGTCAAGGGCGGACCGCGCCGCGAGCTGGAGGCCCTCGGCACGGCCCCTGAGCGGCTGCGCCGCTACCTCGGCACCCACCCGATGGCGGGCCGCGAGCGCTCCGGGCCGCTCGCGGCGACCGCCGAGCTGTTCGAGGGCAGCCCCTGGGTCCTCACCCCGGCGGGCGACACCGACACCGAGGTCCTCAACCAGGCGCTCGAACTCGTCGCGCACTGCCGCGCCGTGCCCGTCGTCATGGACGGCACCGCGCACGACAGCGCCGTCGCGCTCGTCTCGCACATGCCGCAGCTCATGTCCACGCTCGTGGCCGCGCGCCTGGAGCACGCCGACGACACGGCGGTGCGGCTGTGCGGGCAGGGCATCAGGGACGTGACCCGCATCGCGGGCTCCGACCCCGCGATGTGGATCGACATCCTCTCCGCCAACCCGGGTCCCGTCGCCGACCTGCTCGACGCGATCGGCGAGGACCTCGGCGAGGCGGTACGCGTCCTGCGGCTCCTGGAGTCCGCGGACCCCGCCAAGCGCACCGAGGGTGCCCAGGGCGTCGAGCTGCTGCTGCGCCGGGGCAACGCGGGCCGCGCGCGCGTCCCGGGCAAGCACGGCAGCACCCCGGCCGCGTACGAGATCATCGCCGTCCTCATCAGCGACCAGCCGGGCGAGCTGGCCCGCATCTTCGCCGACGCGGGGCGCGCGGGGGTCAACATCGAGGACGTGCGCATCGAGCACGCCACCGGGCAGCAGGCGGGCCTCGTCCAGCTCTCCGTGGCCCCCGAAGCCGCCCCGGCCCTCGCGGCGGCGCTGCGGGAGCGGGGCTGGTCGCTGCGGGCGTGAGGGACGGCGCGGGGGCGGCCGGTACGGGGCGGGGCGGCGCGTACGGACGGGAGCGGCGCTCGCCCACGGGCCCGGCCGGGCCGCGTACCCGACGACCCGTACCGCCCCGGTAACCTAGGTGTCCGCCATTCAGCCCAACCGCCGTCCCCGCGAAAGGTCCACCGTGGAATCCGTGATCGTTGCCATTGACGGCCCCTCCGGGACGGGGAAGTCCAGCACATCGAAGGCGGTCGCCGCCAAGCTGGGGCTGAGCTACCTGGACACCGGCGCCCAGTACCGGGCGATCACCTGGTGGATGCTGCGCAACGGGGTGGACGTCGCGGACCCGGCCGCGATCGCCGCCGCGGCGGGCAAGCCCGAGATCGTCTCGGGCACCGACCCGGCCGCGCCCACGATCACCGTGGACGGCACGGACGTCGCGGCCCCGATCCGGACCCAGGAGGTCACCTCGAAGGTCAGCGCGGTCAGCGCCGTCCCCGAGGTGCGCCACGTCATCACCGAACTCCAGCGCTCGATCGCCCGCGCCGCGCGCGGCGGCATCGTCGTCGAGGGCCGCGACATCGGCACGACGGTGCTGCCCGACGCCGACCTCAAGATCTTCCTCACCGCCTCGCCCGAGGCCCGCGCCGCGCGCCGCAGCGGCGAGCTGAAGGGCAAGGAGGCGAGCGACCTCGCAGCGACCCGGCAGGCGCTCGTCGCGCGCGACGCCGCGGACTCGGGCCGCAAGACCTCGCCGCTGGCCAAGGCGGACGACGCCGTCGAGGTGGACACCACCGACCTCAGCCTCCAGCAGGTCGTCGAGTGTGTCGTCACCCTCGTCGAGGAGAAGCGAGCCGGACGGTGACGTCCGCACGGGGGACGGCCCCCGCGGCCGCGGGGGCCTCCGAGCGCGGGGCCGCCGTGGGCCGGGGCATCGGCGTCGGGCTCATGCACGCGCTCTGGCGGCCCCGGGTGCTCGGCGCCTGGCGGGTGCCCGCGAGCGGTCCCGTGATACTCGCCGTCAACCACACGCACATGATCGACGGCCCGATGCTCATGGGTACCGCGCCCAGGCCCGTGCACTTCCTCATCAAGAAGGAAGCCTTCGTCGGGCCGCTCGACCCCTTCCTGCGGGGCATCGGGCAGCTCGCCGTGGACCGCTCGGGCACCGACCGCACGGCGGTCACGGGGGCGCTCGACGTCCTCGCCGCCGGGCACGTCCTCGGGATCTTCCCCGAGGGCACCCGAGGCGAGGGCGACTTCGCCGCGCTGCGCGCGGGGCTCGCGTACTTCGCGGTACGCAGCGGCGCCCCGGTCGTGCCGGTCGCCGTGCTCGGCTCGACGGACCGGGCGGGCAGGCTCGTACGGAAGCTGCCCGCGCTGCGCAGCCGCGTGGACCTCGTCTTCGGCGAGCCGTTCACGGCGGGGGACGGCAGCGGTCGCAGGACGCGGGCCGCGCTCGACGCGGCGACGACCGGCATCCAGGAGCGGCTGAGCGCGCACCTGGCGGAGGCCAGGCGGCTCACGGGGCGCTGAACCGCACCGCGCGCACCGGCGGGCGGTGCCCGTACGGGCGTGGTCCGCATCCGCTCCCGCGCTGAGCGACACTTGACCGGGGACCGAGAACGGTCCCCGACGACAGACGACAGAGGTACGCACTTCATGAACGACCACCACCCCTTCGAGGGCGAAGAGCACGGCGCGCTCGGGGACGCCGAGTACGAGCGGTTCATGGAGCTTGCGGCCGAGGAGGGCTTCGACGTCGAGGACGTCGAGGACGCCATCGGCGAGGCCGGGCACGGACCGCTGCCCCGGCTCGCCGTCGTCGGCCGCCCCAATGTCGGCAAGTCGACTCTCGTGAACCGCATCATCGGCCGCCGCGAGGCCGTCGTCGAGGACCGCCCCGGCGTCACGCGCGACCGCGTGACCTACGAGGCCGAGTGGGCCGGTCGCCGCTTCAAGCTCGTCGACACCGGCGGCTGGGAGCAGGACGTCCTCGGGATCGACGCCTCCGTCGCCGCCCAGGCCGAGTACGCGATCGAGGCCTCCGACGCGGTCGTCTTCGTCGTGGACGCGACCGTCGGCGCGACCGACACGGACGAGGCCGTCGTGCGCCTGCTGCGCAAGGCAGGCAAGCCCGTCGTGCTGTGCGCCAACAAGGTCGACGGGCCCTCGGGCGAGGCCGACGCCGCGATGCTGTGGTCGCTCGGCCTCGGCGAGCCGCACCCCGTGTCGGCCCTGCACGGGCGCGGTACGGGCGACATGCTCGACGCCGTGCTCGAAGCGCTGCCCGATGCCCCGAAGGAGACCTTCGGCGGCACCGGGATCGGCGGCCCCCGCCGCGTCGCCCTCATCGGGCGCCCGAACGTCGGCAAGTCCTCGCTGCTCAACAAGCTCGCGGGCGAGGACCGCGTCGTCGTCAACGAGCAGGCGGGCACGACGCGCGACCCGGTCGACGAGCTGATCGAGCTGGGCGGCGTGACCTGGAAGTTCGTCGACACGGCGGGCATCCGCAAGCGCGTCCACCTCCAGCAGGGCGCCGACTACTACGCCTCGCTGCGCACGGCGGCGGCGGTCGAGAAGGCCGAGGTCGCCGTCGTCCTCATCGACGGCGCCGACTCCATCTCGGTGCAGGACCAGCGCATCCTCACGATGGCGGTCGACGCGGGCCGCGCGCTCGTCCTCGCGTACAACAAGTGGGACACGCTCGACGAGGAGCGCCGCTACTACCTGGAGCGCGAGATCGAGCGCGAGCTGGGCCAGGTCGCCTGGGCGCCGCGCGTCAACATCTCGGCGCGGACCGGGCGGCACATGGAGAAGCTCGTGCCCGCCCTGGAGACGGCGCTCGCGGGCTGGGAGACACGCGTGCCGACCGGGCGCCTCAACGCCTTCCTCGGCGAGCTGGTCGCCGCGCACCCGCACCCGGTGCGGGGCGGCAAGCAGCCGCGCATCCTCTTCGGCACGCAGGCGGGGACCAAGCCGCCGCGGTTCGTGCTCTTCGCCTCCGGGTTCATCGAGGCGGGGTACCGGCGCTTCATCGAGCGGCGGCTGCGCGAGGAGTTCGGCTTCGAGGGGACGCCGGTGCAGATCTCGGTGCGCGTGCGCGAGAAGCGGGGACGCAAGAAGTGAACCGGCCCCTGCGGGGGCTCACGCGGGGCGGGTCCGGGGTCGGGTCCGCCCCGTTCGGCGTGCGGACGGGGAGGGGGGCGGCGTCCGCGCGAGGGCCGGCCGGCGACCGGCTCAGGTCCGAGGGCCGGCCGCGACCGGCTCAGGTCTCCGTGCGCCGCGGGGCCGGGGGGAGGGCGGCCCGGGGGTGGGGAGTGACGCGGTGCCAGTCGGCGGGGGGCTGGGGGGCCGGTGCGGCCCAGCCGTAGCCGGTGTGGACCGAGGCCGCGGGGGGCGTGCGCGGGGACTGGTGCTGGAAGAGGGGAAGGCCCAGCTCGTCCTCGCCGCCCCACTCGCCTGGCACGGTGCGGAAGAGACGGCGGTACTCGGCGAAGAGCGCGTCGTAGATGGGCGTCGCCGAGAAGGCGGGGCGGGGCTCCTGCGCGGGGCGCATGGCGGGGATGACGCGGTCGCGGGGCAGCTCGTAGGGGTGCACGTCCTGCCAACGACGAGGGCCGCGCGGGGATGCGGGCGAGTACCCCACCGGCTCAGCCGGGCGGGCGCGGAGCCGCTCTCCGCGCCCGCCCGCGCTCCCGCCCGCCCCCGGGGGGAAGCGCGCGGGAGGAGGGGGCCACGCGCGTCGCTCGGGCGCGTACCCCCGGTCGGTGCGCCGCCCACGGGCTCGGGGGACGCGGGCGGCCACGGGGTCCCTGGCGGGCGCTCAGGTGCCCGCGAGCGGCATCGCCGCGGCGACGAGCAGGCCCTGCGCCGCGGCCTTGTCGAGCGCCTCGCGGAGCAGGTCCTCGCGGGGCTGGCGGCCGATACCGCCGGCCGGGGCCGCGTAGACGAGGACGGCCTGCCGCTTGTTCGCCGCGGTGCGCCAGCCCTCGGTGACCTGGAGCGGCTGGTGCGCCTGCCACCAGGCGACGGGGGAGCCGCCGTCGGGGCCCGGCTGGAGCACGGCGTGCAGCTGGCCCACCGCGAGCAGCACCGACCAGCCGTGCAGGACCTGGGGCACCGCGCTCACCTCGTGGACCGGGGCGAAGCCCTGCTCCCGGAGCAGCGGCAGGAAGGCGTCGTCCGGACCCGTGGTGCCCGGCCGTGCGATCGGCCCCGTCGGCTCCACGACGAGCGCCGGGTGCAGCTCGCCGTCGAGCAGCACGAGACCGCTCGTGACGCCGAGCACCGCCTGCTGCGGCACCCCGGACTCACTCGCCTCGCTCGCCTCGCTCGCGGTGATCGAGGCGACGGCGCCCTGCAACTGCTCCTCGGTGACGCGCACGACCTGTGAGGGCAGGCAGCCCGCGTGGGCGAAGGCGAGCACGGCGGTCTCCTCGCCGACGAAGAGCACGGTGCTGGTGTGCTCGTGCTCCGCGTCCCCGGGAGTGCGGCAGGAGGTGCAGTCGTAGGCGCCGGGAGCACTCTCCCCGGCGAGCAGCCGATCGGCTTCTTCGTCACCGATCTCGGCGCGTACGTCGTCGGCGACGTCGAGAATGCGCGGCACGGGGGCTCCTCGGTCTCGTATACCCGCGTGCCCGGGGAGTCCGGCGCACGCACGTACCGGGCGGGTCCCGGCACACGCCCGGTCAACGGGCGACCGCAGCCCGGGTCACGCCGCACCCGGCGCGGAATGGCCGCCTCCGCTCCCCGCCCGCCCTCCGGGGGCCGTGCCCCGCCGCGCCCCACGTCAGCTGGGCTTCGTGCGGACGCACGCCGGAACGGTGGCGCGCGAACGACCGGACCCGTGTAGGGCAAAAGGGGTAAAGACGGAGCAAACGACCCGTCAGGTGTGGCTGAAAACAGTCGAACGAGCCTCGGAAACGCAGCCATCCGGCTGGACTTCTCCCCCTCCTGGCCCAGCGCCCGCCACCGCCCCGTGACCTGCGCGGGGACCGCCGGGTTGCCGACAGCGGCAGGGTTTACCTGCCACGCACCGGCAACAAGGACGTCAGGACGACCCAACCACGAGGCCCCCGCGGAGGTCTCACGTGGTGACAGGCAGGGCCTGGAAGGGCCGTGCGCGACGGCGGGACACACACGCAATGCAGATCTCCTTCCTCATCCACAACGGTTACGCCATCGGCGGCACCGTCCGTACCACCTACAACCTGGCGGCCCAGCTCGCCGAGCACCACGACGTCGAAGTCGTCTCGGTCTTCCGCCACAGGGACACCCCCGCCCTCACCCCCGACCCGCGCATCCGTGTGCGGCACCTCGTGGACCTGCGCCCCGACAGCCGGGGCTCCGACCTCCGCCATCCCCTGCTCGAACGCCCCACCACGGACTTCCCGCGCGGCGAGGTCCGCCACGCCAGGTACAGCGCCCTCACGGACGAGCGGATCAACGCCTACCTCGCCGGAGTCGGCTCCGACGTCGTCATCGGCACCCGCCCCGGGCTCAACGTGCACCTCGCCCGTCGCACCCGCCCGGGCCCCGTCCGCATCGGGCAGGAACACCTCACGCTCGGCGCGCACGGCCCGGAGCTGCGCGAGTGCCTGAAGGCCGCCTATCCGCTGCTCGACGGTTTCACGACGACCACCGAAGCCGACGCCCGCGCCTACCGCGCCGGGATGCACCTGCCCGGCGTGCCCGTGTGGAGCATGGCCAATCCGGTGCCGGCGCCCGCCCTGCCCCCCGTCACGGGCGACAGCAAATGGGTCGTCGCCGCAGGACGGCTCGCCGGCGTCAAGCGCTACGACCTCCTCGTGCGCGCCTTCGCCAGGGTCCGCGCCGAACGCCCCGACTGGCGGCTGCGCATCTACGGCGCGGGCAAGCAGGAGAAGAAGCTGCGCCGGCTCGTCCACGACCTGGGCCTCTACAACCACGTCTTCCTCATGGGTCCCGCGCACCCCATCGAGGCGGAGTGGGTCAAGGGCTCCATCGCCGCCGTCACCTCCTCGCTCGAATCCTTCGGCATGACGATCGTCGAGGCGATGCGCTGCGGGCTGCCCGTCGTCTCCACCGACGCCCCGCACGGCCCCGCCGAGATCATCGAGGACGGCGTCAACGGCCGCCTCGTCCCGGTCGACGCGGACCCGGAGACCTTCGCCGCCGGGCTGCTCCAGCTCATCAACGACGACGCCTTGCGGGCCAGGATGTCCGCCGCCGCGCTGCGCTCTTCGGCCCGCTACGACCCGGCGGCGATCGCCGAGCGGTACGAGTCCCTGTTCACCTCGCTCCGCGCCGCCCGGGGCCCGCGCCCCGCGGGACTGCTGCGCGGAGCCGTCCACCGCGGGCGCGCCCGGCTCCTCGGTTCGTCCCTGGCCTCCCGCGCCGCCGTCAGGAAGGCCCGCCCCGAATGAAGACCGCAGCGATCCCCCCGGCCCCGCGCCGCCCCACCGGCACCGCTTTCGCCGCCCGCCCCGACGCCCGGGTGCCGTGGAGCGCCGGCTGCGTCGCCGACGCCTCGGGCGCCCTCGCCTTCGTCGTCACGGAGTCCGAGGGACTCGCGGGGGCGCGGCTGTTGCTGCGGCGGCGCGGCGGCGCGGAGAGCGGCGGCGGTGCGGAGGCCGGCGGCGGTGCGGAGGCCGGCGCGCCGGGAGGCGAGGAGGTGCGGAGTGCCGATGAGGTGCGGGGTGCCGAGGAGGTGCGCCTGCCGTTCACGGGCACGCGTGGTGGCCCGCTGCGCGCCGTCCTGCCCGGCGACCTGCCCCTCGCCGAGGGCTTCTGGGAGGTGCACGCGGAGGCGCCCGGCCACGAGCCGGTACGTCTGCGCCCCGGGCTCGACGATCTGCGCGCGCTCGTCGACCGCGATCCGCGGGGCGCCGCGGCCGTCGCTGTCCACCTCCCGTACACGAGCAAGTACGGCAACCTCGCGCTGCGCGCCTGGCTGCGCGCCCCGCACGCCGAGGCGGGCGCGGTCCACGTCGCGCCCGCCGAGACGACGGTGCGCGGGCGGTGCTACGGGAGCGCGCCGACGGCCGCCGCGTACGCCGAGCTGCGGCCCGCGGACGGCGAGGGCGAGCCGGTGCGCGCGGAGCTGACGGGCGAGGGGCGCGACTTCCGGCTGCGGATCGCGCACGCGCCCCTCCTCGCGCAGGGACCGCGCCGCTGGCGGGTCGGGCTCAGGCCCGAGGGCGCGCGGGGGCCCGACATCAGGCTCGCCCGGCTGCTCGACGACCTCGTCGACAGGCACGCCGTCTACACCTACCCCGCCACCGCCCACGAGGGCCTGCGCGTGCGCCCGTACTACTCCAGCGGGAACGACTTCGCCGTCCGCGTCACCCCCGCGGCCCCCGCGGCCGAGCGGGCCGACTGAGAGGAAGCGGGCGAGGCGGCGGCCGCCCCGGCATTCGCCCGGGCGGCCGCGTGCCGCGCATTACGTGAGGATTTCGCGCCCCCTGCCCGGGGTCTTCGGGTGGGGGCCGCTTTCGCGCGCGGAACGGTTTATCGGGGGCGCGGGGAAGGGGCGGGAAGCGGGATAAGGGGGGACGGGAAAAGCGGGGGAAGAGTGCGGGAAGAGTGCGCGGGCATTCAGTCCGATATAACGGCGGGATAAGAAAAGCGACTCCGAACGTGTGACAAACCCCGCGCGAAACGCCCTCGGCGCACTGTGATCAAAGTGTGACCCCGCGCATCCGGCGCGTCCCCGCCCCAGGGGCGCTTCCCCCGCGCGCCCCGAGCCCCTAGCGTGGGTCGCATGGCAGCCTTCCCCCCGCCCCAGGAACCCAGCGACGAGCCCGCCGAGTACGTCGGCGTCGAGGCCGACGAGGCCGAACGACGCGCGCGTGCCCGGGGCTGGCGCACGGTGCGCGCGCTCGCCCCGGGCACGGTGATCACGATGGAGTACCAGACCGGCAGGCTCAACTTCGAGGTCGACGAGGGCCGGGTCCGCCGCTGCTGGAAGGGCTGAGCGCTCCCTCGCGGGTGCGGGCGAGCCCGTACCCGCGAGCCCGTACGTCCCTCAGCCGCCCGCCAGCGGGCGGGCCGAGCCGCCGCGTGGCTGATTGCGGTCGTGGGCCTGCGGGCGGCGCGTGCCGCCCGTGGGGGGCGCGGGACGGCTGTGCTCGGGGCGCACCGTCGCGCGCGGACCGTGGGCGAGGTCCTTGCGGGCCACCGCGGTGGCCCCGGTGGCGGGCACGGCACGCGGGCTCACCGGCGCGAGCGGCCGCGGCGTCGCCTCCGGCACCGTCTTCCGGCCCGCCGCACGGCGGCGGAGCCAGCTGTCTCGCACCCGGAGGATGAGCACCTCCACGCGCGCCACGAGCGGCTCGCACCACGGCAGCGCGAGGAGCACGAGGAGCCCGGCCGCCCAGCCGAGCACGACGTCGCTGAGCCAGTGCGTGCCCAGGTAGACCGTGGTCAGGCCGACGCTGAGCGAGACGATCGCCGAACCCGCCGACAGGTACCGTCTGGCCCGGGGGGTGGAGGCCAGATAAGCGAGGATTCCCCAGGTCACGACCGCGTTCGCGGTGTGCCCCGAGGGAAATATGTCCCCGCCGAGCCCCATCTCGTTCGAGCCGATGACGGTCGCGTAGTGCGGGCCGAGCCGTCCCATGCCGATCTTCGCCGCGCCGACCGTGATGTTGAGCAGGAGCAGCGAGGCCCCGAGCACGAGCAGCGGCCGCAGCGTGTGCTGCCGCCAGGAGCGCCAGCCCAGCCACGCGAGCACCATCACGGCGGTCGGGCCGCGCTGCCCGAGTACCACCAGGTAGTCGAGGAAGGCGTGCACTTCGGGCCACTGCTGGTAGGGCCGGAAGAACATGAGCTGCCAGTCGAGGCGCACGAGCCACGTCGTGGCCGCGACGGCGACGACGATCGCGAGGTAGAAGGCGAGCGTGGCGAGCAGCAGGACGAGCCGGTGCGGGCTCATCACGGGGACGTGCGGGTTGGCCGGCCGCTCCGGCTCGCGGTCGAGCCGGGCGAAGAGCCGCGCGAGGCGGCCGGGGGTCGGTTGGGTACGCACCCCATCGACGTTACAGCGGGTGAGTGTCAAAGCCGAACGAAACAGCCGTTTCGTGATGGGCATGTGATGTGCCGCGGCATGCGCGCCGGTGTTTATCGGACCGCATTCCCTAAAGCCCCGCCAAGGGCGGACGAGAGGCTCCCGATGGCCCCGCCCGCGTATTACCCCGCGGATTCCCGCGCTTTTCCCCGCCGTCCGTTTTCCGTTCACCCCGCCCGCCCCGCGAGCCTCACGCGCCCCCTCGCACCACCCCGGCCCCCCTCACCCGCCCGCCCCGCCGGACACGGCCGCCGCACCGTACCCGGGTACGCCACCGCTCTCGCGTACGCTGCCGCATCGACGGCCGCGGGGCGGGCACACGCACCGCACCCGCCCACACCAGGTACCGGAGGTACGTCCATGCCGGGGTCGAGCACGGGACGCGCACGGCGGTCCGCGCCCCTCGCACAGGCACCCCTCGCACAGGCCCCCCGCGCACAGGCGCCCGCCGCATCCGCGCGGCCGCCCGCTGTCCGGGCCCCCGCTCCCCGACCGGGTCTCGTCCTCGCCGTCCTGAGCCTGAGTCTCTTCCTCGTCTCGGTCGACGCCACCGTTTTGCACGTCGCGATCCCCGCCGTCACCGAGGACCTGCGCCCCGGCGCGGGACAGCTCCTGTGGATCGTCGACAGCTATCCCCTCGTGTGCGCCTCGCTCCTCCTGCTCTTCGGCAGCCTCGGAGACCGCGTGGGCCGCCGCCGCGTCCTGCTCGCCGGGTACGCGCTCTTCGCCGCCGCTTCCGCGCTCGCCGCCCTCGCGGGCAGCGCGCCCGTGCTCGTCCTCGCGCGGGCGCTGCTCGGCGTGGGCGGCGCGATGATCATGCCGGCGACGCTCTCGCTGCTCCGCGTCGTCTTCCCGGACCGCGGGGCGCGTGCCGTCGCGATCGGCGTGTGGAGCGCGGTCGCCGCCGTCGGCGCGGCGACCGGGCCGCTCATCGGGGGGCTGCTCCTCGCGCACTACTGGTGGGGCTCGGTCTTCCTCGTCAACGTGCCCCTCATGCTCCTGAGCATCCCGCTCGGCCGCGCGCTGCTCCCCGCGTCGAGGGGCGGCGGCGAGGGGCCCTGGGACCTGGCAGGTGCCTTCCTCGCCGCGGCGGGGCTCTTCTCCTGCGTGTACGGGATCAAGCGGGCAGGTACGGGCGCGGGACCGCTCGAAGCGGAGGTCTACGGGCCGCTGCTGCTCGGCGTCGTGCTCCTCGTGCTCTTCGTACGGCGCCAGCGCACACGCCCCCGTCCGCTGCTCGACCCGCGCCTGCTCGCGGCGGGCGGCTTCCTCGTCCCCGCCGGTTGCGTCGTCCTCGCGATGCTCGCGCTCGTCGGACTCGAACTGATCGCTGCGCAGTACCTCCAGCTCGTCCTCGGCCTCGGTCCGCTCGCGACGGGGCTGCGACTCCTTCCGCTCACCTTCGCCGCGGTCGCCGCCGGTCTCGCGGGCGCGGTGCTCCTGCGGCGTCTGGGCCCCCGGCTGATGGTCGCGGGCGGCTTCTGTCTCACCGCCACGGCGGTGCTGCTCCTGACGGGGATGGGTCAGCGGGACGACGCGGTGCTGCTCACGGCCGGTTTCGTCCTGCTCGGACTCGGCCTGGAGACGACGCTGTTCGCCGCGTACGAGGCGATGCTCCACGAGGCGCCGCGCGCGTGCGCGGGCGGCGCCGCGGCCTTCGGCGAGACGGCCTACCAGCTCGGCGCGGGCCTCGGCATCGCGCTCCTCGGCAGCGTCATGAACGCGGCCTACGCACCCGGGCTCCGCGCCGTGCCGGGCGTTCCTGCGGGAGCGCGCACGGCGGCGGGGCACTCACTGGGGGAGGCGTACACGGTGGCGGAACGGCTCGGCGGGCCGGCGGGTCAGGCCCTGCGCACGGCGGCGCGTACCGCCTTCGTGCACGGCCTGCACGTGACACTCCTGGTGAGCGCGGTACTCCTGGGCGCGGGCGCACTGCTCGCCCTGCGGCTGCCGAGGCGCGCGGCGGGGGCGGGCGCGGGGGAGAGGGGAGCGGGGGAAGGCGCGCCGTCCGGGGACTGAGGGCGGGGTACGGCGTACGGGGGGATGCCGTACCGCCCTCGGTCGCCCCGGGCGGCTAGCTCTGGTTGAAGAAGCCGTCACGGGGGCGGGCGCCTGCCGCTTCGCCCGCGACGATCTCCGTGCCGGAGGGGGTGAGGAGGAAGACGCGCGTGGCGACCTTCTCGATCGAGCCGCGCAGTCCGAAGATGAGCCCGGCCGCGAAGTCGACGACGCGCTTGGCGTCGGCGGGCTCCATCGCGGTCAGGTTCATGATGACGGGGACGCCGTCGCGGAACAGCTCACCGATGTGCCGGGCGTCGCGGAAGCTGTCCGGGGTCACGGTGCCGATCCTGCGCTCCCGTTCCTCGGCGGCCTGCGCGGCGACCCGCACGCGGGGGTCGGTGACCCAGCTCTCGCCGGGCTCGGGGCCCGCGTCGGGCTCGTCCGCGTAACCGTCGTAATAGCGTTCGGCCCCGGTGTCGTCGTCGACGAGCCCGAGCCAGGCACTTGCCTTGCGCACCGATCCCATTGACGCCTCCTCTCACATCACAGCGGTCCTTGTTCCCTGGGTTCCCTGTGTTTCCTGCCCCCATCGTCGTCCATCAGGCGAAGGGTGCGCCAAGGGGAGGGGGGCTTCTCGGTGTTTTCGTGACGGTACTGGTGCACAGTGCCCCGTGTCCTGCGCGGAGAACACCGGGGCGAGAGACCTGACGAGGGGTGAAAAACGATTCTTCACGCCCTTTGGGTACCTCTGGGTGATGCCGGGGAGCGTACGGGTGACGAAGGGACCGACGGTAACCGCCGGTACGATGCGGCGATCGTAGCGGCACGCGCTGGGCAATGGGGGGTCATTTCACGATGTTCGGGATGGTGCGGCCGTGCGCCCACAGCCTCGGTGACACGCTCAAGAACCGCTGGATGTCCCATATGTGCGGGCTGTGCCTCGCGCTGAGAGGGGATCACGGGCAGTTCGCCCGCGTCGCCACGAATTACGACGGCATCGTCATATCCGTGTTGACGGAGGCTCAGACGCCGCGCGAGCGGCAGGGGCGCCGCCTCGCGGGCCCGTGCGCACTGCGCGGGATGCGCGCGGCACGGGTCAGTAGGGGCGAGGGGGCCCGCCTGGCGGCAGCGGTCTCGCTCGCGCTCGCCGCGGTGAAGGTACGGGACCATGTCGCGGACGGCGACGGGGTGCTGGCCCGCCGCCCGGTCGCCGCGGCCGCCGGGCGGGTGGCGAGCGGCTGGGCCGAGGCGGCACACCGCTCGGCCGCGGGGCTCGGCTTCGACACGGGTGTCCTGCTCGCGGCCGCCGAGCGCCAGCCGGGGATCGAGGCGCTCGCGGGAGCGGGCACCTCGCTCCTGACGGTCACCGAGCCGACCGAGACGGCGACGGCCGCCGCCTTCGCGCACACCGCGCTCCTCGCGGGCCGCCCGCACAACGTGGCACCGCTCGCCGAGGCCGGCCGCCTCTTCGGCCGCCTCGCGCACCTCCTCGACGCGGTCGAGGACCAGGCCGATGACGCGGCGCGCGGCGCCTGGAACCCGCTCACCGCGACCGCGACCCCGCGCGTCGAGGCCCGCCGCCTCGCCGACGACGCCCTGCGCGGCATCCGCCTCGCGCTCGCCGACACCGACCTCACCGACCCCGCGCTCGCCCACCGCCTCCTCGTCCACGAACTGCCGCGCGCGGTCGACCGCGCCTTCGGCACGTCTTCCGCCCACACGCACCAGCACCCCGGCACCCCGGTTCCCGGGAACCCGTACACGCAGGACCCGCCGGGCGGCGGGGACGCGCCCGAGCCGCCGCGCACGCCGTCGGGGCGCGGTTTCTGGGCGGGATGCGGGGTGTTCCTCGCGCTGGCGTGCACGTGCCGCATGTGCTGTGCGGAGGAGTACGAGGGCCCGTGGTCGGGCAAGACCCGGCACGGCTGCTGCCACTACGCGGACTGCTGCGACGTCTGTGACTGCGACTGCTGCGGGTGCGATGGCTGCGGGTGCGACGGTTGCGGGTGCGACGGTTGCGGGTGCGACGGCTGTTGCTGCGACTGCTGAGCGCGGGGCGGGGGCGGCAGCGCGGGGCGGGGTGGCCTTGCGGGGCCGGCCTTGCGAGGTGGGCTCTGCGGGGCGGGCTTTGGAGGGCGGGCTCTGCGGGGCGGGGCGCCCGTGGCCGCGTGGGTGCCCCGCCCCCGTACTCGTCTCGTCGTCGGGCTCAGCGGATCTCGGGTGGGGAGATGCGCGAGGTGGGCAGGGCCGAGTCCGAGACGCCCCACTTCTTGAGGATCTTGGCGTAGGTGCCCTCGGCGATGAGGACGTTGACGGCCTTCTGGAAGGCGGGCGTGAGGTCGCTGCCCTTCTTGAAGGCGAAGCCGACGTCCAGGCGGTGGTACTCGTTGAGGAACTTCAGGCCCTGCTGCTGGCTCACCGCGTACCGCAGCCCGTTGATCGTCGACATGACGACATCGGTGCGGCCCTGCTGGAGCGAGCCCCAGATGGCGCCCTGCTCGGAGTAGGTCTTGACGCTGTACGGCTTCTTGCCGGCCTTCTCGCACAGCGACTTGTTCTGCTCCAGCGTCACCTCGAAGGTCGTGCCCGCGCCGGTGCCGATGTTCTTGCCGCACAACTGGGTGAGGTCCGTGATCTTCGAGAGCTTCTCGTCGGCGCGGGTCGCGAAGCCCTGGCCGTCGTTGATGTACGTGACGAAGTCGATCGTCTTGCGGCGCTCGTCGGTGACCCCGAAGTTGCCGGTGCCGACGTCGTACTTGCCGCTGCCGAGGGCGGGCAGGATCGCCTCGAAGCTCGCCTCCTGCCGGTCGATTTCGATGCCGAGGACCTTCGCGACGGCCTCGGTGATCTCCACGTCGACGCCCGCGGCGGTCCTGCCGTCCTCCAGGTACGTCGCGGTGGGCGGGGCGCCGATCGCGCCGCCGAGCGTGAGCTTGCCCGCCTCGGTGACCCGCTTCGGCAGCAGCTTGGCCGCCGCAGGGTCCTTCTTCACCCCGGAGACGACGTTCTGGGTCGGGAGTTGCCCCGCCTTCTTGTCGCCGGGCCCGGCCGCGGCCGCGGCCCCGCCGCCCGTACCCCCGCCGGACCCCGAGCCCGACGTGTCACCGGAACCGCAGGCGGTGAGCGCGGCGAGCGCGGAGGCGGTGAGCAGGGCGAGCACGGCGTAACGGCGCGCGGAACGAGGGGGAGGGGCACTCATGGCGGGACTCCAGAAGGGCAGGCGGAAGGGCAGGCGTGAGCAACGCGGGAAGGCGGGGGAGGGGCGCGAGGGGAGGGGTGAGCGCGTGAAGGCGGAGCCGTGAGGCGGGAGCGAGAGCGGGCACGACGGCGTGGCCGCACGGACGCGTCACGGCGTCACGGCACGTACCGCCTGACGAGGACGCGGAACGGCACGGCGACAGGACACCGGCGACAGCGGGGAACAGGGAGGAAGAAAGGGGCGCGAGCCCGGCCGCGAGGCCGTCGGCCACGAGGCCCGAAGGCCACCAGCTACGAGGCCGGAAGGGGCCGTCGGCTACGAGGCCGGAAGGCCGTCAGCTACGAGGCGCGCCACCGCAGCACGTACGACAGGACGCCGACCACACCCGACCGAAGTCGATGTGAGACCGCGTCACCAGACGCCGCTGCGACAGATTCATGCCGACCAGTGGAACAGGCGTGCGGCCCGCACGTCAACGAATGGAGACAGGCTGTTCAGGATGTGGGACGGAGGTGGGGGCCCGGGGGCTTGACAAGCGCGCGAGCGGCTCCCGTACTCTCGATGCGGGTCCGTGCTGAGGGGCGCGGGCCGCGTGAAGACGGGACACCGTGTGGCGGCTTCGCCACGGAGTTCCGCATGCCTTTCGACGGACCAGCCTCCGACGCACTCGCTTCTGACGCACCAGCCTCCGAAGCTCCCGCTACCGATACGCGCGCCCTTCCCGGCGTGCGCACCTCCGGGGACCGCCCGCAGGGCCCACCGCGCGAGCCGGGGCCGCCGCCCGAGCCGGGGAAACAGCCGGGGCCCGCGCTCCGCATCGTGCCCGTACGCCGTACGGGCCAGTGGATCGCCGCGCTCGTCGTGCTGCTCCTGCTCGCGATGGCGGTCAACTCGCTCGCGCGCAACAAGGCGTTCCAGTGGGACGTCGTCGCCGACTACTTCACGACCTCCGCCGTGCTGCGCGGCCTCGGGCTGACCCTGTGGCTCACCGCGCTCGTGATGACGCTCGGCTTCGTGCTCGGCACGCTGCTCGCGCTCGGCCGGATGTCGTCGAACCCGGTGCTGAGCTGGGTCTCCTCGGGGTACATCTGGTTCTTCCGCTCGACGCCGATCCTCGTCCAGCTGCTCTTCTGGTTCAACATCGGCGCCCTCTACCCGCACCTCGGGCTCGGCATCCCCTTCGGCCCCGAGTTCGTCACGGTGAAGACCGTCAACCTCCTCGGTCCCGTCACCGTCGCCGTGCTCGGGCTGACCCTCCACGAGGCGGCGTACGCCGCCGAAGTGGTGCGCGGCGGGCTGCTCTCGGTGGACAGGGGACAGATCGAGGCCGCGCAGTCGCTCGGCCTGAGCCCCTGGCGCAGGCTGCGCCGTATCGTGCTGCCGCAGGCGATGCGCGCGATCGTGCCCCCGGCGGGGAACATGCTCATCGGCGCGCTCAAGGGGACGTCGATCGTCAGCGTCATCGCCGTGCAGGACCTGCTCTACTCCGTGCAGCTCGTCTACCACCGCACGTACCAGGTCATCCCGCTGCTGCTCGTCGCCACGATCTGGTACGCGCTCGTGACGACCGTGCTCAGCGTCGGCCAGCACTACGTCGAGAAGCACTACGCGCGGGGGGCCGAGCGCTCATGACCGGGACAACTGTGAACGGGACATCGGTGAACGGGGCGCCGGGGAGCGGGGCGCCCGGAGACGTGGGGCCTGTGGGCGGGGCGGCCGGGGACGTGGGGCCTGTGGGCGGGGCGGCCGGGGACGCGGGGACTGCCGGTGGGGTGGCGGGGAGCGGGGCGGCGGGTGGCGGGGACCGGCCGGTCGTCGTGGTGGTCGGGGCCGGGCCCCGAGCGACCGGGCTCCTGGAACGTATCGCCGCCAACACCGCGGTCGGGTACGGCGGCGCGGACCCCGCCTTCGTCCTGCACCTCGTCGACCCGTACCCGCCGGGACCCGGGCGGATATGGCGGCGCGAGCAGTCGCCGCTGCTGTGGATGAACTCGATGGCCGAGGACACGACGCTCTTCACGGACGAGACCGTCGAGGTCGAGGGGCCCGTCGTGCCGGGTCCCGCGCTCCACGAGTGGGCCGGGATCGAGGGCCGTACCTTCCCCGACCGCCGCACCCAGGGCGCCTACCTGCGCTGGGCGTACGAGCGTGCCCGCGCCGCGCTGCCGCCGGGCATCGTCGTGCACGAGCACCGCACGCGCGCCGTGCGCGTCGAAGGGCCGCGCGAGGGGCGGCAGTCGGTGTGGCTCGCGGACCGTGAAGCACCGCTCACCGCCGACCTCGTCGTCCTCACGCTGGGCCATCAGGAAGCGGAACTCTCCGCTGAGGAACGGGAGTTCACCACGCACGCGGCGCGCGAGGGGCTCACCTACCTGCCGCCCGACTACACCGCGGACACCGATCTGCGCGGGCTGCGCGCCGGGGAACCCGTCCTCGTGCGCGGCCTCGGTCTCGCCTTCGTCGACCTCATGGTGCTGCTCACCGAGGGCCGCGGCGGGCGCTGGACGCCGGAGGGGCGCTACGTTCCCTCGGGCAAGGAACCGATCCTGTACGTGGGTTCGCGGCGCGGTGTGCCGTACCACGTCAAGCTCGGCTACCGCCTGGAGGGCGAACTCCCCAAGCTGCCGCGCTTCTTCGGCCCCGAGCAGACCGCCGAACTCCTCGCGCGCCCGGGTGCGCCGGACTTCCGCACCGACGTGTGGCCGCTCGTCACCAAGGAACTCGGCTGGGCGCACTACCACCGCCTGCTGGCCGTCCGACCGCACGCCTTCGCCGTCGACCGGGCCGCCTTCGAGACCGGGTACGCGGCGGCGGACCCGTACGACGGCAGCCTCGACGCCTTCGTCCGTACAGCGGTGCCCGACGCCGCGGACCGGCTCGACCTCGACGCGCTCGACCGGCCGCTCGCCGGCTGGACCGCGCGCGACCAGGAAGAACTACAGGCGCGGCTGCTCGCACACATCGACGCGGACATCGCGCGCCGCCACGACCCCGCACACAGCGAGGACCTGGCCGTCTTCATGGCGCTGCTCTCCGTCTACGGGCAGCTCATGCGGCTCGGCGACCTCGGGCCCTGGTGGCACGGCTTCTTCAGCTTCCTCGCCTCCGGACCGCCCGGACCGCGCCTGCGCGCGCTGCGCGGGCTCGCCGAGGCGGGACTCGTGCGCTTCCTGGGTGCGGACATGACCGTACGGGCCGTGGACGGGGCCTTCGAGGCGCGCTCGGCGAGCCTGCCGGAGCAGCCGGTACGGGCCAGGGCGCTCGTCGAGGCGCGGCTGCCGCAGCCCGAGGCGGGCCGCGTACGCGACCCGCTGCTGCGGGGGCTCTTCGCGGCGGGAGCGCTCGCGACCGAGGACGGGCTGCTCGCGGTGACGCCCGCGGACGGGCGGGTGCGGTGGAACGACGGCAGTACGCACCCGCGCCTGTTCGCGCTCGGCCCGCACACGGACGCGCGCGGCGCGGGGGCCTTTACCCGGCCGCGTACCAACAGCCCGGCCTTCCGGCAGAACGACGCGACGGCGCGGGCGCTGTTGGTGGGGGTGCGGGGGGACTCGGGGGCGGAAGAGGCGGGGCCGGATACGGGGCGGGATGCGGGTGTGGAAGTGGGGGCGGATGCGGGGGCGGCTGCGGGGGCGAAGCTCGGGCCGGATGTGGGTGGGGGTGGGGGCGTGGAGGTGGGTGCGGGTGCGGGTGTAGGTGCGGGTGCGGCGGGCGTTGGCTCCGGGTCTGTACCCGTATCCATGTCCGTACCTGCGCCACGGGGGGCGCCCGGTGTGCCGTCCGCCGGGCCTGAGTCCGATACCGGACCCGGACCTGCCCCTGACGCCGACCCTGGTCCCGGTCCGGGCCCCGGCCCGGAGCAGGCCCCCGGTTCCGCGTCTGTGCCGACCACCACCTCCGCAATGAAGGAGTCCGTCCGTTGAGTGCCGCAGGTTCGTCGAGTGCCGTAGACCCGTCGGGTGCCGTAGGCGCGTCGGGTGCCGTGGATGCGTCGGGTGCTGTAGGCGCGTCGGGTGTCGCAGGTGCGGCGGGTGTCGTGGATGGGCCGGGTGTCGCAGGTGCGGCGGGTGCCGCCGTCGCGCCCGCGCGGTTCATGGTGGAGATCAGTGGGGTCCACAAGAGTTTCGGGAAGCAGGAGGTGCTGCGGGGGATCGATCTCACCGTGCGCGCGGGCGAGGTGACCGTGGTGCTCGGTCCTTCGGGCTCGGGGAAGTCGACGCTGCTGCGCACCATCAATCACCTGGAGAAGGTCGACCGGGGGACCGTGCACGTCGACGGCGAGCTGATCGGTTACCGGCGGCGTGGGGACACGCTGCACGAGTTGCGCGAGCGCGAGGTGCTGCGGCAGCGGACCGCGATCGGTTTCGTATTCCAGAACTTCCACCTCTTTCCGCATCTGACCGTCGAGGAGAACATCGTCGAGGCGCCGGTGGCCGCGCTCGGGGTCCCGGTGCGCGAGGCGCGGGAACGGGCGCGGCGGCTCCTGGAACGGGTCGGGCTCGGCGAGAAGGCCGACGCGTATCCGCGCACGCTCTCCGGCGGGCAGCAACAACGCGTCGCCATCGCCCGCGCGCTCGCCATCGAGCCGCGCCTGCTCCTCTTCGACGAGCCGACCTCGGCGCTCGACCCCGAGCTGGTGGGGGAAGTGCTCGACGTCATCCGCGACGTCGCGCGCCAGGGCGCCACGATGATCGTCGTCACCCACGAGATCGGCTTCGCCCGGGAGGTCGCCGACACGGTGGTCTTTATGGATGAGGGGCGCATCGTGGAGCAGGGGACGCCGGACGAGGTGCTGGTGAGGCCGCGGGAGGAGCGGACGAAAGGGTTTTTGTCGAAGGTGTTGTGAGGGGGGGGAGGGCCGGTTGGTCGGTCGGTTCGGTCGGCCGGTTCGGTTGGTCGGTCTGGTTGGTTGGTCGGTTCGGTTGGTTCGGCCGGTCTGGTTGGTCGGCCGGTTCGGTTGGTTCGGCCGGTCTGGTTGGTCGGCCGGTTCGGTTGGTCGGCTCGGTTGGTCCGGTCAGTTCGGTTGCCTCGGCCGTTCCGGCTGGCTGTCCCGAGTGCCCTGTGGGTGACCCGGGGGCAGACCCCCGCCCTCCCAAGGGGGGCGTCCCCGAGACCAATTCTTCCAGCCCCGCCCCACCGCCCCGCCCGATCCCGCCCCCTCCCCACGAATCTGTGGACAACTCCGCGGAAGTCGTCACGCCTCTCACCCTCACGAGTGAGCGCCGTCGCGAAACAACCCGAGTTATCCACAGGCTCCCCGCCCCCAACGCCCCCCATCCCCACCGGCGCCCCGCCCCCAACGTCCCCCCCATCCCCACCGGCGCCCCACCCGAACGCGCCCTCTCGCTACCGGCTCCCCGTCCCCAACGCCCCCCATCCCCACCGGCGCCCCGCCCGCAACGTCGCCCCCAAGTCCACCCGCTTCACCCGAAAGAGAGCCCCCCATGCCCACCCCCGACTTCACGCCAGAACCCGTCCCTGCCCCCACCCCCGGCCCCACCCCCGACCCCACCCGGCCCCCCGCCACGGGCTCCCCCGCCTCCCCGTCCTCCCTCCCCGCCACCCCGTCCGCCGCGCCCCCCACCCCGCGCCGCCTTCACCTCGCCGCCGCCATCGATCTGCCCGGGGCCACTCGCGCCGACGCGTTCCTTCCGCTCGCCCGTTTCGCCGATGAGGGGCTGCTCGACTTCCTCACGCTCGGCGACTCCTTCGCCGTGCCCGGGCTCGACGCGCTCTCCGTGCTCGCGCGGCTCGCGCCAGAGACCCGCCGGGTGGGCCTCGTGCCGACCGTGACCACGACGCACACCGAGCCCTTCCACGTGCAGGCGGCGCTCGCCACGCTCGACTGGGTCAGCCAGGGGCGCGCCGGGTGGCGGCCCGGGGTCTCCACGAGCGGGAACGAGGCGCGGCTCTTCGGGCGGCGGGAGGCCGTGACGGCCCGCGAGGCATGGGAGGAGGCGGGTGAAGTCGTCGAAGCGGCCCGGCTGTTGTGGGACAGCTGGGAGGACGACGCGGAGATCAGGGACATCCCCAGCGGCCGCTTCGTGGACCGCGACAAGCTCCACTACGCCGACTACTCCGGCACGACCTTCTCCGTGCGCGGCCCCTCCATCGTGCCGAGGCCGCCGCAGGGCCACCCCGTGATCGTGGCCGACGTGGCCGATCCGGTGCGGCGGGCCTTCGCGGTCCGCCACGCCGACGTACTCCTCGTCGAGGCGAGCGGTCGCGAGCAGGCCGCCGCGCTCTCCGCCGAGGTACGTGATGAAGTGGCGCGTGCCGGGCGGGAGCCCGCCGACGTACGGGTCCTGGCCTCGCTCACCGTCGAGCTGAGCGGCGGCGAGCAGTCAGCCGAGCCCGGGCACGGCGGGGGCGGGCCCCGGCCCACCGCGCACGGCCCGCACTACCGGGGCGGGCCCGTCGACCTCGCCGAGCTGATCGGCGACTGGTACGCGGCCGAGGCCGTCGACGGCTTCCACCTGCGCCCCGCCGAGCCGGGGCGCGACCTCGAACGCCTCGTCAACGGCACCGTCGCGCTCCTCCAGCACCGCGGCGTCTTCCGCGCCTTCCACCCCGGCAGCACCCTGCGCGAACACCTCGGTCTCGCCCGCCCCGCCAACCTCCACCTGACCGCCCGAGCCGCCTGACCGCCCGAGCCGCCTGACCGCCCGAGCCATCCGAGCCGCCCGAGCCATCCTGGCCGCCCGAGCCACCCGAGTCCGAGTCACCGGAGCCACCGCATGAGCCACCAGCGCCCGCCCCAGCAGTCCCCCCGCTCCCGGCCCCAGGGCCGCCACCGCCCGCTCCACCTCGCCGCCCACTTCCCCGGCGTCAACAGCACCACCGTCTGGTCCGATCCGCGCTCCGGCTCGCAGATCGCCTTCGATTCCTTCGTCCACCTCGCCCGCACCGCCGAGCGCGGTCTCTTCGACTTCTTCTTCCTCGCCGAGGGACTGCGGCTGCGCGAGCACAAGGGCCGCATTCACGACCTCGACGTCGTGGGCCGCCCCGAATCGCTCGCGGTCCTCAACGCCGTCGCGGCCGTCACCCAACACCTCGGTCTCGCCGCCACCGTCAACACCACCTTCAACGAGCCCTACGAACTCGCCCGCCGTCTCGCGAGCCTCGACCACCTCAGCGGCGGTCGCGCCGCCTGGAACGTCGTCACGTCCTCCGACGCCTTCACCGGCGAGAACTTCCGTCGCGGCGGCTACCTCGACCGCGCGGACCGCTACACCCGCGCCGCCGAATTCGTCGCGACCGCACGGGAGCTGTGGGACAGCTGGAGCCCGGACGGTACCCCGCGCCCCTTCGCCCACCACGGGCGGCACTTCTCCGTCGAGGGCGAGTTCACGCTCCCGCGCTCCCCGCAGGGCCACCCCGTCGTCATCCAGGCCGGGGACTCAGCCGAGGGCCGCGACTTCGCCGCGAGCGCCGCCGACGTCATCTTCACGCGCCACGGCACGCTCGCGGCCGGGCAGGAGTTCTACGCCGACGTGAAGGGCCGCCTGCCGGGGTACGGGCGCACGGCCGACGACCTCAGGATCATGCCCGGGGTCACCGTCGTCGTCGGGGACACGGACGCCGAGGCGCAGGAGAAGGCCGCGGAGATCCGCCGCCTCCAGGTCTCCCCGCAGAACGCCCTGCTCGCCGCCGAACAGGTCTGGGGCACCGACCTCTCCGGCTTCGACCCGGACGGGCCGCTGCCCGCCTTCGACCCGGTCGTCGACTCGGACGTCGTCCAGGGCCGGGTGCGGCAGGGCGATCCGCGCGCGCTCGCCGAGAAGTGGCGCGCTCTCGCCCGTACCAAGAACCTCTCGCTGCGCGAGACGGCGATCGAGGCGACGGGACGGCAGTCCTTCATCGGCTCCCCCGCGACGGTCGCCGAGGCGATGAGCCACTTCGTCGACTCGCGCGCCGCCGACGGATTCATCCTCGTCCCGCATCTCACTCCAGGCGGCCTCGACGAGTTCGTCGAGCGGGTCGTGCCCCTCCTCCAGGAGCGCGGCGCCTTCCGTACGGCGTACACGGGCCCGACCCTGCGCGACCACCTCGGCCTGCGCCACCCCGCCACCCGCGACACCCCGAAGGACACCGCCGCATGAGCCTCGTACAGAACGACACCGCCCCGGCCGACGCCGCTCTCGCCGCCCCCGCGCCAGGCGGCTCCGCCCCGGCCGACGCCGCTCTCGCCGACTGGCGGCAGTGGCGTGCCGCGCGCGCCCAGGCCCTCACCGCCCCCTGGGGCCCGCTCTCCGTGACCGGCACGCACTGGCTCGACGACTACCCGGACGGACTGCTTCCGGACATTCCCGGGCGCTGGCGTGCGGCCGGGGAGCACGTCTCGCTCACGCGCGGCGCCGGACTGCTCGTACGGGGAAGGCCGTACGCGGGCGAGGCGCTGCTCGCCGCCGACGCGGGCCCCGCCGAGCGCGCCCAGGTGGCCCACCGCCGCCGCAGGCTCGCCGTGCTCGTGCGCGAGGGAGCGTGGGCGGTACGGGTGCACGACCCCGACGCGCCCGCGCGCCGCGCCTTCCCCGGGCTTGAGGTGAGCCCCTGGGAGGCGCGCTGGGCGGTCGACGGCCGCTTCGTCCCGTACGCGTCGGCGCGGACCGTGCGCGTGCCGAACGCGGACGGGCGCGAGCGCGGGCTCGGCCTCGGGGGTGAACTGCGCTTCTCCGTCGACGGATCGGCGTACGCGCTCCAGGTCACCGTGCGGCCGGACGGCGGCCTGTGGGCGGTCTTCGCCGATGCCACGAGCGGCGCGGGCAGCCACCGCTTCCGTTTCCTGAGCACCCCGGCGCCCGCCCCCGACGGCAGCGTCCCCGTGGACTTCAACCGTGCCGTGCTGCCGCCCTGCGCGCTCAGCCCGCATTTCCTGTGCCCGCTCCCGCCTCCGGGGAACACCCTCGATCTCGCCGTCGCCGCGGGCGAGCGGCGCCTTGTGAAGAAGGGCGGCGAGTAGCGGGGAAGGTCGTGAAGGAATTCTCAAGTGGACGGTGAGGTAAGGGAGTTGGAGGGGCCGTCGGGGCGGTGAGCGAGGCCGGAAGTCGCCCTTGTGCGGTCACGGCGTGGTCACAGAAACTCCCCAGCAGCGCCGGTTCGGTGCCCGTGTCCCGTGATCCGGGGCACGCGCCCCGCACCGCGCCTCACGGGCCTGACCCCCACGGCAGGCCCCCCGATTCCCCACTGGAGGAACCACGTGAGGACCAAGCGCACCACCCCCCGCACCGGCACCACGAGACGGACCCGGCTGATCGCCGTGGCCTCCGGCCTCCTGGCCACCGCCGCCTTCGCCGTCCCCGCCGCGCAGGCCGGTGAGGCGAAGACGTACTCCACCACCCAGCTCACCGCGGCGAGCGACGCCGTGCTCAAGGCCGACGTCGCCGGTACGGCGTGGAACATCGACCCGAGCAACGGCAAGCTCCAGGTCACCGTGGACAGCACCGTCTCGCAGGCCGAGATCCAGAAGCTCAAGGACGCGGCGGGGGTCAACTCGGGCGCCCTGGAGATCGAGCGCACCCCCGGCACCTTCAGCAAGCTCATCTCCGGCGGCGACGCCATCTACGCCTCGTCCTGGCGCTGCTCGCTCGGCTTCAATGTCAGGAGCGGCAACACCTACTACTTCCTCACCGCCGGGCACTGCACCGACGGCGCGGGCACGTGGTGGTCGAACTCCTCGCACTCCACCACCCTCGGCACCACCGTCGGGTCCAGCTTCCCCGGCAACGACTACGGCCTCGTGCAGTACACCAACTCCTCGGTCGCCAAGGACGGCACCGTGGGCAACGTGGACATCACGAGCGCCGCCAACGCCACGGTCGGCATGAGCGTGACCCGGCGCGGTTCGACCACCGGCATCCACAGCGGCACGGTCTCGGCCCTGAACGCCACCGTCAACTACGGTGCGGACGGCATCGTCAGCGGCCTCATCCGCACCAACGTGTGCGCCGAGCCCGGCGACTCCGGCGGCCCGCTCTACTCCGGCAACAGGGCGATCGGCCTCACCTCCGGCGGCAGCGGCAACTGCTCCTCGGGCGGGACGACCTTCTTCCAGCCGGTGACCGAGGCGCTCAACGCCTACGGGGTCAGCATCTACTGACCCCGAAGGCCCGGGCGGCAGGAGCCGTATCGGTGGTACGGGGAAGGGCGGGCCAGGGGCGCAGGCCCGCCCGTCCTCGTACCGCGCAGGCCCGCCCGTCCTCCTGCCGCACCGGCCCCCGTACCGCACCCGGCTACTCCGGTACCCGGCTACTCCGGTACCCGGCTACTCCGGTACCCGGCTACTCCGGTACCCGGCTACTCCGGTACCCGGCTCTCCGCCGCGAGCAGTGCCACCGCCTCCGCGGCGGGGCGGGCCGGGAGCCGCTCCCCGTCCCTGCGGCGCAGTGCCACCTCGCCCGCCGCCGCCTCGCGCGCGCCGAGCACGGCGAGGTGCGGGACGAGGCGCGCCTGCCGGACGCGTGCCGCGAGGGTTCCCGCGTGCGCCGGGTACCTCCGCGCCCGCAGCCCGGCCGCGCGACAGCGCCGTACGAAGGACTCCGCGGCCTCCTCCTGCTCCTCGCCCACCGCGAGCACGCCCACCTGCACGGGTGCGAGCCAGGCGGGGAAGGCGCCGCCGTGCACCTCGATCAGCCGCGCGAGGACGCGTTCGAGACTGCCGAGCACGCTGCGGTGCACCATGACGGGGCGCGGGCGCGAGCCGTCGGCGGCGCGGTAGTCGAGTCCGAAGGCGTCCGGCTGGTGGAAATCGGCCTGCACGGTCGAGAGGGTGAACTCGCGGCCCGCGGCGTCCCGCGCCTGCACGTCGATCTTCGGCCCGTAGAACGCCGCCTCACCACGCCCCTCCTCCCAGTCGAGCCCCTCGCCCGCGAGCGCCTCGGTGAGCGCGGCGGCCGACCGCTCCCACCTGCCTTCGGGGAGCCCGTACTTGGCGCCCTCGCCCGGCAGCGAGAGCCGGTAGCGGTGCGGGGTCAGGCCGAGGGCACGGTAGGCGGTACGGATGAGGGTGAGCGCCCCCGCGACCTCATCGGCGAGCGATTCCGGGGGGCAGAACAGGTGCGCGTCGTTGAGCTGGATCGCCCGCACCCGGGTCAGGCCGCCGAGGGTCCCGGACGGCTCCGCGCGGAACATGCCACCCAACTCGGCGATACGGAGCGGAAGGTCGCGGTAGCTACGGGCCTGGGCGCGGTAGATCAGCGCGTGGTGCGGGCACAGGCTCGGGCGCAGCACGAAGTGCTCGCCGCCGACCTCCATCGGCGGGAACATGTCCGCACGGTAGTGCGCCCAGTGCCCGGAGCGGACGTACAGCTCCTGTTTCCCGAGCGCCGGCGAGTGCACGTGGTCGTAGCCGGCGGCCACTTCGAGGCCGCGTACGTACTCCTCCAGCGCGTGCCGCACGCTCGCGCCGTCGGGGAGCAGGAAGGGGAGGCCCGCGCCGAGGAGCGGGTCGGTGCCGTAGAGGCCGAGCGCGCGGCCGAGGCGGTGGTGGTCGTGCTCCCGGGCGGGGATGTGGTCGGTCATGGTCTCGCTCCTCGGGGGTGCGGGAGCGGGTGACGGCGCGGAAAAGCCCCGGGGCACCCGCCCCGGGGCTTCGCTTCGGTACAGCTCTCAGCGCGCCGGGACGTACTCCGGCGTCGTCGTCCCCTGGTGGTGCGCGGCGGGCTGCATGCCGAGGAAGGTAGCGGGGCGCGGGGGAGAGGGCCACCGCTTTTCCGGTACGGGTGCGGTGCGCGAGTGCGGCGCGCGGGCGGGAGGCGCGGGCGGGGCGTACGGGCGGGCCGTACGGGTGTGACCTCTCCGTCACGCGAGGTCCCTGAGCTGTCCGCGACTCCTTCACCGGCCCTTCGCGCGGTCGCGAGGGCCCGCGAGGGGTCAGGGGCGAGAACCGGCCACGAGGCCCGAGTGGTGCGTCCCTCCGTCGCCGTACCGCCCCCACCGGGGCTTTCCGCCTGCGAGCCACGGCCGGTGGAGGCGTACTTGACAGCCGTGCGGGGCCGGTGCGGAGGCGTCCGTTCCTTCCGAACGCGCGGCCGGATATCGACCTTGTGTACGGCTGTGCGCCGTCGGAATAGTGGGCGGCGCACGGTGACATGGACGCGGCTTTTTCCCGTCCGACGGCACCGTGTGCGAACGCCTTCCGGTCCCGGCACCCCCACATCGCCGGGACCAACCCCCCACAGGAGGACGTGAAGTGACCGAACGACGGACCACCGTGCGGCGTGCCGCGATCGCGGGCACCGGAGTGGCCGCGCTGCTCGCGGCCGGATTCACCTTCCAGACCGCGAACGCCGCGGAGGCGACCCCCACCGCCCCGCACACTCTCTCCGCTCCGAAGGCCGAAAAGCTCGCCTCGCGCATCGCCCAGGACCTGGGTGCGCACGCGGCGGGCACCTACTACGACGCGCAGGCCAAGCACCTCGTCGTCAACGTGACGGACCAGTCGGCCGCGAAGACGGCCGAGGCGGCGGGCGCGAAGGCGAGAGTCGTCGCGCACACGCTCGCCGAGCTGAAGTCGGCGCGCTCCGCCGTCGCCAAGGAGGCCACCGCGATACCCGGCACCTCCTGGGGCGTGGACCCGGTCTCGAACAAGGTCGTCGTGACCGCCGACCGCACCGTCAAGGGCGCCCAGCTCCAGAAGCTGACCACCGCCGTCGAGAAGCTCGGCACCGCGGCGACGCTCAAGCAGTCCCAGGGCACCTTCAAGCCCTTCATCGCGGGCGGCGACGCGATCCAGGGCTCCGGCGGGCGCTGCTCGCTGGGCTTCAACGTGACGGTCGGCGGCGAGCCCGCCTTCCTCACCGCGGGCCACTGCACCGAGGCGATCAGCAGCTGGAGCGACGCGGACGGCAACCCGCTCGGCACCAACGCGGGCTCCGAGTTCCCCGGCAACGACTACGGGCTCGTGAAGTACAGCGGGAACACCGCCCACCCGAGCGCGGTCGACCTCTACAACGGCAGCAGCCAGACCATCACGGGCGCCGCCGACGCGACGGTCGGCCAGACCGTCACCCGCTCGGGCTCCACCACCGGAGTCCACAGCGGTGAGGTGACCGGGCTCGACGTGAGCGTCAACTACGGCGCGGACGGCATCGTCGACGGGCTCATCCAGACCACGGTCTGCGCCGAGCCCGGCGACTCGGGCGGCTCGCTCTTCGCGGGCAGCAACGCGATCGGCCTCACCTCGGGCGGCAGCGGCGACTGCACCTCCGGCGGCGAGACCTTCTTCCAGCCGGTCACCGAGGCCCTCGACGCCTTCGGTGCCGAGATCGGCTGACGCCCTTCGCCCGCACACCGCACACCCGGGTCCCGGTTCCGCCACGAGGCGGGGCCGGGACCCCGGCGTTCGTACGGGCCGGATTCCGCGCGGCGGGCCAGGCGCCGTACGGACCCGCCGCGCTCCCCGTCCGGAGGGGAACGCTCGCCCGGGGCGGTGAACCTGGGGTGTGTGCCGCCGGGGGTGCCGGGGGCACCCGCGAGGCGCTTGGATGCTGTGGCGGCCCCGTGGCCGTATGTGCCGCCCGGCGGGAAGGCGCATTCGCGACTCAGGGAGGCCGTTGTGCCATGTGACCGGATCGGACTGGCGGAGGTGCTGGCGGCTGCGGAGAAGGCCGCGCCGGTGGACTCCCTCGGTGTCGTGGCGCGCAATCTGCGCGAGCGCTTCGGCGCGCGCTACGTGTCGTTCCTGTTCGCCGACGTCATCGGCCGGAGCATGGTGCGGGTCAGCGAGGGGTGGGCCGAGCGGGAGAAGCACGACGCCGAGCGGGTCCCCCTCGCCGGCAGCGTCTACGACGAGGTCCTGCGCACCCAGGAGCTGGTACGGGTGCCCGCCGAGGGGGAGGGGCAGCGGGTGCTCGCCCCGGTCACCAACCGCGGCGATGTCATCGGGGTCCTGGAGCTGGTCCTCCCCGGGGCCGCCCCGGACGCGTCCGGCCACCCCGGACGGCACGACCGGTCCGGTCGGCCCGGTCAGTCCGGTCAGCCCGGTCAGTCCGGTCAGCTCGAACAGATCGAGGAGGCCGCGCACGCGCTGGCGTACATCGTCGTCACCGACCGCCGCTTCACCGACCTCTACCACCTGGGCCAGCGCACCACACGGGTGAGCCTGGCCGCCGAGATCCAGCGGCAGCTCCTGCCCTCGGCCCCTTCCTGCGAGGCCGCCGAGTTCACCCTCGCCTGTGCCTTGTTCCCGGCCGACGGCATCGCGGGGGACACCTTCGACTACACGCTCGACCGCGACACCCTCCACCTGTCCATCACGGACGCGATGGGGCACGACGTCGCGGCCTCGCTGCTGGCCACGCTGCTGGTCAACGCCTCGCGCGGGGCCCGCCGCGCCGGGGAGGGGCTCGCCGAACAGGCCCGCCAGATGCACCAGGCCCTCGTCGACCACGGCGGGCGGACGCTCGCCACCGGGCAGTTGCTGCGCATCGCCCTGGACGGGAGCGGCGCCCGGCTCGTCAACGCGGGCCACCTCTGGCCGCTGCGGCTGCGCGCGGGCACGGTCGAGGAGATCACCCTCCGCGTGGACCTCCCCTTCGGGGTCTCGGCGAAGGGCGACTACCAGGTGCAGGACCTCGACCTGCGCCCCGGTGACCGGCTCCTGCTGTACACCGACGGGATGCAGGAGCGCCGGGCGCAGAGCGTCGATCTGCCCGCCCTCCTCAGGGAGACCGCGGCCGAGCACCCCCGCGAGGTCGTACAGATCCTGGCCGAAGCGGTCGCCGAGGCGTCCGGCGGCCACCCCGAGGACGATGCCACCGCCCTGTGCCTGGACTGGCACGGGCCGCAGGAGCACCACGGCGCCTAGAGCCGGCCCGTCACTCCCCGTGCCCGTTCACCCGTCTGTTCGTACGCCCGCCGCGCTAATCGTACGAACGTTCGAGCAGTGGTTTATCGTGGTGCCCGAGGGATGAACCAGGGGGTGAGCACGAGCGTCCGAGGAGGTGCGGATGACCAGGTCTCCGGGCCTTTCGGGTCTCGGTTTCGCGCACCTGCGCACCGTCTCGGGGAACTCGGCGCGGTACGGGGCCTCGCACCCCGAGGCGCTCGCCGCGCGGGCCGCCGAGCGCGGCATGGACGCTGTCGCGCTCACCGACCGCGACACCGTCGCCGGGGCCGTGCGCTTCGCCAAGGCGTGCGCGGAGGAAGGCGTACGGCCCCTGTTCGGGGTCGATCTCGCCGTGGACGTACCCGCCGCGAAGGACGTACGGGGCGGCGGGCGGCGGCGCGCTCCCGTACGGGGCGGGGCCTTCGTCGACGAGTCCGCGCCGCGAGTGACCTTTCTCGCCCGTGACGGGGCCCGTGGCTGGGCCGCGCTGTGCGCGCTCGTGACCGCCGCGCACGCCCGCGGCGAGCGGCCCCCCGTGCTGCCCTGGGACGCCAACCACGGCGAAGGGCTCACCGTCCTGCTCGGCCCCGAGTCCGACATAGGGCGTGCCCTCGCCGCGGGCCGCCCCGACCGCGCGGCCCGCCTCCTCGTCCCCTGGCGCGAGCGCTACGGCGACGCGCTCCGCCTCGAAGCCGTCCACCACGGGCGCGGCGGTACGGGCCCGGGCTCCCTGCGCCTCGCCGCCCGCACCGTCGGCTTCGCCGCCGAGCAGGGCGTACGCCCCGTGCTCACCAACGCCGTGCGCTACGCCGACCCGGGCCAGGGCCGCATCGCCGACGTACTCGACGCGGCCCGCCGCCTCGTCCCCATCGACCCCGCCAAGGGCCTCGACAGCGGCGAACGCTGGCTCAAGGACGCCGGGCGCATGGCCGCCGAGGCCGAGCGGATCACGACAGCGGCGGGCTTCGGCCCGGACGCCGCCGCCGCGCTCCTGGCCCACACGGCCCGTACCGCCGCCGAGTGCCTCGTCGACCCCGAGGACGACCTCGGCCTCGGCTCCGTGCGCTTCCCCGAACCCCGCCTCGTCGGCGCGGGCCTGCGCACCGCGCAGCGCGCCCTCGCCTCGCGCGCCACCGCGGGGATGATCCGGCGCGGCTACGACAGGGGCCCGAAGGCACGCGCGTACTGGGAGCGGATGCACCACGAGCTGGACATCATCGGGCACCACGACTTCGCCTCGTACTTCCTCACCGTCGCCCGCGTCGTCGACGACGTGCGCGGGCTGGGCATCCGGGTCGCCGCGCGCGGCTCGGGCGCGGGCTCCCTCGTCAACCACCTCATCGGCATCGCGCACGCCGACCCGCTGGAGCACGGGCTGCTCATGGAGCGCTTCCTGTCCAAGCGCCGCTCCGTGCTGCCCGACATCGACATCGACGTCGAGTCCGCGCGCCGCATCGAGGTCTACCGCGCGATACTCGGCCGCTTCGGGCCCGAGCGCGTCGCGACCGTCGCGATGCCGGAGACGTACCGCGTGCGGCACGCGATCCGGGACGTCGGCGCCGCGCTCTCGCTCGACCCCGCCGACATCGACCGCATCGCCACCGCCTTCCCGCACATCCGCGCCCGCGACGCGCGCACCGCGATGGACGAGCTGCCCGAACTCGCCTCCGTCGCCGCCGAACGCGAGAAGTACGGGACCTTCTGGGAGCTGGTCGAAGGACTCGACGCCCTCCCGCGCGGCGTCGCGATGCACCCGTGCGGGGTGCTCCTGTCGGACGCCTCGCTGCTCTCGCGCACCCCCGTCGTGCCGACGAGCGGCGAGTCGCTGCCGATGGCGCAGTTCGACAAGGAGGACGTCGAGGACCTCGGGCTGCTCAAGCTCGACGTGCTCGGGGTACGGATGCAGTCCGCGATGGCGCACGCGCTCTCCGAGCTGGACCGGGCCACGGGTGAGGCCCCCGACATCGACGCGATCCCGCCGGGCGACGAGAAGACGTACCAGCTCATCCGCTCCACCGAGACCCTCGGCTGCTTCCAGATCGAGTCGCCGGGGCAGCGCGACCTCGTCGGGCGGCTCCAGCCGTCCACCTTCCACGACCTCGTGGTCGACATCTCGCTCTTCCGGCCCGGGCCCGTCGCCGCCGACATGGTGCGGCCCTTCATCGAGGCCAGGCACGGCCGCGCGCCCGTGCGCTACCCGCACCCCGACCTCGCGCCCGCCCTGGAGGAGACCTACGGCGTCGTCGTCTTCCACGAGCAGGTCATCGACCTCGTGCACACCATGACCGGCTGCGGGCGCGACGAGGCCGACCGGGTGCGGCGCGGGCTCTCGGACCCCGAGTCGCAGGGCCGCATCCGCTTCTGGTTCGCGCAGCGCGCCGCCGAGCGCGGCTACGACGCCGAGACCGTCACGCGCACGTGGGAGATCGTCGAGGCCTTCGGCTCGTACGGTTTCTGCAAGGCGCACGCCGTCGCCTTCGCCGTGCCCACCTACCAGTCCGCCTGGCTCAAGGCCCACCACCCGGCCGCCTTCTACGCCGGGCTGCTCACGCACGACCCCGGCATGTACCCCAAGCGGCTGCTCCTCGCGGACGCGCGGCGCAGGGGCGTGCCGATCCTGCCCGTGGACGTGAACCACTCGGCGCCCGCCCACCGCATCGAACTGGTGTCCGAGAGCGGGGTGTGGGGGATACGGCTCGGGCTCGCCGACGTGCACGGCATGAGCGAGGCCGAGGGCGAACGGATCGCCGCCGCGCAGCCGTACACCTCGCTCCTCGACTTCTGGCAGCGCGCCCGGCCCTCGCGGCCCGTCGCCGAACGCCTCGCGCAGGTCGGCGCGCTCGACGCCTTCGGCGCCAACCGTCGCGACCTCCTCCTGCACCTCGCCGAACTCCACCGCATGGGCAGGGGCGCCGCCTCGCACGGCACGCAGCTCCCGCTCTCCGGCGGCCGCCGCACCGCCCCCGCCGGGCTCCCCGACCTCGACGAGACCGAACGGCTCAGCGCCGAACTCGGCGTCCTCGGCATGGACGCCTCCCGCCATCTCATGGGCGATCACCAGGAGTTCCTGCGCGAACTCGGCGTCGTGTCCGCGCGCCGCCTGCGCGAGGCCCCGCACGGCACGACCGTCCTCGTCGCCGGGGCCAAGGCAGCGACCCAGACCCCGCCCATCCGCTCCGGCAAACGCGTCGTCTTCACGACACTCGACGACGGCACGGGCCTCGTCGACCTCGCCTTCTTCGACGACTCGCACGAGCGCTGCGCCCACACCGTCTTCCACTCCTGGCTGCTCCTCGTGCGCGGCACCGTGCAGCGGCGCGGCCCGCGCAGCCTCAGCGTCGTCGGCACCGTCGCCTGGAACCTCGCCGAACTCCTCGACCTGCGCGCCGAGGGCGGCCTCGAAGCGGTCTCCGCGAAACTCGCCGAACCCCTGGAGGAACAACCCGGCGAACCGGCATCGGCCGCGCGCCGCATCACCCTCCCCACCGGCTTCGAACTGAACCCCTGGGCCGACCTCAAACCGGCGGGCGCGGACTCGGCGGTGACGGGGCGCGGCATCGCACGGGCGAAGCTGTGGCACCGGAGCCAGGGGAGCGCGGGATGAGGGAGGCCGCGGAGAGGTACGGCGACGACGCGGGCCCGTACGGCGGGGACGGGCACGGCGGAGCCACCCTTGGTACCGGCGGGGCCACCCTTGGTACCGGCGGGGCCACCCTTGGTACCGGCGGGGCCGCTTCCGGCGCCGGGGAGTCCGCGACCGGTGTCCTCTGCGTCCGCTTCCGGCTCTCGCGCGAGGCCGACGCGCCCGACCTGCTGCCCGCGCTGCTCGCCACCGTCGAAGGACTCACCCCGCTCGTCCAGGCGCTCCCGCCCGACACCGCGCTCGCCGACGTGCGCGGCGCGCGCCGCTACTTCGGGCGCGACGTCGCCGAACTCGCCGCGCTCGTACGGGTGCGGACCCTCGCCCTGCACGGCGTCGTGTGCGCGATCGGCGTGGGCCCCACCCCGCTCATCGCCCGCATGGCCGCGCGCGAGGCCCGCTTCGGCACGACCGTCACCGTCACCGACGACGGGCTCGCCGCCTACCTCGACCGCAAGCCCGTCATCGCGCTGCCCGGCGTGGGCCCCGCCACCGCCCGCACCCTCTGCTCCTACGGACTCGACTCCGCCGGACGCGTCGCCGCGGCCCCGCTCGGCACCCTCCAGCGCATCCTCGGCGCCCGCGCCGGACGGGAACTGCGCGCCCGCGCGCACGGTATCGACCCCACCCCCGTCACTCCCGACGCGCTCTCCCGCGCCCTCTCCGCGCACCGCGCCTTCGACCGCGACGAACTCGACCGCGACCGCCAACGCCGCGCCCTGCTCTCGCTCACCGAGGAACTCGGCACCCGGCTGCGGACCGAGGACCAGGTGTGCGCGAGCCTCCAGCTCACCGTCCGCTACGCCGACCGCTCCACCACCGTGCGCTCCCGCGCCCTGCCCGAGCCCACCGCCCACACGCGGGCGCTCACCGCCACCGCGTACGGCCTGCACGAGGCGCTCGGCCTGCAACGCGCCCGGGTCAGGGGCCTCGTACTGCGCGCCGAGGGCCTGCGCCCCGCCACCGGGGCGGCCCATCAGCTCAGCCTGGACCCCGAGGACGACAAGGCCCACCGCCTGGAAGCGGCGGCCGACCGCGCCCGACGGCGCTTCGGCGCCGGGGCCGTGGTGCCGGGAACGCTGGCGGCCTGAGGCCCCTTCAGCCCGTCAGCGACTCCACTTCCGTCGCGTACAGCACGGCCGGGTCGAAGCCCATGCCGTTGAAGCCGCCGGCGAGTTCGAGGGAGAGGACCCCGTGGAGGCGGGTCCAGACGGTGAGGGCGCGCACGCGGGCCGCCGGGCTCGCCGGGTGGCCCCTGGTCCAGTCGCCGTGCTCGGCGAAGTACCCCTCGGCGGGCGTCAGGACGCCTGGGGGCCGGGTGGCCCCACCCTCCTGCGCCGCGCACACGTCGAGGAGCACCGCCATGATCTCCGACGCCGTCAGCGTCGTGTCCTCGGGCGCGTGGTAGCCCGGCAGCGGGGTGCCGTAGACGAGGAAGTACCGCTGCGGGTCGGCGAGCGCCCAGGCGCGCAGGGTGTCCGCGAGGCCCCGGAGGTCGGTGCCCTCCGCCGCGCGCGCCTGGAAGGCGTCGGCGAGGCTGCGGTAGGCGTCCCTGACGAGGTCGGTGATCAGCTCGTCGCGGCTGGCGAAGTACCGGTAGAGGGCCGGGCCGCTCATGCCGATCCGCTTCGCGATCGCGTTGAGGGACAGGGCGCTCGCCCCCGCGGTCGCTATCTGCTCCCAGGCGTGGCGCTTGATGTCCTCGCGCACCTGGGCGCGGTACCGCTCGCGGGACGTCTTCGGCTCGCTCACACGCGTCCTCCTCGGCTCGGCTCTTTCGTTAGAGGTTATCACTGTCGCTATTGACTCTCACGGTGGAAGTGAGTTACAACTTCTCACGAAAGCGAGAACGTCAAACGACAGCTTCTGTGGAGCGGGGAACGTCATGAGTGAGCGCGCACGTCTTGTCCAGGTCGTCCTGCCGGGCGTCGTGGAGCCGGAGGGCCTTCAGCTGCGGGACGCCGAGGCGCCCGTGCCGGGCGAGGGCGAGGTGGTGCTCGCGATGGAGGCCAGCGGGGTCTCCTTCGCGGAGCAGCAGATGCGGCGCGGCAGGTACTTCGACCAGCCGCCCTTCCCCTTCGTGCCGGGGTACGACGTCGTGGGCCGCGTCCACACGACGGGCCCCGGCGTCGACCCGGGGCTCGTGGGGCGGCGCGTCGCCGCACTCCTCAAGGTGGGCGGCTGGGCGAGCCGCGTCCGGGTCGCCGCCGCCGACCTCGTGCCCGTCCCCGAAGGGGTGAGCGCCGAGGAGGCCGAGACCGTCGTCGTCAACGGCGTCACCGCCTGGCAGCTGCTCCACCGCAAGGCCAAGGTGCGCGCCGGGCAGACCGTCCTCGTGCACGGCGCGAGCGGCGGCGTCGGCTCCGTACTCGTCCAGCTCGCACGGGCCGCGGGCGTCGAGGTCATCGGCACCGCATCGGCCCGCCACCACGAGGCGCTGCGCGCGCTCGGCGTCACGCCGGTCGACTACCACGACGGCGAGGTGGCGGCGCGGGTGCGGGAGCTGGCGCCAGGCGGCGTCGCGGCCGTCTTCGACCACGTCGGGGGCCCCGGCATCGTCGACTCCTGGCGGCTGCTCGCGCGCGGCGGCACCCTCGTCGCGTACGGGACCGCGTCGACCCGCGACGACACGGGCTCGCGGCAGTGGCCCGTCATCAAGCTCTTCGCGCGCCTCGGACTGTGGAACGTCCTGCCCAACGGCCGCGGCGCGGGCTTCTACAACATCTGGGCGGGGTCACGGAACAAGTCCCGCTTCCGCGCCCGCCTGCGCACCGACCTCACGGCGGTCCTCACCGCGCTCGGCCGGGGCGAGATCACCGCGCGCATCGCGGGGACCTTCCCCCTCGCGAAGGCCGCTGAGGCCCTGCGCCTCGCGGAATCGGGCACGGTGAGCGGCAAGATCGTCCTCACACCGTGAGGCCGGGCCGGGAAACGGCGGCGGCCAAGGGGCACCCCCGCAGGCCGCCGCCTCCCCGCCCCGCCGCCTCCCCGCCCCGCCGCCTTCCCGCCCCGCCGCCTTCCCGCCCCGCCGCCTTCCCGCCCCGCCGCCGCCCCGCTCCCGTCGTCGTCCTCTCATCCCGCGTCGGCGACCTCCCGCAGGTACCCTCCGAGCCGCTCGATCGCCGAGGGGTTGCGCGGGCTCTCCACGAGGTCCGCGTAGTCGAGCACGTACACGCGCTTGTTCTTGATCGCGGACACGTTCCGCAGCGGCGGGTACGACAGCAGGAAGTCGCGCTTCTTCTTCGCGCTCGTCGCCCCGTAGTCGTTGATGACGATGACGTCGGGGTTCCGCTCGACGACCGTCTCCCAGCCGACCGTCGTCCACGAGTCCTTGAGGTCGTGCAGGATGTTGACGCCCCCGGCCTCGCTGATGATCTGCTCGGGCGCCGCGTAGCGGCCCGAGGTGAAGGGCTGGTCCTGGCCGCTGTCGTAGAGGAAGACCGAGGGCCGTTTCGCCGGGGCCTTCGCCCGCACGGCGGCGACCGTCGCCTTGTACTCCTCGACCAGCTTCGTGGCCCGCGCCTCGACGCCGAAGATCTTCCCGAGATTCTCCAGGTCGGTGTAGAGCGCGTCGAGCGGCGGCATGATGCCGCGCGAGGTCCCCGTGCGCGCGTTGCGGCAGGACTCGGTGAGCAGGTACGTACCGATGCCCGCCTTGTGCAGCTCGTCGGGCGTCAGCGCGTTCTCGGCGAAGCCGTAGTTCCAGCCGGCGAAGACGAGATCGGCGCGCGCGGCGAGCACGTTCTCCTTGGTGACGCGGTCCTTCGCTATCCACTTCACCTTGTCGTACGCGTCCTTGTACGGCACGTCCTTCACCGCGCCCTTGTCGGCCGGCATGGCGTACCCGGCCATGCGGTCCTCCAGGCCGAGCGCGAACATCAGCTCGGTGATGCCGACGTCGTTGGTCACGACGCGCGCGGGCCGCTTGTCGTACGTGACCTTCTCGCCGCAGTTGGTGACGGTCACCGCCTTCGCCTTCGCGGCCCTGCCGTCCTCGTGCGCGACCTCCGCGCCGCAGCCGGTCAGCGTGAAGGCGGCGGCGAGGCCGAGCGAGGTCAGCGAGGTCAGGGAGAGGGTTCTGCGCACGGGGCACCTTCCGGAAGAGGGGGCAGCGGGTCGAAGAGGAACTGGGTCGCCCCCGTCTCCGGGTGGCGCACCCGATGCGCCCGTACGCCGAAGACCTCCGCGAGGAGCGCGGCGGTCAGCACCTCGTCGGGCGGGCCCGACGCGACGACACGGCCGCCGTGCAGGACGTGCAGGAGGTCGCAGTGCGCGGCGGCCAGGTTGAGGTCGTGCAGGGCCGCGAGCACGGTCGGGCCGCTCGCGCGGACCCGGCGCAGGACATCGAGCTGGTGGGCGATGTCGAGGTGGTTCGTGGGCTCGTCGAGCACGAGGACGCGCGGCTCCTGCGCGAGCGCGCGGGCGATGAGCACCCGCTGCTTCTCACCGCCCGAGAGCGAAGGGAAACCGCGCGCGGCGAGGTGCGCGACACCCGCGTCCGCGAGGGCCCGCGCGCAGATCTCGCGATCGCGCGCGGCGGAGCGCTCGCGGTGCGGGAGGCGGCCCATCGCGACGACCTCGGTGACCGTGAAGTCGAAGTCGGCGGCCGTCTCCTGCGGCAGCGCGGCGAGCACCCTGGCCGCCGCGCGCGGCGCGAGGCGGTGCACGTCCTCGCCCCCGACCCGTACGACACCCGCGTCGGGCCGCCGTGCCCGGTACACGCACCGCAGGAGCGTCGACTTCCCGCTCCCGTTCGGCCCGACGAGCCCCACGAAGGCCCCGGCGGGCGCGTCGAGCACGACGGAATCGACGAGCCGCGCGCCCGCCACATCGACCGAGACGCCTTCGACGTAGAGGCGCATGTCACTTCCTTCGGAGGGGACTTGGGTACATGCTCAGCGCCCCGTGAGCGCGTGCCCGCCGCGCCGCATGAGCAGCAGGAAGGCGGGCACCCCGAGCGCGGCGGTGACGACCCCGACGGGCAGTTCGGTGGGGGCGAGCAGCAGCCGCGAGAGCAGGTCGGCCCAGACGAGGAGCACCGCCCCCGCGAGCGGCGCGACCGCGAGGACCCGCGCGTGCGAGGCCCCGACGAGCATCCGTACGAGGTGCGGCACCATGAGCCCGACGAAGCCGATCGCCCCGCTCACCGCGACGACGGTGCCGGTCACGGCCGCCGTCACGACGAAGAGTTCGCGCCGCAGCCGGTCGGGCGGCACGCCGAGCGCCGCCGCCGTCTCGTCGCCCATCGCGAGCGCGTCGAGCGCCCCCGCGCGCGCCCCGAGCCACAGCAGTCCGGCGAGCACCGTCGCCGCGACGAGCGGCACCTTCGGCCACGTCGCCCCGCCGAGGCTCCCGAGCAGCCACATCATCGCCGAGCGTGCCGCCTCGCCCCGCTCCGCGCCGAAGACCATGACCGTCGTGACCGCCTGGAAGCCGTACGCGAGCGCGGTCCCCGTCAGGACGAGCCGCAGCGGGCTGAGCCCGAGCGGCGAGCGCGCGAGCGCGTAGACGAGGGCGGTCGCCGCGAGCGCCGAGACGAAGGCAGAGAAGGAGAGCGCCCACACGCCGAGGCCCGCGAGCGCGCCGAAGAGGATGACCGCGTTGGCGCCCACGGCCGCGCCCGAGGAGATGCCGAGCACGAAGGGGTCGGCGAGCGCGTTGCGTACGAGCGCCTGCACGGCGACCCCGACCGCGGCGAGCCCCGCGCCGACCACGGCGGCGAGCACGACGCGCGGGAAGCGGATCTCCCACACGATCGTGTAAGCCCCCGCGTCGTCCGCGCCGACACTCCCGCCGCTCAGCCCGGCCCACATCAGCCGCACCACCCGCCCCCAGCCGATCCCCGTCGCCCCGAGCGCGACCCCGCACACGAGCGAGGCGAGCAGCACGAGCGCGAGCCCGAGGAGCAGCGGGGGCACGGGTATCCGGCGGGAGCCCTTCACAGGCGTCCTGGGCACGCCGAGGGGCGCGGTGGTACGGGACATGACGGGCGCGCATCCTCCGGGTGGGCGGCCACCGGCGGAATACGCAGGGCGCCGGTGGGGCCCGGAGGGGCTTCGTGGCGGTCCCTGCTCGCAGTCCACGGCGAGCGGTCGACGGGGTCGGTCTCCTGCCGTGGGCGATCGGGCTCGCGCGGCCCCAGGACACCCCTGCGGGCCACGCACACCGTTGCGGGTCAGCGCCGGATTCCCACCGGCTTCCCCCACGAGAGGCCCGAGCAGGCTAACAAATCCCCGTCAGGGGCGAACCGCCGGGACGCCACTTACCGCCCGTCACCGCCGCTTACCGCCCCCCGCCCCGCTTCTCCGGCACCCGCCACCCCCGCTTCCCCGCCAGCTCCAGCGCCGCCGTGGGCCCGAACGAGCCCCGCGCGTACGGCAGGGGCACGCTCCCCGCCGCCTGCACGGGCGCGCACACCTCCCACAGCCGCTCGATCTCCTCCGCCCCCGTGAACCACGTCGGGTCGCCCGCGAGCGCGTCGAGGAAGACTCGCGCGTACGCCGTGAGCGGCGGGTCGTCGGGGAAGGCCGTGCCCTCGTCGAGCATGAGCGGCGCCCGGACGAGCCGGAACCCCGTCCCCGGCCGCTTCCCGTAGACCTCGACGCCGAAGCGGGGCGGGTCGGTGAGGTCGAAGACCCACTCCGAAGGCCGGTCGCAGGCCGCCCAGTCGGCCCCTGGCACCCGTGCCGCCTCGCGCAGCCCGATCGTCACCTGCTGCCGCGAGACGCCCATCGCCTTCCCCGTGCGCAGCAGGAACGGCACACCCTCCCAGCGCGGGTCGTCGATCCACGCGCGCAGCGCCACGAAGGTCTCGGCCGTCGAGTCGGGCGCGACCCCCTTCTCCTCGCGGTAGCCCTCGTACTGCCCGAACACCGTCTCGTCGGGCGCGAAGGGCCGCAGCTTCCGGAAGAGCGCGGTCCGCGCCTCGCGCAGCTCCTCGGCCCCGTACCGCTCGGGCAGGTCGAGCGCGAGGATGCCGAGGACCTGCCCGAGGTGGGTGGGGATCATGTCACGGAAGGTCCCCGTGGACTCCATGAAGGAGGCCCTGCCCTCGATGTCGATCTCCTCGGGCACGTCGATCTGCACGTACGCGAGGTGCTCGCGGTTCCACACCGACTCCAGCCAGCCGTTCGCGAGCCGCAGCGCGAGGAGGTTGCGCACCGCCTCCTTGCCGAGGAAGTGGTCGACGCGGAAGACGCGTTCCTCGGGCACGATCTCGTGGAGCCGCTTGTTGAGCGCGCACGCGCTCGCGACGTCCTCGCCGAACGGCTTCTCCATCACGAGCACCGCGTCATCGCTGAGCCCGGTCGAGCCGATCATGCCGAGCATCCCGGACATGCTCGCGGGCGGCACCGAGAGGTACAGGAGGGTACGGGTGTCCGCGCCGAGCCGTTCGCGGGTCTCGCGCACGAGCCCGGCCAGGCCCTCGCCGTCCTCGGCCGACGAGGTCTGGAAACGAAAGCGCGCGGTGAAGTCGTCGAGCCCGGCGGGAGCCTCGCCGCCGTGCGCCCCCTTCACCGCGTCCGCGACGATCCTCCGGAAGTCCTCGTCCGTGCCGGGGGAGTGCCGGCCCGAGCCGATCACGGCGTAGTCCCGCGAGGTGAGGCCGCGCGCGTGGAGCTGGAAGAGGGCCGGGTACAGCTTGCGCTTGGCCAGGTCTCCGGTGGAGCCGAAGAGGACCAGGAGCAGCGGACGGCCGTCGGCCGGGGAGTCGGAAGCCATGCGGGAAGCGCCTCTCGTACGGGGTCGGGCGGGGCCGCCGGGGACCGGGGCCCTGGGCTGACCGGGGTCGGGTACCCGTTCCCCAGCCTTGTGTGCCTGCCGCCTCGTCACCTCGCCGCCGGGGCCGCTCGGGTGAGGACCCTGCCCCGGCCGGAGTATCAGTGCTGGTCAGGGGCATTGTCAGTGCGCGGTGGCAGGATCGGCGGCGCACGGGTCACGCGCGGCGCGGGACCGGGGGACGTACGGGGAGAGGCGCGACCATGACGGAAGCGGGCACCGGCTGGGGTACGGGCACGGACTGGGACGCGGTCGCGCCCGGGTTCGACGCGGAGGCCGATCACGGCTTGCGCGATCCGGCGGTACGGGACGCCTGGGCGAGCCGCCTCGCGCGGTGGCTGCCCGCCGCCCCCTCCGACGTGCTCGACCTCGGCTGCGGCACCGGGAGCCTCTCCCTGCTCGCCGCCCGCGCCGGACACCGCGTCACCGCCTCCGACCGCTCCGCCGCGATGCTCGCCGAGGCCCGGACGAAGCTCGCGGGGACCGGCACGCGGCTCGTCCGCGCCGACGCCGCGCGCCCGCCGTTCGCGCCCCGCTCCTTCGACGTCGTCCTCGTCCGCCACCTGCTCTGGCTCTTCGCGGACCCGGCCGCCGTGCTGCGCCGCTGGTGCGGGCTGCTGCGACCCGGCGGGCGGCTCGTCCTCGTCGAGGGCCGCTGGAAGGGCGCGGGACTGCCGCTCGCCGAGGTCACAGCCCTCCTCGCGCCGCTCACCGAACGCCTCCACACCGAGCCCCTCAGCGGGGACCCGCGCCTGTGGGGCGGCCCCGTCACCGACGAGCGGTACGCGGTCGTGGCCGCCCCCGCGCCGCCCCGCAGGCACAGCGAGATCGTCGACGTCCACCTCCTTCTGCGGCGCGGCGGCGACGTCCTCCTCGGCCGACGCGCGAACACGGGCTACGCGGACGGCCTGTGGCACGCCCCTTCCGGGCACGTGGAGGAGGGCGAGGACGTCCGCACGGCGGTGCTGCGCGAGGCGTACGAGGAGACGGGCCTGCGGCTCGCCCCCGAGGACGTGCGCGTCGCCCTCGTCATGCAGCACGCGGCCCCCTCGGGCGACAGCCGCGTCGGCTGGTTCTTCGAGGCCGTGCACCCGGCGGGCGGCGAGCCGTACAACGCGGAGCCGCACAAGTGCGAAGCCCTGGAGTGGTTCCCCCTCACCGCCCTCCCGGACGGCCTCGTCGCCTACTGCGCGGCGGCACTCGACGCCTACCGCGCGGGCCACCGCTTCGTCCTCCACCGCCACGCCCCCGACGACCCGGTGGCGCGGGTGGCGGGCGTGCCGGGGCGGGCGGTGGCGCTGGGGGAGAGCGAGGCGCCTCCGGCGGGGTGAGAAAGGACGGGGGCCGCCCGCGGTGCCCCGGTGAGGGCTTCGCCGCCGGGGATCAGGAGGCCAGGAGGGCGAGGAAGGCCGTGCGGTCCCCGTCCTCGCCCGCCAGGGCTTCGAGGCGGGCCAGGGCTGCCCGGGCCCGCTCCGCCGCGTGCGGGTCCTCCGTGGGCAGACCGCTCGCCAGGAACTCGTCCTCGTCGAGGCGGAGGGGCGAGCCCCGGCCCGGTGGGGGCACCCACAGGTCGAGTTCGAGGTCGTCGACCCGCACCGACCCTTCCCCGCGCACCGCAGGGCGGGTCATGTCGCAGTACCAGCCCTTGAGTTCACCGGCCTCCGAGCGCACCTCCTTGATCGCGTACCACTCCGTCGTCCAGTAGTGCTCGGTGAGGACGTCGCCGGGCGCGAAGCACACGAAGCCGAAGTCGCGCGGCGCGGGCGAGGCCCACGCGGCCTCGGCGACGAGGTGCGTGCCGTCGTCGGCGAGCCGCCGGGCCGGGTAGCGCTTCTTGACGCTGCCCGCCTTGGTGAGGACGACCGTCAGGGTGTCAGCCGAGGGACTTGGCATGCCGCACCTCCGTCAGGCTCGGCACGTAGCCGAACCACTTGTTGATCGCGAGCATCGGCGCGTTCTCCGTGTCGTTGCTCGTGTACGCCTCCGTCAGCCCGGCGGCGCGGGCGCGGCTCAGCGCGTCGTGCTTGGCGAGCTTCGCGAGGCCGCGGCCCCGGTGGGCGCGCGCGGTCCCGGTCATCCCCGTGAAGTAGCGGCTCGCGCCGTCCGTGTGCGCGATGCTGAACGCCGCCGGGACGCCGTCCACGAGCGCGACCGTCGTCAGGTCCCGGTCGAGCAGCGGGTGGCCCCACGTCGTGGCGAGCCAGTCCTCGTAGTCGTCCAGATCCGCGCCGACGTCGCTCGGCTCGTCGGCCGTCGCCTCCGCGTCGAGGAGGAAGAGCGGGCGCGGGTCGGCGAAGGCGGCGGCGGGCCGCAGCTCGACCCCCCGCGGGGGCGGCGCGAGCGGCGGCGGCGGGGCCGTCAGGTCCAGGCGCTGGAACCGCGCGGAACGGGAGGGGGACCAGCCGGAGCGGCGCGCGAAGCCGAGGTTGCGGTCCCCGTCGAGCACCCAGCTGAAGGCCGTACGCGCGCCGATCGAGGCGAGGTACTCCTCGGCGGCGGAGACGAGCGCCGTCCCGGCACCCCGGCCCTCGTGCTCCGGGTGGACGTACACGTTGCAGAAGGCGAGGCCCGGTTCGGGGCTTTCGTGCGCGAGGCCCGTACTGCCCCGGCCGATCACCCTCCCCTCCTCGTCCTCGGCGAGCAGCAGCCGGTGGCGCTGCGCGGCGGGGGCACGGGTCGATTGCCACCGCAGCAGCTCCGGCGTCACCAGCATCGGCGGGACGGCGGCCCGCAGAACGGCGGTGATGCCGTCGAGGTCGGCGGGGTTGTCGGGATCGAGGTCACGCACACGAAGGGTCATCGGCGTGAACGGTAGGCGCGGGGCTCGGGGCGGCGCACCCGAATAAGCGCGGCCCCCGCGTCGGCCCCCACCGGCTCAGGGCCCCCTCACCCGACCCCCAGGTCCTGGTTCCCCAGCACCCCGGCGAGCGCCAGCCGCTCCGCGTCCGTCGTGCCCGGTTCCGCCGTGTAGACCATGATCCGCAGATCGCTGTCGTGGACCGTGAGGACGTCGCAGTCCAGGCGGATCTCGCCCACGTGCGGGTGCGCGATGGTCTTGCGCGCGCTCACGTGCGCGCCGACCGTGCCCGCGTCCCACAGCTCGGCGAAGCGCGGGCTGCCGGCGCGCAGTTCGGCGACGAGCGCGGCGGGGCGGGGGTCGTCCGGGTAGCGCTGCGCGACCGCGCGCAGGTCGGCCGCCATGCTCGCCTCGAAGGCGGACCGTTCCCGCGGGGTCATGACCGAGCGTGAGCCCGAGCCGAGGAAGTTGCGCCACACCGCGTTGCGCTCCCGGCTGCCGAGTGCCGACGAGTCGCCCATCAGCGCCTCGTACGGGGCGTTGGCGAGCAGCAGCGTCCACAGCGCGTCGAAGACGGCGACGGGCACCCCGGCGAGCCGGTCGAGAAGGCGCTGCACACTCGGCGGAATCCACCCGGGCACCGTCCCCGGACCCGGCGGGACGAGCCCGGCCGCGCGGTAGAGGTGGGCGCGCTCCTCGGGCGCGAGCCGCAGCGAACGGGCCAGCGCCTCGACGATCTGCGCCGAGGGGTGCGTGGCGCGGCCCTGCTCCAGGCGGGTGATGTAGTCCGCCGAGATCCCGGCGAGCTGGGCCAGCTCCTCGCGGCGCAGCCCCGGGGCGCGCCGCCTGCCGCCCACGGGCAGCCCGGCGGCCTGCGGGGCCACCCGGTCGCGCCAGCGCCGTACCGCCTGTCCGAATTCACCCGTCGCCATAGGGGCAGTGTGCACGCGCGCGGGCGCGTCGTGCCTGGTACCGCTGGTCCCAGGAAAACCGGACCACTGGCCGGGCGTACCCGGCGGCCGCACCGTGGAGACATGACCACTTCACTGATCACCGGAGCGAACAAGGGCATCGGGTTCGAGACGGCCCGCCGCCTGATCGCCGCCGGACACACCGTGTGGCTCGGCAGCCGCGATCCGGAACGGGGCCGCGTGGCCGCCGAGGAGCTGGGCGCCAGGGCGCTCGTCATCGACGTGAGCGACGACGCCTCGGTCGCCGCCGCCTTCCGTACCGTCGACGAGGCGGGGACGGGGCTCGACGTGCTCGTCAACAACGCGGGCATCGAGCCGCGCGCCGACGACGGCGGGCCGCTCGCCGCGCTCGACGCGAGCGCGGAGCGGCTGCGCACGGTCTTCGAGACGAACGTCCTCGGCCCGCTGCGCGTCACGCGGGCGTTCCTGCCGCTCCTGCGCCGCTCGGAGTCCGCCGCCGTCGTCAACCTGAGCAGCGGGCTCGGCTCGCTCGCGGGCGGCGGCGGGGCCCCGTACTACCCGAGCGTCGAGTACCCGGTGTCGAAGACGGCGCTCAACATGCTCACCGTCAAGCTCGCCCAGGCACTCCCCGGCATCCGCGTCACGGCCGTCGACCCGGGTTTCACCGCGACGGACCTCAACCACCACGCGGGCACGCAGACCGTCGAGGAGGGCGCGGCCGCCTCCGTGCGCGAGGCACTCGCGGGCAACGTGGGCGAGAGCGGCACCTTCGTGTCTGCCGACGGGCCCGTGCCCTGGTGACCGAAGGCCCGGGGGAGTGACCGGCGGGCTCAGCGCCGCTCGCTCCACCGCACCTCGTACGGGCCGAGGGCGAGGCTCCGCCCGTCCACCTCGGCCCGTACGGGCGTGGCGCGCGTGTTGACCACGAGGACGCGGTCGGCGTCGGCGAGGACGCGGACCGCGCGCCGCGCGGCGGGGGCGACGTCGACGGAGCGGTAGCGGGTGCCGGGCCCGAAGGCCCGCTGGAAGTCCTGGACGAGCCGCAGCATGGGCAGCGGCGCGCCGCCGTTCGCGCGTTCCGTGGACGTCCACAGGCAGCCCGCGCAGGCACCGGCCGCGCGCGTCTGCGGATTCCAGTAGAACGCGGTCGCGGCGCCGCCCTTCGCGAGCGCGATCATCCCGGCCGCCTGCACGGCGACACGCTTGTCCTCGCTCCAGCCGTCGCGGTCGTCGTTCTCGTCGCCCGGCTCGACGTAGTACTCGTTCCACCACAGCGGCAGCCCGCCGGTCTCCTCGCGCACCCACCGCCCGACGTCGGTGAACTTGTCGGCGGCGGTGAAGGTGTCCGGGACGAGGGCGTCGTCGGCGGTGTAGCTGGAGCCGTCGACGACGACGAAGTCGGCGCCCTTCTTGTGCGCGTTCCAGTACCGGAACGCCGCCACGACCCGCGCGTCGAGCGCGCCCCACGCCCCCGTCACGGCGGTCGAGCCGCCCCCGGCGCCGGGCGCGACGCTGTCCATGACGAGGTAGGGGCCGCCGACGAGGAGATCCTCGTCGACCTGCTTGAGCGCCGTCCACACCTTGTTGTAGAGCGCCGTGTACCCCTCGTGGTCCCAGCGGGCCGCTTCGTCGTTCCAGAAGCCCTTGAACTCGTTCCACACGACGAAGTGCCGTACGTCCGGGTAGCGGCGGGCGATCTTCGCCGCGAGGTCGGCGAAGTCCTGGTAGTGCGCCGGGTCGGGGGCCGTCTCCAGGGACTCCTCGCTCCAGTCGGTACGTCCTTCGGCGCCGCCCTTCATCCAGTCGGGGGCGCAGCACAGCGTGAGCACGGGGGCCGAGCCGCTCGCGCGCATGAGGGCGACACGACGGTCGAGTTCGGCGAAGTCGTAACGGCCGGGGGAGGGCTCGGGGTTGCTCGCGCCCCAGCCCATGACGTGCTGGTTCTGCGGCAGCGGCGCGGCCTTGAGGGCCTTCCTCGCGCGCCGCTCGGCCGCCGCGTCGCCGGAGTCGGCGCTGTACTGGGTGTGCGTGAAGCCCCAGCCGAGCGCGGGCCCTTCGCCCGGCCCGGCTCCCGCGCCGCCCGGCAGCGTGGTGATCAGCGTCAGCGCGAGCGCGACGAGGAAGGCGCCCACGCCGAGCAGGGCGGTGAGCCGCCACCGCCGTCCACCCGCCCCCGCCTGATGACGCCCCATCACGTCCACGATAGGCGGGAGACGTGGCGGTACGACAGCTTCCGCCGGAATCGGGCGGGCGGCTTCGGAGGCTCCGGCGCGGGACGGCTCCTCGCCCGCCCCGCCCGCCCCGCCTGCCGCTTTCGCCGCGTCAGTCCCCGTACGCCGTCCGCAGCGCGTCCTCGATCAGGGCGCGCGCCTCGCTCGCGTCGAGGCCGAGCCGCCGGGTCCGTTCCGCGTACGCGAGCGCCGTCGCCGCGGCCTCGCGGTGCGCGGAGTCACCGGCGGCCGCCACGACCGTGCCGTGCCGGCCGCGCGTCTCCACGACGCCGTCCGTCTCCAGGGCCCGGTACGCCTTGGCGACCGTGTTGACGGCGAGTCCCAGGTCCTGCGCGAGGCCGCGCACGGTCGGGAGCCTGTAGCCCACGGGGAGCGCGCCCGAGCGGGCCTGTTCGGCGATCTGCGCGCGCAGTTGCTCGTACGGGGCGAGGGCGGAGGCGGCGTCGAGCGCGATCTTCAGGGTCACGCGGACGATTGTGCCCCACCCACCCACTGACGGCTTGTCACCCGGCCCGCGTCGTGTATCGTTTATCGATAACATCGACTTTCGATAAACGGGGGCTGTCATGGCGGTCGACACGACGGAGGACAAGCGGCTGCTGGAGCCGATCGGCACGGTGACGTACATCGCGCTGCGGGTGATCACGTCGCTCTTCGTCGCGGGCCATCTCATCGGCCTCTTCCGGGGCTCCCTGGGCTCGTCCTTCGTGTGCGTCACCGACACCTCCAGCGGTGGGTCGGTGGGGGATGAGGGCTACTCCCCGTTCTCGCCGGCGCCGGGCGCCTCGGTCGACTACGTCCCCCGGTACTGTGTCGACCACCCCAGCGGCTGGCACCAGGCGCTCGACCAGGTCGACGTCATCCTGTCCGTGGGACTCCTGATCGGAGGGCTGTTCCTCCTCGACCGCACGCTGCGCGGCGCCGCGCGCGAGGGCGTGCACAGGTGGCGTACCGCCGCCCGGCTTCGGCTTCTCGGTTGCTGGCTGTTCTTCGGGAGCCTCGTCGCCGCCCTTGGCAAGGCTCTCGCGCAGGGGGCCCTGCTCGACGCCATGCGGACCGACACCCAGTTCGCCTCCGCCGTGCTCGGCCGCTGGGACACCCCCTGGCTCGCCCTCCTCACCGGGCTCGGCCTCCTCACCTTCGCCCGTGTCGTCCGCGCCGGAGCCGCCCTCCGCGAAGACCTGGAAGGGGTGGTCTGAGATGCCCCCACGACCACCGGCCGGAGCCGAGGAGCCGGAGCCGCACGCCATCTCCGTCCGCCTCGACAAGCTCCTCGCCGCACGCGGCATGACCGTCACCGAACTCGCCGCCCGCGTCGGCGTCACCAACGTCAACCTCTCGGTGCTCAAGAACGGCCGCGCCAAGGCGATCCGCTTCACGACGCTGACGCGCATCTGCGCCGTGCTCGACTGCCAGCCGGGGGACCTGCTGGTGTACGAGCCCGAGCGGCCGCCCGAGGACTGAAGCCCCCTCACGCCAGCGTCACGAACCGCTGCACGCACGCGGCGACCACGACCACCACGAGCGGCACCGCGCACCAGAACGAGACCCGCAGGAGCCGCTGCCGGCGCTTCGAGGGGCGGGCCGCGACCCGGGCGAGTTCGCGGGCGCCGAGGACGAGCAGCGCCAGCGCTCCAGCGAGCGCGCCCGCCACCGACCACGGCGTCCACGTCACGCGGGGGCCGCGCGGGCCCGGATCGGCGTGCGGGGGTGCCCCGGCGGGCGGGTCGGTGAGCGCGTAGACCGTCGCCTCGGCGTTGTGGAAGGCCGCGCCGACGTCGGGGCGCGCGTCGAGCGTCGTCAGCAGGCGCCGCTCCCACGTCGCGGGGTAGCCCGCGTCGTAGCGCAGCGAGAGGGACTGCGAGCGGCCCACGATCAGGTACGCACGCGGGCCCGCGTCCCGCAGCGCGCGCACGAGCCCGTCCACGAGCACCGGGTCGACCGGCGCGGCGACCGGCACGTACGTGACCTTCTCCATGTCGCGCGCGCCCCACGGGATCGCGGGCGTCACGTGCGCGACGGGATCGTCGCTGAGCCAGAGCAGCCGCGCGCTGGGCGTGTCGTGCGCGTACACCCAGTCCATCGCGGCGACCTCCCCGGGACGGGTGCGTTCGAAGGTCTCGTTGCCCCAGCGCGCCACGAGGAAGCCGCCGATGAGCACGAGGCCCGCGCACAGCACGGCGACGGGCGCGAGCGAGGCGCGCTCCTGGTCCCGCTCCCCGGCGTTCGCGCCGCTGCGCGGGAAGAAGGCGAGGCCGGCGAGGACGGCGGCGCCGGGCAGGGCGAACAGGAAGACGCGCAGCGCCATCTCGCCGCCGTACGACTGCATCCCGAACCCCAGGAAGGGCACGAGCGCGAGCACGGGCAGGACGCGTTCGCTGTAGCGCGCCTCGCGCCGCCGCCACCAGCCCGCGGCGCCGAGCGCGAGGACCCCGCCCGCGAGCGCGATCCGCGTGTAGAGCACGAGCTGGTGGCTCGAACTGCCGCCTTCGAGGCGGCCCGAGACCGACGAGGACACGTTCCCGCCGACACCGCCGAGCCCGCCGAACAGCTCGCCGAAGTGCCCCGACCAGTACGGTTCCGCGAACCACCCGAGCCACAGCACCACGAGCACCCCGCCAAGGAGCGGCAGCCCCCGCAGCTCGCACCGCCCGAGCAGCACCAGGAACGCCACGACGCCGAGCAGTACGAACGGCGTGAGCTGATGCGTGGGCACGCACGCCGCGAGCAGCGCGAGCAGGACGAGGACGAGCACCGCGCGCGCCCGCCGCCCGCTCGGCAGGACCTCCGCCTCGCCCGGCCTGCGATCCGCCCACAGCACGCGCGGGGCCCGGAAGTAGGCGAGCAGGAGCGCGAGGAAGAGGAGGTACAGGAGGGAGGTGAAACCCTGTGGCGAGAAGTAGTCCTGACCGACCCAGCCGCTCAGCGCGAAGACGAACAGCGCCGTCCACTTGCCGCGCCACGTCGCCCGCACCGATTTCAGGAGCAGCGCCATCGGGGCGAGCAGCGCGAGTTGCAGGAACGTGGGCCACCAGCGGATGACCTCGGTCAGGTCGCTCACGCCGCAGGCGCGCGCGAGGAACGCGGCCGCGGCGAAGAACCCCGGCCAGGACCAGCGCGCGTCGAGGTCGGGTACCGCGTCGCCCGTGCGGTCGATGTAGTCGAGGAAGCCGAGGTGCTGCCACGCGGTCGGGAAGCGCGGCGCCGCCTCGATCACGGCGGGGAGCGCGTGCAGCGAGACGACCGTCGCGAGCAGCGTCACGGTGAGCAGCAGCCGTTGCTGTCGCCGCATCCACAGCAGGCCCGCCAGGACGAGGACGAACAGCCCGGCACCCACGAGCGTCGGCACGGGCAGGACGGAGACGAGCCCGAGCCCGCCCATCCGGTCGAGATCGCGCTCCCCGAGCCGTGCGGCGGGCACCCAGTACAGCGTGAGGGCGGCGAGGAGCAGCGCCCAGAGGACGGCGGAGCGGACGGTGAGCCGCCCGCGTCTGGGCGGCGCGCCCGGCGAGGGCTCGGGAGCGGGCTCGGGTCCGGGTTCGAGGGCGGGCTCACGTGCGGGTTCCGCGCCCGTCGCCTGCGCGCCCCCGCTCTCCCGTACGGCCTCCGTCCCGGCACCCGGCTCCCGTACGGCCTCCGCCCTCGGCTCCCGTACGTCCGTCACCTCGGCGCCCGCCGCGCCTTCCGTCCGCGCCGCGCCGCCCTCGTCCCCCGTCACCACGTCTCCCTCAGGACCGCCGTCCCCGCGCCCCGCCGCCCGCAGGACGCGCCACAGCCGTACCCCCGCTATCGCCACGATCACCGTGAGCGAGGAGATCTCGGCGACCCCCGCGCCCACAAGCCCGAGCCGGGGCAGCAGCACCAGCGTGAGGCCCAGGACCAGTACGCACAACAGGCCCTGGAGCCAGGCCAGTTCAGCCGTACGGCTGCGGGCCCGCAGGACCCCGTAGTGCACCTCCATCACGACCCGCAGGGCCGCCCCCACCGCGAACCAGCGCAGGAGCGGCGTCGCCGCGTCCGCGTACCCCGCGCCGAAGAGCCGGAGAATCCGCGGGGCGCCGAAGAAGAGCACGACGCACACCGGGAGCATGATCCGCGCCATCCGCCCGAGCGCCGCGCGCGTGTGCGCGGCGAGCCGCGCGGGGTCGTGCGCGCCCTCGACGGTGAGCGAGGAACCCATGTTGACGGCGAGGAGGTTGACGGTGCCGCCGATCGTCGTCGTGATGTAGAAGTACGCGTTGTCCTCCGCGCTCACCTGCGCGGCGACCAGGACGGGCACGAGGTAGACGACCGCGAGCGAGAAGAGCGAGCCCGTCGAGTCGCCCGCGACGAACCGTCCCAGCTCGCGCAGCCCGGGCGGCCTGGCACGCGCGCCCGTCGCCTCGACGTGGCGCGGCACGAGGCGGCGCAGCACGAGCCAGCCGAGCGGCAGCACCGACACCGCGATCGAGGCGGCCCACGACACGAACACCCCAGCGACCGGGATCGCCGTCGCGAAGAGCACGAGCAGTCCGAGCTTCGCCGCCGAGAAGACCGTGTTCCCCACCGGCACCCAGCGCGCCGCGCGCAGCCCCGTCAGGACCCCGTCCTGGAGCGTGAGCAGCGCCCAGCCCACGACCGAGGCGACGAAGCCGAGCCCGAGCAGCGGGGTGCCGAGGAACGCGTACGACTCGCCCCACAGCCCGAGCGTCGCGAGGAACACCCCGGCGGCGAGCGCGACGAGGAGCGCGCTGCCCGCGTACACGCGCAGGATCAGCCGCCCCGTCGCGCGCCCCGCGACCGGGATGAACCGCGCGAGCGCCCCCGTCAGCGTGATCGCCGTGAGCCCCGCGATGAGCTTCATCGCCGCGATGGCCGCCGAGCCGTGCCCGACGTTCTCCTCGGAGTAGTACCGCGCCGCCACGAGCCAGAAGCCCACGCCGAGCACGGCCGAGACCCCGGTGTTGAGCATGAGCGCGTAGGCGTTGCGGAACAGCGGGCCGCCCCCCGCGCCCGGGGGAGCGGGGGGAGCGGCGGGACGCTCGGGTGCGGTCGTCGTATCCGTCACGTTCAGCGGGCCTTCCGGGTCGATCGGCGAAGGGCGCGCACGAGCCCGTACCCGCGTGTGAGGGCGCGGTCGCCCGCGTACGCACGGAGCAGTCCCCGGCCCTCGACGAGCCGGGCGAACTCGTCGGGCCCGGTGCGGCGCCGCACCGTCAGGCGCTCCAGCGCGTAGGGGCCCTGACGGCGGCGCGCGAGGCCGTTGCCGACCGCGAGGGCCTGCCGCCAGCCGGCCGCGCGCACCTCGCGCCGCACCCGGCGGTCCGCGTGCCCGAACGGGTACGCGAAGGACACCGGGCGCGTGCCGAGCCGCTCCCCGAGCAGCTCGGCGTCGCGCCGCACCTCCGCGCGCAGCGCCGGGCCCGTGAGCTGGTCGAGGTGCGGGTGGGTGTGCGTGTGGCCGCCGATCTCGACCCCCTCGGCGGCGAGTTCGGCCAGGCGCGGCCAGTCGAGCATCGGCCCGGGGGCCCCGCCCGGCTGGCCGCCCCTGCCGCGCAGCCATCCCGTCGTCGCGAAGAGCGTCGCGCCGAAGCCGTACGAGACGAGCACCGGCAGCGCGTACGTGTGCACCCCCGCGTACCCGTCGTCGAACGTCACCAGGACAGGGCGCCCCGGCAACTCCCCCTCCCCGCGCCACGCTTCCCCGAGCCGCGCCGCCGTGACCGGCGTCATCCCCGCCCCCGCGAGCAGCGCCATCTGCGTCGCGAAGGCGTCGGGCGTGACGGAGAGCCTGCGGGTCGCCGCGGGCGGATCGGGGTCGATCGCGTGGTACATGAGGACGGGGACGGGACGGTCCGCCGCGGGGTCAGTCGGCACGGCTCACCTCTCTCCCCGAGACCTCGGGGGCCGTTGCGGGCGCGGGCGCCGCTGCGGGCTCCGGGGCCTCCGGTACGAGGAGCGGTGCCGTCCCCGCGAGCGCGCCCGCCCGCCCGGCCCGTACCGCCCCCACCACGTACCCCCCGGCCGCGAGCGCGCCCCCCACGAGGATCGCCCCCGCGCGCGCCGCGCCCGCCAGGTCGCCGCGCAGCACGTCCCGCACGCCGCGCGCGATCCCGCGCGGCAGCACGCGCCCGGCCTGGCGGCGCTCTGAGGCGAGCCCCGCGCCCGCGCCGACGCTCCGCGCCACGAGCGCCTTCGACAGGCCCTCGGCCCACGTGCGCCGCCGGAAGTACGCGAAGCGCTCGCGCGCGGCCGGGACCCGGTGCCTGATGAGCGCCAGGTCGTCGATGAGCAGCACGGCGCCCGGGTGGTCGCGCGCCAGCCGGATGCACAGCTCGGTCTCCTCGCAGCCCAGCGGCCGCCGGTCGCCGTCCCGCCCGATCCCGGTCACGAAACCGCCGGTACGGGCGAAGGCCGCGCGCCGGAACGAGGCGTTGCCGCCCAGCACGTTGCGCACGGGGACGAGCCCGCGCGGCTGGCCCGCGTAGGTGCAGCCCACGACCCAGTCGAACTCCTCGGGGAACCACGCGGGCCGCCGCCCCGACGCCCACGCGGGCAGCGTCCTGCCGCCGACGGCGAGGACGCGCGGGTCGGCGTAGGCGGCGGTGAGGCGCGCGAGCCACGCGGGCTCCGCGGTCGCGTCGTCGTCGAGGAACGCCACGATGTCCCCGCGCGCCGCCACGATCCCCGTGTTGCGCCCGGCCGAGAGCCCGCGCGGGCCCGCGTTCGCCAGCACGCGTACGGGGGCACTCGCGGCGTAGCGCTCTCGCAGCCGCGCGAGCAGCGCCGGGTTGTGGTCCACGACGAGCAGCACCTCGCAGGCGGGCAACGACTGCGCGAGCACCGAGGCGACCGCGTCCCCGATGTCCCGCCAGCGCTCCTCGGTGTAGACGCAGACGACGACGGAGACGGACACACCCCGCCGGGCGCCCGCCGGCTCCGCACCCGTGACGGCGGCCCCCTCCGCCGCCGTCACGGCCGCTTCCCTCCGGGCCCAGGACGCCGCCGCCGTGCCGCGCGCCGCCCGCCGCGCTCCGTGAGGATCACGCGCAGCACGCGCAGCCCGTCCCGTACCGCGTGCAGATTGCTGTCGCCGTGGATGCGCAGGTACTCGTGGCTCGGGATCTCCTGGACCCGCAGACCCGCCTTCGCGACACGGATGTTGATGAGCGTCTCGACCTCGAATCCCGTGCAGTCCAGGTCGATGTCGTCCAGGCAGTGCCGCCAGAAGGCGTTGTAGCCGTAGCACAGGTCGGTGTAGCGGGCCCCGAACTTCGCGTTGACCGCGAAGCACAGGAAGCTGTTGCCGAGTCTGCGCAGCGTCGTCATGTCGTCCGTGCCGCCGCCGTTCGCGAAGCGCGAGCCCTTCGCGAAGTCGGCGCCCGACACGAGCGCCGAGACGTAGCTGACGATCTCGCCGCCGTCCGCCGAGCCGTCCGCGTCGACCATCACGATGATGTCGCCCGTGCACGCGGCGAACCCGGCCCGCAGCGCGTCGCCCTTGCCGCGGCCCGACTGCGCCACGACGGTCAGGGGCGACCACAGCGAGCGCGCCACCGCGACGGTGTCGTCCGTCGAGTTCCCGTCGACGAGGACCACCTCGTGGACCCAGTCGGGCAGCGACGTGAAGACGTACGGCAGATTCGCCGCCTCGTTCATCGCCGGGATGACCACGCTCACCTTCGGTGTGATCGCCATGTGGCTGCTGATCGCCCGGTAGCGCGCGGCGATCGCCTCGGCCTCGGCGACGGGCCCGCCCGTGCCTTCGTACGCGACGCCGCGCCGGCCCTCGTACGCCGTGCCGTCGGCGCCCTCGTACGCGAGTCCCTGGGCGGGCGGGGCCCCCTGCCCCGTGCCGCCGCCGTCCTTCGTCTCCTGCTCACCCGGCTGTGCCGGGCGCACGGAAGAAGTCATGGTGCCTCGATCCCTCTCGTCCGGTGGGGCCCGACTGCGCGGCCCCGGTGTCTGTCCGGTGCGAAAGGGGGGATTCGGGGCGTTCCCCGGCACCGCGGGCCGACGCGGGCGCACGGGGGTGGCGCCCGGCGCGGAAGCGGAGCGCGCGGGCGGCACGGCGTGCGGGCGCCGGGCACGGTGGTGCCGGGGAACTCCCCCCTCGTGGCGCGGCGCGGGGCCGGGGACGACCCCTCGCGCACCGTGGAGCAGGCCGAGCGGACCGGCCGTCAGCGCGCCGCGAGCACTGCTCGCGACGGCACCCCCCTCGTCAGGGCGTCCGGCACGGTGCGCGCCCCCTGGCGCGCGCCGCGCCCGACCCCTCGCCGCTTCCCGCGCGGACGGCTCGCGCCCGGCCCCGAACCCTCCCCCGGGGCCGTGCGGGCGCGCTGCCCTGCACGGGTGGTCGTGCGGTCTCGTCGTACGTCGGTGTTTTCCCTGCCCCGTTCCTCGCCCCGTGTCCTCGCCCCGTGTCCTCGGCCCGTGTCGTCGGTCCGTGTCCTCGGCCGGTGTCGTCGGTCCGTGTCGTCGGTCCGTGCCTTGCACGGTCGCGGTACGGGACGGCTCAGCGTCCCCCTGAACGCAGCCTCCCCACCCCTTTGAGCAGCCGGTCGGCCGGTGTGAAGAGCGCGGAGTGCGCCTGCACGGTGTTGCGCGCCGCCCGCGCCGGGGCGCGGCGCGCCCGGTAGGCGTAGGCGACCGGGTGGCGTCGCGCCGCCCAGCCCTCCAGCACGGTCAGGTCCCGCGTGCGGAGGGAGTCCTTGTACTCCTTGGGGCCGCGCCCCAGGTCCAGGTACGCGATGCCGTCGGCCGCCGCCGCGCGCGCCATCCGCAGATGGAGCACGAGCCCGGGCGAGTACTTCGCGTACGCGGGGTCGTAGGCGGGGAACCAGCAGGCGAGCACGTGCTCCGAGCGCAGCCCGAAGTGCGCGGCGACCGGGCGCTCGCCCGCGTACAGGACCGAGAGCAGCCCCGCGCCGCCCGGCGCCGTGGTCTGGAAGAGCCGGCGCACGAGCCCGCTGATCCACGGGTGCGCGAAGCGGTCCCCGCGCCCCGTCCTGCGGTACTGCGCCGACTTCCAGCGCATGAGCGTCGCGAGCGCCGCCGGGTCCCGCTCGTCGTGCACGTACCGCAACTCGCCGTGCTCACGCCCGAGTTTGCGTTCCTTGGCGAGCGTCGTCCGGGTGAACCTCGGCGAGCGACTGCGCAGCCCTTCGAGCGTGGGCTCCCAGCCCTCGTCGACGTCGAGCACGGGCGAGGCGTAGCGCCCCGACGCGTGCGCGGCGAAGGGTTGCGACTCGCCCGCGAGGTGGTCGAACTCGTAGACGCTCAGGCCCAGTCCGCGCAGCAGTACGCGCGGCTCCACCGCGAAGCCGGGCCCGTGCACGAGCCCCTGGCAGTCCGAGAGGCCGAGCCCGATCGCGCGGCCGACCCCGCCCGCTCCGTGCTGGAAGGGCAGGAAGGCGACGGGCTCGCCGTTCTCACGGACGACCCCGATCCGCACGCCGCGCCTGTGGTGGGCGACGGCGCGTGCGAACTCGGGGGAGAGGAAAGGGTTGGCGAGTTCCGTCGCCCCGGTCTGCGGGGCCTTGGCCTGGAGCGCCGACCAGACCGCGCGGTCCGCCTCGGTGAGCGTCCCCGGTCTGTGCACGGTGATGTCCACGTCACTCGCCCCCGCCGCCCGCTGCCCGTCGCGGCCACCGCGCGAGCGCGAGTCCCGCGAGGCTCAGCGCCCCGACCGCGAGCACCCCGCCCCGCACGGACCACACGTGCAGCATGAGCATCCCCTGCGCCACGAGCAGCAGCAGCGCCAGCGCCCCGCCCACGGCGGCGAGGGCGCGGCCGAGCGGGTCCAGGCCGCGCAGCGCGAGCGCGAGGACGAGTGCGGGGGCGCCGAGCAGGAAGGCGGGCACGAGGACGGCCCGCAGCACGCCGAGTACGCCGTCGACGCCTCCCGTACCGCCGGAACCGCCCGTGCCCCGCCCGCCGCTGACGCCTCCGGCACCGCTCAGGGCCAGTGCCGCCCCGGCCGCCAGGACGACCGCGGCCGCCCCCGCGAGCAGGAACGGGACGCCCTCACCGCTCCCGCACCGCGCCCGTCTTCTCCCGGTGCGTCGTCTCTTCTCCTCAATCCGGTCTCTCGTGCCGCTCTTGATGCCCTTGGTCCCGATGGTGTGCATGGGCCGCTTTGCCCCCCGAAGCGCCGGATGCCGGGCTTCAATGTCGCGCAGTCCGCGCGGCCCGTCAAGGGAAGTCCTGAGCAACGGAGTTGAGGGGAGCGGTGGGCCTGTGGCGGTCGTGTGGCCCAAGGAGAAGACGAGTTGAAACCTGGCGCAGGTGAAACTTTCCGCCCGGTAACTTCTTGGCATGCACACTCCCGCGACACGGCTGTGGATGGTACGAACAGGAGCGCAGAAATCCTGCTACACGGAGGTCCCATGAGATTCCCCCGCGTCACCGCGATCGTGTCCTCGCTCCTCCTCGCCGCCGGTGCCACCCTCGCCTCGGCCGCCACCGCCCACGCCGCCGCCCCCACGGGCTACGTGGCACTCGGCGACTCCTACTCCTCCGGGGTCGGCTCCGGTTCCTACGACAGCGCCAGCGGCGACTGCAAGCGCAGTTCCAAGGCGTATCCCGTCCTGTGGAAGGACGCCCACTCACCCTCCAGCTTCAACTTCGACGCCTGCTCGGGCGCTCGTACGGGTGATGTTCTCGCCAACCAGCTCGGCCACCTCAGCGCCTCCACGGGCCTCGTGACGATCTCCATCGGCGGCAACGACGCCGGTTTCGCCGACGTCATGACGACGTGTGTCCTCCAGTCCACCGACACGTGCGTCGCCAAGGTCAACACCGCCCGCGCGTACGTGCAGAACACGCTCCCCGCGGCGCTCGACAACGTCTACAACCAGATCAGCGCCAGGGCCCCGCAGGCGAAGGTCGTCGTGCTCGGCTACCCGCGCTTCTACCAGCTCGACGGGTCCTGCATCGCGGGCCTCGCCGAGGCCGAGCGCGCCGCCATCAACGGCGCTGCCGACCTCCTCGACACCACCATCGCCGCCCGCGCCGCGAGCCACGGCTTCTCCTTCGGCGACGTCCGCAGCACCTTCGCCGGTCACGAGATCTGCTCCGGCGACTCCTGGCTGCACAGCGTCGACTGGCTCAACATCGGCGAGTCCTACCACCCCAAGCCGGCCGGCCAGTCCGGCGGTTACCTCCCGGCCCTGACGCGGTACGCCCCCTGACGGTCCCTTCGTGCACGGTGCGGGGCGTCCACGCCCGAACGCTACGCGCGTGGACGCCCCGCACCGCCGGGCTCAGCCCCGTACCAGCGACCACACCAGCAGCGCCGCGACCACGAGCACCGCGATCCCCGCGCCGAGCAGCGCGCGGCGCGCAGCGCTACGGGGCGTGCCGTACACGGACTCCTCCGGCGTGACCTGCGCCGGTCTCCCTCCGGCCGGGGCCGCGGTTGCCTGGCCCGTCGCTCCCGCGTGCGCCCCGCGCCCTCGCCCCGGCGCCGCGTCCCGCTCCTCCGCGGGCTCCCTGCCCTCGGCCACCTCGCGCAACTGCCGGGCCGCCCGTTCCGGTGAGATCCGCAGCGCCGGGTCCTTGCGCAGCAGCCCTTCGAGCACGGGTGCGAGCGGACCCGCCTGCGCCGGGCGCGGCAGCGGGTCCTCGACGGCGGCCCGTACGGCCGCGAGCGGGGTCGCGCCCCGGAACGGCGGATCGCCTTCGACGGCCGTCCACAGCACGACGCCGAGCGACCACAGATCCCCCGCGGGTCCCGGCTCCGCGCCCTCGGCGCGCTCCGGGGCGAGGCTCGCGGGAGAGCCGACGACCTCGCCCGCGAGAGTGAGCCCGCGCGCGCCGCGCAGCGCGGCGGTGCCGAAATCGGTGAGGACCACGCGGCCGTCGTTGCCGAGCAGGATGTTCGCCGGAGTGACGTCGCGGTGCACGACGCCGACCGCGTGCGCGGCACCGAGCGCGTCGAGCACCGCGAGCCCGACGCGGGCCGCGCGCGCGGGCGGCAGCGGCCCGTCCGCCGCGAGGGCGTCGGCGAGGCTCAGGCCGCGCACCAGCTCCATCACGATCCACGGCCGCCCCTCGGCCACGACGACGTCGTACACCGTGACGACACCCTGGTGCCCGGAGCGCGCCGCCGCCAGCGCCTCGCGCTCGACCCGCGCGTAGAGCCGCTCGCGCTCCGCCGCGTCCACGCCGACGGGGACCCGTACCTCCTTGACCGCGACCTCCCTGCGCAACTCCTCGTCCCGCGCCTGCCGCACCGTCCCCGTACCGCCCTCGCCCAGCACGGCACCGAGCCGGTACCTGCCCGCGAGCAGCCGCTCCCCCGCGGTCCCCGCCCCGGGACCTCTCACGTCGCTTCCGCCCATCGCCCCGCCTCTCGTCGCGCCGTCCACTGTGACGACCTGTGACCACCGTTCCCGCGCCGGGCCCGGACTACTCGGCGATACGCGGGATTCGGGGAGACCTGTCCCTATTTCCCCTCTCTGGTACGACTCGCCCGGGAATGCTCCTTCGGGAATGAGGATGCGTCAACCTCCTTACGGGGTAGGTGAATCACAGGACCGGGATACAAGGTGTCAGCCGGGGACGATAGGGTTACCCTGCCCGGGGCCGGGTGCCTGACGACGGGTGGGGAGTGACATGGAACAGATAACGGTCCGCAGCAGGCCACGCGTGCCTGCCATCACGTACGGGAGCGGGGCGAGCAGCTCACGGCTCGACCGGCACCTCGCGGTGCTCGGCGGTCCCGCCGTCCCGCAGCGCGAGGCGGCGGAGGCCACTTCCCTGATGCGCGAGATCACCTCGCGCAAGGCGGCGACCGGACCCGCGGCACAGCCCGACAGCAGGACGCGGATGAGCAAGGTCTCACTCCTCGCCCCGCTCAAGAAGCTGCGCCGTACCCTCTTCGGCGGGCGCTGACCGGGGCGAAGCCCCGGCCCACCACCCGAGCCGCCCAACCCCAGGACCGGCCGCCGCCCACCGGGCGCCGGCCGGCCCACACCCCCCGCCGCGCACCCACGGCCCGTCCCACCCTCCCCGCACCGAGCGCCGAGCCCCCGCCGCACCCACCCCGGCCCAGGGCCCATTCGGCGCGGAACCCACCGACGGCGGGGCGCGCCCGGTGCCGCACCCCGCCGTCGCGCCGTGTCGTCATACCCCGGTGACGGCACGCCACCCCCGTCGCCGGACCACGCGTCCGGGACGGGGCACCGGAGGCGAGGTCGTCGCGCCGTCCTCGCCCCGCCCCTGGGAGGGGCGCCGCGCCCCCTGGAACGGGCCCCGCGCACCGGTGACCGTCTCCCGCGAACCTGTCGCCGCCCGTGACGACGGAGTGGGGCGCGCGTGTCCGTGGCGGCCGTGGGCGACCAGGACCGATCCGCCCCGCCGTGCGCCGGGGGCGGCGCCCGGCCGCCTTTGCCCGCCGCCTGCTTGAGCCCCGGTGCCGACACCCGCCGCACCGCCGTGACCTGCCTCGATAAGGTGGCCGGGCCGGTCAGGTGTGAGGAAGGGTGGCGGGGATGAGTGGTGGCGGGGTGCTGCGGTGGGCCGAGTACCGGGCCGTGCCGTGGCGAAACGGTGGCGGCACGACGCGGGAGGTCGCTTCGGGCAGGGTGCGGGAAGCCGGTGGGGAGGAGTTCGACTGGCGGGTGAGCGTCGCCGACGTGGACGCGGGCGGCCCCTTCTCCGCGTTTCCCGGCGTCGATCGCGTGATCACCCTCGTCGAGGGCTCCGGCATGGTGCTCACCGTGGACGGGGAAGCGCCGCGCCTCGTCGAGCCCTTGGTCCCCTTCGCCTTCCCCGGTGACGCGCGGACGGACTGCCGCCTGGACGCCGGGGCCGTGCGCGACATGAACGTCATGACCCGCAGGGGACGCGCATCGGGACACGTGCGGATGGTGCGGGTCGACGAGGGCGGCACGGAGCTGACGGGCGCCGCGGGAGAGATCCTGCTCGCCCTGGCCGTCACCGAGGGCGTGGCCCTCGAAGGGCCGGACACCCCGCTCGGCCGTCTCGACAGCGTCCGGGCGACCCCGGGGCAGAGCCTCGCGCTGCGCGGCACGGGCACGGTCGCCGAGATCAGGATCACCCCCGAGCGCTGAGCCGCAGGGCGCGCGCCGGGGGCGCTACAGGAGCGCGAACTGCCCCTCCGGCCCCTCCTCGCGTGTCTCCAGGACGGTCGCAGGCCGCCGTGCCGCCGGGGGCACGGGGAGCACCCCGGCCGCCCGCAGTTCCCCCGCCCCGACCCGGGCGCCCCCGTACGCGCCCGCCTCGCCCGCCGCCGCGAACTCCGCGCACGTCGCCGCCCGTTCGGCGTGCAGCGTCAGGTCCGTGAGCAGCGCCAGGAGGTCGGAGGTCCACTCGCGGGGCCAGGCGCGCGGCACGATCGCCGCGAGGCCCCGCCGCGCGGGGTCGCTCACGCGGGCGCCGAACCACCGGGTGAGCACGCGTTCGCCTTCGCTGTGCGCCTCCCAGGCGGCGGGCGCGACAGGGGCGACCACGCCCGCTTCGCCCACGCGCAGGGCGTGGTCCCCGGACTCGTAGGCCAGCGCGGGGAGTTCGCCGCGCGGTGAGAGGTCCAGCGCCTCGCGCACCCACGGGCGGTGCCCGCCCGGCAGCCGGGGGCGCGGGCCCGCGTGCGCCCCGTGGCCGCGCAGCGCCACCTCGCGCAGCGCGCGCCCGAGCGCCGTACCTGCCGCCCACTCCTCGTACGTTCCCGGGAGCCGCACCCGCCGCCCCGTGGCCAGCAGCCAGTCGAGCACGTCGAGCGGGGTCACGGGCTGCCCGTAGCGGGCCGAGAGGTGGGCGAGGAGGCCGGGGGCGAGGTTGGGCTCGCGGCCTCCGGGGCGGCGGAAGAGCGGGTGGACGCGGCTGCCCGCGCCCGCGCCGAAGGGGAGGAGCGCGGTGACGGTGAGCCGCGGGGCGCGCGGGTTGTCCACGAGGAAGAGCTGCGAGGCGTCGGCGACGCGCCACAACTCCGGGCGCGGGGCGTCGACGAGGCGGTGGTCGGGGAGCAGGAAGCGCTCCTCGTACGGGCCGAAGGCGACCCGTACGGGCTCGGGAGCCGGGCCCGACTCGCGCGCGAGCCGCCCCGTCCCCGTGGACTGCCCCGGGAGTTGCGCGACCGCCGTGTGCAGGGTCCTGGCGCGGCTCGGCACCAGCAGCGCCTCACGCGCCTCCTCGTCGCGCGCGGCGATGAGCGCGGCCCAGCGGGCGCGCGCGGTGCCGGGGTCCGTGGCGAGCGGCCAGTCGCGCCCCGCGCGCGGCGCGGGGACCGACCACGGCAGGACGGCGTCCAGGGGCAGCGGCTCTTCGTCGCTCACACGGTCCTCCGTACGGTCCCTCACACGGCCCATCGTAGGCAGCGGGCAGGCCCGGGGCGCCCGGCCTCTGGCACCTGAAAACTAACGTCGCTAGTTTGGCTCGGGGCTGACCGGGGCCTTCCCGGCCACCTGCCCCGCGAACGCCGGGCGACGACCCGCCACGCCCAGCCGCGCCCAGGAACGCCGAGCAGTACAGAGGAACGCCGAGCAACGCCGAGGAACGGAGTCAGACCGTGGTGCGTGCAGCCGTCCAGCCCGCCGTCGGGGCACCCCTGGAGATCACCCGTATCGACCTGCCGGAACCGGGGCCGGGGCAGGTGAGGGTCCGGCTCGCGGCCGCCGGGGTCTGCCACTCGGACCTCTCGCTCTCCAACGGCACTCTGCGCGTGCCGCTGCCCGCCGTGCTCGGCCACGAGGGCTCGGGCACCGTCATCTCGATCGGCGAGGGGGTCGGGAGCGTCCGCCCAGGCGACCCCGTCGTCCTCAACTGGGCCCCGTCCTGCGGGACCTGTGCCGCGTGCGGGCGCGGCGACGTGTGGCTGTGCGAGAACGCGCTCACCGGCGCGGGGGCCGCGTACGCCCGTACCGAGGACGGCACGCGCCTGCACCCGGGGCTCAACGTCGCCGCCTTCGCCGAGGAGACGGTCGTCTCCGAGGCCTGCTTGCTGCCCGCGCCCGAGGGCGTCGCGCTCGACGAGGCCGCGCTGCTCGGCTGCGCGGTCCTCACCGGTTACGGGGCCGTGCACCACGCGGCGCGCGTGCGCGAGGGCGAGTCCGTCGTCGTGTTCGGCGCGGGCGGCGTCGGTCTCGCCGCGCTCCAGGGGGCGCGCATCGCGGGCGCGGGCACCGTCGTCGCTGTCGACGCGTCACCCGCGAAGGAGGACCTCGCCAGGCGGGCCGGGGCAACGGAGTTCGTCCGCGCCTCGGAGACGACGGCCAAGGAGGTGCGGGCCCTGACGGGCGGTGGCGCCGATGTCGCGATCGAGTGCGTGGGCCGGGCGGTGACGATCCGTACCGCCTGGGAGTCGACCCGGCGCGGCGGGCGCACCACGGTCGTCGGCATCGGCCCGGTCACCGACGAGGTCCGCTTCAACGCGCTCGAAATCTTCCACTGGGGCCGGACACTCTCCGGCTGCGTCTACGGCAACAGCGACCCGGCCGCCGACGTGCCCGTCCTCGGTGCCCACGTCCGCGCGGGCCGCCTCGACCTGAGCGCCCTCGTCACCGAGCGCATCCCGCTCGACGCCATCCCGGACGCCTTCACGGCGATGCGCGAGGGGAAGGGGGCGCGGGCGCTGGTCGTGTTCTGAGGGACGGCGGCAGGGGGTGCCCGTCCCCTGCCCTCAGGCCGGCAGTTCCACCGTCGACACGACCCGTACGAGGCACGGCCTGCGCGGAGTCTGCGCGAAGCCGAAGCGGGGCGGCGGAGCGAGCGGGCCGGGCGCGCCGAGGTCCTCGCCGTCCCAGCGCGCGCCCGCCGCGGCGAGTCCCCACAGGTCGCGCGCCGCGTACCACTCACGCCGCCCGTTCCCCGCCGTGCCGTACGTGCGCACGCCGGGGAGCAGACGTGCGGGCAGGTCGGTCAGCCGCGCCCAGCCGGGGCGCACGGCGAGCCCCGGCGGCACGGAACGGAGCAGCGCGCCGAGCGGGGTGCGCCCTCCCGCGCGCAGCCGCAGGCGCAGCGGGCCCGCCGTCACGGTCCACGCGGGCCCCTCCCGTACGACGTCGACCGGCACGAGGCGCACCTCGTCGAAGCGGTACGTGGTCGCGACGAACTCCGCGACGTCCGCGCGCGGCGCGAGCAGCACCCGGTGCCCGTCGGGACGCGCCACCATCACGTCGCCGAAGGCCCCGAAGGGTGAGCGCGGCCAGTGACCGAGCACGAGCCGGGTTCCCGAAGCGGTGCCGAGCCCGGCGATCCAGCCGTCGAAGCGGAGCCGGCGGGGCGGGGAGAAGGGGGTGGGCCGCGAAGCGCTCGTGCGGGGCGGGCGGCTCGTGGGGGTCATGCGGGTCATGCGGGTCATGCGGGTCATGCGGGGGAGTCTGACGGGCGGGCGGCGGCAGGCGCGGGAGCACGCGCGGGGTGCCGGGGCCGGGCGCCCGCTCAGCTCCTTGCGCCCGCTCAGCTCCCTGCCGCGCCCAGTTCCGCGTACTGCTTCTCGAAGCCGTCGAGCAGTGCCCGCAGGCCCGTCGTGAAGGCGCGTTCGTCGACCGTGCCGCCGCGTTCGGCGAGCAGGTGGGCCTGCCCGAGGTGGGGGTAGGCGGCGGGGTCGTAGGCGCTCTCGTCGGGGACGAAGCCGCCCGCGAAGGAGCCGAGCGCCGAGCCCACCACGTACCAGCGCAGCGCGGCACCGATCGACGTCGCCTGCGCGGGCGGCCAGCCCGCCTCGGTGAGCGCGCCGAACACCGCGTCGGCGAGCCGCAGTGCCGCCGGGCGGCGGCCGGGGCCGCGCGCGAGGACGGGGGCGAGGTGCGGGTGCCGGGCGAGCGCGGCGCGGTAGGAGTGGGCCCAGTCGTCGAGCGCGGTGCGCCAGGGGCGGCCGTCGTCGAACATCGACAGGTCGACCCGCGCGCTCACCGAGTCGGCGACCGCGTCGAGCAGCTCGTCCTTCGTGCCGAAGTGGTTGTAGAGCGACGGGCCGCTCACGCCGAGTGCGGCGGCGAGCCGGCGCGTGGAGAGCGCGGCGAGCCCCTCCGCGTCGACGAGCGCGCGGGCGGCTTCGACGATGCGCCCCGTGCTCAGGAGGGGCTTGCGCGGTCGGGCCATGCGGCACATAGTAGGGCCGGAAACAAAAACTAGCAGTGCTAATTAAAGGCTGCGGCGAAAGGTGGAGGCGCGGCGTGGACCTGCGGCTGAGCGAGGAACAGGAGGCGGCCCGCACGCTGGCGCGGGACTTCGTGGCACGCGAGGTGGTCCCGTACGTACGGGAGTGGGACCGTGCCGAGAGCGTTGATCGGGGGATCGTCGCGAAGCTCGGCGAGGTCGGCTTCCTCGGCCTGACGCTCGACGAGGAGTACGGCGGCAGCGGCGGCGACCACTTCACGTACTGCCTCGTGACGGAGGAGCTGGGCCGCGCCGACTCCTCGGTGCGCGGCATCGTCTCGGTCTCGCTCGGGCTCGTCGCCAAGACGCTCGCCGCGTGGGGCGACGAGGAGCAGAAGCGCCGCTGGCTGCCCGGGCTGACGAGCGGCCGGTACGTGGGCTGCTTCGCGCTCACCGAACCGGGTACCGGGTCCGACGCGGGCGCGCTCACGACGCGGGCCGTGCGCGACGGGGACGACTGGCTGCTGACCGGCGGCAAGATGTTCATCACCAACGGCACGTGGGCCGACCTGGCCCTCGTCTTCGCCCGCTCGAACGACGCGCCCGGGCACAAGGGCGTCTCCGCCTTCCTCGTCCCCACGGACACCCCCGGTTTCGGGCGCCGCACCCTGCACGGCAAGCTCGGCCTGCGCGGCCAGGCGACCGCCGAACTGACCCTCGACGGGGTGCGCGTACCGGACTCGGCGCTCCTCGGCCCGGAGGGCAAGGGCTTCTCGGTCGCCATGTCCGCGCTCGCCAAGGGCCGCATGTCGGTCGCCGCGGGCTGCGTCGGCATCGCGCAGGCCGCGCTCGACGCGGCACTCGGCTACGCCACGCGGCGCGAGCAGTTCGGCAAGCCCATCGCCGGCCACCAGCTCGTGCAGGAACTCCTCGCCGACATCGCGCTCGACGTCGACGCCGCCCGCCTGCTGACCTGGCGCGTCGCCGACCTCGTCGACCGGGGCGAGCCCTTCACCGGAGCGGCGTCGCGCGCCAAGCTCTTCGCCTCCGAGGCCGCGGTACGCGCCGCGAACAACGCGCTCCAGGTGCACGGCGGGTACGGGTACATCGACGAGTACCCGGTGGGCAAGCTCCTGCGCGACGCGCGCGTCATGACCCTCTACGAGGGCACGAGCCAGATCCAGAAGCTCCTGATCGGGCGGGAACTGACGGGGGTCTCGGCGTTCTGAGACCGGGGGTCTCGGCGTTCCGAGACTCGCGGTTCCGCGGGGGAGGGGAGGGGTACGCGGCGACGGGCCGCCGTCGCCGAGGCGGGGGCGCCGCCGGGGGCCGCTACGGGCGCGGGGCGCCGCTCACGCGAGCGGCGCCCCGCGCCCCGTATCCCGAGGGCTCGTCAGCCTCGTCCCTCGGCCTGTTCCTCCGCGGCCGCGGTCCCGCGCCCGACCCCGATCATCCCGAAGGCCGTCAGGAGGGCCGCGGCGACGGCGGCGACGCCGCACACGAGGAAGGCCGTGGAGAAGCCGCTGCCGAGCGCGTCGAGCGCGAGCGGGTGGGCCGCGGCGCCGGGGGCGTGCGGCGGCAGGCTGTTGACCGCGACGGGCCCGCCCGCATCGGCGACGCGGGCCGCCGCGAGCGCCTGCCCGGCGGGCAGGTCCGCACCGTGCAGGTTCTTCGCGAAGTGCGAGCCCGCGTTGCTCAGGGCGACCGCGCCCACCACGACGGGCCCGAGCGCGAAGCCCAGGTCGCGCAGCATGTTGGTGCTCGCGCTCGCCATCCCGGCGAGGTGGCGCGGCACGCTGTCGAGCGCGACGGCCGTCACCGAACTCACCGTCAGCGCGAAGCCGACACCGATGAGCAGCGCGGGCGCGGCGAAGGCCCCGAGCCCCGGGTCGCGCACGTCGAGCCCGGCGCACCACAGGCAGCCGGCCGCCATGAGTGCGAATCCCGTCGTGAGCGGCCACGTGGGGGCCACGCGGTGCAGGAGCCGCGAGACGAGCGGGAAGAGCACGAAGGCGGGGCCCTGGAGGAGCAGGAAGGGCACGGCGACGCGCAGCGCGCTCTGGTGCTGCACGGGGCCGAGCCACATGCTCGTCGCGAAGCAGGCGCCGAGGAAGGCGAGCATCCCGACGACGGCGGCGACCGAGGAGACGGCGAAGGCCCGGTTGCGGAAGAGCCGCAGGTCGAGGATGGGTGACGCGGCGCCGAGTTCCACGACGACGAACGCGGCGAGGAAGCACGCCCCGAGGGCGAAGCCCAGGATCACGGGGAGCGTGCCCCAGCCGGACTCGGGGCCCTCCACGGCCCCGTACAGGACGAGGACGAGCCCGAGCGCGAAGGTGATCTGGCCCGGGACGTCGAACGCCCTGCCCGTCGGCGCTTTCGACTCGGTCGCGAGCGTCAGCGTCACGACGACGCTCGCCACCGCGAGCCCGACGAGGACCCAGAAGGAGCCCCGCCAGGAGCCGACCTCGGCGAACATGCCGCCGAGCAGCGGTGAGACGGCGGCACCCGCGGACAGGAAGCCGCTCCAGATCGCCACCGCGTGCGCCCGCCTGCGCGCCGTGCGGGCCACGGCGGTGACCGCCGTGAGCGAGCCGGGGAACATCGCCCCCGCGCCGAGGCCGTTGAGCGCCGCGCCGACCCAGAGGACCCGCACGCTCGGCGCGAGGGCGGCGACCGCGCTGCCGAGCGCGACGAGCCCGGTGCCGGAGGCGACGAGCCTGCGCCGCCCGAAGAGATCGCCGAGCACACCGAAGGTGAACTCGAAGCACACCACGGACATCATGAACGCGGCCGTGATCCACGTCAGCTGGGACCCGTGGGTGTGCAGGTCCTCCTGGAACTGGCCGTTGAGCGAGGCGGGCAGCGCGTTGGCCACCTGGGCCACGAACACCGCCGCGCAGGCGGCGGCCAGAGTTCCCGCGTAGCCGGAGCCTCCGGCGGGGGTGCCGGACGGCACGGCGGCCCCCGCGGTGGGGCCGGGGGACGTCGTCGTCCCGTTGTCGAGCGTCATCGCATGTCTCCAGTCGGGCGTGATGCCGTGGACAATGACATTGGCTTTACTCGACGTCAATGATTTGTGCAGGATCTAAAATGAGCTGCGTCAACGTAAGATCGTCATGCGAGGCGTACGCCGCCGTGGCAGGACGCTTAGGATTCGGGTATGGCGAACCTTCGTGAGGCGCAGAAACGCATGACCCGCCGCCTCCTCCTGGAGGCGGGACTCGACCTGTTCAAGACGAAGGGGTACGCCGCCACGACCGTGGACGACATCGCGACGGCGGCGGGGACGACGCGTGTCACCTTCTACGCGTACTTCGCCTCGCGCAGCGCGCTCATGAAGGCGCTCATCGACGAACGGCTCAACGAGGCCCTGCAGCGCGTCGTCTCGCCCGACCACGGCTCCACGGCGCTCGGCCTCGTCGCGACCGTCGCCGAGGGCACCCCCGAGGCGATCGCCGCGTGGGTGCGGCACACCTCCGACAGCTGGACGGAGATCCGCCCGATCATCCGCGCGGGCCGCCAGGCGGCCGTCGTCGACCCGGAACTCGGCGACGTCGTGGAGCGCTGGATGGAGGAGGCCATCAGCGACATCGAGGACGGCCTCACCCGCGCCGGGCGCTTCGCCCCGCACCAGCGCCGCTTCCGCGGTGTCCTCGCGATGGCCGAACTCGACTTCGTGGCACAGCAGGGCCACCGCGAGGAGTGGAAGCTCACGCGGGAGCAGATGGTGGAGGAACTGAGCGCGAGCTGGGTGCGCTTGCTGACCTGAGCGGCGGCGGTACGGGGCGCGGCGGTACGGGCGCGGGGGCGCGGCGGTACGGGTTCGAGGCGCGGCGGTACGGGTTCGAGGCGCGGCGGTACGGGTAAGAGGCGCGGCGGTACGGGCACCGGGCCGCCCTCGCGCGAACGCCCGCCCCGTCCCGCCCTCACAACCGTCCCGCCGCCTCGCGCAGCACGCCCCGCAGCCACTGCCTGAAGTCCTCGTCCGCCAGGCGCGGGTTGAGGACCAGGTCGATGCCGAGGCCCCCGGCGGGGAAGGGGAACTCCTCGACGCGCAGCGGGCTCAGGCCGTCCATCGCGACCGCGACCCTGTGGCGCAGCAGCGCGACGCCGCCCGCGCGCGCCACGAGGAACGGCACGAGGAGAAAGTCGGAGACCAACTGCCCCACGCGGTAGGGGATTTCGCGCTCCTCCAGGAGCCCGTACGGGAAGACGCGGCGCTCCGTGTCCACGACGACGTGCGGCAAGGTGCGCAGCAGGTCGAGCGCGCTCGCCCCGGGCGGCGCGCCCGGCCCCGCGACCACGACGCAGCGATCCTTGTACAGCCGCTCGCGCGGGTGCGGCGAGAAGTGCCCCTCCGAGATCAGCACGGCGTCGACGCCCTGATCGGTGAACGTCGCCTCGGTGGGCACGGTGAGCGTGCGCACCCGCAGTGTCGTGCGCGGGGCCCGCTCGGCGAGCACCGCGATGAGCGCGGGCGCCAGGACGAAGGCCGTGCTCGTCGTCATCGCGACGGTGAGGACGCGCGCGTCGCGCGCCGGGTCGAAGCCGGGCAGGTCCAGGAGCCGCGCGGTCTGCCCGAGCGCGGTGCGCAACGGGGCGAGGAGGGCCAGGGCGCGGGGGGTGGGGGTGAGCCCGGACCCCTGCCGCACGAGGAGGTCGTCCCCGAGGAGCCGCCGCATCCGCGCGAGGGCGTGGCTCATCGCGGGCTGCGAGAGCCCCACCCGCCGCGCGGCGCGCGTCACCGAGCCCTCCTCCAGGAGGGCGAGGAGAGGAACGAGGAGATTGAGATCGGCGGAGGCGAGCCGGTCGAGGGGGAGGCCGGAGACGCGCGCGTCGCCGCCCCGCACCCCGTCCACCGTTCCGTCCCGCGCCGGGCCCTCCTCCGCTGTCATGGCCCCGCACCCTACGCGCCGCCCGCGGCGAGCCGCCGCAGGCGGGGGACGGCGAGACGGTGGTCGAGCGCGGCCGCGGTGCCGCTCCGTGGCCAGCGCAGCAGCGCGGGCCCCCCTCCGGGCCCGCCCGCCACGTACTCCGCTTCGCCCGCGGGCGGCAGCGGGCCCGCGACCTTGAGACCGCGGCCGAACTGCTCGGTCCAGAAGTACGGGCGCGCGAGCGGCGGCGCCGAGGGGCCGTGGAGCAGGGCGTGCGCGGCGGTCCGCGCCTGGTCGACAGCGCTGTTCCACAGCGGTACGCGGCGGTGGCCGCCGGGCGCGGGAAGCGCCGCGAGGTCTCCCACGGCGGCGATACCCGGGCGGGCGAGCCCGTGCGCGTCGACCGGCACCGAGCCGTCGTCCGCCGTCAGGCCCGTACCCGCGAGCCATTCCGTGTGGGGTACGTCGCCGACGGCGCTCACCACGAGGTCCGCCGCGTGCGCGGTGCCGTCAGCGAGGCGGACCCGCCCGGCGTCCAGGCGCGCCCGCGCGGCGGTCTCGACGAGGCGGAGCCCCCACGCGCGGGCGGCACGCACGAGCACCCCCGCGAGGTGCGGGCCGAGCCTGGCCCGCAGCGGCGGCCCGTACGAGACGAGCGTGACCGCGCACCCGGCGGCGAGCGCGCCCGAGGCGATCTCCATGCCGAGCACGCCGCCCCCGACGACGAGCACCGAGGGCCGCGCGGCGAGCGCGCGCCGCAGCGCGAGCGCGTCGTCGAGCCCGCGCAGGGTCCACTCCCCGCCGCCCGGCGAGAGGCGGCGCGCGCGGGCCCCGGTGGCGAGGACGAGCGCGTCGTACGGGAGCGAGGCGCCGTCGTCGAGCGCCACGCGCCGCCGCACCGGATCGAGCGCGGTCACCCGCACGCCGCGCAGCTCCCGCGCCCCGTGCTCGCCGGGGGGCAGCGTGTGCGCCCCCGGATCGGCGCCGCCGAGCAGTGCCTTGGAGAGCGCGGGGCGACTGTACGGGGCGTGCGGCTCGTCGCCGACGAGCGTCAGTTCCCCGTCGAACCCGGCCTCGCGCAGCGCCCCGGCCGCGGTGAGCCCGGCGATGCCGTGGCCCGCGACGACGATGCGGCGGGGGAGCGGGCCGCGGGCCGCTGTCATACGAGCCTCAAGGCGGCGACCGGGCACACACGCGCGGCGGCACGTCCGTCCGGCGCCTCCGCTTCCGTCAACTTCTCCTGATCGATGACCAGTTCGCCCTCGTCGTCGAGGTGCATCAGCTCCGGTGCGGCCTCCTCGCACAGGCCGTGGCCCTCGCAGCGGGCGCGGTCGAGCACGATCCTCATGCGGGGACCACCTCCAGGACGGGGAGCGCGTCGATGCTCCGGGTGATGTTCGCGGGGACGCGGGTCTCGGGGCCGAGGACGAGGCGGTCGACGCGGCGCGCGAGGGCGCCGATCAGGGCGTGCGCCTCCAGGCGCGCGAGGCCCTGGCCCGCGCAGCCGTGCGGCCCGTACCCGAAGGAGAGGTGGTCGCGCGGCGCGCGCTCGACGCGGAAGGCGTCGGGGTCCGGGTAGTGGCGCGGGTCGCGGTTGCCCGCGCCGAACAGGAGCGCGAGCTGCGCGCCGCCGGGCACGAGGTACCCGTCGAGCACGGTGTCGCGGCTCGCGCGGCGGCCCCAGGCGTGGACCGGGGCCCAGTAGCGCAGGATCTCGGCGAAGGCGCCCGGTATCAGGGCGGGATCGGCACGGAGCAGGGCGAGTTGCTCCGGGTGGGAGCCGAGGAGCGCGAGGGTGTTGCCGAGCGCGGCGACGGTCGTGTCGACGCCCGCGCCCAGGTACTGGTGGATGATCTGCCCGGCCGTGCCCGCGGGGATCGCGCCGCGCGCCTCGGCCACGAAGATGCCCCGTCCGACGGAGCCGTCGGCGAGGTCCTCGGCCCGCACCCGCGCGCACCACTCGTACAGCTCGCCCGCGACCGGGAAGCTCTCGGCCGTGCGCGGGTTGAGCGGGCCGATGACCTGCATCGCCGCCTGCCCCCAGCGCAGCATGTTCGCGCGCGCCTCGCCCGTGAAGCCGATGAGGTCGGCGACGACCTCCAGCGGGAAGGCCCGCGCGAGCGCGTCGATCGCCTCGAAGGAGCCCCGCTCGACGAGCGCGGCCACGAGCGCGTCCGCCTTCGCCTCGATCCCGGGCCTCAGTCCGCGCAGGGCGCGCGGGGACAGGTTCTCGGTGAGCGTGGCGCGCAGGCGCGTGTGGTCCGGCGGGTCGGAGGCGAGCGAGGTGCCCGCGAGTGCCTCGTTGACCTGCGGGTTGAAGCCGATCGACGCCGAGGAGTACGACTCCCAGTCGGCGAGCGCGGCCCGGATTGTCGCGTACCGGGTCAGGACGTGGACGCCGTTCGCGGGCAGGTGCACGACGGGGCCCAGCTCCCGCAGCTCCGCGTAGACGGGATACGGGTCGAGGAGGACGTCGTCGGCGAAGAGGTCCACGGGGGACGAGGGCGGGGTCAGGGGCCGGGGCGGTGGCGGGGTGGTCATGGCCGCTCAGTGAAGTGTCCGGAGCCTCATCCGGCAAATGAATCCTTGGCATGGAGCGACATGCGCGATGTGCATGAACGGCCGCGTGACGCGCTCCGGCGGACGGCGTCCGGGCGGCGTCCGGGGGGCGTCCGGAGCCGTTCGGCATCCTCTTCGACCATTGTGTTTTCTCGATGTTCAATTCATTGACGTCATGTAAAGCGAATGGCTAGGGTGACTCCGCCACGGGGTGCCGCGCAGCGTCGCCGAGCACCCTCCACCGGACACGTGAGGCAGTCATGAGCGGCAAGAACACCACCGTGCACACCGTCCTGGGCCCGGTCCCCGCCGAGGACCTGGGCGTCGTCGCGGTCCATGAGGCGCTGCTCTCGGTGGTCCCGGGCGCCGAGCACGCCTTCGACGTCCGCATCGACCGCGCCGAGGTCTTCGAGACCCTCGCGGGGAAGCTCAAGGAGTTCCGCGCCGCGGGCGGCGGCACGCTCGTCGACGCGACCGGCATGTTCCACGGCCGCGACCTCCCCCTGTACGAGGCGCTCTCGCGCGCGACCGGGGTGCACCTCGTCGCCTCGACGGGCCAGGGCCCCGAGGAACTGCTCGGCGGCTACTTCCTCACCCCGCAGACCGATCCGCCCACCCCCTGGCCCGCCGAGAAGTTCGCCGACCTCTTCGCACGGGAGGTCACAGACGGCATGGTCGTGCCGCGCGTCGAACGCAGGGGCGCGGCCGGGCTCGTCGCGGTCGCCGTGACCCGTACCGGCATGACCGCCACCGACGAGAGCCTGGTCCGCGGTGGCGCCCGCGCGGCCCTCGCGACCGGCGTCCCGCTCTCGCTGCGGTACGGGGCCGACGCCGCGCACGACCTCGGTGTCGCCCTCGACGAGGGCCTGCCCGCCGACCGTGTCGTCGTCGCCGGACTCGACCGCCGCGACGCCCTCGCGTCCGGCGCGCCCGAGCAGGTCGCCCGCCGGGGCGCGTACGTGGCGATCGACCACATCGGCACGGAGGACGCCGTCTTCGCGAGCGAGGAGGAACGCGCCGCGCTGGTCGGCGAGTTGTTTGCCGCCGGGCTCGGTGACCGGGTCCTGCTCTCGGCCGGGGCGACGGGCGTCGCCAAGGGTCACCCAGGCAACGACACCCCGTACAGCCGCGTCCTCACCGCCTTCGTCCCGCTGCTCACGGCAGGCGGGGCGAGCGAGGACGACGTGCGGCGCCTGCTCGTCGCCAACCCGCGCGCGCTGCTCGCCGGGCGCTGAACCCGGCCGTGCGCCGGTCGCGTCGCCCCCTGGAAACGTCAAATCCCCTTACTCAAAGGTGAGTTCTGTGTCGCGAGTGAACACCGTCCTGGGGCCGGTCCCCGCTGAGGAACTGGGCTTCGTGGCCATCCACGAGCACATCGGCTACGGCATGCCGGGCTCCGAGCTGGACACGAAGTGGTGGAAGGCCCCCGAGCAGCGGTACGAGGAGACCGTGCCGAAGCTGCGCGCCTTCCACGAGAACGGCGGCGGCACCTTCGTCGACGCGACCGGCATCTGCAACGGCCGCGACGTCGACTCCTACAAATCGCTCTCCGCGAAGACCGGCGTCCACCTCGTCGCCTGCACCGGCTTCGTCGGCGGCGACACCGCGCTGCCGCACTTCGCCCGCGCCGATGTCGACTACCTCATGCGCCAGTTCGTCCACGAGATCACCGTCGGCATCGGCGGCACCGGGAGCCTCGCCGGTGTCATCAAGGTCGGCGTGAGCCGCGGCGGCCGCATGACCGACCTCGACAAGCGCATCTACCGCGCCGCCGCGCGCGCAGCCCTCCGCACCGGCGCACCCGTTCTCACGCACCTCGCGATCGACGCCGAGAACGCCATCGCGATCTTCGAGGAGGAGGGACTGCCCCTCGACCGGGTGCTCTTCGGACACGTCGACGACGGCGTCAACGCCGACAGGACCAGGGACGTCTGGATCGCCGAACAGGGCGCTCGCATCGGCTTCGACACCTTCGGGTACGAGACCGAGCTGCCCGACCCGCCGTTCTGGGCCCGCCCCCGGCAGGAGCGGCTCGACCACTTCCTCCGCTTCATCGGCGAGGGCCGCCTCCACCAGGTGCTCGCCTCGGCCGACGCCAATTGCAGCCCGCTCGGCTGGCCGGGCGTCAAGGGCCACAGCGTCAACTACCTCTTCGACGAGCTGCTCCCCGACCTGCGCGCGGCCGGTCTCGACGAGGCGGCGATCACGACGATCTTCGTCGAGAACCCGGCGTCCTTCCTGAGCCTCGCGCCGACCGCCTGAGCCTCGCGCCGACCGCCTGAGCCTCGCGCCGACCGCCTGGGCCGAGCGCGGCGGGGCCCGGCGCGGGGACGCGGCGCCCTCGGCCCCGCTTCCGCCCGCCCGCGTGCCCCGCGCCCGCGTACCCCGCGCCCGCGTTCCCGGCCCCGTGCTCCGCTCACCGGGCCCGCCCCTCCCGTACCCCCGCCTTCCCCGTACCAGAGAGAACCACCATGCAGCTCTCCGACCTGAAGCAGCTCAAGATCGCCGTCGTCGGCGCCGGTTACGGCGGCGCGGCCGCCGCCAAGGCGCTCAGCCTGCTCGGCGCGCACGTCGACGTGTACGAGCAGGCGAGCCGGATTCGCGAAGTCGGCGCGGGCATCGGCCTGCGGCCCGCCACCATGAACCGCTTCCGCGAGTGGGGCATCTTCGACGCCGTCGCCCGCGTCAGCTCGCCCAGCGACTACTTCGAGATCCTGTCGGCCGACGCCACGCCGATCATGAGCGAGTCGTGGCCGGGCATGGACGACTACGCCGAGCGGACCCGCACCCACCTCATCCACCGCGGCGACTTCATCGAAGCCCTGCTCGGCGTCCTGCCCGAGGGCATGGTCACGCTCGGCCACAAGCTGGAGGGCATCGAGGACAAGGGCGACCACGCGGTCCTCGCCTTCGCCAACGGCACGACCGCCGAGGCCGATCTCGTCGTCGGCGCCGACGGCATCAAGTCGGTCGTCCGCAAGCTCCTGTTCAGCGAGAAGGAGCCGGTCTTCTCCGGCGAGCACGCCTACCGCGCCGTCATCTCCGTCGACGACGCCGAGGGCATGGCCGCCGACGACAACCTGCGCATGTACATCGGGCGCGGCACCAAGATCTACCTCCTGCCGCTGCGCCACCGCGGCCAGGTCTCCTTCGACATCACCGCGCTGTGCCCGGACGGCACGTGGGCGCCCGAGGTCACGAAGGACGACCTCCTCGCGACGGTCCAGGGCTTCGACGAGCGCCTCGTCGCCCTCACACGCGGCCTCGACATGGACACCGTCAACATCCGCGCCGTCTACGACATCGACCCGGTCGACACGTGGCACACGGACTCCGTCGTCCTCGTCGGCGACGCCGCCCACTCGATGCTCCACCACCAGGGCCAGGGCGCCAACTCCGCGATCGAGGACGCGGGCGCGCTCGCCGACGCCCTCCGCGCCGCCGACACGCTGCCCGAGGCACTCGCCGCCTTCCAGGCCACCCGCAAGCCCGTCACCGACGAACTCCAGCGCATCTCCCGCGCGGGCTGGTCCGAGGCCGGGATCGACGACGTCTTCCCCGGCCAGAAGCCCGGGAGCCCCGGCCACGTCGCCGCGCCCGCGGCCCCCGCCGCCGGGAAGGAGTGACCCCCGTGCCCCTGCACCCCGAGATCGCGAAGTTCCTCGCCGCCCAGCCCGCCCCGCCCGCCGGGCCGGTCGACCCCGCCGCGCTCCGCGCCGACGAGGAGTCGCACGTCCCGCCGCTCGCCGAGCGCCTCCCGCTGCACGCCGTCGAGAACACGTACGCCGACGGCGTCCCCGTCCGGATCTACACGCCCGACGAGGCGGAGCGCCACGGACTGCTCCTCTACTTCCACGGCGGCGCCTTCTTCCTCGGCAGCCTCGACACCCACGACCACCTCGCCCGCTCCCTCGCCGAGGCCACCGGGCTCAAGGTCGTCTCGGTCGGCTACCGGCGCGCCCCGGAGCACGCCTTCCCCGCCGGGCTCGACGACTGCTGGACCGCCGTGCGCCGGGCCGCCGCCGCGCGCGAGCGCCTCGGCTGGGACGGCGGGACCTTCGCCGTCGCGGGCGACAGCTCGGGCGGCACCTTCGCCGCGGCCGTCGCCGCCCGCGCGCACGACGAGGGCTGGGACCTGATCACCCACCAGGTCCTCTACTACCCCTCGCTCGACCTCGACTTCGACGAGGAGCGGTACGCCTCGCTGCGCGAGAACGCGGTCGGCAACGGACTGGAGACCGCGGGCCTCAAGCCCTTCAACGCCTTCTACGTCGACAGCGGCGCCGACCCCGCCGACCCCCGCGTCTCGCCCGCCAAGCGCGCCGACCTCAGCGGGCTCCCGCCCGCGCTCGTCGTCACCGCGGAGTGCGATCCGCTGCGCGACGAGGGCGAGGCGTACGGGCGCAGGCTCGCGGACGCGGGCGTCGAGGCGAAGGTGCGCAGGTACGCGGGCGCCGGTCACGGCTTCGTGCAGCACTTCTCCTGGCTCCCCGAGTTCCAGGGCGTCTTCACGGAGACGCGGAACTTCCTGCGCCGCTGAGCCCGCCCCGGCGCCCCGGCCCCGTACGCGTACGAGAAGAGAGCCCCCCTCATGCCGCACCCGCACCCCGTCCCGATCCACCCCCTCGTCTCCCCCTGGGGCCGCTTCGGCCTCTACAGCTTCTTCATCGACGCGCCCGAACCCGCCGTCGTCGACACCGGGATCGCCGGCTCGCCCGCCGAGGGCATGGCGCCCGCGCTCGCGAAGCTCGGGCGGCGTATCGAGGACGTGCGCTGGATTCTCCTGACGCACGGCCACATCGACCACGTCGGCGGCGCCCACGCCCTGTGGGAGCTGACCGGACGCAAGGCCCGTGTCGTCCTCCACGAGGCCGACGCGCCGATGCTCCGCTCCCGGCGCGCCCACGTCCAGGAGTACGCCGCGGGGCGCGGCCGCTACCTGGGCGACCCCGAGGGCGAGGCCAAGGTGGCCGCCGCGGCCGAGGCCGTCATCTCCGGCGAGATGGAACCGCACGTCCTCGTACGCGGCGGCGAGACCCTCTCGCTCGGCGGCGACGTCACCGTCTCCGTGCACGCGATCCCCGGGCACACCCCCGGTTCGGTCGCCTACGCGCTCGAAGGCGGCCACGTCTTCACGGGGGACGCGGTCCAGGTCCACGGCGCGGCGAACGGCTTCCCCGGGTACGCGGACCCGGTCGCGTACCGCCGCAGTCTCACGTACCTGCGCGACGAGGTAGGACCCCGGCACCTCTACCTCGGGCACCCCTACCGCCGCGCCGACGGCACTCCCTACGGCGTCGCGCTCGACGCCGATGAGGCGCGCGAGGCGCTGAGCCAGAGCATCGAGGCGGAGCGGCGGGTCGGCGCCGCCGCCCACGACTGCCTCGCCGAAGGGCTCGCGCGGACCCCGTCCCCGTACTCGCCCTTCGCTTCCGTCGCCGCGCGCCTCGGCTACACCGGCGACCCGACGCGCGAACCCTCCCCGTTCTTCACCTCGCTGCACGGCTACCGCACCGCAGCCCCCGAGTCAGAAAGCACGCACGCATGAGCGACCAGCAGCACACCATCCGGGCGGGGGAGCAGACCGTCGCCGTCCGCAAGGACCTCCGCGTCCCGATGCGCGACGGTGTCGAACTCGCCGTCGACGCCTACAGCGACGTGGCCGACACGCCGCGCCCCGCCCTCATCGCGATGAGCGCCTACGGCAAGGAACTCCAGGCCCTCGCCCTCACCACGCCGCCCCAGCGCCGCCCGAGCCCCATGTGGGACGGCTGCATCGAGGCCGGCGACATCGCGCGCGTCGTCCGCGAGGGGTACGTGCACGTCATCGGCGACGTGCGCGGCACCGGGGACTCCGGCGGCGAGATGATCGGCAACTACAACTTCGGCGGCGTCCCGCAGGGCCAGGACCTGTACGACCTCGTCGAATGGGTCGCGGCGCAGCCGTGGTGCGACGGCAACGTCGGCATGATCGGCATCTCGTACTTCGGCTCGATGCAGGTCCTCGCGGCCGCCGAGCGCCCTCCGCACCTCAAGGCGATCTTCGTCAGCGGCGGCCACTTCGACTTCTACGAGACGACGTACCACGGCGGCGTCATGTGGTTCATGCCGCGCGCCGCGCGCGAGGGACGCGGGGGCGACTCCGGCATCGCGCACACGAACGTCACGTCCCGCATGGCGGAGCTGTACGGGCCCGAGGAGCTGAGGAAGCTCGTCGACGAGCGGCTCGACGACCCGGACGTGGCGGCCTGGCCGAACCTCGTCCACGTCCTCACGTACCCGAAGAACCGCGAGTTCTGGTTCGACATCGTCATGAACCCGCTCGACGGCCCCTGGTACGAGGACCGCAACCCGATCACGCTCGCCGCGCACATCGACATCCCCGTCCATCTCCAGATCGACCAGGGTCGCGGCTGGACCGTGGACGGCCACATCGAGCTGTTCAACACCCTCAAGGGACCGAAGAAGCTCGACATCGGCGCGTACCCGCCCATGCAGTCGCGCCCCTGGATCGAGGAGCACGACAAGATGTTCCGCTGGTACGAGTACTGGCTCAAGGGCATCGACAACGGCGTCATGGACGAGCCCGCCGTGAGCGTCTTCGTCGAGGGCTCTCGCGAGGTCGTCACCGCGGAGCAGTGGCCGCCGAAGCAGGTCGCGCACAAGCCGCTCTACCTGCGCCCGCGCCACAAGCTCTCCGCCGAGCCCGAGTACATGGGCGCCGAGCACGCCGCGCCCGACGGCTTCTACCAGGCGCCGCTGACCGTCACCGACAAGGTCGAGGTGCTGAGCTGGCGCACCGAGCCCTTCGAGGAGCCCGCCGAGCTGATCGGCACGGGCGCCGCGCACCTCTTCGTCGAGATCGACCAGCCCGACACCAACTTCATCCTCCGGCTGTGGGACGAAGCCCCGGGCGGCGCACGGCAGTTGCTCACGACCGGCTACCTCAAGGCGTCCCACAGAGAGCTGGACGAGGAGCGCAGCAGCGAGGGCGACCCCTACCACCCGCACACGCGCGCGGTGCCTGTCGAGCCGGGCGTCATCGAGGAGTACGTCCTGCGGCTCTACCCCTTCGCCGCCGTGCTGCGGCAGGGGCACCGCCTGGTCGCCGAGCTGTCGAACGACGAACCGCTCGCCGACGCGCACAACGCGCTGCTCCCGCCCGACGCCTTCCACCTCCCGGTGGGCCGCGCGGTCACCCACAAGGTCTACCGCGACGCGGCACACCCCTCCCGGCTCCTGCTGCCGTTCACGCGCCCCGAATGAGTAGCCGCTGAGTAGCCGCGCGGATGCCCGGCCGGACATCCGCGCGGCACGCTCGTGCCATGACCGACACACCTGCCAAGGCCGGGCCCACCGGGGCCTATTTCGGCCAGGCCATCGCCTCCTTCGCCGTCGCGCTCGTCGCCACGGCGCTCGGTATCCTCCGGCTCGAAGCGGACGCGTGGGTACGGGGTTTCCTCGCCGTCGCCGTCCTCTTCCTCGTCACCTCCGCCTTCACCCTCGCCAAGGTCATCCGCGACCGGCAGGAGGCGGGCCAGCTCATCAACCGCGTCGACCAGGCCCGCGTCGACAAGCTCCTCGCGGCCAACGACCCCTTCAACTGAGGAGCCCGCACCGGAGCCCGCACGGAAGGCGCTCCCTAAGCGCCCGCTCAGTTTTGGGGTTAGGGTGTGTCTCCGTGAAGCGGTTCCGTACGGGAAGAGGTGGGCGATGAGCGCGGCGCGGCGGCCCGAGGACGAGTCCGCGGTCGACGAGGCGGAGGACGCGCCCTGGTCCGACGTGACGCCCGACGCGGCCCGGCGGCTGCTCGTCGCCGCCGTCGAGGCGTTCGCCGAGCGCGGCTTCCACGCGACCACGACCCGCGACATCGCCGGGCGCGCGGGCATGAGCCCCGCGGCGCTCTACATCCACTACCGCACCAAGGAGGAGCTGCTCCATCGCATCAGCCGGGTGGGGCACGACAAGTCGCTCGCCGTCCTCAGCGAGGCGGCCGACGCGCCGGGCGGCGCGGACTCGCGCCTCGCCGAGGCCGTCCGCGCCTTCGTGCGCTGGCACGCGGCGCACCACACGACGGCCCGCATCGTCCAGTACGAACTCGACGCGCTCGACCCCGCGCACCGCACCGAGATCGTCGCGCTGCGCCGCCGCACCGAGGCGGTCGTACGCGGCATCATCGAGGACGGCGTGCGCAGCGGCTCCTTCGACGTGCCCGACGTCCCCGGCACCACGCTCGCCGTGCTCTCGCTCTGCATCGACGTGGCCCGCTGGTTCAACGCGGCGGGGCGCCGCACCCCGGAGCAGATCGGGGACCTGTACGCGGACCTCGTGCTGCGGATGGTCGGGGCGGCGCCCTCGGGGTCCGCTCAGAGGTAGAAGCGGCTCACCGACTCGGCGACGCACACCGGCTTCTCGCCGCCCTCGCGCTCCACGGTGAAGGCGACGGTCACCTGGGCGCCGCCCGTCACCTCGCGCACGTCCGTCACCGTGCCGGTCGCCCGCAGCCGCGAGCCGACGGGGACGGGGGAGGGGAAGCGGACCTTGTTGGTGCCGTAGTTCACGCCCATCCTGACTCCCGCGAGGTCCATGAGCTGGGGCGCGAAGAGCGGGAGCAGCGAGAGCGTCAGGTACCCGTGCGCGATCGTCGTGCCGAAGGGCGAGTCCTTCGCCGCGCGCTCCGGGTCCACGTGAATCCACTGGTGGTCCCCGGTCGCCTCGGCGAACAGGTCGATGCGCCGCTGGTCGATCTCGACCCAGTCGGTGTACCCGAGCTGCTCCCCGACCGCGCCCTTCAGCTCCTCAAGCGAGGAGAAAACCCTCGGCTCCGCCATGACTGCCACCTTCCGGCCTTCCAGGAAATATGTCTAAGCGCTTGCTCAGCATTATGCGTACGGGCTTCGCTGTCAACGGCGGTGGCCGCGCGGCCTCCCGTACCCTTGCCCGGGTGCCGCAGATCCCGGAAACCGTGCAGGAACTCACCGTCGGACAGCTCTCCGCGCGCAGCGGGGCCGCCGTGTCGGCGCTCCACTTCTACGAGGCCAAGGGGCTCATCACGAGCCGTCGTACCTCGGGGAACCAGCGCCGCTACGCGCGCGACATCCTCCGCCGGGTCGCCTTCGTCCGCGCCGCGCAGCGTGTCGGCATCCCGCTCGCCACGATCCGCGAGGCCCTTGCCGACCTCCCCGAGGAGCGCACCCCCACCGCGGAGGACTGGGCCCGCCTCTCGGAGCACTGGCGCACCGAACTCGACGACCGCATCCGCCGCCTCCAGCTCCTGCGCGATCACCTCAGCGGCTGCATCGGTTGCGGCTGCCTGTCCCTGGAGACCTGCGTCCTCTCCAACCCGGACGACGTCTACGGCGAGCGCATCACGGGCTCCCAGCTGCTTCCGGGGCGGCGGGGCAAGGAGTGATCCGGCGGCGGCGCGCGTGAGACGGCGCGACGCACACGGGGCGCGGGCGGGGCGTGCGGGGCGCGGGCGGGGCGTGCGGGGTGTGCGGGGTGTGCGGGGTGTGCGGGGTGTGCGGTCTAAGGCGTCCACGCCGCGCGCCGGGCTCCCCTCGTCGCCCGCCTCGCCCCCGCCGCCCCGCCACCCGCCTCCCTCCAGGTCGGTGACCTCGCCGCGTCGCAGGCGTTCCACGAGCGCTACCTCGGCCTCGTCCGCGCGCCCTCAGGACCCCCGCACGCCGTCGTCTTCGCGACGAAGCCGAGCGTCTTCGCGCTCCGCGACCTCGTCCCCGGCACCGATCCCGGCGCCGGTCGATGGCCCCTGCGGCCGCACCTTCACCCGCGCCGCCCCCGACGGCTACCGCGTCACGCTCCACGACCGCGCCTGAGCGGCCTCCGGCGTGTGCCCTGGCGGCGGCAGGGCGGCGGGGGCAGAGTGGGGCGCCTCGGCGAAGCCCCCCGCGGGCCTCCCCGCGCCTCCGCCCTCCCGCCCCAGGAGCCCCCATGACCCCAGGCACCCCGCCCGCCCGGCCCCCGCGCCCCGCGCTGTCCCTCAGCGGCGTCGTGCTGGACGCGCCCGACCCGCAGGCGCTCGCCGGGTTCTACCAGCGGCTGCTCGGGTGGCCGCTCGCGCAGCAGGAGGAGGGATGGGCGAAAATCGTGCCGGACGGCGGCGGTACGGGCATCTCCTTCCAGGCCGAGCCCTCGTACACCGCGCCGGTGTGGCCCGCCGAGCCGGGTGCTCAGCAGATGCAGCTCCATCTCGACTTCCAGGTCGAGGACTTGGCGGCCGCCGAGGCCCACGCGCTCTCCTGCGGCGCCCGCCTCGCCGCGTATCAGCCGGAGGACGACGTACGCGTGCTCATCGATCCGGTCGGCCACCCGTTCTGCGTGTTCCTCCAGCCGTACCTCACACCCCCACCAGCGTCCGCCCTTCCCCCCGCGCCCGCCGCACCGCCGCCGCGCTCAGCGCCGGGAGCGGGACCGTGATGCCGCAGCCCGTGCAGAGCGGCCCGAGATCCTCGCGCCACACCAGCGCCCCGCTCCCGCACACCGGGCAGTGCTCGCCCGGCTCCCGCTCCAGGGCCGCGATGAGCCGTCCGAGCACCTCGGGCAGCGGCGCGTCCGGGTGCGTCCCCGGGTCGGCGCACCAGGCGATACCGAAGCCGCCCCAGGTGCGCCGGTGCCAGTCGTCCACAGCGCCGGGGCGGCGAAGCCCCGCCCGCTTCTCGGCCCGCCGCCGGGTGGCGAAGGCCCGCTCGTGGGCGAGCCACACCTCACGCGCCCGCTCCAGCTCGTCCACCGCGCCGCGCAGCCTCGCGGGGTCGGGGGAGCGGTCCTCGGGGCCGAAGCCCCAGTGCGCGCACAAGTGGTCCCACGTGGCCCGGTGCCCGTAAGGGGCGAAGATCTCCAGGCACTTGCGCAGACTCCAGCGCCGCAGCGCCAAATCCGCCCGCGGATCGCGGGCCTGTCTCGCGAGACTCCGGAATCCGGCCATCAGCCCTGCACCTCCGTCATCCGTACCGGCACCGCTCTCGGGGTGCCGTCGTTCCGACGAGGCAGCCCCCCGATCGGCTCCCTCGAAGAAGCGGCGGCTTTGCGACGATCGTGCGAACAGGCCCACCGACCCATCCCCCCACGGTCCGTACCGGCGGTAACCTCCCGCTCACCCTTATCGGGAGCTTCACCCTCGTCGGGAGCGATTGGAGCCAGGATGCGGAGCCGCACCCCCCACCACGGCCGTCTCGTCGGCCGCGGTCCAGCGCACAACGCCCGTACCGCCTCAGCCCGTACCATCTCGGTCCGTGCCGCCTCGGTCCGTACCGCCTCAGCCCGTACCACCTCGGTCCGTGCCGCCGCCTCGTCACGCGTCACCCGTACCACGCGAAGAACCACCACCTTCGTCGCCGCCGCCGTGCTCGTCCTCACCGCGGGCCTGCTGAGCCCGCTCGCGGCCGGGACCGCCGTCGCCGCCGGTGACCCGGACGACTACTGCGACCAGCAGTGCGCGGACATCCTGCCGCCGGGAGCCAACGGCAACGCGACACTCGCCGAGATCCTCGCCCACAAGGTCTTCGGCACCCAGCCGAAGCACGCGGAGGATCAGCTCGCCGCCTATGACTCCCTCTCGTCCGGGTACCCCTCCCTCACGGACGCACAGCTCGGAAGTTTCTTCGACGACTCCTCCTTCGGGGTGAGCGCGGCGGACACCGAGTCCGTGACCTCACCGCGCGAGGACGTCACGATCACGCGTGACAAGAAGTACGGCATCCCGCACATCAAGGGCACGACGCGCTACGGAACCGAGTTCGGCGCCGGGTACGCGGCCGGCCAGGACCGCATGTGGCTCATCGACCTCTTCCGCCACATAGGCCGCGGCGAGCTGACCTCCTTCGCGGGCGGCGCGCTCGCCAACCAGGGCCTGGAGCAGGAGTTCTGGCCGCAGGCCCCGTACACCGAGGAGGACCTCCAGCGGCAGGTCGACTACATCCGCGCGCACAACGGCGCGCGCGGCGAGCAGGCCATGAACGACGCGCAGGCGTACATCGACGGCCTCAACGCCTACCGCGAGAAGTCCAAGAAGGGCCGCTACTTCCCCGGCGAGTACGACCTCACGGGCAAGATCGACCCGATCACGAACGCCGGAGACATCGAGCCGTTCAAGGTCACCGACATGATCGCGCTCGCCTCCGTCGTCGGCGGCCTCTTCGGCAACGGCGGCGGCGGCGAGGTCGACCAGGCGCTCTCGCTGCTCGCGGCGCAGCAGAAGTACGGGGTCGAGAAGGGCACCGAGGTCTGGGAGTCCTTCCGCCAGCGCGACGACCCCGAGACCGTCTCCACGATCCACGACGGCACCGCCTTCCCGTACGCCGAGAAGCCCGCGCACGCGGCCGGGCTCGCGCTGCCGGACGCGGGCTCCGTCACGAAGGAACCCCTCCTCTTCGACCGCACGGGCAGCGCGGCGCAGGCGAAACCGGCGAAGGACCCGGTGAAGGCGCCCAAGAGCCTCAAGCCCTTGCAGGGCGTCTTCGACGACGGCGTCCTGCCGGGCGACCTCTTCTCCGGGGACGCGAGCAAGAAGGGCATGTCCAACGCCCTCCTCGTCTCCGGCGAGCACACGGCGAGCGGCCACCCGGTCGCCGTCTTCGGGCCGCAGACCGGCTACTTCGCCCCGCAGCTGCTCATGCAGCAGGAACTCCAGGGCCCCGGGATCAGCGCGCGCGGCGTCTCCTTCGCGGGTGTCGGCATGTACGTCCAGCTCGGGCGCGGCCAGGACTACTCGTGGTCGGCGACGAGCGCCGGGCAGGACATCACCGATACGTACGCGGTCGAGCTGTGCGACACGGACGGCTCGGCGGCCACCAAGGACTCCACCGGCTACCGCTACCACGGCACCTGCACGCCGATGGAGAAGCTGGAGCGCGTCAACTCCTGGAACCCGACCCTCGCGGATTCCACGGCCAAGGGCTCCTACCGGATGCAGGTCTTCCGCACCAAGTACGGCATCGTGACCCACCGCGCCACGGTCGGCGGCAAGCCCGTCGCGTACACCTCGCTGCGCTCCACGTACCGTCACGAGGCCGATTCCATCGTCGGCTTCCAGATGCTCAACGACCCCGGCTACGTCAAGGACGCCAAGAGCTTCCAGGACGCGGCGAGCCACATCGCCTACGCCTTCAACTGGTTCTACGCCGACTCGCGGGACATCGCGTACTACAACTCCGGCTCCAACCCCGTGCGCGCCGCGGACGTCGACGGCACCTTCCCCGTGAAGGCCGAACCGGCTTACGAGTGGAAGGACTTCGACCCCACCGACAACACCTCGGCGCTCACCCCGCCGGACCAGCACCCGCAGTCGGTCAACCAGGACTACTACGTCTCCTGGAACAACAAGCAGGCCAAGGGCTACACGGCGGCCAACCCGAGCCTCGGCTCCGTGCACCGCGCCGACCTGCTCGACGACCGCGTCAAGGCCCTCACCGTCGCGGGCGGCGTCACGCGCGCCTCGCTCACCCGTGCGATGGCCGAGGCGGCCGTCACCGACCTGCGCGGCGAGGACGTCCTGCCGACCCTCCTCAAGGTGATCCGCAGCCGGCCGGTCACCGACCCGGAACAGGCGGCCGCCGTCCAGCAGCTGGAGTCCTGGCTCGACGACGGGGCACAGCGCAAGGAGACGTCGAAGGGGTCGAAGGCGTACGGGCACGGCGAGGCGGTGCGGATCATGGACGCGTGGTGGCCGCGCCTCGTCGAGGCCGAGTTCGCGCCGGGGCTCGGTGACGGGCTCTACGCCTCGCTCACCTCGCTCCTCACCGTCGACGAGTCCCCCTCGGCCGCACACGGCCCGACCGGGGCGCACGCGGGCTCGTCCTTCCAGTACGGCTGGTGGGGCTACGTCTCCAAGGACCTGCGCGCCGTGCTCGGCGAGGAGGTCGAGGGCCCGCTCGGCGCGGAGTACTGCGGCGCGGGCGACCTGAGCGCCTGCCGCACGACGCTCCTCACGACGCTCGCGCAGGCGGCGGCCGTTCCGGCCGACCAGGTCTACCCCGGGGACGACTCCTGCGCGGCGGGCGACCAGTGGTGCTCCGACGCGATCATCCACCGCGCGCTCGGCGGCATCACGCACCAGCCCTTCCCGTGGCAGAACCGGCCCACCTACCAGCAGGTCGTGGAGTTCCCGCGCCACCGCTGAGGAACGGCTGAGGTACGGGGAAGGGGCGACGACCCGCGCGGGCGCCGCCCCGGCCCCGTACCGCCGCCCCGACCCCGTACCGCCGCCCCGGCCCCGTACTCAGCCCCGGCCGTGTCCCGTCCAAGGGCCCGACGGGACAGGGGTGTTCACCTGTACAGCAGGTACTTCCGCCGCGTCCGCCGGAAGCGCTCGAGTTCCGTCTGCCACGCCGCCGTGATCGCCTCCGTGGAGGCGCCCGCGTCGACCATCTCGCGTACCGTCGCCGAACCGCTCAGCCGGTCGATCGCCAGGTCCTCGCGCCACGCGAAGTCCGGCCACACCTTCTTCGCCGTCACGAGCAGCCCGATCCCCGTCCGTACCGGGTCGAAGACCTCGCGGTCCGTGACGTGCGCCTGCACCCCGCCGATCGTCTCGCCCGTGAACTTCGAGAACGAGGGCGCGAAGTACGCCTCGCGAAAGCGCACCCCCGGCAGCCCCAGGGCGTTCGCCTCCGCCGCCCAGCGCGCGTCGATGCCCTTCGCGCCGAGGAGTTCGAAGGGCCGTGTCGTGCCACGCCCCTCGGAGAGCGTCGTGCCCTCGAAGAGGCACGTGCCCGGGTAGACGAGCGCCGTGTCGGGCGTCGGCATGTTCGGGCTCGGCGGCACCCACGGGAGCCCGCTCGCCTCGTAGAAGTCCGTACGGCGCCAGCCCCGCATCCGCACCGTCTCCAGACGGACCGGCTTCGCGAGGAACTCCCCGTTGAAGAGCCCCGCCAGCTCCGCGACCGTCATCCCGTGCTGCTGCGCGATCGGCTCGCGCCCCACGAAGCTCGCGAACTCCTTGTGCAGCACGGGCCCGTACGCCTCCCTGCCGCCCAGCGGATTCGGCCGGTCGAGCACGACGAACCGCTTCCCCGCGAGCGCCGCCGCCTCCATGCAGTCGTACAAGGTCCAGATGTACGTGTAGAAGCGCGCCCCCGCGTCCTGGATGTCGAACACCACCGTGTCCACACCCGAGGCCGTGAACACGTCCGCGAGGTCCTGCCCGCTCTTGAGGTACGTGTCATAGACGGGCAGCCCCGTCGCCGGGTCGGTGCTCTTCCCCTCCGAACCGCCCGCCTGCGCCGTACCGCGGAAGCCGTGCTCGGGCCCGAAGACCGCCGTCAGCCGGACGCGCGGCTCGGCGTGCAGGACGTCCACGAGGTGGCGCAGGTCCCTCGTCACGCCCGTCGGATTGGTGACGAGACCGACCGTTCTGCCCGCGAGCAGCCGGTAGCCGTCCTCCGCCAGGACCTCGAAACCGGTACGGGTGCCGCGCGGCGCCGCCGCGGCGGCGGGGGAGCCCAGCGCCGGGGCCAGCGCGCCCGCGCCCGCGAGCCCGCCCGCCGCCAACAGCCCTCTTCTGGACAGGTTCATGCCATGCCTTCCAAGATCGCCGGGTACGCGTGTGCTGCGCACGCTAACCCCTGCGCCCCCGCATGACCATGCTCCCCGCGCTCCTGCCACACCCCTTCCCCCACGACATACCGACTGGTTAGTCTGCCCGGGAGGGCCGCGACGGGCAGCGCGCGTCACCGGTCCGCGTCTCAGCGTCGAGTCGAAGGAGCCCCCCTCGTGGAATCCCTGAAGGACGCCGCCGTCGTCGTGACCGGCGCGGGAGCCGGGATCGGCGCGGCGCTCGCCCGCCGCTTCGCCGCCGAGGGCGCGCGCGTCGCCGTCAACGACCGCGACCCCGGGCGCGCGGCGGCCGTCGCCGAGGAGATCGGCGGGCTCGCGGTCCCCGGTGACGCCGGGACCGTCGCCGCGAAGGCCCGCGAAGCGCTCGGCGGGCGCGTCGACGTCTACTGCGCCAACGCGGGCGTCGGCGACCCGGGCACCGAGGCGGCCCCCGCACAGGCGTGGGCCCGCGCCTGGGACCTCAACGTCATGGCCCACGTCCGCGCGGCGGAGACGCTGCTCCCCGACTGGCTGGCACGCGGCACCGGCCGCTTCGTCTCGACCGTGTCGGCCGCCGGCCTCCTCACCATGATCGGCTCGGCCCCCTACAGCGTCACGAAGCACGGAGCGCTCGCCTTCGCCGAATGGCTCTCCGTCACGTACCGCCACCGCGGCCTGCGCGTGCACGCCGTGTGCCCCGAAGGCGTGCGTACGGAGATGCTCGAAGCGGCGGGCAGCGCCGGCGACCTCGTCCTGCGCCCCACCGCGGTCGAGCCCGCAGCCGTCGCCGACGCGCTCTTCGCCGCGATGGCCGAGGACCGCTTCCTCGTCCTCCCGCACCCGGGCACCGCCGCCTACTCCCGCGCCCGCGCCACGGACCCCGACGCCTGGCTGACGTCCATGAACCACCTCCAGCAGAAGTGGGAGGCCCAGAAGTGACCGCATCCCCCTACACGGCCAAGCCCTGGCTGGGCCTCCTCGACGAGGCCCAGCGGCAGCCCGTCACGCCGCCGCGCTCGGCCGTCCACGCCTTCCTCGCCGTCGCCGCCGCGCACCCGGAGCGCACCGCGCTCGCCTACTTCGACGGGCGCCTGAGCTACGCCGAGACCGCAGCGCTCTCCGCCTCCGTCGCCGGCCACCTCGCCGCGCGCGGCATCCGCCCCGGCGACCGCGTCGCGCTCATGCTCCAGAACACCCCGCACTTCGTGCTCGCGCTCCTCGGCGCCTGGCGCGCGGGCGCCGTCGTCGTGCCCGTCAACCCGATGTACACGACGGGCGAGGTACGGCACGTCTTCGGCGACGCGGGCGTGAGCGCTCTCGTCTGCTCCGACCGCGCCTGGGAGAAGTACCTGCGCGAAGCCGCCGAAGGCACCTCCGTGCGCTGCGCGCTCACCGCCGACGAGCACGGCTTCCAGACCCGCGAGGACACCCGCGTCCTCACCTGGGAGCCGCTGCCGCGCCCCGCGGACACCGACGACCTGGAGACGGTCGCCCGCGCCGGGCACGCGGCCCCCGCCATCGACCTCCCCGGCGGCTCCGACACCGCCCTCATCAGCTACACCTCCGGCACGAGCGGCACCCCCAAGGGCGCCACCAACACCCACGCGAACATCGCCTACAACGCCGAGCGCCAGCGCACGGGGTCCGGCATTCCCGAAGGTGCCGGCTACTTCGCGCTCGCCCCGCTCTTCCACATCACGGGCATGGTCTGCGAACTCGCCGCGTGCCTCTTCAACGCGGGCACGCTGATCCTCACCTACCGCTTCGAGCCCGGCACCGTGCTCGATGCCTTCGCCGAGCACCGCCCCGCCTACACCGTCGGTCCCGCGACCGCCTTCATGGCGCTCGCCGCCCGCCCCGAGGCGAGCCGCGACCACTTCTCCTCCTTCACGTACATCGCCTCGGGCGGCGCGCCGCTCCCGCCCGCGCTCGTCGACGGCTTCGCGGAGCGCTTCGGCCCGTACATCCACAACGGCTACGGGCTCACCGAGTGCACCGCGCCCTGCGCCTCCGTACCCCCCGGCCGCCGTGCGCCCGTGGACGAGGCGTCCGGCACGCTCGCGGTCGGCGTCCCGGGCCCCGACACCGTCGTGCGCGTCCTCGACGACGAGGGCCGTGAGGTCCCGCTCGGCGAGAGCGGTGAGATCGTCGTGAGCGGACCGCAGGTCGTCCCCGGCTACTGGCAGCGCCCCGAGGCCACCGCCGAGACCTTCCCCGGCGGCGAACTGCGGACCGGGGACATCGGCATCATGGACGCGGACGGCTGGCTCTACGTCGTCGACCGCAAGAAGGACATGATCAACGCCTCGGGCTTCAAGGTCTGGCCCCGTGAGGTCGAGGACGTCCTCTACGGCCACCCCGCCGTGCGCGAGGCCGCCGTCGTCGGCGTCCCCGACTCCTACCGGGGCGAGTCCGTCAAGGCGTACGTGAGCCTGCGCCCCGACAGCCCCGCCGACCCCGGCACGCTCATCGCGTACTGCCGCGAGCGCCTCGCCGCGTACAAGTACCCGCGCGAGGTCGAGATCCTGCCGGAACTGCCGAAGACCACGAGTGGGAAGATTCTGCGGCGGGAGCTGCGTTCCCGCTAGAACGGGAGCTGCGTTCCCGCGAGAACACGTACGCACGAACCGGGAGAGGCGGCGGCAGCAGTGGCCAGGACGACGGAGGGGGACACCACCCCCGTGCCCCAGCGGCTGCTCGCCGCCGCGACGCGGCTCTTCGCCGAGCAGGGGTACGACCGCACCTCGGTGCAGGAGATCGTGGAGGCCGCGGGGGTCACCAAGGGCGCGCTCTACCACTACTTCGGCTCCAAGGAGGACCTCCTCCAGGAGGTCTACGCGCGCGTGCTGCGCCTCCAGCAGCAGCGCCTCGACACGTACGTCAACGGCCCGGGGCCTGTCGCCGAGCGGCTGCGCGCGGCGGCGGCCGACGTCGTGGTGACGACGATCGAGAACCTGGACGACGCCGCGATCTTCTTCCGCTCGATGCACCACCTGAGCCCCGGCAAGAACAAGGAAGTGCGCGCCGAGCGCCGCCGCTACCACGAGCGCTTCCGCGCCCTCATCGAGGCGGGCCAGCGGGAGGGCGTCTTCTCCACGGCGACCCCCGCCGACCTGGTCGTGGACTACCACTTCGGCTCGGTCCACCACCTCGCCACGTGGTACAAGCCGGGCGGCCCGATGGGCCCGCAGGAGGTCGCCGACCACCTGGCGGACCTGCTGCTGCGAGCGCTGCGGCCCTGACACGGAACGAGGGGCCCACCACCGGGCGGGCCGAGGGGCCCACCACCGGGCGGGCCGAGGGGCCCACCACCGGGCGGGCCGAGGGGCCCACCACCGGCGGGCCCCTCGGCCTGTCACACGAACCTCTTCAGCTCCCGCCGCGCGAGCGAGCGCTGGTGCACCTCGTCCGGCCCGTCCGCGAGCCGCAGCGTGCGCGCGGCGGCCCACAGCTCCGCGAGCGGGTAGTCCTGGCTCACCCCGCCCGCCCCGTGCAACTGCACCGCCTTGTCGAGGATCTCGACCACCGTGCGCGGTGTCGCGATCTTGATGGCCTGGATCTCGGTGTGCGCCCCCTTGTTGCCCACCGTGTCCATGAGCCACGCCGTCTTCAGGACCAGGAGCCGCAGCTGCTCCACGGCGACGCGTGCGTCCGCGATCCACTCGCGCACGACGCCCTGCGCCGCGAGCGGCTTCCCGAAGGCCGTCCGTGCCACCGCCCGCTCGCACATGAGGTCGATCGCCCGCTCGGCCATCCCGATGAGGCGCATGCAGTGGTGGATGCGCCCGGGCCCGAGCCGCGCCTGCGCGATCGCGAAGCCGCCGCCCTCCTCGCCCACCAGGTTCTCGGCCGGGACCCGCACGTGGTCGAAGACGACCTCGGCATGCCCGCCGTGCGCGTGGTCCTCGAAGCCGTACACCCGCATCGCGCGCCGCACGTCGACCCCGGGCGTGTCACGCGGTACGAGGATCATCGACTGCTGACGGCGGATGTCCGGCCCGTCCGGGTCCGTCTTGCCCATCACGATGAAGAGCGCGCAATCGGGGTTCATCGCCCCGGAGATGTACCACTTGCGCCCGGTGATGACGTACGCGTCGCCGTCCCGCTCGATGCGCGTCTCGATGTTCGTCGCGTCCGAGGAGGCCACGTCCGGCTCGGTCATCGCGAAGGCCGAGCGGATCTCGCCCGCGAGCAGCGGCTCCAGCCACCGCTTCTTCTGCTCCTCCGTGCCGAACTGGTGCAGCACCTCCATGTTCCCCGTGTCGGGCGCGGCACAGTTCGTCGCGAGGGGCGCGAGGTGCGGGCTGCGCCCGGTGATCTCGGCGAGCGGGGCGTACTGGAGGTTCGTCAGCCCGGCCCCGTACGTGCTGTCGGGCAGGAACAGGTTCCACAGCCCCCGGCGCCGCGCCTCGGCCTTCAGCTCCCTGAGGACGTCCGTCGAGTGCCACGGCGAGTCGAGCGCGGCGCGCTGCTCCGCGTCGGTCCTCTCGGCCGGATAGACGTGCGCGTCCATGAAGGCGAGCAGGTCCGCCCGCAGTTCCTCGGTACGCGCGTCGAAGGCGAAGTCCATCGATCAGCCCTCCTTGAGGGTCGTGAGGCCGTGGTGCAGGAACACGGGGACGAGTGCGCCGATGCGGTCGAAGCCCGCGCCGACCGTCTGCCCCCGCGTGTAGCGGTAGTGGATGCCCTCCAGGATCACGGCGAGCTTGAACCACGCGAAGGCCGTGTACCAGGACAGCGCCGAGACGTCCCGGCCCGAGCGCGCCGCGTACCGCTCGATCAGCTCGCCCGGCAGCGGGTGCCCGGGCGCGGACGCGCTCGTCGAGACGGGCGAGCCCGGCAGCTCAAGGGGCGTGCTGTACATCGCGAGGAGGCCGAGATCGGTGAGCGGATCGCCGAGTGTGGACATCTCCCAGTCGAGTACGGCGGTGATGCGGTCGTCCGCGTCCACGAGGACGTTGTCGAGCCGGTAGTCGCCGTGCACGACCGTCGGCGCGGGGGAGCGGGGCAGGCGCGCCGCCAGGGCCTCCCTGAGGGGGTCGACGCCCGGCAGCTCGCGACTGCGCGAGGCGTCGAGCTGCTTGGCCCAGCGGCGCAGCTGCCGCTCCAGGAAACCGTCCGGGTGCCCGAAGTCCCCGAGCCCCGCCGCCTCCGGCTCCACCGCGTGCAGGTCCACGAGCGTGTCCACGAGCGAGAGCACGGTGGCGCGGGTGCGCTCGGGGCCGAGCCCGGCGAGCTGGCCGGCGGTGCGGTACGGGGTGCCATCGACGAAGTCCATGACGTAGAACGGCGCCCCGAGCACCGCGTCCGCCGCCTCGCCCTCGCACAGCAGCACGGTCGGGGGCACGGGCACGGGCGTACCGGCGAGCGCCGTCATGACGCGGTACTCGCGGCGCATGTCGTGCGCCGTCGCGAGCACGTGACCGAGCGGCGGGCGGCGCACGACCCAGCGCCGCGCCCCGTCGGTCACCGCGTACGTCAGGTTGGACCTGCCGCCCTCGATGAGCCGCGCCCGCAGCGGCCCCGCCACGAGTCCCGGCCGCTCCCTGTCCAGGTACGCGCGCAGCTGCCCGGGGTCCAGGCCCGGCGGGGGGTCCTCACTCATGCTCGACTCCTTCACTGGCTTCACCGCCACTCGTGTCACTGCCTGCGATCATCATGCCGACTAGTCGGTATGTCGTCCAGAGGTGGGGACGCGGGGAGGCGCGTGATCCGCCCCACGGGCTCGCACGGGCGGCCGTCAGCCCTCCGCCCGTACGGGCGGCCGTCAGCCCTCCTGCCCGAGCAGCGCGGCGAGCCGTGCCGCCTGCGCCCCCGCCGTGCCGCGCGGATTGCGCGGGCGCGCCGGGTCGTCACGCGTGAGCAGGAGCAGCCACACGAGCGCGATGAGCCGCCTGCACTCCAGGAGCCTGATCCGCTCGCCCGCGTCCAGCGGCACGAGCCCGAGGAACTCCTCGGCGTCGAAGACCGTGCCCGGGTCCACCCAGGAGCCGACGTGTTCGGTGATCTCGGCGAGTTCGAAGGCCCGGTCGCTGCGGCCGGACTCCTCGAAGTCCACGACGCGCACCTCCTCCCCGTCCCACAGGAAGTTGGCGAGGTTCCCGTCGCCCTGCCCGAGCACGGGTTCCAGCCCGGCCTCCTCGGCGACGGCCGGCCAGGGCCGCTCCAGCCACCGCATCCCCTCGGCGAGCACGGCGGCCACGCCCGGTTCGCGCGCGGCCGGGGTGCGGCGCGCGTACCACTGCCGGATGCGCGCCGTCGCCTCGGCCCGTCCCGCGCGCCGCTCGGGCAGCGCGGCGGCGGCAGCCGGCGGTACGGCGTCGAGCAGCCGCGCCACGGAGTCGGCGAGCGCCCCGAGCGCCGGCCCCGTCACGGGGGTGCCGCGCAGGGGCTCGCCGGGCAGCCTGGACATCACGAGGCCCGGGTGCCTGCCCTCGGTGCGGCGCACCGGGCGCGGGGCGAGCCCGGGCGCGTGCCGCTGGAGCAGGACGAGCGCCCGCCACTCGCGCTCGGCGGGTTCCGCCTGCGTGTCGTGGTACCGCTTGGTCACCTCGTCGGTGCCGAGCCGGAGTTCATGTGTGTGCCACCGGGGCGTCGTGCGCCGTACCCGTACCGTCACACTGTCAGAGGATCACAGGAACGGCCGCGAGCGCCAGGGTTCCGGCGCAGCAGGCGGCGAGAAGTGCGTACCGGGGCCCGAGCGCGGCCGGACGCGGCGCCGCCAGGGCCCGCGCGCGCCGCGTGGCGAGACCGAGGAGCAGGAGTACGGGCACGACGCAGGCCCCCCAGGCCAGGGGCGCCCCGTGCGCGAGCGCGGCCTTGAGCGCGAGCACCCCTGCGACGGTCGCGGAGAGCGCGGTGCGGCGCCAGGCGAGGCGGGTCCGCTCCGGCTGGAGCCCGGGATCGCGCGCCGGGAGCGGCCCGCTCATCCGGCGAGACCGAAGAGCACGACCACGACCATCACGACGGCGACAGCGGCGATGACGAGGCTGAGGAGCACGGGGAAGCGTGTGACCGGCAGGTCCTCGCCGCGCCGCATCGCGCGCTCGCAGCGCAGCCAGTGCACGACCGCGCGCAGCGCGCACAGCACCCCGCAGCCCAGCAGCGCGAGCGCGAGCCCCACGCGGAAGGCCCAGCGCAGGTCGGGGAGGAACTGGTCGACGGCGAAACCGCCGCCCACGAGGGCGAGCGAGGTGCGCAGCCAGGCGAGGAAGGTGCGCTCGTTGGCGAGCGAGAAGCGGTAGTCGGGGGTCGTGCCCTCGCGCGCGACACGGGCGGGGGAGAGGAGGCGGCGCAGCGGCCCCTCCGGCCGCTCAGCGCCCATCGTGCGCGCGCAGCCGCTCGTACGCGGCGAGCCCGTCGGGCACCCAGGGCCACGTGCCGATCCTGGCCGCCAGCTCCTCGTCCGTGAGGAAGTCGTGCCAGGCGACCTCCTCGGCCTGCGGCCGCACGGGCAGCGCGCACCGCACGTCGTAGACGGCCGACCACCAGGAACCCGCCGAGGCGTCCTCGTACAGGAAACGGAAGAGCGGTACGGGCCTGTCGATGCCGTGCACGCCCAGCTCCTCCTCCGCCTCGCGCAGCGCCGCCTCGTCGTAGGACTCACCGGCCCCCACGACACCGCCGACGAACATGTCGTAGTGCGAGGGGAAGACGAGCTTCGACGGCGTCCTGCGGTGCACGAAGACCCGGCCCCGCGCGTCCCTGACGCGGATGAACACGCACCGGTGGCGCAGGCCCCGCGCGTACACGTCCCCGCGCCGCGCCTGCCCGGTCACCCGGTCCTCCAGGTCCACGACGTCCAGGATCTCGTCGGCGGGATCGGCGGGGGTCTGATGCGCGGAAGCCATGCGCCCATCCAACCACCGCCCGCCCGCCGGGCGCGCCCACCCCTCCCGCGCCGCCGCCCGCCCCGGTGGGCCCGTCGCGAGGAGCGGGCCCCCGGTCGCGAGGGGCGGGCCCCCGGCCGCGTACCCCGCCGCGTCGGTCACCTCGCCGAGTGGCGTGCGGGACTACTGCCCCCTCACGTACTTCACGGTCGGCCCGGTCGTCCACCCGCCGTCCACGGCCAGCTCCGCGCCCGTCACGTACGAGGCGGCGTCCGAGAGGAGGAAGAGCACCGCCTGCGCGATCTCGTCGGGTTCGCCGACCCGGCCCATCGGGGTGTTCGGGTAGTTGCCCTCGCCCCGCTCGATACCGGTCACCGACGTCATCGGCGTGTACGTCATCCCGGGGTGCACCGAGTTCACGCGCACGCGGTCCGTGCCCAGCTCGACGGCGGCGACCTTGCTCAGGCCCCGGACACCCCACTTCGACGCGCCGTAGCTGGAGGTGAGCGCGAGGCCCATGAGCCCGGCGGCCGAGGAGATGTTGACGATCGAGCCGCCGCCCGCCTCCTTCATGGCGGGTATGACGGTGCGCATCCCGATGAAGACGCCCGTCAGGTTGATGTCGACGACCTTCCGGAAGTGCTCGACGCTCTCGCTCTCCAGCGGCTGCCCGGTCGAGACACCGGCGTTGTTGACGAGGCCGTGCACCCCACCGCACTCCTCCCGCGCGTAGGCGACGACGCGCCGCCAGTCCGCCTCGGACGTCACGTCGATGTGCTGGTAACGGGCGCGCTCGCCGAGCGCGGCCGCCGTGGCCTCGCCCTCCGCGTCGAGTACGTCGGCGAGGACGACGCGCGCCCCCGCGTCGACGGCCCGCCGCGCCGTCTGCGCGCCGAGTCCCCGGGCGCCCCCGGTGACGATGACGGTCTTGCCGGTCAGGTCGTGCTTCTCGTTCATGGTGGTGCTTCCTCCGGGGGTGCCTGGTTCGGGTTCGGGTGGTGTGCTGTTCGGGTGGAGCGGTGTTCAGGTGGTGGGGCCGGGCGCGGGTGCCGTCAGGACGGCGAGGCTCGTGCCCACGAGGTCGGCGAGGAACAACTCCTCGTCCGTGAGCGGCGTCGTTCCCGCCAGGTACTGCCGGGCCCGGTCGGCGAGCGCCGCGCCGATCAGGGTCAGGACGAGGTCGGTGCGCTCCAGGCGCAGGGGTCGGGGAAGCGCGGGCAGGCAGTCGCCGAGCCGCACGATGAGCCGCCAGTACGCGGTGCCGTCGAGCGTCGGGTGCGGTACCCCGGTCCGTACGCCGCTCTCATGGCTGAGCTGCGCCGAGATCCGCAGTCCGCGCAGTCCCCGGGTGCTCCCCAGCTCGCTCGCCTCGGCCCGGACGAGCGCGGTGAGGAGCCGTCGGGCCGTCGCGGGCACGCTGTCCTCGTCGGGCGCGGTCTCCTCGCCGGGCGCGGTCGCCCCGGGTGAGCCCTCCGTTTCGACGAGCCCCGCGAGGACGCGTTCGGTGCGCTCCTGGCGCGCGGCCATGACCGCGTCGAGCAGCCCCTGCCGCGAGCCGAAGTGGTACTGCACCGCCGAGGGGTTCCCCTGCCCGGCGAGCCGTACGACATCGCGGAGCTGGGCCCCGTGCACCCCTTGCTCGGCGAAGACCTCCTCCGCCGCGCGGATCAGCTTCTCGCGCGTGGAAGGGCCCCGCTCGCTTCCTGCGCTCCGTGGCGTTCTCGGTGACATACCCACCACATTAATACTGGCCATTATTAAAAGCGAACGCGTGCGCGAGCCGGTCCCCGAAGGGCTCCCGCTCACCCCGGTTGCAGGTCCTTCTCCGGTCGCGGAGGCTCGGCCTTCCCCGAGGGCATCGCGGGGTGGCGCCCCAGAAGCACGATCCCCACCACGATCGCCGCGAGCCCCGCCGCCTCGCCCGCGAGCGCCCCCGCGTCCATGCGGAGCTGGTCGCCGAGGAATCCGACCCCGCACACGATGCCGGCGAGCGGCTGGGTCGCCGAGAGCGCGGGCAGCGAGGTGCGCAGCGGCCCCGCCTCGAAGGCGCTCTGCACGAGGATGAGCCCGCTGACGCCGAGCGCCACGACGACGTAGGGCTCCCACGTCAGGACGAGCGCCCCGAAGCCGCCGTCGCCGAAGACCTCGCCGCTCACCCGCGTGAGGGCGTCCTGCACCCCGTACAGGAGCCCCGCGCCCGTGGCGAGGAGCGCGGGCGCGGCGGTGAGGCGCGAGCGGCTGGCGTAGGCGGCGAGGAGCAGCGCGATGCCGAGCATGAGGCCGATGATGAGCCAGCGCCGCAGCGGGTCGGTGATCGCGTCGCCGCCGCTCGGGCGCCCCGCGAGGATGAACGCGGCGACCCCGCCGGTGAGCAGGATGAGCCCGCTCCAGCCCTGGCGGCCGAGCGGCTGCCCCGTCTGCCAGCGCGAAAGCCCCATCGCGAAGAGGAGGTTGGTGGCGAGGAAGGGCTCGACGAGGGAGATCTCGCCGTCGCCGAGCGCGAGCGCGCTGAGGACCATGCCGGCGACCATGAGCCCGATGCCCGCGAGCCAGCGCGGCTTGCGGACGAGGACGAGCAGGATGCGCGGCGAGAGGAAGTCGCCGGGCGGGGCGTGCTGCGCGGCGTTCTGCTGGAAGACGAAGCCCGTGCCCAGGCAGAACGCGGCGGCCACCGCCAGGACCAGGACCAGTACCGACACGTCGCGCACCTCAACACCGGGTGGGGGGTGGCTGCCGAGCCGACGATATCGCCCCGCCGCCCGTTCCGCCCGACGGGTACCCGCCTCCGGACGGCCGATGCGGGGCCCTTCGGGCGGGTCGGGTACGAGGCCGTCGGGGTGGCGCGGCGCGAGGCCGTGGGCGCTGCGGTACGAGGCCGTGGGCGGTGCGGTACGAGGCCGTGGGCGCTGCGGTACGAGGCCGTGGGCGGTGCGGTACGAGGCCGTGGGCGGTGCGATGCGGGGTCTTCCCGACTGTTGACGCGACCCGGTGGCCCGGCCAGGATGCGACGGGAACTGACTCACCGGTAACCCCCGCCGAGCGGGCGGGACCCGCCGCCCCGTACGGCCCCCGTGCCCGCGGGCCTCACAGGACAGGAAGAGCCGCATGGCCTACGACGCGGACGTCATCGTGATCGGCGGGGGGCTCGCGGGGCTCGCCGCGACCGCCGAACTCGCCGACGCCGGGCGCAAGGTGATCCTCCTCGACCAGGAACCCGAGCAGTCGCTCGGCGGTCAGGCCCACTGGTCCTTCGGCGGGCTCTTCCTCGTCGACTCGCCCGAGCAGCGCAGGCTGCGCATCCGCGACAGCCGCGAGCTGGCGCTCCAGGACTGGATGGGCACGGCGGGCTTCGACCGCGAGGAGGACCTGTGGCCGCGCCGCTGGGCCGAGGCGTACGTCGACTTCGCTGCGGGCGAGAAGCGGTCGTGGCTGCACAGGATGGGCGTACGGCTCTTCCCCGTCGTCGGCTGGGCGGAACGGGGCGGCTACGACGCGGGCGGCCACGGCAACTCCGTACCGCGCTTCCACATCACGTGGGGCACCGGCCCCGGGCTGCTCGCGCCCTTCGTGCGGCGCGTGCGCGAGGCCGCGGCGCGGGGCCTGGTCGACTTCCGCTTCCGGCACCGCGTCACGGGGCTCGGGCGCGGCGCGGGCAGCGTGGACACCGTGAGCGGCGAGATCCTGGAGCCGTCGGGGGCCGCGCGCGGCACTCCGAGCAGCCGCACAGTGACGGGCTCCTTCGAACTGCGCGCGCAGGCCGTGATCGTCACGACGGGCGGCATCGGCGGCAACCACGACCTCGTCCGCGCGGCGTGGCCCGCCCGGCTCGGCACCCCGCCGCAGAAGCTGCTCTCCGGGGTCCCCGCGCACGTCGACGGGCTCATGCTCAAGGTCGCGGGCGATGCGGGCGGCCACCTCATCAACGGCGACCGCATGTGGCACTACACCGAGGGCATCCAGAACTGGGACCCGATCTGGGCCAGGCACGGCATCCGCATCCTGCCCGGCCCCTCCTCGCTGTGGCTCGACGCCGAGGGCAAACGCCTGCCCGTCCCGCTCTTCCCCGGCTTCGACACGCTCGGCACGCTCGACCACATCATGCGCACGGGTCACGGCTACACGTGGTTCGTGCTCAATCAGCGCATCATCGGCAAGGAGTTCACGCTCTCGGGTTCCGAGCAGAACCCGGACCTCACGGGCAAGTCCGTGCGCGGCGTCATCGACCGCGCCCGCGCGGACGTGCCGGGCCCGGTGAAGGCGTTCATGGACCACGGCGCCGACTTCGTCGTCGAGAAGGACCTCGGGGCGCTGGTACGGGGCATGAACGCGCTCACGGACGAGCCGCTCATCGAGGAGGAGGCCCTGCGCCGCGTCCTCGTCGAGCGCGACCGCGAGATCGCCAACCCCTTCACCAAGGACCTCCAGGTCACGGCGATCCGCGGCGCCCGCAAGTTCCTCGGCGACCGCCTCATCCGCGCGGCGGCGCCGCACCGCGTCCTGGACCCCGCGGCGGGCCCGCTCATCGCGGTGAAGCTGCACATCCTGACCCGCAAGTCCCTCGGCGGCCTGGAGACCGACCTGTCCTCGCGCGTCCTCACCGAGGCGGGCGACCCGCTCCCCGGCGTCTACGCGGCGGGCGAGGCGGCGGGCTTCGGGGGCGGCGGCGTCCACGGCTACCGCTCCCTGGAGGGCACCTTCCTCGGCGGCTGCCTCTTCTCGGGCCGCACGGCGGGCAGGGCGGCGGCGAAGGCGGTGGGCTGAGCCCCGGGGTACGGCCCGTCGGCGCTCCCGTACGGGCCACGGGCCCGCCCCGCACGTACGCGTACGCGCGAGGGGCGGGCCCGTGCCGCGTACGCGCGAGGGGCGGGCCCGTTTCCCGGACCCGCCCCTCGCGCGTACGCCTGCCGCCGCTACAGGACCAGCGACAGCAGCAGCACCATCACAAGGCCCATGACCGACAGGATCGTCTCCATGAACGACCACGTCTTGACGGTCTGGCCCACGTCGAGCCCGAAGTAGCCCTTCACGAGCCAGAAGCCCGCGTCGTTGACGTGGCTGAAGAAGAGCGAGCCCGCGCCGATCGCGAGGACCATGAGGGCCACGTGCGTCGTGGACATGCCGTCGGCGAGGCCGGAGGCGAGGCCCGCGGCGGAGACCGTGGCGACGGTCGCCGAGCCGGTCGCGAGGCGGATGATGACCGCGATGAGCCAGGCGAGCAGGAGCGCGGGGACCGACCAGTTCTTGGAGATGTCCAGGATCATCTGGCCCACGCCGCCGTCCACGAGCACCTGCTTGAAGCCACCACCGGCGGCGACGATGAGGAGCACGCCGGCGATCGGCATGAGCGACTTCTCGACGGTCTCGGAGAGCCGGTCCCGCGTGAAGCCGGCCGCGCGGCCCAGCGTGAAGAGGCCGAGCAGGCACGCCACGAGGAGGGCGAACATCGGGTTGCCGATGACGTCGAAGACGCGCTGCGTCAGGTCGGCAGGGTCGTCGATGATGATGTCGACGACCGCCTTGAGCAGCATGAGGACGACCGGCAGGAGCAGCGTCGCGACGGTGGCGAAGAAGCCGGGGGTCTTCTCCAGGTCGTCGCTCGCGCGCTTCGGCGTCATGTCCTCGGGGGCCCTCACGTCGACCCAGCGGGCCGCGTAGCGCGCGAAGAGCGGGCCCGCGACGATGACCGAGGGGATCGCGACGAGGATGCCGAGCGCGAGCGTGATGCCGAGGTTGGCGTCGAGCGCGTCGACGGCGACGAGCGGCCCGGGGTGCGGCGGGACGAGACCGTGCATGACCGACAGACCGGCGAGCGCGGGGATACCGATCCGCATGAGCGAGTAGTTGCCGCGCTTGGCGACCATGAGGACGACCGGGATGAGCAGCACGATGCCGACCTCGAAGAAGATCGGCAGCCCGATCACCGCGGCGATGAGCACCATCGCCCACGGCATCTTCTTCGGGCTCGCCTTGGCGATGATCGTGTCCACGATCCGGTCGGCGCCCCCGGAGTCGGCGAGGAGCTTGCCGAGGATCGAGCCGAGCGCGATGAGCACACCGGTACTGGCCACGGTCGAGCCGAGGCCCGTCGTGAAGCTGGTGATCGTTTTGTCGAGCGGGGCACCGGCCACGGCGCCGAGCACGAGCGCGCCGATCGTCAGGGCCAGAAAGGCGTGGAGTTTGAACTTCGCGATGAGGACGACGATGACGGCGATGCCGAGCACGACGGCTATCCCGAGCTGGGCGTTGCCCGCCGAGGTGATCGGCTCGGCGTCCGCTGCCAGCATCTCGACGCTGAGACTGGTCACGGTCTCTTCCTTGGGGGGAGTGGGGATGGGGAGGTGGGGGTGAGGACGGTGGGGGAGGGGGCTGTGGGGGAGGGGGCCGGTCGTCCGTGGGGAGGGGGACCGTCCCGGGGCACGGCCCGCGCGGGCTAGGGCGCGGGCTCGGGGGCGGGCGCGGAGGCCGGGGGCCTGAGGGCGGCGACGGCGCGTGCGGCGATCTCCTCGGGAGTGCCGCTCACGTCGACCTCGACCCCCTTCTCGTCGGGACCGAGCGGCTGGAGCGTCGCGAACTGCGAGTCCAGGAGCTTCGTCGGCATGAAGTGGCCCTGACGGTGCCCCATCCGGTCCTCGATGAGGGCCCGGTCGCCCGTGAGGTGGAGGAAGACGAGCCCGGGAGCCTCGGCGCGCAGCCGGTCCCGGTAGGAACGCTTGAGCGCCGAGCAGCTGACCACGCCGCCCTGGTCGGCCCGCCCATGCGCCCAGCGCCCGATGGCGTCGAGCCACGGGGCACGGTCCGCGTCGTCGAGCGGGGTCCCGGCGCTCATCTTGGCGATATTGGCCGGGGGGTGGAAGTCGTCGCCCTCGGCGTACGTGACGCCGAGCTGTTCGGCCACGAGTGGCCCGATGGTCGTCTTGCCGGTTCCGGCGACGCCCATCACCACGACGACAGGGGGGGTGCTCATCGCTGCCTCGTTGTCCTTCGCTGTCTTCTTCGACCTCGTCTGTGCACGCAACTGAAACCCATACGTCATACTTATTCAAGAGGGTGTGACGTAAAAGTCTTACGTATTGCGGAGTGCGCAACGCACCGTACCCTGAGCCCATGACTTCGCAGGACGGGGGCCTCCACGGCCGCGTACTCGACCACCTGGGCAAAGCCATCACGGGGGGCGAGTACCCGCCGGGCAGCGTGCTGCGCACCGACGCCCTCGCGGAGCGCTTCGAGGTCTCGCGTTCGGTGATCCGTGAGGCGATCCGGGTCCTGGAGGCGATGCGCCTCGTCAGCTCACGCCGCAGGGTCGGGGTGACGGTCCGTCCCATCGAGGAGTGGAACGTCTACGACCCGAGTGTCATCGGCTGGCGCCTCGCCGGTGCCGACCGCCCCCGCCAGCTCCGCTCCCTGACCGTCCTGCGCTCGGCCGTCGAACCGGTCGCGGCCGGGCTGGCCGCCCGCAACTGCACCCCCGAGGAGTGCGCGGCGCTCACCGAGGCCGCGCTCGGCATGGTCGCCACCTCGCACGGACGCCGCCTGGAGGCGTACCTGGTGCACGACGTCGAGTTCCACCGCATCGTGCTGACCGCCTCGCGCAACGAGATGTTCGCGCGCCTCGGCGACGTCGTCGCGGCGATCCTCACCGGACGCACCCGCCATCAGGTCATGTTCGAGGACCCGGACCCCGCGGCCGTGACCCTGCACGTGCAGGTCGCCGAGGCCGTACGGGCGAGGGACGCGGCCCGCGCGGAGGCGCTCACGCGCGAGATCACGGTGGGCGCGCTGCACGAACTGGACGTGCTGGCGCCCTGAGGGCCGGGCCGTTGCCCGGCCCGGGCGGGCGACGCTCAGTCCAGGAAGTCCCCGTCCACGTACACCCACTCCCCCGCGAGCCGCGTGAAGCGGCTCCGCTCGTGGAGCGCGCCGGGGCTGCCGCCCTCGCGGTAGCGGGCGCGGAAGGTCACGGTGCCGTCCTGGTGGAAGGCGCTGCCGCGCTCGCTCCCCTCGATCTCCAGACCCTCCCAGCGCGTCCCGGCGTCGAGCCCGAGCACCGGCGGACACGTGTCCGGGTGCCAGCTGCGCCGCAGGTACGCCTCGTCGCCCACGACGAAGGCGCTGTACCTGGCCCGCATGAGGTCCTCGGCCCGCGCGGCGACCCCGCCCGCGTGCAGCTTCCCGCAGTGCCCGGCGTAGGGGGCGGGGTCCCCGCAGGGGCAGGTGGCGGGTGCGGCGGAGGTACGGGCTGCTTTGCGAGGGGCCATGCCGCCCATTGTGCCGGGTGCGTGCCCCGCGCCTACCCGGGCAGGGAATCGCGCAGCCACGCGTCGAAGGTGGTCGGCGCGATCGTCGCGTCGCGCGGAGCGGTCAGCTCGCGCCCGGGGACGGCGGCGAAGATCCCCGCGCTCTCGTCGGTCACGACGGCCCGTCCGTCGGGGCGCAGGGCCAGTACGTGCCTGGCGAGGTCGTCGAGGTCGATGACCTCGGGCCCGGCGAGGTGCGCACGGGCCCGCGTCGGCCGCCCCCGCACGATGTCGACGAGCAGGCTCACGACATCGGCCACGGCGACGGGCTGGAGGGGCGTGGACGGCAGCCGCACGACCCCGCGCTCGGTCGTCCAGTCCATGACATCAGGGATGAACTCGTCGAACTGCGTGGCCCGCAGCACCGACCACGGCACCCCCGAGTCGGCGAGGGCCTGCTCCTGGTAGGTCTTCGCCGCGTAGTAGGGCACCTGGGGCACCTCGTCGCAGCCGACGACGGAGAGCACGACGTAGTGCTCCACGCCCGCGGCCCGCCCGGCCTCGACCATGTGCGTCATGGCCTGCTCCTGGAACCGCAGCGCGCTCTCGTCGAAGGCGGGCGGCGTGGACAGGTCCACGCACACCGCACACCCCTCCAGCCCCTCGCGCAGCCCCTCACCGGTCACGACATCGACCCCGGTGGACCGCACGAGAGCCACGCCCTGATGGCCGTCCGCCTGGAGATGCGCGATGAGCCGCGAGCCGACGCGGCCCGTACCGCCGATGACACCGACCTTCATGACGGCTCCCTCCCGGAGGTGGCGGGCTGGCGTGCCCTTCCACGCTAAGTCCGCCACGACGGGCCCGCCTCTCCTGGGGCGGGGCCTGGGAGCGGGCGGGGCGGGGGAGCGGGGGAGAGGGGCGGAACAGGGGGAGAGAGGCGGAACGGGGAGGCGGGGCGGAGCCCCTGCGAGGGGTCCGCCGCCTCCCGCGGACTACTCGCCCCGGTCGTCCGGCGTCACGTTCCACGCCGAGACGACCGGCCTGCCGTGCTCCGTCCCCAGCCGGCTCAGCGAGCCCACGTCCAGGCGGAAAAGCGCCCCGGCGGACACGTCGAGGCCGAGCCTGCGCGCGGTGAGCGCCCGCAGGAAGTGCGCGTGCGCGACCAGCACCACATCGCCGCCCTCGCCGTCGAGATCCGCGTCCCGCAAGGCCTTGTCGACCCGCGCGAGTACCCGGTCGGCGCGCTCGCCGACCTCCTTCGGCGTCTCGCCCGGGTGCTCGGCGGGACCCTGGTCGACCCCGTCGCGCCACAGATCCCAGTCGGGCCGCTCCTGGTGGATGTGCGCGGTCGTCACGCCCTCGTACGCCCCGTAGTCCCACTCGTGCAGCTCCGGGTCCGTGAACGTGTCGCCGAGCCCGGCCAGCCGCGCCGTCCGTACGGCCCGCAGCATCGGGCTCGTGACGGTGAGCGCGATCCTGCGCCGGGCGAGCAGCGGCGCGAGGGACCTCGCCTGCTCCTCGCCGCGCGCGGTGAGCGGCAGCTCCGTGTAACTCGTGTGCTTGCCGGTCAGGCTCCAGGCGGTCTCGCCGTGCCGGACCAGGATCACTTCACCCATAGGGCCACTCCTTGCTCGTACCCGGTCCAACCCTGCCATCGCACGCGCCATTCCATCCGGCGCCCCTCGCCCGCACGGCGCATGATGGTCCGTGTGATCAGCGTCCTGTTCGCCGTGCTGACGGCCATCAGCAACGGCACCGCCTCCGTGCTCCAGCGGCGAGCGGCCGCGACCGTCCCCGACAGCGACGTGCTGCACGTCTCGCTGATCGGGAAACTGGTGCGGCAGCGCGTGTGGCTCGCCGGGATCGGCATGGTGCTCGTCGCGGCGGCGTGCCAGGCGGTGGCGCTCGCGACGGGCCCCATCGCGGTCGTGCAGCCGATCTTCGTGATCGAGCTGCCCGCGACGCTGCTCCTGGCGGGCCACCTCTTCAAGGTCAGGCTCGGCGCGCGCGTCTGGACCGGGGTCGTCGCCGTGACGCTCGGCCTGGCACTCGGCATGGCGAGCGCGGCGCCGGGCGGCGGCACGGAACGGGCGCACGGACTGACGTGGCTCCCCGTCCTCGTCGTGACGGGCCTGTTCGAGGCGCTGGTCCTGGGCCTCGCGCTCAGCACCAGGGGCAACCCGCGCGCCGCCCTCCTCGGCCTCGCCGCCGCGTGCGGCTACGCGCTCACGGCGGCGCTCATGAAGGACGCGCTGGCCCACCTGGAGGGCGGCGGCGGACTCGCCGCGCTCTTCTCCAGCTGGCAGCTGTACGGAACGGCACTGGCCGGCGTCGGCGCGCTCTTCCTCCTCCAGAACGCCCTCCAGGCCGGCTCCCTCGCCGCTTCCCAGCCGATGCTGACCCTGGGCGACGCCCTGATCAGCATCGTCTACGGGGTGGTCCTCTTCGGCGAACACCTCCGCACCGGCTGGTGGCTCGTCCCGGAACTGGCCGGGGCTGCGGTCATCGCGGTGGGCGTGGCGGAACTGGCCCGCTCGCCCCTGGCCCAGGGAACCGTCACCCGCGGATGAAGACCGCCCGCTCCGCCCTCCCGCCCCCCGGAGCCGAGGGGCAGGAGGGGCAGGAGGTGCAAGAGGGGCAGGAGGGTGGTGGACCGGGCGCCCCGGGAGCCCCGCCCCCGCCGGACGCCGGTCCCTCGGCTACCGGCTCACCCGCTCCAGCAGCCCCGCCTCCGCGTCCGCGGCCACCCGCTCGCGCAGCTGGTAGTGGATCTTCTTGCCGGTCGACGTCACGGGCAGCGCGTCCACGAACCGGTAGGCCCTCGGCCTCTTGTAGGCCGCGAGCATCGGGTGCGCCCGGCAGTGCTTCTCCAGGTCGGCGACCGTCACCTCCGAGTCCTTCCGGACGACGTACGCGGTCACGAGCTGCCCCCACTCCGGGTCCGGCGCCCCGACCACCGCGGCGTCCGCGACGCCCGGGTGCTCGTTGAGCACCTCCTCCACCTGCACCGGGTGCACGTTCTCGCCGCCGGAGAGGATCATGTCGTCGCGGCGCCCGACGATCGTCACGTACTCGTCCTCGTCCCACGTCGCGAGGTCGCCGATGTACAGCCAGCCCTGCCGGAAGTTCTCGGCCTGCTCCTCGGGCCGCCCGATGTACCCGTAGCCGGACTTCGGCGAGCGCACGATCACCTCGCCGATCTCGCTGCCGTCCTTCGCCGCGAGGTCGTCCGGCTCGGCACGCCTGTCCTCGTAGACCTTCACGACGGCGACGTCGTCGTCGGTGCAGGCGCGGCCCGCGCTGCCCGCGTGGTCGGGCAGGTCGGCGGGGCGCAGGAACGTGTTCCAGAACGCCTCGGTCGTCCCGTACCCGTTGAAGATCCGCGGCGTGAGGACCTCCTGGTAGCGCAGGCAGGCGGCGCGGTCCAGGGGCGCGCCCATCGTCACGATGCCGCGCAGCGTGGTCAGGTCGCGCGGCCTGCGCTCCTGCGCGTCCGCGAGGCGCTCCAGGTTCGTCGGCGCGCCGATGAGGAAGGTGATGCCCTGCTTCTCGACGAGGTCGAGCACGACGTCCGCGTCGAAGTGCCGCAGCGGCACGACCTCGCCGCCCACGTAGAAGACCGGGTTGGGGCCGCCCGAGTAGAGCCCGCCGCGGTGGAACCACGGGGACATGTTGAGGGTGCGGTCCTCCGGCGAGAGCGGGAAGTGCATGATCACGTCGTGGGCCGAGAGCACCTCGACCGCGTTGTTGAGCGGCACGCCCTTGGGCAGGCCCGTCGTGCCCGAGGTGTACAGGCGCGTGGTCTCCGCGTAGATCCCGGCCTCGGGGGCAGGCGGCAGCGCCTGCCCCTCGCCCCGTTCGGCGAGTTGCACGAAGGGCAGCGAAGCGGGCAGCGGGTGGTCCCCGTCCTGCCCCGACGGCACGTGCACGACGAGCTTCGGCGTGTGCCCGGCCCGTTCCAGGGCCTGCCCCGCGGACTCGGCGACGGAGGTGTCGTAGACGAAGACGGCCGGGCGCCCGGTGTCCAGGATGTGCGCCGTCTCTCCCGGGGCGAGCCGGAAGTTGACCGGCGAACCCACCGCCCCCAGGCGCTGCGTGGCGAGCCAGAGCAGCGCGAACTCGGGCCCGTTGAAGAGCTGGTAGGCCACGAGGTCCCCGGGCCCGACCCCGTGGGCGGCGAGACCGGCGGCGAGCCGCTCGACCTCGTCGCCCAGCTCCGCGTACGTCCAGGTGCGCCCCGTGGCGGGGTCGGACATCGCGGTGGAACGGGCGTAGCGGTGCGTGTTGCGCGCGAAACCGGCCCAGTAGGTGAAGCGCTGCTCGAAGACGTCCCGGAAACCGGCCGGGTCGTAGGCGGGGGTGGTGTTCATATCTCTATCTCGCGTATCTCGCGTATCGCGGAAAAGGCCGTGTGCGGGGTGACGACCGCGGTCACGACGGGTGCTCAGACTGCTCTCAGCACGGCGACGCAGTTCTGGCCGCCGAAGCCGAAGGCGTTGACGGCCGCGGCGCGGACGTCCGCCTTGCGGGCGGTGTGCGGGACGTAGTCCAGATCGCACTCCTCGCCCGGGTGGTCGAGGTTGATGGTGGGCGGCACGACGCCGTCCCTGATGGCGAGCGCGGCGACCATCGCCGAGAGCGCCCCCGCCGCGCCGATGAGGTGACCCACCATCGACTTCGGGGAGCTGACGAGGAGGTCGTAGGCGCTCTTGCCGTACACCTCGCGGATCGCCTTGGACTCGGTCAGGTCGTTGATGCGGGTGCTCGTGCCGTGCGCGCAGATGTAGTCCACGTCGCTCGCCTCCGTACCCGTACGCTCCAGCGCCTGCCGCATCGCCGAGACGGCCCCGGCCCCGCTCGGGTCGGGCGCGCTCACGTGGAAGGCGTCCGAGGTGAGCGCGCCGCCGGCGACCTCCGCGTAGGGGCGCGCGCCGCGCGCGGCGGCGTGCTCGGCCGACTCCAGGACGCACACGACGGCGCCCTCACCGAAGACGAAACCGTCCCGGTCCGCGTCGAAGGGCCGCGAGGCCCGCTCGGGCTCGTCGTTGCGCTTGGAGAGCGCCCCCATGTTCGACAGGCCCTGGAACATGACCCGCGTGATCGCCGAGTCCGTCCCGCCCGCGAGCACCACGTCGGCCTCGCCCGACAGGATCAGCCGCCGCGCCTCCAGGAGCGCGTACACGCCGCTCGCGCAGGCGAGCGCGCTCGCCGTGACCGGGCCGCGCACCCCGAGATCGATCGCGACCTCGCAGGCCGGCATGTTCGGGATCACGGACGACACGAAGTACGGGGAGATGGTGCGCGGATCGGCGTGCATCTGGTCCACGGCCCGCTCGATGCCGTCCATCCCCGCGACCGCGTTGTTCAGGACGACACCGACGCGGCCCGCGTCCACCCCGTCCCCGCCGACCGTGAGCGAGGCGTCCGCGACGGCCTCGCGCGCGGCGGCGACGGCGAGCTGCGAGAACCGCGCCGAGCGGCGCTCGCGCTTGCGGTCCAGCAGCGCCGAGGGGTCGAAGCCCTTCACCTCGCCGGCGATCGTCGTCGGCAGCCCGGTCGCGTCGAAGGCGGTGATGGGCGCGATGCCCGACGTACCCGCGAGGAGCGCCTGCCACGTGCTCTCCCGGTCGTTGCCGACCGGGGTGAGGGCCCCGAAGCCCGTCACCACGACTTGTCGATTGGTCTGCACGTACTCCTCCTAGAAACAAGAACAGCGAAAATCCAAGACCCGGGGGCCGCACGGGCCCCGGGACTCCCCCTACCGCCCGTCGAGCAGCCGGTGCGCGGCGCGCAGGCCCTCGGCCGTCGCGCGCACCGCGTTGAGCGCGCCCGTGCCCGCGGCACCGCCCGCCACCTCGAAGGGCACCCCCGCGCGCCGCAGCGTCACCGCCACGTCCCGCTCGGGCTCCTGACCGGTGGCGAGCACCACGTGGTCGGCGGCGATCAGCTCCGTACCGCCCCGCGCGTCCCGCACCACGACCCCGTCCCTGGTGATCTCGTCGACCCCCGTCTCCGTCAGGAGCCGTACCCCGGCCGTACGCAGCTCGTCGAGCGCGACCCACCGCGTCGAAGGACCGATGCCCGCGCCCATCCGCCGCCCGCGCCGCACGACGGTCACCTGCCGGGGCACCGCGGAGGTGGTACGGGGCGCGAGCGCCGTCCCCGCGAAAGCGCCCGGGTCCGCCGCGGCACCCGCCCTCGCCGCGGTGAGCGCGTGCCGCGCGAGGAACGCCTCCGGGGTCCGCTTGAGCTGCGGGTCCGCGGTCAGCAGGTGGGCGAGGTCCACACCGACGCCGCCCCCGCCGATGATCGCGACCCGCGGGCCGAGGGCCTCCGGGTCGGCGAACGCCTGCGGGTAGTCGAGTACGTGCGGCAGCGCGAGCCCCGGCAGGTCGGGGCGGCGCGCGAGCACCCCGGTCGCGAGCACGACCCCGTCGAGCCCGCGCAGGTACGCGAGATCACGGTGCCCCACGCGGTGCCCGAGCCGCAGCGGCACGCCCAGCCCGGCCAGCTCCCGCACGTGGTGACGTACCGTCTCGCCGAAGTCCTCCTTGCCCGGCACGCGCGCCGCCCAGCGGAACTGCCCGCCCGGCTCGCCCTCCGCCTCCAGGACCTCGACCTCCTGCCCCAGCTGCGCGAGCGTCCGCGCCGCCTCCAGGCCCGCGGGGCCCGCGCCGATCACCGCGTACCGCCCGCGCCGCTCCCGTACCGTCAGCGGGAACTCGACCTCGTGCCCGGAGCGCGGATTGACCAGGCACGACACGCGCTCGGTGCCGAAGGACCTGTCGATGCACGCCTCGTTGCACGCGAGACAGACATCGACCGTGTCGGGGCGGCCCGCGCGCGACTTCGCGACGATCCCGGGGTCGGCGAGGAAGGGCCGCGCGAGCGCGACGAAGTCGACGTCCCCCGCGGCGAGCACCTCGTCGACCTGCGCGAGCCGCGAGTAGCGGTTCGACGCGATGACGGGCAGCGCGCCGTGCCCGGCCGCGCGCAGCGCCGCCTTCACATCCTTCGCGTACCCCGCCCACGTCCCCGCGGGGACCTGCGCCTGCACCGTCGGTACGGGCGACTCGTGCCACCCGATCCCGACAGCGAGCGCGTCCACACCCGCCCCGGCGAGCGCGACGGCGAGCGCGCCGACATCCTCCTGCGGCGTGCCGCCGTCGACGAGATCGGCGCCCGACATGCGGAACAGCACGGGGAACTCCGCGCCGACCGCCGCGCGCACCGCCGCCGCGACAGCGACGGGGAACCGGCGCCTGCGCTCCGCGTCCCCGCCCCACTCGTCGTCCCGCGTATTGGTGAGCGGCGCCGTGAACTGATTGATCAGATAACCCTCCGAGCCCATCACCTCGACCGCGTCGAAGCCGAGTTCCACGGCCCGCAGCGCGGCCCGCGCGAAATCGTCGACCGTCGCGCGAATCCGCGCCTCGCCCAGCTCCCGCGGTGTCGTGCGCGTGAAGCGGCTCGCGACGGGCGAGGGGGCCCAGCCGGGCCCCCCGTCCGTGCCGGGCGCGCCGGGCAGCGCGTAGCGCCCGGCATGGAAGAGCTGGAGCGCGAGGAGCCCGCCCGCCTCGTGCACGGCGTCGGCGGTACGGCGCAGCGCCTCCTCGTGCCCGGGCTCCCCCGCGATCCCGTACCCGGGACCGCCCGCGCCCTCCGGGTTCACCGCCGTACCGCCCGTCACGATGAGCCCGGCGCCGCCGCGCGCGCGTTCCGCGTAGAAGGCGGCGAGCGCGGCGCCCCCGTCGCCGAGCGCCTCCAGGTTCAGGTGCATCGCGCCCATGACGACCCGGTGCGGCACGCGCAGACGGCCGAGCGTGCCGGGGCGGAAGACGTGGTCGAACAAGATCCCTCTCCTCGCTTCCGGCCCCGGGGCACAACTCCCCGGGGTCTGGGTGATGAATGCCCGGCAGGCGGGGCGACTGATCCCGAAAGGCCCGTGATGAAGGGGTCTTTACGTGTCAGCGACTCGCGCGCCCCGCCCGCCGGGCGGGCCGCGTCAGCTCTCGCGCGTCGGCCGCGGCGGCAGTTGCAGTTCGGGGCCCGCGTCCGCGAAGAACGGCGGCGCCACGACGCTCAGCCCGCCGTCCACGACGAGCGTCTGCCCGGTGATGTAGCCCGAGCCCTCGCCGAGCAGGAAGTGGATCGTGTCCGCCATCTCCTGCACGGTCCCCGGCCGGTGCGCGGGGATGCGGTCGAGGACGCCCTGCATGTCCGGCATCCCCTTGACGTTGTAGAAGTACTCCAGCGAGTCCGAGTCGATGAGTCCGCCGTTCACGGCGTTCACATTGATCCCGTACGGCGCGAACTCGACCGCCATGAACCGCACCCACGCCTCGATCGCGGCCTTCATCGCGCCGAGCGTCGCGTACGTCGGGTACGCGCGGATCGACCCGTACGACGAGAGCGCCACGATGCGGCCGCCCTTGTCCATGAGCTTCACCGCCTCCTGCGCGCCGAGCACGAAAGGACGCAGGTTCATCGCGTACGAGCGGTCGAGGTGGTGCGGACCGAGGTCCACGATGTTCTTGAAGGCGCTCGCCGCCGCGTTCGACACGAAGTGGTCGAGCCGCCCGCAGCGCCGCGCGACCTCGTCGAAGAGCGCCTTGACGCCCTCGGTCGTCTCGACGTCCGCCCGCACGGCGAAGCCCTGACCGCCCGCCTCCTCGATGTCGGCGACGGTCTTCTCGGCGAGGTCCTGGTTCTTCTTGTAGTTGACGACGACGGTGCCGCCCTCGCGCGCGAGGGTCAGCGCGAGCGCGCGCCCGATGCCGCGCGAGGCGCCGGTGATCAGCGAGACGCTGCCCTGTGCGGTGCGGTCCTGCTCAGTGCTCATGGGAGCTGTGTTCCTTCGTGGTTCGTGCGGTTACGGGTACGGGGCGGGGCGGTCGCCGCCCGCTCAGCGCGCGTCCTGCGGAGCGGCCACCGGCGGCGTGCGGCGCAGCACCTCGCGGAAGACGACGGCCTTCTGCACCTCGTTCGTGCCCTCCTCGAAACGCTGCGCGCGGGCGTCCCGGTAAACACGTTCGATCTTCTGGCTCTTCCAGTAGCCGAGTCCGCCGTGGATCTGGAGGGCCTTGTCGGTGACGTTCGTGAGCATCGTCACGGCGTGCATCTTCGCCATCGACGACTGCATCGAGGCGTCATCGGCACCCTCCTCGAAGCGGCGCGCGGCGTGCAGCACGAGCTGCTTGGCGGCCTCGATGTCGGCGGCGTTCTCGGCGAGCATGAACTGGATCGCCTGGCGCTGGGTCAACGCCTTGCCGAACGTGACCCGGTTGCGGGCGTACTCCACGGCGAGCTGCTGCGCGCGCTCGGCGAGGCCCACGCAGCTCATCGCGACGGAGATCCGCGAGGGCGTCAGGAAGCCGCCGAGGAAGACGTCGAGCCCCTCGCCCTCCGCGCCGAGCCGGTGGTCGACGGGCACGGGCGTGCGGTCGAAGGTGAGCGAGGCGTGGTCCGTACCCGTGACGCCCATCGTGTTCGAGGTGTCCTCCACCGTCACGCCCGGCGCGTTGCGCGGCACGAGCAGCGCCACGGTGCCCTCGTGGCCCGTACTGCCCTCGACCCGCGCCGCGAGCAGGTAGTAGTCGCAGCGCACGCCGAAGGTGATGAGGTGCTTCTGCCCGGAGAGGTAGTACGTGTCGCCCTCGCGCACCACCGACGTCGTGATGTCCGCGCCCGTGCCGTTGCCCGGCTCGGTGAGCGTGAAGGCGATCTTGATCTCGCCCGTGATCGAGGGGATGACGAAGCGCTTGCGCTGCTCCTCGGTGGCGTGCCCGTCCATCGCCCGCCAGATCCCGTTGACGACGTGCACGATCATGCGGACCGAGCCGTGCGAGCGGGAGAAGATCTCCATCAGCTCCATCCAGCGCGAGAACGGCAGCCCGTGCCCCCCGTACTCCACCGGCGCCGCCATCCGCAGGAAGCCCAGCTCGTTCAGCTCGGCCCACAGCGCCTCCGGGACCTCCCCGGTCTCCTCGACGCGCTCCGCCCAGCGCTCGCCGGGGCCCTCCACCCACTCCTCGACCCGGGTGCGGAGCCGCTCGAAGGACTGCTCGTCACTCATGTGCTGCCTCTACTTCTTCTCGTACGGTCCAGCTGTGCGTCAGCGGGGGGCGCGGCCCTCCCGCGTACCGGGCCAACACGCCCGGAAGGGCCGGAGGGCGGCGCACCGCCCTCCGGCCCCGGGGACTTCAGTCCTCCTGCGGCCTCAGTTCCCTCGCTCTCTCGCGCAGTGCGAACTTCTGCACCTTGCCGATCGGGTTGCGCGGCAGCACGTCGAGCGGTTCGAGCCGTTCGGGCCAGTACTGCTTGGCCACCTGGTGCTCATCGAGGTACGCGCGCATCTCGCCGAAGCCGAGCCGCCGGCCCTCCTCGAACACCACGAAGGCGCACGCGCGTTCCCCGAGCCGCGGGTCGGGCATCGCGACGACGGCGACGTCCTCGACGGCCGGGTGCGCGAAGAGCAGCTGCTCGATCTCGGCGACGGGGATCTTCTCGCCGCCCCGGTTGATGACGTCCTTGACCCGCCCGGTGATCCGCAGATAGCCGGAGGCGTCGAGCGTCGCGAGGTCGCCCGTGCGGTACCAGCCGTCCTCCGTGAACACCTCGGCGGTCAGGTCGGGGCGGTCCAGGTAGCCGTCGAACACGGTGGGCGAGCGCAGCTCGAAGTTGCCCTCGACCCCGGCGGGGAGCACGTGCCCCTGGTCGTCCGTGATCCGCAGCTCGATCCCGTCGAGCGGCCGCCCGTCCGAACCCCAGCGCTGCGCGGGCTCGTCCCCGGGCGCCGAGAGCGCCCCGAGGCACGTCTCGGTCGTCCCGAAGGCCCCGCACACGTCCGCGCCGAGCACCCGCCCGGCCCGCTCGGCGAGCCCGCGCGGCACCTGCGCCCCCGTCGCGACGAAGATCCGCAGCTTGCGCGGCATGTCCCCGCCGTCCTCGACCGCCTTCACGAGGTCGGTGAGGAACGGTGTGGCCGCCTGCACGAAGCTCGCCCCGTGCGTGTTGAGCGAGGCGAGCGCCCGCTTCGCGTCCCACTCGGCCTGCGTGATCTGCGGGACACCGAGCACGAGCGCCAGCGTCATCCCGTACAGGAATCCCGTCTGGTGCGCGAGCGGCGAGGGCACCCAGATCGCGTCGTCGGCCCGCAGCCCGAGGTGCCTGATCTCCATCGAGACCGCACGCACGAGGTTCTGCGAGGGCTGCGTGACGCCCTTGGGCTCCCCGGTGGTGCCCGAGGTGAACAGGAGCTGCGCGGTCGCCTCGGGCGAGGGGACGTACGCGTCGAGCGCGGCCCGGTCCACCTCGGTGCCCGCGAGCGCCTTCTCCCAGTCGTGCACCGTGACACCCGAGCCGTCCGCCCCGGGCAGCGCCGCGCTCCCGCCGTCCTCGGCGAGCACGACGAGCTGGGCCAGCTCCCCGCGCTCCGTCGCGTCGAGCCCGAGCACCTCGTCGGCGGGCCTGCGGTTGCGGTACCTGTCGGCGACGACGAGCACCTTCGCCCGGGAGCGGCGCAGCACGAAGCCGAGTTCGCGTTCCCTGAAGAACGGGATGACGGGGCAGCACACCGCGCCGATCCGCAGCGCGGCGAGCGAGAGCACGACGAACTCGACGCGGTTCGGCAGCTGGTACGCGACATTGTCACCGGGCCGCACCCCGAGCCCGAGCAGCAGCGACGCCGCCCGCTCGACCCGCTCGTGCAGCTCCCGCCACGTCACGGTCTCGTCCCTGTCGGCCCGTACGTCGACGACCGCCACGTCGTGCGGACGGCTCGTGGCGCGCCGCCGCAGCCACTCGGGGAGCGTCACACGCGCGGCGAGGTCCGGCTTCGCGACCTCCTTCTCCAGGCGGCGCTGCCGGGGCCGCCCCGAGGGAGCCGGCCCGTCCTCGACGCTCATCGGCACGCCGAGTGTGTTCATCGCGTCGAGGAAGGTCGGGTACGAGATGCGGTACGCGTTCGGGTACGTCAGCGTCGAGTGGCCGCGCGCCCGCGAGGACGCCACGGCGAGCGACATGAGCACCCGGTGGTCGTTGAAGGAGGAGAGCTTCGCGCCCACGAGCCCTTCGACCCCGCGCACCCGCAGGGCGTCCCCGTCCAGTTCCAGGTCGCCGCCCATCGCGTTGAGCTGGAGCATCGCCGCCGCGCGGTCGGACTCCTTGAGCCGCGTGTGCGCGATGTTGTGGAAGACGGACTCGCCGTAGGCGAAGGTGCCGAGCGTCGAGAGGATCGGCAGCATGTCGGGCACGTCACGGCAGTCCACCGAGACGCCCTTGAGCATCGGCGCCTCCTGCCGGATACGGACCCCGCCCGCCGCCTCGTCCAGCTCCATCGGGACGCCCATCGCCCGCGCGATGTCGAGGAAATGGAACTCGGGGTGATCGGCCGGACCGCCCTCCAGGCGGTTCATGCCCTTGAGCAGGACGTCCGAGGGGTGCAGCGCGGCGGCGGCGATCCCGAAGGCGGCGGAGCCGATGTCGGGCGGCAGCGTCAGCTCGGTCGCCACGGCCGACTGCCCCGGCTCGACGTCGAAGCGCCGCCAGTCCTCGGAGACCGTGACCTGGAGACCGAACTGGCGCATCATCGCGACGGTCAGCTCCAGGTACGAGCGCTCGTTCAGCTCGCCCTCGACCTCGATCGTCGTGTGTCCCGTCGCGAACGGGGCGAGCAGGATGAGCCCGGAGATCCACTGCGAGAGCGTCCCCGCGATCCGGACGTGCCCGCCGCTCGGCCGCCGCGCGGTGACCTGCACGGGAGGACAGTCGTCCGCGGAATCGACCCCGACGCCCATCTGGCGCAGCGCGGCGAGCAGCGGGCCGACGGGCCGGCGGCGGAAGTACTTCTGCCCCGTCACCGCGACATCGCGGTCCGAGAGCGAGGCCAGGCCGATCATGAAGTAGAGGGTGGTGCCGGAGGAACCGGCCGACACCGCGGCGCGACGGGGGCGATAGCGCCCACCGAGACCGTGCACCACGAAGGTGTCGCCCTCGGTGGTGATCCTCACCCCCAGGCCGCGCAGCAATTGCACGGTGTACTGGACGTGCCGGGCGTCGGAGAGCCCGTGCACGCGGCTGACGCCCTCGGCGAGCGAGGCGAGGATCAGCGCGCGGTGCGCGTGGTACTTGGAGTTGGGGACGAGGACCTCACCAGTGAGCTGGTGCTGAATCCCTTTGACAAGAAGGTGCATGGGGTCGGGCTTCTCCCTGGCCAGGCGGGCACACCGAACCGCGCACGCACGCACGCCGCCCCTGCCGACCCCGCCCACGGCCGGTGGCCGGGCAGCGCGAACAGGGCCGCGGGGCATCCGTGGCTCGGTGATGGAGCCGTCTCGGGGACGGCAGTGGTTACGTTATGGAAGCGAAGCCTTACAGGCGTGCGACGTCGCCGTAGTCAGCGGCGCATAGCCCGTTCGGGGGACGGGAGCGGGGGGCTCTTGGGTACGCACGGACGGCAACATCCGGCAACGCCTGGAGAAACAGATCGGACGGCTGTCATGGCACGGGGCCTGGGTGGGGCCCGTAGGTCGTGGCAGGAGCCGAGGTGCGCTCACGCGGCCGGGCAGGGGCCGCGCACACATAAGCGTCCGGATGACCGGCCCACGCGAAACAACGCGTTGCTCAGTCACACAATCTTTATATCAATGCGCGATGCATCTAGACAGCCCAGGTCCCGCAATGTGGGCGCAACCATGCTGACCTGCGGTTTTCGCACACAAAGCTCGTTCGTGCGGCCGCGCATGTGAAGCCCGAAGTGCTCGTGTGGGCTCGTTTCGAGCCATCGTGGAGCAGCGTCGGAGGCGGCGCGGGGCGTGAGGGGCGCGGCGCGGCGTGCCAGCGGCGCGGGGGATGGCGGGTGGGGCATGCGAGCGGCGCGGGGCGCGGCGGGTGGGGCGGGCGAGCGGCGCGGGGCGTGGCGGGCGCGACCGTGCGGGCGTACGAAGCCGTACGGGCATACGAAGAAGGGCCCCGCTCTCGCGAGGCCCTCCGCTGTGTCCGAGGGGGGACTTGAACCCCCACGCCCGATAAAGGGCACTAGCACCTCAAGCTAGCGCGTCTGCCATTCCGCCACCCGGACAGGGTGTTCGCTCGGGGCTTTTCGGCCCTGGCGACGTGGAAAACAATACCAAACATCGGGGGGCGTTCGATCACCCCTGGTCGGCCCGGGGCCTGCCCCCGCTCCCGCCGCGGTCCTGCCCCCGTCCCGGCCTCCGTGTGAACGGCGTGTGTCCCGGGGGAGGGCGGTCTTGGGAGCGCGGTGGGGGGCGCGCGAGGATGGGGGGAGCGCGGCGCCGAGCAGCGCGCCGGCCGACCGACCGCCAAGGAGAGCAGCGTGAGCGAGCCGAGCACCGGAAGGGCGGCTTCGGGCCAGGACGAGGTCGTCGACCTCACCCGGGACCTGATCCGTATCGACACCAGCAACTACGGGGACCACTCGGGCCCCGGCGAGCGCGCGGCGGCCGAGTACGTCGCCGAGAAGCTGGCCGAGGTCGGGCTCGAACCGCGGATCTTCGAGTCCCACCCGGGCCGTGCCTCGGTCGTGGCCCGCGTCGAGGGCGAGGACCGCTCCCGCCCGGGCCTCCTCATCCACGGCCACACCGACGTCGTCCCCGCCAACGCGGCCGACTGGACCCACGACCCCTTCTCGGGCGAGGTCGCCGACGGCTGCGTGTGGGGGCGCGGCGCCGTCGACATGAAGGACATGGACGCGATGACCCTCGCGGTCGTCCGTGACCGGCTCCGCGACGGCCGCAAGCCCCCGCGCGACCTCGTCCTCGCCTTCCTCGCCGACGAGGAGGCGGGCGGTACGTGGGGCGCGCGCCACCTCGTGGACAACCACGCCGACCTCTTCGAGGGCGTCACCGAGGCGATCGGCGAGGTCGGCGGCTTCTCCTTCACCGTCAACGAGAAGCTGAGGCTCTACCTCGTCGAGACGGCCCAGAAGGGCATGCACTGGATGAAGCTCACGGTCGCGGGCACCGCCGGGCACGGCTCGATGATCCACCGCGACAACGCGATCACCGAGCTGTCCGAGGCGGTCGGGCGCCTCGGCAGGTACGAGTTCCCGATCCGTGTCACCAAGACGCTCCGCCACTTCCTCGACGAACTCGGCGACGCGCTCGGCACCGAGCTGGACCCCGAGAACATGGACGAGACCCTCGCCAAGCTGGGCGGCATGGCCAAGCTCATCGGCGCCTCGCTCAAGAACACCGCCAACCCCACCCAGCTCGGCGCCGGCTACAAGGTCAACGTCATTCCCGGTGAGGCCACCGCGCACGTCGACGGCCGCTTCCTGCCCGGCTACGAGGAGGAGTTCCTCGCCGACCTCGACCGCATCCTCGGCCCGCGCGTGCGCCGCGAGGACGTGCACGCGGACAAGGCCCTGGAGACCGGGTTCGACGGCGCCCTCGTGGACGCCATGCAGACCGCGCTCGGCGCCGAGGACCCGATCGCCAAGGCCGTCCCGTACATGCTCTCGGCCGGCACCGACGCGAAGTCCTTCGACGACCTCGGCATCCGCTGCTTCGGTTTCGCGCCCCTGCGGCTGCCCGCCGATCTCGACTTCGCGGGGATGTTCCACGGCGTCGACGAGCGCGTCCCCGTCGACGCGCTCCGGTTCGGCGTCCGCGTCCTGGACCGCTTCATCGACGCGTCCTGAGGGCATCGGTCCGAGAGCGAACGCGGGGCGCACCTCCCCGCGAGCGGCGCGCGCGCCGCGCCCGTACGCCCCCTGTCGCGTACGGACGCGGCGCGCGTTCCCGCAGGTGGGGCAGAACCGCCGAGGGCCCGGAGACCGGCCGGTAATCGAGTGCCTGTACCAATCCCACCGATACGAGTGAATGCACTCATCTGGTCGTAGCTCGATTACTCCCTCCTCGTTACAGGTGTTGCGGTCCGCGGCTGGGACCGCGCTGTCCACCTAGGAGGAAAAATGATCAAGAAGATCGTCGCCACGGTCGCGGCGACCGGCGGCCTCGTGCTCGCCGGTGCGGGCCTGGCCTCGGCCGACTCGGGCGCCCAGGGTGCGGCCGTCGGTTCCCCCGGCGTGCTCTCGGGCAACGTCGTGCAGGTTCCCGTGCACGTCCCGGTGAACCTCTGCGGCAACACGATCTCCGTGATCGGCCTGCTCAACCCGGCCTTCGGCAACACCTGCGTCAACGCCTGATCCAGGCATGACGTCACCCCCGGCCGGGGGTGTCCCCTGCGGCCCCGGAGCGCGCCACGCGCTCCGGGGCCGCGGCTCTCACCACATCGCGCACGCGCGAGGTGCCGTGCGCTTCGAAGCTGTGACTACGACAGGGAATTGCTATGCGACAGGTCACGCGCAAGGGCCTGATGACTGTGGCGGCCGCCTCCGGCGTGTTCGCCGTCACCGGTGGCTACGCGGTCGCCGACTCCGGCGCCGAGGGTGCGGCCGTGGGTTCGCCCGGCGTCCTCGCGGGCAACCTCGTGCAGGCACCGGTCGATGTGCCGGTCAACGTGTGCGGCAACACGGTGGACGTCGTCGGCCTGCTCAACCCCGCCTTCGGCAACGACTGCCAGAACGGCTCGGGCGGCCAGGCCGGTCCCGGCGGCTACGGCGACGAGGACGGCGGCGGCCAGCACGGCGGGGGCAGCCACCACAGCGGCGGCGGCGCCCACGCGAGCGGTCAGGCCACCGGCTCGCCGGGCGTCGGCTCCGGCAACGAGGTGCAGATCCCGGTGAACGTGCCGGTCAACGTCTGCGGCAACAACATCTCGGTCGTCGGGCTCCTCAACCCGGTCTTCGGCAACGACTGCGCCAACGAGACCACCCCGCGGCCCCCCCACCCCGGTCACCCGGAGCACCCGGGCACGCCCGAGAAGCCGGACACCCCGAAGACCCCGGACACGCCGAAGCCCCCCAAGGAGCACACCACGCCCCCGTCGGGCGGCTCCGTGCAGATCTCGGCGAAGACCCCCCCGGCGCCCACCCAGCAGCTCGCCGAGACCGGCAGCGAGGTCCCGGCGGGCGCGCTCGGCGCCGCGGCTGCGGGGATGCTCCTCGCGGGGGCCGTCGTCTACCGCAAGGCCCGCGCGAACGCCTGAGCCGCCGCCGTACGGAAGCACGCGTGAGCGCGCCCCCGCACACGGCATGCCGAAGGGCCCCGCTCCGGAAGAGCGGGGCCCGACAACACGAGGAGAGCTGGTCGCCCGTCCGGGTGAGGAACGGGGCCCCGGGCCTCAGCCGCCGCGTCCCCGTCTCACCACGTGGCCCGCGGCTGGCGGATGATCCTGCGCCGCAGCCGGACCCGGCGGCTGCCGTCGGGATGCAGCCTGAGGCGGTCCAACTCCCAGTGTCCGTACTCTGCGTGGTCTGTGAGCAGGCGCGTCGTGTCCTTGCGGCTGACGCCCCTGGGCACGTACACGTCGACAAATTCGTATTCCGGCATCGCATCTATTGTGCGGCCACCGGCCCGGTACGGATAGCGTCTGCACTATGTCTGATGCTGAGCAGCCCCCGGTTGCCGAGGTACGTGCCGCTGTCGAGGCGGTGAAGGCCGCGCTCGACCGTCACCTGGCCGCGGTCGAGAACCGCTCGGGCGAGGACGATCCCGCCGTCTACCAGGCGTTCAACGAGCTGGCCACCGCCGCGGAGACCTACGACGAACTGCTCTACGAGCGCTACGACGAGGTCACCCCCTTCGAGATCCCAGGGGCCGAGGACTCCTTGCCGCCCTACACCGGGCCCGATGACCCCAGCGCGCTCAGCGTGCTGATCCGCAGGGACTACACCGTCGCCCGCCCCGACCTCCTGCTCGGCCAGGCCGAACGCGTCGCCGATCTGCACCCGGAGTCCCCTGGCGCAGGACTGCACGCGGCGCTCGGCGTCCTCTTCGGCGAGTACGAGCCGGACGAGATCGCCTCACGGCACCGGGAGTTCGGCCTGGAGGAGGGCGACTCGACCCTGTGGGTCGCCGCCACCGACGACCCGCCCGAGCCGGGCGAGTGGCTCGACGCGCCCTTCGACGGCGCCGATCCGCAGTCGGTCATCTGCCGCTTCGACGTCAGCGCCGTCTTCGACGACGACCCCGAGGACGACGTACGACCCGCCCACCGCCCGGGCCTGCGCGGCCGCGGCGGCGAGGCGGAGGACGAGATCGACGAGGTCGAGGACGAGCTGCTCTGAGGGGCCGCTCCGGCGCGGGAAGCGGGGGTACGGGCACGAGGCGGTCGCCTCCCGGCTCCGTACCCCCCGGCGCCTGAAGCGGGCCCTCAGCCCTCCGCGGGCCTGCTCAGCAGCGTCGTGAGGCGGGTCAGGCGCGGGGCGGCGGGGCGCGTGGCCACCGCCTGCGCGAGGGCATCGCCGGTGCCCTGGACGACGGACAGGTGACGTTCGGCACGCCCGGCCGCCGTGTAGAACCACGTGCGGCTCAGGACGGGGACGGCGTCGCCGGGGACCACGACCACGACGGCGGCCCAGCGGTGCCCCACCGCCTGGTGCGCGGTGAGCGCCCAGGCGTGGCGCACCGTGCGCGCCGTGTCGGCGGGCGCGACGCGGACCGGGGCGCCCTCGCACTCCAGGCGCAGCCCCTCCTGATCCGCGCCGACGACCCGCCCGAGCGCCGTGCGCCCCGGCGTGGGCGACCACACGATCCGGTCCCCGGGATCGAAGCCGCCGAAGCGCCCGGGGCCCGGGTTGAGCCGCTCCTTGAGCGCCGCGTTGAGCACCCGCGTACCCGCGGCGCCGCCGTGCCCCGGCACGAGGACCTGGGTTTCGTCGGGGGCGACACCGAGGGCGCGCGGCACGGAGTCGGTGACGAGCTGCACCGTGCGGTGCACGGCCTCGCCTGGGTCGCGCACCGGGACCACCACGACCTCGTGCCCGCCCGTGCGCGGCACAGCGAACTCGCCGACGCCGAGCCCCGAGACGAACTCGCCGACCGGCCCCGGATCGGGCGTGCGCGAGACGACGTGCGGCGCGAAGCGCGCGGCGAGCAGGTCCCCGAAGACCCGCCCCGCACCCGCCGAACCGAGCACCCCGGGGTCCCCGCTCAGCACGAGCCGCGCCCCGTCGGGCACCGACTCGGCGAGCAGCGCGGCCTCCTCGACACCGAGCTGAGGGGCGTCGAGCACGACGAGCAGGTCGAGCGCGAAGCGCCCTTCCTCGTCGCGCGCGGGGCCCTGCCGCCCCGAGAGCAGGCCCGCGACGGTGAGCGCGGGCTCCTTCGCGCCGAGCAGCGCGGCGAGCGCGCGGCGGCCCTCGGCGGTGTGCGTCGCGGCGAAGGCGGCGAGGCCCAGGCCGCGCGCGGCCGCGACGAGCGCGGCGGCCTCGGCACGGGCGGCCTCACCTCCCGTGTGCAGGACGAGGGGGTGCGCGGCGGCGGCACGGATCAGCTCGGCCGCGCTGCCCCGGCCCGCCGCGTCGGCCGCGGGACCCCAGCCGTCCTGGGCGCCCGGATCGGCCGCGGCGATCCGGCCGAGCGCGTCCGCGAGGCTCTCCTCGGCGAGCGCGTACCGCTCCAGGCCGACGAGCACGGGAACCGGCGGCGCTTCCTCCTCCTCGCCCTCGGCGGGCGGGACACCGTCCTGGAAGAGCAGCGCGTCGCCCTCGGCGACCGCCTCCTGCACGGCCTCCTCGGCGTCGGGGACGCCGTGCTTGCCGAGCGCGGCGGCGAGTTCGCTCAGCTCGCGGACGGTGTGCCCGCGCAGCGCGGCCTCGTCCAGGAGCCGTACGGTCAGCGCCCGCCCGCGGCGTACGTCCCCCGGGCCCGCCTCGGCGCCGAGCAGGGCGCGCGCGAAGGCGTCGGCGTGCTCGGGCGTGACCCCTGTGAGCCGCAGCAGCTGCCAGGGATCGGACTCCAGCTCACTCGCGGCGCCCTCACCGAGCGCGCGCACGGCGGCGGGCGCGAGCGCCTCGGGCGCGCCCCCGCGCGCGAGCAGCGCGGCGACGGCGGAGAGCGCCGCGGGGTCAGGCGCCGAGGGGGCGGAGGGCACGGAGACCGGTTCGGCGGGGCGGGGCGGTGGGGGAGCGGTACGGCGGGGGGCGACGGGCGCCGCGGGCGCGTCGAAGGTCGCAGCGGGCCGCTCGCCCTGCTCGACCGCGCGGACGGCTGCGAGCAGTTCGGCGGCCTTCCCCGTGAGCTTCGTCCCCGCGGCGACGGGCTCCTCGCGCGCGGCCTTGCGCGCGGCGATCCGCGCCCGCTCGACCCGCTGCGCCGCCAGCTCCGCCTCGGCCTCGGAGAGCCGCGCGGCGCTCTCCCCCTCCGCTTCCTCCGCCCCCGCGGCGGCGGAAGCGGCCCCGTCCGCGGCGGGGGCGGAGACCTCGTCCTCCGCCGCGGGCGTCCCGGACTCGTCGGCGCCGGTCGCCTCCCCGGTGCCGGTCTCCTCCTGGGTACGGGGCGCGGCCGCGCCGGGCGCGTCCTCCTCCGTACCGGTGTTCCCGGCTGCCGGCTCCGTGCTCACAGCGTGCTCCAGTCCTGATCGGGATAGCGGTGCACGGGCGCGGACACGTCGTCCAGGGCCCGGCAGATCTCGTCAGGAAGACTAAGGCCCTCCACCGACAGCGCCTCGCTCAGCTGGCGCGCGGTGCGCGCCCCGACGAGCGGGGCGACGACCCCCGGGCGGTCGCGCACCCAGGCGAGCGCGACATGCAGCGGCGTCGCGGCGAGTCCCTCGGCCGCCGTGGCGACCGCCTCGACGACCGCCGACGCCGTCCCGTCGAGGTACGGGGCGATGAAACCGGCCATCGCCTCGTTCGCCCCGCGCGAACCCGCAGGGCTCGCCCCCTCGCGGTACTTGCCCGTGAGCACCCCGCGCCCCAGCGGTGACGAGGGCAGCAGCCCCACGCCGAGATCACGCGCGGCAGGCAGCACCTCGCGCTCGACGCCGCGCTGGAGCAGCGAGTACTCCATCTGCGTACTGGCGAGCCTGGTCCGCGTGCCCGCCCCGGCGAGCTGCCACGTCGCGGCCTTGGCGAGCTGCCAGCCGCTGAAGTTGGACACCCCCGCGTACCTGGCGCGCCCCGTGCTCACCGCGAGATCGAGTGCCTGAAGGGTCTCCTCCAGGGGCGTCACGGGGTCGAAGGCGTGCACCTGCCACAGGTCCACGTAGTCCGTGCCGAGGCGCCGCAGCGAGGCGTCGAGCGCGGCGAGCAGGTGGCCGCGCGAGGCGTTGAAGCGGCGGTCGGGGTCGGGGACGCTGCCCGCCTTCGTCGCGATCACGAGGTCACGGCGCGGCACGAGGGACTCGACGAGCTGCCCGAGCAGGTACTCGGCCTCGCCGTCCGCGTAGACATCCGCGGTGTCGACGAGCGTGCCGCCCGCCTCCCAGAAGACCTTGAGCGAGGCGGCCGCCTCGTGCTCGTCGGTGTCGCGGCCCCAGCCGAGGGTGCCGAGCCCGATCCGGGACACACGCAGGCCGGTGCGGCCGAGATGCCTCTGCTCCATGAACGCTGAGATTACGCGTCGGACGTCCGTTCGTGGGGTGGTGCGGGGCGAGGGTTTCGGCGGGGGCCCACGCGCGCGGGGGACGAAGCTCACTTCCTCGCACGTGTCGCTTCTCTGTCGCCCTGTACGGGGGAGCAGTAGAGTCCCCGCAGTAAACGTTACTGATCAGTAAGGGGAGTGCGCATGCGGCTCGGGATCAATCTCGGCTACTGGGGCGCGGGCATGGACGCGGACAATCTCGCGGTCGCGCAGGAGGCCGACCGGCTGGGATACGCGGTCTGCTGGGCCGCCGAGGCGTACGGCTCGGACGCTCCCACCGTCCTCGCCTACGTCGCGGCCAAGACCGAGCGCATCGACGTCGGTTCGGCGATCCTCCAGATCCCGGCCCGGCAGCCCGCGATGACCGCGATGACAGCGGCGACCCTCGACTCGCTCTCCGGCGGCCGCTTCCGGCTCGGCCTCGGCGTCTCGGGCCCGCAGGTCTCCGAGGGCTGGTACGGGGTCAAGTTCGACAAGCCGCTCGCCCGCACCCGCGAGTACGTGGAGATCGTGCGCCGCGCCATGAGCCGCGAGCGCCTGAGCTTCGAGGGCGAGCACTGGACGCTGCCGCTGCCCGGCGGCCCCGGCAAGCCGCTCAAGCTCACCGTGCACCCCGAGCGCCCGCACATCCCCCTCTACATCGCGGCGATCGGCCCGAAGAACCTGGAGCAGACCGGCGAGATCGCCGACGGCGCGCTCCTCATCTTCCCCGCGGCCGCGCACCTGGAGGAGACGGCGATCAAGCCGATCCGCGCGGGCCGCGAGAAGGCGGGCAAGACGATGGAGGGCTTCGACGTCGTGCCCACCGTGCCCCTCGCGATCGGCGACGACATCGAGGCGCTCGCCGACACCTTCCGCCCGTACACCGCGCTGTACGTGGGCGGCATGGGCAGCCGCAAGCAGAACTTCTACAACCGCCTCGCCCAGCGCATGGGGTACGAGAAGGAGGCGGCCGAGATCCAGGACAAGTACCTCGCGGGCGACAAGAACGGCGCCGCCGCGGCGGTCCCGCACAGCCTCATCGACTCCACGACCCTGCTCGGCTCCGTCGACCGCGTCGCCGACGGCATGCGCGCCTACGCGGCGGCCGGGGTCACGACCCTCACCCTCGCCCCCGCGGGCTTCACGCTCGACGAGCGCATCGCCGCGCTGCGCGCGGGCGCGCAGGCACTGGAGCGGGCCGGGGTGGCCTGAGCGCGGCCCGCGGGGGCCGCACGGACAAGGGGCGCGCGTCTCCCGTACGCGCGCCCCTTCGCGTACCGCCACCCGAACGGCCCACCCTCGCCGCCGCCCGCTTGCCGCACTCCGGGGCCGCGCCTTGACTCGTCGGGCGGGCACGTACGCGCCCCGATGTGGAGGTACGGAGATGCTTTCGGCCAGGAGTCTCTTCCAGGAGATCATCGACAACGACGAGACCTACCGGCTCTTCTGCTCGGTGGCTGCCAGCGGCGAGGCGCAGGGCGGCTGGGAGAACGGGCGGATCGCCGCCCTGCTCCCCGCGAGCATGGTGCATCTTGCCCCGAAGGTCGCCCGGCACGGCGCCGACGAGGACAAGCACGGGCGCATCTTCCACGGCCTCATGCGCCGCCGCGGCGTCGAGCCCGTCGACGTCCCGCCCGAGACCGACTACACGATGCTCCTCGAACGCGCGGGCATCGGCCTGCCGCACGCCAAGCTCAGCGCCGACGAGCCGCTGAGCGAGGAGGAGGTCATCACGTACCTCGCGCACAGCCGCGTCACCGAGCAGCGTGCGTCGGACCAGATGGACATGCTGCGCCGCCACTTCGCCGCGCACCCCGAGGTGGGCAACGCGGTGCGGATCATCTCGGCCGACGAGGACAACCACCTCGCCTACTGCCACGAGGAGTTGCTGCGCCTCGCGAGCGAGGGCCACGGCCGCACCATCCAGCGGGTCCTGCACGAGTGCGCCCGCGCGGAGAACCTCATCTACCGCGACGTGAGCCTCGCCGTCATGGACCACATCGGCCGCATCCTCGGCTGGTCCCGCCCCAAGGCCGCCGTCCTCGCCACCGCCATCCGCGGCGCCTACGCCTGGGAACGCGCGGTCGGCTGGCGCCGCATGGTGACCCTCACGATGCCCCAGCGCCGCGACGCCCTCGGCGGCCCTGCGACCCCGGAGCCCGAGTACGCCTGAGGCACCCGCCGCCGCACGACCCGCCCGCCCCGGAAGGGGGCGGGCGGTGTCGTTCAGAGCCAGCCGCGCCGCTTGAACTGTTTGTAGAGCACGACCTCAAGGACGATCATCAGGGCGATGACCGCCGGGTAGGACCACACCCAGTGCAGCTCCGGCATGTGGTCGAAGTTCATCCCGTAGATGCCCGCGATCATCGTCGGCACGGCCGCCATCGCCGCCCATGCCGAGATCTTGCGCATGTCGTCGTTCTGGCGCACGCCCATCTGCGCGAGGTGCGCGGAGAGGATGTCCGAGACGAGACGGTCCAGGCCCTCGACGGACTCGTTGACGCGGGTCAGGTGGTCGCTCACGTCGCGGAAGAAGGGCCGTACCGCGTCCTCCACGAAGGGCACGGCCGCGGAGAAGGGGCCGTTGCCGGCGAGCCGCAGCATCGGCATCGCGAGCGGGCCCGTGGCGCGCCGGAACTCCAGGATCTGCCGCTTGAAGTTGTAGATCCGCGAGGCCGTGCTCGCCCCCGTGCCCGAACCGGAGCCGCCGGGCGAGAAGACCGCGGTCTCCAGCTCCTCCAGGTCGTTCTGCAACTCGTCGGCGACCACCAGGTAGTGGTCCACGACCTCGTCGGCGATCGAGTAGAGCACCGAGGTCGGCCCGTGCCGCAGCATCTCGGGCTTCTCCTCCAGGCGCTTGCGCAGCTCCGCTATCGGCGTCCCGTCCCCGTGCCGCACGGTGACCACGAAGGAGTCGCCGAGGAAGAGCATCAGCTCGCCCGAGGAGACCATGTCGCTTTCGGCCGCGTACCGCACGGGCTTGAGGACGACGAAGAGCGAGTCGTCGTAGACCTCCAGCTTCGGGCGCTGGTGCGCCTTGAGCGCGTCCTCGACGGCGAGCGGGTGCAGCTTGAACTCGTCCGTGACGCGCGTGAACTCCTCCTCGCTCGGCTCGTGCAGGCCGATCCACACGAAGGCGTCGCCGGCGGCACGGGCGGCGTCGAGCGCGTCGGAGAAGTCGCTGGGGCCGTCCGTGCGGTGGCCGTTCCGGTAGATGCCGCAGTCCACGATCACCACCCCATAGTGCCCTGCCCCCCGGGGGCGTACGTGGCCGGTGGGCGTACGCGCGAAGGCTCGCGGGTGCTGCCGGTGACCCGATTCCCGCTCCACGTAAGGTGGAACGCATGACCACCCTCATCCTCGTGCGCCACGGACGGTCGACCGCCAACACCGAAGGGGTGCTTGCCGGGTGGATGCCCGGCGTCGCCCTCGACGAAAAGGGGCGGGAGCAGGCCGCGGCGCTGCCGGGGCGGCTTGAGGGGCTGCCGCTCGTGGCCGCCGTGTCGAGCCCGCTCCAGCGGTGCGAGGAGACGCTCGCGCCGCTGCTCGCCGCGCGTCCCGGGCTGCCGCTGCACTCCGAGGAGCGGATCGGGGAGTGCCACTACGGGGACTGGACGGGCCGCAAGCTCAAGGAACTGAGCGGCGAGCCGCTCATGGACGTGGTCCAGAACCACCCCTCCGCCGCCGCCTTCCCCGGCGGCGAGTCGATGCGCGCGATGGCCGCCCGCTCCGCCGAGGCGGTACGGGAGTGGAACGCGCGCCTCACCGAGGAGCACGGCGAGCAGGCGATGTACGTCATGTGCTCGCACGGCGACATCATCAAGTCCCTCGTCGCCGACGCGCTCGGCCTGCACCTCGACCAGTTCCAGCGCGTTCACGTCGACCCCTGCTCCGTGACCGTCATCCACTACACGCGGTTGCGCCCCTTCCTCGTCCGCCTCGGTGACACCGGTGACCTGGCGGGACTCAGGCCCCGCGCCGAGGGCGGGGAGCAGGGGCAGGCCACGGTCGGCGGCGGCGCGGGGGCGGCCTGATCGTCACCGGCAGTAGGCTGTTCGGTACCCGTGGCCCCGTGGGCCCCGCGATCCCGACGTTCGATCCCAAGGAGAGTCAAGGACGTGTCCCGTCAGGTGTTCCTCTACGACCCGCCGGAGCGCTTCGTGGCCGGTACGGTCGGGCTCCCCGGGCGCCGTACCTTCTTCCTCCAGGCTTCGGCCGGTGGCCGGGTCACCAGCGTCGCCCTGGAGAAGACCCAGGTCGCGGCGCTCGCCGAGCGCATGGACGAGCTGCTGGACGAGGTGGTGCGGCGCAGCGGCGGCAATGCCGCCGTCCCGGCCGTCGCGCCCACCGAAGTCGCCGATTCCGCCCCTCTCGACACCCCCGTCGAGGAGGAGTTCCGGGTCGGCACGATGGCGCTCGCCTGGGACGGCGACGCCGAGCGCATGATCGTCGAGGCCCAGGCCCTCGTGGAACTCGACGCCGAATCCGAGGACGAACTCGCCGCCGCCGAGGAACAACTCCTCCAGGACGACGAGAACGGTCCGCCCATGCTGCGGGTCAGGCTCAGCGGCTCCCAGGCCAGGGCCTTCGCCAAGCGCGCACTCGACGTCGTCAACGCCGGCCGCCCGCTGTGCCCGCTGTGCAACCTGCCGCTCGACCTCGAAGGACACGTGTGCCCGCGACAGAACGGATACCGCAGGTCGGCGTGAGCGAGCCCACCGAAGCCGAAGCCCTGGACGCCGCCACCGTCCGCGAGATCCTCACCCGGGGCGAGCTGACCGTACGCGGGCAGATCACCCGCGCGTCCAACGCCGTCCTGCTCTGCGACGCCGTGCTCGACGGGCGGCGCCTCGCCTGTGTGCACAAGCCCGTCGCGGGGGAGCGGCCCCTGTGGGACTTCCCCGACGGCAACCTCGCCCGCCGCGAGGTCGCCGCGTACGCCGTGTGCGAGGCGATGGGCTGGGACTTCGTACCGCCCACCGTGCTCCGTGAGGGGCCGTGGGGCGAGGCGATGACACAGCTGTGGATCGAGACGGCCGACGACGGAGGCGGGCTCCTCGCCCTCCAGGACGCCGAGGAGCCCGAGGAGGGCTGGAAGGCGATCGGCCTGGCCGAGGTCGAGGAGGACCGCACCGCCCTCCTCGTCCACCGCGACGATCCCCGCCTGCGCCTCCTGTCCGTGCTCGACGCCGTCATCAACAACGCCGACCGCAAGGGCGGCCACCTCCTCGCGACCCCCGGGGGCCGCCTCCACGCCATCGACCACGGCGTCACCTTCCACACGGACAACAAGCTGCGGACCCTCCTGTGGGGCTGGGCGGGCGAGCCGCTGCCGCAGGAGTCGCTGGCGGCCCTGGCGCTCCTGACCGGGGCCCTGGAAGGCCCCTTGGGCGAGCTGCTGGCCCCCCTCCTCACGGAGGCGGAGATCACGGCCCTGGGCGCCCGCGTCGCGAGCCTGCGCGAGACGGGCGTCCACCCGGAGCCGAGCGAGGAGTGGCCGGCGATCCCGTGGCCGCCGGTGTAGGACCACCCGGGCCCTGGCCCACCGGTTCCGGCCCGTCGGGCGCTGGAGGACCCCGCCGCAGGCACCGGACCACCCCGGATGGGGTGAACCCGGCCACCGGGCCCACCCCCGGCCGGTTAACCTCGACATATGCATTCCTGGCCCGCTTCCGAGGTCCCCGCTCTTCCCGGCGAGGGCCGAGACCTCCGAATACACGACACAGCGACCGACGGTCCCGTGACGCTCACCCCTGGCGAGGTGGCCCGTATCTACGTCTGCGGGATCACCCCGTACGACGCGACACACATGGGACACGCGGCCACGTACAACGCCTTCGACCTCGTTCAGCGGGTCTGGCTCGACTCCGGGCGCCAGGTGCACTACGTGCAGAACGTCACCGACGTCGACGACCCGCTCCTGGAGCGTGCCGTGCGCGACGGCGAGGACTGGACCGGGCTCGCCGAGCGCGAGACCGCCCTGTTCCGCGAGGACATGACCGCCTTGCGGATGCTGCCCCCGCGCCACTACATCGGCGCCGTCGAGGCGATCCCCGGGATCGTCCCGCTCGTCGAGCGGCTGCGCGAGAGGGGAGCGGCGTACGAACTGGAGGGCGACATCTACTTCTCGGTCGCCTCCGACAGCCACTTCGGCGAGGTCTCGAACCTTGATGCCGAGGCGATGCGGCTGCTGTCCGCCGAGCGCGGCGGCGACCCGGAGCGTCCCGGCAAGAAGAACCCACTGGACCCGATGCTGTGGATGGCCGCCCGCGAGGGCGAGCCGAGCTGGGACGGCGGCAGCCTCGGCCGCGGCCGCCCCGGCTGGCACATCGAGTGCGTCGCCATCGCCCTCGACCACCTCGGCATGGGCTTCGACGTGCAGGGCGGCGGCTCCGACCTCGCCTTCCCGCACCACGAGATGGGCGCCTCGCACGCCCAGGTCCTCACCGGGGAGCACCCCTTCGCGCGCTCCTACGTGCACGCGGGGATGGTCGGTCTCGACGGCGAGAAGATGTCGAAGTCCAAGGGCAACCTGGTCTTCGTCTCGCAGCTCCGCAAGGACGGCGTCGACCCGGCCGCCATCCGCCTCGCCCTGCTCGCGCACCACTACCGCGCGGACTGGGAGTGGACGGCCGAGGGCCTCCAGGAGGCCGTGGACCGGCTCGCCCGCTGGCGTGCCGCCGTCTCGCGGCCCGACGGCCCCTCGGCGGAGGCGCTCGTCGAAGAGGTACGGGACGCGCTCGCCGACGATCTCGACTCGGCCCGCGCCCTGCGCGCCATCGACCGCTGGGCCGCACGCCAGCAGGAGACCGGCGGCGAGGACACGGGAGCGCCCGGGCTCGTCTCGCGCACGGCCGACGCCCTCCTCGGCGTCGCCCTGTGACCCGTACGGACTAGCGGGAGCCCGCATAACAGGGCGGAGGGGCGAGGCGCCGACCGGCACCTCGCCCCTCCGCCGTACGTACGGCCCCCCTGCGCGGGGCGGACTCAGTCCTCCCCTGATCCGTCCTCGTCGTCCGGGCGCTTCCGCTTCTTCTCCTCGGAGGACTCGGGCTCGGACTCGGCCGGGGACTCGGGCTCGGCCGGGGGCTCGGACTCGGCTTCGGGCCGCGCCGATTCCGGCTCCGCGGACTCCTCCGGCTTCTCGTCCGGCTTCTCCTCCGGTTTGGGTTCCCTCGGCTCCTCGGCCCGCGCCGGTCGCGTGGACCGCGCCCGCTCGCCGCCGGGACCCGTGTCCCGCCCGAAACCGCCCTGGGCGGGTCCCGCACCCGGCTCCCTGCGCCGCAGGTACCGCTCGAACTCCCGCGCGATCGCCTCGCCGCTCGCCTCGGGAAGCTCCGCGGTGTCCCGCGCCTCCTCGAGCGACTGCACGTACTCGGCGACCTCGCTGTCCTCGGCCGCGAGCTGATCGACGCCGAGCTGCCAGGCCCGCGCGTCCTCGACCAGCTCGCCGAGCGGGATGCGCAGGTCGAGCAGGTCCTCCAGACGGTTGAGGAGGGCGAGCGTCGCCTTCGGGTTCGGCGGCTGCGAGACGTAGTGCGGCACGGCGGCCCACAGGCTCACCGCGGGGACCCCGGCGTGGGTGCACGCCTCCTGGAGGATGCCGACGATGCCCGTGGGGCCCTCGTACTTCGACTCCTCCAGGTCCATCGTGCGCGCCAGATCGGGATCGGACGTGACCCCGCTCACCGGGACGGGACGCGTGTGCGGCGTGTCGCCCAGGAGGGCGCCGAGCACGACGACCATCTCGACGCCCAGCTCGTGCGCGAAGCCGAGCAGTTCGTTGCAGAAGGAGCGCCAGCGCATCGAGGGCTCGATGCCGCGCACGAGGACGAGGTCGCGCGGGCGTTCACCGGTGATCCGGACGACGGAGAGCCTGGTGGTGGGCCAGGTGATCTTCCGGGTGCCGTCCTCCATGAAGACGGTGGGCCGGTTGACCTGGAAGTCGTAGTAGTCCTCGGCGTCGAGCGCGGCGAAGACCTCGCCCTTCCACTCCTGCTCCAAGTGCGCGACCGCGGTGGAGGCGGCGTCACCTGCGTCGTTCCAGCCCTCGAACGCGGCCACCATGATGGGGTCGATCAGCTCGGGGACCCCTTCGAGCTCGATCACCCACCGCCTCCTTCGGACGTGTTCCCAGACATACGCCCCACCTTACGGCGTGGGCGGGAGACCACCGCAGTCCCCACCTCCGCAGTCGCCTGCGAGGAGAACGCCCGATCACTGCCCCGCAGGCCCCGGCTTACTCCTCCGCGCCTGCCCCGTCCTCCTCCCACAGCGTGCTCGGCGCCTCGCGGCGCACGACGGGGAGCACCTCCTCGGCGAAGCGCTGCAACAGCTCCAGCTGCTCGCCGCGTGCGAGCCCGTAGCCGTCGACGCTGATCGACTGGAGGTCGTGGCGGTACGAGGCGTGGAAGCCGAGCAGCTTGTCGATGACCTGCTGCGGCGAGCCGATGAGCTGGGGTCCTTCCGCGATGGCCTCCTCGATCGTGGCGAAGGGCGTGTTGTACCCGGCCCTGCCCGCGAGGTGCGGCTTGAAGTTCTGCCGTACGGACGCCTCGTACAGCTCCCGGTAGCGGCGTATCGCCTCCCCGGCCGTGTTCGCGAGGAGCAGCCCGCCGGAACCGGCGGCGACGCGGGCCTTCGCCGGGTCGTGCCCGTGGGAGGCGAACCGCTCGCGGTAGTGATCGACGAGACGTACGTACGCCTCGCGCGGCTGGATCGCGTTGGCGGTGAAGAGCGGGTCGCCGTGGCGCGCGGCCAGTTCGGTGGAGTGCAGGCTCGTCGCCGAGCCGTGCCAGACCGTCGGCGGCCCGGCGAAGGGGCGGGGCACGGTCGTGACGTTCTTGAGCGGCGGCCTGAACTCCCCTTCCCAGTCGACGCCCTCCTCGCGCCACAGCCGGCGCAGCAGCTCGTACTTCTCCGCCTGGAGGTCCCACTGGCGTTCCTCGTCGAGGCCGTAGAGCGAGAAGTGCCCGGCCTCCGCGCCCTTGCCGATGACGAGTTCGAGGCGCCCGGCGGCGAGCTGGTCGAGCGTCGCGTAGTCCTCGGCGACGCGCACCGGGTCGAGGATCGCGAGCACCGTCACACCGGTGAGCAGCTTGATCCGCTTCGTACGGGCGGCGATCGCGCCGAGCACGACGGTGGGCGAGGAGGAGAGGAAGGCCCCCGCGTGCCGCTCGCCGACGGCGAAGGCGTCGAAGCCGAGCGCCTCGGCGGCCTCGGCGAGCGCGAGCACGTCCGTGAACCTTTCGGCGGCCGGACGCAACGAAGCGGTGAGGGGGTGGGGCGCGTGCTGGATGAGGCTGAGCACCTGAAACTTCATGACGACCACTGTGCGCGGCGAGTGTTGCGGCACTGTGGCGGCGGTACGAAGGCGGGAGGGGTACGGATGGAGGAGCGGGACGGGTACGAGGCCGGAGCGGCGGTACGGAGCGGGGAGTGGGTACGGGAGCGGGGCGGCCGCTTGTCCGCGTACCGCCCCGCCCCCTCCCGTACCGCTCCCCGAAGGGCCTCAGCCCTTGCGCTCCGCGAGGACCTTCGCGACCCGCTCGCGCAGCGCGTCGTCCGCGAGCCCGCGGATCGTCAGCGTCGTTCGGCGGCGCAGCACGTCGTCCGGGGTCTCGGCCCACTCCTGGTCGCGGGCCCATACGACCTGCGCCCAGATCTCCGGGGCCTCCGGATGGATGCGCTCGCCCAGCTCGGGGTGCTCGTTGGCGAGGCGCGCGATGTCGAAGGCGAGGGAGCCGTAGTGCGTCGCGAGGTGCTGGGCGGTGTCCGCGGCCATCTCGGTGCCCGCGCCCTGGTGGTCGACGAGCAGCCGGTGCTTGACGGCGAGCGGGTTGGCGACACCAGGCAGCGGCATCTTCGACGGCAGCTCGGAGATGGGCTCCATGTCGTCCCCGAGCGGGTGCCCGGGGAGCGAAGCGAGCTTGTTCATGACCGTGCGGCCGATGTGCCGGAAGGTCGTCCACTTGCCGCCCGCGACGGAGAGCATCCCGCCCTTGCCCTCGGTCACGACCGTCTCGCGCTTCGCCTTCGATGTGTCGCCGGGACCGCCGGGGAGCACGCGCAGTCCCGCGAAGGAGTACGTGATGAGCGAGCGGTCGAGCTGCTGGTCCCGTACCGAGAAGGCGGCCTCGTCCAGGATCTGCGTGATGTCCTTGTCGTTGACCGCGACATCGGCCGGGTCGCCCTCGTACTCCTCGTCGGTCGTGCCGAGCAGGAGCATGTCCTCCCAGGGGAGGGCGAAGGTGATGCGGTACTTGTCGATCGGCGTGGCGAGCGCGGCGTTCCACGGCGAGGTGCGCTTGAGGACGAGGTGAGCGCCCTTGGAGAGCCGCACCGAGGGGGCGGCGTTCGGGTCCTCCATCCGGCGCAGGTGGTCCACCCACGGGCCTGTCGCGTTGAGGACGAGGCGCGCGTTGACGCCGAACTCGGTGCCGTCGGTGCCGTCGCGCAGCTCGGCACCGGTGACGCGCCCGTTGGTGAAGCGCAGTCCGGTGACGGCCGCGTGGTTGAGGACGACGGCCCCGGCCTCGACGGCCGCGCGGACGGTCATGACGGCCATGCGCGCGTCGTTCATCTGGTCGTCGCCGTAGACCGCGACGGCCTTCAGGTTCTCCGTGCGCAGCTCGGGCACGTCGCGCTGGGCGCGCGCGGGCGAGAGCAGGTGGCCGACGCCGTCGCCGAAGGCGGAGAGCGCCGAGTAGGCGAAGACACCCGCGCCGAGCTTCGCCGCGCCGTGCGGGCCCCCCTTGTAGACGGGCAGGTAGAAGGTGAGCGGATTGGCGAGGTGCGGAGCGACCTGCCGCGAGACCGCCCGCCGCTCGAAGTGGTTCTCCGCGACGAGCTTGACCGCCCCCGTCTGGAGGTAGCGCAGCCCGCCGTGGAGCAGCTTCGAGGAGGCCGAGGAGGTCGCGCCCGCGAAGTCGCCGCCCTCGACGAGCGCGACGCGCAGCCCGGACTGGGCGGCGTGCCAGGCGGTGGAGATGCCCAGGATGCCGCCGCCGATCACCAGGAGGTCGTAGCTCGCGCGGGCGAGCTGTTCACGGGTCTCGGCGCGGCTCGGACCTGTTCCCGTGGCCGGGTGGGTCCCGAGGCTCGGCAGGTGCTGGACGGTGGTCATGTCGTGCTCCTCGTCATGCGTTCCGGAGGTGGTCGCGGGGCCCGCCTTCTGGGCGGGGCACCCGCGGCGCCCTCCGGTGATCCGGGTCGGTCCCCGGAGGGGGCCGGGAGCAACCCCGGGCCGGGGCGGGACGTCTTCGTCGCCGCCGCGCGCCCGGGGTCTCCCGGTGGGGGTTCAGCTCTCGTCGTCCAGCCAGCCCATCGTCCGCTGGACGGCCTTGCGCCACTTCTTGTACTCGGCCTCGCGGGTCTCCTCGGGCATCTTGGGCGTCCACTCCGCCGCCCTGCGCCAGTTGGCCCGCAGTTCCTCGACGTCGTTCCAGAAACCGACCGCGAGGCCCGCCGCGTACGCCGCTCCCAGACACGTGGTCTCGGCCACCATCGGCCGCACCACGGGCGCGTCGAGCACGTCCGAGAGCGTCTGCATCAGCAGGTTGTTCGAGGTCATGCCGCCGTCCACCTTGAGGGCGGTCAGGTCGACCCCGGAGTCCTTCTTCATCGCGTCCGCGATCTCCCTGGTCTGCCACGCGGTGGCTTCCAGGACGGCGCGGGCGATGTGCGCCTTCGTCACGTACCGGGTGAGCCCGGCGATCACGCCGCGCGCGTCCGGGCGCCAGTACGGGGCGAAGAGCCCGGAGAAGGCCGGGACGAAATAGGCGCCGCCGTTGTCCTCGACGGAGAAGGCGAGCGTCTCGATCTCGGCCGCGGAGTTGATGAGGCCCATCTGGTCCCGCATCCACTGTACGAGCGAGCCCGTGACCGCGATCGACCCCTCCAGGGCGTACACCGGCTTCTGGTCGCCGATGCGGTAGCCGACCGTGGTGAGCAGTCCGCTGTAGGAGTTGATCGCCTTCGTGCCGGTGTTGATCAGCATGAAGGTGCCGGTGCCGTAGGTGGACTTCGCCTCGCCCTCGGCGAAGCACGTCTGCCCGAAGAGCGCGGCCTGCTGGTCGCCGAGCGCCGAAGCGACGGGGATGCCGCCGAGCACGTCGCCGAGCAGCCCGCCCTTGACCTCGCCGTAGACCTCGGCGGAGGAGCGGATCTCGGGGAGCACCGAGGTCGGCACGCCGATCGAGGAGCAGATCTTCTCGTCCCACTCCAGCGTGCGCAGGTTCATCAGGAGGGTGCGCGAGGCATTGGTGACGTCGGTGACGTGCACGCCGCCGTTGACTCCGCCGGTCAGGTTCCAGATGACCCAGGAGTCCATCGTGCCGAAGAGCAGGTCGCCGCGGTCGGCGCGCTCCTGGAGCCCTTCCACGTTGTCGAGCAGCCAGCGGATCTTCGGGCCCGCGAAGTACGAGGAGAGCGGGAGGCCCGTCTCGCGCCGGAAGCGGTCGGCGCCGACGTTGCGGCCCAGCTCGCGACAGAGCGCGTCGGTACGGGTGTCCTGCCAGACGATCGCGTGGTGCACCGGCTGACCGGTGTGCCGGTCCCACAGCATCGTGGTCTCGCGCTGGTTGGTGATGCCGATCGCCTTGACGTCGTCCTTGGTGATCCCGGCCTTGCGGATCGCCCCGGCGACGACCTCCTGCACGTTGTCCCAGATCTCGGAGGCGTCGTGCTCGACCCAGCCCGGCTTCGGGAGGATCTGCTCGTGCTCCTTCTGGTCGACGGCGACGATCCGGCCGTCGCGGTCGAAGACGATGCAGCGGCTCGACGTGGTGCCCTGGTCGATCGCGGCGATGAAGGGGCCTGTGCCGTGTCCTGTGGTGGGGGTGCTCATGAGTGGCGCTCCTGTTACGTCATACGTCGGTGTACGTCGTGGCCTGGCGGGGGACGTGCCGCGCACGTCGTACGTCCCCGGTCCGGCCGCGGCCTCTCAGGCGAAGGTGATCTTGTAGAGCCCGCCGGCGGCGGCGGCGCCGATCAGCGGCGCGACCACCGGAATCCACGCGTACCCCCAGTCGGAGCCGCCCTTGTTCCGCAGCGGCAGCAGCGAGTGGATGATGCGCGGCCCGAGGTCTCGTACCGGGTTGATGGCGTACCCCGTGGGACCACCGAGCGAGAGGCCGATGGCCGTCACGACGAAGGCGGTGATGAGCACGCCGAGGGTGCCGAGGCCGTTGCCGTTGTCGTTGAGGCCCTGCGTGAGGATGGCGAAGACCAGTACGAAGGTGGCGATGATCTCGGTCGCGACGTTCTGCACGACATTGCGGATCTCCGGGCCGGTGGAGAAGACACCGAGGACCGGGCCCGCCTTCGGGGAGGCCTGCTTCTCGATGTCCACGAGCCCTTCCTCGCCCTTCGGGCCGGGGCCCACGAACTCGGGGTCGGAGAGGTGGGCCTTGAACTGCCCGTAGTAGGTGAACCAGACGAGCACCGCGCCGATCATGGCGCCGAGCAACTGCGAGCCCATGTACAGGGGGACGTCGCTCCACTTGGTGCCGCCCTGGATCGCGAGCCCCAGCGTGACCGCCGGGTTGAGGTGGGCCCCGGAGGGCCCGCTCGCGATGTAGGCGCCCGTGAGCACCGCGAACCCCCAGCCGAACGCGATGGCGACCCAGCCCGCGTCGAACGCCTTCGACTTCTTGAAGGTGATGGCGGCGACCACGCCACCGCCGAGGAGGATCAGTACGGCGGTCCCGATGGTCTCGCCGTAGAAAATGTCGAGGTTGGACACCAGCGACTCCTTTGTCCTTCGTCCAGGGGTGGCGAACCCCTTCTCCCCGGGGGGTTGGCCACCTCCACTGAAGAAGGGGCGCCGCCGACCCGTGGCGTCTGGCCACCCTAACGCTGATTCTCGTCAACTGTTCGACAATGCCGACCAATGACCGGCAGTTTTCTCCTCCGGCCGCACCTCGTCAACCCTCCTGCGCGCGGGATCACGGCTCACGCGCTCCCTCAGTGTGGTGTGCGACACACGGCGGGGCGAGTGGGCGGAGCCGTCCCGTGCGGCGCTCCAGGGCTTTTGCCCCCGTACGCGAAGGAAGCGCCCGCCCTCACGCGAAGACGGGGGCGTACGGCGAATGGGTGACGGGGGCGGGGGAGGAGCGAGGTGGTGGAGGCCGTGAGGCGCGGCTGCGGCGCGGCGTGCCGCCCGTGCGGGCGGGCGGACAGGCGGCGGCGCCTCCCGGCGCGCGGGTCTGCGCGTGCTCGGCGGGTGGGCTGCTCCGCCGGCGGGTGTGTCGGGCGGGTGGGCCTGCTTGGCGGGTGGGCGTATACGGCGGCGTTCCCCGCCCCTCATACGGCGGCGTGCCCCGCCCCTCCGGCCGGAAGCGCTAGAAGCGCGCCGCGCCCAGGTCGCGCGACACGGAGCGGGCGCATTCGCGGACGGCGGCGATCAGTTCGGGGCGCAGGGTGCCGTCGGGGCACAGCCGCTCGACGGCGCCGGTGACGGCGACCGCGCCGACCGGGAGGGCGCGGCGGTCGTGGATGGGGGCGGCGACCGAGGTCACGCCCTCCCAGGTCTCCTCCAGGTCGGAGGCCCAGCCCCGCTTGCGCGTCTCCTCAAGGACGGCGGTGAACTCCTCCGCCCCCGTCACCGTGCGCGCCGTGAAGGACTTGCGCTCGTTCTCCAGGGCCTCGCTGCGGGCCACCGGATCGAAGGCGGACAGCACCTTGCCGAGCCCGGTCGAGTGCAGCGGCTGCATCGCGCCCACCTCCAGGACCTGTCGGCTGTCGTCGGGCCGGAAGACGTGGTGCACGACGAGCACGCCGCCCAGGTGCAGCACCCCGAGGTGCACGCTCTCGCCGCTGGAGCGTGCCAGGTCGTCGGTCCACACGAGGGCCCTGGCCCGCAGCTCGTGCACGTCGAGATAGCTGTTCCCGAGCCGCAGCAGCTCCGCGCCCAGCTGGTACCGGCCCGAGGCCGCGTCCTGCTCCACGAAGCCCTCGGCCTGGAGGGTGCGCAGAATGCCGTGCGCGGTGCCCTTGGCGAGCCCGAGGGTCGCGGAGATGTCCGACAGCCCCAGTCGCCGCTCGCCCCCCGCAAGCAGCCGCAGCATCGCCGCTGCCCTTTCCAGCGACTGGATGTTCTTCGCCATCGCCCGGTCTCTCCTCAGTTCTCCGCAGGCCGGCGCCGCCCGGACCCTCCACGTGCGCACCCATGATCCCGCACGTTGCCTACTCCTCATGGTCGGCCATGCTGAACATCATGCGCCTATGTCGAAGAGACGTCACGGCGCAGTGCGCGAAATCCAGCCCTTCGGGCGAGGGGGGGCGAGGTCCGGGGCGGAGCCCTGCCGCGTCCACCCGGTGGAACGGTCCGACGCGTGGAAGGGCTCGCCCGCTAGGCTGCCCGTATGCGCCGCCCGCGAGGGCGCCGCACAGCCGACAGCCGTCGCACTTCTTGGGAGCCCCACATGGCCTCGTCGCCAGCCGCGTCCACCGACAGCACCAGCCGCGTCACCGCCCTCCGTCAAGCCCTCGCCTCGCGGGTGGTTGTTGCTGATGGGGCGATGGGGACGATGCTTCAGGCGCAGAATCCGACGTTGGAGGACTTCCAGGATTTGGAGGGTTGTAATGAGGTTTTGAATGTGACGCGTCCGGACATCGTGCGTGCGGTGCATGAGGCGTATTTCGATGTGGGTGTCGATTGTGTGGAGACGAACACTTTCGGTGCTAATCATGCTGCTTTTGGTGAGTACGAGATCGCGGATCGTATTCATGAGTTGTCGGAGGCGGGTGCGCGTCTGGCGCGGGAGACGGCGGATGCGTACGCGGCGCGTGATGGGCGGGTGCGGTGGGTGCTGGGCTCGATCGGGCCGGGTACGAAGCTGCCGACGCTGGGGCATCTTCCTTTTGGTGTTCTGCGGGATGGTTTCCAGCAGAACGCGGAGGGTTTGCTCGCGGGGGGTGCGGACGCGCTGATCGTGGAGACGACGCAGGACTTGTTGCAGACGAAGGCGTCGGTGCTGGGGGCGCGGCGTGCGTTGGAGGCGCTGGGTGTGGAGGTGCCGCTGATCGTGTCGCTGGCGTTCGAGACGACGGGCACGATGCTTCTGGGTTCGGAGATCGGTGCGGCGCTCACCGCGCTGGAGCCTTTGGGGATCGATGTGATCGGTCTGAATTGCTCGACGGGTCCGGCGGAGATGAGTGAGCATTTGCGGTATCTCGCGAGGCATGCGCGTATTCCGCTTGCGTGTATGCCGAACGCGGGTCTGCCGGTCCTGACGAAGGAGGGTGCGCATTTCCCGCTGAGCGCGCCGGAGCTGGCGGACTGGCAGGAAAGCTTTGTCCGGGATTATCAGTTGTCCTTGGTGGGGGGCTGCTGTGGTTCCACGCCGGAGCACTTGCGTCGGGTTGTCGAGCGGGTTCGGGGGATGGAGCCGGGGGTTCGTGAGCCGCGTCCCGAGCCGGGTGCCGCGTCGTTGTACCAGGCGGTTCCGTTTCGTCAGGACGCGTCGTATCTGGCGATTGGTGAGCGGACGAACGCGAATGGGTCGAGGAAGTTCCGGGAGGCGATGCTGGAGGGCCGCTGGGACGATTGTGTGGAGCTGGCGCGTGAGCAGATCCGTGAGGGCGCGCACATGCTCGATCTGTGTGTCGATTATGTGGGCCGTGATGGTGTCGCGGATATGCGGGAGCTGGCGGGCCGGTTCGCGACGGCGTCGACTCTTCCTCTTGTCCTGGACTCGACCGAGGTGGGTGTTCTGGAGGCCGGGCTGGAGATGCTCGGTGGGCGGGCCGTGATCAACTCGGTGAATTACGAGGACGGGGACGGGCCGCAGTCGCGTTTCGCGAGGGTCACCTCGCTGGCGCGTGAGCATGGTGCGGCGCTGATCGCGCTCACTATCGATGAGGAGGGTCAGGCCCGTACCGCCGAGGCGAAGGTGGCTGTCGCGGAGCGTCTGATCGCGGACCTGACGGGGAACTGGGGGATTCATGAGTCGGACATTCTCGTGGACTGTCTCACGTTCACGATCTGCACGGGGCAGGAGGAGTCGCGCGGGGACGGGATCGCGACGATCGAGGCGATCCGTGAGCTGAAGCGGCGTCATCCCGGTGTGCAGACCACGCTGGGTCTGTCGAACATCTCCTTCGGTCTCAATCCCGCCGCGCGTATCCTGCTGAACTCGGTGTTCCTGGACGAGTGCGTGAAGGCGGGGCTGGACTCGGCGATCGTGCACGCGAGCAAGATTCTGCCCATCGCCCGGTTCAGTGAGGAAGAGGTCTCGACCGCTCTCGATCTCGTCTACGACCGGCGGGCGCCGGGCTATGACCCGCTCCAGAAACTCATGCGGCTCTTCGAGGGGGCGACGGCGAAGTCGCTGAAGGAGGGGAAGGCGCAGGAGCTGGCCGCGCTGCCTCTGGACGAGCGGCTCAAGCGGCGCATCATCGAGGGTGAGCGCAATGGTCTGGAGGCCGATCTGGAGGAGGCGCTGCGGGCTCGTCCGGCGCTCGACATCGTCAACGCGACTCTTCTGGACGGGATGAAGGTCGTGGGGGAGTTGTTCGGGTCGGGGCAGATGCAGTTGCCGTTCGTGCTGCAGTCGGCGGAGGTCATGAAGAGCGCGGTGGCGTATCTGGAGCCGCATATGGAGAAGTCCGACGCGCAGGGCAAGGGCACGATCGTGCTGGCGACCGTGCGGGGTGATGTGCATGACATCGGGAAGAACCTGGTGGACATCATCTTGTCGAACAACGGCTACCGGGTCGTCAATCTCGGGATCAAGCAGCCTGTTTCCGCGATCCTGGAGGCGGCGGCGGAGCATCACGCGGATGTGATCGGGATGTCGGGGCTGCTGGTGAAGTCCACGGTGATCATGAAGGAGAACCTTCAGGAGCTGAACCAGCGGGGCATGGCGGCCGATTATCCCGTGATCCTGGGGGGCGCGGCGCTGACCCGCGCGTATGTGGAGCAGGACCTCCACGAGATCTACGAGGGCGAGGTGCGTTACGCCCGGGACGCTTTCGAGGGCCTGCGCCTGATGGACGCCCTGATCGGTGTCAAGCGGGGCACTCCCGGCGCGGTCCTGCCCGAGCTGAAGCAGCGCCGGGTACGGCCCGCGGCGAGCGCGAGTGTCACCGAACCCGCGGACGCCGCGCGAGAGGGACGCACGCGTTCGGACGTCGCGACGGACAACCCCGTGCCCACGCCCCCGTTCTGGGGCAGCCGTGTCGTCAAGGGCATCGGGCTCAAGGACTACGCCTCCTGGCTCGACGAGGGTGCCTTGTTCAAGGGCCAGTGGGGGCTGAAGCAGAACCGCACCGGTGACGGCCCCGGCTACGAGGAACTCGCCGAGATTGAGGGCCGCCCCCGCCTGCGCGGCTGGCTGGACCACCTCCAGACCGAGAACCTCCTCGAAGCCGCCGTGGTCTACGGCTACTACCCCTGCGTGTCCAAGGGCGACGACCTCATCCTGCTCGGCGAGGACGGCTTCGAGCGGACCCGGTTCACCTTCCCCCGCCAGCGACGCGGGCGCCGGTTGTGCCTCGCGGACTTCTTCCGCCCCGAGGAATCCGGCGAGACCGACGTCATCGGTCTCCAGATCGTCACCGTCGGCTCCCGTATCGGCGAGGCCACCGGGAAACTCTTCGCCGCCGACGCCTACCGCGACTACCTCGAACTGCACGGCCTGTCCGTCCAGCTCGCCGAAGCCCTCGCCGAGTACTGGCACGCCCGCGTCCGTTCCGAACTCGGCTTCGCCCACGAGGACCCCACCCACGTCCAGGACATGTTCGCCCTCAAATACCGAGGCGCACGCTTCTCCCTCGGCTACGGCGCCTGCCCCGACCTCGAAGACCGCGCCAAGATCGCCGCACTCCTCCACCCCGAACGCATCGGCGTCCACCTCAGCGAAGAATTCCAGCTCCACCCCGAACAATCCACCGACGCCCTCGTCATCCACCACCCCGAAGCGAAATACTTCAACGCCCGCTGAGAGGGAGTTCCGCGCAAGGCGGAAACAGCCCCTCCGGCGTGTGCGGAGCGGGGTCCTGGGCGGGGCCCGGGCGGGGCCCGGAAGGCACGGGGCGGCGCGGCGGAACGAGGCCGGGCGCCCCGTGCCGCGCCCTGTCACCGTGCCGTACGGCAATGCGCTCCGCCCCGCGCGGACGTAGACTGACCGGCCCTGCTGGCACCCCACGGAGGTTCGCCGGATGACGAGCACGATCCCCACCACCCCGCTCCTGACCGGCCGCGCGGAGCCGCTCGCGGCCGTCCTGCTCGACATGGACGGCACGCTGCTCGACACCGAGGGCCTGTGGTGGGAGGCGGAGGTCGCGGTCTTCGCGCGGCTCGGCCACCGGCTCGACGAGTCCTGGCGCGGCGTCGTGGTCGGCGGCCCCATGACCCGTAGCGCCGGCTACCTCATCGAGGCCACGGGCGCCGCCATCGCCGTCGAGGAGCTGAGCGGCCTGCTCAACGACGCCTTCGAGGAGCGCATCGCCCGTGACCTGCCGCTCATGCCGGGCGCCGCGCGGCTGCTCGCCGAGCTGCACGGCGCGCGCGTTCCCACCGCGCTCGTCTCCGCCTCGCACCGCCGCATCATCGACCGCGCCCTGCCCGCGCTCGGCGCCCACCACTTCGCGCACACCGTCGCGGGCGACGAGGTGACCCGTACCAAGCCCCACCCCGAGCCCTACCTCCACGCCGCCCGGCGGCTCGGTGTGGACCCGTCCAGGTGCGTCGTGGTCGAGGACACCGCGACCGGCGTGGCCTCCGCCGAGGCGGCGGGCTGCCGGGTCCTCGCCGTTCCCTCCGTGGCGCCCATCGCGGCCGCCGCGCGCCGCACCGTGGTGCCCTCGCTCGACTCCGTGGATCTGACGTTCCTGCGCGGGTTGTGCACGGGCTGAGGAGATCCTGGTGCCCACATGGCAGACCGTTGACCGATATCCGGACGCGCGGACCGTATACAGGACGTGACTGCCGGACGCCGGAAAGCAGTCACCGCCACAAGGGGGTCACTTGCCCCATTCGCGCGGCATGTGGTGAGCTTTCTCACGTGGTGAACCCATCGACACCGGTCGCGCGCTGTGTATCCGTCCGTTATCCGGTGCGCGGGGCGGGGTCTTTGTGTCCCCATTTGATGTTTCTTCGGTGAAACCTCACACGGCCGGTGCTCCATACCGTTGACGGTCCGTTTCCCTGCGTGTTCTCCCTCCGCGCGGCCTCTGTCCGACCGGCCGTCAAAGGCCGCTGCGGGGAGCACTAATCTCAACGCGGGACACGACGGTGTTACTTCTCGCACAAACCCGGCGGGGCCGCGCACATCCCTGCGCCTGGCCCGGGACCGACAGCTCTGGAGAAATACGCGCATGAACCGCAAGACTTGGGTGCTGCCCGTCGCCATCGGCGTGCTCGCCCCCGTGCTCGCCGGCTGTGGCGACTCGGGCAGTGGAGACGGCGGTGGCAAGCCCATCGTGGTCGGCACCACCGACGCGTACGAGAAGAGCGCCGATGCGCCCGCGCCGCTCGACCCGGCCTACGCCTACGACAGCGCCCTGTGGAACGTGCTGCGCCAGACGCTCCAGTCGCTCGTCCGCGTCCCCAAGGGTGGCGGCCAGCCGCAGCCCGACGCGGCCAAGTCCTGCAAGTGGATCGGCTCCGGCGGCACCGTCTACACCTGCGAGATGCGCGACGGGCTCCAGTTCCCCGACGGGACCGAGATCACGTCCAAGGACGTGAAGTACTCGATCCAGCGCGTGCTGGACATCAAGGACCCCAACGGCGCCGTGGGTCTGCTCTCCGGCATCAAGACGATGGACACCCCGGACGAGAAGCACATCACCTTCCACCTCAGCAGCCCCGACGCGACGCTGCCGTACAAGCTCGCCACCCCCGTCGCGGGCATCGTGGAGCAGAAGTACTACCCGCCGAAGTCGCTCCGCAAGGGCTTCGTGCTCAACGGCTCGGGTCCCTACACGCTGGAGGCGGAGACCGACAGCAAGGCCATGACGAAGGTGAAGTTCACCAAGAACCCGAAGTACAAGGGCTCGCTGACGGTGAAGAACAGCCGCGTCGACCTCGTCTCCTACGCCGGCGCCCCCGCACTCGGCGACGCCCTGGAGGCCGGGAAGATCGACGTCATGACAGGGAAGTTCGACCCGGCCCAGGTCGAGTCCCTGCTCGACAACCCGCCCGAGCACGTCCAGTTCATGGAGATGCCGGGTCTGGAGACGCACTACATCATCTTCGACACCAGCAACCCGGCCACCTCCAAGCCGGTCCGGCAGGCCGTGTCGCAGCTCGTCGACCGCGGCGAGATAGCCAGCAAGGTGTACTCGCCGGTCGCCGAGCCGCTCTACTCGCTCGTCCCCGCCGCCATCGCCGGGCACACCAACTCCTTCTTCAACCGGTACGGCAACCCGAACGTCGCCAAGGCGAAGACCATCCTGGAGAAGGCCGGGATCACCACCCCGGTCAAGTTCGACATGTACTACTCCAAGGAGCACTACGGGCCCGCCAAGGAGAAGGAGTACAAGCTCATCCAGAAGCAGCTCAACGACAGTGGGCTCTTCGACGTGACGCTCAAGGACGTCGCCGACTGGACGAAGTACCGCAAGGCCGGGATGGACGGCAAGTACCCCGCCTACACGATGGCGTGGGCGCCCGACTTCCCCGACGCGGACAACTACATCGCCCCGTTCCTCGACGCGGACAACTTCCTCAACTCGCCGTACAACAGCAAGGACATCCGCAAGAACCTGATCCCCGCCGAGCGGCGCGGATCGGACCGCGGCGAGGCGGCCCCCGACCTGGAGAAGATCCAGGACATCGTCGCCGACGACGTGCCCGTCGTCCCGATGTGGCAGGGCAAGCAGTACATCGGCGCCCGCGACGACATCACCGGCGTCGAGTGGTCGCTCAGCACCTCCACCGACCTCCAGCTCTGGGAGCTGGCCCGCGGCGTGGGCGACTGACCGGTTTCCCCGCGGGCCGACTCCGCACAGCGGGGCCGCAGGGGTCAACTTCCGGTCGGCATATGCCAGATGACTGTACCGGCGGGTAACTCCGTGTCCACTGCGCGGACTTCACACCCCGTCCCGCTGTGATCTTTTTCACCGACCCCGCTGTCGACAACGGGCGGCGCCTGTGCAGGCGCCGCCCGTTCGGCATGCCCGGAGGCGCCCATGTGTCCCGGTTCATCGACAGGTGCGCGAAAATCTTCCCCCGGGGCACCCGTCACTCCCGGCGACCCCGACTGCGCTGCGTGATCGCCCGCGCAACCCTCTCTCCCGAGCCTTCGCCGCGCGCGCACTAATGTCGTCGCGAGCACCACGGCGTTACACCTTCCGCAGCTCCTGGCGCCACCTCCCCGCACGTCCGCACGCCCGGCATGTCCGGTGATTCCGCATGCCCGTACGTCGCGCACGTCCGCCGTCACCAGGGGCCGACAGCTCTGGAGAACGACCAGCATGAACCGCAAGACTTGGGTGCTGCCGTCCGTCATCGGCCTGCTCGTGCCCGTGCTCGCCGGCTGCGGCGGGCTGACCGGCTCGGACGACAAGGACAAGCCGATCGTCGTAGGCACCTCCGACGTCTTCTCCGTCAGCAAGGACATCCCAGCCCCCCTCGACCCGGCGTACTCCTACGACATCTCCTCCTGGAACCTGCTGCGGCAGACGGTCGAGCCCCTCATGCGCATCCCGCGCGGCGGCGGCGCGCCGACCCCCGAGGCCGCCCAGGAGTGCTCCTTCACCGACGCCGGGCAGCAGCGTTACGTCTGCAAGTTGCGCTCGGGCCTGGAGTTCTCCAACGGGCACCCCATCACAGCGAAGACCTTCAAGTACTCGATCGAACGCGTCATCCGCATCAGCGCGGACTCGGGCGTCAAGGCGCTGCTCACCAACATCGACACCATCCAGACGCCCAGCGACCACGAGATCGTCTTCATGCTCAAGACGCCGGACGCCACCTTCCCGTACAAGCTCTCCACGCCGACAGCGGCGGCCGTCGACCCCACGCTCTACCCGAAGGACAAGCTCCGCCCCGGCTTCACCCTCGACGGCTCGGGCCCCTACACCGTCAAGCTGGAGACCGAGGGCGACAGCGTCACCAACGCCGCCTTCACGCGCAATCCGAAGTACAAGGGCAGCATCAAAGTCCAGAACGACCGCATCGACCTGCGCCCCTACAAGGACGGCAAGGGCCTCGGCGCCGCCGTCGAGGACGGCCAGATCGACATGGTCGTCAAGGGGCTGACGACGCGTGAGTCCGAGAAGTGGCTGGCGGACCCGCCCGAGCACGTCGGCGTCACGGAGCTGCCGGCACTGGAGATCCGCTACCTCGCCTTCGACACCGACGACCCGCTGGTCTCGAAGCCCGTCCGGCAGGCGATGGCCCACGTCATCGACCGGGGCCAGATCGCCTCCGAGGTGTACGGCACCTCCGCCGAACCGCTCTACTCGCTCGTGCCCCAGGGCGTCGCGGGACACAGCAACTCCTTCTTCAACGTCTACGGCGAGCCCAGCGTCTCCAAGGCGCGCGGCGTGCTGGCCGATGCCGGAGTCACGACCCCCGTCAAACTCACCCTCAACTACGCGACCGACCACTACGGGGCGCGCACCAAGGGCGAGTTCGAGGTCCTCAAGAAGCAGCTCAACGCCTCGGGCCTCTTCGACGTGAAGATCAAGGGCCGCCCCTGGGTCGTCCACAAGCCCGAGGAGCAGAAGGGCAAGTACGAGGTCTACGGGATGGGCTGGTTCCCCGACTTCCCCGACCCCGACAGCTTCATCGCCCCCTTCCTCGACAAGCCGAACTTCCTCAACTCCCCTTACGACAACAAGCGGATACGCAAGGAACTCATCCCCGACTCGCGCCGCGCCGCCGACCGCCTCTCCACCGCCAACGGCAGCCTCCAGAAGATCCAGGACCTCGTCGCCGACGACGTCCCCTTCCTCCCTCTGTGGCAGGGCAAGCAGTACGTCGCCGCCCGCGACGACATCACCGGCGTCGAGTGGACCCTCAGCTCCTCCTCGATCCTCCAGCTCTGGGAACTCGACCGCGGCGTGGGCAGCTGAGCCACCGCGCACACGTACGGCGGCCCGCCCCGTGGTCACGGGGCGGGCCGCCGTACGTCAGGAACAACGGCCGCACGCGAAGGGCACGGCCGTACCGGTCAGGGGTCACTGCCCGCCGGGCCGCACCAGTCCGCTCTCGTACGCGTACACCGCCGCCTGCACCCGGTCGCGCAGCCCCAGCTTCGTGAGCACGTGGCCCACATGCGTCTTCACGGTCGTCTCGCTCACGAAGAGGTCCGCCGCGATCTCCGCGTTCGACAAGCCCCGCGCCACGAGCTTGAGCACCTCCACCTCACGCTCCGTGAGCGTCTGGAGCGTGCTGGGGGCCTGCTCCTCGCCGGAGGGCAGGTGCCCCGCGTACTTGTCGAGCAGCCGCCGCGTGACACTCGGCGCGAGCATCGCCTCGCCGCTCGCCACCACCCGGATCGCCTGCACCAGCTCGTGCGCGGGCGCGTCCTTGAGCAGGAAGCCGCTCGCCCCCGCCCGCAACGCCTCCACGACGTACTCGTCGAGGTCGAAGGTCGTCAGGACGAGCACCTTGACCGGGCCGTCCCGCTCGGGGCCCGTGATCTGGCGGGTCGCCTCGACGCCGTCCATGCGGGGCATGCGGATGTCCATGAGCACGACGTCCGGCTGAAGCGCCCGCACCTGGTCGAGCGCCTGCACGCCGTCCCCGGCCTCGCCCACCACCGCCACATCGGGCTCGGCCTCCAGGATCATCCGGAAGCCGGTGCGCAGCAGCGGCTGGTCGTCCACCAGGAGGACACGGATCGCCACGGGAAGTCTCCTTCGTTAGCCCCGGGCCATTGTGCCCTGCGGCCGGAAGCGGGACGGGGCCGGTGGGGGGTCAGGCGCCGGCCCGCGGCGCGGACGCTTCGCCCGCCGCCCGTACCGGGAGCGGGTACGGCGGGGGAGTGCCGCCGAACTCCGGGCACACCGCGCGGTGGTCGCACCAGCCGCACAGCTTCGAGGGCCGCGGCCGCCAGTCCCCGCTCGCCGTCGCCTCCTCGATCGCCTGCCACAGCGCGTGCAGCTTCCGCTCGACGCGCTCCAGGTCGGCGGGGACCGGGTCGTAGGTGAGCACGTCACCGCTGCCGAGGTAGACGAGCTGGAGCCGGCGCGGCACGACGCCCTTCAGGCGCCACACCACGAGCGCGTAGAACTTCATTTGAAAGAGCGCGCCCTCCGCGTACTGCGGCCGCGGCGCCTTGCCCGTCTTGTAGTCGACGATGCGGACGTCGCCGGTCGCCGGGGCGATGTCGACCCGGTCGATGATGCCGCGCAGGCGCAGCCCGGAGTCGAGCGAGGTCTCCACGAACATCTCGCGCTCGGCGGGTTCCAGACGCGTCGGGTCCTCCAGCGTGAACCACCGCTCGACGAGCCGTTCCGCCGAGGCCAGCCAGCGCGCGAGCCGCTCGTCGGCCGTGCCCGCCGCGGCCCCGTCCCCGTCCTCCGCCGCCACATCGGTGAACAGCGCGTCCAGCTCGGGCCGCGCCGCGCGCAGCTTCTCCCACTGCCCCGGCAGCAGGGCCGTGGCGCGCCGCGCCGTGCGCTCGGCCGCGGGCGCGTCGAAGAGCCGCTCCAGGACCGCGTGCACGAGCGTGCCCCGCGTCGCCGCCTCGCTGGGCTTCTCGGGCAGCCTGTCGATGACGCGGAAACGGTAGAGCAGCGGGCACTGCATGAAGTCGCTCGCGCGCGAGGGCGAGAGCGAGGACGGCGGAGCGGGCGGCCTCGGCCCCGGCACGGTCGAGGCCGCCGCGGGCACCCGGGCGGCCTCCACCGGTACGGGTCCGGCCTCCGCCGGTGCGGGTCCGGCCTCCGCCGGTGCGGGTCCGGCCTCCGCCGGTACGGGTCCGGCCTCCGCCGGTACGGGGGACACGCCCCCCTCCGCCGGGGTCACCCCCGTACCACCGCTCCCGTCCTCGCCCGTCCCACGGGCCTTGTGCCCCGACGCCCGCACCGCACTGCTCTCCATGACCCCCGACCCTACGGCCCCGTACGGACATCCGGACGCATACCATCGACTCCAGCCAAGGCACCGACGAGGGGAACGTTTCACCGTGGACGAACGCGGCGAGAACGGGCACGCGCCCACCGGGGGTCCCGGCGGCCGCCCGCCCGCCCCGCACGGCCCGCCGGGCAAACGCCCCGCGCGCGAGCCGGGGGAACCCGGCAACGGCTTCCTCGTGGGCCGCCCCTTCGGCGTACCGGTGTACGTCGCGCCGAGCTGGTTCCTCGTCGCCGCGCTCATCACCTGGGTCTTCGGCGGACAGCTCGACCGCGTCCTGCCGGAACTCGGCGCGGTCCGCTACCTCGTCTCGCTCTTCTTCGCCCTCGCCTTCTACGCCTCCGTCCTCGTCCACGAACTCGCGCACACCGTCGCGGCGCTCCGCTTCGGGCTGCCCGTACGGCGCATTCAGCTCCAGTTCTTCGGCGGCGTCTCGGAGATCGAGAAGGAGAGCGAGAGCCCCGGGCGCGAATTCGTCCTCGCCTTCGTCGGGCCGCTCCTCTCGCTCGTGCTCGCCGCCGTCTTCTACGGCTTCCTCTACGTGGTCGAACCGGGCACGGTCCCCGGGGTGCTCGTCGCCGGGCTGATGATCTCCAACCTCATCGTCGCCGTCTTCAACCTGCTCCCCGGACTCCCGCTCGACGGCGGCCGGATGTTGCGCGCCGTCGTCTGGAAGTGCACGGGCAGCGCCATGAAGGGCAGCGTCGCGGCCGCCTGGGCCGGGCGCGGACTCGCCGTCGCCGTCCTGATCGGGCTCCCGCTCCTCACCCAGTCCGACCTGCTCGGCGACGCCCCCGAGACGGTGAGCGCCACCGACACCGTCTTCGACGCGCTGCTCGCCGCGATCCTCGCCGCCATCATCTGGACAGGCGCCGGCAACGGCCTGCGCATGGCGCGGCTGCGCGAGCACCTGCCCGCCCTGCGCGTGCGCAGCCTCACCCGGCGCGCCATCCCCGTGGAGGGCCCGACCCCGCTCTCGGAGGCACTGCGCCGCGCCAACGAGGCGGGTGCCCGCGCCCTCGTCGTCGTCGACGGGTACGGGACGCCGCAGGCCCTCGTCCGTGAGAGCGCCATCGTCGCCGTGCCCGAGCACCGCCGCCCCTGGGTCGCCGTCTCGACCCTCGCCCAGGACCTCACCGACGACCTGCGCGTCTCGGCCGAGCTGGGCGGCGAGGAACTGCTCGAACGGCTGCGCGCGCACCCGGCGAGCGAGTACCTGGTCGTCGAGGAGACCGGCGAGATCTACGGGGTGCTCTCCGCCGCCGACGTCGACCGGGCCTTCGTACGGGCGATGGCCAGGCCCTGAGGCGTCAACGGCCCCGGTCCGGCGCACCCGCACGGGCCGGTAGGCTTGCGCACATGTCCGAACCGACCGGTGCCGCCCGCCGACGCGGGCCCTTCACGGTCGGGGACCAGGTACAGCTCACCGACCCCAAGGGCCGCCACTACACCTTCACGCTCGAAGCCGGGAAGAACTTCCACACCCACAAGGGTTCCTTCCCGCACGACGAGCTGATCGGCTCCCCCGAAGGCAGCGTGGTCCGCACCACCGGGAACGTCGCCTATCTCGCGCTGCGCCCCCTGCTCCCCGACTTCGTCCTGTCCATGCCCCGCGGGGCCGCCGTCGTCTACCCCAAGGACGCCGGGCAGATCATCGCCTTCGCCGACATCTTCCCCGGCGCGCGCGTCGTCGAGGCCGGTGTGGGCTCGGGCTCGCTGAGCGCCTTCCTGCTGCGCGCCATCGGCGACCACGGGATGCTGCACAGCTACGAGCGGCGCGCCGACTTCGCGGAGATCGCGCAGGGCAACGTGGAGCGCTACTTCGGCGGCCCGCACCCGGCCTGGCAGCTCACCGTCGGAGACCTCCAGGACCACCTGAGCGACACCGAGGTCGACCGCGTCGTCCTCGACATGCTCGCGCCCTGGGAGTGCCTGGAGGCCGTGTCCAAGGCGCTCGTGCCCGGCGGCATCCTGTGCTGCTACGTGGCGACGACGACGCAGCTCTCCCGCACCGTCGAGACGATCCGCGAGCACGGGTGCTTCGCGGAGCCGCAGCCGTGGGAGTCGATGATCCGCAACTGGCACGTGGAGGGCCTCGCGGTCCGCCCCGACCACCGCATGATCGGCCACACCGGCTTCCTCGTCACCGCCCGCCGCCTCGCCGACGGCGTCGAACCCCCCATGCGCCGCCGCCGCCCGGCCAAGGGCGCCTACGGAGACGACTACGAGGGCCCGGGCAGCGGCAGTCGCTGATCCCTTTCCTCACCGGCCCCGCTGTGGGCAGGCCGTTCCGCCCGGCGGAACGGGTGGGCACAGCGGGGCCCGCAGGCTCGGCCTGCTGCCGCGGCGAGCGCCTGCGCGCACAACAGGGCGCCCCCGCGCAAGCGGAGGGCGCACGGCGGGGCCACCCCGCCCTGTCCCGCCCCTGTGAGGTATGGCACGATGCCGACCACCCCACCGGCACGCGCCCACAGCGGGAGACACACCCTCGTGCAGCACTCCGTCGAACCGGAACTCGCCCATACCCGCACCACCCCCCTGCACTGGCTCGCCGTCGCCGCCGCCCTCAGCGCGGTGATCTCCCTCTCCTCGGTGTTCCAGCCCGACGAGGCCGGCGCCACCACGCACCCCGCGCCCGGCCCCACGCCCTCGTCCCACGCGGCGGCCCGCCCGGTGCCCGCCCCCGACGCCGCCCTCGCCACGTACCCGCTCACCTGCCCCGCCCCGCCGGGCGGGAAGGCGGAGCCGCCGACCCTCGCCGCCCACGTCGCGGGGGACCTCGACGGGGACGGCAACCCGGAGACCGTCGCGCTCGTCCACTGCGCGGCGGGCTCGGGCAATCCGCCCGAGGGCCTGTACGTCCTCACCCGCACGGCCGCGCGGAAGGAGCCCCGCGTCGTCGCGACGCTCCTCGACCCCACCGAGCAGCGCACCGTCGAGGGCCTCGCGATCCGCCGGGGCCAGGTGCGCGCGAGCGTGCTCGGCTACTCCAGCCTGGACGTCCCCCGCTGCTGCCCCGACGTCCACCAGGCCACGGCCTGGACCTGGCACGCGAACGGCTTCACCCGCTCCAGCCCCGGGGCCCCCGCGGGTGACGGCCTCGCCTGAACGCGCGTCACTCCCGCGGTCGACCGGGGACGCCCTCGCGGGCGGCCGCGCGCGGTCCCGGACGCGCCCCGCTCCGTACCGCCGACCGGGTGCGCCCCCGCGGTGTTCCGCGCGAAGGGGCCGCCCCGGATCGGGACGGCCCCCTGGCCGGTGTCGCGGTCGGTTCAGCTCTCGGCCGCCTCCGGCCCGTACACCTCCACGCGGTCGGCGACCCTGCGCACGTGGATGCACTCGCCGGGGCACTCCTTCGCCGAGTCCACGACGTCGCGGAGCAGCGGGAGCGGGACGCGCGTGCTCGCGCCGGGGGCCTGGAGGAGTTCGTCGTCGCCGCTCTTGACGTACGCGAGCCCGTCGATGTCCAGCTCGAAGACCTCGGGGGCGTACTGCGCGCAGATGCCGTCGCCCGTGCACAGGTCCTGGTCGATCCAGACCTCCAGCGGTTCGTCCTCCCGCGCCGCGAGCCCGGACTCCTGCTGTGCGGTCATGTTTCCTGCCGTTTCCTCTGCGTGAAGCCCACCACCGTCAAGGGGGGTTGAACACCTCGACGATACAACCGGGCCGCTTCAGCGGGAGATGGGTGGGTATTCCCCTCGGGAGAGGGAGAGCGCAAGGGTGAACATCGGACACGCCCCAGGGTCTTTTTGATCTAGGGGTTTCAACCGGCACCCGCCCAGGTAGGGTCTGGAAGCGTCCAGCTCCCTTTGGAGGAGGTGAGGACCGTGGCAGCCCACGACGACGACATGAACCGCGGCATCCGCCCGGGCCGGGGGTCCGAGGACCCGCTCGCCCAGGTCGCCCAGCTTGAGCAGGAGATCGCCGTCCTGCGGCGCAAGCTCGCCGACTCACCGCGTCACACAAGGATTCTTGAGGACCGGATCGTCGAGCTTCAGACCAACCTGGCCGGGGTGTCCGCGCAGAACGAACGACTGGCGAACACCCTCCGCGAGGCCCGCGACCAGATCGTGGCCCTCAAGGAGGAAGTGGATCGCCTCGCCCAGCCCCCCGCGGGCTTCGGTGTCTTCCTCGCGGCGAACGAGGACGGCACCGTCGACATCTTCACCGGCGGGCGCAAGCTCCGGGTGAACGTCAGCCCCGAGATCGAGACCGACATTTTGCAGCGTGGCCAGGAGGTCATGCTCAACGAAGCGCTCAACGTGGTCGAGGCCATGCAGTTCGAGCGCGCGGGCGACATCGTCACCCTCAAGGAGATCCTGGAGGACGGCGAACGTGCCCTCGTGGTGGGGCACACCGACGAGGAGCGCGTCGTGCGCCTCGCCGAGCCCCTCATCGGAGTCACCATCAGGGCCGGCGACGCCCTGCTCCTCGATTCGCGTTCCGGGTACGTCTACGAGGTCGTGCCCAAGAGCGAGGTCGAGGAACTGGTCCTCGAAGAGGTCCCGGACATCGGCTACGAGCAGATCGGCGGCCTGGGCAACCAGATCGAGCTGATCCGCGACGCCGTCGAGCTTCCGTACCTCTACCCGGACCTCTTCAAGGAGCACGAGCTGCGGCCGCCCAAGGGCGTGCTGCTCTACGGCCCGCCCGGCTGCGGCAAGACGCTCATCGCCAAGGCCGTCGCCAACTCGCTCGCCAAGAAGGTGGCCGAGGTCACCGGACAGGCGGCGGGCAAGAGCTACTTCCTGAACATCAAGGGCCCCGAGCTGCTCAACAAGTACGTCGGCGAGACCGAGCGGCACATCCGCCTGGTCTTCCAGCGGGCCCGGGAGAAGGCGAGCGAGGGCACCCCCGTCATCGTCTTCTTCGACGAGATGGAATCCCTCTTCCGCACCCGTGGTTCCGGCGTCAGCTCGGACGTGGAGAACACCATCGTCCCCCAGCTGCTCGCCGAGATCGACGGTGTGGAAGGCCTGGAGAACGTCATCGTCATCGGGGCGTCGAACCGCGAGGACATGATCGACCCCGCGATTCTGCGCCCGGGCCGGCTCGACGTGAAGATCAAGATCGAGCGCCCCGACGCCGAGGCGGCGAAGGACATCTTCGCGAAGTACCTCACCGACAGGCTCCCGCTGCACACCGACGACCTCGCCGAGCACACGGGCGACCGCGCGGAGACCGTCCACGGCATGATCCAGTCCGTGGTCGAGCAGATGTACGCCGAATCGGACGAGAACCGCTTCCTGGAAGTGACCTACGCCAACGGTGACAAGGAAGTCCTGTACTTCAAGGACTTCAACTCCGGCGCCATGATCGAGAACATCGTCGGCCGCGCCAAGAAGATGGCCATCAAGGCCTTCCTCGAACAGAACCAGAAGGGCCTTCGCGTCTCCCACCTCCTCCAGGCGTGCGTGGACGAGTTCAAGGAGAACGAGGACCTGCCCAACACCACCAACCCGGACGACTGGGCCCGCATCTCCGGCAAGAAGGGGGAACGGATCGTCTACATCCGCACCCTCGTCACCGGGAAGCAGGGCGCCGACACCGGTCGCTCCATCGACACGGTGGCGAACACCGGTCAGTACCTGTAGGTATTCATACGCAGGAGGCCGCGGTCGCTCCTTGGAGCCCCGCGGCCTCCCGCGTTGGCGACGGCAGAGGAAATCCCCCACCGGCGGCGCACAAGCGTTCTAGGCTCAGCGATATCACCGGGCGGCGCGGCGCGGGGACGGGGACCGGGCGCGCGCCCGAGCGCGCACGGTACTGGAGCGCGGCTCCCGCGGGGGAGCGGCGCCGGGCAAGGAGGGCCGCATGACCGTACGGCGAGTAATGGGCATCGAGACGGAGTACGGGATCTCCGTGCCCGGTCACCCGAACGCCAATGCCATGCTCACCTCGTCCCAGATCGTCAACGCCTACGCGGCGGCGATGCACCGGGCCAGGCGGGCGCGCTGGGACTTCGAGGAGGAGAACCCGCTGCGCGACGCGCGCGGCTTCGACCTCGCCCGCGAGTCCGCCGACTCCACCCAGCTCACCGACGAGGACATCGGCCTCGCCAACGTCATCCTCACCAACGGCGCCAGGCTCTACGTGGACCACGCCCACCCCGAGTACAGCTCCCCCGAGATCACCGGGCCCAGGGACGCGGTGCTCTGGGACAAGGCAGGGGAGCGGATCATGGCCGAGGCCGCCGAGCGCGCGGCCGCCGTGCCGAACACGCACCCCATCCACCTGTACAAGAACAACACCGACAACAAGGGCGCCTCCTACGGCACCCACGAGAACTACCTGATGTCGCGGGAGACCCCCTTCGGCGACATCGTCCGCCACCTCACCCCCTTCTTCGTCTCGCGGCAGGTCGTCACGGGCGCGGGCCGGGTCGGCATCGGGCAGGACGGGCGCGAGCACGGCTTCCAGCTCAGCCAGCGCGCCGACTACTTCGAGGTCGAGGTCGGCCTGGAGACGACACTCAAGCGGCCCCTCATCAACACCCGCGACGAGCCGCACTCCGACGCCGAGAAGTACCGCAGGCTGCACGTCATCATCGGCGACGCGAACCTCTCGGAGATCTCCACCTACCTCAAGCTCGGCACCACCTCACTCGTCCTCGCGATGATCGAGGACGGCTTCATCGCCGTCGACCTCGCCGTGGACCAGCCGGTCCGCACCCTGCACGAGGTCTCGCACGACCCCTCGCTCAAGCAGCTCGTGAAGCTGCGCGACGGCCGCAGTCTCACCGCCGTCCAGCTCCAGATGGAGTACTGCGCCCTCGCCCGCAAATACGTCGAGGAGCGGTACGGGGCGGACGCGGACGAGGAGACCACCGACGTCCTCAGCCGTTGGGAGGACACGCTCGACCGCCTGGAGCGGGACCCCTCCAGCCTCTCCAGGGAGCTGGACTGGGTCGCCAAGCGCGAGCTGATGGAGGGCTACCGGCGGCGCGACGGGCTCGGCTGGGACGCCGCGCGGCTCCACCTGGTCGACCTCCAGTACGCCGACGTACGGCCCGACAAGGGCCTCTACAACCGGCTCGTCGCCCGCGGCAGCATGAAACGGCTGCTGAGCGAGGAGGAGGTGTCCCGGGCGGTCTTCGAGCCGCCGGAGGACACGCGCGCCTACTTCAGGGGGCGGTGCCTGGCGCAGTACGCGGACGAGGTCGCCGCCGCCTCCTGGGACTCGGTGATCTTCGACCTGCCCGATCGTGACTCCTTGCAGCGGGTCGCGACGCTGGAGCCCTTGCGCGGTACACGTACCCACGTCAAGGACCTTCTCGACCGCTGCCGTACGGCCGAAGAGCTGGTCAGGGCGCTGACCGGGACCTGAGCGGCGCCAATCCGTGACCTCGCGGGGGCCTGAAAAGGTCCCCGCGAGGGAAACATCAGGGCAGGCAGCGCGTTGAGCAATCACAGGGCCGGATCGCGGCCCTGCTTGTAGGGTCGGAGAGACCGATCTTGGGGCCGGGACAGAACCGGTCTCCGGCACACCACGGCACATCCAGCGGGGCACACCGAGCGGGGTGAGGTAGATGGCGACCAAGGACACCGGCGGCGGACAGCAGAAGGCGACGCGGTCCACCGAGGAGACCGAGGAACAGACCCAGGACGCACAGGACTCCTCGGATCTCCAGGAGCGCCAGGAGAAGCTGAGCGACGACGTGGACTCCGTCCTGGACGAGATCGACGACGTCCTGGAGGAGAACGCCGAGGACTTCGTGCGCAGCTTCGTCCAGAAGGGCGGCGAGTAGCGCACCGCCGTGGGGCCACGGCCCCACGGGCACACGTACGGACGCGGGACGTCCCGGGAGACCCCGGGACGTCCCGCGCCGTGCTTCCGCCCGGCCCCTCCCGTGCCGCACCGTCAAGACGCAGGTCAGCGGCTCGTACATCCGTGAGGCACGGGTTTGCCACTGTGGGTGGTTCCGCCCCCTGAGGCGGGTAGGGTCCGAGGCGTACGTACCGTCATCAACCGCTACCGGGCCCGTCGGCGCGGATGAGCGCCCCCGCGGCGCCGCGCGACCACCGCCCGACCGGAGGGAAACATGGGAGCACACACGCGTCACACCGGGCGGCTGCCCGCCGCCTTCCTGACACCCGGTTCCTCCTCGTTCCTGGACTTCCTGTCCGAGCATCAGCCCGAACTGCTGCCCGGCAACCGGCAGCTCCCCGTCAAGGGCGCCATCGAACTCCCGCACGGCACCACGATCCTGGCCCTCGCCTTCGACGGTGGCGTGGTGCTCGCCGGGGACCGCAGGGCCACGATGGGGAACGTCATCGCCCAGCGGGACGTCGAGAAGGTCTTTCCGGCCGACGAGTACTCGGCGGTCGGCATCGCGGGCACCGCGGGGCTCGCCGTCGAGATGGTCAAGCTCTTCCAGCTGGAGCTCGAACACTTCGAGAAGGTCGAGGGCGCCCAGCTCTCCCTGGAGGGCAAGGCGAACCGCCTGGCCACGATGATCCGCGGCAACCTCGGCATGGCCATGCAGGGCCTCGCCGTCGTCCCGCTCTTCGCCGGCTACGACGTCGACCGCGGCACCGGCCGCATCTTCTCGTACGACGTCGCGGGCGGCCGCTCCGAGGAGTACGGCTACGCCTCCACGGGCTCCGGTTCGGTCTTCGCCAGGGGCGCGCTCAAGAAGCTGTACCGCCCCGGCCTCAGCGCCGACGACGCGAGCGTCCTCGCCATCCAGGCGCTCTACGACGCCGCCGACGACGACTCGGCGACCGGTGGCCCCGACCTCGGCCGCCGGATCTTCCCGATCATCAGCATCATCACCGACGAGGGCTACCGCCGCGTCTCCGAGGAGGAGACCGCCCGTATCGCCGAGGACGTGCAGCGCCGCAGGCTCGCGCAGCCGGACGGGCCCCGCGCCGAACTGCTCTGACCCCCGACACTCCGAAGACCTCCCCCGACCCCGACAGAAAGCGACGGTCAGCCGGTGTCCACGCCGTTCTACGTCTCACCCCAGCAGGCGATGGCCGACCGGGCGGAGTACGCCCGCAAGGGCATCGCCCGAGGCCGCAGCCTCGTCGTGCTCCAGTACGCCGACGGCATTGTCTTCGTCGGCGAGAACCCGTCCAGGGCCCTCCACAAGTTCAGCGAGATCTACGACCGGATCGCCTTCGCGGCGGCCGGCAAGTACAACGAGTACGAGAACCTGCGCATCGGCGGCGTCCGCTACGCCGATCTGCGCGGCTACACCTACGACCGCACCGACGTCACCGCGCGCGGGCTCGCCAATGTCTACGCGCAGACGCTCGGCACCATCTTCTCCAGTGCCGCCGAGAAGCCGTACGAGGTGGAACTCGTCGTCGCCGAGGTCGGGGACACCCCCGAGGGCGACCAGATCTACCGGCTCCCGCACGACGGCTCGATCGTCGACGAGCACGGCTCGGTCGCCGTCGGCGGCAACGCGGAACAGATCAGTGGCTGGCTCGACCAGCGCCACCGCGACGGCATGACGCTCGCCGAGGCGCTCAAGCTCGCCGTCCAGGCCCTCGCCCGCGACGCCAACGGCAGCGAGCGCGAGATCCCCGCTGAGCGCCTGGAGGTCGCCGTCCTCGACCGTACGCGGGCGCAGCAGCGCAAGTTCCGGCGCATCACGGCCACCCACCTCGACCGCCTCCTCGCGGGCGAGGCGGAGCCGGACGACGCGGAGGGCACCGAGGCCACGGCCGAGGGCGGGGACGCCGAGGAGAGCTGAGCCCCCGGCCTGCCGCGCGCGGCCCCGTACCCGAGTCCCGCGGGTACGGGGCCTTCGCGCGTCCGGCGGGAGCGCGCGGGACGGACGTGCCGTCAGGCCGGGGCGGGGCCCGTCGACTCGCGCACCACGAGTTCCACCGGGAGCGGGTCCGTACGGGGCTCCGTGCCCTCCAGGAGGGCGAGCAGGGCGCTCATGCCGCGGGCGCCGAACTCCTCGGCCGGGAGCCGCACGGTGGTCAGCTCCGGGTCGAGGGCACGGGCGAGCGTGAGGTCGTCGACGCCCGTGACCGAGAGGTCCTCGGGGACGCGCAGGCCGAGGCCGCGCGCCGCCTTCAGGACACCCGCCGCCATCAGGTCGTCGTCGCACACGACCGCCGTGGGCCGCCTGGGCGCGCCGAGCACGCGCAGTGCCGCCTCGCGCGCGCCCGCGATCGACAGCGGCGCCCGCACGGTGGTGAGGCTCGCCCCGGCCAGGGCCTCTTCGAGGGCCGCGGCGCGGCTCGTGAACGTCCACGAGTCCACGTCGGCCGCGAGGTGCGTGAAGCGCCGGTGGCCGAGTGCGCGCAAGTGCCGCGCGACGTGCCGCATCCCGTCGGCGAGGGCGAGATTGACGGTGGCGGTACGGGGCCCGGGCAGCGGGCGCGCGTCGAGCATCACCAGCGGCAGCGTGTCCCCGTGGATCGCGGCGAGCGCCTCGGCGGCCATCGAGGAGGCGAGGACGCCGTCGAGCGCCGCGCGTGCCGAGTCGAAGGGGTCGCGCGCGGGGCCGACGCCCTCGGGCGAGGGATAGAGCACGAGACCGGTCCCGTGCGCCGCCGCGACGCGCGCCGCGCCCGTGTAGACCCCGGCGAAGAACTCGCTCGTGAGCGCCGGCACGACGAGCAGCGCGGTGCGCGTCCGCCCGAGCCGCAGATTCCGCGCCGCCAGGTTCGGCCGGTACCCGAGCCCGTCGGCGGTCTCGCGGACCCGCTCCGCCGTCGCCGCCCCGACCCGCCCCCGCCACTTCCCGCTGAGCACGAGGGACACGGCCGCCTGCGAGACCCCGGCGGCCCGGGCGACATCACGGCTGGTGGGGCGGGAAGCGGCGGGGGTGTCGCCTGGGGTCGGCACGGGGCTCCTCAGGGGCGGGCGGGGTGGACCGGCGGGCGGGCTCATGGTACGTATGAGCGGCGACGTTATACGTACAACTGAGGGGTGGGGCGGGGATGGCGGGCGGATATGCGGGGGTGCTGCGGGCTCCGTACGCGAGCCGGCTGCTCTCCTCGACACTCCTCGGGCGGCTGCCCAACGCGGTCGGGCACCTCGCGCTCGTCGTCTACGTGCGCGAACAGGGCGGCGGATACGCGCTCGCCGGTGCCCTCGCCGCCGTCTACGGGCTCGCCACCGCCGCCGGGCAGCCACTCCTCGGGCGAGCCGTGGACCTGCGCGGGCAGCGCGCCGTGCTGCTGCCCGCCGCCCTCCTCTCCGCGCTCGCGACGGGCGCCTTCGCGCTCACCGGCATCACGCCGCGCCCCCTCGCGTACCTGCTCGTCGGCCTCGCGGGGCTCACCACGCCACCCCTGGAGGGAGCGCTGCGGGCGCTGTGGCCGAGCGTCCTGGGCCGCGCGGACCGCGTGCACACCGCGTACGCCCTGGAGGCGGTGGCGCAGGAGGTGATGTTCACCGTGGGCCCGCTCCTCGTCACCGTCCTGGTCGCGCTCCGCTCGGCGACGGCCGCGCTCCTCGTCGTCAACGTCCTCGGCGTGCTCGGTGCCCTCTCCGTCGTCCTCTCGCGGCCCTCGCGCGCCTGGCGCGGCGCCGCCCGCGAGGCGCACTGGCTCGGCGCGCTCCGCTCGCCGGGGCTCCTCGCGCTGCTCGGCGCCTTCCTCTTCGTCGGCGTGGCGCTCGGCGCGATCACGGTCTCCGCGCTCGCCTACGCCGAAGGGGCGGGCGGCGAGACGGCGTACGGGTGGATCATGGCCGCGCTCGGCGGCGGCGCCCTGGCCGGTGGCATCGCCTACGGGGCGCGCGAGTGGACCGGGCGTCCCGAGCCGCGGCTGCGGCTGCTCGTCGCGCTGCTCGCGCTCGGCTATCTGCCGCTGCTCCTGACGCCGGGCCGCTACGCCATGACGGGCCTCGCGCTGCTCGCCGGGGTCTTCCTCGCCCCCTCGCTCGCCTGCGCCTTCGTCGCGGTGGACCGGCACGCCCCGCGCGGCACCGTGACCGAGGCCTTCTCCTGGCTCGTGACGACCTTCGGCGTCGGCACCGCGCTCGGCACCGCGCTCGCGGGTCCCGCGCTCGACGCGGGCGGGGTCCGCGCCGGCTTCGCCGCGGCGGCGGGCGGGGGAGTCCTCGCGGCACTCGTCCTCGTCGTCACCGCGCCCGTCCTGGAGGGCCGTACGGGGGTACCTCGCCCGGGGCCCGCGGGGCCGGGCGGCGCCGGCTGAGCCGGGCGGAGCGCGTCCGGGGGCTCCGTACCGGCGCCGGAGTCCGCGCGGGCGGAGCCGACGCCAGAAAACCCTCACGCCCGAGCCGGTTTCAGGAAGTGGCCTGAGGCGTAATGTTCAAGCATGGACCGCCGCATTTTCGGGCTGGAGAACGAGTACGGCGTCACGTGCACGTTCCGGGGACAGCGCCGTCTGTCTCCGGACGAGGTGGCGCGGTACCTCTTCCGCCGTGTCGTGTCATGGGGCCGCAGCAGCAATGTCTTTCTGCGCAACGGCGCCCGGCTCTACCTGGACGTGGGTTCGCATCCGGAATACGCCACCCCCGAATGCGACAACATCACCGAACTGGTGACCCACGACAAGGCCGGTGAGCGCATCCTCGAAGGACTGCTCACCGACGCGGAACGCCGCCTGCACGAGGAGGGAATCGCGGGCGACGTCTATCTCTTCAAGAACAACACCGACTCAGCGGGCAACTCCTACGGCTGCCACGAGAACTACCTCGTGGCCCGGCACGGGGAGTTCTCCCGGCTCGCCGACATCCTCATTCCGTTCCTCGTCACCCGGCAGTTGCTGTGCGGGGCCGGAAAGGTGCTCCAGACCCCCCGGGGCGCGGTCTTCTGCGTCAGCCAGCGGGCGGAGCACATCTGGGAGGGCGTCAGCTCCGCGACCACCCGTTCCCGGCCGATCATCAACACCCGCGACGAGCCGCACGCCGACGCCGAGCGCTACCGCAGGCTCCACGTCATCGTCGGCGACTCGAACATGTCCGAGACCACCATGCTGCTCAAGGTCGGCGCCACCGACCTGGTGCTGCGCATGATCGAGGCCGGCACGGTCATGCGCGACCTCACCCTGGAGAACCCGATCCGGGCGATCCGCGAGGTCAGCCACGACATCACGGGCCGCCGCAAGGTGCGCCTCGCGAGCGGCAGGGAGGCCTCGGCACTCGAAGTCCAGCGCGAGTACTACGAGAAGGCGCTCGACTTCTGCGAGCGCCGCGGCATCAACACGGGCACCGTCGCCCAGGTGCTCGAACTGTGGGGCCGCACCCTCGACGCGATCGAGTCGGAGGACCTCGACCGGATCGGTACCGAGATCGACTGGGTCATGAAGTACAAGCTGATCGAGCGGTACCGCGCCAAGCACAACATGACGATGTCGAATCCGCGGGTCGCGCAGATAGACCTCGCCTATCACGACATCCACCGCCGCCGGGGGCTGTACTACCTCCTGGAGAAGAAGGGGCAGGCCGCGCGGATCTGCAACGACCTGCGCATCTTCGAGGGCAAATCCGTTCCTCCGCAGACGACGCGGGCGCGGCTGCGCGGCGATTTCATCCGCCGGGCGCAGGAGCAGCGGCGCGATTTCACGGTGGACTGGGTGCACCTCAAGCTCAATGACCAGGCGCAGCGCACGGTGCTGTGCAAGGACCCGTTCAGGTCGGTCGACGACCGGGTGGAGAAGCTGATTGCCGGAATGTGACCGGTGGTTTTTGAAACAGGGCTCCCTCTTTTTCCCTGTGCGGGGCCGGTCACACCTGTGAAAAGGCCGGGCACTCGCTGTGCCCGGCCTTTTCCACGCCCGCCACCTGGTCGTTTCACCGCCCCCGACCTGCCCGTTTCACCGCCGTCGTGCGGGCCGGGCCGGTGAGGTGCGCGGCTCCTCCGCGCACCTCGCTGAAAAGCACCGCCGCGTTCCTTGTCGGTGTGGAGGGAGGGCCTAGAGTGACGGAACCGTATCCGCAACACTCTGGGGATCTTGTGCATCGCCGACTCGCAGCCTTCATCATCGTGCCCGCCCTGGCACTCGTCGCCACCGCCTGCGGTGGTGACGACGACAGCAAGGACAAGGCCGATTCGTCCAGCTCGCCCTCGGCGTCCGCTCCCGCAGAGACCTCGGCGCCCAAGCCGGTCTCCTCGGCCTCGCCGATGCCCACGGTCTCCGGTGCCAAGGACAAGCAGCCCACCATCAAGATCCCCAAGAGCGACCCGAGCAAGGAGTTCGTCGTCCACTCCGAGAGCGCGGGCGACGGCAGGACCGTGAAGAAGGGCGACTTCGTCTCCTTCGACTTCACGGGGAAGATCTGGAAGGGCGACAAGAACTTCGGCTCGACGTACGAGAAGGGCGGCCAGCCCCAGGTCATCCAGGCCGGCTCCGCCGGGATCATCCCCGCCTTCGCGCAGTCGCTGGCCGGGCACAAGGAGGGCGAGCGCGTCCTCGTCGTCGCCCCGCCGGCGGCCGGGTTCGGCCCCCAGGGCAACCAGCAGGCCGGGGTCGCCGCCGACGACACGCTCGTCTTCGTCGTCGACATCAACAAGATCGTCCCGACCACCGAGGTCAAGGGCACGCAGGCGTCCATCCCCTCGGACCTGCCGCAGATCAAGGTCGACGACAAGACCCACAAGGCCGACATCACGATCCCGAAGAACGACCCGCCCAAGAAGCTCACGAGCAAGGTGCTCATCCAGGGCAAGGGCGAGAAGATCGAGTCCGGCAACAACGTGATCATGGAATACAGCGGTGCCGCCTGGAAGATCAACGAGGGCAAGAAGCCCGCGACGCTCTTCGACGCCTCCGCCAACCGCGGTGAGCCCTTCGTCACGCCGATCGGCACCAGCGCCGTCATCCCCGGCTGGGACAAGGGCCTCGTCGGCAAGCACGTCGGCGACCGCGTCCTCCTCGTGATCCCGCCGGCCGACGGCTACGGCGACCAGGCCCAGGGCGACGCGCTCCCGGCCAATTCCACGCTCGTCTTCGCCGTCGACATCGTCGGCGTCTCGAAGTGAGTCCGCGCGGCGGCAGCCGCGTACGGCCCCCGTCCGCGCGCCGCCGCACCGCCCGGTGACAGACTGGGCCCCGAACAACGGACGCCCCGCCCTTTCGGCGGGGCGTCCTCCTGCCGACACTGGAGCACAGACGTGAGCAACGAGAAGCCCGAGGTCGACTTCCCCGGTGGCGAGCCGCCGGCGGACCTGGAGATCAAGGACATCTGGGAGGGCGACGGGCCCGTGGCGAAGGCCGGGGACAACGTCCGCGTCCACTACGTGGGTGTGGCCTTCTCCACCGGCGAGGAGTTCGACGCGAGCTGGAACCGCGGCACCCCGCTCGCCTTCCCGCTCGGCGCGGGCCGTGTCATCGAGGGCTGGGACCGGGGGGTGCAGGGCATGAAGGTCGGCGGCCGCCGCCAGCTGATCATCCCGCCGCACCTCGCCTACGGCAGCCAGTCCCCGAGCCCCCAGATCAAGCCCAACGAGACGCTGATCTTCGTCTGCGACCTCGTCTCCGTCTGAGTCGAGGCGCACGCCCCGCGCGGCCCCGGTCCCGTACCACGCAGGTACGGAACCGGGGCCGCGCGCGCAGGGACCCGCGCCCGAACTTTTCCCGCGCACCCGCGGCGCTGTACGGTCGACGCGGACGAACAGCAGAAAGGGCGTCGATGGCGATTGCCAAGGCCGAGCGGCTCATGAACCTCGCGCTGTGCCTGCTCGGGACCCGCAGGCCGCTGAGCAAGCGCGAGCTGCGCGAGTCCATCGAGGCGTACCTCGAAGCCGCCTCGGACGAGGCGTTCAACCGCATGTTCGAGCGCGACAAGGACGATCTGCGCGAACTCGGCCTCGTCATCGAGACGGTCGAAGGACTCGACGGCGAGATCGGCTACCGCGCGGGCCGCGACAGCAACCGCCTGCCGCCCGTCACCCTCGACGCCGAGGAGGCCGCGGCACTCGGGCTCGCCGCGAAGGTCTGGCAGCAGGCCAGGCTCGCCGGAGCCGCGAGCGGCGCCCTCCAGAAGCTCCGCGCCGCCGGCCTCCCCGAGGACGTCGACCCCTACGGCACCCACACCGCGCTCGAACCGCGCATCCCCGTGCACGAGGCCGCCTTCGAACCCCTCATGCTCGCCTGCCGCGACCGCCGCCCCGTCGTCTTCGACTACCGCAAGTCCACCGCGCCCCGCCCCGAGTCCCGGCACGTCGAGCCCTGGGCCCTGGAGTGCTGGCGAGGCCACTGGTACCTCGCCGGGTACGACCGCGAGCGCGGCGCCGAGCGCGTCTTCCGCCTCTCCCGCATCACCGGCAAGGTCCGCGCCACGCGCGGCGCCTTCACGAGCGAGGTCCCCCCGGTGGTCACCGTCCGCGAGACCGTCGCCGCCTGGGCGGGCGAGAACGCCGACCGCAGCGCCTTCATCAGGCTGCGCGCGGGCTCCGGTTACCCGCTGCGCGCCAAGGCCATCAACGTGCGCTCGGTGGACGGCGAGTGGGACGAGCTGGAGATCCCGTACGGGCACGGGCTCGACGCCTGGCTCGTCGAGTTCGGGCCCGACGTGGTGGTCCTGGAACCGGCCGAGCTGCGTGCGGACGTCCTCGACCGGCTGCGGGCCGTGGCGAGGAGCTGAGCGGTCCCCGCACGGCGCGGGGCGCGGAGCCTTCGGCCCGTACCCCGGCAGCCCCCGGCCACGAGAAGCCCGACCACGAGAAGGAGGAGGCACATGGCGGCCAACGCCATCGACCAGACCCGGCGGATGCTCTCGCTCGTCACCTACCTGCGCGAGCGCCCGGGCGCCTATGTCGCCGACGTGGCCAGGGCCTTCGGCATCACCGAGGACGAACTCATCTCCGACCTCGACGTGCTGCCGCTGTGCGGCACGAGCTTCCGCGGCGGTGACCTGCTCGACATCGACACCGACGGCGAGCGCATCTGGTGGCACAACCCCGACGATGTCGCGGCGCCGCTCCGGCTCGCCGCCGACGAGGCCACCGCGCTCCTCGTCGCCGCCCGCGCCGTCACGACGCTGCCCGGGCTGCGCGAGAGCGACCGGCAGGCGCTGCTGCGCGCCACCGCCAAGCTGGAGACCGCGGCGGGGGACACCGCGGGGGCGAGCAGCAGGCTCTCGGTCACCTTCGAGTCCGAGGGCGGTGTCTTCGCCGAGGTGGACCGCGCCATCGCCGAGCGGCGCAGGCTCTGGCTGCGCTACTACTCGCCCGCGCGCGACGAGCTGACCGAGCGCGAGGTGGACCCGATCCGGCTCTTCGCCGTCGGCCACACCTACATGGAGGCGTGGTGCCGCCTCTCCGAGGACCGGCGCACCTTCCGCCTCGACCGCGTCGTCGCGATCCGTATCCTCGACGAGCCCTCCGCGCCCCCCGAGATGGAGTTGCGCGACCTGTCGGCCGGACTCGTGCAGCCCGCTGCCGACGACCCCGAGGTCACCGTCGAGGTCGCCCCCGCGGGGCGCTGGGTCGCCGAGTACTACCCGCACGACAAGGCCGAGGAACTGCCCGACGGCGGACTGCGCATCACCCTGCGCACCCCCGACCCCGCGTCCCTGCGCCGCCTCGCGCTCCGGCTCGGCGCAGACGGCCGCATCGTGGCTCCCGAGGACCTGGCCGCGAGCGCCCGCGAGGCCGCGGCGCAGGCACTCGCCGCCTACGGCGAAGAGCGGTGAAGTCCCGTACGCCCGCGCGAGGCCGCGGGCCCGTCCGAGACGGCGGTCCCGCGCGAGAGAGCGCGGCTGCCCCAGACAGCCAGAGGGAGACAGCCCGGTGACGTCCGCCGAAGGAATCCTCGAAGCGACCGGCGACAGCACCGGGCGGCTCTACCGGGCCGCGTGCCCCGAGTGCCGGGCCAGCTTCGAACTCTCCGCCGCCGCGCTGCGACTCGCCATCGGCGGCAGCCGCAAGACCACCTTCTACTCCTTCACGTGCCCCGAGTGCGGCGAGTCGGTCCGCAAACCGGCGGGGGAGCGGATTGTGGAACTCCTCACAGAAGGCGGCGTCAGCACCCTGCGGCTGCACTCCGCCCTCTGACCCGGGCGCCCTCCGTCCCGGCCCCCCGCTCCGAAGGAACTAGGCTCGCCCGCATGCCCTCGCCCTCCGTTCTCTCCTGGTCCATGATCGCCGTCGCCCTCGGCTTCGCCGGGCTCGCTGTCCTCGGGGTTCTCGGGGTACGGGTGTGGATCGAGGTCCGCCGCCTGGGCGCCCAAGTGGCCCGTACCTCGCAGCGCATCAGCGAGGCGACGGGGGACCTGGAGCGCGCCGCCACCTCTCTCGTGCGGACCTCGGGGAGCCTGCCCGCGCAGCGGAGGTGAGCGTGACCGGCGCAGCGACCTGTCATAATCCGTGACCCTCCAGGTACGCTGCTGGCGCGGCCCGGAGCGAGGCGCGGGTCGCGCAACCGGGAATGCGCACAGGGATAGCCCCGAGTTCACCTGTGAGCGCTACGATCGCGGAGCGTACGGAAACCGGACGAGTGTCCAGCTCCCGCTCGCAGCTCCCCATCCCCGCCGCCTCGGTGAGAAGGTAGTACGCCTATGTTCGGAAAGATCGGCGCCCCCGAGATCATCCTCATCCTCGTCGTCGTGGTGCTGCTGTTCGGCGCGAAGAAGCTTCCCGACATGGCCCGTTCGCTCGGCAAGTCCGCGCGCATCCTCAAGAGCGAGGCCAAGGCGATGAAGTCGGAGGGCAAGCAGGACGAGGCCGCCCCCGCCGACCCGCCCGCCGACCAGGCGGTGCCGCGTACCATCCAGGCCGCCCCCGGCGACGTGACCAGCTCCCGCCCGGTCGCCGAGCCCTCGGACACCAACCAGCGCTGAGCGCAGACGCGGCGCCGGAGCAGGCCGGTGCCACCGTACGCACGAGATGAGGACGTGGGTTGCTGAAGTCTGCCCGCACACGCACCGACAAGGACCCCGAGGGGCGCATGCCGCTCATGGATCACCTCCGTGAGCTGCGCAACCGCCTCGCGAAGGGGGTCCTGGGGATCGTTCTCGTGACGATCGTGGCCGCGTTCTTCTACCAGGACATCGTCGACTTCGTCACGCGCCCCATCATGCACTCGGTGGGCTGCGAGCAGGCGTTCTCGGCGCTGGCCCAGAAGGAGCGGGGCGAGTGCGCCAGGATCGTGATGAACGGGCTGCTCAGTCCCTTCAGCCTGGCGATCAAGGTCTCGCTCATGGCCGGTGTCATCGGCTCCTCACCGATCTGGCTCTACCAGCTGTGGGGCTTCATCGCCCCGGGCCTGCACCGCAACGAGAAGAAGTACGCCATCGGCTTCGTCGGCGCGGGCGTCCCCCTCTTCCTCGTCGGCGCCTTCCTGGCGTACCGCACGCTGCCGACGATGGCGAAGGTGCTGCTGGACTTCACCCCGGAGAACACCGAGAACCAGCTGCCCCTGGACGACCTGCTCAACCTGATCACGCGCATGGTGCTGGTCTTCGGCGCCTCGTTCGAGCTGCCGCTGCTTCTGGTCATGCTCAACCTGACGCACGTCCTCACCGGCAAGCGGATGCTGAGCTGGTGGCGCTGGATGATCATGGGCATCACGGTCTTCGCCGCGGTGGCCACCCCCAGCACCGACCCGGTCAGCATGCTCGCCCTCGCCGGTCCCATCTGGGTCCTCTACTTCGGCGCCACGATCTTCGCCCTGCTCAACGACAGACGCCGCGCCAAGAACGACCCGTACGCGGGCCTCGACGACGACGAGGCCGCCCCCCTCGACCTGGACCCCGAGGACATCGGCGAGGTCGAGCGGGTCGGCAGCCCCCGCTCGCTCCCCGAGCAGACCGACCGCGACCGCATCAACGGCTACGACGACGTGACCTGAGCCCGCCCCGTCCCCGCACCCCTGTCCCACGGGGTCTACCGGGCGGTAGGGTCACGCCGTGACCAGCGAGATCACCCTCTTCGTCAACCCCACCGCGGGACGTGGCCGCGGTGCCGCGGCCGCACGGCCCGCCGCCCGCGTCCTCAGGGACGCGGGCTTCCGCGTCCGTACGGTCGTCGGGACGGACGCCGAGGACGCGGCCGCGCGCGCGAGGGCCGCCGTCGCCGACGGCACGGACGCGCTCGTCGCCGTCGGCGGGGACGGGCTGCTCTCGCTCGCTCTCGGGGCCGTCGCGGGGACCCGTACACCGCTCGGTGTCATCGCGGTCGGCAGCGGCAACGACTTCGGGCGCTCCCTGGGTCTGCCGGTGCGGGCCCCCGCCGAGGCCGCCGGGGTGATCGCCCGGGCGCTGCGCGAGGACAGCCACCGCGCCATCGACCTCGGGCGGGTCGCTGACCGCTGGTACGGCACCGTCCTCGCCACCGGCTTCGACTCGCGCGTCAACGACCGGGGCAACCGGATGCGGCTCCCGCTCGGCCGCTTCCGCTACGACCTCGCGATCCTCGCCGAACTCGCCGCCTTCGAGCCCACCCCGTACCGGATGCGCCTCGACGACGGGCCCGTGCGCGAGATCGACGCGACCCTCATAGCCGTCGGCAACGCGACCTCCTACGGCGGCGGCATGCGCATCTGCGCGGACGCGCGCCTCGACGACGGGCTCTTCGACATCACCGTCGTGGGCCCGTGCAGCCGCGCGACGCTCCTCAAGGTCTTCCCGCGCGTCTACAAGGGCACCCACCTCTCGCACCCCGTCGTCACGCGCTACCGCGCCGGGCGGGTCGAGCTGGACGCGGCCGGGCTCACGGGGTACGCGGACGGCGAGCCGCTCGGTCCGCTCCCGCTCACGGCGACGGCCCACCCGGCGGCCGTACGCCTGCTGGCACCGCCGGTCAAACACCAGCCCCCGCACATCAGCCCCTCCGGGGGAGGGTGAGGAGCGGGGCCCGGCGCGGAGCCCCGTGGCGTGCCCCCGCGGGGGTCCCCGGGCAGGAGGGCCGCACATAAGGATCGTGCTCCGTCCGCCCAGGCCGGTAGGCTCGACCGCACGATGACAGAGGACCTCTCCCCGGCCGAGCGGTACGCGGCCAGCCGCCGTCGCTCCGCCGAAGCCGCCACCGCGCTCGGTGCCTTCCGCGAGATGTACGAGTTCGGGCTCGACCCCTTCCAGATCGAGTCCTGCCAGGCCCTGGAGGCCGGCAAGGGCGTGCTCGTCGCCGCGCCCACCGGCTCCGGCAAGACGATCGTCGGCGAGTTCGCCGTGCACCTCGCCCTGCGCCAGGGCAAGAAGTGTTTCTACACCACCCCCATCAAGGCGCTCTCCAACCAGAAGTTCGGCGACCTCAGCAAGCGCTACGGCGCCGACAAGGTCGGCCTGCTCACCGGGGACAACAGCGTCAACGCGGACGCCCCCGTCGTCGTCATGACGACAGAGGTGCTGCGAAACATGCTCTACGCCGGCAGCCCCGCGCTCACCGGGCTCGGCTACGTCGTCATGGACGAGGTGCACTACCTCTCCGACCGCATCAGGGGCGCCGTCTGGGAAGAGGTGATCATCCACCTCCCGGAGTCCGTCACACTCGTCTCGCTCTCGGCGACCGTCTCCAACGCCGAGGAGTTCGGCGACTGGCTCGACACCGTGCGCGGCGACACCGAGGTCGTCGTCTCCGAGCACCGGCCCGTGCCGCTCTTCCAGCACGTCCTGGCGGGGCGCAGGATGTACGACCTCTTCGAGGAGGGCGGCGGCCGCAAGCGCGCGGTCAACCCGGACCTGCTGCGCATGGCCCGGATGGAGGCAGGGCGCACCGGCTACGGCGGCAAGCGGCGCGGGCGCGAGGCCGACAGGGAGCGCGAGCGGCGCCAGCGGAGCAGGACGTGGACCCCGGGCCGCCCCGAGGTGATCGACCGGCTCGACTCCGAGGGACTGCTCCCGGCGATCACCTTCATCTTCAGCCGTGCGGGCTGCGAGGCCGCCGTACAGCAGTGCCTCTTCGCCGGGCTGCGCCTCAACGACGAGTCCGAGCGCCTCGCGGTGCGCGAGATCGTCGAGGAACGCACCGCCTCGATCCCGCCCGAGGACCTCCACGTCCTCGGCTACTTCGAGTTCCTTGAGGGCCTGGAGCGGGGCATCGCCGCGCACCACGCGGGGATGCTGCCGACCTTCAAGGAGGTCGTCGAGGAGCTGTTCGTACGGGGTCTGGTCAAGGCCGTCTTCGCGACCGAGACCCTCGCGCTCGGCATCAACATGCCCGCGCGCTCGGTCGTGCTGGAGAAGCTCGTCAAGTGGAACGGCGAGCAGCACGCCGACATCACGCCGGGCGAGTACACCCAGCTCACCGGGCGGGCCGGACGGCGCGGCATCGACGTCGAGGGCCACGCGGTCGTGCTGTGGCAGCGCGCGATGAGCCCCGAGCACCTCGCGGGCCTGGCGGGCACCCGTACGTACCCGCTGCGCTCCAGCTTCCGGCCCTCGTACAACATGGCCGTCAACCTGGTCCAGCAGTTCGGGCGGCACCGCTCGCGCGAACTCCTGGAGACCTCCTTCGCGCAGTTCCAGGCCGACCGCTCCGTCGTCGGCATCTCGCGCGAGGTGCAGCGCAACGAGGCGGGGCTCGCGGGCTACCGGGAGTCGATGACCTGCCACCTCGGGGACTTCGAGGAGTACGCGCGGCTGCGCAGGCAGCTCAAGGACCGCGAGAACGAACTCGCCCGCGAGGGCGTCCACCAGCGGCGCGCCGCCGCGGCGGCGGCGCTGGAGAAGCTGCGCCCGGGCGACATCATCCACGTGCCCACGGGCAAGTTCGCCGGGCTCGCCCTCGTCCTGGACCCGGGCGTTCCCGCGGGGCGCGCCGTGGGCGGGCGGCGCGGGCGCGACTTCGACGCCTTCGACGGGCCCAGGCCGCTCGTGCTCACCGCCGAGCGGCAGGTCAAGCGGCTCAACAGCGTCGACTTCCCCGTGCCCGTCGAGGCCCTCGACCGGATGCGCGTGCCGAAGTCCTTCAACGCGCGCAGCCCGCAGTCGCGCCGCGACCTCGCGTCGGCGCTGCGTACCAAGGCCGGGCACCTCGTGCCCGAGCGACACCGCAAGGGCCGCGCCGAGGCCGCCGACGACGGCGAGATCTCCCGGCTGCGCACCGCGCTGCGCGCGCACCCCTGCCACGGCTGCGACGAGCGCGAGGACCACGCCCGCTGGGCCGAGCGCTACCACCGGCTGCTCCGCGACACGAAGCAGCTGGAGCGCCGTATCGAGGGCCGCACGAACACCATCGCGCGCACCTTCGACCGGATCGTCGCGCTCCTGACCGAACTCGACTACCTGCGCGGAGAGCAGGTCACCGAGCACGGCAGGCGGCTCGCGCGGCTGTACGGGGAACTCGACCTGCTCGCCGCCGAGTGCCTGCGCGCGGGGGTCTGGGAGGGGCTCAGCCCGGCCGAACTCGCGGCCTGCGCCTCGGCGCTCGTCTACGAGTCGCGCTCGGGCGACGACGCGGGGACGCCCAAGGTGCCTTCGGGGAAGGCGACTTCGGCGCTCACCGAGATGGTGCGGATCTGGGGCAGGCTCGACGCCGTCGAGGAGGACTTCGGGATCAGCCAGACCGAGGGCGTCGGCCAGCGCGAGCCGGATCTCGGCTTCGCCTGGGCCGCGTACGAGTGGGCCTCGGGCAAGGGGCTCGACGAGGTGCTGCGCGAGGCGGACATGCCGGCCGGGGACTTCGTGCGCTGGACCAAGCAGATCATCGACGTGCTCGGGCAGATCGCCGCGGCGGCCCCCGGCCAGGGGAGCACGGTGCCGAAGGCCGCCCGGCGGGCCGTGGACGGGATTCTGCGCGGAGTGGTGGCGTACACCTCGGTGAACTGAGAATTTTCGGCGATCAAATTCGATCGTGACTGATCGAAAGTGATCTCGAAGGAAAGAAGGCGGGACCCTTTCCCGCGTAAGGGAAAGGGTCCCGCCTTCTTTTGTGCGAAAAAGTATTAGCGCATATGTGCGCCGATGGAGCCGAAAGAGTGAACGCGACCCATCTGACCTGCGGCGATGCCTGGCTCTCGACGTGGAACAAGCCGATTTCCCCGCCCCTGGTGGCGTATAAATGGGCTCGATTCTAGGCCGTGCGCGGTGCGCAGTGGGCTTGCTCGCGGAATATGACACCCGGCGCGTCGAGGCGCACTAGGCTCGCCGACGAAGCGCCCCGGTCCCCCGGTCGTGTCCTTCGCGCATGCCCGCGCCCCGGACCGGATCGCGCCGTCCTTTCCGTCAATCGCGCTTGAGGGCCTACATGGTGAGTGTCGCTTCACCCCCCGCTTCGCCTCCCGCCGTCCGGCCGGCGCCTCTGCCGAGGATGCTGCTGACCGGCCTCCCGCTCCTGGCGGCCACCGCGGTGGCCGGCTGGCTCCTGACCGGGGCCGCCAGGATCACGGCGCTCGTCGGAGGAGTACTCGCCCTCGCGCTCGGGCTCGCCCTCACCGCGGAGGTGATCCGCGGGCAGCGCGCCCGGGTGGCCGAGTACCGCGCCTTCCGCCGCCACCTCACCGAGGTCCAGAACCTCGTGGACACGAACGACGAGCGCCTGTACCACCTCGCCGACGCCGTCATGCCCCGCGTCCGCGACCTCGCCTGTGCCGGGATCATGGACATGCGCATGGAGGAACTCATCCGTGAGTACCCCAAGTGGCGCGAGGACTTCACGGACCCCGAACTGCACCTGCTGAGCACCATCATCGGCTCGCTGCACGAGATGGAGAACATCCGGCACTCCACGGTGTGGCACTACATCAACATCACCCGCAGGCTCCAGGCCGTCGCGCACTCCATGTCCGAGGAACTGCGGGAGATGGAGGAACGCCACGGGCGTGCCCCCGAGTTCTTCGACGACCTGCTCCGCGTCGACCACGCCTGCTCGATGATGATCCGCTGGGCCGACGACCTCGCCACGCTCGGCGGCGGTCGCCCCAGCCGCAGGTGGCCCGGGCCCGTCTCGCTGCTCAGCACGCTGCGCGGCGCGCAGGGACGCATCCTGGAGTTCCCGCGCATCCACATCATGGACATCCCGGACATCGACCTCAAGGGCAACGAGTGCGAGGGCGTGCTCCAGGCCGTCGCCGAGCTGATGGACAACGGCTGCAAGTACTCCGCGCCCAGCTCCAAGGTCTTCGTCAGCGCGATGCGCGTGGAGAAGGGCATCTCGATCTCGGTCGAGGACCAGGGCGGCAGCACCGACATGATCGACAAGATCATGTCGCGGTTCAAGAACATCTACCGCTACGCCCAGAACAACCGCGACATCGGCCAGTACAAGTACGAGACGGGTATCGGCTACTTCGTGCTCGGGCGCCTGTGCCTCACGTACGAGATGAACCTCGAAGTGCGCCCCTCCGCCTACGGCGGCCTGCGTGCCATCCTCTTCGTGCCCGAGCACCTGATCGAGGGCATCGACATCGACTACCGCGCTCTCAAGCGCAAGCGCCTGCTCGCCCACGGCATCGGCGCCGAGGCGGTGCCGCGCTTCGACGAGAACGACGAGCCGATCGTGCCGCTCCCGCGCCGCGAGCACGTCCCGTACAGCAAGTACGCCGGTCCGCCCGAGCGGAACGAGGACGGCGAGGCGATCCCTCCCACGACGCCGCCCGAGGCGCCCGTCTACACCGAGCGCACCCCCGAGGGCCTGCCGCAGCGCCGCCGCACGATGCCGTACCACCCGGGCGTCGGCTTCGCGCGCTACGCCACCGAGGAGGAGTACCTCGCCGAACAGGCGAGCATCGAGGAGCAGGCCGAGATCAACAGGCGCGCGGCCGCCGCGCGGACGCGGAACGGCCCGGTGGTCCCCGGTGCCGGGGACCACGGGACGCCGCCGTACGGCGCGGACCGCGAGGCCGCGCACGAGGACGGCTGGGAGCAGCCCGAGCCCGGCATCGCGATGGCCGCGTTCTTCGCGGCGGCCAAGGGCGGGGGCCTCCCGGAGGGACACGGCGAGGACGAGAAGAAGCCCGCCGACAGCGAGTACGACGACATCGAAGAGGGGGACGAGCACTGATGCCGCAGTTCGATCACTTGCTCAAGGAACTGGACGACACCGTCAACGGGATTCACCAGATCGTGGTCCTGTCCGCCGACGGGCTCCAGATCGCCAGGTACGGCGGGGAGCAGGACGCCGCCGACCGCGTCGCCGCGGCCTGCGCCGGGCTCCAGAGCCTCGCCGCGGCCGTGGGCCAGGAACTCCCGGGCTCCAAGGGCCTGATGCAGATGGTCGTCATCGAGGTGGACGAGGGCTACTTCTACCTCATGGCGGCCGGTACGGGGGCGTACCTCGCGGTCCTCGCCGACGCCCGTACCGAGGCCGGAGTGGTCGGCCACCACATGCGTGATCTCGCCCGACGCCTCGGCCCGCACCTGACGAGCCCGCCGCGCCGGACGGGCGCCGTCATCCGATGACCATCCCTTCCCGGCGCAGGCGCCACAGCACCCAGGACAGCCCGTCACCGGGCGGTACCACGCGGGGCAGCCCGCACCAGGACGGCCCGACGGGGGATCGGGACGGTACGGCGGAGGGCGGCAGCCCGCGGGCGGATACGGCGCGGAGCGGTCCCCGGCAGGTCGGGGGGCCGCGGGAACCCGGGCGGTTCTACGCGCTCACCGGGGGCAGGACGGGCGGCGAGGAGATCGACCTCGTCTCACTCGTCCAGACCGTCGTGGAGCCCACCGCCGGGCTCCAGCCCGAGGCCGCCGCGGTCCTGCGCCTGTGCGCGACCTCGCTCTCGGCCGCCGAGCTGTCGGCCTATCTGCGGCTGCCCTTCAGCGTCGTGGCCGCGCTCCTGGCCGGGCTCCACGCCGAAGGGCTCGTACGAATCCTGCGCCCGGTGCGGCCGTCGCACGACACAGCCGACCGTTCCCTCCTCGAAGCGGTGATGCATGGACTTCAACGACTCTGACCTCCTCCCCGGCCCGCGGACCGAGGACCTGCTCCCCGACACCGTCACGGCCGGCGTGAAACTCGTCATCGTCGGCGGCTTCGGCGTCGGCAAGACGACGATGGTCGGCTCGGTGAGCGAGATCAGGCCGCTCACCACCGAGGAGACGATGTCCAAGGCGAGCATCGGGGTCGACAGCCTCTTCCGCACCCGTGCGAAGACCGCGACGACCGTGGCGATGGACTTCGGCCGCATCCGCATCAACGACGAACTCGTCCTGTACCTCTTCGGCACCCCGGGCCAGGAACGCTTCTGGTTCCTGTGGAACGGGCTCTTCGAAGGGGCACTGGGCGGGGTCGTGCTCGTCGACACCCGCCGCCTGGAGACGAGCTTCGAGGTCATGGGACGCCTTGAGGAGCAGGGCGTGCCGTACGTCGTGGCCGTCAACCGCTTCCCGAAGTCGCCGCGTTACCCGGCCGAGACGTTGCGGTCCGCGCTCGACCTGCCCGCCGAGGTCCCGATCGTGGAGTGCGACGCCCGCGAGCGCGCCTCCAGCAGGGACGTCCTGCTCACGCTCGTCCGCTACCTGAGCGAGATCGCGGAACGGCGGAGCCCGCGGGCCTGAGCCCGGCACCCGTACGTCCCGCCCTCCACTCGTCCACCCCGGTTCCCCTCTCCTCCCGGAGTTCCCGTGACCACACCCGTCCCGCCCGGTCCCGGCGTCCCGCCGCCGGGCTGCCCCGCCCACGTACCCGCCGCCTCCGGCACCCCGGCGGCGCCGGTCCGCCCGCGCCCCGACTACTCCGGCGTGCCCGCTCCCGAGGGCCGCGACCCCGCGACGGAGGTGGACAACCCGAACATCGGTCCCGGGCGGGCCCGCAGGCTCAACGGCCCGGACGCCGAGCGCGATCAGCAGGGGCTCTACGACACGCTGCGCCTGGAGTACGGCGAGGTCGCCCCCGTACTGCTGCCCCGCGACGTGCCCGCCTGGCTCGTGCTCGGCCACGAGGAGACGCGCTTCGTGTGCGCGCACCCGGACCTGTTCACCACGGACGGCCGCGAGTGGCGCCTGCTCCAGGACGGGACCGTCGGCCCCGAGCACCCGATGGCGCCCATCTTCATGTGGCAGCCCGTCTGCGCCTTCGTCGAGGGCGAGGAGCACGAGCGCCTGCGCGAACCCCTGGAGGAGAACCTCCGCGTCACCGACCTGCGCGAACTGCGCCGCCTCGTGCAGACGGGCACCTACGCACTCCTCAACGACCTGTGCGAGGAGGGCTTCTGCGACCTCACGGAGGACTACTGCGAGCGCCTCCCGATGATCGTGCTGCTCGGCCTCTTCGGCATGTCGCACCTGTACGACGACCGCTTCCTCGAAGCGGCGCGCGACCTCATCAAGGGCACCGAGACCGCCAACGCGAGCAATGAGCACCTCATGAAGCTCTTCCGCGCCGAGGTCGAGCGGGCGCGCGTCGAGCCGGGCGACGACTTCGCCTCGCAACTCCTCGCCAACCGCGCAGGGATGACCCCGCGCGAGGTCTCCGAGCACCTGCGGATCGTCCTCATCGCCGCGTACGAGACGACGGCGAACCTCCTCGCCAACGCGATGCGCATCCTGCTCGTGCAGATGGAGGTGCGCGGCCGGGTCGGCGCCGGGCGGCTCAACATCTACGAGGCGATCGAGCAGGCCCTGTGGGACGAACCGCCGTTCAGCGCCATGCTCGGCCGCTACGCGCTGCGGGACGTCGAGGTCGGCGGGCGGCTGATCAGGAAGGGCGACGCCGTCATGCTCGGCTACGCCGCGGGGAACGTGGACACGCGCGTGCGTCCCGACCTCGAAGCGCCGGTACGGGACAACCGCTCGCACCTCGCCTTCGGCCGCGGACCGCACGCCTGTCCCGGCCAGTACCTGGGGCGTCAGCTGTGCCAGCTCGCCCTCGACGACCTGCTCGCGTGGCTGCCGGACATGCGGCTCGCCGTGCCGTCCTCGCAGTTGCGCTGGTCGGGTTCGCTGCTCAGCCGGCACCTCGTGGAACTCCCCGTCCGCTTCGAACCGCGTTCCCAGCGCCACGAGGAGAGCATCGGCACCTTCGGCGTGCCGCTCCCCAAGGACACGACGGTCTTCGCCGAGTCCGACGGGGACCCGGCGGCCGTCGAGATCCCCGATCCCGTGCTCCAGGCCGAGCGGGAGGCGGGGGAGTGGCGGGCCGCCAGGGAACGGAGCGCGGCGGAGCGCGAGCGGGCGGAGCGCGAGGAGAGCGCCGCGGGGGCCGGGGGCCAGTCGCCGGGACTGCTTCCGCGACCGCGCTCTGCGGTGCGGAACCGCCTGCGGCGCTGACCGCCGCTTCAGTCGCGTGCCGTTCGGGCCCAGCGCGTCGGGTCCTGCCAGGCGGTGAGCGTGCGCCCGCTCGTGAAGCGGCGCCGCTCGCCGCTCAGCGGGTCGGTGAACTCGATGGCCCTGGCGAGGAGCTGGAGCGGGCGGCGGTAGTCGGTGGGGTCCGGGTCGGTGACGTACGGGTAGAGCGGGTCGCCGAGGAGGGGCAGGCCGATGCCGTTCATGTGCGCGCGCAACTGGTGGGTGCGGCCGGTGCGGGGCAGCAGGCGGTAGCGGGCGAGGAGCGGGGGAGTGCCCGCGAGGGCGGGGGCCGTGCGCACGCCGAGCAGCTCGACGCGGGTCTCGCTGTTCGGCGCGGCGCCCGCGACCTCGCGCGCCGCCATCTCGCCGCGCTCCTTGACGAGGTGGGTGCGGACCGTGCGCGGCAGTGGCAGCGCGGGGGCGTACGCGGCGACCGCCTCGTACTCCTTGCGCACCTCCTTGCGCGCGAAGAGCGACTGGTACGCGCCGCGGTACTCGGGCCGTACGACGAAGAGGACGAGGCCCGCGGTGAGACGGTCGAGGCGGTGTGCGGGGCTCAGCGCGGGGATGCCGAGGTCGCGGCGCAGGCGGGCGAGGGCGGTCTCGGTGATGTGGCTGCCGCGTGGGGTCGTGGCGAGGAAGTGGGGCTTGTCGGCGACCAGGAGGTGCGCGTCGCGGTGCACGATGCGGAGCGGGAAGGGGACGGGGGGTTCGGGGGCGCGGGTGCGGTGGAACCAGTACGTGGCGCCGGGGGCGCGCTCCTCGCCGTGCGCGGGGCGGCCGCTCGCGTCGACGAACTCGCCCGTGCGGAGCATCGCGTCGATGACCGTCCCGGGGACGGGGAGACGGGTGTGGAGGTAAGCGCGGAGGGTGTCCCCGTGGGTATCCGGGACGCGGAGCCGGATGGCGTCGATGCCGTCCTGCTGGGGCAGGGGGGACGGGGGGTGGGGACGACGCGGCACGGGGCAAGAGTACGGGGCGCTGCCCGCTCGGGGTTCCGCTGTGCCCACCCTTCCGCCCCTGGCGGAACGCCGCCCACAGCGGAACCGGCAGGAAGCGTCAGGCGACGTCGGCGTGGGCGCCTTCCTGTTCGGCTTCGATGCGGGCGTTCCAGTCGCGCTTGCTCGCCTGCCAGCCGTCCTCGTTGTGGCCGAGGCGCCAGTAGCCGGAGAGGGAGAGGCGGTCGCGGGCGATGCCGCGGTCGAGGCGGAGGTGGCGGCGGAGGTCCTTGACGAAGCCCGCCTCGCCGTGGACGAAGACCTGGACCGTCGCGGGGTCGCACTCGACGGTCCGTACGGCGGCGACGAGAGCCTCGCCTACCGGGCGCTCGCCCCGGTGCAGCCACGTCAGGCCGACCCCGGCGGGGACGTCGAGCTTCTGCTCCTCGGTGGCGTCGGCGACCTCGATGAACACGTCGCCCTTCGCGTCGGCCGGCATGCTCTCGACGGCGGCGGCGATCGCGGGCAGCGCGCTCTCGTCACCGGCGAGCAGGTGGCTGCTCGCACCGGGCTCGGGCCGGTACCCGCCGCCGGGACCGGCGAAGTACAGGACGTCGCCCGGCCGCGCGGCCGCGGCCCAGGGGCCCGCGAGGCCCTCGTCGCCGTGCACGACGAAGTCGACGGACAGCTCGCGCGCCGCGCCGTCCCAGCGCCGCACGGTGTACGTACGGGTCACGGGCCACTGCTCGCGCGGGAAGTCCGCGCGCACCTGCCCCATGTCGAAGGGCTCGGGGTACGTGACGCCCTCGCGCGGAAAGATCAGCTTGATGTAGTGGTCCGTGTACTCGTCGGCGGCGAACTCGGCGAGCCCGTCGCCGCCGAACACCACCCTGACCATGTGCGGGGTGAGCCGCTCGGTGCGCAGCACCCGCCCGGAGTGGGTGCGCGAGCCCTTGCGTGCGGGCCGTTCGGCGTCAGCCATGAAGGGGGTCCCCCCGATCGATCTGCTTAGGTAAGCCTAAGTTAGCACTTCACCCTGTGAGGGCGTGCAGTACGCGATCGAGTGAGCTGCCGAGCCCCCAGCGCTCCCCGAGCGCCGCCAGGACCTCCCCGTCGTGCGGTTCGTCCGGCAGTCGCTCGTCCAGCTCCTCCGGTACGGGGATGTCGCGCGCGACCCGGACCACGGCCGGGGCCACGTCCAGGTACGGGGCCGACTCGACGAGGCGGCGGCGCTGGGCCGGGGTGATCCTCGACGCGGGGTCGGCCGCGGCCGCGCGGATGCCGTCGAGGTCGCCGTAGGCGGCGAGGAGCTTCGCCGCGGTCTTCTCGCCGATCCCGGGGACCCCGGGCAGGCCGTCGCTCGGATCGCCGCGCAGGGTCGCGAGGTCCGCGTAGCCGGGCCCGTCGACCCCGTACTTCTCGCGCAGCAGCGCCTCGTCGGTCACTTGGAGGCTGCCGACGCCCTTGAGCGGGTAGAGCACGCGGATGCCGCGCGCGTCGTCGACGAGCTGGAAGAGGTCGCGGTCGCCGGTGACGATGTCGACCGGGCCGAGCGCGCGGGTGGCGAGGGTGCCGATGACGTCGTCCGCCTCGTAGCCGGCGACCCCGAGCCGTGCGATGCCGAGCGCGTCGAGGACGGCCTCGATCACCGGGACCTGCGGCGAGAGCGTGTCGGGCACCTCCTCCTCGTCGGGTCCCGTCTCCGTCTCCTCGGCGACCCTGTGCGCCTTGTAGCTCGGGATGAGCGAGACCCGCCACTCGGGCCGCCAGTCGGCGTCCATGCAGGCCACGAGGGCGTCGGGGCGGTGGTCCTGGACGAGTCGCGCGATGAAGTCGAGGAGGCCGCGCACCGCGTTGACCGGGGTCCCGTCGGGGGCGCGCACCGAGTCGGGGACGCCGAAGTAGGCGCGGAAGTAGAGCGAGGCGGTGTCGAGGAGCATGAGCCGGGGAGTCTGCGTCACGCCAGGCATCTTGCCGCACCCGCCGCACCGTGGCCGAACCTTTTCGCCGCGCGCCCGCCCCCGTCTGTGGGCGCACACCCCACACCATAACGGGGAGGTAACGCAAGCACTTTGGGCCGATCCAGAAGTGATCCGGGTCACATAATCGTTTGATGGGTATAAGCCCGGGCAGCAGCGCTCCCGGAGCGAACCCGACGCGCCGACTGGAACGACTCGGGTCAGCGGACGGAATCCGCAAGCTTCACGGCTCGCCGCGACAGGGGGTGGCGGGCCGCTTTCCGTGCGATCCGAGAGGTGTTTGTGGCAAAGCTACAAGCCGAGAATTTGTTCAAGGTCTTCGGCAGACAAGCCGAGACCGCCGTCAGCCGACTGAAGGACGGTGTCACGCGCGAGGACCTGCGCGCCGAGGGCACCACGGCCGCCGTGATCGATGCCTCGTTCTCCGTGGACGAAGGCCAGATCTTCGTGGTCATGGGCCTCTCCGGGTCCGGGAAGTCCACGCTGCTGCGGATGCTCAACGGGCTCCTGGAGCCCACCGCGGGCCACGTCCGTTTCGACGGGCAGGACCTCACCGAGCTGAGCGCCGCCGGGATGCGCGAGGTGCGCGCGAAGAAGATCAGCATGGTCTTCCAGCACTTCGCGCTCTTCCCGCACCGCAGCGTCCTGGAGAACGCCGCCTACGGCCTCCAGGTGCAGGGCGTGCCGCGCGAGGAGCGCGAGCGCCGCGCCACCGAGGCGCTGGAACTCGCCGGGCTCAAGGGCTGGGAGAAGTCCTGGCCCGACGAGCTGTCCGGCGGTATGCAGCAGCGCGTGGGCCTCGCCCGCGCGCTCGCGACCGACGCCGACCTGCTGCTCATGGACGAGTCCTTCAGCGCGCTCGACCCGCTGATCCGCCGTGACATGCAGGACCAGCTCGTCGAACTCCAGAAGCGCCTGAAGAAGACCATCGTCTTCATCACCCACGACCTCAACGAGGCCATGCGGCTCGGCGACAAGATCGCCGTCATGCGCGACGGCCGCATCGTGCAGACCGGGACGGCGGAGGACATCCTCGTCACCCCGGCCAACGACTACGTTGCCGCCTTCACCCAGGACGTCGACCGCTCGCGCGTGCTCACCGCCGGGGCCATCATGGCCGAGGCGGACACGGTGTACGGGACCACCGAGCCGGGCGGCAAGGAGTTGCGCGGCCCCGCCGACGTACTCGCCGCCGCGCCCGCCACGGTGCGCGACTCCACCCCGATCTTCCAGCTCTTCGGCCCGAGTTCGACCAGCACCGTGCCGGTCGCCGTGACCGACGCGGACGGCTCGCTCGTCGGCGTCGTCCCGCGCGAGCGCCTGCTCGCGGTCCTCGGTGAGCCGATGAACCCCCAGGAGCAGGGCGCCACGCTCGCCAAGACTCCGGAACAGCGCCACGAGGGCGCCACCGGAAAGGTGAGTGCACGTGCCTAGGCTTCATCTCGGGGACTGGGTCGACTCGATCGTCGACTGGCTCCAGACCAACCTCTCCTGGCTCTTCGACTTCATCGCCACGTGCACGAAGGGCATGTACGACGGCGTCAACGCCGTGCTCACCGCCCCCGAGCCGCTGCTGCTCGCCGGGATACTCGCGATCATCGCGTTCTGGCTGCGCGGCCTCACCGCGGGTGTGCTCTCCTTCGCCGGCTTCGCGCTGATCGACTCCCTCGAACTGTGGGAACCGGCGATGAACAGCTTCTCGCTGGTCGTCGTCGCGACCGTGATCGCGCTGATCATCGGTGTCCCGCTCGGGATCTGGACCGCGAGATCGCAGCGGGTGAGCGCCATCGTGCGCCCCCTGCTCGACTTCACGCAGACGATGCCCGCGATGGTCTACCTGATCCCGGCGATCTTCTTCTTCGGGCTCGGCGTCCCGGCCGGCATCGTGGCCACGATCCTCTTCGGCTTCGCGCCCGCCGTGCGCATGACCGAACTCGGCATCCGTCAGGTCGACGGGGAACTCGTCGAGGCGGCCGACGCCTTCGGCACCACGCCGCGCAAGACGCTCCTCGGCGTCCAGCTCCCGCTGGCCCTGCCGACGACCATGGCCGGTGTCAACCAGGTCATCATGCTCAACCTGTCGATGGTCGTCATCGCGGGCATGGTCGGCGGGGGCGGCCTCGGCGGCTCCGTCTACCAGGCGATCGGCAACGTCGACATCGGTCTCGGCTCCGAGGCCGGTATCTCCGTCGTCATCCTCGCGATCTTCCTCGACCGCATGGTCGCGGCCCTCGGCCAGCAGATCTCGCCGCTCGGCCGCCGCGCCGCCGCGCGCGTCCGGGCCATGCAGGGCCTCAGCGTCTGGTCGTACCGTCCCCGCCCGACCGTCGCCGTCGTCGGCGTCGTGATCCTCGGCCTCGTCGCCGGCGGCATGGGCGTCTTCGGCGGCTCGGACGACGCGAAGACCGTCGACGCCACGAACGTCGGCAAGGGCAAGACCGTCAGCGTCGGCTACATCCCGTGGGACGAGGGCGTCGCCTCCACCTTCCTGTGGAAGGAGATCCTCGAACAGCGCGGCTTCAAGGTCGACGCCAAGCAGTACGAGGCCGGCTCGCTCTACACCGGCATGGCCAACGGCCAGGTCGACTTCCAGACGGACTCGTGGCTGCCCACGACCCACGAGCAGTACTGGAAGAAGTACGGCGACAAGCTGGAGGACCTCGGCCCCTGGTACGGCCCGACCTCGCTGGAGATCGCGGTTCCTTCGTACGTCAAGGACGTGAAGTCCACGGCGGACCTGAAGGGCAAGGAGTCGGAGTTCAAGAACCGGATCGTCGGCATCGAGCCGAGTGCCGGTGAGATGGGCCTGCTCAAGGACAAGGTCGTGAAGGACTACGGCCTGTCGAAGTACAAGGTGATCGACGGTTCGACGCCGGGCATGCTCGCCGAGCTGGACCGGGCGTACAAGAAGAAGGAGCCGATCGCGGTGACCCTGTGGTCGCCGCACTGGGCCTACGACAAGTACGACCTGACCAAGCTGACCGACCCGAAGGGCAGCTGGGGCAAGGGCGACGAGGTGCACACCCTCGCGCGCAAGGGCTTCTCGAAGGACTTCCCCGAGGCCTCGAAGTGGCTGAAGGACTTCAAGCTCACCGAGAAGCAGCTCAGCAGCCTGGAGAGCGAGATCCAGGACGCCGGCAAGGGCAAGCAGCAGGAAGCCGTCAAGTCCTGGATCAAGAAGAACCCGGGCATCGTCGACAAGCTCGCCCCCGTGCAGCAGACCGACGTCAACGTCGGCAAGGGCAAGACCGTCAACATGGGCTTCATCCCGTGGGACGAGGGCATCGCCTCCTCGTACCTCTGGAAGGAGGTCCTGGAGCGCCGCGGCTTCAAGGTCGACGCCAAGCAGTACGAGGCCGGTTCGCTCTACACCGGTATGGCCAACGGGCAGGTCGACTTCGAGACCGACTCGTGGCTGCCGAACACGCACGCCCAGTACTGGAAGAAGTACGGCGACAGACTGGAGGACATGGGGCCCTGGTACGGACCCACGTCCCTGGAGATCGCGGTTCCTTCGTACGTCAAGGACGTGAAGTCCACGGCGGACCTGAAGGGCAAGGAGTCGGAGTTCAAGAACCGGATCGTCGGCATCGAGCCGAGTGCCGGTGAGATGGGCCTGCTCAAGGACAAGGTCGTGAAGGACTACGGCCTGTCGAAGTACAAGGTGATCGACGGTTCGACGCCGGGCATGCTCGCCGAGCTGGAGCGCGCGTACAAGAAGAAGGAGCCGATCGCGGTGACCCTGTGGTCGCCGCACTGGGCCTACGACAAGTACGACCTGACCAAGCTGACCGACCCGAAGGGCAGCTGGGGCAAGGGCGACGAGGTGCACACCCTCGCGCGCAAGGGCTTCTCGAAGGACTTCCCCGAGGTCGCCGAGTGGCTCAAGGGCTTCAAGCTCAGCGAGAAGCAGCTCAGCAGCCTCGAAGGCGCCATCCAGGACGCCGGCAAGGGCAAGCAGCAGCAGGCCGTGCAGGGCTGGATCAAGGACAACCCCGGCATCGTCGACAAGCTCGCCCCCGTCAAGGGCGGTTCCTCCGCCTCCGCCGTCGACTTCAAGAACGACGCGGGCAAGGACGAGCGCGACCGCGCGGTCAACGTCGCCTGGTTCCCGTGGGAGGAGGACATCGCCGCCACGTACCTGTGGAAGCACGTCCTCGAAGAGCGCGGCTACAAGATGAACCTCAAGCAGTTCGAGGTCGGCCCGATGTACGCCGCCATGTCCCGCAACCAGCTCGACGTGCAGTTCGACGGCTGGCTCCCGTACACCCAGAAGAACTACTGGGACAAGTACAAGAGCAAGCTCACCCAGATCGGCCAGTGGTACTCGCCGACCTCCCTCGAACTCGCCGTGCCGAGCTACGTGAAGGACGTCAAGTCCCTCGCCGACCTCAAGGGCAAGGGCGATGAGTTCGACGGGCGCGTCATCGGGATCGAGCCCGGTACCGCGACGATGGACATCCTGAAGCACGAGGTCCTGCCCTCGTACGGCCTCGACAAGGAGTACAAGGTCGTCGACGGTTCGACCCCGGGGATGCTCGCCGAGCTGAAGCGGGCCTACACCAAGAAGAAGCCCATCGCGGTCATGCTGTGGTCGCCCCACTGGGCGTACAACCAGTACGACCTGACCAAGCTCAAGGACCCCAAGGGCTCCTTCGGCAAGGGCGACAAGCTCACGACCGTCGCCTCGAACCAGTTCCCGAAGCAGTACCCGCAGCTCACGAAGTGGCTCAAGGACTTCAAGATGAGCGACAGCCAGCTCTCCTCGCTGGAGAACGAGCTGCACAAGCAGGGAACGGGACACGAGGAGGAGGCCGTCGACAACTGGGTGAAGAAGAACCCGGACATCGTCGACAAGATGGCCCCGATGTAGGCCCCGCGCCGCTCGGTCTCCCCGCCACCCGAGGCCCGGAGGGCCGAGCGGCGTCGGCCGAGCCGAAGGGAGCGCGACGGTGTCGAGACGCCCGTCGCGCGCAGGTCGCGAGGAACGGGCGACCGAGCACGTCGGGTGACTGACACCGGCACCGGCGCTCCCGGAGGCGAAGCCGACGCGGAGAAAGTCGTGAAGCGGTACGGCGGGTCTCCGCCGTGTGCGCGCACGGACACCCGGTCGGGGGTCCGCCGCCCGCTTCGCCACACGGCCGCCGCTCCGGCCGTCGTCCCCGCACCGTGAGGGCGGGACCCGTCCCGGGGTCCCGCCCTCACGGGCTGTCCCGGCCCTCCCGCTCCGCCCGCCCACGTGCGGGGTTCCCGGGCCCGTCTCACCCACTCGGCTCCCCTCGCGCGCCCCGACTGCGTAGGCTGCTCACATGCCCCGGCGGACGGGGCCCGCAGGAGGGAGCGGCAGCGATGGACGAGAAGGAAGCCCCGAGGGTCGGCAACGCCGTACGCCGTCGCCGGCGTGCCCTCGATCTCACGCTCGCCACCGTGGCCCGCCGCTCGGGTCTCTCGGTGCCCTTCCTCAGCCAGATCGAGAACGAGCGCGCCCGCCCCTCGACCCGCTCCCTGCGCGCCGTCGCGCACGCCCTGGAGATGACCGTCGACGAGCTGTTCGCCGCCGCCGACCCCGCGCACACCGTCGACGTCGTCCGCAGCGACGACGAGGACACCGCCCTCATGGCCCCGGCCCCCGGCGTGCGCTCCCTGGTCCGCGGGCAGCACCAGCTCCAGGCGATGGAGTACTGCGGCGACCACGACTCGGGCCGCGAGTTCCAGTACCGCAACGACTCGCTGCTCTACGTCGCCGACGGCGCGGTCACCGCCGAGGCCGAGGGCCGCGTCCACCAGCTGTGCGCGGGGGACACGCTCTACCTCAGCGGCGGGGTGCGGCACAGGTGGCGGGCCACCGAGCCCGATACCCGCCTCCTCGTCGTCGCGGTCGGCGACCACATCGAGGCGGGCGAGGCTCCGCCCAGGTAAAGGCCCTCAGGCCGTCGTGGGGCGCGCGCCCAGTTCCCGTACCGCACCGAACGCCGCCGCGCACCACGCGCACAGCAGGAAGACGTAGACCGCGGCGGCGAGCCAGCGGTACGCGGGCAGTCCCGTGTGGGCGGCGAGCTGGCTCGCGCCCGTGACGCAGGTGCCGACGGGGAAGGTGAACGCCCACCACGTCGACGAGGGCCGCAGGCCCTGCCCGAGGGCGCGGACCACGAGCGCGGCCGAGATGAGCAGCCACAGCAGCGCGAAGCCCATCACGGGGACCCCGTACACGATCGAGAAGATCCGCAGGCCCTCAGCGGTCCCCGGGGGCAGCACCCCGCGGGCCGCCTCCGCGATCGCGCCCGTCGCCGTCGTGGACTGGCCGAGCGGCCCGAGGACGAGGAAGAGCGAGGGCGCGAGCTTCGTCGGCCAGCCGCCGCCCGTGAGCAGCCGCGCCCCCACGAGGGGCAGGACGACGAGGACAGCGAGCAGCGAGGTGCCGAAGAGGGCCAGACACGCGTACAGGAGCGTCTCCCGCGCCTGCCCCGCCGGCAGCTCGGCGACCAGGCCGGGGCCCGCGGAGGCCGCCACCATCGGCGCGACGAGTGGCAGCAGCCACACCGGGGAGACATCGGCGAACCGCGCCCGCGCGTGCACCACGAGGAGCACGGGCACCCCGGCGGCGATGACCACGGCGAGCACCGCGCCCACCGCGAAGAGCCCCCCGGCGAGACCCATCGCCGCACCGTGCCCGAGTACGTCCGGGCCGACGTGCTGCGTCGCCGCCGAGAGCGCGAGGAAGGCCATCGCGAGACAGCCGTAGAAGGGGGCCACGGCGGGGGAGCGCAGATGCGCCCGCGCCTCGTCGCGGTGGTGCGCCCAGTGCCCGCCGCGCGCCACGAGCACGGCGAGCAGCGCGAGAGCGGCGAGCAGCCACAGCCCCGTGCACAGCCCGCGCAGGCCCGCCACGTGCTGCGGCAGCACGCTGCCCGCCGTCGCGAGCATCGCCGTGCCCATCACCGCCGCGTAGTGGTTCGGCCCGAAGCCGCGCAGACGCGGTACGGGAGAGGGCGCGGGGGCGAGCGGGGGTGGGGCGACGGCGAGGGAAGGGAGGCTCATACATCCATTTTGTCCGGGCGACGGAGCCCTCACCAGGAGTGATGTGGCTATGAGGGCATAGGCTGCGCTTATGAGCGGGGAGAACGAGGCGGAAGACAACGGTGGTTCGGGCCCGGGCCGGGTGGCGGTGGTGGCACCCGGCGTGAGCGGGATCACGGGCGGCGAAAGAGGCTCGCTCGCGCGCCGGGTCCCCGAGCTGGGCCTGCTCGAAGTGCTCCTCGCCGTGGACAGGCTCGGGAGCCTCGGGCGGGCGGCGAAGGAACTCGGCATCACGCAGCCCGCGGCTTCCGGGCGGCTGCGGAGCCTGGAACGGCAGCTCGGCGTCGGGCTCGTCGCGCGCTCGCCGCGCGGCTCGCGGCTCACCGCGACCGGCCTGCTCGTGGCCGGCTGGGCGCGGCGCGTGACCGAGGCGGCGGAGGCCTTCGACGCGGGGGCGCGGGCACTGCGCGGGCGGCGGGACTCGCGGCTGCGGGTCGCCGCGAGCATGACGATCGGCGAGTACCTGCTGCCGGGGTGGCTCGTCGCGCTGCGCACGGTGCGTCCTGACACGGCCGTGTCGCTGCGGGCGGGCAGTACCCGCACGGTCGTGGACGGGCTGCTCGACGGCGAGGCCGACCTCGGTTTCGTCGAGGGGCTCGGCGTCCCCGCCGGGATGGACGGCGCGGTCATCGCGCGGGACCGGCTGCTCGTGCTCGTACGCCCCGGGCACCCGTGGACGGCGCTCGGCGACGGCATCGACCCCGCGCTCCTCGCCACGACACCGCTGATCCTGCGCGAGGAGGGCTCGGGAACGCGCGAGGTCCTGGACGCCGCGCTCGCCCCGTACGGGGGCCCGGTGCGCCCACTCCTCGAACTGTCGTCGACGACCGCGCTGAAGTCCGCCGCGCTGAGCGGCGTGGGCCCCGCGGTCCTGAGCGAACTGGTCGTCGGCGACGAGGTCGGCGCGGGCACGCTCGTGCCCGTACCGGTGCGGGGCCTGGGGCTCGGACGGGTGCTGCGCGCGGTGTGGCGGCGCGGGGAGCGCCCTTCGGGGGCCGCGCGGGACCTGCTGTCGCTGACGCGGGGGAACGGCTAGGGGACGGGGCGTTCTCGCGGGACAAGCCCGGGGCGGCTCCCGTACCCCGCTCGGGCCGGAAGGGCGGCCGGGGTCGCCGCGCGGACGAACGCCCGCGTCAGGCGCAGGTCGTCGTGGTCCATCTCCGGGTGCCACTGGACGCTCAAGGTCCAGGCCGGGCCCGGGAGTTCGACGGCCTCGATCGTGCCGTCGGGTGCTTCGGCGCTCACCACGAGTCCCGTGCCGAGGCGGTCCACGCACTGGTGGTGGTGGGTCGCGACCTGGACGGGCCCGGGGGCGAGGTCCGCGTAGCGGGTGCCGGGGCGGGCGTGGACGGGATGGGTGCCGAAGACGCCGCGGCCGCCCTCGTGGCCCGTCATGTGCTGGCGCAGGGTGCCGCCGAGCGCCACGTTGAGGAGCTGCATACCGCGGCAGACGCCGAGCAGCGGGGTCCCGCTCGCCAGGGCCGCGGCGATGAGCGCCAGCTCCCACGCGTCCCGCTCGGGCGCGGACGGACCGCACTCCGGCTCGCGCGCGGCTCCGTACCTCGCCGGGTCCACGTCCGCGCCGCCCGCGATCACGAGCCCGTCGAGCCGCGCCACGAGCCCGGCCGCACGCGCGGGCGCGTCGGGTGGCAGCAGTACGGCGGTGCCGCCCGCCTTCCGGACGAGCGCGGGGTACTGCGCGGGCAGCAGCGCGGCGGGAAGCGTCCACTCGCCCCAGCGGGCCTCCGCCTCCCAGTACGTGCTGATCCCGATGAGGGGCTCCGCGTCGCGCACCGCACCGGACACCCCTGACCGCCTCTCCTCGCCGCTCATGGCTTCAAAGGTACGGTCCCTCACCTTTGTGTCGCGCGGGTTTCGCGGCAGTGGCCCCTTCAGGTGAGAAAACCCCGCAGCAGCGCCGCCGTGCCCGCGCAGTGCTCCCGCATCCGCTCGCGCGCCTCCGCCGCTTCGCCCGCGAGGATCGCGCGGGCGAGCGCGGTGTGCTGTGCCTGGGAGTGCTCCAGGCCGCGGACGAGGAGCGGGATGCGGTCGAGCAGCTCGTTGACGGCCGCGCGCACGGAGGCGTACGAGGCCGCGAGCGAGGGGGACCCGGCGCGCTCGGCGAGGCCCAGGTGGAGCAGCGTGTCCTCGCGGCGGTAGGCGGCGACGGGCTCCAGCGGGGCGCTGTCGAGCGCGCTGAGGCTCGCCGTGAGCCAGGCCCGCAGCGCCGGCCCGTGCTCCGGGTCGGCCGCGCGCCGCGCGCACAGCTCGGCGGTCCCCGTCTCCAGGACCTCGCGGTGCGCGAGCACGTCCTCCAGGTCCACGCCCGCACGCCGGGGGGCGCGCGCACCCGCCCGCACGAAAGTACCCCCGTACCGCCCCCGCCTGGACTCGGTCAGGCCCTCGCCGTGCAGGACCGAGATGACCTCCCGCACCGTCGCCCGGCTCACGCCGAGCCGCTCCGCCAGCTCCCGCTCGGGAGGCAGCCGTTCCCCCGGGGGGACGAGACCGAGGCGCAACACCTGGAGGACTTGTTCGAGCGCTTCCTCGAAGCCGTTGCCGCCCCGCACGGGCCGCAGGACCCGGCCGAGCCCCCCGTCGCGCTCGTCTTCCGTCCAGCCGGACACGGCCCCGCCCTCTTCCGTCCAATGGTCCCGCGCCCTACCTTAAGGTTCCCGGCTCACCCAAGGAGACCTCCGTGGCGGACCGCACCACCTCCCCCCGTACCGCTCCCCTCAGCGTCGAGGCGCTGACCGCACAGGTGAGGGCGGGAGAGGTGGACACGGTCGTGCTCGCCTTCCCCGACATGCAGGGCCGCCTCCAGGGCAAACGCTTCGCCGCGCCCTTCTTCGTCGACGAGGTGCTGCCGCACGGCACCGAGGGCTGCGACTACCTCCTCGCCGTCGACGTCGAGATGAACACCGTGGACGGCTACGCGAGTTCGTCGTGGGAGCGCGGGTACGGCGACTTCGTGCTCACCCCGGACCCCGCGACGCTGCGCCGCATCCCCTGGCACCCCGGCACCGCGCTGCTCATCGGCGACCTCGCCACGACCGACGGCGCGCCCGTCACGGTCGCCCCGCGCCAGATCCTGCGCCGCCAGCTCGACCGCCTCGCCGCGCGCGGGCTCACCGCGCGGGCCGGTACGGAGCTGGAGTTCATCGTCTTCAACGACACGTACGAACAGGCGTGGGACCGGAATTACCGCGGGCTGACCCCGGCGAACCAGTACAACATCGACTACTCGGTGCTCGGCACGGGCCGCGTCGAGCCGCTGCTGCGCCGCATCCGCAACGAGATGGCGGGCGCCGGGCTCACCGTCGAATCGGCGAAGGGCGAGTGCAATCCGGGGCAGCACGAGATCGTCTTCCGCTATGACGACGCGCTCACGACGTGCGACCAGCACGTGCTCTACAAGACCGGCGCCAAGGAGATCGCCGCGCAGGAGGGGCGCGCGCTCACCTTCATGGCCAAGTTCAACGAACGCGAGGGCAACTCCTGCCACATCCACCTCTCGCTCGCCGGCCCCGACGGCGCGTCCGCGATGCCGGGCGAGGGACCGCACGGGATGTCGCCGCTCATGCGGCACTTCCTCGCGGGCCAGCTCGCCGCCCTGCGCGAGTTCGCGCTTCTGTACGCGCCCACCGTCAACGCCTACAAGCGGTTCCGCCCGGGCTCCTTCGCGCCCACCGCCGTCGCCTGGGGCCCCGACAACCGCACGTGCGCCCTGCGCGTCGTCGGTCACGGGCAGGGGCTGCGCTGCGAGAACCGGCTCCCCGGCGGCGACGTCAACCCGTACCTCGCCGTCGCCGCGATGATCGGCGCGGGCCTGCACGGCGTCGAGCGGGAACTCGAACTCCCCGAGCCCTGCACGGGCAACGCCTACGAGGCCGGCTACCCGCAGGTCCCCACCACGCTCCACGAAGCCGCTGACCTGTGGCGGGGCAGCGCACTCGCCCGCGAGGTCTTCGGCGAGGACGTCGTCGCCCACTACGCCAACATGGCCCGCGTCGAACTCGACGCCTTCGACGCCGCCGTCACCGACTGGGAACTGCGCCGCTCCTTCGAACGGCTCTGAGACCACCCGGCTCAGCCGCGCCCGCCCGGCCGCCGGCCCGGGTTGCCCGGCCCGGCCCGGGTTGCCCGGTCCGAGGCCGGGGAGCGCGGACGCGGCGGAACCCCGCCTCGCGCCGCGCTCACGCACACGCCCCGCCCCATCCCCGTACCGCCGCCCCGCGAGGACCCCGCCATGCCCGAAGCCCCAGCCGGACTCCCCGTCCTCAACCCCGCCACCGAAGAACTCCTCACCACCGTCCACGCCGCGACCCCCGAGGAGGTTGACCGCGCCGTCCGGCGCGCGAGCGCCGCGCAGGGCCGCTGGGCCGCCCTCGCGCCCGCCGACCGCGCCCGCCTCCTGCGCCGCTTCGCCGCCACGGTCGACGCGCACGTCGAGGAGCTGGCCCGCCTGGAGGTCGCCGAGGCGGGGCACACGCTCGGCAACGCCCGCTGGGAGGCGGGCAACGTGCGCGACCTCCTGGAGTACGCGGCCGGGGGTGTGGAGCGCCTGACGGGACGGCAGATCCCGGTCGCCGGAGGTGTCGACGTGACCTTCCTCGAACCGCTCGGCGTCGTCGCCGTCATCGCCCCCTGGAACTTCCCGCTCCCCATCGCCGGCTGGGGCAGCGCCCCCGCGCTCGCCGCGGGGAACGCCGTGATCCTCAAGCCCGCCGAGACCACACCGCTCACCGCCCTGCGCCTCGCCGAACTGGCCCTCGACGCCGGACTGCCCGACCACCTCTTCCAGGTCCTACCGGGCACGGGCCCCGGCGCGGGCGAGGACCTGGTACGGCACCCGGGCGTGCGCAAGGTCGTCTTCACCGGTTCAGCCCGCACCGGCAAACGCGTCATGGCGCTGTGCGCGGAGCAGGTGAAGCCCGTGACGCTCGAACTCGGCGGCAAGAGCCCCAACCTCGTCTTCGCCGACGCCGATATCGAGGCCGCGGCCGCCGCCACCCCCATGTCCTTCCTCGACAACGCGGGCCAGGACTGCTGCGCCCGTACCCGCGTCCTCGTCGAACGCCCCGTCTACGAGGACTTCCTTGCCCTGCTCGAACCGGCCCTGCGCGCGGTCGCCGTCGGCGATCCCGCGGACCCGCAGACGCAGATGGGCCCGCTCATCTCGGCGCGGCAGCGCGAGCGCGTCGACGCCTACGTAGGACCCGACCTCGACGTCGTACGGGGGAGCGCGCCCGAAGGGCCCGGCTTCTGGTACCCGCCCACGCTCGTGCTCGGCGCGCGCCCCGAGGACCCGGTCGCCGTCGACGAGGTCTTCGGGCCCGTCGCCGTCGTCCTGCCCTTCGACGGCGAGGAGGAGGGCGTGCGGCTCGCGAACGCGACCCCGTACGGGCTCTCCGGCTCCGTGTGGACGCGCGACGGGGCCCGCGCGCTGCGCGCCGCGCGCGGTATCGCGGCGGGGAACCTCTCCGTCAACTCGCACAGCAGCGTCCGCTACCACACGCCCTTCGGCGGCTACGGCGAATCCGGGCTCGGACGGGAACTCGGTCCCGACGCGCTCGCCGCCTTCACCGAGACCAAGAACGTCTTCATCAGCACGGAAGGCTGAGAACCCCCATGAGCGCACAGCAGGACACGCCCCCCGTCACGAACACGCCCGCCCCCGCGGCGGAAGCCCCGGTCTGCCGCCGTCTCGTCGGCCGCACCGCCGTCGTCACGGGCGCGGGCAGCGGCATCGGCCTCGCGACCGCGCGCAGGCTCGCCTCCGAGGGCGCCCACGTCGTGTGCGCCGACCTCGACGAGGAGACGGGCACGGCGGCGGCCGAGGAGGCGGGCGGACTCTTCGTCCGTGCCGACGTCACCGTCCCCGAGGACGTCACCGCCCTGTTCCGGACCGCCTTCGACACGTACGGCAGCGTCGACGTCTCCTTCCACAATGCCGGGATCTCCCCGCCCGAGGACGACTCGATCCTCACCACGGGCCTCGACGCCTGGCGCCGCGTCCAGGAGGTCAACCTCACCTCCGTCTACCTGTGCTGCCAGGCCGTGCTGCCCTACATGCGCGGCCAGGGGCGCGGCTCCATCATCAACACCGCCTCCTTCGTCGCCCGCATGGGCGCGGCGACGAGCCAGATCTCCTACACCGCCTCCAAGGGCGGCGTCCTCGCCCTGTCGCGCGAACTGGGCGTGCAGTTCGCGCGCGACGGCATCCGCGTCAACGCCCTGTGCCCGGGCCCCGTGAACACCCCGCTCCTGCGCGAACTCTTCGCCAAGGACCCCGAGCGTGCCGCGCGCCGCCTCGTGCACATCCCGCTCGGCCGCTTCGCCGAGGCCACCGAGATCGCCGCGGCCGTCGCCTTCCTCGCGAGCGACGACTCCTCCTTCGTCAACGCCGCTGACTTCCTCGTGGACGGCGGAATCTCCGGCGCGTACGTAACTCCCGTGTGAATCAGGGATGTACGGTGCATGACATCCGGGGCCGCCACCCTCCCGCGGGCCGTGTCAGCGGGACACGGGACGGCGGCGGCCCCGCGCTCCGCCCTGCCGTCGGACAGATCGGAACCCCCCCCATGCGCCGAACCGCCCCTCTGCTCGCCTCGCTCGGCCTCGCCGCCGCCGCGCTGCTCGCCACCTCCGTACCCGCCCAGGCCCATTCCCCCGCCCCGCGCGCGCACTGTCCCCAGCTCAGCAAGAAGCTTCCCTGGTACGGGCACAACAGGGCCGCCCTCCAGCGCGTCGTCGACGAGCGCGGCACGTGCGCGCACCCGGCCCTCGCGAGCGAGCGCTACGCCGGTCAGCGCCCCGTCGCCGCCTTCGACTGGGACAACACGATCTCCAAGAACGACATCACCGACGCCACGATCGCCTGGTCGCTGCGGCACGACAAGATCCTGCGCCCGCGCGACTGGAAGGACACGAGCGCCTGGCTCACGGACGAGGCGGCGGCCGCGCTCACGACGGCGTGCGGCACCGATGTCCCCGTCGGCGCCCCGCTGCCCACCTCGCGGCGGACCGCCTGCGCCGACGAGATCTTCGAGATCCGCAGCGCGGCCCGCACCATGAGCGGCGGCGAAGCCTTCGCGGGCACCTGGAACCACCGCCGGACCGTCCCCGAGTACGCCTGGGTCCCCCAGCTCTTCGCCGGGCACACGCCCGCCGAACTCACCGACTACACGCGCCGCGCCCGCGCCGAGGCGCTCGCCGCCCCCGTCGGGGCCACGCAGCGGGTCGGCACCCACACCATCCCCGGGTACGTGCGCTACTACGCGCAGCAGCGCGACCTCGTCCGCACCCTCCAGCGCGCCGGCTTCGACACGTACATCGTCTCGGCGGGCTCCGAGCCCGTCACCGAGGTGTGGTCGGCGGGTATCGGGATCGACAAGAAGCACACCATCGCCATCCGCAGCCTCCTCGACAAGCGCGGCCGCATCACGACGGTCAACGAGGGCTGCGGCGGCGAACAGGCATCGAGGGGCGCCGACATCCCCTACATCGACGGCAAGCGCTGCTGGATCAACCAGGAGATCTTCGGCGTCAAGGGACCGCGCGCCTGGGAACGGCAGGACTTCGGCCGCCGCATCGCGATCGGCGGCGGCGACGCCGACACGGACGTCACCTTCGTCGGCGACGCGACGGGCGCGCACCTCGTGCTCAACCGCAACAAGAACGAGATCATGTGCCGCGCCTACGACAACGAGGACGGCCGCTGGCTCGTCAACCCGATGTTCATCGAACCGCTGCCCCGCAAGAAGGACACCTACCCCTGCGCGACGAGCGCGCGCACCGAGGAGGACGGGAGCCTCGGACCCGCGCGGCGCGACGACGGCTCGGTCATCCCCGACCAGGAGGACAGCGCTTTCGGCGGGGCCTGACGGGGCGTGACCCACGACGTCCGCAAGCACGGACTCCGGATGTGGCGGAGGGGCGCGTGGCGGTGCCGCGCGCTCCTGTTCGCCGGAACGGACGCGGCGACCGGGTGAGTTCACCCGGCCGAACGGGCGAAACGACCTAAAGTTGCCGTCATGGAGACGCCCCCCGCCCGGCCGGGCTGGTACCCCGACCCCCACGGCACCCACGGCGAACGCTGGTGGGACGGCGCCACATGGACCCCCGAGGTCCGTGCGCCCGGCTCCTCCTGGTTCGTGCCCGGGGGCCGCCGCAAGCCCCCGGGCCGCGTGATGTTCCTCGCCCTCGTGCTCGGGGGCGCCGCGCTCCTCGCGGGGCTCGTCGTCGGCATCGCCGCGCTCAGCACCCGCGACGACCCCCTCGTCCGCGTCACCGACGCGGCGGAAGGCGCGCGGAGCGGCGCCACCCCACGCGACGGCGCGGGCGCGACGCTCCACGGCATCGTCGTGCCCGTGCCCGAGGGCTGGCGCACCGACGGGTCCGCGCTCGTCACGGGCCGCCCCCGCGACTGCCCCCTCGCGGGCGGCTGCACCCCGGGCCGTATCACCGTCACGACGACCCCAGGCCCGCCGGAAGCCGCGCGCGCCCGCGCCGAGCGCGACAACGAGACGGCGGCCGAGGACGCCTACCCGGGCGCGAGCCACCGCCTCGCCGCCGCGGGCCCCGTGCGGGCCGCGGGGCAGAAGGGCTGGCTCGTGCGCCGCCGCTGCCTTCCCCGCGAGGGGGCGGGAGGCTACGTCCAGTCCCTCGTCCTGCCCGCGCCCCACGAGCCCGGCACGCTGCTCGTCGTACGGGCCAGGCTCGACGCGGACGCCGACCCGGCGGGGCCCGGGGTGCTCGACGAGACGGCGGAGGGCATCAGGGCGGCCGAGTGACCGGGGCCCGGCGGGCGCTCAGAGGAACGTACGGCCCTCGCCCCGGTACGTCGGCACCGTCTCCCGCACCGCGTCGCCGCGCACGAGGTGCAGGCGGTCGAAGCGCTCGCACAGCTCCCCGGCCTTCGCGTGCCTGAACCACACCCGGTCCCCGATGAGCAGGTCGTCCGCGACCGCCCCGAGCAGCGGCGTCTGCACCTCGCCGGGCCCCTCCTGCGGGTCGTACGAGAGCCCCTCCGGCAGGTAGGGGACGGGCAGCCGGTCCGGCCCGGCGACCCCCGACGCCGGGTAGCCGCCGCCGAGCACCGTGACCACGCCGACGCCGGGGCGGCGCACCACAGGCATCGCGAAGAGCGCGGCCGGACGGCCCGTGAACGACGTGTAGTTGTCGAAGAGCCGCGGCACGTACAGCCCCGAACCCGCCGCTATCTCCGTCACGGCGTCCTCGGCCGCCGTGTGCTGCACGCTTCCTGTGCCGCCGCCGTTGACAAACTCCAGGTCGGGGGCGACCGCGCGCACCGCGCGCACCACCTCGGCCCGGCGCGCGGCGAGTTCGCGGCGCGCCGCCGCCTGCATGAGCCGGACGGCCCGCGACCGCAGCGGACGCCCCGCCAGCTTGTCGCCCACGCCCGCCACATGACCCTCGTACGCCATGATCCCGACGAGCCGGAATCCGGGTGTGCGCGCCACCGCGCGTGCCATGTCGGCGACCTGCGCGGGCGAGTGCAGCGGCGAGCGGCGGGCGCCCACGCGTATCCGGCCGCCCAGCAGCCGCAGCGAGGTGTCCAGTTCGAGACAGACCCGGATCTCTTCGGCGCCGCCGTCGCGGGCCGCGTCGATGAGCCTGAGCTGCGCGGGGTCGTCGACCATGACCGTCACCGCGGCGGCGAGCTTGGGGTCGGCGGCGAGTTCGGCGTACGCGGGGCGGTCGGTGGAGGGATAGGCGAGCAGCACGTCATCGAAGCCCTCGCGCGCCAGCCACAGCGACTCGGCGAGCGTGAACGACATGATTCCCGCGAACCCGGGCCGCGCGAGGACCCGTTCGAGCAGCGCACGGCAGCGCACGGACTTGCTCGCGACCCGGATCGGCTTGCCTGCCGCGCGGCGCACGAGGTCGTCGGCGTTCGCGTCGAAGGCGTCCAGGTCGACGAGCGCGAGCGGCGCCTCGATGTGTGCGGTGGCCCGGTCGTAGCGGGCCCGGTCGGCTGCGCGGGCGGTCATGGGCGCAGCCTGCCAGACACCCCTACCGATGGGTAGAGGGAGGAAGCGAACCCACCGCGTCCCGGGGGATGTTCCGGGCCAAAGAGACGGCCCGCGCACACCGGCCACGGGGACTCCCGGGACCCCGTAAAGTGACCGGCACCCGAGCCGCCGCGCCCCGCCCGCCGCGCGGGCCCGGGCACGTCGGCGAGCGGAAGGACACGGGCAGCGCATGAGCACGGACGCCCGGCCGCTCCCGCCCACACCGGAGCGGCCCCCCTCGCGGCCCCCGAGCCCCGCGCGCGTCCCCCTGCCCCGCCTGCGCCCGCCGCGCACGGCGGGCGGGGAACGCGGCGAGCACGGCGCGGACCGGCAGACGGCGGCGGCAGCCGACGCGGTGGCACGGAAGCGGAGCGGCGGCCCGGAAGTAGGGGAGCGGGGCGGCCGGGAGACACGGGAGCGGGGCGGTGCCGGGGTACGGGAGCAGGGCGGCCGGGAGACACGGGAGCGGGGCGGTGCCGGGGTACGGGAGCAGGGCGGCCGGGAGACACGGGAGCAGGACGGTGCCGAGGTCGGCGCACCGGGCCGCATACCCCCGTACCCGCGGCACCTCCCGCCCCCCGCGCACCTGACGGGTCCCGCGCGGCCCGCGCAGCCGCAGCCCCCGCACCCCGCGCAGCCTCCGCGCCCCCTCGCGGCCGAGCCCCCGCCGCCGCCCCCCGTCGCACCCCCGCCCCCGCTCCTCGCCCCCGGAGACCTCCTCGGGGTGCCCGGCGGTGTGCCGGGTGCCCCCGTGGTGCCGCGCCGTTCCCGGGTCTCCGCCGCCGTCTGCCTCGTTCTCGGGCTCGGGCTCGTCGGCGGGGCCGTCGCCGGGGGAGTGCTCGCCGGCGAGACGGAGCCCCCCGTGCCGACGCGGTACGAGGCGGCGGCCGAGCTGTGGCACAGCGTCCCCGTCGACACGCTCTTCCCTCCCGTCGTGCGGGGCAAGGGCGCGGGACCCGGTGGCGCCGACAGGACCTGGACGCGGATCGCCGTCGCCCCCGACAGCGGCTGCGCCCACGCCTTCGACCCGCTCCTGCGCCAGGCGCTCGCGCCCGCCGGGTGCCTGCGGCTGCTGCGCGCCACGTACACCGACGCGACCCGCAGTCAGCTCACCACCGTGGGACTCCTCTTCACCAAGACCGATCCCGCGGGGATGGCCGCGCTGCGCACCCGCTTCCGCACCGAGCACCTCGACACGCGCACCGACCTGCTGCCCCTGCCCTACGGGCCCAAGGGCACGCTCGCCGAGGGCTTCGGCGCGCGTCAGCGCGTCAGCTGGAGCCTCGCGGTGCGCGCGGACCTGCCCGCCGTGGTCTGGGCCGTCTCCGGCTTCGCCGACGGGCGGACCTTCGCCACCCCGGTCCCCGCCGCGCACGCGACCCGCGCGGGCGCCGACGGCACCGTCGCGCTCTCGGGGCTCGGCCACGCCGCCGCCGCGCTCGCCGCCCGTACCGACGCCGCCCTCACCAAGGCCGCCGGTGCCGTCAACCCCTCCGAGGAGCCCTCCCTGTGACCGCGCGGCGCGTCCTGCTCGCCGGGGCCACGAGCCTCGCCCTCGTCCTGCTGCCCGCTCACAGCGCGGCCGCCGACGGCATCCGCGCGCAGCAGTGGGGCCTCGGCGCCGTGCACGCGCAGGAGGCCTGGGCCACGACCAGGGGCAAGGGCGTCACCGTCGCCGTGCTCGACACGGGCGTCGACGCCGAGCACCCCGACCTCGCGGGGAACGTCCTGGCGGGCAAGGACCTCGTCGGCTTCGGCGCGCGTGCGGGCGAGGAGCACTGGGCCGAGCACGGCAGCGCGATGGCGGGGATCATCGCCGCGCACGGCCACGGTCCTGGCGCCGCCGACGGCGTCATGGGCATCGCGCCCGAGGCGAAGATCCTGCCCGTGCGCGTCATCCTGGAGGACGAGGACCCGCAACGCCCCCGTGCGGGGCGCACCAGGGGCGAGGCACTCGCCCAAGGCATCCGGTGGGCCGCCGACCACGGCGCCGACGTCATCAACCTCTCGCTCGGCGACGACAGCACCGAGGCCCGCCCGCAGCCCGCGCAGGACGCGGCGGTGCGGTACGCGCTCGGCAAGAACGTCGTCGTGGTCGCTTCGGCGGGCAACGACGGTGAGAAGGGCGACCACGTCTCGTACCCGGCGGCCTACCCCGGCGTCATCGCGGTCGCGGCCGTGGACCGCTACGGCGAGCACGCGCGTTTCTCGACGCGCCGCTGGTACGCGACCGTCGCCGCCCCCGGCGACGACGTCGTGACCCTCAACCCCGACCTGCGCTACTACGAGGGCTGGGGGACGAGCGCGGCGGCCGCCTTCGTCTCGGGGACGGTCGCCCTCCTGCGCGCCGCCCACCCGGACCTGCCCCCCGACCGCGTACGCGCCCTGCTCGCGAGGACCGCGAGCGCGCGCCCCTCCGGCGGGCACGACGACACGCGCGGCTTCGGCACGGTGGACGCGCGGGCGGCACTCGCCGCGGCGGCGAAGGAGGACCCGGACCACCTGCGCACCACGAGCGAGCACGCCCGCTACTTCGGCGAGGGGCCGGACCCGCTCCCGCACGGAGGAGGCGGGAAGCTCCCCTGGACGGTCCCGGCGGCGGCGACGCTCGGCGCGGTGTTCCTGGGCGCGGCGGCGCTGCTGTGGCGGCGCGGGCGGGGGACGCGGTAGCGGCGCGGGCGGGGACGCGGTGGCGAGGCGCGGCGGAGTGCGAGGGCCTGACGGGGCCTTGCCAAGATCATTCCGCCCGCACACGCTTGCGCCATGAAGAAATCGAACAGTCGTACGTCAGACGTCCGCTCCCGACCCGCGCTCTCGCGCCGCGCCCTCCTCGGCGGCCTCGCCCCGCTCACCGGCGCCGGACTGCTGGGTCTCGCCTCCGCCGCCCCGGCCGCGGCCGCCGGGGACACGTACCCGTCCAACACCGCGCTCTACGCCGACCCCGCCGTGACCGAGGGCGTCGACTACGCACGCCGCTACCGCAGGCACGCGCTCGACGACCAGGACCTTGTCACGCAGGGCGGCTTCACGCGGAGCGTGATCCTCGCGCCCCACGGGGGCGGTATCGAGGTAGGAACCTCCGAGCTGTGCCTCGCCGTCGCCGGCTACCACCCGGACGGGCTCGCGCCCACGCCCGCCGAAGGGCCCCGGCACGACTTCTGGATGTTCGAGGGCCTGCGCTCCAGCGACAACGGCACCCTGCACGTCACGGCGACCCACTGCGACGACACCGTCGCGCGCTCGCTCGCCGCCGCGAGCCTCAACGCGCTCGCCCTGCACGGATGCACCGCGGCCCAGACCGGCCTCGGTGAGGGGGTCGCCGCCGTGCTCGTGGGCGGCCGCAACGCGAACCTGAAGAAGGCCCTCCTCGCGCACTTCGCCGCCGCCGGGATCACCGCGGCGGACGCGGCCGGCAAGCCCGACCTCGCGGGCGTCTCGCCGGACAACATCGCCAACCGCACGCTGCGGGGCGAGGGCGCCCAGCTGGAGATCACCACCGCACTGCGCGCCGCGATGTTCGAGGTCAACACGCGCGCGGGCAGGAAGACGTCGACCACGCGGCTCTTCTGGGACTTCACGGCGGCGACCCGCGCCGCCCTCGCCGCGACCGAGGCGGCACAGCCGGTCCTGTGAGGGGCCCAGGGGCGCGGCCGCGCACCCCCGCCGGACGCGCGGCGGGCGGGCGGGGAGACCCGGGCCAGCCGGTCCGCGCGTCCGCGGCGTCCGGGCCCTCGGTAGGGTCGTCGCGTGGCGAACAAGAACATCCCTGATTCCGGATTCAGCGACGACGACGGCTCCGCCGACCCCGCGCTCGGCGCGGCGCTCGCCGCCTGGGCCGAGGACCGTACGGCGACCGGGCCCGTGCTCGCCGCCCTGCGCCGGGCGCGGCTCCTCGTGCCCGTCGTCGCCGTGCTCGGGGAGACCGAGGAGGGCCAGGACGGGCTCAGGCGCGAGAAGAACAGCGAGATGGCGGTGCCCACGCTCAAGGCTGGGGACCGCACCGCGCTGCCCGCCTTCACGTCCACGGCGAGCCTCGCCCGGTGGGACCCGGCGGCCCGCCCCGTCGCCGTACCGCTGCACCAGGCGCTCCAGGCGGTGGCGCACGAGGGGGCCGACACGCTCGTGCTCGACCTCGCCGGGCCCGTTCCCTTCGAGGTGAGCGGCGGTGCGCTCCGCGCGCTCGCCGAGGGCAGGGACAGCGCGGCACCGCTCGCGGACCCGGCCGTCACGGAGGCGGTGCGCGACACCCTCGCCGCCGAGCCCGCCGTGCTCCGCGCCCACCTGCTCCCGTCCCGCGCGGCGGACGGCACGCTCGCGCTCGTCCTGCACAAGGACGCGGCGCCCGAGCCTGCCGCGCGCGCCGTCGCCGGGAGCCTCGCCGCCCACCCGGTCCTTCGCGAGCGCCTGGAGCGCGGCATCGAACTGGCCCTGCTCCCGCCGGACGCGACGGTGCCGGGGCAGCCGCTCTTCATCCGCTGACGCGCCAGGCCGCCGGAAGGCCGCCCCGGCTCCCGGCCCGGTCCGCGGCTCCCGGCCCCCCGGCTTCCCGCCCCCGGCCCCGGGCCCCCGAGGCTCAGCCGAAGACCGGCCCCGTGTACTTCTCGCCCGGGCCCTGGCCGGGCTCGTCAGGGACGATGCTGGCCTCGCGGAAGGCGAGCTGGAGGGACTTGAGGCCGTCGCGGAGCGGAGCCGCGTGGAAGGAGCTGATCTCGGTGCCGCCCGCGTCGAGGAGCCCGGCGAGCGCGTGGATCAGCTTGCGGGCCTCGTCGAGGTCCTTGTGCGCCTCGCCGTCCTCGGCGAGCCCCAGCTTCACCGCCGCCGCACTCATCAGGTGCACCCCCACGGTGGTGATCACCTCGACGGCGGGCACCTCCGCGATGTCCCGGGTGACGTCGTCGTAGTCGGCTGCGGGCGTCGCTTCGCTCATCGCGGGGCGCTTCCTTCGTTGCGTACGGTGGGAAGGGCCGCACAGCGCCCGCATTCCCCTCGCGGGCGGGCGCCCGCGAGCCCCGTCAGCCTAGTGCGGCGTACGCGGCGCCCCGAGGCCCCGTCCCGCCCGCACGCGGGGGCTCCGGCCCCGTACGCCCTGGTATGCTGGAGGAACGACCGGCCGGAGTGTGTCAGTGGTGCCCGCGAGGGAGCCCGAGACTCCGGCCACAAGTGGAGGCTCCGCACTCCCACCTGATCGCCCTCACGGGCGGCGGGTCACCGGTCAGACGGCACCGCACCCGAGGCGGTGAGCGTCCGAAGTCGCGCCCCGCGTCCACGCGGCGGTGCTCCGGTCAGTACAGGAGCCCCGCTCGTGATCGTCCGGGGCATTTTTCATGTGCCGGCGCGGTTGGTCTCAGGAAGAAGCAAGAGTTGTGCGGCTGTCTGCCAGGCGGCCGTGCGGTGCTACCGAGGAGGATCCATCAGCGCCGAGCCCCGCATCGCCGAGCCCCGTATCAACGACCGGATTCGTGTTCCCGAGGTACGACTCGTCGGCCCCAGTGGAGAGCAGGTGGGCATCGTCCCGCTCGCCAAGGCCCTGGAGCTGGCGCAGGAGTACGACCTGGACCTGGTCGAGGTCGCGGCGAACGCCCGTCCGCCCGTGTGCAAGCTCATGGACTACGGGAAGTTCAAGTACGAGTCGGCCATGAAGGCCCGTGAGGCGCGCAAGAACCAGGCGCACACGGTCATCAAGGAGATGAAGCTCCGGCCGAAGATCGACCCGCACGACTACGACACCAAAAAGGGTCACGTCGTCCGGTTCCTCAAGCAGGGTGACAAGGTCAAGATCACGATCATGTTCCGTGGTCGCGAGCAGTCCAGGCCGGAGCTCGGCCGCCGACTGCTCCAGCGGCTCGCGGACGACGTCCAGGACCTCGGCTTCATCGAGTCGAGCCCGAAGCAGGACGGCCGCAACATGATCATGGTTCTCGGCCCGCACAAGAAGAAGACCGAGGCGATGGCCGAGGCCCGCGAGGCCCAGGCCGCCCGCAAGGCGGAGCGGCAGGGACGTGGCGCCTCCGCCGACGACCAGGACGAGGCCGTTTCCGGCGCGGACGAGGCCGCCGAGGAGCACGCCGAGGCCTGATCCGGGACAGCCGTCCCGGTGACACGGATACAACTGACGCCCCCGCGCGTCCGGTCCCCCCGGGGCCCGGCTGGGGGCGTCACCGACGAGGAGATAACGGCGCCATGCCGAAGAACAAGTCGCACAGCGGTGCCAGCAAGCGCTTCAAGGTCACGGGCTCCGGCAAGGTCCTGCGCGAGCGGGCCGGCAAGCGCCACCTGCTGGAGCACAAGTCGTCCCGCCTGACGCGCCGCCTCACCGGCAACGCCGAGATGGCCCCGGGCGACGCCAAGAAGATCAAGAAGCTTCTCGGCAAGTGAGGCCGGGCCCCCTTTCCCGGGGGCTCCCTCACCGGGGGCTCGCAGCCCCGTACCGGGACCCAATCGAACCGGGCCGTGTGACCACCCCACGGCCCCGCTACAAGGAGTAATCAAGTGGCACGCGTCAAGCGGTCCGTCAACGCCCACAAGAAGCGCCGGGCGATCCTGGAGCAGGCCAGCGGCTACCGCGGGCAGCGCTCGCGCCTGTACCGCAAGGCGAAGGAGCAGGTCACCCACTCCCTCGTCTACAACTACAACGACCGCAAGAAGCGCAAGGGCGACTTCCGTCAGCTGTGGATTCAGCGCATCAACGCCGCTGCCCGCGCCAACGGCATCACCTACAACCGCTTCATCCAGGGTCTCAAGGCCGCCAACATCGAGGTGGACCGCAAGATCCTCGCCGAGCTGGCCGTGCACGACGCGGGTGCCTTCGCGGCCCTCGTCGAGGCCGCGCAGAAGGCGCTGCCCGAGGACGTCAACGCGCCGAAGGCCGCCGCCTGATCAGGGCCCACGCCCAGGCAGGCTCCGCGCGCCGCGTGTCGGCGCGCCGCTCCACCGGACCCGCAGGCCCGCGACGGCCTGCGGGTCCCGTGTGTTCCGGCGGCACCCCGCGGGGCCGCGGCCCCGTCCACCTCCCGAGCCCCCGTACGTCCCCGAGAGTGAGCACATGCCGGCCCCCGAGCTGACCTCCCTGCGCTCCCCCCGCGTCGTCGCCGCGCGACGGCTCGCGAAGCGGAGCTTCCGCGGCAAAGAGCGCCGCTTCCTCGCCGAGGGCCCGCAGGCCGTGCGCGAGGCCGCCGGGCACCTCGTCGAGGTGTACGCGACGGAGGACGCCGCGCGCCGCCACCCCGAACTCCTCGCCGACGCGCGGGCCAGGGGCGTCCCCGTGCTCAGCGCGAGCGAGGAGGTGCTCGCCGCGATGGCCGACACGGTGACCCCGCAGGGCGTCATCGGCCTGTGCCGCTTCCTCGACACCGGCTTCGCCGACGTCCTCGCCGCGCGCCCCCGCCTCGTCGCGGTGCTCGCGCACGTCCGCGATCCCGGCAACGCGGGGACGGTGCTGCGCTGCGCGGACGCCGCGGGCGCGGACGCCGTCGTCCTCACCGACGCGTCGGTGGACGTCTACAACCCCAAGTGCGTGCGCGCCTCGGTCGGTTCGCTCTTCCACCTGCCCGTCGTGGTCGGCGTGCCCGTCGACGAGGCCGTCGCGGGGCTGCGCGGGACCGGGGTGCGGGTCCTCGCCGCCGACGGCGCGGGCGCCGACGACCTCGACGACGAACTCGACCGCGGCACGATGAGCGGCCCGACCGCCTGGGTCTTCGGCAACGAGGCGTGGGGCCTCCCCGAGGAGACCCGCGCCCTCGCCGACGCCGTGGTCCGCGTACCGCTCCACGGCAAGGCCGAGTCCCTCAACCTCGCGACGGCCGCCGCCGTCTGCCTCTACGCCTCGGCACGCGCCCAGCGGGGACGCGCGGCGTAGGCGGCACGGCGCACGCTCCCCTCCGGCGCGGGCGGGCACGCGACACGGGCGCGGGGCTCCCTCCGCCGCACCGGCGGAGCGCCGCCTCCCGCCCTCCCGCACCGATAGGGTGACCCCTCCGAGGGCCCACGGACCGGTCTGGAGGGTGGGGCGAGGATGACAGCCGAGAGTGCCGGGTACGGGGCGGGCGGGGTGGCCCCGGGGGAGTGGCGCGTGCGGGGGCCGCTGTCCGGGGACGCGGCCGCGCCGGCCGAGGTCCCCGCCCCGCGCCCCGCCGAGCCCCTGCGGCCCGACGATCTGCCCGACGGCCTCGTCGTCGCGGACGCCCGCGGGCTCGTCACGTGCTTCAACGCCGCCGCCGCGCGGATCACCGGGGTGCTCCCCGACGCCGCGCTCGGCAGCCCCCTGGAGGAGGTGCTGCCGCTCGAAGACCTCGACGGACGGCGGTGGTGGCGGCTCACCGACCCGTACGGGGGGCTCGCGATCCGGACCCGGCAGCCGGAGAGGAACCTGCTGCTCCCCGGGGGCCGCGAGGTCCTCGTCTCGGCCAGGTACGTGCGGACGCGCCCGCGCGGGCCGCTCGCACGGCTCGTCGTCTCGCTGCGCGACACCGGGGCCAGGCGCCGTACCGAGCGCAGCCACGCCGAACTGATCGCCACCGTCGCGCACGAGCTGCGCTCCCCGCTCACCTCCGTCAAGGGCTTCACGGCGACGCTCCTGGCCAAGTGGGAGAGGTTCAACGACGACCAGAAGCGGCTCATGCTCCAGACCGTCGACGCCGACGCCCACCGCGTCACGCGCCTCATCACGGAACTCCTCGACATCTCCCGCATCGACGCGGGGCGCATGGAGCTGCGCCGCCAGCCCGTCGACATCGCGGGCGCGGCGGCACGGCACGTGCAGGCACATATCGCGGCGGGCCGCTCCTGCGACCGCTTCCTCGTTACCGTGCGCCGCCCGCTGCCCGCCTTGTGGGCCGATCCCGACAAAGTCGACCAGGTTCTGAGCAATCTCCTCGAAAACGCGGTGCGCCACGGCGGCGGAACTGTCACCATCGACATCGCGCCCACGGCGGGCGGCGAGGGACCTGAAGGGACCGTGATCACGGTGAGTGACGAGGGGCCGGGTATCCCCGAGGAGTCGATGAACCGTGTCTTCACCCGCTTCTGGCGCGGCTCCAAGCGCGGCGGCACCGGTCTCGGCCTCTACATCGTGAAGGGCATCGTCGAGGTGCACGGCGGCTGGATCACGGTCGGCCGGGCCCCGCGCGGCGGCGCCCTCTTCCGATTCATGCTGCCCGTCGCGCTGCCGGCCCACCTCCAGTAGCGCCTCGGGCCCCCTCCCGCGCCGGGCCGCCCCACCCCCGTACCGCCTGTGACGTACGGCCCCGGGGCCGCCCACCCGCGCCACGCCCCACCCGCCCCCCGGTAGACTCGGTCTTTGGCACGTCCGCGTCCTCTTTCGTGGACGAATCGTCCACAGAACGAGACGGGACCCTCAGCCACCCACGTCGGAAGCACGGGAAGAAATGTCGGCACCCAACAAGTCGTACGACCCAGTAGAGGTCGAGGCGCTGAAGCCGGACGAGATCGCGCGCATGCGGGACGAGGCGTTCGCCGCCTTCGCCGCCGCCGCCGACCTCGACCAGCTCGCCCAGGCCAAGACCGCCCACACCGGCGGCACCTCGCCGCTCGCCCTCGCCAACCGCGAGATCGGCGCCCTGCCCCCGCAGGCGAAGGCCGAGGCGGGCAAGCGGGTCGGCCAGGCCCGCGGCGCCGTGAACAAGGCGCTCGCCGCCCGGCAGGCCGAGCTGGAGGCCGAGCGGGACGCGCGCGTCCTCGTCGAGGAGACCGTCGACGTCACGCTCCCGTACGACCGCGTCCCCGCCGGAGCGCGTCACCCGCTGACCACGATGATGGAGCGCGTCGCCGACGTCTTCGTCGCGATGGGCTACGAGGTCGCCGAGGGCCCCGAGGTGGAGGCCGAGTGGTTCAACTTCGACGCGCTCAACTTCACCCCCGACCACCCCGCCCGGCAGATGCAGGACACCTTCTTCGTCCAGGGCCCCAAGGGCACCGAAGCCGACGAGTCCGGTGTCGTGCTGCGCACCCACACCTCGCCCGTGCAGGCCCGCTCGCTCCTGGAGCGCGGCGCGCCCGTCTACGTCGTGTGCCCGGGCCGCGTGTACCGGACCGACGAGCTGGACGCGACGCACACCCCGGTCTTCCACCAGATCGAGCTGCTCGCCGTGGACGAGGGCCTGACGATGGCCGACCTCAAGGGCACGCTCGACCACATGGTCCGCTCGCTCTTCGGGCCCGACATGACGACGCGGCTGCGCCCCAACTACTTCCCCTTCACCGAGCCGTCCGCCGAGATGGACATGCTCTGCTACGTGTGCAAGGGCGAGTCGGTCGGGAACCCGGACCGCCCCTGCCGTACCTGCTCCAGCGAGGGCTGGATCGAGCTGGGCGGCTGCGGCATGGTCAACCCGAAGGTCCTCACGGCCTGCGGAGTCGACCCCGAGAAGTACAGCGGATTCGCGTTCGGTTTCGGTATCGAACGGATGCTGATGTTCCGCCACAACGTCGAGGACATGCGAGACATGGTCGAGGGTGACGTCCGTTTCACCCGGCCGTTCGGGATGGAGATCTGATGCGGGTCCCGCTTTCCTGGCTGCGGGAGTACGTCGACCTCCCCGCCACAGAGACCGGCCGTGACGTGCAGGCCAAGCTGGTCTCCGCAGGGCTTGAGGTCGAGACCGTCGAGCAGCTCGGCGCCGGGCTCAAGGGCCCCCTGGTCGTCGGCCAGGTCCGCGCCATCGAGGAGCTGGAGGGCTTCAAGAAGCCCATCCGCTTCTGCCACGTGGACGTCGGCGACGCCAACGGCACCGGTGAGTTGCAGGAGATCGTCTGCGGCGCCCGGAACTTCGCCGTCGGCGACAAGGTCGTCGTGGTCCTGCCCGGCGCCGTCCTGCCCGGCGACTTCGCCATCGCCGCGCGCAAGACGTACGGCAAGGTCTCGCACGGCATGATCTGCTCCGCCGACGAGCTGGGCATGGGGGATTGGGGGTCCCCCCGGACGGAGTCTGGGGGAGGCACGCACGGGATCATCGTGCTGCCGCCGCAGTACGAGGTCGGCACCGACGCGATCGAGCTGCTCGAACTCGTCGACGAGGTCCTCGACATCGCCGTCACGCCCGACCGCGGCTACTGCCTCTCGATGCGCGGCATCGCCCGCGAGACCGCCATCGCCTACGGGCTCCCGCTGCGCGACCCCGCGCTCATCGACGTGCCCGGGCCCAACGCCCACGGCTACCCCGTCGAGATCGCCGACCCCTTCGGCTGCGACCGCTTCACGGCCCGTACGGTCGCGGGGCTCGACCCCGAGGCCCGTACCCCGATCTGGATGGCACGCCGCATCCAGAAGGCCGGGATGCGGCCCGTCTCGCTGACCGTCGACATCACCAACTACGTGATGCTGGAGCTGGGCCAGCCCCTGCACGCCTACGACCGCGCCCAGGTGCGCGGCCCGATCGGCGTGCGCCGCGCACAGGCGGGCGAGACGCTCAGGACGCTCGACGGGCAGAACCGGAAGCTCGACCCCGAGGACCTCGTCATCACCGACGAGCGCGGGCCCATCGGGCTCGCCGGGGTCATGGGCGGCGCCGAGACCGAGATCGCGGACCACGGCGCCGAACTCGGCACCAGCGAGGTCATCGTCGAGGCCGCGCACTTCGACCAGATCGCCGTCGCGCGCGCCTCGCGCCGCCACAAGCTCGCCTCCGAGGCGTCCCGGCGCTTCGAGCGCGGCGTCGACCCGCAGGCCGCCTCCGCCGCGGCGCAGCGCACCGTCGACCTCCTCGTGCTCCTCGCGGGCGGCACGCCCGACGCGGGCGTCACCGAGGTCGTCGCGCCCTCCGCGCCGCGCACCGTCACGATGCCGGCCGGGCACCCCGACCGCGTCGCCGGTGTCGAGTACGGCCGGGAGACCGTCGTACGGCGGCTCCAGCAAGTGGGCTGCGATGTGTACGGCCAGGACGAGCTGATCGTCACGATCCCCTCGTGGCGGCCCGACCTCACCGCGCCCAACGACCTCGCCGAAGAGGTCATCCGCCTGGAGGGCTACGAGAACCTGCCCTCCACGCTGCCCAAGCCCCCCGCCGGGCGCGGCCTCACCGAGCGGCAGCGCTTCCACCGCCGCGTGGGCCGCGCGCTCGCCGGGCGCGGGTACGTCGAGGCGCTCACCTACCCGTTCGTCGGGACCGACGCCTTCGACGCGCTCGGCCTCGCCGAGGACGACCCGGCCCGCCGTGTCGTGCGCCTCGCCAATCCGCTCTCGGACGAGGAGCCCGCGCTGCGCACCACGCTGCTGCCCGGGCTGCTCGCCGCCCTGCGCCGCAACGAGGGCCGGGGCAGCCATGACCTCGCGCTCTTCGAGACGGGGCTCGTCTTCCACCCGCGCGCCGACGCCGTCGTGCCCGAGCGTCTTGCGGTGGCCCACCGCCCCGAGGACACCCAGCTCGACGAGCTGGACGCGGCACTGCCCGAGCAGCCCAGGCACCTCGCCGTGGTCCTCGCCGGGGCCCGCGAGCAGTCCGGCTGGTGGGGCAAGGGCCGCCCGGTCGACTGGGCCGACGCCATCGAGGCCGCACGCACGGCGGCCGCCGAGGCGGGGGCCGACCTCGTGGTCCGCAAGGGCGCGTACGGGCCCTGGCACCCGGGCCGCTGCGCCGAGCTGCTCGCCTTCGTGGACGGTGCCGAGCGCGTCATCGGGCACGCGGGCGAACTGCACCCGCGCGTCATCAAGGCGCTCGGCCTCCCGGCCCGCACCTGCGCGACCGAACTCGACCTCGACGCCCTGGAGCAGGCGGGAGCCGGGGCCGTGCAGGCCCCGCGCATCTCGAACTACCCCGTGGCCACGCAGGACGTCGCACTCGTCGTCCCCGCGGATGTCCCCGCGGTCGAGGTCGAGTTGGCGCTGCGCGAAGGCGCGGGTGAACTCCTGGAGTCGCTGCGCCTGTTCGACGTCTACACGGGCGACCAGCTCGCCGAGGGCCACAAGTCCCTCGCGTACGCGCTGCGCTTCCGCGCCCCCGACCGCACCCTGACCGTCGAGGAGGCCACGACCGCGCGCGACGCGGCGGTGGCCCTCGCGGCGGAGCACACGGGGGCGGTGCTGCGCGGGGTGTGACCCCCGCCGGGGAGCGTGGCTCCCCGTACCGGCGTGATCGGCCGGGTCCTGTCGTGGAGACGGGGCCCGGCCGATGTGCGTGGTGCGGGGGTGAGGGGCGTGCGGTGCGGGCGGTGCCACTCGTTCCGGTGAACCTCGCACACGCCTTCCGGTGACCCCCCGAACACGCGCGCAGGGGGGCGCGGGAGCCCCGCGGAGGGGGAAGACCGCCCCGCGCGGGGAACCCGAAACCCCTCCGGCCAGGGGGGGGGAGAGGCCGGAGGGGCCGGGCGTCCGTGGCGCCGCCCGCCGGGCCGGAGCCGAAGCGGCTGCGGCGGTCGGGACGGCGCCGGTCGGGACGCCGTACTTGTCGAGGGGGGAGCCCGGCGTCCGCGAGACACAGTCAAGCGCCCCCGCGCGCCCCGCGAAAGCGCGCGCGGACCCCCGGTGCGTGCGCTCCTTTCACACCCCGTGTGAATCGCGCTCCCTTACGCTGTGCCACAACCGGTGCCCGTTCGCTCACCCCCAGCGATAAGCGGCGCGCCGCGCACCAGCTCACCCGGAGACAGCATGGAGCCCAACTCCCTCCTCGACGCGATCCTCGACGAGGCCGCGATCTCGCACGCCGGGCTCGCCGCCCACGTCAACCGGGCGGGCGCGGCCCGCGGACTGACCCTGCGCTACGAGCACACGGCCGTCTCGCGCTGGCTGCGCGGCCAGCGCCCGCGCGGCCAGGTCCCCGACCTCATCTGCGACGTCCTCTCGCGCCGCCTCGCCCGGCCCGTCACTCTCGACGACATCGGCCTCGGCATCCCCGGCGAGCCCGCCGCCGCGCGCCCGGGGTCCCTCTCCGGCTTCGTCGAGCGCGCCACCGCGCTGTGGCGCTCCGACCAGCAGCAGCGCGCCCACGTCCTCGGCGCCCCCGCCGTCACGGGCACACCGGCGATCGTCCCCGTGTGGGAGTGGGAGAACCCGCCGGAGGACACCGACGTCTCGCGCGGCGGCCCCCGCCGCGTCTCCGGCGCCGACATCGAGATGCTGCGCGCGGCCCGCGCCCACTACGAACAGCTCTACCGCAAGGCGGGCGGTGTCGTCGTCCGCCCCCGCGTCGTCTCCTTCCTCAACGCCGAGGCCGCGCCGCTCCTGCGCGGCAGTTACGGCGACGACACCGGGCGCGCGCTGCACCGCGCGACCGGCGCGCTCGTCGCCGTCGCGGGGATCTGCGCCTACGACGCCGACGCGCACGGCCTCGCCCAGCGCTACTTCCACCAGGCCCTGCGGCTCGCCAAGGCGAGCGGGGACCGGGCCTTCGGCGCGTACGTCATCGCCCTGCTCGTCAACCAGTCGCTCCACCTCGCCGCGCACCGGCAGGCCGTCGCCTTCGCCGAGGCGGCGCTGCGCGCGGCCGGGCGCGCGGTCTCGCCCGCGCTCGCCTCCGATCTGCACGCGATGCAGGCGAAGGCGTACGCGCACCTCGGCGACGCGGGCAGCGCGCTCGACTGCATCCGGCGTGCGGAGACCGCCGCCGAGCGCATCCGGCGCGGCCATGAACCCGACGAGACGGGGTACGTGCAACCCGGACTCGTCAACGTGCAGGTCGCCGAAGCCCTGTTGAGCCTCGGCGATCTGCGCGGGGCGCGCGAGCACGCGCGGGCGGCCGTGGACAGCCCGGCGCACGACAGGGGCCGCGTGCACCGGCTCGCGATGCTCAGTCACATCGCCCTGCGGCAGGGCGAGACGGACGGTGCGGTCGAGGCGGCCGTCGAGATGGCCGAGCGGGCCACGGGCATGGAGTCCCGGCGGCTGCGCGAACGGCTGCGCGCGGTGCGCGAGCACCTCGTGCGCACCGGCGGGAGCGGCACGGGGCAGGCGGCCGAACTCATCGACCTGGCGCTGCGGGTGCCGGTGTGAGCCTCGGTGAGCCGCGGCGGGCGGTGGTGCGCCGGGGTGAGCGGTCCAGGGGTCCCGGGTGCGCCGCCCGCTGTGCTCCGGTGAGCGGTCAGGGCGCCTGCCCGGTGTGCGGCGGCGACTGCGATAGTGCCACCTCCTCATGAAAGGTGGCAGAAACGTGCGTTGGACGAAACAGAGCGAACAATTCGTGTACGGGAATCGCTGGTTTCGCGTGCACCTCGCTGATGTGGAGTTGCCGGACGGACGCCACCTCGACCACTTCCTGATCCGTCAGCGCCCCGTCGCCGCGGCGACCGTCGTCAACGAGGCGGAGGAAGTCCTGCTGTTGTGGCGGCACCGCTTCATCACCGACACGTGGGGCTGGGAGTTGCCCGCGGGCGTGGTCGAGGACGGGGAGGAGCCCGAGCGGGCCGCCGCGCGCGAACTGGAGGAGGAGTCGGGCTGGCGCCCGGGCGCCCTCCACCACCTGCTGAGCACCGAGCCGTCGAACGGGCTGAGCGACGCCGTCCATCACGTCTACTGGGGCGAGAGCGCCGAGTGGACGGGCGAGCCCGTCGACGGCTTCGAGTCCTCGCGCCGCGAGTGGGTCCCGCTCAAGCTCGTGCCCGATCTCGTGAGCCAGGGCCAGGTCCCCGCGGCCACGATGGCGGCGGCTCTGCTGTTGCTGCACCGGATGCGGGAGGAGTGAGAGGGGCACGAGAGGCGCGGGGTTCGGCGGTACGGGGAGCGGGTTGCCCGGGGCGCCCGCTCCCGTATCGCCAGGGGCGCCCCGCTCCCCGTACCGCCGCGGGGGCGCCCCGCTCCCCGTACCGCCGCGGGCGCCCCGCTCCCGTACGTAACGCCGCCGGGCCTCAGGCGGCCGGCGCCGGGTCCTCGTCCAGGTCCGAGACGTCGAGGACGAAGCGGTAGCGCACGTCTCCGCGCTCCAGGCGCTCCAGCGCCTCGTTCACCTGCGCTGAGGGCAGTACCTCGACGTCCGCCGTGATGCCGTGCGCGCCGCAGAACTCCAGCATCCTGGCCGTCTCGGCGCGGCCGCCCGTGGCCGATGAGCTGAGCTTCTTGGCACCGAGCAGGAGGCCCATGAGCTGCACGGGAGCCTCGCCGAAGAAGCCGAGGACGCTGAGCGTGCCGTCCACGGCGACCACCGACAGCATCCGGTTGAGGTCGTGCGGGGCCGAGATGGTGTCGAGCACGAGGTCGAAGCGCCCGCGCGCGGCGGCCACCGCGGCCTCGTCCGTCGTCAGGAGCAGCGATTCGGCGCCGAGCTCGGCCGCGTCGGCGGCCTTGTCCTCGGTACGGCTCAGGACGGTGACCTCGGCGCCGAGCGCGACGGCGAGTTTCACGCCGAGGTGGCCGAGACCGCCGAGACCTGCCACGGCGACCTTGCTCCCGGGACCGATCCCCGCGGCGCTCAGCGGCTCCCACACCGTGATGCCCGCGCACATCAGCGGCGCTGCGGCGGCCGGTTCGAGCCCGGCGGGCAGGTGGTACGCGAACTTCTCGCGCAGCACGTACGCGCGGCTGTACCCGCCGTGCGTCGGCAGGCCGTCCACGCGGTCCACCGCGCCGTACGTGACCGTCGGGAACTGCGCGCAGTAGTTCTCCCGCCCGGCCAGGCACATCGGGCAGGTCCCGCACGAGTCGACGAGTGTGCCGATCGCGACCTTGTCGCCGGGCGCGAAGCCGGTCACGTCCGCGCCGGTCTCCGTGACCGTGCCGACGAACTCGTGCCCGGGCACGAGCGGGCCCGTGCGCCGCCCCGCGACGTCGTTGATCTGGTGCAGGTCGCTGTGGCAGACCCCGCAGTAGTCGACGCGCACGGCGATGTCGTCGGGGCGCGGCTCGCGCCGCTCGATCGTGGCGCGCTCCAGGGCGGGGGCGCCCGGGGCGTGCTGCCAGGCAGGGGTGGAACGCATGGGACAACTCCAAAGACAGACTGTTCGGTCTGTTTCAGCGTAAGGGCTCGGAAAGGAAAAGCAAACCAACTGTTCTGTTTGCTACCGTGACCCCATGCCCGAGCTGCCCAGTACGCCGCGCGGCGCCGCGACCAGGCGCCGCATCCTCGACGCCGCGACCGAGGAGTTCGCCCTGCGCGGTATCGCGGGCGCCCGGATCGAGCGGATCATCTCGGCCGCGCGCACCAACAAGGCGCAGCTCTATGGCTACTTCGGCAACAAGGACGGGCTCTTCGCCGCGGTCATCGCCGACCGGACGAGCGACATCGTCGAGACCATCCCCTTCGACGCCGACGATCTGCCCGGCTGGGCGGTGGGGCTCTACGAGCAGAACCTGCGCCGTCCCAATCTCGTCCGGCTCATCGCCTGGACCCGCCTGGAGCGGCGGTCAGGGGGGCTGTGGCTCGACGACCCGCAGAGCGGCCCGAAGCTCGCGGCGATCGCGGCGGCGCAGGCGGCGGGGAAGCTGCGTGAGGGGGACCCCTTCGAGTTGCTGACCCTCGTCATCGCGATGGCGTGCGCGTGGTCGCCGGTGAGCCATGTCTTCGCGGCGACGGCGGAGGACCCGCAGGAGGACCACGAGCGGCGCAAGGCCTTGCTGCGGGACGCGGTGCGCCGCGTCGTGGAGCCGTAGCGACCCGGTGACGTCGGGCCTCCGCCCTCGCCCCGCTCCTCGAACGCCGGAGGGGCTTGGTGTGCGTCGGCCGCCGGAGGGTGGGGAAGGCCGGGCTCTCGGCGGATAAACCCTTTTGGCGAGATATCCGCCCAATGGGGTATTTCGTCCCCTGGTCCCCTCTTGCGGTTGCCGAAAGGCCCCGGAGCGCGCCGCATGGAAGGAGTGGCGCGTGTCTCTCGTGGAGGGGACCCCGGCCCCTTCGCCGCGCGCCCTCGCAGGAAGAGGGCACTCATGACTTCAGACGAGGGCTTCCTCAGCGTGGACCAGCTCGTGGGCCTGACCGCGTACGACCGGGACGGGGCCAAGGTCGGCAGCGTCGAGCAGGTCTATCGCGACGACCGCACCGGCCGCCCGGAGTGGGTGACGGTGAAGACCGGTCTGTTCGGGATGAAGGAGAGCTTCGTCCCGCTGGAAGGTGCACGCTCGGACGCCGAGGGTCTGCACCTGGACCACGACAAGAACACGATCAAGGACGCCCCCCGGCTCGACGCCGGGCAGCACCTGGACGCGGCCGGTGAGGAGGAGCTGTACGCCCACTACGGGATGACGGCGACCGGTGCGATGTCCGGCGGGGACGAGGGCAAGAAGGGGGCCGCCGCGCCCGGCGGGATGGACGCGGAGGACGAGTCGCTCACCGGCACGGGCCAGCAGGCCAGGGCGGGCACCACCTCCGCGGACCAGGCCGGGATGAAGGGGGCGGGATCGGGTCTCGGCCCGGCCAACCCGAACGAGGCGACGGGCGAGAGCACCGAGCGCGAACTCGCCGGTGCGGGCGCGCGCAGCTCCTGGGAGGGGGAACCCGGCGAGGAGATGATCCTCTCCGAGGAGCGGCTGCGCGTCGGCACGCAGGAGGAGGAGTCCGGCCGGGCCAGGCTGCACAAGGTCGTGGTGACCGAGAACGTCACGACGACGATCCCGGTCAGCCACGAAGAGGCCAGGCTCGTACGCGAACCGATCCGCGAGGGTGACTCCGTGGATGCCTCCATCGGCGAGGAGAACGCCGAGGTCACCCTGCACGCGGAGCGTCCCGTCATCCGCAAGGAGGCGGTCGCCGTCGAACGCGTCCGCCTGGAGGCGGAGCGCGTCACCGAGGAACAGGAGGTCAGCGACTCCGTCCGCAAGGAGCGCGTCGACTACGACGACGGCTCGGCGAGTCCCGGTCGGGACGCGCCGCCCGAGGAGCGCTGAGCCCCGCACGCACGGGTGCGGCCCCCGGACGTCCCTTCCAGGGAGGTCCGGGGGCCGCTCGCGCCTGTTCAGACCGCGATCAGCCGCGCCTCCACCGCGGGCAGCGCGACGCCGTCCCCGGGGACGAGCGAGTACCCCACGAGGTCCACCCGGCCTTCGTGCACGCGCCCCGCGTTGCGCAGCACACCCTCCCGTACGAAACCCGCCCGCTCGGCGACCGCCTGCGAGGCGAGGTTGCCTGTCGCCGCGCGCAGCTCCAGGCGCTCGAAGCCGCACTCGCCGAGCAGCCAGCCGGCCACCGTCCGCGCGGCGCCCACCGCGACCCCGCGCCGTCTGGCCCAGGGCGCGACCCAGTAGCCGACCTCGCTGACGAGCCCGCGCCAGTCGGTGCGGTTGAGGCCGGTCGTGCCGAGGAGGCGGCCGCTCTCGCGGTCCGTGACCGCCCAGTGGATGCCGTCGCCCGAGGTGCGCAGGTGGTGGCTGAACTCGGTGCACCAGGAGCGGGCCACTTCCGTGTCGTACGGGCGGGGCAGCGGCAGCCAGCGCTGGATCTCCTCGTCGGCGCACGCCCGCCGCACGTCCTCGACGTCCCCGGCGTCGAAGGCACGCAGGCGCAGATTCCCGGAGATCAGCTCCGTCTCGGGAAAGACGTCTTCCGTCCACGTACCGCCCATGATCCGCTCCCCACCCTCGTCACCAGCGGGAATCTCCCCCGGTGGCGCGGATGCTAGCAAGCGGGAAAGTGCTTGCGCGGAGCATGAAAAGCGCTTGCGCCGAGCACGAAAGGCGGGGGCACGCGGCCTTCTCGCGTGCCCCCGCCTCGTGCGGTCGTGCGGGACGAGTCCCCCGGCGCCACTGGTACGCGGGGACGAGTCCCCCGGCGCCACTGGTACGCGGGGACGAGTCCCCCGGTGCTACTGGTACGCGTAGAAACCGGAGCCCGACTTGCGGCCGAGACGCCCCGCCTCGACCATGCGGCGCAGCAGCGGCGGGGCCGCGTACAGGGGCTCCGCGTACTCCGCGTACATGCCCTCCGAGATCGAGACGATCGTGTCGAGACCGATGAGGTCGGCGAGCTTGAGCGGGCCCATCGGATGGGCGCAGCCCAGCTCCATGCCGCTGTCGATGTCCTCGCGGCTCGCGATGCCCTGCTCGAACATGCGGACCGCCGAGAGCAGGTACGGGACGAGCAGCGCGTTCACGACGAAGCCCGAGCGGTCCTGCGCGCGGATCGCGTGCTTGCCGAGCACCTTCTCGGCCCACACGTGGGCGCGGCTGATGGTGCCCTCGGAGGTGGTCAGCGCAGGGATCAGCTCGACGAGCTTCTGCACAGGGGCCGGGTTGAAGAAGTGGATGCCGATGACGTGGTCGGGGCGCGAGGTGGCCACCGCGAGCTTCACGATCGGGATGGAGGAGGTGTTCGAGGCGAGGATCGCGTCCTTGCGGGTCACGACCTGGTCCAGGACCTGGAAGATCTCCGTCTTCACCTGCTCGTTCTCGACGACGGCCTCGATCACGAGGTCGCGGTCGGCGAACTCGCCGAGGTCGGTGGTGAAGCTGAGCCTGGACTGCGTCGCGGCCAGTTCGTCGGCCGTGAGCTTGCCGCGCTCGGCCGCCTTCGCGAGGGAGTTGCTGAGCCGGGTGCGCCCGTACTCCAGCGCGTCGCCGGTGGTCTCGGCGACCTTCACGTCGAGACCGGCGCGCGCGCAGACCTCCGCGATACCCGCGCCCATCTGTCCGCAGCCGACCACTCCGACGCGTGATACATCGGCCTTGAAGTCCGTCACCTCGTGCCTCTCGCCGTCCGGGGATGAAGTCTCGGGCGGCCCGCGGCACACCTCGCGCACCGCGCCGCGACGCCATCCTGCGCCGCCTCACGACGCACATCGGCGCCGCGCCCGACGCACTCAGGCATCGCGCCCGACGCCCTCAGGCATCGCGTGTGACGCACCGGGCGCCGCCGCCCAGGCGTGAACGTTACCGCGCAGTCAATGTGTGGCGGTTCCCCAGGGGAGGGCATGAGATGGGGGTGCACCTGTGACGTACGTGACAACCGAGCCCGTGGAGGTACCGGATGGACGACAGGCGAACGCTCAGCCGCAGAGGCTTCACCGCCCTCGCCGCAGGGGTTGTGGCGGCTCTCGGCACCACGGGCGCCGCCCTCGCGAACGACCCGGGGCACAGCGGGGCCCGCCCGCCGCGCGGGCAGCGGATGCGCGGGGAGTGGGTGGCGAGCATCACGAATCGCGACTGGCCCTCGGCCCCCGGACTGCCCGCCCCGGTCCAGAAGTCCCAGCTGCTCGGTCACCTCGACATGGCCGTCGAGCGCCGTCTCAACACCGTCATCCTCCAGGTCCGTCCCTCGGCGGACGCGTTGTGGCCCTCCCCCTACGAGCCGTGGTCGGCGTACCTCTCGGGGGAGCAGGGCAAGGACCCCGGCTACGACCCGCTCGGCTTCGCCGTGAAGGAGGCCCACCGGCGGGGCCTGGAGCTGCACGCCTGGTTCAACCCGTACCGCATCGCCGTGCACGACGACCCGACCCGCCTCGTGCCCACCCACCCGGCGCGCGTCAACCCGGACTGGGTCGTCACCTATCAGGGGCAGATGTACTACGACCCGGGGCTGCCCGAGGTACGGCGGTACGTCGAGGACGCGATGCTCGACGCGGTCGCGCGCTACGACATCGACGCCGTGCACTGGGACGACTACTTCTACCCGTACCCGACGGCCGGGGTGCCCTTCGACGACGACCGCGCCTTCGCCCTGTACGGCGGCGGCTTCCCCGACCGGGCCGCCTGGCGCCGCCACAACACCGACCAGCTCGTGCGCGAGACGAGCGCCCGCATCCGCCGCCTCAAGCCGCGCGTCCGCTTCGGCATCAGCCCCTTCGGCGTGTGGCGCAACGCGAGCACCGACCCGCGCGGCTCCGACACCTCGGCGGCCGTGCAGAGCTACGACGACCTGTACGCCGACACGCTGCGCTGGGTGCGCGAGGGCTGGATCGACCACATCGTCCCGCAGCTCTACTGGAACATCGGCTTTCCCGCCGCCGACTACGCGACCCTCGCCCGCTGGTGGGCGAAGGCCGTGCGCGGCACGGGCGTGGGCCTCTACATCGGCGAGTCCCTGTACAAGGTGGGCGACCCCGCGCAGCCCGCCGCCTGGGCGGACCCCGCCGAACTCTCCCAGCACCTCGACCTCACCGCGCGCCTCCCCGAGGTGCACGGCCACGCCTTCTTCGCGGCGAAGGAGGTCGCGAACGACCCGCTCGGCGCGATGAGCCGCGTGGTGCGCGACCACTACCAGGAGCGGGCGCCGCTGCGGGGGTGAGGGCGGCGGCGCGGGGGCGGTCCCGGTACGGGGTCCGCGCGGAGGGCTGGGCGGAGGTCGTTACGAGGTCCGCGCGGGCCCCGCTCCGGGGGGATTCAGCGCCGCCTTCGCGTCGCCCACTGCGTCCCGGCGATGCACAGCACCACGCCCACCGCGGCGAGCGGCGCGGCCGCGGGGAGCGACTCGCCGAGCAGCGTCACCGACCACAGCAGCGTCAACAGAGGCTGGGCGAGCTGGAGCTGGCTCGCGCGCGCGACACCGGTCTCGGCCATGCCCCGGTACCAGACGAAGAGCCCGAGGAAGGTCGAGCCCACCGAGACCCACGCGAGACCGGCGAGCCCGTGCCCGGTCCACCGCACCGGGTGCTCCAGGCACAACGCCACCACCGAGCCCACCGCCGTCAGCGGCAGGCACGCCACGAGTGCCCACGCGCTCACCTGCCACCCCGGCATGACCGCCGCGAGCCGCCCACCCTCCGCGTAACTCGCCGCGCACACCACAAGCGCGGCGAAGAGCAGCACGTCCCCGCGCGTGAACCCGCCCCCGCCCTGCGCCAAGGTGAACGCCAGCACGATCGCCGCGCCCAAGCCCGCGGCGGGCCAGAAGGCGCGCGGCGGCCACACACCCGAGCGCACGGCGGCGACGAGCGCCGTCGTGAGCGGCAACAGGCCCACCACGACCGCCGAATGAGCCGTCGTGGACGTCTGGAGCGCGAGCGTCGTCAGGAGCGGGAAGCCCAGCACGCCGCCCCCGGCCACGACCGCGATCCCGGCCCAGTGCGCCCGTACCGGCACCTCGGCCCGCACCGCCCGCAGGAAGGCCGCGGCGACCGCCGTCGCGAGCACGCAGCGCAGGCACACGAGCGACCACGGGCCGAAGCTTTCGAGGCCCCACACGGTCGAGGGGAAGGTGAGGGAGAAGCAGAGCACGCCGAGCGCGGCGAGGAGCGGTCCCGAGCGGCTTCGCGAGGCGGGAGGAAGGGCGGCCTGCGCTTCGACCGCTACCGTGGGTCCATCGATAGCGCTATTGTCACGTCTCATGCAAGAGCGTAGCAGTGTAGGAGAATTGGCGGATCTCCTCCGTGTCGAGTTCGACCGCTATCCTCCGGGTGGAAAGCTGCCGTCCAGCAGGGAACTCGTCGCGCGGCACCACGTCGGTCCTGTCACCGTCTCGCGTGCCCTCGCACGGCTCGCCGCGGAGGGGCTGCTCGTGACGCGCCCCGGCGCGGGCGCCTACCGCGCGGGGCAGGCCACGCCCGCCGCCGATGGCGACACCTCCTGGCAGCACCTCGCCCTGAGCGCCGAGTCCCCGGAGGGCCTTCCGCGCGCCGTCGACGCGAGCGGCGTCCTCGCCACGCTCGCCGAACCGCCCGCCGGAGTCGTCGAGTTCAACGGCGGCTACCTCCACCCGCAGCTGCGCCCCGAACGCGCGCTCGCCGCCGCCCTCGCCCGCGCGGGCCGCCGCCCGGGTGCCTGGGGCCGCCCGCCCGCCGAGGGGCTGCCCGAACTGCGCGCCTGGTTCGCCCGCGACCTCGCGGCCGACGGCGGCGGCCCAGGGCCAGGGGGCGCGCTCGTCAGCCCCGGCGGGCAGGCCGCGCTCAGCGGCGTGCTGCGCGCCCTCGCCCCGCCCGGCGCCCCCGTCCTCGTCGAGTCCCCGACCTACCCGGGCCTGCTCGCCGTGCTCCGCGCCGCCGGACAGCGCCCCGTCCCCGTCCCCGTCGATGCCGACGGGCTCCGCACCGACCTGCTCCCCGAGACCTTCCGCGCGAGCGGCGCACGCGTCCTCGTGTGCCAGCCCCTCCACCAGAACCCGACAGGGACCGTTCTCGCCCCCGCGCGCCGCCCCGCGCTCCTCGCCGCGGCGCGCGCCGCCGGGGCCTTCGTCGTCGAGGACGACTTCGCCCGCCGCCTCGGCCACGCCGACGCAGGCCCGCCGCCCCCGCCCCTCGCCGCCGATGACCCGGACGGGATCGTCGTGCACATCCGCTCGCTCACCAAGGTCACCGCGCCGAGCCTGCGCGTCGCCGCTGTCCTCGCCCGCGGTCCCGTCCTGGAACGGCTGCGCGCGGTGCAGGTCGTCGACCACTTCTTCGTGCCGCGCCCGCTCCAGGAGGCCGCGCTCGAACTCGTGGGCTCCCCGTCCTGGCCGCGTCATCTCCGTACCGTGGCGAGCGAGCTGGGCGCGCGGCGGGCCGCGCTCGCGACGGCCGTCGCCCGCCGCCTCCCCGGGCTGCTGCCCGCGCGCGTGCCCACCGGCGGCTACCACCTGTGGCTCCCGCTCCCCGAAGGCACCGATGAGTCCGCGCTCGCCGCCGAGGCACTGCGCAGGGGCGTCGCTGTCGCGCCCGGCCGCCCCTACCACCCGGCCGAACCCGACAGACCCCACCTCAGGATCAGCTACGGGGGAGTGGCGGACGCGGGTGAACTGGAGGAAGGGGTACGGAGACTGGCGGAGGCGCTCGCCGAGGTGCGGGCGTGAGGCGGGTGGTGGGGCTCGCCGAAGTGCGGGCGTGAGGCGGGTGGCGGGGCGGCCGTGCGCGAAGAGGCGGCGCGGGCGCGGGTGCTCACGCCAGGGGCAGGATCATCCACTTCCCCCGCTCCACCTCGTCGTACCCCACCGAGCGGTACAACTCCTGCGCGGTGCTCGTGACGAGCAGCACGCGCCGCACCCCGTCCTCCTCCATCCGCGCCCGCACGGCGGCGAGCAGCGCCTTCGCGAACCCCCTGCCCCTGGACTCGCGCGGCACGTAGACGTCGCAGAGCCAGGCGAAGGTGGCGTGGTCGGTGACGACCCGCGCGTAGGCCCGCTGCTCACGGCGCGCCCCCGCTTCCCGGGAGGGGGTGCCCGCCTCGTCGGCCACGTCCTCGTACACACCGAAGTTCAGCGAGGCGGCCGCCGCCGCGCGCTGCTTCTCCAGGCTGCGCCCGAGCGCCCAGTAGGCATCGGTCGAGAGCCAGTGGTGGACGCGTTCGATGTCGACGAGTTCCGGCGCGTCCGAGACGAAGTGGCCGGGCGGGAGGGGGACGGCCGGCAGGTCCGTGTATGTGGTCATGCGCGCAGTCTCACCCTGCCCGCGTGGCGCGGACCAGCCGGTTTCACTCCGTGGACGGCGTCTCGCGGGTGTGCTCCGTGCGCAGTACGAGGTCCTTCGCGGGGCCGGCCACGCGCCACACCACACTCCACAGGTGCGGGCCGCTCACGGTGAACTCGCCCCGGTAGAGGTCGAGGGAGCAGGGGTGGTCGGCGACCGCGTGGCCCGCGCTCAGGTCGATGTCGTGGAAGAAGCGCCCGTCGTCGAAGGTGACGCGCGCCGCCGCGGGTGCGCGGTGGGGCAGCCAGCGCAGGGTCCGGTACGCGGGCCGCGCGACCCCGTCCCACGTGAAGGTGCCCTCCTCGTGGTGCCGCAGGCCGCCGCCCGGGAGCGCGGTGAACTCCGCCGTGCCCGTGAAGTGCCCGCGCGTCCCGGTGTGCAGGTCCTCCGCGGTCCGCCGCACGCGCCAGCGCCCCTGGAGGAAGGCGAGCAGATCGGGGACGAGGACGGCGGTGGCGGGCGTCTCGGGCCGGGCGTCGGACATGCCTCCTTCCTACTCCAGAGGTACGGGCCCTGACCACCTCGGGGCCGGGCACCGCACCCGCGCGCCGCGCCGCGCCGCACCCGCCCCGCCCCGCGCCGCCGCGCCGCGCCCTGTCAGCCGGTGACCGTACGGGCGATACGCGCCGCGGCTCCCTCGGGTGTCAGGTGTGCCGTGTCGATCACGGTCGCGCGCTCGCGCAGCCACCCCAGCGCCCGCGCGTAGTCGTCGAGGTGCGCGAGCCGCCACGGCCCCGCGCCGGCGCTCTCGGGCTTGTCGTCCCCCGCGATCCGCGCGCGCAGCGTCTCCTCGTCGGCGTGCAGCACGAAGTGCCGTACGGGGGTGCCCGCCGCGAGGAAGCCGGCCTCGATCTCGTCCCAGTACTCCTCGCTCAGCACGGTCTGCGGTACGACGAGAGTCCCGCCCGCGTACGCGAGCACCTGCCGCGCCGTCTCGACGACGAGCCCGCGCCACATGGGCCAGTGCTGGAAGTTCCCCGGCCACTCGTCCCGCAGAATCCCCCGCAGCAGCGCTCCGACCTCCTCGGAGTCGAAGACCCGCGCCCCCGGCAGTATCCCCGCCAACTCCCGCGCCGTCGTGGTCTTCCCGGCCCCGTAGGTCCCGCCCAGCCATACGATCATGCGGGGACTCTACGGTGCCGGCCCCTGCCTCACCCGGCGGACACCGCACCGGCGTCCGCCGCACCCGCGAGGAGCAGGTCCCGCAGCGCCGCAGCCGCTTCCGGCGGCTCATCGGCGGTCAGGACGACTTGTTCCACCGTGGTCGATGGCCCGACGAGCGGGATGACGCGCAGCCCCGCCGGTGCGTGGTCGAGCGCGGACGCCACCGTGATCCCGATCCCCGCGCCCGCCGCCACGTGGGCGGCGATGGCCTGCACGCTGTCCGCGGTCCTGATGATGCGCAGATCGGCCCCGTCGCTGCGGAAGGCCGCGAGCAGCCGGTCGCACAGGCCGCTGTTGACCTGGTGCGGCCAGGTGAGCAGCGCGTCGCCCGACACCTCGCGCGCGCTCAGGCCGGGGCGTGCGGCGAGGGCGTGGTGCGCGGGCACGAGCGCCACGAACCGCTCCGTGGAGAGCGCCCGGGTCCTTACCCCGACGATGTGGCCCGTCGCCCAGCCGATGCCGAGACCGATCGTTCCCGCGCGCAGGGCGGCGAGCTGCGCCGTGGTCGGCATCGCCTCGGGCACGATCGGCAGTTCCGGATGGAGCGCGCGCAGCCGGGGCAGGCAGCGCAGCAACAAGCGCTGCCCGGTGTACGCGGCGTGACCGATCACGAGGGGAGCGCGGTCGCGCTCACCGGCGGCCAGGGACCGCCCGCGCTCCTGGAACCGCCGCAGCTGGGCGAGCGCCGCACGCGCGTCGGGCAGCAGCTCCGCACCGAGCCCGGTCAGCGCGACGCGACGGCTCGTACGGTCGAAGAGCCGTCCCCCGAGGGTGTGTTCGAGCCGCCGCACGGCCTCGCTCACGGTCGGCTGCCCCCGGTGCAGACGCGCGGCCGCCCGCCCGAAGTGCAATTCCTCGGCGACCGCCACGAAGGCTTCCAGCTCGATCCTGTCCACACGCGCAGCGTACTGCCGCCTCCGGCGGATCGATCGGTGCGGCCGATCGCTGCGCACCGGAGTCCGGCGTTGATGGCGCGGTCCGTACGGGCTGGGATGGACGGGAGGACGAACCCCCTGCGGAAACGGTGAACACGCATGACGGTCAACACGCATCAGGACACTCCGGCGGTCGCCGTGACGGTGGTCCACCACTCGGTGCACGGGCACACCCGCGTCCTGGCCGAGCACGTCGCGCACGGCGCGCGGGCCGTGCCGGGCGCGCACGTGCGACTCGTCGAGATCAGGGCCGAGGACGTCGTGGCGGGGCGGTGGCACGACACCGAGGTGATGGAACTGCTCGGCCGTTCCGACGCGATCGTCTTCGGCTGCCCCACCCTCATGGGCAGTGTCTCGGCGGTCTTCAAGGCGTTCATGGAAGCGGCCTTCACGCCGTTCGTCACCCAGGCATGGAAGGACAAGCTCGCGGGCGGATTCACCATGTCCGCCTCGCAGAGCGGCGACAAGCTCGCCGTTCTCGAACAACTCGCCGTTTTCGGCGCGCAATTGGGAATGCAGTGGATCGGGGTCGGCGATATGCCGGGCAACAACTGGAGCGGCGGCAGCCGCGACGACGTCAACCGGCTCGGCTCCTGGCTCGGCCTCATGAGCCAGAGCCACGCCGATCTCGGCCCGGAGCGAGCCGGTTCGCGCGGCGACCTGCGCACGGCGGAGCGGTACGGCGAGCGCATCGCCCGGCTCGCGCGGCGGTGGGTCAACGGCGTCCCGTACGAGACCGAGCGGATGACCGAGCACGAGGCGCGGGCGTTCTCGGCCGCGCTCAGGGAGGCGGAGCCGGCGGGCGAGGGAGCCGCCTGAGCCCGGACGTGCGCAAAGGCTCCCCGGGAGCCCTCCGCCGCCGTTACCCTGCCCGCATGATCGACATCCAGCTGGCCAGGCCCGTCGACGGAGACGCGCTCGGCGAGGTGCACGCGGCGGGCTGGGAAGCCGCGTACGCCCCTTTCCTCGCCCCGGAGTTCGCCGCCGCGGGGGTCCGCGAGCGCCGCACCCGCTGGCACGCCAGGATCACGAACGGCGAGGGGGCGATCCTCCTCGCCCGCGTCGAAGGCCGCCCCCTCGCGCTCTCCTGGGCCGGTCCCTCGCCGCGACGCCCCGGCTGGGCCGAGGTGTTCGGCTTCTACGGGCACCCGGACGGCTGGGGGAGCGGCGTCGCGGCGGCGCTCATGACCCGTACCCTCGGCCGCCTCCGCGCCGCCGGGCACCAGCGCGTGCACCTGTGGACCCTGCGCGAGACACCGCGCTCGCGCCGCTTCTACGAGAAGAGCGGGTACACCCCGACCGGGGCCGAGCGGCCGCACGACTTCGGCGACGGACGGCCGCTGACCCAGGTCGAGTACGCGCGGGAGTGCTGAGCGCGCGGCGCGCGGCGGGCGGCGGGCGCAGGGGAGGGACGCCGGGCGGGCGGCGGGCGCGCGGGCGGTCAGGCGCGGCGGCCGCGCGCGAGCCGCACCTCCCGGGACGCCCGCCGCTCATGTGGCCCGCCCGCCTCAGGCGCCCTCCTCGCGCAGCTTCTCGACGAGGTCGCGCGGCAGGCCGTGCGTGTCGTGCAGGTAGTGCAGGTCGGCCTCGTCGAGCGGGCCCCTGAAGCGCGGCCCGGCGAGCACCCGGCGGCCGCGGTCGAGCAGCGAGCGGAAGCGGGTCTCCTCGTCGGCGAGGGTCCCGAGCACTCTCCGTACCGTCCTCGGGTCCTCGCCGCCCTGCCCGAAGTGGCCGAGCGTCCCGGTCACCAGTTCCCTGGGCAATTCCCCGAACCCGTACGAGGGATCGGCTCGCCACAGTGTCGTCAGGACCCGCCGCACGAGGCGTCGCAGTACGTACCCGCGGCCCGTGGCGGCGGGCCTCACGCCGTCGCCGATGACGACGACGGCCGAGCGCAGGTGGTCGCTCACGAGCCGCAGCGAGGTCTCGTCGATGCCCCACAGCGGCGGGAGCAACCGCCGCCACGGAGCGAAGACGTCGCCGTCGAAGACGGAGCGCTCTCCCTGGAGCAGTGAGGCGAGCCGTTCGAGGCCGAGACCTGTGTCGACATTGCGCTGCGGGAGCGGTACGAGGGAGCCGTCGCCGAGGCGGCGGTGGCGCATCATGACGTGGTTCCACACCTCGACCCAGCGCTCGTCCCCGGTCGGCGTGGACTCCGGCGGGCCGTCCCCGGTCCACAGGAAGATCTCCGAGTCGGGGCCGCAGGGCCCGGTGGGGCCGTTCGACCACCAGTTGTCCTCGACGGTCCGCTCCACGGGCACCCCGAGCCGTTCCCACACCTCCAGCGAGGCGAGATCGGGGCCGGTGTCCTCGTCGCCGCCGAAGACGGTGGTGTGCAGGAGCCGGGGGTCGATCCCGAGCCACTCGGTGAGGAGTTCGTACCCCCACTCCAGGCTGCGCGGCCCCTCGTAGTCGCCGAGCGACCACGTGCCGAGCATCTCGAAGACGGTGAGGTGGGTCGGGTCGCCGACCTCCTCCAGATCCGTCGTGCGCAGGCAGCGCTGCACGTTCACGAGCCGCCGCCCGAGCGGGTGCGGTCGGCCTTCGAGGTACGGCGTGAGCGGGTGCATCCCCGAGGTGGTGAAGAGCACGGAGCCGTCGCCGGGCGGCGGCAGCAGCGTCGACCCGGTGATCCCGGCGTGGCCGCGCTCCTCGTAGAACGCGGTGAAGCGGCGGCTGATCTCGTCGGTGGTGAGCTTGTCCACGGCTGATTCCTTCGCGGTACGGGCGCCGGAGCACGGACCGCGAGGCGCGTCGTGGGAGGCGGGAACGCCTCGCGCACGCGCGAACCACCGGGGACCGTGTTCCGGTCGCCGGTGGAAAAGAGGGGGAGGGGGGACGTCAGGCGGCGGCGACCGGGGAGCGGGGCGCTCGCGCGGTCGCGGTGGTGCGTCGGCCTGTGACGTTCATGGGGCCGAGGATAACGCGCGGGCGGGCGAAGTGGCGGGTGGTTATACGGCGTGCGGGAGCCGGGAGCCGGGAGCCGGGAGTCGCGCACGAGGACGGGCGCTCCGGGCACTCTCGTCAATAAGGTGAGGCTAACCTAAGCTAAGCGGCCGGAGGGGGGTGGAGCCCTGCTGGGGTCGCACCTCCGTGCGCCCGTGCGCCCGTGCGCCCGCTCGTGCCCCGTACTTTTATTGCATAGTTCTGCGGGTGAATGTATAGTCATGCTCTCACGTAGGAGGTCCTCATGACGGTACGCGCGGCAGTCGCCGGAGCCAGTGGATACGCGGGCGGAGAGGTGCTGCGCCTGCTTCTCGCCCACCCCGGGGTCGAGATCGGCGCGGTCACGGCGAACTCCAACGCGGGCCAGCGCCTCGGCGCGCTCCAGCCGCACCTCGTGCCGCTCGCCGACCGCGTGCTCGAAGCGACGAGTGCCGAGAGCCTCGCCGGGCACGACGTCGTCTTCCTCGGCCTCCCGCACGGCCAGTCCGCGGCCGTCGCCGAGCAGCTCGGCGACGACGTCCTCGTGATCGACATGGGCGCCGACTTCCGGCTCAAGGACGCCGCCGACTGGGAGACCTTCTACGGCTCCCCCCACGCGGGCACCTGGCCCTACGGCCTGCCCGAGCTGCCGGGCGCCCGCGCCGCGCTCGCCGGCACCCGCCGTATCGCCGTGCCCGGCTGCTACCCGACCGCCGTCTCGCTCGCCCTCGTCCCCGCCTACGCGGCCGGGCTCGTCGACGACGAGGCCGTGATCGTCGCCGCTTCGGGCACCTCGGGCGCGGGCAAGGCGGTCAAGCCGCACCTGCTCGGCAGCGAGGTCATGGGCGCGATGTCCCCGTACGGCGTCGGCGGCGGCCACCGGCACACGCCCGAGATGGTCCAGAACCTCAGCGCGGCCGCCGGTCACCGCGTCACCGTCTCCTTCACACCCACCCTCGCCCCCATGCCGCGCGGCATCCTCGCCACGTGCAGCGCCAAGGCGAGGCCCGGCGTCGACGCGGCACACCTGCGCGAGACGTACGAGAAGGCGTACGCCGACGAGCCGTACGTGCACCTGCTGCCCGAGGGCCAGTGGCCCCACACCGGCGCCGTGCTCGGCTCCAACCACGTACAGCTCCAGGTCGCCCACGACCCCGCCGCGGGGCGCGTCCTCGTCATCGCCGCGATCGACAACCTCGCCAAGGGCACCGCGGGCGGCGCGATCCAGAGCATGAACCTCGCCCTCGGCATCCCCGAGACCACGGGCCTGCCCGCCGCGGGCATCGCGCCGTGAGCCGCGGCCACGCGGACCGTACCGCCCCCCTGATCACCCTTTTGACGAACCGGCTGCGCGCCGCCCTCCGCACCGCCCAGCGCAGCAAGCCCAAGGAGACCTGAGACACCGTGAGCGTCACCGCACCCCAGGGATTCACGGCGGCGGGCATCGCCGCCGGGATCAAGTCGTCGGGACAGCCCGACCTCGCCCTCGTCGTCAACCAGGGGCCGCGCCTCGCCGCAGCCGGGGTCTTCACGTCCAACCGCGTCAAGGCCGCCCCCGTCCTGTGGTCCGAGCAGGTGCTCAAGGGCGGCCAGGTCTCCGCCGTCGTCCTCAACTCCGGCGGCGCCAACGCCTGTACGGGCCCGCAAGGCTTCCAGGACACGCACGCGACCGCCGAGCGCGCGGCCGAGGCGCTCGGCCACAGCGCGGGCGAGATCGCGGTCGCTTCGACGGGCCTCATCGGCGAACTCCTGCCGATGGACAAGCTGCTTCCCGGCGTCGACACCGCCGTCGCCGCGCTGAGCGAGCACGGCGGCGAGAAGGCGGCCCTCGCCATCAAGACCACCGACACCGTCCACAAGACGGCCGTGGCCCAGCGGGAGGGCTGGAGCGTCGGCGGCATGGCCAAGGGCGCGGGCATGCTCGCCCCCGGCCTCGCCACGATGCTCGTCGTCCTCACCACCGACGCCGACCTCGACAGCCCCGCGCTCGACCGCGCCCTGCGCGCGGCGACCCGCGTCACCTTCGACCGCGTCGACTCCGACGGCTGCATGTCCACCAATGACACCGTCCTCCTTCTCGCCTCGGGCGCGAGCGGCACGACGCCCGCCGAGGAGGAGTTCACCGCGGCGGTACGGGAGGTCTGCGCCGACCTCGCCCGCCAGCTCATCGGCGACGCCGAGGGCGCGAGCAAGGACATCCGCATCGAGGTGGTGAACGCGGCGAGCGAGGACGAGGCCGTCACGGTGGGCCGCGTCATCGCCCGTAACAACCTCCTCAAGTGCGCCGTCCACGGCGAGGACCCCAACTGGGGCCGCGTCCTCTCCGCGATCGGCACCACCGACGCCGCTTTCGAGCCCGACCGCCTCAACGTCGCCATCAACGGCGTCTGGGTCTGCAAGAACGGCTCCGTCGGCGAGGACCGCACCCTCGTCGACATGCGTTACCGCGAGGTCGTCATCACCGCCGACCTCGCCGCCGGGGACGCCTCGGCCGAGATCTGGACCAACGACCTCACCGCCGACTACGTCCACGAGAACAGCGCGTACTCCTCATGAACGACGCGACCGAGACCGAGACGAGTGCTGTGACCGGGACGAGTGCTGTGATCGAGACGAGTGCTGTGACCGGAACCAGTGCTGTGGCCGGGACACGCGCTGTGACGAAACCCGCCGGTGGCGCGACCCGCAAGCACACCGCCCTCCCCAAGGCCCAGACGCTCATCGAGGCCCTGCCCTGGATCACCCGCCACCAGGGCAAGACCGTCGTCATCAAGTTCGGCGGCAACGCCATGATCGACGAGGAGCTGAAGGCCGCCTTCGCACAGGACGTGGTCTTCCTGCGGCACGCCGGGCTCCGCCCCGTCGTCGTGCACGGCGGCGGCCCGCAGATCAGCGCCCAGCTCGACAAGGAGGGCCTGGTCAGCGAGTTCCGCGCGGGCCTGCGCGTCACGACGCCTGAGGCGATGGACGTCGTACGGATGGTGCTCGCCGGACAGGTCCAGCGCGAGCTGGTCGGCCTGCTCAACCAGCACGGCCCGCTCGCCGTCGGCCTCACGGGCGAGGACGCGCAGACCATCACAGCGACCAAGTACTTCCCGCGCATCGAGGGCGAGCTGGTCGACATCGGGCGCGTCGGCGAGATCACAGCGATCGACACCGGCGCCATCGAGACGCTGCTCGACGACGGCCGTATCCCCGTCGTCTCCTCGATCGCCCGCAGCGCCGACGACGACCACGTCTACAACGTCAACGCGGACACCGCCGCCGCCGCGCTCGCCGCCGCGCTCGGCGCCGAGACCCTCATGGTCCTCACCGACGTCGAGGGCCTGTACGAGGACTGGCCGCACAGCGACGAGGTCATCAGCCGCCTCACCGCGAGCCAGCTGGAGAAGCTGCTGCCGGAGCTGGCGAGCGGCATGGTCCCGAAGATGGAGGGCTGCCTGCACGCCGTCCGCAACGGCGTACGCACCGCCCGCGTCATCGACGGACGCGTCCAGCACTCCATCCTCCTGGAGATCTTCACCGACGAGGGCATCGGCACGATGGTCGTGGACGACGACCGGCGAACCGCCGAGCCCGTCACGGAAGGGCAGACACAGTGACCGAGCACCCCCTCACCGGGCGCTGGCAGCACACCCTGATGAACAACTACGGCACCCCCCGCCTGGAACTCGCACGCGGCGAGGGCGCCACGGTGTACGACACCGGGGGCCGCGCCTACCTCGACTTCGTCGGCGGCATCGCCGTCAACGCCCTCGGCCACGCCCACCCGGCGATCGTCGATGCCGTCAGCAAGCAGATCGCCTCGCTCGGCCACATCTCCAACTTCTTCATGGCCGAGCCGACCGTCGCCCTCGCCGAACGCCTCGTACGCCACGCGGGCCGCCCCGCCCGCGTCCTCTTCTGCAACTCGGGCGCCGAGGCCAACGAGGCCGCCTTCAAGATCGGCCGCCTCACGGGCCGCCGCCACATGGTCTCCACCACCGGCGGCTTCCACGGCCGCACGATGGGCGCGCTCTCGCTGACGGGCCAGCCGGGCAAGCAGGACGGCTTCGCGCCGCTCCCCGGCGACGTCACCTTCGTACCGTACGGAGACACCGAGGCCCTGCGCGCGGCCGTCACCGAGGACACCGCCTTCGTCATCATCGAGCCCCTCCAGGGCGAGAACGGCGTTGTCACCCCGCCGCCGGGCTACCTGCGCGCGGCGCGCGAGATCACCCGCGCCACCGGCACACTCCTCGTCCTCGACGAGGTGCAGACCGGCATCGGGCGTACGGGGCACTGGTACGCGTACCAGGCCGAGGAGGGCATCGACCCCGACGTCGTCACGCTCGCCAAGGCACTCGGCGGCGGCCTCCCGCTCGGCGCTGTCCTCGCCTTCGGCGAGACGGGCGACCTCCTCACCCCCGGCCGCCACGGCTCGACCTTCGCGGGCAACCCCGTCGCCTGCGCCGCCGGGCTCGCCGTGCTCGACACCATCGAGGACGAGCACCTCCTCGACCGGGTCAAGCGCACCGGGGAGCGGCTGCGCGAGGGAATCGAGCAACTCGGGCACCCTCTCGTCGGCCACGTCCGCGGTGCCGGGCTGCTGCTGGGTATCGTGCTCACCGAGCCGCTCGCCCCCCAGGTGCAGCAGGCAGCCCAGGACGCCGGACTCCTTGTCAACGCCCCGGCCCCCGACGTCGTACGGCTCATGCCGCCGCTGAACCTCGGCGAGGCCGAGGCGGACGCCTTCCTGGCCGCGCTCCCTGGGGTGCTGGACGCGGCGACGGGAGAAGGGACGCACGCGGGCCGATGAGAGTGGGACGACGACGATGAGTCAGCCGAGTCAGGCGCAGGACAACGAGCAGGCCGGGCCCGCGGTGCCGCAGACGCGCACCGCGCGGCACCGCAGGATCGTGGACATCCTCAACCGGCAACCGGTGCGCTCCCAGAGCATGCTGGCGAAACTGCTCGCCGACGACGGACTCACCGTCACCCAGGCGACCCTCTCCAGGGACCTGGACGAACTCAACGCGGTGAAGATCCGCAACAACGACGGCGACCTCATCTACGCGGTGCCGAGCGAGGGCGGCTTCCGCACCCCGCGCGCCCCGCTCGGCGAGTCCGCCAAGGAGGAGCGGATGCGCAGGCTCTCCTCGGAGCTGCTCATCTCCGCCGAGGCCAGCGCCAACCTCGTCGTCCTGCGCACCCCGCCGGGCGCGGCCCAGTTCCTCGCCTCGGCGATCGACCAGGCCGAACTCCACGACATCCTCGGCACGATCGCGGGCGACGACACGCTGCTCCTGATCAGCCGCGACCCGGCGGGCGGCCAGCAACTGGCGGACCACCTGCTGCGGCTGGCGGCACGGGTGGGCTGAGCGGCCACCTGCCGACCGTTCGATCATGAAACCCGCCCCTGCGGGCACACGACCGTCACAACGGACGCGTGACGAGGGGCGGGTTTCATGGCATACGGCGGACAGCAGGCGCGGGTACGCACACGCGCGACCCTCCTGACACTGGGCCTGGCCGCCGCCCTCCTCGGAGCGGTGGCCCTCCTCTTCGTCCGCCTCGCCCACTGGGCGGGCGGGCACCCCGTGCCCGCCGTGCTCCTGACCGTCCTCTCCCTTCCCCTCCTCTACGCCCTGGTACGGGGCATGCCCCGCGCCCGTGAACTGCGTCGCGCTGCCCGGGCGGGCATGGCGGAGGCGGACGCGGAGGCGCCGGCGGCCGAGCCCACGGCGGTGCTGCCCCCGGCCGGCCCGCAGGACGGCCGCACCCTCCCCCTGCCCGAACCGTCACTCGGCCTCACCCCGGACGCCTTCGAGGAGGCGGTGGCGAACCTGTGCCGCCGCGACGGCTGCCAGGACGCCGAAGTCGTGGGCGGCGCGGGCGACCTGGGCGCCGACATCCTGGCCACGGCCCCCGACGGCCGCCGCGTCGTCATCCAGTGCAAGCGCTACGCCCCCACCCACAAGACCGGCTCCCAGGACCTCCAACGCTTCGGCGGCACCTGCTGGACGGTCCACGGCGCCCAACTCGCCATCCTGGTCACCACCAGCACCTTCACGGAACCGGCCAGGGACTACGCGAAGACATGCGGCATCCGCCTGATCGACGGACCGGAACTGGAGGCATGGACCACCGGCGAGTCCCCGGCACCGTGGGGCCCCGCTCACGCCCCCTGACCCCCCGAAGGCTCCGCCAGCAGCAAGGGAAGGTGGACGAGGTACAACTCGGCGAACCCGGGAGCGGTCTCGGGGAGGACGTGGGGGAGCACGGGGGAGGGCGGCTGGGCGGCCGGCGCCGGGTGCGCGAGGACGTACGCGTGCGGCCTGCGGTCGTCCAGCATGAGGAACCGGCCGACCGGACCGAGCACGACCTGACGGACCTCCTCGGCGGCCCGCTCTGTTCCGCCACGTCTTCGGCGTGAAGCGCGGTGCCTGCCGCCGCCAGCACTTCGCCGACCGCGCGCGGGAAGCGGGTCTCGCACACCACTCCCGAGCACGCGCGGAACTGGTTCGCCCGCAGGCTCCAGCCGGTGGGTGAGCCGCCCGTCGCGCCCGACGGGGTCGTACGGATCGGGGCGGATGCCGATCGCGAGCGGCTCGCCGTGCGGCTGCTGCCCAAGGCGACGAGCAACACCGCGCACCGGGGCCTCAAGCTGGGCAGGACCGAGGTCAAGGGTCGCCTGACCGTTACCGACCCGGTGGCCTTTGTCGCGGCGCTGACCCGGGGGATCGGGCACGGGCGGGCCTACAGCTGCGGGTTGTTGCTGGTGCGGTGAGGGGACTCAGGGGGTGGGCACCGGCGCGGTCGTCCCCGTGGGCACCCGCTCCGCGCGGCGCGAGCGGTGCGCCATGACGGCGGCGACGAGCGCGCCCGAGATGTTGTGCCAGACCGAGAAGACGGCGGCGGGCAGCGCGGCGAGCGGGCTGAAGTGGGCGGTCGCGAGCGAGGCGGCGAGACCGGAGTTCTGCATGCCGACCTCGAAGGCCATCGCGCGGCTCGCGGGCGGGCCGAGGCGGGTCAGCTTGCCCGCCCCGTAGCCGAGCGCGAGGCCGAGGCCGTTGTGGAGGACGACGGCGAGCAGGACGGTCGCGGCGGCGGACTTGATGCTGTCGGCGCTCGCCGAGACGACGGCGGCGACGATCGCCGCGATCGCGACGGAGGAGAGCCACGGCATGACGCCGAGGACGCGCTTGACGATCCGCCCGGCGACGAGTCGTACGAGCAGCCCGCCGAGCACGGGGAGCAGCACCGTCTTGAGGATGTCGCCGACCATCGCGCCCGCGTCCACGGGCAGGTACGTACCCGCGAGGAGCAGCGTCAGCGGCGGTGTGATGAGCGGCGCGAGCACGGTCGACACGGTGGCCACGGAGACGGAGAGCGCCACGTCGCCGCGTGCGAGGAAGGTCACCACGTTCGAGGCCGTCCCGCTCGGCGCGCAGCCGACGAGAATCACCCCAGCAGCCAACTGCGGGGACAGGCCGAGGAGATGAGCCACCAGCCAGCCGAGTCCCGGCATGATCACGTAGTGCGCCACGAGCCCGATGAGGACTGCCCAGGGGCGTTGTGCCACGCCCTTGAAGTCGAGCGGCGTCATCGTCAGGCCCATACAGAACATGACGACGCCGAGCAGGTACGGCACGTTCGCCGACCAGCCGTCGAAGGCGGAGGGAGCGAAGAGTCCGCCCGCGCCCGCGAGCAGGACGAGCAGGGGGAAGACGGTGACGGCGAGCTTGGCGGCACGGTCGGCGGCGGGGGAGGCGGGCGCCGGCGACCGCGTGGGGGGAGTGGGGACGGACGGTTGCATTTGCCAATGCAACTGCTCCGTCTCATATTCGCGCAAGCGTGTCTCATGATGCGGTCACGACAATCAGGGCCCGCCTCCCCCCCGCCGCTCAGTACCGCGTCACCGCCGTCCCCCTGTCCGCCGCCTCCCTGCCCGCCGCCACCGTGCCCTCCGTTCCCGTGCCCTCCGCCTCCGGGCCCTCCGTCCCCACCGCGAGCCGCGCCCCCGGCCGTACCCACCGCAGCAGTTCTCGCATCGTCGCGGCCGGGACCGAGACGCACCCTGCCGTCGCACCCTTGCCGTTGACGTGGAGGAAGATGCCGGCGCCGCGGCCGCGCACCGGGTGCGCGTAGTTGAAGTCGGTGACGAAGGCGTGCGCGTACTGCACCGGGTAGTCGGCCAGACGCTCGGACTCCTCGGCACGGCAGTCGGCGGCGCGGGGCTCGCTCCAGCGGTTGTACGCCCGCGAGGCGTTGTCCTCGCACCACCACGAACGCGGCGTCACGGGCCGGTAGGGCAGGCGGGTGCCCGTGGGGGCGGCCTCGGTGCCGAAGGCGAAGGGGAGGCCGAAGAGGCCGGTCGGGGTCGTGTTCGTCCCCTGCTCGCGCCGCGTGCCCTCGACGAGCCCGCCCGCGCCGAACCGTGCGGCGGCCCGCCCGCGCGCCCGCCACTCGCCGTCCGCGCGGCGCTCCCACCACGTGAGCGTGCCGTGCGTCGAGCGGGCGTCGGGGGCGGTGGCGATGAGCAGTTGGCGCGCGCCGCCGGTGTCGGCGAGGCGCGCGGGGAGCGGGCGCGTCCCGGCGTGCGGGGCCGGGGCGGCGGGGCCGGTGAGCGGGCCGATGAGCAGTGCGGGCAGCAGGGCGAGCGCGAGGGCGGCGCGGCGGGGCGCGACGAGGTGCCGGGCGGTGCGGTGCGGGACGTCGCGGTGCGGCGCGGCGCGGTGCCGGGGTGTGGGTCTCATGCCGCCGAACGTAGGCGGCACTGCGGCTGTCGGCAGGGCGGCGAGGACCGTACGAGTGCCGCTCCTGTCCGGCGGACAGGAGCGGCGGACAGGCCCGGAGAACCCGCACGGTGAATCTCCGAAAGTTTGTTTGACGTGCTCGCGTCGGCGCCCTTACTCTCCCCTTACGTGATCAGCACGAGTGCGGCACGCGTCACGCGTACGCGCTCGTGTCGGGGGGTCTCCTTTCTCGTCGAGGGCGTGTGCCGTCGTACGTGTCCACCGTGTCGACCGGGTGGCCGTCGAGCCGCTCCGCCGCGCCGAAAGCACTTCTCCGTCATCGCCTGTCGTCCGGCCCGTCCCCGGCCCGGTGACACCCGGCGACCGCTGACGCGCCCGCTCACCAGTCACCGCGCGTGCGTCCGCCACGCGCTCGCACAGGGGTGTCCATACCCCGGGGGGTTTCACCGCACATGCACCACTACCTCGACGGCTTCAAGAAGTACGCCCAGTTCAGCGGCCGTGCCCGCAGGACCCAGTACTGGATGTTCCAGCTGTTCAACATCATCGCGATGCTGGTCCTGTTCATCCTCGCGGTGGCCGTCACGAAGGTCTTCTTCGTGCTGTACGGCCTGTACGCGCTCGCCGTCATCGTCCCTTCGCTCGCCATCACGTGGCGTCGGCTGCACGACACCGGCCGCTCCGGCGGCTGGTTCTTCATCGGCTGGGTGCCCTTCATCGGCGGGATCTGGCTGCTCGTCCTCACCCTGCTTGAGGGCACCCGCGGGCCGAACATGTACGGCCCCGACCCGAAGGCGCCGGCGGGCGTCCCTCAGTACTGAGCACCGGTACCGAGCACCGGTACCGAGCGCCGGTACCGAGCGCCGGTACCGAGCACCGGTACCGAGCCTTTGCGCCCACGGGCCCGTTCCCCTTTCCCGGGGCCGGGCCCGTTCGCGTGTCAGTGCGCGGGTGTCGGCGGCAGCGGGAGCGGCAGCCCCGGCAGTCCGTCGATGCTCTTCGCGATGTGCTCCTTCTTCCCGAAGTACGCGTCGAGCGAGGCGTCGTCCTCGCGGGCGAAGCGCCGCGCGTGCAGGTCGCGTTCCTCCTCGTACGCCATGAAGGGCACCGCGTAGCCGCACGTGTCCCTGATCAGTTCGGCGTGCACGACGATCACCGCGCGCAGCCCGTGCCTGCTCGGGTCCACGGCGGCGAAGCGCGCCACGAGGCCGGGGAATCGCGGGTCGTCGCGGAAGACCGCCTCGCCGTGGCCGTGGACCCGCACGATGTTCGGGGGGCCCTGGAAGGCGCACCACATCAGCGTGATGCGCCCGTTCTCGCGCAGGTGGGCGATCGTCTCCGCGTTGCTGCCCGCGAAGTCGAGGTACGCGACGGTGTGCGCGTCGAGCACGGCGAACGAGCCGCGCACACCCTTGGGGGAGAGGTTGACCGTGCCCTGCTCGGAGAGCGGCGCCGTCGCCGTGAAGAACACGGGCTGTTCCTCGATGAACGTGCGCAGACGGCCGTCGATGCGTTCGTAGGTCTTTCCCATGCTCCGATTCTTCATCGCGCGCCCGCGCGGAGGCAGGGGTTCCGCCGCGCGGGACGGCGAGAAGTGCTCCAGCATGGTGTGCGGGAGCGAAGGGAGCGCGGCATGGTGCGCAAGGCGGCGACGCAGGTGCGGGTACGGCGCGCCTACGACCCTGCGGAGGCCGCGGACGGGCAGCGCGTCCTCGTCGACCGGCTGTGGCCGCGCGGGCTCTCCAAGGAGCGCGCGCACGTGGACGAGTGGCTGAAGTCCGTCGCGCCGAGTACCGCATTGCGCAGGTGGTACGGGCACGACCCCGCCAGGTTCGACGAGTTCGCCGAGCGCTACCGCGCCGAACTCGCCGACCCCGCCCGCGAGGAGGCCCTCGCCCGGCTGCGCGGCCTCGCCGCCGACGGGCCGCTGACGCTGCTCACCGCGACGAAAGACCTCGCTCACGCGCATACCTTTGTGCTCGCTCGCGCGTTGAAGGGATGAGCGTGGGCCGAAGGCTTGGGCCGAGGGGTGAGCGCGCGGGCCGAAGGCTGATTGACGAATCATGCATGAGTCTGCATACTCATGCACAAGAAGTCCGATCATGCCGCGCGAGGAGCACAGCAGTGAGCAGCAACAACGGTGACGTCCGTCTCTGGGGCGGCCGCTTCGCCGACGGCCCCGCCGAGGCCCTGGCGAAACTCTCCGCTTCGGTGCACTTCGACTGGCGCCTCGCCCCGTACGACATCGCGGGCTCCCGCGCGCACGCCCGCGTGCTGCACAGCGCCGGGCTGCTCACCGCGGACGAGCTGACCCGGATGCACGAGGGCCTCGACACGCTCGCCGCGGACGTCGCCGACGGCAGCTTCACCGGGACCGTCGCCGACGAGGACGTGCACACCGCCCTGGAGCGCGGGCTCCTGGAGCGCGTCGGGCCCGACCTCGGCGGCAAGCTCCGCGCCGGGCGCTCGCGCAACGACCAGATCGCCACGCTCTTCCGCATGTACCTGCGCGATCACGCGCGCGTCATCGGCGGCCTCGTCGCGGAGTTGCAGGACGCGCTCGTCGGGCTCGCCGAGGCGCACCCCGACGTCGCCATGCCGGGCCGCACGCACCTCCAGCACGCGCAGCCGGTCCTCTTCGCGCACCACGTGCTCGCCCACGTACAGGCCCTGTCCAGGGACGCGGAGCGGCTGCGGCAGTGGGACGAGCGCACCGCCGTGTCGCCGTACGGCTCGGGCGCCCTCGCCGGCTCCTCGCTCGGCCTCGACCCGCAGGCCGTCGCCGCCGACCTCGGCTTCGAGCACGGTTCGGTGGCCAACTCGATCGACGGCACGGCGGCCCGCGACTTCGTCGCCGAGTTCGCCTTCGTGACGGCGATGATCGGCGTCAACCTGTCGCGTGTCGCCGAGGAGATCATCCTGTGGAACACGAAGGAGTTCTCCTTCGTGACCCTCCACGACGCCTTCTCGACCGGCTCGTCGATCATGCCGCAGAAGAAGAACCCGGACATCGCGGAGCTGGCGCGCGGCAAGTCCGGTCGCCTCATCGGCAACCTCACGGGTCTCCTCGCGACGCTCAAGGCGCTCCCGCTCGCGTACAACCGCGACCTCCAGGAGGACAAGGAGCCGGTCTTCGACTCCTGCGACCAGCTGGAGGTGCTTCTCCCCGCCTTCACGGGCATGATCGCGACGCTCACCGTGCACCGCGAGCGCCTGGAGGAGCTGGCTCCGGCCGGTTTCTCGCTCGCGACGGACATCGCCGAGTGGCTCGTCAAGCGCGGCGTGCCCTTCCGCGTCGCGCACGAGGTCGCGGGTGCGTGCGTCAAGGAGTGCGAGGCGCACGGCATCGAGCTGGACGAGCTGAGCGACGAGCAGTTCGCGAAGATCTCCCCGCACCTGACCCCCGAGGTCCGCGAGGTGCTCAACGTCCCCGGGGCCCTCGCGGCCCGCGACGGACGCGGCGGCACGGCCCCCTCGGCAGTCGCCCTCCAGCTCGCCGAGGTCAAGGAGGACCTGGCCGCGCAGCACGCGTGGGCGGAGGCCAAGCAGCCACTGGTCTGAGGCCGGGCCGGCAGGGGCGGCCGTACGCGACGGCGAAGGGGCCCGACACCGTTCGCGGGGGCGGTCCCTTCGTACCGTTCGCGGGGCCTGTCCCTTCGCGCCGGGTGCGTGGCGGGTCCGCCGGGTCGGTGCGGACCGGCCCGCCTGCGGCGTTACGTTGGCGGGGGTGCCGGCCCGGGCACACCACCCGGGTCGGCGCCCCCGCCCCCGTACCCCCGCGAAGGAGCCCCCATGCCGTTCGCCCGTCTCGCCGCGGCGTCCACGCCCGTTTCCCGGATCGGTCTCGGTCTCGCCGCCGTGGGCCGCCCCGGCTACCTCAACCTCGGCAGGGAACGCGACCTGCCGCCCGGGCGGAGCGTCGACGACATGCGCGCCCGCGCCCACGACCTGCTCGACGCCGCGTACGAGCAAGGCGTGCGGTACGTGGACACCGCCCGCTCCTACGGGCGCGCCGAGGAGTTCCTCGCCGGGTGGCTCGCCGCGCACCCGCAGGCCACCGACCTCGTCGTCGGCAGCAAGTGGGGCTACACGTACACGGCGGGCTGGCGCACCCACGCCACCTCGCACGAGGTCAAGGACCACTCGCTCGCGACGTACGAGCGCCAGGTCGCCGAGTCCCGGCAGCTTCTCGGCGCTCGCCTGGACCTCTACCAGATCCACTCCCTCACCCCCGAGAGCCCCGCGCTCACCGACCGCGCCCTGCACGAACGCCTCGCCGCGCTCGCCGCCGACGGCGTCACGATCGGCTGCTCGGTGAGCGGCCCCGACCAGGCCACGGCGATCCACGAGGCCCTCGCCGTCGAGGTCGCGGGGCAGCCCCTCTTCCGTACGATCCAGGCCACCTACAACGTCTACGAGCACAGTGCGGGCCCCGCGCTCGCCGCCGCGCACCGTGCCGGGCGTTCCGTCCTGATCAAGGAGGCGCTCGCCAACGGCCGCCTCGCGGGCGAGGCGGCCCCGCCCGCCGTGCGCCGGATCGCCGACGAGCTGTCCACGAGCCCGGACGCCGTCGCCCTCGCCTTCGTCCTGCGCGCCCCCTGGGTCGACGTCGCCCTGTCCGGCGCCGCGACGGTCGGTCAGCTCGACACCAACCTGCGCGCGCTCGCGCTCCCGCTCGACGAGGAGCGGCTCGAACGGCTCGACGCGCTGACGGAGGACGCGGGGGACTACTGGCGGACGCGGGCGGGGCTGCCGTGGGAGTGAGGCGCCGCGGTGGCCGGGCGGCCTGACCCCGGCGGCCCTGCCGGGGTCACAGGCTCTCCGCCCACTCCTCCAGGGCGAGGAAATCCTCCTCGGTGAGCCCGCGGGCCGGGTCGATGCGCAGGAGCGCCGCCCGGGCCGGGTAGTGGGCGTCGACCCATGCGCGGTCACGCGGCCCGAGTTCGTCGTCGACCCAGGCGAAGGGGCGGCCCGCCGCCCGGGCCAGCACCTCGCGCAGCTTCCAGAAGGTGCCGTCAGGACCCGCCGTCCGCGTCGGCCAGCGCACGTACGGGAGCGCGGGCAGTCCCAGCTCGGGGGCGATGTACGTGTTCGCCTCGGCCTCCCACGTCGAGGCCCACACCAGCTCGTACCGCCCGGCGAGGGCGCGCAGCCGCTCCCCGTGCGCCGGGTTGAGGCGCAGCACCAGGGGCTCGGTCCAGGTCCAGCCCGCCGGGCGGACCGTGCGGCTGCGATAGCCGGGCAGGCGGCGACGGCGGCCTGCCGCGAAGGGGTTGAGGGGGCCGTCGACGTCGAGGAAGAGGAGCGGTTTCATGGGGCGTCCCTGGGGTCTGTGGTGTTCATTGTGGCCGGAACGCCCGGGCGAACGGCTTCCGCACTGCGGACGCGTGTCCGCATCGCAAGACGTCACCGGTTCGAGTGAGACGTTGACGATGCTTATGAGACGTTGATGTCTCATTTTGCTAGCATCGGCCGCATGACTGTCGACCGTGAGCAGGTGCTGCGCTCCGCCGCCACGCTCCTCGTGCGCCGCTCCGGCGCCACGATGGACGAGGTGGCGCGCGCCGCCGGGATCAGCCGGGCCACTCTGCACCGGCTCTTCGCCGGGCGCGAAGCCCTCGTACGGGCCCTGGAGGAGCTGGGCATCCGCGAGTGCGAGGCGGCTGTCGCCGAGGCGCGGACCGACGAGGGCCCCGCCGTCGACGCGCTGCGCAGGCTCGTCGCCGGTCTGCAGGGCCCCGCCCCGCTGCTCTCCTTCCTCATCACCGAGGCGCAGCTCTTCGAGGGCGAGGAGATCGACGAGGGCTGGGCCAGGCTCGACGGCCGCTTCACGGCGCTGTTCGCACGCGGCCAGCGCACCGGTGAGTTCCGTATCGACCTGAGCCCCACGTGGCTCACCGAGGCGCTCTACGCGCTCATCGGGTCCTGCGGCTGGTGCGTCGTCGACGGTCGCGTCGCCGCCCAGGACTTCCCGCGCAACGTGACCGAGCTGCTGCTCGGCGGGGTGCTGAGGAGGACCCCGTGACCATGACCACGCCCCCCGCCGCCCCCCAGCGGCCCCTCGCGCGCTGGCTCGCTCTCGGCGTCCTCGTCCTCGCGGTGCTGCTCATCGCGGTCGACGCGACCGTGCTCGGCCTCGCGACCCCGTACATCAGCGAGGACCTGCGCCCCTCGGGCACCCAGCTCCTGTGGATCGGCGACGTCTACTCCTTCGTCATCGCCGGACTGCTCGTCTCGATGGGCGGACTCGGCGACCGCATCGGCCGCAAGCGCCTGCTGCTCCTCGGCGCGGTCGCCTTCGGCGGGGTCTCGGTCCTCAACGCCTACGCGGGCACGCCCGAGATCCTCATCCTCGCGCGCGCCCTGCTCGGCGTCGCGGGGGCGACCCTCATGCCGTCCACGCTGGCACTGATCCGCAACATCTTCCCCGACCCGCGCGAGCGCAGTTTCGCGATCGGCGCCTGGGGCGCGGCCTCCTCGGCGGGGATGGCGCTCGGCCCGATCGTCGGGGGCTTCCTGCTCGAACACTTCTGGTGGGGCTCGGTCTTCCTCATCAACCTGCCCGTCATGGCGCTCCTCGTCCTCGTCGGCGCCAAGCTCCTGCCCGAGTCGAAGGACCCGGCCCCGGGGCCCTGGGACCTGCCGAGCGTCGCGCTCTCGCTCGCCGGGATGTTCGGCCTCGTGTACGCCGTGAAGGAGCTGGCGGCGGGCGAGATCACGGGGCTCACGCTCGGCGCGGGACTCGGCGGGCTGCTGCTCCTCGTGTGGTTCGTACAGCGTCAGCTCACGCTGCCCAAGCCGCTGCTGAACATGCGCCTCTTCCGCAACCGGGGTTTCAGCGCCGCGGTCGTCGCCGACCTGCTCACGGTGCTCGGTCTCTCCGGGCTGGTCTTCTTCCTCTCGCAGTTCCTGCAACTCGTCCAGGGCCGGACCCCGTTGGCGGCCGGCCTCGCCGAACTGCCGTCCGCGGCCGGTGCGGTGGGCGCGGGGCTCGTCGCGGGAATCGTCGCGCGCCGCTTCTCGGTGCGGGCCGTCGTCTCGGGCGGGCTCGCGGCGATCGGGATCGCGCTCGCCGCCGTCGTCCTCATCGGCGAGCACACCGGGTATCCGCTGCTCGGCGGGGTGCTGCTCGTCGTCGGCCTCGGCGCCGGTTTCTCCTTCACCGTCACCGCCGACGTGATCCTCTCCGCCGTGCCGAAGGAGAAGGCGGGGTCCGCTTCGGCCGTCTCGGAGACCGCCTACGAACTCGGCACGGCCCTCGGCATCGCGTTGCTCGGCTCCGTGGTCAACGGGGTCTACCGGGGCTTCGCCACGCCGCCGGGCGTCCCTGGGCCCGTCGCCCACGCGGCCCACGAATCGCTGGGCGGCGCGGCCGAAGCCGCCCACAGGCTCCCCGCGCCGCTCGCGGCCCGCATGTTCGACGCCGCGAGCGACTCCTTCGTGACGGGACTGCACTACGCGGCGGTCGGTGGCGCGGTCGTCCTGCTCGGCACGGCCGTCGCGGCCTGGTTCCTCCTCAAGGGCCAGCGACTCGACGTGGCGGACGACGAGGGGGAGGAGGCGGCGATACGGGGGGCCGGGGCACCGGCGGGGGCGGGAGGCCGGGTCCCGGTGCGGCAGGGGTCAGCGGGGTGACGTGGCGCCTGCGGCGTTGACGAGGCGCGCCGGGGGACGCGAGGCGGAAAGGCGGCGGCCCGGGAGCGCCGCGGCCGGAGCGGGGTCCGGGGCCGTACGGTAAGGCAGCGGATCGCGCGGGGCGTGGGCCTCAGGCCGCCTTCGCCTTGGTCGCGTACATGTCCACGTACTCCTGGCCGGAGAGCCGCATGACCTCGGTCATGACCGAGTCCGTCACCGCGCGGAGCACGTAGCGGTCGCGGTCCATGCCCTCGTAGCGCGAGAACTCCATCGGCTCGCCGAAGCGGACCGTGACCTTGCCCGGGCGGGGCAGGCCCTTGCCGCCCGGCTGGAGCTTGTCGGTGCCGATCATCGCGAAGGGGACGACGGGAGCGCCCGTCATGAGGGTCAGGCGCGCGATGCCGGTGCGGCCCCGGTACAGGCGCCCGTCGGGGGAGCGGGTGCCCTCCGGGTAGATGCCGAAGATCCGGCCCTCCTCCAGGACGCGACGCCCCGTCATGAGCGCGGCCACCCCGCCGTTGGCGCCGTCGCGGTCCACCGGGATCATCCCGACGCCCGTGAAGAACCACGCCATGACACGGCCCTTGATGCCCTTGCCCGTGACGTACTCGTCCTTGCCGATGAACATCACCTGCCGGTCGCAGACGACGGGAAGGATCAGCGAGTCGATGAACGTCAGATGATTCCCGGCCAGGATCACCGGGCCGTCGCCGGGGATGCGCTCCATGCCCTCGACCTGCGGCCGGAACCACAGCCGCATGACAGGACCCAGGACGGCCTTCAGGAACGCGAAGCGGGACAACTGACCCTCCGGAGCAGTCAGGGACGACAAGCGGACCCGCGGGGCCCGCAGGTGAGGACGATACTCGCGCGTCGCCGGGCGGCGCACACCGGGGTTCACCGTAGCGATACGCGGAGTTGATCCGTACGCGATCCCGTGCCCGGTTCGTGCGCGATTCCGTGCCGGGTCCGTGCCCGGTTCGTGCGCGAGTCGTGGGCGATTCCGTGCCCGGTTCGTGCGCGATCCCGTGCCCGGTCCGTGCGTGATTCCGTGCGTGATCGGGGCGCCGGTCCGCGGGGCCGGTTTTCACCCGCTGTTCGGCACGGGTTCTCCCCCTGCGCGAGGCCCCGCGCCTAGCATCGGCACCGCTTCACCGGGCGCCCGGCCCGTCACGGGACGGACCCCTCGTGACGGCGGGCCCCCGTCCCCGTACCCGCACGTCCACGAGCGCAGGAGGACCCCTCATGACGGACCAGGCACCCAAGGAGCCCGCTCCCCGCACGGGCACCGCACGCCGCGCCCTGCTCGGCGCCGCCGTGGCGGGCGCGGGCGCGGCGGTCGTGGGACTGCCGGGCGTGGCGGCCGCGAGCGAGGGCAAGGCGCGCGGCGGCGGTGCGCTGCGCGACCTGCCCGAGGTGACGGTCATCGGCCACCGCGGCACCTCCGGCTACCGCCCCGAGCACACCTTCGGCTCCTACCAGCTCGCGCTCGACATGGGCGTGCACATCATCGAGCAGGACCTCGTCCCCACGAAGGACGGCCACCTCGTGTGCCGGCACGAGAACGACATCACGCAGACCACCGACGTCGCCCAGCACCCCGAGTTCGCCGCGCGCAGGACCACCAAGACCGTGGACGGCGCGAAGCTCACCGGCTGGTTCACCGAGGACTTCACGCTCGCCGAGCTGAAGACCCTCCGCGCGGTCGAGCGCATCCCCGAAAACCGCCAGCACAACACCCTCTACAACGGCCGCTGGGAGGTGCCGACCTTCGAGGAGGTCCTCCAGTGGGCCGAGCGCGAGGGCCGGGCGCGCGGCCGGAAGATCTGGCTGTACGTCGAGACGAAGCACCCCACCTACTTCCGCGGTATCGGGCTCGGCCTCGAAGAGCGCCTCGCGCGCCTCCTGCGCAAGTACGGGCGCGACAGCCGCGACTCCTCGGCGCTCATTCTCCAGTCCTTCGAGCCGACGAGCATCCAGCGCCTCAAGAAGCTCGTGCGCACGCCGGGCATCGTGCTGCTCTCGACGGCGGGCACCAAGCCGTACGACTTCGAGGCCACCGGTGACCCGCGCACGACCGACGACCTCGTCACCCCGGCGGGCCTGCGGTGGATCGCGTCCTTCGCCGAGGGCATCGGCCCCGACCTGAGCCTCGTCATCCCGCGCAAGGCGGACGGCACCCTCGGCACGCCCACGCGCCTCGTCCGTGACGCCCACGCGAAGGGGCTGCGGCTGCACCCGTACACCGTCCGCAACGAGAACACCTTCCTTCCGGTGGACTACCGCATCGGCACGGACCCGAACGCGTACGGGGACGCCTTCCGGTTCTTCGAGGCGTACTACGCGACCGGGATCGACGGCCTCTTCTCGGACAACGGCGACACGGCGCTCCTCGCGCGCGAGAGCTACCTCGCCAAGAAGCACCGCTGACCGCCGGGGGTGTCCCGCCCCCCCCCGCGGGATATCGCGGGACATCGCGGGACACCCCCTTGGAGCGTCAGCACTGGAGCGCGGCGGCATTCCTCCGGGTGAGCCGCCGCCGCTCGCGGAACCTTCCGCGCGCGCACGCGGTCCCGCCAGGCATGACGACCACACCGCCCCCGTACGACCACTGGCACCCCCTCGTCCGCGCCGCGGCCCGCGCCGAGGCACTCGCGCACGGGCTCGACCAGGCCGACCTCGAACAGTCGCTGTGGGTCCGGCTCCTGGAGCGCCTGCGCGGCGCCCCGCCGCCCGCCGACCCCGCCGCCTGGCTGCGGACGGCGGTACGGGCCGAGGCGCGCGCGGTACGAGCCGTACGGGACGAGACCGGAGCCGTACGGGAACACCCGCGGGCTCCCGAGCCCGCCGACCCGCGCCCGGGGCCCGAGCAGCAGCACATCGACGCCGAGTTGCTGCGCACGGTGCGCGAGGCGGTGGGCCGCCTCCCCGCCCGCTGCCGCGTCCTCGTCCGGGCACTCCTGTCGTCCCGCGATCTCACCTACCGGGAGATCGCGGCGGAGTTGGGAATCTCACAGGGAAGCCTCGGACCGAGGCGCTCACACTGCCTGAACTGCTTGGGAAGACTGCTCGGACCGGCCGGAGCGCAGGCCCGTTCCGGTCCCCGAAGCCGCCCCCAAGGTTTCGCGCGGGGTGCGGGATGGGGAATCCTGCGGGAGACACACCGGTGAACAGGTGAGCGGGAGGCGTGCACACATGGGCGCGAGCGTGACCATCTCTGCGGCGGCCGAAGAGGACGCCGAGAAGATCCTGAAGCTCCAGTACCTCTGCTTCCAGAGCGAGGCGGAGCGCTACGGGGACTGGGGCATCGAGCCCCTGACCCAGAGCCTGGAGAGCCTGCGCGAGGAACTGCGCTCGGGACACGTGCTCGTCGCGCGCCTCGGCGACGAGGTCGTGGGCTCGGTAAGGGGCGCGGTCGACGAGGGTGGGATCGCGCACATCGGCAAGCTCGTCGTGCACCCGCGGATGCAGCGGCACGGGCTCGGCGGCCGGCTGCTGCTCGCCGTGGAGAACGCGGTGCGCGCCGAGGGCCGCGCGCACCGCTTCCAGCTCTTCACCGGCCACCGCAGCAACGTGCGCCTGTACCGCAAGTACGGGTACGCGCCCATCGGCACCGAGCAGGTCAGCGAGCGCCTCAGCATGGTGACGCTGACCAAGGAGACGGTCGCGGGACGGCACCCCGCCGGGGTATGAGGAACGGGGCGGGCCGCTCGTCGCGACCCGCCCCGCGTGATCATCCCGAGGCCGCCGCCAGTGCCTCTGGCGCCAGCACTGACGGTGTCAGCGCTGCCGGTGTCAGCGCTGCCGGTGTCGGCACTGACGGTGTCAGCGCGCCATCAGTGCGAACACGCCCCAGCCCAGATACCGGCGCTGGTACCGCACATGCCGCACCGGAGCCGTCTCCAGCTCGGCACGCATCCCCGGTGCCATCGGGTCCTCCGGGTGCGCGTCGAGCCAGCGCCGCGTCGTGAGCCACTGCGCCCCGGCGTACCGGTCCCAGCCCGCCCGCTCGGCGAGGACCATCTCGACGACGTCGTACCCGAGCGGCCCGAAGGACTCCAGGAGCCCGTCGAGCGGCAGGTACCTGTCCCGCGTGGGCGCGTCGCACGCCCGCGCGGTCTCCTCGTCGGGCGGCAGCTCCGTCCAGTAGGGCTCCCCGACGAGGAGGAGGCCACCGGGCCTGAGCGAGCGGCGGAGCAGGTCGAGCGTGCCCGGCACGCCGTCACCGATCCAGGTCGCGCCGAGGCAGGCCGCGACGTCGACGGGCTCCTCGGCGACGTAGCCGGAGGCGTCGGCGTGCACGAAGCGGACCTGCTCGGCGACACCGAGTTCGCCCGCGCGAGCGTGCGCGGCGGCCAGGAAGACGGTGGAGATGTCCACGCCCGTGCCGCCGATGCCGTGCGCCAGGGACCAGGTGCTGAGCATCTCGCCCGAACCGCAGGCGAGATCGAGCACCCGCATACCGGGCCGCAGCCCGATGGCCCGGCCGAGCTGCGCGAGCTGGTCCTCGGTGAAGGGGTTGTGGATGCGGTGTCCGCTCTCGCGGATGGTGAAACTACGGGGAAGATCCAGGGAATCCACGGGTGAATGTCCTCAAGGGGGAGATGACGGGGATACGGGTCGCCTCGTGCGACCGCTCGTCCGCGCGCGGCCCGGTGGCCGCGCTCTCCTGCGCCGTCATCAACTCACCCTTTGTGCCTGGCCGAAGTGGTGGAACACGTCGAGCCTAGGGTCGCTGTCCCGCACCGGGCCAGCCGATAAAGCGAATGAACCGCCGGGCGCGGGCTCGGGCCTGGTGCTCAGGCCGTCCGCGCCGCCGTCTTCGCGTCGAGCGCCTCCACGCGCGAGCGCCGCAGCCACAGCAGGGCGCTCACGGGAAGGATCACCGGGATGAAGAGGTAGCCCATGCCGTAGTCGGACCACACCGTCGCGTCGGGGAAGGAGTCGCTGTCGACGAGTGTCCAGGTGCCCACGACGAGTACGCCGAGCAGCTCGATCGCGCAGCAGATCCGCGCCGCCGTGCGCGCGCCCTCACCGCCCCGTACGAGGCTCCACGTGATGAAGCAGTAGACGACCCCCGCGACGGCCGACAGCACGTAGGCGAGCGGCGCCCGGTCGAACTCGGTGCTCAGCTGGTAGACCGAGCGCGAGAGGGCGCCGACCACCATGACCCCGTACACCCACAGGAGCAGGATGCCAGGACCGCTGATGAGCCTGGTCCGTCCCGCCGTCCTCGGCTCCCGCACCGTTTCGCGCTCCATCGCTCAGCCACCCCAGATGTCGTAGAGCCGGACTTCGAGAACCGCGAGGACGACGCCGCCGGCCAGAACCGTCATCGAGCCCCACTTGCTGCGCTCGGTGAGCGACATGAACCCGGCGAGCGGGACGCACAGCGCGGCCCCCACGAGGTAGGCCACGAAGATCACCGTGCCCTGGTCCGGGTTCTCGCCGCGCGCGAGCTGGACGATGCCGATGACGAGCTGCACGAGTGCGAGCAGCGAGACGAGCGCCACCCCGATGAAGTGCCAGTCCTTCGTCGGCTGGTCCTTGGCGAAGGCGTGCCCGCACCAGGCGGCGAGCGCGAGCGCGGCGACGGCGGTCGCGATCGTCAGGGCATCGAACATGCGGCAGACCCTATTACGGCCCCCATTCCGCCCGAAAAGCGGCCCGCCCCTGGCACGGCGGCCGCGCGGACCGGCTCCGCGCCACCGGACCGCCGCCCCGCGCCTCCCCGCGCCGCACGCGCCCCGCGCCGCACGCCTCCCCGCGCCGTACGCGCCCCGCGCACCCCCTGCCACCCCGTCGCCCGCGCCCCCATTGCCCGCGTCCCCATCGCCCGCCGCCCCCACCCCGCGCCGCCGCCGTCCCCCGCGACTAGGCTCGCCGTCATGAAGCTCCAGGCCCGCGCCCTCCTCTTCGACAACGACGGCACCCTCATGTCCTCGCTCCGCTCCGTGCGCCGCTGCTGGACCCAGTGGGCCGTCGAGTACGGGGTCACCGAGGCCGACTTCGCGCGGATCGAGCTGCACGGGCGCCCGTCCGCCGAGATCGTCGCCGACCTCCTGCCCCCGGAGAAGGTGGCCGAGGCGACCCGGCGGATCGAGGACCTGGAGGTCGCCGACGCCGAGGGCACCGAGGCGCTGCCAGGCACCGCCGACCTGCTCTCCGGGCTCCCCGCCGGGCGCTGGGCCGTCGTCACCTCGGCGAGCCGCAGGCTCGCCCGCGCCCGTCTCGCGGGCCTCGGCCTGCATCCCCGTACCCTCGTCGCCGCCGACGACATCACGCGCGGCAAGCCGGACCCCGAGCCCTACCTGCTCGGCGCGGCGAAGCTCGGCTTCGCGCCCGAGGACTGCGTCGTCTTCGAGGACGCCCCTGTCGGCCTGCGCTCCGCCCAGGCGGCCGGGATGCGGACCGTGGCCTTGACCACAACGTATCCGCGCGTCGAGCTGACCGCCGACGCCGTCGTGCCGGACCTGTCGGCGGTGTCCGTGCAGGTCAACGGCGATTTCCTGGAGATCGTGACCGAGGACTGAGGCGCGTCCCCCCGTCCGGGTACTGGGCAGTAGGTGTCCGCGATACGGACCGGCGGAGGGGGCACCGCCACGCGTCTGGTTAACTGGCTTCATGACCACGACGAGCGCACGCATCCCAGCGACCGAGGCGAACCAGACGCCCGGTGCTCGCCGTATGTGTCGAATGTGTGCCTTCTGAGGGTCCCCGCCTCGCGCCCCGAAGCGAGACCGGCAGCACCGCGAAGCCGTACCCCCTGAGCGGGTACGTGCCGCGCCTGCCCCGGACCTGAACCCCTGCCGCCCCACGGCCCCGGCCTGCCCGGACCCGGAAGCGGCGACAGGTCCCGCCCCCCTCAGCACCGTGCCCCGCGCACGGCACTACCCGTGCCGGTGAACACCGCCGCGCACTCGACATCCCAGGGACACCCCCGTGATCACCACCCAGGACCTCACCAAGGTCTACCGGTCGGGCGGCCGTGACCTCACCGCGCTCGACGGCGTCGATCTGCACGTACGCGAGGGGGAGGTCTTCGGCGTCATCGGCCAGAGCGGCGCCGGGAAGTCCTCCCTCATCCGCTGCGTCAACATGCTGGAGCGCCCCACGTCGGGCACCGTCCTCGTCGACGGCCAGGACCTCACCGCGCTCCAGGGCCGCGGCAGCCGGGCGAGCCGCGAACTGCGCGCCGCGCGCAGCCGCATCGGCATGGTCTTCCAGCACTTCAACCTGCTCTCCTCGCGCACGGTGCGGGACAACGTCGAACTGCCGCTCGAAATACTGGGGCACAGCCGCCGCGCCAGGGCCACGAAGGCGGGCGAACTGCTCGAACGCGTCGGCCTCGGCGACAAGGCGAACGCCTATCCGGCCCAGCTCTCCGGCGGCCAGAAGCAGCGCGTCGGTATCGCCCGCGCCCTCGCGGGCGACCCCAAGGTCCTCCTCTCGGACGAGGCGACCAGCGCGCTCGACCCCGAGACGACCCGCTCGGTCCTTGAGCTGCTGCGCTCCCTCAACCGCGAACTCGGTCTCACCGTCCTCCTCATCACGCACGAGATGGACGTCGTCAAGACCGTCTGCGACTCGGCCGCGCTCATGGAGAAGGGCCGCATCACCGAGTCCGGGACGCTCGACGAACTCCTCGCCACGCCGCACTCCGCGCTCGCCGCCGCGCTCTTCCCCCTGAGCGGCGAGCGCGGCGGCCCCGCGCGCACCGTCATCGACGTCACGTTCCACGGCGACTCGGCGAGCCGCCCGGTGATCTCGCAGCTCTCCCGTACGTACAACATCGACATCTCGATCCTCGGCGCCGCGATGGACACCGTCGCCGGTCGCCAGGTCGGCCGGATGCGCATCGAACTGCCGGGGCGGTACGAGGAGAACGTCGTGCCCATCGGCTTCCTGCGCGAGCAGGGGCTCCAGGTCGAGCCCGTGCACCACGAGGCCGGGTCCTTCACGACGATCGAGAAGCAGGAGGCGGCCCGATGAGCTGGTCCGAGATGCGGCCGCTGCTGAGCCAGGCGAGCTGGGACACCCTGTACATGGTCGGCTGGTCGACGCTCATCGCCGTCGCGCTCGGGCTGCCCATCGGCGTCCTGCTCGTGCTCACCGCCCGCGGCGGGCTGCTCCAGAACGCCGTGCTCTCCAAGGTGCTCGGGCAGCTCGTCAACATCGCCCGCTCGATGCCCTTCATCATCCTCATGGTCGCCCTCATGGGCTTCACGCGCTGGCTCACAGGGACCACGATCGGCCGCGAGGCCGCGATCGTGCCCCTCGCGATCGGCGCCATCCCCTTCTACGCGCGCCTCGTCGAGACGGCGGTGCGCGAGGTCGACCACGGGCTCGTCGAGGCCGTGCAGTCGATGGGCGGCACGACGTGGGCCGTCGTCCGCAAGGTCCTCGTACCCGAGTCGCTGCCCTCGCTCGTCTCCAGCGCCACCACCACGATCGTCACGCTCATCGGCTACTCCGCGATGGCGGGCACGGTCGGCGCGGGCGGCCTCGGTGACATCGCGATCCGCGAGGGCTTCCAGCGCTTCGAGACCGGGCTGATGTGGGTGACCGTCGCGATCCTCGCCGTCGTCATCTCCGTCATCCAGTTCCTCGGCGACTTCGCGGCCCGCGCGCTCCACGACAGGGGCGGCCGCTCCGGACCCGTACCCGCGCTCCGCTTCCTGCGGCCCCGTACCCCCGCGAAGGCGGCAGAGGTACGGGACACCGCCGACGCCGCCTGAGGGCAACCGCCGACCGCCGCCCGGGCGCACCCCGGGACCTTCGCGACGCCCGCCCTCCCCGGCCCACGGACCACCACCGCACCACCTCCCCGCGTCCGCGGGGAGCGGCACCACCGAGAAAGGCACTTTTCGTGCGTAACCACACCCGCGGCATCAGCACCCGCACCGCCACCCGCCGTACCACCCGCGTCGCCACCGCCGTCGCCGTCGCCGGGGCACTCGGCCTCGGGCTCGCCGCCTGCGGCTCCGACGACGACTCCGCCAAGAGCGGCTCGGGCGACAGCGACAAGGCGCTCGTCGTCGCCGCGTCCCCGACCCCGCACGCCGACATCCTGAAGTACGTCCAGGACCACCTGGCCGCGAAGGAAGGGCTCAAGCTCAAGGTCAAGGAGGTCACCGACTACGTGACCCCCAACACCGCGACGCAGGACGGCTCCGTCGACGCCAACTTCTTCCAGCACAAGCCGTACCTCGACGACTTCAACAAGAAGAACGGCACCGACCTCGTCCCCGTGACCGCCGTGCACCTGGAGCCCCTCGGCGCCTACTCGCACAAGGTCAAGAGCCTCGACGAGCTGAAGAAGGGCGCGACCGTCGCGCTCCCCAACGACGCCACCAACGAGGCCCGCGCGCTCAAGCTCCTCGAAGGCAACGGGCTCATCACGCTCAAGTCCGGCGCGGGCGACGACGCGACCCCCTCGGACATCGCGAAGAACCCGAAGAACATCTCCTTCAAGGAGCTGGAGGCCGCGCAGGTCCCGCGCTCCCTCGACGACGTCGACGCCGCCGTCATCAATGGCAACTACGCCGTCGAGACGGGCCTCAAGCCCGCGAAGGACGCGCTCGTCCTGGAGAAGGCGAAGGACAACCCGTACGCGAACCTCCTCGTCGTCAAGGACGGCAAGGAGAGCGACCCGCGCGTGAAGAAGCTCGCCAAGCTCCTCCACTCGCCCGAGGTGAAGAAGTTCATCGAGGACAAGTACGAGGGCTCGGTCATCCCGGCCTTCTGAGCACGGCACACAGCCGTACGCGCCCGACGGCCCCGGCCCCCGACCCCGTTGCGGGCGGGGCCGGGGCCTTCGCGTGCCCCGGTGGTGCGCCCCCCTGGCCCCATGCTGCATGCTGGACCACCCGGCACAGCGGCCCCGCGGGCCGCCGAAGACACCGACCAGGCCCGACCATCACGGAGCGGCGCATGACTTCCCTCTTCCCCGATGTCTCCCTCAGTACCGAGCGGCTGGTCCTGCGCCCCTTCGAAGCCGACGACGCCGCCGCCTGCGCCGACATGATGAACGACGATCCCGTGGCCGCCTGGACCACGCTCCCGCACCCCCTCACGCCCGCCCACGCCCGCGACTGGATCGCCCATCAGGCCCCCGGCGCGCGGCTCGGCGGTGACGGACTCGTCCTCGCCGTCACCGAGTTCCTCACCCAGCGCCTCGTCGGCCTCGTCCGGCTCAGCCGCACCGACTGGGACCTGCGGGCCACCGAACTCTCCTGCGTCACCGCCTCCTGGGCGCGCGGCGAGGGCTACGCGGCCGAGGCGGCGCTCGCGATGGCGCAGTGGCTCTTCACCGGCCAGCGCTTCGCCCGCGTCGAACTGCGCACCGCGGCCGACAACACGGCCGCGCAGCAGGTCGCGCAGCGCATCGGCTGCGTCAGCGAGGGCGTGCTGCGCGGCGCCTGGATAGCCAGGCACCGCGACGCCACGGGTGTCCTGCGCCCCAGCCGCACCGACCTCATCGTCTGGAGCCTGCTCCCCGAGGACCTCGACGAGGACCTCGACGCCCCCGCCGTCCACGAGGAGACGCGCTCCGGGCACGGCCCGGTCCGCGCCTACGCGGACTGGAACTGACGGCGGCAGGAGGGGCGTACGCGCCCGGCGGGCGCACCGGTCCGGCGCGGGAATGGGCCTGAGGGGGACGCGCCCGTCCCGGCGCGCGGGCACCGCGCGCACGGCCCCCACCCGGACACGCGTGCGAGGCCACGGGGCGACCGGTACGCTCACCCCTGCCCGTACGGCCCCGCACCCTCACCGGGCCCCCGCTCAGCCCACACCCACAGGAGACTCACGAAGATGGCCGACCGGGTCACGGTGATCGGCTGGGACGGCTCGCCGCTGACCGAGGCGGCCCGCTCCGCGCTCGGCGCCGCGACGCTCGTGGCCGGGGCCGCCCACCACCTCGCCCTCCCCGAAGTACCGCGGGACGCCGAGCGCATCAGGCTCGGCAGCGTCCACCTCGCGGCCCGCCGCATCGCCCTCCACCGGGGCAGCGCCGTCGTGCTCGCCGACGGCGACCCCGGCTTCTTCGGCGTCGTCCGCGCCCTGCGCGCCGGCGAGCACGGACTGGAGGTCGAGGTCGTGCCCGCGGTCTCCGCCGTCGCCTCGGCCTTCGCGCGCGCCGGGATGCCCTGGGAGGACGCCCAGGTCGTCGTCGCCCACCCGCGCACCCTGCGCCGCGCCGTCAACGTCTGCCGCGCCCACCCCAAGGTCGCCGTCCTCACCTCGCCGGGCGCGGGCCCCGCCGAACTCGGCCTGCTCCTCGAAGGCGTGCACCGCACCTTCGTGATCTGCGAGGAACTCGGCACCGCGCGCGAACGCATCACCGTCGTGACATCGGACCGCGCGGCCGACCACGCCTGGCGCGATCCCAACGTCGTCATCGTCATCGGCGGCAACGCCGCCGCGGGCGGCACCGACAACGGCTGGATCGCGGGTCGCGACCCCGGCGGTCCCGTGCGCGGCTGGGCGCTTCCCGCGCGCGAGTACGGGACGGGGGAGCCCCTGGAGGGTGAGGCCCGCGAGCTGCGCGCCGCCCAGCTGGCCCGTCTCGGCCCGCGTACCGGCGACCTCGTGTGGGACATCGGCTCGGGGACCGGGGCCTTCGCCGCGGAGGCGGCCCGCTTCGGGGCCGCCGTGCTCGCCGTCGACGCCGACCCGGACGCCTGCGCCCGCACCACCGCGTCGGCCCGCCGCTTCGGCGCCCGTGTACAGGTCGTGCACGGCAGCGCCCCGCACATACTCGAAGACCTGCCCGAACCCGATGTCGTACGGGTCGGAGGCGGCGGCGAACCGGTCGTCTCCGCCGTCGCCGACCGCCGCCCGGCCGCGATCGTCACCCACGCCGGGACCCGCGACGAGGCCGAACTGCTCGGCCGCACCCTGGCCGAGCACGGCTACGCCGTCGAGTGCGCGCTGCTCCAGTCGGTCGCCCTCGATGTGGGGGAGTGGACCGAAACCGAACGTACCGTCGTGTTTCTCCTTTCCGCCCACCGTCCTGATCGCGCCCCGTGAACCAGTGGCCACAGCCAGCGGGGTAGGCTGGCCGATCGTCGTACAGCTTTCCGAGCTGCCCCCGGCACCCCGAACCGGCCCGTAAACCCCAGGTCGGCCCCGTGATCCGGGGCCCTGAGGGGCGGGCGCGCGCCGACGTGGCGCAGTCCACAGCCGACTGTGGCGGAAAGTGGCCGTCACAACCGTGCCGGGACCGGGAGAATGCCCCGGGACGGCAGGGTTCTGCCCGCATCGTGCCGCAGGGCGCGTGCGCTCGTTGCTCCCCGTGGGAGGCCGAAGGGCCTGCCGGTGAGCGACGGAAGGACCCGGCCGTCGGCGGCAGGTCCCGGAAGGCACGGGAAGCCGGTACGACCGGAGACAAGCGAAACAGCTGACACGTGGGCGAGGGGTACGCATGACGGACACCGGCAAGGGCCCGGCCGAGGGGCAGCCGGAGGCTGCGGCACAGCCGGGCCCGTACCCGTACCAGGGGTACGCCGCAGCTCCGGCCGAGGACGACGACCTCCTCTTCATGCCGGGCGCGCAGGGTGCCTGGACCGAGGCACAGCCCGTACTCGCCCAGCCGGTGCAGGCGCCCTACCAGGGGCCCGGCACCGAGGGGAGCGCGCAGGGGAGTTACGGGGCCGGGCTGCCCGGCACGGAGGCGGTGGGCGGCTACGCGGCGCCCCTCGCCGACGGCGCCGTACCGCAGGCGGCCGCGCAGGCCGTGCCCGTGGCCCCGCTCCCGCAGCCGGCTCCGGTGTCGCCCGTACCGGTCGCCGCGCCCGTCGCCCCGCTGGAGCAGCCGAATCCGGACGGCCTCGCGGTGACGCCGGAGCACGTCCAGGGATATGCCGGGACCGAGGGGTTCGCCGGGCCGGAGGTCTTCGCCGTCCCCCAGCCGCAGGCCACCGGGGGCGCGGCCGCCGAGGCCGCTCCCGAAGCCCGGGCCGAGGAAGCCCCGGTGGCGGAGAGCCAGGCGCCGGAGAGCCAGGCGGCGGAGAACCAGGTGGTGGAGAACCAGGTGGCGGAGAACCAGGCGGTGGACGTTCCCGCCTTCGAGGACGCCTCCGCGCAGCCGCACGCGCCCGAGCCGCACGAGACCGACGGCCGTGACAGCGGCGCCGTCGACCTCTCGGCCGTCCGGGCCGCCGCCGCGCCCGCCCAGGCGCCCCAGCGCCGTCCGCTTCACATGGGCCCCGCGCTCCCCGACCCGCGCAACAGCCCGGTCCGCACGCTCGCCGACCGGGGCCCCGCCGCCCCGCGCCCCGAGTACGCGACGACTCACAGCGGTACGGGATGGACGACCGTTCCCGCGCAGCCCCCCGCCCCGGCGGCGGTCGCGCAGGATGTGACGGGGTGGCAGCCCGTGGCCGACGCCGTCGCCGTCGCCTCGCCCGAGGCCGAGGAGGCCGAGGAGACTCTGCGGACCGCGCCCGCCGTGGAGTCGCAGGCCGCTCCCGCCGAGGTGGCCGCCGCGCCGTCCGCCGCCGAAGCGGAGGCACGGCAGGCCGCCGGGCCGGAGTCCGCCGGGGAAGCGGCGCCGGGTCGCGAGGCCGAAGCGGCGGTGGCGGATCAGGCCGCCTCGGCGGAGGCGGCCGTCGTGGCCGGGCCGGCCGCGGTACCCGAACAGGCCGCCGAGCAGGAACCGCTGGCCGAACCGGAGCCCGCCCCCGTGGCCGAACCTGCCGCCGAGCGGACGCCCGAGGCGGGACCCGCGCCGGTCGCGCCCGCCGAGTCTGTCGCCGCCGCGGGCGCTGTCGACCCCGTCGCCCCTGCCGACCCTGTTGCCTCCGTCGCCGCGGAGCCCGTGCCTGCCGAAGCGGCCGCCGAGCCCTCGGCGGCGCCCGCCGGAGCCGAGGTGCCCGGCCCGGCCGTGGCGATTCCCGCGCAGCAGGCGGCTCCCGCCACGGCCGAGGAGGCTCCCGCGCCGGAGACGCCCGAGCCCGCCGAGACCTCCGAGCCCGCTGAGCTGCCCGCCGAGCCGTCCGCCGCCGAGCCGTCCGTCGCGGCCGCACAGCAGCCCGTACCGGAGCGGCCCCTCGCCGAGGAGCCCTCCGCCGAGCGGCCCGCCGCCCCGGCGGAGACCGCTCAGCCGGTGGCTCCCGAGCCCACCACGGCGGAACCCGCGGCCGAAGAGCCCCCCGCCGCCCACGCCATGACCCCGCCCGCCCCCCTGCCCCACCTCCCCGGCACGCCCGTCGGGGCCGCGCACTGGCCGAGCCCCGCCGGGACCGTGGGCGAGCAGGACCCGGAGGACGTGCCCGAGGTCGCCCAGGACGAGCAGGGCCCGTCCGGCGCCGCCACGCCACCCGAGCCCGAGGCCACCGAGCCCACGACGCGCGAGCCCGCGCCCGAGGCGGAGGCCGCGCCCGAGGTGGAGGCCGCGCCCGAGACCACTGCCACGAACGAGGCCGCCCCCGCCCCCGTCGCGCCCGAGGCCCCCGCAGGGCCGCCCGCGCCCGGGTACGACGAGGCCGAGCGCGAAGCCGTGCTGCGCGTCATGCGCGAGCGCCGCGACATCCGCAACGGCTTCCGCTCCGACCCGATCCCGCACGACGTGCTGCTCCGCGTCCTGGAAGCCGCGCACACCGCGCCCAGCGTCGGGCACTCGCAGCCCTGGGACTTCGTCGTCATCCGCTCCGAGGACACCCGGCGCGCGATGCACGAACTCGCCGAGAAGCAGCGCGACGCGTACGCCGCCTCGCTCCCCAAGGGCCGTGCGAAGCAGTTCCGGGAGCTGAAGATCGAGGCGATCCTCGACACGCCCGTCAACATCGTCGTCACCGCCGACCCGACACGCGGCGGCAGGCACACCCTCGGCCGCCACACGCAGCCGCAGATGGCCCCGTACTCCTCCGCGCTCGCCGTCGAGAACCTGTGGCTCGCCGCGCGCGCCGAGGGCCTCGGCGTCGGCTGGGTCAGCTTCTTCGACGAGCGCGAGATGGTCCGCGCGCTCGGCCTGCCCGAGCACCTGGAGGTCGTGGCGTACCTGTGCGTCGGGTACGTCGACGAGTTCCCCGACGAGCCCGAGCTGACGCAGGCCGGGTGGTCCAAGCGGCGCCCGCTCTCCTGGGTCGTGCACGAGGAGACGTACGGCCGCCGCGTACTCCCCGGCGCCGAACCCGCCGATCTGCTCACCGAGACCGTGCGGCGCATCCGCCCGCTGGACGCGAAGGCGCTCGGCGAGGCGTGGGAACGGCAGAAGCGGATGACGAAGCCGCCGGGGGCGCTCGGGATGCTGGAGATCATCTCCGCGCAGCTCAGCGGCCTCTCGCGGGTCTCCCCGCCGCCCATCCCCGAACCGGCGGCCGTCGCGATCTTCGCGGGCGACCACGGCGTGCACGCCCAGGGCGTCACCGCGTGGCCCCAGGAGGTGACCGCGCAGATGGTCGCCAACTTCCTCGGCGGCGGCGCGGTCTGCAACGCCTTCGCCAAGCAGGTCGGCGCCGAGGTGTGCGTCGTGGACGTCGGCGTCGCGGCCGAACTGCCGCCCACGCCCGGGCTGCTGCCGCGCAAGGTACGGGCGGGCACGGCGGACATGACGGTGGGCCCCGCGCTCAGCCGCGAGGACGTCACCGCCGCGATCGAGGTCGGCATCGAGACCGCCAGGGACCTCGTCGCCGCGGGCAACAAGGCCCTCCTGACCGGCGAGATGGGCATCGCCAACACGACCGCTTCCGCGGCGCTCATCTCCGTCTTCACAGGGACCGACCCGGCCGAGGTCACCGGGCGCGGCACCGGCATCAACGACGAGATGCACGCCCACAAGGTCGACGTCATCCGCCGCGCGCTCGACCTGCACCGCCCCGACCCCGCCGACCCCGTCGGCGTGCTCGCCGCGGTCGGCGGCCTGGAGCACGCGGCGATGGCGGGGCTCCTCCTCGGCGGCGCCTCGCTGCGCACCCCGGTCATCCTCGACGGAGTGAGCGCGGGAGCGGCGGCCCTCGTCGCCCGCGCGATCGCCCCCGAGGTCCTGGCCGCGTGCATCGCGGGCCACCGCAGCGCCGAACCCGGTCACGTCGCCGCGCTCAACAGCCTCGGCCTGCGCCCCCTCGTCGACCTCGACCTCCGCCTCGGCGAAGGCACGGGGGCTCTCCTCGCCCTGCCCCTCGTGCAGAGCGCGGCGCGCGCGATGCACGAGGTCGCGACCTTCGACTCGGCGGGCGTCACCGAGAAGTAGTCCCTGGTGGGCGGTGCGGCACCCCCGCGCCGCCCACCCCCGGCGCACCCATCGGGCGCCGGTCCCACCCGCATTAAGCTGGCCCCCGCGGAGCGACGCCGCACCGCCTTCCCCCGCCCCAAGGAGCCGCTCCGCCATGCCCTCCGCCGTCACCGAGGTCACCCACCCCGCCTACCCCGCCGGACTCCGCCTCGCGGGCCGCAAGGTCGTCGTACTCGGCGGCGGCCAGGTCGCCCAGCGCAGGCTCCCGGCCCTCCTCACGGCCGGCGCCGACGTCCTCCTCGTCTCTCCCTCGGCGACCGCGTCCGTCGAGGCGATGGCCGCGGCGGGCGAGATCCGCTGGGAGCGCCGCCCCTACCGCGCGGGCGACCTCGAAGACGCCTGGTACGCGATCGTCGCGACCGACGACGACGCCACCAACGCCGCCGCATCCGCCGAGGCCGAGGAGCACCGCGTGTGGTGCGTACGCAGCGACGACGCCGACGCGGCGAGCGCCTGGACCCCCGCCACGGGGCACAGCGCCGGCGTCACCGTCGCCGTGCTCACCACCGAGCCCGCCGAGCGCGACCCGCGCCGTACCGCCGCCGTGCGCGACTCGCTCCTGCGCGCCCTGGACGAGGGCCGCGTCGCGGTGCCGAGGCGGGCGGCCGGTGACACACCCAGGGTCGCCCTCGTCGGCGGCGGCCCGGGCGACCCCGATCTCATCACCGTGCGCGGCCGTCGCCTCCTCGCCGAGGCCGACGTCGTCATCGCCGACCGGCTCGGGCCCCGCGACCTCCTCGCCGAACTCCCGCCGCACGTCGAGGTCATCGACGCGGCGAAGATCCCCTACGGGCGCGCGATGGCGCAGGAGGCGATCAACGAGGCGCTCGTCACGCACGCGAAGGCGGGCAGGTCCGTCGTACGGCTCAAGGGCGGCGACCCCTTCGTCTTCGGGCGCGGCATGGAGGAGGCCCAGGCGCTCGCCGCCGCCGGCATCCCCTGCACCGTCGTCCCCGGCATCTCCAGCGCGGTCAGCGTCCCCGCGGCCGCCGGCATCCCCGTCACGCACCGGGGCGTCGCCCACGAGTTCACCGTGGTCAGCGGGCACGTCGCGCCCGACGACCCGCGCTCGCTCGTCGACTGGCCCGCCCTCGCCCGGCTGCGCGGCACGCTCGTGATCCTCATGGGGGTCGACAAGCTCGGCGCGATAGCCGAGGCACTCGTGCGCCACGGCCGCGACCCCGAGACCCCCGTCGCGCTGATCCAGGAGGGCACCACGGCGGCCCAGCGCCGCGTCGACGCGCACCTTTCGACAGCGGCCGAGACCGCCCGCGCGCACGACGTCCGCCCCCCGGCCGTCGTCGTCGTCGGCGCCGTCGCGGCCCTCGGCGCCTGACAGACCCTCGTACGCACGACCCAAGGCGGCACACCGTGGCAGTACCCGAACGAGTCGACGACCCCGCCGACCCCCGGCTCGGCGACTACACCTCGCTCACCGACGTCCAGTTGCGCCGCCGCCGCGAGCCGGAGGAGGGGCTCTTCATCGCCGAGGGCGAGAAGGTCGTGCGCCGGGCCCTGGCAGCCGGGCACGGCATGCGCTCGATGCTGCTCACGGAGAAGTGGCTGCCGTACATGGCCGACGTGATCGAGGCGAGCGAGGCACCCGTCTTCGTCGTGAGCCCCGAGACGGCCGAGCGGGTCACCGGCTACCACGTGCACCGCGGAGCCCTCGCCTCGCTCCACCGCACTCCGCTGCCCGCCCCGGCCGACGTCCTCGCGGGCGCGCGCCGCGTCGCCGTCTTCGAAGACCTCGTCGACCACGCGAACCTCGGCGCCGCCTTCCGCAACGCCGCGGCACTCGGCGTCGACGCCGCGCTCCTCACACCGCGCTGCGCCGACCCGCTCTACCGCCGCGCGGTGAAGGTCTCGATGGGCGCCGTCTTCTCCCTCCCGTACGCGCGCCTGGAGAACTGGCCGAAGGACGCGGACACCATCAAGCGGGCCGGATTCACCCTCGCCGCCTTCTGCCTCTCGGACCGCTCCCTGACCCTCGACGCCCTCGTCGCCCGCGAGGACCCCCGCCTCGCCCTCCTCTTCGGCAGCGAGGGCCCGGGCCTGACTCCGGCGGCGCTCGAAGCGGCCGATGTGCACGTCCGCATCCCGATGGGCGCGGGCATCGACTCGCTGAACGTCGCGGCGGCGACAGCGGTGGTCTTCTACGCGACGCGAGCGACGAACGGCGACGAAGCCGGACCGTCCGGCATCTGACGAGTGGGGCCCGGAGCCCCGCGAGGTGCCCCCGCCGGAAGACCGACTACCGGCGGGCAGCAGGGCGGACCCTCAGCCCCGTGCCCTCAGCCCAGTCCCTGCACCAGCATGATCCCCAGCGCGACAATCAGCGTGACCACGCAGAAGACCACGAGCCGCTGCCGCAGCAGGCGTGGATTGGCGGGACGGCGGCCCGTGCCCGTACGGGTGCCGGGGCGGCTCCTGCCGTCGGTCCGGGCGCCTCCCGGGCGCCGCTGCCTGCCCTCGGTGGCACGCGGCGTACGCCCCGCGACGGCACTCCGCTCGGCGGCGGGGGAGGGACGGGTCTCGGGGCCGGGGCCCTGCGTGCCCGGGCCCTGACGCCGCGCCCCGCGCCCCGCGCCCGTGCCGGTCTGCGCCCGCCCTTCCCGTGCGGGAGCCGGACGCTCGCCGCGCGGCTTGGCCTGCGCGGGAGCCGCGGCCTCCGGCCTCCTGCGGCCGCGCGGCGCCGGGGTCACCGGGCGCTGCTGCGTCGCCTGCTCGGCGTACTGCTCGGCGAGGCGCCCGGTCGGCCGCTCCAGGACCTCCCGCTGCCCCGAGCCGCGCGCACTGCCGGGATGCCGCGTCTCGCGCGCGGCGATCTCCTTGAGCCGCAACGAGAGCTGAAGCGTGCTCGGCCGCTCCTCGGGGTCCTTCGCGAGACAGGCCCGCACGAGCGGGGCGAGCGCGTCGGGGACGCCGCGCAGGTGGGCCTCCTCGTGCACGACGCGGTAGAGCATGACCTCCGAGCTGCCCTGCCCGAAGGGGGAGTCCCCCGTCGCCGCGTAGGAGAGCGTCGCACCGAGCGCGAAGACGTCCGTCGCGGGTGTGACGGCCGCGCCGCGCACCTGTTCGGGCGCGAGGAAGCCGGGGGAGCCGACCGCGGTGCCGACGTGCGTGAGGGTGCTCGCCCCGGTCGCCCAGGCGATACCGAAGTCGATGATGCGCGGGCCCTTGGGGGAGAGCAGGATGTTCGACGGCTTGAGGTCCCTGTGCACGACCCCCGCCTCGTGCACGGCGACGAGCCCCTCCGAGAGCGCGGCGCCCACGGCGGCCACCTCGGCGGCCGTCAGCGGACCCTCCTCGGCGACCTTGTCGTGCAAGGAGGGGCCCGGTACGTACTGCGTGGCGAACCAGGGCCGCTCGGCCTCCAGGTCCGCCGCCACGAGCCGTGCCGTACAGCCTCCGCGAATGCGCCGGGCCGCCGAGACCTCACGGGCGAAACGCGAGCGGAACTCCTGGTCCTCCGCCAGATCCGGGCGGATGACCTTCAGCGCGACGCGCTGGCCCTTGCGATCGGAGCCCAGGTAGACGACGCCCATCCCGCCCGCGCCGAGTCGCCGGTGAAGCCTGAACGAGCCGACGACACGCGGGTCCTCGCGCCGGAGCCGCATCATCGTCATGTCCATCCCCGCTGCCCGTTACTGCTGACGAGCCACAGCTTACGTTTCCACGCGCCGGTGCGCGCTGAGGCCGCGCCCTCCGTGACCGAACGATTGTCTTCGCGGGACGCGCTGGTGAAGGACGCTCACGGTGACGCCCCTTCACCCGCCGTACGGTGTCCCCCTTTTCACCCAATTCCCGCAGGCTGGGGGCCTTTTCGCCGAGGGGGAGCGAGTCGCCCCGCGCCGCGGAGCCGCTGTCGCACTCGCCCCGGCGAGCGCCCGCGGCCCCACCCGCCCCCACCGGAATCCCGCCTTCCGCCCGTGATCCACATCACGGCTCTCAGGGGAGTCCCCCAGGGGATCTCCACCCAGGGGAGTAGGGGACCCCTCCGCCATCCTCCTGGGGGAGGCCCGGGATTCGGTACGAGGGCATGACGACCCCCTCTATCCCGGGGGGCGAGGATGGAGGCACAGCGACGGGAGCGCCACCCACCCCCCGAGGTCACGCCCCCGTCGCTCTCACGACCGACACCTTCGGCAGGAGAAGGACCGATGGCCACGACCGTGCCCGAGGCACCCCGTGCTCGCACGCGCCCCGCGCGCCGCCACCCCCTGGTGGCCGCCGCCATCGTCCTTCCCCTCGCGGCCCTGCTCGTCGTCGTCTTCGGCGGCTGGGAAGCAGTGGTCCTCCAGGCGTCGTCCGTGGGCATGATGCCGTGACGCGCGGTTAGCGTCACGGGCCCGGAAGAGCGGTCCGGGCGGGGACATCCATGCCCGTGAAACCCCGTGGGGACGGGGGTGCGGCGGACGGCAACAGATGCCCGCGCGGCTGGGGAGCCGCGCGGGCATCATTTTTGCCCGCCCGCGCGGAATCCGCGGAGATTCCCTAGGCTCGCACACGTGCACCCGACCACCCGGCCGTCCCTGTGACCGCCCCCCGGCCGCCCGCCCGCCCGGCTCCGCACGGCGAGAGCCAGGGGGCCCCGGCGAGGCCGCACGGCACGCGCCCGGGCGAAGGACGGGACAGCACGAAGGACTGCGCGACGGGCAGCGCGAGGGCGCGCACCGAGACCGAAGGGGCGACACCGTCCCGCTCAGGAACCCCCCGGACGGAGCCCCTGCGGCACGGGGCAGAAGCGGGGACGGGGACGGGCGCCGCCCGGGCCGGGACCGGAGCCGCCCGAACCCGGACCGCGGCAGCCCCTCGGGAGGCTGCCGCCGGAAAGCAGCGGGGCGCGGCCGCCGGGGAAGGCACAGGAACAGGCGCGGATGACGACGGAGCCGGGACACGGGCCGCGCGCCCCGGGCCCCTCCCCGGGCCCCCGCCCTCCGCCACGGACCCGGGTGGGAGCGGGGCCGGTGCCGCGGGGCCGCGCCCCGGCGGGCCGCCCGGCACCGCGGCGGCCGTGCGCGACGGCGGCGATCGCGACCGCCCCTCACCCGGCGCAGCCCGCGCGCCCGGCACGGACCCGCACGGCGAAAGCCCCGGAGCCCTCGCGGGGACGGAGAAGGGCGCCCTGCCAGACTCCCCGCCACCGCGGATCGGGGGCTCCGCCGCAGGCGGCGCCCAGGAAGGGGCCGCACGGGAGGACATCGCTCCGGCGCAGGGGAGCGGTGCCCTCGGTACGGGGGAAGGCGGCCCCGCGCGGGACGGCGGTCGCCCGGTCGGCGGACAGCTCGCAGGGGCGGGGCTGCCCGGGGATCGGGGCGGCCCCGCCCCGGCACGGGACGGTGACGGGCGGCGGACGGGAACGAGCGAAGACCGGGAGGCGGCCGCGGCCGAAGGACCCGGCGGCCCCTCCGGACCCGGGCACGCCGACGTCGTAGCGCCTGGGCACCCCGGCGTCGGGACGCCCGGGCACCCCGGCGTCGGGACGCCCGGGCACCCCGGCGTCGGGACGCCCGGGCACGCCGGGGTCGTGGCGGCGCGGCAGCACGAGGACACCGCGTTCCCCGCGCCTCCGGGGCCCGGGGCGCCCTCGGTGCCCCGTACCGCGGACGATCTCGTCACCGCGCTGCGCGGGCACGCCCGCACGGCCGCGCACCGCCTGGAAGGTCCCTGCTCCTGCGTCCGGCGCGCTGGCGCGGGCATCCCGCGTTCCCCTGACGTCGCCGAGCCCGTGCTCGCCGACCGGCCCGACGGCACCGTCGTACGGCACGGAGACGTCGTCGCGAAGGCGCACGCGCCCGGCACCCCGCCCGCCGAACTCAGCGCGCGCCTCGCGGTCGCCGCGCACCCCGCGCTCGCCGGGGTACTGCTGCCCCCGCTCGGCCCCCTCGCGCACGGCACCCGCCTGATCAGCTGCTGGCCCCACGGCTCCCCCGTGGACCCGCACGCCCCCGAACTGGCCCCCTGGGAAGAGGCGGCCGTCCTCCTGGCCCGCCTGCACACCGCCGACCCGCACGCGCTGCCAGGGCCGCTGCCCGCCATGCGCGGCCCGGTGAAGGCGGCCCGCGCCGTCGCGCGGATGCGGAAGGCCGCGCCGCAGGGCGGCGCCCTCGTCCTGCGCGCCTGGGCGACGCTGCCCGCCTGGGCGCGCGGCGAGACGGCAGGGCCCGCCCTCGCGCTGTGCCACGGCGACCTCCACCTCGGACAGCTCGTGCGCCACCCGGCCCCGCACGGCCCGTGGCGGCTCATCGACATCGACGACCTGGGCCTCGGCGATCCCGCCTGGGACCTCGCCAGACCCGCGGCCTGGCACGGCTGCGGACTGCTCTCGGCCGCCGACTGGTCCACCTTCCTCGGCGCCTACCGGGCCGCGGGCGGCAGCGCGGTGCCCGGCGAGGGCGACCCCTGGCCCCGGCTCGACGTCCCCGCGCGCGCCCTCACCGTGCAGACCGCCGCGCTCGCCCTGGCCAAGGCGACCGAGGCGGGCCGTCCGCTGGACGACGCGGAGACCGCGGTACTCGACGCCTGCGCCCGGATCGCCGAGCTGCCGCCCGCCCGTCCCGAGGGGAACTCCTGACCCCGTCCGCGCGTCCTGACAGGAGGAATGAGGACGGCCCGGTACCCGGGAAACCGTCGCGTCAGGCGAGGAGTTGGAGCCAGGATGCATTGTCCGAAGTGCGGTGCCCCCATGCACACGTACAACCGCAGCGGAGTCCAGATCGAGCAGTGCGGCGGCTGCCGCGGGATATTCCTGGACTACGGAGAGCTGGAGTCGCTGACCCGCCTGGAATCGCAGTGGTCGCAGCCGGCCCCGCCGCCGCAGGCATACCCCGCGGCCCCTGCCGCCCCCTGGGGCGCCCCGCACCACGGCGGTCACCACGGTCACCACGGCGGTCGCCGCGGCTTCGGCCGGATGCTCTTCTCCTCCTGAGCCCTGAGCCCTGAGCCGGGCGCCGGGCAAGCGGGCGGTCTCGTACGTGCGAGAGGCCGCCCGCGCGCGTACGAGACCGCCACGGCCCGCGCACCGCACCGCTCCGGGCCCCCGCGCACGAAGAAGCCCCCGGCCGCAGGGCCAGGGGCTTCGGTGCGTGGACGATACTGGGATTGAACCAGTGACCTCTTCCGTGTCAGGGAAGCGCTCTCCCGCTGAGCTAATCGTCCTCGGGACCACCCTCGCGACCCGAAGGCCGCGAGAGGTGAACTCACGTGCGCGATACTGGGATTGAACCAGTGACCTCTTCCGTGTCAGGGAAGCGCTCTCCCGCTGAGCTAATCGCGCGGGACGAGACGCGCGGCCCGGGGGCCCGGTCTCGGTGGACGATACTGGGATTGAACCAGTGACCTCTTCCGTGTCAGGGAAGCGCTCTCCCGCTGAGCTAATCGTCCTTGGAGGTGGAGACGGGATTTGAACCCGTGTAGACGGCTTTGCAGGCCGTTGCCTCGCCTCTCGGCCACTCCACCCCGTAATGAAGAACTCGGGAAGTCCTTCATCATCGAGCGGACGACCAGGTTCGAACTGGCGACCTCAACCTTGGCAAGGTTGCGCTCTACCAACTGAGCTACGTCCGCTTGTCGGTGTCCGGGGCACTTGGCGCGTCCCGGCGACGAGTGGAACTCTAGCGGATTCCCGGGCCAGTACAAAAACGCGTTTGCGCAGCGTGCGCGTGCACGGCCACGGGGAGCGAGCGGACGGCCACGGCGCACGCCCCGCGCGGAGCCCGCTCCCCGGCGCCTGCCTACACTCCCCGCGTGCACCCCCCGACCCCCCTCGCCCGCTTCGGCGACCTGCTCGCCACCGGTCTGCGGGACGTCACGAGCGACCCCGCCGCGCTCGACAGCTCCGGCTTCTGGGCCGTCGTCGCCGACTTCGACGGCGCCCTCGTCTGCGCCCGCTTCGACGACGTACGCAGGGCGAAGGCCGCGCCCGCGCGCCCCGGCGCCTGGCGCGGCCCGCGCGCGGACGCGTGGACCTCCTCGCTCGACCACGCCGCGTACACCGCGGGGGTACGGGAGATTCGCGCCCGCATCGCGCGCGGCGAGGTCTACCAGGCGAACCTCTGCCGCGTCCTGAGCGCCCCGCTGCCCGATCCCGCCGCCGACGTGGACGCGCTCGGCGCGCTCCTCGCGCGCGACAACCCCGCCCCGTACGCCTGCGTCGTGCGGCTGCCCGCGCACGGCGTCGAGATCGCGAGCGCGTCACCCGAACTCTTCCTGCGCCGCGCGGGCCGCGTCGTGGACTCGGGCCCCATCAAGGGCACGGGACGGACCCCGGACGACCTCCTGGAGAAGGACCACGCCGAGAACGTCATGATCGTGGACCTCGTCCGCAACGACCTCGGCCGCGCCTGCACGACGGGCAGCGTCACCGTCCCCGAACTGTGCGCCGTGGAGCGGCACCCGGGGCTCGTGCACCTCGTCTCGACGGTACGGGGCGAACTCGCGCCCGGCGTGGGCTGGCCAGGACTGCTCGCCGCGAGCTTCCCTCCCGGCTCCGTCACGGGGGCGCCCAAGTCGAGCGCCCTGCGCCTCATCGCGGCGCTGGAGACGGCACCGCGCGGTCCCTACTGCGGTGGCATCGGCTGGGTCGACGCCGATCGCGGTACGGGGCGGCTCGCCGTGGGTATCCGTACCTTCTGGATCGACCGCGCGGAGCCCGCGGGCCCCGTCGTGCGCTTCGGCACGGGGGCCGGTATCACGTGGGGCTCGGACCCGGAGCGCGAATGGCGCGAGACCGAGCTGAAGGCGGCGCGGCTGCTCGCGATAGCGTCGGGCCCCGGAGAGGCCCCCGTACCGGAGCCCGTCCGTCCCCCGGAAACCGCCGTGACCGCCGAGACCGCCGAAAGCGAAGGAAGCCCCCGATGACTGTGCGCACCATCTGGATCAACGGCGGACTGCGGGCCGCCGAGGAGGCGCGCGTCTCCGCGCTGGACCACGGCATCACCGTGGGGGACGGCGTGTTCGAGACGGTCAAGGCCGTCGACGGGGCCCCGTTCGCGCTCAGCAGGCACCTCGACAGGCTCGCCCGTTCCGCCGCAGGACTCGGCCTCCCCGAGCCCGATCTCGACGAGGTGCGCCGCGCGTGCGCCGCCGTGCTCGATGCCGAGCCCGTCGCGCTCGGGCGGCTGCGCATCACGTACACCGGCGGTGTCTCGCCGCTCAGCTCCGACCGCGGTACGGAGGCGCCGACCCTCATCGTCGCCGTCGGCGCCATCGCGCCGCGGCCCGACACCACCGCCGCCGTCACGGTGCCGTGGGTGCGCAACGAGCGCGGCGCGCTGAGCGGGCTCAAGACGACCTCGTACGGGGAGAACGTCCTCGCGCTGGCCCGCGCGCACGAGCACGGCGCCTCCGAGGCGCTGTTCGCCAACACCGTGGGACAGCTCTGCGAGGGCACGGGCTCCAACGTCTTCGTCGTGCTCGACGGGACCCTCTGCACGCCGCCGCTCGCCTCCGGCTGCCTCGCCGGCGTCACGCGCGCCCTCGTCGCCGAGTGGGCGGGCGCGCAGGAGCGCGACCTCCCTCTCGACGTCCTGGAGCGCGCCGACGAGATCTTCCTGACCTCGACGACGCGCGACGTCCAGGCCGTGCACCGCGTCGACGACCGTGCCCTGGGGCAGGCCCCCGGACCCGTCACGGCGAAGGCGATGCGCGTCTTCGCCGAGCGCTCCGCCGCGGAGCGGGACCCCGCCTGAGCACCCTGGTGGGGCGGCGAGGGCGCGGGGTAGAAAGGCCGTGATGACCACGACCCTGCGGCCGACCGAGCCGCTTCAGCAAGATCCCGGCGGGGCCCGTCACCGTGCGTACGAGATCCGCGTCAACAGCCGCCCCGTGGGCGGGCTCGTCCTGAGCGCACGTCCCGGGTACGGACTCGGGTCCATAGTCGGCCTCCGCGTCGCGGAGGACGACCGGGGCAGGGGGCGCGCGGCGGTCGCCGTGCTCGCCGCCGAGGAGGTGCTGCGGAGCTGGGGCTGCCGGCGCGTTGAAGGCGTGGTCCCTGCCGGGTCCGAGGCCGGGCTGCGGCTCGCCACCTCGCTCGGGTACGTGGAGGACGCGCGCGTCCTGCGCAAGGTGCTCCAGGGACGGGCCCCAGGGCTGCCCGCGGGCTCCGTCGCGCGGCCCATGACCGAGGCCGAGTTCGGTGTGTGGCGGGAGCGCGAACAGCTCGCGCACGCCGGGGTGTTGCGCGAGCACCTCGGGCTGGGGGAGGACCAGGCGCGCGAAGTCTCCGCGCACGACCTCGCCGCCTCCTTCCCGCGGGGCCTGCGCAGCCACGGTCAACGGCTGTGGGTCCTGGAGCACGAAGGTGTCGCGGTCGGCACCCTGTGGGTCGCCGACCGCGAGACGGACGTCTACGTGATGGCCGTCGAGGTCGCCGAGGAGCACCGCGGCCGGGGCCACGGACGCTCCCTGCTGCGGTGGACCGAGGCCGACGGGCTCACGGAGGGCCACCGCGCGGCGGAACTCACCGTCCACACAAGCAACGCCCCGGCGCTGCGGCTCTACACCTCGCTCGGCTACCGGCCCTTCCACCACCACTTCGTGAAGCCACTGGGCTGAGCCTGCCGCTGTGGCTGTGGCTGTGGCTGTGGCTGTGGCTGTGGCCGTGGGCGAGTGGCCGTGGGCCCGGCCGGTTCCGGGGCGGGTGTGGGCCGTGCGGCGCGGAACCGGCCGGGTGCGGACCGGAACCGGTCTCGCGCGCTCAGCCCGCCAGAAGCCCGTCCGCGATCTCCTCGATCCGCTCGCGCAGCCCCTCCTGGGACGTGCTGCCGTCGAGGAGCGTGCCGCCGATCTCGTACGTGGGCGTGCCCTTGACGCCCAGGGCCTTGCCCTCGGCCTGATCGGCGTCCACGGCCAGGATGTGCCGCCCGTCGATCAGCGCGGTGTCGAACTCCTCAGCGTTCAGGCCGAGTTCACCGGCGACCTCGACGAGGAACGGTTCCCCCGCCGCGGCGAACTCCGCGACGCGGCGCAGCACGCCCGCCACGAAGGGCCACCCCTGCCCCTGGGCGAACGCCTCCTCGGCCGCCTGCGCGCCGGCGAAGGCGTGCTTGTGCTTCTCCAGCGGGAAGTGGCGCAGCCGGATCTCCAGTCGGTCGCCGTACCGCGCGCGCAGCGCGTCCAGGTCGTCGAGGGCGGTGCGGCAGTCGGGGCACTGAAGCTCGCACCAGACGTCGAGGACGACGGGGGAGTGGGCGGCGGGGGCGGGCGTGGGTTCGTTCATCGGGCCAGTTTCCCACTGGCGTGCGCGGTGCCCGCGCACGCGGGGTTCCCTCGCACACCCCTGAGAAAACCCTGATCCTTTCGGGACGGCGACCCTGAGAAGTCCCCCATTTCGGCACGGGGTGGGGCTGTCCCCATGTCGTCGTTCCCCCGGACGGTGCACGATGGAGGGGAAGAGGACCGGCGAGGCGCACGGGCGCGGAGCCGGTGGATGCCGTACGGAGATGCCTGGAGGGGCCCCGATGCTCGCCGAGACGATCTGTTCCGCCGTATCGGTGGCCGGCCTGGGGATCGCCGCCGTCACCGCCTACCGCAAGCGCTTCCTGAGCGCGGCACGGATCGCCGCGTACTCGCTCGTGCCGATCGGCCTCGTCATGACGGGTGTCGTGAAGTGGCTCGCGCACACCGCGTTCAGCCCGATGGCCTGGGCCGGTTTCGTGGTGCTCGGGGCCGCCTGGCTGCTCTTCCTCGCGACGCGTTCGGTCGAGCGGCGCAAGTACGGGACCCGCAAGGAGCGCAGGGCCGCGGCCCGCGCCGCCAAGGAGAACGAGGCCACCGCACCGGCTGCATCGGGCCCGGCGCTCCCAGGGCGCGAGCCCGCTCGTCCGGCGTCCGGCGGTGCGGGCCGGGCCGCCGGTTCCTCGCGTGGCGCGAAGCCCGACGAGGACTTCAGCGACATCGAGGCGATCCTGAAGAAGCACGGGATCTGAGCCGCCGGCGTGCGTTCCGCGTGGTCCCTGTGTTCCGTGTGTTCCGTGTGTTCCGAGGGGTGAGACACGGCTGTTCGAATCACAGGGGGAACGTGGCAGCTCGGGGTGCCCCATCACTCTGCGTCAATAGAACTCGTACGCGTGAACCGGTGAATTCCGCGACCTGAGGGGCATTTCGGGCCGGGGAGCCGTGGCGGGTGGGTCATGATCGCTGCGTCATGCCCGAGACCTCCCTGGACGAGGGGCAGGCGGCAGCGGTCTCCGTTCCGCCCCTGCCCGTCCCGCCGCACCGCGCAGCGTGCCCCGGCCTCGCCGTCCCCGCTCCCCGCCCACCGTCCGCCACCCAGGTGCCGGCGTCGTCGGCAGGACCGGCGCCCGCGGCGCCACCGAGCGCCCCCGACCCCGTGGACGCCCCCACCCCCGACGAGCGGCCCGAGGCCGTCACGCAGGCGCACCGCACGCCCACGGGGAACGAGGCGGGCTGCCTCTTCGCCCTCTCCCAGCCACCGCTGATGATCTTCCTGACGGTGGTGGGCCTGCTCCTGCTGATGGGCGCGGTCCACGACCTCTACCTGAGCTGAGGCCGCAGGGCAGGGGGGCAAGCGCTCGCCGGGGTGGGCCGTGGCCCGGGCCGCCCCAGTGGGTGGCCCGGGTTCGGGCGTGCCGTCTCCGGCTGGGTCAGTTCGTGGTCGCCTCCTTGCGGCGGGCGCGGTAGGCGGCGACGTGGAGACGGTTTCCGCAGGTGCGGCTGTCGCAGTAGCGGCGCGAGCGGTTGCGGGAGAGGTCGACGAAGGCGCGGCCGCAGTCAGGCGCCCCGCAGCGGCGCAGTCGCTCGCGTTCGTCGGCGACGACGAAGAAGGCGAGTGCCATGCCGCAGTCGGCGGCGAGGTGGTCGGCGAGCGAGGCGCCCGGCGCGAAGTAGTGCACGTGCCAGTCGTAGCCGTCGTGGTCGGTGAGCCGGGGCGTGGTGCCCGCGGTCGCGACCAGCTCGTTGATGATCCGTACCGCCGACACGCTGTCCGGGGCGGCGAAGACCTCCGCGAAGCGGGCCCGCACGTGGTGCAGCGCCTGGACGTCCGAGGTGTCGAGCACCCCGGTGTCGCTGAGGCGGTGCGCGCGTACGAATTCCTCCAGCTCGGCCACCGTGGCGAGCGTCTCGGCCCGGCCCTCCGCCGGAGCGCTGTTGACCAGGTCGACCACCGCCTCCAGTGCGCACCGCGTGTCGTGGGTGATCAGCACCGTGGACCCCCTGCCCCGAGGCGGGCCCCCTGCCCGCCGGTGACGGCCGATGCTAGTCCGGGCCGGGTCGGGACACGACACGGCCGCCGCTCCGGGCGTACCGGAACGGCGGCCGTGCCGTACTCCTCCCACGGCGGGCCGTGGGCGGGGCGGGACCCGTACCGCCGCCCCGAGTCGGGCGGTGCGGGTCGTCGGGGTGGGCCTCCTGACGTCGGCTTCTGGCGGCAGCCGCTCTCAGCTCTCGGCCAGGATGTGCGACAGCTCCGTGTCCAGGTCGAAGTGGCGGTGTTCCGTGCCGGGTGGCACGGCGGCGTCGGTCCGCTTGAGGAAGGACTCCAGGGCCCGCGCGGGGGCCTCCAGCAGCGCCTCGCCCTCCGGCGAGCTGAGCGCGATACAGACGACGCCCTGACCGTGGCTGCGGGACGGCCAGACGCGGACATCGCCGGTACCCGTGGGCCGGTGCAGGCCCTCGGCGAGGAGGTCGCGGGCGAAGACCCACTCGACGGTCTCCTCGGCTCCGGTGTGGAAGGTGGCGTGCACGGCGTAGGGATCGGCCGTGTCATACCGCAGCCCTGCCGGGACCGGCAGGGACGACTCGCTCGACACAACGAGGCGCAGGTGCAGCTCGCAGCTCACCGTGGTGTTCATAAGCGCCAGGGCCTTTCGCTCAGTGTGCGCTCGGGGATTCGCACGTCGGCGAAATCGACATGCCACCTACGGTGCCGTTGTAAACCCCTCTGGGCGGTTTCTTGTGCTTTGCGTCACTCGTACGGGCGAATCCTTTTTGTCGCCTTACCTCCGTTCCGGTGGGCGTGCCACTCGGGTAGAGTCCGGACGCACCGGAGGGGCGGTGCGAGGACAGGATGACGGGGGTCATGAACGAGACGAGGAACGTGCCCGAGCAGCGGGAACAGACGCCGGAGCCCGAGGGCTCGACGCCGGAGGAGCCCGCGAAGGGCCTCGGTTCGCGAGCGCCGCGCTTCGTCCGGGAACGCCGCACGCTTCACCTCAGCTGGCAGGTCGGCGTCTTCGTCGTCGGGCTCGCTGTCGTCGTCGCCGGGGTCCTCATGCTCGTCCTGCCGGGACCCGGCTGGGTGGTGATCTTCGGCGGCATGGCGATCTGGGCCACCGAGTTCGTCTGGGCCCAGCTCGTGCTCCGCTGGACGAAGCGCAAGGTCACCGAGGCCGCGCACAAAGCGCTCGACCCCAGGGTCCGCCGCCGCAACATCGTCCTCACCAGCGTCGGCCTGGTGGTCATCGCGGCGCTCGTCCTCGTGTACGTGGCACGCTTCGGCCTGGAACTTCCCTGGAACATCACGGAGTGAGCGCCCGGCGGCCCCGCGTGACGCGCCCGGGCGGAGCACCCCCTGACATGGGGTAATGTTCTCTCTGCGTCCGGGCGATTAGCTCAGTGGAAGAGCGCTTCGTTCACACCGAAGAGGTCACTGGTTCGAACCCAGTATCGCCCACCCCGGGACCGGCCCGGAGGCTTCACAGCCTCCGGGCCGCAGTCGTGTCAGGGGCGGCGCGGAAGGCGTCCGGGCTCGCGCGGAACGCGTCCGGGGCGTCGCGCGGCGCCCGCCGGGGCAGACTCGCGCCATGCACCCGTACCACTACCGCTTCCGCAGCCGCTGGCTGCTCCCCGCCCCGCCCCGGCGCGTGTACGCGGTGCTCGCGCGGCCCGAGGAGTACCCGCTCTGGTGGCCCCAGGTGCGTGCCGCGCGCACCGCGCCCGACGGCCGCAGCGGCTCGGCGCGCATCCGCTCCGTGCTCCCGTACGACCTGCGCGTCACGATCCGTGAGATGCCCGGGCCCTCGCGGGGGCCCGGCCCCGACGGCGTGGGCGTGCTGCGTGCCGCGGTCGGCGGGGACATCCGCGGGGAGCTGGGCTGGCGGCTGAGCCCCTGGGGCGCGGGGACGCTCGCCGAGTTCGAGCAGCGGGTCGAGGTCGTGACCCTCCCGCTGCGGCTCATGTCGCTGCCCGGCCGGCCGCTGCTGCGGCTCAACCACCGGCTCATGATGCGGGCGGGGGAGCGCGCGCTGCGGGCCGCGCTCACCAGGGCGGAAGACGGTGCGCCGGGGCCTGGGGAAGCGGTTTGAACGAAGGGCGCCGGGCCCTGTATGGTTCCTTGCGTCCCGGGCGATTAGCTCAGTGGAAGAGCGCTTCGTTCACACCGAAGAGGTCACTGGTTCGAACCCAGTATCGCCCACCGGGTAGGCCGGTCCGTCGAGTTGACGGACCGGCCTTTTTGTCGGCCGCCGTTCTCCCGGACCCTAGGCGGCGCCCGTCAGCGCGGGGCCCAGCGGCCAGCCCTCCTCCGGCTCCGGCGCGCGCGTCGCCTGGAGCCCGAACCACGGAACGGCGGGGCCGCGCGTGCTCCATGTCGCCTGGAGGGCGTGGAGTTCGGCCGCGTTGAGGCGCCCGAGGCGGGCAGCGAACCGGCGTCCCAGCGCGCGGACGACGTGCAGCGCGGCCAGGGCGCGCGCCACCGGGTCGTGCGGATCGCCGCCCGGCACGCGGTAGACCGAGCACAGGGTCCGCAAGGCGCGGTCGCCCTTGCGGAAGCGATCCAGCCGCGTGTCGAGCAGCACCGGGTCCAGGACCCGCAGCGGCTTCGGGCCGAGCCTGGCCGTCAGCGAGGTGGCCCGGTGGCGGCGCAGCTCGCGGTCGAGCAGGGCCAGCGCGACGGGGGCGTCGAGGACGACGAGGGGGCGCCCGGTGAGCGCGTGCTCGTGCAGGGAGCGGGCCACCTCGTCCATCACGGGGGCGGGCCAGCGCCCGTTGCGGCGGATGTGTTCCTCGCTCAGGCCGAGCGCCGCCCGCGCGGACCGCGGGACCGGGGTGCCGGGGCAGACGAGCCAGCGTTCGCAGCGGGGCGGGGCGTCCGCGTGATCCTGCGCGACGACCGCCGCCGAGAGGATGCGGTCCTGCGCGGTGCGGGGGCCTGTGGGGGTTGCGGTGTAGGCGGCGAGTGGTCCCTCGTACCAGCTCATTCTTGTCAACCTCTCCTGGCGGGTGGGTGGTTGGCGCCCCTGATGCCGACGAATGGATACCCCTTCCTCCGGAGGGTCAGTCGGGGGCGGGCCGTTGTGCGGGAGCGGGGGCCCCCTCCGCGCGTGCGCCCCTTCGCGGGGCTCCGCCCCCGCGTCCGGCTCCTCGACCTGCCCCGGCCTTCGGCCCGGACCCCCGGAGAGGCGTGTTTTTCCGGCCGATCACCGGAAGAACCCGAGGGGCGCGGCCCGGTAGCATGGAAGGCCCGCGTGCCTCGGCGCGTGTCCATTTCCAGTCAGGAGAGACCGGTGTCAGACGTCCGTGTGATCATCCAGCGCGATTCCGAGCGGGACGAGCGTGTGGTGACGACGGGGACTACGGCCGCCGACCTCTTCCCCGGTGAGCGCACCGTCATCGCCGCCCGCGTGGACGGCGAGCTGAGGGACCTCGCGTACGTGCTGGGCGAGGGCGAGACCGTCGAGCCCGTCGAGATCTCCTCCGAGGACGGCCTCAACATCCTGCGGCACTCGACCGCGCACGTCATGGCGCAGGCCGTGCAGGAGATCTTCCCCGAGGCCAAGCTCGGCATCGGCCCGCCGGTCAAGGACGGCTTCTACTACGACTTCGACGTCGAGAAGCCGTTCACGCCCGAGGACCTCAAGGCCGTCGAGAAGAAGATGCAGGAGATCCAGAAGCGCGGCCAGCGCTTCTCGCGCCGCGTGGTGAGCGAGGAGGACGCCCGCGCCGAGCTGGCCGACGAGCCGTACAAGCTGGAGCTGATCGGCCTCAAGGGCGGCTCGACCAGCGAGGACGGCTCCGCCGTCGAGGTCGGCGGCAACGAGCTGACGATCTACGACAACCTCGACGCGAAGACCGGCGAGCTGTGCTGGAAGGACCTCTGCCGGGGCCCGCACCTGCCCTCGACGCGACTCATCCCCGCCTTCAAGCTCATGCGCAACGCCGCCGCCTACTGGCGCGGCAGCGAGAAGAACCCGATGCTCCAGCGCATCTACGGGACCGCCTGGCCCTCCAAGGACGAGCTGAAGGCGCACCTCGACTTCCTCGCCGAGGCCGAGAAGCGCGACCACCGCAAGCTCGGCAACGAGCTGGATCTCTTCTCCTTCCCCGAGGAGGTCGGCCCCGGGCTCGCCGTCTTCCACCCCAAGGGCGGCATCATCCGCCGGGCGATGGAGGACTACTCGCGCCGTCGGCACGAGGAGGAGGGCTACGAGTTCGTCTACAGCCCGCACACCACCAAGGGCGCCCTCTTCCAGAAGAGCGGTCACCTCGACTGGTACGCGGACGGCATGTACCCGCCCATGCAGCTCGACGAGGGCGTGGACTACTACCTCAAGCCCATGAACTGCCCGATGCACAACCTGATCTTCGACGCGCGCGGGCGCTCCTACCGTGAGCTGCCGCTGCGCCTCTTCGAGTTCGGGACCGTGTACCGGTACGAGAAGTCCGGCGTGGTGCACGGGCTGACCCGCTCGCGCGGCTTCACGCAGGACGACGCGCACATCTACTGCACCAAGGAGCAGATGGCGGAGGAGCTGGACAAGACCCTCACCTTCGTCCTCAACCTGCTCCGCGACTACGGGCTCGACGACTTCTACCTGGAGCTGTCCACCAAGGACGAGGAGAAGTTCGTCGGCTCCGACGAGGTCTGGGAGGAAGCGACGGCGACCCTCCAGCAGGTCGCCGAGAAGCAGGGCCTGCCGCTCGTGCCCGACCCGGGCGGGGCCGCCTTCTACGGGCCGAAGATCTCCGTGCAGGCGCGCGACGCGATCGGCCGCACCTGGCAGATGTCGACCGTCCAGCTCGACTTCAACCTGCCCGAGCGCTTCGACCTCTCCTACACGGCCGCCGACGGCTCGCGGCAGCGGCCCGTCATGATCCACCGGGCGCTCTTCGGCTCCATCGAGCGCTTCTTCGCCGTGCTCCTCGAGCACTACGCGGGCGCCATGCCGCCGTGGCTCGCCCCGGTGCAGGCGGTCGGCATCCCGGTCGGTGACGCGCACGTCCCGTACCTCAAGGAGTTCGCCGCCGAGGCGCGCAAGAAGGGACTGCGCGTCGACGTCGACGCCTCCTCGGACCGGATGCAGAAGAAGATCCGCAACCACCAGAAGCAGAAGACGCCGTTCATGGTCATCGTCGGCGACGACGACATGAACGCGGGTACCGTCTCCTTCCGCCACCGCGACGGCTCGCAGGAGAACGGCATCCCGAAGGACGAGGCCATCGCCAAGCTCCTCGACGTCGTCGAGCGGCGCGTGCAGGTCTGAGCGGTCCCGAAGTGACGGCCGGTCCCCGCGGGGGACCGGCCGTTCCCTGTTCTCAGCCGTCCCGCTCCTCGTTCTCAGCTGTCCCGCTCCTCGTCCGGTCCGCTGTCGAAGACCCGCAGGAGGTACGTCGAGAAAGCGCCCGTGACGGCGCCGAGCAGCGCGACCCCGCAGGCCATGAGGGCCACCGCCACGACGCGCCCCCACACCGTGACGGGCACCGCGTCCCCGTAGCCGACCGTCGCGAGCGTCGCGCACGTCCACCACACCGCGGTGCCGAAGCCGCGGATCGAGGCGCCGGGTGCGCTCCGCTCCAGCCAGTACACGGTGAGCGCCGCGGTGAAGCCCGTCATGACCACGGCGATCCCGGTGTACGTGATGACGCGGGCGGGCACCGAGAGCGCCGGGCGGCGCCGCTTGCGCCGTACCGCCTCGTAGATCGGCACGAACTGGAGCGGGCGCAGCAGCGGGAGCACCGCGACCAGGAGCGCGAGCGGGTGGTGGCGCGGGAAGCCGCGCCCGAGGCGGGAACGGCGCCAGCGCACCGCGAGATCGAGGAGGGCCACCGCCCAGGCGAGGGCCATCGCGCCGTGGCAGACGTCCTGGGCCCACGCGGGCAGGTCCTCGACGAGTACGCGCACCGCGTACGCCGCGAGGAAAAGGAGGGCGGCGAGGCTGAGGGGCGCCTCACGGTGCGGGACGGGGGTGACAGGCGGCACCGGCACAGCTTCGCGCGGGGGCAGGGGTGCACCGGAGGGACGACACGCCCCGCGAGGGTGACGCAATATGCTGCCTCGTATGACGAGTGAGCCGGAGCAGCAGATCGGAGTGGGGACGCCCGACGCGTTCCAGCGGCTGTGGACCCCGCACCGGATGGCGTACATCCAGGGCGAGGGGAAACCGAGCGGCCCGGCGGCGGGCGACGGCTGCCCCTTCTGCGAGATCCCCGGCAAGTCGGACGAGGACGGGCTGGTCGTCGCGCGCGGCGAGCACGTCTACACGGTCCTCAACCTCTACCCGTACAACGGCGGGCACGTCATGGCGGTCCCGTACCGGCACGTCGCCGACTACACGGCGCTGACGCCGCAGGAGACGGACGAGCTGGCCGCGCACACGAAGCGGGCGATGGAGACCCTGCGGCTCGCCTCGGGGGCGCACGGCTTCAACATCGGGATGAACCAGGGCACCGTCGCGGGCGCGGGCATCGCGGCCCACCTGCACCAGCACATCGTGCCGCGCTGGGGCGGGGACACGAACTTCATGCCCGTCGTGGGGCAGACGAAGGTACTGCCGCAACTCCTCGGCGAGACCCGGCGGATGCTCGCCGAGGCGTGGCCGGGGAAGAACAGGCCGTAGCAACCCCCGCGGACGGGCCGGGCGGTACGCATGCGGGGCTCCCCGTAGCCGTACCGCCCGGCGTCCGTACCGCCCGGCGTCCGTACCGCCCGGCCCGTCGCCGTACCCGCCGGGTGCCGCTCCTCAGGCGTCGTACACGTCCGCCTTGCGCGGTGCCGCCTCCTGGACGCCGCCGCTCAGGACGCCGGAGCGGGCGCCGAACTTGGTCGTGTCCACCCCGTGCTCGTCGAGCACCCGCAGCGCCGCCTGGTGCACGACGCGCAGCACCGGGGTCGCGGTGCGCAGCGCGTCGTCCGCCATGAAGCGGTGCCGCCAGGGCTGCGCGGCCCAGGCGTGCCGCAGGCCGAAGGGCTCGGGCAGCGAGAGCTTGCCGCCCAGGAAGTCGAGCACCGGCGGGTACCACGTGAGCGGGGCGCGGGCCGCGAGCCGGACGACCTCGCTCGCGTCGACGAGCGGGAGCATGTGGTCCTTCGTCTCCCAGAACCGCACCGGCTTCGGCTTGGTGATCTTCTTCGGCGAGGGCTTGCCCATGAAGAGCGAGTGGACGGGGCCGAGCGCGTGCCCGGTGACCTCGATGCGCAGCGTCTCGTGGAGCACCGTCACCGTCGTCATCATCGTGATGACGAGCTGGCCGTCCCAGAGCGTGAACTGCGTGCCGAGGTAGTGCCGGTCCCCGGCGTCGAACTGCTGCTCGTTGCAGATCCGCTGGACCTCGTGGTCGCGGATCTGGAAGTCGTCGACGTGGGTGCCCTCGGGGCGCGAGACGGAGTCCGCGTTCTCGCCGATCGGCGTGACGATCCAGTGCCGTACGTCCGGCTCGGGGAAGCCCCCGGTGTGCAGCGGGCCGCGCGCGAGGAGCTTGAGCTGGTCGTGGATCGCGCGGACCACGTCGTAGCTGCGGAAGGGGTGGATCTCGGCGCCGGGCTCACGCGGCACCAGCTCCTCGGCGAGCTGCCAGCTGCCCCAGCGGGTGCCGAGACCGAGGATGCCCTTGGGGCCCGCGTAGAAGACCGAGTTGGAGCGCTGCTCGGCGGAGAGCTTGGCGAGCGACTGGCGCAGCACCTCGGCGGCCTTCTGGTTCGGGTCGCGCGGCACCGCCTCGGGGATCTTCGCCCCGATGCCGCCGCCCGAGAGCAGCCCCTCCCAGCGCTCCCGCAGGTCCCGCGCGGTCGTCTCGCAGGCCCGCTTGGCGAACCACCAGCCGGCCGGGGGCGCGACGACGCAGGCCCGCAGGTACCAGGCCCAGAAGCCGCCGAAGGGCAGCTTGAGGAGGAAGAGCACCCCGAGCACGCCGAGCGCGATGAGCAGCGGGGTCACGAGGAGCCCCGCGCGCTTGTTCGCCGACTCGGCGACGCTGCGGCGCAGCGCGAAGACACCCAGGTAGAGGAGGAGGCCGGGCAGGAACAGCACGCCGAACAGGAGCATGATCACGGTGAGCCGGGTGTCCCTGGCCCGCCGGATGCTGTTCGCCGCGAGGCAGTGCTCGACGACGACCTGCGGCTCCATCCCGAAGGACTGGATGAGCGGTTTGCGGCCGCCGCCGAGCAGCCGGGTCTGCACCGCGTGCGCGAAGGCCTCGCCGAGGTCGGGCCGCAGCAGCTTGATCTTCGGCGGCGAGACGCTGCATTGGTGCCACTCGGTGTTGGCCGCGAGTATCCCGTCCACCGGGCCGTCGCGGTACGCGGCGGAGGCGAGCGCACCGGTCGGGGCGGTCTGTCCCGCACCGCCCGCGAGCGGCACCTGCGCCCCCGGACTGAAGTCGAAGCTGCTCATCCTGCCCCCATCACGCCGGCGCGGCGCCGGACCGTCTCGTCGGGCCTTCCCGACTCCCGCCGCCCGCACACCTGTTGATCAGTTCATCAGCGTATCCGGCCGTACGGGGGACGTCACCGATTCCACGGAGCGGGAGGCGGCGCCGGGGGGCGCACGGGGGCTTCGGCGGTCGCGCCGGTAGGACCGTCGGTTCTTCGTACGGTGGAGGGAGTCCAACGGGCGGCGGCCGGGTCCGCGCCCACGGCACGGGGCGGGCGTGACTACGATGGGGCAGCCGGTGGCCGTGGTGGTCGCAGGGCACCCGAACCCTCTGGAAAGGCCATGCTGAACAAGTACGCGCGTGCGTTCTTCACGCGTGTCCTCACGCCGTTCGCCGCGTTCCTGCTCCGGCGGGGGGTGAGCCCGGACACCGTGACCCTCATCGGTACGGCGGGCGTCGTCGCGGGGGCCCTCGTGTTCTTCCCGCGCGGTGAGTTCTTCTGGGGCACCATCGTCATCACGCTGTTCGTCTTCTCGGACCTCGTGGACGGCAACATGGCCCGTCAGGCGAAGATCTCCAGCCGCTGGGGCGCGTTCCTCGACTCGACGCTCGACCGCGTCGCCGACGCCGCGATCTTCGGCGGCTTCGCGCTCTGGTACGCGGGCAAGGGCGACAACGACATGCTCGCCGCCGTCGCCATCTTCTGCCTCGCGAGCGGCCAGGTCGTCTCGTACACGAAGGCGCGCGGCGAGGCGATCGGGCTCCCGGTCGCCGTCAACGGGCTCGTCGAACGCGCGGAGCGCCTCGTCATCACCCTCGTACTCGCCGGTCTCGCGGGCTTCCGCGTCACCTTCGGCGTCCCGCACATCGACATCCTGCTGCCGATCGCGCTGTGGGTCGTCGCCGCGGGCTCCCTCGTCACCATCGTCCAGCGGGTCGTCACCGTGCGCCGCGAATCGGCCGAGGCCGACGCCGCCGCCCAGCACCTCCAGGAGAGTGAGGCCACCTCGTGAGCCGACTGCCGGGCGGACTCGCCCGCCGCCTGCCGGACAAGGACGACGTCGCCGACCGGCTCTACGGCCTCGGCTGGGCGACGGTACGCACGCTCCCCGAGCCCGCGGCCGTCGCGCTCGGCCGCTCGATCGCCGACCAGACCTGGAAGAAGCGCGGCAAGGGCGTGCGCCAGCTGGAGGCGAACCTGCGCCGGGTCGTGCCCGAAGCGAGCCCCGAGCGGCTCTCGCAGCTCTCGCGCGCCGGGATGCGCTCGTACCTGCGGTACTGGATGGAGTCCTTCCGGCTGCCCGCCTGGAGCGAGCGACGGGTACGGCTCGGCTTCGCGCCCGACGGCCTCGACCACCTCGACCGCCCCCTCGCCGAGGGGCGCGGCGTGATACTGGCTCTCCCGCACCTCGCCAACTGGGACCTCGCGGGCGCCTGGGTCACCACCGAGCTGGGCATACCGTTCACCACGGTCGCCGAGCGGCTCAAGCCCGAGTCGCTCTACGACCGCTTCGTCGCCTACCGCGAGGGGCTCGGCATGGAGGTCCTGCCGCACACGGGCGGCGCGGCCTTCGGGACCCTCGCGCGGCGCCTGCGCTCCGGCGGCATGGTGTGCCTCGTCGCCGACCGCGACCTGTCCGCCTCCGGAGTGCCCGTCGACTTCCTCGGGGAGCCGACCCGGATGCCCGCGGGGCCCGCGATGCTCGCGCAGCACACCGGGGCCGCGCTCCTGCCCGTGACCCTCTGGTACGACGAGTCGCCCGTCATGCGCGGGCGCGTCCACCCCGAGATCACGCCGCCCGCGGCCGGCTCGCGGGCCGAGAAGACGGCTCTCATGACGCAGGCGCTCGCCGACGTCTTCGCGAGCGGCGTCGCCGCGCATCCGCAGGACTGGCACATGCTCCAGAAGTTCTGGCTCGCCGACCTCGACCCGGCCAAGGACCCGGGGCGCGGCGGGACGGAGTCCGAGGCGGGTACGCCCGAGGAGCCCCGTACGCCGGAAGCTCCCCGTACCTCCGACGGGGGCCCGCCCGCCGAGGTGGGCCCGTGAGGATCGGCATCGTCTGCCCGTACTCCTGGGACGTGCCCGGCGGCGTCCAGTTCCACATCAGGGACCTCGCCGAGCACCTCATCAGGCTCGGCCACGAGGTCTCCGTGCTCGCGCCCGCCGACGACGAGACGCCGTTGCCGCCGTACGTCGTCTCGGCGGGCCGGGCCGTCCCCGTGCCGTACAACGGCTCGGTCGCGCGGCTCAACTTCGGCATCCTCTCGGCCGCCCGGGTCCGCCGCTGGATCCAGAACGGCCACTTCGACGTCATCCACATCCACGAGCCCTCCTCGCCCTCGCTCGGGCTGCTCACCTGCTGGGCCGCGCGGGGACCGATGGTCGCCACCTTCCACACGTCGAACCCGCGCTCGCGCGCGATGACGGCCGCGTACGGAATCCTCCAGGCGGCCCTGGAGAAGATCAGCGCGCGCATCGCCGTGAGCGAGTACGCGCGCCGCACGCTCGTGGAGCATCTCGGGGGCGACGCGGTCGTCATCCCCAACGGCGTCGACGTCTCCTTCTTCGCGGACGCCGAGCCGAAGCCCGAGTGGCAGGGCGGCACGATCGGCTTCATAGGGCGCATCGACGAGCCCCGCAAGGGCCTGCCCGTGCTCATGCGCGCGCTGCCCCGCATCCTCGCGGCGCGCCCGGGCACACGGCTGCTCGTCGCCGGGCGCGGGGACGCGGAGGAGGCGCTGGAACCGCTGCCCCGCGCGTACCGCGACCGCGTCGAGTTCCTCGGCATGGTGAGCGACGAGGACAAGGCGCGCTTCCTGAGCAGCGTCGACCTGTACGTGGCGCCCAACACCGGCGGCGAGAGCTTCGGGATCATCCTCGTCGAAGCCATGTCGGCGGGCGCGCCCGTCCTCGCGAGCGACATCGACGCCTTCGCCCAGGTACTCGACCAGGGCGCGGCGGGCGAGCTGTTCGCGAACGAGGACGCCGAGGCGCTCGCCGAGGCCGCGATCCGCCTGCTCGGGGACCCGGAGCGGCGCGCGGAGCTGCGCGAGGCGGCGACCGCGCACGTGCGGCGCTTCGACTGGTCGACGGTCGGCGCGGACATCCTCGCGGTCTACGAGACGGTCACGGACGGCGCGGCCTCGGTCGCCGCCGAGGAACAGCGGGGACTGCGCAGGCGGTTCGGGCTGGCACGGGAGTAGGGGAGCGGCGGGGCACGGGGCCGGGGCGCCGCTTCGGGAACGCGACCGCCCCGTACTCCCGCTTCGGGAACGCGACCCGGCCCCGTACCCCCGCCCCTTAGGCTGGTGCGGTGATCACAAGTTTCGTGTGGGCCGGTATCGCGCTGCTGCTCATCGCCGTCTACCTGAGCTGGACCGCGGGGCGGCTCGACCGCCTGCACGCGCGCATCGACGCGACGCGGGCCGGGCTCGACGCGCAGTTGCTGCGGCGCGTATCGGTCGCCCAGGAACTCGCCACCTCCGGGCTGCTCGACCCCGCCGCTTCGCTCGTCCTCTACGAGGCCGCCTTCGCCGCGCGGCAGGCCGAGGAGGAGCAACGGGAGGTCGCCGAGAGCGAGTTGAGCCAGGCCCTGCGGGCCGTGCTCGGGGACGCCGAGGACATCGCAGCGGTGCGCGAGGCGCCGGGGGGCGAGGCGGCGCTCGACGAACTCGCCGAGGCGGTACGGCGGGTGCCGATGGCGCGGCGCTTCCACAACGACGCGGTACGGGCCGCGCGGGCGCTGCGGCGGCACCGGACCGTGCGGTGGTTCCGGCTCGCGGGGCACGCGCCGTTCCCGATGGCCTTCGAGATGGACGACGAGCCACCGGGGCCGCTCGCGGAGCGGGTGGCGGCGTAGCACAGCAGCCGGCCCGCCAGGCCCCGCCCCGGGCCCGCCCCGGGCCCGCCCCGGGCCCGCCCAGGCGCCCGGTTCGCCGAGGCGTCCGGCCTGCCCAGGCGCCACACGGTTCGGCCCGGCACCCGCTTCGCGCGAGCGCGCGGGGGCCACGACCTCACGATTGGCCCTTGTCCGCCGACGGCCGCACGGAGTTTGCTTCTGGTGTCTCCCACCAGCGGTTTTCCTGTGAGGTTCGTCGTGCCTGAAACTACTGAGACCAGCCCTGTGACCGGTACCGCGCGCGTCAAGCGCGGGATGGCGGAGCAGCTCAAGGGCGGCGTCATCATGGACGTCGTGACGCCCGAGCAGGCCAAGATCGCCGAGGACGCGGGGGCCGTCGCCGTCATGGCCCTGGAGCGCGTCCCCGCCGATATCCGCAAGGACGGCGGCGTGGCCCGGATGTCCGACCCGGACATGATCGAGGGCATCATCGAGGCCGTCTCCATCCCCGTCATGGCCAAGTCCCGCATCGGCCACTTCGTCGAGGCCCAGGTGCTCCAGGCACTCGGCGTCGACTACATCGACGAGTCCGAGGTCCTCACCCCGGCCGACGAGGTCAACCACAGCGACAAGTTCGCCTTCACGACGCCCTTCGTGTGCGGCGCCACCAACCTCGGCGAGGCCCTGCGCCGCATCGCCGAGGGCGCCGCGATGATCCGCTCCAAGGGCGAGGCCGGGACCGGCAACGTCGTCGAGGCCGTGCGCCACCTGCGCCAGATCAAGGGCGAGATCGCGAAGCTGCGCGGGTGCGACCACAACGAGCTGTACGCGGCGGCGAAGGAACTGCGCGCCCCCTACGAGCTGGTCAAGGAGGTCGCGGAACTCGGCAAGCTGCCCGTCGTGCTGTTCTCGGCGGGCGGCGTCGCGACCCCCGCGGACGCCGCGCTCATGCGCCAGCTCGGCGCCGAGGGCGTCTTCGTGGGCTCCGGCATCTTCAAGTCGGGCGACCCCGCCAAGCGCGCGGCGGCGATCGTCCGCGCCACGACGTTCTACGACGACCCCAAGGTCATCGCGGACGCCTCGCGCAACCTCGGTGAGGCGATGGTCGGCATCAACTGCGACACGCTCCCCGAGACCGAGCGGTACGCCAACCGTGGCTGGTGAGCCGGCGGCCGGTGGCGCGTCGGCCGGTGCGCCGCTGATCGGGGTGCTCGCGCTCCAGGGCGACGTACGCGAGCACACCGCCGCGCTCACCGCGGCGGGCGCGCGCCCCGTCCCCGTACGCACCCCGCGGGAACTCGCCGCCGTCGACGGACTCGTGCTGCCCGGCGGGGAGTCCACGACGATCTCCAAGCTCGCGCGCCTCTTCGGGCTCCTGGAGCCGCTGCGCGCCGCCGTCGCAGGCGGACTGCCGGTCTACGGGACCTGCGCGGGCATGATCCTGCTCGCCGACAAGATCCTCGACCCGCGCGCGGGCCAGGAGACGATCGGCGGCATCGACATGATCGTGCGCCGCAACGCCTTCGGCAGGCAGAACGAGTCCTTCGAGGCGCCCGTACCGGTCACCGGCGTGGCGGGGCCGCCCGTCGAAGGAGTGTTCATCCGCGCGCCGTGGGCCGAGTCGACGGGCGCGGGGGTCGAGGTGCTCGCCACGTACGAGGGAAGGCCCGTCGCCGTGCGCCAGGGCACCGCCCTCGCCACCGCCTTCCACCCCGAGCTGACCGGCGACCACCGGGTGCACGGGCTCTTCACCGCGATGGTGCGGGCGAGGAGCGGTGGCGCGTCCCGGTAGGATCTCTCGGGTTCGTAGGTGAATGGGTAACGCGAAGGAGACAGGCAGATGTCCGGCCACTCTAAATGGGCGACGACGAAGCACAAGAAGGCCGTGATCGACGCCAAGCGCGGCAAGCTCTTCGCGAAGCTCATCAAGAACATCGAGGTCGCGGCGCGCATGGGCGGCGCGGACCTGGAGGGCAACCCGACGCTCTTCGACGCCGTGCAGAAGGCGAAGAAGCAGTCGGTCCCCAACAAGAACATCGACTCCGCCATGAAGCGCGGCGCCGGTCTCGAAGCCGGTGGCGCCGACTACGAGACGATCATGTACGAGGGCTACGGCCCCAACGGTGTCGCCGTCCTCATCGAGTGCCTCACCGACAACCGCAACCGCGCGGCCTCCGACGTGCGCGTCGCGATGACCCGCAACGGCGGCTCGATGGCCGACCCCGGCTCCGTCTCGTACCTCTTCAACCGCAAGGGCGTCGTCGTCGTCCCCAAGGGTGAACTGAGCGAGGACGACGTGCTCGGCGCGGTCCTGGACGCGGGCGCCGAGGAGGTCAACGACCTCGGCGACAGCTTCGAGGTGCTGAGCGAGGCCACCGACCTGGTCGCGGTGCGCACCGCGCTCCAGGAGGCCGGTATCGACTACGACTCCGCCGACGCCAACTTCGTCCCGACCATGCAGGTCGAGCTGGACGAGGAGGGCGCGCGCAAGATCTTCAAGCTCATCGACGCGCTGGAGGACAGCGACGACGTGCAGAACGTCTTCGCCAACTTCGACGTCTCCGACGAGGTCATGGAGAAGGTCGACGCCTGAGCGGTGCACGAGGTGCGCGCGGCGCGGGCCGGGGGCGACACGCCCCGGGCCCGCGCCGCGTCGTTGCGGGCCGCCGCTGTCGGTGACGGCTAGTAGGGTGCACCGCACGTGACACGGGCCGTTCGGACTGGTGAGCGAGGGGGTGGCGCGGTGCGCGTGCTCGGGGTGGACCCGGGGCTGACCCGTTGCGGGGTCGGCGTGGTCGACGGGGTGCCGGGGCGGGCGCTGACGATGGTCGGCGTCGGGGTCGTGCGCACCTCCGCCGACGCGGAGCCGGCGCAGCGGCTGCTCGCGGTCGAGGCCGGGATCGAGGAGTGGCTCGACACGCACCGGCCGGAGTACGTGGCGATCGAGCGTGTCTTCAGCCAGCACAACGTGCGCACCGTGATGGGCACCGCGCAGGCCAGCGCCGTCGCGATGCTGTGCGCCGCGCGGCGCGGGCTGCCCGTCGCGCTGCACACGCCGAGCGAGGTGAAGGCCGCCGTCACGGGCAGCGGCCGCGCGGACAAGGCGCAGGTCGGCGCGATGGTCACGCGCCTCCTGCGGCTCGCCGAGCCGCCGAAGCCGGCCGACGCCGCCGACGCCCTCGCGCTCGCCATCTGCCACATCTGGCGGGCGCCCACGAAGAACAGGCTCCAGGAGGCGCACGAACGGGCCCGCTCCGCCGCCCGCGCCACGCGCCCCGTACCCCCCGTACCCCCCGTACGAAAGGCCGTGCGATGAACAGCCCACGTCCCAGCGACGCGCAGCACCCGGCGCGGTACGAGGTGGCCAGGTGATCGCCTTCGTCAGCGGGCCCGTCGCCGCACTCGGCCCCACGAGCGCCGTCGTCGAGGTCGGCGGGATCGGCATGGCCGTGCAGTGCACCCCGCACACGCTCGCGACCCTGCGGATCGGTGAGCAGGCCCGTATCGCCACCTCGCTCGTCGTGCGTGAGGACTCCCTCACGCTCTACGGCTTCGCCGACGACGACGAGCGGCAGACCTTCGAGCTGCTCCAGACCGCGAGCGGCGTGGGCCCCCGGCTCGCCCAGGCCATGCTCGCCACGCTCTCGCCCGACGCCCTGCGCCTCGCCGTGTCGACCGCCGATGAGAAGGCCCTCACCGCCGTGCCCGGCATCGGCAAGAAGGGCGCGCAGAAACTCATCCTCGAACTCAAGGACCGCCTCGGGCAGCCGCTCGGCACCGGCGCGCTCGGCGCCCAGCGCCGGGCCGCCGCGGGGCCGCCCCCGTGGACCGAGCAACTGCACACCGCCCTCGTCGGCCTGGGGTACCAGCCGCGCGAGGCCGAGGAGGCCGTCGAGGCGGTCACCCCGCAGGCCGAGGCGCAGCAGGGCGTCCCCGAGATCGGCCCGCTGCTGCGCGCGGCACTCCAGACCCTCAACCGCACCAAGTGACGTACGGCACACCCGTACCGGCGAGAGAAACACCGACGAGAGAAACAGAGGCCACCGTGAACTGGGACGACGAGACACCGGACAGCGCCGCCGGCGCCGACCCCCGGCTCGTCGACGCCGGGGCCGACACCGAGGACACCGCCGTCGAGGCGGCGCTGCGCCCCAAGGACCTGGACGAGTTCATCGGCCAGGAGAAGGTGCGCGAACAGCTCGACCTCGTCCTCAAGGCGGCCCGCGCGCGCGGCGCCACGGCCGACCACGTCCTGCTCAGTGGTGCCCCGGGGCTCGGCAAGACGACGCTCTCCATGATCATCGCCGCCGAGATGGGCGCCCCGATCCGCATCACGTCGGGCCCCGCGATCCAGCACGCGGGCGACCTCGCCGCGATCCTCTCCTCGCTCCAGGAGGGCGAGGTCCTCTTCCTCGACGAGATCCACCGCATGTCCCGGCCCGCCGAGGAGATGCTGTACATGGCGATGGAGGACTTCCGCGTCGACGTGATCGTTGGCAAGGGCCCCGGAGCCACCGCCATCCCGCTGGAGCTGCCGCCCTTCACGCTCGTCGGCGCCACGACCAGGGCCGGGCTGCTGCCCCCGCCGCTGCGCGACCGCTTCGGCTTCACCGCGCACATGGAGTTCTACGCGCCCGCCGAGCTGGAACGTGTGATCCATCGCTCGGCGCGGCTCCTCGACGTCGCGATCGACCCCGCGGGCGCCGCCGAGATCGCCGGGCGCTCGCGCGGCACGCCCCGTATCGCCAACAGGCTGCTGCGCCGCGTACGGGACTATGCGCAGGTCAAGGCGGACGGGCACATCACCGAGGACATCGCGTCCGCGGCCCTCGGCGTGTACGAGGTCGACACGCGCGGACTCGACCGCCTCGACCGCGCCGTGCTCGAAGCGCTGCTCAAGCTCTTCTCCGGCGGCCCTGTGGGTCTTTCCACTCTCTCTGTCGCCGTCGGCGAGGAACGTGAGACGGTGGAGGAAGTGGCGGAGCCCTTCCTGGTGCGCGAGGGCCTCCTCGCCCGCACTCCGCGCGGCCGGGTCGCCACTCCAGCGGCGTGGGCCCACCTCGGGCTCGCCCCACCCCAGGGCGCACCAGGACAAGCCGGTCTCTTCCCGGCGTGAGCCGCCCGAGCCACCGGTCCCGGCCGCACGAGATCGCCGTTCGAGCCGCACGAGATCGCGGCCCGAGCCGCACGAGTGTGGCCACACAAGGAACTGCGGTGCGATGCTGAACGTTGTTCCCTCGACGGAGACTCGCCTAGACTCCGCCGATGCCGTCCCTTGTGGCCGGCGTGCCCCCCGATCCCGACAGGCCGCAGCATCGCGCGGTCGTGCTAAGGACTCCCTACCGTGCCCTCCTCTATCGTCTCCCTCCTCCCTTTCATCCTGATCATCGGGGCGATGTTCCTGATGACCCGCTCCGCAAAGCGGAAGCAGCAGGCCGCTGCCAACATGCGGAGCGAGATGCAGCCCGGCTCCGGCGTGCGCACGATCGGCGGCATGTACGCGCTGGTCAAGGAGGTCGGTGAGGACACCGTGCTCCTGGAGGTCGCCCCCGGCGTCCACGCCCGCTACGCCAAGAACGCCATCGGCTCGGTCATCAGCGACGAGGAGTGGGACCGCATCGTCAGCGACGGCGAGGACTTCGACGCCGTCGTTCCCGACGACGCCTCCTCGCTCACCGAGGGCGAGACCGCCGAGCACGAGGACGAGGACGCGCGCATCGACCTGTCCAAGGACACCACCCCCGCCGAAGCGCTCGCCGACAAGGCCGAGGAGACTGCTCCCAAGAAGGCCGACAGCGAGGCCGAGGGCAAGTAGGCGCGGACCGAGGCCGGGCCCGGCGAGCGGCCGGGCGCGGTCCCGGGGCATGCGTGGCACACGGGCCCGCGCGGACGGTGGCACCCGGACGCCCACGACCATGAAAGCCTTGCCCGGTCGTGGGCGGACGGACGCGGATTCCCCACATCACTTCAGCGCCGCCTCAGCCGGTTGTTCTCACCGTGCGGAGCGGTTGGACAGGGAGAAACGAGAAGGTGGCAGCACCTAACAAGAGCAGAGGGCGCAGCAGCAGCCAGTCCAAGCCTGGCCGCGCACTCGCTCTGATCCTGGTCGCCCTCGTGGCGCTCACGGGCGGGATGTTCCTCTCCGGGCACACGACGCCCCGCCTCGGCATCGACCTCGCGGGCGGTACGAGCATCACGCTCAAGGCCCAGAACGAGCCGGGGCAGAAGAACGCGGTCAACAAGACCAACATGGACACGGCGGTCGACATCATCAACCGCCGCGTCAACGGGCTCGGGGTCTCCGAGGCCGAGGTCCAGACCCAGGGCAGCGACCACATCGTGGTCAACATCCCGCGCGGCACCAACGAGAAGCAGGCGAGGGAGCAGGTCGGTACCACCGCCCAGCTCTACTTCCGCCCGGTCCTCCAGATCGCCGCGGGTACGCCCGCCGCCGACCCCTCGGCGAGCAGCAGCCCCTCCGCGACGTCGAGCCCCTCCGGCACGGCCAGCCCCTCGCCGGAGTCGAGCGCGGGCGCGGGCGGCTCCACCGCCTCGCCGTCGGCCTCGTCGAGCGCGAGCGGCACCACAGCCGGGTCGGGCGACACGTCCTCGCAGGGCCGCGCGGTGCCGCAGGCCCTCAAGGCCGACGCCACGCCCTCCGCGACCGCCAAGAGCGACACGGACGCCAAGGACGCCGCCGCGAGTCCCTCGCCGGACGCCTCCACCTCGCCCGACGACAAGACCACGGCTCTCTTCAGCTCCCTGGACTGCTCCGACAAGTCCGCGCGCGTGAAGGCCACCGCGGGCGTCAAGCCCACCGCGTCGATGGTCGCCTGCGGCAACGAGGGCGGTCAGTGGGCCAAGTACCTCCTCGGCCCCGCCGAGGTCGAGGGCAAGAACGTCAAGAGCGCCGACTCCGTCCTGGACCCGCAGCGCAACCAGTGGATCGTGCAGATGAAGTTCAACGGGGAGGGCAAGAAGAAGTTCTCCTCGATCACGGGCAAGCTCGCGCAGCAGCAGTCCCCGATGAACCAGTTCGCCATCGTCCTCGACGGCGACGTCGTCTCCGCGCCCAGCGTCAGCGAGCGCCTCGGCGGCAGCGCCGAGATCTCCGGCAGCTTCAGCCAGGAATCGGCGAAGGACCTCGCCAACGTCCTCTCCTACGGCGCCCTCCCGCTCACCTTCCACGAGGAGACCGTCACCACGGTGACCGCCGCCCTCGGTGGTGAGCAGCTGCGCGCCGGGCTCATCGCCGGTGCCGTCGGGCTCGCGCTCGTGATCATCTACCTGGTGGTCTACTACCGCGGTCTCGCGCTCATCGCGATCGCCTCGCTCGTGGTCTCCGGCATCCTCACGTACACGATCATGACGCTGCTCGGCCCGGGCATCGGCTTCGCGCTCAACCTCCCCGCCGTCTGCGGGGCGATCGTCGCGATCGGTATCACGGCCGACTCCTTCATCGTCTTCTTCGAACGCGTCAGGGACGAGGTGCGCGAGGGACGCAGTCTGCGCCCCGCCGTCGAGCGCGGCTGGCCGCGCGCCCGGCGCACCATCCTCGTCTCCGACTTCGTCTCCTTCCTCGCCGCCGCCGTGCTCTTCGTCGTCACGGTCGGCAAGGTGCAGGGCTTCGCCTTCACGCTGGGCCTCACCACGCTCCTGGACGTCGTCACGGTCTTCCTCTTCACGAAGCCGCTCCTGACGCTCCTGGCCCGCCGGAAGTTCTTCAGCCAGGGCCATCCCTGGTCCGGGTTCGACCCCAAGCGGCTCGGCGCCAAGCCGCCGCTGCGCCGCACCCGCACCCCCCGCGTCCACGCCGACCACCCCAAGGAGGCGTGACATGTCGCGACTCGGTACTCTCGGCGCCCGGCTCGTCCGCGGTGAAATCGGGTACGACTTCATCGGCAAGCGCAAGATCTGGTACGGCGTCTCCATCCTCATCACGATCACGGCGATCGTCGGGCTCGCGGTGCGCGGCCTGCACATGGGGATCGAGTTCGAGGGCGGCGCCGTCTTCACGACGCCGAAGACGAGCGTCTCGGCCGCGGCCACCGAGCAGGCGGCCGAGGACGCCTCCGGTCACGACGCGATCGTCCAGAAGCTGGGCAACGGCGGGATGCGCGTCCAGATCAGCGGCATCGACACCGGCAAGTCCGACGAGATCAGGACCCAGCTCGCCAAGGACCTCGACGTCAAGGCCGAGGACATCAACGCCGACCTCGTCGGTCCCTCCTGGGGTGAGCAGATCGCCAACAAGGCGTGGACGGGCCTCGGCATCTTCATGGTGCTCGTGGTCATCTACCTGGCGATCGCCTTCGAGTGGCGCATGGCGGTCGCGGCCCTCGTCGCGCTGATCCACGACATCACGATCACGGTCGGGGTCTACGCCCTCGTCGGCTTCGAGGTCACCCCGGGCACCGTGATCGGTCTGCTCACCATCCTCGGGTACTCGCTCTACGACACCGTGGTGGTCTTCGACAGCCTCAAGGAACAGTCGAAGGGCATCACGAAGCAGACGAAGTCCACCTACGCGGAAATCGCCAACCAGAGCATCAACGGCACCCTGGTGCGCTCGATCAACACCACGGTCGTCGCGCTCCTCCCGGTCGCCGGGCTGCTCTTCATCGGGGGCGGCTTCCTCGGCGCCGGCATGCTCAACGACATCTCCCTGTCGCTGTTCGTGGGCCTCGCCGCCGGTGCCTACTCCTCGATCTTCATCGCGACCCCGCTGGTCTCCGACCTCAAGAGCCGGGAGCCGCAGATGAAGGCCCTCACCAAACGGGTGCTCGCCAAGCGTGCCGCCGCCGCGCAGGGCGAAGCCCTCGGCGACGGACCGCGGGACGGGGACGGACCGCAGGGGGCCACCGCGGCCGCCGGACCGGTCGTCGCCCCCGCCCGGGGCGGCGCCCCCGCCCGCGGCCGCGACGGCCGGGGCGGACGTACGACCGGAAAGCGCCGATGACCGACAACAAGGAGCTGTTGCTCAGCCGTATCAGGGACGTCCCGGATTACCCGGAGCCGGGTGTGGTGTTCAAGGACATCACCCCGCTCCTGGCCGATCCGGCCGCCTTCACGGCCCTCACCGAGGCCCTCGCCGCCCTGTGCGCGAAGCACGGCGCGACGAAGGTCGTGGGCCTGGAGGCCCGGGGATTCATCCTCGGCGCCCCCGTCGCCGTCCGGGCCGGGCTCGGCTTCGTGCCGGTCCGCAAGGCGGGCAAACTGCCGGGCGCGACGCTCTCGCAGCAGTACGAGCTGGAGTACGGCACCGCCGAGATCGAGGTGCACGCCGAGGACCTCGGCGCCGACGACCACGTCATGGTCATCGACGACGTGCTCGCCACCGGCGGCACCGCCGAGGCGTCCCTCGGTCTCATCCGCCGGGCAGGCGCGCAGGTCGCCGGGGTCGCCGTGCTCATGGAACTGGGCTTCCTCGACGGGCGCGCGCGGCTCGCCCCCGTACTCGACGGGGCACCCCTGGAGGCACTGCTCCAGGTCTGAGCGCGGCCCACCACGCGGGCCGCAGCGACACCGGGAAGGGCCGGTCCGCCGTCACGGCGGACCGGCCCTTCGCCTCACCGCTTGACCGCGGCCCCGCCACGACCAACCATTGACACTGTGCCGCAAGCGAAATAAAGCCCTCGAAAGGGATGTTTCAGCACCAAGTGGCGCAGTGCCCCTGTGCCGCCCGCCGAATCGCCCGCAGGCGCGGCAGCGCGCCAGGCTCTCGCTACGATGGCAGCCTCCGGACCACGTCCGGGACGCACGCACACGCGCTCGCGCCCACGGGCAGGTCGCCAGGGGCCTACAGGAGGAGCGCTCTTGCCAGACGAGGCCCAGTCACTCACCACCGGCGCCCAGGACCCCGAGGCCGCGCCGAAGCCCGCCCCGCCCGCCAAGAAGCCGGCGCCGGGCGGCGCGGCGCAGGGCGCCTCCGGGCGCCCCGCCGGCGCTCAGCCGCGTCCCGCGCCGCCCGTGACGCACCGCGGCGGCTCCTCCAACCGCGTCCGCGCCCGCCTCGCACGCCTCGGTGTGCAGCGCTCCAACCCGTACAACCCGGTCCTGGAGCCCCTGCTCCGTACCGTGCGCGGCAACGACCCGAAGATCGAGACGGCGACCCTGCGCCAGATCGAGCACGCCTACCAGGTCGCCGAGCGCTGGCACCGCGGGCAGAAGCGCAAGAGCGGCGACCCGTACATCACGCACCCGCTCGCCGTCACCACGATCCTCGCCGAGCTGGGCATGGACCCCGCGACCCTCATGGCCGGGCTGCTCCACGACACCGTCGAGGACACCGAGTACGGACTCGACACGCTCCGTGAGGACTTCGGCGACACCGTCGCGCTCCTCGTCGACGGCGTCACCAAGCTCGACAAGGTCAAGTTCGGCGAGGCCGCGCAGGCCGAGACGGTCCGCAAGATGGTCGTCGCGATGGCCAAGGACCCGCGCGTCCTCGTCATCAAGCTCGCCGACCGCCTGCACAACATGCGCACGATGCGGTACCTCAAGCGCGAGAAGCAGGAGAAGAAGGCCCGCGAGACCCTGGAGATCTACGCCCCGCTCGCCCACCGCCTGGGCATGAACACCATCAAGTGGGAGCTGGAGGACCTCGCCTTCGCGATCCTCTACCCGAAGATGTACGACGAGATCGTCCGTCTCGTCGCCGAGCGCGCCCCCAAGCGCGACGAGTACCTCGCCGTCGTCACCGACGAGGTGCAGTCCGACCTGCGCGCCGCCCGTATCAAGGCGACCGTCACGGGCCGCCCGAAGCACTACTACAGCGTCTACCAGAAGATGATCGTGCGGGGTCGCGACTTCGCGGAGATCTACGACCTCGTCGGCATCCGTGTCCTGGTGGACACCGTCCGTGACTGCTATGCGGCACTCGGCACCGTGCACGCGCGATGGAACCCGGTCCCGGGCCGGTTCAAGGACTACATCGCGATGCCGAAGTTCAACATGTACCAGTCGCTGCACACGACGGTCATAGGACCCGGCGGCAAGCCCGTCGAACTCCAGATCCGCACCTTCGACATGCACCGCCGCGCCGAGTACGGCATCGCCGCGCACTGGAAGTACAAGCAGGAAGCCGTCGCGGGCGCCTCCAAGGTGCGCACCGACGTGCCGAAGAAGTCCGGCAAGGACGACGGCGCGATCAACGACATGGCGTGGCTGCGCCAGCTGCTCGACTGGCAGAAGGAGACCGAGGACCCGGGCGAGTTCCTGGAGTCGCTGCGCTTCGACCTCTCGCGCAACGAGGTCTTCGTCTTCACGCCCAAGGGCGACGTCATCGCGCTGCCCGCGGGCGCGACGCCCGTCGACTTCGCGTACGCCGTGCACACCGAGGTCGGCAACCGCACGATCGGCGCGCGGGTCAACGGCCGCCTCGTGCCCCTGGAGTCCACGCTCGACAACGGTGACGTCGTCGAGGTCTTCACCTCCAAGGCCGCGGGCGCCGGGCCCTCGCGCGACTGGCTCGGCTTCGTCAAATCCCCCCGCGCGCGCAACAAGATCCGCGGGCACTTCTCCAAGGAGCGCCGCGAGGAGGCGATCGAGCAGGGCAAGGACGCCATCGTCCGCGCGATGCGCAAGCAGAACCTGCCGATCCACCGCATCCTCACGAGCGACAGCCTCGTCACGCTCGCGCACGAGATGCGCTACGCGGACATCTCCTCGCTCTACGCGGCGATCGGCGAGGGCCACGTGCCCGCGCAGAACGTGCTCCAGAAGCTCGTGCAGTCCTACGGCGGCGAGGAGGAGACCAAGGACGACCTCGCCGAGTCCCAGCCGCCCTCGCGGGCCCGGCGCAAGCGGCGCGCCAAGTCCGACCCCGGCGTCATCGTCAAGGGCGTCGAAGACGTGTGGGTCAAGCTCGCGCGGTGCTGCACGCCGGTGCCCGGGGACCCGATCGTGGGTTTCGTGACGCGCGGCAACGGCGTCTCGGTGCACCGCAAGGACTGCGTCAACGTGGACTCGCTCTCGAAGCAGCCGGAGCGGATGCTCGACGTCGAGTGGGCGCCGACGCAGTCCTCGGTCTTCCTCGTCGCCATCCAGGTCGAGGCGCTCGACCGCTCGCGGCTGCTCTCGGACGTCACGCGGGTCCTCTCCGACCAGCACGTCAACATCCTCTCGGCGGCGGTGCAGACCTCGCGGGACCGGGTGGCGACCTCGCGGTTCACCTTCGAGATGGGGGACCCCAAGCACCTCGGGCACGTGCTCAAGGCGGTGCGGGGCGTGGAGGGCGTGTACGACGTGTACCGGGTGACCTCGGCACGGCGCCCGTAGCGGAGGCACGCGAAGGGGCCCACCGGAACATTCCGGTGGGCCCCTTCCGCGTAGCCAACGAGCCGTACGAGCCGTACGAGCGCTGTCCGCGGGCGCGCCGGCCGAAGCCGGCCCCGAGGCCGAAGCCGGCCCCGGTGTCAGCCGTGTCAGCCGGTGTCAGCCCCCGAACTCCTCCAGGCCCTTCAGCGCCTGGTCGAGCAGGGCCTGGCGGCCCTCCAGCTCACCGCGCAGCTTCGCGGCCTTCGCCGTGTTGCCCGCCGACTCCGCCTGCGCGATCTGCGCGTGCAGCTTGTCGACGGCGCCCTGGAGCTGCCCGGTGAGACCGGCGGCACGGGCGCGGGCTTCGGGGTTGGTACGGCGCCACTCGGCCTCCTCGGCCTCCTGGATCGCCCGCTCCACGGCGTGCAGGCGGCCCTCGACCTTCGGCCGCGCGTCGCGCGGCACGTGCCCGATGGCCTCCCAGCGCTCGTTGATGCCGCGGAACGCCGCCCTGACCGCCTTGAGGTCCTTGACAGGGAGCAGCTTCTCCGCCTCGTCGGCGAGCGCCTCCTTGAGCTTCAGGTTCTCGCCCTGCTCGACGTCACGCTCGGCGAACAGCTCGTTGCGCGCCGAGAAGAAGACATCCTGCGCGGCCCGGAAGCGGGTCCACAGCTCGTCCTCCGCCTCGCGCTGCGCGCGCCCCGCCGCCTTCCAGCGCGTCATCAGCTCGCGGTAGCGCGCGGCCGTCGGGCCCCACTCGGTCGAGTTCGAGAGCGACTCGGCCTCGGCGACCAGGCCCTCCTTGACCTTGCGGGCCTCCTCGCGCTGCGCGTCGAGCGCGGCGAAGTGCGCCTTGCGCCGCTTGGAGAACGCGGAACGGGCGTGCGAGAAGCGGTGCCACAGCTCGTCGTCGGACTTGCGGTCCAGACGGGGCAGCCCCTTCCAGATGTCCACGAGGGCCCGAAGACGCTCCCCCGCGACCCGCCACTGCTCGCTCTCGGCGAGCTGCTCGGCCTCGGCGACCAGCTCCTCCTTGGCCTTGCGGCTCTCCTCGCTCTGCTTGGCGCGCTCGGCCTTCCGTACCTCCTGGCGCTCCTGGACCGTCGCCAGGAGCTTCTCCAGACGCTTGTCGAGCGCGTCGAGGTCACCCACCGCGTTCGCGCCGCGCACCTGCGCGCGCAGGTGCTCCACGGCGGCCTGGGCGTCCTTCGCCGAGAGATCCGTCGTCCGCACGCGGCGCTCCAACAGCCCGATCTCGACGACGAGCCCCTCGTACTTGCGCTCGAAGTACGCGAGGGCCTCGGCGGGCGAACCGGCCTGCCAGGAACCGACCTCCCGCTCACCCTCGGCGGTCCGCACGTACACGGTCCCGGTCTCGTCGACTCGGCCCCACGGGTCGCTGCTCACAGCGCCTCCATCCACATGATGCCGGGCCCCTGGTCGGGGGCCCTCGGCATCGTCCACATTTTCGTCACGGCCAACATAGGCGACCTGTGGGGCGGCTGTCCGCATTCTTGAGCGGCGGACTTGCCCGTACACGCGGTAAAGCCGCCCCCAGAGGTCAGGACTTCGCGACGGTCGCCTTGTCGATCACCACGGTCGCGTTCGGCGCCCCGTCGCCCTGCCCGGTGTTCTCGCCCGCGTCCGCGATCTTCTTGAGCACCTTCATGCCGTCGGCGGAGATGGTGCCGAAGGGCGTGTAGTCGGGCGGGAGCTGGCTGTCCTGGTAGACGAGGAAGAACTGGCTGCCGCCGGTGTGCCGCCCCTCCTTCGTCTGCGCGTTGTACTGGTTGGCCATCGCGACCGTGCCCGCCGGGTACACGTTCCCCTTGAGCTTCTTGGACTTCAGGTTCTCGTCGGGGAGCGTGTAGCCGGGCCCGCCGGTGCCGTTGCCGGAGGGGTCGCCGCACTGGAGGACGTAGATGCCCGCCGTCGTCAGGCGGTGGCACTTCGTGTGGTCGAAGTAGCCCTTGCCCGCGAGGAAGTCGAAGGAGTTCACGGTGTGCGGCGCGTTCTTCGCGTCCAGCGCGATGTCGATGGCGCCGCACGTCGTCGCGAGCTTCATCGTGTAGTCGGCCGACGTGTCGATGCCGACCGCCGGTTCCTTCTTGTACGAGAGCTTCTTGACCGAACCGGCCGCGGGCTTGTCGCAGGGGTCGGGGGCCTTGCTCGGGCTCGCGCTCGCACTCGGCGCGGCGGCGGCATCGGTGCTCTTGTCGTCCTTCGCCTTGTCGCTGTCGAAGGCGCCGCCCGCCCAGGCGCCGCCACCGGCGACGACCAGTACCGCGAGGGTGGAGGCGATGACCACGTTGCGCCTGCGGGCGCGGCGCCGTGCCGTCTGCCGCCGCTCCTGCTGGCGCAAGAACTTCTCCCGGGCGAGCTGGCGCCGCCGCTGATCGTTGCTGACCACCGGGTGTCTCCTCGTCGTCTACTCGTCCGCAACCCTGTTCGGACGGGGGGCCGTGTGTGCCCCGTACCGTATACGGGTTGGCTGTGGAATCGGCACCGCCGGTAGTCTCGAACCCTGCCGCGCGCCCGATGCGGCCCCGCTCACCCGTGGACACAAAGGACGAACGTGCTCATTGCCGGTTTCGCCGCCGGGGCCTGGGAGACCAACTGCTACGTGGTCGCCCCCGCCGCCGGTGAGGAATGCGTGATCATCGACCCGGGCCACCAGGCCGCCGCGGGGGTCGAGGAGACGCTCGCGAAGCATCGGCTCAAGCCCGTCGCCGTCGTCCTCACCCACGGCCACATCGACCACGTCGCCTCGGTCGTCCCGGTCTGCGGGGCGCACGACGTCCCCGCCTGGGTCCACCCGGCGGACCGCTTCATGATGAGCGACCCCGAGGCGGGTATCGGCCGCTCCATCGGGATGCCGCTCCTGGGGGAGCTGACGATCGGCGAGCCCTCCGACGTCGAGGAGCTGAGCGACGGGGCCCGCCTGAGCCTCGCGGGACTCGACTTCTCCGTCGCGCACGCTCCCGGGCATACCAAGGGGTCGGTGACCTTCAGGACCCCCGAGGGGGCGGACCTGCCGTCCGTGCTCTTCTCCGGGGACCTGCTCTTCGCCGGCTCCATCGGACGCACCGACCTGCCCGGTGGCGACCCGGACGAGATCATCGCTTCGCTGGCCCGTGTGTGCCTGCCGCTCGACGACTCGACCGTGGTCCTGTCCGGACACGGTCCCCAGACGACCATCGGCCGCGAACGCGCCACCAACCCGTATCTGCGGCAGGTGGCGGCCGGCCAGGAGAACGCCCCCACGGCGCTCCCCCGACGAGGAATGTGACAGCGAACAACCGTGAGCACCTTCAAGGCACCCAAGGGCACCTACGACCTCCTGCCCCCCGAATCGGGCCGCTTCCTCGCCGTCCGCGAGGCCATCGCCGCACCGCTGCGGGACGCGGGGTACGGCTACATCGAGACGCCCGGATTCGAGGACGTCCGCCTCTTCGCCCGCGGTGTCGGTGAGTCCACCGACATCGTCAGCAAGGAGATGTACGTCTTCACGACGAAGGGCGGCGACGAGCTGGCGCTGCGCCCCGAGGGTACGGCCGCCGTGCTGCGCGCCGTCCTGGAGTCCAACCTCCACAAGGCGGGGAACCTGCCCGTCAAGGTCTGGTACTCGGGCTCGCAGTACCGCTACGAGCGCCCGCAGAAGGGCCGTTACCGTCACTTCTCGCAGGTCGGCGCCGAGGCGATCGGCGCCGAGGACCCGCTGCTCGACGCCGAGCTGATCATCCTCGCCGACCAGGCCTACCGCTCGCTCGGGCTCACGGGGCACCGCATTCTGCTCAACTCGCTCGGCGACGCCACGTGCCGCCCCGTCTACCGCGCCGCGCTCCAGGACTTCCTGCGCGCGCTCGACCTGGACGAGGAGACGCGCCGCCGCGTCGAGATCAACCCGCTGCGCGTCCTCGACGACAAGCGCGCCGAGGTCCAGGCGCAGCTCACCGGGGCCCCGCTCCTCGCCGACTACCTGTGCGACGCGTGCAAGGCGTACCACGAGGAGGTGCGCGCGCTCCTGGACGGCGCGGGCGTCGCCTACGAGGACGACCCGAAGCTCGTGCGCGGCCTCGACTACTACACCCGCACCACCTTCGAGTTCGTCCACGACGGCCTCGGCTCGCAGTCCGCCGTCGGCGGCGGCGGACGCTACGACGGGCTCTCGGAGATGCTCGGCGGTCCGGCGCTGCCCTCGGTCGGCTGGGCGCTCGGCGTGGACCGCACGGTCCTCGCCCTGGAGGCGGAGGGCGTCGTACTCGACCTCCCGCCCGTCACGAGCGTGTACGTCATCCCGCTCGGCGACGCCGCCCGTCGTGTCCTCTTCGAGAAGGTCACCGAGCTGCGCAGGGCCGGGATCGCGACCGATCTCTCCTTCGGCGGCCGCGGTCTCAAGGGCGCGATGAAGAGCGCGAACCGCTCGGGCGCGCGCCTCGCGCTCATCGCGGGCGAGCGCGACCTCGCCGAGGGCGGCGTCCAGCTCAAGGACCTGGAGTCGGGAGAGCAGCACGCGGTGCCGCTCGCGCAGGCGGTCGCGGAGATCCGGCGGCTGCTGGGCTGAGACAGCGCGCGGGGGCGGTACGGGTACGGGGGCGCCCCGTCCCCGTACCGCCCCCGCCTCGTCCCCGTACCGGCCCGTGCCGCCGCCCTGCCTCGCCCCGTGCGCACGTCAACGTGCCGCCCCTGAAACCACTCGCCCGAGTGGATTGCCTCACGTGCGGCGTGGGCGAACTCGGGCCGTCCGCCGGGACAGTGGCGCTTCTCGTACCCCATGAAGCCCTCCCGTTCAAAGGCGGGTGGGGCACAATGCAGGAGCCCCTGCAAACCGAGTGACGGAAACGGCGTGATGAGCGACACGATGGAAGTCAGCGACGAGGTCGACCACGAGCACGACCCCCGGCACCCCGAGGGCCCGGTCTCCCGGCTCGGCGCCTCGCGTGCCTTCGCCGTCATGCTGGTGCTCACCGGAGCGGCGGGCCTGCTCGCCGCCTGGGTCATCACGCTCGACAAGTTCAAGCTCCTGGAGGACCCGAGCTTCACCCCCGGGTGCAGCCTCAACCCGGTCGTCTCCTGCGGCAGCGTCATGAAGAGCGACCAGGCGGCTGCCTTCGGCTTCCCGAACCCGATGCTCGGGCTCGCCACCTACGCCGTGGTGATCTGCGTCGGCATGACCCTGCTCGCCGGGGCCCGGATGCCGCGCTGGTACTGGCTGACCTTCAACTTCGGCACGCTCTTCGGCGTCGGCTTCGTCACCTGGCTCCAGTACCAGTCGCTGTACAACATCAACGCCCTGTGCCTGTGGTGCTGCCTCGCCTGGGTCGCGACGATCATCATGTTCTGGTACGTCACCGCGCACAACGTGCGCAACGGCTACCTCCCGGCGCCTCGCTGGGCGCGCGGCTTCTTCGGCGAGTTCCCCTGGGTGCTGCCGGTCCTGCACCTCGGGATCATCGGCCTCCTCATCCTGCTGCGCTGGTGGGACTTCTGGACCAGCTGAGCCGGGACCGTACGGCCTGGTGAGGACGGCACCGAGCGCGCCCGAGGCGTTGTCGGTGCCGTCCTTTAGGCTTTCGGCGTGGAACCCGACTTGTTCACCGCGGCCGCCGAAGAGCGCCAGGAGAAGGACCCGAGCAACAGCCCCCTCGCCGTCCGGATGCGCCCGCGCACCCTCGACGAGGTGGTCGGCCAGCAGCACCTGCTCGGGGCCGGCTCCCCGCTGCGGCGGCTCGTGGGGGAAGCGAACGGCGGCCCGGCCGGGGCCTCGTCGGTGATCCTGTGGGGCCCACCAGGCACCGGCAAGACGACGCTCGCCTACGTGGTGAGCAAGGCGACCAACGCCCGCTTCGTGGAGCTGTCCGCGATCACCGCCGGGGTCAAGGAGGTCCGCACCGTCATCGACGGGGCCCGCAGGGCGAGCGGCGGCTACGGCAAGGACACGGTCCTCTTCCTCGACGAGATCCACCGCTTCAGCAAGGCCCAGCAGGACTCCCTGCTGCCCGCCGTCGAGAACCGCTGGGTCACCCTCATCGCGGCGACCACCGAGAACCCGTACTTCTCCGTGATCTCGCCGCTCCTGTCCCGCTCCCTGCTCCTGACGCTCGAACCGCTCACGGACGAGGACATCCGCGCCCTGCTGCACCGCGCGCTCACCGATGAGCGGGGGCTCAAGGGAGCGGTGACGCTGCCCGAGGACGCCGAGGAACACCTGCTGCGGGTCGCGGGGGGAGACGCGCGCCGCGCGCTGACCGCCCTGGAGGCGGGCGCCGGTGCCGCGCTCGCCAAGAAGGAACCCGCGATCACCCTCCAGACCCTGGAGGAGACGGTCAACAAGGCGGCGCTGAAGTACGACCGCGACGGTGACCAGCACTACGACGTGGCGAGCGCCCTCATCAAGTCCATCCGCGGCTCGGACGTGGACGCGGCCCTGCACTACCTGGCGCGGATGATCGAGGCAGGCGAGGACCCGCGCTTCATCGCGCGGCGCCTCATGATCTCCGCGAGCGAGGACATCGGCCTCGCCGACCCCACCGCGCTCCAGACCGCCGTCGCCGCCGCGCAGGCCGTCGCGATGATCGGCTTCCCGGAGGCCGCGCTCACCCTCAGCCACGCGACCATCGCCCTCGCGCTCGCGCCGAAGTCCAACGCCGCGACGCTCGCGATCGGCGCCGCGCTCGAAGACGTCCGCAAGGGCCTCGCCGGCCCCGTCCCGCCGCACCTGCGCGACGGCCACTACAAGGGCGCCAAGAAGCTCGGCCACGCACAGGGGTACGTGTACCCGCACGACGTCCCCGGCGCGATCGCCTCGCAGCAGTACGCCCCTGACGCGCTCAAGGACCGGCAGTACTACACGCCGACGCGGTACGGGGCCGAGGCACGGTACGCGGACGTCGTGGAGATGGTGCGCGAGCGCCTGCGGGGGACGCGGGAGTAGCGGTGCGGGTGCGCTTGGCGGCGGGCGCGCTTGACGGCGGGTGGCCGGGCGGTGGCCGGCCGGACGGTGTGCGCCGGTGGACGGCCTCGCGCCTCGGCGCGTACGAGCGGCCCGGGTGCTTCGCGGGGGAGCGGGTCCGCCGCCCTTCGCGCACCACCCCGCCCGTCCCCCCTCGGACGGTGGCCCCTCCCCTGGGGCCGCGGGTCCGTCCGTACGGGCTCCTGGGGCGGCTCAGTCCTCGGCCGTGTCGAAGTCTTCGGCGGCGTCGAAGAGCGCGGCCATCGCGCGCCGGAGACCGTGCACGTCGCCGACCGGCTCGGGGAAGTCGAAGCGCGCGTCGAAGCAGCGCACCCCGGTGAAACGGACGCGCAGCCCGAAGCGGTCGAGCGCGAGCGGCACCACGGCCGCGCAGCGCGCCTCGGCCCGCTCCCCGATCAGCCCGCGCAGCTGCCGCACCTGCGGGGAGTGGGCCGCGTGCAGGTGCTGGAGGAGTTCGGCCTCGTACTCGCGCAGCGGGTCGGGCGCGGCGGCGGCGAAGTCCTCGATGTCGACGCGGGCCACGTCCCACAGGTCGTCGACGCGGATCTCGTACGGCTCCAGGCGCAGCGTGACCCAGGCGGGACCCCCGGGCCCCGCCGGGCCCGCGACCGCGTGGGCCTCGGGCGCGTCGTCGGGCAGCCGCGTGAGCCAGCCGGAGACCCAGGCCCGGCCGCGTACCCGGTGCGGTACCGAGACGGGAGCGACGTCGGTCAGCTCCAGGACGACGGGGAGTTCGTCCCCGCGGGCGCGCGAGGCGGCCCGTACGACGGGGGTCGCGGCCGCGTAGACGAGGTGGATGTCGCCCTCGGGCGTCACGGTGCGCAGTTCGGGCACGAGCGGGAGCGAGCCGGCGGTCTCGGGGCCCGGCAGGAGCAGCACCGCGGAGCATGTACCCTGTACGAGAGTTCGTGTGCGCTCGGCTGCTGACGGCATCCGGGTGGATTCAAGCCCCCTTTCCCCTTGGGAGTCTCCCTCAAGACTCCCGTCGTGGGCGTCCTGGCCGCCGTGGCTGTCAGGGCGGGGACGCGGCTGACCACGATCTGATCGGACCTCCGTCGATGCGTCGCCTTTCCGAGCGCGACGGGCGTTCGTGATGCGCGTGGTGTTCCCAGGGCGAGACATGCGATCTCCTTGAGTAAGGTGAGCCTAACCTAACCTATTTCGGAGGTCTGGAGAACGTGCCTAACCAGTCGCGTCCCAAGGTCAAGAAGTCCCGTGCGCTCGGTATCGCGCTGACGCCGAAGGCCGTCAAGTACTTCGAGGCCCGTCCCTACCCGCCGGGTGAGCACGGCCGTGGCCGCAAGCAGAACAGCGACTACAAGGTCCGTCTGCTGGAGAAGCAGCGTCTGCGCGCGCAGTACGACATCTCCGAGCGCCAGATGGCCCGCGCCTACGACCGCGCCCGCAAGGCCGAGGGCAAGACCGGTGAGGCCCTGGTCATCGAGCTGGAGCGTCGCCTCGACGCCCTGGTCCTGCGTTCGGGTATCGCCCGCACCATCTACCAGGCCCGCCAGATGGTCGTCCACGGCCACATCGAGGTCAACGGCCAGAAGGTCGACAAGCCGTCCTTCCGTGTCCGTCCCGACGACGTCGTGATGGTGCGCGAGCGCAGCCGCTCGAAGCACCCCTTCCAGGTCGCCCGTGAGGGTGGCTACGACACGGACGGCGAGACCCCGCGCTACCTCCAGGTCAACCTGAAGGCCCTCGCCTTCCGCCTGGACCGTGACCCGAACCGCAAGGAAATCCCGGTCATCTGCGACGAGCAGCTCGTCGTCGAGTACTACGCCCGCTGACGACCCCCCGAGGTCGCCGCGCGCCGCGCAGCACTCCGGCCCGCTTCCCCGCCGTGTCCGCACGGCCGGGGGAGCGGGCCGCTCGCGTTCGCGCGCGAGCCGTCCGCGTGCGGGCCGTCCGTGCGCGGGCCGTTCGTCTGCGGGCGCGGGCGGATTCGTACGGGTACCGCCGGGCCGCGCGGACGGGAGCGACCCCGCGTCGCGATAGGCTCGGTGCCACGACTGTGCCGGTCGCGACGAACGAGCAGAAGGAGCGGTGCCGCAGTGTCCGGAGGAGAGGTGGCAGGGCTGCTTGTGGCCGTGTTCTGGGCGATTCTCGTCTCCTTCCTCGCGGTCGCGCTCGCGCGGCTCGCGCAGACGCTCAGGGCCACGACGAAGATGGTCGCCGAAGTCACCGAGCAGGCCGTGCCCTTGCTCACGGACGCGTCGGCGACCGTGCGCTCCGCGCAGACCCAGCTCGACCGGGTCGACGCGATCGCCTCCGACGTCCAGGAAGTCACATCGAACGCCTCCGCGCTCTCGACGACCGTCGCGTCGACCTTCGGCGGCCCCCTCGTCAAGGTCGCCGCCTTCGGCTACGGAGTGCGCCGCGCCCTCGGCCGTCGCGCCGAACCGCCGCCGCCGCGCACCGTCGTCGGCCGCACCGTCAAGGGCAAGCGCCGCTCCCGGCGCAAGGGCGTCTGACGCCGGCCCGTCCCGTACCACCACCGGAAGGACCGCTGCCGCGATGTTCCGCCGTACGTTCTGGTTCACCGCCGGAGCGGCCGCGGGGGTCTGGGCCACCTCCAAGGCGCACGCCAAGCTCCGCAAACTGGCCCCCGAGTCGCTCGCGGCCCAGGCCGCGGACCGCGCCGTCGAAGCGGGCGGCCGACTCCGCGCCTTCGCCGCCGACGTGCGCGACGGCATGGCCGTGCGCGAGGCCGAACTCGACGAGGCACTCGGCCTCACGAGCGAACCGCCGGCCCTTGCCGCCCCGCGCCGCCCGGCACTTGAGGCCGGGGACGGCCGCCGGACGCCACGCGTCATCGAGGGCCGCGTCGAGCCCGCGCGGCCGCAGCATCCCGTACACCCCACCACCCCGAACAACCGGAATGAGGACCACTGATGGAGTCGGCTGAAATCCGCCGCCGCTGGCTGCGCTTCTTCGAGGAGCGCGGGCACAAGGTCGTGCCGTCGGCGTCGCTGATCGCGGACGACCCCACGCTGCTGCTCGTCCCCGCGGGCATGGTCCCTTTCAAGCCCTACTTCCTCGGCGAGGTCAAGCCGCCCGCGCCGCGCGCCACGAGCGTGCAGAAGTGCGTGCGCACCCCCGACATCGAGGAGGTCGGCAAGACCACCCGGCACGGGACCTTCTTCCAGATGTGCGGGAACTTCTCCTTCGGCGACTACTTCAAGGAAGGGGCCATCAAGTACGCGTGGGAGCTGCTGACCTCCTCCGTCGCCGACGGCGGCTTCGGCCTGGACGCCGAGCGCCTGTGGATCACCGTCTACCAGGACGACGACGAGGCCGAGCAGATCTGGCGCGACGTCGTCGGCGTCCCCGCCGAGCGCATCCAGCGCCTGGGCAAGGCCGACAACTTCTGGTCGATGGGCGTCCCGGGACCCTGCGGACCCTGCTCCGAGATCAACTACGACCGCGGCCCCGAGTTCGGGGTCGAGGGCGGCCCGGCCGTCAACGACGAGCGGTACGTGGAGATCTGGAACCTGGTCTTCATGCAGTTCGAGCGCGGGGCCGGGCGCGGCAAGGACGACTTCGAGATCCTCGGCGACCTCCCGAGCCAGAACATCGACACCGGCCTCGGCCTCGAACGCCTCGCGATGATCCTCCAGGGCGTCCGCAACATGTACGAGACGGACACCCTGCGCGTCGTCATCGACAAGGCCACCGAGCTGACCGGAGTCGCCTACGGCGCGGCCGACGCGAGCGACGTCTCGCTGCGCGTCGTCTCCGACCACATGCGCACCTCCGTCATGCTCATCGGCGACGGCGTGACCCCCGGCAACGAGGGCCGCGGCTACGTGCTGCGCCGCATCATGCGCCGCGCCATCCGCAACATGCGCCTGCTCGGTGCCACCGGGCCCGTCGTGCGGGACCTCGTGGACGTCGTCATCGAGACGATGGGCCAGCAGTACCCGGAGCTGATCACCGACCGCAAGCGCATCGAGACCGTCGCGCTCGCCGAGGAGGCCGCCTTCCTCAAGACCCTCAAGGCCGGCACCAACATCCTCGACACCGCCGTCACCGAGACCCGCGCGACCGGCTCCACCGTGCTCCCCGGCGACAAGGCGTTCCTCCTCCACGACACGTGGGGCTTCCCGATCGACCTCACCCTGGAGATGGCCGCCGAACAGGGCCTGTCCGTGGACGAGGACGGCTTCCGGCGACTCATGAAGGAGCAGCGCGAGCGGGCCAAGGCCGACTCGCAGGCGAAGAAGACCGGCCACGCAGACCTGCACGCCTACCGCGAGATCGCCGACACCGCGGGCGCCACCGACTTCACCGGCTACGTCCAGCTGGAGGGCGAGGCCCGCATCGTCGGGCTGCTCGTCGACGGCGTGCCCGCGCCCGCGGCGAGCGAGGGCGACGAGGTCGAGGTCGTGCTCGACCGCACCCCCTTCTACGCCGAGGGCGGCGGCCAGATCGGCGACACCGGGCGCATCCGGCTCGACAACGGCGCGGTCATCGAGATCCGCGACGTGCAGAAGCCCGTTCCCGGCGTGCACGTCCACAAGGGCCGCGTCCAGGTCGGTGAGGTCACCGTCGACGCCCCCGTGTGGGCCGCGATCGACCAGGGCCGCCGCCGCGCCATCGCGCGCGCCCACTCCGCGACCCACCTGACCCACCAGGCGCTGCGCGACGCGCTCGGCCCGACCGCCGCGCAGGCCGGTTCGGAGAACCAGCCGGGCCGCTTCCGCTTCGACTTCGGCTCCCCGGCGGCCGTCCCGGCCGCCGTCATGACCGATGTCGAGCAGCGCATCAACGAGGTCCTCGCGCACGAGATGGACGTCCAGGCCGAGGTCATGTCCCTCGACGAGGCGAAGAAGCAGGGCGCCATCGCCGAGTTCGGCGAGAAGTACGGCGAGCGGGTCCGCGTCGTGACGATCGGCGACTTCTCCAAGGAGCTGTGCGGCGGCACGCACGTGCACAACACCGCGCAGCTCGGCCTCGTGAAGCTGCTCGGCGAGTCCTCCATCGGCTCGGGCGTGCGCCGTATCGAAGCGCTCGTCGGCGTCGACGCGTACAACTTCCTCGCCCGTGAGCACACGGTCGTCTCGCAGCTCCAGGAGCTGGTCAAGGGCCGTCCCGAGGAGCTGCCCGAGAAGATCGCGGGCATGCTCGGCAAGCTCAAGGACGCCGAGAAGGAGATCGAGAAGTTCCGCGCGGAGAAGGTGCTCCAGGCGGCGGCGGGGCTCGCCTCGGGCGCCAAGGACGTGCACGGGACCGCGCTCGTGACCGGGCAGGTCCCCGACGGCACGACCGCCGACGACCTGCGCAAGCTCGTGCTCGACGTGCGCGGGCGCATCCCGGGCGACCGCCCGGCCGTCGTCGCGCTCTTCGCCGTCACGGGCGGACGCCCCGTCACCGTCGTCGCGACCAACGAGGCGGCGCGCGAGCGCGGTTTCAAGGCCGGTGACCTGGTCCGCACCGCCGCCAAGACCCTCGGCGGCGGGGGCGGCGGCAAGCCGGACGTGGCGCAGGGCGGCGGGCAGAACCCGCAGGCCGTGGCCGAGGCCGTGGCCGCCGTCGAGCGGCTCGTCGCCGAGACGGCCTGACGCCGATGCGCCGAGGACGCCGCCTCGCCATCGACGTCGGGGACGCCCGGATCGGGGTCGCCTCCTGCGACCCCGACGGGATTCTCGCGACCCCGGTCGAGACCGTGCCTGGCCGGGACGTACCCGCCGCGCAGCGCAGGCTCAAGGCGCTCGTGGACGAGTACGAGCCGATCGAGCTGGTCGTCGGGCTGCCGCGCTCGCTGCGCGGGGGCGAGGGACCGGCCGCCAAGAAGGTGCGCGGCTTCGCGGGCGGGCTGGCCCGGCTGGTCGCGCCCGTTCCGGTGAGATTGGTCGATGAGCGGATGACCACGGTGACCGCAGGTCAGGGCCTGCGGGCCTCCGGCGTGAACAGCAAAAAGGGCAGGTCGGTCATTGACCAGGCAGCAGCGGTCATCATCCTTCAGACCGCGCTCGAATCCGAACAGCGCACCGGGCTGCCCCCGGGGGAAGACGTCGTGGCCACGGACTGATGGCGGTACGGTAACGTTCCCGCGGTGCGCCCGCATTCGAACAGCGGACGCACAGCGGGGACGGAGACCGTGAAGACGCCACCGGGCGACCGCCGGGACTCCGTTCCGCGGCCGCCCGGTTCCGTGTCTCGGGACCCTGGACGCGGCGTCACTGTCGGACAGGCCCTAGGGGACCGATGACTGAGTATGGGCGTGGCCAGGGCCCGGAGCCCTGGCACCCGGAGGACCCCTTGTACGGGGACCAGGGCTGGGGGCAGGAGCAGACCCCCTACGGCCCCGATGGGCAGCAGTATCCCCCGCAGCCCACTCCGCCCCAGCCTCAGCAGCAGTACGACTCCTGGGGGCGGCCGATCCCGCAGGCCCCTCCACAGGGCTACGCGCAGCAGTATCCGCAGCAGGACTACGGGCAGCAAGGGCCGCAAGGGCAGCCGCAGGGCCGGCAGGGCTACGAACAGCAGGCGTACGGGCAGCAGCAGGGCTACGAGCAGCAGGGTTACGAGCAGCAGGGCTACGAGCAGCAGCAGTACGGCCAGCAGCCCGGCTACCCGCAGCCCCCCCAGCCCCAGGGCTACGAGCAGCAGGGCTACCCGCAGCAGCAGGGACCGCAGTCCTACGGCAACGGCTGGGACACGGGACAGCAGCAGGTGCCCTACGGGGCCGACCCGCACGACCCCTACGGCGCGGTGCGCCAGCCCGGCTACCCCCAGGCCCAGGACCCGTACGCGACCCCCGATGCCTACCCCCCGCCGCAGCCGCCGGGCGGCCGCGAGGCCCAGGCACCGCCGATGCGGGCACCCCAAGCGGCCCAGGCCGGGGCGCCGCAGGCGCAGGCCCCCGCTCCCGCGCCCGAGCGCGGGGAGTGGGACCCCGACCCGGACGAGCCCGAGCACCCCTTCTTCGCGAGCGACGGTGACGCGGGCCGCGCCACCGGGCGCCGCACCAAGGGCCGGGACGACGACCGCGACGACCTCGCCGACGAGGACGACGAGGACGACGAAGGGGACGGGCGCGCGGGGCGGCGCGGCGGCGAGAAACCCAAGAAGCGCCGGGGCGGCTGCGCCTGCCTCGTGGTCGCCGTCGTGCTGCTCGGCGGGGGCGGCGGGGCCGTCTACTGGGGGTACGGGCTCTACCAGGACCGCTTCGGGCCGCCGCCGGACTACGCGGGCGAAGGCGCGGGCACCGTCGTGGTCGAGATCCCCGACGGGTCGAGCGGTATCGCGATGGGCAACCTGCTCAAGGACAAGGGCGTCGTCAAGAGTGTCGAGGCGTTCACCGCCGCGCAGAAGGCGAACGACAAGGGCACGACGCTCCAGTCCGGCTTCTACACGCTCCACAAGGGCATGTCGGGCAAAAGCGCCGTGGAACTCATGCTCGACCCGAAGAGCCGTAAAACCCTCGTCATTCCCGAGGGATACCGCAATGCCTGGATCTACGCCCAGATCGACGGCCGCCTCGGCCTCAAGAAGGGCACCACCGCCGACGTCGCCAAGAGCGACTGGAAAAAACTCGGGCTGCCGAAGTGGGCCAATGACGACAAGGACATAAAGGACCCGCTGGAGGGATTCCTCTATCCCTCGACGTATTCCGTCAGCAAGGGCCAGAAGCCCGCGGCCGTGCTCAAGAAGATGGTCGCGCAGGCCACGAAGCAGTACGAGAAGATCGATGTGGTCGGGCAGGCCAAGAAGCTCAAGCTCGACAGTCCGCTCGACCTCGTCACGGTCGCCAGCATGGTGAACGCCGAGGGCAAGACCCACGACGACTTCCGCAAGATGGCAGAGGTCATCTACAACCGGATCAAGCCGGGCAACACCGAGACGAATGGCCTGATCCAGTTCGATTCGACGTACAACTACCTCACGGGGCGCAGCAACATCAAGATTTCCACCAAGGAGATCCTGAGCGACCACGACCCGTACAACACGTACACGAACAAGGGCCTGCCGCCCGGGCCGATCGGAAACCCCGGGGAAGAGGCGTTCGCCGCCGCGCTCAACCCGACGAAGGACGGCTGGATGTACTTCGTCGCCGTCGACGGCGAGAAGGACACCCAGTTCGCCAAGAACCGCACCGATTTCGAGAGACTGAAGGCCAAGTTCGATGCCTCCACAGGCTGACGAGGGCGCGGAGCCCGGTACGGAAGCGGCCCCCCGCCGCGCCGCCGTCCTCGGCTCGCCCGTCGCCCACTCGCTCTCCCCGCAGCTCCACACCGCCGCCTACCGGGCGCTCGGCCTGAGCGGCTGGACGTACGAGCGGATCGAGACCGACGAGGCGGCGCTGCCCGGCTTCCTCGACGCGCTCGGGCCCGAGTGGGCCGGGCTCTCGCTCACCATGCCGCTCAAACGGGCCGTGCTGCCGCTGCTCGACAGGATCAGCGACACCGCGGCCTCGGTCGACGCCGTCAACACGGTCGTCTTCGAGCCCGACGGCAGCCGCAGCGGCGACAACACCGACATCCCCGGGCTCCTCGCCGCCCTCGCCGAGCGCGGCCTCACGCGCGTCCCCACCGCCGCGATCCTCGGCGCGGGTGCCACCGCCTCCTCCGCGCTCGCCGCGCTCTCGCGCGTCTGCGACGGCGAGGTCGTCGCGTACGTCCGCGGCGCGGGGCGCGCCACCGAGATGCGCGCCCTGGGGGAACGGCTCGGCGTCGACGTCCGTACCGAGTCCTGGGACGAGGCGGTCAAGGGACTGCACGCGCCACTCGTCATCGCGACGACCCCCGCGGGCAGCACGGACGCCCTCGCCGAGGCGGTGCCCGAGGCCCCCGGCACGCTCTTCGACGTCCTGTACGAGCCCTGGCCGACACCGCTCGCCGCGCGCTGGTCGGCGCGGGGCGGCCAGGTGCTCGGAGGACTCGACCTCCTCATCCACCAGGCGGTGCTCCAGGTCGAGCGGATGACGGGCCACCGTCCCGCGCCGCTCGCGGCGATGCGGGCCGCGGGGGAGGCGGCGCTGGCGGCACGGTGAGGGGCCCGCGGCCCGCCACGCCCCGGTCCGCTCCGTGGACCCGCTCCGATCCGCGTCCCGCTTCGTGGGAGGATCGGAGGCGGCCGGCCTGGGCCGCGCACCCGGTCGCGCCGCAGTTCCACGCGCGAGCAGGAGGAGCACCGTTGAGCAGGCTGCGTTGGCTGACCGCGGGAGAGTCGCACGGTCCCGCACTCGTGGCGACGCTGGAGGGACTTCCCGCCGGTGTCCCCGTCACCACCGATCTGGTCGCCGACCACCTCGCCAGGCGGCGCCTCGGCTACGGGCGCGGGGCGCGGATGAAGTTCGAGCGCGACGAGGTGACCTTCCTCGGCGGCGTCCGGCACGGGCTGACCCTCGGCTCGCCCGTCGCCGTCATGGTCGGCAACACCGAGTGGCCCAAGTGGGAGCAGGTCATGGCCGCCGACCCGGTCGACCCCGCGGTCCTCGCCGACTCGGCCCGCAACGCGCCCCTCACCCGCCCCCGCCCGGGGCACGCCGACCTCGCGGGGATGCAGAAGTACGGCTTCGACGAGGCCCGCCCGGTCCTGGAGCGTGCCTCGGCCCGCGAGACCGCGGCGCGCGTCGCGCTCGGCGCCGTCGCCCGTTCGTACCTCAAGGAGACGGCGGGCATCGAGATCGTCAGCCACGTCGTCGAGATCGCGGCGGCGAAGGCCCCGTACGGCCTCGTCCCGACCCCCGCCGACGTCGAGAAGCTCGACGCCGACCCGGTGCGGTGCCTCGACGCCGACGCGAGCAAGGCGATGGTCGCCGAGATCGACCAGGCCCACAAGGACGGCGACACGCTCGGCGGCGTCGTCGAGGTCCTCGCCTACGACGTGCCCGTCGGGCTCGGCTCGCACGTGCACTGGGACCGCAAGCTCGACGCGCGGCTCGCGGGGGCCCTCATGGGCATCCAGGCGATCAAGGGCGTCGAGGTCGGCGACGGCTTCGGGCTCGCCCGCGTGCCCGGCTCCCTGGCCCACGACGAGATCGTGCGCACGGACGAGGGCATCCGCCGTGTCACCGGGCGCTCCGGCGGCACCGAGGGCGGCCTCACGACCGGTGAACTCCTGCGCGTACGGGCCGCGATGAAGCCCATCGCGACCGTGCCGCGCGCCCTCGCCACCGTCGACGTCGCGACCGGCGAGGCCACCAAGGCGCACCACCAGCGCTCCGACGTGTGCGCCGTGCCCGCGGCGGGGATCGTCGCCGAGGCGATGGTCGCGCTCGTCCTCGCCGACGCCGTCGCGGAGAAGTTCGGCGGCGACAGCGTCCCCGAGACGCGCCGCAACGTCCGGGCGTACCTCGACAACCTCCCGATCCGGTGAGTGGCGTGAGCGGCGTGAGGGAGGCGACCGGCCCCCGGCTCGTCCTGGTCGGCCCGATGGGCGTCGGCAAGTCCACGGTCGGCCACCTCGTGGCCGAGCGGCTCGGGCTCGCCTACCGCGACACCGACGACGACATCGTGACCGCCGAGGGCCGTGAGATCTCCGACATCTTCGTGGACGAGGGCGAGGAGCACTTCCGCGCGCTCGAACGCGAGGCGGTGCGCACCGCGCTCGAAGAGCATGAGGGCGTCCTCGCGCTCGGCGGGGGAGCGGTCCTCGACGCGGGGACGCGCGAGCGCCTGCGCGGGCACCCCGTCGTCTTCCTCACGATGGACATCGACGAAGCGGTGCGCCGCACCGGGCTCGCCACCGCGCGCCCGCTGCTCGCCGTCAACCCGCGCCGCACGTGGCGCGAGCTGATGGAGGCCCGCCGCCCCCTGTACACCGAGGTCGCCCGTGCCACCGTGGCCACCGACGACCGCACCCCCGAAGAGGTCGCCGCCGCGGTCCTCGACGCACTGGAGCTGAAGGAAGCGTGAGCGAGAACAGCACGCGGGAGACCGCGCAGGGCACGGGGCCGACCCGTATCGCCATCGGCGGCACCGAGGGCAGCGCCCCCTACGAGGTCCTCGTCGGCCACCACCTGCTCGGCGAACTCCCCGCGCTCATCGGGGAGAAGGCCCAGCGCGTCGCCGTGATCCACCCCGAGGCGCTCGCCGAGACGGGGGAGGCGCTGCGCGCCGATCTCGCCGAGCAGGGCTACGAGGCGATCGCGATCCAGGTGCCCAACGCCGAGGAGGCGAAGACCGCCGAGGTCGCCGCCTACTGCTGGACGGCGCTCGGGCAGTCCGGGTTCACCCGCACCGACGTCGTCGTCGGCGTCGGCGGCGGCGCGACGACCGACCTCGCGGGCTTCGTCGCGGCGACGTGGCTGCGCGGCGTGCGCTGGGTCGCTGTGCCGACGACCGTGCTCGGCATGGTCGACGCCGCGGTCGGCGGCAAGACGGGCATCAACACCGCCGAGGGCAAGAACCTCGTCGGCTCCTTCCACCCGCCCGCCGGGGTCCTGTGCGACCTCGCCGCGCTCGCCTCGCTGCCCGTGCACGACTTCGTGAGCGGGCTCGCGGAGATCATCAAGGCCGGATTCATCGCCGATCCGGCCATCCTCGACCTCATCGAGTCCGACCCGGCCGGGGCGCGCGGCCCCGAGGGCCCGCACACGGCCGAGCTGATCGTGCGCTCGATCCGCGTGAAGGCCGAGGTCGTCTCGGGGGACCTCAAGGAGGCCGGGCAGCGCGAGATCCTCAACTACGGGCACACGCTGGGCCACGCGATCGAGAAGAACGAGCGCTACGCGTGGCGCCACGGCGCCGCCGTCGCCGTCGGCATGCACTTCGCCGCCGAACTCGGCCGCCTCGCCGGGCGGCTCGACGACGCCACCGCCGACCGCCACCGGGCGATCCTCGCGGCGGTGGGCCTCCCGCTCGGCTACCGCGGCGACCAGTGGCCGCGCCTCCTGGAGAACATGAAGCTCGACAAGAAGTCGCGCGGCAACCTCCTGCGCTTCATCGTCCTCGACGGCCTCGCCAAGCCGGTCGTCCTGGAGGGCCCCGACCCCGCGGTGCTCCTGGCGGCCTACGGGGAGATCGCGAAGGACTGATCCCCGCGTGGAGCCTGCACGGGCCGGAGGCCGTCGTACGGGGTGAGTACGGACGTCCTCCGGCCCGTCGGGCTTTCCCGCGCGCGGCCGGGGAACGGTACCGTGCACCGGGCATCGCGTGCGGTTCTCCCGCGCGAGGCGCCCGCAAGCAGCCGGTACGAGACGGAGTTGGCACGGGATGCGGCATTCCGCGGGATCGACCCCGCCTCACGATTCCTGGACCCCGCACGGGCAGGGCCCCGAGGGAGCGGCCCCGGGGGACCCGCACCACGGCGCCCCGCGGCACGAGGGCCCGCCCCACGGCGGTCCGCCGACGCTGCCGCTGCGACCGACCCCGGCCACGGGACCCGTACCCGGGGTCGACGGCCCGGCGGCGCCGCCCGGCCTCGTACCGCCGTTCCCCGGCCCCGTACCGCTCCCTGCCGAGCCCGGCCACGCACCGCCCTCGCAGCCCGCGGGGCGGACGCTGCCGCCCGATGCCACCGGGCATGTCGCGCTGCCGCCCGACGCGCCCGTGGCGGCGCCGAGCGTCGTGCCCGGGCCGCAGGCGGGGACGGGCTCGACGATCCTCGCCGTGCTGCTCATCGGCCCCGCGGGCGCGGGCAAGACGACCGTCGCGCGGTACTGGGCGGCGCGGCGGCCGGTGCCGACCGCGCACATCAGCCTCGACGACGTACGCGAGTGGGTGCACGCGGGCTTCGCGGACCCGCAGGCCGGGTGGAACGACAATTCCGAGGTGCAGTACCGGCTCGCGCGCCGCACCTGCGGCTTCGCCGCCCGCAACTTCCTCGCCAACGGCATCTCCTGCGTCATCGACGACGCCGTCTTCCCCGACCGGCCCGTCGTCGGGCTCGGCGGCTGGAAGCGGCACGTGGGCCCCGGACTGCTGCCCGTCGTGCTGCTGCCCGGGCTCGACGTCGTCCTGGAGCGCAACGCCGCGCGGACGGGGAACCGCAGGCTCAGCGACGAGGAGGTCGCGAGCATCCACGGGCGCATGGCCGGCTGGTACGGCTCGGGGCTGCCCATCATCGACAACTCGCACCTCGACGTGCCCAGCACGGCGCAGCGGCTCGACGAGGTGCTCGCCCGCGCGATAGCCAGTCCACCGCCGTGGTGAGTACCCGCGCCGCAGGGGGAAGCGGTCCTGCCGCCGGGGCGGGTACCCCGTCCGCGCGGTGCGCGCCTCCGCCGCACCGGCCCGCACCCCCACCCCCGCCGCCGCGCGGGGCGCGTGCCGTCAGGGGCCCCTGACCCGGTCGGACGCACAACTCCGGCGGCCCCCGCCACGCGCCTTTAGGCTCGGGTCATGGCTGAGGCGCACGCGGCACGCAGGGACCGGCTGAGGCAGTTGTGCGCGGGAGCGGGCCAGACGGCGGCCCTCGTCTCCCGCCCCGCCAACGTCCGCTATCTCGGCGGCGTGGCCCCCGAGGGTGCCGTCCTGCTGCTCGGCGCCGAGCGCGGCGGGCCCGACATCCTCTTCGCCGCGAGCCCGCCGGACGGTCTCGCGGACGACTCGCTGCGCGTGCACGTCCTCGCCTGCCCGGCCTCGGACCCCGCCGTCGCCGCCGCCGAGACCGCGGCGGCGGACGGCGCCGAGTTCCTCGCCGTCGAGGAGCACCACCTCACCGTCGCCCGCCACCGCACCCTCGCCGACACGGCGCCGCGCCTGCGCCTGGGCGACCTCGGACGCGGCGTGGAGCAACTGCGGCTCGTCAAGGACGAGGAGGAGATCGGGGCGCTGCGGATCGCCGCGGAGATCGCCGACCAGGCGCTCGGCGAACTCCTGGAGTCGATCCTTGTCGGGCGCACCGAGCGCCACCTCGCCCTGGAGCTGGAACGCCGCCTCGTCGACCACGGCGCGGACGGCGCCGCGTTCGCCACCTCCGTCGCCACCGGGCCGCACGCCGGGCTCGCGGGGCACCGGCCCACGGACCGCCGCGTCGAGGAGGGCGACTTCCTCTCGGTGTGCCTGGGTGCCACGTACCGCGGGTACCGCAGCGAGATCGGGCGGACGTTCGTCATCGGGACGGCTCCCGAGGAATGGCAGATCGAGCTGTACGACGCGGTGTTCGCCGCGCAGCGGGCCGGTCGCGAGGCGCTGCTGCCCGGTGCGGCCTGCCGCGACGTGGACCGCGCGGTGCGCCAGGCCCTGGAGTCGGCGGGGCACGGAGCGGACCTGCCCGCGCTCAGCGGACACGGCGTCGGGCTGGAAAACGACGAGGACCCGCAGCTCGCCCCGTCCGCCATGAGTAAACTGGACGCTTGTGTGCCGGTCACCGTCGAACCGGGGGTCCACCTCCCGGGCAGGGGCGGGGTCCGGATCGATGACACACTCGTCGTGCGCCCCGAAGCGGACGGCGGGCCCGAGCTACTCACCATCACGACCAAGGAGCTGCTCGCGCTCTAGGGCAGACGGCCCTCGGGCCGGGACGGCGCCGCGGTCGTCCACCAGCTCTTCCCGAGGCCGCGAGGCCTGGGGGAGAGGACCCATCGTCCAGGAGATTCCGCAACCGTGGCTTCCACGAACGACCTCAAGAACGGCCTGGTGCTCAAGCTCGACAACGACCAGCTCTGGTCCGTCGTCGAGTTCCAGCACGTCAAGCCCGGCAAGGGCCCCGCCTTCGTGCGCACCAAGCTGAAGAACGTGCTCTCCGGCAAGGTCGTCGACAAGACCTTCAACGCCGGCGTCAAGGTCGAGACGGCCAATGTCGACAAGCGCGGGATGCAGTTCTCGTACAAGGACGGCGAGTACTTCGTGTTCATGGACATGGACACGTTCGACCAGATCCACGTCGACCCGAAGGTCGTCGGCGACGCCGCCAACTACCTCCTGGAGGGCTTCGAAGCCGTCGTCGCGATGTACGAGGGCAACCCGCTGTACATCGAGCTGCCCGCCGCCGTCGAGCTGGTCATCGCGGAGACCGAGCCGGGCGTCCAGGGCGACCGCTCCACCGGCGGCAACAAGCCGGCCGTGCTGGAGACCGGGCACACCATCCAGGTCCCGCTCTTCATCACCACCGGCGAGAAGATCAAGGTCGACACCCGTACCGGCGACTACCTCGGCCGAGTGAACGGCTGATTGTGGCTGCTCGCAATACGGCACGCAAGCGCGCCTTCCAGATCCTTTTCGAGGCCGACCAGCGTGGCACCGACGTCCTCACGGTGCTCGCGGACTGGGTGCGTCACTCCCGCGGCGACACGCAGCAGCCGCCGGTCAGCGAGTACACGATGGAACTCGTCGAGGGGTACGCGCGGCACGCGCGCCGCATCGACGACGTCATCGCGAAGTACTCGGTGGACTGGCCGCTGGACCGGATGCCGGTCGTCGACCGCAACATCGTGCGGCTCGGCGCCCACGAACTCGTGTGGGTCGACGGGACACCGGACGCGGTCGTGATGGACGAGGCGGTGGAACTCGCCAAGGAGTTCTCCACCGACGACTCCCCGGCCTTCGTCAACGGGCTGCTCGGCCGCTTCAAGAACCTCAAGCCCGAGCTGCGCGGCCCGGCCGACTGACCGCGCCCCGCAGGAACGGGACCGCCACGGGCCCGCCCCCGCCTCTTCGGAGACGGGGGCGGGCCCGTCGGCGTGCGGGCGTGCGAGTGGCCGAGGGCTCGTGCGGCGGTACGGGGGCGCGTGGCCGGATTCCTGCGCGGGGCTGTGCCCGCGCGGCCCGGGGACGACACGATGTGAGCCCCGATCGTGTCGTCCCCGGGAGCGCGCCCCGCGCGGGTCCCGGACCGGAAGGAGCCGCATGAGCCCGTTCGGACTGCCCCGCCCCGCCGCGCTGCCCGCGCCCGAGGCGGCGATACTCGCGCGCCTCGCGGCCCTGCGCGCGGGCGACGTCCCGGTCAAGGGCGGCCGCACCCTCGCGTACGTGTACGACGCCGCCGACAGCGGGATCGACGCGCTCGCCACCGCGGCGCACGGCGCCTTCGCCGGGGTCAACGGGCTCGACATGACCGTCTTCCCCAGTGTCGTCCGGCTGGAGAACGACCTCGTCGCCCGCGCCGCCGCGCTCCTCGGCGGCGCCCCCGGCACGGTGGGCACCTTCACCAGCGGCGGCACCGAGTCCTGCCTCCTTGCCGTCCTCACGGCGCGCGAACACGCCCGTGCCGTACGGAAAGTGACGCACCCTCAACTCGTGCTGCCCGTCACCGCGCACGCCGCCTTCCACAAGGCGGCCCACCTCTTCGGCCTGGAGGTCGTCACCGTCCCCGTCGACCCGGAGACCTTCCGCCCCGACCCCGCCACCGTGCGCGCCGCCCTCACCGAGGACACCGTGCTCGTCGTCGCCTCGGCGCCCTCCTACGCGCACGGCGTCGTCGACCCCGTCGCCGAGATCGCCGAGGCAGCCGCCGCACGCGGAGTGCTGTGCCACGTGGACGCGTGCATCGGCGGCTGGTACCTCGGCCACCTGCGGCGCGCGCCCGAGGGCGAGGACATCGCGCCCTTCGACCTCTCCGTGCCGGGCGTGACCTCCCTCTCCGTCGACCTGCACAAGTACGGCTACACGCCCAAGGGCGCCTCGCTGCTGCTCCTGCGGGACGCCGAACTGCGGCGGCACGGGTGGTTCGCGCACGCCGACTGGCCCGGCTACCCGGTCGTCAACGCGACGCTCCAGGGCACGAAGTCGGCGGGGCCGCTCGCCGCCGCCTGGGCGGTCACGGAGCGGATCGGCACCGAGGGGTACACGGACCTCGCGGTCCGCGTGCACCACGCGCGCACCGCTCTCGCCGACGGCATCGCGCGCGTCCCCGGGCTGCGGGTCCTCGGCACGCCCGCCGCCTCGCTCCTCGCCGTGGCCGCGGCGCCCGGCGGGCCCGACCCCTTCGTCCTCGCCGACGAGATGCGCACGGTCGGCTGGTACCTCCAGCCGCAGCCCGCGGCGGCGGGCTCACCCGCCAACGTGCACCTGACCGTCACGGCGGCCGTGGCCGCCCCCGAGACCGTGGAGCGGCTCCTGAAGGACCTCGCCGAGTCGGTGGTACGAGCGCAGGCGCACGGCCCGGTCACGGTCGACCCGGCGATCGCCGAGGCCGCCGCCGCGCTCGACCCCGACCGGGTCGGCCCCGAGGAGGTCGCCCTGGCCCTCGACCTCGCGGGCATCGGCGACGGCACCCTGCCCACGCGCATGGCCCCCGTCCTCGCCGTCCTCCAGGCCCTGCCGCCTCGCCTCGCGGCCCGCCTCCTGCCCGAGGTGATCGGCAGGCTGTATCCGGGTGTGGGGGAGGGATGAGGGGCCCGACGGCGTGAGCTGTCGCGCCGCGCGCGCGGAGGCGCGCGCCCGGCCGGGGGCGTGGGCCCGGCGCGCGTCCGGGCATCGCGCCCGCTGCGGGGCGACGGACTCCCTCAGGGGGGCGCGGGGCTCGTCGGCGGGGCGTCCCGACGAGGTGGCGGCGTACGCGGGGTCCACGGGGAAGCGGGCGGGGGCGTCGGCGGCCGCGTCCCCCGCGCACGGCCTCCGGTGCGCCGGTGGCCGGGTGCCCGGCGCCCCTGGAGCCGGGCCGTACCGGTTCGGGGGCCTGACAGCGGGCCCGTCGGGAACCGCCGTGCGCCGTTACGCCGAAAGGGTGAGCCGGTCGGATTCCCGGCTCACCCTTTCGTGCGTACTGGTGGTGGCGAGGCGGGGCTCAGCCCTCCTCGTGCGCCACCGCTCGGCGCGCGTCCGCGTCCAGCACTCCCCAGCTGATGAGCTGCTCGGTCAGGACCGAGGGGGACTGGTCGTAGATGACGGCGAGGGTGCGCAGGTCGTCCTGGCGGATCGAGAGGACCTTGCCGTTGTAGTCCCCGCGCTGGGACTGGATGGTCGCGGCGTACCGCTGAAGCGGCCCCGCCTTCTCGGCGGGGACGGTGGCGAGACGCTCCAGGTCGAGAACGAGCTTGGGCGGCGGCTCGGCCGCACCGCCGGGCGTGGTGCCCGGCAGCAGCTCCTGGACGGGAACCCCGTAGAAGTCGGCCAGCTCGGCGAGACGCTGAACGGTGACCGCGCGGTCGCCCCGCTCGTACGAACCGACCACGACCGCCTTCCAGCGCCCCTGGGACTTCTCCTCGACACCGTGGAGGGAGAGGCCCTGCTGGGTGCGGATGGCCCGGAGCTTGGCCCCGAGCTGTTTGGCGTATTCGCTGGACATATAGCTCCCCGGACACTGTGACAATGTGCGGCCCAGCCGCAAAGGCTGGTGACTCACGGTGAGGTTACGCAGCGTGATTTGCCTGCGTCAAGCGGAACCGGTGGACCTCCCGCCCCAGCCTTCGGCCGGGGCGACCCCCGAACCCCGGTCCCCGCGTGGTGACGGGCGTCACCCGGCCCGGGGGCAGGGGGGTTCCCGTCCTCATTCTTGCCCCTGGTAGCGTGGGTGGCGCAATTCAGACGTCCTTTAAGAGCCGTCCCGTGAGGCGGAGAAGGAGGTCCCTCCATGGACAGCCACACCTCGGGCAGTACTCCCGAAGGGGAGCCCGGCGGGCCCAGGCCCGTACTCGAAGGCCCCGACATCGCCCGGGTGCTCACCCGCATCGCCCACGAGATCGTCGAACGCGCCAAGGGCGCCGACGACGTGGTGCTGCTCGGCATCCCGACGCGCGGGGTGCACCTCGCGGAGCGCCTCGCGGCGAAACTCGCCACGATCACCGGGCGCCCGGTCCCCACCGGCTCGCTCGACATCACGATGTACCGCGACGACCTGCGCCTCAAGCCCGCCCGCGCCCTCGGCCGCACCGAGATCCCGGCCGAAGGACTCGACGGCCGCCTCGTCGTGCTCGTCGACGACGTGCTCTTCTCCGGCCGCACCATCCGCGCCGCACTCGACGCGCTCGGCGACATCGGCCGCCCCCGCGCCGTCCAGCTCGCCGTCCTCGTCGACCGGGGCCACCGCGAGCTGCCGATCCGCGCGGACTACGTCGGAAAGAACCTCCCCACCTCGCTGCGCGAGACCGTCAAGGTGCAGCTCACCGAGGAGGACGGCCGCGACGCCGTGCTGCTCGGCGGCACCGCGCCCCGCTAGCGCCCACCCGAAGGCCCCCGCTCGCCCGACCGGGTGAGCCGGTGTGCCCGCACGCCCGCGCGCGGCCGAGCGCCGCCCCGCCGCCGTACCCCCAGACCTCCCCGAGCCTGCCCCCAGGAGCCCCGGATGATGCGACACCTCATCTCGGCCGCCGACCTCTCCCGCGACGAAGCCGTCCAGATCCTCGACACCGCCGAGGAAATGGCGCGGGTGGCCGACCGGCCCATCAAGAAACTGCCGACCCTGCGCGGCCGCACCGTGGTCAACCTCTTCTTCGAGGACTCCACGCGCACCCGCACCTCCTTCGAGGTGGCCGAGAAGCGCCTCTCCGCCGATGTCATCAACTTCGCCGCCAAGGGCTCCAGCGTCTCCAAGGGCGAATCGCTCAAGGACACCGCGCAGACCCTGGAGGCGATGGGCGTCGACGCCGTCGTCATCCGGCACAGCGCCTCGGGCGCCCCGCAGCGCCTCGCCACGACGGGCTGGATCGACGCCGCCGTCATCAACGCGGGCGACGGCACCCACCAGCACCCCACCCAGGCCCTCCTGGACGCCTTCACGCTGCGCCGCAGGCTCCTCGGGCCCGCCCCGCTGGGCGCCGACCTCAAGGGCCGCCGCGTCACCCTCGTCGGCGACATCCTGCACAGCCGCGTCGCCCGCTCCAACGTCGACCTGCTCCACACCCTCGGCGCCCACGTGACCCTCGTCGCCCCGCCGACCCTGCTCCCGGTCGGCGCGGAGACCTGGCCCTGCGAGATCTCCTACGACCTCGACGCCGCCCTGCCCGAGGCCGACGCCGTCATGATGCTGCGCGTCCAGCGCGAGCGGATGAACGCCGCGTACTTCCCCACCGAGCGCGAGTACGCGCGACGCTACGGGCTCGACGCGCAGCGGATGGCGCGCATGCCCGGGCACGCCGTCGTCATGCACCCCGGACCGATGGTGCGCGGCATGGAGATCACCGCCGAGGTCGCCGACTCGCCGCGCTGCACCGTCGTCGAGCAGGTCGCCAACGGCGTCTCCGTCCGCATGGCCGTGCTCTACCTGCTGCTCGGCGGCCAGGAGCCCGCCCCCACCCACAGCCGACCCGCCGCCGTCCAGGCCGAGGAGAAGTAAGCACATGACCTCCGTGAACAAGACCCTGATCCGCGGTGCCCGCGTCCTCGGCGGCGAGCCCACCGACGTCCTCGTCGAGGGCGAGACCATCGCCCAGGTCGGCCCCGGCATCGAGGCCGGCGACGCGACCGTGATCGAGGCGGTGGGGCGCGTCCTGCTGCCGGGGCTCGTCGACCTCCACACGCACCTGCGCGAGCCCGGCCGCGAGGACTCCGAGACCGTCCTCACCGGCACCCGCGCCGCCGCCAAGGGCGGCTACACCGCGGTGCACGCGATGGCGAACACCTTCCCCGTCGCCGACACCGCGGGCGTCGTCGAGCAGGTGTGGCGCCTGGGCCGTGAGTCCGGCTACTGCGACGTGCAGCCCGTCGGGGCCGTCACCGTGGGCCTGGAGGGCAAGCAGCTCGCCGAACTCGGCGCGATGCACGACTCGGCGGCCGCCGTGAAGGTCTTCTCCGACGACGGCAAGTGCGTCGACGACGCCGTGATCATGCGGCGCGCCCTGGAGTACGTGAAGGCCTTCGGCGGCGTCGTCGCGCAGCACGCCCAGGAGCCCCGCCTCACCGAGGGCGCCCAGATGAACGAGGGCACCGTCTCCGCCGAACTGGGCCTCGGCGGCTGGCCCGCCGTCGCCGAGGAGTCGGTCATCGCCCGCGACGTCCTCCTCGCCGCCCACGTCGGCTCCCGCCTCCACGTGTGCCACGTCTCCACCGCCGGGTCCGTCGAGATCGTCCGCTGGGCCAAGTCCAAGGGCTGGGACGTCACCGCCGAGGTCACCCCGCACCACCTCCTCCTCACCGACGAGCTGGTACGCGGCTACGACCCCGTCTACAAGGTCAACCCGCCGCTGCGCACCGAGGCCGACGTCCAGGCCCTGCGCGCCGGGCTCGCCGACGGCACCATCGACTGCGTCGCCACCGACCACGCCCCGCACCCGCAGGAGGACAAGGACTGCGAGTGGGCCGCGGCGGCGATGGGCATGGTCGGCCTGGAGACCGCGCTCTCCGTCGTCCAGCACGCGATGGTCGACACCGGGCTCCTCGACTGGGCGGGTGTCGCCGCGCGCATGTCCTTCCGCCCGGCCCGCATCGGCCGCCTCGAAGGACACGGCCGGCCGATCGCCGCCGGTGAGCCCGCGAACCTGACCCTGCTCGACCCCGGCTACCGTGGAACGGTGGACCCCGCCGGGTTCGCCTCCCGCAGCAGGAACACCCCCTACCGGGGCCTGGACCTGCCGGGACGCGTCACCCACACCTTCCTGCGGGGCCGCGCGACCCTCGTCGACGGGACCCTCGCGTGACCTACCTCACCGCCACGGCGGACACCCTGCTCGCCGACGGACAGAAGTCCGCCGACGTGACCGACTGGGCCGGCCGCGTCGGCTGGATCGTCGGGCTGTTGCTCTTCGTCACCCTCGTGTACTGGCTCATGCGCGAGGGCTGGAAGTGGCGCGGCACCCTCCAGTCCGGGCTGCCCGCGCTCCCCGAGGTCCCCGACGACCCCGCCGAGCCGAGCCTCACGCTCAGCGGCCGCTACCACGGCTCCACGACCGCCGGGCAGTGGCTCGACCGGATCGTCGCGCACGGCCTCGGCACCCGCAGCCGCGCCGAACTGAGCCTGCGCCCCGCCGGGCTCACCGTCGAGCGCCCCGGCGCCCCCGACTTCTTCGTCCCCACCGCGGCCCTGCGCGGTGCCCGCCTCGACAAGGGCATCGCGGGGAAGGTCCTCACCGAGAACGGCCTCCTCGTCGTGACCTGGGCCCACGGGGACACCCTCATCGACTCCGGCTTCCGCTCCGAGCGGGCCGCCGAGCACCCCGCGTGGGTCGCCGCGCTCAACGCCGCGAGCGGCACCCCCGCACAGAACCACCCGACCACCACGACGGAAGGCGCCGCACGATGACGACCTCCACCCAGGGGCGCCACCAGACGCCCGCTGCCGTACTCGTCCTGGAGGACGGCCGCGTCTTTCGCGGCCGCGCCTACGGGGCCGTGGGGGAGACCTTCGGCGAAGCCGTCTTCTCCACCGGCATGACCGGCTACCAGGAGACCCTGACCGACCCCTCGTACCACCGCCAGGTCGTCGTCATGACGGCCCCGCACATCGGCAACACCGGCGTCAACGACGAGGACCCCGAGTCCCGCCGCGTCTGGGTCGCCGGCTACGTCGTCCGCGACCCCGCACGCCGCCCCTCCAACTGGCGCTCCCGGCGCACCCTGGACGCGGAGCTGGAGCAGCAGGGCGTCGTCGGGATCTCCGGCGTCGACACCCGCGCCCTCACCCGCCACCTGCGCGAGCGCGGCGCGATGCGCGTCGGCATCTTCAGCGGCGCGACGCTCCCGAGCGACGCCGAGGCCCTGGAACGGGTCAGGCAGGCCCCCGAGATGAAGGGCGCCGACCTCTCCGCCGAGGTCGCCACCGAGCAGGCGTACGTCGTCCCCGCGGTCGGCACCAAGAAGTTCACCGTGGCCGCGATCGACCTCGGCATCAAGGGCATGACCCCGCACCGCATGGCCGAGCGCGGCATCGAGGTGCACGTCCTGCCCGCGACGGCGACCGCCGAGGACGTCTACGCGGTCGCGCCCGACGGCGTCTTCTTCTCCAACGGCCCCGGCGACCCCGGGACCGCCGAGCACCCCGTCGCCCTCATGCGCGAGGTCCTGGAGCGCGGCACGCCGCTCTTCGGGATCTGCTTCGGCAACCAGATCCTGGGCCGCGCGCTCGGCTTCGGCACGTACAAGCTCAAGTACGGCCACCGGGGCATCAACCAGCCCGTCCAGGACCGTGCCACCGGCAAGGTCGAGGTCACCGCGCACAACCACGGCTTCGCCGTCGACGCGCCGCTCGACAAGGTCTCCGAGACCCCCTACGGACGCGTCGAGGTCTCCCACGTGTGCCTCAACGACAACGTCGTCGAAGGGCTCCAGCTCCTCGACCGCCCCGCTTTCAGCGTCCAGTACCACCCCGAAGCCGCCGCGGGCCCGCACGACGCCGCGTACCTCTTCGACCGCTTCACGTCTCTGATGGAGGGCCAGCGTGCCTAAGCGCACCGATATCCAGTCCGTCCTGGTCATCGGCTCCGGCCCGATCGTCATCGGCCAGGCCGCCGAGTTCGACTACTCCGGGACCCAGGCCTGCCGCGTCCTGCGCGCCGAGGGCCTGCGCGTGATCCTCGTCAACTCCAACCCGGCGACGATCATGACCGACCCGGAGATCGCCGACGCCACGTACGTCGAGCCGATCACGCCCGAGTACGTCGAGAAGATCATCGCCAAGGAGCGCCCCGACGTCCTCCTGCCGACCCTCGGCGGGCAGACCGCGCTCAACACGGCGATCTCCCTGCACGACGCGGGGACGCTGGAGAAGTACGGCGTCGAGCTGATCGGCGCGAACGTCGAGGCCATCAACAAGGGCGAGGACCGCGACCTCTTCAAGGGAGTCGTCGAGGAGGTCCGCAAGAAGATCGGCCACGGCGAGTCCGCGCGCTCGGTCATCTGCCACTCCATGAACGACGTCCTCGCCGGCGTCGAGACCCTCGGCGGCTACCCCGTCGTCGTCCGCCCCTCCTTCACGATGGGCGGCGCGGGCTCGGGCTTCGCGCACGACGAGGAGGAACTGCGCCGCATCGCCGGGCAGGGCCTCACCCTCTCGCCGACCACCGAGGTCCTCCTGGAGGAGTCCATCCTCGGCTGGAAGGAGTACGAGCTGGAGCTGATGCGCGACCGCAACGACAACGTCGTGGTCGTCTGCTCCATCGAGAACTTCGACCCGATGGGCGTGCACACGGGCGACTCGATCACCGTCGCGCCCGCCATGACCCTCACCGACCGCGAGTACCAGCGCCTGCGCGACATCGGTATCGCGATCATCCGCGAGGTCGGCGTCGACACCGGCGGCTGCAACATCCAGTTCGCGGTGAACCCCGAGGACGGCCGGATCATCGTCATCGAGATGAACCCGCGCGTCTCGCGCTCCTCGGCGCTCGCCTCGAAGGCGACCGGTTTCCCGATCGCCAAGATCGCCGCGAAGCTCGCCGTCGGCTACACGCTCGACGAGATCCCCAACGACATCACCGAGCAGACCCCGGCCTCCTTCGAGCCGACCCTCGACTACGTCGTCGTCAAGGCCCCCCGCTTCGCCTTCGAGAAGTTCCCCTCCGCCGACTCCACGCTCACCACGACGATGAAGTCGGTCGGCGAGGCGATGGCGATCGGCCGCAACTTCACCGAGGCGTTCCAGAAGGCCCTGCGCTCCCTGGAGAAGAAGGGCAGCCAGTTCGACTTCGCCGGGCCCACCGGGGACAAGGACGAACTGCTCCGCATCGCCGAGCGCCCCACCGACGGCCGCGTCAACACCGTCATGGCCGCGATCCGCGCCGGGGCGAGCCCCGAGGAGATCTTCGCGCACACCCGTATCGACCCCTGGTTCGTCGACCAGCTCTTCCTCCTCAAGGAGGTCGCCGACGAACTCGCCGACGCGCCCGAGCTGACCCGCGAACTCCTCGCCGAGGCCAAGCGGCACGGCTTCTCGGACCAGCAGATCGCCGCCGTGCGCGGACTGCGCGAGGACGTCGTACGCGAGGTGCGCCACGCCCTCGGCCTGCGCCCCGTCTACAAGACCGTCGACACCTGCGCCGCCGAGTTCGCCGCGAGGACCCCGTACTTCTACTCCTCCTACGACGAGGAGACCGAGGTCGCGGCGCGCGAGAAGCCCGCCGTGATCATCCTCGGTTCGGGCCCCAACCGCATCGGCCAGGGCATCGAGTTCGACTACTCCTGCGTCCACGCCTCCTTCGCGCTCAGCGAAGCGGGCTACGAGACCGTCATGGTCAACTGCAACCCCGAGACCGTCTCCACCGACTACGACACCTCCGACCGGCTCTACTTCGAGCCGCTCACGCTGGAGGACGTCCTGGAGATCGTCCACGCCGAGCAGCAGGCCGGGCCCGTCGCCGGGGTCCTCGTCCAGCTCGGCGGACAGACCCCGCTCGGCCTGGCACAGGCGCTCAAGGACAACGGCGTGCCCATCGTCGGCACCCCGCCCGAGGCGATCGACGCCGCCGAGGACCGCGGCGCCTTCGGCCGTGTCCTCGCCGAGGCGGGACTGCCCGCGCCCAAGCACGGCACGGCCACGACCTTCGCCGGGGCCAAGGCCATCGCCGACGAGATCGGCTACCCGGTCCTGGTCCGCCCCTCGTACGTGCTCGGCGGGCGCGGCATGGAGATCGTCTACGACGAGACCCGCCTCGCCGCGTACATCGAGGAGTCCACCGAGATCAGCCCCTCGCGCCCCGTCCTCGTCGACCGCTTCCTCGACGACACGATCGAGATCGACGTCGACGCCCTCTACGACGGCGAGGAGCTGTACCTCGGCGGCGTCATGGAGCACATCGAGGAGGCCGGTATCCACTCCGGCGACTCGGCGTGCGCCCTGCCGCCCATCACCCTCGGCGGTTACGACATCAAGCGGCTGCGCACCTCGACCGAGGCGATCGCCAAGGGCGTCGGCGTGCGCGGGCTCATCAACATCCAGTTCGCGCTCTCCGGCGACATCCTCTACGTCCTGGAGGCCAACCCGCGCGCCTCGCGCACCGTGCCCTTCACGTCCAAGGCCACCGCCGTACCGCTCGCGAAGGCCGCCGCGCGCATCTCGCTCGGCGCGACCGTCGCCGAACTGCGCGCCGAGGGGCTCCTCCCCGCCACCGGGGACGGCGGCACGCTCCCGCTCGACGCGCCGATCTCCGTCAAGGAGGCCGTCATGCCCTGGTCGCGCTTCCGCGACACCTCGGGGCGCGGCGTCGACACCGTCCTCGGCCCGGAGATGCGCTCCACCGGCGAGGTCATGGGCATCGACGCGGTCTTCGGCACCGCCTACGCGAAGTCGCAGGCAGGCGCGTACGGGCCGCTGCCCACCAAGGGCCGCGCCTTCATCTCGGTCGCCAACCGCGACAAGCGCGCGATGATCTTCCCCGCCCGCGCACTCGCCCAGCACGGCTTCGAACTGCTCGCGACCTCCGGCACCGCCGAGGTGCTCCAGCGCCACGGCATCCCCGCGACCGTCGTGCGCAAGCAGTACGAGGGCGAGGGCCCCGCCGGAGAGAAGACGATCGTCCAGCTCATCCACGAGGGCGGCGTCGACCTCATCGTCAACACGCCCTACGGCACGAGCGGGCGCCTCGACGGCTACGAGATCCGCACCGCCGCCGTCGCCCGCGCGGTGCCCTGCCTCACCACGGTCCAGGCGCTCGCCGCCGCCGTGCAGGGCATCGAGGCGCTCGGCAGGGGCGCGACGGGCGTCGCCTCGCTCCAGGAGCACGCGGAGCGCCTGACGGCGGCCCGCAAGGAGTCGTAGGTCCCTGAAGCGGTACGAGGGGGACATCGTTTTCCAGGCGGTGTCCCCCTCTCCATGCCCGCCGCCCCCATCCACCACCCGGCCCCCGCCGCCCCGCTGCCCCGCCGACCCGGACGGACCCTCCCGTGTACGCACTCTTCTTCCGCCTCCTCTTCCGGCGCATGGACCCCGAACGCGCCCACCACCTCGCCTTCCGCTGGATTCGCCTCGCCGCCCGCGTCCCTGTCCTGCGCACTTTCGCCGCGGCGGTGCTCGACCCGCACCCGGAGAACCTCCGCACCGAGGCACTCGGCCTGCGCCTGCACAGCCCCTTCGGCCTCGCCGCGGGCTTCGACAAGAACGCCGTCGGCATCGACGGCATGGCGATGCTCGGCTTCGACCACGTCGAGATCGGCACCGTCACCGCCGAGCCCCAGCCGGGCAACCCGAAGAAGCGCCTCTTCCGCCTCGTCGCCGACCGCGCGGTCATCAACCGCATGGGCTTCAACAACGAGGGCTCGGCCGCCGTCGCCGCGCGCCTGGCCGCGCGCCGCCCGGTGCTGCGTACGACGGTCGGTGTGAACATCGGCAAGACGAAGGTCGTCCCCGAGGCGGAGGCCGTCGCCGACTACGTCGCGTCGACGCGCCGCCTCGCGGTCCACGCCGACTACCTCGTCGTCAACGTCTCCTCGCCCAACACCCCCGGCCTGCGCGACCTCCAGGCCACCGAGGCGCTGCGCCCGCTGCTCGCCGCCGTGCGCGCCGAGGCCGACCGCGCGGTCCCGCACCGCCACGTACCGCTCCTCGTCAAGATCGCCCCCGACCTCGCCGACGAGGACGTCGACGCCGTCGCCGACCTCGCCGTCGCGCTGGGCCTGGACGGCATCATCGCGACCAACACCACGATCGCCCGCGAGGGTCTCGGCCTGCGCTCGGCGCCCGTCCTCGTCCAGGAGACGGGCGGCCTGTCGGGCGCGCCGGTCAAGGCCCGCTCGCTGGAGGTACTGCGGCGCCTGTACGCACGCGTCGGCGACCGCCTCGTCCTCATCGGCGTGGGCGGCGTCGACACGGCCGACGACGCCTGGGAACGCGTCCTCGCGGGGGCGACCCTCGTCCAGGGCTACACCGCGTTCCTCTACCGGGGTCCCTTCTGGGCCCGGGGCATCAAGAAGGGCCTCGCCGCGCGTCTCGCGGCGAGCCCGTACGCCACGCTCGCCGAAGCGGTGGGCGCCGACTCCAGGAAGGCCCGCGCATGACGACCACGCCCGAACCCTTCGGCGCGCGCCTGCGCCACGCGATGGACACCCGCGGCGCGCTGTGCGCGGGCATCGACCCGCACGCGGCGCTGTTGCGCGACTGGGGCCTGAACGACGACATCGCGGGCCTCGAACGCTTCACGCACACCGTCGTCGACGCCCTCGCGGACCGCGTCGCCGTCCTCAAGCCGCAGTCCGCCTTCTTCGAGCGCTTCGGCTCGCGCGGCCTCGCCGTCCTCGAACGCGCCGTCGCCGACGCGCGGGCCGCCGGGGCCCTCGTCCTGCTCGATGCCAAGCGCGGCGACATCGGCTCCACGATGGCCGCCTACGCGGCGACCTACCTGGACCCGGCGTCGCCGCTCTTCTCCGACGCCGTCACCGTCTCGCCCTACCTCGGCTTCGGCTCGCTGCGCCCCGCGCTCGACGCGGCCGCCGCCTCGGGCACCGGCGTCTTCGTCCTCGCGCTCACCTCCAATCCCGAGGGTGCCGAGGTGCAGGGCGCGCGCGCCGCCGACGGGCGCAGCCTCGCGCAGCTCGTACTCGACCACCTCGCCGCCGAGAACGCGGGGGCGAGCCCGCTCGGCTCCTACGGCGCGGTCGTCGGCGCGACCCTCGGCCGTACGGAGGCGGACCTCGCCGTCAACGGACCGCTCCTCGCCCCCGGCATCGGCGCCCAGGGCGCCACACCCGCCGACCTCCCCGCGCTCTTCGGCGACGAGGCGCGCAACGTCCTGCCGAGCGTCAGCCGCGGCATCCTGCGCGCGGGCCCCTCGGTGGCGGGTCTGCGCGAGGTGGCGGAGCGACTGACCGACGAGATCCGGACAGCTCTCGGCTGAGAACGGGGCGGGTGCGGGGGAGGGGCGTACGAGCCCGCGCGCGGGGACGGGCACGGAGGGCGGGCGCGCTCCGTACCCCGCGCGAGCCCGCCGAGGCGGCTCCCGCACCCCCGCGTCCGGTGCCCGAGTCCCCGAAGTCCCCTGTTCGCGCCGCGAACTTCGGTGCGCGCGCCAGGAAATCTCGGCGCCACACCCCGAAAACTGACATGTTTTGCCCCAAATATCCCCGCCAACCTCAGCTGACCTGGACTTTTCCGCTGTTCTCGCTGACTCGGGCCCTCTGTGCCGCTAGTCTCCGTCGAGAGCGGACGAGCGCCGATTCCGGTTCGCCTGCTCACCCGGTGGTGAGACCGCCCGCGGTCGCACCGGTCCGTATCCGACAAGTTCGACATCCGAGGTGACGTAGGCGTGGCTCTTCCGCCCCTTACCCCTGAACAGCGCGCAGCCGCGCTCGAAAAGGCCGCCGCGGCTCGCCGGGAGCGGGCCGAGGTCAAGAACCGGCTCAAGCACTCCGGTGCCTCCCTCCACGAGGTCATCAAGCAGGGCCAGGAGAACGACGTCATCGGCAAGATGAAGGTCTCCGCCCTCCTTGAGTCGCTTCCCGGCGTCGGCAAGGTCCGCGCCAACCAGATCATGGAGCGTCTCGGCATCTCCAAGAGCCGTCGCGTGCGGGGTCTCGGCTCCAACCAGATCGCTTCCCTGGAGCGCGAGTTCGGCAGCACCGCGGCCTGAGCGCGGCAGGGTGCCGGGGGCCCTGGGCCCCCGGCACCCGGCCACCTTCGTTCCCGGCACCCGGCCGGGACTGGAATAATCGCTTCATGGCTGCTTCAACCCCGGGGACGTCCCCCGCAGTACCCCCGGACGCTCGTCCACGGCTGACCGTGCTCTCAGGACCCTCCGGGGTCGGCAAGAGCACGGTCGTCGCGCACCTGCGCAAGGAACACCCCGAGATCTGGCTCTCCGTCTCGGCCACGACCCGCAAGCCCCGCCCCGGGGAGCAGCACGGGGTGCAGTACTTCTTCGTCTCCGACGACGAGTTCGACAAGCTCGTCGCCAATGGTGAGCTGCTCGAATGGGCCGAGTTCGCGGGCAACCGCTACGGCACCCCGCGCGCCGCCGTCACCGAGCGCCTGGAGCGCGGTGAGCCGGTCCTCCTGGAGATCGACCTCCAGGGCGCCCGCCTCGTGCGCGCCTCCATGCCCGAGGCCAGGCTCGTCTTCCTCGCCCCGCCGAGCTGGGAGGAGCTGGTCCGCCGCCTCACCGGGCGCGGTACCGAGGAGCCCGAGGTCATCGAACGCAGGCTCGCGGCGGCCCGGGTCGAACTCGCGGCGGAGTCCGAGTTCGACGTGACCCTCGTCAACACGGCGGTCGAGGACGTCTCCCGCGAGCTGCTAGCCTTGACATCCGTCTCATGATTTCTTTTTCCCCCGTCGGAAGGCAGAGCGTGTCCTCTTCCATCACCACGCCCGAGGGCATCATCAACCCGCCGATCGACGAGCTGCTCGAAGCCACGGACTCGAAGTACAGCCTCGTGATCTACGCGGCCAAGCGTGCTCGCCAGATCAACGCGTACTACTCCCAGCTCGGCGAGGGCCTGCTGGAGTACGTCGGCCCGCTCGTGGACACCCACGTCCATGAGAAGCCGCTCTCGATCGCTCTCCGCGAGATCAACGCGGGCCTGCTCACCTCCGAGGCCACGGAGAACCCGGTTCAGTGAGCCCAGGGCGTCCGGCCCGACCGGACGGCCTCCAGCACGGGCCCGGCAGCACCGCTGCCGGGCCCGTGGTGTGTGATGGGTCAGAGCGATCACGCGGTGCGCGCACCGGGCGCGCCGCGACCAGGCGGTACGTCGCCCGGCGTACCCGACCGAGCCGGGAGTGAGCGGTGACGAAGCCGAAGGTAGTGCTGGGCGTGAGCGGCGGGATCGCCGCGTACAAGGCCTGTGAGCTGCTGCGGCGGCTCACCGAGACCGGCCACGAGGTACGGGTCGTGCCGACCGCTGCGGCCCTCCACTTCGTCGGCGCCGCCACCTGGGCGGCCCTGTCCGGGCAGCCGGTGAGCACCGAGGTGTGGGAGGACGTCCACGAGGTCCCGCACGTGCGGCTCGGCCAGGAGGCCGACCTGGTGATCGTCGCGCCCGCCACGACCGACCTGCTCGCCAAGGCCGCGCACGGCCTCGCCGACGACCTCCTCACCAACACGCTCCTCACGGCCCGCTGCCCCGTCGTCCTCGCCCCCGCGATGCACACCGAGATGTGGGAGCACCCGGCGACCCAGGAGAACGTCGCGACCCTGCGCCGCCGCGGCGTCCACGTCATCGAGCCCGCCTCGGGGCGCCTCACCGGGGCCGACACGGGCAAGGGCCGCTTCCCCGACCCGGCCGAGATCTTCGCGTACTGCCGCCAGGTCCTCGCCCGCCCCGACGCGCCCCAGGACCTCGTGGGACGCCACGTCCTCATCAGCGCGGGCGGCACCCGCGAAGCACTCGACCCGGTCCGCTTCCTCGGCAACCGCTCCTCGGGCAAGCAGGGCTACGCGCTCGCCCGCACCGCCGCCGCGCGCGGCGCCCGCGTCACGCTCGTCGCCGCCAACACCGCGCTCGCCGCCCCCGCGGGCGTCGAGGTCGTGCCCGTGTCGAGCACCGCCGAACTGCGCGAGGCGCTGCGCGCGGCCGCGCCGGATGCGGACGCCGTCGTGATGGCCGCCGCCGTCGCCGACTTCCGCCCCGCCACGTACGCCCCGGGCAAGATCAAGAAGAAGGACGACGCCGAGCCCGAGCCGCTCGCCCTCGTCCGCAACCCCGACATCCTCGCCGAGCTGTCCGCGCACCGCGCCCGCGCGGGGCAGCTCGTGGTCGGCTTCGCCGCCGAGACCGACGACGTCCTCGCGCACGGACGCGCCAAGCTCGCCCGCAAGGGCTGCGACCTCCTCGTCGTCAACGAGGTCGGCGAGACGAAGACCTTCGGCGCCGAGTCCAGCGAGGCCGTCGTCCTCGGCGCGGACGGCAGCGAGACCCCCGTGCCGTACGGGCCGAAGGAGGGCCTCGCCCACACGGTGTGGGACCTCGTCGCCGCGCGACTGGGGTAGCCCCGCACCCGGGCGGCCGTTGTATTGCGGTCGTGCGACAGGCGGCCGCCGAATGCGGCGCGGCCCCTGGCGCCCCACACGGCCCGCACCCGACAATGCCCCGACAGACGCGGTGCCGCAGATCACAGCGCTCCCGAAAGGCGAGACACCCCGACCGGCGGCACAGCGTGACCGATAAACTGGCGGGGAACCGTCCCGGGTGCAGCTCCCGGACGGTTCACCCATGATCAGCCAGCAGCCGCTGCAACCCCAGGGAGCGTTGTGTCCCGTCGCCTGTTCACCTCGGAGTCCGTCACCGAGGGGCACCCCGACAAGATCGCTGACCAGATCAGCGACACCATTCTGGACGCCTTGCTGCGCGAGGACCCCACCTCGCGCGTCGCCGTCGAGACCCTCATCACCACCGGTCTCGTCCACGTGGCCGGGGAGGTGACCACCAAGGCGTACGCCCCGATCGCCCAGCTCGTGCGCGAGAAGATCCTCGAAATCGGCTACGACTCCTCGAAGAAGGGCTTCGACGGCGCCTCCTGCGGCGTCTCGGTCTCCATCGGCTCGCAGTCGCCCGACATCGCGCAGGGCGTCGACTCCGCCTACGAGAACCGGGTCGAGGGCGACGACGACGAGCTGGACCGGCAGGGCGCCGGGGACCAGGGCCTCATGTTCGGCTACGCCTGCGACGAGACCCCCGACCTCATGCCGCTCCCGATCCACCTCGCCCACCGCCTCTCGCGGCGGCTCTCCGAGGCGCGCAAGAACGGGACCATCCCCTACCTGCGCCCCGACGGGAAGACCCAGGTCACCATCGAGTACGACGGCGACAAGGCCGTCCGCCTCGACACCGTGGTCGTCTCCTCGCAGCACGCCTCGGACATCGACCTCGACCAGCTCCTCACCCCGGACATCCGCGAGTTCGTCGTGGAGCCCGAGCTGAAGGCGCTCCTCGACGACGGCATCAAGCTGGAGACCGAGGGCTACCGCCTCCTCGTCAACCCGACGGGGCGTTTCGAGATCGGCGGCCCGATGGGCGACGCGGGGCTCACCGGGCGCAAGATCATCATCGACACGTACGGCGGCATGGCCCGCCACGGTGGCGGCGCCTTCTCCGGCAAGGACCCGTCCAAGGTCGACCGCTCGGCCGCCTACGCGATGCGCTGGGTCGCCAAGAACGTCGTCGCCGCCGGGCTCGCCGCGCGCTGCGAGGTCCAGGTCGCGTACGCGATCGGCAAGGCCGAGCCGGTCGGTCTCTTCGTCGAGACCTTCGGCACCGCCAAGACCGAGGTCGACAAGATCGAGCAGGCCATCGCCCAGGTCTTCGACCTGCGCCCGGCCGCGATCATCCGCGACCTCGACCTGCTCCGCCCCATCTACTCCAAGACCGCCGCCTACGGCCACTTCGGCCGTCCGGAGCCGGAGTTCACCTGGGAGAAGACGGACCGCGTCGACGCGCTGCGCAAGGCCGCGGGGCTGTAGGCGCCCGTCCGGCAGGCGTACGCGGCCCGGGTCCCACGCTGCGGCGTGCGGCCCGGGCCGTCCGCCTTCGCGGGGGCGGTCCGCGGTCCCCGGCGTGGCGCTCGCCTGTCCGAGGCGTCTGGTACATCTGAAGGCGTGAGCAGTGACGATCAGGCGAACGGGGCCGAGCAGCTGGCCCTGATCAGGGAGAGCGTGCGCAAGGCGCGGCCGCCGAGGGCCAAGCCGCGTACGTGGCGGGGGGCCGCGACGGCGGAGCACCTCCCGGTCGCCCGCGTGCTCGTGAACAAGGGCGTCGTCCACCTCGACCGCACCTGGGACTACGCCGTGCCCGCCGAGCTGGACGAGCAGGCACAGCCCGGCGTGCGGGTGCGCGTGCGCTTCGGGGCCGGCGCGGGGCAGGTGCGGGGCGGGCGCAGGGAGGGCGGGGGGCTCATCGACGGCTACCTCATCGAGCGCGTCGCCGCCTCCGACTACCAGGGCCCGCTCGCCGCGCTCGCCCAGGTCGTCTCGCCCGAGCCCGTCCTGTCACCCGCGCTCCTCTCCCTCGCCCGCCAGGTCGCCGAGCGGTACGCGGGCAGCCTCGCCGACGTGCTCCAGCTCGCCGTCCCGCCGCGTCTCGCCAAGGCCGAGAAGCCCGCCTTCCCCGAGCCGCCGCCCCCGCCGTCCGCCCCGGCCTCCGACAGCTGGGAGCGCTACCCGCAGGGGCCGGGTTTCCTCACCGCGCTCGCGCACGGCGAGTCCCCGCGCGCCGTGTGGACCGCCCTGCCGGGGCCCCAGTGGGCCGGTGAGCTGGCCCGCGCCGTCGCCGCGACCCTCGCGTCGGGGCGCGGCGCCCTCGTCGTCCTCCCCGACGGCCGCGCCACCGCGCGCCTCGACACCGCCCTCACCGCGCTCGTCGGTCCGGGGCAGCACGCCGTGCTCACCGCCGACGCCGGGCCCGAACAGCGCTACCGCTCCTGGCTCGCCGTCCACCGCGGCGCCGTGCGCGCCGCGATCGGCACCCGCGCGGCGATGTTCGCCCCCGTCCGCGACCTCGGCCTCGTCGCCCTGTGGGAGGACGGCGACAGCAGCCACAGCGAGGACCACGCCCCGCAGCCGCACGCCCGTGAAGTCCTCGTGCTCAGGGCGACCCGCGAGGCCGGAGCCGAAGGACCGCGCGCGCCCGCCTTCCTGCTCGGCTCCGTCGGCTGCACCGTCGAGGCGGCGCAGCTCGTCCGCAGCGGCTGGGCGCACCCGCTCGCCGCGCCCCGCGAGACCACCCGCGCCCTCGCCCCGCGCGTACGCACCATCGGGGACACCGAGGTCGCCCGCGACCCCGCGGCGCGCGCCGCGCGGCTGCCCTCGCTCGCCTGGGAGACCGCGCGCGAGGGACTGCGGCACGGCCCCGTGCTCGTCCAGGTGCCCCGGCGCGGGTACGCGCCCCGCCTCGCCTGCGACCGCTGCCGCGAGCCCGCCCGTTGCCGGAACTGCTCAGGCCCTCTGGAAGCGCCCGACGCCGAGCGGCTCACGTGCGGCTGGTGCGGCCGTACGGAGACCGGCTGGCGCTGCGAGGCGTGCGGCGGGAACAGGCTGCGCGCACAGGTCGTCGGCGCGCGCCGCACCGCCGAGGAGCTGGGGCGCGCCTTTCCCGCCGTCCCCGTGCGCACCTCGGGCCGCGAGCAGGTGCTCGACACCGTCCCCGCCAGTCCCGCGCTCGTCGTCTCGACGCCGGGGGCCGAGCCCGTCGCCGACGGCGGGTACACGGCCGCGCTGCTCCTCGACGGCTGGGCCCAGCTCGCGCGGCCCGATCTGCGCGCCGAGGAGGAGGCGCTGCGCCGCTGGCTGGACGCGGCCGCGCTGGTACGGGGACAGGGCGCGGGCGGCACCGTCGTGATCGTCGCCGAGCCGACCCTGCGGCCGGTACAGGCCCTCGTGCGCTGGGACCCGGTCGGGCACGCGCTGCGCGAACTGGAGGAGCGGGCCGAGCGGCGCTTCCCGCCCGTCTCGCGCATGGCAGCGGTCTCCGGGCCCCCCGCCGTCGTCTCCGCCTACCTCGCCGAGGCCGAACTGCCTCCCGAGGCCGAGATCCTGGGCCCCGTACCGCTCCCCGTCACGCCGCAGGGCCGGCCGCGGCGCCCGGGCGGGCCGCCCCCGGGGGAGCAGTGGAACCGCGCGCTCGTCCGGGTCCCGCTCGGGGGCGGCACCCGGCTCGCGCAGGCGCTCAAGGCGGCGCGCGCGGCCCGCTCGGCGCGGCGTGACGCGGGGGCCGACCAGTTGTTCGTCCGGGTCGACCCGCCCGACATCGGCTGAGCCCCTTCCCCCGGGTCCGTGGGAGGAAGAGGCTCAGCGTGCGCGGCGGGGGAGGGCTATGCCTGGCGCGGTCCCGGCAGCGCCTTCTGGCGCGGCTCCTCGCGCACGTCCTGGCGCGACGCGGTCGGCTGCGTCGGCATGGCACGGGCGGCGGGAACGGTCGGCGTCGCGCCGCGCTCAGGTACGGCGGCGGGAGCGCGCTCGGGCCGCTCCTCGGCCGCGGCCTGCGCCGGGGTGGCCCGGCGCGTCCCGTACCTGCGGTGCACGGCCTGCTTCGTCACCCCGAGCGCCGAGCCCACGGCGTCCCAGGAGAAGCCGAGCGAGCGGTCGAAGTCGACGGCGGCGGTCACGAGGCTCTCGACGCTGTCCCGCAGCTCCTGCGCGAGGCGCACGGTCGGGGCGGGAGCGCGCCCGTAGACCACGAAACCGGTGGAGGGTCCCGTGCGGCGCGGACGGTAGACGTTGCCGAGCTGGGCGGTGAGCGTGCGGAGCGCGTCCACCTGCCTGCGGACCCGCTCGATGTCCCGTACCAACAAGTGCAGGCTGGCCCGTGCCTGGGCGTCGTGGGTGGCGTGGTCGGCCATGTGCAAGCCTCTCGAACCGGCGTTGACGGGCCCGCGGGCCCGCATCGGACTGTGAGGGAAGGACTGCTGAGACTGAGCTGAGACTGAGGGGACGCCGTCCTGGGCGGGTCGTCGCGTCCGCCCACGGTCAACGCTGCTTTGACAACGCGCCGCGCCGGAAGGGGTCACGGGGGAGGGCGTGGGACATCGCGGCGCGCGCTCCCCGGTAACCACGAGTGCGCGGGGCATTGGGGGTGTTTCGTCAGGATGTGCGGTGTTCGCGACGTGTGCGGAGCGAGCGGCCGCGGCCATCGCGCGCACCGGTGCCTAGGATGGGGGCTCTTGTCGGGCCGGGGTACGAGGGAAGTTCAGGATTCATGAGGCTTGTGTTCGCAGGGACCCCTGAGGTCGCCGTACCCGCGCTCGACGCGTTGATCGCCTCGGAGCGGCACGAGGTCGTGGCCGTCGTGACCCGGCCCGACGCACCCGCCGGGCGCGGGCGGCGGCTCGTGGCGAGCCCCGTCGCGCAGCGCGCCGAGGAGGCGGGGATCGAGATCCTGCGGCCCGCCAGGCCGCGCGAGGAGTCCTTCCTCGACCGGCTCAGGGAGATCGCCCCCGACTGCTGCCCTGTCGTCGCCTACGGGGCGCTCCTGCCCCGCGTCGCGCTCGACGTGCCCGCGCACGGCTGGGTCAATCTCCACTTCTCGCTCCTGCCCGCCTGGCGGGGCGCGGCGCCCGTGCAGCACGCCGTGCTCGCCGGTGACGAGATCACCGGGGCCTCCACCTTCCTCATCGAGGAGGGCCTCGACTCCGGGCCCGTCTACGGCACCGTGACCGAGACCGTGCGCCCCACCGACACGAGCGGTGACCTCCTCACGCGCCTCGCCTTCGCGGGCTCCGGGCTCCTCGCCGCCACGATGGACGGCATCGAGGACGGCACTCTCAAGCCGGTGCCGCAGCCCGCCGAGGGCGTCTCGCTCGCCCCCAAGCTCACCGTCGATGACGCCCGCGTCGACTGGACGGCTCCCGCGCTGCGCGTCGACCGCGTCGTGCGCGGCTGCACCCCGGCGCCCGGCCCCTGGACCCTCTTCCGCGGCGAACGCCTCAAGCTCGTCTCGCTCACGCTCGCACCCGAGGCCCCGCACCTCGCGCCCGGCGAGATCCGCGCGGGCAAGAACAGCGTCCACGTCGGCACCGGCTCGCACCCCGTGGAACTCGGCTGGGTCCAGCCGCAGGGCAAGAAGCCGATGCGGGCGGCGGACTGGGCCCGCGGGGTCCGGCTGACCCCGGGCGAGACGCTGGGAAGCTGAGCCGGGCCGGGGAGCGCGGACCGGAGCCGGGGAGCGCGGACCGGCGCCGAGGCCGCCCCGTACCCTGGAAGGCAGTCTCTCTTCCCGGGTGGGCCCCTCGTGGTCCGTACCGCAGCACGCAGTGGAGCACGCACCTTTGAACGACCAGCCTGTGGCACCCACGGACAGCCGCCCGCGCCGGGGCAAGGGGCGCCCGCACCGGGCGCCCCGCAAGGACCCCGTACGCGTCCTCGCCTTCGACGCCCTGCGCGCCGTCGACGAGCGCGACGCCTACGCCAACCTCGTCCTGCCCGCGCTCCTGCGCGAGGCCCGCGAGAAGGGTGACTTTGACACGCGCGACGCCGCGCTCGCCACCGAACTCGTCTACGGGACCCTGCGCGGGCGCGGCACGTACGACGCGATCATCGCCGCGTGCGTGGACCGCCCCCTGCGCGAGGTCGACCCGCCCGTGCTCGACGTGCTCAGCCTCGGCGCGCACCAGCTCCTCGGCACCCGCATCCCGACCCACGCCGCCGTATCGGCGACCGTCGAACTCGCCCGCGTCGTCCTCGGCGACGGCCGCTCGCGCTTCGTCAACGCCGTCCTGCGCCGTATCGCGCGCAACGATCTCGACGCCTGGCTCGCCGAGGTCGCCCCGCCCTTCGACGACGACCCCGAGGAACACCTCTCCGTCGTCCACTCGCACCCCCGCTGGGTCGTCTCCGCGCTGTGGGACTCGCTCGGCGGTCCGCGCGGCGGTATCGAGGACCTCCTCATCGCCGACAACGAGCGCCCCGAGGTCACCCTCGTCGCCCGTCCCGGGCGCACCGACGCCGAGGCGCTGCTCGACGCGCTCGGCGAGGAGCGCGCGCTGCCCGGCCGCTGGTCCCCGTACGCCGTGCGGCTCACCGAGGGAGGCGAGCCGGGCGCCGTGCCCGCCGTGCGCGACGGCGACGCCGGGGTCCAGGACGAGGGCAGTCAGCTCGTCGCCCTCGCCCTCGCCAAGGCCCCCGTCGAAGGCCGGGACGCAGTGTGGCTCGACGCCTGCGCGGGCCCCGGCGGCAAGGCCGCGCTCCTCGCCGGGCTCGCCGCCCAGCGCGGCGCGCGCCTCGTCGCGGCGGAGAAGCAGCCGCACCGCGCCGGGCTCGTCGCCCGCGCCCTCGCGGGGACCCCCGGCCCGTACCAGGTCGTCACCGCGGACGGCACCCGCCCGCCGTGGCGTCCCGGGACCTTCGACCGCGTCCTCGTCGACGTGCCCTGCACCGGGCTCGGCGCCCTGCGCCGCCGCCCCGAGGCACGCTGGCGCCGCCGCCCCGAGGACCTCGACAGCTTCGCGCCGCTCCAGCGCGCCCTGCTCCACGAGGCGCTGCGCTCCGTGCGCGTCGGCGGTGTCGTCGGCTACGCGACGTGCTCGCCGCACCTCGCCGAGACCCGTGCGGTCGTCGCCGACGTCCTCGACGAGTGGGGCGACGCCGAGCTGCTCGACGCCCCCGCGCTGCTGCCCGACGTGCCCCTCACGGGCGAGGGCCCCGACCTCCAGCTCTGGCCCCACGTACACGGCACGGACGCGATGTACCTCGCCCTCCTGCGGCGCACCGCGTGACGGCGCGGGGCGCGCGCACGCGCCGGGTGCGGGCGCAGGGCGGGGCGAAGCGGTGCAAGAGGGGCCCGGGTGTGAGCCAGGGCACGAAACCGTGGCAGGCTTGAGGCATGGCCGTGCAGATCAACCCCAGCATCCTGTCCGCGGACTTCGCGCGCCTCGCCGACGAGGCGAAGGCCGTCGAGGGCGCCGACTGGCTCCACGTGGACGTCATGGACAACCACTTCGTCCCGAACCTGACCCTCGGCGCCCCCATCGTCGAGGCGCTCGCCGGGGCCACGGACACGCCGCTGGACTGCCACCTGATGATCGAGGAGCCCGACCGCTGGGCCCCCGCCTACGTCGAGGCCGGCGCGGGCTCGGTCACCTTCCACGCCGAGGCCGCCGCCGCCCCGGTCCGCCTCGCGCGTGAGATCCGTGCCAAGGGCGCCCGCGCCTCGATGGCGCTCAAGCCCGCGACGCCCGTCGAGCAGTACGAGGACCTGCTCCCCGAGCTGGACATGCTGCTGATCATGACGGTCGAGCCCGGCTTCGGCGGGCAGGCCTTCCTCGACATCATGCTGCCCAAGATCCGCCGCACCCGTCAGCTCGTCGCCAAGCACGGCCTCGACCTGTGGGTGCAGGTCGACGGCGGCGTCTCGGCCGAGACCGTCGAGCGCTGCGCCGAGGCGGGCGCCGACGTCTTCGTCGCCGGTTCCGCCGTCTACGGGGCGAAGGAACCCGCCGCCGCCGTACGGGGCCTGCGCGCGCAGGCGGAGGCGGCGCACGCCAAGGCCGGGTGGGCCGCGCGGGCCTGAGCCGCGACAGGCGGCCCCCGCCCACCCGGGGGCCGGCAGCGAGAGGCTCCGGTCGGGGACCGGGCCGCGAGAGGAGAGCCGTCCGGGACCGCACCCCGGACACCGCGTCCGGGACCGCACGCCCGGACACAACAGGAGAAAGGAGCCGCCCGGGACCGATCCGGGCGGACACCGGGATACGACTGGGCATCGGCTCCGTGAACCGGGCGCCGCGGGGCTGAGTAGGCACCGTCGCGTCTGCGAGGATGAACGGCGAGTCCGGAGTATGTACAGCAGTGAGGAGAGCGCCGTGTCCGCGATGTCGGCGGGTCGGGCAGCCATGCGGATGGGACCCGCAGAGCTGGTCCAGGCGGCGGCTATGGCCCGCCGCTTCTACCTGGAGGGCAAGTCCAAGATCCAGATCGCCGAGGAGTTCGGCGTGAGCCGCTTCAAGGTGGCCCGGGTCCTGGAGACCGCCCTCGACCGGGATCTCGTCCGTATCGAGATCCGCGTCCCCGCCGAGCTCGACGCCGAGCGCTCGGACGCGCTGCGGGCCCGCTACGGGCTGCGGCACGCCGTTGTCGTCGAGTCACCGGCCGAGGCCGACGACTCGCCCGACCCGGAGAACCTCGGCGAGGTCGCCGCGGACCTCCTCGGCGAACTCGTCCACGAGGGCGACGTCCTCGGCCTCGCCTGGGGCCGTTCCACCATCCACATGGCGACCGCCCTGCACACGCTGCCCCCGTGCACCGTCGTGCAGCTCACCGGCGTCTACGACGCGGGCACCGCCGAGCGCGGCTCCGTCGAGGCGGTACGGCGCGCCGCGCAGGTCTCCGGCGGCGAGGCGCACCCCATCTACGCGCCCATGCTGCTGCCCGACCCGGCGACCGCGGCCGCGCTGCGCAGCCAGACCGGCATCTCGCGGGCCTTCGACTACTTCGACAAGGTCACCGTCGCCGCTGTCTCGATCGGCTCCTGGGAGCCGGGCGTCTCGACCGTGCACGACATGCTGGGCGAGGAGGAGCGCCGCCACTACGCCTCGCTCGGCGTCGCGGCGGAGATGTCCGCGCATCTCTTCGACGCGCGCGGGCGGCGCGTGGGCCGCGACCTCGGCGAGCGGTGCATCACCGTCGAGTCGGAGCGGCTGCGGCGCATCCCCGAGGTCGTCGCGATCGCGGGCGGGCACCGCAAGGCGGCGGCGATCGACGCCGTCCTGCGCTCGGGGCTCGTCACGAGCCTCGTGACGGACACCGCGGCCGCCGACTACCTCCTCACGGCGGGCGAACCGCCCCGTCCCGCGCTCGACAGGGCCGACCCGGACGACTGAGGGCCCCGGAGGCCAGGAAGCCGGTCACCCCGCGGGGCGGCCGGCTTCCCGCGTACCCGGCCCGCGCACCCCCCGTACGACACCGCGGGACGCTCTCCGTACGACGCCGGACGCCGGGCGCTCTCGTGCGAAGCCACCACACCGCTGCCCGCATACCGCCCCGGCCTTCGGGGAAAGCTCCACATTCGGTGGCCGTTATTGGTCAGTACCCCCTCTGATCAGTGAAGATGGGCAGAGGAGCCACTGCCCGGCTACCACGCACTGCGCATACTCCCCACCCCGCCGACCACTGTCGGCAGCGGACGAACAGCAGGTGAGAGAGCCAGAATGCGATTCCTCAACGACCTCGGGCCGAGCCACGACCTCACGTACGACGACGTCTTCATGGTCCCGCGCCGCTCGGCGGTCGGCTCCCGGATGGCGGTCGACCTCACGGCGCCCGACGGGACCGGCACGACCATTCCTCTCGTCGTCGCGAACATGACCGCGATCGCGGGCCGCCGCATGGCCGAGACCGTCGCCCGGCGCGGCGGCCTCACCGTCATCCCGCAGGACATCCCGATCGAGGTCGTCGCCGACGTCACCTCCTGGGTCAAGCAGCGCCACCTCGTGCTGGATACGCCGATCGTCCTCGAACCCCACCAGACCGTGGGCGAGGCCCTCTCGCTGCTGCCCAAGCGCGCGCACAACGCCGGGGTCGTCGTGGACGCCGAGCGCCGCCCCGTCGGCGTCGTCACCGACCAGGACCTCAGCGGCGTCGACCGCTTCACGCAGCTCTCCGAGGTCATGTCCCGCGACCTCCTCCTGCTCGACGACGCGATCGCCCCGCGCGACGCCTTCCACAAGCTCGACGCCGCCAACCGCAGGTACGCGCCGGCCGTCGACGCCGGGGGCCGCCTCACCGGCATCCTCACCCGCACGGGCGCCCTGCGCGCCACCCTCTACACGCCCAACACCGATGCCTCGGGCCGGTTGCGTGTCGCCGCGGCCGTCGGCATCAACGGCGACGTCGCGGGCAAGGCCAAGCAGCTGCTCGACGCGGGGATCGACACGCTCGTCGTCGACACCGCGCACGGCCACCAGGAGTCGATGCTCGCCGCCTTGCGCGCCGTGCGCGCCCTGGACCCGCAGGTCCCCGTCGTCGCGGGCAACATCGTCGCCGCCGAGGGCGTGCGCGACCTCATCGAGGCCGGCGCCGACATCATCAAGGTCGGCGTGGGCCCCGGCGCCATGTGCACGACCCGGATGGCCACCGGTGTCGGGCGTCCGCAGTTCTCGGCCGTGCTCGAATGCGCGGCCGAGGCCGCCAAGTACGGCCGCCACGTGTGGGCCGACGGCGGCGTCCGCCACCCGCGCGACGTCGCGATGGCCCTCGCGGCCGGTGCCTCGAACGTCATGATCGGCTCCTGGTTCGCGGGTACGTACGAGTCCCCCGGCGACCTCCAGCAGGCCGCCGACGGGCGCCTCTACAAGGAGTCCTTCGGCATGGCGTCGGCCCGCGCCGTGCGCAACCGCACCTCCGAGGAGTCCGCCTACGACCGCGCCCGCAAGGCGCTCTTCGAGGAGGGCATCTCGACCTCGCGGATGTTCCTCGACCCGGCCCGCCCGGGCGTCGAGGACCTCATCGACTCGATCATCGCCGGGGTGCGCTCCGCCTTCACCTACGCGGGCGCGGCCAGCATCGCCGAGTTCGCCGAGCGCGCCGTCGTCGGCATCCAGAGCGCGGCGGGCTACGCGGAGGGCAAGCCGGTCCACTCCAGCTGGAACTGAGGCAGCGGGGGTACGGGGAGGGGCGGCTCCACGCGGAGGGCCGCCCCGGCCCCGTACCGCTCCCGTACCCCTCCCGCTTTCGCCCGCGTTCCGCCTACGCGACCTCGGAACCCGCGCGCCGCCAGCGGGCCTCCACGCGCTTGCCCTGTGCGAGCGGCAGGACGCTCACGCCGCCCGCGAGCCGCTGCACCAGGTGCCAGCCGAAGCCGCCGCCGCCCGCGAGATCCGGGGCGCGGGGCACCGGCGGGGCGCTGCTCGTGTCCTCCACGCCGACCCGCAGCTCGCCGTGGTACGCCCACAGCGACAGGCGCCAGGGCCCCTCGGTGTGGCGCGTGGCGTTCGCGACGAGTTCGGCCACGACCAGGACGACCGCCTCGACGTCCGCCCACGGGCACACGCCTGCCACGAATCCGCTCGCGGCCTCCCTGGCCGCGGCACTGCTCACGTGCGGGCCCTCCACGACGAGCCGGCGCGGGGTCGCCGGCATCAGCAGCCGGTCCCTGGGAGGAGTACTTCATCCAGGCCCGTCATCCGCAGCAGCCGCGCGACCATCGGGGACACTTCGGTGACGGCGAGTTCACCGCCGCCCGAGAGCACCCCCCTGCGGATGGCGAGCAGCGCCCCGATCCCGCCCGAGTCGAGGAACCCGACGCGCGAGAGATCGAGCACGAAGCGGCGCCCGGGGCGCGCGGCGACCCCGTCGAGCGCCCCGCGCAGACGCCCCTCGGTCTCGTAGTCGAGCACCCCGTCGATCTCGACGAGCACCCGCTCGGGGCGCTCGCTCAGCGCGACCCGCAGGCGCGCGGCGCCCTCGGCCGCGGGCAGCGGCTCCGTACCGGCGTGGGGGTCGTTCATGCGCCGGTCCTCCGGACGGTCAGGGCGAGGGTGTCGTCGGGGTGCAGGATCACCGTGTGCATCTCGGCGGCGAGCGCGCCGGGGACCTCCTCGGTGGGCAGCCCCCGGTGCCGCGCGGCCGCGAGGGCGAGGCGGCGCTCGCCGTCACGCGGGTCGCGGCGCGACTCGGTGAGTCCGTCCGTGTACAGGACGAGCAGATCCCCCGGCCCGAGCGCGTCCTCGCGCACCCGCTCGCTGCCGGGCAGCGGATAGCCGATGCCCCTGCCCCGTACCTCCAGGTACTCCGTCGCGCCGCTCGCCCGCGCCACGAGCGCGGGCGGATGGCTGCCGTTCGCGATCCGTACGACGCCCGTCACCGGGTCGATCCGCACGAGCTGCACCGTCGCCATCAGCTCCCGGTCGAAGGGAAGCAGGATCTCGTCGGTACGGGCCACGATCTGGCCCAGCGGATGGCCCTCCAGGGCCAGGGTGCGGACCGCGTGCGTCACGTTGAGCGCGCTGCGGGTACTCGTGACGCCGTGCCCGAGCGCGTCCACGACCGTGATGTGCACGGTGCCGTCGGGCAGCCGGAACCAGTCGTAGAGGTCGCCCCCGGTCGGCGCGTCCGTGTCGGCGGGCGCGTAGTGGATCGCCATCTCCAGGCCGGGGACGGCGACGGGCGGCGGGCGCAGCGCGTCCTCCAGCTCGCGCAGCGTCTGCCCGTGCGCGCGGCGCAACTGCTCGTCGCGCTCCTCCAGCTGGACGTAGAGGGCGAGGACCCCGCTGTTCGTCTCGGCCAGCTCCTGCGTGAGCCGCTGCCGGTCCTCGGTCAGCTCGGCGATCCGCGCCCGTGCCGCGCGCAGCTCCTCGGCGAGCAGCTCGCGCGCGCTCCCGCCGCTGCTCGTGCCGTCGTCCTCGCAGGGGCGCGTCAGGCGCCAGCGCGCCCCGTGGCCCGCAGGCTCGGGGGGCAGCGCGGGGGTCTCCTCGGGGGCGAGCGCGGCGGGCCGCAGCTCGACCGTCAGCTCGCGCGGCCCGCCGCGCGCGGTGAGCGTCACGCTGCGGCCCTCGCGCAGCGGCGGGCCCGCGACCGCGGCGACCGACTGCGTGAGCCTGCCGCGCAGCTCCACGGACAGCCGCCACTCCTGGGCGAGCAGCCGCAGGGCGTCCTCCAGGTCCGGCAGGGAGCGGTGCGTGGAGCGCGTGGCCGGGGCGGCGCGCCGCGAGGCGGGGACCCGGGCACGGGTACCGGTCGTGTGCTGTTCGCCGCTCGTCCTGCTCACCTTCTCGCTCACCCGTCTTCCCGTAGGGCCGCCTGGGGGCCGGCTGGGGGGACAGACCCGCACCCCCGGATACCCCGTGCCCGCGCGTCCATGCTCCCACCTTCGGGAGGACCACGGAGCGCCTTCGGGAGGACCACGGAGCGCCTTCGGGAGGACCACGGAGCGCCTTCGGCGGGGAGCCGCCCGCGTCCCCGTACGGTCCCTTTGCGCGCGTGCGGGTTCCCTTCCCGTGCGTGCGCCCGCGTCCCACCCGAGGAGAGCGCCCGTGCCCCTGCCCGATCCCGCCGCCCTGGCCCGCCGCCAGCCTCTCGACAGGCTCCGCGGAGACGGAGACGACAGCGGGCTGCGCCGTTCGCTGGGCCTGTGGCAGCTCACCATGATCAGCGTCGGCGCGACGCTCGGCACCGGCATCTTCGTCGTGCTCGGCGAGGCGGTGCCCAAGGCGGGGCCCGCCGTCGTCGTCTCCTTCGTGCTCGCCGGGTTCACCGCGCTCTTCTCGGCGCTGAGCTACGCGGAACTCGCGGGCGCCATCCCGGTCGCCGGGTCCTCGTACACGTACGCCTACGCGACGCTCGGGGAGTTCGTGGCGTGGGTCTGCGGCTGGTGCCTGATCCTGGAGTACGGGGTCTCCGTCGCCGCCGTCGCCGTCGGCTGGGGCCAGTACGTCAACGAGTTCCTCGACGGGACCGTCGGCGTCACGCTCCCCGCCGCGCTCTCGGCCCCTCCGGGGGACGGCGGTGTCGTCAACGTCGCCGCTCTCGCCGTCGTCGTCCTCGCCCTCGCCTTCCTGCTCGGCGGCGCACGCGAGTCGGCGCGCGCCAACACCGTCATGGTGTGCGTCAAGATCGCCGCGCTCCTGCTCTTCTGCGGCATCGGCGTGACGGGCTTCCGCTCGGCGAACTTCGCCGACTTCGCCCCGTACGGCGTGGGCGGTATCAGCGCGGCGGCGGGCACGCTCTTCTTCTCGTACATCGGCTTCGACGCGGCCTCGACGGCGGGTGAGGAGGCGCGCGACGCGCGGCGCGACCTGCCGCGGGCGATCATCCTCTCGCTCGGGCTCGTCACGGCGCTGTACGTGCTCGTCGCGCTCGTCGCCGTCGGGGCCCGCCCCTGGCGGCTGTTCGCGGGCTCCGAGGCGAGCCTCGCGGGCATCACGCGCGACCTCACCGGGCAGGACGTGTGGCCCGTCCTGCTGTCGCTGGGCGCCGTCGTCGCCATCGCCTCCGTCGTCCTCACGGTGCTGTACGGGCAGACGCGCATCCTCTTCGCGATGTCGCGTGACGGCCTGATGCCGCGGGTCTTCTCGCGTGTCCATGCCGCGAGCGGCACGCCGCGCGCGGGCACCCTGCTCGTCGGTGCCTTCTGCGGGCTGCTCGCCGCCGTCGTCCCGCTCGGTCAGCTCGCGGACGCCACGAGCATCGGGACGCTCTTCGCCTTCGGGCTCGTCAACGTCGCCGTCGTCGTGCTGCGCCGGATCAGGCCCGGGATGCGGCGCAGCTTCCGGGTCCCGCTCTCGCCCGTGCTGCCCGCCGCCGGGCTCGGGCTCTGCCTGTGGCTCATGACGAGCCTGTCGCCCGTGACCTGGCTCGTCTTCGGCTGCTGGATGATCCTGGGGCTCGTGGTCTACTTCGGGTACGGCGTCCGGCACTCCCGGCTCGCCGCCGACCCGCCCCCCGAGAAGAAGTGAACGAAGCACGGTGCTCGACGAACTCGACGAACGGATTCTGCGGGAGCTGACCTCGGACGCGCGGCGCAGTTACGCCGACATCGGGCAGCACGTGGGGCTCTCGGCCCCCGCCGTCAAACGCCGCGTCGACCGGCTGCGGGCGAGCGGCGCGATCCAGGGCTTCACGGTGCGGGTCGATCCCGCCGTACGGGGGCGCCGGACCGAGGGCCTCATCGAGCTGTACTGCCGGCGGCAGACGACGCCCGAGATGATCCGCAAGGGCCTCGAAGGCTACGCCGAGGTCGTCTCGGCATCGACGGTGACCGGTGAGGCCGACGCCGTCGTGCAGGTCTTCGCCGCCGACATGGAGCACTTCGAGCGGGTACTCGAACGGATCGCGGGGGAGCCCTTCGTCGAGCGCACCAAGTCCGTGCTCGTGCTCTCGCCGCTGCTGCGCCGCGCGGGGTGAGACGGGCGGGACGTGCGGAGCAGGGCGGGACGGGCGGGACGGGACGTGCGGCTGAGCCCCGCCCCGCTGAGGCGCCCGGTGCGGGGGCGGCTCTTTTCGGGGGGTTTTGTTCACTCTCGGACTATTAATGCGCGCCTGAGTCGATCCGGACGCGCAAGGTGGTCGGGAGATGATCACGAAGCCTCGTTCCGCTCTTGTCGCCGCCGCCGCGGTCCTCGTGGTGGCGGCCGTCGTGCTGGGTCTCGCGCTCTCCGGAACCTTCGACAGCGGCGGCGGGGGGCACCACGAGTCCGACAGCGAACGTGCCGCGAGCACCCCGCCCCCGGCCGCCGCCGCGCTGCGCCCCCGCTTCATCAGCCGCGAGCGGTGGGGAGCCGACCCGAAGCTGCTCGACCAGAAGCCGCACTACGCCGACTCGGTGCACGCCGTCGTCATCCACCACACGGACACGCCCAACGGCTACTCCTGCGCCGACAGCGCCTCCTACGTCCGCGACATCTACCAGGCCCACGCGACCGCGCGGGGCTGGGGCGACATCGGCTACAACTTCCTCGTCGACCGCTGCGGCACGATCTTCGAGGGCCGCCTCGGGGGCGTCGACAGGCCCGTCATCGGCGCCCACACGGTCGGGCTCAACAAGGGCACGACGGGGATCGCGGCGATCGGCACGTACACGGCGGGGGTCCCCGTGCCCGCGCCCATGCGGCGCTCCATCGAGCGGATCATCGCCTGGAAGCTCGGCCTCGCCGAGATCAGCCCGTCGGCGCGCACACAGCTCGTCTCCACCAACAGCAAGTCGCGCTTCCCCAAGGACACCTCCGTCAACCTCCCCACCGTCCTCGGCCACATCGAGGCGTACGAGACGGACTGTCCGGGGGAGGCCCTCATGGAGCTGCTGCCCGAGTTCCGGCGCGCCGCGCTCAAGCTCCAGGGCAAGGCGAAACTCCTCGCGGCCCGGCGCGCGTCGAACAGCCCCGAGACGGCGGACCGGGGGCAGGGCGGTGTCCCCGGGCCCCCGATGGAACCGCGCAGGGAACCCGACGCAACGAATCGCCGCTCGGGAGCCCGTAGACGCATGATCCCGCCGCGATGACGGCAACGATGGTGTCTTGTTGCGCCAGGTCCGGCGACCGTAGCGTCTAGGCGTCCCGGCACCTTTTCCCGCAAGGCCCCGCATGTCCCCTTCCGCTCCGCCCCTGCGCCTCGCGCTCGCCCAGTCCTCCGGCACCCCCGGCGACGTCCGCGCCACGCTCGGCGCGCTCGACGCGCTCGCGGCGCGCGCCGCCGCCTCCGGGGCGCACCTCCTCGTCGCACCGGAGCTGTTCCTGAGCGGGTACGCGCCCGACGCGAGCGCGCCACCGGGGCCCGGGGCCGCCCCCGCAGCGCCGCTCGCCGCGCTCGCCGTCGACCGCGGCGAGGCGCAGGCCGCGCTCGGCGCGATCGGCCGCCGTCACGGCCTCGCGGTCCTGGCCGGCTACCCCGAGCGCGCCGGCTCGGCCACGTACAACTCCGCGCTCCTCGTCGGCGCCGACGGCGCCCCGCTCGCCGCGTACCGCAAGACCCACCTCTACGGCGCCCACGAGCGTGCCGTCTTCACGCCGGGCGATCGTGCCCTCGTGCAGGCGGAGCTGCGCGGGGTCAGGCTCGGGGTGCTGATCTGCTACGACGTCGAGTTCCCCGAGAACGTGCGGGCGCACGCCGAGGCCGGCACCGAGGTGCTGCTCGTGCCGACCGCGCTGCTCGCCCCGTACGACTTCGTGGCCCGCTCCCTCGTCCCCGTGCGCGCCTTCGAGAGCCAGCTCTACGTGGCCTACGTGAACCGCACCGGGCCCGAGGGCGGCTTCGACTTCGTCGGGCTCAGCTGCCTCGCCGCGCCCGACGGGACCACGCCCGCCCGTGCCGGGGCCGGGCCGGAACTGCTGCTCGCCGAGGCCGATCCCGCGCTCCTCGCCGCCTCGCGCGCGGCCAACCCGTACCTCGCCGACCGGCGCACCGACCTGTACCGCTGACCCTCCTCGCATCACCCCTGGGAGCCCCCGCATGACCTCCACCGTGCCCACCGCCGTGCCCGGCGGCGACGCGCGCCCGCCCATCACGATGTGCGGCCCGGACTTCCCCTTCCCCTACGACACGCACCTCGCGCACCCCGCCGGGCTCGGCCAGGTGCCCGCCACCGAGCACGGCACCGAGGTCGCCGTCATCGGCGGCGGCCTCTCCGGGCTCGTCACCGCCTACGAGCTGATGAAGATGGGCCTGCGCCCCGTCGTCTACGAGGCCGACCAGCTCGGCGGCCGCCTGCGCACCGTCGGCTTCGACGGCTGCGACCCCGAGCTGACCGCCGAACTCGGCGCGATGCGCTTCCCGCCCTCCTCCACGGCGCTCCAGCACTACATCGACCTCGTCGGCCTGGAGACCGAGGACTTCCCGAACCCGCTCGCGCCCGTCACTCCGTCCACCGTCGTCGACCTCAAGGGCGAGTCGCACTACGCGCGCACCATCGACGACCTGCCGCAGGTCTACCGCGACGTCGCCGAGGCGTGGCGCCGCTGCCTGGAGGACGGCGCCGACTACACCGCGATGAACGAGGCGCTGCGCACCCGCGACGTGCCGCGCGTCCGCGAGCTGTGGGGGCGGCTCGTGCGCGAGCTGGACGACCAGACCTTCTACGGCTTCCTCTGCCAGTCCCCGGCCTTCGCGTCCTTCCGGCACCGCGAGATCTTCGGGCAGGTCGGCTTCGGCACGGGCGGCTGGGACACCGACTTCCCCAACTCGATCCTGGAGATCCTCCGCGTCGTCTACACCGAGGCCGACGACCACCACCGCGGCATCAGGGGCGGCAGCCAGCAGCTTCCGCTGCGGCTGTGGGAACGCGACCCGGACAAGCTCGTGCACTGGCCGCGCGGCACCTCGCTCTCCTCGCTGCACGGCGGGACGCCGCGCCCCGCGGTCACACGGCTGCACCGCACGGCGGGCAACAGGATCACCGTGACCGACGCCGACGGCCGCATCCGCACGTACAAGGCCGCCGTCTTCACCGCGCAGTCCTGGATGCTGCTCTCGCAGATCGCGTGCGACGACGACCTCTTCCCGATCGACCACTGGACGGCGATCGAGCGGACCCACTACATGGAGTCCAGCAAGCTCTTCGTGCCCGTCGACCGGCCCTTCTGGAAGGACAAGGACCCCGTCACAGGGCGCGACGTCATGTCGATGACGCTCACCGACCGCATGACGCGCGGCACCTACCTCCTCGACAACGGCCCCGACCGCCCGGCCACGATCTGCCTCTCGTACACGTGGTGCGACGACAGCCTCAAGTGGCTGCCGCTGAGCGCCCACGCGCGCATGGAGGTCATGCTCAAGTCGCTCGGCGAGATCTACCCGAACGTCGACATCCGCGGGCACATCATCGGCGACCCCGTGACCGTCTCCTGGGAGGACGAGCCCTACTTCATGGGCGCCTTCAAGGCGAACCTGCCGGGCCACTACCGCTACCAGCGCCGCCTGTTCACGCACTTCGCGCAGGACCACCTGCCCGCCGACCGCCGCGGCCTCTTCCTCGCGGGCGACGACATCTCGTGGACGGCGGGCTGGGCGGAGGGCGCGGTGCAGACGGCGCTCAACGCGGTGTGGGGCGTCATGCACCACCTGGGCGGTACGACGGACCCGACGAACCCGGGCCCCGGCGACCGCTTCGACGAGCTGGCACCCGTGGAACTGCCGGAGGACTGAGCCGAGGGGCGGGGGTCGCGTCAGCGGAGCTGCGCGGGCACGAGAGGGGTCACGAGCAGGCGTCCCACCAGGCCGACCCCCTCGTCCAGCCTGCTCCTCATCTCCTCGGCGACCCCCGTCAGCCCCCGCACCGCCCACAGGGCACGCGCCGCCACCCACGCCGCGTCCCTGGCCCGCTCGATGCTCCAGGCTCCCGCCAGGTGCGTCAGCGGATCGGCGCGTTCGAGGAGGTCGGGGCCCGGCATGAGGTCCTCGCGCACGCGCTCCTCCAGCGTCGTGAGCAGCTCCCCGACCTGATCGAACTCGTCGCGCAGGTCCTCGGGAACGCAGGCGAGCGTACGGCACGTGTCCACGACGGCGAGCGCGAGGTCGTGCCCGATGTGCGCGTTGATGCCGCACAGCGCGAACTGCACGGGGCGTACCCCGCGATGGGCGCGGGCGTGCAGGAGCGGCCGCCAGCAGGCGGGGGCGCGCCCGCCCCGCTCGAAGGTCTCGACGGCGCTGAGGTAGCGCTCGGCGAAGAGCACGTCGAGCGTCACGGCGGCCCGCCTGTCGGGGAATCCGCCCCGGTCCACGAGGTGCCCGACCTCCTCGGTGACGCGCGAGTAGACCCGGTGGAAGACCGCGACCCCGTCCCGCTCCGGCCACTCCGCGCCGAGCGCCCGCATCCGGGCGAGGACGCCGTCCACTCCCTCGTCGACGCGGCGCGACGCGTGCGCGAGAGTCTCGTTCAACTGTGGTGAGTGGCCCATGAGGGCAGGCTCCCAGCCCTAGCCTGTGGCGCGTGCCGCCGTGCCGGGCACGTCCCCACATCGGGGGACACGGGGACAGGGGCGCGGCGGGGGAGGAGGACACGTGAGCGGGAAGCGGGCCAGGCACCGGGCGGTACGGAAGGGGCCCTTCGCCGGGCGGCCTTTCGCCGGGCGGCCTTTCGCCGGGAGCGGGCCGGTGGAGGCCGGGCGGGGGCCGGGGGAGGACGCGGCTCGGGGTGGTGGCGGACGGGGCGGTCCCGCTCCGTCCGCGTCCGCGCGGGGCGATTCCTTACGCGGTGCGCCCGCCCTCCTGCGCGGCGCGATGGTGACCGCCGCCTCGTGCGCCGTCCTCGCGGGCGGCCTGACGGGAGTGCTGGCGGCGGCCGGCGGCGAGGAGGCGCGCGTGGCCACGGCACCCGCGCCCTCCCTCGCCCCCGAGCCCACCTCCCGCGCGACGACCCCGCCACCCCGGTCCGTCCCTCCCTCGCCGCGCGGGACGGCCCCCTCACCCTCGCGCGCCGCGCCCGCGTCCCGTCCGCCCGCCGCGGGGCCCACCCCGCGCCCGGGCGCGCCCCTGTCACCGGCGGGCCCGGACGGCGACGGCGGGGACGGCGGGGGCAGCACGGGGACAGGCGCGGGAGCGGGCGCCGGGAAGGGAACAGGAAGGGGGACAGGGAAGGGGACAGGGAAGGGGACAGGGGACGCCTCGGGCGCGGACGCCGAAAGGCTCTTCCGCTACCCCGACTCGCAGGTGCTCGACTGGGTCGCCGCGCACCCCGGTGACCCACGTGCCGACGCCATCGAGGACGGCATCGCGCGCCGCCCCGCAGCCGTCTGGTTCGCGGACCACAGCCCCGGCACGATCACGGCGCGCGTCGCCGCCGTCACCTCGGCCGCCCGGCGCGCGGGCGCGGTGCCCGTCCTCGTCGCGTACGACATCCCGGGGCGCGACTGCGGCGGCGCCTCGCAGGGCGGGGCGCCCGGCCTCGCGGCGTACGACGACTGGATCACCCGCTTCGCGCGCGGGCTCGGCGACGGCGAGAACATCGTGATCCTGGAACCCGACGCCATCGCCCAGTCCGACTGCCTCTCCGCGGGTGAGCGCGCCGCCCGCTTCGCCTCCCTGGAGCGCGCCGCGCGCGTGCTCAAGGCCGCGGGGCCCCGGACCCGGGTCTACTTCGACGCCGGGCACTCCGGCTGGCTCGCCCCCGCCCGCGCCGCGGCCCTCCTGCGCCAGGCGGGCGCGGCCCGCGCGGGGGACGGGATCTTCACCAACGTCTCCAACTTCCACCGCACCACCGACGAGACCGCCTACGCACGCGCCGTGCTCGACGCGCTCGGCGGCCCCCCTGGCCTCGGCGCCGTCGTCGACACGAGCCGCAACGGCAACGGCGCCCCACCGGGCGGGGCGTGGTGCGACCCCGCGGGCCGCGCCCTGGGCACCCCGCCCACGCTGCGCACCGGCCGCTCGCGCATCGACGCCTACCTGTGGGTCAAGCTCCCCGGCGAGTCCGACGGCTGCGCGGCGGCAGCGGGCACCTTCAGCCCGGAGGCGGCCTACGCGCTCGTACGGGGGTGAGGGCGGGCCCGTACACGACGGACAGCGGCCCCGTACGAGGCACCACCTCGTACGGGGCCGCGCACCGCGCCCGTCTCACTCGCCCTTGCGGGCCTCAGCGGTCTCCTCGCCCGTCCCCGAGGAGTCGTACGACGACGTCCCCGAGTCCAGCAGCGGCTCCTGCGTCTTGAGGTGGGCCGGGGCGAGGGCCCGCAGCGCGTGGTACCCCGTGATGACCACGAGCGTGCCGAGCGCGATGCCGCTCAGCTCGAAGTTGTCCGTGATCTTCAGCGAGACGCCGCCGACGCCGATGATGATGCCCGCGGCGGTCGGCACGAGGTTGAGCGGATTGCGCAGGTCGACCTTGGCACTGAGCCAGATCTGCGCCCCGAGCAGCCCGATCATGCCGTACAGGATGACGGTGATCCCGCCGAGCACCCCGCCGGGGACAGCGGCGACGACCGCGCCGAACTTCGGGCAGAGGCCGAAGAGGAGCGCGAAACCGGCCGCCGCCCAGTACGCGGCCGTCGAGTAGACGCGCGTCGCCGCCATGACGCCGATGTTCTCGGAGTACGTCGTGTTCGGCGGGCCGCCCACGGCGGTCGAGAGCATCGAGCCGACGCCGTCCGCCGAGATGGCCGTGCCGAGCTTGCCGTCCAGGTTCTCGCCGGTCATCTCGCCGACCGCCTTGACGTGCCCCGCGTTCTCCGCGATGAGCGCGATCACGACGGGCAGTGCGACGAGGATCGCGGACCACTGGAAGTGCGGGCCGTGGAAGCTGGGGAGCCCGATCCAGTCCGCCTGGCCCACCGCGTCCAGGCCGAGCCGCCAGTGGTCGACGGTCCTGCCGCTGCCGTCCGCCGAGTGGATGCGGCCGAAGACCCGGTCGAAGCCCCACGAGACGACGTATCCGAAGACGAGCCCGAGGAAGATCGCGATCCGCGACCAGAAGCCTCGCAGGCACACGACGGCGAGTCCCGTGAAGAGCATCGTCAGCAGCGCGACCCACTGGTCCTGCGGCCAGTACGTGGACGCCGTGACCGGGGCCAGGTTGAAGCCGATCAGCATCACGACCGCGCCCGTCACCACCGGGGGCATCGCGGCGTGGATGATCCGCGCCCCGAAGTGCCGCACGGCGAGCCCGACGAGGAAGAGCAGCACGCCGACCGCGAAGACCGCGCCCGTCACGACCGCGCTGGAGCCGCCCTGCGCGCGGATGACCGCGGCGACGCCGACGAAGGAGAGCGAGCAGCCGAGGTAGCTCGGCACCTTCCCGCGCGTCGCGAGCAGGAAGATCGCCGTCGAGACGCCGGACATCATGATCGCGAGGTTCGGGTCGAGCCCCATGAGCACGGGGGCGACGAAGGACGCGCCGAACATCGCGACGACGTGCTGCGCGCCGAGCCCGATGGTCCGCGGCCAGCTCAGCCGCTCGTCGGGCCGGACGACGGCACCCGGGGCCGGGGTCCGCCCGTCCCCGTGCAGTTTCCAGCGCACGCCGAAGTCCATCTGTGTCGCTCCTCGTCACCTCAGCCCCCGCCGGTGCACGAGCCGGACACACGACGGACCGCACGGATGTTCCCGTACCGGATTCCGGCACATGTTAATGGCAGGTAAGGGTGGCTTCGCGCCATGCACGGCGCGCGGCTCACGGGGTGAGGAGGGGCGAGGGGACGCCCGGCGACGGGTGGGGGAGAGGGAGCGGAGTGCCGGACTGGTCACGGCGCGGACGCGCTCGCAGAGGCAAACCCGCTGGTCGACGGGGTCTTGCCGCTGCTTACGATGACGTGTTCGCATCCCTTGGCAGAACAGGCGCCCCCGCATGTCGCTCGCAGTCCCCGCCCCGGCCGAAACCAGCCCCCTTCCGTACGGGGTGCTCGTCCCCTCGTACGTGCACTTCGACGACCTCGACGCGCTCGGCCTGCTCCACAACGGCCGCTACCCGCTCCTCGTCGAACGGGCCTGGACCGCGTACTGGCGCGCGCAGGGCCTCGAATACCGCGGCGACTGGCACGAGGCGGGCGACGCCTGCAACGCCGTCCGCGAGTTCACCATCGGCTACGAACGCCCCGTCACCCGCACCGGCGAGTACGCCGTCCACCTCTGGCTCGACCGCCTCGGCACGACCGCGCTCACCTACGGCTTCCGCCACTGCTCGCCGGACGGCACCGTCACCCACGCCCGCGGCCACCGCGTCCTCGTCCGGCTCGACCCCGACACGCTGCGCCCGCGCCCGTGGAGCGAGGACTTCCGCAAGGCGGCGCAGAGGCTGCTGCGGGCGGCCTGACGGGGGCGGGGTCCCCACGCGGTACGGGGCACGGGGCCGGGCCGGGCGGTGCGGGGCCGGAAGGTGCGGGGACCGGAAGGTACGGGCGGGGCCGGAAGGTACGGGGACCGGAAGGTGCGGGCGGGGCCGGAAGGTGCGGGGACCGGAAGGTGCGGGCGGGGCCGGAAGGTACGGGGCGGGCCCTTGCGCGCGGTCCGCCCCGTACCCGTACCGTCGCTGCCTCAGCCCTTGCGTCCCGCCGCGCGCAGGACGTTCGCGCCCGCCACGAGGCCGAAGGCGAGGACCGTCACCAGGACGAAGGAGCCGACCAGGCTCGTCGCGTCGGCGACCACACCGATCGCCGAAGGGGCGATGAGGCCCGCGGTGTACGTGATCGTCGCGACGCCCGCGATCGCCTGGCTCGGGTTCGGGCCGCTGCGCCCGGCGGCAGCGAAGCACAGCGGCACCACGACCGCGATCCCGAGGCCCATGAGCGCGAAGCCGCCCATCGCCGCGGCAGGGTGCCCGGCGAACACGACGAGCAGCCCGCCCGCCGTGGCCATCACCCCTCCGGCGCGCACCACGCGCTTCGCGCCGAAGCGGTCCACGAGCCCGTCCCCGGCGAAGCGCGCGAGCGCCATCGTCGCGGTGAACGCCGTCGTGGAGGCGGCCGCGATCCCGGCCGACGTGCCGAGTTCCCCGTGCAGGAAGACCGCCGACCAGTCCAGGCTCGCCCCCTCGGCGAAGACCGCGCAGAAACCCACCGCGCCGATGAGCAGCGCCGAACGCGGCGGCAGCGCGAAGCGCGGCGGCGCCGGTTCGTCCTCCTCGCTGCGCAGGTCGAGCACCCACCGGCACAGCACGAGTCCCGCCGCCGTCAGCACGAGCGCCGTCACGAGGTGGTGCAGCCGCGCGTCCGAGCCCAGGTGCGCCGCGAGCGTCCCCGCCGCCGAGCCGAGCAGCGCCCCCGTGCTCCACATGCCGTGCAGGCCCGACATGATCGACTTGCCCCAGCGGTTCTCCGTCTCGACGCCGAGCGCGTTCATCGCGACGTCCGACATGCCCGAGCAGGCCCCGTACACGAAGAGCGCGAGGCACAGGACCGCGAGGTTCGGCGCGAGCGAGGGCAGCACGAGGGCCAGCGTCCAGGCGGCGAGCAGGATGCGCAGCGCGGTGCGCGAGCCCAGGCGGTGGCTGACCCGGCCGGCGAGCGGCATCGCGAGCGCCGCGCCGAGCGCGGGGAAGGCGAGCGCGAGACCGAGCTGACCCGCGCCGATGTCCGCGTGGTCCTTGATCCAGGGCACGCGCGTCGCGAAGGAGCCCGTCACGCTCCCGTGCACGCAGAAGACCGCGGCGATGGCCCAGCGCGCGCGCCGCACAGCGCCCCGGTCGAAGCCGCCGCCGACCGCGCGCACCCCCCCTGACGCCGCCACCGCGGCGCCCGTGGCCCGCTCTCCCGCCGTCTCGCTCATGTCGCCCCTCCCGCACCGCGCCGCTGGTGCGGACGGTGGTGTGACATCGCGACGTGTGACCGCGACGTATGAAACAGTGGGGCGAAACTATCAGGAAGCCTTCCTGATAGTGAATGTGACGAACACGGACCGCCCGCGTGGGAGAAGAACGCGGACCGCCCGTGTGGGAAGGGAAGGGGGACCAGCCCGTGACGGCCTCACCGTCCGCGGAACCCGCGGGCTCCGTACCGGAGAAGCCCGCCCGCCCCGAAGCGGTGGCGCGCCCGGCGCCCGCATCGCCCAGTACCGCCCGCGCCCTCAACGACCGGCTCGCGCTGCGCCTCCTCCAGGAGCACGGCCCGCTCACCGCCGCGCGTCTCAAGGAACTCACCGGGCTCTCCCGCCCGAGCGTCGCCGACCTCGTCGAACGACTCGGGGCCGCCGGGCTCATCGAGGTCGTCGGCGCCTCGGGACAGCGCAGACGGGGACCCAACGCGCGGATCTACGGGATCGTGGCGGACCGCGCCCACCTCGCCGGGCTCGACGTGCGCACCCACAGCGTCTCCGTCCTCGTCACCGACCTGCTCGGCGCGACCCTCGCCGAGTCCTCCGCCCCCGTGGACCCGGGCGCGAGCACCGAGGCGGCCGTCGCCCGCGCGGCGGACCTCCTCGGGGACACGGCGGCCCGCGCGGGGGTCACCGAGCTGCGTGCCGTGGGCGTCGGCGCGCCCGGGCTCGTGACGCCGGGCACAGGGGAACTGCGCGACAGCACGGGGCTGCCGCCTTGGCACCGGGCGCTCGTACCGGTCCTGCGGGAGCGCTTCGCGGGCACCGTCCTCGTCGAGAACGAGACCAACCTCGCGGCCGTCGCCGAACTGCGGGCGGGCGCCGCCCGCGACCGCGACACCTTCGTGCTCCTCTGGCTCGGCCACGGCGTCGGCGCGGCCGTCGTGCTCGACGGCGCGCTGCGCAGGGGCGCGTCGGGAGGCACGGGCGAGATCGGTTTCCTCCCCGTCCCCGGCACGAAGGTCCTCCCCGCGCGGGACAGTTGCGAGGGCGGCTACCACTCGCTCGCCTCATCGGCCGCGATCGAGGAACTCGCCGCGCGCCACGGCCTCGCGGCCGACACGGCCCCGCGCGAGCCCCCCGCGGCCGCGCTCGTCCGGCGCGCGGTCCGCGACACAGGGGCGCAGGGCGCGGCGGTACGGGCCCGCGCCGACGCCTTCCTCGACGCCCTCGCCGAGCACCTGGTCCTCGGCGTCGCCTCGGTCGTCGCGATCCTCGACCCCGGCTGCGTCCTCCTCGGCGGCGAGACGGGCCGCGCGGGCGGCACGGCCCTGGCCGCCCGCGTCGCGAGCCGCCTCTCCCGCCTCACCCCGCTGGCGACAGAGGTGCGCCCGACGGCGCTGGGCGGCGGGGCGGTCCTGCGGGGGGCACTCCTGATGGCGCTGGACCACGCGCAGGAGGAGCTGTTCGGGGGGTGAGCGGGCGGGGGTGAGGGCGGGGACCGGGTGCGGAGGTGGGAGGGGGCGCCGCTCGGCGCGGGGTGGGGTCGGGCGGGGGAGCGGGTGTGGGTGCGGCGCGGGGTCGGGCCGGGGAGTGGGTGCGGCGCGGCTCGGTGCGGCGCGGGGGCGGGCGGGGAGCAGGAGTGGGTGCGGCGAGGGTTAGGGCGGCGCGGGGCCGGGCGGGGAGCAGGAGTGGGTGCGGCGAGGGTTGGGGCGGGGGAGGTGCGGGGGGGCACTGTCTCACGTTCGCGCCGGGTGCGTCGGTGGCGGGAAAATCGCGCCACTCCTTCGGGTGAGGCGTGTGACGGGTTTCCCTGAGTTATCCACAGATCGGGCGGATTGGTCGTGGGTGGGTGGGGGGTTGGGGGAGGATGGTATTGGGGTCGCCCCCCGGGAGGGAGGGGGCTGTCCACTGCTGCCCCGTGCCCCCCCCGCCAGCTCACCCCTCCGCCCCCAGCTGACCCGCCAAATACCCCAGCTTCTCCGGATTCAGCACCGCCCTGATCTGCGTGATCCCCTCCGCGCCGCCCGAGACCTCCAAGACCCCGCCGAGCCGTCCCTCGGCGAAGAAGAGCAGCGCGGGCGCGCCATTGATCTCCGCCGGGCGGAACTCCGCGCCCACGAGCCACTTCTCCAGCGCCATCCGGATGAGCCCCGTCACGGGCGCGCGGCCCACGACGATCTTGCGCGCGGCGGGTACCCTGCCGCCGCCGTCCGACCACCAGCTCACGTCCTCGGCGAGCAGCGACACCAGTTCCCGTACGTCGCCCGCGCGCGAGGCGGCGAGGAACGTCTCCACGAGGGCCCGCTGCCGCTCGCCCTCCACCGCGTACCTGGCCCGCTCCTCCGCGAGCCGCGCCCGCGCGCGCCGCAGGTGCTGGCGGGCGCCCGACTCGGAGAGTCCGAGTATCCCGGCGATCTCGCGGTGCCCGTAGCCGAAGGCCGTGTGCAGCACGTACACCGCGCGCTCCGGCGGGCTCAGCCGCTCCAGGAGGAGCAGCAGCGCCGAGGACACCTCCTCACGCTGCTCCGCGCTCTCCAGCGGCCCGAGCGCTCCGCCCGAGGTCAGCACCGGCTCCGGCAGCCACGGGCCCACGTACCGCTCCCGCCGCACCCGCGCCGAGTCCAGGACCGTCAGGCACAGCCGCGTCACCGTCGTGGTGAGCCAGGCCGCGGGTGTCCTCACCGCCTCGCGGTCCGTGCCCGCCCAGCGCAGGTAGGCGTCCTGCACCACGTCCTCGGCCTCGTGCGCCGAGCCCAGCATCCGGTAGGCGAGGCCGAACAAGCGCGGCCGCTCCGTCTCGAACTCCCGTGCAGAATCCGTGATCACGGCTCACAGCCTGCCACTGGACGGCCCCCGCGTCCCGTAATCCCGATCTCGCTGTGAGTCATCACACGCCGCGCTCCCCTTCCCGGCGTGGCACACTGGTGCGCGTACCAGCAACAGCGCACTCCGGGGTCGGTGTAATTCCGAACCGGCGGTAACAGTCCGCGACCCGCTCGCTTCCAGCGAGCGGTTGACCAGGTGGAATTCCTGGACCGACGGTGAAAGTCCGGATGGGAGGCAGTGCGCGGCGGGTCGCACGCAGCAGTGCGCCGCCGTAGGCCGGGCCGTCGTCTTTCGGCGTCCCCCGGTCCGCGTCCGGCGTTCCCCTGTGACCGTGCGCCCGTACCAAGCCTGTCCTCGCCGACAGCGCCCCGGAGTCCGTGCCCGAGAGGCAGGAGGACCCGGTGGCCACCGCAGCCGAAACCGCCGCCATGCGCGAGGCCGTCACCCTCGCCGCGCGCGGCCTCGGCCGTACCCGTCCCAATCCCGTCGTCGGCTGCGTCGTGCTCGACGCCTCCGGCGAAGTCGCCGGCAGCGGCTGGCACCAGCGCGCGGGCGGCCCCCACGCCGAGATCCACGCACTGCGCGCGGCGGGGGAACGGGCCAGGGGCGGCACCGCGCTCGTCACCCTCGAACCCTGCGACCACACCGGCCGTACGGGCCCCTGCTCCCGCGCCCTGATCGACGCGGGTGTCCGCCGCGTCGTCTACGCGGTCGCCGACCCCACCGACCAGGCCACCGGCGGTGCCGACACGCTGCGCGCCGCGGGCGTCGACGTCGAGCACGGCCTCCTGGAGGCCGAGGCCGCCGAGGTCAACGCCGCCTGGCTCACCGCGGCCCGGCTCGGCCGCCCCCACGTCACCTGGAAGTACGCCGCGAGCCTCGACGGCCGCACCGCGGCGGCCGACGGCACGAGCCGCTGGATCACCTCGCCCGAGGCCCGCGCCGACGTCCACCGCCTGCGCGCCACGTGCGACGCCGTCCTCGTCGGCTCCGGCACCGCCCGTACCGATGACCCCCACCTCGCCGTCCGCGGCATCCCCGACGCGCCCCAGCCGCTGCGCGTCGTCCTCGACACCGAGGGCACGGCGGTACGTGCCGGGGCGCGCGTGCTCGACGACGCCGCGCCCACCCTGATCGCCCTCGCCGACGACGCCCCCGCCCCCGCGCACGACGCCGAACTGCTCCGCCTGCCGCGCGCCCCGCACGGCGGGCTCGACCTCACCGCGCTCCTCGCCGCCCTCTACGCCCGCGACGTGCGCGGCATCCTCCTGGAGGGCGGCGCCCGCCTCGCCGGGGCCTTCGTCGCCGCCGGGTACACCGACCGCGTCGTCGGCTACCTCGCCCCCGTCCTGCTCGGCGCCGGTCCCGCCGCCCTCGCCGGAGCGGGAATCCACACCCTCACCGCCGCGTTGCGGCTCGACCTACGCGACAGCACGCGGCTCGGGCCCGACCTGCGGATCACCGCCGTCCCCACCACCGCCCCCAAGGAGCGCTGAAGTGTTCACCGGAATCGTCGAAGAACTGGGTGAAGTCGTCGCCGTCGAGGAACTCGCCGACGCCTCCCGCTTCCGGCTGCGCGGCCCCGTCGTCACCGAGGGCGCCCGCCACGGCGACTCCATCGCCGTCAACGGCGTCTGTCTCACCGTCGTCGAGCACGAGGGCACCGAGTTCACCGCCGACGTCATGGCCGAGACACTCAAGCGCTCCAGCCTCGGCGCCCTCGCCCCCGGCTCCCGCGTCAACCTCGAACGCCCCACCCCCGTCGGCGGCCGCCTCGGCGGGCACGTCGTGCAGGGCCACGTCGACGGCACCGGCACGATCCTGCGCCGCGAGCCCTCCGAGCACTGGGAACTCGTCACGATCTCGCTGCCGGGCGACCTCGCCCGCTACGTCGTCGAGAAGGGCTCCATCACCGTCGACGGCATCAGCCTCACCGTCGTCGAAGCCACCGAGGACACCTTCAGCGTGAGCCTCATCCCCACCACGCTCGCCCTCACGACGCTCGGCCACAAGCAGGCGGGCGCCCCCGTCAATCTGGAGGTCGACGTCCTCGCGAAGTACGTGGAGCGGATGCTCAGGTACGGCGTGACCCCCGAGCAGGAGGGCTGATGTTCGACCAGCTCAACGCCGAGGCGTTCACCCTCTTCGGCCAGCACGTCATCTGGTCCGACGCGGTCGGCAACACGATCGGCCTGCTCGCCCTCGCCCTCGGCTGGCGCCGCTCGGTGTGGACCTGGCCCGCCCAGTTCCTCTCCGGCGTCGTCCTCGTCGCCGCCTACCTCTCCGCGCACCTCAGCGGAGGCGTCGGCAAGCAGCTCCTCGTCATCGTCGTCGCCCTGTGGGGCTGGCGCCAGTGGACGAAGGGCCGCCAGGAGGCGCAGGACGGCACCCTCGCCGTGCGCTTCGCCACCTGGCGCGAACGCGGACTGCTCCTCGGTGGCACCGCGCTCGGCACCCTCGCGGTCGGCGGCCTCTTCGTCGCCGTGCCCGAGCTGTCCTGGAACCCCTGGCCGGACGCCTACATCTTCGTCGGCACCCTCGCCGCGATGCTCGCCCAGGCGAAGGGACTCGTCGAGTTCTGGGCCGCCTGGCTGCTCGTCGACGTCGTCGGCGTCCCGCTCGCCTTCACCAGCGGGCTCGCCTTCTCCGGCCTCGTCTACGTGATCTATCTCGCGCTCGTCCTGTGGGGCCTGCGCGACTGGTGGCTGCGCTCGCGCGCGAACGCGGCACCGGAAGTCGCCCCGGAAGGAGCCCCCGCATGAGCGGCACCCACGCACCCACGCCCGGCAGCACCCCCTGGACCCCGCACGAGGGCCCCTGGCCGCACGACGAGGAACTCTCCCTCGGCCTCGACCCCGTCGCCCAGGCCGTCGCCGACATCGCCGCCGGCCGCCCCGTCGTCGTGGTGGACGACGAGGACCGCGAGAACGAGGGCGACCTCGTCATCGCCGCGGAGAAGGCGACCCCCGAGATCGTCGCCTTCATGATGAGCGAGTGCCGCGGCCTCATCTGCGCCCCTCTCGAAGGCGCCGAACTCGACCGCCTCGACCTGCCGCAGATGGTCCGCCGCAACACCGAGTCGATGGGCACCGCCTTCACCGTCTCGGTCGACGCGACCCGCGAACACGGCGTCACCACCGGCATCTCCGCCGCCGACCGCGCCACGACCCTGCGCCTCCTCGCCACCGCGAGCACCGAGCCCGACGACTTCGTCCGCCCCGGGCACGTCTTCCCGCTCCGCGCCCGCCCCGGCGGCGTCCTCGCGCGCGGCGGCCACACCGAGGCCGCCGTCGACCTGGCCCGCCTCGCCGGGCTGCGTCCCGCCGGCGCCATCGTCGAGATCGCGGGCGAGGACGGCGTCATGCTGCGCCTGCCCGAACTCGTCCCCTTCGCCCGCAAGCACGGGCTGAGCATCATCTCCATCGCCGACCTCATCGCGTACCGGCGCAGCACCGAGGCCGCGCCCCTGGAGGCCGAGCCCGCGGTGCGCCGCGAGGCCGAGGTGCGCCTGCCCACGGCGTACGGGGACTTCACCGCGTACGGCTACCGCTCCACCGCCGACGGCGTCGAACACGTCGCGCTCGTCCACGGGGACATCGGCGACGGCGAGAACGTCCTAGTCCGCGTCCACTCCGAGTGCCTCACGGGCGACGTCTTCGGCTCGCTGCGCTGCGACTGCGGACCCCAGCTCGAAGCCTCGATGCGGCGCGTCACCGAGGAGGGCCGCGGCGTCGTCGTCTACCTGCGCGGCCACGAGGGGCGCGGCATCGGACTGCTCTCCAAGCTGCGTGCGTACGAGCTTCAGGAGCGCGGCCGCGACACCCTCGACGCCAACCTCGAACTCGGCCTGCCCGCCGACGCGCGCGACTACGGCGCCGGTGCCCGCATCCTCGACGACCTCGGCGTCCGCTCGCTGCGCCTGCTCACCAACAACCCGGACAAGAGCGAGGCCCTCACCCACCACGGCCTCGCCGTCCTCGCCCGCGAACCCATGCCCGTCCAGGCCGGCGAGTACAACCTCCGCTACCTGCGCACCAAGCGCGACCGCATGGGCCACGACCTGCCCTGGCTCGACCAGGCACCGGCCACCTGCGCCCAGCAGTGACCGGACACCCGTACACCCCACCGGAACCGAACTACCGAGGAGCAGCGCGTGAGCGGTAAAGGCGCACCCGAGCTGAACGTCAAGAACTGCGGCGACCTCCGTGTCGCCGTCATCGCCTCGCAGTGGCACGAGCAGATCATGAAGGGCCTCACGGACGGCGCCCTGCGCGCCCTCGCGGAGCTGGGCATCAGCGAGCCGACACTGCTCCGTGTCCCCGGCAGCTTCGAACTGCCCGTCGCCGCCAAGGCGATGGCCTCGCGCGGCTACGACGCCGTCGTCGCGCTCGGCGTCGTGCTGCGCGGCGGTACGCCGCACTTCGAGTACGTGTGCCAGGGCGTCACCCAGGGACTCACCCAGGTCGCCGTCGACACCGGCGTGCCCGTCGGCTTCGGCGTCCTCACCGTCGACACCGAGGAGCAGGCACTCGACCGTGCCGGCCTGCCCGGCTCCACCGAGGACAAGGGCCACGAGGCCGTCACCGCCGCCGTCGCCACGGCGACCGTGCTGCGCGGCGTCGTCGAGCCCTGGCGCTGAGCCCCGCACCCCACGACGAGACGTACGCGTCCGCATGATGAGAGACGGCGGCCCCGGCTTCGCTCCGGGGCCGCCGCGGCGCGTATGGTGAGGAAACCATGTCCCAGAAGACCTTCGAAGAGCTGTTCTCCGAGCTCCAGCACAAGGCCGCGCACGCCGACCCGGCCACCTCCCGCACCGCCGAACTGGTGGAGAAGGGAGTCCATGCCATCGGCAAGAAGGTCGTCGAGGAGGCCGCCGAGGTCTGGATGGCCGCCGAGCACGAGAGCAAGGACGCCGCCGCCGAGGAGATCTCCCAGCTCCTCTACCACGTGCAGGTCATGATGCTCGCGCGCGGCATCTCCCTCGACGAGGTCTACGCGCACCTCTGAGCCGTCCCCACGCTCCCCGCCGTACCCCCGCTCCCCCCGGCCCCTCGCGCCCCGCGCGACAGCGGGCCCGCCCCCCCTTTGTCACCCACAGAAGGACGTCACCGTCATGCTGCGCATCGCCCTGCCCAACAAGGGTTCCCTCGCCGGACCTGCGTCGGCGATGCTCCATGAGGCCGGCTACCGCCAGCGCACCGAGCAGAAGGAACTCGTGCTCGTCGACCCGGCCAACGAGGTCGAGTTCTTCTACCTGCGCCCCCGCGACATCGCCCTGTACGTCAGCTCGGGCCGCCTCGACATCGGCATCACCGGGCGCGACCTGCTCCTCGACTCGGGCGCCGAGGCCGAGGAGATCCTGCCGCTCGGCTTCGCCCGTTCCACCTTCCGCTTCGCGACCCGTCCGGGGACCGCGAAGGGCCCCGAGGACTTCCCCGGGCTCACCATCGCGACCTCGTACGAGGGCATCGTCGCCAAGCACCTCGAAGAGGCCGGGATCGACGCCTCCGTCGTCCACCTCGACGGCGCTGTCGAGACCGCCATCGAGCTGGGCGTCGCCCAGGTCATCGCCGACGTCGTCGAGACGGGCACCTCGCTGCGCAACGCGGGGCTCGAAGTGATCGGCGAACCGATCCTCACCTCCGAGGCCGTCGTCATCCGCCGTACCGGCGCGGAGACCGAGGACGCCCGCGTGCAGCGCTTCCTGCGCCGCCTCCAGGGCGTCCTCGTCGCCCGCAGCTACGTGATGATGGACTACGACTGCCGGGTCGAGCACCTGGAGCAGGCGGTGGCGCTCACGCCGGGCCTGGAATCGCCGACCGTCTCGCCGCTGCACCACGAGGGCTGGGTCGCGGTACGCGCGATGGTGCCCACGAAGGGCGCCCAGCAGGTGATGGACGACCTGTACGGGCTCGGCGCGCGCGCCATCCTGACGACGGCCATTCACGCCTGCCGGCTGTAACCGCGCGGCGGCGGGACCGTATGCTCGCAGCGCCACCCCCTTTCTGGAAAGACGAGTGCCCCGCATGAGCGCCCCCGCCGCCCCCGCCCCGCTCCCGGCGACCTTCCGTCCCTCCCTCACCCGGGGGATTCTCATCGGGTGCGGGATCGGGATCTTCGTCGTCATCACGGCGATCGCGTTCCTGCTCGGGATCGGCGGCGGGGAGGCGGCGAGCTTCGTGCTCACCGCCGTGCTCCTCGCCGGAGTGTGCTTCCTGCTCGCGCGGCCCAAGGTCGTCGCGAGCGCCGAGGGCGTCACCGTCACGAACCTCACCACGCGCCGTACCCTCGCGTGGGCGCAGATCGTCCGGGTGACGCTGCGCGGCGGCGACCCCTGGGCCTTCCTCGACCTCAGCGACGGCACGAGCCTGCCGGTGCTCGGTATCCAGCCGGGCCTGGCCCGCGAGAAGGCCGTCGCCGACGCCCGGGCCCTCAGCGCCCTCGTCGAGGCACACGCCCCCGTACGCGACTGAACGCGCGGGGCGCACGCCCAGCCCGCCGTCCGGTGTGATCCGGGTCCCCGGGCCTGCCCGTCGCGGCCGAATCGTGATTAATCTGGTAGGGCGGCACACGCCGAGTGCCGCCGCCGCCCGCGCCTTCTTCCGGCGCGGGTGACCCATCGATACGAGGAGTGAACCTCTCCGGCAATGGACGGATCGTCCGGTAGTACTTGCGCCGCCCCCTTCCCTCACGGCACGGAGGCGGCGGTATGACCACATCGCTGCTGCTCCTCGGGGCGGCTTTCCTGCTCATCCTCGCCAACGGCTTCTTCGTCGCCGCCGAGTTCGGGCTCGTCACCGTGGAACGCGCCGAGGCCGAGCGCGCCGCCGAGGCCGGGGACCGCCGGGCCGGCGCCGTCGCCCGCTCCCTGAAGGAACTCTCCTTCCAGCTCTCCGGCACCCAGCTCGGCATCACCGTCACCTCGCTCGTCGTCGGCATGCTCGCCGAACCGGCGCTCGCCGACCTCCTCGAAGAGCCCCTCACCGCCCTCGGCCTGCCCGAGGCCGCGGCTCCCGGGGTCTGCGTCGTGCTCGGCATGCTCCTCGCCTCGGCCGTGCAGATGGTCATCGGCGAGCTGGTCCCGAAGAACTGGGCCGTCGCCAAGCCGCTCCAGGTCGCGCGCTTCGTCGCCGGGCCGCAGTACGCCTTCGCGCGGCTGCTCCGCCCGGTCATCGCGCTCCTGAACACGGCGGCGAACGCCCTCGTACGGCGCTTCGGCGTCGAGCCGGCCGACGAGATGGCCTCCGCCCGCACCCCCGGCGAACTCGTCTCGCTCGCCCGGCACTCGGCGCTCGCCGGGGCCCTGGAGAAGGACACCGCCGACCTCTTCGTGCGCACCCTGTCGCTGGAGGACCTCACCGCCCAGCAGGTCATGACCCCGCGCGTGAAGCTGAGCACCCTCCAGTCCACCGCCACCGCCGAGGACGTCGTCAACCTCACGCGGGCCACGGGCCTCTCGCGCTTCCCGGTCTACCGCGAGCGCATCGACGAGATCACCGGCACGGTGCACCTCAAGGACGCGCTCGCCGTGCCCCCGCACGACCGGCTCCGCACCCCGGTCAGCCGCGTCACGCGCACCCCGCTGCGCGTCCCCGAGACGATGCCCGTGCGCACGCTGCTCGCGCTCCTGCGCACCGAGCAGCCGATGGCCGTCGTCATCGACGAGTACGGCGGCACCGCCGGGGTCGTCACCCTGGAGGACATCATCGAGGAGGTCGTCGGCGAGGTACGCGACGAGCACGACGGGCAGGACCTGCCGGAGCTGGCCGCGCTCCCCGCCGAGGAAGGCCGCCCCGCCTGGGAGGCCGACGGCGGCATCCGCGTCGACCAGCTCCGCGCCATCGGCCTCGACGTCCCCGAGGGACCGTACGAGACCGTCGCCGGCCTCGTCGCCGACCTGCTCGGCCGCATCCCGGCCCCCGGCGACCGCGCCGAGCTGCCGGGCTGGCGGCTCGACGTGCGCCAGGTCGGCCACTACCGCGCCGAACGCGTCCGCATCGTCCGCACCGCGCCCGTCCTGGAGGCGGCCCGATGAGCGTGCTCCAACTCCTTCTCGCCGCCGTCCTGATCCTCGCCAACGGGTTCTTCGTCGGCGCCGAGTTCGCCCTGGTCTCCGTACGGCGCAGCCAGATCGAACCCCTCGCTGCGGACTCCGCGCGCGCCCGCAGGGTCCTGCACGGCCTCGAACACCTGCCGAAGATGATGGCGGCCGCCCAGTTCGGGATCACCCTGTGCTCCCTGACCCTCGGCGCCGTCGCCGAGCCGACCGTCGCACACCTCCTGGAACCCGTCTTCACCGCCGTGCACCTGCCCGATGGCCTCGTGCACCCGCTCGGCTACGTCATCGCGCTGCTCCTCGTCGTCTTCCTCCACCTCGTCATCGGCGAGATGGTCCCGAAGAACCTCGCGATGGCCGCGCCCGAGAAGGCCGCGCTGTGGTTCGGGCCCGGGCTCATCGCCTTCGCCCGCGTCTGCGGTCCCGTCACCGTCTTCCTCGCCGCCTGCGCCAGGCTCGTCCTGCGCGCCTTCCGCGTCGAGCCGAAGGACGAGGTCGAGGCCGTCTTCACGAGCGACCAGCTCAGCCACCTCGTCGAGGACGCGGGGCAGGCGGGACTGCTCGACGCGGAGGCCCAGGAACGCCTGGAGGACGCGCTCGAACTCGGCACACGGCCGGTCACCGACGTCCTCCTCGACCGCTCCCAGCTCGTCACCGTCGACCCCGCCGTCACCCCGCGCCGCATCGAGGAGCTGACCGTCGCCACCGGCTACAGCCGCTTCCCTGTCCTCGGCACGGGCGGCGTCTTCATGGGGTACCTGCACGTCAAGGACGTACTCGACCTCGACGAGCCCGACCGCGCCGTCCCGCAGCGCCTGTGGCACCGCATGATCACGCTGCGCGCGGAGCTGCCCATCGACGACGCCCTCACCGTGATGCGCCGTGCGGCGACGCACCTCGCGCAGGTCGCCGACGCGAGCGGCCGCGTTCTCGGTCTCGTCACGCTGGAGGACGCGCTCGAACTCCTCGTCGGCGAGGTCACCGACCCGGCGCACCGCCTGCCGGAACCGGTGCCCGCGCGCCCCCGCATGAAGGTCGAGCCCGTCACGGTCCAGCACCGGGCCCGCCCCGGCGAGGAGGCCCTGACCAGCTGACCGCGCCGCGTGCCGCCGCCGTACGGGAGACCGTGCGGCGGCGGCACGCGCGTGTCCGGGCCCTCAGAAGTCGTCCTCGGCGCTCGGCTCGTGCGGGCCCGGGTTGCGCCCCGACAGGACCTCCCCGTACGCCTGCATCAGGTCCGGCAGGCGCAGCGTCGCGAGGTCGTCGCGGCTCGGCGGGTCCGGGTAGCCCATGAGCCGCAGATCGCGGTAGGCGCAGGACTTCTCGTACAGCGTGCGCAGGAAGCGGCCGTTGCCCAGCTCGTCGATCCAGCCCTCCTCGACGACATGTCCCGCGATCGATGCCAGCTCCTCGCGCGCCTCCTCGTCCCAGTGGTCCCCGTTCGCACCCGCGAGCACCTCGCCGATCCGGGTCAGCTCCGCCGGGCGGTACGAGGGGAAGTCGACGCGGCTCGTGAAACGCGAGCCGAGCCCCGGGTTCGCCGCGAGGAGCCGGTCCATGCCCTCCGGGTAGCCCGCGAGGATCACCACCAGGTGGCCCCTGTTGTCCTCGGCGCGCTTGAGGAGCACTTGCAGCGCCTCGTCCCCGTACGCGTCCCCGCGCCCGTAGCCGGAGTTGGAGAGGCTGTACGCCTCGTCGACGAAGAGGACCCCGCCGAGCGCCGAGTCGATCAGCTCGTTCGCCTTGACCGCCGTCTGGCCCAGGTACTCGCCCACGAGATCCGAGCGCTGCGCCTCCACGAGGTGGTCCCCGCCGAGCAGCCCCAGCGCGTAGAAGACCCGCCCCAGGATGCGTGCGACCGTCGTCTTGCCTGTGCCCGAGGGGCCCGAGAAGATGAAGTGCCGCTTCGGGGGCTGCACCGGCAGCCCCTGCTCCGCGCGCAGCCGGGCCATGTTCAACTGCGCCGAGAGCGCCCGCACCTGACGCTTCACGGGCTCCAGTCCGACCATCTGCTCCAGCTCGGCGAGTGCCGCCTCCAGGAGCGCGGGATCGGCCGGCCCGGCCGGCATCCGCTGGGGGCCGGGCTGCGCGGGGAGCACCGCCTTCTCCCGTACGTCGTCGGCGGGACCACCGGCCGGCGGCTCCCCGCCCAGGTGCGGCGGCTCGGCGGCCACGGTGTCGGGGCCGAAGAGCGGCTCACCGCCGTCCCTGGCCGCCGCCGTGTCCTGGCCCGTGCCGCCCAGGCTCACGGCCGCGTAGTCGAGCGGTGAGGCGAGATCCTGGTAGCCGTCGCCCTCGGAGATCGCCGCGAGCCGCGCGGCCGTGTCCATGAAACCCGCGTCCACCCGGTGCACCGCGCGGTACAGCGGCAGCGCCGCCGCGCTGCGCCCGCTGCCCTCGCGGGCCCGCGCCAGCCAGTACCGCAGTTCCTTGCGCTGCGGCTGCTCGCTGCGGCAGCGCATGAGCGCGGCCGAGAGCAGCGGCTCCGCCTGCCCGTACATCTCCAGACGGACCCGCGCCATCCCGCCGAAGAGGCCCGCCTCGATGCCGAGGAGCGGGTCGTCGAGCAAGGTGTCGGTGTGCCGGGCCAGTTGCTCCCAGTCCTTGACGAGATAGGCGCGGCAGGCGTGCAGGAAGCGCACCTGCCGGTCGCTCTCGGGCGGCGGCAGCGCGCCGAGTGCCCGGTCGAGGTCGGGGACGTGCCGCCCGTCGAGCCAGTGCGAGGCGTGCGCGAGCAGCAGGTCGCGCGTCGTCTCAAGGACCGGCTGCACCCACCAGCCCAGCCAGTACCAGGAGTTGAGCGGGCGCCTGTGCCGGGCCCGCTGCTCGCCGAAACGGTCGCGGTGCTGGAACATGCGCAGCAGCGCGGCCGGGGTGTCGATGCGCAGGGCGTGCAGGCCGAGCCAGCCGTCCGCCATGCCCGGATCGAGGCGCACCGCGGTGCGGAACTCCTCCTCCGCCTGTGGATACGCGCCCATCGTGTAGGCGTCAACGCCGCGCAACCAGGCGAGATCGGCCGGGCCCGGTGCGCCGTGCGTGCCGAAGTCCATCACGTCCCCCACAAACCGTGCCCCCGTGGCCTTGCCGCCGGACCCGTCGTCGGCCGCGCGGCCGAACCGCCGCGCCGCGAGCGGCTCTTGCTCCCCCGTGCGGATGCAGCCCGCCAGGGGACGGGCCGCACTGCGGCATCGTACCTGCGGGGACGTGCCCGGCCGAAGGGTGCCGCAGGCGTCGCGGAGGCAGCGCCGGGCGCACGGGGCGCACGGGGAGGCGGCCGCGGGCAGTCACTCGCTGTGAGTGAACGAATGCGTCAAGTAGGGCCAAACCGGGGGGTGCGGGACAGAACGAAGCCCCCGGTCACGGGGGAACAACCGGGGGCTTCGCGTCTGGTGTGCGGCCCGCCGGGCCGCACACCGTGAACGTAAGACCAGTGCGGGCCCCGGGTCAAGACGCGCCGGGGAAGTGACGGGGACTGCTTTCGGCTTCTTTCCGCTTCGTCGGCGGGAGTTGACTCTCCGTCACCGAAGCGGGGGTCGCGTGCCCCGCGCCCGCTCACTTCCGCAGCACGTACCCCTCGCCGCACTGCCGAACCAGCGCGTCCGCGAAGGGACGGGAGGGATCGGCGCGAAAGTGCTCCGCCTCGGCCCGTTCCCAGCCGTCCCAGAAGTCCGCGAGGTCAGGACCGTCCCTTTCGCGCCCGCGTTCCCAGGCCGCCCCACTGGCCAGATCCATCCACCACAGCAGCGACAGCCACGGCCGCAGCGCCCGCCGGCCGGCCCCGACGCCCTCGACGAGCACGACGGGCGCGGGCGCCGCTGTACGGGTGCGGCCCGGGCGGCGCGCGACCCAGTCGTACGGTCGGAAGACGGCCGACTCGCCGCGCGCGAAGGGTTCGAGCACCTGCGCGGCGAAGCGCCCGGTCCAGCCGAAGAGGCGGTCGTGCGAGGCGAAGTCGTCCAGGCGCAGGACGGGCGCCCCGCCGAGGGCCGCCGAGAGCCGGAGCGCGAGCGTCGACTTGCCCGAGCCCGCGTGCCCGTCGATCCCGACGAGCCGCACCGGGCCGCAGGACGGGGCGAGGCCGTGCAGGCGCTCAGCGAGCACCGCCGCGCTGACGGCGCCGCCGGGACCGCAGGGGCCGCTCGGGGCCGGGGACGTGGGGTCGGACGGCGTCGCCGTCTCGTCCTGGGCGTTCACGGCGGCAAGCCTACGGGGAGCGCGCGCCGGGGGCGCACGGACTCCGCCCCCTGCTCGCAGCAGGCCCCCGTGCATCCCCCCAGGCTTCCTCGCGCGGGCCCCCGCGCACCCGTCCGGGCTCCCTCGCGCGAGCCCCGTGCCCCCCTCCGGGCTCCCTCGTGCGGGCCCCGTCCGTTCCGCCGCCCGGAGCAGCCCCGTACCTCTCAGAGGTCCAGGCCAATATTGGTGCCCGCACCGGCCCCGGAAAAGCTGGTCCCGAAGGTCCCCGGGGGTGATAGTGGCCCCTGACGTGCACCTGTCCTTCCGGGTCTTCCCCAGCACCGTGCCCGGACGGCGGCCGTACCGACCCACACCGATGGACCCAGAGAGATGGGGGACCCCCGCCCATGACCGGCTCCACATCGCGTCGCACCGTCCTCACCGCAGCCGTCGCCGTCGCCGCGGGCGCGGCCGCCGCGGGCCCCGCGCTCGCGGGCCCCCGCCCCGGCGGCGGCCACCACTCCGCCCCCGCGAGAACGGCGGAGTACCACGGCTTCACGAGCGCCGCCGACTGGCGCGCGGGCCGCGCCGAGGGCGTCCGCGTCCTCGCCGGGCGCCGCGCGGGCGTCACGCTCGCGCACGCCATCGGGGAGCGCGACTACGCCGATCCGCACCGGGAGACCACGACCCGCTACGAGTACGCGCGCTGGACCTCGCCGCGCCACCGCCTCACGGTCCCCGCGACCGAGGTCATCGCCTCCTGGAACGCCCACACGCCCACCGGCACCTGGATCGAGGTGGAACTCTCGGGCACGTACACGGACGGCACCGAGACCCCCTGGTACGTCATGGGCCGCTGGACCGCGGGGGACGACCCCGAGCAGGACATCCGCCGCACCTCCGTGGACGACCAGGGCGACGGCCGCAGCAGTGTGTGGACCGACACCCTCGCCGTCGACGACGCGGCGTCCGGGCTCCGCCTCACCTCGTACCGCCTGCGCCTGACCCTCTACCGCCGCCCCGGCACCCGCCCCGCCCCCACCGTGTGGCGGCTCGGCGCGATGGGCTCGGACGTCCCCGACCGCTACACCGTGCCCGCCTCCACGCCCGGGCTCGCGGCCGAACTCCCCGTGCCGCGCTACTCCCAGGAGATCCACGCCGGGCAGTACCCGCAGTACGACAACGGCGGCGAGGCCTGGTGCAGCCCCACCTCCTCACAGATGATCATCGAGTACTGGGGCCGCGAGCCCAGCGCCGAGCAGCTCTCCTGGGTCGACCCCTCCTACGCCGACCCGCAGGTGTGCCACGCGGCCCGGCAGACCTTCGACTACCAGTACGACGGCTGCGGCAACTGGCCCTTCAACGCCGCCTACGCCGCGACGTACCCCGGCCTCCAGGGCGTCGTGACCCGCCTCGGCTCGCTCGCCGACGTCGAGACGCTCATCGCGGCCGGTATCCCCGTCATCACCTCGCAGTCCTTCCTGGAGAGCGAGCTGACCGGCGCCGGCTACGGCACGTCGGGCCATCTCATGACGGTCATCGGCTTCACCGCCGAAGGCGACGTCATCGCCAACGACCCCGCATCCCCGAACGACCCGGCCGTGCGCCGCGTCTACCGGCGCGCCGAGTGGGAGACCATCTGGCTCCGCACCAAGCGCAAGACCGCGACGGGCGCCGAAGCGAGCGGCACGGGAGGCGTCTGCTACCTCTACTTCCCCGCGGACGTATCACCGGCTCAGCGGCGTGCGTTGGCTGCCGTGGGCGTTCGCTGACCGCGACGCGGGGCCCCTCCCGAGAAGATCCGGCAGGCGGGCGGGGCCTTGCGTCGTTCAGCGGGCGGTGAGCGCGGCGTCGACGTCGGCCCGCCAGGAGCCGGAGCGGTGCGCGAGCGCGAGGGCGCCCCCGGCGCCTGGCGCCTCCTCGCCGCGCCGCCGGTGAGGTCTTCGGACCGGACCCCGACGGCGGCGCGGCACCAGACCCCCAGCCCACCCGAGCACCGGTTCGCCCCCTCCTCGCGCGCCGCCCGGTCACCGCCGCCCGCACCTCGGCCACCGCAGCGAACCACACCCGCCGCCGCGCGTCGGGCTCCTCCCCCGAGGCCGGAGAGACACGCGTGCTCGTCGTCGGCGGGCCGGAGTTTCAGCGAGCCATCGGGGAGATCCGCGCGCGCGGGTTACGCGCGAGGGGGCGCCACCTCGCGGACCGCCCCCAGCGCGAGATGCCACGGATACGGGTGCCGCTCGCCCGACGGGTTCGGCACGAAGCCGCCCTCGCCGTACAGCACCCGCACGTCCATCGCGCGCAGCTCCGCCACGCTCCGGTCGAGCGCTCGGTGCTGGGCGTAGGCCGCGTTCACGCACGGCATCGCCACGAGCGGGATGCCTTTCCCGATCGCCTCGGCCGCGAAGCCCACGACGAAGCTGTTCGTGAGCCCGAGCGCCCAAGCGTTGATCGAGTTGAACGTCGCGGGTGCGAAGAGCGCGGCGTCGGCACGCGGCCATGCGTCCGCAGCCCCAGGGTGCTTGTACTCCGAGCGCACCAAGTGCCCGGTCACCCGCTCCAGCTCGGGCAACCGCGGCTCCAGCCAGCGGGCCGCCGCCGGGGTCAGGCCGAGACACACGTCATAGCCCACGCTCTGCGCCTCCTTGATGACCGGCACGATGTCGAGCACGGGCGGGGCGGCTGAGCCGAGCAGGTAGAGGGTCGTCATCCGTTCATCCCATCGTGCGCGCGCTCGAACATGCAACCGCCCCCAACCCGGTGCGGGCTAGGGGCGGTTGAAGCTCCGCGCGAGCGTTGCGCGATACCGTTCCAGGTGTCGAGTCAGGAACGTGAGGTACCAGTATGCCCCTATCCGCTGACGACGCCACAGGGTCCCGTATCGCGGAACAGCGCAAGCTTGCCCGACTCACGCAGAAGGAGTTGGCCGCACGCATCGCGTATTCCTACAGCCTGCTCAACCAAGTCGAGTGCGGGGCCAGGCCCGCGAGCGATGGCCTGGTACATGCTGTCGCCGAAGCGCTGGGCATTGACCCCACCCTCCTTACGGAGCCCGCCCGCGTGACCTCTGCCCAAGCTGATCGCCTCGCCGCGATCATGCACCCGATCCGCGAGGCTCTCGACCTCTACGACCTCTACGACCTCGACGACCTCGCGCCGGACGGCGCCGCCCGGCGCCCCCTCCGCGTCCTCGTCGCGGACGCGGACCGCCTGTGTCGGCAGGTACGCGCCACGCACCTGCGTGCCGCCGCGTCCGCGCTGCCCGAGCTGATCGCCGACCTCACCCGGACCGCGCAGACCGCCCCGAGCACGGAGACCTGGCGGGCCCTCGCGTCCGCGTACCGCAGCGCCCATGACGTCGCCCTCAAGGTCGGCCATCTTGACCTCGCGGGGATCGCTCTCGACCGCATGGGCTGGGCCGCCGAGCGCGCCTCCGACCCGTGCCTGGCCGCGATCCGCCAGTACAAGCGGGCCCTCGTGCACCAGCGTTCGGGCCGCAGCCTGGGACGGCGCCTCGTCGCCGCGGGCCACGGCCTGCTCGGGGAGCCCGCGACGCGCGAGGAGATCGCCGTCGCCGGACAACTCCACCTCGGCGCTGCCGCGGTCGCGGCCCGCCACGACGACGGCGCCGCCGTCGCCGAACACATCGCCGCGGCCCGCGTCCTCGCCGACCGCGTGGGCGGGGAAGCGCGCGAGGTGCACTGGCTGTCCTTCGGGCGCGTCAACGCGGACCTGCACGAGATGGGCGCGTACATCACCATGCGCCGCTACGACGACGCCCTTCGCCAGGGCCGCTCGATGAAGCTCCCACCCGCGACGTTGACCTCGCGGCGGGCCCGGTTCCTCGTGGACATGGCCGTCGCCGAGATGGAGACCGGCCGCTCCGACGCCGCGCTCCGCCACCTCGCCGAAGCCCGCCGAGCAGCGCCCGAGCAGACCCGCTACCACCCGCACACCCGTCAGGCCGTCACCGGACTGCTCCACACCACGCGCCGCACGCCGGAGTCCCTCACCCACATGGCGACCTGGATCGGCCTCTAGCATTCGCACACTCACGGATTTGTGAGTGTTGCGCACCTCACGCCCCACGACGATGTGAGTGCACATCACGCCGGAGAACGGGGCATGAGATGAAGACGAAACCGTCGCGCGAGCTACCAGCGCCGCGTCACCTCACGGCCGAACAGCGGCGCGGCGCCGCCTGTATCTGGTGCGGCGCCGCGCTCCAGCCCGGCATCGACGACGTCGATCTCGGGGCTCGCCCCGCCAGTGCCACCGGTACCGCCTGGTTCCCCCGCTCCTGCCGCTCCTGCCACGGACGGGAGGGGCAGTGACCGGGACCGGAGAGGCTCCCCGCTCGATCGGCTGGTGCGCGGGGCACCGCGGCCTCGCCGAGGGGCCGACGCTCGTCCGGAGCGTCGAGCCCACGTCCGGGCCGGGCAGGGGCGGGTGCCTTCACGCCTGTCCCCGCTGCCGCGAGTCGTACCCGCTCACGCCCCGCACGGAGGAGCGATGACCGAACGTGCCGCGGTCGCCGCCGTCAACGGTCACGCGGCCGAGTGCCCCCGCTGCCGGAGCCGCGACGAAGGCTGTCCCGAGGCCGCCGCTCTGTACCGGGCCTGGCGATCCGCCCGGCGCCGCGCCCGCGACCAGGAAGAGGTGCCCCGCGAAGACCAGCACGTGTGAGCGTCGCGGCGAGATGATCCGGCCCGGCGAGGAGACGGAGCCGATACTCCGCGATTCCCTCTCCGCCGCACGCCTCTCCGCCGCACGCCCCTCCGCTCCGCCACCCGTCACCTGATATGCCCGCGTGACAGCGCCGAGCAGGCCGCCTGGTCCCGCGCGCTCCGCCGCGAGGCCCCCTGACTCCCGCCCCGCGCCCCGTCGCGGGCGGGACGCCGCAGCCCCCGGTCGGAGCGCGAGGCCGCACGGGGGCTGACCGAGGCCCGCGCGCGGGCGGCGTGCGAGACCTCAGGGGAAGAGGCCGCCATGACCCTGGGCGACGGCGACCACGAGGGGGTGGGCTGGAGCGCGGACGCGCTGCCGCAACCGCGCCTGCGTGGGACGCGCTGCCGCAACCGCGCCGCCGCGCGAGAGGACACGGCCGTCCTGGAGGGCGGGCGCCCCGGCCCCTTCCCGCCGCTGGGCGGAACGACCCGCCCGGGGAGAGGCCGCTGCCACGAAGGAGGCGCGCGACGCGGTCGCCGAGCCCCGCGAGGGACGCGCCGAGTCGTGGCAAGGAACCCCTGTACGGGCACCGAACCACCTCCGCCCGTACGGGGGTTCCGTCATGTCCCGTGAACCCGTGACGTGCGGCGATTCTTCCGGCATACTGCCAGCGCCCGGCCCCGCCCCGCCCGGTTCCACCGGCGGGGACGCGCCCCTCCGAGACCCGGAGCTGCGCGCCCGGCCCGGGCACCCACGAGGCAGCGCCGCCTCCACCCCTGGTGAGCGCTGCCCGCGCCCCACAGGGAGGGATGACACGCATGCCCGCAGACATCCGGCGGTCCGTGGAACGGGACCTGCCCACGGAGGAGTCCAGGGACCTGATCGCCCTCGTGCGCGACCTCGCGCGCAAGGAGATCGCCCCGCACGCCGCGGCCGAGGAGGAGAGCGGCACCTTCCCCCGTGCGGTCTTCCGCCTCCTGTCCGAAGCGGGACTCCTCGGCCTGCCCTACCCCGCCGAGTACGGCGGCGGCGAGCAGCCCTACACGGTCTACCTCCAGGCGCTCGAAGAACTCGCCGCCGCCCGCCTCACCGTCGGCGTAGGCGTCAGCGTGCACGTCCTGTCCTGTCACGCCCTCGCGCTCCACGGCACGAAGGAGCAGCGCGCCGCCTGGCTCCCCGGCATGCTCGGCGGCGGCCTGCTCGGCTCGTACTGCCTCTCGGAGCCCACCGCGGGCTCCGACGCCGCCGCGCTCAGCACGAAGGCCGTACGCGAGGGCGGGGACTGGGTCCTGACGGGGACCAAGTCGTGGATCACGCACGGCGGCGTCTCCGACTTCTGCACCGTCCTCGCGCGCAGCGGCGGCCCCGGCGCCAAGGGGGTCACCGCCTACCTCGTCCCCGCCGACGCGCCCGGACTGAGCGCGGCCCCGCCGGAGCGGAAGATGGGCCTCAAGGGCTCCCCGACCGCTCAGCTCCACTTCGACGGCGTACGGGTGGGCGACGAGCGCCGCATCGGCGCGGAGGGCGAGGGCTTCTCGCTCGCGCTCGACGCCCTCGACGCGGGCCGCCTCGGCATCGCGGCCTGCGCGGTCGGGCTCGCCCAGGCGGCGCTCGACGCGGCGCTCGACTGGGCCGCCGAGCGGCGCCAGTTCGGCCGCGCGATCGGTGACTTCCAGGGCCTGCGCTTCCTGCTCGCCGACATGGCCACCGCCGTCGAGGCCGGGCGTGCCCTCTACCTGGCCGCCGCGCGCCGCAAGGACGCGGGGCTGCCCTACGCGCGGCAGGCGGCGATGGCGAAGCTGCTCTGCACCGACAACGCCATGAAGGTCGCCACCGACGCCGTGCAGGTCTTCGGGGGCTACGGCTACACGAGCGACTTCCCCGTCGAGCGCTACCTGCGCGAGGCGAAGGTGCTCCAGATCGTCGAGGGCACCAATCAGGTGCAGCGCATGGTCATCGGCCGCCACCTGCTCGGTCCCGAGGGCCGCTGAACCAGGGCACCGGCGGGGCGGCGAGGCGGTCCCACTCGGGGTCCCCGCGCAGCGGCAGCGTCGCTCCGCGCTCCGCCCAGTGGGCGAGCAGGGCACGGTAGATGGGCGGGTCGGGGCTCTCGGCCGCGCCCGCGTGCGCGGCGTTCGACGGGGGCCTGAGGCCGCCGTGCCGGGGCGGGTGCTGCGGGTACGTGTCCTGCCGAACCGATTCTTCACGGCTGGGCCGCGCCGCGTCCGCGCGTACCCAGGCGCCGGGGCGCGGGGGGCGCGGGGCATCCGCGCGCGAGGGCAGGGCCTCGGCGGCACGGGGTCTCGCGCTCTCGCGCGGCGGGGCGAGCAGCGCGTAGCCGTGGGTCGGCGCCTCCGGCTGACGGCGCCGCCCGGTGGGCTGTTCCAGGGGCGGGTGAGGGGACGTCATGCCCGGCCCAACGCGGGGCGCGCGGACCAGTCACCGGGGTGTCGGTTCGCGCATGTGTTCTGGCCGTGCCCGGGGAACCCGGCGGGTGCCCCGGGCAGGATCTCGTGCCCCGGCGGTGCGGCGCCGGGGCCGGAGCGCGAAGCGCGTGGGGATGCGGGGTGTACGGCGTGCGGACGGGCTCAGGCGGCCCGGTGGTACGTGCGCAGCGGGCGGCGGGGCGCCTTGATGGGGCGCGAGCCGGGGCCGCCGACGTGCGAGAAGGGCTGGGTACGCCAGTCCAGGCCCTGCGGGAGCGTCAGGAGCACGCCGATCTCTTGCTCGTCGGCACCGCCCTCGTCGGCCGGGCGGGCACTCGCGGCCGCGCGTCCCGTACCGGGGCAGACGGTGAGGCCGAAGGGGTTCCACGGCGAGGCGCACAGCGCGTGTTCCGGCAGGACGTCCTCGTCCGCGAGCAGTGCGATCGGCTGGGCGCAGTCCGGGCACACGACCCGGTAGATCTCGAAGATGTCGTACGCGTCGAACTCCTCGTCGTCGACGGGTTCGACGCCCTCCGGGGCCGGCGGCTCGGCGAGCTGACGGCGGGCGGCACGGGCGCGGCTGGACCGCTTGGGATTCTGCATTCGGGTTTCTCCCCCTCGGGTGGGCCGACAAGGCACTGCGGCCTCGACCACAGCAAGCACTTCCCCCGGGCCCCGCCCGATAATCGCGACACCTGTGCGGACACGGCTCCCCGGGTGTGGTCTTCGTCACACGACGGTGTGAAAGCGGGGGTGAGGAGGCGTTCGGGGGGCGTGCGGGGGCACGCGCGCCCGCGCTGTCCACGGTGCGAGACGGCGTACCCGCGCCTGTCCAGGTCCTGCCCAGGACGGTAGGTTCAGCGGCATGGAGGACCTTGACCGGCAGATCGTGCGGCTACTCGTCGCTGACGGGCGGATGAGCTACACCGATTTGGGCAAGGCCACGGGCCTGTCCACATCGGCGGTGCACCAGCGCGTGCGGAGGCTCGAACAGCGGGGCGTCATCCGCGGGTACGCGGCCGTCGTCGACCCCGAGGCCGTCGGCCTCGCCATGACCGCGTTCATCTCCGTCAAGCCCTTCGACCCCTCCGCCCCCGACGACATCGCCGACCGCCTCGCCCCCGTCGAGGAGATCGAGGCGTGCCACAGCGTCGCCGGTGACGAGAACTACATCCTGAAGGTGCGCGTCCAGAGCCCCCACGACCTGGAGAACCTCCTCGCCAGGGTCCGCTCCCTCGCCGGCGTCTCCACCCGCACCACGGTCGTCCTCTCCACCCCGTACGAGTCCAGGCCCCCGCACATCTGAGGCCCCGCCACCCTCGTGGCCCCCTCGCCGGGGCACGCGCCACACTGTCCCCATGAACCGCACGACACCCCCGCCACCCCCCACCGTCCTGCTCCGCGGCGGTGAGGTGCACAGCCCCGCCGATCCCTTCGCGACCGCGATGGTCGTCGAACGCGGTCACGTCGCCTGGGTCGGCTCCGAGGGCGCGGCGGACGCCTTCGCCGACGGCGTCGACGAGGTCGTCCACCTCGAAGGCGCCCTCGTCACCCCGGCGTTCGTGGACGCGCACGTGCACGCGACCGGCACCGGGCTCGCCCTCACCGGGCTCGACCTGAGCGGGGCCACGAGCCTGGAGGAGGCGCTCGACCGCGTCGCCGCGCACGCCCGTACCCGCTCCGGCGACCGCGTCCTGCTCGGCCACGGCTGGGACGCCGCGCGCTGGCCCGACGGCCGTCCCCCGACCCGCGCCGAACTCGACCGTGCCACGGGCGGCCGCCCGCTCTACCTCTCGCGCATCGACGTGCACTCCGCGCAGGTCACCACCGCGCTCATGGACCTCGTGCCGCACGCGGCGGGCCTGCGCGGCTACGACCCCGATGCCCCGCTCACCGCCGACGCGCACCACGCCGTGCGCGCCGCCGCCTACGGCGCCGTGACGCCCGCGCTGCGCGAGGAGGCGCAGCGCACCGCGCTCGCGCACGCGGCCGCGCGCGGCATCGGGCAGGTCCACGAGTGCGGGGGCCCGGAGATCTCCGACGAGGAGGACTTCACGGGGCTGCTGCGCCTCGCCGCCGAGGAGCGCGGCCCGCGCGTCGTCGGCTACTGGGCCGAGGCGGTCGCGGGGGAGCGGGACGCGGAGCGCGTCCGCGCACTCGGCGCGCGCGGCGCCGCGGGCGACCTCTTCGCCGACGGCGCGCTCGGCTCGCACACCGCGTGCCTGCACACGCCGTACGCGGACGGGCCGAGCGGCCACCGCGGCACCCCCTACCTCGACGCCGAGGCCGTCGCCGAGCACGTCACCGCGTGCACGGAGGCCGGGCTCCAGGCCGGTTTCCACGCGATCGGGGACGCGGCGCTGAGCGCGGTCGTCGCCGGCTTCCGCGCGGCGGCAAAGAAGACGGGCCTGGACCGGGTGCGCGCCCTGCGCCACCGGGTCGAGCACGCCGAGATGCTCGACGCCGGGGGAATCGCCGCCTTCGCCGAACTCGGCCTCACCGCCTCGGTGCAGCCGGCCTTCGACGCGCTGTGGGGCGGCGACGACGGCATGTACGCCGCGCGGCTCGGCGCCGAACGGGCCCGTACCCTCAACCCCTACGCGGCTCTCCTGCGCGCCGGTGTCCCGCTCGCCCTCGGCTCGGACGCCCCGGTGACCCCGCTCGACCCCTGGGGCACGGTGCGGGCCGCCGCCTTCCACCACACGCCCGGGCACCGCGTCTCGGTGCGGGCCGCCTTCACGGCGCACACCCGCGGCGGCTGGCGTGCGGCGGGCCGCGACGACGCGGGCACCCTGGTCCCCGGCGCCCCCGCCGACTACGCGATCTGGCGCACGGGCGAACTCGTCGTGCAGGCCCCCGACGACCGCGTGGCCCGCTGGTCCACCGATCCGCGCTCGGGCACTCCTGGCCTGCCCGACCTGACCCCGGGCACCCCGCTCCCCGAGTGCCTCGTGACGGTCGTCGGGGGCCGGGAGGTCTTCCGGGCCGGGGCCTGAAGGGCACGGCGGGGCCGTCCGGGTGGACCGGGGGCGGGGCGTACGGCCGCTGGGGTGATGTGCCCCCGCGCCCCTACGGCCCCGAGTCTGCGGGGCCGGGCGGCACCCTGCGGCCCCGCAGCTCGCCGCTGACCTGCGGGATCACGCGACACTCCGCGCGAGGCCCGAGGCCACGGGTGTTGACAGGGTCCGGCGCTCTGCGGGTAGGTTCGGCCGGGTCCACCACCGGACAACCGATCGGCGACGTCCCGCGCATCCGCTGGGCGCGACTGGGCCACGGGGGGAACGCGCCGGAGTTCCTCCCCACGCGAGCCAGGTCCAGCATCCGCGTCCACCGGACACGGGAACGCTTCGTACGAGGAAGGGGTCCCTCCCCGCCAGCGGCGTGGGGGACGGTGTGACCCGGGTGGGGCCCGGCAGCTCAGTAGACAACGGTTCACGGTCGATCCGCAGCCAGCGGGTCCCTGGCCGGCCCGAAGGGCGCCGGGCCCTCATCCGCAGTGTTCCCGCACGCCTCGCGTCAGCGTTCGCCCGCGCATCGCCCGGACGTGTGGTTGCCGCATCCCGCCCTCGCCCCCTCGTGTCGCCGCCGTGGCCACGCCCGCCGGTATGGGCAACTAAGGTGGTCACGCGCACGGATCGGCACGTAAGGGGCAGCAGTGAACGCAGGCGAGGGTCTGCCGGGTACCGAGGACGGACAGCGTCCGCCGCTGGGCGAGGCGCTGGTGATCATCCCGACGTACAACGAGGCGGAGAACCTCCGCACGATCGTCGGCCGCGTCCGCAAGGCGGTGCCCGAGGCGCACGTCCTCGTCGCGGACGACAACAGCCCGGACGGCACGGGGGCCATCGCCGACGAGCTGGCCGCGGACGACGCCCACATCGAGGTGCTGCACCGCAAGGGCAAGGAGGGGCTCGGCGCCGCGTACCTCGCCGGTTTCGCCTGGGGCCTGGACCACGGCTACGACGTCCTCGTCGAGATGGACGCGGACGGCTCGCACCAGCCCGAGGAACTGCCCAGGCTCCTGACAGCGCTGCGCGACGCCGACCTCGTCCTCGGCTCCCGCTGGATCGCGGGCGGCCGCGTCGTCAACTGGCCCAAGTCCCGCGAACTGCTCTCGCGCGGCGGCTCCACGTACTCCCGTTTCCTCCTCGACGTCCCGCTGCGCGACGTCACCGGCGGCTTCCGCGCCTTCCGCGCGGCGACCCTGCGCGGCCTCGGCCTCGCGAACGTCGAGTCCCAGGGCTACTGCTTCCAGGTCGACCTGGCCCGCCGCGCCGTCCAGTCCGGCTACCGCGTCGTCGAGGTCCCCATCACCTTCGTCGAACGCGCACTCGGCAACAGCAAGATGAGCCGCAACATCGTCGCCGAGGCCCTGTGGCGCGTCACCGCCTGGGGAGTCACCTCCCGTGTCGACAAGGTCCTGGGCCGGACGAAGTCCAGCCCCTCCGGCGTGTGAGGAGCGGGAGGCGGGGGGAGGCCGCGGGGCCACCGCGGCGCGAGAGGACGTCCCGAGCGGGGCCCGTCCCCCTCCCGTCCCGATTCGAAGGCACACTGGACGTATGACGACCAGCACACCCCAGCCCCCCGCCAAACGCAGTGGCTTGCGCAGATGGCTCCCCCTCGGGGTCGCCGCCTGGATCGTGATCGAGATCTGGCTGCTGATCCTCGTCGGTGAGGCGGCCGGCGGCCTCGTGGTCCTCGCGCTGCTCGCCGCAGGGATCATCGGCGGCGGCGCGGTCGTCAAGCGCGCGGGACGCCGTGCCTTCGGCGCGCTCACCCAGACTCTCCAGCAGCCGCCCACCGCGGCCCCGCGGGACCGCGCCGAGGGCAACGGCTTCCTCATGCTCGCGGGACTGCTCCTCATGATCCCCGGACTGCTCTCGGACGTCCTCGGGCTCGTCCTGCTCGTCCCCGGCATACGGGGCGCGCTCTCGCGCCGCGTCGAGCGCACGATGCAGCGCAAGCTCGACGAGGCCACGGGCGGCGCCTTCGGCAGCGCGTACACCCGGGCCCGTACCCAGCGCCCCGACGGCAAGGTCGTCCAGGGCGAGGTCATCCGCGAGGACGCGCCCCCGGAGCCGCGCGACGAGGAGCCGCGCGACGAGGACCGTCGCCCGCCCCTGACCCCCTGACCCGCGCGGGCACGCCGAAAGGCCGTGGGCCGGACACCGAGAAGGTGTCCGGCCCACGGCCTTCGCTCTGACCCGCCGACCGAGAACTCAGGCGGACTTACGGCTGTCGCGCGGGTGCACCGCGATGTTCATCGCACCGGAGCGCAGGACGGCCAGGCGCTCGGCCAGGACCTCCTCCAGCTCCTCCCGCGTACGCCGCTCCATGAGCATGTCCCAGTGCGTGCGCGCGGGCTTGGTCTTCTTCTCCTCCGGCCCGTCCCCGTCGACGAGGAGTGCCTGTGCGCCGCACACCTTGCACTCCCACTCCGCGGGGATCTCCGCCTCGACCGAGAACGGCATCTCGAAGCGGTGTCCGTTCTGGCATGCGTATTCGACGGCCTGGCGCGGGGCCAGGTCGATGCCGCGGTCCGTCTCGTAGCTGGTCACCACAAGGCGTGTGCCGCGAAGCGCTCGCTCACTCATGAATCGTGCCTCCCGGGCTTGCTCGCCCACAGGACAGTCGTCGCTGTCGTCGTCATCCGGTCAACGTCCGGTCGGCGGTGAAGATTCCCGTGCAGGGTCAAAGCGTCGCCGTCGTAGCCGCCCCATTTCTACCCACCGATGCCCGCTTTGTCACATCTGACGAGATACGCACCGAAAATCTCGGGCTGTCTTCGCTGCTCAGAGGCACAGGGACGGTACATCCTGATGGTCAAACGCGTACACTACCGCCCTTCGTGCCCGCGTGCGAAATCCGCGCGGGCCGTCATCCGCCCGGCCGCTCAGGCGAGGGACCGCACCCGGCCCTCCACGCCCTCGGGAACGGCGTTGCCCGCCTCGCGCATCCCCCGCGCGAGCGGCACCCGCAGCAGCACGGCGAAGCCGAGCACGAAGAAGACCACCAGCGAGATGATCGCGTCCCGGTAGCTCCCCGTGACCTGATAGGTGAGCCCGAAGAGCAGCGGGCCGAGCCAGCTCATGCCGCGGTCACTCATCTCGTACGCGGAGAAGTACTCGGCCTCCTTGCCCGCGGGGACCAGGTGCGAGAAGAGCGAGCGCGAGAGCGCCTGGCTGCCGCCCATGATCAGCCCGATCCCCGCCGCGAGCACGAAGAACCACACCGGGGCACCCGCGGGCAGGAAGTAGCCGCAGGCCACGATGACCGTCCACGCGCCGAGCGAGGCGAGCACGGTCCGTTTCGTCCCGTACCGCAGCGCGAGCCGCCCCATTCCGAGCGCCCCGGCCACGGCGAGCACCTGCACCAGCAGGATCGCGACGATCAGTGTCGACTGGCTCAGGTCCAGCTCCTCCGAGCCGAAGACGGAGGCCTGCGAGATGACCGTCTGGATGCCGTCGTTGTAGAGGAGGTACGCGAGCAGGAACCACAGCGTCACCGGGCGGCCGCGCATGTCCCCGAGCGTCGCGCCGAGCTGGCGCCAGCTCCCGCCGACCACGCCCGCCCCCGCCTCCCTGGCGGGGCGCTCGCGCAGCCGCCGCAGCGGGACGAGCGTGAAGACGCCCCACCACAGGCCGGCCGACGACAGGCAGATGCGCACCGCGGTGGACTCGCTCACGCCGAAGGAGTCGTGCCCGAGGTAGAGGACGAGATTGAGGACGAGGACCAGCGCGCCCGCCGCGTAGCCGAAGGCCCAGCCGCGCGAGGAGACCGCGTCGCGCTCCTCCGGCGCGGCTATCTGCGGCAGGAAGGCGTTGTAGACGACCGTCGAGACCGCGATCGACGCGTTCGCGACGACGAGCAGTACCCCGCCGAGCAGATAGCGGTCCCCGTCGAGGAAGAACATCCCCGCGGTCGCGGCCGCGCCGAGATAGGCGGCGGCCCCGAGCAGCGGCTTCTTGCGGCCCGTACGGTCGGCGAGCGCGCCCGCGAGCGGCATCACCAGGACCGAGACGATCACCGAGAGCGAGACGCTGTACGCGAAGAAGGAGCCCGCGCGCACCGGCAGGCCCAGCGGGTGCACGTAGCCGTCCGCGTCGGCCGCGCTCTTGGCCACCTCGGTGAGGTACGGGCCGAGGAAGACGGTGAGCACGCTCGTCGAGTACACCGAGCAGGCCCAGTCGTAGAAGTACCAGCCGCGCTGTTCCCGCTTGCGGGCCCCCGCCTCGTCCGCCGCCCCCGTGGCGATCGCCGCCCCCGCGGTCTCCGCGCCCATCCCGCTCCCTCGCCTCGTCCCGCGCACGCGGCTCAGACCCCGGTCCACTGCCCCCTGGCCCGCAACACCGTGCGCAGCGCCTCGATGTGGTCGGTCATGATGCCATCAACACCGAGGTCCAGGAGCCGTTCCATCTCGGCTTCCTCGTTCACCGTCCACACGTGCACCTGGAGTCCCCGGGCGTGCGCGCTCCGTACGAAGGCGCGGTCGACGACGGTGAGCCGCCCGTGCCGCACGGGCACCTGCGCGGCCAGTGCGCCGCGCGGCGGGGCGCACGGCAGGCCCCAGGCGCGCAGGCGCAGCGCGAGCGCGCCCCCGGTGCCGAGCGAGGTGGCGAGCCGGGGCCCTGCGAGCCGCCGCGCCCGCGCGAGGCGCCGCTCGCTGAACGAGCCGACGCAGACCCGGTCCCAGGCGTTCCTGCGCCGGATCAGCGCGAGGAGCGGGCGCAGCGCGGACTCCGCCTTGACGTCCACGTTCCAGCGCGCCTCGGGGAAGGCGTCCAGGAGGTCGGCGAAGCGCGGCACCCGTTCCGTGCCGCCCACGCGTGCCTCGCGCACGACCGGCCACGGAAGCTCCGCGAGCGCGCCGCTGCCGTCCGTCACGCGGTCGAGCGTCGCGTCGTGGAACGCGAGGAGTTCCCCGTCGGCCGTCGTGTGGACGTCCGTCTCCAGATACGTGTAGCCGAGTCCGAGCGCCCGCCGGAACGCCGTCTCCGTGTTCTCCAGGCCGTCCGCCGCGCCGCCGCGGTGCGCGAAGGCGAGGGGGAGGGGATGGTCGACGAAGGGGTGCGGGGGAGCGGCCGGGGTGTTCACGCGCGCAGTATGGCACCGCCCGTGATCATGCCGGGGCCGGCCCGGGGTACGGGCGGACGGGGAGGGCGAAGACGCGGAGGAAGAACTGCGCGAGGGGGCCGATCGCCAGCGCGTACAGGACCGTGCCGATTCCCAGCGTCCCGCCGAGCACGATGCCGATGAGCCCGACGGTCACCTCCACGAACGTGCGGCACAGCCGCAGCGAGCGGCCGGTGCGCCGGTGCAGGCCGGTCATCAGCCCGTCCCTGGGCCCGGGCCCGAAGCGCGCCGATATGTAGAGCCCTGTCGCCGCCCCGTTGAGCACGACCCCCGCGAGGAGCAGCGCGGTGCGCGCGGGCCAGGAGTGGGCCGGGGGGAGCAGGGCGAGTGTCCAGTCCATCGAGAGGCCGACGAGGAAGACGTTCGAGACGGTGCCGAGCCCGGGACGCTGCCGCAGCGGCCACCACAGCAGCAGCACGAGCGCGCCCACGATGATCGCCACCGTGCCGATGCTCAGGCCCGTGTGCCGCGCCAGCCCCTGGTGGAAGAGGTTCCACGGCTCGACACCGAGACCGCTGAGCACGAGAAGCCCGTCGCTGAAGCCGAAGAGGAGGAGCCCTCCGTAGAGATGGACGAGGCGCCGCGGCAGCGAGGCCGCGGCGCGCGGCGGAAGAGTCGTGGCCATGAGATCCCCCGGGTGTGTGGAAGTGGACTGGCACGTGCCACCCTGGAAGTCGCAGGAGGGCCCTCGACAGGGCCAATCGAAGAGAAGTGGACTGATTTCGATGGTGGAGCGGGGTATCGCGGTCATCCGTCCGGCGCAATTGGCCCGGCTGCTCGCCTCCCAGCAGACCACGGGAGACGGGGGCCCCGCAGTGGGGGAGGCGGCGGGCCTCGCGCGGGCGGGGGGCTCCGGGGGCTTCACGGCGGCGAGGGGCGCGGGGGCGGGCGGCGCTGTCAGGGACCGTGCCCGCCACACCCCCGCCTATCAGGCCCTCGCCGACGGCATCCGCGTCCTCGTCCTGGAGGGCCGCGTCCCTGTCGGCGCCAGGCTGCCCGCCGAACGGGAACTCGCGACGGCGCTCGCCGTCAGCCGCACCACCGTCGCCACCGCCTTCGAGGCGCTGCGCGAGGCCGGATTCCTGGAGTCCCGCCGCGGCGCGGGCAGCTGGATCACCTTCCCCGCGGGGTCCCCGCTCCCCGCGCGCGGTCTGGGCCCGCTGCCGCCCGAGCGCGCCGGGCAGCTCATCGACCTCGGGTACGCCTCCCTCCCCGCGCCGGAGCCCTGGCTCACCCGGGCCGTGCGCGGCGCGACGGAGGCGCTGCCGCCGTACGCGATGACCCACGGCGACTACCCGGCGGGGCTGCCCGCGCTGCGCCAGACGCTCGCCGAGCGCTACACGGCGCGCGGCGTCCCGACGATGCCCGAGCAGATCATGGTCACGACCGGGGCGATGGGCGCGACCGACGCGATCATCAGCCTCTTCGCGCCGCGCGGTGAACGCGTGGCCGTCGAGTCCCCGAGCTACGCCAACATCCTCCAGCTCCTGCGCGACGCCGGCGCCCGTCTCGTGCCCGTCGCGATGGCCGAGGGGACCGGCGGCTGGGACGTGGCGCGCTGGCGGCAGGTGCTGCGCGAGGCGGTGCCCCGCCTCGCGTACGTCGTCGCCGACTTCCACAACCCGACCGGCGCGCTCGCCGACGAGGAGAGCCGCCGCGCGCTCACCACCGCGGCGCGCGCCGCGGGCTCGGTCCTGCTCGTCGACGAGACGATGGCCGAACTGCGGCTCGACGCGGATCTCGACGAGCCGGGTGCGATGCCCCGGCCCGTGTGCGCCTTCGACCCGGCGGGCTCGACGGTCATCACGGTGGGCTCGGCGAGCAAGGCGTTCTGGGCGGGGCTGCGGGTCGGCTGGGTGCGGGCGGCGCCCGAGACGATCCGCCGCCTCGTCGCCGCGCGCGCGTACGCCGACCTCGGCACCCCTGTCCTCGAACAGCTCGCCCTCAACTGGCTCCTGACGACGGGCGGCTGGGAGGAAGCGGTCGGACTGCGCCGCGCCCAGGCAGCGGCGAACCGCGCCGCTCTCGTGGCGGCGGTCCGCTCCCGGCTGCCCGACTGGGAGTTCACCGTCCCGCGCGGCGGCCTCACCCTGTGGGTGCGCGCGGGCGGCCTCTCCGGCTCGCGCATCGCGGCGGCGGGCGAGGAAGCGGGCGTACGGGTGCCATCGGGCCCCCGCTTCGGCGTCGACGGCGCCTTCGAGGGCTACCTCCGGCTCCCCTTCACGGTCGGTGGTCCGCTCGCCGACGAGGCGGCCGACCGCCTGGCCCGCGCGGTGGCCCTGGTGCGCGCGGGGGCAGGGGCGCACACGGCGGTACAGCGGGGGCTGATCGCCTGAGGGAGCGGGTGCGGGCGGGCGGCGCGTCCGCCCGGCGGGAGGCTCAGGGGCCGAGCGGAAGACTCGTGAAGAGCGCCGTCTCGCCCTCGGACTCCGTGCCGAGGTACAGCGAGGTGTTCAGCCCGCAGAAGGCGAAGCCCCGGCGCTGGTACATCCGGATGGCCCGCGAATGGAGGTGTGTCACCTCCAGCCACACGTGCCCCGCCCCCAGGTCCCGCCCCCGGTCGATGGCGTGGCGCAGGAGCGTCCGCCCGATGCCCCGGCCCTGGTGGTCCTTCGCCACCTCGGTGTCCGCGACCGTCAGCCGCCGGTTCCACGGCTCGTACTCCGTACCGACGTAGCCGCACACGACGGCTCCGTCCCGGGCGAGAATCCGCGCCGCCCCGTCCCCCCCCGGGGGGCCCGGACTCCTCGTCGGGGAAGACCTTGTGGACCGGCGGGTCCAGCGCGACGAGGCGGAACGCGAAGCCGTCCTCGGAAGCGGTCACCTCGACGAGGCCGTCGGTGACGAACCCGCCCCTGATGACCAGCGACTTCTCGCTCGCGGTCTCTGCCACGCGGTACGTGCTCGCCGTCGGCGTCCCAGGTCCGTCCGCCGCGGGCCCCTCGCGGTCATACCCCGCACGGTACCGCTCGCCGCTCAGCCGTCCGGGACCGCGAAGGCTCCGCCGCCACGCCCTCAGGCCTCGGCCACCGACACCCGTACCGGCTGCGTCGTCGGCTCCTCCTCGGTCTCCGCACCCGCCGTCCCGGCCGGGGCCCGGCTCTCCTCCCCTGCGGGCCCCGCCTGCTTCGCGAGGTTCGAGCCGCCGCGCCGGGGGAGGAGCGCGAGGACCGCCTCGCGGTGCGTGTCGGCCGCCGAGTCGTCGTACGGGTCCGGGGTCGCGGGGACCTGGAGGCGCAGGACCTGGCCCGTACCGAGCCGGGCGTAGCCGCGGCCCGGGGGCAGCTCGCCCGCGGGGGTGGACTGCGGGGCCGCGCCGAGGATCTCCGCGGCCTGCCGCGCGTGCGCCGGGGCGAGGGCGACGCGCGCCTTCGTGTGCTGGGCGACCACCGGGTCGAGCCCGTCGACGCAGTCGTACTGCTCCGCCACGACGACCGTCACGAGCGCCGCCCTGCCGTGCCGCAGCGGCACGTGCAGGTGGCTCTGCGGGTCCGCGAGTCCCTCCGCGCGGGCCAGGTGCCCGAGCACGGCGGGCCGGTCGACGAGCACCCACAGCGGGCGGCGTACGTCCTCGGGCGGCGTCTCGCCCGCCTGCCTGGCCCGGTTCACCGCGACGAGCCTGCGTTCCGTCTCGCGCGCCGCCCACTCCAGCGCCCCCAGCGCCCCCGTGAGCCCGCACTCGACGCCGAGCACCCCGTCGCGCCCCACGAAGCACGTGTAGTCGCCCGTCCCGCCGCCGTCCACGACGAGCACGTCACCGTCGCGCAGCGCCTGGAGAGCGATCGCGCGCAGCAGCGTGCTCGTCCCGCTCCCCGGGCGTCCCGCGACCAGGAGGTGCGGCTCGGGCGCGCGCGTACCCGTGCGCCACACCACGGGGGGCACGTCGCGTGCCTCGCCCCGCGCGTCCACGAGCGGCACCGTGCGGCGCACCGCGAGCGCGTCGGTGAGCCCGAGCACCACCTCGCCCGGGCTCGTCACGAAGGGCTGCGCCGGGATGTCGGTCGGCAGCGGCGGGAGCACGGTGAGACGGAGACGGTTCGCCTCCTCGTCCCACGCGAAGTGGTACTCGCGGCCCCGCCCGCACTTCGCGTGCAGCAGCCGCTCGACCTGCGTCCGCGACTCCGGGTCCCCGTCCGCGAAGTACGCGGGGTACGCGACCGTGAGCGCCGCGAGCCGCCCCTGCTCGTCGAAGCCGAAGTCGCTGAGCGCCCGCTGCCACTCGCCGCCGTGCGCGTACAGCGGATCGGGGGCCTCGGGCACGGCGAAGTACGGGACGAGCGCCTCGTACAGCGAGGCGAGCCGTGCCGCCTGCTCCTCGCTGGGACCGCTCTCCTCGGGGCCGTGCGTCCTGTCGCGGCCCAGCCACGCGGCGGCGGCGAGCACGGCGACGAGCGCGGAGACGGGCCCGTACGGCGCGAGCGCCACCGCGAGGACGACGGCGGCGGCGAGGAAGAGCAGCGCCCCGCGCCGCTCCTTGGGCGTCGCCGTCCACCGGCGGCGCATCGCGGCGAGGAGCCTGACCAGGCCCCTGGCCAGGATGATCAGCGGGCGCAGCACGTCGGAGGCGCCGTCCGCCGCCGAACGGGCCAGGTCCCGGCCGCGCGCGAGGGACGCGCCGCCGTCGCGGAGGATGCGGGGGAGTGGTCGCGGTACCACGTCGGTCTCCTGGGGAGTCGTACGGAGAACTGCTGCCGGGCCCGCGCGCGGGCCCCGGGCCGTGCACGGCGCCGCGCACGGGGAACACGCCGGGACCGGGGCCCCGGCGTGCGGGATCGGGCGCGGCGCCTCAGAACTTCAGGCCGCCGAGGAGCGAGGCGAGGCTCGCGCCCCCTGCCTTGATGCTCGGGGCGATCGCCGTACCGGCGAGGTAGAAGCCGAAGAGGGCGCACACGACCATGTGCAGCGGCTTCAGGCCGTCCTTCCGGCAGAAGAGGAAGACGATGATGCCGAGGAGGATGACGCCGGAGATGGACAGGATCATGAGGTTCTCCTGGTTGAGGGGACAGTCACCATGAGTTCTTCCAGGCTCACAGCATGTATCTATACGACAAAAGGTGCAAATGAGTGATCAAGCGATCATTTCGTCTTTATGTGGTGCGGAGTTCCCGCCGGCCCGGTACCCGCGGAACCCTTCCCCGCCCGCCGCTCCCGCGCCCCGCCGGTTCGCGTCGATCTTTGCCCGGCGCCCCTCGGCTCGTGTACGCCTGGGAGCAGTACGCTGGCGATTCACCCGGACGGCGGCAGGGCCCGCCGGTCCTGGTGAGCTGCCCTGTCCCCTCCCCCTCCCCGCAAGGCGGCCATCCCGTGAACCCCACTCCCGGAACGACCCAGGACGAGCACCCGGAGCCCCGCCCCGCAGGCGGCCCCGACACCCCCGAACCGGAGGTCGTGGAACTCGCCACGCGCCTCTTCGGCCTCGCCCGCTCCGGCGAGACGGAAGCGCTCGCCGCCTATGTCGACGCGGGCGTCCCGGTGAATCTCGCCAACGACAAGGGCGACACGCTGCTCATGCTCGCCGCCTACCACGGTCACGCGGCGACCGTCCGTGCGCTCCTGGAGCGCGGCGCCGAGCCCGACCGCCCCAACGACCGCCACCAGACCCCCCTCGCCGGCGCGGTCTTCAAGGGTGAGGACGAGGTGATGGAGGCGCTGCTCGCGGCGGGCGCCGACCCCCGCGCCGGAAGCCCCTCGGCCGTCGACACGGCCCGCATCTTCGAGAAGCCCGCGCTCCTCGCCCGTTTCGGAGCGGTCTAGAGGGACGCGCGCGGTTCCCCTCCGGGCGGTCCGAAGGCGTGCGGCCCGCTTCGGGGGGCCCGGAGACGCACGGTCCGCCTCCGGGCCGTCCGGGGCTCCCCGGCAGGGCCGTCCGGTTCCTCGCAGGGTCGTCCGGAGGCGCACGCCCGGCCTCGGAACGGCCCGCGACGCTCTGCCGGTACGGGTGGGGCCCACGTGACATGTGAGGCGCCCCGGCCCTGCGGTCACCCCCGCCCCGCCCGGCGCGCGCCCCCCTGTGTCAATGCCCGACCCCCCGCTCCCACCTGCGCGAACACCCTGAAACGGAGGGTGTTTCCGCGTGGTTTGTCCCCCCGCCGTAAATGCGCTCGCCTGAGCATCGACGCCTGCGCCATCATGGCCACATGGTTCGGGCCCGGACGCCACGGGAAGAAGTGGCCCACCGCCCGGGCCGCGCAAAGGCCCGGTCCGGGCCACCGATCGAGAGGCAGAGGAAGATGGCTGAGCGCAAGCGGCACACGACGGGTCCACGGACGTGTCGGCGCCACAGGTGACCGTCCGCCCCCCGTTCGTACCCACAGCTTGATGTGAGGCCCCTGTCATGTTCGATCCGGTCATAGCGCCCAGCGGTACCCTGCTCGGCCTGCTCCAGCGCGGGCGCGGCGACGGCACGCTGCACGCCCTCACCGCCCCCCGCGAGGAAGCGCTCGCTGCCCTCGACGCGTGCGTCCGCCAGGACCCGCGCGGCGACTGGCACGTGGAGAACCGCTCCCTCTACTACGCACGCCTCTACCGCGAACTCGACGGCCCGCTCGACGGCATCGAGGAACACCTCTTCGGCGCCGACGACATCCTCGACCCCGAGGAATCGCGCACCGGACTCGCCCTCGCCGTCCTCGGCCATCTCGGCTCCTACGGGCGCCCCGAGGCGCTCGCGCTGCTGCGCAGGTACGTGGCGAGCGGCGCCAACTGGGCCTGGGCCCTGGACGAACTCGCCGTCCGCGAGGACGACCGCGCCCTGCGCGCCCTCGCCGCGCCCGTGCTCGCCCGCTTCCCCGAGACCCCCGAGGGCGAGGCCGAACTCACCGCCACCGCACGCGGCGCCTACGAGCCACGGCCCTGGCACCTGTGGGCCTCCGACCCCGGCTCCCCGCACGCGGAGCGCGTCCGCGCCGCACTCGAACGCGGCTCCTTCGACCGCTGGCAGCGACAACTGACCCCCACCGGGCCCCGGCCCGGCTGGAGCGTCCCCGAGATCCTCGACTGGGCCCGGCGCGGCCTGGAGGAGCACGGCAACGACCTGCACGCACCGGCAGCCCGCTGCCTCGCAGCCGTCGCGGGGCCCGAGGACCGCGAACTGCTCCTCGCCACAGCCCGCGAGGGCGCCGACGCGCCTCGCCTCGCCGCCCTGCGCCACCTGCGCGACAGCGGCGAGCCGCTCGCACTCGACCTGCTCGCCGAAGCCACCGCGAGTACGTCCTCGCTCGTCGCCGACACGGCGGCCGCGCTCTTCGAGGGCACCCCCTCCGTCGCCGCGGTCGAGCGCGCCCGCGACTTCGCCCGCGCCCCTGGCAGGCTCGGTGCCGCCGCCGGGCGGCTGCTCGCCCTGCGCGGCGCGACCCGCGACACCCACCTCGTGCTCACCGCCCTGCGCACGGCCGTCCGCGACCAGGGCACCGCCGACCCCGCCCTCGCCCCGCTCCTCGACGGCACCGGCAGGCTCGGCATCGTCTGCGCGGCCCCCGTCGTCCGCCACGTCTACCGCGAGACCTCCTCCTCGCACCTGCGCGGCCGCGCCGCCCGCGCCCTCGCCGCCATCGACCCCCGCTTCGCGGCAGGGTTCGCCGTCGAGTGCCTGTGGGACTGTGAGGAGTCGACCCGCGAACTCGGCGCCAGGCACGCCGAGACGGCCGACAGCCGCGTCGTCACCCAGCTCCGCCGCCTCGCCGCCGACCCGGCCGAGGAGGACGAGGTCCAGACAGCCGTACGCGGCCGCATCGGCCCGGACACGGCGGCGGCGTGAGCGGCACCGCGGGACCCACCTTCACGGTGGCCACCCCCGCCGACACGGCGCGGGTGCTGGGCGTGCTCGACGAGGCGGCTGCCTGGCTCGCGGGACGGGGCATCGAGCAGTGGCCCCCGCGCTTCGCACCGGAGTGGTTCGCCGGGCGCATCGCGCGCGGTGAGACCTGGCTCGTCAGCCGACGGGACGACGTACTCGGCACCGTCACGCTTGACTTCGCCGACCCGCTGTGGGCCGACAGCCCCGCCCGCGCCGCCTACGTGCACAGCCTCGCCGTGCGCCGCTCGGCAGCGGGACTCGGCGCGCACATCCTCGACTGGGCGGCGGCCACCGCCCGCGCACGCGGCCTCGACGCGCTGCGCCTGGACTGCGTACGCTCCAACGCCCGCCTGCGCGCGTACTACGAGGGGCGCGGCTTCGCGCACAGCGGCGACGTGCCGGTGCGCGCGGCGCCCGGCGGGCGCACCGACGAGGGTCCCGTCACCTGGATGAGCCGCTACGCACTGCACCTCGCGCCCCCGCCCACCCCGTCAGCTCCCGCACGAGGCCCTGCGCATCGCGCGTCACGCTGATCTCCGCGCCGCCCCGGACCCGCTCACGCCGCACCACCTCGTACCGCCCGTCCCCGAGCCCGCTCACGGCGGCCCACCACCGTGGATCGGGCTCCTCGGGCGCGAGTACGACAAAGCCGCTCCGCACCCCGTCGAGCCCGCTGACCATACGGAACAGCACTTCGTCCGACGGGTTGTCGACGCGCCCGCTCCCACTGACGGCCCGGTACTGACGCACACTCATGACTGCCCCCTACGACCTGCTCGATCCGGCTGCGCCGAGCATGGCACGGGGGTCTGACAGCGGGCCCCGCAGCGCGGGAGCCCGCGCCCGCCCGGGACCTCCCTGCGACCGCCCGCCCCCGTCCGGGTGATCCGCCCCCGCCCCCGGGCGTCGCTGCCGCGCGCCGGACCGCCCTCCGCGCCAGGGTGGCGGGCGGTCGCAGCGGAAAGGGCGGTGCACGGTGGCGGAGAGCCCGGGAGACAGCGAGGGAGCGGGGGCGCGGCAGGTTCCGCCCGGGATTCCGCCCGCGCTGATCAATAAAGGCGAGGCGCTGGAGATCGAGGCGCGCGGGCTGCGGGCGCGCGGACCGCTCGGAACCGTCTTCAGGGGCGTCGACCTCCTCGTACGGCCCGCCGGACTCACCGTCGTCGCAGGCCAGGGTGGTACGGGCCGTACGAGTCTGCTCCTCGCGCTCGGCGGCCGCTTCCGTACGAGCGGCGGCACCGTCACCGCGCGGCTCGGCGACACGCCCGTCGACCCGCTCCGGCACTCGGCCCTCGCCCGCGTCAGGCCCGGCGTCGCTCTCGTACCGCAGTGGACGGCCCACGAGCACCGGGCCGAACGGGCGGCGACCGCACGGACGTTCAGCGCGGAAGTCCTCGAAGCGGCCGGTGAACTCCTCGACTGCGCACCCCCGCCCCGTACTGCCGTCGGGCGGCTTCCCGCGCGTGACCAGCTCCTTTTCGCCGCCGCCCTCGCCGCCGCCGAGCGCCGCCCCGCCGTCCTCGTGGACGACGTGGACGCCGGGCTCGGCGGCACCGACCTGCGCGAGGCGTGGCTGCGGCTCGCACGGCTCGCCGAGGCCGGGATCACCGTGCTCGCGACCGCCGCGGCACCCCCGCCCCCCGACTGGGCGGTCCCGCTCGCCGCGTACACCACCCTGTCCCCGAGGACCGCCGCGACCGACGCGGCGAGGAGGCCGTGATGCGCGCCCTGCGCCTCGCCCAGCTCGAATTCCGCCGCTTCCGCGGCCCGCTCTCGCGCCTCGTGCCGTGGGTGCTCGCGCTCGTCCCGCTGCTCTACGGCGCGCTCTACCTGTGGTCGAACTGGGACCCGTACGGACTCCTGCACCGCGTACCCGTCGCGATCGTCAACGAGGACAAGCCCGTCAAGGTCCAGGGCCGCACGGTCGACGGCGGTGCGCGCATCGTCCGCGCCGTGCGCGAGAGCGGGAGCTTCGACTGGCACACGAGCGACGCCGCCACAGCACGCGACAAGCTCAGGACCGGCGACTACTTCTTCACCGTCACCGTGCCGCGCGGCTTCAGTGCCGACCTCGCGAGCAGCCTGAGCCCGAAGCCCCGCCGCGCCACCGTCCACATCGAACTCAACGACGCCAACGGCTTCATCATCGGCAAAGCCGCCGACCAGGCGCGCCTGGAACTCCAGAACCAGCTCTCCGCCGCCGCCCAGGAGGTCGAACTGCGGCAGGTCTTCGGGCAGGGCAGGGAACTCAAGGACGGACTCGACAAGTCGGCGGCGTCCGCGAAGGAACTCGCTGGCCAGGCCGGGAATCCCGCCACGACAGGGCCCGGGCTCCAGCAGCTCGCCCAGCTCTCCTCCGCCGTCCCGCAGGCCCCCGAGGGCCAGGCCGCGAAGGAACAGGCGCGGCTCCTCGCCTCGCCCGTCGACGTCACGTCCGCCAACCTCCACCCCGCGCACCGCTACGGGCGCGGTATGACACCGTTCTTCTTCTCGATCGCGCTGTGGGTCTTCGGTCTCGTCGGCTACCTCGTGCTGCGCCCCTACAACCCGCGCGCCGTCGACGAGGGCAGACCCGTGACAGCGGCCTTCGCCGGCTGGCTGCCCACCGCACTCCTCGGCGTCGTCGGGGCACTCGTCCTGTACGCGGTCGTCCAGCTCGGCCTGGACCTCGACGCCGAGCACCCCTGGCTCCTGGTCGCGCTCGTCAGCGTCGCCGCGCTCTCCTTCGTCGCCCTCGCCCAGTTCTTCCGCACTCTCCTCGGCTCCGCGGGCGGCCTGGTCCTCCTGATCCTGCTGATGCTCCAGCTCACCTCCTGCGGCGGCCTCTACCCCGTCGAGACCACCCCCGCCTTCTTCCGCGCCCTGCACCCCGTCATGCCCATGACCTACCTCGTCGAAGGGCTCCGCGTCACCGTCTCCGGTGGCCAGGGCTCCACGCTGGGCCTCTCCTTCGGCGTCCTCGCGGCGTACGGCGCGGCGGCGCTGGGCGCGACGGCCCTGCTCCTGGTCCGCAGGCGGCGGTGGAGCATGGGGCAGCTGAAGCCGGAGATCCAGTTCTGAGGCCCCGGGCCGCCGCTGTGGACGCCGACCGCTTGGGAGGGGCTTGCCGACCCGGTCCCCGCGGCCCGTGAGGAGCGGGGGCGGGCGCGGAGCACCGAGAACGGCCCACCGGGCGAAACGGCACCTTCTCCGCAACGCCCCGCGACACACTGGTGTCGCCCCCACCCTCTACGCTGTTCCCCGTGACCTCGCCCGCCCTCCCCTCACCCGCTTACGCGCAGCTCAGCGCGGGCCCGCGCCCCGCTCCTGGCCCGGCCGCCGACGAAGGGCTCGCACGCCGCCTGCGCGCCCTCGCCTGCACCGCGCCGCTGCACGATCTCGACACCCGCAAGGCCAATCTGGCGGGCGAGTACACGCGATACGCGATGGCCGAGGTCGCGCTCGCCGCGATCGATCTCGTCACCCTGCACATGGACTTCGACACGGGCGCGGACCACGAGCAGATAGTGGCCAGACTCCTGCCGCGGGTCGGCGCGCAGGCCCCCGCACGCCCCGTCGCCGAGCACGAGCGCGTCGCCCGCTGGGTCCTGGAGAACCTCATCAACGTCGGCAGTGCCGACCGGGGCTTCCGCGCCGTCTACGGCACCTTCGCGCCCGACGGCAGCTACGTGCGCCGCGACTACGACTTCAAGCTCATCGAAGAGGTCCCCGCCGCCGGTGGCACCGTCTTCCTGCGCGCCACCGACGAGGCCGTCAACGTGCTCGTCGGCGCGCTCGACACGGATGTCACGAGCGCGCAGATCGCCGCCGAGGTCAAGCTGGAGGTCCTCATCAGCCGCGGCCGCCTCGCCGACGCGCAACTCGCCGCCGAACAGGCCCGGTACCGCACCGTCCAGTACGCCGAATCGCTGCGCCGCGCCCTGGAGTCCACGCGCCGCGACGTCCGCGCCGTCGACTGGCTGCACACCGTCCCCGACCTCATCGACGAAGCGCTCGGCCACGTCGCCGACCGCTACCGCCACGAGAACGCGATTCTCACCAACATCCGCAAGGCCCGCGACGAGTCCGAGGAACCCGAGAACAAGCGCCGCGCCGCCGAACTCGTCGACATCGTCAAGGACTGCATCCGCCGTCACACCCAGCTCCAGTCCCGCCTCCTCGAAGCCGGTCCGCTCTTCCGCGCCGAACAGGACCGGCAGGCGTTCGCCGACCACTCCGGGCGCCCGGGGCTCGACCTGTACGGCCAGCTCCTCTCGCCCGTCATCGCCCTCCCGGTCGAGGACGCGCTGCGCGTCACGGACGCGTGGTTCGCCCGCGGTACGGGGCTGCGCACCCCCGGCGCGGTACGTGTCGGCGACCTCGTCGACCTGCTGCTCACGCCGCCGGCCGAGCGCGAGCACCTCGGCGCCGAGCTGCCCGAGCCCGACCTCGTCGCGACCCCGGACGACAGTCGCTTCAGCGAGGAACAACTCGCCGTCGCCACCGAGTTGCTCCGCCTGGAGCCCGAAGCCCCGCGCCGGCTCTCCGGGCTGCTCGCCGAGGCCCGCAGGAAGGCGCGGGAGAACGGCGGTGGCGACCACGAGGCACGGGAACTCGCCCGCCTCGTCACCCTCCTCGCCTTCCACGCGGCGAGCCCCCCTGTCGGCACCGCGCACCGCCAGGGCGAGCCCAGCGTCCTGTTCGCCGTCGACGACGGCACCCCCCTCGACGACCCCGACTTCGGCGGCGCCGACCTCATCGTCGGCACGGCTCTCCTGGAGGCCGCCGACGCCGTCACGGAGGCCGCGTCGTGAGCGCCGACGCGGGGACGGGCCGCTCCGCTCGCGCCGAGGTACGTACGGGCGGTGCCGGGCGCGCCGACGTGCGTACGGGCGGTGCCGGGCGCGCCGTCGTGCGTACGAGCCGCCGCGCGATGCCGCCGCGTCCCCGTACCTCCCCCGCACACCGCGCCGCCGGGCGCCCCGCAGTCCCGTTCCCGAAGGAAGCACGACCGTGACCGAGTACGCCGCAGAATCCCCGTACGGCGAGGAGCAGGCCGCCGAGCCGCGCTCAGCGGTGGCAGTGCCTGTCACCCCTGCCGACGCTGCCGACGCCGCCCGGCTCGTCGCCTTCGGCCTCCAGCCCAAGCTCCAGCCCGCCCGCGACGGCGAGTACACCGCTCTCCTGCGGCGCTACCGCGAGGACCCCGCCTTCGCGCGCCTCGCCGACGCGGTCGCCACGGGCCTCGGTCTCGTCGTCCTCGAAGTCTCCGAGCGTGCCGGGATGGCCACCGCGGCCGCCGAGGACTCCGTCTTCGCCGTCCGCATGGGCGAGTACGCGCGCCGTGCCTCCACCGACACCGCCGACCGCTTCCTGCACGGCCTCGCCCACCTCAGCGTCGCCGCGCTCGCCTTCCCGAGGCCCGAGGACCTCGCCGACGACGGCTACATCGGACGGATCAGCGTCAACGGCGTCGACGCCTTCGTCCGCCAGGCCTGCCGCCGCATCGAGGAACGCGCCGAGAGCGAGGGTGAGAACACCGACCCCGCCACCGACGCGCCCGGCCTGGAGGCCGCCTGGCGGGTCTGGGCGCGGCGCAGCGCCACCGGGGCCACCAAGGACGCCCGCCGCCTCGCCGGGTCCACGACCGGCATCGTCGCCAAGGCCGTCGGCTTCCTCACCGACTCCGGCTTCCTCCAGCGCACCGGGGACGACGGCGGCGGCACCTACCGCACGACGCCGCGTTACCAGCTCCAGGTGCGCGACCTCGCGGGCGGCGCGGCGATGGCCGAACTCCTCGACCTCGGCATCGTGCCCGTCGGCGACGGCAGCCCGAGTCTCGTCCCCGCCGAGGACACGGACGACCTCGCTCTCGTCGCGGACGCGGGGCTTCCCTTCCACAGGTGAGGCGTCGTCCCGCGCCGTCCCGCCGTCCTGTGCCGTCGCGCGCAGACGTCGTCGGCACCCCACTGCCCTTTTTGCCACGTCACTGCCACCCCCTGACCGAGATGTTCATGACCGCCTGATCCCGGTCGATACTTCCCTTGTCGCCCCACCACCGCTGCCGAAAGTCCGCACCATGTACGAGCTGTCCCGGGTCCGCCTCTACTCGATCGGCCCCGCCGGGGCCCGGTACGCCGACACCGTGCTCGATCTGCGCTCGGTCGGCGCCCCGGTCCCCGAACCCGCGCCGACGCAGACGGAGTTCTTCGCCGAGGAACCCAGCGGACCACCCCGCAGGCCCGCCCCCGCCGGAGTCCTGTTCCTGGAGAACGGCGGCGGCAAGTCCGTCCTGCTCAAGCTGATCTTCTCGGTCATGCTCCCCGGCCACCGCAACACGCTCGGCGGCGCCAGCTCCGGCGTGCTCCGCAAGTTCCTGCTCGCCGAGGACTGCGGCCACGTCGTCCTGGAGTGGCAGCACACACTGACCGGCGAGTGCGTCGTCGTCGGCAAGGTCAGCGAATGGCGCGGCCGCCAGGTCTCCAACGACCCCCGCAAATTCGCCGAGGCCTGGTACTCGTTCCGGCCGGGGCCCGGGCTCAGCCTCGACTCGCTGCCCGTCGCCGAGTCCAACGCCGTCCGCCCGATCGCCGAGGGCATCTCCGCCGCCCGCGGCCGCCGCCGCACCATGAAGGGCTTCAGGGACGCCCTCGTCGATGCCGGGAAGTTCTACACTCACCTCGACGTGCACTGGGAGGAGACCCACGAGCGCTGGACCGAGCACCTCGGCGAACTCGGCCTCGACCCCGAGCTGTTCCGCTACCAGCGCGAGATGAACGCCGACGAGGGCGAGGCCGCGGGGCTCTTCGCGGTCAAGAAGGACTCCGACTTCACCGACCTCCTCCTGCGCGCCGTCACCGACACCCGGGACACGGACGGACTCGCCGACCTCGTTCACAGCTTCGGCGGCAAGCTCGGCCGCCGCTCCGAACTCCTCGCCGAACGCGACTTCACCGCAGGTTCCGTCGACCTCCTCGGCCGCATCGTCGACGCCACCGCGCACCGCGAACGCGCCCGCGACGTCCACGGCGCCGCCGCCCGCCGCGCCCGCGCGCTCGGCCGCCGTCTCGCCGCCCGCGCCGCCGCCGAACGCACCCGCTCCGCCGAGCTGTCCGCGCAACTCGGCGCCGCGGCCGAGGCCGTCACCGCGGCGGGCACAGCGCGCGACCGCGCGGCGCTCGTCGCGGCCGAACTCGCCTATCGGCACGCCTCGCTCGCCCTCGCCGCGGGGGAGAAGGCCGCCACCGCCCAGCGCCGCGAACTCACCGATGCCCGCACCCTGCACTCCGCGTGGCAGGCCGCGGAGACCGTGCTGCGCGCCCGTGCGGCGGCCGACCGCTCCGCACGCGTCGCCGCCGCCATCCGCGAGGCCGAGCGCGACGCCGCGCCCGCGCTCGCCGCCCGCGCGGCCGCCGCGGCCGACCTCGTCCGCGCCCTCCAGGACGCCGCCGAACGCGCCGAGAGCCACGCGACGGAGGAGGAGGAGCGCTCCGGGCACCTCCAGTCCGCGGGCGAGAGTGCCCACCGTGACGCCACAGCCGCGGCCACCGACGCCCAGCGCGCCCGCAGCGACGCAGGACACCTGCGCCAGCGCCTCGCCGAGGTCGAGCAGGAGACGGAGGAAGCCGTACGGGCAGGCTGGCTCGACGGCTCCTCGCCCGAGGCCGACCCGGCCCGCGCCGCGCTCGCCGCGAGCGACGCCGAGAAGGCGGCCACCGCCGCCTGGGCCGAGGCCCGCCAACGCGCGGCCCGTGCCGCCGACGAGGCCGCCGACGCGGCCCGTACCGCCTCCCGCGCCGAACTCACCGCCGCGCGCGCCTCCGACGCGGCGCGCGCCGCCGAGGTGGCCTTCCAGGCCGAGTACGCGACCGCGGCGAGCCTCGCCCGCGAGGACCGCCTCGCCGCCCTCCTCGGCCTCCCCACCGCGAGCGGCACCGCCGTGCCCCAGCAGCGCGGCCCCGGCAACGGCACCGGCCCCGAGGGTACGGGCTCCGCCGACGGCACGGGTACGGGCGCCGACTCCGCGACGGACACCGCCCCCGCAGCCCCCTCCGCTCCCGCCGGTCTCGACGCCGAGACCCTCGACCAGAGCGCCGAGACCCTCCGCACCCTCATCGACGACGCCGTCACCGAGGCCGAACGCCGCCTCTTCGCCCTGCGCACGGCGGCCCAGGACGACGCCCGTATCCTCGGCGCCCTCGGCGACGGCGGTCTCCTGCCCCCGGGCCCCGACGTCCTCGCCACCGTCGAATTCCTCGGCGAACAGGGCATCCCCGCGCTGCCCGGCTGGCGCTACCTCGCCCAGTCCGTCGATCCCGCCGAGCACAACCGTGTCCTCGCCGCCCGCCCCGAACTCGTCGACGGCGTCGTCATCACCGACCCCGGCACCCACCGCCGCGCCCGCGAAGTCCTCGCCCAGGCCGCGCTGCTGCCCCGCTCCACCGTCGCCGTCGGCACCGCGGCCGCCCTCCTCGCCCCGGCGCCCGCCCCGCAGGACGCGGACGCCGAGGAGTCCGTCTTCCTCGTCCCGCCCAACCCGGCGATGCACGACGAACACGCGGCCGACGAGGAACGGCAACAGCTGCGCGCCCGGGCCACCGCGCGCGAGGAGGAGATCCGCACCCTCGCCGCACGCCTCGGCAAGGACCGGGAACTCGGCGCCCGCCTCGCCTCCTGGCGCTCCGGCTGCCCCGCGGGACGCCTCACCGAACTCGCCGCCGCGGCCGCGGAGGCCCGTACCGCTGCCGCCGAGGCCGCCGCCGTCCTCGAAGAGGCCCGCGAGCGCCGCGCCGAGACCGAGGAGGCGGCGAGCGCCGCCGCCGTCGCCCGCGAGGAACGCGGCGAGGCCGCCCAGCGCGCCCGCCGCGCCGCCGACGCCCTCGCGGGACTCGCCCACCGCCTGCGCGAACGCGGCCGCTGGACCGGCCGCCTGCGGGAACTCGCCGAGGAGGCCGCCGAGGCCGAGGCTCGCGCCCAGACCTGCCTCGACCGCGCCCGCGCCGCCGACGAGGACCGCCGCGCCGCCCAGCGCGCCGCCGACGACGCCCGCCGTACCGCCCGCGCCCTGCGCGCCGAGCGCGCCGAGATCGCCGGCGCCCCCGAGGAGTTGCCGGCCCCCTCCGAGGACGCCCGCAAGGCCGCTCTGCCCACTCTGCGCGAGGCGTACCGTGCGGCCTCCCAGCTCTACGAGAAGGTCGGCGTGGGGGCCGACCTGCGGGCGGAACAGGCCCGCGCCGAGAGCGAGGAGACCTCCGCCCTCGCCGAACTCGAACGCCTCAGCAACAAGGTCCGCACCCGCGCGGCGAGCCTCCTCGAAGGCCCCGACGGCGCCGACGGACCTTCCCGGCAGGCCGCCGCGGGGCGCGCCGAGGAACTCGTGCAGATGCTGGAGGCCCGCGCCAACGCCGCGAGCGAACAACTCGGCCGACTGCGCGGTGAGGCCGAACGCCTCGCCCCCGAAGAGGGCGAGGCCCACACCGCGCTCCCGGAGGACCTCGTCCCCGCCGACGCCGAGCAGGCCCAGGCCCTCCTGCGCACCGCGAGCGCCGAACTCGCCGCCCGCACCGAGGCACTCGACGCCGCCCGCGCCGCCCACGCCGCCCTCGGCCACGACCACCGCACGGCCGAAGAGGCGGCGGCGGGATTCGAGGAGACCACGACGCTCCTGCGCGACCTGCTCCGCGACAACCTGTCCCGCGAGACGGCGGACCCCGAGCCAGGAACGCCCGCCCCCGAAGAGCCCGAGCCCTTCGCGGGCACGCTCGGCGAGGCCCGTACGGCCACCGCCGAGGCCCGTCGTTCACTGCGCGGCTGCGCCGCGGACCTCGCCGCAGCCGAGTCGGCGGTGCGCGAGGCGAGCGACATCCTCGTCCGGCACGCCAACTCCACGCGCTACGAGCAGGTACGCACCCCCGCGCGCCAGCAGATCAGGGAACTGCCCGCCGCCGCTCTGCCCGAGCACGCGGCCCGCTGGGCCGAGGCGTTCGCGCCCCGCCTCCGCGTCCTCACCGACGAACTGGAACAACTCGAACGCAACCGCGACTCGATCGTCGACCGCCTGCGCGGACTCGTGGAGTCCTCGCTCGCCACGCTCCGCGCCGCGCAGCGCCTCTCCCGCCTCCCCGAAGGGCTGGGGGAGTGGTCCGGGCAGGAGTTCCTGCGCATCCGCTTCGAGGAACCCGACCACGCGAGTCTCACCGAGCGGCTCGGCGAGGTCATCGACGAGGCCACCCGCGCCGCCGTCCGCAAGAACGCCGATCTGCGCCGCGACGGCATGAGCCTGCTCCTGCGCGGGGTGCAGGCGGCCCTCCAGCCACGCGGCATCGCCGTGGAGATCCTCAAGCCGGACGCGGTGCTGCGCGCCGAGCGCGTGCCGGTGGGGCAGATGGGCGACGTCTTCTCGGGCGGCCAGCTGCTCACCGCGGCCATCGCGCTGTACTGCACGATGGCGGCGCTGCGCTCCAACGACCGGGGCCACGACAGGCGCCGCCACGCGGGCACCCTCTTCCTGGACAACCCGATCGGCCGCGCCAACGCCACGTACCTCCTCGAACTCCAGCGGGCCGTGGCCGACGCACTCGGCGTCCAGCTCCTCTACACCACGGGGCTCTTCGACACCACGGCGCTCTCCGAGTTCCCCCTCGTCATCAGGCTGCGCAACGACGCGGACCTGCGGGCCGGGCTCAAGTACATCAGCGTCGAGGAACACCTGCGCCCGGGCCTGCCCAAGGAGCCGGATGCCGAGGGAGTACACGCCCAGATCCAGGCCACCCGCTTCTTCGAGCGGCCGCAGGAGTCCGCCGGACGCCCGCAGGAGTCCGCCGGAGGTGTCGCAGACCCGGCCGAACGCACGGAGCCTCAGGCCGCCGCCGGGTCCGTCCCGCGCCCTGCCGCACCCGAGGAGGAACGAGGGGAGCGGCCCGTGTCCTGAGCGGGGACGCCGGAGCCGGGCGGAGTGGCCGCGGTCGCGGTACGGGGCGGGGGAACCTCGGCGGCGACGTCCCCCTTCGCCTGGTCCAGCCGCCCCCTGCGCTCCGCCCGCGCCGCCAGCTTCGCCGCCTTCAGCGCCTGGCGGCGCTCCCGGCGCAACTGCCGCGCGGTGCTGCCGGGCTGGGACAGAACCCCGTTGCGCTGCACCCACACTTGGCGCGTGACCCACACATCGAGGACACCCCACGTCGCCACCACCGTGCTCGCCACGCTGCTCAGCACCATCGGGAAGGCGAGCCAGGAACCGGCGAGCGTGCACAGGAAAGCGGTCACCGCCTGGCACAGCGTCAGCGCGACGATGATCACGGAGCGGACCGCGGAGGTGCGCACCGCGTCGGGCAGCCGTCGTCGTACCGCCGGCTCGTCGCGCCACAGGGAGTCCCGCCGCGCCGCCTCGCGCCGCCGCCGCGCGAACTCCGCGTCCTCGGCGGCGTCCTCGCCGTACTCCTCGATGCTCCACTGCGGCAGCGGGGTCTCCCAGGCCGACCGCTCCTCGGCGACGGCACGCCCCGCCGCACGGCTCGCGTCCGTGCGCCGCTCGTCCTCCACGCCGCGCTCCACGGTGCTCATCACGCAGTCAACTCCCCGCCACTCGCCGAACCGACCACCACCCGGGGGACACGAGCGGCTTTCCTTTTCGCTGCCCGCCCCACGCCGCTTTAGTCGGCCCTGTCCGGCCGCACACGCGCGCGGGAGCACGCGGACACCGGCCCGCTTCCCACCCGTACAGACGAACAACCACCCACGCGGGTTTCCTCCCCTCGCCCGCGATTGCCCCCTGATCCGCCGGAATTCACCGGCCCGTCCCGCGATGCCCTCGCACGTACCGCCCGCACCCCCCGGCACCGGAGGTGAAACCCGCCCCGTACCCCCTCAACAAGAAAACTATCCGGACATGTCTTCGAGTTGTGGCTGAGGCAGTAGTAGAGTCACGCCGATTCGCGAGGTACGCGCGCGCCCCCGCCGGGGCCGCCCGTGGACGCTCACGCCACCGGCGTGCACGACCCCGGGAGTACGCGCAGGTCCGTTCACCGGCGGTGCACGGAGCCTCGGGATCGGCCGACGGGGACACCACAGGGGGACGACACCATGCGCTTTCGCGGGAAATCCATCCGCCGGAAGATCGTGGCCCTGCTGCTTGTACCCCTCCTCTCGCTCGGCGTCGTCTGGGCCTACGCGACCGTCATCAGCGGTCAGGAGGCGTACCAGGTCCTCGGCGTGAACCAGCTCATCGACCGGGCGGGCCAGCCGGTCAAGGAGGCGACCCGCGCCCTCCAGCAGGAACGCACCCGCACCCTCGTCTACCTTGCCGACCCCCGCGGCTCCGACGTCTTTTCGGCGATGCGCCGCAGCTACTCCGCCACCGACGACGCGATCGAGAAGGTCCGCGGCGTCGCCCGCGACAAGGGCCTGCGCGGCCGCATGAACGCCACCTCGCGCCGCGAACTCGACGCGCTCGTCGACTCCTTCACCGACCTGACCGCGCTGCGCCGCAGCGCCGAGGACAACCGCCTCTCGCGCACCTCCGCGCTCCGGCTCTATTCCGACCTCGTCGAGCCCTGCTTCGGTTTCCTCACCGACCTGCGCTCCGTCAAGGACGTCGCGCTCGACAAGCGGGGGCGCGGCGTCGTCGGCGTCGACCGCGCCCGTGAACTCCTCACGCAGGAGGACGCCGTGGTCAGCGCCGCCCTCACCGGGCACCGCCTCGGCCGCGACGAGATCCAGAAGGTCTCCGACCTCATCGCCCAACGCGAACTGCTCTACGACACCAACCTCGCCCTCCTGCCCGAGGAGGAGCGCAAGGACTTCGAGCAGTACTGGAAGAAGCCCAGCACCTCCGTCCTCACCGACGCCGAGTACGGCGTCAGCCAGTCGACGCCGAGCGCCGTCGCCGTCGTCGACGCGGCGACGTGGACCAAGGCCGCGACGAAGGTCCTCGCCGACCTGGCCACGCGCGACGACACGATCCAGAGCGCCTACCGCGACGCCGTGACCCCGTACGCGCACGGTGTCCTGCTCCGTACCGGCGTCGCGGGCTTCCTCGGTCTCGTCGCGCTCCTCCTCTCCCTCTACCTCTCGGTGCGCATCGGCCGCTCCCTCGTCCGCGACCTCTCCTCGCTGCGCCGCCGCGCCAACGAGACCGCCGGGGTCCGCCTGCCCGAGGTCATGCGCAGGCTCGCGGCCGGGGAGGAGATCGACATCGAGACCGAGGCACCGCGTCTCGCCCACGAACGCGACGAGATGGGGCAGGTCGCCCAGGCCCTGGAGACCCTCCAGCGCGCCGCGGTCGAGGCAGCCGTGCGCCAGGCCGACATGCGCAAGGGCGTTTCCGAGGTCTTCGTCAACCTCGCCCGCCGCAGCCAGGTCCTGCTGCACAAGCAGCTCACCCTGCTCGACACGATGGAACGCCGCACCGAGGACACCGACGAACTCGCCGACCTCTTCCGCCTCGACCACCTCACGACCCGCATGCGCCGCCACGCCGAGGGCCTCGTCATCCTCTCCGGCGCCGCGCCCGCCCGTCAGTGGCGCCGCCCCGTGCCGCTCATGGACGTCGTGCGCGCCGCGGTCTCCGAGGTCGAGGACTACGAACGCGTCGAGGTGCGCCGCCTGCCCCGTGTCGCCGTGACGGGCGCGGCCGTCGGCGACCTCACCCACCTGCTCGCCGAACTCATGGAGAACGCGGCCGTGTTCTCGCCGCCGCACACCGCCGTGCAGGTGCTCGGCGAGCGCGTCGGCCAGGGCTTCCTCCTGGAGATCCACGACCGCGGCCTCGGCATGACCAAGGAAGCGCTCCTCGCGGCGAACCAGCGCCTCGCCGAGACCCCCGAGTTCGAGCTTTCCGACACCGACAGGCTCGGTCTCTTCGTCGTGAGCCGCATCGCCCGCCGCCAGGGCGTCAAGGTCTCGCTCCAGCCCTCGCCGTACGGGGGAACGACCGCCGTCGTCGTCCTGCCCGAGAAGCTCCTCACCGAGGTGCCCGGTACCGACGGCGCGGGTTTCCCCGCGCTCTCCCCGGACGGGCCCGTCGAACTGGAGGCGCCCGTCCCCGCGTCCGGGCGTCCGGAGGTACGGGAGCCGGTGCCGGCGGGCGCCGACGAGGGACCGCGCGGCCCGCTCACCCAGCTCGGGGCGCTGCCCCGCCGACCGGTGCCCAAGCTCGTCACCTCGCACGGCCGTCCGGTCGGCGATCACGCGCAGGCCGACGAGGGTCCCGAGCCCGGCGCGGAACACAGCCGCCCCACCCCGGCAGCGGCACCGCTCCCGTCACGGCGCGCCCGCCGCCGAACCGGCGAGAAGCCACCGGCACCGGACGCAGGCCCCTCAGGTCCCTCGGGCCCCTCGGGCGCGTCCGGCACCTCCGGCACGTCCGGCTCACCCCGCCCGTCGGGCCCGGAGCAGGGCGGCGGAACGGATCAGCCGGCCGCCCCCGCCGCGGGCCCCACGGGCCTGCCCCGTCGTGTACGGCAGGCCAGCCTCGCCCGGCAGTTGCGCGAGCAGCCCGAGCCGAGCGCGTCCACCGGGCCCGAACCGGAGCGCGACGCCGAGGCCGTACGGACCCGGATGGCCTCGCTCCAGCGAGGCTGGCGCCGGGGCCGCGAAGAGGAAGCCGCGGCGGACGCCCGGCCCAGCTGGGCCCGCGTCACCGAGGACGAGGGCGGACCGGAAGCCATCGGACCCGCCCCGCACAGCACAGCGCAAGGAAACACTCCGGAAAGGGACGGTCGATGACTGCGCCAAGGACCGCCGCGTCAACTCCGGGAGCCCCCGGTGGCACCCACGAACTCAACTGGCTGCTCGACGACCTCGTCGCCCGGGTCGCCAGCATCCGCAAGGCGATCGTCCTCTCCAGCGACGGACTGCCCACCGGGATATCCGAGGACATCAGCCGCGAGGACAGCGAACATCTCGCCGCCGTCGCCTCCGGCTTCCACAGCCTGGCCAAGGGCGTCGGACGCCACTTCGACGCCGGGAGCGTCCGGCAGACCCTCGTCGAACTCGACGATGCCTTCCTCTTCGTCTCCGCGGCGGGTGACGGCAGCTGCCTCGCCGTCCTCGCCGGGCCCGACGCGGACATCGGCCAGATCGCCTATGAGATGACGCTCCTCGTCAAGCGGGTCGGTGTCCATCTCGGCCAGGCCCCACGCACCGACGTCTCCGCCGGGGGATAGAGGCAGGCCATGATGAGCGACGCCGGTCACGAGACAGCCCGCTGGTACGACGACGAGGCGGGCCCCGTCGTACGCCCGTACGCCATGACCCGGGGCCGCACGAGTGCCACCGGCGGCCACCGGCTCGACCTCATCGCCCTCGTCTCCGCCGTTCCGCCCCCCGGTGACCCCGGACCGGGCGGACCGGCAGGGACCCCGGCTCCCACCGGACCGGACGCACCGGCGGCGAACACGGGCAAGGACACCGGTACGGGCAAGGCCGCCAAGGGAACCGCCGCTCCGGGTACGGGCGGCGCCGCTCCGGGTACGGGCGGTGCCGGTACGGGCGAGGACGCCGCTCCCGTCACCACGCCCTGGCCCCTCCCGCCCGAGCAGGACGCCCTGCTGACCCCCGAACACGTCGAGATCCTCGCCCTGTGCGGCGACGCCCCGCAGTCCGTCGCCGAACTCGCCGCCGGACTCGACCTCGCCATCGGCGTCGTCCGGGTCCTCGTCAGCGACCTCGCCGAAGCCGAACTCGTCACGGTCACCCGTCCCGTCCCGCCCGCCGAACTGCCCGACGAGAGCGTGCTGCGGGACGTCATCGAAGGCCTGCGCGCCCTGTGAGGGAGCGGCGCCCCACCGCCGCCTCGCGCACCCCCTGTCCACACCCCCCACGCCCGCCACCACGGCGGGGCCGCAGGAGAAGAGACCGAATGAACGCCCTCCGTGGCCGGTCCGACCGGCCGCTCACCCTCAAACTCCTGGTCGCCGGGGGCTTCGGGGTCGGCAAGACGACTCTCGTCGGCGCGGTCAGCGAGATCAGGCCGCTGCGTACCGAGGAAGTCCTCACCGAGGCATCCCGCCCGGTGGACGACATGCGCGGGGTCGAGCGGAAGCGCACCACCACGGTCGCGATGGACTTCGGCCGCATCACGCTGCGCGAGGAACTCGTCCTCTACCTCTTCGGGACCCCGGGCCAGGACCGCTTCTGGTTCCTGTGGGACGAACTCGCCCAGGGAGCGCTCGGCGCCGTCGTCCTCGTCGACACCCGCCGGCTCGCCGACTCCTTCGCCGCCATCGACTACTTCGAGCGGCGAGGCATCCCCTTCGTCGTCGCCGTCAACCGCTTCGACGGGGCGGAGGACCACCCGCTCCCCGAGATCCGCGCCGCCCTCGACCTCGACCCGTACGTCCCCCTCGTGCTCTGCGACGCCCGCGAGCGCGACTCCGTCAAAGCCGTCCTCATCGAGGTCGTCGAACACGCCCGCCGCCGTGCCGTCGCCCAGCGCGAGAGCCAGGCGGCGCACTGAGCCCGCACACCGGCCAGGGAGCGTCCGGGCGCGCGAGCGACAACGGCTCAGGAGACGGTCGTACGGTGCTCCGCGAGCCACTTCCGCGCGATCTCGCCGAGTTCGGCGTCCCGCCCGGCGAGCATCATCCGGATCATCCGCGCATCGCCGCGCAGCGACCACGCCGGGTGCCCGAAGGTCGCCGGGTTGTTCCGCTCGATGAGGAAGTGCGCAGGCCAGGCGGTCCCGTACCCGATCACGGGCAGCGCGGCGAGGTACTTCGCCCGCCCCCGCGCCAGCCCGTACGCGCTCACCGCGAGCCCCGTCAGCGTGCCCGTCAGGTGCACCCAGCGGGTCGCCGCCCTGGAGTGCATGGCCACGTAGTACGGCCAGAACTCCTCGTAGCTCCCGAACTCCCGCGACTCGTCGCTCATACCGGGCACGGTAACGGCTCCCCGGGCCGTACGGAACGCCTCCGCTCGTATGCGATCCACGGGCGCCCTCTGGGAATCCCCGCCCTGCGCTGCTACACCCGTACCCCATGAGACGACGCACCCCCACAGCGCTCCGGTCCCTCCCCGCCCTCCTGCTCGCCGTCCTCCTCTCCCTCACCGCCACCATCCCGAGCGCGCAGGCGGCCCAGACAGCCCGCAGCGCACACCACGACCCCCAAGCCCCCTCCTCCTTCGTCGAACTCCGTGACATCGACCCCACGATCATCGAGGACATCCGCTACGCCACCCCCCACAACTTCACCGGCGTCCCCCTCACCGGCTACGCCCAGCCCCTGTGCCTCCTCACCCGCTCCACCGCCGAGGCCCTCCACCGCGCCCAGCGCCACCTCCTGCGCCGCGGCTACTCCTTGAAGGTGTACGACTGCTATCGGCCCCAGCGCGCCGTCGACACCTTCGTGACATGGGCCCAGGACCTCTCGGACCAGCGCATGAAGGCCGAGTTCTACCCCCGCGTCGACAAGACCCGCCTCTTCGCCGACGGTTACATCGCCGAGAAGTCCGGCCACAGCCGCGGCTCCACCCTCGACCTGAGCTTCGTCCGTCTTCCCGCGCACCCCACCCGCCCCTACGTCCCCGGCGAGACCCTCACCTCCTGCTACGGCCCCAAGGCCGAGCGTTTCCCCGACATGGCCGTCGACACGGGCACCGGATTCGACTGCTTCGACACCCTCGCCCACACCGACGACCCCCGGATCACCGGTATCCAGCGCGCGCACCGCGACCTCCTCAGGACCACCCTCGCACGCGAGGGCTTCACCAATCTCCCCGAGGAGTGGTGGCACTTCACCCACCAGCCCGAGGAGTACCCCGACACCTTCTTCGACTTCCCCGTCACCCGCCGCTCCCTGACCTCCCCCCACTGACGCCCCCTCACCTCCCCGGCCCGCCGGCAGGGCCCTCCCCCTGTCACCCTCACCCCCGGGATCGGATAAAGTCCGCGCGTGTCCCGGACCCACTCCCGCCCCGACGGCTCCGCCGATGCCCCGGCCCCCGCCGGTACGCAGCCGTACTCGCACTGTTCGAGCTGCGGAGCCCCTTATGCCGAGGCCCGCTCCTGGCCGCGTACCTGCGCCGTCTGCGGTGCCACCGCCTACGGCAACCCGCTGCCGGTCGCGGTCGCCCTCCAGCCCGTCTACGACCGCGCCGGCACCGGACTCGTCGTCATCACCCGCGCCATCGAACCCGCCAAGGGCACGGTCGCCCTCCCCGGCGGCTTCGTCGACCACGACGAGGACTGGCGCCACGCCGTCGCCCGCGAACTGCGCGAGGAGACCGGCATCGAGGCGGAACCCCGGGACGTCCGCCTCGCCGACGCCCTCAGCTCGTCCGACGGGCACCTCCTCCTCTTCGGCGTCCTGCCGACCCGCCCCGCCGCCGAACTCCCGCGCTCCGTCCCCACCGACGAGACCGACGGCCGCCACATCCTGCGCGAACCCGCCAGGCTCGGCTTCCCCCTCCACACCCTCGCCGCCAAGGCCTGGTTCGAGGGCCGCTACCAGTAACACTCCCTCTCATCCCTGCCCCACAGGCGCCCCGGCCCCCAACCCCCTGACCCGCACAGGGCGCCCCACTCCCTCCGCTCCACCCGGCTCCCCGCTCCGCTCCACGACCACGGTGCCGTCCGCCGCGCACCTGCTCGTGTACCGCTCGACCAGCGGAGGCGACCAGGCCTCGTCCTCGTCGGGGATGAACAACCCCGCCCCCGGGCCGCTTTCCGGCAGAGGCGGCCACACCTCCAGCACCGTCCTGCCCCCCTCCCGTACCGGGATCACCGCTCCCGCACGGACCAGGACAGGGACCCGGTCGAGCGGTGCCGCGACCTCGACCGTGCGCTCTCCCTCATACACCACCTCCGTCTCCGTGTCGTACCACTGCCCCCGCGGCAGGCGCACCCGCCTGCTCCGTGCCCCCGGCTCGCACACCGGCGCCACCAACAGCGCCTCACCCACCAGGAACGCGTCGTCCACCCCGCGCAGCGCCCGGTCCTCCGGCGTGAACCACCACACCGGGCGTACCCACGGCCCGCCCCACAAGCCCGCATGGCGCGCCAGCGTCGTCCAATAAGGCCCCCACCGCTCGCGCCCGCCCGGCGCAGGCGCTCCCGCATCCCCTCCTCCCGCCGTGCCGCTCCACGGCAACCACCGCGTCAACTGCTCCCACCGGACCGCCCATTCCGCCACCTCGGCGGACACCCGCCCCCTCTTTGACCGCGCACCCCGCGCACCCCGCGCACCCCCGTCTCCCTCCGGTGCCCCCGGCCCGCAGAAGGGCACCCCGCACATTCCCAGCCCCAGCACCCGCCCCACCGTGCGCGGCAACTCCGCCCAGTCGCCCACCTCGGGGCCCGGCAGGCACACCCCGCCGTACCTCTGCTGCCCGGCCCACACCCCTGCCGCCAGTTGCAAGGGCCGCTCGCCGGGGAAGGCCCCGCGCAATGAGTTGAACACAGCCCGCGCCCTGCACAGTTCCAGAACGCCACCCATTCCTTCGAACGAGTGAACGAAGCCGTGCCGTCCCCTCCCGGCCGCCCTCACGTACCGCTCACCCTCGCGGGCCCGCACCTCCGAATCCGTCCAGCGCGGCACCACGGGCCCCACGGCCCCGCCGAACCACCGCGCCCGCCCTGCGGCCGGGAGCCGCTCCACCGCACCGGGCCCGCCCCCGCCCCGTACCACCACGACCTCCCGCCCACCACCTCCGAGCGCGTCCCCCGGCGGGGGCACAGGCGCACCCGTCAACGACGCCCAGCCATAGGCAAGCCGCTGCGGCGAGCCGACCACCACCCAGGACCGCACCGGGCCACCGCTCATCCGCAGTTCGGCGACCCCCGCCCTGTCATGCCCCGAGCCCGCGCCCTCCCGGCCGGGCCGCAGCACCCATTCCCCTTCCTCCTCCACGTCGTGGAAGACGAGGTGACACCCCGCGTCCGCGTGCACCACCTGCACCGGCAGCCGCAGTCCGGGCCGCACCCCGCCCACCGAGTACGCGCCCTCCGCCAGGACCGCGCCGTCCCGCCCCGCGCCCAGAAACACGGCATCGGGGCCCACCTCGGCCCGCGACACCCAGCGTCCTCCGCCCCGTACCGCGTCCGCCGCCTCCCACCACCGCGGCGGCGACTGCCTGCGCAACACCACGCCGCCGGGAGTCCGCACCTCCACGGTCCCGTCCCGCGCCACCGTCAGGGCGAGCCGCTCGGAGACGAGCCGCACCCCGCCCTCCGTGTCCGGCTCCAGCACGACGCGCTCGTCCGGCGCCACCGCCTCCGCACCCGACACGGCGTAGGACGGCATCGGCGAAGCACCGTCCCAGCCGAGGAAGAGCGCCCCGCGCACCGTCACCCGCACGGACAACTCCGAACGCGCGAACCGCACCAGGCCCCCACCCGGCGCGGGCTCCAGCGCCGTCAGCACCCCGGGCACCCGCGCCCGCACCGAAGCCGCCGCGCCCCCGCGCCGCATCCGCGCCCGCGCGGCCCCCCGCGACACCGCGCCGCCCCCACCGGCGCCGTCTCCCCGCGCCGCCGCCAGCCAACGCACCAGGTCACGAGCGATCATGACGCAAGAGTGTCATCCACCCGGCCGACCGGTGACATCGTTTGACGACCGTTCACCCAGGCGACCTTCCCCCGCCACCCACCGCTCGCCGAGCACGCCGAAAACCCCGCACGGCCTCCCCGGGGTGGGCGCCGCCCACCCCGGGGCAGCCCGTCCGCGCGCCCAGCCGCCCCCCACGCCCGAGCACACAGGACCCCCGTTGTCCATGTCCCCCGCCCCCCCTTCCCACCAGCACCTCATCCCCCTGCCACCCCTGGTGCCGGGGCCGCGTCCGTGGCATCGTCCTTCGCAGCGCCCGGTCCGCCGGCCCGGCGGCAGTCCGCCGAGGTCAGCACCGGGACCCTCACCGACCCCGGCGCGGCACAGTCGCCGCGTACCGCCCCTTGGAGCCGCCCCGTGAGCACCGCAGCCCAGCCGCCCCAGCCCCTGTGGGAACCAGGACAGGAACGTGCGGCGAGCGCCACCGTCACCCGGTTCCAGACCTGGGCGGCCGAGCACCACGGAGCCCCCGCCGAAGGCGGCTACCCGGCCCTGCACCGCTGGTCGGTCGAGCACCTGGACGCCTTCTGGCGGGCCGTCGCCGAGTGGTTCGACGTCCGCTTCTCGACGCCGTACGAGGAAGTACTCGCCGACCGCGCGATGCCCGGCGCCCGCTGGTTCACCGGGTCCCGCCTCAACTACGCCGAACACGCCCTGCGCACCGCCGAGGACCCCCTCCTCGCGGGCGAGGCCGCCCTCCTGCACGTCGACGAGACCCACGGCCCCGAGCCCATGACCTGGGCCGAACTGCGCCGCCAGGTCGGTTCCCTCGCCGCCGCCCTGCGCGCGCGGGGCGTCCGGCCGGGCGACCGCGTCAGCGGCTACCTGCCGAACGTCCCGCAGGCGATCGTCTCCGTCCTCGCCACCGCCGCGGTCGGCGCCGTCTGGACCTCCTGCGCGCCCGACTTCGGCGCCCGCAGCGTCCTCGACCGCTTCCGCCAGGTCGAACCCGCCGTCCTCATCGCCGTGGACGGTTACCGCTACGGGGGCAAGGAGCACGACCGCACGGACGTCGTCGCGGAGCTGCGCGCCGAACTCCCCACCGTCCGCACCTTCGTCCACGTCCCCCTCCTCGGCACCCCCGCCCCCGAAGGCGCCGAGACCTGGGCCGATGTCGTCGCGGGCGACGAGGACCCCGTCTTCGCGCAGGTCCCCTTCGACCACCCGCTGTGGGTCCTCTACTCCTCCGGCACCACGGGACTGCCCAAGGCGATCGTCCAGTCCCAGGGCGGCATCCTCGTCGAACACCTCAAACAGCTCGGACTCCACTGCGACCTCGGCACGGGCGACCGCTTCTTCTGGTACACCTCCACCGGCTGGATGATGTGGAACTTCCTCGTCTCGGGCCTCCTCACCGGTTCGACGCTCGTCCTGTACGACGGCAGCCCCGGCTTCCCCGACACCGCGGCCCAGTGGCGCGTCGCCGAGACGACGGGCGCGACCCTCTTCGGCACCTCGGCGGCCTACGTCATGGCCTCGCGCAAGGCGACCCTGCACCCCGCACGCGACTTCGACCTCAGCCGTGTCCGCTGCGTCGCCACCACCGGCTCGCCGCTGCCCCCTGACGGCTTCCGCTGGCTCCACGAGGAGGCGGGCGAGGACGTGTGGATCGCCTCCGTCAGCGGCGGCACCGACGTGTGCAGCTGCTTCGCCGGAGCCGTCCCCACCCTCCCGGTCCACATCGGGGAACTCCAGGCCCCCGCACTCGGCGTCGACCTCCAGGCCTGGGACCCCGAGGGTCGGCCCCTCGTCGACGAGGTCGGGGAACTCGTCGTCACACGCCCCATGCCCTCCATGCCCATCCGCTTCTGGAACGACCCGGACGGCAGCCGCTACCACGACAGCTACTTCGACACCTACCCCGGCGTCTGGCGCCACGGCGACTGGATCACCCTGACAGGACACGGCTCCGTGATCATCCACGGCCGCTCCGACTCGACCCTCAACCGCGGCGGCGTCCGCATGGGCTCCGCGGACATCTACGAAGTCGTCGAGCGTCTCCCGGAAATCCGCGAATCGCTCGTCGTCGGAGTCGAACAACCCGACGGCGGCTACTGGATGCCCCTCTTCGTCCAGCTCGCCGACGGTGCCGTGCTCGACGACGCCCTGCGCACCCGTCTCGCCACCGCCCTGCGCACCGAGCTGTCCCCGCGCCACGTCCCTGACGAGGTCATCGAGGTACGGGCGATCCCGCACACCCTCACCGGCAAGCGCCTGGAGGTCCCCGTCAAGCGACTGCTCCAGGGAACCCCTCTGGAGAAGGCAGTCAACCCCGGCTCGGTTGACGATGTGGAACTCCTGCGCGGCTACGAGCGTTTGGGGCGCGCACACTCCTGAGGACGCTCCCGCCGCCCCGGAAGCGTCCCGGGGCGGCGGCGTCGCGGCGCCCGGCGAGGAGCGTTGTCAGTGCTCCCGCTTACGGTGTGCGATCAAGTGAAGGCACTCCGTCAGGGAGCGCCTCGTACACACCTCAGGAGGCCCACATGGCCCGCCCGCGCACCGCGTCCCGCCCCGACCGCCACGGCCTGCGGCTCGACCGCGTCGACCGTGAGCTGACCGGCGCCCTCGCCCTCCTCGCCGAGGAGGAGGACTACCAGCGCATGACCCGCTACGGCGCCCCCCGCTTCCCCAGCCACACGCGGTACATCGACACCGCCGACACCCTCCTCAGGACCCGCACGGCCCGCGGCCGCAGGACCCGCATCGGCCTCCTCGACCCCGAGGAGTACGTGGCCTTCTGCACCGGCTCGGGACTCGACCCCGGCAGCCTGGACAGCCGGCAGCGCTTCACCGAGCACCTCGTCGAGACCGGCGCGACCCTCCCGTACGAAGGCCGCCCCCTCGCCGACCTCCTGCCCGACCTCGCTCATCTCGCCCTGCGCCGCGCGACCTTCGCCTACGCGGGGGAACTCCTCGACGCCGCAGGACGCTGCGAGGACTGCGGCGAGAGCCTCGCGAAGGCCGCCTTCGACCGCGCATCGGAACTGCTCACGGCGGCCTGCCACGCCCTCGGCGCGGGCCGCCACCACCTGGTGTGCAGTACGAGTACGGAAGCGGGCCCCCTGCTCGCCGAGTTCGACCTCGACACGAGCCCGGGCACGAATCCGTACGTGGAGGAGACCGCGGCACTGGACCTCGTCACCGTCCTCGCCGCGGCACTCGCGACAGGTCTGCCCTGCGGACTCGTCGCCCGCACGAGCGGACCCGACGCCGGGGACGCGGTGCGCGGCTGGCGGCTGCGCGCACACACGCTGCGCCCTCTCACGGCCGCCGAAGTCTTCGACGCCTATTGCACGGACACGGAGACCGGGGAACCCATCCCGCCCGAGCCGGGTGTCGACTACCGCGCCGCGCCCGTGCTGACCCCGCCCCGCACCGCCCACCACGAGCACGGCCAGGACGGGGAGGACACGCAGGACTGACCGGCTCCCTCCCGGCAAGCCCGGGGCACGGCTCTCCGGCGGCCGCCTACTCGCCGGAGAGCACGGCACCCGCCGCCCGCCGTGCCTCCTCGGCCCCGTCCTCGGCCCGCGCCGCGCCCGCCGCCCGCTCGCACTGGGCGCGCGTGTACTTGGCGAGCGTGGAACGGACGTAGGGGAGCGCGGTGGGACTCATCGACAAGGAGGTGACACCCAGTCCCGTCAGCACACACGCGAGAAGCGGATCGGCCGCGGCCTCACCGCACACCCCGCACGTCTTCCCGGCCGCGGCCGCCGCTTGGGCCGAGGAGGCGATCAGGTCGAGCAGAGCGGGCTGCCACGGGTCCTGCCAGCGGGCCACGGCGCCCACCTGCCGGTCCGCGGCGAAGGTGTACTGGGCGAGATCGTTGGTGCCGAGCGAGACGAACTCCACCTCCCGCAGGAGCGCCCCGGTCCGGAGCGCGGCCGCCGGGATCTCCACCATGACCCCGGCCTTCGCGTGCAGCCCCGCCGCCCGGCACGCCTCCGCGAAGGCCCGCGCGTCCGCTCGGTCGGCCACCATCGGGGCCATGACCTCCAGATGGACGGGAAGCCCTTCGGCGGCGCGGGCCAGCGCGGTCAGCTGGTCCCGCAGTACCTCGGGGCGATCGAGGAGCGCCCTGAGCCCCCGGACCCCCAGCGCCGGATTGGGCTCGTCGGAAGGGTGGAGGAACGCGAGCGGCTTGTCAGCGCCCGCGTCCAGGACCCGGACCACGACCCGCCGGTCGGGGAACGCCTCAAGGACGGAGCGGTAGACAGCGGTCTGCCGGTCCACGGAGGGCGCCCGCTCGCTGTCGTCGAGGTAGAGGAACTCGGTACGGAACAGGCCCACGCCCTCCGCACCGGCCTCGATCGCGGCGGCGACGTCCGACGGGCCGCCGATATTGGCGAGCAACGGCACCCGGTGTCCGTCCGAGGTGACTCCGGGACCCGTGCTCGCGGCGAGGGCCGCCTTCCGCTCGGCTGCCTGTGCCTCCAGTTCCTCGCGCTTGCGGGCCCCGGGCGAGACGAACACCTCCCCGGCGCTGCCGTCCACCGCCACTGTGGTCCCCTCGGCGATCGCCACCGCTCCGGGCAGCGCCACCACCGCCGGGACCCCGAGGGCCCTGGCAAGGATGGCGCTGTGGCTCGTCGGGC
>NZ_CP192513.1:0-655000 GCF_050613165.1 Streptomyces sp. P6-2-1 | reverse complement strand
CCCAGGGTAAGTCGGGACCTAAGGCGAGGCCGACAGGCGTAGTCGATGGATAACCGGTTGATATTCCGGTACCCGCTGTGAAGCGTCAAACATTGAATCCAGTGATGCTAAGCCCGTGAAGCCGCCCTGATCTCTTCGGAGTTGAGGGGAGTGGTGGAGCCGGTGACCCAGGCTGGTAGTAGGTGAGTGATGGGGTGACGCAGGAAGGTAGTCCATCCCGGGCGGTGGTTGTCCCGGGGTAAGGGTGTAGGGCGTTGCGTAGGTAAATCCGCGTAGCTTGTGCCTGAGACCTGATGCCGAGCCGATTGTGGTGAAGTGGATGATCCTATGCTGTCGAGAAAAGCCTCTAGCGAGTTTCATGGCGGCCCGTACCCTAAACCGACTCAGGTGGTCTGGTAGAGAATACCGAGGCGTTCGGGTGAACTATGGTTAAGGAACTCGGCAAAATGCCCCCGTAACTTCGGGAGAAGGGGGGCCACACTTGGTGATCCGATTTACTCGGTGAGCTGGGGGTGGCCGCAGAGACCAGCGAGAAGCGACTGTTTACTAAAAACACAGGTCCGTGCGAAGCCGTAAGGCGATGTATACGGACTGACGCCTGCCCGGTGCTGGAACGTTAAGGGGACCGGTTAGCTGACTTTCGGGTTGGCGAAGCTGAGAACTTAAGCGCCAGTAAACGGCGGTGGTAACTATAACCATCCTAAGGTAGCGAAATTCCTTGTCGGGTAAGTTCCGACCTGCACGAATGGCGTAACGACTTCTCGACTGTCTCAACCATAGGCCCGGTGAAATTGCATTACGAGTAAAGATGCTCGTTTCGCGCAGCAGGACGGAAAGACCCCGGGACCTTTACTACAGTTTGATATTGGTGTTCGGTTCGGCTTGTGTAGGATAGGTGGGAGACTGTGAAGCGGCCACGCCAGTGGTTGTGGAGTCGTTGTTGAAATACCACTCTGGTCGTGCTGGATGTCTAACCCGGGTCCGTGATCCGGATCGGGGACAGTGTCTGATGGGTAGTTTAACTGGGGCGGTTGCCTCCTAAAGAGTAACGGAGGCGCCCAAAGGTTCCCTCAGCCTGGTTGGTAATCAGGTGGTGAGTGTAAGTGCACAAGGGAGCTTGACTGTGAGACCGACGGGTCGAGCAGGGACGAAAGTCGGGACTAGTGATCCGGCGGTGGCTTGTGGAAGCGCCGTCGCTCAACGGATAAAAGGTACCCCGGGGATAACAGGCTGATCTTCCCCAAGAGTCCATATCGACGGGATGGTTTGGCACCTCGATGTCGGCTCGTCGCATCCTGGGGCTGGAGTCGGTCCCAAGGGTTGGGCTGTTCGCCCATTAAAGCGGTACGCGAGCTGGGTTTAGAACGTCGTGAGACAGTTCGGTCCCTATCCGCTGTGCGCGTAGGAATATTGAGAAGGGCTGTCCCTAGTACGAGAGGACCGGGACGGACGAACCTCTGGTGTGCCAGTTGTTCTGCCAAGGGCATGGCTGGTTGGCTACGTTCGGGAGGGATAACCGCTGAAAGCATCTAAGCGGGAAGCCTGCTTCGAGATGAGTGTTCCCACCTCCTTTGAGAGGGTAAGGCTCCCAGTAGACGACTGGGTTGATAGGCCGGATATGGAAGCCCTGTGAGGGGTGGAGTTGACCGGTACTAATAGGCCGAGGGCTTGTCCTCAGTTGCTCGCGTCCACTGTGTTGGTTCTGAAACCACGAACAACCGGACCACGTCCTTTTGAGGGGCGGGGTGGTTGTGGGTTTTATAGTGTTTCGGTGGTCATAGCGCGTGGGAAACGCCCGGTTACATTCCGAACCCGGAAGCTAAGCTGCGTAGCGCCGATGGTACTGCAAGGGGGACCTTGTGGGAGAGTAGGACGCCGCCGAACAATTATTGTGGGATTGCCCCGCACCATTCATTTGGTGCGGGGCTTTTCCGCGTTCGAGGGCAGGGCCGGCCGAGGCCGCACCGCCGTCAGCGGGACCCTGCGGGACCCCTCGCGTCCCGGCGCCCGGGCCACCCGGTAAAGTCGGGCTGCACTGTTGACGGTTCCCCTCAGGAGGCCCCCGGGTGGAGGTCCAGGAGACCGCGGTCCAGACGGATCGGGTACTCACCATTCCCAACATCCTCAGCGCGGCGAGGCTTGTCGGCGTTCCGCTGTTTCTGTGGCTGATTCTCCGCCCCGAGTTCGGGGGGCCGCAGAGCGACGGCTGGGCACTCCTCGTACTCGCGCTCAGCGGGATCAGTGACTACCTCGACGGCAAACTCGCCCGGCGGTGGAACCAGATCAGCAGCCTCGGCCGGGTACTCGACCCCGCGGCCGACCGGCTCTACATCCTGTCCACCCTGGTTGGTCTCACCTGGCGCGAGATTCTGCCGCTGTGGGTCACCTGCGTTCTTCTCGCACGTGAGCTGCTTCTCGGCGTCATGGTGCTGATCCTGCGCAGGCACGGATTCCCGCCGCCCCAGGTGAACTTTCTCGGGAAGGCGGCTACGTTCAACCTCATGTACGCCTTCCCGCTGCTGCTGCTCAGCGACGGAAGCGGATGGCTCGCCTCGTTGGCGGCGATTTTCGGATGGGCGTTCGCAGGATGGGGTACAACTCTGTATTGGTGGGCAGGAATCTTGTACGTGGTGCAGGTCCGCCGGGTCATCAAGGCGGCGGCCACGGCCGACTGAAGCCGTTCTCCCGAAGGGGCGGCTTGTTCGGTATTCGATCCGTCTCTTCGAGGAGGACACTCCCGATATGAAGGCCGTCGTGATGGCCGGTGGTGAAGGTACCCGGCTTCGCCCCATGACCTCCAGCATGCCCAAACCACTGCTCCCGGTCGCCAACCGGCCGATCATGGAGCACGTGCTGCGGCTGCTCAAGCGGCACGGTCTCACCGAGACAGTCGTCACCGTGCAATTCCTGGCCTCGTTGGTCAAGAACTACTTCGGCGACGGCGAAGAGCTCGGTATGGAGCTGAGTTACGCCAACGAGGAGAAGCCGCTCGGCACGGCGGGGAGTGTGAAGAACGCCGAAGAGGCGCTCAAGGACGACGCCTTTCTCGTCATCTCCGGCGATGCGCTCACCGACTTCGACCTGACCGACCTCATCAATTTCCACAAGGAAAAGGGTGCTCTCGTCACGGTCTGTCTCACCCGGGTCCCCAATCCGCTCGAATTCGGCATCACCATCGTCGACGACGAAGGAAAGGTCGAGCGCTTCCTGGAGAAGCCGACCTGGGGGCAGGTCTTCTCGGACACGGTGAACACCGGCATCTACGTCATGGAACCGGAGGTCTTCGACTACGTCGAGGCCGACACCTCCGTCGACTGGTCGGGTGACGTCTTCCCGCAGCTGATGAAGGAAGGCAAGCCCGTCTACGGGTACATCGCCGAGGGCTACTGGGAGGACGTCGGCACCCACGAGAGCTACGTCAAGGCGCAGGCCGACGTGCTCGACGGCAAGGTCGACGTCGAACTCGACGGCTTCGAGATCTCGCCGGGCGTCTGGGTGGCCGAAGGTGCCGACGTCCACCCGGACGCCGTGCTGCGCGGTCCCCTGTACGTCGGCGACTACGCCAAGGTCGAGGCCGGCGCCGAACTGCGCGAGCACACCGTCGTGGGCTCCAACGTCGTCGTCAAGAGCGGCGCCTTCCTCCACAAGGCCGTCCTGCACGACAACGTCTACATCGGTGAGCACAGCAATCTGCGCGGCTGCGTCATCGGCAAGAACACCGACATCATGCGCGCGGCCCGGATCGAGGACGGCGCCGTCATCGGGGACGAGTGCCTCGTCGGCGAGGAATCGATCATCCAGGGCAATGTGCGGGTCTACCCGTTCAAGACCATCGAGGCCGGCGCCTTCGTCAACAACTCCGTGATCTGGGAGTCGCGCGGCCAGGCGCACCTCTTCGGCGCCCGAGGCGTCTCCGGAATCCTCAACGTCGAGATCACCCCCGAACTCGCCGTGCGCCTCGCCGGTGCCTACGCCACCACGCTCAAGAAGGGCTCCACGGTCACCACGGCGCGTGACCACTCCCGTGGCGCCCGCGCCCTCAAGCGGGCCGTGATCTCCGCGCTCCAGGCGAGCGCCATCGACGTACGCGACCTGGAGAACGTGCCCCTGCCCGTCGCCAGGCAGCAGACCGCGCGAGGAAGCGCGGGCGGCCTGATGATCCGTACGACCCCCGGCGTGCCCGACTCCGTCGACATCATGTTCTTCGACGGGAACGGGGCCGACCTCTCGCAGGCCAGCCAGCGCAAGCTCGACCGCGTCTACGCCCGGCAGGAGTACCGCAGGGCCTTCCCCGGCGAGATCGGCGACCTGCACTTCCCTTCCAGCGTCTTCGACTCGTACACCGGCTCGCTGCTCCGCAACATCGACACCACGGGCATCAGCGATTCCGGGCTCAAGGTCGTCGTGGACGCGTCCAACGGGAGCGCCGGGCTCGTGCTGCCGAGCCTGCTCGGCAAGCTCGGTGTCGACTCGCTCACCATCAACCCCGGGCTCGACGAGTCCCGCCCCACCGAGACCGCCGACACGCGGCGCGCGGGTCTGGTGCGGCTCGGTGAGATCGTCGCCTCGGCGGGCGCCGCCTTCGGGGTGCGTTTCGACCCGGTGGGGGAGCGGCTCTCGCTCGTCGACGAGAAGGGCCGGATCGTGGAGGACGACCGCGCCCTGCTCGTCATGCTCGACCTCGTCGCCGCCGAGCGGCGCAGCGGCCGCGTCGCGCTGCCGGTGACCACGACCCGTATCGCGGAACAGGTCGCCGCCTACCACGGCACGCAGGTCGAATGGACGATGACCTCGCCCGACGACCTCACCCGGGTCGGCCGCGAGGACGGCACGATCTTCGGCGGCGACGGCCGGGGCGGCTTCATCATCCCCGAGTTCAGCAGCGTCTTCGACGGCACGGCCGCCTTCGTACGGCTCATCGGGCTCGTCGCCCGCACCCAGCTCACGCTGAGCCAGATCGACGCGCGCATCCCGCGTGCCCACGTCCTCAAGCGCGACCTCGCCACACCGTGGGCGGTCAAGGGTCTCGTGATGCGGACCGTCGTCGAGGCCGCCGGAGGGCGGTCCGTCGACGTGACCGACGGCGTACGGGTCGTCGAGTCGGACGGGCGCTGGGTCATGGTCCTCCCCGACCCCGCCGAAGCGGTCACCCACCTGTGGGCCGAGGGCCCCGACGACGAGTCCGCGCAGGCCCTGCTCGACGAGTGGGCGAGCGTCGTGGACAGCGCGGGGCACTGAGGCGTATCCCGCCGGAGGCCGTCCCCCTGGACGCGACGTACCAGGGGGACGGCCTCCTTCGACGTGCGAGCCACGGACTGACACCTCGTGAAGAACCTGGCAGGACGGGCGGAGACTCACTCTTGCGGGTGAAAGAGGACACCCGGGCGCATCGCCGGTGGGGCCATTCGGAGGAACGGCCCCCGACATGCGACGATGTGCGGCATGTCGCAGCAGCCCCCTACCCGAGGCGGTGCCCCCTCCCGGCGCCCGGACGCCTCCATGTCGCTGCTGACGAACGTCATGGACCACAGCCTCGACGACGGGTACGCCGAGGCCGCCGCCCGTAAGCGGGCCGCCGGGAGTGCCGCGGGGCTGCCGCGCACCCTGCGCGGCAGGCTGCTGCTCGGCCTCGGTCTCGTCCTCGCCGCACTCGTCGTGACGGTCGGTGCCTCGCAGGCGCGGGAGAGCGCGCCCGTACTGGCCAAGGAGCGCGAGGAACTCATCGACCGCATCAACGACGAGAGCGACGCGGCCGACAAGCTGGAGAAGCACGTCGAGTCCCTGCGCGACGAGGTCGGCCGACGCCAGGACGCGGCGCTCAAGGACAACGGTACGGACCGCGTCCGGCTCCTCGGCCTGCTCTCCGGGGCGAGCGCCGCCCACGGCCCCGGGGTGCGGCTCGTCGTGGACGACGCCGCCTCCGCGCAGAGCAGCACCGGCGACGGGCCGCGGCAGACCACCGACTTCTCGGACATCGGGCGGGTGCGCGACCGGGATCTGCAACGCGTCGTCAACGGCCTGTGGGAATCGGGTGCCGAGGCAGTCGCGGTCAACGGGCAGCGCCTCACCGCGCTCTCGGCGATCCGGGCGGCCGGGGAGGCCGTGCTCGTCGACAACAAGCCACTCGTCCCCCCGTACACCGTCCTCGCCCTCGGGGACGGGCCCCGGCTGAAGGACAGGTTCGCGCGCAGCGTCGACGGCCAGTACCTCGACCGCCTGCACAAGGACTACGACATCCGGGTGAAGCTCTCGGCCGAGGACTCCCTGCGGGTCCCGGCCGCTCCCGCGGTCCGGGTGCGCTCCGCCCGGCCCGAGACCCCGCAGGAGAAGCGACCGGGGGCACAGCCGACAACGCAGTCGAAGACAGCGAATCCAGCAGGGAAGGGCACATCGTGATCGCCGTACTGGGCCTCGTCGTGGGGGTGGTGGTGGGACTCTTCGTCCGCCCCGAGGTGCCCGCCGTCGTCGAGCCGTATCTGCCCATCGCCGTCGTCGCGGCGCTCGACGCCGTCTTCGGCGGCCTGCGTGCGATGCTCGACGGCATCTTCGACGACAAGGTCTTCGTCGTCTCCTTCCTCTCCAACGTCGTGGTCGCCGCGCTCATCGTCTTCCTCGGCGACAAGCTCGGCGTCGGTGCCCAGTTGTCGACGGGAGTCGTGGTCGTCCTCGGCATCCGCATCTTCTCCAACGCGGCCGCGATCCGCCGACACGTGTTCAGGGCGTGAGCGCACCATGAGCGAAACGCCCGACGAGCGGCCCCCAGCGCGGCCAGGCGAGCTGCCGGGCCCCCTGCCCGAGGAACAGACCGGCGAACGAACCGGCGAACAGAGCGGCGTACGACCAGCGGAGCGGGCCGGGGGACGCGACGAGAGGCGAAGCGGGGAACAGCCCGCCGAGCCGCTCCCCGCGGCCCCGCGTACGCCCGAAGGGTCCGGCGCGCAGCTGACGGGCCGTCAGCGGCTCGTGAAGGGCCTGTGGCCGCCGCGCGTCACGCGTGCGCAGCTCATCGTCGCCCTGCTGCTCTTCGTCCTCGGCCTGGGGCTCGCCATCCAGGTGCGCTCGCACAACGACAGCAGCGCGCTGCGCGGAGCGCGTCAGGAAGATCTTGTTCGTATCCTCGATGAACTGGATGACCGAACTCAGCGTCTGGAAGACGAGAAGCAGAGTCTGGAGGGCCAGCGCACGGAGCTGGAGAACAGCTCGGACCAGGCGGAGGAGGCACGGAAACAGACCGTGGAGAAGGAACGCCAGCTCGGCATCCTGGCCGGCACGGTGGCCGCGCAGGGTCCGGGAATCACCGTGACGGTCAAGGACCCGGAGCACCGGGTCAAGGCCGACATGCTCCTCGACACCATCCAGGAGTTGCGGGCCGCGGGGGCCGAGGCGATCCAGATCGGCGACGTCCGGGTCGTCGCGAGCACGTATCTGACCGACGCGGGCAAGAGCGTGCGGATCGACGGACAGAAGGTCGACGCGCCGTTCCGTTTCAAGGTCATCGGTAAATCACAGGACCTCACGCCCGCGCTCAGCATCCCGGGCGGGGTCGTGCAGACTCTGGAGAAGGAGCAGGCCACCGTCGTGGTGCAGGAGGAGAAGAAGATCGTCGTGGACGCCTTGCGGCCCGCGAAGACGCCCGATTACGCTCAGTCGTCCTCGCGGTGAAGCGGTGCGCATGACGGTTGCCGCGCGAGGGCAGGAGGAAGCGGGGGGTCGACGCGTCGTCAGACCGGCGCGTAGGGGAAACTGTCCGATGGTCGTGGGCCTCGTGGAGATGTCCCGGACAGTCAGTGAGAGCAATGAGGGTTCGTCCTGCCCCACGGGCGGGTCTGTTTCGGTCAAGGGGAATCGCCCGTGAGTTTTTTTTCGAAGTTGTTCGGCAGGAACAAGCGCGAGGACGGTGCCGCCGCGCGGCACCGCGCCCGTCCCGGCGAGGAGGGGGAGCGCCCGCTGTTCCGCGACGAAGTCGCTGGTCCGGCCGGTGGTACGCAGGGTGGTCAGGGCGCGTCGGCTGTTGACCCGGCCACCGCGGGCCGCATAGGTTTCGGGGAACCGTCAACCTCAAGTGCGGGTGGAGGGTTCGCCCGCGGCTCCTCTGCGTCGAACGCTTCCGCGGGACAGCCGGGTCAGGAGGACTCGCACATGGGCTTTCTGGTGTGTGGCAGGTGCGGTCATCAGAACCCACAGACCGGCCGCTTCTGCTCCAACTGCGGGGCTCCGTTGCGCCCCGGCGCGGTGCCCGAGCGTGCCTCGGAGACCACGTCGACCATCTCCATCTCGGGTCTTGAGGCGTACGATCCCGAGGCCACAGGACAGACGGCGCTGCCCGCGCTCTCGCCGGAGGCGCAGGCGGCCGTGGACGCCCTGCCGCTCGGCTCGGCGCTCCTGATCGTGCGGCGCGGCCCCAACTCGGGCAGCCGCTTCCTGCTCGACGGGGAGCTGACCACGGCGGGCCGTCACCCGCAGAGCGACATCTTCCTCGACGACGTGACCGTCTCCCGGCGGCACGTGGAGTTCCGGCGGGAGGCCGACGGCACCTTCACGGTCGCCGACGTCGGCAGTCTCAACGGCACCTACGTCAATCGTGAGCGCATCGACTCGGTCGTGCTCGCCAACGGCGACGAGGTGCAGATCGGCAAGTACCGGCTGGTCTTCTACGCGAGCCAGCAGGCACTCTGACCCGCGAGAGCAGAGGCGATCATGGACAGAGCGAGGGGCGGTGCCGGACTTGACGGCACCGCCGCCGAGCGGACTCGCTCGGTGAGTATCGGGGCCGTGCTGAACATCCTGCGCGAGGAGTTCCCCGAGGTCACCATCTCCAAGATCCGCTTTCTGGAGTCGGAGGGGCTCATCGAGCCCCAGCGCACCCCTTCCGGATACCGGAAGTTCACCCCGCGGGACGTGGAGCGCCTCGGCCACGTCCTGCGGATGCAGCGCGACCACTACCTGCCGCTCAAGGCGATCCGCGAGTACCTGGACGCCGTCGAGCGCGGGGAGCGCCCCGCTGCCCCGCTCGTCGGACGGCAGAGCGGCCCGCCGCCACGCGACGAGGTGACCGTACGCCGCCTCGGCCGCGCCGAACTGCTCGCCGCGGCGGGTGTGGACGAGGCGGAACTGGCCGCCTGGGAGTCGTACGGCCTCGTCGCCCCGCTCCCGGACGGCCACTACGACGCGCGCCTCGTGCGCATCGCGCGCCTCGTCTCCGCACTGGGGCGGCACGGCATCGAGCCCCGGCACCTGCGGGCGACCAAGGCTGCGGCCGACCGCGAGGCCGGGCTCGTGGAACAGGTCGTCGCCCCGCTCGTCCGCCACCGCAACCCGCAGACGCGGGCGCAGGCGGAGGAGCGCACCCGGGAGCTGGCCGATCTCGCGACGGGGCTGCACAGCGCGCTGGTCGAGCTGGCGCTCGACGTACGGTCCTGACCCGGCCCCGCCGGGGGCTCCGGCCCGTTCCGCGGCGGTGCGCGCGGGTGCTTCCGTACGCGATCGGTGCGCCTTTCGGACCTGTGCGCCCCTGCTCGTACGCCCCCGACTACCCAAACCGGCCGGGGACGACCTAGGGTTGGTGTGTGAATGAGCTCGACGTCGTAGGTGTCCGGGTCGAAATGCCCTCCAACCAGCCGATCGTGCTCCTGCGAGAAGTGGGAGGCGACCGGTACCTTCCCATCTGGATCGGTGCCGGCGAGGCGACGGCCATCGCCTTCGCCCAGCAGGGGATGACCCCTGCCAGGCCGCTGACGCACGACCTCTTCAAGAACGTGATCGAAGCCGTCGGCCAGGAGCTGACCGAGGTCCGTATCACCGGCCTCAAGGACGGCATCTTCCACGCGGAACTCGTCTTCGCCAGCGGGATCGAGGTCAGCGCCCGTCCCTCCGACGCCATAGCGCTCGCGCTGCGCACCGGCTCGCCGATCTACGGTGCGGAGGAACTGCTCGACAGCGCGGGGATCGCGATCCCCGACGAGCAGGAGGACGAGGTGGAGAAGTTCCGCGAATTCCTCGACCAGATCTCTCCCGAGGACTTCGGGACCAACAGTCAGTGAGTCCCGCTCCGGGCCCCCGGTTCCCGCTGAGGAACCGGGGGACGGGCGGGCATTCAGCCAGCCTTACCCCCGTACACTGCGCGGCAAACCACTCTCCGGGGGAATATCACCCGGCGTGCCCAGCGTGGCGATCGTTGACGCACCCCGGGTGACTGCCTACCGTCATGTGCCAGGTCGAGGACGGAGGTCGGCGTGAGAAGCAGCGGCGACAGCAGGGTGGGGGGCGTTCCCGGACGACGCCCGAACGGCGAGACTCCCCTGCCGCTGCGCGGGGGGGCGCCGGGGCCGCAGGCGGTCGTGCCCGCGCCCGCGGTGGGGTACCGGGGTCCCACGGCGTGTGTGGCGGCGGGTATCACGTACCGCCAGCTCGACTACTGGGCGCGCACCGGACTCGTGGAGCCGAGCGTGCGTGCCGCGCAGGGCTCGGGGACCCAGCGGCTCTACAGCTTTCACGACGTCGTGGTCCTCAAGATCGTGCGGCGCTTCCTCGACACGGGGGTGGCGCTCCAGAACATCCGCGGCACCGTGCAGCACCTGCGCCACCGCGACCCCCAGGACCTGGAGGGGATGACCCTCATGAGCGACGGCGCCACGGTCTACGAGTGCACCTCGTCCGAGGAGGTCGTCGAACTCCTCCAGGGCGGTCAGGGCATCTTCGGCATCGCCGTGGGCGTCGTGCAGCGCGACGTCGAGGCGGCGCTCGCGCAGCTGCACGGCGAGCGGATCGACGCCGGGGAGACGGTGGTACGGGGCACTGAGACCGCCGGGGACGAGCTGGCGGCGCGGCGGCGCAACCGGGCGGTGTGAGCCCCGGGCCCGGCAGGGACCGCGGCGACAGGGATTTCGCGGGGGAGGCGGGCGGCCGGGCGGCCGTCCGCCTCGTTCGTGTCCCGCGCCTTCCGTACCCGGCGTTGTCAGTGGGGTGCGCGAGCATGGGGGTGTGAGACGTGCCCCGACCGTGCTGCATCTCGACATGGACGCCTTCTTCGCCGCAGCGGAGCAGGCCGCGAAGCCGAGCCTGCGCGGGAAGGCGGTCGTGGTCGGGGGGCTCGGGCCGCGAGGCGTCGTCTCCACCGCCTCGTACGAGGCGCGGGCCTTCGGGGTCCACTCGGCGATGCCGACGGCACAGGCGCGCCGTCTCGCGCCGAACGCCGCGTACCTCTTCCCGCGCTTCACGCTGTACCGGAGCGTGAGCGAGCAGGTGATGGAGCTGCTCGGGGCGCTCTCGCCGCTCGTGGAGCCGCTCAGCCTCGACGAGGCGTTCGTCGATCTGGAGGCCGGAGGCGTGGCCCACGACGCGGTGACGGCGCGCGCCGTGGGGGAGAAACTGCGGGCCGACATCAGGGCGCGCACGGGGCTGACGGGCTCCGTGGGGCTCGCCGCGTCGAAGATGCTCGCGAAGATCGGTTCCGAGCGGGCCAAGCCGGACGGCCTCGTGCTGATCGAGCCCGGCACGGAACGCGACCTGCTCGCGCCGCTCTCCGTGCGGGTGCTGCCCGGCGTCGGCCCTGCCACGGGGGACCACCTGCGCAGGGCGGGGATCGGCACGATCGGGGAGATCGCCGAAGCGGGCGAGGACGAACTCGTACGGCTGCTCGGGAAGGCGCACGGCGCGGGCGTGTACGCGATGTCGCTGGCGCACGACGAGCGGCCCGTCGTGGCCGAACGGGAGGGGAAATCGGTCTCCGTCGAGGACACCTACGATCTCGACATCCACGACCGGGTACGGGTACGCGCCGAGGTCGCCGCGCTCGCTGACCGTTGCGTGGGGCGACTGCGGGCGAGCGGGCGATCGGGCCGGACCGTGGTGCTCAAGGTGCGGCGGTACGACTTCTCGACGCTCACGCGCTCCGAGACGCTGCGCGCGCCCACCGACGACCCGGCCGTCGTGCGCGAGGCGGCGGCGCGGCTCCTGGAACTCGTCGACACGACAGGCGGGGTGCGGCTGCTCGGGGTCGGGGTCTCCGGGCTCGCCGACTTCACGCAGGAGGTGCTCTTCGCGCGTACGACGGCGGGCGAGGAACCCCTCGCGCGCGCCCCCGAACCGCTCCCGGTGCCCGCGGCCTCGCCCGTACCGCCGCCGCCCTCCGTGCCGCAGTGGCGCCCCGGCCAGGACGTCGTGCACGAGGAGCACGGGGCAGGGTGGGTGCAGGGCAGTGGCCTGGGCCGCGTCACGGTGCGCTTCGAGACGCCCTACGACGCGCGGCCGGGGCGCGTGCGGACCTTCGCCGTCGACGACCCGGACCTGAGCGCGGGGGAGCCGCTGCCGCTGGTGCGCGGAACGGGCGACGAGGAGGTGCGGCCGGGAGCGGCGGGGGCCTGGTGGCCGGCGGTGCCGGAAGGTGGCCGGGAATCGACAGGGGCGTGATCCGGGGCGCCCGGTTCTCAGGCGTCCTCGCGGCCGGCGATCTGCCCGAACTCGACGTCCTCGTGCGCCTCGGGGGGGCTCGCGTCGAGGCCGTAGTGGCGGTAGAGCTGGATCTCCTGCTGCGGGGAGAGGTGGCGGCCGACGCCGAAATCGGGCGCGTCCTTGATGAGGGCGCGCGCGAAGGGGACGCGCAGGACGCCCGAGACGAGTTCGCTCGGCTCCAGCGGGACGAAGGCGTCCCTGCTGAAGAGGCCGGTGCGTATCGCCGCCCACTCCGGGATTCCGGTGGCGTCGTCGAGGTACACCTCGTCCACGGTGCCGATCCTGGCACCCTCGTGGTCCACCGCCTTGCGACCGATCAGGGCGTGCGGGTCGATATCGGTCTCCACGGCACCTCCTGGTGTCGGCGCCCGCGCTGCGGGGCCGTAGGGCTCGTACCCCTACGTAAATGCACTTCCGCCCCGGCGGCCACTCGGCGGCCCGCTGCCCCTGACCTGCCCGGCGCGCCGCTGGTAGGCTGGCCATTGGCTGCTGACCCTGTGCGGGAGAGTGCCCCGGAGCGCGAAGGCCGGGGACGCCGAAGGAGCAAATCCTCCCCGGAATCTCTCAGGCCCCTGTACCGCGCGGGTGAGGTCACTCTGGAAAGCAGGACGCGTCCGGCGGGTACGCAGGGCGATGGTCCTCACCGACGGTGAAAGCCTGCCCGGGCGCGTGCGCCCGTGAAGGTGAAGCTCTCAGGTCCGGATGACAGAGGGGGAGGCCGTCCGGGTACCCGCAGGCGGTATCCGGTGCAGGTCGCGCCGACCAGGAGGCCCCCGCAGATGACCGTCCACCGCACCCCGCTGACCCGGCTGGAAGAGGGCACGCCCTTCTCCCAGCGCCACATCGGGCCCGATGCCGAGGCGCGGGCGAAGATGCTCGCCCAGGTCGGTTTCGGCTCGCTCGACGAGCTGACCGCCGCCGCTGTGCCCGAGGTGATCCGCTCCGCCGAGGCGCTCCAGCTCCCCGCGGCGCGCACCGAGGCCGAGGTTCTCGCCGAACTGCGCGCCCTCGCCCGGCGCAACGAGGTCGTGGACTCCATGATCGGCCTCGGCTACTACGGCACCTTCACGCCGCCGGTCATCCTGCGCAACGTCATGGAGAACCCTGCCTGGTACACCGCGTACACCCCGTACCAGCCGGAGATCTCGCAGGGCCGCCTGGAGGCGCTGCTCAACTTCCAGACGATGGTGGCCGACCTCACCGGGCTGCCCACATCGGGCGCCTCGCTGCTCGACGAGGGCACAGCGGCCGCCGAGGCGATGGCCCTCTCGCGGCGCGTCGGCAAGGTCAAGAAGGGTGTCTACCTCGTCGACGCCGACACCTTCCCGCAGACCGTCGCCGTGCTGCGCACGCGCGCGGAGCCGACGGGCGTCGTCGTCGTCGTCGCCGACCTGTCGCAGGGCCTGCCCGCCGAGTACGCCGAGGGCGGCGTCACGGGCCTCCTCCTCCAGTACCCGGGCGCCTCCGGGGCCGTACGGGACCTGCGCCCCGTCATCGAGCAGGCGCACGCGGTCAACGCCGTCGTCACCGTCGCCGCCGATCTGCTCGCCCTCACCCTGCTCACGCCGCCCGGTGAGCTGGGCGCGGACATCGCCGTCGGTACGACGCAGCGCTTCGGCGTCCCGATGGGCTTCGGCGGCCCGCACGCCGGGTACATGGCCGTGCGCGAGACCTTCGCCCGCAACCTGCCCGGGCGCCTGGTCGGCGTCTCCGTCGACGCGGACGGCGACAAGGCGTACCGTCTCGCGCTCCAGACCCGCGAGCAGCACATCCGCCGTGAGAAGGCGACGAGCAACATCTGCACCGCGCAGGTCCTCCTCGCGGTCATGGCCGGGATGTACGCCGTCTACCACGGCCCCGAGGGGCTGCGCGCCATCGCCGAGCGCACCCACCGCTACGCGAGCCTGCTCGCCGCCGGGCTGCGTGCCGGGGGCATCGAGGTCGCCCACGGCGCGTACTTCGACACCCTCACCGTCACGGTCCCGGGTCGCGCCGACGCGGTCCTCGCCGCCGCCCGCGAGCAGGGCGTCAACCTCTACCGCGTCGACGCGGACACGCTCTCGCTCGCCTGTGACGAGACCACCGACCGCGCCCGGCTCCGCGCCGTCTGGGCCGCTTTCGGCGTCACCGCCGACGTCGAGGCGCTCGACGCCTCCACGCAGGACACGCTCCCCGAGGCGCTGCGCCGCACGAGCACGTACCTGAGCCACCCGGTCTTCCACACGCACCGCTCCGAGACGGCGATGCTGCGCTACCTGCGCACGCTCTCCGACAAGGACTACGCCCTGGACCGGGGCATGATCCCGCTCGGCTCCTGCACGATGAAGCTGAACGCGACGACCGAGATGGAGCCCATCACCTGGCCCGAGTTCGGCTCCCTGCACCCCTTCGTGCCCGTCGGGCAGGCGCAGGGGTACCTGGAGCTGATCCGCGAGCTGGAGGAGCGGCTCGCCGAGGTCACCGGGTACGACGAGGTCTCCCTCCAGCCGAACGCGGGCTCGCAGGGTGAGCTGGCCGGGCTGCTCGCGGTGCGGGGCTACCACCGCGCCAACGGCGACACGGACCGTACCGTCTGCCTCATTCCTTCGTCGGCGCACGGCACCAACGCCGCTTCGGCCGTCATGGCGGGGATGAAGGTCGTCGTCGTCAAGACCGCCGAGAACGGCGAGGTGGACCTCGACGACCTGCACGCGAAGATCGACAAGCACCGCGAGGAACTCGCCGTGCTCATGATCACTTACCCCTCGACGCACGGCGTCTTCGAGGAGCACGTCGCGGACGTCTGCGCGGCCGTGCACGAGGCGGGCGGCCAGGTCTACATCGACGGTGCCAACCTCAACGCCCTCGTGGGCCTGGCCAGGCCCGGGCACTTCGGCGGCGACGTCTCGCACCTCAACCTGCACAAGACCTTCTGCATCCCGCACGGCGGCGGCGGCCCCGGCGTCGGACCGATCGGCGTCCGCGCGCACCTCGCCCCCTACCTGCCCAACCACCCGCTCCAGCCCGCCGCTGGCCCGGAGACCGGTGTCGGCCCCGTCTCGGCCGCTCCCTGGGGCTCGGCGGGCATCCTGCCGATCTCCTGGGCGTACGTGCGGCTCATGGGCGGCGAGGGACTCAAGGAGGCGACGCAGGTCGCCGTGCTCTCGGCGAACTACATCGCCAAGCGCCTGGAGTCGCACTTCCCCGTGCTCTACACCGGTCCCGCCGGGCTCGTCGCGCACGAGTGCATCGTCGACCTGCGCGAGCTGACGAAGACCACGGGCGTCACCGTCGACGACATCGCCAAGCGCCTCATCGACTACGGCTTCCACGCCCCGACGATGTCGTTCCCGGTCGCAGGGACGCTCATGATCGAGCCGACCGAGAGCGAGAACCTCGCCGAGCTGGACCGTTTCTGCGAGGCGATGATCGCCATCCGCGCGGAGATCGACCAGGTCGCGGCCGGTACGTGGCCCGCCGAGGACAACCCGCTGCGCAACGCCCCGCACACCGCGCGGGCGCTCGCGGGGGAGTGGGAGCACGCCTACGAGCGCGCCGAGGCGGTCTTCCCCGGACACGTCGACCCTGCGACGAAGTACTGGCCGCCGGTGCGCCGCATCGACCAGGCCTTCGGCGACCGGAACCTCGTGTGCTCCTGCCCGCCGCTGGACGCCTACGAGGACTGAGCGGGCACAGCGGCCGCGTACACACGGACTCCCCCCACGGGAAAGCGCGGGGCCGGTACGGAGGGATGAACTCCGCACCGGCCCCGCGCCGTTCGTCGTCCGGCCGGTCTCAGGCCGCCGTCGTCACCGAACCCGCCGTCGGGCGGTGCGGGGCGATGACGCTGCCGTCCGGGAGGAGTTCGCCGGTGTCCTCGAAGAGCAGGACCCCGTTGCACAGCAGGCTCCAGCCCTGCTCCGGGTGAGGGGCGACCGGCAGGGCGGCGTCCCGGTCGGCGGAGAGGGCGGTGGGGCAGGGTGGCTGGTGCTGGCACATGGTTCGGGTCTCTCGCAGGCTCGTGGGGCTCGGCCGGCTCGTGGGGCCGGTGGGTTCCTCGATGGTCATGACCGCATCCCCCGTATCGGTTGCTGGTCGCAAGTCTTCCCCTGAGAGGCCGCTCCCGCAGGGATTTCGCGAGAGCGGGCCTCCTCGGACAGGGACGCTTCACCCGTGCGGGCGGTTCACTGAACGGCCTTGCCCGTTCGGGTGGTTCGCCCTAGTCCGGAGGGACTACGGGGTTGCGGGCGGTCCTCAGGCGAGGCTGTCGAGCAGCCCGGCGGGCGGGGACAGCCTCCGTTCGAGCACCGGCAGGAACTGCGCGGCCCGCAGCGGCAGGTACGCGGTGAAGCCGGGCGGGGCCGGGGCGAGCGGTACCAGGAGGTCCTGCTCGCCCAGCGCGCTCTCCGTCGACATGTCGGCGACGTCGGTGTGCAGCCACAGCATGAGCATGTAGAGGGCGGGAACGGACAGCAGCCGGGCCTGGTACGGGGTGCTCAGGGCGTCCGCCTCGTGCAGCGCACGATCGGCCGCGTTCACGTACGGGCCCTCGAAGAAGTGCGAGAAGGTCCACCCGTCCGCCGTGAGCCGTGCCTCGCCGACCGCGAGCGGGCGATCGCCGTTGCGAACGGTGAAGCGCCAGGAGTTCAGGCGGGTGCGCCCCGCCGAGCGGGGGGCGGCGGGGTCCAGGACGTGCACCGGAAGACCCGGCTCGGCGATGAGCGGGCCACGTGCGGTGCGCAGCGCGGGGGTGGGGGCAACGCGCGCGGCGGTCGGCGATGCCAGGGCGGTACGGACGCTGCGCAGGCCGGCCGCGGGGGCAGGCGGAAGGTGCAAGGGCATGGGCGGGAGCCTCTCTCGTGCGACAGGCTGGTGGAGCGGGCGGTACGACGGCGCTGTCCGCTCGCGCGCCACGGAGGATGCTCTCGACTCCCGGCGCGCAAGCGCCAACTCTCCACCTCGTGCGCAGAGTTTATACGATGCGTGTTCGCCCGCGGTTTCCGCTAGCTGTCGCGCTTATTGCGGGCAAGTCACTATCCGGTCTTTTCTGTGAAGGTTTCACCATTGATTTCCCGGGTACCCCGCCAGTGACCTCGGCATGTGCCGTTGGCGTGGTCGTCCGGTAGTCGTCGGCGATATTCACCAGGACCGTCGCAAGCTCAGCCCGAGATCGGCCGGAAGAGGGTGGGAGATCGGTGAGAGATCGGCGGGGGATCGGCGGGCGGAAAAAGATCCGTGAATCCTGGCGTGCGCCCTCGCTTTGGCCCTGCCATGCCCTTGGAATGTGCCGTACGGGGGTGGCGACAGCCTATCCGCAATGAGCCGTCCGCGGGGCGTTACGGATCAGCGGGCCGGGGCATCATCCACCGTGGACCTCGTGGCCGGAGCACCCGGCCGCCCATCCAGGAGGGGACACTTCGATGGGGGAGAAGGTCGTGGCGGGCATATTCGACCTGTCCGACCGCCGACGCTACCGGGCGAAGTTGCGGCAGTGTCTGGACGGTCTGGAGCGACTTCTGCGGGAAGGGCGCTTCGACCGCCCGAAGAACCTCATGGGCCTGGAGATCGAACTCAATCTCGCGGGCCCCGACGGACTTCCCCGAATGGTCAACGGGGAAGTGCTCGAACGCATCGCGAGCCGGGATTTCCAGACCGAGCTGGGAATGTTCAACCTGGAGGTCAATATCGCCCCGCACCGCCTCGGCGGTCGCGTGCTCGACCAGCTCGCCGAAGAACTCCGTACGGGTCTCTCGTACGCGCACAGGCAGGCCGCGCAGCGGGACGCCGGCGTATTGATGATCGGAATTCTCCCGACGCTCGGACAGGAACACCTGGTAGAGGCGAATTTCTCCGCCGTCGACAGGTACACCCTGCTCAACGAGCAGATCGTCGCGGCGCGGGGCGAGGACTTCACCCTCGACATCGAGGGCCCCGAGCACCTCTCGTGCACCACGGGGTCGATCATGCCGGAGGCCGCCTGCACCTCCGTGCAGTTGCATCTGCAAGTGACTCCGGAGCGCTTCGCCGGGGTGTGGAACGCGGCGCAGGCCGTCACCGCGGTGCAGATCGCGGTCGGGGCCAACGCGCCCTTCGTCTTCGGGCGCGAGCTGTGGAGCGAGTCGCGCGTGCCGCTCTTCGCGCAGGCCACCGACACCCGCCCGCCCGAGCTGGCCGGACAGGGCGTGCGGCCGCGTACCTGGTTCGGGGAGCGGTGGATCGAGGGGCCGCTCGAACTCTTCGAGGAGAACCTGCGCTATTTCCCCGCGCTGCTCCCGATCTTCGACGACGAGGACCCGGGGAAGGTCATCGAGGGGGGCGGCGTGCCCGGGCTCGGCGAGCTGTGCCTCCACAACGGCACGGTCTACCGCTGGAACCGGCCCGTGTACGGCGTCGCCGACGGCGCGCCGCACCTGCGCGTCGAGAACCGCGTGCTGCCCGCCGGGCCCACCGTCACCGACGTCGTCGCCAACGCGGCCTTCTACTACGGGCTCGTGCGCACGCTCGCCGTGCAGAGCCGGCCCGTGTGGACGCGGCTGCCCTTCGCCGAGGCGGAGCGCAACTTCGACGAGGCGTGCAGGCACGGGATCGACGCGCGGCTCCGCTGGCCCCGGCGGGGGCGCGGGGGCCTCGCCGAGGTGGACGCGGTGACGCTGGTACGGGACGAACTGCTGCCGCTGGCCGCGCAGGGCCTGGATGCCTGGGGGGTCGATCCCGCGGACAGGGACCTGTACCTCGGGGTGATCGAGGAGCGGTGCCGACGGCGCGTGAACGGGGCTTCGTGGCAGGTCGCCGCGTACCGCTCGGGGCGGGAGCGGGGCCTGGCGCGGGGGGAGGCGCTGGCAGCGATGACACGGCGGTACGCGGAGCTGAGCCGGGCGGACGAGCCGGTGCACTTGTGGGGGGTACGGGGGTGAGGGGGACCGGGCGCGAGGGGGTTTCGGCCCGAGGAGAGCCCCCGCTGCGCCGCCCCCCGGCCTTCGGCCCGAGGAGAACCCCCGCTGCGCCCGCCCCCCTTCGGCCGGGGCGCCCCCCACGCCCTGCGGGACGCCTGCCCACGGCGGGGGGCGTCCGGCAGGGCGGGGCGGGTCAGCGCTGTTGTTTGCTGCCGGCCTCCACGATGGCGTTGTTGATGACCTCGTGGATCTGGGCCGGGTCGTCGACCTTGAAGCCGGAGCCACCGGTGGCCGCGCCGATCGCCTTCATGTCGTCCCCCGCCGCCTCGGGGCCGACGGCGATGGCCACGAGGGGGAGCGGGTGGGCAGGGTCGGCGAGGTCCCTGAGCTTGCTGAGCAGGGCGCCGCGGGTCAGTGAACCGGGGTCCTCGTTGGTGCCGTCCGTGAGCAGGACGACGGCGTTGAACTTGTCCGGGGCGTAGCCCTTGCTCGCCTTCCGGTAGGCGGCGAGCGTCGTGTCGTACAGACCGGTCGCGCCGCCCGTCTGGGGCTGGAGCGCGCCGAAGGCCTCGGTGAGCTTGTCGCGTTGGGTGACGCCCTCGCCCTTGCGGGCGCCGAGCCGGTCGGTGGGGACCAGTTCGCGGTAGTCGCGATTGCCGTCGAGCCGGGTCGAGAACTCCCACAGGCCGATGTCGTCCGCGGGCGTGAACTGCGCGAGGGCCTGGAGCAGGGACGCCTTGGTGACGTCCATCCGGCTCTGCCCCCGCCCGGGGACCAGCTCGGCCATCGAGGGCGAGGCGTCCACGACGACGAGCAGCCGTGCGCTCTGCACGGTGATGGTCCACATCCCGCGCGTCTCCTGGAGCGCCTTGGCCGAGGGCGGCTCGGCCGTCGGCGAGGTGTAGGGCTGCGGCGCGCGTGCCCCGGCCGCCTTGGCCACGCCCGCGTCGGCCTCGCCCCCTTCGGGACGGAAGCCGTCGGCGCGCAGCAGGCGCTGCCCCCGGCTCTCGTTGAGGAAGGTCATGAAGCGGACGGCGGCGCGGCTCTCGGCCGTGCTCAGCCTGGTGTTGTCCGGGAGGACGTAGGGGTAGTCGAGGGCGGGGGAGCCGCCCTTCGGGTAGAAGAGGTCGAGTGTGCGGTCGCTCTCCTTGTTGCGCGTGTAGGCACGCTGTTCGGTGAGGATCAGGGCGTCGTTGCGCTTCGGGTTCCCCGACTCGGCGCCCGAGTCGTCGCGGGCGAGGGTGTCGAGCAACTGGGTGTCGTCGTCGACGGTGCGCTCGGCGAGGATCTTCGCCGCGGCGGCGACCTGCGCGCTGCCGCCCTTCGCGTCGCCGGCCTCCCGGGCGACCTCGGTGAGGGCGAGCAGGCCCGTGGCGCTGCGGGCCGGGTCGGCGCTGCCGAGCCGTAGGGAGTCCCCCTGCGAACCCGCGGCGGCCATCTCCGCCCACGTGTACGTCTTCTGGGGCCAGCCCAGTCTCTTCGCCGCCTTCTCGGTCATGCCCACGGCGACCGGCGTCGATGCGATGGCGCCGGTCGGCGAGACCCGCGAGGAGTTGCCGCCGGAGTTCGCCTGGTCGACCCACATGCTCGCGTCGGGTATCCACGCCTGGAAGCCGGGGTCCTGGCCCGCCCTGAGGCGCTCGGCGACCTTTGAGGAGTCCTCGGCGGTCACCCGGACGTCCAGGCAGTTCCCGTCCGATGTGACCTCGTGCTCCTTGGCGTAGGCGGCCGCCTCGCGCAGGGTGGGCGCGATGTCCGGGGACGCGCTGACCTTGAGGCGTATCGCGTCGTCCGCGCAGCTCCCGCCGAGCGGTATCACGCCGCTTCGCACGGCGATGCCCGTCCCGGCGACGACCGCCACGACGAGGATCGTGGCCAGCGTGACCGTTCTGCCGCGCCCACGGCCCTTCGGGCTGCTGCGGGTGCCGTGGTCCTCCTCGGTCACCTTGTGACGTCCCATACCGGTGGTGCCCTTCTTCCTTCTCGCTCTCAGGCGCCGCGGCTGTGGGGCCCGCTGACGCCACACGTGCTGTCTCAGGTCGTGCGCGTGCTGACTCGTGCGGTGGAACGGGGGCGGTCGCCCGGCCGCGCGGGACCCCGTGATCCCACAGGGACTCGTGGTCCCCTGAAGGCGGCCCGGCGAAGCGCCGGACGGGTCCGCGCGGCGGTGCGGGTGGAGCGCCGGCGCGAACCTCGGATGTGCGTGCGAGCCCTGGGGCTCGGTCGGCACCTTAGCCGGGCGATGATGATGATGAGGCAGGATCGGTCAACTGGAGGCAGCTGTGCCCGTTGAGGAGGGCCTGGTGGCCGGAACTTTTCCCACCGAAGGGCCCACGAGACGAATTTTCCGTAACGAGACGCTGCTTGTCCTCGCGCTCTCGCTCGGCGCGAGCGGTGTCTCCGCGCTGATCAGCTTCGTCGGCTCGGTGACCCGTCCCGGGGGGCTCAAGGACCAGGCCGCCACGATGAACGCCTCGGCGGCGCCCGGGCGCCCGTGGCTTGATCTGGCGTGGCAGCTCTTCGGGATCGCGAGCGCGCTCGTCCCCGTGGCGCTCGTGCTGCACCTGCTGACGCGGGAGCGGGCGGGCGCCCGCGATCTCGGCTTCGATCTGCGCAGGCCCTGGACGGATCTGGGGCGCGGGGCGGTGGTCGCCGCGGTCGTCGGCAGCGTCGGTATCGCCTTCTACCTGGGTGCGCGGGGTCTCGGCTTCAATCTCACGGTGGTGCCGGAGGCGCTGCCCGCCGTGTGGTGGAAGTACCCGGTCCTGGTGCTCTCCGCGGTGCAGAACGCGGTGCTCGAAGAGGTCATCGTCGTGGGCTATCTGCTGCGCAGGCTGGGGCAGTTGGGGTGGAGCCCGATGGCGGCACTGGTGGCCAGCTCGGTGCTGCGCGGCTCGTACCACCTCTATCAGGGGGTCGGCGGCTTCTTCGGGAACCTCGCGATGGGGGTGCTCTTCGTGCTCCTGTACCGCAGGTGGGGGCGGGTGGGGCCGCTCGTCGTCGCGCACTCCTTCCTCGACATCGGGGCCTTCGTGGGCTTCGCGCTGCTCGCGGGCCGGGTGGACTGGCTGCCGACGGGCTGAGGGGCGCGTGGCGGTACGGGGCACGGACCGGCCGCCGCCGCGCACGAAGGAGGGCCCCGCGCGTGGTGCGCCGGGCCCCTCCTCGTACGTGCTCCCGTACTCCCGTGGCGGTGACGGCCGTTCCGCCGCCCTACGGGGTTCAGTCGGTGCCGAACTCCATCGCCGCGCGGTCGAGCATCTCCTCGTCGCCGTTGACCGAGGTGGTCTCGCCGCGTGCGGCGATCGCGTCGGCGCCGCCCTCTGGGAGCCGGCCGATGAGGCCGGTCGAGGCGGCCTGGGCCGCGCCGAGCGCGGGGGTGCCCTCGCCGGAACCGGCGCCGATGAGGCCGAGGCCCGCGTACTGCTCCAGCTTGGCGCGCGAGTCGGCGATGTCGAGGTTGCGCATGGTGAGCTGGCCGATGCGGTCGACGGGGCCGAAGGCGGCGTCCTCGGTGCGCTCCATCGAGAGCTTGTCGGGGTGGTAGCTGAAGGCGGGGCCCGTGGTGTCGAGGATCGAGTAGTCCTCGCCGCGCCGCAGCCGCAGCGTCACCTCGCCGGTGACGGCGGCGCCGACCCAGCGCTGGAGCGACTCGCGGACCATGAGCGCCTGCGGGTCCAGCCAGCGGCCCTCGTACATGAGGCGGCCGAGACGGCGGCCCTCGTTGTGGTACTGGGCGAGGGTGTCCTCATTGTGGATCGCGTTGACGAGGCGCTCGTAGGCGGCGTGCAGGAGGGCCATGCCGGGCGCCTCGTAGATGCCGCGGCTCTTCGCCTCGATGATGCGGTTCTCGATCTGGTCGGACATGCCGAGGCCGTGGCGGCCGCCGATCGCGTTCGCCTCCATGACGAGGTCGACGGCGGTGGCGAACTCCTTGCCGTTGATCGCCACCGGGCGGCCCTGGTCGAAGCGGATCGTGACGTCCTCGGGGAGGATGTCCACCTCGGGGTCCCAGAAGCGCACGCCCATGATCGGGTCGACGGTCTCGACACCGGTGTCCAGGTGCTCCAGGGTCTTCGCCTCGTGGGTCGCGCCCCAGATGTTCGCGTCCGTCGAGTACGCCTTCTCGGTGCTGTCGCGGTACGGGAGGTCGTGGGCGACGAGCCACTCCGACATCTCCTTGCGACCGCCCAGCTCGGTCACGAAGTCGGCGTCGAGCCAGGGCTTGTAGATGCGCAGGTGCGGGTTGGCGAGCAGCCCGTACCGGTAGAAGCGCTCGATGTCGTTGCCCTTGAAGGTCGAGCCGTCGCCCCAGATCTGGACGTCGTCCTCCAGCATCGCCCGCACGAGCAGCGTGCCGGTGACGGCGCGGCCCAGCGGGGTCGTGTTGAAGTACGCGCGGCCGCCGGAGCGGATGTGGAAGGCGCCGCAGGACAGGGCGGCGAGCCCCTCCTCGACGAGGGCGGCGCGGCAGTCGACGAGGCGGGCCACCTCGGCGCCGTACGTCTTGGCGCGGCCAGGGACCGAGGCGATGTCCGGCTCGTCGTACTGACCGATGTCGGCCGTGTACGTGCAGGGGACGGCGCCCTTGTCGCGCATCCAGGCGACGGCGACGGAGGTGTCGAGACCGCCGGAGAAGGCGATGCCGACGCGCTCGCCGGCGGGCAGGGATGTGAGGACCTTGGACATGCAGAGAGTATGCATCGATCCGCATGACTATGCAAACTCGGGTGGGTCGACCCCGCTCGGCGCCTTCTCCGGCGCGCTGCGCACGTCCGGCTAGCCGGCCACGTACCTCCGCAGGTGCTCCGCCGTCAGCGTCGTCCCCTTCGCCACCAGGTCCGCCGGGGTGCCCTCGAAGACGATGCCGCCGCCGTCGTGGCCGGCTCCCGGGCCCAGGTCGATGAGCCAGTCCGCGTGGGCCATGACCGCCTGGTGGTGTTCGACGACGATCAGCGAGGTGCCGTTGTCGACGAGGTGGTCGAGAAGCGCGAGGAGCTGGGTGACGTCGGCGAGGTGGAGCCCGGTGGTCGGCTCGTCCAGGACGTAGAGGGTGGGGCCCTTCTTCGCGCCGAGGTGGGTGGCGAGCTTGAGGCGCTGGCGTTCGCCGCCGGAGAGCGTGGTGAGGGGCTGGCCGAGGCGGAGGTAGCCGAGGCCGACCTCGGCGAGGCGGGTCAGGACGCGGTGCGCCGCGGGGGTGCGGGCCTCGCCTTCGGCGAAGAACGCGGTGGCCTCGTCGACCGTCATGCCGAGCACCTCGCTGATGTCGCGTCCACCGAGCCGGTGGGCGAGCACCCCGGGCTCGTACCGCTTGCCCTCGCACACCTCGCACGGCACCGCGACCCCTGCCATGATCCCGAGATCGCTGTAGACGACGCCTGCGCCTTTGCAGTGCGGGCAGGCGCCCTCGGAGTTGGCGGAGAACAGCGCGGGCGAGACGCCGTTGGCCTTCGCGAAGGCCTTGCGCACGGGGTCGAGCAGCCCGGTGTACGTGGCGGGGTTGCTGCGCCGCGAGCCCTTGATGGGGCTCTGGTCGACGGTGACGGCCTCCGTGCCGGGCGGCAGCGAGTCGTGCACGAGGGAACTCTTGCCCGAGCCCGCGACGCCCGTCACGACCGTGAGCACGCCGAGCGGAATGTCGACGTCCACGTTCCGCAGGTTGTGCGCGTGGGCGCCGCGGATCTCCAGGGCGCCGCTCGGCACCCGTACCTTCTCCTTGACCGGGGTGCGGTCCGTGAGGTGGCGGCCCGTCGTCGTGCCCGAGGCGCGCAGCCCGTCGACCGTGCCCTCGAAGCCGATCTCGCCGCCCGCCGCGCCCGCGCCGGGACCGAGGTCCACGACGTGGTCGGCGATCGCGATCGTCTCGGGCTTGTGCTCCACGACGAGGACCGTGTTGCCCTTGTCGCGCAGGCGCAGCAGCAGGTCGTTCATGCGCTGGACGTCGTGCGGGTGCAGCCCGGCCGTGGGCTCGTCGAAGACGTACGTGACGTCCGTGAGCGAGGAGCCGAGGTGGCGCACCATCCTGACGCGCTGGGCCTCGCCGCCGGAGAGCGTCCCCGCCGGGCGGTCGAGGCTGAGGTAGCCGAGACCGATCTCGACGAAGGAGTCGAGCACCTGTCGCAGCGCGGTGAGCAGCGGGGCGACCGAGGGCTCGTCCAGCGCGGCGAGCCACGCGGCGAGGTCGCTGATCTGGAGCGCGGACAGCTCGGCGATGCCCTTGCCCCCGACCTTCACCGACCGCGCCTCCTCGCTCAGCCGCGAGCCGCCGCACTCCGGGCACGTCGTGAAGGTGACGGCCCGGTCGACGAAGGCGCGGATGTGGGGCTGCATCGCCTCGCGGTCCTTGGCCAGGATCGACTTCCTGATCCGCGGGACGAGACCCTCGTACGTCATGTTGATGTCCGCGATCTTCACACGGGTCGGCTCGCGGTACAGGAAGTCGTGCAGCTCGCGTTCGGTGAACTCGGCGATCGGTTTGCTCGCGTCGTACAGCCCCGACGAGGCGTACAGCCGCGCGTTCCAGCCGCCCGCCTTGTAGCCGGGGACGAGGAGCGCGCCCTCGTCGAGGGACTTCGAGGCGTCGTACAGCTGCGTGAGATCCATGTCCGTGACCGCGCCGCGCCCCTCGCACCGCGGGCACATGCCCCCGGTGCGGTGGAAGGTGACCTTCTCGGCGCGCGCGTGCTCCTTGCCGACCTTGAGCGCGCCGCTCGCCTCCACGGTCGCCGTGTTGAAGGAGAAGGCCCCGGGCCCGCCGATGTGCGGGGAGCCGAGCCTGCTGTAGAGGACACGGAGCATCGCGTACGCGTCGGTCGCCGTCCCGACCGTGGAGCGCGGGTCGCCGCCCAGGCGCTGCTGGTCGACGACGATCGCGGTGGTCAGCCCGTCGAGCACGTCGACGTCGGGGCGCGCGCGGTTGGGCATGAAGCCCTGCACGAAGGCGCTGTACGTCTCGTTGATGAGCCGCTGCGACTCGGCGGCGATCGTGTGGAAGACGAGCGAACTCTTGCCGGAGCCCGAGACGCCCGTGAAGACCGTCAGACGCCGCTTGGGGATCTCGACGCTCACGTTCCTGAGGTTGTTCTCGCGCGCGCCCACGACCCGGATCAGCGCGTGGCTGTCGGCGGGCGCGGGGTGCGCGGTCGGGCGGGACTGCGTCATGCGGGGACTCCGTCCGTACGGGGGCGGGGTGGCGCGGGGCCGGTCGGGCCGAGCCTACGGGCGGGCACTGACAAGGCCCGCTCGCGGCTGCGTGCCACCGGCCACGCGGGCGGGCTCGGCGCGCCCCGCCCGTACGGCACGGGGTCTCACACGGGCGCGATCACGCGGCGCAGCGCGGCGCGTGCCGGCGGGCCCCAGGAGGTCTTGCCGCCGGGGCGGCCGTGCTCCCCGGCGTCGGCGACGTGCAGGGCGCCGACGGAACGGGCCACGACCCAGCCGCGTGCGCGGGCCAGCAGGGCCGGGTCGGGGGCGTAGGCGTCGAGGAAGGAGCCGAGCGCGCCGTCGGGCAGGATGCTCCAGGCGCCCGCGAGGTCGCAGGCGGGATCGCCCTTGCACAGGTCGCCGAAGTCGATCACACCGCTCAGGACGCCGTCCGTCGTGACGACGTTGGCCGGGTGCAGGTCACCGTGGAGCCACAGGGCGGGTCCGTCCCACTCGGGAGCGGCGAGCGCGTCCTCCCAGACGGCGCGGACGGCGTCGGGCTCCGTGAGCAGACCCTTCTCCACGGCCTCGGTGAAGCCGTGCGGCAGCCCGTCGGCGGCGCCCGCGAGCGGGGCGCCGCGCCCGAAGCGCCCGGCGGGCGCTTCGGCGGGAGCGGGGCGGTGCAGGGCGAGGAGGAAGGCGGCGAGCGCGGTGCTCGTGGCCCGCCCGTCCGTCGCCGGGGCGTGGTCGGCGGGTTCGCCCGGCACCCACGTGGTAAGCATCCACGCGTGCGGGAAGCGGGCCGAGGGCTCCCCGATCGCCTGCGGGCGCGGTACGGGCAGCGGCAGTCGTCCGGCGAGCGCGGGCACCCATGCCAGCTCGTCGCGCAGCGGTTCGTCGGCGCGCCGCGTGGCCCACGGCACCCGGAGTGCCAGTTCCTCACCCAGGCGCCACACTTGATAGTCCCAGCCGCGCGCGCCGAGCCGGATCGGCAGCTCCGCCAGGTGCGGGAAACGCTCGCGCACGAGGTGCCTGAGGAGGCCCTCGGTGATGTCGGGCGGGGCCGCGGCGGTGTCCGGGGAAGTCATGCCGGTAAGGACGGACCAGGGCCCGGGGACGGTTCCGGCCCGCGGCTCCCCGGCGGGCGACGGTGTAGCCGTGCGGCGGGGCGGTGCCCGGGGCGGACTCAGTACCAGGGGCGGGCTTCCTGCGTGGGCAGGGGCCGCAGCTTCGGCCAGCGGGCGAGCAGGCGGTCGGCCAGGGCGGAGCTGAGGCGTCCGAAGGCGTGCAGGTGGTCGTGGTCGCGCGTCATCCCGGCGACCACGTTGAGGCGGTGGACGAGCCGCTCGCGAGCGGAGACCTGGCCCCACTCGAAGTCCTCGGCGGGTATCCGGGCGAGCTGGTCGGCCGTGCCCCGGTGAGCCCGTTCGACCAGCGCGTCGCCCTGGACGAGCCAGCCGGCGCACGCGTCGGCGAGGTCGCCGGGCACGTCCGTCCCGGTGAGGTCGCGCCAGGTGGACCGGTAGACGTCCTCGACCTCGGCGAGCGGGGTCCCGGTGACCGACAGGGCGCACCAGCAGGTGGGGAAACCGATGCGGAAGTAGGCGAGTTCGGTCAGGCCGTTGCCGAGCGAGGCTCGCTCGAAGTCCACGAAGCGGACGCCGTCCGCAGTGCGCAGATCATTGCCGGGGCAGGGGTCGCCGTGCAGCAGCGCGTGGTGCGGGGCGGGGTCCAGTCGCTCAAGGAGACCGGCGAGTTCCCCGGGAACGGCGGACGGTACGGGGACGTCGAGCGCCCCGGCCAGGGCGAGGAAGGACTCCGCGTCGTCGGCCGTGGGGCCCGGGGCGGACGGGAGCGCTCCGGCGTCGGAGGGGCCCGTCAGGGCGTGCAGCCGGGCGAGCGATTCGGCGTACCCGGGCATCCAGTCGTCCGTCCGCCCGAGGTCGTCCACGTGGTCGAGGACCAGCACCCGCGCGGACGGGTCGGTGGCGAGCACGGCGGGCGCCACGGCGGGCCGCGTCGCCCGGCCCGCCAGGCGCAGCCCTGCGACCTCGCGGGCGAAGCGCGTGTCCGCGTCGGCGCCCCTGTCCCCGCCGTCGGCGATCTGCTTGACGACCACGAGGCGTCCGTCCACCGTGCGCACTCGCCACACGTGCGAGCGCGGACTGCTGTCCAGGAGCTCGGCCGACCCTGGAGTGCCCACGGTGGACAGCAGCTTCTCGTTGAGGGGGAGTTGGTGTGTCATGCGAGGAGCGTAGGCGTGGCCGGGGACGGCGCGGCGGCCCGTGCTCCGCCCCGCCCCGGTCACGCCGCTCCTCCCTCGGGAGGGTCCGGCGGCGGGCGTCCTCCCGTCCGTCGGGGCGCGGTGCCGACGGGGCATTGCCGGACGGGAGAACGCGGTGCCGACGGGACCTTGCCGGACGGGAGAACGCGCCTCCCGGCCGCGCGGGCCGGAAGGAACCGGCTCGCGCGGCCGGTCAGCCTTCGGGCCCGGTCTCCCGGCTGGTCGCCGCGGCACCGGTCCCGGCACCGCGGGCGGGCTCCGCGAGCAGCAGCGCCGACTCCGCGTGGAGCGTGACGCGCACGGGAGTGAAGACGGTGGCATCCGCCGGAGGTTCCCCGGTGCCGGGGCCGGGCGCGAAGCGCGGATGCGCGCCGCCGCTGAGCTGCCAGCGAACGCGGTGACCGGCGGCGAAGCGGTGGGCGGTGGAACTCATCAGCACCGTGACGCGCGTGGGCGCCCGCCCTGTCGTGCGAAGCCCTGCCAACCCGTCGCAGACGTTGACGGAGCGGCCCTGGGGGTCCACGTCGCACAAGCGGCTGAAGAGATCGGCGTGGCCGGTGTCCGTGGACACCGTAAGCCGCGCGGAGACCGGGCCCAGGACGTCCAGGGGCTCGGTCAGCGGCGGGCCCGTGAAGGTGAGCACGTCCTCCCGTCGCTCCAGGGCGCCGTTGTCACGGGGGCCGGCGGCACCGGTGAGCAAGGGGCCGCCGAGCGAAGGGGTCGGGTCGGCGGGGTCGAAGCGGAACGATGTCAGTGGCGCGTGTTCCGCGGGGGCCTGCCGGGTGAGGTGTCCTTGCGGGGTGGGGAACCAGGGAGCGACCGCCGTGTCCGGCGGCCAGTCGTCGAGGTCCCGCCAGGCGTCCTCGCCGCCCACGTGCACCCGCACCCGGGTGGGACGGAGTCCGGAGGGATCGGCGTACAGGTGCGCCCGCAGCCAGGCGAGGCTCTCGGCGAACACCTCGGGCCAGCCCTGCCGCAGCGCGGACGCGTGCGTCCAGGGACCGACGAGGAGGGCGGTCTCGCAGCCGGCCGCGCGCAGCCGGCGGTACTGCGCCAGCGTCTGATCGCCCAGCGCGTCGTGCCACCCGGTGACGAGAGCGGTCGGCACGTCCAGCCGGTCCGCCACGGGAGCCAGGGAGGCACCGTCCCAGTACGCGTCCTCGGCGTCCGGGTGCGACAGCACCTCGTCCAGCCAGAGCGCGTCGCTCCCGAGGGCGGTCACGGCCGCCCCTCGCAGCGGTCGCGCGCGGAGCACGTCACGCAGGCGGCGCCGCAGCCGTAACGTCGCTCTCAGGAACGGTGCCGTCCCCCGGTGCTGGTACGTCATGCCGACCCCGAGGGCGAGGGCGTTCTCCAGGCGGAGCGCACCGTCCGCGTGGAAGAGGGCGTGCGGATCGTGCAGCCCGGCCTGCGCCACCATCGCCTTCAGCTCCGGTGGCGGGTCCGCCGCGAGAGCCCACTGCACGTATCCCAGGTAGCTGGGGCCGATGGTGCCCAGCGTTCCGTCGAACCAGCTCCGCTCGCGCAGCCAGGAGACCGTGGCCAGGCCGTCGGCGGCCTCGTTGCGCCACAGATGGAACGCGCCGCCGGAGCCACCGGTGCCGCGACAGCTCTGGAGCACGACGTGGAAGCCCTGCTCGGCGAAGAGAAGTCCGTACATGGGCGACCACGGCAGGCCCCTGCCGTACGGCGAGCGCACCAGGAGCGTGGGGAAGTCGCCGTCGGCGCGTGGGAAGTAGTGGTCCGTGAGCAGGGTGCCGCCGTCCGCGGCCGGCACCGGCAGTCCGGGTTCCCAGCCGACGTCGTGCCGTTTGGCCGGGAGGCCGCGCCAAGTGGCCCGCAGCAGGCGGGAGGACAGCGGCGGTCTGCCGGAAGGCGGCGTCCATGTCTGGTCGGGCGCGGGACCGCGCGTGCGTGGTGTCATCGTTCCCCTCCTCGTTTTCCGTACGCCGTACGAGAATAGGCGATGCTTGGATGGGGACCGCAAGGCCGCCTCGATCGACGGAAGGAGCGTGGGTCATGACCCGGGAGGACGGGGCCGAGGCCCCGGGCGTCGACCCCGAGCGGCTCTGGCTGCGTGACGCCGGGCCCCGCAAGGGCCGTAAGCCGGTCTACAGCCGTGAGGCGATCACGGCGGCGGCCGTCGCCCTGGCGGACACGGAGGGGATCGAGGCGGTCACCATCAGGAAGGTCGCCGCACGGGTCGGGGCGGGTGCCATGTCGCTCTACAGCTACGCCCCCGACAAGGAGACGCTGCTGGAGCTGATGGTCGACCACGTCAACGGTGAACTGCCCGCCGGGGGTACGGTCACCGGCGACTGGCGCGCCGACCTGAAGGCCATCGGCCACCTCCAGCGCGCCCACATGCTGCGCCACCCCTGGCTCCCCGCCGCTTTGACCGCCCATCGTGTCCCCGGCCCCCGCACCCTGGCGTTCCTGGAGCGCGCGCTCGCGGCCCTGCGGCCCACTGGCCTGGACGGTGCCGCGAAGCTGGAGGTCTTCGCCCAGCTCACGGCGTTCGTGGCCGGGCACGTCGCCCACGAGCTGGCGCGGACCGCGGCCTCGCGGTCCCCGGACCGTCTCGCGGCCGAGGCCCGCTACCTCGCTGCGGTGGCGGCGGACGGCCGGCATCCGGAGCTGGCCGAAGTCCTCGCGGCCCCCGGCCGCCCCCTCGCCCCCGAGGCCACCTTCACTCGCTTCCTCAACCGTCTGGTCGACGGCCTGGACGCCGACTGATCAACGGCCGGTACGCCGCGGAGGACCGGCCCGCCCGGTCCCGCTCCGCCGCGCGGCAGCCCCCGGTTGTGCCCCGCCGCGGCGATCGGCACCCCGCACGGCGACGCGGCGATCGGCGGCTCGCCGGTCTTCGTCTGCGCGGCGGGGCGTATCGGGGGCGCCGACTGCTCGATCACCAGGCCGCTGAGGCGCCTTCTCTCCCCTTGACCTGTCGCAGCGAAGATGCTGCGAATCTCAGCGAAGGTGAACGGATGGCCGTTCGTCTCACCGAAGGTTGAGCACCGCCTCGGCCTTCGGGGTGGGGATGCGGTGGAAGCGCTCTCGCGTGCGTACGGCGATGAGGCGTTAACAGCGTTTGAGCTGGACTTTCTCAGCGACGGAGAGCGGCGTCGGCTCCCGCTGGGTGCGAGCTGGCAGGTCTCGTTCGAGGCAGTCGAGCCTGTCCGGCCGTTCGGTTGGGACAAGGGCACGCCGGGCTTCGCGGGCTGGTACTACTCGGCGACCATGCGTGATCACGTGGGCTATGAGTCGTGGCTGGAGCGCGGCCGTCTGATCCTGCTCGACCGAGATCCGCAGGTGAAGGCGATATCGTCGCAGCCCTTCTGGCTGCACTGGCACGACGGCCAACGACAGCGCCGACACGCTCCCGACTACTTCGTCCGGCTGACCGACGGTGGCGCCCGCATCGTTGACGTCCGTGCCGCTGACGAGCTGGATGAGGCGACGGAGGAGGCGTTCGACGCGACCGGGCATGCCTGCCGGGCCGTGGGCTGGGAGTTCGAGTGGGCCGGGCGGCCCGAGCCGGTGGTCATGGCGAATGTCCGCTGGCTGTCCCGGTATCGGCGGGCCCGCTGCGGACGGCCGGTGCCTGTGGCGGACCGGCTGCTGGAAGTCTTCCGTGAACCGATGGGGCTCTGGGAGGGTGCCGGGCTGGTCGGCGACCGTCTGCAGGTTGTGCCGGTGCTGTTCCATCTGCTGTGGTCCGGTGCCTTGAAGACGGACCTGGTGGGAGCGCTGATGGAGACCGGCAGTCTGATCTGGACGGAGGGAAACTCATGGGCAGCCTGAAGCGGCCTCCGGCCTTGGCGGTCGGCCAGCGGGTCCGGTTCGAGGGCCAGGTCAGGGGGTTCTCGAGGTCACCGCACAGGCGGCGGTGCTAGAGGACACCGAGGCACCGCACCGAGTGGTCGCTCTGATCGACCTGTTCGAGACGGCAGACTCCTTGAGGTTCTGCACGGCCTGCCACCCGGCGTCGAACCCCGCACACAATCACGGCCGGGCTACGGACCGGGCACGTCGGTGACCTCACGCCAGAGGACCAAGGCTGCTGAACTCGCGGCCCTCGGCTACGAGATCAAGAGGGACCGCTGCGTCGCGGCCCGCACCAAGGCCACCACGCCGACGCCAGCCACAACGCCGCCACCGACGAACACGCAGGACGAGCCCGCCCCGCACGAGCCGGCAGAGGACGAGGAAACATGGCCGAGGTGATCCCGCTGGGGCTCTTCGACCCGCTCGAGGATCACTGGAAGAGATCATGACGACGATGCCCGACAGCGGCCCGCACGACGACTTCGGCCAGTACCTGACTGTCCTGCCAGGCCGGCAGCAGTTCGTCGCGTCGACGACCAGCACCACGATGACCGTGCTGACGAAGAACGAGTACGACGCCCTGAGCAAAGAGGAAAGGTACGACTACGACGAGGACCGGCTCGACCACCAGGCCCGTCTCCAGGTGGTCGCCACTTCCACCGTCCGCCGTACCGTCACCTGCGGACGTCGTCTGACCGTCCTCAACCGCGGTGCCATCAGCGCACGCCGCGGCTTGATCGTCACCGGCCCCGCCTACACCGGCAAGACGATCGCTCTGGCCCCAGCTCGGCCTGGCCCACGAACTCCAGGACCGTCGCCGGCACCCTGGGCAGGACGAGCGCATACCGGTCGTCTACATCACCGTTCCGCCCGCCGCGACACCCCGCATGATCGCCGCCGAGTTCGCCCGGTTCCTCGGTCTCCCGGTCCTGCGAAGCTTCCACGTCACCGACCTCACTGAAGCCGTGGTCGGCGTCCGCACCAAGGTCCGCACCGGCCTCGTCCTGGTCGACGAGATCGACAACATCTCGCTGCAGACCCGCACCGGAGCCGACGCGTCCGACACACTCACGTACTTCTCCGAGCGGATTCCGGCGACCTTCGCCTACGGCGGGCATCGACATCGAGGCCAGCAGCCTGCTGACTGGAACCCGCGGCGACCAGATCGCCGCAAGGTTCACGGCAGTGGACACCCACCCCTTCCCCTACAACGCGGAATGGAAGGCCCTGGTCGCCCAGTCGGAGGCGAATCTCCCGCTGCACTCCGCAGGGCCGCCGTCGACGCCATCCTCACCGGCACCGAAAAGATCACCAAAGCAGGACTGCTGGCCGTCGACCTCGACACCGCCTCCCGCCGCAAGCAGCCCGGCGCCGACGGATGACGTCGCCGTCCCCGGGCACCGAGGTTTACCCGCCTTCCGCTCAAGGTCCGTCCGCAACGCGGAGAAGGAGCCGCCTCGTTCATCACACGCCTGGCCCAGGCGAACTACCTTCCTCCCGCTTACCTGCGGGAACACCTCACCGGACCACCCCACCACCTCGGCAGATCGACCTGGCCCCGCATCGCCGCGGCCGTCGGCCGCGACCCGGACGATCTCCATCTGATCCTGAACACGGTCCAGTGCAAAGAATGCGGAGCCCCGATCAGGCGCAAGTCGCTGTTCGGCGCCACACCCCTGACCTGCTCGAGGGCCTGGCGGCAGAGGAGACACCGCAAGCGCTCCCCCGCCGGCGAGTGGTGCCGGGAACCCTGCCGGATCGATCCGCGGCAAACCGTGCGGATGCAGCTCGGCCAGCGCCGTCCACTCTGCTCGTCGGCCTGCCGACGGACCGCCTACCTCGAACGACAGCAACGCGACCAACAGGCCGCCGAGGCGCCTTCGAACCCGGAGGGCGACTCACCCCCGGCCTGCCCGGTCTGCGAAGGCCCTCTAGCGCAGAGCACCGCGAAGAGCCGACGACGCACGTGCTCGCAACGCTGCCGCAAGTCCGCCTACCGCTGGAGAACACCACCACCCCGTCCACCAGACCCACCCCGGAAACCGCAACTGGCGCCGGCCCGCACAGGCGGGATCTGCGAACAGCCGCTGCCTCCTGGCCGCGGACAGTCACGGCGCCGCACGTGTTCAGCCCGATGCCGCCAGCGGGCCTACCGGTCATCCGGAAAGCAACGTGCGGCGACAACCCCAAGCCTCGTCCCGTTGCCGGGACCTGCAACTCGACCCAAATCGGTCCGGGCGAGGGCGGGCGACGCCCTCGCCCGGACCCGCAACGAATCCCTTAAACCACCGTGCTGCCCAGTCTGTTCAGGCCCTATGCCAGAAGGAAACCGCAGGTCACAGCGCCGGACGTGCTCCCAGCGCTGCCGTCAGAAGGCATATCGACGACGGAAGACGACGCTGTCCTGTCCCGAAGAAGAACGGGGGGAAGGTTGAAGGCATCTCGGCAGCAGCCACGGAGCGTCACGGAGTCCACGTAGGTTTCCGAAGCTCGATCGCCGGTTGTCGAAAGTCAAATTCGGCGCGGTACGGCTCCGTCCTGCCAGCGGTAGAGGTCGCGCAGCAGGGAAATCTCGGCGCCGTGATGGATCAGCTCCCTGTTGACGTGCAGGACCCTGTTCTCGATGGGAAACCGCTCGGGGCCCATCACGGGCGGGTTCTCCAGGTCGGCATCCGAGAGCTGGCGGACCCCCGCGTTCCATCGCCCGTACATCTCATCGAGCTGTTGCAGCGCCTCGTCAGCGGTCCCCGCGTAGGCGAACGCCTCGGATTCGAAGTCCCGGCCGCCGAAGTACCACTCGACCCGATAGGCCAAGCACGAGACGATGATGTGCCCAAGGCGCCAGGCGATCGTGGTCACCGGCGCCGGTTCCGGCACCAGGTCGGGGGACGCGTAGTCCAGCGTCCATTCCCCCGAACCGTCCGACATCGGTGCGGCCGACGTGCCACGTGGGCGGATGCTCCAGCAGCCGCTCACCGGCTCCCAGAAGTACTCCTCGTCGGTGAGACCTTCCAGCCGTGGCCGCAGGTTCTTGCGCCAGTACCAGTCCAACTGCTCCGCGAGCCGCTCGCTTCTTGTCACTGCCGCACACTACAGACCCGTCGAGCAGAGAGAGTGAGTGTCGCCGTCTGCGGTCATCCTCCACTGTCACAAACCCGCAGGCAGTCATCCCTAACTGACACAGAAGTCAATCGATCGGCCTTCGCCGGCAATCGATCAACACCCACTGACACAGGTCACCCCTCCCTCTTCTTCAGGGCTTGCCTTCGATGCTATTGCGATATATCGTTGAGACATCGCGAACGGATCGCGATACGTCTCCGAAGGTCGGTGGCGTGAGGAAACGCAGAGAAGGAGTGAGTGTCATGCGTGGTTACGGACACGACTTCGAGAACGGCATGCAGGACATGCGCGCGATGCGCGGCATGGGAGACGGGCGCGGGCGCGGGGGCCACCACGGTGGCGGTCGTGGGCGCGGGGAGTACGAGGGGCGGCGGGCCGCCTTCGGGCCGTTCGGGCCCGGGCACGGGGGCCGTGGTGGTCCCGGCGGCTTCGGGGGCTTCTTCGGTGGTCCCGGTGGCTTCGGTGGTCCCGGTGGCTTCGGGCCGGGCGGCCCCGGTGGCGGGCGGCGGGGGCGGGCGCGGCGCGGTGACGTGCGCGCCTCGATCCTCGCGCTCCTCAAGGACCGCCCGATGCACGGCTACGAGATGATCCAGGAGATCGCCGAACGCAGTGGCGGCGCCTGGAAGCCCAGCCCCGGTTCGGTCTACCCGACCCTCCAGCTCCTGGAGGACGAGGGCCTCATCGTGAGCCGCAGCGAGGGCGGCAAGAAGCTCTTCGCGCTCACCGACGAGGGCCGTACCGCCGCCGACGCCGGGCCGGACGCCCCCTGGGAGGAGGCCGGCAAGGGTGTCGACTGGGAGGCGCTCGGCGAGATCCGCCAGGCCGGTTTCGGACTCATGGAAGCCTTCGGGCAGGTCTGGAAGACCGGCAGCAAGGAGCAGCGCGACCGCGCCGTCGCCGTACTCAACGAGACCCGCAAGCGCCTCTACCTCATCCTCGCCGAGGACGAGAACACGGAGGCGGCGGACCCGGAGGGCACGGGCAAGGACGCGGGCCCAGGCAAGGACGACGCCGCGGGCGAGCGCCCCTCCGGTGACTGAGCGCAGGGGCCCGGGCCCCGCGCGCGCACCCGGCGACGGGCCCCGTACACGGGAGAGCGTGCGGGGCCCGTCGCCGTTCCCTTCTCCGCCGGGCGGGGGAAGGATCTCCTCCGCAAGGAGGAGACAGTGGGGCGAAAGCCCCACCCAGCGCGGGAGGCGAGAACCGTCCCGCCCGCCGATGACCGGACCGCCGCGCCGTGGTGAAGTGGAGGACGTGCAGCGTTGCAGTTCGTCGGTACCCGGCCCCCGTGACTCCGCCCCGGACCCCGCGGCGGGGCTCAGCGGAGCCCTCGCCGGAGTCGTCTCGGGCGCCCGCCGCCGCGCCGTGCGCGACGGCGACGAACAGATCGACACCGCACACCTGCTCCACTCCCTCCTCCAGGAGGACCCGCACTGCCGCGTGGTCCTCCGCCCGCACCTGGCGCGCCTCCTGGGGCTTCTCGTCCAGCGCAGCATCGGGTACGGGCTGCGCTGGCAGGGCACCGTCGAGGACTCGGGAAGCCTGCCCGCGCTCGGCCACGCGGGCTGGTCACCGGCCGCCAGTCTCGCCATGCGGCGGGCCCGCGAGCGCGCCGCGAGCCGCGGTGAGGCCGCCGGCCCCCGCCCCGTCGACCTCCTCGCCGCTCTCGCCGCCGACCAGGACTGCCGCGCGGTCGCGCTCCTGCGGGACGCGGGCGGGGAACCCGGGCCGCTCCTTGCCGCGCTGGACGCCGAGGAGGCCGAGCCCGGGACCGAGGCGGGGTATCGCGAGGGGGACGAGTACGTACGGCCCCTCGACGTGGCGGACCTGCGGGCCCGTCACAGTGACGCGGCGGAGCCGCGCGCCCGTCACGGTGAACCGTAGGAACGGCTTCGCCTTCCCGGCCCCTTCACCCCGTCAGTACCAACGCGGGTGACGCACCTGACGGCTCCTGTCATGATGGCCCCGTTCGCCGGGGCCGAGGGGGCGCGGGCGGGAGGGGCGGGACGATGGGCGGGACGGGGACGCGGGAACGCAAGGGCGTGGGGCTGGGGCTCGCGCTCGTGTCGGCGCTCGCCTTCGGTGGCTCGGGCGTCGCGGCGAAACCGCTCATCGAGGCCGGGCTCGACCCGTTGCACGTGGTGTGGCTGCGGGTCGCCGGTGCCGCGCTCGTGCTGCTCCCCGTCGCGTGGCGGCACCGCGCGCTGCCGCGGGCGCGGCCCGCGCTGCTGCTCGGGTACGGGCTCTTCGCGGTCGCGGGGGTGCAGGCGTGCTACTTCGCCGCGATCTCGCGCATCCCGGTCGGTGTGGCGCTGCTCGTCGAGTACCTGGCGCCCGCGCTCGTGCTCGGCTGGGTGCGCTTCGTGCAGCGCAGGCCCGTGAGCCGGGCAGCGGCCGTCGGGGTCGTGCTCGCCGTGGGCGGGCTCGCGTGTGTCGTGGAGGTCTGGGCGGGGCTGCGCTTCGACGCGCTCGGGCTGCTGCTCGCGCTCGGGGCCGCGTGCTGCCAGGTCGGCTACTTCGTCCTCTCGGACCACGGTACGGAGTCGGCGGAGCCGGAGCGGACTCCGCCCGCGCCGCTCGGGGTCATCGCCTACGGGCTGCTCGTCGGCGCCGTCGTCCTCACGTTCGTGGCGCGGCCGTGGGGCATGGACTGGGGCGTGCTCGGCGGGCGCGCCGAGATGGACGGGACGCCGGTCGCCGCGTTCCTGCTGCTCGCCTGGATCGTGCTTCTCGCGACCGTCGTCGCCTATGCCACCGGGGTCGTCTCGGTGCGCAGTCTCTCGCCGCAGGTCGCGGTGGTCGTGGCGTGCCTGGAGGCGGTCGTGGCGACCGTGCTCGCGTGGGTGCTGCTCGGCGAACACCTCTCGCCGCCCCAGCTCGTGGGCGGATTCGTGGTCCTGGTCGGCGCGTTCGTCGCGCAGACGGCGACCCCGGCGGGGGCGGGCGGGGCCCGCACGGTCGCCGAGGGCGGCGCGGTTCCTCTGGAGACACGGGAGGAAGTCCCGGACGCGCGCTGACGCTCCGCCGTACGTCGCCGTGGGCGCGGAGCCGCTCGACGGCCTCGCGGGCGGGCCGACGCCGTGCGGTGGGGCGAGGCCGCGAACCGTGCCCCGGATGCGCCCCCCACGGTCCCGGCCGGTACGGCGGGACATCCCCTAGGGTGATCCCCGTGTACGCGCGAGCGCTCGTTCTCCCGCCTCCCGCCCGCTGAGCGCGGGCTGAGGCCGTCGGCCGTTCCGCCCCCGTACGACGTGGGGCGTGGGCGTTCCTCGTGCTGCCCGCGGAAGTCCCGGCCGCGCCGCCCCGGCGCCCCGGCGTCCTCTGACTTCTCGCGGAGAACCTTTCTCGTGTCGTACGCCGTTTCCGGCCGCCCCGTGGGGCGCGGCCTGCTCTCTCTCGTCGTCGCCGGGCTCGCCTGGGGCACCGCCGGTGCCGCCGCAGCCCTCCTCTACCGCTCCTCCGGGCTCGGCCCGCTCGCCCTCTCCTTCTGGCGGTACGTCGGCGGGCTCGCGCTCCTCCTCGCCGCCCGCGCCCTGCGGCCCGCCGTCCCCCGGCCCGCCGCTCCGGTACGGGGCGGGCTCGCGCGGACCCTTGTGCAGGGGCTCGTGCTCGCCGCTTTCCAGTCCACGTACTTCCTCGCCGTGCGCGACACCGGTCTGGCGGTCGCGACCGTCGTCGCGCTCGGCTGCGGGCCCGTCCTCATCGCGCTCGGGGCCCGGCTCGGCTTCGGCGAACGCCTCGGCGCGGGCGGAGTACTGGCCGTCGCGGCCGCGCTCGCGGGGCTCGCCGTGCTCGTGCTCGGCGGGGGAGGGGCGACGGTACGGCCCGCGGGGGTGCTGTGGGCGCTGGCCTCGGGGATCTCGTACGCCGTGCTGACCCTTGTCACGCGCGGGGCGGCGCGCGCGGGCGGCGGGCGCGACGCCGTGACGACGACGGCGTGGTCCTTCGGCGTCGGGGCGCTCGTCCTGCTGCCCTTCGCCCTCGCCGAGGGCGCGTTGCCGGGGAGCGGCGCGGACCTCGGCATCACGCTCCTGCTCCTCGGCTACCTCGCCGGGGTGCCGAGCGCTCTCGCGTACGTCCTCTACTTCGCCGGGGCGGCGGTGGTCCGCGCGGCGACGGTCGCCGTGATCATGCTGCTCGAACCGGTGAGCGCGGCGGTCATCGCGGTCCTCCTGCTCGGCGAACGCCTCACGGGCGCGACGATGCTGGGCGTGGCCCTGCTGCTCGCGGCGGTGGCGGGACTGGCGGCCCAGGAACGGAGGGCGGGGGAGGAGGAGTAGGGGTACGGGTACGGGGCGGGGACGGCCTTCCGCGCCGAAAGAGAGCCCCGACCGCGGCGGCCTTCCGCGCCGAAAGGGCGGTGCCCCGGCCGGTCGCCCGCCCCGGCCGGTCGCCCGCCCCGGCCGGTCGCCCGCCCCCGCTCTCGTACCGCCTCAGTCGCTCAGGTACTCCGGGAGCGGGACCGACGGGTCCAGGTCCGCCGCCGGTTCCGGGGTGCCGTACGCCCGCCGGACGGGGACGACGCCGGACCAGTACGGGAGGGCGAGGTCCTCGGGCTCGTCGTTGGGGCCCCCGGTGCGGAGCTTGGCGGAGACCTCGGCGAGGTCGACGCGCAGGACGGCCGTCGCGGCGAGTTCCTTGGCGTTCGCGGGGCGGGAGTCGGCGGCGCGCCCCGCGACCACCTGGTCCACGATCGCGTCGAGCGCCGTGCGCTTCTCGGCCTCGTCCGTCACCTGCCGGGCGATGCCCTGCACCACCACGGAACGGTAGTTGATCGAGTGGTGGAAGGCGGAGCGGGCGAGGACGAGGCCGTCGACGTGGGTCACCGTGAGGCACACGGCGATGCCGGGGTCCTGCCGCGCGTCGCGCAGCGGGCGCGAACCGGTCGAGCCGTGCACGTACAGCGTCTCGCCGCGCCGCGCGAAGAGCGTCGGCAGCACGACGGGCGCGCCCTCGCGGACGTAGCCGAGGTGGCAGAGGGAGGCGCTGTCGAGTATCGCGTGCACCGTCGGCCGGTCGTAGCGGGCCCGCTCCGGGGCGCGGGTGGGCTTCGTGCGGGGTGTGGGGCCGTAGGGCTCGGTGGACTCGGCGGGCTCGGTGGTCATGCGGGTCTCTCCTCGCTGCGAACGCACGGTGTGCGGTGGGACGGTCCGCGGGGACGACTTGCGTCCTCGATTGCACTAGTGCAAAATGTTGTTTGTGCTAGGAGAGTATCGGATTTCCGGGCGGCGTGCCGCCGATATCGCCGCTGACGTGGAACAAGCCGTTGGACGGGGGGAGTTGGGGCCTGGCGATGTGCTGCCGCCGATGCGTGAGCTGGCCGCGGACCTCGGCGTGAACCCGAACACGGTCGCCGCCGCGTACCGCACGCTGCGCGAGCGCGGGGTCATCGAGACGGCCGGGCGGCGCGGGAGCCGGGTGCGGGCGCGCCCGGTGACGACCTCGCGCGACGCCGCGAGGATCGCCGTGCCGCCCGGCGCCCGCGACGTCGCGTCGGGCAACCCCGACCCCGCGCTCCTGCCCGCGCTCGCGCCCGCCTTCGCCGAGGCGGCCGCCGCGGCCGACGCGGGCCCTGTCCTCTACGGGCACGCCCCCCTCGACCCCTCGCTCGCCTCGCTCGCTCGCGCCTCCTTCACGGCGGACGGGGTGCCGGACGGCCCGCTCGCCGTCACCTCGGGTTCGCTCGACGCGATCGAACGCGTCCTCGGCGCCCACCTGCGCCCCGGTGACGCGGTCGCCGTCGAGGACCCGGGCTGGGGCAGCCTCCTCGACCTCGTGCCCGCGCTCGGGCTGCACGCGGTCCCTGTCGCCGTCGACGAGGACGGCCCCGTGCCCGCCGACGTGGCCCGCGCGCTCGCCGCGGGGGCCCGCGCCCTCGTCGTCACCGAGCGCGCCCAGAACCCGACGGGCGCGGTGCTCACCGCCGAACGCGCCGCCGTGCTGCGGCGGTCGCTGGCCGCGCACCCCGAAACGCTGCTCGTCGAGGACGACCACGGGCACGGCATCGTCGCGGGCGCCCCCGTACCGCTCGCGGGCACGACGCGGCACTGGGCCTTCGTCCGCTCGGCGGCCAAGGCGTACGGTCCCGACCTGCGGATCGCCGTGCTCACCGGGGACGAGGTGACGCTCGACCGCCTGCGCGGCAGGCAGCGGCTCGGCCCCGGCTGGGTGAGTCACGTGAGCCAGCGCGCCCTGGCCCACCTGTGGCGTACGGGCGCCGTCGACCCCGTACGTGTCGCCGCCGCCTACGACGCGCGGCGCGCCGCCGTCATCGGGCGGCTCGCGGCGCACGGCGTGCCCGCCCGCGGCCGCAGCGGCATGAACGTGTGGGTCCCCGTCCCCGACGAGACCGCCGCCGTCGCCCGCCTGCTCACCGAGGGCTGGGCCGCCGCGCCCGGCGCCCGCTTCCGCCTCGCCTCGGGTCCCGGCGTCCGTGTCACGGTCTCAGGACTCGACGCGCCCGCGCTCGACGCGCTCGCCGACGCGCTCGCGCGGGCGGTAGGGGGCGGGGCGGGCGAGCCCAGGACGTACGTCTGAGGAGGAGCGGAGGGCCTACGTGGGCGCCTCCGCACCCGTACCGCGCCTTCCCGCGCGGCCGTCAGGCCAGCGTGATCGTCCCGCCCGTGACCTGGAGCTTCAGCTCCTGCAGCGGCGAGGTCGCCGGGGGGTGCTTCACGGAGCCGTCCTCGATGGAGAACTTGCTGCCGTGGCACGCGCAGTTGATCGTGCCGCCCGAGACCCCGGCGACCGGGCAGCCCGCGTGCGTGCACACGCTCGTGAACGCCTTGAACTCGCCCTTCGCCGGCTGGGTCACCACGACCTTGGCGTCCGGGAAGATCTTGCCGCCGCCCTCCGGGATGTCCGCCGTGCTGCCGAGCGTCGTGCCGTGGCCGCCGGCCGCGGCCCCCGACGAGCCCTTGGAACCCGACGAGGAGCCGCCGCACGCGGCGAGGAGCGCGGCGAGACCGCTCGCCCCCGCGGCGGCGACGAAGGTGCGGCGCGAGGCGCCGGAGCCTGAGGGGTGGAGCACGGTCATGTCGGATTCCCTTCCGGGGCACGAGGACGCGCGAGGCGACAAGAGTACGGGCGGGGCGCGCGGCGCGCCGCCCCTATTGTCCGCCCCGCGCGCTCCGCCGTGCGGCCGGGGCCGACCGGCACCCCCGCCGCTCGCTCACCGGCCCTCTGTCACTCGCGCGTCCGCACCCCGAGCGCCCTGCCGAGCCACCTCACCTCGTGCCGCAGCAGCGCGGCGGCGACCGGCGTGCCCACCACGCCGTGCCCCGCCCCCGGCAGCGGCAGCACCTCGTGCGGACGGCCCGCGGCGAGCAGCGCCGCCGAGAGGCGCAGCATGTGGGCCGCGCTCACGTTCTCGTCGGCGAGGCCGTGCACGAGCAGCAGCGGGCGGCGCAGGCGCGGCGCGTCGTCGAGGAGCGAGGAGGCCCGGTACCCCTCGGGCAGCACCGCGGGATCACCGAGGAAACGCTCCTCCCAGTGCGTGTTGTAAAGGGCCCGGTCGGCCGGTGCCGCACCCGCGACGGCCGCGTGGAAGGTCTCCGGGTGCCGCAGCACCGCCCCCGCGGCGAGGTACCCGCCGTAGGACCAGCCCCGGATACCCACCCGGCCCAGGTCCAGGTCGGGGCACGCCTCGGCCGCCGCGCGCAGGGCGTCCACCTGGTCGGCGAGCGGAGCCGTGAGCCGGTCCCCGTGGATCGCGTACTCCCACGGCGCGCCGCGCCCGGGCGTACCGCGCCCGTCCGTGATCAGCACGGCGAAACCGTGCTCGGCGAACCATTGCGCGACCGCAGCCCACCACGTACGGGCCCGCACCACGAGCCCCAGTCCGTAGCCCCCGTACGGGCTCAGGAGCACGGGCAGCCGGGTGCCCGGCGCGTGCCGGGAGGGCAGGAACAGCGTGCCGCGCAGCGCGCGGGCGCCCAGGCGGAGGTGGCGGGGGCGGGGGAGGACGAGGGGGGTCTCCTCAAGGGAAGGGAGAACGGCGGTACGGGGGCGCGCCACCCGCGGCGCCCCGGCCGCCTCGCTGTCCGCCTCGCTGTCCGCCTCGCTCGTGACCCGTACCGTACGGCCCTCGGGGCCGAGCCCGTCGAGCACCAGCGTCGGCCCGCCCACCGCGCCCTCGTACACGCCCGGCCCTGGGCCGCTCAGGCACACGGGCGCGCCCCCCGGCGTCCACGACCACACGTGGACCTCGGTCGGGTCCGTCCCCGCGCGCAGCACCACCTCCTCGCCGCGCACTCCCAGCACCTCGCGCACCTGAAGGCCCTCCGGCGTCGTCGCCGCACCGGCGGCGAGACCGCGCGTACCGTCGGCGAGGACGTGCGGCAGGACGAGGACACCCGCCCCCGTGCGCACCGGCGCGCCGGGAAGCAGCGCCACCCAGTACGGGTCGTGCTCCTCGGCGAGCGGGCACGCGGAGCCGTCCGCCGGATCGATCGCGAGAGTGCGCACCGAGCGCTGGTCGCGGGTCTGCACGCTCGCCCAGGGCCCGTGCGCGTCCCAGCCCGCCGCCGTGAGGTAGGTGAACTCCGCCGCCTGCCACGGGGCTCCGGGGTGTCCGGCGCCCGCACGCTCCGGGAGCGCCACGGCCCGTACCCCGCTGCCGTCCGCCGCGACCACGTGCAGGCTCGTGACCGCGTTCGCCGTGCCCGCCGCCGGGTAGCGCAGCACACGCGGGGGCCGCTCGGGGCGCGCGGGGTCGCCGAGCCAGCGGCGCGCGACCGCGCTCTCGTCGGTACGGGCGACGAGCAGCGCCGAGCCGTCGGGCGCCCACCAGTACCCCTCCTCGCGCCCGATCTCCCCGCGTGTCACGACGTCGGGCAGCCCGTACGCGACGTCGGGGCCCTCCGGCGCGATGAGACACAGCACCGCGCCCTCGCGGCCGGGCCACCGCACGACGTGCGGCGCGCCGTCCCGCACGAAGGCGAGGTGTTCGCCGTCGGGCGCGAGGCGCGGCGCCCGCGCCTCGCGTATCCCCGGCAGGGGACGCGGCACGCCGGGCACCCGCGTGTCGAGCGCGGCGAGGGTCCCGCCGGGGAACGAGACGACGACGTGCCGCGCCCGCGCGTCGGCGGTGTACGCGGTGATCCCCGGCTCGGTGAGCGGCCGCTCGGCCGCCGCCCCGGTCTCGTACGACCACAGCCGCAGCGCCGCGTCCGTGCCCGAAACGGAGCGCAGGAAGAGGACGCGACGGCCGTCGTCCGAGACGGTGAAGGCGTGCGGGCGGCCCCGGGAAAAGCGGGCGGAACGGGCGAATTGCTCGGGAAAATCGCGCAGTTGTGCCTGGAGGGGAGGGGTGGGAGTCATGGGGCACTTTAGGCACACGGGTGGCGCGGCTGTCAGGTGAATCCGGGGGCGGCCCCATTGCCTCCCGGGCCGACGTGACCTCAGCCCGTGGCCGTGGCCGTGGCCGTGGCCGTGGTCGTCTTCGCGTGCGTGTCTGGGCCCGCATCGGTGTCTGGGCCCGCATCGGTGTCCGCGTCCGCGTCCGCGTCCGTGTTCTCCAGGACGAGCCGGATCTCGGTCACTTCGTAGCCCGCGCGGTCGAAGGCGGCGGCCATCGGGGTGTGGGTCGTGGCCGTCGTCGTGGTGTTCCGTTCGGCGCCCGCGGCCGCGTGGACGCGGGTGATCTCGCCCAGGATCTCGTCGATCAGGCCCTTGCCGCGCAGCTGAGGCACGACGCCCAGGCAGCCGACGTTGCGGTGGTACGGGGTCGCCGAGGGCACCGCGAGACCGGCGAGGCCGCCCCCGGGCAGCCCGGCGCGCCGCCACCAGGAGCGCTCGCCGGGGCAGCCGAGAGAGAACTCCGGTTCCTCCTGGGCGAGTTCACGCGGGGTCATGGTGCGCAGCTCCTCCTGGGTCGCGAGATCGAGGCTGCCTTCGGAGACCCGTACGAACGCCTCAAGGAACTCCTCGTCCGTGCCGTCCCCGGACCGCAGCCGACCGCTCGCCCCGGCACTCCCGCCTGGGGGTCCACTTGTCGCGCAGGCGCTGGATCTCACGGCTCGGGCCCGCGCGCGCACCCGCCGTGCGGCGCAGGTCCACGGCGGCCCTGAGTACGGGATCGCCCTCCCAGCCCGTCGGGAGCGAGACGTGGTACCGCGCGCGGGTGCCGAAGACCGCGTGCCCGGCCGCTGGGAGGTCAGCGGCGACGGCGGCAGGGGCGGCGACCGAGGGCAGGACCTGGAGGCAGTCGAGCGCGGTCGGGCGCTCACTGCCGGGGCGGCCCCACCACAGCGCTCGGGCGAGCACGCGCGCCTCCTCGGCCTCGGCGAGGCGGACCCACTCGGGGCGGAAGCGACGCGCGTCCGCCTCCTCGCGGATCTTCCCCGGCGCGAACGGCGGGACGGGCCCGTCGCAGGGGGAGGCGAGGGCCCGGTCGAGGCCGGTGGGGTCTGCGGCGGCGGAGAGGGAGCGCATGGGGCAGAGGGTGCGGACGTGGCCGTGCGGAGGGAATGATTGTCGGACGAGGGGGACCCGTGTCCCTGCCGCTAACCTGCACCTCATGCTCATCGAAGCCCCCGTGACCCGATACCTGACCCCGCTGCGCGAAGGCGGCTCCCTGCCCGGGCTCGTCGAGGCCGCCGACGGGGAGCTGTACGTGCTGAAGTTCAGCGGGGCGGGGCAGGGGCGCAAGACGCTCGTGGCCGAGACCGTCTGCGGTCTGCTCGCCGCGCGGCTCGGGCTGCGCGTGCCGCCGCTCCGCGCGCTCGACCTCGATCCGGTCGTCGGTCTGGGAGAGCCCGACGAACAGGTGCAGGGGCTGCTCAAGAACAGCGGGGGGCTCAATCTCGGGATGGGGTACCTGGCGGGCGCGCTCGGCTTCGACCCGCTCGCGTACGCCGTGGAGCCGCGCGAGGCCGGGCGCGTGCTGTGGTTCGACGCGCTCGTCGGCAACGTGGACCGCTCCTGGCGCAATCCCAACCTCCTTGTCCACGCGGGTGCGGTGTGGCTCATCGACCACGGCGCCACGATGATCTGGCAGCACAACTGGCCCGCGGCGGCGGCGTCCGCGCTGCGCCGCTACGACGCGCGCGACCACGTCCTCGCCCCCTTCGCGCCCGATCTCGCCGCCGCCGACGCGGAGTTGGCCCCCCTCGTCACCGAGGAGCTGCTCTCGGGCATCCTCGCCGAGGTCCCCGACGTGTGGCTCGAAGGCGAGCGCGGATTCGACTCGCCCGACGCGGTGCGCCACGCGTACGTGGACGCGCTGCTGCGTCGCGCGGACGGTCTGTCCGGCCGCGTGGACCTGCCCGACGCGCCCCCCGCGCCGCCCGTCCCCGTCTCGGGCTGGCGGCTGCCCGACGACGGCGCCCCCGTACCCGTACCGCCCGCGCCCGGCACCGGGACGCCACAGGTCTTCGAGTACGCGGCGCTGCGCCTCGTCCCGCGCGTCGACCGCGGCGAGTACGTGAACGCGGGCGTCGTCGTCTACCAGCGCGCCACCGGCTTCGTCGCCGCCCGCACCCGCCTCGACGGGGCGCGCCTGCGCGGCATCGACCCCGGTGCCGACGCCGAGGGTGCCGCCGCGCTGCTGCGCGCGGTCGAAGCGGTGTGCGGCGGTGGGAGCGCGGCCGGGGCCGCGGCGGGCGACGACGCGGGCCGCCGCTTCCGCTGGCTCGTGGCACCCCGCTCGGCCCTCCTCCAGCCCGGGCCCGTGCACACCGGGCTGACGCGGGCGCCCGGGGCGGAACTGGACCGCTTGCTGGAGCGGCTCGTTCCCTGAGGGGGCCGTGTCCCTGAGGGGGCATGGCGCCGGGGGCGGGTCTCGTACGGCCGCCCGCCCCCCCCGGGGGGCGCTCGGTCCGGCGCGTTCTCGCGCGAGAGGGATCACACGCGGCCGCGCGCCCGGGCCGTTGACACCCGGTGCCACGCCTTCTAGCGTCACTTCCACCCAAGGTACTAAGCGGTCGCTCATTCGCGCGCGGTAGTGTGAGGAGCCCGCCGCGCGAGCGCCCACGCGGCCCTCCGTACCGGGCGTCGAGGCTTCCCCAGGGACGAGGAGAACACCACATGTCCACCACCGAGCAGCGCGTAGCCGTCGTCACCGGTGCGGCGCGCGGAATCGGCGCCGCCACCGCGATCCGCCTCGCCGATGAGGGCCGTGCCGTCGCCGTCGTCGACCTCGACGAGGCGGCCTGCGAGGACACCGTCGAGAAGATCACCGCCGCGGGCGGCAGGGCCCTCGCTGTCGGCGCCGACGTCTCCGACGAGGCGCAGGTCGAGGCCGCCGTCGCGCGGGTCGCCGCGGAGCTGGGCGCCCCGACGATCCTCGTCAACAACGCGGGCGTGCTCCGCGACAACCTGCTCTTCAAGATGAGCGTGAGCGACTGGGACACGGTCCTCGGCGTCCACCTGCGCGGCGCCTTCCTCATGGCCCGCGCCGTCCAGAAGCACATGGTCGACGCCACGTTCGGCCGCATCGTCAACCTCTCCAGCTCCTCCGCGCTCGGCAACAGGGGCCAGGTCAACTACTCCGCGGCCAAGGCCGGGATGCAGGGCTTCACGAAGACCCTCGCCATCGAGCTGGGCAAGTTCGGCGTCACCGCGAACGCCGTGGCCCCCGGCTTCATCGCGACCGACATGACGGCGGCGACCGCCGAGCGCGTCGGCATGGACTTCGAGGACTTCCAGAAGGCCGCGGCCTCGCAGATCCCGGTTCAGCGCGTCGGGTACCCCGAGGACATCGCCAACGCCATCGCCTTCTTCACCGCCGACGCGGCCGGTTTCGTCTCGGGCCAGGTCCTGTACGTGGCCGGCGGCCCGCTCAACTGAACACCCGGAAGGACAGCACCAGATGACTGAGCAGCAGCGGCCCGACACCGGAGAGGTCGCCCTCGTCACCGGGGCCAGCAGGGGCATCGGCTACGGCATCGCGGAAGCCCTCGTGGCACGCGGCGACCGCGTGTGCGTCACCGGGCGGGGCGAGGAGGCACTCAAGGAGGCTGTCGAGCGCCTCGGCCCCGACCGCGTCATCGGCGTGGCGGGCAAGGCGCACGACGAGGCCCACCAGGCCGCCGCCGTCGCCGCGACGATGGAGGCATTCGGCCGCGTCGACCACCTCGTCAACAACGCGGGCACCAACCCGGTCTTCGGCCCGATCGCCGAACTCGACCTCAACGTGGCCCGCAAGGTGTACGAGACGAACGTGCTCTCCGCGCTCGGCTTCGCGCAGCAGACGTGGAAGGCGTGGCAGAGGGAGCACGGCGGCACGATCGTCAACATCGCCTCGCTCGCCGGGATCTCCGCCTCGCCCTTCATCGGCGCGTACGGGATGAGCAAGGCCGCGATGGTCAACCTCACCCTCCAGCTCGCGCACGAGTTCGCGCCCGTCGTGCGCGTCAACGCGCTCGCCCCCGCCGTCGTCAAGACGAAGTTCGCCGAGGCCCTGTACGAGGGCCGCGAGGCCGAGGTCGCCGCCTCGTACCCGCTCGGCCGCCTCGGCGTCCCCGAGGACATCGGCGGCGCGGCCGAGTTCCTCACCTCGGACCGCTCCGGCTGGATCACCGGGCAGACCCTCGTCCTGGACGGCGGCATCTTCCTCAACGCGGGCGTGGGCTGAGCGCCCGGTCCCGGCAGCGGCGGCCGGAGTGGACCGCACGGCCCGCCGCCCGGCGCGCCCGTCCTCGTACGCGGGGCGTACGGGGGCGGGCGCGCCGGGCGTGCGTGGGGAACTCCGTGCGCCGGGGCGGCCGCGTGCGCAGGGCGGACGGTGGCGTTCCCGTGTGGCCGCCGGGCGGGCGCGGCGGCGGCATTGTCGGTGGCTCCCGGTAGGTTCGGTGACGTACCGAGCGCACACCCGGAGGTTGTTGACGTGACCGTGACCCCTGCCGCCCCGCTTCCCGCGTCCTGGAGCGGCGTACTCGGCGAGGAGCTGGAGCAGCCCTACTTCGCCGAGCTGATGGCCTTCGTCGCGGCCGAACGCGCGGCGGGCCCGGTCTACCCGCCGCAGGAGCAGGTCTTCGCCGCGCTGGAAGCGACCCCCTTCGAGGACGTCAAGGTCCTCGTCCTCGGCCAGGACCCGTACCACGGAGCGGGCCAGGGCCACGGCCTGTGCTTCTCCGTCCGGCCGGGCGTGCGCGTCCCGCCGTCCCTGCGCAACATCTACAAGGAGATGCACGCCGAGCTGGGCACCCCGATCCCCGACAACGGCTACCTCATGCCGTGGGCCGAGCAGGGCGTCCTGTTGCTCAACGCGGTGCTCACCGTCCGCGAGGGCGAGGCGAACTCGCACAAGAACAAGGGCTGGGAACGGTTCACCGACGCCGTCATCCGCGCCGTCTCGGCCCGCAGGGACCCGGCCGTCTTCGTCCTGTGGGGCGCGTACGCGCAGAAGAAACTGCCCCTCATCGACACCGAGCGGCACGTCGTCGTCAAGGGCGCGCACCCCTCGCCGCTCTCGGCGAAGAAGTTCTTCGGCTCGCGCCCCTTCACGCAGATCGACGAGGCGCTCGCCGCACAGGGTCACAAGGCGATCGACTGGCGTATCCCCGACCTGGGCTGAGCCCCGCCTGAGCCGCGGGGGCCCGGGCTGCCGTTAGCGTGCCCGTACCGCCGTCCGCCCGGCGACGGTGCGGGCGGCGAGCGGAGGCGGCCGGTGCGGGGACAGCGCGAGGACACGAGGGACCACGACGTCGCGACGCGGATCGGCCAGGCCGCGCTGCTGCTGCACGCGGGGGACAGGGCCGAGGCCCGCGCGCGCCTCCTCGCCCTGTGGGAGGAGCTGCCGCGGGGCCAGGACCCGCACCGCTGCGCCCTCGCCCACTACCTCGCCGAGGCCGAGGACGAGCCGGCCCGCCGCATCGACTGGGGCCTCGTCGCCCTGCGCGCCGCGGGCTCCGGCAGCCGCTCCCTGCTGCCCCGCCTCCGTCTCGCCCTCGCCTCCGACTACGCCCGCATCGGCAGGACCAGCGAGGCCCGCGCCCACCTCGTCAGGGCCCGCGAGGCGGCCGACGCGCTGGTGGCGGGGCCTTACGCGGACGCGGTACGGGCGGCGATCATCCGGCTGGGCCAGCGCCTGGGGGAGGAGCGCGGCGGCGCGTGAACGCGGCGCGGGCGGCCAGGTGATCCCGCCCCACAGCGTGCACGGGCGCCGGTAGCCTGCCCGCCATGACCACACCTGCCGCCGCCGACTGGCCACCCGCCGCGATAGCGACCGAACGCCTCGTGCTCCGCGCCGCCGAGGCGCGGGACCGGCCCGCGTTCATCGAACTGTTCGCCTCGGAGGAGGTGGGCACCCACCAGGGCGGGGCCAGGCCGCGTGCGGAGCTGGAGGAGGCGGTGCCCGACGTGCCGGGACAGCGTCCCGGTTTCTTCGTGGTCGCCGTGGCGGGGGAGATGGCAGGCGCGGTGACACTCGACCTGCGCGGGACGGGCGAGACCGAGCTGGGGTATCTCTTCCTGCCGCGGGTGTGGGGACACGGCTACGCCACCGAGGCGTGCGGGGCCGCGCTCGCCTGGTGCGCGCGGACGCGGCCCGGCGCCCCCGTGGTGCTGACGACGCGGACGGCCAACGTCCGCTCGATGCGCCTCGCCGAGCGGCTCGGCTTCACCGAGGTGAAGAGGTTCCACGAGTGGGGCGCCGAGCAGTGGCGCGGGGAGTGGTCGCCCGGGGCCCCCGCGCGGTGAGCCTCAGGCGCCGTCCACCGGCGTGAGCGGGTCGGGCCGCGAGAGGACCCGGGCGAGCGGTGCCCCCTCGCGCGTGGCGACCCGGCGGCGGGCACGCAGAGCGGCGCGGGTGCGGGGGCGGTACTTGGGCTCCTTGCCGCACCCGCAGCCCTCGCGTCCCTCGTACGTGAGCCCCGCGGCGAGCACGACGGCCACGACGGACCACGCGCGCCGGTCGCGCCGGGGCGGCGGCGCGAAGTCGTGGCCCGCGCACACCAGCCCCGCCCCGCAGCCGGGGCAGGGCCGGACCCGCCGCGTGACGTGCCGCTTGAAGCTCAGGCGGCAGTGCACGCACACGTGATGCTGCTTGTAGCTGACCTCGGCCCAGAAGCACATGGCGGCAGGCTAAGGGGCGACGTGCGCGGAGCACCAAGGCATTTCACGGGGGCTGTCCCGCCGTCAGGCGGTCGCCTCCGCCCCTGTGCCGGGGGCTCGCCGCGCCTCCGCGACCGTGTCGAGCGCCCGCCGTGCCTCCGCCACCACCTCCGCGTCCGTGACGAAGTGCGTGTCCTGCTCCGCCGAGGCGCTGGAGGCGCCGAGGGGGACCCAGGCGGCGGAGCCGCGGACCGGGGCGCGGCGCTTCGCCGAGAGATGGACGGCGGCGATGCCCGTCGCTGCCAGGGCGGGGATGTCGTCGGGGCGTACCCCGCCACCCGCCATGACCTGCACGCCCGGCGCCGCGGAGGCCATCGCCGCGAGCCGGTCCAGGCCCTGCCCCGCGGCCGGTGCGCCGCCCGATGTGAGGACCCGGGTGAGGCCGAGTGCAGGGAGCAGCGCGGCCGTCGCGACCGGGTCGGCCGATACGTCGATCGCACGGTGCAGCGTCACCTCGGCGGTGGGGTCGGCCTCGTGGGCCGCGTCGCGGAGCCGCGCGACGGCGCTGACGTCGAGCGTGCCCTGCGCCGTGAGCGCGCCGATCACCACGCCCCGCGCCCCCGAGGCGATCACCGACCGCACCTCGGCGGCCATGAGGGCGATCTCCTCGGCGTCGTGGACGAAGTCCCCGGGGCGGCAGCGCACCAGGACCTGCACCGGTGGCCCCGCGTCGGCGACGGACTCGACGAGCGCGGCCGAGGGTGTCAGCCCGCCCAGTTCCAGGCCGGTGCACAGCTCGACGCGGTCGGCGCCGTGCTCGCGGGCGACGCGGGCACCGGCCGCCGAGGTGACCGCGATCTCCAGCGCGGGACGGGACGCCCCTTCGCCGTTCACTCCTCGTTCCCCGTGAGCGCCCGGTCGGAGGCCGGGATGATGCGGGCGGTCAGGTCGGGGTCGGCCATGTCGCGGTCGAAGGGGAACATCGGGCGGCTGATGCGGTGGTGGCCGAGCCGGACGAGGTCCTGGTCGACGCCGCCGGGCGTGAGCGCCATCTTCCAGTCGTTCGACATGTCGAACAGCTCCGGCTCCAGATAGCCGATCTTGACGATCACGATGTCGGCGGAGCGGGGGTCGAGCGACAGCTCGGTGAAGTCGTGCTCGTGGTGGTACGGCTTGCGGAGCTTCGTGAGGATCGCGTACACGCTGCCGACCCGGATGACGACCTCCGTCTCGGCGTCGCGGTCGCCGTGCCGGACGGCGTGGACGACCCCGGTGAGCGTCACGGGGCCCGCGTGCCGGTCGTCGACGGCGGCACCCGCCGTGACGGTGACGGTCGCGCCGACCCCGGCGGCGACGGCGGTGGCGACCGCCTCGGGGCCGGGGACGGAGGCGTAGAGGACGGTCGGCCCGTCCTCCTTCTGGAACTCGGGCCGTTCCAGGAGCCGCGTGAGGCCCCACGTGACGTCGCCCGCGCCGCCCGCCGTGGGGTTGTCGCCGGTGTCGCTGATGAAGTACGGCTTCCGCTCGGAGGCGAGGGCCTCGTCGAGGAGTTCGTCGTACGTCCCGGTCGGCGCGACGAAGTCGAAGTCGCCGCGCGCGTCCCAGAACCCCCGGGCGAGGCGCTCGGCCCCGCGCGCGACCGCCTCGGTGTCCTCGCCCGTGACGACCACGACGGCGCGGTTGCGGGGTTCGTCGGCCCAGGCGTAGCCGACCCAGATCGCCGCGTCGGTCACGCCGTCGGCCGCCTCGACCTCGTCGACCGCCGCGTACACGCTCTTCGCGGGCTCGATACGCGTCGACGTCTGCTCGCCCGCGAGGAGCACGGGCACGGGAACCCACGCCTTGACGGGGCGGGGCGCGCCCGTCGTCAGGAGATCGACCAGATTGCGTACCGCGCGCTCCTTGGTCTCCATGTGGTCCTCGTGCGGTGCCATCCGGTAGCACGTGATGAGGTCGCTGCGGTGGACGAGCGCGCGCGAGACGTTGCCGTGCAGGTCCATCGAGGTCGAGACGATCACATCGGGGCCCACGGTGGCGCGGATGCGCTCCAGGAGGACCGCCTCGGCGTCGTCGATGCCCTCGACGGTCATCGCCCCGTGGATGTCGTACCAGAGACCGTCCAGTCGCGGCAGCGCGGCGAGCCGCTCGATGAGTTCGTCGGTGAGCGCCTGCCAGGCGGCGGCCGTCACGGTCCCGCCGGGGAGCGACTTGCCGACCAGGGCACCGTGCCACTCGGCGGCCTCGCGCAGGGGCGCGCCGGGGGCGAGGAAGGGGTACCGGTCGAATATCGCGGCGCCGCGCGCGGGGTGGAAGGCGGCGGCCTCGGTACGGGCGGGCGAGAAGGTGGAGGACTCGATGCCGAGCCCGGCGACGGCGATGACGGGGCGGTCGACGGCGGTGCGGGCCGCGCCGGTGCGGGCCGCGCCGGTCCGGGCTGTGCTGTTCCGGGTTGTGCTGGTGTCGGACATGGCTCCTCGTACGGGGTCGTATGTGCGGGTGCGGGTGCGGGTGCGGGTGCGGGTGCGGGCTCCATCCGGGCGCTTGCTCCGGCCGGAGCCCGCGCCCCCTGATGAGGGCGTGCGGGGCGTCAGCCCCTGGCGGGTGACGGCAGCGCCGGTACGGGAAGGGAGGCGATGCCGCCCGCCTCGCCGAGCGCGCGGGCCAGCGCGCGCTGGAGCGCGAAGAGCCCGGCGCCGACGAGGCCGGCGTCCGCGCCGAGCGAGGCCCGCTCGATGGTGAGGTGTTCCGTGACGAGCGGGTGGCAGCTCTCGTAGAGCTGCCCGCGCACGGCGGCGACGAAGGGTTCGAGGGTGGAGAGGATGCCGCCGAGGTAGACGGCGTCCGGGTTGAAGAAGTTGACGTTGGCGGCGAGGACCTGCCCGAGGTGGTCCCCGGCCCTGCGGACCGCGCGGGTCGCCTCGGGGTCGGCGTCGCCCGCGAGCCGTACGACGTCCTCGGTGCTCGCGACGTCGACCCCGCGCTCGCGCAGGATGCGTACGAGCGCCGCCCCCGAAGCGACCGTCTCCAGGCAGCCGGTGTTGCCGCAGGAGCAGGGGACGTCGGCGCCGCCCGCGTCGACGCGGATGTGCGTGATGTCGCCGGCGGCGCCGGTGGCGCCCCGGTAGAGGCGCCCGTCGGCGATGACCCCGGCACCGATCGCCGAGCCGATCTTCACCATGATCGACTGGCGGTGTTCGGCGGGCCTGACACTTTGTTCGCCGACGGCCATGCAGTTGGCGTCGTTGTCGACGACGGCGGTGACCCCGAAGCGCTCCTCCAGCCAGTCGGCCACGGGGAAGCGGTTCCAGCCCGGCATCCGCGAGGGCAGGACGACGGCTCCCGCCGCGGCGTCCACCGGGCCTGGCAGGGAGAGGCCGACACCCCGCAGCCGGTCACGGCCGCGCGCCGCCGCGAGCGCCTCCAGGTGCTCGGCGAGCCGCGGCAGCGCGGCCTCGGGGCCGTCGTCGATCTCGAACGGGACGCCCGCGACCTCGCGCAGCCCCCCGCCGGGGAGCACGACACCGATCCTGGCGTGCCTGCCACCGACGTCGGCGGCGACCGCGTACTCGTCGTGGCCGCCCACGCGCAGCACCTTGCGGGGACGGCCGCCGGTGGAGGACTGGGTGCCCTCCTCCGCGACAAGTCCCCGCTCGACGAGCTGGGCCACGGTGAGGGAGATGGTGGAGGGAGCCGCGCCGAGCAGCCCGGCGAGTTCGGCGCGGGACGAGGCCTGGCCCGAGGCGACGAGTTCGATGACCCGCGCCGCGAGCGTGGGCGCGCCCTTGGCCGCTGCGCCCTTCGCGGACACGCCCTTGCCGGCCCTGCGGTCCCGTGCACTTATTTCAGTCATGTACGAAGTAACTTCCGCAATGGTGGGTGTGACGGAGACAGTACGCCCGCGCCGTGCGCGGATGACAGCTCCCTGGAGAAAGTTGACGAGCTGTTGGATGAAGAAGAAGCGGAGCAAAACGGCACAGAGTCGCCCATATTTCACGCCTCCGTGGCCGGATACGGCTTTCTTCGGGATCGCAGTAACTTACTTTTTACTAATTCTTGTTTGTTTGTTCGGCCGGTCCGTCGTTGACTGTCGCCGTACAGCGCCGACCCCGCGGCGCCGGCCCGGACTGCCGGGACGAATGCGGGTCCTTTCACCTGAGGAGAGTCATGTCCCTTGCTCGCATGGCGGCCGGTCGCCGCTGGGCCCTGGTCGCGGGTGCCGCCGTCACCACCGGCGCGCTGCTCACCGGGTGTTCCGGCGGCGGAACCTCGTCGTCCGGCTCGTCGTCCTCGGACACCATCAACTACGCGCTGCCCGCGAACTTCACGCCGAACTGGATTCTCCCTGTCGGCACCGCCTCGCACCTCAACACGAACAACTCGTCCATATCCCAGTCCCTGTGGGAGCCGCTCGTCGCCTACGACGGCTCCGCGGGCAAGGTCGGCTGGAACAAGGACAACTCGCTGGCCACCGACGCGAAGTTCGCCGCCGACAGCAAGAGCGTGACGATCACCCTCGGCGACCGGCACTGGAGCGACGGAAAGCCCGTCACCGCGCGCGACGTGGAGTTCTGGTACAACCTGGTCAAGGCCGACAAGGAGGACTGGGCGAGCTACAGCCCGGGCAAGGCCCCGGACAACTGGACCTCCTTCAAGACCGTCGACGACAGGCACTTCACCCTCACCTTCGACAAGGCGTACAACCAGCAGTGGATGCTCGCCAATGAGTTGAGCATGATCCGCCCCATGCCGCAGCACGTGTGGGACAAGACCAGCGACGCCGGCACCGTCTCCGACCTGGACCGCGGCACCGCGGGGGCGAAGAAGGTGTGGGCGTACCTCAACGGCGCGGCCAAGAAGATCTCGGGCTACGCGAGCGACCCGCTGTGGAAGACCGTCAGCGGTCCGTACACCATCAAGACCTTCACGACCGCGGGCAAGGTCCAGCTCACCGCCAACCCCACGTACGACGGCGGCGGCAAGGCCAACATCAAGAACGTCAACCTCCTGCCGTTCACCACGACCGACGCCGAGGTGAACGCGCTCCGCTCCGGCACCGTCGACTACGGCTACATCAACGCCACCGACCTGGGCCAGGAATCGGCCTTCAAGGCCAAGGGCTACACGCTGAAGCCGTGGACCGGCTGGGCGATCACGTACATGCCGTACAACTTCAACAACCCCGCGATGGGCGCGGTGTTCAAGCAGCTGTACGCGCGGCAGGCGATCCAGATGTCCGTGGACCAGGCGAGCCTGTCCAAGGTCGTCTTCAACGGCACCGCCGTCGAGACCTACGGCCCCGTCCCGCAGGGCCAGACCTCGACCTTCGTCTCGCCGGAGCAGAAGAACAACCCGTACCCCTTCGACACCGCCAAGGCCAAGAAGCTCCTCGCCGACCACGGCTGGACCAAGCAGGGCGGCAGCCTGGTGTGCACGAACCCCGGCACCGGCGACGACCAGTGCGGCAAGGGCGTCGACAAGGGCACCAAGTTCGAGATGCAGGTCCTGTCGCAGTCCGGCTCGACCGTGACCGACAACATGATGAGCGCCCTCCAGTCCTCCTTCGCGAAGACCGGCATCGCGTTCTCCATCAAGACCGCGCCCGTCAACTCCGTGCTGTCGCAGGCCGGTCAGTGCAAGGCGGGCGACTCCGGCTGCAAGTGGCAGCTGTCGTTCTTCGGCACCGCGGGCAGCTGGTACTTCCCCGCCTACCCGAGCGGTGACTCCCTCTTCGCGACCGGCGGCGGCTCCAACTTCGGCAGCTACTCCAACCCCGAGGTCGACAAGCTCGTGACCGCGACCACCACCTCGTCCTCCGACGAGGCCATGCAGAAGTACAGCGCCGCGCTCGCCAAGGACCTCCCGGTGGTCTGGCTCCCCGAGCCCGACTACCAGATCTCCGTGGTCAAGGACGGACTGGGCGGCTTCGCGCAGGACTCCCTCGCCAACTTCCACCCGGCCATGTGGAAGTGGACCAAGTAGGTCCGGTCGGTGCCCACGCGGGCCCGCGGAGCCGGCCGGTCACCCCGGCAGGCGGCCCCGGGCCCGCGCGCACCCTCGCGCCCGCGCACCCCCCCGCCGGCTCCCGCGCGGCGGTGACGCCGCCCGTGCCCCGGTGACGCCCGCGCGCCCCACAGAGACGAAGGCGACCGGAAGAACACATGAGCACCTCCTCCTACCTGATCAGACGCGTCCTCCAGGCGCTCGCGGTGATCGTCATCGTGACGATCGTCGTGTTCGGCCTGCTGCACGCCCTGCCCGGCGGACCCGCGCGCGGCATCCTCGGGCCCCAGGCCACCGCGCAGCAGATCGCGCACTTCAACCATGAGCAGGGCCTCGACAAGCCGCTGCCCGTCCAGTACTTCTACTACCTCGGCCAGCTCCTCCACGGCGACCTCGGCACCTCGTACACCCTCAACGAACCGGTGTCGCAGCTCATCACCGAGCGCCTGCCCAAGACCCTGGTGCTCACCGTCCTGTCCGCGCTCCTCGGCCTCGTCCTCGCCGTGCCGCTCGGCATGTGGCAGGCCGTGCGCCGCAACAAGCCGGTGGACTACGTCATCACCACGGTGAGCTTCATCGCCTACTCGACGCCCGTCTACTTCCTCGGGCTCATCCTGGTCCTCGTCTTCAGCCAGGGCCTCGGCTGGTTCCCCTCGCAGGCCCCGCAGGGCGAGAGCGTCGGCCAGGTCTTCGCCGACCCGCAGGCCCTCGTGCTCCCCGTCGTCGCGGGCGCCGCCTCGATGATCGCCGTCTTCAGCCGCTACATGCGCGCGGCGACCCTGGAGAACCTCTCCGAGGACTACGTGCGCACCGCGCGGGCGGGCGGTTCCCGCTCCCGCGCCATCCTGTGGCGCCACGTCTTCCGCAACTCGCTGACACCTGTGGTCGCGATGCTCGGCTACTACGTACCCGTCCTCTTCGGCGGCGCCCTCGTCGTCGAGCAGCTCTTCAACTACCCGGGCATGGGCCTGCTGTTCTGGACCGCTGCCCAGGCGTCCGACTACCCGGTCCTGCTCGGCTGCGTCCTCGTGATCGCGGTCGCGACCGTCGTCGGCACCCTGCTCGCCGACATCGTCCAGCGGGTCATCGACCCCCGAGTGAAGGCAGGACGGGCATGAGCGCCGTCATCCAGCCGGGCAAGGTCCCCGGCACCGCCACCGCGCCCCGCGAGACCTCCGGCGCCAGGCTCGCGGTCCGCCGCTTCCTGCGCAACCGGCTGGCCGTCGTGGGCCTCGCCTTCGTCGTCCTCTTCTTCCTGTTCTGCTTCATCGGTCCGCTCGTGTACTCCACCGACCAGACCCACACGATGCTCGACCAGGTCAACCAGTCCCCGAGCGGCGCCCACTGGCTCGGCACCGACGCCGTCGGCCACGACGAACTCGGCCGGCTCATGTACGGCGGCAAGGTCTCCCTCATCGTCGGCCTCGCCGCGGGTGTCCTCGCGACCGTGATCGGCACCCTGTGGGGCGCCACCGCCGGGTACGCGGGCGGCTGGATCGACGCGTTCATGATGCGCGTCGTCGACGCGGGCATCGCCATCCCCGCGCTGTTCATCCTGCTCGTCGTCTCCGCCATCACCACGCCGGGACTGAGCGGACTCGTCGTCATCCTCGGCCTCGTGTCCTGGCTCGTGCCCTCCCGGCTCGTCCGTGCCGAGACCCTGACGCTGAAGAACAGGGACTACGTGCTGACCCTGCGCGCCATCGGCGGCACGCACGGCCGCGCGATCCTGCGGCACATCCTGCCCAACTCGGTCTCGACCGTCATCGTCGCCGCGACCTTCCAGATCGCCGACGCGATCCTCCTGGTCGCCTACGTCTCCTACCTGGGACTCGGCGTCCAGCCGCCGCAGACCGACTGGGGCGGGATGCTCTCGGCCGGGCTCACCGCCGCCTATTCCGGCTACTGGTGGCTGATTCTGCCGCCCGGCCTCGCCATCATCGTGGTGGTGTGGGCGTTCAACGCGATCGGGGACGGGCTCCGCGACGCTTTCGATGTGAGGGGACGCGGATGAGCGCCACCACCAAGGCTCCCGGGCGCCCGGCACCGGGACCCGTACTCGCACTCGACGACCTCGGCGTCGTCTTCACCACGGAGACCGGCGAGGTCCCCGCCGTCAAGGGCGTGTCCCTCCAGGTCGCCCCCGGCGAGACCCTCGCCCTCGTCGGCGAGTCCGGCTCGGGCAAGTCGACCATCGCGCTCGCCGCGATGGGCCTCCTGGACGCCAACGCCCGTACCACGGGCAGCGCCCTCGTCGCGGGCACCCAGGTCGTCGGCACCCCGGACTCCGCACTCGCCGCGCTGCGCGGCAAGAGCGTCTCGATGGTCTTCCAGGAACCCGCCACCGCGCTCGACCCGCTCACCCGGATCGGCCGCCAGATCAGCGAGGTCATCCGCAACCACCGCGAGATCTCCGCGAAGGAGGCGGCCGCCGAGGCCGTCGCACTCCTGCGCCGCGTCGGCATCCCCGACCCGGAGAACCGCGCCCGCGCCTACCCCTTCCAGCTCTCCGGCGGGCAGCGCCAGCGCGTCGTCATCGCGATGGCCATCGCCAACGAGCCGGGCCTGCTCATCGCCGACGAGCCCACGACCGCCCTCGATGTCACCGTGCAGGCCGAGATCCTCGACCTCCTGCGCCGCCTCGCCGTCGACACCGGCACCGGCGTCCTGCTCGTGACCCACAACATGGGCGTCGTCGCCGACTTCGCCGACCGCGTCGCCGTCATGTACCGCGGTGAGATCGTCGAGACGGGCCCCGTCGAGGACGTCCTGCTGCGCCCCGGCCACGACTACACGCGCCGCCTCCTCGCCGCGGTGCCGCGCCTGTCGGTCGCCTCCACCGCGGGCACGGGCGAGTCCCCGGGAACGGGCGATCCCGCCGCGGAGGCGGGCGAGGCGAAGGCAGGGGCGGTACGTGGCGAGCGTGCCGGTTCCGTACGGCCCCGTACCCCCGAGAAGCCCGTCCCCGAGGCGGAAGCCCCCGCCGGGCCGAGCGCGCCCGTCGCCGGAGCGAGCGCGCCCGTCGCCGAACTCCGCGACATCAGCGTCGTCTTCGGCCGCGGCAAGGGTGCCGTGCGCGCCCTCGACGGCGTCTCGCTCCACGTCGGCCCCGGCGAGACCCTCGGCCTCGTCGGCGAGTCGGGGTCGGGGAAGTCCACGGCGGCGCGGGTCGCGCTCGGCCTCATCCCGCCGACTTCGGGCACCGTCACGCTCTTCGGCGCCGACCTCGGCCGCACCAGGGGCCGCGCCCGCCGCACCCTGCGCTCCGGGATCGGCGTCGTCCTCCAGGACCCCGTGGCCTCGCTCGACGCACGCATGACCGTCGGCGAGTGCGTCGCCGAACCGCTCAGGGTGCACAGCCGCGAGCTGTCGGCCAAGGACCGCCAGGCCAAGGTGGCCGCCGTGCTCGAACGGGTCCGGCTGCCGCGCGAGGTCGCCAGGCGCGCGCCCCGCGAACTCTCCGGCGGACAGCGCCAGCGCGTCAGCCTCGCGCGTGCCCTCGTCCTCGAACCGCGCCTCCTCGTCGCCGACGAACCGACCAGCGCGCTCGACGTGAGCGTGCAGGAAGCGGTACTCGACGTCATCACGGAACTCCAGGAGGAGCTGGGCTTCGCCTGCCTCTTCGTCTCCCACGACCTCGCCGTCGTGCAGCACTTCGCGCAGCGCGTCGTCGTGATGCGCGCGGGGCGCGTCGAGGAGCAGGGCAGTACGGGCACGACCCTGCTGCACCCGGAGACCGACTACACCCGCCGTCTGCTGGCAGCAGTGCCCGTGCCCGACCCGGCGGTGCAGCGCGCCCGCAGGGCCGAACGCCTGGCCACACTCGCCGCGGGCCGCTCGGAGGCACAGGCGTGACCCACCCCCTTCCCCCCACAGGGGCCCGCACGGCCCCCGACGACGCCGCGCGGCCGCTGTTCGCCGGCATCGACATCGGCGGCACCACGACCCAGGTGGTGGTGTGCGCCGAGGACCTGACCGTCCTGGCCAGGGCCGAGGCCGCGACCCCGGCACACGACGGCGGCGCCGCCATGATCGGTGCCGCGCTCGGCGCGCTCGCGCCGCTCCTCGCCCGCACCCCGGGCAGGCTCATCGGCGCCGGAGTCGGTGCGGCAGGGGTCGTGGACCCCGCGACGGGGCGCATCCTCGTCGCGAGCGACTCCTTCAGCGGCTGGGCGGGTTTCGCCGTCACCGAGGCGGTCGAGACGGCACTCGGCGTCCCCGCCTTCCTCGACAACGACGTCAACGCCTTCCTCCTCGGTGAGGTGTCGGCGGGTGCCGTGCGCGGCGAGAGCGATGTCCTCGGGATGACGCTCGGGACCGGCGTCGGCGGCGCGCTGTGGACCGGCGGCGCCCTCTTCCCCGGCCCGCACGGCGCGGCGGGCGAGATCGGGCACATCCCCGGCTTCGGTGACCTGCCGTGCACGTGCGGCGGGCGCGGCCACCTGGAGACGCTCGCCTCGGGCCGCTCCATCGGCGCCCGGTACGCGGACCGCACCGGGCGCCGCCTCACCGCCCGCGAGGTGTACGAGGCCGCCACGTACGGGGACGAGGACGCGCGCGCCGTCTACCACGCCGCCGGGCGGGGCATCGCCCGCGCCGTGGTGATCACGGCGGGCGTCGTCGACCTCACGACCGTCGTCGTGGGCGGCGGCGTCAGCGGGGCCTGGCCGCTCCTGGAGCCGGTCGTCCTGGCGGCCCTCGCCGCCGAGCCGCCGGTGAGCGGGCACCCGGTCCGCCTCGTGCGGGCCGGGCTCGCCTCCGACGCGGTCCCCGTCGGCGCCGCGGCACGCGCCCGCAGGGAACTGACCGCGGTGCCGCTCGGGTAGCACCCGGCCCCCGCCCCGCTCACCCCCCGTACGCGTCCCGGCAGATCCGGGCCTGCGGGCTGTCGGCCGGCCAGCCGCCGTACGTACGGCCCAGGGCGCACACGTCGCCTCCCCCCTGCGCCGCCGGGGGCTTCGCCGCGCGCCGCTCGCCCTGCGGGGCGGGGCGGCGCGGGGGCGGCGGTGGCGGCGCCTGGGGCCGCGGGTGGGCGCGGGGCGGTGCCGGGCGGGGCGGGGGAGGGGCCGGCCGAGGAGGCGCAGGGTCCTCGCGGTGTCCCGCGGAGTGGGCCTCGCGGTCGGTGTCGGCGCTCGGCAGCGGGGTCGTGGAGGCGGTGAGCGCGCCCGGCACGGCCAGGCTCGTCCGCGGCACCGGCTCGGCCGGTTCCTTCGCCGCCTCGCGCACGGTCACACACCCGGACAGCGCCGCGCCCGCGAGGGCGAGCAGTACCCCGGCTGCGGTTCTCGTCATTCGCACCCCGCCACTGTGCGGAGCCGCGCCCCGCCGCACCAAGCCGAGAGGCCCGAAGTCCACCGGACGAGTGGGGTGGTGGCGTCCCGCGCGCTGACGCGAGGCACAGTGGTCGCATGACCGTGCTCGCCACCTTCGCCCGCATGTACGTCGACGACCTCGACACCGCCCTCCCCGTCTTCCGCGCCCTGACGGGCGAGGAACCACGCCTCCGCTTCACCCACCGGGGCATCGAACTCGCCGCCGTCGGCGGCTTCCTGCTCCTCGCGGGAGCGCCCGAGGCCCTCGCCCCCGTCCGCGCCACCCAGGCCACGGTCGTCGTGGACGCGCTCGGCCCGGTGCTCGACGGCGCCGCGCGCGAGGGCGCCGAGATCCTCGCGCAGCCCCGCGACGTGCCCACCGGCCGCAACCTCGTCGTACGGCACCCGGGCGGGGCCGTCATCGAGTACGTGGAGTTCGACGCCGCCACGCGCGCGGCGGCCGGGCTCGCCTACTGACGGAGCCACGCCTCCAGGAGCGGCAGCACCGCGCGCAGATCGGCGCCGTCCACGGCGACGTCCGCCGCCGCGCGCGCCTCGGCCGAGCCGTTGAAGGCGATGCTCAGCCCGGTCGCGGCGAAGAGCGGCAGATCGGAGCGGCTGTCGCCGATCGCGGCGCAGTCCCCGGGCGCGAGGCCGAGCGCCGCGGCCCGCGCGAGGGCGGCCTCGCGCTTGTCGTACTCGTCGAAGTGCCGCGCGACGCGCCCCGTGTACCGCCCGCCGCTGTGCGCGGGGCGCGGTCCGTCGTACGCGTGGAAGCCGAAGCGCTCCGTCAGGTGCGCGCCGACCGGGGTCCACGCGAGCGTCGCGAGCACCGGTACGAGGCCGTGCTCCCGGCACCACGCCAGGGTTTCCGCGATCCCCGCGACGAGCGGCAACTCCCGCAGCAGCCGGGCCACTTCGGCGACCGGGACGCCGGCCCAGCTGCGTACGTCCCGGTCGGCGACCCAGCGGTTGTCCACCTCGCCCCGCGCGCACGCCTCCTCGGCGGCGGCGAGCGCCGCGTGGTGGCCGAGCGAGGCGGCGAGGTGGGCGGCGGAACTCGTACCGGGCACGAGGGTGCCGTCGACGTCGAAGAAGACGGCACCGGTGGGGCGGGTACGCGGCATGGGTGACACCCTGCCACGCCCGGCCGCGCGCCCCGCCCCCCGTCCCCTTAAGCTGCGAGCGCGCCCGGAGGGGCGGGCAGCGGGCCCGCGCGGGCTCGGAGAGGTGGTGCCGTGAAGATCGCGTGCGTGGGGCTCGGGGACATAGCCGAGAAGGCGTACCTGCCGGTGCTCGGGGCCAGGGCGGACACGGAACTGCACCTGTGCACGCGGAACCCGGAGCGCCTCGCGCGGTTCGGCGCCCAGTACCGCGTACCGCCGGAGCGACGGCACGCCGGTCTCGACGGGGTGCTCGCCGCGCGGCCCGACGCGGTGCTCGTGCACGCGGCGACCGAGGCCCATCCGGCGCTCGTGAGCCGGCTCGTGGAGGCCGGGGTGCCCACGTACGTCGACAAGCCGCTCGCGTACGAGCTGAAGCAGGCGCGGCGCCTCGCGGACCTCGCCGAGGGGAGGGGCGTCCCGCTGATGGTCGGCTTCAACCGCCGTTACGCGCCCGGCTACGCCCAGTGCCTGGAGCACCCGCGCGACCTGATCGTGCTCCAGAAGAACCGGCACGGGCTGCCCGAGCGAGCCCGTACCTTCGTGCTCGACGATTTCATCCACGTCGTCGACACGCTCCGCTTCCTCGTCCCCGGCACCCCCGACGAGGTGCGTGTGCACGCCCGCGCGACCGAGGACGGCCTCCTCTCGCACGTCGTGCTCCAGCTCGCGGGGCCCGGCTTCACCGCGCTCGGGATCATGAATCGCGTGAGCGGCTCGACGGAGGAGGTCCTGGAGGTCTCGGGCCAGGACACCAAGCGCGTCGTGCGCGATCTCGCCGAGATCACCGACCACCGCGGCCAGCCGACCGTCCGCCGCCGCGGCGACTGGACCCCGGTGGCCCGTCAGCGCGGCATCGAGCAGTGCGTCGAAGCCTTCCTCGACGCGGTCGCGACCGGCACGCCGCTCAGCGCGCGCGACGCCCTGGAGACCCAGGAGCTGTGCGAGCGTGTCGTCCTGGCGGCGGAGGAGGTGGGGGCGCTGGTCTAGCGCACGGTACGGGGTACGGAGCGGGCGGTAGGGGAAACGGTGCCGCGCGTTTCGCCTACGCCGAAGACCCGGACACCCCGGCGGCTGCTGCCGCAGCGAGGGGTCCGGGCCTTTGCCGCCGGTTGGGCCTCCGTCCCCACGTGGCTTCCGGCGTGGTCCCCGGGCGAGCCCGCTCATGCGCGCCCGGGGAGTTCGTGCCCGTGCCGCCGGGGGAGGTTCCTCCGGCGCGGGGCTGTCACATGTGCACCGTGGGCGCGCCTTCGTCGCTGCCGGTGCTCAGGTCGGGGCGACCGCTGCGGTACATGAGTGCCGCGATGACCGCGCCCGCCGCGAAGAAGCCGGCCGACCACCAGTAAGCGGTCGAGTAGCTCTCCAGCTGGGCCTGGGCGAGGACGCCGGGGCTCGGCCGCTTGCCCACGAGGTAGCTGGTCGCCGCGCTCGCGGCCAGCGTGTTGAGCAGCGCGGTGCCGATGGCGCCGCCGACCTGCTGCATCGTGTTGACGGCTGCCGAGCCGGCACCCGCGTCGTTCGCCGCGATACGGCTCGTCGCGAGGCTCATCGCGGGCGGCATGACGAGGCCGAGGCCGAGGCCCATGAGGATCAGCGGGGGCAGCACGTTCGCCGCGTAGGTGCTGCTCAGGTCGAGACCGGTCATCCAGACGAGACCGCCGGAGGCCATCAGCATGCCGAGCGGGACGATCGGCCGGGGGCCGACGCGGGGCAGCAGCATGTTGGTGGAGAGCTGGGCCGTCACCATCAGGGCGCCGATCATCGGCAGGAAGGCGAGACCGGTCTTGACCGGCGTGAAGCCGAGCGAGGCCTGGAGGTAGTACGTCAGGAAGAGGAAAACGCCGAACATGCCCATGCTGGAGATCGCGACCAGGATGAACGAGGCGCCCCGGTCGCGGTCGGCGAGGACGCGCAGCGGGAGCAGCGGGTGCGCCGTGCGGGTCTGCCACCAGGCGAAGGCGGCGAGCACGACGGCGGCGCCGGAGAGGAAGCCCCACGTCATCGGCGAGGACCAGTCGTGCGTCTCGGCGTTCGAGAAGCCGTAGACGAGGCCGAAGAGACCGGCAGAGGCGAGCACGGTGCCGGGCACGTCGAGCTTCGGGCGCTCCTTGACGGTGCTGCGGCCGAGGAAGATGATGCCGCCGATCAGCGCGAACACCGCGATGATCAGGTTGACGTAGAGGGTCCAGCGCCAGCTGAGGTGCTCGGTGAGCACGCCGCCGAGGAGCAGCCCGATGCCGCCGCCCGCACCCGCGATCGCGCCGTAGATGCCGAAGGCGCGGGCGCGCTCCTTGGCGTCGGTGAAGGTCGTGTTGAGCAGCGCGAGCGCGGCCGGGGCGAGGAGCGCCCCGAAGACGCCCTGGAGGACGCGGCCCGTGACGAGGACCTCGAAGTTCTGCGCGGCGCCCGCGAGCGCGGACGCGCCCGCGAAGCCGACGACACCCGTGAGGAAGACGGTCTTGCGGCCGAGGAGGTCGGCGAGCCTGCCGCCGAGCAGCAGGAGGCTGCCGAAGGACAGGGCGTAGGCCGTCACGACCCACTGCCGGTTGCCGTCGCTGAAGGCGAGCGCCTTCTGCGCGGAGGGCAGGGCGATGTTGACGATGGTCGCGTCCAGAACGACCATCAGCTGGGCGAGGGCGATGACACCCAGCACCCACCAGCGGTGGTTGGAGGACTTCTCGGGTGCGGCGGGCGAAGTTCCGGCACCGGCGGGGGCCGGCGACCGGTCCACCGGCTGACCGAGGGTCTGCGTGGATTCACTCATGGACTGGTGCTCCAGGGCGCGTCGGGAAACGCTGACGGGACGGGGAACTGCGCCGGTGGGGCGGCGCGGGACGGTGGGGCCCGTGAGCGGGCCACCTGGGAAACGAAACCGTTTCGTACGCCACCGTAAGGCTTGCGTCGAGTCGCTTCCAACAGCCTGCCTCGCCACCATTGAGACACGCGTCACCCGCATTGGCGGGGAATATCGGGAATACGCAGCTCATGGGGGGCGGGAGGCCTCCCGGAGCGGCTGCATGGTGAACGAAACCGTTTCGTTTTTTTACCTTCTCTTGGGGGAGCGGTGTGTCGCGGGCGGGCCGCGCACCCGGCCGTGCCGCGTGTCCCCGGCGGGCGGCGCGCCCGGGCCGTGCCTCGCGCGGATGCTCGTACGCTGCGCGGATGAACGAGACGATCGTGTTCGACATCGGCGAGACCCTGGTCAAGGACGACCGGTACTGGGCGGGCTGGGCCGACTGGCTGGGCGTGCCCAGGCACACGGTCTCCGCCCTCGTCGGCGCCGCCGTGGCGGCCGGGGGCGACCACGACGACGCGCTGCGCCTGCTGCGGCCCGGCATCGACGTCGCGGGGGCCCGGCAGGCGCGCGACGTCGTGGGCAGGGGCGAGTACCTCGACGAGAGCGACCTCTACCCCGATGTGCGCCCCGCCCTCGCCGCCCTGCGCGAGCGTGGCCACCGCGTCCTCGTCGTGGGCAACCAGACCGTGCGCGCGGGCCAGCTCCTGCGCGACCTCGATCTGCCCGTGGACCTCCTGGCCACCTCCGAGGAGTGGGGCCTCGCCAAACCGTCGCCCGACTTCTTCGCGCGCGTGCTCAAGGAGGCGGGCACCGAACCCGCGGAGACGGTGTACGTGGGCGACCATCCCGCGCACGACGTCTTCCCCGCCAAGGCCGCCGGGCTCCGCGTCGCCCACCTGCGCCGCGGCCCCTGGGGGCACTGGTGGGCCGAGGACGCGACGGTGCGCGCGGCGGCCGACTGGAGCGTGGACTCGCTGACCCGCCTGGAGGCGGCGCTGCGCGCCTGAGGCGCTCGGCCCGCGCCGTCACGGTTTCCGCACCGCTTGCCCCTCGCAGCGGGACAACTCCCTTACCGCGAAGTACTTTTGCCACGCAAAAGTATGTGCCAATCTGAGGGGACGGGCAGCACACGACGACCAGGGGGAAACGCGGTGTCGAACGGACCGGAGCCGGGGACCACGAAATACGCGGAGCGGACGCTGCACCTCGCCGAGCGGGCGCGGGCGGCGGCGCGGGTGCCGCAGCCGTGGCCGCGCTGGTTCGCGCCCGCGCGCGGCGTGCTCGGCGCGGCGGTCTTCGCCCTCGGCGGCGCCCCCTGGCCCGCGCGCGCGGGCGACCTCGCGGGAGCGCTCCTGTGCGCGCTCGCCGCCGCTTTCGTGGTCGCGCACTACGTCGCGGTACGGCGCTCGCGCGTCCTCGCGTGGCCGGGGGACGGCGGCACCACCTGGCAGCGCCTGACGCCCACCCTCGTGCAGGCGGCGCTCTACGGGGCGGGCTGGCTCCTCGCGCTGCCCTTCGGCAGGACCGCCGGGGCCCTCGCCGCCGGTGTCCTCCTCGGGGCGACGCTGTGGACACAGACCGCCCTGCACGACGCGCGGGCCCGCGCGGCACGGCGTGCGGCGGACGCCGGATGACGACGCCCGACGGGCTCGACCCGCACCTCCAGCACCCGACGCGGCTGACCGTCGCGGCCTTCCTCTCCGGCTGCGCCGAGGCGGAGTTCGGCGCCGTACGGGACTACGCCGGACTCTCCGACGCGAGCGTGAGCCGCATCGCGACCGCGCTCGCCGACGCCGGGTACGTACGGGTGCGCAAGGGCTACGTGGGGCGCAGGCCGCGTACGTGGCTCTCGCTCACCGCGGCGGGCCGCCGGGCGCTCGAAGCGCACCTGGAGGGGCTGCGCGCGATGGCGCGGAGCGCGCGGCGGGCGGGGGCGGCACGCGAGGAGGCGTGAGCGCGGCCGGGGAGGGGTGCGGGACCGGGGAGTGGGGTGGACGGCGGACCGGGCCCCGCCTCAGGCCGCCGGGACGACCTCGCGGCGTACCGCCGCGGCCCACTCGGTGATGAGCCGCTCGTACTCGACGCGCTGCTCCGCCGTGAGGTGGCCGCCCGCGCGCAGCCACAGGCTGCGGATCTCCTCGTTGACGGCGGCGGCGGAACGGGCGGGCTGAGCCGGAGTGAGTGGATTGGCGGACATGTGTCCCAGCCTAGGGGGTGAAGGTGACGGACCGCTGCCTCGTCAGCACCGTTCGTGGCCTCCGAGGGCGGGCGCCCGACCCTCCTGACCTGCTTGATCACCCCTCAAACCCACCCTTGTGGGCGGCTTTTGTGATCTCGGCCTCATTTCGCCGCCCGTGTCCCCGGCTCCCGCCCCGCGCACCCCCGCTGAGCTGCGCCGACGCGCTGCGCGCCACCGGGTGGCCGGTCAGCCGGCCGACTCGCCCGCGTGCGGGCTCAGGGCCCCGCTCTGCACGAGGCCGAAGAGCACGAGGCCGAGGGCGATGCGGTAGATCACGAAGGGGAGGAAGGTCCGGTGCGAGATGTACGACATGAACCACGCGATGACCGCGTACCCCACCGCGAAGGCGATGACCGTCGCGAAGAGCGTCGGGCCCCAGGACACGTGTCCCTCGCCCGCGTCCTTCAGTTCGAAGATGCCCGAGGCGAGCACGGCCGGGATCGCGAGCAGGAAGGAGTACCGGGCGGCGGCGGCGCGCGTGTAGCCCATGAGCAGACCACCGCTGATCGTCGCGCCCGAGCGCGAGACGCCGGGGATCAGCGCGAGCGCCTGGCAGCAGCCGTAGATGAGGCCGTCCCGCACCCCGAGGTCGTCGAGCGTCTTGCGCTGACCGCCCGCGCGGTGCCTGCCGCCGTTCTCGTCGCGCGCCGCCAGGAAGTCGGCGAAGCCGAGGACGAGACCCATGACGACGAGCGTCGTGGCGATGAGCCGCAGATCGCGGAACGGGCCCTCGATCTGGTCCTGGAGCGTGATGCCCAGCACCCCGATCGGGATCGAGCCGACGATGACGAGCCAGCCCATCTTCGCGTCGTGGTCGCTCCTGGCCTCACGGCTCGTCAGGGACCTGAACCACGCGCCGATGATCCGCCCGATGTCTTTGCGGAAGTACAGGATCACCGCGCACTCCGTACCGATCTGGGTGATCGCGGTGAACGCCGCGCCCGGGTCGTGCCAGCCCGCGAAGGCGGCCGCGAGCCGCAGGTGCGCGCTGGAGGAGATCGGGAGGAACTCGGTCAGGCCCTGGACCAGACCGAGAATGAAGGATTCGAACCAAGACATGAACGCGCAGCCGTCCCACAGTCGTTCGGTACGGGACCGGGAGCGGCAGGCCCCGGCCGGAGGTGGTCAACCGCCGCCGCCGTGGGGCCCGGGGAGGGAGAGACGATCATGCGCCGGTCGCGGTGAGCGTAGGGCACGTGAGGGTACGGACAGGTGAACGCGAGCCGAAGCGTGGGCCAATGGGGTGTCAACGCCTGCCGCCCGCCCCGACCAGCTCGCGGGCCTCGTCGTCGCTCCCGCCGTCACCGCGCATCCGGTGCCTGCGCCGCCAGCCGACGAGACCCCCGCCGAGCGCCGTCACGACGACGAAGCCCACGGCCAGGAGGAAGACGGGCGAGCCCGGTGTCGCGGCCCGGCTCCCCGCCACGACGTACGCCGCCGTGTTCGGTACGACCCCGATCGCCGTCGCGAGCAGGAACGGCAGCCACCGGGTGCGGGCCACGGCCGCGCAGTAGTTGACGCCCCAGTAGGGCAGCCCGGGGAAGAGACGCAGCGCCAGGGTCGTGCGGAAGCCGTGCCTGCTGAGCTGGCCGTCGGCCGCGCGCAGCCATCTCGTCCGCAGGAGCGGGCGCAGGGCGTCCTGGCCGAGCATGCGGCCGAGTCCGAAGGCGAGCCCGGCGCCGAGCACCGAACCCGCGACCGCCGCACCGAGCCCGAAGGCGCTCCCGAACAGCGCGCCGGCGAGCAGATTGAGGACCGGGCGCGGCACGAACGCGGCCGTGCAGACGCCGTAGGCCAGGGCGAAGGCGGCCACGGCGGCGCCGCCGGTGAACTGGTGCGAGAGCGTGCCGGTGAGGAGGGCGCGGGGGTCGTGGCTCAGGACGAGCGCGGCGCCGGTGCCGAGAAGGGCGAGGAGGAGGGTGAGCCGCGCCCACGGCGAGAAGAGCAGCCGGACTCCGCGAGCAGGGCGGATTTCGACTTCGTCGAACATTCCCGGAGCGTAACCGAATTGGCGGGAGGTGTGGTCACCCCGGGACGGGGTCCGCCTCGCGGGGCTCCGCCCCGGCCCCGGATTCCCGGGCTCCGCCCCCGGGCCCCGGCCCCGGACCCCGCTCCTCAAGCGCCGGAGGGGCTGGACGCCGCCCCCCTGGCGGGGGCCCGGCGCCGTAAGCGCGGTGGGGCGTGAGGCAGGTCTCCCAGGCGGCGCCCGGCACAATGGTCTTCGTGAGCGCCTCCGAACCCCTCCCCGTCCGCCGTCTCGTCGACCACGGTGTCGCGCGGTTGCTGCCCGATGTCGACCGGGACCGGGCCTGGCTGCTCACCGTGGACGAGGCGCCGCAGTCGTACGTCGACCTCGACGCGCCCACGTACCTTGAGTTCGAGTACACGCGGCGGATGGGGCACGCGCTCGACCTGGCCGCGCCCGAAGGGGCCCCGCTCGACGCCGTGCACCTCGGTGGCGGCGCGCTCACCCTGCCCCGGTACCTCGCCGCCACGAGGCCGGGCTCGCGACAGGACGTCGTCGAGGCCGACCGGGGGCTCGCCGCGCTCGTCGCCGAGGAGTTCCCCGCGGTCCCCGGCGCCGCCGTGCACGTCGAGGACGCGCGCGCCTGGCTGGAGCGGGCGCCGGAGCACAGCGCGGACGTCCTCGTCGCCGACGTCTTCGGCGGGTCCTCCGTGCCCGGACACCTCACGACGACCGGGTACGCGCGCGAGGCCGCCCGCGTGCTGCGCCCCGGCGGCCTCTACCTCGCCAACCTCGCCGACTCCGCGCCCTTCGCCTTCCTCGCCGCCCAGCTCGCGACCCTCGGCACCGCCTTCCCGCACCTCGCGCTCCTCGCCGAGCCCGCCGTGCTGCGCGGGCGCCGCTTCGGGAACCTCGTCGTCCTCGCCTCCACCGCCCCGCTCGTCACCGAGGGGCTCGCCCGCCGTTGCGCCCAGGACGCCTTCCCCGCCCGGCTCGTCGACGACCCCGACGCCATCGGGGCGCTGCGGGGCACGGCGCGCCCCGTCCACGACGGCGGGAGCACCCCTTCTCCGCTCCCGCCCGGCGGCACCTTCCAGGTCGGCTGATCAGGTCCCCGGGCGTTCGTCCCCCAGCGTCGTCACCGTCTCGGGCAGCCCCTCCTCCGGCGTCGGCAGCACCGGCGCGGACGCCTGCCGCGGCGCGCGCCGCAGGTTCCGTACCTCCGGCACGCACAGCACAGCGAGCGTCAGGAGCAGGATCAGGACCGAACAGCCCCACAGCGCCGCCGAGCGCCCCACCGCCGACTCCACGGGACCCGCGATCGCGGTCGCGAGCGGTAGCATCGCGAGCGAGCCGAGCCAGTCGTACGAGGACACGCGCGAGAACTTGTCCTCGGGGATCTCCTGGTGGAGCACCGTCATCCACGAGACCCCGAAGACCTCGACACAGCACCCGCTCAGGAACATCACCACGAAGAGGCCCGCGACCGGCAGCGGCACGGCGAGCGCCGCCGAGGGCAGCGCGAGCGGCAGCACGCACAGCGTGCCCGCGAGCAGCGGCCGCCGGGGCCGCCACCGCATCATGGCGAGCGCCCCGAGCAGGGTGCCCGCGCCGAACCCGGCGAGCGCCGTGCCCCAGGGGCCCGGACCGCCGAGGTGGTCCTTCGCGACGAGCGGCCCGTACACCGCCTCGGCGGCGCCGACGACCGCGTTGACCACGGCGAACTGGAGCACGATCGACCACAGCCACGGGCGCCCGGTCACCTCGCGCCAGCCCTCGCGCAGATCCCGCAGGAGCGAGGACCTGTCGCCCTCGCGTCGCGGGATCTTCTCGACATCGAGCAGCGCGCGAAGGGCGCCCGCGGCGGCGAAGGCCGCCGCGTCGACGGCGAGGACCCAGCCGGGCCCGATGAGCGCGACGAGGCCGCCGCCCAGCGCGGCGCCGCCGATCCCCGCACCGTGCATCGCGACGCGGTAGAAGGCGAAGGCGCGGCTCGCCTGCGGTCCGTGCACGGAGGCGAGGAGCATGCCCTCGGAGGCGGGCGAGAAGAAGGCGGTCCCCGTGCCGCCGAGAGCGGCGAGCAGCATCATCGACCACACCTGGGCGTGCCCGGTGAGCACGAGGACGGCGAACAGCCCCTGCGAGACGCAGTTGAGGCTGTTGGCGGCGACCATCACGTGGTGCCGGGGCAGCCGGTCGGCGAGCGCGCCGCCCACGAGCAGGAAGACGACGAGCGGCAGCGTGCGCGCCGCCGCCACGAGCCCCACGTCCCCGGTGTCCCCGCCCGCGTCGAGCACGGCGAACGCGCTCGCGATGAGCGCGCCCTGGCTCCCGAGGTTGCTGACGACGGCCGCGGCCGTCAGCAGCGTGTAGTTGCGTCCGGCCCACTCGGGCCCGCGACGTGCGGAAGGGGGCGCCCCTGGCGTCGGGGAGATCGGGGGTGTAGTGCTCACGCGGAGACTATCCCCACAGGCGGGACCCCCTGGCAATTCCCTTCGCCCCCGTGCGGGGGGACCGCTCGGTCCCCCCGCACCGCCCGTTCCTCAGTCCATCGGCTTCGGCGGCGTCTTCGTCAGCCTGACCGTGCTCAGGATGCGCTGGATCAGCTCCTCGGGCACCTCGCCCTCGACGCCGCTCGGCCCGCTGAAGTCCCAGCTCACGTAGTCCCCGGCGCCGTTCTTGAAGGCGAAGACGATCGCCTTGCCGTCGCTTGAGCACTTGTTCTTCTTGGGGGCGTTCTCGGACCAGGAGCGCGCCACGCTTCCGGTCAGCCCGGACTTCGTCGTGTACGGCTTCGGCTTCTCCTGCTTCACGCTCTTCTTGTCCGGCTGCGTGTAGCCGCCGAAGATCCACCAGGGCACGCGCGACTCGGCGGCCTGGTCGGTGCTCTGGGCGCCCTGCTCGCCACGCGTGCCGACGAGCCCGAGGGACTTCTCCTGCTTCCCGTCCTCCTTGTCGACATAGCTGCACCAGTCGGACGTGAAGTACGCGGGCCGGTTGACGGTGACACTGCCCTCGCCCATCGGCTCCTTCTTGTCCGGCCACCCGTAGCCGCGACTGGCGTCGGCCATCTCGACCTCCCAGTCGGCCGGGACCTCGAAGACCGCGCCGAACTTCGGGTTCGCGACCACCTGCCAGCCCGGGATCGTCGCCTCCTCGCGGCCGGCGTTGCGCGAGGACGGGCTCGGCTTGGGGCTCGGCTTGTGCGAGGACGCGGTCGGCGAGGGGGACTTCTTGCCGTCGTCGGCGACGGTCTTCCTGTCGTCCCGCTTCCCGACGACGTACGCGGCGGTGCCGCCCGCCGCGGCGATGACAGCGACGGCGCAGACGACGGCGACGATCACGGTCGTGCGCTTGCTGTTCTTCCCGCCCTTGCCGTCACCGGGACCGGCAGGGCCGCCGGTGCCGCCGTAGGGCTGCTGCGGCGGGTACCCGTAGGCGGGCTGCTGCTGGTACGGGCCCGGCTGCTGGTACGGGCCGGGGGTGCCGTAGCCCCCCGGCTGCCCGTACGGGCCGGGCTGAGGCTGCCCGTATCCGCCGCCGGTGCCGGGTTGAGGCTGCCCGTAGCCCCCGCCGGTGCCGGGCTGCGGTTGCCCGTACCCACCGGCGCCCTGCCCTGTCTGTCCCGCCTGCCCCGCGCCTTGCTGCCACGGACCGTCGGGCGGTGTCCGCGGGTTGTGCTCGCCCCCTGGCGGCTGTTCGTCTGGCCACATGATCGAGACCCTAGGCCGCGGCGCGTCGTGCGCGCCACGGGGAGGGCGCGGGCGAGACCGGGTCGTGACACGGGAGCGGGGCACGTCACGGGCTTCCCCGCGGGAACACCGGGGCGGCTTCTCACGTTTGTCTCATCCAGTAGGCTGCCCGCCGAGCGCACCGCGTCGGGCGTGGCGTGAAGTGTCCGCGCGTTCCGCGTAACCCGCGTGAGAAATGTCTGGGAGGCAACACGGTGCACGTCCAGGAGTGGCTGGAGACCGTCCCCGCCATCGCCGTGTACATCGTCGTCGCGGCGGTGATCGGTGTCGAGAGCCTCGGGATTCCGCTGCCCGGTGAGGTCGTGCTCGTCTCTTCCGCCGTGCTCGCCTCGCAGCACGGCCACATCAACCCGTACGTGCTCGGGGCCTGCGCCGTCGCCGGGGCCGTCGTGGGCGACTCGATCGGGTACGCGATCGGGCGCAAGGGCGGGCGGCCCCTCATCGCCAAGCTGGAACAGAAGTTCCCCAAGCACTTCAGCGCCCAGAACGTGGAAGCGGCCGAGAGTTCCTTCCACCGCTGGGGCATGTGGGCCGTCTTCTTCGGCCGCTTCATCGCGCTGCTCCGCATCTTCGCCGGCCCCATCGCGGGTGTCCTGCACATGCCGTACTGGAAGTTCCTCATCGCCAACCTGCTCGGCGGCATCGCCTGGGCGGGCGGGACCACGGCCGTCGTCTACACGCTCGGCAAGGTCGCCGAGGAGTGGCTCAGCCGCTTCTCCTGGCTCGCGCTGCTCGCCGCCCTCCTCATCGGCGCCCTCTCGCTCCTCTTCATGAAGCGCCGCGCGGCCAGGCAGCGGGCGAAGGGCGCGGCGGCGGAGAAGATCCTCGGCGGTGCGGCGGGTACGGAAGGTGCCGGAGCCGGTACGGAGGCCGCGGCCCCCACCGCCGCCGCGCAGCCTGCCACCGCCACCGTCGCTGACCCCGCCGCCGCCGGGCCCGCGTCCGCCGCGGCGGCAGGACCCGAGCCCGAGCAGACCCAGGAGACCCCCGCATGACCGACGCCCTCGTCTCGCCCGTCGGGGGCCGCAGCCCCGAGGTCGATCCCGCCGCCTTCACCGCGCCGACCTCCGTCGTGCTCGGCGCGGTCCGCCTGGAGGCGGAGGCGAGCGTCTGGTACCACACGGTGCTGCGCGGGGACGCGGACAGCATCACGATCGGCCCGGGCAGCAACGTGCAGGACAACTGCACGGTCCACGCCGATCCCGGCTTCCCCGTCCGCGTCGGCAGCGGCGTCTCGGTCGGGCACAACGCCGTCCTGCACGGCTGCGTCGTCGAGGACGACGTCCTCGTCGGCATGGGCGCCACCGTCCTCAACGGCGCGCGCGTCGGCGCGGGTTCCCTCGTCGCCGCGCAGGCGCTCGTCCCGCAGGGCATGGAGGTGCCGCCGGGTTCCCTCGTCGCGGGCGTCCCCGCCAAGGTGCGCCGCGAGCTGACCGCCGAGGAGCGCGAGGGCATCGCGCTCAACGCCGCCGTCTACCGCGACCTCGCCAGGACCCACGCGGCCGAGGTGCGCTGAGCGGAGCGGGCGCGCTGGGTCGAAGATCACAGAACCCGGCCGCGCCGCCGAGGCTACTCGTGAGTACGGTAAGTCCGTGCCGCGCAACCGCAAGCCCCTGCCCCCGCCCGCCCACTGGCCGCGCGCCCTCGCGCACCGTGCCGCGCAGAGCGGCTGGCGCCTGCTGCGCGAGGCGGGCGCCGTCACCGCGCACGCGCACGGGCGGCTGCGCTTCGGGGCGATCGGCGAGGGCACCCGGCTCGCCTTCCCGCAGGGCACGATCTTCAACGAGCGCTGGATACGCCTCGGCGCGCACTGCATCATCGCCGAGCAGGTGACCCTCACCGCAGGGATGCTGCCGCTCGGCCCCGGCGAGACGCTCGGCCCCGACCCCGTCCTGTGCCTCGGCAACGGCGTCGTCCTGGGCAGGGGCAGTCACGTCGTGGCCGACGCGCCCGTCACCATCGGCGACGAGGCCTTCTTCGGCCCGTACGTCTACGTCACGTCGACCAACCACAGCTACGACGACCCGCACCAGCCGGTCGGCAAGCAGTGGCCGCGCCGCGCCCCGGTCACGATCGGCGCGGGCTCCTGGATCGGCACGGGCGCGGTGATCCTCCCCGGCGCGCACCTCGGCCGCAACGTCGTGGTCGCCGCGGGCTCCGTCGTCCGCGGCACGGTCCCCGACCACGCGGTCGTCGCGGGGGCGCCCGCGCGCGTCGTACGCCGCTGGGACGAGGCCACGGGCTGGCAGCCGCCGCTGCGCACGCCCGCGCCCGTCCCCCTGCCGCGCGAGGCGAGCGCGGCCCGGCTCGCGGCACTCGCCTCGCTCGACGCCGAGCAGCTCGCGGGCCTCGAACGCCTCGCCGAGCGGGAGCGCGCGCGAGGGCGCGAGCGGGAGCGGCGGCGGGACTGAGGGCCACGCGGTCGCGGGGACGCGCCACACCGCGGTGTCCCGGCGGTCGCGTTCCCGCGGCCCGCGGCGACGGGACCGTCCGGACCGGGACTCCCGCACCCCCGCGCACGTACCACGACGAGAGCGTCCGTGATCCCGTACGAGAAGCAGCGACTGCTACCGTGCCGCCCATGCGCGCACCTCTGGGGAACTTCACCGACGTCCGTACCGCTCCCGAGGCCCTCGACGTCCTCGTCGAGCCCGTCGCCCGCGCGATCCGCCACTGGGCGGGCCCGGTCCCCGCCGAGGAGGTGTACTGGGTGGACACCGACCCGCGGTGGGCGGACACCGCCGCCTTCGTCGAGCGCTACGGGCGCGAACTCCTGGAGAACTCGGCGAACTGCCTCGTCGTCACCGGGCGCAGGGGCGAGGCCCGTTCGCACGCCGCCTGCGTCGTCCTCTCGCACACCCGCGTGGACATCAACGGCGTCGTGCGCAAGCAGCTCAACGCCCGCAAAGCCTCCTTCGCGCCGATGGACTTCGCGACGGGCGAGACCGGCATGGAGTACGGCGGTGTCACCCCTGTCGGCCTCCCCGTCGGCTGGTCGCTCCTGATCGACGCCGCGGTCGCCGACCTCCCGTACGTCCTCGTCGGCAGCGGCCGCCGCCGCGGCAAACTCCTCCTGCCCGGCAAGGCGTTCGCGCAGCTGCCGGGCGCGGTGGTCGTGGAGGGCCTGGGCATCGAGGTGCCGGGCGCCTAGGCACCGAGCCGCGGGATCTCGATGGCGGGGCAGCGGTCCATCACCATGCCGAGGCCCGCTTGCCTGGTACGCGCGTAGGCCGCCTCGTCGATCACGCCGAGCTGGAACCACACCGCCTTCGCGCCCTTCGCGACCGCCGCGTCGGCCACCGCGCCCGCCTGCTCGCTGTTGACGAAGACGTCGACCACGTCCACGGGGAAGGGGATGTCCTCCAGGCTCGCGTATCCCCGCTCGCCGTGGACGGTCTCCGCCTTGGGGTGGACGGGAACGATCCGTTTGCCGAACTGCTGAAGGACCCGGGCCACGCCGTACGCGGCGCGCGCGGTGTTGTTCGAGAGCCCGACCACGGCCCATGTGTCACCGGTCCCCGTGAGGATGTCCCGCACCGTCTCGTCGTCGCCGTACATCCGGCACCTCCTGCTCGCTCGCGTCCGTGTGAGCGGGAACACCGACCCGCCGCGAGCGATTCCCGCAGGCCGCATACGCTGGGGCAATGCCTCAGGACGAGTACCTCACCCTGGCCCGGGAGGGCAGCCACGAGACCGAGATCAACCGGTCGCGTTTCCTGTGCACCCTCGCCCCGGTGGCCGACGAGGCCGAGGCGCAGGCGTTCCTCGCGCGGGTGCGCGCCGCGCACGCGGACGCGACGCACAACTGCTGGGCGTACGTGCTCGGGGCCGACGCCTCGGTGCAGAAGGCGAGCGACGACGGGGAGCCGGGCGGGACGGCGGGCGTGCCCATGCTCCAGATGCTCACGCGCCGTGAACTGCGCTACGTCGCGGCCGTCGTCACGCGCTACTACGGCGGGGTCAAGCTCGGCGCGGGCGGCCTCATCCGCGCGTACGGCGGTGTCGTGGGCGAGACACTCGACCGCCTCGGCACCGTCACCCGCCGCCGCTACCGCCTCGTGACCGTCACGGTCGACCACCAGCGCGCCGGGAAGATCGAGAACGACCTGCGCTCGACGGGCCGTTCGGTGCGCGGCGTGCGGTACGGGGAGCGGGTCAGCATCGACCTCGGCATCCCCGGCACGGAACTCGACGCCTTCCGCGCCTGGCTCGCCGACGCGACGGCGGGCACGGCCGAGCTGACGCTCGGCGGGGAGGCGTACGGGGAGGTGTGAGCCGGGGGGCGGTCCCTCCCTGTCCGCCTCGCGCCCGCCGTCCTCAGTCCCGTACCGGGTCCCCGAACTCCGCCGCCAGCGCCGCCACGTCCGGCTCGCCGAACCGGGCGCGCAGCGAGGCGAACTCCTCGTCCTTGCCGGGCCCGAAGCGGGAGACGAGACGGGCGTAGCCCTCGGCCGTGTGGAAGCGGCCGCCGCGCGATTTGGAGTGGAACTTGTCCGCGTACATCACGAGGCGTTCCTCGTCGGTGCGGGCCACGTAGTCGCCGGGCGGCAGGGGGAGGTGCTGGGTCTCGATGTCGGCGCGGGTGAGGCCGACCCCGGTGTGGCAGGAGCAGAAGCGGCACAGCCCCTCGGGCCAGCCCTCGGCGGCGAGGAGCCGGTGGCCGAGGATGCCGTGGCGGATGTAGTGGCCCTGGCCCAGCTCGCCCGTCTCGGCGTCCTCGTCCAGGCGGTACACACCGATGTCGTGGAGCAGGCAGCCCGCCCGGACGAGGTCCGCGTCCACGGAGACGCCCGAGGCGGCGATGAGCCCCTCGGCGATCCGCCACACGATCCCGCAGTGCCGGTGCACGCTCGCGTACGCGTCGGCGGTGGGGGCGTGGCGCTTGTGCAGGTCTTCGATCTGTTCCGGGGTGGGGAGACGCATGCAGCGAGGGTAGTCGCGCGGCCGGGGCGCCGGGGCTCGGCCCCGGCGCCCCGGACCGCGAGGCGTCAGGCCGCGGCCGGGGTGGCCTTCTCGGCGACCGAGGCGAGGGTCTTGACGAGCCCGTCGACGACCTCGGTGTCGTCGGCCGGGTGCAGCTCGGCGAAGCGGGTCACGGAGCCGGGGATGGACAGCTTGACGTCCTCCAGGACCACGCCACCGGCGATCCCGGCGGCCTTGCGGGCGTCGTCCTGGGCCCACACGCCGCCGTACTGGCCGAAGGCGGTGCCGACGACGGCGACGGGCTTGCCGCTGAGGGCGCCGGCGCCGTAGGGGCGGGACAGCCAGTCGATGGAGTTCTTCAGGACGGCGGGCATGGTGCCGTTGTACTCGGGCGAGAAGAGCAGGAAGGCGTCGGCGGAAGCGGCGGCCTCGCGCAGCTTCGTGGCGGCGGCCGGGACCTGGCCCTCCACGTCGATGTCCTCGTTGTAGAACGGGACATCGGCGAGACCGTCGAAGACGATGACCTCGACGCCCTCGGGGGCGTGCCGCACGGCCGCCTCGGCGAGCTGACGGTTGTGGGAGCCGGCGCGGAGGCTGCCGACGAGGGCGAGGATGCGGACGGACATGGGGAACTCCTGAGAAGGGAGGTGGTACGTGGCATGACCACGGATGTGTGACACTTCCCCTCGCGGGAGGGGTCGCGGCTAAGCGGACCGTGGTCCGTTGAAAGTTGTAACACTTATCCGGACTGGGGTCCACTTCAGGGGAAAAGCGTTACCGTGAGTTCATGACGCGCAACATTCGGCCCCCCGAGGAGAGCGGGAACGGGCTGCCGGTGCTCGCCCCCGCCCCCGGGCTGCGCGCCGATGCCGTACGCAACAAGGGGCTGCTCCTCGACGCCGCGTCGGCCCTCATGGACACGTGCGGCGCCGAACGCCTGACGATGGACGCGGTCGCCGCGGCCGCCGGGGTCGGCAAGGGCACGGTCTTCCGCCGCTTCGGCAGCCGCGCCGGTCTCTTCGCCGCCCTCCTCGACCACCGCGAGTCCCGCCTCCAGGCCGCCTTCCTCAGTGGCCCGCCGCCGCTCGGTCCCGACGCCCCGCCGCGCGAGCGGCTGCTCGCCTTCGGGCCCGCCCTCATCGCACACGACCGCTCGTTCTACGACGTCGTGCGCGCCACCCGCGACGACCCCGAGCGCGCCTACACGATCCCGGCCGTACGCCTGCGCGAGGCCCACCTCGCGATGCTGCTGCGCGAGGCGGGCGGCGCGGGGGACACGCTCCTCCAGGCCCACACGCTGCTCGCCTCGATCGACGCGGTGCTCGTGCACCACCTGATGACCGAACGCGGCGTGAGCGGGGAGCGGATCGAGGCGGGATGGCGGGACCTCGTGGAGCGCTTGCTCGACGCGGGCTGAGCCCGGACCGCGGGGCCGCCGCGCCCGGCCCCCCCCCGGGGCGGGGAACGCGGCGGCCCCCGGCCTCAGTCCCGCCCGGCGCTCAGCTTCCGCATCGTCGCGATCTCCGCGGTCTGCGTCCTCACGATCCGCCGTGCGAGCGCCTTCGCCGGACCGTGGACGCCCTCCTCGCGCTCGGTCCCCGCCATCGTCACCGCGCCCTCGTGGTGGCGGATCATCAGCCGCAGGAACGCCGCGTCGAAGGCGGCGCCCCGGGCTTTCGCCAGGCCCTTCATGTCCGCCTCGCTCATCATTCCCGCCATGACGTGCTCCCCGGAGTGGTGCATCGCGCCGGGCACCTGCTCGCCCCACGAGGTGAGCCACCCTTCGAGCGTCGTGATCTCCGGCCCCTGCGCCTTCGCGATCTCCGCGGCGAGGTTCCGCACGGCCGGGGACGCGGCCCGCCCGTCGGCGAGGTCCGTCATCTCCAGGGCCTGGCGGTGGTGCGGGATCATCTCGCGCGCGAAGGCGGAATCCGCGGCGTTGTGGGCGGCCGGGCTCGCGCTCGGTCCCCCGCCGTGCGGGTGCGGGTCCGCGTGCGGGGTGTCCTTCGCCCCGCAGGCCGTGAGGGCGAGGGCCGCCGTCGCGGCGAGCGCGAGAGCGGTGCGGCGGCGGGCGGTGAGACGGCGGGCGGTGTGCCGAGTGGGGTGCATGGTGGTACGACTCCTCCCCGCACGCCGGGCGCGGCCCGTGGCGTGCGGTGTCCGTGGTTCCTGCGGGTACGGGCACGGGCGCCGCGGGCCGCCGGTGGCGTGCCGCGGCGTGCGTCGGGCCTATATCCGCAGGAGCTGGAGCCTGGAGAGTTCCGGCGGCGCCCGGCAGGCGTCCTCGCCGGTCACGGTCCCCGCCGCGCCGCACGGGCGCGGCGCCGCGAGGAGCGGCGCGCTCCCCGGCACGGGCGGCGCGTACGTGCCCGCCGTACCGGCCGCCGCGCACGTGCCGTCGGCGTGGGCGAGGTGCCCGCGCGAGTCCTCGGGGCAGGCGGCGGGGGAGCGGTGCGGTCCGTGGGCGAGGAGGGGGTGTGCCGCCGTCGCCGGGTGGTGCGTTCGCGCGGCCGTGGCCCGCGGCTCCGGGGCACCTGCGAGGCCGTGCATCGCGAGGAGCCCGAGCAGCACCGCGAGCAGCAGCACCGGGGGACCGTGGGGCGCGGGGCGCGGGCGGCGGGACACGCGCGCCATCGTACGGGCCGGGCCGCCGCCCGCGCGGAAGGCGCGGCGACCCCCGCGAACCACCCGTCCGCGGCGCCGAGTTGTCCACGATGCGGGGCGCCGTTGACAGCTTCGCGCCGGGCTGCCTACCTTACGCCGCAGACGGGAACGACGAACGAGGGAAGAAGGTGGTCGGCGATGCGGGCTCAGTCCGCAGTCTCCCGGCACCGCGGCCGCCTCGCGCCCTTCCTCAACCGGCCCGTCGACCTGCTGCGCGTCAACAGCGCCCTGTGTCCGTGTTTCCCGCGCCCCGCGCGCGTCACCCGCTGAGCCCGAGCCCGCGCGCCTGACCCGGCAGGCGGACCGCGGCCCGGCCGCGCTCGGCCGCACCGGCCGCGCTCCGGTCGGCACACCGCCACGGGAGCGGCCGGCCGCAAGGCCGCTCCGCCCCGTACCGCCCGAGGCGCTCCCGCACCCCCTCAGCACCCCGCACCCCCTCAGCACCCCGCACCACCTCGCCCAGCCCGCCCCCGCGCGCCCCGCGGGCGGTCGTCGCCGGGCCCCGCCCCCTTCTCCGCACCCGGCCCCGCGCCGGTGGCGCTCCCTTCGTACGCGTCCGCCCACCGGCGTGCGCCGCTGCCCTCCGCAGGAGCCCCCTATGAGCGAACCGCCAGGGTCCGCCGTCACCCCGGTCCGCCCACCCCAGCCCGTACCCGAGCCGCGTGACGAGGCGCACGCGAAGGACCAAGTGCCCCCGGAGGAAGGCGAGCCGGCCCCCACCGGGCCGCCCGTCTCCGAGCGTGTCCTCCCGCTGCGCCACCCCTGGCGCTGGCTCGCGACGGCCGTCGTCCTCGTGCTCGCCGCGCAGGTGGTGCACGGGCTCGTCACGAACCCCTTCTACCAGTGGGACCGCTTCGCCTACTGGTTCCTGCGGCCGACGATTCTCGACGGGCTCCTCATCACGCTGGAGGTGACCGCGCTCTCCGCCGTGCTCGGCCTGCTCGGCGGAGTGGTGCTCGCGCTCGGCAGGCTCTCGCGCAGCCCGGTCCTGCGGGCGGTGAGCTGGACGTACATCTGGCTCCTGCGCTCGACGCCGCTCATCGTGCTGCTGCTCTTCCTCTACAACTTCAGCGCGCTCTACCAGACCCTGAGCCTCGGCGTCCCCTTCGGCCCCGCCTTCTTCACCTTCGACGAGAGCCGCCTGGCGACCGACATGGCGATCGCCGTCCTCGGCCTGAGTCTCAACGAGGCCGCCTACGCCGCCGAAGTGGTACGCGCGGGACTGCTCTCCGTCGACCAGGGCCAGCACGAGGCGGCCGCGGCCCTCGGCCTGCCCCGCCGCTTCCAGTTCCTGCGCATCGTCCTCCCGCAGGCCCTGCGCGCCATCGTGCCCGGCTACGTCAACCAGCTCATCGGCCTCGTCAAGAGCACGTCCCTGGTCTTCTACGTCTCGCTGCTCGACCTCTTCGGCTCGGTGCAGAGCCTCGGCTCCACCTACCCGGGCGACATCGTGCCGCTCCTGCTCGTCGCGACCGTCTGGTACGTGCTCCTGACGAGCCTCGTCTCGATCGCGCAGTTCTACGTGGAACGCCGCTCCTCGCGCGGCGCCCTGCGCACCCTGCCGCCGACCCCGCTCCAGAAACTGCGCGCGTCCGCCCGCGAGCTGCGCGCCCGGGTCCGTAAGGAGGCCGCACTGTGAGCACCACCACGACGACGCCCGCCGAGAGCACGACCACACCGGCGGCACAGGCACCGCCCGCCGTCGAGATCCACGAGGTGCAGAAGTGGTACGGGGCGCAGCAGGTGCTCAAAGGGGTGAGCCTGACCGTGCGCCGCGGCGAGGTGACCGTCATCCTCGGCCCCTCGGGCTCGGGCAAGTCGACGCTCCTGCGTGTCGTCAACCACCTGGAGAAGCCCGAGGCCGGGCACGTCCGGCTCGCGGGTGAACTCATCGGCGTCCGCAGGCACAAGGGGCGGCTCAAGGAGCTGAGTGAGCGCGCGATCCTCGCCCAGCGCGGCCGGATCGGTTTCGTCTTCCAGAACTTCAACCTCTTCCCGCACCTCACGGTGCTCGACAACGTCGCCGCCGCGCCCGTCGCCACCGGGCGGCTCGGCAAGGACGAGGCGAAGGACCTCGCCCGCGACCTGCTCGCCAGGGTCGGGCTCGCCCAGCGCGCCGGCGCCTACCCGCGGCAGCTCTCCGGCGGCCAGCAGCAGCGCGTCGCCATCGCCCGGGCCCTCGCCCTCCGCCCCGAAGTGGTGCTCTTCGACGAGCCCACGTCGGCGCTCGACCCCGAACTCGTCGGCGAGGTACTCGCCGTCATCCGCGACCTCGCCACGAGCGGCACGACACTCGTCGTCGTCACGCACGAGATCGGCTTCGCCCGCGAGGTCGCCGACCACGTCGTCTTCCTCGACGAGGGCCGCGTCGTCGAACAGGGCCCGCCCGCGCAGGTCCTGGACCACCCCTCCCACCCCCGCACCCAGGACTTCCTCCGCAAAGTGCTGTGACGCGAGGGCGCCGCGTCCCGTGCCGCGGGGCGCCCCCGCCGTCCGTCCGCTCCCGTACCCGCCACCCTCACCGACAAGGACCCCGCCGTCATGCCCACGCCCCGCAGCCGCCACCGCCGCACCACCTTGCTGGCCGCCCTCGCCCTCGTCCCGCTCGCCGCGAGCCTCACCGCCTGCGGCGACGACGCGGAGCCCGCGGCCGCCGTCGCCGGGGCCGCGCCGGGCGAGGTGGGCATCGGCGCGCTCTCCAACGGCGCGGCGAAGCCCGCGGCGCTCAAGGTCCCCACCGTCGCCTCGCTGCGCGCCCAGCTGCCGAAGAAGATCAGGGACAAGGGCGAACTCGTCATCGGCGTGGGCGCCCTGCCCGCCGGCTCGCCGCCGCTCAACTTCATCGGCAGCGACCAGAAGACCCTCACGGGCTCCGAGGCCGACCTCGGCCGCCTCGTCGCCGCGACCCTCGGCCTCAAGCCCGTGGTCCGCAACTCGACGTGGGAGAACATGTTCCTCGGAGTCGACAGCGGCAAGGTCGACGTCGCCTTCTCCAACGTCACCGACACCGAGGAGCGCAAGCGCAAGTACGAGTTCGCCTCCTACCGGCAGGACAACCTCGCCTTCGAGACGAACAAGTCCGACGACTGGAGCTTCACCGGCGACTACAAGGTGCTCGCGGGCAAGACCGTCGCCGTCAGCTCGGGGACCAACCAGGAACGCATCCTGCTCGACTGGCAGAAGCAGCTCGAGGACGAGGGCAAGAAGCTCACCGTCAAGCACTACCCGGACAACAACGGCACCTACCTCGCGCTCAGCGGCAAGAAGATCGACGCCTACTTCGGCCCCAACCCCGCCATCGCCTACCACGTCCGCACCACCGAGGGCACCCCGCGCGCCACGCGCAGCGCGGGGACGTACTCGGGAGCGGGCGCCGAGCTCCAGGGCCTCATCGCCGCGACGGCGAAGAAGGACAGCGGTCTCGCGAAGCCGCTCGCCGGGGCGATCAACCACCTCATCGACGGTGGCCAGTACGCGAAGTGGCTCGCCGCCTGGAACCTCTCCGACGAGGCCGTCCGGCGCAGCGAGATCAACCCGCCCGGTCTGCCGCTGAGCACCTCCTGATTCCCTGAACCCGTACAGAACACCCCACACCTCAGGAGCAGAACCGCGTCATGGCCACCAGCGTCCAGCCGGCCCCCTCGCCCGTCCCCGCGAGCCCACACCTCCTCGACAACCCCGCCTGGGCCTCCCTCACCGGGCCCCACGCCGTCTTCGCCGAGCGCCTCGGCGGCGCGGCACGCTACCCGGGCGACGTCGCCGCCTTCACCGCGCTCGCCGACCCCGAGGACCCCGCGGCCTGGGCGGACCTCGCGAAACTCCTCGGCCCCGGCACGGTCGCCCTCGTCAACGGCGCGCCCGGGGCGCCCGAGGACTGGGAGGTCCTGGAGCGCGGCCAGGGCGTCCAGCTCGTCGCCACCTCGCTGCGCTCCGAGCCCGCCCCCGAGGCGGTCCGGCTCGGCACGGAGCACACCGAGGAGGTGCTCGACCTCGTCTCGCGCACCAAGCCCGGCCCCTTCAAGGAGCGCACCGTGACGCTCGGCACCTACCTCGGCATCCGCGAGGGCGGCCGCCTGGTCGCCCTCGCAGGCGAGCGGCTGCACCCGCCGGGGTGGACCGAGATCAGCGCCGTGTGCACCGACCCCGACTTCCGCGGGAAGGGCCTCGCCACGCGGCTCGTACGGGCCGTCGCGCACGGCATCAGGGAACGCGGCGAGACGCCGTTCCTGCACGCGGCCGCGAGCAACACGAACGCCATCCGGCTGTACGAGTCGATCGGCTTCACGCTGCGCAGGCGCACGACGTTCCTCGCGGTCCGCACGCCCGAGGCGCACTGAGCGGGCGGGGGCGGCCTGACCGGCCGCCCCCGGGGGCGCCCCTCGCGGGCGCCCCGCCCCGTACCGCCTCGCTCGCCCCGTACCGCCGTCCCACCCCGACCGGAAGGGCCCCAGCATGTCCGACACACCTCCGCTCCACCTCGCCGTCGCCCTCGACGGGGCCGGCTGGCATCCCGCCGCCTGGCGTGAACAGGGCGCCAGGCCGGGGGAGTTGTTCACCGCCGCCTACTGGGCGGACCTCGTGCGCGAGGCCGAGGCCGGCCTGCTCGACTTCGCCACCTTCGAGGACGCGCTCTCGCTCCAGTCCAGCCGGCTCGACGGGCCCGACGACCGCACGGACCAGGTGCGCGGCCGCCTCGACGCCGTCCTCACCGCGGCCCGCGTCGCCCCGCTCACGCGGCACCTCGGCCTCGTACCGACCGCCGTCGTCACGCACACCGAGCCCTTCCACCTCTCCAAGGCGATCGCCACGCTCGACCACGTCAGCAAGGGACGCGCGGGGATACGGCTACAGGTCTCCGCCCGCCCACAGGAGTACGGGCACTTCGGGCGCCGCACCCTCGCACCGCTCACCCTCGGCGAACTCCGGTCCCCCGCCGGGCAGGCCCTCGTCTCCGGGCTGTTCGACGAGGCCGCCGACTACGCCGAGGTACTGCGCCGCCTGTGGGACAGCTGGGAGGACGACGCCGAGATCCGCGACGCCGCCACCGGGCGCTTCATCGACCGCGACAAGCTCCACTACATCGACTTCGCGGGCCCGCACTTCGCCGTCAAGGGCCCGTCCATCACGCCGCGCCCCCCGCAGGGGCAGCCGCTCGTCACCGCCCTCGCCCACCAGACCATCCCCTACCGCCTCGTCGCCCGCTCCGCCGACCTCGGCTACGTCACCCCGCACAGCGCGGACGACGCGCGCGCGATCGTCGAGGAGATCCGTACGGAGCGGGAGGCCGCCGGGCGCGCGGGCGAACCCCCGCACGTCTTCGGCGACCTGGTCGTCCTCGTCGACGAGGAGCCGGGCCGCGCGGCCGAACGGCTCGCCGCGCTCGACGAGCTGGCCGGAGAGCCGTACACGAGCGACGCCGAGATCTTCGCGGGCACCCCCGCCGAACTCGCCGACCTCCTCACCGACTGGCAGTCCGCAGGACTCACCGGCTACCGCCTGCGCCCCGCCGTGCTCGGCCACGACCTGCGCGGCATCACCCGCGGACTCGTCCCCGAACTCCAGCGGCGCGGCGCCTTCCGCACCGCCTACACCGCCACGACCCTGCGCGGCCACCTCGGTCTCGACGCCCACCCGGCCAACCGCTACGCGAGCGCCTGACGCCTGCCCCGGAGAGGAACCCTTCCATGAGCGCACCGCTCAAGCAGATTCACCTGGCGGCCCACTTCCCCGGCGTCAACAACACCACCGTGTGGAGCGACCCGGAATCCGGCAGCCACATCGACTTCGACTCCTTCGTCCACTTCGCCGAGACCGCCGAGCGCGCCAAGTTCGACTTCCTCTTCCTCGCCGAGGGCCTGCGGCTGCGTGAACAGGCGGGGAAGATCTACGACTTGGACGTCGTGGGCCGCCCGGACACCTTCACGGTCCTCGCCGCGCTCGCCGCCGTCACGACGCACGTCGGGCTCACCGGGACCATCAACTCCACCTTCAACGAGCCCTACGAGGTGGCCCGCCAGTTCGCGAGCCTCGACCACCTCTCCGCCGGGCGTGCCGCGTGGAACGTCGTCACCTCCTGGGACGCGTTCACCGGCGAGAACTTCCGGCGCGGCGGTTTCCTGCCGCGCGACCAACGCTACGCGCGCGCCAAGGAGTTCCTCGCGACCGCGCACGAACTCTTCGACTCCTGGCGGGGCGACGAGATCGCCGCGGACCCGCAGAGCGGCACCTTCCTGCGCACCGCGCGAGCGGGGGCCTTCGCGCACCACGGCGAACAGTTCGACATTCAGGGCCAGTTCAACGTGCCCCGCAGCCCCCAGGGGCGGCCGGTCATCTTCCAGGCGGGTGACTCCGAGGAGGGCCGCGAGTTCGCCGCGGCCGGAGCCGACGCCATCTTCAGCCGCCACGACACGCTGGAGGCGGGCCAGGCCTTCTACCGTGACGTCAAGGGGCGCCTCGCCCGCCACGGTCGCACCCCCGAGCAGCTCCTCATCCTGCCCGCGGCGACCTTCGCGCTCGCCGACACCGACGCGGAGGCCCGCGAACTCGCCCACGAGATACGGCTGAAGCAGGTGAGCGGCCAGACGGCGCTGCGCCACCTCGAACACGTGTGGAACACGGACCTCTCCGCCTACGACCCCGAGGGCCCGCTCCCCGACATCGACCCCGTCCCCGGCGAACACACCCTCGCGCAGGGCCGCTCCACCACGCGCCACCACCGCGACCCCCGCGAGATCGCCCGCGAACTGCGCGAGCGCGCCGAGGCGAAGAACCTCTCCATCCGTGAACTCGTCATCGACATCACCGCCCGCCAGACCTTCATCGGCTCGGCGGCGACCATCGCGGCGACGATCAACCATCTCGTCCAGCACGAGGCGGCCGACGGCTTCATCCTCGCCCCGCACGTGAGCCCCGGCGGCCTCGACGCCTTCGCGGCCCAGGTCGTCCCGCTCCTCCAGGAACGAGGCGTGTTCCGCCGCGAGTACGAGGGCACGACGCTCCGGGAGCACTTGGGGCTGGCGCACCCGGACGCGTGAGGGGGCGGCGGCTGGACGCGTGAGGGGGCGGTGGCTGGACGGGAGAGGGGGCGGAAGCGGGCGGGTGCCGGGTGGTCCGGTCGGTGCGTGGGCCCGGGGCGGTGGCCGGGGGCGGATGCGTCGTCCGTCAGGCCGTTTCCTCGTGGGCCGCGCCCGCGACCAGCTCCGTCAGTACCGTCGCGGCGCCGGCCGGGTGGACGAGCCAGTGGAGGTGGCTGCCGGGGAGGGTGCGGACCTTCGTCGGGTTCCCGGGCGTCAGCCTGTCCGCCTCGCGGATCAAGCGGTCCTGCATCGCGAGGGGGATGCTCGCGTCCGCCACCAGGCGGACGAAGGCACGGGGGACCGTTCCCCACGTGGCGGCCTGGGCCCGGTCGTCCGGCGTGCCCGCGTCCAGGCCCTCGTCGGGCTGGAAGGTGCTGAGGAAGCCGAGCAGCTCGTCCTCGGTGAGATCCGCGCCGAAGGCCGACCGGAAGGCGTCGAGCGCGACCGGGTCCGCCGTACGGAAGTTGACGCGCAGCACGCCGAGCGCGGCCGGGTCGGCCACGACCGCGGGGGCGAACGCGGCGGGGTCGACGCCCGCCATCTCCGGCTCGCCGTAGTAGTCGCCGACCGGCAGGTCCACGGGGCACCACGCGGACACGTACACGAGCAGGTCGACGAGGTCCGGCCGCGCGTTCGCGACGGCGGTCACGGTCGCTCCGCCCCTGCTGTGCGCGACGAGGACGACGGGCCCGTGCTCCCGTACCCGCTCCAGCACCCCGACGAGGTGCGCCGCGTTGTCCGCGAGCGTCACCCCCTTGATCACGCCCGGCGCGCTCGCGAGCGCCGCCGCGTCCTGCGGCGTCTGGTACCCGGGCGGGAACGTCGCACCGAAGCCGTGCCCCGGCAGGTCCACCGCGAGCGAGCGCTGCCCGCGCAGGGCGAGTTCCCGCTGAAGGGGAGCGAACGAGAAGGAGTTGGCGAAGGCGCCGTGGACGAGGACGAAGGTGGGCGAAGGAGGAGTGGCCATGCCGGCACCCTGTCGGGAAGCCGCTCTCCGGCGCAAGATCACATGGTGTCGGCACGTATTTCGCGCGGCCCTTGGCGACGGACGCCGAGCCGCGAGCCCGCACGGGCGGGACGGACGCGAAGGGGAGTGCGCGCACGCGGGGGCGCGCGTAACCGGCCGCGGGGGCGCGCGGAACCGGCGCGGCCGACGTCCTTCCCCGTGAGGGCGGCGCTGCCGAAGAGCCGACGACACGGCGGCCCGGTCAAAGCGGTGTGTATGGCGTGAAAGGGTCGCAATCGGCAACTCCGCGCAAGCCGCTCCCCGCCGGGTGGCAGACTGTCGGGCGTGAGGTCTCAGGTGGCCGCCGGGTGCGGCGGGAGCGGTGCGCGGGGTGATGTGCGAGTGAGCGGGCGGGCGGAGGGAGCGCGTTGAGGATTCTGCACACCTCCGACTGGCACCTCGGGCGATCCCTGCACCGGGTCTCGCTGCTCGACGCGCAGGCCGCCTTCCTCGATCACCTCGTGGCGACCGTACGGGAGCGTGAGGTCGAGGCCGTCGTCGTGGCCGGGGACGTCTACGACCGCGCGGTGCCCTCGCTGCCCGCCGTCGAGCTGTACGACCAGGCGCTGCACCGGCTCGCCGCGCTCGGCGTGCCCACCGTGCTGATCTCCGGGAACCACGACTCCGCGCGCCGCCTCGGCGTCGGCGCCGGGCTGCTCGGCACCGCCGGGGTCCATCTGCGCACCAGGCCCGCCGAGTGCGGCGAACCCGTCGTCCTGTCCGACGCGCACGGCGAGGTCGCCTTCTACGGGCTGCCCTACCTCGAACCCGGCCTCGTCAAGGACGAGTTCGCGGCGCCCGCCGACCATGAGGGCGTCCTCGGGGCCGCCCTCGACCGGGTCCGGGCCGACCTCGCGACCCGCCCCGCAGGCACCCGCTCCGTCGTCCTCGCGCACGCCTTCGTCACCGGCGGCGCCCCCAGCGACAGCGAGCGCGACATCACCGTGGGCGGCGTCAGCGCCGTACCCGCCGCGCTCTTCGACGGCATCGACTACGTCGCACTCGGTCACCTCCACGGCAGCCAGGCGCTCGGCGAGCGGCTGCGCTACTCGGGCTCCCCGCTCGCGTACTCCTTCTCCGAGGCGAACCACCGCAAGAGCATGTGGCTGATCGACCTGGACGGCGCGGGCGGCGTCACCGCCGAGCGCGTCGACTGCCCCGTACCGCGCCCGCTGGCCCGCCTGCGCGGCACGCTCGAAGAACTGCTCGCCGACCCCGCGCACACCCCGCACGAGAACGCGTGGATCGAGGCGACACTCACCGACCCCGTACGGCCCGAGGAGCCGATGGCGCGGCTCTCCGCCCGCTTCCCGCACCTGCTCAGCCTCGTCTTCGCGCCCGAGCGGCCGCCCGAGCCCGACGGGCGCAGCTACGCGCGCAGGCTCCAGGGGCGTGCCGACCACGAGATCGCCGAGGACTTCGTGACACACGTGCGGGGCGAGGCCCCCAGCGCGGAGGAACGCGCCGTGCTGCGCGCCGCCGTCGACGCCGTGCGCCGCGAGACGCAGGCCACGGAGGCTGGCCGATGAGACTGCACCGCCTCACCCTCACCGCCTTCGGGCCCTTCGCCGGGACCCAGACCGTCGACTTCGACCGCCTCGCCGACGCCGGGCTCTTCCTCCTGCACGGGGCGACGGGCGCGGGCAAGACGTCGCTGCTCGACGCCGTCTGCTACGCGCTCTACGGAGTGGTCCCCGGCAACCGCCAGGGCGTCTCGGCGCAGGGCGAGAAACTGCGCAGCGACCACGCGGCCCCGGCCACCCGTACCTCCGTCACGCTCGACTTCACCGTCGCCGGCCGCCGCCTGGAGATCACCAGGCAGCCGCCGTTCGTACGGGCCAAGAAGCGCGGCACAGGCACCACGACCGACAAGGCCCTGACCACGCTGCGCGCCCACGACCCGGCGCACGGCTGGACCGGGCTGAGCCGCACCCACCAGGAGATCGGCGAGGAGATCAAGCAGCTCCTCGGCCTCAACAGCGAGCAGTTCTGCCAGGTCGTCCTCCTCCCGCAGGGCCAGTTCGCCCGCTTCCTCGGCGCCGACACGGCCGACCGCGCGCTCCTGCTGCGCCAGCTCTTCGACACGCGGCGCTTCTTCGCCATCGAGGGACACCTGCGCGAGCGCAAGGCCGGGACGGACGAGGCCGTGCAGTCCGCCGACAGCGAGCTGCTCGCCCTCCACCACCGCATCGGCCAGGCCGCAGCGCTGCCCCGTGACGAGGCCCCCGACGACCCGCCGGGCGCGGGGGACCCCGCGCTGCCCGGGTTCGTCCTCGCGCACGCCGCGCTCGCCCGCGCGCACGCCAGGGAACTCCTCGACATCGCGCGCCTGCGCCACGCGGGCGCCGAGGCCGCGCACCACGCCGCGGCGGCCGCCCTCGACAGCGTCCGCGAACTCGCCGCGCTCCAGCGCCGCCACGCCGATGCCCGCGCCCGCGCCGACGCCCTCGCCGCGCGCGAGCCCGCGCACCGCGCCGCGCTGGACCGCCTCGACACCGCGCGCCGCGCCGAGACCGTCGCCCCCGCGCTCGCCCAGCGCGACGCCGCGGCCACGGCCCACGCCGAGGCGCTCGCCGCCGAAGACCGGCTGCGCGCGGCCCTGCCGCCCGAGCACGCCGAAGCCGACGCGGCCGCGCTCGCCGATGCCGCCAGGCGCCAGGACGAGACACGCGGCGCGCTCGCCTCGGCCCGCCGCGCCGAGGAACGCCTCCAGGACCTCGTGAGGGAACGGGAGGCCATCGACCGCGAGGACCGCGCCGACGCCCAGGCACGCGCCGAGGACGAACAGTGGCTCGACGCCTGGCCGGGACGCCGCGCGGAGCTGCGTGCCCGCGTCGCCGCCGCGCGCGACGCGGCGACCCGCGCCGCCGAACTCGCGGGGCGCACCGAGCCCGTGGCGCGCCGCCTCACCGCCGCGCACCGGTACGAGGAACTCACCGCCGGGCACACGCGGGCCGCGACCGCCGAGGCGGCGGCCCGCGCCCGCCGCGACGAGTGCCGCGCCGCCTGGCTCGACGCGCGCGAGGCCCGCCTCGACGGCATCGCGGCGGAACTCGCGGCCCAGCTCACCCCCGGCTCCCCCTGCGCCGTGTGCGGGGCGACCGAGCACCCCGCCCCGACCCCGCTCGGCGCCCGCCACGTCGACCGCGCCACCGAGGACGCGGCCGAGGCCGCCTACCGCCGCGCGGACGCGGCGGCCAACGAGGCCACGACCCGCGCCAGGACGCTCGCCGCGCAGCGCGACGCCGCGGCGGAGGCCGCGGGCGACACCCCCCTCGCCGCCCTCGTCGCCGAGAAGGCCGCGCTCGACCGCGAACTCACCGCCGCGCGCGCCCGGGCCGCCCGTCTCCCCGAGGCCCTGGCAGCCGAGGAACGCGCCGAGCGGGAGCACGCACGCCGTACGGCGGCGCGCGAGGCGGCGGCCACACGGAGCGCCGCCCGTACCAGCGCCCGCGAAGCGCTCGACGCCGAGGAGACCCGGCTGCGGGCGGAGGCCGCCGAGGCACGCGGCGGCTTCGCGAGCGTGGCCGCGCGCGCCCGTCACCTCGAAGGGCTCGCCGGGCTCCTCGCCGAGGCCGCCGACGCGGTACGTGCCGCCGGTGCCACGGCCGACCGGCTCAAGGAGGCCGACGCGCGCCTTGCCGACGCCGCCTTCGCCGCCCGCTTCGACACCCCGGAGCGTGCGGCGGCGGCGAGGCTCCCCGAGGGGGAGGCCAGGCAGCTGCGGGAACGCACCGATGCCCACGCGCGCGAGGCCCACACCCTCGCCGTCGCGCTCGCCGAGCACGCCGTCGCCGAGGCCGCCGCCCGGCCGCCCGCCCAGCCCGATGAGGCCGCCGAGGCCGCCCGCGCCGCGGAGGCCGCCGCTCGTGCCGCCGCCTCCGCGCTCGACGCGGCGCGCTCCCGCACCACCGCGCTCACGAGCCTCTCCGCCCTCCTCGCCGACCGGGTCCGCGCGCTCGGCCCGCTGCGCGCCGAACACGCCCTCGTGGGCGGGCTCGCCGACCTCGCCTCCGGCAGCGCGAAACGCAACGAACGGAAGATGCGCCTGGAGTCGTACGTGCTCGCCGCGCGCCTGGAGCAGATCGCCGCCGCGGCGTCGGCGCGCCTGGCCCGTATGTCGCAGGGCCGCTACACGCTCGTCCACTCCGACGACCGCGCGGGCCGGGGCAAGCTCTCCGGGCTCGGCCTGCACGTCATCGACGCCTGGACCGGGCGCGAGCGCGACACGGCGAGTCTGTCGGGCGGCGAGACCTTCTACGTCTCGCTCGCCCTCGCGCTCGGCCTCGCCGACGTCGTCACCGACGAGGCGGGTGGGGTGCGGCTCGACACGCTGTTCATCGACGAGGGCTTCGGGAGCCTCGATGAACAGACACTCGACGAGGTCATGGACGTGCTCGACGGACTGCGCGAGCGCGAGCGCTGCGTCGGCATCGTGAGCCACGTCGGCGAACTGCGCCGCCGCGTGCCCGCGCAACTGGAGGTCGTGAAGGGGCGCGCGGGCTCGACGGTAAGGGAGCGGGGGCTGTAGCCGCAGCCCCGGCTGGGCGCTCAGTCCTCGGGGGCGCGCAGCGCCCGGCCGGGGAGCGGCGAGGAGTACACGACGTTCGTCGTCACGGCGCCGAGCGTACCGATCCGCCCCACCTGCGTCTCCAGGTCCCGCATCGAGCGCGCGGCGACCTTCAGGAGGAAGCAGTCCTCACCCGTCACGTGGTGCGCTTCGAGCACCTGCGGCATGACGGCCATGAGGTCGTGGAACGGCTTGTAGTTCGTCGTGGGATAGCGAAGGCGTACGAAGGCGAGCACCGTGAGTCCGAGCCGCTCCGGGTCGAGCACCGCCGTGTACCCGCGCACGTACCCCGCCTCCTCCAGGCGCCGCACCCGCTCGGTCACCGCGCTCGGCGACATCGCGACCTCGCGCGCCAGCTCGGCGAACGAGGCGCGCCCGTCCCGCTGGAGCGCGTCGAGAAGGCGCCAGTCCGTCGCGTCGGGGGAGTGGGGTGAAGGGGAATGCGTGGTCATGGGGCGGGTATACCAGGGATTCCCTGGTCGTCGCCAGGAAAGGCCGGGGATCGCCCCTGTGAGTGCCCGCCCCCGCTTCGTACCGTTTCTCCCATGCACCCCACCACCCTGCTCGGCGCCTTCGCCGAACCCGCCGCGGCAGCCGCCCACTTCCGCACCCTCCTCGCGCACGCCGCCGACGTCTCCGACCTGGCCGCCGCGCTCGCCGACGGAGGCGACCCCGGTGTCGTCCTCGTCGACACCCGCTCCGACGCCGCCTGGGCCCAGGGCCGCATCCCGGGCGCCCGCCACCTGCCCACGGCGGTCCTCGCCGCGGGCGCCCACGGGCTCGATCCCGCGGTCCCCGTCGTCGTGCACTGCTGGGGTCCCGGCTGCGACGGCGCGCGCCGCGCGGCCCTCGTCCTCGCCGAACAGGGCTATCGGGTCAAGGAGTTGATGGGCGGCTTCGAGTACTGGGTGCGCGAGGGCTTCCCGTACGAGACAGGGACGGCGCCCGCCGTGACGCGCCGCGACCCCGCCGACCGCCTGACGGCCCCGCTCGCCGCGGACGACTGCGGCTGCTGACCCGCGGGGCCGCACGGCACGGGGGCGGGAACCCCGTGGGTTCCCGCCCCCGTTTCCCGCGTCGCTCAGAGCCGCGACAGCTCCTCGACCAGGTCGTCGAGACCCAGCGAGCCCTGCGAGAGCGCGGCCATGTGCCACTTCTTCGCGTCGAAGGAATCGCCGTGCGCCTTCTGGGCGTTGGCGCGGCCCGTGAGCCAGGCGCGCTCGCCGAGCTTGTAGCCGATGGCCTGGCCCGGCATCGACAGGTAGCGGATCATCTCGCTCGCGACGAAAGCGGCCGGGCGGCTGCTGTGCGCGGCGAAGAACTCGTGCGCGAGGGCCGGGGTCCAGCGCTCGCCCGGGTGGAAGGGCGAGTCCGCCGGGATCTCCAGTTCCAGGTGCATGCCGATGTCGATGATGACGCGGACCGCGCGCATCATCTGCGCGTCGAGGTAGCCGAGGCGCTTCTCGGGCGTGTCGAGGTAGCCCAGCTCGTCCATGAGCCGCTCGGCGTACAGCGCCCAGCCCTCGACGTTCGCCGAGACCATGCCGATCCCGGCCTGGTAGCGCGAGAGGGTGTCGGCGACGTGCGTCCACTGCGCGAGCTGGAGGTGGTGCCCCGGGACACCCTCGTGGTACCAGGTCGACGTCAGGTCGTAGACGGGGAAGCTCGTCTCGCCCATCGTGGGCAGCCACGTACGGCCCGGGCGCGAGAAGTCCTCGGACGGCTCCGTGTAGTACGGGGCCGCCGCGCTCCCCGCGGGGGCGATGCACGCCTCGACCTCGCGGACCCGGTCGGCCAGTTCGAAGTGGGTGCCGTCGAGCTGCTCGATGGCCTCGTCCATGAGGCCCTGGAGCCACTGGCGGGTCTCCTCGACGCCCTCGATACGAGTGCCGTGCTCGTCGAGGTGCGCGAGCGCGACCCACGGGGTCGCGGCGCCGGGCAGCACCTTCTCGGCCTCGGCGCGCATCTCGGCGAGCAGCCGGTGGAACTCCGACCAGCCGTACGCGTACGCCTCGTCCAGGTCCAGGTCGGCGCCGTTGAAGTTCCTGGCCCAGCGCGCGTAGCGCTCGCGGCCCACGACGGCCGGGGCGTCGGCGATCTCGGGCGCGTACTCGTCGCGCACCCAGTCCCGCAGCGCGGCGACGGCGGCCGTGGCGCCGCGCGCGGCCTCGTCCAGCTCGGCGCGCAGCGCCTCCGGGCCCGCGGCGACGAAGTCGTCGAACCAGCCGCGGCCCTCGCCCGCCCACTCGGTGAGCTGCTCGACGAAGGTCGCGGTCGGCTCGGGCTGCGCGGGCAGGTCGCGCTCCAGGCCGAGCGCGAGCGACTCCTGGTAGCCCTCAAGGGCCGCGGGGACCGCGCGCAGGCGCGCGGCGATCGCCCGCCAGTCCTCCTCGGTCGCGGTCGGCATCAGCGTGAAGATGTCCCGCACCGGGTGGGCGGGGGTGTTCATGTTGCCGACGGTGCGCAGGTGCTCGCCCGCCTCGTGGACGGCGAGTTCGGCGGTGAGGCGCTCGCGGAGCAGGCGGGCGCAGCGCCGCTCGATGTCGCTGTCGGCGCCCGGCGCCCGCTCGGCCTCGGCGAGCCGGTCCAGGGTGGTACGGGCGAGCGCGGCGAAGGCCTCGGCCCCGGTGGGGGAGAAGTCGGGCAGCCGCGTGGCGCTCTCGGCGACACCGAGGTACGTACCGGTGATCGGGTCGAGGGCGACGAGGTCGTCGACGTAGGCGTCGGCGACCTCGCGGGGGAGCGGGGTCTTGGTCTCTGGCATGGGGCTCATCTTGGTACCTGACGGCGGGCGGTGTCATCCGGATGGCGGGCCCTGGGGTGTCCGGTTTCCGGACGGCTTGCCGAAAGGTACGGGGTGAAAGCGCCCGTTCGTGCCAGAAAACGGGCCGGGGACGGAGGCGCCCCGGGCCCGTTTTCGCGGCGGCGCGGGCGGGTGCACCGCTCCCGCGACGCGGGTTCTCCGCCGGTGCGGACTCAGGCGTTGCGGCGCCCCTCGGCCACCGTGTCCCGCACCGGGGCGCGCTCCGGCACGTACCCCGTCAGGCGCGCCGTGATCACGAGCGTGCCTTCCTCGATCTGGTAGTCGAGCGGCAGCCCGAGGCCCCGCATCGCGGAGACCATGCCGGTGTTGGAGGCCTGCGTCACCGCGTACACGCTGTCGGCCCCGGCGTCGGCGGCCATCGCGACGAGCCGTTCCAGGAGCCGCGAGCCGACGCCCTTGCGCTGCCAGGAGTCCTCCACGAGCAGCGCGATCTCGGTCTCCTCGCCGTCCCACAGCAGGTGCCCGAGCGCCACGAGACGCCCGGACGCGGTCCGTGCCGCGAGGGTGCGGCCGTGCCGGGGGCTGAGCAGGTGCGCGAGGTAGCGGTCCGCGTCGCGCACCGGGCCGTGGTAGCGGCGGGCGAGCGTCGCGGGGGAGCAGCGGGCGTGGAGTTCCTTCGCCTCGTCGAGATCGCCCTGCCCGGCGCGCTCGACCGTGACGGCCTCGCCGCGCGGCAGCGTGTAGACCTCGGCACCGCCGGGGAGCCGGGGGCCGAGGCGCGCGTCGAGCGCGAGGAGCGCGCGGGCGCGGGCGAACTCGGTGGGCGTGAAGGGCAGGTAGGCCCGTTCGGCGGTGACGACGTCTCCTTCGGGGGTGTGCAGGCGCAGGACGGTGCCGGGACCGCCCTCGCCGTCGTGGATGCCCTCCGCGCCCTGTGCCGCCTTCCCCGCGGGCAGGGAGCGGATCGCGCAGCGGCCGAGCAGTTCGCGCAGCGCGAGGGGGAGTTCGGCGGGGTCGAGCGCGGTGCGCGTGGCGAGGTGCAGGATGCGCGCGGGCGGGTCGACGAGGTCGTGGGCGTCGGCCCGCTCGATCCACGTACCGCTGCCGCCCGCCGCGGCGACCGCGCGGGTCAGCGCGCTCGCCTCCAGGCTTGCCGGGGCGCGCAGCGAGAACTCGTCCACGGTGCCCTCGGCGAGCGGGTGGGTCTGGAGGCTGAGGATGTCGACGCGGTGCCCCGCGAGCGCCCCGCACAGCGCGGCGAGCGAGCCGGGCTCGTCGCGGACCGTGGTGCGCATGCGCCACAGGACGGTCGCGCCGGGCTGCTCCCGGGCGTCCGGCTCCGTACCGGTACCGCTGTCGCCCTCGGTACCGGTACCGGTATCGAGCGGGGGAGGGGCGTGTCCGTGGCGGCGTGACCACCACACGTGGAAAGCGGCCGTCGCCGCGAGCAGCACCGCCGAGGTGATCAGCAGTTCGGGGCCCCCTGGCCCGTGCGCGACGGTGTTGGCGACCGCGTCGGCGACGGCGACGGCGGTGAAGAGCGCGGCGAGTTCGACGAGTTCGCGGCGCCAGTGGCGGGGGCGCGGGGCCGCTTCGCGCACAGGGGTCTCAGTGTTCATGCGCTCAGCTTTGGGCACGGGTGTTGCGCGACAACGAACGCTTTGTGACTGATCGGTTAAGTATCGTTCCGATCCGGAACACACCGATCTGCTCGCTATTCTCCGGGAAAGGCATCTCTTGGCTCTCTTCGTGATCGAGCGTGGCAGCCCGCTCCCGGCGGCACGCGTCTGGGACCTGCTCACCGACTGGCACCGGCACGGGCGCGTCGCCCCGCTCACCGCGGTACGGGTCAGGAGCGGACCCCCGGGCGGCGGGCTCGGCACGGTCTTCGTCGCCAGGACCCGTGTCGGCCGCTTCGGCTTCGACGACCCGATGGAGGTCACCGTGTGGCGGCCCCCGCGGGGGGACACCCCGGGGACGTGCCGCCTCGACAAGCGCGGGCGGGTCTTCACGGGCTGGGCGCTCATCGATGTCCTGCCGCTCCCCGCGGGGTGCCGGGTCCGCTGGACGGAGGATCTGGGGCTGCGCGGGCTCCCGCGCGCGGCGGACCCGCTGACACGAGGCGTCGCCGCCGCGGTCTTCGGGCGGGCGGTGGACCGGCTGCTCGTCCCGGACGGGCCACCGGAGCACTGACGGGCCCGCGCGCTCGTGGCCGGAAACCGCGCCGCCCCTCCCGACGGCCCGAAGGCCGACGGCCCCGTAGGCTCCTCGTCATGCCCGTACTCACCGCCCCTGCGACCGCCACGGCCCCCGCCCTGCGCCTGCGCCCCTGGTCGGCGGCGGACGCCGCCGCGCTGGCCGAGGTGTGCCCGTACGAGGACCTGTCCACCGGACCCCACGACGCCGCCGCGCTGCCCGCGTGGCTGCGGACGCAGGAGGAGGGGTGGGAGCGCGAGGACCGGTTCGGCTTCGCGATCCTGGAACGGGACGGAGCGGGGGAGCGCCTCGTGGGACACGTGCTGCTCAAGGACCTCGCCCCGCCGCAGGCCGAGGTGGGCTACTGGACGACGCGCGCCGCGCGCGGCAGGGCGGTCGCCCCGCGCGCCGTCGAAGCCGTCACCGGGTGGGCCTTCGCGACACGCGGCCTGACCCGTCTTCACCTGCTCCACCAGGAGGACAACACCGCCTCGTGCCGCGTCGCGGAGAAGAGCGGATACGCCTTCAGCCGGGTCCTGCCCGCCTTCCCTCCCGCCTTCCCGCGCGACGGCCACCTGCACGTACGGCACCTGACGGCCTGACGCCCCGTTCTCGCGCGGGCGCCCCCCGCCCCGCGCCCGGCAACGCGTCCGCCCCCGCGCTCGGCAACGCGTCCGCGCCCCGCCCCTTCGTCCCCGTCCTCCGTCCCGCTCTCCCGCCCTCCGTCCGCGCGCACGTCCTCCCCGGGAGAAGTTCATCCTCCGTTCCCCCGCACGCCCCGGCGCCCGTGGGGGCGGCGCCGGGCACACTGCGGCCCGTAGTGACAGGCCGCCCCGAGGAGGAGCAAAAGCGATGAGCGATGCCGTCCGCCCGAACACCGCTTCCGGCGCACCCGACGCCGACGCACCGGCGTCCCCCCGCCCGGCGCGCAGATCCCTCCTCGCCGGGGCCGCCCTCGCGGGCGCGGGGCTCGCCGTTCCCGCGTTCACCGCCGGGAACGCACGCGCCGCGGGGCCCGCGCGTGCCTGGTCGGGGCGGCCCTCGGCCGACTGGGGCGTGCAGGCCGGGGACGTCGGGGAGCGCTCCGGGGTGATCTGGGCCCGCAGCGACCGCCCGGCCGTCATGACGGTCGAGACGGCAGCGACCGAGTCCTTCCGGGGCGCCCGCCGCTGGCGCGGCCCGCTCCTCGGGCCAGGCACCGACTTCACCGGCACGACGGCCCTGCACGGGCTCCCGCCGGGCGAGCAGATCCACTACCGCGTCACGCTCGCCGACCCGGACGACCCGCGCCGCGCCTCCCGCCCCGTGACCGGCACCTTCCGCACCGTCCCCGCGCGCCGCTCGGCGGGCGTGCGCTTCCTGTGGTCGGGGGACATCGCGGGCCAGGGCTGGGGCATCAACCCCGACCGGGGCGGCTGGCGCGTGTACGACGAGATGGCGCGCCTGGACCCGGACTTCTTCCTGTGCAGCGGCGACACGATCTACGCGGACGGGCCGATCGCGCCCAGCGTGACGCTCCCGGACGGCACGGTGTGGCGCAACCTCACGACGGAGGCGAAGTCCTCCGTCGCGCAGACGCTCGACGAGTACCGGGGCGCCTTCCGCTACAACCTCCTGGACGCCCACCTGCGCCGCTTCAACGCCCAGGTCCCGCAGATCACGCAGTGGGACGACCACGAGGTGCGCAACAACTGGTACCCGGGCCAGATCCTCGACGACCCGCTCTACACCGAGAAGCGGGTCGACGTCCTCGCCGCCCGCGCCCGCCGCGCCTTCTCCGAGTACTTCCCGCTCAGCACGCTCGCGCCCGGCGACCCCGACGGACGCGTGCACCGGGTCATGCGGCACGGCCCGCTGCTCGACGTGTTCGTCCTCGACATGCGCACCTACCGCGACCCCAACTCGCGCAACCGCCAGGTCGACGACCCGCAGGGCATCCTCGGCGCGCACCAGCTGAAGTGGCTCAAGCGTGAGTTGTCGCGCTCGCGGGCCGTGTGGAAGGTCATCGCCGCCGATATGCCGCTCGGTCTCGTCGTCGCGGACGGCGAGACCGACTTCGAGGCCGTGTCCCAGGGCGATCCCGGCGCCCCGCTCGGCCGCGAACTCCAGATCGCCGAACTCCTGCGCCACATCAAGCACTCCCGCATCACGGGCACGCTGTGGCTCACCGCGGACGTGCACTACACCTCCGCGCAGCACTACGCCCCGGAGCGGGCCGCCTTCAAGGACTTCGCGCCGTTCTGGGAGTTCGTCTCGGGGCCGCTCTCGGCGGGCGGCTTCCCGAGCGTTCCGCTCGACGGCACCTTCGGGCCCCGCCAGACCTTCCTCAAGGCGCCCACGCGCGCCAACGTCTCCCCGGCCGAACTCCCGCCGAACTACGGCGAGGTGAGCATCGACGGGCACTCCGGAGAGCTGACGGTCCGGCTCCGCGAGGAGGGCGGCAGGGTGCTGTACACGCAGGTGCTCAAGCCGGGTCGGGTCGGCCAGTAGGCAGCCGGTCCCGGCAGGCCCTCGGGCCGGTACGGGTGGTGGCCGGTACGCGTACGCGTACGGGCACGCCACGGGCCCGGTGCGTGCCGTCCCCCACGCACCGGGCCCGCGTCACGCCCGTACCGCCGTGGACGTCACGGCTTCAGGACGAGCCGCACCGGGGCGGGGCCGCCGGTCTTGTGGAGCAGGCGGTCGACGGCCTTCGGGGCCTCGCTCAGCGGCAGGACCTCGCTGATCGAGCGCGCGAAGTCGAGCCGGCCGCGCGCGGCGAGCCGCACGAGCTGGTCGACGTGGGCGTCCGAGGAGCCGTAGTGGCCCAGGATCTGCTGCTGGAAGTAGCTGAAGGCGGTGCCGTCGGGGATCGTGAGGGGCTTGTTGGTGAGGCCCACCAGGACGAGGCGGCCGCCGGGCGCGAGGCACGTGATGGCCTGCTCGCGCACGGCGGGGACACCGGCGAAGTCGAAGGCGGCGGCGAGACCGGCGCCGCGCGTCTCGGTGCGGATCTTCTGCCGCAGCTCGGGGTCGGCCGCGTCGAGTGCGAGGTCAGCGCCGAAGGCGAGGGCCCGCTCGCGGGCCTCGGGCGAGGGGTCCACGGCGATGACGGGCGCCGCGCCGATCGCGCGCAGGAGCTGCACGCCGTGCGCGCCGAGGCCGCCGACGCCCCACACGCCGACCGGCTGCGCCGGGCGCACCTGGCCCGTCGTGGTGATCGCGGCCCACGGCGTGGAGACCGCGTCGGGGATGATCGCCGCCTCCTCGAAGGAGAGGGTGTCGGGGAGGGCGAGCAGCGTCTCCGCGGTGGCCACGGTGTACTCGGCCCAGCCGCCGTCGTAGTCGACGCCGCGCGTCCACACGGCGCCGTCGCGGTGCTCACCGGCCTGGAGCAGCACGCGCTGCCCCGGCTCCCAGCCGGTCACGCCCGCGCCGAGCTTCGCGACGGTGCCGGACACCTCGTGCCCCAGCGTCACCTCGTCGCCGGTGAGGTAGAGCGGTGTGAGCGTGCCGTCGACGAGGTGCGCGTCGGAGAGGCAGACACCTGCGGCCTCGACCTTGACGAGTACCTCACCTGCGGCGGGCTCGGGGGTGGGCACCTCCTTGACGGCGAGGGTGCGGGAGGGGATGTGAAGTCGTCCGGCGAGCATGCCGATCACCTGTCCTGATGTGCGGGAGAACCGTCGCGGGTTCTGGGGGGGGCGAAGTCCCGGGGGTCCGGGGCGGGGCTAGGGGCGGGGTGGGGAGCCGAGCGCGGCCAGGGCCCCGGCGAGCGCGCCCACGGCGCTCTCGACCAGCGGGCTCCGCAGCTCCTCGGGGCGGCCGGCCTCCCACCAGCGCAGACAGGCGTTGTCCACGTAGGCGAGATAGCCGTCCACGACGAGGCGCACGGCGGGGTCATCGGCGTCGAGGCCGAGGCGCGTCGTCACGCGCTCGTGGAAGACGGCCCTGCCCCGGTCGCGCTCGGCGAGCGCCTCGGGCGGTACGGAGCCGGGGGCGCGCAGGAGCGTGGCCCAGCCGTTGGCGCCCTCGGCGATGAAGCCGAGGTAGACCCGCAGGCTCGCGCGCAGCCTGGCCCAGCCGTCCTGCTCCGGGCCGAGGTCCGCGTCGCACGCCGCGTCGCGGGCGAGCAGTTCGCGCAGTCCGTCGGTGACCATCGCGGCGTACAGCCCGGACTTGCTGCCGAAGTAGCGGTGCGCGAGGGCCTCCGAAGCCCCGGCGGCGTGTGCGATCTCGGCCACGGAGACCTCGGTGTACGCCCGGGTGCGGAAGGCGGCGTGGGCCGCTTCGAGCAGCGCGGCCCGGCGCTCGTCCGCGCCGAGCCGACGCCGTACCGGCCGGACGGTACGGTCCGGGTCCGGAGTGTCCTCCTTGGCGTTCATGCGACCACCGTACCTCTTAGTGAGTCGGACTCAATAAGAGGTGGATGTGACACCGCTCTCCTGGTGCGGACGGTTTCACGGCGGCCGGGTGAGGCGTCGGCTAGCGCGGTCCGGCGCGGCGCTCGTGCCGGGCGCGTGCCGCCGCGTGGGCCGTGCGGAGGAGCCCGAGGAGGGTGTCCGTGGTGCGGGGGCCGGGGTTCACGACGCTGAGCCAGCCCTGCGCCCCGTAGAGCGGGTGCGGGAAGAAGACGTCGGTGGCGGCGGGGTCGGCGGGGCCGGCGGGAGCGTGACGGCGCGTCGCGAGGCGGCCCGCGTGCACGTTGACGCGGTGGCGCCCGGGGGCGTCGAGGCGTGAGGAGGTGTCGCCCGGATAGTCCTTGGTGATGACCGTGCCGTAGGGCTGGGTGCGGGCGGGGACGTGGCCGTCCGGCGCGTGGAAGAAGAAGGCGTCGCCGTGGGCGAGCGGCGGGATGCCGCTGTCGGGGCCCGCTACGACGACGAGGGCGCCGTCGAGGCGGCGCACGGCCGCGAGGATGTGCTCGATACTCATGGTTCGAGCATGACCTTCGAGTGCTTCTGTGGGGTTCCCCGATGAAGAACGCGGCGCCGCTGCGCACCGCCGAGCTGGTCCGCCGCTCGGGCTACTCGTTCCAGCAGGTCCGTGACCTGGAACGACTCGGTGTGCTGCCGCCCGCACCGCGCGCCGCGAACGGCTACCGCGAGTGGTCCGAGGTCCACATCCACGCCCTGCGCGCCTACCGGAACCTCGCCCACGCCCTCGGCCCCGTCGCGGCCCGCCGCCTCCTCGCCGAGGCCCGCACCGCGCCGTTCGCCGAGGCGGCGGCGGCCGTCGGCGCGGCGCACGCGGATCTCGCCCGCGCCCGCGAGGAGACGCTGCGCGCCCTGGAAGCGGTCCGTGCCCTCCGCGCGGAGGGCACGGACCCCGACGACGACGCCATGACGATCACCCAGCTCGCCGCCGCCCTGGGCGTGCGCCCCTCCACCCTCCGCTTCTGGGAACAGGAGGGACTGCTCACCCCGGACCGCGTCACCTCCCACGGCGCCCGCCGCTACCCCCAGCCCGCGATCCGGGCCGCCCGCGTCGTCGCCGTCCTGCGCGCCGCCGGCCACGGCATCCCGCGCGTGCGTGAACTCCTCGCGGCGCTGGACCGCTTCGACGGGGCCGAGGAGGCCGCCCGTCTCCTGTCGGCCCGCCTCGACCACCTGGGCACGCGCATGCTGGCACTGCTGCGGGCGGGATCGGACGTGGCGGAGGTGGTGACACGGGCGCACGAGGAGGCGGGTCCGCCCGCCTGAGAGCGCGCGCCGCCCCCTCACCTGGCCGTGCGGAACGCCTCCCCCGCCTCCGTCCAGGAGCCGTCCGGGCGGTAGAGACCGGTGTTCGCCTCCCCGGCGGCGGAGGGGAGCCCGAACCAGGCGTAGCGCTGGAGCCAGGGCAGGGTGTCGAGCATCCTCGTCGCGGAGGAGAGGAACGCCGCCTGCTCGGCCGGGGCGGGGAAGCGGACGCCCTGCGAGAAGTCCGTGAGCGCGAACTCCGTGAGCCACACCGGTTTCCCGTACCTGCGGTGCACCGCCTCCAGGTAGGACTTCAGCTGCTGGACCGCCGCCTCGGTGCGGAAGTCGCCCCCGTACCAGTGCACCGCGACGAAGTCGACGCGGTAGCCGCGCTCCCGCGCCCCCGTCATGAAGCGGTCGAGCCAGCCCCCGGGGGTGTCCCCGCCGTAGGCGACGGCCGGGCTGCCGAGGATCTTGCCGTGCTCCATGAGCTTCGGCCACAGAGCGAGGGCCCGCTCGACGGACAGGTTCGCCTGCCCGTCCATGTCCGGCTCGTTGAAGCCGAGGAGGTACGGACCGTTCGCGCGCGCCGTCGCGAGGGTCGCGGCGTCCGTGTTCTTCTCGCCCCAGATCATCGGGACGAAGCCGGGCGCGCCCGAGTCCACGATCCCGCGCGGACTCGCCGACCACGTGTAGTACCAGCGCGCCCCCGAGGCGGCGAGCCCCCGCTCGTCGCCGGGCGCGTCCCACACCCCGACGCCCTTGCGGTCCGAGGCGACGACGGCGGTCTCCGGGGTACGCGCCGGTGTCGTCTCCCGCTTCGTGGGGGCGGGGCTCTTCCGCGCGGGGGTACGGGGCGAGGGCGTGGGGCTCGCCGAAGGGGAGGGGGTGGGTGACGGGCTGGGCGACGATGTCGACGGTGCGGGCGTCCCGGGAGCGGAGAGCGGCGCGTCCGCGACCCGCACCGCCTCGTCGGCCGGCTTCTCGCCCCCGCCCAGGAGGAGGGGCGTCGCGACGGCGGCGGCCACGGCCACGGCCGCCGCGCCGATCCCGACGGGGCCGTGGAACAGCCGCGCCGCCGTGCGCGGACCCCGGTGCGCACCGCCCCGCCGGGGGGAGCGCGGCGCGGTGCGCGGGCCCGCCGCGGGGGCGGCGGGGGAGTGGGAGCCCGCGGGGGCGTGGGGGTGGTCCACGGGAGTGTGCGCGGGTGCGGGCGCGGTGCCCCCCGCCCCGTACCCGGGCAACTGCGGCGCGTGCGCGGCGGGGAGCAGCAGCGGCAGGCCCGCGAGCAGGCGATCCATCGGCAGGAGCCTGCGCCCCTCGCCGCAGCGCGCGCAGCCGCGCACGTGCCGCGCGATCCGCTTGCGCCACAGCGGCGAGGGCGTCCCGTCCCAGCCGCCGAGCACCCCGTCGAGTTCCGCGCACTCGCCGCGCAGCGCGAGCGCGTGCACGACGGTGCGCGCCGTCTCCATCTGCTCCTTCATGCGCTGCACCCGTACCGCGGCGTGGCGCCGCGAGACGCCGAGCGCGTCGGCGAGTTCGGCACGCTCCAGCTCGCCCGTCTCCTCCAGCCACCACAGCGCGAGCAGCGCGCGGTCGTCGCCGTCGAGCCAGCGGGTCGCCTCGGCGATCTCCCTGCGCTGGTCGGTGAGACCGAGCCGCAGCACCGTCAGGCCCACGAAGTCCGCGGCGGGATCGGGTACGTCGGCGGCGCTCTCCCAGTCGGCGAGGTGCTGCCCCGCCGCGCGCAGGGCCCGCTCCCTGTCGCGGATGCGCCGCACCGTGATCGCCATGAGCCAGGAGCGGTACGCGTGTTCGTCCCGCAGTTGGGGCAGGGCGCGCACGACGCGGAGCAGTGTCTCCTGCACGACGTCGTCGACGTCGCTGTGCCCGTTGAGCGCGCGCCCCACGACGTTGTAGACGAGGGGCAGGCTCTCGGCGAGCAGCCGGTCGAGCGCCGCCTCGTCCCCGGCCCTCGCGGCACGCACCGTCCCGGCCCCGGGCCCGCTGTGACCGGTCTCCCGCATCTGGCTGCTCCTTCACGCGCTGTACGCAGATCCGCGCGGCACGCCGACCGTGCCGCCCTGCCTGGGAGACGGAACGCCCCGGCTCACGACAACGAAAACTTCCGTACCCGGCCCGCGAAATCCATCCCCGGGCGATGACGGACCACGTGGTCCGTGAGGGACCACGTGGTCTGTTACGGTGCGTGAGACCAGAGACTGAGGAGGGGCACATGCCACGCCCCAGCAGGGCCGCGCTCGACGCGGAGATCGTCGACGCCGCCACCGCGCTCTTCGCCACGCGCGGTTATCCCGGCACCTCGGTGCGGGAGATCGCCGACCGCGTCGGCTACTCCAAGACAGGGCTGCTGCACCGCTACCCGTCGAAGGAAGCCCTGCTCGTCGCCGTACTGCGGGGCCCGCTCACCGAGTTCGCCGCGCTGCGGGCCACCTGGAACGCGCTCCCGGCGGGCCCGGAGCGCGCCTCCGTCGCGGCCGGGGACCTCGTCGGGCTCGCGCTGCGCCACCGCGGCGCGCTCGCCCTCCTCTCTCACGCGGGCCTGCCCGTGCTCCCCGACGCGCTCGCCGTCCTCATCGGCGGCGCCGACATCGGACGCCATCGCGCCGAGACCCTCGCGGCCCTGGCCGACCCGGCCGACATCGAGGCCACCGTTCGCGCCGAACTCGCCGTCACCGGGCTCGTCCACACCGTCGCCGCCCGCCAGGAGACCCCGGCCGATGACCTGCGCGGCCCGCTGCTCCGTGCCTTCCGCGACGCGGCGGGACTCACGGCGGTACGGGACGGGGGCGCCCCGTGAGCGCGATACGCCGGGTCCTGTACGGGTGGCGGAAGTACGCGCTCGCCGTCGTCGCGCTCGCCGGTGTCGGCACGGGCGCCGACCGGGGGCTCGCGCGGTGGCCGGAGAAGTCCGCCGCCGAGGCGTTCCAGGAGGCCCAGGACCTGCCCACCACGCCCGAGGTCCACGTGCGCGGCTTCCCCGTGCTCACGCAGGCGGCGGGCGGCAGCCTCGACCGCGTCGACGTCACGGCCGATGACGTGCCGGGGCGCGGCGCCCGCCCGGTCCCCGTCACCCGGCTCGACGTCCGCCTCGACCACGTACGGCGTGCGGGCGAGGCCGGGGCGGCGCACGCGGACACGGCCCGGGCGACCGCGTACCTCTCCTGCGCCGACCTCTCCTCGGCGCTCGGCATCGACATCCGCTCCGCGGGGGACGGCCGGGTCACCGCGGGGACGGCACCGCCGCTCCTCGGCGAGGCCACGGCGAGCGCCCGCCTCGCGGTCTCGGGCACGCGCGGCATCGTCTTCCGTGACGTCGAGGTGGACGCGCGCCCGCCCGCGCGCCTGCGCACCGCCGTCGCCGGAGCCCTCGGCCGCGGGATCACCCTCGAAGGTGTCCCCGGCAACCTCCGCCTGATCCGCCTCACCACGGGCGAGGACGGAATCCGCGCCGACCTCGCGGGCGAGAACGTCACCTTCCGCACGGACGAGGAGCGGGCCTGAGGCGTGCGGGGGGGGGCGGGCCTGAGGCGTGCGGGGGAGGACGGGGGCGGCGACCCTGGGGCGTGCGAGGGAGGACGTCGGCATCCCGCCGTGGCGGGTGCTCGCCGTGATGCCCTCGCCCACGACGTGGCAGCCGTGCCCGAGTGCGTGCCGCGTCGTGGGCGCGGCACGTTCGACGGTGGCCCCGCCCGGCGCGTCCCGCTCGCGCTGTCGACCCGCACCGTCACGAGGACCGCCTCCTCCATTCGCCCCGCCTCCCGCGCCCTCTCAGACGGGCGAACTCCCGCTCTCCTGTGGCACGGAAACCCCCGGAACGAGTGATTCGCGAACACCTGATGAACCCTTTGCCAGGATCTGACCGCGCCGTGGGAGAGCCGTCGATGATTGGTCTTGACCAAGGGTGGGGGCGGGCCTACGCTCGCCAGAGTCGGATAGTGCAACAACCTTTAATAAAGAAGTCCGCGTAAAGCTCTCCGGCACGTGAGGGACGCGAGTCCAGCGGGACGCGGCACCACGCACGGCACACGGCGAAGGCGGAGGACAGGGTGGGGACCAGGCTGCACACGGTGCCGGAGCCCAAGTACCGGCATCTCAAGACGGTCATCGGCGAAGCGCTCGACCACGAGTTCGCGGTCGGCGAGGTGCTGCCCAATGAGCGCGAACTCGCCGCCCGTTTCGGGGTGGCCCGCGCCACGCTCCGTCAGGCGCTCGAACAACTGGAGCTGGAGGGCCGCCTCCAGCGCCGCCGCGGTGTCGGCACCACGGTCGCCCCGCCCCGCGTCGGCGTCGATGTCGGCAGCGAGAACTGGCCGGGCGCCCCGTGCGACCCCTGGCAGGCCCGTGACGCGCACCGTGCGGTGCCGCCCGCCGCCGTCGCCGAACTCCTCGGCACCGGCGAGGAACCGGTGCACGTCCTCACCCGCGTCCGGCTCGACGAGGCCGTACCCGTCGCGACCGAGGTCCTCTACGTCCCCGCCGCCTCCGTGCCCGGGCTCAGCGCCATCGACGCCCCAGGCGGCACCGCGCGCGCCCGCGCCGTCCTGCGCGAACTGGGCCACCTGGACCCGGAGGGCGAGGACCGCGCCGTCGAACTCGGCTCCGCCGAGGCCGAGGACGCCCGCCGCCTCGACCGTCTCCCCGGCTCGCCCGTCCTCCTCGTCACGACCCGCTTCTTCGCCGAGGGCGCCACGGCCGCCGTCTCCGTCGCGACCTACCGCGCCGACACCTGCCGCCTCACCTTCGGCAGCGACGGCGCGGGCGTCGAGATCGCCACAGCGCGCCGCGCCTCCTGAGCGGCGGCACTCCTCCGGCCGGTACGGGTACGGGGCCGCGCACACCGGGGCGCGGCCCCGTACCCGTACCGCCGCCCCGCGGGGGCCGCCCCGGCCTACCGCCGTCCTGCCCGGCCGCCCGCCCGCCCCTCACCGCCGCGCCGACACCGTGCTCTCCACGGCGAAGAGTTCCTTCTCGACGTGGTCCAGCGCGAGCCGCAGTGCCCCCGTCGTGATCGCCGCCTCGCCGAGCGCGGACAGTTCGACGCGCGGCGTGCGCAGACAGTACTTCTCCAACTGCTGCCGCAGCGGCTCCAGTACGCCGTCGAGCCCGGCGGCCCAGCCGCCGATCACGACGAGTTCGGGATCGAGCGCGAGCACGAGCGCGGCGACGTCGTGCACGAGCCGCGCGAGGAACCTGTCCACGGCGGCGCGTGCCTGGTCGTGGCCCTCGCGGGCCAACGCGAACACCTCCGTCACGGCCCGCTCGTCGAGCGGGTGGAGCGGCCGCCCCGTCGTCGAGAGCAGCGTCTCCGGCGTCTCCTCCTGGCCCAGCAGGTGCAGGGCGCCGATCTCCCCGGCGGCGCCGCCGAAGCCCCGGTGGAGCCGCCCGCCGATGAGCGAACCGGCGCCCGGGCTCAGCCCCGCGAGCACCACGACGACGTCCTCGCTGCCGCGCGCGACGCCCTGCCAGTGCTCGGCGAGCGCGGCCGCGTTCGCGTCGTTCTCGACGAGCACGGGACAGCGGAACGAGCGCCGCAGTCGTTCCCCGAGCCTGAGCCCCGTCCACTGCGGCAGCGCGGTTCCCAGGCGGATCGTGCCGTCCGCCTCGACGATCCCGGGGCTGCCGACTCCCACCGCGCGCAGCGAGTCGCGCGCGACACCGGTACGCCGCAGCAACTCGCCCACCGTCGCGCGCAGCCGCTCGATCCTGTCGTCGGCGCCCGCCGACTCCTCGACCTCACGCGCCGCCGTGCCGAGTTCGCGGCCCTCCAGGTCGGAGACGGTCGCCGCGACGCGGTGCGGCCCGATCTCCAAACCGAGCAGGTGCCCCGCCTCGGCCCGGAAGCGGTACAGACGGGCGGGGCGGCCCTGCTTGCGCGTCCCCGCGTCGGCGGCCGTCTCGACGACGAGCCCCGCCACCGTGAGGTCGTCCACCGAGCCTTCGACGGTGGGCCGGGACAGTCCGGTGAGGCGCGCGATCTCGGTGAGCGTACGAGGCTGCCCGCCGCGCAGCGTGTCGAGGACCACGGCGGAGTTGATGCGCCGCAGCAGAGAGGGATCGCCACCGGTCAGCCGCCCCACGTCCCGTCCTTCCCGCTCGCACTCTGTGTGGCCGGATCGTACAAGGCGGGGGAGCGCCCGGGGACGGGGGAGGCAGGACCGTACGGGGCTTGTGACCTGGGAGGCGGGAAGGTCCGTACCAGCGCCGCCAAGGTACGGACCAATGCGGGGTCCCTTGTCCGCACCCCCTCGCCGGCCCCCTCGCCCGCCCCCCGGTCCGCCGCTCAGCCCACCCCCTCCGCGCTGCCCGGCGTCACGAACCCCGAGTCGTACGCGCGCACCACCGCCTGCGTGCGGTCCCGCGCCCCGAGCTTCGCGAGCACCGCGCTGACGTGCGTCTTCACCGTCTCCGCGCCCACCACGAGCCGCTCGGCGATCTCCGCGTTCGACAGCCCGCGCGCCATGAGCCGCAGAACCTCTCCCTCGCGCTCCGTCAGCTGCGGGAGCGGAGCCGGTCCGCGCCCGCCGTGGTGATCGGCGAGGCGGCGCACCGCGGCGGGGAAGAGCAGCGAGTCCCCGGCGGCGACGACCCGCACCGCGTGCACGATCTCCGCCGGACGGGCCCGCTTGAGCAGGAAGCCGTCCGCGCCGGCGCGGAGCGCGTCGTACACGTACGCGTCGTTCTCGAACGTCGTCACGACGAGGATCTTCGGCGGCGGCCCCGCCATCGCGAGCACCGCGCGCGTCGCCTCGATCCCGTCCATGAGCGGCATCCGCACGTCCATCGCCACGACGTCGGGCCGCAGGGAGCGCACGAGCGGCACGACCTGCGCGCCGTCCCCCGCCTCGCCGCACACCTCCAGGTCCGGCTGCGCTTCGAGCACGGCCCTCAGCCCGGCCCGGACAAGGGGCTCGTCGTCGACGAGGAGCACCCGCAGCGTCATCGCGCCGCCTCCCCGAGCGGCAGCCGCACCCGTACGTGCCACACGCCGTCCTCCGGGCCCGCCGTCGCCGTGCCGCCGAGGATGCCCGCCCGCTCGCGCAGTCCGCGAACGCCGGTGCCGCCGCCGGGGAACGGCGGGGCGTCGGCGGGCAGCGGATTGGTGAAGTCCAGGGTCAGCGCGCCCCCGCCGACCCGGAACACGACGTCCACGCGGACCGGGCCCGCGTGCCGCAGCACGTTCGTCAGGGCCTCCTGCGTCATGCGGTACGCCTCGCGCGAGACGGGCCCCGGCAGCGCGTCGAGCGCCCCGTCGACCCGTACGACCACATCCGCGCCCGCACCCCGCGCCGAGGCGAACAGGCGCTCCGCCCGGTCGAGCCCGGGACGCCCGCGCGCCGCGCTCTCCGGCTCGCGCAGCACCCCGAGCACCCGCTCCAGGTCCTCCAGGGCGGCCCGCCCGGTCTCCTCGATCGCCCCGAGCGCCCGCTCCGTGAACGCCGCGTCCCCGGCGGCGCGCGCCGCCCCCGCCTGGAGCACGGCGACCGTGAGCGCGTGCCCGATGGAATCGTGCAACTCACGAGCCAGGCGCGTCCGTTCGAGCAGTTCCTCGGTACGCGCCTCAAGCGCGGCGACGCGTTCGGCGCGCGAGGGCCCGAGCAGTGCCCCGGCGAGCCGCGCCATGAGCGCCCCGGCGCCCACGATCACGCCGTACAGCGCGAGCAGGGGGAGCGGCGCGAGCCAGGCCCACCAGTGCGCGCGCGGGGGCAGGAAGCCCAGTTCCCTCGGCACGGGCCCGTCCAGCATGACCTCCGTGAGCGCCGGCAGCCACACGCACAGCATCACCACGCCCATGCCGAGCATGAGGCGCGACTCCAGCCACACCAGGAGCCGTACGCGCTCCGCCGCCCCCGCCGAGGCCCGCGCCACGATGCCGGAGTCCGCCTCCACCCGCCCGAACAGCAGCCGCGCCTGGAGCGCCTCGCCCGTCCGCATGGCGGGAAGCAGCCCGAGGACGAGGAGGACGAGCGCGGCCACCGCCAGCGCGGTGCCGAAGTCGCCCGTGAGGAAGACGAGCAACCCGGGCCCCGCGGACACGATCAGCAGGTGCAGGAGCCTCGTGTACGTGACCGAGCGCACCAGCGGGCGCACGGCGGCGCCCAGCGCGCGGGCCGGGCGCGGGAGCCGCCGGGGTGGTACGAGGAGGGCGGTGGCGTTCACCCCGCCATCATCACCCGCGCGCTCGCGCACCGTCTCCCCCGCGCGGGGGAGCACGTCCCCCTCGGCGGGGGAGGTGGGGACAGGGGTCCGGGCGCGAGGCTCGGGGCATGACAGCGATCGACGTGCACGAACTCACCAAGGAGTACGGCGGGAACCGCGTCCTGGACGGGCTCGGCTTCTCCCTCGCCCCCGGACAGGTCACCGGCTTCCTCGGCCCCAACGGCTCCGGCAAGTCCACGACCCTGCGGCTGCTGCTCGGCCTCGCCCGCCCCACCGCGGGCACGGCCCTCGTCGACGGCCGCCCGTACGCCGCGCTCACCGCCCCGCTCCGCCGCGTCGGCGCCCTCCTCGACGCGAACGCCGCCCACCCCCGCCGCTCCGCCCGCGACCACCTGCGGGTGCTGGCCGCGAGCAACGGCATCCCCGCGGCCCGCGTCGGGGCGGTGCTCGACCGGGTCGGCCTCACCGAGGTCGCCGGACGCCGCGTCGGCACGTACTCGCTCGGGATGCGCCAGCGCCTCGGCATCGCGGCGGCGCTCCTCGGTGACCCCGACGTCCTCGTCCTCGACGAACCCGCCAACGGCCTCGACCCCGAGGGCATGACGTGGCTGCGCGAACTGCTCCGCGAGCACGCCGCGGCGGGCGGCACCGCGCTCGTCTCCAGCCACCTCACGCACGAGACCGCGCGCTACGCCGACCACCTCCTCGTCATCGGCGGCGGTGTGCTCCTCGCCGACCAGCCCCTCGACACCTTCCTCACCGACCGCGGGGCCCGCCTCGTCCACTTCCGCAGCACCGACGGCGAACGACTCGCCGAGGTCCTGCGCTCGCGCGGCCACCAGGTGCTGCCGGGCGAGGAGGGGGCGTGGCGCGTGCCCGGCGCGCGGCCCGACGAGATCGGCGCGATCGCCGCGGCCGAAGGGCTCGGCGTCCTCGAACTGCGCGCGGAGGAGACCGGGCTGGAGGACGTCTACCTCGCGCTCACCGAAGGCACCGGGGCCCACCGCGGGCGGCCGAGCACGCCCACCGGGGGCTGAGCCGTGCCCGCCCGCCCGCCCCGGCCCCGTACCTCCCCTCACCCAGGAGTCCCGCATGACGACCCCGACCGCCTTCTCGCCGCTCGGCGCGGCCGTGCGTGCCGAACGGCTGCGCATCCGCACCCTGCCCTCGCTGCGGCTCACGCTCCTCCTCGTCCCCGTCCTGACCGCGCTGACCTCGCTCGCCTACGCGAACGGGGACGTGAGGGACGGTGATCCGCTCTACCACGCCTTCTTCGGCGTGATGTTCGGGCAGCTCACCGCGCTCGTCCTCGGCACGCTCGCCGTGACCGGGCAGCTCGCGGGGGACGGCGGGGCGCACGTGCTCCTCGCGGTGCCCCGCAGGGGCCGCGCCTACGCCGCGCGGCTTCTCGCCACCGGGGTACACGTGCTGCTCGCGGGGCTCCTCGCGGGTGTCCTCACGAGCGGGTGCGCGCGGCTCGCGACGGGCGATCCCTCGGTGGGGCCGGGGGACGCCACGGCTTGGCGCGCCATCGTCGGCTGCGCCCTCTACCTCACGTGCGTCGCGCTGCTCGCGACGGGCGTGGCGACGTGGCTGCGGCACGGGGTCGCGACGCTGTCCGTCACCGTCGCCGTGTTCTTCCTGCTGCCTTTCATCGTCGGCGACTCGGCCGGCGGGGCCGCCCGCTTCCTGCCCGCGACGGCGGGACAGCTCGTCCTCCAGGCTCACCCGGCCGAGGGACCACTCGGCCCGTGGACGGGACTCGGGGTGCTCGCCCTGTGGACCGTGCTCGCGCTCGGCGCGGGGTGGCGGCGGCTGAGCGGGCGCGACGTCTGAGGCGGGCGTACGGGGTCCGCGTGCGGGAAGGCGCGGGGCGCTCGTACGAAGAGGTGCGGGGGCCGCCGTACGGGGGAGTGCGGCGGCCCGGTTTACTGGACCGCATGAGCGGCACGGCCCAGCACCTGGACACCATCGAGTCCCTGTGCGCCTTGCCGTTCCCCGAAGTCGATTCGCCTCTCGGGTACGAGAGTTCGGGGCCGCGCCACCACCTCGTCACGCTGGTCGTCGCGTCCGCGGGGGACACGGACGAAGGGTTCGAAGACCAGTTCGAATCCGAACGCGAGGCGCTGTCCCTCCTCCTGACGGTACGGGGCTGGGGCCCGCCGGACCGTTTCGCCCTGACGGGCGCCGCGCTGCGGTCGGCCGACGAGCCGCTCCCCGCCCCCTGGGACTTCCTCGTCCACACGGTTCCCGACGTGCACCTGTGGCGCCGCGCGGACCGCTGGACGGGCATCGGCACGGCGCACCACGGCCCCGGCCTGCCGCTCGCCCTCGTCGCCTTCACGACGACGGAGGACCCGCCCTGAGCGGCGCGACCCCGCGGACCCCGCAGGCCCCGCTACGACTCCTCGGCTGCCTCGCGCAGCCGCCCGAACTCCTCCGCCATCGCCGCGAGCGACCAGTGCGCGTTGAGCCCGCTCGGATTGGGCAGCGCCCACACCCGCGCCCCGCCCACGCGCTCCTCCTGCGGCCCGATGACCGCCTTGGGCGCGTCGAAGGCCGCCCGGTACGCGGTGATCCCGACGACGGCGAGCCACGCGGGCCCGAGCCGGGCCACCTTCGCGGCGAGCGCGGCACCGCCCGTACGGAATTCCTCCGCGCTCAGCTCGCCCGCCCGCGCCGTCGCCCGCTGGACGACATTGCTGATCCCGAGCCCGTACGACAGCAACTCGCCCTGTTCGTCGGGGCGCAGGAGACGCGGAGTGAACCCGGAGAGGTGCAGCGCGGGCCAGAAGCGGTTGCCGGGGCGGGCGAAGTGGTGGCCGCTCGCGGCCGACAGGAGGCCCGGGTTGATTCCGCAGAAGAGCACGCGCAGGCCCGGGGCCACGACATCGGGAAGCAGCGTGTCCCGTGCCGCCTCCAACTGCTCCGGCGTGAAGCGCACCGCGCTCACCGCCCGGCCAGGAGGGCGGACGGCGAGCGGGGCACCGGGCGGTTCAGAGGATCGCGCCCGGGGCGTAACCGGCGGCCTCGGGGCGCTCGGCGACGACGGCCTCGACCCGCGCGACGACCGCGGCGACCTGGTCGCGGGCGGCACCGGTGAAGGAGAGCGGGTCGCCCATCAGCGCCGCGAGCTGGGCGCGGTCGAGCGGCAGGCGCTCGTCGGCGGCGAGCTTGTCGAGCAGGTCGTTGCGCTCGGCCCCCTTCTCGCGCATCTCCAGGGCGGTCGCGACCGCGTTCTCCTTGATCGCCTCGTGTGCCACCTCGCGGCCCACGCCCCCGCGCACCGCGCCCATGAGGACCTTGGTCGTGGCGAGGAAGGGCAGGTAGCGGTCCAGCTCCCGCGCGACGACGGCGGGGAAGGCGCCGAACTCGTCGAGCACGGTCAGGAAGGTCTCCAGGAGACCGTCGAGCGCGAAGAACGCGTCCGGCAGCGCGACGCGGCGCACCACCGAGCACGAGACATCGCCCTCGTTCCACTGGTCCCCCGCCAGCTCCCCGGTCATCGAGGCGTAGCCGCGCAGGATCACCATGAGGCCGTTGACGCGCTCGCAGGAGCGCGTGTTCATCTTGTGCGGCATCGCGGACGAGCCGACCTGGCCGGGCTTGAAGCCCTCGGTGACCAGCTCGTTGCCCGCCATGAGGCGGATCGTCTTGGCGAGCGAGGAGGGCGCGGCGGCGAGCTGCACGAGGCTCGTGACGACCTCGTAGTCGAGCGAGCGCGGGTAGACCTGGCCGACCGAGGTGAAGACCTCGCCGAAACCGAGGTGCGCGGCGATACGGCGCTCCAGCTCGGCGAGCCGCTCGCCGTCGCCGCCGAGCAGGTCGAGCATGTCCTGCGCGGTGCCGACCGGGCCCTTGATGCCGCGCAGCGGGTAGCGGCGCAGCAGCTCCTCGACGCGCCCGTAGGCGACGAACAGCTCGTCGGCGCCCGTCGCGAAGCGCTTCCCGAGCGTCGTGGCCTGCGCGGCGACGTTGTGCGAGCGCCCGGCCATGACCAGCTCGCCGTACTCACCTGCGAGCTTGCCGAGACGGGCGAGGACGGCGACGGCGCGGTCCCTGATCAGTTCGAGCGAGAGGCGGGTCTGGAGCTGCTCGACGTTCTCGGTGAGGTCGCGCGAAGTCATGCCCTTGTGCACGTGCTCGTGGCCCGCGAGGGCGTTGAACTCCTCGATCCGGGCCTTCACGTCGTGCCGCGTGACCTTCTCGCGCTCCGCGATCGAGGCGAGGTCCACGGTGTCGACGACGCGCTCGTAGTCCTCGACCACCCCCTCGGGCACCTCGATGCCGAGGTCGCGCTGGGCGCGCAGCACGGCGATCCACAGCCGGCGCTCCAGCTTCACCTTCTGCTCGGGCGACCAGAGCTCGGCCAGCTCGGGGGAGGCGTAGCGGCCTGCCAGGACGTTGGGGATACGGGGCTTCGCAGTCACGAGGTCGCAGTCTACTTGGCGATTCCCGCAGGTAGGCGTGGCGGGCGCCTTCGGAGGAAGCTCCAAGGGCGGGACGCGCGGCGGAGGGGCCGGTCCGTGTGCATCCGGCCGTCACCCGCGGGCGGCGCGCGAGCGGGTCAGGGGACGGAGCGGGGCGAGGCGAGGCGGGGAGCGGGGCGGGGCGGGGGCAGGCCGGGCCCTGGCGCGGGGGCGGGGGAGCCGGGCCGGGTCCTCGCCGGGGCATCGGGCCGGGTGGGCCCGTCGGGGCGCCGTGTTCGCTCCCGTCCGTGCCCGCTCCTGAGCCCCCTCGCGGGGGCCTCGTGGACGCCGTCGTCCGGCGCGGCTGCCGGGCCGCTCAGTGCTCCGTCGGCGGCCTCGGCAGGCTCCTTGACATACCGTTCGACCGGTTTCTAGCCTGGCGTCCGACGGGAGAAGCCGCCCCGGCCTGGGCGGGATCGCCCTCGGGTGCGTCGGGTGGGGCGGCCGTGGCGGGTGGAGGCGGGGGCGTCGTGATGGCGAAGCAGGAGCGTGCTGGGCGCACGCGGGAGAAACTGGTGACCGCCGCGGCCGGGCAGTTCGCCGCGCACGGATACGTGAAGGCCACGCTCGGTGACGTGAGCAGGGAGGCGGGGGTCACGAAGGGCGCGCTGTTCTTCCACTTCGCGACCAAGGACGATCTCGCGGCCGCGGTGCAGGCGCGCGGTCGGGACCTGCTGGAGATCATGGTGGAGGAGCTGGCCTGCGAGAGGGGCGCCTCCCTCCCGGTGCTCGTGGAGGCCACGCACCGCCTGAGCCGCATGCTGCGCGACGACCCCTTCGTCAGGGCCGGTGTCCGCATCACGAGGGAACGCGTGACGGGATGCCCCTCGCCCCTGGACTTCTACCCGGTGTGGCTCGAACGGCTGTGGGAGGTGCTGGAGGATGCGCGCGCGCACGACGAGCTGTCTCCCGCCGTCCCCGACGCGTCCGCCCGTGCCCTCGTCACCGCCGCGGTCGCCGGGGTGGAGATCCTGGCCTGGATGGGGGTGCCCGCCGAGGAGGGGGAGGAGTGGCTGCGGCACTTGTGGGGGCTGCTGCTCCCGCTGGTCGCGGCCCCGCGCGGCTTCGGCGATTCCCCCGGGGTGCCCGGTCTGCCGTCGGCCGACGCCCTGTGAGCCTCCCGCCCTGTGAGCCTCCCGCCCTGTGAGCCTCCCGCTCAGTCCCGCCCCGGGGCGCCCTTGATCGTCGCCCACACGTCCTCGGACCCCGCGGGCGTGAACCGCGACTGCCGGCGCGGCGGGACGACCCCCGGCAGCAGCCAGCCCCACAGGTCCGCCACCCGTTCGTGGAGGTCCGTCCGCGAGGTGCGCACCTGCGAGGTGATCTGCACCCCCGTGAACGCCCCGACGATGTACGTCGCGAGGTCCCCGATGTGCACCTCGGCCCGGAGGTCCCCGTGCCCCTGGGCATGGGCGAGCAGTTCGCGGACGGTGTCGATCCACTTGTTGTACAAGGTGGGATCGGGCTCCGTGAAGGAAGCGAGTTCGATGACGAGGCGGATGCCCGCCCTCATGCGCACGCTCGTCCGCAGTCCGTGCGCCATCCGGTGCGTCAGGTCGATGGCGCCCTGAAGACCGCCCGGACCACTTCCGCCGGGACCCGCGGGGAGCAACTCGAACTGGGTGGCCATCAGTTCCCGCGCCAGCGCCTCCTTGGAGGGGAAGTGGAAGTACATCGCCCCCTTCGTGACACCGGAGTGCTGGGTGATGTCAGTCAGGCTGGTGCTCCCGAACCCGCCCGCGTCGAACGCCGCGGCCGCGCCGTCGAGGATCGCCTGTCGTGTGGCCTCCGCTCGCTCCTGACGCACTCTGCCTCCTGATGTCACAGGAAGTCCCCTCCTGTCGTACGCGGTTGGGTGCGCGTTCACCCTCGTGTCACGCGCCCGGATTCTTTTTCCCGCATCTTGCTCACTCCAGTCAAAAAATACCAGTCGACTAGTATTCTCATCCCTGCGATGAGCCGCACGCGTCTCGGTATCCGGGACATGGTTCCTCCTGTTCACAGCGCCACTCCATCCGCAACTTCCCCACGGGAGTCCGTAATGGGTGCACTTCTCCACGCCGGTCGGCCGCTTCGCGCGCAGGACGACCCCGAGTTGTTCGAACAGACCGTTCCCCGCAGTCTCGTCCACCGTGCCGCCGTCTCGGAGGTGCTGCTCACGGGCCGGCGCTCCACCCCGGACGCACACCACATCGGCGCGCAGTGGTCGCGAGGCCACGGCTTCTACGGTGTCGTCGACGGACGGTGGCACGACCCGATGGTGTTCGGTGAAACCCTGCGGCAGGCCTGCCTGTTGCTGGCGCACGAGGCCCTCGACGTCCCGATGGACTTCAGCTTCCTCACCGAGAGCACGTCCTTCGAGGTCTCCGAGGCCGGAATGCGGCTCTCCCGGCCGAGCGGCCCGGCGCACGTGGTGTTCGAGATGCGTCTCGAAGAGGTCAAGCGCCGTGCGGGAGTGGTCAGTTCGTACGCGTACGGGGTGATCGCCCAGCGCGAGGGCGTACGTGTGGGCAGCGGCAGGCTCGGCGGCAAGTGCATCTCCCCGGCCGTCTACCGGCGGCTGCGCGCCGACCGGCTCGAAGCGGTGCCCCCGCGGACCCCCGTCGAGCCGGTGGACCCCCGGCTCGTGGGCAGGGACAGCGCGGCCGACGTGGTGCTGGGCGCCTCCGTCCGCGAAGGCGCACGCCCGCTGCGCATCGCCGCTGAACACCCGGTGCTCTTCGACCACGCCGTGGACCACGTACCGGGCATGGTGCTCATGGAGGCCGCCAGACAGGCCGCCTTACTGGCCCTCGGCACCCCGCGCGGACTGCTGGTCGCCTGCGCGGCGCGCTTCCTGCGCTACGTCGAGTTCGACAGCCCCTGCCTCGTGTCGGCCGACCCGCCGGAGCGCGAGGAAGCGGGCAGGCACGCGCTCACCGTCCGCTTCCACCAGGACGGGACCGAGGTCGGGAGCTGCCGCGTCGCGATACACGCGGCGGACGGGGAGTGAGCGTGCCGGAGGCGCCAGGCCCGGCCCTCCCTGCCGCCCGCACCGTCGTCGGCACCGTACTCGTGGCGGGCGGTACGGGGTTCATCGGCGGCGCGGTCGTCCGCGCCCTGAAGGACCACGCCGAACGGCACGGCGGACCAGGTGTCCGTGCCCTGTCCTCGCGCGGCGCTCCCGCCGGAACCTCGACCGGCCCGGTGACGCATCTCGCCGCGGACCTCACCCGCCCAGGGACACTGCGGGGGGTGTGCGAAGGCGCCACGACACTCGTGCACGCCGCCTCCTACGTCGGGCGCGACAGCGAGCGCTGCGAGGCCGTCAACCGGCTCGGCACAGTGGCCCTGCTCGCCGAGGCCCGCAGGGCAGGGGTCCGGCGCGTGCTGTACGTCAGCACGGCGTCCGTCTACGGGACGGGACCCCACCGCGGTCCCGATGAGGGGGCTCTCTCGCCGCGCCCCGCGTCGGCCGCCAGCGCCTCCCGGCTGCACGCGGAGCGCGCGGTCCTCGCCGCGGGCGGCGTCGTGCTGCGACCGCACCTGGTCTACGGGGAAGGTGACCGCTGGCTGATCCCGGCACTCGCCGCGATGGCGCGCGCCGTACCGGACTGGCCCGTGGCGGGACACCCGCTCACTTCGGCGATCTCGGTGACCGATCTCGCGCGCTGCGTCGCCGCCCTGGCCCTCGCCCCCGGCGGACCGGAGGGACCCGAGATCCATCACCTCGCCGATCCGCGTCCGCTGCCGGTGAGCCGGCTGGTGCGCGCCGCGCACGACCTCCTCGGCATGCCCCCTCCCGCGGGCGCCATCGCGCCGGAGACGCACAGGTCGCGCCTCGCGGAGGCGCTTCCCTCGCTCTCCGCCCACCAGTACGCCCTGCTGACCCGGGATCACTGGTACGACAGCCGCAAGGTGTGGCGCCGCACCGGCCGGGACCCGGGACCGGGCTTCGCGCACCGGTTCGCCGAGTCCCGTGGGTGGTACGCCGGTTACCTGGGGCTGTGACGGGAGAACCCTCGCAGGCCCCGCGACAGCGGTCACGACGTCGCGCGCCCTGCCGAAGCACGGCCGGTGGGCCCCGTCACCGCGGACGCCGTCGAGTGGGCCGCGGGCATCCCGCGGGACGCGTCTCCGTCTTCGCCGACCGCGGTGCGGGTCCGGCCGGTCGGGTGCGGGTGCGGGAGGCGCGCGCGGTGCGCCGCTGGTGGCTGTGGTGCCGACCAGGCCGCCCCTGTGGTGCGGACCGCGCCGCCCGAGGCCCGCGCCGTCCACGACGCCGGGGGTGTCGGGCCGTGAGGGCTTCGTGGCGCCGAAGCCGCGGGAGACGCCGGTGCGCACGCACGCTCCGGCGGGAGGCTACGGGTTCGGCCGGACTCCGCCCGCCGCCCGTCAGGGGGCGTCGTGGAAGATCACCCCGAGCACGTGCCGCTGCCCGTCGTGCACCGCGCTCACTCCGTGCCGCACCATGTAGCGGCTCCACCCCCGTGCCGAGGGCACCGGGCGGCTGTGGACCGAGAAGACCAGGCCCTGGCCCTGCGAGGGACGCTTGACGACGGGGCGCGACTGCGCCCGGGGGCGCTGCTCGACGAAGACGCTCTCCCCGCCGGTGAAGTCCACGTCGGGGCGGTCGAGCATCACGGCGACCTGGAGCGGGAAGGTTAGCGCACCGTAGACGTCCTGGTGCATGCAGTTGTAGTCACCGGCGACGTAGCGCAGCAGCAAAGGCGTGGGTCGCGTCTGCCCCTCGGCGGCGCACGCCTTCGTCAGTTCCTCGTGGGTCCCGGGGAAAGGGGGCTCGCCCAGGCGCGCGGCCCACTCGTTCGCGATCCGGGCGAGGGGTGGGTAGAGCCCTTCTCGCAGGGCCCGCACGACAGGGGGCAGGGGAGCGGCGAAGTACCGGTACCTCCCGCTGCCGAAGCGGTGCCGGCGCATGTCGACCGTGCTGCGGAAGGCCTCGTCCCGCGTGAACAGGGCACGGACATCGGCGCACTGTTCGGGCGTGAGGAGCGGCGGGGTGACGGCCACCCCCTCCTGGTCGATGGCCTTGCCGAGCGCGGACCAGTCGATCCGGTCGAGCGCGGGGAGCGCGATGTGCCCGGTTGCGGGCACGGCCTGTGCCGGTGCCTGAGGCCCGCCCGGCGTTTCGTGTGCGGCGACTTCCGGCAGGTGGGGTGTCTCGTAGCTGGTCAGCGTGGTCTCCGCGAGAGGTGGCGGGCAGGAAGGGGAGGCGGGTGCCGCGCACGGGGGATGGAGCGACACCCGCCGTCTGAGGGGCGGCCGGGACAGGACCGCGTCGGGCGGGGGCTCAGCTCGCCTCGGCGCGCTCGGACTCCAGGTCCAGGAGGTAGCGCTTGGCGGTGACCCCGCCGGCGTAGCCGGTCAGCCGCCCGCCCGCGCCGACGACGCGGTGGCAGGGAAGGACCACGCACAGGGGATTCGCGCCGAGAGCCGTGCCCACGGCCCGGGCCGCGCGCGGCCGCCCGAGCAGGGAGGCCAGCTCGCCGTACGTGGCGGTGCTCCCGTAGGGCAGGAGTTCCCCGAGGCGTGCCACGGTCGCGCGGCTGAAGGGTGTCGCCAGGCGCAGGTCCGACGCGACGGTGAACGCCCTGCTCCGCCCGTCGAGGTAGGCGTCCAGCTCGCGTCGCGCCTCGTCGACGAGCCGCCGCTGCGCGAGGTTCGCCCCGCCGCCCTCCACGGCCGCCAGCTTGCCGCGCGCCAGCCGTGCCTGGGCCTGCTCGGGTTCGTCGAAGGCGCACAGGACGAGCGCGTCGTCGGTCGCGGCGAGGGAGAGCGGGCCAAGGACGGTGCGGTGCGTGCGGAGGGTCGCGGTGGGGAGGGGGCTCATACGGGTGCCTTTCTGTGGTGCGCCGGGCTCAGGCGGCGAGTGGCCGGCAGTTCTTGCAGGCCCGGAATCCCGCCTCGCGGGCGAGGCGCGCGCTGGGAAAGGGCACCCGGTGCCTGGGGGTGATACGGCGCGCGTGCGCGCACGTCGGATGGCAGTAGATGAAAGTGGTGTCGCTGCCGAGGAAGACCGTGCCCGCGCGCGACAGCTCCGTGACCCGCTCCATGTCGATGCCCTCGGCCCGGCGCAGCGCGTCGGCCGCGTCGGGCGGGTGGACGGCCTCGGTGGGCAGCCCGTTGTCGTACGTGATCCGGTGCGTGGGGATCAGCACGGCGACGGGATTGGCCGCGAGCGCGCCGAGCACGAACGGGGCCGGGGGCGGCTCCGCCGGGTCCACCTCGTGGGCGATCCACCGCAGCGGCCGCAACTGCCCGGCGGGTACCGTGCGGACGGCGTGGAGGACGGCCTGCTGCGCGGCCGACAGGCCGGTCAGGTCGAGCGCCAGCCGGTGCGCCCGCCCGGTGCGCAAGGCGGTCACCAGGCCGGGGAACGGCCTGTCACCGGGAAGCGCGGACCGCCCGGTGCGCGCGAGGTGCAGTTCCTCGAACTCCGTGGGGCCCAGGCCGTCGACGGCCAGGGCGGCGCCCGTCACGGCCTCGGGGCCGGACGCCACGAACAACTCGCCCGCGGCGGTGCGACGGCGTACGTACGTGTCGTAGCGGTGCGCGGGGATGTTCACGTGACGCGCCACGCGCAACGCGAAGTCATCCGGCGCGTCCGATGCGAGGCCGTGCAGGCGCCGGGCGAGCACGTCGCCGTCGCTTTCGTTCACATCGTCACCTCCCTCAGGGCCGCCGGTTCCGGAGCGAGCAGGCTACGCAGGCTGTTCAGCCCGCGCGAGACCTGGGCCTTGGCGGTTCCGACGGCGCACCCCTGCACCTCGGCCACCTCGGCATAGCTCATCCCGATCACATGGTGGAGCACGACCGGTATGCGGTGGTGCTCGGGCAAGGCCGACAACGCCGTGACCAGGCGGGACCTGTCGTCGGTCGTCGCCGCGCGTTCCTCCGGGCCGGGATTGTGGTCCGGCCAGGCGTCCACGGTCTCCTCCACGGGCACGCCGACGGTCGCCGGTCGCCGGGTACGCGTGCGTACGTGGTTGCGCCAGACGTTCGCGGCGATGGTCATCAGCCACGCACGCGGACGCAACTCGCGCCGCCGCCCCGGGGCGTAGCCCTGGAGGGCGGTGTAGGCACGCAGAAACGTGTCCTGTCCCAGGTCGTCCGCCTCGGCGGACGAGCCGGAGACCCGGTACAGGAACGCGTGAACCGCCTTGGCGTGCACCCGGACCAGCTCCGTGAAGCCGGTGTCGAGATCCACTGCCAAGAGCTCGGTCATCTGCTCGGCCTTGTCGTCCATCACTGAAACAAACACCGTCCAGGGGCAGAGGGTTGCAGACGGGCGAGGTCACTTCCGCGCGGCGGGCGCGTCCAGTGCGGCGCTGCCGGCCAGCACCGCCTGGTACAGGCGGCGCATCCGGGGGGCGGGTTCGATGCCGAGCGATTCCCCGAGCACCTGACGGAGCCCGCGGAAGACGTCACCCGCGCGCTTGCGATCACCGGAGCGGTACAGGGCCACCATCAGCTGGGCGTGCACGTTCTCGTGCGTGGGGTGCCGCGCGATGAGATCGCTCAGCTCGTCGACCAGCTCCCTGTGACGGCCCAGGGCCAGGTCGGCCTCTATGCGTTGTTCGAGGACGCCTTGCCGCGACTCCGCCAGTTCCGCCAGGTGCGGGGAGCTGAGCGGACCGGGACTGACGTCGGACAGGGCGGTGCCGCGCCACTGGGACAGGGCCAGCGAGAACAGCGCCGAGGCGGTGCGGTTGTCCCCGGCGGCGGCCGCGGCCCTGCCCTGCCAGGCGAGGTCCCTGAACCGGTGACGGTCGTACTCCGCGGTGTCGAGGGAGAGCTGGTACCCGTGGTTGCGGGTCACAAGGAGGTGGCTCCGGTCGACCCGGTGGCCGCGCAGGGCCTGCCGTACGTGCAGGACGTAGGTCTGGAGTGTCGACATCGCGCTCTTGGGCGGTGCGGAGCCCCACAGCTCGGTGATGCAATCGCTCGCCCGCACCATCTGAGGAATGTTGAGCATCAGGTACGCGAGGAGCTGACGCGGTTTGGGGGCGCTCGGTACCAGGTTCTCCCCGGCGTCCACAAGTAAGAGAGGGCCGAGAACACCTGAGTTCATGGGAATTCCCATCACAGTTAACCTTGGATTCTGAACAGGAATTGTGCTCCAGTGGAGAATAAAGATACGGGGTTTCCGTGTCAATTATGCGGAAGGGGAGGGGCGTGAATGAAATTCGGCCGGCCGGTAGGTTATTTTTCCGGCCGGGCGGCCGCTTTTTCTTGGTTTTACCACCGGATTACGGGCGGATTTCGGGGGCGGGAAGGGGAACGGCCCCGGACGAGTGTCCGGGGCCGCGGTCGCGCGGGCGAGAGGACTAGGACCGGACGGCCCTGCGGAGCGCGTCGACCCGGTCGGTGCGCTCCCAGGTGAAGTCGGGAAGTCGGCGGCCGAAGTGACCGTAGGCGGAGGTCTGGGCGTAGATGGGCCGCAGCAGGTCGAGGTCGCGGATGAGGGCGGCAGGGCGCAGGTCGAACACCTCGGTGACGGCCTGTGCGATGAGGGACGGGGAGACGGTCGCCGTCCCGAAGGTCTCGACGAACAGGCCGACGGGCGCGGCCTTCCCGATGGCGTACGCCACCTGCACCTCGCAGCGGCTCGCCAGCCCCGCGGCGACCACGTTCTTGGCGACCCAGCGCATGGCGTAGGCGGCGGAGCGGTCGACCTTGGAGGGGTCCTTGCCGGAGAAGGCGCCGCCGCCGTGGCGGGCCATGCCGCCGTACGTGTCGATGATGATCTTGCGCCCGGTGAGCCCCGCGTCGCCCATCGGGCCGCCGATCTCGAAGCGCCCCGTCGGGTTGACCAGCAGCCGGTACCCGTCCGTCTCCAGCTTGATGCCGTCCTGGGCCAGCTGTTCCAGCACGTACTCGACGACGTGTTCGCGGACATCGGGGGTGAGCAGCGCGGCCAGGTCGATGTCGCTCGCGTGCTGCGAGGAGACGACGACGGTGTCGAGCCGCTTCGGCTTGCTGCCGAGGTACTCGATCGTCACCTGGGTCTTGCCGTCCGGGCGCAGGTAGGGGACGGTCCCGTCCCGCCGCACCTCGGCCAGCCGCCGCGAGAGCCGGTGGGCCAGTTCGATCGGCAACGGCATGAGGCTGGGCGTCTCGTCGCAGGCGTAGCCGAACATGAGCCCCTGGTCCCCCGCGCCCTGCTGGTCGAGCGCGTCCTCGCCCGCCGGGGCCTGGGCGGCCGCCGCGGTCCCGGCCCGCTTCTCGTAGGCCGTGTCCACGCCCTGCGCGATGTCGGGCGACTGGGCGCCGATGGACACCGAGACCCCGCAGGAGCCGCCGTCGAAGCCCTTGGCGGAGGAGTCGTAACCGATCTCCAGGACCGCCTCCCGCACGAGCGAGGGGATGTCCGCGTAGGCCGTCGTGGAGACCTCTCCCGCGACGTGCACCTGACCGGTGGTGATCAGGGTCTCGACAGCCACGCGTGCCGAGGGGTCCTGCGCCAGAATCGCGTCGAGGATCGTGTCGCTGATCCGGTCCGCGATCTTGTCGGGGTGACCCTCGGTCACCGATTCCGAGGTGAAAAGCCGTGTCGTCATGAGTCCTCCAGGGGTACGGAACGAGCAACGGAAGTTCGGCCGGCGCGGGCGTCCGCGAGGGCGAGCCGGACGAGCGAGGAGGCGGCCCCGGTGTACGCGGCCGGGTCGAGGAGCGCGGCGATTTCCTTCTCGTCCGCCACGGCGGCCACCCCGGGATCGCTGACGAGCAGTTCGGCGAGAGGGCGCCCGGTGCGCGCCGCCGCGGCGGCCGCGTCGGAGACGACTCGCTTGGCGGTGGACGTGCCGAGCCGGAGGGCCAGGACGGCCGACACGCGTTCGGAGGCCATCAGCGCGCCCGTGGCACGCGCGTTGGCACCCATCCGCGCGGCATCGACGGCGAGGCCCTCGCACAGTTCGACGGCGGTGTGCGAGGCGCCCCCCGCCAGCCGCAGGCACTCGCGCAGCAGCAGCCATTCGGCGTGCCACACGCCGCCCGAGCGCTCGTCCTCGGTCACCAGGCACTGCGTCAGCGCCCCCGCGAGCGCGGGAACCTGGAGCGAGGCCGCACGGATCAGCGTGGCCAGCACGGGATTGCGCTTGTGCGGCATGGCCGACGAGGCGCCCCGCCCGGACACGGCAGGCTCGGCCACCTCGCCCACCTCGGTACGGCCCAGGGACTGCACGTCCACGGCGATCTTCCCGAGCGACCCCGTGACGAACGCCAGGGCGGCGGCGACGTCCGCGAGCGGCCCCCGCAGCGCGTGCCACGGCAGTACGGGCGCAGCCAGCCCGGTCTCCGCGGCGAACGCCCCGGTCAGCGCGGTCGCGTACGCCGCCGGGTCCGGGGCGGGGGAGCCGTCGGGCGCCGCGTACTGGAGATACCCCGCGAGCGTGCCCGCCGCCCCGCCGAGCGAGACGGGCAGACCGCCGTCGACGAGCCGCCCCACGCGCACCCCGGCCTCGCGCACCTGCGCGCCCCACCCGGCCGCCTTCAGCCCGAAGGTGGTCGGCACCGCGTGCAGGCCCAGCGTCCGGCCCGCCATCAGCGTGTCCCCGTGCCGCTCGGCCAGCGCGTCGAGCGCGTCGGCGACGCGCAGGAGGTCCGCCCGCACCAGCCGAAGGGCACGGGCGCACACCAGCATGGCGCCGGTGTCGAAGATGTCCTGGCTCGTCGAACCACGGTGCACGTACTCGGCGGCCGACGGATCGTGCGCGGCGACGACCTCGGTGAAGGCACGGACGAGGGCCACCACGGGGTTGGCGCTCTCGCGTGCCGCCACAGCGAGAGCCCGCAGGTCGATACGGTCCGCGCGCGCCACGCGGCCGATCACGTCGGCCGCCTCGGCGGGCAGCGCCCCGAGCCCGGCCTGCGCCCTGGCCAGGGCCACCTCGGCGTCCAGCATGGCCTGCAACCACGCGTCGTCCGCGACCTCCCGCTCCACGGGGGTGCCCGCCCGTACGGGGGAGAGCAGCCCGGAATCCATGCCCGGTGTCTCGTCGTTCGTCATGCCGAAGCCTCCGTCAGACTCTCGTCCTGCCGCGGGGAACACACGGAGAGCGCCAGGACCGCGCGCGCGATGGCGTCGGAGTCGCCCAGCGTCACCGAGTTGACCCCCGGCCTGATCCCCGCCGCTGTCACCCAGTGCACGGCCTCCGTCGGCACCCCGTAGGCGAACCGCCGGGGGTGCGGACGGCCGTAGGCGTCCACGACGTGGTACGGGCGTTCCGTGACCTCCAGGCCGCCCGTTTCGTAGCTCGTGCCGCGCGGGCCCCGGATACGGAAGGGACGGCACTGACCGGCGCGCAGCAGACCGCGCAGCAGCGGGTCGGCCGACTGCCGCAGGTCCGGCTCAGGCAGCCGGGCCTCGATCAGCACCCTGGCCCGCGTCGGGGCGCCGCCCACACGGTCCGAACCGGCCACGAACACGCCCGCCGTGTGATCGATGCCCACCTGCATGCCGGGGCCCACGAGATCCAGCACGCCCGCCTCGATGAGCGCGATCAGCTCCTCGATGCGCGAGACCGGGGGGCCGATCGAGAGGAAGGCGTTGAGCGGCGTGTACCAGCCCTCGATCTCGTCCCGGTAGGAGTCGCCGTCCAGGCCGCCGTGATCGACCGCGAGCCGCACCTCGTTGCGCAGGTCGCGCAGGACGTCCAGCGCCGCCTTGAGCGGGCCGCTCACGTTGCCCGCCAGCGCCTCCCGCACGTCCTGGCGCAGGTGCTCCAGGAGCCAGCCCCTGAAGTCGGCCCGGTCCGTGAAGTGCCTGTCGCCGTAGGGCCTGGAGATCCGGTCCCAGTCCCACCGGTCCTCGTCCGCGATCCCGTGGGCCGCCAGCAGTTCGGCCACGGGCGTGCTCCCCCCGGTGTGCGCGAGGTAGTCCCGTACGAACGCCTCGCGCGCGTCGGGGCGCCCCCGGGAAGCCAGGAGCGCCGCGTAGTAGACGCTCTCCACCTCGCGGGCGATGAGCGGCCACAGGTCGGCGGCGAAGAGGACACGTTCCTCCGCCGCCGCGCGCTTGCGCAGCCCGGCGACGACGTCCTCGGTCAGCAGCCGGGGCTCGTACCGGCCGTGCGCGCCCTTCTCGTTGGCGCCGCGCGCGTGGTAGGGCACCCCGCGCCGCGAGCCGGCGACAAGGAAGGGCTCGCGTCCCGACGGGCGGTACACGAGCCGGTCGCCGACGCGGTCGAAGCGGCCGCCCCGCCCGGCCGTCAGGAGGGCCATGTGGTCGAAGAAGTTCAGGCCGAGGCCGCGCAGCAGCACCGTCTCACCTGCCCGTACGTCCGAGAGGTCGAGATCCGCGGGATTGGCGGGCGGCACGTACGACAGACCCTTGCGCCGCGACCGCCGCGCCAACGACTCCCCGTCCGGCGCCCGCGCCGCGGTGTGCCCCTGCGCGAGCACCACGGCGTCGACCCCGTCCAGGACCGCACCGCTGGACAGGACGACCTGCTGCGCCCCGTGTGCCTGCTCCTCCCGCAGCGCGACCACGCGCGCCTGGTGCACCCGGACCCGCAGGTGCGCGGGGGCACCGGAGACGACGCGGGCGAAGGCGTCCTCCAGGTAGCGTCCGTAGAAGGCGCGCGAGGGATAGTCGTCCGGGCCCAGCCTGCGTGCTTCGAGGAGCACCGCCTCCTCGTACAGCCCCGGCGGCGCGGTACCTGCGGCGAGCGAGCGCGCCCACTCGTACAGGCTCGGACCCGGCTCGACGGGGCCGTTCATCTCCACGCTCGCGTCCGTGAACACGGTGACCTGCGAGGCGACGGTGTTCATCAGGAGGCGGCGTGACTGGCCGGTGCGCCACACCTTCCCCGCGCCCGGCCGGTAGGGGTCGACGACGTGCACGGTGACCGTGCGGTGTCCCGGCGAGGCGCGTTCGTTGGCGCACAGCCGTTCCAGCACCGACAGTCCGCGCGGACCCGCGCCGACGAGGCACACATCGAGGCCACCGCTGGGCATACGTACTCCATGAGTGTTGAGGGGCCGAAGGCGGAGGGACGCCGACCTCGTCAGAGGGGGGCGGCGACCAGGAGGGTCGTCTCCAGCGACAGGGCGTGCGTGCTCTCCAGGCGCAGCCCCGCCGCGTGCAGCACGGAGCGGTACCCGTCGAGGGTGCGTTCGCGCCCGCCCGCCGCCATGAGGAGGTGCAGGTCCCACAGGAGCGGCAGCACCGGCGGCTCGCCCTCCGTGGCGATGACGCGGTCCAGGACCAGCAGCCGTCCGCTCCCGGGCATCGCCTCGCGGATGTTGGCGAGCAGCGTGGCGCAGTGCTCGTCGTCCCAGTCCTGGAGCACGCGGGACAGCAGATAGACGTCGTGCCCCGCGGGCACCTTGTCGAAGATGTCGCCCGCGACCGTCTCGTAGCGGCCGGAGTCCACCACGTCCCCGAGGTACCGCTCCGCCACCGGCAGCATGTGCGGCAGGTCGAAGACGGTGCCGCGCAGGTGCGTGTGCGCCTTGAGGACCGCGGCGAGCAGCAGCCCGCTGCCCCCGGCGACGTCGACCACGCTCTGCGCCCGGGTGAAGTCGAAGGCGGCCGCCACCTCGGGGAAGAAGACGTTCCCCGCGTTCATCGCGCGCAGGAAGCGCGGTCCCGCGCCCGGCTGTTCGCGCAAGTACGTGTGCAGCGAGACGCCGTGCGCGTGCGCGAAGCCGGACGTGCCGCTCCGCACGGCGGGCACGACCGCGCCCCAGGCGCGGTGGAACTCCTCGCCGTACAGCAGCACCATGTCGCGCATCGACTGTTCGCCGTCGCCGGTGAGCAGCGCGCCCACCTCGGTGAGCCGGTAGCCGTGCTCCTCGTCGCCCGCGAGGACGCCGAGCGCGGCGAGCAGCCGTGTCAGGCGGGCGAGCGCGTCCTCGTTCGCGCCGGTGCGATCGGCGAGCGCGGACACCGTGCCGTGTCCCGCCGCGATGTGGTCGGGCAGCGACAGGGCGGCGGCCGCGTGCAGCGCCTGGGCCCGCCAGGTCCCCGTGATCAGCTCCACCACCCGGCGCGCCGCTGTGGTCTCCGTTCCGGCCATGATCAGTCCTCTCGTACGGCGGTGGACACGGCGAGCGCCGGGTCGCCCGTGCGGGCCAGGGCGGAGCGGTGGCGCTCGCGCAGGGTGCGCTTGAGGACCTTGCCCGTCACACCGACGGGCAGCTCGGAGCGGTCGGCGGCCAGGAGCAGTCCGCCGAGCCGGGGAAGACCCTCCCGCTCCAGGGCCGCGTCGCACGCGGCGAGGAACCGCGCCGGGTCCCCCTCCTCGCCCTCGTGGAGCAGGACCACCGCGAGGGGAAGGGCGTGACCGGGCGACGCGGGGTCCTCGACCGCCACGACCGCCGCGTCCAGGGCTTGCGTCGCGAGCAGCACGACCTCCTCGGCGGGCAGGCTGTACACCGGTCCTCCGGCGGTGTGGATCACGTCGGGGGTGCGGTCCAGGTGGTACCAGGTCCCGTCGCTCTCGCGGCGCATGATGTCGCCCGTGAGGAAATAGCCGTTGACGGTCGACTCCTCGGTCAGCCCGGGGTCGTCCAGGTATCCGGCGGTCACGCTCGCGCCGCGCACCCCGAGGCGGCCGGCCTGCCCGTCGGGCAGCTCGCGGCCTCGCTCGTCCAGCACCGCGGCCTTGCGCACCACCTTGGCAGGGACCCCGATGTGCCGCGCGTAGCGGGTCGTCCCGGGGTCGTACGCCTGCTTGAAGAGCACCATGCCCATCTCGGAGGAACCGAGCCCGTCGAGGTAGCGCGAGCCCTCCAGCGTCCTGCCCCCCGACACCCGTTGTCCCAGCGCGATCAGCGGCCGGATGTGCCGCTCGTGGGAGGCGTCGCCCATCCCGTGCCAGGTGTGGAGGTGCCGGGCGGACGCGGGCCTGATGTCCCCGGGACGGATCTCCGCGAGGGTCAGCGGGAAGGCCAGGACGGTGGTGGGACGGAACAGGTTGATCGCCGAGGCGGTCCCGGCGCCGTCGGCGTCGTCGAGTATCAGGGTCGGGATGCCCAGGAGTATGGCGATGCTGAGGTAGCTGATCCCCGCCGAGTGACTGTGCGGCAGCGCTGTCAGCAGCCGGTCGGAGCGGGAGGAGGGGAAGGTCCACAGCCGTTCGCGCTTGCCCGCGAAGAAGGAACCGTGGTGGAACACCGGGGCCTTGGGCCGCCCGGTGGTCCCCGAGGAGTGGGAGATCATGACGAGGTCGTCGTCGGTGTGCCGGTGCGGGAAGTCCGCCAACCGGCCCGGCGGCGCGGAAGCGGTGCTCGCGAGGGCGGCGATGTCGGCCACCTCCGGGAGCTGGTGCGCCCCCGGCGTGGCGTCCCAGGAATCGCGCAACCCCTTGAGGAGGTCCGCGTCGCCGGCCAGCACGGTCACGCGGGTGCGCAGGAAGTACTCCGCGGCCGTCGCGGGCGCCATCTTCGGGTTGCAGTGCACGGCGGCCGCGCCAAGACCGGTGATCGCGATGTGGTGGACGAGGCCGAGGAGCCCGTCGCGGGTGTGCAGCCCCACGTGGGACCCGGGCCGCACGCCCCGCTCGCGGTACCAGTGCGCGTAGCGGATCGCGGCCCTACGGATGTCGTTGAGCGAGACACCCCGCGGCTCCTCCTCCGCCCACGCCGGGGAGCCGACGTCCGGGTGGAACAGCAGGGGACGGTCCCGGTCCGTGGCGACGCGCCAGGCGTGCCAGAAGAAGTTCCCCGCGCCCAGCCCTCGGTTGGTGTACAGGCGCAGCCGCTGGGCGGCCGACCTGTGTGTACCGAACAAGAACATTGGAATACCTCACACTTCGCAGTGACGCGCCGAATTCGTCGACCCGGCGAGATGGCGCGGCCCAGGACACCCAGCGGTCGGAAAGGTGCGACCAGAAGTCTCCGGGCGGCTGCTAAAGGGCCGATGGAAAAGGGCCGGGCGATCTTGCTTCGTTCTTCAGAATGGCCTGCGACGATCACGGCTGTTCCCCTCGGGAAAGGGCTGGAGGCCGCATCGGATGGACACTTCGTTCACCACCCCGGTAGCCGTCGTGGGCGGCGGGCCCGTCGGGTTGTTGCTCGCTCTGCTCCTGGACCTGCACGGCGTCCCCTGCGTGGTGTTCGACGCGCAGGAGAACGTGCCGGCCCAGCCCCGGGGCAGCACGCACGGCGCGCGGACGATGGAGCACTACCGCCGGCTCGGCCTCGCCGAGCGCGTCCGGGCCCTCGGGCTGCCCGCCGGGCACGCGGCCGGGATCTCCTTCTCCACCCGCTACGACGCCCACCCCCTCGCCCTCCTGCCCTGGCCGGGAACGGCGGAGGTCCTGCGGCGCCGTGAGACGGCGGACCGCGCGGACCCCACCCCCGAACCGATGCACCGGGCCAACCAGATGTACGTCGAGCGACTCCTGCGCGACCACGCCCGCAGCCGGCCCCGCATCACGCTGTGCTTCGGGCACACGGTCACCGCGCTGCGCGAGCACGCCGCCCACGTCGATGTGGACGTCCGGCACGAAGGCGGCGAACGGACCGTCAGGGCGGGATACGTCGCGGGGTGCGACGGCGGGCACAGCGTCGTGCGCCGTCACCTCGGCATCAGGTACGAGGGCGAGGGCACCCTCGACCAGGACGTACTCGGCCGCAGGTCCACCGCGGCCCACCTGCGCGTGCCCACGCTCTACCGCGACTTCCTCGGCGGCCGCGCCGCGTGGAGCAACTGGGCCGTCAACAGCGAGCTGGCCCTCAACCTGATCGCCCTCAACGGCGTGGACGAGTTCTTCCTGCTCACGAGTTCCGTCGACCCCGACACCGCGACCGCGGCGGACCTCGCCGGGCTCGTACGGCGGGCGGCGGGACGGCCGCTGCCCGTCGAGGTACTGAGCCACCGGCCCTGGACCGCGGGCGCCGCCCTGGTCGCCGAGTCCTTCGGCACCGGCCGGATACGGCTCGCCGGTGACGCCGCGCACCTCTTCACCCCCAACGGCGGCTTCGGCATGAACACCGGCATGGACGACGCGGCCAACCTCGCCTGGAAGCTCGCCGCCGCCGTTCAGGGCTGGGCCGGGCCCCGGCTCCTGGACAGCTACGGCATCGAGCGCCGGCCGACAGCCCTGCGCAACACGCACGCCGCCAGGACCCTCGGCCAAGGGCTCGGCGCGATCGCTCGCCCGGCTCTCCTGGAGGAGGATTCGGCCGCAGGGCAGGCGGCGCGCGCCAAGACAGGCGCGGAACTGGCCGCATACGGCACCCGCACCCTGGAGACCCTGGGCGTGCAACTCGGCGCCCGCTACGACGGCTCGCCCGTGGTGGCCGAGGACGGCTCAGCCCCCGGCCCCGACTCCTTCGCCACGTACACGCCTTCCGCCGTGCCGGGCGGCCGCGCCCCCCACCTCTGGCTCGACGGGCGGCGGACGGAGGGCAGTTCGCTCTTCGACCGGTTCGGTCCCGGCTTCACCCTCCTGAGACTGGGCCCCCGCGCCCCCGCAGCCTCCGGGCTCGAAGCGGCGGCGCTGCGGCGCGGTGTCCCCCTGCGCACCCTCGGTCTCGACGACCCGCTCGCACGCGAGGTGTACGAGCGGCCCCTGGTCCTCGTCCGCCCCGACCAGCACGTCGCCTGGCGCGGCACCCACGATCCCGGCGACCCCGACGCGCTGTGGGCGAGGCTGACGGGCACACCGTGATCCACGCGGGTACGAGAGAACCCTCGCGGTCAACACCCCTTGTGTGAGCCGCGTTTCATGCCGGACGCGGCCGGTGCGAGGGGCCGCGATCTGTGGTCCAATCCGCTGGATGCCGAACCGGGACACCACCTGGCCCGACGGGGTGACCTCCCGGCGATCGGTGCTCGGACAACGATGGGGGAAGCGATGGACTTCCGAGTCCTCGGACCTATGAGCGTGTACGACGACGACCGGCACAAGACACCGACCGCGCCGAAACAGCGCCAACTGCTGGCCCTGCTCGCCCTCAACGCGAACCGTGTCGTCTCCGTGGCGCACATACGTGAGGAGATCTGGGAGTACCACCCGCCCGCCAGCGCCGTCGCGGCCGTGCACACGTACGTCATGCAGCTGCGCCGTGCCCTCAACGGCTCGCGGAGAGGACCCGGCAGGGACCGGGGCCGCCTTCGGACCCACGACCAGGGCTACCTGCTGGAACTGCGCGAGGACGAACTGGACCTGCACAGGTACGAGAAGGGGGCCAGGGACGCCCGGGCGGTGCTGGAGCACGGCGACGCGGCGGAGGCCGCGGAGCGACTGCGTGCCGCCGAGCTGGTGTGGAGCGGCCCGATGCTGGTCGACGTCCCCACGGGGCCCCTGCTGCGCGCCGCCGTGGAACTCGCCGAGCGGGACAGGCTCGACCTGGTCGGCCAGCGGCTCCTCGCCGAGTTACGGCTCGGCAGGCACCACCAGATTCTCGGCGAACTCACCGCCCTCGTGCACCGGCACGGCACCCACGAGGGACTCGCCACCTACCTCATGCTCGCCCTGTACCGCTCAGGACGGCAGGCGGACGCGTTGCGCGTGTACCACGGACTCCGGGCCCGGCTGCGCGAGGAACTCGGCACGACGCCCTCGGAACTCCCGCAGCACCTCTACACCGACATGCTCACCGGGCATCCCCGCCTGGAGCACTCCCTGGGGACCAGCAGCCGGCTCTCGTGCGACCTGCTCGCGGAGCCCACCGCCCCCGGGCCGCCGCTTCCGCCCCTCGCCGACGGCGGCCTCATACGCATCTGAGTCCGGTCCGGTCCCCCCGCGCCGCAAACGGCCGCGCCCCGTGCACAGGGCGCCCGCCAGGGCCGGCACCATGAGCAGGGCCGCGGCGGCGAACGCCTGCCCCGCCCCCGCGGGGCCTCCCGCTCCTCGCGCGCACACCGCCGTCGCGAGCACGACCCCCAGCGCGGTGCCCAGCTGCCCGGCACACTGCACCACCCCGGCGGCCAGCCCGGTGGGCGCCACGGTGCCCGCGCGCGGGGCGAGCGCCACGAACTCGCAGGACATCCAGACCAGTGGCAGTCCCGAGCCCGCGAGCACGAGCCCGGGAAGCATGCCGCTCGCGTAACCGGCGCCCGAGGAGCGGACGGAGAGCAGGAGGAGGCCCGCTCCCACGAGAGCGCACCCCAGGACGCACGGCAGCCGCGCCCCGTGCCGGGCGAGCAGGGAGGCACACCACCGGCCGACGAAGAAGATCCCGCCCGCCATCGGCAGGAGCGCCAGTCCCGCGCCCGCCGCCGAGTACCCCTGGACCTCGCGCAACTGCATGCCCCCGAGAAAGGTGACGGGCGCGGCGGCAGCGGACACCAGCGCGATCCCCGCCGTCCCGCGCACGAGTGCCCTGTCACGGAGCAATGAGGGCGGGACCAGTGGAAAGGCACACCGGGGCTGACGGAGCAGGAAGGCGGCACCGAGCAGCCCGGCCCCCGCGCCCGCGCCGGCCGCGGCCGGGTCGGGCCCGTGTCCGGCCAGCCGCAGGAGGGCATAGGCGAGGGAGAGCAGAGCGCCTGTGAGGGCGGCGGCCCCGGGAAGGTCGAGCCGGGTACGGTCCGGGCGCGGCGTGTCGGGCAGCGGGGCGCGACGCGCCAGGGCGAGTGCCCCGAGGACCAGCGGCACGTTGAGGGAGAAGGCCCACCTCCAGCCGAGCCCTCCCACGGCGAGCCCGCCCAGGAGGACGCCGCCCACGGACCCCGCGCCGCCCGCGCCCGCCCACAGCGCCAGCGCCCGTGCCCGTTGCCCGGGAGCGGCGGCCGTCACCAGGAGCGCCATCGCTGCGGGCACGAGGACGGCGGCGGCCACGGCCTGCCCGGCGCGCGCCGTGATGAGGACAGGGCCGTTCGGCGCGGCTCCGCACGCGGCGGACAGGAGGGCGAAGGCGCCCAGCCCGCCGAGGAAGAGCCGCCTGGCCCCGGCCAGGTCCGTCAGCCGCCCGCCGAGCAGTTGCAGTCCGCCGACCAGCAGGACGTAGACGGTGGTGACCCACTGCACGGCGGCCAGGGACATCGACAGCTCGCGCCGGATGTCGCTGAGCGCGAGGGCGACCACACCCGCGTCCGCGTTGGCAAGCAAGGGCGCCAGCACGGTCAGCACGAGCAGGCGACGGTCGAGGCGCGGCGGCGCGGAGGGGGCAGGGGGGCGGGCAGGGCTGCGCGAAGGCATGACGACTCCGGGGTGAGGCGCGTGGCGGGGCGGCGGCGGTCTCCACGGCACCCCGGGTCCGTCTTCGCGGTGACCCGGGGCCGCCGGAGGACCCGGCTCAGCCCGAGGAACGAAAGGGGCACAGCCCGGCACGGGGCACGGCGCGTGAAGAGGAGAGGCGGGAGCACGCGGCGGCCTCGCGCGTGGGCGGACCGGGGCCGCGGTGCGCCGGGCGCCGGGCGCCGGGCGCCGGGCGTGGCGGCCGGGGCGCGAGGTGCGGGTTCCCGGCACGCGCCCGGTCCGACGCGGCGCGCGCGGGAGGGTGTACGGGTGGGCGGGGAAACCGGCCGCTGGAAGAAGCGGCTACACGGGTGTGGCCACACAGGTTGGGGCCACACGGGTGCGGCCACGCGGGTGGGCCTACACGGGTGCGGCCACGCGGGTGGGCCTACACGGGTGCGGCCACGCGGCTGCGGCTGCACGGCTGCGGCAAGAAGCGGGGCGGTGACGCCCGTCCGCACCCGCGAGCGGCGCCGGGGGAGCCCGGCGCGGACGCCTGATCAGGCGAAGACGCTGCCCCGCCGCGGGCGGCGAGGCAGCGTGTGTGCGGGGGCCAGGCCGGGCCAGGACCCCGCGAGGTCCTGCTCAGAGCTCCTTGAGGAGCCCGCCGTCCACGACGAAGTCGGCACCCGTCGTGCTGCCCGAGCGGGGGGAGGCGAGGAGGACGACCGCGTCGGCCACCTCCTGCGGCTCGACGAAACGGCCCGTGGAGAGGTTCAGCATCTCCGGGACCACGGTGTTGAGCACGCTGTCCTTGTCGGTGCCGGCCTGCGAGGCGATCATGTCGGCCACCCCGCCCTCGTCGGTCCACCACGGGGTACGGACGACACCGGGCGAGACCGTGTTCACGCGGATGCCCTGCGGCGCGAACTCGCCGGACAGCACCTTCGTGACGTTGCTCAGGGCCGCCTTCGCCGCGCCGTAGTCCACGTTGATCGGCGAGGGCTGCCGGGCGTTGCCCGAGGAGACGTTCACGATCGCGCCACCACCGCGCTCCTGGAGGAGCGGGAGCGCCGCGCGGATGGCGCGCACGGCCGAGAAGAGGTTGAACTCGAACATGGCACGCCATTCCTCGTCGGAGGCGTGCAGGAACGAGCCGCGCGGCAGGGTCACGCCGGGCGGCGGGCCGCCCGCGTTGTTCACGAGGATGTCCAGGCCGCCGAACTGCTCCACGGCGCGGGCGATGACCTGCGCGGGGGCGTCCTCGTCCATGAAGTCGGCCGAGACGTGCACGAGGTTCGGGCCGGCCAAGGCGTCCAGCTCCGGAGTGCTCTTTCGCGAGGTGGCCACGACCTTGGCGCCCTCTTCGAGGAGCGTGCGGACGACGGCCAGGCCGATGCCCTTGGAGGCGCCGGTCACAACGGCGACGCGGCCGGAAAGCTGCAGATCCATTGAGTTCCCTCATCGGTGGTGGGCCCCGCCCTTCGGCGGGGAGGAGCGCGGTGCGCTGTGCTCTCGTCAGGAAGAACACCGCTCGGCGCCAAGGTGTTGCGGTCCCTCTCGGCGCCGGCTCAGCGGTGCCAGCGCAAGACCTCTTCGGGAAGCTCTTCCAGTTCCGCGGTCTCGGACGGCTTGCGCTCCAGGTACTCGGGGTCGCAGCCCTTGTAGCCGAGCAGCCGGGCGACCGGGGCCAGGACGGTGAACAGCGTGCGCTGAAGAACCCACGGCGGGGTGGTGAAGCGGACGACGTCACCGAACTCAAGAGTGGTCACCGCCTGCTGCAACAGCCGCGGCATGCCCTCAGGGGTGGTCTTGCCGTCCTGCGCGAGTCCGAAGAGCTGGCGCAGGACGAGCTGCTCGAAGCGGTCGCTGTTCTTGCGCACCTCGCAGATGTGAAAGGCCCGCTCACCACTGCAATTCCACCAGCGATGCTCGATGCCGGGCTGGATGAGCACGCTCTGCCCCGGCTCGTCCAGGGTCACGGGCCGCCCGCCGATGAGGAAGGCGACCTTGCCGCGTACCAGCGTGAAGCGCTCCTCGCTCACCGGGTGCACGTGCGCGCCCGACACGGCTCCGCCGGGCTCCGAGTACACATCCATCACGGTGCGGGCGCCGCCCGTCTCCGAGGACGGTGTCCTGATCACCACCCGCTCCCTGCACCGCGGGTTCTCGTAGACCTCACCGACGCTGACCGTCACCGGCCCCGCCTCCTTCCAGTGGGATGAATCGGCCTGGAGTCGATGGTGGCAACGCCTTTCGGCGCCGACACTCCCCATCTTGCGGTGGTATCCGGCGGCGCCCCCTGCCGGGCGTTCCCCTCCGTACCGGTTCCCTCCGCGCGCGCCCGCTGCGGATTCGAACGCAAGATCCGGGGTGTTTCCGGGATGGCTCATTCGTACTGTCGCCGCGCAAGGAGGGCGCGTCGGGCGCCGCGTGCGAGAAGGGAACACACCAAGGTGAGCAGCAAGGACGGGATAGGCCGCAGACGACTCTTCACCACGGCGGCGGCGATGGGCGGCACGGCCGCGCTCGGCGGCGCGCTGGGCGGGCAGGCACACGCGGCGACGACGCGGGAGGCCAGGACGGCGACGGGTTTCGGCCCCGTCAAGGTGACGGCCTCGGACGCGCAGTACGGGGAACTCGTGCACGGCGCGAACCGCCGCTACGTGGGCAGCCCCGAGGCGGTGCACCTCGTGGACGACGTCTCGCAGGTGGCCGGCGTCGTACAGGCGGCGGTGACCGCGGGCAAGCGGCTGACGGTCACGTCGGGCGGTCACTGCCTGGAGGACTTCGTCTTCCACCCGGACGTCGATGTGGTGCTCAACGTCTCCCGGCTGAACAAGGTCTCCTACGACGCGGGCCGCCGGGCCTTCGCCGTCGAGACGGGCGCACAGCTCCTGGACGTCTACACCCTGCTCTACGAGGTCTACGGCGTCACCGTGCCCGGCGGAATCTGCTACTCGGTCGCCGCGGGCGGCCACGTCAGCGGCGGCGGCTGGGGCCTGCTGTGCCGTCCGCTCGGGCTGATCATCGACTACCTCCACGCCGTCGAGGTGGTCGTGGTGGGCGCGGACGGCAAGGTGCGCACCGTCGTCGCGACGAGCGACAGGAACGACCCCCACCGCGAGCTGTGGTGGGCCCACGCGGGCGGCGGCGGCGGGAACTTCGGCGTCGTCACGCGGTACTGGTTCCGTACCCCCGGGGCCACGGGGACCGACCCGAAGAAGCTGCTGCCCAAGCCGCCCCAGGAGGTCTACCTCTCGGCCGTGTCCTGGCCGTGGGACAGCATGACGGAGGCGAAGTTCTCCCGCCTGGTGCAGAACTACGCACGCTGGTTCACCACGCACAGCGCGCTCGGCGCCCCCGAACTGGCCCTCGCCAGCTTCCTGGTCCTGACCCACAGGTCGAGCGGCCAGATGGCGATGGTGACCCAGGTCGACGCGACCGTCCCGCACGCCCGCGCGATGCTGGACGACTTCCTCGCCGCGATGGGCGAGGGCGTCGACGTCCGCACGGGCGCCGTCACCCGTCGCTTCGCCGAGTTCGGCGCGATGGCCGAGTACGCCGAGCCGCGCCGGCTGCCCTGGCTGGAGGCCACCCGGTACCTCGGGATCACCAACACCAACCTCACCGACCCGACGTACCGGCAGGAGTACAAGTCCTCCTACATGCGCGCGCTCTTCCCCGACGAGCAACTCGCTGCCCTGTGGCGGCACCTCACCACCGACGCCACCCTGCCCGGCGCCTCGATCACCCTCAGCTCCTACGGCGGGGAGGTGAACCGCCCCGCCCCCTCGGCCACCGGCTACCCGCACCGCGAGGCGTTCTTCAAGATGATGTGGATGTCGCTGTGGAACGACCCGGCCCAGGACGCCGACTACATCGCCTGGAACCGGCAGTGCTACGCCGACGTGTACGCGAGCACGGGCGGTGTCCCGGTCCCGAACGACGTCACCGACGGCTGCTACGTCAACTACCCGGACAACGACTTGAACGATCCGCGGTACAACCAGTCGTCCACGCCCTGGTACACGCTCTACTACAAGGACAACTACCCGCGTCTCCAGCAGGTGAAGAAGACGTACGACCCGAAGAACTTCTTCCGGCACACCCAGTCCGTGCGATTGCCGTGACCCGGCACACGCCGTGACGCGGGACGCGTGGCCCGCCCCGGTGTTCCCCGGGGCGGGCCACGCCCGCGCGCCGGTTCAGCGCTTGACCGCGAAGGTCAGGCCGTCGGCGTAAGGAATGAGGCTCAGCTCCACCCGTTCGTCGTGGTGCAGCCGCGGGTTGAAATCGCGCAGCGCCCGCGTCTCGGAATCCTGGGCCGACTCGTCGAGCAGGGCGCCGTGCCACAGCACGTTGTCCACGACGATCAGGCCGCCGGGACGCAGCAACTGAAGCCCGTACTCGTAGTACGCGGCGTAGTTCTCCTTGTCCGCGTCGATGAAGACGAAATCGAAAGTACCGGCGGCGTTCTCCTCCTTCAGCAGGTGGTCGAGCGAGGCGCAGGCGTCGCCTATGCGCAGATCGACCTTGTCGGTCACTCCGGCCCGCTTGCAGTAGTCGAGCGCCATCGCGCCCCACTCCTCGCTGATGTCCAGCCCGACGACCCGTCCGTCCGCGGGGAGCGCGAGGGCGGTGGAGAGCAGGCTGTAGCCGGTGAAGACGCCGATCTCCAGCGTGCGCCTGGCCCCGATCGCCTTGAGCAGGGTGCGCAGGAACTGCCCCTGCTCGGGCGAGACCTGCATCAGGCGCAGCGGCAGCCGCGAGGTCTCCGCGCGCAGTTCGCGCAGCACCTCGGGCTCGCGCAGAGAGACGTCGGCCACGTAGTCCTGGAGTGCGTCGGTCAGCTCTACCTGAAGTCTCATGTTGGCCCACCTCGTGTCGGAATTTCAGTCCGAGACGGAATTACAGGCGGAGTCCGTCACGGGTGTCAATCGCCGCGGGCTCCTGGATATTGCGGAGAAAAACCCGGCCCTTTCCTTTGATCGATCCTTCAGCGATCGCTGCCACCATGCCGATGCACGGAAATCGCTGAATTCGAGGAATCGACCTTTCCGAGGAGTACAGGTGGCAGACGCAGAGCGCCTTTTTCGTGACTGCCTCGGCCGCTTCGCCACCGGGGTGACCGTGGTCACCACCTCGCACGGGGACGGTGTGCACGGCGCGACGGTCGGCTCGTTCGTCTCCGTGTCCCTCACGCCCCCGCTCGTGATGGTGTCCCTGGACCGCCGCAGCCGGATGTGCGGCCTCCTCCTGGAGACGCCCTCGTTCGGCGTCGACATCCTCGCCGAGCACCAGCGCGGGCTCGCGCTGCACTTCGCCGGCCGCCCCCTGCCCGCCGACGTCCCGCTCCCCTGGGAACCGGGCGCCCCGCCGCGGCTGGCCGGCTGCGCCGCCCACCTCGACTGCGTGCCCTGGGCCGCGTACGACGGCGGGGACCACGTGCTCCACGTCGCCGAGGTGCGCGCCTTCTCGGTGGGCGACGCGGAGCCCCTCGTCTTCCACAAGGGCGCCTTTCGCGCCCTGCACAGGGCCCCGGCGCACCAGGCGTGGACCGGCACCCTCGACGGGCCGGCGGACGGCGTGTGGGCGCAGGGCCTCGCCTCGCGGTACTCCCCGTTGGGCCACTGACCGCCACGACCGGACAAGGACACATCATGACGCTTGACCAGGGACAGGGCGCGGCCCCGGAAGAGGGCGCCCGCACCACTCGGCCGCTGACCGGTGCGGAGTACCTCCAGAGCCTGCGGGACGACCGCGAGGTGTACATCTACGGCGAACGCGTCGACGACGTCACCAAGCACCCGGCGTTCGCCAACTCCGCGCGCATGACGGCCCGCCTGTACGACGCCCTGCACGACCCGGCCCGCCGCGAGGTCCTCACGACCCGCACCGACACCGGCAGCGACGGCTACACGCACAAGTTCTTCCGTACCCCGCGCAGCGTCCAGGACGTCGTCGAGGACCGGGACGCGATCGCCGAGTGGGCGCGGATGACCTACGGATGGATGGGGCGCAGCCCGGACTACAAGGCCGCCTTCCTCGGCACGCTCGGCGCCAACTCCGACTACTACGCGCCGTTCCAGGACAACGCCGTGCGCTGGTACCGCGAGTCCCAGGAGAAGGTGCTCTTCTGGAACCACGCGATCATCCACCCTCCGGTGGACAGGCACCGCCCCTCGGAGGAGGTCAAGGACGTCTTCGTCCACGTCGAGAAGGAGACCGACGCGGGACTCGTCGTGAGCGGCGCCAAGGTCGTGGCGACCGGCTCCGCCATCACGCACTACAACTTCATCTCCCACTACGGCCTCCCGCTCAAGGAGAAGGAGTTCGCGCTCGTCGCGACCATCCCGATGGGCGCCCCCGGGCTCAAGCTCATCTGCCGCCCCTCGTACGCGGCGACGGCCGCGGTGATGGGCAGCCCCTTCGACTACCCGCTCTCCTCGCGCCTGGACGAGAACGACACCATCTTCATTCTCGACAAGGTGCTCATCCCCTGGGAGAACGTCTTCCTGTACGGCGACGTGGACAAGGTCAACGGCTTCGCGCCGAAGTCCGGCTTCATCCCGCGTCTGACCTTCCACGGCTGCGTCCGCCTCGCCGTCAAGATCGACTTCATCGCGGGGCTGCTCGCCAAGGCCGTCGAGATGACCGGCACCCAGGACTTCCGGGGCATCCAGGCGCGGGTCGGCGAGGTCCTCGCCTGGCGCAACATGTTCTGGGCGCTGACCGACGCCTCCGCCCGCAACCCGGAGGAGTGGAAGGACGGCGCGCTGCTGCCCCGGCTGGAGTACGGCATGGCCTACCGCTGGTTCATGACCATCGGCTACCCGCGCATCAAGGAGATCATCGAGCAGGACGTCGCCAGCGGCCTCATCTACGTCAACTCCAGCGCCGAGGACTTCAAGAACCCCGAAGTGCGCCCGTACCTCGACAAGTACGTACGCGGGTCCAACGGCTACGACGCCGTCAGCCGGGTGAAGCTGATGAAGCTGCTGTGGGACGCGGTGGGCACCGAGTTCGGCGGCCGCCACGAGCTGTACGAGCGCAACTACTCGGGCAACCACGAGTCGGTGCGCGGCGACATCTACATGACGCAGCTGGAGACCGGGCAGCTCGACAGCTACAAGGGCTTCGCCGAACAGTGCCTCCAGGAGTACGACCTCGACGGATGGACCGTCCCCGACCTCGACTCCTTCCAGGGACTGCGGGACGCCAGGAAGAACTTCTGGCGCTGACATGGCGGACCTCACCAGCAGGCGGGGGCCCCGCCCCGGCCCGGCACTCGGCGCCCTCTTCCTCGCGACGTTCGTCATGGGGAGCGCCGAACTCGTCGTCGTCGGCCTCCTGCGGCTCGTCGCCCGCGATCTCCACGTCGGGACGGAGACCGCGGGCACGCTGGTCACCGCGTACGCGGTCGGCATCTGTCTCGGCGGGCCGCTCCTGACCGCGCTCACCATCCGCGTGCGACGGCACCTCCTGCTGTGGTGCGCGCTGGGCGGCTACGTGGGCGGGAACCTCGTGGCCGCCCTCGCCGCGGACTTCGGCGTCCTCCTCGCCGCGCGAGCCCTCACGGGAGCCCTGCAAGGACTCTTCCTCGGCGTCGCCTTCACCGTCGTCACCAGGCTGGTGCCGCCCGAGCGCGCCGGACGCGCGATCTCCGTCGTCTTCGGCGGCATCGCCGTGTCGACCGCTCTCGGCGTGCCGCTGGGCACCTTCGCCGCCCAGCACCTGGGGTGGCGCGCGGCGTTCGCCGCCGTCGTCGTCCTCGGCGCGCTGGCCCTGTCCGCCGTCGTCGTGTGCGTTCCGCCCGTGGCCGGGGCGGGAGCGGGCGGGCTGTGGACGCAGAGCAGGCACGCCCTGGCCCCCCGCGTCCTCGCGCAGCTCGGCGTGGGATTCCTGCTGATGGGGGGCCAGTTCACCGCGTTCACCTACATCACGCCGTTCCTGGAGGACGTCACCGGCGTCTCCGGTGCCCGGCTCAGCGTCTTCCTTCTCGTCTACGGAACGGCGACGGCCGTCGGCACCTTCGCCGGAGGCCGGGCGGCCGACCGCGACGCGGCCCGCACCCTCGTCGCGGCGAACCTCGCTCTCGTCGCCGCCCTCGCGCTCCTGCACCTCGCCGGTCAGGCCCCTCCGGTGGCCGCCGCGGCCCTCGCCCTGTGGGGCCTCGTCGGCTTCGGGCTCGTCCCCTCGCTCCAGTACCGGGTCGCCTCGCTGGCAGGCCCGGGGCGCGAACTGGCCTCGACCCTGCCGGCGTCGGCGGTCAACGCGGGGATCGCCGCCGGAGCGCTGGCCGGTGGCGGGGTCGTCTCCGGCGGCGGCGCGGGACGCGCGGTACTCGTCGGCCTCCTCGTGGTGGCGGCGAGCGTCCCCGTCACCTGGGCGTGCGCGAGACTGCGCCCGGTGCGGGCCGCCCCGGCTCCGGAGCGGCCCGCGCGCCGGTAGCGCGGGCGCGCGGAAACGGCCCGGGGCCGGGGCGCGGGGGAGGGGCGGGGCGTTACGCGCGGCACACCGACGCCAGCGCGGAGGCGCGCCGTACGCGTTCGGCCAGGGCGACCCTGCGGATGTGCTGCGGCAGCTCGTGCCCCAGCTCGGGCGGCTCGGCCTCGCGCACGGCCCGGGCGACGGAGGCGACGAAGGAGACGTCCGCGGGCACCAGGAGCGCGCGCGGGAACATGCGGTGCAAGCGCCGGGCCAGGGACGCGGGCTCGCTTCCCGTCAGCACTCCGCACACGCCCTTCGCGGTGGCGGCGACGAGTACCTGGCCCAGGGAGGAGGGTGCCTGCGCGTGGCGGATGACCACGCCCTCGCCCCCCGCGCGGTACGCCTTGGGGGTCATGCCGAGGATGTCCGTCGCCGCCGCGTAGAAATGGCCTCCCGAGTTGAAACCCGAGCTGTACATGGCATCGGCTATCGTCCCGGCCCCTGGCAGCGCCGCGCGTACCCTGCGCGCCCGCGCGGCGGCCAGGTAGGCGTGCGGGGTGACCCCCGTGTACGCCTTGAACATGCGGTGGAAGTGGAAGCGGCTGTAACCGACCGTCCGCGCCAGCTCGTCCAGGCTGGGCGGTAACGGAGCCTCGTCGATGAGCAGGCAGGCACGCGCGACCGCGGTCGCGCCCGCCGTGTGCTGCTCCGCGTCGTCGGGGCGACACCGCAGGCAGGGCCGGAAGCCCTCGGCGCGCGCCTGCTGGGGCGTCGGGCAGAACCGCACGTTCTCGCGGCGGGCGAGCTTCACCGTGCACGAGGGGCGGCTGTAGACGCCGGTCGTGAGGACCACGTAGCAGAAGTGGCCGTCCGCGCGGCGGTCGCGCTCGCGCACGGCCTGCCAGCGTTCCTCGTCATGGGCGTACGCCGTCGCGGTCGTCGCCACCGTCATGCCCGCTGCCTCTCGTCGGTCGGATTCCCGCGCGGGGCCGTCGTGTGCCGACGGAGTACGACGCGGTCGCGGATGGCCTTGCCGTTGGCGGTCCTGGGCAGCATCCGCAGCAGGTGATAGCGGTCGGGAGCGGGCGCCCCGCCGAGAAAGCGCCGGCACCAGGAGCGCAGGTCCGTGCTGTCCAGGTCCGCCCTCGTCGCCACGTGCGCCTCGATGGGCCCGACACCGAGGACCACCGCGTCGGTGACGTGGTGATGGGCTCGCAGGACCGATTCGATGCGCAGGAGGTCGGCCGTCGTGTTCCCCAGGCCCTGGACCCGGCCGCGCAGCTGCAGCGCGCCGGTCGCCGCCTCGACGGTGACGAGGTCACGCGTGGGCAGCCAGCCGCCGCGCCACGGCGTGTCCTCGTACAGGTAGGGCGAGCGGGTGAGGTGCACCTCCAGCACGCCGCCCACCACCCGCGTGCGCAGGCCGGGAACGGGAGGACCGACGAGAGGCGGGCCGAGGAGGCCGGCGGGGTCGGCGGCGATGATCCCGGTCTCGGTCGTGCCGTACGCCTGGCCCACGCGCACCCCGTGACGGCCGCGGAACACGGAGAAGGTCTCGGCCGGGAGCGCGTCCCCGCTGGACACGGCGAGCCGCAGTCGCGGCAGGCTCCCCCGCGCGGCCCCCGCGAGCCACGCGAAGTGCCGCGGGTTGCCCAGCACGGCGTGCGCCTCCGCGGCGGCGCGGACGGCCGCCTCGCCCGTACGGGAGGCGGGGAACACCGCGGTGGCGCCGGTCGCCAGCGCGTGCAGGACACCGCCGACCAGACCGAACGAGTGCGCGGCCGGTTCCAGGACGGCGACCCGTTCACCCCGCCGGGGCATCCCGTCCACGCGCGAGATCCGTTCCAGCTCCTCGCGCAGCGACGCCGGCCCCCGTCCGACCGCCTTCGGGCGCCCCGTCGTGCCCGACGACCACTGCACGAGGCAGCAGTCGCCCTCGGCGCCCCGGCCGCGGGGCCTCCGGCGCACCAGCACCTCGCACTCGTCGACGAAGTCGTGGTGGCTCTCGCGGCTCTCGCCGAGCGATACGGAGAACTGGACGGGACCCGTCTCCGGGGGCGGTCGCCGCCCGTACCGCTCCGGACGCCCGTCCAGGAGGGTCACCTGCGCGTCCAGCGACCACAGCGCGAACAGCGTGAACAGCTGAGTGAAACTCGCGCTGCCGTGCACGGCGACCGTACTGCGGGCCCCGATGCCGTGCGCGCGCAGCGCGGCCGCCAGCCAGGCGGTCTCCCGCCGCAGCACGCCGAAGGTCACCGTGCGTTCCCCGGCCTGTGCCCACACCTCGTCCTCGCCGTGCCGGCCGAGGAGGTCGGCGCCCCACCAGGAACCTTGCGTCATCGCCCCCACCGCCTCTCTGGCCGGGACGCCGGGGCGGCCCGCGGGACGCCCCGGCGCTCGCGCCTACTTCTCGACGCAGAACTCACCGACGGGCCAGCCCACGTGGCGCTTGTCGGTGGCGACGTGACCGAGCAGCTGGTCGCCCTTCTTCAGCTCCGTCACGTTGAGCACGGCCGCACCGGGGCCGAGGACCCGTACGTGCCAGTCGTCCTGCACGATGAGGTTGACCTCGACGCCCTCGGGCGAGGTCGCCTTGATGCCGAGCAGCGGACGGGACTCCAGCTTGATCCGGCCCACGACGACGCGCCGGGTACGGCCGTCGGCACCGACCGCCAGCACGGGGCTGCCCGCCTTCAGCTCGCTGAGGTAGTTGGTGCGGTTGTCGGCCCCGAACACGTAGCTGTGCAGGGCGCCCGCGTTGATGCGGAAGGGCCGGGTGGGCATGTACGGCAAGGGGTGGGTCTCGCTCACGCACAGCACGAAGCCGTGCGCGTACGAGCCGATCAGCATGCCCTCGTCCTTCTCGAAGTGCGTGCACGTGTCGATGCAGACCCGGTCGCCGAGGCCCAGGTGCTCGATCGAGTCGACCGTCAGCGTCTGGAGCTGGAGGTCCGGCGTCCTGACCCGCAGCATCTCCACGAGCGCGAAGACGTCGTTGGCCGAGCGCGGCGCGACGAGGACGCCCTCGGACCCCTTCTCCAGGACGTCGACGATGATCTGCGCTTCCTCGATGTCCCCCGCCTGGCAGATCAGCTGCCCCGGCGAGGCGTCGGCCGCCGCGATGACGATCTCCAGCGGGATCTTGGTCGGGTCCTTGAACTCGACGACCGTGTACGGCAGGGCGCGCGCCGCCTCGCAGGCCAGCTTGAGCGTCGGGTCGTCGACGACGTTCACCCAGGCCGCCGTGGTCTTCTCGCCCTCACGATGGCGGGCCTCCAGGACGCCGAGGCTCTCCGTGTCCCCGGCCTCGCGCAGCACGACGAGGTCATCGGGAGCCTTCTTGCCGACGGGCGCACCCGGGGCGAGAATCCGCTTGACGGTGTTCGGCAGGAGGGCGAGCCGCTCGATGTCGTTGTCGACGATGCCGTCCACGCGCGCGTGAATGGCGGCGTCCACGACCGCCTCGCGCTGCTCGGCGGGCACGGTACGGAGGTCGATCCAGGCAAACTTCACTACACACCTGCCATCTCGGTCTGCTGCGCGGGCCCGGTACCGAGCGCGCGCCGATGAATGATTGACACCAGTTCCCTGACCGCCTTCTCGGGCGCCGGGTGGGTGAACACCCTTCGCCCGACGGCGAGTCCGGCGCAGCCCGCGTCCACGGCGCTCACCGCGAACTCGAACAGCTCCTGTTCGGCCTGGCCCCCGCCCGCGACCACCACGGGCAGCGGCGACGAAGCGATCACCTCGGCCATGCGCTCGGGTGGGGCGGCCAGGACCGTCTTGACGATGTCGACGCCGAGGTCCGCCGCGATGTTGACCACGTGGGAGACCAGCGCGGGATCGGCGGGGTCGCTCACGCGGGGCCCCCGCGGGTAGATCATGGCCATCAGCGGCATGCCGAAGCGCTCGCACGCCGAGGCCACCGCGCCGAGGTCGGCGAGCTGGCCGCCCTCGGTGTCGGAGCCGATGTTGACGTGCACGCTGACCGCGTCGGCACCCAGCCGGACGGCCTCCTCCACGTCGCCGACGAGGACTTTGGCGTTGGTGTCGGGCCCGTGGGCCGTACTCGCGCTGAGGTGCACCACGAGCGAACAGTGGGCGAGCACCTGGGGAGCGATCATGCGGGCCCTGCCCTTGTGCACGACGATGCCGTCCGCACCCCCGTCCGCGATCGAACGGACCAGTTCGCCGAATCCGGCGGCCGACACGACCGGTCCGTCGGAGACGGAGTGATCCAGCGGCACGAACAGGAACCGGCCGTCGCCCGGCCGGGACAATCGCGTGAGGCGCACCGCTTTACCGGTGAGCGGCATGCTCGGCATGAGACCCCTCCTCGTTCCTGGTCACAGAGTTCGGATGGGATTCCGCAGCGGTTCCCGGGCTGAACTTTCGCAGCGGCCGCTGAAGAATCGAGCCAGGTGCCGGGGGCGGAGGAAGCCGCAAGATGCGGAGTGCCGAGGCACGCGCGAGGTGCCTAGCGTCGGTGCGTTCACGGAAGCTTCGCACCCACCTCGGGAGGGAACGCACCATGACTCTTGGTGCTGGACGCATAGGCAGACGGGGCCTGCTGGCGGCGGGCACCGCGCTGGGAGGGGGCGCGCTGCTGCCCGCGCGGGCGGTGGCGGCGGAGTCCGGGACGGACCTCGTCACGGTCACTCCGGGCGACCCGCGCTACCCCGACCTGGTCCGCGGCTGGAACCAGCGCTACGTCGGCAGGCCCGAGGCCGTCCACGTGGTGCGCTCGGCCGCTCAGGTCGCCGCGGTCGTGCGCCAGGCGGTCCGGCAGAGCAAGCGCCTCACGGTACGCAGCGGGGGGCACTGCTGGGAGGACTTCGTCCTCAGCCCGGACGTCCAGGTGGTCGTCGACATGTCGGCCATGCGCGACGTCGACTTCGATCCCGCCATGAACGCCTTCGTCGTGGAGCCGGGGGCACAGCTCCTCGACGTCTACGAGCGCCTGTACCGCACCTGGGGCGTCATCGTCCCCGCGGGCATGTGCTTCCAGGTCGGGGCGGGCGGCCACGTCAGCGGCGGCGGCTGGGGCCTGCTGTGCCGCCGTCTCGGCCTCGTGGTCGACCACTTGTACGCGGTCGAGGTCGTCGTCGTGGCGGCCGACGGCACCGTCCGTACGGTCGTCGCCACGCGCGAGGAGAACGACCCGCACCGCGAGCTGTGGTGGGCGCACACCGGCGGGGGCGGCGGCAACTTCGGCATCGTGACCCGCTACTGGTTCCGCACCCCGGGCGCGAGGGGCACCGATCCCGCCCGGTTGCTGCCCGCCCCGCCGCCCGAGGTCCTCGTCAGCGCGGTCTCCTGGGACTGGGCGGATCTCGACGAGCGCTCCTTCGCGCGTCTCGTGCGCAACTACGGGGACTGGCACGTCAAGCACGCCGCTCCCGACGATCCCGCCACGGCCGTGTGCAGCATGCTGTCCCTCAACCACGTCTCCAACGGCGCCGTCGGACTGATCACGCAGGTGGACACGAGCGTGCCCGGCGCCGCCCGGCTGCACGACGCGTTCCTGGCGGCGGTGAGCGAGGGCGTCACGGCGGCCAGGGGCCCGGTACGGACGCGCATGGGCGAGCTGACCGCCCTGCCCGAACTGGCCACCCCGCGCCGCCTGCCGTGGCTCCAGGCGGCGCGCTACCTGGGCACGGCGAACCCCACCACCAACGACCCGACGCAGAAGAGCGACTTCAAGTCCGCCTACATGAAGGCGAACTTCCCGGAACGCCAGCTGCGGGCCCTCTACCGGCACCTGCACCGCGAGGACGCCGCGAACCCGACCGCCTCGGTCATGCTCAGCTCCTTCGCGGGACGCGTCTCCTCCGTCGCCCAGGACGCGACGGCGAGCGCCCACCGCGACGCCCTCTTCAAGCTGGCCTGGATGATCTGGTGGAACGACCCGGCCGAGGAGGAGAACTGCGTGCGGTGGCTGCGCGAGTTCTACGCCGACATGTACGCCGACACGGGCGGCGTCCCGGTCCCGAACGACGTCACCGACGGCTGCTACGTCAACTACCCGGACGCGGACCTGAGCGACCCCCGGTACAACACGTCGGGGGTGCCGTGGCACGACCTCTACTACAAGGGCAACTACCCCCGTCTGCGAAGGGTCAAGAAGGCCTACGACCCGCGGAACTTCTTCCACCACCGTCAGTCGGTACGGCTGCCGGACTGATCCGGCCACCGTGCCCGCCGCACGCAACCGGGTGTCGCGGAGCGGTGTTCCTTCCCACGAAGGCCCGGAGCGCCGCCCCGGGTGCCGCGCCGTCCCCAGGAGCACCGATGCCGCCCCGCCCCGCCGTGGACACCCAGGTCGCCGTCGTGGGCGGGGGGCCCGTGGGAATGCTGCTCGCCCGCGAACTCGCCCTGCTCGGCGTACGGGTGACCGTCCTGGAGCAACTGGCCGCGCCCAGCGGGGCGTCCAAGGCGGGCACTCTGCACGCCCGTACCGCCCAGACGCTGCACAGGCGCGGGCTCCTGGAGGCGGTGCAACCGGGGCCGCCCGCGCCACCGGTCGGCCGCGGCCCCGTACCGTTCCACTTCTCCGGCATGTTCGACCTCGATCTGGCCCGGGTGGTGGACGAGGGGCCCGCGCTGGTGGGCAGCCCGCAGGCGTGGGCGCAGGAGATGTTCGCGCACGACGCCGCGCGGCTGGGGGCCCGCGTCCTGCGTGACCGGGAGGTCGTCGGCGTGGAGCGCGAGCGCGGCGCCGTGCGCCTCACCGCGCGCGACTCGCGGGGCACCGTGAGCACGTTGCGCGCGCTGTGGGTGGTCGGCGCCGACGGTGCCCGCAGCGCGGTGCGCAGGCTCAGCGGCATCCCCTTCTCCGGCACCCCGGGCCGGGTGGCCGCCCTGATCGGCGAGGTCCGGTTGCTGGACCCCGGCCACGCGCCGCAGGGGTGGCAGCGCAACCCCCGCGGCTGGACCCTGGTGTGGCAGAACCCGCACGGCCGCAGCCGGGTGTGCACGTACGACTTCGGGGGCCCGCACCCGGACCGTCAGGCGCCCGTGACCCTGGAGGAGTTCCGGTCGGCGGTCGAGCGCATCGCGGGTCGCCCGGTACCGATGGACTCGCCCGGCTGGCTGACCCGCTTCAGCGATGCCGCGCTCCAGGCCGAGAGCTACCGCGTCGGCCGGGTCCTGCTCGCGGGCGACGCGGCGCACGTCCACTTCCCCGCGGGCGGCCAGGGCGTCAACCTCGGCCTCCAGGACGCGGTCAACCTCGGCTGGAAACTCGCCGCCGAGATCCACGGCTGGGCACCTCCGGGGCTGCTCGACTCGTACGAGGACGAACGCATGCCCGTCGCCGAGGCCGTCCTGGAGAACGTGCGCGCCCAGGTCGCTCTCATGGACCCCGACCCCGGCATGGACGCGCTGCGGACGCTCTTCGCCCGCATGATGCACTTCGACGAGGTCAACCAGTACCTCGGCGGCATGATCAGCGGGGTGGACGTCCGCTACGAGACCGGTGACAGGAACGATCCGTACGCCGGCCGGTTCGCGCCCGACCTGTCCCTGAAGCGCGGGCAGACGCTCACCAGCCTCGCCGAACTCCTGCACACCGCGCGGCCTCTGCTGCTGCTCCTGGCAGGCTCGGGTGATCTCTCCCGGGTCGCGGGGCCCTGGTCGTCGCGCGTCGACGTGGTGAGCGCCGCGGCGAGCGAGCCGGTGGGAACCGACGCCCTGCTCATCCGGCCCGACGGCTACATCGCCTGGTCGGCGCGCGGGGACGCGACGGACGCCGACCGGCTGGGGCAGGCGCTGGAGTGCTGGTTCGGGGACCCCGGCGCGGGATGAGGCCGCACGCGGGGGTGTCCTGGCCGTCTGGGCCGGGACACCCCCACGCCGTCGCGGGTCTCAGCAGGGGTGGCGGCCGGGCGGGTACGGGCACTCGGCCGATCGGCGGGCTCAGCGGGCGCGGGAACTCCTTCGCGTCCGCGCGGCGAGTACCTCGCGGTGGATGTCGAGCGCGGCGGTGGACTTGTTGAGGGTGATGTAGTGCAGACCGGGGGCGCCTTCGTCGAGGAGCCTGTGGGCCATCGCGGTGGCGTGCGCGACCCCGATCCGGTGGCTCGCGTCCGCGTCGCCGCGTGCCGCTTCGAGCCGGTGGGCGAGGTCCTCGGGGAAGGCCGCCTGGGACAGTTCGGCGAAGCGGCGGATCTGCCGCACGTCGGTGGCGGGCATGATCTCGGGGATGATCGGGATGTCGCAGCCCGCGGCGGCGACCCGGTCCCTGAGCCGCAAATAGTCGTCCACGTCGAAGAACATCTGGGTGATGGCGTAGTCGGCACCCGCCCGGCACTTGGCGACGAAGTGCCGCACGTCGCTGTCCCAGTTCTCCGAACGCGGATGCATCTCGGGGAACGCGGCGACCCCGATGGTGAACTCTCCGAGGGAGCGGACGAGCGAGACGAGTTCGTGCGCGTGGGTGAAGCCGTCGGGCTGCGGCCGCCAGGGTCCCTTCGGGTCGCCGGGCGGATCTCCGCGCAGGACGAGTACGTCCCTGATCCCGGCGTCGGCGTACTGCCCGATGATGTGGCGCAGTTCGGCCACCGAGTGCCCCACCGCCGTCAGGTGGGCGACGGGCCGCAGTGTCGTCTGGGCGGCGATGCGGCGCGTGAGTTCGACGGTCCTCCCGCGCGAGGAGCCACCGGCACCGTAGGTGACGGAGACGAAGGCGGGGGAGAACGCCTCGACCCGGCGCACGCTCTCCCACAAACGGCGTTCACCCGCCGCGGTCCTGGCGGGGAAGAACTCGAACGAGTAGGAGGGCGAGCCGGGTGCGGGAAGGCCGCGGACCGTGCTCATGAAGTCCTCCCGGTATTGAAGTATTTCGCTTCGGGGTGGTGGATGACGAGGGCGTCGGTGGATTGTTCGGGGTGGAGCTGGAATTCTTCGCTGAGGTGGACGCCGATGCGTTCGGGGTGGAGGAGTGCGGCGATCTTGGCGCGGTCTTCGAGGTCGGGGCAGGCGCCGTAGCCGAGGGAGAAGCGTGCGCCTCGGTATTTGAGGGCGAACATGTCCTGGACGTGGGTGGGGTCCTCGTGGGCGAAGCCGAGTTCGGAGCGGACGCGGGCGTGCCAGTACTCGGCGAGGGCTTCGGCGAGCTGGACGGACAGGCCGTGCAGTTCGAGGTAGTCGCGGTAGGCGTCGGCGGCGAAGAGTTTCCCGGTGGCCTCGCCGATACGGGAGCCGACGGTGACGATCTGGAGACCGATGACGTCGGTCTCGCCGGATTCCTCGGGGCGGAAGAAGTCCGCGAGGCACAACCGGCGCCCGCGTCGCTGGCGGGGGAAGGTGAACCGGGTCCGCTCGAAGCCGTCCTCGCCGAGCAGGATGAGGTCGTCGCCCTTGGACACGCAGGGGTAGTAGCCGTAGACCACGGCGGCTTCGAGGAGGTTCTCGGTCTGGAGGTGGTCCAGCCAGCCGCGCAGGCGGGGGCGGCCCTCAATCTCGGCGAGTTCCTCGTAGCCGGGGCCGTCACCGGTGCGGTTCTGCTTCAGCCCCCACTGGCCCTTGAACAAGGCACCCTCGTCGAGCCAGGAGGCGTAGTCCTTGAGCCCGATGCCCTTGACGACACGGCTGCCCCAGAACGGGGGCGTGGGCACGGGGTTGTCCGTCGCGACGTCCGAACGCGTGCGTCCCTCTCGCGCGGCGTCCGCGGGTTCGGTGACACTCGCGCTCGCCGCGGGCCGTACCCGGCGCTGCTTCAGCTCGGGCAGGACCGCGCCGGGAGTGCCCCGCTTGACACCGATCAGGGCGTCCATCAGGCGCAGGCCCTCGAAAGCGTCCCGGGCGTAACGCACCTCGCCCTCGTAGATCTCGTGGAGGTCCTGCTCCACATACGCGCGGGTCAGCGCCGCGCCCCCCAGGATCACGGGATAATCGGCCGCCATGCCCCGCTGGTTCAGCTCCTGAAGGTTCTCCTTCATGATCACCGTGGACTTCACCAGCAGCCCCGACATCCCGATCACATCCGCGTGATGCTCCGCCGCCGCCTCCAGGATCGCGGAAACAGGCTGCTTGATCCCGAGATTGACGACCCGGTAGCCGTTGTTCGACAAGATGATGTCCACCAGGTTCTTCCCGATGTCATGCACATCACCCCGCACGGTCGCCAGCACGATCGTGCCCTTGCCCTGCGCGTCGGACTTCTCCATATGCGGCTCCAGATACGCCACCGCGCTCTTCATGACCTCCGCCGACTGCAGCACGAACGGCAACTGCATCTGCCCCGACCCGAACAACTCCCCCACGACCTTCATCCCGTCCAGAAGAGTCGCGTTGACGATGTCGAGCGCCGGACGAGCCCGCAGCGCCTCCTCCAGATCGGCCTCCAGACCATTGCGCTCACCCTCGATGATGCGCCGCTTGAGCCGCTCGTCCAGAGGCAGCGCGGCCAGCTCCTGCGCCTTCCCCTCCTTCAGCGACTTCGCCGTCGCCCCCTCGAAGAGCCGCATGAGTTTCTGGAGCGGGTCATAGCCCGGCGCCCGCCGGTCGTAGACGAGATCGAGAGCGGTCGAGACCTCTTCCTCACTGAACCGGGCGATGGGCAGAATCTTGCTCGCGTGCACGATCGCCGAGTCCAGCCCCGCCTTCACGCACTCGTCCAGGAACACCGAGTTCAGCAGGATACGCGCGGCGGGATTGAGACCGAAGGAGATGTTCGACAGACCCAGCGTGGTCTGCACACCGGGATGACGCCGCTTCAGCTCACGGATCGCCTCGATCGTCGCGATCCCGTCCCCGCGCGACTCCTCCTGCCCCGTGCAGATCGTGAACGTGAGACAGTCCACGAGAATGTCCGACTCATGAATCCCCCAGTTCCCCGTCAGGTCCGCGATCAGACGCTCCGCGACAGCCACCTTCGCCTCGGCGGTACGGGCCTGACCCTCCTCATCGATAGTGAGCGCGATCAGCGCCGCACCATGCTCACGCGCCAGCGAGGTGACCCTCGCGAAACGCGACTGCGGCCCGTCCCCGTCCTCGTAATTCACCGAGTTGATCACGGCCCGCCCACCGAGCATCTCCAGCCCGGCCTCCAGAACACCCACCTCGGTCGAGTCCAGGACAAGAGGAAGAGTCGACGCCGTCGCGAACCGGCCCGCCAGCTCCCGCATATCCGCGACACCATCACGGCCCACATAATCGACACACAGATCGAGCATGTGCGCGCCCTCACGGATCTGCTCACGCGCCAGCTCCACACAATCGTCCCAGCGGCCCTCCAGCATCGCCTCCCGGAACTTCCTCGACCCATTCGCGTTCGTCCGCTCACCAATCGCCAGATACGACGCGTCCTGACGAAACGGAACCGCCTGGTACAACGACGCGGCACCCGGCTCGGGACGCGGCTCACGAACCCCCGGCTCCATCCCCCGAACCCGCTCGACAACCCGACGCAAGTGCTCCGGCGTGGAACCACAGCAGCCCCCCACCAAGGACAACTGATAATCCCGGACAAAGCTTTCCTGCCAGTCCGCCAGCTCCGGCGCGCTCAGCGGGAAATGCGCACCCTCCTTCGTCAGGACCGGCAGACCCGCGTTCGGCATACACGCAAGCGGAATACGCGCATGCCTCGCGAGATACCGCAAATGCTCACTCATCTCCGCCGGACCCGTCGAGCAATTCAGACCGATCACATCGATCCCCAAAGGCTCCAGCGCGGTGAGCGCCGCACCGATCTCCGAACCCAGAAGCATCGTGCCCGTCGTCTCGAACGCCAGCGACACGATCAGCGGCACCTCCACACCCAGCGCCTCCAACGCACGCCGCGCCCCCAGCACCGACGCCTTCGTCTGCAACAAGTCCTGCGTCGTCTCCACGATCAGCGCGTCCGCACCCCCCGCGAGCAAACCCTCCGCGTTCTGCTGGAAACCATCCCGCAGAACACCAAAAGGAAGATGCCCCAGCGTCGGCAGCTTCGTACCCGGCCCGATCGAGCCCAGCACCCACCGCACCCGCCCATCACGCGCCGCGTACGCATCCGCCGTCTCCCGCGCCAGACGCGCACCCGCCTCCGACAACTCATGAATACGATCCGCGATCTCGTACTCACCAAAAGCAGCATGATTAGCACCGAAAGTGTTCGTCTCCACACAATCGACACCCACATCGAAATACGCCTCATGCACCGCACGCACGATGTCCGGACGCGTCACATTCAAAACCTCATTACAACCCTCCAAATCCTGGAAGTCCTCCAACGTCGGATTCTGCGCCTGAAGCATCGTCCCCATCGCCCCATCAGCAACAACCACCCGCGAGGCGAGGGCTTCACGGAGGCCGCTCACGACAGCCCCGCGAGGCGCGGTTCGATCTCGCGGACCGACTCGGGTCCGTAAGCCCGCTCCAGCCGGTCCAGCAGGTCCGCCGCGAGCAGCTCGTACTCCTGTGTCCCGACCGACTCCAGCACCACCGAGGCCAGCGCACAGCCGAGTTGGGCGGCGCGCGTCGGGGACCACTCCCAGCTCAGCCCGGCGAGGAATCCCGCCCGGAACGCGTCCCCGACCCCCGTCGGGTCGGTGATCGTCGTGGTGGGCACGGCGGGCACGTCGAGCCGCGGCTGTCCGCACCGCGACAGGGAGACCCCGTCGCCGCCCCGCGTGACGATCCATGTGCCCACGCGTCCGAGGATGTCCCGCTCGCTCCAGCCGGTGCGTTCGCGGAGCAGGGCGGCCTCGTACTCGTTGGTGAAGAGCAGGCGCGCGCCGTCGGTCAGGCGCCGGGCCTGCTCCTCGTCCAGACGGGCCAGTTGCTGGGAGGGGTCGGCGGCCAGCGGGATGCCCTCGCGGTGCGCGGTCCTCGTGTGCCGCGCCATCGCCCCGGGGTCGTCCGCGCCGACGAGCACCAGACCGAAACCGCCGTGCCCGGCGGACACCTTCGCCAGGTCGATCCGGCCCGCCTCGGACATGGCGCCCGCGTAGAACGTGGCGATCTGGTTCTGTGCCTCGTCCGTCGTGCACACGAAACGCGCGGTGTGCAGGCTCTCGCTGATGCGGACGGAGGCCGTGTCCACCCCGGCGGCCCGCAGCCACGCCCCGTACTCGTCGAAATCGCTTCCCGCGGCACCGACGAGGTGCGAGGTGATCCCCAGACGTCCCAGCCCGAAGGTGATGTTGGCGGCGACCCCGCCCCTGCGGACGTCGAGGCGGTCGGCCAGGAAGGACAGGGACACCCGCTCCAGCTGGTCCGCGAGCAGCTGGTCGGTGAACCTGCCAGGGAAGAACATCAGGTGATCAGTGGCTATCGAGCCGGTCACGGCGATTCGCACGGCAGTCTCTCTCCTTGAACCCGAAGTCGTAGGGGCGGCGCGGGTTCAGCCTGCGGCGTGTCGCTGAAGCGTTGAGCGAAACGCTGCTCAAGGGGTGGTCGCGCGCGTGAACTCCCGCGTACCGTCGGCGCGTCGGGCCGGAGTGGGGCACAGTGGAGGCGTGAGCCCGTCACCGCCCAAGGACGCCCCCGACGCCCCGCCTGCCCGTACGTACACCCTGACAGGGCCCGACGGCCGCCCGTACCTGAGCGACCTGCCCGGGCGGCTCGGCGGGTACCGGCGAGGGCGGGTGTACGGGCGCCTGGACTGCCCCTCCGCCCTGCGGCACCTCGCCCGCGGTCACTACGCCGCATGGCGCGTGTTCTTCGAAGACCGGGAAACGGCGGTGGCGGCGGGATACCGGCCGTGCGCCGTGTGCCTCCCCGCGCTGTACCGGCGCTGGCGCGACGGAGACGGCTCGTGAACGATCCCTCGCCCCGGCCCGATCCGGCGCTTCCCGCCGAGTACGGGCCCTGGGAGGCACCGGGGGAGCACACCGCACGGGAACTCGCCCGGCTGCTGGGTCTCCTGGACACGTGCGGCTTCCCGGTCGCGGGAGTGGCCCTGGGACACGGCAGGGACGCGGCGTCGCGCCGCGCGGCCACCGCCTTCGCCGAGGCGTGGCAGCGACGCGGCGGGTACCTCAGCGCCGTCGTGGACTGGCCGGAGGACGCCGCGTCATGGCTGCGCCAGGCGCGTCGGCTGACCGAGCCGGAGCCGGACGCCTGGGTGGTGGCGGCCCCTCCGCTCGGCTGGAGCCGGCTGAGCCGCCGGTTGCGGCGGAGCACCGGCTGGGAGGCGCGACGCACCTTCGGTTTCGCGTCCCTCGGCGACTCGCGTGCCGTGACCCTGGCGGGCCCGGGCGTACTGCACGGGATGCGGGGAGCGACGGCGAACGGCGCGGTGTGGCGGGTCGAGCGCGGCTGGATCGTGGAATCGGGCCAGGACTGACGCGCGGCGGGGCAGGAGTCAGGACTCCAGCCGTCGCCAGTCCGAGACGGGCCCAGGACGCGCGTCGTCCGCCGGTGTGATCCAGAAGCCCTCGCCCGCGGCGGCGTCGAACTGGGCGCCCACACGGCCGTCCCCCGAGGAACGCCCGGTCAGCCGGCGCCCTATCCACGGCAGCAGGTGCGCGCGCGTGAAGCTGACATCCGCCAGGCGGCGTTCGCGCCACGAGAGGGGGACGGGAGCGGGGAGCGGGCTGTTCCAGTCGTCCTCGGCCGCCAGACCGAGCCCCTGCCACACCGCCTCGGCCACCCTGCGGTGCCCCTCGCCGGTCAGATGCAGGCGGTCGACGCCCCACATCCGCTGGTCACCGAGCGCCGCGCTCCCGTAGAGGTCGATGACGAGCGCGCCGTGCCGCGCTGCCAGCTCGTCGATGCACGCGAACAGGGCCTCCATACGGGGCCGGAAACGGTCGAACACGGGGCCGTGCCTGCCGGGGCTGCGCATGAGCACGAGCTGTTCGCAGCTCGGCGCCAGCGTCTCGACCGCCTCTTCGAGCAGTCCCCGCACCTTGCCCATGTCGCACTTGGGCCGCAGGGTGTCGTTGAGCCCGCCGACGAGCGTCACGACGTCGGCGCCCATCTTCGCGGCGGGCCCGACCTGTTCGCGCACGATCTGCTCGATGAGCTTCCCGCGCACGGCGAGGTTCGCGTAGCGGAATCCGGCGGTACGCGTCGCGAGGCGGGCGGCGAGCAGGTCGGCCCACCCGCGATAGGACCCGTCGGGCAACTGGTCCGACATGCCCTCGGTGAAGCTGTCCCCGACGGCGACCAGGCTGGTGTACGTGGCATTGATCGACATGGCGAGTGCGATCGTACCGGCCGGTACGGGGCCGGGGCGAGCCCGGTCGCGGGCGGGCTCGTGGCCCGGGTCGCCCCGGCCCGTACCGCCGCTCAGGCGCGGGCCGCCACCGCCTCCGTACCGCCGCCGATCAGCTCCCGCAGGACGTCCTCCAGCGTGACGAGACCCACCAGCCCCTCGCCGGGCGCGGTGACCGCAGCGAGGTGGGTGCCCCGGGCACGCAGCGTGGCCAGGGCCGCGTCGAGCGGGGTCCCCGCCGCGAGGCGGGGGAGTGGCCGCAGCTCGCGCGGAGCGAAGGGGAGGTCGGCTGGGCGCGGGCCGAGCGCGTCCTTGACGTGCAGGTAGCCGAGCGGCCGCCCGTCCGCGTCCACGACGGGGAAGCGCGAGTACCCGGTCGCTGCGGCGAGTGCCACGAGCCCGTCGGGGCTCGTCCCGAGCGGGGCCGTCACCAGGCGCTCCGGGGGGAGCGCCACGTCCCGTACGGGCCTGCGGCCGAGCGCCAGCGCGTCCCGCAGCCGCCGCCCGGCGCGCGCGTCCAGCAGCCCCGCCGCGTGCGCGTCGCCCACGAGGCGCGCCAGCTCGTCGCCCGAGAAGGCGGCGGCCACCTCGTCCCTCGGCTCGACGCGCAGCAGCCGCAGCACGCCGTTCGCCACCGCGTTCACCCCGGCGATCACGGGCCCGAGCGCGCGCGTCAGGGCCACGAGCGGCGGCCCGAGCCGCAGCGCGGCGCGCACCGGGTCGGCGAGCGCCACGTTCTTCGGGATCATCTCGCCGAGCAGCATGTGCAGGTACGTCGCGAGCACGAGCGCCACGGCGAAAGCGGCCGGGTGCACGAGCCCGCGCGGCAGGCCCACGGCGCCGAAGCCGGGCTCCAGGAGGCGGGCGAGTGCCGGTTCGGCGACGACGCCGAGCACCAGCGTGCACAGCGTGATGCCGAGCTGCGCCGCCGCCATGAGCCCCGAGACGTGCTCCAGGCCCCACAGCACACGGCGCGCCCGCCCGTCCCCGGCCTCCGCACGCGGCTCGACCTGCGCGCGGCGCACCGAGAGGAGCGCGAACTCGGCGCCGACGAAGAAGGCGTTCGCCACGAGCGTGGCGACCCCTACGAGCAGGTGCAGCGCGCTCACAGGCTCGGCTCCTTCGTCCTCGCGGGCGCCCACGTGCGCGGCCCGCCTTCCGGCGCGCGCAAACGTACGTGCCCGGCACGCCGTCCCTCCGCGCTGTCGACCCGCAGCTCCCAGCCGGCCACGCACACGCTGTCCCCGGCGCGCGGGACGCGCCCCAGCTCGGCGGCGAGCAGCCCGGCCAGCGTCTCGTACGGCCCTTCGGGGAGTACGGGGCCGAGCCCCGCGAGCCGGCCGACACGCAGCGAGCCGTCGGCGGCCCACACCGCGCGCCCGTCCTCGCTCCCCAGCCGTACCAGCTCAGGCAGCGCGCGCGGATCGTGCTCGTCGCGGACCTCGCCGACGACCTCCTCGACGACGTCCTCCAGCGTCACGACCCCTGCCGCGCCGCCGTACTCGTCGATCACGACGGCCATCGACGCCGCACCGCCGAGCCGGTCGAGCAGCCGGTCCACGGGCAGGGTCCCGGGGACGAGCACGGGGGGCGCGAGCAGGGCGCGTACCCGGGTCGTGGCGCGCGCGGCGGCCGGGAGCGCCAGGACGTCCTTGACGTGCACCGTGCCGCACACCTCGTCGAGCCCTTCGCCCCGGTGCACGGGGAAGCGGGAGAGGCCGGTGCGGCGGGCGGCGACGAGCACCCGTTCGGCGGGCTCCGAAGCGGCGAGGGCCACGACGTCGACGCGTGGCGTCATCACGGCACCCGCCGTGAGCGCGCCGAGCCCGAGCGTCCGCACGAACAGCTCGGCGGTCCCCGCCGGCAGCGTGCCCGCGCGCGCCGAGTGCCGGGCCAGCGCGGCGAGTTCCTGCGGCCCGCGCGCCGAGGCCGGCTCATCGGCGGGCTCCAGGCCGAGGCGGCGCACGGCGCGGTTCGCGCTCGTGTCGAGGTGCCTGATCAGCGGGCGGAGGACGAAGGAGAAGAGCCGTACGGGCCCGGCGACGGCGCGCGCGACACGCTCGGGGGCGGAGATCGCCCAGTTCTTCGGTACGAGTTCGCCGACGATCATGAGGAACGCGGTCGACAGCGCGGTGCCGAGCACGAGCGAGAGGACCGCGACGGCTCCCGGGGGCAGCCCGAGCGCGCCGAGCGGCCCGGAGAGCAGCTTGGCGACGGAGGGCTCGGCGAGCATCCCGATGACCAGGTTGGTCACGGTGATCCCGAGCTGGGCCCCGGAGAGCTGGAAGGTGAGCCGCCGCAGGGCGGCGAGCGCGTGCCGGGCCCCGCGCTCACCCCGCAGCGCGGCGGCTTCGAGGGCCCCGCGCTCGACGGTCGTGAGCGAGAACTCCGCCGCCACGAAGACACCGCAGACGAGGGCGAGGAGCACGGCGAGGCCGAGAAGGAGGAATTCCGTCATCGGACCCCTCCGGGGACGGAGAGGGACAGGGCGCCGGAGCGCGGACTGGGAGGCTCGCCCATTGGCGGACGCTCACACCTTTCGTATGCGTGCAGGGCCACGATTCGCGGATCGAAAAGGGCCAGTCACGTAAGAGTAAAGGAAAGGCAAAGCAAAGGGCGAGGGGGAGGGGCCTGGTGACTGGTGAAGGGAGGGGCCGTCGGTGAGGAGGGGAGCCCGGTGGGGGAAGGGGGCCCGGCGCGGAGGGGGCCCGGCGCGGGGGAGGGGTGGCCGGTGGTGAGGGCCGCCGGGCCGGGTCACACCGGCTTCACCCAGCGCCGCCACCGCTCCTCGCGTACGTACCCCGCCGCGCCCCACGTGCCGTGCGCGCGCGTATTCTCCTCCAGGACCATCGCGTCGACGCGGCGGCCGCCGAGCGCGGCGAAACGGTCCTCCATCGCGGCGAGGAGGGCCCTCGCGACGCCCTGGTGGCGGTGCGCGGGATGGACGGCGAGACGGTACGCGGAGCAGCGCCAGCCGTCGAAGCCCGCGATCACCGTGCCGACGAGCGCGCCACCGCGCTCGGCCAGGAGCAGCGCCTCGGGGTCGCGTGCGAGGAGCCGCCCGACACCGGCGGGATCGTCGCTGATGCTCGTCCCTTCGGCGGCCTCGCGCCAGAAGGCGAGGACGGAGGCGATGTCGGCGGGCTCGGCGTGGCGTATGCGCAGGTCGTCAGGTGCGGTCATGGGAGCAGCCAAGCAGGCGGTACGTGCCCGGGGCACCGCGATTTCGCGATGCGGACGCTCCGCCCCGCACCCCCGGAATCCGCTCGGCCGTAGCAGGCTTCACCGCTTCGGGCGACAGTGGCGCACAGTCCCCGGAGTGCGCCCCGTGCGGGTGGCAGGCTGTCGCGAACCACCGACCCGGAGCGCCGTGCGGGCGCCCGGTGGAAAGGGGCAGGTCGTCATGGCCGATCACCAGGAAGCCTCCGTCACGCTGCCGAGCGAGGCCGCGTCGGTCCCCGAGGCGCGCGCGTTCGTCGGCGGGGTCCTCGCGGAGTGGGGGCTGCCCGCGCGGGACGACATGGCCGCGTCGGTGGGCCTGATCGTCTCCGAACTGGTCACCAACGCCGTCCTGCACACCGGCGGGCAGTCCCCGTTCTTCACCGTCACCGTCTCGCTCGACCGCGACGAACTCCTCCGCGTCGGCGTCACCGACTCGCACCCGCGCCCTCCGCGCCGCCTCCCCGCCGCCGTACGGCAGGACAACGGGCGCGGCCTCGCGATCATCCGCTACCTCACGGCGGAGACCGGCGGCAGGCTCTCGGTGGTGCCGACACCGCAGGGCGGCAAGACCGTCCTGGTCGCCCTGCCCTGGCGGCCCGCGCGCGCGGGTGCCGTGCCGGAGGAGGGTGCCGTACCGGAGGGCTGAGGCCGCGCCACGGCACCCACGCGCCCGGCCCCTTACCGCACGCGTCCGTACGCGACCTGTTTCGACCAGATCTTTTCGAGCTTGACCACATCTCCCGTCTTGGGGGCGTGCCAGATCTTGTTGCCCCCGGCGTAGATGCCCACGTGGTAGACACTGCCACCGGAGCGGAAGAACACCAGGTCGCCCTTGGTGCGCTTGCCCGCCGATACGTGCCGGGTCTTGTTGTACTGCGCCTGGGCGGTGCGGGGCAGGGACTTGCCCGCCTTCTTGAACGAATAGAGCGTCAGGCCCGAGCAGTCGAAGCGGCGCGGGCCCGCCGCGCCCCAGCTGTAGGGGGCGCCCTTCTTGGACGCCGCGACCTTCAGCGCCTTCGTGGGGACCCGGACGGCCGCCGAGGCGTCGCCGGATGCGCCGGGGACGAGGACGGTGCCGCCGACGGCGGCGAGGGTGAGGACCGATACCGCGCCGGTCCTGGAGAGCAGGACGGGAACTCGATTGCGCACCAGCATGCGTAACCCTTCGTCAACCGCCTGTGAAGGGTGACCTGTCGGGTTCGGACTGGCGAAGATGCCCGGCCGCTCACGCGGCTTCACCCCAAGGACCGGTGCCCGTTGCCGGGCCCGACCCGCCGTGCTCGGGTCCTCCACTCCCGCCGATCCACTCGGTGTCGACCTGGCGTCCGGACGGCGGCGGGACTCGGCGTCCGCCCGGACCGCCCCGCCGCTGCGGCGGGGGCTTGTCGTCGGGAGCGATCTTGACGCACGACACCGCCGGATTCCGAATGAAAACAGGCTTATGTGAGCTTAGTCACCCGTATGGCGATTGGGTGGCGAAAGGCCGTCAAGTGCGGCTCCTCTCACGGAGGACGAGTCCCCGACCAGCGCGAACGCCGTGCGCGGCAAGCGGATCGCGGACCACCGGGGCAACCGGGGGCGGCGTGACGCCGACTCCGGCGTACGTCATTGGGGGGTCCTCCGTTCGGCGGCCGCGCGTCGCACTCCGGACACGCGTGGTCGCGGAACGCATGCGGGGGGAGGGTGAGGAAGGCGAATGCGCCGTCCGGCGCGGACTTCACGCCCCGCCTGCACGCCGCGACATGCCCGCGCGGGGCGCGGTCCGGGGCGTGTGCGGGAGCGCGTGCGAGCGGGGGAGGCGTGCGGGCGCGCGTGCGAGCGGGGGAGGCGTGCGGGAGCGCGTGCGCACGTGCGTTGGCGTCCGGGGCGCGGGACACGGGGCGGAGTGCGGGATGGGTGCGGGACGCGGGACATGCGATGCGGGATGCAGGCTGCGGGGCGGCGGAAGGGCGGGCTCCGCTCAGCGCTCCTGGCCGCCGCCCTCCTCGCTCCCGCCGCCCGCCCCGGCCTCTTCGGGTGGCGGCATCGCGACCCGCCCCGCCCGGCGTTCCCCGTCCAGGACGCGCAAGGCCCGTTCCAGCGTGGCCCGGTGGAGTTCGGTCTCGCCGCGCGCGTGCATGAGCGCCAGCGCGTCCCGCAGCCGCGTCACCTCGGCGACGAGCGCCTGGGCGGCGCGCAGGGCCGCGTACGTGTCGTCGCCGCGCGCGGGGTTGACCCGGCCGAGCAGCTCGGCGGTCGCGAGGTAGTGGTCGATGAGCGCGCCTTCGGCGCGGGTCAGCGCGGGCAGCGGCGGGAGTTCGGGCGGGGGCACGCGCTCACCTCGGCCCGGGGTGTGGGGTGCGGCGGTCCGCGAGGGCGTCGACGATCCCGTACCGCACCGCTTCCGCCGCCGTCAGTACGAGGTCGCGCTCCATGTCGCCGTGCACCTCGGCCTCCGTCCGTCCGGCGGCCGCCGCGAGCAGCCGCTCCGTCGTCCGTCGCTCGCGCGCCAACTCATCGGCCCACACGGCGAGATCGCTCGGCTGCCCGCGCATCGCCTCGGGCAACTCGGGCTGCCGCAGCACGATCCGCGCCCCGGGCAGGGCCGCGCGCTTGCCCGGGGCCCCGGCGGCGAGCAGGACGGCGCCGACCGAGACCGCCTGTCCGAGGCAGTACGTCGCCACGTCGCACGACAGGTGCCGCACCGTGTCGTGGACGGCGGTCAGCGCCGTGAAACTGCCGCCGGGGCAATTGAGGTAGAGGGAGATGTCCTGATCCGGGGCCGCGTGTTCGAGGTGCATGAGCTGTACCGCCAGGTCCGCTGCCGCCGTGTCGTCGAGCGGCGTGCCGAGGAACACGATCCGACCTTCCAGGAGCCGGGAGTACGGGTCAAGAGTGCGTGTCCCGTAGCTGGTGCGCTCGGTGAACTCGGGGAGCACGTGACGGGCGAGAGGGGACAGGTCGGTGGGCTGCAAGGCGGGGTCTCCAGGGAGGCGGAACGCGCGGATGGAGGGGACGGGGCGGACGGGGCGGACGCGGGGAGGCGCGAACGGCGCGGACGGTGCGGACGGTGCGGACGGACGTACGGACCGGGAAGACCGTACGAGTTGTACGTCCTGTAAATTCTGTACAGAACGTACGTGAGTCTGTGTCAGCTACGGGGCTCGCGCAAGGGAGACGCCCGGATTACGCCGACAGCGAGAGCCGTCGCGCGACTTAAGGTGGAAGGCATGGCTTACGAGATCCCGGTGACGCGAGCCCGCGCCGAGCTGGCCGACCTGATCAACCGGGTCGTCTACGGTGACGAGCGTGTCGTCGTCACGCGCCACGGCAAACCCCTCGCCGCGCTCGTCTCGGCGGCGGACCTGGACCGCCTCGCGGCCCTGGACGCCGAAGAGGCCGCGGCGGCCGCCGCCCCAGCCCCCTCGCTCGGCAGCGTCACCGCGCTGACCGAACCCACGTCCAGGCCCGATCCGTTCCGCCCCCGCTTCGGTATCGCGGCCGAACACCGCTCCCCGGGGCAGCCGGACTGACGACGGCGACCGGCCCCCGGTACCCGTTTCGCCCGCGCCTCCAGAAACCGCGCGGGCCCCGCCCGGGACGGTAGCCCTTCCGCCCTTCACCCCCTCCGCCTTCCACCGCCTTCCGCCCTTTCGCCCCCCGTCCTTCCGACCCCGCCCGGCGAGGACCCGGCGGGACGCGGCGGCTCACCGGCCGGCGTACCCGGTGGACGTCGCCGACGGGGCACGGCCGACCACCCGTACGTATACGGGACCGGCCTCGCCACGCGGCGACCGCGCACCTCCCACCCCGCGCGCCCGCCCCACCGCTTAACGCGCCTGAAACCGTTCGCCGTTAGCCTCGGCTTCCGCCGTGCCGGGAAACCGGCGGCAGGACGAGTGGAAGGTGGTAGGCGCGTGCACCTCACCCCGCACGAGCAGGAACGGCTGCTGATCCATGTGGCCGCCGACGTGGCGCGCAGACGGCGGGAGCGGGGGCTCAGGCTCAACCACCCCGAAGCGGTCGCCCTCATCACCGCGCACCTGCTCGAAGGGGCCCGCGACGGCCGCACGGTCGCCGAACTCATGGCCTCGGGGCGGGAAGTGCTGACCCGTGCCGACGTCATGGACGGCATTCCCGAGCTGATCCCCGAGGTGCAGGTCGAGGCGACCTTCCCCGACGGCACCAAGCTCGTCACCGTCCACGAGCCCATCGTCTGAGCCGGGGGAGGCCCGCGTGATTCCCGGGGAGATCCTGTACGCCGAGGAGCCCGTCGCCTACAACGAGGGCAGCGACGTCACCGTCCTGACCGTCCTCAACCGCGCCGACAGACCCGTCCAGGTCGGCTCGCACTACCACTTCGCCGAGGCCAACCCAGGACTCGACTTCGACCGCGCGGCCGCGCACGGCAAGCGGCTCCACATCCCGGCAGGGACGGCGGTGCGCTTCGAGCCCGGCATCCCCGCCGAGGTCGCGCTCATCCCGCTCGCGGGCGCCCGTGTCGTGCCGGGTCTGCGCGGCGGGACGGCCGGCGCGCTCGACGCCCGTACCACCACCGCCGTTCCGGACGAGGGAGCCACCCGTGACGACGCCTGAGCCGAGCCCCCGCAGGTACGCCCTCGCGCGGCCCGCGTACGCCGACCTCTACGGGCCCACGACAGGGGACCGCGTCCGGCTCGCCGACACCGACCTGCTCGTCGAGATCGAGGAGGACCGCTGCGGCGGCCCGGGGCGCGCGGGCGAGGAAGCGGTCTTCGGGGGCGGCAAGGTCATCCGCGAGTCGATGGGCCAGTCCCGCGCGAGCCGCGCGGACGGCACCCCCGACACCGTGATCACAGGAGCCGTCGTCCTCGACCACTGGGGCATCGTCAAAGCCGACATCGGCATCCGCGACGGGCGCGTCGTCGCACTCGGCAAGGCCGGGAACCCCGACACGATGGACGGCGTGCACCCCGGCCTCGTCATCGGCCCCGAGACGGAGATCATCGCGGGCAACGGGAAGATCCTCACCGCGGGCGGCATCGACACGCACGTGCACTTCATCTCGCCCGGCCTCGTCGACGAGGCGATCGGCTCGGGCATCACGACGATGGTCGGCGGCGGCACGGGACCGGCCGAGGGCACCAAGGCGACCACCATCACGCCCGGTTCCTGGCACCTGGCCCGCATGTTCGAGGCCCTGGAGAACAGCCCCGTCAACCTCGGCCTCCTCGGCAAGGGCAACACCACGTCGCACGCCTCGATGCGCGACCAACTGCGCGCCGGAGCCGTCGGGTTCAAGATCCACGAGGACTGGGGAGCGACCCCCGCCGTCATCGACGCCTGCCTCGACGTGTGCGAGGAATCCGGTGCGCAACTCGCCATCCACACCGATACGTTGAACGAAGCGGGTTTCGTCGGCGACACCTTCGCCGCGGTGCGGGGCCGTACGCTGCACGCCTTCCACGTCGAGGGCGCGGGCGGCGGCCACGCGCCCGACATGATCACCGCCGTCTCGCTCCCGCACATCCTGCCCAGCTCCACCAACCCGACCCGCCCGCACACCGTCAACACCGTCGAGGAACACCTCGACATGCTCATGGTGTGCCACCACCTCAACCCGGCGGTCCCCGAGGACCTCGCCTTCGCCGAGTCCCGCATCCGCCCCTCGACGATCGCGGCCGAGGACATCCTCCACGACCTCGGCGCCATCTCGATCATGTCCTCGGACTCCCAGGCGATGGGCCGCATCGGCGAGATCATCCTGCGCACGTGGCAGACCGCGCACGTCATGAAGCGGCGGCGCGGCAGCCTGCCGGGGGACGGGCCCGCCGACAACCTGCGCGCGCGGCGGTACGTCGCGAAGTACACGATCAACGCGGCGCTCGCGCAGGGCATCGACGCCGAGGTCGGCTCCGTCGAACCGGGCAAGCTCGCCGATCTCGTCCTCTGGGACCCGGCGTTCTTCGGAGTGAAACCCCAACTCGTGCTCAAGGGCGGGCAGATCGCCTGGGCGCAGATGGGCGACGCCAACGCGTCCATCCCCACGCCCCAGCCCGTCCTGCCCCGGCCCATGTTCGGCGCCACGGGCGCCGCCCCCGCCGGACTCTCGCTCACCTTCGTCACGCAGGCGGCCCTTGACGACGGGCTCCCCGAACGCCTCGGGCTGCGCCGCACGTTCACCGCGATCCGCTCGACACGCGGCCTCGGCAAGGCCGACATGCGGCTCAACGACGCGCTGCCCCGCGTCGAGGTCGCGCCCGACAGCTTCGCCGTCACGATCGACGGCGAACTCGTCGAACCCGCACCCGTGGCCGAGCTGCCGATGGCGCAGCGGTACTTCCTGTTCTGAGCGGAAAGGAGCCCGCCCGTGCCCGTGCCCATGCCCTCCGCGCTGCCCGTGCCCGCCGCCCTGCCCGCCGCCCTGCCCGTCGTGCCCTCCGCCCTGCTCGTCCTCGCCGACGGCAGGCTCCCCGCCGGGGGCCACGCGCACTCCGGCGGCGCGGAGGAGGCCGTGGCCGAGGGACGGATCAGCGGCCCCGACGAGCTGTACGCGTACTGCCTCGGCCGCGCGCACACCACCGGGCTCGTCGCCGCCTCGCTGGCCGCGGCCGCGGCCGACGGGCTCGACCCGCTCGCCCTCGACCGCGCCGCCGACGCCCGTACCCCGTCCCCCGCCCTGCGTGCGGCGGCCCGCAGACTCGGCCGCCAGCTCCTGCGCGCCGCCCGCGCCGCCTGGCCGGACCCCGCGCTCGACGCCGTCGCCGCGCACCACCCGCGCGGCCTCCACCAGCCCGTCGTCCTCGGCCTCACCGCACGGGCAGCGGGGCTCGGCCCCGCCGACGCGGCGGCAGCGAGCCTCTACGAGAGCGTCGGGGGCCCCGCGAGCGCGACCGTCCGTCTGCTCAGTCTCGACCCGCTCGACGCGACCCGCGTGCTCGCCCGCCTCGCGCCCGTACTCGACACGCTGGCCGCCGAAGCCCTCGCGCACGCGGCGCGCGCCCGCGCCGAGGGCCCCGGCGCGCTCCCCGCCCGCGCGGCCCCGCTCCTCGACCTCGCCGCCGAACACCACGCCCGCCGCCCGCACAAGCTGTTCACCACATAGCCCCGCTGGAGCCGCCCCGTGCACCTCGACCACTCCCACGACGCCCCGCCCGCGCTCAGCGCCGACGCGCACCTGCCCGACGGCCGCCGCCGCGCCCTGCGGCTCGGGCTCGGCGGACCCGTCGGCTCCGGCAAGACCGCGACCGTCGCCGCCCTGTGCCGCACCCTGCGCGCCGAACTGTCCCTCGCCGTCGTCACGAACGACATCTACACCCGCGAGGACGCCGAATTCCTCCTGAAGGAAGGGGTGTTGCCGCCCGAGCGGATCACCGCGGTCGAGACGGGCGCCTGCCCGCACACCGCGATCAGGGACGACATCTCGGCGAACCTGGAGGCGGTCGAGGAACTGGAGGCGGAGACCGGACCGCTCGACGTGATCCTCGTCGAGTCGGGCGGCGACAACCTCACAGCGACCTTCTCGCGCGGCCTCGTGGACGCGCAGATCTTCGTCATCGACGTCGCGGGCGGCGACGACATCCCGCGCAAGGGCGGCCCGGGCGTCACCACGGCTGACCTCCTCGTCGTCAACAAGACCGACCTGGCCCCTCACGTCGGCTCCGACCTCGGCAGGATGGCCAAGGACGCGGCCCACGCGCGCGGCGAACTCCCCGTACTCCTCCAGTCCTTGCGCGGCCCCGAGGGTGTGGGCCCGGTCGCCGACTGGGTGCGCGCGCAGCACCGCGCGTGGCGGGCGCGGCCGTGACGACAGCCTTCGCGGGGGCCCTCGCGCGGGTACGGATCGAGGCGCGCGCGGACGGGCGGGGCGGCACCGCGCTCCCCGTGCTGCGCGGCGAGGGCCCGCTCGCCGTGCGCCGCACACGGGGTGCCCCCGGGGCCGCGCACGTCCTGCTCGTGGGCGCGATGGGCGGCCCGCTCGGCGGGGACACGTACGCGGTACGGGCCGGGGCGGGGCCCGGGGCACGGTTGCGCGTCGGCTCCGTCGCCGCGACGCTCGCCCTGCCCGGGCAGTCCACGCCCCGCGCCACGTACACCGTCGACCTGGACGTGGCCCGGGGCGGACGTCTGGAGTGGCTGCCCGAACCCGTCGTCGCCGCCGCGGGCAGCGACCTCGCGCAGCACACCCGCGTCACGCTCGCCGAAGGCGCGCGGTGCGCCCTGCGCGAGGAGCAGGTCCTCGGCCGCAGCGGCGAGGTGCCCGGACGGATCACCTCCCGCCTCACGGTCGGCCTCGCCGGGCGCCCCCTCCTCGACCAGGAGACCTGCCTCGGCACGGGCGCACCCCCGGGCTGGGACGGCCCCGCGGGCACGGCGGGACTCCGGGCGATAGGACAACTCCTGCTCGTCGCACCGGAATTCACGGAGTACGAGGCGGGTGCGCGCCTGCTCCCGCCCGGTGCCGCTGTGCTCCCGCTCGACGGGCCCGCCGTCCTGGTGAGCGCCCTCGCCCCCGACGCGCTGCGCCTGCGCCACCTTTTGGACGAGGCGGCGGGGGTGCTGGGCCCGCCGGGCTGCTGAGAGGCGTCGGGCCCCCGGCGGAGAGCCTCGCGGTATTGCGCGCACGGCCTTCCCGGGGTGCGTGAGCGGTACCGAACCCGGATGTTCACGGACGAGTGCGCGGTGGTAAACCATGCGTAGGCGTCCGGCGTTGCCCCGGGGGGTCGGGACACGGGTGCCGCGTACGCACAACAGGGGGAGTACATGACGGAGCCTCAGCAGGGCGCGCCCGGCGAGCCGGAGGACGCGAAAGGCCCGGGCGGCGCGGGACCCGCGCCCGGCGGCGGCTTCGGCCCGCCCCCCGCGGGCTTCGGCCCGCCACCGGCTACCCCGGGGGACCCCGCGCCCGGCGCGGCGCGGGACACCGTGCGGGGCACGCCGCGGGACGCCGCACCCGGCGCACCGCAGGTCCCGCCGCAGGGCGGCGGCTTCGGCCCCGCGCCCGCGTACGGCCCCACGGGCGCCACCCCGCACGGCGGTCCGGGCCCCCTCCCCCCGCCACCCCGCTACCCGCCCGGCCTCCCGCCCGCCCCGCCCACGGCGGCCGCCCCGCCCCCGGGCCCGCCCGCCGCGCCGCGGGGCCCGCGCGATGTTCCGCGCGCCCTCGGCCTCGCGCTCCTCGACCTCAGCGGCCTCGGCATCGGGCACGCGCTGCTGCGTTCCTGGGGCGGCTTCGCCGTGGCCCTCGTGAGCACCGGCGTCTTCGCCTTCGTCGCGCTCCCCGCCGACCCCGACGGCGTCCCGCCCGCCCTCGTCGCCGGCTGGCTCGCGCTCCTCGTCCTGCTCGCCGCCCACGCGGCGGCGCGCGGACTGCGCACCACACGGCCCGTGCCGACGGTGCCCCTCCTCGGCCTCGCCCTCGTCCTGCTCGCCGCACCCGTCTTCGCGGGCTTCCAGTACGAGGCGGCCCGCGAACGCGCCCAGCACGCGCGCCTGGAGAAGCAGCTGCTCGACCGGCTCGGCAAGGCCGACCGCACCGTCGCCCGCTACAAGACCTCCGGCTACAAGGGCCACGAAGCGGCGTTCTCCTCGGCGCTCACCACGTACCGCGACCTGAGCCGCGTCCACCCCGGATCGGCGGCGGCGCACAAGGTCCCCGCCAGGCTGCGCACGTACTACCGCACGGTCGGCGCGCCCTTCGAAGCGGGCGACTACTGCGAAGCCGTCGACCCCCTGCGCCACCTGCTCACCGTGCCGGGGACGATGGGCGGGGGCCGGGTCCCCGAGGACCTCGTCGCCTGGCCCGCGCCGCGCCTCGCCACCTCGCTCTACGGCTGCGGCGTCGGCGGGCTCGGCACCGCGGACTCCACGACCACCGACCGCCTCACCGCGCTCCTGGAGGAGTACCCCGACAGCCCCGAGGCCGGCAAGGTCGTCCCCGAGGTGGAGAAGCGCGTGAGCTACTCGCTCAAGGACAAGGGTGGCCGGTCGCCGTGCGCGGCGACCGCGTCGCTCAAGGCCCTCGCCGACCAGGCCGCCGCCGTCGCGAAGGCCGACGGCGCGCCCGCGGCGACGGTGACCGCGCTCGGCCGCCAGGCGGACCGCGCGAAGAGCGGCCTTCCCACCAAGACGTGGAACTGCGCGCTCACCGCGTACCGCGAGAAGGACTACGCCGCCGCGCAGTCGCGCATGCGCGACTTCACCGCCCACTACGGCAAGGACGGCCGCGTGCCGCTCGCGCGCAAGTACGTCATCGCCGCGCAGGTCGCCGACGAACTCCCGGCCGCGGGCAAGGTCAAGCCGACGACGACCACCGGCGGCTCGATCACGGTGACGGTCCGCAACGACAGCCCCGAGGCCGTCGAGGTGCTCTACACCGGGCCTGTCACGGGCAGTTTCACGCTCGGCGCCTGCAAGGGCTGCGAGCGCTACGAGTGGGCCGACACCCTGAACCCCTCCTTCAAGCCCTGCTCGGCGGGCAAGAAGTACCCGAGCAAGACCCTGAGGCTCCCCGCGGGCACCACGTACTTCCTGCACAAGTCGGGGACCAGCGGTCTCGGCGGTTCCCCCGCCACCGACACCGTCAAGGTGCGCGGCGGATACACGTACACCGAGTGCGCCTACACGGCGAAGCGACGCGGAGCGGGCGGGGTCGACGGCTGACCGTTTGCGCCCCGGTGGGGGCGTAATACGGTACGAGAATGAGCGAAACGCCACAGGGGGGACGCGGTTCCTCCGATGCCGACCTCGCCCGCGAGGCCGTCGACGTCCATCTCTCGCGCAGGCTCTCGGAGTGGGAAGGACAGCTGAGCGCCGCCACCGAGGGCACGCACGAGTACGAGGAGACGCTCGGCTACCGCAACGCCGAGGAGGCCCGCCTGCGCGCCTGGCGCGAGACGGGCCACCTCGACGCCGACCTCGCCCTCGCCGTCGACCAGCGCGCCCGCGCCGACCTCAAGATGGACGCCATCGACGAACCCCGCAGAAACGCCATCCACCGCGGTCTCCTCGACCTCGGCTGGGACCCCGAAGGGGGCGGGGGAGAGGCACGGGTGACCGGGGGCTGAGCGGACGCGGGGCCGAGCCGGTACGGCCCCGGGGGCGGCCCCGCCCCCGGGGGCCGCCCGCTCACCCCGCGAGCAGCGCCCTGCCCACGAGCAGCGCCCCCACCCCCGTGCACACCGCGCACACCACCAGGCCGAGCACGACGGGCACCGGGTCCGCGCTCTCGCCCGGCGGCGGGCACACCGCGCGCTCCGGCTCGCCCGGGGGATGCCGTACGACCACGAGATCCCCGGTGAGCCGCACCTCGCCCGAGGTGTCCCGCAGGCGCACGAGCCGCCCCTCCGCCGTACGGAACTCCAGCAGCGCCTGGTGCTCGGGACCGGTGTTCCCCGACCCCGCCGGGGGCCCGACGAGCAGCGTGTCCACGACCCGCGCGAGCGCCCGGCCCCCCGGCAGCCGACGCTGCCGCACCGCCGCGCGCACCGCCGCCGTGGTGCCGAGCAGGCCCCCGCTCAGCAGCAGCACCCCCGTGACCGCGCGCAGCGGCCAGAACCCGCTGTCGTCCATGCCTTGCCTTCCTCGCCGCTCCCGAGCGCCCCGGCACGGGGCTCCTCGCCCTCGGCCCGGCCGCCCACGTTCTCGCACCCACGCCTTGGCACCCACGTCCTTGCACCCACAGAGAGGGGCATACGGGCCATCGGGTTGCCCGGCGGACGGAGCGCACCGGGGTCGCCCGGCACGCCCCCGCGCGCTCCGCCGTACGGCCGCGCGCCCTCACCCGTGCGCGTGCCGCGCCGCCGCGGGCCCGCCGCCAGGGCCCGGCGAGAGGGGAGGGGTGAGCGCGGGCGCCCGCCCCGCGCGGGCGCGGAACCACAGTCCCGCACGAGGAGTCCTCCATGCGTCTCGTCACCACCTTCGCGGTGGCGCTCCTGGCCGGTACGGCGCTGCTGCCGACCGCCCAGGCCGCGCCGCCCCCGCCCCCGGGCGACCGCCCCGCGCTGCAACGGCCGGCCCCCGGCAGCGCCGAGTCCGCCGAGCGCGACACGCCCGCTCCCGGCGACCCCGGGGCCCGGCTCACCGAGGAAGGGCCCGCGCGCGGCCTCTTCCTGAGCGTCGCCGACGAGGGCGCCACCTGGATCAGGGGTGTCACGCTCGACTGCGCCACGCGCCCGGCGAGCGGCACCCACCCGCACGCCGCCGACGCCTGCGCCGCGCTCGCCACCGCCGAGGGCCGGCCCGAGCAGCTCCGCGGCGCCCCCCGCGACTGCGTCAAGCGGTACCAGCCGGTCACGGTGAGCGTCACGGGCGACTACCTCGGCCGTCCCACGGCCTGGCACCGCACGTACGCGAACACCTGCGTGCTCGCCGAGGAGACGGGGGACGTCTTCCGCTTCTGAGCGAGCGCCGCGCCGCGGGGCACGGACCCGGCCCGGGCAAGGGAAGAGGGGCGGCCCCCTGTCCGGGAGCCGCCCCTCACCTCTCGTGAAGCGTCGTACGCGCCGTGCCTCAGTCCTGGGTCATCGTCATCGCGAGCGTGAGAAGCCCGAGGACGACCCAGCCGAACCACAGCCAGCCGTTGCTGCCGAGGGCCACGGTGTACGCGGTGACCACCACCAGTCCGCCGATGGTGAACACGCCCATAGTCTTCGTGGTGCCAGGCATACCGATCCGCCTCTCCGGCCACTGGGCCCCGGGGACGAGACCCGTACCACCATCCTCACCCGAACGGCGGCAAGAATGCCAGCGAGGAGCGAACCGGCGTCCGAAAAGCAGGGCTCGCCCCCGCCCGCTCAGCTCCGGCCCTGCAACGACGCCAGGTAGTCGTTGTACGCGTTCAGCTCCGCGTCCCCGTCACGGTCCGCCGCGCGGTCCTTGCGGCGGGCCTGACGCTGCTCGGAGCCGTACCACTGCACGAGGAGGACGAGGAGGACGACGACCGAGGGGACCTCGCTGAACGCCCAGGCGATACCGCCGGCCGCCGTCTGGTCGGAGAGCGGGTCGAGGCCGAGCGAGGCGGGCGGGTTGTCGAAGGTGTCGACCATCGTCGTGGACGCCATCATGAGCGCGATCCCGAAGAAGGCGTGGAAGGGCATCCCCGCGAAGAGTTCCAGCATCCGCATGAGGTAGCCGGGCCGGTGCGGCCCCGGGTCGACGCCCATGATCGGCCAGAAGAAGACGATGCCGACCGCGAGGAAGTGCACCATCATCGCGATGTGCCCGGCGCTCGACTCCATCAAGAAGTCGAAGAGCGGCGTGAAGTACAGCGCGTACAGGCTCGCGATGAAGATCGGGATGGTGAAGAGCGGGTGCGTGACGACCCGCATGTACCTGCTGTGCAGGAGCCACAGCAGCCACTCGCGCGGCCCCTTGCGGCCCCGCCCCGCGACCGGCAGCGCACGCAGCGCGAGCGTCGTCGGGGCGCCCATCAGGATCAGGATCGGCGACAGCATGCTGATCACCATGTGCTGCACCATGTGCACGCTGAACATGACCATGCCGTAGTCGTTCAGCTTCGTGCACATCACGAGCATGATGGTCAGCACCCCGAGCACGAACGGGATCGTCCGCCCCCAGGACCAGGAGTCACCGCGCCGCCGCAGCCGCGCCACGCCCCAGCCGTAGAGCACGAGCCCCAGCAGGCAGGCGACGAGGAAGAACACGTCGGGGGAGGGTTCGAGTCCCCGCCCCAGCGTGAACGGCGGCAGATCGGACATCATGCCGTGCCCGCTGTGATCCATCCGCAGACTCCTGATTTCGTACCGGTTGTCCGCACCAGACTAGGACGGGCGGCCCACGCTCCCGCGCGCGGGTCGCCCACCCCTGCCGAGGGCTCCCCGGTACGGCTCAGACGACGGTCTCGCACTCCTCGTACCGCGCCGCGGGCACCGTCTTGAGCGTCGCGACCGCGTCACCCAGCGGCACCGTGACGATCTCCGTGCCGCGCAGCGCCGTCATCCGCCCGAACTCGCCCCGGTGCACCGCCTCGACCGCCTCGCGCCCGAAGCGCGTCGCGAGGACCCTGTCGTACGCGGTCGGGGTCCCGCCGCGCTGCACATGCCCGAGTATCACCGGGCGGGCCTCCTTGCCGAGCCGGTCCTCCAGCTCCAGCGACAGCTGGCGCGCGACCCCCGAGAACCGCTCGTGCCCGTAGATGTCGCGCGCGCCTTCCTCGTACTTCATCGTCCCCGGGAGCGGCTTCGCGCCCTCGGCGACCACGACGATCGCGAAGCGCTTGCCCGCGTCGAAGCGCGCCCCGACCCGCTCGGCGACCTCGGCGACGTCGAAGGGCCGCTCGGGCACGAGCACGGCGTGCGCGCCCGCGGCCATCCCGGAGTGCAGCGCTATCCAGCCGGTGTGCCTGCCCATCACCTCGACGATGAGGACCCGCTGGTGCGATTCGGCGGTCGTCTTGAGCCGGTCGAGCGCGTCGGTCGCGACCCCGACGGCCGTGTCGAAACCGAAGGTGACGTCGGTCGCCGAGATGTCGTTGTCGATCGTCTTCGGCACCCCGACGATGGGCAGCCCGGCATCCGAGAGGAGCTTCGCCGCCTTGAGGGTGCCCTCGCCGCCGATCGGCACGACCGCGTCGAGCCCCAGGTCGGCGAGGTGCGCCCGCGCCCGCTCGACACCGTCGCGCAGGTGCGCGGGCTGGACCCGGGAGGAACCGAGCACGGTCCCGCCCTGGGCGAGGATGCCGGCGACGGCGTCGTGGTCGAGCGGCCGCCAGTCGCACTCCAGGAGCCCGCGCCACCCGTCGTGGAAACCGATCACCTCGTCACCGTGGGCACCCGCCCGGTGAACGACGGAGCGGATGACCGCGTTGAGCCCCGGGCAGTCCCCACCGGACGTCAGCACGCCAATGCGCATGGGCCTGAAACACCTTCGCAACCTGGAATCGGCACCGGACCACGACGTCCGGTCGGTGCCAGCACCCTAATCCCGCCGGATCACACCGCCTATTCCGGTCCGTGTGGTGGACAGACGCCCCAGCGGGCCCACCAGGACCGGGCCCCTCCGGCGCTTGAGGAGCGGAGCGGGGCCCGGGGGCGGGGGCCCGGGGGCGGGGGCCCGGGGCCGAGCCCCGGAGACCCCGCGGGGGGCACTACTCCGGCCGGGTGGCCGCCGCGATCCGCTCCTCGCGAAGCGCCTCGTACCACCGGTCGTCCACCGGAGGAAGCGCGTTGACGTCCAGCGCCAGCTTCAGCAGCAGGTCCGCGATCTGCGGATTCCGCGCCATCACGGGACCGTGCATGTACGTCCCGAACACCGTGTCGTTGAAGGCGCCCTCGGTCCCGTCCCCGGTCCCGTTGCCCTTGCCGAGCCGGGTGCGCGCGAAGGGCCGCGCGGTGGGGCCGAGGTGGGTCACGCCCTGGTGGTTCTCGAAACCGGTCAGCGGCGGGAGGCCGAGCCGGGGGTCGATGTCGGCGAGCACGTCGCCCACGCACCGCTCGCCCTCGCCCCGCACCGAGACGACGTCGAGCAGCCCGAGCCCCGGCTCCCGCTGCCCGAGGTCGTTGACGAACTCGTGCCCGAGGATCTGGTACCCGGCACACACCGAGAAGACGATCGCCCCGTTGCCCACCGCGCGCTGGAGGCCGCCGTCGCGCCGCAACCGCTCGGCGGCGAGCCGCTGCGGGCGGTCCTCACCGCCACCGATGAGGTAGATGTCGCCCGAGGTCGGCACGGGCTGGTCGCTGCGCACGTCGACGCGTGTGACACCGAGACCGCGCTGCCGCGCCCGCCGCTCGACGACGAGGGCGTTGCCCTGGTCCCCGTAGGTGCTCAGCAGGTCCGGGTAGATCCAGACCAGACGAAGACTGTTGTCGCTCATATCCCTGTCCCTTCTCACTGGTCCGGTCAATTCCCCACGCGTCGGCGCAAGTCCTGGAACGCCGTGTAGTTGGCGATCGCCTCGATACGCCCCGGAGGGGCCAGACGCACCGCCTCGTCCACGTTCTCGCAGACCTGGAAGTCGAGATTGGCCACTTCGAGACGGACCGCGAGGTCGAGCTTGCGGTCCCCGATGACGAAGATGGGGTGCCCGGCGAGCCGCGTGTAGTCCACGTCCCAGAGCCAGGAGGTGTCGGTGCCGTCCGCGCCGCGCGCGTTCACCGACAGGAGCACGGGGGTCGGGGGCGGGTCGATGAGCGAGAAGGTCTCCAGCCAGCCCGCGGGGTTCTTGGCGAGCAGCAGCCGCAGGTCGCGGCCCTGGAACTGGACCGTGTCGTACCGTCCGGCGACCGCCTGCACCTGCCACATGCGCTCCAGGGCCACCTGCGGCGGCACCCCGAAGACGGCGGCGACGGCCGCCGAGGTCGCGGCGTTGGCGCGGTTGGCGCGGCCGGGGAGCTGGAGGTGGATCGGCCAGGCCGAGCCGTGCGGGTCGAGGACGTGCTCACCGGAGAGCGCCCAGCTCGCGGCGGGGCGGCGGAAACCGCACTCGCCGCAGAACCAGTCGTCGCCGGGACGCTGCATGACACCGCCGCAGGAGGGGCACGACCAGGCGTCGTCCTTCCACTCCTGCCCGGCCGCCACCCAGATGACGTGCGGCGAGGAGGAGGCCGCCCACACGACGAGCGGGTCGTCCGCGTTGGCGACGACGACGGCCTTGCTGCCCGCGAGACCCTCGCGCCAGCGCTCGGCGAGCATCCGGGTCTCCGCGGCACGGTCGAGCTGGTCGCGCGAGAGGTTGAGCAGCGCGATCGCCTTGGGCTCGACGTCCCGCGCGACGCCCGCGAGGTACTTCTCATCGACCTCGATCACGCCGTAGCGCGCGTCGGAGCCCCCGGCGAGAGCGGAGGTGATCCCGGCGGGCATGTTGGCGCCGAGCGCGTTGGAGACCACGGGGCCGGCGGCGCGCAGGGCCTCGGCGATGAGCCGGGTCGTGGTCGTCTTGCCGTTGGTCGCCGAGACCAGTACGACGTCGAGGTGCGTCGCGAGCCGGGCGAGCAGGTCCGGTTCGAGCCGGAGCGCCACCTTGCCGCCGATCACCGACCCGCTGCCGCGCCCCGCCGCTCGGGACACCGCCGCGGCGGCCTTGCCCGCCGTCACGGCCAGTTTGGCCCGTGCCGACAGCGGCTCCGAGTTGGCTGTCATCGTCCTCGCTCCTCCTTCACTTCCGCCGCGTCCGGCGCCCGCGACCGTCCCCGGGCCACTCCGGCCCGCGCTGTGGTGCGGTGCTCCTCCCGCGCGCCGCACACTGGCGGGGAGGCATTCGTCGGGTGCAGCCTACCGAGATCCCCCGCGCGGCCAGAACCGCACACCGTCCCTTGCCTGGGGAAAAGAGCGGGACCGTAGGCTGTCCGGTCATGCGACGACGTCCCATCCCGGGCAGTTCAGGACAGGTCCGGCCCCTCAGCCTGTACGGCGCCCCCGTGCTCACCACTCCCGCGCGCGAGGCCGGGGACTTCGGTCCGTGGCTGGAAAAGCTCGTCGAGGATCTCTTCGCGACGATGTACGCCGCCCGGGGGGTGGGCCTGGCGGCCCCGCAGATCGGCGAGGCGGTACGGGTCTTCGTATACGACTGCCCCGACGACGAGGACCGCCGCCACCTCGGACACCTCGTCAACCCCCGTCTCGTCGAGGTCGAAGGACCGATGGTCCGCGGACCCGAGGGCTGCCTGTCCCTGCCGGGGCTCGAAGCGGGGACCTCGCGCTTCGACCACGCGGTGCTCGAAGGCCGTACGGCGGACGGTACGCCGCGCCGGATCGAGGGCACCGGCTTCTTCGCGCGCTGCCTCCAGCACGAGTACGACCACCTGGAGGGCGGTCTCTACGTGGACCGCCTCGACCCGCGCCGCCGGCGCAAGGTGCTGCGCGAAGCGGGTCGCACGGAGTGGGGCAGGGCGGCGGGCCTGTAGATCAAAGGCCCTGACGGCGCGCCACCCGTGCGATCACGCTTCGCACGGGCGCGCCGCCATGCGATCCGCAGGCGGCGCGGGTGGCGGTACGTGGCTCCCTCCCCGCACGGGCACGTCCTCCCCCCCCCGTAAGGGCGCGCCCTCGCGCGTACCGCGGAGCCCGGGCGCGTACCGCCGCGCCCCGCCCGGTGCCCCGGCCGGGCGCCCCCGCCCGGCGCCTCCGCCGTCCACCGCCGCCCCGCCCCCGGCCGCTCCTCAGAAGCGCGGCCCGTCCTCGCCCCTGTCGGGGACCTCGCCGAGCATTCCCCACAGCAGCTCCGTCAGATCCGCCACCAGCTCCTCGCGCGCGCAAGGGCGTTCGGCGAGCCACCAGTCGCCCGCCGCGTGCATCATGCCGACGATGCCGTGGCCCCAGACGCGGGCCCTGCGGGCGCCGCCCGGGCCCGGGTCGACGCGCTCGGCGATCACCTCGGCCAGCTCCTCGCCCAGGCGGCGCAGGAGGGGCGCGGAGTGGCGGCCCACGTCGAAGCCGGCGGTCTCGGGCGTGGGCGCGTCCTCGGCGGGGTGCATGAGGAAGCGGTAGACCTGGGGCCTGGCCTCGATCGCCGTGAGGTACGTGTCGAGTGTGCGGCGCACGCGGTCCCTGCGCGTCGCGGCCGGGGCGTCCAGCGCCTGGCGCAGCGAGGCGAGCAGGGCGTCGGTGTGCCGGGTCGCGAGCGCCCGGTACAGACCGCCCTTGTCCCCGAAGTGCCGGTAGAGGATCGGCTTGGTGATCCCCGCCTCCGCCGCGATCGCGTTCATCGAGGCGCCGGGCCCCTCGCGCAGCACCACGCGGTCCGCCGCCTCCAGGAGTTCGCGCCGGCGCAGCGCCGCCGTCCGCTGCTGTGCCGTACGCTGCCGCGCGGCACGGCCTGTCGTGCCCGTGCTCTCCACAACGAATCTCCCCGCCCGTGCCGTCTCCGTGCCGTCTTCGCGCGCCGGACCAGGCGTGACGGCCCCGCGCACCGCGCAACGTAACACCCGCGCGCGGGGCCCGTCGGGGGCGAGGGAAGCGGTTGACATGCTCTACCGGCCGGTAACAGACTCGGGTTACTTGAGGTAACAGCATTCGTCACGCGGGAGGGCCGCTCATGGCCGAGTTCACGATGGATCTCAACGAGGAACAGCGGGAGATCCGCGACTGGCTGCACGGTTTCGCGGCCGACGTCATCCGGCCCGCGGCCGCCGAGTGGGACGAGCGCGAGGAGACGCCCTGGCCGGTGATCCAGGAGGCGGCCAAGCTCGGGATCTACTCGCTCGACTTCTACGCCCAGCAGTTCTTCGACCCGACAGGGCTCGGCATCCCGATGACGATGGAGGAGCTGTTCTGGGGCGACGCGGGCATCGCCCTGTCGATCGTCGGCACGGGCCTCGCCGCTGTCGGCGTGCTCGCCAACGGCACCGAGGAGCAGATCGGCACGTGGGTGCCGCAGATGTACGGGACACCGGACGACGTCAAGGTCGCGGCCTTCTGCTCCTCGGAGCCCGACGCGGGCTCGGACGTCGCGGGGATGCGCACCCGCGCGGTCTACGACGAGGCGAAGGACGAGTGGGTGCTCGACGGCACCAAGACGTGGGCGACCAACGGCGGGATAGCCAACGTCCACGTCGTGGTCGCGGTCGTGGACCCCGAACTCGGCTCCAAGGGCCACGCCTCCTTCATCGTCCCGCCCGGTACGAAGGGCCTCAGCCAGGGCCAGAAGTTCAAGAAGCACGGCATCCGCGCCTCGCACACCGCCGAGGTCGTCCTCGACGGCGTGCGCGTGCCGGGGCACTGCCTGCTCGGCGGCAAGGAGAAGCTCGACCAGCGCCTCGCGCGGGCCCGCGAGCGGGCGAAGGCGCAGGGCGGCGAGCGGATCAAGAACGCGGCGATGGCGACCTTCGAGGCGTCCCGCCCCGCGGTCGGCGCGATGGCGGTCGGCACCGCCCGTGCGGCGTACGAGGAGGCCCTGGAGTACGCGAAGACCCGCTCCCAGTTCGGTCGCCCCATCATCGACAACCAGGGCATCGCCTTCCAGCTCGCCGACATGCGCACCCGCATCGACGCCGCGCGCCTCCTCGTGTGGCGCGCCTCCTGGATGGCGGTGACGGGCAAGCCCTTCACGTCGGCCGAGGGCTCGATGTCGAAGCTCTTCGCGAGCGAGACGGCGAAGCAGGTCACCGCCCAGGCGATCCAGATCTTCGGCGGCAACGGCTACACGCGCGAGTACCCGGTCGAGCGCATGCACAGGGACAGCGCGATTTACACCATCTTCGAGGGCACGAGCGAGATCCAGCGCCTCGTCATCGCGCGCACGCTCGCGGGAGTGCCGATCCGCTGACGCACCCGGCCTCCGGCGGGGAAAGCGCGTTTTCGGCCCCTGCGGCCCCGGCCGAGCCTTCGCCCCGGCACGGACGACCCGTGCCGGGGCGCGGTCGTGCCCCCTCGTCCCACCGAGCCCCCGTGCGCGGGATTCCGGCCCTCCTCGTCCGTGCCCCGGGGACCGCAAGCGGTTGCTGCCTGAGGTCGCCCCGGAGTGCGCGTGGGGCGCGGCGGGCGAGGGCGCGGCGGGCGAGGGCGCGGCGGGCGAGGGCGCGGCGGGAGGGCGCGGTGGCGACCCCCACGTACGACGGCGCGTGCGTCCCGCGCGACGATGCGGGGCTGGTCGGGCCCAGGGCCAAGGAGAACCCCGAGGGTGTCGCGCGCCACCCGCCGCTGCGGCAGGCCTGGAGGGCCGGGCGTCGCGGCGGGCCGCGCGAGGGTGCCCCGCGACTTCGCCGCGGCCTGCGTGCGGGGGTCGCGGCGCGTCCGTACGAGGGCGTCGTGCGGCACCACCCGGACGGCCGCAGGGCGAAGCTCAAGGTGCGGGATTTCGGGCCCTGGAGCGTGGCGCGCGCCCGGACCGTGGCCCGCACGCCGTGGCCGCACCGCGTGGCCCGCACCACGTGAACCCGCCCTCGCGCGGGCGCGGGCGAAGGGCGACCCCTGCCGGACGGGGGGACCGGCAGGGGTCGCGGTGGGAGGGGCAGCGAGGGGGGGATTCGCGCCTCGCCTCCCACAGAGGTGAACGCTAGAGCATCCACGCGTGTTCCCGCGCCCTTTCCGGCCCCGAACGCCGCGCGCCGTCCGGTTTTCCCGCGGGAGCGCTCCCCTGGACGAGCGGCCTGATCAGCGGCGTACGGCGCCGCGGGGCGCGGGAGGCGCGGTCTGATTCCTGTGGCCCGTCTTTGCCGTGAATTTGTCAAAACTGTTGACTAATTGGGGTCGACGGAGCCAGCATCACGTCACTTCCGGAGAGTCGTCCCAGCCGGATCGCCCCCGGCCCGAGGCCGCACAGGAGAGCCGACGTATGACGTCCCGCAGCACTGTCCTGCCCGTGCGCAATCCAGGCACCGGGGAACACCTCGGTGAGATCGAGGACACCACCCCCGACCAGATCGAAGAGGCCGTCCGCCGCGCCCGTGAGGGAGCCAGGGGCATGGCCGCGCTCCCGGCACACGAACGCGCCCGGCTGCTGCACGCGGTGGCGCTCGCCATCGAGGCCGAACAGGCCCCGCTCGCCCGGCTGCTCGCCGCCGAGAACGGCAAACCGCTCGCCCAGACGGTGGAGGAAGTCCGCGCCGCCGCACGGATCTTCCGGGGCTACGCGGGCGAGGCCACGCGGCTGCTCGGCCGCCAGATCCCGCTCGACGCCGTACCAGGGCTCGCGCACCACCTCGCGGTCACCCGCCGCGTCCCGCTCGGCGTCGTCGCCGCGCTCGTGCCGTTCAACTACCCCATCGAGCTGTACGCGCACAAGGCCGCAGCCGCGCTCGCCGCCGGCAACGCCGTGCTCGTCCACCCGCCCGTACGCTGCCCGCTCGCCCTGCTCCGGGTCGCCGCGCTCGTCGAGGCCGCCGGATTCCCGCCGTACGCGCACCAGACGGTGACGGGAGGCGTGCGCGTCTCCCAGGCCCTCGCGAGCCTGCCGGGGATCGACGCCGTGAGCCTCACGGGCTCGACGGCCGCCGGACGCGAGATCGCGCGCCGCGCGGCCGACACGCTCAAGCGCGTCCACCTCGAACTCGGTGGCAACGACGCCCTGTTCGTCTGCGCCGACGCCGACGTGGAAGCAGCGGCCGAAGCCGTCGTGCTCGGACGGCTCGCGCGGGGCAACGGGCAGATCTGCTGCGCCGTCAAACGTGTGTACGTGGACCGTGCCGTGCACGCCGACTTCACCGACTCGCTGCTCGCCCGCGCCGCCGCGCTCACCGTGGGCGATCAGCTCGCCGACGGCACCGACGTCGGCCCCCTCATCACCGCCGAAGCCGCCGCGCGCGTCGCCGAGGCCGTCGACGCGCTCGTCGCCGACGGCGCCCGCCTCGCCCTCGGCGGCACGCGCGAGGGCGCCTTCCACGGGCCCTCCGTCCTGCTCGACGTGCCCGACGACTCGGCGGCGTTGCGCGAGGAGATCTTCGGGCCCGTCGCTCCCGTCGCCGTCTTCGACGACCCGTACGCGGCCGTACGGCTCGCCAACCAGTCCCCGTACGGGCTCCAGGCCGCCGTCTTCACGCGCGACGTCGAACGGGCCCTGCGGCTCGCCGACGCGCTCGACGTGGGCGGCGTCGTCGTCAACGGCTCGACGGCCCTGCGCGCCGAGAACCTCCCCTTCGGCGGCCCGCGCGACACGGGCGGCTCGGCGGAGGGACTGCACGACACCGCAAGGGAGTTCAGCAGGGAGAAAACGGTGATCCTGACAGGAGCCCTGGGGTGAGCCCCGCCGGTACGCGTGCCGCCGCCGCGGGAGCCGCCGCCCCCGGGGACAGAGCCCCCGCCCTCGAATTCCGCGCCGTGCGCAAGAGCTACGGTCCCACCGAGGTCCTCCACGGCATCGACCTGCGCGGCGCGCGCGGCGAGGTGCTCGCCGTCGTCGGCGCCAACGGCGCGGGCAAGTCCACGCTCATCAAGGTCCTCGCGGGCGCCGAACCGCTCACCTCGGGCCAACTCCTCGTCGACGGCGCCCCCGTGACCCTGCGCTCCCCGCACGACGCGCACCGGCACGGCATCCGCACCGTCCACCAGGAACTGAGCCTCGTGCCGGGGCTCAGCGTCACCGAGAACCTTCTCCTCGGCCACTACCCCTTGCGGCTCGGCACCTTCATCGACCGCCGCCGCGCCCACGCCCGCGCCCGCGAGGTCCTGGAGTCCGTCGGCTTCGGCGCGATCGACCCCCGTACCCCCGCCGGGGACCTCAGCATCGCGCGCCAGCAGATGACCGAGATCGCCAAGGCGCTCGCCGCCCCCGGCGGTCCGCCCCGCGTCCTCGTGCTCGACGAGCCCTCGGCCGTCCTCGCGGGCAGCGACCTCGACGCGCTCCACGCCCTCGTCCGCCGCCTGGCGGCGCAGGGCGTCCTCGTCCTGTACGTGTCGCACCGCCTCGCCGAGATCAGTGAACTCGCCGACCGGATCGCCGTCATCAAGGACGGCCGCGTCGTCGCGCGGACGACACCCGCGCGCACCGACGAACGCGAGCTGATCCGCCTCATGGCGGGACGCAGCCCCGGGGCGCTCTACCCCGCGCGCCGCACCGCCCCGGGCCAGGTCCTGCTCGACGTCCAGGGGCTGCGCAGGCCGGGGGAGTTCGGACCGGTGTCCTTCCGGCTGCGGGCCGGCGAGATCACCGGGCTCTTCGGGCTCGTCGGCGCGGGGCGCAGCGAACTCGCGCACTGCGTCTTCGGCGCCACGCGACCGGCGTCGGGGACGGTACGGGTCGCGGGCTCGGCGCCGCGCGGCGGGCACTTCACCCGCCCGGCGCAGGCGATCCGCGCCGGGCTCGCGCTCGTCACCGAGGACCGCAAGCGCACCGGGCTCGTCCTCGGCCTCAGCACCGCCGAGAACATCGGCCTCACGACCCTGCCCACAGCGACCCGCGGTCCCTTCGTCGACACCGCGCGCCGTCGCGCCGACGCCGAACGGCTCTCCGCACAGCTCGACCTGCGCCCCGCGCACGCGGCGCGGCTGCCCGTCCACGCGCTCAGCGGCGGCAACCAGCAGAAGGCCGTGCTCGCGAAGTGGCTCCTCACCGAGCCCCGCGTCCTCCTCCTCGACGAGCCGACCCGGGGCGTCGACGCGGCGACCCGCGCGGAGATCTACCGCATGCTCGACGCGCTCGCCCGCGAGGGCCTCGCCGTGCTCCTCGTCTCCTCCGACCTCGGTGAGGTCCTGGGCGCCTGCGACCGCGTCCTCGTCCTCCACGAGGGCCGTATCGCCGCCGAACTCCCCGCCGAGGGCACCGCGCACGACACGGTGCTCGGCCACGCGATCGGCCACGCGGCATGACAGGACCCCCGCAGGCCCCGCTGCGCTGACCGCCCGCGCCCCTCCGCCTCCGGCACGCGCGCGACTCCCGCACGCCCGCACCGCCTTCCCGCACGCCCCGCACGCCCCGCACGCCCCGCACGCCCCGCCCGACCCGCACGCCCCGCCCGACCCGCACGCCCCGCCCGACCCGCACGCCCCGCCCGACCCGCACGCCCCGCCCGAGCCGTACGTCCAGCTCCCCGTACCCGCAAGCCCGCTCGCGAACGGACAGCCGCATGACCGCATCACACCCCGCCCCCTCGCCCGGGGACACCACCCCCGACGTCCCGCCGCCCACGCGGCGCGGGGCGCGGCTCGTGGTGGCCGGGCGGGACCTGACCCTGGAGGCGGGCCTGCTCGTCCTCCTCGTCGCCTTCGTCGTCGTCGCAGGGATCACGACCGACGCCTTCCTCACCGAGGCGAACCTCACCAACCTGCTGAAGCAGATGGTCACCACGGGCCTGCTCGCCTTCGGGATGCTCACCGTGATCCTCACCGGCGGCATCGACCTCTCGGTCGGCTCCGTCGTCGCCTTCGCCGGCATTCTCGCCGCCGGGCTCTCCAGCGGGCTCCCCGTCCCGCTCGCGATGCTCCTCGGGCTGCTCGCGGGGCTCGGTGTCGGGCTCGTCAACGGGGTGCTCGTGGCGCGGTTCCAGCTCGCGCCCTTCGTCGTCACGCTCGCCGCTCTCACCACCGTGCGCGGGCTGACGTACGTCTACTCAGAGACCCCCGTGGGCCCCGAGAAGGAGTCCTTCTTCAGGCTCGGCTCCACCTCGGTCGGGCCGCTCCCCGTCTCGACGCTCATCATGCTGCTCGTCTTCCTCGTGGGCGGTGTCTTCCTCAGCCGTACGCCCCCGGGCCGCACCCTCACCGCGCTCGGCGGCAACGCCGAGACCGTGCGGCTCGCCGGGATCGGCGTGCGCCGCCACCTCGTCCTCGCCTACGCGATCAGCGGGGCCTGCGCCGGGCTCGCAGGCGTCGTGCTCGCGAGCCGTGTCGGCATCGCGCAGCCCAGCGTCGGCACCGCCTTCGAACTCGACGCGATCGCCGCCTGCGTCATCGGCGGCGCCTCGCTCGCGGGCGGCAAGGGCTCGGTACGGGCCACCTTCGGCGGCGTCCTGGTCCTCGCCCTCATCAACAACCTCCTCAACCTCTACGACGTGCAGAGCTTCTGGCAGCAGGTGCTCAAGGGACTCGTCATCATCGCCGTCATCCTCGTCCAGCGCACCGGCCGGCTCCGCGGTGGAGCGGCCCCCGCGAAAGGGTTGTCATGATCATGAAAAAGACGCGCCGGGGCCTGTGCTCCGCGCTCGCCGCGGCCGCTCTCCTCGTCCCGCTCGCCGCCTGCTCCGACGACGGCACGGCGAGCACGGGCAAGGGGAACGGCGACTACACGATCGGGATGGCCAACTTCACCCTCTCCGGGCCCTACTTCGTCGGCATGGACAAGGCCGTGAAGGCCCGCGCGAAGAAGAAGGGCGTCACGATCGTCTCGACCGACGCGGGCGGCGACGCGGCGAAGCTCGCCTCCAACGTCGAGGACCTGCTGAGCAAGAACGTCGACGCCGTGATCATCTCCGGCGGCCCCCTCGAATCCGCCCCGGCCGTCCTCAACGCCCTCAAGACGGCGGGCAAACCGGCGATCCTCGTCGACCGCAAGTTCCGCAGCGGTACGTACGCGAGCTGGATCGGCCCCGACAACGAGGCCATCGGGCGCCAGGACGGCGAATTCCTCGCGGGGAAACTCGACAAGGACGCCACCGTCGCGCTCATCAAGGGCGGACCCGCCGACAACAGCATCGGTCTCGCCCGCACCACCGGCGTCAAGAAGGCGCTCGGCGACGCGGGCATCCGCATGGTCGAGGCGCCCGACTACGGCAACTGGGCCTCGGACGGCGGCCTCACCGTCATGGAGAGCCTGCTCGCCTCGCACAAGGACCTCGACGCCGTCTTCTGCGAGAACGACGCCATGTGCCTCGGCGCGCAGCGCGCCATCAAGGACGCGGGGCGCGAGAAGGACATCGTCCTCGCCGGGGTCGACGGACAGGCCGAGGCGCTTCAGGCCATCGCCGCGGGAAGCAACTACCTCGTGACCGGGCTCAACGACGCCGACCAGATCGGCAGCCTGGGGCTCGACCGCGCGATCGACGTCCTCGACGGCAAGAAGCCCGAGAAGGACACCGTCGTCGACTCGCCCCAGGTGACCGAGGAGAACGCAGCCAAGTACCAGGACCCGGAAGGGGAGTTCTGATGGACCGCCCGAGCCGCCCACCCGTACCGCCGTCCGCCGCCCCGCCCGTACCGCCGTCCGCCGCCCCGCCCGTACCGCCGTCCGCCGCCCCGCCCGCGCCGCCGCCCGGCGCTCCCGCGCCCGCTCGCGTCCGGCGCGGGGGCGTCCAGCGCCGCCACCCCCGCCTCCACCGCCGCCGCACCCTCGGCCTCGTCCTCGCCGGGGTCCTCGCCCTCACCCCGTTCCTGAGCGCCCCCGGCAGCGCGGCCGGGGGCGGCGGCCACGGGCACGGCAAGCCGCACCTCGCGGGCTGGCGCCTGCTCCACTCCGAGGACTTCAGCGAGCCGCTGGACCCGGGCGGGGCCCCCTGGGTGCGCGACGCCTACGACAACCCCTTCGACACCGTCATGGACGACAACGGGAAGTGGTACCACAACGACTACGGCGACGCCTGGGACGCCCAGCTCAACTCCTTCGCCACCTACCGCAAGGAGTTCGAGGTCGGCGAGGGCGGCTGGCTCACCGCCTCGCTCTCCGCGCGCGACTGGGACAAGGACGGCACCATCGAGAAACCCCCGTCCATCAAGAACGGCCGCGCGGGCGGCTCGCCCGTCGCCGTGCTCGACGTGCCCGACCACACCGGCGGCGCGATCCTGCGCCCCACCAAGTCCCTGCCGAGCCGGTACCGCATCGAGTACACCCTCAAGACGATCGACTTCGGGGGCAAGCGCGACGGCACCATCGAGTACGACGGCAAGGTCAACGGCTACTCCACGGACGGCTGCAAGACGCAGCACCCCTGGGGCGAGGGCTCCCGCAGCCCCGGCTGGGACGGCGACGCCTCCGCCCCGTACTGCGCCTGGCAGGACGTCCGCGAGGGCCCGTACGCCTACAACGGCTTCCACTACCTCTCCATCGTCGACTTCGCCGATCCCGCACCGCGCAACAACCACTTCTGGCACTACCGCCGCAAGGTCCTCATGGACTCCTTCGCCCAGCACCCCGACCGGGTCGGCACCGGCAGCGGCGGGCGCGTGTGCGACGCCGCCGACGACACGTACTACGACTACCGCGACAGCAGCTACAACACCGTCAACATGTGGATCTCGGGGCTCCCCGACTGGAACCCGGGCCAGGGCGGACTCGCGGGCAACTCGCAGTGGTTCATGACCAGTTGCTCGGACGGCGTCGCCGAGCAGCAGCTCTCGTCGGCCGCCGAACTGCAACCCGAGCTGATGCCGGACGAGGACTACACCTTCGCCATCGAACGCGACGCGACGGGCTACACGCTGGAGGCGAGCGGCAACTTCGCCCGCGCCGGACAGCAGACCCTCCGCTTCCACCGGGACTTCGTCGTCGGCGACGACCCCATCTGGCACTACAACGTCACCCCCGACGAGTACGACGGCCGCTTCAACAACACCCTCACGCAGGGCCAGGACCTGCACGGCAGCTCCGCCTGGCCCGACCAGTGGCCCCAGGGCTCCGCCTACCCCGACTCCTTCGTCATCGGCGACCTCTACACCAACGTCTACGAGGGCGACGCGAGCCTCACCGACGTACGCCTCTACGTGCCCGAGACCACGAAGGGGCACGGCGAGTAGCCCACCGGCGTCACGCCCCGTACCCGCGCACGCACACCGCGGCCGGTGTGCGTGCGCGGCCGTACGCGGGGTACGGGGCCTCCCGTACGAGCCGTGCGGACTCACCCGTTCGGCCCACGCGCGGTGGCCCGCGCCCCCGCGGCGCCCCACGCTGGCCGGGAGGCGCCGCTCGGCGTGCACCGATGACCGGGAGGATCACTCGTGGACAGCGATGACACGGGCCGTGGCGACGACGTCTACCAGCCGGACGGCTCCGAGGAGCGGGACGACGACGACTTCGCCCAGCTCGACTACGACGACACCCTTCTCGATCCCGACGTGAAGGACCCCCTCGACGAGGGCTACTCGCCGCTGGAGCGTCCCCTCGCCGCCGACAAGGACGGCACCACGCTCAGCGAGAGCGAGGAGGGCGAGACGCTCGACAGGCGTCTGTCCGAGGAGGTGCCCGACATCGGGGACCCGCAGGGCGACGGCCTCGGCGACACGCTCGACACGGACGGCGAGCTGCGCGACGACGAGGTGGGCGAGGACCGCTCCGGGCGCCTCGTCGCGCCCGACGAGGGCCTCGGGCCCGACACCGAGAAGGACCTGGTGGCCTCCGACGTCGGCATCGACGGCGCCGCGGCGTCCGCCGAGGAGGCCGCCGTGCACGTCGTCGAGGACGACCAGAACGACCTCCCCGTCGACGAGGACGTCAACGACCTTCCCTGAGGCGGGCCTTCCCGCCCCGCCCGCCCCTTGCCCGTCTCCCAGCCCGTCCCCGTCCGTCCCCGATCCCGTTCCCGAGCCGCCCGTTCCCGAGCCGTTCCCGCACCGAGACAGGAGCCGCAGCCATGCAGAAGGACAAGCAGCCCGACTACCACCCCGTCGTCTTCCGCGACCGGGCCGCGGGCTACGCCTTCCTCACCCGCTCCACGGCGACCAGCAGCGAGACGGTCGAGTGGGACGACGGCGAGACCTACCCCGTCGTCGACGTGGAGATCTCCTCCGAGAGCCACCCCTTCTACACCGGCAAGGCGCGGGTCGTCGACAGCGAGGGACAGGTCGCCAAGTTCGAGAAGAGGTACGGCGGCGGCGAGGGCGGCGGCACCCGCTGAGCACGGGCCACGCGGCGGCGGGCGAAGGCCCCGGCGAGCGCCGCGCGGCCCGGCGCGTCGTCCCGCGCGGCGCCCGCGGTCTCGCCCTGGCCCTGCGCGCCCTCGCGCTCGCGCGGCTCGCCGTGCGGCACGTACCGCGTACGTCCCGCCTGCCGCTCAGGCCGCACGCCCCGCACGCCCGCCCGGGCGCCGCACACGCTCCGCACCCCCCGCACCCCAGCGGCGAGCCGCTCGCACCGCAGCCCACGGAGGTCCGCATGAAGGCAGCCGTCGTCCCCGGCTTCGGCGAGCCCCTCGCCATCGAGGACCGCCCGGTACCGCGGCCCACCGGGCGCCAGGCGCTCGTGCGCATGGAGACCTCTGGGCTCTGCCACACCGACATCCACGCCGCGCACGGCGACTGGCCCGTCAAGCCCTCACCGCCCTTCGTGCCGGGCCACGAGGGCATCGGCATCGTCGAGGCCACCGGGCCCGGGGCCGCCGGGCACCTGGCGGTCGGCGACCGCGTCGCGGTGCCCTGGCTCGGCACCGCCTGCGGACACTGCGACCACTGCGTCTCCGGCTGGGAGACGCTGTGCCTCCAGCAGCGGAACACCGGCTACTCGATCGACGGCACCCACAGCGAGTACGCGCTCGCCGACGCCGACTACGTCGTGGCGGTCCCCGAGGGCATCGACCCGCTCGACGCCGCGCCCCTGACCTGCGCGGGAGTCACCACGTACAAGGCCGTCAAGGCCGGCGGGACCCGCCCGGGGCAGCGCGTCCTCGTCTCCGGGATCGGCGGCCTCGGACACCTCGCGCTCCAGTACGCGCGGATCTTCGGCGGCGAGACGATCGCCGTCGACGTCACCGACGAGAAACTCGCCCTCGCGCGCGAACTCGGCGCCGACCACGTCATCGACGCCCGCGACCAGGACGTCGCCGAGGAGGTCACGCGGCTCGGCGGCGCCGATGTCGCGATCTCCACCGCCGTCGACAACGACTCCTTCCGCGCCGCCTACAGCGCGCTGCGACGCGGCGGCACCCTCGTCCTCGTCGCGCTCCCCGCCGAGGGGAGTCTCGAACTGCCCGTCTTCGAGACCGTGCTGAGCGGCAAGACCGTCCTCGGCTCGATCGTCGGCACCCGGCAGGACCTCGCCGAGGTCTTCCGCCTCCACCGGCTCGGCCGCACCCGCGTCATCCGCGAGTCGCGCCGCCTGGAGGACATCAACCTCGCCATCGACGAGGTGCTCTCGGGCCAGGCCACGGCGCGGCTCGTCTTCGACCTGCGCTGAGCAGGCATCGCCGAGGTGCTGTCAACTGCCACTGGCAACAGGTGAGTTCCGGACATTCGCACGGCCCCGGTTTTCTTTCGACGGGCCCCTCGCGCCCTTGTCCGGCACCCCGTCCGGGGCTCAGGCTGGGACCCGGGACCGACGGACGGTCCCGGGACCCCGCCGGGTCCGCTGAGGGGGTGGAGCGGATGTCCTCGACCACTTGGGAGTTCACCGACGACCGCGGGAACGTGGTGCGCGCGCCACGAAGGCCCGCACGCGTCGTCGCCTACATACGTGCCGGAGCCGCGCTCCATGAGTACGGACTCACCCCGGCCGGGATCTTCGGCTCGGGCCACGACGGCGAGCGGGCCGACCCGGTCAAGGCGGGCGCACTCCCTGCCGGTGTGCCCTACCTCGGCGCGGGCAAGACCCTCGATGAGGAGGCGCTCGGCGCCGCCGCGCCCGAGCTGATCGTCGACGTCACCTACGACGACCACTTCGCCTACGCCGTCGACGAGGGCGTCGCCGCGAGCCTCGGCGTGCCCGTCGTCGCCCTCTCGGTCGCGGGCGGCACCCCGCTCACGCGCCTCGTCGCCCGCTTCGCCGCGCTCGCGGAAGCGCTCGGCCTGCCCGCCGACCCGGCGGCGGGGGACGACCTCGCGCAGGCGCGGGAGTCGGTACGCACCGCCGCCGCCCGCCCCGGCGCCCCGCGCGTCCTCGTCCTCTCGGCGGCCGGCACCGAGCAGGTGCACCTCGCGCGCCCCGGCACCTGGCCCGAACTGCGCCACCTCGCCGAGCTGGGCGCGGACCTCGTGGACCCCGGCCCGGGCCCCGGGCTCAACTGGCTCACCACCGACTGGGAGTACGCGGCCGGGCTCGGCGCCGACCTCGTCCTCGCCGACGCGCGCGGCAACGCCGTCCCCCCTGCGGACCTCGCAGGTGTCCCCGCCTGGACCCGCCTGACGGCCGGTCGGCCCGTCCTCGCCTGGAACCCGGAGCTGGCCCCCGCCCCGCGCGCCACGGCCCGCTTCCTGCGGGAGGTCGCGACAGCGCTGGAGGGCTGACGCGACGGTGCTGGAGGGCTGGCGCGGACGGCGCTGGAGGGCTGACGCGGGGGCCTCGCCCGGCGCGCCCCGCCCCGCCGCGGGGCGGGCGCCCCTAGGGTCCCCGCACATGCGCGTACTCGTCACCGGCGGAGCCGGCTTCATCGGGCGTCACGTCGTCGCCGCTCTCGCCGAGCGCGGGCACGAAGCCCTCGTGCTCGACGCCCTCCTCCCCGCCGTCCATCCCCAAGGCCGCACCGTCCCGCCGCCCCGGGCCGCCGGGCTCGTGCACGCCGACGTGCGCGATCCCGCCGCCGTCGAGACGGCCCTGCGCGGCATCGACGCGATCAGCCACCAGGCGGCGATGGTCGGGCTCGGCAACGGTGTCGCCGACGCCGCCGACTACGTCGGCTGCAACGACCTCGGCACCGCCGTGCTCCTCGCGGCCGCCGCCCGCGCGGGCGTGCGCGCCCTCGTCCTGGCGGGCTCGATGGTCGTCTACGGCGAGGGCCGCTACTCGTGCGCGGCGCACGGACTCGTGCGCCCGGGGCCGCGTGCAGAGACCGACCTGCGCGCCGGTCTCTTCGAGCCCCGCTGCCCGGCCTGCGGCGCCTCGCTCGACCCGGGACTCGTCCCCGAGGACGCGCCCACCGACCCCCGCAACGTCTACGCCGCGACGAAGCTCGCGCAGGAACACCTCACCGCCGCCTGGGCCCGCGCCACGGGCGGCGGCGCCGTCGCCCTGCGCTACCACAACGTCTACGGCCCCGGGATGCCCCGCGACACCCCCTACGCGGGCGTCGCCTCCTTCTTCCGCTCCGCGCTCGCCCGCGGTGAGGCGCCCCGCGTGTTCGAGGACGGCGCGCAGCGGCGCGACTTCGTGCACGTACGGGACATCGCCGCCGCCAACGTCCGCGCACTCGAAGCGCTCACCGCCTCCGCCACGCCCCCCGGCACCCTCACCGCGTACAACACGGGCAGCGGCACCCCGCGCACCCTGCTCGACATGGCCCGTACCCTCGCGGACGCCTGTGGGGGTCCCGCTCCGCTCGTCACCGGCGAGTACCGCCTCGGCGACGTGCGGCACATCACCGCCGACTCCGCGCGCCTGAGCCGCGCGCTCGGCTGGCGCGCCGAAGTGCCCTTCGCCGAGGGCATCGCCGAGTTCGCCAGGGAACCGATGCGCGAGGCCGTGGGCTGACCCGGCTGTCCCGCGTTTCGCAGGGCCACGCTGACCGGTTCGCGGCATTTGTCTTCGTACGGTGTGCCCATGAACCACCCCACCCCCACACCCGCACCGCTCCCCACCCCCCACACCAGCACCCCGCCCGCGCCCGTCGACCTCGTCCTGCCCTGCCTCAACGAGGCCGAGGCCCTGCCCTGGGTACTCGGCCGGGTGCCCGAGGGCTGGCGGGCCGTCGTCGTCGACAACGGCTCCGACGACGGCTCCGCCGAGATCGCCGCGTCCCTCGGCGCGCACGTCGTGACCGAGGCCCGGCGCGGCTTCGGGGCCGCGTGCCACGCCGGACTCGAAGCGGCGACCGCCGAGCTGGTCGCCTTCTGCGACTGCGACGCCTCGCTCGACCCCGGTCTGCTCCCCGCCTTCGCCGCGCGCGTCTCCTCGGGCGCGGCCGACCTGGTCCTCGGCCGCCGCAGGCCCGCGCGCGGCAGCTGGCCCCTGCACGCCAGGCTCGGCAACGCGGCGCTCGCGCACAGCCTGCGCCGCCGCACCGGGCTCGCGCTCCGCGACCTCGGCCCGCTGCGCCTCGCCCGCCGCACCGCCCTGCGGGAACTCGCGCTGAGCGACCGGCGCAGCGGCTACCCGCTCCAGATGGTGGTGCGCGCCGCCGAGGCCGGCTGGCGCGTCGAGGAACGCGACGTCCCGTACCTGCCCCGTACCGGCAGCTCGAAGGTCACAGGGACCTGGCGCGGCACCTGGCAGGCCGTGCACGACATGCGCCGCGTGCTCGCCGCGGCGGGAACGGAGGCCCGGTGAACGCCCCGGTACCCGCCTCGCGCCCCGTCCCCCCCGACCTCACGCTCGCCGTCATCGCGAAGGAACCGCTGCCCGGCCGGGTCAAGACGCGCCTGTGCCCGCCATGCACCCCGGTCCAGGCCGCTGACCTCGCGCGCGCCGCGCTCCACGACACCCTCGCGACGCTCGCCGCGCTCCCGGCGCGCCGCCGCGTCCTCGCGCTCGACGGGGGTACGGGCCCGTGGCTCCCGCCCGGCTTCGACGTGATCCCGCAGGTGCCGGGGACGCTCGACGTCCGTCTCGCTGCCGTCTTCGCCGCGTGCGAGGGGCCGGTGCTCCTCGTCGGCATGGACACCCCGCAACTCGACGCGACCGCACTCGCCCCCGTCCTCGCCCCGCACGCCTTCGCGCACCACGAGGCATGGCTCGGGCCCGCGAGCGACGGCGGCTTCTGGGCCCTCGCGCTCGCCGCGCCCTGCGCGCTGCCCCTCCCGCGCGCCGCGCTCCTGCGCGGGGTCCCCATGTCGCGCCCCGACACCGGCGCCCTCCAGCACGCGCGCCTGCGCGCGGCGGGGCTGCGCACCGGCACCCTCGCCACGCTCACCGACGTCGACACCGCGCCCGACGCGCTGAGCGTCGCCGCGCTCGCCCCGCACTCGCGCTTCGCCGCCGCCGTCGGCGCCCTGCCCGCAGGTCTCCTGACGTCCTGTACGACCACGGGGAGCCACCCATGAGCGCCCCGCCCCGCGTCCAAGCCGTCCCCGAGGACCACGGGAAACACGAGGCGCACGAGACGCACGAGGCGCACGAGGAGCACGCCTGGAGTCGCTGCGACCCCTGGAGCGCGGCCCTGCGCTCCGGGCGCGGCCCGCTCTACCTGCACCGCGAGGACGGCACCAGGCACCCGCTCGACATCGAGCGCTGGTGCGCGGCCCCCGACGCCGCCGACCGCACCGTCATCGACCGCTGCCGCGACAGCGTCCTCGACATCGGCTGCGGTCCCGGGCGCTTCCTCGCCGCGCTCGCCGAGCGCAGCGTCGCCGCCCTCGGCGTCGACGCGAACCCGCACGCCGTCGCCCGTGCCGTGCGCGGGGGCGGCGGCGCCCTGTGCCGCTCCGTCTTCGCGCCGTTGCCCGGCACGGGCCGCTGGCACACCGCGCTGCTCGTGGACGGGAACATCGGCATCGGGGGCGACCCGCCCCGGCTCCTGCGCCGCACCGCCGAACTCGTCCGCCCCGGCGGGACCCTCCTCGTCGAGACCGCGGCGCACGCCGTCGACGAACGCCTGAGCGTCCGTGTCGGCGACGGCCGCGGCGGCCACGGCGCCCCCTTCCCCTGGGCCCGCATCGGCAGCACCGCGCTCCTGCGCCACGCGCGCGGCACCGGCGCGTGGGCGGGCGCGGGGGAGTGGGAGGCGAGCGGGCGCCGCTTCGTGGCTCTGCGCAGGGAATGAGCGAGGCGGCGGCCCGCACGGAGGGCGACCTCGTACGGGTACGGGGCGCCCTCCGCGCGCGAGAGGGCGCCCTCGCCGCTGGGCCCAGCCGCTCGCCGCTAGCCCCTGGCCGCCGGCCGCCGTCCGCGCCGTCCGCGCAGCACCCGTACCGCCCACACCAGCGCCCCGCCCACCGCCGTCGCTGCCAGTGCGAGCAGCAGCCCGCGCGGGTAGTCCAGGGGCAGGACCGAGGGGTTGCGGGGCGGGCGCGGTGCGAAGAGCGGCGGGAGCGCGACGAGCACCAGCGCGCCCGCGGCGAGGAACGCCCCGCGCACCGCGCCGCGCCGCCGCCCCACCGCGAGCGGCAGCAGCCCGAGCCCCAGGACGAGCGGGGCGATCACCACGTCGTGCACGAGCGCCGAACCGAGCAGCCAGCCGAGTACCCCGAGCGGCTCCCGCACCCCGGGGCCCAGCCACAGCCCGGCGAGCACATCCGGCTCCGCCGTCGGCGCGAAGAGCAGGAAGGCGCCCATGCCGAGCGCGCACCCGCCCGCCGCGCCGAGCAGCCCCCGTACGACCGCGAGTCCCCTCACCGCAGCACCTCCACTTCCGCGACCCACTTCGTCTGGAGCACCCCTGGCCTGTTCGGCGCGATGATCCGCGCCGGACTGCCGTGATCCAGTGTCAGGGCGTGGCCGTTGAGCCGCAGCGCGAGCAGCGTCAGCGGATCGCGGCTGTACTCCTCGCCCATCTCCATCACGCGGTACGTGCCGTGCCGCTCAAGGGACACGACCCGCAGCCGCGCCCCCGGCTCGGCGCCCGCGCGCGCCACGAGGTCCCGCACCCGTACCCCCTCCCAGCGGGCCCCCTTGCTCCAGCCCTCCACGCACGCGATCGGCAGGTGGGCCGTGTGCTGCGGCAGCGCGGCGAGTTCGGCGAGGCTCAGCTCGTAGGGGCGCGGGCCGCGTACCCGCAGCCGCCAGCCGTCCAGGTCCGCCTCCCGCACCCCGGCCGCGCGCGCCGTCCTGTTCACGGGCAGGCCCAGCGGGCCGTAGTCCGGGTGGCGCGGCGCGAGCAGGTCCGTCGCGCCGAGCGGCGTCACGCTCTGGCCCACCGTCGTGAGCGTCACCGCGCCGACCGCCGCGCCCGCGCCGAGCAGCAGCGCCCGCCGGTCCGCCCGCTCGGGCCCCTCGGCCCGCGCCGCCCGCCAGTGCGCCACGATCACCGGGGCCTTGACCGCCACATGGACGAGCACGGAACCGAAAAGCAGCCAGCCCACCGCGAAGTGCGCGGGCACGAAGGAGAACGGCCACGGGTACCACTGCGTGATGTTGAGCAGCCCGGTCGCGAGCTGGAAGACGCTCGCGGCGACGAGCACGGCGATCGAGAGCCGTTCCAGGGCGTGCGCGAGCGAGCGCGCCGGTGGCCAGGCGAAGAGCCGCGGGTACACCGTCCACAACTTCACGAGCAGCACGGGGATCATCGCGATCCCTGTCGCCACGTGCGTGCCCTGGCTCAGCCGGTACCCCCACACCGGTCGGCTCGGCAGGGCGTCGACCAGGAAGCGCGGCGGGTGCTGGAGCACGTGGCTGAACAGGCCGCTCAGGAAACAGACGAGCACGAGCGGCCCGAGCAGCCGCCCGACCCGTACGGCCGTGCGCGGATCGTGCAGCGGCCCCCGGAACCGCGGCAGCCACGGGGGAGGGGCGGAGCGGCGGGGCGTGACGGGCGAGGCACCGGGGGCGGGTGGGCTGTCCATCCCGCCATGACACCCCCTCGGCGTCCCCCGGACCGGCGGCAACACCGTACGAATCGCGGAAACGCGCCGTACGGAGCCGCGCCGCGCCGTCCGCCGCTGCCACCCTGAACCGGTGCTCCGCTCCCTCCGCCCCCCGCAGCCCCCGCACCCCCCGAAGCCCGCACGCCCCCTCAGGCCCGCGGCCGCGCTCGCCGCGTGCCTCGCCGCGCTCGGCGCCCTCGTCACGACCCTCACCGTGACTCTGGGCGGCGACGCCTTCCACACCGATCCCGAACTGCTCACCTATCAGTACGCGGCCTGCTGGCTCCTCTTCGCGGGGGCCGCCTTCGCCGTGCGCGGCCTCGGCCCCCGCTCCACCCGCCTCCTGGTCGTGGCCGGCGGACTCGCCGTCGCCTGCACGGGCCTCGTCGCGCCGCCGACGACGAGCACCGATTCCTACCGGTACGCGTGGGACGGCCGCGTCCAGGCCGCGGGGATCTCCCCGTACGACCACGCCCCGCGCGATCCCGCGCTCGTCGCGCTCCGCGATCCCTGGCTCTTCCCGAAGGGGCACGCCCACTGCCGGGGCAGGGAGCGCCCGCACCTCTCCGCGCGGGGCGCGCCCGGGCCCGTCGCGTGCACCCGCATGAACCGCCCGCGCCAGCACACCATCTACCCGCCCGTCGCCGAGGCCTACTTCGCCACCGTGCACGCCGTCTCCCCGCAGCACGCCCGCCACAAGCCCCTCCAGACCGGTGGCGTCCTCCTCGCCACCGGCACGACCCTCCTCCTGCTCCGTGCCCTGCGCCGCGCCGGTCGCTCCCCCGCGGGCGCCGCGCTGTGGGCCTGGTGCCCCGCCGTCCCCGTCGAGGCCGTCAACAACGCGCACGTCGACGTGCTCGGCGCCCTCCTCGTCGTCGCCGCGCTCACGCCACCCCTCACCGCGCGCCGCCCCGGGCTGCTGCTCGGCGCGGCGACCGCCGTGAAACTCCTCCCGGCCGTGCTGCTGCCCGCGCTCCTGTCCGGCGCCCGCGGAGCGCGTCAGTTCCTCGCCCCCGTCCTCGGCTGCGCCGCCGTCGTGGCCGCCTGCTACCTCCCGTACGTCCTGTGGTCGCACTCCTCCGTCCTCGGCTACCTCAGCGGTTACGTCCACGAAGAGGGGTACGAATCCGGGAGTGTCGCGGGCGAGGAGCGGTACGCGGTCCTGCGCCTCCTGCTGCCCGCCGCGCTCGCGCCGGCCGCCGTCGCCGTCGGCGGCATCGCCCTGGCCGCGTGGGTCGTCCTGCGCGGCGACCCCGCGCGGCCCTGGCGCGGCGCGCTCCTCGTCATCGGTGGCCTGTTCCTGCTGCTCACCCCCGGATACCCGTGGTACGCGCTGCTGCTCGTCGCCCTGGTCGCGCTCGACGGCCGCGCGGAGTGGCTCGGCGTCGCGCTCGCGGGCAGCGCCGCCTACGTCACCGCCCGGACGATCCCCGGGCCCGACGACATCGCGAGCACCGCCTACGGCCTCGCCGCGCTCGCCGTCCTCGTCGGTGCCCTCGTCCGCGTCCTCGCCCCGCGCGTCCGGCGTGCCCGCGGTGCTGAAATCATGGCGCGGCACCCCCGCCGCGAGGCGCCCGCCGCCGCCCGGCGCACCTGAACCCGAAAGGACGTGTCCCGATGGCCCTCTTCGCCGTCGTCTACGCCTACCCCGCGGGCAGCGAGGCCCCCCGCGACACCCACCGCCCTGCCCACCGCGCCTACCTGAGCGCGCTCGCCGACCGCGGCCTGATCCTCGTCTCGGGCCCGCTCAGCAACCCGGCGGGCGAGGGCGGACTGCTCATCCTCCGCGCCGACTCCGCCGAGGAGGCCCTCGCCCACACCGAGCAGGACCCCTTCAGGCTCCAGGGCCTCGTCGAGCAGGTCACCGTGCACGAGTGGAAGGCGGCGGTCGGCCCGCTCGCCGAGAGCTTCGCCGCCTGAGCGGGGCACCCGGGTACGGGTAGGGGGCCGCCCGCGCGCGTCGCGGCCGGCCCCCTACCCGTACGCCGCCTCAGGTCGCGATCGTCTGATCGCCCGTCGCCGGGCGGCCCCAGCGGTAGATGAGCCCCGTCAGGACCACCCCCACCGCGAAGATCGCCGCCGACCACCAGAACGCGACGGTGAAGCTGTGCAACTGGGCCTTCGCGAGCACGAGCTTCGTGGGCCGCTTGCCCGCCACGTAGTTCGTCGCCGCCGTCGTCGCGAGGGTGTTGAGCAGCGAGGTCCCCACCGAGCCGCCCACCTGCTGGCACGTGTTGACCATCGCGGACGCGACCCCCGCGTCCTGCGGCCGCACCCCCGCCGTCGCCATGTTGAACGCCGGGGCGAAGATGAGGCCGACCCCGAAACCGGTGACGAGGAGCGGCGCGAGGATGTGCGCCGCGTACGTGCTGTGCAGGTCGAGCCCCGTCAGCCAGGCCATGCCCCCGGCCGCGAAGAGCATCCCGGGCGGCACGAGCGGTCTGGGGCCCGTGCGCGGCAGCACCGCGTTCGTCACGACGACCGACATCACGATCATCACGCCGACCATCGGGAGGAAGGCGAGCCCCGTCTTGATCGGCGAGTAGCCGAGGATCTGCTGGAGGTAGTACGTCAGGAAGAGGAAGACCCCGAAGAGCCCCGCACCGGCCAGGAAGATCGCCAGGTACGAGGCGCCGCGCTGGCGGTGGAGCACCACGCGCAGCGGCAGCAGCGGATGCGCCGTGCGCCGCTCCCGCAGCACGAACACCACGAGGAGCACGGCGCCGCCCACGAGGAAGCCCCAGGTCTGGGGTGATCCCCAGTGGTGGCGCTCCGCGTTCGAGAAGCCGTAGACGATGCAGAAGAGCCCCGCGGTCGCGAAGAACGCGCCCGGCAGATCGAGTCCCGGCTGTTCCGCGGGGCGCCCGCCCGAGATGAGCCGCACCGCGCCCACGATCGCGAGCACGGCGAAGAGCAGATTGACGTACAGGCACCAGCGCCAGTCCAGGTACTCGGTGAGGACCCCGCCCAGGAGCAGCCCCACCGCGCCGCCCGCGCCCGCGACGGCCCCGTAGATCCCGAACGCCTTCGCCCGTTCCTTCGCGTCGGTGAACGTCGTGGTCAGCAGCGAGAGCGCGGCGGGGGCGAGCATCGCGCCGAAGACGCCCTGCGCGGCCCGGGCGATGACGAGCATCTCGAAGCTCTGCGCGGCCCCGCCGACGCCCGAGGCGGCGGCGAAGCCGACGAGCCCCGTCAGGAAGACGATCTTGCGCCCGATGAGGTCGGCGAACCGCCCGCCGAGCAGCAGCAGCGAGCCGAAGGCGAGTGCGTAGGCGGTGATGATCCACTGCCGGTTGCCGTTGCTGAAACCGAGGTCCTTCTGCGCGGACGGCAGCGCGATGTTCACGATCGTCGCGTCGAGCACCACCATGAGCTGGGCGGTCCCGATGACCGCGAGTACCCACCAGCGGTGCTGCTGGGCCCGGTTCCTGACGACCTCGTGCCGGGCTTCGCGCTCCGCACGCCGTCCTCCGCCCTGCCCGCCGCCCTGCCCCGCGCCCTGTCCTCCGCTCGAACCCCCGCCGCCCTGGTCGGCCGGGCCCTCGGATCGGTGCTTCATGGTCTTCAGCCCTTCGACGCTCCGATATGTCACGGTATGCGTCATGCGCGGAGGCGGCGAGCGGTGCGGGGCCGTCCGGGGCAGGGGCGTTCCACGGCGGTGCGGGACAACACTTTTTCTTCAGGAAATGAAGGAACAACTGCCCGGCAAAGCAACCGAGTTGCTCGTGCGTCCAGTTTGGTTAGAAGTCTTGACGGCATCCTTGGCGCTCGGTTTACTCACGCGGCAGGAGACGGACCGGTATCTCCCCCACTCCGCGCACCCCCCACGCCCCTTCCCCCCACGCCCCTTCCCCCCACCTCCTCCGACAGGAGCGCTCTCATGCCCGCCCGCACCCGCCGCACCCCCCACAGGCGCGCCCTCACGCTCGCCCTCGCGACCCTCTCGGCCGCGAGCCTCCTCGCCGTGCCCGCCCTCGCCGACCCGGGACCCCACTCCCTCCCGCGCGCCGCGGCCGCCGACTGGGACACCGACCTCGCCGCCGCGGCCGTCGCGGCCGACCCGCAGGCCGCCACCGCGTCGGGCGGCACCGCGGCCGACGCCTTCGACGGCAGCGACGGCACCTCCTGGACCAGCGACGACTCCGCCACCGCCTGGCTCGCCGTCGACCTCGGCAGCAGACTCCGCGTCGACCGCGTCGTCCTCGACTGGGGCGACACGTACGGCAAGAAGTACGTCGTCGAGGTCTCCGACAACGGCACCGACTGGCGGCCCTTCTACACCGAGGACGACGGCAACGGAGACACCCTGACCGCCCAGACCTACCCGCAGGAGGTACGCGGCCGCTACGTCCGGATGCGCGGCGTCGAGCGCTCCGCGGACGGCGGCTACGTGCTCGCCTCCTTCCAGGTGTACGGGGGCACTCCCGCGCCCGCGTCCACCTCGCGCACCAACCTCGCCCTGCACCACCCCGCCTACAGCGACCTCTACCAGGGCGCGGGCGCCAACCCCTCCTTCGTCACCGACGGCGGCATCCCCGCCGACCTCACGGGCGACGCGAGCCGCTGGGCCAGCGACTGGAACGCCGACCGCTGGGTCTCCGTCGACCTCGGCGCCTCCTCCACCATCGACAGCGTCGACCTGTACTGGGAATCCGCCTTCGCCGTCGACTACGAGATCCAGGTCTCCGACGACCAGCAGAACTGGCGCACCGTCTACCAGCCGTCCGCCGACGAGGTGGCGGCCCGCCGCGCCGACATCGGCACTCCCGGCCAGTCCGCGGGCAAGCACGACACCGTGCAGCTGCCCGAGCCCGCCACCGGGCGCTACGTGCGCATGCTCGGCAAGGAACGCCGCTCCTTCTACAACCCCGCGCCCGCCACCGCCCAGTTCGGCTACTCCCTCTACGAGTTCCAGGTCTGGGGCACGGGCGGCAGCGACGAGGCCGCCTACCCCGCGCTCCCCGGCGAGCAGGGCGGCGACTACCGCACCACCTTCTTCGACGACTTCGACGGCGACGGCCTCGACCGCTCCAAGTGGCGCGTCGTGCGCACGGGCACCGAGATGGACCCCGTCAACGGCGAGTCCCAGGCCTACGTCGACTCGCCCGACACGCTCAGCACCCAGGACGGCGTCCTCCAGCTCAAGGCCAAGTACTGCGAGGGCTGCACCGAGGCCGGTGGCACCACCTACGACTTCACCTCGGCCCGCATCGACACCAACACCAAGTTCGACTTCACCTACGGCAAGGTCAGCGCCCGCATGAAGCTGCCCGTCGGGGACGGCTTCTGGCCCGCCTTCTGGCTGCTCGGCAGCAACGTCGACGACCCCGAGGTCTCCTGGCCCGGCTCGGGCGAGACCGACATCATGGAGAACATCGGCTACAACGACTGGACCTCCAGCGCCCTGCACGGCCCCGGCTACTCCGCCGACGGCAACATCGGCGCCCAGCAGACGTACCCGGACGGCGGCGCCGACCAGTGGCACACCTACGCCGTCGAGTGGAAGCCGACCGGCATGACCTTCTCCGTCGACGACCGCGTCGTCCAGGAGACCAGCCGCAACAAGATGGAGTCCACGCGCGGCCAGTGGGTCTTCGACCACGACCAGTACGTGATCCTCAACCTCGCGCTCGGCGGCGCCTACCCGGCCGGGTGGAACCAGGTCACCGAGCCCTACTGGGGTCTCCCGCAGTCCAGCGTCGACAAGATCGCGCAGGGCGGCGTCGAGGCCGACATCGACTGGGTGCGCGTCGAGCAGAAGGGCTGAGGCCCCGGCCCTCGTGACGGGCCGGGGACCCCCCGCGCCCCGCGCGTACCCCCGGTCCCGGAACGGCGACCCCCACCGCCGTCCGGGACCGGTCCCGCGCCACTCAGCCCCCGCTCGCCCCCGCCACCACGAAGCAGTCCCCCGCGTGGTCGTCCACGACTCCCGTCGCCTGGAGGAACGCGTACACGATCGTCGTCCCCACGAAGGAGAACCCGCGCTTCTTGAGGTCCTTCGCGAGCCGGTCCGACACGTCCGTGCGCGCCGGGGGCTGCACCCCGCGCGCCCGGTGGCGCACCACGGGCCGCCCGTCCACCCACGACCACAGGTACGCGTCGAAGGAGCCGAACTCCTCGGCCACCGCGAGGAAGGCCCGCGCGTTGCGCGGCAGCGAGGCCACCTTGAGCCGGTGCCGCACGATCCCGGCGTCCCCGAGCAGCGCCTCCAGCTTCGCCGGGCCGTATCCGGCGACCGCCTCGACGTCGAAACCGTCGAGCAGCCGCCGGTAGTTCTCCCGCTTGTTGAGCACCGTCGACCAGGAGAGACCCGCCTGCGCGCCCTCCAGGACGAGCATCTCGAAGAGATACCCGTCATCGTGCGCGGGGCGGCCCCACTCGCTGTCGTGGTACTCCGTCATCAGCTCCGAGGTGCCCTCGGCCCAGGCACAACGCCGCACCTCGCTCACGCCCGCACCCCCAGCAGCGCGCACAACTCCGCCTCGTTCCCCGCGAACCCCGCCGCCCGCAGCGCCGCGTCCGCCTCCGCCATCGGCCCGGCGAGCAGCACCGCGGCGGCGGGCGCCGTCCCGGGATCGGCGAGCACCGCCCGCGTCGCCTGCCGCAGCCGCAGGCAGGCCCGCGCCGCCAGCACCCCGCGCTCGTCCGTCCTGTCCCGTACCGTCACCGCACGCTCCCCGTCTCCACGGCGCGGGCCCGGTGCCGCGCGCCGGTCCCCAGACTGCACCACTCCACTGACAACGCCCGGGGACCACGCGCGCACCTCTCAGCTGGCCTCGCGCGCCCCCTCGGCCACCCCGTACGGCGACACCTCGTCGATGCGCGCCAGCTCCTCCGCACGCAGCGAAAGGCCCGCGGCGCCCGCGTTCTCCTCCAGCCACTTCCGCCGCTTCGTGCCCGGAATCGGTACCGCGCCCCGGCCCGAGAGCCAGGCCAGCGCGAGCTGAGCCGCCGTCACCCCGCGTGCGGCCGCCAGTTCCCGCAGCCGCTCCACGACGCGCAGGTTCGCCGCGATGTTCTCCTCCGCGAACCGCGGCAGCCCGTGCCGCGCGTCGTCGGCGGCGAGATCGTCGGCCCGCGTGATCGTCCCGGTCAGGAAGCCCCGGCCGAGCGGCGAGAACGCGACGAAACCGATGCCCAGTTCCCGTACCGTCTCCAGCACGCCGTTCTCCTCCACGTCGCGGCTGAAGAGCGAGTACTCCGACTGGAGCGCCGTCACGGGGAACGTCGCGTGCGCCCGCCGGATCTCCTCCGGGCTCGCCTCGCTCAGCCCGATGTACCGCACCTTCCCCGCCGTCACCAGCTCGCCCATCGCCCCGACGGTCTCCTCGACCGGTACCGAGGGGTCGACCCTGTGCAGGTAGTAGAGGTCGATGACGTCCGTGCCCAGGTGCCGCAGCGAACGCTCCACGGCGCGCCGGACGTGCCCGGGGGAGCCGTCGTGCGCGTGGTCGCCGCCGTCCTCGAAGTCCTTCGCGAACTTCGTCGCGAGCGTGATCTCCGCCCGCCGCCCGCCGAGCGCCCGCGCGATCAGCTTCTCGTTCTCGTACGGGCCGTACGCCTCCGCCGTGTCGATGTGCGTCACGCCGATGTCCACCGCGCGCCGCAGCGTCGCGACCGCCTCGGCCTCGTCGCGCGGCCCGTACCAGACGCTCATGCCCATCGCCCCGAGCCCCTGCTCCGAGACCTTGAGGCCCTGTGAACCGAGTGCGATCGTCCTCATGCCGTGTCTCCTTCCTCGCGGTGCTCCCGAGGTCGGGTGGTCACCGTGGTCAGTGTTCTGTCGTGTGCGCCGGGGTCGCGGACCGGTCGCCCGCGCTTTCGCTGCCGGCTCCGCCGTCCGTGGCCGCGGCGCGGTAGTACGCGATCTTGCGGTCGATCGCCGCGAGGTGCGTGCGCGTCTCGCGCAGCCGCTCCAGGACGCGCTCCCTGTGCGCCTCGAAGACGGCGAGGCGTTCGGCTTCGGTGCCGGGGCGGCGCGTCAGCGCGGCGAAGGCGCGGATGTCACGGATCGGCATCCCGGTGCGGCGCAACGTCACCACACCCGCGAGCCACTCCAGGTCGCGCTCCGTGTAGCGCCGCTGCCCCGTCCCGGTACGCCCGGCCGGTTCGGCCGTCAGGCCCTCACGCTCCCAGTACCGCAGCGTGTCGATACCGAGACCGAGAGCCGCCGCGGCCTCGCCGATGGTGAGACCGCCCCGCGGCACCTCCACATCCGGCCGCAGCCGGGGAACTCGTACTGCCATGCACACCACCCTCCGCCCTGGAGCGCGCTCCAGGGCAAACGCCGTGCCCCCGCACCGGTCCGGCGGGGCGGAATCCTCAGTGTGGTGCCAGGCTGGGGGAAGCGGCTCGCGCGCCACGAGGCAGGTCCCGTACCACCACGCCGCACCACGAAGGCGCCGGGCCCGCGCCGCGGGCCCGCACCACGACTCAGGGAGGAACCCCTCATGTCCGATTCACCCCTCGTCGCCGTACTCGGCACCGGCATCATGGGCGCGGGGATGGCCCGCAGCCTGCTCCGCGAGGGTCTCTCCGTGCGCGTGTGGAACCGCAGCACGGACAAGGCGCTGCCGCTCGTCGCCGACGGCGCCGAACTCGCCGCCGATCCCGCGGCCGCCGTGCGCGACGCCGACGTCGTCCTCACGGTCCTCAACGACGGCACTGCGGTCGCCTCCGTCATGGAGCAGGCCGCCCCGGGGCTGCGCGCCGGGCAGCCCTGGCTCCAGGCGTCCACGGTGGGTCTCGCGGCGACGCGGACCCTCGCGGAGAAAGCGGCGGCGCACGGTGTCGTCTACCTCGACAGCCCCGTCTCGGGGACGAAGGAACCCGCCGAGCAGGGCAAGCTCATCGTCCTCGTCTCGGGTGACGAGGCGGCACGGCCCGCCGTCACGCCCGTACTCGACGCGATCGGGCAGCGCACGGTGTGGGCGGGGAGCGAGCCGGGCGCGGCGACGCGGCTCAAGCTCGTCGTGAACTCCTGGCTCGTCAACCTCGTCAGCTCCGTCGCCGAGTCCCTCAACGTCGCCGACGCGCTCGGCGTGGACCCGCGGCTCTTCCTCGACACGGTCACCGGCGGGGCACTCGACAGCCCGTACCTCCAGATGAAGGCGGACGCGCTCCTCAAGGGCGAACTCGACCCCAGCTTCGCGCTCTCGACCGCGCTGAAGGACACGCGCCTCATCCTGGAGGCCACCCGCCCCAGCGGCGCCCGTCTCGACCTCCTCGACGCCACGGCGGCGCGCTTCGCCCGCGCGCGCGACGAGGGGCACGGCGGCGAGGACATGATCGCGACGTACTTCGCCGGGCGGCCCGCGGGGGATTCCTGAAACGGCGGGGGTGCCCGCGAGGCGGGCGCGCGCTCACCCACCTCGCGGGCACCCCCTCACTCCGGCTCCCGTCGTCCCTCCTCGGGACGCAGCCCGAGCGCGTCGAGCAGCCGGGCCAGGTCGTCGGCGTTTTCGGCCCGCGCGGCGAGCGCCCTGCGCGCCCTGCTCCGCTCCGCCGCGAGGGCGGCCCCCAGCGTCTCTGCCTCCTGCCGCTCCAGGCGGTCCAGGTCACGCGCGTCGTGGCTCATCGCCACAGTGTCCCCGCCCCGGGGCGCTCGCGCCCGCCGAACCCGCGGCACCTTTCCCTCCTCGGCCGGGTCCTCACCGTGCGCGGGGCGTACCCGCACCCCGCACGGCCGCCTTCCCCGGGGAACGCCCGGCGCACGTCGTCCCCGCGTGCGCGCCGGGGGGCGGCCCGTGCGTGGTGAGCGCGCTGACCTGGCGACTGCCCGCACCGAGCACGTACCGGTGGCGGCGCGGACTCACGGGGGCGCCCGCCGCCCCGCGCGGGGCGCCCGCCTTCGTCCCCTCCGTGTGCCGCGCGTCGAGTGACGGGGCGTGGGGCGTGGAGCGCTCCCTCGAACGAGTGATGTGTGTGACAGTCACACTTCCCTGAGTGCTCCGGGCCCTGCCCGCCCGTCGCGGACGATCCCCGCCGCCGCCTCCTCGACGCGCGGCAGCAGTTCGGCGGCCGTCCGCTCCCCGCGCGCCCGCAGGTCCGCGTACCCGCTCAGGCCCAGATCGGCGAGGACCTCGCGGAAGCCGGGCAGCAGCCCGCGCTGGAGCGCCGGGGCGTCGGCGGCGAGGACGGTGTGGCAGCGCGCGAGCGTCGCGACGATCCAGAAGACCGCCTCGCGGTGCAGCCCCCGGGCCACGAGGTCCGCGCTCCCGTCCACCGCGACGGGCCGCGCGTCGGGCCGCAGGTCGGCCGCGTAGGGGAACGGCGTCCGCACGGGGACCCCTGACGTCGCGTCGAACGTCTCGGTGAGCACGGCGAGGTGCCCGGCGACGCGGGCCCGGTCCAGGTGCGCGCAGCCCAGCGCGCCGAGCAGGTCCTCGTACAGCTCCTCGTGCGGGCCGGGTACGAGGACGTCGCGGACGGCCGGGTAGCGCAGGCGGATCGTCGGGTTGCGCAGCGCGGCGACGAGGAGGACGTGCGTCGTGACGCCGCTCGGGAAGAGCCATGCCGTGACCTGCTGCGGCAGGGGCGCGTCCGCGGGGAGCGCGGCGAGCCCGTTCCTCACCCGCCCCGCCGCCTGCGCGCAGCGGCGCAGGACGTGCTCCGGGCGGGCGAAGCCACGCGCCACCTCGGCGACGAGCGCCGCGAGCCGTCCGTCCGGGTCGGCGATGAGCGTGTCCGTACGGGCGAGCGGCGGCGCCAGGTGGTAGTCGCCGAGCACCGTGTCCGCCGAGGCGAGCGCCGCCCACGGCTCGTACGTGACCTCAAGGAGCGCCCCCGCGTGCGGGAACTTGCCCGGCTTCGGCGGCGGCAAGGGGGTGTCCAGCACGACGACGAGGTCCACGTCCGCGTACGGCGAGAGCACCGCGTCCGCCGCGAGCCCCACCGTCGAACCGCTGAAGTACGCCCCGGCGAAACCCGGCAGCCCGGGCCCGTTCCGCGCCACCCAGTCGCGAGCCGCTTCCCGTGCCGTACCGACGCGCATGGCGCCCCCCTCCGGTGAAAAGCCACAGGGTAGCGGGTGGGGCGCGGACCCGCCGTGAGTCTCCCCCTCGGTGGCGGGCAGCGGGAGCTGGGGGACAATCGCCCCTGTCGCGGACCTTTCGCATTCCATGCGGGTACCGAGCAGGACAGACAGGTCAGAACGAGAGAGGCGGCACTCATGCCACAGCAGGTTCAGGGCGTCATCGCGCGGGCGAAGGGGGCTCCGGTCGAGATCGCCACGATCACCGTGCCTGACCCCGGGCCCGGCGAGGCGGTCGTACGCGTCCAGGCGTGCGGGGTCTGTCACACCGACCTCCACTACCGGGAGGGCGGAGTCAACGACGAGTTCCCCTTCCTGCTCGGCCACGAGGCCTCGGGGATCGTCGAGTCGGTCGGCGCGGGTGTCACCGAGGTCGCCCCGGGCGACTTCGTGATCCTCAACTGGCGTGCGGTGTGCGGCGAGTGCCGCGCCTGCGAGCGCGGTCGGCCGTGGTACTGCTTCAACACCGCCAACGCCACGCAGCGCATGACGCTTGAGGACGGCACCGAGCTGACCCCGGCGCTCGGTATCGGCGCCTTCGCGGAGAAGACCCTGGTCGCCGCCGGGCAATGCACCAAGGTCGACCCCGAGGCGTCCCCCGCGGCCGCCGGGCTCCTCGGCTGCGGTGTCATGGCGGGCATCGGCGCGGCCATCAACACCGGCAACGTCACGCGCGGCGACTCGGTCGCCGTGATCGGCTGCGGCGGGGTCGGCGACGCGGCCGTCATGGGCTCGCGCCTCGCGGGAGCGGCGAAGATCATCGCGGTCGACGTCGAGGACCGCAAGCTGGAGACCGCCCGCAGGCTCGGCGCGACCCACACCGTCAACTCGCGCACGACCGACCCGGTCGAGGCGATCCGCGAGCTGACGGGCGGCTTCGGCGCCGACGTCGTCATCGAGGCGGTCGGCCGCCCCGAGACGTACGCGCAGGCCTTCTACGCCCGCGACCTCGCAGGGACCGTCGTCCTCGTCGGCGTCCCGACCCCCGAGATGCGCATCGACCTGCCGCTCATCGACGTCTTCGGGCGCGGCGGCGCGCTCAAGTCCTCGTGGTACGGGGACTGTCTGCCCTCGCGCGACTTCCCGATGCTCATCGACCTCTACCGGCAGGGCCGCCTCGACCTCGACGCCTTCGTCACCGAGACGATCGCGCTCGACCAGGTCGAGCAGGCGTTCACGAAGATGCACGGGGGCGACGTGCTCCGCTCGGTGGTGGTCCTCTGATGGCCGTACGCATCGAACGCGTCGTCACCTCGGGCACCTTCTCGCTCGACGGCGGCACCTGGGACGTCGACAACAACGTCTGGCTCGTCGGCGACGACAACGAGGTCCTCGTCATCGACGCGGCGCACGACGCCGAGGCGATCGCCCGCGCGGTGGGGGACCGGCACGTCGTCGCGATCGTGTGCACCCACGCGCACGACGACCACATCGACGCGGCACCCGCCCTCGCCGAGGTCACCGACGCCTCCGTGCTGCTCCACCCGGAGGACGTCCCGCTCTGGAAGCTCACACACCCGGGGATACTGCCGGACGGCGAACTGGCGGACGGACAGGTCCTCGGTGTCGCCGGTACGGAGCTGACGGTGCTGCACACGCCGGGCCACTCGCCCGGCGCGGTGTGCCTGTACGCCCCCGCGCTCGGCACCGTCTTCACCGGGGACACGCTCTTCGCGGGCGGTCCCGGCGCGACGGGCCGTTCCTTCAGCGACTTCCCGACGATCATCGAGTCGATCCGCTGGAAGCTCTTCGGGCTGCCGCCCGAGACCGAGGTGCGCACCGGGCACGGCGACAGCACCACGATCGGCGCCGAGGCCCCGCACCTCGACGAGTGGGTCACGCGCGGCTACTGACCCGCGCCCGGTGCCTCGGCCTCGCCGCCGGGAGCGCCGGTGCCGATGCCGAGGCCGAGGTGCGTTTCTTCGACGGCGTCGGTCTCGGCACCGGCGGGCTCCCTTCGGCTCAGCCGGTGGTGCGTGCGGAGCGCGGCTCTCCTTCCGCCTCGGGGGAGTCGTGCTCCGTGCGCAGCGCCTTCGTCTCGCTCTTCAGGATGCGCAGCGACTTGCCCAGCGCCCGCGCGGTGTCCGGCAGTTTGCGGGAACCGAAGAGGACGACGACCACGACAAGAAGAATGAGGAGGTGCCAGGGTTCGAGTCCGTTGCGGATCATGATCGCCTCGTTCCGAGTCCGGGGAGCCCGGGGGCAGGAAGGCGCGCACCCCGGGAAGCTTGCTACATTGCGCAACTGTACAGCCGTGGGTGGAGCCGGTCAGGGGGCCGGCCGACCGTGGGGACCGAGCCACTGAGGGGACGCGCATGACTCGCAAGGAAGCGGCCGCACAGCGTGGGGCGTCCTCCAGGGCGGGGGGAAGGCGGCGGGCGGGGGCCCGCGGGTCCCACGGGAGGGGCAGGTCCCGGCTCCTCAAGGGACTCGGCGTGCTCGCCGCCTTCGCCGTCCTCGCCTGCGGCGGCTTCGGCTGGGTGTGGCTCAAGCTCAGCGGCGACATCGGCACGTTCAGCCAGGACGGGGTGGCGAAGGAACGGCCCGACGACACCGGGCCGGGCGAGAACATCCTTGTCATCGGCTCCGACACCCGCGCGGGCAAGAACAAGGAACTCGGCGGCGGCGAGGGCGACATCGGCCGCTCCGACACCGCCTTCCTGCTCCACGTCTACGCCGACCACCGGCACGCCGTCGCCGTCTCCGTACCGCGCGACACCCTCGTCGAGATCCCCCGCTGCCGCCTGCCCGACGGAAGCTGGAGCGCTCCGCAGCCGAACACGATGTTCAACGCGGCGTTCACCGTGGGCCAGACCGAGGAGGGCAACCCGGCCTGCACCCAGAACACCGTGGAGAAGCTCACCGGGCTCCGCGTCGACCACACCGTCGTCGTCGACTTCAACGGATTCTCCAAGCTGACCTCGGTCGTCGGCGGCGTCTCCGTCTGCCTGCCCAACGACATCTACCAGCGCGACCTGAGCCCCAAGCGCCCCACGCGCGGCAGTCTCGTCTTCCACCAGGGGCTCCAGAAGGTCTCGGGACAGCGCGCTCTCGACTACGTGCGGTTGCGCCACGGCGTCGGCGACGGCTCCGACATCGGCCGCATCAAGCGCCAGCAGGCCTTCGTCTCCGCGCTCCTGAAGAAGGTCAAGGAGAACGGCCTCACCCCCACCAAGCTCCTGCCGCTCGCCGAGGCGGCGACCAGCTCCATGACCGTCGACCCCGGTCTCGGCTCCGCCGACAAGATGCTCGGCTTCGCGCTCTCGCTCAAGAACGTCGACCTGCACAACACGAAGTTCGTCACCGTCCCCTGGCGGTACGAGGGCGAGCGCGTCGCGATCGTCCAGCCCGACGCCGACCGGCTCTGGGCCGCGCTCAAGGCCGACAAGCCCCTCGCCGACCCGGGCAAGGAGAAGAAGTCGCAGTCCACCGACGCGAAGAACGGCGACAAGAGCGCCGAGCCCGTCACCGGCGCGGGGATCACCGTCGCGGTCCGCAACGGCACCACGGTGCCCGGGCTCGCCGCCAAGGCCGCCGGCATCCTCGGCACGGGCGGCTTCACGGTCGCCTCCACGGGCAACGCCGCCGACCTCACCGCGGCCACCACGACCATCGGCTACGGCCCGGGCGAGAAGAAGTCCGCCCAGACCACGGCCCGCTGGTTCCCCGGCGCGAGCCTCACCGAGAGCGAGACCCCCGGCATCACCGTCACCCTCGGCCGCACCTACGCCGAGGACCCCGCGGCAGCGCCCGCCACCCCGCAGCCCACCACCCCGTCGAAGCCGGTCGGCTCCGACGCCCGCTCGGCCGACGAGAACCCCTGCGAGGACCTCTCCTACGGCTGATCCCCGGCACGCCGCTCCCGCAGCCACCGCAGCGCCGCCCCGTACGCCAGCAGCAGCACCGCGACCGCCCCCCACACCCGCCACGGCAGCGCCACCATCCCCAGCGCGGCGCCCACCGGGCTCGGCGGCAGTGCGACGCCCACGACGACGAGGCCCGCCACCGCCGCCCACAACACCTTCGGCACCCGCCCGGCCCCCGGCCGCAGCACGAGGAGCACGAGGGCCTGCGTGAGCAGGTTCTCGGCGAACCACCCCGCGTGGAACAGCGCCTCCCAGCGCGCCCCCGCAGCGCCCCCGGCGCCCCAGGCCAGCGCCGCGAACGTCAGGACGTCGATCCCCGCGTTGAGCAGTCCGTACCCGAGGATGCCGCGCACCAGCGCCCGTGTCCGCAGCGGCACGGGCCGCGCCGAGGCACGGGCGACCGCCCCGCGCCGTACGTAGGCCGTCTGCGCCACGTCGAAGCACAGGTTCTGCACCAGGACCTGCGTGGGCAGCATCGGCAGGAACGGCAGCAGCAGCCCGGCGACGAGCATCGCCACGACGTTGCCCAGGTTCGAGGAGAGCGCGGCGCGCAGATACGCGAGAACCGTCGCCGTGCCGCCGCGCCCGGCCCGCACCGCGTGCCCGGCCGCGCCGAGGTCCTTGCCGCCGAGCACGAGATCGGCGTGCTCGCGCGCGAGCGCCACCGCGCCGGGCGGGCACAGCCCCACGTCCGCCGCACGCAGCGCGGGCACGTCGTTCCAGCCGTCGCCGAGGAAGCCCGTGACGTGCCCGGCGGCACGCGTGCGCCCCACGAGCCACGCCTTGTCCTCGGGCGTGCACCGCGCGAAGACCCGCCCCCGCGCGGCACGCGTGGTCCGCTCCGCCTCCGGCAGCGCGGCGAGCGCGCGCATGTCGACGACCTCGCCGGGGTCGAGCCCCAGGTCCCGGCAGGCCCGCGCGGCGGTGCCCGGCTGATCCCCGGTGAGGACCCGTACCTCGACGCCCAGCGTGGTCAGCTCGCGCAGCGCGTCGGCGACCCCTGCCACCGGCGGGTCCCTGAAGGTGACGAAACCCGCGAGCGCGAGCCCGCGCTCGTCCGCGGGCGTGAACCCCCGCCCGGGCCGCGCGGCACGGTGCGCCGTCGCCACGGCGAGCACCCGCAGTCCGCTGTCCGCGAGCCGCGCGGCGAGCGCCTCGGCCCGCTCCCGCTCCCCTGACCCGAACGCACACCGCTCCAGGACCGCGTCCACCGCGCCCTTCACCACGAGCACGTGCGCGCCGGGCACCCCGGGCTCCGTGAGGAGCACGCTCGCCCGCCGCCGCTCCGCTTCGAAGGGCAGCGCGGCGAGTCCCTCGGGCCCGAGCGGATCGATACCGCTCTCGCCCGCCGCGGCCAGCAGCGCCTCGTCGAGCGGCGCGGGGCGCGGCACCTCGCCCAGCTCCAGCGTCCACGCCGCGGCGACCGCGGCGAGCCGCAGGGGCTCGGGGTCGGGCGTCCCGCGCGGGTCGACACTCGCGTGCACGCGCGGCTCGTCCGTCGTCAGTGTCCCCGTCTTGTCGACGCACAGGACCTCCACGGCGCCCAGGTCGTGCAGCGCCGAAGGCCGGTTGACGATCACGCCGTGCTCCGCCGCGAGCCGCAGCGCCGCCCGCGCGGGCGCGAGCGTCGCCACCACGGGCAGCATCTCCGGCGTCAGGCCCACGGCGACGGCGACGGCGAACGGCAGCGTCTGCGCCCCCTGCCCCTGTGCCACCGCGTCCGCGCACAGCACGAGCGGCGGCACGAGGAGCATGAACCGCACGAGCGTCCACGCGACGCCGCGCACCGAGGCGGCGAACGCGCTCGCGGGGCGCGGCGGCCCGTCCCATGCACCGAGCAGCCGCGTCCGTGTCCCTGTCGCCGTCACGAGCCCCGTCGCCGTGCCGCTCGCGACCGTCGAGCCGAGCAGCGCGCCCCCGGGGTCCCCGGCCCGCCGCGCGACCGCGTCGGACTCGCCGCTCAGCGCCGCCTGCCGCAGCCGCAGCCCGCGCGTCCGCAGCAGCCACAGGTCGGCGGGTACGCGGTCGCCCGGGCCGAGCAGGACGACGTCCCCGGGCACCAGCTCGCCCACCGGCACGTCCCGCACCCGGGGCTCCGCGCCCGCGCGCGCCCTGCGCCGTACCGCGGCCGTGTCCCCGAGAAGCGCGTCCAGCGCGGCCGAGGCACGCTCGGCCCTGCGCTGCCCGAGGGCACGCAGGAGCAGGCTGAGGCCGACGAGGAGCGCGGTGACGGCCGCCGTGCCCCAGGCGCCGACGAGCGCCGAGACGGGGGAGAGGGCGAGGAGCACCGCGGTGAAGGGGTCGGCAAGGCCCTGGCGCGCGAGCCGCCACCACGGCGTGAGCGCGGGCACCGGCGGCAGGTTGGGGCCGTACCGCGCCGCGCGCAGTGCCGCCTCCTCCTCGGTGAGACCGCGCGGCGAGGACTCCAGGCGGCGCAGGACGTGCAGGGGCGCCGCGGTCTCAGGCACCGAGGGACCGCTCGGGTACGGCGGGGGCCTCGCTCCCCGGGGCGAGCAACGCACCGACCAGCTCCACGATCCGCGGATCGCGCAGGTAGTAGACCTGGCGGCGGCCCTCGCGGCGGGAGCCGACGAGACCGCCGAGCTTGAGTTTCGTGAGGTGCTGACTGACGGCGGGCAGCGCGCCGCCGAGCCGCTGCGCGAGCCGCGTCACATCGCTCTCGCCGCCCGCGAGGGCCCAGACGAGGTGGAGCCGGGCCGGTGAGGCGAGCAGCCCGAAGACCGTCGCCGCCGCGTCGAGTGCTTCCGCCGCCGGGTCACCGGCGAAGCCGCTCCCTTCCCCGCTCACACCGCTCTCCGTTCCGCCGGTCCTGTCGGGCGCCCCGGCCGCACAAGTGTAGGCAGCGCCCGGCGGGCACCCTTCAGGCGGCGGGCTCGTCCCGCTCGCGGGTCCACTCACCGGGCCTGGCCTTGATGAGCTTGGGGTCGGCCGGGTCGGTGACCGGCGCCTCGGAGGTCGCGCGCGCCTCGCTCCTGAGAACGCGGCTCGCCCGGCCGGCCGAGCGCACGAGGCCCGGCAGCCGCTTCACGCCGAGTACCACGATCACGACGAGGAGCAGGATCGCCAGCTCACTGAGTCCGAACACCGGGTGCGCTCCTGGGGGAAGGGGGCTTCGGGCAGTACGCCGGACCGGGGCGGAACGGCGTCCGGGCCAGAATCTACAGGAGTGTGGAAGCAAGGGGAGAGGGCCTTTCCCCCTCGTTCACCCCGCGGGCCCGGCCGGCCCCTCGGCCGCCGCGCGCTCACTCCTCGCCGCCGTCCCCGTCCTCACTCCCGCCGTCCTCGTCCCCCTCGATCCAGTCGCCCACCTCGTCGACGACCTCGGCAGCGACGAGACCGCCCGCGACGCCCACCGCGAGCCCGGCGGCCCCCGCCAGGACCGCGCCCCCCGCCCCGTGGCCCCCGCCGCTCTCGTGGTGGCTCGCGTGCCCGCCGCCGTACGGGTCCGCGTGGTTGTAGTACGAGCCGTGATCGCCGTACGCGGAGCTGTGCTCCAGGAGGTGGGTGACCCAGCCGTCGACTTCGCTCGTCCAGTCGAGGCCGGGTACGTCCGCGTGCGCGACGGTGAACCGGGTCAGCGCGTCGTGACCGCCGCCGAGCAGCCCGCCCCGCTTGTCGGCCTCCAGGACCACCTCGGCACCGGTGGACGAGGCGAGGAAGGTGACCTCGACCTCGTTGACGGCGTGCGCGAGCGCCGGCGGCGGGGTCAGCTCGATCTCCTGGTAGAAGGGCAGCCGCTGCCCCGTACCGCCGATCCTGCCCAGCTCCAGGTCCGCCGAGCGGAAGCCCCAGCCGAGCCGCCCGAAGGCGTCGAGCACCGCCTCCTGCACCGGCAGCGCGGTCACCACGAGGGCATCGATGTCCCCCTTGTCGCGGGCCCCGCCGAGCGCCACCTCGGTGCGCACCCCGAGGACGATGCCGAGCGGCTGCCCGTACAGCTCGGTCGTCGGCGTCTCCCACGGCAGCGCGAGCGCGAAGGGCAGGACCCGCTCCTCGCCCGCTTCGAGCGTGAAGTCCCCGTCGACGTGGTGCCGCCCGAAGACGATCCCGCCCTCGTGCTCGCCCGTCTCGCTCTCCGCCTCGACGCGCGCGAGGAGTTCCAGCGTGATGCCGTCGATCCGCGCCCGTGTCTCGCCGCCGCCGAGCCGCACCTCTCCCGTGAGCGTGCCCCCCGGCAGGACGGGCTCGTCGCCGAGCACCGTGTCGACCGAGGGCCCGCCCGCGCCGAGCGCACCGAGCAGCCGCTTGAACACCATCGCGCACATCCTCCTGGGACTCCTGGGAAACGGCGCGCACCCCTGGCGGCGCCGACGCGGTCCCGTAGAGCATAAAGGCGCAGGCAGACCCCCTTCGACCGCTCGCGAGGCGCGGGGTGAGGGGCTGTCAGGAGCTTTCTCGGCCCCTCGTCTGATCCGCCCGTGCGCCGCGCGGCCAGCCGAAGTACCGCGCGCCGATGATTGCCGTGTGGAGCGAGTAGCGGTCGAGGGAGTCGGCGAGATCGAGCCCCGTGAGGGTACGGATGCGTTCCAGGCGGTACGTGAGCGCCCGGACGCTCAGGTTGAGACGCCGCGCGGCCTCCGCCGACACGCAGCCCGCCTCGAAGTACTCCCGCAGGGTCGCCAGGAGCGGCCCCGAACCGCCCCGCGCGTCCTCCAGCGGCCCGAGGACGGTGTCCATGAGGTCGAACATCGCCTGCCGGTCGCGCGTGAGCACGGGGAAGACGAGCAGGTCCTCCGCGTGGAGCACCGGCTCCTCCAGCTCCATGCGCTCGCCGACCCGCAGGACTTCGAGCGCCTCCTCATAGCTGCGCACGACCCCGCCGGGACCGGTGTGCGGGCGCCCGACCGCCGCGCGGCACTCCTTGCCGAGCACGTACGCCTGCTTCGCGAAGAACCGCGCGATCTCCTCCTGCCCGCTCGGCGCGACGCAGATCAGCACCTCGTCCTTCGTCGTGAGGAGCGTCCTGCGGTCACCGAAGCGCGCGAAGACCGCGTCCTGCACGCCGCGCGTGACGGGATGCCCGTCGTCATAGGCCTCGGCGCCGCGCGCCACAGCGACCACGTGCGCGTGCGCGAGCCGCAGCCCGAAGCGCTCGGCGCGCTCGGCCATGCGGCCCTGGTTGCCACGCCCGTGCAGCAGGTCGTCGATGAACTCGCGGCGCGCCGCCTCCTCGTGGCGCACCGCGAGCCGCTGGGCCCGCTCGTAGCCCTCGGCGCTCGCGTCGACCGCCTGCTCCACGGCGGCGAGCACCTCCGGCGCCGAGGCCCCCGGCGGGGCCGGCCAGTCGCTGCGCGCGGCGGCGAGGAGGCCGTTGACGAGTGAGCGCAGCCCGTACCCGGCCTCCGCCGCCTCCTCGCCGAGTCTGCGGCGCGTCTCGATCTCCTCGCGCCGCAGCCGCCGCCCTGTCTTCGCGACCTCGGCGAGGGTCTCGCGGAAACCCTCCGTGTACAGCTCGGGAATCTCTCTGGGGTGCACGTCCCCCTCGCCCCCTCAGTTCGCTGCCGCGGTGCTGCCGGGGTTGTCGGCGGCCCGCGCCCCGGGAGGCTCGGCCGGTACGGGGAGTTCCTTGCCGCCGCTCGTGGCCTGCTCCTTGCGGTACAGGAAGCGGCGCGCGAGCGGCTCGGTCCAGCGGGCGGTGAGCGGCCCGAGGATGACGAGGATCAGGACGTACGCGGTCGCCAGCGGCCCGATCTCGGGGGCTGTGGCCACGGCGAGCCCCGCGATGACGATCGAGAACTCGCCGCGTGCCACGAGTGTGCCGCCGGCCCGCCAGCGGCCCGCCCGCTGCACCCCGGCCCGCCGGGCCGCGTACCAGCCCGTGGCGATCTTGGTGAGGACGGTGACGACGGCGAGGAGCAGGGCGGTGAGGAAGACCGGCGGGATGTCCGCGGGGTTGGTGGACAGGCCGAAGAAGACGAAGAAGACGGCGGCGAACAGGTCGCGCAGCGGTGCGAGCAGGTTGTGCGCGCCCTCGGCGACCTCGCCCGAGAGCGCGATGCCGACGAGGAAGGCGCCGACGGCGGCGGAGACCTGGAGTTCCGCGGCGACCCCCGCGACGAGCACGGTGAGACCGAGCACGACGAGGAGCAGCATCTCGGGGTTGTCCGAGGAGACGGCCCGGCTGATGAGACGGCCGTGCCGCAGTGCCAGGTAGAGCACGAGGCCCACGGTGCCCAGCGAGATGACGAGGGTCAGGCTCGCGCCGCCGAGGCTGAGCCCGGCGAGCAGCGCGGTGAGGATCGGCAGGTAGACCGCCATCGCGAGGTCCTCGATGACGAGCACCCCGAGGATCACGGGCGTCTCGCGGTTGCCGAGCCGCCCCAGGTCGCCGAGGACCTTCGCGATGACCCCGGAGGAGGAGATCCAGGTGACCCCGGCCAGGGCCACGGCGGCGACGAAGCCCCAGCCGAGGATCAGCGCGCACAGGAACCCCGGCAGGGCGTTGAGGACGAAGTCCACGATGCCCGAGGGGTACTGCTTCTTGAGATTGGTGACGAGTTCGGATGCGCTGTACTCCAGGCCGAGCAGGAGCAGCAGCAGGATCACCCCGATCTCGGCACCGGTGGCGACGAACTCCTCACTGGCGTCGAGCGGCAGGAAACCTCCCTTGCCGAAGGCCAGGCCCGCCAGGAGGTAGAGCGGGATGGGGGAGAAGCCGATCCGCCCGGCCAGGCGGCCGAGTATGCCGAGGCCGAGAATGATCGCGCCCAGCTCTATCAGCAGTTCAGTCGTCGTGTCGTGCACGAGGGGTCATCCTCCAGCGATCAGTTCGGCCACGGCGTCCACTCCCTCACGGGTCCCGACGACGACCAGTACGTCGCCGATCGCGAAGCGGAAATCCGGGGTCGGGGAAGGAACCGCGTCGGTGCGCCGCAGGACGGCGACGATCGAGGCCCCTGTCTTCGTACGTGCCTGCGTCGCGCCGAGCACCCGGCCGGCGAAGGGCGAGCGCTTCGTCACCGGGATGTGTTCCGTGACGAGGTCGATCTCCATGTGCTGGCGCAGGTACCGCACCGGGTCGGGCTTGAGCAGCCCGGCGAGCGCGAGCGACTCGCCGGGGTCGAGCTGAGCGGCGTCACGGCAGGTGTCCTCGTCCTCCGGGTCGTGGAGGCCGAGGATGCGGCGACCGTCCTGGTGCACGACGACCGACAGGTGCCTGCCGGATTGCGTGTCCAGGTCGTAGCGCGCCCCGATCCCGGGGAGGGCGGTCTTGGTGAAGTGAGCGGTGGGCTCCATCGAGAACTCCGTACGGTGTGTCGCTTGCGCGTTTTCGCGTGCGTGGGTGTGCAGGGGACGGGTGTCACGGGGGACCGTGACAGCCCATACCGTGTCATCCCTGCTGCGCGCACAGAACACCCGTGCGTGGGTAGGGGACGGAACCGGGCTCCTTCAGGGGTGCGGAGGTGCGCCGGAGCGACCGGCCGCGCGGGAGGGGAGCCCGGAAAGGACGGTGGGGATACGGGGGAGCGGTCTCCCCCTGTCGGGGTGCGGGAGGGGCGAGGGGAAGGTCCGGCGGTACGGGCCTGCGGGGGCGGACGGGACGAGGGTTCGCCGGGGGCTTCGCTGGGCCGGACGGGGTCTCGCTGTGCTGGATCTCGCGGAGGTGGGCGGTACGGCGGTACGGGGCCGGGCCGCACCGTGGTCCGGACCGGAGGGACGCGGGGCGCGTACCCCTGGGGGAGCGCCGGGGCGGGCCGCTCAGGCGCTATGCGGAACGGCTTCGCGGGGGCGCACTCCGATGGCCCTGCCGCGAGAGGGAGGGCGGAGCGCCGCGCCGGGGCCGGGTTGAAGCGGCAGTGCGCGAAGGCGGGTGCGCCGGTCGTGCTCCACGGGACCACCCCCTCCCAGGCCTGCGAAGGCGGCCCTGTGACCGGGCCGCTCGACGCGCCGGGACGCCCAGGAGGGCGTGACCGGCTTGGTTATTTGACCAGTACTTTAACGTACGGCAAATGGGATGAAACGGTGGATTTCGTGGCGAAGTTCGCGTATCAACTGGTGGGAATTTTCCCGCTCTTGAAGGACTCGCGCGAGGCGGGCGCCGCGATTTCGCGTGCGCCGGGGCCGTGCGTGCCGGGGCCGCGCGTGCCAGGGCCCCGTGCGCCGGGGCCGCGAGCGGGCCCGGTACCGCGCGCGGGCGGCGGGCCCGGTACCCCCGGCTCGGCGCCCACGCGCGCTCAGTGTCGCGAGTGAGGCGGGCGATGCGGGGCGAGGCGGGGGCGCGTGAAGGCGCCGCCGGTCCCGCGGCCGCGTGCCCCGGGGTGCGGGTCGAGCAGCTGCGCGGCGATCCCGGCAGCGACGAGCCCCGAGGCCAGCACCACGCCGTGCCCGGCGACCAGGCCGCCGCACAGGGTCCCGAGCGCGAGGACGAGCAGCAGTATCACCCAGGGGTGCGAGGTCCTGGGCGGCCGCCCGGTGCGCAGTGCCCGCTCCAGGCGCGGGTCCTCCGCGCGCAGCCCGCGCTCCAGCGCCCGCAGTGTCTCGTCCTGACGATCCATCGCCCGTCTCTCCCTCCGTGCCTCCCGGGTCCCCGCTTCGGCGGGCCCTGCGGCCCGCGCCCCTCGGCGGCACGTACCCAAGGGATTCCGTCCTCGGGCCCCGTCCACACCTGCTGGAGCGGTTCCGCCGCCACCGTCCGCCGGGTCCTTCCCCCGAAGCCTCTCCCGGGGCCGGGGGCGGGCGCCATCCGGAATCACCCCCACCTTTCGTGGCGGGTTCGTGGGGGAGAACCCTGAGCGGCGCGGAGCCGGCCCCGCGACGAACGGGGCAGCGCCCCCGGGCGGAAATGGGTGGTGCCACGGATGGACCCGTCGGGGGCGGATCGGGGAGGCTGGGGGCGGGGCCCGTCGTGCGGCACGACGGACACGTACGGCCAGCGGTCCGGCCACCGGCCCCGCCACCGACCCGGCCACCGGCCCCGCCACCGATCCGGTCACCGATCCGGCCACAGGGAGGGAACGAGGTGTCGTTGTTCCAGCGCATCTTCCTGCTCAACGGCGCCGTGCTGCTCGCGGCGACCGGGCTGCTGCTGCTCGGCCCCGTGACCGTCTCGGCTCCCGTCGTGCTCACCGAGGTGCTCATCCTCTCGGCGGGCCTGGTGGCGATGCTCACCGCGAACGCGGCGCTGCTCAGGATCGGCCTCGCCCCCCTCCAGCGGCTCCACCGCGCGATGAGCACGACCGACCTGCTGCGCCCGGGGCGCCGCCCCGACGTCTCGGGACACGGTGAGATCGCCGGGCTCATCACCGCCTTCAACACGATGCTCGACCGCCTGGAGGCCGAACGGGCCACGAGCACCGCCCGCGCGCTCTCCGCGCAGGAGGCCGAGCGCCGCAGGATCGCCCAGGAGCTGCACGACGAGGTGGGCCAGACCCTCACCGCCGTGCTCCTCGAACTCAAGAGCGCCGCCAAGGACGCGCCCCCGCCGCTCGCCGAGCGGCTCCACCAGGTGCAGGAGACGACCCGTGGCGGACTCGACGAGATCCGCAGGATCGCCCGCAGACTGCGGCCCGGCGTCCTCGACGAGCTGGGGCTGCGCGCGGCGCTCGCCTCGCTCGTCACGGAACTGCCGGCCGACAGCGGACTGCGGGTGCGGCGCGCGGGGGACCGCGAGTTGCCGGAGCTGGACAAGGAAGTGGAGCTGGTCCTCTACCGGGTCGCGCAGGAGGCACTGACCAACGTCGTACGGCACGCGCGGGCCCAGGAGGTACGGCTCACGCTGCGCGCGGTGCCGCGCGGCGTGGAGCTGACCGTCGCGGACGACGGCCGGGGCCTGGGCGACGCCCCCGAGGGCGCGGGGCTGCGCGGCATGCGCGAACGGGCCCTCCTGATCGGCGCCCGCCTCTCCATCGCCCCCGCCGTCGGCGGGGGCACGGAAATCCGCCTGACGGCGCCGCTGACGACCCACGCGTCCCCGCCGTCCCCGCCGCTTCGCGAGGGGGTGGGGGTCACGTGAGGGGCGGGATGCGCGGGGTGACGAGGCTGGGGCCGCCGGAGCCTGCGGGGGGTGTGCGCGGGCCCGCCGCGCCCGCCTCCCGCACCCCGGCCGCCGTTGCGCGCACGCCGTCCACCGGCCCTGCCGTCCCGCTCGTTTCCCTCGCCTCGCCCCTCCCACCGGAGTCACCCGTGTCCACCGTCCCGGCCGCGCCCACCGCGGCACCCCCGCTCGCCGCCCCGCCGCCCCTGCCCCCGGCCCCGCCCGCCTCCGTGTCCCCTCCCGCCGCGGTCCCCACGCCCGGGAGCGCCGCGCCCATCAGGGTGTTGCTCGCCGATGACCACGCGCTCGTGCGCCGGGGGCTGCGGCTCATCCTGGACGCCGAGCCCGACCTCACCGTGGTGGCGGAGGCGGGGGACGGGGCCGAGGCGGTGGAACAGGCACGACTGCACCGGCCCGACCTCGCCGTGCTCGACATCGCCATGCCCCGGATGACCGGGCTCCAGGCCGCGCGCGAGTTGTCCCATGCCCTGCCGGGGCTCCGCATGATCGTGCTCACGATGTACGACAACGAACAGTTCTTCTTCGAGGCGCTCAAGGCGGGCGCCGGAGGCTACGTGCTCAAGTCGCTCGCCGACCGCGACCTCATCGAAGCCTGCCGGGCGGCGATGCGCGACGAGCCCTTCCTCTACCCGGGCGCGACGGGGGCGCTCATCCGCAACTACCTCGAACAGGCCCGCAGGGGCGAGGACCCGGCCGGGGGCAGCACGCTCACCCCGCGCGAGGAGGAGATCCTCAAGCTCGTCGCCGAGGGGCACTCGTCGAAGGACATCGCGGCGCTCCTCGTCATCAGCGTCAAGACCGTCGAGCGCCACCGCGCCAACACGCTCCACAAGCTCGGCCTCAAGGACCGGCTCGAACTGACGCGGTACGCGATACGGGCGGGGCTCGTGGAGCCCTGAGCGTCACCGCGCGGCGCGGGGGAGCAGACTGGCCGGTACAGGCACCATCCGTACCGCGACCAGCAGGGAGCAGCGCACATGTCGTTCCGCGCCATCCGTGTCACCGAGGACGAGCAGGGCCGCCACGCGGCCGTCCGGACCCTGGAGGACGAGCAGTTGCCGCCCGGTGAGGTGACCGTCGACGTCGAGTACTCGACGGTCAACTACAAGGACGGCCTCGCGCTCGCGGGCAAGGGCATCGTGCGCACGTTCCCGCTCACGCCCGGCATCGACCTCGCCGGTACGGTCGCGGAGTCCGGCGACCCGCGTTTCGTGCCCGGGGACCGGGTCGTCCTCAACGGCTTCGGACGGGGCGAGAGCAAGGACGGCGGTTTCGCCGAGCGGGCCCGGGTGGCCGCCGAGGAACTCGTACCGCTGCCCGAGGCGCTGAGCACACGCCAGGCCGCCGCGATCGGCACGGCCGGGTACACCGCGATGCTCAGCGTCCTCGCGCTGGAGGACGCGGGCGTCGCGCCGGGCGACGGCGACGTGCTCGTCACGGGTGCGGCGGGCGGCGTCGGCTCCGTCGCGATCAGCCTGCTCGCCGCGCGCGGCCACCGCGTCGTGGCCTCGACGGGCCGCCCCGAGCACGGCGACTACCTGCGCGCACTGGGCGCGGCGCAGCTCATCGACCGCGCCACGCTCTCGGCGCCCGGCAAGCCGCTCGCCTCCGAGCGCTGGGCGGCGGCCGTCGACAGCGTCGGCAGCCACACCCTCGCCAACGTCCTGGCGGCGACCCGCTACGGCGGCACCGTCACCGCCTGCGGCCTCGCGCAGGGCCTCGACCTGCCCGGCTCGGTGGCCCCGTTCATCCTGCGCGGGGTCCGCCTCCAGGGCATCGACTCGGTGCACGCCCCGATGGAGTCCCGCCGCCGCGCCTGGACCGCCCTGGCCGCCGAACTCGATCCGGCCCACCTCGACACCATCACCGAGACGGTCCCCCTCGCGGACGTGATCCCCTTGGCGCCGCGCATCCTCGCGGGCCAGGTCAGGGGCCGCACCCTGGTGGACGTACGGGCCTGAGCCGGCCCCCGCGCGGCCCGTGGACGGCGACGGGAGGGGAGCACCGCCGCGTACGCGCGTGGGCTCCCGCGCACCGGGGAACGCCGCGCCCCCGGCGCAGGCCCCCTCCACGCCGCCGCCCGTGCACCCGTACGCCCGCCCGGCGCAGGTTTCCTGACCGCCCCTCACCTCTTGGGCGCTCCGGGCGTATACGGCAGGCTGTCCCCGTGCCCGCTCTCACCTTCCCGTCCCCGTCCTCCTCCGCGCCGCCGCCCGAGCCCGGCATGGTCGTGGCGGGGGACGACGCGCTCGCGCCCCGTATCGCCGCCGAACTCGCGGAGGTGTACCGGGAGCGCGTCACGCTCATCGAGCCGCCCGCGCCCGAAGGGCTCGCGACGGGAGGGGCGTTCCCGGGGCGCGGGCTCGGGCGCGCCTCCGCGTTCTTCGACCGCTTCGGCTTCGTACGGGGACGCGCGGCCGACTCCGACAGGGAGCCCGCGCCGCACGGCGGCGTGGAGGTCGTCGAGGCGGCCCGGCTCGATGACGCGGCGCTCACGGCGGCGGGGATCGCGACAGCGACGGCGCTCGCGCTCGTCCACGAGGAGGACGAGGTCAACATCCACGCCGCGCTGCGCGCCCGGCGGCTCAACCCGCGCCTGCGCCTGGTCATCCGGCTCTACAACCGGCGCCTGGGCCAGCAGCTGGAGCACCTGCTCGACCAGGCGGCCGTGGTCGCCGGGCTCGACGAGGGCGTCGCGAGCGTCACCGTGCTCTCCGACGCGGCGACGGCCGCGCCCGCGCTCGCCGCCTCCGCCGTGGCAGGCACCAGCAAGGTCATCGAGGCCGACGGCATCCTGCTGCGCGCGGTCGAACGCCGCCCGCCCGGCAGGGGCGAGGTCGCGGCGCCCGGCCTCGCCACGCTCGCGCTGCTCTCCGCGACGGTCGGCGACCCCGGCGGTGCCGAGGGCTCGGACAGCAGCGCCGACGCGCCGCGGCTGCTCCCCGACGACGCCGAGGTCGCCGCGGCCGCCGGGCGCGAGACGGTCGTCCTGGAGCAGATCGGCCGCCCGGGCGCCCCGGCGGCCGCCGGCCGCTTCACGGGCTGGCGGGTGCCGCTCGGCTCGTTGTTCTCGGCGAGGCTTCGCTGGTCGGTCGCGGGCCTCGGGCTCGCCGTGCTCGTCCTGACCGCCGCCACGATGGTGGTCACCGGCGAACACCCCCAGCACGCCGCGTACGTGACGCTCCTCGATCTCTTCGCGATCAACGACCCCATCGACGACGGCAAGGCCCGGCAGATCCTGCAACTCCTCAACGGGCTCGTCGGCCTGCTCATCCTGCCGGTGCTCGTCGCCGCGACCCTCGAAGCCTTCGGCACCTTCCGCTCGGCCTCGACGCTGCGCCGCCCGCCGCGCGGACTCGCGGGACACGTCGTGCTCCTCGGGCTCGGCAAGATCGGTACGCGGGTGCTCGCCCGGCTCCACGAGATGAACGTGCCCGTCGTATGCGTCGAGGAGGACCCCGAGGCGCGCGGCATTCCGCTGGCGCGCAGGCTCAGGGTGCCGTGCGTCATCGGCGACGTGACCGATGAGGGCGTGCTCGAAGCGGCGAAGATCGGCCGCGCTTCGGCGCTGCTGGCCGTGACGAGCGTGGACGCCACCAACCTGGAGGCGGCGCTGTACGCCCGCTCGCTCCACCCGCGCCTGCGCGTCTCGCTGCGCCTCTTCGACGACGACTTCGCGACCGCCGTCTACCGCACCCTGCGCGCCGCGCACCCCGCCGCCCTCACCCGCAGCCGCAGTGTCTCCTCGCTCGCGGCGCCCGCCTTCGCCGGGGCGATGATGGGCCGCCAGGTGCTCGGCGCGATCCCCGTCGAGCGCCGGGTCCTGCTCTTCGCCGCGCTCGACGTGGCCGGGCGCCCCGAGCTGGAGGGCCGTACGGTCGCCGAGGCGTTCCGGCCCGGTTCCTGGCGCGTCATCGCGCTCGACACGAGCGGCCCCGCCGAACGCGCCCCCGATCTCGGTTCGCCCGGCGGCCAGGGCGGCGCCGGACTCGTCTGGGACCTGCACCCGGGCTACGTGCTGCGCCCGGAGGACCGCGTCGTCCTCGCGGCCACCCGCCACGGACTCGGCTCCCTCCTCGGCCGCCGCCGCGAGGACGGCACGCGCACGAGCGGCAGGTGAGGGAGCCGCGCGGGTGCCGGGGCCCCGCGGGGCAGGGCGCATTCCCCGTGCCGCTGTGAAGTGGCTCACTCTTTCGCGGATGGTTGCATACTTCATGGACCCCCTATATAGGTGCGTGATACATATGACCCCGTGGATGAGATCCCCCTCAGTCAGGACGACGTCACCGCCCTTCTGGAAGGGCTGACGGCGCTGTCCGTACGGCACCTGACGGTGCATGACATCAGCTTCACCGCCGCGATGACGCTCGGCCGCCTGTCCCGTACGGGACCGACGCGGCTCACCGTGCTCGCGAGCGAGGGCGGTGTCTCGCAGCCCTCCATGACGCAACTCGTCCAGCGCCTGGAGAAGCAGGGGCTCGTACGCCGCGTGCGCTGCCCCGACGACGGCCGCGCCGTCCTCGTCTCCATCACCGAGGCGGGGCACGACGTCGTGCGCGAACGGCGTGAGGCCCGCGCCGAACGTCTCTACCAGCTGCTCGCCACCCTCCCGGCCGAAGAGCGCCTGACGCTCCTGCGGGCGGCCAGGGACGCGAGGCCGGCCCTGGAGACGCTGCTCGACACGGCGGTCCGCACCCAATGGCCCACCCCGCCCGGGCGCGGCGGGGGGCGCCCCGCCCCCCGCACCGACTGACCCGCGCCCACCCCCTGCTCCGCACGGCCCGCGCGCCGCGCGGTCGCACCACCGCACGGCCACGCCCTGCCCGTGGCCGTGCGCTCCGCCTCCCGCCCGGCCGGGACCCGCCCGTGCCGGAGCGGCCGAACGTCCCTCCCTGGAGCACACCTTGTCCGCATCAGGACCGAAGCCGGCAAGCCCGTTCAGGCAACCCAAGGCCGTCTGGGCCGTCGCGTTCGCCTGCGTCATCTCCTTCATGGGCATCGGGCTCGTGGACCCGATCCTCCCCGCCCTCTCCACGAGCCTCAAGGCGACGCCGAGCCAGGTCTCGCTGCTCTTCACGAGCTACCTCGTCGTGACGGCCGTCGCGATGCTCTTCTCCGGCTTCGTCTCCAGCCGGATCGGGGCCAAACGCACCCTCGTCACCGGGCTCGTCATCATCGTCGTCTTCAGCGCCCTCGCGGGCGCGAGCGGCAGTATCAACGGCATCGTCGGCTTCCGGGCCGGCTGGGGCCTCGGCAACGCGCTCTTCATCGCGACCTCGCTCGCCGTCATCGTCGGCTCGGCGAGCGGCGGATTCGCCGGCGCGATCATCCTCTACGAGACCGCGCTCGGCATCGGCATCGCGATAGGCCCCCTGCTCGGCGGCGAACTCGGCTCGATCAGCTGGCGCGGCCCCTTCTTCGGCGTCGCCGTACTCATGGCCATCGCGCTCGTCGCGACCGTCGTCCTCGTCCAGCCGACGCCCAAACCCGCGCGCAAGGCGTCCGTCCTCGACCCGCTGAAGGCGCTGCGCCACCGCGGCCTGCTCACGATGGGCCTCATGGCGCTCTGCTACAACTGGGGCTTCTTCACGGTCCTCGGCTACGCGCCCTACCCGATGGAGCTGGACACCCACCAGCTCGGGTACGTCTTCACGGGCTGGGGGCTGCTCGTCGCCTTCTTCTCGGTCTTCGGCGCTCCCTGGCTCCAGGCGAAGCTGGGCGTCGCCAAGGCGCTCTACCTCAACCTCGCGCTCTTCGCCGTCGACATCCTCGTCATCGGCCTCAACACCGAGCACCGCACGACCCTCATCGTCGCCGTCATCGTCACCGGCTGCTTCATCGGCATCAACAACACCGTCACGACCCAGGCCGTCATGACCGTCTCACCGGTCGACCGGCCCACGGCCTCCGCCTCGTACGGCTTCGTCCGCTTCATCGGCGGCGGCCTCGCCCCGTACTTCGCCGGCAAGCTCGCCGACCACTGGGACCTGCACGTGCCGTTCTACGTGGGCGCGGGCGTCGTCGTCCTCGGCATCGTGATCCTCACCACGGGCCACCGGCTCCTCGCCGACGCCGAGCGCGCCCAGATCGCGGACGCCGCGCACCACAGCGCGTCCGCCGACAAGGAGGAGGAACTCGTCCGCCGAGCCGAGGCCGAGGACCTCGGCTCGGCCACCTGAGCGACAGGTCCAGGACACCAGGACCCGTACACCCGGGCACCCGGACCCGGACACCGCGCGCCCCTACGGCGCATGGTGTCCGGGTATGTCGTATGTACGGGGACAAAGCGGGCGCTCTTCGCGGGACTTCGTCGTGTGCCCGGGCGGCCGGAAAACGTCCCCGGCTGTACGCGGCGGGGGCCGGACGGGTAGACAGGAGGGGTGGACACCGGAGCGAAGGCCCCGTGAGCGACGCCGGGCATGCCGCCGGGAAGTTGAGCGGACGGCTGAGCATGACGGCCGGAAGCCGGGGTACACGGGCCGCAGCGCGCCGCGCGGTGCGGCGCAGGACCGAGGAGGTTTTCATGGGTGCGGTAAGGACCGTCACGACCGCGGGAGAACGGACCGAAGCTGCCCCCGCCCTGCCCGAGATCGCGGAGCCGCACAAGGTGGCCCCCAGGGACGCACGGGAGCTGACCCGGCTCTTCTTCGACAGGCTCGACACGCTGGAGGAGGGGACACCGGAGTTCCAGGACGCCCGTAACACCCTCATCGAGATGAACATGTCGCTCGTGCGCTTCGCCGCCCGCCGCTTCCGCAGCCGCGGCGACGACATGGAAGACGTCGTGCAGGTGGGCACGATCGGTCTCATCAAGGCGATCGACCGCTTCGAGCTGAGCCGCGAGGTCGAGTTCACGACCTTCGCCGTGCCGTACATCGTCGGTGAGATCAAGCGCTTCTTCCGCGACACCACCTGGGCCGTGCACGTACCGCGCCGCCTCCAGGAGGCCCGCGTCGAACTCGCCAAGGCCAACGAGGAACTCTCCACACGCCTCGGCCGGGCCCCCAAGGTCTCCGAACTCGCCGCCCTCATGAGCCTGAGCGAGCAGCAGGTCGTCGAGGCCCAGATCGCGGCCAACGGCTACTCCTCGTCCTCGCTGGACGCGACCATCGGTGGCGAGGACAGCGGCGAGGGCGAGGCGGCCCTCTCCGACTTCATCGGCGCGGACGACCCCGGCATGGAACTCGTCGAGGACCTGCACGCGCTCGCCCCGCTTCTCGCCGGTCTGGAGCCGCGTGACCGGCAGATCCTGGAACTGCGCTTCGGCCAGGAACTGACGCAGGCCCAGATCGGCGAGCGCCTCGGCGTCTCGCAGATGCACGTCTCGCGCCTGCTCAACCGCACACTGGGCACCCTGCGCGCCGGCCTGATGTCGGAGCGCTGAGCCCTCCCCTCGCGGCCGCGGCCGCGAGGACGGTACGCACCATCCCGGGCGCCCCCGCCCGTACGGTCCCCTCACCGGCCGTACACGCGGGGGCGCTTCGCGCGTACGGGCCCGCGCGTCACGTCTCCCGGTACCGCGCGCTCGCCACCGAGAAGGCGCCGAAGGCGAGCAGGCCGACGGCGATCACGACGAGGAGCCAGGGGCCGACGGGGGTCTCCGTGAAGGAACGCAGGGTGTCGTCCATGCCCTTCGCCTTCTCCGGCTCGAACCGGACGGCGGCGACGACGGCGAAGACGCCCGCCGTGCCGAAGAGGATGCCGCGCGACAGGTTCCCCGCGATCCCGAGCACGTCCACGACACGCTCCGTGCGGCGGCCCATCCCCGCGGTCCTGAGGTGCTTGCGGAACTTCCGCATGACGGCGCGCACGACGAGGCCCGCGCCGACACCGACCACGACCGCACCGGCCACGGCGACGAGCCACCGGCCGCCGGGCCTGCCGAGCGCCATCGCGGTCACGTCCTTCGACTTCTCGTCCGAGGAACCCCCGCCGCCGCTGCCCCGCGCGAAGGCGAGCACGGAGTACGAGACGAAACCGTAGAAGACCGCGCGCCCCGCCGACATGAGCCGCTTGCCCGCCTTGCCGCCGTCCGAGCCCGAGGCGCCGAAGGCCGCCTCCGACAGGCGCCACAGCGCCATTCCCGCCGTCGCGATCCCGACCGCCCACAGCAGGAAGAGCCCGAACGGCTTCTCGGCGATCTCGGCGAGCGCTCCCGAACGGTCCGCCTGCCTGCCGCCCGACGGGTGGAAGGCGACGCGGATCGCGATCGCGCCGATCAGCAGATAGATGACGCCCCGGGCCACGAAGCCCGCGCGGGCGGCACGGTCCACCGCCGAACTGTTCGCGGCGCGCCTGGCGGTGCGGTGCGCGCGCTGTGTCGTTTCGCTCGTCATGCCGCCCGGTTGCCCCCGCCCGCCGAGCGGAAACGGGAACCGCGCCCACAGCGAACACGGCCCGCGTCCAGGCGTGCGCCGCCCGCGACGGGGCACTCGCACACAGGTCCCGCCGGGACCACGGGCCCGCTCGGCCCGCCGTACTCCCCCCGGGAGACACCGTGCTCGCCTACGTCGCCGCGGCCTTCTTCGTGGTCGCCTACCTGCTCCTCGCCACCGACACGGGCACCGAGACGTGGTACTCGCCGACCGCGCTCGGCCTCGCCGGTCTCGCCCTCGTCGCCGCCCACCTCGGCGGCGCGTCCTCCCGCCTGGGCGCCCGCCGCCATCGCTGAGCCCGTACGGGGACGGGGCGCCGCCTCTCCTGAGCGGCGCCCCGTCCCCGTACCGCCTCAGTACCGCAGCAGCGCCGCGATCCTGCCGTGCTCGGCGAGCGCGTCGTCCGGGACGAAGACGACGTCGGCGCCCGTGCCGAGCGCCGTCTCGACGAGCGTGTCGACGATGTCGTCCTCGACGTCCGGGTCCTCGGGCGAGGCCGCCGGGCGCAGGTGGGTCGCCTCCGGGATCGCCGAGACCTGGAAACCGTCCTCCACCAGAAGGAGCTGGACGCGCCCCTCCTGGACGTTCTGCCAGATCTCGTCGGTGCCCGCGGCGAAGCGCTTCTGACCGATCCCCTCGCCGAGCCGGTCGAGCGCCGCGCGCTGCCGCTCCGCCGTGTACTTCTCGCGCGCCGGGCGGATGACGTCGAGCACAAGGTGCCCGGTCAGCTTGTCCGCCCCCGCCCGCTCGACGCGCTCCCCGATCCTGTCCTTGCTGCGGGTGCGCTCGACGAGCGTGTTGATCTGGTTCGCCGTGCCCACGACGTGCACGGGACCCTTGCCCGTGCGCAGCGCGTCGGCGAGCTTGTCGTCCACGTCCCGCAGGTACTGGCGCAGCCGCTCCTCGCGGTAGGGGGAGGGCTGGGTGCCGAAGTTCGCGCCCAGGTCGGCGTCCTCGTGGTCGGGCAGCTCGGGCTTCGCGGGGAAACCGAAGCCGGTCACCTCGGTGAGCGACTCCCCGGCCCCGTGCCACAGCCGGCTGCCCTCCTCGGAGAGGACGAGGACCCAGTACGGGCGCTCGTGCAGCCACGAGGAGACGAGGTTGCGGGTCAGATACGTGTCCGCGACGACGACGCGCGTGGGCGGTGCGACGGGCAGCTTCCACACCTCCCAGTCGTTCGCCGAGGCGAGCAGGAGCGTCCCGTCGGTGATCTCCGAGGAGTCCACGGAGGCCGCCGCCTCGTCGATACGCGCCTCAAGGGCCTGGAGCGCCGCCTTGTCCACGCCCGGGTCGTCCGCGAGCCGCTTCTTCGCCTCGCTCACGAGATTGCGCAGCCGGATCGCGTCCTCCGCGCCGTCCGGTGACGCCGGGTGCGTGGGCAGCAGCAGCGACACCGCCGGGTACGGGCGCGGGGCGCGCAGCTCGGCCAGGATGTCCGGGTTCAGCTCGAAGGTGTCTCGCACAGAGGGCTCCCACGTCGTCGGTCCTGTTGTCGAGGGTGGCACCGCCCGCCCTGCCACGCAGCCCGGAAGGGGCCGGGAGGGCGCGGTACGCGCTCCCTGGTGTTCCCGATCGGTGGCCGCCTATGATCCCCGGTCATGAGCTCTTCACCGCTTCCCGGCCGTTTCCCCGGCGAGTTCCCTTACGAGGACGGGCAGCGCGCCTCCGATGCCGACAGGGACGCGGTCGCCGAGCGGCTCAGGGAGGCGGCGGCCGAGGGCCGCATCGATTTCGACGAGCTGGACGAGCGCTTGGGCACCGCCTTGAGCGCGCGGACGTACGGGGAGCTGCGGCCGCTCCTCGCGGACCTGCCCGGCGCGCCCCCGCTCGTCCAGCCGCCCGCGCCGCACGGCGGCGAGCCGCTGGAGTTGCGCGGCGGCATGTACGGCGTCCGCCGGACGGGTGAGTGGGAGGTGCCCGCGCACCTCGTCGTGCACGGGGGCATGGGCGGGGTGCACCTCGACTTCACGCGGGTACGGACGCGGTTGGCCGAGATCCTGATCGAGGTGCGCGGCGACATGGCGGGGATACGGATCGTGGTGCCCGAGTCCTGGGGGGTCGACGCGGGCGGCGTCGACCCGGGCATGGGCGGGCTGCGCGACCGTACGACACCGGGCCGCGAGAAGGGCGCGCCCCTGCTGCGGCTCACGGGGGACGCGGGCATGGGCGGCGTCCGGGTCAGGAACCCGGGCCCCATCGAACGCTCCTGCCTCCGCAAGAACCCCCCACCGGCCTGACAAGCGGACGCCCGTGCGGGTCAGCGCGGGGGATACGGGGCCGTACGGGCCGTCAGGCTCCCGCTCCCCGTGGCCGCAGCATCCCGAGCAGCGCGCGCACCGACTTCCCCGCCTGCCCGGACACCGCCTCGCCGCGCGTCATCCGCTCCGCGGCCCGCCCGATGTTCCGCGCCATCCCGCCGAAGACCAGCGCGTGGAAGGGCGCCACGCTCCACCAGTACGCCTGCCCCGCGAGCCCGCGCGGGTGGAAGACGGCGCGCTGCCGGTACACGGACCGGTCCGGGTCGCCGTCCTCTGCCGGGTCGGCGCGCAGCTCCAGCCAGCCGAGTCCCGGCATCCGCATCTCGGCACGCAGGCGCAGCAGCTTCCCCGGCTCGATCTCCTCGACCCGCCAGAAGTCGAGCGAGTCCCCGACCCGGAGGCGTCGCGCGTCCCTGCGCCCCCGGCGCAGCCCGACACCGCCCTGGAGCCGGTCGAGCCAGCCCCGTACCGCCCAGGCGAGCGGGAAGGAGTACCAGCCGTTCTCGCCGCCGATCCCCTCGATGACCTGCCACAGCGCGGACTCGGGGGCGTCGGCGGAGCGCTGCCGCTCGTCGGTGTAGAGCGAGCCGCCCGCCCAGTCGGGGTCGGTCGGCAGCGGATCGCTCGGGGCCCCCGGCACGGAGGCGGAGGACCAGCGCGTCGCCACCTCGGCCTCGCGCACCCGCTGGAGCGCGAGCCGGAGCGTCGTGTCGAAGGGCATCGGGTGGCCAGGCCCGTCGGGGACGTACCGGGCGATGTCGTGCTCCGCGCAGACCACCTCGTACCGCAGTGACTCGGCCAGCGGACGCGCGAGCCCGCGCGGTACCGGCGTGACGAGGCCGATCCAGTGCGAGGACAGGCGCGGCGTGAGGACGGGGACCGGCACGATGAGGCGCTTGCGCAGGCCCGCGACCCGCGCGTACCGCTCCATCATGTCCCGGTACGTCATGACGTCGGGCCCGCCGATGTCGAAGTCCCTGTCGACGTCGGCGGGCAGCTCGGCCGCGCCCACGAGGTACCGCAGCACGTCCCGTACCCCGATCGGCTGGATCTTGGTGCTCACCCAGCTCGGAGTCAGCATGACCGGCAGTCGTTCGGTCAGGTAGCGCAGCATCTCGAAGGAGGCCGAACCGGAACCGATCACGATGGCGGCGCGCAGCACCGCCGTGGGTGTCGGGCCGGCGCGCAGGATGTGCCCCACCTCGGCCCGTGAGCGCAGGTGCGGGGACAGCTCTTTCTCGGGTACTCCGGCGGGTGTGAGGCCGCCGAGGTAGACGAGCCGCCGCAGCCCCGCGGCGCCCGCCGCGGCGGAGAAGGCGCGCGCCGCCTCGCGGTCCGTCTCCTCGAAGCCGGGACCGGAGGCGAGCGCGTGCACGAGGTAGTAGCCGACCTCCATGCCCTCCATCGCCGCCCGCAGCGACTCCGGGTCGGTGACATCCCCCTTGACGATGTCGACGCGCTCCGCCCACGGGTAGTCGCGCAGTTTCTCGGGCGTACGGGCCAGCGCGCGCACGCTGTGCCCCGCTTCGAGCAGCTCGGGTACGAGCCGCCCGCCGATGTACCCACTCGCCCCGGTCACCAGACAACGCACCACGGCCTCCCTCGGAGTGACGTTCTCGCGGCGTCCTCCCCACCATCGCACCGGCGGGCGGGGAACGCGCGCCACGCCGGTGCGGGCGGTCCCGGGAACCGCGCGGGCCGAGGGCACGCGCCCGCACGCCACGGGGCGCGGGCGCGGGACGTGCCCCGCGCCCGCGCCCCGTGGCGGCCGTCGGGCTCAGTCGGTGATCTCCGTGTGTCCCTTCCGCTGCGCCGGGGGCGCGCTCTCGCCTGTACGGGCGAGCCCCGCGCCCTGCGCCTCCGCGTCCCCTGTCTCCTCGTCGGCCGCCGCCGCACCGCCGCCCGTGGCCTTGCGCAGCAGCTCCGTCAGGTTCACGCCCGTCGTCGACGTGAGCAGTTCGAGCCCCTGCACGACGTTGTTCGCGACCGTACGGGGAAGCTGGCCCGCGCCGTCCGTGGAGATGACGGTGAGCTTGTCGACCGCGCTCAGCGGCTCCGCGGCCTTGGCGACGACCTGCGGCAGCACCTCGACGAGCATCTGGAGCACCGCCGCGTCGCCGTACTGCGCGAAGGCGTCCGCCTTCTTGCGCATCGCGTCGGCCTCGGCGGCACCGCGCGCCAGGATCGCGGCCGCGTCCGCCTCGCCCTCCAGGCGCACGGCGTCGGCGAGTGCCGCGCGGTGCTCCTTCTCACCCGTACCGGTGAGCCTGGCGCGCTGCGCGTCGGCCTCCGCCTGCTTGACGAGCGTGATGCGCTGCGCCTCGGCCTCCTGCTCCGCGCGGTAGCGGGCCGCGTCGGCGGGCTTGCGGACCTGTGTGTCCAGCTCGCGGTCGGTGAGCGCGGCCTGCCGCTCGGCGACCTTCTCCTGCTCGGTCAGCACTTCCTGATTGCGCGCCGCCTGCGCGAGCGGCCCCGCGGCAGCCGCACGGGCGGCGGCCTCGTCCGTCTCGGCCTTGATCTCGGCCTGCTTGAGCGCGAAGGTCCGCTCGGCGATCGCGATCTCCTCGGCCGCCTTGAGCCTCGCCTGCTCCGAGGCACGCCGCGCGACCGCCTCGGCGATGTCCGCCTCCTGCTTGGCGCGCGCCGCCTCGGGCCGTCCGAGGTCCTCCAGGTAGGAGCCCTCGGTCGTGATGTCCTGGATCTGGAAGGCGTCGAGCACGAGCCCCTGCCCCGACAGGCTCGCCTCCGCCTCCTCGGCGACCTGCCCGGCGAAGGCGGCGCGGTCCCTGATGATGTCCTCGACCGACATGCGCCCCACGATCGAGCGCAGCGCCCCCGAGAGCACTTCCTGCGTGAACCCGACGATGCCGCCCTGCTGCATGAGGAAGCGCTGCGCCGCGGCGCGGATCGAGTCCTCGGTGCCGCCGACCTTGACGATCGCGACGCCCTCCAGGTTCGCCTTGACGCCGCGCAGCGTCACCGCGCCGCGCACCGCGACGGGGATGTGCCGCGAGGACAGCTCCAGCGTGAACCGTTGCTGCACGAACGGGACGACGAAGACCCCGCCGCCCACCACCACTTTCTGGCCGCTGTTGTCGGTGAAGATCCGTCCGGTCTCCGGGTCCGTACGCGATTTGCCGCGTCGCCCGGTCACGATGAACGCCTCGCTCGGCCCCGCGACCTTGTACCGCGTGACGACCACCAGGGCCACCAGGACGACCAGAATCACGATGCCGCTCACGGCGAGAACCACTGGACTCATCCGCTGCACCCCCTTCGCCCCCGCCGCGCGGGGATCACTCTCGTGCGTAGTACGTGTCGTGCGTGTGCTGCGTGTCGTGCGTGTGTTGCTGTCGCGCGTGTGCTGCGTGTGCTGCGTGTCGTGCGTTCCGCGAGTCTCGCGTATGCCGCATGTGCCGCGTGGGTGGCGCGCGGCGCGCGCCGTGGACGCGGGGCGCGCCACGTATCCGCGGAGCGCTCAGCGTTCGACGAGACGGACGCGCACGGCCGTCGCCGAGAGCGTCTCCTCGACCCACACCTCCGCCCCGCGCGGCACCGCGACGGCGCTGCGTGCCGCGTACTTGACGGGCTGGCCGCCGAGCGAGAGCAGCACTTCGCCGAAGCCCTCGGCCGGGATCGCTGTCACGACCGCGCCCGAGGTGCCGACGAGATCCGACTCGCGCGGTGTCGTCGCCGTCGCGCCGCTCATGAGCGCGCGCGTGAGGCGCCAGGTCAGCCAGCCCGCCGCGAGTCCGGCGGCCAGGCCGATCCCCGCGGCGGCGCCCGTGCCGAGGTCCGTCGTGGCGAGCGTGAGCGCGCCGGTGAAACCGAGCATCGACACGGTGCCCGCCACGACCGGCAGCGAGAAGAGTCCGTCGAGCAGTCCGTCCAGGAAGGACACACCGTCGAAGAGCCCTTCGAGCAGCCCGTCCACGACGAGCGACAGCGCGAGCACCGCGAGCCCCGCGACCCCGGCCACCAGGAACCACGTCATGGCGACTTCCCTTCCCCGTCACGAACTCCGCGGGGGACCGCTCGGCCCCGGGCGGGTGCCGATCCTTTCACCCGGGACGCCGCCCGCGCACTGCCAGGTTCCGGCAGTCTTCGTGGCCGGTTCCCTGCGGCTTCGGGGTGCGGGACCGCTCGTACGGGTGAGTCCGGGCACGGACGGGGCGGGGCGGCGCGGGGCCGTGAGGGGCGCGGGCGCGGGCGCGCGGGGCCCGCGGGACCTCCGGTGTGCGTCAAGGCGCCGGGTACGGCCCGCCGGGGGGACGGCGGCCGGTCGTACGATGCGGACATGACTGTGCACGATGTGGAAATCAGCGCCCTTCAGGGCGGACCCGCCCAGCTCGACCAGTACCGCGGCCGTACCGTCCTGGTCGTCAACGTCGCTTCGCGCTGCGGCCTCACGCCCCAGTACGAGGGGCTCGAACGGCTCCAGGAGACCTACCGGGACCGGGGCTTCACGGTGCTCGGCGTGCCCTGCAACCAGTTCATGGGCCAGGAGCCCGGCAGCGCCGACGAGATCGCCGAGTTCTGCTCGGCCACGTACGGCGTCACGTTCCCGATGACCGAGAAGGTCGAGGTCAACGGCGAGAACCGGCACCCGCTCTACCGCGAACTCGTCGACGTGCCCGACGCGGAGGGCCACAGCGGCGACATCCGCTGGAACTTCGAGAAGTTCCTCATCGGCCCGGACGGCGCCGTCGTCGCGCGTTTCGCCCCGCCCACCGAGCCGGAGTCCCGCGAGGTCGTCGCGGCGATCGAGAAGACGATCGCCCCGGCCGCCTGAGCCACCCCCGCGCGGCAGGCCCCTCGCCGGGCCTGCCCGCCCCGGGGGCCATCCGGCTCACCCGTCCCGCGTCGCCGCCAGCTCCAGCTGGGCCCGCAACTCCCGTACCTGTTCCCGCAGTGCGACCACGCGCTCGTACCGCTCCAGCAGGTATTCCGCCTTCGTGCACAGCGTCCAGGGATCGACCGGCTTCGTCAGCAGATCCGCCGCGCCCAGCTCGCGCGCCCGCTCGGCAAGGGCCCGTTCCCTGCCGAGGCCCGTGACGAGGACGACGGGGATGTCCTGCGCGCGGTCGACGCCCCGCATGTACCCGGCCACCTCCAGGCCACCCGTCCCCGGCATCACCACGTCGAGCAGGACGAGGCCGACCCCGCCGCGCAGCACGCACTTCAGCGCTTCCTCGCCGCTGTGCGCCCGCAGTACGGGCCGCCCGAGTGGCGCGAGCACGCTCTCCAGGGCGAACAGCGTGTCCGGATGGTCGTCGACCAGGAGGATCGCGGTCTCCGCGGGCATCTCTCGTCCCTCCTCGTGGCGTGCCAGCATATGCCCGGCGGCTAGACCGTCATCCCTACGTGATCTCGCCACCTTTGGCCTGGGGTCGAGAACCGGCCGACGCGCCCGCGCCGCGGGCGTCCGGGGGGGGCGGTCACCGGCGGGGATCGCAACGGCCCCGGCAGGATCAAGGCCCCGTCAGGCCCCCGCCGCGAGGACCTGCCCGGACATACGTTCCCTGGAGTACGTGCCCGCGGGTGTGCTCCCGCCGCCCCGGCCCGGCACCACCACGTTCACCCCGGACGCACGCCCGGCCCGTCTCCGCGCGCCTCCGCGCCGAACTGGCCGGTTCCCGCCGCGCCACCGCCGTACGGCGCCCCTACCGCGCCCACACCCCGTCCCGCATGACGACCCTCCCGTCCAGCTCCGGCACGCCGCGCCAGGCGCGCACCGTCCTGGGAACGACGCGGACGTACACGAAGGCACCCTCCTCCGCGCGCGGGTCCCAGCCGAACGTGCCCGCGAACGCCTCCGCGGCGTCCGCGGGCACCTCCCGCTCGGGAAAACACTCCGCCTCGCCCTGGAGGAGCACCACGTCGTACGTGTCCTGGAGCGCCAGGCGCACCCGGGGCTCCGCACGCAGGTTACGGACCGTCACGGACGCGGCGCCCGTGCACATCCACACCGCGCGCCCGTCCCACACGAACCACAACGGCACCTGGTGCGGGCCGTGTACGGGGTGAGCCGTCGCCACCCACAGATCCCGTCCAGCGACGAGCCGCGCCCGCACGTCCCGAACCCGCTCGGCCGTCCCGCGCCGCGTGCTTCCCGTGGTCTCCATGAGCCGCGACCCTCTCACGCGAGGCGCGCGACCACATGGGCCACGAGACCTACGCCGGTCGCCCGACACCCCTCGGCCCCCCGCCCGACGCGGCCCGCGCCCAGGGTCTGGGACGATGCCGTGGCGCAGGACGAGAGGGGACCCGTGAGCGTGTACGTGACCGAGATGACCGAGGCCGACCTGCCGCGCGTCATGCGCCTGCGCGCCCGGGCCTGGGCCGCCGCCTACGACGGGCTCGTCCCCGCCGCCTACCTCGACGGCATGGACCCCGCGGCCGAAGCCCGTGCGCGCGCCGAGTGGTTCGCGAAGAGCCGGGGGCACGTCACCGATCTGCTCGCGCTCGACACCGGGGGCGAACTCCTCGGCTGGGCCTGCTACGGGCTGCCGAGGCCGGGCGCGGGCCCCGCGGGGGAGTTGTTCGCGCTCTATGCCGCTCCCGAGCGTGTGGGTACGGGGGTGGGACGCCGCCTCGTCGAGGAGGTGCACGCGCGGCTCGCCGGACCCGTCACGCTGTGGGTGCTCGCGGGCAACACCCGTGCCCGCCGCTTCTACACGCGCTTCGGCTACCGGCCCGACGGTACGGAACGCCCCGACGACTACGGCGAGTGGGGCGGGCCCGTGCTCAGGGAGCTGCGGTACGTGCGGGACTGACGGGCGCGCGCGGGGCCCGCCCAGCGCCGTTCGCCGTCCTGCCGGGCTCCGTCCGGGCGCAGGCCGAGGGCGCGCGCGACGGCCTCGGACGCGGCGTGCCCCGGACGCACGTGGGCCACCAGACGCCGTACCCCCGCTTCCGCGAGCCGCTCGGCGAGCGCCCGCGCCGCCGCCTTCGCGAGCCCGCGCCCCTGCCACGCCGTGCCCACGACCCACGCCACCTCCGCCTCGTCGCCGCCCGTCACCGTCGCCTGCACGTAGCCCGCGAACTCGCCGCGATCCTCCACCCGCACAAGGAAGTTGACCCACGCGACACCCTCCTCGCCGGGCCCCGCGAGCTGCCGCGCGTACCGCCGCTCCAGCGCGGCGGCCCGCGGCGGCTCCCCGCCGGTGAACCGGTACAGGGCCGGGTCAGCGAGCACGACGGCCATCGCGGCAGCGTGCCGGACGGCGAGCGGGACGAGGGTGAAGGGCGGGGGCCCTGGCGGGGTGGCGCGCATGGGCGCATCCTCCCCTTTCCCGGCCTCCGGGCGACACCCGGTTTTCCTCCGGGCGACACCCGGTTTTCCTCCGGGCGCGCGGGGGCACGCGAGTCCCACGGAGCACCACGAACCCGTACCCGCGGGGGTGAGCGATGAGCCGGTGCGGAGTCCGAGGGCGGCGGCCGGTACGGGCAACCCCGTACCGGCCGCCGCCCGTTCCCGTGTCGCTGTGCTCAGCCCGGACCGTCGAGCCACGAGTACAGCGCCTCGCGCGCGTCCGTCAGCCGCCCCGCCCGGCGCGCCAGCTCCCAGCGCGCGTCCCCGAGCGACTGCCGCGCGAGCGCCTCGTAGCGCGCGCGTACCGGGGCCAGTTCGGGGGTACCGCGCTGCGGGTGGCCTGTCGTCGTCCAGAAGGTCTCGGCGATCCCCGCCATCCGCGCCGCCCGTTCCGCCTGCCCGGCCGCGCTGAGCGTCGCGGCGAGCACGTCGAGACAGAGCGCCGTGCCGAAGGAGTCCTCGATCGCGCGCTTGCTCTCCAGCGCGGCCCGCGCGTACCTGAGCGCCGGCCGCGCCCTGCCCTCGCCGAGGTGGACGAGCGCGAGCTGGTAGTCGAAGTACGAGAGCGTCCAGCGCTCCCCGAGGGCCAGGCACCGCGCCCGTAGCCGCTCCGCCTCGGACCGCGCCCGCTCCCGTTCCCCGAGCGCCGTGTACGCGAAGACCCGTACGAGCAGGCACCGCAGCCTGCCGGGCGAGCCCGTGTCGGGCCCGGGCGCCGCGTCGAGCGCGGCCTGCGCGAGCGCGAGCGCCCGTAGGGGATCGCCCGTGAGCAGCGCCGTGAGGCCGCCCGCGTACGCCGCGCCCAGCATCCCCTCGCGGTCCCGCTCGCGCTCGGCCGTCCCCGCGCCCCGGGCGCTCAGCTCGGCCGCCGCCCCGTACTCGCCGTGCAGCGCGTACGCGACCCCGAGCGCCCACAGCGCGCGCGTGCGGTGCGGCCCGGTGGCCGAGGGGTTCTTGAGCGCCGCCTCCAGGCGGGCCCGCATCTCGTGCAGCCGCCCGCAGCAGGCCCAGAAGAAGACGAGCCGTCCCGCCATGTCGAGCGCGTCGTCCGGCCGGTGCTCCGTCAAGTACGTGAGTGCCGCGCTCACTTCGCCGTACGCCTCGCGCGCCCAGCGGAACCAGGTGATCTGCCGGGGGCCCAGCCACTCCTCGTCGGCACGGCGCACGAGACGCGCGAAGTACGCGGCGTGGCGCGCCGCCAGCGCCTCGTACGCGTCGGTGCCGAGCCGCTCCAGCCACTGCCCCCCGTACTCGGCGAGCGTGCCGAGCATCGACCAGCCGCGCCCGTGCCTGCGCAGCACCGAGCAGGCGAGGAGCCGGTCGAGCCCCGCGGCGATGTCCGCCCGCGCGAGCGGCCCCCCTGCGCACACCTCGCGCACCGCCTGGAGGTCGAAGGGCCCGCGGAAGACCGTCAGGCGCGCCCACAGGAGCCGGTCCTCGGGCAGGCACAGCTCGTGGCTCCAGCCGATCGTGGTCCGCAGCGTGCGGTGCCTGTCGGGGCCGCCGTGCCCCTCGGCGACGAGGGTGTCGAGCCGCGAGTCCAGACGTCGCGCCAGCTCGTCGAGAGGCAGCCGCGCCGCCTGTGCGGCGGCCAGTTCCAGGGCCAGCGGAATCCCTTCGAGCCGCGCGCAGATCCGCGCGGCCACCGCCCGCTCCCCGGGCGCGAGCCCGGCGGGGCGCACCGCGGCCACGCCCTCGGCGAAGAGGGCGAACGCCTCGGGCCCGTCCTGCGGCAGCGGACCGAGCGTGGACACGTACTCCTCGGCGAGTGCGAGCGGCCGCCGCGCGCTGAGCAGCACCGTGAGCCCGGGGCAGGTCGTCAGGAGATCGCCCACCAGGTCGCGTACCGCGTCCCACACCTGCTCGCCCGAGTCGAGCACGAGCAGGCAGCGCTGGGGGGCCAGGTAGGCGCAGAGCGCCTCGGCCCGCGGGCGCGCGGACTGGTCGGCGAGCCCCACCGCGCGCGCCACCTCCGTGAGCAGTTGCCCCGTGTCGCGTACCCGGCCGAGGTCCGCCAGGCGCACCCCCTGCGGGAAGGTGCCCTTGGCCTCGGCCGCGACCTCGCGCGCGAGCCGTGTTTTGCCGATGCCGCCGGGGCCCGTGAGGCTCACGAGGTGCCGCACCCGGAGCGCGTCCAGGAGCGCGGAACGCTCCCGCTCCCGGCCCACGAAGGTGCTCTGCGCGTACGGATTCTCCCCAGGCATTCGCCCAGTCTCGCGCATCGCTGCCGCGGTGGGGCAAGCGTGCCCGGCGAAGCAATGTCGCCCGCGCGTAGTCGCGATGACGGGGCGTGCGCCCGCGCCGTTGCCGGTACGGGCCCCGACCGGCCGGTAGCCTCGCGTGTGGCCGGGCGGGGCGGGGGCAGGTGGCCAGGAGGGGGCCTGACAGACCGTACGAGGAGGCAGGGCGTTGTTCGAAGCCGAGGACATCCGGGACTGGCGCGGCCATGACGTGGTGGACGCCGAGGGGCACAAGATCGGCAGCCTGGAGGCCATTTACGTCGACACCACCACCGACCTGCCCGCCTTCGCGACCGTCGTGATCGGGCTGCCCACCAAGCGCAGGCTGATTTTCGTGCCGCTCGACGGCGCGACGGTCAAGCCGGGGGCGCTCAAGGTGCGCTACGACAAGAAGCGGGTGAAGGACGCGCCGTCGATCGATACCGACGGCGAACTCGTCGCCGAGGAGGAGCCGAAGCTCTTCGCCTACTACGACCTCAGCTACCAGCTCGGCCCCTCGGGAGCGCGGCGCCTCGGCCGGCGCTGAAGCGGGTACGGGCCGGGGCGGGTCTGGTACGGGGCAGGGCGGTACGGGGCGGGGTGGCGCGCACCGGGGCGGTACAGGCCGGGGCGGGACGGGCCGGGGCGGGACGGGCGGCCCCGCCCGTGCAGGTGGTGGCCGCCGGGCTGTTCTCCCGCGCGTGATTAACTTAGGCTTACCTAAGTTAACTGTCCGGTCGTGGACTCCGCGGCCGGACGCGCGTACGGACCGGGGCCGGGACCCCGGTGGGAGGGGTGCGGCGTGGGACACGGCTGGGAGGGCGCGGTGCTGCGGCTGCTGCGCGCCAGGGACTTCACCCTCACGGTGACGGCGAGCGCACACCTCGCCCCCGACTACGTACGCCTCCGCGTCACCGACGGCGGCCTGCTCGACGCGAGCGGCACCCTGCCCACGACGTGGGTCAGGCTCTGGTTCCGCCGCAACGGCCGCCCCCACCAGCGCGCCTACACCCTCGTCGACCCCGATCCCGCGAGCGGCACCTTCTCGCTCGACTTCGCGCTGCACGCCGGTACGGCCGCCGACTGGGCCCGCGCCGCCCGGCCGGGCGACACCATCGAGGCCACCGTGCACGGCACCCCGCTCACGCCGCCGCAGCCGGAGCCCGCCCACCTCCTCCTGATCGGCGACACGGCCGCGCTCCCCGCGCTCAACTCGCTTCTCGACGCCTACCCGGACACGCCGGCCACGGTGTGGTTCGAGACGCGGGGCCCCGCCGACGCCGACCTCCCCGTGCGGGTACGGCCCGGGCGTCACACCCTGCTCCCCGTCCCGCGCGAACGCGCGGGCGAGCGCCTCGTCGAGGAAGTGCGGGCCACGCTGCCCCAGCACCTCGCCGACCCCGCGGGCGCCTGGGCCTGGATCGCCTGCGACACCACGACGACCCGCGCCCTCGCCGGTCACCTCCGCGCGGCCCTTCCCGCGCCCCGCCGTCAGGTCCGCGCCCAGGGCTACTGGCGCCCCTGAACCCCGGGCGCGCCCCTCTTGGCCGGATGTACCGCCCGCAATGGCTGAAAACCTTTTGGATCGGACGCTTGAGGCACCCAGTGCCGGGTATGCGGTCAGAAGACCACCTGCGGCCCATGTCGGCCGAGCCCGTTTCCGGGAGGGGCGAATGCGACGCAGGAAACAGAAGGGACCGTTGTGCTGATTGCTCACCCTGTCGTGCTGCGCAAGCTGCTGAACCGTTACGAAGCCCTGAGTGCCGTTCAGGAGCCGGGCGCCGAGACGCTCCGCGACCTCGACGACGTCACCTACACGCTCTGTGTCTCCACCGGTACGCGCACGATCGACGCGGCGCTCGGTGTGGCCCGCGAGCGGCTCGCCCGGGCCGCCGCCGAGGAGCGCGCCACTCCAGTGGCACTGCGTGCCAAGGAATCGGCTCCGCGCCGGATCAGCGGCTCAGGGCCGACCCCCCTCGTCCCCGCCGGGTGACACGTCTGCGATCCTCACGGCGTGAGTCCGTCGCAGCCGGTGGCGGGCCGATGCACAGCCCCTGAGATGGCAGAGAGTCCTTCATTGTGTCTTCCCCCACCCCGATCTATCAGCAGCTCGTCGAGGAGCAGGGTGACGTTCTGAACGACACCCGGCAGACCGCCGACGCGCTTCGCAGGAAGGCGGAGCAGACCCTCGGCAGGCCGAGCGTCCCGGCCCCCGGGCCGCAGCAGCCGCCCGCCGCTCCGGCGCCCGCCGCTCCGCCCGCGCCGCCCACCGGGGCGACGCCCCCGCAGGCGCCGACCCCGCCGACGTCGCCGGGTGCCGCCGTACCCGGCCAGGCCCCGAACGGCCCGGCGGCCCCGCCCGCCGGCGACCCCGCGCGCCCGCGCACCCTCGCCGACGCCCGGCCCACGGCCCAGCCCGCACACCAGGCCCAGGCGCCGGCCCCGGAGCAGCCGCGGCCCGCGCCCCAGGCTCCCGCCGAGGAGCGCCCGGCGGAATCCTGACCGCACCCGTACGGGCCTGGACCGCACCCGGACCGCACCCGTACGGGGCCCGTACGCCGCCGATACGCGCGCCCGGGCGCCGGCCCCCGCCGACCCCGCGACGGGCCCCGCCGGACCCGTACGGCCTGCCCGCGGGAGCACCTGCGGCCGGGGCGGCCCTCACCAGGGCCGCCCCCGCCGTACCGCCCGCGACCTCCCCCTTTCACGACGTCCCCTTTTCAGCTCCCGCGCTCGGGGTACACCACTTCATGTACCGATGCGGAGTTCCCCAAGGGCTCCCAGTGACGGGGTGAGACCATGCACCACCTGGACCAGGCCGGACAGGCGCTCGCGCCGCCCGCTCCCGCCGCGGCGGGAGGACACCACTCCCGGCCCGCGCACGCCGCCGAGGCGCGCGAGGCCGTGCGCGTCTTCCTCGACGGGCTCGGCCCCGCCGTCGCGGCCCGCACCGCGCAACACTTCCTGCTGCTCGTCTCCGAGCTGGTCAGCAACGCGCTGCGGCACGCGGGCGCGGTCAGCGGGCTGTGGCTGCGCGCGACACCGGGCGCGCTCACCGTCGAGGTGCGCGACCCGAGCCCCGAGCACCCCACCCCGCGCACCCCGCGCCTGGACGGCACCACGGGCGGCTTCGGCTGGCCGATGGTCCGCGGGATCGCCGAGTCCCTGACCGTGCGCCCGGAGCCGGACGGCGGTAAGACGGTGACGGCGGTCCTGGCCCGCTGAGCACCCGCTCCCACACCGCCGTCCCCTCCTGCACCGGGCAGTATGCTTCTGCTTGTCTCGCAGAGGTCCGCCACATGGACGCCTGCTCTTAGGTGGGGGTGTGAAGTGGCCGAACGGCCCACGGGGCTCGAATCCTCGCTGCCACGACCGCGTGCCGGGCACGCCGATCCGGGGTGGGAACTCGATGTCACCCTGGTCTTGGTCGAGGACGACGCCGGTGACGCGCTCCTGGTCGAGGAGTACCTCGCCGACAGCGCCCTCAACCTCGGCCTGACCTGGTGCAAGACCCTCGCCGAGGCACAGGCGGTGCTCGCCCGCACGGCGGGCCCGCTGTGCGTCCTGCTCGATCTCCACCTCCCCGACGTGCACGGCCTCGACGCCGTCCGCCGGGTCCTGAAGGCCGCTCCCGACGCCGCGATCATCGTGCTCACCGGCCTCGCCGAGAGCGAGATCGGCCTCGACGCGGTCGCGCTCGGCGCGCAGGACTACCTCGTGAAGAACCGCGTGGACCCCGAGACCCTCGGCCGCGCCGTGCGCTACGCGGTCCAGCGCAAGGTCGTCGAACGCGCCTCCGCCGCGCTCCAGGCGAGCAGGCTGCGCGCCGAGGAGAACGCCCGCCTCGAACTCGGCCTCCTGCCCACCCCGCTCCTGCGCACCGTGCCCGCCGACTTCTCCGTCGTCTCGCGCTACGAGCCGGGACGCGACCACGCGCTGCTCGGCGGGGACTTCTACGACGTCGTGCAGACCGCCGACGGCACCGTGCACGCCGTCGTCGGCGACGTCTCCGGGCACGGCGCCGCCGAGGCCGCGCTCGGGGTGTGCCTGCGCGTCGCCTGGCGCGCCGCCGTGCTCACCGGCTGCGTCGGCTCCGACCAGGCACGGCTGCTCAACGAGATCCTGTGCGCCGAGCGCGCGGGCGAGCACGTCTTCGCCACGTACGTGAGCCTCCGCTTCGCGCCTGACCACCGCACCCTGCACACCGTGCGTGCCGGTCACCACGGCAGCCTCATCCGCACCCCGGCCGGCGTCGAGTGGTACGAGCCCGAGGGCGGGATGGCGCTCGGGCTGCTCGGCTCCGACATGCCCGCTTCGGCCTGGCCCGAGGCCGTGCGGAGCATCGAGCCCGACACCGCCGTCGTCTCGTTCACTGACGGTCTCTTCGAGGGCCGTACGGGCCCGGGGACGCGGCTCGGCGAGGCCGGGCTGCTCGCCCTCGCGCGCCGCCGCAACGATCTGGCGGGTCCCGCGTTCGTCCGCACCCTGGTCGAGGAGGTCTCCGCGCTGGCCACGCCCGCGGGCGGTCTCTCCGACGACCTCGCCGTCCTGCACCTCGCCTGGGAGAAGAAGTCATGACACAGGGCCACAGCGCGCCCGCGCGCGCGGGCCGCACCGGGCGCCTCTCGGTCCAGGGCTGGATGAACCTCGTCCTCGGCATCCTCGGTGCCCTCCTCGTGCTCGCCGCGGTCCTCGTGGCGGCGCAGATATCCCGCACCAACGACCGCACCACCGACCTCGTCGACCGCATCCAGCCGGCACGCTCGGCCTCCTTCCGCCTCCAGAAGGCGCTGCTCGACCAGGAGACGGCCGTCCGGGGCTACGCCCTGACGGGGGACAAGTCCTTCCTCGCCCCGTACGCCCAGGGGCAGAAGGACGAGAAGCGCTACGGCGACGGGGCCGCGGGACTCCTCGCGGACTACCCGAAGCCCAGCGCCGACCTGAAGGACCTGCGCGCGGCGGCCGAGCGGTGGCGGGCGGGCACCGCCGAACCGGTCATCGACCGCGTCCGGAACGGCACCCCGGTCGCCCCGGGCACGCTGGACTCCAGCAAGACCGAGTTCGACGACATCCGCGCGCTCTTCGACGTGCAGATCGACCACCTCGACGAGGTGCGCGACAAGGCGAACGACGAACTCGACGCAGCGAAGCGGCTGCGCGACGGCACCTTCCTCGGCATCCTCGTCGTCCTCGTCGCGGGCGGCGGCGTCCTCGCCGTCCTCCTGCGCCGCATCGTCGGCCGCCCGCTCACGAGCCTTGAACGCGACGCCCAGCTCGTGCGCGCGGGCGACTTCGAGCGGCCCATCGCCATCGACGGGCCTTCCGACGTACGGGCCCTCGGGCTCGCCGTCGAGGACATGCGCCGCAAGATCGTCGCCGAGCTGTCCGAGTCCCGCTCCCGCGAGGCGCTGCTCGCCGAGCGCACCGCCGAGCTGGACGCCCAGACCGCCGAACTCCAGCGCTCCAACGCCGAGCTGGAGCAGTTCGCCTACGTCGCCTCGCACGACCTCCAGGAACCGCTGCGCAAGGTCGCCTCCTTCTGCCAGCTTTTGGAGAAGCGCTACGGGGACCAGCTGGACGGGCGCGGCAAGCAGTACATCGACTTCGCCGTCGACGGCGCCAAGCGGATGCAAGTCCTCATCAACGACCTCCTCGCCTTCTCGCGCGTGGGCCGCATGGGCGGCGACCTCGTCGAGATGCCGCTCGGCGAGACGCTGGACCGCGCGCTGAGCGACCTGGAGGTGCCCATCGAGGAGGCGGGGGCCGTCGTGGAGACCGAGGGCGCGCTGCCCCGCGTGCTCGGCGACCGTACGACGCTCACCATGCTGTGGCAGAACCTGCTCGGCAACGCCGTCAAGTTCCGCCACCCCGCGCGCCCGCCGCGCGTCCGCGTCACGAGCGCCCGCGAGGGCGACACGTGGCACTTCTCGGTCACCGACAACGGCATCGGTGTCCCCGAGGAGTTCGGCGAGAAGGTCTTCGTCATCTTCCAGCGGCTGCACAGCCGCGAGGAGTACGGCGGCACGGGCATCGGGCTCGCGCTGTGCCGCAAGATCGTCGAGCACCACGGCGGGCAGATCGGGCTCGACCACTCCGTCGCCGAGGGCGCCCGGGTACGCTTCACGCTTCCGGCCCTGCCCGAAGCGGAGCCCCCGGCGGACGGGGTTCCCGCCGAGGTGCCCGCCCAGACCTCGGAATCCCGCTCCCAGGACCTCGCGTCCCCGTCAGCGCGAGCCCAGTCGTCGGAACCCCAGTCGTCCTCGGCCCAGTCGTCGCACGCCCAGCCATCGCAAGCCCAGTCCTCCGCCCCGCTTGGAGTCACGAAGTGAACACGCCGGTCGAGCCCATCGAGGTCCTGCTCGTCGAGGACGACCCGGGCGACGAGTTGATGACGCGCGAGGCGTTCGAGGACAACAAGATCCGCAACACCCTGCACGTCGTGCGCGACGGGCAGGAGGCGCTGGACTTCCTCTACCGCCAGGGCGAGCACACCGAGGCGCCCCGCCCCGACCTGATCCTCCTCGACCTCAATCTGCCCAAGTACGACGGCAGGCAGGTCCTGGAGCGCATCAAGGGCGACGAGAACCTCGCCCACATCCCGGTCGTGGTCCTCACCACGTCCTCCGCCGAGGAGGACATCCTGCGCAGCTACCGGCTGCACGCCAACGCCTACGTCACCAAGCCGGTGGACCTCGACCAGTTCATCGCGGCGGTCCGCCAGATCGACGACTTCTTCGTGACGGTGGTCAAGCTGCCCCGCACGGCCGCGTCCTGAGCGGAGTCCCCGCGGGGGCCGGGGCGGAGTTCCGTCACAGCGGGTTCGGTGCCCCCAGGGGGTTCGTGCAGAAGCCGCCGCCGACGTGGGCGGCCTCGTCGGGCGGCGGCGCGGGGACGTCGCTCAGGAGGTCCGCGTACGCCTCCGCGTTGTCCTTCGGCTCGTAACCCAGCGCCCGTGCCTCCGCGAGCGAGTAGACCCGACGCGTGTTGTCCGAGACGCCCCACACCAGGCGGTAGCCCGGGGACGGGGCGCTCAGGCAGGCCTCGAAGAGGCGGGCGCAGTCGTCGGGCGAGAGCCAGGTGACGAGCCCGCGCGGGCCGAGCGGCAGTGGTGTCTCGAAGCAGGAGCCGATGCGCAGCGCGAGCACGTCCATGCCGAAGCGCGAGTGGTACAGACTGCCGAGCGCCTCGATCGCCGCCTTGCTCACGCCGTAGTACGAGTCCGGGCGCGGCGTGGAGTCGGCGGGCAGCCCATCGGGCCCCGCCTCGTCGACGCGGCGGAAGCCCACCGCGTGGTTGCTCGAAGCGAGCAGCACCCGCCCGATGCCCGCCCGCCGTGCGGCGTCCAGGACGACCTGCGTGCCGTGGATGTTCGTCGCGAGCATCGCCTCCCAGGAGTTCTCACGGCTCAGCCCGCCGAGGTGGATGAGCGCGTCCACGTCCGTGCACGCCTCGGCCATCAGCTCGGGATCGGTCACCGAGCCGGTCACGATCTCCACGTCCTCGCCCTCGGCGGCGGGCTCCTGCGGGGCGAGGTCCAGGAGCCGCAGCACCCGTCCCGGGCGGCGCAGCCGCCCCCGCATCAACTGCCCGACCCCGCCCGCGGCCCCGGTGATCAACAGCCGCTGTGCTCCCACGGATGTGCTCCTTCGTGACGGCCCCCCGGCGGGGGCGATGATGACCTCACTGATCCGGCGGGGGAGTGCTCAGCGAATCCCCGCCCGCCGCAGCTCGCGTCCGAGCCGAGCGGTGACGTCGACGAGCAGCTCGCCGATCTCGCGTACCCCCGCGTCGTCGATCTGGTCCACGGGCAGCGAGCAGCTGATCGCGTCGCTCGCCGGGATGCGGTACGGGACGACGGCGGCGACGCAGCGAATCCCCGGCGTGCCCTCCTCGCGCTCGGTCGCGTACCCCAGCTCCCTCGCCCGCTCGCACTCCGCGCGCAGTGCCTCGCGGGTCACGACCGTGTGCGCGGTGAGCGCGGTGAGTGTCCCGGGCAGGAGCGCGTCGACCTCCGCGGGGGTCAGCTCGGCGAGCAGCGCCTTGCCGAGCGCTGTCGCGTGCACGGGCAGCGAGCGTCCCACGCGCGAGATGAGGTGCGTGGAGCGCTTCGCCTCGCGGGTCTCCAGGTAGACGACCTGGTCGCCGCTGCGCCGCGCGTAGTGCGCGGTGAACCCGGTGCGTTCCCTGATCTGCTCCAGGGCCTCGGTCGCGAAGGGCATCGCGGCGTCGCGGTCGAGGTACGCGGTCCCGCAGACGAGGGCGCGGATGCCGAGCCGGTAGCGGGCCGCGCCCGCGTCCTGCTCCAGCCAGCCCACGTCGAGAAGCGTGCGGAGCAGCCCGTGGAGGCTGGAGCGCGGGAACCCGGTGAGCGTGTGCAGCTCGGCGAGCGTGAGCCAGGTGTCGTGCGCGGCGAAGGTCTCCATGAGGTCCAGCGCGCGCCTGGCCGACTTCACGCCCGTACCGCCCGCGCCCCGCTCCTCCTCGTCGGAGGTGCGCTCGCCCGCCTGCCCCGCTTCCTTCGCCCCTGCCTGGGCCGTCTGTGCGGCCTCCCGTGTGCCCGGTGTCGCCACGCGTTTCAAATCCCCTCTGCCCGCCCGGAGTTGCTCGTCCCGGAGCCGTCCGCGCCCCTGCGCGTTCCAGCCGTCCCTGTCGGCTCCGTTGACTTGTGACGGGGGCCATATTAGCTTCCGTCGCGTTCATGGAGATGGACAGGTTCCAGTACAGCATACGTGTTCATGTTTGTGAACGCCTCGCGGAATGACGGACGCTGAAAGGAAGTCATCGATGCATGCGTTCGACTGGACGGTCATGTGCGCGTACTTCGGGCTCATGGTCCTGATCGGCTGGTGGTCGCACCGCAGGGTCGGCGACGTGAAGGACTTCTTCACCGCCGGGGGCCGGATGCCGTGGTGGCTCGCCGGGATCTCGCACCACATGTCCGGCTACAGCGCGGTGCTCTTCGTCGCCTACGCGGGGGTCGCCTACACGACCGGTATCACGGTCTACTTCTGGGGCTTCGCCTCCATCGGTGTCGGCGTCGGCATCGGCAGCTGGCTCTTCGCGGCGCGCTGGAACCGGTTGCGGTCCCGGCTCGGGGTCGCCTCGCCCCTCGAATACCTCGCCCGCCGCTACAACGTCGCCACGCAGCAGGCCCTCGCCTGGAGCGGCAGCCTCCTCAAGGTCGCCGACATCGCGGCCAAGTGGTTCGCCGTCGCGACCCTGCTCAACGTCTTCGCCGGGATCGACTACAACCTCGGCATCCTCATCACCGGTGTCATCACGCTCGTCTACTGCACCATCGGCGGACTGTGGGCCGACGCCCTCACCGAACTGGGGCAGTTCATCATCCAGGGCGCCGCCGCGCTCGTCATGATCGTCGTCGTGCTCCACAAGCTCGGCGGGATCTCCGCGGTGTGGACGATGTGGGGCGACCTGCCCAGCGGTCACCTGCACCCGGCGACCTCGCAGTACACGACGGTCTTCCTGCTCGTCTACGTCCTCGTCAAGACGCTGGAGTACAACGGCGGCATGTGGAACCTCGCCCAGCGCTACATGGCGGCACCGAGCGCGAGCGAGGCCAGGCGCGGCGCGCGGCTCTCCGCGGCGCTCTACCTGTTCTGGCCGATCGTCCTCATGTTCCCGATGTTCGCCGCGCCCCTGCTCATCCCCGGCCTCGACAACCCCAACAACTCCTACGCTGTCATGGCCACGACATTCCTGCCGCACGGTCTCATCGGCCTCGTCCTCGCCGGGATCTTCTCGCACACGATGGCGATGGTCTCCTCCGACGCCAACGCGATCTCCGCGGTCATCACGCGCGACATGATCCCCGTGCTCTCGGCGCGCGCCCGCCACTGGACGCAGACGCAGGGCCTCAAGGCGGCGCGCGTCACGACCGACGTGTTCGTCCTGCTCACGATGGCGGTCGCCACGCAGGCCGAGAACCTCGGCGGCGTGCTCCAGATCGTCGTCAACTGGGTCGCCGCCCTCATGGGCCCGATATCCGTCCCGCTCCTGCTCGGGATGCTGCCGCGCTTCCGCACCTGCGGACCGCGCGCGGCGCTCGTCTCCTGGGCGAGCGGCCTGATCGCCTACGCCCTCGTCTACTACGTCTTCGACACCTCGCAGACGTGGCTCGTCGCGACCCCGGTCCTCGTCTCGCTGGCCCTCTACGCGGGGCTCGGCCTCCTGCTCCCCGAACCCTCCGAGGCGACGGAGGACGTCCTCGCGCGTCTCGCCGACACCGACGACGACCCGTCAGGGCCGCCGCGGACGAGCGAGGGCAGTCCGGTACGGGCCTGAGCGGCCTCCCGGCGCGGGCCGGGGCGGCGCGTGCGGCGGCTCACCGCGGCCGTCGCGCCCGCTGTCCGGTGTCCCGTATTACGGGCCCGCCGCGGCCGGTCTCCGGTACGGGGCGCTCAGCGCCGTCCCGCGCCGGAGGCCCGCAGCCGGGCCCGGCGGCCGCGGTGCACCGCCTCCCGCTCGCGTTCGTCGAGTCCGCCCCACACGCCCGACCGCTGGCGGCTCTCCAGGGCGTACTCCAGGCACGCGGCCCGCACCGGGCACCCGGCGCACACCCGCTTCGCCTCCTCGCGCTGCCGGGCGCCGGGGCCCTCGCTGCTGACGGGGAAGAAGAGTTCGGGATCGGTGTCCGTGCAGGCGGCACGGCGCATCCACTCCATGAGAGGTCACCCCTCGTATCGGGAACGTTCCGGTGCGGGTGACCGGCCCGCCCCGCCCCAAACCCGGGGTCCACCGGAACTCCCCAGCATCCGCACGGGAATGATGGGCGTGCGCAGGGGCGTCCCCTGGTCTCCAGGAGTTCGCCATGCCGCTGTTCCGCGGCGCCGTCAGCGGCGGCGGACCGCCCATCGCGGTGCCGGGGCCGCTCCCGGCCCCGGGCCCGCGCGGGCCGCTCATCGATCCGCCGACAGCCACGAGGGGGCGTCGCCCACGCCCACCCGGCCGTCCCCCGGGGCACAGGCAGCGACTACCCCGCCGCCACCCGCGCATGCGCCGACTGGTTCGCCGCCGCCCGCGCGGCGGGCGTCACCGGCTGGGCCCGCCCTCCCTCAGACGTCCTCGTCGCCCTCGCGCTCCTCGGGCACGGTGTCCTCGGGGAGCCCGTAGTACGCGTACAGGGCGCTCTCCTGCACCGCGTCGATGTGGTCCTCCGCGTCACCCGGGCGTGGTGCCTCGTGCACGACCTCCTTCGGCCACGGGACGGTGAGGCGGCGGCCCTCGCGCACCGCGCCCGCCAGGGGCACGAAATGCTCGCGCAGGCCGAGCAGCCCCGTACGGACCGTGACCCACTCGGGACGCCCCGTGCGGTCGTCCAGGTAGACCTCGTCGACGCCGCCGATCTTCTCGCCGCCGTCGTCGTAGACGTCGAGGCCGTCCAGCTCACCGGGCGGGCCCAGCCGCTTGCCCTTCGTCACCGTGACCACCTCCTCGCCGTGCGGTGTCCTCCCTCCATAGCGCACCCCGCAGGCCACCGGGGCAACCGGAGGAGCCCCGGGCGTGCGAAGCTCTCGTCCATGACGACCGACGGCACGCACACGGTGGAATGGACGGCGGGGGAGTGGCTCAACCGGCCGCCCGCGCTCCGTACGGACGCGGAGGACGGGGCACTGCTCGTCACGGCGGCAGAAGGCAGCGACTTCTGGCGCACGACGTCCTACGGCTTCGTACGGGACACGGGCCACGCGCTCCTCGTGCCGTTCGCGCGCGACAGCGCCGTGGAAGTGACCTTCCGTGCCGACCTCCCCGAGCTGTACGACCAGGCGGGCGTCCTCGTCCGTGTCGCCCCCGGCACCTGGCTCAAGGCGGGCGTCGAGACGAGCGACGGCGTCCCGCACCTCGGCGCCGTCGTCACGCACGGCACCTCCGACTGGTCCCTCGCCCCCGTTCCCGAGTGGGCCGGGCAGGATGTCACGATCCGCGTGAGCCGCACGGGCGACGCCCTCACGGTCCGCGCGCGGACCGTCGGCAGCCCCTGGCGCATGGTCCGCCTCGCCCACCTCGCACCCGAGGCGGAGGCGACGGCGGGCCCGTTCTGCTGCTCCCCGGAACGCGCCGGGCTCACCGTCCGGTTCACGCGTTTCACGACGGGCCCTGCGGACCGGGGGCTGCACGAGGGCGTGTGAGCGAGGGAGGCGCGGCAAGGGGGGCGGGGGCCGGGAGGTCCCGCCCCCTCCGCGCCTCCGGGCGTGCCGTCAGCCGAGCCGGGCGGCCGCCGCGTGCAGTTCGCGCAAGGCGGCGAGGGTGAGGTCCCGCAGGGCGCCGGGAGTCTCGTCGTGCGCCTGGTCGATCCACTGCCCGTAGCCGCTCTTGAAGGCGAGCACGCCGAGTTCGGCGGCCACTTGCGCGTCGACGGCCGGGACGCCCCGCGCCGTGAGCGCGTCCGTCATGGCCTTGGCCATGCCGACGCTCTTGAGCGCCTCGCGCTCCTGCAACTCCTTGTTCGCGTCGACGGCCGCCCGCAGCAGCGGGCTCAGTTCCCTGTTGAACGCCGTCATCTCCGCAGCGACGCGTGCGAGACCGGCGGCGACCGCGGCGACGGGGGGCGCGTCCGCCGGAGCCGCGCCGATGCCGTCGGCGAGCAGCCTGCTGAGGGCGTTCTGGCCCGCCGTGAGGATGTCCCGCTTGTCGGAGAAATGGCGATGGAAGGTGCTGCGCGTGAGACCCGCGTGCGCGGCTATCTGCGCCACCGTCGTGTCGTCGTAGCCGTGCTCGGCGAACAGCCTGAACGCGGACATGATCAGACGCTGCTGCGCGTCCGGCTTCCATCTCGGCATGGGCACATTCTACTGATGGGACACGTGTCGCATCGCTGGCTATAGTGATGGGACATCTGTCGCATCATGTGTGGGAGGACGCCTCATGAAGGTTTTCGTCACAGGCGGGACGGGCCTGATCGGTTCCGCCGTCGTCGCCGAGCTGATCCGGGCGGGCCACACCGTCACCGCGCTCGCCCGCTCCGAGGTCTCCGCCGCCAAGGCCGAGGCGGCGGGCGCCACCGTCCTGCGCGGCGGCCTCACCGATCTCGACGTCCTGCGGACCGGGGCCCAGGAGTCCGACGGTGTCATCCACCTCGCCTTCAGTAACGACTTCAGCTCGCCCGAGGCCGTCACGCGCGCGGTCACCGAGGAGGGCGAGGCGCTCGCCGCGCTCGGTGAGGCGCTCCTCGGCTCGGACCGACCGCTCGTCACCGTGTCGGGCACGCCGGCCGTTCCGGGGCGCGCCGCCACGGAGGAGGACCCGGTGCCGACCGACGGGCTGGTCGGCGGCCGCGGCCGCTCCGTGCTGCGGGTGCTCGCGCTCGCCTCGCGCGGGGTGCGCGGCTCCGCCGTCCGCCTGCCGCGCACCGTCCACCACGACGGCCAGGGCGGCTTCACCGGAATCCTCACCGAAGCCGCCCGGCGTACCGGTGTCGCCGGTTACCCGGGCGACGGTGCGCAGCGCTGGCCCGCCGTCCACGCGCTCGACGCGGCCGTGCTGTTCCGCCTGGCGCTGGAGAAGGCTCCCGCGGGTACGGCCTGGCACGCCGTCGGCGACGAGGGGGTCGCGGTACGGGACATGGCGGAGGCCATCGGCGAGCGGCTCGGCCTCCCGGTCGGGGCCGTGCCGCAGGAGTCCTTCGGCCCTCTCGGCCAGGTCTTCGTGATCGACCAGCCCGCCTCCAGCGCGTACACCCGCGCCGCACTGGGCTGGGAGCCGGCCCACCCGGGCCTCATCGCCGACCTCGCGCACCTCAAGGGCTGACACCGGCCTCCGGCCGGGCGGGCGGGGTCGGGCCGGTCCGTCGTGGGCGGGCCACGCGCCGCGGAGGCGCGGAGCCGACGGCGCGCGGCTGACGGCGCGCGGCTGACGGCGCGCGGCTGACGGCGCGCGGCTCGGGAGTCCGGGCGGTCGGGGGGCGTCACGCAGGGGAGTGCCGGGCCGGGCTCGCGTGCCGGGCCGACCGGTTGGGCTCGCGGAGCGCGTTGCCGGGGCGGGGCTCGCGTGGGGGTGCTGGACGGCGGGCTCGCGAGGAGTGGTGCCCGGGCGGGCTCGCGTGGGGGTGCTGGACGGCGCGGACGCGCGCGGTCCCCTCGGGAGCGCCCGCGCCGGTGCGGTGTTCATCCTGCCGTGCGCGGCCCCGGCTGGTGTGTCGGCGGGGGCGTCTTGGGCGGTCCGGTCGCGTGGGTGTGTGTGCGTCGGGCTGCGTGCGGTCCCGTGTGGTCTGCGCGCGTGGGGTGTTGCCAGGCCGGGTCCCTGGCCGGGCCCGTGTGCGGGTCGCCCTGTTGGGTGTGGTGGGGGCGGCGGCCGGTTCGGTTGTGCGTGGGCCGGTCCGGTCAGGTCGTGTGGGGTGTTGCCGGGCGGGTTGGTGTGCGGGTGTCGCGCGGTCCGGCCGCGTGCGGTCCCGGCCGGTGCCTCGGCGGGGCGTCTTGGGTGGTCCGGTCGCGCTGGTGCGCTGGCGGGTCCGGTGGTGCGCGGTCGTGTCCGGTCCGCGGGCGTGAGGCGTCGCCTGGTCGGGCCCGCACGCGGTGTCGCCCGGTAGGGGCGCGTGCGGGTGCCGGACGGTCCGGCCGCGCGTGGTCCCGGCCGGTGCGTCCGCGCGGGTGTGCTGGCCGGACCGGGCGTGCGAGGTGTTGCTCGGCCCGGCCCCCGTGCCGTGTCGCCCGGTTCCGGCCCGTGCCGCGTCGCGCCGCCCGGTCGGGCACGTATGCCGTGCCGTCTGTCGGGCCGTGTGCCGTGGCGTCGGTCGGCCCACAGGTCAAAGGTCTTGTGCGGGGCGTCAACCGGTCGGTTCCGCGTTTTCCTCGCGCTTCTTCACCTCCCGTCTGCCGCCTCGCTGGCCGGGCAGGCGGGGGGTGGGGCGGCGGCGGGGGAGGAGACGGGTGCGTGCGCGCGTCAGCAGCGGGTGGCGCTCGCGCTGTTCGCGCGCGTTGCGGTCGAGTTCGTCCAGGAGCCGCTGCGAGCGCTGTTCGAGGTCGAGTTCGGCGAGTATGCGGTCGACCTCGGTCAGGAGCGCCCCGTACAGGTACCAGTGGCCGTCCTCCACGCGGGCACTCTCGCGCAGCAGCGTGCCCACCCGGGCGCGTTCGCGGCGGGCGGCGTGGAGTTCGGCGGCGAGCCGGTCCTCGGCGGCCTCCGCGCTCTCACTCACCGGGTGCGTCACGAGCACGGCGAAGCTCACGACGGCGTCGGCGACCTGTGCGAGCAGGTTCTCCACGGCCCGCGCGGCCTTCGGCTCGAAGAGCGCGGCGGCGTCCCTGGACTCCCGTACCCGCGCCAGGTCGGTGAAGGTGCGCGCGAGCACCCGCAGGACGACCGTGCAGATCTCCAGTGTGTCGAGCCCCGTGCGCAGCACCACCCGGTTGAGCAGTCCCTCCCGCACGCGTGGGTTGAACCGGAGGCTCTCCTCCGCCTGCCGCAGCGCCGCGTCCACCTCCGCGATGTCCCTGTCCAGGTCCCGCGCCTCCTGGAGCGTCGCCCGCGCCTCGCGCACCGGATCGCTGCTGCTCAGCTCCTCGCCGATGCGCAGCAGGAGCCGCCGCATCCGCCGGGCCAGGTCCTCCAGCGCGTCCCCCGCGGTGCCGGTCCACACCGGTGGCGCGAGCACGAAGTTGACGAGCAGCCCCACCGCGGCACCGATCACCGTTTCGAGCACCCGGTCCCAGGCCGTGTCGGTGACCCGGCTGACACCGAGCACGAGCATCGCGCTGATCGCCACCTCCGGCACGAACTCGCTCACCCGCACGAGGTGCCCCACCACGAGCGCCGCCAGGATGAGCAGCCCGAGGCTCCACCACGTCAGTCCCACGAGCGCGCTGAAGCCGATCGCGACGAGGACCCCCGCGATGACCGCGTTGACACGCCGGACGCCGGTCGTGAGGGTCGCGTAGAGCGTCACCTGCACGGTGAGGAGCGCGGTGAGCGGGGCCGTGAGTGGTGCCGGGGTGTCGCTCACGTGCAGCGCGACGACATACGCGAGCGTCGCCGCGCCCGCGGCCCGTACGGAGCGCACCACCGTCGCCTCGCGCCGCACCCGCCCCCACAGGTGAGCGAGCCGCTCCGGCGCGCTGCCGTCCCCGCGCAGCCGCCGCCACGACGCCCCCAGCTCTCCCCTGAGCTTCGCCCTTTGTTGATCAAGCACGCCGGTTTCCTTCCCCGTTCCCGCGCGCGCAGCCCTGCGGCGGCGGGTTTCTTGCCGTACGCGCGGAATCGATCCCGTGGCGGATGAGGAGGGGCGCATTCATGCATTGGACGCATTGGATGTGCCATGCATACATTTTTGGGGTGACCCCGTCCCCCGCCGAAGACCCCTCCGCCGCGGGCGCAGCCGCCCCCGGCTTCCGCACGCCCGCCGTCACCCCGCTCGCGCTCCCGCCTCCCCACCGCGCGGGAACCCCCGCCTTCCGGCGGGCCTCCGGCGCGCTCTTCGCCGCCGGGCTCGGCACCTTCATGACGCTCTACTGCGTCCAGGCACTCCTGCCCTCGCTCGCCCACGACCTCGACCTCTCCCCGGCGGGCGCCTCGCTGAGCGTCTCCGTGGCGACCCTCGCGATGGCCGTCGGCGTCATCCCGCTCACCGCGCTCTCGGACGCCTGGAACCGCACCACGATGATGTCGCTCGCGCTCGGCGCGGCCGCCGTCCTCGGCATCGCCTCGGCCTTCGCCCCGAACTTCCCCGCCCTCCTCGCCCTGCGCCTGCTCCAGGGCCTCGCGCTCGCAGGACTCCAGGCCACCGCGATGTCGTACCTCTCCGAGGAGGTGCACCCCGGCTCGCTCGGCGGCGCGATGGGCCTGTATGTGGCGGGGAACGGCATCGGCGGGATGCTCGGCCGCCTCGCCGCCGACGGCGTCCTCCAGGTCACCCACTCCTGGCGCTGGTCGATCGGCGCTGTCGGCGTCATCGCCGCCGTCTGCGCGCTCGTCTTCCGCCTCACCATCCCGCCCTCGGTCCGCTTCGTGCCCAAGGGGGCGTCCCCGCGCGCCCTCGCGCGCGGCGTCGTGCGGGCCCTGCCCGACAGCGGACTGCTGCGCCTCTACCTCATCGGCTTCGTCGCGATGGCCGCCTTCGTCACCGTCTACAACTACCTCGGCTTCCGCCTCATCGCCCCGCCCTTCTCGCTCTCCGAGGGCACCGCGGGGCTGCTCTTCATCACCTACGTCTCCGGCTCCTTCTCCTCCGCCCTCGCGGGCCGCCTCGTCGACCGCCTGAGCCGCCGCCTCGTTCTCGTGCCCGCACTCCTCGTCACGCTCGGCGGTCTCGCCCTGATGCTGATACCGAGCCTCGGTGGCGTGATCCCCGGGCTCGTCGTCTTCACGATGGGCTTCTTCGCCGCGCACGCCGTCGCGAGCGGCTGGGTCGGGGCCCGCTCGAAGGCCATCGGGGTGCAGGGCGCGGCGGTCTACCTGTTCTTCTACTACGTGGGCAGCGCGCTCGGCGGCTCGGCGGGCGGCACCGTCTACGGCCACGGCCACTGGAGCGCCCTCACCCTCTACACCGGCGTCCTCGTCCTCGTCGGCCTGCTCAGCGCGCTGAGCCTGGGACGGCTGCGCGACCCCGGCGCAGGCGGGGCCGCCGCCGCGGGCGGGAAGCGCCCGGCCACGACGACCGAGGTGCCGGCCGCCGCGCCCCGTACCCCCTGACCCCGGCGGTTCCTGAGCCGGGGCGATCACCCCACGACACCTCTCGTGTTGCGAGGGTCACCCTTTCGGGCCAGATTGGCACTGACCCTCAGAACGTCAGCGCTCACCCCCCGTGTGCGGGGGCAGGGGTGTGGGCTTCGGGTAAGGAGCCAAGAGTCATGGCTGGTGTGGTCAACCGCCGCTACCACCTCGCGTGCGAACCCACGCGGGAGCGGCTTTCCCAGATTCGGCGCATCGCCGCCGCCCACCTGCGCCACTGGGGCCTGGATCTCCAGGTCGCCCCCGTGTGCGCGGCACTGGAGGAACTCCTGCGCAACGTGGCGGAGCACGCCGAAGGCGGCGACGGGCGGTGTGCGCTCGAACTGCGCTGGAGCGGCAGGCAGCTCACCGTCTCGGTCGCCGACCACGACCCGCGGCTGCCCCGGCTGCGCTCGGCGAGCACGGGCGGCCTCGGCCGGGTCGCCGCGCTGAGCGACAGCTGGGGCACGTGCGCCACCGAGGACGGTGGCAAGGTCATCTGGTTCACGCGCAAGGTCGCCGACGCCCAGCGCGTGCCCCTCCCGCAGGCCGTCCCCGACACGGTCGCCCCCGAGGCCCAGCCGCTGCCCGTGCCCCTGCCCCTGCCCCTGCCGCAGGAAGGCGACCCCGCCCCCGCGGAGCGGCCGCAGCCTGCCGGGGCCGAGGCGCGGTGAGCGCCGTGAGCGGCGTACGGGGACCGGCCCGGCCCGCCGGAGCGGTGCGCCTCACCGGCGCGAGCCGCCAGGCGCGGCCCGTACGGCCCGTACGCGCCCCCGAGCCCGCACCCGTGCCCACCGCGCCCACGCCGCTGCACCCCGAGCGTCGCGCCGTGGCTCGCGTGCTCGACCGCTACCGGGCCTGGGAACGGCTCACGCTCGACCACCCCGCCAACGGCACGGTGCGCCGCCGCTTCGAGGCGACCGCGTACACGCTGTGCGTCCTCATGGCGCGCCGCACGAGCCGCGAGGCCGCCCACGCGGCCGAGCACTATCTCGGCGTCACGCGCCGCGGGGGGCGCGCCATCGCCCCGCCCGAGCCGGGTCGCCCTGAGCCGGTTCCGCCGGGCCGCCCCCTGCGGCCTGTCGCGCCGCGCGACGCCGTGCCGGTGGGCTGACGCCCGGTTCCACGGCCCCGTCCCCGTACCCGCACGGGGGGCGGGGCCGCGGCACACCCGCAGGGCCCGGACCCGAATCCGGCTCCTCGTCGCCGGAACGGCGGGAGGGGTGCCCGCCGACGGAGGAGCCCGGACGGCCTTCGACGAGAGCGAGGGTGCGCAGCACGTCCGGCAGGACGTCACCGAGCATCACCGGCTCGCCCGCCGCGCCCCGGTCGCCCGCCGTGCCCCTGCCGCGCGTCGACGTCGTCGCCTCCCCGGTCCCGTACCGCCGTACCGCCGTCGTCGCCGTACCGCTCATCCCGGTCACCCCAGTCCGTGGGCGCAGTTGTCCTGGTGCCGGGCATCCTCGCACCGGGGTCTGACAACGGGGTGACGCCGCGGGGACGGGCGGGCGATGCGCGGGGGCTCAGCGCCGTTCCAGCGCTCCCCGTACGTACGCCGCCTGTCCCGCGTGCTGGAGGCAGTCCGAGAGGACGCTCACGAGACGGACGCCGAGCGTGACAGGGGGCGACCAGTTCTCGTCGACCACACGATCGAAATCGGCGTCCGAGAGCCCGGAGACGTACGCGAGGGTGCGTTCCTGCACCGCGTCGAAGTAGCCGAGCAGCGGCCCCGGCGCGCTCACCCGCACCCGGCCCACCTCGGCCGCGCTCATCCCGTACCCCGTCGCCCCGTCGGGGAACGGCAGCCCGAGCCGCTTCGCCCACCCGGACCCCGTCCACACCTGTTCCTCGCCCGCGGCGTCGGCGACGTGGTCGTCCTGCACCCTGCTCAGGTGCCACACGAGCCAGGCGATCGAGTTGGCCTCCGGGTCGAGTCGCTCGGCGAGCTGTTCACCCGTCAGGCCGTCGACGGCCGCGTGCACCTCCTCCGTGATCCGCCCGAACCCGTCGCTCAGCAGCTCCGCACCACGCATCGCGCCTACCACCTCTCGTCGGTATGCGCCCCGGGACGCCCCCGGACCGCAACCCCCACCATGCCGCCTGCCCCTCACCCCCGCACCCGAACCGACACCGGACCGGCACGGGGCGGGGCGGGGCGGGCCGCCTGGGTCCCCCGCCCGCTTCCCGGCCTCTCCGCTTCCCGGCCACTCTGCTCCCCGTCCGAATCGACGCCCCGAATCCCCGCCCCGAATTTAGTAGTCATGGACATCATGTCCATGTACTCTATTCGGCATGAGCAAGGCTTCGCCGGGTCCCACCCCCGGCTATCTGGTGTGGCGACTCGCCAATAAGTGGCGGGTGGCGGTCGATCGGGCGGTGGCCCCGCTGGGGCTCACCCATGCCCAGTACGTCGTGGTCGCGTCCCTGCACGGCATGGGACGCGCGGGGGAGCGGCCCAGCCAGCGCCGCCTCGCCGACCACACAGGGCTTGAGGCGCTCTACGTCTCGAAGCTCGCGCGCGCCTTGGAGTCCGCCGGTCTTCTCGCGCGCACCCGCGACCCGCGCGACCCGCGCGCCGTCCAGCTCGCCCTCACCGACGAGGGCCGGGACGTCGCACGCCGGGCCGTCGACGTCGTCCAGGAACTGCACCAGCGGCTCCTGGCGCCGCTCGACGGCCCCGACTCCGCGCGGACGCAGGCCTTCACCGAGGAGCTGACCGTCTTGCTCCGCACGCCTCTCGCTCCACCCGTACCGAACGACCCGAGCACGCAGAGGAGCACACCATGACCCCCGCCCCCGCCGCCGACTCCCGCGGCCTCGCCCTGGCCCACTACGCCGCCCGCGGCGTCCTGGAACACTTCCTCACCCGGCACGGCGTCACCTTCCAGCAGCAGATCGTCCTGCGTACCGCAGCGACGGCCGGGTCCCCGCATACGCCGGACACGCTCGTCGCCGAGGTGCGGGGCTACCTCAAGACCGGCCCCGCCACTCTCCGCGCCGACCTCGACGCGCTGCTGGCCAGGGAGTTGCTCGTGAGGGACGGCGCCCACCTGCGCCCCACGGAGGCGGGCAGCGCCCTGCTCGCCGCCTCGGCCGCCGAGGTCGCCCCCGCCACCGCCCGCATCTGGGCGGACATCCCCGCCGAGGACCTGGCCGTGGCGGGCCGTGTCCTCACGCGGATCGCCGAGCGCGCCAACGCGGAACTCGCGACGCTGACGGCCTGACCGGGGGCGCCTCCGCACGGAGTCCGCCACGGCTCCACACGCCCTCACGCGCCCCCGCCGGTGCCGATTCCCGGTGGCGGTCACCCCGGTGAACGACTCCCCGCCCCGTCCTGCCGCCGCGCACCGCTCGGGGGCGAGCGGGCGGACCGTGGAACAATCCCGTCAACCGGCCGGGGCCAGGGACTCCTCCACTCGGGCGGCTGCCCCACGTCCTCGGTCCAGGGGCCTTCGCGCCGGATCACGAAGGCGCCGTGGGCCGCGGGGCGCGTGGCACCAGCCCCTGACCGTGGTGCGGCCGGGCCGGTCCACATCCACGGCGGCGGCCCGATCGCTCCGGGACGGGAGCCGGGCCGCGGTGCGTGATCCGGCATCGACGAAAGGGCGTGTCGTATGGCCGAGCCTGTGACCCATCGGGACTGGGGTGGTGAGGGCCCGCCCGTCGTGCTCCTGCACGGCCTCGCCGGATACGCGGGGGAGTGGGAGGCCGTGGCCGTGCGGTTGCGGGCGCGCGGGCATCACGTGGTCGCGATGGACCTGCGCGGGCACGGTGGCAGCGTGCGGCACCCGAGGGACACGCGCGCGAGCGCCCACGCCGACGATGTCGCCGGGCTGCTCGGGCGCCTCGGCGCAGGACCCGCCGTCCTCGTCGGGCAGTCGCTCGGCGGGCGGGTGGCCCTCCGCGTCGCGCACCAACACCCGGCCCTCGTACGGGGCCTGGCGCTCGTCGAGGCGGACGCGCGGCCCGCGTCCGAGACGCCCGACGACGTCGCGATCCGCTGGTTGCGGTCGTGGCCGCTGCCTTTCCCCGATCGCGCGAGCGCCACGGCGTGGCTCGGTGGGGGAACGGTCGGTGAGGCGTGGGCGGACGGGCTCGAAGAGCGGGGTGGCGGGCTGTGGCCGCGCTTCGACGTCGATGTCCTCGCCCGCCTCTTCGACGCCCTCGTCCGCGCGCCCTCCTGGCCCGCCTGGACCGCGCCGGGGTCGCCCGTACTGCTGCTCGTCGCCGAGCGCGGCATCCTCGACCAGGCGGCGGTGGGGGCCATGCTCGCCGCGCGGCCGGACGCCTGGTCCCTCGGGGTGCCCGGCGCCGGGCACGACGTGCACATCGAACTGCCTGACGTCGTGGCCGGGTTCCTCGACGCGTTCCTCGCGGCCCACGCCTGAGGCCCCGGCCATCGGGTCATTCCCGGGCGCCGCCCGCCCCTGCCCCCGGCCTCGGTGGCAGGCTGTCACCCTCGATGTCCACGTTCGGGACCGCCTTGTCGAGCCAGCGCGGAAGGGCCCACGCGTAGCGCCCGAGGAGGGCGAGGACGGCGGGGACGACGGTGAGGCGGACGACGAAGGCGTCGAGAAGGACACCGATCGTCAGGGCGAAGCCGATCGACTTGATGATCGGGTCGTGGTTGAAGATGAAGCCGCCGAAGACCGCGGCCATGATGAGCGCCGCCGCGGTGACGACGCGTCCGCTGCGCTCCACACCGTGCTCGACGGCGGCGCGGGCGTCGCGGTGGTGGTGGTAGTGCTCGCGCATGCGGCTCACGAGGAAGACCTCGTAGTCCATCGCGAGCCCGAAGAGCACCCCGATGAGCAGGACGGGCAGGAAGCTGACGACGGGTGCGGCGGCGGCGACCTGGAAGAGGCCGTCGAAGTGCCCGTACTGGAAGACCCACACCACAGCGCCGAGGCTCGCGGCGATCGACAGGAGGAAGCCGAGCACCGCCTTGAGCGGCACGAGAACCGAACGGAAAGCGATCATGAGCAGGAGAATCGCCAGGACGACGATGATCGCGATGAAGAGCGGCAGCGCGTCGGAGAGCTTCGCCGAGACGTCGATCCCCGCGGCGGTCTGCCCGGCGACGTAGGCCGTGCCGCCCGCCCGGTCGACGGGCTCGGTCGCCTCGTCGCGCAGCCGGTGCACGAGGTCCGTGGTGCGCTGGTCGTCGGGGCCCGACGTGGGGACGACGCCGAGGACCGTGAGGGTGCCGTCCTTGTTGGTGTTGGGCGGCGCGAGCGTGGCGACGTCGGGGTCCTTCTGCACCGTCGCAGCGACCTGCTTGACGATGCCCTCGCGGTCCTGGGCGGGCACCTTCGTCCCGTCCACCGCGATGAGCAGGGTCGCGTTGAAGCCGGGCCCGAAGCCCTTCTGGAGGAGTTCGTAGCTCTTGTGCTGGGTGCTCGCAGTGGGCTGCGTCTCGTTGCTCGGCAGGCCCAGGCGCAGGCTCTTCGCGGGGAAGGCGAGCGCGAGCATCCCGACGACGCACACGACGAGCACCGGAATCGGGAAGCGCGTCATGAGCCGCCCCCAGGCCAGCCCCCAGGCGCCGGGCGCCCGCTTCCTGCCCTCCTTCGCCGGGGACTTCGCCCGGGGCCGCATCCGCTCGCCGAGGAAACCGAGGAGCGCGGGGACGAGCGTGAGCGCGATCAGGACGGCGACGAGCACCGTACCGGCAGCCGCGAGCCCCATCACCGTCAGGAAGGGAATGCCCGCCGCCGACAGCGCGGCGAGCGCGATGATCACGGTGATCCCGGCGAAGGTGACCGCGCTGCCCGCCGTCGCCGTGGCCCGCCCGATCGAGTCGTGCACGTCCTCGTCGGGGTCGGCGAGCTGTTCGCGGTGGCGCGAGACGAGGAAGAGGGCGTAGTCGATGCCGACGGCGAGCCCGATCATGAGGGCCAGGACGGTCGCCGTGTTCGTCATCTCGATGTACCGCGACAGGAACTGCACCGTCATCACGCCCACCCCGACGCCGATCACGGCGGTGAGCAGCGGGAGTCCGGCGGCGAGCAGGGAGCCGAGGGTGAGCGCGAGCACGACGAAGGCGATGACGACGCCGATGACCTCCGCCGGACCGCCCACCTCGACGGGCGGTGTCGAGACCGTGCCGCCCAGCTCGGCCTTGAGGCCCGCGTCGCGTGCCGCGTCCAGCGCGTCGTCGAGCTTGTCCTTCGCGGACTGCGGCACGTCCTGCGCGGGCTTGCCGAAGACGGCGTCCGCGTAGGCGATCGTGCGGTCCTTGGAGACGGTGCCTGTCCTGGCGGGGTCGGCGACCTTGAGGACACCGGGGACCTCGGCGACCTTCTTGAGCGTGGCCCCGATGGCGCGCTGTTCCTTCGCCCCCGTCAGGGTGTCGCCCTTCGGCGCCTCGAAGACGACGCGCGCGGTGCCACCCGCCGCCTCGGGGAACTTCTCCTTCAGGAGGTCCTGCGCCTCCTGCGACTCGATCCCGGGGACCGAGAACTCGGTCGACAGCTTCCCGTTGAGCGTCGTGCCGAGACCGACCGCCACGGCGAGCAGCAACACCCACACCGCGAGCACTCGCCCGCGGCGGCGTGCCGCCCAACGTCCCAGCGCGTACAAACGTTGTGCCACGGCAGGCTTCTCCCGTTCAAGGCTGTGCTCCGCGCGGACCGGCTCCGCGAGATTTCTGCACTCTAGTGCATTTTTGCAGTCGTCGGTAAATTTGCAGTTCGCGGCGGGCTCACGACGGCGCCCGCTCGCTATGCTCGATGTCATGAACAGGGTCACTGACGGCGCGGGGCTGCGAGAGCGGGGCAAGGCCAAACGGCGGGCCGCCATCACACGCGCGGCGTTCGAGCTCTTCGCCGAGCAGGGCTTCGACGCCACGACGGTCGCGGAGATCGCCGCCGCGGCCGAGGTCTCGCCGCGTACCGTGACCCTCTACTTCCGCTCCAAGCAGGACATCGCCTTCGCCACCTTCGACAGCTCCGTCGAAGCCCTCACCGAGGCCCTGCGCTCGCGTGCCCCCGGACTCCCCGCCGTACACGCCCTGGAGCGCTGGCTGCGCGAGGAACTCGCCTGCCACGACGACCTCGACGAGATGGGCGTGCGTATGTTCGAGGCGAACCCCGAGCTGCGGGCGGTGAAGACCGCGCGCATGGCGGCCGTCATCGAGGAGGGCGCCAGCATCCTCGCCGAGGACACCGGCCAGCGCCCCGGCTCGCTCGGCCCGCGCCTCGCCGCCGCGGCCGCGGCCGCCGTCGTCACCGAGATCGTCGAACACCCCGAGGGCGCCGACCGCAACGAGGCCATCACCCTCGCGATGGCCTTCCTCAGGGGCGGTGTCGAGGCGTTGATCGCCTCGGGTGACGCCGCGCGGACCGCGGGGAAGTGACGCCGCCCGAAACCTTTTCGACACGGCCTCGCCGACCCCGCAAGATCATCCGCATGCCGATGCGCGAGGCCACGGCGGCCGACTGGCCGGGCCTGCGGCCCTTCTTCCGGGACATCTGTGCCGCGGGCGAGACCTTCACCTACCCCCTCCACCCGACGGAGGAGGAGGCCCGCGCGATGTGGATGCCGCCCGCCCCCGCCCCCGCGCACGTCGTCGTCGCCGAGGAGGCGGGTACGGTCCTCGGCACCGCGCACATGTACGCCAACCGCGCGGGCAACGGTGCGCACGTGGCGAGCGCGAGCTACATGGTCGACCCGGCGCACCAGGGCCGCGGCGCGGGCCGCGCCCTGTCACCTACAGCCTGGACTGGGCGCGCGCGGCGGGCTTCCGCCGCATCCAGTACAACGCCGTCGTCGAGACGAACACCCCCGGCCCTCGCCCTCTACGGCGACCTCGGCTTCGAGATCCTCGGCACCCTCCCCGAGGGCTTCCACCACCCGCGCCTCGGATACGTGGGGCTGCACAGCCTGCACCGGGCGCTGTCGCGCACGGGGCGAGCGGGCGCGGCGGTGACCTGACCCGGAGTGAGGGCGACCCGGCGCCGGGGTGACCCGGCACGGTGGTGACCCGCCCGATGCGGGGGGGGCGCCCTGTCCCCGTACCGGACGTCGCGCCCCGTACCGACCCGCCTCACTCCCTCTTCCTGGCCTTGTCGTCCCCCGTCCCCGAGTCCGGCCCGTGCCACGGATGCCGCAGCCGGAGCCACACGTCCCTGGCCTGGCGTCCGGCGTGGACGCGGCTGCGGGCGACGAGGCGGCGGGCCTGATCCGCCGTCTCGACCATCGGGCCCGAGCCGCGGAGCGGGCGGCCCGCCGTCTCGTGCAGGAAGAGCGTCGAGACGAGCCCGATCACCCCGGCGATCATCAGGTAGTAGGCGGGCACCATCTCGTCGCCCGTCGCCTCCACCAGGCCCGAGGCGAAGAGCGGGGTCGTGCCGCCGAAGAGCGAGACCGAGATGTTGAACGCGATCGACAGGGCCCCGTACCTGATCCGTGTCGGGAAGAGCGCGGGGAGCGTCGAGGCGGAGGTGCCGGCGAAGGTCACGAGCAGCAGGCCGAGGATGCCGCAGCCGATCGCGGGGAGCACGATCCCGCCCTGACGGATGAGCAGGAACGCGGGGACCGAGAAGACGATGAGCGCGATGCTGCCGAAGAAGAAGACAGGGCGCCGCCCCCAGCGGTCCGAACTGCGGCCCACCGTCGTGATTGTGAGCACCACGAGCACCATCGTGCCGAGCACGAGGAGCTGAGCGGTCGTCTCGGACTCGCCCAGGGTCTCGGACATGTAGGTCGGCAGGTAGGACGTGACCATGTAGTTGGTCACGTTGTAGAGCAGGACGAGCCCCATGCAGATGAGGATCGCCTCCCAGTGGTGGGCGAAGATGTCCTTGAGCCTGCCCTTGCCCGACTGCCGCGCCTCCTCGACGGGGTCGCCCTCGGCGAGCGCCTCGTCGCGGCCCTCCTCCTCGCGCTGGAAGGCGGGCGTCTCCTCCAGCTTGAGCCGCAGGTAGAGCCCGATGACGCCGAGCGGCCCCGCGACGAAGAACGGGATGCGCCAGCCCCAGTCGATGAGCCCGTCCTCGCCGAGCACCGTCGTCAGGACCGTCACGAGCCCCGAGCCGAGCGAGTAGCCGACGAAGGTCCCGAAGTCGAGCCAGCTCCCGAAGAACCCGCGCCGCTTGTCGGGCGCGTACTCGGCGATGTACGTCGTCGCGCCCGCGTACTCGCCGCCGGTCGAGAAGCCCTGTACGAGGCGGCACACGAGCAGCAGGACCGGCGCGGCGAAGCCGATCGAGGCGTACGAGGGCAGCAGGCCCACGGCGAAGGTGCTCGCCGCCATCATGATGATCGTCACGGCGAGGACCTTCTGCCGCCCGATCCGGTCACCGAGCGGCCCGAAGACCAGCCCACCGAGGGGGCGTACGAGGAACGCGGCGGCGAAGGTCGCGAAGGTCTGCACGACCTGCGCCCCCGGGGAGCTGGACGGGAAGAAGACCTTCCCGAGCGTGCCGGCGAGATAGGCGTAGACCCCGAAGTCGAACCACTCGATCGTGTTGCCGAGCGCCGCCGCCGTCACCGCGCGCCGGATGCGGGGCGGATCGGTGACCGTCACGTCCTGCGCCGCGTACATCTTCTTGCGGCGGCGCAGCAGGGTCCGCAGCATCCGGTCGGTGGCCTGCCGGTCACCTCTCCTGGCCCGGTCCGTGCTGGGCCGCCGCCGTGTCGGTTCCGGCATCCGTTCCCTCTCCCCGTCTCGTACGGTCCCGTACGGGTTTCGCCGACCCGTCCGCGCGACGAGGGCGGCCCGCCCTCCGTACCTTCCGTGCCACATGCCTCCCGCGCCGCGCGGCACGGCCGAAGAGGTGAGGACACAGCCCGTACGGTCCACCACGAGTGCCCGCCTGAGCGCCCGGGAGCGGGGTATCCGGAGGCTGTGCGTGTCTCCTGCGCGTACGACGGGGAGGGAGCGAGGACCCATGAGCGAGGCCGAGGACGGCACGACGCGGGACGGCGGGGAACGGGCGCCGGGGGAGCGGGCACCCGGCGACGCCCCGGCCCCCGTGAGCAGCGACACGCACACCACACTCACCGTCTGGATCGCGCTCGCGGCGAACCTCGTCATCGCCGTCGCGAAGCTCGGCGGCGGCCTCTTCGCCGGCTCGCCCGCACTGCTCTCGGAGGCCGCCCACTCCGTGGCCGACAGTCTCAACGAGGTATTCCTGCTCGCCGCGCTGCGCCGCAGCAAACGCCCCGCCGACCCGGGCCACCCCTTCGGCTACGGCAAGGAGCGCTACTTCTGGGCGCTGCTCGCCGCCGTCGGCATCTTCGTCATGGGCGGCTGCTTCTCCGTCTTCCAGGGCGTCGAGGCGCTGCGCTCATCGGGCGGGGAGTCGACGAGCGGGTACGTGGTCGGGCTCGTCGTGCTCGGCGTCGCCTTCCTCGCCGAGGGCACCTCGCTGGCGCGGGCGCTGATCCAGGTGCGCGGGCAGGGGGGCGGCATCGGCTCCGACCCCGCGCTGCGCACGGTCGTCGCCGAGGACGCGACGGCGGTGCTCGGCGTGCTGCTCGCCGTCGCGGGCATGGCGCTGCACATGACCACGGGACAGGTCGCCTACGAGGCCGCCGCCTCGCTCGCCATCGGCGTGCTGCTGCTCCTCGTCGCCTTCAAGCTCGGCGCCGACGCGCGCGATCAGCTCATCGGCGAGGGCGCCGACCCCGAAACGCGCGAGGCGATCACCGCCTATCTCGACGCACAGCCCGAGATCGACGGCATCGCGACCCTCCTCACGATGCGCCTCGGCCAGGACTCGCTGCTCGTGGCGGCCCGCGTGGACCTCGCGCCCGGCCACGAGAGCGAGCGGCTCGAATTGATCATGGAGCGCGTCAAGGCGGGCCTCACCGCGCGCTGGCCCGAGGCGGGCCAGGTCTTCCTGGACGTCACGGAGGCCCCGGAGGCGACGAAGGACGACACCGGCCCGGACCTGACGGCCTGACGGCGTGACGGATTGAGGGTCCGGCTGCCGCAGGGCCGCAGGGCCGCAGGGCCGGAGGGTCGAGGGGTACGGGGGCTGCCCGTGGCCCGTGCCGCAGGCGCTCACTCCTCGCCTGCGGACACCCCCTCCTCGTACGCCCGCAGCGTCCGTACGAAGAGCAGGCGCTGCTCCGTGTCGAGCGGGGCGAGCGCGGCGCGCCACGCGGCGGCGCCCGGGGCGAGCCAGGCACGAACGGCGGGCTCGTGCGCCGGGGCGATGCGCACGATGCGGCGGCGCCTGTCCCGCTCGTCCTCGCGCCGCTCCAGGATGCCCTTGCGGCTCAGTTCGCCCACCATCAGGCTCACCGTCGTCGGCGCGACCCCGAGCCGCCCGGCCAGCTCGCCGACCGTGAGCGGCCCGTCGATGAGCAGGTACGAGAAGAGCGAGAGGTGCCGCGGGGCGAGCGCGAGCGAGCGCAGCGCCTCCGGCACCGGAATCCGCTTCGCCCGCCCGACGATCCGCGGCATGAGCAGCAACAACGCCCGGGTCACCGCGTCCACCGAACCGGCCTCGTCCTCCGCCCCAGGCCCGTACGTCCCCGCGTCCTGGCCCGCTTCCCGCCCCGGCATCCCACAGCCTCCATTTACCTTTGACTGTAAATATGTTTTGCTGACGGAGTATTCGGCGCTCCCGGGCCTCGGACTCCCGGGCCTGCGCGCCGCCGTGCGTCCGGCGAACGGAGTACTCCATGCCCCACTTCACCATGCGCGTCGACGAAGCGGTCCTCGACGGGGCGACCGAACCCCGGCTCCAGAGCGCTCTCACCGACGCCGTCGGCTCCGTCTTCGGGCCCGAACTGCGCGCGCTCGCGGCCGTCGACCTGATCGGCCTCCCCGCGCACCGCCGCAGCGTCGGCGGAAAGACCGTCGCAGGCCCGTACCCCGTCGTCGTCCTGAGCCTGCGCGAAGGCGCCTACCACCTGCCGCACCTCCCCGACGCGCCCGCCAGGCTCGTCGCCGCGATCACCGAGGCCGTCACCGGCGTGCTCGGCGAGGAGGTGCGCGAACAACTCGTCATCACCCTGGAGGGCGTCCCCGAAGGACGCGGCGGCATCGCGGGCAAGGTCGTGTGACACCCCGTCCCCGGCCGCCCGCGCCCCGGCCGGGCGGCCCGGGCACGGGCGGCCTACCGTGGCCCCATGACCGCGCCCCGTCCCCGCTTCCCGCACGGTTACCCGCTCGCCGCCGCCGTCTTCGCCGTCGGCATGGCGGGTACGACCCTGCCCACCCCGCTCTACGGCCTCTACCGTGACCAACTCGGCTTCGGCCAGCTCATGGTGACGATCGTCTTCGCCGTCTACGCGGTCGGGGTCATCGCCGTCCTGCTCCTCGCGGGGAACTGGTCCGATCTCGCCGGCCGGCGCGTGGCCGTGTGGTGGGGGCTCGGCTTCTCCGCGGCGAGCGCGCTGTGCTTCGTCTTCGAGGGCGGCCTGACCGCGCTCTTCATCGGGCGGCTCCTCTCCGGCTTCTCCGCCGGTCTCTTCTCCGGCGCCGCCACCGCGTACGTGCTCGACCTCGCCCCGAAACGCCACGCGGCCCGCGCCTCGCTCGCCGCCACCGCGGCGAACATGGGCGGCCTCGGCTGCGGCCCCCTCGTCGCCGGACTCCTCGCCGAGTACGCCCGCTGGCCGCTGCGCCTGCCCTACCTCGTCCACCTCGGTCTCGTCGTGCTCGCCGCGCTCTCCCTGCTCACTCTGCCCGAACCGGTACGGGACGCCCGCCCCGGCGCCCGGCCCCGCCCCCGCGGGCTCGCCGTGCCGCCCGAGGTGCGCGGCGTCTTCGTACCCGCCGCCTGCGCGGCCTTCGCGGGCTTCGCGCTGCTCGGCCTCTTCACCGCGGTCTCGCCGAGTTTCCTGAGCCAGACCCTCGGCGTGCACAACCTCGCGGCGACCGGCCTCGTCGTCTTCCTCGTCTTCGCCGGGTCCATCGCGGGGCAGAGCGCCTTCGGCCGCTTCGGGGTGCGGCGCGCGCTGCCCACGGGCTGCTTCGTCCTCGTCGCGGGACTCCTGCTGGTCGCCGCTGGACTCGCCTGGGAGGGGCTGGGGCTCCTCGTGGCCGGCGGTGTGCTCGGCGGCTTCGGGCAGGGGCTCGCCTTCCGGGCGGGGACCACGGCGGTCGGCGTACGGGCCCCCAGCGAGCGGCGCGGGGCCACGCTCTCCGCGTACTTCGTCCTCGCCTACGTCGGCATCTCCGTGCCCGTCATCGCCGTCGGTGCCCTCGCCGAAGGCGTCGGGCTCCGCACCGCCGGGCTCACCTTCTCGTTCTGCGTCCTCGCCCTCGCCGCCGGGGTCGGCGGCTACGTCCTGCGCCCCCGCGTGCGCGCCCTGCTGCCGCACTGAACCCGGTCCCCGAGCCCCCTTCACCCGAGTGGCGGCGACCGTGCCCGCGTAGTCCCCTGGAGTCATGAGCGAAGAAGCGATCGAGCAGTGGACCGTCCGCCTGCGCGAGACCGCGCCGGGCACCGAGGAGGAAACGGCACGCGGCTTCGTACGCGAGCTGTACGACGCCGCGCGGAACGACCTGGACGAGGAGGCGGCGGAGGCCGACTTCGAACGGGAGGAATGACGGGAGGAACGAGCGGGGAAGCAGCGCCGGGCGCGGGCGCGGGCGCGGGTCCGGGTGCCGGTGCCGGTGCACGGGGCGCGGCTACGCCGGGGTGCGGGTGCACGGGGCGCGTGGACCGTGCCCCCGAAAGCCCGCTCCGTCCGCGCACGTCCCGCCCCGCCCGCGTACCCCCCGTCAGGGCTTGCGCCGCCTCAGCCGCGCCCCACCGAAGGCACCGCCTCGGCGGCGGGGACGGGGCCCGGCGGAGTCCCCTCGCCGAAGGGGGAACCGCCCAGCTCCTCGCGGTGGTGGGCGCTCAGCCAGGCCGACAGCGGCTCGGGGCCGCGCGGCACGATCCCGGTCGGATTGATACCCCGGTGCACCTCGTAGTAGTGCCGCTTGATGTGGCCGAAGTCGACCGTGTCCCCGAAGCCGGGGGTCTGGAACAGGTCCCGCGCGTACGCCCACAGGACCGGGTCCTCGGCGAGCTTGTGCTTATTGCACTTGAAGTGGCCGTGGTAGACGACGTCGAAACGCACGAGCGTCGTGAACGCCCGGATGTCCGCCTCCGTCAGCGAGTCCCCGACGAGGTACCGCTGCCGCTCCAGGCGCCGTGACATCCACGCCAGGCGCCGGAAGACGTCCTCGTACGCCTCGTCGTACACCTCCTGCGTATCGGCGAACCCCGCCCGGTAGACCCCGTTGTTCAGGTCGCGGTACACGCCGTCCATGACCTCGTCGATCTCGTCGCGCCGCGCCTCGGGGTAGAGGTCGGGCGCGCCCGGGCGGTGCAGTTCCTTCCACTCGGTCGCGAAGTCGAGCGTGAGCCGCTGGTAGTCGTTGGTCACGAGCCGCCCGCTCGGCACGTCGACGAGCGCGGGCACGCTCACCCCGCCCGGGTAGTCCCGCTCCCGCGCGTCGTACGCCTCCGCGAGGAAGCGGATGCCCAGCACCGGGTCCCGCCCGTCAGGGTCGAGCGTGAACCGCCAGCTGCGGTCGTCCTGGATCGGGTCGGCGACCGCGAGCGAGATCGCGTCCTCCAGGCCGAGCAGCCGCCGTGAGACCAGCGCCCTGCTCGCCCACGGGCACGCCCTGCTCACCACGAGCCGGTACCTGCCCGCCTCCACCGGCCAGCCGTCGCGCCCGTCCGCCGTCACCCGGTCGGCGAAGTGGCTGCGCGAGCGCCTGAACGGCTTCGTCCCGTACGCGGCGTTCCCGCCGCCCTCCCCTGGGTTCCCCGCCGAGGCGCGCCCCGCCCCCTCCGGCCCGTCCTTCGCGTCCGTCATCGTCCCGGCTCCCGTCGTCACCGCCCCCGCCCGGCACGGCGAGGGGCCTCGTCCGTCCCCGCACACCTACCCGCCGTGCGCCCCCGCGCCTCCTGCCGTGCGCACGAATCACCTGCCGGGACCCGCGCGCCGGGCGGACCGCTCACGCTCGCGTGGCCAAGATGAGGCAATGCCCGAAGTGCCCGCACCCGTGACCGCCCTGGCGCGCAAGGCGCCCGATCCCGTGAAGGGCCTGGCGCGCAGGACCACCGAGCCCGTCGTCACCCAGACCCTCCGCTCGACCGCGGCCGCCGTCATCTCGTACGCCCTCGCCGTCACGCTCCTGCCGCAGCCCGCCCCCCTCACCGCGCCGCTCACCGCGCTCCTCGTCGTGCAGGTCACCCTCTTCGCGACGATCAGGACCGGCATCCGCCGCGTCAACGCCGTCATCGCCGGGGTGCTCATCGCGAGCGGCTTCTCCTCGCTCGTCGGCCTCAACTGGTGGAGCCTCGGGCTGACGATCCTCACCTCGCTCGTCATCGGCCGCATCGTGCGCGTCGGCGAGTTCGTCCCCGAGGTCGCCATCTCCGCGATGCTCGTGCTCGGCGTCTCGCAGGTCGCCAACACCGCGCTCGACCGGGTCTACGAGACCCTCATCGGCGCGGGCATCGGCCTCGCCTTCAACCTCTTCCTCGCCCCGCCCGTGTACGTCCGCACGGCGAACGAGGCCATCACCGCGATGGCCCGCCGCAGCAGCCGCCTCTACAACGAGGTCGCCCTCCAGGTCGGTGAGGACTACAACGCCGCGCGCGCCGCCGACTGGCTGCACGCGGCCCGCCGCCTCGACAACGACATCGCCGAGGTCGACGAGGAACTGCGCCAGGCCGAGGAGAGCACCCGCCTCAACCCCCGCGTGCGCGAAGGACTCCTGAGCCGTGTCGTGCTGCGCACCGGGCTCGACACCCTGGAGATCTGCGCCGTCGTCCAGCGCGTCCAGTTCCGCACCCTCACCGACCTCGCCGCCAAACGCCCCGGCCGCCGCCCCCTGCCCGAGGAGGCCGCCGACAGCTACGCGCGGCTCCTGCTCCACATGGGCAGCGCCGTCGAGAGCTTCGCGGCGCTCATCACCACCCCGCTGTCGACGGGAGCGGAGGACGCCGAGGACGCGCTCATCCGCGCCCTCGACGCGAGCCGCGCCGAACGCGACCACCTCGCGGTGTTCCTCCTCGACCTCGTCCGCACCGAGGCCGCGCAGTGGCAGCTGTACGGAGCCCTGCTCGCCGAGGCCGACCGCGTGCTCGACGAACTCGACGTCGAGAAGCGCTCGGCCCGTCTCATCGAGGAACTCGACCACATCACGGCCCGTCAGCGCGAGCGCTACCCGCGCCTGGCCGCCCTCCGCTCGCGCCTCACGAGCGACTCCCCGCGCCGGCGCGACCGCGGCGGACGCAGGAGCGGGGAGCCGGGGGAGGGATGAGCCGTGGCGGCGGGCCACCCCCGGCCCAGCCACCAGGTAGCCCCCACGGCACGGCTTGAGGTGCCGTCAGCTGCTTCGCGGTGCGCCGTCGGCCGCCTTGAGGTGCCGTCAGCGGTTCAGCTCACGATCGAACCTGTCCTTGCACTGCTGTTCCTCCTCCGGCGACTGCGCGTGCTGGAGGCACTCCGAGTAATCGCGGAACGAACGGAAGGAGTCCTGGAAGTCGTCCGACGTGGCCACGGCGACGACCAGGGCCAGCATCGCCGCGCCGCCGACGAGCCCCACGGCGCCGACGACGATCCCCGCGATCCCGAGCCCCTTGTTCGGCGCCCCGGTCCTGTTCGTGCGGCGGATCGCGAGAATCCCGAAGATGATCCCGAGCACCCCGAGGATGATCCCGCCCACGACGGTCCAGCAGAAGACCAGGGCGGCGATCCCGCACACGAGCGCGGCCACGGCCATCCCGCCGCCCGGAGGCTTCCCGCCCTGCCACTGCCCGCCGTACTGCCCGCCGTACTGCCCGGCCCAGGGCTCCTGCCCGGGTATCTGACCCGGTATCCGGCCGTAGGGGGCGTAGCCGTAGGGGCCGGGTGCCTGGGCGTACGGACCGGGTGCCTGGGCGCCGGGTGCCTGGGCGTACGGACCGGGTGCCTGGGCGTAGGGTCCCTGGGCACCCTCGGGGCGCGGCGGCTCGTCCCGTACCGCGAAGGGATCGGGCTCCCCCGGCGGCTGCTCGGGCGCGGCCGCCTTGGAGAGGTCGATGGGCTCCCCGGCGCCGTCCGGACGCGCGCTGTCCTCGGGGGAGTGGGGCATGTGTGGTCCTGCTTTCTCGCGAAATCCGGCGTGCCCGGAGGGATGAAGGCCGTCCCGTCCGGAGCGGTGGGGTCGCGGCGGGGCCCTCATTGTCCCCCGTGCCCCCGGAACTCCGTTCAACAATTGCGTCACGAAGCGGCGGGACGGCGGCCCGCCCAGTGGGCGACGGTGCCCGGGCGCGGACCTGCTTGACTCTCCCCCCGTGTCAGACCGTGAAGTGAGGAAGTCATGTTCACCATCGGAGACTTCGCCAGGCACGGGCAGGTGTCGGTCCGCATGCTGCGGCACTACGACGCTCTGGGGCTGCTGCGCCCCGCCCGTACCGACCCGCACACGGGATACCGCTTCTACACGGCCGACCAGCTCAGCAGGCTCAACCGCGTCATCGCGCTCAAGGAACTCGGCTTCAGCCTCCAGGAGGTGGGCCGCCTCCTCGCCGCGGACGTGGCGCCGGCCGAGCTGCGCGGGATGCTGCGCCTGCGCCGGACGCAGCTCGCACAGGAGGCGGCGGCCGCCCGCGCGCGGCTCGCCCGGGTCGGGGCGCGGCTCCACGTCATCGAGAGCGAGGGACACATGTCCACACAGGACATCGTCGTCAAGCACCTGCCCGCCGTCCGCGCCGCCGGACTCACCGCCACTGCCGCGGCCTTCGACCCCGACGCGATCACCCCCGTCGTCGGCCCCCTCTTCGACGAGGTGTCCCGCCTCGTCGACGCCGCCGGAATCCGCCCGCAGGGTCCCGGCATTGCGCACTACGTCCAGGAGGCGGGAGAGGACGGCCCTGTCGAGGTGCACGCCCTCTTCCCGGTCGGCGCCGACATCCCCGCCACGAGCGGACTGCGCCTCTTCACGCTCCCCGCCGTCACCCGCGCGGCGACCCTCGTCCACCACGGCTCCCTGGACACCGTCCTCGCCTCCGAACAGCTCATCGGACGCTGGCTCGAAACGGAGCGGGCCAGGCCCGCGGGCCTCACGCGGGAGGTCTACCTGGAGTGCGCGGGCGAGCCCGCGACGTGGGTGACCGAGCTACAGCTGCCGCTGGCCGAGTGAGGGGGCGCGGAGCGGTGCGGTGAGCGGGGCGTTCACGGGCGAGCGCCGCGGCGCCGCGCCGCGTGTGTACGGGGTGTCGCGCCCGTCCGCACGCGGCGCGGCCACCCCGTACCCACGGGGCCCGACCCGCGGGGCCCGTGGCCCATCCGTACGAGCCCCCGCCGGGTGGCTCAGGCGGGGGCCGGGGCCTGCTCCTTCGCGTACCAGCGTTCGCCGCGCTGTTCCGCGACGCCGCGATCCGCGAGGCCGCTCAGGTGCTTGCCCACGGTGTTGGGCTGGAAGCCCGCGCGAGCGGCCAGCTCGTCGAGCGCGAGCCCTGCCGTGCCGCCCTCCTTGAGCTGCGCGAAGGTGCGGGCCGCGCTGCGGCCGAGTCCTCCGGCGGCCGCGGGGGCGAAGAGGTCCCCGACCTCCACCCGCGGCGCCGGGCGCTTGCCGGGGACGGGGGTCTCGCGCGCAGCGGGGTGCTCGGGCGCTGCGGGGCTCGCGTGCGTGGCGGGGGCGGGGGCCGGGCCGGGGGCCGTCGTGGGGGTGCCGGCCGGACGTGGGCGCTCGGGGCCTCCGGCCGCTGCCTTGGGCCTGGCGGCACCCGTGCGGGTGACCGGACGCGGCGTCCGGTTCACCTGGCGGTGCTTGCGGCCCTTCTGCTGGCGACGCTTGGCCATTGTGCGCTCCGTTCTGTAGCGGTCATGGGTCAACGTCGTGAACGTGCGTCCGTCGATCAGGGTTACGGCGCACCGCGCGTGGGGGTGAACCCCCGGCATGTCCCCGGATGCGGCGGGCCCCGCCCCGGCCCAAGATGAACGAGCCCGCCCGCGCGCGGACGGCACGCATTCGGGTACCAGAGCCCCCAGGCACCACAGGAAGGCGGCCCCAGGTGACGGCGGACAGCCCCGCGAAGCAGCGCCACGAGGAGCGCGCACTCGGCTCCCGGGGCGCGGTGAACCTCATGACCCACGACCTCGGCGAGTCGCAGCGCTTCTACGGCTCGGTGATGGGCTGGAACTTCCGGGGCAACGCGCTCGGCGACGAGTTCTGCATGGCGGAGGACGCCGACGGCGTGACGATCGCGGTGCTCGGGGCCGTCGCTTCGACGTATCAGATCGCCGTCGCCTGGATTCCCTTCTTCGCCGTCGCCGCCATCGACGACACCGTCGCCCGCGTCCGCGAGCGCAGCGGCACCGTGGCGATCGGCCCGCTGCGACTGCCGCGCGGGCGCGCGGCGCTCGCCGCCGACCGCGACGGCGCCGTCTTCGGCGTCTGGCAGGACGACGGCACACCCGGCCGTATCGGCAGGCGCAGCAGGCTCGCGTGGGTCGAGCTGCGCACCCGCGACGCCTTCGAGGCGGCGATCTTCTACGGCGAGGTGCTCGGCTGGGGCGCGGAGATCCCGGGGGCGCCCGAGGTGCGGTACGAGGGCGACGCGGTCGTCGTGCGGGACGGGGACAACCAGCTCGCCCGCATCAGCTCGGGCGCCGTCGAGGCGGCGCCCGATCCCCTCGTACGCCCCATGTGGCGGGTGCACTTCCCGGTGGCGGACCTCGACGCGGCGGTCGCCGCTGTCGCACGGCACTCGGGTGCGCTCGTCGAGCGGCACGACGGGCCCGAGTTCCGCGAGGCCGTGCTGCGTGATCCGGCGGGGGCGCTCTTCACGCTCGCGGAACGCACCGACGGCTGAATCCCGCCGCCTTGGGGCAAGCCCACGGGTCCCGCCCCGGCCCAGGAAGGCACGAGTCATGACTCCGGTATCGCAGTTCACCGCCCCCGGGGGCGGTCCGGGCAGCGACGTGGGCCGGCGCATCGCGCACAGCAGGACGCAGGCCGGGCTGAGCAGGGCCGAACTCGCGCACGCGGTCGGTGCCGATCCCTCGTACCTGCGGTACATCGAGGAGGAGAACGCGGCGCCCGGCACCGCGGTGCTGCTGCGGATCGCCAACGCCCTCGGGGTGAGCCTGGCCGAGTTGCGCGGGACGGCGGCCGGATACCCGGACGGGCGCGGGCGCGCCGCGTCCGAGCCGGTCCTGGAGGAGATGGACGAGGCCGAGTGCCGCCGCAGGATCGGCGCGCACGGCGTGGGGCGTATCGGGTTCACGACGGAGGCGACGGGCCCGGTCATCCTGCCGCTCAACTACACGGTGGTGGACGGTGAGCTGACGCTGCGCTCGACGGCGCGGGGGCCGCTCGCCGGTGTGGCGGGCGGGACGGTGGCCTTCGAGGTGGACCGCGTCGACGAGGCGCTGAGCGCCGGGTGGTCGGTCCTCGCGATCGGTGTCCTGCGCCACGTCACCGACCCTGCCCGCGCGAAGGCCCTGGAACGCGCCGCCTGGTCGGGCGCCTGGGCCGGCCGCGACCGCACGACGTGGTTCACGCTGCGACCTGAACGGCTGACGGGCCGGATCATCCGGACGTGAGGGGCGGGTCCCGCCCCCGGCTCCGCAGGCACGTCGTCAAGGCCGGTACCCCGTCCGAGCAGTGCGTCGGGAGGCGTGCCAGGAGGTGGGCGGCGCTGCGCGGACCTCCACGAGGCGGCTCCCTGCCGGGCGGCCTCCGCCGTGTCCACGAGCGGCCGGGCCCCGCCTGCGCCCGGCAGCGCGCGGCCGGGGGCCTGGCCCACGTCCCCGGGCCCTGCGCCCTGGGAGCGGGCCGCCACCCGTCCGAAGCCCCTGACGGAGCGGATACCGGCGCTGCGGGGTGACGCCGTACGCGCGCGCCGCCCCGCCGTGCTCACTCCGCCCGGCCCGGCGCGGGTACCGCGGACGGTACGGGGAGCCCCGCGGCGAGCAGCCCGAACGCCCGCTCCAGAGCGGCCGTGAGCCCCTCCGCGCCGCTGTGCGGCTCCCAGCTGCGCAGCGCGGCGCGCATCGCGGCGAGCGCCGTCGCCGCCACGAGGTGCGGGTAGAGGTCGCCGGGAGCCGCCCCCGTTCGGCTCGCGAGCGCGGCCGTCACCGCCTCCTCCATCCGGCGGTTGTTGCGCAGCGGCCGGTCGAGCAGCTCCGGCTCCGCGCGCAGCAGCGCCCGCCGCCGCGTGAACTCCGTGTCCGGGGCCACGACCGCGGGCACGGCCGTGAGGATCGCCTCGCGCAGGGCGGGCAGCGGGGCCTGCTCCGCGGGGCGGGCGAGCAGGTCGGCGACGACGCGCTGCCGCAGGCGGTGGTCGAGCCCGAAGACCGCGTCGTCCTTGCTCTCGAAGTAGTTGAAGAAGGTGCGCGGCGAGATGCCGACCTCCGCGCAGATGTCCTGCACCGTGACCTGCGCGGCCCCGCGCTCCGCGTACAGGCGCGTCGCCGCGCGGCGCAGCTCCCGCCGCGTCCGGAGTTTCTTGCGCGCCCGCAGCCCGCCCCCCTCGTCCGCGTCGTCGGGCTCGACGGGCGCGTCGGGCTCGTCCTCGTGTGCGCTGTGCTCGGGCATCGTCGTCCTCACCGCGTCCGCCCGCCGCCGTCCGGGGGCTTTGCCCATGATTTTGCCCTCTCTGTGCCAGAACTTGCACGAATGAATTTTTGCACGACTGCACATTACTGTTAGCGTCTCTAAATATTGGTTTACGCACATATATCGGCAAGGAGGCGAAGGCACCTCATGGTGCGATCGGCACCCGGTACGGCACCCGCTGCGGCTGCGGCTGCGGCTGCGGCTGCGGCTTCGGACGCGGCTTCGGACGCGAGCGCGAGCGAGGGCACGGACGCGCGCGAGAAGGGCTCCTCGCGCTCGCGCGAGGCCGCGCTCACCCTCGTCCGCACTCTCTGGTTCCCCGCGTTCATGTTCACCGGGTTCCTCGTCTGCTACCTCCTGCCCTTCCACAACCCGGTCCCGCACCACGTCAAGGTCGCCGTCCCGGCCGCCACCGCCGCGCCCCTCCAGCACGCGCTGGACCACGCCGCCCCCGGTGGCTTCGACCTCGTACCCGTGCACGACGCGGACGCCGCCCGCGCCGCCGTCACCGGCCGCGAGGCCGTCGCCGGATACGTCCCCGGCCCCGGCGCCCCCGAACTCTTCACCGCCAAGGCAGACGGCTACTCGCTCGAATCCGTCCTCCAGAAGACCTTCACCGCCGTCGCCCAGGACAGCGGCGGCAGCCACCCGGCCGCGGGGCGGCCCGCGCTCAAGATCACCGAGGTCGCCCCCACCGCCGCCGGTGACGGCATGGGCACCGGGCTCTTCTACGTCGTCCTCTCCTGCACCATCCCCGCCTACGTCATGGTCATGATGCTGCTGCGGGCCACGAACTTCGGGCGCCGCGACAAGATCCTCGTCCTCGCCGTCGCCGGAGCCGTCCTTGCCCTCGTCGCCTACGGCGTCGCCCGCTGGATGAACGTCATCCCGAACGACCCGCTCGCGATCCTCTTCCTCTTCCTCATGTCCCAGGCCGTCTCGCAGACCGCGCTCGGTCTCGTGCCCTTCGTCAAGCAGTACCTGCCCGGGGTCGCGATGGGTCTGTTCGTGCTGCTCAGCATGCCCTCCAGCGGCGGCGCCATCCCGGTGCAGATGGTCCCGGGGTTCTTCCGCGCCCTCCACCCGGTCATGCCGATGGGCAACCTCATCGAAGCCCTGCGCGGACTCTTCTACTTCGGCGGCAAGGACGTCGTCCCGCACGTCCTCGTCCTGCTCGCCTGGGTCGCCGCCGCCTTCGTCCTGCACGGCATCGGCGCCCTCCGCGCCCGCCGCGCCGCCGCCCCCGGCGCGACGGAGCCCACCGTGCCCGAGCCGCCCGTCGAAGACCCCGCCCTGGAGACGCGGCAGCCCGCCGCCCTGCCCCCGCGCCACCCCACGAGCCGCTTCCCGCTGCCCCAGCTCACCGGGCGCGTCACCGACCCCGCGGGCCACCCGCTGCGCGATGTCGTCATCACCGTCACGGGCACGCACGGCAGGGAACTCCTGCGCGCCACCACCGACGCCGACGGCGCCTACGCCGCCGGCGGACTCGCCGAGCAGACCGTCGTCGTCATCGCCTCCGCGCCGGCGCGGCTCTCCGCCGTCGCCCGCGTCGCGGTACGGGACGGACACCCCGTGCGCCATGACTTCTCTCTCGTGGGACGGCCCGTCACCGTCTGAGCCCCCCGCTCGGCCATCGGAGTGCACCGGGCTGCGCCGATCGGGCGGTGCCCGCCCGGCCTGGCACTCGCACGCCGCGTGTCGTTCGTACTCTTCCGTCGCCATACGGGCGCAGGCGAGAACTCTCGCCCGCCGCTTGACGAATGACGAATGGAGACCGAGTGAGCTCGGCAGACACCCTGGTGGACTCCCGTCCCCCGACGCCCCCCGAACCCGTACGGCGGAGGTATCCAGGGGGCTGGGTGATCCGCTGGATCACCAGCACCGACCACAAGATGATCGGTACCTCCTACCTGGTCACCTCCTTCGCGTTCTTCTGCCTCGGCGGCGTCCTCGCCCTCGTCATGCGCGCCGAACTCGCGCGGCCCGGCCTCCAGATCGTCTCGCCCGAGCAGTTCAACCAGGCGTTCACGATGCACGGCACGATCATGCTGCTGATGTTCGCGACACCGCTCTTCATCGGCTTCGCCAACTGGATCATGCCGCTCCAGATCGGCTCGCCCGACGTCGCGTTCCCGCGGCTGAACATGTTCTCGTACTGGCTGTTCCTCTTCGGCTCGCTCATCGTGGTCAGCGGCTTCCTCACCCCCCAAGGCGCCGCGGACTTCGGGTGGTTCGCCTATTCGCCGCTCACCGACTCCGTCCACTCGACGGGCCTGGGGCCCGACCTGTGGATCATGGGCCTCACCCTCCAGGGCTTCGGCACGATCCTCGGCGCCGTCAACTTCATCACCACGATCCTGTGCATGCGCGCCCCCGGCATGACGGCCTTCCGCATGCCGATCTTCGTGTGGAACGTGCTGCTCACCTCGGTGCTCGTGCTCTTCGCCTTCCCCTGCCTCGCCGCCGCGCTCCTGTGCCTGGAGGCGGACCGCAAGTTCGGCGCGCACGTCTTCGACCCGGCCAACGGCGGCGCGCTCCTGTGGCAGCACCTCTTCTGGTTCTTCGGGCACCCCGAGGTGTACATCATCGCGCTGCCGTTCTTCGGCATCGTGACGGAGATCTTCCCGGTCTTCTCCCGCAAGCCCGTCTTCGGTTACGTGGGCCTCATCGGCGCGACGATCGCCATCGCCGGTCTCTCCATCACCGTCTGGGCGCACCACATGTACGTGACGGGCGGCGTACTGCTGCCCTTCTTCTCGTTCATGACCTTCCTCATCGCCGTGCCGACGGGCGTGAAGTTCTTCAACTGGATCGGGACCATGTGGAAGGGGTCCCTGTCCTTCGAGACACCGATGCTGTGGGCCGTCGGCTTCCTCGTGACCTTCCTCTTCGGCGGGCTCACGGGGGTCATCCTCGCCGCGCCCCCGCTCGACTTCCACGTCTCGGACTCGTACTTCGTCGTCGCGCACTTCCACTACGTCGTCTTCGGCACCGTCGTCTTCGCGATGTTCGCCGGATTCCACTTCTGGTGGCCGAAGTTCACCGGCAAGATGCTCGACGAACGGCTCGGGAAGATCACCTTCTGGACCCTCTTCGTCGGCTTCCACGGCACCTTCCTCGTCCAGCACTGGCTGGGCGCCGAGGGCATGCCGCGCCGCTACGCCGACTACCTGGCCGCCGACGGCTTCACGTGGCTCAACACCACGTCCACCATCAGCTCCTTCCTCCTCGGCCTCTCGCTCCTGCCGTTCTTCTACAACGTCTGGAAGACCGCCAAGTACGGCAAGAAGGTCGAGGTCGACGACCCCTGGGGCTTCGGCCGCTCCCTGGAGTGGGCCACCTCCTGCCCGCCGCCGCGGCACAACTTCGACGCCCTGCCCCGTATCCGCAGCGAGTCCCCGGCCTTCGAACTGCACCACCCGGCGATCAACGCGATGGACCAGACCATCAACGCCCCGCACGAATCCGCGACCATCGCTCCCGGCGAGCGCGACCACCGCGGCGAGTGACCGGCGGGGCCCCCGCCGCCCCGCCGCCCGCGGCCCCGTGACACCCGCAGTCCCCTGACGCAGACAGCAAGGAGCCGTACGTGGAGCAGCCCACCCCCGACAGCGCGCGCGGACTCGTCCAGCTGGAGGGGTACCTGCTGTGGAACGCCGAGGTGGCCGAGGCCAGGCGGCGGGCACGGTGCTTCACCGAGCACCTGCCCTGGCTCACGACCGCGCAGCGCGAGGACATCGAGCGCGCCTACACCGCCGACCGGCTCGACGACTCCAAGGAGATGCTGCGCCGCGTCGCCGCCCGCTCGGTGAGCCTGCGCGCCGAGTACACCGCGCGCTACGAGCGACTGCGCCGTCGCTGCGTGGCCACCGCCGTGCTCGGCATGGCCGCGGCCGTCGTCAGCCTGCTGTGCGGAGTGCTCGCCGTCCTCGCGGGCGACTGAGCACCCCCCTCCACGCGAAGGGGCCCGGCACCTTCCCCGGTGCCGGGCCCCTTCGCGTACGGCGTACGGCCCGCGCCGCCGCTCAGACCTGCGGGGGCAGCCCCCGCGGCCTGCCGCGGCCCCGCGTCAGGACGTACCCGCCGATGCCGCACAGCGCGCCGAGGACGGCGCCGCCGCCCGTCCACCACCAGCGGTCGTTCCAGCGGCCCGACGACCAGCCGTCCTCCGGCTCCGGCGCCTGCGGCGCGGCCGCGGGCAGGAGCGGCTTCGCCAGCTTGCCGCCCACGGCCGCGGCGCCGCCCTTGTCCACCGTGGACACCTGCACGGCCGCGTCGACCGGCAGGCCCATGTCCTGCGCGGGCGCGTCGAGCACCGTCAGGCGCACGTAATAGGCCCCGGGGAGCGGGTCGTTCGCCCACGGCTCCGCCCAGGCGCGGACCGTGCGCAGCGTGCAGGAGAGCCGCACCGTCGTGGTCTCGGACGCCACCGTACGGGTCTGCGCGCCGTAGCGGCACGCCTGCCTGCGCCGCAGCCCGTCGTAGACGTCGACCTGCCACGTCTGCGCGCCGTGCCTGGCGTTCGCGGCGGGGAGCTTCACCTCCGCCTTCACCGTCGCCGAACGCCCGGCGTCACCGGGGTACACCCAGTACAGGTAGTCACCCGTCGAGGCGTGCGCCGTGCCCCGCTGCCCCACGTCGAGCGCCGTCGCGGTACGGAAGGAGGTGCCCGCCTCGGTCGGCGCCGCCCCCTTGTCGTCCCCGTCGTCGGCCCGTGCGGCCGCCGCCGGGCCGAGCGCGAGGCACAGCGCGGCGAGCACGGCCCCCGCGCGGCGCGCGAGGGCGCCCGGTTTCCTGTGCGTACGCATCAGTTGCTCCTCCACACCGTGACGCGCCAGCGCGAGACGAAGCCCCACACCAGTCCGGTCAGCAGACCCACCACCGCGAGCAGCCCGAGCAGCCACCAGCCGTGCCCCAGCCCGAAGGAGGCCACGTCCGAGCCGTTCGCAGGACCGCCCACCACATCGACCGTCAGCTCCAGCGGCAGGCCGGGGGCCTTCGCCGTGCTCGCGCCCTGGTCGGTGAAGGAGTGCGCCACCTGGAGGCACACCGTCTCTGCCGCCGCCTTGTCCGCGTCGTCGTCGACATCCGGCTTCGGGTAGCGCAGGCCCGTCGAGAGCGCGTCGGTGCGCCCCGTGCCCGTGGCCTCGCCCCGTACGATCTCGCGCCCGTGCAGGGTCACCGCGCGCAGCAGGACACCACTGTCCGGCGCCACCGCGCGGTCCGCCGAGACCGTCACGGCCGCCCGCAGCTCCTTGCCGGGCAGCAGCTCGACGCGGTACCAGCGGTGCTCGCCGACCTTCGCGCGGTCGCTGTACAGACCCGTCTTCAGCTCGGGCGCCTTCGCGCACTCGGCGGCACCCGACACCGCGGCGGGCGTCACCACGGGATCGGCCGCACGGTCCACCAACTGCTTGACGCGACCGGAGAGTTCCTTGGTGTGCCGGACCGTCGTGTACGTGCCGCCCGTCGCCTCGGCGATGCAGCTGAGCTGGTTGCGCGTCTTCGCGTCGGGCACCAGGCCCAGCGTGTCCACGACGAGGTGCACGCCCTTCGCCGCGATCTCGCGCGCCACCTCGCAGGGGTCGCGCTGGCAGGTGTCCTCGCCGTCCGTGATCAGGACGATCCGCTTGCTCGCCTCGCCGTTCTTCAGGTCGTCGGCGGCGCCGAGCAGCGCGGGCCCGATCGGCGTCCAGCCCGTGGGGGAGAGCGTCGCCACGGCGGCCTTCGCCTCGGTACGGTCCGGGTGGCCGACCGGGTAGAGCTGCCGGGTGTCCTTGCAGCCCGTCTCGCGGTCCTCGCCCGGGTAGTCGGCGCCGAGGGTGCGGATGCCGAGTTCGACGTCCTCGGGAACCGCGTCGAGCACCTCGTTGAAGGACTGCTTCGCCGCCGACATCCGCGAGGCGCCGTCGATGTCCTTCGCCCGCATCGAGCCGCTGACGTCGAGGACCAGCTCCACCTGGGGCGGCGCCTTGGCGGCATCGGGCTCGTCCGCGGCCTGGGCCGTTGCCCCCGGCAGCAGGGCCAGCGCGACGGCGAGCGCCCCACCGGCGGCCGCCGCCCGGTATTTCGTCAAGATCATCGTGGGATCGTACGGATAGTCGGCCGCGAAGCCAAAATAAGCCGTTCGGGCGACAGTTGACAGCCCGTTCGGCCCCGGCTGCCGCTCGGAGGGACGTAGCCGCCGCGGTCGTACGTGTGGCGGGCGCGGGGCGGTGGAACGCGTCAGGCATGACAGAGAGAGACAGTCCCCGCTCGATGATGCCCCGTCTCGTGGTCCTCGCGCCCCAGCCGGCCAACCCGCCGTTCCGCATTGTCGAGGCGGACGGGCAGGTGGTCGGCGAGGCCACCAGCGTGAAGGAGGTGGTGGCGGTCGCCCTCGCTCTCGGCCTCACCGCGGAGGACCTCGACGACCCCGACAAGGTGCTGTGGGTCGGCGGCGACCAGTACAGCTGGTTCCCGCGCTGAGCCACCCGCACCACCACGCCGCCGCTCCGGGCCGGGCCCGGCGCGGCGGCCCGTTCCCCGTCGCGCGCGACGCCTCTCTCGTACGTTCTGCCACGGGAGAGTGCACTTCCCCTGGCGGGGCCCCGAACGGGCCCCGACGGCGGTACCCTCGGGCCCACCGCGTCCCCTCCCCGTTCCCGAACTGGCCCGGCCCCGCAGGCGGATGCTCTCGAAGCGCGTCCCGTCGCGGGCGGCATCCGACGGGGTGCCACCGGACGCGGCAGACACCACTCCGGCCCCCCGGCCGGGGACCACCACCACGTCCAGGAAGTGAGTCGTCCGTGACCCAGGACTCCACCGAGGTGCAGAACCTCAAAGCCCAGTACGAGGCGAAGGTCGCAGCGGACCTGCACGCCAACACCGAGGAACAGGCGAGGATCGCCGAGGAGATCGACGCGCTGCGCGAGCGGCTCGACATCCTCGCCCACGAGCAGGGGATGCTGACGGGGGTGCAGCAGGCCCTCGGCGGCGCCGCCGCACCTGCCCCCACCGCACCCGACCCCGCCCCGGCGCCCGCCGCCGAGCCCGCGAAGGTGCCGCGCGCCCGCACCGCGACACCCGCGCAGGGTCCCACGAGCGCCACCACGGCTCCTGAGCCCGCCCCGGCCCCCGTCCCCGCCCCGGCCCCCGAGCCGGCCCCCGCGGCGGAGAAAGCGTCCGCGCGCACCTCGTCGAAGCCCGCGGCCAGGACCAAGCCCGCCACCAAACCGGCGACCAGGCCCGCGGCCAAGCCGGCGTCCAAGGCCGCCCCGAAGTCCTCGGCCAAGGACAAGGCCCCCGCCAGGCCCGCCGCCAAGACCACGGCGAAGCCCGCCACCACGTCCGCCGGTGCCACCCCCGCCGAGCGCCTCACGCTCCGCGAGCTGATCTCCCGGCAGCTCGCCGCGCACGGTGAGCCCCGCTCCGCCGCCGAGGTCTCGGCGACCCTCCGCGAGGAGCACCCGGAGCGCGAACTCAAGGGCAACGTCGTACGCACCACACTCGAAGCGCTCGTCGCCAAGGGCCTCGTGCACCGCTCCCGCCAGCAGAAGTCCGTCTACTACACGCACACCACGGCCGCGGGCACCGCCACCCGCGACTGACCCGGCCCGGGTGGCTGCCCCGCCGTCGGGGGTGGCGCGCACGCCCCGCGCGCCGCCCCCGACGGTCCCGAGCCGCCCGCGTACGCCCGTACGACCGGCGTCCGGCGGGTTCAGGGTGCCCCGGGGCGGGAAGACGGGCCTCATGGGGAACGTGACGGGTACACGCATGAACGGGCGGCGGGGACGGAACGGCGCGGGGCGCGGCCCCGTGCGCGGCGCCCTGCTCTGCCTTCTGACGGCGGCCGCGCTCACCGCCTGCTCCGGCGGGGACGGCGGCGGGAACGAGGCCCGCCCGGCCTCGGACTCCTCGGCCGCGCCCACGGGCGAGGCGGCGAGCCCGCCGGGCACGGGCTCGGAGCGGCCCGGCACCCCGGCCCCGCAGAGCACCTCGCCCGGCGAGTCGCGGGACCACTCACCGGGCGGTGGGCGCGACAGCTCGCCCGGTACGCCGCCGAGCGCCGTGCCGAGCGCTTCGGCGAGCGCGCCCGCGACGTCCGCGCCGAAGGACAGCGGCACCCCGCGCTGCACCTCCGCGGGGATGCGGCTCGTCCTCGGGCGCGGCGACGTGGGTGCGGGCAACATCCACTACGCGCTCGTCTTCACGAACACCTCGGGCCGTACGTGTGTGCTCAGCGGCTACCCGGGGGTCTCCCATCTCGCGGGTGACGGGGCGCAGATCGGCGCGCCCGCGACACGCGAGGGCGGCGCGGGCGGCGGCGTCAGGCTCGCGCCGGGTGCCAAGGCGCACAGCGAGGTGCACACGCTCAACGGGGGCGTCGGCGGGCCCTGCCGGGCCAAGGGCGAACTCCTGCGGGTCTATCCGCCCGGTTCGCGCGAGGCGATGACGACGCGTGCGGGGAACTTCCGCGTGTGCGGTGACACGTTCACGGTGACGACGGTCAGCGCGGGTGCCGGGCCTTCCTGACCCCGGTTCCTCCCGGCGTCCACCGGGACTCGCCGCCCGGCGTGCGGGGGACGCGGGGGAGGGGCGGCCCGCGAAGCGCGCGGACCGCCCCTCCCCTCGTACGCCTGCGGGACGACCCGCTCAGCAGCTCAGGTTCGCGCCCGGGTCGACGCCCAGGATCTGCGCGAAGTGCGTGTAGTTGTCGATGCGGCTCTGCACCTGCGTCGGGTTCTTGCCGTCGCACTCCAGGCTGCCGTTGATGCTGCGGATCGTCTCGCCGAAGCCGTTCCCGTTGACGATCGCGTCGTGCGGCGTCATGGTCCCGGGCCCGTTCTGGGTGTTCCAGTACCACAGGCCGGTCTTCCAGGCGACGGCCGCGTCCTTCTCCACGAGGGAGGGATTGTTGAGGAGGTCGATGCCGAGCGCGTCGCCCGCCGCCTTGTAGTTGAAGTTCCAGCTGAGCTGGATGGGGCCGCGCCCGTAGTACTGGTCGGTCCCGGCCGGGCAGCCGTAGGGCTGCGAAGAGTCGCAGTAGTTCGGGTAGTTGGCGGTGTTCTGCTCCACGACGTAGACGAGTCCGCCGGTCTCGTGGCTCACGTTGGCGAGGAAGGCGGCGGCCTCCTGCTTGCGTGTCGTGTCGCTGCCGGTCCCGGTGAAGCCGGGGTAGGCGTCGAGCGCGGCCGTCAGTCCCTCGTACGTGTAGAAGGAGTTGCGGCCGGGGAACATCTCGTCGAACTGGGACTGACTCACCACGAAGGCCGCGGCCTGGCCCGCCTCCGAGGTGTGCGGGCTCGCCGCCGCGGTGGTGCCGCCGAAGGCGAGGGTGGTGAGGGCGGCGGCCGAAGCGGTCGCCGAGAGGAGAGCGAGCAGTCGTGCGCGCACGGGGGGCTCCATTCGTGCGGGCGGGCCGCCGCGAGGAGGGGGCGGCGGCCCGCCGGTGTGGGGGGAAGGGGTGGGGCTGTGGAGGCACCACGGGCCGGGGTGGGGCCCGCTCCCGTGGCTCGCGCCTCGCGGACGTGCCCGTGCGGCCGGCGCACCGCCCGCCGCACGGACTGCGGGGCTACTGCACCGTGACGTCGATGCAGTTGTAGAAGGCGTTGGTGGTGTCCGCGATGTTCCACACCGCGAGGACCTTCTGCTTGCCCTTCAGGTTGCCGAAGTCGACGGTGTGGGTCACGGTGGCGCCCGGCTTGGCGCCGTTGTCGTCGAACTCGGCTATCTTCTGGTCGCCGACGAAGTACTGCCAGGTGCTCGTGGAGTGCTGCGCGGTGAGCTTCCAGCTGAACTGGGTCGTGGAGTTGACCGGGGTGGCCACCCAGCCCTTGGAGTCGTCGTCGAGTTCGGCGAAGCGGGAGTTGCCGCCGCTGCAACTCGTCAGGCCCTTGGGTCCTTCGACGCTCTGCGGCTCGTACTGGATCTCACCACAGGAGACGGTGCCCGCGGCACACTGCGCCTGCCGGCTGGGCGGGTCGCTGATGTACCCGTGGGCGCTCGCGGTGCTCGCGCCGAGGGTCAGGGCGAGGGCGGGGGCCAGGACGGCGCCTGCTCCGATGGCGAACTTCCTCTTGGCGTGCATGAGTTCTCCTTCACTGCGGTCGGTCTGCCCGGGGCCGGTGCGGCGAGGTGGGGCGCCGTGCCGGGCGGGCGGGCCTCTCAGGGTGGGGGTGCAAGAGGCGCGAAGGTTTCTGGCCGCGACCGGTGAACACGGCACGGGTGTACCGGAGTTCCCAATGGTCTGGGCCACTTGGACTAGACCATACCGAGTCACGTGTTCACGTCAAGGGAGCGGAAGCGCTTGACCGGAGTGCGCCCCGTCCCTTGCGGGGCGCGGTACCCTCCGCGCCGTGCGCGGGAGTTGCCCTCGCCCGTACGGGCGTCACTCCGAACGCGGCTGCTTCGCGCGGGTGTTCGGCGCCCGTGTTCCCGCGTGGGGAGCGCGTCGCACGCTCCCCGTCCGGCGATCATCGCGGTAGTCCCTCCCGTACGTCCCCCAGCGGAGCCCGCCGTGAAGGCATCGATCGTTCTCTACACCTCCGACCTGCGCCTGCACGATCACCCGCCGCTGCGCGCCGCCGTGCGCGAGGCGGACGAGGTGGTGCCGCTCTTCGTCCGCGATCCCGGTGTCGAGAAGGCCGGATTCACCGCCCCGAACCGCGCGGCCTTCCTCGCCGACTGCCTCGGCGACCTCGACGCGGGGCTGCGCGAGCGCGGCGGGCGGCTCGTGGTGCGCGCGGGCGATCCCGTACGGGTCGTGCGCGAACTCGTCGGGGCGACGGGCGCGGGACGCGTGCACGTGGCGGCCGGGGTCAGCGCGTACGCGAGGAGCCGCGCGGAGCGGCTGCGCGCTGCGCTCGACGAGGCGGGCGCGGAACTCGTCGAGCACGAGGCGGTGATCACGGCCCTGCCGCCCGGTGACGTGGTGCCTGGCGGCAAGGACCACTTCGCCGTCTTCACCCCGTACAGCCGCCAGTGGTCGGCGCGGCACCTGCGCGAGCCCCTCGGCGCGCCCCGGCGGATCGCCGTCCCCCCGGACGTCGGCTCCGACGAGGTCCCCCGCCGCGCGGACGTCGCCGGGATCTCGCCGGGGCTCGCGAAGGGGGGTGAGCGCGCGGGCCGCGCACGGCTCGGTTCCTGGTGCCGCGACGGCATCGGCCGGTACGAGGACCTGCACGACGACCTCGCGGGCGACGGCACCTCGCGGCTCTCCCCGTACCTCCACTTCGGCGCGCTCTCGGCCGCCGAGTGCGTGCACAGGGCACGCGCGGCAGGAGGGGCCGGGGCCGACGCCTTCGTGCGCCAGCTGTGCTGGCGCGATTTCCACCACCAGGTACTCGCCGCGCGCCCCGCCGCCGCCCACGAGGACTACCGCCCGCGCGGCGACCGCTGGCGCACCGGGCGCACCGCCGCGCGCGAGGCCGCCGCCTGGCGCGAGGGCCGCACCGGCTACCCCGTGGTCGACGCCGCGATGCGCCAGCTCGCGCACGAGGGCTGGATGCACAACAGGGGCAGGCTCCTCGCCGCGAGCTTCCTCACCAAGACCCTCTATCTCGACTGGCGGCTCGGCGCCGCGCACTTCCTCGGCCTCCTCGTCGACGGCGACCTCGCGAACAACCAGCTGAACTGGCAGTGGGTCGCGGGGACCGGTACCGACACCCGCCCGGGGCGCGTCCTCAACCCGCTCACGCAGGCCCGCACGTACGACCCCGATGCCGACTACGTACGCCGCTGGGTCCCCGAGCTGCGCGGCATCGGGGGACGCGCGGCGCACGAGCCGTGGAAGCGCCCGCCCGAGGAGCGCGAGGGGTACCCGGAGCCGCTCGTCGACCTCGCCGAGGGGCGCGATCGCTTCCGCAGGGCCCGCGAGAAGGGCTGATCCACGCGCGGGGTGGTGGCGGAAGGGCTTGCGGCGGGGGGTGTGCGAGAGGCGTACGGGGGGCACGAGGTCCCGTGGCGGACGCCGCACCCGCCCGGTGCGGCGCCCTCGCCGTACGGCGGGTGACCGGCCGCGTACATCATGTCGAAACGGGGCGAAAGGTGTTTTCCTGCCCCGGAAAACGGGGAGGCGAACCCTCGTGGCGGTGGAGCACCTCGGCCCCGTGCGGCCCGTACGGCTCCCGCCCCCGCCGACCTACCGAGGAGAGGCACGTGCCCGCAGTACCGAACATCACCCTCAACAACGGCGTGGAGATCCCCCAGCTCGGCTTCGGGGTCTTCCAGGTCCCGCCGGAGAAGACCAAGGAGGCGACGCTCAGCGCCCTCGACGTCGGCTACCGGCACATCGACACCGCCGAAATGTACGGCAACGAGAAGGAGGTCGGTCAGGCGGTCCGCGAGTCCGGGATCGACCGTGCCGAGCTGTTCGTGACGAGCAAGCTCAACAACGGCTTCCACGCGCATGACGACGCGCTCGCCGCCTTCGACCAGACCCTCGCCGATCTCGACATCGGCTATCTCGACCTCTTCCTGATCCACTGGCCGCTGCCGAAGGTCGGCGACTTCGTCGAGACCTGGAAGGCGCTGGAGGAGATCTACCGCTCCGGGCGCACCAAGGCGATCGGCGTGTCGAACTTCCAGCCGCACCACCTGCGGCGCCTCCTGGGGGAGACGGAGGTGGTCCCCGCCGTCAACCAGATCGAGGTGCACCCGTACCTCACCCAGGAGGCCGCGCGCGCCTTCGGCGCCGAGCACGACATCGCGACCGAGGCATGGTCCCCGATCGCCCAGGGCCTCGTCCTCAAGGACCCGGTCATCGAGAGCATCGCGAACCGTCTCGGCAAGTCGCCCGCGCAGGTGACGCTGCGCTGGCACATCCAGCGCGGCGACATCATCTTCCCGAAGTCCGTCACGCGCTCACGCGTCGAGGAGAACTTCGCGCTCTTCGACTTCGCGCTGACCGAGGGCGACATGTCCGAGATCACGGCGCTCAACCGCGACGAGCGCACGGGACCGGACCCGGACGAGTTCAATTACGTGCCGTAAGCGGCCCCGGCCGCGCGGCGCCCGCCCCGGGCGCCCTCAGGAGCGCGGCACCTGCCCGGGCCGACTCGGGAGCGGGGCCCGGGTCGCCCTCTCCCGGTGCCGTGATCCCCTGCGCGGGCGTCCGCGCGGGGGATTGCTCCACATGGGGGACGGCCGGGACGCGGGAGGGAACACGTCGCCCACCGAAGGGGGAACAGGCATCCCCGTGGGGCGAGGAGCCCTCGCCAGGGGATGGCGCCGCGTGCCGCGCTTGACTTCGAGTGGGCTCCAGTTCGTAGCGTCGTCCGTATGACCCGTAGCCAGCAGCACCCCATCGGTTCCCCCTTCGGTCACGACTCCACCGCGCGCGAGGTGCTCTCCGGCATCGACCTGAGCGGCAAGCTCGCGCTCGTCACCGGGGGCTACTCCGGGATCGGCCTGGAGACCACCCGCGCCCTCGCCGGTGCGGGCGCGCACGTCCTCGTGCCCGCGCGCAGGCCCGAGGCGGCGCGCGAGGCGCTCGCGGACATCAAGGGCACCGAGGTGGCCGCGCTCGACCTCGGCGACCTCGACAGCGTCCGCTCCTTCGCCGAGGAATTCCTCGCCTCGGGCCGCCCGATCGATCTCCTCATCAACAACGCGGGGATCATGGCCTGCCCCGAGACCCGCGTCGGGCCCGGCTGGGAGGCCCAGTTCGGCACGAACCACCTCGGCCACTACGCCCTCACCAACCTCCTGCGCCCCGCGCTCGTCGCGGACGGCGGCGCCCGCGTCGTCGAGCTGTCCTCGACGGGGCACCTGCGCTCCGGCATCCGCTGGGACGACGTCGACTTCCGCGAGGGCTACGACAAGTGGGACGCGTACGGGCAGGCCAAGACGGCCAACGTGCTCTTCGCCGTCCAGCTCGACGCCCTCGCGGCCGAGGACGGCGTACGTGCCTTCGCGCTGCACCCCGGCGGCATCCTCACGCCGCTCCAGCGCCACCTGGAGCGGCAGGAGATGGTCGACAGGGGCTGGATCGACGAGCAGGGCGAGCTGATCGACCCCGACGTCTTCAAGACCCCCGAGCAGGGCGCGGCCACGACCGTCTTCGCCGCGACCTCGCCGCTCCTCGACGGGCTCGGCGGTCTCTACCTGGAGGACTGCGAGGTCGCCGTCCCCGCGGACGAGGCTCCCGAAGGCAGCGGCGGCGTCAAGGACTGGGCGATCGATCCCGGGCAGGCGGCCCGCCTGTGGACCCTGTCCGCCGAGCGTACGGGCATCGACACCTTCGGGCGCGGCTGAGCGTCTAGGGGAGCGGTACGGGGCGCCTCGCCCCGTACCGTCCCGGGGCCCGCGTCTTCAGCCCTTCAGCTCCAGGACCCCCGCCAGCTCCCGCCACCCGGCGCGCGGCAGCGAGCCCGGGTTGCCGTCGAGGAGCTGGACGGCGACGTGGTCGGCGCCCGCCTCGTGGTACTCGGCGATCCTGCCCCGTACCGTCTCGGGGGAGCCCCAGACGACCGTGGCGTCGACGAGCCTGTCGCTGCCGCCCGCGCGGAAGTCCTCCTCGGTGAAGCCGAGGCGCAGCCAGTTGTTCGTGTAGTTCGGCAGCTTGAGGTACATGTCCAGGATCTGGCGCCCGATCGCGCGGGCGCGCGCGGCGTCCTCGCTCAGCACCACCTTCACCTCGGGCGCGAGCAGCGCGTCGGGGCCGAGTGCCTCGCGGGCCTCGGCGGTGTGCTGCGGCGTCACGAGGTAGGGGTGGGCGCCGGCCGCGCGCGTGCCCGCGAGCTTCAGCATCTTCGGGCCGAGCGCGGCGAGCACCCGGCGCGCCGCGGGGACGGGGCGCGGGGCCGCGTCGAGCGCGTCGAGGTAGGCGACCATCGTCGAGTACGGCTTGTGATAGCCCTTCACGGCCGGTGCGTGGCTCGCGCCGAGCCCGAGGAGGTAGCGGCCCGGGTGCGCCTCGTCGAGGTCCGCCGCCTCGGCGGCGACGTCCTGCGCCGTGTGCTCCCAGATGTTGAGGATGCCGTTGGCGACGGTGATGCGGGAGGTCGCGGCGACGAGCGCGGCCGCCCCCGTCACGCTGCTGTTCCCGCCGAGCCACACGGCCCCGTACCCCAGCTCCTCCAGTTCCCCGGTCGCCTCCTGCGCGATCGGGTTCCCCTTGCTCAGCAGTGCGTTCCAGATGCCGATGCGGCCGATGTCCATGCCGGTCCTTCCCTGTCGGTACGTACGGGCCCGGCGCGACGGTACGGGATCGGGGCGCCGTCGTCCGGGAGGCTTCACCGGCGGCAACTCCGCCGGTGATCACAGCTATTCCCCGCCCGAGCCGCCTCGTGCCCGGCGGCACCGCACCTTCACCGCACGGAACCCGTGTGGGGTTGATCACCCGGAAGGCTCCCCTTGTGTCCCTTCTGCGCCTCGCGAAAGCCGTGAAACGGGAGCAACCGATCTCCCGCTTCTCCTTGCTCCGCTTTCCGCACCCATAAGCAGGGCTTTGACGCCCCGTAAGGGCTCGGCTAGTGTCCGTGCCCACTTGGGTTGTCTGAATGGACGACACGCGGGAGGTGGGCGGGGATCATGGAACCGAGGGGTACGGGCGCGCTCAGCCGCCGCCGGGTGCTCGGGCTCGCCGGTGGCACGGCGGCCCTGCTCGGCGCGGGTCCCCTCCTGGCCGCCTGCGCCCCGCCGCGCCGAGCGGACATCGCCGGTCCCGGGCCCGTCGCGCGCGGCGCGGACGTTCCCGTCGAACGGCTCCGCCTCGCGCTGCCCTCCTCGCTCTCCAGCCTCGACGTGGGCCGCGAGTCCGGCGTCCTCAACTACACCGTCGCCTGCCTCGCGCAGGAGTCCCTGCTCTCGGTGAGCCCCAGCGGTGAACTCGGCCCCGGCCTCGCCACCTCCTGGCACCAGCCCGACCCGAGGACGTACGTCTACCGGCTGCGCCAAGGCGTCCGCTTCGCCGACGGCACCCCCTTCACGCCCGACGACGTCCTCGCCTCGATCGAGGAGATCCGCGATCCCGGCAACGGCAACGCGCTCGCCTACGCCTTCGCCGGCGTCCGCGACGTACGCGTCACAGGGGCGCACGAGGTGACGATCCGTCTCCAGGCCGCCGACGGCTCCTTCGCCTGGAACACGAGCCCCGGCGGACTGCTCGTCAGCAGCCGCGCCTTCCTGCGCCGCAACCGGGGCAGCGTCGGCACCGCGAAGACCCTCCTGCTCGGCACGGGCCCGTACCGGATCACCGAGTTCGCCGCCGACGACCACGTGAGCCTGGAGCGCAACCCGCACTGGTGGGGCGCCCGGCCCCCGCTCAAGCGCCTCGACCTCTCCTTCGTGCCGGACGCGGGGACCCGCCTCGTCGCGATGAAGTCCGGCGCGATCGACGGCGCCCTCCAGCTGGCCCCCGACGAGGCCCGCACCTGGGAGTCGAGCGCCGAGGTCACCTACACGGGCGACCGCTCCGTCGTCGCCCTCGCCTTCGACACGACGAAGGCCCCCTTCGACGATCCGCACGTGCGCCGCGCCGTCGCGCACGCCACCGACCGCGAGGGCATGGTCACCGGGCTCCTGCACGGCAAGGCCGAGGTCGCCTCCGCGCTGCCCTCGCGCGACATGTGGGGCTCCCTCCTGAGCCCGCGCGACGTCCGCTCCGCCTACGCAGGGATCACACTCCCCGCCTACGACCTCGAAGCCGCCCGGGCCGAACTCGCCAAGTCCTCCGTGCCGCACGGCTTCACCACCGAACTGCACTACCCCGCGAGCGGCCCCCAGGTCGGCAAGGCAGCGCTCGCACTCGCCGGGGCGCTCAAGAAGATCGGCGTGACGCTCAAGGTCAGGGAAATCACCCTGGAGCAGTGGGTCGACGAACTCGGCTCCGGCAAGCAGCCCCTCCAGTTCCTCTGGTACTTCCCCGTCACGGGCGACCCCGCCGAACTCGCCGACGCCTACCTCAACGCCGCCGCCGTCGCGACCGACATCGCGCACTACGACAACCCGCCCGTCAACCGCGCGCTCGACCGCGCCAGGACCGACACGGACCCGAGAACGCGCGGCAAGGACCTCATGCGGGCGATCACCACGGCCGGACCCGACCTGCCCTACCTCCCCCTGTGGTGGGCCAGGACCGCCACCGCGCTCTCCTCCGCGCACGTCCTGCTCGAACCCGGCCCCTTCGGCTTCATCGGCCCCTGGGCGACCCGCGTGCGCGCGGCCGCCTGACCGCACGGCGAACCCCGACCCGTACCGACCGCCGACCCCTACCGACCCGCCGCCCCGTACCGCAGCCCGACTCCTCGACCGAACGGAAGCCCATGCCCGCCCCCGCACCCGCCGCCACCGGCCCCCAGCGACCCGCGCACCGCCTCGTGCGCCGGGTCCGCGCGGCCATGTCGCGGCTCGTGCAGCCGGGCGAGGCACGGCTGCGCCAGGACGGCAGGGCCGTCGCCGTCTCCGCCTTCCACCCCGAGGGCGCCCGCGTCCACGTACTCCCCGCCGACGCGGAGCCGAGGCGCCGCACCCGCGCCGACGACGGCGTCCCCGGGCACACACCGCGCTGGATACCCGGCACCCGGGACCTGCTCCACCTCGCCGAACCGGCGGAAGGCGGCCCCGCGGAGATCCGCCTGCGCGCCGAGGACGGCACGAGCCGCGTCCTCGCGCGCGTCCCCGGCGAGGCCGAGGACCTCCTCGTCTCCGACGACGGCACCGAGGCGCTCCTCCTCGTCGCCCCGGACGGCGCCGAGCGCGACGGCATGCACCTCGGCCTCCCCGTACGCCTGGCCCACGAACCGGACCCCGAGCGGCACACACCCGACGCCGGGCACCGCACGCTGTACCGCGTCGACCTCGCCACCGGCGAGCCGCGCCCGGTCGGCCCCGCGGGACTGACGGTGTGGAACGTCGCCTGGCGCGGCGGCGACCTCGCCCTCGCGACCGTCTCGGACGACCCGCTGCCCGCCGGCTACTACCACGCCCGCTGCGCGGCGCTCGACCTCGCGACCGGCACCGCGCGCACCCTCCACACCCCCGTGGGCCAGCTCGCCGCGCCCGCGCTCAGCCCCGACCGCCGCCGCGCCGTCGTGGCCGAAGGCATCTCGATCGTCGCCGGCCGGCCGGTGCTCCTGGACCTCGACGACCTCGAAGCCAGTACGGGCACGACGCTCCCCGGCATCGAGGACGCCACCTGGTTCGACCTCGCCGACGACGGCACCCTGCGCTTCGCGGGCCTCGCCGGGACCGGTGCCCGCACAGGGACCCGCACGCCCGACGGCACCGTCACCGTCCACCGCGCCGAGGAGGCAGGGCTCACCGGGCCCGCCTACCAGCCCTTCCTCTCGTACAGCGCCGACGGCAGCGTCGTCGCCGCCGTGCGCGAGGCCCCCGGCGCGCCTCCCGAGGCCGTCGTCGCCCCCACCACGGGCCCGGACGCCTGGCGGTGGCGCCCCCTCACCCGCCTCAACCCGGCGGACGCGCAGGACGCGGCGCTCGCCGGGGTGCGCACCAGGCCGCACGAGTGGACAGCGCCCGACGGCAGGACGATCCACGGCCTCCTCCTCGACACCCCAGGCGAGGACGACCCCCGGCCCCTCGCCGTCCTCCTCCACGGCGGCCCCTCCTGGCAGTGGACGAGCGGTTACGCGCCGGGCGACGTCCTCGGCCTCGGCCCCGCGCTCGCGGCCGCCGGACACCTCGTCCTGCTCCCCAACCCGCGTGGCAGCAGCGGCTACGGACTCGACCACGCACGCGCCGTCGTCGGCGACACCGGCGGCGCCGACCTCGACGACGTACTCTCCGGCGTCCGCGACCTGCACGCGCGCGGCCTCGCCGACCCCGGCGCGACCGCCGTGCTCGGCCACAGCTACGGCGGCTACCTCGCCGCTCTCGCCGCCGCGCGCAGCGACCTCTTCACGAGCGCCGTCGTCGTCTCCGCGCCCACCGACTGGTACAGCTTCCGGCACAGCAGCGTCATCGGCGGCGGCTACGACGACACGTACCGCCTCGGCCCCGGCCCCGCCGCGCTCCACGAGGCCTCCGCCGTCGCCGCGCACGGCGGGCCGGGCACACCGACCCTCCTCGTGCACGGACTCGCCGACCGCGTCACCCCGGTCGGCCAGGCCCACGAGCTGTACCGGGTCCTCAGGACCGCGGGGAACGCGCCCGCCGAACTCCTCGTCTACCCGTACGAGGGCCACGAGTTCACCGACCCGGAGCGACTGCTCGACGCCGCTGGGCGCGTCGAGGAGTGGCTCGCCAGGTACTCCGCGCGCGGCACCCGTGCCGCCGCCCGCCAGACCGCCGCACCGGGGCGCTCCATCCCCCGTAGCGCCCCGGGCGCGGCACCCGCCGTGCCGGGAGACACACTCCCCCGTACGTCTCCCGGCACGGCACCTTCCCGGCCCCCGGCGGGCCGGCCCCATGACGCCGTGCCGGAGGGTGGCATCCCCCGAACACCCTCCGGCACGGCTTCCCGGACCTCCGGCCAGGCCGCCAGGGAACAGGAACGATGACGACACCCCCCGCGCCGCGCCGCGCCCCCGTCCTGCCCCCGCGCTACGTCGTGCGCAGGGTCGCGGGGACCCTCGTCCTGCTCCTCGTGCTCTCCGTCGCCGTCTTCGCGCTCCTCCAGCTCGCCCCGGGCGACCCCGCGCGCACCCTCCTCGGGCCGCGCGGCGCCACCCCCGAGGCCCTTGAGGCGGTCCGCGCCAAGCACCACCTCGACGACCCCTTCGTCACGCAGTACCTGCACTGGATCGGCGACGCGGTCCGCCTCGACCTCGGCGAATCGCTGCGCACCGGCGAGAGCGTCTCGTCGGCGATCGGCTCCCGCCTCGCCCTCACCGCGCAGCTCGTCGGACTCGGCTTCGCCGTCGCCCTCGTCCTCGGCATCCCCGGCGGCATCGTCTCCGGGCTCCGCGCCCGCCGCGCCACCGACCGCACCCTCCAGGGCCTCGGCGTCATCGCGCTCTCCACCCCGGCCTTCGCGGGCTCGCTCGTGCTCATCTACGTCTTCGCGCTCCTGCTCGGCTGGTTCCCCGCCTACGGGCCGGGGGACGGCGGCTCCGGCGACCGGCTCCGGCACCTCGTCCTGCCCGCGCTCGCCCTCGGGCTCGCCGTGACCGCCGTACTCCTCAAGCTCACGCGCACCGCCGTCGTCGCCGAACTCGGCCGCGACCACGTCGTCTTCGCGCGCGCCAGGGGAGTGCCGCGCACGACGCTCCTGCGGTACGTGCTGCGCGGCACCGTCGTACCCGTCGTCACCTCGGCGGCGCTCGTCCTCGCCTATGTGCTCGCGGGCACCGTGATGGTCGAGGAGGTCTTCGCCCTCCCCGGCCTCGGCCAGCTCCTCGTCTCCTCCATCACCTTCCGCGACCTGCCGCTCGTCCAGGCCGAAGCGCTCCTCGTCGCCGGGACCGTCTGCCTCGTCACGCTCCTGACCGACCTCCTGCTCCCCTTCCTGGACGCGCGCCTGCGCCCGCCCGCCGCCCCCGCCCGCCGCCGCACCGCCCCCCTCGGGAACGAGGCCGCCGCATGACCACCACCACACCGCCGCCCGCCGCCCCCGCCCGGGACCCGGAGAAGGCCCGGCGTTCCGGGCCGCGCCCCTTCGGCGTCCTCCTCGGCGTCGTGCTCGCCCTCCTCGTCGCCATGACGGCGCTCGGTCAGTGGGTCCTGCCGCACTGGGACGAGCAGGACCTCGTCACCGGGGTCGCGATGCCGAGTGGCCGGCACTGGCTCGGCACCGACGAACTCGGCCGCGACATCCTCCAGATGTGCGTCGCCGGAGCCCGCTCCACGCTCGTCGGCGCGGCGCTCGTCGCGCTCGGCTCGATGGCCATCGGCAACGTCCTGGGGCTGCTCGGCGGCTACCTCGGCGGCTGGACGGACGCCCTCGTGCGCCGCTGGGCCGACCTGCTCCTGGCCCTGCCCGCGCTCCTCGTCACGCTCGTCGTCGCGGGCATCGGCGGTGGCGGGTACGCCCTCGCGGTGTGCGTCCTCGTCGTCCTCACCTCGCCCGGCGACATCCGCCTCGTGCGCTCCGCCGTGCTCGGCCAGCGCCACCTGGCCTACGTCGAGGCCGCCGAATCGCTCGGCCTGTCCCGCACCACCGTGATGGTCAGGCACATCTGGCCCAACGTGCTGCCCGTCGTCGTCGCCAACACGCTCCTCGACTTCGCGGGCGCGATCGTCTCGCTCAGCGCGCTGTCCTTCCTCGGCCTCGGCGTCCCGCCGGGCGCCCCCGACTGGGGCCGCATGCTCGCCGAGAACCGCACCCTGCTCTACGACAACCCCTCGGCCGCGCTCGCCCCGGCCGTCCTCGTCGTGCTCGCCGTCCTCGTCCTCAACCTCCTCGGCGACCGGCTGCTCGAATCCTTCACCGACCGAGGCAGGTCCGCATGACCACCGCCGCCACGCCCCTGCTCCACGTCGCGGACCTCGGCGTCGCCGCCGCCCGCGCGCACGGCGAACCCCTCGCCCTCCTCGACTCCGTCGCCCTCGACGTCGCGCGCGGCGAGGCCGTCGCCGTCGTCGGCGAGTCCGGCAGCGGCAAGTCCCTCGCGAGCCGCGCCGTCACCGGGCTCCTCCCCGAAGGCGTCACGGTCACCGGCGGTACCGTCGCGCTCGACGGCGAGGACGTCCTCGGCCTCGGCCCGCGCGCCCGCCACGCCCTGCGCGGCCGCCGCCTCACGCTGCTCCTCCAGGACCCCTTCACGATGCTGCACCCGCAGCTCACCTGCGGCCGCCAGATCGCCGACGGACTGCGCGCGCACACCGGGCGCGGCCGCGCGGCGCGCGCGGCCCGTCGCGCCGAGGTCGCCCGCCGCCTCGCCGAAGTCGGTCTCGACGCGACGCTCGCTGACCGCTACCCGCACGAACTCTCCGGCGGCATGCGCCAGCGCGTCGCGATCGCCGCCGCGCTCGCCGGTGACCCCGACCTGCTCATCGCCGACGAGCCGACGACCGCGCTCGACGCGGCCAGCCAGCGCGCCGTGCTCGACCTGCTCGGCCGCCTCGGCAAGGACCGGGGCATGGGCCTCGTCCTCATCACGCACGACCTGCGCGTCGCCTTCGAGGTCTGCGACCGCGTCTACGTCTTCTACGCGGGCACGGTGCTCGAACACGGCCGCCCCGCCGACCTGCGCACCCGCCCGCGACACCCCTACACGGCGGCCCTCCTCGCCGCCGAGCCCTCCGTCCGCGCCCGCAGGGAACCCCTGCCCGCACTCCCCGGCTTCGTCCCCGCCCCGGGACACCGCACCCCCGGCTGCCCCTTCGCACCGCGCTGCGCCCACGCGACCGACACGTGCCGCGCCGCGCTGGTCCGGCTCGCCCCGGTACCGGACGCGGGGGAGGGGCGGCTGAGCGCGTGCGTACGGATCGGTGAGCTGGTGCGGGAAGGCGACGTGACCCCGGTACGGGAGGGCGTGGCCGCCTCCGTACGGGACGAGCCGGCCCCCGCCCGGCCCGCGGCCGCCGACGCGGTCCTCGCCGTCGACGCCGTCGCCCGGACCTTCCCCGGGGCCGGACGGCCCGCCGTCGACAAGGTCTCGCTCGCCGTCGCGCCGGGCGAAGTGCTCGCGCTCGTCGGCGAGTCCGGGTCCGGCAAGACGACCCTCGCACGGATCGCGCTCGGCCTGGAGAGCGCGGACGCGGGCGGTGTCCGCGTCGGCGACGTGACGCTCAGGCCCGGCGCCAAGCCGGGGGCCGCGACCCGGCGGGCGCTCGCCGCCCAGGCGCAGATCGTCTTCCAGGACCCGTACGCCTCGCTGAACCCGCTCTGCACCCTCGGCGCGACGCTCGCCGAGGCGCTCGCCTCGCCCGCCGCGCGCGGCGGGGGCCCGGCGGACAAGGCCGCCCGCACGGCCGAGGTCGAGCGGTTGCTCGCGCAGGTGGGACTGCCCGCCGCGTACGCGAAGCGCAGGCCCGCCGCGCTCTCCGGCGGCGAGCGGCAGCGCGTCGCCATCGCCCGCGCGCTCGCGACCAGGCCCAGGCTCCTCGTGTGCGACGAGGCCGTGGCCGCGCTCGACGTCTCCGTGCAGGCCCAGCTCCTCAACCTCCTGCGCGCACTCCAGCGCGCCGAGGGCTTCGCGATCCTCTTCATCACGCACGACCTCGGCGTGGTACGGCAGATCGCCGACCGGGTCGCCGTCATGTACCGGGGCGGGCTCGTCGAGGTGGGCGACACCGCGCGCGTGCTCGGCGCGCCCGCGCACGCGTGGACGCGCAGGATGCTCGCTGCGCTGCCCGACGAGGACGCGGAGCCCGCGCGGAAACGGGCCCGGACGGAGGAAGCCGCAGACTGACGGCCCGCCACGCGCCCGATAGAGTGAGGCGGCCCCGCCCATGAGCCCCGCCCATGAGCCCCGTCCACGGGCCCCGCCCATGACCCCGCCCACGAGCCCTGTCCACGAGGAGGAGACGGTGAGCGGACCCACGGCCGCTTCGACCCCCGGGCCGCCGCGCGCCCGGAGCGCCCCGGAGGCCCCTGGCACCGTCGCCGGGGTGCGGTCCGCGCTCGCCGGGAACCTCGGCAGGCTCCGCCTGGCCCGGGGCCTGAGCCTGCGCGAGCTGTCCGCGACGACGGGCGTCAGCAAGGCGCTCCTCTCGCAGATCGAGCGCGCCGAGGCCAACCCGACCGTCGAGGTGCTCGTCCGGATCGCCGAAGCACTCGACACGAGCAGTGCCGAACTCCTGCGCCGTCCGCTGCCCCGCCCCGAGATCGTCCGCGCCGCCGAACTCGCCGTGCCCGACGGCGAGATCTCCGTGCACCTGCTCTTCTCCAGCCACGAGCACGGCAGGACCGAGCTGTACCGCACGGTCCTGCCGCCCCGCAGCCGCAGCCAGGCCAGCACGCACGGCACGGGGTCCGTCGAGTACGTGATGGTGGTCTCCGGGCACCTCACACTCGTCGCCGACGAGACCCCCTACCCCCTCGCCCCCGGCGACGCCGCCCGCTTCTCGGGCGCCGTCGAGCACTACTACACGACGGGCACCGGGGGCGCGGTGACCCACTCGATGCTGGGGTACCCGCGCGCCTGACGCGGGCGCGGACACCGCCTAGGAGCGCGCGAGCGCGCGCCGCCCGACCGGGGAGTGCCAGAGCCCCTCGCGCTCCAGGAGCGGCAGGACTCCCTCGCCGAACCAGTACGCCTCCTCCAGGTGCGGGTACCCGGACAGGACGAACTCGTCGATGCCCACCGCGTGGTACTCCTCGACGAGCCGCGCCACCTCCTCGTGCGAACCGACCATCGCGGTGCCCGCGCCGCCCCGGACGAGCCCGACGCCCGCCCACAGGTTCGGGTGGATCTCCAGCGCGTCCCGCCGCCCGCCGTGCAGCGCGAGCATCCGCCGCTGCCCCTCCGACTCGCTGCGCCCCAGGCCCCGCTGGACGTCGTCGACGAGCTTCTGGTCGATCCCGTCGAGCAGCCGAGCCGCCTCCGCCCACGCGTCCGCCGAGCGGTCCCGCGTGATCGTGTGCAACCGGATGCCGAAGCGCACCGCGCGCCCCTCCCGGGCCGCCAGCTCCCGTACCGCGCCGATCTTCTCCGCGACGGCGGCAGGCGGCTCGCCCCACGTCAGGTACACGTCCGCGTGCCGCGCGGCGACGCGCAGCGCGGCGGGCGAGGAGCCGCCGAAGTACACGGGGGGTACGGGGTCGGGCAGCCGCCCGAGGCGCGCGCCCTCGACCGTGAGGTGCTCCCCGGCGTGGTCCACGGTCTCGCCGCGCCACAACTTCCTGACGACGTGCAGGAATTCGTCCGTACGCGCATAGCGTCCGTCCTTGTCGAGGAAGTCCCCGAAGGCGCGCTGCTCCGCGCTCTCGCCGCCGGTCACGACGTTGAGCAGCAGCCGCCCGCCCGATTGCCACTGGTAGGAGGCGGCCATCTGCGCGGCGAGCGTCGGCGAGAGCGCCCCCGGCCGGAAGGCGACGAGGAACTTGAAGCGCTCGGTGTGCCGGCTGATCATCGCCGTCGTCAGCCAGGCGTCCTCGCACCACGTACCCGTGGGCGTCAACGCACCTTCGAAACCGAGCTGTTCGGCGGAGCGCGCGATGAGGGTGAGGTACTCGACGGACGGCGGGCGGTCGCCGCCGCTCGCGGTCACGGGGGTGCCGTGGCCGCCGCCGACGACCTCGCGGCTGTCGCCGTTGGTGGGCAGGAACCAGTGGAAGGTCAGGGGCACGGGGGAAGCTCCGTTCGGCACGGGGACCCGCCGGGGCGTACGGGCGCGGGGTGCGGCCCGGCGGCGGGCAGGGGGTACGGCCCCGGCGCGCGGGGGCGCGGCGCGGCGGCGTACGGGAGGAGGGGAGGCGGACGGGGCGGAGCGCCGCTCAGCGCGTACAGCCCGTGGTGGAGCGACACGCCGCGCTCGACACCCGGGCGAGGTCCACGTGGCGACGCCGCGTCAGAACCGTGCGCTGATCCATGCACCGATCCAAACGGCGCCCGCGGGGAGTGTCAAGAGGGCCCCGGCGCCCGAGCGACGTGGAGCGCCCGCCCCGCCCGCCGCTCAGCCGGCCTTCGCCGTGCGCCCCGCGCCCACCGCGACAGGCTCCTGCGCCGTGAATCCCTCCGCGACCTCCGGTGGCAGCGGCCCCGCGTCCAGGAGGCCGGTCACCGCGCCGACCGCGAGCCTGCGCCACATCCCCGCGTACCGCAGCATCGTGTGCTCGCCGCCGGTCAGCCGCACGCCCGAGGCCAGGGCCCCGGCCTCGCGGGCCCGCGCGAGCAGCCGCCAGGAGGCGTCGGGCGCGGTGACGCGGTCCTGGTCGCCGTGGAGGATGACGAGTTCACGGCCCGCGAGCTGGGCGACGGGCTCGTCATCGGGGCACCACGGGGCGAGTGCCACGACGCCGCGCACGGTGGGGTGCCCGGCGGCGCGCAGGGCCGCGCGGCCGCCCATCGAGTGCCCGAGCAGCACGACGGGACGGTCCCCGTCACGCGCGGCGAGGGCGTCGAGTGCGAGCAGGGTGTCCTGGAGCGGGTCGGCGGCGCTGCCGTTCCAGCCCCGGTAGCGGTAGCGCACGGGGACGACCTCGGCGCTACGGCGCGGCAGCGCGCGGCGCAGCGCCGTCGCGAAGGGCCGCATGCGCAGCGCGGCCGGTTGCCAGGGCCGCGCGGGCTCCCTGCCCTCGGGCCTGCCCCCGTGCAGCACCACCACGGTGCACCGCCCGTTCCCCGTCGTACGCCCGCGCGCCTTCCCGCCGCGGGTCGCTGTCTCGTCCGCCACTTCGTCCCCTTCCGTCCCGCCCGGGACCCTACCGGGATGATCCGTGGCCAAAGGTCCGCTGGACGGCTCGGGGATGTCGGGGCCGCCCGCTCGGGCGCCGGGTCCCTGGCTCAGCTGTCGAAGTCGACCGTCAGCTTCTCGGAGACGGGGAAGGTCTGGCAGGTCAGCACGTATCCGGCGGAGACCTCGTTCTCCTCCAGGGCGAAGTTGCGGCGCATGTCCGCCTCGCCCTCCGTGACGAGCGCGCGGCACGTGCCGCAGACGCCGCCCTTGCAGGCGAAGGGCAGGTCCGAGCGGGTGGCCTGGGCGCCGTCGAGCAGGGTGCGGTCGCGCGGCAGCGGGTCGGTCGTGGAGCGGCCGTCGAGGACGATGGTGACCTCGCTCGCCGGGCCGTCCGTGCTGGCGGCGCGGTCGGGGCGTACGGCAGGGGTGACCGGCTCGCCGTCGGCGAAGAACAGCTCCTGATGGACGCGGGTGGCCGGGACGCCGAGCCCTTCGAGGACGTCACGGGCGTCGGTGACCATGCCATGCGGGCCGCACAGCCACCAGTGGTCCGCGGCCTCGACGTCCACGAGAGCGCCGACGAGGGCTGCCAGGCGCTCCGCGTCGAGCCGGCCGCTGAGCAGCTCGGCCTCGCGCGGCTCGCGCGAGAGCACGTGCGCCAGCTCGAAGCGGGTCGGGTAGCGGTCCTTGAGGTCGGCCAGCTCGTCGGCGAACATCACGGTGCCCGAGCGCCGGTTCCCGTAGAAGAGCGTGACGCGCGAGTCCTCGTCGGCGCCGAGCACGGAGGCGGCGATGGAGAGCATCGGCGTGATCCCCGACCCGGCGGCGATGAGCACGTGGTGCCCCGGCGTCGCGAGGTCGGGCGTGAAGGCGCCGGTGGGGGACATGACCTCGACCTCGTCGCCCTCCCGCACCTCGTGCACCAGCCAGGACGAGAAGAGGCCGCCGGGGACCTCGCGGACGCCGATGCGGGGCGCCGTCCCCGCGGGGGAGCAGATCGAGTACGAGCGCCGCTCGTCGCCGCTTTCGACCTCGCGGCGCAGAGTCAGCGACTGGCCCGGGCGGTGCGCGTACTGCTCGGCCAGCTCCTCGGGGATGTCGAAGCCGACCGCGACGGCGTCCTCGCACAGCCGCTCCACCTCGGCGACGCGGAGTGTGTGGAAGCTGGGGCGGCGCCGTGCGGACGGGCGCGCGCCCTCTACGGGGGTCGCGGTCATGTCGTACTCCTCAACATCTACCGACCGTTCGTTCGGGAGTAGATTTCCAAAGATTCCCGTGGGGTGCAAGCCCCGGCTCATGCGGTACGCGCCACTCGGGCCAGGTGCGGCCGGTGTGCCGCGAACGAGAAAACGCACAAAACGGGCTTATGGGGCACTCGGGGCGGGCATCCCGCAGGCATGAGTACTTACGCGACTCCTGTGTCCAACACCGACGCCGACCCGAGCTTCACGACGGGCCTCGAACCGGGCGGCGGCGTCCCCCTGGGCGAGACCCCGCCCGCCGAGAGCAGCACGTCGGAGCCGGGCCCCTGGAAGGACCCGGCGCGCGGCTGGACGGCCGCCCCGCTCATCGCCGTCGGCGTCCTCGTGCTGTTCTTCGCCGCGTTCTTCCTGGCGTACGCGGTACTGATCGCGTGAAGCGCCGTCCCGGGAAAGACCGCCGAAATCACCCCAACGGGTGGTTTGAACGGGCGCGGGCAACGGGTTCGCGCGGACGGGGCGGCGCTCGGTTCAGGCCGGACGCGACTGCGAGCGGTGGCCGCCGCCGAACCGCTCGGCCGCCACCCCCAGAACCAGCGCGTTCACGAGCGCCCCCACGACAGGGCCCGCCCAGAAGAGCGGCGCGGGCAGCGCGGCGAACATCATCGACACGGGAGCGGTCGAGAAGAAGATCCACACGCCCGCCATGCTCGCGTCGGCGTGCGCGACGAGGTAGTGGTCGGCGAGCACCCAGCAGACGACGGCCGCCACGAGTGCGAGGTAGCCGAGCGGCAGCGGGCGCAGGAGCAGACGGCGGGCAGTCGCGGCGAGCGCGCGCGGGGACAGGGGCATGGCCGGGGGCCTTTCGGTGGCCGGGACGTCCGTACGCGGACGAGCTGACCCCTCCAGGCTCGCGTGCCGCGCCGCCGCACGCCTCCGTGGTGGTACTCAGGTCCGGCCTGGGTACCCGCGCCCGACGGCCTGGGTGATCATGGGTATCGTCCGCTTCGGACGGTCCCGCGGGCGGGCCGCACGGACGCGAAGGAGGGGGTACGGGTGCGCGCGCAGCGGTGGAGCGAGGTGGTGACCCATCACGGCGAGGGCCCGGGGTGGGACCCCGCGGCCGGCAGACTGCGGATCGTCGACCTGACCCGCGGCGACCTGCTCACCTTCGACGCCGACGCGCGGCCCGAGCGGCTGCACATCGGCGACGTGCTCGCCGCGTGGCGCCCCCGCGCGGGCGGCGGGATCGTCGCGGCCGTCGAACGCGGCTTCACGTGCGTGGACGCGGACGGGACGGTGCGGCAGGGGCCCGAGCTGTGGAGCGACCCGACGGTCCGCATGAACGACGGGGGCTGCGACGCGGCGGGCAATTTCTACTGCGGCTCGATGGCCTACGACGGCAGGCGCGGCGCGGGCAGTGTGCACCGCCTCGCCCCCGACGGCACCACGCGCGTCGTGCACCGGGGCGCCACGATCTCCAACGGCCTGGTCTGGGCCCCCGACGGCAGCGAGGCCCACTACGCCGACACCGGCACGGGCACGGTCTTCCGCCTCCACCCCGACCCGGTCACCGGCGACTTCGGCACGCTGGAGCCGTGGGTGCGGATCGACCCGGCCGACGGCGGCCCCGACGGGATCACGCGGGACGCGGAGGGCGGCATCTGGATCGCCCTGTGGGGCGGGCACGCGGTCCGCCGCTACAGCCCCGAAGGAACGCTCGACGCCGTCGTCGAGGTCGGTGCCCGCCAGGTCAGCGCCTGCGCCTTCGGCGGCCCCGGCCTCGACGCGCTGTACGTCACCACCTCGCGCCAGGACCTCGCCCCGCACGAGGACCCCGAAGCGGGCGCGGTCTTCCGCGTCGAGCCCGGCGTGCGCGGACTGCCCCCGCTCCCGTACGCGGGCTGAGCGGCGCACGGGCCGCGGCCCGAGCGCCGCCCGCCCCCGCGCTACGCCTGGACCAGCCGGTTCCTGTGCCGCCCGAGCCCCTCGGCCTCCAGCTCCATCACGTCCCCCGCGCGCAGGTAGGGGAAGCGCCCCGAGAGCGCCACGCCCTCCGGCGTACCGGTGTTGACGAGGTCGCCCGGCTCCAAAACGAGGTACTGCGACAGGTGCCGCAGGATCTCGGCGACCGAGAAGATCATGTCGGCGCTCGACGAGTCCTGCCGCACCTCGCCGTTGACCCACGAACGCAGCCGCACGGCCTGTGGAGCGGGCAGCTCGTCGGCCGTCAGGACCCAGGGCCCGAGCGGGTTGAAGGTCTCGGAACTCTTGCCCTTCGACCACTGCCCGCCCGGCGCCTCCAACTGCACGGTGCGCTCCGACACGTCGTTGGAGAGCACGTACCCGGCGACGTACTCCAGCGGGTCCTCGTCCGGGCCGAGGTAGCGGGCACGCTTCCCGATGACGACCCCGAGTTCCACCTCCCAGTCGGTGCGCTCGCTGCCGCGCGGGATCAGCACGTCGTCCTCGGGCCCGGCGAGCGAGTTCGGGCCCTTGTAGAAGAGGATCGGCTCGCTCGGCGGCTTCGCGCCCGACTCGGCCGCGTGCGCCGCGTAGTTCTGCCCGATGCACAGGACCGCGCCGGGACGCGCGAGCGGCGCCCCGACCCGCTGCCCGGCCACATCGGTACGGGGCAGCTCGCCCGCGGCGTGCGCACGGGCCACGCGCGCGGGGCCGCCGTCGCGGAAGAACTCGGGAGTCAGGTCGTCCGTCAGGCCGCTCAGGTCGTAGTGATGACCGTCCGTGCCGAGCAGGACGGGTCGTTCGGCACCGACGGCGCCGACGCGCTGGAGACGCATGGAAGAAGAACCTCCGAAGGGAACGGGTGGGGAACGGCGGCGGCACGAGTCTGCCGCCTCGGGCGGCACGGGGGAAGACAGCGGCCGGGTCACTCGACCCGTACGAGCGCCTCGGGCCCGACCGCGTGCCGCAGCGGTTCGCCCGCGAGGTACCTGGCGATCTCGTCGACGGTGCTCGTACCGAGCGCGTGCCTGCCCTCGACGGTCGCGGCCGCCTGGTGCGGGGTCAGCAGGACGTTCGGCAGCGCGCGCAGCGGATGGCCCACGGGCAGCGGCTCCGCGTCGTACACGTCGAGCGCCGCGTCGAGCCGCCCCTTCCGCACCTCGGCGAGCAGCGCCGACTCGTCGACGAGCCACGAGCGGGCGGTGTTGACCAGACCGGCGCCGTCCGGGAGCAGCGCGAGTTCGCGCGCGCCGAGCAGGTGGCGCGTCTCGGGCACGGCGGGCGCGTGCAGCGCGAGGACGCGGCTCGTGCGCAGCACCTCGTCGAGCGGCGCGCGCCGCACCCCGAGCCGTTGCGCCTCGCCCGCCTCGATGTACGGGTCGTACACCGTCACCTCGGCGCCGAGCGCCCGTACGAGCGCGATATAGGCCCTGCCCGTGCGCGAGGCGCCGACGACACCGACCGGGCAGCCGCGGATCTCGTGCCGCTCCGGCGCCCGCGAAGCCTCCTCCCAGGCCACCCCGGAGCGCAGCGCGTGGTCGAAGCGGTGCACGCGGTGCAGGAGGCTCAGCGTGAAGGTGAGCGCGACCTCCGCGACGGGCCGCGCCATCGCGGCGCCCGCCTGCGTCACCTTCACACCGCGTGCGAAGACCTCGGGCCCCGCGTACGGGCTCACCGCGCCGCCGGTGTGTGCGAGGAGTCCCACATCGGGCGCGAGCGCGAGGAGCCCGGCGTCGATCCTGGGGGTGCCCCAGGAGGTGACGAGGATGTGCGGGCGGACCGTGCGCAGGGCGCGGGCCAGCTCCGTACGGTCGCTGTGGGCGTCCAGGAGGGCAGGCTCGACGAGGGCACGGAGCCGGTCCAGGGCCGCCGCCGTGAAGAACTGCCGCCGCAGGCCCGGAGGCACGGCGACGAGGGCGCGGGGACGGGCCCCCGCCGCGGGGTCAGCGGAGCCAGTCATCGAGGTGCTCCGCCACGAAAGCGTCGTCCGTCAGCCAGGGGTACGCCTTCACGACCCGCGCGATCTCCTCCGCCTGCCCCGGCGAGAGCCCCTCGTCCACGTCCAGGCACCACGTTCCCGCGAGCAGGCCCTGCCGCCGCAGCACCTCGTGCACCCCGGCGATGCAGCCCCTGAAGTCGTAGCGCACGTCGAAGACGGCCGCGTTGGACTCCGTCACCTGCGGGCCGCGCGCGAGGAGCGCGGTGAGCAGCGCGTGGTCGCCCGCACGGGCGTGCCGCACCTCGTGGAAGAGCCGGACGGCCGCGCGGGTCCACACCGCCCAGTGCCCGAGCAGCCCGCCCGCGAACCACCGCTCGCCCTCCGCCGTGCGGTACGGCGTCAGGAGGTCCTGCACGATCGCGTCGTCGTTGCCGGTGTAGAGCGCGACCTCGCCCGCGCGCCCCGAAGCGGCGACGGCCGCGACGACGTCGGCGGTGCGGTAGCGGTCGAAGGGCGCCGTCTTGATCGCGACGACGGAATCGATCTCGGCGAGCGCGCTCCAGTAGGCCGGGGAGAGGCGCCTGCCGCCCACGGCCTCCTGGAGGTAGAAGCCGATGACGGGCAGCACCTCGCCGACGGCCCGCGTGCGCTCCAGCAGCCCCGCCTCGTCCGCGCCGGGCACGAGCGGGCTCAGCAGCACCGCGTCGTAGCCGAGTTCGCGGGCGAGTTCCGCCTCGGCGACGGCCTGCCGCGTGTAGCCGCAGGCGCCCGCGATCCGCACGAAGGGCGCGGCCGCCTCCTCGGGCGGGCGCAGCCGCGCGGCCTCCTCGCGGACGACCTCCGAGGCGAGTTCGAGCACGGGGCGCAGCAGGCCGACCGAGGGCTCGCGGATCGCGAACTGCGTCGTGTGCACCCCGACGGCGACGCCGCCCGCTCCGGCGGCGAGGTAGTAGCGGGTGAGGGCGCGCTGTCTGCGCTCGTCGAGGTGGCGGTCCGCGTCGAGTGCGAGCGGGTGGGCGGGGACGACCGTGCCGGCGGCGAGCGTGTCGAGCGGCGTGGGGGAGGGCGTTGCGGGCACCGGTGATCAGAACCTTCCGTCGCGGACCTGGAACTTGGTGGGCTTGCCCGAGAGCGGCAGCCCGCGCCGCAGCCACTCGGCCTGCCAGCCCACGAGGGTGCGCAGCGGCACGCCCGGGTAGCCGTACAGCTCGTGGCACAGCGCGGCGTCCGAGAGCAGCGCGGTGCCCGACTCGGTGCCCGCGTACGCGGCCTCGGTGCCGAACTCGGCGGCGAAGAGCGCGGCCAGGCGGCGCACCGACGCGGTCTCGGGACCGGTGAGATTGAGCGTGAAGGGCTCGTTCGCCGCCCGTGTCAGCGCCCGCAGCGCGACCTCGTTCGCGTAGCCCTGCCACACGACGTTGACGTGCCCGGTCGTCACGTCGACGGGCGTGCCCGCACGTACCGCGGTGGCGATGTCGGCGAGGACCCCGTACCGCAGGTCCACGGCGTAGTTGAGCCGGATCAGCGCGAGCCGCAGGCCGTGCTCGCGGGCGTGGTGGGCGAAGACGCGCTCGCGGCCCAGGCACGACATCGCGTACTCGCCGACGGGGCCGACCGGGTCGCTCTCGACGCTGCCCGCCGCCGCGGTGGGGACGAGCGGGTAGACGTTCCCCGTCGAGAAGGCGGCGACGCGCGCGGCGGCGTAGCGGCGCGCGATCCTGTCGGGGAGCGCGGCGTTGACGGCCCAGGCGTGCTCGGGCCGCCCGGCGGAGCCGAACTTCGCGCCGACCATGAAGACGACGTTCCCCGCGTCGGGGAGGTCGGCCGGGTCGCCCGTCATGAGGTCGAAGGCGACGGGCCTGATGTTCTCGGCGGCGAGCGCGTCGGCGGCGGCGCGGTCGCTCCACCGCGAGACGGCGTGCACGGTGACGTCGGCGCGCCCGGCCGCGTCGAGGGCGCGGCGCGCGAGCCTGGCGAGGCTCGGGCCCATCTTGCCGCCCGCGCCGAGCAGGACGAGATCGCCCTCCAGGCCCGCGAGATCGGCGACGAGTCCCCGCGAGGGGGTGGCGAGGAGGTCTTCGAGACCCTGCTCGCCCCCCGGGAAGGTAGGAGTGCTGGACATGGGGGTGGGGATCATCCCTTCACGGCCGACCCCGTGACGCCCTCGGTGAAGTACCGCTGGCCCACGAGGTAGGCGCTGAAGATCGGAACGAAGGCGACGACGGAGCCCGCGAGTACCTGGTTGAGCGGCACCTGTTGCTGCTGGAGCGAGGCGATGCCCACGGTGAGCGTGCGCATGTCCGTGGACTGGCCGATGATGAGCGGCCACAGGAAGTCGTTCCAGTGCCACAGGAAGACGAAGGTGCCGAGCGTCGCGAGGATGGGCTTGAGGAGCGGCAGCACGATCCGGAAGAAGATCTGGAGTTCCGAGCAGCCGTCGAGCCGGGCGGCCTCGAACAGCTCGTCGGGCAGCCCCATGATGAACTGCCGCATGAGGAAGACGGCTTGGGCGTTGGCGAGGGTCGGCAGGATGAGACCCCAGTAGGTGTCCACGCCGCCGAGCTTCGCGATGAGGATGAAGGTCGGGATCATCGTGACGTGGTACGGGACCATGACCATCGACAGGAACGACCAGAACATCGTCTCGCGCCCGGGGAAGCGCTTCTTCGCGAAGGCGTACCCGGCGAGCGCCGAGAGCACGAGCACCCCGACGACCGAGACGACGGAGTACACGAGGGTGTTGAGCAGCCAGCGCGGTACGTCCTGCGAGCCGAGCACGTCCCCGTACGCGCCGCCGTGCAGCGGCCAGGGCGCGAGGCTGCCCGGCAGGTCGACGGCTCCCTCGGGCTTCAGCGAGAGCACGACCATCGCGTAGAACGGGAAGATCGTGACGAGCGCGGCGACGACGAGCAGCACTGCGCGCAGCACCTTGCCGCGGCGGCGCATCCGCAGCGCGGCGGGCAGCGTCTCGTGCGGCCTGGGCCCACGGCGCCCGGGCGGGCGGGGAGCAGGGACCTGCTCCCCGGCGGTCTCCCCGGCCTTCCCAGCGGTACGGGGCAGTTCGGCGGTGTCGCTCATCGTCAGCTCTCCTTTCCGATGACCAGCCGCTGGACGGCCGCGACCACGAGGGTCAGGACGAACAGGACGCAGCCGATCGCGCTGGCGTAGCCGAGGTCGAAGTACTTGAAACCGGCGTCGTAGAGCTGGAAGACGAGGCTGTAGCTCGCGTTCGCCGGACCGCCGCCGGTCATCATGTAGACGGCGTCGAAGACCTGGAAACTCGCGGTGGTCTCGATGACGGCGAGGAAGAAGAACGAGCCCTTGAGCTGCGGCGCGACGATGTACCTGAACCGCTTCCACGGCCCGGCCCCGTCGACGAGCGCGGCCTCCTCCAGTTCGCGCGGCACCTCCTGGAGCCGAGCGAGGAGGATGAGCATGCCGTATCCGCAGCGCGACCAGACCCCGACGATCGCGAGCGCGGGCAGCACGAGCGCCGAGTCGGCGAGCCACGACTGGTCCGGCAGGCCGAGGACGCCCATGACCTTCGACCACGGTCCGTCCGAGGAGAAGATCCACAGGAAGACCGTCGAGGCGAGGATGAGGCTCGTGACGACCGGCAGGAAGAAGACGGAGCGGAAGAGCTTCGAGCCCCGGAAGGCGCGGCGGGTCAGGAGCGCCAGGCCGAGCGAGGCGGCGATGGTGACGGGCACGGCCATGACCGTGTAGACGACGGTGACCTTGAGCGCCGACCAGAAGAGCGGGTCGTGCACGAGCCTGTCGAAGTTGTCGAGCCCGGTGAAGTGCGTGTCCTGGCCGAGGGTGTAGTCGGTGAAGCCGAGCAGCAGGCCCGCGATGCCGGGCCCGAAGCGGAAGGCGAGGAAGAGGAGGAGGGCGGGCAGGACGAAGAGCAGACCGATCCTGGCCTCGCGCCGGGCGTGCGGCCCGCGCCGGGGCCTGACGGGGTGAGGGCGTTCCGCGAGAGCGGACACGGGACCTCCTTCGGGGTGGTGCGGACGCCGCGGTGGCGGCGCGAGGGGCGGGGAGGAGACGGGGCGGTACGGGGCGCAGGCCGGGGCGGGCCCGTACGGGGTGGTGCGGGGCGTACGGGCCCGGCCCGCGGCGGCTCAGCGCTTGCGCGCGATGATCTGGTCCGCGGCCTTCGCCGCCGCGTCGAGCGCGTCCTTCGGGCTCTTCTTGCCGAGCAGCGCGGCCTGGATCTCCGGGGCGAGCGCGCCCATGACGTCGCGCGCGGCGGTCGCGAGCGGGCCGACCTTCGTGGTGTCGAGCGCCTTCGCGGTCTCCTGCTGCCGCGCGTCACCGGGGTAGAGGTCGCTCGCGTCCTCGCGGGTGGGGAAGTACCCGCCGGGCTTCTGGAGCCCCGCGCTGTTCTCCGCCCGGCTCACGAAGCTCACCCACTTCCCGGCGGCCTCCGTGTCCCCTCCCTTGAAGACCGCGAGGGTGCCGACGGTGCCGTACGCGGCGCTCGTGTCGGCGCTCAGCGGCTGCCGCACGATGATGTTGTCCTCGCCCCAGAAGGGCGCGACCTCGGCGGCGGTGTTCTGCCACGTGCACGCGACCTTGTTCTTGGCGAGGTCGGTCTGCTCCATCTTCGGTGTCGACGTCACGAGGTCCTTCGGCGCCCACCCGTTCCGCACGTAGGTGCGCAGCCAGCTCAGCGCCTTGACACCGGCGGGGCTGTCGAAGGCGACGCTCTTGTCGTCCTTCGCGAAGACGTCCCCGCCCGCCTGCCAAAGCAGCGGGTAGAAGGTCATGTTGAGCGTCGCCGTCGTGTCGCCGCTGTAGCTCGTCGCGTAGTAGCCCTTCGCCTTGAGCTTCGGCGCGAGCGCGTCGAGGTCGTCCCACGTGCTGGGGTACTGGTCGGCGAGCCCGGCGGCGTCGAAGACCTTCTTGTCGCACAGCAGCGGGTACGCGGACATGAGGACAGGGGTCGCGAGGGCCTTGCCGTCCACGGTGACCGCCTCGCGCGCGGCCGGGCGCAGCGCCTTCGTGTCGGCGGCGGACAGGTAGGTGTCGGCCGGCACCAGGTTGCGCTGGTAGGCGGCGAGCTGATCGGGGATGAGGTAGGCGACGTCGGGGCCCTTGTTCGCGGAGAGCGCGGTGGCGAGGGCGGTGTCGCGGTTGGCCCAGGGGTAGGTGGAGACCTTGACGTCGATGTCGGGGTTCTTCTTCTCGAACTCCTTCACCAGGCCGTCCCAGTACGCCTTGTTGGCCTTCTCGTCGGTGATGACGGGGTAGACCCAGGCGTTGACGGTGCCCTTGCCCGAGCCGCCGCTGCCCGAGCCGCAGGCGGCGGTGGCGGCGAGCGTCGTGAGGGCGAGGGCGGTACAGGCGAGGCTGCGGCGGATTCTCATGGTGGTGTGCTCCAGGCGGTACGGGGGAGGGGCGGCGTGCGGCGGTGCGGGGCGCGGGGGGTGGGCCGGGCGTGTGTCAGCGCGCGGGTACCTGCTCGACGGTCCCGTGGTGACGGGAGCGCTCAGCGGCGAAGGCCGCGAGGTGGGAGCCGAGCGAGTCGAGCGGGCCCGAGCGGATGCGGGAGAGGTCGCCGGTGGCGAGCGCGTCCACGAAGGAGGCGATGAGGACGGTGTCGCCGCCGCCGTGCCCCTCCGCGGCGTTCGAACCGGTCGCCTCCGTCTCGTGGACGGTGACGGTGTCGTCGCGGAAGTCGTGCACGGTGACGCGCTCCCCGTCGCCGCGCAGCCAGCCGTGACTCCCGAAGATCCGGGTCTGGCGGTGCGTCTGCTCGGTGAAGGCGCTCATCGTGAACGTCCCGGTGATCCCGCCGGACAGGCGCATCGCGACGACCTGGTTGTCGACCACGTCGTTGTCCGCGTGGTAGACGCACCGCCCGTACGGGCCCGAGCGCAGTGCCTCGGTGAGCACCTCCTCGTCCTCGGGCCCGTGCGCGCGGTCGGTGACGTGGCTGACCGGCCAGGCGCCGCCGGTCGTGCGCAGCGCCGGGTAGTAGAGCTTGCGCGCCGAGTACGGGCACGCCGACTCGACCTCTTTCGGGCAGTCGAGGCACGTCGTCGCCGCGTGCTCGGGCGCGTGCTCGGGGCGGAAGTGGGCGAGCGAGCCGAAGCTCGCGACGGTCTCGATGCGACGGCCTGTCACGTAGGCGATCCAGTCCAGGTCGTGGCTCGACTTGGCGAGGATCATCGGCGACGAGGTGGCCTCGCTGCGCCAGGGGCCGCGCACGTAGCTGTGCGCGTAGTGCCACCAGCCGACCGGCTCCAGGTGCTCGATCCCGGTGACCGTGCCGAGGACCCCGCTGTCGATGACGCCCTTCACGAGGTCGGTGTACGGCGTGTACCGCAGGACGTGGCACACGGCGAAGGGCACCCCCGTGGCGAGCACGCCTTCGACGAGGCGCCGGGTCTCCTCCTCGGCGGGCGCGAGGGGTTTCTCGGTGAGCAGTGCGTACCCGGCGCGGGCGAGCGCGAGGACGGGCTCGACGTGGTCCCTGTCCTGCGTGCACACGAGCACGGCGTCGGCGATCCGCTCGCCGCCGGGCCCCGGCAGCAGCCCCCGCCAGTCGTCGAACTCGGCGACGGGCCCCGCGGCGCCCGCCGCGGCACGGGCCCGCGCGGCGGGCAGCGGGTCGGCGACGGCGGTGAGCCGGGCCTGCCCGGGGTGCGCGTTGATCCAGTCGGTGTACGTGAGGCCGCGGTTGCCCGCGCCGGCGAGCGCGACGCGCACGGGCCGGCCGGGGCGGGGAAGGGGAGCAGTCATGGTGAGGTGTCCTCGCGGTACGGGGCGGTGCGGAGGTGGTGCGGGAGGTGCGGGGGCGGGCGGTGCGGGCACACGGGCCCTGCGGGGGGTACGGGCGCGGGGCGCGCGTACGGGGGGGAGGGTGCCGTGGGTACGGGGCCGGGGCGCCGCCCGCCGGGCCGGTGCGCGTGCCGCTCAGCCGAGCAGCAGGTTCCCGGCCTCGTGCCGCACCCGGTCGCCCTCGGCGGGCAGGCGCGTGCGGCGCGTGCCGTCCTCGACGCACCCGCTGTGCAGGAGCCAGCCCTTGGCGAAGGCCGCGGCGGCGAGGTCGATGCCGCCGCCGCGCAGGACCGCGCCCTGGGCGAGGTACTCGTTGGCGCCCTCGGTGAGGCGTATGTGCGCGGTGTCGCCCGCGGCTTCGCTCGTACAGGCGCCGAGCCGCCACCGTACGGTGCGGTCCTCGTCCCCCGCGCGCGAGAGCAGCGCTCCTGCCGCGTTGGTGCCGCGGAGCACCGCGCCGCCGTCGACGAGGAGTTCCTGGTCCTTCGCGCCGTTCAGCACGAGACCGGTGTCCTGGTGGCGGCCGCCGCGCACGGTCACGGAGGAGTGCGCGAAGGTGCTGGGCGCCGCTTCGGGCTTCCCCGTGAAGGCGCAGTCGTCGAGCACGAGCGGCCCTGTGCCCTTGAAGGAGGCGCCGTCGAGCCCGTCGAGCGCGACCCGTTCCAGGTGCACGGCCGCGTTCACGTCCGCCGCGGTCACCTCGGCGCCCTTGCCCTGCGTGAACGCGGAGTCGGCGACGACGGTGGGACGCGTCGAGCGCCGCGACGCCTGCGTGATCACGAGCGGTCCCGAGGCCGTGCAGCCCCGCAACTGGGCGCCGTCCGCGTTGATCCAGATCATCCCGGAGCCCTCCTGGGCGTTCCCGATGACGCGCATGTCCTCCAGCGTCAGATCGGTGACGGCGACGCGTGCCACGAACCACGAGCACACGTGCCTCGTGACGCTCACGCGCTTCGCCGCGCCGCCCCAGGCGGCACCGGAGTTGGCGAAGGTCATGAGCCCGGAGTTGCCCGTGTAGACGAGGTCGTGCTCGAACTGCCCGTGCGTGACGAAGGGGCCCTGGTCGTCGCCGTCGCCGTGGCAGTTGGTCACGTAGCCGTAGGCGGAGGCGGTCCAGTCGTTGAGGTGCCGCGCGTTGGCCGTGTGGCAGTCCTCGACGTGCCCGTACAGGCAGTAGATCTGCTGCGTCAGGTAGCCCGCGCCGCCCCAGGTCACCGAGGACGGGTTCTTCAACCGGCACTGGTAGGTGTGGAAGTACGTGCACCAGCGGCGCATCACGACGGGCCAGAAGGCGCCGGTCGCGTCGATGCCCGAGACGTCGCAGGAGACCGCGTACTCGTAGGCGACGGGGTGCGAGCCGGAGAGCTGATCGGCGTCGGGGACGCCTTCGAAGACCATGTTCCGCACGTGGCTGCTGATCACGGGCTCGACCTTCGTCCACCGGAAGGTGCGGCCGGCGGCGAGGTCCCAGCCGATCTTGTAGTTGACGCGGATGTGCGTGCCGTCGACCCGCTCGGTCACCTGGACGAGGCGCTGCACCTCCTTCTCGTACTGGCCGCCGCCGGGCTTCGCGTCGATCTCGACGGCCCACCACTCGCCGACGGCGAACGCGCTCGCGTCGGGCACTTCGAAGACGTCGGCGAGGTCGGGCATGGGGGCCGAGAGCTCGGCCGTGACCGTGGTGGCGGTGCGCCTGCCCCTGAAATAGAGGACGGCGCCGAAGGGGTTGTCGTCCGTGTTCGGCTCGATGCCCGTCGTGGTGACGCGGTGGCCACCGAAGTCGAGTGCGATGCCCGAGCGGTCGAAGGTGTGCCGCTTGGTGAAGTTCAGGTCGGTGTGCGCCTCGACGCGGTGCACGGAGGGGTCGTGCACGAGCGCGTCGAGCGCGGCGTCGGCGGGCGTGTCCGGGCCGAAGAGGCCGAAGGAGCGGAGGTCGACGACGCCGTCGTGCAGGCGCAGCCAACGGCCCTTCCTGCCCGCGCCCCTGGGGGCGAGGACGGTGCCACCGTTGTCGGCGGCCGCGGACGTCTCGTCCCAGGTGACGAGCATCCCGCCGCCGTCGCCCGGTGTGCGGTAGCCGCTGACGAGGACGGCTTGGCCGGGGGTGCGGTCACGGGGCGGCAGGGCTCGCAGGGCCTTGACGTCGGTGACGGTACGGGGCGCGGGGGCGCCCGTGCCGGGCGCGGCCGATGCCGTGGTGGTGCCGGCCGCTGTCGCGGCGAGCAGGAGGCCGCCGATGCCGCCGGCGCGCAGGAGTTGTCTGCGGCGGGCCGTGCCGGGCCCGGGCGCGGCCGTTGCTTCGGGACCGGCGTCGGGCTCGGGGAGTGGTGCGGGGAAGGGAGGACGGGACGCAGTGCTCACGGGGGACTCAACCTCGGGTGGTGGACCGGCTGGTGAGGTGGTGCATTCCCGCGGCGAACGACTGCCGGTCGCACGAAGGCCGGTGCGGCCCGTACGAGCGGGGGCGGATGGCGAGGAGGGCGCGGGGCGGTCGCCCCGCGCCGTGACTCCGGGAGAGCAGCCCGGCGAGAAACAGGTCACGGCGCCGGTTCGGGCACTGGCCCGCCGGATTGCCGGTACCTAAGCATCCCCGGCGGGCGAGGTCAACCCCTCGGGCGTCCGCCCCTACCGCCCCTGCCGCTCCGGCGCGTAGCCCAGTGCCCCGCTGATCTCCTCGGCCGCGTCCCGCACTTCGCGCCCCAGCTCCTGGAACCGCCAGCTCGGCAGGTCCAGTTTGAGGCCTGTGACGCTGATCGCCCCGGCCGGCTCACCCCGGTGGTCCCTGAGCACGCTCCCGATGCAGAAGATCCCGTCCGCGTCCTCCTCGTCGTCCAGCGCGTACCCCGAGGCCCGCACGTCGCGCAGATGCGCGAGCAGGGTCGGCTCGTCGGTGATGGTGCGCGAGGTCCTGCGCGGCAGCCCGCTCGCCGCGAGCAGGGCGCGCGCCTCGTCCTCGGGCAGCGCGGCGAGCAGCGCCTTGCCGAGCCCCGAGCAGTGCGGCAGCTCCCGCGTGCCCATGCGCAGGTCGAGCCCGGGCCCCACGGCACGGTCCACCTGGTCGATCACGACCGCCTGCCCCGCCTCGGGCACGGCGACCCGCGCCGCCATCCCCGTCGCCTCCGAGAGCCGCGCGAGCACCGGGCGGGCCACGTCCCGCAGCGAGACCTGGGCCCTGGCCCTGTCCCCGAGGCGCGCGAGCGTCATCCCGAGCCGGTAGCGGCGGTTCATCCCCTCGCCCTCGTCGGCGACCATCCCGTAGTGCCGCAGTGTCTGGAGGATGCCGAACGCCGCGCTCTTGGAGATCCCGCAGGCCTTGCCCACCTCCGTGACGCTCAGCCCCCGCCCGGGTTCCCCAGCGGCGAGTGCCTCCAGGATCTCCGCGCCGCGCCCCACGGTCTTCACCCAGTACTTCGCCGCTTCGGCCGGTACCGCCGCCTCACCCTGACTCTTCCGCTGACTGTTCTGCATAGCCGAACACGATAGTCCGTACCTGATCCCCTGTCCGGAGAACGCCTCTTGACGCCGGAATCAGGCGGCTTTACGCTGAGCGCGCTGTTCCGAATAACAGAACACTGTTCTGAAAAACGCACCACTGTGGCGCCTCCGGGCGGCACACGGCACAGCAATCGCGACGAATGCGGCGGATGGCACCGGAATCCCGCTGAGCAGAGCGGGCCTCCGGCCGACAGCAATCGACGCAAGGAGCACCACACATGACGCTCGCCGAACGCGCCCGCCGGGTCATCCCCGGGGGCGTCAACAGCGGCCAGCGCAGCATCCCCGGCTTCACCGATCTGGTGATCGCCAGGACCCGGGGCTCGCGCTTCTGGGACCAGCACGGCCGGGAGTTCACCGACTACCACGCGGCCTTCGGTCCCGCCGTGCTCGGCCACAACGACCCCGACGTCGCGGCGGCGACCGCCGAGGCAGGCACCACCCTCGCCCTCGCGGGTGTCGGCGTCACCGAGGCCGAGGTCGCCCTCGCCGAGGAACTCACCGCGCTCGTCCCCTCGCTGGAGAAGGTCCTCCTCACCAGCACGGGCAGCGAGGCCACCTTCCACGCGCTGCGCGTGGCCCGCGCCGCCACCGGACGCGACCTCGTCGTCAAGTTCCAGGGCTGCTACCACGGCTGGCACGACGCCGTGAGCCTCAACGTCATCTCCGCGCCCGAGCGCGTCGGCACGAAGGACCCCACCTCCACGGGCATCCTCGCCCCCGTGCTCGACGCGACCCTCGTCCTGCCCTTCAACGACCCCGAGGCCGTGCGCCGCGTCTTCGCCGAGCACGGCGAGGACATCGCCGCCGTCATCCTCGAACCCATCCCGCACAACGTCGGCGCCCTCCTGCCCACCGACACCTTCCTGCGCACCCTGCGCGAGGAGTGCACCAAGGCCGGCACCGTCCTCGTCTTCGACGAGGTCATCACCGGATTCCGGCACGGCCTCGGCGGCTACCAGGAGATCTGCGGGATCACCCCCGACCTCACGACCCTCGGCAAGGCCATCGCCAACGGCGCCCCCATCGGCGCGCTCGGCGGCCGGGCCGACCTCATGGACCTCTTCAGCACCCGCCCCGGCGGCCCCGCCTTCTTCGCCGGTACGTACAACGGCCACCCCCAGGTCGTCGCCGCCGCGCGCGCCACGCTGCGCAAACTGCGCGAGGAACCCGTCCACGAGCACCTGTACCGCCTCGGCGCCCGCGCCCGGGAAGGGCTCACCGCGCTCTACCGCGAGCTGGACGTCCCCGCCGTCGTCACCGGCTTCGGCTCCGTCTTCGTCACGTACTTCATGGACGGACCCGCGCCGCTCACGTACGACGACCTCCTCGCCAACGACGCCGCGCGCTTCATCGGCGTGCGCCGCGCCCTCACGGAGCACGGGATCTTCGAACTGCCCCTCAACCTCAAGCGCAGCCACATCTCGTACGCGCACACCGACGACGACATCGACCGGCTGCTCGAAGCGACGGGGAAGGCCGTGCGCACCGTGCTCGCCGAAGGCACACCCACCGACCTCGCCCACACCTCGACGATGGGCGGGGCGCGACGCTGATGCTCACCGTCAACACCACCAGGCCCGCGGGGCCCGCCGGGCGCATCACGCGTGTCGAGACCCTGATGCTCGGCACCGCCTGGCGCGACTTCGCCTACGTCCGCCTCCACACCGACGAAGGACTCACCGGCGTCGGCGAGATCACCCACCCCTACCGTGCCCGCGAGACCTGCGCGCTCACCGAGGCGATGGGCCGCCGCCACCTCGTCGGCGCCGATCCCTTCGACACCGAGGAGATCTGGCTGCGCATGTACCAGGGCGACTTCCTGCGCGGCGGCGACATCGGCGGGATCGTCGTCTCGGGCGTGGACCAGGCCCTGCACGACCTCATGGGCAAGGCACTCGGCGTCCCGGTCTACCGGCTCACCGGCGGTGCGACCCGTGACCGCGTCCGCGTCTACGCCAACGGCTGGTACACCGGCGCGCGCGAGCCCGAGATCTTCGCCGCGAAAGCCGAGGAGACCGTCGCACGCGGCTACACCGCGCTCAAGTTCGACCCCTTCGGCGCCGGGCTGCACCACCTGGAGAAGGCCGAACTGCGGCGCAGCGTCGCCCTTGTCGCCGCCGTGCGCGAGGCCGTCGGGCCCGACGTGGACCTCTTCATCGAGGGCCACGCCCGCTTCGGCACGGGCACCGCGCGACAACTCGTCGACGCGCTCGCCCCGTACGAGCCCGGCTGGTTCGAGGAACCCCTGCCGTGGACGCTCATCGAGCGTTACGCGGAGCTGCGCGAGCGCGCGCCCTTCCCGATCTCGGGCGGCGAGCACTTCCACAACCGCCACGAGTACAAGCAGCTCTTCGCGACCCGCGCGGTCGACATCGTCCAGCCCGACCTGAGCATGGCGGGCGGCTTCACGGAACTGCGCAAGATCGCCGCCGAGGCCGACACCCACGGCATGACCGTGGCCCCGCACAACTCCAACTCCCCGCTGTGCACGACCGCTTCGGTGCACGCCGTGCTCGGGATCACCAACTTCCAGATCCTGGAGACCTTCGACGGCCTCCTGGAGCCGTACGTCTTCGACGCGATCAAGGGTGCGCTGCCCGTCGTGGACGGCCACATCGAGCTGCCCACGGCGCCGGGACTCGGCATCGAACTGGTCGACGAGGTCTTCGACGCGCACCCGCCCAGCCACCGCTTCTGGAACATGTTCGCGGAGGGCTGGGAGAAGAGGAACCGCACGTGAGCACCACCACCCCGCCGCCGGCGGTCTCCGGGCCCGTCGTCGACGTCCACTCCCACCTCTTCCGCCACAGCCACGACTTCGACGCCACCTTCCGCGCCGAGTCCGCGCGCGCCCACGCGGGGGAGGTCGACCTCACCGTGCGGTACGAGGAGTACGCGGCGAGCGCCCCGCCCGGCACCCGCACCGTCGTCGTCGGCGGCAAGGCCAGGCGCAGCGGCCTGTGGGTGGACGACGCGGCCGTCGCCGCGTACGTCGCGCGGCACCCCGCGCAGCTCATCGGCTACCTCGCGATCGACCCGACCCAGCCCGGGTGGCGCGAGGAACTGCGGTACGGGCACCAGGAGCTGGGCCTGCGCGGCATCAAGATCATGCCGATGTACGCGGGCTTCGACCCGGCGGACCCGGAGTACGACGACCTCTTCGGCTACGCCGAGGAGCACGGCCTCCCGCTCCTCGTCCACACCGGCACCACCTTCGTCTCGCAGGCCCCGCTCGAATACGCGATGCCCCGCCACCTCGACCGGGTCGCGATGCGCCACCCCGAGCTGCGCATGGTCCTCGCGCACCTCAGCCACCCCTTCGAGGGCGAGTGCGTCGCCGTCATCCGCAAGCACCCCCACATGTACGCGGACATCAGCGCCCTGCACTACCGCCCCTTCCAGCTCTGGCACAGCCTGCGGCTCGTCCAGGACTACGGCGTGTGGGACAAGCTCCTCTTCGGCAGCGACTACCCCTTCACGACGGTGAACGACTCCATCGAAGGGCTGCGCCGCATCGCCCGCGTTCCCGGCATCCCCGGGCTCGACCCGCTCGACCAGGACGCCGTCGAAGCCCTCATCCACCGCCCCGCACTCGACCTGCTCGGCCTGGCCTGAGCCCCCGCGCGCCCCCGGCCCCTCGCCCGGGGGCGCGCAGGGCTCCCGTACCCCTGGAGCTTTCATGGACCGATTCGACCTCACAGGCCGCACCGCGCTGGTCACCGGCGCCGCGGGGGCACTGGGCCGCGCCTTCGCGCGCGCCCTCGCCGAAGCGGGCGCGGACCTCCTCCTCGTGGACCTGCCCGGTGCCGAGGGCCTGGAGGAGACGGCGCGAGCGGTACGGGCCACGGGCCGCGCGGTCGCCCTCCACCCCCAGGACCTCGCGCGGACCGAGGAGTTGCCCGCCTTCGCCGACCGGGTACGGGAAGCGGCCGGGCCCGTGCACATCCTCGTCAACAACGCCGGGGTCGCCGCGCTCGAACGCTTCAACACCATCACGCCCGCGAGCTGGCGGCACGTCATGCGGGTCAACACCGACGCCGTCTTCTTCCTCTCCCAGCGCTTCGCCGAGCACATGATCGCCGACGGCGTCCCGGGCCGCATCATCAACATCACCTCGAAGAACGCCCACGTCGCCGAAGCGGGCCTCGCCCACTACAACGCCTCCAAGGCCGCGGTGGACCTCCTCAGCAAGACCCTCGCGATCGAACTCGCCCCGCACGGCATCACCGTCAACACCCTCGCACCCGGCATGGTCGACACCCCCATCGACGACGCATTCCCGCTCGCGCACGAGGAGTTCGAGGCCGCCTACCGCGAGCGCATCCCGCTCGGCCGCTACGCGAGCCCCGAGGAGTGCGCGGGCCCCCTGCTCCTCCTCGCCTCCGAGGCGGGCGCGTACGTCACCGGCACCCACCTCCTCGTCGACGGCGGCGTTCTCGCCGACCAGATGCCCCGCACCCGCTTCATGCCGCCCTACCGCGGCAGCCTCCCCGCGCAGAGCGCGCCCCCGGAGAGCGTGTGAGCACCACCCACCGCCCCGCCGCCGAGGCCGACGAACCCGCGCTCCGCGCCCTGTGGGCGGAGGTCTTCGGCCCCGCCCCCGTCGCGGCCCTGTGGGAACGGGACGAGGACCGGCACGCCCGTACTCTCGTCACCACCGAGGGCGGGCGGCTCGTCGCCGCGCTGCACTTCGAGCCACGACCCGTGCGCACCGCGCCCGAAGGCGCGCCCGCCCGCGTCGCGTGCCTCGGTGGCGTCGCCACACTCCCCGGAGCACGCGGCAGGGGACACGTACGCCGGATGCTCGGCCTCGCCGTGGCCCGGATGGCCGACGACGGCTGCGCCTGGTCGCTCCTCTTCACCGGAACCCCCCGGGTCTACGAGGGCGCGGGCTGGACCACGTACAAGGCCCCCGCGAGGGAAGGCCCCCTCGCCGCGCCGCCCCGCGCACCCGGCGGCGTACGCGTCGCGACGGCCGCCGACCTCCCGGCCCTCGCCCGGCTCCGCACGGCGTACGACGCCACGCGCCCCCTCACCACCGTCCGCACCCCCGCCGACTGGCACCACCGCGTCCCCGCCTGGTACCCGCCGGCCACCACCACGACCCTCGTCACGAGCGACGGCACCGGCTACCTGACCCTGCGCCACCACACGGGCCCCGGCACGGCGACCCTCGAAGAGGCCGCACTCGCCGACCCCGCCGACACCCCCACCCTGACCCGCCTCCTCACCGCCGCGGCCCACCACGCCCGCCTCACCGGCCACCACCACGCCCGCACCCACCTCCCACGCGCCCTCACCCCCGCACTCCCCGCCTTCCTCGCCACCTCCCGCGCCGTCCCCCGCCGCACCGGCATGACCCGCCCCCTCACGGCGACACCCGAGGAGATCCGCGCGACAGTCACGGCGAGAGGGGCGGCGCACTGGTACGGGGACTCGTTCTGACCCGCGCCCGGGTCAGCCTCCTGCCGGGTCCGGCGCCTCCGTCTCCCCGGCCCGGTACTCCGCCGGCGGATCGAAGCGGCGCACGAGCCTGTCCGCCGACTCGGGGAAGTCCTGACCGCGCAGGTACTCGGCGAACTGCTTGGCGAGCATCGCACGGCGCGGGTCGCCGTCGGGGACGCCCAAGGCCGCGAAGACACCGGCGAGATGGTCCGCCACCGAGGCTTCCACGGCAGCGGACACCTCCTCCTCCTGCTCCTCTCCGGGCGGCGGCGCGAGCAGCGCGCGCAGCCGCTCGGGTATCTCGGTGTCATTGGCCGCCGAGGTGAGCCGGGCGAGGAGATCGAGGTCAGCGACGGTCTTGTCGATCCGCCCGTCGTTCTTCGCCAGCCACCACACGACCGCGCTCCCCGTGTCCTTGAGCACGTCGTCACCGAGGTACGCCCTGCGGCTCTGCTCGTGCGTGCGCTCGTGCTCCCACACCGCCTTCCGCTTCCGCAGATCGGCCAGTTTCTCCAATCGCTCCTGGTCCTGCGCGCGCAGGACCAGCCTGATGTCCTCCGCCATCGCCCGTACGTGGCCCGAGCGGTCCGCGCGCATCGCGCTCAGCGCCCCGCTCACCTCGTGCCGAACGAAGGAGACCCGGCCGGGATCGCGCAGTTCCGTGATCGCCCGCGCCCGTGCGAGCACGGCCTCGACGGCGAGGCCCCCGGGATTGCCGATCACCTCGTTGCTCCCCGGCGGGGCGAGCGGCCACCAGCGCACCGTTCCCGACAGCAGGAAGTCGTAGTCGGGCCACGCGCTCGGCAGCGCCACCTCGTTGATCCGCCGCTCCGTGTGCTCCACCGGGCTCGCCGTCCGCTGCTCGTCGAACGCGGCAGGCACCTCACCGCGCCGCCGGGCGGCGCGCGCGAAGAGCACGGGAGGCGTGGCGAGCACGAGCACGCCGAGAACCGGCCACACCCACAGCGGCCACCCCCGGCACACCGCCACGAGGGCGAGCACCAGCCCGCCGATGACGGTCAGGAAGACCGTCGCGGCCCTGCGTCCGCTGGTCATACGACAGCGCCCCTCTCGGTACGTGCCGCGCGCTGGGCCGCCGTGAGGCGCGCGAGCAGTGCCTCGGAGACGGCCGCCGCGCGGGCGGGGTCCCCGGGTGCGGCCCGTTCGGCGTCGCGCGCGCAGGCGTAGAGGGCGGCGAAGAGGGCCCCGCGCCCGCGCGGGAGCGGGGCGGCGGCGCCGACGAGGACAGCGAGGAGGACCTCGCGGAGCGGGGAGGCGGCGGCGTGGTGGAGCCAGCGCGCGGCGTACGGCTGCCAGGCGGGCGGCGGCAGCGCCCCGAACACGAGGGACCAGCAGGCCAGGACCTCTTCGGCGGCCCCTTCCGTGACGGCTTCCGCAGGGCAGGCGTCGAGGAAGACACGCGGGTCCGCGGGGTGCTCGTCCCTCAGCACCCGCCGCACCAGCTGGGGCAGCACGCGCGGATCGGTGGCCACCAGCTCCCGCAGCGCGGCGACGCCGTGCCTCGTGCCGCCCTCGTTGCGGGAGAGGTGGTGCAGACGGACGAGGGCCTGGAACGGGTGCGTGAGGGAGAGGACGTTTCCGCACACCTGGGCGAGGACGAGGGATTCGGTGGGGGAGGGGCGGGCGCGGGTGCGTTCGTACAGCCAGCGGCGCGTCTCGCGGCCGTGCGCGGGGTCGCGCAGCCCGCGGGCGAGCAGGTGCGCCGCGCCTTCGGCCGCGCCTTTCGCGCACCAGGACGCGGCGAGTTCGTGCAGCGCGTCCGGGTGCCCCGTCCGCAGGTGGGCGGCGGCCAGGTGCGCGGCCGCCTCGGGCTTCAGCGGCTCCGGCAGACCTGCCGCCCATCGCCCGAGCGACCCCCGTACCTCCGGCATCGTGTCCCAGAAGTGCTCGCGCACCTCCGTGTCCTGCCCGGGCACGAGGAAGCGCACGCAGCCGTCCGCGCCGATCCGCGCGCCGACCGCGCTCAGCCGCTCGGCCAGGTCCTCGCGCTGGAGCAACGGCCGCTCGTCGACCGGACCGCCGAGCGCGCGCAGCAGCTCCGCCGCCTGCGCGTGCACGACGTCCCCGTGCTCCCCGTGCAGGAGAGCGACCGTCAGCAGCAGCGCACGCTGTCCGGCCTCGCCCAGCCCGGCCACCTGGGCGGCCACCTCGGTGCGCCGCCCGCGGAAGGAGCGCAGCGCGGTGTCCGCCCAGGCGGCGAGCGTGCCGGCGGTGTCGGCCTCGGACGCGGCCTTGACCAGGTCGGTGAAGTCGGCGAGCTGCGCCATCGACCGCGTCCGGTCCGTACCGAGGAACTCGCTGAACGCGGGCACGGGGAAGCGGCTGAACGGGACCTCGCTCACCTCCAGATGCCGTCGCAGTACGCCGAGTTCGTCCGGCCGGCCGATCTCCGCCCGAAAGGGGCGCAGGGCCCCGGCGAGCCATTCGCCGTGCGGCACCACGACGACGAGGTGGGCCTCGCGCTCGCGCACGGAGGCGCGCAGCGCGGGAAGGTCGGGGTGGAGGGCGTCCCAGCGGTCGCGACCGGCGGCCGACAGGTCGAGCAGCAGCAGATCGCCCCTGCTCACCACGTCCGGCTCGCGGAGCCCCGGTTCACCCTCCTCGCCGGGAAGCAGCTCGCGGTAGGCGCCCAGCCCGGCGAGGAGCACGGCGGCCGTCGTGGAGCGGCCGCTGCCGGGGGTGCCGTCGAGGAACACCGTGCGGGTCGTCCTGAGCCGCCCGCGCGCGGCGGCGAACCCGGGGGGAGGAACGAAGGTGTCCCGGAGTGCGGCGAGGTGGTCGTCGGCGACCCTGCGGAAGGACCAGGGGTCGGGCTTCTCCTGCACCTGGACGTACTGGTCGCCCGTCCCCGCGTGCACCGGGCCGTGCGCCGTGCCGACCCAGGTGTGCGCGCCCCCGCTCATCGCTCGCCCTCCTCGCGCCGCCGGTCGCCGAAGTGCTGCTGTACGTCACCGTGTTGGTCGCCCTCCACGTACATCGCGCCGTCGCCCGACACGTGCCGGTCGCCGCCGTGGTGGCGGGAGTTCTGGAAGATGTCGCCCCGGCCGGTGTGCACCGGGCCGTGCGCCTCCCCGATGTGCGTCCCGAGATGCAGGCCCCCGCTCACATCCCGCGTCTGCACGGTGTTCCCGCCCACGTCGCCCGTGCTGTTCGTGACCGTGCCCGGCCCGGGCGAGGGCCTGTCCCCTTCCTCCTTCTCCAGGCCGGGTACCAGCGCCGCCACCGCGTCCCCGATCCGCCGGACCCCGCCCTCGATGTCGTGCGTGTCGAAGAGCGCGGACTGGAGGTCGGCGAGCGGGGCGAGTTCGGCGGGCAGCTCGTCGGGGGAGAGGCGGGGCGTGCGGCGCCCGAGCAGGACGGGGATCACCGGGGTTCCCCACTTCAGGGCCGTGACGATCTCGTGCCGCACCCAGTCCGCCGGATCGCTCAGCTTCGTACGGAAGTTGACCCAGTCGGGGCCGATGACGGCGAGGAGTACGGAGCACTTGCGCAGCGCCGATTCCAGCTCCCCGGGGTAGGCGCTCCCCAGCTCGATCGAGCGGGACGCGTGGAAGACGTGGGCGGCGCCGAAGCGTGCGGCGAGCCTGTCGCTGAGGTGGGCGGCGGCGGCTTCGCCGTCTCCCGTGCGGTAGTTGACGAAGATTTCGGGCATGACGCACCTCGGTTTCTCGTTCTCGCGGGAGTGTTTTCTCGGGGAGTCGGCCCGGGGGATCGGGCTCGGCGGAGTGGGCGCTCAGGAAGGACGGAGCGCCGTCAACGGGCCGAGGCGCGGAGCCAGTTCCCGCACCCCCGGGTGGTTCCGGTGCCTGGCGAGCGCACGGGCGAGGCGGCGCAGGTCGACCCGTACCGTCGCGGAGTGGAGCGCGGCCACGCCGTCGAGCAGCCGCGCAGTGAGCGCGCACGCCTCGTCGATCTCGCCATCGAAAGCGCGCGCGAGCGCCTGCCGCACCCCGAACCGCACGTGCGTGCGCACCGCACCGGGGGCGATACGGGCGAGCTGGCCGCCCAGTTCCTCGGCGCCCTCGCCCGGTCTGCCGAGGTCGACGAGGCACCAGCCGTGCACCATGCCCGCCGGGTCGGGCAGGTGCGTCGTGCCGAGGACGGGCTGCCCCGCGTCCTCACCGCGCGCGAGGAGCCGCCGCGCCCGGTCGAGTGCCCGCATGCAGGCGTCCCTGTCACCGGCCAGGGCGTGCCCCTGCGCCTCGCGCTGGGCCGCGAGCCCGCGAATCCGGGGCGGCAGCGCCGGGTCCTGGGCACGCCGCGCGAGCGCGACCGTCTCGGCCGCTTCCTCGCGGTAGAGCGTCACGAGGGCGCGGCGGACCAGCGCGTACCCGGCGAGCGCCCGGTCCCCGCCCGCCGCGGCGAGGTCGACGGCCTCGCGGGTCCACCACAGCGCGGCCCGCTCGTCCCCGTCCTCCTGGAAGAGCCAGCCGATGTACTCGGCGTACCGCGAACCCAGCAGGAGCAGCCGCTCCCGTACACCGGTACGGGAGAGCGCCGCCACCCCGCGCAGCGTGTGCGTCTGCGCGACCAGCGCGGGCAGCAGCACGCCCGGTGGCAGGCTCTGCCCGAGGCGCCTGTACTGCGTGAACAGCGTGCGCGACGCCGTCAGCAGCTCCTCCGCCGTGCCGGGCGAGAGCGCCTCCGCCGCCGGAGCCCGCCACACCATGAGCGAGGCCGCGCCCGCGACGACCGCCTGCCGCCGCCCGAGCGGCCGAAAACCGCCGCCCTCGTCCGTGAGCCGCATCTCCCACTCCTCCTCACCCCCCTTTCCGCCGTCCGGCTCCGTCGCCGCGCCGCTCGTACCCGGCACGAGGGCGAGCAGCTCGCCCCCGGCCCGCAGTGCCGCGTCGCACAGCCGGACGAGGTCCCGGCTCGGCGCCTTGAGACCGCGCTCGACCTTGCTGAGTTGCGCCGTGCTGTAGTGCACCGCCGAAGCGAGCGCCCGAAGGCTCAGGCCTTCCCTGAGCCGTCGTCTGCGCAGCTCCGTACCGAAGGGGACGGACGGGTGTGACACGGGACCTCCCCACCCTGCCGCCCGGCGCCGCGTGACCTCGAAAAGCGTGCGGCACGCGGTGCGGGGGCGACAAGACGATCGCTGGTGTTTCCCGTTTCCTGTTCCGCGCGGCCCGCGCGCACGCGGCGCGGGGACGATGTGACCGGAAAGCGCCGGGCCGGGACGCGCCGCGGGGCGGCGGGGCCCACGGCCCCACCGCCCCGCGCACTGTGTGTGCGTCAACTCAGTGTGCAGCTCTCCCCGTTCACCGTCACCGAGGTCGGGGCCGCGTACGTGCCCGTGCCCTGGTAGCCGAAGGAGACGCTGCCCCCGGCCGGGATGTCGGCGTTGTAGTCCACGTGCGTGGCCGTCGCCGTCGTGCCCGAGAGCGTCACGGTCGCGCTCCACGCGTTCGTCACGGCCGTGCCCGACGGGACGGTGAAGGTCGCCTTCCACGCGGTCAGTGGCGTGTCACCGGTGTTCTTGAGCGTCACGTCCGCCTGGAACCCACCGCTCCAGGTGTTCGCCGTCCAGGTGGCCGCGCAGGCTCCCGTACCGCCCTCGTCGCCGCCGCCACCGCTCGCCGCCGTCGTCCCTGTGACGGCGGCCGACGCGGCCGAGACATTGCCCGCCGCGTCCTTGGCGCGGACCGTGTAGGCGTACGCGGTCGACGCCGCGAGCCCCGTATCCGTGTACGACGTGGCGCTGCTCGTCGCGACCTTCGTACCGTCGCGGTAGACGTCGTAGCCGGTCACGGCCGTGTCGTCGGTGGAGGCCGACCAGCTCAGCGAGACCGATGCGGACGTCGTGCCGGTGACCTTGAGCCCGGTGGGGACGCTCGGCGCCTGCGTGTCCTCGTCACCGCCGCCGCCCGGAGTGCCCACCGGCGGGTAGGCGTTGGCGAGGAGCTGGCGGAACTGGGCGGAGAACCAGTGCCCGGCGACGGGCGAGTCGGGGAGCGCGCCCGACATGCTGTTCCCGTTGCGCCCGTTGCCGGTGTACGTGGGGTCGCACATCCGGTCGAAGCCCTTGCCCTCGTCGTTGTCGATCGCTTCGCTCGACCCGTCCGACTCGCCCGGCGGCTTCGCCCACACGTACGAGTCGATCCCGGCGGCGGGCGAGACGGCGGGACGTTCACCGAGCCCGGCCCCTGACTGGTTGCACCAGTTGCCCGCGTGGATGCGCCGGTCGGTGCGCGAGCCGTCCACGAAACCGTCGACCGTCGTGGCCGTCGACGGCGCGGTGGGCCGCGCGGAGCCGCCCCAGCCGTTGCGCGAGGTGTCGATCAGCATGCCGATGCCGGAGTCGAAGCCCTCCGCGATCAGCGCGGTGCGCAGGCCCTGCGCGAAGGTCTGCTCGTCGGCGTACTGGTTCCAGTCGATCCACTTCGACTGCCGTACGGTCTGCCCGTTCACGGTGTCGGTGATCTTGAGGTACGGCTCCGTCGTGGCCGAGTAGTTCGCGGTGTTGACGATGAAGCCGGCGACGTCGTTCACGCCGGCGCCGCTCGTCGTGGCGGCCTTCTTGAACTCCTGTGCCGCAGGGACGAGGTTGGTGTCCCAGCCGAGCCAGCCGTGGTGCGCGGCATCGACGTAGTTGTAGACGTTGGGGATCGCGCCGAGGGTGTGCAGCGCGTACCCGACGCCCTTCTCGTAGTTGCCGTTCTCCTTCATCGTGGCGCACGCGTCCGTCGAGCCCTCGGTGCCGCCCGCGTTGGTGACCAGGTTGGGGAGCGAGTCGGGCTCGATGAGGGTGACGATCCGCAGGTTCGCGTAGGCCGGGTCGTCGAGTACGTCGGCGATCGGATCGATGTACTCGCTCTCGTAGCGGTCGATCTCGGTGGGGCCGAGTTCGCCGTTCGAAGCGAGCGCGGCGCAGTCGCGGCCAGGGAGGTCGTAGATGACGAGCTGGACGAGGTCCGCGCCCTGGTCGAGCGCGGTGTCGAGGTGGGCGCGCAGGCCGCGCTTCTCGCTGTCGCCCTCGATCGCGGCGATCTGGTCGAGCCACACGAAGGTCGGTTCGTCGGCCACCGCTTCTCCGCCGGGCTCGGCGGCGGCGAGCGCCGACCAGTCCGGATTCACGTAGGCGGTGGCTCCGGCGTAGGGGTTGTCGACACGGGCGGCGGGCGCCGCCGCCGCCGGCTGCGTGGCGACGAGCGCGGTCCCCGCGGCGAGCGCGAGGGCGGCGAGTGCCCCGAGGGCACGCGGGCGGCGTCTGGACGTGGGGGGTCGGGCGGGTCCTCGTACGTTCAACGGGTGCTCCTCGATCTGGGAGGCCGGTACGGACATGCGGGTGCCGAGCGCCCGCGAGCGCCGCCCCTGACGGGCGGTCACCTTGCGGGAGCGCTCCCACCGTCGGCGCTTGCGGGGTGCATGTCAATACACGCGGCAGGAAGTCGTGCGCCTTGGCGCGTAAGCGACGGGCGGTACGCGTTCAGCCGCGCCCCGCCACCCAGGTGTACAGGTGTTCAGGACGCCCCGTGTCCCCGTACCGGAGTGTCAGCGAGACCAGGCCCGAGCGCTCCAGGTACTTGAGGTAGCGCTGTGCCGTCGAGCGGCCGATGCCCGTCCTGGCGGCGACCTCGTGGGCGGACAGGGGCGCGGGGCCCGCGGTGAGGGCGGTGCGGATGAGGGCGGCCGTCGCCGTCGAGTGCCCCTTCGGCAGGGACGGGCGCGGGCGCTCCGCGCCGCGGAGGCCGGTGAAGATCCGGTCGATCTGCTCCTGCCCGGGCTCCGGGCGCGCGGCGCCCTCGTCGACGGCGCGGCGCAGCGCCGCGTACCCCTCCAGGCGTTCCCGCAGGCCCGCGAAGGTGAAGGGCTTGACGAGGTACTGGAGCGCGCCGAAGCGCTGCGCGCCCCGTACCGTCGCGAGATCACGTGCTGCCGTCACCATGATGACGTCCGTCTCGTGGCCGCCGAGCCGCAGCCTGCGCACGAGCTGCACGCCCGTCTCGTCGGGCAGGTAGTGGTCGAGCAGTACGAGGTCCACCTCGGTGCGCTCCAGGCAGCCGAGCGCCTGCGCGGCGGTGTGCGCGCTGCCCACGACGGTGAAGCCGGGCACCCGCGCGACGTACGCGGTGTTGATCTCGGCCACGTGGAAGTCGTCGTCCACGACGAGCACCCTGATCACCGCTCATCTCCCGCCACCGTCACGAGCGCCCCCGCGCCCTCGGGGATCAGGGTCTCCGGCAGCGTCACCGTGAACACCGCGCCGCCCCCGGCCCGCGCCCCCACGCGCGCCGTGCCCCCGTACCGCTCGGCGAGTCTGCGGACGAGACTCAGGCCGATGCCCCGCCCGTGCGGCCTGCGCGGTGCCCGGGGCGCCGCCTCCTTCGTGCTGAAGCCCTCCGTGAAGACGCTCTCGCGCAGTTCGGGCGGCACCCCGGGCCCGGTGTCGGCCACCTGGAGCAGCACCGTCGTCCCCTCGGCCCACACCCGTACCTCCACGAAGGGATCGGCGACGCGCCGTTCGCACGCCGCGTCCAGCGCGTTGTCGATGAGGTTGCCGAGCACCGTCACGAGGTCGCGCGGCGCGACGAGCCGCCCGGGGAGCCGTGTCCGCGCGCCGATCCTGAGCGTCACCGCGCGTTCGGCGGCGACGGCGCTCTTGCCCACGAGCAGCGCCGAGAGCAGGGGTTCGCCGAGCCGCTCGGCGATCTCCTCGGCGGAGGCCGCGCTCCCGCCGGCGACCTGCGTCACGAAGTCGGCGGCCTGCTCGGGGCGGCCCAGCTCCAGGAGCCCGAGCACCGTGTGCAGCCGGTTCGCGTGCTCGTGGCCCTGCGCGCGCAGCGCGTCGAGGAGCCCCTGCGAACTGTCCAGCTCCCGCCCGAGCAGCTCCAGTTCGGTCCGGTCGCGCAGCGTCACGACCGCGCCCCCGTCCGCCATCGGCATCCGGTTGACGAGCAGCACCCTGCCCGCGCACACCGCGAGCAGGTCGGCGCCCGCGATACGCCCCGCGAGCACGTCGGCGGTACGGCCGGGCGGCAGCACCGCGTCCAGCCCGTAGTCGGTCATGTCCGTGTCGAGCCCGAGCAGCCGCGCCGCCTCGTCGTTGACCAGGCGTATCCGGCCCCGCGGGTCGAAGGCGATGACGCCCTCACGGATGCCGTGCAGCATCGCCTCGCGCTCGTCGAGCAGTGCCGAGATGTCAGCGAAGCCGATCCCGTGCGTCCTGCGCCGCACCCGCCGCGCGACCGCCACCGCCGCTCCCGCGCCCACGGCGAGCGCGGCCGCCGCGCAGAGCAGCAGCCCGGGCAGCGCGTCCACGACCCGCTGCCGCACGCTGTCGTACGCGATCCCCACCGAGACCGCGCCCACCACCTCGTGCCGCGCCCCGTACAGCGGCACCTTCGCGCGCGCCGAGCGGCCGAGCGTCCCGTTGTCGACCTGCCGCACCTCGTGCCCGGCGAGCGGGCCGCTCGGGTCCGTCGACACGTGCCGCCCGATCTCGGCGACCGTCGTGTGCGACCAGCGCACGCCCCTGCGGTCCATGACCACGACGTACAGCGCCCCCGTTGCCCGCCGGATGCGCTCCGCCTCGCGCTGCACCGGGCCGCTCTCGCGCGGCCGGGTCGTCAGCAGCCCCCGCGTGATCGCGGGATCGGCGGCCGTGGTCTGCGCGATGGCGAGCGCGCGGTGCGTCGCCTCCTCGTCCAGCTCGCGCGCGAGCGGCGCGATGAAGAGGCTGACGGCCAGGACCATGACGCCGGTCGTGAGGGTCAGCTGCACCACCAGGATCTGGCCGGAGAGCCGCCGGGGCCAGTGCGGTCGCATGGTGTCCTCTGTCTTCGTTCGGGTACGGGTGCGGGCCGCGTACGTACGGGACGGGCCACGGGCGCGGGCCGCCGCGCCCCCGCGGACATGCCCTTTTAACACCCGTGTAGCGGCAAGGTAAACGGGCGGCGGAGCCCTGCCCAGGCCCGTGCGCGCGGCAGACACGTGCGAGTGAGCACAACGAGCGGAACGAGGAGTACGGGCACAACGGAGGCTTGTCGGCACAAGGCCGCCAGGGACCCGTACCGCCCCTAGCGTCCCCCGGCATGAGCAGTCACCAGACACCCGCCATCGAGCTGCGAGGCGCGGGCAAGACCTTCCGCACCCCGTCGGGCGGACTCCACACCGCCGTACGCGATCTCGATCTCACCGTCGAACAGGGCGAGTTCGTCGCCGTCGTCGGCCCGACGGGCTGCGGCAAGTCCACGACACTGACCCTCGTGAGCGGCCTGGAGGAGGCCACCACGGGCGAGGTGCTCGTCGGCGGCGCACCGGTCACGGGGATCGGCTCCACGACCGGATTCGTCTTCCAGCAGGACGCCGTCTTCCCCTGGCGCTCGGTGCTCTCCAACGTCATGGCGGGCCCGCGCTTCCGCGGCGCGCCCAAGGCCGAGGCGCGCGAGCGTGCCCGCGCCTGGCTCGCCCGCGTCGGCCTCGGCGCCTTCGAGGACCGCTACCCGCACCAGCTCTCGGGCGGCCAGCGCAAGCGCGTCGCGCTCGCCGCGACCTTCGTCAACGACCCCACGCTCCTCCTCATGGACGAGCCCTTCTCGGCGCTCGACGTGCAGACCCGCGCCCTCATGTCCGACGAACTCCTCGACCTGTGGGCGGGCACGGGCGCCTCCGTCGTCTTCGTGACCCACGACCTGGAGGAGTCCATCGCCCTCGCCGACAAGGTCGTCGTCATGACGGCGGGCCCCGCGACCGTCAAGGAGGTCTTCACGATCGACCTCCCGCGCCCCCGCAAGGTCGAATCGATTCGGCTCGAACCCCGCTTCCTCGACATCTACCGCGAGATCTGGACCTCGCTCGGCGAAGAGGTCCGCATCACCAGGGAAAGGGGCGCCGCCGATGCCGCCTGAGACCACGACACCCACCCGGCCCGCCGCGCCCCTGCGCAAGGAGGAGCCGACGCGCGCCCAGACCCGCGCCCGGGCCGCGCGCAGGCGCCGCCTCGTCGTGTACGGAGCGCGCGTCCTCCTCCTCGTCGTCCTCCTGGGTCTGTGGGAGTGGTGCGCGCGCGCCGAGGTCATCGACCCGTTCAACTTCTCGATGCCCTCGAAGATCTGGGACCAGATCAGCCGCTGGGCGACCGAGGGGACACCACAGGGCAGCCTGTGGGAACAGGTCTGGTACACGCTGTACGAGGCGCTGCTCGGCTGGGTCATCGGGGTCGTCGCCGGTGTGGTCCTCGGGATCGCCCTCGGCCGCGTCCGTTTCCTCTCGGACGTCCTCGGCCCGTACATCAAGGTGCTCAACGCGCTCCCGCGCATCGTGCTCGCGCCGATCTTCCTCATCTGGTTCGGCCTCGGGCCCGCTTCGAAGATCGCCTCGGCCGTCGTCCTCGTCTTCTTCCCCGTCTTCTTCAACGCCTTCCAGGGCGCCCGCGAGGTGGACAGGAATCTCGTCGCGAACGCCCGCATCCTCGGCGCGAGCAACCGCCAGGTCACCTTCCAGGTCGTCATCCCCTCGGCCACCTCATGGATCTTCACGAGCCTGCACGTGAGCTTCGGCTTCGCGCTCATCGGGGCGATCGTCGGCGAGTACATCGGCGCCACGAAGGGCCTCGGGCTGCTCGTCTCGGCCTCGCAGGGCACCTTCAACGCGGCCGGTGTCTACGCGGCGATGGTCATCCTCGCGGTCGTCGCGCTGCTCGCCGAGGCGCTCCTTTCGGCCCTCGAACGCGGCCTGTTCCGCTGGAAGCCGGCCGAGTCGGGCGACGGGCGCTGAGCCACCCGTACGCCCCCGCACCTCTTCCCCCTCCTCAACGCCTCACCACCTCACCACCTCACCGCCTCACAAGGACGTGACCAGCATGCGCAGTTCCCTCAGGACCACGGCCGCCGCCGCGACCGCCGTGCTCGCCCTCTGCTCCCTCACCGCCTGCGGCGACTCCTCGGGGTCGGGCGGCGGCAAGGAGGGCGGGGGCAAGGTCAAGATCATGGTCGGCGGTCTCGACAAGGTGATCTACCTGCCCGCGATGCTCACGCAGAAGCTCGGCTACTTCAGGGACGAGGGCCTCGATGTCCAGCTGCTCACCGAGCCCGCGGGGGTGCAGGCCACGACCTCGCTCATCTCCGGTGACGTGCAGGGTGTCGTGGGCTTCTACGACCACACCCTCGATCTCCAGGTGAAGGGCAAGCGGGTCGAGTCGGTCGTCCAGCTCTCCCACACCTCGGGGGAGGTCGAGGTGGTGTCGGCGAAGGCGGCCGGGGACATCACCTCGCCCAAGGACTTCGCGGGCAAGAAGCTCGGCGTCACGGGGCTCGGCTCGTCGACGGACTTCCTGACCAAGTACCTCGCCGTCGAGAACGGCGTGCCCGTCGAGAAGATCACCTCCGTCGCCGTGGGCGCGGGGCAGACCTTCATCTCCGCGCTCCAGCAGAACTCCATCCAGGCCGGCATGACCACCGACCCGACCGTCACGGCGATCCTCGACAAGAAGATCGGCAAGGTCCTCGTCGACATGCGCACCCCCGAGGGCTCCGAGAAGGCACTCGGCGGCCCGTACCCCTCGTCGAGCCTCTACATGAGCACGGACTGGGTCAACGACCACAAGGCGACCGTGCAGAAACTCGCCAACGCCTTCGTCAAGACGCTGAAGTGGATGGACGGGCACTCGCCCGAGGAGATCGCGGCGAAGATGCCGGCCGACTACGCCCAGGGCGGCAAGGACCTCTACACCAAGTCGATCGAGGCGACGCTGCCCATGTTCACGCGCGACGGTGTCATGCCCGAGAACGGCCCCGAGACCGTCGAGCGTGTCCTGAAGGCGTTCAACCCGAACCTCAAGAACACGAAGGTCGACCTCGCGAAGACGTACACGACGGAGTTCGTGAAGAAGGCCGGCTGAGGCGGCGCGCGGGTCTGCCCGCGCCCCGAGCGGGCACCCGGTCGGCAGGACGGGGTGCCCGCTCGGCGGCGCCGGCCACGGCGAAGGGGGACGGTCATGGACGAGAATTCGCTGAAAGCGGTCGGCTGGGCCCGCTCGCTGCCGCTCGACACGGAGGTGCGTGCGGCGCGCGCGTGGACACGCGGCCATCTCGACACGCTCGGCTGGACCCGTACCGCGCCGGCGACCGCGGACGACGTCCTCCTGACGGTCTCCGAACTCGTCACCAACGCGCACGTGCACGCGCACAGCACCGCACACCTCCTGCTCACGTGGGACCACGAGTGTCTGCACGTGACCGTCCACGACTGCGCGCCCGCCCTCCCGGAGCCGCGCGAGGCGGGCCCGGAGGCGACCGGCGGCAGGGGCATGCTCCTCGTCGGCCTCCTCGCCGACACCTGGGACGTCCACCCGTGCCGCCACGGCAAGGACGTCACGGCCTGTTTCCGGCCGCCGGAGCAGGGGGCGGCCCGGGAGACGGCCGCCCGGCCGGAGTAGGCGGCCGGGCGGCGGGACGGGCGGCGGGGCGGTGGGAGTGGGCGGCGGGGCGGCGGGAATGAGGGGCCGCTCAGCCGAAGTAGCTGTCGAAGTTCTCCGAGAACTCACCCCCGTTGAAGCGGTCCCAGTTGATCGACCAGGTCATGAGCCCGCGCAGCTCCGGCCAGGTGCCGTGGGTCTGGTAGCCGCCGCAGTCGGTCTTCCTCGTCAGGCAGTTCAGGGTCTTCGTGACCTCGGTGGGGGATGTCCAGCCGTTGCCCGCCTGGGTCGACGCCGGCATGCCGATCGCGACCTGGTCGGGGCGCAGCGCGGGGAACACGCGGCTCGTGTCGCCCGCGACGGGGAAGCCCGTGAGGAGCATGTCCGTCATCGCGATGTGGAAGTCGGCGCCGCCCATCGCGTGGTACTGGTCGTCGATGCCCATGATCGACCCCGAGTTGTAGTCCTGCACGTGCAGGAGGGTCAGGTCGTCGCGCAGGGCGTGGATCACCGGCAGGTACGCCCCCGCACGCGGGTCCTGGCCGCCCCAGGGGCCCGAGCCGTAGTACTGGTAGCCGAGCTGGACGAAGAAGGTTTCGGGCGCCATCGTCAGGACGAAGTCCGCACCGTACTTCGCCTTCAGTGACGTGACCGCCGAGATGAGGTTCACGATCGCGGGCGTGGTCGGGGCGCGGAAGTCGGTGTCCCCCGTGTCCAGCGAGAGCGAGTGGCCCTCGAAGTCGATGTCGAGGCCGTCGAGGCCGTACTCGTCGATGATCCCCGACACGGAGGAGACGAAGGCGTCGCGCGCGGCGGTCGTCGTGAGCCGCACCTGCCCGTTCTGCCCGCCGATCGAGATGAGCACCTTCTTGCCCGCCGCCTGTTTGGCCTTGATCGCCGCCTTGAACTCGGCGGGCGTCTCGACCCCCGGGCACTCGCTCACGGGGCACAGGCTGAAGCGGATGTCGCCCGAGGTGACCGAGGTGGGCTCGCCGAAGGCGAGGTCGATGACGTCCCAGGAGTCGGGCACATCGGCCATCCGCGTGTACCCGGAGCCGTTGGCGAAGCTCGCGTGCAGGTAGCCGACGAGCGCGTGGGCGGGCAACTGCCCGCTCGTGCCACCGCCGTTGTCACCGCTCGCGGCCGTCGTGACCTCCAGGGCAGCGGACTTGGCCGACTCGCCCGACGCGTTCGCCGCGCTCACCTGGAAGCTGTACGCGGTCGCGGGAGAGAGCCCCGAGACGGTCGCGGAAGTCCCGGTGGCGGTCGCGACCTTCGCGCCGCCCTGGTAGACGCGGTACTCGCTCGCCCCGGGCACGGCGTTCCATGTGAGGGTCGCGGAGGTCGCCGTGGGCGCCGCCGCGCTCAGGCCGCCCGGGGTCGTGGGCACGGCGACGGGGTCGGCGCCCGGCCCGGTCAGGGAGAGGTCGTCGGCGTAGTAGGCGGGGGTCCCGTACCAGCCGTGCGTGGAGATCTCGACCGAGGTGGTCGACGGCCCGGTGCGGAAGGACGTGGTCAGCCGCTGCCAGTCGTCCGCCGACGCCGTCCAGGTGGACACGTCCGTCGTGCCGGTACCCTCGGCGCCGAGGTACACGTACCCGCCCCGCACCCAGCCGCTCAGGGTGTAGGCCGAGTCCGGCCTGACCCGGACGGTCTGCGCGCACTTGGCGTTGTCGCTCCCGGCCGGGACGGCCTTGAGCGCCGCACTCCCGCTGTGCGTGGGCGTGGTGACGGCCGAGCCGCTTCCGGCCGAACAACTCCAGCCGCTCGTACCCGACTCGAAGCCGCCGTTGGCGATCAGCTCGGTGTCGGCCGCGGAGGCCGCGGGAGTGACGGCGAGCAGGCCGCCGAGCGCGAGCGCGACGGCGAGCGGCGCGGCCAGGAATCCGCGGCGGGACAGGACCTCTTGGAACGTGACTCTTCCGAACGTGACTCTTCCGAACGGGGCTCTTCTGCGGTGCACGACTGCCTCCGGAGCGGGGGATGCCCCGGCACGGCTGTGCCGGGGCGGAGGACGCGAAGGGGTGGAGCGGAACGTCGCGGGGCGGGAAGTGGTGCGGGAAGTGCTGCCTCAAGATGGTCCAGACCAATGCGCCTGTCAAGACCCGCGGTGGCTACGTCGCTTCCAGGAGCCCCCTGTGCGCGTGCTCAGGCCGCCGGGATCACCGGCCGGATCAGGTCAGGTGCGGTCACGTACTCCTGGCCGACGCGGTTGTGGTCGTGCGGCTCGCCGAGCACGGAACCGCCCGCGCCGTCGAGGCGGTCCATGTCCTCAGCGGTCAGCTCCAGTTCGAGCGCGCGCAGGTTGTCCCTGAGGATGCCGGCGGTGGGCGCGCTCGTGACCGGGGCGATGCCCGTGGGGGAGCGGCGGGCGCGGCCGAGCACCCAGGCGAGCCCCACCTGCGCGCGTGTGGCCCCGTGACGGGCTGCCACCTCGGCGACGGCCTCGCGCACGGCGAGGTCGGCACCGGTGGGCCGCCCGGTCCGCGCCCGGTGCGGCAGGCGCGGCTCCTCGGTCCCCGCGCCGGTGAGGAAGCCGCTGCCGAGAGGGGACCAGGCGCCGAAGCCGATGCCGAGTGCCTCGGCCATCGGGATGACCTCGCGTTCGGCGACCCCGTACTCGTGCGTGACGGCGCTGACCGGCGCCCAGCCGTGCCGCTCGGCGAGGGCCCGGCCGCGCGCGACGCGCCGGGCGGGGAAGTTGCCGAGGCGCGCGTGGCCCTCGGTGCGGGTCGCACCGACCGCGTACTTCCTCGCGAGGACGAAGTCCTCGCGGTCCTTGCCGAGCAACGCGCCGACGAGGCGCTCGGACTCGCCGCCCTGGTAGCCCTCGGCGGTGTCGATGCGACGTGGGCGAAGGGCGGGTGGACGACGGGGCCCCAGGAGGCGCGCCCGTACTGATGAGGAGCGTGCCGCTGCCGCGCGCGATCATGGCGGGCAGCACCTGGCGCACCGCGCCGACCGCGCCGACCGCGTCGAGCGCGGCGGGATCACCCTGCGCCGGAGAGCACTCCAGGACGTCGACGGGGCCGAACGCGGCCTTGATCGCGTCGAAGGCGGCGATCAGCGCGGGGCGGTCGGTCACGTCGGCGACGAAGACCCCTGCCCCGATCCCCTCGGCCGCCAGCTCCGTCACCAGGGTGTCCAGCCTGGCGGGCCGCTCATCAGGAGCACGGCCTCGGTCCCCGCCAGTTCGAGCTGCTCGGCCTGCTCGAAGACCGCGGCGACCTGCCGCAGGGCGGGCTGGGACACCTCATGGGCGTCGCGCCCAGCGTGCTCGTGACCCTCCTCAACCCCCTGGAGGGTGAGGGCCCCTGGTCGAACGGCGCCGCGACGACCTCACGGGGCTGGAGGAGGCTGCGGGACCCCCGCGTCACCCGACGGGGACCGCCGAAGGGCGTAGCCACGCGGACACGCGGGCGGGGCGGGCCGGTGCCCGCCGTTCCGGGGGAAGCCGACCGGTTCCGGCCGCACCGAAAACGGCGGCGGCGCCCCCGTGGGAGCGCCGCCGCCGTACCGATCAGTGCGGGAAGTCCCCCGCGCTCAGGGCACGTTCCACTTCTGCGCCCAGTTGCCCGAGCACCACGCGATCTGGAGCGGCGAACCGGCATCCGTGCTCGCGTTCGCGACGTCCAGGCACTTGTCGGCGGCCACGTTGACGATGTCGTTGCCCGGCGAGTACCGCCACTGCGTCACGTTCGTCGTGTCGCAGGAGGCCATGACGACGTGCGTGCCGTCGTTGGTCGAGCGGCCGGCGAGCGAGAGGCAGCGGCCGTTCTTGCGCAAGGTGCCGTCCTTGGCGAACTGCCACTGCTGATCGGCGCCCCCGTCGCACGGGTACAGCTTCAGCGCCGTGCCCGCGAGCTGTACGCAGTGGCCCTGGAAGTCCCCGTACCGTCCGGTGATCGCGCCGAGCGGCCGCGAGAAGTCCTGCGCGGGGGGTGCGGGTGCCTCCGCCTTCTTCGGCGTGCTGCCGGACGAGCCGGAGGAACCCGATGAGCCGGACGTCTTCTCGCTCTTCGTGTCGCTCTTGGCCGTGTCGCCGCCCCCGCCGCCCGCCGCCGTGCCGCTCTTCTCGTGCGACCCCGCGGCCGGGGCGGCGGGCGCGCCCGCCTGGCCCCCGCCCGCCGCCGAGCCCCCGCCCCCGCTCTCCTCGTGCGGCTTCCCCGACTCCTTCGCGGGGGAGTGCGAAGGGGACGGGGACGACGAGGGCGAGGCGGAGGGCGAGGCCGTGGGCTCGGCCGCCGACACGCGTGCCGCCGTGTCGCTCGCGGCGAGCGCGGGGCCCTCCTTCCCGTCGTCGTCCAGTACGGTGCCGCGCGCGGCCACGGCGGAGAGGGTCACGGTCGCGGAGACCGCGGCGGCCCAGCCCAGCGTGACCCAGACCCTGCGGCTGGGCACGAGTCCGTGCGGGGCGCGGGCGGGGCGGCGGCGGAAGGCGTCCGCGAAGCTCTGCTCGGCCGGGTCCGCGGGCTCCGGCGTGCGGTGCGAAGGGCGCATGGCGTGAAAACTCCTGTGGGGATCGGTCAGAGCAGGTCGTGCTCGTCGAGCTGCATGAGCTGTGCGGAGTCGGGGGACGTCAGTTCGGCGACGCGCATCGCCTGCCGTTCGGTCATCGCCTGGAAGAGCTGACGGGCCGTGCGGCCGTTGCCGAAGCCCGCGTCGCGCGGGATGGTCCCGACGTGCGCGGTCAGCGCCCGGCGTGCCGCGTCGGTCAGCTCGTACTGGTGCCGCTGCGCGTGGTGCTCGACGATGCTGACCAGCTCCTCGGAGCTGTAGTCGGCGAAGAGCAGCGTCCGGCTGAACCGCGAGGAGAGCCCGGGGTTGGAGGAGATGAAACGGTCCATGTCCCCGGGATAACCCGCCGCGATGACGACGACCTCGTCGCGGTGGTCCTCCATGAGCTTGACGAGCGTCGCGATCGCCTCCGTCCCGAAGTCGTTGCCCGCGCCCGCCGGGGCGAGCGCGTACGCCTCGTCGATGAAGAGGACCCCGCCGCGCGCCCGCAGGAACGCCTCCGTCGTCTTCGGACCCGTGTGACCGACGTACTCACCGACCAGGGAACTGCGGTCCACCTCCACGAGGTGACCGCGCGACAGCAGCCCGAGACCGTGGAGCAGCCTGCCGTAGAGCCTGGCCACCGTCGTCTTGCCGGTCCCGGGATTGCCCGCGAAGACGAGGTGCCTGCTCAGCGGGGGAGCGGGCAGCCCCGCCTCCTCGCGCATCCGCACCGTCTGCATGAGCTTCACCATGCCGTTGACGTCGCGCTTCACGCCGTCGAGGCCGACCAGCTCGTCCAGCTCGGCGAGCAGGTCCTCCAGGCTCTCCGGCTCCGGAGCCGGCTCGCCCTGGTCCCACAGCGCCCCGTCAGCCTCGGGGGCAGCCTCCTCGGGCGCGTGCGGGCCGCCGCCCGCGACGGACGCGGGAGCGGCGGGCGGCCTGGCACGGTCCGACAGGCTCGGCAGCACCGCCGTACGGACCCGTACCGCCGCGCAGTCCTCGAACTCCGGTTCCGCGCCGTCCGCGAGGCCGACATCCTGCGCGCTGTCGAAGACCCGGCAACCGAGGAAGCGCACCCGCGCCCCCTTGCCGACGTGAAGAGCCGGAAACGCGGCGCCCGACACGTCGCAGTGCGCGAAGGTGCCACTCACCTGCTCGCCGACGAGGACCCCGTTCTTGCCGCAGTCCTCGAACCGCACGCCGCGCACCTCGGCCGTCGCCTCCCGCTCCAGGACGAGACCACTGCCCGCCGCGCCCGCGATCGTGCCGCCCGTCATGGCCAGCCGCCCGCCCGCGTCCACGGTGACCCCCGCGCCTCCCGCGCCGCTCACCCGTACCTCCGTGAGCGCGACCGCCGTCCCCGCGCCGATCTCGACGCCGCTGCGCCCCTGCCCGGTGAAGACGCACGCGTGCACGCGGGACTCCTCCTCGGCGGCCGAGCGCAGCCGCAGCCCCGTCTCCGCGCCCTCCGCACGCAGCCCCGTGAGGTCGAGACGGGCCTCCTCGTCGCCGTGCACGGCGCACAGCCGCGCCCCCGTCACCGAGGAATCGGTCACCTCGGCGCCCGCCGCCCCCGAGACCCGCAGGCCGTGCTCGCCCGCCCCGCGCACCCGCAGGCCTTCGAGCACCGCCCGCGCCTGCCCGGCGAGTGCGAGCCCGCTCCCGTGCGCCCGCGCCACGAGCGCGTCCGTGAGCCGCACGCTGCTCGCGCCCATCGCGCTGACCCCGTGCCCGCCGGGACGCACCAACTGGCAGTCCCGCAGCGACACGCCCCCCTGGTCGTCGGCACGCACCCCGTGCTCGCGCGCGTCACTGATCCGCGTCTCGCGCAGGACCGCGCGGCCGCGCTGCGCGAGCCGCACCCCGCAGCGCCCGCTCTTCTCCACCCGGCAGTCCGTCAGCTCCGCGGCGCCGTCCTCCTCGACGAGCACGCCGTGCCGCCCCGTACCGGAGAAGACGCACCCGCGGGCGAGGAACCTGCCCGCGCCCTTGGCGCGCGCGCCCGAGCCCGAGGTGTCGCGCACCCGCAGGCGCTCGGCGATGAGCACCGCCTGCCCCGAGACGACCGCGCCGATCCCGTCGACCTCGGTGATCTCCGTGTCCACGGCCCGCGCCCGCGCGTCCCCCACGAGGTGCAGCGCGGCGCCGCGCGCCCCACTGAGCCTGGCCCGGTCGAGTACGAGGACCCCGCCCCCGTCGACCGGGTCCGCCACCTCGCGCAGCAGCGTGTCCTCGTCGCTCAGCCGCGTATTGCCCGCCGCCGACGCTCCCGCGGCCGAGCCGAGCACCTCGACCCTGCCGCCCGTCAGCTCGCAGCGCTCGGCGGTCAGTCCCGCGGCGTCCTCGACCCGCACCACGGGCTGGTCGGGATCGGAACCCGCGAGGTGCAGCTCGCGCAGCACGCACCCGGGGGCCGTCACCGTCACAGGCACCCCGTGCGCCGCGCGCAGCCGCACCGAACCCGCGCCCGCCTCCGCCTCGACGGTGACCCGCCGGGTGAGGACGAGGTTCTCCACGTACGTGCCAGGAGCGACCAGCACCGTCGTCCCCGCCGGCGCTGCGGCGAGCCCGGCGGCGATCGTACGGTGGACTCCGCGGCCCCGCGGTCCGACTCTGACGGCCGTCACTGCGACCCCCCGTTCTGTTCGTGCTGCTGCTCGCCCGCGTAGAAGTCGTAGCTCGGGAAGACGTGCTTCTGCAAGGTCGAGGAGAGGTAGAGGTTCGCGAACGTCTTGTCGACGAGCTTGCCGAGCCCCGCGACGGCGAAGGTGTCGAAGACGCCGCCCCGGTGGTAGAAGCGCCCGCCGAAGTTCTGGATCATCGCGGTACGGGCCACGCCGAGGCTCACGGCGCCCGCGACCCCGCCCGCCATGCCGACCGCACCGGCGACGAGCGCGTCACTGCCGTGCAGGTGCACGGTGTTGCCGTTCGCGTCCTTGACCCCGAAGATCGCGGAACTCGCCGCTGCGGTGATGAAACCGGAGACCGCGCCGGTCATGAGCCCCACGCCCCAGTCGTAGGTGCCCGAACGCCAGCGGGTCACCTTCTCGTTTCCGGCGAACTCCGCCGTCCACGAGTCGTCGTTGGGCCTGCGCGCGTAGGGATTGCCCTGGTCGACCTGGCTGAGCCCCGTCTTCCACGGCCCGCCCCTGAAGGTCGCGTAGTGCCCGAGCGAGAACGTGCCCTTGACACCCGCGCCGACCGTCGCGCCGAACGCCGCCCTGCCGACCTCGGTCCAGCCGAACGGCGTCCCCGTGGCGGCGGCGACGATCCCGTACACCGCGAGATTGAGGCCGAAGTCGAGCAGCCATTCCTGGATCAGGTCGACGGCGAGCGCCTGCCCGGCCTTGGACGGGAACGACGTGTACGTGCTGACGCCGCCCGCGGTGTGGCCCCACTCCCAGCGGTTGGGCTCGCGCCACATGCGGTTGAAGCCGCGGTACTCCGAGAGGATGCCCGTGAAGTTGGTCTCGCGGCCCGTCAGCGTGGTGCGGCCGAAGGTGTCGCGGTGCCACACGTAGCCCGGGATGGTCCGCTCGTCGATCATGCTCGATCCGTTCGCGCCGAAGCGGCGCCACTGCTTGTGCCAGTCCTCGCTCTCCAGGAAGCTGCCGTCCGGCAGTTCGACCTTGCGGCCCAGCTCGATGCCGTTGTCGTACTCCTTCCACACGTGCGGGTTGTGCACGTCGCCCGGAGTCTGGACGTACTCGCGGACCCGGTAGGGCGAGTCCTGGAAGCGCGGGGTGCCCGCCGGGCGGACGGGGATCTCCTGCACGATGTGGCCCGCGTTGTTGTCCAGGTCCCTGAACACGGCGCCGGGCTGGAAGTCCGGGAGCTGCGTACCGTTCCGGTCGAACCACTGCCGCACGCGGTCGCCCACGCCGTTGCCGAAGCCCTTGATCTCCCCGTCCGCGCCGATCTTGTTCCAGTGCCAGGTGTTCGTCCCCGGGTTCTTCCAGGCGTCGACCACCGTGCCGTCCGCGAGCAGCCTGTGATCCCGCACGAGCGCGCCCGCCACGTCGAAGTCCTGGAAGCTCTCGCGGTCCCAGCCCCACGGGGTGACCTCGCCCCGCTGGTGGTTGAGCCTGCGGATGCCACCGGGGTTGGGCGTCCCGTCGCTCCAGCGCACCGTGCCGCCGAGCATCCCCTGCGAGGTGACACGGACGGTGTTCGCGCCGCCCGTGGGGTCGGGGAAGGTGTCCTGGCGGGAGAGGACGAGGCCGTGGTGGTCGTACCGCGTCCAGTCGCTGCCCCCGCCCATCCGGCCCTCGCGCCCCGCGGCGCCCGGCGGGGGACGGAAGTCCACGACGGAGCCGTCCGCGAGACCCACGCGCGCCACGTGCCACTGCTTGCCCGCCGGTGTGTACCAGTCCCCGTCGGCCAGGTCGTCGGTGAAGCGCTCCTGCCAGCGGATGTCGGCCGCGTTGACCCCGGGCGGCAGCTGGGTGGTGTCGAAGTCGGTCGCGTGGTAGGTGCGGTGGCCCTTGAGACCGTCGTCGCCCTGCTTCCACGGCAGGTAGCCGTTCTGCTTCGCGACTCCGTCCGGCATCGTGACGTCACCGGTCGTCACCGTCTTGCCGTTGAACGGCTTGCGCGTCTCACGGACGACCTCGCCCGCCCTGTTGATGTCGGTGATCGTGCCGTTGTTGCTGACGAACCGCACGCCGTGCGTGACGTTTCCGCCGGCGTCGGTCTCGGTCCACGTGTGCATCTGGAGCCTGCTGTCCTTGGCGAGCCAGGGCACGTTGTCCAGGTTCGCCGCCCGGTACTCGGGGCTCATGATCCAGCGGAAGGCACGCGGCGGGCGCTGCTCGGCGAAGCGTGCGCTGTCCAGGAAGCCGCCGTCCTTCAGCGTCACGCCCCTGCCGTTCTCCTTGCCGTGCGCCGACCACGACGTGTAGTCCTTCTTCGGCACCCCGTTCGCGTCGAACTCCGTCTGCCACAAGCGCCGTACGTCGTCCACCGACCACGTGAAGCGGCCGAACTTCTCCTGCGCCACGACCCGCTCGCCCGTCTTCGGGTGGGGCAGGCGGTCCGTGAAGCCGCGTCCGGGGCCCCAGGTGCGGTCGCCCTCGGCGATCTTCTTGAACTCGCCGTCGTAGCGCGTCCAGCGGGCGTCACGGGAGAAGGTCTGGGTGAAGGGATGACGGTCGAGCCCGGCGAGCACGTGGCCGCCGTCCGGCAGCTCCTGGTAGTGCCGCACGCGCGTGCTGCCGCTGACGTCGAACCAGCTGCGCCCGCTCTCGCCCCAGTGCCGGGTGCCCGAGCCGACGACGTTGCCCGCGCCGTCGAGCTCGGTCCACACGCCGCGCTGGTTGAAGCGGCCGAAGGAGCCGACGCCCGCCGCCGAGTGGTAACCGTCCAGGACGTTGCCGTTCGGCAGCGGCCTGCGCTCCATCAGCTCGACGCCCGAGTGCGTGGTCAGCTTGATCCGGCCGTTGCCGAGCCCCTTCGCGTCCACGGTGCCGGCGTCGTACCACTTCTTGATCGTCGGAGCCGCGACCGGCTGCCCCGCCGCGTCGAGCCGCACCCGCTCCCAGCTCGGCTTCGTCACGCCGTCCGTGGGGTGGGTCACCTTGAGGAACTGGTCGGCCTTGAGCGTGCCCTTGTCGAAGACGTTGATCCGCTGCTCGAAGAGGCGGCCCTGCCCGTCGTACAGGTGGTACTCGTTGGCACGCCCGCCGCCGTTGAACGTCAGGCGGTAGTTGCCGTCCGCCTGGTGCGCGAAGGTGTGCGTGCCCGCGCCCATCGGTACGGGCGTCATGTCGCCGTCGAGCAGGTGGTGGGTGTCCGTCCGCACGAAACGGGTGCCGACACCGTCCGTGAGCTGCACGACGTCGTAGTGCCCGCCGCCCGCGTGGTCGGTGACGCGGAAGGTGTGCGCCCCCGCTCCCGGCGGCGTGATCGTGTACTGGTGGACGCCCGCGGGCCCGAAGAGCCGCACCTGGCCGTCCGCGCCCGTGACCCGGTGGCCGCCGCCCGGCCTGGCGGTGACGGTCACGTCGGCCACGGCGTTCATGTCGCGGCTGTACAGCTCCAGGTGCCCGCCGGGGTGTACGCGGACGCCCTCGCCGCTCGCGAGGACGTGGCCCACCTGGGTGTGCACCGTGCCGTCCGGCCGGTAGAGGACCCTGCCGCCCGTACCGGTGACGACGATGTGCCCGTCGGCACGGGTGACGACGGCGGCCTGCGGCACGGGCGTGCCGCCCGCGTCCACGACGCGGGGTGCCCCGCCGCCCACCGGCATGTGCGCGTACTCGTTGCCGGTGCCGAGCCGCACCACGTCGTGCGTGTGGGCACCCTGCCCGTCGAAGACCGCGTGGTTGTTGCCCGCTTGGACCCGGAAGCTCCCGTCGCCCTGCCGCACGACGGTGTCGCCGGCCCCGAGGGACGGATTGCCGCCCGCCGGATCGGTGCGCAGCGGGCCGTTGAGGTGCGGATGACCGTGGAGCGCGAGCAGGTCGTGGGTGTGGGCGCCCGCGCCGTCGTACACGTGCGTGAGGTGCGGGTTGGTGCCGTCCGGCACGTGGAAGTCGGTGCCGTGCAGGGTGACGGGGCCGCGTGCGCCGCCGTTGAGGTCGACGCGGGTGATGGGGCCGGGTCCTGTGGGGCGGAGGGCGAGGTCGCCGGTGGTTCCGAGGGGGATGGCGTTGTGGGTGTGGGTGCCTTGGGGGCCGACGACGATGTGGTGGCCGTTGGTGGGGTCGTCGATGCGGAAGCCGCCGCCGTTTTGGGGGGTGACGGTGGTTCCGTGGAGGGTGGGGGGTGTGCCGTCGGTGGGGAGGTGGAGGTCGCGGCCCGTGAAGCCCGGGTGCTGGACGGAGAGGAGGTCGTGCGTCGGGGTGCCGTGCGCGTCGTACACGTGCGTGAGGTGCGGGTTGGTCCCGTCCGGCACGTGGAAGTTCGTGCCGTGGACGGTGACGGGGCCGCGTGCGCCGCCGTTGAGGTCGACGCGGGTGATGGGGCCGGGTCCTGTGGGGCGGAGGGCGAGGTCGCCGGTGGTTCCGAGGGGGATGGCGTTGTGGGTGTGGGTGCCTTGGGGGCCGACGACGATGTGGTGGCCGTTGGTGGGGTCGTCGATGCGGAAGCCGCCGCCGTTTTGGGGGGTGACGGTGGTTCCGTGGAGGGTCGGGGGTGTGCCGTCGGTGGGGAGGTGGAGGTCGCGGCCGTTGAAGGCGGGGTGGCCGATGGTGAGGGCGTCGTGGGTGTGGGTGCCGGTGGCGTTGTAGACGTGGTGGCGGCCCGGGGCGGCGGCGGGGACGTGGAAGTCGGTGCCGTGCAGGGTGATCGGGCCGCGTGCGCCGCCGTTGAGGTCGACGCGGGTGATGGGGCCGGGTCCTGTGGGGCGCAGGGCGAGGTCGCCGGTGGTTCCGAGGGGGATGGCGTTGTGGGTGTGGGTGCCTTGGGGGCCGACGACGATGTGGTGGCCGTTGGTGGGGTCGTCGATGCGGAAGCCGCCGCCGTTTTGGGGGGTGACGGTGGTTCCGTGGAGGGTGGGGGGCGTCCCGTCGGTGGGGAGATGGAGGTCCCGGCCCGTGAAGCCCGGGTGCTGGACGGAGAGGAGGTCGTGCGTCGGGGTGCCGTGCGCGTCGTACACGTGCGTGAGGTGCGGGTTGGTCCCGTCCGGCACGTGGAAGTTCGTGCCGTGCACGGTGACGGGCCGCGCGTGGCCCGTGCCCGCCGCGTCCACCAGCGTGTGACCGCCGCCGCCTGCCGGAGTGAGGACGAAGTCGTTGCTGCCGCCGAGCGGCACGACCGTGTGCGTACGGGCACCGCTCGCGTCCACGACCACGTGGCTCTCGCCGTACTGGACGCGGAAGCCGCCGCCCGCCTGCGCCGTCACCTGCGCGTGCGGCGCGGGCGCGGGGGTCCCGTCCGGGCCGGTCAGGTCCAGCCGGTGCCCGTCCCTGCTCGGCAGGACGTGGATCTCGCCGCCCGCCCCGTCGCCGAGCCGCAGCCCGGAGCGGGTCGGCAGGCCCGTCGCCGGGTCGTAGAGCTGGAAGCCGGTGCCCGAAGGCATCCGGATCTCCTGCCCGAGCATGCCGGGGCGCCCGCCCGGCGCGGCGACACCCGGCGCGGGCACGTGGCGCACGACGTTCGCGTCGCGCGCGTCGAGCGCCACGACGGCGCCGTGGAACTGCCCGCCCGAGAGGGTCACGAACCGCTCGTCGTGGAGCAGCCGCAGCCCCCCGTCCTCGGGCGACAGGTCCATGTGCCTGACCTCGAACGCGCTCACGCGCTGCTCGATGTGGACGATGCCGGGTGAGCCCGGCGAGTCCCCCGCGCGCACCGTCGCCGTCCACGCGCTGCCGCCCGGCGGCACCATGACGGTGGCCTGTCCGATGCCGCCCATGCCGTCGTGCGTCACGTGCAGCTGGACCCCGCTCAGGCCGGGCACGTCGAGCGTGCGGGTGACCGGAGCCGGGGCGGGGACGACGGCCGAAGGGGACGGGACGGCGGCCGAGGTGGAGGCCGCGGGCGGCTGGTGCGAACCGCTCGGCAGCGACGTCAGCTCGACGTCGCCGCTGCCACGGGCGCCCGGCGGGACGATCTCCATCGGCCCGGTCGGCGCGTAGTCGGTGGACGCGTCCAGGTAGTAGTTCCAGCGGTGCACGGTGCCGTCCCCGAGCGTGCGCTCGATCCGCAGGATGTCCCTGCCGTCGCGCTGGAAGTGGTGAGCACTCACCCCGCTGAGGCCGCCGGTCTGCGTCACGGTGACATCGGCACGCGCGGCCCCCGTGCCGGGGCGCACGTCCACGACGACCCCGGGCAGCAGCTCGTCGAGGTCGCGGAAGGTGTGCTGGAGGTCGTACTGGACCGTCACCATGTTGACGCGGACCGTGCGCTGGGCGAGCGCCGAGAGATCGATCAGGCCGCCCTTGCCGAGGTCGGCGATGAGCGAGCCGCCGCCGGGGAGCGCGAGCCCGCCCGTCGTCGCCGGCGTCGGCGTGGGCTTCGGGTCGATCCCCGTGACGGACCCGTTGAGGTGCCCGAGCCCGCCCGCCCCGTCGCCCGCGCCCGCACCCGATGACAGCGGCGGCACCGAGACCTGCCCGCCGCCGGGGACCGTCGTGACGTGCGCGGACGTCGCGGGGGCCGGGACCTGCGTCTGCCCCGGCACCTGCGTGGCGGGCGAGTGGACCTGCGTCGCGGGGGGCGTACCGGTGTCGGTCGTACGGACGGCGGGGGCGTCCACGTGGGCGACAGGCGGCGCGGCGGCGGACGTCGCGCCGACGGCGGGGACGTTCACGTGCCCGACGGGCGGTGCCGTGACCCCCGCCGAGGCGCTGACCGAGGGCATGTCGACCCGGCTCACCGCGGGCGCGTTGATCTCCGCACCCCGGCCCACGGCGGCGATGTCCACGCGTCCCACCGACGGCATCGACACCTCGGCGCCCCTGCCGAGCGCGGGCACCGAGACGTGCCCGGTGGCGGGCAGGTCGACCCGCCCCGCGCCCGCGCCCACGGACGGCAGGTCCACCCGTCCCACGCCCGCGCCCACGGACGGCAGGTCCACACGCCCGGCTCCCGCGCTCACCGACGGCAGGTCGCTGACCCGGGCACCCACGGGAGGTGCGTCCAGCTTCCCGACGACCGAACCCTGGGACACCGAGCCGAGCGAGGGCACGGTGACCTGGTGCACGGCCGGGGCGTCGACCTGACCGGGCGCGGCGATGTGGCCCTGCGTGGGGGACGGGACGGCGACGGAGCCGAGCTGCGGCGTGTGCACCTGGCCCAGCCCGCCGAGCGCGGGCGTGTCGACCCGGCCCACCCCCGCGCCCAGGTGCGGCACGTCCACCCCGTGGGCGGCGACCTGGGCCACGTCAGTGACCCCGCCGGGGATGTGGGTCGCGCCGATTCCCGAGGAGGACACCGCGCTCATCGGGCCCAGCGTGGGGATGTGCACCGCGTTGACGCCGGGGAGCCCGGAGATCGAGGGGACGTCCACGACGCGCGCGCCGAGCGAGGGGACCGAGGAGCTGATCGTCGAGCCGAGACCGTGGAAGGCGCTCGTGTTGATGCCGCCGATCGCCGAGCCCCCGGTGAGCCCGTGCACCGAGGTGAGACCGTTCCCGATGCCGGTCGGCGGGGTCGGCGTGAAGCCCGAGAGGTTCACGTGCGCGACGGACCCGAAACCACCCGTCGGGGGCGCGAGTTGCAGGCCGTGCGCGACACCCCCCGAGATCTTGCTCGTGGCGCCGATGAACTGCCCGCCCGCGAAGGCCCCGTACCGGTACAGGCCGAAGACACCGCGGTCGATGACGCCGATCCGCAGCGCGAAGAGCACGCCGTGGCCCAGCTCGTCCACCGCGACCGGCAGGAGCAGCCGCAGGGAGTTCGCCCCGCGCAGCCCGTTGACCGTCGTGTTGACGAGCGTCGTGCCGAGCCCGCGGATGCCGTTGAGGCCCCCGATCACCGTCTTCATCGCGAAGAACGTCTTCGCGCCCGCCAGGTTGATGACCGTCAGGCCCGCGGCGGCCGGCACCAGCTTGATGTCGTGGATGCCGTTGATCCCCATCGTGAAGCCCTTGGCGCCGGGCATGAAGTGCAGTCCCGCGCCGCTGATCTTCAGCCCGTTGAGCCCCTTGAGGCCGCGCAGCCAGTTGCCCGAAGCGGCGAACACGTTGTCGAAGCCGAGCGTGAGCCGGGTCAGCGAACCGAGCGAGTTGGCGCCGGAGAAGAGATTGCCCGCTCCCTTGAACGCGCCCGCGCCGAGCCCCTTGAGCCCCTTCCACAGGTCACCGAGACGGATGCCCTTCGTCGTCGGCGCGATCACGCCGATGATCGAGAGCACGAGGTCGGTGATGCTCGCCTTGCCCTGCGAGAAGTCGATCGCCGTCTTGATGAGCAGAGCGACGTTCAGGCCGATCGCGAAGAGCGCGAGCGGACCGCCCACGATCATCGCGGGAATGATGAGGATGAGCGCGAGCCAGCCCAGCGCCTTCCAGAACTCCTCGCACTCGTCGATCGGCGAGGCGATGCTGTACGCGGCGTCGGTGATCGTGTCCGACGCGGTGCTCGCCGCCGTCTTCAGCTGGCTCTTCGCGTCCTCCGCGATCGCCTTCTGCTCCTCGCGGCCCGCGTCGTCGTCCTCGTCCAGGGCCGCGGCCGCGCTCAACGCGTCGTCGGCGCGCTTCTGCTGCGTGCGCATGACGTCCACGTACGTGCGCAGCGCGCCCTGCACGTCCTTGTGGGCCTGCCGGAACGAGGAGACGTACTTGCGGAGGTCCCCGTCGATCTTCTTGCGCAGCGCGTCGGCCGTCTCGCCGACGAAGATGCCGTCCGTCGTGTTGAGGACCGAGGTCAGGCCGTCGTCGATCGTATCGGCGAGCGAGACCAGGTTCTCCTGCGAGGAGATGACCTCGTCGATACGGTCCGCGTCGCCCGGCGTCGGGTCGCCGCCGAGTCCGAGGGCGCTCCAGTCGGAGGGGCGGGGCATGGGAGGCGCTCCTTCCTCGACGGCCCGGTCCTGGCTGCCTGCCGGCCTGTCGGTCACCGGCCGCGGGGGCCGCTGTCGTGTCCACGCACGAGCGCGCCGAAAGGTTCAGCCGGGTCGCGCGGGACGCGATGAACCTTTCGGTGGGGTCCGTGCGTGGAGGGAGCGGACAGCCGGTCCGGACCACCGGGCCACCGAAGGACCCAGGGAGGTACGGGGTGCCCGACTTCTCCATCGACTACTCGAACCTGCACGTCGTGCAGAAGAAGATGCACGAGCTGGCGGACGCGGCGGGCAGCGGCGGTGCGACGGGGGCCTTCAAGGAGGTCGGCGAGTCGACCAGCTCCGAACGCAAGGCGGTGCTCGGCAGTTCCGACCTCTCGTACGCGTTCAACCTCTTCTACTCGTACTCGGCTTCCCGCACCAAGGACGCCAAGGACGGCCTCGGCCAGCTCGCCGACACCTTCTCCGGCGTCGCCGACACCTTCTTCAACGCGGACGCGCAGCTCTCCTCCGCCGCCGGTCTCATGAGCCAGAGCCTCGGCCTCGACGACTGGAAGAACCAGAAGGAGGCGTACGAGCACTGGCAGGAGGACAAGACGGCGTGGGACGACTACCTGGAGAAGATCGGGGCCTCCGACTACTTCGCCGAGCACCCCGACACGAACATGGGCGAGCTGTGCCGCGCCGACGACGCCCCGTCCTTCTGCGAGACCTGGATCGATGACGACGACGCGCCCGACGACCCCGGGGACGCGCCGCCCAAGCCCGCCGACGACCCGCCGCTCTCGTACTCGTACGAGGACGAGCACGGCAAGGTCTCGGTCGAGGTCGAGGTGGACGACGACTACAACGTGATGAAGGAGAGTTCCACCATCACGACCCCCGACGGCCAGTCCTACACCTCGGTCACGACGTACGACTCCGCGCCCGAGTACCACGAGACCTCCGACGGCGACCGCTACGACGCCCGCGACTACACGATGGAGACGACGTACGCGGACGGCTCGACGACCTCCACCAAGGTCGTCATCAACGACGACGGCTCCGGGACCATGACCACCACCGACCAGGACGGCAAGGTCACCACGGTGACGCGCGGCGGCCCGGACGAGGACTGGCCCGAGCCCGAGGACGACGACTGACCGACCCCCCGACCCCGCACCGCTCCACCCGACAGAAAGGCCAGCCACGTGCCCGCCAACATCAGCCTCTCGTACGCCGAGATCGAGCGCGTCTCCAACCTCCTGGACACGAGCGTCGAACAGACCCTCGTGCCGCGCATGGACGAGGCGAAGACCGAGGTCGACAACCTCCTCGACACCTCCCTCGTGCTCACCCAGTCCAGCCCCGCCCTCCAGACGCAGTACGAGAAGTTCACGACCTCGCTCAAGGAGGCCACGGACAGCATCAAGGGCTACGCCGAGCAGTTCCGCCAGATCATGAACTCGGTGAAGGACATGGACCACGACATCGCCGAGAAGGTCAACAGCAGCGGCCAGTAAGCCCCTTGGGGCCCCGCGGCCCCGCCCCCTTCACCGACCAGCGAGGAGAACCGCATCATGGCGCAGCCCGACGTCCTTTTCGACTACGACGAGATCGCCCGCGTCGCCACCACGATGGGCACCAAGCTCAGCGACATCTCCACGGAACTCGGCGACCTGGAGACCACCGTGAGCGGTCTGCTCCAGGACGGACTCGTCTTCGAGAAGGCGAGCCCCGCCCTCCAGGAGGCGTACAACGACTTCAGCAACCAGATGAAGACGTCCGCCAAGAACATCCAGGAGTACGCGAACACCTTCAACGACATCGCGAAGGCGATCGCCGACTCCGACGGCCAGATCGCCACCGGCGTCAAGAACGCCCAGAGCGGCAACGAGGGCTGACCCCCCGCGGCCCGGCCGCTCCTGGGCACGAGGCCCCGCCACCCTGACAGGGCGGCGGGGCCTCGTACGTACGGACCGCGCGGGACGCGGGCGGGACACGTAGCGCGTCCCGCCCGCGTACGCGCTACGTGCCGAGCACCGTCAGCGGCACCTGCACCGTGATCGCCGCTCCCGCGGCGCTCGCCGTCCAGCCCCGGCCCGTCACGAGCGGCGTGCGCACCTGCTCGGCCGAGATGCGCGCACCGATGAGGTCGCCCTCGCCGATGCTCTTGGGCCCGAGCAGGATGCCGCGCCTGGCGCGGCGCGCGATGCCGACCCAGCCGAGCGAACTCATCGACTCCGGCAGGCCCGACAGGAGCAGGCCCTGGCCCCGGTCGCGGCCGGACGAGGCCACCTGCCGCAGCACCTTGTCCGCCTTGCAGTTGAGCATGAGGTCGGCGTCGTCCACGACCACCACGACAGGGCGGCCCTCCACCTCCTCCAGCGCCCGCGCGACCGCGTCGGCCGCGGGGTCGGGCTCCGCGAACACCTTCGCCAGGTCGTGCGCCGCGAGCTGGCGCAACTGCGAGTCGCGCGGCGTGAGGACGACGAGCTGGGTGCCGCCCAGGAGCAGCGAGACGGCCATCGACGCGAGCGTCGTGCTGCGGCCCGTGCGCGGCGGGCCCGCGACCATGAACGCCCCGCCGCCCGTCGCGAAGTCGAAGCTCAGCGGCTCCCCCGAGTCCCCGCCGATGCCGAGCAGCGCCCGCAGCGGGCCCCGCTCCCCGGCGGGCACCTGGTCCATCGCCTCCTGGAAACCCACCACGGCGGGCAGTTCCCTGACCGGGAAGGGACGCCGCGAGGCAGGCAGCGAGGCATCGCGTGCCGTGACCCGCTTCCCGATCTCGCGCACCGCCTCCGCCTGGTCCCCGTCCTCGGAGGGGAGCAGCGCGATCTGCGCCTCGATGCCCTCGGGCGCGAGCCAGCCGCGGCCCGGCGGGATGTGCGCGGGCACCTTGTTGCGCGGCATCCCCGCCACGTTGTAGTCACCCGGGTCCGCCTGCCGCAGCAGCAGCCTGCGGTCGTTGTGCGCGGCGAGCCGCCCGCCGAGCAGGACACGCTCCGATGTCGCGATCACGTGGATGCCCGCCGCCGCGCCCTCGCGCAGCAGCCGCACGACGTCCGCGTAGACGCGGCCGCCGTCGTAGTCGTCGAGCATCGAGCCGAGCGCGTCCCAGCCGTCGATCAGGAGCAGCAGCCGTGCGGGCCGCTTGTCCTTGCCGACCTTCGCCCGCACATCGGCGAGATCGGCCGCGTTGTGCTGCGCGATGAGGCGCTGGCGCTCCGTCAGCTCCCTGCACAGGCGCGTGATGAGCCGTTCCAGGCGCTCGGCGTCGTGCCGCGAGACGACAGCGCCGCAGTGCGGCAGGGACTCCAGGACCGACAGGCCACCGCCGGAGGCGTCGATCCCGTAGATGTGCAGGTCCGCCGTACTGATCGCGAGTGCCGCCGAGCCCGCGACCGTGCGCAGCACCTGCGTGCGGCCCGAGCGCGGCGAGCCGATGACGTAGAGGTGCCCGAAGCTCGCGAAGTCGATGACGCCGAGCCGGCGTTCCTGCGCCTGCGGAAGGTCCAGCAGCGCGTACGGCACCGGTGGCAGCGCCCCGGGCGAAGGCTTCGGCACGGGCGGCAGGTCCTCGGCGCGCACCCGGTCGGCGAGCGGCTCCAGCCACGGGCTCGGCTGCGGCGTGAAGTCGTCCAGAAGCTCCGTCGCGCGCCCGATCGCCTCCACCAGGACCCGCAGATCCGTCACCGGCTCCTCTTCGGGCGCCGCCGCCCACGCGGGCTCCTCCTCGTCGCCCCACTCGGCCGGGCGCCCGAGCCGGTGCCACGACAGCTCGACACCGCGCACCGGGCGCGTGGGACCCGCCGTCGCCGTCGCCGCGCCCCCGTCGCGCTCCGCGCCCGCCCACGCCGTCTGGAAGGGCGTCGGCGCGTCCGCGCCGCGCCGCACGAGCGCGCGCCCCGGACTCGCCGACGAGATGCTCACCGCGTCCGTCGCGTTGATGATGTCCTGGCTCTCGGCCCGGTCCGTCACGCGCAGCGCGACCCGCAGGTTGGTGTTGGCGCGGATCTCGTTGCTCACCGCGCCGCCGGGGCGCTGCGTCGCGAGCACCAGGTGCAGCCCGAGCGAACGCCCCCGCTGCGCGAGGCTGATGAGCCCCGGCACGAAGTCGGGCAGCTCCCGCACGAGCGTCGCGAACTCGTCGATCACCAGGACGAGCCGCGGCAGCGGCGCCAGCTCGGGCTCCCGCGCCCGCTTCGCCCGGTACTCCGTGTGGTCCTTCGCGGCCACTTCGGCGAGCAGCCGCTCGCGCCGCTTCAGCTCCGCGTCGAGCGAGGCGAGCGCCCGCTGCACGAGGTGCCCGTCCAGGTCGGTGATCATGCCGAGCGTGTGCGGCAGCTCCGCGCACTCGCGAAACGCGCTGCCGCCCTTGTAGTCGACGAGGACGAAGGTGAGTTCGTCCGGGCGGTTCACGGCGGCGAGCGAAGCGATCATCGTCTGGAGCAGTTCCGACTTGCCCGCGCCCGTCGTGCCACCGATCAGCATGTGCGGCCCGTCCCGCACGAGGTCCACGCGCAGCGGACCCTCGTACCCGGCGCCCAGGACGAACGTCGTGGACGCGGGACGGCGCGCCCAGGCCCCGGCGAGCGCCGCCGGGTCGGGGGGCTCCTGGCCCAGCAGCGGCAGCAGCCGTACCTGCGAGGGCAGGCCCGAGTCGCTGTCCACCGTCACGTCCCGCACGGGGGCCACCGCGCGCGCCACCTCCTCGCACCACGCGGAGTCCACGAGGTCGGCACGGACGTCCTCGACCTTCGGCACCCCCGAACTGCGCACCGAGAGCCGGTTGCCCTCGGCGACGACGACCGCTGTGCACTCCTCGGGCAGCAGCCGCTCCCGCTCGTCCACGCACAGCCCGAAGACCCGCACCCCGGGCCCCTGCGTGAGCACCTGCACCATGCCGGGCACGTCGCGCAGCCGCCGGGCCCCGTCGAGCACCACGAGGATGTCCGGTTCGCGCAGCAACGTGTGCGCGAGGGCCGAAGAGGACTTGGCTGCCACCCGGTTCTGGATGTCGGAGATCAGCTCGTTGACCCGGTGCGCCGTGCTCTCCGGGTCGTTGCCGATCGCGACCGGTGAGCCGGGGCGCCCCGAGGCCAGGTGCGGCAGCCAGCGCACCCAGTTCCACGACTCCGCGTGCTCCTCGGTCGTCAGGACCACGATCCGCAGATCGCGCGGGCTGTGCAGGATCGCCGCCTGCGCCACCGCCCAGCAGGCCAGGTCACGCGGCGCGTGCCCGGGACCCGAGATGCCGACGACGCCCTGATCGGTCATCTCCAGGCCGTAGGGCACGTCGGCGAGCCGCCAGTGCACCGCGCGGTGGTTCGCCTCGCGCGCGTGGTCGTCGATCCGCTTGAGCGAGGGCCGCGTCACGGTGCCGAGCCGCAGGGTCAGGAAGTCCGGGTCGCGGCGCCGCCGCTGCCACAGCAGGGTGCCCGGCCCCTTGGCGTGCAGCAACACCGTCGCCGGGTCGGGGAAGGTGTCGTTGCGCAGCTCGCGCTCCTCGACCGTCGCCTCGCGCACCTCCCGCTCCAGCGCGGCGCGCCGCAGCCGGTAGATCCGCAGCGCCTCCTCCTGCTGCTTGCGCCCCGAGCGGCGGCCCGTGAGCCAGTTGCCGATCGCCATCATCGGCGTGAAGAAGATGAAGATGACGAAGTAGAAGGTGCGGAAGAGACTCATCATCACGAGGCCCATGACGAGCGGCGCCATCATCATGATGAAGGGGAAGGGCCGGTTCTTCCGCTCGCCAGGGGGCCCCTGCATCCGGATCGACTCGGTGTCCAGGTGCGGCGCGATGCGGGGCGGCCGGTTGTACTCGACGGCGAAACCGTCGCGCGAGGGGTTGACCGCCGCGTCCGCGTCGAAGGGGTCCGCCTGGCGCAGCAAGTGGTCGCCGAGCGCCAGATCGGCGTGGCAGGGCCACTCCTCGGAACCGTCCTCGGGCGCGGGCCGCTCGGTGGCAGGGAGCGGGGCGGGCTCGGCGGGCAGCCCGTCGGGCCCGGGTTCCGCCGGGGTGGGGGAGTGGCCGCCCGGCCCGCCGTCCACCGGGCCGGCCGGTTCCTCGGCGGTGAGCGGGGTACCGGTCTCGGGGTCGACGGGGGGCGGCGGCGTGAGGCTGCGCAGCCCGTCGCGCGCCTCGTCCGCGTCGGCGGGGAGCCGGAAGCTGAGCGCGCCGTCCATCCCGACCGTGATCCACGTGCCGCGCGCGGGCGCCCCGCCGCCTTCCAGGCGCAGCGCGCAGCCACGATCGGTCCCGACCTCGTGGCTGCCCGGGCCGAGCAGCCAGGTACGCCCCGCGCCGGGGCCGCCGACGTGCCGGATCTCGACCAGGACGGGATCACGCGGCGGCGGCTGCCACGCGCGCGTCGCCGTCGGCAGGGGCACGGGGGCGCCGAGCCCGATGACGGCCCCGGCGCGGATGCCCGCCGAGCCCACGCGCAGCTCGGGACTCACGAGCCGCTCACCGAGGTACAGCCGTTCCGCGCCGAGAGCGGTGCCGAGTTCGGCGACGGTCGCGCTCTCCGGCAGGTCGAGCAGGTGATCGGTCCGCTCGGAGCCGGGGGCGATGGTGCTGAGAGCGAGTTTCACGCGATGGTCCGTTTCACGAACTGGCCCGCGTCGTGCCCTCGCCGGGCCGCGCGGGGGTGGGCAGGGGACGGGCTGCGACTCCGGCGTGCGTGGACGGGTTCGCCTCCTCCTCGGTCGCGTCGTGGGTCTGCTCGCTCTCGCGGGCCTCACTCTCCTCGACGAGGTCGGCGGCGCTCTCGACGGCCGAGGCGGGCGGCAGCACCGGGGGAAGGCTGTCCAGCGTGCGCACCACGGCACGGCCGAGCCCGTCGCAGCGCGGCAGCAGGGGGGTGCCGGTGACCGAGACCCTCCCGTACCTGTCGGTGAACAACCGCCAGGCGTACGCGCGTGCCTCGCCCAGGACGAGGGTCCGCACCCCGGGCGCGCCGTCCGGGGCAGCCGCCATCTCGGGGGGCAGCGGATCGGGCAGCGCGGCGGCGACCAGGACCGGCGCGAGACCGAGGCGCCTGGGCTTGTCGCGCGCCTCCCGGTAGGCGGTGCGTACGGCGGGTCCCGCGTGCCCGGGGTGCACCCCGTCGGCGACCGTGACCAGATCGTCGGGCAACCGGGCGTCCAGCTGGGCGGCGAGGGCCTGGAGCAGCGCCAGGGACGCCCGCTCGTCGCCGTCCACGCTCAGTACGGGCGGGCCGACGGTGAGATCGAGGAAGACGCAGGCGGGCGCGCCGTCCACGCGCTGCGCGCCGAGCGCCACCACGAGCGGCCGTTCCTCGGCCGTACGGACGGCGACGAGCGGCAGCGCGTTACGCGCCGAGGTCCACGGTTCGGGCGAGCCGAGCCCGGCGAGCAGCACCGTGACGGACTCGGGGCCGACCAGGGCGGCGTACGGGCGCCCGCCCGCACCGGGGTCGCGCGCGGCGGCGGCGAGCGCCAGTTCGGCGTCGCGCCACGTGCCGGGGTCGCCGAGGCTCGTGACGAGGGCGCGCAGCGCGCGGCGGTGGCGGATCAGGGAGCGCACCGGCTCGGTGAAGGCCGCGACGGTGAGCGCGCCCTCGCGCCGCAGCCGGGCCGCCCAGCGTCGCCAGCCGCCCCAGCGCATCGCCCACCAGCGCAGCAGGACGAAGACCAGGACGAGCAGCCCGATGATGCCGAGCCAGCGGAAGATGGCGTCCGCGTGGGCGCGGAACCAGTCGAACGGATCGGTGTTCCTGTTCACAGATCGCCGCCCCTCACGCGGCAGGGAGGGATCGGCGCAAGGCTTCGAGCGCGTAATGGTTACGGGACTTCACCGTGCCGTGCGGCACGCCCACGACGCGTGCGGTCTCGGCCCGGCTGCGGTCGTGCAGGTGGATGTGCACGAGCACCTCGCGGTGTTCGTACGAGAGCCGTGACAGCGCTTCGTGGACCACCTGGCGGGTGGCCACGACGTCCGCCACGTCCTCCTCGTACCTGCGCGGCGCGTCGCTCTCCTCGGGGACGAGCCCCGCGGGTACGGCGCGTTCGCGCCGGTGGGCGTCGATCGCGAGGTTGCGCGCGACACGGCAGAGCCATGCCTGGAGGTGCTGGTCGTCGCTGAGATCAGGTCCGTTGGTGGTCAGCCACGCGCGCAGCATCGTCTCCTGGACGATGTCCTCGGCGCGGTGGAAGTCGCCCGCGGCATAGCGGTGTGCGTAGCGCAGCAGCCGTGCACGGTGCCGCTCGGCAGGCGGTAAAGGGGTACGGGAGTCCCGTGAAACATGGCGCATGGTCTGCTCCAAGACTCACTCGGGTGAGGAGAGGCGGGGGCGAAAGGAGCGCTTCCGGAAAGGAGAGTAAGTGGCCCGTACCACTTTCGGTAACCGATCTTTTCCTTCGAATACCGGCAAATGCGGGCGGACGTGGCTCAGGTAAAGCTCAGAACTCAATGAACACAACGTGTCGCCGCCGAAGGGCGGTTGACGGGGCCTCGGAAGGGCCCGGCCTTCCTCTGGATCAAGAGGTGTGGACACGGTGACAGGGAGTCGGCGAAAATCTTCGGATCCCGAAGCCAAGGGAGCCGAAATCGGTCTCGCTCCTCAAGATTCGGCCAATCCGGCGTCGTCTTGTGAACCATCCGGTCGGCTCTCTTGACGGGCCATCCGGCTCTGAGGAGTCTCCCTGTGCGGAGGAGCGCTCCCCGGCCCCATTCACCGAGTCGCCCTGAGGAGTTCGCATGTCCACGCGTACCCGCACGCGTCCCCGCACCCGCCGAAGAAGACCCCCGACAGGCCTGCTCGCCGTCCTCGCCGCCGTCGCGCTCCTGTTCTCGCTCGCGGTGGTGACCGCGCCCGGGCGGGCCTTCGCCGCCGACCCCGTACTCGTCTCGCAGGGCAGGCCCGCCACCGCCTCCAGCCAGGAGGGCCCCTTCACCGCCGCGTCGGCCGTCGACGGCGACGACGGCACCCGCTGGTCCAGCGAGTTCAGCGATGACCAGTGGCTCCAGGTCGACCTCGGTGCCGACACGGACATCAGCCGGGTCGTCCTGCGCTGGGAAGCCGCGTACGCCAAGGGCTACCGCATCCAGGTCTCGGCCGACGGCGCGCAGTGGACGACGCTCCACACCACGACCGAGGGCACGGGCGGCGACGAGACGCTCGACGTCTCGGGCACGGGCCGCTACGTCCGCATGCTCGGCACGGAACGCGCCACCCCGTACGGCTACTCGCTGTGGGAGTTCCAGGTCTACACGAGCGGTGGTGGCGGCGGTCCGCAGCCCGGTGGTGACGTCCTGCTCTCGTACGGGAAGCAGGGCACCGCGTCGACGTCGCAGGACGACGGCACCTGCTGGCTGTGCACCCCCGACAAGGCCTTCGACCGCGACCCTGCGAGCCGCTGGGCCACGAGCCCCGAGGGCGGCTGGACCGACCCCGGCTGGATCGCCGTCGACCTCGGCGCGGACGCCACGATCCACCGCGTCGTCCTCCAGTGGGACCCCGCCTACGCGAAGGCGTACCGCATCGACGTCTCGGACAACGGCACCGACTGGCGCACCGTCTACCAGACCACCACGGGCAAGGGATTCAAGGAGACCATCGACCTCGACACCACGGGCCGCCACGTGCGCATGTACGGCACCCAGCGCTCCGGTGAATACGGCTACTCCCTCTGGGAGTTCCAGGTCTGGGGCACCGGCGGAGCCCCCACCACGCCGCCGCAGCTCCCGCCCGACCCCACCTACACCAAGCTCGTCTTCGACGACGACTTCGACGGTCCCGCGGGCACCGCGCCCGACGCGGCCAAGTGGGTCCCCGAGACGGGGCCGGGGCCCAACAACGAGCTGGAGTACTACACCGACAACAAGAACGCGGCGCTCGACGGCGCGGGCAACCTCGTACTCGAAGCCCGCAAGGAGGAGACCCCCGGGTCCACGTGCCCCCGCGACCCGCTGACCGGGAGCGGCACATGCCAGTACACCTCGGCCCGCCTCAACACGTACGGGAAGTTCGCGTTCACCTACGGCCGCGTCGAGGCACGCATCAAGGTCTCCGGCACGCAGGGCCTGTGGCCCGCCTTCTGGATGCTCGGCGCGGACTACTTCGACCAGGGCAGGCCGTGGCCGTACACCGGTGAGATCGACATCATGGAACACGTCGGCAAGGAGCCGGGCACCACGTACTCGACGCTCCACGCGCCCGCCTACAACGGCGCCAACGGCTTCGGCTCGCCCTACACGCTGCCCGGCGGCGCCGACTTCGCGGACGGCTTCCACACCTTCACCGTCGACTGGGACAGCAAGGGCATGGTCTTCCGCGTCGACGGCCAGGTCATGCACACGGTCGACAAGGACACCCTCGAAGCGACGCACGGCCCCTGGGTCTTCGACCACGACTTCTTCCTGATCCTCAACAACGCGGTCGGCGGCGACTGGCCCGGCGCCCCCGACGCGAGCACGCGGCTCCCGCAGAAGATGAGCATCGACTACGTGAAGGTCTGGCAATGACGGCCGGCTGAGCCCCGTGCGCCGGGGGCCGGAGCGCGCGTGCGCTCCGGCCCCCTCGGGCGAGAGCGGCCCTCCCCGCACGCGGGCCCCGCCGCACCGCGCGAACCTGCGGGGCTGGGGACGTACCACACGCTGGGAGCACTGGTGCGTGACCACACCCACGCGCCTCGTCGTCCTCACCGTCAGCGATCTCGACCACCTCGCCCTCACCTCCCTCTGCCTCCGTGAGTACGGGCCTGGCGGCCGGGAGTGCGAGCGCGCCGCGCTCGTCCCGCTCGCCCGGGGTGTCCGGCTGCCCGAGCGCGTCGCGGGCGGCCCGGGCGGCGGCGATGTCGTGGTGGGGGCCCGAGCGGCCCGCGGGCGGTCAGGTTCCGCGGCGGGCGAGAGCTGGGCGGCGCTCGACCAGGGGCGGGGCCGCTCGCCGCGTACCGTGGCGCGGCGGTGGGCCCTCGGCCGGGCCGAGCACGTGCGGATGCGCTGGTGAGGCAGGGGTGCGGGGTGACACGGACGCGGGGCGGGCCGCGCCGGGTGTCCGGCACGTGCCCGCCCCGCGGGTGTCCGGCTCAGCCCTTGCTCGCTCCCAGCGAGAGGCCCGAGATGAACTGCTTCTGCAACAGGATGTAGACGATCAGGGTCGGGACCGCGGCGATCATGGCGCCCGCGGCGATGAGGTTCTGGTTCGTCACGAACTGCCCCTGAAGGTTGGCGAGCGCCGAGGTGACCGGGCGTTTGTCGCCCGAGGACATCAGCGTGATGGCCCAGAAGAAGTCGTTGTAGATCCAGGTCGTCAGGAGCGTGGCGAGCGCGGCGAGCGCCGGGCGGCACAGCGGCACGGTGAGCCGCCAGAAGCGGGTCCACAGGCCCGCCCCGTCCACGAGGGCCGCCTCGTACATCTCGCCGGGCACCGACTTCATGTAGTTGCTCAGCACGAAGACGCAGAAGCCCAGCTGGAAGGCCACGTTGATGACGACGAGGCCGAACGCCGAGTTGTACATGAGGCCGCTGTCCGCGAGGAAGTGGGGCAGCGGGATCTTCAGGTACATCCGGAACAGCGGCGTGATGATCACCTGCTGCGGCAACAGGTTCCCCGCCGTGAACACGATGAGCAGCGCCACGTTGATCTTCACGTTGACACGGGTGAGCACGAAGGCGGCGCCCGAGGCGAGGAGCAGCACGATGACGACGGCGGGGACCGTGATCAGTACCGAGTTCCAGAAGAAGCGGCCCATGTTCGCCTGGGTCCAGGCGTCGGAGAAGTTGCCCAGGGTCAGGCTGTGCGGCAGGGACACGTAACCGTGCTTGCGCGTGTCCGAGTACGGGCGGATCGCGACGTAGAGCGCGAAGAGGATCGGCAGCAGCCACAGCACGGACGCGCAGACGAGGAAGACCTGCGAGAGGACCTGGCCCCTGGGGCGCGGCCTGCGGTCGCCGCCGTCCCGCACGGCGGGCGCGGTCGGCGTCTGCGTACTCACGGTGTTTCCTCCTTGCGGAAGGACTGGCGAAGGAAGAGACAGATCGGTACGAGGGAGATCAGCAGGAGGACGACGCCGAGCGCGGAGCCGAAACCGACCCGCTGGGTCTCGCCGACGATGTTCGACGTCACGAGGACCGAGAGGAGTTCCAGGCCGTTGATGCCCTTGTTCGTGATGTAGACGAGGTCGAAGGCACGCAGGGACTCGATGACCGTGATCACCATGACGACGATGTTGATCGGCCGCATCGCGGGGAACACGACCCGCCAGAAGGTCTGCCAGGCGTTGGCCCCGTCGATGCGGGCGGCCTCGCGCAGGCTGGGATCGACCGCTTTCAGGCCGGCCAGGTACAGGACCATCACGTAGCCCGCCTGGCGCCATGTGGCCTCCAGGAGGACGGCCCACAGGTTGAGGTGCGGGTTGCCGAGCCAGTCGATGGCGTTGCTGTCACCCGACCGCCCGATGAGCGTGTTGATCACACCGTAGTTCTGCGAGAACACGAACTCCCAGATGATGCCGATGAGCGCGAGCGAGAGCATGACGGGCAGGAACAGGATGCTCTGGTACATGCGGCTGCCCGCGATGCCCCGGTCGATCACGACGGCGAACAGCATCCCGAGGGGTGTCGCGATCACGACGAAGACCGCGAGCCAGATCAGGTTGTGCTGGACGGCGGGCCAGAACTCGGGGTAATTGGTCGCCGCCTGGTGGTAGTTCTGAAACCCCGTGACACAGCCGTTGTTGAGGACCGTCGGCAGCGCGGGGTCGCACGCCTTCGTGTGCAGATCGCCCACGCCGTTCCAGCGGAAGAAGGACAGCGCGATGGTCCCGAGGGCGGGGAACCACACGAAGGCGAGGCTGAGCAGGAGCGGAATGCCGAGCAGCAGCCCTGCCACGACGCGGTCGCGGGTGCTCAGGTGCCTCAGGCGCCGCCGCCTGCGCCGGGCGGCCGGGGCGCCGGGCGCGGAGGCCGCCCGGCGCGTACGCGTGACCGTGCTCATCCCGTGTAGATCGCCTTCGCCTGCGACTCGGCGCTCTTCTGAAGCGCCGCTATGTTGCCGTTGCCCGGGTCGTCGATGAACTTCTGGATGACGGAGATCATCGCGGTCGCCATCGCCGGGTCCGCGTCCCGGTCCATGAACTGGCCGACCGCCTTGCACTTGGCGATCTCCTCGACGGACTTCTTCTGGATGGCGTTGTACGAGGGCACCTTGAGGCCGTTCGCGAGACCGACGTCCCACTGGTCGCTCTTGAGGTACTCGGCCTCCGCCTCACCCGTCCCGATGTACTCCAGGACGGCCTTCGCCGCCGCCGGGTTCTTCGCCTTCTTGCTGAGCATGAAGCCGTCCGCGGGGGCGTCCATGAACTGCTGGCCCCACTTCGCGTTGATCGCGGGGAAGGGGAAGAAGTCCAGGTCGTCCAGGTCCTCCTTGTCGCTGACCCACTGGGCGGCGACCTGGTTGGTGCCCTGGAACATCATCCCGGCCTTGCGGCCCTCCAGGGCCTTGGCCGCGTCCTGCCAGATCCGCCCGTTGGCGCCGCTCTGCACGTACGGCAGCATCTCGGCCCAGTGCTGGAAGACCGTGTGCACGCCCTGATCCGTCCACGGGATCTCGTGCTTCATCAGCTTGCTGTGGTAGTCGTGCCCGTTGATGCGCATGTTGAGGATGTCGAAGGTGCCGAGTGCCGGCCAGCCGTCCTTGTCCCCGAAGGCGACCGGGATGAGCCCGTCCCGCTTCATCTTCTTGCACAGCGCCAGGTAGGCGTCCCACGTGGTGGGCACGGAGTAGCCGTTCTTCTTGAACAGGCTCTTCCGGTAGAAGACGACCCACGGGTACTGGTAGATCGGCACCAAGTACTGGTGACCGTCGAGCCCGGTCGAGAGCTGCTTGGCGACGGGGCTGAAGTTGCCGCCGATCTTCTCCCACACGTCGTCGAGCTGGGCGGCGAGACCCTGGGCCGCGAAGTACTGCATGCGGTACCCGGCGAACCACGTGAAGAGATCGTCCGGAGTGCCTTGCAGGTAACTGGTGATGTTCTGCTGGAAGGAGTTGTGGTCGACGGTGTTGATCTTGACCTTCACCTTGGTCGACGTCGTCGCCGACGCCGTCAGCGCGGCGAACGCCTTCTTCGTCGCCGGGTCGGAGTAGTTCGACCCGAAGGTGACCGTACTGCCCGCCACGGGGCCCGACGACTGCTTCCCGCCGCCGGAATCGTCGTCGTCCCCACAGGCCGCCAGAAGCCCTCCCGCGGCCACTGTCAGCCCTGTGGCACCCACACCCTTGAGCAGACCTCTGCGGGAGTGGGCGAAACCCGTGACGCCGTTGGACGGGTCGACAGGCGACATGGTGCCTCCATCGCGTAAGTGATTGTGCAGGGCGGCGAGTTGGGAGCGGCGAAGCGAAGCCCGCTCGGCCGACTTTTCCAACATAAGCCACCAATTAACAACGCAATCGATCGTCTGCGTAGTTCTAACGTCGACCTTGTGCGCGCGTCTATGTTTCGGGGCACAAACAACTTTGGACGGTGGTACAGTCCGCCGGGCCGCCCGGGGGGCGGCCGCGCGGTCGCCGGTGTGCGCCCCAACGCCCCCCGGCGCACACCTTGTTGAGGAGGCCGCCGCCATCGAAGCCGAGACGCCCGCCGAGACGCCCGCCGAGACGCCCGCCGAGACGCCCGCCGAGACGCACACGGAGACGCCCGCCGAGACGCACACGGAGACGCACACCGAGACGCACACGGAGACGTCCGCCGGGATACGCGCCGAGACGCCCGCAGGGACGCGCGCCGGGAGGGGGGCCGAGACCCGTGCGGGGGCAGCCGCCGGAGGGGCCGCCGTCCGGCCCGGGCGCGGGCTGCCCGGCCCCGCAGACCTCGATCCCCCGGCCCGCGCCGCGGTGGCCGCCGCCGTCGACCGCTTGCGGGGGCTCAGGGAGGTCTTCGCCGACCGCGTGCTCGTGCTGCTGCGCCGCCACGTCCCCGGTTACGCGGTGCTCACGTCCGAGGAAATCCGTTCCTCCGCACGCCGGTTCATGGATGTCGTCCTCGCGGAACTGTCCGTGCCGCGGTCGCCCGAAGCGGCGCTGCGCGCGGTACTCGCCGACCTCGCGGGCGAGCGCGCGGCGCGCGGGATGCCGCCCGACGTGCTCGCCCGCGGGTACCAGTGGGGCACCAGGGCGATGCTCGTCCTGGTGGACGAGGTCGGGGCCGCCGCGGGCGTCCCGCCCGCGCTGCTGATCGCCGCGCACGACAGTGCCTGGGAATTCACCCACGAGGCGGCCGCGATCTTCACGCGTGTCCAGCGTGATCTGACCCTGGAACGCGCTCAGTTCGACGCCGAGCGCCGCGAGGCCTTCGCCGCGGGCCTGCTCGGCGGGACCCTCGCCGCCGAACGCATCGGCCACGAGGCGCGCCTCTTCGGGCTCGTGCCCCAGGCGCGCCACGTCGCCCTCGCCGCGCGGGCCACCGCCGCGAGCGACGTCGATGCCCTGCGGTCCGCGGTCGCGGCGGCCCTCCGGCTTCCCGCGGAGCGCCTGCTGTTCGCCCAGGTCGGCACGGTCCTCGGCTTCATCGCCCCGAGGGCGCCGGACTCCGTCGCGGGCCACCTGGTGGCGGCGGGGCCGCCGCTCCCGCTCGACCGGCTCGGCACCGGCTTCGGCGAGGCGGTGCTCGCCCTGGAGACGGCGCGGCAGTTCGCCATGTCGGGCCTCGTGCGCCTCTCGGGCCTCGGCCCCCGGCCCCTCGTGCTCTCGGACCCGCACACCGCGGAGAGCCTTTCCGCCAGACACCTGGCGGCGCTGGACGGCGCGGGACGCTCCAGTACCGAGATCGAGCGCACCACGCGGGTCTACCTCGCGTGCGACCAGGACGTACGCGAGGTGGCGCGGCGGCTCGCCGTGCACCCGAACACGGTGCGGTACCGGGTCAGCCGCTTCCAGGAGCTGACGGGCCTCAACCTGCGGCGCACCGAGGACCTGGTGACGTCGTGGTGGCTGCTGAACCGGCGGCGTGCGTGAGGACACGGGCGCGGGTGCGCGGGTGCGCGGGTGGCGGTGCGGACGCGGGGGCGGGGGCGGCGGGCGCCTGTGTGGTGGTGGCGCGGGGGAGCGGGGCGGGCGCTGAGGCCCCGGCATTGCTTCTCGGCTCATCACTGGTCAAAATGGTGAGGTGAACCATGCCTTTCCCTGCGGGACGCTCCCCCTGGACTTCGTCGGTACGCTGCGCGCGCGGCGCAATGCCGCGCCGACGGAGAAGCTCGCGACCCCGGGGCTTCTCGACGACTGGTTCGTCGAGTCGGGGATGTTCGACACGGCTCCCGGGGCCGACGATGCCGACCTCGACACGGCCGTCGAACTGCGCGAGGTGATCTACGACCTCGTCGCCGCGCTGCTCGCCGGCGAGCGGCTGCCCCCCGCCGCCGTCGCCGAGATCAACCGGCACGCGGCGGGGCTGCCGGTGAAGGTCCAGCTCGGGCCCGAAGGCGTGCGCCACTCCGGCTCCGTCTCGCAGGGTCTGGCCGCACTCGCCCGTGAGACCGTCGAGATCGTCGGCGGCGCGGACGGCGCGCTCCTGCGCGAGTGCGCCCGCCCCGAGTGCACGCAGGTCTACCTGGACCGCTCCCGGGGCCACCGCCGTGAGTGGTGCGCCATGCGGACCTGCGGCAACCGGGTCAAGGCCGCCGCCTACCGCGCCCGCCGCCAGGAGGCCGTCCGCGGCTGAGCCCCCAGGCCCCCGCCCGTACCTTCAGATCTCCTTGAACCGTTCGAACGGTTCCCCGCAGGCGCGGCAGCGGTGCAGCGCGCGGCAGGACGTGGCGGAGAAGCGGGACAGCTCCTCGGCGTCGTTCGCCCCGCACTGCGGGCAGCGCACGCCCTCGGCCTCGCCCAGGTGACGCGTGGGGGAGAGGGAGAGGGGGACGGGACCGCCGCGGCGGGGGCCCCGGGCGGGGCCCGGCGGGACGATGCGGTGGGCGGCGAGGGCCGCGCGGCCCTCCTCCGTCATCCAGTCCGTCGTCCACGGCGGGTCGAGGACCGTACGGACCCTGACCGCGCCGAAACCGGCCTCGTTCAGGGCCCGCACCGTCGCCGCGCGCATCTCGGCCATCGCCGGGCACCCCGAGTACGTCGGAGTGAGCGACACGACGAGCGTGCCGTCCTCCTCGTACGCGAGATCGCGCAGTACCCCGAGGTCGTGCAGGCTCAGCATCGGCAGCTCCGGGTCGGGCACCCGCCCGGCCGCCTCCCAGGCGGCCCGCAGGCGGGGGTCGGACACCGGGGCCGCGGCGCTCACCACGTCGCCCCGGGGTGTGCGCGTGCCACCACCTGGAGTTCCGCCAGGAGCGGGACCAGGTGCGCGGTGTGCTCGCCCTTGCGCCCGTCGGCGGTCTCCGCGACGGCCTCGGGGATCTCCAGCGTCGCTGCGCCCAGGACCTGCTCCCAGACCTCGCGCGCCTCGGCCGCCACCTCGGCCGCGTCGACGCCGAGGAAGGCGGCGCTCTCGTCGCGCCGGAACTCCGCGAGCAGCGGCGCGAGCGCCCGCGCCGCCTCCGCCGTCCTGCGGTGCGACTCCTCGGTGCCGTCACCGAGCCTGATCACCCAGTCGGTGGCGAACTGCCGGTGATACGCCAGCTCCTTGACGCCCTTCGCCGCGATGGCCGCGAGGACCGGGTCGGGCGCCGACGTGAGGCGGCGCAGGAGCGCGAGCCGCCACGCCGAGTGCGCGAGGAGCCGCAGCACGGTGTACGCGAAGTCGCCGTTGGGCAGCTCCGTGATCCGCAGGTTGCGGAACTCACCGGCGTCGCGGAAGTACGCGTACGCGTCCTCGTCGCGCCCCGTGCCGTCGAGCAGCCCGGCCCGCGCGTACAGCAGCCGCGTCTGGCCGAGCAGGTCCAGGCCGATGTTGGCGAGAGCCAGCTCGATCTCCAGCTCGGGTGCCGCGGTGACCCACTCGCCGAGCCGCTGCGCGCTCACCAGCGCGTCGTCGCCGAGGGCGAGGCACAGCTGCGCGAGCGCCGCCGTGTCGACCCCGTCGGGGACGGTCGTGTCCACGCCGTGCAGCGGGTCCTCGAACCCGGTGCCGAAGGCCCAGTGACCGTCGCCCTCGGCCGCGTCGGCGGCCAGCGACAGGTGATCGTCGCTCATTGCGACCACTACTCCTTGAAAATCCTCTGGGAAGCGGGGGCACCTCGCGGGGAGACCGCGGGGCACCTCGGGCGGCTGACGCCTCGGGCGGCAGGCACCTCAGATGTGCGGGACGTCCGCGGGGATGTCGTAGAACGTCGGGTGCCGGTAGACCTTGTCGCCGCTCGGCGCGAAGAAGGGGTCCTTCTCGTCGGGCGCCGACGCCGCGATGTCCTCGCTGCGCACCGCCCAGATCGAGACGCCCTCGTTGCGCCGCGTGTACAGGTCACGCGCGTTCGTCAGCGCCATCCGGTCGTCGGCCGCGTGCAGCGAGCCGACGTGCACGTGGTTCAGGCCCCGCTTGCCCCGTACGAAGATCTCGTACAGCGGCCAGGAGTCCTTCGGCGCGAGGGCGCCTGCCGGGTCCTTCTCGTGCGTCCCGCTCATGCCGCGACCTCCGTCTTCCCGCGGTCGCCCGCGTGCCTTGCCGCGTGTGCCGCGGCCGCCTCGCGCACCCAGGCGCCCTGCTCGTGCGCGGACCTGCGCCGCGCGACCCGCTCCGCGTTGCACGGGCCGTTGCCCGCGATGACCTGCTTCAGCTCCTCGAAGTCCGGGGTGCCGAAGTCGTGCTTGCCCCGCTCCTCGTTCCAGCGCAGCTCCGGGTCGGGGAGCGTGACGCCGAGGTGCTCCGCCTGCGGCACCGTCATGTCGACGAAACGCTGGCGCAGTTCGTCGTTGGAGTGCCGCTTGATGCGCCAGGCCATCGACTTCGCCGAGTGCGGCGAGTCGCCGTCGGGCGGCCCGAACATCATGAGCGAGGGCCACCACCAGCGGTCCACGGCCTCCTGCACCATGCGGCGCTGCGCCTCGGTGCCGCGCATCATCGTCATGAGCAGTTCGTAGCCCTGCCGCTGGTGGAAGGACTCCTCCTTGCACACGCGGATCATCGCGCGGGCGTACGGGCCGTAGCTGCACCGGCACAGCGGCACCTGGTTGCAGATCGCGGCGCCGTCCACGAACCAGCCGATGACACCGACGTCGGCGAAGGTCGGGGTCGGGTAGTTGAAGATCGAGGAGTACTTCTGACGACCCTCGATCAGCATCTCGGTCAGCTCGGCGCGGTCGGCGCCCAGCGTCTCGGCGGCGCTGTAGAGGTAGAGGCCGTGGCCCGCCTCGTCCTGCACCTTCGCGAAGAGGATCGACTTGCGGCGCAGCGAAGGCGCCTTCGTGATCCACTCGCCCTCCGGCTGCATCCCGATGATCTCGGAGTGCGCGTGCTGCGCGATCTGGCGCACGAGGGTCTTGCGGTACGCCTCCGGCATCCAGTCGCGCGGCTCCACGCGCTGGTCGCGCGCGATCGTCGCGTCGAAGTGGGCGCTCAGCGCTTCCTCGTCCCCGAGCGGTGCCGTGGTGGTCTCAGTCATCGTCCGCCCCTCCTTCCGATAGCTGTCGTCCGTGTCGCGGTTGTCGTCCGTGTCGCGGCCCGCGAGGCCGCGGCGTTCAGTCGTTCCACGTGTAGAAGCCCTGCCCGGTCGAGCGCCCCAGCTCGCCGCGCGCGACCTTCTCGCGCAGCAGCGCGGGCGGCGCGAACCGCTCGCCGAGCGTGCTGTGCAGGTACTCGGCGATCGCGAGCCGCACGTCGAGCCCGACGAGGTCGGTCAGGCGCAGCGGGCCCATCGGGTGCTTGTAGCCGAGCGTCATGGCGTCGTCGATGGCCTGCGGCGCGGCGACCCCCTCCTCGACCATGCGGATCGCCTCCAGGCCGAGCGCGACGCCGAGGCGGCTGCTCGCGAACCCCGGCGAGTCCTTGACGACGACGTCCTTCTTGCCGAGCCCGGCGGTCCAGCCGAGCGCGAGGTCGACGACGGCCCGCTCGGTCGCCTCGGGGACGACCAGCTCGACGAGCGCCGACGCGGGGACCGGGTTGAAGAAGTGCATCCCGAGGAAACGCCCGGGACGGGTGAGCGAGGCCGACAGCTCGGTGACGGACAGCGAGCTGGTGTTGGTGGCGAGGACCGTGTCCGCGCCGACGACCTGCTCGGCCGCCGCGAGGAGCTTCGCCTTGAGAGCCGCGTTCTCCGGTACGGCCTCGACGACGACGTCCGCGTCGGCAGGGAGCCCGCTCACGTCGCCCACGAAGGCGAGCCGCCCGAGGATCTCCTCGGGCGTGGCCGGCAGCAGCCCGCGCTTCGCGGCCCGCTCCAGGGAGCCGCCGATGCGCTCGCGCACCTTCGCTGCCGCCGCCTCGTCCTGCTCGACGACCGTCACGGCCGCGCCCGCCGTGGCGAAGGACTGCGCGATGCCCGCGCCCATCCGCCCGCCGCCGATGACCCCGGCCTGCTTCGGCACTGCCGCGCTCATGCCCGGCCCTCCGTCCGCTCGCTGTCGGTCCCCGGCACGCCGGAGCCCTTGTTCCCGTTCTTCCCGCCGCTCGCTCCCCGGTCCCGCCTGCGGTCCAGGAATCTCGTCATGCGGTCCCTCTTGTCCTGCCCCTCGAACAGCACGGCCTGCGCGAGGTCGTCGGCGACCGGGTGCGCCCCGGGCGCGTCCACGACGAGCTTCGTCAGGCGCAGCGCCGTCGCGGACGACCTCGCCATCCGGTCGAGCACCGCGTGCGCCTCGTCGAGCAGCTTCTCCGCCGGTACGACGTCCATGACGAGCCCGCACGCGAGCGCCGCCCGCGCGTCCAGGGTGCGCCCGGCGAGCAGCACCTGCTTGGCGACGGACTCGCCGACCAGCTCGGGCAGCCGCCAGGCCGCGCCCGCCGCCGCGAGGATGCCGAGGCCCGGCTCCGGGTTCCCGAAGGCGGCCTCCGGGCCCGCGATCCTGAGGTCGCAGGCGTAGCTCAGCTCGGCGCCGCCGCCGAGCGCCCAGCCGTCCACGGCGGCGAGCGTCGGCATCGGCAGCCTGCGCACCCGCTCGAAGAGCCGGCTGTTGACGCCCTGGAGTGCCTGGTCCCTGCCCCGTTCGAGCAGTTCGGCGATATCGGCGCCACCCGCGAAGGAGCCACCGGCCCCGGTCAGCAGGAGCATCCGGGGATGCTCCTCCAGCCACGCGCACACCGTGTGCAGCTCGCGGATCATGAGCCCGCTGATGGCGTTGCGCGCCTCGGGCCGGTTCAGCGTCACGAGCGCGCGGTCCTCGCGCACCTCGACGGAGAGGGTCGCGAAGGAACGCGCGGCGAGGTCGTCGTACGGGTCGCCGTGAAGACTCCGCACGCCGTTCGAAATTTCCGCGCCGTTCGCACTTTCCATGCCGCTCACACCCGCTCCACGAGCATCGCGACGCCCTGGCCCACACCCACGCACAGCGTCGCGAGGCCCTTCGCCGCGTCCTCGCGCTCCATGCGCCCCAGGAGGGTCAGCAGGATGCGCGAGCCCGAGCAGCCGAGCGGGTGGCCGAGCGCGATCGCGCCGCCGTCCGCGTTGACGAGCGCGTCGTCGAGCCCGAGCCGGTTGATGACGCCGATCGCCTGCGCGGCGAACGCCTCGTTCAGCTCGACGGCCCCGAGGTCACCGGCCGACCAGCCCGCCCGGTCGAGCGCCTTGCGCGTCGCGGGCACCGGGCCGAGGCCCATGAGGTGCGGTTCGACCCCGGCGGACGCCGAGCCGGCGATACGCGCGCGCGGCGTGAGCCCGTACCGCTCCACGGCCGCCGCGCTCGCCACGACGAGCGCCGACGCGCCATCGGAGAGCGGCGAGGAGGAGCCCGCGGTCACGATGCCGGCGGCGCGGAAGACGGTACGGAGCTTGCCGAGCTTCTCCATCGACGAGCCCGGGCGCGGGCCCTCGTCGCGCGTGACCTCGCCGTCCTTGACGGGCACGGCGACGATCTCGCGGTCGAAGTGCCCGGCCTCCTGGGCCGCGACGGCCCGCTGGTGGCTGCGCAGCGCGAAGGCGTCGGACTGCTCGCGGGTCGTCCCGTCGATGGCCGCGACCTCTTCGGCCGTCTCGCCCATGCTGAGCGTCGTGCGGATCTCGCCCGGGCCCGCCGCGCGGTCGGCGGCGGTGAAGCGCGGATTGGTGAAGCGCCAGCCGAGCGAGGTGTCGAAGACCTCGCCGGGCTTCGCCCACGGCGTCCCCGGCTTCGCCATGACCCACGGGGCGCGAGTCATCGACTCGACGCCGCCCGCGACGGCGACCTCGGCCTCGCCCGCGCGGATCGCCTGCGCGGCCGCCGCGACCGCGGTGAGCCCGGAGGCGCACAGCCGGTTGACGGTGTAGCCGGGCACGGTGTGCGGCAGGCCCGCGAGGAGCACCGCCATGCGGGCCACGTCGCGGTTGTCCTCACCCGCCTGGTTGGCGGCGCCGAGGATCACCTCGTCGATCGCGTCCGCAGGCACCCCGGCCCGCCGTACCGCCTCGCCGACGACGAGCGCGGCGAGGTCGTCGGGACGGACCGAGGCGAGCGCGCCGCCGTAGCGGCCCTGCGGGGTACGGGCCCCGTCGATCAGGTAGACGTCCTCAGGCATGCGTGGCCTCCTCGGTCGCGACCGCGGGGCGGCGGGACTGGAGCACGGCGAACCGCCCGGTGACGAAGGCCCAGTCGCTGAGGGTCGCGGACGCGGCGGGGTTTGCCTGCGAGCCGTGGTAGTCGCTGAACGCGGCCGTCTGGTTGACGAAGACCTGCCCGGTGAAGTTCTCGGCGAGGTGGACACCCGCGTCGAGCGCGGCCTCGCGGGTCGCCTCCAGGACCTCTTCGTCGGTCGAGTGGACGCTCGCGGTGAGCGCGCCGTGCGCCGAGATCGTCTCGCGCAGCAGCGCGATGCCCTGCGCGGTCGAGTCCGTCGCGATGACGAAGGAGATCGGCCCGAACCACTCGCTGCGGTACGTCCCGGCGTCCCGCTCCGCGTCGAGCACCGTCACGAGTGGCGTGCGCAGCACGGCCTCGGGGTACTCCGGGTGGGTCAGCGGCTCGCCGCCGAACTGCGTGCCCCCGAGGGCACGCGCCTTCTCGATCCGCTCGCGCACGGCGTCCCCGGTGAGCGCGCCGAGCGTCCCCGCGGCCCGCTGCGGGTCGCCGAGCAGCTTCCCGAGCGCCTCGGCGAGGTCGGCGGCGAAGACCTCGGGTGTCTTGACGCCCTGGTCGGTCGCGAAGCCCTCGCGGGGCACGTACAGGTTCTGCGGGGTCGTGCACATCTGGCCGCTGTACAGCGACAGCGAGAACGCCAGGTTGCGCAGCAGGCCCTTGTAGTCGGCGGTCGAGTCGAGCACGACCGTGTTGAGCCCGGCCTTCTCGGTGTGCACGGCCGCCTGGCGGGCGTTCTGCTCCAGCCAGTCGCCGAAGCCCGTGGACCCCGTGAAGTCGACGATCCGTACGTCGGGGTCGGTCGCGAGCGTCGCGGCGACGCGGTCCTCGGGGGCCTCGGCGGCGAGCAGCACCGTGTCAGGGTCGAACCCGGCCTCGGCGAGCACGTCGCGGGCGACGCGGACGCTCAGCGCGAGCGGCAGCACGGCGGCGGGGTGCGGCTTGACGACGACCGGGTTGCCCGTGACGAGGCTCGCGAAGAAGCCCGGGTAGCCGTTCCACGTCGGGAAGGTGTTGCAGGCGATGAGCAGCGAGACGCCGCGCCCGACGGGCGTGAACGTCTTCTCCAGGGTCAGCGGCTCGCCCTTGCGCATCGGCTTCGCCCACGTCGCGGCGGCCGGTGCCTGCCGCTGCGCGACCCAGGCGTAGGCAACGGCTTCGAGGCCGCGGTCCTGCGCGTTCGCGCCACCGGCCTGGAAGGCCATGACGAAGGGCTGCCCGGTCGTGTGGTGCACCGCGTGCGCCATCTGGAAGCTCGCCGCGTTGAGCCTGGCAAGGATCTCGGCGGCGACCCCGGCCCGGGTGTCCGGGCTCGTACGGCGCCAGGCGCGGCCCGCCGCCTTCGCGGTCGCCACAGCCTCGCGCGGGTCGAGCCTCGGGTACGTGATGCCGAGCCGCGGCCCGTACGGGGAGACCTCGCCGCCCACGGCCCCCGGCTCGCCCGGGTGACCCGGCAGGTCGAAGGGCTGGTCGAGCAGGGCGCGGAAGGCACGCTCGCCGGCCTCGGGGGCCTCCTCGCCGTAGACGGACTTGCTCGGTGACTCGGGGTAGGCCGAGTGGAAACCGCGCGTGGCGATCGCCTCGGCGGCCGCGCGCAGCAGACCCTCGTGACGTGCGAAGAAATCGGTCCTGGCAGTGGCGGGTGAAGACATGGGACCCCTTGACAGGCGAATCGGATGCTGAATTACTGACCCGGTCGAAAGCTAACCGAATGTTCGGTCGGGCAGCAAGGGTGGTGAGCGCCACATGGGACGTGGCAGTGACACAAAGCCGGTCGAAGCGCACAATGCAGGAGCGGCCGAGCCGACCGCTCCCGCCGGGGACGGAACGAGCCCGGCGCACGCCATGTGGGCGAGGGACAGGGCTTCTCAGGGACTCGGAATGGAGCTGCTCTCCTCGGGGGACGGCACCGCCAGGCTCCGGATGAGGGTCACGGGCGACATGGTCAACGGCCACGGCTTCGCCCACGGCGGCTTTCTCTTCACTCTCGCCGACACGGCCTTCGCCGTCGCCTGCAACTCCTACGGTCCCGTGACCGTCGGTGCGGGCGCCGACGTCGACTTCGTGGCACCGGCGTTCGAAGGCGACGTCCTCGTCGCCGAGGCGCGAGAACGCACCCGGTTCGGCCGCAGCGGTCTGTACGACGTGCGCATCGAGCGCGACGACCCCCAGCACACCGTCGTCCTGGAGTTCCGCGGTCGCAGCCGCGTGATCCGAGGCGTGGAGGAACGAGCATGACAACCACTGAGGCCGGAACGACGGAGTCCTGGCCCGAAGAGCGGCGGCAGACCACCCCGGGCACCCGCCCGGCGCGTTTCGGGGAGCCCCTGCCCGACGAGCTGCGCGACCCGGCCGAGAAGCTCGGCCGCGAGGAGATCCGCGCCCTCCAGCTGGAACGGCTGCGCGCCACCCTCGCGCACGCCTACACGAACGTGCCGCTGTACCGCCGCAAGTTCGACGAGGCGGGGGTGCGCCCCGAGGACCTGCGCACCCTGGAGGACATCGCGCGCTTCCCGTACACGACGAAGGCGGACCTGCGCGAGACGTACCCCTTCGGGATGTTCGCCGTGCCGCGCGAGAAGGTCCGCAGGCTCCACGCGTCGAGCGGCACCACGGGGCGCCCCACCGTCGTCGGCTACACCGACAACGACCTCAGCAACTGGGCCGACCTCGTCGCGCGCTCGCTGCGCGCCGCGGGGGCCCGACCCGGGGACCGCGTCCACGTCAGCTACGGCTACGGGCTCTTCACCGGCGGCCTGGGGGCGCACTACGGCGTCGAGCGGGCCGGCTGCACGGTCATCCCCGCGTCGGGCGGCCAGACCGCCCGTCAGGTCCAGCTCATCCAGGACTTCGAGCCCGACCTCATCATGGTCACGCCCTCCTACATGCTCACGCTGCTCGACGAGTTCGAGCGCCAGGGCGTCGACCCGCGCTCCACGAAGCTGCGCGCGGGCGTCTTCGGGGCCGAGCCGTGGACCGAGGAGATGCGCCGCGAGATCGAGGACCGCATGGGCATCGACGCGGTCGACATCTACGGGCTCTCCGAGGTGATGGGGCCGGGCGTCGCGAGCGAGTGCGTCGAGGCGAAGGACGGCCTGCACATCTGGGAGGACCAGTTCCTGCCCGAGGTCGTCGACCCGATCACCGACGAGGTGCTGCCCGACGGCACCTCGGGCGAGCTGGTCTTCACCTCGCTCACCAAGGAAGCCCTTCCGATCATCCGCTACCGCACCCGCGACCTCACCCGCCTCCTGCCCGGCACCGCCAGGCCCGGTATGCGGCGCATGGAGAAGGTCACCGGGCGCTGCGACGACATGATCATCCTGCGCGGTGTGAACCTCTTCCCGAGCCAGATCGAGGAGATCCTGCTCCGCGTCCCCGCGCTCGCCCCGCACTTCCAGATCCACCTGGGCCGCCGCGGCCGCATGGACCACCTCACGGTCCGCGTCGAGGCACGCCAGGACTCGGGTCCCGAGGCCCGCGAGGCGGCAGCCGCCGTCGTCCTCAAGCAGATCAAGGACACGATCGGCGTCAGCGTCGGCATCGAGGTGGTCGACCCGGACACCCTGGAGCGCTCGGTCGGCAAGATCAAGCGGATCATGGACGAGCGCAAGAAGTAGGCGGGAGCCCCGCCCCGCTTCTCCGGTTCCCCCGCCCCTCCGGCGTCCGAGGGGCGGGTGGGGTGCCGGGGTGGAGCCGGGGGAGGCCCGCCCCGGCGCCTCCCGAGGTGTGACGTACGCCTCACCCGTACAACCCTCAGGGCGCTCACGTGTCTGACTCCCGGACACCTGTGCACGACCAAGGGGGAGGCCCGCGCATGCGCATTGCGTTCCTGATCCACAACGCCTACGGGATCGGCGCGACCATCCGCGGCACCGCCCACCTCTCCGCCGCCCTCGCCGAGCGCCACGACGTCGAGGTCATGAGCGTGCACCGCGTCGCCGACACGCCCGCGCTCCCCTTCGACCCCCGCGTACGGCTCAGCTCCCTCATCGACATGCGCGAGGGCACCCCCGGCTACGAGGGCGACCACGTCCTCAACACCGGCACTCACCGCATGTTCCCCGACCCCGCCGTCGAGACCGGCCGCCTGCGCTACCGCACCCTGCACGACCTGCGGCTCACCGAGTGGCTCGCCTGGACCGACGCCGACGCGGTCATCGCCACCCGCCCCCTGCTCAACGGCTACCTCGCCCGCCACGGCAGCGACCGCTACCTGCGCATCGGCCAGGAACACCTCACCCTCGACTCGCACGAGCCGGGGCTGCGCGCCGACCAGAACAGCTGCCTGCCCCACCTCGACGCCTTCGTCACCCTCACCGAGGCCGACGCGGCCGCCTACCGTGCCGCGGTCCCCGAGGCGGCGGAGCGCGTCCACGCCGTCCCGCCCGGCAGCCCCGACCTCGGCCTGACCCCCTCGACGCGCACCTCGCGCACGATCGTCGCCGCCGGACGCCTTGTCCCCGGCAAGCGCTACGACAGGCTCGTCGACGCCTTCGCCAAGCTGCTCCCCGAGCACCCCGGCTGGACCCTGCGCATCTACGGGCGCGGCCCCGAGCACGCCGCGCTGCGCCGCCGCGTCGACCGCCTCGGCCTCTACGACCACGTCCTGCTCATGGGGGCCGTCACGCCGATGGAGACGGAGTGGGCCAAGGCGGCCATCGCCGCGGTCAGCTCCGACATCGAGCCCTACGGCCACGGCATTCTCGAAGCGATGCGCGCCGGCGTGCCCGTCGTCGCCACCGACGCCCCGCACGGCCCCGCGCAGCTCGTCGACCACGGCGTCACAGGACTGCTCGTCCCCCTCGCGGGCGGCACCGACGCCTTCGCCGCCGCGCTCGGCCGCCTCATGGCCGACCAGGAGACCCGCGACCGCTTCGGCCGCACCGCGCGCGTCCACGCCGCCGCGCACCCGGTCGACGCCGCGGCGAAGGCCTACGAGCGCATCCTCGACGACATCCGCGCGCGCAAGGACCGCGACCGCGCCGAACTCGACGCGCTCACCCCCCGCCCCCGCAAGGCCGCCCGCGCCGCCGCCCGCCTCACCCCGCCCCACCGCGCCGTGACCCCGCGCCGTGCCCGCTCCCCGCGCAGGGCCCCGCGTCCCCGCACCGTCGCCCGGGCACTCGTGACTCCGGCGGGCGCGATCGAGATACGCCCCACGGCGCCCTTCCCCGGCCCGTACGAACTCCTCCTCGCGCTGCGCGACGACCCCGCGGCGCGCGAAGTGCGCCTCCCGGTCCCCGAGCCGGGCCCGGCCGTCGTCGACCGCGCCACGCACCGCCTCGACGAGGGCCGCTGGGACACGTACCTCCTCGCGGGCGGCACCCGCCGCAGACTGCGCGCCGGGCTCGTCGAGCAGGGCGCGCTGCCCGGGCTGCCGCCGCTGGAGGACGGAACGGGCTTCGCCCACTGGATTCCGTACCGCACGAAGGACGGCTATCTCGCGGTACGGGCCTGGCGGCGTCCCGCGCACGCCGAGATACTCGCCCTGGAGACCGGCGAGTCCGGGCTCCTCGTCACCGCGCAGCTCCACGGCATCGTCCGCTCCCTGCCGCGCGGCGCGATGGTACGGGTCAAGGCCCGCGAGGAGGGCAGCGAGAGCTTCCTGCTCGCGGCGCGCGACCAGGGCCGCGGCCGCTTCGGCTTCCGGCTCCCCTACGTCATGCCGCTCGCCGGGCACGCGGCCCCGCAGGACGTGTGGGACTTCGCGCTGCTCCCCGAACCCGGCGTCGCCCCCGTCCCCGTGGGCCGCGTACTCGGCGACCTCGTCGACCGCAAGAGGACCGCCGTGCTGCCGTACACCGCCCTGGAGCACCCGGCGGGCGGCACCACCCGCGTGCGGCCCTTCGTGAACGTACGGGGCGACCTCTCGCTCCTCATGCGGGACACGGGGGAAAGGGCCGCGAGGCAACCCGCCGAATGAGTCGGCGCCGAGGACGTCGTGCCTGGTCACAGCGGGCGGAGGAGGGAAGACGCCGCGCCCCCGTGGACAGCCGGGGGGCAGTCGGTGAGACGGTGGGAGCAGTCGGCACCGCACCGTATCCCCGTACCGCACGAAGGGACACCATGACCGCGTACAAGGTCGTCAACCCCGCCACCGGGCAGACCGAGAGCGAATTCCCCGAGGCCACCGACGTCCAGATCCAGGACGCCCTGGACCGCTCCGCCGGGGCCTACCGCACCTGGCGCGCGAGCGATGTCCAGGACCGCGTCGCCGTCCTGGAGCGGGTCGCCGCCCTCTACGCCGAGCGCAAGGACGCACTCGCCTCGCTCATCACGCGCGAGATGGGCAAGCCCGTCGCACAGGCGCGCGGCGAGATCGACCTCACCATCTCCATCTACCGCTACTACGCCGAGAACGGCCCCGGCTTCCTCGCCGACGAGGAACTCGACGTCGTCGCGGGCGGCAGCGCCGTGGTGCGCAAGGAGGGCATGGGCCCGCTCCTCGGGATCATGCCGTGGAACTTCCCGTACTACCAGGTCGCCCGCTTCGCCGCGCCGAACCTCATGCTCGGCAACACGATCCTGCTCAAGCACGCCCCGCAGTGCCCCGAGTCCGCGCTCGCGATGGAGAGGATCTTCCAGGACGCGGGCCTGCCCGACGGCGCCTACCTCAACCTCTTCGCGAGCAACGAGCAGGTCTCGACGATCATCGCCGACCCGCGCGTGCAGGGCGTCTCGCTCACCGGGTCCGAGCGCGCGGGCGCGGCGGTCGCCGAGCAGGCGGGCCGGCACCTCAAGAAGGTCGTCCTGGAGCTGGGCGGCTCCGACCCCTTCCTCGTCCTCGAACCCGCCGACCTCGACCGCACCGTCAAGAACGCCTTCTTCGGCAGGTACGGCAACGCGGGCCAGGCGTGCAACGCCGCCAAGCGCATCATCGTCCTCGCCGACCAGTACGAGGAGTTCACGCGCAAGTTCACCGAGACCGTGAAGGGCGTGACCCCCGGCGACCCCACCGAGGAGTCGACCTTCATGGGCCCGCTCTCCTCGCGCCAGGCCGTCGCGAACCTCGCCGCGCAGATCGAGGACGCCGTCGCGAACGGCGCGACCCTCCTCGCGGGCGGCAAGCCGCTCGACCGCGAGGGCGCCTGGTTCGAGCCGACCGTCCTCACGAACGTCGGCCCCGGCATGCGCGCCTTCCAGGAGGAGCTGTTCGGCCCGGCCGCCGTCATCTACAAGGTCGACACCGAGGAGGAGGCCGTCGCGCTCGCCAACAACACGCCCTACGGCCTCGGCGCCGCCATCGCCACCGACGACCCCGAGCGCGCGCTGCGCGTCGCCGCGCAGCTCGACACCGGCATGGTCTACATCAACGAGGCGGGCGGCTCGGCGGCCGAGCTGCCCTTCGGCGGCGTGAAGCGCTCCGGCGTCGGGCGCGAGCTGGGCAAGTACGGCATGGAGGAGTTCGCCAACAAGAAGCTCGTGCGCGTGCGGCGCTGAGCACCGGCGTCCCCGGTACTCCGGTCGCACGTCCCGGAGTGCGTGCCTCGGGAAGCGGGGGTAGGGACGAGGGAGCGGCAGTGATCCGCCGCCCTTCGTCCCCGCCCGTGAGGATGCCGCCCCATGCCGAGTCCTTCGCCCGCCCCGCCGCCCTCCGACCCCGGCGCGGACGAGGACGACGCCGGGGCCGCGCTCCTCGACGGGCTGACGATCGACGACAGCCGCCCCGAGCGCCCCCTCCTGCGCGACAGCTCGGGCGCGCCCGTCGACACGTGGCGCGAGAACTACCCGTACCACCACAAGGTGGGACGCCGCGAGTACGAGAAGCGCAAGCGCGTCCTCCAGATCGAGATGCTGAAGATGCAGCGCTGGGTCAAGGACACCGGGCAGCGCCTCGTCGTGCTGTGCGAGGGCCGCGACGCGGCGGGCAAGGGCGGCACGATCCAGCGCTTCATGGAGCGGCTCAACCCGCGTGGCGCGCGCGTCGTCGCGCTGGAGAAGCCGACCGAGCGCGAGGCGGGGCAGTGGTACTTCCAGCGGTACGTGAGCCAGCTGCCCTCCGCGGGCGAGATCGTCTTCTTCGACCGTTCCTGGTACAACCGCGCGGGCGTCGAGCGCGTCATGGGCTTCTGCACGCCCGCCGAGTACTACCACTTCCTGCGCCAGACCCCGGTCTTCGAGCGGATGCTCACGGACGACGGCGTCCTGCTCGTGAAGTTCTGGTTCTCCGTCTCGCGCGCCGAGCAGCGCACACGCTTCGCCATCCGGCAGATCGACCCCGTACGGCAGTGGAAGCTCTCGCCGATCGACCTCGCCTCGCTCGACCTGTGGGACGCGTACACGGAGGCGAAGGTCGACATGTTCCGCGCCACGGACACCGACGCGGCGCCGTGGACGGTCGTCAAGAACAACGACAAGCGGCGCGGGCGTCTGGAGGCGATGCGCAGCCTGCTCGCGCGGCTCGACTATCCCGCGAAGAACCCCACCGCCGTCGGCATCCCCGATCCGCTCATCGTCGGCCCGGCCGACACCCTGCTGGAACCGGGCGAGGAGAGCGCGAGCCTGTCCCCGACGCCGCTCGCCGGGAGCAGGCACGGGCGGGGGCTGCACCCGCAGGACGGGGTACGGGGACCGGGCGGCGAGTGAGGGGTGGTCGGGGCACCCGGCGGCGACTGGCATGATCGAGGGATGTCAGATCGCATCATCGCCGCCTGCGACGGCGCCTCCAAGGGCAACCCCGGCCGGGCCGCCTGGGCGTGGGTCGCCGCCGACGCCGAGGGGACACCGGAGCGCTGGGAGGCGGGCCCGCTCGGCACCGCCACCAACAACGTCGCCGAACTCACCGCGCTGCTCCAGCTCCTGGAGGCCACGGACCCGCTCCGCCCGCTGGAGGTCCGTATGGACTCCCAGTACGCCATGAAGGCCGTCACGGAGTGGCTGCCGGGCTGGAAGCGGCGTGGCTGGAAGACGGCGGGCGGCAAGCCGGTCGCCAACCAGGAGCTGGTCGAGGCCATCGACGCGCTGCTCCAGGGCCGCGAGGTCGCGTTCCGCTACGTACCCGCCCACCAGGTCGGCGGCGACCCGCTCAACGCGATCGCCGACCAGGCGGCGAGCGAGTGCGCGATCAGCCAGGAGGCCGCAGGGACCGCGTACGGGGCCCCCGCGCCCCCCGTCCCGAGCGCCTCGCGCACCGAGCCCGCGCGCACGAGCGGCGCGACCCGCGCGAAGACCGGTGCCAGGACGGGCGGGAAGTCCGGCGGCAAGGCCCCCACACTGAAGGCCAAGTACCCGGGCCGTTGCGGCGCCTGCGGGCAGTCCTACGCGGCGGGCGAGGACATCACGAAGGTGGGCAAGGGCTGGGGACACGTGGGGTGCAAGGGGGAGTGACGGCGCGGCCGACGACGGGCTAGCCGAGGACGCGGCCGACGACGGGCTAGCCGAGGACGCGGCCGACGACGGCGCGGCCGACGACGGGCTAGCCGAGGACGGGGTGGCCGAGGACGGGGCACGGGCCTGTCAACACGCCCCTGCCCCGTTTCCCGGTGTTCCCGGTGTTTGCCGGGCTTGCCGGATCAGACAGCGGCCCAGCCGTTGTCGACCGGCAGGAGGGCGCCGTTGATGTTGCTCGCGGCATCCGATGCCAGGAAGAGGATCGCCGCCGCCTGCTCGTCGGCCTGCGAGGGCTTGCCCACGTTCGCCATGTACTTGCCGATCGTCGCCGGGCCCCGCGCGCCGTCCGCCACGTTCACCGAGATGTTCGTGGCCGTGCCGCCGGGGGCTATCGCGTTGGTGCGCAGGCCCTGCTCCCGGTACATGACGGCGAGGGACTTCATGAGGCCCACGACGCCGTGCTTGGACGTCGTGTAGGCCGCGCCCGCCGCACTGCCGCGCAGCCCGGCCTCCGACGCGGTGAAGACGATCGCGCCGTGCTCCGTCTTCAGCAGGTGCGGGAGCGCGGCGCGCGTCAGCAGGAACGGCGCGGTGAGGTTGATACGGAGCACGCGCTCCCACTCCGCGTCGTCGGTCTCGCCCGCCGCCGACATGCGGTCCATGATCCCGGCGTTGTTCACGAGCACGTCGATCCCGCCGAAGCGCTCGACCGCCTGTGCCACGACCTCGTCGACCACCGCCTGCTCGCTCAGGTCCCCGACGACGGCGAAGGCGCTGCCACCGCCCCGCTCGATCTCGGCGGCGACGGACTTCGCGCGCTCGGCGTCGAGGTCGGCGACGACGACCCGCGCGCCCTCGGCGGCGAACTTCAGCGCCGCCGCGCGCCCGATACCGGAACCGGCGCCGGTGATGACGACGCGGCGACCCGAAAGACCTGTGGTGCTCATTGCGACTCCCTGTGCAGAGGCGGTACGGCCGCCGCGGAATGAGGTGTTCCGCATCCGGCGCTGCCGAGCGTACCTCTTTATGTCGCTTGATGACATAAAGGCGTCGAGCGACAAAAAGTCGCTCCCGGGGGACAATGGACTCCGACGCGCAGGCGAGGACGAGGAGCGGAAGGAGCGGAATGGCGGATACAGGGGCGGGCGCGGAGACGGGCACGCGGCCGGGCGCGGACGCGGGCAGGGGCGCGGCGGCTCGCACAGGGCGGCCCCCGCTGACCGAGCGGCGCAAGGCGGCGACGCGGCGGGAGATCGCGCTGGAGGCCGTACGCCTCTTCAGCGCCCAGGGCGTCGCGGCGACCTCGGGCGACGACATCGCCCGCGCCGCCGGCATCTCGACCCGTACCCTCTGGCGCTACTTCCCCTCCAAGGAACACTGCGTGAAGCCGCTTCTCGCGCTCGGCCTGGAGCGGGCCATCGCCCAGCTGCGCGACTGGCCTGCCGACCGGCCGCTCACGGAGGCGATGGCCGAGCAGGGCCCCGGCGGCGGGGCCGAGGAGGCCGGGCTCACGAAGACGCTCATCGCGATGGCCGTCGAGGAACCAGCGCTGCACGCCGTGTGGCTGGAGATGCACTACGAGGCGGAGGAGGCCTTCGCCGCGTTCGTCGCGGCCAGGACCGGGCGGCCCGCCGACGACCTCGCCGTCCGCGTCCAGGCGGTCATCATGAACGGCGCGATGCGCGTCGGCGCCGAGCACTGGGCCCGCAGCCGCGACGACCGCAGGACCCATGAGGAAGCCCTCCGCGCGGCGCTGCGCTCCGCGCTGGAGGGGCTGAGCTGCTGAGCGGGCCCCGGAGCGGACCCCGGGACCCCGGCGCGGGGCGCCCCGCCCGCGGGACGCCCCCGGCCGCGGGGCGCCTTCGCGGTGCGTGCGCCCCGGCCGCGAGGGCGCCCGGCTACGCGAACGCCGGTACGGGTGCGCTCCGGGGCGCGGGCGCGGTCAGGGACTTCGCGCCCGGCGGAACCGGTACGGCGGCGAAGAGGGCGTCCTGTTCCCGCTGGAGTTCGCGCTTGCGCGCGGGGCTCGTGGAGGGGAGGCGCTGCTCCTCGTAGAGCGTGTGCGTCGCCTCCTGGGCGTGCTTGCTCGCCGCGGTGTGGAACTGGACCTCGAAGAGCTGACCCGAACGCGACGCGCGCCAACCGGTGTTGAGCCCCTTGTAGCCGTTCGCGCGACCCCACGTGTTGGACCACTTGGTGCTCTCGTTGCGCCAGTCGGCGAGAGCGCCGGAAGCCCGGGTGACGCCGGAGGCGTAGGAGTCGTCGTCCCACTGGAGGGTGTAGCGCACGGCGTCGGTGATGCCGTCGAGGACCGCGTCCACGTCGTTGCCCGGCTCCTCGGCGAGCTTCCCCGCCACCTTCCGCTTCAGCGAGTCGGGGCTCTTGAGCCGCTTGTCGAAGCCGACGACTTCCGCGCCCGTCATGGCCGCGGCGGCGCGGACCTGCACGCTGATCGTGCGCTCCGCCCGCTGGGCGCCCGCCAGGTAGGCGTCGACCGTGTTGTTCTGCTCACTCGTCAGCGTGAGGCCGCCCTCGCCCTTCCAGCCGCCGGACTGTTCGTCAGCGGCGAGTGCGGTGGTGGCGGGGCCGAGCGAGACGACGGCGGCGACCGCCGTGCAGACGGCCGTACGGAGGGTGGAGGGGAGGATCTGGGTGGTCATGCGGCGATTACCGGTCCTTCTCGTGCGGAAAGGTGCGTGAGGCACCCGGTCAACGCCGTGCCGACCCCGCGGGTGGCGGGGCGGCCGCCGCCACCACCCGGACGGACGGACCCTCCGCCCCTGGGGCTCTGTCAGTGCCTCCCGTTAGCGTCGAAGGCATGACCGAACGATTCGCCCCGCCCCGTGGTCAGGCGGCGGCCGAGCCCGTGGTCCACGTGCGGCACGCGACCGACCTGGACCTCGACGGGCTGCTCGCCTCGATGACCGCGCTCTTCGCCGAGGACGCCGGGCCCCGCGACGCCGCCGCCGATCCCGCCTGGTTCAGGGAGCACGGACGCGCCGCGCTCGCCGCCGGGCTCGACGACCCGGCGCGGCTCCTGCTCGTCGCGGAGTGCGCGGGCAAGGTGCTCGGCCACCTCACCGCGATGCTGCGCCCGCCCGAACCGCTGCTCCCTGTCCGCACGGTGACGCTCGCGAGCCTGTACGTCCGCCCCGCGATGCGCGGCGCCGGCACGGGCTCGCGCCTCCTCGCCGACTGCCTCGACTGGGCCCGCGCCCAGGGCGCCTTCCGTACCGAGGTCTCCGCCTACGCGAGCAACAGGGCGGCGCTGCGCTTCTACCACCGTCACGGCTTCACCGACCACGAGGTGACCCTCACGGCCCCGGGCGGGGCGCTCCGCGACGGCTGAGGCCCCGTCGCGTTCAGGCGGCGGGCGGGCGGGCCTCCGAGGAGGCGGGCTTCCGGGGCTCCGTGGCCGCCCAGGCCGCCTCGATCATCCGGAAGACCTCATCCACCGTGCCTTCGGGATCGGCGGATTCGCGCGCCAGCGCGAAGGCGTCGATCACGAACCGCGCGAGCGCCCGGCACGCCGTCTCGCCGCGCGCCGAAACGGAATCGGCGGCCACGGCCGCCGCCAGGGCCTCGGCGTGGCGCAGCCGCATCGACTCCTCGTACTTCCGCAGCGCGGGTGAGGCGTCGATCATGCGCCACACCGGGGCCGCGCCCTCCGCCGTGCAGTGCCGCACCAGGGCGTGGATCTCACGGCGCAGTGGTGGCAGGAGCGGCGCTTCGGGCGCCCGGTCGGTGACCGCGCGGACGAGGCGTTGCTCGAAGTCCTCGTCCCGCTCGAAGACCAGGGCCTCCTTCGAGGCGAAATGCGAGAAGAGCGTGGTGACGGCCACGTCGGCGTCGGCGGCCACCTCGCGGATGCCCACCGCCTCGTACCCGCGTGCCAGGAAGAGCCGCATGGCGGTGTCCGCGATCTTCTGGCGGGTCGCTGCCTTCTTGCGTTCACGGCGTCCGGTCGGCACGGTCATGGCCGCACACTAGCAGGTGCAAAACCGAAACAGTTCCAAAACGCTAACCGTTAGTGTTACGTTCTCGGCATGAGGAAAGTGAGCTACGCGGAATTCGGCGGCCCCGAGGTGCTGCGCCTGGTGGACGCCGAGGAGCCGCACGCGGGTCCGGGACAGATACGTATCGCGGTACGGGCCGCGGGGGTGAACCCGGTCGACTGGAGACTCCGCGAGGGGCAGGTCCTGGGCGCGCACCCGGTCCGGCTGCCCGCCGGGGTCGGGCTGGACGCCGCCGGTGTGGTGGACGAGGTCGGCGCGGGGGTGCGGGGCGTGGCGCGGGGCGACCGCGTGTTCGGGGAAGGGCTCGCCACGTACGCCGAGTTCGCCGTCCTGACGGCCTGGGCGCCGATGCCCGACGGGCTGTCGTTCGCTGAGGCGGCCGGGTACCCCTCCGTGGTGGAGACCGCGCTGCGCGTCGTCCGCGAGGTCGGCGTGCGGCCCGGCCAGACGCTCCTCGTGAGCGGGGCGTCCGGCGGCGTCGGCTCCGCGGTGCTCCAGATCGCGCGGGCGCGCGGCATCACCGTGATCGGCACCGCGGGGGCGGCGAACCAGGAGTACCTGCGCGGTCTGGGTGCCCTCGCCACGACGTACGGGGAAGGCTGGACCGCGCGCGTCCGGCGGCTCGGCCGGGTCGACGCGGCGCTCGACCTCGCGGGCTCGGGGGTGATCGGCGAACTCGTCGCACTGACCGGGGACCCGCGCAAGGTGGTCTCCATCGCCGACCTCGACGCGCCGAAGCACGGCGTCCGGTTCTCCGGTACGGCCGGGAGCGTGCCGGACGCGCTCGCCGAGGCCGCCGCACTGATCGCGCGGGGCAGGCTCCGTATCCCGGTCGAGAAGTCCTACGCGCTCACCGAGGCGGCGACGGCCCACAGCGACAGCCAGGCCGGGCACGCGAGGGGACGCCGCGTCATCCTGGTCTGAGCGGTGCGGACGCCCCCGGCGCCCCCGCCCCCGGGCCCCCCGGCGCCCCCGGCGCCGTCTGGCTCAGGCCACCGGCGGCGCCGGCAGCCGTACCGTGTGCGTGTGGCCGTCCGGCCAGGTGATCTCGGCGACAGCCGTGCCGTCCGGCTCCCAGGCGGCGCGCACGGCGGGCAGGGACAGCGGGGTGCCCCTGCCGAGGTGGACGGCGGCGGCGTAGACGGTGCCAGGGGCCGCCTCCGTCCCCGATGTCAGCAGGGGAGTGGCCGAGTCGAGGGCCAGCGGGCTGCACCCCGTCGCCGAGCGCACCGAGCCGAGTGGCAGCCCGCCCAGGTCGGTCACGGCCGAGACGAGCCCCTCGGGCGAGGTCACCGAGGCGTGGCCGGGGGTGCCCGACGTCGCGTCGGCGAAGGTGCCTGTGCCCCCCTCGGCCCGCGGCCCCGAACCGCTTTCGGTCCGTGCCCCCGCGGCCGCGTCGGGCTCCCGCACCGGCTCCGTCCCCACCGGCAGCGCGAAGCCGCCGAACCGCACCCGCACCGCCCGGTCCTCGTCGGGAGCGGCCGCGTCCACGCGTGCCACGCGCACCTCGACGGAGCCCCGTACCGCCGAACCGACCGTGAGCCACGGCCCCGTGCGGAAGTCCGCCGGAGGGCCGCCGAAGGGGTCCCAGCTCGCGCCCGCCGCGTCCACCGGCCAGTGCGCGCGCGAGCGCGAGACGCCCGTACCGTCCGCGACCGAGAGCCGCTCCAGCGGCCTGCGGTGCGCGGCGCGGCCCGCCGCGTCGACAAGCGTCGCGCTCGCCTCCCAGGCGCCCGCGCGCGCGTCCGCCGGGTATTCGGGCATCGCGTGCGTGGAGTAGCCGAGCCGCGCGTAGTGCGGGTCGTCGGGCCACAGGCGCGCCGGGTCGCTGTGGTCGCCACCGTGGTTGACGACCCGTACGACCCCGTCGGCGGCGGTGCCCGACACGAGCCACCCGGGCCCGTCCAGCGTGCGCGTGAAGTCGCCGCGCTCCACGGCGAGCGGCTCGGGGTCCGCCGTCCACGCCGGGTGCGAGGCCGGAAGGAGCAGCCCCGCGAAGCCCTTGCTCGCCCAGTACGGCGAGGCCGGGCCCGAGTACACCTGGAGCAGCCCGCGGAAGGGACGGTGCCAGCCCAGGCTCAGGAGTCCGTCCCCCGTGAGTGCCCCGTTCTCCGTGAAGTACGACAGCGTGCGTGCCGCGAGACCCCGTGTCTCGCCGGGCGACAGCGGACTCGCGTCGAAGAGCGTGCCCGTCCACAGCGGCGCGAGCGCCGCCCAGCGGTACGTGAGCGAGCGGCCCTGGAAGAGGGGAGCCCCGTTGCCGCCCACGAGGTGCCGCCAGTCGGCGAGGAAGAGCCGCAGCCGCTCCCGGTAGCGCTCGGCGAGCCCCTCGGGCGCCTGTTCGCCGAGGATGCGCGTGCACCACAGCGGGTACAGGTGCATCGCCCAGCCGTTGTAGTGGTCGTGGTTGCGGTGCGCCCCGCCGGTCAGCCCGTCCGAGTACCAGCCCCCGCCCTGGTACCACTCCTCCGTCGTCGCGAGCGTCCGGTCCAGGTCCTCCTGGCGCCACTGCCCGCCCACCGTGCGCGCGAACGCCTCGGTGACGCCCTGGAACCAGATCCAGTTGTTCTGCGGCATGTCCGTGCCGACCATGAGGCCGAGCCAGTCGAGGAGCTGGGCGCGGGTGCGATCGCTCAGACGGTCCCAGATCCAGGGGCGGGTCTCGTGCAGCGCGAGCGCGATCGAAGCGGCCTCGACCTTGGCCTGGTTGGCCTCGGCGAAGGTGGGCCAGCGCTCGGGGCTCGCCGGGTCGACCCCGGCGGCGATGCCGCGCGCGTACCACTCGGCGAAGCCGTACGGGTCGTGGCCCTCCTCGCCGCGCAACCGGAAGGCGGCGAGGAGGAAGGTGCGCGCGAAACCTTCGAGTCCGTCGCTCCACGCGCCGCTCGCACTCGCGGGTCCCGGCAGCCGGATCAGCGCGTGGCGCTCGCTCGCGTACGGGCGCACCGCGCGCAGCATGTCGTCGGCGAGCCGCCCCCAGCGCGCGCGTCCCGTCCAGGCGGCGGGGTCGGTGGGGGCGGCGGCTCCGGCGGGTCCTGGCGTGCTCGGCTGCGGCATGACTCGTACTCCTGGGGAAGAGGGGACGGCGTCGTGGGTCCCCGGGCACGCTACCCGCCCGGAGAGCACGTGGAAAGCGGTTTCTAAACTCCTGTGCGTGGGCTGTGATTGCATTAGTCAAGGCAATTGACAAACCGGGCGCGCCCTCCGTACGTTCGTGTGGCCGAGCGGAGCACCCGCGCCGGTGGCGGCGTCGCCGGCGCGACGACTCCGTGAACCACCCCGTGCCCGCGAAGCCCTTCCCCCGGGCCCGCGCGGTGCGACCGACCGGCCCCCACCCGCCTCGATCCGGCCGTGCGGGGCCGTGAGCACCGATGGGAGCGTGCAAGACCATGACGAACCCCAGCCGAAGGGCGCTCGTCGTCCGCGGCGGGTGGGAGGGACACTCACCCGTCGAGATCACCGACCTCTTCCTGCCCTTCCTCAAGGACGCCGGATTCACGGTCGACACCTCGGACACCCTCGACGTCTACACCGACGCCGAACGCCTCGCGGCCACCGACCTGATCGTCCACTGCTGGACGATGGGCGAGGTGACTCCCGGTCAGAGCGAGGGACTGGTCGCCGCGGTCCGCGCGGGCACCGGCTTCGCCGGCTGGCACGGCGGCATCGTGGACTCCTTCCGCGGCGATCTCGGCTACCAGCGCCTGACCGGCGGCCAGTTCCTCATGCACCCCGAGGGGTACCACGACCACCGCGTCCACATCGTTCCCGGGCATGAACTGGTCGAGGGCATCGAGGACTTCGACGTCCACACGGAGCAGTACTGGGTCGCCACCGACCCCGCGATCGAGGTGCACGCCACGACGGTCTTCCCGGCGGGCGACGAGCACGGCCGGGAGGTCGTGATGCCGGCCGTGTGGAGCCGCCACTACGGAGCCGGGCGCGTCTTCGTCAACACGATCGGCCACAAGCCCGACGACTTCGACGTGCCGGGGGCGCGCGTCCTGACCGAGAGGGGACTGCTGTGGGCGAGCCGCTGAGGATCGGCATCGTCGGCGCGGGGGCCATCAGCGGCGCCTACCTCGACTCCCTGGACCGGCTCACGCGCCCGCTGCGGGTCACCGCCGTCGCCGACCTGGACCTGACGCGCGCGAAGGCCGCGGCCGGGCGGGCGGGGGACGCCGTCGCGCTCGGCTCGGTCGGTGAACTCCTCGCCCGTGAGGACGTCGACGCCGTGCTCAACCTGACGATCCCCGCCGTGCACGCCGAGGTCGCGCGCGCCGCGCTCGCGGCGGGCAAGCACGTCTACGGCGAGAAGCCGCTCGCCGCGACGCGCGAGGAGGCCGCGGCGGTGCTCGCCGCGGCCGCCGAAGCGGGGCTCAGGGTCGGCTGCGCCCCCGACACCGTGCTCGGCACGGGAACGCAGACCGCGCGCAAGGCCGTCGAGGACGGCCGCATCGGCACGCCGGTCGCCGCGACCGCCTTCATGACGACGGCCGGGCACGAGGCGTGGCACCCGGACCCGGAGTTCTACTACCGTCCCGGGGGCGGCCCGCTGCTCGACATGGGCCCGTACTACCTCTCCGCGCTCGTCCACCTCCTCGGCCCGGTCGCCAAGGTCACGGGCGCGGTCGCCGCACCGCGCGCCGAGCGCGTCATCGGCAGCGGCCCGCGCGCGGGCACCCGCTTCCCCGTCGAGGTGGACACGCACGTGACCGGGGTCCTGCACCACGCGAGCGGCGCGCTCAGCACGCTCGTGATGAGCTTCGACGTCCCGGCGGCGCGGCTGCCGCGCATCGAGGTGTACGGGACCGAGGGCTCCCTCTCGGTGCCCGACCCCAACGGCTTCGACGGGCCCGTCGAGCTGAACAGGGGCGAGGGCTGGGAGGAACTGCCGGTCAGCGCGGGGTTCCCGGGCGCCGGACGCGGCGTCGGCCTCGCCGACCTGGCCGACTCGCTCCGTACGGGGCAGCGCCACCGTGCCTCGGCGGACCTCGCGCACCACGTGCTCGACACGATGCTGACGCTGCTCGACTCGGCGCACGAGGGCGTCACACGGGACGTGGCCAGCACGTGCGAGGTGCCGAGGCTCGTCACGACGGGGCGCGCCTGAGCGACCGCGGGACCTGCGGCCCCGTCGCGGCGGAATTCCGTGGCGGGGCCGTTCCGCGCTCTGCTACCCCTGGGGAATGGACGCACTCGAAGATTCCCTGCGGGAACTGCTCGCGGCGCGCGCCTGCGAGCGGCTGATCCTGGACCTCGTCCACCGGCTCGACCTGGAGCGACCGGCCTCCGTCGCCGAGTTGTTCACGCCTGACGGGGTGTGGGAGTGGGCGGCGGGCGGCCGCCGGGTCACCGGGCGCGCGGAGCTGGCCGCCTACTTCGGCGGCCGCCCGGCCGACCGGCTCTCGCGCCGCCTCGCCACCAACATCCGCGTCACGGTCGACTCGCCCGACACGGCCCGCGCCACGAGCTACTTCGTCACCTACCGCGTCGACGGGAACGACCAGGCGACCCTGGTCCCGCCCCCGCCCCCGGCGAACGCGGGCCACTACGAGGACACCTTCCGCCGTGTCGGGGGGACCTGGCTTCTCGCGCACCGCCGCCTCCACCTCGCCTTCGGCGGGCCGACGCCCCGGCACGGCGGCTGAGGGCGTGAGGGGAGCGGAGGGGCGGTACGCGGTCACGGCGACACCCGTCGCGGGGACCGCGTACCGCCCCGTCCTCCGTACGTTCTCGGCCCGTCAGGGCATGGCGTGCACGTGCGGTCCGACCGCGTCGCTCCAGGCGTTGCCCGCCGTCGCGTCCCAGTTCGTGGACCAGGTCATCGCGCCGCGCAGGCCCGGGTACGTCGTGGCGGGCTTGAAGGAGCCGCAGTTGGTGCCCCGCGCGAGGCAGTCGAGCGCGTTGTTGACGACGCCCGGCGCCACGTAGCCGCTGCCCGCGCCGCGCGTCGACGCCGGGAGGCCGAGGCCGACCTGCGAGGGGGCGAGACCGCCCTGGAGCTGGATGCAGGCGAGCGCGGTGAGGAAGTCCACCGAGCCCTGGCTGTAGACCTTGCCGTCGCAGCCGAGCATCGAGCCGCTGTTGTAGTACTGCATGTTGACGACCGTGAGGATGTCCTTCACGTTGAGTGCCGTCTTGAAGTACTCGGCGGACGTGGACTGCATGTCGATGGTCTGCGGGGCCATCGTGAGGACGAGCGAGCTGCCCGCCTTCGCGGAGAGGGAACGCAGGGCCTGCGACATGTAGGTGGAGTTGACGCCGTTCTCCAGGTCGATGTCGACGCCGTCGAAGCCGTAGGTCCGCATGAGGGAGTACACCGAGTCGGCGAAGTTCGTCGCCGAGGTGGTGTCGGAGACCGATACGGTGCCGTTCTGGCCGCCGACCGAGATGATCACCTTCTTGCCGGCCGCCTGCTTGGCCTTGATGTCGGCCTTGAACTGCTCGACGGTGTAGCCCTTCAGGCCCGCCGTGTCGAGCGTGAAGGACACCGCGCCGGGCGTGGTGGTGGCGTCCGCGAAGGCGACGGCGATGATGTCGTACTGCGCCGGGACCTGCGCGAGGGTCTGGACGGTCGCGCCGTTGTCGAAGTTCTGCCAGTAGCCGGTCACGGCGTGCTTCGGGACGGAGCCGCCGCCCCCGGGGTTGCCGCCCGAGGTGGTGGTCACCGAGATCGCCGCCGACTTCGGGGACTCGCCCGCCGCGTTGACGGCCGTGACCTGGAAGCTGTACGTCGTGGCCGAGGCGAGCCCCGTGACGGTCGCCGAGGTGCCGGTCACGGACTGCACCGTGACGCCGTCGCGGTAGACGTGGTAGCTCGTGGCGTCCGGCACGGGGTTCCAGCTCAGCGGTACCGACATCGCCGAGGCGGCGCCCGCCGTCAGCCCTCCGGGTGCGGCGGGCACGCTCGGCGTGGTGCCCCCGCCGCCGCCCCCGTCCGGGCCGAGCACGGAGACGTCGTCGGCGTAGTAGGCGGGCTGCCCGTACCAGCCGTGCAGGTAGACCTGGACCGATGTGGTGCTCGCGCCGGTCGTGAAGGTGGTCGTCAGGGGCGACCAGCCGGAGGCGCCGGGCGTCCACGTGGACACGTCCGTCGTGCCGGTGCCGCTCGCGCCGAGGTACACGTACGAGCCCTGCACGTACGCGCTGAGCGTGTAGGTGGAGTTCGGCTTCACCTTGACGGTCTGTGCGCACTGGCCCGTGTCGGACGCCGACGGGCTCGCCTTCAGCGCCGCGCTGCCCGCGTGGACCGGCGAACCCACCGCCTCACCACTGCCGTTGCTACAGGTCCAGCCCGAGAGCCCGGACTCGAAGCCGGGGTTCTGCGCGTTGTTGACGTCCGCTGCCTGGGCGGTCCCCGCGACGAGTCCGCTCAGGAGGAGAGCGGTCGCCGAGACGAGGGCACCGGCACCGAAGAGGCGCCGCGCGCGGGAGCGGAGAGTGCGGGGGGCGGGACGGGTGCGGCCGGGTCTGGGTCCGCCGGTCGCCGAAGAGGGGGCGCGTTCCACAACTACCTCCGGAAGGGGGTGACTTGGAGGAGAACAGGGCACTGCGGGCACTGCGGGTGCGGAACGGTGGCCACCGTCTGACGGGAGGATGGTCCAGACCAATCGGGTTGTCAAGGCCTCTGGTGGCGGGAGAGCCGCCGGGGTGTCGGCGAGGAGAGGGCGGGCGCAAGCGGCGGGGGCGGCGCCCCGGGCCCGTACGACCCGGAACGCCGCCCCCGCCTCGCGTGCGAGACGTCCTCCCGTCACGCCACCGGCTGTGTCGGCCGCGCCTCGGTCAGCGGGATCTCACCCCTCAGGAGCTTGCCGCCGTCACCCGTCAGGCGCAGGTAGTAGTCCGATGAGCAGGCCGTGCCGTCCTCGTCGAGCGCCTTGATCCCGGACCCGGCGGGCACGTCGGCGGCGCTCGCCGCGGTCTTCGCGATCTGGTTCGCCTCGTTGTACTCGTCGAACATCGAGACGTAGATGCCCTGCACCCCGACGCGCTTCATGTTGTAGAACTGCCGCCACATGAAGTCCCCGTGGGCGCGCTGCCCGTCCTGGAGGTCCCCGGGCAGCACGCACGGCTGGTAGTCGATGCCGTGCGCGTCGCACTCGGCCTGGTCGGGGGTGTTGACGTTCGCGTAGAAGTTGTCCGCGTCGGCGACCGAGCCGATCCGGCCCACCATCCACGGCGAGATCATGTCGAAGGCGTGGTACACCTCCGAGAACCCGGGACGGGAGTCCTCGTCCTCGGTGCGCCAGTGTGTCGGCACCCCGCCGATCACGTAACACCCCTGCCCCTTGAACCAGTTCACGACATCGAGGCACTCCTCGGCGCCGAAGGGGCGCGCGTCGTCACTGAAGCCGAAACCCCACACGCACACGACCGGCTTCCCGTTCTGGTGCGCGTACGCGGACGAGGAGGTGTGCGCGCTCATCTTCTCGGTCCAGTCCTGCTTGACCTGCTCGCGCATCCCGTCCCAGTTGGTGACGTCGTACATGATGTAGAACTTGCGGCTGTTGGCCTCGGCGGCCTGCCGCACCTTCTGCGCCATGCCGTCGCGCGTGGGGCCCTCGGAGCCGAAGGGGTTGAAACGCTGGAGCGCGGCGGTGTCGATGCCGTACTCGCGCATCCACCGGAAGTGCGTGTCCACGGTCTGCTGGTCCCAGGAGGAGAACAGCGCGGCCTCGCCGCCGCCGTTCAGGTCCGGCATCGCGGTCGGGTACGTGTGCGTGTACTCCGAGACGTCCGGCCACGACTTCGCGCTGTTCGCGCCCGGTGCCGGGGCCTTGCTCATGTCGGGGCTCCAGTGCCACCACCCGTTGATGGGGGCGCCGTCGCCGGGCGCGGCGAACCAGCCCTGATAGCCGACGGTGACCTTGCCGACGACGTCACCTGCGGGGGAAGCGGCGGGCCCTGCCTCCGGCGCGGGAGCCGCGCCTGCCTGGCTCGCGGCGAATCCGGTCCCCGCGGCGGCCGCGACGGCGGCGCCGGTCAGGAGGAAGGAACGGCGGGAGATGCTCATGCGGGTGTGCCTCTCGGTCTGCCTCATCGGCGCGGCACACCACAGGGCGATGCCGCGCACGGAACGGTCACGCCTGCTGGGGTGGGGGGAGGTGAGGACGGCGGCAGTCCGTCCCTCCGTCAACAGGCGCCGCACGCAAGCTAATCGACCGCACGGGGCCACGACAAGACTCCGGGGACAACGATGTCAGGGCAGGGTGCGCCGCCTTCGCCCGATGGGAGCGCTCTCCGGAATTCCCTGTCGGCGCGCGCCGCCGTGTCGTAGGTTCGCGCGAGGGCGGGCGGCAGGCGCGCCGCCCGGAGAGGAACGACGCGTGTCCCCGTCCGTACGGCCCTACCGCCCCGGCGACCACGAGGCGCTCGCCGACATCTGCGTGCGCACCGCACACCTCGGCGGCGACGCCCGCCCGCACTACCGCGACCCCTCGGTGCTCCCGGTCCTCTTCGCACACCCCTACGCGGCCTTCGCGCCGGAGCTGTGCTTCGTGCTCGACGACGGCGGGCGCGCCGTGGGGTACGTGCTCGGGACGGCCCGCACCGACCGGTTCGTCGACCGCTTCCGTACGGAGTGGCTGCCGCGCCACGCCGTGCGCTACCCGCTCCCTGCCGGGCCCGCGGCCGACAACGACGAGGTCATGGCGGGCCTCCTCCACGACCCCGAACGGATGCGCGTCCCGGCCCTGAAGGACTACCCCGCCCACCTCCACATCGACCTGCTCCCTCCCTTCCGGCGCCGGGGTCACGGACGCCGGTTGATGAGCGCCCACCTCTCGGCCCTCGCCGTCCAGGGCGCCGCCCGCGTCCACCTCGGCATGGTCACCGCCAACACCCGGGCCCGCGCCTTCTACGAGCGCCTGGGCTTCCACGAGATCCCCGTGCCGGACGCGGGGGAGCTGACGTATCTGGGGCGGGAGACGGCCGCTCCGCTCGCCTGACCTCACCCGCCCGGCCGAGGCGTCGGGGGGATCGCCGGTCCGGGGACACATGGGGCATGGAGGGGATACCGGCGGCGTCCGATGATGAGGCGGTGCGACGCGCCGCGCGAGGCGCGCGTCCCCCCCCTCAGAAAGGTGACACATGCCCCCGACCGAGAAGCCCTCCGTGGAGGTCCCCCCGCTGGCAGGCAGGACGGCCCTGGTGACCGGGGCCAGTGACGGGCTCGGCCTCGGGCTCGCCCGGCGCCTGGCCCTGGCGGGCGCCGAGGTGATCATGCCGGTGCGCGACCAGGACAAAGGAGCCCGCGCCGCCCGGCGGATCAGGGAGGACGCCCCCGGGGCGAAGGTCGATGTGCGCGCCCTCGACCTGGCCTCACTGGACTCGGTCGGACGCCTCGCCGGGGGTTTGCTGGCCGAGGGCAGGCCGATCCACATCATGATCAACAACGCCGGGGTCATGACGCCCCCCGACCGGCGGACCACCGCCGACGGCTTCGAGCTGCAATTCGGCACGAACCACCTCGGGCACTTCGCACTGGTGGGACACCTGCTCCCGCTCCTGCGGGCGGCAGGGGCGCGGGTCACCAGCATGAGCAGCCTCGGCGCCCGCTCCGGCACGCTGTCCTGGGACGACTTGCAGTACGAGCGACGCTACGACGCCATGAAGGCGTACAACCAGTCCAAACTCGCCCTGATGCTCTTCGCCCTGGAACTCGACCGCCGCAGCCGCGCGGCGGGCTGGGGCCTGAGCAGCAACGTCGCCCACCCGGGGCTGACCCTGACCAACTTGCAGTCCTCCGGCTGGAACATGGGTCGCGGCAGGGAGAGTCTCCGCACCCGCGCCTTCCGGGGCGCCGCGCGGGCTCTGCCCTTCCTCGTGCAGCGGGTCGAGACCGGTGTCCTGCCCGCGCTGTACGCCGCGACCGACCCGAAGGCGCGGGGCGGGGTGTTCTACGGCCCCGGCGGCATCGGCCACCTCACCGGCGGACCCGTCGAGCAGGAGGTCTACCCCTCCGCGCGCGGCGAGGACGACGCCCGCCGCGTCTGGGAGGTGTCCGAGCGCCTGTCCGGCGTGTCCGTCCCCGGCACGCCCTGAGCCCCCCGTTCCGCGCGCGGGTCGGGGGCCGCCGCCGCGGGCCCGGAGGGCGTCACCCCGTCACCCCGCCCTCGCTCACGTCATCCGCCGCAACCCCGCCAGCACGTCCCGCAGCAGCCGCACCTCGGGCGGCACGCTCTCGTTCACCGTCAGGAGGCCCTGGACCACGAGGTCCGAGGCGAGGACGCGGGTGAGGCCGACCGGGATGCCGAGCGTGGCCGCGGCCTCGGCGAGGGCCGTGGGGCGGGCGCACAGGTCGAGGAGGGTGCGTTCCTCCGGGTTGAGGTGGAGGGGACGGGGGGCCTGGCGCGTCGTCAGGAGGGCTTCGAGCGCGATCCCGTACGCGGCCCGCGCGCGCCCGCGGGTGATGACGTACGGGCGCAGCGCCGCCGGGGCGCTCACGCGGTGCCCGTCGGGTGCGGGACGAGGTCCGGGGTGCGCTCCGCCCGGCCGAGCGCTCCCCGGGGGACGGCGTCGAAGGGTTCGTCGGCGGGCTCGCCGTCCGTGAGCGCGGCGACAGGGACGAGGACCACGGCGCGCAGGCCCCCGTACGGGGACGGCCCGAGGTCGACCTGGAAGCCGTGCCGCCGCGCGTACTGCCCGACGACGGCGAGGCCCGTCTGCGGCACCTCGCCGACCTCGCGCAGCCCGAGCGGCCTGCGGCCCGAGGCGATCTCGCGCGCGGTGCTCAGCCGGTCGGGCGCGAGACCGAGGCCGCCGTCGTGCACCTCGATGACCGCGCCCTTCTGCACCGCCCGCACCGTGACGGGGACCGTCGTGCGCGGTGGCGAGTACTCCGTGGCGTTGGCGAGCAGTTCGGCGACGAGGTGGATGAGGGGCTCGGCGAGCGCGGCCCGCACGGCGGGGGAGGGATCACCCGTCACCTCGACGCGCCGGTAGGCGACGATACGGCCCGACGCGGCGCGCGCGACGTCCACGAGGTTCAGCGGCTGCCGCCACTCCTGCCCCGGCCATTCCCCGCACAGCACCTTCAGGCTCTGCGCGTGCCGCGCCTGCTGCGTCGCCGCGTGGTCGGCGAGCATCGTCGTCTCCAGCAGTTCGGCGTCGTCCGGGTACCTGTCACCGAGTCCCGTGACCGCCGACTGGATGCGGTGCGCCGAACTCTGCACCCGCCCCGCCAGCTCCACCAGGACGAGCCTGCGCGTCTCCTCCAGGTACTCGCACTCCTCGGCCACCTCGCGCAGCACCCGCTCGAAGAGGTCCGATACGACCTGCGTCAGCTCGGCGCTCTGCGGCCGCTGCGCGGGCACCGTCCTGCCGCGTACCGCCGCGGGCAGCCGCTCCTTCACGAAGTGCTCAAGCTCCAGGCGCATCAGCTCCGACTGCTCCGTCAGGTACGCCTGCCAGTCGGCGTCCCTGCGCTCGGACTGGGCCGCGCGGCGGGCCAGCTCCAGCGCGAGCAGCTCGCTGTCGGCGACGGCCGTGCGGTGCTGGCGGCGCAGCGCCTCCAGGCCGCACAGCGCGAGCACCATCAGTGTGCCGAGCAGGACGGCGGTCGCGAGCCGCTGGGCGGCGAGCAGCGAGACCGCGCCGCCGTAACCGCACAGCAGCGTGAGCAGCGTCGCCGGCCACAGCACACCGGCGGCGCGACCGGAAGCGGGCGCCGGGACGGGGCCGGGAGGAGAGACGGGGGGACGGGGCATCGAGCACCTTCGGGGGACGTACGGGAGGGGGTGGGTGCGGGGGCGCCGCGGGGGACCGCGGCACCGGCGGGGCGCGGGGACGTACGGCCGGACGGGCCGTCAACGGACCGGAGTCCGCGCCCCTTTCGGTGGCGGGACCCCGCGCCGACCGGGTGAGCATATCGCCCGAACGGCGGTATCCCGGGTAATCCGGGCGCCTGCCGGGCGCGGCGGACGGAAAAGCTCTGGTGCCTCATGCGCCTAGCCGTGCTCCGCCATCGCCCCGGTTACGCACAGTGGCCCCCGTATTCCGTCGATCGGATGACACGCGCCCCGTGTCTCCCCCGGCCGGGTGGTGCCCCTCCCCCCGAAAGGGCCATGCCCCGCCGACCCCGCGCCCGGCGTGGCGCCTGGCATCGGGCCCGCCCGATCGGGTACGGGGCGGAGTGCCACCCGCTACCGAGCGCACGCGCGACGCGGCCCCCTGCCCCTCCGCGAGCCCTCGCGCCGGGCCGGGCCCCCGGGCGCCGGGCGCCCGGGGTGAGGGTGCGCGCGTGGCGCCGCGCGGCGGACGGGAAGGCCGGACGGGTCCGGACGGGTCCTACGGCAGGATCGAGTCCACGTACCCGCCGTCCACCCGCAGCGCGCCGCCCGTCGTCGCCGAGGCGAGCGGGGAGCTGAGATAGACCACCATGTGGGCGATCTCCTCCGGCTCGATGAGGCGCTGGAGCAGTGACTGCGGCCGGTGCTCGCGCATGAAGGCGCGCTGGGCCTCGTCCCAGGGCAGCGAGCGGTCGACGAGTTCGTAGACGAAGTCCTCGACGCCGCCCGTGTGCGTCGGCCCCGCGATCACCGAGTTGACCGTGACGCCGCTGCCCGCCGCCTCCTTCGCGAAGCCGCGCGTCACCGCGAGGAGCGCCGTCTTCGTCATGCCGTAGTGGATCATCTCGGCGGGGATCACGACCGCCGAGTCGCTCGCGAGGTTCTGCACGCGGCCCCAGCCGCGCTCGATCATGCCCGGCAGGTAGGCGCGGATGAGGCGGACCGCGCTGAGCACGTTGACCTCGAAGTAGCGGCGCCACTCCGCGTCGTCGATCTCCAGCGCGGGACGCGCGCCGAAGATGCCGAGGTTGTTGACGAGGATGTCGACGCGCGGCAGCCGGTCGACGACCTGCGCGAGGCCCTCGTCGCTCGCGAGGTCGCCGGGCGCGGCCACGATCTCCGCGTCGGGGAAGCGCTCGCGCAGGGAGGCCGCCGCCGCTTCCGTACGGGGCGCGTCGCGGCCGTTGACGGCGACGCGGGCGCCCGCCTCGGCGAGCCCGGCGGCGATCGCGGCGCCGATGCCCTGGGTCGATCCGGAGACGAGGGCGGTCCTGCCCTCAAGGGTGACGTGCATGGGGGGCTCCAATCGCGAAGAGGTGACGCGGTGTCGTGCGGTGCGTCTGCCCGTTTCCGCATCCTCGATCGCCACGGGCGCTTCTTTCGCGCGGCGTGCCGGACGAGCCCCGAAGGTGTGCCCGATATATCACTGTCGGGTGTTCTGTCCCTCGTCGTTCTCCCGCCCCGCCGCATGACCGCCCTGCTCCTCGCCCACTTCGCGCTCGCTGCCTGCGCCCCCGCGCTCGTGCGGTGGCTCGGGCGGCGCGCCTTCGCCGTCCTCGCGCTGCCCCCCGCCGCCGCCGCGTGCTGGGCCTTCGCCTCGTGGGCGGACGTCTCGCACGGGCGCGAGAGCGCCACGGTGTGGCGGTGGCTGCCCGCGTACGGCGTGGACTACGCGCTGCGGCTCGACGCGCTGGGCGAGCTGATGGTGCTGCTCGCAGGGGGAGTCGGGGCACTCGTCCTGCTGTACTGCGTGTGGTACTTCGACGACGAGACCCCCCAGCTCGGCAGGTTCGGCGGCGCCCTGCTCGCCTTCGCCGGCTCGATGCTCGGCCTCGTCCTGGCGGACGACCTGATCCTGCTCTACATCTTCTGGGAACTGACCACCGTCTTCTCCTTCCTGCTCATCGGGCACGGCAGCACCGTCAAGCAGAACAGGCGCTCCGCGCTCCAGGCGCTCACCGTCACGACCTTCGGCGGGCTCGCGATGCTCGTCGGCTTCGTCATCCTCGGCACCGTCACCGGTACGTACCGGATCTCCGCGCTCGTCGCGCACCCCCCGCCCGCCTCGGGCACCGTCGCCACCGCCCTCGTCCTGATCCTGTGCGGCGCGCTGTCGAAGTCGGCGATCTGGCCCTTCAGCCTGTGGCTGCCCAACGCGATGGCGGCGCCCACGCCCGTCAGCGCCTACCTGCACGCCGCGGCGATGGTCAAGGGCGGCGTCTACCTCATCGCCCGGCTCGCCCCCGGCTTCGCGCACATCGAGCCCTGGCGCCCGCTGCTGCTCGTCCTCGGCACCGCGACGATGCTCCTCGGCGGCTGGCGCGCCCTGCGCCTGCACGACCTCAAGCTCGTCCTCGCCTACGGCACGGTCAGTCAGCTCGGCTTCCTCACCGTGCTCGCCGGGGCAGGCGCGTACGACACCGGGCTCGCCGCCGGTGTGATGATCCTCGCGCACGCCCTCTTCAAGGCCCCGCTCTTCCTCGTCACCGGCGTCGTCGACCACGCGAGTGGCACGCGCGACCTGCGCTCCCTGTCCGGGCTCGGCCGCCGCCTGCCCGTCCTCGCCGCGATCGCCGTCGTCGCCGGGCTCTCGATGGCCGCGGTACCGCCGCTGCTCGGCTTCGCCGCCAAGGAGGCCGCGTTCCAGGCGCTCCTGGACGGCGACGCCGCCGACCGCTGGGCCCTGGCGGGCTGCGTCATCGGCTCGGCCCTCACGACGGGCTACACCCTGCGCTACCTGTGGGGCGCGTTCGCGCGCAAGCCCGGCACCCCCGACACCGTGCCGCACGCCGTCGCCCCCGGCTTCCTCGTGCCGCCCGCCGTGCTCGCCGCCTCCTGCCTCTTCCTCGGCCCCGCGGTCTCCGGCACGGAAGACCTGTTCGCCACGTACGCGGCCGCCTTCCCCACGCCCGCGCACCCGTACCACCTCGCGCTGTGGCACGGTGTCGGCACCGCGCTCGCGCTCTCCGCCGCCGGGTGGGCGGCGGGCATCGCGCTGTTCGTCGTCCGCGACCGCGTCGACAGGCTCGGGCGCGCGGTGGCCTGGCGCTCCGCCGACCTCGTCTTCGGGCGCTCCCTCCTCGCCCTCGAACGCCTCGCGCTCCAGTGCACGGGCTTCGTGCAGCGCGGCTCGCTCTCCGCCTACATCGCGACCGTCTTCGCCGTCGTCCTCGCCGGGCAGATCGCCGTCCTCACCGTCGACGAACCCTGGAGCGGCGCCCCGGCACCCCGCCTGTGGGACACCCCGGCGCAGGCCGCCGTCGCCGTCTTGACCTGTGTCGTCGCCCTGTTGTGCCTCGGTGTGCGGCGCCGCATGAAGGCCGTCGTGCTCGTCGGCCTGAGCGGGTACGGGACGGGGCTGCTCTTCGTCGTGCAGGGCGCCCCCGACCTGGCGCTCACCCAGTTCTGCGTCGAGACCGTCTCGATGGTCGTCTTCGTCCTCGTCCTGCGCCGGATGCCCGTCCACTTCGAGGAGAACTACTCGCGCTGGCGCCGCGTCGTCCGCACTCCCGTCGCGCTCCTCGGGGCCACCGCCATCGGCTGCGTCGTGTGGATCATGGCCGGGGTGCGCACCGCCTCGCCCGCCGGGAGCGCGATGGTCGAGGAGACCGCGCACCACGGCCTCAAGGACGTCGTCGCGACGATCCTCGTCGACCTGCGCGCCTGGGACACGATGGGCGAGTCCGCCGTCCTCGCGGCCGCCGCGATCGGCGTCACGAGCCTCATCTACCTGCACCGGCGCACCGAGAGCGACGAACTCCTCCCGGCCACACCCCCGGGGGAGTCGCCGACCCCCGTGCACACGAGCGGGGCGAGCCCCGGCGAGCGGCGGCCCACGGGCGCCACCCGCTGGACCGCCTGGACCCTCCCGCACAGCGACCTCGCGGGACTCCCCGAGGGCGACGAGACGGCGCCTGAGCGTACATGGCTCGCGGCCGGCAAGACCCTCGCGCCCGAACACCGCTCCGTCATCTTCGAGGTCGTCGCCAGGCTCGTCTACCACCCGATCCTCGTGCTCTCGGTCTACCTGCTCTTCTGCGCCGAGAACATGCCGGGCGGCGGCTTCGTCGCGGGACTCGTCGCCGGGGTCGCCTTCATCATCCGCTACCTGGCGGGAGGCCGCTTCGAGCTGGCCGCCGCCGCGCCCTTCGGCCCCGGACTCCTCACCGGGCTCGGCCTGTTCGTCTCCACCGGCGTCGCGCTCGGCGGACTCGCCGAGGGGACCGTGCTCCACGGCTGGAGCTGGCACGGCGACTGGGCCGTCTTCGGCAAGGTCCACTTCTCCACCGCGGTCCTCTTCGACTGCGGCGTCTACCTCCTCGTCCTCGGTGTCGTCCTCGACCTCGTCCGCGCGCTCGGCGCCAAGATCGACCGCCAGATCGAGCGCCTGGCCGCCCTGCGCGCGGCCCAGCAGCAGGGGAGCGGCCGGTGACCCTGAGCCTCGCCGTCCTCGTCTCCGCCGTCGTGCTCTGCGCCGTCGGCGGCGTCCTCGTCCTCACCCGCTCCCTGACCCGCATCCTGCTCGGCACCGTCGTCCTCGGCAACGGCGTCAACCTCCTCGTCCTCGCCTCGACCGGGTCCGCTGCCGACCCCCCGCTCCTCTACCCGCGCATCATCCGCAACCGCGTCACCGACCCGCTCCCGCAGGCCGTCGCCCTCACCGCCATCGTCATCGCCCTCGCCACCACCGCCTTCCTCCTCGCCCTCGCCTACCGCACCCACCAGGTCACCGGCTCGGACGAAGTGCGCGACGACACCGAGGACCGCCTCGTCGCCCTGCGCGCCGAAGTGCTCGACGAACGCAGCGCCCTGCGCGCCCGCTACCGGGAGATCCGCGCCACGCGCGGCCACTCGCCACGGGCCCGCGCCCGCTACCGCGCCGAACGCAAGGAACTCCGCGCCCGCCTGCGCGCCGACCGCGCCTACCAGGCCCGCGCCCGCGACGCCTCGGGCGACCTGTGGAACGACATCCTCGGCGCGGACCCCGAGGACTACGCGGACGCGCGGGAAGGGCGCCCCGACGGGGAAGCCGGCTCCCGTAGCGCCGAAGCCCTCCGCCCTGAAGCCCCCCGCCCCGCCGAAGCCCCCCGCCGATCCGGCGAACCCGGCACTCCCGGGGACTCCTCCGCCGACGGGACGCCCCGCCCCCGCGACGACCCAGGTCCCGCCAACGACCCAGGACAGGAGGGCGAAGAGCCCAGGTGAACTCCCTCGTCCCGCTCCCCGTCGTCCTCCCGCTCCTCGTCACCGGGCTCAAGCTCGCCATCGGGGCCCGGCTGCACCGCTTCCAGCGGCTCATCAGCGTCGCCGTGCTCACCGCCGTACTGGTCCTGTCGGTCATCCTCATGGTCGAGGCCGACCGCACGGGACCGCTCGTCGTGCACCTCGGCGACTTCGCGCCACCGCTCGGCATCACGCTCGTCGCCGACCGGCTCGCCGGGCTCATGCTCACCGTCTCCTCGGCCGTGACCCTGCTCGTCCTGCTCTACTCGCTCGGGCAGGGCATGGCCGACCGGGACGACGAGAGCCCGCTCGGCGTCTTCCACCCCGCCTACCTCGTCCTCGTGGCCGGGGTCTCCTGCACCTTCCTCGCGGGGGACCTCGTCAATCTCTACGTCGGCTTCGAGATCATGCTCGTCGCGAGCTACGTGCTGCTCACGATCGGCGGCACCGAGCCGCGGGTACGCGCGGGCGCCACGTACGTGATCATCTCGCTGTTCTCTTCGATGCTCTTCCTCGTCGCGATCGCGATGACGTACGCGGCCTGCGGCACCGTCAACTTCGGCCAGCTCGCCGTCCGCCTCCAGGACATCCCGCTCGGCGCGCGCACGCTGCTCGAAGCGATGCTCCTGACGGTCTTCTCGATCAAGGCCGCCGTCTTCCCGCTCGCCGCCTGGCTGCCCGACTCGTACCCGACGACGCCCGCGCCCGTCACCGCCGTCTTCGCCGGGCTGCTCACCAAGGTCGGCGTGTACGCGATGCTGCGCACCGAGACGCTGCTCTTCCCCGGGCACCGCCTCGGCGACCTCCTGCTGCTCGCCGCGCTCGCCTCGATGGTCATCGGCATCCTCGGCGCCGTCGCGCAGACCGACCTCAAGCGCGTCCTGTCCTTCACGCTCATCAGCCACATCGGCTACATGGTCTTCGGCATCGGCCTCGCGAGCCGCGCGGGGCTCGGCGGCGCGATCGTCTACGTCGCGCACCACATCACCGTGCAGACGACCCTCTTCCTCGTCGCGGGACTCATCGAGCGGCGCGGCGGCACCACCGAGCTGACCCGTCTCGGTGGCCTCGCCCGCAGCACCCCGCTCCTCGCCGTGCTCTTCTTCGTCCCCGCGATGAACCTCGCCGGCATCCCGCCGCTCTCCGGCTTCATCGGCAAGCTCGAACTGCTGCGGGCGGGCGCCGGGTCCGGCGGCGGCTGGGCGTGGACGCTCGTCGCGGGGTCCGTCACCACGAGCCTGCTCACGCTCTACGTCATGGCGAAGGTGTGGAACCTCGCCTTCTGGCGTGCCGCCCCGCCGGGACAACTCGCCGAGGGCGCGGTCCTGGAGGAGAGCGAGAACGACGAGGAGGGCGACGACGAGTCGACCCGCCCCGAGCCCGCCGGGCGCGCGGCGCCCGCGACCCTCTCGGGGCGCGCCGTCACCAAGACCACGAGCAGGCTGCCGCTCACGATGACCCTCGCCACCGGGGCGGCCGTCGCGCTCGGCCTGGCGTACACGGTGCTCGGCGGCCCGCTCACCTCCTTCACCGACCGCTCCGCCGGTGAACTCCTCGCCCGTACCCCCTACATCGAGGCGGTGCTGCACCGATGAGCATCCTCTTCCGGGGCAACAGACGCTCCCCGTACAGCTGGGCCTTCGGCGGCGGCACGAGCAGGCGGGTACTCGACCTGCCGCTCATCGCCTGGCTCACCGTCATCTGGGTCCTGTTGTGGGGCACGCCCTCCTGGGGCAACCTCGTCAACGGGATCGTCGTCGGCGTCGTCGTGTGCCTCCTCTTCCCGCTGCCCGCCGTCGACCTCGGGCTGCGCCTGCGGCCGTTCGGCATCGTCCATCTCGTGCTCTACCTGCTGTGGGACATGACCATCTCCAGCATCCGGGTCACGCGCATGGTCCTCACCCCGGGCCCGTACCCGGCCGCCGTCGTCGCCGTGCCGCTGCGCTGCCGCAGCGACCTCATGCTCACCGCGACGGCCCTCGCCGTCTCGGCGGTGCCGGGGGGCTCCGTCGTGGAGGTCAGACAGGCGACGGCGACGCTCTTCCTGCACGTGCTCGACGCCGACGACCCCCAGCAGATCGGCCGCGCGCGCCGCTCCGTGTGGCGCACCGAACGGCTCACCGCGCGGGCCTTCGGCACCGCCGAGGACGTGCGGCTGGTCGCGGCCCGGCCCCCCGAGGAGGAAGCGTGAGCGCGCTCGACACCCTGGAGCAGGACCTCATCCTCGCGGCAGGGGCCACGGTCGCGCTCGCGGGCGCGCTGCTCCTCGTACGGATCTGGCGCGGCCCTTCGATGCTCGACCGGGCCGTCGCGCTCGACGTCGTCGCCGCGCTCATCACGGCGGGGATCGGCGTCAAGGCGGCCTGGGACCGCGATCCCTTCTACTTCCCCGTCATGCTCGTCCTCGCCTTCCTCGGCTTCACGGGATCGGTCGGCATCGCCCGCTTCATCGCCGTACGCGACCGGCCGCGAGCCGTGTCCCCCAAGGGAGACCGCCGATGAGCGCCTGGGACCGCACCGCCGACATCGCCGGGGCCGTGCTCCTCTTCCTCGGCTGCCTCCAGTGCCTCCTGGGCGTCCTCGGCATGCTCCTGCTGCCCGACGTCCTCGCGCGCAGCCACTCGGCGACGAAGCCGCAGACCCTCGGCCTGCTCCTCGTCGTCGTCGGCGTCGCCCTGCGCCAGCGCAACGGCATCGACAACGGCACCCTCGCCCTCGTCGTCTTCTTCCAGTTCCTCACCGCCCCCGTCGCCTCCCACCTCGTCGCCCGCTCCGCCTACCGCACCCGCCAGCTCGCGGCGCACAACCTCATCCGCGACGACCTCGACCCGCAGCTGAGCCCCGAGGACGGGGACGAGGGCGGGGACCCGGGGGCGAAGGGGGACGCGCGGACACCGTAGGCCGTGCTTCCCCGGTCGCACGCGTCCTCCCCGCCCGTGCCCGCCTCACCCCGCCGCCGCGAGGTCGCGCGCGAGGCGGACCGCGCCCGCCACGGGTTCGCCCGGGTAGACCGTGAGGGGCAGGTCGAGACGGGCCCGCAGGCCCGCGGCGAGGCGCGCCGCGAGGCGGGGCCGCGAGGCGAGCACCGTGCCTCCGCCGATGACCCGGGCGAGCGCGGCACCGCGGCCGCGCAACTCCTCGACGAGGGTGACGAGCGCGTCGGCGCCGTGTGTCAGGGCGGAGCGTGCGGCGGGTGAACCGGCGTCGGCGGCGTCGAAGACGGTCGGCGCCCATCCGGCCCACTCGTGCGGCGGGAGCCGTTGCATGGCGTCCACCACGTCCCGCAGCGCGCCGCCGCCCGAGTGCCGGAGCAGGAGCGGGAGCAGCGGGTCGTCGGGGCGCCCCGCGCGGTCGTCCGCGCGGGTCAGCAGCCGTACCGCCTCGCGCACGGTGCCCCACGCCGAGCCCGGGTCGCCGAGCAGCCAGCCCCAGCCCCCCGCGTACAGCGAGGTGCCGTCCGTGCGGCGTCCCACCGCGATGGAGCCGGTACCCACGACGAGCCCGGCCGCCGGGCCCTCGCCGGGCACGGCCGCCTCCAGGAGGAAGGCGTCGTTGACGACGGTCACCGCCACCCCGGTCCGCGCGGCGACGGCCTCGCGCAGCGCGCCGCACTCCTCGTCCGAGTCGCAGCCGTGGGCGCCCACCGCGACGGCGAGCGGGGGACGCCCCGTCACCGCCGCCAGCCGCGCCGCGAGTTGCGCGGCCTTGCCCTCGGCGTCGAGTGCGGTCCACTCACCGGCGGGCTGCCGGTGGTCGGCGAGGGTACGTCCTTGGGGCGTGGCGAACCTGAGGCGGGTCCTGGTCCCGCCCGCGTCCACGCCGACGATGTAGTCAGTGTCCACGTCTTCCCGGTGCTTCTTCGCGCGTTGGTGGTCGTGAGCCCCGCGTCCGCCGCTGGTGCGGCGGCCGCTCCTCAGCCGCGTACGGCGGCGTAGAAGGCGAGACACGTGGCGAGGGTCTGACGGGCCGTACGGACGGTGGAGCGCGGGGCCGTCCCCTCGTGGACGGCGGCGAGGAGCACGTCGAGTGTGTCGAAGGTGTCGTCGGGCAGCCGCGAGAAGGACCACTCGCCGCCCTTCGGCGCGAAACCGAGGGTGCCGGTCGCGGTGGAGTGCTGGACGGCGCCCTCGGAGCCGACGACGAGTGCCCGCGTGGACGAGGTGCCGGGCGGGGCGATCCAGGTGTCCTCGACCGTGACGACCGCGCCGCTCTCCAGCGTGAATACCGCGTGGCCGTAGTCCTCGACGGGCAGTCCCGGGTGGGCGAGGTTCCCCACCGTGCCCGTCACGTGCGCGACGGGGGAGCCGAAGAGGGCCTGGACGCGGTCGATCTGGTAGACGGCGTGGTCGATCCACGCGCCACCCGCGGTACGTGCCGGATCGGCCCACCAGCCGGGTCCCTCCGTCGAACCGGGCCAGGCGGTGGGCAGCCCGCTGTCCATCGCGAAGGTGCCCGAGCGCGGCTCGCCGAGGCGCCCGGATGCGAGCAGTTCGCGCAGGCGCAGGGCGAGCGGCGAGGTGTGGCGCGACTCGCTCGGCACGAAGACGATCCCGGCCCGCTCGACCTCGGCGACGACGCGGTCCGCGTCGGCGAGCGTCATGGCGAGCGGCTTGACGGAGACGATGTGCTTGCCCGCGCGCGCGGCGGCGACGCACAGCTCCGGGTTCTGGTCGACGCTCGTGAAGCACGCGATGGCGTCCACCTCCGGATCGGAGAGGACGGTGGCCGGGTCCGTGGAAGTACGGGCACAGCCCGTCAGGTGCGCGACGTGGGCGGTACGGGCGGGGTCGCGGTCCACGAGGGCGACGAGGCGCGTGGCGGGGTCGGCGGCGACGCGGCGGGCGAAGGGGATCGCCGCGTACCAGTGGTCGAAGCCGATGACGGCGATGCGCAGCGGGGCGGGGGCTTCTTCGGACACGGAGGTGCTCCTCGGGTCGGGTGAGGCCGGACGGGCCGGACGTCGGGCCGGGGGGAAGGGGCGGCGCGGCGGGGGAGAGGAAGGACGGGGGAGGAAGGACGAGGGGAGGGGGGAAGGGGCGGGCCGATGCCGCTCAGAAGCTCGTCGTCAGGTCCACGAAGCGCCGCTCCCGCGCCGAGGTCTCGACGGCGATCATGATCTCCAGCGCGTGGCGGGCGTGTTCGGCGCTCAGGACCGGCTTCGCGCCGTCGAGTACGACGTCGGCGAGGTGGCCGACGAGGAGGGCGCGCCCGTAGCGGCCCCGCCGGGTGTTGGTGGCGAGCGGCTGCGTCGGCTCGACCCAGCCGTCCACGCCGGGCGCGATGTCCGTGCGGTACAGCTCCAGGTCCGGACCGTCCGGGCGGAAGAGGCTCACGACGCCCTTCCGGCCGAAGATCTCCACCTTCGGGGCGCGCGAGGCGTGCACGTTGAAGGTGCCGTCGACGACCGCGTACGCGCAATCGCCGAAGTCCAGCATGAAGAGGCAGTTGTCGGGTGCGGTGACCGGCATCTCCAGGCCCTCGAAGGGGCCGCCGCGCACCGTCCTCGTCGGCTCGGTGATCCCGGCGAAGGCGACCACGCGGCGGGCGGGGCCGAGGAGTCCGGTGATCTCGTGGATGCCGTAGACGCCCATGTCCAGGAGCGGCCCCGAGCCCTCGCGGTAGAACCAGCTCGGGTCCGACGGCCAGCCGGCGGGGCCTCCCCCCGGTCCCGCGTGCGAGCTGCGCACGCGGGCGAAGGCCACCTTCCCGATCGCCCCGGCGCGCAGCAGCTCGCCGGCCCGCTCGTACGGCTCGTAGAGGAGGTCGGGCGGCGCGACGACGATGCTGAGGCCGCGCGCGGCGGCGAGGGCGATGAGCGCGTCCGCCTCCTCGACCGTGGCGGCGAGCGGCTTCTCGACGGCGAGGTGCTTGCCGTGTTCGAGGATCGTGCGCGAGGTGGCCGCGTGGGCCGGGATCGGGGTCAGGTTGACGACGGCGTCGAGTTCCGCCTCGGCGAGCATCGCCTCCAGGGAGCCGTACGCCCCGGGTATCCCGAAGCGGTCCGCGGTCGCGCGGGCCCGTGCGTGGTCCACGTCGGCGAGCGCGGTCACCTCGATCCGGTCCCCGTACTCGCGCACGTTCGGCAGTACACCGTAGGGCGCGACGGCGATTCCGCCGCCGCCGAGGACGCCCACGCGCAGCACATCGGCCATGAAGCCCACCTCCATAACGTGAAACTTTCTTGCGAGATGCTAGGTCGCCCGGACCGGTGAGCGCCAGAGGTGTCGCGAGAACGGTGAAGTACGTCCTGGAAAGCCGGGTTTGACCGTCACTTCATAACGAACGGGTCACGCCTGCGTAGAGGGATTTCTCTTAAGAAAGTTTCTGGTACGTTCCTCGCACCGGAAACCCCCTGGAAAGGAAACGGTGGCTATGGCCGTCAGAGGAACACCGTCGTGGCTGGGCGACCAGAACGCCGCCACCGCTCTTCGGCTGCTCCTCGACCACGGCCCCCTCAGCCGCAACGGGGTCGGCGAGCGCAGTGGACTGTCCCGGCCCACCGCCACGCAGATGATCGCGCGCCTGGAGGACAAGGGGCTCATCGAGGTCGTCGGCGAGGAGTCGATCGGCCGCGGGCCGCGCGCCGCGCTGTACGGCGTGCGCAACGACCTCGCCTACGGGGTCGCCATCAACGTGGACCAGGAAGGCGTGCGTTCCACCGTCGTGGACCTCGCCGGCACCCGGCACCCCGTCGCCCACAAGGCGGCGGCCGGGATGCCCGCGCACCGGGGTGCCGCCCGCGACGTGGCGCAGGCCGTGCTCGACGCCTGCGAGGCGGCGGCCGTGGACCTCACAGCGATCCGGCACATCCGCGTCGGCGTACCCAGCAGCGTGGACCCGCGCCACGACGAACTCAGCTCGGTGGCCGCCCTGCCCGGGTGGTCCCGCAAGAGCATCCGCAGGCAGCTGGAGGGCGCACTCGGCTGTGAGGTCGAGGTCGACAACGACGTCAACCTCGCGGCGATCGCCGAGCGCGCGACGGGCCCGTACTCACCGGCGGGCACCTTCGCCCTCCTGTGGGTCGGCTACGGCATCGGTCTCGCCGTGGACGTCGCGGGCACCGTCCTGCGCGGCGCGTCCGGCGGCGCGGGCGAGATCGGCAACCTGCCGGTCCCGCGCGGTGTCCCCGGCGCCGACACCGAGGCCAGGGACCTCGAAGGCTTCCTCGGCGCGCGCGCCCTCGACCGCATCGGCCGGGAGACCGGCTGGGCCGAGGACGGCTTCGCCCGCGTCCTCGCGGGGGAGGCACTGCCCGAGCGGGTCTGCGAGGTGTACGCGCCCCGCCTCGCGCAGAGCGTGATCCCCGTCCTCGGGGTCGTGGACCCGGAGGTCGTCGTCCTCGGTGGGCCCGTCGGGCGCGCGGGAGGTGACCGGCTGGTCGGGCTGACCACCCGCTACCTGCGCGAGCACACCCGCTGGGACCCCGACGTACGGCTCACCGCCGTCGTGGGGGACGCCGTCCTCGACGGCGCGCGCACCGCGCTCGGCACCCGGCTGCGCGAGGCCCTCCTCGCCCGCGCCACCGGCTCCCTCCCGGCCGCCGACCACGCGCGCGTCCTCGCCGAACGCCTCCGCGACATCGACTGACCCCGCCCACCCCGTGCCCCCACCCCCGTACACCCCCCACCGCCTCACCCCCTCCCAGGAGCACGCCCGGCGACACCCAGCACCTCGTTCAGCAGGAAGGCACCGCGATGCACCCGGCCTTTCGCCACCCCATGTTCCGTCCCCGCCCCGCGCGGCCCCCGGCCGCCCAGGGCCCGCGCCCCCGGCGCCGCCGCACCGGCGCCGCGCTCCTCGCGGGGGCGCTGCTGCTCACCGGCTGCGCCGCCGGCACCGACGGCCCCGTCCCCGCGCGGGCCCCCGCCCACCCCTCGGGTCCCGTCCAGCTCTGGCACCACTACACCGGCCGGGAGGCGGCCGTCATCCAGTCGGTCGTGGACGACTTCGAGAAGAAGTACCCGGACGTGCGCGTCACCGTCCACAGCGGCCAGCAGGACACCAAGATCACCCAGGTCGTCTCCTCAGGCGGCGACGTGGACGCCATGATCACCAACGTCAACACCACCCTCGGCACGGCCTGCAAGACGATGGAGGACCTCGCCCCCTGGATGCGGCGCGACGGCGTCTCCGCCCACGACTTCCAGGGCATCTTCGCCGAGGCCACCGCCTTCGACGGCCGCCGCTGCTCCCTTCCCACCACCTCCGACGTCTACGGCCTCTACTTCAACAAGGAGCTTCTCGCGCGAGCCGGCTACACCACCCCGCCCCGCACCCTCCAGGAACTGGAGAAGATGGCGCTCAAGCTCACCACCTACACGGCGGACGGCTCGATCAAGACCCTCGGCTTCAACCCCCTGGTCGGCTTCCAGCAGAACACCGCGGCGACCCTCGGGCACGCCGCGGGCGTCCGGTGGATGAAGGACGGCGACGCCTCGGTGGGCTCCACCCCCGAGTGGCGGCAACTCATCTCCTGGCAGCAGAAGTTCGTACGGAAGATCGGCTACGGAAAACTCAAGACCTTCACCGCGGGACTCGGCGACGAGTGGTCCGCCGACAACGCCTTCCAGACCGGCCGCATCGCCATGACGCTCGACGGCGAGTGGCGCGTCGCCTTCATCGCCGAACAGGCGAAGAAGCTGCGCTACGGCACCGCGCCCTTCCCGGTCCTCGCCGGGAGCGGCCAGCGCTACGGCGGCGGCTTCGTCTCGGCGGCCGACATCGGCGTCAACAAGCGTTCCTCCCACAAGGAGGCCGCCTGGACGCTCGTCAAGTACCTCACCACCGACACCGCGGCCGCCGTGAAACTCGCCAACGGCATCAAGAACATCCCGACCCTCAAGAGCGCCGCCGCCTCCCCCGCCCTGGACGCGCCCGCCCCCTACCGCACCTTCATCGACGCCTCGGCGGACCCCGCGAGCGACACGAGCCCGGTCACCGAGATCGGCTCCACCCTCACCGCGACCGTCGACGACTTCTGGACCGGCTACCAGCAGGGCTCGGGAGCGGGACTCGCCCCCGGCCTCCGGAAGGTCGACAAGGACATCGACAACGCACTCGGCCTGCGACGAGCGAAGTGACCCATGAGTGATTCCCCGATACCCCTCAACCGGCCCCCCGGCCGGGCCGGCCGCCTGGGCAGAACGAGCGCCGCCCCCGCTCCCGACACGGCCCACCGGACCTCGCGCCGCCGCCGCACGCTGCGCGCCCGCCTCACCTTCTGGTCCATGACGGGCCCGGCCCTCATCGGCCTGGTGGTGTTCTTCCTCTACCCGCTGTGCGCCAACGTCTTCTACTCCTTCACCAACTACGACCTGGCGAGCCCCCCGAAGTGGATCGGCCTGCGCAACTACGAATACCTCTTCACGCAGGACCCCCGTGTCGGCAAGGCCGCCCTCAACACGCTCTGGTTCGTGGTGATCCTCGTCCCCGTGCGGATGGCCTGCTCGCTCGGGATCGCCCTCCTGCTCACCCGCCGTAAGCATGCCTCGGGGCTGTGGCGCACGCTCTTCTACATCCCCGCGCTCGTGCCGCCCGTCGCCTCCGTCGTCGGCTTCGTCTTCCTCTTCAACCCCGGCGCCGGACCCGTCAACGCGCTGCTGCGCACCTTCGGCGTCAAAGGGCCGCTCTGGTTCAACGACCCGGCCCTCTCCAAGCCGTCCCTGCTCCTGCTGGGCGTCTGGATGATGGGCGACATCATGGTGATCTTCCTCGCCGCCCTCCTCGACGTCCCCAAGGACCAGTACGAGGCGGCCGAACTCGACGGCGCCGGCGCCGCGCACAAGTTCCGCTACGTCACTCTGCCGAACATCTCGCCGGTCGTGCTCTTCTCCGCCGTCACCGGCGTCATCGCGGCCCTCCAGTACTTCACCGAGGCCGCCGTCGCCTCCAGCGTCGCCAACGGCAAGACCGGCATCGACGCGGGCGCCGACCAACTCCTCGGCTATCCCAACGACTCGCTGCTGACCTTCACCCAGTGGATGTACGTCCAAGGCTTCAGCAGCTTCCAGCTCGGTTACGCCGCCGCTATGGCCGTCGTGCTCTTCGCCGTCGCCGCCGCCGTCATGGCGGTCCTGCTGCGACGGGCCGGCCTCTTCCGCCAGAAGGGGGCCTGAGACCCATGACCACCCAGCCCTCGACCACCCCCCGCCCCACCACGGCCGCCCCCGCCCAGGCGGCTCCGCCCGCCGGGCCCGGAGGCGCGCCCGGCCGCCCCGGCGGCACCAAGCGCGCCCTCGGCTGGATCGCCGAGCACGCCCTGCTCGTGGCCCTCGCGGTCGTCTTCCTCGTCCCCGTCGTCTTCGTCGTCCTGACCTCCTTCATGGGCAGCCACCAGACCCTCACCGGCGCCCTGTGGCCGCACCCCTTCCAGTGGTCGAACTACCTGACCGCCTTCCGCACCGCGCCGCTCGGCCGCTGGTTCGCCAACTCCCTGCTCTACGCGGGCGTTTCCACGATCCTCATGCTGATCTCCTCGGTGCCGATGGCGTACGTGCTCGCCAAGGTGCGCTTCAAGGGCGCGAGCATCCTCTTCTTCGCCGTCATCATCGCGATGCTCCTGCCCCCGCAGGTCACCCAGGTGCCCGTCTACGTCATGTGGGCGCAGTTCCGCGTCGTGGGCACCTTCTGGCCGCTCATCCTCCCGCACCTCTTCGGCAACGCCTTCTCGATCTTCCTGCTCCGGCAGTTCTTCCTCTCCATCCCGAACGAGTACCTCGACGCCGCCCGCATGGACGGCAACGGCGAGTGGGGCGTCCTCACCCGGGTCATGGTGCCGATGGCCAAGCCCGGCATCGCGGCGGCCTCCATCTTCATGTTCTTCCAGTGCTGGAACGACTACTACGGCCCGCTCCTGTACACCTCCGAGAACCCCGACCACTGGACCATCGCCTACGGCCTCGCCTCCTTCCACGGCGCCCACAGCACCGACTGGGGAGTGATCATGGCCGTCACGACGCTCGCCACCCTCCCCGTGGTCCTCGTCTTCTTCTTCGCCCAGCGCACCTTCGTCGAGGGCATCACCCTCACCGGTGTCAAGGGCTGACCCCGCGCCGCCCCTCCCGTACGGACGGCACGCGCACCACCACCGATCCAAGGACACACCCGTGAACGCACCACGCGAAGCACCGCTCGGCATCGGCATCATCGGCAGCGGCTTCATCGCCCACTTCCACGTCCGCTCCTGGCAGTCCATCCGCGGCTCCGACATCGTCGCCACCCAGTCCCGTTCCCTGGACCGCGCCCGTGAACTCGCCTCCTACGCGGAGGAGGCGCGCGTCGGCACGGACGTCACCGCCTACGACGACATCGCCGCGCTCGTACGGGACGAGCGCGTGGACGCGGTCTGGGTCCTCACCCCGAACCACACCCGCGTCGAGGTGGTCCGCGCCGTGTGCGAGGAGGTGCGCTCCGGACGCGCGAGCCTGCGCGGCATCGCCGTCGAGAAGCCCCTCGGCCGCAACCTCGCCGAGGCGCGCGAGGTCGCCGCCCTCGTCCACGAGGCGGGACTGCGCCACGCGTACCTGGAGAACCAGGTCTACGCCCCCCGGCTCACCCGTACCCGCGAACTCATGTGGGCGCGCGGCGCGAGCCGTTCGGGCACGCCCTACCTCGCCCGCTGCACCGAGGAGCACTCGGGGCCGCACTCGGCCTGGTTCTGGGACAGCGAGGCGCAGGGCGGCGGCGTCCTCAACGACCTCATGTGCCACTCACTCGAAGCCGGCCGCTTCCTGCTCACCCCGCCGGGACGCGACCCCTCCGCGTGGCTCACCCCGGTCTCCGTCACCGCCACGATCGCCTCGCTGCGCTGGGGCCGCGAGCGGTACGCGGCCCGCCTGGAGGAGACCCACCCCGGCGTGCAGGACTACCGCACCACCCCCTCCGAGGACTACGCGAACGCGACGTACACCTTCGTCAACGGGGACGGCGAGCCCGTCATCGTCGAGGCGATGACCTCCTGGGGCTACGTCGGTGCCGGGATGCGGCTCTCCTTCGAACTCCTCGGCCCCGAGTACTCGATGAGCGCCAACTCCCTCTCCGGCGACGCGACGGTCTTCTTCTCCCGCGACCTGGAGCAGCGGGAGGGCGAGGACCTGCTGGAGAAGCAGAACGCGGAGCAGGGCCTCATGCCCGTGATCGCCGACGAGCCCGCCGCCTACGGCTACGTCGCCGAGAACACGCACATCACACGGGTCTTCGCCGACGGCGGCCAGCCCGCCGAATCGCTGGACAGCGGCGTCGCGGTCACCGAACTCCTCATGGCCGCCTACTACGCCGCCGAGACCGGCACCGTCGTCCACTTCCCCGTGGACCTCTCCGACTACGTGCCCGCCGTCGCCCGCAAGGCGTGGCACCCGCGCACCGCGCCCGCGACGAAGGAGGCGACCGCGTGAGCGCCGCTCCGGTCTACGGATACACCTTCGCCGAGGGCCGCGCGGCCGAACTGCCCGCGCTGCGCGAGGTCGTCGCGCACTTCCCCGAGGTGCTCGCCGAGTGGCGTCCCGCCTGGCGGCGCGTCCTGCTCGCGGGGATCGGCGCGAGCGGCGCCGCCCTCGCCTCGCCGCTCTACGCGCTGCGCGAGGCGGGCCTCGACGCCGCGCGCACCGACTGCTCCGACCAGCCGAGCGTCCTCGGCGGACCCGATATGGTCCTCGCACTCTCGCAGAGCGGCCGCAGCAGGGAGAGCACCGACCTCGTCGCGCGTTTCCGCGCGGCGGGCGTCGCGACGGCCGCCCTCACCAACGCGGCGGCCAGTCCCCTCCGGGACGCGGCGGGGACCACGTACTCGCTCGGCGACTACCCCGACAGCCGTGTCTCCACGGTCGGTTTCGTCGTCACGTACGCCGCGCTCGGGATGCTCACCGACCAGCTCACGCGCGGACGCCCGCACCCGGGCTGGGCGCACGTGGCCGAGGCGGTCGACGAGACGCTCGCCGCGGCGGCCGGGGCGCTCGCCGACTTCGCCGCCGGGCCGCTCGTGGGCGGTTCGCTGGACGTCGTCGCCTCGGCGCCGCAGCTCACCACGGCCGAGGCGGTCGCCCTGCTCTTCCGCGAAGGACCGCTCGTGCCCGCGACGGCCTGCGGGACGCGTACGTATCTGCACGGGCCGATGGACGTCGCCTCCGCGGGGACGAGCCACGTCGTGATCGGCGCGGAGCGCGAGGCGGCGCTCGCGCGGCAGCTCACGCAGAAGCCGACCGGCGTCCTCACCGTCATGGAACGCTCCGTCACCCCGCCGCCCGGCGTGCGGGCGGTGCGCCTGCCGGAGGGCTTCACGCCGACACAGCGCGCGCTCATCGAGGTGTGCGTCCTCCAGGACCTCGTGGCGCGGGTCGCCGAGGTCAGGGGCGAGCCGGTCGACAAGGTCGCCTTCGCGCGCGAGGACACGAAGATCGCAGCGCTCGCGGAGTTGTGAGGCCGTGCGTGCTTGACACGGCCGGGGCGGGAGAGCGGCGCTCCCGCCCCGGCCGGTGCCGGGCGCGGGTGCTCAGCGCCGTACCACCGCCACGTCGTCCACCGTCCAGTACCAGTTGTTGCCCGCCGTGTACCGGAAGCGCACCCGCGCGGTGCGTGCTCCCGCCGGGACCTGGAGCGCGATCGTCTCGGTGCGTGAGGGCACGTCCGCCGTGTAGGTGCGTACGGAGACGGGCGCCGCGCCGTCGTACGACACCAGCACCTCGCCGCGCTGGGGCGACTCCTGCCGGTAGTACGTGGTGTAGCGCAGGACGCTGCCCTCCGACACCGGCCAGGCGGGGCTGACGAGCGTCGAGTCGAAGCTGCCCGAGAAGGCGCGGTCGGCCCACTCGTCGCCGTCCGCGACGGCGAAGACGTTCCGCGCGCGGATGTTGTTCTCGCGGCCCTGCCCGCGTTCGGCGGCGCTCCAGAACTCGTCCGTCGTGAAGCTCCAGCCGCGCCACTCGGTGACGCCGCCGCTCATGCCCGTGTTCTCGACGCTCCAGCCGCTCGGCGCCGTGTGCGTGAAGCCGAGGGTCCCCGCGGGGATGCCCGTCTCGTCGACGCGCCCGCCGAGCGCGGGACGCAGCGTGTCGAAGGGGTCGTCCGATGACCGTGCGAGCGGGCGCCCGTCGAGTTCCCACGCCGGGTCGAGGGGAACGCCCAGGTGGGCGAGCGCGGTCACCGCGACGTCGGGCATGCGGACGTCGTACCGCACGCTCCCTGCCGGGAGCCCGGCGCCCGAGGCGACGAGGAAGGTCTGCCGCTCGGGCAGCGTGTTGCCGCCGTGGCCGCCGGGGTCCGTGTGCCCGTGATCGGTCGTCACGAGGACGAGCCAGTCCTCGCGCGCGTACGAGGCCCGGCCGCGCACGGCGTCGAGGAGCTGCCCGAGCTGCGCGTCGACGCCCGCGAGCGCCGCGAGGTACTGGCTGCTGGCCGCGCCGTAGGAGTGCCCCGCGTGGTCGACGTTGTCGAGGTGGACGAAGACGGCGTCGTGGTCGCCGTCGCGCAGCGCCGCCACGGCGCGCGCCGTCGTCCCCGCGTCGTACTCGGCGTCCGGCGTCGAGACGCGCGTGTCGACCTCCGGCGAGAACACGGTCGTGGTGAGCGGGTTCCAGGAGGCGACGGCGTACGTCGACAGGGCGGGCCTGTACCGCTCGGCGCGCGTGAGGAAGTCCGGGTAGAGGTCGAAGCGGCTGCCGGTGAAGTCGTTGTCGCGCACCTTGTGCTTGTCGGGCCACACGCCGGTGAGGATCGTCGACCAGCCGGGCCCCGAGAGGGTGGGCGCGAGCGGTTCGCTGTACAGCAGGCTCTCGGCGGTCACGCCGGAGGCGCGCAGGGCGTCCAGGTGCGGGGTGCCGGCGGCGGCGGTACGGGAGAGGAGGGCGCCGTCGACGCCGAGGAGCAGCACCTTCGGCGTGCGGTCGGCGGCGCGGGCGGGGGAGAGGGGGAGGGCGGCGCCGACGAGGACGGCGCCGGCGCCGGCGAGTACGGCGCGGCGCGAGGGGGAGAAGGCGCGGGAGGAGAGGGGGCCGGTCGTGCTGTCTGCGGGCATCACAGGGCTCCGTTTTCCGTGGGGTGGGGCGGTGTCTGCGGGGTGAGGCGGTGGCGGGCAAGGCGGTGGCAGTGGGGTGACGCGGTGGCTGCGCCTGGAGGGGGGGGTGAGGGACGTGAAGGAGGGGGCGGGGGCAGGGCACCCCGCCCCGGGGGGCACCCCGCCCCGGGCGGGTCCGGCGCGCGGTCAGCTGCCGGTCGCGGTCTTCCAGGCGTCGACGTACGCGTCGAGGTGCTCGCTCAGGTCCTGCCAGTCCGGCGTGAAGATCTCGACGCCGTTCATGATCTTCGCGAGGTCGGTGGCGCGCGCGTCGCTCGCCTCGACGTCGTCGCGCGCGGCGAAGCCGCCGCCGACCGAGCTGACCTCGCGCTGCGCGGCGGGGGAGAGGAGGTAGTCGAGGAGCTTGCGGCCGTTCGCGGAGTGCGGGGCCTTCGTCACGAGCCCGGCCGCGTAGGGCAGGGCGAAGGAGGTGGGCCTGCCGGAGTCACCGGCGGGGAACCAGATGCCGAGGTGCGGCATCGTCGCCGACTGCGCGTAGTTCATCTGGACATCCCCGTTGCCGACGAGGAGTTCGCCCTTGTCGACCTTCGGCGCGAGCTTGCCGGTCGACGCGGAGGGGCCGACGTTGTTGGACTGGAGCTTCTTCAGGTACTCCATCGCCTCGTCCTTGCCGCCGAGGTCGTGCATCGCCTTGACGAGCACGGCCGTGCCGTCCCCGGCGACGCCGGGCGTCGAGTACTGGAGACGGTTCTTGAACCTGCCGTCGAGCAGGTCGTCCCAGGTCTTCGGCGGGGTCTTCAGTTCCGTCGTGTTGTAGACGAACCCGAAGTAGTTGTTGACGACGGTGGTCCACGTGCCGCCCGGGGACTTGGCGTCGGCGGGCACCGCCTCCGCTCCCCGCGGCACGTACTTCTGGAGCAGGCCCTTGCTCTCCGCCTGCTGGATGAAGGGCGGGAGCGTGACGAGGACATCGGCCTGCGCGTGCGACTTCTCGCGCACGGCGCGCTGCACCATCTCGCCCGAACCCCCTTCCACGTACTTGACCTTGATGCCGGTCTTCTTCTCGAAGTCCTTGAAGACCTTGTCGTACCAGCCGTCGCCGTTCTCGCCCTTGAGCCCGTCCGCGCTGTACACGGTGACGGACTTGGCGTCGGCGGCGGCCGAGCCCCCGCACGCGGAGAGCGTGGCGGCGAGGACGGCGCAGGAGGCGAGGGCGGCGAGCGGGGTGAGGTGTCGTATGCGCATGACGTACGTACTCCGGTGGAGGAGGGGAGGAGGGGAGGAGGGGAAGGGACGAGGGCTTTCGACGAGGGCTTCGGCGGTGCGGGGCGTCCTCAGCGGTACGGGGGCGTCCTCAGCGGTACGAAGCCCGCGTGCGCAGCCGGGAGAGGCCCAGCAGGACCAGCAGCGTGGCCACGAGGAGCACCACCGCCGTCGCCGCGCCGGTGAAGAGTGCGCCCCGGTCGGTCGCCGAGAAGATGAGCACGGGCAAGGGGGTCCAGTCCGGCGGGTAGAGCATCATCGTCGCGCTCAGCTCGCCCATCGACAGGGCGAAGCACAGCCCGGCGGCCGCGCCGAGCGCGGGCAGCAGCAGCGGCAGGCGCACGCGCCACAGCACCGTGAACGGGCGGGCCCCCAGACCTGCCGCGGCCTGCGCGAACGCCGGGTCGACGCGTCGCGTCGCCGCGCTCACCGACTGGTAGGCGAACGCCGTCACCAGCACCGTGTGCGCGAGGATCACGATCCACCGCGTGCCGTTGAGCAGGAACGGCGGCCGGCTGAACGCCACGAGCAGGCACAGCCCCACGACGACCGAGGGCACAGCGACGGGCAGCATGAACAGCGCGTCCACCAAGCGTCGCCCCCGCCGCCCGAGTCCCTCGGCGGCGAGCGCCGCCCACGTACCGATGACCAGGGCGAGGAGGCTCGCCACGACCGCCGTCACGAGGCTCGTCGTCAGCGCGTCGAGCGCTTCCCCGCGGGTCGCGCTCGCGTAGTGCGCGAACGTCGGCGCCGAGGGCAGCGCCCCCGACCAGCGGCCCGCGAACGAGGCGGCCACGATCACGGCGAGCGGCAGTGCGAACAACGGCAGGAAGAGGACGAGGAACAGCGCCCACACGGCGTACTTGCCCGCACGGCTACGCACCAGCACGACGGCTCACCACCCGGTACAGGCCGTACAGGCCCACGGAGACAAGGATGTTGACGACGGCGACCGCGCACGCCGCCGGATAGTCGGATTCGAGGATCGCCTTGCCGTAGATGAGCGTCGGCAGCGTCGTGACCCCCTTCGCGCCCGTGAACAGGACGATCCCGAACTCGTTGAGGCACAGCACGAGGACGAGGCTCCCCCCGGCGGCGAGCGCGGGCAGTGCCTCGGGCAGGACGACCCGCCGCACGATGCGCGCGGGCCGCGCCCCCAGTGAGGCCGCCACCTCGACCTGCGCCGTGTCGAGTTGCGCGAAGGCCGCGAGGACGGGGCGCATCACGAACGGCGTGAAGTAGGTGACCTCGGCGAGCAGCACGCCCCACGGCGTCGTGAGGAACGCGAACGGCCCGTGCGCCGCGCCCGTCACGTCCGTCCACAGCCCGTTGGCCATGCCGACCGTGCCGTAGACGAAGAGCAGCGCGAGAGTGATGAGGAACGAGGGGAAGGACAGGAACACCTCCACGCACCGCGCGACGAGCCGCGCCCCGGGAAAGGGCACGAACGCGATGACGAGCGCGAGGAAGAAGCCGAGCACCAGGCACCCGGCCGTCGCCCCGGCAGCGAGGTACACGGTCGTGCCGAGCGCCTTGCGGAAGGCGGCGGAGGCGAACACCTCGGTGTACGGGGCGAACGAGGTACCGCCCCCGTCCGGCGTCAGCGACTGCCGGACGAGCAGCACGAGCGGGTAGAGGAACGCGAAGCCGAGCGCCGCGAGCGGCGGGAGGAGCCACACCCGGCGCGGCACGCGCCGCGCGGGGCGTACCCGTGCGGGGACAGCGGCCTCGGCCTTCTCCACCGGCGTCCTGACCGCGGTGCCGCTCATGCCGCACCTCCCGTCGTCTCGCCCGCGAGGAGCACGGCGTCCTCGGGCGCGAAGCCGAGGGTGACGTCGTCCCCCACCCCGGCCGGCTCCTCGCCCCCGGGCACGTCCACGAGCAGCACGTGCTCCCCGACGCGCACGTGCAGGCGGTGCGCGTTCCCGCGCCACTGGCGCTCGGCGACGGTGCCGCGCAACGCGTTCGCCCGGGTGGGTCCGCCGGAGTCGTCCGGGGCCAGGCGCAGCTGGTGAGGCCGTACGAGCACGGTGGCCGTGCCCGCGACAGCTTCGCCCGCGAGCCGCAGCGGCTGCCCGGCGAACAGCGCGGTGCCGTCCTCGCCCCCTCCCTCGACGGGCAGGAGATTCGCCTCACCGACGAAGGAGGCCGTGAACGCCGTGCGCGGCCTGGTGTACAGCGCGCGCGGGGTCCCGCACTCCTGGAGGCGGGCCCTGTCCAGGACAGCGACGCGGTCCGCGAGGGTCAGGGCCTCGATCTGGTCGTGCGTCACGTACAGGATCGACATGCGCGGGAACTCGCGGTGCAGCCGGGCGAGTTCGGTGAGCATTCCGCTGCGCAGGCGCGCGTCGAGCGCCGACAGCGGCTCGTCCAGGAGGAGCACACCCGGCCGGATCGCGAGCGCCCGCGCGAGCGCGACGCGCTGCTGCTGTCCGCCGGACAGCTCGCGCGGGTAGCGGTCCGCGTAGCCGTCCATGCCGACCAGCTCCAGGGCCTCGGCGACGCGGCCCGCGGCCGCCGCGCGCGGGACCCGGCGGGCCCGCAGCCCGAAGGCGACGTTGTCGCGCACGCGCAGGTGCGGGAAGAGCGCGTACTGCTGCACCACCATCCCGAGCCCGCGCCGGTGCGGCGGCAGGTCCGTCACCTCGCGCCCCGCCAGGTGCACACGCCCCGCGGCGGGCCGTACGAATCCGGCCACCGCGCGCAGCGCCGTCGTCTTGCCCGAGCCCGAGGGCCCGAGCAGTGCCATGACCTCGCCGGGTTCGACGCTCAGATCGAAGTCGTCGAGCACCGTGGTGCCGCCGTACCTGACGCTGACGTGCTCGAAGCGGATACCGCCCGCCGGCGCCTCCGTGACGAGCGGACCGGCGCTCACGCGTCCGCCCCCGCCGGCCGCCGCTCCTCCACGAGGGCGAGCAGCCCCGGGAGTTCCACGACCGAGCCGAGCACCGCCGTCGCCCCGGCGGCGCGCAGCGTCTCCTCGTCGTGCGCCCCGGTCCGCACACCGGCGACGACGCCCGCCCCCGCCCGTACCCCGCCGCGCATGTCGTAGGCGGTGTCCCCTGCCACGGCCACCCGCGCCACGGCGTCCGCGGCGTGCGTGCGCAGCAGCGCGGCGAGCACCAGGTCCGGGTACGGGCGGCCGCGCCCACCCGCCTCCGCGGGGCACAGCGTCAGGTCGGCGAGATCCCGCCAGCCGAGCGCGTCGAGCAGCAGATCCTGTGTCGGCCGCGCGAACCCGGTGGTCAGGACGACGGTCCGCCCCTGGGCGCGCAGTTCCTCGACGGTGCGCCGCGCCCCCGGCACCTCGCCGACCGCACCGTCGCCGACGAGCCGCGCGTACGCCTCCTCGAAGGCGGTGTTCGCGCGCCGGGCCCGCTCCTCGTCCCCGTACAGGTGCCGGAAGACGGAGATCTTCGACTCGCCCATCGTGGCCCGTACGTGCGCGAGCTGCGCGGCGTGCTCGGGCGAGCCGGGGGTGACGCCGAGCTGTTCGGCGGCGGCAGTGAAGGCGCTCTCGACGAGGCCGCCGTCGCGCACCGTCGTGCCCGCCATGTCCAGAACGACGAGGCTGTGGAAGGGAGTTGTGTGCATGTCGGTCACCATCCGATGAGGTCGGCGGTCTGTTCGGCGATGGCGGGCGAGCACGTCATGCCCCGGCCCCCGGGACCGGTCACGAGCCACACGCCCTCCGCGACCTCCTGCCGGTGCACCACCAGGGACGGGTCGGTGCACTGCGCGTACACGCCCGCCCAGCGGTGCCGGACACGGGGCAGCGGACGGCCGAGGTACGACTCCACGACGGCACGCAGGTGCTCGTACGGCTCCTCGACCGTGTCGAAGGGGAAGGGATGCGCGTACGCGTGCGTGTCGCCGATCGTCAGGCCGCCGTCGCGGCGCTGCACCATGAGCAGCTGCATCGCGTGCTCCGCGGCCACCGGCGCCTGGGGCTGCCCGGCGGCGAGGGCGTCCAGCGCCTCGCTCGCGTACGCCGGGTAGTAGCGGAAGGAGTCGGGGTCGGCGACCGAGGTCGTCAGCGGCTCGCCCAGCGGATCGGTCTGCATCATCTGGAGACGCACGCGTCGCACCGGCAGGCCGGGCCCCGCCAGCTCCCGTACGAGACCGCCCAGCCAGGCGCCCGTCGCGAGGATCACCGTGTCGCCCGCGTGCGTGTCCCCGTGGTCGTCGCGGACCGTCCCCGCACCCGTGACCTCCCGTACCTCGCGCCCACCGAGGTACGTGTACCGCCCCGAGGCGAGCAGCTCGCCCTTCAGCGCGAGCTGCGCGGTCCTCGGCTCGACCGCCGCGTCCCGCTCGCACCACAGCGCCGCGGTGAACTCCCCGCGCAGCGCCGGGTTCACCCCGCGCGCCTCCTCGGCCGTGAGCAGCTTGAAGCCGCGCGCGGCCGCGTCCGCCCGGGCGAGAGCCGCCTCGGCGACGCCCACCTCCAAGGGGGTGCGCAAGGGCGTGAGCGAACCGCAGGCACGGAAGCCGAGCCCCGGCACCCGCTCCCCGATCCCCTCCCACAACTCCCGGGCGCGCAGGGCCGCTTCCAGCTCCGGGCCACCGGCCCTGCCGCTCACCCAGATCTGCCCGAAGTTGCGCAGTGAGGCGCCACGCGCCTCCGCCTCACGCTCGATGTGCACGACCTCGTGGCCGCGACCCACCGCGTGCCAGGCGTGCATGGTGCCCACCACGCCTGCTCCTACGACGATGACCTTCATGCCGACGAGATTCACGGCGGCGGGTGGCGTCCAGCGGTCCGTCCGCCGACCGGCTGATGAACCAGCCGCCAATCTTGGACCAGACCCGTTATCTTTCCGTGACACGAGCGGGGGAGTGCGGGCGGTTTCCTGCCGGTACGTTCCCTACTCGGTGGCCTCGCCCAAGCGCGTCGTGAACGAGAACCTGTCGCCCCGGTACAGCGTCCTGACCCGCTCCACACGCCGGCCCGCCGTGTCCCGCGAGACGCGGTGCAGCAGCAGCATCGGCAGCGCGGGCGGCGTCCCGATGAGCAGCGCCTCACGCGGCGAGGCCAGCACCGTCTCGATCCGCTCCTCGGCGGCGCCGAACACGATCCCGAGGCGTTCCCGCAGGTAGGCGTAGAACGAGGAGTCCGGGTCGAAGTCCCGCTCCAGACCCGGCACGCGCTCCACCGACACGTACGTGCTCTCCAGGCCCACCCGCTCGTCGTCCGCCAGGAGCACCCGCTCCAGGTGCCACACCGCCTCGCCCTCGGCGAGCCCCAGTTCGGCGGCGAGCGCGGGCGGGCACGGGAAGCGGTCGAGCCCGATCAGGGACCGCCCCGGCCTGCGGCCCTGCCTGCGCACCCCCTCCGTGTAGCTCGCCAGGGACAACGGCTGCTCCAGCTTGGGGCCCGCCACCACCGTCCCGCGCCCCTGCCGCCGCAGCCGCCCTTCGAGGAGCAGTTCCCGCAGCGCCTGCCGCACCGTCTCGCGCGCCACCTCGTACCGAGCGGCGAGATCCCGTTCCGTCGGCAGCGGCGTCCCGCTCTCCCACGTGTCGAGCAGGGCGGAGATCCGCGCCTTCACCGCGTAGTACTTCGGGACCCGGCCGTGCTCGGGGACCCCGCCGCGCACGGGGGCGCCCGGGTCCTGCTCCTGGGGGTAATCCATGATCAGGATGCTCTCAGACCGGGCGGGGCCGCGTCCTCCGCCCTCCGCGGTGCGCTCGCCCACCGGCCGCATTCCTCGCGGTGCGCTCGCCCACCGGCCGCATTCCTCGCGGTGCGCCCGCCCACCGGCCGCATTCCTCGCGGTGCGCTCGCCCACCGGCCGCATCCTTCGCGGTGCGCCCGCCCACCGGCCCCGGTTCTTCACCCCCGCTGCCCGTCCCCCGGCTCCAGCGGGGGAGAGGCGAGCCCCGCGTGGGTACGGCAGCGCGGCTCGGCCGCTCGCGCCGGGGGTGTCCGGCCCGGGCGCCGTACGAAGCAGAACGCGAGGGCCGCCGCGAGGACGAGGAGGCCCGCCATGCCCCAGGCCGCGCGGTGGAAGGCCGCGTTGACCTGCGGGGCGTGGCGGTAGGCATTGTCCGAGAGACCGACCGCCAGGGGGAGCGCGGCGACCACGAGCAGCTGCGCGATCCGCGCCGCCGTGTTGTTCACGCCGCTCGCGAGCCCCGCGCGCTCCGCGTCCACCGAGGCGAGCACCGTCGCCGTGAGCGGCGCCACGAAGACACTCATCCCGAGGCCCATCACCGCGACCGCGGGGAGGACGTCGGGGAAGTACGAGGCACCCGGCGCGATCCGCAGCATCAGGAGCGCCCCGCCCGCCGCCACCAGCGGACCGGCCGTCAGCGGCACGCGCGGCCCGATCCGCCGCGCGAGGTCACCGGCGGGCGCCGAGAGCACGAGCATCAGGAGCGTGATCGGCAGGCTCGCGACACCCGCTTCGAGCGCGTCGTACCCGAGCCCGTTCTGCAACTGCACGGGCAGCAGGAACAGCACGCCGCCGATCGCCGCGTACAGACACAGCGTCATGAGGTTCGTGACGCTGAACAGGCGCGAGGAGAAGAGCCCGAGCGGCAGCATCGGCTCCCGCGCCCGCCGCTCCACCAGGAGGAACGCCGCACCCGCGGCGAGCCCCGCCACGAGCGGCACGAGCAGCTGCCCAGGACTCGCACCCTTCGCCGTGATGAGCGCGTAGCTGATCCCCGCGAGGAACAGCGCGCCCAGCGCCGCCCCCGCCCAGTCGAACCGCCCCGTCGCCGCGGGATCGCGGCTCTCGGGGACGTGGCGCAGCGCGAGCGCGAGGACGACGGCGCCGAGCGGCAGGTTGAGGAAGAAGATCCACCGCCAGCCCGGACCGTCGATGAGCCACCCGCCGAGGAACGGGCCCACCGCCCCGGCGACCCCCGTGAGCCCCGACCACGCGCCCACCGCCTTCGCCTGGTCCTCCTCGCGGAACGAGGCCCGTACGAGCGCGAGCGAACCCGGCGTCAGGAGCGCCCCGCCCACGCCCTGGAGCGCCCGCGCGGCGATGAGCAGCCCGCCGTCCCACGCGAAGCCGCACAGCGCCGAGGCGAGCGCGAACCACACGATGCCCGCCACGAGCGTCCGCTTCCTGCCGAGCCGGTCGCCGAGCGCCCCGCCGAGCAGCAGGAGCGCCGAGAGCGTCAGCATGTACGCGTTGACGACCCACTGGAGCGTCGCGAGCGACACGTCCAGGTCGCTCCCGATACGCGGCAGGGCGACGTTGACGACCGTGCCGTCGAGCATCGACATCCCCGAGGCGAGCACCGCGCAGGCGAGCACCCAGCGCCCGCGCCCCGAGGAGAGCGCGATGCCGGGCGTGGGCCCGGTGGCGGCGGCGATCACCGCGTGCCCCCGGGCACCGCGCTCAGCCCTCCCAGTGCCACTGCGCCACCTCGGGCAGGTCCTCGCCGTACTCCTGCACCCACGCGCGGTGCCGCGTGCGCGTGTCCGCCATCTCCTGCCGCAGCGCCGCCGCGCGCTGCGCGAGGCCCGGGACCCGGTCGATGACGTCCATGACGAGCCGGAAGCGGTCCATGTCGTTGAGCACGACCATGTCGAAGGGCGTCGTCGTGGTGCCGCGCTCCTTGTAGCCGCGCACGTGCAGGAAGGGGTGCACCGCGCGCCGGTAGGCGAGCCGGTGGATCAGCCACGGATAGCCGTGGTAGGCGAAGATGACCGGCTTGTCGCGCGTGAACACCCCGTCGAAGTCGAAGTCCGGCATCCCGTGCGGGTGTTCGCTCTCCGGGAGCAGCCGCGCCAGGTCCACGACGTTCACGACCCGCACCGCGAGTTCCGGGAGCCTGTGGCGCAGGATCTGCGCGGCCGCGAGGATCTCCAGCGTCGGGGTGTCCCCCGCGCACGCGAGCACGACGTCGGGCAGCCGCCCCTCCTCCGTACCCGCCCACTCCCAGATCCCCGCGCCGCGCGCGCAGTGCCCGCGCGCCTCCTCCAGCGTCAGCCAGTCGAAACTGGGCTGCTTGCCCGCCATCACGACGTTGACGTAGTCCCTGCTCTGGAGCACGTGCTCCGCCGTCGAGAGCGCCGTGTTGGCGTCCGGGGGCAGGTAGACGCGGACGACCTCCGGGCTCTTGTTGAGCACGTGGTTGATGAAGCCGGGGTCCTGGTGCGAGAAGCCGTTGTGGTCCTGGCGCCACACGTGCGAGGACAGCAGGTAGTTGAACGAGGGGACGGGCGCCCGCCACGGCAGCGCGCGCGAGGTCCGCAGCCACTTGATGTGCTGGTTGGCCATCGAGTCGACGATGTGCGCGAAGGCCTCGTACGTGGAGAACAGCCCGTGCCTGCCCGTCAGGTTGTAGCCCTCCAGCCAGCCCTGGCACATGTGCTCCGAGAGCACTTCCATGACGCGCCCGTCGCGCGTCAGGTGCTCGTCGACAGGGAGGATCTCCTCCTGCCACGTCTTCGCCGTCACGTCGTACACCGCGTTGAGCCGGTTCGACGCCGTCTCGTCCGGGCCCATGAGCCGGAAGTCCCGCCGGTCCGCCGTCAGATCCATGATCCGCGCGAGGTACTGGCCGAGCACCCGCGTCGGTTCGTGCGTGCTCGTACCGGGCCGCTCGACCGTGACGGCGAAGTCCTCCAGCGGGGGAGCGGGCAGCGAGCGGGTGAGCCTGCCACCGTTCGCGTGCGGATTGGAGCCGAGCCGCAGATCCCCTTCGGGGACGCACTCCAGGACCTGCGCCCGGGGCCTGCCCTGCTCGTCGAACAGCTCGTCGGGCTGGTAGGAGCGCATCCACTCCTCCAGCTGGCGCAGGTGCTCCGGGTCGGTCCGCACCTCGGCGAGCGGGACCTGATGGGCGCGCCACGTGCCCTCCACGGGAAGCCCGTCGACCATCCGCGGGCCCGTCCAGCCCTTCGGCGTGCGCAGCACGATCATCGGCCAGTGCGCCCGGTCCGTGGAGCGGCCCCTGCGCGCCTCGGCCTGGATCTCGTCGATCCTGCCGACCGCCTGCGCGAGCGCCCCCGCCATCTGCCGGTGCACGAACGCGGGGTCGTCCCCGACGACCTCGATCGGCCGGTACCCGTACCCGCGCAGGAGGTCGTGCAGCTCGGTCTCGGGCAGCCGTGCGAGGAGCGTCGGATTGGCGATCTTGTAGCCGTTGAGGTGCAGGATCGGCAGCACGGCCCCGTCGTGCACCGGGTCGAGGAACTTGTTGGAGTGCCACGAGCCCGCGAGCGGCCCTGTCTCCGACTCGCCGTCACCGATGACGCACGGCACGAGCAGGTCCGGGTTGTCGAAGGCGGCACCGTAGGCGTGCAGCAGCGAGTACCCCAGCTCACCGCCCTCGTGGATCGACCCCGGCAGCTCGGGCGAGACGTGGCTCGGCACCCCGCCGGGGAACGAGAACTGCTTGAACAGGCGCTTCATGCCCGGCTCGTCGCGGCTGATGTCCGGGTAGATGTCCGAGTAGGAGCCCTCCAGCCAGCTGTTGGCGAGCACCCCGGGCCCGCCGTGCCCGGGGCCCCAGACGCACACCGCCTGCTGCCTGCGCAGCCTGATCAGGCGGTTGACGTGCGTGTAGACGAGATTGAGCCCGGGGACCGTGCCCCAGTGGCCCAGGAGACGGGGCTTGATCTGCTCGGGGCGCAGCGGCTCCCGCAGGAGCGGGTTGTCCATGAGGTAGATCTGCCCGACCGCGAGGTAGTTGGCGGCCCGCCAGTGCGCGAGGAGGGCGTCCAGCTCCGCGTCCGAAAGCTCGGGCGCCACGGGGGCCGGTGTCTCGTACGTGAATTCCTGCATCGCAAGCCTTTCAGCACGGCTGTGGGTGACACCTGTCGGTCACGGCCTCCGGTCGCGGCCGCTGGTCGCCGGGGACGGTGCGGACACCGCACCCCCGCTCCCTCCCTCCCCGTTCCCCCCGGCCGCCCCGGCACGCGGGGCCGACCGGCCTCTCCACCGCGGCCGAACGGCCCTCAGCCGTGCGCCGCGCAGCGGCTCCCCGAGTGGTCGCAGAAGGGGCTGTGCGCCGTGTGCCCGCAGGCGCACAGCATGACCCGCGTCTCGTGCCGCCCGCCCTGCGGCGTCTCGACGTCCAGGTCGCCGCGCGCGTGCAGCACCCCGTCCTCGTGCAGCGCGAGGCGCGTCGGCACGCGCGGCCGCTCCGCGTGCCCGGGCCAGTGGTACTGGAGCGCCCCGCTCGGGCAGCGCTCGATCACCTCGGCGACCTCGGCCGCGGGCGCCCCGTCCGGGGCGATCCACGGCCTGCGCTCGACGTCGAAGACGGCGGGCAGACCCCGTACGCATTCGGCGGCGTGCAGGCAGCGCGCCACCTCGTAGCTCACCGCGATCTCCGCGCCCCGGTACCGCCTGGCGCCCTCGCGCACGGTCGGGTCCTCCGCCGCCTGTCGCGCGTCCGGCATCGCTCAGCTCCTCGGCCTCATCGGTTCGTGGGCGCTCGGCCCGCGGACTCAGTCGGTCACCTTGCTCCGCTCCGCGTACAGGAGGTCCTGGTACTCGGGGTGCCGCGCGATCCAGCCGGAGTAGAAGGGGCAGACCGCGAGCACAGCGACCCCGGCCGCGCGCGCCTCGTCGAGCGAGGTCCGCACGAGCGCGCTGCCCACGCCGCGGCCCTCGAAGGCGGGCTCGACGACGGTGTGCACGAAGGCGATGAGGTCCTTCGTACGGATGTACTGGGCGAATCCGGCGAGTTCGCCGTCGATCCTCGCCTCGTACCGGTCCGCGTCGGGGTGATCGCTCACCTCGGCCGAAGCCGTCTTCTCACTCATCGCGCTCCCCTCACCCCCGCCGCCCGCTGCGGCCGGTGTCCGCCCCAGCTTGCCGCGTGAAGAGGCGGGACGCGAGTGGTGTGCCCCCGGCGGGGGCAGCGCGGCGGGCGCAGCGGCGGGAAGGTGACGGGCCGTCGGCCCCCACTCGCCCGTTCGGCCCGCTCCTGTGGCCCGGCGGCCCACGAGGGACGAAGGTGGGGGTGCGTGCGGGCTCGGGCGGGGACGGGGCGCGGGCTCAGGGGGTTTCCGGTGGTGTGGAGCGGCAGGAGGCAGTGCGATGAAGATCGCCGTACTCGGGGCGACCGGAGGGCAGGGCGGTGCTGTGGTCACGGCCTTGCGCGCGGCGGGGCGGCCCGTGCGGGCCGTCGTGCGCGATCCGGGCGAGGCCAGGGCACGTACGCTCGCCGCATCGGGCGTCGAAGTGGTCGCCGCCGATCTGCGCGACACCGGCTCGCTCGCCGCGGCCTTCGAAGGCGCGGCCGCGGCCTTCGCCGTCACGACCCCCTTCGAGGCGGGCCTCGACGCCGAGAAGGAACAGGGCGTCGCGATCGTCGACGCCGCGGCCCGCTCCGCGCTGCCCTTCCTCGTCATGGCCTCCGTCGCGAGCGCCGACCGCGGGACCGGCATCCCGCACTTCGAGACGAAGGCGCACACCGAGAAGATCCTCGCCGCTTCGGGGCTCGCCTCCGCCGTCGTCGCGCCCACGTACTTCTACGACAACGTCTTCGGTGAACTCCAGGAAGTCGCCGACGGCGAGATCACGATGGCGCTGCCGCCCGACACGCGCCTCCAGCAGGTGGCCCGCGCCGACCTCGGCAGGGTCGTCGCCTCGGTGCTCGACGACCCCGTGCGCTGGCGCGGGCAGCGCGTCGAGGTCGCGGGCGACGACCCGACCCCCGCCGAGATGGCGCGCGACATCGGCCGTGCCGCAGGCGGCAGGGTCGAGTACCGGCAGATCCCGCTGGAATCGGTGACGAGCGCGAGCCCTGACATGGGCGCCATGTACGCGTACCTCACCGAGGTCGGCTACCAGGTCGACATCCCCGCGCTGCGCGCCGCGTTCCCCGAGATCCCCTGGACGTCCTACGCGGACTGGGCGGCGGGCCAGTCGTGGCCGACGCCGGGTGGCTGAGCGGCCACGGACACGGCGAAGGGAGCGCCGCTCAGGGCAGCAGCCGCTCGATGGCCTCGCGGCCCTCCTCCGCGAGCTTCCTGCGCGCCCACTCCAGATTCTCGGGTGTCACGTCGCGACCGGCGGCCTGGACGAGATCCTCGGGCGTCACCTCCTGGTCCGCACCCGTGTGCAGTTCGTCGTCGGGGGTGACGACGCGGGGCAGATCCTCCGGGTTCTTCTCGCCTGCCATCTGCGGCCTCCTCGGTGTCGGCGCGGCCGGTGGGGCCGCGCGTCCCTGTCCGTCAATCTTCGTCGGCGCGGCGCCGCCCGGCCACTCGGCGGGAGCGGGCGGCGGACCGCGCGGGCCGCGTACCCTCCGCGCGGCGCGGGACACCTGAGGTGTCCAGGACGCCCGCCCCTCTCAGGACGCCCGCCCCCCTCAGGCCGCGCTCCTCAGGCCCCTCAGGACGTCCGCGCCACTCAGGAGACCTGCGCGAGAAAGGACTCCGGGGTGACCGGGTAGCCGCCTGGCCCGAGTACGGCGACGGGGCCGCCGTCGAGCAGCACGGTCGGTGTCGCGTGCACGGAACTCTCCACGAAGGCCATCGAGACGGCCCGCGCCCACGGCCGGTACGTACCGGCCCGCACCTTGTCGGCGAAGCCGTCCTCGCCGAGGCCAGGTACCTCGCCCGCGAGCCGGACGAGCAGGTCGTCGTCAGAGAAGCGGTCGTCCTCCTCGGGCGGCTGCTCGGCGAAGAGCAGCCGCTGGAAGAGCACGAACTCCCCGGGGCCCTCGTCGAGCGCGGCGCCGAGCGCCGCGAGGGCGTGCAGCGAGCCGCTGCCGCCGGCCCCGTCGTCGATGAAGGTCGCGAAGTGGTACTCGACGCGGAAGCGCCCCGCGTCGGCCGCCTCCTGGATGACCATGCCGAGCCCGTTCTCCATGCGCTTGCAGTACGGGCAGCGCGGATCGAGGTACACGCTCAGGACCCGCCCCGCACCGTCGTCGCCGTAGCGGACGACAGTGCCGTCCGGGCCCGAGGTGTGCGCGGGTACGGGGTACGTGTCCGTGGTGTCGCCGGAGGTGCGTGGGGTCATGCCTCCAGGCTGCGGCCACCCGTACGCCCGCGCAAAACGGGCAGAACGGGTGGTGCCGCTCAGTCGCCCCGCGCGGCCCCTCCGTGTACGGGCCGCAGGCTTCGTACGAGCCGGAGCCCCGCCACTGTCGCGGCGAGCACGGCGGCGGGGAGGGCCGCTGCCCAGGCGGGGGCCGAGCGGTGCAGGAGCGCGGCGAGCGCGGCACCGAGGACGAGGGCGCACAGCCGGGCCACGGGCGCGCTCGCGCGCCGGACGCCGCCCCCACGCGCGAGAGCGAGCACGAGCGTCGTGAGGGTGCTCGTGAAGAACGTCGTCGGGGCGCCCGCGGGGCCGAGCGCGAGGACGGCCGACGCCTGCCCGCCCATCGCCGCGGCGAGCGCCGCGAGCAGCACGTACGGTTCGCTCCCCGCGGGCGGCCCCGCGGCCCACACCCCGGCGACCGCGGCGAGCACCACCGTCTCGGCGAGGAGCACCCGCAGCGGGCCGCCCCACCGCGCCCGCAGCACCGGCGCGGCGCACGCGACGCCGAGTACGTACCCGCCGACCGCCGCGGCTGGGGCCGCGATCCCCTCCGGCAGCCCGGCGCCGCCGAGAGCGGCGCCGAGGAAGACGAGGTTGCCCGTCATGACCCCGGCGAAGGCGCCGCCGAGCGCCACCACGGCGAGCGCGTCGACCGCGCCCGAAGCGAGGCTCAGCGCGAGCAGGGGCCACAGCGGGACGCCCGCCGCGCGCGTGCGGGTGACGACGCGGGTACTCCCGCCGCGTGGCTGCTCCACGTGGGCCTCCGCTCCCTGGGTCACGGGGCGAGCGCGTGCGCACCCGCTTCACGGGACACTCCTCGGCCCCGCGCCCCGCCAGCAGACCACGCGCCCGCCCCGAACCGGGCGAAGAGCGCGCCCACCGGCGGTGCGCGAGCGCGCGCACCGGCCCAGAATCGGGGTACGCGCAGCCCGTCCGAAGCGCAGTGCCGTACAGAGGAGTTCCCGTGGCCCAGCAGGAACCTGCTTCCCCGGCCCCGCAGGAGGCGTACACCCCGGACCCGGACCGGTGGAAGGCCCTCGCTGTCTGTCTGGTCGCCGGGTTCATGACCCTCCTCGACGTATCGATCGTGAACGTCGCGCTGCCCTCGATCCGTACCGGCCTCGACACCCCCGAGTCCGACCTCCAGTGGGTGCTGTCCGGGTACGCGCTCTCTTTCGGGCTCTTCCTCGTGCCCTCGGGCCGGCTCGGCGACGCACGCGGCAGGCGGCGCGTGTTCATGGCGGGGCTCGTCCTGTTCACCCTCGCCTCCGCCTCCTGCGGGGCCGCGCAGTCCAGCCTGTGGCTCGTCATCTCGCGGCTCGTGCAGGGGGTCGCGGGCGGGCTCGTCGCGCCGCAGATCTCGGCGCTCATTCAGCAGATGTTCCGGGGCAGGGAGCGCGGCAAGGCCTTCGGGGCCTTCGGCTCGGTCGTCGGCATCTCGACGGCGGTCGGGCCGCTGCTCGGCGGCCTCCTCATCCAGGCGGCGGGCGCCGATGAGGGCTGGCGGTGGGTCTTCTACGTGAACCTGCCGATCGGCGCGCTGTGCCTCGTCCTCGCCCACCGGCTGCTCCCCGACACGCCCGGCGCCCGCAAGGTGCGGCTGCGTGAACTCGACCCGCTGGGCGTCCTGCTGCTCGGGGCGGGGGTCGTCGCGCTCCTGCTCCCCTTCGTGCAGTCGCGGCAGTGGCCGGGGGACGAGAAGTACCTGCTGCTCGTGGCCGCCGCGGCGCTGCTCGCCGTCTTCGCGTGGTGGGAGAGCCGCTGCACCCGCGCGGGCGCGGAGCCCCTGCTCGATCTCGCGCTCTACCGGGTGCGCTCGTACTCGCTCGGCTCCTCGCTCGGCCTGCTCTACTTCGCCGGGTTCACGTCGATCTTCTTCGTCAGCACCCTGTACCTCCAGAGCGGGCTGCACTACACGGCGCTCCAGGCGGGGCTCACGCTCACGCCCTTCGCGCTCGGCTCGGGGCTCTCGGCGGGGATCGGCGGCAGGCTCGTCGACCGGCTCGGGCGCCCGCTCGTCGTCGTGGGGCTGCTCATGGTCGCGATCGGTCTCGCGGGTACCGCTTTCGCCGTCCACCAGGTGACGGGCAAGGGCATCGGCTGGGCCCTCATCGCCCCGCTGCTCTTCGCCGGGCTCGGCAGCGGCCTCGTCATCTCGCCGAACCAGACCCTCACCCTTTCGGAGGTACCGGTGCGCAGGGCGGGCAGCGCGGGCGGCGCTCTCCAGACGGGGCAGCGCGTCGGCTCGGCGATCGGCATCGCGGCCGTGGGCTCCGTCTTCTTCGGCCGCCTCGCTGACGACGGCTGGTCGAACGCCTACGACCACGGCCTCATCGTCTCGGTCGGCTTCGTCATCGCCGCGCTGCTCGTCGCGGTGGCGGACGTGGTGGCGGGACGGCGCGGGGCGGGGCGTACGGGGGAGCGGTGAGGCGGGACCCTTAAGGGACGGTCGAACGGTTCACCTAGGGGATCGGTGGGCCCCCCGGTGGGCCCAACGCGCGAGGTGCGACGGGGGTTCCGGGGGCCCGGGTTCCCCGGGTTCCAAAACGGGCCAGGGGCTCTCGGGGTCCCTGGGGTTCCAGAGAGGCCAGGGGCTCGCAGGTTCCAGAGGGGCCAGGGGCTCCCAGGTTTCCAGGGAGGGCCGTGGGCTCCCAGGGCTCCCAGGGTTCCTGGGGGCCCAAGGGCTCATGGGCTTCTCGGCTCCCGGGCCTCTCGGCTCCCGGGCTTCCCGGCTGGTTCCGGTGGCTCGCGCGGGTCGCGTGTATGGGGGCCAGGGGTTCCGGCGGCCCCGAGGGGGTGGGAATGCGTTGACCCCCGGCGTGGTTGTCATGGACATCGTCGGCTGGGTGTCCCCGTAGCCCCGCCCCGTTCCGAAAGGTGGCGCCGTGAAGGTACGCAACTCGCTCCGCGCCCTCAAGAACCGTCCGGGCTCCCAGGTGGTACGCCGGCGCGGCCGTGTCTACGTCCTCAACCGCAAGGACCCCCGGCAGAAGGCCCGCCAGGGCTGAGGCCGCCGGAGATCCGCGGTCGTTCCGCCGGAGCCCCGTACCCATGCGGTACGGGGCTCCGGCGCGTCCGGACCCGCTCAGGGCGGATGCCCCGGGCCCCGGGAGAAGGCCCGCCCCCGAGAGGAGGAGCAGCTGCTGTGCCGCCTGCTCCCGCGGCGGCTGACCGGGGACGCGCGATCACCGATTTCGGCCATGCGGATGTCGTGCGAGACGTGTCACGTCATGGGCGCGACCGCCTCAGCCGGGTCCCGGCCGCAGCCCCGCCCGCAACGCCGCCGTCGTCCCGGCCAGGGTGAGCGGCACCGTGAGCGGACCGAGCCGGGTGAAGGCGCCGAGCGAGGGGCGCTCGCCGTGCTCGTGCAGGACGCGGCGCCGCGGCAAGGTGGCGCGCGGGCCCGCGTACGTGAGGTTGGGCCCGAGGCTGACCCCGAGGACCGCGGCAGGGACCGGCCCGGCGCCGCCCGGAGCGACGATCGGCAGGAGCGCGAGGACGGCGGGGGGTTGTCGATCGCGTTGGCGCGCAGCAGACGCGAGACGAAGGAGTCCCCCGCGGGCGGGGGCGGATCAAGGTTCCCACCAGGAGCTACGCCGCGCGCGTGAAGCCCGGCCGGAGCGCCGCACACGTCCCTGGCCCGGTGCGCGAGGGGTGCGCACCGGGCCAGGGACGTGGTCCGTACGGGGCGGAGGGCCCCGTACGGCGGATCACTCGACGACGAGGTCCACCTCGATGTTGCCGCGCGTGGCCTTCGAGTACGGGCAGACCTGGTGGGCCTGCTCGACGAGCTTGCGGCCCGTCTCCTCGTCGATCGTGTCGGGAAGCTCGACGCGCAGGGTCACCTTGAGGCCGAAGGTCCCGCCGTCCTTGCCGATACCGACCTCGGCCGTGACGGAGGCCTCGCTCGTGTCGGCGCCGGCCTGCTTCGACACGAGACCGAGTGCGCTCGCGAAGCAGGCCGAGTACCCGGCGGCGAAGAGCTGCTCGGGGTTGGTGCCCTTGCCGTCGCCGCCGAGCGCGGGCGGCATCGCGAGCGCCAGGTCGAGCTGACCGTCCGAGCTGACCGCGCGCCCCTCGCGCCCGTTCGCCGTGGCCACCGCCGTGTAGATCGCGTCCATGAGAACCATCCCTTTTCGCTGTCGTGCTGTCGATGAGTGGCGGGCGTGCTGCCGTTGCCGTACGACGAGTAGAGCACACAATTAAGTTGTGCACAACTAAAATGGGGGCATGGCGTTAAGGTGGAGTCATGACAGACACGACAGCGGCCGGGGTGGCCGAGGAGGAGTTCCTGCGCCTCGACCGCCAGATCTGCTTCTCGCTCAACGCGGCCTCGCGCGCCTTCGGCGGCGTGTACAGGCTCGTGCTCAAGGACCTCGGGCTCACCTACCCGCAGTACCTCGCGATGCTCGTGCTGTGGGAGCACGGCGAGCTGCCCGTCAAACGCATCGGCGCGCTCCTGCGTCTCGACTCGGGGACGCTCTCGCCGCTGCTCAAGCGCCTGGAGGCGGCGGGGCTCGTACGGCGCGAACGCCTCGCGAGCGACGAGCGCTCCGTCGCCGTCCGCCTGACCCCCGAGGGCACGGCCCTGCGCGTCCGCGCCCTGCGCGTGCCGCGCGCCATCGCCGCGGCCACCGGGCTCGGCCTCGACGAGATCGAGGACCTGCACGCGCGCCTCGGCCGTCTCACCGAGGCGCTGGACCGCGCGGCGGCCAACGGCCTGGCGGACGAGGGGGCGGCGGGCCTGGCGGGGCACTCGGCGGAGGAACCCGAACCCTCAACCTGAGGTCGAGCCCCGCGGGGGCCTGCGCGCGCGGTGCGCCGCCACGCGTTCCCTCGTCGCGCAGCGCCGCGAGCAGTAGCGCCGGGTCGGTCCCGCGCCGTACGGGATCAGGACGCGCGCACAGCCCCGCGCCGCGCAGACGGCGCCCGGCGGTCCCTGCCGCTCCCACACCACGGTCAGCAGTGCGAGCGCCGAGGTGGCGCGGAACCACTCGTCCCACGGCGCCTCGTCGGCGGAGTCGATGTGCGGGTGCCAGGGCGCGTCGCCGTCGTGCGAGGTGAGCCGCAGGGGACCCGCGCACCGCGCGAGCAGCGCGTTGAGCCGCCGGACGGCCGATTCCGTGTCCGGCGCCGTCAGCACGTCGCGCACCTCGTCGGCGGCCATCCGCAGCCCCGCGACATCCGCCGCGGTGAGCCGCACCGGCGGTCGTTCCCCGTAGTCCAGGAGGACGGCGGCGACCTCGCGGGGGCCCGCCCCGTCCACGTGCAGCGCGTTGACCACCGCCACCGTCCGCGCCGCGACCCGCCCCCCGGCGAGTCTGCCCAGCCACTCCGCCCGCTCCAGGCCCGCCGCCCGGACCCGCCGCAGCCTCTCGGCCCGCTCCATCCCGCACCCCTTCCGTCCTCGCGGATATAACGCCGTCCTCGCGGCTGTAACGCTACTGGCAGGCTTCTTCGTTACGTCCCTACGCTCCCCGCCATGCCACCCCGCCCGTCCCCGCTCGCCCGCCACCTCCTCGCCGCCGCCCTCGCCCGGACGGGGGACGAGATGGCGGGACCCGCGCTGCTGCTGCTCGCGCTGGGGGTCACCGGGGGTCCCGCCCGCGCGGGCGGCCTCTTCGGGGCGCTCCTCCTGAGCGCGGCACTCGGCGGCCCCGTACTCGGCGCGCTGCTCGACCGGGCACCGCGCCCAGGCCACGTGCTCGCCGCCGCGCTCGCCGGGTACGCGGCCGGGCTCGCGCTCCTGCTCCTGGGAATCGGCCGGGCCCCATACCCGCTTCTCCTCGCGCTCGCCTTCCTCACCGGGCTCCTCGGCCCGGCCCTCTCCGGCGGCTGGACCTCGCGCGTCCCCGACCTCGTCCCGCCCGCCGCTCTCCCGCGCGCCGCCGCCCTGGACGCGCTCGGCTTCACGGCCGCGAGCCTCCTCGGCCCCGCCCTCGCGGGCCTGTGCGCGAGCCTCGCGGGAGCGCCCGTCTCCGTCGCGACGGCCCTGGTCCTCGTCCTCCTCGCCGCGCCCGCCGCACTCCGCCTCCCGCCGTCCACCACCCCGGCTCACGCGCCCCGCCTGCGCGCCGAACTCCGCGCGGGCGTCCGCGCCCTGCGCACCACCCGCCCCCTCGCCCGCGCCACCGTCGTGAGCACGGTCTCCTGCGCCGGGCAGGGCGTGTTCGTCACCTGCGCCCCGCTGCTCGGGGCGCGGCTCGTCGGCGGCGCCGCGCACGGCACGTCGCTCCTGGCACTGAGCGCCGCGTCGGCGCTCGCGGCGGGTGCCGCCCTCGCGCGCAGGCCCACCGCGCTGCCCCCGGACACGGTCATCGGCGCGAGCGTCCTGGTCCTCGCCGCCGCGAAGCCGCTCGCCGCCATCCCCTCGCCGTGGGCCCTCGTCGCCGCCGTCCTGCTCACCGGTGCGGGCGAGGGCCCGCAGCTCACCGCGCTCCTCGCGATCCGGCACAGGGACGCGCCGCCCCGCCTGCGCGGCCAGGTCTTCACGACCGGAGCGAGCCTCAAGATCACGGCCTTCGCCCTCGGTGCCACCCTCGCGGGCGTCCTGGCGGCCCACTCCCTGACGGCGGCTCTGCTCGCCGCCGCGGTCCTCGACCTCGGCGCGGGCGTCGCGTTTCACGCCCTGCGCCCGGCTACGGGCGCCGCGCGACCGTGATGATCTCGGGACCCGCTTCCCCCACCGCCGCCAGGTCCCAGTCCCCGTACTGCTCCTCCACCACGAAGCCCGCCCCCGCGAGGAAACCGTTCAGCGCGGCCACCCCCAGGAAGCGCAGGCTCTCGCCGAAGACCCGGAGCACCGTGCCCTCCGTGTCGGTGAGAACCCCCCGGAACGTCACCACGTCCCCGACGACGGAGTCGACGTCGTGTCCGTACCGCAGCGCCCGTCCCGCACCGTCCACCAGATCCGTCACGTCGTCCGGATTCGCCGGGGTCCACCGCTCCCAGGCCCGCGCCCCGGGGTGCCGCGTCTCGAAGGCGAATCGTCCCCCCGGGCGCAGGGCGCCGTGGATCGCCGCGAGCGAGGCCCGTACCTCGTCGTCGGTCAGCAGGGTCTGGAAAGCGTGCCCCGTCATGGTCGCGAGGGCGAAACCCGCACCCCGCGGCGCGTCCACCGCCCTGCCCCCGACCCACGCGATGTCGTCCCGCCGTCGTGCCCGCTCCAGTGCCGCCCCGTCGGGGTCGAGCCCGAGCAGCCGCCCCCGGTGCCCCCGCTCCCGCGCGAGCGTCAGCATGGCCCCGGTACCGCACCCGACGTCGATGACCGCGTCCGCGCCCATGACGAGAGGATGGTAGAAGCCGTCGCAGGTGTTCCGCTCGGGGTCCCAGGGGTTCAGCAGGTCGTAGAGCGCCGCGGCGTCGCTGTCCGAGTACACGCGGGGAAGTGTTCTCCGCGCCCGGGCGCGTGGGCAACCCGTTATCCGGCGGTGAAGACCACTTCCGCCGCCGCGACCGTCCCCCCGGCCCGCCCGGGGGCCGCCTGCCGCGACCAGTACAGATTGGTGTGCGCGATGATCGCGGCAGGCCCGGGGACACCCTCGGCGCCCGTGTCCTGCGTCGTGTGCGCGTCGGCGACGAGTGTCACGTCGTAGCCGCGCGCGAAGCCGCCGTGGAGTGTCGAGCGGACGCACACGTCGGTCGCGGCGCCCGTGACGACGATCCGGCCGACGCCCTCCGCGGCGAGAGTGGACTCCAGCTCCGTCGCCTCGAAGGCGTCCGCGTACTCCTTGTCGAGCAGCGCCTCACCCGGCAGCGGCACGAGCGTGGGGACGAGCCGCCACGCGGGGGTGCCCGGGACCAGCTCACCGTCCTGGTGCCGCACCCACACCACCGGAGCCCCCGCACCCCGCGCCCGCTCCACGAGCCCGGCGAGCGTCCGCACCACCTCGTCACGCCGATGGGCCCGTGCCACGACCCCGTTCTGCATGTCGACGACGAGGAGCGCGGTGCGGGGACGGTTCGCCAGTGTGGTCATGCCGACGAGACTAGGGTGAGGTGCGATGCGGGCGCCCGGCAATTACCGTGTCAGTCCTGCCACTTCGAACTCTCGATCAGCGTCACGAAGTCGCCCCGCTCGAAGCCCGGCACGAAGTGCTCCAGGACGTCCGCCTTCACGTTCCCGAACGTCGTCTCCGGCTTCGGCGCGATGCCCTCGGTGAAGGCCGCGAGGATGCGGCGCTTGAAGTCGGGGCGCGGGTGGAGGGCGACCACCTCGGCGCGCTGCCCGGCCGTCAGGTCCTCGTACCCGATGCCGAGGACGTCGTACTCGACCCCCGCCGTCACGAGGGCCACCTCGGGCTCCATGAACTCCGGGATGCCGGGCGTCGTGTGCAGCGCGATCGCCGTCCAGACCCTGCGCACACTGTCCTCGGGGACTCCGTGCGTGTGCAGGAAGGCGCGCGCCTCCTCGGCGCCGTCCACCTCGAAGCGGCGCCCGCTCTCGCGATGGCGCGGGAGCAGCCCCAGGTCGTGGAACATCGCGCCCACGTAGAGCAGCTCGGGATCGAAGCTCAGCCCCCTGCGCCGCCCCTGGAGCGCGCCGAAGAAGTACACGCGCCGCGAGTGGTCGTAGATCAGGTCGTCGGTCGCCTCGCGCACCAGCGCGGTCGCCTCGCGCGCGAGACGGGTGTCGGGGACCCGTACTCCTGCGGGGGCCTGCTCCTCGGTCATGCCGCTCCTCGTCATCAGGGAGCCGGGCGGGTGCCCGGTACACGGCGGGCACTTCCCCCGGGACGCCCGCCGTCTCCCGCCGCCCGCCCGAAACCCTCCGGCCGGGCGACGGGAGCGGAGCCGTACGGCCGCACGGGGCACGGCCCGGCACGGCCCCCTCAGCGGCTGTACGCGCGCGGCTGGAGCGTCGTCGCGTACGGCCCCGTACCGGCGAGCAGCTCCTCGTGCGTGCCGACCTCCACGAGCCGCCCGTGGTCCATCACCACGATGCGGTCGGCGTCCTGGATCGTCGAGAGCCGGTGCGCGACGACGAACACCGTGCGCCCGCGCATGAGGCGTTCGAGGGCCTCCTGGACGAGCGCCTCCGACTGGTTGTCGAGCGCCGAAGTCGCCTCGTCCAGGACGAGGACCCTCGGGTCGCGCACGAGGGCGCGCGCGATCGCGAGCCGCTGCTTCTGGCCGCCGGACAGGCGCGCGCCCCTCGCCCCGACGACCGTCTCGACGCCCTGCGGCATCCGGTCGACGAACTCCAGCGCGTTCGCGGCCGCGAGCGCCGCGCGGATCTTCTCGTCCGGCACCTCGCCGTCCATCCCGTACGAGACGTTCTCGCGGATCGACCCCTCGAAGAGGATCGACTCCTGCGGCACGACGGACAGGAACTTCCGGTAGGTGCGCAGGTCGAGGCCGGCGATGTCCTCACCGTCGAGAAGGATGCGCCCCGCGGTCGGCCTGATGAACCCGATCACGAGGTTGAGCACGGTCGACTTGCCCGCCCCCGAGCCGCCCACCAGCGCGACCGTCTCACCGGCCCGCACCGACAGGCTGAAATCACGCACCGAGTGCTCGGCGGCGTCCGGGTAGCGGAAACCCACCTTGTCGAAGGTGAAGCTCCCCGTCACCTCGCCCGCGTCCGTCTTGCCCTCGTTCACCTCCAGGTCGGGCGCCTGGAGCACCTCGCCGACCGAACGCACCGACTCCAGGCCGCGCGAGACGATCGGCATGAGGTTGAGCAAGGCGGTCAGCGAGGCCGTCAGACCCGTGAAGAAGGTGCTGATCATGACGACGTCACCCGGCGAGATCCCGAAGAGGCCGTAGTACGCGACGGCCGCCGAGCCCGACAGGAAGGCCACCGCCATCACGTTGAGCAGAATCCACGACAGCGCGCCGAAGCGGCCGCCCAGCATGTCGAGCCGGAAACCTGCCGTCAGGACCCGCTGGAGCGAGGAGTCCACGCGGCGCAGCGCGGTGCGCTCCAGGCCGTGGGCCCGCGTGATGGGTATCAATGTGGTCATCTCGCCGACCCTGGCCGACAATTGCTCCACCTCCACCCGGAACGCCTCGTTGTCCGCGCGGATACGGCCGCGCAGGCGCCGTACGAGCAGCGCGGCGAGCGGCACCACGACGAGGAAGAGGGGCAGCGCGATCGGTGCCTGGAAACCGATGACAGCGAGCCCGCCCAGGAGCGTCATGACCGCGCCCAGGCCGTTGTTGGCGGTCTGCTGGAGCATCGTCTCCAGCGCCTCCACATCGCGCACCACCTTCGTCTGGAGCACCTCGGCGCTCACGCGCGAGTGGTACCCGATCGACAGGTGCTGCATGCGGTGGCACAGCGCGCCGCGCAGTTCGGTGCCCGTGCGGCGGATCGACAAGCTCAGCAGCTTGGCGAAGTACATGTTGAGGGGGAAGTTGAGAAGGAGGACGAAGAGGACGGCCGCCGTGTTCCACCACAGCTCGGAGACCGGCTTGCGGTCCACGACGACGTCGATGATGCGGGCCGTCACCAGCGGCAGCAGCCATACGGGTATGTGCTTGACGGCGAAGACGAGCACGGCGAGCGTCAGCCGGCCCCGGTCGGGGCGCAGCAGGTAGCCCAGTGTGCGCAGCGGATGCTCACCGACGTAGGCGTGGTCGAGTGGCGGCTTCCGCACCGCGGAGGGCGGAGGGTTCTGCCTCAAGAGCTCTGATGTCCTTCCAAGGAAGAAGCTCGATCGAACAGGTCCCTATCCTCCTCCTGTCCACGTCGGCGCAGACAGGGGGCGCCCGGCATCCGGACGGTACGTGCCGTGCGCGCGCCGGAGACCGGACGGTACGCGCCCCCGCGCCGGAGCCCGCTGCCGCCCCGCGGGCCTCGGCGCGCGGCCCCGGGTGATCTACGCTGGCCGCCGGGCAGACACGCGAGGGTCAGTCAGGAGGCCAGCGGATGGGTGAGGCACTGGGAGTCGCGGTGCTCGGCGCCGGGCACATGGGCGCCGACCACGTACGGCGCATCGACCGGGTGGTGAGCGGCGCGCGGGTCGCCGCCGTCGCGGACCCGGACCAGGGCAGGGCGCGCGCAGTGGCGGGGGACCTGCCGGGGTGCACCCTGCACACCGACGCGCTCGCCGCGCTCGACGCGCCCGGCGTCGAAGCGGTGCTCATCGCCTCGCCCGCCGAGGCCCACGAGGCCGCGCTCCTCGGCTGCTTCGAGCGCGGACTGCCCGTCCTGTGCGAGAAGCCGCTCGCCCCCGACGCGCGCGGCGCGCTGCGGCTCGCCGAAGCGGAGGCCGCGAGCGGCGGGCGGCTCGCGCGCGTCGGCTTCATGCGCCGCTACGACCCCGAGTACCGCGCCCTGAAGGACCTGCTCGACGGCGGCAAACTCGGCCGCCCCCTCATGCTGCACTGCACCCACCGCAACGTCTCCTCGCCCCCGTACTTCACCTCCGAGATGCTCATCGGCAGCTCGGTCTCGCACGAGATCGACGCGGCCCGCTGGCTGCTCGGCGAGGAGATCGACGCCGTCACCGTGCTGCGCCCCCGCTCCACCGCACACGCCCCGCAGGGCCTGACCGACCCGCAGTTCGTCGTCATGGAGACCAGCGGCGGCGCCCTCGTCGACGTCGAGATCTACGTCAACTCCGGCTTCGGCTACCAGGTGCGCTGCGAGGCCGTGTGCGAGGGCGGCAGCGCGCGCATCGGCGAGGACCGCGCGATGCTCGTCGAGTCGGCGGCCGGCGCCGGGCAGGAGATCGCGCGGGACTACCTCACACGCTTCGCCGACGCGTACGACACGGAGGTGCGGGACTGGGTCGACGCGGTCCGCGCGGGCGCCCCCACGAGCGGTCCGAGCGTGTGGGACGGGTACGTCGCGAGCGTCGTCGCCGAAGCGGGTATCGCCTCGTTCCACTCCGGCGAACGGGTCCCCGTACGACGCGCGCCGATGCCGGGCATCTACGCCTGAACGGGCGCGCCACGGCCGGACGCGGGCACGAGGCCGCGCGCCCGTCCGCTCACTCCCACGCCTTCGCCAGCCGCGCCGCGTGGGCACGCAGGGCGGCCGCGTCCGGCGCGGGGGAGCCGCCCATGACGAGCAGCACCACGGGCCCGCACAGCTCGGCCGCGGCGAAAGGGCCCTCGGGCACTCCGCCGAGCCGCCCGCGCACCCGGGCGAGCACCTCGCGGGCCGGGCCGCCGAGCAGATCGGCCGCGGCGACGAGCTTGCCCACCTCGGGATCGTGCTGCGCCTCGCCGAGCAGCGCCCGGTAGGCGGCCCCCGCGTCCGCGCCGGTCAGGAAGGCGGCGAGCGCGGTGAGGAAGGCGGTGAGCTGTTCCACCGGCTCGGCGTCGTCGTCCGGGACCGTCAGCTCCTTGGACACGTCCGCCGCGCATGCCTCGATGAGGATGTGCGCCTTCGTCGGCCACCAGCGGTAGACCGTCATGCGGCCGACGCCCGCGCGTTCCGCGATGCCCTTCATGGTCATCGCGGCGTAGCCGACGTCCACGAGCAGGTCGTCGACGGCGTGGAGCACCGCGAGTCGTGCGGCCTCGCTGCGCGGGCGGCCGGGGGCGGCGGAACCGGTCATGCGGACAGGGTAGCGATCCCCCGGGGCCGCGCGCCCGGCCCCGGGCCTCTCCCGTGCCGCCGTACGGACTCCCGCCGCCTCACGCCGCGGCGCGGGCCCGGCGGTGGGCGCCCGTGACACTCCCCACCACGAGAGCACCGGCGACGAGCGTGACGAGGGCGGCGGCGCGCAGCGCGGTGTCGGCCCCCTGCGTGAACGCCGCGGTGATCGAGGCGTGCTCGCCCGGGGCCAGTGCCAGCGCCTGCGAGACGGTGCGCGGGGCGGGGCTCTCGTGGCTGAGCCCGGCGGGCAGGTGGTGGAGGAAGCCCGCCGTGAGGATCGTGCCGACGACGGCGACACCGAGCGCGCTGCCCAGTTCACGGGTCGCGGACTGGAGACCGCCCGCGATACCCGCGCGTTCCAGCGGCAGCCCGGCCGCGATCTCGGCGGTCAGTGCGGGCACGGCGAGCATGATGCCGAGGCCGACGACGAAGAGGCAGGCGCCGTACCACGGGTAGGCGCGGTCCGCCGTGAAGGAGAGCCCGGTGAGCCCCGCGCTCGTGATCACGAAGGCGGCCGAGAGGGTCGCGGGCACCCCGAAGCGCCTGACGAGCGCGGGGACGTGACGGCTGCCGAGGAGCAGCGGGATCGTCACGGGGATGATGCCGACGCCCGCGTGCAGCACGGACCAGCCGCGCCCGTACTGGAGCAGCGAGGCGTTGATGTAGAAGAGCCCGAAGTTGCCGAAGAACGCGACGGTCATGCCGAGCGCCGCCCCGGCGAGCCGCGCCTCGCGGAACAGGCGCGGGTCGAGCATCGGGTGCCGTACCCGCAGCTCGGTGAGGACCCACGCCATGCCGAGGACGAGGCAGGCGGCGAACGCGGCGACGACGGTGAGGCTCGACCAGCCCTTCGCGGGCCCCTCGATGATGCCGAGCAGCAGCGCGATCACCGCGCCGACGAACAGGGCCGTGCCGGGTATGTCGAGCCTTCGCGCGTGCCGCGCGCTGCGCGGCGTGACCGCGGCCGCCCAGACCAGGCAGGCCACGGCGACGACGGCGACGGCCACGAACAGCGCCCGCCACGAGCCGCCGAGCAGGGCGCCGCCGCCCAGGTTGCCGACGACCCCGCCGATGCCGGTCGCGGCGGCCCAGACCGCGAGGGCGTGGCCGCGCCGCTCGGGGGCCGTGGCGTGGAGCAGGACCCCGACACAGTTCGGCAGGACGCAGGCCGCGCCGAGACCCGTGAGCGCGCGGCCGCCGAGCATGACAGCGACGTTCGGTGCCACGGCGGAGACGAGCGCGCCCGCGGCCACGACGGCGAGACCGGTCAGCAGGGTCCCCTTGCGGCCGAATTTGTCGCCCGCGGCCCCGGCCGGGATGACGAGGCAGGCGAAGACGACGACGTAGGCGTCGACGATCCACAGGAGCTGGTCGGCGGAGGGATGGAGCGAGGAAGCGGCGAGCCGGGGCACGGCGAGATTGATCGCGGCGACGAAGCCGACGACGAGAGCGGTGCAGACGCTCAGGCAGGCCAGCACCAGCCCCTGCCGGTGCGCGGGCACGGCGGGGCGGTCCACGGTGGAGGTCACGGAGGTTCCTTCCCGTACTGATTTCGAGACATCGTGTATCGAAAAAGTACCACGCATGCGGTGCACGATGTCTCGCAATAAGCAGGGGAGACGGGTGCGGCCCCGTCCCCGCACCAGTCGGTACGGGAACGGGGCCGCGTCAACGGGCCTCCGCAGAGGCCACTACCGCGGCTCGGGCCACGTCGTGCAGTCGTCCCACGTCGTGTCCCAGCCGCTGTTGTCGCCCGTGTCGTCGAGCGTGAAGGTGCCGCTGCCCTCAGGGAAGGGGCAGTTGTACGTGCCGGCCGCGCCGACCCCGCTCGCGTGCACCCCGCCGATCGCCACCTGGCCGGGGGTCTCCGCCTGGACGACGACGGTTCCCGCCGTGTCCACCGTCGCCCCGTCGACCGTCACGTTGCGTACCGCCTTGCCCGTGCCGCCGCCCGAGACGAACTCGAAGGCGCTGTACGGGCTGTCGGTGAAGGTGGTGTCGGTGATGTTCACCTGCGCCTCGATGTCGCTGTCGTACGCGTCGACCCGCAGCGCGCCCATCGGGTGCTGCCAGTTGGGGTTGATCGCGCCGGTGCGCACGAGCGTGTTGCCCGAGACGTCGATGGTCCCGGCGAGCGGGAAGAACGGATCGGCGAACTTCTGGTTGGAGATCGCGATGCCGCTGCCGAGCGCGTTGGTGTCGGAGATCAGGTTGTTGCTCACCGTGATGTCGGTGCCGCCGTAGATCGCGATGCCGTTGGCGAGGTTGGGCTGCGAGATGGTGTTCGCGTCGAAGACCGAGCCCGTGTCCGGTGCGTTGAGCGACCACATCGCCAGCGCGTCGTCGCCGTTGTTGCGCAGGAAGTTCTGCCGCACCTTGACGTTCTTCGCGCTGCCGTTGAGGTTGAGGCCGTCCGCCGTGGTGTCGATGATGCGGTTGTTCTCGACCACGAGGTCGTCGTTGTTCCCGGTGAGCCACAGCCCGACCTTGAGGTGCTGGAGCCACATCCCGGAGACCGACGAGTCCGGGCCGAGCGAGCCGTTGACGAAGTTGTCGGGGCTGGAGTCGTTGCGCTCGGTGACCTCGCCGATGACGGCGAAGTCCTTGATGTGGGCCCCGCCGGCCGCGCTCGACTGGTTGATGAAGCTGGAGGAGTGCACGACGGAGTACCAGCTCCCCGCCCCCTGGAGGGTCACGTCCTCGACGCCGCTGAGCGAGGAGTTCACCGCGTAGTCCCCCGGCGGAATCCACACCGTGCCGCCCTTCGCCGCCGCGATCGCCTCGCGGAACGCCTGCGTCGCGTCGCCCTGCCCGCTCGGGTCGGCGCCGTGGTCGACGACGGAGACCGAGCCCGCGGGCTGCGTAGCGGCCGGGGTGACCTGCTCGAAGTCCGCGACGTCGACCGTCACTTCGGCGGAGGCGGTGAGCGTCACGGTGTCGCCGGCCGCGAGGTCCTGGCCGAGCAGGACGCGCGCGTTGTCGAGCAGGTGGTGCGTGGTGGCGCCCGCGATCCACGGGGTGTCCACGTAGGAGTACTTCGATGTGAGCGCGAGCTTCGCCTCGCTCGCCTGCCCGTTGACGGCTATCGCGAGGTTCCCGGTCTGCCCGTCGGCGATGTTGTACGCGACGGTGAGCGCGTTCGCCGCGGCGGGCGCGGTGAAGGTGATGCTCTGCCCCGCACCGAGCCGGACCGCGCGCCGCCCGGAGGACTCGGAGGCGAGGGTGCCCTGGGTGTAGTCGGGCCCTATGACGCTGCCCTCGCTCTCGGCGTCCTCGGCCTCGACGGAGGTGAAGGGGAGCGAGGCGCCCGCCGCTGCCGCCGCGGGTTCCGGCGCCACGGGGCGGGGAGCGGCGCTCGCTGTGGGGGCGAGCAGGGCCGCGGTGGTGGCCGCCGCCGCGACGGCGACGGCGAGGGGGACCAGCCGACGGCGAGGCGAGGTGGAGATGGTCATGGGCATGTCATGAGGGGCGGCGGTGCGTTTGTCGCTGGCACGCATGGAGTGGTGCGCCTTCCTGTGGGGGAGGGGCGCCCGCCGTGGGCACGGCGGGGCGGCCTAGGCGGGGCTCACCCTAGGTGTGTCGTACGTGTCACAGCAAGGCATCAACAAGGTTTCGTGAATTCCTGCTGACGTGGTGGAAGTTTTCGAAGGTCGTACATCCTGCGGGCACCAGGTTCGGGACCAGCCGGTTTCCCTCCCCCGCTCCGCATGCCCTTCTTCCGGGGGGCTTCCAGGAGGGCCGACCTGCCGCTCGGTGCCGTGCGGCGCGTGCTGTCGCTCGGGTGCGCGCTGGAAACACATCACCGCACGACGTCGGATACCGAGCAAGAGTTGCGTTAATCTTGCGGTCATGACGCGACGAATTGCTCAGGTGGCCAAGAAGGTCGGGGTCAGCGAAGCAACGGTGAGCCGGGTGCTCAACGGGCGGCCCGGCGTCGCCGAGGCCACCCGGCAGTCCGTGCTGACGGCCCTCGACGTCCTCGGTTACGAGCGGCCGACCCAGCTGCGCGGGGAGCGTGCCCGCCTCGTGGGGCTCGTCCTGCCCGAACTCCAGAACCCGATCTTCCCCGCCTTCGCCGAGGTGATCGGCGGCACGCTCGCCCAGCAGGGGCTGACCCCGGTGCTCTGCACCCAGACCAAGGGCGGGGTCTCCGAGGCCGACTACATCGAACTCCTTCTGCAACAGCAGGTGTCCGGGGTGGTGTTCGCGGGCGGCGCCTACGCCCAGGCCGACGCCTCGCACGAGCACTACCGGGTCCTGGCCGACCGGAAGATCCCCGTGGTGCTCATCAACGCCGCCATAGAGACCCTCGGTTTCCGTACCGTCTCCTGCGACGACGGCGTGGCGCTCGAACAGGCGTGGCGCCACCTCGCCTCGCTCGGTCACGAGCGCATCGGTCTCGTGCTCGGCCCCGAGGGGCACATGCCCTCGCGGCGCAAGCTCGTGATGGCCCGCGCGGTCGCGCGCGCGGCGGGGAGCGAACTCCCGCCCGAGCGCGTGGTGCGTGCGATGTTCTCGCTGGAGGGCGGACAGGCCGCCGCTTCGCGCCTGCTCGACCAGGGCGTCACCGGGATCATCTGCGCGAGCGACCCGCTCGCCCTCGGCGCGGTGCGCGCGGCCCGCAGGCGCGGCCTCGACGTCCCCGGGCAGGTCTCCGTCGTCGGTTACGACGACTCGGCCTTCATGAACTGCGCGGAGCCGCCGCTCACCACCGTGCGTCAGCCCATCGAGGCGATGGGCCGTGCCGCCGTGGAACTCCTGAGCCTCCAGATCGGCGGGCGCACCGTGCCCCCGGGCGAGCTGCTCTTCGAACCCGAACTCGTCGTGCGCGGCTCCACGGCACAGGCCCCGCGCCACGACTGAACGGGACGCGCGGCACAGGCCGGGCGGGGCGGTACAGGGTCGGGACAAGCGGGGCGGATTCGGGACAGGCGGTACGGGCTCGGGGCGGACACCAGGAACATGGCGTCCGCCCCGAACCCGTACCGCCCCCCTTGTCCGAGACGCCTCGCGCCGTCAAGGCCCCGGACAGTGCGGAGTCGGTAACTTTCAGAGCACCGTCCGGTCTCCGTCAGGTCTTCGCTCCTGAGCGCGCACTCCGGGGCGTGTCCATCCGGTCGCCCACGAGCGGGGGGAGTGACGCGTTCCACGCCCCGCGGAGAAACATTCCGGGGCACTCTGTGGAGGCCGTCGTCCCGCTCGGCCCGGAGCCCGCCGTTTCCGGTGCCGTGCCAGGTCGCGGCGGGGGCGCGACCGCCGAACCCGCTGCTCAGGGGCCCCGGTCCGACGCCCGTGCGCGGGCCGGGAGCACGAGGGGCCGGCGGTCGCGTACGAGCAACCCGTCCGCCTCTCCGCCCTCGGCCGCATCCACGCTGCTGTCAAAGAATTGCGAAATCGCGGCGACATCTTGCGGACATTCGTGGTTAGTGATTGAGTGAGCGCCGCCACACAGCGAAGCAGCTGTGGGTTTCCCATCCCTAGAGGGGTCCACCGATGAGAAGCTCCGGGTTCCGCCGTACTTGTACCGTCGCCGTTGTGTCCGCCCTGGCGCTGACAAGCCTTGCCGCCTGTGGCTCGGACGACGACGACAAGGGCGGCTCCGCCGACGGCAAGACGAAGATCACCGTCAACTGCGAGCCGCCCAAGAGCGCCAAGATCGACCGGCAGAGCTTCGAGGACGACATCGCGGCGTTCGAGAAGGCCAACAAGGACATCGACGTCACCGCGCACGACGCCTTCCCCTGCCAGGACCCCAAGACCTTCGACGCCAAGCTCGCCGGCGGCCAGATGGAGGACGTGTTCTACACGTACTTCACGGACGCCAAGCACGTCGTGGACATCAACCAGGCAGCCGACCTGACGCCGTACGTCAAGGACCTCAAGTGGTTCCAGGACATCCGGCAGGAACTGCGCGACGTCTACACCGTCGACGGCAAGGTCTACGGCGTACCGCGCACCAACTACTCGATGGGCCTCATCTACAACAAGGCGCTCTTCAAGAAGGCCGGTCTCGACCCCGACAAGCCCCCGGCCACGTGGGAAGAGGTCCAGGCCGCCGCCAAGAAGATCGCCGCTCTCGGCAACGGCACCGTCGGCTACGCCGACTACAGCGCCCAGAACCAGGGCGGCTGGCACTTCGGCGCCGAGATCTACTCGCAGGGCGGCTCCCTCGTCACCGAGGACGGCAAGAAGTCCGCGGTCAACACCCCCGAGGGCAAGGCCGTGCTCCAGAACCTCAAGGACATGCGCTGGCGCGACAACTCGATGGGGAGCAAGCAGCTGCTCATCATCAACGACGTGCAGCAGATGATGGGCTCCGGCAAGCTCGGCATGTACCTCTCGGCCCCGGACAACATCCCGATCCTCGTCAAGGAGAAGGGCGCGAAGTACGAGGACCTCGGCCTCGCGGCCATGCCCGGCGGCAAGGGCACCCTCGCCGGCGGCGACGGCTACATGTTCAACAAGAAGGCCACGCCCGCGCAGATCAAGGCCGGTCTGAAGTTCCTGGAGTTCCAGACCAACACCCCCGGTGAGGGCCTGAACAACTGGAAGCGCGCCGCCGACAACAAGGCCCCCGTCGGTCTGCCCGAGCCGCGCCTGTGGACCGGTGAGCGCGACCAGAAGGACCTCGCGCTGAAGAAGCAGTACGCCAATATGCCGGTCGAGAACTACCAGGCGTTCATCGACGGCGCCGACACCGTCAAGCCGAAGCTGGAGCCGGCCAACGCCCAGCAGATCTACACCGTCCTCGACGCCGTCGTCTCCTCCGTCCTGACCAAGAAGGACGCCGACATCGACAAGCTCCTCAAGGACGCGGACACCAAGATCAACGGCATTCTCGCCCGAGGCTGACCACCCCATGAAGACTGCTCAGGCACCTCAGCGGTCCGCCGCGGCGCCGCCCCCCGCCTTCAGGGGGGCGGCCCGCCCGGCGGGCCACGGGCGCGCCGACCGGCTGCGCCGCGCCCTCGTCCACAACCTCCGCGCCTACGCCTTCCTCATCGGGGGCATCATCTGTTTCGCGGTGTTCTCGTGGTACCCCGCGATCCGCGCGATCATCATCTCGTTCCAGAAGTACATCCCCGGCTCCGACCCGGAGTGGGTGGGCTTCGACAACTTCACGGCGGTCTTCCACGACCCGGAGTTCGCGACCGCCTGGAAGAACACGGCGATGTTCACCGTGTTCGCCCTGGTCATCGGCTTCGCCGTGCCCTTCCTCATGGCGCTGGTCCTCAACGAGCTGCGCCACGCGAAGAGCTTCTTCCGGATCGTCGTCTACCTCCCAGTGATGATCCCCCCGGTCGTGAGCGCGCTGCTGTGGAAGTGGTTCTACGACCCCGAGGCGGGGTTGATCAACGAGGTCCTGCGCTTTCTCCATCTGCCCACTTCGGACTGGATCTTCAGCGCCGACACCGCCCTCGTCTCCCTCGTCCTCGTCTCGACCTGGGCGAACATGGGCGGCACCGTCCTCATCTACCTCGCGGCGCTCCAGGGCATCCCCGGGGAGCTGTACGAGGCGGCCGAACTCGACGGCGCCAACATCTTCCAGCGCGTACGGCACGTCACGATCCCGCAGACGCGTTTCGTGATGCTCATGCTGATGCTCCTCCAGATCATCGCCACGATGCAGGTGTTCACCGAACCCTTCGTCATCACAGGCGGTGGCCCCGAGGCATCCACCACCACCGTGCTCTACCTGATCTACAAGTACGCCTTCAGCTACCAGAACTTCGGCGGGGCCTGCGCCCTGAGCGCGATGCTCCTCGTACTGCTCAGCCTGTTCTCCGCGGTTTACCTGTGGCTCACCCGGACCAAGGACTGAGAGGAGACCGCGCAGATGACCGCCGTCCTGCCGCCCACCGAAGCGGCCCCCGTGCCCCCCACGCGCCGCGACAAGCGCCGCGAGAAGCGTGACAACGGGCCGTCCATCCGCACCCTTGTCTCGCCGCTGGCCCTCGCCAGCACCAAGGGCAAGGTCCTGTACTGGACGTTCTTCTCGCTCATCGTGATCGCCTTCGCGCTCGCCTTCCTCTTCCCCGTGTACTGGATGGTCACCGGGGCGGCGAAGCCCGCGGACGAGCTGACCCAGACGCCGCCCACGCTGTTCCCGGAGCACTGGCAGTTCTCCAACTACACGGACGCGTGGGACCAGATGGACCTGCCCACGCACCTGTGGAACACCGTCGTGCAGGCCTTCGGCGCCTGGGCACTCCAGATCGTCTTCTGCACCGCGGCCGCGTACTCGCTCTCCAAGCTGAAGCCCGCCTTCGGCAAGGTCGTGCTCGGCGGCATCCTGGCGACCCTCATGGTGCCCGCCCAGGCGATGCTGGTGCCCAAGTACCTCACCGTCGCCGACCTGCCGCTCATCCACACGAGCCTGCTCAACGACCCGCTCGGCATCTGGCTCCCGGCCGTCGCCAACGCCTTCAACCTGTATCTGCTCAAGAACTTCTTCGACCAGATACCGCGGGACGTCCTGGAGGCCGCCGAGATCGACGGGGCCGGCAAGCTCCGTCAGCTCTGGTCGATCCTGCTGCCGATGTCCCGGCCCGTACTCGCCGTCGTCTCCATCCTCGGCCTGGTCGCGGTCTGGCAGGACTTCCTCTGGCCGCTCATGGTCTTCTCGGACACCGACAAGCAGCCCATCAGCGTGGCGCTCGTGCAGTTCTCGCAGAACATCTCGCAGTCCACGCAGATCGGCGCGATGGTCATCGCCTCGATCCCGATGCTCCTGGTCTTCCTGGTCTTCCAGCGGCACATCATCGCCGGTATCTCCGCCGGTTCCACCAAGGGCTGACGACCGCACAGGACCGGCCCCCGCGGCGGGGCCGGTCCGGAGCCCTCCCCCCGCCCTGCGCGCCGCCGCCCTCTCCTCCGACCCCGCTGCGGGGGCGGTGGCGCGCAGCCCAGGACGTACCGGCCCGGCGCCGTACCGGCGCCCCCGTACCGACTGGGGAATGACACCGCCCCACGTCACGGCGCCGCGGGCACGACCCGCCGACGCCCGAAAGGACATACAACGATGGAAGGCAGCTCCCGGGAGCCCGCAGGGCCCGACTGGTGGCGTTCCGCCGTCATCTACCAGGTCTATCCGCGCAGTTTCGCGGACGGCAACGGCGACGGCACCGGCGACCTGGCGGGTGTCCGCGCCAAGCTGCCGTACCTCGCCGAACTCGGTGTCGACGCGATCTGGTTCACCCCCTGGTACCTCTCGCCGCTCGCCGACGGCGGTTACGACGTCGCCGACTACCGCACCATCGACCCGGCCTTCGGCACCCTCGCCGAGGCCGAGAAGCTCATCGGCGAGGCCCGCGCGCTGGGCATCCGCACCATCGTCGACATCGTCCCCAACCACGTCTCCGACCAGCACGCCTGGTTCCGGGCCGCGCTCAAGGCGGGCCCGGGCAGCCCGGAGCGGGAGCGCTTCCACTTCCGGGCCGGGCGCGGCGAGCACGGCGAACTGCCGCCCAACGACTGGCCCTCGCAGTTCTCGGGGGAGACCTGGACCCGGGTCGAGGACGGCGAGTGGTACCTCCACCTCTTCACGCCGCAGCAGCCCGACCTCAACTGGGACCACCCCGACGTCCGCAAGGAGCACGAGGACGTCCTGCGCTTCTGGTTCGAGCGGGGTGTCGCCGGAGTACGGATCGACTCCGCCGCCCTCGTCGCGAAGGACCCGGCGCTGCCCGACTACGTCGAGGGCGTCGACCCCAACCCGTACATCGACCGCGACGAACTCCACGACATCTACCGCTCCTGGCGCCGCGTCGCCGACGAGTACGGGGGTGTCTTCGTGGGCGAGGTGTGGATGCCGGACGCCGAGCGCTTCGCGCGCTACCTGCGCCCCGACGAACTGCACACCGCCTTCAACTTCAACTTCATGAGCTGTCCCTGGGACCGTGACCAGCTCCGCGAGGCCATCGACAGCACCCTCGCCGAGCACGCCCCGGTGGGCGCCCCCGCGACCTGGGTGCTGTGCAACCACGACGTGACCCGCACCGTGACCCGCTACGGTCGCGCCGATGACACCGGCTTCGCCTTCGAGCGCAAGCGCTTCGGTGTGCCGAGCGACCTCGCGCTCGGCACCCGCAGGGCCCGTGCCGCCGCCCTGCTCTCGCTCGCGCTGCCCGGCTCCGTCTACCTCTACCAGGGCGAGGAACTGGGCCTGCCCGAGGCGGACATCCCCCGCGACCGCATCCAGGACCCGATGTACTTCCGCTCCGAGGGCGTCGACCCCGGCCGTGACGGCTGCCGCGTCCCGCTCCCGTGGACCGCCGAAGCGCCGTACAGCGGCTTCGGCTCCACGCGGGAGCCCTGGCTCCCGCAGCCCGACGGCTGGTCGGCCTACGCCGCCGACGTCCAGGCCGGGGACCCCGGCTCGATGCTCTCGCTCTACCGCGCGGCGATCCGGCTGCGCGCGAGCGAGGGGGGCTTCGGCGACGGGCCCATCGAGTGGCTCCCCGAGACGCCGGGCGTACTCGCCTTCGCGCGTCCCGGCGGGCTCCTGTGCCTCGTCAACCTCGGCACCGAGCCCGTCGCGCTGCCCGCGCACGAGCGCGTCCTGCTCGCGAGCGGCCCGCTCGACGAGGGCGGACTGCTCCCCACGGACACGGCGGTGTGGCTGCGGCGCTGAGCCGCGAAGCTCCGGGACGGCCCGGGTGCGCGCCTGACCGCGCGCCCGGGCCGTCCCGGGAGGGGCAGACGCAGGCAGGGCGCCGGAGGCGACACCGGCGCCCTGCCACCGGACGGGTGCGCACGGGATGCGGGGGCGCCCGGTGGGGGAGAGGATGACCGGCGGTGCCGGTCTCCTGGCCGTGCCCCTCCCGTATCCGTCCCGGGGAGCACGTCCCCGGGCCCCGCCGCACGCCACGGCGGTTCCCCGCCGGAGTACCCCGCTCATGTCCCTGTCCCAGGACGCGCTGCTCGACGGCCTCCTCCGCCGCTACCGCCACCAAGCGCAGCGGGTCCGCCGTGCCCCCGCCGACCTGCGCGCACGCCGCCGTCTCGAAGAGACGGCGGACGCGCTGCGCGTCCTCACCGGGCGCCGCACGACCGCCGACGCCCTGGCCCACGTACGGCGCGGCACCTGCCGGGGGCTCCTCGGCCGGCCGCGGAACGAGCCCGCGAACACCGTGTGACTCACGTCACAGGATTGTGCGAGGATGGGTGGGGCACAAGCACCTCGACGCACGCTCGGGACCGACCTTCCCCCCGGTCGCCCGAGTTGCCGGCGGCCCCGCCGCCCTTCTTCCCCCGAGGGCACGGCGGGGCCGCGTTTCGTGGCCCTTCTCGCGTCGGCCCCGCACCTCCCGCTCCGTACCAGCGCTTTCGTATGACCGCCGTCCGCGCGGGTACCCGAACGCGGTCCCCACCGGACGCGAAGCGAAAGGAGAGCCGCCGTGCACGACAGCGCAGCGCACCCCACCCCGACACCCACCCCGCCCCCGCCCCCCGAGGGCGAGGTGCGCACCCATCTCAGCGGCCACCCGCGGCAGGAGAACGCGGAGGCCGAGGCCCCGCAGCCGCCCGACCCCGAGTGGCCCGCGGGGAACGTCGTACGGGGACTGGACTGAGGAGACGCGCATGGGTGAGAAACCGCCGAAGGCCCCCGGGGAGCACGGCCGCCCCCCGGTGCCCAGAGACCTGCCCGACCAGCAGCGCACCCCCGGCGAGGACCCGCTCGACGTGGCCCCGCCCCCCTCGCGCGACGGCAGCGAGGAAGTGCCCGACACCGACGAGGGCGGTACGGGACGCCGTGGCCACCCGCACACGGGGGACGCCCACGGGACGGGGCCCGCGCCGCAGGAATCCAGCGGCTGACGGCCCCGGTCGCGCCGCCGTGCCCGGCGGCGCACGCTGGAGGAGAAGCGGGGAAAGGCCACCGTGCCCTGACGACGGGAGCACCATCATGGATCAGGATCAGTCCGCACAGGTCGTCGTGGAGCTTCAGGACTGCTCGGCGCGCGACGCCGACGCGGTCCTCACCGCCCTGGCCGGAGCCTTCGGCACCGACCGCGCGGCGAGCGACACCCCGAGCGAGACACCGGGGGAGCGCCCCACGGTCTGGAGCGCCACCTTCGACACCTCCGACCGCAGGGGCCACACCTCACCGATGCGCATCGACGCCGCGCTCGATCTCACCGCGCAGGGCGGCTACCACGCGGTCACCGACCTCAAGGAAGCCCTCGACGAGGTCTACGCGGTCGAGGTGCTCGGCTCGGCCTCGGGCGACCAGGAGAAGGAGATCCAGCTGAGGCTGGCCCCGGCCTGAACCGCCCGTCCGTGCCGGCGGACGGGCGGCCCGGCCGGAGCGCCCGGGTCTCCCCGTGATCCTCACGCCGTGGTCCCCGCCCCGTGAGGATCACCCCACGAAGATCTCCACGAGCGACCAGATCGCCAGACCCGCCATGCAGATCCCGCCGATCCGCTGCACCGTCTTGAGCGGCACGCGCTTCGCGATGAACCGCCCGGCGAGCAGTGCGAGCGCCGACACGCTCATGAGCGCCGCCCACGCACCGATGGCGACCGAGAGCGTGCCGCGCGAGGCGGCGAGATTCGCGGTGGTGATCTGCGTCAGATCGCCCCACTCGCTGATGAAGACCGCCATGAACGCGGTCGTCCACACGGGCCAGAAGCCGGTCACCGTGCGACTGCTCGCCGCGTCCTCGTCGTCCGCGTCGTCCCCGGCGTCCGCACGGAGGAGGAGGACCGCGCCGAAACCGAAGAGCAGCGCGGAGACGAGCGAGACGATCCAGGAGGGCGCGAGCCCGATGAGGCTCCCCGCCGCGCACGCGATCACGACGTGCACGAGGAAGGCGCTGGAGGTGCCGAGCCACACGTAGAGGGGCCGCATCCGGGTCCCCATCGCCAGCGAGGCGAACATGGTCTTGTCGGGAAGCTCGGCGAGGAAGATGAGGCCGAAGGCCGTGACGATGGCGAGCGGATCGAGAGACATCGAAGCGGTGCCGGTCTTTCGTGAACGGGGCCGCGGCCGCGATCCGTGCGCCGCCCGGCGGGAAGGACCACTCGGCCACGGCACGACGAACGCGCCCACGGGGTCGCGGGCACGGTCCTGCCTGGCCGAAGGTCTCGTCCACCGCCCGTCGCGACGGGCGGCCCGGTCGCCGGGCCCCGCATCCGCCGTCCGGCGCACGCGTGGCCAGTATGTCGACATACCGGTATCGCGGGACTACTCCCCTTCGTCGCCGCCAAGACTAACAAGCCCGCACGGGTGCCACGGACCATGCCCGGAGCACCCGTGCCGGACCTCAGCGCCTTCCCCCCACCGGCACGCCGCGCACGACCCGCAGCAGATACGCCTCGCGATGCAGCGGATCGGCGTCGGTGCGCGCACGCCGGGGGACCTGCCCGCGCACGGGACGGTACGTGGCGAACTCCGTCTCCAGGACGCCTTCACCCCGGCTCGGGCCCGGCAGCAGCCGCCCCAGCTCGTGCACGCGCGCCGCCGGGACCTCGCCCTCGACGGTGTACGTGCCGCCCGCCGCGCGCGGGGCGCCCGGAACCGCGCCGAGCCGCCCGAGCAGCGGCAGCACCGCCCCGTACACCTCGCCGGGCACCTCCAAACGGAAGCGGTGCACGGGCTCCTCGACGACCGTGCCCGCCGCGCGCAGCGCCGACATGAGCACGAGCGGCGTCAGGAGCCGGAAGTCGCCCGCCGTGGACGACATCGACTTGTCGAAGACCGCGTGGCTGTGGCTCTGGCGCGGCCAGTAGCCGGAACGGAGGAGCGTCACCTCGCCGTCGACGACAGGCCAGCCGCGCAGTCCCTCGCCGAGCACCGCGTGGACGGTCTCCTCGATCGCCTTGAGGAACGCCGGAGGCAGCGAACCCGGCTCGATGCCGAGCCGGAAGACCGTGCCACTGCCGGGCGCCCCCGGGCTTACCCGCAGCCCGATCGTGGCGAGGAAGGGATTGCCGTCCCGCTCCCCGACCTCCACCGCGCTCCCCTCACCGCGCACGCGTTCCACGCACAGCGGGCGGCTGGCCCTGAACCCGGCCCGTACCCCGTACTCCTCCAGGAGCGTCGTCGCGATGACCTCCTTCTGCACCTCGCCGTAGAGCGAGACGGAGATCTCCTCGCGTGCCGGGTCGCGGCGCAGGCCGATGAGCGGGTCCTGCTCGGCCAGCTCGCTCAGGGCGGGCCACAGCGCGAGCGCGTCGGAGCGCCCCTCGGGCACGACGACGCTGCTCAGGCTCGGCGGCGCGAAGGCCGTCGCCCCCGAAGCCGCGGGGACCGCGCCGGGTGCGGCGCCCGTCCCGACGCGGTCGCCGATGCGGATGCCGGGCAGTCCGCGCACGACGGCGATCTGCCCGGCACGCGCCTCGCGCGCGGGCGCGGGGCCGCCGTCGGCGAAGACGTCGAGCCCGGTGAGCACGGCGCTCCTGCCGTCTCCGTACGGCACCCGCTCCCGTACGGAGAGCGTGCCCGCGTGCAGCCGCGCGTAGGCGCGGCGCTCACCGCCCCGCCCGCGCTCGATCTTGAAGACCGAGGCCGACAGCGGCGCCCCGGCATCGCCCCGCGCGGCGGGCAGCAGCGTCGCGAGTGCGGTGCGCAGCTCCTCGATCCCCGCGCCCGTGAGCGCCGAGCCGTACAGGACGGGGTGGACCCGTGCGGCGGCGACCGCGCCCCGCAGTTCACGGCCGAGGCGCGCGGGGGACAGGCCGCCGTCGATGTACGCGCCGAGCAGCGCGTCGTCGTGCGCGGTCAGCACCTCGCAGAGCGCCTCGGTGTACGCGGGCTCGTCCGGCGCGTAGGGCACGAAACGAGCGCCGGGCGTCCCTGCCCCGTGCGGCACGCCGAGCGGCACGACGCCGGGGCCGAGCCGCGCGCGCAGCTCACCGAGCAGTTCGCGCGCCCCGCGCCGGTCGATCTTGTTGACGAAGAGCAGCGTGGGGATGCCGAGCCGCCGCAGTGTGCGCAGCAGCACCCGCGTCTGCGGCTGCACGCCCTCGACCGCGGAGACGACGAGGACGGCCCCGTCCAGCACCGCGAGGACCCGCTCGACCTCCGCGATGAAGTCGGGGTGGCCAGGGGTGTCCACGAGATGGACGGTGCGGTCGCCGAGCGGGAAGGAGACGACGGCCGCCTTGATGGTGATCCCGCGCCGCCGCTCCAGGTCGAGCGAGTCGGTACGGGTCGTGCCCGCGTCGACGCTGCCGGGCTCGTCGAGCAGCCCAGCGGCGTGCAGGAGCCGTTCGGTCAGGCTGGTCTTACCGGCGTCGACGTGGGCGAGTACGCCGAGATTGAGGAGGGCCCGCGAAGGGGCCGTCCGAAGGTTGTGCGAGTGCACCCAGGTGCTCCGTGAGGTCGGAAGGAACGGCGATGGCCTGCGGAACGAACCAGTGCGCTCGGCGCATGGCGGGGCCTCCTCGAACGGAACGGATACGGGTGCGAACGGCCGCGGGGGCCCTGACGGGCCTTCAAGCGGACCGGGGAATGGTGCGGCCGAGCGGGCGGCCCCCGCAAGCGAATTACCGCTGCCGTTCCCCCGGGCGGCGCACAGGGCCGAGGACCGTGGACACACACCTCGCCTTCGACCGCCTGCACAACTTCCGCGACCTGGGCGGCTATCGGGCCCCCGGGGGGGGCTATCTCACCCGGCCCCGCGTCCGCTACCGCTCCGACAACCTCGCCAAGCTCCACGAGCCCGCGGCCGCCGCCGACCGCGAGCGTTTCGACGCGCTCGGCATCCGCACCGTCGTCGACCTGCGCCACGACGGGGAGTTCGCCCGCACAGGGCGCGTCCCCGCACGCGACGGTCTCGCCTTCCGCCACCTGGGCATCGAGCACCGCCCCGGGGACCAGGCGGCCACAGGACCACTCCCCGATCCCTGGCGGTACCTCGCAGGCAAGCTCGGCGAGATCCTCACGGACGGCGGCGAGGAGATCGCCCGGGTGCTCGACGTCCTCGCCCACGCCGAGGGCCCCGTCGTCTTCCACCGCGCCTCCGGCAAGGACCGCACAGGCGTCATCGCCGCGCTCGTCCTCACCCTTCTCGGCGTCGACCACGACACCGTCGCAGCCGACTTCGCCCTCACCGAGCACGCCACCGCGGCACTGCGCGCCGACCGGTCCGCGCGCGACGAGGGCCGCGAGCCCGGCCGGGAGCACTACGGGCGCGCCCCCGAGGCCGTTGTCCGGCACCTCGTCGACGACCTCGACAGCGAGTACGGCGGCGTGGCCGCCTACGGCGTGGCGATCGGCGTGCCCGGGACGACCGTCGCGGCTTTGCGCACCCGCCACCTCCTCCCTCTCCGGCTGCTCGTCCGAGTGCGCCCCCGCCGCGTGACCCGCGTATCTGTGCGACACCCGCTCGGCAGGTTTCGGGTTTGACGAGCCCTCCACGCGGTCACATCGAGAGCCATGCCCCGCATCGGATACACGCTCATGACCGAACAGGCAGGCCCCCGCGAGCTGGTGGCGCACGCGGTCGGTGCCGAGGAGGCCGGTTTCGACTTCTCCGTCATGTCCGACCACTACTTCCCCTGGCTACGGGAACAGGGCCACGCGCCCTACGCGTGGAGTGTCCTCGGCGCTGTCGCGCAGGCCACCGAGCGGCTCCCGCTCATGACGTACGTGACCTGCCCGACCGTGCGCTACCACCCCGTCGTCGTCGCCCAGAAGGCAGCGACCGTGCAGCTGCTCTCCCAGGGCCGCTTCCGGCTCGGCCTCGGCTCGGGCGAGAACCTCAACGAGCACGTCGTCGGGCGCGGCTGGCCGGCGGCGCCGGTCCGTATCGAGATGCTGGAGGAGGCCGTCGGCATCATCCGCGCCCTGCTCGACGGCGAGACCGTGCACCACGACGGCAAGCACTTCACCGTCCAGGACGCCAAGCTCTGGGACCTGCCCGAGACCGCCCCGCCGATCGGCGTCGCCGTATCGGGACCCCGCTCCTGCGCCCTCGCCGGCCGCCTCGCCGACCTCGTCATCGCCACCGAGCCCAAGGCCCAGCTCCTCGCGGACTTCGACCGCTTCGGCGGCACGGGCAAACCCCGCGTCGGCCAGCTCCCCGTCTCCTACGACCCCGACCGCGAGGCCGCGCTCACCCGCGCCCACGAGCAATTCCGCTGGTCACTGGGCCCCTGGCCGGTCAACGCCGAACTCCCCGGCCCGGTCTCCTTCGCCGGGGCCACGAGCGCCGTCACGCGCGAGGACGTCGCTGCCGCGATCCCCTGCGGCGACGACGTCGACGCCTTCGCCGAAGCGGTACGCGCCTACGCCGACGCGGGCTTCGACGAGATCGCCCTCATCCAGGTCGGCGGCGCCCACCAGGAGCCCTTCCTGCGCTGGGCGCGCGAGCGGCTGCTCCCCGCGCTGCGGAGGCGGTGAGCCCCGCGGGGGCGCGCGGGCCGGTACGGGCACGGGCCCCGGCACGGCCACGGGCCTCCGGTACGGGTACGGGGCGCCGCCCCGTACCCGTACCGCCGCTCACTCGCCCGCGTCGGCCCGGTCCGAGGTGACGTCGAGCACCCCGTCGAACTCGGAGAGCGAGGCGACGAGCGCGTACACGCTCCCCGAGCCCTCGACCTCCAGCCACACCGCCCGGGCCCCCGTCTCCAGTTCCTCCTCCTCTTCCAGCGGGTCCTTCTTCCTGGAGGGCCGCGCCGGTCGCTCGACGTTCACCTGCACGACCCGGAAACCCATGTCCGTGCACTCCTTGAGCACCCGGGAGAGGACCCCGCCGCCCGAGCGGTAGCTCAGCGTCAGGCCCGCCTGCTCCACCGAGGAGAGTGCGGGCAGCCACCGCGTGAGCCACGGGTAGCCCCGCACGACGAGGAAGTGCACGAGCGTCGCCGCGATGCCGAGCAGCGGCAGCCCGCCCCCGCAGGCCATCCCGATCGCACACGTCAGCCACACGGTCGCCGCCGTCGTCAGGCCCCGTACCGCGTCACGTCGTACGAAGATCAGGCCACCGCCGATGAAACCGATCCCCGAGATGATCTGCGCCGCGACCCGCGAGGGGTCGAACGACACGTTGTCGAGGCCGAGAACCGCGTTGAAACCGTGCTGCGAGACCTCCATGAACAGCGCGCTGCCCACCCCCACCAGCGTGTGGGTGCGCAGTCCCGCGCTCTTCTGCTGAACCGCCCGCTCGGCGCCGATGAGCGTCGAGAGCAGCAGCGCGAGCCCGATCTCCGCGAACTGACGGGCCCCCTGCCCGGCCGCCGGATCGAAGAGCGACATCGCCAGCGCCTGCATCCGCCCACCTTCCTTCCGCGCACACCGCCGGTGCCGCGGCGAACGCCCGGCACCGGTTCCGTACGCACATCCGTCACCGGCCGCCGACGAGCCTATCCACGCCCCACCCTGTGACCCCCCTCACACGCGCTGTCACGTGTGCGGCCCGCGGGCCGGGGTATCCGGCGAAAGCCGGGCACAGCACCGCGTCCCGGCGGAACACGCGCACGGGGGGCTGGAGACCATGAACGAGCACACGACGACGGCGCTTTACCCCGCGGTGGGATGCGTCCGCGCCGCGCACGGGGCCGCGGCGGCGGGACACGCGGCGCCCGCCCGGCCGCTGCACCACACCGCGCACTTCGACGGCACGCCCGGCAGTGTCGCCGCCGCGCGCGCCGTCACCACGCGCTTTCTCCACCGCCTCAGCGCCGAGTGGTGCGCGCACGTCCCCGAACGCACGACAGGTGACCTGCACCTCGTCGTCAGCGAACTCGCCACCAACGCCGAACGCCACGCAGGCGGCTTCCACGCCCTGGAGCTGACCGGCGACGCCACGCACGTCGTCGTCACCGTCCACGACACGAGCCCCGAGGCACCGAGCTTCCCCGCGCCCGACCCGGCCCGCGTCGGCGGCCACGGACTGGAGATCGTCCGCGCGCTCAGCCGCGAGATCCGCCTCGCGCGCACGCCCGGCGGCAAGTCCGTCGGCGCGGTCATCGACCTGCCCCGCTGAGCCCGCACCGCCCCGTCCGTCCCGCCGGGCGCCCCCGGTATCCTCCAGCGACACAGGCCCGCCGCAGGAAGGACCGCGCCCCATGACGCCCGAGGCGCTCGCCACCCTGATGGCGGGTCACGCCCACTCGCCCGCGGCCCAGCTCGCGCAGACCGCGCACCGCCACGCGCTCGCCGCGCACTGGAAGCCGCGCCCCGGCGCCAGGATCGTCGAGATCGGCTGCGGGCAGGGCGACACCACCGCCGTCCTCGCCGCGCTCGTCGGCCCCACCGGGCACGTCCTCGCCACCGACCCGGGCCCCGCCGACTACGGAGCGCCCGTCACCCTCGGCGACTCGCTGCGCCACCTCGCCGCCGGGCCGCTCGGCGACCGCATCCGCACGCGCCTCGGCTTCGACCTCGCGACCGCCCCGCCCGAGCCCGGCTTCGACGCCGTCGTCCTCGCGCACTGCTCCTGGTACATGGCGGACGCGGCGACCCTGCGGCACCTCCTGGAGCGCGCCAGGGCCTGGGCGCCCGTCCTGCACCTCGCCGAGTGGGACCCCGAACCTGCCGCCCCCGGACAACTCGCCCACCTCATCGCCGTCCGCCTCCAGGCCCACCTGGTGGCCGCCGGACTGCGCGGCGACGGCAACATCCGCACCCCGTTCTCACGCCCCCAGCTCCTGCGCCTCCTCGCCGGGACGGGCTGGCACGCGGGCCCCGCCGTCCCCGTCGCCACCGACGGACTCCACGACGCCGACTGGGAGATCGACGCGGCCGGGTACTGGCTCGAAGCGGCCCGCGCCCAGGGCGATCTGCCGCCCCACGCGCTCGACCTGGCCGAGAGCGAGGCCGACGTCCTGGCCGCGTGCGCGCGTACGGAGGGCAACGCGTGCCTCCCGGCGTGGACGGTCACGGCGACGGCCGCCTGAGCGGCGGCGCTCCCCGCTCCATACCCCCCGAACGGCGTGCGCTCACCCCCCCTCCCGCGGGTACACGGCCTTCAGGAGCGGGGGCGCGGGTCCCCGCGCGGCGGGCAGGGAGCCTCGCATGAGTGACGACACACGGGACCTGCTGATCGTGCTCGGCGTGGTCGCCGCCGCCGTGCTCGCCTTCGCCCTCGTCCTCGCGGTGCGCCTCGTGCGCACCCGCAGGACGCTGCGCGCCGCCGGGCTGCCCGCGGGCAAGCGCTGGGTCTTCTGGGGCGCCCTGCTCTACCTCGTCCTCCCCACCGACCTCGTCCCCGACCCCGTCTACCTCGACGACATCGGCGTCCTCCTCCTCGCCCTGCGCTCCCTGCGGGCCGGCGAGACGAGCGCGGCCGTACGGCACGTCGCCGGGCGGGCGGCGCGGGTCGACGGGGGCGGGCGGCGCAAGGAAGTGGGACGGGCGCCCGGGTACCCGCCCCGGCGGGAGCGGTGAGCCGAGACCGCCCGCGCCCCGACGCGGTTCCACCCCCCCCGGCGCCTCGGCCCTCAAGCCGCTCAACGCCCGAGCCGCCCAGCCCCCTTCAGCCCGCCTCGCGCTCCGCGGAGGCGAGCAGCGCGGGCAGCCGCTCCGCGAGGTACGCGTACTCCTCGGGACGGTTGTAGACGTGCGCCGACAGCCGCAGGAAACCGCGCCCGTCCCACGACGTGATCGACACCTCGCAGCGCAGTTCCTCGGCGACGCGGCGCTGGAGCGCCGCCGCGCGGTCGGGGTCGGTCGCGTGCACGGGCGAGAGGGGCACCAGGCGCATCGCGGGCGCCTCGTTCGCACGGACGCCCGAGAGGTCGGCGTGCAGCGCTTCGGCGAGGAGCGCCTGCGCCGCCGTGACCGTGCGGTTCATCGCCTCGCGCGCCGCGTCCCAGCCCCCGCGCCCGGCGAAGAACGCGAGCGAGTCCGGCACCGCGAGCCAGCCGGTCACGTCCTGCGTGCCCTGCTCGTCGAAGCTGCGCGGGAACGGGTAGGGGGCACCCCACGAGTTCACGAGCGGCACCAGCTCCTGCGCCACCGCCGCACGGGCCACGAGCACGGCGGTGCCGCGCGGCCCGCACACCCACTTGTGCAGGTTGCCCGTCCAGTAATCGGCCCCGGAGGCGTGCCGCAGCGGGTCGGCGAGCAGCCCCGGGGCGTGTGCCCCGTCGACCAGGACGCGTGCCCCCGCCGCGTGCGCCTCGGCGACGATCCCGGGGAGCGGGAGGAGCCGGGCGGTCGGTGAGGTGATCTGGTCCACGACGACGAGCGCCACCGGGGCACCCGAGGCGAGCTTCCCCGCGAAGAGCGACCTGATGTGCTCGGCGGACGCGTCGAGCGGCACGTGCAGCGTGTCCACGACGGCGCCGTGCAGCGCGGCTATGCGGCGCACGCCCATCGCGACCGCGCCGTAGGTGTGGTCCGTCATGAGGATGCGCGCGCCGCGCGGGAAGCGCAGCGAGGCAAGGACCGTGCTCGCGCCCGCGCTCGCGTTCGGCACGAAGGCGAGCGAGTCGGGCGCCGTACGCAGGAAGCCGGCCACCTCGGCGCGCGCGGCCGCGATCCGTTCGGTCAGCGTCCGCCACCACGCGTCCGGATTGCTCTCCATCTCGGCGCGCAGCACGGCGAGACGGGCGAGCACGGGGCGCGGCACGGTACCGAAGGAACCGTGGTTGAGGTGCCGCACCTCCGGGTCGAGCGCGAAGTCGGCGAACGTCGGGAGGCCCGCTGTCGCCCCGTCGTCACCGGTGTCCCCCGGCGTCTGCACCTGCGTCGTCATTCCTGGCCTTTCCTCGGAAGCGCGCGTGCCCGGTGGCACGGCCGCGCCCCCGAGGCTACGACGTACGCGTCCCGGCGAGCAGACCGGCGTACCGCTCCAGGTCCACGTTCCCGCCGCTCACCATGACCCCGACGCGCTTCCCCCGCCACCGCTCGGCGTCCGCGTACAGCGCGGCCAGCCCCAGCACGCCCGTCGGTTCGACGACGAGCTTGAGGTACGTGGCCAGATCCCGCATGCAGGGTGCGAGCGCCTCGTCGGGGGCCGTGAGGATGTCCGTGACGGCCTCCTTGACGAGCGGGAACGTGAGCGCGCCGAGCGCGAGGGTCTGGGCGCCGTCAGCGAGCGTGCGCGGCGGGTCGATCGTCACGATCTCGCCGCGCGCGAGGGACTGCCTGCCGTCGTCCCCGGCCTCCGGCTCCACGCCGAACAGCGCGCACTCCGGGGCCACCTCGCGCGCCACGAGCCCCGTTCCCGCGAGCAGCCCGCCCCCGCCGAGCGGCACGAACAGCGCGTCGAGCGGCCCCGTCTCGGCGAACAGCTCCAGGGCCGCCGTACCCGCGCCCGCGATGATGTCGGGGTGGTCGAACGGCGGCACGAACGTGAGCCCGTGACGTGCCGCGAGATCCGCGGCGATCGGCGCCGGGTCGCCCGCGTACCTGTCGTAGAGCACCACCTTGCCGCCGTAGCCGCGGGTCGCCGCGAGCTTGCTTTCGGGGGCGTCCTCGGGCATCACGATCGTCGCCTCGATGCCGAGCAGCCGCGCCGCCAGGGCGACCGCCTGCGCGTGATTGCCCGAGGAGTACGCGACGACGCCCGCGGCCCGCTGCTCCGCGTCGAGCCGGGACATCGCGTGGTAGGCGCCGCGGAACTTGAAGGCACCCATGCGCTGGAAGTTCTCGCACTTGAAGTGCACCTCCGCACCCGTGCGCGCGTCGAGCAGCCGCGAGCGCAGCACAGGGGTGCGGTGCGCGACACCCGAGATCCGGGCTGCGGCGGCCACGACGTCCTGGTAGCGGGGGAGTACGGGAGCGGGCGCGGCGTCAGCAGTCATGCGCGCGAGCCTAAGCCACGCGCCGAACTGCCGTCCTAGGCGGCCTTCCTGCGCGTGAAGCGGTCCAGCTCGCGGATGCCCAGGACCCGCGCGAGGAGCAGGTACACGATCCCGGCCACGAGCAGCGCCGCCACCAGGGCGAGCGCGAGGCCCATCGTGCCGGGCCGCTCGGCGACCCGTACGACGACGGCGGCGGCGACCGCGGCGGCGCCCGAGGCGACGAAGAGCCGCAGGTGTGCCGAGACGAGCTTCCCGCCGAGCCGTCTGCGGGTCTTCTTGCGCAGCAGCTTCGTCGTGACCACGAGCCCCACGAGGTAGCTCACGCCGTACGCCGCCGCCATCCCGACGACCGCCGACTTCGTCGGGAGCAGCAGGTGGCACGCGTAGGCGAGCACGATGTTCACCGCGGCGATGAGCGCGGCCATGAAGAACGGCGTCCGCGTGTCCTCGAAGGCGTAGAAGCCGCGCAGGAGCACGAACTGCATCGAGAACGGGATGAGCCCGGGCCCGAGCACCTGGAGCATCTGGCCGAGCGGCACCGTCGTCTTCACCGCGCCGTGCTGGAAGAGCAGGACCGCGATCTCCGGGCCCAGCGCCGCGAAGAGGAAGGCGGCGGGCACGATGAAGGCGTTCGTCATGCGCAGCGCCCGCGCGAGGTCCCCGCGCAGCTGCCGCAGCTCACCCGCGGCGGCCGCGCGGCTCAGCCGCGGCAGCAGCGCCGTCACCACGGACACCGTCACGAGTGACTGCGGCAGAATCCAGATCGTCTGCGCGTACGAGTACGCCGAGTACCCCGCGCCCGCGTCCGGCGCCTGCGTGTCGACGAGGTTCGCGTAGTGCGTCACGACCGTCATCGCCGTCAGGTTCGCGAGCACGAACAGCAGCGTCCAGCGCGCCGCGGCGAGCGAGGGACCGAGCCCCGTACCGCGCCAGTCGAAGCGCGGGCGGAAACGGAAACCGGCGGCGCGCGCGAAGGGGATGAGCGCGAGCGCCTGGAGCGCGAGCGCGCCCGTCGTGCCGATCCCGAGCCAGCGCACGTGCAGCGCCGTCACGCCCGCGACGTCCGAAGGGACCGTGAGCAGTGTCAGGTAGCCGCCGAACATCGCGATGAGGACGAAGTTGTTGAGGACGGGGGTCCACATCATCGCGCCGAAGCGTTCGCGCGCGTTGAGCACCTGCCCGTAGATCGCGTACAGCCCGTAGAAGAAGATCTGCGGCAGCAGGTACCGCGCGAACGTCACCGTCAGCTGGTACGCCTCGTGCTGGTCAGGGGTGTCGGGCAGGTACACGCTGACGATCTGCGGTGCGGCGAGCACGGCCGCGAGCGAGCCGATGCCGAGCACCACCAGGACGAGCGTGACGAGCCGCTGCTCGTAGGCGAGACCACCGTCGGAGTCGCGCATCCTGGCACGGACGAGCTGCGGCACGAGCACCGCGTTGAGCGCCCCGCCGATGAGCAGCGTGTACAGGCTCGTGGGAACCGTGTTCGCCGTGTTGTACGTGCTCGCGAGCAACCCGGTGCCGAGTGCGACCCCCTGGAGCACCTGCCGGATCAGTCCCGTCGCCCGCGAGGCCATCGTGCCGGCCGCCATGAGCAGCGAGGAGCGTGCGAGTCCGCTCTTTTTCTTGTGCCGCCCCCGAGCCTGCACACCGCCGGGGGCGGTGCGTATCCCCTCCGTCATGACGGGCACTCTATGGGGTCGCCGTTCCCGTCCTGTGACCGGTGGGCCCAGCAAGGTCCCTCCCACCTCGTGATACGTCCGTCCCGTCCCGTACCGTCCCGCTCTGCGTAGGACGCCCGGACACGAGCGGTGCCCAGCAGGACAGCGCGAAGGGCACGACGAAGTAGCCGAACCGCGAGGCGGGCGCGCACGCGAAGGCGGCCGACAGCCCCACCGCGAGCCGTACCGCGGCCGCGCCCGCCGTACGCGGCGGCCTGCGCACCAGCCACCACCCCACCCCGCACGCCGCGAGCAGCAGCGCGACCAGGGCGCACCACCACCCGGCGGGACCGAGCCCCGCGAGGAGCTGACCGGGCAGCGGGCTCGCCGCCGGGGTCGCGAGCCGCCCGTGGCCCGAGGGGAAGGCGAAGACCTGCTCCACGAGCACCCCCGGACTCACGAGGACCCACGGCAGGACGAGGACGGCGAGGGCCACGCAGGCACCGAGCGCGAGGGCGGCGAGGGCGGGCGCGGCGGTACGGGGCCGGGCCCTACGGGTACGGGCGCGCCCCACGAGCAGCGCGGCCGCGACGGCGAGCGCAGGGCACACCGTCCACTTCACCGCGCACCCGAGGCCGAGCACCACTCCCGCCCGGCCCGCCCGTCCCCGCCCCGCGAGCGCGAGCCCCAGGACGCACACCCCCGCCACCGGCAGGTCGACGCCGCTCACCACACAGGGGAGCGCGAAGGGCGGCGCCGCGCACAACAGGGCGAGACCACGCCCGTACCCCCGCGCACCTTCCGGGGGGCGCGCCGCCCCCAGACAGCCGAGGAACACCACCGCGCACCACACCCGCGCGTCCCCCAGCGGCCCGGGCAGCACGAGCGAGGGGAGACCGAGGAGCGCGGCCCCGGGGAGGTACGGGGTGTATTCCGTCACCCCCTCCGGCGCGCTCTCGTACGGGGTGCCCGCATGGACGAGGTGGTGCGCGGCCCGTTCCAGGACGAACACCTCGCTCTGCCCCGCCCCGCGCACGAGCAGGTACACCCCTGGCACCACGAGCGCGCCGCCCACCGCGCACCGCACGGCCCACCGCCCACGCCCCGCCCCCGCGCAGCACGCGGCGAGCGCGTACCCCGCGGCGGCGCAGCCGCCCCACACCCGGTGCGGGGCCAGCGCGCTCACCGCGCACAGACCCAGCGCGAAGACGCAGCACGCGAGGAGCAGCGCGCTCCACGCGCGGCCCGATACCCCGTCACGTTCCCGAAACCCCCGAAGTTCCCGAAGACTCATCCCTCCATTCCAGGAGGAGGAAAGGACCAGGTCACGGGCGGTAAGCGGAGTCCTGTGGTGGGGTTTCGCCTACCGCGGGACGGCGCCTTTCCTCACGCCTGCGCCCGCAGGTGGGCCAGGACCGCGAGGACCCTGCGGTTGCCCTCGGCCGGGTCGAGGCCGAGCTTCATGAAGATGTTGCTCGCGTGCTTGACGACCGCCGCCTCGGTCACGCCCAAGGTCTTCGCGATCGACTGGTTCGTCCCGCCCTCCGCCATGCGCGCCAGGACCTCCCGTTCGCGCGGGGTCAGCCTGCCGAGCGGGTGCGCCGCCGCGCGGTGGCCGAGCAGGACCCGGACCACCTCCGGGTCGATGACCGTCTCACCGGCCCCCACCCGCCGCAGCGCGTCCAGGAACTCGGCGACCTCGCCCACGCGGTCCTTCAGGAGGTAGCCGAGGCCACCGCCCCGCGGGCTCTCCAGGACGAGCCGCGTCGCGTACGCCGACGCGACGTACTGCGACAGGACGAGAACCGGCAGCCGCGGGCACGTGGCACGCAGCGCGAGCGCCGCGCGCAGCCCCTCGTCCTTGAAGCCCGGCGGCATCCGCACATCCGTCACCACGATGTCAGGGCGCTCCCGCTCCACCGCCTGCCGCAGCGTCTCGGCCTCGCCGACCGCGGCGACCACCTCGTGCCCGGCCCGTTCGAGCAGCTCCACGAGCCCCGCCCGCAACAACACCGCGTCCTCCGCGAGCACTACGCGCACGACGCCCCCACCGCTACTCCTCGCACGGCACCTCCACCCGTACCTCCGTCGGCCCGCCCTTCGGGCTCGACACCTCAAGACGTCCGTCCAGGACGGCGAGTCTCTCCGCGAGCCCGAGCAGCCCGCTGCCCGCGGCCGGATCGGCACCACCGCGGCCGTCGTCCCGCACCCGCAGCACGAGCCGCCCGCCCCGCAGCCGGGCGCTCACCAGGACCCGCGTACCGCCGCTGTGCCGCACCGCGTTCGTCAGCGTCTCCGTGATCGTGAAGTACGCCGTCGACTCGACCCGCGCGGGCAGGCGGTGCGGCAGCGCGATATCGACCTGTACCGGCAGCGGCCCGCGCCGCGCCACCTCGTCGACGGCGGCCGCGAGGCCGTGATCCGTGAGCACCTGCGGATGGATGCCGCGCACCAGCTCGCGCAACTGCTCCAGCGCCCGCCGCGCCTCGCCCCGCGCCCGCTCCACGAGCGCGGCACCCGGGGCCTCGTCGTCGCCCAGCTCCATGCGCGCCAGACCGAGCGTCATCGTCAGGGCCACGAGCTGCTGCTGCGCCCCGTCGTGCAGATCCCGCTCGATGCGGCGGCGCTCTGCCTCGAAGGCGTCGGCGAGCCTGGCCCGCGAGCGGGTCAGCTCGATGACCCGCTCGCCCGCGCGCGGGGCGAGCATCGCGCGGGCGAGCCGCGCCCGTGCGGCGGCGAGGAGCACACACAGCCAGGCCAGGAGGACCAGGGAGACGAGCCCCGCGCCCGTGAACCACAGCCCGGCCCAGGGGCCGGGCACCGCCCGCCCCGGGATGATCATCACCGGCTCGGGGGCGAGCGCGCCCACGACGAGCGGCGTCAGGAGGAGCACGACGGCGAAGCCGAGCAGCGTGAGCAGCCCGAGTGCCACCGCCGCGTCGAGCACACCGAGGGCGAGCGCGTAGCCGCACCAACGCCACGTCACGGCCTCGCCGAGCGCGCGGACCCCGCGCCGTACGCGCGCCGGGCGCGCCGGGACCGCGCCGCCGAGCAGGCGCAGCCTCCGGGCCTCGAAGCGCGCGGCGGGCACCCCGGGAACGGCGGTCACGAGCAGCGCGAGCCCCGTGAGCACGAAGAGCAGACACCACCACGGCCGCGCCGAGCCCAGGAACGCGAGCGGACGCAGCGCGGCGGCCCGCACGTCCGCCGCGTACGCCCGTACCTCCGCGCCCCGCGCCGCCCGCCCCCCGCTCGCCCGCACCTCCACGGCGACCGCCCCCGCCAGACCCTCCGCTTCCTTCGCCATCCCGTCCTTCCGGCCCTCGCGCGCCGCCCGGCGGCCCCGCCCCGGAGCCCCACCCGGTCAGCCTAACGACCGCCGGAATCCGTGCACGCGCGACGAATTCCCCCCGCGCGCGACGCGCGGCGCCCGTGACGGGTACCCGGCCCCCCGCTCGGGGCGCCCCGGGCCCGTGCCCCGCCACCCGCCCGGGGCCCGCCCGCTCGCCGGAGCCCGCGCTCGCGGGGATCGTCGGGAGGGGAACCGTCCGGCCCCGGCCGGAGCCGCCGTCACGGGAGTACGCGATGGGCCTGCGCACCTGGATCACCGACTGGCCGGTCTACCGGCAGCTCACCGGGACCGACCCGCTCGGCCGCGGGCACGCCGCACGCTCGCCCGTGACCGACGGGCTGCGCCCCCGTACCGCGAGCGCGGACCGCGTCGTCGGCTCCGTGTGCCCGTACTGCGCCGTCGGCTGCGGCCAGCAGGTGTACGTCAAGGACGAGAAGGTCGTGCAGATCGAGGGCGACCCCGCGTCGCCCGTCAGCCGCGGCCGCCTGTGCCCCAAGGGCTCCGCCTCGCTCCAGCTGACGACGGGCCCGGCACGCCGCCACGAGGTCCTCTACCGCAGGCCGTACGGCACCGACTGGGAGCGGCTCGACCTGGAGACGGCGATGGACATGGTCGCCGAACGCGTGATCCGCACCCGCGCCGAGACCTGGGAGTGGGAGCGCGACGGGGTGCGCACCGCGCGCACGATGGGCATCGCGAGCCTCGGCGGCGCGACGCTCGACAACGAGGAGAACTACCTCATCAAGAAGTTCCTCACGGCCCTCGGTGTCGTGCAGGTCGAGAACCAGGCCCGCGTGTGCCACAGCTCCACCGTCTCCGGGCTCGGCACCTCCTTCGGGCGCGGCGGCGCGACGACGTTCCTCCAGGACCTGCGGCACAGCGACTGCATCATCATCCAGGGCTCCAACTTCGCCGAGGCCCACCCCGTCGGCTTCCAGTGGGTCATGGAGGCGAAGAAGCGCGGCGCCAGGGTCATCCACGTCGACCCGCGTTTCAGCCGCACGAGCGCCCTCGCCGACACCCATGTCCCGCTGCGCGCCGGGACCGACATCGTGCTCCTCGGTGCCCTCATCAACCACGTGCTCACCGAGGAGAAAGACTTCCGCGAGTACGTCGTCCACTACACCAACGCCGCGAGCCTCGTGGGCGAGGACTTCCGCGACACCGAGGACCTCGACGGCCTCTTCTCCGGCTACGACCCGGACACCGGACGCTACGACCCGCTCAGCTGGCAGTACGAGGGCGTCGACGTGCAGGCCCCGACCGGCGACCCCGACGAGCTGTACGAGGAACGGGCACGCGAGTACGCGGGCTCCGAGGCGCACGGCTCCGGCGGCGCGCAGTCCCCAGGGGTCCCGCCGCGCGACGAGACCCTCCAGCACCCGCGCTGCGTCTACCAGGTGCTCAAACGGCACTTCGCCCGCTACACGCCCGCACTCGTGGAGGAGACGTGCGGCATCCCGCGCGCCCTCTTCGACGCCCTGTGCGAGGCCGTCACGAGCAACTCGGGTCCCGAGCGCACCACCGCCTTCTGCTACGCGGTCGGCTGGACCCAGCACACGGTCGGCTCCCAGTACATCCGTGCCGCCAGCATCCTCCAGCTCCTCCTCGGCAACATCGGCCGCCCAGGCGGCGGCATCATGGCGCTGCGCGGCCACGCCTCCATCCAGGGCTCCAGCGACATCCCGACACTCTTCAACCTCCTCCCCGGCTACCTGCCCATGCCGCACGCCCACGCGCACCAGACGCTCGACACGTTCATCGACGCGACCCGCACCGACAAGGGCTACTGGGCCGACATGCGCGCCTACATGGTCAGCCTCCTCACCGCCTGGTTCGGCGAGGCGGCGAGCGAGGAGAACGACTGGTGCTTCGGCCACCTGCCCCGGCTCACCGGCGCGCACAACACCTACGAGACCGTCATGGCGCAACTCGACGGCACCTGCAAGGGCTACTTCCTCATGGGCGAGAACCCCGCGGTGGGCTCCGCCAACACCCGCCTGCAACGCCTCGGCATGGCGAAGCTCGACTGGCTCGTCGTCCGCGACTTCAGCCTCATCGAATCGGCGACCTGGTGGCAGGACGGGCCCGAGATCGAGACCGGGGAACTGCGCACCGAGCAGATCCCCACCGAGGTCTTCTTCTTCCCCGCCGCCGCGCACACCGAGAAGTCGGGGTCCTTCACCAACACCAACCGCTGGGTGCAGTGGCGGCACGCCGCCGTCGAGCCCGAGGGCGAGGCCCGCAGCGACCTGTGGTTCATGTACCACCTCGGCCGCCGCGTCAAGGAACGCCTCGCCGCCTCCACGGACCCGCGCGACAAGGCGGTCCAGGACGTCACGTGGGACTACCCCGTCGAAGGCCCGCTCAAGGAACCGGTCGCCGAAGCGGTGCTCGCCGAGATCAACGGCAAGGTACGCGGCGGCGGTCCCCTCTCCGCGTACACCCAGCTCAAGGAGGACGGCTCGACCTCCTGCGGCTGCTGGATCTACTGCGGGATCTACGCGGACGGCGTCAACCAGGCCGCGCGCCGCCCGCCCGCCGCGGAGCAGGGCCCGGTGGCGGGGGAGTGGGCCTGGGCCTGGCCCGCCAACCGCCGCATGCTCTACAACCGCGCCTCGGCCGCACCGGACGGCACGCCGTGGAGCGCGCGCAAGAAGTACGTGTGGTGGGACGGCGACGCCGGTGAGTGGACCGGTGACGACGTGCCCGACTTCCCCGCGCGCCTCGCCCCCGGGCACGTACCGCCCGACGACGCCGCGGGCGTCGCAGCGCTGCGCGGTGACGATCCGTTCATCATGCAGGCCGACGGCAAGGGCTGGCTCTACGCCCCCGCCGGACTCGACGACGGGCCCTTGCCCGCGCACTACGAGCCCCAGGACTCGCCGTTCCGCAACCCCCTGTACGGGGCCGCGTCGCGCGCCCCCGCCCGCAAGGTCTTCTCGCACGAGGGCAACCGCTACCACCCGAGCGGCGAGGAACCCGGCAGCGACGTCTACCCGTACATCCTCACGACCCACCGCCTCACCGAGCACTTCACGGCGGGCGGCATGAGCCGCTGGTCCCCGTACCTCGCCGAACTGCAACCGGAGTTCTTCTGCGAACTCTCGCCGCAGCTCGCGCGGGAGCGCGGTCTCACGCACGGCGGCTGGGCGACCCTCATCACCGCCCGCAACGCGATCGAGGCCCGCGTCCTCGTCACGGACCGCATGAGACCCCTGGTCGTGCACGGCCGTACGGTCCACCAGATCGGGATGCCCTTCCACTGGGGCCCCAACGGCGTCGTCACGGGCGACGCGGCCAACGAACTCATGGCGATCAGCCTCGACGCCGACGCGCACATCCAGGAGGACAAGGCCCTCACCGCCGACATCCGGCCGGGTCGTCGCCCCCGGGGGCCGGACCTGCCCGCCCTCGTCGCCGACTACCGCCGCCGCGCCGGCATCACGGCGCGCACGGGGACCGAGCGCCCGCACGCCGAGGAGACCCGATGACCGACACGACCGCGCACCGCCTGCTCTCCGGACCCGAACCCGATCCGGCGGGCGACGCGGGCTACGAGGAACATCCGGCCCGCGTCGGTTTCTTCACCGACACCTCCGTGTGCATCGGCTGCAAGGCCTGCGAAGTGGCGTGCAAGGAGTGGAACACCGTCCCCGAGGACGGACTCAGCCTGAGCGCCATGTCCTACGACAACACCCTGGACCTCGGTGCCTCGGCCTGGCGGCACGTCGCCTTCGTCGAACAGGCCCGCCCCGTCGAGGTCACCGAGCCGCCGGGCCCGGGCGACCGCACGAGCCTCCCGCTCGCCGACCCCGGACAGGGCCTGCCCGACCAGGGCGTGCGCTGGCTCATGTCCTCGGACGTCTGCAAGCACTGCACGCACGCCGCCTGCCTCGACGTCTGCCCGACCGGCTCACTCTTCCGCACCGAGTTCGGCACCGTCGTCGTCCAGCAGGACATCTGCAACGGCTGCGGCTACTGCGTCAGCGCCTGCCCCTACGGCGTCATCGAGCAGCGCGAGGGCGACGGCCGCGCCTTCAAGTGCACGATGTGCTACGACCGGCTCGGCGCCGGACAGGAACCCGCCTGCGCCAAGGCGTGCCCCACCGAGTCCATCCAGTTCGGGCCGCTCGACGAACTCCGCGAACGCGCCGCCCTCCGGGTCGACCAGCTGCACGAGGCAGGCGTCACCGATGCCCGCCTCTACGGCCACGCGCCGGACGACGGCGTCGGCGGCGACGGCGCCTTCTTCCTCCTCCTCGACGAACCCGAGGTCTACGGACTCCCGCCCGACCCGGTCGTCACGACCCGAGACCTGCCCGCGATGTGGAAACACGCGGGGCTCGCCGCGCTCGGCCTGCTCACCACGATGACCACGGCCCACCTCCTGCCCGCCGCCCTCAGCGCCCTGCGAAAGGCCCGCCGATGACCGCCCCCGCCGAGACCGGGCCGGAGCGCCCCCGGCGCAGCAAAGGCAAACGCGGCGAACGACTCCTCGTCCCGCGCGCCGAGTTCACCTCGTACTACGGCCGCCCGATCCTCAAGAAACCCTCCTGGGCCGCGAGCGACATCGCCGGGTACTTCTTCCTCGGCGGCCTCGCGGGCGCCGGGTCCGTGCTCGCCGCCGGGGCCCACCTCACCGGGCGGCACACGACGGCACGCGCGCTGAAGGTCTCCTCGCTCGGCGCCGTCGGCCTCTCTGCGGCCGCCCTCGTGCACGACCTCGGCCGGCCCGACCGCTTCGTCAACATGCTGCGCGTCCTCAAGCCCACTTCGCCGATGAGCGTCGGCTCCTGGCTCCTCAGCGGCTACGGGTCCTTCGCCGGTCTCGCCGCGCTCACCGCCGTCTCCGGGCGTCTGCCGCGCCTCGGCACCGCGGCGACGGCCGGCTCCGCGCTCACCGGGTCGGCCCTCGCCACGTACACCGCCGTGCTCGCCGCCGACACGGCCGTACCGGCCTGGCACGGCGTCCACCGCGAACTCCCGTACCTCTTCGCCGCTTCGGCGACCGCCGCCGCATCCGGCGCCGCCCTCGTCCTCGGCCCCCCGCGCGAGCACGGTCCCGCGCGCTGCGCCGCGGCGCTCGCCGCCGCGGGGGACCTCCTCGCGAGCCGGGGCGCGGAGCGTGCCCTCGGTGAACCCGTCGCCGAGACCTGGCGCGAGGGACGCGGGGGCGCCCTGCTGCGCTCCGCCCGCGTGCTCACCGTCGCGGGCGCCGCCGCCGCGCTCGCCGGGCCGCGCCTGGGCCGGACGGGGACCGCGCTCGGCGGGCTCGCGCTCCTCGCGGGTTCCGCCTGCACCCGCTTCGGCGTCTTCGCCGCCGGGGTCGCCTCGACCGAGGACCCGCGCTACGTCGTGGAACCCCAGCGGGCACGGCTCGCCGCGCGCGCCGGAGCCTGAACACGCCGGTGGCCGGCCCCTTCCGTACGTACGCCGTACGGAAGGGGCCGGCCACCGGGCCCCGCGGGCGGTCAGCCGTTGCGCACGCCGTTCGCGGACAGGACCGGGATGTCCTCCACGAGGTGCGACAGGGGCTCGTCGCCCTTCGCCTGCGTGGAGTTCTCCGCGCACTGCTGGTTCTGCGGCGAGGACAGGACGTTGACGTCCTGCACGGCGACCGGCACGAGGAGACCCACGAGCGAGCCGGCGTTGGCCTTGACCGGCACGCCCAGGCACAGCTTGTTGAGGCTGTCGCTCACGAGGCTGGCCTGCGGGCTCTGGTCGCCGAGCGTGGTCGCGTTGCCGAACGCGTCCGCGGCGCCGTTGCCGCTCACCGAGGTGGTGCCGCCGTCGTCGGCGAGCGCCATCGCGGGGGCCGCGGCCATCGCGACACCGGCGACGGACGCGGACATCGCGGCGGCGGCGAGGTACTTCTTCATGAAACGTGCTCCTGATGAGTCGGACTGCGTGACCACCCGGCGGACACGGGGGCCCGGGACGGCCGGCGCCCCGTGGGCGGGGCACGCTGCACAACAGCTCAGCGCCGTCCTGGTTTCGCCCCGTCCCCCGTACGGAGCATCCCGCGCCACCACCCGTGACCGGCCGCGACCTGGGACGTTGGAGGCGGTCACGCCGCCGGACGACTCCTACAGCCCGTCGAAGAGCGCGCTCACCGACTCGCCGTTGTGGATGCGCCGCACCGCCTCGGCGAGCGCGGGCGCCACCGAGAGCACCGTCAGCTTCTCGGTGCGCTCGGCCTCGGGGACCGGCACCGAATTGGTGCAGACGATCTCCAGGACCTCGGGCTGCTCGCTCAGCCGCTTGAGCGCGCCCGAGGCGAAGAGCCCGTGCGTACACGCGACCCGTACCGAACGCGCCCCCAGCTCCCGCAGCCGGTCGAGGAGTTCGAGAACCGTGCTGCCCTTCGCGATCTCGTCGTCCAGGACGATGACGTCCCGGTCGGCGACATCCCCGATGACCGCGCTGATCGACACCTTGTCGTCCTCGAAGCGCTGCTTGGCGCCCGCCGCGACCCGCGTCCCGAGGAGCCGCGCGAAGGCCGCGGCCTCCTTCGCGTTGCCGAGGTCGGGCGAGACCACCGTCGTGTTCGACAGGTCCAGCTTGCGGAAGTGCGTCGCGAGTTCGCGCAGCGCGTGCAGGTGGTCGACGGGGACCGAGAAGAAGCCGTGCACCTGCGGCGAGTGCAGGGTCAGCGCGAGGACCCTGCTCGCGCCCGCCGTCACGAGGAGGTCGGCGACGAGCCGCCCGCCCAGCGAGATGCGCGGCATGTCCTTCTTGTCGGATCGGGCGTAGGAGTAGTGCGGCATGACGACGGTGATGCGGCCCGCCGAAGCCCCGCGCGCCGCGTCGCACATCATGAGCAGTTCGACGAGGTGCTCCTGCACGGGCGCGACGAGCGGCTGGATCAGGAACACGTCCCGCTCCCGGCAGTTCGCCGCCAGCTGCACCTCCAGGCAGTCGTTGGCGAAGCGGTTGATCCGCGCGGGCGAGAGCGGCACTTCCAGGTGCCGGCACACCTCCGCCGCGAGTTCGGGATGGGCACTACCACTGAAGACGGCGATGTCTCGCACGAACCGGCTCTCCTACGGTCTTGGGGGCGTCGGTCGGTCTACGGCTGCCGTCGGGCATCGTAGCGAGCACGCGAGCGCTCCCAGAGCGGGGGGAGGAGCGCGAAAGCCCGCGCGGGGAGCGCGCGTTCCCCGGCCGTGAGCCCCGGTATCGCCTCGCGCCGCTCCCTGGCCGCCGTCAGGTACGTGCCCAGCTCGGGCGGCGCGAGCGCCAGGAACTCGGGCAGGAACAGCTCGACGAGCGCGGGGACGTCGAGCCGCAGCGCCGCCTCGGCGAGGATCAGCGCGCTCGACGCCCAGTCGAGCCCCGGCGGCCCCACCGCCGCCGACTCCCAGTCGATGACGACCGGCCCCGCCGGGGAGAGCAGCACGTTCTCGGGGTGCAGGTCGAGATGGAGCAAGCGGTGCCCGGCGGGCGCGTCGGCGGGGGCGGGCACGCGGTGCAGCCGCCGCAGGAGACCGGCGAGCAGCGCGGCGCCCTCCGCCGTGCCGGTGTCCCCGGCCGCGAGCGACTGCGCGAGCGTCGGCCCCGCGATCCGCGCCACGACCATCTCGTCGACGGCGAAGGGGCCCGGGCGCAGGGCGGGGAGCGGATAGCCGTAGGAGGCGATACGGCGCATCACCTCCGCCTCCGCCGCGGTGTCCCGCGCCGAGCGGTACCTGCGCACCACCCACTCCTCGCCGAGCGCGTACACGTCGGCGCTGCGCCCGGAACCGATCAGCTCGCCCCGCGCCCGGTCTGTCGCCCCGTCAGCGGCCGCATCCGTCGACTTGTCTGCCGTCATGACCGGAATACCACCACGTCAGCACCGAACTTGTCCGTGCCTTCGGTCACTTGACGCCCGATTACCCTTCACGGGCTGGTACCGGCTAGGTACCCTGGCCCGCATGCCGTCACTCAACGTGTCCTTCACCGAAGAGGAGCTGGAAGGCGTCAGGGCCGCGGCGGCGGCCGAGGGCAAGAGCCTCAAGCAGTATCTGCACGACCTCGGCGTGCGGGAGCACCAGCGCAGGCAGTTCGTCTCGGGCGCGCTGGACTGGGGCGACCGGCTGCGTGAGGAGTTCGACGCGGCCTTTCCCACCGAGATACCCCCGCGGCGACGCGCGTCCGGCCACAGTGGCGCGCAGGCCCGCGGGCACGGCCACGGCGGAGGGAAGAGCGTCGCCTGATGGCCCTGTTCGTGGATGTGGCCTGGCTCCTCGACGTCCAGGAGCAGGCCGTGCCCGAGGACGTCTCCGTCGCCGACTACTCGGCGCTCGTCGCCGCCGTCTCACGGCACCGCACCACCATGCCGACCCTCGCCGCCTCCGACCCCGACGCGGCCTGGCGCGCCGCCGCGCTCCTCCACACGATCGTCCGCCTCGAACCCCTTCCGCACCGCAACTCCCTGTACGCGGCACAGGTCGCCGCCCAGTACATGGGCCAGTGCGGCGAGGGCATAGACCCGCCCTACGGGGCACTCTCCGAGCTGATCAAGGAGATCAGCGCGGACCGCGCGGACCTGTACGCGGTGGCGGAACGGCTGCGCGGCTGGCGGATCTGAGCCGGAGCAGCAGCGTGTCCGCGTCCCCCTCGCGTCCCACGCGCACGAAGCCGCGCCCCTCGTAGAGCCGCCGCGCCCTGTTGCCGTCCTCGACGCTCAGGCTCAGCGCCGCGCACCCGGCCGCGGCCGCCGCCAGGACCAGCGCGTCGAGCAGTGCGCCGCCCACGCCCCTGCCCCGCTGTCCGGGCACGACGGCGAGCGTCAACTCCGGGATGTGCGGCGCGACATGCCCGTATCCCGGGTCCTCGGCCGGGAAGCTGCGCGCCCACGCGGCCCCCAGCCCGCGCCCCCGCGCGTCCTCCGCGACGACGCCGAGGTCACCGGCTTGCGGCCAGCCGCTCACGTAGTGCGCGGCCGGCGGCAGCGCCAGGAGCGCGGCACGGGTGAAGCGCGGGCGGTCCCAGTTGAAGGCCTCCAGGAGCATCCGCTCCAGGAAGGGGGCGTCCCCCGCCTGCGCGGGGCGCAGGCGGGGCGCCGGGTGTCTCGTGTCCGTCACGCGCACTGTCTACCGCCGGGCCCGGGCCCCGGCGAACGAGTTTCGGCGGTGACTCGTCTCACTCCTCAGTGGTTTTCGTCCCGTATGACGAGACGAGGGGGCGACGTCGGCCATATGTCTGATTATCGTGTCCGCATGCACGGACCGGCACGCACTCTCAGCCTGGCGCTCTTCGCCGCCACTTCCTGGAGCGTTGACGACGCTCTGTGTCGTCGCTGACACCTGGCCCCGTCCGTACGCGCACCCGGTGACGCACCCCCGTTCCCCCTGTACCTCCGCGCGTCCCGCCATCCGGACAGTCGCGTCCACCCAGCGAACCGCCCGTCCCCCTGGGCCGCCGCGTCGCACCGTATCCCCGCCCGAAAGGCACCCCCGTGACCACCGCCCCCGCTCCCACGGCGGACACCCCGGCAACCCGCAGGGGACCGCTCGCCCCCGTACCCACGAGCACCCCGCCCCCTGCCGCCGAGCCCCTGCCGCCCGTCAACAGGATCCCGCTCGCCCTCGCCGCCGTCATCGGCGCCGGGCTCACCGCCTGGACCTGGGCCGAGCACGGCGCCAAGCCCGGTGTCCTGCTCCTGCTCGGCATCGCCCTCGGCGTCGCGCTCTTCCACTCCCGCTTCGGCTTCACCTCCGCCTGGCGGCAGCTCATCGCCGTCGGCAACGGCACGGGACTGCGCGCCCACACCCTCCTTCTCGGCACCACCGCGGCACTCTTCGCGCTCATCATCGGCACAGGGACCGGGCTCTTCGGCACCACGCCCGCGCCGAGCGCGGGTCCCATCGGTCTCGGCCTGCTCATCGGCGCTTTCCTCTTCGCCGTCGGGATGCAGCTGGGCGGCGCCTGCGCGTCGGGGACCCTCTTCGCGGTCGGCTCGGGACAGAGCACGATCGTCCTCACACTCGCCGGATTCATCGCGGGATCGACGCTCGCCGCCTGGCAGTGGGAGCTGTGGCGCGACCTCCCCGCCGCCGATCCCTTCCTCTTCTCGGACCACTTCGGCGGCTGGGGCGGCTCCGTCGCCGTCACCCTCGTCGCCCTCGCCGTCGTGTACGTCGTCGCGCGCCGGATCCAGGCGCGCCGCAACCCGCCGCCCATCGGTGTGCCGCCGTCCGCGCGCACGACGGCGGCGCGCGTGCTGCGCGGCTCCTGGACGCTGTGGGCGGGCGCCCTCGTCCTCGCCGTCCTCGGCGCCGGCGTGCTCCTCGTCTCGGGCGGCGCCTGGGGCGTCACGAGCGCCTTCGCGCTGTGGGGCAGCCGTATCGCCGACCTGCTCGGTGGCGACCCCTCGGGGTGGGCGTACTGGCAGCAGGCGGGCAACGCGGCACAGCTGCACGGCCCGCTGCTCGCCGACAAGAACAGCCTCACGGACTTCGGCATCATGATCGGCGCCGGTGTCGCGGCCGCCGCGGGCGGCGTATGGACCCTGCACCGCTCGATCCCGGCGCGCACCGCGCTCGCGGGCGTGCTCGGCGGTGTCCTCATGGGCATCGGCGCGCGCATGGCGGGCGGCTGCAACATCGGCGCCTACCTCGCCGGTATCGCTTCGGGCAGCCTGCACGGCTGGATCTGGGGCGCGGTCGCGCTCCTCGGCACGTACGCGGGACTCAAGCTGCGCCCGCTCTTCGGCCTCGGCAACCCGAAGCCCACCGACAGCGTCTGCTGACGCGTCGCCCCGGGGGGCCGCTCACTCGCCTGCGGCGGGGGAGCGGCCCCGTTCGCGTGTGGCGTCAGGGACACGTGGTACGTGAGGAAAGGAACGGGCCCCGGCCGGGGCCCCGGCACAAGGAGCTGCGCCCCATGACGACCCCCGCCCCGCTGCGCGGCCTGAGCGACGGCCACCGCCTGCCCGCGCTCGGCCTGGGCACGTACCCGCTGGACGACGCCGGAGCCGAGCGCGCGGTCCGCACCGCCGTCGCCGCCGGCTACCGCCTCTTCGACACGGCGGTCAACTACCGCAACGAGACCGGCACGGGGCGCGGCATCGCGGCCTGCGGCCTGCCGCGCGAGGAGCTGTACGTCACGACGAAGCTGCCGGGGCGCGACCACGGCTACGAGGAGACGCTGGCGTCCTTCGACGCCTCGCGGCGGCGCCTCGGCGTCGAGTACGTCGACCTCTACCTCATCCACTGGCCGCTGCCCCGCGTCGACAAGTACGTGGACTCCTGGCGCGCCATGATCAAGCTCCGCGACGAGGGCCTGATCCGCTCGCTCGGCGTCTCGAACTTCACGCCGGAGCACGTGCGCCGCCTGGAGGCCGAGACGGGCGTACTGCCCACGGTCAACCAGATCGAGATGCACCCGCTGCTCCCGCAGGACGCGCTGCGCGCCTTCCACCGCGAGAAGGCGATCGTGACCCAGAGCTGGAGCCCGCTGGGCAGGGGCAGCGAACTGCTCGACGACCCCGCGATCGGCGAGGTCGCCGCGCGCCACGGGGTCACGCCCGCGCAGGCGGTACTGCGCTGGCATCTCCAGCTCGGCGCCCTGCCCGTGCCGAAGTCCGCCGACCCGGAGCGCCAGCGCGCGAACATCGACGTCTTCGGCTTCGAGCTGTCCGACGAGGACCTGCGCCGCATCGGCGAGCGTCCCGAGCGGCGGCTCGGCGGCGACCCGGACACGCACGAGGAGTTCTGAGCGGGCCGCGCGTGGCGGGGCGTCAGGGCCGGTAGACCTCACCCGGCTTCGGCGCCCCCGGGGCCATCAGCTCGGGCACGGTCACGAAGGTGTAGCCCTTGGCCCGCAGCGCGTCGATGAGGTGCGGCACGGCGGGCACGGTCCCGTCGTAGAGGTCGTGCAGGAGGATCACGCCGTCGCGCCCGGACTGGTCGAGTATGCGCTTCTCTATGAGCTTCGAGTCCGACGTCGCGTAGTCCTTCGCCGTCGCGCTCCACAGCACCTGTGCGATCCCGAACTCCTTGCATATCTTCGAGACCTCGTCGCTCGTGCGCCCCTGCGGCGGGCGCATCAGCGTCGGCTCCTTGCCGGTCAGGTCCTTGACCGCGTTCTGGGTGCGCGACAGCTCCTCGCGCACCTCCTTCGCGGAGAGATCCGTGAGCCTGCGGTGCGACCACGTGTGCTCGGCGACCTCGTGGCCCTCCTCGGAGATGCGCGTGACGAGTTTCGGGTAGCGCTCTATGTGGTTCTTGCCGAGCAGGAAGAAGGTCGCGTGGACCTTCTTCTCCTTGAGGATCTTCAGCAGTTGCGGGGTGTGCTTGCTGGGCCCCGCGTCGAAGGTGAGCGCGATGCACTTCGCCTTGCGGCAGTCCACCGGCTGATCGGCCATCAGGACCTTCGCCGAAGCATGCCCGCGCTCGCTCGCCGGAGTCACCGTGTGCAGGCTCGTGCAGCCGCTCAGGCCCAGCGCGAGCGCGGCGCTCGCGGTGAGCGCCGCGATCCTGGCGCGGCCGCGACGGCGGGCGGGACGGGGGACAGTGGGCATGGCGGTACTTCCTTCGGTCGGGCGGGGTGGCGAAGCGACCGCGCCCGACCGACCGTCATGACCACGAAAGCGCAGGCCGGCGCGGTGCCCCGGCGCGGAGCGCGTCTCGGGCGATGACTATACACACGAGGTATACATCCGGTTCATAGTGGTGCCGTGGTGCGAACAGGGAACCCGGCGGGGGTACATGCGTCTCTGTAGATGCGCGGGAAGGGGTCCGGGTTGCCTCGTTCCCCGCGCGCGTCGGGAACGGGGACGGCCCGAGGGCCGTCGGGGGAAGGAGGACCGGCCATGCGCAGGGGGCTGCTGTGGGGGGTGCTGCTCGCGTGCGCGGCGGCGAATCTCGTGCTCGGTGTCGCATTCGAACGCGGCCCGCTCGAAGTCGCCCTGCACGTACTCAGCGGTACGGGCGCGCTGCTCGCCCTGCTCGGTCTCGTCCTGGCCCGTGAGCGCGGACACCCGGGAAGCGAGGAGGGCGGGCACGGGGTGACGCGGCGCTGAGGGGGCGACGGGGGGCGGGGAGGCAGCGGGGCGGTGGCGCGCGGGCGGGGGCACGCGGCTGGGGTGGCCCGTGGCGCGCGCTGCCGGTGCGGCTCCGTAGCCGCCTCGCGCCTGCCGTACGGCGGTCAGGGCCCGCTTCGTGCCGTACGGCGGTCGAGGCGGTCAGGCGGCGGGGAGCGCAGCCGTCAGGTCCACCTCCACGAGCTGTCCCGGGTGGCCGAGCGCCGAGGCGCCGAGGAGTGTCGCCGCGCTCGTGAGCGCGGGGCGGAGCGCCGAGTCCCTCAGCCGCTGCCACACCGCGCCGAGTGTCGCCGTCTCCTGCGTCCGTACGTGGACGACCGCGCGCACCACGTCGGCGGGACCCGCCCCGGCGGCGGCGAGGGCCCGCAGCGCGTGCGCGACGACCTGATCGGTCCGCGCCAGGACGTCGCCCTCGGCGACGAGACGCCCCACCGTGTCGAGTGGGCACCGCCCCGAGAGGGAGGCGGTCGGCCCGGCGGGGACGACGGTGACGTGGCTGGAGCCGGGGGCCGGGCGCAGGCCTTCGGGGTGGATTCCGCGCATGCGTCCTCCCTCGTGGCGGGCGGGGACCGTAGCGCGCCCGGTGGCCCCTGTGCGAGGGGTTTTCGCCGCCCGGCGGACGGCTCGCCCCCAATCGGGTGAAGCACCCGCCGGGCGCGTCGCATGCCGTCCCGTGCCACGTCAGGGCGGGCGCCGGGGGTGTGGCGGGGTGTCACGGGACGTCGGCTCCGGGTGCGCCCGGGGGCGGCCGGGGTTTCTCTTGAAGCGCCGGACGAGCGTCCGGGCCGAGAGGAGGAATCGTGCGCATATTGAAGGCGACCCAGGATGCCGGGGAAGCCCCGTCCCTCGTGTGGCACGCGATGGACCAAGGGGACAAGGCGCTGTGCGGCGTCCGTGTGCCCGATGCCCCGCCCGTCCCGCCCGACGCCGGTGAGCGCTACTGCCCCGCCTGCATGAACCGTGTCGACACGCACGTCACGCCGGTGGCGGAGGAGACGGCGGGCCCGCGCGGCTGACCCGGCAGCAGAAGGCCCGACTTCCGCCCCGCGAGCCGGTGCTGCCGCGCTCGCGGGGTCGTCGTGCCGGGGGGCGGGTCGCGGGGCACCGGCTGGATGGCGCGATCGTCGTCCCCGGCTGCGCCGCGGCTGGTCTTGATCTCCGCGAACACCGGGCGCGCGGTTCCGTCAGTACCCGCGGGCCTCTGCCCGGGCGGTCCCCCCGTACGCAAGGCCCGATCGCCGCTCCGTGAGCCCGTGCTGTCGCGCGCGAGGTCGTCGTACCCGGTACCGCTGCCCCGGCCGAGGTCTTCGGGGACACCAGGTGCGCGGTTCCGGAAGGGGTGGCCCCGCTGGTCTGCCCCCGCGCACGGGCGGAAGACCGAGAAGGCCGTGAAGGCGGCGAAGAAGGAGGTCGCCTGCCCTCGCGCACGGGCGGAAGATCGCCGCCGGGCCGGTTGTTTTCGCCGCCGGGCCCGGTTTGTTTCAGGGCGCCGCGCAGTGCCCTTCGTGCACCCGCCGCAACAGCTCCACCAGGTGCCTGCCCTCCTCCACGCTGAGCGGTGCGAGGAGTTCGGCGTTGGCGCGCTCGGCCAGCTCCGCGCAGCGCAGCACCGTCCGCGCACCCCGTGCGGTGACCCGTACCGCGTTCTTGCGGCGGTCGCGCGGGTCGGGCTCGCGTATCGCGAGTTCCGCGCGCTCCAGGTCGTTGAGGAGCAGGACCACGTCCTTCGCGTCGAAACCCAGCTCCCGCACGACTTCGGCCTGCGCGACCGGTCCCCGTTCGCTCACGAAGGCGAGCACGGCGTGGTGCGGCAGGCGCAGCCCGAGGCCGGAGAGCGCGGACGTCACGAGACTTCGGCCGCGCGCGGCGACACGCCCGGCGAGCCAGCTCGGCAGGGTCTGGATGTGCGTGAAGGCGTGCGCGTGCCCGGGCGGGGTCGAGGCCGTCATGAGCGCAGGTTATCGCCCGGTCAGGGCCCTGCCCACGGGCCGGAACGATCTTTCCGCGCCGGGCATCCCGCCGCTACGGGCAGGAGGGCCGCACCCCGCGCGAACGCGGGAGTGCGGCCCTCCGGGTACGGCCCCGTGTCCCCGTTTCTCCGGCTGGCTCGGCCGAGGTGTGCTCCGGCGGCTCAGCCGAAGCCGCCGCTCCCGAAGCCGCCACTGCTGTTCTCGTCCCACTTCCGTTCCTTCTGCGAGGGACTGCGCCGGTCCTGCCCGGTGCCGCCGCCGTTCAGCTCGTGCGGTGTGAGCCGTGCCTCGCGCGGCTCCATCTCGTCCGGCTCGCGCCGCTCGCGTTCCTCGCCCACCGGGCCGCCCTCGGGCAGGTGCGGCTGCTCGTCGGGCGTCGGCGGGGCGGGCTGGCGTGCCCTGAGCCTGCGCCCGTAGACGAACGCCCCGATGAGTGCCGCGACGATGAGCACGCCGATGATCGGCATGATGATCGCGGTCGTGCCGACCGCCAGGTTCCACTGGGTCGTGTCCATAGAAAACGGATACCCCCTAAGCTGTTCCGCGTATCATCCGAAAGGGCTTATATAGGGCTAATCGGATGAAATGTTTCGTGTCGGGGAGTGGATGCGCTCCCGCCTCCCCGCCGGGTACCCCGCACCGCGCGGGCGAACAGCCGCCCCTGCGGGAAAACAGCCCCGTACCGCCCGAAACGGGCGGCCCCCACCCCGCCTCCCGCACGGCTCGCCCCCCGCGCACTACGCTCTGCCGGGTGTTCACCTCTCAGGGACCGACCCTCCGCGAGCTGGCCACCCAGGCGCTCTCCTCCGTCGAGCGGGGGTACGACCTACTCGCACCCAAGTTCGATGCGACGCCCTTCCGCACGCCCGAGTCCTGGCTGCACGCCGTCACCAAGGCCCTGCGTCCGCTCGGGCCCTTCGACGACGGCCTCGACCTGTGCACGGGCACGGGCGCGGGCCTGCGCACCCTGCTGCCGCTGTGCCGGCGCCGCGTGACGGGCGTCGACTTCAGTGCGGGGATGCTCGAAGTGGCCCGTACCACCGCCGCGCGAACGCGCCCCGTGAGCGGGCCGCCCGCCGTGGACTGGGTCCGCGCCGACGCGCTCGCGCTGCCCTTCCGCGAGGGCTACGACCTCGCGGTGAGCTTCGGTGCCTTCGGCCACTTCCTGCCCGACGACCGCCCCCGGCTCTTCGCCCGGGTCCGTCAGTCGCTGCGTCCGGGCGGCGTCCTCGCCTTCCCGCTCGCCGCGCCGCTGTCCGCGAGCGCGCCCGCATGGTGGGCGGCGAGCGGCTTCGACGCGGCGATGCGGCTGCGCAACGCCGTGCGCAGGCCGCCGTTCGTCATGTACTACCGCACGTGGCCCTACAGTGCCGTCCGCGGGGACCTTCTGCGCGCCGGTTTCAGCGAGCGCCTCGTCCCGCTCGACGACTTCGGGCACCGCCCCGACGGCGCACCCCGCGCGGCCCTCCTGGTCGCCCGCAAGCTCTGAGGGGGACCGCCCCCGCGAGGGCCTTCTCAGAGCTTGCGGGCGCGCGCGGAGCCACCCGGAGACGCCGGAGGGGCCGCCCGGGACGGTGTCCCGGGCGGCCCCTCCGTGCGGACTCAGCGCGTGCGCAGCGCCTCGATCGTCGCGTCGACGGCGCCGTCGTCCTGCCGGTTGAACGGCAGCTTGCCGAGGACGGCGGCCATGCCGCACGAACCCGAGACGCCCGAGTAGACGAGGCCGCCCGCGATGCCCACGGCGAGGAGCCGGGCCTTGGGCGCCTTGCGCCCGGCGAGCAGGCCGAGCAGGACCAGCGAACCGGCGGCGAAACGCACCTGCCGGTTCATGTCCCACGGCGTGCGGTCGCCGGCGCCGGCCGACAGCTCCAGGTCGCCGCCCTCCTCGGACCAGGCGTTCGTGCCGCCGCTGAGGACCGCGGCGTCGACGCCCCGCTCCGCGAGCCGCGCGCGGGCGGTCTCCGCGCGCGGGCCGGCCGCGCACACGACGAGCAGGTCGCCGTCGCCCGTGGTCTCGCGCAGCACGGGCACGGCCCGGTCGAGCTGGTCGAGCGGCACGTTGTAGGCGCCGGGCAGGTGCCCGGCGGCGAATTCGCCGGGGGAGCGGACGTCCACGACGGTCAGCTCCTTGAGGCGCTCGCGTGCCTCGGCGGGGGAAAGGTGGGTGCTCATCCTTCGATCATACGTACGAGTCCACGGAGCCTGTCGGGGAGGTGCGAGGTCCCCGGCGGGTCCCGCGGCCCGTGCCCGCTCCCGGCCGCTCAGTCGAGACAGAACTCGTTCCCCTCGGGATCGGCCAGGACGAGGTGCCCCGCGCTCAGCGGTGCCTCGGGCTCGTACCGCGCGAGCCGCCTGGCCCCGAGCGCCACGAGCCGCGCGCACTCGGCCTCCAGCGCCGCCATCCGCTCCTCGCCCGTGAGCCCCGGAGCGGCCCGCACGTCGAGATGCACCCTGTTCTTCGCGGTCTTTCCCTCGGGGACCTGCTGGAAGAAGACCCGGGGCCCGACGCCCTCCGGGTCCTCGATCGCCGAGCGCGAGCCGCGCGCCTCTTCGGGCACCCCGATCCGCGCGAGAAAGACGTCCCAGGCCGCGAGCGGGTCCTCGCCCTCCGCGAGGTCGGCGCCGGGCGGCCCCGGCAGCACGTATCCGAGCGTGTCGCGCCAGAAGAGGGACAGGGCCACGGGGTCGTGGGCGTCGAAGGTGACCTGGAAGGTGTGGCTCATGGCGGGCTCCGTCCGTCGTGCGGCGTGTGGCATGTGGCGTGCGCACTCTGGCAGGAAAAGCGGACCACTTCTGTCCGCGACATCTGCCACAGTGGGCGCGGCGACCACGGGCGAGGGGGAACGATGACGGGAACGGCGGCACGTGACCGCGAACGGAGCACGACCGAGCGGGTACTGGTCCTGCTCGGCCTCCTCCAGCGCAGGCGCAGCTGGAGCGGACCCGAACTGGCCGCCAGGCTCGGTGTCACGAGCCGTACCGTGCGCCGCGACGTCGAGCGGCTGCGCGCGCTCGGCTACCCGGTGCACGCCCTCCAGGGCGTCGGCGGGGGCTACCGGCTCGGTGCGGGCAGCGAGCTGCCGCCGCTGCTGCTCGACGACGAGGAGGCGACCGCCACCGCGGCCTCGCTGCTCGCCGGGGCGGGCGGGGGAGGCCCGGGGGCGGGCGAGGCGGCGCTGCGCGCGCTCGCCAAGATCGACCGCGTCATGCCCGCGCGACTGCGCCACGAGGTGAGCGCGCTGGCCGGGGCCGTCGAATTCTTCGAGGGCGGCCCCCAGCGCGTGGACCCCGCGGCCCTCGTGACCCTCGCCGGGGCCTGCCGCGACGAGGTCGAGGCCCGCTTCCGCTACCCCTCGCACGGCGAGGTCGGCGAGCGCCGCGTCGAGCCGTACCGCCTCGTCGCCTCCGACCGCAGGTGGTACCTCCTCGCGTTCGACCTCGACCGCGACGACTGGCGCACGTTCCGTGTCGACCGCATGACCGAAGTCGCCGCGCGCACGTGGCGGTTCACGCCACGCCCCGCGCCCGAGGACGCGGCGGCCTACGTCCAGCGCGGCGTGGTCACGGGCGCCTACGCGCACAGCGCCCGCTTCCTCGTGCACGCCCCGGCCGGCGAGGTCCGCGCCCAGGTCCCCGCCTCCGCCGCGCTCGTCCGCGAACGGGGCGCGCACGCCTGCGAACTGCTCAGCGGCGGCAGCGCGCCCGACCGCATCCTCGCGTACGTCGCGATGCTGGGGCACGCCTTCGAGGTCATCGAACCGCCCGAGCTGATCGACCGCTGCGCCGCGATGGCGGAGCGCCTGAGCGCGGCCGCGCGCCGTGTGCCTCCCGCCCGTACCCCCCACACGCCCGGCAACTGAGCCCCCTCGCGCGCCAATTGGTCCAGACGAACACCTTGACGCACACCGCCGGTCCCTCTTGAATCGATGACGCCGACAAGTGAACGCGGCGGACGCCCCCCACGGCCCCGCGGCTTCACTTCCTGGCGAGGGCGGAGTGTGCACCGAGCGCGCGGTCACACCACGCACCGGGCCCCCACGCCCCGTACGCCCTCCCGCCCCGCGCCGGCACAGGTCCCCCCACCACTTCACCCACCGAAAGCGAAGTGACCCTCGTGCGCACTCCCTTGCGTGCCCTCAGGCGGCACCGCCCGCTCTCCGCACTCGTCGTGGCCGCCGCGCTCGGCGCCACCGCGCTCCTGCCCGGCGCGGCGAGCGCGGCGCCCACGAAGGCGGCCACGCCCTCCGCCGCCGCCGCGAGCTTCACCGACGACTTCGACGGCCCCGCGGGCGCGGGCGTCGACGCCTCCAAGTGGCAGCTGGAGACCGGCGACAACGTCGACAACCACGAACGGCAGTACTACACCTCGGGCACCGACAACGCGGCACTCGACGGGGACGGCCACCTCGTCATCACCGCCAAGAAGGAGAACCCGGCCGGATACCAGTGCTGGTACGGGAGCTGCGAGTACACCTCCGCGCGCCTCAACACCTCCGGCAAGTTCAGCAGCACCTACGGGCACGTCGAGACCCGGATGAAGATCCCGCGCGGCCAGGGCATCTGGCCCGCCTTCTGGATGCTCGGCGACGACATCGGCTCCGTGGGCTGGCCCAACTCGGGCGAGATCGACATCATGGAGAACGTCGGCTTCGAGCCCGACACCGTCCACGGCACGATCCACGGCCCCGGCTACTCGGGCTCCGACGGCATCGGCGCGGGGTACACGCTCCCCGGCGGCGCCGCGTTCGCCGACGACTTCCACACCTTCGCGGTCGACTGGAACCCCGACTCGATCACCTGGTCGGTCGACGGCAACGTCTACCAGACCCGTACGCCCGCCGACCTCGGCGGCAACGAATGGGTCTTCAACAAGCCGTTCTTCATCATCCTCAACCTGGCCGTCGGCGGCTACTGGCCCGGTGACCCCGACGGCTCCACGCAGCTCCCGCAGCAGCTCGTCGTGGACTACGTGCACGTGACGACGGGCGAGGCGGCGAAGGCGCGGCAGTCGGCGGCCGTACCGAGCGACTGAGCGCCGCTGCCCGGGCGGGACGGCTCACCCCGCCTCGGGGACCTGCCCGGGCAGCACCCGCTCCACGTAGTCCCTCGTCGCCTCGGGGAGCCCCACGTCCTTGCCCGCGCGCTCGGACAAGTACCAGCGGTTCTCCAGGAGTTCGTGGTAGACCTGGGCCGGGTCGAGGTTGCGCCGCGACTCCAGCGGCACCCCGCGCACGGCGGGCCGGAAGACCTCGCGCACCCAGCGGTGCGCGAGCACCTCCGTGCGCGCGCCCGCCGGGTCGCCCGGCGCGTAGTCCTCCTGCGTCGCCATCCACGTCTCCAGGTCGCCGAGCAGCCGCCGCGCCTGGTTCTCCTCCGCGTCGAGCCCCGTCAGGCGCAGCAACTGCCGCTGGTGGTGCCCCGCGTCCACGACCTTCGGCAGGAAGGTGATGCGCTCGCCGTCCCGCGTCGAGCCGATCTGCATCTCGGCCACGTCGAAGCCCAGGTCGTTGAGGCGCCGCACCCGCCGGTCGATGTAGTGCCGCTTGTCCGCCGGGTAGACCGACTGCCGCGTCAGCTCCGTCCACAGCTCCTCGTACCTGGCCGCGAGCGCCGCGGAGAACTCGACGGGATCGACCGAGGGGTGCAGCGCCCCCGAAGCCTCCAGGTCGAGCAGTTCGCCCGCGATGTTGACGCGCGCGAGGTCGATGTCGTACGCGCGCTGGCCCCGGCTGAGCGCCGTGTGCGTCTCGCCGGTCTCGGCATCCACGAGGTACGCGGCGAAGGCGCCCGCGTCGCGCCGGAAGAGCGTGTTCGACAGCGAGCAGTCGCCCCACGCGAAGCCCACGAGGTGGAGCCGCACGAGGAGCACGGCGAGCGCGTCCATGAGCCGGTTCATCGTCGACGGGCGCATCGTCGTCTCGAACATCGCGCGGTACGGCATCGAGCCGCCCAGGTGCCGCGTGATGAGCGCCGTCTCCAGTGGCTCCCCGTCGGCCGTCGTGCGCCCCGTGACGACAGCGAGCGGATCGACCGCGGGTATCCCGAGGCGGTCCAGGTCCCGCAGGAGCGTGTACTCGCGTTCGGCCGGCCGCTTCGCCAGTTCCTTGACCGCGAGCACTTCGTCCCCGGCCCGCGCGTACCGCACGACGTGCCGCGAGATACCGCGCGGCAGCGGCACGAGATACCGCTCGGGCCACTCCTCCAGGGGCAGCTCCCAAGGGAGGTCCAGGAGGAGAGCGGGGTGCTCGGGATTGGTCGCGCTGATCTGGAGGGTGCTCAGCTGGGCAGCCATGTCTCGCCTCGTCGTCGCGGTCGTCGGGGGCGCCGCGCGCCCTCGGGCGGCACGATGATCGTACCGCCGGACGGGGGAGGGGGCGGAGCCCGTACGGGTACGGGGCGGCCGGTACGCGAACGGCGGCCGCCCCCGTACCGGCGCCCGCGCCCGTCGTACCGGCGCCCGCGCCCGTCGTACCGGCGCCCGCGCCCGTCGTACCGGCGCCCGCGCCCGTCGTACCGGCCCCGGGCCCGTCGTACCGGCGCTCCGTCCCGTACCGCCCCGCGCGGGCGTCAGTGCCCCGCGACCTCGTGCGGCCCGTACGGCGCCTCCAGCTCGGCGATCTCCTTCTCGTCCAGGACGACGTCGAGGGCGGCGACCGCGTCCGTCAGGTGCGACTCCTTCGTCACGCCGACGATGGGCGAGGTGACGCCGGGCCGCTGGAGCAGCCACGCGAGCGCGACCCGCGCGGCGGGGACCTCGCGGGCCGCGGCGATCCGCTGGACCGCGGCGACGATCTCGCGGTCGCCCTCGGCGTAGAGCGTCTTGCCGAACTCGTCCGTGCGCGCCCGCTCCGTCTCCGCGTCCCACGGGCGGGCGAGCCGCCCGCGCGCGAGCGGGCTCCACGGCAGCACGCCGACGCCCTGGTCCGCGCAGAGCGGCAGCATCTCGCGCTCCTCCTCGCGGTAGAGCAGGTTGTAGTGGTCCTGCATCGAGACGAAGCGCGTCCAGCCGTGCGCCGCCGCCGTGTACTGGAGCTTCGAGAACTGCCAGGCGTACATCGAACTCGCGCCGATGTAACGGGCCTTGCCCGCCTTCACGACGTCGTGCAGCGCCTCCATCGTCTCCTCGACCGGTGTCGCCGGGTCGTAGCGGTGGATCTGGTACAGGTCCACGTAGTCGGTGCCGAGGCGCTTCAGGCTCGCGTCGATCTCGTGCAGGATCACCTTGCGCGAGAGGCCGCCGCCGTTGGGGCCCTGGCGCATGGGCATGAACACCTTCGTGGCGAGCACGACGTCCTCGCGGCGCGCGAAGTCCCTCAGGGCGCGCCCCACGATCTCCTCGCTCGTGCCGTCCGAGTAGGCGTTGGCGGTGTCGAAGAACGTGATGCCCGCCTCGATCGCCTGCCGGATCAGGGGACGCGAGCGCTCCTCGTCGAGCGTCCACGCGTGATTGCCCCGGTCGGGGATGCCGAAGCTCATGCACCCCAGGGTCAGGCGCGAGACGTCCAGGCCTGTCGAGCCGAGTTTCACGTACTGCACAGCGTGGCCTCCGTCGGTGGTCGGACACCCGGGAACATCCCCGGGCCCGTCCATGATCCTCCCCCCGCGCGCGAGCCGCCGGGGGCGTCCCGCATCGTGAGCCGGAGGGCCCCCGGCAGGCGGGTTCCTTGCTAGCCTGCCTCCGGGGCCGTGACTGGCGCGAACAGTGGAATCGACCACGAGGAAGCGGCCCCCGCACGGGCGGTGCCACCGCCCGGTGTGCGGTCGTGCGCCTGGGCCATTCGACCCTGACCTGGGAGTGAGCCATGTCCACCGCACCCGAACAGAACGCCTCCCTCGCCTCCGCGGCCTTCCGCGGCGCCCTCGACGTCGTCCGCTCCGTCGAGCCCCGCATCGCCGCGGCGATCGGCCAGGAGCTGGCCGACCAGCGCGAGTCCCTCAAGCTCATCGCGAGCGAGAACTACGCGTCCCCCGCGACGCTCCTCGCGATGGGCAACTGGATGAGCGACAAGTACGCCGAGGGCACCGTCGGGCACCGCTTCTACGCGGGCTGCCGCAACGTCGACACGGTCGAGTCCGTCGCCGCCGAGCACGCGCGGGAACTCTTCGGCGCCGACCACGCCTACGTGCAGCCGCACTCCGGCATCGACGCCAACCTCGTCGCCTTCTGGTCGGTCCTCTCGCAGCGCGTCGAGAGCCCGGCGCTCGAACGCGCCGGGGTACGGGGCGTCAACGACCTGACCGAGGACGACTGGGCCACGCTGCGGCGCTCCCTCGGCGACCAGCGGATGCTCGGCATGTCGCTCGACGCGGGCGGCCACCTCACGCACGGCTTCCGCCCCAACATCAGCGGCAAGATGTTCCACCAGCGCAGCTACGGCACCGACCCGGAGACGGGCAGGATCGACTACGACGCCGTGCGCGCCGCCGCCCGCGAGTTCCGCCCGCTCATCCTCATCGCCGGGTACTCGGCCTACCCGCGCCTCGTCAACTTCCGCGTCATGCGCGAGATCGCCGACGAGGTCGGCGCGACGCTCATGGTCGACATGGCGCACTTCGCCGGACTCGTCGCCGGAAAGGTCCTCACCGGCGAGTACGACCCGGTCCCCTTCGCGCACATCGTGACGACCACGACGCACAAGTCCCTGCGCGGCCCGCGCGGCGGCATGGTGCTGTGCGAGGAGTCCCTCGCCGAGCACGTCGACCGCGGCTGCCCGATGGTCCTCGGCGGCCCGCTCCCGCACGTCATGGCCGCCAAGGCCGTCGCCCTCGCCGAGGCCAGGCAGCCCGCCTTCCGCACGTACGCGCAGCAGATCGTGGACAACTCGCGCGCCCTCGCCGAAGGGCTCACGAAGCGCGGCGCGAAGCTCGTCACCGGCGGCACCGACAACCACCTCGTCCTCCTCGACGTCTCCGGCTACGGCCTCACCGGTCGCCAGGCCGAGTCCGCGCTCCTGGACTCCGGCATCGTCACCAACCGCAACGCCGTCCCGCAGGACCCGAACGGCGCCTGGTACACGAGCGGCATCAGGCTCGGCACGCCCGCGCTCACGACGCGCGGCCTCGGCACCCCCGAACTCGACGAGGTCGCGGCCCTCATCGACGGCGTCCTGCGCGGCACCCGCCCCGGCACCACGACGTCGGGCAAGCCCTCGAAGGCCCAGTACGCCATCGAGGAGGGTCTCGCCGCCCGCACCGCCGAACAGGCCGCCGACCTCCTCGCCAAGCACCCGCTCTACCCGGGCATCGACCTCTCCTGAGCCTCCCGCGCCCTCAGACCGCCCCCGGTGCCCCGCGCCGGGGGCGCCGCGCTCCCCGGCGGCGGCGATCTCCGGGACCGCGGTCGCGCCCGCGGAGCCCCTCGCGCCGCGACGCTCTTGTGCGGTCGTGTTCAGGGCGTACGCTCACGCCACACCCCACCCAGAGGAGACCCCGATGTCCCGCCCCGACACCTCCGCCGCCCTCCTCGCCGGACTCCTCGTCGGCACCGGCGTCCTGCACTTCGCGCGCCCCGCCCCCTTCGACACGATCGTCCCGCGCAATCTGCCCGGCTCCCCGCGCACCTGGACCCGGCTCAGCGGCGCCGCCGAGTGCGCGGTCGGTGCCGCCGTCGCGCTGCCGGCGACCCGCTCCCGGGGCGCGCTCGCCGCCGCGGGGCTCTTCCTCGCCGTCTTCCCCGCGAACATCCGCATGGCGCGCGACTGGAACGACAGGCCGACGCCCTACCGCGCGGTGGCCTGGGCCCGCCTCCCGCTCCAGGCCCCGCTCATCGGCTGGGCGTTGCGCGTCTCCGCCCGCAGCCGCGGCTGAGCCTCAGGGCCCCAGCGTCCGGTCCAGGTTCACCGCCGCGCTGATGAGCGCGAGGTGCGTGAACGCCTGCGGGAAATTGCCCAGTTGCTCGCCCGTCGGCCCCACCTGCTCCGCGTACAGGCCGACATGGTTCGCGTACGTGAACATCTTCTCCAGCGCGAGCCGTGCCCCCTCCACGTCCCCGGAGCGCGTCAGCGCCTCCACCCACCAGAACGAGCAGATCGAGAAGGTGCCCTCGGCGCCCTCCAGGCCGTCGGGCGAGAGCCGCGGGTCATAGCGGAAGACGAGGCTGTCCGCGACGAGATCGCGCCGGATCGCCTCCACCGTGCCGAGGAAGCGCGGATCGGTGGGGGACAGGAACTTCACCATCGGCATGAGGAGCAGCGCCGCGTCGACCACCGCGTCCCCGCCCACCGCCTCCTCCGCCGCCGCCGAGTCGCCCGGCCGCAGCCGCTGCGTGAACGTCCCCGCCTCCTCGTCCCAGCCCTCCTCGATGATCTGCCGGTACATCGCGTCCCGCACCGAGATCCACCGCGTGAGGTCCCCCGGCAGCCCCCGCTGCCGCGCCACCCGCACCATCCGCTCCACGGCGACCCAGCACATGAGCCGCGAGTACGTGTGCCGCTGGCGTCCCGCCCGGGTCTCCCAGATGCTCTCGTCGGGCTGGTCCCAGTGGTCGAGCAGCCAGTCGAGCAGCGTGCACAGATCGGTCCACGCCTCGTACGAGATGCCTTTGCCGTACTTGTTGAACAGGTAGACGGAGTCGATGAGTTCGCCGAAGATGTCGAGCTGGAGCTGATCCTTCGCGCCATTGCCCACGCGGCACGGCCTTGAGCCCCGGTAGCCCTCCCAGTGGTCGAGCACGACCTCCTCGCGCACCGCCTCGCCGTCGATCGTGTACAGCGCGCGCAGCGGCCCGCCCTCGCCGCCCACGCACGCCTTGCGGAGCAGCCGTGTCAGCCAGCCCGTGAAGGCGTCGGCCTCCTCCGTGAAGCCGAGCCGGAGCAGCGCGTACAGCGAGAACGCCGCGTCCCTGATCCACACGTACCGGTAGTCCCAGTTCCGCTCCCCGCCCACGCGCTCCGGCAGGCCGAGCGTCGGCGCCGCGATCACCGCGCCGCTCGGCTCGTGCGTGAGCAGCTTCAGGGTCAGCACGGAACGGTGCACACGCTCGCGCCAGCGACCGGTGTACCGGGAGCGGGAGAGCCAGCCGCGCCAGTAGGCGACCGTGCCGAGGAACAGCTCATCGACCTCCGCCGTCGACGTCTCGCGTGTGTCCTCGCGCGCGTCCTGCAGGACGAACGCGGCCGATTCCCCCGCCGAGAGCGTGAACTCGCCGTGCGCGTCCCGCCCCTCGATACGCAGCGGGACCCGCGTGCGCAGCGCGAGCGCCCCCGCGGGGCCGGTGAACTCAGCCCCGTACGCCGTGGCGCGGGCCTCGTGCGGGGCGCGCCCGTAATCCATGCGCGGCGCGATGTCCGTACGCATCGGCATCCGCCCCCGCACGCACACGACGCGCCGCACGAGCCGCTGCCGGTGCGCGTCGTCCTTGGGCCGCAGCAGCGGCATGAAGTCCTGCACCTCGACGATGCCGTCCTGGGTGAGCATCCGCGTCACGAGGATGTTCGTGTCCGGGAAGTAGAACTGGTGGTACGTGGCCTCGCCGTCCGCCACCGGGGCGATCCGCCAGCGCCCGCCCTCGCGCGCGTCGAGCAGCGCGCCGAAGATGCTCGGCGAGTCGAAGCGCGGGGCACAGAACCAGTCCACGCTGCCGTCCACGGCGACGAGCGCCGCCGTGCGCAGATCCCCGATGAGACCGTGCTCAGCGATCGGCGGGTACGCGCCGTGCCTATCCTGCTCCGCCATCGTCCGGCCTCCCGGGGACTCGGGCCGGGGCGCGGGGCGGCCCCGGCAGGTCCGCACGGCCAGTGTCAGGGCCCGGGCCGTTCTCCGCACGCGCAGTACGCCCGCCCGCCCCGTACCACCCGGGCCCCTGGTCAGCACCCCTCGCGCCCAGGCAGACTGCTCCCATGAGCACCCAACGCATCGGCCTCGTCGGTTCAGGTTCCTGGGCCGAGCGCACCCACGCCCCCGCGCTCGCCGCGCACCCGGGCGTCATCTTCACCGGCGTCTGGGGCCGCAGGCCCGAGGCCGCCGCCGCACTCGCCGCCGCGCACGGCGTCCCCGCCCACAGCGGTGACGAGGGCTTCGCCGCCCTCCTCGAAGCGAGCGACGCGCTCGCCTTCGCCCTCCCGCCGGACGTACAGGCCCCGCTCGCCACCCGCGCCGCCGAGGCGGGCCGCCACCTCCTCCTCGACAAGCCGGTCGCCACGGACGTCGCGACGGCCCGTGCCCTCGCCGAAGCCGCCACGAGCGCGGGCGTCGCCTCCGTCGTCTTCACGACGATGCGCTTCGCCCCGGCGTCCGCCACCTGGCTCGCCGACCTCGCCGGGCGCGACGACTGGATCACCGGGCGCGCCGAGTGGTTCGGCGGCCTGTACGGGAGCGACGCCGACCCGAGTCCGGAGTCGCCCTGGCGCCGCGAGAAGGGCGGGCTGTGGGACGTCGGCCCGCACGCCCTGTCGGTCCTGCTCGCCGTCCTCGGCGACATCGATGCCATCACGGCGGTACGCGGCGCGCCCGACCTGACCCACCTGATCCTGCGCCACACCTCGGGCACCACCAGCTCGGCTGCACTCACCCTGAGCGCGCCCAAGGCGGCGGCGGGTGTGACGGTCACCTTCCGCGGCGCCGAGGGCGTCGCATCCCTCCCCGAGGCGCACGACTCCTCGGTGACGTCCTTCACCGCGGCGATCGACGCGCTCCTGGAGGCCGTCGCGACGAAGACCCCGCACCCGTGCGACGTGCGCTTCGGCGCCCGCCTGACCGAGCTGCTGGCCGAGGCGGAGGCACAGCTGGCGGCGGCGGGGGAGTAGCGGGCGGGGCGGGGAGCGGCGGGCGGCCGGCCCGGCACGGGATCACTCTCCGGGGCGACGGGGACCTACGGCCGTCCGGCGGTCCCTCGTACGAGTGCATCGCGGGCCACCCGCCGCACGCCCCCGCCCCGCCGGGCACCCGTACGGCCGCTCATCGCCGCGCGAAGGGCCAGGTGTGACGCCGGGGACTGCAGGGAACCCGTGGGTGCGTACCTGACCAGCACGACCGCACCGGCCCGGCCGCCGGCGCTGACGGGTGGCGACGATGAGTTCGTACATGGGACCAGAGGACTACGGACAGGACCCCCTCGGGGAGTTCCTCGCGCGTTTCTTCGGTGGTGGCGGCCCCTCGCAGGGCCGACGGCAGCCCCGGTACTACGACTTCGCGCGGCTCATGAGCGAGCCGACCCGCCAGCTCGTCCAGCAGGCCGCCAACTACGCCGCGCAGAACGGCAGCAGCGATCTCGGCACCGAGCACCTGCTGCGCGCGGCGGTCGCCGCCGAGCCCACGCGCGAACTCCTCGCCCAGGCCGGAGTGGACCCCGACCAGGTGGGCGCCGAGATCGACGAGCACGCCGAGCGGGGCCCCGCGCGCAGCTCCATCGCCGTGAGCCCCGCCGCCAAGCGTGCCCTCATGGACTCGCACGAGATCGCCCGCGCCTCGGGCTCCTCGTACATCGGCCCCGAACACCTTCTCGCCGCGCTCGCCGCGAACAAGGACGCCACGGCCGGCCGCATCCTCGACGCCGCCCGCTTCTCGCCCGGCGGCCCGGGGCCCGCGCCCGGCGAGCACCCGAGCGGCGCGTGGGGCGGCCCCGAGCGCGGCCAGGCCCCCGGGGCCAGGCCCGGTGGGAACAGCAAGACGCCCACGCTCGACACGTACGGGACCGACCTCACCGAGGCCGCCCGCCAGGGCCGTGTCGACCCCGTCATCGGCCGCGAGAAGGAGATCGAGCAGACCGTCGAGGTCCTCGCCAGGCGCGGCAAGAACAACCCGGTCCTCATCGGCGAGGCGGGCGTGGGCAAGACCGCGGTCGTCGAGGGGCTCGCCCAGCGCATGGCCGACGGCGACGTGCCCGACATCCTCGCCGACCGCCGCGTCGTCCAGCTCAACCTGTCGGCCCTCGTCGCCGGCACGCGCTACCGCGGCGACTTCGAGGAACGGCTCACCGGGCTCGTCGACGAGGTCCGGGAACACTCCGACGAGGTCATCCTTTTCATCGACGAACTCCACACCGTCGTCGGCGCGGGCGGTGGCGGGGGCGGCGAGGGCGGGGGCTCGATGGACGCGAGCAACATGCTCAAGCCCGCGCTCGCGCGCGGCGAACTCCACGTCATCGGCGCCACGACGCTGGAGGAGTACCGCCGCTACATCGAGAAGGACGCGGCGCTCGCCCGCCGCTTCCAGCCCATCCTCGTGCCCGAGCCCAGTCCCGAGGACGCCATCGAGATCCTGCGCGGCCTGCGCGACCGCTACGAGGCCCACCACCAGGTGCGCTACACCGACGAGGCACTCGTCGCCGCCGTCGAGCTGTCCGACCGCTACCTCGCCGACCGCTTCCTGCCCGACAAGGCGATCGACCTCATCGACCAGGCCGGCGCCCGCGTCCGGATGCGCTCATCGACGCGGGGCACCGACGTGCGGGCCCTCCAGCGCGAGGCCGAGCAACTGCGCCGCGACAAGGACCAGGCCGTCGCCGCCGAGCAGTACGAACGCGCCACCGAACTGCGCGACAAGCTCGGCGAGCTGGAGAAACGCATCGAGTCCAGCGGCGACCCGCACCCCAACAAGGACACCATCGCCGAGGTCACGATCGAGGACATCGCCGACGTCGTCTCGCGCCAGACCGGCATCCCCGTCAGCTCGCTCACGCAGGAGGAGAAGGAGCGGCTGCTCGGCCTGGAGGAACACCTCCACGCCCGGGTCATCGGCCAGGACGAGGCCGTCACAGCGGTCGCCGACGCGGTCCTGCGCTCGCGCGCCGGGCTCTCCACGGGCGACCGCCCCATCGGCAGCTTCCTCTTCCTCGGCCCCACGGGCGTCGGCAAGACCGAACTCGCCCGCACCCTCGCCGAAGCGCTCTTCGGCAGTGAGGACCGCATGGTGCGGCTCGACATGAGCGAGTACCAGGAACGCCACACCGTCTCGCGGCTCGTCGGGGCGCCACCCGGATACGTGGGCCACGAGGAGGCCGGTCAGCTCACGGAGGCGGTGCGCCGCAACCCGTACTCGCTGCTCCTCCTCGACGAGATCGAGAAGGCCCACCCCGACGTCTTCAACATCCTCCTCCAGGTGCTCGACGACGGCCGCCTGACCGACGCCCAGGGCCGCACCGTCAACTTCACCAACACCGTCATCGTCATGACGAGCAACCTCGGCTCCGAGGCGATCACGAACAAGGGCAGGCTCGGTTTCGGGGGCAACGACACCGAGAGCGACGAGGAGGACCGCAGGGAACGGGTCCTGCGCCCGCTGCGCGAGCACTTCCGGCCCGAATTCCTCAACCGCGTCGACGAGATCGTCATCTTCCGCCAGCTCGACGACACCCAGCTGCGGCAGATCACCGACCTCTTGCTCGACGAGACGCGGCGCAGCCTGCGCGCCCAGGGCGTCGAGGTCACCTTCACGCCCGCCGCCGTCGCCTGGATCGCCCACCACGGCTTCCAGCCCGAGTACGGTGCCAGGCCACTGCGCCGCACCATCCAGCGCGAGGTCACCAACGAACTCTCGCGCAAACTCCTGCGCGGCGAACTCCCCGAGAACACGGCCCTGGTCGTGGACGCCGAGGAGGGCGCGCCGCGCCTCGTCTTCCGCACGGAGACCGCGACCGGCAAGGGAACGAGGACGGAACCGGCCGCGGACTGAGCGTGCGCGCGCCGCGTGCGGGACGGCCGCCTCCGTACCCGGCGCGCGTCCCGTACGCTGCGCGCGTGCTCCCCTACGACGTCCTCGTCCTCAACGGCGGCTCCAGCTCCGGCACCACGAGCGTCGCCCGCGCCCTCCAGGACCTCCTGCTCCCCGAACCCTGGCTCCTGCTCGCTGTGGACGACCTCGTCGCCGCCCTGCCCGCCGCGCTGCGCGAGGAGGGAGCGAGCGGGGCAGGGACGGGCGAGGGGATCGTGTTCGGGCGGGACGGCTCGGTACGTCCCGGAGAGACCTTCCGGCGCGTCGAAGCCGCCTGGAGGGCGGGCGTCGCCGCGACCGCGCGGGCCGGGGCGCGCGTCCTGGTGGACGACGTCTTCCTGGGGGGCGCGGCCTCGCAGGCCCGCTGGGCGAGCGCGCTCACCGGACTGCGGACGGCCTGGGTCGGCGTCCGCTGCCCGCCCGCCGTCGCCGAGGAGCGCGAGGCGGGAAGGCCCGACCGTGTGCGCGGCATGGCGGCACGTCAGGCCCTCCTGGTGCACGAAGGCGTGCGCTACGACACCGAGGCCGACACGACGCGCGGTGACCCCGCGACGTGCGCGCGCGAGGTGCTGCGGAGACTCGGCGCGTAGCACCGGAGGCCGGGAGGGCGAGGGGGCCCGGGCCGGGTGTGCGGAGGAGCCGCGGGGCCGGGCGCGTGGGAGGGGCTCCGGGGCCGGGCGTGCGAAGGGGGTCTATTTCTCGTCGCCGTCCGCCGCCGCCATGAGCGTCGCGAGGTCGAGTTTGCTCATCTTCATCATCGCGGCCGTCGCGCGCGCCGCGCGCTCCCGGTCGGGGCCCGCGATGAGGTCGATGAAGGGGACGGGCACGATCTGCCAGGACAGGCCCCAGCGGTCCTTGAGCCAGCCGCACGGGCCCTCCGAGCCGCCGAGGCTCAGGGCGTCCCAGTAGTGGTCGACCTCGGTCTGGTCGGCGCACTCGACGACGAGCGAGACCGCCTCGGTGAAGGGGAACCCGGGACCTCCGTTGAGCGCGTTGTGCCGCCTCCCGTCGAGCGTGAAGTCGACCGTCAGGACGGAGCCTGCCGGGCGCGGACCGCCCTCCTGGTAGTGCGTCACGCGGTCGACGCGCGAGTCAGGGAAGACGGAGACGTAGTACTCGGCGGCCTCCAGCGCCTCGCTGTCGAACCACAGGCTCGGGATGACGTGCGGCATGGGTGTCCTCCTCGGCCGGGCGCACGGCCACTCCGTACGTCCTCACCTGGCTACGACCGTCCCACCGCGGGGCACTCATCGCATCCCGGCCCGCCTCCGCACCCGCCGCCTGCCATAGGCTCCCGGGGTGTTCTCGCCCCGCCTGCCCGGCCTCCTGCTCGTCCTCTTCCTCCTCGCCGCCTGCGGCACCGGGCCCGCGCCCACCGCGCCCACCGCGTCCCCCTCGGCGAGCCGGGGCCCGCTCCTCCCGCCCCGCCACCAGGGTGTCGACTACCAGCTCGGCGGCGCCTACCCGCCGCCCGCCGGAGCGGGCATCGTCGTCCGCGACCACACGGCGAAACCCGCCGCCGGGCACTACAACGTCTGCTACGTGAACGCCTTCCAGGCCCAGCCGGGCCGCACCGCCGACTGGCCGGCCGACCTCCTCCTGCGCGACGCGCGCGGCAAGGCCGTCATCGATCACGACTGGGACGAACAGCTCATCGACCTGCGCACCCCGGACCGCAGGAAGCGCGCCGCCGCCCACGTGGGCCGCCTGATCGCGGACTGCGCCCGGCGCGGCTTCCAGGCCGTCGAGCCCGACAACTACGACAGCTACGCGCGCTCCGGCGGCCTTCTCACCCCCGGCGACGCCGTCGCCCACCTCACCCTCCTCGCCCGTACCGCCCACCGCCACGGCCTCGCCGTCGCGCAGAAGAACACGGCCGAACTCGCCTCGGTCCGCACGCGGGTGGGCCTCGACTTCGCTGTCACCGAGGAGTGCGGCGCGTACGAGGAGTGCGACACGTACCTGCGTGCCTTCGACGGGCACGTCGTCGACATCGAGTACACGCGCGAAGGGCTGCGCAGGGCCTGCGCGGTGCCGGGGCTGCGCCCGGCGGTCGTGCGGCGCGACCTGGACCTCGTACCGCGGGGCGACAAGGGGTACGTACGGGCCGTGTGCCCCGCCTCCTGATGCCCCGCCTCCTGATGCCGTGCGCTCCGTTGCGGGCCCCCGCCGACCCGCGCAGGAGCCGTCGGCGGTCGTGTCCCGCTCGGGGGACCCCGGACGCGGGACGCGCGGGGAAGCTTCCCGCGTGCCGGTGCCCGCGGGCCCGTGGTCAGTCCGGCAGCGGGGTCACGCTGCGCGGGGTGCTCGGTGACTGGTGCGTGCTCGTCGGGAGCATCCTGATCTCGCCCTCGGGGTTGATCTCCGCCTGCACGATGCCTGTTTCGTCGCGGTAGAGCGGGGCGCCGCCGGGGCCCGTCTGCTGGGTGCGGATCACGGTCACCGCGGCCGGGCCGCCGCCCGGTTCCCCCACGATCTCGGCGGCGTCGAAGGTCAGCTCGTAGCGCTCGGGCTGCATGAGTGGCTCCGTCCTGCGGGAGGGATCGCGGGCACCGGCTGCCCCCTGCATGATGCGGTCCGGGGCCCTGCGGGGGCGTGCGGGAGTGCGCCGTTCGGGGGCGCACCCCCGGGGCGTGCGGGGGCGCGGCACGGGAGCTTCCGGGGGCGCACTCCGGGGGGGGGAGGGGGGGCGGGCCGGTCCCTTCGGACCCGGCCCGGCCCCCCCGGACACGCCCCCGCGCGGCGGGGCTCACCACCCCAGACCGTGGAACTCCTTGCGCAGGGCCCCGAAGCCCCGCTCCTCGCGCGAGGGATGCACGCGGTTGGTGAGCAGGACCGCGTACCGCCCCGTCGCAGGGTCGACCCACAGGCTCGTCCCCGTGAAGCCCGTGTGCCCGTACGCGCCGGGCCCGAACGAGCCGCCGACGGGCGAGGAACCGCCCGGGTCCTGGCCCTGCCAGGCGAGCGCGCGGCGCAGGTTGAGGCCGTCCGTTTGCGGGGCCGTCATGCGTCCGTACGTCTCGGGGCGCAGCAACTCGCGTGCCCCGCCGGCGAGGGAGCGGGCGAGGGCTTCGACGTCGGCGAGCGGGGCGAAGAGCCCGGCGTGCCCGGCGATCCCGCCGAGGACGACGGCGTTCTCGTCGTGGACCTCGCCGCGCACCACGCGCCCCCGCCACGGGCACTCCTCGGTCGCCACCGCCCGCGCGGGCGGCACGGGCCCGAAGCCGGTCCCGCGCAGGCCCAGTGGGGCGCTCACACAGCGCCGCACGAGCGCGTCGAGCCCTTCGCCTCCCGCCGCTTCGGCGAGCAGCCCGAGGAGCATGAACCCCTGCGAGGAGTACGTGACGCGCTGCCCGGGCGGCCCGCTCAGCGGCAGCCGCGCGAGCCCGTCGAGCAGCGCCTCGCGGGTCGGGTGCGTGCGGTACATCGGGACCTGGCCGGGGAGTCCCGAGGTGTGGGTGAGCAGCGCGGCGACGGTCAGGGGCGCGAGCGGGGTGCCGCGGTAGCGGGGCAGGTACGTGGCGAGCGGCGCTTCGAGCGCGAGGGCGCCGCGCTCGACGAGGGCCATGACGACGAGGCCCACGACGGGCTTCGTCACGGAGGCGAGGTCCCACAGGTCCGTGCCGTCCAGCGCGGGACCGTCCCAGGCGCGTGTTCCGAGCCACCCCCTGTCCACGCCGCCGTCCGCCGTCGACACGGCCCACGCGGCCCCCGAGTACAGGCCGCGCTCCCGCCCCTCGGCGAGCAGCGCGCGACGGGCGGCCGCCTCCTTCGTCCGCACGTCGCTCATCGCCCCTCACCCGCCCCGTCGACGAGGCCGAGCCGGGGCGGGGCCTCGGCGGCGAGTCCCGCCTCGATGCCGCGCGCGGCCGAGAGCGCGAGCGGCGCGTACAGCTCGGCCGCCGTGTCGTCGAAGGTGAACAGCGGGCCGCTCAGGACGAGTACACCGGCGAGCGCCCCTTCGCAGCCGTGCACGGCGACGGCGAGCGCGCGGCGCGCGGCCCCCGGGTCGGCCGGGTCGAGCGTCCAGCCCGCACGGGCGGCCTCCGCGAGCGCCTCCGCGTCCTCGGCCTCGCTCTCGGCGGGCGCTTCGCCCAGGGCCCGTACGAGCAGCCCCCCGGCCCCCGCGGTGAGCGGCTCGCGCTCGCCCGGCCGGGGACCGAGCGCGAGCCCCGTGCCGGGCGCGCTCACATCGACGTGCACGAGCCACTCACGGTCGCGCACCGCGTACGAGACGAACAGCCCGGTGCGGGAACGGAGTTCGTCGAGTACCGGGCGGACGTGGCGCAGTACGGGCTCCTCGGCGAGCACCGCGGCCGCGAGCCCGAGCAGGCGCGGTCCGGGCCGGTAGCTGCCGCCCTCGGCGGCCTCGGCGAAGCCCGCCGACGCGAGCGAGCGCAACAGCCGGTGCACGGTGGGCTTCGCGAGCCCCGTACGCCGGGACAGCTCGGCGAGCCGGTGCGGCGCGCCCGTCGCGACGAGCGCCGAAAGGACCTCCATCGCCTTGTCCACCGGGCCAGGAGCGGCCTTGTCCGCCGGACCCTGAGCGGCCTTGTCCGCGAGGACCGCGGCACCGCCCGTACCCGGTGGAACATCGGGGGCCGCGAGGGCCGCTGGCTGCGAAGGACTGTTGACCGAATTCCCCATGAGGTTTAGCTTACCCGCACTGCATTCCATCTGCCGGAACGGGTGTGTTGCTCAATGGAACGAATACCTCGGGGTGCGTCACACGGGCCCCGCCCGTCGCGCCGCACCGTGCTGCGCTACGGCGGAGCGGCCGTCCCCGCGCTCGCCGCGACGGGGCTCCTCACCGGCTGCGGCACCGAGCCCGCCACGCACGCGGGCAACGTCCTCCGCGTCTCCCAGACCGGCGACCCGAAGACCCTGGACCCGCAGAAGCAGGGCGATATGACGTCGATGAACGTCCTCGTCAACGTCTTCGACACGCTCACCGTCCGGGGCCGCGACAACAAGCTGGGACCCGGGATCGCCCTCACCTGGAAGGCCGTCTCGCCGAAGGTGTGGCGCTTCACGCTGCGCCCCGGCGTCCGCTTCCACAACGGCGAGGTCTGCGACGCGAAAGCGGTCAAGTTCAGCCTGGACAGGCTCCTCGACCCCGCCACCAAGTCCCCGATCGTGGAACTGCGCTACGTCGACGGGGTGACCGTCGTGGACGCGCACACCGTGGACGTCCACACCTCCGTGCACGACCCGATCCTCCCGGACAAGGTGTCGCTCTTCGGCGGCGTCGTCGTCCCGCCCCGCTACCTCGCCGAGGCCGGCGACGACGGCTTCGCCAACCGCCCCGTCGGGACCGGGCCCTTCACCTTCGCCCACTGGCAGCGCGACCACGAACTGCGCCTGCGCGCCTTCCCGCGGCACTGGCGGGGCCGCCCGGGGCCGGACGAACTCGTCTTCACCCCCGCGCCCAACGCCTCCTCCGCGCTCGCCGCCCTCCAGAGCGGCGAGGTCGACCTCGTCAGCGGCCTCACCCCCGACGCCGCCCAGCAACTCGACGGCTACCCGGGCGTCCACCTCGACCACCACACCGGTATCCGCACCTCCTACCTCTCGCTCGACACCCTCACCGACGGTCCCCTGCGCGACCGCCGGGTGCGCCAGGCGCTCAACCACGCCGTCGACGTCCCCCTCCTCATCAAGGCCGTCCTCGGCGGCAAGGCCCAGGAGGTGCCCGCGATGATCCCGCGCGGCGCCTTCGGCTTCGACGACGCGATCACCCCGTACACCCGCTCCGTCGGCCGCGCGAAGGACCTCCTCGCCGAGGCCGGGCACCCGCACGGCTTCCACACCACGCTCACCGCCTCCAACATCGACGCCAACGTCGCCGAGGCACTCTCCGGGCTCCTCGCCCGCGCCGGGGTGCACGCCAGGGTCAACCTCCTCGACCCCGGCACCTACGCACAGCGCCTCACCTCCGACAACCACGGCGCCCTCGGCCCCCTCTACCTCGCCGCCTCCACCGTGTGGACCCTCGACGGCGAGAGCATGCTCCAGTCCAACGTCCGCAGCGACCGCCGCCAGAGCCGCTGGCACGACAAGCGCGCCGACGCCCTCGTGGACTCCGAGGAACTCTCCGTCGAACCGGCCACCCGGCGCCGCGCCTTCAGCCGCCTCCAGGAACTCGTCAAGACGGAGGCGCCCTTCGTGTCCCTCTACCAGATCGACAACATCTACGCCCGCAACAACCGCCCCCGCTGGACCCCCGGCGCCGCCGGGGTCCTCGACATGGCGAGCGCGGAGGTCACCCGATGAGCGCCACGCTCGCCCCCACCCCGGCACCGGCGACCGCGAAGCGGCCCGGCCGCTCCGGGCACATCCTGCGCACCCTCGCCGTCCGCGTCGGCACCGCGCTCCTCGTCCTGCTCTGCACGGCGACCGTCGCCTTCTTCCTCGTCCGGCTCTCCGGGGACCCCGTCAAGGTCCTCCTGCCGCCCGACGCGACCGCCCAGCAGGAGCACGTCCTGCGGCACAGTCTCGGCCTCGACCGCCCGCTCCTGACGCAGTACCTCGACTACCTGTGGGGTCTTCCGCGCCTCGACTTCGGCGACTCGCTCTTCTACAACCAGCCCGTGCGCACCGTGCTCGCCGACCGCATCCCCGCGACCCTTCTCCTCGCGGCGGGCGCCCTCGTCGTCACCCTCGTCATCGCCCTCCCCGCGGGGACCATCGCCGCGATGCGCCGGGGCCGCACCACCGACCGCACCGTCATGACGGGCGTCCTCCTCGGCCAGTCCACGCCGCCCTTCTGGGTCGGCATCCTCCTCGTCCTCGTCTTCGCCGTGGGACTGCACGCCCTGCCCGCCTCCGGGTACGGGAGCTTCGCGCACCTCGTCCTGCCCTCGGTGACCCTCGCCGTCTACTCCGTCGCCGTCGTCGCCAGGCTGCTGCGCTCCTCGCTCGTCGATGTCCTCGCGTCCGACCACATCCGCACGGCCCGCGCACGCGGCCTCGGCCCCGTCCGGACCGTCCTCACGCACGGCCTGCGCAACGCCTCGCTGCCGGTCGTCACCGTCGTCGGACTGGAGGTCGGCAGCCTCCTCGGCGGCGCGATCCTGACCGAACAGGTCTTCTCCTGGCCCGGTGTCGGGCGCCTCACCGTCGAGGCCATCTCCAACCGTGACTTCCCCCTCGTCCAGGCCACGATCCTGCTCTTCGCCGCGACCTTCGTCGTCGTCAACCTCCTCGTCGACCTCTCCTACAGCCTCCTCGACCCGAGGGTGAGGACCCGCGCATGACCACGACCACCGCACCCCCCGCCGCCGAGCCAGCGGCCCCGCCCGTTCCCGCGAGCACCCGCGCGGCCGCACTGCGCTCCCTGCTGCGCAACAAACTCGCCGTCGCGGCCCTCGCCTTCCTCCTCCTCGTCCTCGTCTGCGCCGTCTTCGCCCCGCTCATCGCCCCCGCGGACCCCAACGCGCAGGACCTCCTCGCACGCCTCAAACCGCCCGCCTGGCAGCACGGCGGCAGCTCCGCGCACCTCCTCGGCACCGACCAGCTCGGCCGCGACCTCCTCGCCCGCGTCATCTACGGCACCCGCGTCTCGCTCATGGTCGGCGCGGGAGCCGCCCTCCTCGCGGGCGTCATCGGCACCCTCGCCGGGCTCGCCGCCGGGTACTTCGGCGGCTGGACCGACCGCCTTCTCATGCGCCTCGCCGACGTCCAGCTCGCCTTCCCTGCGATCCTCCTCGCCCTCGCCGTCGTCGGCTTCGTCGGCTCCGGGCTCTGGTACGTCATCCTCGTCCTCGGCATCACCGGCTGGGTCTCCTACGCCCGCGTCGTGCGCTCCGAGGTCCTGTCCCTGCGCACCCGCGACTTCGTCACCGAGGCGCACGCGATCGGCGTACGGCACCCCGCGATCATGCGCCGCCACCTCCTGCCCAACGTCATGGCACCCCTCGCGACCATCGGCACCCTGCACATCGCCGCCGCCATCGTCGCCGAGGCGTCCCTGAGCTACCTCGGCCTCGGCGTCCCCAAGGAGACCGTCACGTGGGGCGCGATGCTCGCCGACGGACAGCTCTACCTCGGCACCTCGTGGTGGGTCGCCGTCTTCCCCGGCATCGCCCTCATGCTCACCTCACTCGCCGTCAACATCACCGGCGACGCCCTGCGCGACGTCGCGGACCCGAAGGCCTACCGCCGATGACCGACACCACCGCCCCGCACGCGCCGGGCACGCGGACCCCCGCGGAACCCGTCCTCCGCATCCAGGACCTCCACGTCGACTTCCGCCTGGAGTCCCACACCGTCCACGCCGTACGCGGCGTGAGCCTCGCCGTCCACGCGGGCGAGACCCTCGCCGTCGTCGGCGAATCCGGCAGCGGCAAGTCGGCGACCGCCCTCGCGACCCTGCGCCTCAACCCCGAACCGCCCTGCCTCTACCCGAGCGGCGAAGTCCTCCTCGACGGCGCCGACATCCTGCACCGCCCCGAGCGCGCCCTGCGCCGCCTGCGCGGCAGCGCCGTGTCGATGGTCTTCCAGGACCCCATGACGAGCCTCGACCCGCTCCAGCGCTGCGGCCACCAGGTGAGCGAGGTCCTGCGCCTGCACGGCGGCCACACCCGGCAGGAGGCCCGCGCGGCGGCGCTCGAAGCCCTCGCCGACGTCGGCATCCCCGACCCCGAACGCCGCTACCGCCAGTACCCCCACGAACTCTCCGGCGGCCTGCGCCAGCGCGTCATGATCGCCTCCGCGCTCGTCGCCCGCCCCCGCGTCCTCATCGCCGACGAGCCCACCACCGCGCTCGACGTCACCGTGCAGCGCCAGATACTCGACCTCCTCACGGACCTGCGGGAGCGCCACGACATGGCCGTCGTCCTCATCACGCACGACCTCGGCGTCGTCGCCGAGACCGCCGACCGCGTCGTCGTCATGCGCCACGGCGAGGTCGTCGAGAGCGGCGACGTCGCGCAGGTCTTCGCCCGCCCCGCCCACCCGTACACCCGCGCCCTCCTCGACGCGACGCCCCGACTGGAGCCCGCCGCATGACCGCCACCCCGCTCCTCGAACTCCGCGGCCTGCGCAAGGAGTTCCCCGGACGCCCGCCGAGCGTCGCCGTCGACGGCGTGGACCTCACGGTGTACGAGGGCGAGACGCTCGCCCTCGTCGGCGAGTCGGGCTGCGGCAAGACGACACTGACCCGGCTCCTCCTGCGCCTCACCGAACCCACCGCCGGCACCGTCCACTTCGACGGCACCGACCTGCACGGCCTCGACCACGCGGCCCTGCGCCGCTTCCGCAGGCAGCTCCAGGTCGTCCTCCAGGACCCGTACTCCAGCATGAACCCGCGCCTGCGCGTCGCCGACATCGTCGCCGAACCCCTCGTCACGCACGACCCCGCCTACCGCGGCAGGGGCGGCAGGACCCGCCGCCGCGAGCGCGTCGCCGAACTCCTCGACGCGGTCGGGCTCGACCCCACCGTCCTCGACCGCTACCCGCACGAGTTCTCCGGCGGCCAGCGCCAGCGCGTCTCGATCGCCCGCGCCCTCGCACTCGAACCCCGCCTCGTCGTACTCGACGAACCCACGAGCGCACTCGACGTCTCCGTACAGGCCCGCGTCCTCGACCTCCTCGCCGCACTGCAACAGCGCCTCGGCCTCACGTACCTCTTCGTCTCGCACAACCTCGCCGTCGTCCGGCAGATCTCCGACCGCGTCGCCGTCATGCGCGCCGGCCGTATCGTCGAGACCGGCACGGCCGCCGACGTCTTCGCCCACCCCGCCCACGCCTACACCCGCGCCCTGCTCGACGCGGTTCCCGTCCCCGACCCCCGCCGTCGCCGCGGGAGCGCGGCATGAGCGCGGCGGACGCGCCGCAGACGGTACGGGGCCGGGCGGCCCGGACCGGCTCAGCGCCCCGAGAGCACCAGCCCCGCCGCGCCGAGGAGCGCGACATCGTCCACCGCCGCCTCGCTCACCACGACCCGGACCGGTTCGCCCCCGCCGAGCACATCCGCGCGCAAGCGCTCCTCGACCAGCGCCCGGAACAGCTCCCCGCCCTCGCGCGCCTCGCCGTGGAGGACGAACAGGCCGCAGGCGAAGAGCTGCTGGACCGTCGCGAGCCCCAGGACCAGGTTCTCCGCGTACCGGGCGACCAGCCGCGCGGCCTCCTCGCCCGGCGCGGCGACGAGCGACCCGAGCGACACATCGCCGCCGAGCCCGACGGCCCGCGCCCGCTCGCGCAGCCAGCGCGTCGTCGCGACCGTCTTCCAGCAGCCCCGCCGCCCGCACGTGCAGGAGCGCCCGCTCGCCGAGACCGTCATGTGCGCCCCGCTGCGCCCGCCCGGCGGTGCCAGCACCTCACCCCCGTACAGGATGCCGACCCCCAGGACCTCACCCGTCGACACCGAGGCGAAGGAGCGCCGCCCGCGCCCAGGACCGAACCAGCGGTCCCCGAGCACCTGCACCCTCGCCCTGTGCTCGACCCGTACCGGAGCGCCCACGAGCGCCTCCAGGCGCCGCGCCACCGGGTAGCCGCGCAGCGCGGGCGCCTCGTTCACCTCCACGACACACCCCGCGCCCGGGTCCACCACCCCCGCCGCAGCGACTCCCACCCCGAGCGGGGCGCCCGCCGCGAGCAGCCCCGCCACCTCGGCGAGCGCCGCGTCCACCGCGGCGGCGCCCGCCGCCGGGTCGAAGACCGCCTCGGCCCGCTCCCGCACCACCCCGGCGCCGCTCAGGAGCGCGGCCCGCACGCGCCCCGGCAGCACCTCGACGGCGCCCAGCGCGCCCGGGCCCGCCACACCGTCGTCGCCGCTCGCGCCGCCCGGGGACGGCACCAACCGCAAAGGAGAACGTTCATGCGCCATACGCCGACTCTGCCACGCCGCACCACCGGGGTGACAGCCGCGTGAGCCACCGGTACCTGACCGAGACCACCTGGCGCGAGACCCGCGAGGCCGCCCCCGACGCCATCGCCCTGCTGCCCATCGGCTCGCAGGAACAACACGCCGCACACCTCCCCCTCGGCACCGACACCCTGCTCGCCGAAGCCGTCACCGAGCGTGCCCTCGCGCACCTCGCGGAGCGCGCGACGGCGGGGGAGCGCATCCCGCACGTCGTACGGCTGCCCACGCTCCCGTACGGGCACAGCCCCCACCACCTCTTCGCCGCCGCGCTCACCCTCTCCGCGCACACCCTCGGCCTCGTCCTCGACGAGATACTCGACTCGCTCGCAGCGACCGGGCACCGCAGGGTCCTCCTCGTCAACGGCCACGGCGGCAACGACGAGATCATGCGTCTCGCCGTCAAGCGCTTCGCGCTGCGCGCCGACGTCACGGCCGCGGCCTGCTCCTACTGGTCGCTCGGCGAAGCGGCGGACACCGAGCCCGAGCACGCCCCGCTCGTGCCCGGCCACGCGGGCTGGTACGAGACCTCGCTCATGCTCGCCGCCCACCCGGAGCTGGTCCGTACCCCCGTCCCAGGCCGCGCGCCCGTGGACCCGCCGCCGCTCTTCGACCGGCCCCCCTACCCGGGGCTCACCACCGAGCGGCACGGCGAGTGGGAACGCGTGGGCGGCAGCACCGACGACGCCTCGGGCGCCGACGCGGAGCGCGGGGCCGCGCTCCTCGACGCGCGGGTCCGGGCCCTCGCCGACGCCGTGCTCGCCTTCGACCGCGCGACCGGCACAGGAACCGTTTCCGGCACGGGGTGAGCCCCGTACCGCCCGCCTCACCCGTACCACCACTCAGCGAGTCAGCACGTCAGCGAGGAACCCCATGAAGATCACCGGTGTCGACGTCCACGTCGTCAACCTCCCCCTCCTCAACCCCTTCACCTCCTCCTTCGAGACCAAGACGGGCGAGACCCGCACCATCGTCCGCATCCGCACGGACAGCGGGCTCGACGGCTGGGGCGAGACGATGTGGGGGCAGCCCGTCGCCGCACTCGTGCGCGTCCTCGCCGACGACCTCATCGGCGCCAGCCCCTTCGCGCTCGAAGCCTTCCACCGCAAGCAGCACATGGTGCCCTTCTTCCACGGCTACCTCGGCTACGCGGCGCTCGCCGCGCTCGACGTCGCCTGCTGGGACGTCATGGGCAAGGCGACCGGGCAGTCCGTCACCGACCTGCTCGGCGGCCCCGTGCGCACGGAGGTCCCGCTCACCGCGCTCATCACGCGCGCCGACGCCCCGGGCGCCGCACCGGCCGACCTGCCGGGCGCGCTCGCCGAGCACACCGCGAAGGTCGTCGCGGAGGGCGGCTTCCGCGCCGTCAAGCTCAAGGGCACCACCGACGTCGCCGGTGACGTCGCGATCCTGCGCGCCCTGCGCGCCGCGCTCCCCTCCGTCGACCTGCGCGTGGACCCCAACGCCGCCTGGTCGGTGCCGGACTCGGTCCGCGCCGGGATAGCCCTGGAGGAGCTGGACCTGGAGTACCTGGAGGACCCCTGCGTGGGCATCGAGGGCATGAGCCAGGTGCGCGCGAAGGTCCGCATCCCGCTGTGCACCAACATGTGTCTCGTGCGCTTCGAGGAGTTCGCGCCCGCCGTGCGGCTCGGCGCCGTCGACGTCGTGCACGGGGACGTCTACAAGTGGGGCGGCATCGCCGCGACGAAGGCCCTCGCCGCGCACTGCGAGACCTTCGGGCTCGGCATGAACCTGCACAGCGGCGGCGAACTCGGCATCGCGACCGCCGCGCACCTCGCCGTCGTCGCCAGCACCCCGGTCCTCTCGCGGGCCATCGACTCCATGTACTACCTGCACGCCGACGACATCATCGAGCCCCTGACCCTGCGCGAGGGCAGCCTCACCGTCCCGACGGGGCCCGGACTCGGCGTCACCGTCGACGAGGACAAGCTCCGCCACTACGCCGAGGTCAACGCGAAGGAAGGGGACCTGACCCGATGAGCACCGACACCACCCGGCAGGCGCTGCGCACCGAGGCGGCGCCCCCGCCCGCGGGCGCCTACAGCCAGGGGCTCGCCGCGGGCCCGTACACCTACACCTCGGGCCTCGGCCCGCAGGACCCCGTGAGCGGCGCGGTCCCCGACGGGATCGGGGCGCAGACACGGCAGGTGCTCGCGAACCTCGCCGCCGTCCTCGCGGCGGACGGCCTCGGCCTCGCCGACGTCGTCAAGGCGACCGTCCACCTCCAGCACCTGCGCCGCGACTTCGCCGGTTTCGACGCCGCCTACCGCGCCGCCTTCGCGGCCACGGGCGGCCCGCTCCCCGTGCGCACGACGGTCGGCTCGGACCTCATGGACATCCTCGTCGAGATCGACGTCGTGGCACTGCGGCGCCGCGGGGCCTGAGGCACACCGGGGGACGAGGTGGGCGGGTACGGGGGCGGGCGGACGGGGGCGGGGCGGCGCCCACCGGCCGCGCGCCGCCCCGCCCCGTACCGCGCTCCCGCGTCTCACACCGGCAGCACGTGTTCCCCGGTCCGGTCGGTGCTCAGGCACAGTGAGCACACGTGTGCCTCGTGCGTCACGCACGCCGTGACGTCGGGGCGCTCGTACTCCTGCGCGCACACGTGGCACGTGTACGGGCTCGCGCTCGGGTTGCCGCTCGCGTCGACGAGCGGTTCGGCGATGCCGTCGCCGGTGCGCCGCAGGTAGTACTTCCCGCGAGTCGCCAGGGCCATGACAGGCGTGAGGACGAAGGCGATGACGACGGCGGCCACCGGTGAATAGGGCTGGAGGGTGTCGCCGAGCGCGTGGAAGTACATCGCGATCGACAGGCCCGAGGCCGCGACGAAGGAGACGACGCCGACCGGGTTGACCGCGTAGAGCATCCCGCGCCGGAACTCGGGCTGAAGCGGCGAGAGTTTCAGGACGTACTTGTTGATCATGATGTCGGTCGCGACGGTCACGACCCAGGCGATCGCGCAGTTCGAGTAGAAGCTCAGGATGTCGTTGAGGAAGCTGAACATGTCGGCCTCCATCAGCGCGAGCGCGAACCCCAGGTTGACGAGCACGAAGACCATACGGCCCGGGTAGCGGCGGGTCACACGGGTGAAGGAGTTCGTCCACGCGAGCGAACCCGAGTAGGCGTTCGTCACGTTGATCTTGATCTGGCTGATCACGACGAGGACGACGGCGAGCGGCACCACGAGCCACGAGGGCATCATCGCGTCGAACGCGCCCCGGAACTGCTGGATCGGCTCCGTCGCTGCCGCAGGTCCCACGCCGGAGAGGATGTACACGGCGAGGAAGACGCCGATGGCCTGCTTGAGCGCGCCGAGCACGACCCAGCCGGGCCCCGCCATGACGACGGCCGTCCACCACGCGCGCCGGTTCTTGTCGGTGCGGGGCGGCATGAAGCGCAGGTAGTCGATCTGCTCGCCGATCTGCGCGATGAGCGAGAGGCACACCCCCGCGCCGAGCAGCACCGACGCGGTGTTGATGCCGCCGTCGCCCGAGGTGCCCGCGTACGCGAGGAAGCGGTCCACCGTGCCGGGGTCCTCGGCGACGACGTAGACGAGCGGTCCCACCATGAGCAGGAGCCACACGGGTGTCGTCCACACCTGGAGCTTGCTGAGCGCCTTCATCCCGTAGATCACGAGCGGGATCACCATGAACGTCGAGACCAGGTACCCGATCCACAACGGCAGATGGAGCCCCAGTTTGAGGCCCTGCGCCATGATCGAGCCTTCGAGGGCGAAGAAGACGAACGTGAAGCTCGCGAAGATCACGCTCGTGAGGACCGAGCCGAAGTAGCCGAAGCCCGAACCACGCGTGATGAGGTCCAGATCGAGGTTGTAGCGGGCCCCGTAGTACGCGAGCGGGAAGCCCGTCACGAAGATGAGCACGGCCGCGAGCCCGATCGCGAGCAGCGCGTTCCCCGTGCCGTGGCTCAGCCCGATCCCCGCGCCGATCGAGAAGTCCGCCATGTAGGCGATGCCGCCGAGCGCCGTCGTCGCCACCACCATCGGGGTCCAGCGGCGGTACGAGCGCGGGGCGAAGCGGAGCGTGTAGTCCTCCAGGGTCTCCCGCACCGCCCCGCTCTCGCGAACGGGACTGTCGGGCGCGGGTTCCGCTGCGGTCGGCGGCCGCGACTGGGTGGTGCTCATGCATGCCCTCCTGGGGACGGTAGGTGATGCCGGGCAGGAGGGAGGCTAGGGACGGGGTGTTTCCCTGCGTCCGCGCACCGCGTGAACGGGGCGTTACGGAGTGCTCACGCGCCTGACGCGCCGGCCTCGCGCGGCACGGCGTCGGGCGAGGCGGAGCGGTCCTTCAAGGCAGCCCGGGCGCGCGGGAGTTCGGTGCCTCGTGCCGCCCGGCCCAGGAGCAGGTACGCGGCGCCACAGGCCGAGAGCGCGGCGGTTGCCGCGAAGACCGGGCCCGCGCCCCAGGCGCCGATCGCGGCCCCCGCCACCGGGTACGACAGCGGCGCGAGCCCGACCATCGTGAGCATGACGACCGAGGTGACCCGCCCGAGGTAGGCGGGATCGGCGGCGTTCTGGAGGAGGCTGTTGTTGAGACTTCCCGCCGTCCCGGCCGCGAGCCCCGTGAGCGCCGCGCACCCGACGACGACACCGAGGACGGGGACGAAGCCGAGCACCCCCGTGCTCACGCAGGCGAGACCGAGCGTCCCGCCCAGCACGAGACCGGCGCGTGGCACCCACCCGACCACCGTGAGGAGCGCGGCGCCGGCCGCTGCGCCCGCGCCGAAGGCACCCACGATCCAGCCGTACCCCGAAGGGCCCCAGCCGCGTTCGGCGTTGAGGAGGATCAGCCCGACGTTGAGCGTCGAGGAGAGCCCGAGTTCGCACAGCGCGAGCGCGAGGACGAGAGGCCGCACGAGCGGGTGCCCGCCGATGTAGCGCAGGCCGTCGGCCAGTTCGGCGCGCAGACGGGTGGGGGCGGCGGGTGTCTCCGCTTCGTTCGTCGCTTCCGGGGGGTGTATCCGCAAGGAGGACAGCAGCGGCAGCGACAGCGCGAAGAGCGTCCCGGCCACGGCGAACGTGACGGGCACCCCGCCGAGACCCAGCGCGAGCCCCGCGAGCGGCGGCGCCGTGATCTGGCTCAGCCGCATCGCGAGCGACCGCATCCCGACGACCCGCGCGAACTGGTCGGGGCGGGTCAGGCGCGGCGGCAGGGCGCCCACGGCAGGGACGAACAGCGCGTCCACCGTGCCGAAGACGAGCGCGACGAGCACGAGGAGCCACAGCGCGGGCGAGGTGAGCGCGACGGCCCCCGCGACCCCGAGGATCAGCACGCACCGCACCGCGTCGCTGCCGAGCACGATCCGGCGCGGGTCGAAGCGGTCGGCGAGCACCCCGCCGCCCAGCATGAGCACCGCGCGGGGCACCGCCCCCGTCGCCATCACGAAACCCACCTCGGTGGGTCCGGCGACCCTCTGCGCCGCCCAGGCCAGCGCCACGAAGTACACGCCGTCGCCGACGAGCGAGGCGGTGTACGCGAGGAGCCAGCGCAGCACGTTCCCGTCGCGGTGCGCGGGACGGAGCGGGGCGACGGGGGCGGCTGGTGCGGGAACGGCCATGACGAGGCTCCTCGGGACGCGCCGGAAGGGTGGCGCGGGCAGGTGTGCGCAGGCGGGGGCGCGCCGGAAGGTCGCGCGCCGGGGATGCGCCGGGACGGGGGTGTCGCACGGGGCGCGCCGCAGGCGCGGCCCCTGTCAGGTCCGGAACGGAAAGCTGTACAGGTGCAGGGAGATGTGCTCGCGCTCCCGCCCGTCGCCGGACCGTCCCGCCGCCTTGGCCCGCTCGCGCCATCGCGTCGCGAGCGTTTCGAACTCCCGCCCCATTTCCGCGAGTTCTTCGGCGGTGAGGTCCATGACCCACTCCGAGGACGTCGCCGCGTCGGACCACTCCGTGCCCCAGGCCTGCGCCTGCGCGAGGTAGTGCCTGTACTGCTCGAAGCGGGTCTCGGCGATCGCGTGCGCCACCGCCTGCGCGGTGGCCGCACCCTCCGGGGTCCCCGCGAAGTGTGCGTTCCTGAAGCCGAATCCGCCCTCGTTCGCCACCCGCCACCAGCGCTCGCGACCGTCCCGCGCGTGCTCGGGGGCCTCCGTCACGAAGTCGTGCCCGGCGAGTTTGCGCAAGTGGTAGCTGACCAGCGAGGGCGCCTCGTCGACCTGCTCGGCGAGCTGCGAGGCGGTCGCGGCCCCGGCCGCGTACAGCAGCCGGTACAGCCGCATCCGGAGCGGATTGGTGAAGGCCTTCAGGCGGGCCAGCTCGGTGACCTGCTGAGGACGGGGCCCCTCGGGGGCGGGGTCCTGGGGGGCGGAAGTCTGGCGTGCGGAGTCCGGAGGTGTGGAGTGCTGAGGTGTGGAGTTCCGGGGGGCGGAGTCCTGAGGTGCGGGCATGCGTCGAGTATGGTTCCGAAAGAAAGACTGCGCAATATTTCTTTCGCAATTATTGTCGCGTGACGCGCCCATGTCCTCCCGAAGACCCGTTCCTGCCGGGCGCTCAGCCTGCCGTCGCGCCCGTCGCGCCCGTCGCGCCCGTCGCGCCCGTCGCGCCCGTCCCGCCCGTCGCGCCCGTCGCGCCCGTCGCCACGACGTCCGCCGTGATCCGTTCCGCCGTCGCGCGCAGTGCGGGGAGTACGGTCGCGCGGGCCTCCGCCGCCGAGGTGCGGCCCGCGTGGAGGGAGACGTTGACGGCGGCGACAACGCGGCCGTCCGCCGCGCGCACCGGCGCGGCGACCGAGCGCAGCCCTTCCTCCAGCTCCTGGTCGACAAGGGCGTATCCGTCCCTGGCCACGTCGTCCAGGGTGCGGCGCAGCACCGCGGGGTCCGTGCGGGTGTACGGGGTGAGCGCGCGCGGCGGGTACGCGGCGAGGTGGCGCGCGCGCTCCTCCGGCGTGAGCCCGGCGAGCAGGACCCGGCCCATCGAGGTCGCCGAGGCGGGGAAGCGCGTGCCGAGGGTGATGGTGACGCTCATGATGCGGCTCGCCGCGACGCGCGCCACGTACCTGATGTCCCCGCCGTCGAGCACCGCGAGCGAGGCCGACTCCTTCAGCTCCCCGACGAGCGCGGCCAGGTGGGGCTGGGCGAGTTCACCGACGGAGAGCCGCGACAGCGGCGCGTGGCCGAGGGCGAGCACCTGCGGGAGCGGCGTGAAGAGCCCGTCGTGTGCCGCGACGTACCCGAGCTGTTCGAGGGTCAGGAGGCTGCGCCGCGCGGTCGCGCGGGGCAGATCGGTGGCGCGGGCCACGTCGGCGAGGCTCATGCCGGCGGGCACCTCGCCGAGCGAGGCGAGCACAGCGAGCCCGCGGGCGAGCGATTGCAGGTAGCCGGGACCGAGTTCCCGCTTCGCGTCGGCCGTCGGGTCGGCCGCGGGAGCGGGGGGCGCGGGGGCGGGCCCGGCGGGCGAGGCGAGGGCCGCCTCCATCGCGGCGGCCGTCTCGCGCAGCGGGTCGAGCGTCGCTTCACACAGTCGCGCGGGGGAGTGGCGGCTTGTGTGGCTGACGGCGCTGAGCGCGGCCGCGACGTCTCCGCCGGGGTCCCGCACCGGCACGGCGAGCGCGATGAGCCCCGGCTCGATGAGCTGGTCGTCGAGCGCCCAGCCCCGCGCCCGCGCGGCCCCGGCCCGTACCCGCAACTCCCCGGCGGACGCCCTGGCCCGGTGCGGATCGGGCAGCGCGGGGAAGTCGCCTGGGTCCGCGGGGCGCGCCGCCCACTCCGCGTACCGCTCCGGTGGCCAGCCACCGGCGAAGAGGATGCCCGCGGCGCAGCGGTCGGCGGGGAGCGCGTCCCCGACGCGGAAGGAGACCGAGAGGGCGCGCCGCCGCGTGTGCTGCGCGACGAACCGCGCCGCCTCGCGGTCGGGCACCGCGAGCGACACCGACTCGTCGAGCGCGTCGGCGAGCCGCGCCGCGAGCGGGTCGAGCCGCGCGGGCAGCCCCCGCAGGTACGCCGCCCCGAGGGCGAGCAACGGCGGCGCGAGTACGACGTCGCGGTCCTCCTCGCGCACGTACCCGAGCCGCAGCAACGTGCCCACGATCCGGTCCACGGGCGAGCGCGCGAGCCCCGTCTCCCGTACGAGCCCCGTCGCCGCCAAGCGCCCGCCCGGCGCCCTTCCCAGCGCCCGCAGCACGAGCAGCCCGCGCTCCAGGGGGCCCACGGGTGACTCGGCGGTGCTCGCCTGTGGCACTGACTGCTCCAGGGTTCTCTGACTCCCGGCTCTCGGGGACGGAGCCGGGCACACGGTGCGGCTGAACCGTAGTTCACCGGGCGAACCCCGGCCAAGCGGGCGTCCGAGGAGGCGCCGGGAGCCCGGGGTGGGGCCCTGGTCGTCCGGTCCCCGGTGGAGCGCGCGGGGATACGATTCCGGGTCATGGCGCAGCGCACGCACAAGGCATCCGGGGACTTCGAGCTGACGATGGACGAACTCCGTGTCGTGACGCGTTACGTGGTGCGGCACGCGGAGGACGTCCTGCCGGTCTTCGAGCGGGCCGTCCCCCGCGACCCCCGTCCGCGCCTCGCGATCGAAGCGGCCCTGGCCTTCGTCGAAGGAGCCCGCAGGACGGCGGCGCAGCGTGTCGCTTCCCTGGACGCCCACCGCGCCGCCGGGGCCGCGCCCACCGAGGCCGCGCGACTGGCCGCGCGCTGCGCGGGGGACGCCGCTTCGGCCGCGTACCTGCATCCCCTCGCCAGGGCGACGCAGGTCGGTCACCTCCTGCGGGCCTGCGCGAGCGTCGCGCGGATCGGGGAGCTGGAGGCGGGCGGTGACCCGGAGGTCGCCGAGGCGCTGCTGGAGCGCGCGCGGCAGCGGGCGACGCCGGTACTCGTCGACGTGCTCCGCCGCTACCCGCCCGCCGAGGGCGGCAGCAGCCGCGTCGCCCGGCTCATGCGCACGCTGGACCACTCCCTGCGCGAGGCGGCCGACGCCCCGTCGGAAGACCCCGGCGGGGGAGGCGCGTCATGATTCCCGAAGGCCGGCGCCCGCGTTCCTCATGCTCCGTCACTGCGGGACCCTCACCGACGAGTACCGCCATCTCCTCGCCCTGCGGGCCGCCACCTGCGCGAGGCGCGTCCGCGGGCTCGGCGAGTCGGCGCGCCCGGAAGGCGGGAGCGGGAAGACGAGAGCGGGAGGGGCGGGCTCGCGAGAGGCGGGAGCGCGACGACCGCCCGTGAGCGGTGTGCAACTGCTGAGGCCGGAGCCGCCCGGCGCGGGCGAAGGCCCTCGGGGTCGTCCACCGGCCGGTACGGTGCACAGAACCGGCCGAAATCCCCGGGGGTGGCACACGCCTCACCCCATCCGGCGCGCGGGAGGGTCAACGGCTGGTAATTTGGTCAGACCGTAAGCCCGGTCGAGGCTCACGGTCAACCGCCGCCATTCGTGGGAGATTGTTCGCATGCCATCGCGTCCCGGGAGTCAGCCGAAGCCAGCGCCGAACGCCAAGGGATCGCCCGCGGCTCCCGCACCCGAGGGGCTGTTCAAGGCCGTGTCCTCCAGCCGGGTCTCCCAGGTCATCGTGGAACAGATCCGGATGCTCCTGAAGGAGGAGAAGCTCAAGCCGGGCGACCGGCTGCCGAGCGAGCGGGACCTGTGCGTGCACTTCGGCGTCAGCCGGGTCACGGTGCGCGAGGCGCTGCGCATCCTGGAAGCGGGCGGGCTCGTCGAGATCCGGGTCGGCGCCCGGGGCGGCGCCTTCGTGACGACACCGGACTCCCGGCAGGTCGGCGAAGGGCTCGCGACACTGCTCTCGCTCTCGCCGCTGACCGCCGCCGAAGTGACCGAGGCGCGCCTCGTCTTCGAACTCGGCATCGTGCCGCTCATCGTGGAACGGGCGACGGACGAGGACCTCGACGAGCTGTTCGCGCTGTGCGACGCCCACATCGCGGCGATGGAGGAGGGCGTCTACACGATGGAGATGTCCGCCGAATTCCACACCCGGGTCGCCGACTGCACCCACAACGCGGCCATCCGGATGCTCGTGGAGTCCTTCCACGGCCCGCTCCTCATGAGCCTGCGCGAGGCCCAGACGGTGGAGCCGAGGATGGGCAAGCGCGGTTCGCGCGAGCACCGTTCCTTCGTCGAGGCGGTCGCCGCCCGCGACGTGGAGCAGGCGAGCGGCGTCATGCGCACCCACCTGGAGCGCACCGCCGCGCGCGTGCGCTCCCAGGGGGCCGGGCGCTCGCGGGAAGCCTGAGCGGCCGCGGAGGGCGCCCGCCGACGCCGCCCGCCGACGCCGCCCGACGCGCCCGTCGTCGCGCCGAGGTCGCGCCGAGGCCGTGCTGACACCGTGCCAGGGGCCCGGTTCCGGAGAGGTCTTCCGGAGCCGGGCCCTCGTGCGTGCCCCGCGTCCGTTCCTCGTGCGCCGGGCCGCTCCCCGGGGTTCCCCCGACCCCTCGCAGGTATTATGGTCATACCATCAGAGGTCTGAGTGACAGACGCCCAATCCGCCCGCACGGGAGGCACAGCATGGCCAAGAAGGGACGCGTCTTTGTTCGCGGCCTGACGTCCGAGACCTACGGTCTGGGCGAGTTCCGCAAACGACAGCTCGCGGTCGACCGGGTCAGGGACGACTCGGTCGTCGTGGACGACGCGAAGGTGGCCCACTCCGGGGACAGCGAGAAGTCCCGTACCTGGTGGCGTGTCGGGCCAGGGGATGAGGACTTCCTCACCCAGACGATCCAGGTCCACTTCGTGGAACTCCCGCCCGAGTCCAGCAACCACGGGCACGGTCACCAGAACGAGGCCGCCTTCTACATCCTGCGCGGCCGGGGCTACGAGATCCACGACGACCAGCGCTACGACTGGGCCAAGGACGACCTCGTCTTCGTCCACACCGACTCCGTGCACCGCCACTTCAACCCCTACGACGAGACCGCCACCGCCCTCGTCGTCAAGGCCAAGAGCACCTGGATGTTCATGGGCCTGCTCCAGCAGGGCCGCAGCGGACCCATCGAGCGGCCCGACGAGTTCGGCGAGCGCGAGGACTGGTCGCGCATCTGGACCCCCGGCGTCCTCGGCCGCAAGAAGGTCATCTCCCCGGCCGACACGAAGTGGGAGACGACGCCGCTCGGTCGCGTCCGCGTCATGTCCTCGCCCGAGCGCACCGACGCCCGCATCTTCTCCATCGACGCCTTCGAGCTCGACATCCCCGAGGGCAGCCGCTCCGGCAAGTACTGGAAGATGGCCGACGAGGTCCTCTACGTCCTGGAGGGCGGCGGCTACGCCCTCCAGTGGGAGGTCGAGGCCGAGATCGCCGAGAAGTACTACGCGCGCGTCGCGAAGGAGCCGATCCGGTACGACATCACCGAGGGCGACACGCTGTACGTGCCGCAGAACCACATCTGCCAGCTCTTCGCCGCCGACGGCACCCCGCTGCGCGTCCTGTCCGCGCAGAACCGGGTCTTCAAGCACCTCGGCTACGACACCGTGCACTACTTCGAGGACGCCCCCGAGTACGCGCGCACCTGAGCAGGACTCCACGGGCCGGACGCACCGGACCTGACATCACGGAAGGGGCCCCGCCCGAAGGACTCTGTTGGCTTATGCCTGGCCCCTGCCTGAGGCCCGCTGCCGTTAGGCGGCGGGCCTCAGGGCTTCGAAGCGGGAGATGCGGGCGCCGATTCGTGGTGTGCCGTTGGTCCAGGAGTCGAGCCGCGAAAGGTTCATCGCCGCAGCGGCGAAAAGGTGTTGGAGGTGCGTCTTGGGCTGGCCGCGATAGCGGGACCGGCGCATGCCGAAGGCGCGGACTCCCTGGGAGACGGTGGCCTCGATGCCGTTGCGCTGCTGGTAGCGGTCGCGCCATTCGCGGGTTTGCCGGGCGGCGCGGTTCCGCTGGATCGCGTGGTGTTCATCGTGACGCCGCAGCATGATCTCGCGGCGCTCGCCGGTGGCTGATCCGACGCATGCACGCAGGTCGGGGCAGGGGCGGCACTCGGTATGCCGGAAGCGGACCCGGACGACTTCAATACCCTTGGAGTTGATGCGGGGATACCACTGGCCTGTGGTGACCCCGTTGGGACAGGTCACCTGCCGGCGGTCCCAGTCGACGGTGAAGGCGTCAGTGGCGAACCGTCCTTTCGCCTGGACCGTGGTGTTCCTCCCAACCGGCCCCAGCAACTCGACGCCCATCCTCTGCGCGGCGAGGATGTTGCTGCCGTCGATGTAGTTCCCGTCGGCCAGGTGGACAGCGGGCAGCATGCCGCGGGCAGACAGGTCCGCCTGGATGGTCTGGGTCATCTTCGAGTCGTTGACGGACGCGTCCGTGGTGGCGACGTGTGTGATCAGGTTCGGCACGTCCGGCTCGCACGTCTCTGTCAGCTGGATCAGATAACCGGCCCACCCGGAACCGGCCTTGGCGCCACGGCGGGCATCGAGGTCATAGGGCGAACAGGGCTGAAGTCTGCCCGGCGGGAGGTCCTTCTCCTCCCGCCAGCGCACCTCGCCCTCACTGACCCGGTAGTTCTTCACCCAGACCTGCCGCAGCACCTCCACCGGCCCGAGCATCCTCACCTCGCGCGGTGCGTCAGGGGCGAAGACCGCGGTCATCAGCCGCACACCGTCCGCGCCGACCTGCGCCGTCCAGGCCCGCTGCTTGTCCTTGCTCCTAGGCAGCCGGGCCTCCTCGACCCGATGTCCGTAGCGGTCGAACCATTCCAGATCGACCCGGTCGACCAACCAGTCCGGCGCCACGGCCGCGATCGCGTTCAGAGCGGCCCGCAGGCTTTCCCCGACCAGCGCCAGCCGGTTCAGTCCTGTGATCGCTCCCAGCACCTTCGCGGAGTCGGTCCGCTGCCGTCCCGCGGTCTTCAACAGCCCGCGTTCCCTGGCCAGGCGCAGGACCAGGTCAAAGACCTCGCCGGCCTTCTCGCCTGCCAGCAGCCGGGACCGGAACTCGCTGAGTACCGAGTAGTCGAACCCGGTGTCTGTCAGCTCCAGACCGATCGCGTACTTCCAGTCGATCCGCGTGCGCACGGCATCCGCCGCCTGCCGGTCAGACAGCCCCTCGGCGAACTGCAACACCGTGACCAGGGCCAACACTCCCGGTGCGACAGCAGGGCGTCCCCGACCGGCATACAGGTCGGCGAACGCCTCCCCCGCGAAGACCTCGGCGAACTCCTCCCGCAGTCGCATCGCGAAAGCACCACGAGGACACACCACCCGCGCAACCCGCGCGGTCTCCGCCGGAATCTCCCCCAGCCCCAGCACACGCAACGACACCCCGACGCCCTCCCCAGACGCGAAATTGGTCTTCACCGCCCACAACCGGGCGGTGAAGACCAAAGTCACGTGGAGGGGCCTTGCCTTTTACCAACAGAGTCCCGAAGGCGGGGCCCCTTCCCGTACGCCGGACCGCTCAGCCGGAGCCCGAGCCGGGAGGCTGGGCGCGTGCCTCCGCCGCGGCCTCGTCCGCCGCGCTCAACAGGTCCCGCGCGCCGAGGAGTTCCGGCTCGCGCGCGACCGCGAGCCGCTGCGCGAGCGCCGCGTGCACCGCCTTGCGTATCCGCCGCCCGTCGAGTCCTGCGAGCCGCTTCGCCACCGCCCCGATCGTCTCCTCGTCCCCGGCGAGCGCCCGCAGCCCCGGCCACTGGTCCGCCAGCTCCCGCAGCGAGTCGGCGACGATGAGGGGTACCACGTCCTCGCCGGGCAGCCCGGTCCGCACCAGCAGGTCCGCGCGCGACAGGAACGCCTCGTCCACCGCCTCGGGGAAGTTCGTCGTCACGACGAGCAGCGTGCCGGGACGCGCCGCGCGCAGCGCGTCCAGTCCGCTGAGCACCGCGTCCGTCGCCCGGTGCACATCGACAGGATTGGTGTCGAACGAGGCCGACTGCCGGCGCACGGCGAGCGCCTCCACCTCGTCGAACAGCACCATCGTGTGCGGCCGCCGCGCCGCCAGCTCGGGCAGCGTCTCGCCGAACAGGCGCGCCACGGCCCGCTGGCTCTCGCCCAGCAACTCACTGGGAAACGCGTGCGGATCGGCCTCGACCAGCGTCGTCGCGCCGCGCGGCGCCAGCTCCCGCGCCACGGCCTGCGCGAGCCCCCGCGCGAGCGTCGACTTGCCCGTGCCCGGCGGCCCCGCGAGCACGATGAGCCCGTGCGGCGCCGTCGCCGAGCCCGCGAGCCGCGCCCCGTGCCGCAGCACGAGCAGCGCCGTGGCGAGCAACCGCTCCTTGACCCCGGCAGGGACGAACACGGCGTCCCACGGGCCCTCGTGATGGCCGGCGGGCAGTGCGTGCACCCCTGTCACTCCGTGCGGCAGCGCCTCGTTCACGCGCACCCCCGCCTCACGGCCAGACGGGCCGGTCGAGCGCCGGCCAGTCGATCGTCGAGGGGTCACCGGCCTGCGCGTCGCGGATGTGCTCCGGCGGCTCCTCGAAGAGGACCAGCGGATCGGCGAGCGCCCGCATCGTCTCCAGGAGACTGTCGAACATGTGGATGCGCACCACCCTCGCCGTGTGCTCCGGGTCGGTGTTGATGTGCTGGTGCCACAGGAAGTGGTCGACGACGATGAGGTCCCCCTTGCGCCAGGGGTGCCGCTCGCCGCCCTCCGGCTCGGCGCCCAGATAGCTCTCGCCCTCGCCGTCGACGACGTACAGCCACGCCTCACCGGGATGCCGGTGCATCGACTGCGCGCGCCCGGGACCGATCTCGAACATCGCCATCGTGATGCCCGAGGCCTGATAGCCGATCGCCCGGTCCAGGAGGAACGTGGTGCGGGTCCCGCGCGGCGTATTGCGCAGCTCCAGCTCGTCCCAGTCGGTGTGCAGCCTGCCCGAGCGCCGCCCGTCCTGGTCGGCGGCGAGCCGTCGCAGCCGCGCCGCGTACGGGTCGGCCCCGTCCCTGCCGGGCGAGTACGGAGGCCGGGGCGGCAGCTCGGCGTACGGCCGCCGCCCCGCGTCCTCCAGGACCGCCATGCCCATCGTCTCCAGCAGTGGCTCGCTGGAGAACGAGAGGTAACGGGCCGTCGCCGCCCCCTCGTTGCCGCTGCGGTGCCAGGCCCAGGCCGGTACGTGCACCGAGTCTCCGGCCCGCCAGTCGACCCGCCGCCCGTCGATCTCGATCCACCCCGCGCCCCCGACGCAGAAGAGCATCGCGTCCCAGGAGTGCCGGTGGACCGTGGTGACGACGCCCGGGTCGACCTCGTGGACGAGCGCGTCCATCGTGCGCGTGGGCCGGTCGCCGTCCGCGCCGACGTACACGCCGACCCGGCTGCCGCGCGCGGTCGGCCGCGGCACCGCGTCCTCGTGCCGCACCACGGTGCGGTGGTGGGCGCGCCATTCCTCGATGAACCGCGCGCGCCTGCGTTTCTGCACGTGGTAGTGGGTGGTTCCGGTGGTGGTGTGGGTGGCCATGAGTGCCTCCTGTCGGTGGGGAAGGACAGCCGCGCCGCCGGAAAGGCGCGCGCGGCTCGGTTCACGCGGAGCCTTCGGCCGGCTCCTCAGGGACCCGGTAGTCCCGTACCGTCGTACCGAGGGCGCCGCTCAGTCCCGAGGCGGCGAGCGGGACGAGACCGCCCGCCGTGAGCGCGGCGACCGGGCCGAGCGCCCCGGCGAGCGCGCCGAGCAGCGAGTCGCCGAGCGCGGGACCCCCGCGCGAGCACATCTGGTAGATCGCCGAGACCCGCCCCCGCAGCGCGTCGGGCGTCTCGACCTGTACCGCCGCGTGCCGCACGGTCGTGGCCATCGCGTCGGCGGCACCGAGCGCGAGCGCGGCGGGCAGCGCGAGCCACAGCACCCGCGCCTGGGCCAGGGCGAGCACGGCGATTCCGTACCCGGCCGTGCCCCACAGCACGAGGTGCCCCGCACGGGCCGTGCGCACCAGGCGGAAGATCCACACCGAGCCGATGAGCGCACCCGCCGAAGGGGCGGCGGAGAGCAGCCCGTACCCGGTGGGCCCCGCGTGCAGCACCTTGTCCGACAGCTCGGGCAGCAGGACCCGGTACGCACCGAAGAGCGTCGCGCTCAGGTCGAGCGCCATGAGCCGCCACACGACCGGTTCCTCACGCACGTACACGAGCCCTTCGCGCAGGCTCCGCCACACCCCGCCGCGTCCGCCGTCCCCGGCGAGCGGCGGCACCCGCAGCACCCCGAGCACGGCGATCAGCGCCGCGTACGTCACGGTGTCGAGCACGTACACGGCGCCGGGCCCGCCGAGCGCGATGAGTACCCCGGCGAGCGCGGGACCGAGCAGCACGGCGAGTTCCCGCGAGGGGTTGAGGAGGGCGAAGGCGGCGACGAGCTGGGAGCGCGGCACCATCGCGGGGATGAGCGCCTGACGGGCCGGCTGGTCGAAGGTCGCGGCAGCCGTCGCGAGCAGGGAACCCGCGAGCACGGCGGGCACGGTGGCGGCACCCGTGAGGGTGAGGAGAGCGAGGCCCAGCGAGGCGAACAGCGCGAGCGACTGGCTCCACTGGAGCAGCCGCCGCCGGTCGAGGCGGTCGGCGAGCACCCCGCCGAGCGGGGAGAGGACGAGCAGCGCCACCGCCTGCGCGAGGCCCACGAGACCGACCTGCGCGGTGGACCCGGTGAGCTGGTAGACCTGGTAGAGATTGGCGGCGACCGCGCCCCGGGTGCCGATCTGGGAGAGGACCACGCCGGACCAGTAGAGGGTGAAATCGCGGTGCCGCAGGACGTCGGGCAGGGGCATGCGGGGCAAGGTCATGCTAGGAGGTCCCCTTCGGTCGCCCGGCGCCCCGGTGGTCGCCGGGACACCGGGCACGGGTCCGCCTCGCGGGGACGGGCAGCGGCCCGCCCCCGCGGGCGGGTCAGTCGACGGGCACGAGCGTGACGTTGCGCGGATCGACGCCGAGGTGCACCTCGGTGCCCGGGGGGATCGATACGGAGGGATTGGAGCGGCTGCGCAGCCGGTTCTCGCCGACCGTGGTGATGTGGTCGATCGAGTCGCCGAGGAACGCCCGGTTGTGCACGCGGCCACGCCAGGTGTTGACGGCGGAGGCGAGCGGCCGCTCCGAGATGTCGAGGCTCTCGGGCCGGATCGAGAGCAGCACGGTGTCGCCCACCGCGGGGCGGCGCGGGCACTCCCGTGCCACGAGCGGCCCGTGCGGCGTCTCGACCGTGACCTCCTCGCCCGCGACGTCCGTGACCTTCGCCTCCAGGAAGTTGGAGCTGCCGATGAACTCGGCGACGAAGCGTGTCGCGGGCCGCGTGTAGATGTCGCGCGGCTTGCCGACCTGCTCGATACGGCCGTTGTTCATCACGGCGATGCGGTTCGACATGACCAGGGCCTCCGCCTGGTCGTGCGTGACGTAGACGGCGGTGAGGTTGAGTTCGCGCTGGAGGCGCTTGAGTTCGAAGCGCATCGACTCGCGCAGCTTCGCGTCCAGGTTCGACAGCGGCTCGTCGAGCAGCATCAGGTCGGGCTGCGTCACGAGCGCCCGGGCCAGCGCGAGTCGCTGTTGCTGCCCGCCCGAGAGGTTGGTGGCGGGCCGCCGCGCGTACTGCCCCAGCTCGATGACGTCCAGGACCTCGTGCACCCGGCGGGCTATCTCCTCCTTCGCGGGCCGCTTGACGCGCGGCATGACGTCGAGCGGGAAGGACACGTTCTTGAAGACGCTCATGTGCGGCCAGATCGCGTACGACTGGAAGACCATCCCGAGTCCGCGCTTGTTCGCCCGTACGTTGACGCCGCGCTCCGCGTCGAAGATGACCCGCTCGCCGAGCGTGACCCTGCCGTGCGTGGGCCGCTCCAGGCCCGCCACCGAGCGCAGCGTGGTCGTCTTGCCGCAGCCGGACGGCCCGAGCAGCGTGAACAACTCGCCGTCCTCGACGGTGAAGTCGATGTCGTCGACGGCGAACAGGCGTGTTCCGGCGGCGGTCGTCTCCTGCCGCTTCGGCGTGTCCGTCCCGTCCTTCTTCCTCGTCGCCCCGTCCGCGTCCTTCCGCGCGCGGCGCGAGGCGGCCGAGGACGGCTCGTAGCTCTTGGCGAGGGATTCCACAGTCAGCATCCCGGTGTCCCTTCGGGTGTTCGGGTCGGTGGTGCGTGGGTCAGTCGTTCTGGAGGCCGAAGCGGGCCCCGAAGCGGTAGGCGGCGCTGACGAGCACCACCAGGATGAGGATCATGCAGACGCCGAGCGCGGCGAGCGTCGTGAACTGCCCGTTCTCGAACTGCTCCCAGATGAGGACGGCGAGGACCTCCTTGCCGGGGCTGTAGAGCAGGATCGTGCTGGACAGCTCGCGGAAGGACACGACGAGGATGTAGATCCAGCCCGCCGTCACGCCGCTGCTCATGAGCGGCAGCAGCACCCGCCGGAAGGTCTGGAACCAGGAGGCCCCCGAGACCTGCGCCGACTCCTCCAGCTCGGGCGCCATCTGCGCCATCGCCGAGCTGGAGTAGCGCATGCCGTAGGGGAGGTAGCGGGTGCAGTAGGAGATGAGCAGGATCAGGAGCGTGCCGTAGATCGGCAGCGGCACCCGCAGGTAGACGAAGGCGAGCGCGAGCCCGAGGACGAGGCCGGGGATCACGATCGGCGTGAAGGCGAGCAGGTCGAGCAGCCCGCGTCCGGGCGCTTTGGTGCGGTGGACGACCCAGGAGACCACCGTGGTGAGCAGCATGACGATGGTCGCCGCGCCGAGCCCGAGCAGCACCGAGTTCTTGAGCGCGGTGAAGGCGAGCGGCATGTGCAGCACTTGGCTGTAGTTGTCCCAGGACATCGAGCGGAACGCCTCGCGCGAGGGCGCCGTGTAGTACTTCAGGAAGGACGCGTACACGAGTACCACGACGGGCAGCACGACGGTCACGAGGAAGTAGACGACGACGCCCGCGCCCACCCAGGGCCGCGCGCGGCCCAGTTCGACCGGGCGGGGCCGGAAGGCCTTGCCCGTCACGGTCTGGAAGTTGCGCGAGGAGCGCTGGAGCCAGCGCGAGACGAGCACGCCGGCGGCGGCGATCACCAGGAGGCCGAGGGCGAGCGCCCCGGCGGCCCCGTAGTCGATGGGGTAGGCGCGCAGGACGAAGTAGATGCGGCTGGTGAAGACGTAGATGTTGTTCTGGAGCCCGAGCAGCCCCGGCACCTCGAAGCTCTCCAGGGACTGCACGAACATCAGGAGCGCGGCGGAGACCATCGCGGGGCGCAGCAGCGGCACCGTCACCCTGCGCAGCACCGTCAGCCTGCCGGCCCCCGACATCGCGGCGGACTCCTCCAGGGAGGGGTCCATCGCGCGGAAGGCGGCGACCATCAGGAGGAAGGCGACAGGGGCGAGATGGAGGCCCTGGACCCAGATCATCCCCCACACGCTGTAGATGTTGACCGGCGACGAGCCGAACAGCGGTTTGAAGACGAGCTGGTTGACGATGCCGCTCTGCGGGTCGCCGAGGAAGATCCAGGACGTCGCGTAGAGGATGCCGGGCACGATCAGCGGCACGAGCGAGGCGGCGAAGAACAGGCCCTTGAAAGGGGTGTCGGTCCGTACCTGCACATAGGCGAGCGCGGTGCCGAGCACGAGCGCGAGTGCGGCCGAACCGACGGCGAAGGCGAGCGAGTTGAGGAGCATGTCGCCGGCCTGGGCGTTGCCGCCGTAGGCGCGGCGGAAGGAGCCGACCGAGATGCCGCTGCCGTCCTGGCTCAGGAAGGTGTCGTGGACGAGGTAGGCGAGCGGGACGATCGCGAGGTAGCCGACGATCAGGACGGCGACGCCGACGAGGAGGCCCTGCGGCGTGAAGAGCCGGCGCGCCAGCCGTTCGAGACGCCCGGGAACCGTGGGCGGGGGGCCCGGCGGGGACGGCGCGGGCGCGGCGCTCGGGGCGTCGGGGGCGTCGTGGGTGGAGGTGAGTGCCATGTTCCTACTTCCCTGACTGGGGGACACCGCGCAGCAGGGCGTCGTACTTCCTGTCCCAGCTGCCGTCGTCCTTGGAGAGACCCGCGACGTCGAAGGGGGCGAGCGTGATGCCGTCGAGACTGTGGTCGCCCGGCACCTTCGTGGACGGCGTCAGATGCTGCTCGACGATGACCCGCTGGCCGCCGTCGGGGGAGAGCAGCCAGTCGTAGAAGAGCCAGGCCGACGCCGGGTGCGGGGCCTGGCCCAGCATCCCGATGCCGTTGGGGCGGGCGAAGGCGGGGATCGAGGACTTCCCGCTCTTGGGCAGGTACGCGACCGGGGCACCCTGCTGGGCCGCCCGCCCGGTGATGTACGTGTAGTTCATCGCCTCCATCGGGGTCTGTCCCGCGGTGAGGAACTGCATCATCGTGGTGTGGCCCTTGACGGTGTGCCCGTTGGCCGCGATGCGCTTCCACAGGGAGTCCACCTCGGCCTGGCTCTTGCCGTGGTCGAGCCAGTAGCCCGTGACGTTCGCGAACCAGTCGCTGTCGCTCAGTTCGAGGGTGAACTTCCCCTTGTACTCGGGCTTGGCGAGGTCCTCCCAGCTCCTCGGCTCGTGGCCGGGCTTGATGAGCCGGGTGTTCCAGGCGGGCAGGAAGACGTTGAAGCGGCTCGCCGTCCAGTGCTTGAACCTGCCGGTCCTGCCGACGCGGGAGAGCGAGGGCCCCGCGTAGTCGGCGAGCACCCCCTTGCCCGCGAGCACCGTCATCTCCAGGAAGTTCGTCTCGACGGCGTCGGCGCCGGGCTTGCGCGCCTGGAGTTCCTGGAGGGTGCGCTGGAGGACGGTCTCGGAGTTGCCGCGGAAGGAGACGACCTTGATGCCGTACTTCTTCTCGAAGGCCTTGGCGACCGGTCCGACGATGTCGGCGGTCATGGAGGTGTACAGGCTGAGCGTTCCGCCCTCCTTCTTGGCCAGCTCCAGCGCCTTGGCGCGCTGCTGGTCCTTGGGGAGCGCCGATATCTGCTCGTACGCGGAACGGAAGTCACCCGCGCTGACGGTGATCTGCCCGCCGGGCACTCCGCCGCAGCCGGCGAGGAGGACGGTGCACATCAGTCCGGACAGGGGGAGGAGGTGGGTGCGTGGTCTCATGGGCGGGGGCTCCAGGGGCGACGGTGCCGGGGGAGGGCCGGCGGGGGCCGGCGGGGGTGGTGGGACGGGGTGTAGGCGGGTGGCGGGACGGGAGTGGGCGGGGTGGGGTGAGGGGGGACGGCGGGTCAGTCGGAGACGGGGACGCCGCGGAGCAGCGCGTCATAGGCGGCGCTCCACTTCGTCCCGTCCACGTCGGCGTTCTTGGGCAGGTTGTACACGGGTGCGTCGGCGGGCAGGGGGTCCTTGATCCCTGGCGCGGGTGCGGCGGCGGGGATGCGCGCGGAGGCCGTGACGGCCTTCTGCCCGGCGCCGAGCACCCAGTCGGTCCACAGCAGGGCCGTCGCGGGGTGGCGGGCCTGCGCCATGAGGGCGACCCCGTTGGGGCGCAGGATCACCGGGTCGGACGCGGGCTGCCAGGCGACGGGGGCGCCGTCCCTGGCGGCCTTGTCGATGGTGTGGCTGTAGACGGATGTGGCCACGCCGAACTGTCCGGCGCTCAGCAGCTCGCCCTGGACGGTGTGGCCCTTGGTGACGCGCGCGTTGGCCACGATCTGCCGGAACAGCTTCGTGGTGGCCTGCTCGCTCATGCCCTTCTCCTTCGTGAGATAGGTGTGCATGGCGTAGTACCAGTCCCAGTCGCCGATCTCCATCGAGACCTTGCCCTTCCAGCGTGGAGCGGCGAGGTCGGTGAAGCTGTGCGGCGCCTGGCCGGAGGGGACGACGTCGGTGTTCCAGCCGATGACGAAGGCGTTGAAGCGCTCGGCGGTCCAGCCGCCGTAGCCCTTCGCCTCCGGCTTGAGGTGGTCGAGTGCGGGCCCCTGGTAGGGCGTCAGGAGGCGGGCCTTGTCGAGTTCGCGCAGTTCGAGTTCGTTGGTGTCGACGACGTCGGTGTGCGGCTTGCGGGCCTGGTTCTCCTGGGTGATGCGCTGGAGCACCGTCTCGGAGTTGGCGCGGAAGGCGTTCACCTTGATCTTCGGGTACGCCTTGCGGAAGCCGTCGACGAGGTCCTGGATGTCGGTGTTGGAGGTGTACAGGTCGAGGACGCCGCCCTCCTCGCGGGCGGCGGCGAGCAGCGCGTCGGTGCGCGCCTTGCCGGTCAGGGAGGCGTACTCGGCGTACGCGTCGGTGGTGGAGCCGCTCGCCTGCTGGACGGTGGGGGCACCACCGCACGCGGTCAGGACGAGGCCGAGGCTGAGAAATCCGAGGAACAGGGCACCTTGACGCATCGCACACTCCTGGTGGGTGAACCGAGCGGGTGGCTGCATACAACACCAGCGAGGTCAAATGGACTAACCATCTGACAGTCGCGTTGCCGGATTGTTACCGGCAGGCTTCCGGGGTGGCCGCCGGGCGGGCGTCAGGAGCCCCTCAGCCCGCTTCGGGTACGGGACTCCCGGCGAACACAAGGGACTTGACGGTCACAGGGACGGTCCGCGAGGGATGCCGCACCTTGCCGAGATCGACGTAGTCGAGCGCGCCGAGCCGCAGGCCGTCCAGGACGAGCAGCGGCCCCTCCACTCCGCACTCCTCGCGCAGCAGCCGCCCCAGCGTCATCGCCACATCCCCGTCGAGCACGACGTACACGGGCAGCCCCGCCGCGATCCGCTCCGCGAGCCCCGCGCGCAGACCCTGCGCGAGGGCGGCGAGGCGCGGGTAGGCGGGCAGGCCCCGCCAGGCGAGCGCGAGCACCGCTTCGGGGCCCGTCGGCGCGAGGTCGGCCGCGCGCAGCGCCTCGCGCACCGCGTCGGCGACGCGGGCCGCTTCCACCTCCTCGCCGCCGAGGTCGATCGCGGGCCGTACCACCGGCAGATTGCGCCGGGGCAGCAGGGCGTCGGGATCGGAGAGGTGCCCCGTGTTCCCGCTGAGCTGCACGCTGTACTCGGACGCGCCGAGCGCGGTCGCCCGGATGCACTCGCCCGCGGGCAGCAGCCGCAGCGGCAGCGCCCCCGTGTCCACACGGCGGCGCAGCGCCCTGCCGAGGGGCAGGCCGAGGTCCCCGAAGGACTCCTGCTGCCTGCCGTACACGTACTCGGCGACGCCGCCGGAGAACACCACGCCGTCGAGCTGCCCGAGCGGCCCGAGCGGTGCGGTGAGGTACAGCGCGTCCACGACCGGGTCCGGCCGGCCGCTCAGCGCCGTGACCAGCGCGTCCGCCATGTGCGCGGCGACCCGTTCGCGTGCGTCCGCGCTCGCGCGCTCGCCGAGCCGCCACGTGAAACCGGCCCGGCGCGCGTGCGCGGCACCGGCCGGGTCGAGGCGCACGATCCGGTCCTCGGCGTCGGTGACCTGGAGCCGCCCGCCGATGTGCAGCGCGGCCGTCGCGGTGATCCGTCCGCGGTCGATGACCGCGAGTTTCGTGGTCCCGCCGCCGATGTCCACGCACAGCAGCCGGAGCCCCTGCTCGTACGAGGTACGGGCGGCTCCCGAGCCGTACGCGGCGAGCATCGCCTCCATGTGGTGCCCCGCGCTCGCCGTGACCAGCTCGCCGCCACGCGCGGCGAGCACGTCGCCGACGGCCCGCGCGTTGTCCCTGCGCAGCGCCTCACCGGTCAGGATCACCACACCGGTGTCGATCGCCTCGGGCGTGGTGCCCGCCTGCGCGTAGGCGGCGTCGATGATCCCGCCGAGCGCCTCCGCGTCGATGTGCGCGGCGCTCGCGTACGGGGTGAGGCTCACGGGGGAGCGGTAGTCGGTCTCGCGGCGCACCACGAGGTAGCGGCTCGTCAGCTCCTCGCCGATGCGCCGCAGGTGCAGCCGCGAGAAGACCACCTGCGTTCCCGATGAGCCGATGTCCATGCCGACGCTGCGCAGGATGACGTTGTCCTGCTGCCAGATGGGGTTGTCCTCGATCGCGCCCGGGTCGTGGTCGTGGTCGTGGTCGTGATCGGGACGCCAGGCCGAGTGCACGAGCCGGGGCCGCTCGGCTCCCGGCGCGTGAGTGTGCGGCTCCGTGTGCGGCCCGGGATGGTGGCCGGGGTGGGGCGGATCGTGCGGCGCCCGGTGGCCCGCGGTGTGCGCCTCGTCGGCTGGTACGTGCGCCGTGCTCACGTCGTGTCTCTCCGTCCGTGCCGAAGGCGCTGCCCCGCCCGCCGGGGGCGCCGGTGGAGCGCGCGGGCCGCGGGGGCGCGGGCCGCGCGGAGGCGTCCCGGTGTGCGGACACCGGGACACCCCGAGGCGGTACGGGCTCAGCCGAGCCGCGCCCCGTCGGGCGCGGGCGGCAGATCGGCCAGCTCGGCGGCGTAGGCCGCGTCCATCGCCGGGGTCAGACCCTGCCGGGCGAGCGCCTCGCGGAAGGTGTCGCGCACCACGGGGGCCTCGTCGGCGTAGTCGATCTGGTCGCCGCCGATGCGCCGGCTGATCCACGCCTTCGGCACGCCCTGCGCGTTGCGCATCGAGACCACCTCGTGCTTGAAGGCGAGGTAGCGGCTCGGCGCGGAACTGGTGTTGAAGTGCTGGTGGAACCACATGTTGGGCGGCACGATGAGCGAGCCGGGCCCCCAGTCGTAGCGGCGCGGTTCCTCGCCCTCGGGCCACATGAGGCTGTACCCCTCGCCCGAGAGGATGATGACGTGCGCGCCGGGGCCGTGCCGGTGGCCCTTCTTGTACGTCGCGGTGGGGAACTGCGAAATGTGGCTGTTCATGGAGCCCTTGGCCATCGCGAAGCGGATGTGGCCCCCGCCCGCGCCGCGTTCCTTCGCCTCGATGAGCGGCAGATTGACCGCGTCCGCCACGAAGTTGGTGTCGAGCAGGAGGCCCTTCTGCTCGCCCTGGGGCGAGAAGTAGTCGGGCTCCCCGTTGAAGCGGTTCGGGAAGTCGTACTTCGTGCCGAAGACGAAGTCCACGTCGTCGTACAGGTTCAGTGTCGGCGGCAGGTTCGTCGAGGAGACGAAGCGGGCCGGGGTGCTGCCCGAGCCGTTGAAGTGCTGGTGGTTGGCGTTGAGCGGGATCGCGAAGAGCGATCCCGGCCCCCACTCGAAGCTCACCTCGCCGCCCGCGTCGTTCCACACCCGGGTCGAGCCGTGCCCGTCGAGGACGAGGATCATCTCCTCGAAGAGCTGGCGCTGCGGGGCGAGCTTGCCGCCCGCCGGTATCTCGCACACGTAGCAGTCGTTGGAGGTGCGCGTGGCCTCGTGGTTGATGAAGACCCCGCGCCCGCCGCGCCGTTCCCAGGGCTTCAGCTCGACGGTGCGCAGATCGGGCACGTAGTGCGCCGCGATGATGTCGAGTCCCTCGGCGGCGACCCAGCGTGTGTAGGGGGAGTCCTTCTCCGTGGCGAACTTCGCCGCCAGATTCTCGTCGACGATCGCGTCCTTGGCCATACCGGTGGGGCCTTTCCTGGTCGGCTGAGAGGGCCACAGACGTGGCCTGCTGGGTTCCCGCGCGGTGGGTCGCGTGGACCGCGCCGTCCCGGGGGCGAATCCGCCGCGCCGGCAACCGCCTCGGCAGCGAGCGGCTCACTGTGTGCCGGGGGCGGGCGGCGGCGGGGGCCTCGGAGGGGTGGGAGCGCCGGGGGAACCGTCCTGGAATTGGTAGAACCATAAGTCCGCTGTAGGGGAGTGTCAACGCATTGAACGCCCCTTTCCGGGGCCTTCCGCGCGCGCCCGCGACTCCTGTTTGCGCAGGTCCAGGGCGTTCGACCGCCCACTGGCGCAAGGTTCTTGTCCGCCCGTCAGCGATCTGGTCTAATGGTCCGACCATCAGCTATCCCCCAGCAGCGACCACCCGAGAAGAGGGAGGACTGCCGTGCCCAAGGTGACCTACGTCGACGTCGACGGCACCCCGCACACCGTCGATGCCCAGGCAGGGGACTCCGTCATGTCCGCGGCGGTCAGGAACGGCGTCCCCGGCATCCTCGCCGAGTGCGGCGGCAACTGCTCCTGTGCCACCTGCCACGTCTTCGTACGCCCCGAGTTCGCCGAACGCACCGGCACCCCGGGCGAGATGGAGGACGACCTCCTCGACATGGGGGTCGGCGACCGCAGGCCCACGAGCAGGCTCGCCTGCCAGATCCCGGTGACCGCGGAACTCGACGGGCTCACCGTCGACATCCCCGCCGACCAGCCCTGAGCCCACGCCACCGCGGACCAGCCCCGCGCCCCCGCACACCGCGTACCACCAGAACACCCGCACCACCAGAACACCCGCACCACTTCGCCCCGACCGGCGCCGCGGCGGCCCGGACCAGGGACGGACTCCCGAGAGGAGACAGCCGTGCTGAGGAAAGACATCAACGAACTGCTGACCCAGACCGGACCGGGCACCCCGATGGGGGAACTCTTCCGGCAGTACTGGATGCCCGCGCTGCTCGCCGAGGAGCTGCCCGAGAACGACGCGCCCCCGGTGCGTGTCAAGCTGCTCTCCGAACGCCTCCTCGCCTTCCGCGACAGCGAGGGCCGCTACGGGCTCGTCGACGAGTTCTGCGCCCACCGCGGCGCCTCGCTGTGGTTCGGCCGCAACGAGGGCTCAGGACTGCGCTGCCCGTACCACGGCTGGAAGTACGACGTCACGGGGCAGTGCGTCGAGGTGCCCTCGGAGGCGGACAACAGCAGCTTCTGCAAGAACGTCCAGCTCACCTCGTACCCGCTCGTCAAGATCGGCGACGTGCTGTGGACCCACATGGGCGACGCCGCGACCAGGCCCCCGCTGCCCGAGTACGAGTTCGCGCAGGTCCCGCCCGAGCAGACGTACACCTCCAAGCGCTGGCAGCAGTGCAACTGGCTCCAGGCCTTCGAGGGCGGCATCGACTCCAGCCACGTCACCTTCCTGCACTCCGGCGGGCTCAAGACCGACCCGCTCTTCAAGGGCGCCAAGGGCAACGAGTACAACCTCAACGACACCAAGCCCTTCTTCGAGGTCGCCGACAGCGAGGGCGGCCTCTTCGTCGGCGCCCGCCGCAACGCCGAGGACGGCGCGTACTACTGGCGCATCACCCCCTGGGTCATGCCCAACTTCACGATGGTCCCGCCACGCGGCGACCACCCCGTGCACGGCCACTTCTGGGTGCCCATCGACGACGAGAACTGCTGGGCCTACTCCTTCGACTACCACCCCGTGCGCGCCCTCACGGCGACCGAGCGCCAGGCGATGATCGACGGCCACGGCGTGCACAGCAAGAACATCCCGGGCACCTACCGGCCCGAGGCCAATATGGACAACGACTACCTCATCGACCGCGAGGCGCAGAAGCGCGGCGAGACCTACTCGGGCGTCGCCGGCATCGCCATGCAGGACGCCTCGCTCCAGGAATCGATGGGCCCCGTCGTCGACCGCAGCCGCGAGCGCCTCGTGCCCGCGGACAGCGGCATCATCAAGGCGCGCCAGAAGCTGCGTCGCGCCGCAATCGCCCTGCGCGACCACGGCACCGTCCCGCCCGGCGTCGACCCCGCCCACCACCGGGTCCGCTCCGCCGCCGTCGTCCTCCCGCGCGCCGAGTCCTTCCTCGACGCCTGCCGCGACGACGTCAAGGTCACGCCCGGCGTCCGGCAGTCGACGGTGTGACGGGCCGCCCCATGCCCACACCGACTCCCTCCGCCACGGCAGCGCCCGCCCCGCCAGGGCCCACGCCACCCGGGCTCAGCGCCTGCGCCCGCGCCACCGCGCCGGGCGAGGAGCGCTTCCGCGTCCAGACCCCGATCCGCCCGGCCCGCCGCGCCAGGATCATCGCCCTCGACCCCCGCGCCGAAGGCGTCGCCGCACGGCTCGCCCAACGGCCCTGGGCCGCCGCCCGCTTCTACGCCCTGACCCCCGGCGGCGACGGCGCGGCACCCCCCGCGCTGCGCGAACTCGGCGGCGCTCCCGTCTCCCTCGACACCGTCCTCACCGGCACCGACGTGACCGTCGTCCTCGCCAGCGAGGACACCGGGCACCGCGCCGCCGCGCGGATCGGCCGCACCTGCTTCGCCCGCGGCATCACCACGGCGGGCGTCGTGCTCGGCGACGGCTTCGAGGCCGACGACGCGGTGGCGGCCCTGCGCCCCTACGCCCGCGTCCTGCTGCTGTCCGCCGACGAGGACGACGCACGCGAACTGCTCACCGCGCTGCGCGCCTGACGGCCCGTGGCCCGTACCCACCCGGAAGGCACATGAGCGACAGGATCACCCTCGACACCCTGCGAGAGAAGAAGAGGAGCGGCGAGAAGATCGTCGGCGTCGTCGCCTGGGACCACCAGATGGCCCGGATCGTCGACCGGGCAGGCGTCGACCTCGTCTCCGTGGGCGACACCGTCGGCGTCAACCTGTGGGGACACACCAACCCCTTCGAAGTCACGATGGACGAGATGGTCGTCGTCGCCCGCGCGGTCCGCCGCGGCGTGCGCCGCGCCCTCGTCAGCGTCGACTTCCCCTACGGCCCGCTCCAGGAAGGGAGCGCCGCGGCGGTCCGCGCGGCGATCCGCTTCGTCAAGGAGACCGGCGTCGACCTCGTCAAACTCGACGGGGCCGCCGACTTCCCCGAGGCGGTCGAGGCCGTCACCAGGGCCGGGATACCGGTCTTCGCGCAGTTCGGCATCACGCCGCAGACCGCCCTGCGGTACGGCGTCGAGTACCGCGCGAGCCCGCGCCCGGGCGACCAGGTCCCCGAGCGGATGCGCGCCGAACTCCTCGCCCAGGCCCGCCGCCTGGAGGAGGCCGGGGCCGTTCTGCTCAACTTCACGAACTCGGGCCCCGAGGTCGGCGACGCCGTCGCCCGCGCCGTCGGCGTCCCCGTACTCGGCGGCTTCGGCGGCGGGCCCTGGCTCGACGGCCGGATGCGCATGGCCGGCGCCGCCATCGGCTACGCCGCCGACACGCTCGACAACCCCCCGGACACCTACGCCCACGTGGCCCGCACCGCCTTCGAAGCGATCAGCGCCTACGCGCGCGACGTCCGCGCGGGACGGCAGATCGCCGGCGGCATCAAGCTTCCCGCCCCGGAAGGCGATGGACGTCCCGCCGCCCGAACCACCCGCTGACGAAAGGAGCGCCCCATGCCCGTCGCTGACGCGGACGGCATCCCCACCCGCTACGAGGTGACCGGTTCGGGCCCGCCGCTGCTGATGTTCTCGCCCGGCGGCTTCGACTCCTCCGGCGAGGCGTGGCGCACGGTCGGCGTCTACCGGCGGCTGCGCCTGCTCGACCACCTCAGCCGCCACTACACGTGCGTCACCTTCGACCGCCGCGAGTCCGGGGGCTCGGGCGGCCGTCTGGAGCGGCTCTCCTGGTCCGCCTACGCACGTCAGGGCCTCGGCCTCCTCGACCACCTCGGCATCGACAGCGCCCACGTCATGGGCGGCTGCGTCGGCTGCTCGACCGCCGTCCAGCTCGCCGCCGAGCACCCGGACCGCGTCCGCGGCGCTGTCCTGTACTCGCCCGCCGGGGGAGTTCACTACCGGCGCAAGCAGCACGAGCGCTTCCGCACCCACCTCGCCTTCGCCGAGAAGCACGGGCTCGACGAGGTGGCGCGTCTCGCGCGCGCGACGGACACCGGCTTCACCGAGGACCCGCGCCCCGGGCCCTGGGTACGGCTCCTGCGCGCCGACGAGGACTTCGCCTCGCGCTTCGCGGCGACACCGCTCAGCCGTTACCTCGCCCTCGCCGAGGGCAGCGCGCGACTCCTCTTCGACCGGGACACCGTGCCAGGGCCGGAGCCGGAGGACCTGCTCGCGCTCGACGTACCGGCGCTCGTCGTCCCCGGCCAGGACACCTCGCACGCCCCCTCGGCCGCGCGCTACCTCCAGGAGTGCCTGCCGCTCGCCGAGTACTGGAACGTCCCCGTCGCCGAGCAGACCGAGGCGAGCGCGCCCGCCCGCATCCTGCGCTTCCTCGCCGAGACCGACCGCGCACGCGCTCCCGGCACGGACGGCGCGGGCGGCACGGATGGCGCGGACGGCGCGGGCGGTGCCCAGCACGCGGGCGCGACGGCGGAGGTACGCTCCTGAGCCCCCGCACGCGCGAAGGGCCCGGCGCACGCGGTGCGCCGGGCCCTTGCCGCGGACCGGCCGGCCTCCGCGGCGGACGGAGCGGGCCCGCGTGCTCAGCCCGTGGGCGGCTCCCCGCGCTCCACGGCCGCGATCTGCGCGAGACGCCGCGCGTGCACGCCGCCGCGGAACGGCGTGGTCAGCCACGTGCCGGCGACTTCCAGGGCCCGCCTCGTCGGAAGGGTCTTGGCCGCGAGGACCAGGACATTGGCGTCGTTGTTGCCGCGCGAGACGCCCGCGCTCCACACGTCGTGGCACAGACCCGCGCGGATGCCGGGGACCTTGTTGCACACGACGGTCTCGCCGAGACCGCTGCCGCCGAGCACGATGCCGCGCGCGACCCGCCCCGCTGTCACCTCGCGGCACAGCGCCCAGCACAGCGGCGGGTAGTCGACGACCGCTTCGGGATCGTGCCCGTGGGCGCCGATGTCGTGCACCAGGTAGCCCCTGCCGCGCAGCCAGGCGCTCAGCTCCGCCTTGAGCACGAGGCCGTTGTGGTCGGCGGCCACGGCGATCGGGACGCCCTGCCCGCTCCCTGACACGCCCTCACCCCACGAGGTCGAGCGTGCCGGGGTCGAAGAGCGACTCCAGGGCGGGCGCGCGCTCCAGGATGTGCTGGTCGACCGCGTGCCGCAGCAACGTGTCGAGCACCTCGCGGTTGGGCGCGAGCCCGTAGGGCAGGGGGTCGGCGCCCGTGGTCGCCATCACCTCGCGCAGCGTGATGTCCTGAGCGGTGGGCTCGGGGAGCGGCCTGCGCAGCCGCTCGACGTAGGCGCGCTTGGCACGGGCGAAGGCCTGGAAGATCTCGGCCCCCGCGTCGGGGTGGGCGCGCAGGACGTCGTCGCGGACGACGACGAGGTGGTTGACGGGCCAGTGGCCGCGTTCGCGCAGTGCCCTGAGCCCGGCCTCGCGTGCGTCGGGGATGAGGGGGCGCACGTGCGGCGCGGCCGGCGGGACCCCGATCGTCGCAGCGAGTTCCCCGTCGAGCAGCCGCTCCCCGAGTGGGCGCGTGCCGCGCATGGGCTCGACGTGGTGCGGCGGCCTGAACGCGGCGACGTGCTCGTCGCCCGAGAGCACCCAGGTGATCTTGTCGAGATCGACGCCGTACTCCTCGGCGAGCACCGCGCGCGCCCACACGCCCGTCGTGACGGTGTACCCGCGGTTGACGCCGACCGCCCGCCCCTCCAGGTCCTTCGGCTCGCGGATGCCCGACGCGGGATCGACGAGGAGCGCGCCGTGGTGGAAGTCCCGTACGAGGAAAGCGGGCACGGCGGTGAAGCGCACCCCGTGCGCCTTGGCCACGAGGTACGTCGTCACCGCCATCTCGCTGACGTCGTAGGCGAGTTCGCGCACCATGCGGCGGAAGGCGTGGACGAGGACAGGCACTTCTTCGAAGTCGAGGGCGAGCCCGTGCGGGCTCACCTCGCCGTTCTTCAGGGCCACGGTGGCGCCCTGGGTGCGGGTGACGGTCCTCAATCGCGGTACGGACAACGGGCTGTTCGGCAGCGGTACGGCCATGACGCGGCTCGGCTCTCTCGTGCGGGGGCGCGGACGGGAACGCATCGGTGATGCCCCGAAAGGTAGCATGGTCAGACCATCAGTCCATAGAGTAGTGTGCCGCGCGAACAGCCCCCGTACGAGGAGAGAAGCCATGAGCGAGCAGGTGCTCGCCGCGGTGCGCACGGCACCCGGCACCACGGAACTGCGGGAATACCCCCTGCCCGACATCCCGCCCGACGGGGCGCTCCTGAAGGTCGAGGTGGCCGGGATCTGCGGCACCGACGTCAAGATGTACGGGAAGCCGCCCTTCCCCGACCCGGTGATCATGGGCCACGAGAACGTCGGCGTGATCGCCCGCGCGGGCCGCGAGTTCACCGCGCGCAAGGGCCTGCGCGAGGGCGACAGGGTCTTCGTCGAGCACTACGTCGGCTGCTTCCGCTGCGCCTGGTGCCACGCGGGCGAGTACCGTCACTGCGAGTACACCGACTGGCGCACCAACCCCGACGCGCGCCGCTACGGCTACACATCGGCCGAGCGCCCGTACCACCTGTGGGGCGGCTTCGCCCAGTACCTCTACCTGCCGTGGAACGCCGTCACGCACCGCGTCCCCGACTCGGTCACACCCGAACTCGCCGGACTGGTCACGCCCTTGTCCAACGGCATCGAATGGGCCCTGAACACCGCGGGTGTCGGCTACGCGTCGACCGTCCTCATCCAGGGCCCGGGCCAGCAGGGCCTGTCCCAGGTCGTCGCCTGCAAGCAGGCCGGTGCCTCGCTCGTCATCGTCAGCGGTACGCGCAGGGACGCCGCGCGCCTGGAACTCGCCCGCGCGCTCGGCGCCGACCACACCATCGACGTCACCGCCGACGACCCCCTGGCCCAGGTCCACGCGCTGACCGGCGGGCGCGGCGTCGACGTCGTGCTCGACTGCACGGCGGGCGCCGGCACGGCCCCCGTACTCCTCGGCATCGACGCACTCAAGCGCCGCGAGGGCACGATGGTCGTCCAGGGCGAACTCGCCGCCTTCCCCGACTTCCCGCTCAAGAAGCTCACCGAGAAGTCCATCGCGCTCAAGAGCGCCCGCGGCCACGGCTACCGCGCCTGCGAACTCGCCCTCGAACAGCTCGCGTCCGGCCGCTTCCCGCTCGAACGCCTCGCCACGCACAGCTTCCCGCTCGCCGAGACCGACCGCGCCCTGCGCACCGTCGCCGGCGAGTTCGACGACGGCGAGGGCGCCGGGGCCGTCCACGTCTCGCTGCTGCCCTGGGCGGAGGCCGCATGAGCCTCGTCGTCCGCAACCCGCCCCGCGCCCCGCTCGCCCACGCCGACGCCCTCGCCGGTCTCGGCGTCGCCACGGTCCACGAGGCCCAGGACAGGACAGGACTCCTCGACCCCGCCCTGCGCCCCGTCTACCCCGGCGCCCGCGTCTGCGGCACCGCCGTCACCGTCAGCGTGCCGCCGGGCGACAACTGGATGATCCACGTCGCCGTCGAGCAGTGCCGCCCCGGCGACCTCCTCGTCGTCGCTCCGACCTCGGCCTCCGCCGCCGGGTACGTCGGCGAACTGCTCGCCACCGCGCTCGCCGCGCGCGGGGTGCGCGGCATCGTCATCGACGCGGGCTGCCGCGACATCGCCGAACTGCGCGCGATGGGCTTCCCCGTCTGGGCCCGGCACGTCAGCGCCTACGGGACCGTCAAGGAGACGCTCGGCGACGTCAACGTGCCCCTCGTCTGCGCGGGCGGCCTCGTCACGCCGGGAGATCTCGTACTCGCCGACGACGACGGCGTCGTGGTCGTCCCGCGCACCCGCGCGAAGGACGTCATCGACGCCTCGCTGGCGAGGGAGGCGAAGGAGGAGACCTCGCGCGCCCGCTACCGCGCGGGAGCGCTCAGCCTCGACACGGGCGCCATGCGCGAACGCCTCGCGGCGAAGGGCCTCACCTACCGCGACCACCCCGAGGCGGAGGACCCCGCACGATGATCATCGACATCCACGGCCACTACACGACCGCACCGAAGCAACTTGCCGCCTACCGCCGCGCCCAGCTCGACCGCCTCACCGACACCGCGGCGCCCGCCCCCTCCTTCGCCGAGCCCTCGGACGACGAACTGCGCGAGAGCGTGACGGAGCACCAGCTCGCGGTGCTCCGCGCCCGCGGCGGCGACCTGATGCTCTTCTCGCCCAAGGCCTCCGGCATGGAGCACCACGTCGCCGACCAGGCCACAGCGAACGCCTGGGCCCGCGTCTCCAACGACCTCGTTCACCGCGTCACGACCCTCTTCCCCGCGCACTTCGCTCCCGTCTGCCAGCTCCCGCAGACCCCCGCGGGCCCCCTCGCGCCCGTCGTCGCCGAACTGCGCCGCTGCGTCACCGAACGCGGCTTCGTCGGCGCCAACCTCAACCCCGACCCCTCCGGCGGCCGCTGGGACGGGCCACCGCTCACCGACCCGTACTGGTACCCGCTCTACGAGGCGCTCTGCGAGCTGGACGTGCCCGCGATGGTCCACGTCTCCACCTCCCTGAACCCGCACTTCCACACCCTGGGCGCCCACTACCTCAACGCCGACACCTCCGTCTTCACGCAGCTCCTCACGAGCGACCTCTTCACCCGCTTCCCGCGGCTGCGCCTCGTCCTGCCGCACGGCGGCGGCGCCGTCCCGTACCACTGGGGCCGCTACCGGGGACTCGCCGCACGGCTCGGCAGGCCCGGTCCCGAGACCCTGCTCGACAACGTGTTCTTCGATACGTGTGTCTATCACCAGGCCGGTGTCGACCTGCTCACCCGGGTACTGCCGGCGCGCAACGTCCTCTTCGCCTCCGAGATGCTCGGCGCCGTACGCGGCGAGGACCCCGCGACGGGCGTCGCCTGGGACGACACCGGGCACTACCTCGCCCGCGCGGGGCTCGCCCCCGACGACCTCGCCCGCGTCCAGGAGCACAACGCGCGGCGCGTCTACCCGCGGCTCGACGCGCTCCTGCGCGCCCAGGGACGGTGAGCGCCGTGTCCCGGCTCGCGCTCAGCTTCGCCTGCGGCGACTACGACCGCACCCGCGCACTCGCCGAGGGCGAGGTGCGCCCCGACGGCATCGACCTCACCTACCTGCGGCTCCCGGTCGAGGAGACCTTCTTCCGGATGCTGCGGCACCAGGAGTTCGACGTCGCCGAGATGTCCCTGTCCACGTACGTGCACACCCTCGACGCCCCCGAACCCCCCTTCGTGGCGCTGCCCGTCTTCACCTCGCGCATGTTCCGCCACGGGGCCCTCTACCGGAACACGGGCGCGGGCATCGAGCGCCCCGAGGACCTGCGGGGCACACGTGTCGGCACCCCCGAGTACCAGCTCACGGCATGTGTGTGGATGCGGGGCATCCTCGCCGACCGCCACGGCGTCCCGCTCGACTCGGTCACCTACGTGACCGGCGGCCAGGAGACCCCGGGGCGTGTCGAGAAGGCCCGCGTGGACCTTCCGCCCGGGCTGCGCACCGAGGAGGCACCGGCCGGCCGCACCCTCGCTGCGATGCTCGCCGAGGGCGAGATCGACGCGCTGTGCACCCCGCGCGTGCCGAGCCCCTTCGCCGCGGGGGACCCGCGCGTCGCCCGGGTCTTCGACGACGTCGAGGGCGCCGAGCGCGCCTACTACGCCGACACCGGCATTTTCCCGATCATGCACGTCGTCGTCCTGCGCCGCGAACTCCACACCCGCCACCCCTGGGTCGCGCAGTCCCTGTACAAGGCCCTGCACCGCTCCCGCGACCTCGCCTACGACAGCCTCTACGACACCTCGGCGCTCCGCTTCATGCTGCCCTGGCTGACTCCCCAACTGGAGGAGGCCAGAAGCCTGTTGGGACGCGACTACTGGTCGTACGGGCTCGACGCCAACGCCGGGGTGCTCGACACCTTCCTGCGCTACCACCACGAGCAGGGCCTGTCCCGCACCCGCCGCACGCCGCGTGAACTCTTCGTCCCCGAGTCCCTGGAGTCCGCGGTGATCTGACGACGGCGAAGGCCCCGGTCCCCCTCGCGCCGGGGACCGGGGCCTTCGCCGTCGGGGTCAGGCGGCCGCCGCGGTGCGCGGGGCACCGGGGGCCGGGAGCGCGCGCTTGAGCGGGACCGAGGAGTCGGCGGCGGCCCCCGGCGGGATCGAGAGGCCCTGGCCGAGCGCCTTGCGCACCACCATGTAGTCCGCGGGACTGTTGACGCAGTCCGCGGCGAGCAGCGCACCGGCGCGGTAGTACAGCACGCTGAACCGCTCGCTGTCCGGGTCCCCGCGTACGACCGTGGCGTCGTGACCGGCGCTCAGGCCGGCGATCTGGAGCTTGAGGTCGCCCTGGAAGGACCAGAACCACGGCACCTGCGCCTTGGGCGGCGGCGCACCGCACATCGAGGCGGCGACGGCGCTCGCCTGGGCCACCGCGTTCTGCACCGACTCGATCCGCACCTGCCCCTCGCCCGTCTGCGGGTGCGGCGCCACGGTGCAGTCGCCCGCCGCCCACACCCCCGGCACGCTCGTGCGCCCTGCGGCGTCGACGACGATGCCGCCCGCGCACGCGAGCCCGAGCTGGGCGGCGAGCCCCGTGCGCGCGAGGGCTCCGGCGCCGACGAGCACGACGTCGGCGGGGAGCACCCGCCCGTCGCCGAGCCGGACCCCGGCGACCCGCCCGGGGGCGCCCTCGGTGAACCCGGTGACGGCGGCCGAGAGCAGCACGCGGGTGCCGCGCCGTTCGTGCGCGGCGCGATAGGCGGCGGAGACCGCCGGCGCCACGGCGCGGCCCATGAGCCGGGGGCCCGCCTCGACGACCGTGACGTCCTTGTCCCTGGCCCGGGCGGCCGCCGCGGTCTCCAGGCCGATGAATCCGCCGCCGACGATCACGACGCGGCGCGCGTCGGCGAGCCGCTCGCGCAGGCGCACCGCGTCGTCCCTGTCCCGCAGCGTGAGCACCCCGTCGAGCCCGGCACCCGGCACGTCCAGACGCCGGGGCGCGGCGCCGACGGTCAGGGCGAGGCGCGTGAAACCGAGCGCGCGCCCGCGGGCGGTGCGCGCGGTGCCCCGCCCGTCCGCGAGGGTCACGGAGGTCACGCGCTCGCCGGTGAGCAGTTCGATGCCCTGCTCGGCGTAGAAGGCGGGGGTGCGCAAGGCGAGTGCCTCCGGGGCGAGTTCGCCGCTCAGGTACTCCTTCGACAGGGGAGGGCGCTGGTAGGGCGCGTGCGGCTCCTCGCCCACGAGGAGGAGGGGCGAGGTGTCGCCCGCCTGGCGCAGGGCCACGGCGAGCTGGAGCCCGGCCTGGCTCGCGCCGACGATCAGGGTCCCTTCGTGGTGCGGCGGGGGGCCGAGGCGGTCCGGGGGCAGGCCGGGACCGGGGGGCTGGTGGTCGGACGGCATCGCGGGGGTCCTCTCCGGTTGACGCTCCCTCAAGGGTTAAGTGTCATACCATTCTACCATCGAAGATCGCAGGGGCCGGGGCGGTCTCGCGCCGGGGGAGTGGTTGACAAGCGGAGTGGGGGCGGCGGAGACTCCCCGCGTCGAAAGAAATGAACAAAAGTTCACCAGGCGAACACCCCCCTGGTGGGTGGATGGCGTGAAACGGACAGTGCGGACGGACAGCATGGACAAAGTGGTTCACTCGGCCGCGGAGGCCGTCGCAGGGATCGGCGACGGCGCCTCGCTCGCCGTGGGGGGATTCGGGCTCAGTGGGGTCCCGAACGTCCTGATCGACGCGGTGCACGCGAGCGGTGCGCGCCGGCTCGGGATCGTCTCCAACAACTGCGGCGTGGACGGGGGCGGGCTCGGCATCCTGCTCGCCGCCGGACGCATCGCGCGCGTCACGGGCTCGTACGTCGGTGACAACAAGGAGTTCGCCCGCCAGTACCTCTCGGGGGAACTCGAACTCGAACTCACCCCGCAGGGCACCCTCGCCGAGCGCCTGCGCGCGGGCGGCGCCGGCATCCCCGGGTTCTACACCCCCGCGGGGGTCGGCACCCTCGTCGCCGAGGGCGGACTGCCCTGGCGGTACGCGCCCGACGGCTCCGTCGCGCTCGCCTCGCCGCCCAAGGAGGTCCGCGACTTCCGGGGCCGCGACTACCTCCTCGAAGAGGCCATCACGACCGACTTCGCCCTCGTCCGCGCGGCCCGCGGCGACCGGCACGGCAACCTCGTCTTCCACAAGGCCGCCCGCAACTTCAACCCGCTCGCCGCGATGGCCGGGAAGATCACCGTCGCCGAGGTCGAGGAACTCGTCGAGCCCGGCGCCATCGACCCCGACGAGGTCCACCTCCCCGGCGTCTACGTCCGCAGGGTCCTGCCCCTCACCCCGGCACAGGCCGCCGACAAGGGCGTCGAGAAGAGGACGGTGCGTTCCTGATGGCATGGAACCGTACGGAGATGGCCGCCCGCGCGGCCCGCGAACTCCCCGACGGCGGCTACGCCAACCTCGGCATCGGGCTGCCGACCCTCATCCCCAGCCACCTGCCCGAAGACGTCCACGTCGTCCTCCAGTCCGAGAACGGCATCCTCGGCGTCGGCCCCTACCCGTACCCGCACGAGGTCGACCCCGACCTCGTCAACGCGGGCAAGGAGACCGTCACGACCGCGCCGGGCGCCTCCTTCTTCGACTCCGCCTTCTCCTTCGGCATGATCCGCGGCGGCCGCATCGACCTCGCGGTGCTCGGCGCCATGCAGGTCTCCGCGACGGGCGACCTCGCCAACTGGGCGGTGCCGGGAAAGATGATCAAGGGCATGGGGGGCGCGATGGACCTCGTCCACGGCACGGGCCGCGTCCTCGTCCTCATGGAGCACTCGACGCGCGACGGCTCCGCCAAGCTCCTCGACACCTGCACCCTCCCCCTGACGGGCAAGGGCTGCGTCGACCGCGTCATCACCGACCTCGGCGTCATCGACGTCACCCCCGCAGGCTTCCGCCTCGTCGAGACCGCCCCCGGCGTCACGCCGCAGGAGATCCAGGACCGCACGGGGACCGCGCTCCTGGTCGCCGAAGACCTCGTCACCACGACGCGATGAACCCGCCCCTCGCACCCGCCCTCGCACCCGCCCCCACCCCCGCACCCGCCCCCCAGGAGCCGCCCCGATGAGCCGCACCGTCCGCGAGGTCTACGTCGTCGACGCCGTCCGCACCCCCGTCGGCAAGTACGGAGGCGCCCTCGCGGGAACCCGCCCCGACGACCTCGCCGCCCACGTCCTGCGCGCCCTCCTCTCCCGCACGCCCGCACTCGACCCGGCCCGGATCGACGACGTCTTCCTCGGCAACGCCAACGGCGCGGGCGAGGAGAACAGGAACGTGGCCCGCATGGCCGCGCTCCTCGCCGGACTCCCCGTCACCGTCCCCGGCACCACCGTCAACCGCCTGTGCGGCTCCGGGCTCGAAGCCGTCGTCCAGGCCGGACGCGCGATCGCGCTCGGCGACGCCTCGATCGCGGTCGCGGGCGGCGTCGAATCCATGAGCCGCGCCCCCTGGGTCCTCCAGAAGCCCGCGCGCGGTTTCCCCGCCGGGCACCAGGAGCTGTGGTCCACGACCCTCGGCTGGCGCATGACCAATCCCGCGATGCCGCCCGAGTGGACCGTCCCGCTCGGCGAGAGCGCCGAACTCATCGCCGAGAAGCACGGCATCGACCGCGAGACCCAGGACGCCTACGCCCTCGCGAGCCACGAGAAGGCCGCCCGCGCCTGGAAGAACGGGCACTACGACGCCGAGGTCGTGCAGCTCGACGGCGCGGAACTGCCGCGCGACGAGTCCGTACGGGACGGGGGCACACCCGCCGTCATGGCCGCGCTCAAGCCGTCCTTCCGCCCCGCGGGGACCGTCACGGCGGGTACCTCCTCGCCCCTCAACGACGGCGCCGCCGCCCTCCTCCTCGCCGACGAGGACGGACTGCGCGCCCTCGGCCGCGAACCCCTCGCGCGCGTCCGCGCGAGCGCGGTCACCGCCATCGACCCGCGCTGGTTCGGCCTCGGGCCCGTCGCGGCGAGCCGCAAGGCCCTCGCCCGCGCGGGCATCGGCTTCGACGACCTCACGACCGTCGAACTCAACGAGGCCTTCGCCGCGCAGGTACTCGGCTGCCTCGCCGAACTCCCCGAACTGGATCCCGCCAAGGTCAACCCGTACGGCGGCGCGCTCGCCCTCGGCCACCCGCTCGGCGCGTCCGGCGCCCGCATCGCCGGAGCCGTCGCCCACCAGCTGGCCCGCGCGGGCGCGGGAACCGGCCTCGCGAGTCTCTGCATCGGCGTCGGCCAGGGCCTCGCCCTCGTCCTGGAGCGCTGACCATGACCGACACCGCCCTGCCCGCCGCCATGAACGGGCAGCCCGAACCCGACCAGGCCGCCATCGACGCGCGGATGGCCGCCTTCCCGCCCGGCCCGGGCCCCCACCCCCGCCGCGACTACGCCCCCTACCGCAGCACCCTCCTGCGCCACCCCACCCGCACCCCGGTCCCCGTCACCGGAGACCCCGAGGCCGTCGAACTCGGCGGCCCCGTCTTCGGCCTCACCGACATCACGGACCTCGACAACGACCTCACCCGCCAGCACACCGCCGAACCCCTCGGCGAACGCATCACCGTGAGCGGCCGCGTCCTGGACCGCGACGGGCGCCCCGTACGCCACCAGCTCGTCGAGATCTGGCAGGCCAACGCCTCCGGGCGCTACGCCCACCAGCGCGACCAGCACCCCGCCCCGCTCGACCCGCACTTCAGCGGCGTCGGCCGCACCCTCACCGACGCCGACGGCCGCTACCACTTCACGACCATCAAGCCGGGCCCCTACCCCTGGCGCAACCACCGCAACGCCTGGCGCCCCGCGCACATCCACTTCTCGCTCTTCGGCACCGCCTTCACGCAGCGCCTCGTCACACAGATGTACTTCCCCGGGGACCCCCTCTTCCCGTACGACCCGATCCTCCGCTCCGTCACCGACGAGGCCGCACGCGAACGGCTCGTCGCCACCTACCGCCACGACCTGTCGCAGCCCGAGTTCTCGCTCGGCTACGCGTGGGACATCGTCCTCGACGGACCCGCGGCGACCTGGACCGAAGGAGACGAACAACCGTGACGCGCCCGGGCATCACCCCCTCGCAGACCGTGGGCCCCTTCTACGGGTACGCCCTCCCCTTCCCCGGCGGCGACGACCTCGCCCCCGGCGACCCCCGCGCCCTCACCCTGCACGGCACGGTCCGCGACGGCTCCGGCGCGCCCGTCCCTGACGCGCTCCTCGAATTCTGGCAGGCCGCGCCCGACAACTCCCGCACCGGAGCACCAGGTTCACTGCGCCGCGACCCCGTGGACGGCCGCGTGATCGGCCGCGACGGCACCCGTTTCACCGGCTTCGGACGCGTCCCCACCGACGCCGAAGGGCACTACGCCCTGCGCACCCTGCCCCCGCCCCCCGAAGCCCCCTACCTCAGCGTCCTCGTCCTCGCCCGCGGCCTCCTCCACCACCTCCACACCCGCGCCTACCTCGCGGGACACCCCCAGGACACCCTCCTCGCCGCCCTCGCGCCCGCGCGCCGCGCGACCCTCCTCGCCCACGAGGAACGCACGGGCCTGTTCCGCTTCGACATCCGCCTCCAGGGGGACGACACGGAGGAGACGGTGTTCCTTGACTTCGCCTGAACACCGCGGCCCCGCGCGAACCGGAAGGAGCACGCCCGCGAGCGGCGCCCTGCCCGAGGACGCCGACGTCGGCCTGCTCACCCCGGGCCGCCCCGGCACCCCCGTCGCCGCTGCGACCGGCGACCTCGCGTTGCTCCAGGCACTCCTGGACGCCGAGACCGCGCTCACCACCGCGCTCGGCGCGCCGGACCGCGTACGGGCCGCCCTCGCCGGGGCGGCCCGCGCCGAGCGCTTCGACCCGTACGACCTCGCCACCCGCGCGCACGACGGCGGCAACCCCGTCCTCCCGCTCGTCGCCGCACTGCGCGCCGCCGTGGACGAGGAGACCGCCGCCTGGGTGCACCGCGGCGCCACGAGCCAGGACATCATCGACACCGCGCTCATGCTCCTCGCCCGCCGCGCCCGCACCCACCTCATCGCCGGCCTCGACGCCACCGCCGCGCACCTCCACGCCCTCGCCCAGGAGCACCGCGCGACCCCCATGACAGGGCGCACCCTCACCCAGCACGCCGTTCCCACGACCTTCGGCCTCAAGGCAGCGGGCTGGCGCCACCTCGTACTCGACGCACGCGACCGCCTCGCGGCCCTCCGCCTCCCGGCCCAACTCGGCGGCGCCGCAGGCACCCTGGCCGCACTCGGTGCCGATCCCGACCTGCTCGCCCGCTACGCCCGGGCCACCGGGCTCGACACCCCGCCGCTGCCCTGGCACGTCCTGCGCACCCCCGTCGCCGAACTCGGCGCCGCCCTCGCCCTCACCGGCGGAGCCCTCGGCAAGATCGCCGCCGACGTCCTCCTCCTCACCCGCACCGACACGGGCGAACTGAGCGAGGGCACGGGCGGCGGCTCCAGCGCCATGCCGCACAAGTCCAACCCCGTGCGCGCCACGCTCCTCGCCGCGGCGGCCCGCCAACTCCCCACCCACGCCGCCCAGCTGTACGGAAGCCTCGTCGCCGAGGACGAACGCCCCGCGGGGGCCTGGCACGCCGAGTGGCAGACCCTGCGCGAAGCCCTGCGCCTCGCGGGCACCGCGACCCACGAGGCGGCCGCGCTCACCGCCGGCCTGCGCGTGCACCCGGACCGCATGCGCGCGAACCTCGCCCTCACCGGCGGCCTCATCGCCTCCGAACACCTCCTCGCCGCTCTCGCCCCGCACACGGGCCCGGCCGCCGCCCGCGCCCTGCTCACGACCGCGTCCCGCACGGCGCGCGCGGAACACCGCCCTCTCGCCGACGTCCTCGCCGCACACCCGGACACACCCGCAGGGTTCACCGCCGAGCGCCTGCGAGAACTCCTCGACCCCGCCGCCCGCACAGGGGCGGCGCCCGCCCTCACCGACCGCGCCCTGCGCCGTACCGCCCTGGACACCCCATGAGCCTCCTCCACCACACCACCGAAGGCCGCCCCGAGGCCCCCGCGCTCCTCCTCGGCCCCTCGCTCGGCACCGGCCTCGGTCTGTGGGACGCGCAGACGCCCGCGCTCGCCCGCGGCCACCACGTCATCCGCTACGACCTCCCCGGCCACGGCGCATCCCCCGCCGAAGCCGACCCGCCCCGCACCGTCGCCGCGCTCGCCGCACGCGTCCTCGCCCTCGCCGACGCGCTCGGCGCCACGCGCTTCGCGTACGCCGGGGTCTCCCTCGGCGGCGCCATCGGCGCCCACCTCGCCGCCCACCACCCCGCGCGTGTCACCTCGCTCGCCCTCGTCTGCTCCTCAGCGGACTTCGGCACCCCCGAGCCCTGGCACGCGCGCGCGGCCCGCGTCCGCAGCGAAGGCGTCGGCTGGCTCGCCGAGAACGCGCCCGCCCGCTGGTTCACCCCCGGGCACACCCCCACCGATGCCACACGCGCCCTGCTCGCCGACCAGCGCGCCGCCGACCCCGAGGCGTACGCCGCGTGCTGCGAGGCGATCGCCGCGTACCACCTGGACGACAAGGCTCTCGCCCGCATCACCGCGCCCACCCTCGTCCTCGCCGGACGCCAGGACACCGCGACACCCCCCGCCCACGCCCGCCACCTCGCGGACCGCGTCCCGCACGCGACACTCACCGAGATCGACGGCGCGGCGCACCTGGCTCCCGCCGAACAGCCCGCCCGTGTCACAGCCGCACTCCTCGACCACCTCGGCTCCACCGCCCACCACGACGGGCTCACCGTGCGCCGCGAGGTACTCGGCGCCGACCACGTCGACCGCGCCGCGGCGGCGACGACGGAATTCACCGCCCCCTTCCAGGACTTCATCACCCGGTACGCCTGGGGCGAGATCTGGACCCGCCCCGGACTCGACCGCCGCACCCGCAGCTGCGTCACCCTCACCGCGCTCGTCGCACGCGGCCACCACGAGGAACTCGCCCTCCACGTCCGCGCCGCCGTCCGCAACGGGCTCACACCCGAGGAGATCGGGGAAGTACTCCTCCAGAGCGCCGTCTACTGCGGCGTCCCCGCGGCGAACGCCGCCTTCGCCGTCGCCGCCCGCGTCCTGGCCGCACTGGAGGAGGAGGACCGGCGATGACCCGCCGGGGTCAGGACGAGGGGAACTCCACAGCGAGCGCGACGCCCGGCCTGTTCGTACGCGGCACAAGGCGCCGCATGAGGTCCGTGAGCCGCACGAGCACGTACTTGCGCGCGAGCGCCCGCCGCGCCACCCGGCCCTCCGCCTCGTCCAGCACCCTGCCCGTCCCCTCGTACGTGCCCGCGCCCGCGGCGATCCGCCCCCGCACGTCGCACGCGCGCACGCTCACCCGGCTCGTGTGCCGCAGCCGCTTCACCTTCCCCGCGTGCGCGTCGCTCCACGCCACGAGCCGCTCGCCCTCCACGGCGAGCCACACCGGCGTCGCGACGGCCACACCGCTCCTGCGGTACGTGGTGAGACTGACGTACTTCGCCGCGGCCAGCTCGGCGGGAACGCCCATGCGCCACTCTCCTCGATCGGGGCTCGTAGAGGGATGACTCTACGGGCCCGCGCCCCGCACGCGGAGCGGTCAGCCCGTCCAGGCGACCGTCGCCCCCGCCGCCACGAGCAGCGCGACGTACGCCCCCGCGTGCACCGCGTCGGGTACCCGCGGCGGGCGACGGCGCAGCAGCACCACGACCACCGTCGAACCTGCCAGCAGCGACAGCGCCGCCACGACGTCCACCGCCCCGACGAGCCCGGCACCCGAGGGCGTGGCCCCGCGCACCCCGAGCGAGACGAGCAGCGCGGGCGCGACGATCGCCAGCGTGAGCGGATTGGCGAGAGCCGCGGCCACCGGCATCGGGGCCCCCGCCCTGCGCAGCAGCGGCACCGTCATCACACTGCCGCCGACGCCGAGGAACGAGGCGACGGCACCGATCGGCACTCCCAGCCAGGTGGGCAGCGCCCGCCCCCGCCCCGGCACCGCGCGGGCGGGCCGCAGGAAACCGGGTCGCGCCAGCAGGTCCACGACCGTGACACCCACGTACGCCACGAAGCCCCAGCGCAGCAGGGGGCCCGGCGCGTACCGCCCCGCGACCGCCCCCAGCGCCCCGCCCACGGCGAGCAACGCGAACAGCGCCCGCCGCCCGCGCAGCGCGCGCGGCGGGGCCGCGAGCGTGGCGACGAGCGCGTTGACCAGCATGACCAGCGCGGACGTCGCCGTCGCCACGCGCACGGCGTCACCACCGAGCCCGGCGTCCACGACCGTGAGGACAGGGACGGTCACGAAGCCACCGCCGAAACCGAACAGCGCGGTGGTCACCCCGACGCCGAGACCGATCAGAAGAAGTACGAGTACGGACACCCCCCGAGCACATCGCACCCGGCCCCTGGCGGGCAATCGCAGGCCGGGCAATATCCTTCGCGACTTCGCCATAGCCTGGCGGCGTGCACAACATCCCCCTCGACGCCCTCGACCACCTCCCGGTCGACGTCCTCCCGCTCGGTACCGACTACCCGCAGGATCACGTCCTCGCCCGGCACACCCACCGCAGGGCCCAACTGCTCCACGGCGCCTCCGGCGTCATGCGTTTGGAGACCGACGAGGGCGCCTGGACCGTCCCCGTCGACCGCGCCGTGTGCATCCCGCCGGGGACGCCGCACGAGGTCCACCTGCGCGGTGTCTCCACCTGGAGCCTGTACATCGAGCCCGACGCCGTTCCCTGGTGGCCCACGTCCTGCACGGTGATCGAGGTCGGCCCACTGCTGCGCGAACTCCTGCGCGCCGCGAACGAGATGGGCCCCGACCACGACACCAGCGGACGCGACGGCGCGCTCCTCGCACTCCTCCTGCACGAACTGCGCCGCACCGCGCCCGTCCCTTTCACCGTCTCGCTCCCGCGCGAGGAACCCTTCCGCTCCCTGTGCCGCGCCTACCTGGCCGCTCCCGACACCGCCCTGACCAACACGGACTGGGCGCGCGCCGCGGCGATGAGCCCCCGCACCTTCGACCGCAGGTTCCACGCGCTCACCGGTACGAGCCCCGCGACCTGGCGGACCAGGGCCCGCCTCCTCGCCGCCCTCCCGCTCCTGCCCGCGCACAGCGTCACCACCGTCGCCACCCGGCTCGGCTACTCCTCTCCCGCGGCCTTCACCGCCGCCTTCGGCCGCGCCTTCGGACTCCCGCCCTCGCGACTGGCCTGAGGACGGCGACCCGCGCTGGAGGTGAGGTCCCCCCGACCCCCAGCGGCTCCCACGCCCTGTACGGGTTCCGGCGCCACCCGGGCCGATCCGGGGCGGGCTCACCGCCGAGGCGGAGCACGTGGACGAGGAGCCGCGGCGCCGTCCCACCGGCCGGGGAAGAGGGACAGAGAGCGACAGGACCGGTGCGGGCCGCACAGCTGGTAACGGCCGCTCGGCAGGTTTTCGATGCGGGGGGGCGCCGCGTACCCTTGGGGCGTCGCCGCGGTGCGGTCCGCGTGAGCGGGCGGAGCCTTCCCGGCTGCCCGGCGGGGTCAGGAAGATCAGCGAGCAGTCAGTGCGAGTCCTGGAGGACCTGGGAACCGCTGCCCGCGCATGCGACTCGTTGTAGGGTGGAGAAACAGCCCTTGACCTGCAAAAACGCAGGCAGGGAGCCTACCCGTGGGAGTGTCCCGTGCTGCGAACCATGTTCAAGTCCAAGATCCACCGTGCGACCGTCACCGAGGCCGACCTGCACTACGTGGGATCGGTCACCGTGGACGCCGATCTGCTCGACGCCGCCGATCTGCTCCCCGGCGAGCTGGTGCACATCGTCGACATCACCAACGGCGCCCGCCTGGAGACGTACACGATCCCGGGGGAGCGCGGCTCCGGGGTCCTCGGGATCAACGGGGCCGCCGCGCACCTCGTCCACCCCGGGGACCTCGTCATCCTCATGTCGTACGCGCAGGTCGACGACGCCGAGGCGCGCACCCTCGTGCCGCGCGTCGTCCACGTCGACGCCGAGAACAAGATCATCGCCCTCGGCAGCGACCCCTCCGCGCCCGTCCCCGGCACCGCCTCGCGCCGCAGCCCCCGCGCCGTACCCGCCCCGCACGGCGTCTGACCCACGGCACCCCCCGCCCGAGCCACGGCACCCCCGCCGGAGACCCGGCGGGGGGCCGCCCTCACGCCGGGGTGGCACGCTCCCTGTACCGGACGGCGAGACACGCGATGTCGTCGTCCAGCTTCCCCTTGCTCTGCGCCAGCAGCGCCCGGTGCAGCAGCCGCAGCAGTTCGTTCGGCATGAGGCCCGCGGGCACCCTGCCCGCCCACCGCTCCAGCGGGAAGAACGCGCCCCCGGGGGACCGCGTCTCCGTCACTCCGTCCGTGTACAGCAGCAAGGTGTCCCCGGGCCCGAACGGCACCCGCTCCACCGTGTACGTCGGGCCGAGGATCTCCGCGAGATTGATCGGCGGGGACGCCGTGGGCGGATCGAGACTGCGCGGGACGTCCGCGTGGAAGAGCAGCGCGGGCGGATGCCCGCAGTTCAGGAACGACAGGTGCGTGCCCCCGCGCGGGATCTCCACCAGGATCGCCGTCGCGAACTCCTCCGCGCCCGATCCCGCCCGGGAGCGGCAGTAGCGGCCCATGCTCGTGTCCAGGCGCGCCGCCACCTCGGCGAGTCCGTCCGCCTCGTACGCCACTTCGTGGAACGAGCCGAGCAGCGCCGCGGCGACGCCCACCGCGGGCAAGCCCTTGCCCCGTACGTCACCCAGCAGCAGCCGCAGCCCGAAGGGCGTGTCCGCCGCCGCGTAGAAGTCCCCGCCCACCTTCGCGTGCGGCGCGGCCGCGAGGTACAGCGTCGCGATCTCCAGGTGCGCGACGTGCCGTGCCACCGGACGCAGCAGGACCTCCTGCGTCGTGTTCGCGACCGCCTCCACCTCGCTCAGCGTCCGCTCCCGCTGCGTGCGCAGATGACTCGCGTACGCGGCGGCGAGCGTCACCGCCACGATCGCACCCGCCGTGAACATCGACTCGTGATCCTTGTCGAGGAGCGCGTACGCCAGCACGGCGAGCGCGCACGCGCCGCCCAGCAGCAGCGTGCCCATCACGCGCCACAACGAGGCGGCGAGCGCGGGCGCGACCACGAGCAGCCGTGTGAAAGGGAGGTCGCGCGGCGTCAGCACCGCCACGAGGCCGATGGCCACCGTCAGCACGACCGGAGCCAGGAGTACCGGGTCCCGTCTCCACGCAGCGACCCGCTTCGCTCCCGCACCCAGAAAACGCATAAAAGGGATGGTAAGGAATCAAACGCCCGGGCCCGCGTGACGCGCGCCCCGCGCGCCGCCGCCCTCCCCGCAGCCCCGCCGCTGCCCGAGGCCGTGAAGCCACGAAACCGGCAGGCCACGAAACCGGCAGGCCACGAAGGCGCGAAGTCACGAGGTCACCAGGCTGCGAAGTCACGAGGCCGTGAGGACCCGGGGCCGCGGGGACCTTGAGACCGCCAGGCCGCCACGGCATGCCGTCCTGAACCGGATCACTCCCGCCGCGCCGCGAGCACCCGTTCCCCGGTCTCCTCCCACCGCAGCCCGCACCCGCCCAGTTCCGCCGCCAGCACCTCCAGCGGCAGCATCCGGGTCAGGAACCGCTCGCCGCGCCGCCGCACCAGGCGTTGCCCGCGCCGCACGGTGTACGTGAACGCCAGCTCGGCCCCCTCCTCGCACGCCGTCTCGCGCACCTCACCCTCGTAGGTGTCTGCGCCCACCCGCACCGGAGCGAACACCGCGACCTCCGGCGCGCGCGGCGCCTCGGCGCGCGGCCGGTCCATCAGCAGCAGCCCAGCCGGCTCAAGGACACGCGCCGCCGCGTCCCACAGCGCACGGCGCGCGGCCTCGTCCAGCGTCGGCACCACGTTGTGGCACACCACCAACGCAGCGCTCCCATCGGGGAGTTCGGCATCCGGAAGCGTCCCCGCGTGCACCGTCACGCGCGCCCGCAGGTCCGCCCGCGACCACGCGAGACGCGTCAGGAGCAGCGAGCGCATCACCGCCGACGGCTCCACGGCGTGCACCGGCGCGCCGGAACACGCGAGCGCCATGAAACTCACGGTCCCGCTCCCCGCCCCCACGTCCACCACCGGGCCGCGCGCGTCGGCGACCCGCGCCCCGTACAGCTCCGCGACGAGCCGGCTGTCCCGCTCGGCCTGGAGGATGTCGTAGAACTCCGCCGTCGTCCGGTACGCGTCCGCGCCCTCGCACTCACTCATGACGCCACGGTGCCCCGCTGGCGCCCGCGCGGACGGAAGGCGTGGCCGGATGCGGCGCCTCTTCCGCGGGGAGCGCGGCTCGTGCGTCGCCCGCTTGCCCGTCCGCGCGCTCTCCGCCCCGTCCAGCGGCTCCCGAGGCGAGGCGTTCACGGAGCGCCAGGCGGCTCCCGTGCGCGCGCCCGCCTTCCTCGTCACCTCGCCCGCGAGCGAACGGCCCCGTCCGGGCCCCGCCGGCTCGCGCCCGCCCGCCCCGTGTGATCGGCTGGCTTGCGAAGGTACGGCCCACTCCTGGAGGCCCCATGCGGCGCGGAACCCCGGACGCGGCTCCCGGCAGCGCGCCGTCCGACGCGCCCGCACCCCGCCGCGTCGCCGTCGTCACGGGCGCCGCGCGCGGAGTCGGCGCCGCCCTCGCCCGTGCCCTCGCCGCGCGCGGCCTCGCCGTGGCCCTCCTCGGCAGAGAACTCGCCACGCTGGAGGACGTCGCCCGCGAACTGCCCGTGCCGACCTGCTCGTTGGAGGTCGACGTGACCGACGAGCCCGCGTTGCGCGGCGCCGCGGACTGCGTACGCGAACGCCTCGGACCCGCCTCCGTCGTCGTCGCCAACGCGGGCATCGCCGCGGCGGGCCCCTTCGCGCGCACCGACGCCGCGCTGTGGGACCGTGTCATCGACGTCAACCTCACCGGCAGTGCCGCCACGGCCCGCGTCTTCCTCCCGCAGCTGCTCGCCACGCGCGGCCACTTCCTCCAGGTCGCCTCGACCGCCTCCTTCGGCTCCGCGCCCATGATGAGCGCCTACTGCGCGTCGAAGGCGGGCGTCGAGTCCTTCGCCCAGGCGCTGCGCAACGAACTCGCCCCCGCGGGCGTCACGGTCGGCATCGCCTACCTGCACTGGACCGGCACCGGCATGATCGAGGACATCGACGAGAACCCGGTCCTGCGCGCGCTGCGCGCCCACCAGCCGGCCTTCGCGGGCCGTGTCCACCCGCCCGAGCAGGTCGCCGCCTGGCTCACACGCGGCATCGCCCGCCGCGCCCCCACCGTCTACGCGCCACCGTGGCTGCGCCTCCTCCAGCCCCTGCGGCCCGTCTTCCCCTACGCCGTCTCGTACGTGTCGCGCCGCGCCCTCGCGCGCCTCACCCCCGCCGACCTCGCGCGCGAGGCCGGGGTGCTCGGGCCCGGCGGCCGCGCCGACTGGGGCGCCGAAGACCGCAGCCCCGCGCGCCCCGTGACGCCCCCGCACACCTGATCCCTCACGCCCCGGACCGCTCCCTCGCCCGTGCGACGGCCTCGCGCACGTCCCCCTGGTGGACGGGCCCGTGCCCCGCGAGCAGGGTCTCGGCGTGCACGGCTTCGAGCGCCGCGAGCGAGGCGAGGGTACGGGCCCGGTCGGCGTGGAACATCGAGGGCAGCAGCTGCGGGCCCGCCAGGCGCGAGGTGGGGTGCCCCGTCACGAGCGCGTCGCCGCTCACGAGCACGCCGTGCTCGGGGAGGTGGTACGCGCAGTGCCCGCGCGTGTGCCCCGGGGTGTGCACGGGCACGGGCCGCCCGGGCAGGTCGAGCGCTCCCGCGACGGGGAAGGCCCGCGGCCCGGCGACCGGCACGGCGCCCAGCCCTCCCGAGCGCACCGCGCCCACCGCCCAGGGCAGCACCCCGGGCCGCCAGGCCCGCGCGAGGATCTTCCCGACGGTCACCTGGTGCAGGAACTCCCTGCGCGCGTGCGGCACTTCCTCCTCGTGCATGAGGATGTCGGTCCCGTAGGCGGTGCGCAGGTGCTCGGCCGCGCCGATGTGGTCGCCGTGCGCGTGCGTGATCAGGACGGCCCGTACGGCCTCCGGAGCGACACCCAGCCGCGCGAGCGAGGCGAGCACGGCGTCCCGGTCCCCGGGATACCCCGAGTCGATGAGCGTCGCCGCTTCCCCGTCCTTGACGACGACCCAGTTCGTGTCGCTGCCGTGCACGAGATGCACCCCGGCCGCGACCTCGACGACGTCCTCGTCCCGCAACACTGCCGCCATTGCCCGCCCTTCCCGTCGTGGACACCCGCTCAATGACGGGTGCGCCGACCAGTATCGCCGCTCGCTCCCTGCGCCCTACCGGTTTACAGCGTTCTTCCAACGATGTAAAAAGCAAAAGGGAAGCCAAGTCGCTTTGTTTCAAGGCCCGTTGAGAAATACAGGCCGGTGGACACGAAGGAGCCGCACCATGCCCCCCACCCGGACCCCCGCACGCCCGCTCCGCACCCCCAGACCCTCCCCCCGCACCCTGGTCGCCGCTCTCCTCGCCGTCCTCGCCCTGTGCGCGGGCGCCCTCACCACCGCCGCACCCGCCCAAGCGGCCACGCACGCCTGGGCCCCCAAACCCGCACCCCTCACCACCCCCTGGACCGACCAGGTCCCCACCGGCACACCGCTCCCCGAATACCCCCGCCCCCAGCTCACCCGCCCCGACTGGGCCAACCTCAACGGCATCTGGGACTTCGCCGTGACCTCCGCGAACGCGGGAGAGCCCGCACAGTGGAACGAGCAGATCCGGGTGCCCTTCGTCGCCGAGTCCGCGCTCTCCGGCATCCAGCGCGAGGTCACCGCCGACGACAAGCTCTGGTACCGCCGCACCTTCACCGTCCCGGCCGCCTGGGACGGCAGGAACGTCGTCCTCAACTTCGGCGCGAGCGACTGGCGCACCACCGTGCGGGTCAACGGACAGCAGGCCGGAGCCGCGCACAGCGGCGGCTACGACGCCTTCTCGTACGACATCACCACGCTCATCGACAGGGGCGGCAGCAACACGATCGTCGTCTCCGTCGTCGACCCCACCCAGTCCGGCGGGCAGGCGATCGGAAAGCAGCGCGCGGGCGAGGTCGCGCCGCACGAGGGCGGCGGCATCTTCTACACCTCCGCATCCGGCATCTGGCAGACCGTCTGGCTCGAACCCGTCGCCCCCGCCCACATCACGCGCCTCGACATGACCCCCGACCTCGGCACCGACACCCTCAGGACGACCGTCCGCACCGAGGGGGCCGAAGGCCGCCAGGTCCGCGTCACCGTCTCCACCGACGGCCGCACCGTCGGCACCGCGACAGGGACCGCGGGCACCGCGCTGAGCGTCCCCGTACCCGCACCCCACCTGTGGACCCCCGAGGACCCCTTCCTCTACGACGTCCGCGCCGAACTCCTCGACGGCACCGCCGTCACCGACACGACCGGCAGCTACACCGGCATGCGGAGCATCGCCCTCGCCCGCGTCGACGGCGTCCAGCGCCCCGTGCTCAACGGGGAGTTCGTCTTCCAGACCGGCACACTCGACCAGGGTTACTGGCCCGACGGCATCTCCACCGCCCCCACCGACGACGCCCTCAAGTACGACCTCCAGAAGCACAAGGACCTCGGCTTCAACATGGTCCGCAAACACATCAAGGTCGAACCCCAGCGCTGGTTCTACTGGGCCGACAGACTCGGCCTCCTCGTATGGCAGGACATGCCGGCGATGGACCTGCGCACCCCCGACAGCGCCGCCCGCACCCAGTGGGAGGCCGAGTACCACGAGATCATCGACGAGCACCGCAGCGCACCCTCGCTCATCATGTGGGTCGACGAGAACGAGGGCTGGGGCCAGTACGACCAGGCCCGCATCGCCGACGAGGTCAAGGCGTACGACCCGAGCCGCCTCGTGGACAACATGAGCGGCGTCAACTGCTGCGGAGCCGTGGACGGCGGCAACGGGGACGTCGTCGACCATCACGTCTACGTCGGCCCCGGCGTCACGAGACCGAGCCAGAGCCGCGCCGCCGTCCTCGGCGAGTTCGGCGGCCTCGGACTGCGCGTCCAGGGCCACGAGTGGTACCCGGGCGGGGGCTTCAGCTACGAGGACCAGCCCGACGCGACCCACCTGACCAACCGCTTCACCGGCCTCATCGACGCGCTGCGCCTCCAGCAGATGCCCGCGGGGCTCTCGGCCTCCGTCTACACCGAGATCACCGACGTCGAGAACGAGGCCAACGGCCTGCTCACCTACGACCGCCAGGTCCTCAAGGTCGACCAGGACCGCGTCCGCGCCGCCAACCAGGCCCTCATCGACGCCTCCCGCGCCACCCCGCCCCGCGCCACCCTCCCCACCGGCGGCTACCAGTCCCTGCGCGTCACGACGCCGGGATTCACCGACCGCTACCTGCGCCACTACGACGGCCTCGCCCGCACCGAACCCGTCACCGCCGACAGCCCGGCACTCCTGAAGGCGGACGCCACCTGGAAGATCGTCCCCGGCCTCTCGGACCCCGCCTGCTACTCCTTCGAGTCCCGCAACTACCCCGGCGAATACCTGCGCCACCGCGACTTCCGCGTCCGCCGCGAAGCGGGCGACGGCTCCGCGCTCTTCAAGGCCGACGCCACGTGGTGCGCCGTCCCCGGCGAGGGCGGCGTCCGCCTCATGGCCTCGGGCTTCCCCGGCCAGTACCTGCGCCACTACGACTCCGAGGTATGGCTCGCGACGCCGGGCGGCACCCACGCCTACGACACCCCGGACCGCTTCACGCAGGACACCACGTGGGCGGTGGAGAACCCGTGGACCCCGTGAGCGGGGCCGGCCGGCACCGTTGACACCCGTGGGGCGCGCCGCCGCGCGCCCCACAGGGCCGCCCCCTCGCCGCTCCCCGATTGCAGCGGCCGGGGGAGCGAGGGATTCTGTGGGGGTGAGCGAAGAGCCGGAGGCGCGCGGTGAGGGAACCGGGGGCCTTCCGGGGCTGCGGCACGTCCTGACCGGCATCGCGCTGGCCGAGGGCGACACGTACACCCTCACGGACACGAACGACGCCTTCACCGAGCGCGTCGGGCCCCGCATCGCGCCGCCCGGCGACCCCGTCCCGCCGGGCCCCCTGCGCACGGCGCTGCACCGCGCCCGACGCACGGGCCGCATGGAGCGGGTCCGTCTGCCCGCAGGGACACGCGACACCGGGCACCCGCACGGCCCCCTCGTCCTCCTGTGCCTCCCCCTGCGCCGCCCGCACGGCCCCGCGCCGCTGCTCCTGCTCGCCGAACCACTCCCGGACACCGAAGCGCCCCCGGACACCGCCGCGCTCCCCGACACCGAGGCGGACGGCACCGGGCACCCCCTCGACGACGACGCGCTCCTCCTGCGCTACCAGGCACTGCTCTCCGCCGTCCCGCAAGTCGTCTGGACGCGCGGCCCCGACGGCCGCGTCACGCGACTCTCCGGGACCGAGGACCCCGCGCGGCCCGGCCTGCCGCTGCCAGGGAACGACGAGGAATGGCTCGACGCGGTCCACCCGAAGGACCGCGAGCGCTTCACGCGCGACTGGCGCGAGGCCACCGCCGCCGGCACCCACCTCACCTGCGTCGTCCGCGTCCGCGTCGGCGACGACCCCCGCGCCTACCGGCACCTGCGGATCACCGCCGTGCCCGTCGAGCGGGTGGACCGACAGCTCGAATGGGTCGGTACCGTCGCCGACGCCGAGGGCGAGTGGTTCACCAGTACACGCGAACGGCTCCTCGCCCGCATGGCCGAGGTGTCCACGGCACGCGACCTGTCCGAGGCGTTCAGGACGACCGCCGCCGTCATCGTGCCCGACCTCGCCGACTCGATCGCCGTCTTCGAGGTCCAAGGGGCCACCACACGATCCGCGCTCGCCGCACGCTCCGCCGCCCCCGCCGAGCGCGTCGCCTTCGCCCCCGGCCTGCCCCCGCTTCCCCCGCTCGGCGACGGATTCGCCCTCGGGCGCATGGCCGAGGACGTCCTGCGCGACCGCGAGCCGCGCCTGCTCACCTTCCCGGCCGGCGCACCTCCGGAAGACAAGATCTCGCCCATCTCGCTGGCATGGCTGCGCGAGGCGGAGGCGACGAGCCTCGCACTGCTCCCCGTCCTCGTGGACGGCCGCGTCGTCGCCGTCGCGAGCGTCGCCAACTGCCGGGGCAACCCGCCGCCAGGCGCACCCGAACTGCGCCTGCTCCAGGACGTCCTGCAAGGCCTCAGCCGCCCCCTGCGCCGCACCCTGGAACTGCAACGCGCCCGCGACACCGCCCTCGTCCTGCAACGCTCCTTCCTCACCGCCGTCCCCGACCTCGCGGGCGCCGAGATCCAGGCCCGCTACGTACCCGCCAACGCGGCGGCCGAGGTCGGCGGCGACTGGTACGACGCGACCCCGCTGCCCAAGGGCGCCGTGGCTCTCTCCATCGGCGACGTCGCCGGGCACGACCTCGACGCCGCGACCGCGATGGGCAGCGTCAACAGCATGCTCCGCGGCCTCGCCTGGGACGCGGGACCGCACGCCGACCCCGCCCGCACCCTGGACCGCCTCGACGGCATGGTCCAGGGCCTCGGCACCGCCTCACTCGTCACCACCGTCCACGCGCTCCTGTGCCCGGCTCCCGGGCGCGGCTGGCACGTCAGGCTCGCCAACGCGGGCCACCCGCCACCCCTGCTGCTGCGGGCCGCGGGGCCCGTCGACTGCGTCGGCACGGAGCCCGACCCGCCCCTGTGCGTGCCCTCCGGACCCGCCCGGACCAGCACGGACCTCTTCCTCGCGCAGGGCGACACGCTGCTCCTCTACACGGACGGGCTCGTGGAGATCCCGGAGACGAGCATCACCGACCGCATCGCGCACCTGCGCCGGCGCGTCGAGACACTCCACCGCGACGGCCTGCCCCTGGAAGCCCTCGTCCGGGACGTCGTCGCCCACGTACGCGCCGGCAAGGACGACATCGCCGTCGTCGCCTTCCGGGCGACCGGCCGACCCGAGCGGCCGCCACCAGACCCCCCGGACGCCGCCGACACGGCACGGCAGGCCCCCGCACCGTCCGCCACCGCGCTCAGCGGCCCACCGGCCCCACCGGCACGTCACCGCGCAACGTGATCCGGTGCATGACACGGTGCTGCTCCCCGTAGTCGCGATTGGCGTAGTGGGACGTGGCACGGTTGTCCCACAGCGCCACGTCGCCGGGCTGCCAGCGGTGCCTGATCGTGTGCTCCGGCTTCGTGAGATGCGCGTACAGGATGTCGAGGATGCCGCGGCTCTCGTACTCCGAGACCCCCGCGATGTGCGAGGTGAATCCCGGATTGACGAACAGCCCCCTGCGCCCCGACTCCGGGTGCACCCGCACCACCGGGTGCTCCACGGGCGAGAGATCCTGGAACACCTCGCCCTCCCACACATTGCCCCGCCCCCGCCGCTGCGCCAGGTAGTAGCCGAACTCCCTGCTCCCGTCGTGCACGGCGGTGAGCGGGTCGATGAGCGCGCGCAGCCCCGGCGTCAGCGACTCGTAGGCCGCCTGACTGTCCGCCCACGACGTGTCGCCCCCCGTCGGCGGCAGCACGACCGCGCGGAGCACGGAGATCGCGGGCGGCCGCGCCACGAACGTCACGTCGGTGTGCCACACGTCGGCGAACCCGTTGTCCTGGCTGTCCAGCGCGTACACCTCGTCCGGCACGCCACCCGAGTCGCGCACCGGATGACCCGCCGTCACCTCGCCGAGGCGCCGCCCGAAGGCGATCTGCGCCGCGTCGTCGATGTCCTGGCCCCGTACGAAGAGCACCTTGTACGCGACCAGCGCCGCCCGCACCGCGGCGACCTGCCCGTCGTCCAGACGGCCGAGATCGATGCCGTGCACCTCGGCACCGAAACGCGGCCCGAGCGGAGTCAGGCGCAATCCCGCGCCCGGAACCCCCGGCGCGGTGCTCACGCGGTCACTGATGACGGTCATCGTGCTTCCTCCTTGCGTTCGCGGGCGGTCCGTCTCCCCGGCACCCCGGCGACCTGTTCCAGGCCGTTCCTCACCCGCGCACGGCGACGCCCGGGGTGCCGCCGGACTCCGCGCCCCGAGGGAAGAGCCCCGAGGGAAGAGCCCTGGGGGAGCGGGCCGTGGGGGAGAGGAGCACGCCGTGCCGCGCGCACCGGCGCCGCGACGGACGGCGGCGTACGGAGCGTGCGCGCGAAGACCCGGGCGCCGCGCGGGGACGTCCTGCGGGACGTCAGGCGACAGCCGGGGCGGGAAAGATCAGCGACAACAACACGAGGCCGTGCGAGGGCGCGGTTCGAGGACCGGGCGGCGCACCGACGATTCGTGAGTCACGGGGAAGTTGTACCGCACGGTCCGCGCCCGCACCAGCACGCGTCCAGCCCCTGGGACACAGGCCGCCGCCTCCGGGGCGCCACCCGCGGCGGACGGCGCGAGGCGACGCCGGGGCCGGTACGCGGCGACCAGGCCCCCGCGTACCGGCCCCCACCTCCTACTTCCCCCTCGCCGCCACCCCTTCCCCGGCCCCCGTCACGACCCGCGCCAGCCGCTCCACCACGGCCGCCATCGCCTCGCGCCCCGCGCGCAGATACCCGCGCGCGTCCACGAGGTGCGGCTCAGCACCGAGCCGCTCGCGCACCGCCGCCGTCAGCGCCACGTTCAGCGCCGTGCCCACGTTCACCTTCGTGATCCCGCCCCGCACCGCGGCCCGCACCTCCTCGTCCGGCACCCCCGAGGACCCGTGCAGCACGAGCGGGACCCCGGCCGCGTCCCGCAACCGCCCGAGCAGCGCGTGGTCCAGGGACGCCGTCCGCGCGGTCATCGCGTGGCTGCTCCCGATCGCGACCGCGAGCCCGTCCACGCCCGAGGCCGCCACGAACGCCGCCGCCTCACCGGGATCGGTCCGCGCCCCCGGCGCGTGCGGCCCGAGCGGTGGAGCACCGTCCTTGCCGCCCACCTCGCCCAGCTCCGCCTCCGCCCACACACCATGCGCGTGCGCCCATGCCACCGCCTCGCGCGTCGCCGCGAGATTCGCCTCGTACGGGAGCTTCGCCCCGTCGTACATGACGGACCCGAACCCCGCATCGGCCGCCCCCCGCAGCAGCTCCCCGTCCGTCACATGGTCCAGGTGCAGCGCCACGGGCACCTCCGCCGCCCGGGCCGCCGAGCGCGCGGCGGCCGCGAGCGGCCCGAGCCGCCCCAGCCGGTACCGCACCACGTTCTCGCTCACCTGGACCACGACGGCGGCCCCGGCCCGCTCGGCCCCCGCGACGACCGCCTCCACGTGCTCCAGCGTGATCACGTTGAACGCGGGCAGCCCCCGCCCGCCCCCGACCGCCTCGGCGACCAGCTCCCCCGTCGGCACCAGGGCCACCGCTCACACCTCCCGCAGCACGACGGAGCGCGTCAGGTGCCGCGGCTCGTCAGGAGAGAGCCCCTGCCGCTCCGCCAGCTCCACGGCCAGCCGCTGCGCCCGCACCAGCGAGACCAGCTCGTCACCCGGCTCGGCGACCCACAGCGCCCCCGTCGCTGCGACCTGCTCGGCGAGCCCCCCGGGCGCCTCGCCGAACATCCACGTCGCCGTACCCCGCGTACTGACACTGATCGGCCCGTGCCGGTACTCCATCGCCGGATACGCCTCCGTCCATGCGAGAGCCGCCTCCCGCATCTTCAGCGCCGCCTCCCGCGCGAGCCCCACCGACCACCCCCGCCCCAGGAACGTGAACTGCCCGCATTCCAGGAGCCCCGCGGGCAACGGGGCCACGAGCGCCTCGCGCGCCCGTGCCACCACCTCCGCGGGATGCCGCCCCAGGTGCGCCCGCAGCAGCGTCAGCGCGCTCGTCGCGAACCGCGTCTGCACCACCGACTTCTCGTCGGCCCAGTCGAGGACCACGAGCCGGTCGGCAAGCTCCCGCACAGGCGTCGCGGGATCGGCCGTCACCGCGACCGTCGGCGTACGCCCCCGCAACGCGGCGAGCACGTCGAGCACCTCCGTCGTCGTCCCCGAACGCGTCAGCGCGACCACCAGGTCGTACGGGCGCGAGGCCGGGAACTCCGAGGCCGCGAACGCGTCCGTCTCCCCCTGCCCCGCGCCCTCCCGCAGCGCCGCGTACGCCTGCGCCATGAACAACGAGGTCCCGCACCCGACCACGGCGACCCGCGCCCCCGCATCAGGCAGCCCGAGCCCACCGGCCGCGCCCAGCGCCGCGGCGCGCTCCCAGCACTCCGGCTGCGAGGCCAGCTCGTCCCGTACATGACTCATGATGTGATCCCCTTGCTTTCCCGACCCGTACGACGCGGGGAGCGCGCCACCGCCCGCACCCCGCCCTGATCACCGCCCGGCCACGCGGCCCGGCGGACGTGGAGAACACCCGATGTCGCGCGACACCCGATGGAAGGCCCTGCTCGAACTCCTCGCCGCCGAGGGCGGACTCGACGTCGACGACGCCGCGCACCGCCTCGGCGTCTCGCCCGCGACCATCCGCCGCGACTTCGACACCCTCGCCGAGCGGCGCATGCTCGTCCGCACCCGTGGCGGCGCCCTCCCGCACGGCGTCGGCTACGACCTCCCCCTGCGCCACAAGAGCGCCCGCCACGCCGAGGAGAAGCAGCGCATCGCGCACGCCGTCGCCGCCCTCGTCCGCCCCGGCGAGGCACTCGGCCTCACCGGCGGGACCACCACGACGGCCGTCGCCGAAGCCCTCGCCGCCCGCCCCGATCCGGCGGACGGCGAGGAGCAGGGCCTCACGGTCGTCACCAACGCCCTGAACATCGCGTACGCGCTCACGGCCCGCCCACGGTTCAAGACGGTCCTGACCGGGGGAGTGGCCCGCCCGCACTCGTACGAACTCACCGGCCCCCTCGCCGACGGCGTCCTCGGGCAGATCACCCTCGACACCGCCGTCCTCGGCGTCGGCGCCTTCGACGCCGTCGAGGGCGCCGCGACGGCGGACGAGGCCGAAGCGGGCGTCAACCGCCTGCTGTGCGCCCGCGCGCGCCGCGTCGTGGTCGCCGCCGACTCCAGCAAGCTCGGCGCCCGCGCCTTCGCCCGCATCTGCCCCGCCGACGCCGTCGACATCCTCGTCACCGACACCGGCGCCGACCCCGAGGCCCTCGCGGCCCTGCGCGAACGCGGCATCGACATTCGCACGGTCTGAGCCCGTACGGTCCGCACGCTCCACGCCCACGCCCCCCAGGTCCCACGTCCCACGCTCCGCGACTCGGCGGCCGACGGGCGCCATCCTGCCCTCGCCGCGCACGTCATGACAAGAGATGCTCGAAACATGCCCACAATGAGCAATATCGAGCAACGCGTGAGGGGTCACGTGCGGTCGTCACGGGAGAACAACAGGTAAGGATTGTGTGAGAGCCACCCGCCGCCCGCCCCTCACGTGGGACATTCCCCGGGACCTGACGGAGCGCCACGCCGCCCACGAGGCGGCGCCCAGCGAGAGGGCCCCGCATGACCACCCCCCACCACCCCGTCCGCAGAACAGCGCTCGCCCTCGCGGCGGCGGCAGGACTCCTCCTCACCGCGCAGAGCCTGCCCGCGGCTGCCGACGCCCCCCGCCCCACAGCGGCGGCCGACTACTACGCGAGCGTCGAGGGCAAGACGGGCCCCGCACTCAAAACCGCCCTGCACACCCTCATCAGCGACCAGGACACCGTCACCTACAGCCAGGTGTGGGACGCCCTGAAGAAGACCGACGAGGACCCCGCCAACCCGGACAACGTCATCGAGCTGTACACCGGCGCGTCCATAGCCAAGTCCCGCCAGGGCGGCGCCCAGGGCGACTGGAACCGCGAACACGTCTGGGCCAAGAGCCACGGCGGCTTCGGCACCGCCACAGGCCCCGGCACCGACCTGCACCACCTGCGTCCCGAGGACGTCGCCGTCAACGGCGCCCGCGGCAACAAGGACTTCGACGACGGCGGCAGCGCGGTCAGCGGCGCCCCGGGCAACTACACCGACAGCGACAGCTTCGAACCCCGCGACGCCGTCAAGGGCGACGTCGCCCGCATGATCCTCTACATGGCCGTCCGTTACGACGGCGGCGACGGCTTCCCCGACCTCGAACCCAACGACAAGGCGGGCAACGGCTCGGCGCCCGCGATCGGCCGGATCTCCGTCCTCAAGGAGTGGAGCGCGCAGGACCCGCCCAGCGCCTTCGAGAAGCACCGCAACGACGTCATCCACGACAGCTACCAGCACAACCGCAACCCGTTCATCGACCACCCCGAGTGGGTCGAGTCGATCTGGTGACCCCCCTCTCCTCCCCGGGCTGAGCCCCGACCGCCCGCCGGTGAAACGATTCCCCGGCGGGCGGTAGCCTCCGCGCATGACCGCCACCACCCCACCCCGGGCACGTGACCTCGGCCTCGGCGCGGGCACCCTCTCCCCGGGACGCCACAACGCGCTCACCGACGTCCCCGGCGTCCGCGTCGGCCACACCACCGTGACCGACCCGCCCCGCGTGCACAGCGGCGTCACCGCGATCCTCCCCGCGGGCATCGGCCCGCGTGCCCCCTTGCCCGCCGGATTCTTCGCGGGCAACGGCTACGGAAAGTTCATCGGTACGACGCAGCTCCGCGAACTCGGCGAGCTGGAGACCCCGCTCCTGCTCACGTCCACGCTCTCCGCGTTCCGCGTGGCCGATGCCCTGGTCGGCTGGGTACTCGAACAGCCGGGAGCCGAGGACGTCCGCAGCCTCAACCCGGTCGTCGGAGAATGCAACGACGGTCTCCTCTCCGACATCCGCAGCCGCCCCGTCCGCGAGGAACACGTCCGCGCCGCCCTCGCCTCGGCGAGCGCGGGACCCGTGGCGGAAGGCTGCGTCGGCGCGGGCACGGGCATGAGCGCCCTCGGCTTCAAGGCGGGCACGGGCACCAGCTCACGCGTCCTGCCGCTCGCGGGCCGCGAAGCCACCCTCGGCGCCCTCGTCCTGGCCAATTTCGGCGGCACCCTGCGCATCGGCTCCCGCACCGTCACCCCCGCGGACCTGGGACTGCCGCTCCCGCCGCCGCTCCCCGACACCGGCTCCTGCGTCGTGGTCCTCGCCACGGACGCCCCGCTCGACGCCCGCCGCCTGACCCGCCTGGCCCGCCGCGCCGTCTTCGCCCTGGCGCGCACGGGCGCCTCCTACAGCCACGGCTCCGGCGACTACGGACTCGCCTTCACCACGGCGCGCACCACCGCGCCCCTCGTTCCCGACGCGGAACTCGACCCCCTCTTCACGGCGGCACTCGACGCGGTCGAGGAAGCGGTCCTCAACTCCCTGCTCGCGGCCACGACCACGACGGGCCCCCGCGGCGACGTCCGCCACGGCCTCCCCGCCGAACGCCTCCTGAGCTTCCTGAACAGCTGAAGGCCAGGGCGTGCGGCCGCTCGGTAGCCTCTGCCCATGACCACACAACCCCCTTCCCCGTACGAGGTGTTCCACCGCCGTACCCCTCTCCAGCTCCTGACCGGCGCGGGCTGGAGGCGACTGCCCGCCCTCCGCGTGGACGCCGCCGGAGTCCTCCTGGGCGGCGTCCCCGTACGGCACACGGCTCACACGGCGTTCGTCCCGTGGCAGGACCTCACGGGCGTGGTCCTGTGGCGCCTGCCCACGGCCGGTTACTCCCCGGTCGACCACATAGGCGTCAGCCGCCACCCCGGCGCCCCGTCCCTGCCGGGCCCGAACGCGCACCTGACACCGGAGAAGAGCCAGGCCCTGGCACCGCACGTCGCCCACGAGGTCGTCGTGACGAGCCACCCCATCGTGCTGTGGCGCCTCGACCCGGAACGCCTCCTCGCCGCGGTGAACGCCTTCGCGCCCGGGATCGAGGTCAGGACCTGCCCCTGACGCCACGTCAATCGCGGGCGAGTGCGTCCCCGAGCGTGTCGAGCCCCTCGCGGAGCAGAGCCGCGAGCGCGACCTCGCCCGCGGACGCCCCGCCCCGTGGCCGCTCGTCCCCGACCCACCGGACGAAGGCGGTCTTGAAGACGCCGCAGCCCGCCTCGGCGAGCAGGCTCGCGCGCGTCTCCTCCACCCCCCGCAGACGCAGGGCCTCCGCGAGCACGCGGGTCAAAGACGCGAGCTTGATCAGCTCCCGTTCCTGGAGTTCCTGCTGCGCGCCGATCACCGCCTGGCGGGTACGGGCCTGCTCGCGCGCCCCCTGGAAGGCGAGGCCGATCGCGTCGAGCCCGGCCGCCAGCGCGGCACGGGGCGAGGCGCCTCCCGGCGCCGCCGCCACCGCCTCGCTCAGCGTCTTCTCCAGACTGTGCGCACCGTCGAAGAGGACTTCCCGCTTGTCGCGGAAGTGCCGGAAGTACGTGCGCTCGGTGAGCCCGGCGCGGGCGGCGATCTGCGCGACCGTGGTCCGCTCGTACCCGTACTCGCTGTACAGCTCCAGGGCCGCGCGCGCCAGCCGTTCCTTCGTGTGGGGCTCCCATCTCGCCATGTGCCCGATTCTAAGCGTTCCCCGCGTCGCTATGTCAGTGACTGCCGTCAGAGTGCTAGCCTTGGCAATGACAGTCACTGACATCAAGTGTGATCACGTTGAGGAGTACCGCCATGCGCGTCTTCGTCACCGGAGCCTCCGGCTGGATCGGTTCCGCCCTCGTCCCCGAACTGCTCGCCGCCGGACACCACGTCCTCGGCCTCGCCCGCTCGCAGGCATCCGCCGCCGCCCTGGAGAAAGCGGGCGCCGAACCCGTCCACGGCTCCCTCGCCGACCTCGGCCTCCTCCAGGAGACGGCCCGCGCCAGCGACGCCGTCGCCCACCTCGCCTTCCGCCACGACATCGCCTTCACCGGTGATTTCGCGGGCGCCGCCCACTCCGACCGCGCCGCCGTGGACGCCTTCGGCGAGGCCCTGGCCGGTACGGACAAGCCCTTCACGATCGCCTCGGGCCTCCTCGGCCTCGCCCCCGGTCAGGTGGCCACCGAGACCACCTGGCCCGCCGACGAGGACAGTCCCGGCTCCCAGCGCGCCGCCACCGCCCGCGCCACCGTCGCCCTCGCGGACAAGGGCGTGCGCTCCTCGGTCGTCCGCCTGGCACCCACCGTCCACGGCGAAGGCGACCTCGGCTTCGTCCCCGCCCTCATCGGCTTCGCCCGCGACAAGGGCTTCGCCGGCTACCCCGGCGACGGCACCCAGCGCTGGCCCGCCGTCCACCGCGTCGACGCCGCCCACCTCTTCCGCCTCGCCCTGGAGAACGCCCCGGCCGGAGCCGTCCTGCACGCGGCGGCGGAGGAAGGCATCCCGCAGCGGGACATCGCCACCGTGATCGGCGAGCACCTGGACCTCCCCGTCACCTCCGTCGCCCCGGCCGACGCCCCCGCCCACTTCGGCTGGCTCGCCGGCAGCACGGCCCTGGACGCCCCGTCCTCCGCCACCCGCACCAAGACCCTCCTCGGCTGGAACCCCACCGGTCCCGGCCTCCTCGCCGACATGGCGGCTCACTACTTCACCGCCTGAGCCCCCTCCCGCACCCGGCCCCGTCGGACCCGCCCCAGGCGCGGCCACGGGGCCGAACGGCGCGAACCGCGAAGCGACGCGGGCACCGCCCCCCCGCGACCGAATCCCCCGCGACCGAATCCGCCCCCGCCGCCCCACGGCTCCCCACGTCGTTCTGTCCCGACTCGCACGTGGGAGTGGCGGCGAGATAATGAGCTGCTGGATGAAAACGCCGTAAAACGGAGGTATTGCCATGAGCGAGATCACCACCACGGACGGCACGCGCATCTTCTACAAGGACTGGGGGCCCCGCGACGCCAAGCCGATCGTCTTCCACCACGGCTGGCCGTTGAGCGCGGACGACTGGGACACTCAGATGCTGTTCTTCCTCGCCCAGGGCTACCGCGTCATCGCCCACGACCGCCGAGGCCACGGACGCTCCAGCCAGAGCGCGGGCGGCCACGACATGGACACCTACGCCGCGGACGTCGCGGCTCTCACCGACGCGCTCGACCTGCACGACGCCATCCACATAGGCCACTCCACGGGCGGCGGCGAGGTGACCCGCTACGTGGCGCGGGCGAAGCCCGGCCGGGTCGCCAAGGCGGCACTGATCTCCGCGGTGCCGCCGCTCATGCTGCGGACGGACTCCAACCCCGGCGGACTGCCGCTGGAGGTCTTCGACGGCTTCCGCGCCGCCCTCGCCGCCAGCCGCTCGAAGTTCTACGTCGACGTCGCCTCGGGGCCGTTCTACAACTTCGACCAGCCCGGCGTCGAGAAGTCGCAGGCCGTGATCGACAACTGGTGGCGGCAAGGGATGATGGGGGCCGCCAACGCCCACTACGAGTGCATCAAGGCGTTCTCCGAAACCGACTTCACCGAGGACCTCAAGCAGATCGACGTGCCCGTCCTGGTCGCGCACGGCACCGGCGACCACGTCGTCCCCTACGACGACGCGGCGCCCCTCTCCGTGAAGCTCCTGAAGAACGGCCGGCTGAAGACCTACGAGGACTACCCCCACGGCATGCTGACCACCCACGCCGACGTCCTCAACCCCGAACTCCTGGCCTTCGTCGAGGAGTGAGCACGGAGGAGTGAGCACGACCGGGGCGCGGCACCGCGACCAGCGCGACCGCGCCCGCGGTCTCGCGTCCCTCGTGGGGGCGGGGCGGACGTTCCGCCCCGCCCCCACCGCTCTGCCCCGGGCCGGTCAGCAGGTGTCCCACGGGTAGAGACGCGCCCCGTCCACCGCGGTCGCCTGCCGGTAGTCGCGCGCGAGCAGGTCCCGCAACTCCTGCTAGAGCGCCAGGCGGTACGGGGTCCCGGCAGAGGCGTCCACGGCCAGGCAGGGGGGCGAGTGGGCCCGGCTCGCGACGGAAACGGTGCCAGGCGCCGGGCACGGCGTACCGACGCCCCACCTGGCGGGGTCACCTCCGCCGCTGAACTTCGTCAGGAGACCGGCGGTCAGGTGCCTGCTCGCCGGGCATCTCCCCGAGAGCCAGTAGATCTCCGGGCGCATGCCCTGCGGCAACACCCGCTGCCCGGGGCGCCGTGCGCTCCTCGACGGCGGTGGCCACGCGCAGCACCCCGGCCCCCGCTGCCGCCGAACACGTGACACGTCGGCGGTGGCTATCCGCGCACCGACGGCACCCTGACACACGGGTCCCTGACTCCGCCCCAGCCCTGCCCCGGCAGCCCGCAGTCGGCCTGCCTGCATGCCCACGGCATGCGCGACCCGTGCACCCGGGACCTCCGCCCCGCCCAGCTCCTCCCCCTCCTGTCACCGAATCCGCCCCGGCCCGCGTCGCCGCCCGCTGACAGACGCACGACCGAAGGTACGGCCGCGTCCGGACAGCGGAGGGACCGGAAACCCTCGCAGCCCGGCGCACGCGCGCCCGGCACGAGAGGACGCCGCCGACCCGCCGCCCTCTGGGGGCCGCCCGTCCCCGCCTCCGGTTGCCGGTCGGCGGCCGGTGGGTCAGGTTGGAAGCCCGCAGGGGATCTACCTGCCCGGAGAACGTCCGCGTCCGCGCGGTCCGCGCGACCTTCAGGAGGCATCATGAGCAAGCCCGAGTACGAGCAGGAGGGTCCTGCGGACGGTGGTGCGGCGGGTACGCCTGGCGTCCATGACGGTGGTGCGGACGGGGCGGCGGAGGGCCCGGCCGATGGTGGTGCGGCGGGTACGCCTGGCGTCCATGACGGTGGTGCGGACGGGGCGGCGGAGGGTCCTGCGGACGGTGGTGCGGCGGGTACGCCTGGCGTCCATGACGGTGGCGCCGATGGGGCGGCGGAGGGTCCTGCGGACGGTGGTGCGGCGGGTAAGCCCGGCGTCCACGACGGCGGCGCCGACGGCGCGGCCGACGGCTCTTGAGCCCTGAAGGGAACGGTGTGGTCCGGGACGCCGGTGTCCGTGCGGACGCCGGCGTCCTGGAGTCGCGCCTGACCGGCCTCGGCCGCGAGGAGTTCGCGCGCGAGGTGTGGGGGCTGATGCCCTCGCTCACCCGGGGGGCGAGCGACTTCTCGGACGTCTTCTCGTCGGCCGCCGTGGACGAACTGGTCTCCCGGCGCGGGCTGCGCACCCCGTTCCTGCGTGTCGCCAAGGACGGAGCCACGCTCCCCGAGCGGTCCTTCACCGCCCCGGGCGGCGTCGGCGCCACAGTCGCCGACCAGCTCGACGACACCGCGCTGTGGCGCGCCTTCGCGGACGGCGCCACGCTCGTGCTCCAGGCGCTGCACCGCACCTGGGAGCCGGTCGGCGCGTTCACCTCGCGGCTGGCCGCCGAACTGGGCCACCCGGTGCAGGCCAACGCGTACGTCACCCCGCCCCAGAACCGGGGCTTCGACGCCCACTACGACGTGCACGACGTCTTCGTTCTCCAGATCACGGGCACCAAGCGGTGGCTGATCCACGAACCCGTCGTCACCGCGCCCACGCGCGAGCAGCCGTGGACCGGGCACCGGGCCGCTGTCGCCGATGCCGCCTCCGGCGCACCGGTCCTGGACACCGTCCTGGAACCAGGCGATGTGCTCTATCTGCCGCGCGGCTGGCTGCACTCCGCCGTGGCACAGGGGACCGTCTCCGTGCACCTGACCCTCGGAGTCCACCCCTGGACGCGACACGCGCTGGCCGCCCAGCTCGCCGAGACCGCCCTCACCGCGTTGCGCGAGGACCCCGCCATGCGCGCATCCCTCCCCCTCGGCGTGGACGGACCCGGCGCGGAACTGGACGAGGTCCGCGCGCGTCTCGTCACCGCGCTCACCGCGGCCGATCCCGCCCCGCTCTTCGCACGCACCCGCCGGGGCCAGGGCCGTCCCGCGCCGTTGGGACCGCTCGCCCAGCTCGCGGCACTCGACGCGCTCACCGACGCCACCCGGGTACGACTGCGCGCCGCGCTGGAGCCGCGCCTGAGCGGCGATCGGCTGTGGAGTCGCGTGGGCTGGCTGGACCTCGCTCCCGCCGATCTGCCCGCAGTCCGGCGGCTGCTCGACGGCGGGCCGCACTCCGCGCGGGACCTCGGGACGGCTCTCGTGCGCCGTCTGCTGCGCGCGGGCGTCCTTGTCCCCGTCGAGCCCTGATGGCCGGGGACCCGACGAGGTTCTTCTGCGCCGAGGCCGCGCGGGCGCGAGGCGACGGGCTCGCCGGGACGGCCCCGCACGGGCGCGTGTGGGTGCTGATCGAGCACCCGGGAGGCTGGCCGCCGAACGGCTTCGAAGGCCTCGGCCTCGAACCCGCCCTCGCCGCCCGGGTGTTCGCGGCGGCGCGGTCGCGCCGCGCCCGCCTGCTGCTCGTGCGGCGCCCCGGCCGCCGCCGCGCCGCGGGGCCGCGCCGCTGGGCGGTGCTGCACCACGACGCGCGCGGGCAGCACCGCCAGACCTGGGGCACATGGGAGGCCGAAGCGGACCTCGGCGGCGTCGTGGACGCGCTGCGCGGCCCGGGAACGGCGGGGCACCCACCCGTCGTGCTGGTGTGCGCGCACGGGACGCACGACGCGTGCTGCGCGGTACGAGGACGCCCGGTGGCCGCGGCCCTCGGCGCGCGCCACCCGGATCTCGTCTGGGAATGCACCCACGTGGGCGGGGACCGCTTCGCCGCCAACGTCGCCGTCCTCCCCGACGGGGTGTACTACGGCAACCTCGACGCGCCCTCGGCCCTCAGGACGCTCACGGAGCACCTCGCGGGGCGGGTGGGCGCCGCGCACCTGCGCGGCTACACAGACCTGCCGCCTCCCGCCCAGGTCGCCGTCGCCGCCCTCCTCGCGCGCCACGGCCCCGCGGCCCGGCACGCGTACGCGGTCGTCGGGACGGAGCCCACGGACGGCGGCTGGCGCGTGCGCGTGGCGGGCGCGCCGCCGCAGCCGGCGCTCAGCGAGGTCGATGTGCGTGCGCACCGCACCGCCCCCCACCGGCTGACCTGCCGGGGAGAGGCGCCGAGTACCTTCCTCGCACACGAGGCCGTCACGGTGCGCACGCTGCGCGGACCGTCGCGGTAAAAGGACTTCGTGCCAAGAACGACCGGCAGTAAACAGATACATGATGGTGTCAGAACATCAATGATGGCCTCGACTGCTATGGTGGCGTCATGGTCACGTCCCTCAGTGCCCGTCTCCGGGCCTCCGTCGCGACGCTCATGTACCTGACGGGTCAGTCGCAGCGCGACCTCGCGGGAGTCCTGGGAATTTCGCAGGGGCAGGTGAGCCGACGTCAGTCGGGAACCGCGGCATGGTCGCTGGAGCAGTGCGAGAAGCTGGCCGCGCACTGGGGTATCGACGCCCTGGACCTCCTGGCGGGCCCCGGTCGTGCCACCGAGGCGCTGCCTGAGCGGAGCGTGGCCCGGTGAGCGGCGGGTTCGACGCGATCGACGACCTCCTCGCCTCTGTCCGCCGGGAGCAGCCGCTCCCGCCCCCGGCCGAGCGGCGCCGGCTGCGCGAGGGCCTCGCGCTCTCGCGCGCCCAGCTCGCTGGCGCGCTCGGTGTGAGCACCTCCGCGGTCGCCGGGTGGGAGGGCGGCAGGGAACCTTCCGGTGAGACCCGCGAGAAGTACGCGTACTTCCTCGACGGCGCCCGCACGAAACTCACCCCCGAGCCCGCCCCCGAGCAGGCGGCAGCCTCCACCCCGAGGGCTCCCGCGCCAGCAGCCGACGCGGAAGACGACGAAGATGTTCTCGCGGTCGCCGAACCGTGCGTGCTGTGCGGCGAGCCCGCCCGGCACCGGGTCGCGGGTTTCGCACAGCACCTCGACCCCGCCGAGTGCCACCCCCTGCCCGTACCCGACGCCCCCGCGACGCCCGAGCCCCGGCACCCCGCGCCCGCCCCGGCCCGGTCCGCCTCAGGTCGGCGCCCGGCCACCCGCGACGGCGCCGGGACGGGCGCTGCCCGGCGGGCGGTACGGGTCGAGGCGGCCGGCCGCCGCGCGAGAACCGACGACGAGCCCGGCTTCATCGCCGCGAAGGTCGCCGCCGCGCTCGCCGAACACGAGGGCGACATCGAGGCCGCCAAGGACGCCCTCGTCAAGCACGCGATCCCGGACGCGATGGAACTCCTGGACCGCACCCGCCTGGGCGGCCGCTACGACGTCGTCGCGCACCCCGCGATGCCGGAGATCCTGCGCAAGCAGTCCGCGCGCGGCCCGGACCAGATCTGGGAAGCCCGCCCGAAGTGGACCCGCCCCCACCTGCCCCAGGGCCGCCACGAGGTGACAGCGCTCGACATCAACGGCGTCTACCTCTCCGCTCTCAAGACCCACCTCCCGCTCGGCCAGCCATTGCCGGTACCGCCCGCCGGGTGCGTCGGCGGCCAGGGGGACGTGCTGCTGACAGCGCCGCTGCCGGCCCAGCGGTCCCGGGCAGTCCGGTCCTCCTCCACGGCCCGGAGCCGCACCGCACCCGCGGCAGCGCGCTCAGGGTCTGTGCCGACGGGAAGACCGACGACGGCCTGACGGACCGCCCCCCTGACCAGCACCCCAGGAGCCCCGTGCCTACCCCTCCCGTCGGCACGACAACGCCGCCGTCGCCGCCAGCACCGCAGCGCCCAGGAAGAAGGGGGCTCGAAGGCCCAGGCTGTGGGCCAGGACGCCGGAGGCCGCCGTGCCGACGGCTGTGCCGGTGCCGGTGATCATTTGATAGGCCATCGTCACGCGGCCCATCAGCCCCGACGGCACCAGGGACTGGCGTCGGGACACCGCCGCCACGGTCCAGGCCAGATTCGCCGCGCCGTACCCGAGCACGCACAGCCCCGCGACCCAGCCCGACCTCGCCGCTCCCGCGCACACCGCCGCCAAGGCCGTGGCCGCCGCCGTCAGGACCAGGGTGCGCGGTACGCCGAGGCGGGCCGTCAGCCGCGGGGCTGACGCGGCGCCCGCTACGCCGCCCAGCGCGAACGCCACCACCAGCAGCGCGAAACCCGTCTCGCCCAGGCCCAGCGTCCGCCGCGCGTACAGCACCATCACGGCGATCAGACCGCCGCTCACCAGGCTCATCAGCCCCGACGCCACGCACAGCCGGCGCAGCCGCACGTCGCCCCACAGCCCGCGCAGCCCCTCAGCCATGTCCCGGCGCAGCCCTCGCCACGTCCGCGCCCCCGGCCCGGCCCCCGTACGGAACTCGCCCCGCACCGTCACCACCAAGGCCGCCGCCACCGCGAAGGACACCGCGTCCACCGCGAACGGCAGCGCCGCGCCCATCCCGAACAGCACCGCACCCGCCGGTGCCCCCATCAGGGTTTCCGTGATCACGAAACCTGACTGCAACCGCGCGTTGGCCCGCACCAGGTCCTGTCGCGCCACCAGCATCGGGACGATCCCCGACCACGCGCCGTTGTACACGGTCTGGCCGCAGCCCAGCAGAAAGCCCGCGACCAGCAACAGCGGGACCGTCACCGCGTGCGCGGCGACCGCCACCGCCAGCATCGCCACCAGGAGCGTCCGGGCCGCGTCCACCGTCCACATGAGCCGACGCCGGTCCAGCCGGTCCGCCAGCGCCCCCGCGGGCAGGCTCATCAGCAGCCACGGCAACTGCTCCGCCAACGCCACCGCCGCGACCCGGCGCGGGTCCGAGGTCAGCTCCGCCGCCAGCAGCGGCAGCGCAGCGAACCGCATCCCGTCACCCAGGCTGGACACCGTCACCGACGCCCACACCCGGCCGAACCCCGCACCCAGCCCGCCCGCGCGGGCGGTGACAACGGTCCCGGGGGCGCTCCCGGCCCCCTCAGACACCCCCGAGCACCTCCAGCAACTCCTCGTTGTAGAACTCCTCCATCCCGCACACCCCCGAGATCGTGCCGAAGTAGCGGGCGACCAGCGTCGGGTTCGGGGCGATGGCACGGAGGAAGGAGGTGCGCTCGTCCGGCAGACGCAACTCGGCGACGTTCAGGGTGCCCCGGTAGAACTCGGTGAAGCGTTCCTCTAGCCCGTCGGCGTACCGGGTGCCCGCCCGGTCCAGGGCCGCCTGGTCGCGCAGGCCGGTGCCGACGTGGTCGGCGAGCGCCTGCGCCTGGAGGAACGCGTCCGTGATACCCCGCGCCGCGATCGAGTCCTTGTGGTGCGCCGCGTCCCCGACCAGCGCCCAACCCGGTCCGTACGCCCGCCGGAAGAAGTTCAGTTGCTCCCCTGTGCCGTACAGCCGCTCGGCCTGAACGGCGTCCGCCATCCGCGCGTGCAGCGCGGGCGCCGTGGTGCGCACCGCCTCCAGGTACGCGGCCCGCGCGTCCGTGCGCACCCGCCCGAACTCTGCCTGCGGGAAGTACGCCATCACCAGCGTGCGCCCCTCGTTGGTCGGGACGACCCCGACCCAGCGGCCCGGCCGCTCGTACAGCTCGAAGTGCGCGGGCAGCCCCTCCCAGTACGTGTAGTACGTGCACGTCATCGGTGGGTTCTCCACCGTCGTCGGCGCCGCGGCGAACCGGGCCACCGCCGACCGCATCCCGTCCGCACCGACCACCAGCCGGGCCCGCGCGGTGTGTTCGGTACCGTCGTCCGCGCGGAACCGTACGCCCGTCACCCGCCCGCCCTCGCGCAGCAGTTCCGTCACGGTGCAGCCCTGACGGAACTCCGCACCCGCCGCGACCGCCCCATCCGCCAGGATCGGGTCCAGGACGTGGCGCCGGGGCGCGTACGTCACCGTGTGCCCGTCGGCGGGCAGGAACGTGCCGTCCAGCCGGACGCCCGGAGCCTCGTAGCTGACCCGCTCGATGGGCGGGCAGCCGCTCGCCCGGACCGTCTCCAGCAGGCCCCAGCGGTCCAGCAGCGCCACCGCGGGCTGGTGGAGGTAGTGCGAGGAGAGTTTGTCCTGCGGGAAGCGCGCCTTCTCCAGCAGCAGCACCCGGTACCCGGCCCGGCCTGCCAGCATCGCCACGGGCGCTCCCGCGCAGCGCGCCCCCACCACGATCATGTCGTACACAGTGTCTCTTTCCTCCAGTGTCCCGAGGGCGCCGAAGCGGCCCCACAACGCACGGAACGGTCCGGACCACGAGGGTCCGGACCGTTCACGGGTACGACGGGTACGAGAGGCGCGATCGCCCGGCGGTCACCCCGCCCGGCCGCCGAGAGCGCGCCCGAGGCCCGCCCGGTCAGCTCCCGCCGCCCTCCGACGCCGTGTCCTCGGAAGGCGCCGCCGAGGACGCCGCCGACGATTCCGCCGCCTCCGACGGCGAGGCGGGCGCCGACGACCCCGCCCCCCGTCCCTTCGTTCCGTTCAGTTCCCGCCCCGAGAAGGACAGCGCCACGACCAGCACCCCGCCGCAGACGATCGCCCAGTCCGCGAGGTTCATCACGCTGAACCCGCGCACCGAGATGAAGTCGACCACCGCACCCCTCAGACCGCCCGGCGAACGGAGCAGCCGGTCGGTGAGATTGCCGAGCGCACCGCCCAGCAACAAGCCCAGCGCCACCGCCCACGGCGCGCTGTACAGCTTCCGCGCCAGCCTGATGATCACGACGACGACGGCCACCGCGATCACCGTGAACACGAGGGTCATCGCCGTGCCCATGCTGAAGGCCGCACCCGAGTTCCGGATCACGTCCAGCTCCAGCCAGGAGCCGATCAGCTTGACGGGAGCACGGTGTTCCAGCCGCGCGACGACGAGCAGTTTGCTGCCCAGGTCGATCGCGTAGGCGATCACCGCCGCCGCCAGCAGCAGCGGGATGCGCCGCTTGCCCCGGCCCCCGGCCGATCCGCCCGTGCCCCGGCCCGCGCCGCGCGCCTGACCCACCTGCCCGGCCTCTGTCATGTCCCGCCACCTCGACGTCCGTAGTTCGCCGGCGCCCGCCCGCCGTCTCCGGTGCCGGGCCCGCGTGGGGCGGCCGGCGCCGGTACCGGCGCGCGACCGCGCCGCGCCCGTCCGGCAGCGGACGGACCCGGATCTCCCTCGTACCACACGGCCGGCCCCCGTTCCGGGCCTCCGCGAGCTTGTGCCCCCGGATCATACTGACGATTTCGGTACGAACGGTCAGTCGCTCTCCATCGCCACCACCAGCGAGCGCGGACGCATGTCGACCCAGTTCTCCTCCACGAAGTCGACGCACGCCTGCCGGGAGTCCTTGCCGAACGCGATGGTCCACCCCGCCGGTACCTCGGCGAACGCGGGCCACAGCGAGTGCTGGTTCTCGTCGTTCACCAGGACGAGGAACTCGGCGGACTCGTCGTCGAACGGGTTGCTGCTCATGGTGTTCTCCTTCTTGCTCTCGTGCTCGCTCTTGTCCCAGCACTTCTTCCGCCCGCGCCGGGTACGGCGCGGGACGCTTCCACGGGTGCTCAGGCACGGCGCCGTCAGCCCCCGATCCGACGCGCGACCACGGGACCGATCTCCCCGGCCGGGCCGCGCTTCAGCATGTCGTCGTGCGTGCAGTCCACGAGGCGCGTGTCGACCGGGCCGTCCACGTACCGCGCCCACTGAGCCTCCCGTTCCGGGCCGGTGGCCGTGCCCCCCTTCGCCACGAAGAGAGTCAGCTCACCCCGGTACGGTTCCAGCGCGACCTCGGCCGACAGGCGCCCGAAGTTCCGCACCACCGCGGCCAGCCGCCCGGTCTCCAGGCCGTCCAGCACGGCAGCGATCTCGAAATCGGATGCCCCGGCAGCGCCGGGGGCGCGTTCTCCGGGGTGCTCCGCGTGCCACTGCTCCTCAGTCCCGAAGTACTCGGCAAGCAGCCGTACGACCTCCGAACCCTCCGGCACGTCCTCGTCGTCATCCTCGGCGGCCACCGGTTCCGGTGAGGCGTCCAGGACCGCGAGGAAGCCGACCTCCTCGCCCGCCCGCTGAAGCGCCGTCGCCATCATGTGCGCGACGACACCGCCGAACGACCAGCCCAGCAGGTGGTACGGGCCGTGCGGCTGGACGGTGCGGATCTGCTCGACGTAGTCGCGCACCAACTCCTCCAGACTGCCCGGCAGTTCCTCCACGGCCCCGGTGAGGTCATGGCCCCGGAGGCCACGGGCCTGGAGCGCGTACACCGGGTGGCGCGGGCCGATGTGCCGCAGCAGAGTGGCGTAGACCCAGCCGACACCGGACACCGGATGCACGCAGAACAGCGTGGCGGCGTCCCCGGTCGCCCGCAGCGGCAGCAGCACGTCGAACGAGCCACCCCCGGCGTCCTCCCGCACGAGGGCGGCGAGCGCGGCGACCGTGGGCGCGGCGAACAGGTCCCGGATGGCCGGCTCGAACCCCAGCGTCTCCCTGATCCGGCCGATCAGCCGGGTGGCGAGCAGGGAGTGCCCGCCGAGAGCGAAGAAGTCGTCCTCCACCCCTACTGAGGGCAGCCCCAGCACCTCGGCGAACAGGCCGCAGAGCACCTCCTCGCGTGGGGTCCGCGGCCGCTGCTCCGGGCTCACGGTACGAGCCTCCGGCGCGGGTAGCGCCCTCCGGTCGAGCTTGCCGTTCGCGGTGACCGGGAGGGTGCCGAGCACGACGAACGCCGACGGCACCATGTGGTCGGGCAGGTTGCGGGCCGCCAATGTTCGCAGTGCGGCGGGGAGTTCGGGGTCGGTTGTCCCTGGTGCGGTGACGTAGGCGACGAGTCGGGTGTCGCCGGGTACGTCTTGGCGGGGGATGACGGCTGCCTGCCGGACGGTGGGGTGGGTGAGGAGGACGGTTTCGATCTCGGCGGGTTCGACGCGGAAGCCGCGCAGTTTCACTTGTTCGTCGGTGCGGCCCTCGTAGAGCAGGTCGCCGTTGGTGTTCCAGTGGGCGAGGTCTCCGGTGCGGTACATGCGTGTCCCCGGTGCCCCGTAGGGGTCGGGCAGGAAGCGGGTGGCGGTGAGTGCGGGCCTGTTCAGGTAGCCGCGTGCCAACTGGGCCCCGGCTATGTACAGTTCGCCGGTCACGCCGGGTGGTACGGGACGTAGCGCGTCGTCGAGGACGTACGCCCGCGTGTTCCAGACGGGGTGCCCGATGGGGACCGGCCGGGTGTCCGCCGGGGTGAGTGCGTGGGTGGCGGTGACATCGATGGTGGCCTCGGTCGGCCCGTACAGGTTGTGCAGCCGGACGCCGGGGAGCCGGGTGAGGCACCGCTCCGCCAGGTCGGGCGACAGGGCTTCGCCGCTGGTGATCAGGAGCCGCAGTGGGGTGTCGTCGGTGGTTTGTGGGTGGTCGAGGAAGGCCTGGAGCATGGAGGGTACGAAGTGGACGACGGTGGTGCCGGTCGTGGTGATCAGGCGGCTGAGGTAGGCGGGGTCTTTGTGTCCTTCGGGGCGGGCGATGGTCAGGGTGGCTCCGGTGATCAGTGGCCAGAAGAGTTCCCAGACGGACACGTCGAACGTGACGGGCGTCTTCTGGAGCACCCGGTCCGACGCCGTCAGGACGTACGTCTCCTGCATCCACCGGAGCCGGTTCACAAGCGAATGGTGAGCTATCAGGGTGCCCTTGGGGGTGCCGGTGGATCCGGAGGTGTAGATGGCGTAGGCGGGGTGCTGGGGGAGCAGTGGGGTGAGCCGGTCCGCGTCGGTGACCGGGGTTGTCGGGTAGGCGCTGAGGTCTGCGGTGTCCGGCGTGTGCACAGGTATGCCGGTCGTTGGGAGGTCCGCTTGGATCTCTGGGCTGGTCAGCAGGAGCGTGGGGGTCGCGTCTTCCAGCACGTACGTGGTCCGTGCGGGTGGGTTGGTGGGGTCGATGGGGAGGTAGGCGGCGCCGGTTTTGAGGATGGCGAGGAGTGTGGTGAGGAGTTGTGGTCCGCGTGGGAGGGCTACGGCGATGCGGGTTTCGGGGGCGGCGCCGTGGGTGATGAGGTGGCGGGCGAGTTGGTTGGAGCGGGCGTCGAGTTCGCTGTAGGAGGTGTTCTTGTTGTCGAAGGTGAGGGCGGGGTGGTGGGGGGTGTGGGTGGCTTGGTTGGTGAAGAGGTCGGGGACGAGTGGGGGTGGGACCGGGTGGGTGGTGTTGTTGTGGGTGTGGAGGAGGCGGGTGCGGTCTTCGGGGGTGAGGGCGTCGATCTGTGACAGGGGTGTTCCGGGGTCGGTGGTCACCGTCTCCAGGACGCGGAGGAAGCCTTGCGCCATCCGCTCGGCCGTCTCCGCGTCGAACAGATCCGTCGCATAGGTCAGACCCCCGGTGAGTTCACCGGCGCCCTGGGCGAAGGAGAATTGCAGGTCGAACTTGGCGTTGATCAGGTCGGTCCGGCCAACGCTCACATCGAGGCCGTCGAGGCCCAGTTCAGGTGCGGTGTTGTTCTGGAGGTCGACCATGACCTGGAAGAGCGGGTGGTGGTGGGTGGAGCGGGCGGGGTTGAGGGCTTCGACGACGGCTTCGAAGGGGATGTCCTGGTTTTCGTAGGCGGCGAGGTTGGTGTCGCGGACGCGGACCAGGGTTTCCTGGAAGGTGGGGTTGTCGCTGAGGTCGGTGCGGAGCACGAGGGTGTTGACGAAGAAGCCGACGAGGTCTTTCAACGTCTCGTCGGTGCGTCCGGCGACGGGTGTGCCGAGGGGGATGTCGGTGCCGGCGCCGAAGGCGTTGAGGGTGATGGCGGTGGCGGCCTGGAGGACCATGAAGGTCGTGACGCCGGTTCGGGAGGCCAGCTCGGTGGTCCTGGCGCTCAGTTCGGTGCCGATCTGGAAGTTCACCACCGCGCCCTCGTACGTCCGGCGGGTGGGGCGTGGCCGGTCGAGGGGGAGTGGGAGTTCGGCGGGTGCTCCTGCCAGTGTGGTGCGCCAGTGGTTGGTCTGGGCGGTGAGGAGGCTGTCGGGGTTGTCGGTGGTGCCGAGGTGGTCGCGTTGCCAGAGGGTGTAGTCGGCGTACTGGACGGGGAGTTCGTCCCAGGTGGGTGGGTTGCCGGAGCGGCGCTGGTGGTAGGCGTGGGAGAGGTCGTGGGCGAGGGGGGCGAGGGACCAGCCGTCGCCCGCGATGTGGTGGAGGACGACGACGAGTACGGATTCGGTGTCGTTGAGGATGCCGTGCACGATCCTGACGGGGAGGTCCTTGGTCAGGTCGAAGCCGCGGGTGGTGATCTCCTGGGTCCAGGCTTCGGCGTCCGTGCCGGGGGTGAGGTGTTCCTCGGTGAGTGCGCGTGCGGTGGCGGTCTCCGCGTCGTGGATGGTTTGTACGGGGTTGCCGTCGTGCTCCGTGAATACGGTGCGCAGTGTTTCGTGCCGGGTGATCACGTCCGTCCAGGCGGCGCGCAGGGCCTTGCCGTCGACCTCGCCGTGCAGGCGCAGCGCGAGCGGCATGTTGTAGGTCGCGGACCCGCCTTCCAGCCGGTTGAGGAACCACAGACGCTGCTGCGCGTACGACAGCGGAAGGTGCGCGGGGCGGTCGCGGCGTTCGATCGCGGGCCGGGCCGTCGTGGATGCCTTCTCGATCCGCTCGGCCAGTCCGGCGACGGTGGGAGCGGTGAACAGGTCCCGAATGGTCGGTTCGGCGTTCAGCGTCCGGCGGATGCGGCTGATCAGCCGGGTGGCGAGCAGGGAATGGCCGCCCAGGGCGAAGAAGTCGTCGTCCACGCCGACCGACGGCACCCCGAGGACCTCGGCGAACAGCCCGGCAAGCAACTCCTCCCGCAATGAACGCGGTCCGCGGCCCGCTTCGCCCGTGGGCGTCTCCGGGGCGGGCAGAGCGCGGCGGTCGAGCTTGCCGTTCGTGGTGACGGGCAGCGCGTCCAGCACGACCACGGCCGAAGGCACCATGTAGTCGGGCAGGTGCCGGGCGGCCATCTCGCGCAGGTCCCCTGCGAGCGTGGGCCGCGGGCCGCTGCCGGTCATGGTGACGTAGGCGGTGAGACGCTTGTCGTCCGGCGTGTCCTCGCGGACCACGACGGCCGCCTGAGCCACCTGCGCGTGGCGGAGCAACAGAGCCTCGATCTCGGCGGGCTCGATGCGGAAGCCCCGGATCTTGACCTGGTCGTCGGTGCGGCCGACGTAGAGGAGTTCGCCGTCCCGGTTCCAGCGGGCGAGGTCCCCGGTGCGGTACATCCGCGTTCCCGGCTGCCCGTAGGGGTCGGCGACGAAACGGCCGGAGGTCAGCGCGGGCCGGCCGAAGTAGCCGCGCGCCAGCTGGGCGCCCGCCACGTACAGCTCGCCGGTCACGCCGGGCGGCACAGGACGCAGCGCGGCGTCCAGGACGTAGGCGCGGGTGTTCCACATGGGGCGGCCGATGGGAACGGTGCCGGTGGCGGTCGTGTCGTCCGGGCCCAGCGGGTGGTCGGTGCAGCCGACGGTGACCTCGGTCGGCCCGTAGTGGTTGACCACGGCCGTGCCGGGACGGCGGCGGCGCCACTCCTGGAGCTGCGCGTACTGCACGGCCTCCCCGCCCACCATCAGTTGTCCGGTGGGTGCGCAGTCACCGCCGAGGGCATCCATGTACGCCAGATGGCTGGGGGTCGCCTTGAGGAAGGCGTACGGCTCGCGCGCGGCCAGCGCGGGCAGCTCCTCGTTCATGGTGGCGACACGGACGCAGCCGCCGCTGATCAGCGCGCCGTAGAGGCCGGTGACACCCGCGTCGAACGAGATCGAAGCGTGGTAGAGCGTGCTGCGTGTGACATCCGGGTACGCCTCAGCGCACCGCGTCACATAGTTCACGAGGTTCCGGTGCTCGATCACCACGCCCTTCGGGCGGCCCGTCGACCCGGATGTGTAGATCACGTAGGCGGGGTGGCGCGGGTCGGCGGGAGCGAGGCGCTCGGCGTCGATCACGTCGGCCGCGGCGTCACCGGCAGCCCGCGCGCCCGCGGACTCCGTTCCTGTACCGGTGACCTCCGCCACCGTCGCCGGGTCGTCGAGCACGATCACGGGCACGCCCGCCTCAGCCACCGCCCCCTGCGCGACGGATACGCACGCCTGGTCGGTGAGGACCAGGGCCGGGGCGGAGTCGCCGACCATGTACGCGATGCGGTCGGCCGGATAGCCGGGATCCACCGGGACATAGGCGGCACCCGCCTTGAGCACGGCGAGGAAGGCCGTCAGGAGATCGGCCGAGCGGTTCGCGACGACGGCGACCAGTACCTCGGGGCCCGCGCCGCGGGCGATCAGGTACCGGGCGAGCCGGTTGGCGCGCGCGTTCAGCTCGGCGTACGACAGCCGGACAGCACCGTGGGTGACGGCGGGCGCGTCCGGTGCGCGCGCGGCCTGCGCCTCGAAGAGGTCGGTGAGCGTGCCGGACGGCACCGCGTGCCCGGTGTCGTTCCACTCGGTCAGCAGCCGGCGCCGTTCCTCCGGGGCCAGCACATCGGCGCGGGAGATCCGAGCGCCGGGGTCGGCGGTGAGGGTATCGAGGACGCGGGTGAGCCGCCCGGCGATCTCCCGTGCCGTGTCCGTGTCGAAGAGGTCGAGCGCGAAGGTGAGCACCCCGCCCAGGCCGCCCGGCGCGCCGTCGGCTGCGAAGGTTTCCTCCAGCGAGAACGCCAGGTCGAACTTGGCAGGGACCGCCCCGGTGTCCACTGGTTCCGTCGTGACCCCGGGCAGCTCGAAGAACGCGGGCGGGGTGTTCTGGAGTGTCAGCATCACCTGGAACAACGGGTGCCGGGCCATGGACCGGGCCGGGGCCAGCTCCTCCACCAGCCGCTCGAAGGGCACGTCCTGGTGGGCGAAGGCGTCCAGCGACGCCTCCTTGATCCGGTCGAGCAGCTCGGTGAACGGCGGATCGCCGCCCAGGTCGGTGCGGAGCACCAGCGTGTTCACGAAGAAACCGACCAACTCGTCCAGCGCCTCGTCGGTGCGCCCGGCGACGGCCGTGCCGACGGGGATGTCGTCGCCCGCACCGAGCCGGGACAACAACACCGCCAGCGCGGCCTGCACCACCATGAACACCGTGACGCCCCGCTCGCGCGCCAGCCGCGCCGTCCGGGCGTGCACGGCTGCCGGGACGGCGACCGGCACGGTGCCGCCCTCGTGACCCGCGACCGTCGCACGCGGCCGGTCGGCCGGGAGGGACAGCTCTTCCGGCAGACCCTCCAACGCGCTGCGCCAATAGCCGAGTTGTTCGGTGAGCAGGCTCTCCGGGTCGTCCTCGGCGCCGAGCAGCTCGCGCTGCCACAGCGTGTAGTCGGCGTACTGCACGGGCAGCGGCTGCCAGACGGGCGCGCACCCGGCGCGGCGCGCGGCATAGGCGACCGACAGATCACGGGCCAGCGGCCCCGTCGACCATCCGTCGGTGGCGATGTGGTGGACCACGAGCACGAGCAGGTGCTCACCCGGACCGCACGCGAACAGCCGTGCCCACAAGGGGACTTCCGTCGCCAGGTCGAACACGTGGGCGACCGCTTCGGCCACCTCCGGAGCGGTCCCGAGGCTCGTCGACGAGGCCGGGGTGTGCTTCTGGGCCGTTCCGGCGTCCCCCGGCACGGACAGCGCCGTCACCGGCATCCGCACCGCGGCCGCCGCCTCCTCGGGTTCCAGTACGCGCTGCACGGGACGCCCGTCCACGACCGGGTACACGGTACGCAGCACCTCGTGCCGTGTCACCACGTCGACAAGGGCGGCACCCAGCGCGGCCGGGTCCAGATCGCCGGAGAGCCGGACCACGACCGGCATCGTGTACAGCGCGCTCGGCCCCTCCAACTGGTCCAGGAACCAAAGGCGCTGCTGCGCCAGCGACAGCGGGATCATCGGTTGTCCTCCTGCCGGTTCCGGGGACGCAGCGCGGGCCGGGGCCTGCGCTGCGGCTGGGCGTCGAGCCGGGCGGCGAGCGTCGCCGGCGTCGGGCTCTCGAAGAGCGTGCGCAGGGGCAGCTCGACCCCCAGGGTGGTGCGGACCCGGCTGATCAGCCGGGTCGCGAGCAGCGAGTGGCCGCCCAGATCGAAGAACGAGTCGTCGACTCCGATCCTGGCCGCGCCCAGCACCTCGGCGAACAGCCCGCACAGCACGTCCTCGCGCGGGGTGCGCGGTGCCCGGTACGGCCGGACCGGTTCCGGGGCCGGGACCGGCAGTGCGGCGGTGTCCAGTTTGCCGTTGGCCGTCACCGGCAGCCCGTCCACGACGACGACGGCCGACGGAACCATGTACGGCGGCAGCAGTCGCGTCGCCAACGCGCTGAGCGCGGTCGCGAGTTCGGTGGAGCGAAGCTCGGCGGCAGAGTGCCCCGCGTCCTCACCGCTGCCCTGGAGGGGGGCGGGTCCTGCGGGTGCCGGGCCGGTGGGCTCGGTGGGGGCCGGATCGCTGGGCACGGGCTCCGTGGGCGCGGGCTGGCGGCGGGTGACGTACGCGAGAAGCCGGGTGCCGCCGTCGGGGCCGTCCGCGCGGGCCACCACGGCGGCCTGCCCGACCGCCGGGTGCGTGAGCAGCGCGGTCTCGATCTCGGCGGGTTCGACGCGGAAGCCCCGGATCTTGACCTGGTCGTCGGTGCGGCCCATGAACACGAGGTCGCCGTCGGCGTTCCAGCGGGCCAGGTCCCCGGTGCGGTACATCCGGGTCCCCGGTGCCCCGTAGGGGTCGGCCACGAAGCGGGACCCGGTCAGGGCGGGCCTGTTCAGGTAGCCGCGCGCCAGCTGGGCGCCCGCCACGTACAGCTCGCCGGTCACGCCGGGCGGCACGGGACGCAGGGCCGCGTCCAGGACGTACGCCCTGGTGTGCGCCGTCGGACGGCCGATGGGCGGTGTACGGTCCCCGGCGGGAGGGGCGCACCGCATGAGGGTCACGGCCACCGTGGTCTCCGTGGGGCCGTAGCCGTTCCAGAACTCCCGGTCCGCCGTCGCCCAGGCATCGACCAGGCGACCGGCGGGGGCCTCACCGCCTACGGACACCAGGCGCAGCTCGGGGAGCGTGGCCGGGTCCAGCAGGGGCAGCACGGCGGGCGGCAGCTCGGCCACCGTCACCCGCGCCTCCCGCAGCAGCCGTTGCAGCAGATCGGCGTCGGTGCGCTGCTCCTCGCCGGCCAGCACCAGTGTGGCGCCCGTGGCCAGAGCCGTGAAGATCTCGAAGACCGACACGTCGAAGGTGACGGCGGCGAATCCGAGCAGCCGGGTGCCCGCGTCCACAGCGTAGGCGCTTGCGATGTCCGCGACGAAGGTACCGACCGCGCCGCGCGGGACGACGGTGCCCTTGGGCGTACCCGTCGACCCCGACGTGTACAGGACGTACGCCGGGTGCTCCGGGCGCGGCGGCGCGATCCGGTCGGTGTCGGTGACCGGGGTCGCCGGGTACCCGGCCAGAGCGGCCGGGTCCGGCGCGTGCACCGGTACGTCCGTGCCGGGCAGCCCCTCCCGGACGGCGGATGCGGCGGCGGGGTCCGTGAGGAGCAGTGCCGGGACCGCGTCGGACAGCGTGTACGCGAGGCGCGCGGGCGGGCTCGTCGGGTCGAGGGGCAGGTAGGCGGCCCCCGCCTTGAGGACCGCGAGCAGTGCCGTGACCAGCTCGGGTCCGCGCGGCAGGGCCACGGCCACCAGGGTCTCCGGGCCGGCGCCGTGGGCGATCAGATACCGGGCGAGCCGGTTCGCGCGGGCGTCCAGTTCGCCGTACGAGACCTCGGAGCCCTCGAACAGCAGCGCGGCACGGTCCGGGTCGCGTAGCGCACGCTCGGCGAACAGCTCGGCCGGGAACGGGGCCGCCGACGGCCGCACGGCCGTGTTGTACTCCTCCAGCAACAACCCCCGGTCGGCAGCGGACAGGACGCCGATGCCTGTCAGGGGTGTGTCAGGGTCGGCGGTGACCGTGCGCAGCACGCACAGGAGGCCGTCCGTCATCCGTCGGGCAGTGGCCGCGTCGAACAGGTCCGTCGCGTAGGTCAGCGCACCCGCGAACCCACCGGTCCCGCCTGCCTCGCTCATGCCTTCCGCGTCCTCGGTGAAGGAGAACTGGAGGTCGAACTTGGCGGCGTCCACCCCGGTCCCGTCCACGGTGATGTCCAGCCCGGCCAGGTGCAGCTCGGGGGTGGTGTTGTTCTGGAGGTCGACCATGACCTGGAAGAGCGGGTGGTGGTGGGTGGAGCGGGCGGGGTTGAGGGCTTCGACGACGGCTTCGAAGGGGATGTCCTGGTTTTCGTAGGCGGCGAGGTTGGTGTCGCGGACGCGGACCAGGGTTTCCTGGAAGGTGGGGTTGTCGCTGAGGTCGGTGCGGAGCACGAGGGTGTTGACGAAGAAGCCGACGAGGTCTTTCAACGTCTCGTCGGTGCGTCCGGCGACGGGTGTGCCGAGGGGGATGTCGGTGCCGGCGCCGAAGGCGTTGAGGGTGATGGCGGTCGCGGCCTGGAGGACCATGAACACCGTGACGCCGTGGGCGGCGGCCAGTGCGGACACGGCGCCGCCGAGGTCCCCGTCCAGCCGGAACCCCACCGTCGCCCCCTGATGCGTCGGCTGCGCCGGGCGTGGCCGGTCGTGGGGGAGTGGGAGTTCGGCGGGTGCTCCTGCCAGTGTGGTGCGCCAGTGGTTGGTCTGGGCGGTGAGGAGGCTGTCGGGGTCGTTGGTGGTGCCGAGGTGGTCGCGTTGCCAGAGGGTGTAGTCGGCGTACTGGACGGGGAGTTCGTCCCAGGTGGGGGTGCGGCCCGCGAGACGCTCGCCGTACGCGGCGGACAGGTCGTGGGCGAGGGGGGCGAGGGACCAGCCGTCGCCCGCGATGTGATGGAGGACGACGACGAGTACGGATTCGGTGTCGTTGAGGATGCCGTGCACGACCCTGACGGGGACGTCTTCGGTCAGGTCGAAGCCGCGGGTGGTGATTTCCTGGGTCCAGGCTTGGGTGTCCGTGCCGGGGGTGAGGTGCTCCGTGCTCAGGATGCGGTCGGCGGCGGTCTGCGGGTCGAGGATGACCTGTACCGGGTTGCCCTCGTGCTCCCCGAACATGGTCCGCAGCGTCTCGTGCCGGGTCAGCACGTCCGCCCAGGCGTCCCGCAGGGCTCTGGCGTCCACGGTGCCGGTGAGGCGCAGCGCGAGCGGCATGTTGTAGGTCCCGGACCCGCCCTCCAGCCGGTTCAGGAACCACAGACGCTGCTGCGCGTACGACACGGGCAGACGCTCGGGGCGCTCCCGCCGCGTGAGGACCGGACGCGCCGGTCCCGTCGCCGTGTCCAGCAGTACGGCCAGGGCCGAGACGGTCGGCGCGGTGAACAGATCGCGGATGGCCGGTTCGACCCCGAGGGCTTCCCTGATCCGCCCGATCAAACGGATCACCAGGAGGGAATGGCCGCCGAGGGCGAAGAAGTCGTCGTCCACGCCCACGGCGGGCAGGCCCAGCACGTCCGCGAAGAGGTCGCACAGCACCTCCTCGCGTGCGGTCCGGGGCTCCCGGCCGGGGTTTCCCGCGGGAGACCCGGGGGCGGGCAGGGCACGCCGGTCGAGCTTGCCGTTGGCCGTGACCGGGAGGACGTCCAGCGGGACGAAGGCTGAGGGGACCATGTGGTCGGGCAGGCTGCGGGCCGCCAACATGCGCAGCTCAGAGGGCAGGTGTGCGTCTGTCGTGTCTTGCGTGGTGACGTAGGCGACGAGTCGGGTGTCGCCGGGTACGTCTTGGCGGGGGATGACGGCTGCCTGCCGGACGGTGGGGTGGGTGAGGAGGACGGTTTCGATCTCGGCGGGTTCGACGCGGAAGCCCCGGATCTTGACTTGGTCGTCGCTGCGGCCGACGTAGACGAGATCGCCGTTGGTGTTCCAGTGGGCGAGGTCTCCGGTGCGGTACATGCGTGTCCCCGGTGCCCCGTAGGGGTCGGGCAGGAAGCGGGTGGCGGTGAGTGCGGGCCTGTTCAGGTAGCCGCGTGCCAACTGGGCCCCGGCTATGTACAGTTCGCCGGTCACGCCGGGTGGTACGGGACGTAGCGCGTCGTCGAGGACGTACGCCCGCGTGTTCCAGACGGGGTGCCCGATGGGGACCGGCCGGGTGTCCGCCGGGGTGAGTGCGTGGGTGGCGGTGACATCGATGGTGGCCTCGGTCGGCCCGTACAGGTTGTGCAGCCGGACGCCGGGGAGCCGGGTGAGGCACCGCTCCGCCAGGTCGGGCGACAGGGCTTCGCCGCTGGTGATCAGGAGCCGCAGTGGGGTGTCGTCGGTGGTTTGTGGGTGGTCGAGGAAGGCCTGGAGCATGGAGGGTACGAAGTGGACGACGGTGGTGCCGGTCGTGGTGATCAGGCGGCTGAGGTAGGCGGGGTCTTTGTGTCCTTCGGGGCGGGCGATGGTCAGGGTGGCTCCGGTGATCAGTGGCCAGAAGAGTTCCCAGACGGACACGTCGAAGGTGACCGGTGTCTTCTGGAGGACGCGGTCCCGCACGCTCAGGCCGTACGTGTCCTGCATCCAGCACAGCCGGTTGACCAGGGCGGCGTGCGTGATGAGTGTGCCCTTGGGGGTGCCGGTGGATCCGGAGGTGTAGATGGCGTAGGCGGGGTGCTGGGGGAGCAGTGGGGTGAGCCGGTCCGCGTCGGTGACCGGGGTTGTCGGGTAGGCGCTGAGGTCTGCGGTGTCCGTCGTGTGCACCGGTACCGTCGTGACGGGCAGGACGGCCCGAGTGGCCGTGTCGGTGAGGAGCAGGCCCGGAGTGGCGTCTTCCAGCACGTACGTGGTCCGTGCGGGTGGGTTGGTGGGGTCGATGGGGAGGTAGGCGGCGCCGGTTTTGAGGATGGCGAGGAGTGTGGTGAGGAGTTGTGGTCCGCGTGGGAGGGCTACGGCGATGCGGGTTTCGGGGGCGGCGCCGTGGGTGATGAGGTGGCGGGCGAGTTGGTTGGAGCGGGCGTCGAGTTCGCCGTAGGAGGTGTTCTTGTTGTCGAAGGTGAGGGCGGGGTGGTGGGGGGTGTGGGTGGCTTGGTTGGTGAAGAGGTCGGGGACGAGTGGGGGTGGGACCGGGTGGGTGGTGTTGTTGTGGGTGTGGAGGAGGCGGGTGCGGTCTTCGGGGGTGAGGGCGTCGATCTGTGACAGGGGTGTTCCGGGGTCGGTGGTTACCGTCTCCAGGATGCGCAGGAAGCCTTGCGCCATCCGCTCGGCCGTCTCCGCGTCGAACAGATCCGTCGCATAGTGGAGGCCGACGGCCAGTCCGTACCTGTCGCGCCCGGTGTCCGTGGACGTGAATCGCTCGGCGAAGGAGAACTGGAGGTCGAACCTGGCGATCTCCGTGCGCAGCGGCACCGTCTCGATCTCCAGCTTCGGCAGGTCGAGGTCCAGCTCCCCGTCGTTGCGGAGGTCGACCATGACCTGGAAGAGCGGGTGGTGGTGGGTGGAGCGGGCGGGGTTGAGGGCTTCGACGACGGCTTCGAAGGGGATGTCCTGGTTTTCGTAGGCGGCGAGGTTGGTGTCGCGGACGCGGGTGAGGGTTTCCTGGAAGGTGGGGTTGTCGCTGAGGTCGGTGCGGAGCACGAGGGTGTTGACGAAGAAGCCGACGAGGTCTTTCAACGTCTCGTCGGTGCGTCCGGCGACGGGTGTGCCGAGGGGGATGTCGGTGCCGGCGCCGAAGGCGTTGAGGGTGATGGCGGTGGCGGCCTGGAGGACCATGAAGGTCGTGACGCCGGTTCGGGAGGCCAGCTCGGTGGTCTTGGCGCTCAGTTCGGTGCCGATCTGGAAGTTCACCACGGCGCCCTCGTACGTCCGGCGGGTGGGGCGTGGCCGGTCGAGGGGGAGTGGGAGTTCGGCGGGTGCTCCTGCCAGTGTGGTGCGCCAGTGGTTGGTCTGGGCGGTGAGGAGGCTGTCGGGGTTGTCGGTGGTGCCGAGGTGGTCGCGTTGCCAGAGGGTGTAGTCGGCGTACTGGACGGGGAGTTCGTCCCAGGTGGGGGTGCGGCCCGCGAGACGCTCGCCGTACGCGGCGGACAGGTCGTGGGCGAGGGGGGCGAGGGACCAGCCGTCGCCCGCGATGTGATGGAGGACGACGACGAGCATGGATTCGGTGTCGCTCAGTACTCCGTGCACGACCCTGACGGGGAGGTCCTTGGTCAGGTCGAAGCCGCGGGTGGTGATTTCCTGGGTCCAGGCTTGGGTGTCCGTGCCGGGGGTGAGGTGCTCCGTGCTCAGGATGCGGTCGGCGGCCACCTCCGGGTCGAGGATCACCTGTACCGGGTTGCCCTCGTGCTCCCCGAACACGGTGCGCAGCGTCTCGTGCCGGGTCAGCACGTCCGTCCACGCGGCTCGCAGAGCCTCGCCGTCGACCTCGCCGCGCAGGCGCAGCGCGAGCGGCAGGTTGTAGGTCCCGGAGCCGCCTTCCAGCCGGTTGAGGAACCACAGACGCTGCTGCGCGTACGACAGCGGAAGGTGCGCGGGGCGGTCGTGCCGTGCGAGGGCCGGGCGGACCACGCCCGTGGCGCCGTCCATCCGGTCCGCCAGCGCGGCGACGGTGGGAGCGGTGAACAGGTCCCGAATGGCCACCTCGGAGCCGAGCGTCCGGCGGATGCGGCTGATCAGCCGGGTGGCGAGCAGGGAATGGCCGCCCAGGGCGAAGAAGTCGTCGTCCACACCGACCGACGGCACCCCGAGGACCTCGGCGAACAGCCCGGCAAGCAACTCCTCCCGCAACGAACGCGGCGCACGGCCGGACGTGCCGGTCACGGCGTCGGGGGCGGGCAGAGCGCGGCGGTCAAGCTTGCCGTTGACGGTCACGGGCAGGACGTCCAGCACGACCACGGCCGAAGGCACCATGTAGTCCGGCAGCAGTCCGCCCGCCAGCGCACGCAGTTCGGCCGCCAGACCGCCGGGCGCGGAGTCCGACACGGTGACGTACGCGATGAGGCGGGTGTCGCCGGGTACGTCCTCGCGGGGGACGACGGCCGCCTGTCCGACGGCGGGGTGGGTGAGGAGGACCGCTTCGATCTCGGCGGGTTCGACGCGGAAGCCCCGGATCTTGACCTGGTCGTCGCTGCGGCCGACGTAGACGAGATCACCGTCGGCGTTCCAGTGGGCGAGGTCTCCGGTGCGGTACATGCGTGTCCCCGGTGCCCCGTAGGGGTCGGGCAGGAAGCGGGTGGCGGTGAGTGCGGGCCTGTTCAGGTAGCCGCGTGCCAACTGGGCCCCGGCTATGTACAGTTCGCCGGTCACGCCGGGCGGTGCGGGACGCAGCGCGTCGTCCAGGACATAGGCACGGGTGTTCCACACGGGGCGCCCGACGGGCGCCTCTGCGGGCCAGTCCGACTCGGCGGGCGGCAGGGAACGAGCGGTGACGACGTGCGTCTCCGCCGGGCCGTAATGGTTGTGCAGCCGCGCATTCGTCTCCCGGCGGAAGAACTCCCGCACTGGAAGGCTGAGGTGCAGGCGTTCACCGGCCTGCATGATGTGCCGCAGGGACGACAGGTCGTGGCCGTGCTCGACAGCGGCGGCGCTCAGCGCGTCCACCATCAGGTTGGGTACGAACAGATCGGTGACGCGGTGTTCGGCCAGCCAGGCGGCGAACGCCTCCGGGTCCCGGCGGATGTCCTCGCCGGGGATGTGCAGGGTGGCACCCGTGACCAGCGTCGTCAGGATCTCCTGCACCGACACGTCGAAGCTGATTCCCGTGAACTGCGCGGTACGCCGTCCGTCATGGGCGCCCTGGACCCCGCCCTCCTGGCCACCGAACTCCGCCGCGTGCCAGCGCAGCAGGTTCACGACGGCCGCGCCGGGCATGGTGATGCCCTTCGGGGTGCCGGTGGAGCCGGACGTGTGAATGACGTAGGCCGGATGCTGAGGGCGCAGCGGCGCCACCCGGTCAGCGTCGCTGACCGCGGTGGCGGGGAACGCGGCCAGGTCGGCGGGGCCCGGGGTGTGCACCGGCACACCGGCGACTGGCAGCCCGGTGCGGGTGCCCGGGTCGGTGAGCAGCAGCGCCGGAGCAGCGTCCGCCAGCAGCCGGGCGATGCCGGCCGAGGGGCGACCCGGGTCGACGGGCAGGTAGGCGGCCCCCGCCTTGAGGACCGCGAGCAGTGCCGTGACCAGCTCGGGTCCGCGCGGCAGGGCCACGGCGACCAGCGTCTCGGGGCCGGCGCCCTGGGCGATCAGATAACGCGCGAGGCGGTCGGAGCGGGCGTCCAGTTCCCCGTACGAGACCTCCGCTCCCTCGCACACCAGCGCAGGACGCTCCGGCGTGCGGGCGGCCCGCGCGGTCAGCAGCTCGGGCAGCAGCGCGTCACTGGTGGCGTGGCCGGTCGCGTTGTACGCGTCCAGCAGTCGGCTCCGTTCGGCCGACGTGAGGACATCGATCGCCGTGAGGGATGTGTCCGGGGCGACAGTCACTGTGTCCAGAACGCGCAGGAAACCGTCGGCCAGCCGCTCGGCGGTCGCCGCGTCGAACAGGTCCGTCGCGTAGTACAGCAGCGCCGACAGGCCCTCGGGGCCGGCCGTGTCCCCGCTGCGGACCAGCTCCTCCGCGAAGGAGAACTGGAGGTCGAACTTGGCGGCGTCCACCCCGGTCCCGTCCACGGTGATGTCCAGCCCGGCCAGGTGCAGCTCGGGGGTGGTGTTGTTCTGGAGGTCGACCATGACCTGGAAGAGCGGGTGGTGGTGGGTGGAGCGGGCGGGGTTGAGGGCTTCGACGACGGCTTCGAAGGGGATGTCCTGGTTTTCGTAGGCAGCGAGGTTGGTGTCGCGGACGCGGGTGAGGGTGTCGTGGAAGGTGGGGTTGTCGCTGAGGTCGGTGCGGAGCACGAGGGTGTTGACGAAGAAGCCGACGAGGTCTTTCAACGTCTCGTCGGTGCGTCCGGCGACGGGGGTGCCGAGGGGGATGTCGGTGCCGGCGCCGAAGGCGTTGAGGGTGATGGCGGTGGCGGCCTGGAGGACCATGAACACCGTGACGCCATGCTGCTTCGCCAGCCGTGAGACAGCGTCGTAGCGCTCCTGAGGGATGCGGAAAGCGACCGTGGCGCCCGCGTGCGTCGGGTGTGCGGGGCGTGGCCGGTCGAACGGGAGCGGCAGCTCTGCGGGTGCTCCTGCCAGTGTGGTGCGCCAGTGGTTGGTCTGGGCGGTGAGGAGGCTGTCGGGGTTGTCGGTGGTGCCGAGGTGGTCGCGTTGCCAGAGGGTGTAGTCGGCGTACTGGACGGGGAGTTCGTCCCAGGTGGGGGTGCGGCCCGCGAGACGCTCGCCGTACGCGGCGGACAGGTCGTGGGCGAGGGGGGCGAGGGACCAGCCGTCGCCCGCGATGTGGTGGAGGACGACGACGAGCATGGATTCGGTGTCGCTCAGTACTCCGTGCACGACCCTGACCGGGAGGTCCTTGGTCAGGTCGAAGCCGCGGGTGGTGATCTCCTGGGTCCAGGCTTCGGCGTCCGTGCCGGGGGTGAGGTGCTCCGTGCTCAGGATGCGGTCGGCGGCCACCTCCGGGTCGAGGATCACCTGTACCGGGTTGCCCTCGTGCTCCCCGAACATGGTCCGCAGTGTCTCGTGCCGGGTCAGCACGTCCGTCCACGCGGCTCGCAGAGCCTCGCCGTCGACCTCGCCGCGCAGGCGCAGCGCGAGCGGCATGTTGTAGGTCGCGGACCCGCCCTCCAGCCGGTTGAGGAACCACAGACGCTGCTGCGCGTACGACAGCGGAAGGTGCGCGGGGCGGTCGCGGCGCTCGATCGCGGGCCGGGCCGTCGCGGATGCCTTCTCGATCCGCTCGGCCAGTCCGGCGACGGTCGGCGCGGCGAACAGGTCCCGAATGGCCACCTCGGAGCCGAGCGTCCGGCGGATGCGGCTGATCAGCCGGGTGGCGAGCAGGGAATGGCCGCCCAGGGCGAAGAAGTCGTCGTCCACACCGACCGACGGCAGACCGAGGACATCAGCGAACAGCCCGGCCAGCAGCTCCTCCCGCACGGTGCGCGGCCCGCGGCCGGCCACGCCCGTTACCGTCTCGGGCGCGGGGAGCGCCGCCCGGTCGAGCTTGCCGTTGGCCGTCACGGGCAGCGCGTCCAGTACGACCACCGCCGACGGCACCATGTACGCGGGCAGCCGGTCCCGCAGCGCCTCCCGCAGCAGCTCGGGCAACGCCTCTCGCGACGGCCCGCTCTCCTCCCCGGGGGCCTGCGGGCTGTCGTCCTGCACCACGTACCCGGTGAGGCGGACGTCTCCGGGGCGGTCCTCGCGGACGATCACCACGGCCTGGCCGACCCCGGGCCGGTCCAGCAGAGCCGTCTCGACCTCCCCCGCCTCGATACGGAAGCCGCGCAGCTTCAACTGACCGTCCGCACGGCCCTCGTAGACCAGATCGCCGTCCGGGTCCACCCGGGCCAGGTCCCCGGTGCGGTACATCCGAGCCCCCGGCTCCCCGTAGGGGTCGGCGACGAAACGGGACGACGTGAGCGCGGGGCGGCCCAGGTAGCCGCGGGCCAGACCCGGCCCCGCGAGGTACAGCTCGCCCACCACACCGTGCGGGACGGTGCGCAGCGCCGCGTCCAGGACGTAGGCACGGGTGCCCGCCACCGGCGTACCGATCGGGGGCGTGCCGGCGCCGGTGAGGTCGCCGCTGGTGGTGGCACAGATGGTGGCCTCCGTCGGCCCGTACGCGTTGAGCATGCGGCGGCCCTGCCGCCAGCGGGCCACCCGCTCGGCCGGGCATGCCTCGCCGCCGACCAGCAGAGTGCGGAGGCCGGGTACGGCTTCGGGACGGACGCCCGCGAGCACCGTCGGCGGGATCAGCGCGAGCGACACGTCCTGCTCCGCGAGGAACGCGGCCAGGGTGTCGCCCGCCAGGACGGTGCCTTCGGGCGGGACGACCAGGGTGGCGCCGTTCGGGAGCGCCATCAGCAGCTCCATCACCGAGGCGTCGAAACTGGGCGAGGCGAATTGCAGCACACGGGCCGACGCGTCGATCCCGAACCGTGCGGCCATGTCGGCGGTCAGTCCCGCCAGCCCGGTGTGCGTCACGACCACACCCTTGGGGGCGCCCGTGGAGCCCGAGGTATAGATGACGTAGGCGGGATGCTCCGGCAACAGCGGGCGGACCCGGTCGGTGTCGACGGGGTCGCGATCGGTGCCTCCCGGGACACCCGTCCCCGCTTCCCCGGAGCCCTCCGCGTCCAGCACCAGCACCGGACCGTGCCCAGCCACCGGGCCCTCGGCGTGCGCGGAGGCGGTGACGGTGAGCGCGGGAGAGGCGTCGCCCAGCATGTACGCGATGCGCTCCGCCGGGTACGACGGGTCGAGGGGCAGGAACGCGGCGCCCGCCTTCGCCACGGCCAGCGCGACCGTCACCAGCTCGGCGGAGCGGGGCAGCGCGATCGCCACCGTGTCCTCCGGACCGATACCGAGGCCGATCAGCCGGTGCGACAGCCGGTTGGCGCGGGCGTTCAGCTCCCGGTAGACGATCCGCTCCGCCCCGGCCGACAGCGCCACCGCGTCCGGGGAAGCGGCAGCCCGCCGCTCGAACAGCTCGGGCAGCGTCCGCGCCCCGCCCAGGACCGCCGGACCGGCGGGCGTGTCCCCGGCCGCCGGCCGCCGGGCGGTGCCCGCGTCCAGCACGGCCCCGCCCACGCCCAGCCGGGGGTCGGCGGTGAACTGCTCCAGCAATCGCGCCCACCGCGCCACCAGCGCCTCGACGGTCGCCCGGTCGTACAGGTCGGTGGCGTACTCGGCGACGCCGGACAGACCCGCCGGGGCACCGTCGTCGGCGAAATGCTCGACGAGGCTCAGCGACAGGTCGAACCGGGACACCCCGATGTACAGGGGCCTCCCGGAGGCTTCCAGGCCGGGCAGCGCGGTGCGCGGGTACGCCATGTTCTGGAGTGCCAACGACACCTGGAACAGTGGATGATGGCCCGCCGAGCGGTGCGGGCGCAGCGCCTCCACGACCCGTTCGAACGGCACGTCCTGATGGGCGTACGCGGCCAGGCTGTCCTGCCGCACCCGGTCCAGCAGGTCACCGAAGGCGGGATCGCCCGAGGTGTCCACGCGCAGCACGAGCGGGTTGACGAAGCAGCCGATCAGCCGGTCGACGGCCGTGTCCGTGCGCCCCGCGACCGGTGAGCCGAGCGGGATGTCGGTGCCCGCACCCAGCCGGGTCAGCAGCGCGGCCAGGCTCGCCTGGAGCACCATGAACACGGTCGCGCCGTGCGCCTCCGCGAGCGCCGCGATGCGCCCTGCGAGGTCCGCGTCGAACGCGAAGTCCACAGTCGCGCCCCGGTACGAGGAGACCGCGGGGCGCGGCCGGTCGGCGGGCAGCGTGACGACATCGGGAAGACCGGCCAAACGCTCCTTCCAATAGGTGAGTTGACGGTTGCCCGGGGCGTCAGCGGCGTCCCGGTCACCGAGCAGCGCCCGCTGCCACAGGGTGTGGTCGGCGTACTGCACCGGCAGCGGTTCCCACTCCGGTGCGGCGCCCTCCGCACGGGCGGTGTACGCGCGGAAGAGATCGTCGGCGAGCGGACTGAACGACCAGCCGTCGGCGGCGATGTGATGCAGCAGGATCAGCACCGTGCACGCGTCCGGACCGGTCTCGAAGAGGGTGACGCGCAGCGGCGGCGCGGCGGACAGGTCGAAGCGGTGGTGTGCGGCCGTCTCCAGCTCGCCCGCAAGTGCCCCGGCCTCCACCCGGCACTCACGCCACTCCACCGGCACCTGCCCCGGCGGCAGAACCCGCTGATGGGGCAAGCCCGACGAATCGACGCCGACGACCGTGCGCAACGTTTCGTGCCGGTCGGCGATGTCCTGGAACGCCCTCCGCAGCGCCACCCGGTCCACGGAGCCGGACAGAGTGAGCAGCAGCGGGATGTTGTAGGTCGGGGAGGGACCCTCCAACTGGTAGAGGAACCACAAGCTGCTCTGCGCCGGGGACAGCGGCATCGGGTCGGGGCGCTCGGCACGGGTCAGCGCGGGCCGTGCGGTGCGCCCGTGCTCGTCCAGCCAGACGGCCAGCGCGGCCGGGGTGGGCGCGTCGAACACCGCGCGCACCGGGACCTCCAGACCGAGCGAGGCACGGACCCGGCTTCCCAGCCGGGTGGCGCTCAGCGAGTGCCCGCCCAGGTCGAAGAAGGACGCGTCGACACCGACCGACTCCACGCCCAGCACCTCGGCGAACAGCGCGCACAGCAGCCGTTCCCGGTCATCGCGCGGCTCCCGCGAGGGACCGTCCGGGGCGGACGCGGGAGCAGGAAGGGCGTGGGTGTCCAGCTTGCCGCTGGGAGTGAGGGGCAACGCGTCCACACACACCACGCGGGACGGGACCAGCGGGCCCGGAAGCAGGCGCGCGGTATCCGCACGCAACTCCGCCTCGGTGACCTCGTGGCCGGCGGCGGGCACCACGTAGGCGATCAGCCGGTGCGTGCCGTCGTTGTCCGGACGGGCCACGACGGCGGCCGAACCGATTCCCGGGTGCGCGAGCAGCGCGGCGCGCACCTCGCCGGGCTCGACCCGCACCCCCCGGATCTTCACCTGGTCGTCGGCACGGCCCACGTACAGCAGGGTGCCGTCCTCCCGGCGGCGCACCAGGTCACCGGTGCGGTACATGCGCGTCCCTGCCGGGCCGAACGGGTCCGCGACGAACCGCTCGGCGGTCAGCGCGGCCCTGCGGTGATACCCGCGCGCCAGCTGGTCACCGGCGAGGTACAGCTCCCCCGCCACACCTTCCGGCACCGGGCTCAACGCCTCGTCCAGCACGTACAGGCGGGTGTTCCACACCGGGCGGCCGATGGGCACCGGGTCCGCAGAGCCGGTACGGCGCAGCCGCCCGGAGGCGGTCACATCGACCGTGGCCTCGGTCGGGCCGTACAGGTTGCGCAGGTCCACGTCGAGCTGGTCGAGCAGCGCGTCCCGCAGTACGGGCGTCAGCGCCTCGCCGCTGCACATCACCAGCCGCAGACTGCCGCAGGAGCGGGCCAGGCCCTCCCGGACGAACTCCTCCAGCATGGATGGCACGAAATGCACGACGGTGACCCGTTCCGCGCCGATCACCGAGGCCAGGTAGGCCGGATCGCGGTGCCCGCCGGGCGCGGCCAGCACCAGTGTCGCGCCGGTCACCAGTGGCCAGAACAGCTCCCACACGGATACGTCGAAGCTGGCCGGGGTCTTCTGGAGGACTCGGTCGACTCCGGTCAGACCGTACGCGGACTGCATCCACAGCAGCCGGTTGACCAGCGCGGAGTGGGTGACGACAACACCTTTGGGCCGGCCCGTGGACCCCGAGGTGTAGATCATGTACGCCGGGTGGGCGGGGCCGGCCACCCGGTGCGGCGTGCCCTGCGTGCCCACCGGGCCCTGCGCCTCCACCGTGCCCTGCGTGCCCTGCCCGCCCGTACCGTCCGCGAGCACACCGTCCTCGCCCAGCACCAGCACCCGGGTCCCGGCGGCGACCGCCGACTCCACCAGCGGGCGCAGCCCTTCGGTGGTCAGCACCACGAGAGGCGCCGCGTCGGTGAGCGTGTGGGCGACCCGCTCCCGCGGGTACTCGGGGTCGACGGGCACATAGGCCCCGCCCGCGCGGGTCACCGCCAGCGCGCCCGCCACCAGGGCGGGGGACCGGGGCAGGCACAGCGCGACGAACCGCTCGGGGCCCACGCCCTCCGCGCGCAGCCGTCCGGCGAGCGTCCCGGTCAGCGCGTCCAGTGCCGCGTACGTCGTCCCCCGTCCGTCCGCGACCACGGCGACGGCGTCGGGGCGGGCCCGAGCCTGCTCGGCGAACAGCTCCGGCAGCGTCGTCGCGGCCACCGGGTGCGCGGTCCCGCCGTACTCCGCCGCCAGCCCCTCGCGTTCGGCGTCGGACAGCACCGACAGGTCGGCGGCGCGCACGGTCGGCCCGGCCTCGCGAACCTGCCGCAACAGCGAGGCGAGCCGATCGGCCAGCCCTTCCAGATCGGCCGCCGAGTGCCGCTCCGCGTCGGCCTCGATCTCCACGCCGAGGCTCGGGCGCTGCGCGTCGATCCGCAGGTTCAGGGTGACGTCGTGCACCGGGCCGGTGCTGATGGTGCGGAACTCGGCGGCCATGTCCCCGAGCCGGAGGTCCGCGTTGAAGTTCATGATGTTGACCTCGACACCGAACAGCGGGTCGGGGCGCCCGTGCAGATGGCGGCTGTCGCGGATCAGCCACTCGTAGCGGTACCGCTGGTGCTTCATCGACGCGCGGACGGTGGCCGACATGCCGGCGGCGAGCGAGGCGAAGTCCTCACCAGGCCGCCCGGCCAGCCGCACCGGCAGGATGTTCGACATCATGCCGGGGATCAGCTTCAGCGCCGGGTCGACCCGCGCGCCCACCGGCAGCCCGATCGGCAGGTCGTAGCGGCCCGTGGTCTTCCACAGCAGCAGCGCCACATGCGTCAGCAGCACCGTCGACGTGGACACCCCGAGCTGCTCGGACAGCGCGACGATCCCGGCCGCGTCCTCCTCGGCGAACTCCCGGCGCAGCACCCGGCCGCGCGGCGCGACCCGCACCGGATGCCCGGACAAGGTCACCGCCTCGGGTCGCTCCGCCAGCCGCTCGTGCCAGAACGCGGCATCCCGCTCCCGGTCGTCGGACTCCCGGTACCCGGTGTCGGCGGCCACCAGATCCGCGACCCGGCCGAACCACCCCGCGGACACCTCGGCGCCCCACGCCAGTTCGGTGTACACCTGGCTGATCCGCACCGCGACCAGCGCGGCACCGAACGCGTCGATCACCAGATGGCTGCCGTGCAGGAAGAACAGGGCGTGCTCCGGACCGACCCGGATCAGCACGAAGCCCTTCAGGCTGCGGGCGCCCTGGTGCTCCGGCGCCCAGATGCGGTGCCGCATCCACTCCTCGGCGGCCTCCACCGGGGCGGCCTCGCCCGACAGGTCGACAAGCTCCAACTCGACCTCACCGTCGGGCGCGACGACCTGCTCGGGCTCCTCGCCCCTGACACGGACGGTGGTACGCAGTACGTCGCACTCCGCGACGGCGGTACGGATCGCGCGGCGCAGCAGTTCCACGTCGACGGTGCCGCGCAGTTCGAGGTACTCACCGATGTTGTAGACGCCGGTCGACGGCTCCACCTGCTGGGCGAGCCACACCCCGCGCTGCGCCTCGGTCAGTGGCAGCCCGTTCCCGGTCCCGGCCGGGATGACGGCCGCCGGACGGGCGGTGGTGGTGTGCGCTTCGACTGCGTCCACGTTCTTCCCACTCCTGTGTTTCACGAGCACGGTGTTTGCTGGGGTGCGGGCACGACGGCCTCGGGGGATGGCGTTCCGGCGGCTCAGCCCGAAGGGACGGCCTGGTCAGAAACCGGCATCGGCGAGCGTCATCAGGCCGTCTTCCTCCGCTTCGACGACCCCTCGGTGGACGGCCAGCTCCGGCAGGACCGTCGACGCGAAGAACCGGGCGGCGGTGATCTTGCCCTCGTAGAAGGCCGAGTCGGCCGGGGCGGACCCGGCGGCCAGCGCGGCGGCGGCCGTCTCGGCGTGCACCACCAGCCGCCAGCCGGTGACCAGTTCCCCGACCGCGTGCAGGAAGCGCACGCTGTGCCGGCCGACCCCGTACAAGGCTGCCGGGTCCTCCGCGGCGGCGCCGAGCCGCGTCCACAGCGCATCCAGCACCCCGCGCACATCGGCCACCGCCCGGCCCAGCGCGGCCCGCGCCTCCACCAGCCGGGCATCACCCTCGGCTTCGGCCGTCGCCTCGATCCGTCCGGTCAGCGCCCCGAACGCCTGCCCGCCGTCCCGGACGATCTTGCGGAACAGGAAGTCCATCGACTGGATGGCCGTGGTCCCCTCGTACAGGGTGTCCACCTTGGCGTCCCGGATGTACTGCTCCAGCGGGAAATCCTGGAGGTAGCCCGAACCGCCGAACACCTGAAGGGCGTCGGCCAGGAGATGCCAGGACCGCTCGGACCCGAACCCCTTGACCACCGGCAGCAGCAGCTCGTGCACGGCCGCCGCGTCCCCCGCCTCCGCCGACCCGTCCGGCGCGGCCATCAGGTCCTGGAGCGAGGCGGTGTACAAGTACACACCGCGCATCCCCTCCGCGTACGCCTTCAACGTCAGCAGGACGCGACGCACGTCCGGGTGGCGCAGGATCGGCACCCGCACCGCGTTCCGGTCCAGGGACTCGGCGAGATCCGGGCCCTGCACCCGCTCCGAGGCGTAGGCGAGGGCGTTGCGGTACGCCGTGGACAGCGTGGCGATGGCCTTGGTGCCGACCATCATCCGGGCATAGCTGATCGCCTCGAACATCTGGGCCATGCCGTTGACCCGGTCACCGAGCAGCCGGCCCACCGCGGGCACTCCGTCGCGACCGAAGCTCAGCTCACAGGTCGTGGACGCCTTCAGCCCCATCTTGTGCTCGACGCCCGTGACGAACACCCCGTTGCGGGCGCCCGGTTCACCGGTCTCCGGGTCGAAGTGGCGGGCCGGGACGAGGAACAGCCCGAGCCCCTTGGTGCCCGGCCGGGTTTCCACACCGGGGCCCTCAGGGCGGGCCAGCACCAGATGCACGATGTTCTCGGTCATCCCGCCCTGCGCGGCGGCGGTGATGAACCGCTTCACGCCCTCGACGTGCCAGCTTCCGTCCGGCTGAAGGACCGCGCGGGTGCGGGTCGCGCCCACGTCGGAACCGACCTCCGGCTCGGTCAGGACCATCGTCGAACCCCAGTCGCGCTCCGCGAACATCTGCGCCCACACACGTTGTTCGGGGGTGCCGTGCCGGTGCACGAGCTGCGCGGAGATCTTCCCGCCGACGTAGAAGTACAGCACCGGGTTGGCACCCAGAATCAGTTCGGCGCACGCCCACGACAGGGTCGGTGGCAGACCCGGGCCGCCCAGCTCGGGGCCGACCGCGATCCGGTCCCAACCGCCCTTCACCAGCGCGGACACCGCATGTGTCACGGAATCCGGCAGCGTCACCTCGTGCCGCTCCGGATGGAACACGGGCGGATTGCGGTCGCCGTCGGCCAGCGAATCGGCCAGTACCGTGCGGGCCAGGTCGTCGAGTCCGGCGAGGAGATGGTCCGCCGTCGCCCTGTCCACCTCCTCGAACGGCGCGCTGCCCAGCCGGTCCTGCACCCGCAGCACCTCGAACAGCGCGAAGGTCAGGTCGCGGACGTCGCTCCTGTAGTGGCTCACTGTTTCCCCCGGTTGGATCTCTCGGTACGGCGACGGGCGTGCGTCAGCCGGTGGCGCCGGTGATGGCGAGCGAACGGCACGCGGAGACGAAGGAGACCAGCTCCTCCAGCTTGTCCGAGCGGGCGTCCACCGCCCGGTCGACCACCTTGATCAGGTACTCGTACGCCTCGGTGTGGTCGTAGCGGGCCACGTCCGCGATGCGCAGTGCCCACCGCCAGTAGCCCCGGATGGTGTCCGCGAGCGGCATCCGGAACTCCGCGATCACCTCGCGGACCGGCTCGACGACCGCGTCGCCGCCAGTACGCAGATAGCGCTCCACCACGTCGGCGAAGAAGGTGAAGTGCCGGGCCTCGTCCTGGCTCAGCCGGCGCAGGATCTCCTGGAGCAACGGATCGCCCACCGTCTGCCGCAGCCGCTGGTAGTACAGCTGCGTGGCCTTCTCCTGGATCAGCGGGTACGTGAAGAACTGCACCGCGTGCGTGTAGTCCAGGTCGAACTTCTTGCGGCCCTCCACCGCCAGCCGCTCCCGCAGCGGCGCCGGTTCCGCCATGCCCGAGGCGAGCTGGTATTCCTTCAGCACCCGTGCGTGGGTGTCCTCCTCCTGCGCCCAGCGCACCGAGAAGTGGTACAGCTCCCGGTTGTGGACGAACGTCGGCACGTCCACCCGGTCGTCCAGCGGGAAGTACCGGTCGTACATGTCGAAGTAGCCCGGCAGGTGGTCCTCGATGGTGGTGACGAACTCGACCGCCGAACGCTCGCCCTCGCTCAGCCGGTTCGCGTCCGCCGTCGTCCAGTCGAAGCTGTGCTCCACGTCCCAGCGGCGCTGCGGCGCCGAGGCCGTCAGGAAGGTGCGGACCGCACCCTCCATCTCGTCCACGGGCAGCAGCGTCCCCGCGACCCGCTTGTACGCGGGTGTCTCCTCGCTCATGATTCCCCTCAACGGGCCTTGCGGCAGATCAGCGCGTAATGCTTGGTGGTGAAGCCCCAGCCCGCGTTGGCGATCTCGAAGTAGCGCAGCAGCTTGGCGGACAGACCCGGTTCGATGGCGTCCAGCCGGTCGGCGCGGTCCTCGACGTTGCGCATCCACGCGTCGATGGTCAGGGCGTAGTCCTCGGTGAGGTCGCGGACTCCCTCGACACTGAAACCGGCGTCCTCGGCCGCCGCGACCAGCACCGACAGCGGGCGCATCTCCCCGCCGCCGAAGATGGAGTCCCGCACGAACACCGAGCCCTCGCGTTCGGCGAACTCCGTGTGCCGGGCGGTGTTCCGGTAGCAGCTGTCGGAGAGGTAGAGGTACCCGCCCCGCCGCAGAGCCGACCAGCACAGGCGCATCACCTGGCCGATGTCCTTCATGTGGGCGCTGGAGCCGACCAGGGCGACGGCGTCGTGGGCGCGATCCGGCACGGTGAGCCGCTCGACCCGCTCGGTGACGACCTCGACCCTGTCGGCCACGCCCTGCCGGGTGGCGCGGTCCATGATGTAGCCGCGCTGATGCGGGGCAGGGCTCACCGCGGTGACACGGCAGCCGCGCTCGGCGGCCGCGTACAGGCTGAGCGAACCCCAGCCGCAGCCGATGTCCAGCAGCCGGGCGCCGGGGCGGAGCCCGAGAGTGTCCGCGATCCAGCGGAGCTTGGTCTCCTGCGCGGTCGCCAGGTCGTCGGTGTCGGACTCGTACAGGCCGCAGGTGTACTTCATCCGGGGGTCGAGGAACTGCTCGAAGACCGCCGGGTCCTGGTCGTAGTGCTGGTTGGTCTCGGCGACCTCGGGCAGCCGCGATGCGGCCGGGGCGGTCATCGGGGGGCCCGCTCGGCGCTCAGCTCGCCGGCCACGGCCTCGGCGAGGCCGCGCACGGTACGCAGCGCGAAGACCTGCTCGTCCTCCAGCTCGACGTCGTACTCCTTCTCGACCGCGGCGATCAGCCGCATGACCTTCACCGAGTCCAGGCCCGCGACCGAGGCGAGGTCGTCGTCCGCGCCGATCCCCGCCGCGTCCTGGCCCAGCAGGCCGGCCAGCAGCTCGGTGATCCGGTCCGTGATGTTCTGCGGCATGGTGCCGTCCCCCATCGGTAGTGTCTCCTGCTCGTTCCGCTCGGTCTTCCGCCGCCCGTTCGACGCTGCCCGGTCACCGGGCGCGCTGCCGGCGCGGGTCAGCGGGGTTCAGCCGTCGTGGCGAAGGCGGTGCCGACCCGGTGGGCCTCCGCCTCTGTGAGCCCGGCCCGCACCCGGTGTTCGTCCAGAGGGATCGGCCGGTAGTCGGCGACCGCGGAGGCCACCGCCGCACCGGAGGCGTCCAGCACCTCGGCGCGCATCCGGGTGCCCGGTCCGTCACCGGTGGGGCGGGCACTCTCGGCGACGCACCAGTACGTGCCGCCGACGGCGAGCGAGTCCATGTACCGCACCCGTAGCGTGGTGGTGAGCACGCACGAGCCGCTCGCCACACTCAGCGCGTTGCCCATCACTTCGTCGCACACCGCGCTGACCACCCCGCCGTGCACCACACCGGGGTAGGACTCGAAGCGCCGGTCCAGTTCCAGCCGCGCGGCGAACCCCCGTGAGGTCCGCCGGAACTCCAGGGCCAGCCCGGTGGCGTTCTGTGGGGAGCAGCCGAAGCACTGGTAGTCCGACAGGGTCCGCCAGGGCACCTCGACCGGCGTGCCTCGCTCCCATTCCCGTTCCAGCACTGACCGTTCGTCCACCGGTTCCCCCCTAGTGCTCGTACGTGCTCGTTGCCGTGGTGCGACCGGGCGCGTCCGCGCACGGTCGGCCGGCCCGTGTCGGCGGGCCGGAGGATGCTGGTCGGTGGTCGTGGTCGTGGTCGTGGTCGTGGTCGGGCCCGTGCGGCGGCCTACGGCCGCGAGGACACGGGCCCGCTGGGTCAGCCGGGGGTGGAGGCGAGCGCCAGGCGGCGCAGCTTGCCGCTGCTGGTACGGGGAATCGCGTCGGGTGCGACCACCCGTACGTCCACCTCGTCGAGCCCGGCGTCCGAACGCACCAGGCCGCGCAACTCGGCGATGAAGGCGTCCCTTTCGGTGCCCTCGCGGGCGGTGGATTCCACCACGAGGACGATGCTGCCGCCGTCTTCGCCCGGTTCGCTGTAGGCGGCGCAGCGGCGCCGGTGGACCAGGGGGTGCTCGCGCACCGCCTGTTCGACGTCCTCCGGGTAGTGGTTCTCGCCGCGCAGCGTCATCATCTCCTTGCGGCGCCCGGTGACGTACAGCTCGCCGTCCGCGAGGTAGCCGAGGTCCCCGGTGCGCAGCCAGCCGTCCGCGGTGAACGGCTGTGCCACGTCACCGACGTACCCGCCCGTCACGGAGGCGCCGCGGACCTCGATCTCGCCGACCCGCCGTTCAGGCAGGGTGCCGGTCTTTCCGGTGACCCGGATCTCCAGGCCGGCGACGGCGGTCCCCACCGAGACGAGCGGACGCGCGTCCTCGGCGCCCGCCGGCACCGGCCGGGCCAGGCCGTCCCCTGCGAGAGCGCGCCGGTCCGCCCAGTCGGTACGGGGTTCCCTGCCCAGCGGCGGGAACGTCACGGCGAGCGTGGCCTCGGCCATGCCGTAGACCGGCATCATCGCCGCCGGCCGGAAGCCGGCGGGCGCGAAGTGCCGGGCGAAGCGGCGAAGCGCGGCGTCCGCGACCGGCTCGGCGCCGTTGAACGCCACCCGCCAGTGGCCGAGATCGTGGCCGGGTACGTCCTCGGCGGCGACCCCGTCGCACAGGTAGTCGTAGGCGAAGTTGGGCATCGCGCAGGCCGTGCAGCCGTCGGCGGTCATCTCGCGCAGCCAGCGTTCCGGGTGCTTCACGAACGCCGACGGTGTCCACACGGTCGCGTCCGCGCCGGTCAGCACTGCCGAGAGCAGGCCGAACAGGCCCATGTCGTGGAAGAGGGGGAGCCACACGGCGGCCCGATCGCTCTCCGCGCGCAGGGCGATCCCGCCGGAGATGGCCCGCAGGCCGGCCAGCACGTTCGCCTGGGTCAGCCGTACGCCCTTGGGGCGGGCGGTGCTGCCGGAGGTGAACTGCACCACGGCTTCCGCGGATTCGGGCACACTCAGCCCGTCGACCGTCGCGGTGTGCGCCTCCAGCTCGGCGGTGCCGAGGGCGCGAGCGCCCTCCAGCGCCCGGCCGGTGAGCGCGCCGAGCCGCGCCAGCCGGGCGGAGACCAGGACGTCCCGGACACCGGCGGTGCGCAGAATGCCCTGAACCCGGGCGACGTAGGCGTCGCGTCCGCCGGTGGGCAGCGGCAGCGGGCATGCGGCGGCGCCGAGCCTGCTCAGGGCGAAAAGCCCGCGGAGAAAGTCCGGCTCGTTACCCATCAGGAGGCCGACCCGGTCACCTGGGCGTACTCCTGCGGCACGCAAGCCGGAGGCCAGGGAGACGGACTGCTCGCTCAGCGTCTTGAGGCCGAGAGCGGAGTCCTCCGCGGCGAATCGCACAGCAGCCGAGGGCCGTATTTTCACGGCCTTTTCCAGTGCGGTGTGAAGCTGTAATGCGTCTAGCGATGAAAAGCCATTGCGCGGCCCCGTGTTTTCCCCCGTCAACGGCCACCCCCGTGGTGTGTCGGCACGTCGTAACGCTACGGACTGAAGATGACTATCCGACGGGCGAGGATCATGTCAAGGGTGGCTTATGGGGCTCATGTGACGGCTTGCGCAGGAAATGCACCAGCCGCCTCGGTGGCCGCCTCCTGGCGGGCTCCTGACGTTTCCGCAGTTCAAGGGGTGCGTTTTTGGGATCTTGAACGGACGGCCGATGCCGGGGTCGCGACGCGGGGATCGTCCGGCGCGCGCGGGCTCGGATCGCCGGAACTTCACCGGGTGGTACGCGCACGGATGTCCGCCGGACGCCGCCATTTCCGTTTTTCTGCGGGTGTCCGGAGCGGGTTTCCGTGCCTGCCTGACGCAATACGGAGCAGCGATTCCGGACGCTCCGGGAACGAACGCGAGCGGGCCCGCGGGGGGTATCTCCCCGCGGGCCCGCTCGTGAGGGCGTCACGCTCCGAGCCGTAACGCGGCGCGGTGGTCCTGCTAGTGGAAGCTCGACCAGATGCCGGAGGTCATGGTGGTGAGCTTCTCCTGGTCGGACCACTTGTCCGACTTGCGCTTGCGCCCCTTGCTCTTGTCGGCGCCCCGCTGCTGGGCGGCTTTTGCCTTGGAGGCTCCGTCTTCGCCCTTGTTCTTCCTCTTCCCAAACATGACAACGTCCTCAGCATCGTCGGATACCGTCACGTCAACTGTACCCGCGAAAGCGGACTTCACTACCGGAACAGGACTGCGTGACCCTTCTCGGGCGCGCGTTCGCCTGGAATCGGAATGCGGAATTCCGACGCGTGAAAGCGCCGATCCCGGCCCGCCCCTGTTGGATGCACGGACCGAAGCCGAGAGTGGTCACCGTCTGTCGACCGGCTCGGGAAGCATATTTCCGGAACCTTGACCTCCGTGTCCGGGTGACCCGGCAATTCCCTGCGAAAGCCCCTGTCCGCCTGCGGCGCAGCGCGCTGCGGGGCCTTCTTGGGTGCGCCGGGCGAAGCGCCGGAACCGCGACTCTCCATCCTCGTGATCATGCCGATGACCGGTGCGAACGCGAGAGCGGCCGCCCTCGCGGGTGGCGAGACCACCGTTCGCCGAAGCGGCCCACATAAGCGCCACATAGGGAATGGTTTATTCCGTTCCTTTCCGATACTCCCGGCCCGCCTGCCGGGAGAATCCCTTTATGGTGTCCATTTTTTACCGCTCTCGAAGGAATGCCGAATAATGCGGTGTGACCTGGGTCACATTGTAATCGAGTTGTGAACTGCGGATGTGTTCGGGTAACTTCCTCGGCGTTGCCTCAACAGCAACGCGAATGCCGCAGGGAATTGTGAAAGTGGATTACCTGATCCTGTGCGGTGTTCAATTAACGGGGAAGGGGGTGAATTATATGCCCTTCGAAGGTGATGTCTCTCTCGTGGAGGAGATCGCCGAGCAGGACTTCGACGGTGTGGCGTACGGCGCCTGCACCACGAACACGTTCTCGCTCAGCGACGCCCTTGGAAACCACGGCGGTTGGTGCACTCTGACCAAGGAGTGCCAGCCCAACTGCAACTGACACCCACGTGTCCAGTTGCCCGGGCCCGACTGCGGAAGGGGGTGAACCACATGGAGAACCAGGACCTTCTGGGTGCCTACGACGAGCTCGAACTCATTGAGCTCGGCGACGAGGACGCGCACGGCGGTACGACCACGCCGGCGTGCGTCGCAGTGTCGATCGCGGCGTCGGCCGCGTTCTGCCCGACCACCAAGTGCACCAGCAAGTGCTGATGTGCTGCTGACGGGCCAGTGCGTCAAAAGTCATGGGGTGGGAATCGGTGCATGATTCCCACCCCATGCCGTGGGCGCAGTCTACCGTATCCGCGCGTATCTTCCAGAGCGAAAAGAACCCGTGGCCTCCTCACAGAACCTGTACCCAGAATTCGACGATGCGGAAATACGGGAAACGATCGATCCGTTGTCCGCACACGACAGCGATGTTCTCGCGACGCTCCTGGCACCGGCCCCGGCCGTACCGGTGCTTTCGTCTCCCGTCGTCAACCGCTGGGCGGACGAGGAGGAGGGGTACCCCTTCCAGCGCGTCGTGCGCCGGCTGGCCGCGCAGGCGGCACCGCCCGAGCTGATCGCCCGGCATACGTCGCTGTTCGCCGACCCCGACACCATCACGCTGCAACTCCTGACCCGCGCCGAGAGCCGACTGCGTCACACCTGCACCCGTTCATTGGTCGCCGCCCTCAACACGGCGTCCAAACGAGGGGAGTTGAGCGGCGAAACCGGCAACGCCCGGTACCTCGACTTCGTCACGCACCGCACCGACGAACAGCGCTTCGCGGATTTCCCCGTGCTGCGCTCCGCCATCGGCCACCTCGTGCGCAACACCGCGGCCGGCTTCGACGAGCTGTGCGAACGCCTCGCCGCCGACCGCCCGTCGATCGCCGCCGCCTTCGGGATCGACGCGGACGACCCGCTCACCTCGATCGGCCAGGCCGACGGCGACGCCCACGCGCACGGCCGCAGCGTCTCCGTGCTCGCCTTCGCCTCCGGCGCGCGACTCGTCCACAAGCCGCGCGACATCTCCTGCGAGGCGGCGTACGAGCAGATCACCGCATACGTCAACGCACACGCTGGTACCGGTCTGCCCGCTGCCCGCACCCTGGCCCGTACCGGCTACGGGTACGTGGAGTTCGTCGAGGCCGAGGACGTCACCGACATCTCGCCGCGCTTCATGCGCCAGTGCGGGCAGCTCGCGGCGGTCCTCTACCTGCTCGACGCCCGCGACATGCACTTCGAGAACATCCTCGCCACCCGGCGCGGCCCGGTCCCGGTCGACCTGGAAACGCTCCTGCACCCGGCCCGCGTCCACGTCGGACCGCGCCCCGAGGCGGAGGGCAACGCCTACGACGTCATCGCCCGCTCGCTGTACGGGATCGGCATCCTGCCGCTCGTCATGGCAGGCAAGGCCGAAGGCTCCGGCCACGTCGACCTCGGCTTCCTCGGCGGCGCCAACCAGGGCACCTCGCCCTTCCGCGGACTCGCCTTCGAGAACCCGTTCACCGACACCATGAAGGTAGTACTCCGCGCCGAACAGGCCGAGCAGCGCAACACCGTGGTACGCAGCGGCGGCGAGACCGAGATGCAGAACCTCGCCGACGAGATGGCCGAGGGCTTCGCCGACACCGCCCGCGCCCTGGTCAGCGACCGGGACGCCTGGACCGAGCTGCTGACCCGGCTGGCAGCGGGGATGCGGGTCCGCTACGTCCACAACCCCACCGCGCTGTACGCCCAGACGCTGCGGATGACCGCCTCGGCCGCCGCGATGGCCGCCCCGGACACCGCGCTCGGCCTGCTCAAACGCATCGCCATCGCCTCCAAGACCTCCGACCGCGGCATCATCGCCGCCGAACTGCGGCAGATGGCTGAGCGGGACGTGCCGTACTTCGCTGCCGAGGCCGCCGGAACCGTGCTGTACGACGCCGACGGCAAGGACACCGGCGCCCGGCTGCCCGAGTCCCCGCTGAACCGGGCACTGCACAAGGCCCGCGCCCTGGACGAGACGGTGATCACCCGGCAACTGACCCTGCTGTACTCAGCGTTCTGCTCCCGGTTCCCGGACAATCACCTCACCGGCGCGGACACCTGGCAGAGCGTGCCCTCCGGCACCGCCGGACCCGCCGTCCCCGGCGCCGGGGGCATCCGGGACCTGGCCAGGCACCTCGCCGACGGCCTGGTGGCGAGCGCCCTGCCGGACAAGTTCGCGCACCTCCCGCGCACCTGGATCGGCCCGCTCGCCTCCGCGCAGGCGGAACGCGTCTGGCCGTGCGGCGTCCTCGGCTACGACCTGTACACCGGCCGTACCGGCCCGGCACTCGCCCTGGCCGCCGCCGCGAAGGTGCTCGGCGACAACACGTACGCCGATGCCGCCCGGCAGGTCTTCGCGCCCAGCGCGGACATCCTCGCGGGCCGCCGCTACGAACAGCGCAGCGTGCAGCAGACCGGCCCCGGCGCCTACACCGGACTGACCGGGCTCCTGTTCGCCCTGGACACCGCGGGCCTGCTGCTGGACGAACCCGACTGGCGGCAGGCGGCACGGGACGCGGTCCCGCTCGCCCTCGGCCAGATCGGTACGGACACCGTCGGCGCCGACGTGATCAGCGGCCTGGCCGGCACCGCCACCCAGCTCGCCGCCATCGGCGGACCCCACGCCCTGGCCGCGCTGCCCCAGCTCACGGAACTGCTCTGCGACCGGGCCGAGGCGGCCGACGGCACCTGGGCCGGACAGTCGGGCTTCGCGCACGGCGTCGCCGGAGTGCTGCACGCCCTGAGCGTGCTGCGCCCGCACCTGACCGACCCGGAACAACAGCGCCGTACCGACACGTGCGCCGCGGCGGTCACGGACCGGCTCGGCACCTTCCACGACACCGTCGAGGACAACTGGTTCTCCAACCTGAACGAACCCGGACGCTTCTCCACCGGCTGGTGCCACGGCGCTGCCGGGATCACCCTGGCCCTGCTCGCCCGGACCGGGCACACCGGCGACGAGCGGGCCCGCGCCTGGCTGGACCTGGCGGTCGCCAACACCCTGAAGGACGGCTTCGGGCGCAATCTCACCTGGTGCCACGGAGACCTCGGCAACCACGACGTACTCACCGAAGCCGCCACCCGGCTCGGCGACGACCACCTCGCCGAACAGGTGGCCGAACTGGAGGAGACCCGGCTTCGGCCGGAGGTGTTCATGAGCAAGCTCACCGACCACCGTAGCCGCTACGCCCACACAACCAGCCTCATGGTCGGCACCTCGGGCGTGCTGCTGCACCTGCTGAACCGCCTCGCCCCCGAGGTACGCGTCTCGCCCCTGTCCCTGACCCGCGGGGAGCGGTGATGGGGCGGCGCGTACCTACGGTCACCCAGGTGACCCAGACGGAGTGCGGACTGTGCTGCTGCATCGCCGTCATGCGCTTCTGGGGCCGGACCGAGGACTTCTTCACAGTGCGGCAGAGCCTTGAGGCGGGCCGCGACGGGCTCGGCGCCAAACAACTCTCCGACTTCCTGCGTTCACGCGGGATGCGGACGAAGGCGTTCCGGGTGCGGGACGTGGCCGGGCTGACCCAGTTCACCACGCCGGTCATCCTCTACTGGGAGGACTACCACTTCGTCGTCCTGGAGAAGTTCGACGGCCGCACCGCCACCGTGATGGACCCGGCCGTCGGCCGGCGCCGACTGACCCGGGACGAACTGGCCGCCGGGTTCAGCGACATCGTCATCTCCGCCGAACCCGGCGAGGGATTCACCCGCCAGAAGCAGCCCGCCACCAAGGACTGGCGATCGGTACCGCTCTTCGCGGACCGCTCCGCCTCCCGGATCGCCCTCGTCACCCTGCTCTCGCTCAGCGGCTACCTCGCCGTCCTCGGCATCCCGGCGCTGACGAAATGGGCCGTGGACCGGCAGTCCGACTGGACCGACCCCGGCGACCTCGGCCTCGTGCTCGGCGCGATCGGCGCGGCGGCCCTCGGATACCTCGTGCTGTGGCTGCTGAGGGTCACCGTGCTGGCCTCGCTGATCGGGGTCATGGGCGCCCACCTCATGTCACACACCTTCCGACGGCTGCTGAGCCTGCCGTACAAGTTCTTCACCACCCGTCAGCCCGGCGAACTGCTCTTCCGGCTGAACACCGTGAACGCGGTACGCGACCTGCTGTCGTCACGGATCGCCCAGGGCGTCCTGGACATCGGCACCCTGGCCTGCATCGGCGTCTACCTCTACATCACGGAGTGGCGGATCGGACTGATCGCCACCGGACTGTTCGCCTGCAACGCGCTCTACCTGTGGCTGACCCGCACCCGCGTCAAGGAGGTCACCGACGCCGAGATCAGCCAACTCGGCCGCAGCCAGTCCACCCAGCTCGACGCCATCGTGTCGATCCCCACCATCAAGATGGGCGGCTACGCGAACCAGTTCGCCGACGAGTGGGCCAAGGTCTACACAGCGTCGCTGGACGCGATGAAGCGCCGGATGCGGCTCCAGCAGGGCTGGATCGCCGGGGTCGCGACCACCACGCAGATGTTCGGCCCGATGGTGCTGCTGCTGTCCAGCCTGTACTTCGTGGCGCACGGCATGGTGTCGCTCGGCTCGGCCATCGCGGTGCAGTCGGTGTCGGTCACCTTCTTCTCCATGACGACCTCGGTGTTCCAGATGTTCACCGAGTTCACCGAGGCCTCCAGGTACATGGCCCGGCTCAGCGACATCACCGCGCACGACAGTGAGGCCCCCGGCGGCGACCTCCGGGAACTCGCCGACGCCTCCATCACGCTACGGGACGTCGGCTTCCGCTACACCCGGCACGCGGCCCCAGTGATCGACGGGGTGTCCCTCGACGTCCCGGCCGGGTCACGGGTGGCGCTCGTCGGCACCTCCGGCTCCGGGAAGTCCACGCTCGGCCGACTGCTGTGCGGGCTGCACGAACCGACCTCAGGCGCCATCGAGTTCGGCGGACGGCCGATGACCGACTACGACAAGGACTTCCTGCGCCGCCAGATCGGCTACATCCCGCAAGAGGTGCACCTGCACAATCGCACCATCCTGGAGAACCTCACCCTCGGCCAGGACATCGACGCCGAGCAGGTACGGGAATTCTGCGCGCAGGTCGGCATCCTCGACTTCGTCGACGCCCTGCCGATGGGCCTGAAAACCCTGGTGTCCGAGCTGGGCGCGAACTTCTCCGGCGGGCAACGGCAGCGCCTCGCGATCGTACGGACCCTGCTCCAGCGCCCGAAGATCGTGGTGATGGACGAGGCCACCGCCTCGCTGGACACCATCAACGAGCGCCGCGTCACCAAGATCATGAAAGAAATCGGCGCCACCCAGGTCATCATCGCCCACCGGCTGGCCACCATCCGAAACGCCGACCGCATCTACGTGCTCGGCGACGGACGCATCATCGAACACGGCACCCACCAGCAGCTCTTGGACAACCAGGCGACCTACGCGGTCCTCTACGCGGAAACCGGCGCCTCGACCCTCATAGGCGAGACAGCATGACTGAGAACGCACCCTCCGTCCCCGCGACCACCGCTCCCGCGCTCTCCGCTCCCGCCACCCCGGAACCCGCGCCCTCCGTGTCCGTGGCCGCCTTCCTGCCCTTCTATCTCGACCTGGCACCCCGCGACGGCCTCGCAGCCGCGCTCACCCCACTGCTGGACGAGGTGGTGGCCCCCGAGGCCCGCGACGACACCCTGCACGCCCTGTGGGACGTACTGGTCTGCACCGTCGAGGGGCACAGCTACCGCACACTGATCGGCGAATTCCACGCCCACAGGGAGGCCCTCGGCCTGCCCGTGGACGCGGACAGCCGCACCGCACTGGACTCCTTCACCGCGCTGCTGGCAGACCCGGAGCGGCGGGCCGCTCTGCTCGGCCGCTATCCCGTGCTCGCCGAACGCCTCAAGACCGTCACCGGCAACATCCACGCCGCCTGCCGGGAGATGCTCCAGGCATGGCGGGACGACGCACAGGTCCTCGCCGACTCCTTCGGTCTGGACCCGGCGGGCGAGACCCTCACCCGGATCGCCCCGTCCCCCTCCGACCCGCACAACGGCAACCGCCGCGTCTTCTTCGTTTCCAGCTCGGGCGGTCATCATCTCGTCTACAAGCCGCGCCCGCTCACCGGGGACGACCTGCTGCGCGACCTGTACCGAGCGGCAGGCGACGGGCTGACGTACTCACTGGACCACTGCGTCCCCGAGTCGGTGACGGTCAGCCACCACGGCTGGCAGCGTTTCACCGAGGCGTCACCCATGACGAACCGGGCCGAACCCGCCCGCTACTTCTACCGGTTCGGCGCGCTGACCTGCCTGCTCAGCGCGATCGGCGCGACCGACCTGCACGACGAGAACCTCCTCGCGCACGGCGAGCACCCCTGCGTCATCGACTCCGAGACCGTACTGCGCGGTGACGGGGGAGTACCGGACGACAAGCTGCAACACCGGCTGATCAACCACATGAAGTCCTCGGTGACCTCCACCATGCTGCTGCCCGTGGAGAACCCGGACTCCGCCATCGACGTGCTGATGTCCGGCGCCGGCCTCGTCGGCGAGCAGGAGTCGCGGATGCGCACCCCGTCCGTCACGGACAAGGACAGTGACGCGATCCGGGTGGTCTGGGACACCGTCACCTACCACCACACCACCAACGTGCCCCGGCTCGGGGACGACGCGCTCCTGATCACCGACCACTTCCCGCACGTCATGGCCGGGTACCGGGACGCCCTGGCGTTCCTGGCCGGGCCGGAGACGGAAGAGGTCCTGCGCGGGCGACCGGACACGCACGTCCGGTCGGTGCTGCGCTCCACCGAGGTCTACAGCCGCTACCTGGACGCCTCCACCCACCCCCGCTACCTGGGCTCGCGCACCGAGGCCGACCGACTGCTCGGGCTGCTCAACAGCAAGCCCCGGCCACTGCCCGAGGACCAGCTCACCTACCTGCGGGACGCCGAGTCCCAGGCCCTGGACGCCGGCGACATCCCCTACTTCTCGGTACGCGCCGACGCCACCACGCTGCGCGCCCACGACCGGGACCTGCCCGACTTCTTCACCGTCTCGCCGGTCGACAACGCGCTGCGCGGAGTCCGCTCCGCCCGCGAACGGCACGAGCGCTACCACCAGTTCCTCGTCGAGGAGTGCATCGGCGGGATCGCCTCCGCACCCGGCGGCCTGTCCGCGCACAGCGTGTTCGGAGGCGACGCCCTGACCCGGTCCGCCCCCGGCACCTGGGGCTTCGCCATCGCCGACGTGGTACGGGACCTCGCGGTCACCGCCCGGGCAGCCGACGGACTCCAGGCGGGCTGGCTGGGCAGCATCGGCCCGGACCGCAATGCCGCCACCATCACCCCGGGCAACTACATCGCCTTCCACGACATGGGAGGCATCACCCGGCTCATGCGCCGCACCGCCGCGCTCAACGGCCGGCACACGGAGTTCGCCCGCGCCGCCGACGCCGGGCTCGCCACACTCACCACCGAGTACCGCAACGTTCTGGACACCATGCCCGAGTCGGTCTTCTCCGGACTGGCGTCGCTCCTGCTCTCCCGCCCGGACGCCGTGGACGACGCCTGGACCGCCGAACTGGTCGCCCTGATGGAGCGACGGGGCGAGGACCGCGAACCAGACGTCGCCAACGGCCCCGCCGGAGTCCTGATGGCCCTGCTCGCCCGGCTGGAGAGCGGCCGCACCGCGGGCACCGGCGCCGTCGACGACGTACTGCGGCTGGCATTCGCGGACGCCCGGCGGGCACCCGGCGGCGCCGAGATGGAACTCGCCCACGGCGACCTCGGCCTGTACTGGGCCAAAGCCCGCGCCGGCCGCGTCCTCGGCCACCAGGCGATGGCCGAGGAGGCATTCGGCTGGCTCGCCGCCCGGCTGGACGGACACCGCCCCGCCGTGCCCGGCTGGTGCAAGGGCGCCGCCGGGGTGCTACTGGCCGCCGCCGAAATCTGCCACTCCGCCGACCGGTACGACTGGCTCGCGGGGCAACGGCTGGACACGCTGGTGACAGCGGCGACCGCGCTGGACGACGGCCCGGTCGAGGTCTCCGTGTGCCACGGCAGCAGCGGCACCGTGCAGGCGCTGCTCTCCGTCGCCGCCCTCACCGGCGACACCACCCTCGCCGACCGGGCCCGAGCCCACCAGACGGCGGTGCTGGACCGGGCCCGCCGACACGGCTTCTACACCGGCGTCGCGGGCCGTACCTCGCTGATCGGCTACATGCTCGGCTGGTCCGGCGTCGCAGACACCGACCTGATGCTCGCTTCCGCGACCCCGGTCCCGGCACCGGTCGCCCTCACCGGCGAGGAGGTGTGACAGTGCGGTACTCCCTGGTCCTGCCCATCGTCGCGGTCCGCCCCGAACAAGCCGTGCCGTTCGCCAATCTCGTCCGCTGGACGCGGGCGGAACGACTCTGGCAAGGACAGAGCCAGGTCGTCGACAACCACCACCTGGCCGCCTGGCTGGCCGGAATCGGCATCCGCGTCCCCACCGGCTTCGGCGTCGACCTCACCCCCCTGCGCACCCCGTACCACGCGGCGAGCGAGGCCCGCTCCACCGCGCTGGTCACCGGCTGCCCCGTCCTCGCCGCGTACGGCCCCGGCTGGCCGGACTACCAGCGGGCAGTGCTCGGCGAGCCCTACCGCAGCCCGCTCGCGGCGACCCGCGACTACGTGAGCGCCGTCCGCGCCCTGCTCCGCGGCGAACTGGCCGAGAACGAGAGCGGCGCCCACCCGATGCGGGCCGGGCTGCTCGCCGTGCCCGCTCCTGAGATACGGGTCGGCGTCGGCGTGCTCCGCCCGCGGATGGCCGAACTCGCCGGTCGGATCGCCGACGCCGCCGTCACCTGGCTGTCCCCGCCGGACCACCTCCGCGACGTCCTGGTCCCGCACGTCGCCAAGGCCAGCACAGCGGCCGGACGCGACCAGGTGCCCACCACCGCGATCGTGCCGATGGCGCTCGCCGAGGACGGCCGCGAACGCGACGAGACCGCCCTGGCCGCCTTCGGCGCCCACCTGCGCGCCCCCCACTACCAGGCCGCGCTCCGCGAGGCCGGGCTCGACGTCACCGGCGAACCCGCCGACGCGGCGAAGCTCACGGAGGCGGGCGGCTTCCTGTGGGGCACCCCCTCGGACATCCGCGACGGGCTGCGCCGGTACGAGGAGGCAGGCGTCGACGAGGTGGTACTGAACGTGACGGGCGTCGCCGCCACCAAGGGCGCCCGCGCCGCCGCCTCCGACCTGGAACGCGTGCTCGACGCCCTGTGACCCCCGCCTCCACCGCATCCCCCCACCCGCACGGCGGGCGGCCCTCGCGACGCCGCCCGGCACGACCGGAAGCCACCGGACACCCATGATCGAAGTAGAGAACCTCAGCAAGCGCTACGGCGACACCCTCGCGGTCGACGACCTGTCGTTCACCGTCACGCCCGGCAAGGTGACCGGATTCCTCGGACCCAACGGCGCCGGCAAGTCCACCACCATGCGCATGATCCTCGGCCTGGACCGCCCCACCACCGGACGCGCCCTGATCACGGGACGCCCGTACGAGGAACTGGACCGGCCGCTCACCGTGGTCGGCGCGCTGCTGGACGCCAAGGGCGTGCACGGCGCCCGGAGCGCCTACCACCACCTGCTCGCGCTCGCCGTGAGCAACGGCCTGCCGGAGAGCCGGGTCGGCGAGGTGCTGGAGATGGTCGGGCTGACCGCCGTGGCCCACAAACGCGCCAAGGGCTTCTCCCTCGGCATGGGCCAGCGCCTCGGCGTCGCGGCCGCACTGCTCGGCCGCCCCGGCGTCGTCGTCCTGGACGAGCCCGTCAACGGCCTCGACCCCGAAGGAGTGCTGTGGGCCCGCGAGTTGATGAAACAACTGGCGTCCGAGGGGCGCACGGTACTCGTGTCGTCCCACCTGATGAACGAGATGGCGGTCACCGCCGACCACCTCGTCATCATTGCCCGCGGCCGCCTACTGGTGGACTCACCGATGAATGAGTTCATCGTCCAGCACTCCCGCGCGTCCGTCACCGCCCGTGTCTCCGACCCGGAGGCGCTGAAGAACGCGCTGGACACCGAGGGCATCCGCAGCGAACGGTTGCCCGACGGCCGGATCGAGGCCCTGGACGTCACCCCCGAGCGGGTCGGTGAACTCGCCAGCGACCGCCGGATCGCCGTCTACGAGATGGCCCGGCGCACCGCGTCCCTGGAGGAGGCGTTCATGGAACTGACCGCTGGGCAGACCGAGTACCGTGCCGTTCTGGAGGTGGGCCGGTGAAGCACGCCCTCCACGCCGAGTGGATCAAGCTGTACAGCCTGCGCACGCACCTCGCGTGCCTGCCGGTCTACGTCCTGGTCTGCCTCGGCATCAGCCTCCTGATGGGCTGGACCAGTCGGCACAGCAACGACATCGATCCGGTCGCCCTCGGCTTCTCGGGGATGCAGAGCGGCATGGTGCTGCTCGTTGTCGTCGGCGTACTGGCCGTCACCAGCGAGTACGCCTCCGGGTCCGTGCGCGGCTCACTGCTCGCGGTGCCCCGCCGTGGACGTTTCCAAGCAGCGAAGCTCGGCGCACTCGCCCTGGTGGCGGCCGTGGTGTCGGCAGTCACCGCACCACTGTCGTACCTGCTGGTGCAGGGACTGCTCGGGGACCGGGGGACCGGTGTGGACGGCGAAACCGTGGCCAGGATGGGCGGCGCGGTCCTCTACACCGTGCTGCTGGTGCTGTTCTCGATGGGGCTGGCCCTGGTGCTGCGCTCCACCGCGCTGACCCTCGGCGTGCTGGTCCCGCTGTTCTTCATGATCTCCACGATGCTGGCCAACATCCCGGCCACTCGCGCCGTCGCCCAGTTCCTGCCCGACATGGCCGGCTCCCTGGTACTGCGCCACGACCTCCCCACGCACAGCACCCTCGGCCCGATAAGCGGCCTGGCGGTGCTGGCGGCCTGGGCGGCGGCAGCCACAGCGGCGGGCCGCTTCGCGCTGGCCCACCGCGACGCCTAGCGGAACGGCGGACGCGCGCCTTCTGCGAAGACGTGCTGCACGCCACCACCGACACCGTCGCCCGCCACGCCGCGGCGCTGCTGCACCAGGCCTACGGGACCACGCCCCCCACCGGCGACCTCCTCACCACCGTCGCGTGCCTGCAGCGCGCGCTGACCGTCGTGGAGGGCGCCACCGTCGCACGGGCCCGCGCTCTGCACGAAACCCACGCCACCGTCGCCGCCCACCTCTCCGTCTCGGCGGACCACGTCCGCAAGAAGTACGACAAGAAGCACCTCGACCGCGTCCTCGCCCCCTACACGGACCCGTGGAACCCGACCCCCGTCTTCGCCGCGACGGACTCCGAAGGCCCGCCGGGCCAGGAGCCATCCCTGCCCCGCGCCCAGGAGTGCTCCGAACGCCGGGCCGCCGACCGCCTGCGCGCCGCGCTCTCCCACACGATGCGCCGCTCCGCGGCCTCGCAGCGCGCCGTCGCCGAGGCGATCAGAAGGCACCCCTCCTACGTCTCCCGGCTCCTGTCAGGGGAAAAGCCCCTGCACTGGCCTCATCTGCGGGACTTCGCCCGCGTCCTCGGCATCGCCGAGTGCCTCCTCCTGCCCCTCTACAACGTCGCCGCCGGCATCGAACCGCCCCCGGAGACCGATCCCGTCGCCTGCCTGCGCGACTACCTCGCCGGCCTCCTCCTCTCCTGCGGCCACACCCCCCACCCCCTCGGTGACGCCCTCGCCCCCACCGCCGTCCGCGAGGCCCTGCACGGCCCGGGCGTCCCCGACTGGGCCGTGCACAGCAACTCGCCGCCGCCCTGTTCAGCCTGCCCAGCGACATGCGCCCCCTCTGGCAGGCCGCCCACCACCACGCCGTCGCCCAGGCACGCACCTCGACGCCCTCGCGGTTGCACGCCGAGCACTTCGGCTGAGACGGCGATGACCTCCCGCACCCTGGCCGCGACCGCCGCCGCCTTCCACGCCTTCTACGACCACAACCACTTCGCCCACCGCGACTACGCCGGCGCCCTCCTCCCCACCGATGAAGCCCACATCCTCGTCACCCACGTCTTCACCCTCCTTGCCACCGACTGGCCCCGCGTCATCGGCCGCCCCAACCCCGCCGCCTTCGCCTGGGACCTCTTCACCCACCACATCGCCCTGCGCACCGGCACCCCACGCACCCCCGCACAGGACCCCGCACTCCTCTACGACACCCTCCACCACAGCATCAACACCATCGCCACCCTCACCGGAACCGAACCCACCCTCGTCGGCACCCTCATCACCGCCACCCGCCGCTAAAAACCGGCGTCGCCCAGCACCGAGGCCACCCGATCAGAGACAAGAGCACGCCACCGGCAGCGCCGGAGTACCGCGCTCACCATGTTCTTGAGCCGCCGCGTCGGCGAAGCCGCGCGCTGGCGGTGCGGGCTCGGGGCGGCCGCCGCCGTCTGCGGAGAGGCACCGGCCTCGGGCCCGGCCCCGGTCCCGGCCCCGGCCCCGGTCCCGGCCCCGGCTGGCGAGCGCAGCCGAGAACCGCACAGGAGCACGTGAGTCCTCAAGGAGCCGAGGAGGAGACAAAGGGGAGGGACAGGGGGAGCCGGGCACGCCCGGGCCCCGCCTCCCCGTGACGGGGCAGAGCCTGCAGGGCAGGTGATCGTACGGTCACACCTGGTCAGCTGCTGGTGCTTTCATGGACCGGTGCGCGTCCTCGGAGCGTGCGCTGTCGAGGAGGGGGATTCGGCGTGGTCAAGGTGAGGGAGTACTGGCGCGGCGGCACGAAGGTACGGGCGCATACCCGCCTGCCTCCCGGCGCGCGCAAGCAGCTGACCATCGCTCTCGTCGCCGTGGCGGCCGTCTTCGTCTTCAGCCACACCGGCCCCGCCACCGAGGCATCAGAGCCGCGCCGGCCATCGACGAACCGCTCCACACCGCCACCTGCGCCCGCAAGGGGGAAGGAGGAGCCGAGGCCGGGGCCGAGCTGGACCGTCACCTACCCCATCCCCTGGGACCGCGACGGCTCCTGAACTGAGGGACTCCCACTGGCCACCGGTGGCACATCACGTGCTGAGCACGACAACCCTCCCTGTCCAGACGGCTATTGGTGACTTTCAGCCCCGCTGTCGGCCTCAAGGGTCTATGGCGAGCGAACGTTCTTCGTAAGTCGAACACGCATCCGGCAATCGGATGCCGAACGGGGAAAATCCAATGCTTTCATCACCTATGCGACGCGCGGCCATCGCTACCGGAGCCAGCATCGCCAGCACCATCCAGCTTCTCATCGCTGGCACAGTCCCCGCACATGCGGCGGGTGAGAACTGGGCCGTCTACTCCACCCACTTCTCGCCCAAGGGACACGACATCCCGCTGCGGTACGGGCGGCACGACAACACGGCCGGGCACACGACGGGCTTCGGGAAATACCATATTGAGGACCGCGGACACCTGCTCGGTGTCTCCTTGAGCACGTTCAAGAAGGACATCGACGAGACTCTCGACAGTCCGACCATCAAGCGCAGCAAAAAGAACACCAGGTGGACGTGCGACTCCAACAAGATCAACGGGGTGAACCCGACGTGGGGCAACATGAAGGTGTCGTACACCCACAGCACCTCGGGCACCCCCGACGGCCGCGCCCGTGGGATCATCACGGCCTGCTACCTCAACGACTGCGGTTGCTTCGCCGCTGAGGAGAAGACCTCAAAGTGACCTTGCGAGACCAGTACGCCGACCACCTCAGCGCCTTCGGCGCCGCGGCAACTGAAGGAATCCAAGGTGTTCTGGACGAGAGCAACTACGGGCAGCTGAGCTCCCTCGACTTCGACGAGAACGAGCAGGGCGTCTTCGTCTCTTTCACGATCGACCTGAGCGGCGAGGTCGCGGAGCGCTGGGGGTCCGACGTCTACACCCGCCGCTACCTGATCATCAGGACGCAGGACGGACCTGTTGACCCGGTGGATTTCGGCGCCTCTCTCCTGCACACGAGTGTGATGGAAGACCTGGACACCGCTGGCAGACGCTCCGCGCGGTAGCCACCCCCGCCCAAGGCGCAGTCGCCTCCGGCCCGGGCCGGTGTCTCACAGGCGAGGCAGCGGCCCGGGCACTGAGGCCGCGCTTGCCCACGAGGTCTCCCAGCGAATCCTGATCGCCATCTCCAACGGCACCAACGCCGTCGCGGCGAAACAGTCATCCGCCGACGCGGTCATCGCCTCTGGTGCGCTCGCCCGCTTCCTCGAGGGCGGCGTGCGGGTGCGGGCTCGGAGCGGGCGGCGACTTTCTGGTTTTGGGGCGGCGGCGGCTGGGAGGGGGGGCATTATCGGAGCACCGTATCTGCAGCGCGGGTGGCGAGCAGCGGGTGGAGGAAGTCGTGGTGGAGCGGGAGACGTGGACGGACCCGGAGTTCGGCTCCGAGCACGAGGGATGGGTCGGTGTTCTGCTTGAGGACGGCACGGTCCCACCACCTGTTTTCTTCGGCTCGGAGAGCAGCGCTCATCACAGCGAGGTGGCTCAGTGGAGCGTGTACATCGGCAGGTACCCCTACGGGCCGCGCGCCGCTGCGCTGCGGGGAGCCTGCGCGTGCGGCTGGACCGGGCCCGCGCACGTGCTGGACTGGGATCGGATCGGCGACCGGGAACTGCAACTCGCCGGAGCCGACGCAGCGGACAACTGCGTAGTGGATTGGGACGCTCACACCGAAGAGGTGCGCCTCGCGACCATCGCGCTGCCCACGGTGGTCTCCGATCTCCTCGGGCGCCTCACGAGATCGAGAAGCTGACCAGGTCGTCACCACTCGCTGCGGCACGCGCCGCGCACCTCATGCAGGTCGCTGCGAAGCAGGCCGGCCGGTGGCCCGCGCAGTAGCCCCTGAACGACGCCGACCGACACGATGCGGCCGATGCGCTGGGCGTCAGCGAGAACGGCGCGCTCGTTGCTGGCGCATCTCGGTGACGTCAGCCTGTACGGCTGACCGCCCAGGAGAACTGGCCCGCTCCTGTTCCGCGGGCTAACAGCCTCAAGCCGCCGCGCCGGCGAAGCCGCGTGGCGGCGGTGCGGGCTCGCGCGGGGTGGCGGCGGTGCGGGCTCGCGCGGGGTGGCGGCGGTGCGGGCTCGCGCGGGGTGGCGGCGGTGCGGGCTCGCGCGGGGTGGCGGCGGTGCGGGCTCGCGCGGGGTGGCGGCGGTGCGGGCTCGCGCGGGGTGGCGGCGGTGCGGGCTCGCGCGGGGTGGCGGCGGTGCGGGCTCGCGCGGGGTGGCGGCGGTGCGGGCTCGCGCGGGGTGGCGGCGGTGCGGGCTCGCGCGGGGTGGCGGCGGTGCGGGCTCGCGCGGGGTGGCGGCGGTGCGGGCTCGCGCGGGGTGGCGGCGGTGCGGGCTCGCGCGGGGTGGCGGTATGGGCGCGGCCTTGGGTCCCGCCACTGTCTTCTCGTGGCGGGACCGGCAGGTGCTGGCTGGGTGGTCAGGCGCGGAATTGCGCTGGGCGCTCCGGGGTGGCGGCGGCCAGTGCGGCGACGACCTCGTCGGCGCCTGCGGGGCGCGGCTTGTCCAGGAGGTCCTGGGCGTAGGTGGCGTTGAAGACCTTCACCACCGGTTGCCCGAGCTGACGCTCGGTCCATCGGCTCTCGGTGAGGCGCCCTCGTCCTCGATCTGCGCGATCCGGCCGTCGCGCTGCGGGTAGTCGTTGCCGGTGTCGATGAGGACGAAGCCCTCCGTCGCGCCGTCGCGGAGCCGTGCGTGCTGTGTGGGGAGCCCGCCCGCCACCGGGTCGTGGGTTACGTGCAGCACCTCGACCCCGCCGAGTGCCACCCCCTCCCCGCCGACCCCGACCCCGACCCCGACCCGACCCGACCCGACCCCGCCCCTGTCCCCGCTTCTGCGGAGCGCGAGCCGTCGCCTGCTGGCCGCCCGGCTCCCGCACGCGGCCGCGCCCCGGGGCCTCCTCTCGCCCGGCCCGGCAGGCTCCCGGCGGCGGCAAGCCCGCCGTACGGGTAGAGAGCGCGGGCCGCCGCGCGAAGACCGTGGACGAGCGGGGGTTCGTCGCGGTGAAGGTCGCCGCCGCGCTCGCGAAGTACGAGGGTGATATCGAGTCGGCGACGGCCGCGCTGGTCAGGCAGGCGATCCCGGACGCGATGGAGCTGCTGGACCGCACCCGGACCGGCGGGCGGTACGACGTCGTCGCGCACCCGGCCCTCCCGGAGATCCTGCACAAGCAGTCCGCGCACGGCCCCGACAGATCTGGGAGGCCCGCCCGAAGTGGACGCGCCCCCACCTCTCGCAGGGGCGGTGGGAAGTGACGGCGCTCGACATCAACGGCGCCTATCTCTCCGCCCTCAAAACCCACCTCCCCCTCGGCCAGCTCGAACACTCCACCGGCTTCGCGCACGACCGCTGCCGCGCGGGCGTGCACCTGATCACCCCGCCCGCATGGGACCACGACACGCACCTGCCCAACCCGCTCGGCGCGCGCGATGAGCCCGGCCCCCTGTGGGTGACCAAGCCGACCCTGCGCCTGCTTCTGCGCCTCGCGGGCCCGAAGTACGGGCTGTGCGAGGCCCCGGAGATCCACGAGTCCTACACCAGCGGCAGTACCGAGAACCTCCTGGAGAAGTTCCGCACCGAGCTGAAAGACGCCCGTGACCGCGCGATCGCCCAGGACGACGAGGTGACGCTGGAGTACGTCAAGGCGATGTACTCGAAGTTCGTCTCCACAATGGGCGCTAGCAACTTCAACCGTGAGCTCTACCGTCCCGACTGGATGCACCTCATCCGCTCCCAGGCGTTCGCGAACCTGTGGATGAAGGCGTTCAAGGCGCACGAGAACGGGCTGATGGTGCTCCGCGCGATGGGCACCGACGAACTGCACGTCATCGGGGACTGGCGGAGCGTCTTCCCCCAGGGCCGCGCCGTCACCGAGGTCAAGACCAAGCACACCTACACTCTCGCGACCACCACCGAGGACGATGCGGGGGAGCCTGATGCCTGAGCGGAACATCGAGTTCGGCCAGTTCGGCGCCCAGGGCGTCAAGGGCCACCAGCTCGTCGCCCGCCGCCTGGACAGCCTCGCCGGGTTCATCACCTCCCCGCTCACCACCCGCCGCCCCTCCGCCCGTACGCTCTGCGAGATCGACACCGCCTACCAGCGGGTACGCCGCCACAACGTCGCCCGCCGCCTCCAGGCCCGCCTGGAGCGCGGCGGCCGCGGCACCCGCGTCGAGTTCCACCCCGTCAACCAGTCCGCGGTCGACCGCCCCCCCGCCAGCGCGTCGTGGAGTACCGCACCCTCAACGTCCGCAAATGGGAACGCATCGTCGCCGCCTGGCAGTCCGGGAACGACACGGGCCTCGATGACGCGTGGGTCAACGAAGTCGTCGTCGACCTCGGCTCGCAGTGGGGCCAGTACGGGTACGTCACCAACATCGGCTTCGCCGCCTGGCAAGGGAGAGCCCGGCCGCCCGGACCCGTAGCGGCTGAGCCGAAGCACGACAGTTGTCACCAGGGCAGGTGTCTGTCACCAGGGCCACCGCGGCGAGGAACCGAGCGCAGTTCTGGTCTCAGCTGTTCACCCCGGCTTCCCACTTGAGCCGGTGCAGCATGTAGTCGCTGAAGAGGTGGCGGCACTGGCCGAGCAGTTTCCCTACCTCCTCGTCTCCGCGCCGCTCGTCCGGGGACGGATGCCAGCGCTGCACTGATTGCGCGGCCCAGGTGCGCAGCTTCACATCAGGGTCCTCAAACAGACCGACCGCCGCCCGTAGCGCCACGATGCCGCCGCGCGCGTCGAGCAGCCGGAACGCGCCGACACGGACGTGCCGCAGCCGCTGGGAGCTGGTGCGCTCCAGCAACCAGTCGGCGGGTAGCTCCTTGGCCGAGGGCAGCAGGGCAGTGGTGGTCTCGCGGACGACCCCCGGCGCAGGGTCGTCGAGGAGCGGCCGTATCTGCGGCGCCCCTACGCAGTCCAGCGTCCGCAACCCTGCTACCGCTCGCGCCCGCACCCCGGCCGACGGGTGCGCGAGCAACGGCCGCAGCAGCCCCGCGTCCGCGCGGTTTCCGCACTCGGCCAGCCCGATGACCACACCGGGCGGCAACTCGGGGCCGATAGGTGCCGTGCACCGCTCCCGGTACCAGGCGGCCGGGTCACCACCCCGTTGTCGTACGACATAGCGGGCACAAGCGCGCACGATCGCGGAACGGTCGCTGAGAAACGACTCCGCTCGCTCCGACCACCCCGCCCGTCTCAGCGCGGTGACGCCGGTCGAACGGACACGCGGGTTGCGTGCGGACAGCAGTAGCGGCAGCACACCCTCGTAACCCTCCTCATCCCTCAGAGCCGTAAGCGCCGCTGTGGCACACAAGTCCTGGACCACGGTGTCCTGGTCCCCGGCGGCCGCGCGGGCCAGCTCAGCGGGACGCAGCAGTCGGCCCTCGACGGCCAGCCGGTATGCGAACCGCCGGACGGTGCGGTCGGGGTCGGCGAAGAGAACAGAGAGTTGCCCGTGAGATGCCTGGCGCAGAACCTGGCCGAGCACATCGACGCCGAAGGCGCCTCTGTTCCGGCGGCCGACGCGGAGGATGAGCGGCGCAAGGTACAGGGCAGAGCCCACGTTCAGGGCTTCGCGCAGCAGCCGCCGCGCGTGCTCGCGCACCGGACCGACCCAGTCGGCGCAACGGATCACGACCAACGGCAACAGAACGGGGTACCGAACCGACTGACGCACCGCCTTCTGCCGGATCCGCCCGTCGCGGTGACAGAGGGCGAGGGCGAGCAGGGACTCGTCGGCCTGAGTCAGGTCGGCCTGCAGTGAGGCGGAGTGCTCCCACCCCGGCAGGAACCGAGAGAGATGCCAGGCCACCTTACGAACCCCTGCGTCCAGCGCGAGCCAGTCATCGGGATCGGCGACATCCAGTGTGCGCCGAAGCGGCGCACCTCCCGCGAGCCGTATTGCCGCCGCTGCCCCATCCTCGACATCCTCAAGCATTCCCACCCCTCCAGCAGCCGTACCAGGTGATCGTAAAAGGCCGGGTCCGCGTAGGGCGCGGGAAATATGGCTCGCGATCGCCGAAGGCCGCTCGGCACCCTGCCCACCAGAAGCGGACGCGGTGACATCGCCTCTGCTTCGTCTACCGCCGATGACAGGTAGCGCGCCGCAACAGTGACAACCACCATGCTTTGCCCCACTGAAGTCACAGGCCAGCGGATGCCGATGGTGACAGCTACCGTGCTTCGGCACAGCGGCCGGGCGGCCCGCCCATACCTCACAGCCCGTCTTCGTCCTCGTGCGGGTCGAAGTTGCGGAGGATCGGTCAAGCTCGGCGGCGGCGCCGCACAAGGCGCAGGCCCGGGTAGCGGGGTGCTCGGCAGAGGTGAGCGCCTGATCCACCCCCAGCACCGGGAGACCGGGCGGCGCCTCCTCGCAGTCCACGGCGTGCAGCACCGCACGCGAGGGCCCACGCCGCCCGCCGCCGCTCTTCGCCAGCACCCACCCGGCGTGCCTGCGCGGACCGAGCGCCACATCCACGAGCGAGGGCGCCGGGAGCGCCGTGGTCGGCCCGCCCGCGTAATCGACGCCCTCCACGGGCCGCACGTGCTCGGGGGCCCGCACCCACACCCCGTACGGCGCCGCCCCGACCTCCAGGCCCTCCCCGTCGAGGTTGCGGTACAGCGCGAGCGCGACCCGGTAGCGCCACCCGTCCGCGAGTTGCCGCCGCGCGAGGAGCCGCCCCCGCACCTCCTGGTCGTCCCGAAGGGCCACCCACACCGGCGGCGCCCCGCTCCCGCTCGCGTCCTCGTGGTCCGGCACGCTCAGCCCCGCGCCCCGGCCGCCTCGGCGGCCGGGGCCTCGTGGTCGTGCTTGAGCGCGTCGCGGACCCGCGTCCGCTCCTCCGCCGGCAGGCTCGCCCCCACCTCGTGCGTCACGATCACCGCAGCGAGCACCCGTTCACGCGCGCGGAGCGCGGCGACCTCCTCGCGCTCCTCCACGCTCCACCCGGGGGAGGCCGGGTGCGTACGGGCACCCGCCCAGTAGCCCTCCGGCCGCTCCCATGCGAGCATCGGTTCCACCGAGGGCGGCAGCGCCGCGAGGCGAGCGGAAAGGGCGGCCCGCCCGGTAGTGAGGTCGCGCTGAGCTGTGAGGAGAGCTGGGGAAAGAATCGGTCACACATGCGAGGGTGCGACCGCCCGGTTCAGACGGCACCAAGCCAGCGGGCCGGACTTCGGCTATCGCTCCAAGCGCGGGAAGGGAGTGATGATCGTCGATGTCTCCGGCTCCACACTCGTGCCGAACGCGACGTTGGACGCGGCGGCCTCGTTGAAGACGAGAAGTTCCGGCTGGGCGAACGTCCTGGTTGCGTCAAGGACGTCCGGCACGGGGAACTCCCGACGCTCGATATAGACGCGGGCGACCTCACGGTGCGCCGGGTTCGGGAGGTCCACTGGCCTCGGCGAGGTGAAGTTGTTTTCGAGGAGAACCTGCACGATCCGCCAGCCCTCATAAAAGACCTGCATGAAGCTGCCGTCGTGCGGCATCGGGCAGACGATCAGGTTCTTCTGCTCGTCTTTCTTGATCGTGTCCGATACCCCGGGCTTGCTCGGAACAATGGCAACCCGCAGCCCCTTGGCCGCTTCGAGGTGCGATGGGTTGATCTTGACCGTGGTGCCCACCCAATGGTCCGGCTCCGTCGATCCGAGGAAGAGGTCGGCCTTCCACAGCCCCCGGATGCTCTGCGGCAGCCGCTTCCGGGTGTTCGGTCGACGGAACGCGGCGGCCAGCTGGTTGAGGTATCCCTTCAGCTTGACAGGCTGTCCGCGTTCCCCGGATAGCACCCGCGAGTCGGACGTGATCAGGTCGATCTCGGTGGAGATCAACTGCTGAGAGCCACTCTTCTCGATGGCGAAGAGGATCGACGACGGGTCGCCTCGGTTGATCCTGCACCGCCCCAGGGCATCCGCCACGCGTTCCACAACAACTGGAACCCCGGCTGCTACTGCGTCATGCACCGCGTATTCGAACGCGATCCCGGTGTCGCCGTCTCCCTTGCTCCTGATCTTGCCAAGGACCTTGAGCTGTATGTTCTCCCGCGGCCCGATGGCGCTGAGCATGTCCTGACTGATCGAGTGGTAGACCCCGGCGATGATCGGCCGGGTGACAGCGATCAAGGCGCTGACCTCGTCAGCCACCGGGTTGTTCTGCTTCTCAGCACGGATCCGCACTGCACCACCAGCTTCCTCGCCGGGCACATCCGGACCGAAGACGGAACCGTTCCGGCATGCCTCGCCTATCGAACGATCCACCCTAGTGCGCGAGTCTGACATCTCGGCCCGAGTGAACACTGCTTCGCCGAGACCTCGCGCTCCGGGATCCGCATCCAATGCCAACCAGCAAGTTGACGATCAAGTCCCTCTAACGGGTGGGAGTGAACGTCATCCCCTTGCCGTTTGCCATCTCCCTAAGTCGTTCAAGTAAGGCCCGCGCGTCGCCGAGGGCGCGGTGGTTTCCTGCGAGGCAGAGCCAGCGAGGGGAGCCGAGCCACTCGGCGTACGCCTCCGTGAGGCAGTACCAGCCGGCCGTCGTACCCGTCCACCGGTCACGTGGCCCAGGGATGCCGAGTGCGACGAGCTGCGCGCGTTCGTCGTCGCTCAGTCCGTCGAAGCGGTTCTTGGTGTTCGAGATCCATACGCCGAGGCGTACGTCGACGTCCTCGCCGTCCACGCTGACGGTCTCGACATGCTTGCGGGGTACGGGCCGCTCCGTGCCTTCCAGTTCGACCCATTGCGCGAGCGGCGCCGCGAGACCGCGCCGGAAGGCCGCTCGCGCCGTCGCTGTCCGCTTCCCGCTCCCCGCCGTCCCCGTGCCCTGCACGCCCCGCCCCGGGGCCGTCTCGGCGGGCCGGAGTCCGAGCGCTTCGAGTCGTGTCCGCTGCTCGGGGCTGAGCTTCGCCCACACCCGCGGCTCTTGCTGCCGCGCGACCCATGAGCCGAGGTCGTCGCCGTCGATGCGGACCCCGGGCGCGATCTGGGGCGCGCGTCCGTCGGGTTCGTCGGCGGCCAGGAGCACGAGCTGTCGATAGCAGCGCTGCCAGTCCAGCGGCCAGGGGCAAGCCCCGTCCGCGTCGACGGCCCTCAGCTGCGCCGCGCGCGCGGCGGCCCGCTCCTCGTCCTTCCCGAGCCCGCCCGCGCGGCGCAGGTTCGCCATCAGGTCCCCGACGCGTACGACGTCCTCGCCCTCGCCTTCGCCCCAGGTCTCGCGCCGTCGCGAGGGCGAGGTGCCCGTACGCCGTCCGATAGGAGCGAAGCCCGCGCGAGGGTGCGTTCCCACTCCTCCTCGCGCGGCTCCCACACCATGCCCTCCGCATCGAGCAGTTCGACGCGGTGCGCGCTGAGAGTGCCCTCACGGCGCGTGCGGCGCTGCGCGGCGATCCACCGCCCGACCGGGCACCGCCGTGACGC